>NZ_CP111121.1 GCF_026314945.1 Chryseobacterium fluminis
ACGCGTTTTGTCGTAGTGCTGTCATAGCTTTGCATAGCGAATACGAAATACAGCATTTGTTTTATTAAATATTTTTAATAATCAGTATTCAGATGAAATAAAAGACTATTTTTGCAGAAATTTTTAACTAATTAACTGGTAAACTCTAAATATGATAAAATTCTATACAGGTGCATTTTTTTTCCTATGCACTATTCTACATTTTTCTGCGCAGGAAGTAATCTGGCAGAAAGATATCAAATCCAATACCCAGGATTTCCTGAGCCAGGTCACTACGACCATCGACGGGCAATACCTAATTTCGGGAAGCAGCATTCAGAGCAGTAAACTTCAGGCCGGGGCGGGTAAGCAGAACAAAGGCTACGACTTTCATTTAGTCAAACTAAACGAAAAGGGTGAAGAAGTCTGGGAAAAATATTTCTCGGGACAGAATCACGATTTTTTGACCGCGACGGTCAATACACAGGAAGGCGGATTTTTAGTTGCAGGAACTTCGTACAGCAATAAAGGACTGGATAAGAAGGAGGATTCTAAAGGAGGATCGGATTTATGGTTGATCCGTCTAAATGAGTTTGGAGATGAACTCTGGCAGAAAACCATCGGCACCGCTTCTGATGAAGAAGCGAGAGCGGTGATCCAGACCACCGATTTAGGATTCTTCGTATCTGGAAACATCCAGAACTCAGCCAAAGGGTACGGATCGAAAGATGTTCTGGTGGTAAGACTCGATAAAAATGGCAAAGAACTTTCCCAGCTGATTCTGGGCGGAAAAGGCCTGGATGAAGTGGAGAAAATGATTCCGACAAAAGACGGCGGGGCTCTGTTAGGCATTTACTCCAGAAGTACCGCCAGTGGCTCTAAGAAAACCGAAAATTTCGGGGAAGGCGATTACTGGATCATAAAACTTTCCAAAGACGGAAAAATGGAATGGGAAAAGAACTTCGGAGGAAAAGGAGATGATCATTTAAGAACATTGGCGCTTACCTCATCGGGCTATTTAATCGGAGGTGAATCAAGATCGGAGAGATCGGGAAATAAATCCGTCGGGATCACCGAAGGAACGGATTTATGGCTGATTTCTTTAAATAACAGGGGAGAAGAAATATGGCAGAAGTCCTACAACTTTAAAAACAGAGACGTGCTGATGGGAATGAGTGTCATTGAGAAAAAAGAGAAAGGAGAAAAGAATAAAGACCTGACGACAGGGATTTTATTGGGTGGTTATACCCAGGCGGAAGGCAGGATAGAGGCCGATGATGAAAAATTTTGGATGCTGTATCTGGATGAAAACGGAAGTGAGCAGTGGAGAAAGCATGTGAAAGGTCAGTCTTCTAAAAAAGAGGAACGGTTATCTGATATTAAGCTCAATAGGGATGGCTCCATTATCCTGGCAGGAACCAGCGCCGAGGAATTGGGAAAAGAGAACTGGAAGATTGTAAAGCTGGGTGACAAGCAGATTGATCAGCTCATTGAGAAACAGGATATAAAAATCTATCCGAATCCGGTGTCGGATTATGCGTACGTGGAAATCGGAATGAACTTTACAGAAGCTGAGATTGTGGTGTATGATATGGGAGGAAGACAGCTGCAGAGTTTAAAAACTAAAAATATGGTGACCAAGATCAATACACAGAATTTGATTCAGGGGGCTTACCTGGTGGTCATAAAAACGGATACGGATAAAACGGCGAGTGCTAAACTGATTAAAAAGTAAAAACTAATTTTCATGAAGAAAAATACAATAGCTGTAATTTTATTACTGGCTTCATTACATGGTGCCGTCAATGCGCAGGCGGGAGCAGGTGGGGACGATCCTAAAAGTTATGTTGGAGATATCAACCAGATGTTTGCTTCTGCTCCAACTTCCAATAATCTGATGAAATTTGAGGAGGTTCCGGTGAGTTATTACACGGGAATTCCGGATATCAGTATTCCGCTGGTGAGTATTCCGACAACTAATTCCAAAGTTTCTGTCGGTGTTCAGCTGAAATATCACCCGTTAAGTGCCAAACCTGATGACAGAGCAAGTGAAACCGGGTTAGGCTGGAGTCTTATTGCAGGAGGAACTATTTCCAGAACAGTGAGAGGAGGAAACCCTGATGAAAAGAACAGAACGATCGCATTTTCGAACCCACCGAAAGCCAAGTATGGAATTTATTTTGAAGCACTGAATCCCACCTCGAAACTGATGAAGGATCAGACTATCGATCTGAATGATTATAGTTTTAATGCAGCGATGGGAATGTATGATACAGAATATGATCTGTACCAGTATAATTTCATGGGACAATCCGGCAGATTTTATATTGTAAAAGATGATAATGGAAAATATAAGGCTGAAAAGCTGGATAAAAATAATTTAAAGATCATTATTAATAATACTGTTCCCAACGAGATTACCAGTTTTACGGTAGTGGATGATAAAGGAATCCGGTATACTTTTGAGGGAATGGAAAAATCCCAGAAAACAATTAATAGTGTTAAGACCGGCCTTACCACAGGGATCGGAAATCCAAATCCAAGCACGGAAATCAGCAATTATTGGGCGGGATATAACTTAACAACGATTAAAGATCAGAATGGAATTCTTCTTGCGACCTTCAATTACGGAACCGATTCAACGGTAAAATTTGAAGAAACGCCAACGACCACAAAGCGACTGGCAAGCGATGTATACTATACCAATAACTCACAGACCGCCAACGGAGTTCTGCAAAATCCTGACGGAAGCATGCCGGGAGCCAGTGAAACCCAATATGTTTTTAATACTTCAATTACCAAACTACTGACCAGTATTGAGGTGAGAGGAAAAGGAACGATCTATCTGAACTATGAAAAAGGGAGACAGGATTCTAACTATACGGAACCTTCAGAACTTTATAAACTGAAATCTGTACAGAGCAATTATGTCGGCCAGAATGCCCAGCAGTATACCGATAAATATGTTTTGGATTACGGGTACTCAAACACCAATTTTCAGCCTGAAAACGGAGCTATGAAGACCTTACAGAAAATGATGCTGACCAAAGTCACCAAAACGGCTCCTAATACCCAAAACCAGGAATATATTCTTGATTATTCTGCGCCTTCCGGAGTTTTTCAAAAGGACAGATGGGGATATTATACAGGCTTGAATGATGCTTACAAAGCCGATGTTCTACAGTCATTAACGTATCCTACCCAAGGAAAAACAGTTTTTGATTTCGGACTCAATACGTATAGTCATTATTATAATGCAACAGGAATGTCTCAGGTTGAAGGCTATTGGAGGACCCAGGGCTATAATTTCAATGTAAATTTCGGACAGTTCAGCAATACGGTTAAAAAAGAATTTTTTACGGTGAATACGGCTCAAACTGTTAATCTGCATTACACATTTGGTAATTTAATTAATTTTGGGTGGGATTTTTACATTTATAAAAAAAATGCCGACAATACATTTACGGAAGTGGAGCATATTGGTATGGGCAATCAAACCTGTAACAAACCTCAACCTCCGGCTTGTCCTGTTTTAGGCTTAGGTGCTGATGGAGTCATTCAGACTGAATTAACCAAACAGAAATATTTTGAACCCGGTGTTTATTACGCTGCATTAAAAGGCAGTTACTATCCTTCAAATCCTGATGATACCTTAGATTTCTTTGAAGCATCCACTTCAGAAGATGTTTTTGTGAATGAAAAAATCCGTTCAGGTGGAGGGTTAAGAATCAATACAATTACTTATTATGAGAATCCGGCATCAGGAATACCTTCGAAAACCTATGCTTATAATTATCAAAATATTAATGATGCTCAGCGGAGCAGCGGCGCTCTGGTATTCCCCGAGCCCGTAACCAGTTTTGTTGATTCTTACTCCTACAGAAATAAGCTTAACGGCGCTACCATAAATTACAGCGCTAATTTCAAAGTAACCACTGATTATAATATCCTACCCGTGCAGAAAACCCAGGGATCGGATGTTGGATACAAATATGTAACCGTAGAGCAGCTGGATAAGGATAATAACAGTAAAGGAAAAACAGTTCATACGTTCAGGTCTCCTTTGGATTTTCCTAATGAAGGATATTTATCAGCCACTCTGCCTGTGGTTCCTATTCCCAATCTGGATTATCTTAGAGGACAGTCTGTCTCTGAAAAAATCTATAATAATGCAGGACAAATTCTGTCGGAAACCAGTACAGAATATACAAGTGCTGAATTTGAAAAGAATGACGGGGTTAAATTAAGAGATAATTTTGAAAAAAATATGATCGGTGAATATTATGGATTCAGCAGTTATCAGGCTATGGTTAACCAATTGCAACTTGGCGTTGCATTAACCACTCCTTATAAGAATTTTGAAAAATTCGGGGTGACTTTACCCACCCAGAAGCAGCAGAAATCTTATTTCTATAAAAACGGGGTTCAGAGTTCCGTGGTAACCACTACCAATACCACTTACAATCCTGAAGACTATCCGGTGGGCGTTACACAAAGTGTCCAGGGCGGAGATACGTATGTGTCAGGATATAAATATGCAAAGGAAAAAGCCAATCAAAGACTCATTGATGCCAATATGCTGGGAATTCCGCTGGAAACAGAATCCAGGAAGAACGGGCAGGTAGTATCGAAAGTAGAAACACAGTATAATCTTCTCAACTCTTTATTTCCGAGTTCCGTAGTATCCTCAGATGTACAGACCGGTAATTCTTACACCGAAGTAATGTATGAGAAGTATGATGCTTACGGTAATTTAAAACAGTATAAAACCAAGGACGGAGTTTCTGTATCGATCGTCTGGGGATATAATTCCACACAGCCTATAGCCAAGATAGAAGGAATTACCTATGAAGAACTGGAACAGGCCGTATCCACACCGCTTGCTGAAGCGGTATGGGCTTCTGATACCGATGCACAGTCCCCGTCAGGCGGAGACGAGACAGCCTTACTGTCAAAATTGGATAACTTGAGAGCAGGACTTATCAACCTGAGTATTCCGGTGACTACCTATACGTATGATCCGCTGATTGGCGTGAGAACCATCACGCAGCCCTCCGGAGTACAGGAATATTACGATTATGATTCAGCAAACCGTCTGAAAGCAATCAGGCAGAAAGAAACCGATGCCAATAATGCAGTGTCGTACAAAACGGTTAAAGAATTTAATTACCATTACAAAAACTAATCATCTTGAAAAAAATCATACTACCCATTATTATACTATCCTCTTCTTCTGGTCTCCTGCATGCGCAGGCAAGTACGAATGAGAATTATGTCCAGTCCACCACTTACATCGATTATCCTGCAGGACAGGCGGCGAAAAAGGCGGTGAGCGTTCAGTATTTCGACGGGTTGGGAAGACCCAAGCAGACTGTCAGTGTACAGGCAACTCCGCAGGGCCGGGATGTGGTATCGCATATCGTCTATGATGCCTTCGGAAGAGTGGCCAGCGAATATCTCCCGGTTCCCCAGGGAGGCACCCAGAATGGAGCGATTTACCCTAATCCTCTATCCAACCTCACAGGTACACCTTACGGAAATGAAAAAATCTACAGTGAGAAGCTGCTGGAAAGCTCTCCTCTGGACCGGGTTCTGGAACAGAAACAGCCGGGAACAGCATGGAACGATAAACCCGTAAAATTTGAATACGGCACGAATACCGGTACCGAGGTTAAAAAATATGGGGTTACCACCACCTGGTCTTATGGAGCTACCAATTCATCCATAGCCGCGCCGGTAGATTACGGAGCCAACCAGCTGTACAAAACTACAGTAACGGATGAAGACGGTAACGCCACCACAGAATTTAAAAATACAAAAGGGCAGGTGATTCTTGTCAGAAAAGCCCTGAGTGATACTCAGAATGCCGACACGTACTACCTCTATAATGAATATGACCAGCTTGCCGCGGTAATCCCTCCGAAAGCGGTACCACTCAATATCAGCCAGTTGACGCTGGATGATTTATGCTACCAGTACAGCTATGACGGCCGAAACAGGCTGGCAGGGAAAAAGCTTCCGGGAAAAGGCTGGGAATATATGGTATACGATAAACAGGACCGGTTGGTCATGACTCAGGATGCCGAGCTGGGGAAAGCCAGCCAGTGGCTGTTTACAAAATATGATGCGTTCGGAAGACCCGTCTACACCGGAATGTATACCGGAACACAGACCTATGGTCCCCAGGGAAGAGCAGCGGAGCAGGCAAATGTGGAAACCAAAGGCAGCAATAACGAATTCCGCGGCGGCTCTTCTCCGGATGCAACCGTGGCATCGCTTAATTATAATAATGCAGCGTACCCTACCTCGAATATTAAGATTTTAACGATCAATTATTACGATACCTTCCCGAGAGATCCGTATTTTCCCAATGATCTTCCCGATACCATCCTTAATCAGAAGGTGATCATTAACAGCCAGAGCGGAAATGTAAAAGGGCTGTTGCTCGCTTCCTATGTTAAAAATATAGAAAACGATGACTGGACCCGGAATTTTATGCTGTACGATCCGAAAGGACGCCTGATAGGCAGCCGTTCCGTCAATCATTTAGGAGGATCTACCCATATCGATATGAAGCTTAATTTTGCGGGTCTCACAGAGCAGAGCATCACACGGCACAAAAGATTAAATACCGATACGGAAAAGGTGATCACCGAAAATTTCACGTATGATCATCAGAACAGGCCCCTGGTCCACAAACATAAAGTAGATAACAATACTGAAGAAATTCTGTCCCAGAATAAATACAACGAACTCTCCCAGCTGGAACAGAAGAAAGTAGGAGGCATCAATCCGGGTTCTCCGCTCCAGACAATCGATTACCAGTACAACATCAGGGGATGGATGACCGGAATTAATGATCCTGCGAATTTAGGAAGTGATCTGTTCGGATATAAAATCAAATACAACCAGGTAGAAGGGATGGAAAACCCGAATAATGATTTTATGGAGCTGAAAGTAAAGCCTAGATACAACGGTAATATTGCAGAAGTAGACTGGAAAACCGCCACCGCTTCCAATGATTATACCAGAAGGTACGGCTATGTCTATGATAAACTAAACAGGATGGTAGCCGGTTTTTACCAAAGAGACAACAATCCTTCGGGAAAAGAATTTTTTGAAAAACTGGATTACGATCTCAACGGAAATATTGAAAGACTCAAAAGATCTTCGGATGCTTCTACGGGAAATCCTACAACTCTCTATATTGATGATCTTACGTATGTTAACGAGGGAAACAGGTTAAAAACTGTTACGGATGCCTCCACCAATTACAACGGATATCCGGATGCATCAGGAAATACCATTGCATATGATCTTAACGGTAATATGATCGATCATAAAGACAAAGGGATATTGCAGATTAGCTATAATATACTCAGCCTTCCCCGTTATATAAAGTTTGACCAGCTTTACTTCACAAGAGGAGTCTGGCAGAATGTTAACCTGAATTATACCTATAGAGCAGACGGAACAAAACTCATGAAGGTTTATAAATACAGTGAAAATGCTGTGTATAAACAAAAAATCACAGAATATCTGGATGGTTTCCAATATGAAGTGATTTCTACCAATTCCGATCCATTGATAAAATTTGTTCCTACCTCGGAAGGATATTATAATTTTGAAAATAATAAGTATATTTACAACTATACAGATCACCTGGGAAATGTAAGACTAAGCTATATGAACAGCAGCGCCGGACTTGAAGTCATAGAAGAAAGTAACTATTATCCTTTTGGATTAAAGCACCAGGGATATAATGCTTTGGCCGGAAACCCTGCTTATAAATATGGTTATAACGGAAAGGAACTGCAGGAGGCAACAGGTTGGAGTGATTATGGAGCGAGATTCTATATGCCGGATTTGGGAAGATGGGGTGTTGTTGATCCCTTGGCAGAGAAAGATAGAAGATGGACTCTTTACAATTATGCGTTTAATAATCCTATCAGATTTATTGATCCTGACGGACGATTTGCAATTCCGCCAGATGATTATATAGATGCTTCCACTGGAAAATATTTGGGAAGTGATGGAGCATCAACTACTAATACTAGAGTAATATATAAGAGCGATTGGAGTAACATTACTTCTGAAAAGGGAGGTTCAACGTCACCAGATGCTACAGCTGCATTAATAAAAAGCAGTTCTATAGTAACAGTAAATAATACTCAGATCAATTCAGATATTAATAATGCCAATACCGAAACCATAGCTGACCAAACGAAGGAAAGGCAGGCTTGGATTGGTATAGAAGTTACAAGAGGTGATATTCCTACAGCACAAGTAACTTCTGTCAGGGGTCCGGACGGTATAGATGGAAAAACTACAATATCTATAAAATCTCTTATGGATAATATATCAGGAGCAACAGTAAAACAAACTTTTGATGGCACAAAATTACTTCCAATTGCGCAAGTACATACACATAACACTGCGCAAGATCCTAGGCTAGTAAATAACCCCGGAACATCTGATCTGGATAAATCTACATCTAATAGTTTTAATATTCCTATATATGCAGTTGATTCTTATACTGGAACTCAAGCAGCCGGAAATACAATACATAAGGTTATGCCAAATGGTATACAAACAAATAATATTGGAACTACTAATAATAACAATATAGGGCAGGAAGCTCTAAAAAATTTTATAGATAAACAAAAAACTCCATAATGAAAAATATTCTATTAATACTATTATTAAATTTTTGCTTACTGAATTGTTACTCGCAGAAATCAAATTCAGATATAATATATTTTTTACCTTCCTCCGTGAATGAGATTCTTAATAAAGAGCTCCAAAAAAGAGGAGATAATAATCAAACCTACATAGTTTTGGATAAAGAAAATACAGATATCTACACCATATATTTAAATAATCTCTCCAATTCTTCAGAAAATTTTTGGGTAAAGCATAGTAATAGATCTACGTTTATACAAGGAAAACTAATACCTCTTTATTTTTATTGCGACGAATATTTTTCATATGCGGAGAAAGGTGAAGAAGTACTAAAAAAGTTGGGCACAGAAGAAGGGGTTACAAAGACAATCAATATTCGCGAGAATACATTTTTTATAAAATTCAAACTCAATGGAGAGATCGTAAAATAAGTTAACGTAACCTGAACTTAATATTGTAGATTTATATTCTGACCTGACCTAATCTCACAGATTTCTACCCTTAAGATGTCAAAAACAATCCTAGCCATTTTACTAGGATTGTTTTTAAATTCTGAAATATATCAGGATAATAGCGGTTGATTGACTCTTTCACTGCTACAAAGCCTTCTAGACTCTTTAAACGTCTCTCTAGTCATGAAATAGTGATGCATAAAGTGGATTTATCAACTTCATTAGGAAGTAATTTTTATATCATACATCCTAAAAACTACATTATGTTTTAAAAACTAAATTTAATAATTATAATTCTTATGAAAACTGGAAAGTTTATTTAATGAAGTCATTTAAACTTTTAATATAAAAAACGGCTTGTTTATTTTTGTGTTGCGAAACATAAAACAAATCAAGCCGATGTTGTACCAAGTACTAGACAAAGATATAATAGAAAATGAAATAGTACCAAATCTTCCCAAGCCCAAACGAGGATTTTTTCCCAAAGCCCCTCTGGCTGAAATAGTAAATTGCATATTATACAAACTGAAAACAGGTGTTCAATGGGCTTATTTACCTGTAAAAAGTCTTTTTGAAGAGAATGTTTTGAGCTATCAAAGTGTTTTCTATCATTTTCGTAAATGGTGTGTAAAGAATATTTGGCAAAATTGCTGGATAAAGCTATTATCAAAAAATAAATCGAAATTAGATTTATCCAGTGCAGACTTAGACGGGAGTCATACATCGGCATTACGGGGAGGAGAAGAGGTCGCTTATCAGGGGCGAAAAAAGAGAAAGACCAGTACTTCGCTTTATTTTACAGACAGGCAAGGACTTCCTTTAGCAATGTCAGACCCTATTGCAGGAAATCATAATGATCTGTATCATATTGAAATCTATTTTGATCAAATCACTCAAACATTAGAAAAGGCAGATATTGCTGTACAGGGATTATTTATGAATGCTGATGCAGGGTTTGATGCTCAAAACTTCAGAAAGCATTGTGAAAATAAAGATATCATGGCTAATATTGCTCTCAATAAGCGTAATGGCTCAGATACGGACGAAATTTATTTTGATGAGCTTTTATACCATCAAAGATATGCTATAGAAAGAACAAATGCTTGGCTAGACAGCTTTAGATCATTGCTCAATAGGTTTGATACTACAGTATCTAGTTGGAAATCTTTTAATTATTTAGCATTTATGGTCATTGCACTAAGAAAGTTTTATAACACAAAAAAGTTTAAATGACTTCAATTAAAACAAGATAAGATTAATGATTATATAGTTTTTTGTTTTTTTTATGAAATAATAATTAAGATATATCCCTATCCGCCTAGTAATCGTAATTCTTATTTTATCACTATACTGTGACTTGTAAATTAATAAATAGAATCTTCAATTGGTAGGCACAGCAATTTTTCCTTTTTTATAATTGTTAGATCATCAAAGTAAAAATCTGATTCTAGATTCTGTAATTCTACAAATTTAGAATCAAGTTTATTTGTAGGTATTATTTTCTCGCGAAAATTTCCAAAATTCGATATCAAAATTTATTTTATAATGGCATATAATATCAATGAGCCAGAAACAATTTTCATAAAGTGCTATGTCATTAATACCTTCTGTTAAATAAAAACCATTTTGGTACTTAATAAGGTTTTCCCGAACCGTATAATGATTGTATAAATCATTGGCAGAAGTTCTCTTGCGTAATTTTGATTTCATGCTATTTCTAGGTAAGTTTTTAATTACACGGCAAAAAAAGCGTGGAGCTATGTCTATTGTCAAGAGGCACTGGTATACCGAACACAAATAAACTGGATATACTAACTTAGCGTCCAGTAAAAGTTAAGCATAAAACCTTAATTTTAACGTATGAAAAAAGAGCGAAAAATTTATGATCCAGCTTTTAAAACCAAAGCCGTTCAACTGAGCAATGAGCGAACTAATATCTCAGAACTCGCACGAGAACTCGGAATTGCAGTTACACTACTGGCATCTTCTCCAAGAGCGGTCGATGAAATATGAATTTATAATAATAATGAATCCATATTCCCGATTGAAAAGATGTGTCATGTTTTAAAATTGAGTTCCAGTGGTTATTATAAATGGAAAAACAGGTCCTTTAGCAAGAAATTGCTTTTGAAAGAAAAAATAAAAGAGCAGATAACTTCAATTTATTTTTCATCAAAACAACGCTATGGAAGCCCCAGAATTAGGTTTGAATTAAATTCATTAGGATATAAAATATCCCGAATCACTGTTGCAAAATATATGAAGGAGCTGGGTTTGAGAAGTAAGCTAAGTAAGAAATTTAAAGTGACAACCAATTCAAAACACAATTATTTGGTAGTAGAAAACCTGTTGAACCGGAATTTCATTGCAGAGAAACCTGTGCAGGCTTGGGTTTCAGACATTACTTATATTCAGACCAAGGAAGGATTTTTATACCTCACAACAGTCATTGATTTATATGACCGAAAAATAATCGGATGGAGTTTGAGTAATGGGATGAGCACCGAAGAAACAAGCCTTGCAGCTTGGAAAATGGCTGTTGGAAATAGGAAAATAGCAGATGTATTAATTTTCCATTCTGACCGGGGCATTCAATATGCGAGCAGGAAATTTACAAATACTTTGAAATTTTATGAAGTAACAAGAAGTATGAGTCGCAAAGGAAATTGCTGGGATAATGCGGTAGCTGAGAGCTTTTTCAAATCGCTAAAAACAGAACTCATCTATGGAAACAAGCTTATTACAAAAGAAAAGATGAAACTGGAAATCTTCGAATACATCGAAGTCTGGTACAATAAAAAAAGACGTCACAGCACCCTGAATTACCAAACAATAGAAGAATTTAACAATCAAAACAAAACCTATCAAAATGTAGCTTAACTGATACTGGAATTTTTATTTGCATATCCAATAACAAAAAAAACACAATTTATCTAAAAAATTTACGGCGATTAAATATGGAATTAGCCGTACTACAATTCAGAAATGGCACAAAGATTTTGGACATGAAGTTGACTGAAATTAAACTTTTAAATAATCTCAAAATGACCATTCTATTAGGAATTAGAATAATATGATCGGTGATTTGGTCACAATGTATTTATTTTAAAGAAAATAAACAGTTAATACTATCATATTTTTTCATTGGTAGAATTCTCAAATTTCATCTCTTTTTCTAATTAATTATCAATAATATTTTTTTTTGATGGTAATACTCAATGGGCATAGTGGTAACAAAAATCTAATTATCGTTGATATTTAACCTGCTCTTTTTTCCATATTCAGACCTATTCTCGTGAACTTCACAGGACCGGGGAGATGTAAAGTTTTATTTACTCCAACTTTATTTTCCTTTTATCAGGACCCGATGCAGGATAAATAAAATGTCCATTGTGAGTTTTCTAAGAATTAATTCCTGAAACAAGTGAGATTGTACTGCATTTTTTCTACAATATTTTACCGTTGGACGGCTCTTAAATTTTATATAACACGAACAATTATATAATGTTTAAAGAGATTCTGTCGCATCCTGATTATTAAATACAATAGAATTCCCAACTTGTTAAATCCTAGGATACCCAAGATGGTATACTTTAATTGATGCAGCGGAATTTTCAATTTTGTCTTAATTTTTTCTTATCTAATTCTAATATATCTTTTCGGTACTACGAAAAGGTAGTGATTTTATGTGATGTCTATTACTCAATTTTACCTCAATAAAGTTGATCAACTGTTCAAACCTATTAACATCAAAAATCACCGTTATGAATATTGAAAGAACAGAATTTATAGTCTGGATGGAACGGATCATGGAACGATTCGACATTCTGAAAGAGCAGGTAATAAACAACCAATCAAGATTTATTGAAGTAGATGGCGAGCAACTGCTCGACAATCAGGATGTCCTGCAGTTACTTAAAATAAGCTCAAGATCCCTACAGCGCTATCGTACCAATAAAAAATTGCCTTATTATACCATTAGCGGAAAGCTGTATTACAAGCTATCCGATGTCCATCAGCTTATCAGGGAATCCTTAAAATCCTGACCTAAGAAAGACAGCATCAGCCAAATGGGTTGAGTCCGTACCATATTCTAAAAATATAAAGCCCTTAAATTTAATTTCAAACCATTAAACTTTTAGAAATGGAAGAAAACGTTCAGGATCAAGATTCAAAGGATGAGATCCAACCTGCATCAGATACGCTGTTGGTTTTGGATAAAGATACCAATACGATTGAGATGGTTAAAGAAGTAGATAAAAACGGTATGCTGAAAAAGCATTCTCCTGAAAACAGGAAAGACAATGAACCTTTAATTAGAGTGGATAAACACGGTGATGTGTTCTCCAACTTCTTCTCCAATTTTTACCGGCAGCTTAAAAATCCTTCGCGTTTCCACTTTTTCAAGGTTTCGGAGTACGATGCAACCGATACCGAAAAAAGTCTCCAACACGATGCCGACCAGGCATCATCTGAAGAAAAAGAGAAACTAAAGGACCACGAAGCAGTACCAAAAGAAAACAATACAATAAAAAATCAGAATACAATGGAAAACACACCCAACGCCGAAACAGAATACCGTTACTCAACAGAACAGATCGACTGGAAGACCATGGAAAAACTTGGTCTCAGCAAGGAGAAACTTGAAAAGCTCAATGCTTTAGATCCTTTGCTCAGAGGATTCAAGACTAATACATTAGTTCCTGTTACTATCCAGCTCGGGAGTGCTGTCAGCAAAATGGACGTGCGCCTTTCGCTGCAGCCCTCAGATACGGATGGGGTCTCTGTCCAGCTCCATGCCATCCGCAGGGAACCCAACTATAACCTGAAATTCCTGGGTCACGAGTTCAGTGATGAAGATCAAAAGAATCTCAGAGAGAGCGGGAATATGGGTAGGGTAGTGGATCTGGTCAATCCCAAAACCGATGAAATTATTCCATCGGTGATCAGCCGTGACAGGCTTACCAACGAACTGGTTGCTTACCGGGCAGAGTACATGAAAGTCCCCGATGAAATTAAGGGGATAAAACTCGATGACCATCAAAAACAGACCTTGCTCGAAGGAAAGCCTTTATATCTTGAAGGGATGACCTCCACCAAAGGCGATTTGTTTGATGCGACCGTCCAGTTCAATGCGGATAAGCGGTATGTTGAATTTATGTTCAATAACGATCAAAAGCAGCAATACAATCAGGCGCAAAAAACAACGCATCAGCAAAGCCAAAATACGGACGGTGAAGCGCCACGGGTTTTCAGAGGTAAGGAACTCGACGACAAACAATATGAAAAATTTAAAGCAGGACAAACCCTCTACATTGATGGTCTTACAGACAGTAAAGGAAAAGAATATCAGGGTTACATTACTTTCAACAAAGAAACCTCCAAGACCGATTTTTCTTTCACCAATCCCAACAAGCTTAAGGAAAAAGCCCAAACTTCTGAGGATCATAAAACCCAGAAAGCGGTCAATACCGACGGTAAGATGAATGAAGCGACCAAGAATATCAAAGAGCCGCTGACTTCCAAACAACAGCAACCTGACAGCAAGCAGCAGGAAGCAGAACAACAAAAGAAACCTGCACGAACTAAAGGACGTAAGCTATAATTAAAATCAACAGACATGAAAGCCATTATTGCGGAAAAACCAAGTGTAGCCCGAGAGATCGCACAGCTTCTCAATGCATTAGAAAGAAAAGAAGGTTACTTAACAGGAAACGGTTATTGCGTGACCTGGGCATTAGGTCACCTGATATCACTAGGGATGCCGGAAGATTACGGTATTAGAGGCTTTGATAAAGCCTCTTTGCCCATTTTCCCCGATCCATTCCACCTGATTCCAAGAAAAACCAAACAATCGAACACCTATAAGCCAGATCCATCTGCTTTAAAACAACTGAATGTAATAAAAAATGTGATCACTCAATGCGACAGCATTATCGTTGCAACAGATGCGGGACGGGAAGGCGAACTGATCTTCAGGTACATCTATGAGTATCTGAAATGCACCAAACCATTTGAGCGGCTTTGGATCAGTTCACTTACCGAACAAGCCATTACCGAAGGATTTAGAAAACTTCAGCCCGGCTCAGACTTCGACAGCCTATACGCCGCTGCAAAAGCCAGAAGCGAAGCTGATTGGCTCGTAGGAATTAATGCCAGCCAGGCATTGAGCATCGCAGCAAACAATGATGTCTATTCTTTAGGCAGGGTTCAAACCCCGACGCTTGCTTTAATCTGTAAACGATTTCAGGATCACAACAATTTCAAAAAAAAGAAATACTGGCAGATTCAGCTCAAGCACCGTAAGGACTATTTAGATTTCACAAGCCTATCAGATACATATTGGGAAGATGAAAAGCACGCCAACCAAATTTTAAAAGCCATAGAACGTGAGGGCAGGGCCACTATTGAAGATGTATCCATCGAAACGGTTAAAGAATCCTCACCGCTGCTTTTCGATTTGACAGAGCTTCAGAAAGAGGCTAACCGCAAACTAGGTTTATCGGCAGATGAAGTTTTGCAGATCGCACAAAACCTCTATGAGAAAAAGTTCATTACCTATCCGAGAACTGGCAGCAAATACATTCCTGAAGATCTGTGGGCAGAGATTCCTGAACTCATAAGAGTCCTTAACACAACCGATCAGTTCAAGCCAGCCATTACAACATTAAAATTCGGTAATTTCAATAAACGCATAGTCAACGACTTAAAAGTCACCGATCATCACGGACTGTTACCCACCACAAAAATTCCGTCGGCGTTAACAGCCAGTGAAAAAAGTATTTATGATATGATCGTTTACCGGCTACTGGAATCTTTGTCCGAACATTGTTCAAAAGAAATCACACACATCACCATTAAAGTCCATCATTACCAATTCAACATCAAAGCCTCAAAAATAACGATAAAAGGCTGGCGGGCTGTCAGAGGAATCCTTACTGACAATACAAATCCCGATCCAACGGACAATAATACAAACACCCAAGAAGCGCTTATTGATCTCCCTGAATTCAAAATTGGTGATGAGCTTAAAATTTCAAATGCTGAACTACAGAAAAAAACAACAACACCTCCAAAACTTTATACAGAAGCCGATTTATTATCAGCTATGGAAAATGCAGGCAGACAACTCGAGAATAAAAATCAACAGCAGATCCTTCAAAGTATAGGTATCGGCACCCCAGCAACTAGGGCATCAATCATTGAAACCCTGCTTAGCAGAAGCTATATCAACCGAAAAAACAAAACATTGGTTCCGACTATAAAAGGATTGCAAGTGTTTGAACTCATCAAAGACCAAAAAATAGCCAATGCTGAAATGACCGCAGAATGGGAGATAGCATTGGATAAAATTGAAAAAGGAGAACTCACTAATAATCAATTCATCAATGACATCCAACAGTACACAGCAGAAATCACCAATGAACTTTTATCACTCCATATTCCCCAGGAAAATATCCCACAACTAAAATGCCCCAAATGCCAACAGCATTACCTTGTCATCAAAGATAAAATTGTCAAATGCCCTGATGAACAATGCGGTTGGATTCTCTTCAGAATGATATGCGGAGTTCAACTCAGTATTAAAGATCTTACTTTATTATTAACTCAAAACAAAACATCATTAATCAAGAACATGAAGAGTAAAAACGGGAAGAAGTTTGATGCTTATTTAGCTTTAGATGATAAATTAAATTTGATTTTTAAATTTTGCTAAGTAATTAATGATGAGATATTGTCATTTTCTATAATCAACTTTAAGCTAATTCTCTGCACAAAATTTTATACTCCTTAAATGAATTTGCAAACTCTTGGGCGAATTCAAAATTACTTATTTGATATTCCTCATTAATACCACTGCTGGAAGAAAACCTCAGCCTTCCATATTGAACGACTGGTATTTGATAATTGCTCTTGAATCTTTTGTCAGGAGTTCCGTTTTTATTGACTTTCGCCCATGTTTTTCTAATAACTTTTGAATCACGAGGAACACTGCTGGTTTCAGTAAAACTTACAGAAGAGAATGTAACATTAAATTCATCAAACCCAATAATTGCAAAGTTCTGATCATTTTTATACATCAGTATAAACGTTGGATAAAAATATAAATCCGCTCCGTTCACATTTTGAAAATATAGGGCTTCATAGTTTGATGTGATGATGGGAAGTGATTTAAAACCAATTCTTGCATCTTTTCTGTTAACCAATGTATTCGCGCTAGACCGGGCAGCCACACGATCCTGAAAATGCGCTCCGGTAATATCCCATATTTTATGTGCTGTGGTTAGATTTTTAAAAGAATGTTGTAATTGTTCATACTTTCTCTTAGAGGGATCATCGAACTGTATGTCTATATTAACAGCCGAGTTATCAATTACAATCTTTGTTTCTTTAAGAGCTTCTTTTTGTGCTTTAATATCCTCATTTACCTGTTGTACAATATTTTTGTTTACCAACCCATATATAAAGATATAACTTGCAACTTTCTTGGTCTTGGTAAAGATTAACGCTTTTTTTATTTTCTTCAGATCCGTCTTCAATTCCGCTTTTTGCTGTTGAGCCATTAAGATAGATTCTTTGATACCTGCCATATTTTGAGATGTGATCTCGTGAATATCGGCACTAAAAATATTATCTGATAACTCAGTGTAAAAAGGTTGTGGATCAGGATAAGATTGCAAGGGAGTCCTTGGTGATGAAGAACCGGAAAGCCTGTATGAATTTGAAAAACCTGAAAAATTGGTATTAAGTCTCGTGCCCGACGAACTCAAATTTACACTCATACCTTTAACCCCAATACTCGTTGAAATTCCTCTTTTGCTGAAATTCAAATGTACACCTGGAATTATTTTGATTCTCTTTCTGTATGACCAAGCCATGATATAGTTTTTAAGATGATTGTAGTCACAAATCTAAACTACTACAGACAGAAAAGTTTACGGAAAACCGTAATCTTATCAAGAATTATTCTTCCCTATTTCATTGAGGTTGCTAATCAACCTCTCTTTCTCACCACTTCCTGTAGTGGAAAATCGTACTAAAGGTATTCTATACTTCGCCAAAATCCCATTCTTCATACGATCTCTTTCAGCTTGCCTGCTTTCTATTTTATGATATTCATACCCATCCACTTCTATGGCTAATACAGGATTTTTTCCCAACTTGTTATAGATCAGAAAATCAAGATGCGTTGCGTGATGTCTGGCGTATCGTTCTTCTTCAGCAGTTAACTTGGAAAAATCTAACAATAGATCTCTTAATGGATGATGTAGAATAACGCCATATTTTGAAAATTGCTCTTGAGACAATATTTCTTTAATAAGTCTATACATTAGATTTTCACTGTCGAAAACAGATTTCTTTTTTTGATCTGATAAAAGGGCTCTTCTTTTTTCTTCATATCCTTTGTACAGGTAATCAAAAATAGAATGTACTTCACTCTTGATCGTGCTGAAATTATTGTACTCAATATAGCGGATCAGATCTGAGATATTCGTGTCATTATCACTTTCATTTCCGTTCACCAATAGAATCAGCTGATCTTTGGCTCTTGAAATGGCTACGTTCAGTCGATTCGGGTTGTCGGTGAATTCAGAGATTTCATTATCTACTGTGGAGAGAATGATCACATCATTTTCTCTTCCCTGAAATTTATCTACCGTATCGGCTTTGATATCTGTTCCCTGAAATGTTCTTTGCAGCGCTAAGGTCTGATTGCGGTATGGGGTTACAATTCCAAGATTTACTCCTTCTAATTTTTGTTGTGGAATAATTTCCTGAATGATCACATCAATCTGCCGCTGATTCTCTCTTTGGCGGGCATGGTTGCCTTCAGTTGTTTTATAAACTAACAAAGGTTCTCTTTCAGTCTGTTCTTCCGAAAGAATAACCAACTGATCATTATAAAATTTACGGTTACAGAAATCAATAATTTTAGGATGGCAGCGATAATGCTCTTTTAAAAGTGTTTTAGGCACCTCCGGAAATACTTCCGTGACAGAAGAAAGCAGACTGTGACTGGAATAGCTATAAGGTTCCGGAATATCATAGTTCTTAAAGATCTGATCTGTATTTTCTGCTGTTGCAGAATCCACTACATTGGGAAGCTGTTTTAAATCTCCCACAATTACAGCTTGTTTTGCGCAGGACAAAGCGAGTACACCCGTTGCGAGATCTACCTGCGAAGATTCATCAACAATGACATAATCGTAGACTACATTTTCAGCAAGGCTTCTTCTTAGTGAGTAGGTTGTACTCATAATGACAGGATAATCTTTAATAAATTCTTCTGAATTAAAACGAAGATCCCATTCAGTATATCCTGAACGTTTATTTCCTTTATATTTTTGATGGAGTTTGTTTTTAAACAGCTGCATGGATCCTTCAGTATATTCTTTCATTTTATCATGGAAGGAAAAATGCTGTAAAGTATTTTGCAGCTCCTGCTTTTTGAAATCAAGCTCTGAAATTTTTACCCCATAGTATTTTGACTGAACAATTTTGATCATCTCTTCATACGATAAAGTGTAAAAAATCTTATCTCTCACCCCATACAGAAAAGGGAATATCAGTTTGCGCCACCAGTAAAACCTCTTACCAGATTTCTCATAGTCTTCTAACGTAACCCATAAAGAAAGCAGCTGATCTGAACTTACATTCTTTTTAAAACGGATTTCGGTTGCCAAAGCGACATCATCCTTAAAATGCTGATGCTCAGTTTTGATCTTATCGATTTCCAGCGCAAGTAAAGCCAATTCATTCTTTAATTCCAACTTTTCAGCAAGTTCAGTAAAAAGAAGGGTGGTAGATTGCATAAGAGATTGTTCCTGTTCTTCCTTTAATCTAAAATCTGATAGATCAGGTATTTCAGTCTGAGCATCGATAAATTCTTTTTTATTCTGACTGCTTCCTAACAATGCCGCTATAAAAGAAACCCCATTGCTCTCCAGTTTCTCAAAAACATTTCTTGTCGCCGAATTATTGCTTGAAACAACAGCCACACTTTGATTATTCATTACTGCATTGGCAATGATATTAAGAATAGTCTGGGTCTTACCTGTTCCGGGAGGACCTTCAATGACACTTAAAGGATTTGAAAACGCATTGTCAACTCCCGTTCTCTGACTCAGATTAAATCCAAAAGGAAAGATTTTAATAGGAGAGGCGTGGTAATTCTTTTCGGGTTCTTTTCCGTTAAGATAATTGTAAAGAATTGAAGTCTCAGGAATAAAACTAATACTCTCATAGCTACTGGCAAGAATGTTATTACCTTCCTCTGTCTTCAAACCAACACTTTCTGCAATCGCCCTTAGATAAGAAAAAATATTTCCGGCTCTCTCACTTTTAATAGCAGATCTCACCATCTTAATTCTATGTTGAGGATAAGAATAGGCTTTCCCACTATTTTTATATACCACTACACATTTATTGCCCTTAAAAGAATAAGATTCTATTTCATCAGTTTTGTCTTTACCATCAATGTAGATTGCTTCTTTTCTGCGGTTATGTGCTGTCGTATTTTGCATGGGCTATTGGTTGTTTACAAATATAACAACTTGGAGCAAATTTGTTACAAAATGTATTAAGTGTATATGGGGTATTATCATGCATTTATTGTGTGTATGTAACTTATAGGGTGTAAAATTAAAATGCAAAATCTGCTAAATTACTATATTTGATAACATAATGGAGTCTTACAGAAGTGGCTTAAATTTAAACATTAATAATCCCCCCATTCAAACATAGGATCAGATTTGCTATTAGATTTTTTAGCAATCGATATAATTTTTTTGGCAAAATGTTTCCTTGGTTTTTCAACATGTTTTACTCTATCAATTGGCAAATTATGTAACATTCGATACTTGGATAAAAATAGATTTTCTTCACTTTCCCAATCTTCACCAATACCTGAAATGTAATTGTGATATAATAAAATTTGTTCATCATTAGACATTTGCGCTCTAAGAATTTTTAGGTATTCCCGTGATTGATCATAATCAAATAGCTTTTCTTTCTCGTTTTTCACTACAAATTTTACAGTACTGAATAAATGTCTGTAATAATGTGCTAATCTAGATTCATGGCCTGTAAATGGTGCATACTTAATATGAAGATCAATTTTCCCCGAGTTTAAATCAAAATCTTTCTTTCCACCAAAAGTTTCCTTGTGTTCCTTTCTCACATTTTTTAGCTGAGCTCTACATTCCTTTATAAATATTTTATATTTATCTTCTTTAATTAATTGTGAAAATGAACCAAAAAAGAAAAATCTATATCCGATTTTTAAAATAATATCATCTGGAACTTGCAAAGAATCTCCAATATCTTTACAAAAAGATAAACATGCGTTGAGCTCTTTAACCATTGAAACAAATGTCTTTCTTCCTTCAACTACCCTTTCAATTTGTGTTTTTGTTATAATTTCATTTAAAGTATCACAAGAATTATGAGTAGTTGACATTAAATAGCTATATCCAGTAATTCTCATTTCACTAATATTTTCTTTATGCAGTCTAATCATTTCAAAATATTGTGATTCAAATTGTTGTATCTTAAATTGCTGTTGTACTTGAATATTAGCTTTGAACTGAACCCAAAATGCAATAAACGTTAGAAAGCCGGCTAACAGGGCTATAAATGGGCCTGTCGTCCCTCCTATAGTATCTCCGATTTGTCCTGTTGTTGAGACGTCAAAATTTGTTGGATGATTGATAAATTTGTAATATTGATTTATTGTCCATTTTGAAAGGTCTGTTATAAAATAAGTAGATGATAAGAATAAAATGAATGCTAGGAATAGAACCCATTTTGAAACAATTAAATTTTTCATAATAGAATATGTAATATGTCTTAAAAATCACGTTTCTTTTTATCGTTCATAGTATAAACTATCCAGAAATGCAGAACGTGCCAAACTTATTTTAACTTCAATATCGCTTTGAGGAACAGGTCTTTGCCACCAATCACTGTCATAAATTCTTAATATGATTTCGTTCCAATATCTTTCATTGTTCATACCATTTCTAGTGACACCAAAATCTTTACAAAGAGCATAATTATTTTTACTGTCATAACATATAAAAACATCTGGTCTCTTCATCGCTAGCAATCTTGTACTGGTTGCTAAATAATTTCCGGGCAGTGCCGTTTGAAAGTACTCTAGAAAATTGTCATAATTCGTTTTTGTAATTTGTCCATTGAGCGGAATTTGGTCTAAGGCTTTTGATATCAATTCACTGTTATCATTTATCTGTTTTTTAAACATGCCTGCCCCCTTCATACTACCAAAATATGCCCAATCTTCCGCACCGTCAATTGTTACCATTAAATTATTAGGAATTCCTGCAATAAATTTTCTCTCATCATCTTCCAATTCATTAAAGTGTTTGGCTTTATTAAATAATTCTTTTGCTATTTCTATTACTCTGATTCTCGTTTTCACATCTTGTAACCCTTTTTCATAGACATTGTCAACAAATTCATCCCAAGTTTTTGTTTGGAGTTCAACCTTATGGATTGGTATAGGTGTGTCTTTAACTGTTCCGTATTGACCTGATAAACTGTCAACTTTTGGCTGTTGAATTCTCCAGATCTTATTATAGTTTTCCCAATCTTGATCATTGAAGGTTTTTCCCTGCTCAAATGAAGCATTGATTACCTGTAATACGGTATTATAAACATCTAAGGAATTATGATCTGAGTTATTTATTAAAACACAAACCTCGGTGTTTTTTGAAAAGGCGCTTGTAGTAAAATTTGCACTACCAATGATAAGTTCCCAATCATTTTCATCATTAGAAAATAAATATACTTTAGGGTGAAATGTTCCGTCAGGCTGCTCTACAAAATGAACGGTTTCATCATCAATGAACTCTTTTATAAAATCAGGATGAGTTTGGTAGAAATGTATGCCAACTGAAAGCATATCTATTTTATATTTATATTCAAGCAGATCAGCGAAAATTTCATTTCCCGCACTTGCCCATGCAGTAGCCCATTTAAAAGTGTTGTATTTTTTTATTAAACGTCTAAATTCTTTTCTTAAATAATGTTGTTTAGTTATTAGTTTCATTGTAAATTCTAAGAATTTTTATTTTCCTTTATCTTTTCATACCCGTAATAATATCTTTCAAAATTTCAAATTCAGGATCGTCTAAAATATCTAAAGAATTATTTGTCGCCAATAATATTGATTCTCTACATAGACTTATCCTGCGCAGCAAGGGTAACACGATCGAATTTCCGTGTTGAACATATTTTTTTATTTCGCTATGGTTAACAGGTATCTTATATCCTTCACGACTGCTACCAATTAGAATGCCTTTGTCTCTCAGGCTACCGACCATGTTAACGAATTGCTCTTTACTCAGCTTGGATTCTCTATTAATATCAAGATGTTCAATAAACTCCTGAGCTGTAGTATAGTTTTTATAATGATTGGCTTCATGATACCGTACCAATACTTTGAGAAAATTTATAGAATCCTGCATCTGTTGAGTTTCTGGAGATGCAGTATCAAGATAATCGAAAATACTTCGGAGACTGAGATCGGTTATTGCCTGGCTATAAAACTCGTCAGCCTTTGATTCGCTGTATTCGTTGATTTTATAAACTTTTGGAAAATGATTAATACTAATGATTTTTCCGGATAAAATATCTAGGAACTGCTGAGAATATTCACTTTTTTTATGCTCATCAAAAATATATCCTAAAGTTCCGGCAACAAAATCTGCAACTTGTACTCCTAATTCTTTGTCGCTTTTATTGACAAAAAACTCAGAGCCTTCAAATAGAGTACGAATGTGATTTTGTCGTACATATTCTTTAAATTCAAGCATAAATTCATTGCCTCCATGTTCATCAACTTTCAGTTCAAGTTTTGGAAATGTTTTATATAATTCTTTATATAAAATACCGTTTAGATACTTGTAAAAAGATTTTTTATATTTAAAACCTTCACCATATAGTTTTGTTTTATCAACCACAACAGAATAAATATTGAACTTGAGTTTTGACAGCTCATTTAAAATAAGCAATCTTCTTCTGTGATTATCTTTTACTTTTGATGATTTAATTTCTCCGGTCTGAAAATATTTTGACCGGATTTTTTCCACCTCATTATAAAATTCTTCCAAGTCCTCATAATTGACAATAATACTAGCAATGATAAAGTGAGAACTTTCCGTAGAAAATTTAAATGAATTATTTCCGAATTCGTCGGCAAAGGCAATAACCTGTTTCATATCAATAAAGTAATACTATAAAAATACTGAAAAATGGTTTATCAGAAAAGTAACATCTAATCTTAAAAACAGTTTAGCTCATCTACTAAAATCAATATTTTACAAATCAAAATCAGTTAAATACTTATAATTGAATTTGCAATTCTTTTTTCCCCTCCAATTGGTGTTGTATAAAATCTTTGCTGTATTCCCCATAAAACAAATTTTAGATCATCATCTGTTTCAATTTTAAACTTTCCATCTTCAAAGACTACTTGACTATATTCGCTCGTGTAAGAATATACAGCTTGTTTTTCGGAATCCGATAAATTATTTAATGTCTCCATAACTAATGCAATTCTTTTTCTGTTGAGCACTGAAACACTTCTGTGGTCAAAATCAGAATCTACTTCAAGAAAATCTTTTTGTAAAAAAGAATCAGTCTCTGTAGCAGTTGCTTCTTTATATAACTGATCCATCCCTTTAAAAATTTTTTGAGCAGCCGTTAACCTTTTAAAATATAGCGTATCAGAATGTTTATCGTAGATCGCGTCGGAAAACGGATTCACTGTTATAATAGGTTTTTCTGTTTCAAGTGTCAGCTCGTCAATTGAAAACCATTTTTTACTTATAAAAATGCTAGAATTAATGATCTGGAAAAAATAGAGATTATTCTGTACCGTACAGATAAACGAAAGTTTTGTTAGATCAGTTCTTGTAATCTGGTCGTGATTTACAGAATTTAGATCGTTTTCTAAGAAATCAAAAGAATATCCAGATTGAGAAAATTGTGAAACCTTATAAAGTTCTTCATTTTCGATAATGGTAGCAGGATTATATTCAACTCCAGTTAAATTTAACTGTGAAGTATTATATACATCTTCTTCGGTTTCAATTACACGAAAGATGTTATTTTTTCTTTTTACTTTCCCATAAATAAAGGTTGCCATAAAAAATATTATTTTTAAAGTTCTATAAACGTATAATTATTGATTCTTCTTAAGCTATCAAAACTATCATTGTCAGGAATTTTCAGTTGTTTTTTAGTTATTAAAAAGATTTTAATATTTGCCGAAGTTTTTATAAAATAAAAATGATATCCAAATAATAAAAAAATTGGATTGAAATAAAGTGTCTGTGATAAATATGTAAAAATATAAATGATTAAAAAGACAATTATTAGTGTCGGAATGTCATTTATCCCTAGAGAAACAAAAAAGTAACCTAAATAAGTCGGTAAGAAATTATTGTTGGCTAATTCAATTTCCGTAACTGAACTTGCTTGTAACTGATCTCGAGGCAGTTTTCTAGCAATAAGAAAGCTTAAAGCTGTAAAGAGTATCGGAACTAAAATAAATAGCCCCCAGGATAAATACATTGAATATTGTTCAAGAAAATTAAAAACAAATTTATCTTTCACCAGAAATACAACAATGATTAACCACGTTGAGTTAAAAGCTAAAAATAATTGATAAAAATATTTCATTTCTTTTATTTTCTACATGATGATAAAATTGTAAAATTTTGAAACTATTGCAAATATAGCCTGTATATTTTCTTAATCATTACGGTTTCCCTTAAAAGCAAATATATATATAAACTGAGTTTTTCAAATCCGTATTTTCACTGAAAATTTACTTTTATTAATTAAAACTTTATTGATTTACTTATATTCGTAAAAATTAGAATATAATAACCACTAAAAAAACTAAAAAATGACACTCAATGAATTTATTGCAGAATTTTCTTCATTAGATAATTCTACAGGCAATTTCGCAAAGAAAATCTTAGATGATGAGAGATTTCCAGCTGAGCAATCAGAAAGACAAATGCTGGATTATTTAGATTTTGAAAGCCGAAAAGAAGGAGTGAACAGTACATTCCAAAGATTTCTTGCAGAATTTAGAAAGAAAAATAATAAAACACTAAAGATTGTCTTAAATTTTTTAAAGGAGAATAATATACAATCACTCAATGATGCGAATGAAAAAGGAATAGCAATGGGCTACGTGGAGGCTTGCGGTTATATAGTAACTATACCTCTGGGAAATGATTATCCGTCATCTATATCGAAAGATATGGATCAGCTTGGAGAAATGAATATGCAATGGGTTGATATCTCGAATGGAGAACAAGTACAAAGTTTTTTATTTGATGGACCTAATTTAGGAGATGGCATACCGCTTCGTTTTTGTTGTCAAGAAATACAATTTAACTTTTTACTTTCATTAATAGATTAATAAATGTTAAAAATGTAAAATTTAATTTCCAGAATTAGATTTTACATTTTTTTTAATGCGCTTTTTTCAGTGCACAGTTTATTACAGAGCCATAGTTTATATTCAAAAATTTAAATCATTAGATATCTTGCCATTTTGTGTACTTAAGTTTTTAAATTAAAATAAGTTTAATTTTTTACAATTTGGCAGATACATAGGATTGGTAGTAATATACCAAGCTTCAAACCCTGTTTTCTTGCATTTCTTTTTCTCTACTTCCCAGAGTCTTCCAGCTTTTTCTAATTGTCTTTTGTACCTGCAAATATTTTTTTGAGGAATTCCAGTTGCTTCGGCTATCATAGTGGCAGTTGCAATATGATTTTGTAGATATTGAAATACCGTATGCAATTGATTTTCGAAATATGAGAATCGTCTGCTCTTTTGAAACTGTAAAGATTTTTGCTTTCCAAATTTTGTAACAAATGGAGTTTCCGCTACAACTAACTGCTTGAATGTTAATTCTTTCATTTTACAAAGTATTTATTATTTACTTTGCAATATTAAAGAGGGCATTTAGGGGCAACAATAAGGGCGTACTCCCTATAATAGCTTTTCATAGTCCCAATTTACTCTTTCTTTATGTTTAAAAGCAGTATAACGGGATTTATTTTCTGTTGAATTGTTCAAAAGACTGCTAATATTACCTTTGATAGCTCTGCCATCCTTATCACTGTTGAACCATCTAGAAACCTCAATATATAATTTATACTTACTCTTAAAATGATTCTTTTCTAGGTAAGTAAAATATTCGAGATAATCGAGCATAGCTACTACATATGGTAACTTATTTTCGGTTAGCAACTGAATCAAAACATTTTTATTTTTATCTGAAAGATTTTTTAATTTTTCAAGCTCAAAAAAACCATATAAACGTAAATTCTCACTTAGTAGTTGTGATTTTGTTTTTTGTTGCTCAGGTTTATCAATAGTTGGATTAGACTCGTTATCTTTCTCGTAATCACCTTTTATATGATAAACAAATACCTCATATGGATTTTGTTTTCTGTTTTCACTATGTCGCCAAGACCAATGCATTACATCACCAAAATCTATGTTATAAACCAATGATTCTTCTGAAATGGTAGTAATTATGCTTCTTAAACATAATAAACATTCGTAAATAAAATTAAATCGATCCTCTGAGTATTCCCTTTTTTCCAAAGGGATATCTTTAAATGTATGTTCGAATTTACTAACTTGGTACAAATGATAATGTTTGCCATAGTCAAAAAAACCTCTAAAAACCATTTTTAAAAAGCCAGTCCTTTGTTCATTATTCTGCAATTCGAAAAGTTTTTCCTTAATCTCACTGATAGTATCTTTTGTAATTGCTACATATTCGAGGTCCGGCTTATAATCAAAATCGTCCTCATACATTTTGTTCAAAATTTTGGTAAAATTTTTATAATTTCCGCCTTCTTCTTTACTTAAAGTATTTACGGCGTTATATGCCTTGCCATTATTATGAATACTTTTTTTCTCTTCCAGCCATTTTTTATAAAGAAAGTACTTTGCATAAATCAACAATGAATTACTTTCTTGACTATAATTAAAATAGGTGTAATAATTTATGAATGGTAAATCGGAATTCTCATAAAAACCATTTGCTAATCGTAAGTATTCCAAGTAATCTGATTTATCTTCGTTTTTAAAAGCATCAATAGTTGATAATTTATTGGCTTCATCTATGAATTTATAAATTGAGTTCAACTCATCTTCAATTATTTTATCGTTTGGATAGTTTCCGCATTTTTTTAAAAAAAGTGCTTTTAGAGTTTCAAATCTTTTCTGGGTATCATGTTTTTAAATCGTTCTATAGCCTCTGCTTTACTTTTTGGCTCTGGAATTTGCAAGTATTCATCATCTTTTTTAATTCCTATTTGTTTAGCAAATGCAATTCTTTCAATGTCCTCTTCAGTAAATTCTTTTAAAATTTTTCTAGACCGTTCATATTTTTCAGATTCCGATAAATTCTCAAACTCCAATAATTTTCTATTCAGAAAAGATTGTCTTTTATCAACAGTATTTAAGAGGTGCTTTTTAAAACTACAAAATTCATCCTTCATATCACCTAATATTGAAATCTCATTATAAACAGGCTTTTTTAATTCTTGCAAAAAAGATAAGCATCTTTTCAATTCATTTTTAATAAAATCACTCTCATCAGTGTCAATATTTGTATTAGTAAAGTCAATTCGTAATTCATCATATTTCTCAATATACTTTTCAGTATGAAGAAACGAATTGTATGTATTTTCTAAATACATTTTTAATAACCCAATCTTTAAATAACCAAGTATAATACTTACGGTTATAGGATATTATAACTTTTCAGAGTTAATTTCTAGATCCAAAAATTCCTTAAAAATGTTTTCTATGGATAGTCCATCAGTTCCTGTAATTAATTTCGAAATATCAATCCCGTAGGTTATAAAATCTTGGAATTTGCCCGTGCTGTTTGCTTTACATTGCTTCAGTATCTCCGTTTGAATTGCAAAAAATGACAGACTAAAATCTTCAGTGATTTCAAAAATATTTCCGTTGTTTATTATCCAGTTATCTATTTCGAATTCAAATTCAACAGATTTATTTTGTAGTTTATTTACAGCATTTCTGATTCCTTTCTCATCTAGAGTTTCAATAGTAATTTGATGTCTATTAAATTGTATTTGTTTGCTTTTCTCAATTTTATGTTTGTCATCAAAAGATAGGAATGGTTTGAAACAGTCATACAAAGTTTCATGAAAATCTCTAACAAGATCATATGGTAAAAAATTATCTAAGCTTAGCTCTAAGTTTTCTAGAATAGATACATATTTACTTTTTGCTTCTAAGATCAATTTTACATCTTCTTGATCATATTTTTGAGTTTCAACAAGTACGACCAACTCACCGATATTGTAAAAATGATTGTTACCAATATTAGATAAGTCTGTTATTTCTAAACTACTTATTTTTTCATTTATTAAATTTTTGCAGTTATTACGAAAGGTATTAACAAGCTTATCTCCTTTTTTGGCTATTTTTTCCCTTTTAAATTTATGTTCAAAGTTGGTTTTAGGATCCAAATCGTTATATTCCTTCCTAAGATTGTCAATCTGATCCAATAACGGTTTTTGCTTATTGAAGTGTATTATATTTGAATATAAAAAATCGATAAAATAAAATATATTTTTAACTTTTTCTGTTATCATTTTTTTTCTTGCTTGACAAATTTACCTAAAAATCTTTTTTTAGATGGAATAAGAAAATGGAATTAATTAAAACTATAAGGATCAGCTCAAATAATAGACCTATACGTTAATGAAAAGAATCGGTAATAAAAATCCCAACTGTCGTTAGGAATAAATTCTTTACAGCAAGTAGATTTGCTACGCAGGTTTAAACGGACTCAATTATTGCAAATCCAGATATGTAAGGAAAAATTTTCTTTCTGTACTTTTAGGTATAACTGGTATTATAATTTCTCCATTTTGTTTAAGTCTATTTTCTTTCATCGTTTTTGAAATTTTATTTTCCTTAAAATTAATAACGATTAGATAGCCCTTCAAAAGGAATGAATAGCAAGTTTCGGTTCCTAATTTACTTCTAAAAGGTTGAACAATTAATTGATCAAATTCCGAATTTTTATCAAGTTTGAGTATATTTAATTGGAATTCTAAATCATCAGTCATCATATTTTCATAAACGATTTTTCGAATCTTCTCGTGATATGGTCCTAAATTAATGTCACTAAATTCTTCAAATGTGGAAATGTCAGTTCTAAATAAAATTGAGAGAAAAAAGTTTTTAAATCTTTCATAGTCTAAATTTTCAACTTTTAGAGTTTCAATATTTACTGATTTTCCTTTAGTAAATTTTACATCTTTATTTTTTCCTGACATTATATAAGCTAGATAAGATTCATATTTCCCACTAATTATTTTATTTTCACAATCACGACATAATAGTTTTCCTTCGTAAACTCCTGATGAGGGTCTACTAATTCTGGGATTTTTTTTTGATGATTTCTTCTGTAGAGATTTTAATTATCTTATGGTTTTTATCGTATAAATCTTTATACAAAAAATCAGGATAAATATGTGACTTTTTAATCAAACTCTTTTCTAAAAGGCATAATTTGTAATTTATCATCTGGTTTTTATTACATTGGAATAAGTTGATACAGTACGCTGTAATGCTGTATAAAAATAATAAATTAAACTATTCCACTTATTACAAAGGTTTCCTAAATTTACAAAAGCACATTTATGAAAACATTAAAAATCTACAGAGTAATTGTAACATTACCAATCATTAGTTTTTACCAAGGCAAAATCAAGCTTGCTGCTTCAGAGAAGGACTTAAGGCAAAGGAAACAGACGTACAAGAGAAAGCGAAACTATTAAAAGAACCTAAGGAAGTTCTACAGCAATGTTCTGATAGATATTACCGACAAATTGGCAAATCAGAATGAAATATTTTATGAGTTTTCATTCTGATATGTTTCTATTTCCTGATCCAAAATACTGTCAAACTCTCTACCAAAATCAGACATAGTAAATTCCATAGCTTCAACAATACTGATTAAAGTTGTGGCTTTCGGTGATGTGATACCGTTTAAGGTATCATTAATTGTTGCTTTTCGCAGGAGTGCATTAGAAGCAACTCCATGATAGCTGTAAACAACCTTATTATCCTTCAGTTCTTTTTGCAAGCTTTTACCTCTCTCCAAAAGTTTTTTTAAGGAAATAATGATTTTAATTTTGTAAATATTTTGTTCAGGATTCACAATTGCAATTAACAATTTCAAAAAAAAATATCGTTACGCTATGCCGTACCGATATTTTTTGTATATTTGAAATTATTGTTGACAGATAGAAATTTGTTTGTTAACTTTGCGATACTTCAAAGAATATTAGAAGCTATTGCTTAGAATCTCAATTCGAAAACTGGTAATTTTATGACACGAGACGATAAGCAGAAAGCTCACGACCTAGGCGTGGGCTCTCTTTATCTGTGTCAAAGGCATACCAGTGCCCCGAATTGGATAATGTAGAGTCCCATGCCGTTTTATTTTCCATGCAGTTCGCGCTTTCTACATAACAATCTAAGCCCGCTTCCTAAAATACAGTATCAGACTACACGATACAATAGGAAGGTACAACCTATTGCGGCTTTAAAAAAGCTTACACGGGACACAGATTCATTCATGTTAAATTCTTTCCGGTGTCTGGCGGTCACTGATTACAGAACCTCACCCGTCTTTTTCATACCAAAGGGCATCAGGGAAGTCTTACCAAAATGAATCAAAAAACTACTCAACTAAAAATCAGAAGAAAGAAAAAGCCCCTTCCCATACAGTTTGCAGACCAACGGGAAAGAGCGTAGTTCAGTAATTAATCTTAAAAAAATTAAAAACCTTTTACAAATCTATGAAAAATTCCTATTACCATATAGGAGGTATTTTCTTTGGCCTTATGCTAACCACTTTAAGCATTAATATAAAAGCCCAATCACGCACCATTTCCGGTACCGTTACCACATCTGGCAAACCTCTTTCAGGAGTGAGCATCTCCCAAGAAGGAAGCGATCAGGTAACCACCACCAGTGAAAACGGAACCTATACACTAACGGTTTCGGCAGAAAATCCTATTCTATTGTTCAGACACCCTGATTATGCTGACAGAAAAATCACACTCACCAATCAGAACGTCATTAATATCAGCTTAGAACAAAAAGTAAAGGGAATCGAAGAAGTTATTCTCAACGCAGGCTACTACAAGGTAAAAGACAAAGAAAGAACCGGTAGTATCGCCAAGGTTTCAGCAAGAGATATCGAAAATCAACCGGTCACCAATGTCCTCTCAGCAGCGCAGGGCAGAATGGCAGGGGTCAGTATTACACAAAACTCCGGGGTCGCCGGAGGAGGCTATGACGTGCAGATCAGGGGAAGAAACAGTCTCCGGACATTGTCCAACAGTGCCGTGGACGGTAACCAGCCGTTATATGTCCTGGATGGGGTACCGATGTCACCTTCGGTAAGCTCCACATTCTCTGCACAGATCCTGCCTTTCCAAAACATTAATCCGCTCAACAGCATCAATCCCAATGATATTGAAAGCCTGGAGATTTTAAAGGATGCCGATGCGACAGCCATTTATGGAAGCAGGGGAGCGAACGGGGTGATCCTGATCACGACCAAGAAGGGAAGCAAGAACAGATCAAACATCAGCATCAGCTCAAGCCTGGCATTCAGCAGTGTGGCGTCGCGCTTAAAAATGATGGATACCGCAGAATACCTCACGATGCGAAAATCAGCATTGGCCAATGACAACATTTCGTCCTATCCTGCAACAGCCTATGATGTTAACGGTGCCTGGGATGGCAGCCGTTATACCAACTGGCAAAAGACGCTCATCGGCAAAACCGCAACAACCTCCAATACGAGTTTGGGACTATCGGGTGGTTCCGATGGATGGACCTACCGGATCAACGTATCTCACAACGAGCAGACGACCGTTTATCCGGCAGACTATCAGTACAAAAGCAATGTACTGTCGATGGGCTTTACCCACCGCTCAAAGGACAACCGGTTAAACATTTCGCTTGCCAATAATTTTTCGCAGCAATTCAATAATGTGATCAATGAGGACATGACCAATGTAAGTTTATTTTTAAGCCCCAATGCACCGGCATTATACAACGGGGACGGCTCGCTCAATTGGCAGAACAATACCTTTACCAATCCAATGGCCGCAACGGTGGTTACCTATCAGAATGATACCAAGCAGATCAATAACAGCCTGAATATATCCTATCAGATCTTGCCCCATATCAGCTTCAATGTGAATTCGGGCTTTAACTATCAGAATTTTGAAGAGTTCAACCTTCGTCCCCATACAAGGTACAATCCTGCATTCAACTTTACCAGTGCGAACGGATCAAGTACATTCACCAGTACGTTTTCTTCCTTTTCCTACAATATCGAACCACAATTAAATGCAGAATACAGGATCGGAAGAGGAAAGCTGAACGCACTGTTCGGTGCCACACTCAATGCTTCAGAGACCAAACAATCCTCGATCCAGGTCTCAGGATTCGAAAGCAATGCGTTAATGATGAACATCAATGCCGCAAAAACCAAGATCTTTTCGGACATCATTTCCAAAGACTACAGGTATGTCGCGGTATTTGGGAGGATCAATTACCAGCTGGACAATAAGTACATCCTCAATCTGACCGCCAGAAGGGATGGCTCGAGCAGGTTCGGACCCAACAACAGGTTTGCCAATTTCGGCGCAGTAGGGGCTGCATGGCTATTTTCCAAAGAAAACTTCCTTTCTGACCAAAAATGGTTAAGCTTAGGAAAATTGCGGGGGAGTTATGGAATAACGGGCAGCGATAATATAGGTGATGCACAGTACCGCGATACCTACTCAGTGGCTTCATCAAGCATTTACAACGGTGTTGTCGGTCTTGTTCCTACGAGACTGTTCAACGGGAATTTCAGTTGGGAAAAAACAAAAAAACTGGAACTGGCGTTGGAAACTGCCTTTTTTAAAGAGAGAATCGGTTTCAATATCTCCCATTACAGGAACCGATCGGATAACCAACTGGTCGGATTGCCGCTTCCATCCACGACGGGCTTTAATTCGGTACAGGCCAACCTGGATGCAACGGTAGAAAACAAAGGCTGGGAGTTTGAATTGAGAACTTCGCTCATCAAAACCAAAAATTTTTCCTGGCAATCGGATATAAACTTAACGATTCCCAAAAACAGGCTTCTGGCATTCCCGGACCTGGAAGGTTCGACCTACGCCAATCAATATGTTATTGGATACAGTACCTCCATCGTGAAATTGTATGATTTTTTAGGTATCAATCCGGCAACGGGACTTTATTGGTTTTCAGATATCAACGGGGATGGAAAGATTTCATCTCCTGACGATAACAAGAGTATTGAAGACCTGTCTGTCAGGTTTTATGGTGGCTGGTCCAACCGGTTGAGTTACAAAAACTGGGATCTTTCATTCTTAGTACAATTTACCAAACAGCGCAATTACAATTACCATAGCTATATGCCTGTAGCAGGAACCATGAACAACCAGCCTAAAGAAGTCAATGATGTGTGGTCCTTTTCGAATCCGACAGGCTATTACATGCCCTACACCACGGGAGCCAACGCGGGTAAAAATGCGGCTCATGCTAATTTTATGCGAAGCACGGCGGCTGTGGGCGATGCCTCATTTATCAGGTTAAAGAATGTACAGCTTACCTATAAAATCCCTGTCGATTTAGCATCCACCCAGGTTATGATTTACGTACAGGGACAGAATGTGCTGACCCTGACCAAATACTTTGGACTGGACCCTGAGTTTGTGGCAACCGGTTTTTTGCCGCCTTTAAAAACGTGGTCGATCGGTACTCAAATTAACTTTTAAAGCAAAAAAAATGAAAAATATAATCACCAATAGAATCAAATGTCTGACTACTGCATTGATGATGCTCAGCGCAGTTTCCTGTGAAAAGTTTATCGACACGGATCTGCCCTATAACCAGATCGGAACCACCGAGGTTTTTTCAGATGTATCATCGGCCAATGCGGCCTTAGCGGGATTGTATGCTGAGCTGTGGAGCTCGTCGATGATCTCGGGAGATGTCACCGGTTCCGCCGCGATACTCGGCGCCTACACGGATGATCTTGATTGTTATGCGCCCTATATTCAGAACGGCCTTATCGATCTGTACAATAACGTGCAGATCCCGAGCAATACCATTGCATATAACTTATGGTCAAAAGCCTATAAGCACATCTATTATGCCAATTCTATTATTAAAGGTGTCAGGGAGTCCACTTCTATTTCCCAGCCTAATAAAGACCGGCTGATCGGGGAGGCCACGGTACTTCGCTGTCTGCTCTACTACAACCTGTCGATGATCTTTAATGATATTCCCTATACCGATACAACGGATTACCTTTACAACAGCCAGCTGACAAAGCAATCAAAGGCTCAGTTGATGGCGATTCTGGAAAATGATCTCAGATCTGTTCTGGACGGAATAAGCGACTCATACGTCAATCAGGAAAGAATTTACATCAATAGGAAGGTTGCCGAACTTTTACTGGGAAAGGTTCTTCTGGTAACTGAAAAGTGGAGCGAAGCGGAAAATGTGTTTTCCCGAATACTGCAATCTCCGCTCTATGGGTGGGAAAACGATCTTAACAAAGTTTTCAACAAGACCGGCAAACATATTCTGTGGCAGTTAAGACCGGCCAACAGCACCGATGCGACAAAAGAATTCCTGCTCTTTAATTTTACCACCAGCCTGCCGACAACTTTTGCCCTTTCAGAGGCTTTGGTACAGTCTTTTGAAGCCGGTGATCTAAGGAAACAGACCTGGGTCCTTTCCACCGTTATCAATCAGAAAACCTATTACCGCCCGATGAAATACAGGAATCCCGTTAATTCCAATGCCACGGAGAATTCGGTGGTATTTCGGATCGAGGAAGTGTACCTTTTGTATGCGGAAAGTCTGACGAATCAAAACAGGGTTCAGGAGGCCAAGGCCTTGGTTGACAAACTAAGGCAGAGGGCAGGACTGGCACCGTTGCCGGCCGGTCTTTCAAAGGAAAGCATGCTCCTTAAAATAATGGAAGAGTTCAGGCATGAATTCTTTGCCGAAATGGGACACCGCTTTTATGACCTCAAACGAATGAAAAGACTTGACCTCATCGCTGCTTCCAAGCCGAGCTGGAAAAGCTTTCACAGTGCCCTCCCCATCCCGGAGAAAGAGCTGGTCATCAATCCAAACCTCAACCCACAAAACCCGGGATACTGATGAAAGGGATTATCATAGTAATATTAATGTGCATGGGTCATCTGGCCTGTGCACAAAATAATAACGATCTGCTGCCTGTAACAAAATATAAGGCCTATGATGTACAGTTGAAAAGCACTTCCGGAAATGGTGAGTGGCTGGCCATTTTAAAGATATATGACGATAATACTGACAGCCTGGTTATTGTTAACCGTAAAAACCCGGATATTCAATACAGCAGGACGAAGGTGTTAGGCCACAAATGGAGTAAGGATCAATTAATCCTTAAATACCGAGACAGAACAGAGGTGTTTGACTGTACCCACAATCGTACAGCGCTTTTGCCCAACTGTCAATCATTTGAAGTCATTACCAAGGATCATATCTTGGCATTGCATCATTCGGACCAGATGATACTGTATGATCTGCAAAAGAAAAGAATCATCGATACACTTAACGGGATTGAAAAAGTATTTTATCGGGAGGGACAGCTGTATTATCAGGTCTTGAAAGATAAAAAGTATACGCTTCTGCAATGGGATAAAGCCAAACCAAGACAGCTTTATTCGTCTGGTCAGCAAGCTTCCAATCTCCTTATTTTACCAAAGAAAGCCTTATTAATCTTTGAGAAGGATAAGCAATCACAAGATATAGTTTACTACGATGTTCCCACGAATAAAGAATACCGATTTTCTGAGCTACAATCCAAAAATTTTTCTTCTGCAACGGCTTATCAAAGAAATGATGGAAAGGTGATCGTCAACATAGAAAAAATGATAGATAAAATTCCGGCAGATGCTCCGGAAATCTGGAACACGAACGATCATCAAATTATTGCTCGATTCAAAAGATCCGTGACTGAAAAATTCCTGTGGTCACCCCAGGGACGTACTCTGGATCGGTTGGGGACTGAAGATAAAGACAGAATAGTTGATATCAATAATACTTCCTATCTTTTGGCATTTGGTTCTGGGCTCCAGGACTATACCTTAAGAAAGGCGCCTGCGGAAGTTTACCGTTATGATCTGAAAAGCGGCAGTTATGATTATATTGATACGATAGATTCCAACGTTAACTATTCTCCTGACGGAAATTATCTGATCTACAAAAAAGGCAAAAACTGGAAAGTGGTGGATGTCAACTCACTGTATGCTGTGAATATTGCTGATGCCGGGTTTTCGAATTCTTATTTTACAGAGACCCATAAGATCTACTTCGAAGGCTCCGGCGGGATCTGGGAATATGATATAAAAGGCAGCAAGCTCGGCAAAAAATTCAACACGCAGAAAGGCAGTTATAAAATCATGGATTTTATGTACGATTCCAATTTTGCAAATTACCCCTTTGAACTGTCATTCTATTGCAGGATGCTTAACGAGAATAAGTACAGATTTGAAATAAGGGACGAGCAGAATTTCACAAGATTAGTATTTGAAAAGAAAGGTAGAAAATACTATAGATTGATAGACCGGACCCCATCAAGGCTAGTCTCTCAAAAAACGGATAATTCTGAGAGGGGTTATCTATTAATAGAGGAAAATTATAACCTTCCGAAGCAGATTATTAACGTCAGTAGATTATCTAATAAAAAAGTGATCTACCGGTCCAATCGTAGCGATAAAGCACAATCTAAAATTAAAGTTGAAACCGTTCATTATCAAAATACACAAGGAATTTCTCTCAGCGGGATCCTGTATTATCCTCTGGATTTTGAGACCGGCAAAACCTACCCGATGGTGGTCCATGTGTATCAGGTACAAAGTGATAAAATTAATCAATACCCTTTGTTTATGGAGCGTGATACAGATACGGGATTTAATATCAGGACACTCATTGAAAAGGGTTATTTTGTCTACATGCCTGATATTGTTTTTGACCAAAGGGGCACAGGGATTTCAGCATTGGATTGTGTCAACAGGTCAATCAATACATTAGCTGGGAACCCATCAATCAACTTTGAAAAACTAGCGTTGACGGGACATTCACACGGTGGGTATATCACCAATTTTATTGCAACGCATTCCAATCGCTTTGCTACGTATGTGTCCGGTGCGGGCAATAGTGATATCATCACATCTTATTATTCGATGAATGAAGAATTCATGAGCCCTTTTTACTGGCAGTTCGAGAACGGTCAATATGAGATGGGTATCCCGTTTGTGAAGGACAAGGAACTTTATTTTAAAAATAACCCGATCCATTACGCTGAAAAGGTAGCAGGACCGGTACTGTTATGGACGGGAAAAAAAGACAAGAACATCGAATGGGGCCAGGTCATGGAGTTTTTTATTGGACTTAAAAGGAACAAAAAAGAGGCGACCTTGCTGGCTTATCCTGAAGAGGGGCATACCTTTTCTTCCAAAGGGGCTGCCAAAGATCTTCATCAGAAAGTACTACAGTGGTTTGGATACTACCTGAAAGGTGAGCAAAAACCTGATTGGATAAAGTGATCATAAAAAAGGATGCCGCGAGGCATCCTTCCTTTTTAATTCCTGTGAAGTGTTACCCCACATTCCGTATCACTCAGGAACTGCTGCATTACGCGTGGAGATCCGTCCACTAACTCTGTGCAGATGGGTCCACTGGTCGGGTTGCAGTCAACTTCTCCTACCAGGATACATTTCTCATTGGGTGCTGATGCATCGAAGTAATAAGCAATCTCTGCTTTTTTTTCTGTTTTTGCTTTATTTGTTGCAAAAGCACTTCCTACGCCGAATACTAAAACGGCTACGGGAATCATGATGGTTTTAAGATTTTTCATAATAATGAGTATTGATGTGCCTACAATTAATTCAGGTTTTCGGCTTTACCTGCGAAACTGTTCAATTATCGGTTGCGCAAAATGATATTTGACAATCTCATTTCCTATCAAAATATAGATGAATTCACCATCGACAAGCATCTCCTTAACTTTTTCGCCTACGCTATCAGGCACCAGAAAGCTTCCTGCATAATACTGTTGGTCAATCTTATATAGATCAATAATGCTTGCTTTATTCCATTGCATAATACCGTCATGAGTCGCTTTGGCGTTTGAATTGACGAAAAGGTGATTACCGGCAACAGTTGCACTTTTTGCACTCTGCTGCATTGCATTTTTTATTTTATGGGAGCCGTCCGGAAGCTTAACCATTTGTGTTTTTTGTCCTTTATTAAAGCTGATCAGTTTAAATTTGCTGTGCTGATCGGTTATACTGTTTAGTACCACGAATTCGTTTTTGTAATAATACAGGTAGATCAAATTCTTTTTATCAGAATCAGAGATCAGCAGGCCGTCATTCTCGATATACCCCGGATTTTGTGTTTTTAAAATGTCATAGTTAAGATGTATTTTATGATCCTGATATGTTCCGATCACAAAAGTTTTATAGGTTGAACTCTCGGATCTGAAAAGGAAAGAATTCTCTGATATGATGTTCAGCTGATCAAAATACATTTGATTGGAACTGACCGTTTGTAACGAATCTTCCTGTTCCAAGTTTCCTTTATAGATAACTGGTACGGTACCATCGTAAATATAATAGACCGATGGGTTAACTACCACCCTTAGGCTTTTAAACTGATGAGACTTTGGATCTAAAGGAATTCTGAACTTTGAAAAACTACTGAGATCCTTTTTTACCACCGTAAGGTTTAAAGGAGCAGTCGTATTTCCAAGATAGACATTCTCTCTGTCCTGACCCGCAAAATAGAAAGAATTGTAATTGATGTTTAACCTTTTCTCACCTTCTATTGCGTGGGGGATATAACGTCTTGTAAAATTGTTGTTCTTTCTTAACTGATGTTCAGATCTTACATACAGTAAAAATATGGACAGCGAACTAAGTAGGATGACAACAGGAACCAATAGCATATAGTACTTCTTTCGCGGTATTTCACATGCCTCGGACAAAACGATCGCAACCAATAAGATCAGTACGCAGCAGGCGTTAAAAATAAGATGGGTTCTCCAACTCATATTCTCCAGGATACCGCCGCACGAACAGGGTACAAATTCACTGTATTCCAGAATCAGGTAGATGTACATGGTGAACGCTGTCATCATACTCAAAGAACCATACAAACCAAAATTCCTGAACTTCGGAGTAATGAGCAGAGCAGCAATAATCAACTCTACGATGATGACTAGAAAAGATATACTACCCGCATATGAACTTAATAGCGGTGATTGCGAAATCTGTACCTGAAAGTTTTCAAAGTCAAGCATCTTACTGACGCTTGCATAGAGAAACAGGATTACAAAAAAGTACAATATCACATCGATGAGTAGAGATTGCTTCTTTTTCATGGCACAAATTTGTACATTTTAACAGGCGATGATGAGTTTCCATTTAATCTTCATCCCACAATAATCAGGCATAGGCTCCCCTTTGAATAGGGTTATGGTTGTTTTAAAATTCCCCAAACTTTCCCAGATGCCGCTTTCCGGACATGGTTTGCCTGTCACAACTGATATGGAGGTTTGGGGAATCATAAGGTTATTCTTATTTATCTGGCATAGTGCGCCAATTATCACCGTCTCTTACAGGTGGATCACGATGGACAATATCCTTTGGGGTCTTCGCAGAATCACCCCGCATCATAAAGGCTGTGTTTACCGTTTCGGATGGAAAGTCATCTGCGTTAAGGTCTTGGTATTGGCGGGTACAGTTTTGCATTAAAAATGAGGAAACTGTTATACTGAAAATTGGGATATACTTTTTCATTTTAATAATTTTTGGGGGTTATCCCGGCCGGATTAAATTAGAATTCTGAAGTCAAAGGTATAGGCTTGAAAGCTGGAAAAAAACCGTTTACTGGTGCGATTTTAAAATAGATCCGTCTCTATTTTAAAATTGAGACATTTAAAAATGTGGTGGAAGCCTTCCAGATGCTTCTTTGATACATTTCCCCGCTATAAAGGGTTCCTAACCCTTTATATTGCCCTTTTTTTAATGTAAAATGTTTAATTTTGATAGGGTGAGGTTCTAATAATCATGATATGAAAAAGTTTAAGTACTTTCTCGTTGTATTCTCTGCATTTTCACATCTTCTGTTTGGACAGCGAAAAAAAGAAATGACTTTCAGTGAAATCAGAAAAAACTACGAAAAAATGACCATTGATGACCAAGACGCAATGCCTTATGTCAGATTATATATAGACAAGGCAAAACATGAGGGTAGATATTCCAGATTAATTCAGGGATATAGGGATGGGCGGCAGTTCGATCTTGAGCATAAAATACAATATGCCGATAGCGCCCTGGCGGTAAGTCTGAAATACGGAAGCCATGATGACATCAGCAAGGACCATCTGAGTAAAGGCATCATCTACTATTTTTATCAGAAAAAATACAAACTTGCTTTAGATCAGTATCTGAAAGCATATCAATATTCGAAGAGATCCAAGGACCAGTATCTGCATTACAAAGTTATCTACCACTTGGGAGTCGTTAAAGAGCATCTTGGCTATTACGACGAGGCCCTTGGTCATTTTAAGGATTGTGCCGCGTTCTACGGAGCGAATTTAAAAAAGAAACTCCACGACAATGAGCAATTCAATTATAAGAAAGCCTATCTTAACAGTCTTCACCAAATGACTATTATTAACAGGTATCTTAGAAACTTTTCAAAAAGTGACAGTCTAAGCCGTCTGGGATTTCAGCTCTCGTCAAAAGATGAGGATTTCCAGCTTGAAAAGGGGTATTTCCTGAAATGCATGGGCATTTCAAAATTCAATAAGAAAGATTATAGCAATGCCGAAAAAGATCTTGAAGGTGCTCTTCCGCTAATCTTGAACAGAAATGACCTTGCCTGGGCATCGGTGGTTTATTATTATCTCGGCAAGATTTCAGAAGCACAAGACGACCAGGTGAATGCGCTCCATTACTACAGTCAGATCGACACCATATTCGCCCAGCATCAGATTATACTTCCGGAAGTGTATAACAGCTACTATTATCTTATACAATACTATCAGGAAAATGATCTGAATAAACAACTGTATTACACCAATCAGTTACTCAAAGCTGAAAGCCTGATATCAAAGGATTACCCCTATCTTTCCTCGAAGCTGCACAGAGATTATGACCGAAACACTTTAGTGGAAGAGAAGGAACATATAGAGAAAATCAGCAAAAGAAAAATCAGAACTGCCAAGATCCTCATTATTTCCGGCAGTATTGTGCTGGGCTTTTTTGTAATACGCTTTTTTAAAGACCGCAAAGTCAAAAGGCAGTATGATCTCCTACAAAAAAAAATTTCTGAACGTCATGATAGCGAGATAGAGATGAGGGTAGAGGAGGAGGTCCCTGAGGAGTCAACGAGAAAGACGTCCTTAACACCAGAAATGACCCTGGAGATCAGGAACAAACTTGCAAAGTTTGAAAAAGAACTGCAGTTCAGAAAGAAAGGCCTTACGCAAAAAGGCATGGCCAACCAACTTCATACCAATTCACATTACCTTTCGGTATATATAAATGAAAATAAGGGAATGAATTTCAACAAGTATTTGGCAGAACTCAGGATCAATTATATTACCCATATGCTCAATACCGATAATAAATACCTGCACTATCGGATAGAAGCCTTGGCAGATGAGTGTGGAATTGCTGCAAGACAAAATTTCTCAAAGTTATTTTTTGAGATCAACGGTATACGACCGGCAGATTATATCAAGCAGCGAAAACAGGAATTGGGATTGACCTAGCCATCTGAAAAATATACTAATTTTTGTAATTTTCTGAAAAAAGGACATGGTAACAAGAACGATTTTTAGAAAAATTGCCCAAGTGCATGATGATCTGGAGTTAAAGATCAATGACGTATATCACGATGATGAAGACCTGATAAAGGTGGCAGAAAAATCTCTGCTGCTGGTGGATGCTGCGATCAGGAAAGTAAAAGATATGATTGTCAGTCATCAATTCGATACAGTAGCTGAAGAGATTCTATTCTTTAAAAAGATAAAACCGCAGTTCATTTCAAAGTTCATCTACTATTCGAGTATTTTGGAACTGGAATCACATAAACCCAATGCGGGAAATAAAGCCGTAAAAAAGTATTACGAGGCCGAGCAGGAAAAGCTCAAGAATTTCTATTCTGAACAATCTGAATTTTACAGTTACTACAGGCGTGAAGCCACGTATCTCGACCATAAAATATTTGTTAGGAACTCCTATGATCTGAAAATGAAACTATCATTTGGCTTCTACAATTTTGACAGCAGCTTTACGACTTCACACGATCATATGATCGCACGTTTCGTAGCGAGCCAGCAGATGGACAAATTTCTCAGAAAGCAGCTTGATGATTTAGATGAAAACGGAAATGTTAAAAAATTATCACCTTTGGTATGGTCAGCATCAAAAGTGGGTCTGATCGAGCTTGTGTATGCGTTACACCAAATGCGCTGTTTCAATGGCGGAAATATCGAACTGAGTGAGGTTGTGAGATTTGTTGAAAAGTCGTTAGACACGGATTTAGGTAATTTTCACAAGACCCTATTTGAAATTCGAAACAGAAAACAAGGTCCGACCAAGTTTCTGAATTTAGTCAGCGAAAACCTCAATCAGTATTTTATAAATACGGAAGGTGAATAAAATAGTCAAACCTCAAGTTAGTTGAGGTTTTTTCATTTTTTATCGATAAGATACTGCAAATTAGGATCAGCTGAAATTCTATCCATTTCTTCTTGAATTATATTTAAAATATCCGTTTTAACCTGACGGTAATTATTTTCGATTTCCTGTTTCATATGGTCGACTCCATATACATCGATAAAAGATACGATATCCGGTATTTTTTGATAGGATTTTTCCTCTGCTGAAAGTTTTGCGCTATCCACCACAATTTCCGAGTGGAATATTTTCTGTTCAATTCTTTCATCGAAATTATCGGAGACTGCACCAACGAAGAATCCCTGAGTCAAAGTGGAGATCTTAGAGGCCGGAATCAGGCTGTCCAGCTGTGTTGAAATCGAAGTAGAGGTATCATTTCTATTGATTGAAATGCTCTGTCTTTTTTGTAGAACCTTTCCGAATCTTTCAGACAGCGCTTTAGCCGTTTCACCAACCACCTGTCCACTGAATATATTGCCGACCGTATTCTGTATTACTTTACTTTCTTTATCTCCGTAATCTCTGGTCAACTGAGAAAAATCCTGAAATCCCAGACAAACGGATACTTTGTTGCTACGAGCGGTGGCAATAAGGTTATCCAAACCTCTGAAGTAGATGGTTGGTAGTTCGTCAATAATAATTGAACTTTTTAACTGTCCTTTTTTATTGATAAGTTTCACAATTCTGGAATTGTAAAGTCCAAGAGCAGCAGAGTAGATGTTTTGACGATCCGGATTGTTGCCGACACATAAAATCTTAGGTTCATCTGGATTATTAATATCTAATGAAAAGTCATCTCCTGTCATGACCCAGTAGAGTTGAGGTGAGATCATTCTTGAGAGGGGGATCTTTGCCGAAGCAATTTGTCCCTGCAGTTGATCCTGAGCACCTCCCTGCCAGGCATCCATAAATGGAGAGAGATAATTCTCCAATTCGGAATAAGAGGTGAGGATTGTAAAGACATCTTCATATTTTTTGTTTAATAGTTCGATAGCATGGGGGAATGTGCAGTATTTTCCATTCTGGTAAATTTTCAGAAACCAGATGATAGAAGCTAGAAGGATTATAGGGCTTTCAACAAAGAAGTCGCCTTGTTTTTGTATCCAGCTTCTATTGAGATTCAGCATTATGGTGTACGCCGCCTCATAAGCATCCGCTATATCTGTCATAAAATCTGGATTTAAGGGATTGCATCGATGGCTTTTTCTGGGATCATCAAAGTTGATGATATAGAATTTAGGCTTTACAGCGTAACCTTTGGAGTGATTTAGCAGATGGTTGTAAGCAATGGTTGATAAATCATCGAATTTAAAATCGTAGATGTACATCGAAAATCCTTTTTCGATATGCTGCCTGATATAATTGTTTATCACAGCATATGATTTTCCCGAGCCTGGGGTTCCTAAAACGATCGTGGCACGAAAAGGATTAACCACATTGATCCATCCCTGGTGCCAGTTCCCCTGATAATAAAACCTGGTGGGAAGATTTACCGAATATTCATTGTATAGTAATTTGGTTTCCTGCCAGAAACTTTCATTTTCGCTATTAAAAACATCGGTCATTAAATTCGTTTTCAGTAAGCGACTCATCCACACTCCCGCCTGCATTAAAAGTATGTATCCTGCACCGGTGGATAAAATGTTAAGTATGGCAGAAAGACTGGTGGTTAACTGTAAAAGAATTACGTTCAAAAAAAACAGTACGAAACCTATAGAAGAAGCAATGAGTATTTTTTTCCACGTTATCTTTTCATTCTTTACCCCCTTTGTACCCAAACAGCTCAGACCTAACAAGACAGTGGCAAAAAGCTTAGTATAAATAGGATGGGAAAACAGTCCTGCTGTCCTGTTAAAATTATGCAGTATCTTATTAATGAGTTGTAGAGTCCACTGATGTTCTGCAAAAAAGCCGTAACAAAACCAATAAAGATGCATCAGTACTAAAATTATGCTGACCGCTCTCATAAATGCCATAATTTTGGCGAGCCCTCTTAAGTCATCTTCTCCTTGCATATCCTATTTTTTTACGTGCATAAATAGAGGTTAAGACTACCACAGGTAATCATTTTGAGTTAGGGGTATCAATTGGCGGACTTTGACTTGATGAGTTGATAGATCAATTAGTTCTTTCTTCTTTTTCGCTGTCTTTTTTTCATTTGGGATTCGAAAATCTGCTCCTCCTGATAATCTATATCTGAAAATAATAAGCCGCCAAAGAATCCGTCAAATATCTGCTGTGTATCTTCAGATAAGTAATGTTCCTCAGATTTTTCTTTCGATAAATCATCGTTATGATGGCTGTTGGCTGTACTTTGAGGCTTCATTTCATCCCATAGTTCATTGAATGCATTTGCAGATAGCTCCTTGCTTAATTGTGAGCCGTTCCAAACTGATTTTGAATGATAGTCTATAAATGTGATGCCGTAAATTCTTCCCTGTTCATTTTTTCTGATAACCGTTGCAATTCCCTGTTCAATCAACTGCTCTTTAAAAGAAGATTCAGAGTTACTGGTGCTCACTGCGATCTCTATAGTTCTTTTTAAAGTCAATTTTGAAGGATCATTTTTGATTGTCCTTTTTGATTTTTCAATTATGGACCGAATATTTTCGATTCCCGCATGCTTGCCAAAAAGGGATGATTTAAAAGGATGGCTTATTTTTTTACCATTTTCATCGGTTGCAAAGTAGACTATTCCTGTTCTCTTTTTTCCGCGCAGTTCTCCACTGACCTCTTCAAACGTTATATTGAATTGAGAAAGTAAAGCATTATAAGCTCCAATACTCTGAAAACTGTAGTTTTGAGGCATACGTCTCAGTATTGATGATAGCTGCGATTTAATATCTCCCTTAGCATAATCAACGGGCTTAAAAGTTAACTTCTGCTTTATACTTTTATTTTCATTGGCAACTTTTAAGTTAAATTGTTTTTCTAGTCTTCTACAAACTTCCATTGAACGGGGGTGGTCATAGCTGTCGGATATTTTCTTGCCGTTGAGCTGAACACAGGTAGTCACAATGTGAATATGTGTCCTGTCTATATCGGTATGTTTAAAAACGACATAGGGTTGATTGGCGTAACCCATTTCCTGCATATACTGCCGAGCTATTCTACGATAGTCATCATCATCAATCTTGTCATCCGGATTAGGATTAAGTGATATATGCCTTGAAGGTTTTTCAGTTTTGCTGTTGGCAATCAAATAGGGTTCAAAATACTGATGGAAAAATTTGGCAGTATAAGGTCGATCCCACAGGTCTGGAATTTTGTTTGTGAGGAGTACTGTTCCATTTTGATTGTCAACTTTCGTTTGATTGTACGTAAGGGCACCCCAAAGGTTATTACCTTTTCCTATTTTAGCGATCATTTTCAGTATTTTTTTGAATGTGCTCTTGTTCAAACTTTTTTGTTAAATCTATGACCTGCTTACAGATTGATGCCAGTTTACTGGTTTGACTTTCCAGTTTAAAGAGATAAAAAGAAGCTTTTTTATCGGTGAAATTTCGATACAGAATTTTTATGATCTGATTATAATTGTTTCCGATCGCCTGAAACTGGTAGAAGAATTTTGTGAGTTGAGTATGGTAATCCATCGTCGACACATCCACTTGTACAACTTTTAATTCTTTCTGAAACAATATTGAGGTAATGAATTTTGCCTTGTTATTCAATCCTGAAGCTTCAAATAATTTTAAAAATTTAGTGTTTTCTTCGTCCGTCAGTCGAAATACATATCTGTTTTTACTGGGATTCAGTTTAGGTTTACGACCGCCTTTATTGTTTTTGTTTTCATTCATAACATTTAATTAATAGTAAGAAAATCACGACTTCGGAGTGGTTTTTAAAGCCCATCCAGGGCAAGTTGTTTTGAGGCACGAAAAAAGTTATGAGGCACTCAAAACATAACTTGCCCCTTTCGGGTGAAAGGAAATGTCTTTACGAGAATAGATTAATACAGGATAATATTAAAACATTACCATTTCAAAAGATTCCTCAGTCTCATGGGACAAAGTAAGCCACTATGATGTAGAGATACAGCAGATCTGACGGGGCCAAAACAGGACATTGGTGGCCAAAGATTACCTTAAGGAAAGTCACGAAACAGAAATGTTTTTCATTTGTATTTGATTGCATGCGGGACTGACAAACTGCAGAGGGGATATGATTCTGGAATTCTTGAAATCCAGCGTTCAAGAATTCAAGCGTGCAGGATAACAATTTTGAGAGATAGGCATCAGCAAGTCAACTTATCAGGATTACAAGACGGGTGGTATTCAGTCAATACTGATAGAAGTCGATACAGAGATCAGGAGTTCAGGCTAGTAGTAATGCGGGACTCGCAGCCGGTCGGAAGTCAGTGCTGATTGAAGACCTGCAATCCTTCACTTTTTCAATGGATGTTAACAGAAATTCAAAAAATATGAAAACAAAAAAAGAACCCACAATTATTGCATTTTCAACTCAAAAAGGAGGAGTGGGAAAAAGCACTTTTACAACTCTTATGGCAAGTATTCTTCACTATCGAATGGGCTATCAGGTTGCTGTTTTTGACTGTGATTTTCCACAGTACACTTTATTACAGATGAGAGAGCGTGATTTAAAAATGGTGATGCAGAATGAGATTTTGAAAAAGATGGCTCACAAACAATTTACAAGCATCAATAAAAAAGCGTATTCCATTTTTCAGAGTAAGACTGAACAGGTCTTAGGAGAGATGGGAACTTATATAAATGAATCCGAGGTAACCCCTGATGTTATCTTTTTAGATTTACCCGGAACGGTTAATACTGCTGGAATTTTAAAAACACTCACATATGTTAATTACATTTTTTCTCCCATTACTGCTGATCGCGTCGTTCTTGAAAGTACGTTAAGTTTTACCGATGTGCTGACCAATGTCATAATGAAAGAAAATCAAACAGGAATTCGAGGCATACATTTATTCTGGAATCAGGTGGATGGAAGGGAAAGGACAATATTGTATAAGAATTACAATAAAGTGATTTCAGATTTAGGACTGCAGCTTATGGAAACAACCATTACGGACAGTAAAAGGTTTCGGAAAGAAGGAGAATCGACCGCAAAAACGGTTTTCCGATCTACATTACTGCCGGCCGATCCTAAGTTGTTAGCTCAATGTAGGCTGGATAGATTTGTTGAAGAATTTCTGAAAATTGTCAAATTACAGCAGTATGGAAAATGAAAAAAAGAACAATGAGGAAAATGGTATTGATGAGCAATATCTGATGTCTATTATGGCGGGAAATCCGAAAAAAAAACCTCCGATTCAAAATACAGTGTCTCAAAAGGAAAAAGAAGTAACAAAATCCCAGGTGAAAAGTAGGAAAAGCTCGGGTATCAGCTATGTTGAGCAATTTCTTACTCATCATAGGATGACGAAACGGGGAGACAAGAGTATTTATATCCGGCAGGAATATCACGAACGGCTTTCAAGAATTATTCAAATCATTGCTGACGACCAGATTCCTTTGTATGCATACCTGGATAATATTCTTGCAAATCATTTTGAAGTGTTTGAAAAAGAAATTACTGATGATTTTAATAATAAATACCGTCCAATTTTTTAATACTATTTTAATGGAACAAATAATCATAATCGGTTTGTTAATCATCATCATTCTGATTCTGCTGGAGAGAAAATTTTCAATAGATGTCCAAAGAAAGAATCACAATAATACAGAGAAAAAACTACCATCTATTATGGGAAGAACGAAGCACAAAGTAGGTCAGGCTTTGCCAATCGGTACCGACAAAGGACAAGATAAATCTTACGTATTGATAAAGGATAATTTTAATTCAGAAACCAAGGAGGAAATACCTGGGAATGTGGTTGTACAGAAAAACATCGATGATATTTTAGTCAGAAATGATGAGTGGGGCCCGGAAGAAGAAGATTGGAAATACGAGGACTTTACTACTGAAAGCGGGTTTGCTACAGGGGTTACCTTTCAGGAATTGAGTACTGCGGGTCAGCTGCTTCAGCAGAAAGATCTGGAGCCTGACTTAGAAAAGCAAGCAGTCGATATTATTCAAAAAATTCAAGGAACCGAGCTTTTTGACCTTTTAGAGAACTCATTAGGAGATGCTACAAAGAGAATTGCCAGCTTATTAAACCAGAGCATTTCGAACGATGACCAGATCATTTCTTCTAAACGAAGTATTTCTTCGGAAGGTTTCGACATTGGGGAGTTTATTTAAACTTCCCTTTGTTTTTATAAGAACTACGGAAAGTGGATAATAAAAAGATACGATACTATGGATTCAACTGAAAGAAAAATCAATATACAAGTTTATTATGATTTACGTGTTAACAAAGGACAGCTTCCCACTATCATAATTGCAGGACACACATTTTTTGTGGATATCCGAATGGATAGGCTAAGACCTAAAGATGATTTTTTATCAAAAGGCATCATTTTTTCGGATATACAGAATTACTATAATCAAGAGAAGAATAGTTATCTGATACCCTATAATCCTAAGACACACCAATTTCAGGAAATCGACTTCAGTAAGATCAAGGAATTTCCTGAAGATTTAATTGCTGTACAGTTTCCTATTGAAAATAAGCTTGACAGAATTGGATGGAATAGACATCATGGATTTGAACTGACCCAGGGATTATCAAAGAGTGGTTTTAAGATGGAGTTTAAAGCTAAACAAATTCCTTGGGAAAAAACTTTTCTTAAGGATTTAATTCAGAGTAATTTAAAGTCAGGAGAGGTCGTCGGAGGTCATACAAAAAAGAAGGAAAATCATAAATCCAAAGGAAGGAAAATGTAAAATACATTACAATGCTGCTTAACGTCAAACTCTAAAAGTCTGACGTTTTTTTATGTCTAAATCTTACTTAAGTGTCTTTCAAAGCCAAGCACTTCCCTCCATAGACATTTCTCTATAAGACAGTTTTTCCAAAGCACATTTGCTTCTGGGTTCTGCAGAGCGCAGTTCTCATAAAAAAAATATTTACAAAATGGAAAAACAGAGAAAAAAACTATTGTGCGTGTTATCGGCAATCTTGATTGTACCGTATGCTTTTTCACAAGGTAATGGTACAGCCGGAATCAATGAAGCCACCCAGATGGTCACCTCTTATTTTGAACCGGCTACGCAGCTCATCTATGCCATCGGGGCGGTCGTCGGACTGATCGGTGGGGTCAAGGTCTACAATAAGTTCAGCAGTGGTGATCCCGACACCAGCAAAACTGCTGCCAGCTGGTTTGGTGCGTGTATCTTTCTGATCGTGGCAGCAACGATCCTTCGATCATTCTTTCTTTAAAATGATGCCTATGAACACCTATCATATCAACAAAGGAATAGGAAGGACGGTAGAATTTAAAGGACTTAAAGCACAGTACCTTTTTATTTTTTCAGGTGGCTTACTAGCAGTACTGATCTGCGTGATGATCATGTACATGGCTGGGATTAGTACGTATCTGTGCCTGATTCTCGGCGGGTCCAGCAGTGGAATTCTCATCTGGCAGACGTTCAGATTGAATGGAAAATACGGCGAGCATGGCCTGATGAAATTAGGAGCTCGTAAGAAGCACCCCAAATATATCATCAGCCGCAAATGCATCTACCGCTATCTGAAAACCAATCGTAAAAGTGCAGATGTATGAGAAATTCCTCCAAAGCCGCAACGCTGGAAAGTAAATTTCCATTGCTTGCGATTGAAAATGATTGTATCATTTCAAAGGATGCAGATGTTACGGTTTGCTTTAAAGTAAGACTCCCTGAGCTGTTTACCATTGCTTCCGCAGAGTATGAAGCGATGCATTCAGCCTGGTTTAAGGCCATCAAGACCCTGCCAGATTTTACGGTCGTACACAAACAAGACTGGTTTATCAAAGAAAACTACAGTCCTGATCTTTCCAAAGGAGATCAGAGTTTTCTGTCAAAATCTTTTGAAAGGCATTTCAACGAGAGACCTTTCTTAAACCACTACTGTTATCTGTTCATTACAAAGACCAGTAAAGAGAGAATGCGGATGCAGAGCCACTTTTCATCATTATGTAAAGGTAAGCTGATTCCAAAGGAGATTAAGGATAAAGAAGTCATCAGTCGGTTTCTTGAAGCGGTGGATCAGTTCGAAAGAATTATGAATGACAGCGGCTATATTCATCTCGAAAGGATGACTGAAGATGAAATATCCGGAACCTCTGAAAGGTCAGGACTACTGGAACAGTATCTCACCTTATCACGGGAACCCCATCCTTCATTACAGGACATCAAACTTGGTTCCGAAGAAATGCGTATCGGAAACAATAGGATCAGTATGCATACTTTATCCGATACAGATGATCTGCCCGGTACTGTCTCATCACACAGTCGCTATGAAAAGCTAAGCACCGACCGGAGTGACTGTCTGTTATCATTTGCCTCGCCGGTAGGACTTCTGTTGAGCTGCAATCATATTTACAATCAATATCTGTTTATAGACAACAGCGATGAGAATCTGAGCAAATTCGAAAAGTCCGCCAGAAACATGCACTCGCTGGCAAGGTATAGCAGGGCAAACCAGATTAATAAGGAATGGATAGAAAAGTATTTGAATGAAGCCCATTCATACGGTCTTCAATCCATCCGCGCCCATTTCAATGTGATGTCGTGGTCGGACAATCCCTCTGAACTCAAACAACTGAAAAATGATACCGGCAGTGCTTTGGCTTTGATGGAATGCAAGCCCCGGCATAACACAACGGATACGGCCACTCTATACTGGGCTGGGATTCCTGGTAATGCAGCAGATTTCCCAAGTGAAGAAAGCTTCTACACGTTTATAGAACCTGCTTTATGTTTTTTCATAGAAGAAACCAACTACCAGAATTCGCCCTCACCATTTGGAATCAAGATGGCGGACCGCCTGACCGGAAAGCCGGTTCATTTGGATATTTCTGATCTGCCGATGAAACAGGGAGTTATTACGAACAGAAATAAGTTCATCCTCGGACCTTCAGGAAGCGGAAAATCTTTTTTTACCAACCATATGGTACGGCAGTATTACGAACAGGGTGCGCACGTGCTTCTGGTTGATACCGGCAATTCCTACCAAGGTTTGTGTGAGCTGATTAAGGGAAAAACCAAAGGAGCAGACGGGGTATATTTCACCTATAGTGAGGACAATCCCATTGCTTTCAATCCATTCTATACCGATGATGGCATTTTTGACATTGAAAAGAGGGAGAGTATTAAAACCTTGATTCTGACACTTTGGAAAAGAGATGACGAACCACCAACCCGTTCAGAAGAGGTAGCATTGTCCAATGCCGTCAGCGGATACCTAGAAAAGATTAAGTTCGATGATCAGCATCCTTCTTTCAATGGCTTTTATGATTATGTAAAAGATGATTATCAGAAAGTGCTTGAACTGAAAAAAGTCAGAGAAAAGGACTTTGATATTGCCAACTTTCTCAATGTGCTGGAACCGTATTACAGAGGAGGGGAATATGATTACCTGCTCAATTCAGAAAAGCAGCTTGACTTGTTGTCCAAACGATTCATTGTGTTTGAGATCGACGCTATTAAAGATCATAAAATTCTGTTTCCTATTGTGACCATTATCATTATGGAAGTCTTCATCAATAAAATGCGAAGACTTAAGGGGATCAGAAAACTGATCCTCATCGAAGAAGCATGGAAAGCCATTGCCAAGGAGGGAATGGCAGAATATATCAAATATCTTTTCAAGACCGTCAGGAAATTCTTCGGGGAAGCCATCGTGGTGACCCAGGAAGTTGATGACATTATCCAGTCTCCTATTGTAAAGGAGAGCATCATCAACAACTCCGACTGCAAGATCCTGCTCGACCAGCGCAAGTACATGAACAAGTTCGACGACATCCAGGCAATGCTGGGGTTGACTGATAAAGAAAAGTCGCAGGTGCTGTCGATCAATATGAACAATGATCCGAGGAGGCTTTATAAGGAAGTCTGGATCGGACTGGGCGGAACGCACTCTGCAGTCTATGCGACGGAGGTTTCCACCGAAGAATACCTGGCCTACACGACCGAGGAAACCGAAAAGATGGAGGTGATGAATCTGGCCTCTGAACTTGACGGCAATGTGGAACATGCCATCAAGAGGATCTCTCTCAAGAGAATCAAATCGAACAAAGAAAATTAATTAATCCAATCATTTAAAATTTTACAACAATGAAAAATTTGATCATTAAAACAGCAATGGTAGCGATTTTTTCTACTGCAACCTATGCCAAAGCACAATTCGTGGTAACCGACCCTGCCAATCTCGCTTCCGGAATTCTAAACAGCGCCAATGAAATTGTGCAGACCTCATCAACCGTATCCAATGTGATTAAGAACTTCAACGAGGTCAAAAAGGTCTATGAGCAGGGTAAAGAATATTACGACAAGCTGAAAGCAATAAATAACCTGGTTAAGGATGCCCGTAAGGTTCAGCAGACCGTACTTTTAGTGGGGGATGTCTCGGAGATATATGTCAAGAATTTTGGGAAAATGCTGAACGATCCGAATTTCAATGCCCAGGAGCTGGCGGCCATTGCCAACGGTTATTCTGCCCTTCTGACGGAAAGTACGGAGCTGTTAAAGGAACTTAAACAGATCATCACCGCTAATGGTCTTTCGCTTAATGATAAGGAAAGGATGGATGTTGTTGACAGGGTGTATAAGGAGGTGAGGGAATACCATAACCTGGTACGATACTACACCAATAAGAATATTTCCGTCAGCTACCTGAGAGCCAAAAAACAGAACAATACCCAAAGAGTTTTGGATCTGTACGGAACCGCCAATCAAAAATACTGGTAAGATGAAAGAAACAAACTTACACGAAGTGCTGCGTTCTGTTTATCAAGAAATGATACCGATGTGTGCGGATATGGCGGCTGTAGCAAAAGGGGTTGCAGGTTTAGGAGCTCTGTTTTATGTAGCCATCAAAGTCTGGCAGTCTCTCAGCCGCGCAGAACCGATTGATTTATTTCCCATGCTCAGACCATTTGCCATTGGCATCTGCATTATGTTTTTCTCAACATTGGTCTTGGGCAGCCTCAACGGCGTGATGAATCCCATTGTTCAGGGAAGTCATTCTATGCTCGAGGATCAGGTGTTGGATATGAATGAGCTGCAGCAAAAAAAAGATCTCTTGGAACGGGAAGCGATGCTTAGAAACCCTGAAATGGCCTACCTCGTTTCAAATGAAGAATTTGACAAAAAGCTGGAAGAGCTCGGATGGTCACCTTCAGATCTTGTCACGATGTCGGGTATGTATATTGAGAGGGAAATGTTCGCCGTTAAGAAAGATATCCGGGACGGCTTTCGTGAATTTTTGGAGATCCTGTTTCAATCAGCCGCATTGGTGATTGATACCATCAGAACCTTCTTTCTGATCGTTCTCTCAATCCTGGGGCCGATAGCCTTTGCGATTTCCGTCTGGGATGGTTTTCAGACCACATTGAGCCAATGGCTGAACAGGTACATCAGCGTTTATCTGTGGCTGCCGGTTGCCGATATCTTCAGTGCCATCCTGGCAAAAATCCAGAGTCTGATCCTGGAACGGGATATAGAGATGCTGGCTGATCCCACTTTTATTCCTGACACCTCTAATACGGTTTATATTATTTATATGGTGATTGGCATCATCGGTTATTTTACGGTACCAACGGTGACAGGCTGGGTGATCCAAGCAGGGGGAGCAGGTAATTTCATGCGCAATGTGAACCAGACGGCTACAAGATCGAGCAATATTGCGGGAGCAGCAGCCGGTTCCGCAACAGGAAATATATCAGGTAGATTATTAAAATAAAAAATAGAGTTCTATGGAATTTAAAACTTTAAGAAATATGGAGAGCAGTTTCAAACAGATTCGATTATTTACGTTTGTTTTTGCATTGCTGTGTTTTGGAGTTGTAGGTGTAGTCGTATTCAAATCATACCAGTTCGCTGAAGAACAGCGTCAAAAAATTTATGTGCTGGACAACGGCAAGTCTTTAATGGTAGCCTTATCACAGGATATGTCAATTAACAGACCCGTTGAAGCAAGAGAGCATGTCAGGCGTTTTCATGAATTGTTTTTCACGATAGCCCCTGATAAGAATGCTATTGAAAGCAATGTGAAAAGGGCTTTCAATCTGGCTGACCAATCTGCCTTCAATTACTACAAAGACCTTCAGGAAAAAGGCTATTATAACAGAATCATTTCCGGTAATATTCAGCAGAGGATTGAGGTAGACAGCGTTGTAGCCAACTTTGATCATTACCCTTACGACGTAAAGACTTACGCCAGGCAGTTCATTATCAGATCAAGTAACCTTACCATCAGAAAGTTAGTGACTAACTGTTCATTGGTGAATTCTGTACGGTCTGACAGCAATCCGCAGGGATTTACGATTGAAAAACTCAACGTCATTGAAAATAGAGATATCGAAACTGTTGAACGCTAAATAAAAATAATGAAAAAACTAAGAGACAAGGTCGAACACTATGTTTTAAAAGCAGAGGATTATTGGAAAGCTCTTTCTGTAGAGAAACAGCGACTGATGACAAAGGTTTTCTTTGGCAGTTATGTTTTTCTAACTGTCATCGTTCTTATCAACATTATTATTTCAACAGGTCAAAAAAGCAATACAATGTTTATCAACCACATTGACGGTATTACTAAGAAATCGGTAGAAAAAGCTTCTGTATATAATGACACCGTAAATCACCTCCTAAAAAATAGATATGAAAGATTCAGAGAAAATAAAAATTACAGAAAATGATCTCCCTCAAAATTCTGACGGAATGGGTGATGATTCCAAAGCTGAATGGGAAAAACTGAAGAAGCCTTTCATCTATTTTTTGATGGCTGCCGCTTGCGCATCTTGTTTGTACCTTATTTTTAAGCCAAAAGATAGCAATCCTATCCCTGATGGAACTAGCTTTAATGCAGCCATTCCACAGGCAAAAGACGGCCAGTTGCAATCGGATAAGCAAAAGGCTTATGAGCAGCAGTTGTTGGAGCAAAGTAATGAAGAGAAGAGGAATGCGGTAACTACGTTATCAGATTATTGGAATGACCAAAACGGTGTAAATTTTACCAATAATCAACCAAATCCAACTATTAGTGGGCTTCAACAATCGGATCAGAATGCTTTGAACAGTTATCGTAATGCTCAGCAGACTTTAAGTTTATTTTATGGTCGGGATGATCAGGAAGTCAATAATCTGAGGAAAGAAATTTCAAGATTAAAAAACGAGATGACGCAAAACAATGCTGCTTCTGAAGGTCTGGGAATGAATGACCAGCTACAGCTGATGGAAAAATCTTATCAGATGGCGGCCAAGTATCTTCCAACGACTCCAAAACAGGAGGAGCGAGCACTAAAAGAAAACGATGAAAAACCAGCTGAGAAGAAGATTAAGTTGACACCGGCAATTCCAGCAAATTCCAACATTGTTTCCTCATTGTATAGAGAGCAGTCAGATAGCGTATTTATTGCAGGTTTGAATCGGAATCGATTTTATGCGACTCAAAAGGATTCAAAGAATTCAGCTCCATCCAAAAATGTGATTAAGGGTATGGTCTATGAGACAAAGACGGTAGTGAACGAAAGCACATTAACCATTAGACTTATTGAGGGGATGAGGTTGGGGCATACTGAAATCCCTCGGGGTAGCCTTTTAATTGCCGCTGGTAAAATTCAGGGCGGAAGACTTCAGCTAAAAATCTCTTCCATTGAGTACAAGGGAAACATTTATGCTGTAGAGATCAATGTTCATGATAATGATGGTCAGCCAGGTTTATATATTCCTTATTCACCGGAGCAAAATGTGGTCAGTGATATTGTTGCCAATATGAGCCAGACTTCAGGGACTAATATTATGATGACGCAATCAGCAGGACAACAAGTTGCCGCTGATTTGAGCAGGGGAGTCGTGCAGGGATTGTCAGGTTATTTTCAAAAGAGAGTCAGACAACTAAAAGTAACCGTAAAAACAGGTCATCAGGTCTTGCTGGTACCTAAAAATAATTAATCAAAAAATTAAAAAATGAATACACAAAAGAGTCATTATATTCTCATCATGTTATTGCTGCTGATTGTAAGCAAAGTATTTGGGCAGGATTCCGTGATAACCTACGTCCCACTGGAACAAGCAAAATTGGATCCCTTCAGAATGCAGGTGACCTACAGTAAAACCAGTCATGTGATCTTTCCATCGCCCATACGTTATGTTGATCTTGGAAGTGAATTACTGGTGGCCAATAAGGCCGAGCCTATTGGTAATGTTCTCAGAGTAAAAGCGGCAGTTCGGGATTTCGAAGAAGAAACTAATTTTTCGGTTATCACAGATGATGGGAAATTTTACAGCTTCGATGTTTTTTACAGCGCTTATCCTGACGTACTCAGTTATGATCTGGTAAAAATGCAAAGAACGGTCGAGAAGCAATATTCAACGGACGTACTTTTTGAAGATTTGAAAGGAAGCTCTTCGTCTCTGACGCAGTTGATTATGGAAAATCTTTATAGGAAGAGTCGAAAAACGGTTAAGCATATCGCATCAAAAAGTTTTGGGATTCAGTTTTCTGTTCGTGCCTTACATGTGAATGACAATAAATTCTACTTTACCTTACAGGTTGATAACAACAGCAATGTGGATTACGATATTGAACTGATTAACTTTAAGATCGTCGATAAGAAGAATTTAAAAAGGACGGTTGTCCAGGATAAGCTGTTGCAACCAGTAAGGATTTACTCACCTACGGTGACTGCAACTCACCATTCCAATGTGATAGGAGTTTACTTACTGGAGCGATTTACGCTTTTAGATGATCAGGTTTTGGAAATCGAAGTTCTGGAAAAAAACGGCGGGCGGCACCAAAAAGTAGAGCTTGAGAACAGGGAGTTGATCAATGCGAAATATATCAACAGTTTAAATTTTAAAATCAACTGATATGAAGAGATTATTAATAGCAATGTTATTGATTTTAACAATGGGCTCAAAGTCATTGGCGCAGCAGATGATTCCAAAACAAAAAGGATTTGAAATCTCTTACTCTGTATTTTCCGGATCATCAGAAAAGCAAAAGTATGTTTTGGCAGCAGGTCTTGTTTCTTATAAAAGAAACGGAAATTATTTATTTGGAATAGGAGAATACAGCAGGAAATATTATGAATACAGAGAGTATGATATTCCCATCGATACTTTTTTATTTAATGGTGGATACAGCTTGTATATATGGGGAGATTCTATGCGTAATGTAAATTTTAACCTGAGTGTCAGCGGTCTTATCGGTTATGAAAAGATCAATCGAGATCAGTCAGAACTTTATGACGGTTCATTACTAAACAGTACAGGAAATTTTGTTTACGGAACAGCTGGAAAACTTTCTTTAGAAAGTTATCTGACAGAGCATTTGGTCTTTATCGTTAACGGACAATTATGCTTTTTGCAGAATAGCCAGCTCGGTAATTTGCACCCGCTGATTGGTGCTGGAATAAGGTATAACTTTTAAATTATTTTTATGAACTATGTAATTAATTATAAGTCCTACAATATCTTTAAATATTCGCTCATTCTATTTTTCGCGAGTATTGTTTTAAATTCTTGTAAGGACAATGATTTGGAAATAGAGCAGAACTTTCCATTTAATGTCAATGTGATGCCGGTTCCAAGTAAGATAAAAGAAAACGAAACTGTAGAAATTCGAATTTCACTAGAGACAGAATCTCACTATAGTGGAACAAAATATTACATTCGCTATTTTCAATATGAAGGAAATGGAAAACTGCAATATAATAGTGATACACCATATCTCCCTAATGATGAATATTTATTACCCAATAAACAGTTTAGACTGTACTATACCTCCGAATCGACAGGATCCCAACAATTTAGTATTTGGATTAAGGATAGTTTTGGGAATAAAAAACAGATCGACTTTGAATTCGATCATTCAGATTAGATCTAGAAAAGCAGTTTGGTATTTTTCAGGCTGTTTTTGTACTTGACTGCCTAAGTAAAAGGCTGACTTAATCTGCCACATCAGTGCTTGAGCCCTTGATCTAAGAGAATTTGCAACCAAAAATAAATTATCTCGGATCAAAAAGCAGGCTGCTCTCATTTATAGAAATACGATACAATCTATTGTTAGCAACAAATAATAATTCCACAACTTTTTTAAACAGCTGTGAATCTGCAAGGAGACTTAAAAGTGTTGTGACCATGTGGATGCAAAAAGATGTTTCGGATCTGAATCGGAAGTATCATTTTGCCAATTTTTTTTCAATAATCCAATAAAAACGTCTCGAAACTGTAAGAGTTTTGAGACGTTTTGTATTGGCCGAAATAGCAATAGCTTAATCTTTAAGACAAATCATTTTTAGAATTGATTTTTTAGAATTTTTCCCGTAATTGATCTTATGTCATTGGAATGGATTACCATTTCCAAGGAATTTCTTGCTCTTGTTATATCTTCATTGTCTATTCGGGTCATATTCAAAAGATGAAGATTTTCAAATTCTTTTGCCAAGGATAGACAACGCTTTATACTAGTCTTTTCTAATAGGATGCTCATTTTTTTTAGTAATAGTAGTTTGTTATAAATGTCTGTCCAGTAGGCTTTTTGCATTTTGTCGAATTCCGCAAGGCTTATATCATAATGGGCATGCTTCTTAAAAATTTCCACTTGTTGGGTGGCTTTATCCAAGTCAGCGACTACAATGCTTTTGCCGCGTAAATCTTAAATTATCACCATAATAATTTTTTAGGTAACCGCCTTGAATAGCAGTTACCTAAATGATTAATTCAGATTGAGAATTTCTTTACCATTTTTTGCAAAACCTATACACAATTCGAAAGCTTTTTGTGACTTCATCTGCGCAGAACCTCCCATAATAATGGATTGTAATTTGGCTTCATCGTCCTTATAGGTTTTTACATTTTGGTAAAAACAGAAACGGCATTATAAGCACCGAACAAAGTCCCTTTGGTGGTTTCCATCTGTTGGGTGTCACTTATCATCGCATAGGCAAACGCATCATCAACGGTATTTTTAAAAACGGTTGACAGATCATCAAAATTTCTTTTGTTCAAATGATCTAATGTTTCTTTGTTGGGACATAATGCCAATTGAATCAGCTTTTCATTTCAGCGTCTCCAACTGTGATCTTTGACCAATGATTGAAAGTACTTTCTAATTCAATGCTCAATCTGTTGGCCAATCCCATGACCTTATGTGCATCCTCTAGACGTTCTTTTGCTCCTGACGTATGTCGGATACGTACAACATTGCTAATGTTTTTTAGAGAAGCATTCAACGTATTTTGGCAAACAATGCGGATCGGCGTAAATGCTGCGGTAATGCTTCCGCTTCCGTCATGAGAGGTCGTTAGGAAAATATACTTTTCAGTAATATCATCACCGTTTCCGACACGGATGTAGTCAGGGAGTTTTGCCGTGATAAAAATTCTCTCGCCATTTCCTAAAGCCCCTGCAGTCTCGTACAAAATACCATCTCCACCGCCTACAATGGAATCAAAAAATGAAAATGCTTCGCGGTTTTGTACAATATGGTAATCTTTTCCGACTATTCCTAAAACGGTGTTGTTGTCCGTGCGGATATTGGCAAAATAGTTGGGAACTTCCAACGCTGAATCCGTTATTTCGATTCTGCTGTTGTTTTCTATAATTCCAGAACCTCTAGTAAATAGGGGAGATTTTTCGACCTCATAGTCAAGTCCTGCAAATTTTATGGCTTCTTGGCTTGCCGGATGTTTCTCTACAATCTGCCCTAAATTGTGCCACGGTTTTTCCTTAACACTGAAAAATGAATAGTTTCCTGTTCTGCTGTTGAAATTTAAATTGTGTGCCATCATGTTAATATTTAATTGTTGGAAATCTTGTTTAATTGTTTTAAATGGAAGATCATTATGTTCCTCGTGTGTTTTAGAATTGGAATTAGAAACCACTTTCTTTTCTGTTTTTAGATTGTTCAGCTTTATTATCAGTTCGTTTGCTACTGCTGTGAACTTTGATCTCTGACGTGGAAATTAAGCGCTGCATGGGGTTCTCCGTCTTTTCCTAACCATACAGAAGTGCATATTCTTCCATTTAATTCGACCAAAGTTTCTTTTGTCAGAAAGTCCGCTACTTTTGGAGAAATCCAATCGGCAAAATCGAAATAGGTAGTCTGTTCGATTCGTTTGCTTTGTTGGTTGCAGTTAGTTGCCATTCGTAACAAGTAAGAAAATGATCACTTTTTTTCATTGGACGGGGGTGCGCACTTCCTCATCTCTTGCCAGTCTTACGCTCATGTTCATAACCGTTATTTTTTAGATTGTACATTTTGATTTGTTTTCAATCTCTTTTTCCGATCCATTTCCTTTAAGCCTTTCAGGCTTCGCTGAATATTTTTCAAAAGAAAAACCGGAAAAAAGAAAGCAGATATGAAGTGTTGACATAGAAAATTGACCAAAAGGAAACAGAATAATTGGAGGGCACCTTCAGGGAGGAAACCGTTTATGCCGTAGTCTTTTGGTGGGTAAAGCGTTGGCTGGCAACAATACCTTAGCTGCCTTTTTACCGGTTTGTTATGGAAAATTTCCTGACTCACGTCTATGACACCATCGTATCGTCTTTTGATTAGACTCACAATGCCAAAGGGCTCCATTTCTTACCTTTTATTGTATGGGAACGGACTAAAATATACTTTTAACCATCAATCTCGAGACAGCATAAATTATTAAATTGGATTATGATGCTGATCAAATTGACGTTTGTATAAAAGAAAAAATATAAAAATATGGTCGTAAACCTAATTACCAAAGAAGATCTTCAGGAATTTAAAATAGAATTGCTGAAAGACATACAAAATCTGTTTCAAATTAAGATTTCCCAACAGAAGTTATGGCTGCGTTCGTCAGAGGTCAAAGAACTTCTGAAAATTTCTTCCGGAACATTGCAAAACCTGCGCATCAATGGAACCTTATCTTACACCCGTGTTGGCGGTACGCTATATTACAATTACAAAGACATCGAAGATATGTTGAAGAAGAAGTAATAATATTTCACAACAAGGAAACCAAATTATGAATTATATCAAACATCTCACAGCTTTCTATGAAAAAGTGGCTCAGGATAATACGCTTAATCCATCGCACATCAGTCTCTATTTAGCCTTATTCCAGTTTTGGAATTTCAGCCGTTTTCGAAATCCGGTCAGTATTTCCCGTGATGAAGTGATGCGTATTAGTAAAATTCGTTCAAAAGCCACCTATCACAAATGCATTAAGAATCTACACTCTTTGGGCTATATTGATTATCAGCCGTCTTATAATCCCTTCCAGGGAAGCCAAGTGGTTATATTAGATTTTACAGCGAAATTGATACCGACTTCTAAAGAAGAATAAAAACATTTTTTTTACTTTTAATAATTTCAAATTTTTGAGAAAGTAACTTTTTAATTATTTATACTTCATTTATAGTACTCTATCTTAGTAATATCAAAATATAAAATAGTATGTTGTAAATTGAGGGGATATTATTTATTGTTTATACTTAACTCTAACGAAGTTTCATTAATCTAGAAAACAATGGTTTGAAATCTTTTGCAGTGATGTTTTGATAATACGCTGAGAGAAGCTGTTTGAATAGAGTAAAATGATATGAAAATAACATTTATTAAATTTTACAAAATGATTATACTGCGCAAATAGACTGCGCTGTTTTTTAATTACTTTGTATTATGAAATTAATTTATTTTTAATAAATATACTACAACAATTAAAAAAACGATGAAACCAATTGACATTTTAGGAGTAAAAAACTTTAGGATATTTGATGATAAAGATGGTATGTTTACCGAAATGGCAGGTATCAACCTAATAACCGGTGCGAATAATACGGGTAAGAGCTCAATTACAAAGTTACTTCAAATGGTAAGGAATAGTATGAATGGGCATTTATTTCCATTTGATCTTGATTTAACTGAACAGGAACATTTATTGGGTGACTTTAATAATCTTTTGCACAATAAAGAAAATAAGCACGTAAATATATCCTTACCATTTACATTCTTAGGACTGACAAAGCTATATGTATCTCTTACATTTGAAGTTGCGGATGATGATAGCTATAAGGCAAAACTAAGAGCTATTGAAGTTAAAGACTACAGTGCTAAAGGTTATAATACACTTTTTTCTTTCATATATAGAACGGCCACACAGGATGAAAAAAAAGCATATGAAGAAGAATTTCAAAGAGAACAACAAGAATACGAGGATGAAAAAATAATTGCTGATAGAAAGCGTGAAGAGGTGCTTGCTGAGGGTAATGAATATAGTATTTTTACAATGAACCCAAGGTTGTTAATTCAGCCAATGAGAAACCCATTGGATTCATTTGTAGAATGGACCATTAATACAAAGATGCTTAAAAATTATTTAGATCAACTTCTGAAAATATATAAATTATATAAAAAACATAATAGAAATATTGATTGGCTTGAGCATAGTGATAAGGTAGCTTATGAAGGAGCAATTCATTTTATTCCATCAACATTTATTAATTCCTTCAAAGGTGCTGTTAACACTCAAAAGTGGCAGGAATTTATAGATGAAAAATTGAAAGAAAAGACTAAAACAGGAAAATCAGCAATTGGTGAATACGATTTCGATATTGATGATATTTTTGACGCAAGATTAGGGATAGAGCATATTTTATATAAAAAATCACTGGATATTTTAAAAAATCAACTGTCTTGGAATGAATATGAACCCAAAAGTAATGAATTTACATACAATGTGATTGTCAACTGTTTTGAAACAAGCTGGAAGAATCTGGCAAATAGAATCTCAAGTATACATATTATTTCAGCTCTTCGAGAGGAGAATTCAAGAGGTTACAGTACGAATGTAAATACACCTTTTACGACATTATTAAGAAACTTCGATTCTTTAAAAGGAGAGTATAATAATTTCATAAAAAAATATCTTGTAAAATTTGAAATAGGAAAAGAGATAAAAGTTGAACATCTTTTAAGTTATCAACTTATGAAAGCTTCTATTAAAACTTTAGATGGAGAAGTAAGGGAACTTGTTGATTTTGGTTCCGGAATCAAACAGTTGATTTTAATTTTAATGCAGATAAGTGTTCTTTCTAAAAAGAATGAGCTAAGAAATCATATTTATGATTACAGGGGAGATGGAGAAATGATTAAGATTAATTATAGACCTAGCATCTTAGTGATTGAAGAACCTGAAAACTACCTTCATCCAAAATGGCAATCCATATTGGCAGAGATGTTCTTGGATGCGTCAGAAAAATATAACATACAATTAATTATCGAAACGCATAGCGAATATTGTACGTCTTCAAACCAACTTAGACATTTTAGTTTAAATCCTTAAGGAGGATTTTCGATTTATAAACTTACTAATTTTTGTTGGTTATATATTTGTCTTCTTTTTCGGATGGATTCCGCTTTTGTTTGCTTTCTTTTTTCCAAAATCTGTTCTGATCTTCCGAAGTACACATCTGCTGGAGTGAGGTTATTTATCGACTCGTGATAGCGCTTGTTATTGTAGTTTTCTACAAACTTCTCCAGTGCCTGGATGAGTTCCTCGGGATGATAAAAATGATTTAGTTTCACTACATTTTTCATCGTTCTGTGATAACGTTCAATCTTGCCCTGGGTCTGCGGATGCATTGGTTTTCCGTGAACCTGTTTCATCCTTAAATCGTCTTTCAGATAGCTTTTCAACTCATTGGAGACGTAGCAGGAACCGTTGTCCGAGAGCAGTTTCGGTTTGGCTTTGGTCTTTAATTTTGCTTTTTTAATGGCTGTGTCCACCGTTCGTTTCACATCTTCGGCTTTCATTGAGTCGCATAGCTCCCAGTGAATGATGTAGCGGCTGTAATCGTCCAAGATCGTGCTCAGATAGTACCATCCCCAGCCTATGATCTTGAAATAAGTAAAATCTGTCTGCCACATTTGATGCACAAATTCCGTTTTGTCTTTGAACTCATTTGCTGCCGAAAGAAGAAAATGATTCGGTGCCGGGATTAAGTCTCTTTGCTTCAAAATCCGGTAAACACTAGATTCTGAAATAAAAACACTTTGCTCATCGGTAATTTTGTAGGCCAGTTCCCTTGCAGATAATTCGGTGTGTTCCAAAGCGATCTCTACTACCAGATCTTTCTGTCTTTCAGGAATGCTGTTCCATTGCCTATGGTTTGTTCTTTTCGTAGTTTCCAAGCCATCATAGCCGTTTTCCAAGTAGCTTTGATACCATTTGTAAAAGCTGCTTCTAGCAATTCCAAAACTTTCCAAGGTTCGTTTCACGCCGAGTTCACTTGTGGTTACCGTTTGAATGATCTCGTATTTCTCAGCTGCCGATAATCTCATATATTTCCTGTATTTATCGATTAATCCAGCCTGTCTAAACTTTTTTTTACAATGTCATAGCGAACGACCAGATCAGCTACGATCTCTTTCAAACGTGCATTTTCCTTCTTCAGATCTGATACTTCATCACTCGTAGCCTCGCGAGCGACATCTCCATTTAAGCGCTTCTTTCCTGCTTCCATAAACTCCTTGTTCCAGGCATAAAACTGCGACTGTGCAATATTATGGTTCCTGCAAAGTTCGGCTACGGAAGTCTCCGCTCGAAGACCTTCCATCACGATTAAAATCTTTTGCTCTGCAGTGAATATTCTGCGGGTGTTCTGCCGAATATCTTTTACGAATTTCTCGGTCGGTTTCTTTTTCGGTGTTGCCATAATTAAAATTACTCTTTTTATGAAAACACTCCTTAAATTTTTAATGTCTAATGTCCACTTTTTGCTGACGATTTACACTTAATCCATCCGATAACCCATATGCCTTCTTTAAATCAGGATATTCTGTAAATAAAATTTCAGCTCTCTGCATTTGAGAAGGCGTCCACTTTTCCCTGCTTTTGTAGAGTAAATATCTGCTTCTTGCCAGAAGCTGTTTGCGGGTATCACCGTTTTCAAACGTTTCTATCTCAATAGGCTCCCTGTTTTTCTTTGCTTCATCGAGCAGGCTATTTTCCCATTCTATAGCTTCCCAACGGTAGTTGATCCTTAATTCCTGAAGGGCTTCAGTGGCGAGCTTCTGAACATGGAACCGGTCTATGACCTTAATAGCATCAGGGAAACACCGTTTGGCAATAAGCTTCATAGACCCTGCCATATCAAGGGTAATCTCCTTTACATTTTTGCGAAGCTTCCTGCCTATTTTATATTTGTTATCTTATATTTTTCCTGTTAGCAAGATTACCTAAAGTCTTGTGATGCTTATTCATTTCTGACAATTATTTTACTAAGAAATTGTTTTAGCTTCTTTTTTTATTAGATTAGCAGTTAAACTAAATGAAAGGATGAAAAAAATTAATATTATTTTATTTTTAGTGTATTTTACTCTAGGATTGTCACAGGAAGCCAATCTTAAAGATCTTTATAACCAAAAGGAATATGACAAAGCCATTAAACTTGCCCAGACAACTCTTATATCTTCACCAGAGGATCTTGACACCCAATTGATACTTCTAAAAATCTACAATTCAAAAAATGATTATTCGGCAGCGAGAGCATTATTGACAAAGTTGTGCAGCAATGATGAAAAATTCTTAATAGAATCCCTTAAAACCAATTATGGCTTAGGAAACACAAAAGAGGCAAAAAGAATATATGACCAGTTGATTAAGGATTCTAAAAATGAAGTATTAAAAAAAGAGCTGTTGAAATTTGGGCTAGTTACAGGTCTGGATCCGATATATGATGACTGGAAAATAAAAGAAACACAAAATATTATTTTTCATTTTCAACAGTCAATTCCGGCAGAAAAAATGCAGAATATTGTTGATACAAGACAAAAAGCTTTTGAAAAGATTAATAGTTTCTTTAATTCGGTACTTCCTAAAAAAATAGACTTTTTTGTCTGGGGCACGGAGGAAAGCTATAACTCTTATCTGAAAACAAACTTAGGCTTTACCTTTGCCCAATTCTGTATTTCTCATAACAGGCTTAACCAGTCTTAATGAAGGCATAGGGGTTTATTTTGACCAACAAGGAAATAACAGGATGGAAGCAGCAAAAGAGGCATATCTAAAAGATCCTGTCAATATTAAAGAAATATGGCAGAATAACAGAAGAGCAGAAGAAAGTATTATCTATCCGATTGCAGGAGCATTTATTGAATATTTAATACAGTATGATAAAGAAAAATTTCTTCAGCTTACAGAAGATCAGACATATGAAAATGCGGTAAAGATTTACGATAGAAAAATTGACAATTAATCGAAGATTTTATTAAAACACTCGAATCTCGCTAATGAAAACAAGAACAATTTTTGATCCTAACGTTTTATAACCTAATTTTTCGGCGGCATCGCTTAAGCCCATTAGACTGCTGCCTTCCCGTGAAGTTTCAGAAAGATTACGGATTTGCTGTAAGGAAATGCTCTTCTCATAATATTTGCTTATGATCCGCAAGCATGTAGGGCCACAGTATTTTGCATCGGGTTGACGATAAAAGGGAAAATATTTTTGCATTTTAAATTATAGATTGTAATGCGATAAGTAAATTGTTACTTTAGAGAATTAATTAAAAATTTCTTTTAAATTTTCAATAAGCGAAAATGTTTCTTGTATGTAACTTGGATTAATAATTATATTTACAATGATTTGGGGTAAGGCTCCCATTATTTCTAAAATAATTACAGAAACGGGTAATAGAAGATATTGCCAAATCGAAAATTTATAATTTACTTTTGCCTTATCTGTCATTGATTTCCAAATAATTATTATCCTTTCTTTAAATGAGTATAGAATTATACAATCTAAAATGATATAAAAAGATAATCTAAAAGCAAAGCCTCGTGCCATAAAAGGAGGCATGATAGTTAAATCTATTATCAAAATATTTACAGCAATAGGAAGAAATAAAAAAGCTCCTAAAATTATAGTTCTATTGAAAATAAGCAATAAACCACAGATTATTTGTGAAACTCCGATAAAGTATTTAAAAGGCTGATGATTAAATAAATGCCAAGCAATTTTGAATAGACTTAAATCCCTTATGGGTGTAGAAAGCTCCGATTCACTTATAGAAAATTGATTGTTTATCATCTTTGAGAAGCCATAGCTGATAAATATATAAGCTAATAGTATTCTAATAGATAAAATGAAATAAGCCTTACTTTTTGTAGTTATAATTCTCATAGATGAACTTTTTTTCTTGCGATTGAACTAGCATAATATCTCTTTAAATAATCATAAAGTAACAGTTCATGTATCCTATTATTAGAAGGAATTAACCTATTTATATTCATATGAATATAGCTTGGTAAGTAGTTTCTATAATCCAATTTAGAAATCTGACATTGCTTTTTAATAGTGCTTATAATTTTTTCTAATTCTCTATCTCTCTTTTTTAGTATTGCGCCTAATTTATCCATAAAAATATCGTTCGTAGCTCCATCCATAATGTTTTCTATCAAATATCTTTTTTCTCGATATAATTTATTTAAAATTTTTGAATTATTATCATCAAATAAATATTCTTGTCTGAATGAAATACTCATGTTGAAATGATCTTGACTTATTGAAAAAAAATAGATTAGTTGTTTGCTATAAAAAAAGGGATTAGGAAATTAGTGCCGCTAAACAAAAAAAATCCTATCCCTTGTACCAAGTACTAAGCAAAGATACAATAGAATTAGAAATTGCACCTTATATTCCAATTGGAAAAAGAGGTTTCAAATCAAAAGCACCTATTTGTGAGATTATTAACTGTATTTTATATAAACTTAAAACAGGCATTCAATGGTATCTTTTACCTGTTTTACAATTGTTCAGTAAAGAAGTTCTTCATTATAAGACAGTTTTCGGCTACTACCGTCAACTCTAATATAGATAATGACCATTATTTTGATCATCAACTATACAAAGAGCGATACGCCATAGAAAGAACAAATGCCTGGCTGGATAGTTTCAGATCGGTGCTCAACAGGTTTGATACCACCATTACCAGCTGGATAGGATTTAATTATTTAGCTTTTATTGTTATTGCCTGTAAAAAGATGATGAAAAAGTCGAGATGAGTTCAATTACTAATATTAATTTTCTCCCAACTTTTGAAACTGATCCATAGAATTTTTACACTATAGAGGCAAACCCAGAACTTCCCAAAACTATTATATAACATTGACAGCTTTTAATCTGATCATATTTGGTTACAAATAACCATTGACTTTGCTTGGTTAATAATTGTAGATTTGTTTAGTGTTAAATATTCAAATTACAGAACAAAGGGTTCTTTAAAAGATCCAGGCCTGCCAATCAATCTATTCCTGGTATACATTATAATATTATTCTTATGAAAATTTTCTTTCTGCGCTGTATCCTGATATGCGTTCTCATCTACTCAGTTCAAAGTAAAGCGTGCTCGGCATTTTTGCTGACCGGTAAAAATTATAACGTCGTTGGCTTCAATGAAAATTGGAAAACAATGCCGGGAATGATCGTAATCAACAGGCGTGATATTCCAAAAAGGAACATCAGCTGGCAGAATTTAACAACTGATCAGTTACAGGCTGAGAAAAGATGGACTTCAAAATTCGGCTCCGTTACGTTCAATCTATTGGGATATGATCTTCCCTGTTATGGAGTCAATGAAAAAGGTCTTTTTTTAGTTGAATTATATCTGGAAGAAACCAGTAAAGTATATAATCCAAAACAGCCTGATATGTTCTGGGCACAATGGATCCAATATCAGTTGGATAACTACAAAACTGTAGAAGAGGTGGTGGATCATCTGAATGATGGGCCAAACATTAACTGGTGGCCCAATGCGGCCGGCAGTCATTTTTTCCTGACCGATGCAAGTGGAAATTCTGCAACAATTGCCCTATTGAACGGTCAGTATAAAGTACTTACAAATAAAGAAATGCCAATGCCTTTGCTTTGCAACAATCAGTATCATAAGGATCTGGCAGCTGCTAAAAAATTTGATTTTCTTGGTGGAAATGAGAAATTTGATTTTGAACAGAACCAAAATTGGGAAGATCGCTACAACCGTGCGTACTACATGCTGAAAAATTACACGTACGATAAAAAGCCTGTCGACTATGCGTGGAATATTTTGAATTCCATACATCCCGGCGAATGGCAGACGGTCATTGATACTAAGAAAATGAACCTGTATTTCAGGTCTGATCTGAAGAAAGAGGTAAAGACCATAGATATCAGAAATTTGGATTTTTCCAAAAATGCTGTTATACAATACCTGGATATCCATACTGATAAGACTGGAATTGTTAACGACTATTTTCAAAATCTTACGACTGAGAAAAATAATCAATATGTTGAGAAAGGATTCCCGATAGGCTATGACAATAAGGAATTCGGCGAATCAGACATTTTTGAAAAACTGAAAAAGAATATTGCTAAGTTTTTTGAAAATATTCTGCCGGCATCTTAAGGCTGTACACTATACTTTAGGATTATGAAAATGACATTGCTATTACAAACTAAATGGGTATCATTAGCGCTACTTACCATATCTTTTTTACTGATCTACAATCCACTGACCAAATTTCCGTATACTTTCTGTGTCATTATAATTTTTATCTTAATCAGCACTTTTTTGCAGAATGGAAATCTGAAACCACTTAATTTCAAGAATCTCAAATCAGGTGACATTAAGAACATTGTAGTTTCATATTTGGTCTTAGAATTGAGTGTGGATTTTATGATCCAGCCGCTGGTCAATTGGCTTTGTAATGAGCCAGCGGATTATTCTACTTTTGAACACATCAGAGGTGACACGGCACAGTATCTCAAGTGGCTTTACAGAATGTGGATCAGTGCTGCGGTAGGAGAGGAGTTGCTATTCAGGGCATTTGCTTTTGCTCAACTCAAAAATATCTTCGGTGATAGGAAAATTCTTATAGTCATTCTTTCTGCATTGATGTTTTGCCTGCCTCATTTGTATCAAGGTATGGCGGGATTGATCATGACATTCGTATTTGGGATCGCTTTTGGATTTTTATATATCAAATTTAAAAATATCTGGATCAATATCATTATCCACGGATTGATCGATACCGTCTTTCTCACATTGAGTTACTTGGGATACATCGAGTTTTACCAGTTTATCTGGTAGCCCTATGTTTCTCATTATGTTCTTAAAAGTTTCTCTTTTTGAGTTGATAGTCTCCAGTCTGACAGATCCGGAATCTTAGTCTGGAACTCAATAAACGTTTTTATTATTCCGGGAGCTCCTAAAGCGCAGCGATAGAGAGATCCCGTTCTTTTCCGGTTTTTCAAGGACATTCAGGGCCGCCGAATTGTTGCTGGACACCACAAATGTCTCCTGGCTGACCGTACAACATAATTTCTCCTTGATCATTTTGATCAAGCATTCTTAATAAATTTCTTTTGTATATTCAATTTCGTTGAATAATTATAACCACTTTAACTTCCGCCATTGCTGGTGCCTGATGGTATTTCAAAATCCCTTAAGTTCTTTTACTCAAAAATTTTCGGATTCTTCCGGCCTCCTTACCAACATCTACATCATTAGCTGTTACAGAGATTTCTTCGCAAATGGGTGTTTATACGTAATTGTAAATCAGGTACTTTTACGCTATTTGATGTTTTTTTTTGTACATACCTTGTGGGGGTATAATTGCTTATGAAATTATTTTGTTTGCAACCCTATATACTGATCTGATTTACTAGATCGCAAGGAAAAATGTAAACTTTTTGTTTGAATTCTGTTTGTTTTAGGTCGTTCTGCATTTAAACGTGTTTTAATTGCAGTCAGTCAAAATGATAGCTATGGAAAAAGTATCGATCTCTGGTGCTTCCCTGCCCGGTGGAGGAGGAGCAATAAAAGGAATAGGCGAAACATTTCAGCCCAATTCATTTTCAGGAACCGCCGCCTATACAATCCCGGTTCCCATAACGACTGGCCGTGGGTTAGCGCCGTCCCTTTCGTTGGCTTACAATTCCGGATCGGGTAACAGTATCTTTGGCGTAGGCTGGGATGTCGAAATCCCCGAATTTACAATTCGAACCGAAAAAGGAATCCCCAAATATGACGGAACCGATATTTTTCTCTTTTCCGGAAAAGAACTGGTACCTAAAGAAAATGCGACCCGCACCGAAATTGATCAACAAGGTGATATATGGAGTATTCGTATTTATTTTCCACGTGTGGAAGATGATTATTCCCGTATCGAATATCATAAAAACCAAACCACCGATGAGAGCTTCTGGCGTACATTCGCAACCAATAATACGGTATCGGAATACGGATCGGTTCCCGAAGCGCGTGTTGCCGATCCCGATAATGCGGCCCGGATCTTTAGCTGGCAAATCGTTTCGATAACCGATCCCAAAGGAAATAAAGTTCAGTTTCGGTACCAACGGGAAAACGATCAGGAAACAGGAGTATTAAACCGAGGCGCCTTTACACGAAATTATATTGACCGTATTTTTTACGGCAATTATTACAATACTTCTAAAGAAGAAAAATTTGCCTTCGAAGTTATTTTTGACTACGGATCGCATGAACTGGATAATTTAACAACAACTGCGGCCGACCCCTATGCTGAGGTACGTCCGTCGGCATGCCGACCGGATCCGTTTTCTTCGTTTAGGAGTGGCTTCGAACTGCGCACTTATCGCAGGTGCCAAAATATACTGCTGTTTCATCATTTTGAAAACGAAAACAACGGAAATCCCTTTCTGGTAAGCCGTTTGCAACTTGCCTATTATGATACAACAGATTATAGTAAGGTACCGGATCAGACCGCAGTGATCTCCTGCCTGAAAAAGGTAACCATTACAGGATGTAGAATTCAAAGTGACGGCAGTTACGAGTTATTAGCAAAACCGGATCTGGAGCTTACTTTTTCGGTATTTGATGTGGCACCAACTGCAACGTTTAGTACGTTAACTGTTGCAGATGATGGGACTATTCCCGGAAACCTCGATGCAGGCGATTTCCTTCCGGTTGATTTAAACGGCGCCGGCTTACCCGGCATTTTATATACCCGCGATAGCGGATCGTTGTATTATAATCCGAAAGGAAGCGGCCATTATTCCGAACCGGAAACCGTACCTGATTTTGCCGTGGGCGATTCGGGTGTCATTACCGATTTACAGGGTAATGGAATTAAAGACCTGATGGTAAGCAGTCCACCCGGATATTATTCCAATACCGGACAAGGCTGGGAACCGTTCCAACCGTTTGAACAATATCCAAGTGCATTGGCCGTAACGGAATCGGTGGATTTGAGCGGGAATGGTAAATCGGATTTTCTGGTGATTATCTGACGGTTTATCCCGGATTGGGAACCTTTGGATATGGCAAACCGCAACAAGTACCGGCGCCGGAAGATTTCCCGTTACAAAGTCAGAATTCAGGAAAAACATCGGTCACTTTTGCCGATTTGTTTGGTGACGGATTACAGCATCGGGTTGCCGTGGCAAACGGAACGGTTTATTGTTGGCCTAACTTAGGATACGGCCGGTTTGGGCAACGTATCGAATTAATAAATGCGCCATATTTTGAAGCCGGTTTTGATGCTTCCCGATTCTATTTTGCCGATCTGAATGGAACCGGTACTATGGATATTGTATATGCATTAGACAATACGGTTCAGCTATTTCTCAATAAAAGTGGAAATAGTTTTTCGGACGCAATTACTATTACTTTACCGGAATCGTTCGATACATTGGATAGCCTTCATTTTGCCGATATACTGGGAACCGGAACGAGTTGCCTGATTTTTTCGAAACTAACCGGTACGCCACGGCATTATTACCTGAATTTTTCGGGAGTCGATCCACTGGACATCGCTATGGTAACGCTAAAACCCTATTTGCTTACCGAAACCAATAACAATACCGGTAGCCGCACGGCTTTGCATTATTCCAGTTCGGTGCGCTTTTATCTGGAAGACGAACAAGCCGGAAAACCCTGGAAAACCCGTTTGTTTTTCCCGGTTCAGGTGATCGACCGCATTACGCAGACGGATGCTGTTTCGCAATCGTGCTACGTTCAGGAGTTTGCATATCACGACGGATATTATGATCCTGTGGAAAGAAGTTTCCGCGGATTTGGTTTTGTAGAAACATGGGATACACAAACCTACGAAGCGTTTACCGCGACCATCCAGAATCTGGAGTTCCCAGTAAACGAGGTCAATAAAGAATTGTTTGTCCCTCCGGTATACACCAAAAAATGGTTTAATACCGGAGTGTTTGAAAGTTATGATGCATTACAGGAGCAATACCGGGCCGATTTCTTTAAGGGTGATGCTAATGCCTATGATTTTCCGGACCATGTGTTTGCTGCCGATATTTATACCGCCAATGGCAAAACGCTTCGGGAAGCTTTTGTAGCCTTAAACGGAAGCAGTATCCGGACGGAAGTTTACGGGTTAGATGATCAACCCGAATCGAGCGTGCCTTATGCGGTAGAACAATCTAATTATGCCGTGGCTTTGATTCAGCCGGCATCCGATGAAGAACATGCAATTTTCCGCGTCGATCCACGGGAACATATTGCTTATCATTACGAACGCAACGCAATCGATCCGCGGGTAGAACAACAATTTACACTCGAAGTAGATCCTCAAAGCGGTACAGTAAAACGCTCCTGTACCGTTTATCTGCCGCGCCGTACATCATCAACCAAAGGCGTTTCGTTATATCCAGAACAACAACAGCTCTTGGCGACTTTTACAACGACCGATGTGATCAATACCGATGACAGCGAAATGTATTGGGCGGGAATCGTAGGCCAGGAGAAGGCGTTTCAATTGTCGGGCTTTGCCCTGGAAAAGGGTAAAGGATACATGGATTTCGATTACTGTAATCACCTCATAGAAGAGGCGCTGCAAAATATCATTCCTTATGGAGTATCACCCGGAGAAGCGGTTGCGGCCTTGCAGTTTTCCTGGACCCGCAATTATTTCTGGAATGAAACACAAGATGATTTTTTACCATTACTCACCATCGCCTCGCGGGGATTACAGGCGTATACTGCCACAGCACAGTTTACCCAAAATTATATCGATTCGGCCTATAAAGGGAAATTAACGAATGATGTTGTTACCAATGCCGGATTTGTTTTCGATAAAGAAACGGGCTACTGGTGGAATAACGGAACGGTACAAACTTATTTCAAATCCGATACACCGGAGCTGTTTTTCCTGCCTAATGAAGTGATCAACCCTTTTGTTCCGGCCGATTCAGAATTGTCGGTTTGCGGGAAGATGGGCTATGATACACCGTATAACATTCAGGTGGTAGAATTAATAGAATACATCGATCCCGATAACGACATTAAAAACACACAACTACTTACACTAGATTATCATACCTGTACACCCAAGCAGTTGGTGGATATTAATGGTAATGTGTCGCAGGTACTTTACGACCCGTTAGGACAGGTGCGTGTTTCATCTTTATTCGGAATTAAAAATGGCGATTTGGAAGGGAGCATGCTCCTTTATCCGTACGGCGGTTTTCCGGCAGCATATCAAACACGAACAACAGCACCGGATGGAACACCGATCACAATACAACCGGTTTTAGACCAACACGACTACTATATACAAGGCGCTTTGACGTATTTTTTCTACGACGAGTATAACTGGACCGATCGTAAACAACCGTTGGCCGCTGTATCTTTATCGGCAACCAATTTTATTCATAAAGGCGCCGGAAATTCCGAGTGCCGCATCCGGATTGAGTTTTCTGACGGTTTGGGCCGGATTATCGAACAAAAAGAATTAGTGGATCCGGGATTGGTTTATGTCGACAATAAACTGGCTGAGGTCGAAGAACGCTGGAATACGTCCGGCCAAACCGTATACAATAACAAAGGACTGGTAGCACAACAATACCTGCCCTTTTTTAGTGCGACATCCGATTACGAAAATCAGCAGACATTGATTGATGAAGGGAATATGCCGCCCCCTTCGGTAATGCATTACGACCCTCTCGGTCGGTTAATCCGTACCGACGATCCGAAAGGATTCTTTTCACAAATCACTTTTACCGCCTGGGAACAAAAAACCTACGATGCTAACGATACGGTACTGGATTCGGATTACTATAAAACGTTTACGGCTAATTATCCGGCCAATCCGACCCAGGAACAGCAGGACGAAAAAAATGCTTTAGATAAGGCGGCCAAATGTTATAATACACCCACAACCGAGGTTTTCGATAATACCGGAACGCAGTTTTTGCTTCAGACAAACAATCTGGGGAAAGTTACTGCCGCTACATTCGACGCCATTGCCACCGGATCCGGCAGTACGAGTGCCGAAATTTTACAGGCTTTGGTTACTGCCGGTTATATTACTGCCGAAGGATGGCTTACCGCGATTTTTACGCCGTATCAAGCCGGATTTGAATTGCAGTTGGATCCGAAATTTTATGGTATAGAAGAACAGATAACCCTAATCTTGTTGCAGGGCGTATTAACATCTTATTCGGAAACCGATATACAGGGCCGGGTACTGCTGCAAATAGATCCACGTTTGTATTACACGAATGTGACTACGGGTACCGATTATATTAATCAGCGCAACACCTATCAGATGAATGAAACGAGTGCGCTGATCACCGAAAGTGCAGATGCCGGAACGGAGTTTCATTTTAACAATATGATGGGGTTGCTATGTTGGTCGTGGACACCGAGAATGTATAACCAACGCATTACTTACGATCGTTTACAACGCCAGAAAACGCTACGGGTTAAGCGATATGTTGATGGCGATCCCATTGTTCCGGTCGATCAATATCCTTTAGTAGAGGTGTGTACTTATGGCGAAGAAATTCAGGACGCCGCCTCGTTAAACCTACGCGGAAAATTGTACGAACAAAAAGATTTATCGGGAATTGTGACGTTTAGCAGGTATGCACTTACCGGACAATCGATTTCGAAAAGCCGCCAGATGACTGCCGTTTATAAAGATGCAGTCGATTGGAGCGATCCGGCAAATGTTCCGTTAGATCCAAACACTTTATCACTCGAACAAATCTATAATGCTGTAGGCGATTTACTCACCGAAACAACTGCCGACGGTACTGTAACACGGCGCAGTTATTCGAAGTCGGGCTTACTGGCAACGATCGATCTGAAATTACCGGACGGAAAGTCAAAACCGGTTATCCAACGAATTGAATATGACGCTTCAAACCAACGGAACCAGGTTGTTTTTGCCAACAATTCATCGACGGTTTGTACTTACGAAACGACTACCCAGCGATTGATCACCCTTAAAAATACCCGATTGGTAACTTCAGGCGAGAATCCGCTGTTGCAAAATATAACCTATGTATACGATCCGGTGGGTAATATTACAAGATTACGGGATTTAAGCAGGGATACTATTTTTTATAACAATCAGAAGGTGGTACCGCTATCGGATTATACCTACGATATTTTATACCGTTTGTTGGCGGCAAACGGCTGTCAGCATCCCGGAATATTAGCCAACACCTATCAGAATAACGTGGTTAACAACGACTTTAAACAAAGTAAATTTTCGGTTGCACCCTCTGATTATGACAAACTGGAAAACTATCGTGAAAGCTATACCTACGATAATTCCGGAAACCTGACTCAGTTAAAACATATTGCCAAATCGGCCTCCTGGACCCGCGATTTGCCGGTTGACGTGAATTCCAATCGTTTAACCGGTATTACGTACGACGACTCCGGGAATTTGCGTCAGGTTATGATCAATAAACCCGTGGCGCTGGATTATAATTGTTGCGAAAATCTGGTGCGCGCTGCTATTATTACCCGTCCGGAAGAAGAAGATGATGCCGATTATTATGTATATGACAGTGCAGAACAACGTACCCGAAAAGTAAGCGAAAGAATGGCAAACGGCGGTACTGTAAACATGATGGAAAGTACGGTATACTTTGGCAACTATGCCTTAAAACAACAGCAAACGGTTACCAATAATACAACAACCATCACCCTGGAACGCGAAACCTTACGCATTATGGATGGCGAAACGTGTTTATTAATTATGCATTACTGGAAGCTCGACGACAATAAAAAGGAAAAACAAACAGGCGACCGCTCATTCCGCTGGCAGCTTTGTACCAAACTGGATTCCGTAGCGGTTGAAGTCGACGATCAGGCGCTGCTGATTAGTTATGAAGAATATTTCCCGTATGGCGGAACGTCTATTATCGCAGGCCCGAATCAGCAGGAGGTGAGTCTTAAAAATTACCGCTATTCCGGAAAAGAACGGGATGATACTACCGGATTATATTACTACGGGCACCGCTACTACGTTCCATGGCTGATGCGCTGGAATAAACCCGATCCGGCCGGTGGCGTTGATGGTCTCAATTTATATGCTTTTTGTATCGGTAATCCGGTTAGTATGAAAGATGCCGACGGACTAAGTGCGAGTAGTAAGGGAACAGCCGGAAAAAAAACAAAGAGAAAAAGGGCTTCTGCAGTAAGCGACAGCTCGGGAAGCGATGGAGATGATGAATCGGATGGCGGAAAGTCGCCTAAAAAATCCAGGTTACTGGATGTCACCAAAAAGATTCGTAAAGAAAAAAGTAAAAAGCTGAAAGAACAAATAACTTCCAGGCATGGTAGCAAAATGAAATTAGCCAAACGAGTCCATCAGTCTAAGTTATATACCGGAGTAACCGAGGAGATTGTCGCTCCTAATAAAGGGATGAGTCCCGAACGGTTACTGGTTCGCCATTTATCGACGGCTCTTTTGGCTCAGAACGAGGATTTTACCGAAGTGCAGGCCGCAATCAATCATACTGAAAAAACGATTTATGTGGCCAGTAACAAAAAGCAAAGTGAACTCGATAAATTATTGTCAGGCACCCTTAAAAATTTTACCGTTCCGGATAAAACGAAATATTCAGGGCGTGTAGCCCGACATCTGGGTAAACTGGAAACCGAGATCAACGGAGCGTATCAGGATTATAAACTGGAATTTGTTAAGGGACACGAAGAACAACATGCCGAAACCAAAATTGTGGAAGCCGGAAAACAATTCAATTATATCGGCGGTACACGTCGACCTTGTTTGGCTTGTAGCTTGTTTTTCCAGATTCATGGTATTGCTGCCACATCCTATGGTCAGCATCCGGGTGCCTATTGGGATTCTGTAGCGGCACTTCTTTCGTTAAGCCCTTATCAGGAACACCTGAGTATGACGACCTATGCAGGAATATATTATAAAAATTTAGGGGTGTCTGCCCGTCATGTACACGATTACGATACCGATAGTGAATAATGATATTTAAAAAAAGTAAATCTATTAATCATGGAAGTAAAACAACTGATTCATAACTTTTATGAAGCAAATCCGGACGTAGATTTGCTAACGACCAATCTTCATCTGAAAGATACCTTAGCCTCCGTAAAGCTACCCAAAACCCAATCCCGTGCCGCCGCAGCCGACACAGTAGAACAGCTCAAACAGGTGGCTCGGGTGGTTCGGTTACATCCGGAAGCGCAGACGGGCAAAAAATTAACGGCTGACGCCATTGGTACTCTGTACGAAAAATTCGATGGATTAAACTCGGCTCATGACATTGCCCGACAAAGCGGAGAAGTGTTTGTAAAACAATATACCGATGCTTTTGGCTGCCCCAAAGTAGCATCGGAGGTATACAAGAGAGCGACCGAAGTAACCAATAATGTGGCCAATCTCACCAATGCAATTTTAAATATGTCGACGCCGCTTTCTAAAGCGATATCGACTTCATCTGTCAGTGAAGAGGTAACCGGGTATTTTACCGGATTAGCAGGCTACCAGGAGCTGTTTGGAAGTCTAAACTATTGCGATTGCCCGGAATGTAAATCGGTACTGGGACCAGCAGCCTATTTTGTCGATCTGATGCGTATTGTACAAAAATACATTACCGAACCCAATACAGCTACAATACCACACGCCAGTACATTGGCTGTAAGACGTCCCGATTTGGGAACGATACCGCTAACCTGTGAAAAAACAAATACAATCGTCCCGTATTTACAAATCATCATTGAACGTCTGGAACAAAGTTTGTCGACCAGTTGGAAAATTGCGGGTACGACCGATTTGTATAAGCAGCTTGCCGCGACATATTATCCGTTTAACTTACCATTCCTGCAACCGTTAAGCACCGTACGGATTTATCTCGAGGAACTCAAAACAACACTGGCCGAGGTATTTGCCTCCCAACAGTTAACCGGACCGCAATTGGCTGCCGAACAATTGCAAACCACCCTCGAAGGTTGGAATTTGCTTAAAACGGCAACGGTAGATACTACGAAATTACAAACCTATTTTGGGGTGGCGAAACTGGACGATCTGAATAGTTTTACAGTCTTTTCTAAACAAACAGGTTTACTGGTAACGCAAGTTCAGGATTTACTATACCAGAATTTATCCGGTACTGAAATTACAGCCGGGCTAAATGCGCAGTTCTTTATCAATAAGGGTTTAACCAAACCGGTTGTAGCAGGGAATACCGATTCGGTAAATACCATCGATAACCTGACGCCAACGGCTCTGGATCAGATTAATCGCTATTTGCGCCTTACGTTGCTTAGCGAATGGTCGTTTGATGATCTGGACTGGGCTTTACATGCCTTGAATAACGGAACACCGGAAATTGATGAAAGCATATTACAACTCGTACCAAAATTACAACAACTGGTTACCCGGATGAATAGCGACATCGCTACGGTAAGTACCTATTTGTTTGATTTGAAAACTTACGGAATGGGGAACGATCCGGCACAGTCGACAGCGCCATTTGATGTCGTGTTTAATACCGGACAAACCACTTTATACCACCCTAAAAATAGCGCAACGGTAGCCTATCCTCTGAATAAAACCTATCTGGATACGCCGCTAAGTTGGGAATATGCCTCCAGCAGCGGAAACAATCCGGCCAACGCCGTTCGTGTCGCTTCGGCCTTGGGCGTTTCGCAAAACGATTTGCAGCTGCTGGTTTCGGCTTTATATACGAGTACCCCAACCATTGTGTTAAATGTACCTGCCATTTCGGCCTTGTCGCGCCATGTACGCCTGGCAGGATATTTTAAATTAAGTATCCAAAATTATCTGAGCTTCTTGAGCTTATCCGGAAAAGTACAGCTGGTTTTTACAGTTGATGAGCTGACGGCGCTAATTGATAACAAAGAAACACTGGCTGCAGTGACCCGATTAACGTTAGAGGATCTCAATTATACGGTAAATGCAGTTGTATCGCCCACCGTTAACATTTTATACTATCCCGATAAAAGTGAAGCATGGCTTAAAACACTGCCGATGCTTATTCCGGTATCCGATTCTGAAGACGATCAATTGATCAAACTTTACGAACAGGTTGGCGCATTCTTCGGTATTCCGTCCTCATTGGCGCAATCGGTTTTGGCACTTACTGTTACCAATCCACTTTCGGTATTCCTGAATCCCGATACGACGAACGCCATCAAAGCATTAAGTCTAATTTCACGTTGGTTGGTATGGGTACAAAAAACGGGAGTCAGCCAGGATTTACTCCATAATATTGCTGTCAATAAAGCGGCTTATGGCATTACCGATACCACAAAACTAACGTTTGCCAATAGCATTGTATTACTTCAGTTCCAGTTTTTTACAAGTATTTATAATGATGTAAACAATCGGTTTTCAGACTATATGACGGCGATTGCCGATAATAAAAATGATGTGGCCGCAGCCATTTTATCGCAAGCAACCGGATGGGATATGTCGATAATCACAGCATTATATACCTTAAGCTATACCAATCAGGTCGACCGCCTCTACAGCATGCAGGCTGTTATTACATTGCTTAATAAAACAGGTTTAGACCTGGATGCTTTTCAGGGGCTACTTAGTCTGGCCGGAAAAGGTGTTGCCGACTGGGATACATTGGTAGCACAGGAAAACAAATTATTAACTGCGATTCAGGCACGATATAATGTAGGAAGTGACTGGAATCAGTTGGCCGTACAAATTGGGGGCAAAACCGCATCGGCCCAAAGAGACGCTCTGATTGGAGCAACGATCTTTGCCCTTCGCTCGGCTGATGATACTGCCTACATCCAGAATACCCGCGATTTACACGACTATTTGCTTATTGATGTAGATATGTCGGATTCAGCGCAAATTTCCTATATCAAAGAAGCGCTTAATGCTGTTCAGTTGTATATGAACCGTTGTCGTTCGAAACTGGAAGCCGGTGTGGTACTTTTACCGATCCCTGAAGTTTGGTGGGAATGGATGATGAATTATCGGATATGGGAAGCCAACCGCGAAATTTTCCTCTATCCTGAAAATTATCTTGATCCGGCTTTCCGTAGCTCCAAAACCGATCTGTTTAAACAACTGGAAAACGACCTGAAACAGAACGACATTACCGAAGGCAATGTGACATCGGCCTATATGAAATACCTGGAAGGATTTGCAGAACTGGCAAAACTGGTTTATGTAGATGCCTATTATTGTAGGGTTTCTGACGATACCCGCGATAATCAGCCGACCTTGTTTCTGTTTGCGCGCACCGCTACCAATCCGTATACCTATTACTATATCACCCGGGAGAGCGAAGGTACCTGGTCGCAATGGATTAAAATTGATCTGGCCATTAATGCCGTACAAATTACACCGGTTTATGCCTTTAATAAGTTGTTCCTATTTTGGGTAGAGCAAAGTGTAGCGATCGATAAAACACCGAATACCACTACCGAAAATATTGTGAAGGCCTCAATAAACTATACGTTTTATAATTTCCAAAATCAATGGGTGCCGGCGCAATCGCTGGTAAAAGACTATGTTATCGATGTTAGTCCAAGTGCGTATAGAACTGCAAATAATAAACTTTTTCCAGACAATTTCTTCGACCCCAATAGTCTGTGGTGGAATAAAGTATATCCGCTCAAAATACAACAGGATCGTTTCTGGGAAATTACTAATGGCGGCAACCGATTTGAACAATTGGTGATTGCCTTCGGCCCAATGATTGATACTACGGTGCAATATCCGCAACCGGCCAATAATCCACCGGATGCTTCCAATCCGGCAGTTCAGATTTTTGAAAATCAATTGTTTGAAACAGGGCAAAACTATAATTATGTCTATAACCTGGGTTATAAAGGGCAGTTGCCGTTGTTTAAGCCGATTGTTTTAAACGATAGTCTGGACAGCAGTTATTTGGTAAACCCCGACGAAATCCTGTTTTTCGAAAAAGACAGCGATAAGAGTAACGATCTGTTTACTCCGCAAATCGACGCGACATCAGGACAAATGAACCTGATTAGTACTTCCCGTACGATTTACGATAATGATATTGCGGGACAGATTATTACTCCGGCCATTCCAACACCACAGACTTCCTTAACGGACAGTTCTTTTATTTCGACCGATGCCGGTATTAATGCGGACGGTTCTAAAACGGTTTATAATACGTTGGTTGACTATGGTTACATCGATAGTAGCGGTATGTTGGGACGTTCTGATTATGCGGAAATGCGTACCGATGTGATGAATATTTTTGGAGGCGATCCTGGTCAGCTTATAAAGACACAGTTTGTGATGGGAGTCGTAAACAGGGCCGGTGGTTCCCGTTGGCTATCCCAAAATGTGCGGAATAAAAATTACGGATTGTTTACGATTAAAAACGCCGTAGCGACCTTTGTTTTTTATGGCGACAAAGAAGCATTTTTAATGGAAGATCCGGATAAAGATCCGGTGTTTATCTCCGATTTGTTGTTTAATGCCGATACCATGTTTTTGGAATCGTCGTTCCTTTCGTCGGGAGCCGGTATCGATGGCAGCGGATCCAGCCAGATTTATAACAATCTTATTGATTACGGGTATTTTACAGCCGACGGACAACTGGAACGCGGTACAACAATTGACGATCTGACCAAGGCGCTCAATGAAATGCTGCAAGGACAACCCAATAAAAGCGATATGGTAGATGTGGTTCTGGATATATTAACCAATCAACCGCTTTTTTATAACACAGATTTTATTTCAGACAGTGCTGGAATTAATACCAGTGGTTCTGAAAATATTTTTGATCAGCTTATGCAGAGCGGATATCTCGATAAAAACGGCCGCTTAATGACGGATATTGATTTTAATGAGTTAACCGGAGTACTTTACGATATTCTGGATGGGCAACCGGATATTGATAAAAAAGTACGCTTTGTAGTCCAGGTATTGTACCAGGCAGAATACCCGTCGTCTATCGGATTCTTCCGAAGTTTGAACACCACTCCTTATGCGTGTGAATATAATTTTAAAGCGATACGCCTTACCACAGGGGCAATTCATAACCTTAGTGCCCGTATCTTTTCCGGTGGTGTCGATAAACTGTTATCGCTCGAAAGTCAATTGATCCCGGTGGATCCGGAATTGCCTTTTAACAGGTTTGGCTTTGAAGAACCGTATGTTATTGCTCCTGAAGCTCCCGATGGTGGTCAGGTCGATTTTAACGGGGCGTATGAACTGTACTATTGGGAATTGTTTTTCCACGCGCCCATGTATATTGCCAGTTTACTAAAGACAAATCAGGTATTTGATCAGGCCGAAAAATGGTATAAATATATTTATGATCCAACAGCGGCTCCGTATCTGGTAGAAACAGATTCTTTTGTGTGTGCCACGATAGGAGTTACCGATTCGAGTCGTATTTACCCCGTTTTACTGGACAACAAATGGATTGATAGCGAGGGATATGTGAGCAGTAAATTTACAGCCAAAACAAATCTGAATTCAATTCTTTCTTTCCTTCAGCCGGTACAAATTCAATCGGTAAAAAATGTATTGCTCAACCATCAGATAGCGCGTGATATTTGCCGCGTATGGCAGTTTAATCCTTTCCGGAACCATACGGTAGCTTCATTGCTCGACAACATTACGAACACCAAACAGATTGCGGCCTACAATCAATATCCGTTCGATCCGCATGCTATTGCCCGTTTGCGTATTGGCGCCTACGAAAAAGCAATTGTAATGCAATATATCGATAACCTGATTAAATGGGGCGACTGGTATTTTTCGCAGTACACCTGGGAGAGTAATACCACGGCGAATATGCTGTACATCTACGCTTATAATTTACTGGGGCCAAAACCGGAAGACCTTGTACCGTGTAAGGCTGAGGATCCGGCGAATTTTAACGACATTGTGGCTCAGTACGGCGACAATATACCGCAGTTTAAAATAACCCTCGAAGATCATGTTGGAAGTGGTTCCAGCGGATTAAATTTCCAGCCGTATAACGACATTGATGCCTATTTCTGTGTGCCGGAAAACGACAAACTCGAACAATACTGGGACACTGTTATTGATCGACTTTATAAAATAAACAATAGCTTAAATATTAATGGGGTACCGCAACCATTGCAATTATTCGAACCGCCTATCGATCCTGGCATAGTGGCACGTGCCGCGGCAAGCGGTGGTAATCCGTTAAGCATTATGACGCAGAATGCGGCTATTCCGGCTTATCGCTTTGAATATCTTATCGATCGGGTAAAAAATATCGCTGCTACATTAAGTCAGTTGGGATCCGGTTTAGTAAATGCACTGGAGCGTAAAGACGATTCGGCACTGGCTAAATTACAGGCCACGCAACAAAGTGTGCTGCTTAATCTTAACACAATGATTAAAGAGCAGGAAATCGAAGAGGCCCAACAAAACATTGCCGGTTTGCAACAAAATCTGCTAAGTGCTCAAAATCGCGAACAGTTTTACCAACAGCAGTACGACGAAAACCTGAGTGCTCTTGAAATCGCCAGCCTTTCGTTACAAGGCGCGGCTATTTATCCGGAATCGGTTTCGATTGGAATTAACGGAATTTCGATTGCCGGTTATCTGGCGCCGAATATCTTTGGTTTTGCTGATGGAGGGATGAAGTTTGGAGATGCCATTAATGCGGGCGCTCAGATTGCACAAACAACTTCGTCTATTTTAAACCAGAGTGCCGGAATTATTGCGACGACTGCTCAGTATAGCAGACGACGTGACGACTGGAAGTTGCAACAGCAGACGGCGGCCTATGATGTAGCTCAAATTCAGGATCAGATTAATTCGGCCAATGCGCAATTACTGATCAACCAGCAAAATCTGGTGATTCATAAAAAAACAATTGATCAGGAGAATGCCTACGAACAATTCCTGACGACCCGTTTTACAAACATGGATTTCTATTCGTGGATGATCAGCCGATTATCGACCATTTATTTCCAATCGTATCAGCTCACGCTGGGAATGGCGTTGGCAGCACAATCGGCTTATCAGAATGAGATGAACAGTACCGAACAGTTTATTCAGTTCGATTACTGGGATACACTTCACAAAGGATTGTTGTCGGGCGAAGCTTTATTATTATCGTTACAACAAATGGAACGCAGTTATGTGCTGAAAAACACCCGTACTTTCGAAATTGAAAAGACAATTTCTTTGCTACAACTGGATCCGTTACAGTTTATGGAATTTAAAACAGGACTTCATTCGGGAGTAAAAGGAACACTTCGTTTTAAACTTTCGGAACAGTTGTTCGATTTTGATTTCCCCGGACAGTATCTGCGTAAAATAAAAACCATCTCGGTGTCGATTCCTGCCGTGGTAGGGCCTTATCAGAATATTAATGCGGTATTGCGACAAACCAAAAATTATACCGTGATGGAACCTAAAATCAATGCGGTTAAATATGTTATGGATCCGGTTAATAATCCCGATCCGGGTAATGTACGCGTAGACTGGATTCCGAACCAGAAAATCGCACTTTCCAAAGGTATGGACGATAATGGTTTGTTTGTGCTCAACTTTAACGATAGCATGTACCTGCCGTTTGAAGGAACCGGCGCTGTTTCGGAATGGGAATTAAACCTGCCGCCGGAAACCAATCATTTCGATTTTAATTCGATTTCCGACATTATCGTAAAGATAAGTTATACGGCATACGAAGATATGGGGCAGTTTGCCACCGATGTAAAAAATCAGTTGCAATCACAGAATGCACCATACCCGTATCAGGTAGCCAAGCAAATTGTATTGCAACAGGCTTTTAGTGCCAACTGGTATCAGTTTATGCATCCGCAACCGAGTCCGGTAACACAATCGATGGCGTTTAGTTTAACCGATGCTATTGTACTGCCAAACCTTAAAAAGGTAGAACTACAATCGGTAACGGTAGTGGTGCAAACTCAAAACAATACAACGTTTTCCGATAAACAAGCGGGTAGCTTCTTAACCTTAAAACAATCGGGTAAAAGCGATCTGACCATTCCGATAACGAATAATGTAGGAACGGTTGCACTTAGCGGGCCTTTTGAGGCAGAAACAGCAGAACTGCTGTTTACGATCGCCAATACACCGGATGAATTGCTTACGGCCGATAAGAAACAACTGGATCCGAACAAATTAACCGGACTGCTCTTTATTATTAACTATACGTCTAACGTATTTGCTAAACAATAAAATCTATCATTAACCTTTAAACTTAAAAAATTATGGCATGGGAAGAATGCGTAACATCAATTAGGGCAAACCTTGACCCTAACGCAAAAGAAGTAAATCAGGTAACCTGGACAGGGCCAAACGCACAGGTTACAGAAGACAATCTGGAAACCGATAGTTTCTCGGCAAGCAAACCGTTTGCCTTGATTTGTCCGGATCGGCATTGTCAGGATTATGGCGATTTCTCGCCTCAGGCACACGCTTTATGTAACTGTAAAGACGTGAACGGAAATCCAATTCCGGATTGTGTTCCTAAAAATGTATTATATCCTTATCCAAGCGGAGTCTGTTTGAATATCGACAATACATCGGATTATAGTACCAAACGCGGGCGGGCTTGTACCAAACAAGGTGACAGCTATTATGCATTAACGTGTTTCTGTTGTTGTTCATGTTATGCTAACGGTACTAAAATTGCTATTCCGACGGGATTCAAAACGATTGAGTATTTTCAAACGGGAGATGAGGTATTAACGGCATCACTGGCAACAGGATCACTGAAATGGAATACCGGAAAAGTGGCGTATAGTATGGGTACCGGGCCAGACGGACATCAGTCGGCCATGGTATATATGCACTTTGGCGAGGACGACCGGCAGATTATTGTAACCCCGGATCAGTTGTTTTTGATGAGTACCGGTAAATTAAAACGTAGTGATCGTTTGGTTCCGGGTGTAGATGAATTGGTAAATGAGTGGGGCGAGGCGGTGCCGATTCACGAAATCAGTATCGGAGAATATATCGGTGGGGTACACCATATTTCTACTGCTGCTGCTTTCGATGGCGTTATAGACGGGCACTTGTTATTGTCGGAAGGTGTTGTTTCGGGCGATTTTACCTTACAGGCCAATTCGGTGCATCTTATCGATATGGGGGTAATGGAAGATCATAGAGAACTGCCTAAAATCGGTTCGGAAGACTACGAGAACAAGTATTCGCAATTATCGAAAGAATACTATGGTGTAATGCATATTACGGCATTAAGTGACGGAAAAAGAGAAAAAGTGCAACGTCCGCAAAAATTCTATCTGCATGGCGAACGATCGATCAATGTTCCCAATACAGCAGCGGCGTATCTGGACAATGCTCAGGCAGAGGACGTGTACAACAATGCACCGCGCTGGAGTTTTGAAGATATTGGAATGAACAGCTCGCTGATAAGATATGTATTGCGTTTGTTCAGAGGTTTTTTCCCGGATATCAATTTTTATTATGATCAGTCAAACGTAACGCCTAATGCCTATGCTTTTGTCCTGATGGACATGCAATACGTGGTGTTAACGGGTGGTTTAACGCGTTTAAAAGGAATGGATCAGGAAGGTTTGTCGTTTGTATTGGCGCATATGATTTCTACGCTTCAAAAATCGAATCCGACCGGGGCTAATGGCTGGACTTCTGTGGCTATGGCCGATTATTACAGTATCGGTTTCCTAATGGATGTTTATTTCGGGAAAAATTTCGGAACCATGTACAATCCTGGAATTAAACAATTGGATACTTCGTTATTTAAATATATTTCGCCAGAAAATCAGGCGTATACAAACGATCCGTATCAGCCTACAGTAGATACGCGTTTCGATGCACTGGATGCGGGTAAAGCAATGGATTTCCCACCTGATGGAATTGGTGGTCCAACAGCCGGTGGATTGAAAGTTGTAGATGTTAAAGCATTCCCGCCAATGGTAGGAGCGTTTAGTTTTGTGAATCAGGATATTGACGAAGCAGCATCAGAAGACGCATTCCATTTGTTGGTACAAAACAAAGTGGTGACTGTCGATGGTGAGGTTTCTCCGGACTTTACAGTGAATACCGACCTTAACTTTTTATTCCCTCAGGTTTCGGATACAAATCAACGCAGCATGATGATCGAACAGGTTCGCAGTAGTTTGGTTCATGCGATGGGGCTTATTCAGTTGGAATTTAATGATCTTGTCAATCCGGCTTCGGCTTCCAGCTACCACGATTTTACAATCGATCCGGATGCCCGTATCGATAGTGTTGTGCCCAAAACCAATATTCCTGTAGTGGAAATTGCTGCCGAAATTAAACGCGGTGTTGAATATACGTTGACCTCGTCGACGAATGTTCGTTCGTATAACGGATCAACAATTGATTTACAACAACGATCTATTGCTTTTAAAATCTAAAAGAGGCGATACTCTCGCTGCCGGTAATCCTGCCGGCAGCGATTTTTAACTAAAACCTGAATTTATGGAACTGAATGAACTAAAAGAAATGACCGATATTAACGAGGCTTGTATGCGTTTTAGCGAAATTCTGGGATCGTCGAAACCCGTTCCGGACGGCGTGCTGTATGCCGCACTTGAGGATGAGGATTATGCACGGAATTTATTACTGGCTCGCAGAAGTCCTGAATTGATGAATATGTTATTAGCCCAGCGGGCCCATTACAGCCCGAAAACAGCTGTACCGCAAGCAGAAAAGGAACGTGGCTATACTAACCTGCAATTGATTGAAAAGTTAGGAAAATCGATGTGGAAATGGGGTTTGGTTGGCTTTTCTACCGTAACGGAAGAGATTTATAACAAACGACTAGCGGCCTGTGCTTCGTGCGATCAATTAGAAGAAGCCCCCGATCAATTGATATATAAAATCAGCTTAAAGAAAAATGAAGATAAACGCACCTGCAAAACCTGTGGCTGTGTTGTGGCCCGGAAAGCAAGGTTAACGAACGATACCTGTCCCCGGGAAGATACCGGAAATCCCGGATTTAATCGGTGGGGTGAATAAATACGATCCCTGCAAAGATTCTTTGCAGGGATCGTATTTTTAATCGATATTAATCGAAAATACAGTTATTTAATCAAAAAAGCATTTCTTTGAATTATTTTGGATTTTTACTTTGTGTAAAACACTTATCTCGTTGATTTTGTTTTATTTATACTTGAAAAATGATTTAGGTTTAAAGGTTAAAATAACTCAAAAAAGGAAGTAGTTAGACTACCGGAAATACCAAGGAGAAAAGTATAGTAGTGTAATTCGATTATGATGAAGTTGTTTAAACTTATTCAAGGAAAAAAGAGTTCCGAGAAAATTAGCAATTTGGATTGCAATGTAAAAGGCTAATAATCTGGAAATCATCAGCAAAGATAAATTACAGAAATGGATTTTACCATTTAAGCAAAGGGAAAAGAGGATTTTCTACGAAGTTTGACTTGGTAAAAATAGTTCAGATCATTATAAGCGGCTGAAAACCGGTTGCCAGTGGTGGAAACTTTCGTTAAAGGACTATTTCAGGGAATAAAATACTGCAGAATTAAGTTCAGATCAGGTGAAAATCAAAGATTTTCAAAAAACTTACGTGTGCTTCTTTGCGTAAAGTATATTACTTTAATAACTTAAGTGTTTAAAAATCTGGGATTTCCTTTGTGGTTTGCAGACAACCACACGAAGGGATTCGTGCGGTAGCAATGAAGGGATTCGTGCGGTAACAGTGAAGGGATTCGACCAAATAAGCTGAAACGCTGTAAATATTATTGTTTACAGCGTTTTTTGTTTTTGAGCGGTGTTACATAACCACGGGTCAGGATCAGAAGTTTGGGAGAAAATTAATTTTAATCTTATATATTGTCAGATGAGAAAAAATAAAATATATGTATATTTTAAAACCTTTATCAATGAAAAATTAAGGTAGACAGATGATCTACTTTAAACGGATAAGATAAAAGCAGATAAATTTATTATTTGATATTCAGTCGTTTACGATATTAATTGTGTAGTTTTAGTTAATTTTTTTTTGATATTAAAAAAATAAGGCTATATTTGCTGAAATATCAATGAGAATCTACTCCCTTAAATTCTTATTTTTAGTAAAAACACATTGACGTAACACGCTTAGAATTATGAAAAAAAAATTAGAAATTACACACCGGCTATTTTCTTAGCAATATAATACACTATTATTACTTATTCTATTTTAAACGATTGTTTAAAATGCTTAGGTTGTATCGAAGTAATTATATATTTACCATTTTCAGTACAGATTTATAATAAGCACATATTAACTGATGGGTTAATTGAGCTGTATTTGTAAATACCTAATATAAATTACGATACAGACATGACTTGCTGTTTTGTACGGAATTTCCATGAAAATCATATTCTGGATTAAAATAACATTTTCAGTACTATGAAAATGCGGTAGTTATTCTTTGAGGAATAATACTAATAGCGATGCTTTAAAGTTTTTCCCTGATGCTGTTATTTGTATCAGTGTGAATTTAATTTAAATCTATAAAACCAAAATAATAGACCTTCAAAAACATAAAAAAATGAAAAAAGAAATTTTATCGTTATTTTCCATTGCCTTAATTTGTATAAGTGCAAAAGGACAAATTGGTATAAATACCCAATTACCTAAAGCTACGCTGGATGTAGTAGGAAAAAAAGAAACCACCTCTCCTGATGGGGTGTTAATTCCCCGGTCTACGGTATCGGAGCTAGCCGCAAAAGATGCAGTGTACGGTACAGATCAAAACGGAGCGCTGATTTTTGTGACTTCCGGGACAGGAGCTTCCGGAAAAACATCGAACATTACGGGCGCAGGTTTATATTACTACGATGCGCCGAAGGCAAAATGGACCCTGGTAGGGGAAAGAAGTTTTAATGTAGTAGCAGAAAAGACCAGTGATTATAGTGCATTGCCGACAGATGACTTCATCAAGCTTAATATTTCTCAAAATTCAACGCCAACATTAACTCTTCCGGTGACGGGAGTTCCGGTTGGAAAGAAAATATACGTTTCAAACAGAGGGATGGGCACAATGCTGCTTTCGCCCTTGCCATCCAATACGTCTTCTTATCAAACCATAGGAGGGGGAGTAAATGGTACTTTAATTTATTTGGGAGGAAGTGGCAGTGGTTCTTGGGAATGGGTGTCAGGATTTTAATAATAATTTAGGATGAAAAATAAAAATATGAAATTAAAAACACTTTTTACTTTAGGAATAGGCGTGGCGGGCCCGCTATTCTATAGCCAGATCAGAATAGCAAACAGTATAGATAATCAGGCAGCAGCAGGAAGTTCTGCTTTTATTGATGCATCTTCTAATACGACGTATAACAGTTCATCTAATGTCGGAAAAGGATTGTTGTTTCCGAGAACAGATCTGACAGGATTTACTTCATTTGGCGGAGGTGTAACAGGAATTCCCACTTCATTTCCGAGCCGTTATGATGGACTTATTGTTTATAATACATCAACTTCGGGAGTGGCGGGTATAGGTTCCACAGAGGGAACTTTAACTGCAGGGTACTGGTATTATGATAACAAATCCACAACGATTAATGGAGGAACATGGCGGCCGCTATCCAAAATGCCTGTGCAGACAGTGACAGGAGACCAGACCGCAGATGCCTGGGTGGATAATGCTTCCGGCACAAGGGTTGAACTGGGCAAAAAGTCGGACGGAACGGCAAGAGCTGCAGGAACTGAAGTTGTTATTAAAGATAATGGCAATGTAGGGATTGGAACGGTAAATCCGGCAGAAAAACTACGCATCGCAGGTGATGGCACCAACTCTCCATTAGGAATTACCAATCTGAATAATGGCCCGGTAGGGAATGAGTATTTTAACCTGGTCATCAATAATGCAGACGGCAAGGTATATAAAAGTAGAGTAGCGTCACCCGAACAGGTTCCTTTCTATTACCAGAGATACCAGATAAGTAATGTTAACAGAGACTTTCTTAAGAATTTCGACACCAATATTCCTACCTCAAAATATACTGTGGTAGTGGTAGGGAGCTCGTTTGACAGGGTATTATCTAAACCACCCGCTGATATGGGAGGAGATTTTTGTTCTTATACTTCCCATGCCTATAAGGAGGGTACTACATGGAGGCTCTATGCAGATTATAAAAATTGTATAAGTACTTTTGGTAATGGGCAATGGATTATCACGATACTGATCATCCCTAAAAAAGTAATTAGAGAAAATAATAATATTCAAGTCGATTTAGGTGGTTCCGAAAATGGTTCAGCACCTAGCCCGGTAGATTAATCAGGAAAACAGTACTTAAGCCATTGGGTGAACACAAGTTTAAAAAGATATTAGAAAATTTCTCAGTAGAACAACTGGAGCAGAGAAAAGAGTTCACATATTATGGCTACTCTAAGCCGGCAGTTAACAGAAGCGGCGGAGGTACACCAGCACCAACGCCACCGCGTGGAGATACCGGAGGAAGTATACCTTTCTAAATTTATACGTTTAACCTTTTAAAATAGTATTATGATGAAAACAAGTTTAAAAAAGAAATTAGAAAATTTCTCAGCAGAGCAATTGGAGCAGAGAAAAGAATTCACATGTTATTGCTACTCTAAGCCGGCAGTTAACAGAAACGGAGGAAGCACTCCTGCACCAGCGCCAACACCAACGCCACCGCGTGGAGATACCGGAGGAGGTATACCTTTCTAAATTTATACGTTTAACCTTTTAAAATAGTATTATGATGAACACAAGTTTAAAAAAGAAATTAGAAAATTTCTCAGCAGAGCAATTGGAGCAGAGAAAAGAATTCACATGTTATTGCTACTCTAAGCCGGCAGTTAACAGAAACGGAGGAAGCACTCCTGCACCAGCGCCAACACCAACGCCGCCTCGCGGAGATACCGGAGGAGGTATACCTTTCTAAATTTATATGTTTAACCTTTAAAATAGTATTATGATGAACAACAGTTTAAAAACGAAATTAGAAAATTTCTCAGCAGAGCAATTGGAGCAGAGAAAAGAATTCACATGTTATTGCTACTCTAAGCCGGCAGTTAACAGAAACGGAGGAAGCACTCCTGCACCAGCTCCAACACCAACGCCGCCTCGCGGAGATACCGGCGGAGGTATACCTTTCTAAATTTATATGTTTAACCTTTTAAAATAGTATTATGATGAACACAAGTTTAAAAAAGAAATTAGAAAATTTCTCAGCCGAGCAACTGGAGCAAAGAAAAGAATTCACATGTTATTGCTACTCCAAGCCGGCAGTTAACAGAAACGGAGGAAGTACTCCTGCGCCAACACCAACGCCAACGCCGCCTCGCGGAGATACCGGAGGAGGTATACCTTTCTAAATTTATATGTTTAACCTTTTAAAATAGTATCATGATGAACACAAGTTTAAAAAAGAAATTAGAAAATTTCTCAGCAGAGCAATTGGAGCAGAGAAAAGAATTTACGTTTTATTGCTACTCCAAACCGGCAGTTAACAGAAACGGAGGAAGCACTCCTGCACCAGCACCAACGCCAACGCCACCACGTGGAGATACCGGAGGAGGTATACCGTTTTAATGAATAACAAAAACATCCTGGAGGGACCTGAAGTAATTCAAGTCCTTCCTTTTAAATTAGTTTAAAATGGAGAAAAAAACATTTTTACCGGAATTCTTTTTCCAGAATCAAATTGATTACATAAGAGACAATTATGTTATCCATGACGAGCCTCTTGTCAGAGAATTCGATATAGCGGCCAAAGGAATGTGTTATTTTATTCTTGAAATGGATAAGCTGATAGACCATAGTATTGATTTTGTCAGCCTTTATAAAACAGGTACCAATACAACGTATAATGCAGTAGATTGTTTTAAAAACTCTTTGACAAGCTTACTGACCTTATTTCCAAAAGACAGTGATTTTTGGAATCGTCATGATCACTACTGCAAATTGTACTTTGATGCTCTGTACAAAGAGAAATTCAGATCTGCCGAAAAGCCTTTCCTTTCTTTAGAGGATTTTAAGGAGTATGCCATAGCAAAACATTCATTAGCCTATATTCCGATTATCGGGCTTGATATTCTATTCAGTGCCAGACATAACAGTACATTGATTTTAGATATTTTTAGCCATCTGTTTCTCGCCATACAAATGTGTGACGATCTCGATGATTTTGATAAGGATCTAAAGGATAACCAATGGACCTATGTACATTCGAGAGTATACGAACTGATGCATACTGAGGGGATCGAGGAAGATCCGGATATTGAAAAATTTCATGAAAGACTGTTATACGTATCCGGTATAGGATATGAGTTAATGGATTACGCAGAGCAGGAATTGCTTGCTGCCAAAAAGAAGTCTGAAGATTTGTCATTAAGCCAATTGGCGGGATGGGCTGATATTGTACTGGCTCATCTGCATCGGAACAGAGAATTATTAACCACTTAGTAATACATAATGATATGTCAGTCATTCGTACAGATTTTATTTTATCTTCTTATGATGATAAAAAATGGATATTGGAATTGCAGGGGAGAAATTTTATAATTACTCATTCCACAAAGGAGCTGATCGATATTCTTTCTGAAAATTCGGACTTAGATGAGGCGTGTAGGGCATTCAATTTAAAATTCAATGAAGAACTTACGCATGAAGATTTTTCTTTTTTTATTGATCAGGTTTTGGGAAAAATGCAGCTTTTGAATAAGGGTGCTGTTACCTGGGAAGAAGAAAAAAGTTTTATCCGATTTCAGATTCCTTTGTTTTCACCGAAAGTATCTGGAATTCTGGCGGGTATTTTCAGTAACTTATTTGCACCGAAGTTTTTCTGGACCTTATTTTCCGGTTTAGTACTTCTGGCATTTTTTATCATTTTTAGTGTAGATATAGAAGTAAGCAATGCCTCGGTATTCTTGCTTATGCTTTTATATATACCCACCATGTTTTTACACGAATTAGGACACATTGCAGCATGCAAACGGTTTGCAGGAAGAAACGGAGAGATCGGCATGGGAATATATTTTATATTTCCCGTTCTGTATTCCAGTATATCAGCATTATGGCACTGTAAAAAAGAACACAGGATTATCGGTAATCTGGCAGGGATATATATGCAGTTGATCTGTGTTTTTGCTTTCTATGCGCTGTCATTTTTCTTTGAGAAAACGGTATTTGGAGAATTGGCCTATATTGTAGCAATATACTCATTGATTCAGCTCATCCCTTTTATAAGATCGGATGGCTATTGGTTATTATCTGATATTTTCAATATCCCCAATCTTCACCAGCGGTCCAGTAAGGAATTTGGCAGCTGGATTGTCCATCCTTTTCGGTGGAATAAAATGAAAACTAAAAAAGAAACTTTTATTCTTATCTATGGTATATTTAATTATGCACTTTTTGCCTATTTTATTCTTTCTCAGCTCATCTTTAACTGGAGAGAAATTCTTCTTTTCCGGTAAAGCTTTTGAGAGCAGCCGATCAACTGATCTTTATGGATTTTTCGTTGGCTTTTTTATCAGATATTTCAATTACAATCCTTATTTTCTATATCCTCAGCATCAACTACGCTCATGCTATTTATAAAAAATTGTTAAAGTCATGATAACACGATCAGATTGCCGACATTTATAATCATTAAATTATTAATATGTTTCGCATAATAAAAATAGAAGACTTTTTAGTCTTTTATTAAGTGGATTTTCTACATTTGCACTACTAATTTAAAAGCTTTATTGAAGAGGCTTTGAAATTTTAGAACAATAAAACACAAATGATGAAAAAATTATTCAATAATAAATGGTATTCATTGCCATTTCGATGGGTATATTCTATACGAAGATTTTATACAGAGCTGTCTGAACCTCAAAAAGCGTATCAGATATTTTGTATCAGAAGAATATAATACCTGCTGTACTTTCAATGGTAGATACTAGCTGTAAATCATTTAAGAATTAAATTTTTATACCTTCGATCTTTGCGATTTCCTGTTAAGATTATTAACAAATTTGTCGATTATATTTTCTAGGGAATTAGTTGTTTTCTCAGAAGGGAATCGTTGCCTTTTTATGTGACAAATATAGATCGACAACTCTATATGATGAAGTGATACGTAAAGAAAGCCAAGTTGATAAAATTAGCATCTTTGCTCCCGTCATAGTATCTTACAAGCTTAAAAAAGTGCTTCCGGATCTGTAATAATCCGCAGGTATGCGTACAATAAATAAATCATGATTAAAGTTGTTTGCCAATGATCGTACAGCAAATTATCAGTATACATAAGCATTAATCAGAGAAAAGGAATTCTAAATCACAATTAGCTGAGCACATTTATGAAAATAAGGCCTTTTAACTATAATTAAGGTTGATTTAAACACAAATACTTACAATTTAACATATTTGAAAAATGAAAAAAAATAGCATTATTCTGGCAATGGCTATGGGACTGATCTCTACTTCGGTCTTTTCACAAGTTGGCGTTCATACCGCTAATCCTCAGGCGACATTTCATATTGATGGCGCTAAGGATAATGCTGCCACTGGCGTTCCTGCAAGCGCACAGCAGGCAAATGATGTTGTCGTAACCCGAAGCGGAAATGTGGGTATAGGAACTACGGTTCCGAATTCCTCTGCAGTACTTGACGTTAACGTAAATAATCTTCCTGCCAATAATAAAAAAGGAATTCTCTTTCCACAGGTTTCTCTTACCGGCAGGGCAGATATTACAACAGTGCCTAGTCCGGCTAACGGATTAATAGTATACAATACAGTAAACGCCGGTTCTAATCCGGATAATGTGATTAAAGACACATTCTATATTTATAATTCTACCTTAACGAAATGGGTAAGATTAATTGATGAAAATTCATTACCTTCAAAATCGGCAAGTATCGCAAATATTTTAGGTTTTTTACCCTCAGGAAACAATACTACATTCTTAGGTCCTGACTTAGGATCTAAGATCAGAATTATCAAATTTGATAAGGTATTGGTTCAGGGGGATATCGCAACTTATAATGTATCTACCAATGAATTTACAGCCAACAAAAGCGGGTATTATAATTTTCAAATTAGCTTAACAGTAACCGGTACAATTGAAGCAATGAGAGTGGGAATTTCTAAACCTTTTACCGGTGCGTTTCGAGAACAGGGTAATGCTTCTTTTGCTTTTTTTAAGGATGAAGATAAAATCACAAGTCCCACTGGTTTTGCTCTTTTAAATACTTCAAATTGTTTTGGCTCAATGTTTATGAATGCCGGAGAAAAGGTAGTGTTTCTGACAAGATTTATTGATCCGTCAACAAATACGATCAATGTTGAGAGTTCTAATTATAATAGAACATTAATCAACACAGTTACCATAACTTACTTTGCTCCTTAAAATTTGACACTAAGATTCTAAAAACACGATGAAAAACAAAAACACTGGTATTAGACCAATTGCGTTATCTTATAATACTAACCATACTTCTCACTGAGAAATAATAAATAGGAGTGATATTATCAGAATTCGCAGCATGAATTATCCATATAAATAAACGATAGCTACAATTGACATATAAAATCAGGCGCCTCCATTTATTGTAAGGGGGAATTACAGGAGGTGCTTGGTTTTAATTGAGGGGCTCCGTGTTTGTCTGATTTATTTTTTATGGTAAAAGAGCCCCTCATATTTTATAAATATACATTAAAATCGTTTAACAATGGATCAGTATCAACATTTAATCGGAAAGACTAAGAATAATATTCTCCATGAGCTGGGTGATGAATGTAATTTTTATCAGTCAAGTGTCTGGACCTATATTTTAAAAAAGGAGTGGTTTGGAAGGAAGAAAGTCCTGATAATCAATTTCGATGATAATAAGGTTTCCCACATAAAAACGGTAACGACTTATGGAAAGAATGTGTACCATTAAGTTATAAGTATAATGTATGGAATACTTTTAAATATAGAATACAAAATATTCCCTTAACAACTCCTGAGGCAACAAGTAGATTTTAAAATGGATAGGGTAGGATTGCTATCTTTTTCATTCCCTTAGAAAATGATAAAGAAAGGGTTTTCCGAAAATAGATTGTATTATTTCCCGTCCATTTCTATAAAGATTTAAAATGACATATTTTATAATTAAAATAATATTGGTGATGCGAAAGGGTGCAAATGACATTAGATAGCTACAGCTCGATGTGTACGGATACAACGCTCCTTAAAGACATGGCTAAACCATATACTTATTTTAATAAAGTTTAAAAAAATCATTCTCAGTGATTTCGTCCTTCTCTCTAACACATTTAAAACTGAGTTTTTCATACCTCCATTCTGTAATCAATAGATTGGATCTTCTTAAAGAAGGTTTCATGTTCTGATCATCATCAACTAATTGACCGGATACTGAACTCCCGGGAGAATGGTGAGGCCTTCTATCGCAGTCTGATTTGCTGATTTCATTTTTGACATACATTTCAGAGGGTTCTTTTAGAAAAGACTAACCTTGCCACTGCATTTCAGAATATTCTGACCATAAACATATTCCGTACCTGCTGCTGTCCTGTACAGGTAAACAGCGAACCCACATTGACCAACCAATATAGTATTCTCGCCCCATCGTATCCCTGAATCCTTTAGAATTGCGAATTTGATTATGCTCCTGCTAAAATATAATCGTCAATCTGTAAAGGGGCCGGGCTCTTCATGTGTTGTAGTAAATCTAATAGCAATGGAGCTCCTTAGAATGAATAAAGGGTTAATATTTTCATTATAAAGTATTTAATTACGCGGTCCGAAATCTTTTCAAGCATTATGATCCGCCTCATAAAGAATAGTGCCGGCATTTAATAGTTTTGTGAAATTAAATCTGGAATTTGTGAAATAGGATCTTAAAGTTTCTGATCTGGTTACTGAAACATAAGTTTTTACAGAACAAATGATCGAAAATCCGGGTTTAATATTGTTCCCTTAAAACTAAAAGGTATTATTATGAAAGTAAAAAAAGTAATTTTTTCGGGCAGATTGGTGACATTTTATATGATTCTTATTGCTTCATTAATGACGGCACAGGTAGGAATTAATACACAGACTCCGGATCCCAGCTCTGCGCTTGACATTAGTTCTACAACCCGCGGATTGCTGGCTCCGCGAATGACTAGTGCACAGCGAACAGCCATCACATCTCCGGCAGATGGTTTGATTGTTTACGATACTACACAGAAAATATTTTATTATTATGCAGCGGGTGCCAATATCTGGGCCCCGGTGGGAAGTGGTGTTTCGGAAAGACTGAATTTTAAACGTATAAAATCTACTGATGTGCTGTCTACAGTGCTTGCTGCCGAGCTAAGTGCCGGTGGTGGAGCACGATATCTGCTGGATGCCAATACGCTGTACGAAATCAATGGTCAGATTACATTTGACCGTCCATTGGAACTTAATAATGCCTATATCCAGGGGCATGATACCAATAATGATATTATTTTGCGAACCAGTGGTAATATTGTGGAGGGCTCTACCGGTGGTAGTATCAGAAGTATTACCATGAGCGCTCCGGGAGGTAGCGTGTTCAATCTTTCGGGAACGGCCACCCAAAATTTGATATTCAGAGACTGTATCGTTGCCAATTCCAGCAGCGTAGGAAGTATTTCGGGACTGGGGCTTGTATTTTTTAGTATCATTCAGTATACGGGTAATTCTAACGGTATTACTTATAATAATATCGGTCAGCTGCTACTGAGCAATATGGGCTGGGCCTCCAACAATCTCGGGACTTACGAAAGACTGCAGGGAACCTTTACTTTAGTAGAAAAGCAAGGCGGCTTTAGTCAGGTTAACGGTTCTGCAGTGGGTTTTGATGTTTCTGCCTCCGGTCTTACCATTACAGGAGATGCAGTTATAGAATCGGTTGTTTTCACCGGGAACACTACGGCAGGATATGTCAGACCTTATACTACCGGAACCTTTGCCGGGTACAATTTCAATAACAGCTGGACGGTGAGAGCGGCAGGACTTCCCACGGAAGCAGATACAAACGCGGTGGGAGACTTTTCTGTGGATTATGCCGTTGGAACCGGTATAGGAGTCACTTTTAATACCTCAAATCCAAGTAATATTGTTAAAATAGGGACTGCAAGTTCTGTCTCTTCCTCTTCCAACCTTTTCCGCTTTGCTACTGACGGGGTACCCAACCGATTAAAATATATCGGTAAGAAGAAAAGAATTTTCCAGGTTACAGGATCGGTTTCTTTTCAGGTACCCGGTGCAGGAACCTATATCATTTATATTGCAAAAAACGGTACCCCTCTGAATCAATATAAGATCTATGGAAGAGGCACGGCGGTAAATGATATTGTGGTACTTCCGATCAATGGGACGACCGAGCTTACCACAAATGATTATATTGAAATCTTCGCACAGCGGTATACCGGAACTACCGGTGATATTGTAGTCCCGAATATGACCATTACTTTAAAATAGCAAATAATCTTATCCGTCCGACCGGATGTCTGGATCTTTTCGTTACTACAGCTTTTGCGTTTGAAGCCCGTATCAAAAAGAATCTCTTGCTGGACTATTAAGATATTGCACCATTTTATATAAATTTATATTTACTGATCAATTGTAAAATCCGGAGGAATATTTTTCTCCGGATTTCTTGTGCTCGGAGATAAACCTGTAACCTTTTATTTTTTCAGGAGTTGTATCAACGCAGACGTTATTGATAAAATAATTATCGGCCAGGTTTTGTCGTGTGAATGGATGTAACCCAAGAGCTATGATTCAATAAGCTATATTAATATACGAAAATCCCTTCCAAAGGATCAGGAGGAATCTGTCTGTAGCCTGTAGTCAATTCTTATTTTGAGAGCATTTCCATTAAAATGAGTAGAGAAATAAGTTTTTTAGAAGACTGATATTCGGGATTGAGCTGTTCCCGTATTTCGCCCAGGGTTTTACTCAATTTATTACTTACCGTTTTATTGCTCAGTCCTAAAGCTTCTGCAGTTTCATCGACAGATCTGTTCTTTCGGATTCTGAGATCATATACGTTCTGCTCTGTTAGAGGAAGCTGCGAAACTACCTCATCAATCATTGAAAATAAAGCTGAAACATCATGCTCTTCAAGAATTTCGAAATATTCGGTGTCGGTGATATCGATGGAGTGTTCAGATTCATCGATCCTTATGGTAGATGACGTTTTTTTATAGGTGTTGAAATAATCGATCACCCTGTAATGGAGATACCGTAAGAGATATCCCTTTGCACTTTCCTGGTCATCCGTATGAATACTGTCCGTATCTTCAAGAACTTTAATCCAAAGATTCTGCAGCAGTTCCTCTGTCGCCTCTTTGTCTTTCGTACGTGCAAACACAAAACGGTAAAAAAGATCCCAATACCGTTCATATAATATTACAAAAGCAGGGCGGTCGCCTGTTTTTATCTTAGCTAATAAACTATGGTCTGTCTGATTCATATTGCTGGTACAAAATTACCTAAAGGAAAATTAACTTTTTGTGAACTTTGGGGAATTCAACATTAATTATTTCTGAAAATAAGAGCCGGAATGTGAAGCTAATGTTGAGAAATGATGAAGAAAACTCAAAATCGTTGACAAGTACGCTGTAATATGAACAGAATGTTAAAAGCAGGCTGGGGAAGTTTTTTATTTCCGCTGTTTTATAGATGTAACTGAGAATTCAGAGGTAAGCATTTATGAAAAACTTAAAATATAAAGATATTGAAGCGTTTGTCTTCAGACTTTGGGAAAGAGAAGTTTCCGGAGAGCACAGATCTCAGAAAGAGACCCAGCTTTTGGATCAATGGAAAATTCATGTAGAAAAGAATCTGGATACAAACCATATGAAAAAATCCGCAGAAAGGGTTTTCTTTTCACTGGAGCCTTATTTTATTCAGCCCGGCATTACTAGTCATCCGAATAGCTTTAGAAAGTATGTTTACCAAATCGCAGCCGTTATCATACTTCTTTTTTCAATAGGGGGAATTTTTACTTACCACACTTTCTTTAAGCCGGATGTTTATGTCGCAAAATCTGAAAACCAAAAGGTTTATCTGGCAGACGGCTCGGTGGTAACTTTATTTCCCGGAGCAGAGCTTACCGTTGAAAAATCTTTTCCTGCTGATACAAGAGTGGTGGATTTGAAAGGAGATGCTATTTTCTCGGTTGCGAAATCAAAGAAGCATCCCTTCATTGTACAGGCAGATGGTTTCAGCACCAAAGTTTTAGGTACGGTATTCAAAATCACCCAGACCGGTAATGATAAAGCCGTAGATCTTTATGAAGGAAAAGTAGCCGTTTCCTATGGAGGTGTGCCTGTCACTTTTCTGAAACCTCATCAGAAATGGACCAATTTCGGTGTGGCCCGTACGGCAGCCGTCATTTCATTCAGAGAAGAAAATCATTCACAGAAGGAACTGCCGTCATTGTTGTCTCTTAGTTTTAATGACGTTACCCTAAAAGAAGTAGCCGAAGTTTTACAGGAGAATTACAATATCAGTATTGTGTATCCGAAGGACGTTGCAGATAAGAAAATAACAGCCGATTTCACAGGGGGAAGTACCGATGAAAATGTTGAAGCGCTGGCATTTATCCTCGGATTGGACGTTCAGAAAGAAAAACAGATGTATATCCTTAAAAAACAGCCATAAGCCAAAAAAAAACTAATAATCAGATAAAATATAATTAAAGAGAGTGTGATAATGAAAAGTTTGAAGTGTGGTCTTACGATAGCAGCAATATTTTTTACGGTGGCAGCAGAGGCTCAGGAACTGGTACATAAGGTGTCTTTTTCTGCACCATCCGGAAAATCGCTGACTGATGTTCTGGAAGAGTTTTCCGGTAAAACAGGAATGCGATTGGTTTATTCTAAATCAGATATTAAAGAATTAAAAGTAAGAGGAGTAAAATGTGAAAATGTGCCGGTGAATGCCTGTCTGAAAGATATTACCAATGGATTGCCCGTTGTTTATCGTTTGCGGGGAGATCTTATTTCAATAAAATATGAAGGAAGCAGTGTTGCCGTTTTGGGAAACGGAAGAATTTCAGGGAAGATCGTTGATGAAGTAGGAAACCCTGTGATAGGTGCAGAAATAAATGTGGCCGCGAAAAGTACCGTAACAGACAACAATGGAGACTTCTCTATAGAACTTCCCTCCGGAATATATACTTTAACGGTAAAAGCTCCTAAATATAATGCTCTGCGGGTAGAAAAAATGAAGGTGATTCCCAATGAGACCAATGCCGTTTCATTTGCCATGAAGGCGGCTTCAGATAAAATAACAGATATCAGGGAGGTGGTCATTACAGGAAACCGTAAGGCAGATACGCAGGCAGGGCTATTAGCCCAGCAGAAAAAAGCAGCCCAGATGAGCGATGGGATTTCAGCTGAACAAATTGCCAAAACACCCGATAATGATCTGGGGGGAACCTTAAAAAGAGTAACCGGAATTACCACCATTGATAACAAATACGTTGTAGTACGTTCCATGGGAGAACGCTGGAACACGGCGGCAATGGACGGGATCAATCTTCCCAGTACGGAAGCCTATAACCAGAATTTTTCATTCGATATTATTCCGACCTCCATGGTGGAAAGTGTAGTGGTAAGTAAAAGCGCCACTCCGGACATGAATGCAAGTTTTGCCGGAGGTTTCGTAGAAATAAAAACAAAAGATATCCCCAATGAAAACTTTACAACAGTAACCACGGGAACTTCTTACAACGATTTGGCAACCTTTAAGGAAGCGCTTACCCGCAAACGCGGAAAATACGATTATTTCGGATATGATGACGGAACGAGAGATTTTCCGAAAGGATTGCAGGCCATGAACTGGACGAATCCGATGTTTTTTGAACAGTCGAAACAGTTTACCAATGATAATTTCTCCACTTATGTAACGACAGCAGACCCGGGGAGCAATATGCAGCTGGCATTAGGAAGAACATACAGGCTTAAAGATAATAATAAATGGGGTTTTGCAGGTGCCCTAGTGCTAAGGAATGAACAGAATAAGCTGGAAATAGACCACACAGGAAGAGGAAACTGGCTGGATACAACTTATCTCACAAGTTCTGATGCTCCGGATTATCAGCAGTCACCCGTAAAGTTTTACAATTTTAAGAATAAGGGTGCTTCGTACACCTACAATTCCACCTTAGCGGGAATGTTGAATTTTGGATTGCAGCTGGGAAAAAACAGGTTCTCGTTCCGAAATTCTTATACGCATATTTATGATAATACACTCACCAGGATTACCGGATGGAACGAATATACCTCGGGTACCGGACTGCCGGGAAATGCAGAATTGTCCTATAATTACTTTTACAACGGAATTGTTCCAAATAATGATCCCGGGCAAATAAAATCCTTAGACCGGCCGTATACCGATAATGCCGATTATCCGGTGTATCAGACGCTTTTGCAGAATAAGCTGGAAGGAAGTCATAAAATCGGAAATATAGATATCGACTGGTTTGCAGCACGGACAGGAGTAGCGGCAGATACCAAAGATTATACACTTCATCAGACGCTGTATAATTTTATAGGAAACGAGACTATTGCCTATCATCAGATTAACAATTCATCAAGCGATTTTGCAAGAGGGTATATCGAAAACAGAGAAACCGATTATAATTACGGCGCTTCCTTAAAATGGAATATCAATATTGGAAGCTTTAAAAATGATATTAAAGCAGGATATGCAGGCGCTTCAAAAAGCAATACCAATATTCAGCAGAAGTTTTTATTAAGAGTAGACGAATCCAATGGCGGTGGGAATATCAAAACCCTGGAAGGAGCACTTTCCGATTGGTTCGACGGGTCGCATTATGGCCCCGGAGGTATAGGGTGGGAAACCAGACCTTTATACAGTGATGAAAAATATGAGGGTAAAGTAGAGCAGCATGCGATGTTTGCGATGTTTGACAACCGCTGGAAAAATAAGTTCAGATTGGTCTGGGGGCTTCGGGCAGAATATTTTGAATATAACCTTATTTCCCAGCAGATGGATCCTAACGATCCTCAGAATGTCAATAAAGTCCAGGTGGAAGACAAACCATGGCAATGGATGCCTTCGGCCAACTTCACCTACAGCCCGACCGCAAAGATCAACGTAAGGCTAGCCTACAATAAGGCGGTGATTCGTCCCCAGTTTAATGAAAGAACCGGACTGCCGTTTTTTGATCCTATTGCCAACGGGTTGATTCATAATACAGCCATGGTCTCATCCGTGGTGAATAATTATGATTTTAAATTTGAATGGTTTCCGGGACTGGGAGAGATATTTTCAGCAGGACTCTACTATAAGAATATAGACCGGCCGATTGAAAGAGAAGGGTACATTTCGAATGAAGGAAACTTACACCTTTACAACGGGAATTCTAAAAATGCCAAGCTGAAAGGGGTTGAAGCCGAAGTGAGAAAAAACCTGGGTTTCATCTCAGATAATTCTTTTCTTGAAAAGCTCTTTATAAGCGGAAATTTCACGTATAACACGACAAAAGTGATCTCTTTTAAAGACCGGGAAAAAACGACAGATGAAGATGCGACTTATGAGGTGGAAAGACCTTTGTACGGGCAGACTCCTTATGCCTATAATGTCGGTATACTGTATGATGGGGAGCGTCTGGGACTCAGCTTTTTGTATAATGCCAAAGGAGATCAGTACATGACGGTAGGATATTCATATAATGCGGAAGAAATTCAAAGACCCTATGCCGTTGCAGATGCACAGATTTCCTACAGATTCCTTAAAGACAGAAATCTTGAAGTAAAATTAAATGCAAGAAACCTTTTTAACAGGGTAAGAGAATATTATAACAATAATAATTCCTATTCCGTATCGAAGAGCGGAACCTCCCAGACCGAAAGGGAAATGTGGGAACTTCTACCGGGCGCCAGTGATAAATATGATAAAAATATCGATAAAATCGTATTTCGGGCTTACAGCGGAAGAATATTCGGGCTGAGTGTGAACTATACTTTTTAACAGAATTTAAATAAAAAACAGAAGAAAAAGAGCTCATTAGGCAACGTACAGGTTCCGGTGACCTGAAACTGGATCAAAAATACTGCTGATGAATGCGCAGCATCGCAGAGATTCAAATAAAAACCGGGGTCAGCTGCTCTTCCCGAAGCAATGACCGAATCATCAGGGAACTCTTCATCCCGGCTCCTCCCGTGATACAGAGTCAATAAAAAAATAACCAAATCGCAGGAATATAGAGGAGAATGTTCCTAAAAAACTAAAAAACGATCCGGTAAAAATAAAACCGGGTACATCTAAAAATTGTAACAATGAAAAAATTAACTCTAATCGCAGCGGCAGCTTTATCTCTAACTGCTTGCCAAAATGAATCTTTAGCAGACTCGTCAAGCAACTTTGATATGAAATCTACTTCTGCTGAGTATATCACTGCTTCATCTCTTCCCGTAACAACGGTAAGCGGTCCTATTACGACCAATACCACATGGAGCGGAGTTATTGAAATCGATGGTACCGTAGCTGTGAAAAACGGGGCAACACTAACGATCCAGCCGGGAACATTCATCAAAGCGAAGCCTAATGCTATCGGAGAAGGTTCCGGGATATTGGTCGTTACCAAAACAGGTAAGATCAATGCAACAGGTACAGAATCTCAGCCGATTATTTTTACAAGTTACAGACTATTGGACGGTAACGAAGATACTACAGCCGTTCCGGGAGATTTCGGGGGAGTTGTTATTTTAGGTGATGCACCTACCAATGTCCCTACGACTACTACAGTAGAAGGTTTAACAGGTAGCGACTATTATTTCGGAGGTTCTAATGCAGCTCATAACGCAGGAATTTTGAAATATGTACGTATCGAATTTGCAGGATATGATTTTGTAGGAGCCAATTCCGGTAACGAAGTGAACGCGCTTACACTGGCAGGTGTCGGAAACGGAACTTCCCTAGATCACATCCAGGTATCATACGGTCAGGATGACTCTTTCGAATTCTTCGGAGGTACGGTGAATGCAACCAACCTTGTTTCGTTTGCCGCTGAAGATGATAATTTTGACTTCGATAACGGATACACCGGAACCATTACCTGTGCATTGTCTTTAGCAGATACCAATTCTTCACACACCACCAGTGGAGGGGTTTCTGATACAAACGGAATCGAGCTGGATAACAACGCATCCGGTTCTTCTACAGCATTGCTTACACATCCGGTTATCAACAACCTTACGATCGTAGGACCAAGCACCAATGTACTTTCTTCAGTATTAGGAGTAGGACCTGCTTATGAAAACGGAATCCATATCAGAAGAAACGGTAGATTAACCTTAAATGACGCTGTGATTACAGGATATCCTACAGGAATCAGAGTAGAAGGTACAGGATCAGAATTATCTTCTGCTTCCGTATACAGCTCAATCAAAGTACACGGATTTACTACGGCTGTTACCGGTGCCGGTACATCAGGAATTCCTGCTGCCAACTTAATAACCGGTTCATCTGCTGCTTTATTTGGAATGAGCCAGCCTTTCTTCAACAATGGAGGATGGAATGTATCTCCGAGAAACTGTGGAAACTTCCAGGGAATCTGGACAAAATATGATTTCTCAGTAATCGATTAATCTTATCATGCAGGGAATAGATATCATTCCTTTCCCTGCTTTTTTCTTTTTTAAATTAATAGTAATAATTGATGTTATGAAAAAAATAATTTTACTGTCTGTTGGCCTGTTGGCACAAGCTGCATGGGCACAGGTTCCTGTGTGGAGCAATACCTTTGATTCTCCGGCTTCTCTTCAGGGATGGACGTTCTATGATACAAATAATAATGGTAACGGATGGATGCAGGGGCAGAATATTTATCACAACGGAACTGCTTTAACGTACGGGACGTCAGGAGTTCTTCGCCACTCCATCAATCTCGTACCTACAGGGAATGCTACAGGTTTTGCCACTGAGAGCGACTGGATCGTTTCCCCGATGATTGATCTTTCAGGAGCGGGAGGAACCATTACCCTCGCAGGATATATCGGAAGACAGAGATCTACCCATACGCTGGTAAGCAGAGATCTTTACATTTTTATAAGCACTCCGGAAAAAGAAGTTCCGCAACTTGCAGATTTTCAGCAAATGGCCACAGATGCCCAAAATTCTGGTGGAGCAGTATACAAATTCAATGCGACCAATGCTAATTTGCCTGCTGATCTTACCCAGTTTGCAGAATGTCTGGTTAATATTTCGGCGTTTGCAGGAAAAAAAATCTACATCGGCCTGTGGTCAAACAGGATCTCATCAGGAGCAGCATCCAATTCTCAGAATATCAATATTGATGAAATGGCGATCTACGCATCTGTCTTAGGAACCAAAGATGTTAAGACCGGAAAAGCATTAACCCAAATAGAAGAAAATCCTGTAACCAATTCATTACAGCTGAAACTGAATTCTGCATTCAGGGAAAATAATACCACAGTAACGGTTTATCACATGACCGGTCAGCAAATCCTTAAGGCGAAATATTCTAAAAACATAAATGTATCAGAACTCACAGCAGGGACGTATATCGCTGTAGTTTCTAACGGAATCATCACTGAGAGATTGAAATTTATAAAAAAATAACCTCTTCCTGGGTAAAAAAGGATAACCATGAAAAGCAAAAACGATCACCAAAGAACATCCAACATACTTTTTTTATAATTAAACATCGTCCTGAGCTCTCGGGCCAGGGCGATTTTTCTGAATTTGAATGTTTATAATCTGAAATAAGATCAATGAAAAAAATTTTAGCATTTACGCTGTTGACCCTACTTCTTTCATGCACCGATAACAGTAATCTGGAACTTTATGATAAAGTGCAGAGAGCGGCACAGGTAAACATTAAAGGATATTCCAAACCTGATGTGATCCAGATGAGATTGAGCGGCGTTCCGGTATCCGTCAACGGAAATTCTTCCTATACCGAAAAAATAGAAACCCAGCTCAACTTCGTTCTCGATCAGGGTGAGACTGAAGAATTGGGATTTTACAACAGTCAGACGGGCGCTCAGATCGCGAAATATAATATTACTTATGATAATATCAATGATTATAAGAATCTGTATTTCTTTAATTTACCGGGGATTTTCCTGCAGACGTATGCCGTAAAGCCCCAGGTAAATCTCGGAAGGGTAGGATTCGAATTCATCTTTCCTAACCTCGGCGAATTTTCAGGTTCATCCTCCGAAAGTGTAAAAGGAATTCTGAAAAGAGCAAACGGAACCGTATTGGCTGAATTTGACGCTATTGGGAAAAAAGACTTTACAGCCGTAAAGATATACCCATTTTTCAATGCTGCTGAACCTGTATTTCTGGAATTATATAAACCCGGAACCATAGAACCTTATACGGGAAGCAGTGTTATAAAGGCAACGATAAAACAGGATATCGGGGCTAATCTCATCGTTTTGCAGGAAAAAATGGAAAACGGAGCTTTGGTTGTGAAAGGTGAAATAGATGTTGCCGATTATTTATAAAATGATTTGAATGGTATGCGGAAATTTTTAAAAATTCAGGGGTTGGTTTTATTGCTGCTTACAGCAGTAATGATCGCATGCAGCCGTAACGATGATGATACGCCCGATTTTCCGGACGGAAGTACAGAATCCGTGAATGTCTGGGTACAGGACAGCATGAGAAGGTATTATTATTGGGCAGATCAGATGCCTTCAAAACCGGACTATCATCTCCCGGTGAAAGATTTCTACAAAAGTTTGCTGGCACCCCAGGATCGCTTTTCCTTTATGGTCAATACCTCTGATTCTTCTACTTATCCCCGTTCAGTCCGCAATATGTATGGTTTTGACTATGCTACGCTGCAATTGGGCAGCGGAGAAGTGGTAACCGTCATAAAATTGGTGCTGAAAAGTTCTCCCGCATTAAATGCCGGCCTGGAAAGAGGAATGATCATCAGGAAGATTAACGGACAGACCGTTACAGCCTCTAATGCAGAGCAGCTGACCTCATCCATTCCCAACCAGAATATTCTAGAGTTAACCGTCGGAACCTGGAGTAACGGATCCGTCATCAATGAAAAAAATATTACGGTATACTACGGTTACTCATTCGAACAGCCCTTAATGTCCAGGATCTTTGAACAGAACGGTAAAAAGACAGGCTATCTTTATATTTATGATTTTCCGGATGGGATGACAGGAGCACTTAACCAAAAATTTACAGAATTTAAAGCATCAGGCGTACAGGAACTTGTGCTTGATCTTCGTTATAATTACGGAGGTTCCGTATCCTCGGCAGCCGCTCTGTGTTCACTGATTCCGGCAGGAATTTCTGCAAATTCCCAGTTTATTACCTATAAAGGAAATAAGAACGGGGGTGAAGTGAAAAGAACGTTTTCCCAACAGATCGCCTACGATCCCAATGCTTTAGATTTTAATACCCTACGCGCCAATTCATTGAACTTAAACAAAGTGTATATCCTTACCTCCGGGAGTACCGCTTCCGCTTCGGAAATTGTCATTAATAATCTTAGACCGTATCTTCAGGTCATCCAGGCTGGTGGAATTACGCTGGGAAAAGATATGGCGGGATTCGTAATCGAAGACAAAAGAAAACCCAAAAAAATCAGCTGGCAGATGCATCCGGTTATTTATAAGGTATTCAATGCCAATGGAGAAGGAGGGTACAGTAATGGCATTGTACCGCAGATCCCGGTCAATGAATATGTAAGTTTACCGTTACGTCCGTTGGGGGATGCTGAAGAAAATATGCTTTCTGCAGTTTTAAGCAAAATCTATTCAAAATCAATCCAGAGCCCGTTACAACCCGATAAGATAAAAGTTATTGTGGAAAGTGACCGTCCCTTTACCGGATTTTTAAAATTAAATTCTAAATAAATAAAAAATGCAGGGTATAGAGCCGAAAATTCATAGCAATCTTACCAAAAGGGTTGAGTACTACCGTTTTTTGCTGCAGAAAACCGATCATCCCGAACTTCATTCCAATGATGCGATAGCCAAGGCTTCGGAACTGTGTGAACGGTACGAAGAATACCTGAACAATAAGAAAAAACTGGAAAAAAGCATTAAAGAGTACAGGGAATATCATACCCGTCTCCGGAAATTACTGACCATAAAAATTCGGGACTTAAGAAAAAAAATGAGAGCCATTGATGATCAGTAAGCAAGGATCCATCAATTTTTTATTCCGATAATTTTCAGGGCTGCCGTATCCAGATAAATATCATTCAGGACGGTAAGAGATTCGATATCCTCAAAATTTTTGCATTTCAGATCATTCGTATTGAAGGTAAGCTCGATAGCGCGGTTATAAGAAGCGGCAATTCTGATCAGCGAATACCCGTTATACTCCATGGTAAATCCCTTGAAAAGACATTTCTTTTCTGCTTTCTGGAAACGTTTATATTCTTCAAAGAGCATACTTTCATTTTCATTGGGAACTGCTTCACGGTTGTGCTTCAGAGCGTTCCAGGACGCATAATTTTTTGGCTCTTTCAGGAGCGTTCCATGGGAATCTACAGGAATAAACATTCCTAATGTCAAAGGTTTTTTCAGAAAATTCGCATAATTCTTCATCATATTTAAGGTCTGAAGATCGGCATATCCTTCATTTGAATAATATTCGATGACAAAAGCAGTCATCGGGATAAGCTTGTGGAAAGCATCGGTCGGCATAATTATTTTTATATCAGTTGATCTAAACTTAGTGTGATTTTTTTCACAAATATACAAGTTTAGAAGAACCGATCACTGTTCTGTTAACCTCAACAGGCCTTTTCTTGTTTAGAATAATTAAAAATTTGGTGCCGATATTACAGGGAACAGCAATAAATGTACCTAGAATAATCGGTCCTAAGATTACAGAAATAAAATTATTACCCCTGCCAGTCTTGGTTTTTATAAGAAAAATACAAAACGGTAATCTGTAAGATTTTTGTGTGAACCTGTTACAATCGATGATCATTCACCATTTAAAAATTCGTCGTTTAAATTAATTCCTCTGTAAATTCTATTTTCCATGCTGCATTCCTTTTTCTTATCTGCGTAATCTGCAAAACCAGCGAGAACCATGATGTTTCGTGATAAAGGGGCGTCATGTTACCAAGTTCAGCTGTAGAACTTTACTGCTAAATTGATATTTAACTCCAAATATAGATTTTAATAATGCATTTCTTATCTGCGTAAATCTACAAAATCAGCGCGAACCATAATCCTTGAGATAAAAGAATGTAATTTATGGACTAATATAATCAGTACGTCGATTTTCCATTACGGATGTTCAAAAAGCCGGGACCCTTTATGATTTACCACTGTTACAATTTACATTAACAGTTTAAATAACGCGGGGAAAGATCATTTGATGCCATGTAAAATCAACGAAAAAAGACAGAAATGATGCAATCGATTGAATAAAAAATAGGACCTTCTTTAATTTTTTAATAAAAAGCCACTGAGTGGAGAATTACGGCAAGTAATTTGTATCAGAATTGTTGACTTTGTCAATAAATCACCAAAATATTCAAAAATATGAAATTCAAAGCCTATCATTTGATGATTGCATCATCCATTTTTTTTGCCAGCTGTTCTGAAACGATTGATGAAAATACGGAAGAACCTGAAGCAGGACCTTCACTGCCTCCTGTTGAGGCCAATCCTGCCAATACGGCCTATTCTCCTGCATTTCCTAACCAGACGCGGGTGAACGGAGTAAGAACAGTCACTCCTTATCAAACGGATATTCTGACGTCTTCACTTTCTGCACCCTGGGGAATTACCAGTCTGCCGGACGGAAGATTACTCATTACCCAAAAAGGCGGAACAATGCGTATTGTGAGTACCACGGGAACATTAAGTAACCCGATTACGGGAATTCCTGCCGTAAACTCCGGCGGGCAGGGCGGATTATTAGGGGTATGTGTCGATCCGCAGTTTGAATCCAACAGAATGGTATATTGGGTGTTTTCTGAAAACGTGTCGGGTGGAAATCTGACGGCTGTTGCCAAAGGCAGACTTTCAAATGCTGAAACCAGTATCGAAAATCCTGTCGTGATTTACAGAGCCGGTCCTGCAGCTAATGTCGGAACACTTCATTACGGAGGACGTATTTTGTTTGACAGTACAGGAAATTTATTAGTAAGTTCAGGGGAACGTTCTGATCTCTCGACAAGACCTCTGGCACAGTCGGTCAGCGCTGCTCTGGGTAAAATCGTCCGAATTACAAAAGATGGTCAGCCCGCTCCCGGAAACCCAACTTTCAGCCAGGGCGGAGCATTACCTGAACTGTACAGCATAGGGCACAGAAACCCGCAAGGCTTAGCGATCCATCCTGTGACAGGAGAATTGTGGCAGAGTGAGCACGGACCACGAGGAGGGGATGAAATTAACCGTGTTATAGGCGGTGCCAACTACGGATGGCCTACCATCACGTACGGAATTGAGTACAGCGGGGCCGTGATCGGCGGTGGGATACAGCAACAGACAGGTATGCAGCAGCCCGTTTATTACTGGGATCCTGTTATCTCTCCAAGCGGAATCACATTTTATAAAGGAAGTCAGATTCCTGAGTGGCAGAACAATCTTTTTGTAGCTTCTCTCAGCGGGATGCATATTGCCCGGTTGGTGATTGAAAATAATACGGTAGTGGGAGAGGAAAGACTTCTTGGTGATCAGAACCAGCGTTTCAGGGATATTACCCAGGGAAGAGATAATGCTCTTTATGCGATTACTGATGGCGGCAGACTGTACCGCATCCGTAAATAGTAAGAAGGTACAGATGGTCCGGTTTGACGGATAATAAAGGATAACAGTTTCATTGCTTTGACGATAAGAGCAATATACATATAATAAAGCCGCTGGTAACAAGCGGCTTTATTTATTTTTTATCTGAGTGCATTGTACTTTTACCATTTCCACTAGTTTTTCTTTTAGCTTATACAGGGGACTGGTATATTAAATATCCAGCTGTTCCGGAAGTTCGGAACAGCTGGATTCAATTATTTATTTTTACTGGATCACCATACTTTTTTTCCGTACCGTATGCGCCGAAAAATATCCCAGGGCGCCATTGCTGATGTTGCTGGGGGGATTGGAAGGAGTGACTCCGCCACCCGGACCGCCACCGTCAGAAATCTGAAGCAGCGCAGAATAGAAGGTATACACAGGCTCATCAATACATTGCATTTCCACATGAATGGTATCACCGGCAGCTACCTTGATGTTATCATCTTCATCATCATTAGGAAGCAACAGTGGTCTCTGGTTTGGCATCCCGTTATTTACGTTGTCCGAGAATTCCTGGAAATATTTCTTAGCATGGTTATTCACCGTAAAAATGAACAGATAACGGTTTCCCAGCGTGGTAGGATCCGTAAAAACAGGCAGAAGCGTGTAGCTCGTCTCACCGCCGATCATAAAAGAATCCTGCTCCAGATTATCAAATGAAACAGCCTGAGGCATTGTACTCTGGGCCGTATATTGCTTTCCTTCAGCATCAATTTTTAAAGTATAGGTTCTGCCGGATTCACCGGTGAAACCTGTCGTCTGATACATTCCGTTGCCGATATATTGTAAGGTCTCCGTTTGCCCGGAATCATCACTTAAGACAACAGTGGCATTTTCAACGGCAGGATATTGGTTCGCTTCCGTAAAGGCGACAGATTTACTTATTTTAACGAAATAAGGTCCGGCCTGATCCGTGATATTGCCCTCGATAACGATATTCCCGCTCTTATCTTCCAGATCCAGATCAATTTCTTTTTCGCAGGCTGTAAAAGTAAACAGCGATATTAGTATAAACAGTATATTCTTCATGATCTAAAATTTAAAATTATAGGTAATATTGGGAACCCAACGGAAAAGGGAAGTTTGCATAGCACGGGTTGTTCCGGGTTTGTCAGGATTGTCTTCAAAATTAATGATGTATGCATTTTCTCTTCCGTAGATATTGTAAATGCCAAATGACCACGAGCCTTTAAAGCGTTTATGATGATCCGGCTCATAGGTGGCACTGAGATCCATCCGGTGATAGGCCGGCATTCGGTCTGCATTTCGGCTGCTGTATTGAAATACGGTCTGCCCGTTCAGCTCATATTTTCCGGTTGGGAACGTAACGGCATTTCCCGTGCTGTATACAAATAATCCGGATAAAGACCACTTTTTATTCAGTTCGTAGGTTGCCACAACGGAAAGATCATGCGTTTTATCCATTCTGGCATTGTACCAGTCGTTATCATTAATCCCGTTAATTTTTCGCTCTGTTTTGGATAAGGTGTAAGAAATCCAGCCAGTAAGTTTCCCGCTCTTCTTTTTGGCGATAAGTTCCAGACCGTAAGCCCGGCCTTTACCGAATAACAGTTCACTTTCCACATCTGCCGCCGTATCAAATGAAATTTGGGCTCCATTTTTAAAATCAATCTGATTCTGTAACGCTTTATAATATATTTCAGCATTGAATTCGTAATTATTGTTCTTAAAATTCCTGCTGTACCCGAGGCTTACCTGATCAGCAATTTCCGGTTTTACGCTGTAGCTGCTTCCGATCCACTGGTCAGTAGGATTTCCGCTGCTGCTGTTGCTGAGAAGGTGCAGGTTCTGCGTATTTCGTGAATAGCCTCCTTTGATGCTGCTGATCCCGTTGATACGGTAATTGGCCGTAATTCTCGGTTCAAGATTAACATACGTTTTTCCGAAGTCTCCTTTTTCCAGAACTTCAGAATCCGTAAGTATTCCGTTTTCATACGTATTATAAGTATCTCCGCCTAAAATACTGAATGATGAAAGTCTTAAGCCATAGTTCACCGTAAGCTTTTCTGAAGCTTTAAAATCATCATTGATGTAGAGAGCATTTTCCCAGGATTTTCTGGGATTTCTCGGGAAGCTGCTTACACTCGTTCCTGATGCGCTGCTCGGTGTAATGGTGTGGTAAATAGATTGCAGCCCGAAACGTACAGAATGCTTATTTCCTGCAAACCAGGTGAAATCCTGCTTCAGATTCCAGTCTTCGATCTGGGAATTCAGTCCGAAAGTATTATCATTGCTCTGAAGGCTTACCTTATAATTGTAATTACTGTAAATAAAAGAAGTATTTGAAAACAATTTACTGTTGATAATACTGTTCCAGCGCAGAGTAGCTGTTGTATTCCCCCAGTCTGTAGAGAACGTATCTCCCAACCCCAGAACATCTCTTCCGAAGTATCCCGAGAGATACAGACGGTTGTTGTCATTGATCTGATAATTGGCTTTTAAATTAAGATCATAAAAATACAGTTTGCTGTCCTTAAAATCTTCAGTGGACTTCAGAAACAGATCGGCATACGTACGCCTTCCTGAAACGATGAATGATGATTTTTCTTTCTGGATAGGTCCTTCCACACTCAGCCGGCTGCTGATCAGCCCGATTCCTCCGTTGACATTGTAGCCTTTGTTATTTCCGTCTTTCATTTTAACATCCATTACGGAAGAAAGACGGCCGCCATATTGAGCGGGACTATTCCCTTTGATGATGCTGGCATCCTTCAGGGCATCACTGTTGAACGTACTGAAAAATCCAAGTAAGTGAGACGCATTATAAACAGGAGCTTCGTCAAGCAGGATTAAATTCTGATCTGTGGCGCCCCCTCTTACACTGAAACCACTGCTGCCTTCACCGTTACTTTTGATTCCCGGAAGAAGCTGAATGGTTTTCATGATATCTTTTTCACCGAATAAGACCGGGAGTTTTTCGATATTTTTAATGCTCAGAGTCTCCGTTCCCATCTGGGCAGACGTAAGATTTTTATCTTTCCTGATTCCGGAAATGACAACTTCATCTATTGTCCCGATTTTTTGCTCTTCCTCATCCTGCCTTTCTGCAGGATCCGGCTGCAGATCCAGTTTTGTATTGGTATCTACTGTTACACTCTGCTGAAAATCTTTGTAGCCCGGGTTAGAAACGATGACGGTATAATTTCCCTGTGGCAGCGATAAAGAATAGAAGCCGTATTCATTGGAGAGAACCGAGATCGTGGGATCTTCTGCTACTTTTACCGTAACTCCGATCAGTAATTCTCCATTTTTGTTATCTTTTACGGTGCCGCTAATCGAGTACTTTTGTTGCGCAAATACGATGGTGCTGAAACAAATTGCTGCTGCGGAAGTGGCAATTTTAAAGGATAATGTCTGCATTTATTATTTTTAATGAAAACTAAGAACGTTAAAAATATAAATATATTCTTATTTAATCTAAGTTAAGTGAATAAATCATTAAATTATCCTGATAAATAGGTGCTTTTTCAATCGAAATTCTCTCATCATAGGTTTCTGAAAGATAAAAATTGAGCAGATCTGATATGAAAATCCAGTGTAAAATGCAGTTACAGCATTAGCATTTCTTAACATTGAAGTTGCTTAAACTTATTTAACCTGAGTTCGGGATAAGGAAATGAAATAAAATTTGTATGAAAAAGTAATAATTCGTATATTTAAGTTATTGATGTTCAAATATTTAAACGAATTATTACTTATGATTTTGAAAGACCAAATTACAAATATTTTTGTACAAATTGATGATTTTTGTAAAGAGTTTGCTGCTCAAATTAAAAAAATGAAAAAACAGGCCCTTGGGGATAGCAAGAAAAGAAGAAACAGAACATCCAGAATGTCTGATTCTGAAATTATCACCATCATGATAGGATTTCACTTAGGTGCCCACAAAACATTTAAGCATTATTACAAAGAAATAGTTTGTGGGTATTGGAAAGATTTATTTCCCACCAGTCTTTCATACAATCGGTTTATTGAACTTCAGCAAAGAAAATTTGTGGTTTTGGCCTTGTTTCTGAAAGAAAAATGTTTGGGAAAATGCACCGGAATAAGTTTTATGGATAGTACAGCTCTGAGAGTTTGCAGAAATCAAAGAATACACAATCATAAAGTTTTCAAAGGTTTGGCAGAACGTGGAAAATCTTCAATGGGTTGGTTTTATGGCTTTAAGCTTCATTTGGTTTGTAATGAAAAAGGAGAACTCTTATCCTTCTATTTAACAAAAGGAAATGTAGATGACCGAAATCCAAAACATATAAAAAAAATGACTCAGCAGCTGTTTGGAAAATTATTTGCAGATAAAGGATATCTTTCAAAAGCTCTATGGGAAATGCTTTTCGCTGATGGCATTCAGCTTTTTACCAAACTCCGAAAAAATATGAAAAATCATATTATGAAGATGGAAGACAAAATTTTATTAAGAAAAAGAGCAATAATTGAGACTATAAATGATGAACTTAAAAATCATTGCCAGATAGAACATACCAGACATAGAAGTGTGAACAATTTTATAATCAATATTTTGGGAGGATTAACCGCATATTGCTTCTTCCCTAAAAAATCCTCACTAAACCTCAATAAAGTAAATGACGGCCAATTGTTTTTACAATTCGCTTAAACCGAACTCAGGTTATTTAGGAAAAAGAGTTCCGAGAAACGAGCAATTTTGATTGCAATTTAAAAGACGAATAATCTGGAACTCATCAGCAAAGATAAAATAGAGAAATGGATTTTACCCATTTAAGCAGAGGGAAAAGAGGATTTTCTACGAAGTTTGACTTGGTAAAAATAATTCAGACCATTATAAAACGGCTGAAAACCGTTTGCCAGTGGCGGAAACATTCGTTAAAGGACAATTTCGGGGAAGAAAAAATAAACTGGCAAAGTGTGTATTATTTTTTTAATAAATGGAGCAAAGACGACAGGAATATTGGGGTTCATCTTTTGAATCGTAACAAGAGGTTGTTGGAGATGTCGTGCGTTCAACTCGATGGAAGCCAAACCCGTTGTAGCATGGGCGGAGAGTCAACGGGGGTATCTAAGCAGGAAATTCGCAAAAACCAGATACTACCGCACGATTCCATAGTGTGGTATTTAGCTTTTATTTTTTTATACTTTAGAAAGTTTAAAAAATACCGCAGAATCAAGTTCACATCAGGTGAAATTAAAGATTTTCAACAAAACTTCCGTGTGCTTCTTCTGCGCAAAGTATATTACTTAAATTAACTTAAGTGTTTAAAAAGCTTTTGGATCTCCTTTGTGATAATAGAAAAGTTTAAACAGCTTTATTATTATCTGTCAAGTTCAATCCAGGTGGGAGCGTGATCACTGCTTTTTTCCCAGCCTCTGACATGACTGTCAACTCCTCCCGATTGTAAATCCGGGATAAGATAAGGACTCAGCAGAATGTGGTCGAGCCGTATTCCTGCATTCCGGTCATACGCTTTATATAAATAATCCCAGAAGGTATACACTTTTTCTTCCGGGTAGAGCGTACGGATAGAATCCAGCCATCCTTTTTTTAATAAGTCCTGATAGGCTTTTCTGACCTCAGGTCTGAACAGCGCATCGTTTTCCCAGCGCTCCGGTTTATGAACGTCAAAAGGGGTCGGAATAATATTAAAGTCGCCGATCAGTACAGCCGGCAGTTCCATTTTGATGAGTTTATCGGTTCTTTTTTTCAGTCGCTTCAGCCACGACAATTTATAATCGAATTTCGGTCCCGGGTAAGGATTTCCGTTGGGAACATAAAAACAGCAGATCACCATCTGATTAATGATCGCTTCAATATAACGGCTTTGGACATCTTCATCATCTCCCGGTAAAGAATTCTGGACTTCTGTTATTTCATGATCTTTTGACAGGATGGCAACACCATTCCAGCTTTTCTGCCCTTTCCAGATGGCCTGGTATCCTGCATCCCGGATAGACTCTATCGGAAAGCGCTCCTGAGGCGCTTTTAATTCCTGGAGGCATACGATGTCGGGCTGAGTCTCTTTCAGCCACTGAAGCAGAACAGGCAGCCGGGCGTTGATTCCATTGACGTTATAAGTGGCTATTCTCATGATCAGATATTTAATGAAAAAAAGCAATAAACATTCCATCGGCAAACCGGACAGATTTTCTGCATTACAGACTGTAGAACGACTCATAAAAAATCCTATCCGGAAAGGATAGGATTAACAACTAAATATAAAGATAGCATTAAACAATAAACAAAGATGCTATTGCCTGTGCGTCACTTCCACTGAGGACTTCATCATAAGCTGCTGAACCTGCTGCTGCTCCAAAAGCAGTGGCTGTATTGAAGCCTGCCTGCATCGTTACATCCTCACCCGCATATACGGGATTGGTTGCCGCCGGCATATTTCCTCCATTAGCCAGTTCTATCCAGCCTTTGTTGGCTCTCATCCGGCGTACCTGAGAAGCATGTCTTGCTTCTACCGAATGAATCTGTAAAGCAGCCTGTAAAACAGCCTGATTAGACATAACATTTCCTGCCTGTCCTTTATATGCTCTCACACCGGTATCTTCAAATGCCTGGGCCAGCGTCAAAAACTGACTGTAATTGGTGAAAGGCGTAAAGTTCCCACCCGCTGAAAAATCAAAAGTAGGTTTTGCGCCCGGAGTTACTCCCAGAGAAGTTAATGTGCTTTTGAGAAATGTAACATGGGCCGACTCGTGTTTGGAGATCTGCATGAAAACGGTACGGTCAGCATTTGGGATAAGACCCGAGGTCGAAAGTCCTATCCTGTAATATTCATCTTCCAGATACTCTAAAACCAGGGCCAGTTGTAAAGCGTCCGTTAAAGCACTTTTAAAGGTAGGACCCGAAACCGTCTGATTTACCGTTTCAGCTTTCGCAGGTGTTGACATTAAAGTCCCCAAGCCAAGAGGAACCGCTGCAACAGCCGCTTTGGTACCGAAATCTTTAATATGGGTAAGGGTTTCTAATCTTGATGCTTCGGTGGTGAAGAATTTATCGTTAGAAAGTCTGTCTAATAATTTTAAGATGTTCATAATAATAGATTTTTAAAGTGAATGATTAGTTGATACCTCTCTCTTTCCATGTGAAAGGCGTTTTGAAAAAACCTCCGGCTGCCGTTACCACATCTTTCGGTTCTTTGGCCACGTCCAGTCCGTTGGCATCGATCACATCATCACCGGAAAAATCTGCAGATCCGGGATTGATTAAATTTCTTATCGCTGAAGCATGTCTGGCTTCCACCGAAACAATCTTTCCTGCAATAACCAGATAAGTAGGGTTGGTAATGTACTTTCCTGCACCATTATATGCGGCTACTCCCGTATCTTCCAAAGCTTTTGCTGTAGCAAGGACAGAATTCCGGTCATTGAAGTTTACATTAGGATACTGAAATTCCAGCGTAGGCAATACATTCGAAGTGGCACCGCTGATAGCCGCTTTGAAAAAATCTCTGTGAATTACTTCATGATGGTAAAGGTCTGTGAAAACCTCTTTCTCTGCACTGGAGATCCCGGTGTAAAAATTGTTAACGACTTTAGTATAAAAATCGGCTTCAAGCTGCTCAAGAGCATAAGCATAATTCAGAATACCCACATCGCCTACTCCAAGATCAAATACATTTTCATCAATGATCAGGAAATCATCATTGTCGTCACAGCCTACAAGAGCGAGGCCTGCCATGGCGAGTCCTATGCCGCTAAGTTTTAAGAAATTTCTTCTTCCGGTATCTAAGGTTACCCCCTGATTGGAAACATTAATAGTTTTTTTCATAATATTATTTTTAAGTGTTAGGTTTGTGTATAATGAATATGTTCTAGAAATGATAAAATTTAAAGAAACAGCATAGAAATTATGCTGTTTCACTAATAAACCACTTACGGCATCAAAACCGTATCTATCACATGTATAACCCCGTTGGACTGATTAACATCAGCAATTGTTACTTTTGCGCTGTTTCCTTTGGCATCTTTTACATACAGATTTTTTCCTTTGGTCCAGAAAGTAAGTTCTTCCCCCTGCACTGTTTTCATTCTGCTCATTCCGTTTCCTGCCTTCACGGCAGCCCATATCTCTTTTGCATTGTATTTTCCTGCCAGAACATGGTATGTCAGAATCTTGGTAAGCATTTCCTTATTCTCAGGCTTAACTAAATTTTCAACAGTTCCTTTCGGTAGTTTTGCAAAGGCAGCGTCTGTAGGTGCCAAAACGGTGAAAGGACCCGCTCCCTGTAAAGTTTCTACCAATCCGGCTGCTTTTACAGCTGCAACCAGCGTCTTGTGGTCCTTGGAATTGACAGCATTTTCAATAATATTTTTTGACGGATACATGGCGGCGCCTCCTACCATTACCGTTTTTTCTTTCATCGATTGTGCAGCTACGTTTCCGCTGAAAGCGAATGATAAGGTCATCATTGCAAAAACTGCGATTGTGGATCTAGTGTTCATTGTATTGATTTTTTTAATTGTTATAATGGTTTGATCTTGTTCTAAAATCATTTACGACCCCGGTTTGCTTTTAGATTTAAAAAATTCAAAAAAAAATCACAAACTATTGAAAAACAGTGTATTAATTTTTGTTTTTAATATTAAAATCAGTGTTAGTAGTTTAATTTTCTAATATTTGGAGGTAATTATTAAATATTTAAAAGATTTATTAAATATTGCTTGATATAAATTTTATTTTATTAAATTTGAATAGAAAAATATTCGCTATTAAAACAAACTATTCGGAAGAGCAACTCATCGTTTTATTGAAAGAAAAAAACGAGACCGGTTTTCATCATTTGTATGATAACTATTCCGGTGCGTTGTATGGAGTGATTCTGCGAATTGTACAGTCTAAAGAATACACCGAAGAAATAATTCAGGATGTATTTGTCAAAATATGGAATTCTATCCATCAGTATGATTCTGTGAAAGGAAGATTTTATACCTGGATGATCAATATTGCCAGAAATACGGCTATAGATTATCTAAAATCAAAAGGTTTTCAGAACGAATTAAAAAACCAACCGCTACCGGATTTCGTATATAACTCTGCAGAGCTTTCAACGACCAATCATTCTTCCGATTTTATCGGTTTCAATCATGTCCTGGAAAAACTGGAGGTTGATAAACAGGAGCTTATCGATTTGGCATACTATCAGGGATATACCCAAAACGAAATATCCGAAAAACTGAAAATACCGCTGGGAACGGTTAAAACGAAGATGCGGAATGCACTGATAAAATTAAAGGATTTGTTAAAAGATTATCAATAAATTGAACACTAAAGAGTACATATCATCCGGAATTATAGAATCTTATATTCTAGGTTTTGCTTCCCCAGAGGAAGCAGGAATTTTGGAGTGTGTGATGAAGAACAATGCGGAGGTGAAAGCTGCCTTTGAGGAAGCACAAAAAACATTGGAAAACCTGGCTACAGCTCAGGCTGTAAGGCCCCCAGATGATTTGAAATCAAAAATCTGGAATAAAATTCAACAGGAACAGACTGTTGAAGAAATATCATCTGTAATTTCTGCAGATATACCGGCTGCAACGCCGCAGGAAGAAATCAGAATTCAGGGAAATGGAAATAACAATTGGAAAGTCTACGCGATTGCGGCATCAGCACTGTTTCTGGTAAGTGTTGCCGGGAATCTTTTCTGGATGAATGATCAGTCCGAAACAAAGTCTGCTCTGGCTAAACTCAGGACAGAACAGCAGTATCAGAATATTGCTTATCAGAAAATGGAGCAGAAATGGAAGATGATGTCTAATCCTGATATGAAAATGGTGATGCTGAAAGGTGTCGAAAAGCATCCTGATACAAAAGCCATGGTTTTCTGGGATAAGAATTCAAAAGAAGTATATCTGAGTGCTGAAGAACTTCCTAAAGCTCCGGAAGGAATGCAGTATCAGCTGTGGGCGATCGCAGACGGAAAACCCGTAAGTGCCGGAATGTATACCGAAGAAAAGGACAGTAAAACAGCGCTTGCCCAAATTCCGCAGGCTCAGGCATTTGCCATTACTCTTGAAAAACAGGGGGGAGTGAAGTTCCTACTATGGAAAATATGTTTGTCATGGGAGCGATCTAGAATTACACTGAAATAAAACTAAAAATAAACAGGCTGTCCGGATTTGGACAGCCTGTTTTTTAGCGACTTTTACTATTTGAAACTAAAAATCTCCTGCCATAGGCAGGAGATAAATGAACATAATATAAAAAATAATTGTTACTTACAATCAAATGTTCGTTTGAACAATATATTCAGATACAGAATAAATATTGCTGTGCTCCGAGTTGTTATTTATTTATGTTGTGAGGATTAATTAAGCTAACTTTACGTTAACTGCGTTTAATCCTTTGTTACCTTCTTGAACGTCAAAAGTTACTTTATCGTTTTCACGAATTGTTCTTGTGCTTAATCCTGAAGAGTGTACAAAGATATCTTTGCTTCCATCTGTTGGAGAAATAAATCCGAAACCTTTTGTTTCGTTAAAAAATTTTACGGTGCCTTCTTGCATTGTAATTATTGTTAAAAATTGTTGTTGTAATTATTTTATGATCTGTATATCTACGGCAGAGAAACCTTTTGGAGATTTTTCTTTTTCGTAGGATACTTTGTTTCCTTTTTTTATGGGTTCATTGCAATTGTTATTATGGAAGAACACATTTTCTTTAGTGTTGTCTTCTGTAATAAAACCATAACCCTTTTCACTGAAAAACGTAACGATACCTGATTTTCTCACTTCTTCTTCCTCAATAGGAGCTGCTCCCAGCTGAATTTCCGTCAGGTTTATTTCCTCACGGTCTGTCGTAGGAGGTGTGGATGTTAATCTTCCGTATTCGTCAACGTATAAAAACATATCTGTAAGATCTTTGCCTTTATTGTTATTTTCTTTACGTTCTTCGCGTCTTATTGCTTTTTCTTTTTGCTTTTGAACTTTTTTCTTGAAATTTTCTTTTTTAGAGAAAGAATCCCCCATAAATTATATTTGTTTTTAATTAATATATTGAAATGTTTTATTTTGTTTTGGTGTACTCAAAATAGACAAGTCTTGTAATGCACCGCTAGTCAGATCATTTTTTTTTTCACCAAAATAAACGGGCGGCTCATCGGCCTGATCTGTTAGCTGTTTTGGACTTACTGTAATTTCTACAGGGTTTTTAAGTATACCTTCCGCAAACTTTCTGATATGATCCTCCATTACCGTGGAGAAAAATAAGGTCTGTTTCTTTTTAGGAGTCAGTGCAAGGATCGCTTTTAAATCACTTACAAACCTCAAATCAAGCATATGGTCGGTTTCATCCAGAATCAGTATTTCGATTTTAGAAAGATCAACAGGTCTTTGATTGACTAAATCTAGTAATTTTTCCGGAGATGAGATCAAAATATCTACTCTTTTTCTAAGGGCAGCCAGGTGACTTCCCGTAGATGCTCCATCGGTAATAGAAAGCAATGATAAAGGTAAATATTTGCTGTATACCATAATATCTTCTTCAATCTGCAGGACTCTTTCGCTGGTTGAAGTTAATATTAATGTTCTTATTTCTTTATGTTCGGTCGTGTTTTTCTTCAAAAGCTGCAGGACCGGCATTGCATAGGCTGCTGTCTTTCCTGAACCCGAGGGTGCACATCCTAAGATATCTCTTCTCATTAAGATATGTGGAATCGCGGAATGCTGTATTTCCGTAGGCTTTGAATACCCCGTTTCTGTAACAGCACGAATAATAGGATTTATTAAATTTAAATTTTTAAAATTCATTATAAATTATTCCGGATGTCCGGTTTTGTGGACTAAACCCTAATGTAGGATCTAAAATTGGTGTATTTTATAAATGTTAAACAAGAGTCAGGGATTCTTCATTTATCATTTACTTTGCTTACTAAGACAATAGTATTCAGTCCGGAATAAAATTGTTGGCGTTGGCAATAGCTATCTTTCTTCTAAACAGGATTTTTTTATAATACTGTCATGAATTAATTTTCACCTTCTTTTCTTGGAAGGGGCATACTTTATATTTACTGTTTATATTCTGATATTTCAGTGGGCCGTTGTTCATCTTCATTGATATCATGTATAAGCTTGAAATGGGCAGCTGAAAGAGCAAAACTGAAAGAAAAAATTGGGATTTTAAACTGTAACAGAATAGCAAAGGCAGAGGCCTGTTTATATATGCTCTGCAAATATACGATAAATAAACGGGATAACAGCCAGTTTAATTGATTGATTATCAAAAATATATTTATTTCCTTCTGATTGCAGTGATTTTAAGATCATATAAACAGCAGAAAAACTCCCGGACAGGTCTGTCAGGAGTCGATTTCCTATTATTTTTGAAAAATTATTTTTAATATAAAAATTTTATAATTTATATTTTAAAATTGATAAACGATGGCATTAATATTCATTCCTGCGCCCACCGAAGCGAATAAAACCACATCATTTTTTTCGATCTGATGTTGCGGAAGTTCGTCCTTTAGAATCATCGTAAGAAGAGTAGGGATGGTGGCGACACTGCTGTTTCCCAGTTTATTGATGACCATGGGCATAATATGCTCAGGCACCGGATAGTCATAAAGCTGATAAAATCTGTCGACAATAGCTTCATCCATTTTTTCATTGGCCTGGTGAATGATAATTTTGTTCAGCTGATCAATAGAGTATCCACTGTTATCAAGGCATTTTTTCATCGCCTCAGGGACATGGATCAATGCAAACTCATATATTTTCCGGCCATCCATTTTAATATATTTCGTATCCGGACAACTCTCATTATTGTACGATTTTCCAAAGTAGAGGAAATCTTTCTCCTTAAAAGTATGAGAAGCAGATAAATGCGCCTTGATGCCGGACTCATCGTCGGAAGCTTCCAAAATCACGGCTCCAGCCCCGTCTGCGTAAATCATACTGTCTCTGTCATGGCTGTCTGTTACTCTGGACAGCGTTTCCGCACCGATGACAAGACATTTTTTTGCAATTCCCGATTTGATAAAGGCATTAGCCTGTATCACGCCCTCGATCCATCCCGGACAGCCGAATAATACATCGTAAGCAACACAGAAATTGTTCCTGATTTTTAAAAGATGCTTTACTCTGGAAGCAAGACTCGGAACGGCATCAGACTGTACGGTGCCAAAACGGATATCCCCGAAATTATGAGCAAATATGATGTAATCCAAAGTTTCAGGATCAATTCCCGAATGATCGATAGCTGCCTGAGCGGCAATAAATCCCAAATCTGAAGTTACCTGATTGGTACTGGCATATCTCCGTTCTTCAATACCTGTGATTTTCTGTAATTTGTTGGTAATTGAAGCATTGTTTTCTTTTAATGCGATCCCTTCTTGATTTAAGAATAAGTGTTTATCAAAAAATACGTTGGGAATAGTCTCTGAAGGGATGCAGTTTCCTACACCTGTAATTTTGCTTGTCATCTAAACTTTGATTTTCAGTCTTTTATGTTGAGCAGACTGAATAATTCGGTAAATATAACAATTATAAAACAGTAATTACAGGTTTCTCAAGAAATATTTACAGTTCATATGCAAAATTGTTTTATCTTAAAAGAATTTTTAAATTTAAATGAATGATTTTAAGCATACTTTGAATAAAATCATTATTATTTGACACATAGTTAATTTTAAACTCATATTTTTGCAGCAGTGAATTTTAGTTGATGGGAATTTAGAAGGAACAATTATTTTAATTAAATATTAAAAATGATAAAAAGACCTTTGCACAATTTCCACATTCCTGTAATGGGATTAGCTTATACGATAGACAGTCCTATCCGTGTGGCACAATACGGAATATCTTCCGTTGTCTCTATAATTGATGATGAGATTGTAGAGAAAATGAAAAACTTTTACAGTAAAAAATTTAATTTGAACTATGAAAGTATTTCGACAAAAGCAGATGATTATCGCGCCAAAAGAATCACCGCCTACCTGAATATGGTAGACGATATTGTCCATGAAAAATTTGAAGCCTTCAAACAGGAGATTGCAAGAAATAAAGCGGCTCTCCAGGATTTTGTAGACATGCTTCCCAATACTTCCGAGCTGAAAAACGGATTCCAGAATCTTTTGAATCAGAAGGAAAATTTTACCGCTTCCATAAAACATTTTATTGAAAAAAATCTGACTGCAGGAAGTATAGATGTCAATATAATGACGAAGGTAGACAAAGACAACTTTAAAAAAGAAGAGCAGTTGCCTGTTATTTTTAATGACGCACATGCCTCTTTACGCGGATTTGCAAACAGTAAGCTGTCTTCTTCCCTGGTTCTTTCTGCCGGGATGAATCCACGCCTGTACAGCTATATCGAAGAGTTTGATGATTTTTTTCCTGATGAAAACGGAACATTAAAAAAGAAACTCATTCTGAAGGTCAGCGATTTCCGGTCGGCCATGATCCAGGGGAATTTTCTGGCCAAAAAAGGACTCTGGGTTTCCGAATACAGGATCGAGTCGGGTTTAAATTGCGGCGGACATGCTTTTGCCACCGAAGGACTTTTGCTGGGACCTATCCTGGAAGAGTTTAAGCTTAAAAAAGATGAATTGATTCGGTCTGCCTATGGGCTGATGACTCATGCTTTGCAACAGAAAGGGAAACGGTCTGTGGAAGAGCCTCCTGAAATGAAAATTACGGTACAGGGAGGGGTAGGAACCTCCGAAGAACATGAGTTTCTTTTAAAAAATTATTCCGTAGACAGTGTGGGCTGGGGATCTCCGTTTCTGCTGGTTCCCGAAGCGACTTCAGTAGATGACGAAACGCGGAAATTGCTGGTACAGTCCGGAGAAAAAGATTTTTATTTAAGCAATATTTCTCCGCTGGGCGTTCCTTTTAATACCGTAAGAGGAACTTCAAACGAAATTTTAAGAAAAAAAAGCAATCTTAAGAGCCGTTATGGCAGCTCATGTCCTAAAAAACTGCTGGCACTGAATAAAGAATTTTCACCGGAAGGCATCTGTACGGCATCCAGAAAATATCAGGATATCAAACTTGAACAGCTGGAATCCGAAAAAGACCTTCTCACTCCTGAACAGTTCGAAAAAAAGAAAGAATTGATTACTGAAAAAGCCTGTCTGTGCGTGGGTCTTGTGAACGCAGCCTATATGGAACAGGATCTGGAAATAAAAGGTGAAAAACAGGGCGTTGTCATTTGTCCGGGGCCTAACCTCGCTTTTTTTGATAAGGAAGTTTCTCTTTCTCAGATGGTGAAACATATTTATGGTAAGACAAACATTCTGCCCGAAAATAACCGTCCTCATATGTTTATCAATGAGCTTAAAATGTATGTGGCGCATTTTAAAAAGGAGATTTCGGATTTTTCGGACCCCATTAACCAATCACAACATAAAAAGTGGAATACATTTAAAGAAAATCTTCTTAAAGGAATTCAGTATTACGAAGACCTGTTTACTGGTTCAGTTTTTTTCAAAAAAGAATCAGGTACAGTTAACGCTCAGCTTCAGAAATATAAAATGATGCTCTTGGAAATAGAAATTCCTCAGGTTGAAAAATAATAATAAACCCCTTCAAATCTTTGATCTGAAGGGGTTTTAAAATAAAAAACAGCTGCCTTCCGGATTTTGGATTGTTTAATGATGAAGTTTTCCGATCAATCCGGTTCCGGATTGAATTAATTAAGGACATGCTGAAATAATCTCATTACTGCCGTATGAATTACTCTTAAAATATGCGGAAAAATTATTTGAAGTTCAGTAGCCCGTCAGTGAGACTTTTCCACTGAATTTTGGAGAAACCACACATTCCTCCGAGCGCAATTAGTAAACTTCTCAATGTATTGATGAAAGTAGTTTTAAGATTTGGGCTTTCATTTCTTCCATAGACAGCCGTTTCTAAAGTATTTGCCTGACAGGAAATTAAAAAAGTTGAAGTCGCTTCCGAAGAATAGAAATGGGCAATGCGTGAGCTGTCATTCTGAGGTGACGGGGAAGGGTTGCAAATAATGAGTATTCTTTCCGACTGCTCATCTTTTTCCTGAAGGATATCGGTAATTTTAACCCAATCAAATCCCTTTGCTTCAGTATTGCCCGGACCGGGAATGTCTATTCTGATAAAATCGCCTGTCCTGGGAACTCGGTCTACCGGCTGGCCATACGAATCATAAAGCCTGAAATCAGCAAGTTTTTTACCACAGATGGTGTTCCATCGGTTAATTGAAAAAAATCTTTCCTTTAAGACCTCAAAATGTTGTCTGGCCGTTAACGGATCGTCGAAATGCTGCTGGCTTTCAGTGTCATGAAAGCTTCCTTTCACTTGTTCGGGAACGCCGGGAATCTGTTTTGCTCTCATCATGATCAGGATTTACATAAAAGTACTGGTTTGAAAAGGCTAAAATTATGATTGAAATCATGAATTTGATTTTATCCGGATTAATCCTTAACGGGAATCTTTTGAATAGTTCCCATTTTTATCTGATCAGAACCGGCATAAATAAATTATAATGACTATTTTTGCCATTATTTTTATTAATTCTAATTAAAGAGGTTTTCATGAGGCAGATCGTCAGTTTCGACAGTTGTTATTTTATCTATCCTATAGGATTCTTTTTCCGTCAGAAGTTACCAATCTTAAATTAAGTCTATCCAAAATTTATAATCCGATCAATGAAGAAATTCGCTGCAAGCATTCTGATGGTTTGTGGAGCTGTAGGTATTCATGCTCAGACCTCATCCGGAAAAAAAGATTCTTTAGAAGTGCAATCGATTGAAGAAGTGGTCATCACTTCCTCATACGGCACTAAAAAACTGAAAGAAGAAGTTGTAGGTTCCATGGTAACCCTCACCGATAAAGATATCAGTGCCAGCCAGCCATTTGAAAGTATCGATAAAATGATTGCCGGACTGGCGCCCGGAGTTCAGATTGTCAATAACACGGAACTGGGAAAACCGGTGAGTATTAATATCAGGGGACTGGGTTCGCTGGCACCTCTTAACGGGAGGCTTGGAACTTCTACACAGCCGCTGATTGTCGTAGACGGAGTCATTATGAGAGAGGATAATCCCTTTGATGTGGCCGGTTTTGATGGCGCGAGTACAGCCGAAGTGAATATTAATCCGCTCGCGAGATTCAATTCTGATAATATTGAGAGTATCAGCATTCTTAAAGATGCAGCAGCTGTTGCTCTTTACGGGGCAGAATCAGCCAACGGCGTGATCCTCATTACCACAAAAAAAGGGAAGAAAGGAAAGCCTCAGTTTTCGCTGATGAGTCAGTACGGGATTTCACAAAGCATCAATAAAATCAAATATTTAAGCGGTCAGCAGTATGCCCGGCTGTATAAAGATTTCCAGAATAATAACAAACCAGGATCGGGAACAGACTGGAATGGAGTGGATGTGGACTGGTTTGAACTGATGAACGGAAACGGAGACTTCTTCCGCACTAATTTTACGGCCAGCGGAGGAGGAAAATATCTCACCTATCGTGTAGGTCTGGACTATTCCAACAATAATGAATCGAAGATCATGAATTCACTGGAAAAAAAAGAAATTGATGCTTCAGTCGGGTTTAATAATAAAAAATGGCAGATCAATCTGTATGCTGCTTATAACAATTTCAGTAAAATACAGCCAAATACCTATTTTAATTTTATTCTCGCACCGGACAGGGCGGCTTATGATGAGAATGGCAATTATGCATTATCAGGAAATAATGGTATTCCGAACCCTTTGGCTGCAGCAAACCAAAATCGGGTCAATGTAAAAAACAATTCTCTGATTTCAAGTTTGAATGTAAGCTATGAAATTATCAAAGGCTTGAAAATAAGCAGCTTATTTGGAGCTGACCTTTCTAAAAAAGAAAATATAGACTTTAGGTCAGGTCTTAACCAAAGCGGAATCGCCAATAATATTTTGGGAAGAAGCAGGCTGAACGCCTCAGACGGACAAAAATGGAACTGGAGCTCGCACCTGATGTATGAAAAAAACTTTGGGGAGAAACATCACCTTGATGCATTAATCGGAATGGAGCTGAGACAGAACAAAGATTTTAAAGAATCAGAAAGCGGGACGAATTTCGAAAATTATGCCGAATACCAGCAGCCATGGAGAGGAAGCAATTACACGTATAAAAGCCTTACATTACAGGATAACGGACGAAGTTTTTTTTCCCAGCTGAATTATGATTACCACAAAAAATATTTCCTATCGGGAAGCATAAGACGGGATGAAAGTTCGGCCTTTGGCCCTGATACCAATGCTGCGGTAAACGGAGGAATAGGAGCATCCTGGCTTATTTCCCAGGAAAACTTCCTGAAAAAAAATTCTGTTTTAAGCTTTTTGAGGCTGCGGGCATCCTGGGGAATCACCGGTAATTCCAGAATCGGAAGTTATCGTTCATCCGGCATATACACCTATTTTCAAAGCGGATTTACTTATGATTTTGACTATGCCTATCCGGAATCTTCTTCACCGCCTAACCGTATGCTTTCGTGGGAGAAAAATGAAAAATTGAATCTGGGACTTGACTTTGCCCTGTTTAAAAAACTTGAATTTACCATAGAAGCCTACCGGAATACGGTTTCTGATATGATTGTAAGCCGGGAAGTTCCCGTGGAAACCGGCTACGGATCTGCTGAGATCAACGGTGCGGCCATGTATAATCAGGGGATTGAAATATCAATGAGAGGAAATTGGATGACAAAACCAAATTTTAAATGGATAACAAGCTTTAATATCTCTACGGTAAAAAATAAAGTTACCGATCTTCTGGGTCTGGAAGATAAATTTTCTACAGCAGCCATAGCCAGGGCCCAGAAAATAGGAGCCCCAACTTCTGCCATCTGGGGATATCAGTGGCTGGGAATTAATGCGGAAAACGGACAGGATATTTTCATGGTCAACGACGTTCCTACCGATGCCAATCAATTTACGGCCAATGCTTCTACGTATACCATTATCGGTGATTCGCAACCTAAGGCAATCGGAGGACTAAGCAACAGCATACGCTACAAAAATCTCAGCCTTTCCTTTCTTATTAATTTTGAGCTGGGTGGCGACGTGCTGGTCGCCGGAGAACTTATCGATCAGTATAATATTCTTTCCAACAGAAATATGAGCGTCAATGCTTTGGATTACTGGACAGGTACGGGTGATGCATCTGCTGTCAATCATATTCCTAAAAGCAACGCCAAAATTATTGCCAACAGCACAAAGCATCTTTATGATAATACACACGTAAAGCTTCAGAATATCAATCTGAATTATCAGCTCCCATTACACAAGATTAAAAACAGCTTTGTGAAAAGTGCCAGTATTTTTGCGGACTGCACCAACGTCTTATACTGGTATAAGGAAAAATCTCCCGCCGGAAGAAACGGGATCAGGGAATTCAGGTATTTATATCCTGAAATGAGAACCTTCAGCTTTGGCTTTAAATTCAACTTTTAAATCGTAACATCATGAAAAAAATAATATTCGCCTCTTTTTTGCTGGTTTCAGCCACGTCATGCCGTGATTTTCTGACCAATGAACCTATAGAGCAAATTTCGATTACAGATCAGCTTTCCCATAAAACAGGGATGCTGCAGGCTTTGAACGGAGCCTATTATCAGTTGAGAAGCACTTACCATTCAGAACTTACCTATCCTTACGGAGATCTGCTAGCCGGAAATATTAAATTTTCACCTTCTAGCACGGGCGTTGTGAGTATCCCCGCGAAGATAAGGGCAGTTTATAATTTCGACGATCTTCAGACAGGCAGCAATATTGCAACGTTCTATACAGGAAATTACCAACTCATTAATAATGTAAATTTAATTTTACAATATGCTGATGCTCTTCCTGACGCCACAATGGAAGAAATAAGTGAGATAAAAGCAGAAGCATTGGCGATACGGGCGTTTGCCCACTTCCAGCTTTGTAAATATTATGCCCAGAATTACACTTTCACTCCTGATGCCTCTCATCCGGGAATTGTGTACAATACGGCACCCCTGAAAGTCGGGATCGATTATCCCGCAAGAAAAACAGCTGCTGAAACCTTTACTTTACTTCAGAAAGATATTGATGAGGCCTTAGCTTTAATTCAGTCCGGCCATGCCATTCCGGCGGGGAACACCAAAAATTTCATCAGTCCTGCTGCCGTAAAAACCATCGCCGCGGAAATCGCCTTATATAAAAATGACTGGCAAAAAGCCTTTGAATACAGCACCGATGTTATTGATCATTCAGGGATCCCGCTTACTGCCCAAAACCAGCTTGTCAGCAATTGGGGAACTGCTGAGTCGATCTGGGAACTTGCCAATACGGATGATAATGATTCTCCTCTTTCGAAAATCTATACCTATGTCGTATCGACGACCAGTACACAGACCTGGCCTGCGTATGTTGCCTCTGATGATATTTATAATCTGTACTCAGAAAATGATCTCAGAAAAAAACTTTTCGATACCTATACTTTAAAAACGGCCGGCAGTTCTGTAAATCCTCCGTACCGTTTTACAAAAAAACATAACGGAACAACCTCAAATTTAATATACCGGCTGTCCCTGTTGTATTTTATCCGTGCCGAGTCGGCCCTGCATTTAGGAAACTCTGCAAAGGCACTGAATGATATCAATACAATCAGAAACAGGGCAGGGCTTGCCTCATTATCCTCTGTTTCGCAGGATATCCTTCTGGAAGAAAAAAGAAAGGAATTTGCCTTTGAGAATCAGTACTTTTTTGATCTGATGAGAAATCATAAAAATATTGTAAGAAACAACGGGTGCCTTTCGGGCAACTGCAATCCCACCTATCCGAACAATAAATTCGCAGCACCCATTCCCCAGGCGGCCACGAATGTAAACAGTAATATCGTACAGAATCCCGGGTACTGACCTTATCACCGCCTGTTTATATTTCAGGAGGTTTTTTAGAATATTTTAAATGTAATACTTATTTTTGCTGAAATTCGCCGGAAATGAAGAATGCTTTAAGCTGGATTTTAATTTTATTTCTCACCGTATCCCTTTTGAACAATTGCTTCAGCAGTAAGGTTCAGAGAGAGATCAATCAGAAAACCTCTTTTATTGCAAAGCTGAGGAAGATTTATTCTTCCGGAGATTCTTCGCAATGGCCGGCACCTTTATTGGACGAAGAAGCAAAGCCCTATTTTTCTGAGATCGGGCATCTCCCGGAAGTACCGTTTCCTGCCGATAATCCTTATTCTGCTGATAAATCATTTTTGGGAAAAACATTGTTCTATGATCCCCGCCTGTCGGGTTCCAATCAGATTGCCTGCGCTTCATGCCATGATCCTGAGTTGGCGTGGTGTGACAACAGAACTTTATCCTTCGGTCACGACCGGCAGCTGGGAACAAGAAATGCCATGAGCATCCTGAACATTGCCTACGCCCAATCTCTGTTCTGGGACGGACGCGCCGGATCTCTGGAAGAGCAGGCCCAGATGCCGATTCAGGATAAAAAGGAAATGAGCGGGCATATCGATATTGCCGCCGGAAAAATTGCCAAAATCAAAGGTTACGAACTGTTATTTGTAAAAGCTTTCGGAGATAAAACCGTGACCAAGGACAGGATTGCCAAAGCAATTGCCACCTTCGAAAGAACGGTGAAAAGTCCTCCAAGCAGATTTGATCTGTTTATTGACGGGAAAACAGATGCTTTTTCCGATAACGAAGTAATGGGTCTCCATCTTTTCCGGACCAAAGCCAATTGTATCAACTGTCATAATTCAGGATATTTTTCCAATAACAGGTTCGAAAATATAGGAACGGCTCTGCTAGGATCAAAACATGAAGATTTAGGAAGATATCTGGTAACAAATAAACCTGAAGATGCCGGAAAGTTTCGGGTACCCAGCCTCAGAGAAGTGACGAGAACAGGACCATGGATGCACAACGGATCCTTCATGCCGCTTGCAGATGTCATCCATTTTTACAATAAGGGAAATCCGGAGCCGCCGCAAAAGAAATCCACCGTGTACCAAGGCGTAACACTGCATTCGGAAAAATCTCAGATATTGAGGCTGTTGGATCTTACAGACGAAGAAATTTCCCAGCTGGAAGCTTTTTTGGGAACTTTATCGACGAGAACCCAAAGGATTACGCCTCCTGAATTACCAGAATAAAAGTCAGCAGTAAGGATCGATAATGTATGGTAAAGAACGGAAGAATTTTGCTGCTGTTTCAATATAAAAATCGATCAGCAGAGATCCTGACAACCTTTTCAAATTGGACCGATTCTGAACGCTTTAAAGTCCGGTGATTTATCAATAGACATTTTCCCGGAATCTGTTCCGTTATTGAGACAGGATGACATGCAAACTATTTTCACGCAAATTCTGTTATTTTAAAATTTCAAGCAGAATACTGAAGAAAAGCTAACTAATAGATTATTTACGGTTTTCCGTAAGGAAGAACGTCCTGTTTTAAATAATATTGCATAATTTCGCATCCGAAAACTAATTGTAAAACTATGGAAACTGTATTAATCATTGTACTGATTGGTCTTGTCATCTTTGCATTCACCAAGATCAGCAAATTAAAGAAAAACCTGGTTCAGAAGGACGTTCAGATCACCGGTCTGAATCAGGAAATAGGAAGACTGAATTCTGAAAACCTTACCTTACATTCGGACAGAAGATCCCTGAGTGATAAAAATCAACGCTTAAGAAGTGAAGTCTCCAATCTCCAGATGGATAAAAGATCGCTGGATAGCCAAATGGCAGCACTGAAAGATAAAAATACCGAATTGCAAAAATACCAGGATATTATTGATGTAAAGGTAGAGTGTGAGTATCTTCTCCAAAAAGCGCAGAGACAAAGCCTGAAACTCACCGAAAAGGCAGAACTTGAGCTTGCCGGTGCAAAAGAACAGTCTAAAGAATCCCGCAGAATGAGCCGTGAGTATACCGAGAAAAAGCAGCGCGAAATTGAGTTACTGTACGAAAACGCAGTAAAAGAAGCAAAACGGATTATACAAAATGCAGAAAATAACGCCGAAAATATTGCCGGAGATGCCTACAGAAGCATACGTGAGGCCGGTGAAATGGCAGAGAGAATAAAAGCCATGCAAAATGTGATCAAGGGATATGGCAACGAATACCTTGTTCCGAGCTATACCTTATTGGATAAACTGGCCGAAGATTTCAGTCATAAGGAGGCCGGCGAGAATCTTAAGAAACTTCGTCAGAATAATAAAATGATGATCATCAGCAGACAGGCCGGAATCTGTGAATATATGGATGATGAAAGGAGAATTACGGCGGTGGATTTTGTGATTGATGCTTACAACGGTAAAATTGATTCTATTCTGTCTACGGTTAAAAAAGACAATTTCGGAATTTTAAAACAAAAAATGGAAGATGCCTTCCGGTTGGTTAATTTCAATGGCAAGGCTTTCAGAAATGCGCGGATATCCGATGTATATCACCAGGCGAGACTCGAAGAACTGAAATGGGCGGTCATAGCGCAGGAACTGAAAGCTCAGGAGCAGGAAGAACAGCGACAGATAAGAGAGCAGATCAGGGAAGAGGAAAAAGCCAGAAAAGAGTTCGAAAAGGCAATGAAGGAAGCCGAAAAAGAAGAGCAGACTTTAAAAAGATTAATTGAAAAGGCAGAATCCCAGGTGGCCAGGGCTAATGAGGAACAAAAGTTACTTTTCCAACAGAAACTGGAAGAACTGCAAAATAAGCTTGAACAGACGGAGGAAAAGAACCAGCGTGCCGTTTCTATGGCCCAGCAGACCAAGACGGGTAATGTGTATGTTATTTCGAACATCGGTTCTTTTGGAGAAAATGTATATAAAATAGGAATGACCAGACGTCTGGATCCGTTGGACCGTGTCCGGGAATTGGGAGACGCAAGTGTGCCTTTTGAATTTGATGTTCATGCAATGATCTATTCCGAAGATGCGCCTGCTCTGGAAAGGCAGATCCATAAACAGTTTTTAAAGAAACAGGTAAATAAATGCAATCCCAGAAAAGAATTTTTTAAGCTCGGCTTAAATGATGTCAGGGCCTATCTGGACTCAATGGATATCAGCTGCAAATGGACTATGGTGGCAGAAGCAAGGCAGTATAATGAGACCCTGAAACTGGAAGAAGAGATGCGGACCGATAAACAGCGTGAAGCCGAATGGGAACACTATCAGGAAGTGGCAGACCCGGTAGATCATGAAGAAGTACTGGAAGAATTGCAATAAAAATCAGCTCCGGATCAGTTTCCGGAGTTTTTTGTTTACCATTAATAAAAAATTATCCATGAACTGATTTTGCAAAAACATTCTTAAGAGTCGCAGGGTTCTTTTCATGACAGAGAGCGTAAAATAATCGTTGCATGAATTATATTTCTTGATTTTCATTAATTCTTATCTATCGGGTAAAACTACAGTCTTAGCGATAAAATTGGTGATTTTATTTATTAATCAACCCGGTTTTTATCCCTGAAATGAAACTTTTAGAGATGATTGATAAAATAATTTGTAAGGTTTTCTTATCATATTTTAATTCAAAAAAATATTTTAATTTTTATATAATTTTTATTTTCTTAAAGATCTCTTTCTTAAATATTTCTATCCTGTATATCATAATTTTAATGATAAGCTTATCATATGCAATAGGGTATTCTTATCATCATAAATAGATATGTAAACTGTTGATAAGCAGCGGATCATTATAGTTTTATTTTTTTTATTCAGTCGATTTTTTATATTTGCTAGATCACGTAAATATTAAAATACAATGGTTCCGGATTTTATTCATACTTATGTTTCCGTCGATTGTGTCGTTTTTGGCTTTGACCATGAAAACAGACTCAACATATTGCTGGTGCAGCGTTACCTGGACGATGTTCCTACGGAACGCCAAAGAAGACTGCCGGGCAGTTTAATACTCAGTGATGAAGATGTAGATGATGCGGCGCAAAGGGTACTTCATGAGCTTACAGGCATTAAAAAAATGATTCTTAAGCAGTTCAAATGCTTTGCAGACCCTTTACGGGCCAGCAGTAAGGATGATATGAAATGGATGGAAAAGGAATATAAACAGCATATTGACAGGATCATTACCGTCGCTTATCTTTCTCTATGTAAAATTGATCACAAGATCAACTGTACGAAATACGATACAGTAGACTGGTATCCGATCGATGAGGTTCCGTTGCTTCCGTTTGATCATAATAAAATTATCAGCGAATCTTTAAGTGAGATCAGAAAATGGATAGAATCTGACTTCTCCATTATTTTTGAACTCCTGCCAAAAAGATTTACGATAAGACAATTATATCAGCTGTACAATGCTTTAAGTAAAAAAAGAATCGATATCAAAAACTTTCACAAGAAGATTTCATCCTTCAGCTATATTATCCCGCTGGAAGAAACACAAACCAATGTTTCGCATCGCGCAGCCAGATATTACCGCTTTGATGCTAAAATTTTTAAGAAAAACAATACTAAACTAATAAAATAATACCGTATTAACTATGTACCTACTTGGATATGACATCGGCAGTTCTTCCGTAAAAGTATGTCTCATTGAGGCCTCCAGTGGAAAGATCATTGCATCGGACTTTTCACCGAAAAAAGAGATGAAAATCACTGCCGTGAGTCCCGGTTGGGCAGAACAGAATCCGGAAGACTGGTGGACCCATCTTAAGCTGGCACACGAAGCGGTGATTCAAAAATCCGGAATTCATCCGGATGACATTAAAGCAATCGGAATCACGTGGCAGATGCACGGACTGATTCTGACAGATAAAAATCAGAACCTGCTGAGACCTGCGATTATCTGGTGTGACAGCCGTGCTGTTCCGTATGGTGAAAAAGCTTTCAGGGAAATCGGGGAAGAAAAATGTTTATCACACCTTTTAAACTCACCGGGTAATTTCACGGCTTCAAAACTTGCCTGGGTAAAGGAAAATGAACCTGAGATTTTCGATAAAATCGATAAAATAATGCTTCCGGGAGATTATATCGCGATGAAACTTTCGGGTGAGATCGGAATCACCATCGAAGGCCTGTCTGAAGGAATTTTCTGGGATTTTAAAAATAACGGTATCTCTGAAGACATTATTAATTATTACGGAATACCCAAAAGTTTTTTTCCTGACATCATTCCTACTTTCGGAATCCAGGCCACGGTTTCTGCCAGGACGTCACACGAATTAGGGTTAAAAGAAGGAACACCCATTTCTTACAGAGCAGGTGATCAGCCGAATAATGCACTGTCATTAAATGTGTTTAATCCAGGCGAAATTGCCTCTACAGCAGGAACATCAGGAGTGGTATACGGAATTCTGGATCAGCTTGAATATGACCCATTATCAAGAGTAAACACATTTGCTCATGTAAATCATACCCCGGAGGAAACCCGGCTAGGTGTTTTACTCTGCATCAACGGAACAGGAATTTTAAACTCGTGGATGAAGCATAATCTGGCAACGTCACTGTTATCTTACGGAGATATGAATGATCTGGCTTCCCTTTCTCCAATAGGCTCGAAAGGTTTGAGCATTATCCCATTCGGAAACGGGGCAGAAAGAGTTCTGGAAAATAAAGATACCAGCTGTTCGATCCACGGCATCAATTTCAATATTCACTCAAAAGGAGATATTCTGCGTGCTGCGCAGGAGGGAATTGTATTCTCTTATGAATACGGAATGAATATCATGCGGGATATCGGTATGGATATTCAGGTGATCCGCGCAGGAAATACCAATATGTTTTTGAGTCCTGTTTTTCGCCAGTCGCTTGCCAGTGTCAGCAATGCGGTGATTGAGCTTTACGATACGGACGGAGCAGTAGGCGCGGCACGGGCCGCAGGAATGGGAATAGGATATTATGCAGATTCTGAAGAAGCTTTTTCGTCCCTTGAAAAAATAGCTGTCATCGAGCCTGAACGCGAAAACAGAGAACTCTATTTAGAAGCATACTCCAGGTGGACCAAGCATCTTAACGAAATAATATAATCCACCCCGGACCGGAGTTCCACTACACTTAAAAATCCCTAATAATCTTTAATCAACGCACACCAAAAGATCAATCATCTGCGCCATATGCAAAAATCCGCGCGACATTTTTAAATGTACAGATCTGTCAACTAACCGGATTCAAAAAAAACTGAGGCAACTCATTCTTCGTGATTTAAAAAAGAAAAGTTGCCTCAGTACTAACTGTACGTAAAATTTTAACTCCGATATAATACGGAAATATATGAATCTCTTAGTTTTAGTTAAGAGTAACTATTTTATTGAAGACATTACCCATTTCCTCAACGGTGATAACATATCTGTCGGATGTTTTGGGATTAAGATCAAAAGTCATCTCGAGCGCTCCGTCTGCAGCTGTTTTAGTAGCACTGTAATAAACATTTCCTGAAAAGTCGGACACTGAAATCGTTGCGCTGTTTTTAAGACCTGAAAGATGAAGTTTTGCCTTATTCCCTGCAATGGTGTATTCAGGTTTAAAAATTTCGGCAAAAGGAGTTTTTTCGATCTCTACCGTATTGGTATTGCTTATATTTATTTTATATTTCTCTATTTTCTGGTCAGATTCTGCCACCAGATAATACGTCCCTGAATTCAGGTCTTTCAGGTCATATGATTTTGTGACATTATTTTCTTTCTCCAGTTTTTCAGAAAATAATTCTCCGTAGGTATCATTGTAGATGACCAGGGATATATTCTGTGCATTCAGCACTTCAAAACTTATCGTTTTTGCTTCCGTATTTTTAAAAGAAAGAGAAAAATCTTTATCCTTACTCATCAGGCTTGCTGATGTACAAAGGAATCCTATAAGAAAAGCAGATTTTAGCAATGCGTTCATAATAATAAGTTTTATACTGCAAATGTATAATAGAAGATCTTCGTAGTCTACAATACAATTTTCATATTTATGTTCTATGTTAACCTTTAAATTATTTTATTTAATATTAATTGTTAATTTTGCACAGATTAATAAAAGTAGCTTATGAAACATTCTAATCCCGCCTTTGAAGCGGTAAAGCCCAATATCGGAAGCAGCTTTACGAGTCTCAGGTTCTTAAGGAATGAAAATATTAAATCTCATGTATGGCATTATCATCCTGAGGTCGAACTGATATTTGTCTGCGGAGGTTCAGGAAAAAGGCAGATCGGGAGCAATATTTCTTATTTTACAGAAGGAGATCTCGTTATGATGGGAAGCAATCTTCCGCATTGCGGGATGACCAATGAAAATACGAATAACGACTATGAGATGGTGATTCAGTTTAAACCTGACTTTTTAGGAGAATTTGTCTGGGAGCTGCCGGAGTTGCATAGGATTGCCCAATTACTGGAAAGGTCAAAAGCAGGGATTGTTTTTGGTGAAAATGTAAAGAAAACCGTTGGGACACTTGTTGTGGAAATGCACGAATCTTCTTCACTGCAAAGACTCGTCAGGTTTTTGGAAATACTGGATATCTTAGCATCCACTCAGGATTACAGGATTCTGAATGCCGGTAAGTACTATCTTCAGACCCAGGTTGAAGATAATGAGAGGATCAACCATATCTTTAATTATGTAAAAGATCATTTTAGAGAACAGATTACCCTCGAAGAAATTGCTGAACTGGCCAATATGAAGGTACCGTCTTTCTGTCGTTATTTCAAAAAAATAACCAACAAGACATTTACTCAGTTTGTGAACGAATACCGGATTACCCATTCGTTAAAATTATTGGCAGAAAAGCCGCTGAGCATCACAGAAGTCTGTTTTGAGTCAGGTTTTAATAATTTCAGCTATTTTAATAAAACATTCAAGGAGTATATTCATAAAAGTCCTTCGCAGTATAGAAAAGAGTTTCATCATTTTATGGAATAGGTTTTGAGTGGTAACGGTCTGAGAATAATAATGGAGAAGTGATATGGTTTAACGGTCATAAAAAAGATTAAAAAACCATGGTAAAACTGAAATTTAAAAATGAATTCAGTAGTTTTATCCCTGAAATCTCCTGACAGATTTATTTTTTACAACAGTATATGGAAGATATTAAATTAATTGTAACTGATATGGACGGAACTTTTCTGAATTCTTCGCACGAAGTAAGTCCGGAATTTCCTGAAATTTATGAAGAACTGAAAAGAAGAAATATTTTATTTGTTCCTGCCAGTGGAAGGCAGATGCTGGGGATTACAAAATATTTTGGTGAAATAGAAAATGAAATGGCATTCATCGCTGAAAACGGCGGCTACGTCATTTATAAGAATAAAGAGCTGTTTGCCGATAAATTGGAACAGAAGCATATGAATGAAATCATTACGGCTGTCCGGGGTATTTCAGGAGCTGCCCTTGTGTTGTCAGGTAAAAAGAAGGCCTACGTGGAAACCGGTAATCAGGATTTTATCGATTATATCTCACAGTTTTATACCAGTAATGAAAGACGGGAAGATCTTACACAGGCTGTCGATGACAGTATATTCAAAGTTGCCGTTTACCATCCTGAAGGCTCCGAAAAATATGTATATCCGGTCCTGAAAGAATTTGAAAAATATGGTCTTGAGATTGTGGTATCCGGACAGTACTGGCTGGATGTTATGAATAAAAACATCAACAAAGGCAATGCTTTGGAAAAGTTACAGAAGGCCCTGGATATTACCCCTCAGCAGACCATGGCTTTTGGAGATTATATGAATGATATTGAGATGCTGGAAAACTCCAAATATTCATACGCCATGAAAAATGCACATCCGTCTGTAAAGAAGGCGGCAAGCTTCGAAGCTTGTACCAATGATAATTTCGGGGTACTGAAAATTATTAAGGATTACTTAAATATCAGATGAAAAATTTCGGGCGAGACAAAGTCTCGCCCGAAATCTATTATGCACTATAGGTGTATATTTTAAAATTATAAGGTATTACAGATATTCCCTCCCAGGGTTGCTCCTGCATTTGCCGTGACATCTGCCTTTACAGAAGATACAGACAGCGCAGGAATTGAATAAGGCGGGGTGAAAGCAGTGCCGCTTCCTGAAGTATTTCCGGTGGTATTGATAAAACTGTTCCCTGTAACGGTAACGGCAGTATATCCGCTCATTAAGTTTACCGGCTCTTTTACATTTTCAAAAACATTTCTGTCAACAAGAATATTAGCCTGAACTCCGGCAGCAATACATTTATTGCTTACAGTGCTGTTAAAATAGCTGTTTAGGATATGAATTTTTCCAAATCTTACCCTTGGCATACGTTCTCTGCAGCCCGGTGCCCACCAGCAACGGACAAAGGTTACATTTAATTTTCCGGCGTCAGCAGTAGCTCCGTCGCTGGAGCCGATAAGATTGGAGAATCTATGGTCATCCGTTCCACCCGATCCGCCGGGTTTTGGCGTTTTTAAGTAGTGGAATTTTGTATAGGACACGGTGATGTAATCAGACTTGTTTTTAATGTCAAAATTTCCGTCAACACCATCCCTGAATTCACAATGGTCGATCCATACATTTCTGCAGTCATCGAGGATGGCGTTATCCCAACCGTCCGTATCATACGCACCCGGGCCTTCAAAAATCAGGTTCCTGATAATGATGTTATTGCATCTTTTGATATTAATAATTCCCGATCCACTTGCGGTCTGATCCGTAGAAACCAGTTTGGCGCCACTCGCTCCATACACGGTTTTTCCTGTCTGGTCCTGCAGACTGAGTCGGGTGGTAATCGTAATGGTCCCGGATATTTTAATGACCTTTACAGCAGTATTTTCAAGTGCTGCTTTCAGTTGGATGTACGTGGTAACCGTAGTTTCTGCAGAAGTTCCGCCTCCTGTAGTCCCGCCATTCTGTGAAGCCCAGCCCGGTGCGAGACAATTGCCCAGGGGAATAATATCTCCGGCAGCTTCATTGCCTGCATCTGTGGAAGATCCGGCTATCTCAGTTTTTAAATCTTCGGAGCTGCAGCCTGATAAGGCTAATGCTGCGCTGAATACTGCTGTAGACAGCATCATTTTAATGTTGATTTTCATAGTAAATTAATTTTGTTAATGGATGAGGTTAATAACTAGTGCATGATATTCTTATTAGTTGTTTAATGATATACGTGATTGTATTTTTTTAAATTGATAAACGAATGTATTAATAATTTTTCATATTAAATCAATTTATGTTGAATTAATTTTTAATTCAACCGATTGCGTAATATTAAATTGATTAAATCATACTGTTTTTACTGCTTATTGAGTAATACTATCAGGTTACTATGGAAATGATGGGATAGGGTGGCACGCAAAAAAAGACTGTCAAAAATGACAGCCTCGGAAAAAATACTTATATTGTAGTTATGTCGCTAAGATTCAGCATTCACCAACCCGTAATGGGCAGGTACCGGCTCTTTGCCGAACAGGCATGAAAAAATATTCTGAAATTCATGGATGTATTTGCATCGTATTGAATTACCGTAAATTTTTAATCCTTCGACAATTTTTCTTGAACTCAAATCAATATCATACTTGATGAAATTTTCAGGTCTCTCATAACGGATTCTCTGTTCTGAGCTGTAAGTTCTTGAAAAACCAAATTTTTCGAGCCATTCTTCTGTGATCTGTATTGGGGTGATGGCTCCTGCAGGTACAGAAACACTGTGGATGTCATTTTCGATTTTAACAAAATAATCTTTTTCATTATTCTGGAATATTTCAGTAATGGTAAAAATCTGATTTTTATATTCCACTAAATTTTTAATCTTTAGATCGGCAACGTTCATAATATCTTGTGTTAAGGTTATTAATGTAAAGAGTGATTGATAATTGAACACTTGCAAATACTATGCCTTACGCATAAATAAATTTAACTGTTATGTTAATTATTGTGTTGATTTTTAAAATACATAAATATTTTTAATAAAATATATATTAAAATTCCCGTGCTTGGGAGTTTTGGTGTTTGTTTTGCAGTATTGGGTGTGGTACTTTCGAGTATTTATTTTTTCAATTGTTGAGATAGGGTATGAATTAGTTTCATGACAGATCATCATATCCCATAAAATTATTATCAGACATAAACCGCAGATCATTACTCCAGATGTTACAGTAAGCGATCATCTTGTCAAAGTATTACATCACCGCAAACTCATACAACTGCTTGATTGTACAAATCAAAATTCTTATCATTGTACTTTCAAAATTTTTACACAATATGATTGAAAATTTTCCTTTCTACTTATCACTCATTGTTGCCATTATCCTGCTCATCATGCTGGCTGATAAAATTAAGGTGGCATATCCGGTCTTGCTTGTACTGGCAGGATTACTGATAAGTTTTATTCCCGGAATTCCTGTCGTCCGGATAGACCCGGAGCTTATTTTTATCATATTTCTGCCGCCTTTACTCTATGAAGCCGCCTGGGCGATCTCATGGAAAGAGTTGTGGAAGTGGCGGCGTATTGTAGGAAGTTTTGCTTTTGTGGTCGTCTTTCTCACAGCGGTTTCCGTAGCTGTGGTAGCCAATTATTTTATCCCCGGATTTTCTCTTGCGCTCGGGTTTCTGTTAGGCGGTATCGTTTCTCCTCCGGATGCGGTAAGCGCAAACGCCATTTTAAAGTTTGTGAAAGTTCCCAAAAGCATGTCTTCCATTTTGGAGGGAGAAAGTTTGTTAAATGATGCATCCTCTCTGATTATTTTCAGATTTGCCATGATTGCAGTGGCTACCGGACAGTTTATCTGGTATGAAGCGGCATTTAGTTTTTCATGGATGGTCATCGGCGGAGTCGGGATTGGCCTTCTGATAGGATGGCTGTTTATGAAAGGTCAGAAATATCTTCCTACAGATGCCAATATGGATACCATCCTGACCATTGTGGCCCCGTATGTCATGTATATGGCTGCGGAAGGAGTACACAGTTCCGGAGTTTTAGCGGTAGTAAGCGGAGGTTTGCTATTGTCGAATAACAGGCATTCATTTTTAAGTACTTCCTCACGCATACGCGGAGTGAATGTCTGGGAAAGCCTCACTTTTGTACTGAATGGTCTGGTGTTCGTACTCATCGGTCTTGATCTTCCCGAAATTACTTCGGGTTTAGAGGGCGTGAGCCTTTCTTCTGCCATCGGATACGGATTGCTGGTAACGGCAGTTTTAATTGTTGTCAGAATTTTATCTGCTTACGGCGCAGTACTTGTCACTCTTATCGCCCGGAATTATATTCCTGTTGCGGATAGCAGAAATCCCGGATTTAAAGCACCACTTGTCATTGGCTGGACCGGAATGCGAGGGGTAGTTTCTCTGGCGGCAGCCCTATCTATTCCCACACAGATTTATGCAGGAGGTCCCGCTTTTCCTCAGCGAAACCTGATTTTATTCATCACTTTTATTGTGATCCTGACTACTCTGCTGGTGCAGGGACTGACGCTTCCTTACTTAATTAAAAAAATAAATATATCCTCTTTTGATGATCATATTCCTGATGACAAAGTGAATGAACTGCTGAAAAGAGAAATGGCGAAATTCACGCTCGGACACATCGCAGATAATTATGAAGAAGTATTCCGGAAAAGTCCTTTTCTTCAGCAGGTTCATGAAAAATGGCGGGGAAAGACAGGAGCAACTGAAGATATCAGGATATCTAAGGAGATCAGGAAGGTTTATCTTGAGATTTTAAATGAGCAGCGACGGTGGCTTATCGCGAAGAACAGTGAGAAAAACCACCACTATGATGAGCATACCATCCGGAAACATCTGTTGCAGATTGACCTGGAAGAAGAACGAATACGGCTGATGCATTAATTCATAAGAAATGCAAAGCTTAATTGTCAGTTTTTTCCGGCTATTATTTTTCACTTCTTTAAATATGTATTGCTTATCGGTTCGTTCATTCAGTTTAAAATGGACGGTGGGATACGATGAGAACCTTTAGTGAACAATCAATTAAATTCATTATGAATTATTATTAAGACCTGTCGTATAGCAGACTGCGGCAGGATCCTTTTTTTGATCTGAAAAATTGCCTCATTTCCGACAATAGCTGGCCATCTGTTGATTACATGCTTTTGTAGCAGATAAAATGTAAAAGAAGAGATGAATACTCCGTTTCTAACAGGATCCGAAAAAAAACGCTTTATTAAAGTTGATGAATAATTCTGTTGATGCAGAAAGCTTCCGTATCAAAGTGTGTCAGGTTAATAAAGTAGGGCCGGAAAAATACTTATATACCCTCATTATTTAGTTCCACCTGTAACGTGTCCGGTTACGGATACCAAGATCCAAAAGTGGACGCTGCCTGTAAAAGGGCTGATTTTTATTAAAGACCTTTATAAAAGAATGTGGTTCGGGACTTATCATCGGGATGATATCAAAAATAATATTGAATTTGGACTTTCAGTTAGATTTTATAAATCAGAATGATAGGTATACCTGATTTGTTTTTTTGTCGCTTTTGTATAATTTTGCGGCCTGATATAAAACATGATTTATGAAAAAAAATGTACTTTCCCTTATGGTAGCTGCTACAGTGCTGACTGCCAGACTCACCGCTCAGGTAGGAATCAATACCGCTAATCCACAGGGCGTATTTTCCGTGGACGGTGCCAAGGATAATCCTTTAACGGCTGTTGCGACGGCCGCGCAACAGCTCAATGACTTTTCAGTGACTCCGGCCGGAAATGTGGGAATAGGGAATGTGGCCCCTGCCGCCAGACTCGATATCGTAGGCGATACTTTCGGCATTAAAAAAAGCCAGGGCATCGGGAGCTGGGATAATTTCTGGATCGACCTTTCCGATTCCCAGGCGCCGGCGATTAATGCTTCCGGAGCAGACACGGGATTACAGTTCAAAGTAGGAGCCAATGCTACCGGAACTTATGGTAACGGGCAGACCCTGACAACGGTAGCTACGATGACTCCTGCCGGAAACATTGGTATAGGGGTCACGGCACCGGCTGACCGGCTCGACGTGAACGGTAGAGCCCGGGTCAGGACCATAAGCCCGGTGACCGACAATACGACAGTGAATCCAGCCTATACCGATGCTAACGGCGTTTTGGTTAAAACGAGTGCCGGGGAAACTTTTGGTAGTGTCGTGTCAAATCAATCTGCTTCTATCGCCAGTGGGGCTACCGGTACCTTAATCTCCGGTTTGCCGGATGGGGGAATCTACAAAGCTGTAGTCATTGTAGGTGATGGATGTGCTAATACCGCGATAGGAGAATTTTTGGTGATTTGTAATGCTTCAGGTGACTATTTTGCTATCAGAGGAGTTACCGGACTTTTAAGCAGCAGTGCCCTGCCTCCATCGTTTACAGAAACGAACAAAACAACCACCGGGGTAACCTGGTCCGGAAAGATTTTGTGTCAGGATGGTGGCCTTCCCACAGCATTAGACTACACTTTAACGATGCCTAGCGCATCTACGATCAACATCACCAATGACGGAAACGTTGCCCGCTCTTACAGAATCGTCCTTACAAAATATAATTGATCGGTTATTCCCTTATCTGGAATTAGAATTCTGAATACAACGAAAACAGTAGATTTCAATATTCAGGGTCGGAAGCATTCATCTTCCGGCCTTTTTTATTTAATTTCACCCGTAATGTGCCGGATTCCAATACTGCAATGATTCCAAAAACCAGGTAATGTCTGCGAAAGTTTATAGCATGAAATTGGAATAACAGCATTTAAAATCCGCTGATGCATGAGAAGTCTTGTCGGTTCAGCCAGGCTGACTTTATTAGAGACGTTTATATGAGAATACGATTTGGAATTTATTACTGAATCAGAAAAATAATATTTGAATTCGGATTTCCAGTTAGATTTTATAAATCAGAACGATAGGTATACCTGATTTGTTTTTTTGTCGCTTTTGTATAATTTTGCGGCCTGATATAAAACATGATCTATGAAAAAAAATGTACTTTCCCTTATGGTAGCTGCGACACTACTGACTGCCAGACTTACCGCCCAGGTAGGAATCAATACCGCTAATCCACAGGGCGTATTTTCCGTGGACGGCGCCAAAGATAATCCCGCTACAGGTACTCCAACCGCTACGCAACAGCTTAATGACTTTTCGGTGACCCCGGCCGGAAATGTGGGAATAGGGAATGTGGCCCCTGCCGCCAGACTCGATATCGTAGGCGATACTTTCGGGATCAAAAAAAGTCAGGGTAGCGGAAGCTGGGATAATTTCTGGATCAATCTTTCCGATTCCCAGGCGCCAGCGATCATTGCTTCCGGAGCAGACGCGGGATTACAGTTCAAAGTGGGAGTTAATACGACAGGAACCTATGGTAACGGGCAGACCTTAACAACGGTGGCTACGATGACTCCTGCCGGAAACGTCGGTATAGGGGTAGCGGCACCCACTGACCGGCTTGACGTGAATGGTAAAGTCCGCGTCAGAACCATTAGCCCGGTCACCGATAATACAACGGTGAATCCAGTCTATACCGATACTAACGGCGTTTTGGTTAAAACGAGTGCCGGGGAAACTTTTGGAAGTGTCGTTTCAAATCAATCTGCCTCTATTGCAAGTGGGGCTACCGGCACCTTGATTTCCGGTCTGCCAAACAGGGGAATTTACAAAGCCGTGATTATCGTAGGTGACGGATGTGCTCATACCACGATAGGAGAATTTAGGGTGATCTGCAATGCTTTTAATGGCTATTTCGGGATCAGAGGAGTTACCGGGCTTTTGAGCAGCAGTGATACTAAAGCACCATCATTTACAGAAACTAATAAAGCAACCACCGGGGTTACCTGGCCCGGGAATATTTTGTGTCAGGATGGCGGCGACAGTACTGCATTAGACTATACTTTAACAATGCCTAATGCCTCGACGATTAATATTACCAATAACGGAAATGTTCCCCGCTCCTACAGAATTATCCTTACAAAATACAATTAATCCCGGTATTTCCCCTATTTAGAAAGAATTCTGAATACAGCGGAAACAGTAGACTTCAATATTCAGGGTCGGAAGAATTCATCTTCCGGCCTTTTTTATTTGATCTTACCAGTAACCTTCCGGATTTGAATAATACCATGATTCAAAAAAGAGAGGGCGGAAGTATCTGTGAAAGATTGTGGCAAATTTAGAATAACAGCATTAAAAACCCGCTGACGATATAATAAATCTGGTCCGTTCAGCCAGGCTGATTTCATTAAAAAACGTTTTGGGAGAAAAATATTCGTAAGTTGCAACCTATTATTGTAAAAAATTAACTTAAGGAAGTTTTTATGAATCAGCATCATAGTTAGTTTGAATTTGTGTTTTTTGTTAGACTTAAGTAACTTTGTGGCTTAATATAAAACATTATTTATGAAAAAAAACGCATTTATCCTTGTGGCGGCTGCGACACTGATGATCGGCAGAGTGACCGCTCAGGTAGGAATTAATACTGCTAACCCGCAGGGCGTATTTTCCGTGGACGGCGCCAAAGATAATCCCGCAACTGGTACTCCAACCGCTACGCAACAGCTCAATGACTTTTCAGTAACTGCAACCGGAAATGTAGGAATAGGAAATGTAGCCCCTGCCGCCAAGCTCGATATCGTAGGCGATACTTTCGGAATTAAAAGGAGCCAGGGCAGCGGAAGCTGGGATAATTTCTGGATCGACCTTTCCGCTCCCGAAACACCGGCTGTCAATGCTTCCGGTGCAGACAACGGATTACAGTTTAAAGTAGGAGCCAATGCTACCGGGACTTACGGTAACGGGCAGACCCTGACAACGGTGGCTACGATGACTCCTGCCGGGAATATGGGGATCGGAACTGCCGCTCCGGCTGCGAAGCTGCATGTAGAGGGTATTGAATCCCGATTCAGTTCAGGGACATCCCGCTGGGCGCTGGCACCCACGACAGGGGGAACCTCGGGTTCGTCCAATTCCTTTGAAATTATTGATCGCATCCAAAATGTAAGAAGAATGGTATTTAATGATAACGGAGACGTATCATTAGGAGGGGGTATTAGTGATAATTCATCCGCGGGGGTTGTTTCTATCAGAAGCGGAAATGTAGGAATAGGTACCGCATCACCCAGTGAAAAGCTTGATGTGGACGGTAAAATCCGGGTAAGGACCATAAGCCCGGTGTCACATAATACTGCTGTCAGTCCAGCTTATACCGATGCTAACGGGGTATTCGTTAAAACGAGCGCTGAGTCATTTGGCACTATCGTTTCAAATCAATCTGCTTCTGTCTCGAGTGGGGCTACCGGCACATTGATTTCCGGTTTGCCGAATGGGGGAATTTACAAAGCTGTAGTGACCGTAGGTGATGGATGTAGTAACACTAGCATTGCTGAGTTTATGGTGGCTACTGACTCTTTTAATGGTAATTATGGCGTTAAAGGACTAGATGGATTTATAACGGCCATTGGTACTAAAGCTCCATCGTTTACAGAAACGAATAGTACAACCACAGGAGTAGCCTGGACCGGAAAGCCTGGGTGTAATGATGGTGTCAATTCTACCGGATTTAACTATACTTTAGCGATGCCTAATGCCTCTACAATTAATATTACCAATAACGGAAATGTTTCCCGCTCCTACAGAATCATTCTTACAAAATATTATTAATCCCGGTATTTCCCCTATTTAGAAAGAATTCTGAATACACCGGAAACAGTAGACTCAATATTCAGGGTCGGAAGAATTCATCTTCCGGCTCTTTTTATTTAATCTTACCAATAACCTTCCGGATTTGAATAATGCCATGATTCAAAAAAGAGAGGGCGGAAGTATCTGTGAAAGATTGTGGCAAATTTGGAATAACAGTATTAAAAATCCGCTGACGATATAATAAATCTGGTCAGTTCAGCCAGGCTGATTTCATTAAAAAACGTTTTTTAAAGAAAAAAATTCGCAAGGTGTAGTCTATTATTGTAAAAAATTAACTTAAGTAAGTTTTTATGAATCAGCATTATAGTTAGTTTGAATTTGTATTTTTTGTTAGATTTAAATAACTTTGTGGCTTAATATAAAACATTATTTATGAAAAAAAACGCACTTATCCTTGTGGCGGCTGCGACACTGATGACCGGCAAAATGACTGCACAGGTAGGAATTAATACTGCTAACCCGCAGGGCGCATTTTCCGTGGACGGCGCCAAAGATAATCCCGCAACAGGTACTCCAACCGCTACGCAACAGCTCAATGACTTTTCAGTAACCGCAACCGGAAATGTAGGAATAGGAAACGTAGCCCCTGCCGCCAGGCTCGATATCGTAGGGGATACTTTCGGGATCAAAAGAAGCCAGGGCAGCGGAAGCTGGGATAATTTCTGGATTGACCTTTCCGATTCCCAGGCGCCGGCTGTCAATGCTTCCGGTGCAGACAACGGATTACAGTTTAAAGTAGGAGCCAATGCTACCGGGACTTACGGTAACGGGCAGACCCTGACAACGGTAGCTACGATGACTCCTGCCGGGAATGTGGGGATCGGAACTACCGCTCCGGCTGCGAAGCTGCATGTAGAGGGTGGTGAATCCCGATTCAGTTCAGGGACATCCCGCTGGGCGCTGGCACCCACGACAGGGGGAACCTCCGGATCATCCAATTCCTTTGAAATTATTGATCGTATCCAAAATGTAAGAAGAATGGTATTTAATGATAACGGAGACGTATCATTAGGAGGGGGTATTGGTGATAATTCTTCCGCGGGGGTTGTTTCTGTCAGAAGCGGGAATGTGGGAATAAATACGGGAGCACCCAGTGAAAAGCTTGACGTGGACGGTAAAGCACGGGTAAGGACCATGAGTCCGGCTCCCGGGACAACAGTGGTCAATCCTGTTTATTCTGATCCTACTGGTGTGCTGGTTAAAGCTTCTAACTCTACTTATGGGAGTTTGATTGCCAATACAACGGCTTCCATTGCAAGCGGGGCTACCGGTACCTTGATAACCAATTTGTCAGATGAGGCTATCTATAAAGCCACCGTTACAGTTTATAACGGCTGTGTCGATGCTAGTGTTGCAGAGTTTTATATCATGAATTTCCACGGAAACGCGCATTATTCAATTAATGGCTTAGGTGGTAGTGTAGCTGGTGCGTCCACATTAAAATCGCCTACCATCACCAATAATAGTAAATCAAGTGTTTCTGTAACATGGGATGGAGCTTTGGGATGTCAGGATGGAGGCAATAAGACTGAATTCAACTATACTTTGACCATGTCATCGACTAATACAATTAACATCATAAATAACGGTAATATATCCAGAGCTTATACTGTAGTTCTTACCAGAATGAACTAATATTTCAATATATGATCAGCCTTTAGGGATGATATCCCGGGGTTGAAATAAAATCTAAATATTCAAAAACAAAGCCGGAATCTTTTCCGGTTTTGTTTTAATAATGAAAAACCTCCCAATACTGTCGGGAGGCGAAATAATTGATTCTATGTAAAATGTGATTTATCTCACGTTATTGATGAGTCTCCAGCCACTTCAAACGTCGTTCATCCGGAAGGTGCTTTACTTTGAAATGTTCGAAAGCAGCGGTAAAGCCTTTTCCGTCCGGACATGCTGCCATTAAACCTACCATCACCGGACTGTTATCCTGTAAATGGGCGTTTCTCATCATGACATAATTTTTATCATCAAAAGAATAGAACAGTTCAACAGCATCCAGTCTTCTGACTGCTTTTATCCAGACTGCAGGAGGCGTTTTGTCTAAGGTGATCACACTCCAGTCGCTTGTCGTATGGGTGACCACGGTGCTCAGATTATACTTCCCGTCCACAAATTCAATTCCTGCCTTGATATAATTTTCCTTGTCAATTCTCAGCATCAGGCCCGCCTGATCAAATCGGGCCTTATAATCCCCCGATATTTTTACCTTTGCTTCAAATTCTCCTCCGTAGGTAGTGTAATAAAAAGGGGCATCATCAACGGTAAAACCATAGTGTGAGATTCTCCAGTAATCACTTTGAGGCGTTACCGCCATGGAGATCCTGCTGTTTTTGATTTCCCACTTTTCGGGTTCATTAAACCATATCATTTTTTCCAGCGTCTGTGCAAAGGCGTTTTGCGTAAGGAAAAAGAGAAAACAACTTAAAATAATTCTTTTCATTCTGTAATTGACTTTCGATTAAGGATAACTGATTGCAAATCGTTATTTTTGCAAAATTATAATTAAACAGATAGTCTGTCAATACTTATAAATAACCATTTTATGGAGATCATTGAAAAGCTCAATAAAACATTACTGAGTAAAAGTCTGAAAACGTGCCGGCTGGATATCGATACTTACAAACAGGCTGCATTAATGTATTCCCGGATCGAGAATGCGGTGGCGGTGCTGAGCGACATGCAGGAAAACAGGAGTTATGTTTATTCGTCCGAGACTGCCAAAGAACTGGGCCTTACATTTAAAAATAACCCATTGGAGATTCCTTCCATATGGGAAGAAGAAATCCTGAAAAGGATCCACCCGGATGATAAGCTTGAGAAGTATATTCATGAATTGCGCTTCTTTGAAATGGTAGATTCTTTAAAGTGTGAGGAGCGTTCAGCGTATCATGTCCTGTCACGGATCCGGATGAAGGATAAAGATGATCAGTACAGATCAGTTACCCATAAAATGTTTTACGTATATTCTCCCGATAATGAAAAGCTAAGATTTACCATTTGTCTTTATACGGTTTCGATCGACCAGACTCCGGTTCAGGGCCCCGAATTTTTAATCGTTAATGCTGTTAAAGGTAAGGTAATCATTGAGGATCAGGTAAACTATAAAAATATTTTATCCGCGAGAGAGCTCGAAGTTTTAAGGTACGTGGGAGAAGGCTTTACCAGTAAAGAGATTGCAGACACTCTGTCAATAAGTATCAATACGGTGAGCCGGCACAGGCAGAATATCATTGAAAAACTGAACGTTAAAAACTCGGTACAGGCATTCAAAGATAGTCTTTACTAACTTTAGGTTCCGGATCCTTTTAAATAAGTGTATGACAGTATTTTATGATATGCAGGACATTTTATCCGGTAAACAGTTGCAGAGATTATATTTTTTATTAAATTTAATAGGCAATCGCCAATGTGAAGTTTCTGATTAAAAATATACAATAAAAGAGACTTATATATGCTAAATAAATTGGTTTTTAACTAATATGATTTAAATGTTGTATGCATAATAAATTTTAATTAAAAATTCAAAGCTCCGCCCGCTTATATGTTATATATTTGTTTATTCAAACAACTAAAATAATTAAGGATGAGCATTGACTTTACAACAGCGACGTTTAAGGATTTTGAGAATATTCCGGACCATAATATGTCCCAGAGGGCTGAGATATTTTATGAGTTCCTGAATCATATGAAATCAAATGGTCACATGAATTACAGACTTAAAAATACCACCGGTACCAATTCTGTAGTGAATGTAGATATCAGGAATCAGGAAAAAGATTACGTAAGTTTCGTTTCCAGTGATTATTTGGGATTTACCCAGCATCCAAAAGTAAAACAGGCTGCGATAGAGGGAATCGAAAAATACGGAACAGGAACGGGAGCGACACCGCTTATTGGGGGTTATTTTGACTATCACAATAAGCTGGAAAAAAAAATATCTTCCTTTTTTGGAAGAAATGAAGACGAAGCAGCGATCTTCACAACAGGATATACAGCCAATAGTGCTACACTGCAGGCTTTGCTGCAGAAAGAAGATATCGCAATTTTAGATATGGCTGTCCACGCCAGCGTACATGAAGGATGTGCTTTTACCAATAAAAAAACATTTCCTCATAATAACCTGGAGGCTTTGGAACACATTTTGAAGATTTCAGAAGGCCAGTACCGTACAAAACTTGTGGTAATCGACGGTGTATATTCACAGGATGGTGATACATCTCATGTGAAAGAGATTTATGCACTGGTGAAAAAATACAATGCGTTCCTGATGGTGGATGATGTACATGGGGTTGGTATTCTTGGTAAGACAGGGAGGGGAACGCTGGAAGATACGGATCTGCTGGACAAAGTGGATATCATTACCGGGACTTTCAGCAAAACCTTTGGAAATCTTGGCGGATATGTCATTGCAGATAAAAAAATTGCAGCCTTTGTGAGATTCCAGTCCCGTCAGCAGATTTTTTCTGCCACAGCACCTCCTTCATCCTTAGGCATCATCAAAGCGATTGATCTGATTGATGAGGAACCGGAATGGCGGGAAAAGCTCTGGTGGAATATTAATTATTTCAAAAAGGGGCTAAATGACCTTGGATTGGATACAGGAACTACCTGTTCGGCTATTGTACCGGTAAAAATAGGGATCCTTATGTAACAGGTGACGTCGGAAGGCTACTAATAGAAAGAGGAATTTATACAAATCCTATTCTGTATCCTGCCGTACCGAGGAAAGATGCGCGCATCAGGATGAGTGTAATGGCCAGACATGAGAAAGAACATCTTGATAAAACGCTAAATGCGTTTGAAGATATAAACAATAAATTGCATATTGCAAAAAAATAATATTATATGCCTAGAAAAGTAGTGCAAGGCCCGATAAGGGATAAGGAAAAAACCAAACAAAAGCTTCTTGCAGCCGTTGGAAAAATTTTAAGAGTTAAAGGGTATTCAGGACTTAAAGTAAGTAAAATTGCAGCCGTTGCAGGTTTTGATAAAAAACTGATTTATGAGTATTTCGGAAGCACCGAAAAACTGATCGATGAGTATATCAGGTCTCAGGATTACTGGAGTAAAATCAATCAGAATATTGAAGTGGATCTTTCAGATGGCGGTCAGGAACTATCTAAACTGGCGGTGTTAAACCAATTTGAAAGTTTAAAGAAAAATAAAGAACTTCAGAAGATTATTCTTTGGGAACTTTCCGAAAGTAAACCCATGCTCAGAAAATTAGTGGAACAGCGCGAAGAGGCAGGAGGAATGTTGTTTGAAAATATCACCGATCCCTACTTTGGCGAAGATGCTACGAGATACCGGGCAATTATGGCCCTTATCATTTCAGGAGCGTATTACTTAAATCTTTACACCGGTTATAATGCCAATAAGTTTTGTGGCATTGATATGAAAAGTGACGAGGGCAGACAGGAGGTTGAAAAAGCAATCGTTGAACTTATAGACTTTGCGTATCAGAAAAAATAACTGCGTGGAAATTTTCCAGGGCTCAGAAAATGATACATTGTATAAAATTTGAAAACTTTATATTTTCAGATTAGAACTATATTTCTTATTTTTGGGCAATGGAAAATTTCATCGTATCTGCAAGAAAATATCGTCCCCAGGAGTTTGATACTGTTGTGGGGCAATCTCATATTACAGATACCTTAGAACATGCAATTGAAGAAAACCAGTTGGCTCAGGCCTTACTGTTTTGCGGACCCCGTGGTGTAGGAAAAACGACCTGTGCCAGGATTCTGGCCAGGAAGATTAATGAAAAAGACGGTTCTGTCTCAGAAGATGGCTTTGCTTATAATATTTATGAATTAGATGCTGCGTCCAATAACTCTGTCGATGACATTCGTGAATTGATCGACCAGGTACGCTTTGCGCCTCAGGTTGGTAAATACAAAGTATACATTATCGATGAGGTTCATATGCTGTCTTCTGCTGCCTTTAATGCATTCCTTAAGACCCTTGAGGAACCGCCTGCGCATGCCATTTTTATTCTGGCAACTACAGAAAAGCATAAGATCATTCCCACGATCTTATCACGTTGCCAGATCTATGATTTCAAGCGGATTACCATTGAAAACATTCAGGGGCATCTGAAAACAATTGCGCAGAAAGAGCATATTCAGTACGAAGATGATGCGCTGTATCTTATTGCTCAGAAAGCAGATGGAGCATTAAGGGACGCGCTTTCAATTTTTGACAGGCTGTCTACGTTTTCACAGAAAAATATTACCCTGGCCAAGGCGGCAGAGGTATTAAATATTCTGGATTACGATCAGTATCTTACGATCGTAGATCTTTCCAAAGAGAATAAGATTCCGGAAGTGCTTTCTGCTTTCAATGAAATTGTAAGAAAAGGTTTCGATCCTCATATTTTTATTGCCGGCCTCGGAAACCATTTCAGGGATTTAATGATGGCACAGAACGAATCTACCATAGATCTCATAGAAGTGGGAGAGCAGACCAAAATTAAGTTTGTTCAGCAGGCCCGGGACTGGAATGCCCAACAGCTTATCGATGCTATTGAGATCTGTAATCATGCGGACATCAATTATAAGAATTCTAAAAACCCAAGATTAACGGTGGAGATTGCATTGATGCAATTGTCTTCTTTGACGGCTAATGGAGACGTTACAAAAAAAAAAGTTCTTAATACGGGCACCGTTTCTCCATGAAAATCACGAAGTAAACACTGCTCCGAAAACTCCCGAAAAACCGGCAGAAAGCGCTCAAAAACCTGTTCCTGAAGAAACCGTTGTTCAGGAAGTAAAGAAGACTTCAAAACCCTTATCAAGATCCGGCAAATCTACCGGCTTCAGTATCAATTCTTTTATCAATAAAGAAGATAAGGTGGAAGCAGATGAAAATGTTACCGTAAAAACAGATCATCTTCCGCAAAATCACTTTACCGAAACCGATCTGCAGCAGGAATGGAAACTTCTGTTACAGCAGCTTCAGAGAAAAGATACCTTTGTTTTTAATGCCATCAAAGGATTTAAGCTTATAAAATCTACTGAAAATCTGATTACCGTGATGTACCCGTCCGATTCCGCAAAAGTAGAGTTTGATAAGATCAGCAGGGAGTTTTTTAACCATTTCAAAACGAAGGTCCATAATTTTGCCATCGAAGTCGAATACAAAAGAGATTTTGAAAATCTTAAAATCGAAGTGATGACTAAAAGAAAAGTCTTTGAAAAATTTATCGAGAAAAATCCATTGCTGAAAGACCTGGATGATCTAATGAAATTTGATCTCTCCTGATTTGCCTGATCAATATCTGATGATGTTATAGGATCATATCTATGTAAACCCTGCAGGCGGACGGCACCGCAAGTGGTACGTGCGGCTGTTGTCATCCGGCCTCAATCACTCTCTTTAGCTCATCTATCTTTTTGTACATTTTATTGAAGAAAATATTTCTGGCTTTGTTATTGGCCGAAAGTAATTCGGAGTTTTTTAAGATCAGCTCCAGACTCTTCTCGTAATTATGACAGACTTTTTCATCTACAGTATAATAATAGCTTAAAATGGTATAGGGCAGGAAAAGGATTTTCTGGTCAAGGTATCTTATAAAAACAGTATTATTCATAATCAGCAGATCATTCTGGTACAATCTGAAATAAGCATCTTTTCCATTCTTTTTTTCACGTATTGCTTCACTTTCTATCTGTTTCAGCACGTTAATTATTTCTTCACAGATCTTTATCACACTGTCTGTGCTGATCATTTCCAGCTGGTGAAAATAGGTAAGCTGTTCGAGCATAGCATGAATAGTGACATTGCTCCATATTTCTGTGGAACTGACATCGTGATATACTTGGGAAAGCAGAAGCCCTTTCTGTTTCACCTTTTCAGGTACCCGGAATTCTTCAAAACTTATCCTTTTTGAAAAAAAATCTGCATCCATAAGCTTCAGCCAGGTATATATTTTAAATTTCTGTAGATTTTCAAACCTCATGAAATAGAAAAGGGGAATATCCTTTGCGGAATAAATGAATTCTACTTCAGGGATCGCTTTTATTCTTTGAAGTTTTTCGATAGAGGATTCAAAGTACTTTTCCAGATCATCAACATTATAGATATCATGCACTTTGTTTACAACCGTATTGTTGAGATCTGAACCATGTAATGAATCCAGGGAAATGCCGAAATGAGAAGCGAGGGTGATGCCTTCATTGAGGGTTATATGACTTTTCCCGCTGATTCTGCGGTACGCTGTATCATTAGATAGGGCTAAGGTATCAGTCATCACGTCAACCAGTTTCTTTCTTCCCCCGGATTCTTTTAGCAGAAGGTCAAAAAGATTTTTCTGATAATTTTTCATTTTTATTGTGCTTTACCAACAAATATATCCAAAAAAAGAAATGCTTGGCTGTATTTTTAGATAATTTGTCTGTTCTATGATGTCTGTTAAGACGCATTATCCTTTCCAATCCCATCTGTTTTCGGGATTTTTGTACTGTAAAACAACATGATGGAAAAAAGATTATTCTTTATTTTTCTCCTGTCCTTCACATGTGGAGAATTAAGATCACAGACACTCACTTTTGAATATGAAGATGGAGGAAACCAGGTGATCAGACAATATTGTGCCGCTTGTCCCAGATCACAAAAAACGTCTGCTCAGGATCAAAAAACCAGCACCCAGGAATTTCCTCTCCGAATCGGTCAGATTAAGATATATCCTAATCCTACAAAGGATAAAGCCAACCTTGTGTGGTCTCCTGAACTGGGAGATATGATTCAGAAAGTTGAATATGTAGCCTATAACTTTACACAATACAGAGAAATCCCTTTTAGCAAAAGGGAAAATAAGGTCACATTAGATTTATCTGGTCAACCTATAGGAATGTATGTCGTCATTTTTCATCTGAATACAGGAGAAAAACTGACCTATAAAGTTTTAAAACAATAAACCAAGTTTTAATTTGAAACAATAAACCAAGTTTTAAAATGAGAAATATATATTTGATTGCCTTTTTCTTTTTGTTAACGCAATTCAATGCCCAAGCTGTTGGGGAGACGATAGGTGATTTCTCTGTATCTTCAACAGGAGGCGCCAACTATACCATACTTATTGCCAATCTTCCAAGTGTAAAAAATGCAGTACCCAATATCTCTTTAAACTATTCCAGTCAAAGTAAAAATGGAATTGCCGGATGGGGATGGAATATTTCAGGAGTATCCTCTATAACCAGAATTTCAGCAACAAAATTTCATGATGGAGTAATTGACGAAGTCAACTACAATGATAACGACAGGTTTGCATTAGATGGTCAGAGATTAATTTTAAAGTCCGGAACATATGGAGGAGATGGTGCAGAATATCAGACTGAAAATTATTCCAATGTTAAGGTAATTTCTTACGGAGTTTCTTCTTATGGAGTAAATTACAGTCCTTCTTATTTCATAGTGCATTATCCCAACGGAAGTACAGCCACTTATGGTAACCATCCTGATTCCCAGAATCAGCTTGAATGGAAGGTCAATCATATTGATGATATAAAATACAACAGGATTGAATTTTCATACTTCAAAGAAAATAATAATATTTATCTGTCTTCTGTAAAATACGGTGGAAATTCGTCTGTTGGATCTAATCCTATGAACATAATAAACCTTGTCTATAAAAACAGGACAAGAAATGAGCAGATGTATGTATATGGAAGTACCAGCTATGTTACAACAAAAAAATTGGATAGGGTTGAAGTTTTAGGAAACGGATGGCTTTTCAGAAAATACCAGCTTACTTATGATACAACCTCATTGGGTTACGAAAGACTAACTCAGGTACAGGAATTTAATGGAAATGGAGAATCTGTAAAACCCATAATCTTTGAATATGATACGACTGAAAATGGAATTATTAATAACCCAAATGCTACGATCATTAATGTTTCACCTGCTTATGATTCCAATAATTGGAAATATCTTGCAGGATATTTTGATAATGATGCCTCCATAGACTTTTTTACTTATCCTGATTCAAAGGATAAACTCTATAGATTCAATTCCAGCCAATTATTAGCTACCCATACTAATGTTTCAGGAAACCTTATTAACGTAGAAAAATTTTCTGATATATTTTCAACGAAACTACTTCTGACCAATAATAAGTTTAATAATCTTGACGCAGTTACTACAATTGGAACCGGAGATATTATTAATGATCAGGAAGTTATAAAAGTTAATAATTATATTTCCAATTCAGGGTACAGTTCTTTAGATTTAACCTATACCAAAACCTATAATTTTCCTACTTATACAAATAGTAATTGTTTTGGAGGTGCTGGAGGGCAGCAGGACAGACAGGCTAAAGTTCCTAAAAGATATTTTTCGGGAGATTTTAATGGCGATGGATTGTCTGACATCCTAACCATTACGCTTCCATACCAATATCGTTATGTTGCCGATTGTAGCAAGGAGAATTCAAATGCTAAAAATGTACCTGCAGGTTGTTGTACGAAATATGGCAATGTAGATTATTCACAAACCTATTTACTGGATTTAACCCACAATTCACCACAAACTCCTGTAAATATTGGAGTCAATTATGTTGTGAAATCTTCTTCCAGAATTTATGTCGGGGATCTTGAAGGGGATGGAAAGGCTGAACTGTTTATTATGAATGAAGGACAGCTTTATGTTTATGGAATGAAAAACGGAGCTTTTGCGCAGAAAGCCACGTTTTCAAGTAATTTAATTAATCCCGATTATCCCTATTACCTCGCAGACTTTAATGGAGATGGAAAAACAGATATAATAATCCCAACAGCTAATGCAAGTACCAATTGGTATTTTATAATATCTAACGGGCAGTATTTTTCAGGGACTGTAAAAGATATTGGAACTAATTATTTTAAACCTCAAGTCATTAATACCTGTTATCCAAATGTTCCTTGCGGGATTATGCTTCAGCAATATTACTACACTTTTACGGATATTAATGGAGATGGCAAAGCAGATATGTTCTATCATGATATCCTTACTCCTCATAATGAACCGGGAGCAGGAACGGCAGAGATTGCACCGTATCTTACTTATGGGGATAATTATACCATTAGAGAACGGGGAGGAGTTAAGTACAATATGAATCTTGATATCAATGGTCTTCCAGCTTTTTCATCTTATATTGAAGGATGGCAGAATAATTATACGCATGGTGGCGCTACTAATAAAGGAACTCCGATATTTTTAAGCAGCCCAAGCATTGCCAATCAGAACTTAGATTATGCTTTTTTCGGAGGAGATAAAATAAAATATATTTCCTTTAAGAAAGATAACAGAGTAGACACCTCTCTGAAAAGAATAAAGGAGAATGACCTTGTAACAAATATTACGTATGATGCTGTTATGAATAATGGAGCATCCTCCGGAACTTATATTTCAGATGATTCTGAACAATATCCAACCGTCAGCCTTAATATTGCCCCATCTATAAAGCTGGTAAAGAAAATAGAAAAAAGTTTCAATGGAGAATCCAAGATACAGGAATACAGATATAAAGGAGCCGTAGTCAATATGGAAGGTTTAGGATTTATAGGCTTCAAAGGACTTGCGAGATCATCTGTATATGGAGCAAGTGTTCAGCCACTCTGGACAATCTCTTTACAGAATCCTCAAAAAAGAGGAGCAGTAACTGAAAGCTATGTCCTGAAGTCTGTCGTTGATTTTAATTCACCAGCCACATTTATATCAAAGACCATTACGACTTATAATACGACTTTATCACCTGATAAAGTTTTTATCAACCTTCCAGCACAGGTACAGCAGACAGACAATTTATCAGGTGTTACAACTAATCAATATTATGATATTTACGACACTTATAATAATCCAAAAAAAACAAGAAATGTAGCTACTGGAGGCGAGAAAACTACATTAATTGATTACGAAGATAACCCTTCGGGAATTGGTAATCAATATTACATTGGAAGACCTGTAAAGAAAACAGAAACTCAAACTTTAGGAAATGATACTTTTTCTACGGAAGAACTCTTTTCTTACACGCATGGTTTATTATCCCAAAGCAAGAAAAAAGGAAACAATACAGACTATATTTCTGAGGATTTTGTATATGATGCTTTTGGTAACAATATAGAGAAAACACTGTCTGCTACCGGTGTTTCTTCAAGAACGGAGAAAAATCAGTATGATCCTTCAGGCAGATTTGCTATCAGAACAACGAATATTCAGGGAATTTCTACTTCATATAATTATGATAGTGCCTTTGGTTTGCTGCTATCAACAACTAACCATTTAAACCAGACATTATCATACACTTATGACAACTGGCAGAGAAAAGTACAGGATAAAGACATTTATAATAATATTACACAATATTCTTATGAGTGGATCACTTCAGGAGATTTTTCGGGTGGAATCAAACTAAAAGTAACTGAAGCAACCGGGGCGACCAAAGAAACTTTATCTGACAATTGGGGAAGAATACGTGTGGAAAGAGGTCTCTCTTTACATGATAAATGGATAGAGAAAAGAACAGATTATGATATTCTGGACCAGCCTTTTAAGGTCAGTGAACCTTATTTTTCTATCTCTACCCCTGGCAAATGGACTCTTACAGAATATGATGACTATGGAAGAATTGTAAAAACTACTTATCCATCGGGAAAAATCATTACTTCTTCTTACAATGGTCTTTCTGCAACTGTAGTTGACGGGCAAAAAACACAAACCATTACAAAGGATTCTTGGGGAAATAAAATAAGAATGTCTGATAATGGAGGAAATTACTTATACCTACTATGCCAATGGAGGTTTAAAATCTTCAAATTATGCAGGGCACATCGTAAGCATTGAGCAGGATGGCTGGGGTAGAAATATAAAACTGTCAGACCCTTCTGTAGGAGGAGATTATACTTATTTATATGATAATTTAGGACAAATCCTGAAAGAAGAAAATCCTAAAGGCAGAACAGAATATACCTATGACCAGTATGGAAGGGTAAGCAAGAAAAATGTTACTGGTGACGACACAGATATAAAAGTAAACTACAGCTATAATGCCCAGGGGCTGATAGAAGCAGAAACAGGAACATCCAATGGGATAAACAACTCTTACACCTACAAATATGACAGCTTCTACCGTGTATCTGAAAGAGAAGAAAACAATGGAATTGCCACTTTCAAAAAACGTTATACTTATGATGGCTTTGGAAGAATAAAAAAAGAAATTAAAGAAACCCTTTATGGTTCTGCTTCCAGTATTGTTGAAACTGAAAATAATTATGCCTCGTGCGGAATGCTGGAAAGCATGACTGACAGCAATGGGAAATTAATCTGGAAGCTGAACCATATTAATGAAAAAGGACAGGTAGTATCAGCCTACTTCGGAAATGGAACAGAAATTAACAATACCTATAATGGAAATAATTTTTTAAGTTCAGTACGTCATAAAAATACGGTAAGTGGGATTATTTTAGAGACTCATTATGCTTTCGAAGCGGTTACAGGCCTTTTAAAAAGCAGAAATAATATGGCTGTTCAGAATGGCTGGTATGAAAATTTTGAATATGATAGCTTACAAAGATTAATATCATGGGCAGATCCTAATGGTACACAATCTCAAACATATGATAATTACGGAAGAATTAACAATAATAGTGATATTGGAGATTATAAATATGTAGATGGAAACAGATACCGAAAAAAAGAAATTAATTTAAATCTATCCGGTAATGCATATTACAGCGTAAATCAACTGCAAAAAATTTCTTATAATGCATACAAAAGTCCTGTCAGTATCATGCAGGATGGGTATGAAATGGTGAAATTTGGTTATAACATCCATCAGACAAGATCATCGTCACAATATAACTATGATAAAAAGTTTTTGATGTATGGAAAGAATAAAATGTATTCTGATGATAGTACTGTTGAGATTGCAGGATACAATTATGCTGGTAAGGTGAGCGGAGGCACTCGCAGAACAAGAATAATCACGTATATAGCAGGTGACCCTTATTCAGCCCCAGCGATATACATCAAAGATTTCAATGGTTTTGGAGAGGTGATGAGTGAAGGCATCCATTATCTGCACAGAGATTATCAGGGAACTATTTCTGCTATTTCAGATCAGGCAGGAAAAGTGGAAGAAAGAAGACTGTTTGATGCCTGGGGTAATTTAGTATATTTTGAAAAAGATGGCGTAAAAGCTGATCTTAAGAAAGTTGATTTGCTCATTGAAAGAGGTTATACAGGTCATGAACATTTCTTTCAGGTAGGATTAATTCACATGAACGGAAGGATGTATGACCCTAAGCTACACACGTTCTTATCAGTTGATAATTATATTCAGGATCCTTTTAGTACCCAAAATTATAACAGGTTTGGATATGTACTGAACAATCCATTGATGTATACTGATCCCAGTGGAGAGTTATTCTGGATGGCTATATTAGCAGGGGCTATTATTGGTGCTGTTACGGGCGCTACGAGTTATATTGGTCAGGCAATACAGACCGGAGACTGGAACTGGGGACAATTCGGAATGTCGATAGTAGGAGGTGCAGTCACCGGCGCCATTTTAGGAACCATTGCACCCTACGCCGTTCCTACCGGTACGTTAGGAGGATTTGCTTTTGCAGGATTTGCAGGATCTTTTATGCCAAGTTATAATATGGATTTAGGAAGTGGCTTTAGTATAGGGATTTCACCCAGTATGGCCTTTGGAAATAGTAGTAGTTTAGGACTAAGCTTGAATATGTCTTACCATAAAGGTCGTTGGGGTCTATCTGCTGGTTTTAGTATCGCTTACCAGGGAAAAGCAGCGGGAAGTGGAACTTCATTTTGGGAAAGAAGATATTCAGGAGGCATTGGATATGACGACGGAAGGTTTGGGCTATCACTATATTCTACAACTTTTAGAGGAGGAGGGTTTGACCAAAGAGTTGGAGGATTAAAAATAAGACATGGTGATTTTAGTTTTAGGTATGAAAATGACGGATGGCCATTTGATAAAAAATTGACTGGTTTTGGTTTTAAGAAAATTTGGGGAGATGGTAATGATAGCAATAGAACAGCTGCTTTACATATTGGATATAAACAGTTTGGAATTGGGTTTAATCTGTTTACAGGTACAAGATATGCTTCTTCTTATGAGGAAAATAATGGACATGATATACAAGAAATGGAATGGACAAATAGAAACGGTCCAAAATATGGAACTTTTGGAGAATCGTATCCTCATGGGTTTGTAGAAGAAATAGGAACTCCTTATAGGATGGGAGCTGTGTATATGAATGTTGGTGGGATGCGGATGGGACAAGATTCTGATTATTTTAGACATAGCATTCAAGATTTAGGTGCACATGACATTAATGACCAACCTGGCTTTCCAATGATGAGCAATGGTTATAATAATTATTTTCAATATCAAACAATAAATTCATTTACATTATGGTAACTTTTAAATTCTTAGTAGTAAATCTGTTTTTAATTCTATGCGTAGTATGGAATATTTTCCATCATAAACAGTATTTAATTAAACAGGAAGAACTAGGAAAGTATAACGAAAATATAAAACCATATGGATATTATTATGTTGATTCACGAGATTCTATGCGTCGTCAATATACGGTGGAACAAGAAGCTTTGGGTAAAGAGAAATATGCATCAGACTCTAACTCTTTGATTCTAATAAACTCTTTTAAATTCTTTATTTTAAAGCCTGACGGATTTGGTTATAAAGGATATGAAAGCACTGGATATAGTTCGACTATAGATTCTGTGAAATTCTATAATCATGAACGATTACACCTATCTTTTGAAAAATCTTTGCATAATCCAAATAGTAATTTGTATAAAAATCCAAGTATTATCAATAGTTGTATTTATAGAGTGCGCAATGATAGTATTTTAGTTCAGAATTATTTTCATACCCAATTCGGAAATTATGACTTAATGGAAACAAAGGGAATCGTCTTGAAAGATGGAGATATTAACTTTTATGAACAATATAATTATTGGAATAAAAAAATTACAAAAATTAATGTCACCTACACTTTTAAAACTTATAAAAATTATGACATTCCGAACTATTTTGACCAAAACAAGAAAAAATTCTGGAAATGAAAAAGTTCACTCTTTTACTTTGTACAACTTATATTTTGATGAGTTGCTTATCCACGACAAAAACTCCTATGACAGCTTTTATTGTAAAAAATACTTCTGATAAACCTATCAGTTTTACAGCAAGTGTCATCAAAATGTCTGTGACATTCGGGACTCAGGAGATTACCCGCTCTTTTACGGTAAAACCTCATGATAGTATGATTGCAAGACAGACCTATTTTAAGAGAGACGGAGATAATCCCCAAAGATGGTTTACCAAATTTGAAATATTTCCTGTGGATGGTATTATGATGAGCAAGCCTGAAAAATCTGAAAACTGGATTAAAGGAGAAAAAGACAAAGTTCCAACCTATACCTTTACATTAAACAAATAGAAATGAAACAGTTAGTATTATTGTTCCTTTTTACATATTCTGTAGTGGGCGCTCAGAATGATCCTATTTTTGACAGGCTTTCAGCATTGGAAAATAATGACAAGGTCTGGTATAATATTGATGGCTATAGTGTGACCAGTGAAGTTTTTCATGATTCTTTTGATGAGAAAGGATTGAAAAAGCTGTTTAAAAAGCATTCCATAAAAGATGCTGATGTAAAAAACAAAAACACCAATATCAGCTTTAACAATTGGACAGTTATCAGGCAGAAAAAGATCACAGATCAGATTTATCAGTCCCACTCTTACTATTTTGTAGAAAATCCTAACAGGACCATAACTCTGGTATGGTTTATAAAGAATGGGACAACAGATAAAAATATGGAGGAATACCTGGTCAATGCATTATTGAAAACAAAATTCCCGGGGAAAATTTCGTGTCCAGAGAAATCAGCAGGGTCAATTTTGCAGGAAAAGAAATAGAATTGGGAAATAATTGCTATTGGACTTTTCTGAATACAGTTCAATGCCCCTATTTTGGAGAGATGAACTGGTCTGTTCATAAGACATTAGAAGATGCAAAAGAAACGGTGGAAAATCAGTTGAAAATAGCAAAATCGAGAAAAGGAGGTAAAATAATTTCGGAAGAAGATATTGATATTGAATTTCAAGACATTCCCGTAAAAGCTAAGAGACTTATCTATGATTTCACAGGATGGAAATCAGTTCTGGCAGGCATATCAGGAGGAAAGACGCTGACAATTTACTATGTTGCGGAAAACGTGAGAAGGAAAAATATAAGCTGTACCATGAGTTTCTGGAATAATGATGAAATTCATCCGGATTCGAAACTTCCCCCTTTATTGGAAAAAATAATAAAAGTAAAAGAATAACTTAAAAAATAATCCGATGAGAAAAACAATTGTAATAAGCTTTTTAGCTTTAGCCACCTCAGTATATGCCCAAATCGAATCTAAATACGGGCTATCTGCCGGATTGAACATCAGCAGCTTTTCCGGTTCGGATAAACCGGGCGGGTTTTCTTCTAAAACAGGGTTTCAGATGGGAGGATTTTTATGGAATTATTTATCTGATAAAATTTCCATCGATGCAGAACTCTATTATGCTCAAATGGGAGCTAAATTTGAATTGACTGTCCCTAAGATAGATGATACAAAATTGACACTTCGCGGAAAAATAAAGAATGATTACATAAGGTTTCCGATTCTCTTCGATTATCATCCAACAGAGGAGTTTTCTGTTGCATTGGGTCCTGAAATTGGGGTTTTATTAAAAAATCAGGTGGAATATGATCAGAATATAAATGGATCAACCAAAAGCAATCCTAAGAATGTACAGAAATTTGATGCCGGTCTGAAAGCAAAAGTTCAGTATATTTTTGTAGAACATTATCTGGCTTCCGTCGGGTATTACTGGGGAATGACAAAGATCTATAAATATACCCAGGTCAATCGGCAAATACAAGAACCGCCTAAAATTTATAATTCTAATTTAGGGATCTCTCTGGGATATGTTTTTTAATATTTTATTTACGTCTAGATGGTTTTTTTAATCTTTTGATCAATAATTAAATAATTTAATGCGTTTTGCTTCTACCAATAAATCGATGGTTGGTGCCGATTGATTTAAAACAATCAAAAAATTAAATATTTAAATAAATTTTATATATTTGTGAGATATTTGTCAGGAAAATCATTTTCTGACAATTGCAAATCATCATTCGAAAAGCTTGAATAGACGATTCAACGTATAAACGTGGAACAATTTATCTCACATAAAACCGATTCAGGAAACCTTTTTGGTTTTGCAACTGCTAAGTATTTTAGCGGTTATTTTGGCTTTTCGTTTAGTTATCAAAGAAATTTTAAAAGTTATTACCGATTTTATTGGTACAGCTAGTCTAAATTTCTTTCTCAAAAAATACAGGAATACATAAACCTTCTTTTATTATTTCCTGATTCCTTTAAAACTTTAACGGCATTTTTTTGAAAGAATTGTAAAGTAAATTTTATAATGCAGGAATGATCTGTGTTTAATTTTAAAATAAAGAATAAATAAAAATTATGGATATGAATTTAAAAGATTTAAAAAACGACTGGATTAATGAGTTCTCCGAACCCATGATGATTGCCGGCCCCTGCAGTGCCGAAAGTGAGGCTCAGATGCTGGAAACGGCAAAGAGAATCAGAGAAACCCAGGCCAATGTTCCCATTTTCCGTGCCGGAATCTGGAAGCCCCGTACAAAACCCAACGGATTCGAAGGAGTAGGAGTTATCGGCCTCAACTGGCTGAAAAAAGTAAAAGAAGAATATGGTTTTAAAACTGCCACTGAGGTAGCAAATGCCCACCATGTGTTTGCCGCATTGGAAGCTGATGTAGACATTCTTTGGATCGGAGCCCGCTCTACTGTAAACCCTTTTACGGTGCAGGAAATTGCAATGGCATTAAGAGGAACCGAAAAGACGGTCCTTGTAAAAAACCCTGTTAACCCGGATTTAGCATTATGGATTGGTGCTCTTGAAAGACTTCTGGGACAGGGTATTAAAAACTTGGGCGTTATCCACAGAGGATTTTCCACCTACCAGAAAACAAAATACAGAAATAACCCGAACTGGCAGATTGCACTGGATTTTAAGAGTCAGTTTCCGGATATCCCGATGCTAATTGATCCTTCACACATTTGCGGAAACAGAACAGGGTTGGCAGATATCACCCAGGAAGCTTTAAACGTCGGATACCAGGGCGCCATTATCGAAACACACTCTAATCCTGATGAAGCCTGGAGTGATGCCGCACAGCAAATTACACCGGAAGTGCTGGCTGAACTGATCGCTAACCTGAAAATCAGAAATACAGGTTTTGCAGGCTTCGAAGGCGATATGGGAAGACACCGGACATTGATTTCTGATATCGATTTTCAGCTGATCGAGCTCCTGTCGCAAAGAATGAAGATTTCGGAAAAAATAGGAAAGCTTAAAAAAGAAAATGATATCGCAATCTTCCAGCCGGAACGTTGGAAAGAGATTACCGAATATGCCACTCAGAAAGCCAGGGAAACACAGATGTCTCAGGAATTTATTGAGAAAGTCTTCAAAGCTATTCATGAAGAATCTATTGAAGTGCAGAACAGTATTATGATTAACAGATAATCATCAGGGAAAAATAAAAGTCACAGGGCTTAGGAAATAGAATTTAGAAGACGATTACCGTATGAAATCAACGAAGTCCTACAACCTAAGCCCTAATTGCTTATATTTGCAGTATCTTAATATATGAAAGGAAAAATCATTAAATCTACAGGAAGCTGGTATCAGGTTTTAGAAATGGAAACGGACAGGATTTTCGAAGCCAGAATCCGTGGAAAATTCAAGTTGATCAAAACAAGACTTACCAATCCTCTTGCTGTAGGTGATTTTGTTGAATTTCAGCTGGAGCAGGATGATATTGCCTGGATTACAAAGATCGAATCCCGCAGAAACTATCTGATCAGGAAATCGGTAAATCTCTCAAAGGAAGCCCATATCATCGCCTCCAATATTGATCTTGCCTGTTTTATTTTTACATTGAAACATCCTGAAACTTCACTTGGATTTCTGGACCGGTTTTTAGCCTGTTGCGAGGCTTATAATATTACCCCGTTACTTTTATTCAACAAAATTGATGTTTTACATGAAGAAGAAATTGAAATTGTAAAAGATATAGAATTTCTTTACCAGGAAATAGGATATAATTCCCTGGAAATTTCTTCATATTCAAGGTTAAATCTCGACGGGCTTCAGGATCTTCTCAAAGATAAAACCTCTGTATTTTTCGGGCATTCAGGATGTGGAAAATCAACCTTGGTGAATGCGCTGCAACCCAATTTAAATCTGAAAACATCTGAAATTTCAGATACTCATCTCAAAGGAAAGCACACAACAACATTTGCACAGATGCATTTCTGGGATTTCGGAGGAAATGTAATTGATACTCCAGGCGTGCGTGAATTTGCAATGATAGATATTGAGAAAGAAGAAGTGCAGCATTATTTTCCTGAAATTTTTAAAAAAAGGGAAGAGTGTAAATTTCACAACTGCCTTCATATCAACGAACCTAAATGTGCCGTGCTGGATGCGTTGGAAACAGGCGAAATTCAGCATTCCAGATATGCAACATACATAAAACTGATGGATGAGGCGGAAGAGGCTTCCCGGCAATAAATTGTTGAAGCTGGAAATTAGATTCCGTTCAGAGGTCTTCCTGTCTAAATTTCGTTCCGACCATAACAATGACGATCTTATAAAACTTCAGCAACAGCAAAATGGAGTTTATATGCTGGGATCCAATAATATTTCCGGCGAAAGCAGTTTCGTAGATCTCTGCTTATTCTACCAACGGTTACCGTTTCTTTCCGTGAAAATATCGATTTTGATGCACGATAAGCTTCTTCAGGGAGAACCACTTCTACTTTAACTGCGACTTATTAACGATAACATTTGCCAACATACCAATGTATGGATGCACCAAATACTTTTTATTCAAAACACTTTTTAAAGATTATATCATACCGGCAGGTTTCTGATTATAATAAAGAATTGCGGTAATGGAGATTTATCTTCAATGCCTGAATTTTTCAGTGATTATACTTAATAAAAAACCCAGCCGAAGCTGGGTAAAAACTAATAACCATGAAAACTCAAATTAAACATGAGAATCGCAATACAAATAACAATTACTGTGCCAAAAGTTTTTACAATTTGTTAATTAAAGTTAATTTTATGTTAAAAAACTTTAGGTAGAAATAACAGAATTTTTTTCTTACTTTTGCGGCATTAAAAAAAAATATACATTTATGTCTAACATTACATTCACTATGATTAAGCCTGATGCTGTTGCCGACGGACATATCGGTGCTATATTAGGTAAAATTTCAGAAGGAGGTTTTAAGATTAAAGCTTTAAAATTAACCCAGCTTACGGTAGCTGATGCTAAAAAATTCTATGAAGTACACGCAGAAAGACCATTCTACGGAGAATTGGTAGAATTCATGAGCTCTGGTCCCATTGTGGCTGCTGTTTTGGAGAAAGAAAATGCAGTTGAAGATTTCAGAACTTTAATCGGAGCAACAAATCCGGCTGAAGCTGCTGAAGGAACAATCAGAAAAATGTTTGCAAGAAGCATTGGAGAAAATGCTGTACACGGTTCAGATTCTGATGAGAATGCTCTTATCGAAGCCCAGTTTCACTTTTCAGGAAGAGAAATTTTCTAAGAACAACCTCTTACAATATAAAATCCAGAGAATTTTCTCTGGATTTTTTTTGTGGTAACTCATATTATAAATTACTTTCGATAGCACCTACTTTCTCTCTGTACAATTCAACGGGTGTATCGAAAAGCACCGCAATCACGGTCATTGTTTTATCCAATCGCTCTCGGGGGAAATCAATATAAATAATTCCCGGTCGGTCACTCCAGTATAGTTTGTTGTAAACGGAGTGCTGGCACGACGACCCTTCACCGACTATCCTGGTCTTGAAAATAGTATTTTTAATCCCTTTTAAAGCAACAGGTCCGGTAGGTATTCCTTCTACGAAAAGATAGAGGGTCTTTCTGTCTTTTGACAGAACCGAATTTCCAGGGTAATGTCCGTTAGGAAGTCCTTTTCCTGTTTCAAAAAGAGCTTCGGCATGCTTACTTATCCAGCGTATGGTTTCCGGATTGGTTTTATTCGACTTATGAAGCTTCATGTTCAGGCCGTCACTGGTTAATCCTGAATTATTAAAAACATTATTTCCGCTGTGAAGCTGTTCAGAAATCCGGTAGGCCGCAGACTTAGAATCTTCAGTATCCAAAATCTCAGATAAAGTCATCATAGGTTTTTGGATATCCGGGTCAAATTTTATCTTTTCATTAAAACTGAGTTCCACTACCGTGACATCCTGGTCAAAGGTTGCATTCGAAAAACTCACGCGCCATCCTCTGTTTCTTTGATGAAGATGAACTTTCCCGTTGGGGTCTCCGATAATTCTTGCGCTGACAGGATTAGAAATAAGGCCGTCAATTTGCGTAAAATCCTTAGCTTCTTCCAGGTAAAGAAATAGTTTTTTACCGTCTTTTGAAAAGGCTGATTTTCCTTTATAGTTGTCAAAAGGTAATCCGCGCCTGGTTCCGTAAATTGCTTCCTTGTTTTTGGAAGTCCATCTTCCGAGGCTTTTAAGAATTTCAACCTGCTTTTCCGGGATGGTACCATCGGACTTAGGCCCGATGTCCAGAAGTAAATTTCCACCCATGCTGATGACATCGGCCAGCGTTCTTATCATCATATTAGGTGTTTTATAATGTTGGTCAAAAGGTTGGTATCCCCAGGAATCGTTCATCGTGTAGCAGAGTTCCCAATATTCATTTTGTGGACTGATAACGGGAATTCCCTGTTCGGGAGTTTCAAAATCGCCTTTACCACTAAGTCTTGAGTTAATAATAATATTCGGGTTGTACTTCCTTAAATTTTCAAGGGTCTGCTGGGCTTTCCACTCTTCAGAAGTATGTTCCCAGTCTCCGTCAAACCATAACACGTCCGGGTTGTATCTGGTAGAGAGTTCATTCAGCTGAGTCTGATAGTACTTGATAAAACGGTTCCATCGTTTAGGATCGTTTTTAATTTCATATCTTTTTTTTGTCTGTGTATGAATGTCATAATAAGGATGGCTCCAATCTGTCAGTGAATAGTAAAGGCCTGTTTTTAAGCCTGACTTTTGAAGCGCTGTAACGAAAGGAGTCAGAACATCAGATTGTACGAGAGCATTTTTTGACGTCGTCATAGCCTGATCCGCTTTAGAATCCCAAAGTGAAATCCCATCATGGTGCCGCGAGGTAATGACAGAATATTTTGCACCGGAATTTTTAATCAGGTTAACCCATGCTGAAGGGTCGTATTTTGCAGCTGAAAAACCATCAAGCTGCTTCAGGTAATTTTCATGATTAATATAATTATTAAAAAAAGACCAGGACTCTGAAATTCCATTGACAGAATAAATTCCCCAGTGAATAAAAATTCCGAGTTTGGCATCCTGAAACCATTCCATTTTCTTTTTGTCCGGGGATTGATGCTGAGCGTCAAGTTTTCCGCTTCCGGAAAGGAAGCTTAGTAAAAACAGGGCGATAAATTTGTTTTTCATATAATCGGTTTGATCACTAAAATAAAAAAGCCACCTGTAAATCCCTAATTAAAATGAATCATTTTTTTTAAATTCTTACTATTCAGTTAAATGCCGAGGGAAAATAGTTTTTTTTTATAAAAATGTTATGTTTTAAAGTACTATTTTTTTTATGTGGGTATATGTTTGAAATAGGAGAGTTTTGGTGAATATTTTTCATCAAATACAGGTACTTAATGAAATTTAGGTATAAATACCTAGTAGAGATTCCGTATAAATACGGATGTGTGGTATGGATATTTTATTCATCTTTACAACAGAAAAAATAGATAAAAATACACCATACGGTATAAAAACTAATAACCATCATAGCTCATAATAGAGCGAGAAAAGGCAGCTGAAAAGCTGCCTTTTTATATAGTTCCGATAGGAAAAACTAAATTTTCAGAAGTTCAATGGTTCTTTCAGGGCTTTCCGACGAGAAAACAGCATTCCCGGCAACCAGTACGTCTGCGCCCGCCTCAAATAATTTTCCGGCATTGTCCAGATTGACCCCGCCATCTACCTGTATCAGAGCTGTAGAATTATTATTTAAGATCAGATCTTTGGTCTCAGCGATTTTTTTATAGGTATTCTCGATGAATTTCTGACCTCCGAATCCCGGATTGACACTCATTAATAATACCAGATCCACATCAGCAATAATGTCTTCCAGCATTAAAACAGGGGTGGAAGGATTCAGTACAACCCCTGCTTTAGCTCCTTTACTCTGAATAAGGTGAATCGTCCTATGAAGATGCGTACAGGCCTCATAATGAACAGAAACCAGATCCGCACCATATTCTATGAATTCTTCTACATACTTTTCGGGCTCAACGATCATTAGATGAACATCGACAAATTTTTTAGCATGCTGCTGAACAGTTTTCATTACAGGAAAACCAAATGAAATGTTCGGAACAAATCTGCCGTCCATTACATCTACGTGAAACCAGTCGGCCTGGGAGTTGTTCAGCATCTCAATGTCTCTTTGCAGATTCCCAAAGTCTGCGGATAATAGGGAAGGAGCGATAAGCTTCGTTTTCATTTTTACTTAAATATTTAGATTTAGAAAGCAGAAATCAGAGGTTACAATACCATTGCCCTCATGGAATTCTAATTTCTTTCTTAATGATACTTCAGTTTCATTTCAGGTGTGATCTTCAACAGTGTTTCATAAATCAGCTGAATAACATTTCTCACATCCTCTTTAGATACCATTTCCACCGTTGTGTGCATATAACGCAAAGGTAATGAAATTAATGCACTCGGAACGCCGCCGTTCGAGTGGGCAAATGCATCAGTGTCGGTTCCTGTCGCTCTGCTGGAGGCTGCTCGCTGGAAGGGAATTTCTTTATTTTTTGCCGTGGCTATGATCAGTTCCCTGATCGTATGGTGAATACTAGGAGCAAAGAAAACGACAGGTCCGTCACCACATTTCTGGTCCCCTTCTTTTTTCTTTTCAATCATAGGAGTGGTCGTGTCATGGGTAACATCCGTTACGATAGCAATGTTGGGCTTAATGGTGTCTGCAATCATATCAGCGCCATACAATCCAACTTCTTCCTGAACAGAATTGGTAATGTATAATCCGAACGGAAGCGTTTTTTTGTTTTCCTTCAGTAATCTTGCCACTTCTGCAATCATAAAACCCCCGATTCTGTTATCTAAGGCCCGGCAGACAAAATAGCGGTCATTCATTTCAAAAAACTCGTCAGGATATGTGATCATGCAGCCTACATAAATTCCCAGTTCTTCAACCTCTTTTTTTGAAGTTGCCCCGCAGTCGATGAAGATATTTTCAATTTTCGGGACAGGCTCATTCTGATTCGTTCTTGTATGAATTGCCGGCCATCCGAAAACTCCTTTTACGATGCCCTGTTCTCCGTGAATATGCACAACTTTGGAAGGTGCGATCGTCTGGTCCGAACCCCCGTTTCTGATGACGTAGATCAGTCCTTCCTCTGTAATGTAATTTACATACCAGGAAATTTCATCAGCATGAGCTTCAATAACTACCTTAAATTCGGCATCGGGATTAATGATTCCATAACAGGTTCCGTAGTGGTCCACTTCAATTTTATCTACATAAGGCCTGATGTAATCCATCCATACTTCCTGTCCACGATGTTCATAACCTGTTGGTGACGAAGTGTTTAAATATTTTTCTAAAAATTTTAAGGATTTCTTTTCAAATTTCATAAAAAGGAATGATTTTTGCGTTTAATTTTTCTTCTAATACGGGTAAAAATAATGAATTTTAGCAAGATTATTTGTCTTTTCATCTTCTTTTTTGGGGCCAGTGTTTTCGGACAGAGGGATTCTGTCATCGTAAAGCCTCTGAGCCAGTATCCTCCCGAGCTTCTGAAGATAGATGAATCTGGTAACAGATATTATTATGATGAAAGACAGAAGATGAGAGTGTATGAGATCAACGGGGAACCCGTAATGGTGTTGGACGAGCTGGTTCTTATTAATAAACCCCGGTTTAATAATCAGTTAGATAAAAATTACTATTACTTTCTCAATAAAAAACTGTACAGGGTATATCCTTTGTTTGTAACAGCCCTTCAGCAGTACAGGGATATCCAGAAAGACATGACGGATATGGACACCAAGGCAAAAAGAAAGTTTATCAAAGACCGTCAGAATATGCTCGCCGACCAGTATGAAAAACAGTTGAGAGACCTGACCACAACAGAAGGACAGGTTTTCGCAAAACTGATGAACAGGGCCACCGGAAAAAATGTCTATGAGATTATCCGGGAGTTAAGAGGAGGCTGGAGTGCCTTTTGGTGGAATGTAAAGGGTAAAATGGCAGATATCGATTTAAAAGACCCATATGATCCGCATAAAAACCGGACTGATGAGTTTCTGGAATCACTTTTACAGTCCAATTGGAATTCAGGGTATTTGGTGCCGTACCCGGGAGCCAATCAGTTTAAGGTTATGAAATAATAAAGTATTCGTTATAAAAAAATTCCTGTAAGAAATGATCTTACAGGAATTTTTCTTTCAGTTTGTCAAATGCAATCTGATCGATGGGTAAAGGAAAAGGATTATCGGGTCTGTTGATATCGATCCATTCTGTTTTTTCAATACATGGATCAAGAATTAAGAAATCCTCTTCATTCGTAATGTTGACTAAGTAATAGATGGTAAGCAGCTGTTCATTTTCCCTGAATCTCGAAACGAGAAAATTTTCCTGGGTATATAAATGTTCAACGATTTCTATTTTTACGTTAAGTTCTTCATCGAATTCACGGTGTAAACAGTCTGTTACTCCTTCGCCGAACTCTAATCCGCCTCCCGGAAATTTCATCAGCGCTTCCCCGGCATACTCCTCAAATAATGTTAAAACTTTTTTGTCTTTTACTGCACAAGCATAAACTCTGATGTTGATCTTATCAATCATTGTATAATATTTTGTAAAGCTAATGTAAGAAATTGTTGGAAGTTATCAGGCATGTATGTCAGGTTAATTCTACCTATTATATATTTACCACTCACCACTTATGACTCACCACTCATCACTCATCACTTATAACTCATCACTCTTCAAAGCGTTAATCATTTCTCTCTTTCCCGGCGGACCCTGCTTCTTTTCTACTGTAAAACTGAGCTCCTTAAGGATTCTTCTTACGCTTCCTTTTGACGAATAGGTTGTTAATAATCCATTAACTGCCATTTTGTCGGAGACCATTTCAAACAGTGGTTTTTCCCAAAGGTCAGGTTGTACCCGTGCCCCGAAGCAGTCATAATACACAAGATTTATTTTAGGTAATGCGATGTCTTTCAGGTCGAAAAAGTCACATTCTATCTTTGTTAAGTTAAATCCACTAACGATTTCAACTGGCTTTTCCCATTCTGCCAGATGAATTTTTTGATAAATATTTTTGAATTCGGGGCTGTCAAAATGCTCAAAATATGCCAAATCGTTAATTTCGGATTCATTTATCGGATATTTTTCAAGAGAAAAATAGTTGATGACATGATTTTTGTCAGTTTTTAAATATTCATTAATTGTTACCAAAACATTCAAACCTGTTCCAAAACCGAGTTCTAAAATATTAATTTCGTAATCATTTATTAAATTAAGTCCATTTTTGATAAACACGTGTTCGGCTTCCTGAAGTGCTCCGTGATGAGAATGGTAGTTTTCATTCAAATCATTGATAAACAATGTTTTGCTTCCGTCATTGGTGGTCTTAATTTCTCTTTTCATGCTATTTTTTTACAAATTTACTCTAAAATTTTTATATTTAGAAAATTATGTTAAATTTGTAGAACATCATAAAAAATTTTAGAAATGATAATTCAAAAAACTGAAAACTCCAGAATTTCTACATTCGACCCAAACAATTTTTCATTCGGAAATACTTTTATCGATCATATGGTGATCTGTGAGTATGAGAATGGAAAGTGGGGTGATGTGAAATTAGTTCCTTACGGTCCGTTGCCTTTTACCCCGGCTATGATGGGTGTAAATTACGGACAAGCTTGTTTTGAGGGTATGAAAGCCTATAAAGACAAAGACGGGCAGGTTTTCCTTTTCAGGCCTGAAAAGAATTTTGAACGTATCAATAAATCTGCGAAGCGCCTTGCGATGCCTGAGGTTACTGAAGAAATGTTCCTGGACGGATTAAAAGCCCTGGTTGATCTGGACAGAGAATGGATTCCCCAGGGAGAAGGAATGTCTTTATATATCAGACCGCTTATTTTCGCTACTGAGGAGGCACTGAAAGCAAGAGTTTCAGAAAAATATATGTTTGCGATCGTGGCAACACCGGCAAAAAGCTATTATACAGAGCCGGTTTCCGTAAAGATCTCCGATCACTATTCAAGAGCGGCAAACGGTGGGGTAGGCTCGGCTAAAGCGGCAGGAAACTATGCGGCTTCTTTTTATCCGACTCAGCTCGCTATTGAAGAAGGATATGACCAGATTATCTGGACCGATGATGCTACTCATGAGTATTTCGAAGAAAGTGGAACGATGAATGTTTTTGTTAGAATTAACGATACTATCTATACGCCGCCTACTTCTGAAAAGATTTTGGATGGGGTAACCAGAGACAGCTTTATTCAGTTGGCCAAGAAAAGAGGAATTGAGGTGAAAGTAGAGCCGATTCCTGTAAAAACAGTAGTGGAGGCTCAGAAAAACGGGACCCTGAAAGAAGTTTGGGGAGTTGGAACCGCAGTGGTAACTACCGTTTTCCAGGCATTAGGGTACAACAATGAAAAGCTGGAATTGCCTAAACTTTCTGATGAGGAAAGCTATGCGGTACTTCTTAAAAACGACCTGGTCGGTTTACAGACTAATCATGCTGAAGATTCTTTCGGGTGGAGAGTATTGGTAGATCATGTTTTGGAAACAGTTTAATTTTAAACATACAATACTATAAGGCCGGGAAGTTTTTCCGGCCTTTTTTAGATAGAGGTTACCACAGGTAGTCGTTTAAGTAATCCGGATGGAAATCTGAGGTCGCTGGAAAAGATTATTAAATTATTTTGTAAGACTTCGGCGGGCAAAGCCCGCCGAAGTCTTACAATCAGTGATGCAGAAAACGCAAACTTCCAGTATAAATTTACATTTCAGCAGATCTTGCGGTATATCTGATAATACGGCGAGTCATTAATTTTATCTTCTGAGGGTAAAAGGGGAGATGTTGAATTTTTTAAATCAATAAATCCTTCAAGTTTTGTAATTGATTCCTGAAATGCGTATTTTCGCAGATGTTTATGAAAAAAATACTCTTCATATCAGTACTGGGCTTATTGAGCTGTAACAGGAATACACCGCAGGCACATCCTCCCGTAGGCGGTGTACTGAGTCAGGGTGATCTTAGTGTTTCCCGTGAGCGGATGAAAAATCTTAATGCTCAGGAAAGAAGTCATATTCAGGACTGGATCAATGGGCAGGCTGTGAAATTTTTTCCCACTCAGCTTAACTATTGGGTGAATGCAGAAGGTTTCGACAGAAGGGATAGAAGACAGGATAATACCCTGATCTCCTATTCTTACGATCTGTATGATTTTGATCAGACGAAGATCTATGATCAGCCTTTTGAAAGAAGAGATGCCAAATTCGGACACTTTGATGAATTAAAAGCTGTAGAAAATGCTTTGCGTTTTATGCATGATGGTGAGGAAGTTACACTTTTAGTTCCATCTTCTCTGGCCTACGGAACTTATGGCGATGAGAAGAAAATTGATAACGATATTCCTCTGATCATAAAATTAAAAGCTTTAAAATAAATGAAATTGTTTAACAAAAATATAATTCTGGCAGCGGCAAGTATCTCGCTGATGAGTTGTACACCAATTTATAAAAAAATGAACGTAGACAAAGAAACTTACGAAGGTCTTCATGATGGACTTTATGCTAATCTTCAAACGACTAAAGGAAATTTAATCGTAAAGTTCGAAGATAAAAAAGCACCGGTAACTGTGGCTAATTTTATTGGCCTTGCAGAAGGAAAAATAGATAACAAAGCTAAAGCAAAGGGAGTTCCTTTTTATGACGGAACCATCTTCCACAGAGTGATTAAAGATTTCATGATCCAGGGGGGAGATCCTAAAGGAACAGGAGCCGGAGATCCCGGTTATAAATTCGAAGACGAGAGAAACGACCTTCACCATACAGGAAAAGGAATCCTTTCTATGGCCAACTCGGGACCTAATACCAATGGGTCTCAGTTTTTCATCACGGAAGTGGCTACACCGTGGTTAGACGGAAAGCACACGATCTTCGGGAAAGTGGTAAAAGGAGATGATGTGATCGATGCGATCGCTAATGTAGACAAAGGAGCACAGGATAAGCCTAAAACAGATATCGTTTTAGAGAAAGTATCTGTTTTCAGCAAAGGAGAAGAGTATAAAAACTATGATCCTGCCAAAACCTTTACTGAAGGAAAAGCTAAAATCGCAGAAAATAATAAAGCATTTCTTGCAAAAGAACAAGCTGAAAAAAAGAAGAAAGAAGAAGAATTCAACGCAAACCAGTTGAAGATGGTTGAAGATCTGAAAGCCGGAATGCAGAAAACGGAGTCAGGGCTTTATTATAAAATTACAAAAACAACAGACGGAAAAGCGCCTAAAGCTGGTGATAACGTATCGGTACATTACGCAGGTAAGCTGATCGACGGAACCAAATTTGATTCATCATTCGACAGGAATGAACCTATCGAAATTCCAATCGGAATGGGGAGAGTTATCAAAGGTTGGGACGAAGGAATCCTTTTACTGAAAGAAGGTGAAGCGGCTACATTACTTATCCCGCCGGCAATGGCTTATGGAGAAAGAGGCGCAGGAGGTGTTATTCCGCCAAATGCATGGTTGGTATTCGATGTTGAGCTTGTGAAAGTACAATAATTGTATTTCTATAAAATCTTTAAAAGCTATCCGAAAGGATGGCTTTTACTGTTACTATTACGTATGACGATTTTACCAACCCACCGACAGATATAATAAAAACCAGGTGTTCCTTAAGGTAGGTTTAAAAAAATGTGTTGAGAAATTTAATCTAAGCTAAATTATGAAAACCCGATTATTTATATTCTTATTTCTGCTATTTTCTATGCTGTCTTTTGCTCAGACTAACGTAAATACTGATAACGTGCAAATCAAAAAATCACTGATGTACTTTATTAACAGTATTAAAGCGAAGAAGTTTGATCAGGCAGTTACTTGTGTTTACCCAAAATACTTCAATACTGTTTCAAGAGAGCAGATGAAACAGATGCTGGAAATAACATACAGTAATCCGTTCATAAAAGTTGATATATAAAATTTAAAGTTTGGAAATATCGAAAACCCGGAACAGATCAATGGAGAATACTTTTCCATTACTGATTATTCAGCTCAATTAACATGTGATCTCAGTTCCATGAATGAAGCTATGAAAAAGAAGATTCGTAATGCGTTAATATCTAAATATGGTCAGAATAACGTGAAATATATTGCAAAAAACTCCTATTTCGTCATGGCTAATATGAAAGCCTGTGCTGTTTCCAAAGACAGAAAATACTGGAAATTTATGATTCTTGAAAAGCAATATAAACCGCAATTAAAAAATGTATTGCCACAGAAAATTCTGAATAAATTTTAGAAGGTTAAATATGTTAGCTTTGATTTCATAATGCTCTGTGATGTTTCCGGATAGAATCTTGGAATAATATAAATCAAGAGTAAGTATTAAATCTCAAACATTACCTGAGAACTGAATATCCAAATGTACAAAATAAAGTTCCGCCTCAACAAAGTAAGGCGGAACTTCTATTTAAATCTAATTATAATATTATGAGTGTCTCTTGACTCTTTTTCTGATATCAGAATGGTAGCTGTTTCCGGTCAGCGAGCTGATAAATACCAGGCTGAAACCTACATAAGCTACTAAAGCAATCGTATAGATGATCAGATTGCTGAAACTGATTTTTGTCAGAGACACCAATGCTGAAAATAAAGCAAATCCGATGAGTAACATCATACTCAAAACGCGCATTTTTGTAGAATCTTCCTGATTCTTAAATAATAATCCCATTATATTCTTCTTCATAATTAATTTTTTACAGTTGTTATACTTCTCTTTTTTTTCTTCCTTTCAAAAGAATGATTTCGGAAGATTGGTTTTCTTCCAAAACATGTGACTGCAGTACATCATGGCAAAAGAATTATCTTTTACTCGGGCTAAGGTTCATGACGTATTGTGGTAATTCCTACTAAACGGTATGGCGTTTGATAAAAATCACAGTCAATATACATTTCTAATTGTTTGAATTGCTGAAATTTTAAAGTGTTGACCATAGGTCTTATTCAGCACTTTGGAGTCTTTGCAGATCCAATTAGAATTCATCTAAATTTATGTTCTTGAGAATTATGGTAGCGAATTTTATGCCAAAACGCTATTTTTTGTGATTAATAATTAAATACTTTGGTTTGTTGATGACTTTTTTAAAGATTGCTTTCAGTAAAAAAATAAGTACTGTCGGAATTTAATAATATGTCAGGTATCGACAAGCCTGATAGAAAAGGGCTTTTGAGATATTCAATAATGGAAATATCACTATGAAACAGAATTTTTACCTTTGAGAAAAAAGAGATCACTTTTAAATTAATAAATAGACTTTACAAAATGCAGAAAAAGGATTTGGAAATAGCGATCAACCAGTCATTATCAGATTTACTGAGATTAACGGGGAAATTCTGTGATAATAAAATTTTACCCCATTATAAATTTATACTTTCTGACTTTCAATATAATAAAGGATTAAATTTTCATGAATTGCGAAAGTTTAAAAACAAAAATAATAAAACAAAAATACCGCAGGATTTAACATCGATTATTAATTTTCTTCATAAGGAATCTGCAGATCTTTAAGATGTCACGCTGTATGTCTTTTACGCCGGAAAAAAGGAGACCATTATTGAAGTGGAATACTTCCGAAAATCAAGTTTCGATATCGGTTACTATGATAAAATAAAAGATACTTCACCGTCGTTTCACTCTAAAGTCGCATTCCCGATCTATTCTAAAAGCGAAGGGGATAAATTTGATGTCAATTGGCAACACGGAGGCCTTATTCATTTCCGGAAATCTTTTATATTTAATCTCAAAAAGAGGAAAGTCAGAAATCCCTTCCAAAAAAAATACCGCCCATAAAGGCGGCATGTAATATAATTTACCAGTTTTTATCAATCATATAAATCATTTGGGTCATGGCGACCGCGCCGAGTAACAATTCCCTGCGGTTCACTTTTTCAAAAGTATCCTCTTCGGTGTGGTGAATGTCAAAATATCGCTGAGACTCCGGGACCAGCTCCGCTGTAGGAACACCCATATCACGCAGTGGATAAATATCCGTTCCGGAATAGGTTCTTTCAAAATTATAAACTCCATAAGGCAAAAACAGGTTTGTCCAGCCTTTGATCTGATTCCGTTTTTCATCATCCATCTCCAGAGAAATACCTCTTGGGGCAAATCCACCGGCATCAGATTCCAATGCAAACAGATGCTTTTCATTATTTGCCTTAGCTGTTTTTCCGTACTGGACACCGCCTTTAACTCCGTTTTCTTCATTGGCAAAACACACTACTCTTATGGTGTGGTTATTCTGAATTCCCAGTTTCTTAAACGTTCTTAACACTTCAATGCTCTGAACAATTCCGGCACCGTCATCATGAGCACCTTCCCCTACATCCCAGGAATCTAAGTGTCCGCCGACAACGATCACGCTTTTGTCTTTTTTTCCGGTGATTTCACCGATCACCGAGTGAGAGCGTTTCTCGCCTCTCATTCCGCAATTGGAATTCAGTTTTGCCGAGACTTTCTGTGATTGTAAAAGTTTTTCCAGTTCATCAGCCGTTGTATTTCCAATCGCGACAGCCGGAATTTTATTTTCATTTTCATAACGCATGCCTCCGGTGTGGGGAACGTCATCAAAAGCAGAAGAAAGCGAGCGGATTACCGCAAATTTACCGCCTTTTTTAGCTGTTAATGAAGCGGCATTTACCCTGTATTTTGCTGCATCACCATATCCTCTGAATGTTTCTACGAAAGACTGACTGAAAGGGTAGTTGAAGAAGACGATTTTCCCTTTTACCTGTTCGGGAGAAAGCTTTTCGTATTCTTCCATAGATTTCACCATAATAATTTCTCCGGACACATCTTTCCCCTGGGTTCCTTCAGAATTTCCCAATGAGAGCATTTTTAAACGCTTCCATTTTCCGTTGGAAGTCTGAATCTGCAGAGATTCCTTTCCCCTTTCCCATACGGGAATCATTACCTCCTGAAGCCACACTTTATCTGCTCCGGCATCGCGAAGTTTCTGTTCGGCCCATCGTACCGATTTCTCATAGGCTTCAGATCCGCTCAGACGGTGCCCGATATTTTTTGTTAAGTCTCTTAATTCGGTATATCCTTTTCCATTATTTAAAATTTCAACGGATATTTTACTGAACTGTACCGAATCTTCTTTGGCCTGCCCGAAAACAGTCATGCCCAGAAGTAACAGTGATGTTTCTAGTATCTTTTTCATTTTACCAATTTTTATCGATCATAAAAATCATTTGTGTCATCGCTGTTGCTCCCAGCAGCAATTCTCTTTTATTTACTTTATCGAAAGTATCTTCTGTGGAATGATGATAGTCGAAATATCTTTGGGTATCCACTACCATTTCAGCCAGTGGAATATCCAGTTTTTTAAGAGGTGAGATGTCCTGGATGGCATAGGTCTGATCAAAATCGTACACGCCGTAAGGAAGGAAGTAATTTTTCCATTCGAAGATCTGCTTCCTTCTCTGAGGAGCCATGTCCAGAGAAAATCCCCGCGGAGAATACCCTCCGGAGTCAGTTCCCAATGCAAAGACGTGCTTTTCATCCCTTTTTTTAACATAGGCGGCGTACGTTTCGCGGCCCTGTCCGCCGTTTTCACTGTTGGCGTATAAAACAACCCGGATGGTATGGTTATTAGCGTACTGCAGCGCTTTAAGTGTTCTCAAAACTTCAATGCACTGTACAACTCCCGAACCATCATCGTGGGCGCCTTCCGCGAAATCCCAGGAATCCAGCTGAGCTCCTAAAACAATGACCTTAGCATCTTTTTTTCCGGGAATTTCCGCAATGATGTTATGATTAATGGCTTCCCCTTTTGATTCAGCGGCCATATTCAGTTTAGCTGTTACTTTTTGCCTTTTAAGTAATTTTTCAAGTTCATCTGCAGATCTCACACCAATGGTTACAGATGGGATTTTTACCTTGTCATCAGGCTCATAATAGACCATTTTTGCATGCGGGGTATCATCCAGGGCAGTAGTGAGTGATCTGATAATTAAGGCTTTTGCTCCGGTTTTTGCAATGACGGAAGAGGAAATCAACTTCGATTTCGCCGCCTGTAGATAGGAGTCCACTGTGCTGATTACTTTAGGGTCTATCGGTAAATTAACAAATACGATTTTATCTTTTAGCTGCCCTAGGGATAAAGCATTGAGTTCAGAAGTCGTATTAATTAAAACAATTTCACCAACGAGGTCTTTTCCTCCCGTACCTTCAGAATTTCCGAAGGATAGCATCTTTATATTTTTCCAGTCTCCATTGGCTGCTCTGATCTGAAGAGATTCCTTACCTCTTATCCAGACAGGAACCCGTACATCCTGTCTCCAGATCATCTCAATCCCGGCATCTTTGAATTTTTTTTCTGCCCATTCCGTTGCTTTGGTATAACCGGACGTAGCACTGAAACGAGGTCCGATTCCTTTGGTGAGCTCCCCGAGATTATCATATGCGGTTCCGTTGGTAAATATTTCGTCAGAAATTTTTTTAAATTCATCGTGATAGGTGAATTTTACGGTAGTGTTTTTTTTAACAGGTTTTTTAACAGGTTTTTTCTGAGAAAACAAAATTCCACCCAGAAAGAGTGGAATTATTATGAAGACTTTTTTCATTTCTTATTGACCTTTCTTTTCCGCCGATAAAAGTAGCAAAAAATACTGATTTTTAAGGTTTCATATCATACATAAGTAGGGCAGTAACCAATTTAGGCTCGATGAAGGTACACTTTGGAGGCATACTTAATTTCAGGTCTGAAATTTTAATCATATCATTAAAACTTACAGGATAGATCCCGAATCCTACTTTGCCTTCTCCGTTATCTATTTTTTCTTTTAAAAGATTGATTCCTTCCAGATTGGAAGTTCCCTTTACGTATGAAATCTGGTCGGAACTGTCCGGATCCTGGATTTTCAGAATATCTTTAAATACATATTTATCCAGAAGATGATGATCCAGATTGTCAAGTGACATCTCCTTAGAACGAAGATCGTGTTTCACGTGAAGAGAGTAGAACTTCCCTTCCAGGTACATCGAAATGTGAAATTTCTGTGATGGATAATAGGCTGTTTCTTCTTTCTCGTGAATTAAGAAATAGTTTTCGAGCTGTTTCAGGAATTCTTCCTTTGAAAGACCGTTCAGATCACTTACGATCCTGTTGTAATCATGAATTTTAATCGACTGGTTAGAAACAATAAAGCTGTATACGAAATTATAGTGTTCTGTGCCGTTATGCCTTTTATTTTTATCTTTCTGATGTTTTGCGTGAAGAGCTGTCGATCCGATTCTGTGATGTCCGTCTGCAATATAAAAAGATTCGATCTGATCGATCACTTCCTTAAACTGCTGAAGCTTCAGACGGTTATCGATTCTCCAGATTTTATGCCGGATTCCCTTCGTATCGACATGGTTGAAAATAGGAACATTTTTTTCCTCATGATTCATCAGCAGCTCAATCTTGGAATTGGCAGGATACGTCAGTAAAACGGGCTCTGCCTGAAGATTTACTTTGTCGAGATAGTGAGCCAGTTTTTCTTTTCTCTGAGGAATCGTACTTTCATGCCTTTTGATCTTTCCGTTCCAGAAGTCTTCAATACTGGCCAGACCGAGCAGGCCTCTGAAAACTTGTTTATTAGGATAGATCTGCTCATAAAGATAGTATGAAGAGTTGTCCTGTACGAGTTTATTTTCGTTGACCAGTTCTTCGAAGGTAGATCGTATTTTTCTTAAGTTTCTGTCAACATCTTTAGACTTACTTACAACATAAGGTTTGATCATGTTGATATAAGTGTTTTCCACTTGAGCTTTTTCCGCTATTTCTTCCTGCGTAAAATTATCCAGAGGGTGAGTAGGGAAAGTGCTCTCATAATCTTTATGAGGTCTTATTCCACGGAAAGGTTTAAAAACAGGCATATTTTATTGTATAGTTTCTTTTTGTAGCTTAATAATTTGTTCTGCTAATTCAACACCGATCTTTTCCTGTGCGTCTACCGTATTTCCTCCGATATGCGGAGAAAGGGAGAGGGCAGGATTCATGAGTAAGGGCAGTTCCGGATTCGGTTCGTTTTCGAAAACATCCAGCGCCGCTCCTGCAATTTTTCCTGACTCTATAAAATCGATCAGGGCCACTTCATTGATCACGCCGCCTCTTGCCGTATTGACAATATAGACTCCGTCTTTCATTTTTTCAAACTGGGGCGTGTCTATGATATATTCATTTGTTTTTGGCGTATTGATGCTGATGAAATCGGTATCTTTTAAAAATTCATCTGTATCATTGGTTGAAGTGACTTCAAAGTTGACGGACTGCCCGTCAAAGAAATGTAAAGTCAAAACTTCCGTTCTGGGTTTTCTTGTTAAAACTTTTACGTTCATTCCTAAAGAAATTCCCATTTTAACGACTTCCTGGCCAATACTTCCAAAACCAATAACTCCCAATATTTTTCCTGAAAGTTCAAACGCATTGTTGAACGATTTTTTCATCGCATTAAAATGCGTTTCGCCTTCCAGCGGCATCAGCCTGTTGGACTCATGAAGAAATCTTGCCAGAGAAAAGAAGTGTCCGAAAACCAATTCTGCTACCGATCTGGAAGATGCGGTGGGCGTATTGATCACATATTTTCCTTTTTCAATCGCATACTCAACATCGATATTATCCATTCCGATGCCGCCTCTGCCGATAATCTTCAGTCCCGGGCATTCATCGATAAGATTCTGCCTTACTTTCGTTGCACTTCTTACCAGAAGAACATCTACGTTATTATCGTTGATGAAACTGATCACATGGTCCTGTGCCACTCTGTTGTTCAGCACTTCAATTCCTGCATCCTTCAATGCCTGTTCTCCTGCTTTCGAAATACCGTCGTTAGCTAAAACTTTCATGGTTTTTTATTTAATCTGAATATTGAGTGAATGAATGATTTCAAATCATTTGAACAACTGTGCAAATTAAGAAAATTTACAATAACACTCAATAATATTTAATAGATTGATTTTTAAATAATTAAATAGACTTCATTACCTCTACCAAAACCTGTACACTTTCGATCGGTAAAGCATTATACAGACTTGCCCTGTAGCCTCCCAGACTTCTGTGACCGTTCAGTCCGCTGATTCCTGCAGCTTTCCAGGCATTGTCGAAGACTTCTTTTTTACTGTCGTCAGTAATTCTGAAAGAAACATTCATCAATGAGCGGTCCTCTTTCGCACAGAATGTTTCAAAAAGCGGGTTGCGGTCGATCTCATCGTATAGTAGTTTTGCTTTTGCTTCATTTCTTGCTTCGGCAGCCGCAATCCCTCCATTGTTTTCCAGATTCTGTAAAGTCAGTAAAGACGCGTAAACTGGGAAAACAGGTGGGGTATTATACATGGATTCTTTAGCAATATGCTGAGTGTAATCCAGAATAGAGAACATATTTTCTCTTCCTGTCTTACCCAAAATTTCTTTTTTGACCACTACTAAGGTTACCCCGGCAGGACCCATATTTTTCTGAGCTCCGGCGTATATTAAATCGAATTTTGAAAAATCAAGCTGTCTTGAAAAAATATCAGAACTCATATCACAAACCATCAGGGTATCCACTTCAGGGAAAGATTTCATCTGAGTTCCGTAGATGGTATTGTTTGAAGTACAGTGGAAATAATCATATTCTGAACCCACAGTATAATTTTTAGGGATAGAAGTGTAGTTTTCTTCTTTTGAAGAGCCTACGACATCTACTGTTCCTACTTTTTTTGCTTCTTTAACAGCACCTGCGGCCCAGGTTCCGGTATCCAGGTAGGCTGCCTTTCCACCCACTTTCATCAGATTGTACGGAACCATCGCAAACTGCAGGCTGGCTCCACCTCCCAAATACAAAACTTCGTAATCATCTCCAAGATTCATCAGCCTTTTTACAATCGCGCGAGCCTCATCCATCACCGCTACAAAATCTTTACTTCTGTGGGAAATTTCAAGAAGAGAAAGCCCGATTCCGTTGAAATCTAAAATTGCCTGAGCAGACTTTTCGAATACTTCCTGAGGTAAGATACATGGTCCTGCGCTAAAGTTGTGCTTTTTACTCATATTATTTATTTTTGGGTTTCTTTTAAAAATTTGAGCCGTTACAGCTTCATTCTTAGATTTTTATTTAATTTTTGGATAGGGTATATAAAAAACCGTCTCATAATGAATGAGACGGCAGTTTTTATTCTCCGTGTAAGAACGCTTTTTTATTAAGCAGTGCTTCTTCAGATTCTACATGATCTTCATCCGGAACACAGCAGTCGACAGGGCATACTGCGGCACATTGCGGCTCTTCGTGGAAGCCTTTACATTCTGTACATTTATCTGTTACAATAAAATAAACATCATCACTTACAGGCTCCTGTGGGGCATCTGCATCCACTGTAAGACCGGATGGTAATGTTACCGTACCTGAAAGTTCGGTACCTTCGGAAGCTTTCCAATCTACTGCTCCTTCATAGATGGCATTATTTGGACACTCCGGTTCACAGGCCCCGCAATTAATGCATTCATCAGTTATTTTAATAGCCATCGCTAATTTTTTTTAAATTTGCACAAAATTACAAAATATTCCCCAATTTTGCAGTAATTATGAACATTGAAAATAAAGTTTTAGGACTAACGAAACTAAGCGGGTATATAAAGGCATATTTAGCAAAAAATCCGGAAGATAGCCAACAAAGTGATTCTGACTTTGATCTTTTACTGGAAAAGTCAAAAATAGAAAACCAGTGGTTTGCCATTGAAAACCAGAAATTTGCTTTACAGCAGTGGGCAGATTTACTCACTCCCGAAAATATATATGATTGGATTAAAGAATATCCGATCTCAAAAATTTCCAAAAGGGTAGGACTCGATCCTTGCCGGAAATATACCCTTGGTAGGATTTCATGATGTAATTTCAGTCGTGCTGAGCAATCATATTCCCGTGATCAAATTATCATCAAAAGACCGGTATATCATTCCGTTCTTATTGAAAAAATGGAATGAGTTTTCCGGAGTGCAGGTAGAATTTGAATTTGTGGAAAGATTGGAAAACTTCGATGCGGTAATAGCAACGGGAAGTAATAATACCGCGAGATATTTAGAATATTATTTCAAAAATCATCTGAGCATAATCCGTAAAAACAGAACTTCGGTGGCTGTTTTAAAAGGCGATGAAACAGAAGAGGAACTGAAACTTTTGGCAAATGATATTTTCCGGTATTTCGGCTTGGGCTGCAGAAATGTGACCCGTTTATTTATTCCTCAGGATTTTCTGATCGACAGACTGTTTGAAAGCTTTATTGATTTTCAGGATGTGATCCACCACCATAAATATGCGAATAACTACGATTACAACCGGGCGGTTTATCTTTTGAATCAGGAAAAGTTCTGGGACAATAATTTTGTGATGCTGAAAGAAGATGATAAACTTTTCAGCCCGCTGTCAGTAATCAACTTTAGCAGGTATTCTTCTCTGGATGAAGTGAAAAATTTTATCACGGAAAATGAGGAGCATATTCAGTGTGTCGTTGCTAAAGATGGCCTTGATCTTGATTCTGTTGCATTTGGAGACGCGCAGAACCCGGGATTGGATACCTACGCAGATAATGTAGATACTATGAAATTTCTGTCCGTAATATAATTCTTCGTAACTTACAGCCAACAATCACTAATCTCATATGAAAAAGGTATTTTTTACGCTGGCTTTTCTGGCGTTCCAGTTTGGTTTTTCTCAGAATTCCGGCACCATAAAAGTTACGGAAAGCAAAAAAATTGAATTAACCGGTGAGTTAAGTAACGATAAAATAGATTTTTACAACCAGTCGTTTGTGAAGTTTGTAAATGCCCTGAAAATTTCGGATAAACAGGCTATTAATATTTTAATCTCGGATAAAGTGAAAGATATTGTAGATGATCAGATGATTCAGAAGCTGTCCGGAGGAATAAGTTTCGACAGAAAAACAGCAGTGTACAAGTCGGGTAATCAGCAGTTGCTGGACAAGCAAACGTATCCTGCGATTCAGTATAAATATTCCGACGATCTGTCAGATCCTCCTAAGGATATTATTACTGTAATATTTGAAAATGACGGCAAGATTCTTGGGGTAAAACCGGAATACAGCAAATAATTTCAGATAATGATCCGTAACGAATATTAACGGTATATTATATTAACAAAATAATTTAAATAAAAATAACTATGATGACAGATGTTTTAGTCGCCCATGCCAAAGATGTGGAAAAGGCTGAATTTTACAAAAAGACTTATGTACACGTAGCTCTGGCTATACTTGCGTTTATCGGGGTTGAAGCTGTTTTGCTGAATACCGTTCCTGCTGAGCTGATTGCAGCCATGTTTGCCCAGAGATATGTCTGGTTACTGATCATCGGGGTGTTTTGGCTGGCTTCGGTTTTGGCTACAAAATGGTCGCTTTCCCAAAGCAAATCGACTCAGTATTTCGGACTTGGATTTTATATTCTGCTGGAAGCGATTATCTTTCTTCCGCTGATTTACATTGCTATGGCATATTCGGGAGGACAGGTGATTTTTCAGGCAGCCACTTTAACGGTTGCTATGTTTGCAGGAATTTCTGCAGTGGCTTTCACTTCCAAGAGGGATTTTTCTTTTTTAAGAAATATAATTGTTATCGGCGGATTTATTTCAATCGGACTTATTGTTGCCGGAATGATCTTCGGTTTCAATCTTGGGTTGTGGTTCTCGGTAGGAATGGTAATTCTGGCTTCTGCCACGATTCTCTATCAGACCAGCAAGCTTAAAGATTCTTATGCGACCAACCAGTATGTAGGAGCTTCCTTACAGTTGTTTGCCTCTATTATGCTTTTATTCTGGTATATTTTGAGCATTTTAATGAGCAGAAGAAGCTAATTTAAAAGTATAGATGATGAGTTTTTCTGAATAATATTAAAATTCATTTTTATAAACCCAAAAAATCCTGATGTAGATCATCGGGATTTTTTTATGGTAAAAGCTGATCTCTTACCTGTTTTATTTATCAATAGATCCTAAAACCTTTTGAGCAAATGAATTTAAAGCATCTTTTTCGCTCATACCGTTCTGTACGTTGGCGTGCACTTCCAATGCTCCGCAGATATTGGTAATCAACTCTCCGGCAACATTTAAATCTTCTTCGCTCGTTCCTCTGAACTCACTGAAGCTTTCTAAAACCTCCAGGGTTTTTTCAAGGTTTTCAGGAGTCTGGCTTTGATAAAACTGTCTGATTACGGGTAACTTCATTACAATTCGTTAAATAAATTAATTAAACTTTCTGCCTGGTTAGACTGAACCTGATTGACCAATTCACCGTTTTTAAAGATGGCGAAAGTAGGAAGGTTGTCCACTTTGGCTAATTTTCTGCTCTCCGGCAATTTTTCAGCATCTACATAAAGGAAAGGAATGCTTTCGTTTTCAGAAGCTAATTTTTTGAATTTAGGCTTCATGATTCTGCAGTTTCCGCACCATGTAGCACCGTATTGCACAACTACTTTTTCATTATCTTTTACGATATTCTGTAAGGTATCTTCTGTTAATTCTGTATACATAAGTTAAATTTGAAAAATTTAACAATGTAGCAATCTTATAATTTACCATTCTAACAATCAAAAAGCTTTTAAAATTGTTACATGGTTACATTGCTACATTGTTATATTAAAAATTATGATATTAATTTTTAGCTAAATATTCAGCGGTAGAGTTTCTGTCTGCTTTCATTGCATCTTTTCCTTCTTCCCAGTTGGCAGGACAAACTTCTCCGTGCTTCTGAACGTGCGTATAAGCGTCGATTAATCTTAAATATTCTTTTACGTTTCTACCCAAAGGCATATCGTTTACAGACTCGTGGAAAATTTTTCCGGTTTCGTCAATAAGGTAAGTTGCTCTGTAGGTAACATTAGAACCTGTGAACACTTCTTCACCTTCTTCGTTATACTCGAAGTCCTGATCTACAATTCCTAAAATATTAGCCAGTTGTCTGTGTGTATCGGCTAAAAGCGGATAAGTAACGCCTTCGATACCTCCGTTATCTTTGGACACATTCAGCCAGGCAAAATGTACCTCATTAGTATCACAAGATGCACCAATAACTTTAGTGTTTCTTTTTTCGAATTCACCAAGAGCCTCCTGAAAAGCATGAAGCTCAGTAGGACATACGAAAGTGAAATCTTTCGGATACCAGAATAAGATCACTTTCTGTTGGTTGGCTGTCGCTTCTTCAAAAACATTAATTCTTAAATCGTCACCCATTTCAGACATTGCGTCTACTGTTACATTTGGGAATTTTTTTCCTACTAAAGACATAATTTTCTTGTTTTATATTTAAATTTTCTTGTGCAAAGATAGACATATACAGTCTATTAGTCAAGTCTGTTTTGATAAATAAAATCTATAATAGTTTTTGATTAAAAATTAGAACAGATATCGTTAAAATGATGTATTTCATTAATTTAATTTAAAAAAGATTTATATCATCTTTAATTTCTTTATTAGCAAAAACAATGTTCAATAAGCTTAACCTCTTAATTTTATTTGGCGTTTTCCAGCAATTCTTTTATTCTTCTCATTGCCTCTTTTAATTCTTCTTCTGAAGCAGCATAAGAAAACCGTATACATTCCGGGCTTCCGAAAGAAACGCCTCCCACACATCCCACGTGTGCATGTTCCAGAATGAACATGGCAAAATCATCAGCGTTTTCGATTACCGTACCGTTAATTGTTTTACCCAGATAATAAGAAATATCGGGGAAGAAATAGAATGCAGCTTTAGGCAGCACCACTTTAAAGCCAGGGATTTCTTTCATCAAATCATACACCAGATCTCTTCTTTTCCGGAAAGCATCAATCATGTATCTGTACTCAGCAGGATCGGTCTGCAGAGCAGTAATGGAGGCTCTTTGTGCCACTGTATTTGCTCCGCTGGTCATCTGTCCCTGAATCTTCTCACAAGCTTTTGCCAGCCATTGCGGACAGGCAGAATATCCGATTCTCCATCCTGTCATGGCAAATGCCTTCGACATCCCGTTGATTACAGCGGTCTGTTCGTACACTTCAGGAAACTGAGCAATAGAAGTGGTTTTTGTTTCGTAATTGATATACTCATAGATCTCATCAGAGATAATGGTTACATGAGGGTATCTGGCAACGACTGCGGCTATTGATTTTAATTCATCATAGGTATAATATCCGCCCGAAGGATTGCACGGAGAGCTGAAAAGAATGGCTTTTGTTTTATCAGTAATGGCTTCTTCCAGCTGCTCGGCAGTTACTTTAAAATCAGTAACGTATGAAGTGGAAAGGATAACGGAGTTTCCGCCCATCATTTTCACCATTTCATCGTAGCTGACCCAATATGGAGCCGGAAGCAAAACCTCGTCTCCATCGTTAAGGATGGCGGCAAGGACATTGATAATGGCTTGTTTGGCACCATTGGAGACACAGATCTGCGTTGGTTTATAGTCTAAATTATTATCTCTTTTTAATTTATTGGCGATGGCTTCCCGAAGTTCCAAAAACCCCGGTACAGGAGAGTAGTGGCTGTAGTTCTGATGAATGGCATCAAAAGCTGCCTGCTTGATATTGTCCGGAACATCGAAATCAGGTTCTCCAAGTGTTAAACTGATGACGTCTGTTCCTTCGGCTCTCATTTCTCTGACTTTGTTAGACATTACAAAGGTTTGTGAGAAGCCCAATCTTTTTACTCTATCCGATAGTTTGTCCATATAGTATTTTTGTATAAGAAACAAATATATAAAAAAACCTTTCTTCGTGAAATTTTTTAGAATGCAAGATCCTTGTCAGTCAAAAATTGAATACCTCTGAAATAAAGCTTATTTTTGCAGATTATAATAATTCACATGTCTACAACGTTACTATTAAAATACTTTCCTGATCTTACAGAAAGACAGATCGGGCAGTTTGCGAAGCTGGAGCATCTTTACCATGAATGGAACGAAAAAATAAACGTTATTTCCAGAAAAGATATGGAGTCTCTCTATGAAAAACATGTTTTACACTCTCTGGGCATTGCAAAAGTAATGGAATTTGCCCCGGGAACCAAAGTTCTGGATATCGGCACCGGTGGCGGTTTTCCCGGAATTCCGCTGGCTATTTTATTCCCCGAGTCAGAATTTACTTTAATAGATTCGATCGGAAAAAAAATAACCGTAGTAAATGCTGTTGCAGAAGGAGTGGGCTTAACCAACCTGACGGCCATCCACGGAAGGGCTGAAAAACTGAAGGAAAAATTTCATTTTATTGTAAGCAGAGCAGTAACACAGATGCCGGAATTTCTGAGATGGCTGAAAGGAAAATTTGAAAAAGAACAATTTAATTCCAAGCATAACGGAATCCTATACCTGAAAGGAGGGGATCTCGCCGAGGAACTTGCCGGGCTTAAATGTGAGATTTACAGTCTTAAGAATTATTTTGATGAAGAATTCTTCGATACCAAAAAAGTGGTTTATGTATCGAAGGGTAATTTCAGTTCCTGATTTTCAAATGATTGAGGAATAATTTTTGCTTGTCTTCAGTTATAATCAAATACATCTAGTTATGAAAAAGTTTTTCCATATTGGGTTTTCTGCCTTCTTTTTAGGATTATTTTTTATTTCCTGTCATGATGATGAGGATTATCAGACTATTGAATCTGTAGAAAAAATTAAAATTGACAGTGTCAAAGTGGCGAATGACACCATGGATGTTTTTACCGTGCAGAGCATCCGGACGTATTCTACCTATCCATCAAACTGTCAGGGATTCTACGGTTACGACTACATTTATAGCGATAACGTGACAAGAACGGTCACTGCTTATAAATATATTTCCAACGGGCCTTGTATTCAGGGAAATTATACGGGAACCAATCAGATCAATTTCAGTCCGCAACAGAAAGGGACCTATACTTTTAAATTCTGGAACGGAGGAAATAACTGGATCACAAAAAACATTGTCGTTGAATAAATGAAAAAACTTTTTCTTATTATATTGTGTTTTATGCTTACCCCTATGCTGTTTTCGCAACAGCTGTCTTGGAAGGAAGATAAAAAGCTTACCTGGGATGATTTTCAGAGCCCGGTCAACAGAAAAAACAATCCTGATGTGGTGGCCTATACACACTGTGGCTGGGAATATACCGTTGTAAAATCTACAAATCCCAAATCGCCTGTAAAAATTGAAATCCAGACTATTTTCAATATTGATAAATCATGGAAAGATGTTAAAAGAATCAATGATTACGTCTTGAATCATGAGCAGAAACACTTTGATATTGCCGAATTTTTTTCCCGGAAATTAAGAAAAGAAGTCGCTGAAAAAATAAAAACTTCTGGTGACTACGACAGAGATTTTAAAGGCATTTACAGCAAAATTATGAGTGAATACCGTAATTTCCAGATGTCCTATGATAAAGAAACCAATCATGGGAATGACAAAGAGAAACAGGCAGAATATAATGCCCGCATTTCGAAAGAATTAGAAAATTTTAAAAGCTATAAAAACTCTTGAAGTTCCTCAACAAAATCATTCACGAACTGCTTACCCAAAATTCCGACCTTTCGGAGTTTAACATCGTGTTACCCGGAAAACGGCCCATTGTCTTCATAAGGCAGATCTTGGAGGATCATCACTATTCGGGATTTCTTCCCAGCTTTTTTACCATTGAAGAACTGGTAGATGAGATTGCCGACAAACAGCCGATCCAGGGAATTTCTCTCTGGCTCTTTGCTTTTGATGTCTATAAAAGCCTGCGTCTTATTCCTAATGATGATTTTGCAGAGTTCTTAAAATGGTTTCCCACTTTACAGAAAGACTGGGATGATATTTTAAAATTTTCGGAAAGTGATCAGGCGGTACTGGAGTATATGTTCGATGAAGAAAGGATTAAGGAATGGGCCCAGGATCTTGGCGAAGACGATGATGTGCCGAGAAAGAAGTTCCTTAATTTCTGGCGGAATATGAATGTTTTTCTTCCTGTTCTGAAACAGAAACTGCAGGAGAAAAACTGGGCGACTTCCGGGATGATCCATGAGACGGCCAAAAAGAAGATTGTGGATTTTGCAAAAAATACAAAAGGAAATTTTGTGTTCTGTGGGTTTAATGCTTTCACGCCGGTCGAAGAAAAACTGGTCAGAAGTCTGCTGCAGTGGGATAAGGCCCAGTGCTTTTTCCAGGCGGATCGTTATTATTTTGATGATGAAAGGCAGGAAGCCGGGAAGTTTCTGAGAAATCACAAAACCTGGAAAGAATTTACCGATATCAGAGCGTTCCGATGGATTGAGGATGATTTTAACCAGCCTAAAAATATCAAGGTTTACGAAGTCTCAGGAAATATCACGCAGACCAAAGTATTGCCTGAAATCTTTAAAGAAATAGAGAATAAAACCTATTCCAATACGGCAGTTGTCCTGCTGGATGAAAATCTTTTACCTGCCAGTCTGGACGTGATGTATGATGTAAGGAATCTGAATATCACCATGGGCTTTCCGTTGAAAAACCTTTCTTTTTCGAATGCGGTTAAACAGCTGTTTTACCTTCAGAAGCAGCTGGAAAAAAACAAATCATCCTACTATTACCGGGATATCTTCCCCATATTGGAAGAACTTCCGAAATCGGCTGAAGATGAAGAGATTATTGCCCGATTCAGATCACAGATCGAAGAACGGAATATTGTTTATATTTCAAAAAAGCTGCTGCACGAACTGCTATCCGGGCTTTCCTATTATAACCTGCTTCAGAAAGCTGAATCCACGAATGTATATCTTGATTCATTGATTCTTTTTTGTCAGGAGGTAAAGTGGCTGGATATCGATGATATTCAGTATGAAAATGTCTCTCACTTTGAGAATGCTTTTAAAGTCATTAAAAATCAGCTTTCCCCTTATCATTTCGAAATTAAGATGGAAACTCTGGAGATTTTAATTAATCAGCATATTAATTCCGAAAGTATCGACTTTCAGGGTGAGCCACTCCGTGGTCTGCAGATTATGGGGCTGTTGGAAACCCGTCTCCTTAATTTCGAAAATGTAATCATGCTTTCCGTTAATGAAGGAAAGTTACCTTTGGGAAATTCACAGAATACATATATCCCATTTGATATCAGAAGATTCTTTGATATGCATACTTTTCTTGAAAATGACAGTATTTATGCATACCACTTTTACCGTCTGATTCAGGACTCGGAAAACGTGCACCTGCTTTTCAATGCCCTGAGCTCAGGAGTCAATACCGGGGAGAAAAGCAGATTTATTACGCAGATTGAGATGGAAAGCTCACATCCGATCGAACATCTGATTATTGAAAATTCTTCTGAACCGATTCTTACCAAACCTATCGAAATTTCAAAAACAGATATTGTTTTAGAACGGCTACAGAAGTGGAAGGAAAAGGTATCGGCTTCCCACCTTACCAGTTACCTTTATAACCCGATAGATTTTTATCTTTCCAAGATTCTTAAAACCTCTGAGAATGATGAAATTGAAGAGGAATTATCGATTAAAAATTATGGAAATTTAGTTCACTATACCCTTCAAGAAGTTTATGAAGTATTAAAGGGTAAGGTGTTAAAAGAAAATGATTTAAAGCAGTCAATTAAAGCAATAGATCATTATATTGAAAAGGCAATTGACAAACTAAAGCATCAGCCGGAGTTTTATGAAAAAGGAATGAACTACATTCACCGGGCTATTGCTAAAAAGGTTATTGAAAATATCCTTACGTATGATCTTGATCTTGTAAAAGACGGGAACAGCCTTGAAATTCTTGATATTGAAAAAAGATTTGAGAATGTAGACTTTTACCTTGAGGATAATGATAAAATCTCCTTTTTCGGATTTATTGACAGGATAGACCGGCTGAACGGAACACTGAGAATCATCGATTACAAAACGGCGAAGATTAAAAACCTCATCGTAAAATTAGATGCTGAAAACACTGATGAATATTTTTTCAACAGTGACAGAAAGCAGGCTTTGCAGCTCTGCATCTACCAATATGTGGTTCAGAATCTTCCTGAATTCTGGGGACTTCCTATTGAAACGGGGATCTGGAGTTTTGCCGAAGCGAAGAAAGGCGTTGTTTCGTTACAGTTTGAGAAGGGGGATATAGACGACGCCATGAAGTCCGTTAAGAGTCTGATCCGGGAAATCTTAAATCCTGACGTTAATTTTATTGAAAATATAAAATCTTATACTTACTAGAAGCCTTCAGCAATAAAAAAGCCTGATCTCAAAAATCAGGCTCCTCTTTATTATTAATTTTATCCGGATCAGAAAGCGTTGATTCCGGTAATATCCAATCCTGTGATTAATAGGTGAACATCATGAGTTCCTTCATATGTAATCACAGATTCAAGATTTGCCGCATGCCGCATCATCGGGAATTCACCCATGATACCCATTCCGCCCAGGATCTGGCGGGACTCTCTGGCAATATCAATAGCCATTTTCACATTATTTCTCTTGGCCATCGAAATTTGTGCCGGTGTTGCCTTGTGATCATTTTTAAGCATTCCTAACTGCAGGCATAGCAGCTGAGCTTTGGTGATTTCCGTTAAGAATTCTGCCAGTTTTTTCTGCTGCAGCTGAAATGAGCCGATCGGTTTTCCAAATTGTTTTCTTTCTTTAGAATACTGAACGGCAGTGCAGTAACAGTCGATGGCAGCACCGATAACACCCCACGAGATTCCATATCTTGCTGAATTAAGACATGATAATGGCCCTTTCAACCCTGTGACTCCCGGAAGCAGGTTTTCTTTAGGGACTTTCACATTATTGAAGACCAGTTCTCCGGTTTTGGACGCTCTAAGGCTCCACTTGTTGTGAGTTTCCGGGGTAGTAAAACCTTCCATTCCTCTTTCCACAATAAGTCCCTGAACTTTTCCCTCTTCATTTTTAGCCCATACGACAGCGATATCGCACAAAGGGGAATTGGTAATCCACATTTTTGCACCGTTCAATAGATAATGATCGCCCATATCTTTGAAAAAGGTTTCCATAGACCCCGGATCGGAACCGTGATTAGGCTCTGTTAATCCAAAAGAACCGATCATATCTCCTGATGCCAGCTGAGGTAAGTACTTCTTTTTCTGTTCCTCTGAACCGAATTCGTTAATCGGAAACATCACCAGAGAACTCTGCACTGAAGCGGCAGAACGTACGGCAGAATCACCTCTCTCCAGCTCCTGCATAATCAGACCGTAAGAAATCTGATCCAGACCGGATCCACCGTACTCTACCGGAATATAAGGACCAAGGGCACCTGCTTTTCCCAGTTCTTTCATTAAGCCAGGAATATCCGTATGATTTTGTGCTGCCTGATCGATCTGGGGCATCACAAAACTTTCTACCCAGTCTCTGATGGACTGGCGGATCAGTTTATGTTCTTCGGTAAGTAAAGCATCGATTCCGAAATAGTCGGGAATGCTGGTAAGAGGATAGTATGACATGATTTTTTGATTTAGCTAAAAATAACACTTTTCGTAGTGTTTAGAAAATTTTTTTAAGAATCAGTTTAATTGTTGATTTTCAATGTTGTATAGTCTTAAAAGTGCCTGTGGAATTCTTGAGATGCGAATTTACGATTCCCCGTCATTCGAGATCGGATATTGATGGGCAGAATTATGAACTTTATTGGTAAATTTATACAAGTACGGGGCTTTGTTAGCAGACCCGTCATAGAGTTTTTCCAGTCTGTCTAAGATATTTAAGCTGAGTATTTTGCGCTGAAAATTGTTTCTTCTGAATTTTTGGCCTAAGATGGTTTCATAAAGCGACTGAAGATCCTTCATCGTAAATTTTTCAGGAAGCAGATTACTGGCTGCCACTTCCGTATTGATGTTCATTCTCAGATATTCCAGGCCGGTCTCAATAATTCTGTCGTGGTCGAATGCCATCTGAGGAAGCTTACTGACCTCAAACCATTCGCAGGTCTCATTAAAGGCATCCGGAAAGGTATTGGCGAGTGAAAAATCAATCAGACTGCAGTATCCTACCGTGATGAATCGCTGGAAGATCCAATGGTCCTTCGGAATTTCAATCCCTTTGTTATTAAGCAATATCTGGTGGACATTATTCTCGGTTCTGTCGATCCTTCCGAAAGTGTGAAACTGTTTCAGGAAAATATCTTTAAGGTGTGTTCTTTCATATAAAACGCGGGCGGCAGCTTCACGGAGATCTTCATCATTAAATACAAACCCGCCGGGAAGTGACCACAAATTGAGATCATGATATTTTAAGAGTAAGACTTTCAGTATATTATCGTGAAAACCAAAGATGGTGCAGTCAACAGATACGTGTGCTACAAAATCTTTTGTATCAATAAGTTCCTGAAGCGATTGTTTGTTTTTTGTGTCTTCGATTTTCATGAGAGTAAAAATAAAATTATTTTTCAAATGTTTCTCTGACCAGCCTAAAATAAATTAAACTTATTGTAAATATCACTATAACAGCGAGTAAGATATACAACGGATAGTAGGTGATCAGCTGTTTTCCGAATAATAATGACATGATGATAGAACTCAGAGAGCTGCCCAAAGAAGAAAAAATAACGATAAGAGAAGTAAACAGGTTGGCTTTTTGCCTGTCGATTTTAGCGATCATTTTGGAGTTGATGACCGGGTAGAGGGGCGATAAAAACAGACCGATGACCGGAAATAAATATAAAAGAGCTTTAGAGTCTGCTGATTCAAAATACTGTATTCCTAAAATAATACATAATACTCCCATGATACAGCCCAAACAGGTGATAAAGTATGTGGATAACGGGAACCTGTGAATGACATTTGCCGTTATAGTACGCCCCGCATAAGAAAACAGTGCCAGAAAAGAGGAAGCCTGAAGAGCGAAAAATGAATTGACTTTCAGGTGGTTTTTATAAAATGAAGGTAACCATGAATTAAAACTCTGTTCAAGGAATACAATAAAAAAGATTACTGCTAAAAACACTAGAACAGGCTTGTTTACAAAGCCTGAGAGATCGCTGAAAATCCCTTTACTATCAGTTTTTTCCGGTTCACTGATAGTCGTTCTCAAAAATAAAATAACGGTCAGTACTGAAAGTGCGGAAATGAACAGAAACCCATATTTCCATAATTCTGAAAAACGGCTGGAAATCAGCCATCCGAAAATGGTATTCACCACAAATATACCGATCATAAAAGAGGCTTCTACACTATTCATGGTCTTTGCAAGTGATTTTTCGTCTGAAATATTGTTTCTGATAATGCCGAAGACACAGATTTTTCCGATAGCGAAGCATGCTCCGATAATGGCAAACCATAATTTGTAAAACCAGAAAACTTCGACAAAAGGCAGTACTGCGGAGCATATTCCTACGATGGAAACAGCCGTAATAAGGGATATTTTAGTACCCGCTCTGCTGATAAAATTAACGGCAAAAAGGGAAATAAAAGCAATGGGAATATCCTTGAATGACTCTAAAAATCCTAGTTTTTCGTAGGTGATCTTCGCCTCTGAAAGTTGCAGTATGATAATGCCCATACAGTTTAACACCATCGAAAAAATCAGAAAGGTCAGTCGGAGCGGAAGGGAAATATTGGGAAGCTTGCTGTTCATTTTGGGGATTTTTTTATCGCTTTTTATTAAAATTTTATGTTAATTAAGATAAAATTTATGCCTTTAAACCCCCAAAAATAAACGAAATATTAAAATAATTATTAATACAATGTTAATTATTTAAAAAAAAATATATTTTTATTGTCTCAATTTGAGAATTAAAAAACTAACTGTATATGAATGTAAAAATATCTAGAAGTCTGGGTATGGTTGCAGTGCTTTATTTTACTGCAAATTTCAGTGCCCAAAACACAGCCAACGACACGCTTCCGAAAGAAAATCAGATTGAAGAAGTGGTGATGATTGGATACGGTACTCAGAAGAAGAGCAATGTAACCGGAGCAATTTCGAGCGTGAAGGCTTCCGATATTGAAAACGCTCCCGTAGCAGGTAGACCGGAGCAGGTTCTTCAGGGAAGAGCAGCCGGTGTTTCAGTGGTATCAAATTCCGGGCAACCCGGAGCTGCACCTACAGTAAGGGTTCGTGGGATCACCAGTTTTGGAGCCGGTAGCAATGATCCGCTATGGGTAGTTGATGGAATTGTGGTTGACAACATCGGATGGCTTAATCAATCTGATATTGAAGGCATGGAAATTCTGAAAGATGGTGCCTCTGCTGCGATCTATGGTGTTTCTGCCGCAAAAGGGGTAATCTTAATTACTACGAAAAAAGGAGCGAAAGGCAGAATGAACCTTTCTTACAACGGATTTTTCGGCGTGGGAAGTGCTTCCAGAAAACTTGATCTTCTGAATGCAACACAGTATGCAACCATTATGAATGAAGCCAATGTAAATGACGGACACGCGCCTACATTTGCAAATCCAGGATCCTTGGGAACCGGTACTGACTGGCAGAAACAGATTTTTAACAGTGCACAGCGTCAGTCCCATGAATTCAGCATCACTGGTGGAAATGACAAATCTACATTCTATACTTCATTCGGTTATTACGACCAAGAGGGTATTGTAATGAGAAATATATCAAATTATAAAAGAATTAATGCAAGATTTAATTCGACTCATAAAGTTTTTGACTTCTTAACAATAGGTCAGACTTTTGCTTATACTCATGTAAAGGCGCAGGGAATCAATGATAATAATGAGTTTGGCGGGCCGCTAAGTTCTGCAATTAATTTAGATCCTACGACACCTGTTGTCGTAACGGATATTGCGAGCCAGCCGTTCCCAAGTGATTATACAAACAATGCAAATATTATAAGAGATCCTAATGGAAACCCTTACGGGATTTCTCACTGGGTAAGTAAGGAGATGAGCAACCCACTTGCTTTCCAGGAAACGCAAAGAGGCAGATACAGATGGTCTGATGATATTGTAGCAAATGTTTTTGGAGATTTAAAAATTACTAAGCATTTAAACTTTAAATCCAGTGTAAACGGAAAATTGGCGTATTGGGGCAACCAGGCATTTACTCCACAGTCTTACTTAAGTTCTGCCAATTCTAATAATACGAACAGCTTATTTCGTGAAATCCAGAGAAAATTTGAGTGGAATACTGAGAATACCCTTACGTATCAGAATAGATTTGAGAAACATAATTTAAGTGTCTTGTTAGGTCAGGGGTATTATGAGTATAATATTTCTTACGGACAGAACACAACTTATAAGAACCTTCCTACTAACGATTGGCAAGAGGCTTCATTTAATTTTGATATTGCAGCATCTGATAAATCTTCCAATGCGTGGGATGGCAAACAAACGCACAAAGCATCTTATTTTGCGAGGGTAGTATATGATTATGACAACCGATACCTATTCACAGGAACGGTTCGTAGAGATGGATCTTCAAAATTCGGTAGAAATAATCACTGGGGAAATTTCCCTGCCATGTCTTTAGGTTGGAATATATCTAACGAAAGTTTCTGGCCTCAGAATAATGTGGTGAACAGTTTTAAACTAAGAGGAGGTTATGGGGTATTGGGAAATGATGCGATTGCAGATTTCCAATACGCCAACTTTTTAGTTTCCGGAAGCAACTATACATTTGGAGATAATATTATCCGTGTGGGATATGCACCCAGTACATTGGAGAACCCGGATCTTAAATGGGAACGGACTTCTCAGTTAAATATCGCAGCAGATCTTAAGATCTTTAAAAACTTTGATTTAAGCGTAGACGTTTACAGAAAGAAAAGTACAGATATCTTAAGACAGGTAGAGGTGCCGGGATATTTGGGATTAATCAATAATCCATGGAGAAATATCGGAGATATGAATAACGATGGTGTTGAAGTTAGCCTTGGATACAAAAAGAATTGGGGAGACTTTGGTTTATCGGCGAATGGTAACTTTTCTTATCTGAAAAACGAAATTACCCGTCTTGAAGGAGGAAAAGACTATGTAAACTTTGCCTCTTTCCAAACATTAGGTACTGTTTCGAGATTGCAGGTTGGCCAGTCGTATGGTTCTTTCTATGGTTTCCAGAATATCGGGGTTTTTCAGAATCAGGCTGATATTGACGCATATAGAAATTCGAACGGAGCTTTAATTCAACCAAATGCCAGACCCGGAGATTTCAAACGTTTAGACGCTAATGGAGATGGTAAAATCGATGAGAATGATTATATCAATCTTGGGAATTCTGTGCCGAAATATACTTTTGGTTTCACTTTAAACATGAACTATAAGAATTTCGATTTAATGGTGTTTGCACAAGGGCAGGCCGGAAATAAAATTTTTCAGGGGCTGAGAAGACTTGACATTCCGGAAGCTAACTATCAGACAGCGATCCTTGACCGCTGGACAGGAGAAGGAAGTACAAATACGATGGCGAGAGTTACAAAAGATGATCCTAACCAGAACTACACAAGAATGTCGGATTATTATCTGCAAAAAGGAGATTATCTACGTCTGAAATTGGTTCAGGTAGGATATTCTCTTCCAAAAGAAGCTGCCAAGACGATCGGTGCTTCTAAAATCAGATTTTATGTAACTGGAGAAAATCTTGTAACCTTTACAAAATACACCGGGTACGATCCTGAAATTGCAGGTGGTGATACATTCGGTATAGACAGAGCTTATTATCCGCAGGCGAGAACCTTCATTTTCGGTGCTAATGTTCAATTTTAATTAAAAGAAAAATGAAAAATAAAAGATTTCTATATAAAAGTGTTGCTGTTTTAATGCTTGCAGGAATTAGTTTTGGAGCTGTATCCTGTAATGACAGTAATCTTGAGGATGTAAAAAATACAGGAACTTTCGATTCCAACAATTATTTCCAAAATGAGGAGCAGTCTTACTCTGGTTTGGCTGCCACTTATGATATGCTTAGAAAGTATTCAGGAGGATTCGAAAATATGGTCACATTTTTCAATGGGGCTTCAGACGATTTCTATTCGGGAGGGGGGAATTCTTCAGATGGTGCCGGTATCCAGGGTTTCTCAAATTATTCTATAAACTCTGTTATCATGCCAGCCAGCTATTGGAAGGATTATTACCAGGGAATTGCTAAAGCCAACTTGTTATTGGACAGAATCCCTGCTGCCAATATGAATGATCAGACAAGAAACAGATTCATTGCAGAAGCTAAAGTATTGAGATCATTATATTATTTCGAATTGTTAAGAATGTTCAAAAATATACCTTTGATTTTAAAGCCTATTTTAGTTTCAGACGATTATTATAACATTCCCCAGGCAAAACCGGAAGATGTCTATGCGCAGATAGAAGGTGATATTCTTGCTGCTATCAATGACCTTCCTGTCACCATTAATCCGGCTAATAAAGCTGAAGTGGGAAGATTAACACAAGGTTCGGCACGTGCTATTTTGGGTAAAATTTACTTATACGATAACAAAAAAGATTTAGCCGCTGCACAATTTCAGTTGGTCAATGGTACGCCGGGAGGAACGAGCCAGTACGGTTACCACCTGGTTGCAGATTTTGCAGATCTTTGGAAAATTGATAATAAATTTAGTACAGAGTCGATCTTGGAAGTGATGCATACCAATGCGAGTAATGCGGACTGGGGATTCTGGGGAACAGGAAAGGATGAGGGGAATTCTATTAATCAGATGGTTGCTATTGTCTCTTATGGTAAAGTGAACTTAACGCCTCCTGCTGTTAATGATGCACCAAGCATCCATAAAGGATGGGGATTCAATCCGGTGACCGATGATTTATTCAGCTTCATGCAGGGAGATCCTCGTTTGAATGCCACAATCTTTAATGCGAAAGCATTAGTACAGCAGGGTAAAATTACCTATTCTCCGGGATTCAGAGATACCGGGTACTTCTTAAACAAATACTTACCGAGAACCACTGACGAAACAACGTTGCCGGGGGCGGTAGAACTAAACTTCCGTCAGAATTATATTGCGATCAGGCTGGCAGATACGTATTTAATGGAAGCAGAAGCTTTGAATGGCTCAGGTGCCAGAGCTCAGGCCTTATTAGATGCGGTAAGACAGAGAGTTGGTTTGGCGTCAGTTCCGGTTTCCATGCAGGCGATTAAGGATGAGAGAAGAAGAGAGCTGGCTGGCGAAGGCCACCGATGGTTCGATTTGGTAAGATGGGGTGATGCTCCGGCTAAATTAGGAGCCAGAGGATTTACAACGGGTAAAAACGAAATTTTACCAATTCCATTTAATGAATTGACAAACACCGCGTTGAAACAAAACCCACAATACTAACAATCAAATTTTAAACATGATAACTAAATATATTAACAAGGGCTTATTATTGAGTTCCGCAGTTTTTTTCCTGGCAAGTTGTTCTCCGGATACTATTGATGGTGACGGAAACGGTCTTACGCAGCCTGCTGTAGATGCTTCTTTCACAGTAACGAAAACAAGTGAAAACAGGTATCACTTAAAAGCTGTGAATGATAATTATATAAACTTTATTAATTCTCAATGGAACATTGATTATGATGGTTTTAATAATGGGAAAAACGAATTAGATATCTTCCTACCTGACGCAGGAACTTATGTTGTCCAGCGTAATACAGCGGGGATCGGTGGACAGATTGGCGGTACTGCGAGTCAGACTATTGTTGTTCCTACTTCAGATCCTGTGGCTGGAAATATTATTCAGGGAGGAAGATTCGATACTCCGGCTGAAGTTGCAAAATGGACCATACATCCCATTAGCCCAACTAAGGCGCAGTGGGTATTTACTAATGATGGCAATGGCAATGGTTATGCTACGATAGTTGCATCAGGAGGAAATCAGCAGGCTTTTTATCAGGCTGTACATGTTGAAGCAGGACAAAAGTATTCAATTGATATGGTAGCGTCTTCTGCAACAGCATTACAAGATGCATGGTTTGAAGTGTATATGCTGAACAGCATCCCGGCACCGGGAGGTGATGTAAGCGGCACTATTTACAGAAATATCAATACTTGGGATGGCTGTGGTAAAGCGGCTTTCGGAGGTAAAGTTTCAGGAATAGGCTGTAATAATGACAAGAATAGTGGTATTTATACTGCAACAGCTACAGGAACTGTTTACCTGTTTATTAAATGCGGTGGAGAAAAGGTAAGCAGCCTCAGCGTAGACAAAGTCGAACTAAGAAAAACCACTTAATCTTTCCACAAGCAAAATGATATGATTTCACAACATTCATATAGTTTCGTACTTAGAAGTGCTGCACTTTGCGGTGTAGCGCTTCTTTGTTTTTTAAACCTTAACTGCAGCAGTGCTGCGGATGTTTCCAATAACGAAAATTCGGAAAACGGGATTGCTGCGGGCGATCCTATTCAGGTCTGGCTCACAAAGGGTGATCAATCTGTCAAGCTTCAGCAGCAGTCTTCTGTTAATTTTTCCAATGCTGCCAATACAGGAACCACGATTGAAATTGATGCTTCTCAGATTTTTCAGACGGTCGACGGTTTCGGATATACCCTTACCGGAGGAAGTGTTGAGGTAATGAATCATCTAAGTGCTGCTAAAAAACAGGAATTACTGAACGACCTTTTCGGCAGTTCAGGAATTGGAGTCTCTTACTTAAGAATCAGCATCGGGGCATCAGATCTTAACAGTTCGGTATTTACCTATAATGATATGCCGGCCGGTCAGAAAGATCTTACCCTTTCACAATTCAGCCTGGTTAAGGATCAGGCCGTAATTCAGATGTTAAAAGATATTCTGGCTATTAATCCGAACATTAAAATTCTGGCTACCCCGTGGACGGCCCCTGTCTGGATGAAAACCAATGAAAACAGCGTTGGAGGAAGCTTAAAACCTGAGTATTATAATGTATATGCCCAATATTTTGTAAAATATATTCAGGCAATGCAGGCTCAGGGAATCAAAGTAGATGCGGTTACCCCGCAGAATGAGCCGTTACATCCGGGAAATAATCCCAGCATGTATATGTCGGCTTCAGATCAGACAAATTTTATTAAAAACAGCTTAGGACCTGCTTTTCAGGCTGCCAGTATTAATACAAAAATCATTGCTTATGATCACAACTGCGACGATCCCGCTTATCCATTGGCTGTTTTAAATGATCCTTTGGCAAATCCTTATGTTGACGGTTCCGCCTTTCATTTATACGCAGGAGATATTTCGGCATTAAGCACAGTTCATAATTTATTCCATGCTAAAAATGTGTATTTTACAGAGCAATGGACAAGCTCCACAGGAGGTTTTTCCGGAGATCTGGATTGGCACGTGAAAAACGTAATTATCGGATCCATGAGAAATTGGAGCAAGACCGCATTGGAATGGAATGTTGCCAATGACGCATCGTTTGGACCTCATACTCCGGGTGGCTGTACCCAGTGTAAAGGGGCCATCACCGTGAACGGAGCTACCGGCTATGAAAAAAATGTAGCATATTACATCATTGCTCATGCTTCGAAGTTTGTTCCGGCGAATTCTCAGAGAATTGCGTCCACACAAAGCGGAAATCTTTCTACCGCAGCATTTAAAACACCTGCGGGAAAAACGGTTTTGATTGTCCAGAACAGCAATTCCACGGATAAAACCTTTACGATTAAATATAATCAGAAAACAGCGCCTGTGATGATCTCCGGAAGTTCAACAGCGACCTATATCTTTTAAAATAAATTCATGAAGAAAATTTCGTTCTTTTTACTATTATCAGCATTTGGAATGCATGCATACGGACAAAAGACGGTGGATCAGAAAGTTTCTGAGCTGCTGTCTAAAATGACACTGGAAGAAAAAGTAGGGCAACTGATTCAGTACAGTGGTTTTGAATATGCCACGGGTCCTCAGAATTCCAATTCTGCGAATGTTTTAAACGAAATAAAACAAGGAAAGGTTGGCTCCATGCTCAATGTAGCGGGAGCACAGGAAACCAGGAAATTCCAGGAACTGGCATTGAAATCAAGGCTGAAAATTCCTTTGCTGTTTGGTCAGGATGTTATTCATGGCTACAGAACTACGTTTCCGGTGAATTTAGGTCAGGCGGCAAGCTGGGATTTAAGATTAATCGAAAAATCTGAAAGAATTGCCGCTACCGAAGCATCTGCGTACGGAATTCACTGGACTTTTGCCCCGATGGTAGATGTTGCCAGAGATCCGAGATGGGGAAGAGTAATGGAAGGCTCAGGGGAAGACACGTATCTCGGTATGCAGATCGGATTGGCCAGGATCAGAGGTTTTCAGGGTAAAGGTCTTGGAAATCTTGATGCCATCATGGCCTGTGCCAAACATTTTGCCGCTTACGGAGCAGCTGTGGGAGGAAGAGATTACAATTCCGTAGATATGAGTCTGAGACAATTGCACGAAACCTATCTGCCGCCTTTCAAAGCAGCAGCAGAAGCGGGTGTGGCAACTTTTATGAATTCTTTTAATGATATCAACGGAATTCCGGCTACGGCCAACAAATATATTTTAAGGGAGTTGTTGAAAGGCAAATGGAATTACCACGGCTTTGTGGTTTCAGACTGGGGCAGTATTGGCGAAATGGTGCCTCATGGATATGCGAAGGATAATAAAGAAGCTGCCGAAAAAGCTTTAAATGCAGGAAGCGATATGGATATGGAAAGCCGTGCCTATATGGCGGAGCTTCCAAAACTGGTTCAGGAAGGAAAAGTAGATCTGAAACTGATTGACGATGCTGCAAAAAGAATCCTAATCAAGAAGTTTGAAATGGGATTATTTGACGATCCTTACCGGTTCAGTAACGAAAAAAGACAGAAAGAACAGCTCAATAATCAGGAGAACAGAAAATTCGGAAGAGAATTCGGCTCAAAAAGTATCGTTTTACTTAAAAATGAGAAAAATATTCTTCCCCTTTCAAAATCTACAAAAACGGTAGCTTTAATCGGTCCTTTCGGGAAAGAAACTTCTGCCAATCACGGATTCTGGTCGGTGGCCTTTAAAGATGACGACCAAAGAATCATCACTCAGTTTGACGGAATAAAAAATCAGCTGGACAAAAACTCAACGCTGCTGTATGCAAAAGGAGCGAATATCGATGATCAGGATCGGTCTATGTTTGCAGAGGCGGTGGAAACAGCTAAAAAAGCAGATGTGGTGATCATGACATTAGGAGAAGGTCATGCCATGAGCGGTGAGGCAAAAAGCAGAAGTAACATTCACTTTTCAGGAGTTCAGGAAGATCTGTTAAAAGAAATTGCTAAAACCGGAAAACCGATTGTTTTGATGATCAATGCAGGGAGACCATTGGTTTTTGACTGGGCAGCAGATCATATTCCCACCATTGTCTACACCTGGTGGCTGGGAACGGAAGCCGGAAATTCTATCGCCGATGTTCTTTTCGGAACGGTAAATCCCGGAGGAAAACTTCCGATGACTTTTCCCAGAACGGAAGGACAGATTCCTGTGTATTACAATCATTACAACACCGGAAGACCCGCAAAAAATAATACAGACCGAAATTATGTTTCCGCCTATATTGATCTGGATAACGATCCTAAATTTCCATTCGGATACGGGTTGAGCTATACACAGTTTAAATACTCCGATATGAAGTTAAGTTCAGCAAATCTTAAAGGAAATCAAACCTTAACGATCAGTGTCAGTATTTCCAATACCGGAAATTATGATGGGGAAGAGGTCGTGCAGTTGTACATCAGGGATCTGGTGGGAAGAGTGGTAAGGCCTGTAAAAGAACTGAAGGATTTCCAAAAAGTATTCATTAAAAAAGGAGAGACTAAAACAGTCAGTTTCAGTTTAACCCCGGAAAATTTAAAGTTTTATGATGATGAACTGAATTATGACTGGGAAGCAGGAGATTTCGATATCATGATCGGAACCGACTCTCAGCATGTTCAGACAAAAAGAATCAGTTGGTTACAATAATATAAGTTTTCATTACTAAGAGCGGGATAATACCCGCTTTTGGTGGTAAAGAACAGTTAGTCAGATGATGTTATCTGATAGAACTCATTAATCTTCGGGGAATAACCAGTTCCGTTAATGATATGAAGCAGAATATGGGTAATCATTGTTCAGGATGGTTTGTCTACTGAAAATGAAACAGACAATTTTGTATTAGAAAAATTCAGATAATCATTAATTTAAACCCAGAACCTAAAATTTGCGTATGAAAATCCGGAATAGTATGACAGCTGCAGTTAAAGTGACCTTATTTTTCTCTGTTTTAAGCTGTGGGTCGCATAAGCCTGATTCGGGAATGAAATTAATCTGGAGTGATGAGTTTAACGGAAAAGGGCTGCCGGATTCTACAAAATGGAACTATGATGTTGGAGGTGACGGCTTTGGAAATGAAGAAGCTCAGTTCTATACCAAAAACAGGCTGGAAAATGCCAGGCTTGAAAAAGGAAACCTGGTCATTGAAGCACGGAAAGAAAACTGGAAAAATAATAAATATACCTCTGCAAGACTTCTGACGAAAGGTAATTTTTCCTTTCAGTACGGAACTGTTGAGGTCCGGGCTAAATTACCTAAGGGTCGCGGTACCTGGCCAGCCATCTGGATGATGAGCGAAAACATGAAAAAATGGCCGGATGACGGAGAACTGGATATCATGGAACATGTAGGGTTTAATCAGGGATATATTCATGCGTCAGTTCATACAAAGAAGTTTAATCACCTCATCGGAACGCAGAAAACCGATACCTTAATTGTAAAGGATGCAAGTGAAAAATTCCATGTCTATAAAGCAGATTGGACCCCTGAAAAGATCGATGTTTATATTGATGACAGAAAATTTTTCACGTACGAAAATAAAGAAAAGACAAATGAAGCGTGGCCTTTTGATCAGCCGTATTTTATTATTTTAAATCTTGCCGTAGGCGGGTTTTGGGGTGGAAAAGAAGGAATAGATGACCGTATTTTTCCGCAGAAATATGTCATCGATTACGTAAGGGTTTATCAGAACAAATAATGAAATGGGCGATTGCTCAGAAAAATAGAAGAATTATGAAGAAACTTGTGGTAAGTTGTCTGGTAGTAGGAGTGGTGATGAATGCCCATGCACAGAGCTACTGGAAGAAAAATACAGGAAAAACAGCAAAAGTAATCCTTACCCACTCCAAAACCAATGAAAAAATGGTCGATCAAGGAGTGGTGAAATTTGAAAAAATGGCTCAGCCTAAAGAAACGGATGCCTGCATTTTTGTGGATCCTGATTTTAGATATCAAAAACTCATAGGAATCGGAGGAGCAATTACCGATGCTTCTGCGGAGACCTTCTACAAACTTTCAAAAAATAAGCAGAAAGAAATTATTGATGCGTATTACGGAAAAAATGGTTTGGGATATACTGTGGTTCGCACCAATATGAACTCATGTGATTTCTCCAGCGATTCTTATACATATGTAACGGAGAATGATAAATCTCTGAAATCATTTAACGTAGCTCATGACGAAAAATATAAAATCCCGTTCATTAAAGAAGCCCAAAAAGCAATTGGAAATAACTTTACGTTTTATTTCTCTCCGTGGAGCCCGCCGGCCTGGATGAAATCGAATAAAAGCATGCTGAAAGGAGGAAGGCTTGAAAATACTTTTTATCAGACCTGGGCAGATTATTACATCAAATTCATTAAAGAATACGAAAAAAGAGGAATTCATGTTTGGGGACTCACTGTTCAGAATGAGCCAATGGCCACTCAGACGTGGGAATCCTGTATTTATACTGCCGAAGAAGAAGGGGAGTTTCTGAAAAATAATTTAGGTCCGACCCTTTGGAAAAATGGTTTTAAAGATAAAAAAGTGATGATCTGGGATCATAACCGCGATCTGATCTTCCAAAGAGCAACAACGACCTTAAGTGATCCTGAAACTTCAAAGTATGCCGCGGGAATAGGATATCACTGGTATGAAACATGGAATAACAAAACCCAGCTGTTTGATAATTTGTCAGAAACGCAACGCGCTTTCCCGGATAAATTTCTGGCTTTTACAGAAGGCTGTAAAGAGCAGTTCGACAGGTCTAAAATTTATGATGTGAGTTTAGGCGAACTGTACGGAAGAAATATGATCAACGATTTCAATAAAGGAACTGCATTATGGACAGACTGGAACGTTCTTCTTGATGAGACGGGCGGGCCCAACCATGTCGGGAATTTCTGTTTTGCCCCCATTATTGCGGATACAAAAACAGGTGAGGTTCAATACACCTATGAATATTATTATGTAGGCCATGTTTCAAAGTATATCAAACCGAATGCTCAGAGAATTGGTAGTTCTTCCAACCGGGCAGCTTTAACGTCCACTACTTTTATGAATGAAAACGGACAGCTGGTGACCGTGATCATGAATGATTCTGAAAATGATATCGATACCCACCTTTGGATCGAAGGAATGGCTGCCAAGCTGTCAGCACCGGCACACTCTATACAGACCGTAATTTTATAGACTTCATATTAACATTTATTTTATGACCCGGCGGCATCGCAGATGCCGCCGGGTTTTTACTGTCATATTTATCGTGATCGGTATAAAGATTACTCTTGCTTTTATTATTCCTTTGATTGATATTATAGTGCGCTACGGACAAGGCAAGTATTAATGCAAAGCCTGTTTCAGAATATAAATCTCCTCTCCACATTCCTGCTGTTAAATCAACTTCGCTTCTAAGTACAAACTGTTCTGAAAGACCAGACTCATTATAGATATCTAAACCGAAAAGTCCTGCCTGGATTTCAAAAAATGAGTTGTATGTTAACGATTTTTCTTGCGAATACATTAAAGTTCCGGTATATACTAATAAAGAAGCTCTTTAAACTTATATAGGAAAAAAGAGTTCGAGAAAATTAGCAAGTTTGGATTGCAATTTAAAAGAATAATAATCTGGAACTCATCAGCAAAGATCAAATAAAGAAATGGATTTTACTCATTTAAGCAGAAGAAAAGAGGATTTTCTACGAAGTTTGACTTGGTAAAAATAATTCAGACCATTATAAAACGGCTGAAAACCGGCTGCCAGTGGCGGGAACTTTCGTTAAAGGACTATTTCGGGGAAGAAAATACCGCAGAATTAAGTGTACATCAGAAGAAAATCAAAGATTTTCAAAAACTTAAGTGTGCTTCTTCTGCGTAAAGTATTACTTATATTAACTAAAGTGTTTAGAATCTTTTGGATTGCCTTTGTGGTTTACTACAGACAACCACACGAAGGGATTCGTGCGGTAGCTGTATGTGGTTATTCTCTCACACTTAAATACATTTTAAAAAGTTTAAAAGATACCGCAGAATTCAGTCTATCTCAGAAGAAAATCAAAGATTTTCAACAGGACTTGCGTGTACTTCTTTTAAGCGAAGTATATTACTTAAATAAACCTAATGTTAAAAATCTTTTCGGATCTCCTTTGTGATAATAGAAAAGTTCAAACAGCTTTAAAATTAGAAATAATTTTTTCACCATATTATTTTTTATAGAAGTCATAATTTCCATTTAGATTACCTTTTGTCCATTTACCATTCATGGATTTATCATTTAAATATCCTGAAAAACTTAATCCGGTTTTTGTACTTGCATCAAATTTCCCACTAATCATTACATATCCTGATAAGCCTTCAGAGGTATTCAATGCAGTATAATATACAGTTCCTTCAATGTTGCCTGTATCAGAAACGTTAAATTTAATTTCTCCTGATAAGCCTCCATTAAAGTTTCCCATATAATTCCCCTGAAATTTAGAATTTGATTGTAATTTTAGATTTTCATCGGAAATGCAGGAGGTGAATACAAAGAAGAGGGTAAGAAAAAAATATTTCATAATATTTTAATTAGCGTTAAGTTTTACTCCATGCCAAGCGCCATTTTTCTTGGCTATCCCATACATGTTCACAGCAACAGCGTCGGGTTTTGAAAAATTCCACTTATAGCTTGTCAAAGCCAGTCCATTGCCAGTGCCTCCACCAAAAGTATAAGTGAATTGCGGAGAAGCCACCCCCCAGTCAAAAACTCTTTCAATGACATCCTGATTATTTTGTACCTGACTGAAATCATAGTAGCATACATATGAAACGCTAAAAGAATCTACAACAAAAGCGACTCTGTTTAGCTTTTTATTTTGTCCTTCAAGAAATTTATTCGCCTGTTTCCATGCATTATCCCAAAATAATTTATCTAATTGCTCTTCTGTAAGCCCAGTAAAGTCAACTGTGAATTGAATAATTCCATCTAATTTAGATGCAAATGGTAATGATGGAATGTTTTGGTTTTGCGAGAAGGCAAAAGATATACCGTCGGATGAGGAATACATGTTACTGCCAAACCAATATGCTTGTTTGGGAACTCCAGCAGGAGAACTCATCTTCATTGAATGATTGAATGTCCATTTTATTGAATTAACACCTATGCCCAATTGATCTGCATTTTCTTTTCTCCATAATCCTGTCCATCCTTTGTATTGATGTTTTACTTACAGCCTATTGCATAGACAAGAAATAAATTTTGTGAATAAAACTTGACCTTTACTCTTCTTCTGCTTTCATATTTATCATCTGTTTCCCAAGTTTTCCCAAAAAGATTTCCTAACCAGGGTTTTCTTACAGTTCCAATAGGGAGTTTTTGTACGATAGCTGCAATAGATGTTTCCGCAGGAGTGGTGTAAGTACCACCGCCACTATATCCATCACCATCTAATACCATTGGTTGTATTTTAGATACAAAATACTCAATATTGCTTGCATCAGATAATGGCGTTAATTTATCTGCTATTCTGTCATTAACAAAATCTTCTCTAACGGCTTGTTCGGTAGGCTCTAAAAGGTTAGTTGAAATTTGTCTTACTTCAAGATAATTTTCAAGATTGATATAATTGTCAGCAGGGGTAACGAATAATCCAACATCAGTATATTTATATATATTATCTGCAACTTGTATTTCTGCATTTCCATTTAACATTGCTGCAAATACATCATCACCAACTACCTCTTCTAAATCATCTAAATCGTCATAAATATCGTCATTGTTAATAGCCATAATTTTAGCCGTACTAGATGACTGCTTTTGCAAATATTCAATTTTTCGAATTTTTAATTTTGAAAAAACTTCAGCTTCATTTTTTTCTGTAATGATGGGAACAAGTGATTCAATCCCTTTTTTATCAATAAAATTCTGAACTCTTTCACGATTTATAGTCTTTAGTTCTTTAAGTTGCTGCTAATGATGCTTTGTTAGGAAAATATAATCTTCCATTTTTTACACTTGCTTGCTCAATTATAGTCGACTTATCAGATAATGTTTCCGTAAGTTCTTCATGGCAAGAAGTTGTAAATACCAATAAGCTGAATATTGCTATTTTTAATAAATTGTATTTTTTCATTTGTGTTGATTGTTTTATCTCATTTGTGTATAACTACAGATAGATATATAATATTGATTTTGTTATGATAATTACTAAAATTTGTAGCTTGTTTTCTTTATAGCAGATAATTACCAAGCTTGAAATTATCTGCTACTTCAGTTAGGGGTTTCATCATTTTTATGTTTTTTCAAATTTAAAAATTAAATTAATTTTAATCAAATTTTTTTCACTCGGGAAAGATTTATGGGAATTGGTTATTCAGTTTGTTTATTCCTAAACTCTTCTTAATGATCCTGTCTGCAATGATGGATGTATTTACCGGTTGATTTCCTCCAAAACTTTGAGTATGGGAAGCGGAATCCATCAGTATTGTCGGACTGTATCCTTTCAATACAATATTTCCAAGATTCATTTTTTCCTGACTGAATGCCACTTTTGTAACGATACCTACAAATGTCCGTTCAGGACTTTCATTTTCAGCATCCTTATATTTAAAGGTAACGGTGAGCCGTTTTCCCAGAAATTGTCTCGCTTCTTCAAGATGGTGGTTCTGCGCTTCTCTCAAAGAATCATGTGCTAAAGTAAGTTCAAAGTAATGATGTCTTCTTGCACTCTGCTGTAGGTGGAAGTGCTTAAAGTGGCTGACAGGTTTTCCTTTAATCACAATATCGAGTTTCACCGTGCGGTGTATGCCGGGAATGTAATTCTCCGAAATCAGGGCAGAATTGAAGGTGCTTTTCTTCATAATTTGTGTATGTGTTTTTGATCTTGAATCAATAAATATAGACAAAAATATAATGTCCGGCATAAAGATTTGTAGTAATTCTCAGCGCGTGAAAAAATAATACCAGTTGTTATTCAACTGCTTAAACAAGATATATGCCTTCCTGTTTGAGATGACAGCATTGGTGATGCAGCCAAATTTTCATTATTAAAACAAAAAAAAACCGAAGCTGAAAGCTTCGGTTGTATCGTATCTTCAATAATAGAAAATTATTCTACATTATATTTATTCACAACTTTCTGAGTAACTCCGGAGCTGCTGAAACCTCCGTCATGGAACAGGTTCTGCATGGTTACCTTTTTCGTAAGGTCGGAGAAAAGTGTGACACAGTAATCGGCACATTCAAGAGCAGTAGCATTGCCCAGTGGAGACATATCTTCTGCATATCCGAGGAAACCTCCGAAACCTTTTACACCGCTGCCGGCTGTAGTAGGAGTAGGAGACTGGGAAACGGTATTTACCCTTACTTTTCTTTCTCCCCAATAATTTCCGAACGTTCTTGCGATACTCTCAAGATAAGCCTTATTATCAGACATATCATTATAATCAGGGAATGTTCTCTGAGCAGCAATATACGTAAGTGCAAGAATGCTTCCCCATTCATTCATACAATCTTTCTGATAAGCTACACGCATTACTTTATGGAAAGAAACGGCAGAAATATCCCAGCCTTTTTCCAACCAGTCATAATTCATCTCTGTATAATGTTTTCCTTTTCTTACGTTGATAGACATTCCGATGGAATGAAGGATGAAATCGATTTTCCCAAATTTGGCAATGGCAGCATCAAAAAGTTTTTCAAGATCTTCGATTGAAGTAGCATCTGCGCCAATCACATCTGAACCTGTTTTTTCCGCTAATCCATTAAGTTCTCCCATTCTCAAAGCAATAGGAGCATTTGATAAGATAAATTCAGCACCTTCTTCATGACATCTTTCAGCAACTTTCCATGCGATTGATTGATCATTAAGGGCTCCAAAAATAATTCCCTTTTTGCCTTTAAGTAAACCGTATGACATATTTTTTAATGTTTATTAATAGTACAAATGTAGGAATAATTTGTATTTAAAGCCTAATAAAAAAGGAAGCCTTGATAAAAAGACTAACCCAACGTGATATTTCTGTTATTGTAAATTTTAATAATCTGATCAGAATTGATAATTTTTAAATTGATGACTGTCTACATTATAATATAGAGGAAAATGAAATTTAACATAAACTCACAGCAGGATAAACTCACATTCTGAATTCAATAATGAACAAAAAATAAAAACGGAATCTTCGTGAGATTCCGTTTCTATCTTGAAAATATTTATATGACTGAAATTTTAATTGGTCTTTTTATTCCATTCTGCTTTCACATCCTCTGCAGCATCTTTTGTTTTTTCCCATGCGTCATTGGCTTTGTCCTTTACATCCTCCCATGTATCTGAAAAATTATTTTTTGCTCTGTCTAACCAGTCTTCCTGTCTCGCTTCCTCATCATTGTTTCTTTTCTCATTGATGTATTCTTTAGCTCTGTCAGCTAAATCTTCAACTTTCCATTTTGCATCATTGGCTGCCCCTTTTAAAGAGTCTTTGGTGTTATCTACTGCATTTTCCGCTTTGTTGTAATCTGAATTGTTCATAACATTAATATTTTTGTGTTGTTAAGTACATATAAACAAGAACTATTCCTAAAAGAAAAAGTACGCTGTTAAAATTTTCTTAATTTTTGTGGTACCAGAGTAAGTGTTAAGGATCAAATTTACTGATACCTGCTTATGAGCAAAAACCCGGAACAATATTACATTATTATTTGTCTTACAATTTAACATTAACAGCATTCGAAATAAATTTTAAATTAACGTTTTTTAAATGTCTGCGCACTTTTTAGGCAGAGGAAACTGCAGAGATTATCTCAAAATCAACTTCCTCAAACAGTGATAAATTTAATTTTATTCATTTTAAAGTGATGTTTTTTGATAATTTTTCAATTTTAATACACGCCTTAAAGAATTAAGAACCCGTGTAGAAGTGCTTCAGTACACGATTTAAGATATAGTTAATATTGAATTATGTGTCATTAAACAGTGATTAAGTTAACGTTTTATCACTATATTGTGGTTTTATTGAAAAATATTTAAAAATTTGCCTTATTTATTGAAAATTATTACATTTGCATCCTCAAATAATTAACTATTAATAATTAAGCCATGCAAAAAAAACTAATACTGCAATTTATTTTTCTATTTTCTTTATTCTCTCATTTGGCATTCGCTCAAGTAGGGATAGGCACCCCAAATCCGGACTCTTCTGCCATGCTGCAGATCAGTGCTAAGGACAAAGGCGTTCTTTTCCCGAATATTGCTTTAAGCTCATTAACTGATAAACTTACAATTCCTTCTCCGGCAGACGGCCTTATGGTGTGGAATACCGGAACGGGAGGCCTTGCTGAAACCGGTTTCTATTATTGGAATAACCTGAAATGGAACCTGATCTCAGTGACTGGAGCCAGTTCCGGGAATGGGGTCAATTCCGGCAGCGGAACTGCAAGTGCCACCTGGAACAATATGGGAACAAACACTGGTAATTACGGGGGCGCCGATACGAATCTTTCACTGGGGACCTGTACCCATGACGACCTGGTCTTCAAAGTAAATTCTGTAAAAGCAGGAAGGCTGGGAACAGACAATTCAATAAGCTTGGGAACAAGTGCCAATGCAGGTCAGAACGGTATTGCCATCGGAATCGGAAGTTCCGCGTACCAGGGAGTCTCTGTAGGAAACGAAACTTCTGTAACGGCTAATGATGCCGTAGCCGTAGGTAATAAGTCCACTGCTGCAGGATACCAGTCTACCGCAGTAGGATATCATGCGAAAACGAATAAAAATGAATCCATCGCTATAGGGAACAATTCTCTTACAGACGGGTTTCAGTCTGCGGCGATAGGGTATAATGCCAAAACAACGAATAACGAAACCACTGCTATCGGTAACAATGCAGTTGCCAATGGATTCCAGTCGATTGCTTTAGGATATAAAGCCACCACCAACTCCAACAGTGAGACGGCAGTGGGATACAGTACCGTAACCAGCAATGAGAACTCTACGGCATTAGGTTCAGGAGCCAGCGCCTTAGGGCAGTTTTCTACGGCCCTTGGATATGGAGCAGCCACTTCACAGGCTAATGCTGTTGTATTAGGTAATAATAATGCGAATGTAGGCATTGGTACCAGCACTCCTAATACGTCGGCAAGACTGGATGTGAGCGGACAGTATAAACTGGGAGAAAAGGGTACAGTCAACAAAAATCAGATGAGTTTTGAGGTGTGGCCAAGTGTCTCAATCTACAATATCGGCCCAGGAAAGTCCACAACGATGAATATCGCTGTTCCGGCTAATTTGCAGCCCGGATCTACCAGAGCAACCATTGTGGTAACTCCGGCAGGGGATTTTGCAGGAAATACTACTTTCTCTATTTCAAATCCGAGAATGACGTCGGCGACGAATATTACGATAAATCTCACAAATATATCGTCAGGTCCGGAGAGCCTTTATTCTGCACATTTCTATGTGATGATCAATGAATTTTAAACTATACTGAGGATGATAAAGGGAGGAGATTTCAATTTTTTTGAAGTCTCCTTTTTTGTTTACTGTTGAAATCATAGAATGGTAATTTTATCGTCCAACCGTCTTGATGCACTAAAACAATTCAATAACCATCATTTTTTGTATAAAAATTTATAAGTTCGCGGAATTAAATATTCAAACTGATAACCAATACAACATGAGATTATATTTTACTTTTCTATTACTGCTTTCTATGACTTTTTTGTACGGACAAAACCAGAAGAAAAGTGCTTACATTCCTGTAGAGATTACAAAAACCGACGGCAACAGAATGAATGTTCTGGTGAGCCGGGTGCAGATCCCGAAAATCAGTACTTTCAAAGATGTACTGGGAGGCGGAGATGTGAATACCAAAACGAAAATAGAATTCAGAACCTCAGAGTCATCACCTGTGGAAAAAATAGCAGCAAAGGAAATTGCAAAAATAGTTTATCTGGACGAAGGTCATGAAGAAGCAGTGTCTTTTGAAAAATTAAAAATAAAAGAATTCGACAGAAACGGAGTTCTGAAAGATGCTGACAATGATGTTTTCCTGTCCCGTATCTATGACGGTAAAATTGGAGTATATGGTCATCCGAATATTCTATGTACGAAAAATGGTCAGGTCGGTCCATATCGGTGTGAATATACCTATTCTACATTCTATCTTAAAAATAACGGGGAAAATTTTGCAGTGATGCCTTTGGATATCAATCTTTTTGATGTACAGCGAAGTTTTGATAATTTCGTCGGTGCCTTTAAAGTAGCCGGAAAAGACTGTCCTGCATTTGAAAAGTATCTTGCCTCCTTCCGCGGGAAAATGGAAGACCGCAACTTTCAGAAAGAGATGAGAAAGGGAATAACAGAGTATAAAAAACAGGTCATAAAACAGGCGAAGGACAATGATCTGGATACCGGAGAAACCCTTGATTACATCAGCCGTAAGATGTTTGAATATGAGGCCGCACTTTATCTCGGTATTGTTAAAGAATATGAAAAAAACTGCCCTTAAAAAAGAAAGGATTTCAATTCACTGAAATCCTTTTTATTGTTGTTGATTTTTATCTGATAATTCTGTCCAGAACCCAGTTGATGAGATTTTTTTCAGAAGCGTGATGATCTGCTGAAAACTCTCCGCGTCTTCTGTTGGCAATCACATTATTCACGGTAATCGCCTGGTGGCCCAATAATTTTGAAAGCGCATAGATCGCAGAAGTTTCCATTTCAAAATTGGTTACCCCCAAATCATTCAGGGTTTCCAGAAACTGATCATCCAAGGCTTTTAAACGGAGCTGTCTACCCTGGGGAGCATAAAATCCCGGGAAAGTAGCCGTATTGCCGTGGTATCTGGCATCTTTATACAATTCTCCCAAATCTTCAGACCAGTCGGCAAAATAAAGCATCGGTTTAATCTTCGTATAAGGGAATTTTTCCAGGAAGTTTTTAGAAAATTCATTTTCGAACGAATAGTCCTGATAAAAATGCATCAGACCGTCTAATCCCACCACATTTTGGGTCACCAGCATATTGTCAACCTGTACATCAGGATTCACACTTCCGCATGTTCCCATTCTGAAAAGCTGAAGAGTCTTATGTTCTGTTTTGAATTCTTTATTTTTAAGATCAATATTTACCAGGGCATCCAGCTCATTCATAACAATATCGATATTTTCGGTACCAATACCTGTTGACATTACCGTTATCCTTTCCCCTCTCAGGGTTCCCGTATGGGTATAAAATTCTCTCTTATTTTTCTGAACTTCCACTTTGTCAAAATATTTTGACACTTTGGCTACCCGGTCAGGATCTCCTACAAGAATGATTTTTTCTGCAATATCTTCCGGTAAAAGATTTAAGTGATAAACACTTCCGTCGTCGTTCAGAACCAGTTCTGAAGCTGCTAGTTTATTCAGCATGATATGTTTTTTAATTTAATTAATAAAAATGGCTTTTGTCCGGAGTCTGCTCTTTATAAATGCTGTTGTTTGCATTTGTTTATATTTTTTAAAAAAGCACAGATTAATAAAAGGCTTACTGCAAACTCCGCAAAATGTTATATTTTACGATTATTTTTTGTTTTTCAGATGTCTGATGTCCTTAATTTACTTTTTACGGACGAAAGAAGAAGTGAAGATACAGCTTTTTGTCGGTTTGAACTTTATTTTTATCCCATAAATTGTATGGTACGGAAATGTAATTATTATTTAACCCACCGTTAAAACTGAAACAGCTTAGAAAAGATATTTTTGCCGCAAAAAACTGATGAGGTTTTATCCGATATTTATTGTTCTTCTTCTGATAGGCTTTGCCGTCATGTCATTCAATCCTGTTTACAAAAGTACAGAAACTGAAAATACTGCCGTCACCGAGGGGCTTGCCGATTTTAAAAGCAAACTGGAACGCCTGAAAATTGATGCATACCATTTTTCGGAAGATAAAATTTCTCCTGAAGAACTCCGGAAATCATTAAGGAATACACGGAATTCTTTTAAGGAAATTGAATTTTATGTCGCATACCACTATCCTGAGTTTACAAAGACCCATCTTAATGCAGCACCGCTGTTTCATATTGAAGCGGCCGGAACCAGTGCGTATACGCTTCCTCCCGAAGGGCTGCAGGTTCTGGATGAACTTATATTCTCCGATGAAGCCACAGCTGAAAAAGAGAAAATAAAAACAATGACCGACTTTTTATACAACAGCTATTCCGGATTTTACTTAAGTTCAGTCAAAAACGGCCTCAGCCGGGGGAAAAATAAAACACTGCCTCTCAGAATTGAGCTGATCAGGATCTACAGTCTGGGCGTAACAGGTTTTGATACCCCCGGATCCTTAAATATATCGGAAGAAGCCGGTCATGCATTTTCAGGGATGAAAAAGTATATTAATAATGATATCTATTTTAAAAATTATAATCTTCAGAACGCCAATCGGATTTTGACTGACGGGGTCGCTTATTTATCAGAAAATACAGATTTTGAAACTTTCGACAGGATAGAATTCTACAAACTGTACATTCAGCCACTGTACCGGGAATTCGGAAGCTGGGACGGAAATGAAAATGATCTGAAAGAATTTTCAGGATGGAATGTTAACAGTACAAACTTTTTCAGCAGTGATTTTCTTGATCCTTATTTCTACACGCTCCTGAAATCCGGTGAAGATAATGCTGAACTCAGAAAATTAGGAAAAGATCTCTTTTATGACCAGTATCTGAGTGAAAATTCAAAGATGAGCTGTGCAAGCTGTCATTTGCCTGAAAATGCCTTTACAGACCTTAAACCAAAATCCGAAAGCAATCTTGAAGGCAAAACAGTGCTCAGGAATGCGCCGTCACTGTATAATGCTGTTTTTGCAAAAAGGTTTTTCTATGATCTCAGGGCTTTTTATCTGGAGCAGCAGGCAGAACATGTGATCTACAATGATCAGGAGTTTAATACCAGCTACGAAAGCATCATTAAAAAGTTAAAAACAAAGCCCGGATATAAAAAAGCCTTTAAAGCCGCCTTTAAAGATGGGAAAATTACTAAAGAAAACTTTTCAAAAGCCCTGAGTTCTTACGTGGCCTCACTGTATTCTTTTGAAAGTGATTTTGATAAATTTATGAGGAATGAAAAAGAGATTTCAGACGATGCCCGAAAAGGATATAATCTCTTTATGGGAAAAGCCAATTGTGGCACGTGTCATTTTGCGCCTCATTTTTCAGGATTGGTTCCTCCTTTTTTCAATGAAAATGAATCTGAAGTGCTCGGGGTCACCAAAAAACCGATTAACCACAAACCTCTCGAACTTGACGGAGATAAGGGACGAATAGACAGTCCGGTAAAAAAAGAAAATTCATGGATCTACGAAAATTCATTTAAGACCACTACAGTAAGAAATACTGCCCTTACAAAACCGTATTTTCACAACGGAGCTTTCAGTTCCCTCGAAGAAGTTCTTGATTTCTACAATGAAGGCGGTGGGGAAGGATTGGGACTGATAATAAAAAATCAGACACTTTCTCCGGATAAACTGAATCTTACCTCAACGGAAATGAAGCAGATTATTGCATTTTTGAACTCATTAACAGACATTAGCGAAACCAAAGCAAAATAGGAGGAATATGATTCTGAAAAATCTGTGTCTTCTGCGCAAAGTATATTACTTAAATTAACTTAAGTGTTTAGAAATCTGGGATTTTCTTTGTGGTTATAGACAACCACACGAAGGGATTCGTGCGGTAGCGGCGTGGATTCGTGCGGTAGCGGTGTGGATTGGTGCGGTAGCAATGTGGTAGCAGTGTGTGGTACTTACTTTCTCACCTTAAGTATACTTTAGAAAGCTAAAAAAAACCGCAGAATTAAGTTCACATCAGGTGAAAATCAAAGATTTTCAAAAAAACTTATGTGTACTTCTTTGCGTAAAGTATATTACTTAAATTAACTTAAGTGTTTAAAATATTTCGGATCTGCTTTGTGATAATAGAAAAGTTTAAACAGCTTTAATGAGTTTTAAAAACAATTTCAAATTCCGACCGGAATTTTAAGCTTTTTTTAATTTAACATAAAATTAATTTAATTAACGTTCGGTTTTCTATTAATTAATATTGGTCCTGATTTATTTAAACTCCTATTAATAGAGGGTTCGCAACATTCAGATAGCTTTGCAGCATCTAATACATCTAAAAATAAAATGAAGAAAAAACTACTCTCAATTGCGACTCTGGCGTTGATGACAAGTTCTGCTTTTCAGGCGCAGACTTTTATTTTCAACAAAAACTCAGCGTGGAGCTATAAAGACAACAATGTGGCTCAGCCTGCTCAGTGGAAAGAAAAGACCTATGATGTTTCTTCGTGGTCTACGGGTAACGGACCTCTTGGATATGGCGATCCGGTAACGACCACCATCAGCTCAGGACTGGTAACCGCTTACTTTGCTAAGGATATCACCGTAAACCTTTCAGACCTTACGGATACCATGGAACTGGGAATCATGAGGGATGATGGTATTGTCGTATACCTTAACGGCGAAGAAATCGTAAGAGACAATATGCCGGCGGGAACGATTACTTTCGATACCTGGTCCAGTACTACCATCGACGGGACTGCAGAAAGTACCTATAATATCTTCTCTATACCGAAATCAAAATTTGTAAACGGGACCAACAGGATTTCTATTGAATTACACAACAGAGGTGCCGCAAGTTCTGATCTCAGGATCGATGCTTACCTTAAAACCGTAGCCAATACAACAAATCCGCCGGTAGCCTGTAATGCAGCGCATATCAGCTGCTTTACCTCTATTGTTCCCACGGCGCAGACCAATAAATTAATTATTCCTACGGAGCATAAGTATCAGCTCATCCTGAAAGAAGGCGACAGCTATACAGAGGGCGGTGGACTGGTTGGCGGTCAGAACGATTTTACAGCCTATGTTCCTAAAACCGGAAGCAGCACCAACGGATTTCTGTCAGTAAACCACGAAACCAATCCTGGTGGGGTAACGATGGCGGAGATCAACTATAACGCAACATCAAAACTTTGGCAGTTATCACGGTCAAGAGCGGTAAGCTTTTCAGATCCAAGTCTGGTCCAGACGATCAGAAACTGTTCAGGAGGGGTAACACCTTGGGGAACCGTAGTCACAGCGGAAGAATCTGTAACATCCAATGACGTGAATGCCGATGGGATGAAAGACTACGGATGGCTGGTCGAAATAGATCCCACAACTGCTCAGGTAGTTTCTAAAAATGCAGACGGATCAAAAGGAAAGCTGTGGCAGATGGGGATCATGAATCATGAAAATGTGGTGATCAATAACGCGGGAACCACCGCTTACTACGGAGAAGACGGCGGAACACACATGGTATATAAATATGTAATGGATACGCCGAACAACCTTGCATCTGGAAATCTTTATGTATTGAAACTGGATCAGGGATTGACAACGGCAGGAGATCCGGTAACAACTACCGCTACGTGGGTTCAGGTTCCTAACAAAATGAAAGCAGACCAGAACAATACAACTGCATTGGCGCAATCTCTTGGGGGAACACGATTCAATGGAGTGGAGGATGTAGACATCAGCCCGCTGGATGGTAAAATCTATTTTACAGCCAAAGGTTTAGACAGGGTATACCGTATGCAGGACAACGGAACTACCGTTACCCAGATGGAAACCTTTGCAGGAGGATCTTCCACGGTTTATTCTTTCGATACCGCTCAGGGAACAAAATCTGAAGCCTGGGGAGACGGAAACGATAACCTTACGTTTGATGAACTTGGAAACCTTTGGGTATTACAGGACGGTGGCAAAAACTATATCTGGGTAATTGCTCCGGATCATACTGCCGCCAATCCTAAAGTGAAGCTTTTTGCTTCCATGCCTGCAGGTTCAGAACCGACCGGTCTTACCTTTACGCCTGACCATAAATTTGGTTTCTTCTCTATTCAGCATCCGGATTCTACCATTGCGACAGATGTAGATGCAACAGGAAATACCATCGATTATAAAGGGAAATCGGCAACCATCGTAGTGGCCCTTAAAAATAATCTGGGAACAACAGGTTCTTTAGGAACTGTAGATGTACAGAAAGAAAATACGGTAACCATTGCTCCGAACCCGACCTCAGGAGTTGTAAAAATCAATTCTCCTAAAGGATTGAAAGATATCGTAGTAACAGCCTACAGCATCGACGGGAAAATTGTTTTCAGCAGGAAATTCCAGGGAACAAACAAATCATTGGATCTTGATTTCACTTCTCAGCTGGAAGCATCAAGAGTGTTGATCTTAAATATTGAAGCAGAGGGCGGATTCCAGCAGACCGTTAAGCTTCTGAAAAAATAACTTATTAATAATTTTAGCTGCCGGTAATTTATTATCGGCGGCTTTTTTAAGTATGAAAAAACTTTTTGTTATTATTTCCCTGCTTTCTCTTGCTGAGGTCAATGCACAGATTGATCCGGTAAAATATCCTACGTATACCAATATCGATGAAGCCTTACAAAGCGGAAAAACGGTTTACAGCATGAGTTTCAGAGAAAAAGGACTGTTTAATATTCCTCCCCGGATCAAAGAGCTTTCTTCTATATTTTTTCTGAATATCATGGCCAATAAATTAGAGAAGATGGATGCTGAGATATTTATGCTGAAAGAGCTTGAGATTTTAAATGCCAATGAAAACAGCATCAAATTTATCCCCGACGAAATAGGGGAACTGACAAAGCTGACAACACTTTCGATCAACCTGAACAGCCTGACGGATATCAATCCTAATCTTGCGAAACTTCAAAACTTAAAATCAATTCACCTGGACGCCAACAGCCTGAATGTTTTTCCCGAAGCTTTACTCAGAATTCCTTCTCTGGAAGAGATTAACTTACAGGGAAACCAGATCAGTTTTATTGCCGAAGATCTCTATAAAATTCGAAACTTAAAATCATTAAACCTTTCTTCTAACCAGATTAACGATCTTGGAAACCTTGCCTTTCCCAAAAATATTAAATACCTCGAGCTTCAGCAGAATGCCATTGTAAAACTTCCTGACCATTTATTCCGCTCGGCAAAGCTGGAATTTTTAAATGTAAGCGATAATCGGATCAAAGAAATCTCACCCCGTGTAAAAGGGCTAAAGTCTGTGGTCAGCATGAATCTGGCTCATAATGATCTCAAAGATCTTCCGGTGGAATTCAAATATCTGACAAATCTGAAAACACTGATTCTCATAGGCAATCCAATGACTGAAAACACAATTGCTAAACTGAAAGGCCTGATGCCCCAGACACAGATCTATTTCTAGATTATCCGCCGACTCTTTTAGTTTTATATCCCATTTCCTTAAGGATATCCATTATTTTATCACGGTTATCTCCCTGAATGATAATCGTTCCGTCCTTTTCAGAACCACCGATTCCCAGTGTGGTTTTTATTTTTTTCGAAATTTTCTTCAGGTCCTCATCACTGCCTTCCCAGCCTTCAACAATCGTGACAGGCTTTCCGTTTCTTCCTTTTTTCTCAAATTTACATACCAGAGGCTCCTGCTGCTTAAATTCATCCTTAGGCATCTCAAAATCCTGCTCATCGTGCTCAGGAAAAAGGTTTTTCAATTGATCTCTTAAATCCATAAAGCAAAATTAATAAAATATTTAAGTCGGGAACAAGCAGTCCCGTAAAAAAAGACTGTTTGTGATGGGTAAATTGCACATATAGCAAATCAGCAGGTACACCGTTCATTCTGAAGGATGCAGGCAGATCTATTGCGTCCTTTATTCAGGAAAAATAAATTCTAAAAATGAAATTGCAGAAATCAGCGAAATCTTTGGATATAAAATGTGTAAAGCTTACTTCAATAAGCAGACTGATAAGCGTAAGGCCTTACATGATATTCTGAATATTGAAGATCCTTTTTTATTCTTAAAAGACAGTGGATTCCTCGATCCTTATATTCAACAATAGGCTGCGGAAGATGAGGTATGTGATGTGATTTACATGAAAAATTCCGTATCCAAAAATTGCCGGTATAAAATCAGTGTAATTCAAATCTGATACGTTTCCGAAGCCAGTCAGATTTATAAATTCAGATATGCAGAACTTCAGAAATAACCCAAAACCCCCACAAGAAAACAAATTTTAAACAAAATTTAAGTCTGTCCGTTCTTAAATTCATTTCAAAATAAATAAATTTGTCATACAAAAGTTTACATAATGTCGAAAAAAGCAATATTAGCGATCCTTGACGGATGGGGATTGGGTATCAATCCGGATGTTTCTGCACTGGATAAAGCAAACACTCCCTTTATAGATGGTTGTCTTAAAAATTTTCCCCACACGACGCTCGAAGCAAGTGGTCTGGCAGTAGGTCTTCCTTTTGGACAGATGGGAAACTCTGAAGTCGGGCACATGAATCTGGGAGCAGGAAGGGTAGTATACCAGAATCTGGTAAAGCTTAATATGGCTGTGGAAAATGGTTCATTAGGCCAGCAGAAAGTAATTCAGGATGCCTTTGAATACGCAAAAAGGGAAAACAAAAAAGTACATTTCATCGGTTTGGTTTCAGATGGAGGCGTACATTCACATATCAATCATTTAAAAGGATTACTGACAGCCGCCAGTGAGTTTGGCCTGCATGAGAATGTTTTTGTGCACGCTTTTACAGATGGAAGAGATTGTGACCCTCATTCCGGATTAGAATTTATTGATGAACTTCAGAAGCATATGACCCTTACTACGGGAAAACTGGCCACTGTGACCGGACGTTATTATGCCATGGACAGAGATAAAAGATGGGAGCGCGTAAAATTGGCGTATGATGCAATGACTGCAGGGGTAGGAACACGTACTACCGATGCGCTTACTGCTATTAAGCATTCCTACGAAAATAACGTAACAGATGAGTTTTTAACGCCTATCATTATGATCGATTCAAGGCAAACCGGAAACGTAGTGCCTGTAGCGAAGATCGTGGATCATGATGTGGTTATCTGTTTCAATTTCCGTACAGACAGAGGAAGGGAAATTACAGAAGTACTATCCCAGAAGGATTTCCCGGAATATTTCATGCGAAATCTCGACCTTTACTATGTTACATTGACCAATTATGATAAAACATTCCAGAACGTACATGTTGTTTTTGATGAAGAGGTGCTTCATGAAACGATGGGTGAGGTCTTGGAAAGAAACGGAAAAACGCAGATCAGAATCGCTGAAACCGAAAAATATCCTCACGTGACATTTTTCTTTTCCGGAGGAAGAGAAGAAGAATTTAAAGGAGAAAGAAGATTGCTTTGTCCAAGCCCGAAGGATGTGCCGACTTATGACCTGAAACCTGAGATGTCAGCGTATGATATTACCAACGCCATCATTCCCGAACTGGAAAACGGAAAGGCTGATTTTGTATGTTTGAATTTTGCAAATACAGACATGGTAGGACATACCGGTGTTTTTTCGGCAGCCGTAACAGCAGCGGAAGTGGTAGACAGCTGTATTGAAAAGGTAGCGACTGCTGCTTATGAAAACGGATATGCCGTTTTTATCCTGGCGGATCACGGAAATTCAGACGTCATGATTAATGAAGACGGATCACCAAACACACAGCATTCTACTAATCTTGTTCCTTTCATCGTTATGGATAAAGACCGTACCTGGAATTTAAAACCGGGTAAACTGGGTGATGTGGCTCCAACGATTTTAAACGTTATGGGAGTGGAAATTCCGGAAATTATGAACGGAGATATTTTAGTTAGCTAAAATTAAATAATAATGTTATATAAATGCCGTTATAATATGAGTAACGGCATTTATTTATGATTTATATCAGGCACGATTGTTGTTATGCTTACAATAATAAATAAATCATATCTTTGCAAATTAAAATCTAAATAGTAAAAATGTATCAAAAGCTTGTCAGAAAAGAAGTAATGGGGATTCTGGAAAAGGAAGTTGGTTCTTTCCTGGATAAATTTTTAACGCCGATCGAAAAGATCTGGCAGCCTTCAGACTATCTTCCTGATCCTTCAAGCCCAGATTTTAAATACGATTTGGAAGAGATCCAGACTTTCGCCCGCGAGATGCCTTATGATCTTTTCGTCACATTAATCGGAGACTGTATCACTGAGGAAGCTCTGCCGTCTTACGAATCATGGTTAATGGGAGTAGACGGAATAGATCAGGAAAAAAATGAAATAGGATGGGCCAACTGGATAAGAGCATGGACCGGTGAAGAAAACCGGCACGGTGACCTTTTGAGCAAGTATCTGTATCTGTGCGGAAGGGTGAATATGAGAGAACTTGAAGTTACGACCCAGTATCTGATTAATGACGGTTTTGATCTTGGAACAAGCATGGATCCGTACCGAAATTTTGTTTATACAAGTTTCCAGGAAACAGCCACCAATATTTCTCACAGAAGAGTAGGAACATTAGCAAAGCAGTCCGGAAACGGAAAATTAGCGAAAATGTGCGGTGTGATTGCGGCTGACGAGGCAAGACACGCAAAAGCTTATAAGCATTTCGTAACTAAGATTTTAGAAATAGATCCATCGGAAATGATCCTGGCATTCGAAGATATGATGCGTAAGAAGATCGTTATGCCGGCGCATATGATGAGACAGTCCGGACAGAAAGCCGGTGAACTGTGGGGACATTTTTCAGACGCTGCACAGAGATGTATGGTGTATACCGGTCAGGATTATATCAATATTCTGAAAGATCTTCTTGACGAATGGAAAATCGAACATGTAAAAGGGCTTAATGAAAAAGCAGAAAAAGCTCAGGAATACCTGATGAAATTACCGGGAAGACTGCAGAAGATTACCGACAGGATTTCGACACCTGATTTACAGTTTGAGTTCAAATGGGTAAAAAGCTAGTGATAAATTATAATTAAATGATAAAGTGGAGTGCTAATTTTTTTAGCACTCTTTTTATTTCTTATCTTTGCCAATCTAAATCATAATCAAAAACATGATGAACAATAAGAAAATTGCTGTTGATTTTGACGGAACTATAGTGGATGATGCATATCCGGCAATTGGCAAACCAAAAATTTTTGCCTTCGAAACATTGAGAAGACTTCAGGCTGAAGGATACCGATTAATTCTCTGGACGTACAGACACGGAAAAACACTGGATGAGGCGGTAGAATTCTGTAAAAAGAACGGAATAGAATTTTATGCCGTCAATTCAAGTTTCGATGGTGAAGTATTTGATTCTGCAAGCCAGTCCAGAAAACTGGATGCAGACTGGTTTATTGATGACAGAAATTTAGGTGGCTTTCCGGGTTGGGGCGAGATCTACAATATTATTCAGGAAAGAATAGAATTCCGGGTAGAAGGCAAAGAAGTCCTGGCCTACTCAAAGCTTAAAAAAGAAAAGAAAAAGGGATTATTCTGGTAGAATATTCAATCTAACAATTTAACAATATAGCAATTAATCGTAACACACCGTTATCGTCACGCTGATGCACTGTTATAGGGTTACATTTATAAATTAGAACATGATTCAATTAAAAACAATAGACGAGCTTCGTCTTATGAAAGAAAGTGCCCAGTTAGTTTCCAGAACGTTAGGAATGCTGGCGAAAGAAATAAAACCTGGGATTACCACTTTATATTTGGATAAATTAGCGCATGATTTTATTAAAGATCACGGTGCAGAACCTGCATTCCTGGGATATGGAGGCTTTCCGTATTCGCTGTGTATCTCTCCGAACGAACAGGTCGTTCATGGCTTTCCAAGCAACGAAGAGATCAGAGAAGGAGATGTACTTTCTGTAGACTGTGGTGCTGTCTTAAACGGGTTTGTGGGTGATCATGCCTACACTTTCGAAATAGGAGAAGTAAAGCCTGAGACTAAAAAATTATTGAAAGTAGCCAAAGAATCTCTCTACAAAGGAATTGCACAATGTGTGAGAGGAAAGAGAATCGGAGATATTTCCCATGCCATTCAGTCCCACTGTGAAAAAGAAGGCTATGGTGTTGTTAAAGAGCTCGTAGGACATGGAGTCGGAAGAAAAATGCACGAAGATCCGCAGGTTCCGAATTACGGAAGACAGGGAAGTGGTAAAGTAATCAAAGACGGGTTGACCATTGCTATCGAACCAATGATCAATCTTGGTACGGAAAAAGTGAAATTCCATAATGACGGATGGACAGTCACTACCCTGGACAACCAGCCTTCGGCGCACTTTGAGCATGACGTGGCTGTTTATAACGGAAAACCGGTGTTGCTTTCTACCTTCCAATATATCTATGATGCCTTAGGGATCGTAAGTGATGAAGAAAAGCCATTTCAAATGGATTTTTAATGAAACAGGTAACGAAGTTTTTATTAAATAAAATTCCGCGTCCATGGCTTATCAAAATGAGTATCTGGGCGAGACCTCTGATTTATCAGTTTTTTAAAGGCGATCAGTTTTATGATCCTATCGATGGGAGATCTTACCGCAAATTTCTTCCCTACGGATATGGAAAACAGCGTGAAAATGCACTGTCTCCGGGAACTTTAAGCCTGGAACGGCATCGCCAGATGTGGCTCTATCTTCAGAACGAAACCGATTTTTTTATTAAAAACCATAAAGTGCTTCATATCGCACCCGAGCAGGAGTTTTTGAAGAAATTCAAGAGAATGAGCAATCTGAATTATGTTTCTGCAGATCTGTTTTCGCCCATTGTAGATGTAAAGGCAGACATTCTGGATCTTCCTTTTCCGGATGAAAGCTTTGATATTGTATTCTGTAACCATGTGCTGGAACACATTGAAGATGATGCTAAAGCAATGAGTGAGCTTTACCGGGTAATGCGGCCAGGAGGGTGGGGAATACTTCAGGTGCCGATGAGAAATTCTCATGAAAAAACCTATGAAGACTTTACCATTAAAGATCCTAAAGAACGTCAGAAACATTTTGGTCAGTATGATCATGTCCGGTGGTACGGAATGGATTATTTTGACCGTTTGAGAAAAGCAGGCTTTGAAGCTGAAGCCAACTTATATTCTCAGCAGTTTTCAGAAGAAGAAATTGAAAAATACGGGTTAAGAAAAAATGAAATCTTACCTCTGGTTTTCAAAAAATAAAAGGACCGTCTTCATAATGGAGACGGTCTTTATTTGTACTCAATTTGCCGGGAGGATAAAAATAAAGCGATGGAACGGGATAAACCGTTCTCAGAATGAAAACGGTTAAATTTTTGTGTTCCGGTGTTTTATATGATCAGTGAGATGAAACAGCTTTTAAACCTACCACGGAACCGATAAGCGTGACGATAAAAAAAATTCTCCAGAAGCTTACAGGGTCTTTAAAAAAGAAAATTCCCATTAAAACCGTTCCTACCGCACCTATTCCTGTCCAGACCGCATAAGCCGTCCCGATGGGTAGTGTCTGCGTAGCTTTTATCAGTAGCAGCATACTTACCGTGAGGGATACCAGGAAGCCGGCAAACCATAAATACATGCTTGTTCCCGAAGTTTCTTTTACCTTTCCTAAACACGAAGCGAAAGCGACTTCAAATAGTCCCGCGATAACCAAGATAATCCAATTCATTTTTTAATTTTTCTGCTGCAAAGTTCCCTATTTCCAGCTCGGAAAAATTTTACAATTGTTAAAAAATAAAATTATTTATTGCATCGATCCATAAAACTTCGGTTTTCAGATCCATCATAATTTGACCTCTGCCCGGATTCTGCTTAAGCTCACCTGTGTGATGCCTAAATAAGACGCAATATGGCCCAGCTGAACCCTTCTCAGAAGATGCGGCTTGTTCCTCATGAGGTCAGAATACCGTTCAAGTGCCGTTTTATACTGTCTGGAAATAATCAATTCTTCTGTTTTTACGAGTTCTTTTTCTGCAAACTTCCTTCCCCAGTTCGCGATATGGATATCTTCACTGAATAATTTTCGAAGGCTCTCCGTTTCAAGCCGGTAGAGATCACAATTCTCCAGAAGTTCTATATTTTCGTAACCCGGCTTATCCTCCACATAGCTTTTCATGGATACCACTGTTTCCCCTTCGCTTCCGAACCAGAAAGTAATTTCATTTTCTTCCCTTGTCGCATACGCACGCAAAATCCCTTTCTTTACAAAATAGAGATAGGGAATCACTTTTTCAGCCTGCATCAGGCAGAAATTTTTAGGATACGAGACTTCGGTAATATACTTTTTCAGGTTATTTCTCGAATCATCCGGTAGCGGCTCTATGTTGTCAATTATTTCGTCAATACTCATACAGGAATTTCTCCGTTCAAAATTATCGGTTTATAATATGGAATAAAAAAGAATTGACAGAAAATTTGAAAAGAATTTCAAAAATTATAGGATAAACGTTTAACCTAAATTAACGGTAAACGATGACGAAACTGTTAATAAGCAGGTAATCTTTGGTTAATAGAACAGTAACAATAAAATATACATGTTTGATTTGTAATGAGTTAATATTTTTAAACATACTGCAAAAAAAAAGTGCGAAAATACATTTTTTTTTGAATTGGCCAAGAAAACCAGGCTATTGTTTTATATGTATATTATAAGATAATTTTGCGCTGTAAGTCAATCGTATGAAAAGAGCTTCTATTAAAGACATAGCAAGAATTGCAGGGGTTTCCGTAGCAACCGTTTCTTATGTCTTAAATAAAAAAGAAGGAAGCAGAATCAGTGAAGCCACACAGCAGAAAATCTTCGATATAGCTGAAACGATTAATTATACTCCGAATAAAATCGCAAAAAGCCTGAAAATGAGCAAAAGCAAACTGATAGGACTGATTTTGGCGGATATTTCAAATGACTTTTACTCCAGTATTGCCCGCTGTATCGAAGACGAAGCCATGAAGTACGGATATACTATATTGATCGGCAGTTCAGACGAAAATCCCGATAAATTCAAAAAACTGACGGAACTTTTTTCCGAACAGCAGGTAGACGGAATGATCGTAGCCCCGGTGGTAAATTCAGACGAATCTATTTTAAAACTGATCAGAGAAGAATATCCTATCATCACCATTGACCGTTACCTGAAAAATGTAAACATTCCCGGCGTGATGATTAATAATTCAGAAATATCGGAATATATTTGCCGCTATGTCCTTAAAAAAGATTTTGAGGAAATCATTTATGTGGGATACGATACTGAACTTCCTCACCTGCAAGACAGGCAGGAAGGTTTTGAGAAGGGAATGGCCGGTGCTCAAATTTCAGTAAAAAGATTACTGGTCGGTATAGATCGTATTACTGCTGATGTTCAGACTGCTCTCCAGGAAAACCTTGATCTCGCATCGAAGAAAACAGTCATTTATTTTTCCAGTAATAAACTTGCCATTGCCGGACTGAGCTATTTTACAGAACATCAGATCAAAGTTCCGGATGATATTTCTGTCATTGCATTTGATGAAACGGAGGCATATAAACTTTTCCCTACAGAAATAAGCTTTGTCCGGCAGCCGCTGATAGAAATGGCAAAAGAAGCAGTACAATTACTTGATGATCAAATCAGCAATTATGCTACTGACGGCAGGAAAATTACCTTTCCGGCTAAATTAATTGAAAAAAATTCGGTACAATAAAAAAAATTATATATTAGCTTAAACGTTTAACCTGATGAATAATAAAAATACATATATAGTCTGTTTCGGCGAAATTCTCTGGGATATCTTTCCGGATGGTGAGAAGGCTGGCGGAGCACCGTTCAATGCAGCTTATCATATTAAAAAAATGGGAATCGAAGTGAAAATGCTGAGCCGGATTGGGAATGACGAGCTTGGAAAGAAATTGACAGACCGGATGAAGGGCTGGGGAATTACCACCAGTTATATCCAGGAAGACCTTGAGCATCCCACGAGCACAGTACTCGCGAAAATTGATGAACACCATGAAGCAAGTTATGAAATCATTAACCACGTAGCCTGGGACTATATAGAATTCCTTCCTGAACATGAAAAACTCGTATCGGAGGCTGAAGCCTTCATCTTTGGAAGTCTGTCGGCAAGAAACGAAAAAACAAGGGAAACCCTTCTGAAGCTTTTAAAGTCTGCAAAACTCAAAGTATTTGATGTCAATTTCAGACCTCCATTTATTGATGTGGATCTTATCAGGCAACTGCTTCACCATGCTGATATAGTAAAGATGAATAAATCGGAAATGAGACAGATTATGGAATTCCTTGGGAAAGAATACAAAAGTGAAGAAGAAACAGCTGCTTTTATCCAAAAGCATTTTGACATCAGAGAAATCATTCTTACAAAAGGCAGCAAAGGAGCACGGTATTTCACAGGCGACACTCATTATGATTTTGCAGCCGTTCCCATTGAAATTGCAGATACGGTAGGAAGCGGGGATGCGTTTCTTTCCGGTTTTATATCCAAAAGAATCCTGGGAGGATCTCCTGAAGAGATGATGAATAATGCTGTATCCCTTGGTGCATGGATTACATCAAAATACGGGGCCTGTCCCGGCTATGACCTTCAGGAATTTGAAGCCTTCAAAAATAAACAAACGGGCATCCCCGGTAAACAGTAAAACCGGAAGACGGTATGGTAGTAATGCTCATACTGCCCCCGGTTTTTTTTAGGTTCATATCCTCTATCTTATGATCAGGCTAAAATAACAACACCCTGATTCATATTCAACAGGCAAATAAACAAATCTATGAGTACAGCAAAATTTACCGAAAGAAAATACCTCGTGGTATTGGCTTTTGTCACGTCACTATTCTTTTTTTGGGCTATTGCACTTACCATGGGTGATATTCTGAATAAACATTTTCAGAACGTCCTTCATATCTCAAAATCCAGGTCCGGGCTTGTGCAGCTCTCTATTTTCGGCGCCTATGCGTTGATGGGAATTCCTGCAGGACTCTTCATGAAAAAATTCGGCTATAAAATGGGTGTGATTCTGGGATTAACGCTATTTGCAGGCGGATGTTTTCTCTTTATACCCGCTGCAGACACGGCCTCATTCGGATTCTTCCGCATTGCCCTGTTTATCTTAGCATTGGGAATGGCAACTTTGGAAACCGTAGCTCACCCTTTTGTGGCGGCTCTGGGTGACGAACGAACCAGTGATCAAAGGGTTAATTTTGCCCAGTCTTTTAACGGATTGGGAGCCATCGCAGGCCCGTTGCTGGGTGGTCTGTTTATATTCAGTGGTTCTGCTGAAGATCATTCTCTGGATTCGGTAAAAAGCCTGTATACATGGATTGGAATTATCATTCTGATGCTGGCAGTTATTTTTTCGTTTATAAAAGTTCCCGATTTAAAAGATCCGCATGCAAAAGAAGCGGAACAGTTTGAGCGGGAAGGACTGGAGCGGGAAATAGAAACCGTACATTCCGAAGTTCCGCTCTGGAAACAGAGACACTTTGTATTTGCCGTGATAGCCCAGTTTTTCAATGTGGCGGCACAAGGAGGTACGTGGGCATTTTTTATCAATTACAGCGTTGAAAAAATGCAGATGCAGGAATCTCAGGCGACCTATTATTTCTCCATAAGTATGGCCCTGATGATGGGCGGAAGATTTATCGGAACATTTCTGATGAAATATATAGCGCCCAATAAAGTTCTGGCCATTTTTACGGCCTGTAATATTGTATTGTGCTTAATAGTGTCCCAAAGTTTCGGCTGGGTTTCCTACATCAGCTTGATCTTGCTTAATTTATTTTTAAGTGTCATGTATCCTACCATTTTCAGTCTCGGATTAAAAAAATTAGGCGGGAAAGTACAGCAGGCTTCCTCTTTTCTGGTAATGGCCATGTTCGGGGGAGCATTTTTTACTCCGATTATGGGAATGCTGGCTGAAAAAGATGTGGCGCATTCGTATCTGCTTCCGATCATCTGCTATGTAGTCATCATTCTGTTTGCGCTGAAATTCTATAAGCCGAAAAGAATACATCCGACAAGGAAATAACATAAAACAATTGACAATGAATATAAAATTCGGAGCTTCTCTTCTCTCATGGATTACTCCACTCTGGAGCCCGCAAGCAGGGAAGTATGCGATTGAAAAAACGGCAGCAGCAGGTTTTGATCTTATCGAAATCCTGCTGCCGGTCTCTATGGATTTTAATGCCGGAGAAGTAAAGAAACAGCTGAATGACCATAATCTTGAAGCCGTATGTTCTTTAAATCTTCCTAAAGAAGCACACATCGCGAGCTACCCGGAAGTCGCTGAAAAGCTGATGAAAAAGGCAGTGGATAAAACGTCTGAACTGGAAACCGACTTTCTGGGTGGTGTTCTCCACGGCGGAATCGGGGTGTTCTCAGGCAGTCCTTTAACCGAAACTGAGACTGAAACGATTGTTGAAGTCTGGGCAGCCGTAGCAGACTATGCAAAAAAAAAGGGTGTTAATATCGGAATTGAGCCTATAAACAGGTATGAAACGTATGTCTGCAATACCGCCGAAAATGTACTGGATATGATTTCAAAGACGGGAAAAGACAATTTGTTTCTGCATCTCGATACATTCCATATGAATATGGAAGAAAATAATTTCTATGATCCCGTGATTTTAGCGGGAAACAAGCTGAAACATATTCATATCACTGAATCCCACAGGGGAATGCTGGGAGAGGGAACCATCAACTGGCAGGAACTGTTTACTGCTTTAAGAGAAATTGATTTTCAAGGAAATCTGGTGCTGGAGAACTTCTCATCTTCAGTTCCGGGAATGCAGGAAATGGTGTCTTTGTGGCAAAAATCGCCGTATGATGCCAGTGAGCTTGCAGAAGGAAGCCTCCGATTCCTTAAAAGACATCTCCGCGGGTAAATTATGGTAACCAAGGTTCGAAGAAAAAGACAGGAAGCTGTTGCAGATGACCAATGATCTCTTCAAGCCCAAGGAAAACAAAATCCGTAGGATAAACTCAGGGAAATCCTTATCAATTCAAATAAAACCTTTCTGTCACGGGAGGTTTTATTTTTAAAACTTCTATATTAATCCTTAAGACCGATTTTGTTTTATTAACTTTGCAGTTGTAATATAATTTTTTATGCACAAAGCAGGATTCGTAAATATAGTTGGAAAGCCCAATGCAGGAAAATCTACCCTTCTGAACCAGTTAATGGGAGAGAAGCTGGCGATTGTAACCCAAAAGGCACAGACAACACGACACAGGATTTTTGGAATTTATAATGAAGACGATTTACAGATTGTCTTTTCGGATACTCCCGGGGTACTTGATCCAAAGTACGGTTTACAGGAAAAAATGATGGATTTCGTAAAGGATTCTTTACAGGATGCAGATGTTTTTTTATTTATTGTTGACGTTACGGACAAAGCAGAGCCTTCAGAGTTTTTAATTGATAAACTGAATAAAATTCCGGTGCCTGTACTGCTTTTACTTAATAAAGTAGATCAGACCACGCAGGAAGGACTGGAAAAACTGGTCGCAGACTGGCATGAAAGAATTCCAAAGGCGGAAATTCTTCCTATTTCAGCGCTGAATGCCTTTAATACGGATATCATTCTGCCGAAATTAAAATCTCTGTTGCCTGAAAGTCCTCCGTATTATGACAAAGATCAGTATACCGATAAGCCTGAGCGGTTTTTCGTAAATGAAGCTATTCGTGAGAAAATTCTTCTTAACTATGATAAAGAAATTCCCTATTCTGTAGAAGTGGTCACAGAGCAGTTTAAAGAAAAGGAAGGAATTATTTTTATCGATTCTATCATCTATGTAGAAAGGGATACCCAGAAAGGAATCATCATCGGTCACAAAGGAGAAGCCATTAAAAAAGTAGGGACGGAAGCAAGACTGGATTTAGAGAAATTCTTTACCAAGAAAGTACACTTAAATCTATTTGTAAAAGTGAAAAAAGACTGGCGTAAAAACGACAGAGATCTGAAAAATTTCGGATACAGGTAGACTAAAAAGTCAATATTCATCGTTGTATAAAAGATTTTCATTAACTTTAATTTAAATTTTCCATTTCATGAATTACACAAATTCAAATTCTGGCGCGATAATAAGAGATATTGTTTTATTAATAGTAAGGGTTTTTGTAGGATTTGCCATGCTGTCTCACGGTTTTCCAAAGCTTCAGATGCTGCTGGAAGGCGGTAAGATCGAATTTTTTGACTTCCTGGGAATGGGCCCGCAGATATCACTGATTCTTACTATTATTGCTGAATTTGTCTGCTCGATTCTTCTGATTTTAGGACTGTTTTCAAGAGTGGCCCTGGGGTTTCTGATTTTTACAATGATTATTGCAGGCTTTGTCGTACATGGAGCCGATCCGTTTGAAAAAAGAGAATTAAGCATGATTTATTTATCGGTTTATCTCCTTTTAATGACTTTCGGAGTAGGAAAATTTTCTGTCGATGAGATGATCGCAAAAAGGAAACGGGCTACAGACTGGTAGCGATGATCTCAGGCAGGCATCGTTTATACTACGGATGAATCAGACAGAATATAAAATACAGCAGGCCGCAAAATTTTGCGGCCTGCTTTTTTATGAGGTAAAGCTGCATACAAGATTTCCCGGTATACATGCCCATTTTGGATTTTCATTGTCATCAATGCCGGTCAGGCATGGTTTATATCCGTTCGGACACTGCGGAGCACTGCCGCCATAGATGGCTTTTAAATTCCTCTTCAGCAATTTTTTTGAATTTTTCATAGAATATTTGTTTTATTTGGAGTTCCTAAGATACTGTTTATTTCATAAAATCACCTTATTGTGTTTTATTTTATGGTATTTTTCAGATCAGAACCTTTTATTTTTTTTCAGGAGCTTTTTCCTGCTCTCCGCACTCGCTATTTTGTGAATTTGTTGCGGGCCGTCGCAGACGGCCCGCAACAAATTCACAAAATGAGCTCAGACAATTGCTGCGATCAGGGCTAGGATAACGGTTATCCCTTTTGCTATTTGGAAAAATAAAAAGCAGTTAGCCTTTATGCATCCGGATAATGACCATCCGTACTGTTTTAGACAGGCCTCATATAAAAGTTATAAGTTTCGAATATTTGATAAAAAATGTGCTTCTCCAACGTATTGCAAAAACAATTTCCCGTTTCTGTAAAAACTTTAAGCAGACTTATCTTTAATTTTCAGTAATTTCGTGAAAATTGAAATTTAATGAAAATAAAACTAACGATATGTCTTCTTGCATTTCTGAACTTCTACAGTGCGCAGGAAAGCATTACCTATCAGAAGCCATCTGCGGAAATTCTTAAACTGGCAGATTATCAGAGGCCTCCAAGTGTTTTAATGAACAGTAAAAAAGACTGGATTGTCTTCACATACCGTCCGACCTATAAAACATTAGAAGATCTCAGCCAGCAGGAAATGAAGCTGGGTGGATTAAGAATCAATCCCGTAACGAATATTTCCAGTTCAGCGACATATTCCAACAATATCAAGGTTCGGAAAATGAATGATAAAACCGAAGTCCAGGTTAAGAATCTGCCGTCTGATCCTAAAATTACCTACACATCATTTTCTCCTGACGAGAAAAAAATGGCCTTTACCCATACCACCGGCAAAGGAGTGGAACTTTGGGTGATAGATCTGGAAACCGCTACCGCAAAGAAAATCACCAGCGATAACCTGAATGCCAATCTAGGAAGCCCTTATGTGTGGTATAAAGACTCGCAGCATCTGCTGATTAAAACCCTTCCTCAAAACAGAGCTAACCTCATCGATGCAGGTAAAGATCTTCCGACAGGTCCCATTGTATCGACGGCAGACGGAAAAGTTTCCCAGAACAGAACCTATCAGGATCTTCTGAAAAATCCGCAGGATGAAAAGAATTTCGAAATTCTTACCGCCTCAGATATTTATAATGTAGATCTAAGCGGAAGCCTTAAAAAGGTGAAAGAGCAGGATCTGTATTCCGGACTGAGCTTTTCGCCGGACGGAAATTATCTGATGGCAACAACCATTAAAAAACCATTCTCCTATATCGTTCCTCTTAACAGATTTCCGATGACCACAACGGTTTATGACGTAAACGGAAATGTGATAAAAGTAGTTAACGAAGTTCCTCTGAACGAAATCATGCCGAAAGGTTTCTCGTCTGTACGAACCGGTAAAAGAGCCATGAGCTGGAGAAGTGACCAGCCCGCAACGTTAGTATATGCGGAAGCGTTAGATGGAGGCGATCAGTCGAAAACAGTAGATTTCAGAGACGAAATTTTTACATGGGAGGCTCCGTTTACCGGTACTCCGAAATCTTTTTTCAAAACGAAACAGAGATATGAAGACGTAAGCTGGACGAACGATCATTATGCGATTGTTTCAGAAGGATGGTATGACACGAGAAATACGAAATCTTTTTTAGTAGACCTCAATAACGGCGAATCAAAAGTCATTGACGACAGAAACTACCAGGACGTTTACAGCGATCCGGGACACTTCAATACGGCAAAAAACCAGTACGGAAGATATGTGGTTGATATAAAAGGAGGCAAATCCTACCTTATAGGCGACGGCTTTACCAAAGACGGTCAGCATCCGTTTATTGATGAGTTGGATATGAAATCGCTGAAGAAAAAAAGACTTTATACTTCTAATGTCAAAAATGCCAAAGAAGAAATTATCGATATCTTAAATCCGTCAAAAGGGGAGATCCTAACGACGCAGCAGTCGGCAAGCCAGTATCCGAACTATTTCAAAAAAAGCATCAAGTCCGGCAAAGCAGAAGCCGTAACCCAGTTTGCCAATCCTTTCGAAAGCATTAAAGGCGTTTATAAAGAAGTAATTACTTACAAAAGAAATGATGGCGTGACATTAACGGGTACTCTTTATCTCCCTGCCAACTATGACAGAAAAGCGAAGAAAGAAAAGCTTCCTCTGCTAATCTGGGCATACCCTACAGAGTATAAAGACAAGAACACCGCCGGTCAGAATACCCAGAATCCTAACGACTTCACTTTCCCGTATTACGGATCTTTCGTATACTGGACGACAAAAGGATATGCTGTTTTGGATGATGCGGCATTCCCGATCATCGGAGAAGGAAAAACCGAACCCAATGATACCTTTATCCCTCAGCTGGTAGCCAATGGAAGAGCGGCGATTGACGCGCTGGATCAGCTGGGCTATATCGACAGGAAAAAAGTTGCTGTGGGAGGTCATTCCTATGGTGCTTTTATGACCGCGAACCTTTTAACACATTCCAAAGATTACGCCTGTGGAATCGCCAGAAGCGGTGCTTATAACCGGACACTTACGCCATTCGGTTTCCAGAGTGAGCAGAGAAATTACTGGGACGTTCCGGAAATTTATAATACCATGTCTCCATTCATGAACGCCGATAAGATGAAGACCCCTTTACTGTTGATTCATGGTGATGCAGATAATAATCCGGGAACTTTCACCCTGCAGACCGAAAGATATTTCCAGGCACTGAAAAACCTCGGGGCTCCGGTAAAGATGGTTCTTCTTCCTAAAGAAGCCCACGGATACCAGGCCAAAGAAAATATTTTCCATCTTCTTTGGGAACAGGATCAGTTCCTGGAAAAGTGTCTTAAAAAATAATACCATACCACCCGTTCGGATTCCGAACGGGTTTTTTTATAAATAATCCAAAATCTCAATCATACTTTGCAGTTTTGTGAAACGGTCATGTTCCGGATGATGACTATGCTGCTCATGGCTCCAGGTGATATGATAAGGAATGTGTACTGCAGAGCCTCCGATTTCCAGGACCGGAAGAATATCAGACTTTATGGAATTTCCGAGCATCAGAAAATGTTCAGGCCGGCAGTCCAGATGTTTCAGCAGTTTTCTGTAGTCAGATTCTTTTTTATTACTCATAATTTCAATATGATGAAAATATTCCTGCAATCCGGAATTTTTTAATTTTCGCTCCTGATCCAGCAAATCACCTTTGGTAGCAACGATTAACCGATATTTACCTTTTAGACTTTCCAATGTTTCACGGACACCCTCCAGTACTTCGATGGGTTTCTGGAGCAGTTCATGACCGATCCCGATGGTTTTATCAATCAATGCTGACGGAGCGGTATTGCCTGAAATCCGGCAAATGGTTTCTACCATACACAGCATAAAGCCTTTTACGCCATAACCATACAGGGGTAAGTTTTGCATTTCCGTTTTAAATAATTCCTGAGATACAGAATGATAGGGAAGGTAGTCTTCGAGAAGAAGACAGAACTGTTTTTCTGCCTCCTGAAAATACGGCTCGTTAATCCAAAGCGTATCATCTGCATCAAAAGCAATCGTCGTTATCGCATTATTCATATTCTGTTTACTTTAGTTTTTGTAATTTCCTGCCGACAAAATTCAGTATAAATAATAACCTGCGAAAGGACATTTGTCCCGGATAAAATTATGTTAAGAACCAATCAGCCATTTTTAGATTACTTAGAAGCACTGTATACTCATCAGGAGCATAAGGACAATATCATTTTAAAATCTTATAGTAAAGGAGATAAGATATTGACACAGGGTGAAATATCAACAAAAATAATGCTCGTGAAAAGCGGAATTACCAAATGCTTTTTTGTTGAGGAAAATGACAAAGAGTATATCGTAGAATTTTTGGGAAAAGGAGAGATCATAGGGGAGATTGAAGTAATTAAGAATGTCTCCTGCCTTTGCAGTATTGAGGCAATTACAGAAGTTACTGTATATTCCATGACGATCCCTTATTTTCAGTCTCTCATTAAAAGTGATATCACCCTCAATAATCTGCTGCTTGATGTATTTGCAGAACGTATCGTTAATACTTCCAGCAGAGCATCTTATCAGCAATTGCATACGACAGAGCATACCTTATCCCAGCTTTTGGAGATGAAGTCCAAAGAAATGGAAATTTCAAAAGAAGATATGGCTGCCTATTTGGGAATTACGGTGAGAAGCCTCAACCGGGCTTTGAAAGAGATAAAAGAAAACAATTCGGAAGAATAATTCCTGGGAAATAAAATAAATCTTCCTGTATCTTTGCAGAAATATACGGTCATAAAATGGAAGAACTGATATTCAGGAATGCCACCCTGGAAGATTTACCGGAAATTGTTGAAATTTATAATTCTACCGTTCCCTCGAGAATGGTTACTGCTGATACCGAAAATATTTCTGTTGAAAGCAGGATGCAGTGGTTTCATGATCATAATGCCGAAACGAGACCTCTTTGGATCATTCAGGATCAGGATCAGCATATGGCCGGTTGGGTAAGCTTTTCATCATTCTATGGAAGACCTGCCTATAACGGAACGGTAGAGCTCAGCATTTATATGCATGAAAACAGCCGCGGAAAAGGCTATGGCAAGAAAGTTCTGCAATACTGTATTGATAACGCGGGGAGATTTGGGGTTAAAACCATCTTAGGATTTATCTTTTTACATAACGAACCCAGCCTGAAGCTTTTCAGACATTTTGGCTTCGAAGACTGGGGCGTCTTTCCTGACGTAGCTGTTCTGGATGGTGTGGAGAGAACACTGGTGATTTTAGGGAAGAGAATCAATGAGTCATCTAAGGCGAATTGCTAAAATAATTTCAAAAATATTATTCCTATCCATTTATTTTATTATTTAATTGGAAATTATTTCCTGCTTTTTTCTACATTTTTTTTAAAAAAAATTCCGATGGATGCAAATTAAATAAAGTATTTAAGGGTCAGGTATTATTTAATTAAAAAAATAAAACTTTTATAATATTATAGTTTTTTTTTGCACTTTTGTACAAAATATGAATCATGCAAAAAGTAAAATTACGAGAGGTAAGGAAACGAAAAGGCTACACCCAGCAGCAAATTGCTGACGTACTTCCGACTGATGTGTCTAATTATAGCAGAAAAGAGGCCGGCACTGTGTCAATAACAAAAACAGAGTGGAATAAAATTGCAGATTTTTTAGATGTTCCTTTTGAAGATATTTATGAAGAAGAGGAAATGAATATAATTGTTGACCATCCGGTATTTAATGACAGCCCGGGATCAGCCGGTGTAATCGGAAACAATGTAAATAATTTTACAAATGATATGAGTATGTCACTTTTAAAGCATTTACAGGATTATATAGACCTTTTGAAAACAGAAAATGAACGCCTGAAGTCAGAAAATGAATCGGCTCCTGAAAATGAAACATCCCATTAGGATGTTTTATTTTTTCCCGGACGTTTGGAATTTAAAATGATGATAAACTGTGGTTACAGAATACACTTAAATACTATTTCGAAACGATGGCAGAGTCCTTCCGACTTTGCTTGTAAACTACACCTTTTTAAGTCAATAACTATAGAATTCTCTATTCTACTTACGATATTAAATTTATTACAGTAAGATGCGACACCTTTTGTCGTCGTATATTTATTGTTTGTGAAAATTTTGGCAGGAAAAAATGAAGACGGTGTTTTGTATGAGTATTTTTACCGTTCATGATAAAAATCAATAAGTTAGCATGCAGAAAAAGCATAAATCTCTTGGCCGGGACAATAATTAAAATTATATTTACCATGTAAACAACACAAAAAAAAATTATAACGATGAAAATTACCTTAAGAGGGATGCCTTTCTGCGGCATCGTCATCCATCCACCATCATCAGTAAAATAAATCATTAATCAATACGAATATGAAAAAACTCTACAGGAGTGCATTTTTTTTATGCACTATTTTAAATTTTTCTGCCCAGGAAGTAATCTGGCAGAAAGATATCAGATCCAACACCCAGGATTTCCTGAGCCAGGTTACCACCACCATTGACGGGCAATACCTAATTTCGGGAAGCAGCATTCAAAGTACGAAGATACCGTCTGGAGGCGGTAAACAGAACAAGGGCTATGAATTTCATCTGGTTAAACTCAACCAAAAAGGCGAAGAAGTCTGGGAAAAATATTTCTCGGGACAGAATCACGATTTTTTATCGGCAACAGTTGCTACGCAGGAAGGTGGTTTTCTTTTGGCGGGAACTTCATTTTCAGGAAAAGGATTGGATAAAAAAGAAGACTCTAAAGGAGGATCCGATATATGGTTGGTCAGAATTAGTCCTTTTGCTGAGGAAATGTGGCAAAAAACGATCGGCACCGCTTCCGATGAAGAGGCGAGAGCGGTGATCCAGACGACTGACCTGGGATTTTTCGTCGCAGGAAACGTCCAAAACTCAGCTAAAGGGTACGGATCGAAAGACGTTCTGATAGTAAGACTCGATAAAAACGGGAAAGAATTGTCCCAGATCGTTTTAGGAGGGAAAGGACTGGATGAAGTGGAGAAAATGATCCCGACAAAAGATGATGGTGCACTGCTAGGGATATACTCAAGAAGTGCAGCGGGAGGCTCCAAGAAGACCGAAAACTTCGGGGAAGGCGACTATTGGATCATAAAACTTTCCAAAGACGGAAAAGTGGAATGGGAAAAGAACTTCGGAGGAAAAGGAGATGACCATTTAAGAACCCTGGCACTGACTTCCAGCGGCTATATCGTTGGAGGAGAATCAAGATCGGAAAGATCAGGAAATAAATCAGTCGGGATCACGGAAGGAACGGATGTATGGCTGATTTCTTTAAATAACAGGGGAGAAGAAGTCTGGCAGAAGTCCTACAGCTTTAAAAACAGGGATGTGCTGATGGGAATGAGTGTCATTGAGAAAAAGAGAAAGGAGAAAAGAATAGAGATGTAACGACAGGTATTTTATTGGGAGGTTATACGCAGGCAGAGGGCAGGATAGAGGCTGATGATGAAAAATTCTGGATGCTGTATCTGGATGAGAACGGAAATGAGCAGTGGAGAAAGCATGTGAAAGGTCAGTCTTCTAAAAAAGAGGAACGGTTATCTGATATTAAGCTCAACCGGGACGGCTCCATTATCCTGGCAGGCACCAGTGCCGACGAACTGGGAAAAGAGAACTGGAAAATTGTAAAGCTGGGTGATCAGCAGATTGATCAGCTGATCGAAAAGCAGAATATTAAAATCTACCCGAATCCGGTGTCGGACTATGCATACGTAGAGATTGGGATGGATTTCACGGATGCGGAGATTATAGTGTATGATATGGGCGGAAGACAGCTGCAGAGTCTGAAAACCAAGAATAAGGTAACCAAGATCAATACGCAGAATCTGATTCAGGGCGCTTACCTGGTGGTCATAAAAACGGATACGGATAAAACGGCGAATGCTAAATTGATTAAAAAATAACACAAATGAGAAAAATTGCAAAAATTTTTGGTTTGACATTTCTTGTTATTCTGAATAATATGAAAGCTCAGGAAGGAATTAATTTTGGAGATTTCCAAAAGCCTGTTCCATCAATTTCATCCCTGTCAACATATATGAAAAACCCTACATCAGTTGCATCTGGGGTACCAGAAATTTCTATTCCGTTAGCTCATCTTCCAACAGCAGACAGTCGTATAAATATGTCAGTTGGCTTGGGTTATCATCCGGCAAATGTAAATTCTTATGAACCGGCAGGCGAAACAGGATTAGGGTGGTCTTTATTTGCAGGAGGAGTTATTTCGAGGGAAATTGTGGGTGACTTAGATGAAATATATGATAATCCTTCTTCATCAGATTACAAAAAAAATGCATTTGATGATATCTACTATTACAATGTGGGTGGCGGGACAGGAAAGTTTCGCTTCAAAAGAAATATTGATAATAATACGTTTCAGGTTGAAAACTTGTCATCAAATAATTTTAAAATTGAATTTACCCGGGAGAATAACAATGCTACTTTAATTATAAAGTCTTTTACTCTTACTGATGAATTAGGTTATAAATATTATTTTAATGACAATAGTATAGCTACAAATTCATATTCACATTCACAATACAAGTCAGCTTTTTTTCTATCGAAGCTCACAAAACCTGATAATACAGAATTGAGTAATCTTACTTATAGGAAAGATCAAAAAGAGACGCCAGCTACAGGATTTACTATTAAAACAGTTACGTGTAAATTAAAGACTATTGAAACCAGTCTTGGAATCATATCGATAGACTATAACTATGTAGAACAAACGGATCAATATAGTATGAACGATCCCTATAGCATTTCTGCAATTTATCTGAAAAATAAAAATGGCGAGGTTAAAGAAAAAAATACTTTTGAGTATAATTACATGCCATTTGCTAATGAGGAATATTACTTTGTGGATATGTTTAAAAGAATATTAACGGCAATAAAAAAAACATACAATAATACCACCAATCCTGAAGAAACCACCTTTGTATATTCCGGAAATTCTACAACGGATTACAGGCCAAACCCAGAGGTGCCATTCGGAGAGTATTTATGTTCAGATAAACCGGATAATAGAAACCCGGCATTTAATACGTATGGAATTTTAGGAAAAATTATTTTTCCAACGAAAGGAAGCATCGAATATGATTATGAAGCACATGAGCTTTATAGTGACAAAAATAGTCAATATCAGCTAAGTATATTGGAGCAGGTAGATGTTTTTGATCCGATGAGACAGTATATAAAAAGCAAATCAACAACATCTTTTGATACTAATATACAAAAAGACTTTCCTTTTACGGCAAATGGGTCAAAATTATACATACAATTTGAGGTAGAGCATTTGTATACCAATGGGGAAATGCCCGGAGGGCAGGATCCAATCACGGGAAACGAAAATGAAAATTTTTTACACTACACCATAACTTCGGATGCAAACGGCAAGACTCTTGACTTTGTTACCCATTGCGGAACTAATCCAAACGTAAAAACAGCTTCACTAGATGCAGGTAGCTATACTTTACATATAAAAGGAACAGGAGGAAGAGGAGCCTTTAGTTTTTTCGAAGTCAAAACAATCCCTCCACCGTATAAAAATGCAGAAATCATTGGAGTAAAAGGGGTGAGAATCAAGAAAATTACAGTGAAAGATAATGCAATTTATGATACAAATCCTAAAGTAACAGAATATACTTATAATGAATTTGATAATCCTTTAAATGCAGCCGGTTTTCGGTTTTACAGTGAAAATAATGGTGACGTAAAAACCTATCATCCTGCCGTGATACTCTATAAAAATGTTAAAGTTAAAGAGTCAAATAGCGGATATACAAAGTATTATTTCAAGCTCCCATATGATTGGATTAGCGACCAGGAGTTAAAGTTCACGCCTTTTTACAGCCTTATAAAAAATGGAGTGCTTGAGAAAAAGGAGGTGTACAATGTTTATAATCAGATTGTAGCCTCCAAAACTTTTGATTATACATTTGAAAATGTTCCCGACTCTCCCGAATATAAGATTGATTTAATATATAAAACAAAACCGGCGTGGACCCAAAGAGAAAAGATTGTTGAAAGGCTATATGAAGCGGGAACACAAAATTTTGTTGAAAGTAGTACAGAGAGCCTCTTTAATCCTCATAATTTTAGATTGTCTTCATTAAAAATCATAAATGCTGACCATACGATAAAGGAGCAAGCAATCAAATATGCTTTTGAAAAGAATAATGCAGTGCTTCTCAATGCAAATATGCTTAATATTCCATTGGAGACGGAAAGCAAGTATAATGGTAAAACCGTCCGAAAATCAGAGACCATTTTCAGTACGAATCCGCCAAGACCATTATCACAAACAGTAATAAACCCATTAGATAACTCTACAAAGACCTCTGTTCGCTATGATGTTTATGATACCAACGGGAATCTTATACAATATACAGAGAATCCTGATGGAACAGCAGGCAATCCTGTAACGATTATTTATGGATACAATCAATCTCTCCCTATTGCTAAAATCCAGGGCGCCACTATTAACGATATTAGTTCTATGGTGTCAGATATTGTTACGAAATCAGATCTCGATAAGGATGAAGCTTCTGAAAAGACTTTTATTAATGCTTTAGATGCCTTCAGGACAAACTCGTCTTTAAAAAAATATCAGATTACTACTTATACATATGATACATTGGTAGGTATTACCTCTGTAACACCACCAAGCGGTATTAGAGAAATTTATAAATATGATGATAATAACAAATTAAAATCGGTGGTGGATGTGAATGGAAATATTATAAAAGATTATCGTTATAATGTAAAAAAGAACTTTTAAAATAAGCGCACTATGAAAAAAATATTATTAATATTCTCTTCGCTGGCAGTTTCTTTGTTCGATTCCCAGACGCTATCTACATCAGAGAATTTTATATATTCCAGAACTTACCTGGAGCCTGTTACTGTTAGTTTTTCAAATGCAAAACAATTACAAAATGTACAATATCTGGACGGGTTACAGAGAGTAACTCAAAATATAAGCATCAAATCTTCACCGAACGGGAAAGACCTTGTTATTCCGGTAATGTATGACGATTTGGGAAGACAAACCAAAAGTTTTCTTCCTTTGCCGGTAGATTCCCAAAATGGAGCCCATTTTTTGGGTATCGGCGAAAGTTCCGTGAATGGTTATTATGGTGTTTCCAATGCTTACTCTGAAATCCTTTATGAAAAATCACCATTAGGAAGGGCAGAAAAGAAAGCTTCTCCAGGTACGGATTGGCAGATAGGCGGAAATCATGTGCAAAGCCTAAAATATTATTTTAACGGATCTAATGAAGTAAAAAAATATAAGGTAACCACCTCCTGGAACTCATCTTCAAAGGTTAATGACGTTACTTTGAACCTTGCACCTGATGATGCTTATAGTTCAGGGGGTTATTATGGTATAAATTCTTTAAATAAGCTAATAACAAAGGATGAAGATACTAATGAAACTCATACGTTTACCAATTCTTCAGGCCAAAGTATACTGATACGTCAGATTAATAAAACACCAAATGGGAGTACCGAAAAATTGGACACATATTATCTTTATGATGAGTTTGGTAATTTGTCTTTTATACTTCCTCCAAAAGCTTCCATTTCGGAGATAACAGCATCGGTTTTAGATCAGCTTTGCTACCAGTATAAATATGATAAATATAATAGATTGGCAGAAAGGAAGATAGCGGGAAAAGGTTGGGAATATTTCGTTTATGACAATCAAAACAGACTTGTAGCCACGCAGGATGCCAATTTAAAAGCAAAGGGACAATGGCTTTATACCAAATATGACAGTTTTGGAAGAATAGCCATTACAGGCCTTAGTACGGGAGCGTCAAGAGCTGAAGAACAAAGTATAGTTGACGCAATGGGACTTAATAACCTTAACAGGGTTAACTACGTGTCTTTTAACAGGCAGGGAATGGATGTCTATTATGACAATCCGGATACTACTTATCCTTATTCCTCAAAGTGGATTGCTTTACTGTCTTTGAACTATTATGACACTTATCCTGCAGGTTCTCCCATCCAGCCCGGACAAATTCAGAATCAGTCCACTTTAGCATCTGTTCCTGCTACGGTTGTTTCTCATGGTCTTTCTTCTGTAAGAAGTACACAGACATTTCCTACCGCTTCATATACAAAAAATATTGAAGATGATTACTGGTCATCGGATTTTATTTGGTATGACACTTTGGGCAGGACGATAGGGACCCATTCGGTGAATCATCTGGGAGGATACACTAAAACAGAAACTGAGCTGGATTTTACAGGATTTCCAAAGAAAACCTTCACTTATCATGCACGAAGGCCTGATGAGCCGGGAGTTACCATCAGGGAGCGGTTTGTATATGATAACCAGATGAGGCTGAAGCAGTATTATCATAAAGTAGATGATAAGCCGGAGGTGCTCTTATCAGAAAATACTTATAATGACTTATCTCAATTGATCAACAAAAAAGTAGGAAATAACCTCCAAAGCATCGATTATTCATATAACATTAGGGGTTGGCTTACAGATATCAATAAAAATCAGATGCAAATGTCTGATTTGGGTGGAAAACTATTTGCTTACAGCATAAAATACAATCAGAAAGATGGCATCGATAATCCTGACCCTATAAAATTTGCAGGAAAAAATGTAAAGCCAAAATATAACGGTACTATAGCAGAGATAGACTGGAAAACGGTGGAAGTATTGGGCGTAAACCCATCTCTTACACCAAAGCGGTATGGATATTCTTATGACCATGCAAACAGGCTGATTGCAGGGTATTATCAAAATCCTGATAATCCTTACAGCAGAGAAAATACAGAATCTTTATCTTATGACCTGAACGGTAATATCCAAAGCCTCTACAGGACTTCTGTGGCAGAGTACGGAAGCAATACAGCAACGGTAATAGATAACCTGAGCTACACCTACACCGGAAACCAGGCAACAAAAATTACCGATGCTACACAAAACCCGACAGGATATCGAAGTGTGGGCAGTAATATCGGGTACGATGCAAACGGGAATATAGTCATCATACCGGACAAAGGCATCAGTGTGATACAATACAACTACCTGAACCTTCCTTATCAGCTCAAAATGCAGCCGGGTATGGAAGATATTACCATAGATACAAAATATAATTCATCCGGAACAAAGCTACGCAAAGAAAATACCACAATCATTTCCGGTTTTAGTGGGCAGATGATCACTAAGAGTGTGACAGATTATCTGGACGGCTTTCAGTACCAGTCTAAAACCACCACAAATTCCGGTGTGGGTTGGGATCGCACAGAGCTTCTTCTCGGTTTCTTCATTATCTGCAAGGGCAATGCAGCCAGAGACGTTCAGCCTTATCAGTGTGCCTGATCCTACCAGTGACTCGCCTTTTGGAGGAAACGTTAGTGTTATGACATCTGTAAAAAACCCCGACCTTCAATATTTTCCGACAGCTGAAGGGTTTTATGACTACCAAAAAGATCAGTATATTTACCAGTATGTTGACCATTTAGGAAACATACGGGTTTCTTATGCAAGAAACAGCGCAGGTGCTCTTGAGATTACGGATGCTAATGATTATTACCCCTTCGGAATGAATCATTTAAAAACAGGAAATGCATTCTTCGGAAATGTAAGCTATAAGAACAATAAGTATAATGGTAAGGAACTTCAGGAGACGGGCATGTACAGCTACGGCTGGAGAGATTATATGCCCGATATTGGAAAGTGGAACGGCATAGACCCATTAGCGGAAAACTATCACTTTACTGCTCCCTATTCCTACGTAGCCAACAATCCGGTGAATATGTTTGATCCTGATGGCAGGCAGAATAATCCTGTAATACAGGCTCCCATAGATTTCTGGGGGATGCCGGCTCCGGTGCAGTCTATGTGGGCAAGCACGCCTAATGGTACCAACTCTTATTGGTATAATGACGGTAATGGCTTTACCAGCTATGATGGAGGCGGTAGAGGCGGTTGGGGTAGCCTTGCCTACAACTCTACAGTAAGTTATGATGGCCATTTTACCATGGGAGACTGGACGTATGCCTTACCTCCGGTAATCATTAATGGAAGCGGAAATGCCGGTAACTGGAATAAAGGCGATAATTACTTCCCTAATATCTTTGCCATGGGAATGGCATTCGATCAATCCCTGGCAAGCTGGAGCTATCGGAATGGTGGTGGCAATATGGATCGGATGGCGTGGATGAGGAATGACGGTCCGGTAAAAATGATTGGCGGCTTCGGTGATCCTGCAGGTGTTCTTGATGTGGCAGGCCAGGTCATAAGCAACTGGGAGCCTGAAAACAGGTACCTTGCTATGGGAGTAGGGCTTTTTGCGGCAGTTGCTTTAAAGAAACCGGGATTGGTAAAAGCAGAAGGTTGGTTAGCCTATCATGAAGGCTCTGCCTTGGGGCATACATTAGCTAGACATGTTGGTAAAACTGATGCTGATTTAATTAGTCGTCTAGCTACTCAAAGAAGAATTACAGGCGCAAGTTCTTTTACTAACGAAGCAATAGCAGAGTCTGTTATTTCTTCAACCATAAAAAGTAATAGAGGAGCTATTAAATCTTGGTTGCGATCAGGAATGACTAATAGCTTAAGGTTAGAATACTCTGGTTCAACAAATATTGGTAGAGGAATTATGAGAACAACGAATGTTGTGAACGATTTGACGAATGCTAGAGTTATATTAAAGTCAAATGGAAATGGAGGCTATTTTATATTAACATCATTCCCAAGATAATAAAGCAAAAATAATATATATATGAATTTTGAAAATGAATTTCCTCAATTAACTCAATTTTTTGGAGCCTATTTTCCTGATGCTGATTTTGAAAATTTAACAGATGAAGAAGTAGTTTCAAATTATATTGCGGACTGTAATAAATCAGAAGCTTCTGAAAGAGTATTGAGAATAGTAAAAGAAAAAGAGTTACCTGCTCTGATAAATAGTATAGAAGCTTATTGGGAATATATAAGAGATGAAGCAAACATATATTTTGAAAATTCTCAAGAAGCATTTAAATGGCTAAATATGATTAAAAGAGAATTAGAAAAATAAACTCCAGATTAATCATAAACGGTACATTTGTATTGATTAAACAAAAACCATCAGGATTGGAGTTGCTATCTTTTATCTTCATTAAGAAGTCAAATAATTCTGGTGCTGAATCAATTCCTTAGCTAACTTTGAAGTTTGTAAAACAGCGGAAATGCTATAAGAGAATTTATATGGATTACCCGGTAATGATCAATGGAAGAGTAAATGCTGGTAACCGGGAGCCTGAAAATAGGTGTCTTGCTAAGGAAGTCGGACTTTTTGCAGTAGTTGCTTTAAAGAAGCTGACGGAGCTTCTTATGAGATGAAGTTAGAGAATGATTTATTAAAAAGAGGGTATTATACGCATTTCAAATCAGCTAATACATCATTGGCAAATGCCATAGCATCAGATGCCAAATTTGCAGCAGGTATTTCAGATCTAGGAATTAAAATTCCAACATCTGCAACAGGAAATATTTTAGGAAAATCTCCAACAAACTGGGTTTGGCATCATGATATTGGAGAGGGAGTTATGCAATTAGTTCCAAAAAGTCAGCATCCAAGTATACCCGGAGGTTCTTTTTGGAAAATTATGCATCCTAATAATGGTAAAGGAGGTATGTCGATTTGGGGCAAGTAATTAATATTTAAATAATTTAAAAAATGAAATTAGAAGATTTGGTGAAATATCTTAGAGACTCTGTAAAACTTGAGGAATTATATGATTTGCTTAAATTAAATAAAGAGTCAGAAGCATTGTTGATTTATATGGAAGACCAAATAAATTTGGAATCAGATACATATATTTTTGAAATTGAACAAACGGATGATTATTTAGCTTATGAAAATAATGGGTTGAAATTTGTCCAACTATTTCCTTTGGAAATGGCTCAGGAAATGGTAGAAGAATATATTAATATGTATAACAATATTACGAGTTACGAAATAGCTCAAAGACTTATAGAATATAGAATAAATGATGCCTGATGATATGAATTCAATTAACTTACGTAAAAGGGTTGAAGCTAAAAATGAAATTCCCAGTCAATTATTATATGAAAAACTTTTGCAAAAAATTGATTTCAATATAGACAAAGAATATTTGGATTTTATTGCTAAATATAATGGTGCTGAGGGGATTGTTGGTTTGGAACAATACCTAACATTATGGGATATTCAAAATATTTTATCATGCAATCCCTATTATGAGGATGTGAAGGAATGTTTTAACCTGTTTTTTTTTGGCACAGATGGATCAAATTATGGCTATGCCTTTGATAAGGTTACAGGAAATATTGTTGGTATAGACTTCTTAGATATAGGTGATGTTTCTCCTGAAGTAAGGGGAAATTCATTTAAAGATTTTTTAATATCACTTAATCAACAATGATAAAATGATTTATTTAAATTTTATTGATAATTTAATTAATCCAGAAAAATTTGAGGGTTTATATAGAAAAATCCACGTAAATGAGGAATGTGAAGCACTTATCGTTTGCTTAAAAGATTCATTAGATATAAATTAGGAAATTGCAATTTTTGGAATCGAAGAAACGGATGGTGACCTTGTTTTTGAAAAAGATGGTAGTAAATATATTGAGTTATTTCCGGTCGATCATGCTGTTGATTTGATTGAATCAGATCTAAAGTTAAAGGATCGGGGATATTCATATGAATATATTGCAAAAAGGCTCTTGGATTATATGATTAATAATGCCTGATTTTATGAATACAATGTTTGAGTTTTCAGAAGATTATGTTTCTTTTATAAAAAATTTACAAGCTAACGAAATAAATTCTGAAAACGGATATATTGAATTATTTCCATTAGACGAATTAAAGGAAATTAATAATGATTACGAAACAGAAAAATTCGTTCCAAATTATATCGCTATTGGAACTAATGGTGGTGGTGTCGGGATATTCATTAATAGAGAAAATAATAGCATTTATTCAATACCATTTATAGGGATGCAAGAAAGTGATGCTATTTTACTTGCTAAATCATTTTCAGAATTTTTATATAAGTTTGAAAACGGTGAATTAGAAATATATTAGCCGGTATCTACGTATAAACTTATTGAACCAGAAGTAGCTGGAAGTTTAGGAGAAAAAACACAAATAGATAATTCTTTTTTTCCTCCTCTTATTAAAAATCTTAACTATGAATTTGAAGGTTGGTTAGGAAATGATATTTTAGAATCCTTTCCATGTTATATAGTGACAGAGCAACTAAGGAAAGGGATAGAATCTGAAGGACTTACAGGTATTAACTTTGATGAAGTATTAGTATCGAAATCTGAAAATTTTTTAGATCTTTATCCAAATAGAGAACTTCCAAACTTCTTTTGGGCTAAAATAAGTGGAGAGTTAAACAAAGATGATTTTTTTATTACTGAAAAAAATGGATTGGCAGTATCAGAACGTGCATATTTATTATTGCAAAAATATAATATAGATAATGCTGATTTCGAAGATTTATAGATTTTGGAATTATATATTTCTGAGACAAAAGCTTATCCTTTTATACTTAATTGAGATGTGAAATATGTCAAAGTATTGAAATCAGTGCCCTAATTTTAATTTAGAAAAGTTTTATAAATACAGCGAAAAATGTTAGTAGGATAATATACTTTACCTCCAGTAATCATTAATCCTCAGGGAAATTCTTCAACCTGGAATAATACGGTAAATCTGGGTGCAAACAGCTTGCAAATGTATAGCAAGTTCACCGGAGTTCTGGGACGTTTTACTTTTGATCAGAACAGTTCTCTATTGGCGGATGCCGTAGAAAACACCAAAGTAGGAAGATCTGTATCCGCGGCAGAAAATTTTCTGTTTCTGGAACTGCCGGCTTCTATGGCCGGCGGAGAACTTCTGGCTGCGGGATGGCGGGCTGCCGGGATAAGCAAATATTTAGGACAGGCATTTAATTATGTAACTAAGGGAGGTCCTACTTTTGCTGAATATAGGGCTGCTTATTGGGCAAAAAATGTAAAACCGTCTTTAGATCCACTAATTAATAGAGAAACAGGACAGGTTTGGAAACAGTATATGGAATTGCATCATAGATTTATTCCTCAGAGAGCTAAGTGGGCGCCAAATTGGCTTTTAAATAATCGTTTTAATTTGCAGCCTATTAGTAGTTTAGGACATGCGATGGTGGATCCGTATAGAGCAAGAACAGCTCCAAAATGGGTAAAAGAAATATATAATTTAACATGGAAATAATATGTTTGAATTTTTTAAAAGAAAAAAAGAGTACAAATTTGAAGATCGAGAGATTTGTTTTTTTAAAAATATTATTAATGTGTTGCCTAAGAGATACTTATATTTAGAAAAGCAACTTACAAAAGATTTTATTTTAGGTTGGAAACCAAACCCACTGGGGTATGAAAATTCATATACTTTTTTGCTCAATGCAGCTCTTGAGAAAAAGTTTGAAAGAAAAAATTTCCCCCAATTTTTTATTATACAGAATATTGAAGTTTGGGAAAAAACATTAAGTAAGTTTGTCAGTATTGAATTGGATATTTTGACTGGTTTCTTTGGAGGTTTTAAATCAGAAAGTATAGCTTTTGAAAATTTTGACTTTACAAAAATAAATTTATCAAAACTTAATGAAAAACATTTTAGAAATCAAGATAAGGATGAACTGTTAGAGATCATCGGAAAATTAAATAAAGATCAGCTTTCAAAATTAGATATTGATGATGCATTTAAAATTGAAATTCCCGAAGGAGTTTTCTACACCATTAAGATATTGGGAGATGGGGATTATTTAGCTGTTGATAGTAAAGGTACAGTTTACGAACTTCTGCACGATCCGTATATTGTAAAAAAGAGAGCATCGAACATACAAGAGTTACTTCAATAATATTCTAGTAATGTTCAAAACGAGTTGTTAATAAATTAGAGTATTGAAAAATCAATTCTCTAATTTTAAAATATTGGTAATTTTCTGGCAAACTGTGCGAATGTACTTATGATCAGAACCGCTATTTATTGGCCGATGCCGTAGAAAATACTAAAGTAAAGATCTGTATCCGCGGCAGAAAATTTTCTGTTTCTGGAACTGCCGGCTTCTATGGCCGGCGGAGAACTTCTGGCTGCGGGATGGCAGGCAGCGGGTGTAGGAGAATATTTATAAGGTGTAATTAACAATGCTTATGCGAATGTCGCTTCTAAGATTGTAGCTGATTTTTCAAAATTAGGTACTCCAATTACAAAAAATTCTATAATTGATGGTTTTGAAATATCAAATCACGCTTGGAGGAAAAGCGGTTTAGGAAGAGGAGCAACAGAAGAATTGGTAAGTTCAGTGATAAATGGGGCAAAAACAGCAAACACTGTGGTAACTGAAATTGGTACAGGAAAATTTTCAGGAAATATTATAAAAGTTTATAATCATGGAGGAGTAAAGGTTGCTATTGATGAGACTAGAAATTTAATTATGAGCATAAGACCCGAAACGGGATTTAAATTACCTTAAAAATTAAAAATTATGAAATTTGAATATGATAAAGAAGTAGATGGCCTCTATATATGGATTGTAGATGATATAGAAAAAGAGAAGATAAATTATGAAAATGAAATTTGGCCACTGGAATTGAAAAATGAGATAGGATTACTTTTTAATAAAAAAGGTAAAATTATGGGTATAGAAATTATGCCTGCTTCAAAATATATTGACGAAAAAAAAATAGAGAAATTGAGTGAAAAAGATTGATGTTTGTAATGTATCAAACATGATGATGAAGAATATAGCGTTGAAAATTAACACTATATTTTTAAAATTAAATTGAAATTAAAACTTAAAATGATATTTAGGTAGCATAGGAATTAAAATAGACTATTTACAATATTGAAGATAATCAAATGTGTTAGTATTATAAAAAGACTTAGGAAACCGGAATATACAGCTATGGCTGGCGGTAGTTCATGCCGGATATAGGAATATGGAATGGGATAGACCGGTTAGCAGAAGACTATCTGTTTGCAGGTCCTTACGCCTACGTGCTGAATAATCCTATCAATAGGTTTGATCCCGACGGAAGGGCAACCGCAATATGGACGGTCATGTGGGATAAGACCCCTGAAGGTACCAACTCTTATTGGTATAATGACGGTAATGGCTTTACCAGCTATGATGGAGGCGGCAAGGGAGGTGGGGGCGGAGCCGGTCTTGCCTACAACTCTACAGTAAGTTATGATGGTCATTTTACCATGGGAGACTGGGCGTATGCCTTACCTCCGGTAATCATTAATCCTCAGGGAAATTCTTCAACCTGGAATAATACGGTAAATCTGGGTGCAAACAGCTTGCAAATGTATAGCAAGTTCACCGGAGTTCTGGGACGTTTTACTTTTGATCAGAACAGCTCTTTATTGGCAGATGTCGTAGAATTTTCTTGGAATTCCTTTAAACATAAGTTTAGGCAGGCTTATGGATTAAAAGACAACATCACTAAATAGAATGCAAAATATTATTGTTGTAAAAATGGATGTGCAGACTAAAAATACCGGTATGTTTTTATAGATTATTTCCTTATTATTATCAGTAATCTCAATGGGCAGATTCAGTTTGTGTGGATTTTTTATTAAAAACCAGAAAAAGGTTAATAAAATAATATTAATTCCAATAGTCAGAAATAAATAAACTTTACTACTGCAGATATCTGCTTTTTCACCATACCCATGGATCGGAATGGTGTAAGGTATGTCATTGTATTTGGAAATTAGGTATAAGCTGTAAAACAGAATAAGTCCACAAGGAAAACTGAATAATAACTTTATCTTTTTTGGAACCATTTAATTCAAATCATTGAAAGTTGGATAAAGATCCATAAATAAAAAAAGCGATCCTAAGACCGCTTTCAATATCATAAATTCTGCTTTACTTTCATCGCAGACCTGTTTAAAAATCGTTGGACAAGCATTACCGCAGAAACCGTTAAGCCCAATCCCAGGGCAATCCACATTCCGAATGCGCCCATTTTTAAAGTTACGCAAAGTAAATATCCCAAAGGAATCGTTATAACCCAGTAAGCGATAAATGTATAGATGGAAGGTATTTTCACATCCTGCAATCCTCTCAGCATGCCAAGTGCCGTTACCTGAATGCCGTCTGAAAGCTGAAACAGAGCAGCGATAATCATGAGTTTAGAAGCCAGCATGATCACCTCAACTTCTTCTTTCTTTGTGAAAAAAGTCGGCAGGATATTTCTTCCCAGGACAAAGATAATTCCGCAGATAATCATGAAAATAAAGGCGATCTTGAGATTATTGATGCCTACGTTTCGAAGCTCAGCATAATTCTGTTCACCCAGCTTCCTCCCAATCATAACGGTAGACGCAACGCTGAAACCGATACATAAATTAAAGGTAAATGAAGCCATACTCAGTGCAATCTGGTGTGAAGCGATGTCATGAGCTGAAATTAATCCGCAGATAAATGCCGCTCCCGCAAAAGCGGTGACTTCAAAAAACATCTGTAAAGCCGTCGGAAAGCCCAGTCTCACCATTTTTTCGAACATAGCCTTCGTAAACACTTCAACTTTTAATGAAAAATCTTTGATGTATCGTCTTGTCTTCTTCTCTTTCAGAAGAACATAGTATAAGAAAACCACCATAAAAATACGGGCGATCAAACTTGCCAGGGCTGATCCTTTTACCCCCATTTCTGGGAAAATCCAGAGTCCCTCAATGAAAACATAATTCAAAACAATATTAATAACATTGGCGATGATCGTAGCTTTGGTCACCCCGATGGTATAAGAAAGTCCTTCCGAAACCTCTCTCAAAGTCTGAAAAGCCATAAAAGGAATGATGCTGATCGCCATGATTCCTAAAAAGTCAACAGTATCCGGAACAATTTTAGCTGGCTGACCGGAATGGTAGAGTAGAGGGAGGCCCAATAGAAGGACACCCATTAAAATAATCCCCACTGTCATATTGATGACAAATCCATGGCTGAATACCGAATTGATGGTTTTGTGATCCCCTTTGGAATGTGCCTCTGAAACCAGCGGCGGAATGGCAAAAGAAAATCCCAGTGCGAGGACAAACATAGAGAAAAATACCGCATTTCCCAGAGAAACAGATGCCAGGGCGTCGGCACCCAATAGTTTCCCGACAATAATATTGTCGAATAAATTCACCGAGACCTGTCCCACCTGCGTCAACATAACCGGAAGCGCCAGGGTAAGGCACTCTTTTGTGTAATTCTTATTTAAAAAGTTCATCGTTTTATATTCAATTCATTTCGTTTGATTCAAAAAAAAAGATTTGCAGTGTTACCTGCAAATCTTTATATCGCTAAAATAATATCAGTATTATTTCCTTACAAAACTTGCAACGTCATCAGCAGAAACCGTAGCTCCACCTAAAATAATCAACCTTTCCACAACGTTTCTTAATTCTCTGACATTTCCGGTCCAGGATAGGGCTTTTAAAGCTTCAATAGCCTTGTCATCAAATTTTTTCACAGCAGTGCCGTGCTCATCAGAGATCATCCCCGAAAAATGGTCTACTAACATTTTGATGTCTTCTTTTCTCTCATCCAATGGCGGAACATAGATTTCAATTACCGAAAGTCTGTGGTATAAATCCTCACGGAATCTTCCGGCTTCGATTTCGACCTGCATATTTTTGTTGGTTGCTGCAAGTACCCTTACATCAACTTTTATTTCTTTATCGCTCCCCACAGGAGAAACTTTACTTTCCTGTAAAGCTCTTAATACTTTTGCCTGAGCAATTAAGCTCATATCACCGATCTCGTCCAGGAAAATCGTACCTCCGTTAGCCTGCTCGAATTTTCCCTGCTTATCTTTAATAGCTCCGGTGAAAGAACCTTTCACGTGTCCGAATAATTCAGACTCGATCAGTTCAGAAGGAATGGCCGCACAGTTTACCTCTACCATAGGACCTCTTGCTCTGTCACTCTGATTGTGAATCGCATGAGCTACCAATTCTTTTCCCGCACCGTTGGGCCCTGTAATAAGCACTCTCGCATCAGAAGAAGCTACCTTTTCGATCATATCCTGAATCTTTTTCAAACCTGCAGATTCACCGATCATCTGATATTTCTTGCTTACTTTTTTCTTAAGGGTTTTATTTTCGGTCTGAAGATTTTTGTTTTCTTTCTTCAGGGTTTCTTTAGCCAGAGCATTTTTAACGCTGGTGATCAGACGGTTAATGTCAATAGGCTTGGAAATAAAATCATATGCACCGTCTCTTAAGCAGGATACTGCTGAATCTATGTCTGCATGTCCCGAAATCATGATAAAGGTACTTTCAGGCTTCAGCATCAGGCTTTGCTTTAAAAGTTCCGTTCCGGAAAGTTTTGGCATTTTGATATCAGAAATGATCAGCGCGAAGTCTTCTTTTTCAATATGTTTGTAGCCTTCAAGGCCGTCTTCGGCAATAACAAATTCATAGTCAGTAAGTTCATCAGAAAGAATACTGTGGAGTACACCTGAGATTGCTTTTTCGTCTTCTACAATAAGGATTTTTTGCATAGTTGCAAATTTAGATTTTTTGATTGAATTATTAGCAAAAACTATACCTAAATCAACGGTTTGAATAATCCCGTCTCCCGAAAATTGCTGAGCCCACCCTCACGGAATTGGCACCGCATTCTATCGCAACCGGAAAATCATCACTCATTCCCATCGATAGGGTACCTAACTTCTTATGCTGATTGAATTCATCATATAATTTTTTCAGGGTTAAAAACTCTCCTCTCACCTGATCTTTATCGTCTGTAAAACTCGCCATGCCCATAAGACCCGTAATCTCAATATTCGGAAAATCTCCGTGGATATATTTCTGAAATAAATCTCTTGCCTCCTCATTATCCAGGCCGAATTTGCTTTCTTCTCTCGCAATTTTTACCTGGAGCAGAATCTTAATGGTGCGTTGATGTCTTGCCGCTTCCTTATCAATTTCTTTCATCAGTTTCTCAGAATCAACACTTTGGATGGTATCAACAAATTCAGCGATATATTTCACTTTATTGGTCTGAAGATGGCCGATAATATGCCACTGAATATCTTTCGGAAGAAGCGGGTACTTTTCCATCACTTCCTGAACTTTATTTTCACCAAAGATTCTCTGCCCCAAATCGTACACCTCCTGAATAGCAGACACGGGATGGGTTTTTGAAACGGCAACCAGCTGTACATGCTCCGGAAGCCGGTTTTTTGTATCGTAATAATTTTCCTGAATACTCATAATCGCAAATTTCTGAATTTTTAAAGCAAAAAACGAATGAAATATGATTTTAGTTAATGGCTGACTGCTTTCAGCGGATAAATAATTGTTTTAAAATACTCAAACTTTGCCCAATATGATGTACCGGAAGCTGATTGTTATTCTAAAACAATAACATCGGGATATCATACTGAGTGAGGTCTATGCATCTGTATTCAAAAATTAATTCAGAACCTCATTGATTTTAGGATATTCCGATATTTTTCTGAATTCAAACCTATTGGTTTTCTGTAATTTCTCGAGGAATAGGTCCAGTTCATTCACAGAATCGGTGTCAGTCAGATACTGGTCATGTGTTAAGAAAACAAGATGTCTGGATGTTTTTTCCAAATCATTAAAGAAAATACTGTCTACTTTTTTAAGCATGGCTTCATGATTACCTTTCAGCGCCATTTTATTCGAGGGTTTCCATTCCAGATCCCATCCGATTACTTTATAGCCTGCTTTTTTCAGGCTGTTGGCAGCTGCTGTAGAACTTTTAAGATCCGTAACGGTAATATTATTCAGCCTCCATATGTTTCTTCCGGGAGTCCGGGCAATTTTACTGTACAGTTTCAGACTGTCTTTGGCCGTGTCAAAATCCTGAACCACAGCTACCGGATTTTTATAGAAGTCCGTATACTTATTGTGAGCATGGGTAAAACTGTGGTTAGCCAGTTCCACCAGATGGTCACTTTTTAAAAGTTCCAGATCATCTTTTTGTTTTTTACTGCCATAGGCATGTTTTCCGACCAGGAAGGCCGTAGCACAGATATTTCTTTTATGTAAGATCTTAAGAAGGTTTTCGGTTCCGCGATTGGGACCGTCATCAAAGGTGAGATAGATCACTCTTTTATCAGAAGGAACATTTTCATCATCAATGTCGGGGACAACTTTTGCAGTGGGATGGTGATCGGAAATAATCTTGTCAGATTCATTCCCTGTTTTGGTTTGATTACAGCTGTGAAATAAAATTGAAGTTGCACTCATCAATGCAAGCATCCCAGAAAAAGTCATATTTCTCGACTTTTCCGCAAAGTTTTTTGTCATAAAATGTAATGGAATTTGTTTTGTTAAAAATTGTTAATTTTCCTTAACTTTTTCTTAACAAAATACATGCCGATTTCAATGAAATTTCACTTTTTAAGGATATTTTAATAATTTATTCTCGGTCTGTTTTTATTCCAGTATTTTCTTAAGATACAGGGAATTATGAATAGCAGCAGTTCCCCATGTATTATTGAAAAAGATAAACGTTTTATGTTGTTCTTTTTCAATTTTTTCAGCTAAGTCTTTAAGAAATTCTTCAGAGTATTCTGATTTGTACAGGACAGGTTTTCCGTGAAGGCGGTAATACAGGATATCAGGATGGTTCATAATCACCTCTTCCGGAAGGCTTCCCGGAAAACTCACTCCTGAAAATACGATATTATTTTCACGTAGAAGATGGAAGACTTCCTCCTTCCACCAGGATTCATGGCGAAATTCGATCACATTCAGAAAATTAAAATTAATGTTATCAAGAATAACGTCAGTATTTTCCGGCGTATTTTTAAAAGAAGGTGGGAACTGATAGAGAAATCCTGCAAGCTTTTCTTTCAGACCGGACTGGATATGATCACAAAATTCTGAAATTTCAGCTTTACAATCTTTCAGCCGCTTTTCATGCGAAATGGTTTTGGGAATTTTAATAAAAAACCGGAAATCTTCAGGTGTCTCATCGAACCATTTCTGCAATGTTTTCTGCGTGGGTTTTCTGTAAAAAGTGGAGTTGATTTCCACGCTGTTATAGGTCTCCGAATACAGAATCAGGAAATCTTTACTTTTCGAATCTTCAGGATACAGAGATCCTTTCCAATCGTTATTGTAAAAACCTGAGCATCCGATATAAAGACTTCCTTTTCCCATTATATTAATTTTAGATTGCACGTAGATCTGATCTTGCGCTGATGTTACTTAGTTTTTCCTGTTATCCGGCCGCCTGCATATAATCTGCAGGAGATTATTCATGATGATTCAGATTCACAGAATTTAACCGAAGCGAATTTAAAATCACCGATAAAGAACTTACGCTCATTGCTGCGGCAGCAATCATCGGAGATAATAAGATTCCAAAAAACGGATACAATAATCCTGCCGCAACCGGTATTCCCAAAACATTGTAAATAAATGCGAAAAATAAGTTTTCTTTAATATTTTTCAATAATTTTTCACTCAGTAATTTAGCTTTGGCTACCCCTAAAATATCACCCTGTAATAAAGTAATTTCTGCACTCTCAATAGCTGCATCGGTTCCCGTACCCATGGCAATGCCTACGTTGGCCTGAGCCAGGGCAGGAGAGTCGTTAATTCCGTCACCGGTCATGGCTACTATTTTCCCTTGCTGCTGGAGTTTTTTAACTTCATTCAATTTATCCTCAGGAAGGCAGTTCGCTTTAAAATGTCTGATTCCAAGCTCATCCGCAACCGCTTTCGCGGTATGTTCATTGTCACCCGTCATCATGATAACATCCACTCCTTCACGCATTAACTGTCGGACGGCCTGTTTAGAAGTCTCTTTGATTTTGTCGGTAAAGCTTATAAACCCTAAGACATCGGTATTCTGAGCAATATAAGAGATGGTGTGGGCTTTTAGCTGAACCTCCTTAGCTTTTTGTTTTATGGTTTCAGGAATTGAAATCTGATGTGACCTCAAGAGACTTTCATTTCCCAGATAAACGGTTGTTCCGTTGATTTTTCCTCTAACGCCTTTCCCTGAAATATTCTCAAAGTTTTCAACTTTTTCAGCCAAAATATTTTCGCTTTTTGCTTTTTTAATGACCGCACCTGAGAGAGGATGTTCTGAATTTTGATTTAGTGAATAAGCAAGCTTTAAAATTAAATCCTGATCATTTTCTGCTGTTTCAATATGTTCTACAGAGGGTTTTCCTTCAGTTAAAGTTCCTGTTTTATCAGTGATTAAAACATTTACTTTATGCATTTGTTCCAGTGCCTCAGCATTTTTAATTAAAACACCGTTTTTTGCACCTTTACCGATTCCGACCATCAGAGACATCGGCGTCGCAAGGCCGAGAGCACATGGACAGGCAACAATAAGAACGGCAACCGCATTTACAAAAGCAAACAGTGTTCTCTGACCTTCCGGACCGAATATCTGCCATAAAATAAACGTTAAAACGGCAGTCAGTATGACAGCGGGAACAAAAACCCTGGCAACTTTGTCAGTCAGTTTCTGAATCGGCGCTTTACTGCGGCTCGCTTCATTGACCATTTTTATAATCTGCGAAAGCAGTGTTTCGTCACCTACTTTTTCAGCTTTCATGATAAAGGTCTGATTGCCGTTGATGGTTCCCGAGGTTACCTTATCGCCCATGGTTTTTTCAACGGGCATAGGCTCGCCGGTAATCATACTTTCATCCACCACTGAATTGCCTTCTGTAATCCTCCCGTCCACAGGTATTTTTTCACCCGGTTTTACTCTTAATAAGTCTCCGGCCTTCACCTGGGATAACAGCACCTTCTTATCTTCCCCGTTAATGATCAGATTGGCTTCATCCGGTGACAGGTTCATCAGTTCACGGATTGCATTTCCTGTTTTTTTGTGCGCTGCAGCTTCCATCAGCTGACCGAGAATAACCAGGGTCAGAATAACGCACACCGCTTCAAAATACAGCGGGATTTCATGATGATTACCACGGATTTCGTGAGGAATATAATCCGGAAATATTAAGGCTACCAAACTGAAAATAAATGCAGCGGCAACACCAAGTACAATTAAACTGAACATGTTCAGATTCCGGGTTTTAAAAGAAACCCAGCCTCTCTTCATCAGAAACCAACCGGAGTACAACACAACCGGAAGCGTCAGGATCAATTCAAAAATACCCTGAATCTGATGGTTGAAAGGGAAATCAATAAACATCCCGCCCATCGAAAGGATGAAAACCGGAATTGTAAATGCTAAAGAAACTGTAAATTTCCGTTTTAAAACCGTATAGGTCTCATCTTCTTCCTCACCTTTATCAGGTATTCTCACCAGGTCCATTCCGCAAATCGGACAATCTCCGGGTTCGTCTCTGATGATTTCCGGATGCATGGGACAGGTATATTGTGCAGCTTTTTTTCAGGATATTTCACCAGATCCATTCCGCAGACAGGACAGCCTACGTTGGTATCATACACTTTGTCACCTTCACAATACATGGGACAATAGTATTTTCCTGCCATTTCATCTGTTACTTCCGGAGTTTCATGATGATGGCCCGAATGGTGGGAATGGTGTTCATTAAAAGAGGAATCTTTAACCAGATCTTCAGTGATTTCCTCCAGATGCATATGGCAAACCGGACAGTCGCCTTTCTCATTGTAGACTTTGTCACTTTCACAAAACATGGGACAGTAATATTTTCCAATATTGTCCTGGAAATTCTCAGGAAGATGGGCTGAAGAGTAAACCGGTTTAAAAGTAGGGTCTTTAGCCTGTTTTTCCTCAATCGGAACCAGGTACATCTGACAGACCGGGCATCTTTTTCCCTGCTGGAAATAGACTTTTTCGCCTTCACATTCCATCGGGCAATAGTATACAGAAGATGCTGAAACTCTGTCCTGAGTTTTTATAAAAGAGGGTGCGGGATGGTGCGGATCTTCCAGCTGATAGTTTCCGATTTCTCCGAGTGCCTTGTTTAAAGTATTTAATTCAAATTCTTTATCCGAACTAATAGTCACGGTGCTGTTATCAAGCTGTACATCGGCACTGATGTTTTCGAGACTGTTAAGCTTTTCAGAAATTTTTTTCTGGCAGCCGGAACAGGTCATTCCGAGAACTTTATATTGTTTTTGCATGATCCTTTAATTTATACTACAAATTTCCGGTTTTCAATTTGATACCTGTTATAAATTTAAGGATAATGTTTACAGAATTTTGTCTGCCCTTAATGCTTGTTTCAGGAAGAGCCTGATTTTCTATCTTATAGATTAATGAACACACCCATTTTTTTTCAGAATAATTAATAAATATACCATACCCAGTAAGTTCAGGATTTAATTATAAAGAATCTAAAGGTTTACGGTTATGAACTTTCAGTTTTTTAAATTCAGTAGGGGTAAACCCCGTACTGTTACGGAATTGTGATGATAAATGCTGTACACTTTTGTAGCCCAGCTTGCCCGCAATTTCTGTTAAGGTAAATTCATTATATAAAAGAAGTTCTTTAACCTTTTCAATCTTCTGAAGAATAAAAAACTGCTCAAGAGTAATATTTTCATTCTGTGAAAATGTTTTTGACAGTGCGCTGTAGTCTTTGTGAAATGTAGAACTTAAATATTCTGATAACAGAAAGTTTTCTGCGATATCCAGTTCGCTGATCTTGATAATAATTAAATTTTTAATTTTCTCTACAAGCTTACGGGAAGAATCTTTTATTCTTTCAAATCCTGTTTTTATAAGAATTTTCTCAATGACCTCGAGTTGCTGTTCCGGGATCCTCGTTTCCAGTTCCACTTCACCTAAACCAATTGATTTAATCTGGATATTATTTTCAATGAAAATAGCAGAAACAGCGGAAATACATCTGCCACACACCATATTTTTTATGAAGATCTTCATAACTGACTGTTAAGCCGGTCTTTTACAAATTCAACCTGTGTTTTCCCGTGAGGTGTTGGGTTACCGTCTTCACCCAGGTTTACCATAACAATCCTGTCAACAGTAATAATGGTCTGGCGGGTCATTTTATTTCTCACCTGACAGGCTAATGTGATCGATGTGGAACCGAATTTTATCACTTCGATCCCTATTTCGACAATATCACCCTGTTTTGCTGAACTTACAAAATTGATTTCTGAAATAAATTTTGTAACGACTTTCGTATTTTCCAATTGAATGATGGCGTAAAGCGCAGCCTCCTCATCGATCCACTGCAACAGTCTTCCTCCGAAAAGGGATTGGTTAGGATTAAGATCTTCCGGTTTTACCCATTTTCTTGTATGATAATTCATGTGTTTATTTTTTTAAAAGACAAATTTAATGTTTAAAACCGGCTTTATCAAACCTATGGGATTTACTGTTCTGAAAAGGATTATTTATTTTCTCGATCAGCTTCGGCTATCACACACGAAACGATCAGATTATATCCTCTTTACCGATTAAAATTTATGGAATAAAATATTGAAAAAAAATGTTTTGATTTGAAAATTTTAATTGTATCTTGCGATAGTTTATATTTGGAATCAATATTTGTTCATTAATTTATGTTGCTTTTCTTTTATATACCAAATTTTTATTAATTTTTTAATTTTATTTAAAATGAACATTTTTGTTTCAAACATCAATTACGCAACTAAAGAATATGAGTTGCACGATTTATTTGCAGAATTTGGCGATGTAACATCTGCTAAAATTGTTACGGACAGGGAAACTGGCCGTTCAAGAGGTTTTGGTTTCGTAGAAATGGGTGACGAAGAAGGCACACAGGCTATCGAAGCGCTTAATCAGAAAGAATTCAATGGAAAAACTCTTAACGTATCTGAAGCTAAGCCAAGAGAAGAGAAGCCAAGAAGAAGTTTCGATAACAACAGAAGTGGTGGTGGTTATGGAAACAGCAGCAGAGGTGGAAACGGTGGCGGTGGCTACGGTGGTGGAAATCGTAGCGGCGGTGGCGGTTACGGTGGTGGAAACAACCGTGGCGGTGGAAATCGTTATTAAAAAATATAAGCGGCTTTTAAGCCGCTTTTTTTATGCAAATCTTTCATTTTATAGAAAATTAATAATTATACAGCTGGTTTAACATAATATATTGCTTTCTCATGCCCGTCCTTTTTTTTGGTTAACTCGCCTGAAATTCGTAAGTTAACTCAAAATTTAAGACTATTACCATGAGAAAAAAATTACTCTTAGCATTATTTGCAATTCCAATTATTGCGAATGCACAGTTTTTTCAGAATTTTGATGCCGCCACAACACTTCCTGCAGGCTGGACTGCCTTAAATGGTGGTGATACGGACACGTGGGCCATTGTAAATTACACGGGCGGAAATATCAATGCTTACAGCGGAACCAACACTGCTTCCATAGCCTATGGTTCTACTGCCCATGACGATTATCTGGTGACGCCGGCGATTACCGTTACTGCAGGAGTGAGTGACTTCCTTTCTTTTTACGCAAGAAGCAGGGATCCCCTGTACCCGGAAACCATCAGCGTGAAGGTATCCACTACTACCCCTACAGCAGCGGCCTTCACCAATACGTTAGCGGCTTCTGTGGCTCCCGCCAGTGGAGCAGGCTTCTATAAATATAGCTATGATCTGTCAGCGTACGCAGGACAAACCATTTATATCGGCTTTTATTCTTCTACAACGGATATGTTCTTTTTTGATATCGATGATGTCTTCAATGGAGCGATACCGGCATGTGATGTACCGACTTCGATCGTGGTAAACAGTGTCAGTTCCAATTCTGCCAATATAAGCTGGACTGCTTCATCTACTGCAGGAGCTACTTATCAGGTAGAGTACGGCCCTACAGGATTTACACAAGGTTCCGGAACCGTTATTAATTCTACGGCAGCTTCTGCGACGATTTCACCTTTGTCTGCTTCTACCGCTTATCAGTTTTATGTAAGATCCAGCTGCGGTACAAATGGATTCAGCGTATGGACGCCGGTGCAGTCTTTTGCAACCACCTGTGCTTCAGTAACGGCTTTCCCATACACGCAGAATTTTGATAACACTACCATACCATCCTGTTGGGCAAATGAAGCGGTAACAGGCGGCGGAACAGATACCTGGACTTACATGACCGCAAACGGAAACAGCAGTATCACGCCTAAATCTGCTCCGAGAATGGCAGAATTCAGAACAACAACAGCTGGAAATAAAGCTAGATTGCTAATGCCTCCGTTAAATATTTCAGGCCTTGCCACCCCTGAACTGAGGTTCAGCCTGGCCAATACTAACTGGTTTGGCGATGTAGATGAATTAAGAATTTTCTATAAAGCTAATGCCGGCGATGCTTGGACGCAGATAGGAAGTTCTTATACAACAGAAAATGCAGCATGGCTGGATGTAAGTATCCCTTTACCCAATAAATCTGCCAATTATATGATTGCTTTCGAAGGCACATCCAACTGGGCAAGAGGCATTAATGTAGACGATGTATCGGTGGTGGATGCATCTGTATTAGGCGTAAATGACGTTGTAAAAAACAGTAATGGTATCAAAGTATATCCGAATCCTGCCAGAGATTTTGTCAATATAGCCTCCGATAAAAAGATAAGCAGTATTGAAATATTGTCTTTAACAGGACAGCTTATAAAAACAGTTGATAAAGATTCCAAACAGGCTGATATCTCCGAATTGAAAAGAGGATCTATCTTTTAAGACTAAAGTCTGAAGGATCGGATCAGTCATTCAAAATTATTAAAGAATAGTATTCTGTATATCGGAAAAGGCCGTTTCACAATCAGTGAAACGGCCTTTTTTATATTTTAAGTACCTTATGAATAGATAGTTAAAATCAGATTTCAGGGAATTCTAGTATATGATTGAATGATTTTAGTATCATTTCATATCCTTTTTCTTCTTTTTCTTTTTGTCTTTTTCTTTGGTTTTTTTATCCTTTTTCGGATTTAAAATTTCATTTGCCAGCTCCAGTTTAGGCTCCTGTATCCTTGTAGGCTTTATTTCAATCTTAAGATCAAAATATCCTTTCAGGTCGTCCTGGGAAATTAATTTTTCATTCAACAATAACTCTAATATTTCTTTCCCCGAATTACCGAAAAAATGAAGAGAAAGCTCTTTTAAAAGAAATTTTCTGTATTCTTCATGAGGAACGGTAACGCTGTATTTAAAAATCCTTCCTTCTTTTGCTGTTGATAAATATCCTTTTTCCACCAGTATTTTCAGATACGTGGAAACGGTATTCTGATGAGGTTTCGGATCCGGATGCTGCTCCATGATGTTTTTTAAATAAAAGGACTCCAGCTTCCATAATAGTTTCATTAAATTCTCTTCGGCAGAAGTAAGATGATTTATTTTCATTGAATGTTCTTAATGTTGAAATTGTATGTTGCAATAAAGGTAAAGAAAAGATACCATAAAAGCAATTCCGGCGCCCATCATAACCTCCCTTACCGTATGTCTTCTCAAAATAACCCGGGTGATTCCTACCAGTAAGGAAATCCCCAGCCAAAGGATTCCCATCTCTACACTTAAAGCAAAGAAAAGGGATGCTACGAATATGTTGAATGACGTATGCATTGAACTTTTAATGAAATAATTGCTGATCTGCATGGCAAAAAGCAGAATCAGAATAAAAAGCATAACAAAATCAATATATCCGTTTTTAAAATAATTATACACAAGATAGGCGATGACACAAACTGCAATGAAGACATATAAAGTCTTTCTCTGAATACGGTTGGAGACGTCCATATTTGTATATCTTCCGGTCTTTACATTCCATACCAGCCACGCAACAACAGGAATGATGATCATTATTAAAACAGGAAGAAAATACGTAATCGAATCCTCAAAAGAATAATTTCTTGCACTCATATAAACGAAAAATATAAACAGAGAAACCAGGGGATTGAAAAAATCAGATATAATTTTTGAAATTTTATGTAATAATGTAGGCTGTTTTTCTTCCATAATTAAGTTTGATCATGTAAATATAATATTATAACTAAAAAAACAATGGGTCTGTATACAATAAAAACAAAGTTTTTTTTATAATTTTGCTCAACTATTTCATCATAAATAAGCAAAGGCTAACACATGAAAGAATTTTCTAAAGAGGTATACCTGAAGTGGTATGAAGATATGACAATGTGGAGAAGGTTTGAAGACAAATGCCGTTCTCTTTATCTAAAACAAAAAATCAGAGGTTTTTTACATTTGTACAATGGTCAGGAAGCGATTCCTGCAGGTTTTACCCATGCAATGGATTTAACCAAAGATAGTATGATCACTGCTTACAGATGCCACATCCATCCGATGGCGATGGGAGTAGACCCTAAGAGAATCATGGCGGAACTTTGTGGTAAAGCTACAGGAACGTCAGGAGGTATGGGTGGATCTATGCACATTTTCAGCAAAGAACATAGATTTTATGGAGGTCACGGTATCGTGGGAGGACAGATTCCTTTGGGAGCCGGTATTGCTTTTGCAGATAAGTTTTTTGACAGAAAAGCGGTAAACATCTGCTTCTTCGGAGACGGAGCTGCAAGACAGGGTTCATTACATGAAACGTTTAACATGGCGATGAACTGGAAATTACCTGTGATTTTTGTTGTTGAGAACAACCAGTATGCCATGGGTACTTCAGTGAAAAGAACCGCTAATCACGAAGATATCTACAAATTGGGATTAGGATACGAAATGCCTTGTCTGGCTGTAGATGCAATGGATCCTGAAAAAGTGGCTGAAGCTGCTTATGAAGCGATTGAAAGAGCAAGAAGAGGAGACGGGCCTACTTTCATTGAGGCCAGAACGTACCGTTACAGAGGTCACTCGATGTCTGATGCTGAGCCGTACAGATCTAAAGAAGAAGTGGCTCTTCACAAAAATGATGACCCTATCGAATTGATCAAACAAAGAATTTTATCAAACAACTGGGCTACTGAAGAGGAGTTGGAAGCTACGGATAACAAGTCAAGAGACTTCGTTGAAGAATGTATCGAATTTATGGAAAACTCACCCTACCCGGATCCTGAAAAAGTATACGAGTATGTATATGCACAGGAGAATTATCCGTTCTTAGATCAATTAGAAAACTAAAAAAAATAATGAGTTAATTTGGAAATCTGAAAATTTGAAAATGAGCTAGACATCCTTTTTTAATTTTCAAATGAACAAATTACCAAATTTTCAAATTAAAATAAATTATGGCAGAAGTTATTACAATGCCACGTCTTTCCGATACAATGACGGAAGGGAAAGTGGCAAAATGGCATAAAAAAGTAGGCGATAAAGTAAAAGAAGGTGATATTTTAGCTGAAATTGAAACAGATAAGGCTGTTCAGGATTTTGAATCTGAGATGGAAGGTACGCTTTTATACGTAGGTGTAGAAGAAGGTGCCGCAGCTGCTGTGGATTCGGTTTTAGCAATTATCGGTAATGAAGGAGAAGATATTTCAGGATTAACGGGTGGAGCTGCTGCTCCGGCTGCAGGAGGTTCTGAAGAGAAAAAATCCGAAGAAGAACATAAAACTGAAAATGAATCAACAAGCGTAGAAGAAGCTTCTGCGGAAGTTCCGGCAGGTGTTGAAGTAATTACGATGCCGAGACTTTCTGATACCATGACAGAAGGAAAAGTGGCTAAATGGCATAAGAATGTTGGCGATACCGTAAAAGAAGGAGATCTTCTTGCTGAGATCGAAACCGATAAAGCAGTTCAGGATTTTGAATCTGAATTCAATGGGATTTTATTAAAGCAGGGTGTTGAAGAAAACGGTGCTGCACCGGTAGATTCTGTATTGGCAATTATCGGACCGGAAGGAACTGATGTTTCAGGAGTCGGTGCTCCTAAAGCTGCCGCTCAGTCTTCAGAAAAACCTGCCGAACAAAAAGCTGAGACTCCTCAACAGGAATCTGAAAAACAACAACCGGAAGCCGGCAACAATGACAGAGTTGCCATTTCTCCCTTAGCTAAAAAAATTGCTCAGGAAAAAGGGGTTGATATTCACAGTCTTCAGGGTTCTGGTGAAAACGGAAGAATCGTTAAAAAAGATGTTGAAAATTATCAGCCATCTGCAAAAGCAGCTGCTTCTGAATCTACAGCAAGTCCTGCTGCTGCCCAGGTTGCATTGAGCTTCGTACAGGGTGAAGATACAGAAACTCCGAATTCTCAGGTAAGAAATATCATCGCGAAACGTCTTGCTGAAAGTAAATTCTCTGCTCCTCACTATTATCTGATGGTGGAGATCAATATGGATAAAGCCATTGAGGCCAGAAAAGAAATCAATTCTTTACCGGATACAAAAATTTCTTTCAATGATATGATCATTAAAGCTACTGCTGTCGCTTTGAGAAAACACCCTCAGGTGAATTCAAGCTGGGCAGGTGATAAGATTATCCACAGAGGAAACATTAATGTAGGGGTAGCAGTTGCCATTCCTGACGGATTGGTTGTGCCTGTACTTAAGAATACTGACCAGATGAATTATACGCAGATCTCTGCTGCTGTAAAAGATATGGCTTCACGAGCTAAGAACAAAGGTCTTAAGGCGAATGAAATGGAAGGTTCCACCTTCTCCATCTCAAACCTGGGCATGTTCGGAATTGAGACGTTCACAAGCATCATCAATCAGCCGAATTCTGCGATCCTTTCAGTAGGGGCCATCATCGAAAAGCCAATCGTGAAAAACGGGCAGATCGTGGTAGGAAACATCATGAAGCTTTCATTAGCCTGTGATCACAGAGTAGTAGACGGGGCTACAGGTGCTCAGTTCTTACAAACCTTAAAAACTTATTTGGAAAGTCCTTTAACACTGTTACTGTAATTTTCTAATTTGGATATACTACAAACGCTTCTCTATTTTGAGAAGCGTTTTTTTATCGGTGATGCCTGAATTTTATCTCAATCTCTCATGTTTTGCAAGTTAGGTACTAATTCTTTCAGTCTTCGGCGGCAAAGCCGCCGAAGACTGAAAGAATTAAATGAATTCAATAATCTTTTTGATCAGAGATGAAATCCTAATGAGTAGCGGCACCCTTACAAAGGAAATAGCATCGTCACTCACCCACAATTCATTTTAAAAACCTCCCGTATTTCAAATCAATTTACTATTTTTGGATTATGATTAAAGCAAGGAATATCCATAAATCATATGGAAATTTAGAGGTATTAAAAGGAGTTAATATTCATATCAAAGTAGGAGAAGTAGTTTCTATTGTCGGAGAATCAGGAGCGGGAAAATCTACGCTTTTACAGATTTTAGGAACATTAGATCAACCTTCGAATTCCAAAAAATTTGATACTGAAATTGAAATTGCCGGCGAGTCATTTATTAATATGAATGACAAACAGCTTTCCAGATTCAGAAACCAGAATATCGGTTTTGTGTTCCAGTTTCATCAGTTACTTCCGGAATTTACAGCTTTGGAGAATGTACTTTTACCGACAAAGATAGCAGGAGCTAACGAAAAAGAGGCATTGGATAAAGCCCATGCGTTATTTGAAGATCTCAAGATCGAACAGCGTCTGCATCACAAGCCGAATCAGTTATCGGGGGGCGAAGCCCAGAGAGTAGCCGTAGCAAGAGCTCTGATCAATTCACCGAAGACCATTTTTGCTGATGAACCGACAGGAAATTTAGATTCTAAAAATGCAGACGATCTGCACCGGTTATTCTTTGATTTAAGAGATAAATACAACCAGACTTTCGTGATCGTAACGCACAATCCTAATCTTGCCGAAATTACCGACAGAAAATTAGTTATGAAAGACGGAATGATCATCGAATAAAAATTCGGTAAATGATAAAACAGATTCTTTTTCTCTTTCTATTGATAATATCCTGTTCAAAATATGAATCTCAGGCTCATATTACAATTGATTATTTACCTAAATCGAAAATTCTGGAAATTAAAAACTATCTTAAAGGGAAAAATTACAATCAGGAATTGGCAGTTTTTATCAATTTTAAGATTCATTCGGGCAAGTACAGGTATTTTGTTTATGATCTGATAAATGATAGAGTATTACAGAAAGCTGTTGTTGCCCATGGAGAAGGTTCTGTAATAAAAAATTCTAATGTATTGCAGTTCGGTGATACAGAAGGGTCCCATCAGTCATCATTGGGAAAATACGAAATTAAGGAAAGTTACAACGGAAAATTCGGAAAGGCCTACCGTCTGAATGGTATAGACCAGACCAACCGTAACGCGAGCTCAAGAGCTATTGTTCTCCATTCTTATTACTGCGTCCCTGATCAGGAATCTGCCAATCCCGCCTGTTTAAGTTTTGGTTGTCCGATGCTTTCAAAGAATGCTTTGTATCAATCTGCAAAGTATATCGATCAATCGAAAAAAACCATAATTTTATACGCTTTTTACTGATCAATTATTATTTTTATAAAAACACAAATTTACTTAGAATGTCCATTAAATATTTAGCTGAAGACGACAGGCCCCGGGAAAAACTTTTACTTAAAGGGATTAATTCTCTTTCTGATTCCGAACTGCTGGCCATTATCATGGGAAGTGGAAACAAAGATGACACAGCAGTAGAACTGGCTCAAAAGATCTTAGCATCCGTAGACCACAACTGGCACCAGCTCAATTTGCTTTCCGTAAAAGATCTGATGAAATTTAAAGGAATAGGTGAAGTAAAGGCCATTACCATTGTAACTGCTCTGGAGATCGGAAAAAGAAGAGCCGCACAGGAAATTTTAAAAAAAACAGTTATTGCCAACAGTGAAGATGCGTACCTGATTCTAAAAAATCAGTTATCAGGTTTGCATACTGAAGAATTCTGGGCTGTTTACCTTAATCAAAGCAATAAAATAGTGCATATCGCTAAACTTACTGAAGGAGGAATCAATCAGTCTATAGTCGATGTGAGAATATTATTCAGATTGGCTCTGGATTATTATTCTACCGGAATCATTATTGCCCATAATCATCCTTCAGGCAGTCTGAAACCCAGCAGAGAAGATGTCGGAATCACGCAGAAAATCAAAGAAGCGGGAAGTTTTTTCAGTATTCAGCTTCTGGACCATTTAATAATTACACAAAATTCATATTTTAGTTTCTCGGACGAAGGATTATTATGATTAGAAGATTGAAATATCACGAAATTGATTTTGAGAAATACAGCCAATGTCTGGAAAGTTCTGCACAGAGAAAATATTCTGCGACCAAGGAATTTCTGGATATCACCTCCGATAAACACTGGGAAATTCTGGTTCTTAATGATTATGAAGCTGTGATGCCGGTTCCGTATATTAAAAAGATGGGATTCAGGATCGCGATTAATCCTAAACTCTGCCAGCAGCTCGGTATATTTTCAAAACAGGATTCGGTCGAAATCAATAATTTATTTCTGAAATTTTTTGAAAAGAAATACAATATCTGGTACTATGCATTTAATGATGTCAATCAGTTCTCAAAATCTCTGAAAAAGAGACAGAACTTTTTAATTTTTCCTGATAGCTACGAAACGGTCAGACAACGATATTCTCCCAAAAGAAAACGTAAATTGAGACTGGAAGAAGAGGTCTTACAACAATCTGAGATTAGGGAAGTCAAAATTAAAGATGTTTATGAATTTATTTCAGAAAATACGATTGGTGCAAAAGATGAGCATGATAAACGACAGTTTTTACAGACATTCAGTGATTTTGAAAAAGCAGAACATCTGAAGATCATTGCTTTTTTCTATAAGAATATCCCGATTAATGCCATTGCTGTTTATTTTGACCATAAAACACTGGCACTGCTTGGGACGTTTAACGACCGGAACTTCGTGAAACTTTCAGGTTCATCCGTGATCATCGATTATCTTATAGCCCTTAATATTGAAGATAAGATATTTGATTTCGAAGGTAGTGAAGTACCCGCAATTGAAGAGTTTTTCAGGGGTTTTCGTCCTGAACTCAGAATGTATCCAGTTATTTCCAACACTAAAAAAGAAATGATCAAAAAAGCGATGAATTTTTCGTAGTTTACTCTTTACCGGCTGTTAATACAGCGCCACGATCAAGTTTTATCTTAAAATTAAACGGCGTAAGATCATTTGCCAATCCCTCTGCAGTGTAAGGTTGATGAATTTCGATAATGATATTTCCCACCATATTCAGCCATGAATTATTTTTGCTTAACAGATCAGTTTCTGCCCCTTCAATATCTATTTTAAGAAGATCGATATGATGTATCTGGTAGGTATCCATGAATTTCTGAATAGAAAGGGCTTGCGTCGGGATCCCTTTTTCAGAGACTTTCTGATTATACGAAAGCTCATTGTTTCCAAAATTAACGGTGCCGTCTTCGTAATGAGCTGCAGCATTGATCGGAACAATATTTCTGAAAGACTTCGTGTTCGCTTTTAACATTTCAAAATTTTCGGACGAAGCTTCTACCGCATAAATTTTGGCATCCGGATATTGTAATGCAAGATAAATAGAAGTCATCCCTATGTGAGCGCCCAGATCTACAATGATTTTTGGCTCTTTATCTGTTAATTTGAGATGTTCATCATAAGTTTTATTCCAGAATATCTCATAAAAAATATCAATGTCACCTTTAAAAGTCCTAAGATAGAGATCGAATTTCTTTTTATTCTTTTCAATATGATACACAAAAGTCTCATTATTCTTTAAATCCAGTTTGTTTTTCTTTAATCCTGAACTGTATCTCTTGGAATTAATGAGGAGAGCCGTAAATGTTTTGAATCCGAAGCTTATTTTTTCACAGAAAACTAACTTTGATATATAATTATTGAAAGGCATTATAACATTATTTTGGTGCAAAATTAAGGTAATTATTGAACCCTGTTTTATAAAATGTATTTTATCATTAATTTATTACGCATAAACTTCTGCTACGGCATCGGCACCAAAATTAATCCACAAATTTAAATCTTCTAAAATGATGTACAGAAAGCAAATATTTAGTAATTTTGCATCCTAAAATTATGACAAATTTTTCAGGATATCTGCCGTACGCATTTGCATTGATCATTGCAATTCCTTTTCTGGTTTTGCTGAGACAGTTTGTACATACCTACATAACACTTAAAAATCAGGAAATCAAGCTGCTTTCGGTAAAATCCAATTCCGAAAGTAAAACCCATTCGTACGAAAGAATGACTCTTTTTCTGGATCGGATAAAACCTTCTAATCTTATTCAGAAGTTTGACAAAAATTTAGCCCCTCATGAATTTATTTTTCTTACGGAAAAAACAGTGAATGAAGAATTTGAATACAATTCATCACAACAGCTGTATATCACAAAGAATTCCTGGAAAAATATTGTAGATTCAAAAAACGCAGTGATAGAACTGCTTCATAAAACATACGAAGGCCTGAATGAAAATGCCGATCTTGATGAGTTCAAAACCATATTCATCATGAATTATATGGAGCACGAAGACTATATCGGGGCGACTATTGAGGACTTAAGACGAGAGATTTTAATAATAGCTTAACTAAAAAATAAATTTAAAATAATGATTCCAAATTTTAAAGCGCATCCATGGCATGGAATTTCTGTAGGAGAAAATGCGCCAGATGTTGTCAACGTTTTCGTTGAAATCGTTCCTTCAGATACTATCAAATATGAAATAGATAAAGAAACAGGATATTTAAAGGTAGACAGACCTCAGAAGTTCTCGAATATCATTCCGGCTCTGTATGGTTTTGTTCCAAGAACATACTGTAACGAAGCCGTGATGAATCTGGCCATCGAAAGAGGGGCTACAGACGTTACCATGGGAGATCACGATCCATTGGATATCTGTGTATTAAGTTCTCACAATATTCATTCAGGTGGATTATTGATGCAGGCTATTCCGATCGGGGGTTTCAAAATGATCGATGGCGGAGAAGCAGATGATAAAATTGTTGCGGTAATGGTGGACGATCATGCTTTCGGACATTTCAGAGATATTTCAGAATTGCCTGAAGCAGAAGTGAAACGATTAATGCACTATTTCCTTACCTATAAAAACTTACCGGACGAACCTGCAAAATGCAGAATTCAGGAAGTATACGGAGCAGAGCACGCCAAAGTGGTAATCAAAGCTTCCCAACAGGATTATGCAGATAAATTCGGAGGATAATCCCTTTCGATTTAATCATAAAAAAGGATAAGTGAATTTCACCTATCCTTTTTTATTTTCCATAACTCATAACTCATAACTCATAACTCATAAGTCATAACTCATAACTTCCAGCCTGCTTAACCGTTTAAACAAACTTATTTCAACCCGCCGTTATATTTTACACCCGCCAAAGAGAATTATTTGGTATATTTATTACTCTTACCAAAAAAAATATTAAACTATGAATCTATTTGTGTTAGTACCAATTTTTGGTGTGATTGCTTTAGTGTATACCTTTCTTCAAAGCAATTGGGTAAATAAGCAAGATCCCGGAAATGAAAAAATGAAATGGATCAGCGGTCATATCGCCGACGGTGCCATGGCCTTTCTGAAGGCAGAGTATAAAGTTTTAACCTATTTTGTCGTTATCGTCGCTATTTTATTAGCGGTTATGGGAATGACCAATGCAAATTCACACTGGACCATCGGTGTGGCATTCGTTGTAGGAGCTGTATTTTCTGCACTGGCAGGTTTTATAGGAATGAAAATTGCCACAAAAGCCAATGTAAGAACTGCAGAAGCAGCAAGAACCTCACTTTCGAAAGCCTTAAAAGTTTCCTTTACCGGAGGTTCTGTTATGGGAATGGGAGTAGCCGGACTGGCCGTTTTAGGCTTGGGTGCCTTATTTCTGATTATCAAACAGATTTTTGCCCCCGATGCTCCGGTGGATTCTCATGAAATGGAAAGAACCATTGAAATTCTTACCGGATTCTCTCTCGGTGCTGAATCTATTGCCTTGTTTGCCAGAGTAGGCGGTGGTATCTATACAAAGGCTGCAGACGTAGGCGCTGATCTCGTAGGAAAAGTAGAGGCAGGAATACCAGAAGATGATCCGAGAAATCCGGCAACCATTGCTGATAATGTGGGAGACAATGTCGGTGACGTCGCAGGGATGGGAGCCGACTTATTCGGATCTTATGTAGCAACCGTCTTAGCCACAATGGTATTGGGAAGAGAAACGGTTTCCGTAGATTCTTTCGGAGGATTTGCGCCGATTCTTTTACCGATGTTAATTGCAGGAACAGGAATTATATTTTCCATGATAGGAACTTTATTTGTCAGAATTAATGATAATGAAGATTCCTCCACCTCAAGTGTTCAGAATGCTCTGAATCTTGGAAACTGGGGAAGTATCGTCATCACAGCCATTGCCTCTTATTTCCTGGTTACCTATCTTTTGCCGGATAAAATGATCCTGCGTGGACTTGAATTTACTAAAATGGGCGTATTCGGAGCGATTATGGTCGGCTTGGTGGTGGGAACCCTGATGAGTATTATTACAGAATATTATACGGCCATGGGCAAAAGGCCGGTTTCAAGCATCGTAAGACAATCTTCTACAGGTCATGCCACCAATATTATCGGCGGTCTTTCTGTGGGTATGGAATCTACCTTACTGCCGATTATTGTACTGGCAGGAGGAATTTATGGTTCTTACCTGTGTGCGGGACTGTACGGTGTTGCTATTGCAGCAGCCGGTATGATGGCCACTACAGCCATGCAGCTTGCGATTGATGCGTTCGGACCCATTGCAGATAATGCGGGTGGAATTGCTGAAATGAGTGAACTGCCGAAAGAGGTCCGTGAAAAAACCGATATCTTAGATGCGGTAGGCAATACAACAGCCGCTACAGGTAAAGGTTTTGCCATAGCTTCTGCAGCGTTAACAGCATTAGCTCTGTTTGCAGCCTTTGTAGGAATTGCAGGAATTGATGGGATTGATATCTACAGAGCTGATGTTCTGGCAGGATTGTTCGTAGGAGGAATGATTCCTTTTATCTTTTCATCACTGGCGATCACAGCTGTAGGCCAGGCTGCAATGGCTATGGTAGAGGAAGTTCGCAGGCAGTTCAGGGAGATTCCGGGAATTTTAGAAGGAAAAGCACAGCCCGAATATGAAAAATGCGTCGCTATTTCTACAGATGCTTCTATCCGGAAAATGATGCTGCCGGGAGCCATTGCTATTATTTCGCCACTGTTGATCGGTTTTATTTTCGGGCCCGAAGTATTGGGTGGATTTCTTGCCGGAGCTACGGTCTGCGGGGTTTTGATGGGAATGTTCCAGAATAATGCAGGAGGTGCCTGGGATAATGCTAAAAAATCTTTCGAAAAAGGAGTAAAAATAAACGGGGAAATGTACTTCAAAGGTTCAGAACCACACAAAGCTTCCGTGACAGGAGATACGGTGGGTGATCCTTTTAAAGATACTTCAGGACCATCGATGAATATTCTGATTAAACTTATGTCAATTGTCTCCCTGGTTATTGCTCCTACACTAGCCGTTTTGCATAAAGATAAAATCGAAGCGAACAGACAGGCTAAGATCGAGAGTTTAACCGGAGTCAAAGGTGCGCAGATAGCTCCAGGAACTGCTGTTGCTGTATTGCCGGCGGAGATTAAAGGGCACCTGAATGAAGAAGGAGATTTCGTATACGAAACGGGAAATATTCAGGAGATTAAACTTAAAGACGGGAAAACCATTAAAATAGGGGAAGGAAGTCAGTTGTATCAAATGTATCATTCCGTGAAAAATAACGATCAGAAAGTTCTAGATCCCAATACATGGTATACCATTGAAAATCTTTATTTTCAAACGGGTTCTGGTGATTTAAAAGCCGGTTCTGAAGTCCAGTTGCTGAATCTTGTTGAAATTTTAACGGCTTATCCGTCCGTTAGAATAAAAATAGGCGGATATACAGATGATACGGGAAATGAAGAAAGCAATCAGAAACTGTCGAACTTAAGAGCCCAGACGGCAAAACTCAAATTATTGGAACTTGGGATTGCCTCAGATCGGGTAGAAGCGGAAGGATACGGGGCTCAGCATCCGGTCTGTGAAGCAGATGACTCCGATGAGTGCAGAGCTCAGAACAGAAGAATAGATGTAAGAGTCCTGTCTCTTTAGAAAATATCCATTATACAGATGAACGTGTATCACAACTAAACGATGTGGTTTGAGAATCGTTTAAACGAAAACCCTGCTTGTATAGGGATACAGGAAAATTTCATAAAAAGGCCGTTTTCACGAGTTGTGAGACGGCCTCTTTCATGGGTAATAAACATCAAGATCCAATTCCTTAGAACTGATGTCATACCGATCGGTCTTTTGCCAGATCAGGCAGCCCTTCTTTTTCCATGCTTTCGGAATGAGCGGTTTTGGGGCGTGGGAATATTCTGCCAGCCACAACGGGTATTTCGAAAATATTTTATCATCAAGATAGGTATCGATAAATGCGTAATTAGAGTAGATCATCGGAGTCCTTTTGGTTTTTTGTTCGATATATTCCAGGAATTTCAGTACATCCTCCTTAAGCCGGCGCTGATCGATATATTTTTTCGGTAGGCTCGCTTCTTCGATATCGATAATCAAGGGAAAGTCCGGATGGTTGACTTCGCCTACGGTATTTGAAAAGTGAAGGGCCTGCTGTACAGGACTTTCAGAGTATACATACAGATGATAGGCTCCCTTGGTAATATGATTTTCGGTCAGAAAATTCCAGTTATTCCTGAAATCTGGATCGGTTCCGTGCGTTCCTTCGGTAGATTTGCAGATCACGAAACTTATCTGGTCGTTTGAGAGTAAATCTTCTGTAACAGTACCATCCCAATGAGATACATCTATTCCACACAGCGTAAGGTCGTTAGGAGATGGTTTTTTTTCAGCGGTGACTCCCGGACGGACAGGTGTAGCAGCAGGAGATGGCCAGGTGAGTTGCGATTGGGTATATAATGGATTGTTTTCCCGGATGGTCTCAAGGATATTATACATGATCAGGGTGATAATGACAAGACTGATCATCATCAGTCCCATGATGGTTTTTGAAAAGGTATTCATGGTTTTAGGTGGTTTTATTATACAAATATCATATATCTGAATAAATCAGCCGTAAGAGAAAAACCTGAATTTTAAAATCGGGGGAATTAAGGATGTCTGATCATTTTTATAAGTTTTTCCTAAGATGTTCCAATGCATTGATGATGAGCTCGTCATCTTTGGCAAAACTAAACCGGATGTAATCAGAATTATTCCGGGAATCATAAAAGGCAGAAAGCGGCAGACACGCCACTTTCTTCTCTATGGTCAGCCATTTGGAGAATTCCACATCCGTCATGGTCTCTGAAATATTTCTGAAATTCACGATCTGGAAAACGGAGCCTTCAGATTTCTGTTCCACCTTAAATGGAGTTTCAAGGATCAATTCATTAAAAAGATCTCTTTTTTTCTGCATCCATTGACCCGTTTCAACAGGATCAAAAACCTCTAAATATTTTGCAATCGCATATTGACAGGGCGCATTGGCACCGTAAGAAATGTACTGCTGATGACACTGGAACCTCGCGGTTAAGTCTTTCTGAGCCAATACATAGCTTACCTTCCAGCCCGTGGTATGAAACATCTTGCCAAATGAAAATATGCAGAATGTTCTCTTTCTTAATTCAGGATGCATAAATGAGCTGTAATGGGAAACTCCGTCATAGCAGTATAAATCATAAATCTCCTCTGAAATAAGATAAATTTCCTGGTCTTTAATCATTTCATACAACTGGCCCCAGTCATGCTCCGTCCAGATTTTTCCGGTGGGATTCTGAGGAGAATTAACAATGATGGCTTTGGTTTTTTTGGAAATACAAGCTTTCAGTTCGTCCCAGTCTGTAGCAAAACCATGTTCAGGATTATAATAGACAGGAATCCCTCCGTTCATCATGATCGAAGGCCCGTAAGTATAGTACGACGGTTGTATGACGATAACCTCATCTCCCTGGTTTATAACGGATTTAAGCGAAGTGTATAAAGCAAAAGTTGCGCAGGGAACGATCGTAACTTCATCCTGGATGACAGAAATCCTGTTTATTCGCTGATTGTTAAACCGGATAATACGCTCAATCAGTAAAGAATTTCCGGCAAGGGGTTCATAATTATGAAAATTCAGGTCAGAAGATTCCTTCAGCCATTCTTTTAAACGGGGATCGATATCGAAATCAGGTAAGCCTAAAGACAGGTCAAAACTATGATGCTTTGAAGCAAGTTCAGACATGGTAATGAAAAAAGAATGATGATTAAATCCGTAAATATGATCCATAATCGTTGTGTTTTTATCAAATATAATAAAAATATTGATGCTTCACGGATTAAAAAAAAATCTTATTTTTAGTGAAATTATATGATAATGAAAAAACTATTCATTCCTTTATTTTCCATAGCAGTTCTGGTAAGTTGCGAATCTGCCAAAGTGTCCCGTAACGGAAATTCGCCAGCCTCAGCATCTTCATCTGATGGGAAAGGTGACCGGGATTTTCTTGCTGCCTATAAGACGATTAAAGCTGATGATCTAAAGAAGAATCTATATGTAATCGCCTCTGATGAAATGGAAGGAAGAGATACAGGAAGCCCGGGTCAGAAAAAAGCGGGAGTGTATATGACGGATTATTATAAAAGGCTGGGTATTTCTTTCCCTAAAGCTCTGGGATCCTACTACCAGAAAGTTCCTGCCGACTTTATGAAAAAAAGAGGCGGCGGAAATCTGCCTGATTCTGAAAATATTCTAGCATTCATCGAAGGTTCGGAAAAGCCGGAAGAAATTGTGGTTGTTTCTGCACACTATGATCATGTGGGCACCAGGAATGGAGTGGTTTATAACGGGGCGGATGATGACGGAAGCGGAACAGTCGCGGTGATGGAAATTGCAAAAGCCTTTCAAAGTGCAAAAAAAGCAGGTAAAGGTCCGAAAAGATCGATCCTCTTTCTTCATGTAACAGGCGAAGAACATGGCCTATTCGGTTCGGAATTCTATACGGATAATCCTGTTTTTCCTCTGGCCAATACTGTTGTGGATTTAAATATTGATATGATCGGCCGTGATGACCCTGAAAACAGAGGGAAGCAGTATGTCTATGTCATTGGTTCTGAGATGTTGAGCTCCGAACTTAAAATCATCAATGAAGCGGCGAACAGAAAAACCAATAACCTGGAACTGAATTACCGGTATGATGACCCTAATGATACTGAAAGATTATATTATAGATCAGATCATTATAACTTCGCTAAAAATAACGTTCCGGTGGCATTTTTCTTTGACGGGATCCATGAAGACTATCACAAACCTACTGATGATGTAGAAAAAATTGACTATGCTCTTCTCGAAAAAAGAACACAGCTTGTCTTTGCCACAGCATGGGAAATTGCCAACAGACCTTAGCGGATTGTGGTTGATAAAAAGTAGTTCAGATTTTTTGCTGCTTATCCTGAAGGAAAAAAGGAGCGATATCGGTACGATTGCACTGAAATGAAACAGCATTATACAGAAAAGAAATAAAATGAGTCCCGAACCTTTTAAAAACAGATAAAATGAAACTCAACATGAAATCGATCCGCCCATTTATAGGGGCTCAAAATTTTAATATCAGCAGAGATTTTTACAGAGATCTCGGCTTTGAAGAAGTGGTTTTAGAACCAAAGCTTTCCCTTTTTCAAAAGCAGGATATAGCTTTTTATCTTCAGGATTACTATACAAAAGATTGGGTGGATAATACCATGATCTTTGTTGAAGTCGAAAATGTAGAAGAATTCTGGAGTCAGCTTGTGGATTTGCAGCTTGGTGATCAATATCCAACGGCTAGACTGTCACCGATAAAAACAATGGAATGGGGCAGCGAATGTTTCCTGCATGATCCATCCGGAATTTTATGGCATTTCGGACAATTTGCTAAGTAAATATTTAATATATTTTGAATATTTTAATGAATAAATTTACTTACATATTATAGAGTAGATTTAAATTATTAATTATACGCTTAAATATTGAATTTAATGATTAATTCATAATAAAATAACTGTTTTAAAAATAATTGTTAAAAAATTTTTTAGTTTAAAAATTAATTATACATTTGCTTTGTCAAACAACAGAAATGCATACAACATTCAACAATATTATTACTATCATTATTATCATTATCGGTTCCGGTGATGAGCGGTGGTATTGTTGATATTTTATAAATCTTAAAATAAAAAACCATCCTCATCCGAGGATGGTTTTTTTATGTCTGAAATCAGGTAATTAATTATTTAAAACACAGAATATGTACTACAACGAGAAAAGCATTCTTTATTACGATGGTGAATTTGTAGAAGCAACGAAGGCCAAAACCGATCTGTATGGCCAGTCTCTTCATTATGGCTACGCTGTTTTTGAAGGCATTAAATCATACAAAACAAAGAATGGAACCAGGATCTTTAAAGCGAAAGAACATTATGACCGCCTGAAAAAATCCGCAGAACTGATGATGATTCCCTTTAACTATACTTCCGAACAGATGGTTGAAATAACGTATTAGCTGCTGGAAATGAACGGTCTCAGCAATGCCTACATCCGTCCCCTGATTATATGCTCTCCCAATATGTCACTTTCCAAAAGTCACAAAAGCTCGCTGGTGATTGAAGTCTGGAACTGGAATAACGGATATCTTGCCAATCATATGCGGATCATGACCTCATCCTTTGAGCGTCCCAATCCTAAGGCTTTCAGAGTGGAAGCGAAAGTAAGCGGGCATTACGTCAATTCAATTCTGGCATGCCAGGAAGCAAAAGATAAGGGTTTTGACGAAGCGCTTCTGCTCGATGCTGACGGATATGTTGCCGAAAGTTCCGGAGCTAATGTTTTTTTTGAAAAAAATTCAAGATTATATACGCCTCCTGCAGGAAGCATTCTTCCGGGCATTACAAGAGCCACGGTTTTTGAAATATGTGAGCGGCTAGGGATTTATTACGAAGAAAAGCTGTTTAAACCTGAAGAAATGAGGGGCGCGGATGCCGGTTTTTTCTGTGGGACAGCCGCCGAAATCGTGGCACTGGAATCTCTGGATGAGATCTCTTTCCGGATGAATTGGGAAGATAGCCTTTCTGCACTTGTCCAGAAAGCTTACAGACATCTCGTATCAGAAGAAGATTACACGTACCTAAAATCACAACTGCAATGTGCCAACTAAATAAATATTCTAAGACCCTTACCCAGGATCCGACACAACCAGCCACCCAGGCTATGTTTTACGGGATAGGATTTACGGAAGAAGATTTTGCAAAGCCACAGATCGGGATTGCCAGTATGGGATATGACGGGAATACCTGTAACATGCATCTTAACGGATTATCTGAGATTGTGAAAAAAGGGGTAAAAGAACAGAACCTCGTGGGCCTGATGTTTCATACCATAGGCATCAGTGACGGAATGACCAACGGAACAGACGGGATGAGATATTCTCTGGTTAGCAGGGATCTCATCGCAGACAGTATCGAAGCCGTTTGTGCGGGACAATATTATGACGGTTTAATTACGGTTCCGGGTTGCGATAAAAATATGCCCGGATCTGTGATGGCCATGGCAAGACTTAACAGGCCTTCTATTATGGTGTATGGAGGAAGTATAGAAGCAGGCTCGTACAAAGGGCAGGACCTGAATATTGTTTCCGCCTTTGAAGCATTGGGAAATAAGATCGCAGGAAATCTCTCTGACAAAGATTACAGCGGAATTATCAAAAATTCCTGTCCGGGTGCCGGAGCCTGTGGTGGCATGTATACCGCCAATACGATGGCTTCTGCCATTGAAGCTTTAGGAATGAGCCTGCCTTATTCGTCGTCATATCCCGCTTTAAGCAAAGAAAAAAAGAAGAATGTTTTTACGCGGGACATTATATCAAAATTTTGCTGGAAAAAGACATTAAACCTTCGGACATTATGACTTACAAAGCTTTTGAAAATGCATTAAGAATAATAATGGTTTTGGGCGGAAGTACCAATGCCGTTCTTCATTTCATTGCCATAGCGAAAAGTATAGGGCACGAGCTGACCCTTGATGATTTTCAGAAAATAAGTGACTCCACCCCTCTTTTGGCAGATCTGAAGCCGAGCGGGAAATACCTGATGCAGGATTTACACGAAGTTGGAGGAGTTCCGGCCGTGATGAAATATTTGCTGGATATCGGACTGATTCATGGAGATTGTCTCACCGTGACCGGAAAAACCATTGCTGAAAATCTTCAGAATGTTACTTCCATTATAGAACGCGAACAGAATATCATCCGCGAAATTAATGATCCTATCAAGAAAACAGGACACATACGGATCATGTACGGAAACCTTGCCGAGAGAGGCTGTGTTGCAAAAATAACGGGAAAGGAAGGTGATTTTTTCAAAGGGAAAGCCAGAGTCTTTGATGGTGAAAAAGAATTTATCAAAGGAATTGAAGACCAGCTTATTTGTGACGGAGATGTCATTGTCATCAAAAATGAGGGACCAAAAGGCGCACCCGGAATGCCGGAGATGCTGAAACCGACTTCAGCATTAATGGGCTCCGGTTTAGGTAAAAATGTTGCCTTAATTACAGACGGCCGTTTTTCAGGAGGGACCCATGGTTTCGTAGTGGGCCACATTACGCCGGAAGCTTTTGAAGGAGGCCTGATCGGGTTGGTTAAAAATAATGACCTCATTGAAATAGATGCCGTGAAAAATACGATCAATCTGATGGTTGACGAGAAAGAGCTTGAAGAAAGAAAACGGAGTTTTAAACAACCGGATTTCAAAGTTAAAAGTGGTGTTCTGTACAAATATGCAAAATTGGTTTCAGATGCTTCACAAGGTTGTATAACAGATTTTTAATTGTAAAAAATGGAATTATCATTAAGAGATACCCCGCCGAAAAAAGAGTCTTCAACAGGGCGGAAACTGAAGGGTGCAGAAGTAATTCTGGAAATCCTGAAGGCAGAACAAGTAACGACCCTGTTCGGATATCCGGGCGGAGCAGTGATCCCTATTTACGATGCACTGTATGATTATAAAGAGCATATCCGTCACATTCTGGTACGGCATGAGCAGGGAGCGATCCACGCTGCACAGGGATTTTCAAGATCTTCTCAAAACACCGGAGTTGTACTGGCAACAAGTGGCCCGGGAGCAACGAATTTAATGACAGGATTGGCAGATGCCATGATTGACAGCACGCCGCTGGTCTGCCTTACAGGTCAGGTATACGCTTCTCTTTTGGGAACGGATGCTTTCCAGGAAGTTGATGTTCTTAATATGAGCATGCCGGTTACCAAATGGAATTGCCAGGTTACTGATGCCCGGGATCTTCCAAAAGTATTGGCCAAAGCATTTTATATTGCAAAATCCGGTCGGCCGGGACCCGTTTTGATTGATATTACTAAAAATGCGCAGCTGCAGGAAATGGATTTTGAGGAGTACAAATCCTGTGAATTCATAAGATCATATCTTCCCAAACCTAAGATAAGGTTGGAATATGTTGAAAAAGCAGCACACCTGATTAACAATGCCCAAAGGCCGTTTGTCCTTTTTGGACAGGGAGTGATTTTGGGAAAAGCAGAAGAAGAGTTTAAAAAATTCATTGAAAAGACAGGGATTCCGTCTGCGGCAACAGCCCTGGGGCTGGGCGCCATTCCTACAGACCATCCGTTATATGTCGGAATGCTGGGAATGCACGGTCATTATGCCCCGAATAAACTGACGAATGAATGCGATGTACTGATCGCAGTGGGCATGCGCTTCGACGACCGGGTTACGGGCAGACTGGATCAGTATGCGAAACAGGCTAAGATCATTCATCTGGATATCGATCTTGCGGAAATTGATAAAAATGTAAAAGCCGATGTCCCGGTGCTGGGAGACTGCAAAGAAACATTGGCCTTACTGACTGATCTCAGCAAAGAAAATAAGCATCATCACTGGCTGGATCAGTTTCTGAAACTACAGCATGACGAACAGACGGAGGTTATCGAAAAAGAACTGAATCCGGATTCGGATGAATTAACGATGGGTGAAGTATTAAAATACCTGAACGAAATCACCAATGGAGATCATATTATCTGTACCGACGTCGGCCAGCACCAGATGATTACATGCCGGTATGCACAATTTAAAAATTCCAGGCGAAATGTGACTTCGGGAGGTTTAGGAACCATGGGATTCGGGCTTCCGGCTGCCATCGGTGCAAAAGCAGCAAATCCTGACCGGCATGTATTCTGTATCGCGGGTGACGGAGGATTTCAGATGAATATTCAGGAACTCGGGACCATTGCCCAGTTTAACATCGGTGTCAAGATGATCGTTCTGAATAATTCTTTTCTGGGAATGGTTCGCCAGTGGCAGGAGCTTTTTCATGATAAAAGATATTCATTTGTAGACATCACCAGTCCCGATTTTTCAGCGGTCGGGAAAGGATATGGAATTGAAGGAAAGCAGGTGAACGACAGAAGAGAGCTCAGAGCAGCACTGGAAGAAATGATTCAGTCAGACGGCGCTTATCTTCTGGAGGTTAAAGTAAGTAAAGAAAATAATGTATTTCCTATGGTTCCCCAAGGTTGCAGCGTTAGTGAAATCCGTTTAAAATAATGTAAAAAGACATGAATAAACAAGATTATACCATCAGCGTTTTCACCGAAAACCAGGTGGGACTGTTAACCAGAATATCCACCGTTTTTTCCAGGAGGAATATCAATGTGATCAGCCTGAATACTTCACCGACAGAGGTCGTGAGCATTTCGCGGTTTACCATTGTCATTAATGATACGGAAGAAATGGTCAGAAAGATTTCGAGACAGATTCAGAAGCTGGTAGATGTGATCAAAGTCTATTATAATACAGATGAAGATATCATCTGGCAGGAACTGGCTCTGTTTAAAATCGAAACCAAAATAGTCTCCGAAAAAGTCTCTGTAGAAAGAATTTTGCGGCAGTACGGAGCAGCAATTGTCTGCCTTAGAAATGACTACACGGTTTTTTCAATAGTGGGTCAGCAAGAGGAGACCGACAGCTTTTTAAAGGCACTGGAGCCTTTCGGGATTATAGAATTTATCAGAAGTGGAAGAGTAGCCATCATAAAATCCAGCGAAGGATTTAATAAAAAACTCAATTCATTTGAAGAAATGACCTCTTCACATTAAAAAATACAGATCATTAAAAAAAGACTTTAAAGAAGTCGATCACATTTAATCATAAAAAATTACAATTATGGCATTAATTAAATTTGCAGGCGTAGAAGAAAATGTAGTAACAAGAGAAGAATTTCCGGTGGAAAAGGCCCGGGAAGTTCTGAAAAATGAAGTGGTAGCCGTTTTAGGCTACGGAATCCAGGGGCCTGGCCAGGCTTTAAATTTAAAAGATAACGGAATCAACGTTATCGTCGGTCAGAGAAAAAACTCAAAAAGCTGGGATAAGGCAGTTGCAGATGGTTTTGTACCGGGAGAAACCTTATTTGAACTGGAGGAAGCAGCCCGCAAAGGGACTGTTTTCTGCTATCTGCTGAGCGACGCGGCCCAGATCGAATTCTGGCCGACCCTTGAAAAGCATCTGACACCGGGCAAAACATTATATTTTTCACATGGCTTCGGAATTACCTACAATCACCAGACCCGCATCGTCCCTCCAAAAGATGTTGACGTCATTTTAGTAGCTCCCAAAGGTTCCGGAACTTCACTCAGAAGACTTTTTGTAGAAGGAAAAGGATTAAACAGCAGCTATGCCATTCACCAGGATGCTACAGGAAATGCAAAGGATAAAGCAGTGGCTTTAGGAATTGCAGTCGGAAGCGGATATCTTTTTGAAACCAATTTCAAAAAAGAAGTGTACAGTGATCTGGTAGGGGAGAGAGGTACCCTGATGGGCGCGATTCAGGGAATTTTTGCGGCACAGTTTGAAGTTCTGAGAGCGCAGGGACACAGCCCTTCTGAGGCATTCAACGAAACCGTGGAAGAACTGACCCAGTCTTTAATGCCTCTGGTGGCCGAAAACGGGATGGACTGGATGTATGCTAATTGTTCTACTACGGCCCAGCGGGGCGCTTTGGACTGGTGGAAAAAGTTCTATGAAGCCACCAAACCCGTTTTTGAAGAGCTGTATGAAAGCGTAGCTGCCGGTCACGAATCCCAGAAATCAATCTTGAGCAATAGCAAAGAGGATTACAGGAAAAGTCTGAATAAAGAATTGGAAGAACTAAGAGAAAGTGAATTATGGCAGGCCGGAAAAGTCGTAAGATCGCTTCGCCCGGATAAAGCTTATGAATACGAAAAATAAACAGACTAACGTTCCGACTCTTAAACATGTTGAACAAGCCAGGAAAATACTTGAAAGTGTAGTTCATAAGACACCCTTTCAGAAAAGTCTCAGACTCTCAAAGAAATTTTCTGCGGAAATCATTCTGAAAAGAGAGGATATGCAGCCTGTGCGTTCCTATAAAATACGGGGAGCATACAACAAGATATATCAGCTATTCCTGCAGGACAAGGTACGCAGGGGAGTGGTGTGTGCAAGTGCGGGAAATCATGCTCAGGGAGTGGCTTTCGCGTGTCATAGACTTAAGATCAACGGTGTTATTTTCATGCCTGAAACAACGCCCCGGCAGAAGCTGGAACAGGTGGAAATGTTTGGGGAAGGTTTTGTACAGATAAAATTATACGGTGACACCTTTGATGATTCTAAAAACGCTGCGATAGAATTCAGTGAGAAATGGGGAGCCGCCTTCATTCATCCTTTTGATGACCCTCAGATTATTGAAGGGCAGGCGACCCTTGCTTTGGAAATTCTTGAACAGGCAAATGATGAAATAGATTATCTTTTCGTTCCCGTAGGTGGCGGAGGCCTGGCGGCGGGAATGGTCACCGTTTTTTCCCGGCTGTCTCCGCGCACTCATATTATTTTGGCAGAACCTTCAGGGGCAGCATCCATGGCTGCCTCACTGAAGGCCGGGAAAACTGTGGCCCTGGAAGAGATCGATAAATTTGTAGACGGTGCGGCTGTTCAGAAGGTCGGAGATCTTACTTTTGGGATTTGTAAAGATCATGTGACCGACTGCATATCCGTTCATGAGGGGAAAGTTTGTGAAACCCTGCTTGAAATGTACAATAAGGAGGCAATGGTGCTGGAACCTGCAGGTGCTTTAACGCTGGCAGCGCTTGATCAGTATGCCGGTGAAATTAAAGGTAAAAATGTGGTATGTATCGTAAGCGGGAGTAATAATGACATCACCCGGACGGAGGAGATTAAAGAAAGAGCCATGCTGTACCGTGGTCTGAAGCATTATTTCGTTGTAAGATTTCCCCAGCGTCCGGGTTCCCTTAAACATTTTGTTTTACATGTGCTTGGAGCAAAGGATGATATTACCTTTTTCGAATATACCAAAAAAAACTCCCGTGAAACAGCTTCGGCCATTGTCGGAATTGAATTGGCTTGCGCCTCAGATTTTGACGGGCTGTTACAGAGAATGAAGTCACTCGGGTACTTTGAGTCTTATCTCAACGGAACTCCCTCGATGATGAATCTTCTGGTTTGATAAAGGTAAAACTGCCTCACAAAGTGGTCAATTACAATTGATATTTGAAATATTTAAAAAATGACAAATATCATAAGATTACTATTTTTATTAATTCTAAATAAATATAAATTTGTATCAACATTAATGACAGAGGAAACATCGATTCTATTAACACCAATGATTTGACGGATATTATTGTTTCGAGTCTAGAACTCATATCCATATCAATTTTTGTTTTTTTTCAAACCGGCGGGTCATAACGCCGGTTTTTCTTATGTTGTATGAGGTAACCGTTTTACCATTCACCAAATGAAAAACCAGTCAGTTCCGTTGACTTTATCTGATTATCGGATTGAAATTCTACGCGGCAAAGTACAAGCAGGTCCTTTGGAAATCTTCAACAGTACGATTTGCCCATATTTGTTTTATTTTTATCGATTTAGGGATCGGGTATTAAAGAGAAGTAATTTTATGAGCCAAAAAAGAAATTATTTCTTGCTTTGAATTCTGATAAATATTGTGTTGATCTCGACAGGATTCTTTAAATTCGAAATTTCTTCAGAATTCAAATAATAAATTTGTATAAATTATTTGGGCGGACCATTACATAATAGATATCGCTGATGAAAATCCTGATTATAGAAGACGAAACCGAATTGGCAAAAAGCATCTCCGAATACCTTTCCGGAGAATATTATATCTGTGAATTTGCAATCACATTCAAAGAAGCTATGGAGAAGACAGAAACTTTTGAGTATGACTGTATTTTACTGGATCTTATGCTTCCTGATGGCAGTGGTCTCGCCATTCTGGAAGAGCTGAAAAAACAGAATAAACAGGATGGAGTTATTATTATTTCCGCTAAAAATGCCCTGGAAGATAAAATAACGGGACTGCAACTGGGCGCCGACGACTACCTGACGAAGCCGTTCCACCTTTCAGAATTGATGGCAAGAATTTATTCGGTTATCAGAAGAAAACAGTTCAATAGCGCCAATGTCATCAAGCAAAACGAGTTGCAGATCGATCTTCTGGCAAAAACGGTGAGCATCAATGACAAAACCATTATCCTTACCAAAAAGGAATTTGATCTGTTAATTTATTTTGTAGGCAATAAAAATAAGGTAATTTCCAAAAGCACTTTGGCAGAACATCTTTCCGGTGATTTTGCAGATATGCTGGATAATCATGATTTTGTGTATGCTCATGTAAAAAATCTGAAAAAGAAATTATACGAAGCCGGATGCGACCATTACCTGAAAACAGTGTATGGCACGGGCTATAAATGGGAAAATATATAAGCTGATGAAGCCACTATTAAGTAAAACCACCAGGCCGTTTTTGATTTTTGTCATGATGGTACTGGTGATCAGTATTCCGGTCTATTACTTTGTGGTGGATGCCATCTGGCTGGATGAGCTGGATGAGCATAATGAGATCGTTGCAGAAAAGACTTCCTATGAGTTTAACCGGATGAAAATTTCTGATGAAAATATCCGGCGTAACATATCGCTGTGGAATAAGATCCAGCCCGGAACCAATATTGAAAAAGTCCCTGCAGGTCATCTGAGAGATTCTGTATTTACGACTGAAAAATACAAACCTTTTTCTGCTGATACCAGGATTGAACGTTACCGATGCCTGAAAAAAATAATTTATATCAAAAACCAGCCTTACCTTTTTACCATAGAAACCAACATCGAGGAAACGGAAGGAACGGTTATGATCATCGGACTCATCACGTTATTCTTTTTTCTTCTGATCGTTACCGGTCTGTTTATTCTGAACAGGAGATTATCCAAAACGATCTGGAAACCTTTCAGAGATACACTGGACAAACTGAAGAACTTTAACCTGTATACCCAGACCCATATTGAATTTGAAGCCACGGATACGACAGAATTTGAAGAACTGAATCAGTCATTGAAAAAACTGATCACCCATAATGTTTCCGTCTACAAAACACAAAAAGAGTTTACAGAAAATGCGTCTCATGAGCTGCAGACTCCTCTGGCGATTCTTAAAAATAAACTGGATCTGTTGCTGCAGGACGAAAACCTGACTGATAAGCAGTACGATATCGCAGAGGAAATGAACAGGGCTTTAACACGAAGTTCAAGAATCAACAAAAATCTGTTATTGTTGGCTAAAATCGATAATAGCCAGTTTGATAATGCGGAGCGAATTCAGTTTGATGAATTGCTTCATCAGAGTATGGAGCTGTTCAGTGAGCATTTTGAGCAAAAGAATATCTCGGTTACGGAAACCATTTCGTCCGGTGTCCTTGTTTACGGAAACCGTGGACTGGCAGAAGTTCTTATCAACAATCTGATCTTAAATGCCATTCGTCATACATTACGGAACGGGTCGATCTCCGTACATTTAACCGATTCACTATTTGAGGTTGCCAATTCCGGTAACCAAGCACTGAATACAGATCTGTTATTTAAAAGATTTTCAAAGCTTTCCGGTACCGGGAACGGAAGTGGGTTAGGACTGGCCATCATCCGTGAGATCTGCAAATTTCACCACTGGAGCATTAGTTATACGTTTGAAAATAATTTACATATCTTTTCCGTAAAGCTGTAAAATTCAAAATTTCTTCAAAATTCACTTATATTTTTACGGCATAATTTAATTTATGCAGAAATTATTGGTGCTCCTCAACAGCAAAAAAACTTTTCATAAAAAATGCTTTTTACATCTTAAATCATTAAGGTGTAGTGTTTTAATGGTGTTTTATCCAAAATCAAGGCTTTAATTATAACCTTTGTTACAGTTTCAAATGCTGAAGCAGAAATTCTGCGCTTTTAGGAGCAGTGAATTTCAATGTGGACCCAATTTCTGATCCCCCATTTCTATATTTCCCCTCATTTATGAAAAAGTTATTCAACGGTCGATTTTCAACACTATTCAGTGTTTTATGCCTGTATATTTTGCTATCATTTGTCATAAGGATTGTCCTGCTGATCTGGTCTGTAAAAGATCTTGATCTCAATCCGATAGATATTCTGAGAGCATTTTTTACAGGATTTGTATTCGATCTTACCATGGGTTCGTTATTTTTGGCTTTGTACGCCATCTATCTGCTGGTCTTCCCGAAAAGATGGACAGGATCTTTGTTTGATCAATGCTTTTCCTATTTTTATCTGACTTTAATTTTCATCATTATTTATTTCAGTCTTTTGGCGGAAATTCCTTTTTGGGATGAGTTTGGGGTGAGATTTAATTTCATTGCGGTAGATTATCTTATTTACACGTATGAAGTTGTTGAAAATATTAACCAGTCTTATCCTCTGCCTGAAATAGGTGTGGTTCTGGTAGGGTTAATTGTTATCACATTTGTTTTATTCAAAAAGCTGGATATTTTCAAAAAAACTTTTTCAGACAAAAGTCCTCTCCGTCATCGTTTCTTTTTTGCGCTTCCGGTCTTGACCATCGCTGTTGTTTTGGGATGGGGGATGAAAAATAAACATGCGGATTTCAGTAATAATATGGTCGTTAGTGAGCTGGGTAAAAATGGAGCTTTTTCATTTTTAACGGCGTTTAAGTCAAATGAGCTGGATTATGAAATATTTTATCCGAAACTTCCGGAAAAAGAAGCGTACTCGATGGTGAAAAAAGATCTTTTACAGGAAAATCAGGAATACAGAACGGCAGCCTATGATGATATCTCCAGATTAACAACAGGAAATCAGGAACAGAAACCCAATATTATCCTCATTGCCATCGAAAGTTTCAGTGCAGATTTTCTGACAGAATTTGGGAATAAAGACCATCTTACGCCTAATTACGGTAAATTATCCAAAGAAAGTATTTTCTTTACCAATCTATATGCAACGGGAACCAGAACCGTGCGCGGAATGGAAGCTTTGACATTGTCTGTTCCTCCAACTCCCGGAAACAGTATTGTCAGAAGACCCGATAATCAGGATTTATTCTCCGTTTCTACCATCATAAAATCAAAAGATTATCAGCCTTATTTTATCTATGGAGGTGATGGTTATTTTGATAATATGAACACCTTTTTTGGCGGACAGGGATTCGACATCGTAGACCGGGACCGTGGAAATCCGTTATCTGACCATATTAAGACCCAGAGATTTGCCATTCCGGATAACGAAGTGAAATTTGAAAATGCCTGGGGAATCTGTGATGAGGATCTTTATAACCAATCCATCAAATACGCTGATATAAATGCCAAAGCAAACAAGCCATTTTTCCAGTTTGTCATGACGACTTCCAATCATAAACCGTATACTTTCCCAGCCGGAAAAATAGATCTTCCGCAGGGGGACAGAAATGGGGCGGTGAAATACACCGATTATGCTTTAGGAAAATTCATTGCAGATGCGAAGACAAAACCATGGTTCAAAAATACGGTATTCGTTATCGTTGCAGACCATTGTGCAAGCAGTGCCGGAAAATGGGAGATCAATATCGACAGGCATCATATTCCGGCTATCATTTATAATCTTCCAGATCAAAAACCAACGAGGATTAATCGTCTGACATCGCAAATCGATCTGATGCCGACTTTATTCGGGTATCTCGGCTGGAGTTACACCACAAGTCTGTATGGAAAAGACATCAATCAAATGAAAATTGGAGAAGAAAGAGCATTTATAGGGAACTACCGAACATTGGGAATGCTGAGGGAAAAGGTCTTCACCCAGATTGATGACAGAAAGAGGGTAAAACAATTCATTGTTTCAGGCAATGAAAAACAGACTTTATCAGAAATAAAAACAAAAGATCAGGAATTGGCTTCCCAAACCATTTCGTATTATCAGACGGCAAGTGTGAGATTTAAAAACGGGAAGATGAAAGCGAAATAATATTTAAAATAAAGAAAGAAAAAGATTGACAGCAATGTCAGTCTTTTTTGTTTAACAATGCGTCACCATTCACATCAGCTGAGTATTCATTAAAAGAATAATTTACAAGGCTGGTAATCATTAGTTAAAATTCAAAATTTCTTCCAAATCATAACAGAATATTGTATGAAATTAGATGTAATGAACAGGATGAAACGATTATTTTTCCCGATCTCGATTATATTTTCTGCGATGTCCTTTTGCCCGGTTAGGTGCTTAGAGTTGGCTATCATTATAAATTTTAATGATCATCGGTAATGAATAACATCATAGAAGCGTTAAGGGCTTACGTGACCTCATTTCTTTCGGAGAATCTTTCGGATGAGCTGACTTTTCATAACATCAATCATACTTTTGAAGTCGTTGCTGCCGCAAAAGAAATCGGGATGCAATGCGGTCTTTCGGGAGAGGAAATGATCGTACTGGAAGTAGCTGCGTGGTTTCACAATTGTGGATATGCCAATACATATCTGGGGCATGAAAATGCAAGCAAAAAGATAGCCGGTGATTTTCTGAAAAACTTCGGATGTGACGAAAATTTTACAGAGGCTGTTTTAAAGGCAATCGAATCCACAAAATATCCGCAAAACCCTTCTTCATTAATTGAAAAGGTGCTGTGTGATGCCGATCTCTGTCACCTGGCAAAACCTAATTATCCAAAATATGAAAAGGCACTGAGGCAGGAATTTGAAATATTCCTTAAACTGACCTGTTCAGATGAAGAATGGCTCAGGAAGAACTGTAGTTTTCTCACCGACCATACTTATTATACAGATTGCGGCCGGGAGGTCCTCTCAAAGTTTAAAGAGATCAACATTCAGAAAAATTGTCCCCAATAAATTATTAATCAGATTAAAAAACATCAGATGTCAAAAGCCATACAAAAAGCAGTTTTCAGTATTTTCATCTTATTCTCAACACTCGGGAAAGTTGGTGCACAAACCAAAGATACCGTTCAGGTTCAGGAAGCGAAACAGGACAGTGTGGTTACCGTAAACGCCGAGGCCAGCCATTTCAATTATAAAAGATTGATAATCCCCACTGCGCTTATCGGTTACGGGGTGGCCAGTCTGTCGGTAAGAGGCATTCAGCAGCTGAATTTTTCTACCCGGGACGAGATCAATGAGCACCAGCCGGATCATATCAGGCTGGACAACTATACGCAGTTTGCGCCCGCTGCATTGGTGTACGGTTTAAACGCTTTCGGGGTTAAGGGAAAACACAATTTCCGCGACAGAAGCATTATTTACGGAGCCTCCATGCTGATAACGTCGGCAATAACACTTCCGTTAAAACATATTGTGAAAGAAGAAAGGCCCGACCACTCCAATAACCTGTCGTTTCCTTCAGGACATACTGCCATTGCATTTGCTTCTGCTCAGTTTATGTTCAGGGAATACAAAGACACCAGTTTCTTACTGGGAATTTCAGGATATTCATTTGCTGTTTTTACCGGTGTTTACAGGATGCTGAATGACAAACACTGGTTCGGGGATGTGGTGGCAGGCGCGGGTTTCGGAATTCTTTCCACCGAATTGTCCTACTGGCTGTACCCTAAGATCAATCATCTTTTAGGAGGAAAAAATAAAAATTCTGCAACCATGGTAATGCCCTTCTATCTGAACAAAGCGGTAGGCATAGGCTTGGTCAGAAATTTTTAATAAATATCCCGGAACCGCAAAAACTAAAATATTTTTGCGTTATTTCCTTAGCGTTTTGTGGCCTCACCAGGAATCGAACCTGGATCTAAAGTTTAGGAAACTTCTATTCTATCCGTTGAACTATGAGGCCTGTGGGTCCAAAGATATTAAATACTCACCGATAAAGCAATAGGGTACGTTCCGTTTTGGCTACAGCATGATCCGTTTTGGCAACTTTAAATATTTTCCGAAAACTGAACTTTGTCCTGTTAATTTTAAACAATACAATAATGAAAACAATTTTCATAACAGGTGCCTCTACAGGACTGGGGAAAACAGCGGCACAATTATTCGCGGGCAGAGGGTGGAACGTCATTGCGACCATGAGAAACACCGAAGCCGCCACCGGACTTTCACAATTGGACAATGTCACGCTTCTGCCTCTGGATGTTACAAATCCGGAGCAGATACGAGATACCGTCACAAAAGCTTTGGAAATAAGTGAGATCGATGTGGTGTTTAATAACGCAGGATACGGATTGATCGGTCCCATGGAAGCCCTGGATGACGACCAGATTCTGCGGCAGATTGATACCAACCTGGTAGGGTCATCCGGGTGACCAAAGCTTTTATTCCGTATTTCAGGAAGAAAGGGCAGGGGATGTTTATCACCACGACCTCTATCGGCGGATTAATTGCATTTCCGTTAGGATCTACGTACCATGCCACAAAATGGGCCCTGGAAGGATGGAGCGAAAGTCTTGCTTTTGAGCTGAATACGTTCGGTATTGATATAAAAACGGTATCTCCGGGCGGTATAAAAACCGATTTTATCAGCCGTTCATTAGATACGGCCACCCAGCCGGAATATGAGCCGATGATTCAAAAAATGTTCTCCAGCACGGAAGCCATGATGGAAGGCGCTTCAGAACCTGAAGCGATCGCGGAGGTGGTGTATGAAGCCGCGACAGACGGCAAACAACAGTTGAGGTATATGGCGGGAGAAGATGCCAGAGAACTTTATGCCCACCGCCTTGCCGTGGGAGCTGAAGCCTTCAGGCAGGAATTCGGAAAACAGTTTATCTAACCGGGCTGTGTTTCGGGACCGGAAAGAAAGCAGATTCCGGTCCCGGAATTCATGCTGTTCATAAATTACCTACCTTTAAATCATGGAAAAGGAAGACCACCAGCCTTTGAAAATATCCTCCATATCGGAACTTCACGACATCCTGCAGCTTCCAAAACCGATGCATCCGCTGATCAGTCTTGTGGATAATACCAAAATGACCATTCATAAAGAATTTCTTTACAAAAGTTTTCATCTCGGATTTTATAAAATATCCTATAAATTCTCGGAGAACGGAAAGATGGGGTATGGGCAGGGGTATTATGATTTCAATGAGGGCGGGATGATGTTTACGGCGCCGAATCAGATTCTGTCCACCGATGAAAATTCCCGGTATTTTGGGTATACTTTACTTATTCATCCGGATTTTATCCGGAATTATCCTCTGGCGCAGACGATTAGAAGATACGGCTTCTTTTCCTATGATACGCATGAAGCGTTACATCTTTCCGATAAAGAGAAAACCAAGGTTGTCGGTCTGCTTCAGACCATAGAAGGAGAGCTGAATACGGCCATTGATGAAGGCAGCCAGGATATCATGGTCTCTTATATTGAAGTACTGCTGAACTACAGCAACCGGTTTTATAAACGGCAGTTCATCACCCGAAAAACAGTGAATAGCGACCTTCTCTCCAAAATGGAAGATGTGCTCAACCGCTATTTCGATCAGCAGGAATCTCTGGTAAAAGGACTTCCTACGGTGGAGTTCCTGGCTTCTGAGCTCCATCTTTCACCGCATTATCTGAGCGATATGCTGAGAAATCTTACCGGGCAGAATGCACAGCAGCACATTCATGAAAAATTAATTGAAAAAGCAAAAGAATATCTGACCACAACCGGCCTCTCGGTATCGGAGATTGCCTATCGGCTTGGGTTTGAGCATTCCCAGTCGTTTAACAAGCTCTTCAAAAAGAAGACCGACACCACGCCGCTGAGCTATAAGCAGCTTTTTATGTAATATAATGTGGATATAAAAATACTGTCTCCCCTGCATAACGTAGGAGAGACAGTCATAAAACACACTGATGAAAAAAAATCTAATATTAGATTTCAGGATCTGTCATCATTTTCGATCCTGTTGCTGAGATTTCTGTACTGGTACAGAATTCTGATCTTGTAAATAAAGTTGGATAATCTTTTCATAATTATAATGGTTTGGTGTACACTTCTGCTTTTATAATAGATTCACCTGCATTATTTTGATTACCAAAGTAAAAGACCGGGATACCTCCGCCGCTGCCTACCGTGGTTATATCTACAACACCATAAGCCCTATATCTGATATACATGGGAGTGGCCGTATTATTAGTAACCTCATCGACAAAAGAATTAGATGTAAACAGGACAACAGGATTACTGTTACTATAAATCGAAGGTATAATGACCCTCCTTGCTGATTTTGGAATATCTACATTCTCCTTTTTTACTTTTGCTCCTACATATCCATAATGTGCAAGATTACTTGAATTTTGGAATGTTACAGGAACGTTATAATATAAATTGACTTTTGCTTTCGAATAGGCGGGTATTGTTACGTAAACTCGTTGAGTAAGATCAAGATCTGTTACTCCGTTTCTTGAAGGATAACCAGTGAGAGGTCTAGTACGGACTTCTTCATAGATTTCATCTAAAACCCATTTACCGGAGGTGGATGTTGCCTGCCATGTTGCCACCCCATTGGCATCAGAAGTTAATACCTTTCCGGCTCCCTGGGTTCCGTCGGCAATTTTTACTTTTCCTGCTACATGAAGTTTGCTGTCGGGGGTGGAAGTTCCTATCCCGACATTCCCGTTTTCATCGATTTTCATTCTGTCGGTACCGGAAGTTTTTAAACTGAGGTCCGTCAGGTTAGTGGTTCCGTTGCCTTTATATTTGGCTGAGATTCCGGTTCCCGTTCCCCATGCGAAATTATTATTGGCTCTGGGCGTAAAGCTGATAGACCCAATATCTTCATTATTGACGAGGTTGGTAGGAGCTGCCGCGGTACCATTGGCAGAGCTGATGTAAAGAATGGGTGATTTGGAGGTGCCATATCCCCTTAAAAATACTTCTTTATCAGTACTTACGGTCTTATTATCTGCCACCATATCCAGTTTACCCATGGGTGTGGCTATTCCTAATCCTATTCTGTCATTTTTTGCATCCACAGAGAAAGTATTTCCGTCTACCGAAAAAGCATTGGTTGCCGTTCCTGTAAAAGCTAATGTTTTATCAGCTTGTGCGATGGTTCTGTTAGCGGTAAGGGTTCCGTTGTCTGTATATAGGTTTGTATTTTTGTCTGTAGGAAGGTCTTGCCAGGTAGCAGCTCCATTAGCATCAGAAGTTAAGACTTTGTTATTTCCCTGGGTTCCGTCGGCAATTTTTACAGAGCCTGCCACTTCTAATTTATGAGTTGGAGCACTTGTTCCTATTCCCATATTTCCATTGGCCGCAATTCTCACTTTTACAACATCATTGGTCATCAGGTCAAGTGGGTGATTGCTTTGTGTTCCTATCCAGGCAGCATCGGTTTGTCCGTTGGATACGCCTTTTCCCAGATAGGTTCTTAAATTGATGGTTCCGTCGGAATGCTGTAGACCATATTGTTTTGTACCTGTCATAATATCCAGTTTTGTTGCAGGGGTGGCGGTTCCAACCCCGATATTTCCGTTTTCATCAATTTTAAGTCTTTCTGTACCTGAAGTCTTCAGACTCAAATCGGTAAGGCGTGTTGTACCGTTTCCTTTATATTTTGCAGATATGGCTGACCCATTTCCCCATGGAAATATATTTCCTGCATGTGGAGTGAAATCTAATCCTCCGATGTCATCATTATAGGCCAGGTTGGTGGGTACTGCTGCAGTTCCATTGGCAGAGCTGAAATAGATTTTCGGTGATTTAGAGGTGCCATATCCCCTTAAAAATACTTCTTTATCAGTACTTACCGTCTTATTATCCGCTACCATATCCAGCTTACCCATGGGTGTGGCTATTCCTAATCCGATTCTGTCATTTTTTGCATCCACAGAGAAAGTATTTCCGTCTACCGAAAAGGCATTGGTTGCGGTTCCTGTGAACGCTAATGTCTTATCAGTCTGTGCAATGGTTCTGTTAGCGGTCAGGGTTCCGTTATCGGTATATAAATTTGTGTTTTTATCCGTGGGAAGATCTTTCCAGCTTGCAGCACCATTGGCATCAGAAGTTAAGACCCTGTTATTTCCCTGGGTTCCGTCGGCAATTTTTACAGAGCCTGCCACGTGCAGCTTATGGGTTGGGGCGGCTGTGCCGACACCGATTCTGTCGTTGGCGGCATCCACGGAAAGCGTATTTCCGTCTATCGAAAAAGCATTGGTTGCCGTTCCGGTGAACGCTAATGTTTTATCAGTTTGCGCGATCGTTCTGTTCGCCGTAAGGGTTCCGTTATCGGTATATAGATTTGTGTTTTTATCCGCGGGAAGATCTTTCCAGGTAGCCGCTCCGTTAGCATCAGAAGTTAATACCTTGTTATTTCCCTGGGTTCCGTCTATAATTTTTATATTTCCTTCTACATGTAATTTATGGGTAGGAGCATCGGTTCCAATTCCTATATTTCCGTTTGGCAACATGGTAGCAACCGTGGTTAAATCCTGATCAGCATCTCCATAAGTGCCTTTGGCATTATTTCCTACATTAAACTGGAGTCCTTTCTCCGCTCCGGATACATTAATGGATGGACTGGCCCCGTCTGCTTTCAGCCAAAGGTTATCCCAACTGCCGAGATTTTCAGCATTTCTGACTCCCAAGATTGCTCCGTTTCCTACAACGTCAACTTTAGCTTTAGGCAATGTTGTCCCTATTCCGATATTTCCGTTTTCATCGATTTTCATTCTGTCGGTACCGGAAGTTTTTAAACTGAGGTCCGTCAGGTTAGTAGTTCCGTTGCCTTTATATTTAGCTATAATTCCGGTTCCTGATCCCAGGCAAAATTATTATTGGCTCTGGGTGTAAAGCTGATAGACCCGATATCTTCATTATTGACGAGATTGGTAGGAGCTGCCGCGGTACCATTGGCAGAGCTGATGTAAAGAATGGGTGATTTGGAGGTGCCATATCCCCTTAAAAATACTTCTTTATCAGTACTTACCGTCTTATTATCCGCTACCATATCCAGCTTACCCATGGGTGTGGCTATTCCTAATCCGATTCTGTCATTTTTTGCATCCACAGAGAAAGTATTTCCGTCTACCGAAAAGGCATTGGTTGCGGTTCCTGTGAACGCTAATGTCTTATCAGTCTGTGCGATGGTTCTGTTCGCGGTCAGGGTTCCGTTATCGGTATATAAATTTGTGTTCTTATCCGTGGGAAGGTCTTTCCAGGTGGCCGCTCCGTTGGCATCAGAAGTTAAGACCCTATTATTTGCCTGGGTTCCGTCGGCAATTTTTACAGAGCCTGCCACGTGCAGCTTATGGGTTGGGGCGGCTGTGCGGACACCGATTCTGTCATTGGCAGCGTCTACCGAAAGGGTTGTTCCGTCTACTGAAAATGCATTCGTAGCTGTTCCTGTGAATGCTAATGTTTTATTAGTTTGTGCGATGGTTCTGTTCGCCGTAAGGATTCCGTTATCCGTATATAAATTTGTATTTATATCTGCGGGAAGGTCTTTCCAGGTAGCAGCCCCGTTGGCATCAGAAGTTAAGACCCTGTTATTTCCCTGGGTTCCGTCGGCAATTTTCACAGAGCCTGCCACGTGCAGCTTATGCGTCGGGGCGGCTGTTCCGACACCGATTCTGTCGTTTTTCGCATCTACAGATAAAGTACTTCCATCTACCGAAAATGCATTGGTCTCAGTAGCTTTGAATGCCAGATTTTTATTGGTTTGATCAATGGTACGATTTGAAGAAAGAATTCCGTCTTCATCATAAATGTTGCCTTCCTTATCATTTTGATTCAGCATTTTTACCCATACATTTCCGTCAAAATAATAATATCCGGGAGCATCGATATGGATAGCGTTTCCGGTTTGTGTTCCTGTATCAATACTATTTACAAAAAGTAAGGTTGATAGCGGAATGTTTTGCATCGACTGTGCCCTTAACCTGGTAACCCTTGGAATAAGAATCCCTTCTGGAGTAACAGCGTTTCCGGTCATTTCCGCCGCCGGAATGGCAAGATTAATTGCCGGAGTTGATGTTCCGATACCCACTCTGTTATTGGCGGCATCCACGGAAAAAGTATTTCCGTCTACCGAGAAGGCGTTGGTTTCAGTCGCCGTAAAAGCGAGTTTGTGCGTTCCGTGTGCTACGGTACGGTTACTTTTCAGGGCGCCGTCGGCATCATAAAGCGCCGCGGTAGATTCCGGTTTCATCTTTACCCATGTATTGCCTTCATAGAAATAAAAACCGGTTGCATCGATATTGATCGCCGATCCGGTAGCCGATCCGGTAGCAATATCATCTACATAAATCATCGTGGATGGGATTACGCCATCCATCGACTGGGCTCTCTGCCGGTCTACTCTGGGAATGAGCAGGCCTTCCGGGGCTTTTGTATTGCCTTTGGCATTTTTAGCCGTGATGTCTAAAGTAGACTGAGGATTTGGGGTGTTGATTCCGACCTGGCCGTAAGCCACATTTGCGGTTACTAATAGAATACATGCTAAACCCAATTTCTTTTTCATAGTGTCTTGTTTTGATTTTCTGATTTGCTTTGATGATTCAAAATATAAGATCAGGTGGGATCCTTTATTTTATGTTTCTGTCTTTCATATTGACAGGGCAAAGTTGGAAAAAAAACAAGGAAAAAGAGCTACTACATGGATACTACAGGATTTTAAATGATTGATTTTTAGTTATTTGTATTTTAATTGTAGTTCTGTTGTAGCAGGTGCAGATTTTTAATTTCTCAGATCATATCCGGGAAATATATCTGTTTTGAGGCAAAAGAATTTATAAAATCGGTCATCTTTTATAATGTATTGATCCATGTCACAAGATCGACCTCAGCAGGAAGGTTGAGTTTCTTTTTTAGCCGGTACCTTTTGGTCTGGATCGCACGCACGGTAACATTTTCCAGTCTGCTGATGTCTTTATTGTCCAGATTTAATTTGATGTAGGCGCAGGACTTCAGATCATGATCGGTAAGGTCAGGAGTATGGGCCATCAGCTTTTCGTAAAATTCATGAAATATTTCTTTAAATTTTACCATTAAAAAAGGATCGCCTTCTTTGGCCAGCTGAATAATTTCATCGTAGGCATCACCGGCTTTCTTTTTGAGCACCTCTACCTGTTGGGTCTGGGTCTCAATAAGGCGGTCTTTATTTTTTTGATGTTTCAGGTATTTCCTACGGATTACAAAAAAGACCGTCAGCAACAGAATAATAATACCTCCCGCGATTGCGTAAAGCCTTTTTTTTTCTTTCTGTTCCTCCTGCTTCTGTTCCTGAAGGATTCTTTCAACGGCATGAGCCATTACTTTCTTTTCACTCAGGTTAATGGAGTCATTCAGCACGGTAAACTTTAAAAAGTAGCGGGCTGACTCTTCGGAATTGCCAAGAAGTTTATAGATGTCGGAAACATTTTTAAATCCCTCTCTTACATCTGTCTTATGTTTAGATTTTCGGGAGATTTCAAGAGACTGCAGATAATAGGATAATGCTTTCTGATAATCGCCTTTCACTTTAAATAAATGCCCGAAATTCTCCAGGGTTTTGGAAGTGCTGTACTGAGCCTTTGTAAGATTGCTCGACAATGACTTGTTAAGATAATATTCTGCGGAATCGAGATGAACTTTCCGGGTGATAAAATCATCTGCTATTTTAATGTATGTCATCGTGGGGTCTGTGGCATACTTCAGGCATCGGTCCCGCATGCTGTAGGCAGAATCCGGCATTTTGAGCATCTCAAAATTATACCATTTCCAGGAATAGTTATGATACAGAAATTTTTTCCGGTTTTCCTGATCTTTTACTTTTTTCAGAGAGACCAGCGCTTTATCCAGGTTTTTATTGGACTCTCTGAATAAATGAATTTTTGAATAATAAACGCCGTAATTGGTATATAATTTTGAATAAAGAAACGGGTTTTGTCCGGCATCGATATGATTCTTTGCATCATCCAGATATTTCAGGCCGAGATCATACTTTCCGAGCAGATCCATATAGTTGGAGATGAAAATATCTGCAGAAGCAATACCCTCGTTGTTTTTATTGCTTTTAAAAAACTCCAGGGCGCTCAGATTAAATTCCAGTGCTTCTTCGAATTTCCCTTCAGCAGCATATTTCTCATTGATCCTGCCCAGTGTACGCAGATCATATTGCTGCCCGGAGACAACAGAGGTCAGGCCGAAAAACAACAGCATAAGAAATGTCAAAAAGCTTTTGAGCGGCATAGTATTTAATTTTTTAATCAAAAATAAGTATTTACAGTTAAATTAAAGGGTTTGAAATACTTTTGATTAAAAAGATAAGGAATTTCATCTATATATACTGCTCATAATTGCCCGATTATATGGTGATAAAAAAGAATCCGCCCTTTAGGAGCGGATCCAGTAGATAAATACATCTCATTTTTTTAATTAGACAACAATAAAAAAGCATAGCCGACAATGCTATGCTTAAATTTTTACAAATTTAACTGCAATTTCAAAGCTGAAAAAAGCAAGATATGTTTCCACTTCAGTTGTATTACAGAGTAAATGTAGCGATTAATTTAATACAAAGCATGAATTAAATGTTAAAATTCAGGGTTCTTTTTGTTTTTTAATCAGTCATTCCGCTAATTCTTTTTCACCCGGAAATTTTTTATTATAAAGTATTTATTACTTTTTGTATCATGTGATCATTGTCCATTCTTATAAAATCGGAGAAGTTAATAATCGGTGCACATAGCATCACAGAAGAACGAACGGTTGTCCATTTAAAATAAAACTGATGATAATAAGTTGCCTGCTGCTAAAATTACTTTAATCGAGATGAACATAATCAGTTATTTTGTCCGAAGAGCGGCATTTCAAAATATAATATAGATAAGCTAAAAGTAAGATTTCATAACGTGGTATTAAAAAAATGATTACATTTAGTTCATCAAAATCTCTTTATAAATAAAATCCCTTATTCCGTTACACGGCTGTACCGGAAGACCACGGGTTCAGATTCATTCTGAACCATGGATTCTATTATTCCTATATCAAATACAAAAGGTAGTAAGCAATATGCTGCAATACCTGGTTAACAATAAAGAGAAATCATTATGAAAAAATATACCGTTGCCGTTATCGGCGGAACAGGAAAATCTGGAAAATATCTTGTTCAACATCTGCTGGATCATGGCTATTCAGTGAAATTATTAGTCAGAAACCCTGAAACCGTAATTCTTTCCAATCCTTTGGCAGAGATCGTGAAAGGAGATGCAAGAGACTATCAGTCGGTTATAAAAACAGTTGAAAACACCGATCTTGTAATCAGTACACTGGGACAGCCTAAGGGAGAGCCTCCGATATTCAGTGATGCCACAAAAAATGTGATGAAGGCCATGAATGTCTGTGGATTGAAAAGATATATCGTTACTACGGGTTTGAGCGTCAACACTCCTTCAGACCGTAAAAATGAAAAAGTACAGCTGGCCACCGGCTGGATGTATCAGAACTATCCGGAAACGACTCATGACAAACAGAAAGAATACGAACTTCTCACAGAAAGTAACCTGGACTGGACCCTGATGAGACTCCCCTTAATCGATCTGACGAATGAGAGTAGGATTACGGAAGCCAGTCTGGAAGACTGTCAGGGAGAAAATATCAGCGCAACCGATCTTGCCGGGTTTCTGATTGCGCAGATTGATGATAGGACCTTTATTAAAAAGAGCCCGTTTTTATACAATAGGTAAACCTTACTTACATCAGTAAATAAAAGAAGAGAGCCACAAGGCTCTCTTTCTGTTTTAACGCTCCAGCTTTTCTTTTATATACTTAGCCGTATGAGATTTTTTATTTTTGGTTAAATCTTCGGGAGTTCCTGTAAAAACAACTTCACCGCCATATTTCCCTGCTTCAGGGCCGATATCGATGATGTAGTCGGCACATTTAATGATATCCGGCTGGTGTTCAATCACGATCACCGAATGGCCTAGATCAATCAGGGCCTGTAAAGACTTCAGCAGTTTCTGGATGTCGTGGAAATGAAGACCTGTTGACGGCTCATCAAATACAAACAGCGTCTTATCCGTTGTTACACCCTTCACCAGAAAAGAAGCCAGTTTCACACGCTGCGCCTCACCACCCGAAAGGGTAGAAGAGCTCTGTCCCAGCTGAAGATACCCTAAACCAACTTCCTGCAGAGGCCGTAATTTGGTTACGATTTTTTCTTCGTGATTATCTTTAAAAAACTCAATAGCTTCATCTACCGTCATATGTAGGATGTCAGAAATGTTTTTCTCATCAAATTTTACTTCGAGAATTTCATTTTTAAAACGGGTTCCTTTGCAGACTTCACATTCCAGTTCGATATCCGCCATAAACTGCATCGACACATTAATGATTCCTTCTCCTTTACATTCGTCACATCTTCCGCCATCAACGTTGAAAGAGAAATGTTTCGGTTTGTAGCCCATCATTTTTGCCATCTTCTGTTTGGCAAACAGGTCTCTGATATCATCATATGCCTTGAGATAGGTCACGGGATTGGAACGCGAGGATTTTCCGATAGGGTTCTGATCAATTAATTCGATATTTTTAATCAGTTTTTTAGGAAATTCCACAGAATCATAATCGCCTTTCTTCCCGCCCATTCCCAGCTGAATCATGATGTCGTTCGTCAGAATCTCCTTCATCAGGGTAGATTTTCCGCTTCCCGACACCCCGGAAATAACAACCAGGCTTTCTAAAGGAACGTCTACATCCACGTTTTTTAGATTATTCTGGCGTGCCCCTTTGATATGAATCCATTCCTTCGCTTTTCTGCGTTTGGCAGGAACTTCAATTTCCATTCTGCCGGTCAGGTATTTTGAAGTCAGCGTATCCGCATTTTTAAGTGCCTTATAATCTCCGGCAAAAACAAGTTCTCCACCAAGATACCCCGCTTCAGGGCCAATATCGATAATATAGTCTGCTGCCCTCATCACATCTTCATCGTGCTCTACGACAATCACCGTATTTCCAAGATCCCGGAGATTTTTTAAAACTTCTATTAAATTTTCCGTATCCCTGGAATGCAGCCCTATCGACGGTTCATCCAGAATATAAATAGAACCTACTAATGAACTTCCTAAGCTTGTGGCCAGGTTTATTCTCTGGCTTTCTCCGCCCGAAAGCGTGTTGGATGTTCTGTTTAAGGTTAAATATCCTAGACCTACCTTTAATAAAAATTCAAGACGGGTGGTAATTTCATACAAAAGTCTTTTGGCTACTTCTTTATCATGAGCGGATAATTCCAGGCTGTTTATCAGAGGAGAGAGCTCATCCAGGGGAAGCTCAATCATCGACTGGATATTGTGTCCGCCTACTTTTACCCAAGTAGTTTCTTCACGGAGCCTCAGGCCTTCACAGGTCGGGCAGAGGGTTTTTCCGCGATATCGCGAAAGCATAACGCGGTACTGAATTTTATATAAATTTTCTTCAAGCATTTTGAAGAAATTGTCTATACTCGGGAATGTACTTTTCCCATCACCTTTCCAGAGGTATTTTTTCTGTTCTTTGGTTAATTGATGATACGGCTTGTGAATAGGGAAGTCTTTCGATCTTTTAATGAAATCTTTTTTCCATTCACTCATCGATTCGCCCCTCCAAGACGCTACAGCATCTTCAAAAACAGATAATGTTTTGTTCGGAACGACCAGGTCTTCGTCTATTCCGATCACTTTTCCGTATCCCTCGCAGGTAGGACAGGCACCGTAAGGATTGTTAAAACTGAAAAAATGAACATTTGGTTCCAGAAATTCTATCCCGTCCAGCTCAAATTTATTTGAAAATTCTTTCACTTTCCCGGTGTCAGCATTTTTTAACGAACAGTATCCACGGCCTTCATAAAAAGCCATCTGGATAGAATCTGCCAGTCTTTGGAGAAAACTCTCATCTTCCTCATAGGAAAAACGGTCAATCACAAGATTGATCATCATTCCTTTTTCAGGAGTAAACCCAAAGCTCTCCAGATCTTCTATTCCCGCCACATTTCCGTTGATTTCCAGCCTTGTGAAACCTGCCAGTTTTAAAACATTCAGATTTTCCCCAAAATTGGCGGCATCATATTCCAAAGGAGCCGTTAACAAGAATGACGTGTCTTTTTTCGAGTCTTTAATAAAATCTACTACATCCGTTACCGAATCTTTTTTTACTTCCTGTCCGGATACCGGGGAAAATGTTTTCCCGATCCTTGCGAAGAGCAGTTTCATATAATCGTAAATCTCCGTGGATGTTCCTACAGTAGAACGCGGATTCGAAGAGATCACTTTCTGCTGAATCGCAATGGAAGGTGCCAATCCTTTGATGTCATCTACTTTCGGTTTTTCGAGTTTCCCCAAAAACTGGCGGGCGTAAGAGCTCAGACTCTCTACATACCTTCTCTGTCCTTCCGCATAAATCGTATCAAACGCCAGGGAAGATTTTCCACTGCCGGAAACTCCGGTGATGACGATCAGCTTATTTTTCGGGATCAGAACATCAATGTGCTTCAGATTATTAAGGTGTGCATTTTTAACGAACACCTGTTTTTTTATATCTATATCTATTGTTTTTGCCATATTTTATTTATTCATAAAGAGTGTAAACTGATTCCAGAGAGCCGCTTTTAAGCTTAATGGTGTTTTTTTCGTAAGCAATATCAGAATCTGTATACAGGGAAGCAGGGGTTTGGGTCTGTATTTTTACCAGCCTGTTCCGGCTGTCATATGTATAAACCTTATGATCGGTCGACTGATAATTATTCTCACTATATTCTGAAACTTTTTCAGATAACAGATTATTTTTGTACAAATAGCTTACCGTTAATTTATTGATCATTTTACCTTCTTCATATTTTGTTATTACGGTTTTTTTTAGTCTTTTTTCGGCATCATATTCATAAGACCTGTCCTCAAATTTAAAACTTCCCATATATTCATAATGGGTCAGAAGATTATTCGTATATATATACTTTTTTTCCAAAATTCCGTCCCTGGTTTTATGTTGATTGGAAGTAATATTACCCGATGCATCATACGTTAACGTTTTTATATTTTCCTGGACCGGTCCGTTAGGGATAACTGTTTTTGAAATACACGCTATAACCTTTCCGGCATTATTGTAGGTGAAAACAGAGGTTTCCTCATATTTGCCTCCGTTCCAAAGAATGCCGGTGGAAACTATTTTTCCTAATTTTCCATCTTTATAAAAATACTCAGATTCTTTATCTTTTTCTGTGATTCGGTAGATCTTATTTTCCCTGTCATAGGTGATTCTATTTTTCTCAAACGGTATTCCCGGAGATTCATATCCGAAGTAAACTGTTTTACCATCCTGCAGAACTGTTTTATAAATAATTTCCCGGTTTCCGGGAATATAACCTGAGCCCGGGCCAAAAGAAGCTTTGTAATCTCTATCAAGGGTTACGGTCTTACTGCTGAAGGTAATATTTCCTTCCCTGTCAAATTTGATGATATCTGTCGTTGTTTCCGGAGAAGACCGGTATATTTTATCGATCTGCATAATTTTTTTACTGCCGGTCATCCTGTTGATATAGTCATCCCCAGCCTCGAGTTCCTGTACAGGATCATGGATTTTCACATCCGGGTAGATGAATTGTGCATTTACGGAAATGGTTCCCAAAAGTACAGACAATAAGAGTATTTTCATCGCAGAATTTAGACCCACAAAAATACGAATTTTTAAACAAAAATTCATTATAAATATTGGCAGCTACATACAATTCTACACCCCGAATTATTAAGCACAAAACCGGAAATTAAAATTGTAATATTCACAGTATTTAGATAGTTTAAACAAAATTATATCTCTGTTTTTGATTATTTGATGTAAATTTTAACTAAAAATTAATAAATATGTTAAAATATTTTAGCTCAAATATTCAGTAATATTGCAGGACCATGATTAACACAAATTTTAAATCTGTCTTAGAATTATTACAGACTTTCTCGACAGAGCAGGTATGCATTGATTACCTGGAACAAATGAGATGGGGCGGAATTATTTCGAGCCCGTTCGATGCTGAATCTAAAGTATACCGATGCAGTAAGAACCGATATAAATGTAAGAATACCGGTAAATATTTCAATGCTAAAACCGGGACCATGTTTGAAAATACGAAAGTAGGACTGCAGAAATGGTTCCTGGCCATATGGCTGGTCACCTCCTATAAAAAAGGAATTACATCCATTCAGCTGGCCAGGGACATTGATGTTACCCAAAAAACAGCCTGGTTTTTACTCCAGAGGATCCGGAGCTGTTTCGGGATCGAAAACAGCAATGAACTCGAAGGTGTTGTAGAATGTGATGAAACTTTTATCGGCGGAAAAAATAAAAACCGGCACAAGGACAAGAAAGCAAAAAAAGCACAGGGCAGGAACTTTACTGATAAAATACCGGTTATGGGAATGCTGCAGCGGGGAGGAAAGATGAATGCCTTTGTGGTTACCGATACCCGGAAAAACAGCATACAGCCCCTGATTTATAAGTATGTGAGCCGGGATACCCGGCTGATCAGTGATGAATGGTGGGGCTATAGCGGTCTGGATAAAAATTATAACCATCAGGTTGTTGATCATTCCAGAAAGGAATATGTGAGTCTCCGGGACAGCACGGTACATACGAATAATATAGAAGGCTGCTGGAAGATCCTCAAAAGCTCCGTATCCGGAATGTACAACCACGTTTCCCGGAAGCATCTCCAGAAGTATGTGGATGAATTTCTGTATAAATTTAATCTGAGGGAGATTTCGGATAGTGATAAGTTCAGATATCTGATTCTTAACAGTGATGTGCGGACAAAATACAAAGATTTGATTTTTATAGAAAATTGTAATAAATTACCGAATATTCCGAAGCCTTACCACTAAAAATTAAATGAACCCGGTGATGCTGAAAGTTGACCGGAAATCTCAACGCTTGTTTTAATAAGAGAATTAATTTTATGAACGAGGCTACAGTCATACGATCATATCTGAAATTTTCTCATTTTTGCCGATGTTATTTGAAACTATGCGAGATCTGTATAAAAAATTAATTTATTAAAGATACTATAGAAATAACTTTTTTAACCACGAAAATGACACCCAATCTATTAAAACAAAAAAATGTGAAGAGTGTAATCATCAATGATATTGAGTATTTTGACGTGTCGGATATCAAAAAAAATCACCGGGACCTTAAAATTGATATCCGGGAAATGATTACTGAAGGAGGAGTTAAACTGATTAAGGCTGAGCATGTTACATTATTAACGGATTTTGATATGACGATGAGGGATTTATTTAATCGAAAGCCATAAATATCACGCGGTGTAGAATTGTATATACTTACCTTATTAAACATAGCGGCAGGTAATTATACAAACAAACCGGTTCTATTGATGTTTTTATGATATAGAAATTAAACAAAGTGGACTTATTGTGAATAACCTCCTGAATACCACGCGATCCGAATGTTAAATTTTTTATTTTTTTTCATTTTTTAACATTTGCCTATTGTTTTATATTTTAAAATTATTTAAAATTGTATTCATAAATAGGTAATATAGAATGAGAAAACTTTTCAGAGATCTGGTTACACATTTAATGAGAAAAAGATAAAAGAAATGACGTTAGTCCCAAGAAGATGCAGCCCTACTGCATCTTTTTTTATGACAATAATCATTTTTTATATTTAAAGAAGTCTGCTACATTTGGTCCTTCAAAAATCTAACTGCGAATTTGATCATATGACTAAAAAGTTACTTCCTGTTTTCTTTCTGGGAACTTTATTTCTCGCTCATGCCCAAAATAATGACTCCGATATTGAAACGGTTGAAATTCAGGGTAAGTTTACCGCTACTCCTTATAAGAATGCCAACCAGAATATTGCTGTGATTACAAAGGAGGAGATTGCCAATTCTCCTGCAAAAAGTATTGACGAAATTCTTCAGCAGATTCCGGGAATGGATATCAGAAGGAGAGGGGCCAACGGGGTACAGAGTGATATCGGCTTCAGAGGAAGCTCTTCGGAGCAGGTTCTCCTGCTTTTGAACGGCATCAGGATGAATGACTCGCAGACGGGACATAATACGATGAATGTGCCTGTAGATCTGGATGATGTAGAAAGGATAGAAGTCGTGAAAGGCCCTGCAGCAAGACGGTTCGGACAGAATGCCTATGCAGGAGTCATTAATATTATTACCAGGACAGGGCCCGGAAAAAAAGTGAAGATCAGTGCCGACGGCGGTGACTATGAAACTTATGGATTGGGATTTAATGCGAAACTGGGAAATGAAAAATTTTCGAACACATTACAGGCGAATTCCGCTTCTTCACAAGGCTATATGCATAACACCGACTACGAGATCCGCAATGTTTTCTATCAGGGGAAACTGAATATTAAACACGGGGATCTCAGACTGCAGGCCGGTTTTTCAGAGAAGAAATTCGGGGCCAACGGCTTTTACTCCTCGCCCCTTGCTACAGAGCAGTATGAGGAAGTACAGGCTTCAGTTGTCAGCCTGGCTCACCAGCAGAACTTTGGCCAATTCAGACTTAATTCCAATGTCTACTGGAGGAGAGGTCAGGATATGTACCTGTTCAACCGTAATAAACCGGAAATTTACAGGAATATGCACATCGGGAATAATATAGGTGGTGAGGTAAACGGAAGCTACCAATCTTCTTTAGGAACTACAGGATTGGGCATAGAGCTGAGAAAGGAATTTCTGGCGAGCAATAATTTAGGAAACAGGGAACGTTTTGTTTCACAAGTGTTTTTTGAACATCACTTTTCGTTATTAGATCAAAAACTGAATATTACCCCAGGAGTTTCGTGGGCCAACTATTCCGGCGAAGGAAATTTTTTCTATCCGGGAATTGATTTGGGGTACGATTTTAACCCGAATCATAAAATTTACGGAAATGTCGCTAAGGTTCACCGCGTTCCGACTTTTACCGATCTGTATTATGTGAGCAAGACTGAACAGGGAAATCCGGATCTTGTTCCTGAAAACGCAGTCTATGCAGAAGTAGGATACCAGTTCAGGACTCAGAATGTTCTGGCAAAGGTGAGTGGATTTCTGAGAAGCGCAAACAATTCGATCGACTGGACCAAAACGTCTTTAAATGATGCCGTCTGGTATGCGCAGAATGTTGGAGACACCAGCGTAAAAGGAATTGAAGCAGAGCTGAATCACCGGGTTTTGCGCTGGTTAAAGTATTCTGTAGGATATACCTACCTGGATAATACCATTAAATCTTCTGATACGTTTGTTTCAAGATATGTACTTGATAATCTGAAACACCAGCTGATCGCCAAACTGGAAACAAAATTTTTAGAATATTTCACCAATGAATTGGTATACCGGTATAATGACCGTCTGAATCTGGGAAGCTACAACCTGTTAGATGCAAAATTAAGTTTTGTTAAAAAAGACTTTTCAGTGTATATTTTAGTCAATAATGTCACCAATACAATATATACGGAAACTTTTGGAGTGAAAATGCCGAATCGTTGGTTCCATGTAGGTTTTACCTATACGATCAATATTAAGTAAATGTTAATTCAGCGTGAATTAAAGTTAATATTACGAAATTGTTAATTCAGCTACATTTGCAAAAAAAAAATTTAAATGAAACTTTTATTAAGCATAAGTTTACTTTTTACGCTTAGTTTTCTTAAGGCGCAGGAACATATTTCAAGCTTCAATGCACTGACCGTCACTTATAAGTTTCATCCAAAATTTTTTCTTTATGCCGAAGGGCAGATGCGGGGCATTGAAGAGTACACCTATCCTGATTATTACGAAATAAAAGGTGGATTGGGATACAATCTCACCAAAAACCATAAACCTTTTATCGGTTTGGGAAGATATGCCACCTACAAAGACCATGCGATCAGCAGGGAAGAATTTCGTGTATGGCTTCAGGATGTCATCGACTTCAAAAAAGGCGTGGTTAAATTTGAAAACAGGTTCCGTATTGAAAAATCGTGGTTTCACGAACCGCAGACCGACAAGAACTCCGAGAGAATGCGCTACCGCTACCGCTTAAATATTTCTGTTCCCCTGAATGCCAAAAAGATAGAACCGGGTACCCTGTTTGCAAATGTATATGACGAAATTTTTGTCGTTACTCCTACCAAGCCTGCTTTTGCCAGAAACAGGGTGTACGGCGGCTTCGGATACCAGATTGATGAAAACTTCGGTATTCTGGGAGGTTACCTGTGGCAGAGAGAGTTTGAAGCTAAGGGAAATAAAAATGTTCACTTTGTCTATCTTGCGCTGAACATCAATATTGATGGTACGGATGATTCTTCGAAAAGTTATCATTTCCCGGGAGCAGATTAGCATTGGTTTAACAGGATCTGAAAGTCTTAAAATACAAAGCAAAGGCGAACCTGACGGTCCGCCTTTACCTGAAGATTGTTTAACACTGTTATTGTTTTCTCTTTATTTTAATCTTTTTACAGACATTTGAGTGATAGGCCCTGTACCTGTACTACCGGAACTGAAAGCTCTGACAGTAACACTTGCACTATTAGGAGCTACTCTAAATGAATAGGTATTGGCAGCCAACATTGGGATTGAAGTGATCAGGGTGTAAGTTTGTAGTGTAGAAGCTACTGTATCATTAACACGTGCCACCCAGCTATTGTTGGTGTCATCCCATATGCCAACTACAGGTACCGTCCCTGTTGCGGTACTGAGTTGTGCATTGATTGTCACCGCATAGGTTCCATCACTTGACACTTTAAAAGAATTAGTTGTTGCTGTACCGGCAAATAAATTCTCATTGTCTATGATTTCATTGGTGAGATTTCCTATTGCAACAGCATTTGGAGCAGAGCTAGAAACAAAATCAGCAGTCATTTGCACACTTATTTCCTGAGCCACTACAAACTGGCCGTTCACTGCAATAACGGTTCCTGTAGCATTGGGAACACCGGCAATGGTTTGCCAGGTAGGAGCCACGCCGGGACCATTCGATTTTAAAACCTGTCCGGCGGTACCGGCATTTCCTGCCGTTGAAGCATTTCCTCCTACATTCAGTTCATTGGTCACCTGTAAAGAACCGTTAACATGAAGCGTTTTCTGAGGGGTTGATGTATTAATCCCTACTTGGGCAAATACTGTTAAAGGGAACATTAAAAGTCCGATGAGTAATAGATTGTGTTTCATCTTTTTCATTTTTAGTGAGTTTAAATTATTTTTAATAGGCTGGTAACAAACTGTGATTCAAACAATGAGAAATGTCTGATCTGTTTTATATTTTATTTTATTCTGCAACAGATGGTTTTTGTCCTTAAAAGAAAAACAGCTGCACAGTAAAAGTCCTGATAAGTTTGGAGAATATATTGCTTTTGATATATCCTGAGGAGTTATTGATGATTATAACTAATGACCTGTCGGTAAATACAGGAGAGTAAAGAAGAATTTTTTTTCATTGTGTTGTGTTAAAATTACCTTAATTCGATGAATTAAGTGGGATTATCATTTTTTCAGTACAAAGGTATGATTTTTATTAAATATAAATCACATTTTTAATAGAAAATATAAAAATATGATTTGTAAATTCAACAATAAGATGCTAAAAGGAGAATTATTTTATATAGGAACACAGCTTAATTGACGTGTTTATGGCTAAAATGCAGCTGCCTCATTTTAATATTTTTCGATCAAATAATGATAAGCTTTCAGGTATTTATTGAATCTTTTAAGATCCTTGGGAGCGAGTTTAGGTAAACTCTTCTCAGATTCATATTGTCACGGAGGTCCTTTAATTTAACGGCAACGGCAAGGGGAGAGCGTTCGGTTCTTCTGACAAAATCATCATATCCTTCATCAGGATCAAATTTTGCAAGACAGCTGATGGCAAAGATAATATACTCCGGAAAACCCTGATCTCACAGATAATCCAGACTGAACTCCACCGGATGATCTCATGCATACAGGACTCCAATAATCATTTCATGCTTTTTTTACTATGACGGTCAGTCTGATCTTCTATCGAAGAATCCGTTTTATCATTACAGACAAAGTCAATGATATAATTAAAAAGCCCCAAAAAGGGATCTAACTTTTTGGGGACAGTCCAAATTTGAAGCATTTTATAATATACTTCGGTAATAGCTTATTCTTATTGAATTTTTGCCAATACAATATAAAGGTCATATTCAATGGGTTGTCGGAATATCATTTAATATAACTTGCATTAAATGACATTGAAATCGGGCGACAATTCATATTAGCTCCGCTTGTAGTCCCGTTGTTACTGGTTCTGGTCATTCGTATATCTAAGGTATGTGGGCCAGCCGCTAAAGATTTTACCGTATTCAGAGTAAACTGTGTGCTTAATGCTCCCTGCCCATATTCCTGAACACGCAGAAAAGCGTCAGTAGCAGTTCCGTCTATATATAATCTTGATTCGTAGAATCCTACTCCCGAACCTGCTGGTGCCGTTCCTACGAAATCAATCCCTAACATAAAATTAATGAAAAGTGCTTTTCCTTCTGCAGGTATTGTAACAGATTGGGAAGTTCCCGGAACGATAGTAGTCGCGAGATCATTGACATTAAAGTCCGCTCCTGTGGTACTGTCTACGGATAAAGAGAAAATAGAAGTCCCGGTATTGAGTTTTACCCAGACGTTGTCGTTAAAATAATAATATCCTGTATCCGTAATATTTACAGCCGTCCCAGATGCTGTCCCGGTAGCAATGCTGTTCACATAAATTAGCGTAGAAGCAGATACGCCCGTCATGCTTTGAGCTCTTTGTCGGTCTACCCGGGGTACCAGTAATCCATCTACGTTGCTGCTTGCACCGGTTGTATTTTTTGCGACGATATCCATAGTTGAATTGGGCACATCTGTATTTATACCAACTTGCGCGTTGAGTTTCAGTGAAAAAGCAAATGTAATGATGACTATAGTTACAATAATTTTTATCATGATATGTTCTCTTTATAATTAATTGATATAAGTGACGTTAAAAGACATTGAATTGGGTTTACAGTTCATATTGGCCCCACTGGTTGTGCCATTATTAGTTGTTCTGGTCATCCGGATGTCTAATGTGTGATTTCCTGCTGTTAAAGATTTTACAGTATTTAATGTATATTGTGCATTCCCTCCTTCCAATATTTCCTGCACACGCATATAACAATCCGTCGGTGCACCATCTATATACAACCTGGCTTCATAAAAAGCAAATCCTCCTCCTGCAGGAGCAGAAGTATAGTCTATCCCCAACATGAAATTAATAAAAAGTGCTTTTCCACCGGTAGGAACAGTAATACTCTGTGCAGTTCCTGAAACAATAGTGGAAGAGAGGTCATTTACATTAAAATTCGCTCCTGTAGTGCTGTTTACTGAATTGGAAGAAGCAGATGCTCCCACATTTAATTTGCTCCAGACACTGCCATTAAAGTAATAGTATCCTGTACTCGTAATATTTACAGCAATTCCGGCAGCTGTACCGGTAGCAATGTTATTGATATAAACTAGAGTTGAAATTGGAATCCCTGTCATACTTTGAGCTCTTTGTCTGTCTACTCTGGGTATCAGCAATCCGTCTACATTGGTTGTCGTACCCGTCGCATTTTTTGCGGTTATATCTAAAGTAGAAGCAGGAGTATTGGTATTTATGCCAATCTGAGCTTTCATTTTCATTGAAAAAGCTAATAAGGTAATAGCTATTGATATAATAATTGTTTTCATCATTTTTTTACTTATAATTAATTAATATAACTGGCATTAAAAGACATTGAAATCGGGCGACAGGTCATATTGGCCCCACTGGTTGTGCCATTATTAGCTGTTCTGGTCATTCGGATATCTAATGTGTGATTTCCTGCTGTTAAAGGTTTTACCGTGCTTAATGTAAATTGTGCATTAAGCCCTCCGCTTTTATATTCCTGGGTACGAAGATAGCAATCTGTCTGTACCCCGTCGATATACAACCGGGCTTCATAATATCCTGCCCCTGATCCGGCTGGATTACTAGTATAGTCTATTCCTAGCATGAAATTAATAAACAAGGCCTTTCCGCCAACTGGAACCGTAATAGATTGCGAAGTTCCGGGAATCATAGTAACAGACACATCATTTACTGTGAATGCTGTTCTTTCTGTACTGTTTACGGAAAAAGAAGAAGCTGAGAACCCTGAATTTAGTTTTTCCCAGACCGTGCCGTTAAAATAATAATATCCTGTATCGGTAATATTGACTGCAGTCCCTGTTGCTGTGCCGGTAGCAATACTGTTGACATAAATTATCGTAGAAAGTGGGGTGGAAATCATACTCTGAGCTCTTTGTCTGTCTACTCTTGGCAGTAAAAATCCGTCTACATTGGTCATACTTCCTGTTCTATTTTCTGCCATTATATCTAATGTCGCCATAGGTGAGGATGTTCTAATTCCTACCTGAGCATTGGCAGTCAGAGAAAGCATTGTAATTCCGATTAGAAATAGATTGTGTTTCATCTTTTTCGTTTTTTAGTAAGTTTAAAATTATTTTTAATTGGCTGGTAGCAAAACTGTGATTCAAACAATAAGAAATGTCTGATCTGTTTTATGTTTTATTCTATTCTGCAACAGATGATTTTGGTCCTTAAAAAAAACAGCTGGGCAGTAAAAGTCCGGATAAGTCTAAGAATATATTGCTTTTGATATATCCTAAGGTAATGATTTGTAAACGATTATAACTAATGACTTGCAGGAATACAGGAAAGTAAGGAAGAATTTTTTCATTGTGTTGTGTTAAAATTTATCTTAATTCATTAAATTAAGTGGGATTATCTTTTTTTCTCTCCAAAGATATGATTTTTATTAGATAAAACTAACATTCTTAATAGAAATGTAAAAATGTTAATTATAAATTAAGTAATAAGATGATAAGGGATCAATTATCTTATATCGGGATACCGCAAGCTAATTCAATAAATACTTGTAAATTGCCGGATAATCTCTTCATTATTTTGCATTCTTTGACAAATTTATCCTGCATAATCAGATTTGCAACAGATAAAAAGCGATGTGCTTATCCGATAATTGAGGCATTGGTGGCTAAAATGCAGCTGCCACATTTTTAATATTTTTCGATAAGATAATGATAAGCTTTCAGGTATTTATTGAATCTTTTAAGATCCTTTGGGGTGAGTTCCCGGTTAACCCTTCTCAGATCCATATTGTCACGGAGGTCATTTAATTTAACGGCAACGGCAAGGGGAGAGCGTTCGGTTCTTCTGACAAAATCATCATATTCTTCATCAGGATCAAATTTTGTAAGACAGCTGATGGCAAAGATAATATACTCCGGAAAACCCTGATCTCTCAGATAATCCAGACTGAATTCCACCGGATGATCTTCCACGACATCATGCAGGACTCCGACGATCTTCTCATCCATGGTCTTACCGTATTCCATAACTCTCATTACGTGAGCAATGTAAGGAGCATGGTATTTGTCTGTCTGACCTTTGTGCGCCTTATCGGCTATCTTTATTGCTCTGTGCAGTAATTCGTCTTTTGTCATTTCTGGGAAATAGACTACAAAAATAAAAAATGCCACATGATTTAAGACATTTTATTCATTTTATTTTACATAATATTTAGGTAGAATGTATCCACCGGTAAAACAAACGGAGTATGATTCCCTATCAGTTTAATGGTATTTATACCTATTTCATTTATTCATCCGGTCTGTTTATATAGTGAATTGTTTTCATCGTTATCATTTCAGGTTTCTGTGATGATTGGAGATTGAGCTTGGTGAACTTTTTCAACAAAAAAGCGCCTCATTTGAGGCGCTGAAATCAATTTTATGTACAGGATGCCTAGTAGGCTCCTTTTCCAATATAATGAGCGGCTACCTTTTCAGTCAGTGCCACTACATTCGGATGATTCGTATATTTTGTAAATCTTCTTAGTCCGGAAAGCATCATTCTCTGTTCGTCACCTTCGGCAAAAGAAACGATTCCTTCTTTAGCAGAACTGATGATTTTTTCAATCGCTTTATAAAGGTTCAGCTGAGCCATGGCCGCTTCCACAGAACCGGCTGAAAAGTGTTTTTCAGCTCTCAGAACGGCAGACTCTGCCATGTAGATCTGGTTCAGAATTTCAGAGGCATTCAGTAATAAATGCTGTTGCTTCTCGATATCCATCATATATTTCTGAAGAGCCGCTCCTGAAACCATCAGGAAGACCTTTTTAAGATTAGCGATAATCGCTTTTTCTTCGCTCATGAATTCAGAATAATCCGGAACTTCAAAAGATGGAATGCCCATCAGTTCTTTGCTGACGGCCATGGCCGGAGATAATAAATCCAATTCTCCTTTCATAGCCCTTTTGATTAACATTCCTACCGCAAGCAGCCTGTTGATTTCGTTGGTCCCTTCATAAATTCTTCCGATTCTCGCATCTCTCCATGCCGCTTCCATTGGGGTGTCTTCGGAGAATCCCATTCCCCCGTAAATCTGGATTCCTTCATCTGCCGTATTCTGAGTAAGATCGGAAACGAATACTTTAAGAATAGAAGCTTCCACAGCAAATTCTTCAACGCCTTTTAATTCAGCCTGCTGGTGATCCATTCCGCCGGCAACCAGCTCTGCAATTTTATCTTCAACATTTTTCGCCAGGCGGTAAGATCCAGCTTCGCTTACGAAAACACCGGTTGCCATTTCAGCAATTTTCTTACGGATCGCTCCGAAAGTTGAAATAGAAACACCAAACTGCTTTCTTTCATTGGAATATTGAATAGAGTGATTCAGGATTCTTCTCTGCCCGTCAAGGTTAGCCGCCGCCAATTTAATTCTTCCGACATTTAAGGCATTCAAAGCGATTTTAAAACCATTATTTCTTTCACCCAGCATGTTTTCTACAGGAACCTTCATATCATTAAAGAAAACCTGGCGCGTGGAAGAAGAGCGGATCCCTAATTTATGCTCCTCTTCGCCGAAAGTTAAGCTTTCAGGATTTTCAAGCTCTGAGCGGTTGATGACAAATCCTGTGATGTTTTTGTCATCATCAATTTTGGCAAACAGTGTGAAGGTATCTGCAAAACCTGCATTGGAGATCCACATTTTCTGTCCGTTGATGATATAATGCTTTCCGTCCTCAGAAAGTTTTGCTCTCGTTTTTCCGGAGTTGGCATCAGAACCTGCGTCCGGCTCCGTAAGGCAATACGCCCCGAATTTTGTTCCGGTCGCTAAATCCGGAAGGTATTTCTTTTTCAGTTCTTCACTTCCGTACAGCAGCGTAGGTAAGGTTCCGATCCCGGTATGCGCTCCATACGCCGTTGCCAGTGAACCGTTTCCTCCTGAAACGTAATCACAGGCCAGCATCGTACTCACGAATCCCATTCCAAGACCGCCGTACTCTTCAGGAACTGTGATTCCCAGCAGCCCCATTTCTCCCAATTTACGCATGGTCTCTTCCGTTAAAGCATAATCTTTCTTTTCGAAACGGTCGTGGTGCGGGATTACTTCTCTGTCAATAAATTCTTTCGCAGAATCGCGAAGCATTTTCTGTTCTTCGCTCAGTTCTTCAAGACTGAAAATTTCGTTTGCAGGAATTTCTCTGATCAGGAATTCCCCTCCCTTCAATATATTGCTCATTGTTGTTTATTTTAAATTTTAGATTATAAATTTTAAATTTAGATTTCAGTTATAAATTTTCAGATGAAGTTTTAATGATCTTGGTCAGAATATTAATTATACTTTCAATTTCCTTTAAATAAGAATTAATATCAATCTGCACCAAGTCTGAAGATTGATAAAGTCTTAACCAATATCGTGTTTCTCTTGCTTCTTTGTTTGCAATAGAAAGTTTCGAGATAAAATCTTTCTTAGACTGAGCCGCAATTCCTTCTTCAACATTTGCTCCAATCGAAGTGCCACAACGAAGAATCTGTTTTGATAGTATAAATTCATTTTGAGCTTTACATTGAGTATAAAATTTAATAATTTTCAGTGCAAAGTCAAATGTTTTTATCTGGATCAGATTATCTTCCTTAAAACTCATTTCATCTAAAATTTATAATTTAAAATCTATAATTATTAAAGTAGTTCAAAAATACTCGCTGCTCCCTGGCCCGTCCCCACGCACATGGAAACCATTCCGTACCTGTTTCCGCGTTTTCGCATTTCGTCAAGGAGCTGAACGGTTAATTTGGTTCCGGTGCATCCCAGCGGGTGACCCAGCGCGATGGCGCCTCCGTTGACATTTAAAATGTCGGGATTTAAGTTTAATTCTTTTTTGATGGCCACTGATTGTGAGGCGAAGGCTTCATTCAGTTCGATCAATTCGATATCTTTTAATTCTAAACCGGCCTGTTTTAAGGCTTTCGGAATGGCATAAATAGGTCCCATTCCCATAATTCGTGGCTCAAGACCCGCTGCTGCATACGCGACCAGTCTTGCTTCAGGCTGAAGCCCTAATTCTTTAACCATTTCTTCACTCATCACCATCACGAATGCGGCACCGTCACTCATTTGAGAAGAGTTCCCGGCCGTTACGCTTCCCCCATTGGCGAAGACAGGTCTTAATTTGGCTAAACCCTGTAGAGAAGTATCTGCTCTCGGACCTTCATCTACCGAAAAGTCAAACTTTTTAGTCTGCATTTTCTGGTTTTCATCCAGGAAGTTGTATTCTACAGGAATTGGCACGATCTGGCTGGCAAATCTACCTTCCTGATTCGCTTTTAAGGCTTTCGTATGAGATTCAAAAGCAAACTGATCCTGTTCTTCTCTTGTGATGTTGTATTGTTTGGCTACTTCTTCCGCCGTGTAACCCATTCCCCAGTAATAATCAGGGTTGGTTTTTGCAATATCGGTTTCAGGAACCGGTTTGTAACCACCCATCGGAATGTAGGACATCGATTCTGTTCCTCCTGCAATGATACAATCCGCCATTCCGGCCTGAATTTTTGCAGAAGCGATCGCAATCGCCTCACTTCCGGATGCGCAGTATCTGTTAACCGTAACTCCGGGAACTTTATCGGTATTCAATCCCATCAGGGAAATTAAACGGGCTACATTTAAGCCCTGTTCTGCTTCCGGCATCGCATTCCCAACGATGAGGTCATCGATCCTGTTTTTATCCAGTTGCGGAAGTTCAGCCATTAATTTTTCAATCACGGTGGCTGCCATTACATCTGGTCTTGTGAATCTTAAACTTCCCTTCGGAGCTTTTCCGACGGCCGTTCTGAATCCTTTTACTATATATGCTGTTTTCATTTATGTAAAATGTATTATGTACAATGTAAAATGTACAGTGTACGTTATTTAGAGTAATTTTGTTTTAGTTTGATAATCATGTTTTGAACATGTCTGATTTCTGTCATTAGTGAGTCAAAATCTTCTTTTTTAATGAATTCGAGATCGGACGCTATTATAATCTGCGTTTCAAATTCAAAAGACGAACCTAATGCAATGTTTAAAAATTGACAAAATTGAGGATTGGTATCTCTTCCTGCTCCTTCTGCAATATTTGAAGAAATTGAATAAAGACTCCTTCTTGACTGTGAAGTCAGTCCCAATAATTCATCCTTGGGAAAGTTTTTAGAAATAATATAATACTGCTTACAAAGCAAAATCGACTTTTTCCAAACTTCCAGTTCCCTAAAATTATGCATGTCAATACTTTTTACATTTTACATCCGACATTGTACAAATTAATTTCTCAAAGGTTTTCCATTCTGCAACATGTACTGAATTCTCTCCAGCGTTTTTCGCTCTCCGCAAAGCTGTAAGAATGTCTCTCTTTCGAGGTTCAGGAGATATTGTTCAGTTACGACTGTCGGTTCGGAAAGGTTGCCTCCAACCATGACGTTGGCTAATTTGTCAGCAATTTTTTTGTCGTGTTCAGAAATGTATTTCCCGGTCAGCATCTGGTCGGTACCTACGTAAAACATTCCTAAGGCATCTTTACCTAAGACTTTCACCTTCTGTTCGATCGGTTGGGTGTAACCATGTTCTGCCAGACTTATGGCCAACATCTTTGCTGTTTTAATCTGTGTTCTTTTATCGACAGCAACAATATCTTTTCCTTTTTCAAGGATTCCCATATCATAAGCTTCGTAGGCAGAAGTGGCCACTTTTCCCATGGCGATATTCATAAAAGCTTCACGAAGTCTGTTGTTTTTTACATCATCACTGTGGAATTCTCTTGAAGTTCTTAAGGTCAGTTCTTTTGTTCCGCCGCCGCCAGGAATTACTCCGACTCCGGTTTCTACCAATCCGATGTAGGTTTCTGCTGCGGCAACCACCCGGTCCGCGTGCATGGTCATTTCACAACCACCGCCAAGGGTCATGCCGTGAGGTGCAACCACCACGGGGATAGAAGAATAGCGAACCCTCATCATTGATTTCTGGAAATAGGCAATGGCCATATTCAAGTCATCCCAGTCCTGCTCAATCGCCATCATTAAGATCATTGCTAAATTGGCACCTACAGAGAAATTCGTGCCTTGATTTCCAATGACCAATCCGTCATATTCTTTTTCAGCCAAATCGATTGCTCTGTTTAACCCGTCTAAAACTTCACCTCCTAGAGAGTTCATTTTAGAACGGATTTCAAAGTTGATAATTCCGTCGCCAAGATCTTCAATAGCAGCACCGGAGTTGCTCCAGAGCGTTTTATTTTTTCTGATATTGTCTAAAATGATGAAAGAATCCTGTCCGGGAATTTTATTATAGTCACCTGAATTTTTATCTACATAGATGCTTTGTCCTTCGTCATTAACCTTATAGAAGGTCTCCACATTTTTAACCCAGTCTGAAACTTCATATCCTGCATCTGTGGCTAATTCAATACCTTTCTGAATACCGACGGCATCCCAGATTTCAAACGGGCCGTTTTCCCAGCCGAAACCTGCTCTCATCGCATCATCAATTTTGTAAACTTCATCGGAAATTTCCGGTACTTTATGCGAAACATATGCGAACAGTGCGCCGAACGATTTTCTGTACAGTTCTCCTGCTTTATCTTTTCCGCCGATCAGTACTTTAAACCGGTCAATCGGCTTATCAATACTCTTTGTTAATTCTAAAGTGGGGAAAGAAGATTTTCCCTGAAGCTCATATTCAAGGGTATCAAGATTAAGTCCGTGAATTTCTGATTTTCCTTCCGAATTTTTTATTTTTTTATAGAAACCCTGTTCCGTTTTTGAACCTAACCATTTATTATCAACCATTTTCTGGATGTAGTCGGGAAGGGCAAAAACATTATTGAAATCGTTAGCTTCAAAACCGCTCTGGTGAACCCCATTGGCTACCATTACCAGAGTATCAAGACCTACAACATCCGCTGTTCTGAATGTTGCTGATTTCGGGCGGCCGATCACCGGGCCCGTTAATTTATCCACTTCAGAAACGGTAAGCCCTAATTTCTGAACGTTGTGAAGTAAGTCCATCATAGAGAAAACTCCTATTCTGTTAGCGATAAATGCAGGGGTGTCCTTTGCTAAAACAGTGGTTTTACCTAAGAATTTGGCTCCGTAATTCATGTAAAAATCAATTACTTCGGGAGCAGTATCATTGGTTGGTATAATCTCTAAGAGAGGAAGATATCTTACAGGATTAAAGAAATGGGTTCCTGCAAAATAATGCCTGAAATCATCGCTTCTTCCTTCTACCAGCATATTGATCGGGATTCCTGAAGTGTTGGAAGACACTAAAGTTCCCGGCTTCCTGAACTGTTCGATTTTTTCGTAAACCGATTTTTTGATGTCCAGTCTTTCAACCACCACCTCAATAATCCAGTCTGTATTTTTTATTTTTGGTAAATCATCATCAAAATTTCCAACTTTGATTCTATCTGCGAATTTCGGAGAGTAGAGTAGCGCAGGACTTGCTTTTTTGAGTTTTTCAAAGTTTTCAGAAGCAATTCTGTTTCTTACCGCTTTATCATCCCTGGTCAGACCATTTTTCTGCTCTCCTTCCGTCAGTTCAAAGGGTACGATGTCCAAAAGCAACACTTCGACGCCGATATTGGCAAAATGCGCTGCGATACCGCTTCCCATAATTCCTGAACCAAGAACCGTTACGTGTTTGATTCTTCTTTTCATTTGATTTATTGATTTTTTATATTATTTTTTGTTGTTCAAATCAGTGGCGATCTTCATAATTTCGCACATGACCTCCTTGAATGTTTCAAGCTTTTCAGGAGCAATTTTATCCATAACCCTTTTGTTGAAATTAACGACCACTTCTTTAGACATATTCCTGGAATTCAGTCCTTTGTCGGTAAGCTTGATGATCACCTCCCGTTTGTCCGTGGTTGTTTTTTCTTTATAAATGTATCCGTTATCCTCTAAAAGCTTAATAATTCTTGTAAGAGAAGTCGGTTCAATAGCCATTTTAGGGCCTAAATTAGTGCTGCGTGTTCCTTCTTTAGGATCAATTTTAAGGAGGGTAAGCGCCTGAACGGCTGTAGAATCATGCTCCTGGGCAAGATCAGTGTACATTTTAGAAACAGCCAGCCACGTCTGTTTTAAAATCAGATCTACATTTTCTATTTTGTCTTTATTATTATCCATCATTTTCGTTGAAATGGTTTAATCCAAATGTAGCAAATATTATGCATGCATAGTATTTATTAACGTTAAAATTTGTTAATAATCTGAAAACAAACAGGTTAAATTGTATGATTAGCATAATACTATGCATGCATAGTATGTAAACTTGCTAAGTAAAAAGCGGTATTAATAAATGGTTTTAACGAAATTAGCTATTTCTTCGAAAGATTCACATTGATGTCTTAATGAATCGCCGGAAATTACCCAACTCTTATCGTAATATTCAAAATGCAGACCGGAAAGGTCTTTCTGGAAATTTTTCTGAAGCAGAGAATATAGCATTTCCTTATAAAATTCCGGTGCACTGATTTGTGGTGCTACAAAGTTGGCATTGATCTCAAATACAGAAGCACTGGTCAGCTCTTCATGTCGTAATAAAATGTCCTCAACCATTCCCGAATATAAACCGCTGTCTTTTATATACCATATCTTATCGGCAAATTCTTTCGCCAGGCGCCAGTCGTGCGATGAAAAGAGGATCAGTTTATTTTGTTCACGTGCCAGTTTTCTGAGTGTTTTAAGAATGATGATTTTATTTCTTTCGTCCAGATGCGTCGTTGGTTCGTCCAGAATAATAATAGGGGAATTCTGAGTTAATGCCCTGCCAATAAACGCTTTCTGAAGATTGCCGTCTGAAAGATTTCTCAATAAAGTATGTTTGTACCGGTCCAGATCCAGTTCGGTAATAATCCCGGAAACCTCTTCTCTGTCCTCTTTTTTAAGCTCAAAATAAAAAGGATAGTAAATATATTTTCCAAGAGAAATAAGATCTTCGACCGTATGGTTCTGTGGGATAACCGACTTTGAAAATACAACCGCGATATTTTCTGCAATTTCTTTAACAGAGAGGTTTTTTATGTTTTTTTTATTGATAGAAATTTCTCCGCCTAAAAGAGGAATCTGATGTAAGATAGATTTAATTAAAGTAGTTTTCCCGACACCATTGTTACCAATCAATAGGCATACCTCTCCTAAATTCAAATTGGCAGTTGTATTTGAAATCAAGACTTGGTTGTGACCGATATTTGCTTGGTTAATTTGTAGGTGCATTCTGTTGGGTTTTCGCAAAGTCGCAAAGTTCGTTTACAAAAATACTATTTTAGGCACAAAGAATTTGACTCCGTATGGGCATTAAAACAAAAAGGCCAAAAATAAAAGGCTAAAAAAGGCTGAAAAGTCCTATTAATAAAGGTTTTCTTAATAAAAAGCTCTAAATTAAGAATTAGTACGAAATGCCCAATAAATACCATTTAATTACTGTTTAAACATTCTTTAATTACAATTTACAGCCCTTAAAGGGGCTTTTTCTTTTATATAGGTAAATCAATTACCATAAATACTTAAACACCCTTAAAATAAAGGATTTGAGGCTTTAAAAATCGTTATCCGTTTCCAATGAAATACAATTAAAGTTTAACAAAATTAGTCCTGTAAAATTGGCTAAAAATAGCTTAATTTCTAAAATGGGTGTACCAATGGGTGTACTAATGGATGTACTTTTTAGGTCTTAAAACGTCCTTTAAGTTACATCAAAATATACCAAAATAGATATAAAAACACTGTTTTCCTTTAGAATAACACCCCAAAATACCCAAAATAAAGACTATGTAAATGTACAAAACATTGATTTTCAATAAATTATAAAATATTACTGGTTTTTTAACTTGTTTTGGGATAATAAAGAGAACAATTGCTGATAATTAGCTTCAAGATCATCAATTCTTTTGAATAAGTTAGACGGGTCGGGAAAATCAAATTTGAAAGCTCCTTTAAGCTCCCATACTTCCTTTATAAAACTTGGATCAATACTTATATTGGGATAATCACTTCTATCCAAAGTATCTGACTTACAAATAAGATTATTATATATTTTAATTCTATTCAGGCATCGTTTGGATAAATTTTTAATTTGTTATTAACAAAGGAAAAAGTTGTCCTTTCAGGCAACTCTCTTTCTTAAATTGTGTGCTAAAGCATGTAATCCGAACTCCAGTTCTACTTTTTTAAGGCCTTTTAGGGTAAAACGCTTAAATCCATTACAATGTTTCAGATGTGCAAACACAGGTTCTACTTCAACCGATCGTTGTTTTCGTTTTTTGATGCCTTCCTGACTGGTTAGAAGTTTTCGTATTTTTTCTTTGTACTGTTCCAGATGATGATTCCTTTCCACGCTGCGGTTTTCCTTAGATCCGTGACAGACGCCTCTTATCGGGCATCCGTTACAGTTCCTTGCCTGGTAATGCGAGAGTTTCTGAACACAGCCGGTTTTTGTTGTCCTGGTGCTCTCATGTGTCTTTTCCATTCTCTGCCCCATTGGACAGACATAAAAATCCTCTTCAGCATTGTAATGCAGGTTTTCTTTACTGAAAGTTTTGTGTTTAGCCTGATAATAGGCATCCTGTTCCTTATCAAAAGTATTGTACTTTACATACGGGGTCATGTTTTTTCCCTCCAATAGTTCGTAGTTCTCTTCGCTTCCATAACCTGCATCGGCAGTGAGCTCTTTCAGATCAGCCATCTTTTCTTTTCCGTATAACCTTTCAAAATTCTCAAGGTGGCCTTTTAATGTGTTGAAGTCATTGGTGTGCTGATGAACCGTATAGTTTAAAATGAATTGATTCTCCGTGGAGATCTACGCATTATAAGCGGCTTTAAGCTGGCCGTTCTGCATATGGTCATCCTTCATCCGCATAAAGGTAGCATCAGGGTCGGTCTTGCTGTAAGAATTCCTTTCTGCCAGAATTGCTTCCTGCGCCTGGTATTTGTCAAGGTTTTTCTCAAAATTATTTCTCATGTAATTCAGCTTGGCCCTGGCCTTTTTATCAGAATCGGTCTTAGTTCCCCTGCCTTTTAATTTGGCATTGATGTTCTCTACCGTCTGCCGGATTTTTTCTTTGCTGATTTCTTTAAATTCAGGGGACTCAGGATCTTTATCCTCTTCCTGGGCAACACTTTGGGCGTACTTCCAGAGCTCTTCCAGCTGACCGAGCATCTTCTCCTTATTGGTTTTAATGGAATTGGCCCAGACGAAAGTATAGCGGTTAGCCTGGGCTTCGATTTTGGTCCCGTCCACAAAAGCCTGCCTCAGGCTTATCAGGCCTTCTTCTGCCAAAAGCAAAACAACCTGCGAAAAGATATTCTTAAAGGCAGCTTCCAGCTTGTTGGTACGGAAACGGTTAATGGTATTATGATCTACAATGCTCATATTGGAGAGCCACATTAAATTGATGTTCTCCCGAAGGGCTTTTTCTATTTTCCGTGACGAGTACACATTGTTCATATAGGCATAAACCATCACTTTAAGCATCATGACAGGATGATAGCTCGGATTGCCTTCCTTGCTGTACGCTTTTAGAAGCGGAGCCATATTTATTCTTTCCAAAATGCCGTTTACAACCCGTACCGGATGATTCTCAGGAATCAAATCATCAAAACTGTAGGGAAACAACACGGTCTGGTTCTGATTATAATGCTTGAAATTCATAAACAACTATCTGATTATCAAACATAAATTTACAAATTCTTACAATCATATACAAAAAAATCCGCCTCAGTTGTGAGACGGATTCATTTTTAGCTTTCGATTGAATTATTATCTTTTTTAAATGCCTCAATCATTTTATCCCTTGTGTCTTTAGGGAGATTTTTCCTTTCAGGATACGGATTGCTTTTAAATTCTTCTCTCTTTTTTAAATATTGTTCCCTTGTGGCTGGAACTCCCTTTTGCAAAGGTTTGATTTCAATTTTTTTCTTTTCAAGGCCTATTGCTTTGAAAGCATGATAACTTTTTTCGTCGTTGACTTCTAATATTAAACCTGTTAAACCTTTGAACCTATACGGCCCCTCAGATATTGGAATGTCCTTTGTGTACCAAGCTGTATAAATTCTGTTATTAAATTTTGTTGTGGCTTTATTGCACTTATATCCAAGTATGGTTTTAACATCCGTATAATTAGTGTCCCAATTTAAATAATTATTCTCAAATGTGAAAAAATCTTTATTTATGTTTGCTGTCACAAATATCTGTGAACCTTTTCTATACACTGTATAACCAATTTTATATTTAGGTAGATCACCAGTGTTAATATTAACATTTTTATTGTTCATGGCATCAATTGACGCCTGATCAAAAACCTTTTTCACAGCCATATACTGCTGACTGTAATATATCGATGAATTAGGGTTAAAATCCAATATCATAAGTTCTTTTAACCTGTGAGTGGGGTCTGTATCTGTTGTATCTCTAACAAAATAATATTCATACTGAACTTCTATATCAGACATTGAACTGTCATTTTTTTGAGAATAAACAAATCCAAAGAAAAGCAATAATAAAATTAAAAAGTATTTACGCATCGTGAAATTTTAGTTGTTGGTTTATGGCCACATTCCTGCCATAATAGGATTAGTAAAAGGTGCTGAGCAATCATCTTCCATTTGCTGAGCATCAACCAGCCAGCATTGTGGGTCATCTTGTGCAGTAATTTCAATTACTTGAGTGTAGCCACATGATGAAGTAATAGTGATTGGATGATACTTTGCTTTGGAAACAACTCTAACTTCTTTTGTTTCTGTTTTAACTTCGGCACTCTTTGCGCTTACTAATCCAGCAACACAAACGGTTGCTAACAAAATGATTTTTTTCATTACATTAATTTTTTGGTTTGATAAATGTATTAATATTAAACACCTGTATTTTATATAAAAGCCATGAAACTTTACATAATTTACATTTGCATATTTATAGCAAAGATTTATTTATTCGTTACGGATAACCGTAATGTAGTTTGGAAATTTTTTTTATTACTGTTTCAATAGCTTTTAAACCGTGGTTAAAAATAAAAAAAGCATCAATTTGGACGCTTTTAAATTTTAGTAGTGTAAGTGATTTTTTGGGCATTTGGTTTCTAATTTATGTACATTTGGTTTTCGCGATTATATCCGTCAAATTTAAATGCTGATCTAATCTGAAAGCCCAGTCTCAAAGACAATCTTTGATCATTCGTTTTCTGTCATTTGTATTCTGTATTTTTCATATAATCTTTCGTTGACTTTCTTTTAAAAATACAGGTTATACATTTTATCAAAGATAAAATCCATGTGCCTCAGAACGTAAGCTTAAAGAATAACTTTATGCCTTTGCGAGCCAATAACTATGCTTTATTTTGTTTCAACAGCATCATCAAAATTACAGGAATTCCAAATACTGAACTTATCACATTCAGAGGAATCTGAGATTTTTCCGCTATAATTGAGAAGAGAAGCATCATCAGCATTCCTAAAAACATATTTAAAATCCATTGCTGCCAGAGTTTTGCAGGATTATAGATCAAACGGCAAAAATGAGGAACAATAATTCCAATAAATAAAACAGGTCCTAAAAAAGCCGTTACCGATGCAGAAAGCAGGGAAGAGGCTACAATAATCAGAAGCTTTAACTGGTTTAAATTAACTCCTAAACTCTGTGCATAGGAACTTCCAAGTGAATTACCGATCAACGGTTTTATGCTTCTGAAACAGATTAATGATCCGGACAGTACCAGTAATGCCAATACATAAATCTGGTTTCGGGACACCATATTATTGGCTCCGAAAGACCATAAAATATAGTTTTTTAAACTTTGATTCTCCGCGTAAAACTGCAGCAGTGAAACGATAGCTCCCGCAAAAGCTGAAACCAGAAAACCGAAAATAATTAAGTAGGATTTGTCCTGGAATTTATTGGACATCGATAACAACACCAACATCAACGCTAAACTTCCGACAATGGCGGATAAGCTTAAAAAGCTGTTCTGAAGAAAATCCGGAAGCAAAACGTCATGGGAGAAGAAGATGTAAAATGCAACAGATAAACTGGCAACGGAAGTAATTCCTAAAATATCGGGCCCGGCTAAAGGGTTCTGAAAATATTCCTGCATCAGAAAACCTGACGTGGGAATTGAAATTCCGGCCAACATCATGACCAACACCCGGTTGATACGGATTTCAGCAATCTGGCTGTTGGAAGAATCCTGAAAAAAATCGTAAAAATTCAAACTCAAAAATCCTGTGTTCAGGTTGATCACCGCAGTCAGTACAATAGTGATCAATAAAACCAGACACAGGATTTTAAACCTATTCGACATACAATAGTCTCAAGTTTATTTTAAAAGGGAATTAATTTTCTCATTAAGCTGTTCTTCACTGATCATTCCCAAAGTTTCGTCAGTTTTATCGCCTTTTCTCATGAAGGTAAAAGGAATGGCACTGCCGGTCCATTCTTTGAAATGGGTGGAAAAGAATTTTCCATCCAACAGATCCCCATCCAGTATAACCGTATTATTACGGATTCCCTGCTCATCTGTGAACTTCGGAACATCTGTATTCCAGACATCTTTATTATCAAGGCTTACAAATGTAATTTTTACAGGTTTGCCATTAAGTTCCTGAATTTTATTTTTAAAATGCGGAATTTCCTTTACACACGGGCCACACCAGGTAGCAAAAAAGTTGGTTACATACAGCGTATCATTCTTTTTACCCAAAAATTCAGAAGTTTGCTGAGGTGTTACTATTTTTAAAGCTGCAGGAGTACTGACAGGTTCGGCTACTGAAACGGAATCCGTTGCAGCATTCAGGTCTTCAGTTTTGGGACTTTCCTTTTTACAGCTTGAGAGTGCAAATACAACAAACGTGGATAAAATTATCTTATTCATAATTATTTTTTATCTATTTTTGAATTGAAGTTATGGAACAACAAATCTATAAAGGGAAACTTACGCAGTTTCACTGGTTAAAAATAACGAAAAAGGAAGAACTGACCAAAAATACTTTTTCCCTGGAACTTGAGATTCCTGGGAATTTAGAGAATACATTTCAGTTTGAAGCAGGGCAGTTTGTCAGTATAAAATTTAAGTCGCATGGTGAGCAGGTCATTAAGGATTACTCGATGACTTCGGCTCCCTATGAGAAAAAAATAACATTAGGAATAAAGATCAGTTCTGCCGACGGCGCGGCTGCACAATTATTCAGGAATTACGGAGCTGGAGATATGCTGCTGGTAAGCGAACCGGCCGGAAGGTTTACTTTGGTAGCAAAGCCTCATGAATTCCGGACGATTGTAGGATTTGCCGCCGGCATAGGAATTACTCCTGTTTTAAGCCACTTTAAAAATATTCTTCATAATGAGCCCCGGACAAGGTTATTTTTATTTTTCGGGAATAAAAGTTCCGAAGATCTTGTCTACAAAGAAACTTTGGATCAGCTGGTCCGGATGTATGGTGACCGGTTGCAGATTTTTTATTTCTTTTCACAGGAGAAGACCTTCAATCATTTCTTTTACGGAAGGCTGGATGAGAAAAAGTTAAATTTAATCATTAATCAGATTCTTCATATTGATGATACCGATGAAGAGTCTACCATTTGGGACGCCGTGGATGAAGTGCTGATCTGTGGAAAAGGGGAGATGATTAAAAGCCTTGCCAACGCATGTTATCACCATGGCATCCCGAAAAAAAATATTCATTTTGAACTGTTCGAAGAATTTAATGACGATATTTATCCTATTGAAAAAGAATTTCCGTTAATTGAGAATGTTGAAATGGATTTCCGGATATCGGGAATGCAGTATCATACAGCGTTACCGGATAATACGGAAAAAATTCTCCAGCAATTGTTAGTTCAGAAATTTCCTGTTCCGTATTCATGCAAATCGGGAATTTGCGGAAGTTGTGAATGTATTCTTGAAGAAGGTGAGGTGGAGTTACTTGAAAATGAATACTTAACGGAAGGTGAGGAACAGAAAGGACATATTTTAGCTTGTATGTCGATTGCGAAAAGCAAAAAAATAAAGCTTAACTTTGATCTGAGTTGAAAATTCTTAAGAACATATTTAATCTTGGCCTGATATCGGTAGAAATTGGTATACTGTTAATATGCCTTGCCAATGCATGGGTTTTTGCCCTCACCGGAGGAAGAACCTACACGAAGATTTCAAAAATACCACCCCGGGAAATAGCGTTGGTACTGGGTACCTCCCCAAAAATGAGATCCGGGCTTTCCAACCCATATTTTACCAAAAGGATGGATGCTGCAGCCTTACTTTATCATCACGGAAAAATAAGAAAGATTATCGTAAGCGGTGAAAAAAGCAAGGGATATAATGAGCCGGCAGCGATGAAGACTTATCTGGTTTATCAGGAAGGTGTTCCCGCAGACATTATCATAGAAGATCCCAAAGGTTTCAATACTTACAAAAGTATTCTTCGCTGTAAGGATGTTTATAAGAAAGATGACGTGATCATCGTCTCGCAGGGGTTTCATAATTTACGAGCCCTGTTTTTTGCACGGAATAACAATATGAATGCACTGGGTTTCGATGCTCAGGACGTTTCCAAGGCAGAAAGCTACTACAGAAACCAATTCAGGGAAGTTCTCGCCAGAGTGGCTGCTGTAGTATATTTTACATTGGGTATTTCTCCGGATTAGAAAGGATATCCGAAGGCGATATTTAATGTAGGTTTGAAAGGCTGAAAACTTTTCAGTCTCCATTTTTCACCGTCCGGCTTATTCGGATCATATATTTTATACGCCAGATCCAGTCTTAGGGTGATATAAGCTACATTTACCCTTAAACCAAACCCACTGCCGACACCGACCTGCCCTAAAAATTTATTGAATTTAAATTCATCATTATAGCTGTTGTTATAGTTTTTCAGACTCCATGTGTTACCGATATCCGTAAAAACAGCTGCCTCGTACATATCCGTAATCGGCATCCGGTATTCGATATTGGTGGTTAATTTAACGTTCTCTGTCATATAGGTCCTAACTCTTTCATCCACCTGAGAATCCGCAGGCCCCAAACCGCCAAAAGCAACCCAGGCTCTGATATCATTGGATCCTCCGTTAAAATAAGATCTGATAACAGGCATGGTAGAGGAGTTCCCGTACGGAACACCAACGCCGACAAACTGACGGAGCACCAACGTATTTCTGTTCATTTTAAAATATTTTCTTACATCGATATCAAACTTGACAAACTGGGCATAAGGAATCCCGAAAATGGTTCTCTGGGGACTGGTAAAGATACCGCCTCCGTCATCTCTTTTTTGATTGAAAATACTCAGAATGTTACCCGCTAATTCTATTTTTCCGTTGAAATAAAAGGCATTCGGATAGTCTTTGTTTCCGATTTCGTTATAAACAAAATTATAAATCATCGAAGAAATAATCACATCCTGCGTCTGTCTCTCCTTATTGATCAATGTTCCGGCAAAAGCGCTGTAAAGATCCTTACCCTGCTGATCCAGATTCTGAATATAGTCCTGGTCACGGATGATCAATTCGGAAACCTGATCTATGGAAAATATGCCTGCCTCAAAATCCTGCTTTATGACAGGATGAGTGACGAAATAATCATTAAACATCTCCTCTCTGATACTGTTGTCATTAGGGAAATAATCGTAGTAGGCCGCTTTATTTTTCGTTAAACTCAGCTGGCTATTAAAAAGGGTAAGCCGGTGAGAAACTTTATCATTGACCGTGGCCATATAGTTTAAGCCGGTATTGAAATTTACTCTTCCCAAGCCGATATTGTTCTGAACCGACGCTCCCAGGACAATAGACGAAGTCGGGCTGTATCTTTTCGGAAGCCATTTATAGTAATCAAACGGCAACAGCAGTCTTGGAAAGTTCAGAGACGCCTGGGCCGATATTTCGTAGGCTAAAACTCTTTTACTGATATCCTTGGTGCTTCGAATCGAACCGAAAGTTCCTGCAAGGCTGGTAGAAAGGTTTTCGGCACCATTAAAAACATTTCTTGTTGTAATGTCAATAGAAGGTGATACACCGAGATTCAACAGTTGCGAATAGTTTACATCAGTTCCTACCTTTAATTCATATTTCGGAAGTGGTTTTAACACATACATTACATCTACGATACTGTCATTGGGAGCGGTTCCGCCGCCCCTTCTTAAGGAATCCTTCGCTTTCAGAATACTGAAATTGTTCATCGATAAAAGATTTCTTTTGGTAAGGTCCAGTTTTTTCTGATCATAAACCTGCTTGTTCCCAACGATAACAGCCCTCCACAATGAGCGTGTTTTATATTTATCGTTCATCTTGTGAAAATTAATTCCCCTTAAGCTGTCTCTTCTGGTTTTTCTGGGGAAATCGGCCATATCATCAACGATCGCAACATCTATATTACCGATAGTTGCCCTCTTATATGGTGAGTCTGTAGAATCACGGTGTATTTCCAGAGTCAGGGGAACCTGCTTTCTGCTTTTTAAAGAATCTGCGACAAAATAAATTTCATCTCCGAGACTGTTGAATTTATAATACCCGAACTCCCGCATCTGATCGTTGATCCTGGTCACCTCTTTTTCGAGAACCGTCTGATCAAGAATTTTACCGGATCGTATAAGACTTTCATGTATCTTCTGCTGATAGAGGTTTTTAACGGTAGGATCGGTAATATTATAATAATATTCTTTAATGATCGTGGGATCATTGTGGGTAATAAAATAATTGACGGCAGCCTTTTTAGCTGCAGAATCAAGCTTGTGCTCAAATTTTACCTCTGCATCCCAGTATCCTCTGTATGTTAATCTTTTTTCTATGGATTCGGCTCCTTTTTCAGTTTTTGTCTGATCCAGGATGACAGGAGGAGAACCCCAGCTATGATAAAGTCTGTCGAGGAACAGGCTTTTGCCGACACTGCTTTTCATATTGTATTTCAGAAACAGGGAATCTCTTAATTTCTGATTTCTCATTTCGCCCGGATAGGTCATATATTCATTAAGAATCGTATCATATTTTGGGTTGGCAGCATTGTACAGCCAGAGACTCAACGGCATGAAAAGTAACTGCTTTTTATTGGGTTTTTGCTGGGCATAACCTTTTAACTCACTGTCAAATGGCTGTTTTTTATCTTCAAATTCAAAGGTATTGGAAGTCAGCAGAAACTCACCATCCGGAACTTTTTTAGTTGTACTGCAAGCATAAAGGAGACTAACAAATGTTGCAAATGAAATAATTTTATAATATTTTTGAGGAGAATTCTTATAATGCTTACAGCTCATACAATAAAAATTTTACAGTCTTTAGATAAAAAGAAGTTCAGACAAAAATACAATTTGTTTTTGGTTGAAGGTAATAAAATCATTTCCGAACTTTTTAAATCTAACTTTAAAATTAAAGAAATTTTATCTACCGATCCGCAAAAACTGGACCGCACAGATACGCCTGTTACTCATATCTCTGAAAATGAGCTCAGAAAAATAAGTTTCCTTAAAACGCCGAAGGATTCAATAGCGATCTGTTATCTTAATGAGGAGAAAAAACTGGAAGACAGAGAAGTGCAGCTGGTATTAGACGGGATTCAGGATCCGGGTAACCTGGGCACGATCATAAGACTTGCAGACTGGTTCGGTATTGAACAGATCATCTGCAGCGAAGATACCGTCGATTTTTATAATCCTAAAGTTATTCAGGCAACGATGGGATCTTTTACCCGGGTGAACATTGTGTATACAGATCTTGTCGATTATCTCTCCAACACGGACAATATCAATATCGGAACCGATATGGAAGGGGAAAATCTTTATTCCTTCGATAAGCCTGAAAAATTAAATCTGATTCTGGGAAATGAGGGCAACGGAATGCGGCCTGAAACTGAAAAATTACTTCACAAAAGCATCAGCATCCCACGATTTGGAAAGGCACAGTCTACAGAAAGTCTCAATGTGTCGATGGCCGCGGGAATTATTTTAGGACAATTATATTCCTGAGAAAAAGAGAGACTGGAAGTCAGCAATTAAATGATACTTTATTCATCTGACCTCCAGTCTCCAGTTCATATAAGCTGTTCCATACTCGAAACACTTTTATTTTTCTGATAAGTTTCTAATTTCTTTCGAAGAAACTTTAAGGCAACAGGAGCAAGATAAATCAGAACCGCGCCCACCAGTTTTTTCTTCCAGTTGGAACTTTTCATATTCTTCTTGGCAAAATTACCTATTAATGCAGTAATTCCTAGTCTGACAAGAGTGTCAACTGCTCCTGAGCTCTTGAGAGCAGATCCCGCCAGTTCTTTAGCCGTATTTTTATTGATAAATGTATCCTTCATCTCTGAAGTAAGCTGCTTCACAATAACATCTTTTCTGAGAACGATTTTTTCTTCACCATTTTCATCAACCTGTTCCTGCAGGTAATCATCGGTAAAGCCATTGGTAAAAGCGCTTAAACTCTCTTTCGTATTTTTGAACGTAAGGAGGCTTTCTAAATCACTAATTTCACTTTTTAGTAAGTTTTTCTTTCTCCTTAGCTCTTCTAAACTTTCATACTTTCTGCCCATAGCTTAATGATTTAAAAATTTAATAACCTGATCTGCTACATAATTTACGATTTTCTTCTTAAATACAAGGATAAAAATCATCATCAGAAGATAAAATGCAGCGACAACTAAAAATCCGTAGGAATGATCACCAAGTGCTCTTCCTATCAGAAATGCAATCCCGAAGTTGAAAAGGATGAGAAAAAAAGTGAAGGTAACCAATAATACGACAAAGTAGGTAATCATTCCCGCTGACAGTGAAGACTTTTCTGTGGCTTCAATTTTCAGCAGATCTATTCTCTTGGAAGCATATTCTTTTATAGTTTCAATCATTGTTTTTATTTAAAGTTACAAAAAAAGGAACTTTCTTGTACAAAGTTCCTTCCATAATTTACCTAAAAAATAAATTATTTATTTTTTTAGATCATTCAATCCTGCTTCTACATCTTTTACTACGTCTGTAGTTTTAGAAACGATCTGATCTTTATATTTATCATATCCGTCTTTCACGGTACCTGCTACATTATTAGCTGTTTCTTTGAAAGTAGAAGAGATATTACCGTACTGATCCTTCACTTTTTCGGATACGTCTTCATACTTGCTTTTTGCCTGATCTTTCAGATCGTTAGCTTTGGTTTTAATTTTCTTTCTTGTTTCTTTACCTTCTTCAGGAGCATAAAGCATTCCCAAGATTACACCTGCTGCAGCACCTGCAAGGAGTCCCGCTAATAAACCCGCTGTATTGTTTCCTTTTCTAGACATTTTCGTTTCTTTTAATAGTTAATAATATTAGTTTTCCTTGCTGTCATAACAACAATTAATATACCAAAGGATCGTTATCCCTATTAAAAATTATTAAATCTTTTGAATGTGCAACAAGATGCTCTCAATAGTTTCCTTTTTACTTAAGCTTGTATTATCAATAACAATAGCGTCATCGGCCTGCTTCAGAGGAGCGATTTCCCGTTCGCTGTCGATCTTATCACGCTCAATTAGGTTTTCTTTTACCTTTTGTTCATCTGCCTTAATGCCCAACGTAATAAGTTCCTTATACCTTCTTTTTGTTCTCTCATCGATACTGGCGGTAAGAAAGAATTTAAAGTCTGCATCCGGCAGAACTACGGTCCCGATATCACGTCCGTCCATGATAATACCGCCTTTCTCTGCCAGGCTGCGCTGAGACTGTAATAAGAAATCACGGACTTCCTTCTGTTTGGCTACCAGGCTTACCTGTTCGGAAACTTCATTAGAACGTATGGCTTTTGAAATATCAATATGATTCAGGAAAAGGACAAGCTCTCCGTTGTTATTCCTGAATTCTAGCTCAATCTGATCAAATGATGCAAATAATTTTTGCAGATCAATGGAGCCGTCATCGTAAAGGCAATTCTGAAGGGCAAACCAGGTAACACCACGGTACAGCGCGCCGGTATCCAGATGAATAAGTCCCAGTTTATCAGCAATAACTTTAGAAATTGAACTTTTCCCGGTAGACGAGTACCCATCGATAGCAATTACAGGTTTTTTCATACCGCAAATTTCAAGAAATTTTCTTAAAAATCAAGAAACCTCAAGATATTTTCTTAAGGTTTCTTTTATATTATCCCGGAATCTGTTTTAAATTAATTCATTAACTAAAAAACAAATGGTAAAAATTTTAAAACAGATTTTAATACTGTTAATATCCTGCGTGACTGCTAAGGTCTACGGAAACACCTATCTGATTGACATTTGAAGCATTGTGATATCTGATGTGGGCATAATCTACCCGGAATCTCGAAAGTTTGATTCCAAAACCAGCCGAAAGACCCGAAAAGTTGCGCTGATCGGCTACCGCAAGTTCATTGCCCCGTTTTGCATTATATCCCAGCCTTATATTAAAACCTTTTTCAGGAAAAAGTTCGGCTCCGACAGAAAAGTGATCTGCAATTTTTCTTCCGGTATTTACTTCCTGACCATTTACATTATATTCAGATGAGATGTCAAACTGCTGAAGGTCGTGTGCGGTAACGGTAATGGCAAGAGGAATTACTTTTAAAATTTTAGTATACCCTACATCCACCCTGAAAGGAAGATTTTCTCTTGTTCCGTTAAAGGATTTAAACTGATATCCGAAATTTCTTGCAACCAGTGAAAGAACTTCTTTTCTTTTTTTATTGTGATAGGTAACACCGGCTGTTCCGGAGATTGCTGATGAAGTATAGTTATCGATTTTTGAAGTAATGAAATTAAGGCCTCCTCCGATCGTCCAGTCTTCTTCAAACTGGTAGGCATAGCCGGCACCTACAGAAACATCCGACGCTGTAAAAGTGCCATTTTCGAAACCGCTTTCATCGGTTCTGGGAATATCTCCATAACTCATATAACGGGCATTGATGGTCGCCATATGGCCGTTATCGAAATCTTTGGCATAAGCAATTGTCCCGTATTTGGAGTCGGCAAGATAAGCGGTAGCATTTACAGACAGCTGCTTATCAGAATCTTTATTCAGCAAAGCCGGGTTGGCAATAGCAAAGGAAACATCATGATCTCTTATGGAAATTGCATCACCGCCTAAAGCAGCCTGTCTTGCCGATACAGGAATATTTAAAAACGGGTAAACATTTGTTCCTGTTTGTGCATAAGAAACAATTCCTGACAGAAATAATGAAAAAATGATAATTTTCTTCAATTCAGTTTATTATTAATGCAAAAATAATCCTTTTTCGTACTTTTCAAAATATTTATGACATTATTTATAGGTAAATATATAAGTTTTGTGAAAATTGTGGTTTTAGTGGTGAGCGTGCTGCTTTTCATCACTGAAAGAAAGTTCGTTTTATAAATTTTTTGTTTATAGGCTAATCGAATATAAATCTCAACATTTTTCAGATGAACCGCCTGGAATAATCATGGAAGCTTTAAATAAAAACAGACCGGATTAATCTGGTCCGCCGATGACCTTGAAAATATTTTTCGTTATTGAATGAGAAAGCCCCTGGGAAAGGATTTGACACAACAATCAAAAATTATAATCTATAATTTACAATCAATATTATTAATGATTATATTTGCACAACTAAAAAAGTTATTAAAAATTAAAGATGAAATATAAAAGAATCCTTCTAAAACTTAGTGGTGAGGCCTTAATGGGGAACAGACAATACGGTATTGATAACGACAGGCTGCAAGAGTATGCTGTAGAGATCAAAAAAGTGGTGGAAAAAGGTTGTGAAGTTGCCATTGTAATTGGAGGAGGAAATATTTTCCGCGGAGTAGCCGGAGCTGCAAAAGGAATGGACAGGGTGCAGGGTGACTATATGGGAATGCTTGCCACCGTCATCAACGGTATGGCTTTACAGGGAGCTCTGGAAGATGTGGGAATTAAAACCAGGCTGCAGTCTGCCATCGAAATGGACAAAGTAGCGGAACCTTTCATCAAGAGAAGAGCTGTAAGACATCTTGAAAAAGGCAGGGTAGTGATCTTCGGCGCAGGAACCGGGAATCCTTACTTTACTACTGATACCGCAGCCACATTAAGAGCTATTGAAATCGGTGCCGATGTTATCCTGAAAGGAACAAGAGTAGACGGAATCTACGACAGCGATCCTGAGAAAAACGAAAATGCGGTAAAGTACAACTCATTGTCTTTCGATGAAGTTTTTGAAAAAAACCTTAAAGTAATGGATATGACAGCATTTACTTTAAGCCATGAAAATAAATTACCAATCATTGTTTTTGATATGAACAAAGACGGAAATCTGGTGAAGATCGTAGATGGAGAGAATGTTGGTACTTTAGTTGATTTGTAATAAGTTCAGGATGTAAAGTTTTTATATGAAAAGTTTACGTTCCGGACATTACTTATTTATAAAATATGTGTAACCTATCAAATTTTAATTATATAATGGAAGAATTAGATCTTATAGTAGAGTCAGTACAACATGACATGGAAGCAGCTGTTAAGCACCTGGATCATGCATTTCAAAGAATCAGAGCGGGCCGTGCGTCCACGAATATGGTTCAGGATGTTATGGTAGAATATTACGGAGCACTTACTCCTATCAACCAGGTTGCGAATGTTTCTGTACCGGATGCAATGACGATTTCTATTCAACCTTGGGACTCAAAAGCCATTAATGATATCGAAAAAGCGATCGTTAATTCGAATTTGGGTTTTGCGCCTTCCAATAACGGTGTTAATATTATCCTTAACGTACCGCCTTTAACAGAAGAAAGAAGAAGAGATCTGGCAAAGCAGGCGAAAGGAGAAACTGAAGATACCAAAATCGTTGTCAGAAATGCAAGACAGAACGGTTTAAAAGAGCTTAAAAAACTTGATGGTGTTTCTGAAGACCTTATTAAAGGTACAGAAGCAGAAATCCAGGTTTTGACCGATAAATACGTAAAAGCCTGTGACGATCATCTTAAAGTGAAGGAAGCTGAAATTATGAAAGTATAATTTGCAGTTTTTTTTAATAAAAATGCGGTCTCAAATTTTGAGACCGCTTTGCTTTTAAAGGCATTCCACGCTTTTTTGATCTTTATTTTTCAGAAGATGATGATATCTGGTCATCAGTTCTTTGACATCACATTTTACTTCTCTGTTCGGGATTTTCTCCGGATCTGCATTTTTACCGACTGACCGTATGGTGTAATTTTTTTCCAGACACTGGATCGGATTTTCATCTTTCAGGTATATTCGCTGCTGGTTAATGCTGTCCTTTGTAATGGGTTTCTCAGGCGTGCCTCCGTCAAACTGCCACAAAGTGTCATCTTTAAAAATGAAGAATACCTGATCACTTTTTACGAAATATTTTGTAAGGGACGAAAAGTGGCTGTCCGCAAAAAAATGTTTAACCATTTTTAATTTCTTATTTTCGTAATACAGATAAACTTCTCCCTCAATTTCTTCACAATTATATTTAAACCCTGAGGAATCAAGCTTTCTGGCTAATAATTTATCATTTAAAACAGTGAATTCCTTTTTTATTTCATCGATGGTCTGTGGTGCACTTTCTGTTACTGCAGAAGTTTCTTTACTTACTGAACGGTGGTCTTCAGTCCGAATTCTTTTACCGGGCTCCTGAGTGCATGAAATAAATAACGTTATAATAAGAATAGCAGGTAATATTTTCATATTTAAAAATGATTTGGTTCTCACAATAATATAAAAATTATTTAAATGAGGAACGGCTTCGGTTATTAAAAGAAGTTTAAACAGAAAAAGATCCGGCAAGGCGGATCTTTAAGAGGTATTTTAAAAGAGATTACTGATATCTCTTATGTTCTTTATTTTTACTGAACCTTTTGGTAATAGGCTTGAATAAAGCTTTATACTTTTCTGCATCAAACAGCTGGGAATCCGTAAGGGCTTTATACGTCATCCATACTCCGAAAGGAAAGAGTACCATATTGGGAATCCATGCGGCCAGATACGGATTCATTTTTCCTGACCAGGCTACGTTTTCTACCCCTACATTAATGACATAGAAAACAATGAAAATGACTATGGCGATGATCACCGGAAGACCCATACCTCCTTTTCTAATGATCGATCCCAGACTGGCGCCGATCAGGAAGAAAATAATACAGGTAAAAGAATAGGTAAGGATTCTCTGCTGGTAGATGACAACTTTGCTGAAATACTTCACATTCGGACTGATTTCTCCGTTTTTGGATTCTGCAGTAGTCTTAAGGTTGTCAAGCCTGTTATACGCATTGTAGATCATTTCAAGCTTTTTATCTTTTTTCAGGGTGTCAAGTCTGATCTGAGATTTCGGAGCTGCTTTGGCTTTGTTTTTGTCCATATAGCTGATCACAGGGTTGGCCTGATTCAGAACATCACCTCCTACGGTTTCAAAAAACCTGACGTTATCCTTTTTATTTTTATCAATGGTTTCTTCCAGTTTATTATAAGTCTGAAAACGATAGTCATCTGTGATCTGTTCCTCTTCTATGGCTTTATTGATGATCTCACTGACGTCAAAATGGGAAACCAGCGTATCAAATTTAATGGCCTGATCAGGTTGTTTTAATCTTACATTGTCAGGCTTCCCTGCAATATTATCTTCAAAGACATATCCGTTGTACAAAACAAGTTTCAGAAAGTTTTTATTGGCAGCGGGCACAAATTTTCCCTTTTCAGCTACAATAGACTGTTGGTTTTCGAAAGTGCTGGCTTTTCTGTGGACAAATACGCCTTCAATATTTTCCCCGCTCTCCCCGTAGATTTTATCAAATTTCACCATATACCCCGGAATCTGATCTATAAACTGTCCGGGAGTGAAATTCAGAGCAGGCTTGGTCTGTGCAATATTAAAAAGCATATTTTTGGCCTTCCGCTGAAAATCGGGAATAATATTGTTGGAAAAAAAGTAGAGCATAACCGAGAGTACCATGGTGACCCCTAAAAGCGGAAACATCACCCGCGTCAGAGAGATTCCGGCAGCCTTCATGGCAGCGAGCTCGTACCGTTCGCCAAATTCACCGAAAGACATGATACTGGCCAGAAGAATGGTAAGCGGCAGTACCATACTGATAACGCTTACGCCAAGATAAAAAAGGAGTTTCAGGATTTGCCAGTAGCTTAATCCTTTTCCCATAAATTGTCCCAACTGAACCCAGATAATGTTTACAATAAAGATGAAAAACAATACACTGAATATAAAGAAAAACGGTCCAAAGAAGGTCTTTATGATATATCGGTCTAGTATTTTTAACATTCGCCAAAATTAATCAAAAAGCCACAAAGTTTTCTTTGCAGCTCTTATATTTTATGAAATTTTTATAATTAGACGTAAGTGGGGTGATTCATCACGTATAGGTCTAAGACTTTTTTTAGACTTAAAGGTCTGTAATGACATAGTTCTTATATTTATTTTTGTCGAAAACAAACATATTAGGATCCAGATCCTGATTTTCTTTATAGTCCTTGATCGCAATTACGGCTACATCTTTATTATTTCCGTGCTGCTCGATCTTTACCATCTGTTTTTTGGCAGAATCTACAAAAAGGTATACGTATTTAATGCCGTTTGATTTAACAGGGGTAAGCTTTATGAAATCCGCTTTTACGCCGTTCACCGCTTTTTTTCCTCCATATGTTACGTTATAATCATTCCGGTACGTAGAAAGATAATTAATAGGGGAGAACATTGTGGAACTGCCATTAGGCCGCGCCGTGGTAACTTCCATATCATCCACACTGATGTTGTAGATTTTGTTACCGTCAAAAATCTGTTCGGTGTCCATGATCTTCAGTTTGTACTTGTCACCTGCGGTATAATAAATTCCGGGCTCTGTTTTTGTCACCTGACCGTTTACGCCTGTTCCGAAAGAAAATTTGAAATAAGAATTTTTCTTAGACTTATAATTAGCCGTAATGTCATCAAGGATCTTTTTGGCTTTTGCGTCAATTTTCTGTGCGCTTGCCAATCCTACCGCTCCCGCAACCAATCCGCTCAGTACAACTTTTGATAGTATATTTTTCATTTCTTTTATTTAATAATTTTTAGACTTTATTCCGTTATAAAAGTTAAAATCATGGATTTTAAATTACCTGCGCAAATCTTCCAAAAACTGTTCCAAAGAATGAAGATCACTAATGATGACTTCTCTTGCTTTTGCTCCGTTGAAACCTCCTACGATGCCGCTTGCCTCAAGCTGATCCATAATTCTTCCGGCTCTGTTGTATCCTAATTTCAATTGTCTTTGGAGCATCGAGGTAGAGCCCTGCTGCGTCGAGACGATAATTCTTGCCGCCTCCTCAAATAAAGCATCTTTCTCGTTGGCGTCAAAGCTTCCTACTGAACTTGTTGCTTCTTCGGAAACATATTCAGGAAGCATAAAGGCGGAAGGATATCCTTTCTGTTCGCCGATAAATTCTGCCAGCCTTTCCACTTCCGGTGTATCTACAAAGGCACACTGAAGTCTCAGGATCTCATTTCCGTTAAAATAAAGCATATCTCCTTTACCGATCAGCTGATCTGCTCCCGGCGAATCCAGAATCGTTCTTGAATCGACACTTGAGATCACTCTGAAAGCAGCTCTCGCGGGGAAGTTGGCCTTAATCATACCTGTAATAACGTTAACAGAAGGTCTCTGGGTGGCTACGATCAGATGAATACCTACTGCCCTGGCAAGCTGGGCAAGTCTTGCAATAGGCAATTCGACCTCTTTTCCGGCGGTCATGATCAGATCTGCAAATTCATCTACTACCAAAACAATATATGGCAGATAACGGTGTCCGTTCTCAGGATTCAGTTTTCTTTCAGAGAATTTTTTATTGTATTCTTTTAAGTTTTTACAGAAAGCATTTTTAAGCAGATCGTACCTTGTGTCCATTTCTACGCAAAGAGAATTCAGGGTATTGATTACTTTATTCGTATCCGTGATAATCGCATCATCAGAATCGGGAAGTTTGGCCAGATAATGTCTTTCAATCTTGGAATACAGAGAAAGTTCCACTTTTTTAGGATCTACCATTACGAATTTGAGCTCGCTGGGATGTTTTTTGTAAAGCAATGAAGTAAGAATGGCATTAATACCTACCGATTTACCCTGACCTGTAGCTCCGGCCATCAGCAGGTGAGGCATCTTTGACAGGTCGGCCATGAAAATCTCATTTGAAATAGTCTTTCCGAAAACAACAGGAAGATCCATATCTGTATTCTGAAATTTTTGGGAAGCTATTACCGAGCGCATCGATACCATGGTAGGGTTTTTTCTGGGAACCTCAATTCCGATGGTTCCTTTCCCGGGCATCGGAGCGATAATTCTGATGCCCAGTGCAGAGAGGTTCAGGGCAATATCATCCTGCAGCTTTTTGATGGCAGATACTCTGATCCCTGCTTCCGGCACAATTTCATATAAAGTTACTGTCGGTCCGATCGTTGCCTTAATTTCTGAGATACCCACATTGAAGTTTTTCAGTAAGCCGACAATTTTATTTTTGTTTTCTTCTAATTCCTCCTTATTAATAGAAATCTCCTCATTTCCATACTCTTTCAGGAGCTCAACAGGCGGCATCTGAAATTTAGCCAGATCCAGTTTATGATCATAAAGTCCGTGCTGATCAATCAGATCCTGGGATTTTCGGTCAGTTTCATCCAAAACATCAATAACGGGAGCGACTTCCACATTGAATTTAATTTCTTCTTTTACAGGTTCAGAAGCCACTGGCGTTGGAGTAGGAACAGGCCTGATATCAAAAGCCTCTTCCGGAGTGGAGGTCGGGAAGCTTGGTTTTGTATTTAAATTTAAATTAACGGAAGGTGAAAAATCATGTTTCGGCTCTTCTTCAAATGAAGTATGATTGGGCGTAACGATGGTATCTAAATTGGCAGAAACCGGAACTTCCGGAAATCCTTTCGGTACACTTACCGGCTCTGGCTCCTGAACTTTTTTAGGAATTACAGTTTCCGTTACGGTAACTTTAGGTACATATTCCTCTGCTGTTTCGGCTTCCTCTTCAAGCTCTTTATCAGCTTCAAAGTGTTCATCGGACTTCGGCATCATTGATTTTACCTTTCCGATGGTGTTATCGTTGATCTGATCCAGCTTCGCTTTCACAGAACTCGGTCTTAAATTAAATTCAAGAATGAAATATAACAGAATACTCGATGCCAGTACAAGCCAGAGACCTACGGTACCGATGATGGCATTAAGAGAATCCATGATCTGATATCCGTACACTCCGCTTAAAACACCTCCCTGTTCCTTTGTGAATGCTGCCCCGAAGAAAATAGGGAGCCAACAGATAAAAAACAGAGAATGCCCGACAGTCATCCAGGGCTTGAATGTTTTCTTTTTCAGGATCACGGTTCCGAAAACCAGAAATAAAAATGCGATGATAAATGAAGCGACGCCGATGCTTTCGAAAATAAAAATATTCCCGAGCCAGTCTCCCAGTTTTCCAAAAAGATTTGAAGATTGTATGCTTTTATCCATCATTGTTCCGGCCTGACTCTGGTCTGCTTTCCAATTCATCAGATAAGAGATAAAGGAGAGGGTCAGAACGATAGAAAAAAGGATAAAGGTAAGCCCGAAAAATACGCGGGGCTTAGATAAAAATTTGCCCTTATCAGGCGATTCCTGCTGTTTGTTTTGTGTGTTTTTGTTCATAATATCAATATGACAAATTTAATGTTTTTTAAACATTAAATGAATGCTTTTTTTTGCTTAAAAACTTTATTTTTTCTCCAGATCGCAAGCGGTAAATATTCCCCCTTTTTTCATTTAAATGATTAAAAATATTTAAAATAAAGGAAAGTTCAGTTAAAATACATTTCAATTTTGTTCAGATACCGGATGGATTGTATCTGATGATCTGTCTGACTGTAGTGGCAACTGTTCCTGCTGATTATTTTATGGTACTGGTTCGATATCGGAGTTATAAGAAATTTCATGCAGCAAAGAATGTTCCGCTTGTCATGGTGCGATAAAGAAAACCTGTTAATCAGGCTCAAATATTTAATCCAGCGTGATCGTACGGGATAATTTCAATCAGGATGGCTTCTTTACGGCTGTATCAGATCAGTGGCAATCTTTGTATTTTTGTGAATGATAATTTAATTATTTTGAATCATTCAAAATAACGGCTATAGGCTGCAAAGTGATAAAAAACAGCTTTTTTTATCCTCTTTGTAGTTAATCATGCTTATTTTTGCATGTCAAGTAAATAAATCATGAAGAAGATCCAAGATATTCTTATCTCAACCAGAACAATGGCTGTGCTGTTACTGGTGTATGCATTTGCCATGGCCTATGCAACGTTCTTAGAAAATGACTACGGAACTCCCACAGCGAAAGCATTAATTTATGAAGCAATATGGTTTGAACTAATCATGTTTCTGCTCATTCTCAACTTCATAGGAAATATCGGAAGATACAGACTCTGGAAAAGAGAAAAATGGCCGGTTTTGGTCTTTCACCTCGCCTTCATTCTTATTTTCATCGGAGGTGCGATCACAAGATACATCAGTTTTGAAGGAACCATGCACATCAGGGAAGGAGAAACCTCAAACGAAATCGTAACCGATAAAAATTTTCTCAAAATACAGATCGAAGAGAAGGGCGATATTTTAAATTACCAGGACATTCCTTATCTGATGTCCCCTTTGCATAAAGATCTGAAAGCTACCTACGACTTCCGGGGTAAAGAAGTGAAAGTAACGGCTAAAGAATATGTTCAGAGAAAAAAAGACAGCTTAATCGCTGATCCGAATGGAGTCGAATATCTGCATTTGGTCTCAACGGGAAATACAGGAAGACAGAATATTTTTATCAAGCCCGGCGAAACAAAATCCATCAACGGAACTTTGGTCACTTTCAACAGAGCCATCGATGGTGCCGTAGAGTTTAAAAATGAAGGTGGGAAACTATTCATCAAAACTCCTGTCGATGCGGCTTATATGACTATGGCTACCCAAGCTACGGGAAATACGGTGAAAGACGAATTTCAGCCTTTGGTATTGAGAAGTTTATACACCATCAATGAGCTCAAACTGGTTATTCCTGAAGGACTGAAAAAAGGTAAACTAATGGCTTTTGAAGGCGACAGAAAGAAGGACCAGATGGTGCCTGATGTGTTGACGGTAGAGCTTCAGGGACCTAAAACAAAACAACTCGTTGATCTTTCTGTTGAAAAAGGAAACCCGAATGCCTATAAGCAGGTTACGATGGACGGTCTGAATATTATGGTGGGCTTTGGTCCTAAAATCTACACAACACCATTTGCCCTGAAACTGGATGATTTTGTGATGGAAACTTACCCGGGGAGCTCATCTCCGAGTGCTTATGAAAGTCATGTCAAAATTATTGATCAGGGAAAACAGACACCCTATAAAATTTATATGAACAATGTATTGAACCACGGAGGTTACCGTTTCTTCCAGTCCAGTTTTGATCCGGACAGAATGGGAACTGTTTTATCTGTGAATCATGACTTCTGGGGAACTTTGATCTCGTATATAGGATATGCATTTTTATTCGTAGGAATGTTTGTGATCTTCTTCTGGAAAGGAACTCACTTCTGGAAGCTTAATAAGATGCTGACCGACGTTAATAAGAAAAGGGGTGCGGCTGTACTTTTGCTGTTCCTGAGTCTAGGGCTTAATGCTCAGAAAATTGAAACGCACGGGACCACGGACGGAAGCAGGGAACACATCCACGTAGAGGGAGAAACTCATAATCATGCTCCGGCACCTGAGTCTGCACAGGCTCAACAGCGTCCTCAGCAGAATTCGCTGGCCGCTCCGTTGTCCAAAATGAGAAGCATTTCTCCTGATGAAATCATTGCAAGAAATAAAATCAGCAGGGAGCATGCAGACAAATTCGGATATCTTCTGGTTCAGAATTTTGAAGGAAGAATTGTTCCGATTAATACGGAAGCACTGGATATTTTAAGAAAACTATACAAAAAAGACGAATTTAAGGGAACAGACGGAAAGTCTCTCACGGCAAACCAGTGGTTCCTTTCGATCAATACAGATACGCCGAGCTGGACCATGGTCCCAATGATTAAGGTCGGAACAAAAGGAGGTGATGAACTGAAGAAGAAAACAAAGGCGGATGAGGAAGGCTATACTTCACTAATGAACCTTTTCCCGGCAGATGCCAACGGAAACCTTACTTATATCTTAGAACACGATTACAATACGGCATTCCGTAAGAAACCTTCTGAGCAGACGAACTATGACAAAGAGGTCATTTCCGTAAATGAAAGAGTTCAGATCTTCAATGAGTTTTTCAGCGGGCAGTTTATGAGAATTGTTCCTGTTAAAAATGATGCCAATCACACTTGGCATTCATGGCTTGATCAGAAATTTGAACCGGATATGGAATCTCAGCAGGTGATGGGTCCGTATTTTGCAGAAGCGCTGGCGGCACAGAAATCCGGAGACTGGAGTAAGGCTGATGCTGAGCTGGCGAAACTTTCAGAATATCAGCAGAAATGGGGCAAAGCGGTAGTTCCTGCAAAATCTAAAGTAGATCTTGAAGTGTTCATGAATAAAGTGAATATCAACTTCAAATTATTAATTTTCTATACACTGGTTGGAGGATTATTGCTGATTTTAGGTTTTGTAGAATTATTCAGACCCAATAAGGTTTTAAATAAAATCATTAAGACCATTATTGTTCTTGGAATTGTTGGGTATGCTTTCCATTTCTTGGGACTTGTTGCAAGATGGTATATTTCAGGTCACGCTCCCTGGAGTAACGGGTATGAAGCGATTATCTTCATTTCGTGGGTAGGTATTACAGCGGGTCTTCTATTATACAGAAACTCCAATGCACTGATTCCTGCAGCAGGATTTATGGTGGCCGTTATTATGATGGGATTTGCCCACGGGGGGTCAGCGCTTGATCCGCAGATCACACCGCTGGTTCCGGTACTGAAGTCTTACTGGCTGATCGTTCACGTAGCGATTATTACTTCGAGTTACGGCTTCTTTGCCCTTTCGATGATTATCGCAGTGATCAGTCTGGTATTTTATATTATATCCAATAAAGATACCTATAAGATTCACCACGATACGACACTGAAAGAACTGGTGATCGTTTCAGAAATGTCTCTGACGATCGGTTTATTTGCGCTGACAGTCGGAAACTTCTTAGGAGGAATCTGGGCCAATGAGTCCTGGGGAAGATACTGGAGCTGGGATCCTAAAGAAACCTGGGCCTTTATCTCGATCATGGTATATGCATTTGTGCTCCATATGAGACTGGTTCCCGGCTTAAGAAGCAAATGGGCCTTCCACGTAGCGACCATGTTCGCTTTCTGCTCTATGGTAATGACGTATTTCGGAGTAAACTATTACCTGAGCGGACTTCACTCTTACGCAGCGGGAGATCCTGTTCCGGTTCCGGCATGGGTTTATATAGGCTTGGCAACAATGATACTTTTATCAGCAGCCTCTTATTTTAAATTCAGAACATTAAATAGAAAATAATTTAAAATCTTATCATTACATCCCTGAAATTAACTTTTCAGGGATTTTTTTATGTTTAGTTTTAATTAAAAATCAGATGCCGGATTTCACTAGATTCAACCCATAACCCATAACCCACAACCCATCACTTATTAAAAAATTATTCATATCTTTATGATATCAAAATAATATCATTTTAAATATCATACTATGGAAAAAATCTTAAAACCTATTTCAGGGTACTTGACATTAGTTTTCTGTTTAATACTGTTTGTAGCGTCCGTTTATTTTTTTATAACGGGAATTGACGACAGCATTATCTATGTCGTGTTAGCCATTCTGTGTTTTATCCTTTCCTGCTTTTTCCTGAAAGGATTAATGATTATTCAGCCCAACCATTCAAGGGTTCTGAACTTCTTCGGTAAATACGTAGGAACAGTAAAAGACAACGGATTATTCTTTATTAACCCGCTCTATTCATCACAAAGAATCAGTTTACGTTCAGAAAATCTGCAGGGGCAGACGCTTAAAGTAAATGATAAAATGGGAAATCCAATTGAAATTGCCGTTGTAATGGTCTGGAAAGTTGGAGATACCTATAAAGCAGCATTTGATGTTGAACGGTATTCAGACTTTGTGAGAATGCAGAGTGAGGCGGCAGTACGTCATCTTGCGATGAGCTTTCCGTACGATAACCTGGAAGATGATCATGCACCTATTACATTAAGAGAAGGAGGAGATAAGATTAATGCGATCCTGGAGCAGGAACTGACAGACAGGCTATCGAAGGCAGGAATTATCATCCAGGAAGCAAGAATTTCGCACCTGGCATATGCCTCAGAAATTGCAGGCGCGATGCTTCAGAGACAGCAGGCGACAGCAATTGTCGCGGCGCGAACAAAAATTGTTGAAGGTGCGGTAGGAATGGTGGATTTAGCATTGAAAAAGCTTTCAGAAGAAAATATTGTGGAGCTGGACGATGAAAGAAAAGCAGCGATGGTAAGCAACCTGATGGTCGTTCTTTGCGGTGAAAAAGCAGCACAGCCTATCCTTAATGCCGGAACCCTGTATAATTAACCGGACAGCTATAACAGCTAATTTCCTAATGAATATCCGGCATGATAACAGATGATCATAAGAAAATAATAAAATGAAATCAGAAAAAGCTCAAAACGCTCCCGAAAAAAATGGTAAGAAATCCTTTGTTATAAGGATTGATGAGTCTACCTATAAGCTTCTGGAAAAATGGGCTCATGATGAATTCCGCAGTGTGAACGGACAGATTGAGTATTTGCTTCATCAGCAATTAACAGAGTCAGGAAGAAAGAAAAAAGAATGAATGTATCTCACTCCAGAACGGATATGAAAGAGGCTTCCCCTATAAAAGGAAGCCATAAAAAAAGCAGTGATCAATTTTCACTGCTTTTTTTATATGGATCTATCAATTATTTAGTTAAATATTGTTGTAAAGTAATTACTGATTACCGTCCAGAAATTTTTTCCCAGGAAATAAATAAGTGTTGAAGTAATAATACCCTTTACGGTAAAGAATATAATTCCGCCGATTCCAAATTTCTTAACTAAACTTTTCCATTTAGAATTTTTCTTTTCGTTTACAGGTTCATTAACCGCCTTATTATTTTCCATTCCTGAAATTCAAATCATTACTATACAAAGATAATCATGTTTATAATTAGTCCAAATAAAAAATCTGTTAAAAAAATTAAAATTTTGCAGTTCGTATAATATTTTTATCTTTAGAGAAAACGAAAAGTAAAATTTTTATGTCTAGAAAAACAGAAGATTTCGGAATCGAACAGACCCTCAGAAATCTGGGAATTAAAGATGAAAATAAAGGAACTTCAGTAGGGGGAGAATATTTTGCATCAGGGGAAACAATAGAAAGTTTTTCACCGGTCGACGGTAATCTGATCGCCAAAATAAAAACTTCCGGAGAAAGTGATTATGACCAGGTGATCGGAACCGCTCAGAAAGCATTTCAGGAATTCAGAATGATTCCGGCTCCCAAAAGAGGAGAAATGGTAAGGCAGCTGGGTCAGAAATTAAGACAATATAAAGATGATCTTGGAAAACTTGTTTCTTACGAAATGGGTAAATCCTTACAGGAAGGTCTGGGAGAAGTCCAGGAAATGATCGATATCTGCGACTTTGCCGTAGGCGTTTCCAGGCAGCTGCACGGGTATACGATGCATTCGGAAAGACCGGGACACAGAATGTATGAGCAGTACCATCCGCTTGGCGTGGTGGGAATCATCACGGCATTTAATTTTCCGGTAGCCGTTTGGTCGTGGAATACAGCTTTAGCGTGGATCTGCGGTAATGTAACGATCTGGAAGCCTTCAGAAAAAACACCGCTTTGTGCTCTTGCCTGTCAGAATATCATGAACGAAGTATTGAAGGAGAACAGTCTGCCGGAAGGTATTTCAAGTGTTTTGGTGGCGGATCATCAGATCGGACAGAAATTAGTGGATGATAAAAGAGTTTCTCTTGTTTCTTTTACCGGTTCCACCAGAGTCGGAAGGATGGTTTCTTCTAAAGTGGCTGAAAGATTCGGAAAATCGATCCTTGAACTGGGTGGTAACAATGCCATTATTATTTCTAAAGATGCAGATATAGATATGTCCATCATCGGAGCTGTTTTTGGGGCAGTAGGCACAGCAGGACAGCGATGTACTTCGACAAGAAGACTGATCATTCACGAGAGTGTTTACGAAGAAATTAAAAACAGATTGGTAAAAGCTTACGGTCAGCTGAAAATAGGGAATCCACTTGATGAAAGCAATCATGTAGGGCCTCTAATCGATAAGGCAGCAGTAGAGCAGTATACAGCAGCCATCGAAAAGTGTAAAAAAGAAGGTGGAGAATTCATCGTTGAAGGTGAGGTGTTAAAAGGAGAAGGATATGAATCCGGCTGCTACGTAAGACCGGCCATCGCTGAAGTTGAAAACGCTTATGAAATTGTTCAGCATGAAACTTTTGCGCCTATCTTATATTTAATTAAATACACCACGCTGGAAGAGGCGATCGCCATCCAGAATGATGTCCCTCAGGGATTATCATCAGCAATCATGACACAGAATTTAAGAGAGGCGGAAGTATTCCTTTCTCAAGCAGGATCAGACTGCGGAATTGCCAACGTGAATATCGGAACTTCCGGTGCGGAAATTGGCGGCGCTTTCGGAGGAGAAAAAGAAACAGGCGGGGGCCGGGAATCTGGATCGGATGTCTGGAAATATTATATGAGACGTCAAACCAATACCATAAATTATACAGCTCAACTTCCTTTAGCACAGGGAATTAAGTTTGATCTGTAAAATTCACTTTAAATTATTTCAGATTTAAGAATTTAAAAATTAATAACCGTGAATGTTTAAATCTTTTAATCATTCAATTTTTAAATCAAACACATTTAATTATGGAACAAACAATTGATATAAAAGCTAATAAAGTTAAAGAAACCATAGGAAAACACGTCCTGGCAGACGGTTTCGATTTTGTAATGGATATTGAAAAATCCCACGGATCATGGCTTTATGATAAACTTACTCATAAAGAATATTTAGATATGTTTTCGATGTTCGCTTCGGCATCAGTCGGTTACAATCATCCTTATATTGTTGAAAAATCCGCGTGGCTGGGGAAAATGGCTGTTAACAAGCCTACCTTGGCTGATGTTTATTCCGAAGAATATGCTCATTTTCTGGAAGTCTTTGAAAGAGTCGTCCTTCCTGAAGAGTTACAGTATGCATTTTTTATTGAAGGCGGAACCTTAGGCGTTGAGAATGCGATGAAAGCGTGCTTTGACTGGAAAACACGAAAGAATTTTGAAAAAGGCCTTGATACAGAAGCCGGAATATGCATCCACTTCAGACAGGCTTTTCATGGCAGAAGTGGGTATACTTTAAGCTTAACCAATACTTCAGATCCCAGAAAATATCAGTATTTCCCGATGTTTGAATGGCCGAGGATTCTGAATCCGAAACTGACTTTTCCCCTTACGGAAGAAAACCTTGAAGAAACCATCAGAAATGAAAGGCTGGCATTATTAAATATTGAAGAGGCCATTCTGATGAATCCTGATAAAGTGGCCTGCATCATTATCGAGCCTATTCAGGCTGAAGGCGGAGACAATCATTTCAGGGATGAGTTCTTCTCGGGACTCAGAAAAATCTGTGATCAGCACGATATCCTGTTAATTTTTGACGAAGTACAGACAGGAATCGGAATCACAGGTAAAATGTGGGGCTTTGAACATTTCACGGCAAAGCCGGACATCATTTCCTTTGGCAAAAAGACACAGGTTTGTGGGGTGCTGGCCAATAAAGAAAAATTTGACGAAGTTCCGGACAATGTATTCAGAGAGAGCTCAAGAATAAATTCCACATTTGGAGGCAACTTCATCGATATGCTGCGTTTTCAGCTGGTGATGGAAGTGATCGAAAAAGAAAACCTTGTGGAAAATGCAAGAATTGTAGGAGATTACTTACTGGAAGGGCTGAAGATACTGCAGCAGAAGTATCCTGAAAAACTTTCAAATGCAAGAGGAAGGGGACTGATGTGTGCGATAGATTTACCCACTCATGAACAGCGGAACCTACTGAGAGATGAGCTTTGGAATGACGGCATGATCATCCTGGCTTGCGGAGATCTGTCACTACGTTTCAGACCGCATCTCAATGTTTCACAGGAAGAAATCCAATTGGCTTTGAATAAAATTGAAAATAATATTAATAAAATTTAAAAGTCAATATTTGTAATTTTCAAAAAAACTTTATATATTTAGATACTCAAACGTGATAGAATATGGAAAGAAGTACAAGAGTATCGGTTTTTGAAAGCGATAAGCCTTCAGAAATACAGTTAATCAAATCCAAACTAGACGAGGCACAGATCAGAAATGCGGTCGAGAACAATTATCTTACTTTTACGACCACACCCACGGCAACATCGTTGAAACTAATGGTTAAGTTAGAAGATGAGAAAAAAGCATTCGAAATTATCGACGGCTATCTTCAGCAGAATCAGAACCAATAAAAACAATTTCATAATTTTAAATTTTACTACTTCGAACCGAAAATTAATTTTAATTAATTTTCGGTTTTTTGGTTCAAATATTTTAATCTTACTTATCTAATATTGAAAGATTTAGCAAATTTTGATGCTGAATGCATTTTTAATTCTAAATGATTAATCTTTTAATAAAAATTTTTCACTACAATGAATTCAGAAATTAAACTAAGAAAGGCAGAAAGTCAGGACAGGGACCTGATATGGGAAATTATTCAGCAGGCAATTGAAAGAAGAAGACAGGATGGAAGTACCCAATGGCAGCAGGGATATCCCAATCTTGGTACCGTGGAAACCGACATTGAAAAAGGGTTTGGATATGTCATGACAGTGGATGGTGAAATTGCAGTGTATACTGCTTTAATTCTTAATGATGAACCGGCCTACAGTACCATTGAAGGAGCCTGGTTAAGCAACGGTGAATTTGTTGTTGTCCACAGAGTAGCGGTAGATGAGAAGTTTGCCGGCAGGGGAATGGTGAAAAAATTATTCGATCACATTGAAGATTTTACAAGAGAACAGGGAATACAAAGCATAAAAGTGGATACGAATTTTGACAATTTAGCTATGCTCCGGATTCTCGAAAGTAAAGGATATTCATACTGTGGAGAGGTCTTTCTGGCAGGTGGGATGCGAAAAGCATTTGAGAAGATTATATTTTAACCGAAAGGTTAAATCTATTTTCATTGAATTTTTAAAAGACTATGCATTTATAAACTCTATCGGGTTTGTTCGTTTAGTTCTGAACTAATAATTAGTTTTGCCTAAAATTTGTATACCATGCATAAAAGTATAGAAATTAATGAAAAAATTTTTCAGGATGCCGTAAAATTCTACGGTACCGTTTTCAATATTCCTCCATTAGCTTCAAAAATTTATTCTTACTTACTTTTCGATTACGAGAAAGTCGGGATTACTTTTGATGAATTTGTCGATGTGTTTGCTGCGAGTAAAAGTTCTGTTTCTACCAGTATTTCACTGCTCCTGAATGCCGAACTGATCATTGATCACAATAAAATGGACGAACGAAAGCGTTATTTTTTCATTAATGAGGAATATAAGAAAATAAGATTTGAAAAAATAGTTCAGAAAATGCGGGACGAATTAAAACTGCTGGATGATTTAAACAATTTTAAAAAAGTCCGGGATAATGGATATAATGAAAGAACTGATGCTTATATCGCTCTTTTAAATAAAAATATAATGAATATCGAAGAATCTCTTAATAAACTATAAAATGAACAATAAGCTAGTTATACTTTCTGTTGCAGCGTTTTCACTGACTGCCTGCAAAAAAGAAGCTCCAAAACAGGATGGTCCGAAACCTTATCCTGTAGTAAACGTGGAGGCCAAAAATATAGTGGGATACCAGACTTTTCCGGCTACCATTCAGGGTAGGGTAAACAATGATGTCCGGGCAAAAATACAGGGATATATTACACAGGTTTTAGTGGATGAAGGACAATATGTTACGAAGGGTCAGCCTTTATTCCGTTTAGAAACCAATATCTTAACTGAAAATGCTGCTGCTTCCAAAGCCGGAATCGGTGCGGCAGAATCCAATATATCTGCAGCTCAGGCCGCGGTGAATGCGGCCAATGTAGAAGTAAATAAGCTGAAACCTCTGGTTCAGAAAAATATCATCAGCAATGTACAATTACAGACTGCTCAGGCAAATCTGGCTCAGGCCCAGGCTCAGCTGCAGCAGGCCGTTGCTGCCAAAAGACAGGCGGTGGCTAATTATAAAGGAGTAGAAGCAAATATTGATTATTCCGTGATCCGTGCTCCTATTTCAGGAGTGATCGGAAAACTTCCTCTGAAAGTGGGAAGTTTGGTAGGACCTACTGACCAGACCGCTTTGACGACTATTTCGGATACATCTCAGTTATACGCTTATTTTTCAATGAATGAGAAAGAATATTTTGATTTTCTTGAAAAATCTCCGGGCGCTACATTACCGGAAAAGATCAAAAATCTTCCCATGGTAGAATTAGAACTGGCCAATGGAAGTATTTATGCTGAGAAAGGCCGAGTGGAAGCTATTACGGGACAGATTGACAATACAACGGGAACCATCCAGTTCAGGGTAGGCTTCTCAAATCCACAGAGACTCTTAAGTAACGGAAACAGCGGCTCGATCAGACTTCCGAAATCTTATGACAATGTTCTGGTGGTGCCGGAAAGTGCGACCTATGAGCAGCAAGGAATCGTGTACGTCTATAAAGTGGATAAGGATACCGCGAAAAATGTGGTCGTTAACGTGATCGACAGAATCGATAATATGGCTTTATTAAAATCAGGAGTCAATAAAGGGGAAACCATTATTGCTGCAGGAATCGGAGGTTTAAAGCCCGGTACTGCCGTGAAGCCTAAACCTGTGAAAATGGATAGTCTTGTTCAATCTATAAAACCGAAATTCTAAAATGATTAAAAATTTTATAAACCGACCGGTTTTATCCACGGTAATCTCAATTCTGATTGTGATTCTCGGGGTTTTAGGACTTATCTCGCTGCCGGTCACCCAATACCCTGATATTGCACCGCCCACGGTAAGTGTTTCCACAAGTTACACGGGTGCGAATGCGGAAACGGTGATGAAGAGTGTTGTTGTGCCTTTGGAAGAGCAGATCAATGGTGTGGAAGGTATGGATTACATAACTTCTTCGGCCGGAAATGACGGCTCTGCACAGATTCAGGTATTCTTTAAACAGGGGATCGATCCGGATATTGCTGCTGTAAACGTACAGAACCGTGTCGCCAGAGCGACGCCGCTATTACCGAGTGAAGTGACCCGTTCCGGGGTAGTCACCCAGAAGCAGCAGACGAGTGCCCTGATGTATATGTCTTTCTATTCTGAAAACAAAGATTTAGATGATGTATATCTTCAGAACTTTTTGAATATCAACGTTATTCCTAATCTGAAAAGAATTAACGGGGTGGGTGATGCCAACGTTTTCGGAGGTAAAAACTATTCCATGAGAATCTGGCTGGACCCTGCCAAAATGGCGGCCTACAGTGTAACCCCGGCTGACGTTACCAATGCCATCAATGAGCAGAGCAGGGAAGCGGCCGCAGGATCTATCGGACAGAATAGCGGAAGCTCATTTGAATATATCATCAAATATGTAGGTAAATTCAATGATAAGGAACAATACGACAATATCATCATTAAATCTCTTGCAGACGGACAGAACCTCATGCTGAAGGATGTGGCCAAAGTGGAGCTGGCAGGCCAGTCCTACACAGGGATCGGAGAAAACGGAAACAGCCCGTCAATCAGTATGGGGATCTTTCAGACGCCGGGATCCAATGCCCAGGAGATTATTAAAAATATCAAAACTTACCTTAAATCAGCAGAGGGAAGCTTTCCTGAAGGAATAAAATATACTTTTAACTTTGATACCAATGAATTCCTGGATGCATCGATTGAGAAGGTAGTTCATACTTTAATTGAAGCATTTATCCTGGTATTTATCGTGGTGTTTATCTTCCTACAGGATTTCAGATCCACCCTGATCCCGGCGATAGCGGTTCCGGTATCGATTGTGGGTACTTTCTTCTTCCTGAATTTATTTGGGTATTCATTAAACTTATTGACTTTATTCGCCCTGGTACTGGCGATCGGTATTGTGGTGGATGACGCCATTGTCGTCGTAGAAGCAGTACATGCCAAGATGGAGCATGGTATTGCTGATCCTAAAAAAGCAACGGTAGAGGCAATGGACGAAATTACGGGAGCGATTATCTCCATTACGCTGGTAATGGCTGCGGTATTCGTGCCGGTAACATTTATTACAGGGCCTACGGGAGTATTTTATCAGCAGTTTGGTATCACGCTGATCATTGCGATCATCATTTCTGCTATTAACGCTTTGACGCTGAGCCCGGTGTTATGTTCTCTTTTCCTGAAACCTCATGATGCTCATCATGCCGAGTATAAAAACCTGAATATTCTTCAGAAATTCTTCTACAAGTTCAATATTGCTTTTAAAACAGCCACGGAACGTTACGGAAGAGGATTTGTATTTTTGCTGAGACATAAATGGGTAACCTTAATCATCTTTGCGGTTACGGGAGGAATTTTATTCTGGGCAAGCACCACGATGAAAAAAGGTTTTGTGCCTACGGAAGACAGAGGTATTATCTTTACCGATGTTCAGCTTCCTCCGGGTGCTTCTATGGAAAGAACCTATAATGCCCTGAAAACGCTTCAGGCGAATGCTTTAAAAGTTCCGGGAGTACAGAATGTTACTATTTCCACAGGGAGAGGATTCCTTTCAGGAAACGGAAGTAATAACGGTCTTGCATTTATCAAGCTGAAACCTTTTGATGAGAGAAAAGACGGCGGACAGACTTCTGAAGATATTACCAAGAACTTATTTGGTATTTCAGGGAAGGTTCCTGATGCAAAGGTTGTATTCTTTCAGCCGCCAAGTGTACCGGGCTTCGGGAACAGTGCCGGTTTTGAGATGGTACTGCTTGATAAGTCGGGAGGTGAATATTCAGCTTTGGATGATAAAACCAATGAGTTCATCGGAAAGCTGATGCAGCGGCCGGAAATTGAGTTTGCCCAAAGTTCGTTCAATACAAAATATCCTCAGTACGAAATGCAGGTGAATGTACCGCTGGCGAAGCAAATGGGTGTTTCAGTAAGCGATATCCTTTCAACCATGCAGGGATACATCGGAGGGGTTTATACCGCTGACTTTACAAAATACGGAAAACAGTTCAGGGTAATGGTTCAGGCTCTTCCTGAAAACAGACAGAATATCGAGAACCTGAATGAGTTGTATGTGAGAACAGGCTCAGGAGCGATGTCACCGATTTCGCAGTTTGTATCTATGAAAAAAGCATACGGACCTCAGGCAGTAAGCCGTTATAACCTGTTTACTTCAGTGAAAATTACAGGAGCTAACTCTGCGGGATACAGTTCCGGAGACGCCATTACAGCCGTACAGCAGGTGGCACAGGAAACCCTGAATCAGAATTATGATGTCGAGTTTACGGGATTAACCAGAGAAGAATTGAGCTCAGGCTCACAGACGCTTCTAATCTTTGGTTTAAGTTTGATCTTTGTGTACTTTATCCTTTCTGCCCAGTATGAAAGTTATATTCTTCCGCTGGTGGTGGTTATCTCACTTCCTTTAGGGGTGATGGGAGCTTATTTCGGACAGAAAATCATGGGTCTGGAAAACAATATTTATTTCCAGATTGCCCTGATTATGTTGGTGGGATTATTGGCTAAAAATGCCATTCTGATCATTGAATTTGCGGTCCAAAGGAGACATCACGGTGAAACCATTGTCATGTCTGCCATTAATGCTGCAAAAGCGAGATTAAGACCGATTCTGATGACTTCGTTTGCGTTCATCTTCGGTTTATTACCACTCGTTCTGGCAAGCGGAATCGGTGCGGTAGGTAACAGATCCATCGCAACGGGAGCCGCCATAGGATTATTGATAGGAACCATTTTAGGATTATTTGTCATTCCTGTTCTCTATGTCATTTTTGAATACTTACAGGAAAAAGTAAAACCTCTTAAAAAAGAAGAAATCAACCTAGCAGAATAAAATTAAAGTGAAAGAAGCCGGAACTCACAAATCAGATTAGTCTGGTTAAACCGAGTTCCGATTTCTGAACGCTAACTTCTAATACTATAAAATGAAGAGTTTATTAAACATCATAAAAGGAATCACTTTTTCTGTCGCCCTTCTTGCAGCCGTATCGTCATGTATGGCAAGAAAAGAATATGAAAGGCCGAAGAATGTTGTGGACGAAAAGCTGTTCCGTACCGATATGCTTCCTTCGGACAGCACCAGTATTGCCAATATTTCCTGGAAAGAGATTTTTACAGACCCTATTCTCCAGGGTCATATCAATAAAGCGTTAAACAACAATCTTGATATAAGAATTGCCCTGCAGAGCATTAATTCTGCAGAAGCTTATTTAAAGCAGAGTAGAGCTGCCTACCAGCCGACCTTAGCGGTAGGCCCGAACTATACGTTTCAGACGCAGTCTATCAATACGCAGTTCGGACAGATCATTGGAGAAAGACGATATGTTAACCAATTTGATATTACAGCCAGTCTTGCCTGGGAGGCAGATATCTGGGGCAAACTGAAAGCACAGGAAAAAGCGCAGCTGGCTTCTTATTTAGGAACAGTAGCAGCGCATAAAGCGGTAAAAAGCGATTTGGTCGCATCTATTGCTACTTCTTATTATCAGCTGCTGACTTACGATGCCCAAAAGAGGATTATTCAGGAGACCATTAAAGTCCGTGAAAAGAATCTGGAGACCAATCAGGCACTGAAAATTGCAGGTACCGTAACTGAAGTTGCCGTTCAGCAGAGTGAAGCTCTTGTGCTGAATGCAAAATCTCTGTTAATAGACATTGATACCCAGATCCAGCTGCTGGAGAATACAATGAGTATGCTGATGGGAGAGTCTTCCCACTCTATTGAAAGATCTACCCTGGAATCCCAGAACGTACCGATAGATCTCAAATTAGGATATCCTGCCCAGCTGCTGGCCAACAGGCCGGATGTTATGGAAGCTGAGTATAACCTGATGAATGCTTTTGAATTAACAAATTCGGCAAAAGCCCAGTTTTATCCAACCCTAAAACTTACCGGAAGCGGAGGTTTCCAGTCGGTGGATATAGACCATCTATTCAGCGTGAACTCTTTGTTTGCAACAGTTGTTGGTGGTCTGGCTCAGCCTATTCTGAATAGAAGAGCAATCCAGACAAATTACGACGTGAGCCTGGCTAATAAGGAAACTGCTTATCTTAATTTCAGAAAAACAGTTCTTACAGCCGGAAAAGAAGTGTCTGATGCCATCAGGGTTTTCTCTGTACAGGATCAGTATATTGACTTAAAACAGAGAGAGCTGAATGCATACAAAAATTCTGTAGACTACTCCCAGGAGTTGGTAAATTATGGAATGGCCAATTATCTTGAAGTCTTAAATGCAAGTGTCAATTCATTGAATGCAGAACTGAATATCGCCAATGCGGAATACAGCAAAATGAAAGCTGCCGTAGAGCTTTACCAGGCTTTAGGAGGAGGCTGGAAATAATCTTCTCCAACGATAACCTAACAAAAACGGATGCCGGCAAGCATCCGTTTTTTTATTTAAGAATAATGTATGCACGTTATATTATTGAAAGTAGGGTTTACCTTGTCAGGCAGGAGAAAATTCTAATCTCATGATCTCCGTCACAGCAGGAAAATGGAATAATACGATCAAATCCCGTCGTGTGAAAAAAATCCTACCAATTCTCAATAAAAAATAAATTTTTACAGCTCAATATTATTTATGGCATAATAATTGAAGTAATAAAAATACCAATCACTACAATATTTACATGAAAAAATAAATCCTCATTTAACAGTGGGGATTTTTCATTTGGAAAACATACGATAAAAATCAGATATACAATTCTCAGTCAAGGTTGGATACTTTATGATTGTAAAATATAAATACAACCGGACTTGTACACGGTGAGAGTTTTAAATTCGGACAAAAAAAAGACTATCAAAATGATTAGATAGTCTTTATTTGTTATAATTGTTATTACTTCTTTTCTCCTTTCCAGGATCCTGATCTGTCCGGATTGGGAATTGAGTTTACCCAGCTGCCATCAGCTTTTTTCTCCGTAGTCAATGTTCCGCGAAAAGTTCCGTCAGAAGGCAACCCGATCGAACCGGTAAGCTCACCTGTTGTTGAAACGTTTCCTGAAATGTTATAGTTTTCGTCATTAACGTCAGAATGCATCGTCCCTTTAACTTTTCCATCACTGGCAACTACAAAATTCCATATTCCTTTATCGCTTCCTTCATAGGTTCCGGACCATGTTCCAACATAGTCGTAAATGGTATCATCATCAGAGCTGCAGCCAATACATAAAAAAGCAGTCAGTAAGAGTAAAAAAAATTTCTTCATAGTTTTATAAAATCAGTTGATGTTAAATTTTGAATTTCGCAAATATATAATTTTAATTTAATCTGTTTATCTTTTTGCAATGGTTATTTGTGTCAGTTTATAAAATTTTTCTGTTTTCTCCTATTTATAATGAAATTAATAATCTTATTATTTCCGATTTTTATTATCCCATAAATATCCTATTTTTGAAATCCAAATATTCTGAATGAAGACCATACCGATAAAGATGCTAACCTTGCTTCCCGGCCTTGTATTTTTCTGCAATATCAATGCACAGGACAAAGAGCTTAAAGATTTTACAAAAATCCTAACGGATTTCAATGAATGCCGTTACAGGAATGAGTGCGTTAAGGATGGTAAAGTATGGCATGAAAATATCGCCGCTTCTTTCAGGAAACTGATTTTGACTGATACTGATGAAATATTTAAAGAGTCTTATAATGATGTTTACAGAAAATACAGTATTGATTCGAAAAAGATTATTTATAGAGCTGATTTCAGCAACAATGGTAAAAGCTTTTCGGCTTACAGTTATAAAAGCGACCATGCCAACAGATATTTCGTTGTCGATCATTCACTTGATACGGTCGTCTACAGCAGTGGGAATAGTGTAATTTTTGTAGATGGCATATTTGCTGTTGATGAGCAGCATTATCTGATTATTCAAAATTCTTCGGACAGTAAATCAGCTTCGGTCTATATTCTGACCAAGGATAAAAAATGGGAAAATGCGAAAGCTTTCCGTGGAGAAGGCTTCGGAATGACCATGAGTGAGCCCTATCATACCAAAACTTTCGGAGAAGAGAGAAAATATTTTGAACTGGATTACAGAACAGCAATGACTTATCCTGCAGAGTCCCGGAAAATATTCTTTAATCCGGAGACTAAAATTCTATCTTACCGGCAGTACTCTGATGAAACTCATTATAAAGTGATTTCATCCGAATGGAAAAATAAAAGGTTTGATATTGACGACTTTACCTATGAAGACCCTATGAAAACCCGAATTAATCTCAAAATAAATTGATAAATTCAAATAAGATTTCTATATTTGCAACGCATTAGGGGAATTAGCTCATCTGGCTAGAGCGTTAGACTGGCAGTCTAAAGGTGACGGGTTCGATCCCCGTATTCTCCACTCAGTCTTATAACGTGCTGATATTAGTAGTTTTAATTTTTTACAACTACCATATGAGTAAAAAATGAGTAAAATTTTTCACTCTTGCCCAAGTGTTCACGATCAATAATTGTGATATGAAAAATTTCGAAGTTAAAATTTTTATACCATCGAATCCTAACGATCGATGGTATATTTACGTTTATGACAATCTTTCTCAAAAAATTATACACAAGACATAGGATCATGAACAAAAGTTGGGGACTATGCAAAAAGTTGAGAGAGTCTGAACAGGAAAAATGCTTTGTCTTTTACTCCTCGAAGCTGTAATCTGAAGTTTTTAATTTTAGCATTGAAAATTCATTGTCAGAATAGCCTCATCTGAATATAGATTACCGTATTTTAATACACCCTTAATAAATCGGGATGACTTTACCATTAATATATAAATTTATATATTTGTTTGGAATTATCACCTTTATTACCAATCAGAAGGATATGAAAACGGGAGTATTTGAACATCAATTAAAAATAAAGCAGCAGTTTTTTTTACTGATTATCTCTTTACTGATTATTTCCTGCGGAAGTTCAAAACATGTTGTCACTAAGAAAAATGCGGGAAAAACCATCGCCAAAACAGAAAACCTTCGTAAACTTGATTCTAAATTTAATGGTAAAGTCTCACGATCTGTCGCTGATATTTTAAAAGACGCAGAAAAATATTTGGGAGCCCCTTATAAATTTGGGGGGAACACATCTTCAGGATTCGACTGTTCCGGGTTTACGGTAAAAGTTTTTGGAGAAAATGATCTCCAGCTTCCCAGAAGATCTTCTGATCAGGCTGACGCCGGAAATAAAATCGATATAAAAGAGGTAAAACCCGGCGATCTTTTATTTTTTGCCACATCCGGAGGAAGCAGAATTTCGCATGTAGGAATTGTACATGATATCGGAAACGATGGTGAAGTAAAATTCATTCATGCCTCCACGACCAAAGGGGTTATTATTTCTTCCCTAAACGAAAAATACTGGAACAAAGCTTATCTTCACGCACAAAGAGTTTTATAGCGGGTCATATTTTCAATGGTCCACAGAGGTCAGGCTGCTTTTCATTACGATCGCGGATCCGGCAATCTCATTGGTAACACAAGTATGGCGGTTGATTTAAATCATTTCAACATCTCCGATTTCAAAATGTTTTGCTGAACTTTTTTGTATCTTTGGCGCGAATAATTTTAAACTAGAAAGATGTCGTTACAACAAACAATTGAAAATATCTGGGACAACAGAGAATTATTGCAGAATGAAGACAGCCAGAAAGCGATCAGAGAAGTAATTTCTTTGGTTGACAAAGGTGAACTTCGTACCGCAGAACCTACTGAAAACGGATGGCAGGTAAATGAATGGGTAAAAAAAGCGGTGGTCATGTATTTTCCGATCCAGAAAATGGAAACGATCGAAGTAGGTCCGTTCGAATTTCATGATAAAATGCCTCTAAAGAAAAATTATGCTGAAAAAGGGGTGAGAGTTGTACCGCATGCCGTGGCAAGAGAAGGAGCTTACATTGCGCCGGGCGTTATTATGATGCCTTCTTATGTCAATATCGGGGCTTATGTAGATTCCGGAACGATGGTAGATACATGGGCGACAGTAGGAAGCTGTGCTCAGATCGGTAAAAACGTTCATTTGAGCGGAGGTGTTGGAATCGGTGGAGTATTAGAACCTCTTCAGGCTGCTCCCGTAATTATCGAGGATGATTGCTTTATCGGATCAAGATGTATCGTTGTAGAGGGAGTACACGTAGAAAAAGAAGCCGTATTGGGTGCCAATGTTGTACTAACTGCTTCCACTAAAATTATTGATGTAACCGGAGATACTCCTGTGGAAATCAAAGGAAGAGTTCCTGCCCGTTCGGTAGTAATCCCGGGAAGTTATACGAAACAGTATCCTGCCGGAGAATATCAGGTTCCGTGTGCTTTGATCATCGGTCAGAGAAAGGAGTCTACCGATAAAAAAACATCGCTAAATGATGCATTGAGGGAGAATAATGTTGCTGTTTAAGATTACTATTTTAAACTAAAACCTACCATCTTGAAAGAAAAATTTCTTAGAATACTTTTAAACCCTAAATATATATTTGGGGTTTATCTTATTATATCAGTGGTTACTGCCATTTCCAAATACTTAAGAGGTGACTACGCGATTAATAATTATCTGATTTTTAAAAATGTATTTTTTAACACGGTCAGTCAGAAAAATTTATTTATTCATTACCCCGATCTCTATTTTGATCTTAACCACTACGGTGTTTTTTTCAGTGCGCTGATTGCTCCTTTTGCTTTAATGCCGGATTGGCTGGGTATTTCTCTGTGGAACGTTGCCAATACTTTTATCTTTGTGTATGGAATTTATAAACTTCCGTTCTCAGATTCAAAAAAGGCGGTTTTCGGGCTGCTTTGTCTTCAGGAATACATTACAGCAGCTTTAAGTTTACAGTTTAATGTTGCTTTAACAGGTCTTTTATTACTGTCAGCAACTTTCATTTACGAAAGAAAAGAAGTACAGTCCGCCACCGCGATTTTAATAGGAGTATTTGTGAAAATCTACGGAATTGTAGGGCTTACCCAGTTTTTATTCATTAAAAACAAGGCGAAATTTATTCTTTCCGGATTAGTGATTGCCGTTATATTCTTTGCACTTCCGATGGCGTACTCAAGCCCCGCATTCGTTATTCAGAGCTACACAGACTGGTTCCAGTCTATCGTTGAAAAAAACAGTGAGAACCAGGTGTTGGGAAATATGCAGGACATTTCACTGATGGGATTTTTCAGAAGAATTTTAGGAGATGCATCGATTTCAAATCTTGTATTTTTAGCAGTGGGTTTACCGTTATTTGCAGCACCCTACATCAGGATCGGACAATATAAGCATTATGCATTTCAGCTGATGATTTTAGCTTCTTCATTACTGTTTTTAGTATTGTTCAGCTCAAGTTCAGAATCTCCGACCTATATCATTGCCGTTGTTGGCGTTTTGATCTGGTTTTTCCTCCAGAAGGAAAGAACCCCGGTTATTATCGGACTGTTGGTTTTCGTAATGATATTTACCTGTTTCTCAACCTCAGACCTTTTTCCGAAATTTGTGAAGGAAAACTACATTATCAAATATTCTCTGAAAGCGGTACCTTGCATCATCGTATGGCTCAGGGTTACCTATGAACTGTTAACCGGAGATTTTGAAAAAAATTATAGCCTGAATTCATAAATATGAAAAAAATTTCAATTGTAATTCCCGCGTATAACGAAGAAGGAAATGTCGCCATGATCCATCAGAAAATTAAAGATATTTTTGATGATCTGGATCATTATGGTTTTGAAATCATATTTGTGAATGATGGGAGCAGAGACCATACACAACATCAGTTAGAAGAACTCTCCCGGAAATATGATGAGGTGAAATTTATTGAATTTTCGAGAAATTTCGGACACCAGCCCGCAGTAAAAGCCGGACTGGACCATGCGCAGGGAAATGCGGTCATCTCTATGGATGGCGATCTACAGCATCCGCCGGAACTTATTCCTGATATGATTAAAAAATGGGAAGAAGGTTATGATATTGTATTCACGGTAAGAACTTATCCTAAAGAAATCTCATGGTTTAAAAGAAAAACATCAGACTTTTTTTATAAAATACTGTCCAGTCTTTCTGACGTAAATCTTACGAAAGGAGGAGGCTCAGATTTCAGACTCATGGATGCCAAAGCGGTAGAGGTTCTGCGAAGTCTTAATGAAGATGATCTGTTTCTGAGAGGGCTCACAAGCTGGATGGGATTCAGACAGGTGGGTATCAACTTTACCGCCTGCGAGAGATTATCCGGAGAAAGCAGTTACAATCTTAAAAAAATGATCACTTTCGCCTTTACCGGAATTACCGCTTTCAGTGTCAAACCGCTTTATATTGCTGCTTACCTGGGGTTTTTATTTTCTGCCCTGTCCGTTTTGGGATACGGAGCGTACGTCATCCATTCTTTTATTGCCCATACCGAAATATCGGGTTGGGCCTCACTCATTATGACCATTGTTTTCTTCGGTGGATTACAGTTGATTATCATGGGAATCATCGGGATTTATTTAGGGAAAATATTTAAACAGACGAAAGAACGGCCGAATTACATCATTAAAAACAAAAATTTTTAGCATGGTTTTATTGAGTTTTGATATTGAGGAATTTGATATGCCATTAGAATACAACGGAACAATTTCTTTTGAAAAGCAGATTTCCATTTCGCAGACAGGATTAGAAAGAATTTTAGATATCCTGAAAAAACACAATGCAAAAGCTACTTTTTTTTCGACCGTAGTTTTTGCAGAGCAAAGCAGAGATCTTATTCACCGGCTTTTAAGTGAAGGACATGAGCTGGCTTCCCATACCTGGTTTCATTCCGATTTTAAGGAAGAACACCTGAAGGAGTCCAAAGACCGGCTGGAAGAACTTTTTTCAACAGATGTTACAGGATTAAGAATGCCCAGGATGATGCCCGTGAGCAAAAATGCTGTTGAAAATGCAGGATATTCTTATAATTCATCCATAAATCCTACTTTTCTGCCCGGAAGGTATAATAATTTAAAGGTTTCCAGAACCTGTTTTAAAGAGGGAAATGTGACGCAGATTCCGGCTTCGGTTTCTCCCAACTTCAGAATTCCGTTATTCTGGCTGAGTTTCCATAATTTTCCCTTATCCTTTTACAAAAAGCTGGCTTCAGATGTATTAAAGAAAGATCAGTATCTCAATATTTATTTTCATCCCTGGGAATTTGCAGAAATAAAAGAGGATGCCTTTAAGCTGCCGGGGTTTACCGTGAAAAACTCGGGAAGAGCCATGGTAGAAAGATTTGATGAATTCATAGGCTGGCTTAAAAATAAAAACCATAGCTTTGGAACGTTCCAGGAATTTCAAAAACAAACAGAATCATGAAGATTGCCTTTGATGCCAAACGTTTCTTTCACAATACTTCAGGATTGGGAAACTATTCCCGCGATCTTGTACGTATTTTAACACAATATTTCCCAGAAAACGATTATATTTTATTAAACAAAAATAAATCGGAGCGAGGAAAAGATATTTTGGAGAATCCGAGTACTCATTTTGTCCAGACTTCCGTTGGAAGCATGTCCAGACAGCTCAAAATGGGCAGGGATGCCCAAAAGCAGCAGGCAGATATTTTCCATGGCTTATCAGGAGAACTACCTCTGAAATGGGATGCGTTTCCCATTAAAAAAGTGGTCACCATCCATGATCTCATATTTGTAAGATATCCTCAGTATTACTCTTTTTTCGACCGTACCATTCATCTTTGGAAATTCAGGAAAGCGGCCCAGGCTGCCGATAAAATTATTGCTATTTCAGAACAGACCAAAAGGGATATTGTCCGGTTTTTGAAAGTTCCGGAGGCAAAGATTCAGGTGGTTTACCAGGGCTGTCATCAGGCTTTTAAGGAACAGCAGACCGGGCAGCAGATAAAAGAAACCCAAGAAAAGTTCGGATTACCCGACCGGTTTATATTAAATGTGGGAACCATTGAAGAAAGGAAAAATCTTCTGAATGTTGTTAAAGGAATTAACGGCAGTGAGATTCCGCTCGTAGTGGTGGGAAAAAAGACAAAATATTTTAAAAAAATCGAAACATTCATCAGGAAAAATAAGCTTCAAAAACAGGTTTATTTTCTGGAAGGCGTTTCTATGGAAGAATTGGCCGTAATTTACAAACTGGCTGATATTTTTATTTATCCCAGTTTTTTTGAAGGTTTCGGAATTCCGGTGATCGAAGCACTGTTTTCTAAAACGGTGACGGTTACCAGTAATACCAGCTGCCTGCCGGAAGCAGGCGGGCCGGATTCTGTCTATGTGAATCCCCATAATTATTCAGATATTCAGTCCAAGATAAAATTCCTTTGGGATAATGAGGCGGAGCGCAAACGCCGTGCTGAAAAAAGCTTTGAATATGTTCAGAAGTTTAATGACGAACCTATCGCCAACGAATTGATGAGTCTGTATCAGGCCTTAATAAAAAATAAGTTATAAAGTCTTCTGTAACAGAAGACTTTATGTGTATAACAGGATTGATTATTCCACTTCAAAAGGAACCGCATACATCTGAACATACGGTCCGTAACTTCCCGGATCAAAACGGAATCTTATACTTCTGGTCGCCGTACTGGTCCAGTTCCCGTTTGACATATATACCCAAAGGTATAACGTAGTAGGCGCTGTAATACTGACTGCAATATTTCCTGAACCATAATAATCCGGACTCGCCGAAGCGCTGTTATATAAACGGGGGATAATTATTGATTTTATAGGAGAAAGATACGCAGGAGAAACATTATTGGTAGGCGAAGTTGATAAGAATAATGAGGTAAAGCCGTCATTTACATTACTGCTCGATGCATTAGCACCGGTCGGAGCGCACCACATGGTAAAATTTACCTGATATTTTCCGGGAGTCAGAGTAATATAAGCTCCGGAATAGGCAATTCTCTGGTCGCCAGATATTTGCGGATCATCAATGGTTGCTACGGTTTGTTCGGCAGTAGGAATGGTAGCCAATCTGGCAAGGCTTGTTCCGGGAGTCAGCCATCTGGCGTTTCCGTTTGAATCTGAAGTTAAAACTTTCCCTAAACCCTGATTGGTATCTGAAATTTTCAAAGCATTTCCGGTGGTCGAGTTAATTTCGAGTTTTGCAGTAGGGGCAGTAGTTCCTATTCCTACATTTCCGTTCATATCCACTGCCACATCATTGAGCTGCTGTGCGGCACTTGGTGTTCCTGCCGCAGGATTATCCTTCATTCCGTCCACGTGAAAAACAGCTTGGGGATTTGGGGTATTTATTCCGACCTGGCCGAATACAATTGAGCTCAGCAGACATGTTAATGGCACTAACTGTTTTTTCATTAGTTTTTATATTACAATTAATTTGATTGAAAACAGATAGTGATTCGGTGTATTTCTATAGACGTCCTGAAAATAAATAATGACCGGCTAATTCCAGAAATTCCGGACTCATTGGTTTTGATCGTATCTCAGATTTTATTGAAAGGCGCAAATATATTAAATCAGGATCAATAAATGAAAATATTAAACTAATATTGCTGATATTTAAAAATATATTATTCTATAATTAATTTTTGATTTATATTTATTTAAATTATTTTAAATCCTGTTTAAAATTAATGTTCATTAGGACCTGAACAGCTTATATCACCGATGTGATCCCATACATAAAATTCTTTTTATGATAAAACGCAAATATTTAAAGAAAGAAGTCGTTTAAACTTATAGAGGAAAACGAGGTCGAGAAAATTTAGCAATTTTGAATTGCAATTTAAGGACTGATAATCGGGAGCTCATCAACAAAGATAAAGTAGAGAAATGGATTTCACCACATTAAGCAGAAGTAAAAGAGAATTTTTTACAAAGTTTGACTTGGTAAAAATAATTCAGACCATTATAAAACGGCTGAAAACCGATTCCAGTGGCGGAAACTTTCGTTAAAGGACTATTCCGGGGAAGAATTACCGCAGAATTAAGTTCACATCAGGTGAAAATCAAGATTTTCAAAAAACTTACGTGTACTTCTTTTGCGTAAAGCTATTACTTAAATTAACTAAAGTGTTTAGAAATGTCTTGGATTTTCTTTGTGGTTTGCTACAGACAACCACACGAAGGGATTCGTGCGGTAGCGGTGAGGTAGCGGTGTGTGGTTATTACTGTCTCACACTTAAGTACACTTTAGAAAGTCTAAAAAATACCGCAGAATTAAGTATACTTCATAAGAAAATCAAAGATTTTCAAAAAACTTACGTGTACTTCTTTTGCGTAAAGCTATTGCTTAAATTAACTAAAGTGTTTAGAAATGTCTTGGATTTTCTTTGTGGTCTACTACAGACAACCACACGAAAGGATTCGTGCGGTAGCGGTGGTAATAGAAAATTTAAACAGCTTTAAAGGCTTTATTTATCGGAGCTTTACAAAAGATTTTTCCGTTTATGCTAAAATTTAAAAGCCGTCAAATAATTTTTTTTTGAAATAAATTTGTACAGTTGAAAAATAAAATCTTACCTTTGTCATTCAAATTTCAACAATGAAACCGAATTTTTTAACAGTACATCATTATCATCATCATCTCTGCTAGACGGAATTGATTGATAAGTTACTATGTAAAAAATCAAAATAAATTAAAAACCGTCTGAGTAAATAGACGGTTTTTTTGTTTCTTAATTTATCCCGGGAAATTTTTTCAATTCAACCAGTTTTTATTTGCTCAGACTCAACAGAAGTACAATGAGTAAATTAAAAATTGCAATACAAAAAAGCGGCAGGCTGTACGAAGAATCTCTGCAACTCCTTAAAGACTGCGGGATTTTCATCAACAACGGAAAAGACCAGTTAAAAGTCTCTGTCGATAATTTTCCTATGGAAATCATGTATTTACGGAACTCTGACATTCCTCAGTACCTGGAAGACGGTGTCGTAGATATTGCGATCGTTGGCGAAAATCTTTTGGTAGAGAAACAGAAAAACATCAACATTATCCAGAATCTGGGGTTTTCAAAATGCCGCGTCTCACTCGCGATTCCTAAAGAAATAGATACCGATGATATCCGGTATTTCCAGGGGAAGAAAATTGCAACTTCCTATCCGAATACGCTTCAGAATTTTCTTGAAAAAAATAACGTTTCAGCAGAGATTCACATCATTTCCGGTTCAGTGGAAATAGCGCCCAACATAGGTCTGGCAGATGGAATATGTGATATTGTAAGCTCCGGAAGCACTTTATTCAAAAATGGCTTAAGGGAGACCGTCACTTTACTGAAATCTGAAGCCGTCCTCGCAAAAACCGCTGATCTGAATCAGGAGAAATCTGAAATTTTGTCAAAATTCCTTTTCAGGATCCAGGCCGTCCTAAGGGCGAAGAATTCAAAATATATCCTGATGAATGTTCCCAACGATAAAATAGAAACGATCTCAAAAACACTTCCGGTTCTTAAAAGTCCGACGGTTATTCCTTTGGCTCAGGAAGGATGGAGCAGTATTCATTCTGTTATCGACGAAGAGAGATTCTGGGAGGTTATTGATGAGCTTAAAGATAAAGGAGCCCAGGATATTCTCATCATTCCAATCGATAAAATGGTTATATAATATGAAAATTAACAGATATCCTGAAAAAAGCAGCTGGACTGAGCTTATCAGAAGACCGGTCATCAAAAGAGAAGAATTGACCGGAATCATCCTTGATATTTTTAATGAAGTTGAAAAAAATGGTGACCAGGCTTTGATCCGCTTTAATAAAAAATTTGATGGGGCTGATACTGAAGTCTTAAGTGTTTCAGAAAGAGAAATGTCTGCTGCTGCAGATTTAATAAGTAATGAACTTAAAGCAGCAATTAGAGCGGCGAAAGAAAATATCACAACATTTCACGCATCACAACAGGTCGCGGAAGCAAAAACCGAGACTACAGCCGGTGTCATTTGCTGGCGGGAAAACCGCGCTATTGAGAAAGTGGGAATCTATATCCCCGGAGGGACAGCCCCTTTATTTTCAACAGTTCTGATGCTGGCAATTCCTGCCAATTTAGCGGGTTGCAAGGAAATAATATTATGTACACCACCGGATAAAAACGGAAATATCAATCCCGCGATTCTTTATACGGCTCAGCTTTGCGGAGTTACACAGATATTCAAAACCGGGGGAGCACAGGCCATCGCTGCGATGACAATAGGGACAGAAAGTATTCCGAATGTATATAAGATTTTCGGACCTGGAAATCAGTTTGTCGTGGCCGGAAAAGAATACGCCCAACGCTACGGAGTGGCCATCGACATGCCTGCAGGACCTAGTGAAGTCTTGGTTATTGCCGATGAACAAGCGGTTCCTTCATTTTGTGCGGCCGATTTATTATCACAGGCGGAACATGGCAGTGACAGCCAGGTGATTTTTATTTCAACCGATGAGCATGTTTTCGGTGAAACCATTTCGGAAATAGAAAAACAGGTGACAGTGCTGCCACGAAATGAACTGGCCGGAGAAGCTTTGAAAAACAGTCATTTCATTCTTCTGGATTCGATAGAAAAAGCATTGGAATTCAGTAATTTATATGCTCCTGAACATTTGATCCTGGCATTAGGGAAATGGGAATCCCATATTTCTGATATTCAGAATGCAGGATCTGTTTTTCTTGGAAATTATTCATGTGAGAGCGCAGGAGATTATGCCAGCGGGACCAATCATACGCTTCCGACCAATGGTTTTGCGAAAAATTACAGTGGGGTATCGCTGGACAGCTTTGTGAAGAAGATTACCTTTCAGAACTTATCTGACAAAGGGCTCAGGAATTTAGGAAAAACAATAGAAGTAATGGCAGAAGCAGAAGGACTTTTTGCTCATAAAAACGCGGTCACCCTCCGACTAAATCAATTAAAATGACAACAATAAAAATAACAAATCTCGTTCGGAAAAATATTCTGGAGCTACAGCCTTATATCAGCTTCAGAGATCATAATGAATTTAATGCTCCTGTTTTACTGGATGCCAATGAAAGTCCGTTCGGAGCATATAACCGCTATCCTGATTCTACCCAGAAAGAATTAAAAACAAAATTGAGGAATCTCAAAAATGTATCTCCGGATCAGATTGCTGTAGGAAACGGAAGCGACGAGCTCATTGACCTCATCATTAAAGTATTCTGCGAACCTAAAAAAGATTCGGTCTTGATGATGAATCCGTCTTTTGCCATGTATGGTTTTTATGCTTCAATCAATGAAAACCCGGTAGTAAAACTAAATTTAAATGAAAATTTTGAGATCGTAAAAGACGATTTTTTAAAAGTGATCAGTGAAAATGATTTGAAAATATTCTTTTTATGCTCGCCCAATAATCCTACTGGAAACAGTATTGAAGATCTTGAGTTTTTTATTCAGAATTTCAATGGAATCGTTGTTATTGACGAAGCTTATATCGAATTTTCAGAAAAAAAATCAAGCCTCGGGTTATTAAGCAAATATCCGAATATCATTGTTCTTCAAACCTTTTCAAAAGCCTGGGGAAAGGCCGGGGCAAGGGTAGGAGTTGCTTATTCTTCGAAGGAAATCATACGTTTCATCAATACGGTCAAAGCACCTTATAATGTCAATACTTTGAGTCAGGATCTCATTTTAAAATGTCTTGATAACATTTCTGATTTTGAAGAGAATGTTCAGGATATTATAAAGGAAAAAGACTGGCTGAAAAAAGAACTGGAAAGCATTCCGTGTGTCCGGAAAATATTTCCCAGTGACGCCAATTTCTTTTTAATCGAATGTACAGACGCTGAAAACGTATACCGGGCATTGTTGGAAAAAGAAGTGCTGACGAGCAAAAGAAGCCCACAGATTCCTAATTGCATCCGTATAAATGTCGGAAGCAGGGATGAAAATATAAAATTGGTCCAACTAATGAACATTTTGTAAACCTGTTAGGTTTCAATAATAAAATAGGTACAGAAAACATGAAAAAAGTATTATTTATAGATCGGGACGGAACTCTGATTATGGAGCCGCCCACAGACTTTCAGGTAGATTCGCTGGAAAAACTGGAGTTTTATCCCGGGGTTTTTCAAAATCTTTCAAGAATAGTTAAGGAACTGGATTATGAACTGGTTATGGTAACCAACCAGGATGGTTTGGGAACAGAAAGTTTTCCGTTTGAAGATTTTAGGCTGCCCCACGAAAAAATGCTGCAGGCTTTCGAAAATGAAGGTATTGTTTTTAATGATATACTGATCGACAGAAGCTTTGAACATGAAAATCTGCCCACCAGAAAACCGGGAACGGGAATGATGGCCAAATATATCTATGGTGATTATGACCTGAAAAATTCTTTTGTCATCGGCGACCGGGAAACTGATATTCAGCTGGCCGCAAATTTAGGTTCGAAAGCTATTTTCATAAATAAAAGTTCAAACAGTAATGTTGAGCTGACCACGGAGAAATGGAGTGAAATTTATCAGTATCTGAAACAAATTCCAAGAAAAGCATCTGTTTCCAGGAAAACGAACGAAACCGATATTGAAATTGAAGTGAATCTTGACGGAAGCGGAAAAGCAGACATTTCAACAGGCTTATTCTTTTTCGATCACATGCTGGAACAGATTTCTAAACACGGAAATTTAGATCTGAAAATTAAAGTGAAAGGAGATTTACAGGTGGATGAACACCATACCGTGGAAGATACCGGAATTGTCCTGGGAGAGGCCATCGCAAAAGCATTAGGCCGTAAAAAAGGAATTGAAAGATATGGTTTTCTGCTTCCGATGGATGATTGTCTGTCACAGGTAGCCATAGATTTTGGCGGCCGGCCGTGGCTGGTGTGGAAAGTAGACTTTACAAGAGAAAAAATAGGGGACGTCCCTACTGAAATGTTCGGGCATTTCTTTAAATCCTTTGCCGATTCTGCGAAATGTAACCTAAACATTACCTCAGAAGGTGAAAATGAGCACCACAAAATCGAATCTGTGTTTAAGGCGTTTGCCAAAGCTATAAAAATGGCAGCCCGCCAGACCGACCAGAATTTTAATGTACCGTCAACAAAAGGAAGTTTATAAATGATTGCGATTATAAAATACAACGGCGGAAACGTCAATTCTGTGCAGAATGCTTTAAACAGGCTCAATGCTGAGTCTGTGATTACGGATGATTTTGAAATCATTAAAAAAGCGGATAAAGTGATCTTTCCGGGGGTGGGAGAAGCTTCTTCTACCATGAGAAACCTGCAGGTAAAAGGGCTGGATCAATTGATTCCGGACTTAAAGCAGCCCGTTTTAGGAATCTGCCTGGGCATGCAGCTGATGTGTGGAAATAATGAGGAAGGAAATACAAAAGGCATGGGAATTTTTGATATTAATGTTAAAAAATTTCCTGCCCGGGATCTGGTTCCCCATATGGGCTGGAATACCATCACAAGCCTTGATTCGCCCGTTTTTTTGGGCGTTGAGCAGGGTAGTGATGTCTATTTTGTGCACAGTTTTTATTGTGAGCTATCCCGGAATACCACTTCTGTGTGCGATTATATTCTGCCTTTCAGCGCGTCTCTGCAGAAAGATAATTTTTTTGCCATGCAGTTTCACCCTGAAAAATCAGGAGCGACAGGAAGCCTGCTGTTAAACAATTTTTTAAAATTATAAGGATGAAGATTATTCCTGCGATTGATATTATAGACGGAAAATGTGTCCGTCTCTCCAAGGGAGATTATGCAACAAAAAAAATTTACAGTGAGAATCCGCTGGAGATAGCAAAGGAATTTGAAAATTCCGGAATACAATTTCTTCATCTGGTCGATCTGGACGGGGCAAAATCCAGACATATCGTTAACCGGAAAGTGCTGGAAACCATTGCCAGAGAAACCTCGCTGCATATTGATTTCGGAGGCGGTTTAAAAACCCTGGAAGATATTGAAACCGCTTTTGATTCAGGCGCGAAGCAAATCACCATCGGAAGTATTGCTGTTCAGGATCCTGAGTTTTGCTTCGGGCTGATCGAAAAATTCGGTTCCGGAAAAATTATTCTTGGAGCCGACTGTGATGACCGGAAAATAAAAACTTCGGGATGGCTGGAAGAGAGCGATAAGGAAATAATTGATTTTATCCTGGACTATCAGCAGAAAGGCATCAGTAATGTGATCTGTACAGATATTTCAAAGGATGGAATGCTCAAAGGGCCGTCCACGGATCTGTATGCAGAAATTATTGATAAAACGGCTGTCGGGCTCATCGCCAGCGGTGGGATCTCAGGGATTGAAGATGTATACAAAATGAAAGAAATCGGATGTTCGGGAACGATCATCGGAAAAGCGATCTATGAAGAGAAAATAAGTCTGAAAGAACTTCAAAATTTTATTACCCATGCTTAAGAAAAGAATCATCCCGTGTCTGGATATTAAGGACGGCACCACGGTAAAAGGCGTCAATTTTGAAGGACTTATCAACGCTGGAAATCCTGTTGAACTTGCCAAGAGATATGAAATAGAAGGGGCTGACGAACTTGTTTTCCTGGATATCACCGCCACGGTGGAAGAGCGGAAAACTTTCGCTGGTCTCGTTAAAGAGATCGCCAGAGAACTGAGCATTCCCTTCACGGTAGGAGGCGGAATATCGTCGGCCGAAGATGTGAGAAGACTTCTGGAAGCCGGGGCAGACAAAATAAGTATCAATTCTTCGGCAGTCAGAAACCCGGGGCTTATTGCTGAACTGGCTGAAGAGTTCGGGAATCAGTGTATTGTTGTTGCGGTCGATACCCGGTTTGTCAACGGTTCCCATCGGGTATTTGTCAAAGGAGGAAGGGAAATAACCGATCTCAATACATTAGATTGGGCAAAGAAAGCGGAAGAACTGGGAGCCGGCGAAATTCTTCTGACCTCGATGGATGGTGACGGAACCAAAAATGGCTTCGATCTGAGCATTACACAATTGATTTCTGAAAGCATATCTATTCCGGTAATCGCTTCCGGAGGAGCCGGAAAAGTAGCGCATTTTGAAGAAGTATTTACCATAACAGCTGCTACAGGAGCTCTGGCGGCCAGTGTCTTTCATTTCAGTGAAATAAAGATTCCGGATCTGAAAAATGAATTAAAATCTAAAAAAATTGAAGTACGATGAACATTAATTTTGATAAGCAAAACGGATTAGTCCCTGTTGTAATCCAGGATGACAGAACCTTACAGATCCTGATGCTTGGGTATATGAATGCAGAAGCCTTTGAAAAAACAAAAAAAGAAGAAATAGTGACTTTCTTCAGCCGTTCAAAAAACAGGCTTTGGACCAAAGGTGAAGAATCCGGAAATTTTCTGACAGTAAAAAGTATGGACCTGGATTGTGATCAGGATACCCTTTTAATTAGGGTTGTTCCTAAGAATATAGTCTGCCACACCGGCAGCTTCAGTTGTTTTGGCGATAAAAGCAATAAAGGATTTTTATATGAACTGGAAACTAAGATTTCCCAGAGAATTGATGAAAAAACCGAAGATTCATACACCTATTCTCTTTATAAAAAAGGAATGAATAAAATGGCTCAGAAAGTGGGCGAGGAAGCAGTAGAACTCGTTATTGAAGCCAAAGATAACGATGAAAGTCTCTTTAAAAATGAAGCGGCTGACCTTCTGTATCACTTTTTAATTTTACTGAAGGCTAAAGGTTTCACTTTAGAGGAAATTGAAGCGGTTTTAAAAGAAAGGAGCCACTGACTTTAACGCATTCATCATCATTTATAAATATCCCTATTTAAAAGAGTTACCTACAGTCAGCTAGCTTATTTTAAATAGGGATATTTGAATTTCCAACCTGCTGGTAAATTATTGCATCTTATATATTATGACGCGTTTTGTCGTAGTGCTGTCATAGCTTTGCATAGCGAATACGAAATACAGCATTTGTTTTATTAAATATTTTTAATAATCAGTATTCAGATGAAAAAAAAGACTATTTTTGCGGAAAATTTTAACTAATTAACTGGTAAACTCTACATATGATAAAATTCTATACAGGTGCATTATTCTTATGCACTATTTTAAATTTTTCTGCGCAGGAAGTAATCTGGCAGAAAGATATCAGGTCCAACACCCAGGATTTCCTGAGCCAGGTCACTACGACCATCGACGGGCAATACCTAATTTCGGGAAGCAGCATTCAGAGCAGTAAACTTCAGGCCGGGGCGGGTAAGCAGAACAAAGGTTACGACTTTCATTTAGTCAAACTAAACGAAAAGGGTGAAGAAGTCTGGGAAAAATATTTCTCGGGACAGAATCACGATTTTTTGACCGCGACGGTCAATACACAGGAAGGCGGATTTTTAGTTGCAGGAACTTCGTACAGCAATAAAGGACTGGATAAGAAGGAGGATTCTAAAGGAGGATCGGATTTATGGTTGATCCGTCTAAATGAGTTTGGAGATGAACTCTGGCAGAAAACCATCGGCACCGCTTCTGATGAAGAAGCGAGAGCGGTGATCCAGACCACCGATTTAGGATTCTTCGTATCTGGAAACATCCAGAACTCAGCCAGAGGATACGGATCGAAAGACGTTCTGGTGATAAGACTCGATAAAAACGGCAAAGAACTCTCCCAACTCATTTTAGGCGGGAAAGGACTGGATGAAGTGGAGAAAATGATTCCGACAAAAGACGGCGGGACTCTGTTAGGCGTTTACTCCAGAAGCACAGCCGGTGGCTCCAAGAAAACCGAAAATTTCGGTGAAGGCGATTACTGGATCATAAAACTTTCCAAAGACGGAAAAGTAGAATGGGAAAAGAACTTCGGCGGAAAAGGAGATGATCATTTAAGAACATTGGCGCTTACCTCATCGGGATATTTAATCGGAGGAGAATCGAGATCGGAAAGATCGGGAAATAAATCAGTTGGGATCACGGAAGGAACGGATTTGTGGCTGATTTCCTTGGATGACAGGGGAGAAGAAATCTGGCAGAAGTCCTATAATTTCAAAAACAGGGATGTGCTGATGGGAATGAGCGTGCTCACAAAGAGCCAGGAACACAGAGAAAAGAATAAAGACCTGACGACAGGGATTTTATTGGGTGGTTATACCCAGGCGGAAGGCAGGATAGAGGCCGATGATGAAAAATTTTGGATGCTGTATCTGGATGAGAATGGAAGTGAGCAGTGGAGAAAGCATGTGAAAGGTCAGTCTTCTAAAAAAGAGGAACGGTTATCTGATATTAAGCTCAATAGGGATGGTTCCATTATCCTGGCAGGAACCAGCGCCGAGGAATTGGGAAAAGAGAACTGGAAGATTGTAAAGCTGGGTGACAAGCAGATTGATCAGCTCATTGAGAAACAGGATATAAAAATCTATCCGAATCCGGTGTCGGATTATGCGTATGTGGAAATCGGAATGAACTTTACAGAAGCTGAGATTGTGTTGTATGATATGGGAGGAAGACAGCTGCAGAGTTTAAAAACTAAAAATATGGTGACCAAGATCAATACACAGAATTTGATTCAGGGGGCTTACCTGGTGGTCATAAAAACGGATACGGATAAAACGGCGAGTGCTAAACTGATTAAAAAGTAAAAACTAATTTTCATGAAGAAAAATACAATAGCTGTAATTTTATTACTGGCTTCATTACATGGTGCCGTCAATGCACAGGCGGGAGCAGGTGGGGACGATCCTAAAAGTTATGTTGGAGATATCAACCAGATGTTTGCTTCTGCTCCAACTTCCAATAATCTGATGAAATTTGAGGAGGTTCCGGTGAGTTATTACACGGGAATTCCGGATATCAGTATTCCGCTGGTGAGTATTCCGACAACTAATTCCAAAGTTTCTGTCGGTGTTCAGCTGAAATATCACCCGTTAAGTGCCAAACCTGATGACAGAGCAAGTGAAACCGGGTTAGGCTGGAGCCTTATTGCAGGGGGAACTATTTCCAGAACAGTGAGAGGAGGAAATCCTGATGAAAAGAACAGAACGATCGCATTTTCGAACCCACCGAAAGCCAAGTATGGAATTTATTTTGAAGCACTGAATCCCACCTCGAAACTGATGAAGGATCAGACTATCGATCTGAATGATTATAGTTTTAATGCAGCGATGGGAATGTATGACACAGAATATGATCTGTATCAGTATAATTTCATGGGACAATCTGGCAGATTTTATATTGTAAAAGATGATAATGGAAAATATAAGGCTGAAAAGCTGGATAAAAATAATTTAAAGATCATTATTAATAATACTGTTCCCAACGAGATTACCAGTTTTACGGTAGTGGATGATAAAGGAATCCGGTATACTTTTGAGGGAATGGAAAAATCCCAGAAAACAATTAATAGTGTTAAGACCGGCCTTACCACAGGGATCGGAAATCCAAATCCAAGCACGGAAATCAGCAATTATTGGGCGGGATATAACTTAACAACGATTAAAGACCAGAATGGAATTCTTCTTGCGACCTTCAATTACGGAACCGATTCAACGGTAAAATTTGAAGAAACGCCAACGACCACAAGGCGACTGGCAAGCGATGTATACTATACCAATAACTCACAGACCGCCAACGGAGTTCTGCAAAATCCTGACGGAAGCATGCCGGGAGCCAGTGAAACCCAATATGTGTTTAATACTTCAATTACCAAACTACTGACCAGTATTGAGGTGAGAGGAAAAGGAACGATCTATCTGAACTATGAAAAAGGGAGACAGGATTCTAACTATACGGAACCTTCAGAACTTTATAAACTGAAATCTGTACAGAGCAATTATGTCGGCCAGAATGCCCAGCAGTATACTGATAAATATATTTTGGATTACGGGTACTCAAACACCAATTTTCAGCCTGAAAGCGGAGCGATGCAGACCTTACAGAAAATGATCCTGACCAAAGTCACCAAAACGGCACCTAATACCCAAAACCAGGAATATATCCTTGACTATTCTGCGCCTTCCGGAGTTTTTCAAAAGGACAGATGGGGATATTATACAGGTTTGAATGATGCTTACAAAGCCGATGTTCTACAGTCATTAACGTATCCTACCCAAGGAAAAACAGTTTTTGATTTCGGACTCAATACGTATAGTCATTATTATAATGCAACAGGAATGTCTCAGGTTGAAGGCTATTGGAGGACCCAGGGCTATAATTTCAATGTAAATTTCGGACAGTTCAGCAATACGGTTAAAAAAGAATTTTTTACGGTGAATACGGCTCAAACTGTCAATCTGCATTATACATTTGGTAATTTAATTAATTTTGGGTGGGATTTTTACATTTATAAAAAAAATGCCGACAATACATTTACGGAAGTGGAGCATATTGGTATGGGCAATCAAACCTGTAACAAACCTCAACCTCCGGCTTGTCCTGTTTTAGGCTTAGGTGCTGATGGAGTCATTCAGACTGAATTAACCAAACAGAAATATTTTGAACCCGGTGTTTATTACGCTGCATTAAAAGGCAGTTACTATCCTTCAAATCCTGATGATACCTTAGATTTCTTTGAAGCATCCACTTCAGAAGATATTTTTGTGAATGAAAAAATCCGTTCAGGTGGAGGATTAAGGATCAATACAATTACTTATTATGAAAATCCGGCATCAGGAATACCTTCGAAAACCTATGCTTATAATTATCAAAACATTAATGATGCTCAGCGGAGCAGCGGCGCTCTGGTATTCCCCGAGCCCGTAACCAGTTTTGTTGATTCTTACTCTTACAGAAATAAGCTTAACGGCGCTACCATAAATTACAGCGCTAATTTCAAAGTAACCACTGATTATAATATCCTACCCGTGCAGAAAACCCAGGGATCGGATGTTGGATACAAATATGTAACCGTAGAGCAGCTGGATAAGGATAATAACAGTAAAGGAAAAACGGTTCATACGTTCAGGTCTCCTTTGGATTTTCCTAATGAAGGATATTTATCAGCCACTCTGCCTGTGGTTCCTATTCCCAATCTGGATTATCTTAGAGGACAGTCTGTCTCTGAAAAAATCTATAATAATGCAGGACAAATTCTGTCGGAAACCAGTACAGAATATACAAGTGCTGAATTTGAAAAGAATGACGGGGTTAAATTAAGAGATAATTTTGAAAAAAATATGATCGGTGAATATTATGGATTCAGCAGTTATCAGGCTATGGTTAACCAATTGCAACTTGGCGTTGCATTAACCACTCCTTATAAGAATTTTGAAAAATTCGGGGTGACTTTACCCACCCAGAAGCAGCAGAAATCTTATTTCTATAAAAACGGGGTTCAGAGTTCCGTGGTGACCACTACCAATACTACTTACAATCCTGAAGACTATCCGGTGGGCGTTACACAAAGTGTCCAGGGCGGAGATACGTATGTGTCGGGATATAAATATGCTAAGGAAAAAGCCAATCAAAGACTCATTGATGCCAATATGCTGGGAATTCCGCTGGAAACAGAATCCAGCAAGAACGGGCGGGTAGTATCGAAAGTAGAAACACAGTATAATCATCTTATTTATCTGCTTCCGAGTTCGGTAGTATCCTCAGATGTACAGACCGGTGCTTCTTACACGGAAGTAACGTATGAGAAGTATGATGCTTACGGTAATTTAAAACAGTACAAAACCAAGGACGGAGTTTCTGTATCGATCGTCTGGGGATATAATTTTACACAACCTATAGCCAAGATAGAAGGAATTACCTATGAAGAACTGGAACAGGCCGTATCCACACCGCTTGCCGAAGCGGTATGGGCTTCTGATACCGATGCACAGTCCCCGTCAGGCGGAGACGAGACAGCCTTACTATCAAAATTGGATAACCTCAGAGCAGGACTTATCAACCTGAGTATTCCGGTGACTACCTATACGTACGATCCGCTGATTGGCGTGAGAACCATCACGCAGCCCTCCGGAGCACAGGAATATTACGATTATGATTCAGCAAACCGTCTGAAAGCAATCAGGCAGAAAGAAACCGATGCCAATAATGCAGTGTCGTACAAAACGGTCAAAGAATTTAATTACCATTACAAAAACTAATCATCTTGAAAAAAATCATACTACCCATTATTATACTATCCTCTTCTTCTGGTCTCCTGCATGCGCAGGCAAGTACGAATGAGAATTATGTCCAGTCCACCACTTACATCGATTATCCTGCAGGACAGGCGGCGAAAAAGGCGGTGAGCGTTCAGTATTTCGACGGGTTGGGAAGACCCAAGCAGACTGTCAGTGTACAGGCAACTCCGCAGGGCCGGGATGTGGTATCGCATATCGTCTATGATGCCTTCGGAAGAGTGGCCAGCGAATATCTCCCGGTTCCCCAGGGAGGCACCCAGAATGGAGCGATTTACTCCAATCCTCTATCCAACCTAACAGGTACACCTTACGGAAATGAAAAAATCTACAGTGAGAAGCTGCTGGAAAGCTCTCCTCTGGACCGGGTTCTGGAACAGAAACAGCCGGGAACAGCATGGAACGATAAACCCGTAAAATTTGAATACGGCACGAATACCGGTACCGAGGTAAAAAAATATGGGGTCACCACCACATGGTCTTATGGAGCTACCAATTCATCCATAGCCGCGCCGGTAGATTATGGAGCCAACCAGCTGTACAAAACTACAGTAACGGATGAAGACGGTAACGCCACCACAGAATTTAAAAATACAAAAGGGCAGGTAATTCTGGTCAGAAAAGCCCTGAGTGATACTCAGAATGCCGACACGTACTACCTCTATAATGAATATGACCAGCTTGCCGCGGTAATCCCTCCGAAAGCGGTCCCGCTCAACATCAGCCAGTTGACGCTGGATGATTTATGCTACCAGTACAGCTATGACGGGCGAAACAGGCTGGCAGGGAAAAAGCTTCCGGGAAAAGGCTGGGAATATATGGTATACGATAAACAGGACCGGTTGGTCATGACTCAGGATGCCGAGCTGGGGAAAGCCAGCCAGTGGCTGTTTACGAAATATGATGCGTTCGGAAGACCCGTCTACACCGGAATGTATACCGGAACACAGACCTATGGTCCCCAGGGAAGAGCAGCGGAGCAGGCAAATGTGGAAACCAAAGGCAGCAATAACGAATCCCGCGGCGGCTCTTCTCCGGATGCAACCGTGGCATCGCTTAATTATAATAATGCAGCGTACCCTACCTCGAATATTAAGATTTTAACGATCAATTATTACGATACCTTCCCGAGAGATCCGTATTTTCCCAATGATCTTCCCGATACCATCCTTAATCAGAAGGTGATCATTAACAGCCAGAGCGGAAATGTAAAAGGGCTGTTGCTCGCTTCCTATGTTAAAAATATAGAAAACGATGACTGGACCCGGAATTTTATGCTGTACGATCCGAAAGGACGCCTGATAGGCAGCCGTTCCGTCAATCATTTAGGAGGATCTACCCATATCGATATGAAGCTTAATTTTGCGGGTCTCACAGAGCAGAGCATCACACGGCACAAAAGATTAAATACCGATACGGAAAAGGTGATCACCGAAAATTTCACGTATGATCATCAGAACAGGCCCCTGGTCCACAAACATAAAGTAGATAACAATACTGAAGAAATTCTGTCCCAGAATAAATACAACGAACTCTCCCAGCTGGAACAGAAGAAAGTAGGAGGCATCAATCCGGGTTCTCCGCTCCAGACAATCGATTACCAGTACAACATCAGGGGATGGATGACCGGAATTAATGATCCTGCGAATTTAGGAAGTGATCTGTTCGGATATAAAATCAAATACAACCAGGTAGAAGGGATGGAAAACCCGAATAATGATTTTATGGAGCTGAAAGTAAAGCCTAGATACAACGGTAATATTGCAGAAGTAGACTGGAAAACCGCCACCGCTTCCAATGATTATACCAGAAGGTACGGCTATGTCTATGATAAACTAAACAGGATGGTAGCCGGTTTTTACCAAAGAGACAACAATCCTTCGGGAAAAGAATTTTTTGAAAAACTGGATTACGATCTCAACGGAAATATTGAAAGACTCAAAAGATCTTCGGATGCTTCTACGGGAAATCCTACAACTCTCTATATTGATGATCTTACGTATGTTAACGAGGGAAACAGGTTAAAAACTGTTACGGATGCCTCCACCAATTACAACGGATATCCGGATGCATCAGGAAATACCATTGCATATGATCTTAACGGTAATATGATCGATCATAAAGACAAAGGGATATTGCAGATTAGCTATAATATACTCAGCCTTCCCCGTTATATAAAGTTTGACCAGCTTTACTTCACAAGAGGAGTCTGGCAGAATGTTAACCTGAATTATACCTATAGAGCAGACGGAACAAAACTCATGAAGGTTTATAAATACAGTGAAAATGCTGTGTATAAACAAAAAATCACAGAATATCTGGATGGTTTCCAATATGAAGTGATTTCTACCAATTCCGATCCATTGATAAAATTTGTTCCTACCTCGGAAGGGTATTATAATTTTGAAAATAATAAGTATATTTACAACTATACAGATCACCTGGGAAATGTAAGATTAAGTTATATGAACAACAGCACCGGACTTGAAGTTGTAGAAGAAAGCAACTATTATCCTTTTGGATTAAAGCACCAGGGATATAATGCTCTGGCCGGAAACCCTGCTTATAAATATGGTTATAATGGAAAGGAACTGCAGGAGGCAACAGGTTGGAGTGATTATGGAGCGAGATTCTATATGCCGGATTTGGGAAGATGGGGTGTGGTGGATCCTTGGCGGAAACTTCCAGAAGATTTTCACCATATACCTATGCTGTAAACAATCCTATAAGGTTTATTGATCCTGACGGTAGAGAAGCGAAACACATTGGATTCACTCAAATAGTGAGAAACGATGGTACAACTATAGTAACAATGACTTTTACTGGAAAAGTTATTAATGAGACAGGTAAAAATTTTACATCTGAACAAATGAATTCTTATACTAATAGAATAAGTGAATCATTAAAAAGTACATATGGAATAAAAGACAGCAAATTTGAAGTAAATGTAATTACAGATATTTCAGTTGTATCAGAAAATAATCCTCTTTCAAAGACTGATCATGCTATTAGACTTGTCAAAGATGGAGATATCCCAAATGGGCAGGGTGGGTATGAAGAAAAAGGAACATTAGGAAAGGCTACTTTTGGAGATAATGTTGCATATATTGGGGAACAAATTTTAGATAGAGAGCCAGCAGCAACTGGAGAGTTTGCTGGTACGGGGAAAACTACTGATGGAAAAGGTACCTTGGATCGTACTATTTCCCATGAATTTGGTCACTCTGCGAATCTTCAAAACCATGATTGGCCAAATGGAAATACAATGTTACCAACCAATGATCCTAAGGCTGGCAAAACAATATTACCTGATCAAATTTATCAAATGATGGATGCATTTGATAGTGGAAAGCTTAACAGTGGTATTCAAGAATTATCAGTCGGACAATAATTTTTATTAATCAAAAATGATCATGATAAAGTTTTTTATATTTTTTATAAGTTTAAATATTTCTGCTCAGGATTTAAATAATGAATTTCAAGTATCTTTTCAAGATGGTTTTGACAATGACGTAGTCTCTTTAAAAGTAGAAAACTGTGGTGTTATTAGAAATAAGATATTAAAATCAAGAGAAATAGGTTTTACAGGAGTGAGGATAGAATTTTATTCAAATAAAATTACAGTATTTGAAAATAGGAATATTATCTATGAGGAAAAATGTAGTTTAAATCTAAATAAAGACTTAAAATTACATTTAATTTTAAATAATAATAAAAGTAAAATACTTATTAATGTTAATAAAGGAAAATATATAGGATTAAGTAAAAATATAAAAAAGGATCAGTTTAAATTTCAACAAATTAATCGCCCTTTTGAATATGATTAATTTTCGTTTTTAAATCTTATTCAGTGTTTGAAAACTCTGAATAGGCAGCGTTTCCAACTGTAAGAAAAAAAAGGTATTCTGGAGAATTTTAGCCTTTAAAGCTTAGAAATTTTTCGGAAATAACTCTTTATTAATTTTAAATCTGCATAGTTTTACGATGGACAAGAAAGAATTATTAAACAACAAGATTTCTGGAAACCCGCTCTCGTGAATCTATTATCTGTGATTAATTATAAAAACAACCCTGGTAGAATTGCTGGGGTTTAATTTTAAAAATACTTTTCAAACGTTAAAATTCTGAGTTTCTCAGGACTGTATATAATATTTATAATTTAAGATAAGTATAGAGGAAATGCAAGACTAAGCTATATGAACAGCAGCACCGGACTTGAAGTTGTAGAAGAAAGCAACTATTATCCTTTTGGACTAAAGCACCAGGGATATAATGCTTTGGCCGGAGACCCTGCTTATCAATATCAATATAATGGTAGGGAATTACAGAAAGAAAGTGGATGTATGATTATGGAGCGAGATTTTATATGCCGGATTTAGGAAGATGGGGTGTGGTGGATCCGCTGGCGGAGAAAGATAGAAGATGGACTCCTTATCGCTATGCTTATAATAATCCTGTTATATTTATTGATCCGGATGGGAGGAACGAGGATTGGTACGAAAATATTGAAACTAATAATAAAGAATGGTTTGACGGAAATAAAGAAATTGAAGGGTACAAACATTTAGGAATTCAGTACAAGATGGAAATTTAAATTATGCATCTGATGGCAAAGTTTATGATGATTCTCCTGAAGGTAAAGGCCAGGAAATTAACCCTGAAACTAACATTAAAGAAATAAGTATCACTAAAGAAAAAAGTTTTGATTTGATGAGATGGATTAGTGGTCTTCGTAATAATAAGGAAACTTTTTATAGTTTCTCGGGTGGAGCAAATGATCCTGATGCTGAAACATTGAAGAAGCTTAGACCACGAGATCATATTGAAGCTAATGACATGTTTTATATGATATTTATGTTTTATGGTAGAAATACAAGACTTAGTGGTGGTACTACAGGGTTTCAAGAAGCTCTTGTACAGTTTGGTCTTGATGTAGAAGGTATTGGAAATCCTGTAAAAGGTTTATCAGGACCAGAGCCTGCAAAATCAGATACATTTGGCATTTGGGACAGACAAGCGACGGGAATTTTACGTAGTAATGATGGATCTCCATTTGGTGTAGAATATAAAAATGTAAGAGGAGAAGGACTAAGTAAAAGAACATTAGATTCATTAAATAAAGTGATTAAGGACTCTAATAATTATTGGAATAAGCAATTAATTAAGTAGATTATGAGATATATTATGTTATGCAGCTTATTCATCTGTTTTGGATGTAAAAAAGAAATCTCTGAAAAAATATACTATCCGAACGGAAAGCTTAATTATATTTTAAATAAGCAAACAGATACTACTAAAATTACGTTTTTTGATAAAAATGAGAAAGCTGCGATGTATCTGAATTTTTATAAAGATCATATTATCGGTAATTTTTCTTATGGTAAAAATTCCAATTTACCATTTAAAGATTCTATTGTTATTGATAGTATGAAAGGAGCATATTTTTATAGTACTGAATATGTTTTTTTTGAAACAAGTGCTAAGATCATGGGATCTTACAGGTACAAAAGAAACTTAGATTTTAGAAAAGCATTACAAAGCATACAACCATTTGGTATTCATAATACCTTTGATATGAAAGGGGCTATTATTGGAAAGACCGAATATACCATTGTAAATGACACTATATATAACACTAAAATTGCTCTGTAGAATGAATTGTCAAATACGTTTATTAATAATAATATCTTCTGTTTTTTTAATAAAATCATGCACAAAAGAAAACGATTTACCTTATAGTATTTATGATAAAAATGGCTTTATTAAAGCAGATGGAAAGTTTAAAGGAGATCAGTTTATAGATACAATTTATGTTTATAAAGAAAAAGATACTGATATCTATAATGATCATTTTGATACTTTGATAATCATAGATAGTTCAAAAGGTAGTTGTTTTTATGGTACTGAAATTGTGGAAGAAAAAAAAACACATAAACTTTTTTCTAAGGGAGTGTATAGGTTTAAAAAATCTTCTGATCCGAGAAAATGTTATGAAAGTAAATTGAAGACCGGGTATTTTGAATTTCATAATATTGATGGCAGCTTACATTCAAAAAAACTTTATCAGATAAATGGAGATTCTTCTTATGTAGTAGATCCGGGTAAAAATAATAATTAAAATTTAATCCCGCGGATTTGATTTACTATAAAACAACCCTGGTAATTGTGCTGGGGTCTGATTTTACAATCATGAAAATATCAAATGATGAAAATAATGGAATGCTCTTCTTATTTGCTATAGATTTAGTAATCATAATGAAAATTTATTCTAAGCAACTTTTGCTCTGAAAACTTCGTGTTATTTTTCTAAATTCTATAAATTAATCTTACAAATGAGAAAAGTAAAAGTTCAAAAAAAGATGAATCTGAAAAATAAAGGAAATACAGGTAGTAATAATTAAAAATCAAGAATCTTGACGTAGAATTTAGGTAAGTTACGTTATATAGAAAGTAGCGCCAGACTTGAAGTCATAAGCACGGAGATATAATGCTTTAGCCAGAAATCCTGCTTATCAGTATAAATATAACGGCAAGGAATTACAGAAAGAAAGCGGGATGTATGACTATGGAGCAAGATTTTATATGCCGGATTTAGGGAGATGGGGTGTGGCGGATCCTTTGGCAGAGAAAGATAGAAGATGGACTCCTTATCGCTATGCTTATAATAATCCTGTTATATTTATTGATCCGGATGGGAGGAATGAGGATTGGTACGAAAATATTGAAACTAATAATAAATAATGGTTTGACGGAAATAAAGAAATTGAAGGGTACAAACATCTAGGAAATTCAGTACAAGATGGAAATTTAAATTATGCATCTGATGGCAAAGTTTATGATGATTCTCCTGAAGGTAAAGGCCAGGAAATTAACCCTGAAACTAACATTAAAGAAATAAGTATCAGATGAGAAAGGAACAATAATTGGCTCTACTACTGTATTGAAAGCTGGTGAAGCATATATGAATAACCCCAAAAATAATGATCTTAAAGTAGTAATTACTAAAAGTGAAAAAAATCCGGCATTAGAAGACTTATCTAAAATTGGGCAAAGGTCAGTTCATGAAGGAGGACATTCGGCAGGACTAGATCATTCTTGGGAGAAAAATTCTGGAGTACCTCTAGATAAAGCATCTCAAGAATCCAATGCTTTGAATTCAGGACAACAAGAATCAGTATATCCTGTCTCTAATGGTTCTAATATGACAATAACGCAACAACAAATTCATAAAATATTTAATAATCCTAAAATTCCAGAAAAAAATGAATAAATTTATTTTAATACTATTTTTATCAACTGTTTACTTTAAAGCACAGGTAAACCCAATATTAAAAAAAGCTATATTTTATACGGTAAGAGTCACTTTCGAAGATTCTATATATTTAGATAACCCATATCGAAAGTCATTTAAATCCTACGTTGCCAATACGAAATGGGATAGTATAAACTATCCAACAATTCTAAATTTTGAAGGAAAATTTAAAAATGATAGAATTTCAGTTTATGATTTGGGAGAGAAGGATATTTTTGATTTAAAGGAACCGCAGTTGAAGAAAATTATTTTTTTTGATAATGTTACAACAGATAAACTTAGTGGTTCCGCGGGAGTTAGTTTTATTATAAATCAAAAGAAGAAGAAAAACTCTTTTTTAATTCAATTGTCTGATGGAAATAGTATTATAATCAGTGCTAGTGAAAATTATCATTTTATCAATTTATATTTTAACCGTGAAAAAAAATATTGGCATATTATATATAGTAATTATATTTCAATCGGTACGTAATGCAGGTTCTAATTTATAGAGGACTATTTGAAATATTAAACTACATTCAATAGTATGAGAGTTTGCTTTCTAGTTTAAGTAAGCAGAAATGTAATCTTTTAAATTTATAATCAGGCGTTACGATCTATGACAAATTAAACAGAATGCTAGCCGGTTTTTACCAACGAGACAACAATCCTTCAGCAAAAGAATTTTTTGAAAAACTGGATTACGATCTCAACGGAAATATCGAAAGACTCAAAAGGTCTGCGGATGCTTCTACGGGAAACCCTACGACCCTGTATATTGATGACCTTACGTATGTCAACGAGGGAAACAGGTTAAAAACTGTTACGGACGCCTCCACCAATTACAACGGATATCCGGATGCGTCAGGAAATACCATTGCATATGATCTTAACGGTAATATGATCGACCATAAAGACAAAGGGATATTGCAGATCAAATATAATTATTTAAGTCTCCCGGATCACCAGACATTTGATCAGACGTACCTTGTAAGGAATTTTTTTGGTGGAACAACCGAAACCCGCGATATTACAACCAAATATTTGTATGCAGCAGACGGAACAAAACTGAAAAAAACATACACTTACGGCGTATCTAAAAATAATTCGGAAGCTGCTACCGTTACAGATTATTTAGATGGTTTTCAATATGAAGGGCAGGGTATACTGACAAGTATTGTTCCACAAATTTTAAAATTTATTCCTACTTCGGAAGGGTATTATAATTTTGAAAATAATAGGTATATTTACAACTATACAGATCACCTGGGAAATGTAAGACTAAGCTATATGAACAGCAGCGCCGGACTTGAAGTCATAGAAGAAAGCAACTATTATCCTTTTGGATTAAAGCACCAGGGATATAATGCTTTGGCCGGAAACCCTGCCTATCAATATGAGTATAATGGTAAAGAATTACAGAAAGAAAGTGGGATGTATGATTATGGAGCAAGATTCTACATGCCGGATATTGGAAGATGGGGTGTGGTGGATCCGCTGGCGGAGAAGATGACAAGGCACAGTCTTTATAATTACGCGTTCAATAACCCAATTAGATTCATAGACCCAGATGGGATGGCCCCAGAGGGTGATTATTACACAAAATTTGGTAGATACTTAGGAAATGATGGAAAAAATGATGGAAAGGTTTATGTCTCTGATGGTATTGGTAAAGATAAAAAAGGTAACGCCTTTTTTGCTAATGCTAAGGAAATTAATATAACTCAGAGTAAATTGGAGCAGAAGGCTTCTACCGTATATGGCGAAAGTACTGCATTTAAATCTGAGATGGGAAATGAATTGAAAAAAGAAATGTATTCTATCGCAAGTGTTCACGAAACAAATGATACGGCATATGGAAATAACAGTGAACAGGCAGAATCATTTAGAGATACTGATAAAATAGATAGAAATGGAACTAAAATGCAGATTGCTGTTGGTGCAGTAATTAATGCTACAACAGGAGGACCTGATTACAGTAATGGTGCTTCACAATGGGATGGGAAAGAGCAAGGACAGTATAATATTGATGCAGCTCATACTAAAATGAATAATGGTGCAAAGATAGAATTACATATGAATACGATGGGTTGGAATATTTCGGATGCTCATTATTCCAAGTGGAGAAGTGCTATAGGTCCAAGCTTTAAAGCACCACAAGTAAAAGCGGCTACAACAGGTATGAATCAGGGGAAAATTAGACTTAACTCTACAGCAGTGTATAATCAAACAATTTTTTGGAAAGTAACGAAATGAGAATAGTAATTATTTTAACAGCGATTTTATTGACTAATTGTTCAAAAAAAAATGATGGTAAACCTATTGAAGATGTAAAAGTCCAAAAAAATAATTCCATAGATATTCTGGAAGATGGGAAAAGATTTTTCACTTATGTGTATAACGAGCAAAACTTACCTACTGAATCAATATTATATAATACACAAACAAATAATTTAGAATCTAAATCGAAATTTAACTATCAAAATGGAAAGTTTAGTTATGTTTCTGTAAATAATTTGAAAGATGATGATTATACCCAATCTGTATTAAATTATTTGTACCAAGCTAAATATTTATCCAGCAAAGGAATTAAAATTGAGCATCCTGAAATAGTCGGTAGCGAAATTGGTGATTTGTCTAATCTCTTATCTATTGGGGATGGTTATAAAGACTTTAAAAAAGACTCTATTGTAAACGGAAATGAGAAGACTATAATTTATAAAAGCTTTAATAAAAAAATCCGTTTTTATCCTTCTTATATTACGTTATTTATTCCTGAAGACGAAATCATCAAAGAGTATAATTTGGTAATTAAAGATAGTTTGCCAATAAAGGAAACCTTTTTACTGGAGAATAATCAGAGTTTAAAAAGAAAATATTTTTATGAAAACAAGAGAATCAAAAAAATAACTTACATAAGTTCTGACCCAACTAATAAACTACGAAAAGAATTTATTTATAAGAATTAAAATGCAAAAAAAATTACTTATTTAAATTGCACCCACAAGTTTAAACAAGATTAAATAATATTTAATAGGAAAGAGTTCGGTACAATACCGAAACTATTTCTCTTTAGAAGGAGTGACCTATTCCCAATATGGAAAGGATAAGGCTGTTGTTGGTATAAATGGGCAAAACGGTTATTTACCTAGATACACGGAGGTTCCTGGTAAAGATGGTCAATATAACTTTGGAGCCTTTATACCTTCTGTTACGTAATGTCTGGTATTATCATCGTCTTTCCAATTTGCCTGGTGTAGATACAAGCAAAAATATTTTTAGTCATTCACATCCCGGAGATCATGGTAATCCGGAAGCATCTGTACCTGACAGAAATACAGCAAGAGCAAGTTGCTTACTAGGAACATTTCAAGTATCAAGTAAAGGAGTTTATAAAATAATACCCAGAGAATGAGAATACTTTATATTATATTAGTTGTAATTGGAAGTTTATGTTATGGACAAGATTATACTCCCGATTTTGATATCTCAAAATTTATACAAACTGGAGGAATTTCAAAAGAAATCTATCGTAAGAAAAATGGAAAATTAGAGCTTAACGAAAGATTTTATTACGATAAGAATTCTTCAATATTAAAATTAACAACACATCAAATATTACTGGATGGCAATATTCGTAAAGAAATTAATTTTTTTTTAGATTCTAAAAATCGTATTGTGAAAGAAGAAATCCAAATATCTGATCCTTATGATTCTAATCTTTATATGACGCAAATTATAAAGTTCGAATATTTTGATTCTCATAAAACTATGTCATTTTATGATAAAAAAAACAAATTGTATCTCAAAGAATATTTTATTTATAACGATAAAAAAGAATTGGTTGAGAATTTTAGTGTTTCCGTTGGTGATCTTGTTTTACATAAAAGAACTATTTACTACAGGGAAAATGATTATCAAATAAATGAAACAGAGACTTATACAGATCTTAAATATAAAACTATTGTAAAAACAAAGATTGATAAACGAGGATTCCCTTTTTATATTGAATCAGAAGGAGTGCTTACAGAAGGTACCGAAGTTATGCCAAAGCAAATTACTTATTATGAAAATGAAACAGATTCAAAAGGAAATTTATCAAAAGTATTTATTATTAATGACAAAAAGAAAGAATTGATTAAAGAGGTAATTAATAGATATGAATAGATAAAATATTATGTTCCCTGGTTCGCGTGAGCATCTCGCTTGTGATTCTAAATAAAGCAGAATATCTTGAAAAAGTATTCTGCTTTTATCTATTTCAATAATGGTTCTTGTCTGCAGAATTTATTAAAGAAAGCAACTACACTACTATCCTTTTGGATTAAAGTACCAGGGATATAATGCTTTAGCTGGAAATCCTGCTTATAAATATGGTTATAACGGAAAGGAACTGCAGGAGGCAACAGGTTGGAGTGATTATGGAGCGAGATTCTATATGCCGGATTTGGGAAGATGGGGTGTTGTTGATCCCTTGGCAGAGAAAGATAGAAGATGGACTCCTTATCGCTACGCTTATAATAATCCTGTTATATTTATTGATCCGGATGGGAGAAATGAGGATATTTATGAAATAGACGAAAATGCAAACTTAACTTGGAAAGCAGAATCAAATAGAGATGTTGTTTATGCTTCTAAGAATTTTGATAGTAGTGGTAATCTTAAATCCGAAAACGATGGAGGTGTTGATGTTGGAGAAAAAGGATATATTGCAAAAAATTCTTTCAGTAAAGAAGTAGAAGTTTTAGATGCAGGGAAAACCATAAAGATGAAATATGATTACATAAAATTTGGAGGAAATACTGAGGGTGCACAACAATTTTTTAATTATGTAGCAGAGAATACAAGTGTAGAATTTAATAGAAACATATTTACAAATAATAGAAATGATAAGTTTAATTTTGTAGGTACATCTTATAAAGAAGATAAAGTTCCCCTTGTACATTTAGGAGCTACATTAGAAGAAAGTGAACATAGTCATCCTGATGCAAATACATTTTGGCCAAGTGGACTTAATGTATATTATAATGACTCTACAGGTAAGTTTAGATCTGATCAAGGTATACCAACAGGTGACGTTATTACAGCGAAAGAAAATCCAAATACAAAATTTTTATTATATGCACCGAATTATAGTGGAGGGGCATTAAGATTACAGTATAATAATGAGAAAGTTATTTCAATAACTAATCAAGGAAAAAAATAGAAATGAAAAAGATAATATTATTATTAATAGTAAGCATGTTCCATTTTTGCACTGCTCAAAAAATTATAAAATCACTAGATGATAAGAATTTGATCGAAAATATTGTAACTCAGTTTAGTGAAAAAGCAAAAATAAAAAATGAAAATTCTGTTTTTGCATTATATTTTAAAGAAAACCCTGAGATCACAGAAGTACAAGGTGGTATAGAAAATAAACAAATTTATGATGGATTCACTGCTACTATTTACAGATTCGAACATCAGGATCAAGTAAACGCATTTGCTAAAGACTTTGATGTTTATTCAACATCAAAAAATATATTTTATATTTTTGATAGAAGTAGTAACTCGGAATTTTTAAAAAGATTGAAGAAAAATAAATTATCAGTTCTTGATATCAATTATAATTCTACTACTGGATATGATCCTAAATCATGGGTGTTAAATTTTGATTCGGAAAATCTTTTAAAAGAATGTTATCCTTATGATTGTAACTAAAATGATAAACTGGTTATGGGTGGATATGCAAATAAAAATTCCAGTATCAGTTAAGCTACATTTTGATAGATTTTGTTTTGAAGTAGGGCAGGAGCTCCAAAAAAAAAAAATTGATATAGTTTTAAGTGGATAAATTATATGCCTGAAGTCGGACGATTTTTCAACATAGATCCTTTGGCTGAAAAATTCCCATATAACAGCACTTATGCCATTCAAGAAAATAAAATGGGAATGGAAGGGAATTGAAGGTCTTGAACTAGTTCCTATCGAATTTCTGATGATGTCTAATTCTGTGGTAAGGCCAACTACTCCTATTGCGGAAACGATGATACGGGAAACTCAGATTGAAGGAATTATATTAACTGGAAGAGCGACCCCACCAAATTGGATTTTTTGAAAGAATTGGAAATGCTATCAGCAAAGGTTGGGACTCTCTTACAGGTAATAATAAACCTGAAACTACCAATACTATGGATAAAACTATAGACCAAATAAAACCTGAAAGTATTACTGAACAAGTAAAACCTGAAAATAGCAATGAATTTACAAAACCTGAAGGTTGGGACACGAAACAGACTAAAAGTCCTGGTGTACAACATAAAGATCCAAATAATCCACGTAACAATGTTCGGGAAATGGAAGGAAATGAAAATAGCCCCAACCCTTTACAACAAAAGGATTATATAGATATCAAAAAGATGGAGTACTTTACGATAAAGATGGGCAGCCGACAAATGGAGGGAGAACACCAGAATCTCATATTCCAAAAACAGAATTTGATCAAACTAAAATGCCACCATTTGATTAATAAATAATATTATGTATAAAGAATTTAAAGAAAGATTAATAGAATTGTCAGATATAAATCTTCAAAAGAAATTATGGTTAAATATTGATAATACTACGGGATTGGTATCTTCTTATTCGGAATTGTTTAATACTTTATTAGGTGATTTTGATTATGATTATGAAATAAAAGATATAGACAACAATAATTTAAAGCAAAATCTTTTTAAATTAAAAGAAATGTTAGAGAAATATCAAGAACCCCCTTCTTATGATGAAAATTATGATGATAGTATTATTCTTGATGATCCAAAATGGAAAGAAATCGTAGACTTTACAAAGGTTGTAATTGAAGATATAAATAAAGATTCTGCGATAAAAGATCTTTGACTTTGAACTGATAAAAAAACAGAACAATAATAAATCTCGCATTACTAGAATAGCAAACTTAGGCTTTATAAGAAGAAAATAAGAAACTAAAATGAAAAGTTAGTGTATTTTAAATGTGTAAATTAAAAAGTATTCTGTAAACCGATCTCGCGAATTTATAATCCGTGATTAATTATAAAAACAACCCTGGTAGAATTGCTGGGGTTTAATTTTAAAAATACTTTTCAAACGTTAAAATTCTGAGTTTCTCACGACTGTAGATAATATTTATAATTTGAGATAAGTATAGAGGAAATGTAAGATTAAGCTATATGAACAGCAGCACTGGACTTGAAGTCATAGAAGAAAGCAACTATTATCCTTTTGGATTAAAGCACCAGGGATATAATGCTTTGGCCGGAAACCCTGCCTATCAATATCAATATAATGGCAAGGAATTACAGAAAGAAAGTGGTATGTATGACTATGGAGCAAGATTTTATATGCCGGATTTAGGGAGATGGGGTGTGGTGGATCCTTTGGCAGAGAAAGATAGAAGATGGACTCCTTATCGCTATGCTTATAATAATCCTGTTATATTTATTGATCCGGATGGGAGGAATGAGGATTGGTACGAAAATATTGAAACTAATAATAAAGAATGGTTTGACGGAAATAAAGAAATTGAAGGGTACAAACATCTAGGAAATTCAGTACAAGATGGAAATTTAAATTATGCATCTGATGGCAAAGTTTATGATGATTCTCCTGAAGGTAAAGGCCAGGAAATTAACCCTGAAACTAACATTAAAGAAATAAGTATCACTAAAGAAAAAAGTTTTGATTTGATGAGATGGATTAGTGGTCTTCGTAATAATAAGGAAACTTTTTATAGTTTCTCGGGTGGAACAAATGATCCTGATGCTGAAACATTAAAAAAGCTTAGGCCGGGAGATAATATTGAAGCTAACAATATGTTTGAGTATATAATCAATGGATATGGTAGAGCTATAAAATCTGTAAATTTAAGCCCAGATAGCTTCCAAGCCGGTATAGATGGATTAAGTATTGTTGGACTTACAGATATATTTAAAAGTAATGATAGCATAAATATTAGTGCTACACTTTATTATCCGTATCCCCATGATACTATAAAAACACTATCTGAGAAAAAAATGAGTGAAGGAAGACAAAATCTTCAAAAGAAAGTTGATTCAATCAATGACGTTGAATATAAAAAAGGTTGGCATTTTAAGACATATGAATGGTAAAATTAAAATAATCGTAGGTTCATTTATTCTATTAATACTTATTAATTGTAATAATGATAAAAAAGAAAATCTGTTTCAATTAGCTGAATTAAAAAATTATAAAATTACTACTACTAAAATTAATGATTCTATAGTAAAGATTAATGGCAGTAGCAAGGATTATACTATTGAAGGCAACATGAATATTTATGATAGTTCCAGACAAAATTGGTGGAAAATAAATAATCAGATTATTAATGAAAAATATGAAATAGAATATGTATATCTTGATAAACAAATTGAAAATCAAATTAAAGTATACAAAAATGGAAAACTCTACAAAAGGGCAAGTAAATTTTATACTAAATCGATTAATAATAATAAATTAAGTTTTAATTTCTACTTTCCCGTTTCAAAATTTAATACTAGTCAAGTAAATTTTAACTATGCTATTTCTGACACAATTGAAAGGAAGATAATTAAAGAAGGAAAATTAAATTGTATTAATAAAACTGACCATTATTATTGTTCAGTACCAATTAGTAAAAATGAAAGTATAATTGGAATAGTGACCAATTTTTCAGATTTTAAGAAGAAAGATAGTGTAAATCTTGCTGTAGATAGAATGTTTATAAAGTAAATAATAACCCGATCATATTTCGCGGATGACAGAGACGAGACGTAATTTTCTACGTAATAATGATGGGTCTCCGTTTGGTGTAGAATATAAAAATGGAGCAGTATACTAACTGGAAAGGGGAAAAATACTGCGTCAGACCAGAAAGCAATAACAGCTGGTTATAATTATAACAGAGTAGGATGGAAAAAATAAAAATATCTAAAATTGCTTTTATTCCACTAGTAATATTTGCTATCAATTTTATTATTTATTTATTGATAGAAATTTTTGGAGTAATTTATACATATAGTAGTACTGCGAAGAAAATATATTTATTCTTTTGTTTTCCGATGAATGTATTGGGACTTATAATATCTATATACATTTTCAGACAATTTTTTTCTAAAAAGAAAAATTTTTGGGAAATAATACTTTTTTTACCATTATTGATGTTTATTTTTTATTTCTATATTCTTCCTCTCATAAAAGGTTAAATAAACAAAAACGTTGATATTACTGGGTTTTATTCTGTGAGCAATAATAGATAACTCACCGTATTGCGGTGGGTTATCTAAAATATAGTATTTTTTCAGTCTTGATCTCGCAAATTTATGATACTGAAGTGTTGAAAAAACTTATGAGATAATATCGAAGCGATTAATATATTTGAATATATAATCAATGAATATTGTAGAGCTATAAAATATGTAAATTTAAGCCCGATAGCTTCCAAGCCGGTATAGATGGATTAAGTAATTGTTGGACTTACAGATATATTTAAAAGTAATGATAGCATAAATATTAGTGCTACACTTTATTATCCGTATCCCCATGATACTATAAAAACAGTATCTGAGAAAAAATGAGTGAAGGAAGACACAATCTTCAAAAGAAAGTTGATTCAATCAATGACGTCGAATATAAAAAAGGTTGGCATTTCATATGGATGGAACCAAAACTTGATGGATTTTTCAAATCAGTAAAAGATACAAAGGGAAAGGGAATAATAATAGACGAATCCCAAAAATACCATAGATAATGAAAAAAAATCTATATTTCATCTGCGCTATTTTAATGTCATGTTCTAAAAATAGACCACTAAAGCCTACTGAAATTACAGGTTCTGATGAAAATATTGCTTTAACTCTTGCAGAAAACAAATGGAGTGAAGTTTATGGGAAACCTACAATAAACAAAGAAAAACCATTTAGAGTACAAAAGAAAAATGATAGCATATACATTATTAAAGGCTCTTATCCAAAAGATGAAATCACTGGGGTAGCCTATGCAGAAGTGAATGTAAAGACAAGGGAAGTTATTAAATATACTCACGGAGAATAATAAATATCATAGGTAATTTATCAACCCTTGATAGTGCGAAATTTCGCTTGGGCAGTTTCTAACTACCGCAAGTATCTTTATTCTGCAGTAATCTGATTCTCTAATAAGGCAGAATTTACTAGATCTTACAAATTTATAATTTTAAAAGATCACCCTGACAAATTGCTGGGGTTTTTATTTAAATCCTGAAAAATATCATTAATGGAAATGATCAGTTATAAGAACTTGCCGGACAGTCGGTATAAGAATTTAAGAACATCATGGGAAACTAAAGAGAATGAATAGTTTTTGAATGATATAAAATTTATCGTTTTTATGCTAAAGCAAAAGAAAAAGCGGAAATTTGCAAGTGACAACTCGTAGTCAAGACTGCTAAATAAAATATCCATTATTTTTCAAAATTTTTATAAATCCATAACCATGAGGAAACTTATATACATCATTTTTTTCTATTCATCATTATGTACTTCTCAAATTAGCATAACGCTGAAGATCATTGGTAAAAATTCAGGACCCAATAACGGCAGGCGATTAGAAATTAGAATAAAAAATGAAACGGAAGTTAGTTACGCCTTACCGATAGATACTGTTGATTTCAAACCATTTTATCAGGATGAATCTTGTACTGATTTTTCTGAACCGGATAACTTAATGCTTGCAAATAATTTTGAAAACGAAAGAGGAGAGACCTCAATGGCTATTCCAGGCTTTACATTATTGGGTACAATTGATGAGAATGATAAAAAAGTCATTAAAGAAATGCAGCGTAGAAAATCACGGGTAGAATTACAACAGAGAGAAACCAAACTTTGGAAAAAGAAAAATAAAATAGGTAAGAGTGTTATTTGGGCAGCTAAAAATAAGTTTTTATACTCGAATATTTTAATTCTTAAACCTAAACAGGAAATCATATATTATAAAATATTCAGTCCCGAAAAGTTTAATCTTGATTCGATAACAGGCAATTATAATTACTATAATTTTAATTTAAATGAATACTATTTGTTTTCTTTGAATTATTGTGTAGATTACAAAATTTATCAATATTTAACGCAAAAGCAAAAAGACAAATTATCAGGCTATCAGCTTTTTTCGGGTTATTTGCGAAGTAATGTACTGCGATGGGACTAAATTATAAGATAAGGCCCTTTTTTTATTTCTAATTATTTTCACTCACAAATAGTCAAAACATGGAAGTCAAATCCAAAAGAAGAAACCAAAGTTAAATTTGTGACATGAGTAATGAAAAAACTTATGATAGTTGATTTACTGTAGGATCTGTTTTATAATACCGGATTGAAGATTTCGGAAAAATAAATTAAATGAGATAAAGATGAATTTTTTGAGATACCTGTACTCTAAATATTATTATTTTCAAATTAAAGTTGGAAATGCAGACATTGCGAAATATACACCACTGCTATTAATAACTTTTTTTCTAAATTTTTATGTTGTATTTTTTTTGTTATTAATTAAAATATTATTCAAAGTTAATTTTCTTCAATTTTCGAAGGAAATTTATTTTAGTGTTTTCTTTCTTATTTTATTATTACTGTACATATTATTAGTATATAATATGAGATATCGAGAAATTATCAATAATGATAAAATCAAAAGTAAAAAGAGCTTATTGGCAGTACTCTTTCCAATTATTGGCTTTATATTATTTAATTTAAGTTGTATCATTATGATGTTACACAATGAAGTGATCTTGACTTATTAAAAAAAAATAGATTAGTTGTTTGCTATAAAAAAAGGGATTAGGAAATTAGTGCCGCTAAACAAAAAAAAATCCTATCCCTTGTACCAAGTACTAAGCAAAGATACAATAGAATTAGAAATTGCACCTTATATTCCAATTGGAAAAAGAGGTTTCAAATCAAAAGCACCTATTTGTGAGATTATTAACTGTATTTTATATAAACTTAAAACAGGCATTCAATGGTATCTTTTACCTGTTTTACAATTGTTCAGTAAAGAAGTTCTACATTATAAGACAGTTTTCGGCTACTACCGTCAATGGTGTAAAGCCGGAATATGGAGAGCCTGCTGGAGTGGTATTTTACAAAACAATAAATCAATGATCGATTTGTCCAGCGCAGATGTAGACGGCAGCCACACTCCGGCGTTAAGGGGAGGTGAAGCCGTTGGATATCAGGGTAGGAAAAAGCGTAAAACAACTAATGCCCTTTATTTGTCGGATCGAAATGGCTTGCCACTGGCCATGTCGATCCCTGTGTGTGGAAATCATAACGATTTGTTTAATATTGAAAAACATTTTACAGAAATGACCAATTTTTTACAGGAGTCGGGTATCTCATTGGATGGTCTTTTTGTGAATTTTGATGCCGGATTTGATGCGGAGAATCTACGTTTAAGAGCGTCAGAATTGGGGATAATAGCCAATATTGCTCATAATAAAAGAAACTCTAATACAGATAATGACCATTATTTTGATCATCAACTATACAAAGAGCGATACGCCATAGAAAGAACAAATGCCTGGCTGGATAGTTTCAGATCGGTGCTCAACAGGTTTGATACCACCATTACCAGCTGGATAGGATTTAATTATTTAGCTTTTATTGTTATTGCCTGTAAAAAGATGATGAAAAAGTCGAGATGAGTTCAATCAAAACAAATTATAGAGTATAATCCAAGGATAATTTTTATATTTCTGAAAGTCTGACCTTTCAATAATTTTTAAAAATGAATTTAATTATTTAATTCGTCTTAAAAACAGGAAGTTTAACACGGAAGTTTACCTATGCATATTCTCAACACAACGACGCATTCAAAAGTCTTGGTTAATATTTAATATCAAAAGACTTCAAGGTTTAAAGCATAAAAAAAATAAATACAATATGAAATCGCTAATTTTTATGATTCCCTTTTGTGTCCTGTTGTTATCATGTACAAGCTACCCAAACATAATAAGCGGCCAGTATCATTCTAAGGAAATTTCGTCTGAATACAATCTGACATTAAGGAATGATAGTACTTATTCTTACTTAATTGGATTTAAGGGCACTCTAATTTCAAAATGCAATGGCAAATGGAGTCAAGGTCAAGCTGCTGAAAAAAATACCTTAGTTTTAAAATGTAATAATGAGGACTGGCTGGCGGGCATGTCAAGTACATATATGAAAGACAGGATCAATAAGTTTAAAATTCTGAATAATGGAACAAAATTGAAAAATGGTAAAGCTATTCTTAAACTAAAACCCGCTCACTCGGATTATAATCGGTGATTAATTATAAAATAACCTCGATAGAATTGCTGGGGTTTACTTTTTAAGTGTCAGAAAAGAAAGATGTCTTCAAAAATTCTAAGTTTTTGTAACTATTAGACGGTATATTATAATTATCATTTAAGAAATTTAAAACTTAGCTATATGAACAGCTGCACTCGATTTCAGATTCCAATATTTCTTGCTGTAAACGAAACAAAACTGAGAAAAAAAGTATACTTACCACATATCTAAAAATAACCCTGAAGCCGTTATCATACAGATTATTAAATAGCTTTCAAACTACTACTGTGAGAAATAGGTAAAAGTCAATATATTGAATACAATGAGTCAAAATCAGGTTAAGTGAGGCTTTAATTATATGAATATTACACTTGATGGAAATAACATTATATTTGCCAAAACATTTAACCTATTAAAAATGAAAAGATTACTATCTGTTGCCACCTTCATTATTGGCTTCACACAGGCTCAGGTTGGAGTGGGAACTGCTAATCCAATAAGCTCACTGCATGTAGATTCATCCAAAAACAATCCTATCGGAACATTTCCTTCAACAACTGAACAGAGAGATGATGTTTCAATCACTGCCATTTCGGGAAATGCAGCCATCGGCATCGGTACCGTAGCCCCTACCCAAAGCCTGGATGTAGTCAATGGCAATATCAGAGTGCGGGGTATTGCTTCCAGTACAACCGGCGGATCGGATAGAGTAGTGGTGGCAGATTCTAATGGCGTTTTAAGAGCGGCATCCGGAACAGCTTTTTCTACTTCAGATAGTGGAAACAGAGTTTTTAGGAGTCAGGGAGGGACAATCCTCAATGCATCAACCGGATGGGTTAATAATGTATTTACTACACTTATCCTTAATTCTGCGTATGATCCTTTAAGTACTTATGATGCATCTACAGGAGAATTTACGGTTCCTTCGGATGGTCTCTATCTGATATATGGAATTGTTTCTTTTAATCTGCCCAATACAGGATCAGGAACTTTTGACGGAACGGGAGGAGTGGCATACTCAACAATCAGCATAGACAATGGCAGGATTGCATCATCGACAGTACCTATCCTCAGAGGCATTAAGACACCCAATGCCAACAATACGATGGTTCTCTTTTGCAGCAGTACCGTATGGCTAAAAGTAGGACAGAAAGTCACGTATAAGTTTTTAACCTACGGAACACCCAATATGGTTGGCAACCTGTCTGATTTAACCATTGATAGAAATGCTTGTAAATTAGAAATCAGTAAGCTGTTATAAAATCCGGATAAACGTTTATAATAACGATCTCACGGATTATAATCCGCGAGTTATTACCTGCCCCCAAAAAGCTAAATACTTTTTAGGGGCATTTTTATAACAGAGATAGGAAAATCAGCGTGATAGTTTCAATATGGAATGGATAAAACACAGCAAAATTTTCAGTCTGATTTGAATTGTCGCAAAAGAAAGGATTAAAATCTTCTAACGCAGATACGTGTATATCAAAGCCCACTACATTTATAAAATTAATTTTCAATAAATATTTATCGTAAAACAATAAATATTTATATCTTTGCAATAATAAAATATTAAATCAAATGAAATTATTGGGTAAAAACGCGCTATTGTATTGGCTTAAATATCCTTTTGGAATATATACGGTAGGGTTTATATCAGTATCCGTCTGGATATTTATTTTAATGGCAGTTTATTCAGTTACCGGTAAAACAAACGGGTTTATATCAATAGGCCAATGGAAAACCGGATACATTGATCATGAAAGACAGGTAGAAACAGTGCGGTTTCACTATCCGGTTTCCAGAATGGTTTTGGCAACCGAGAATTCTTCGGAAGGTATCTTATTAGCTTTTTTGGGTCTGCTTTCAATATGTTTTATACTGGTCACCGTGTTAAAAATAATCATTGAACTCTCTAAAGATAATTTTTTTACCGGTAAAGCCATTCAGAACTTTAAAATCCTGGGATTGGGCCTGCTGATGTTTGGTGCTGTTCAATTGATAGTAAATTGGTTAATAGCATCACACAATTTGGATCTGACCTCTTCTTTTCTGTTTATACTTACCGGTTTGATCTTTATGTTTCTGAAAGAAATCTTCGTAAAAGGAAAAATGATGCAGGATGAAAATGATTTAACAATATAATGTATGCCAATAATAATTAACATCGACGTCATGTTGGCGAAAAGGAAAATGCAGTCTCAGGAACTCGCAGAAAAAATAGGAATTACACAGGCCAACCTTTCTATCCTCAAAACAGGGAAGGCAAAAGCGGTAAAACTTTCAACGCTGGAAGCCATCTGCAAAATACTTGATTGTCAGCCTGGTGATATATTGGAATTTAAACCTTAATTAAATAGTATAAAAATGAAAAAACAACTTCTGGCAGTATCTATGATGATATGTGGCCTGTTTTCCGCGCAGGAATTAACTGTTGAATACAAGCGGATGGTAACTTATGATGACATGACACAATTTTCATCATTGGTCAACAAGGAAAATATAAATACCTGCTTTCAAAGTGAAAAAAACTCTTACTCGCTATTGGGCTTGGCAATCAAGTTAAACAGTAAGCAGATTTTTCAAAAGTTAATGGATGAGAAAGCCGATCTGGAAAAAGCATGTGACGGAAAAACGCCTTTGATGTTTGCTGCCAAATACGGAAATTTAGAATTTGCAAAAAAATTACTGGAAAACGGAGCAAAGAAAGAAACGAAAACAGAAAAAGGATATCAGGCACTGGATTATGCTAAAAAATATGAGAAGGCTGATCTTGTCAAACTTTTAGAATAAAATCATAAGTTTTAATCAGGTATTATTTGTAATTGTAATCACTATATGAGTATTACAAATAATACCTGGAACTTTAAAACATTGCTGTTTCCATATTCTATATCAGGAGATTAGCTTTTCTAGCCTTGCCATCATCTCATCCTTTTCCTTCAACATACGCTCATATAATGAGATCTTTTCTTCATGTAATTCAATGATCTTTTCAATGGGATGAAAGTTAATTGTGCCATAATTAAAAGAATTATTAAACGCATATTCTCCAAAAGTATTTGCAATAACATTCACCGCCTGCTCCTCATCAAAATTCTGAAAAGCTTCTACAGGAATTTTCAAGACTTCGGCACCTTTATATAATCCTTCAATTAAAATCTTTCTGACTACAGTCTGGTCTTCTGCTTTCAGGACACCGATATAAGCACCGTTCTCCGGAGCAGAAGTATCGATCTGAGTCCGGTCTTCCTGTTTAAGTAAGAATATCCAGGGAAATGCGGTCGTTCAAAGCCGATTTTTTAAACCGGATCCTACAGATTTATCATCCATAATTCATCCAGAAACAGACTCTTGAAATAGCTGCGGCGATTTTTCAAATCCTGAATATATCAAAGTAATGAAAGCGAATTGGACTACTCTCTTTTTAGATTTCTGGACTACCTTTTCTGTATATAGTGTTAATACTTTTATGTCCGAAAGTAGAATTAAATATTAAACTTATATAAATAGTAATAATTGACTATTGTCCAATCATTTTTGAGAATATTTTATAGATCGGGATCGACTATAGCAGTAACCGGCAGCATTCGAATGCTGAGGGAGACGTACAGCAATTGTTACATAGGGGCATTCACAAGTCATTGACAACGAATAAAATATTATATTTCTATGTATTTAGGTTTTATTTTCTAAAATAATCACCGGATTTCTGCCTACGCTTATTTTCTGTTCCCAAAACTACAGGAATGCAGTAAGAACATAAATCCATTTTAAATATTGTTTAACGGTATTCACATAAAAACACGTAACCTGAACTCAGGTTAAATATTTAATCTGACGGTATAATAATTAAATAATTAAAAAAACATTATGAAAGCATTAGTTTATCACGGAGACCACGATATCCGTTTTGAAGAGGTGGAAAAACCTACCATCAAAGAAAGTAAAGATGTGCTGGTGAAAATGGTTAAAACAACCATTTGTGGAACGGATCTGGGGATTTATAAGGGTAAAAACCAGTATATGAAAGAAGGGACGATTTTAGGGCATGAAGGAGTGGGAATAGTGGAAGAAGTAGGTTCGGCGGTTACGCTTTTTAAAAAAGGAGATAAAGTTATTATTTCCTGCATTACTTCATGTGGCACTTGTGGAAATTGTAAAAAACAATTATACGCACATTGTGAAAACGGTGGCGGCTGGATTTTAGGACATCTGATTAACGGTACTCAGGCTGAGTACGTACGTATTCCTTATGCAGACAGCAGTCTATACAAGCTTCCAGATTCTATCAACGAAGAGGCTGCTCTGATGATTTCAGATGCCTTGCCTACAGGATATGAAATAGGCGTGCTCTACGGAAAGGTAAAACCCGGAGATTCCGTGGTGATTGTCGGGGCAGGTCCTGTTGGTATGGCATCCCTTCTGACAGCTCAGTTTTTTTCTCCCTCTCAATTAATTGTTGTTGATATGGATGAGAATAGATTGGAGTATGCAAAAAGTCTAGGTGCAACACATCTTATAAATTCAGCAAAGGAAAACCCTGTTGAAGTGATTAAAAGCATTACAGGTGCAGGTGTGGATGTTGCTATAGAAGCCGTAGGAATTGCTGCGACTTTACAGCTGTGTACATTGCTGGTAAATCCGGGAGGTAATGTTGCTAATGTAGGTGTACATGGTGCTCCGGTAGAGCTGGAGATGGAAAATCTCTGGATAAAAAATATCAATATATCCATGGGGCTCGTCAGTACTTCCACCATCCCTCAACTCATGAAGTCTGTCGAATCAAAAAAAATTGCACCCGAAAAACTCATTACACACCGATTCAAGTTCGAAAAAATATTGGATGCCTATGCTGTTTTTATGAATGCCGCAAAAGAAAATGCGATGAAAATTTCAATAGAATTAAACTAGTAACGGGTAAGGTCGTTGAACGAATGTTATCTGAAAAAAAAATTCAGTGGCAGTCTCGTTACCTATATAGATAGAAAGTAAGATGGGTGAAAACTCATCTTATTTTTTATAATTTATGAATACGGTTTTACGAAAAAAGATTTAAAAAGATTATTGAAGAAAACAGTGTTTCAAAACAGCCTAAACACAGGATTTGCCGCCTTTTACCTACATTCGGATTAATGGAACCGATGTCAGCATAAGACCTGGAAGCTCATTGGGATGATAAAAAATAAAAGAGAGAATTCAAATAACAGCAGTACTTCATGCAGTGAAAACAGGGTTTGGAAAATCTATGATAGAAGTCCGGAAATTGCAAAGGGAGAGCTATAGTAATACCCCGGAACAAAAAAAATCAGAATAGAAAAAAATCCTATTCTGATGTTATTATATTAATTAACGCTGTCATTCCTATTGCGGAATCATTCAGCCGCTTATCTTGCAATTAAAATCTTTCTGACCACGGTCTGGTCTTCTGCCTTCAGAACACCGATATAGGCACCGTTCGCCAGAGCCGAAGTATCGATCTGAGTCTGGTCTTCCTGTTTAATTAAAGAATGCCCGAGAAGGTCGGTAATTTCAAAGCTGAAATTCTTAACTTTATGAGGAAGCTCAATATGAAGAATATCCTTTACAGGATTAGGATAAATTTTCAGGGATTCCAGTGTTTTTTGGGAAGCTACATCATCCACACTTAAAATGGATGTCGTGGCAACGGCAAAATGCTGTAATGCACCTACTGCAGCCCTTCCTACATTGTAAACATACACCGGATCTACATTGGCGAAAGTATCGTTGGTCGTATGCTCGTTATAGCTTCTGTCATATTCATAAAAACCGGTAATCACTTCACCTTTAGCCTCAAATGGCATATAGTCGGATGCATAAGCCGGGTCAATATCGGTCTGTAGAGGAGAATATAAAGAGGTACATGTCGCTAACTGCTGGGTAACAGCCTGTGATGCCGAATTATTGCTTAAAGGAGAACCCTGATCTTCATCACAGAAAACCACAGTACTGTTGTTTCCGAGCTGACCGCCCACCTGGTCGATATTGAAGACTAATTTGATATCCAGCTGGCGCACTCCGTTCTGGTAAGCTACAGTGTTAACGTAGTGACTGCTCCCGTACAGACCCTGCTCTTCACCTGAGAAATGGATAAACTTGATCGAGTATTCCGTGGGGACATTCTTTAAAACCCTTGCTGCTTCAAGAATGATAGAAGTGCCGCTTCCGTTATCACTTACTCCCGGGCCCACAATACTGTCGAAATGCCCACAGATGATAACATATTTATTAGGATAAACCGTTCCCGTTTTTGTGATCACTAAATTTTTTGAACTCGTATTTCCAAACGTAAACGGATCTTCAACAATCTGACTGGCCGAGTAGCCATAGGAAAGATACTTATTCTTAATCCAGTTTAAAGTAGCCGTATTATTGGCAGATCCTGTAGTCTTTACACCCAGGTTCTGAAAATCCTGCAGAGATGAAGTGATGTTCGTCTGAGTCACAAGGTTGGCCCTGGTCTGATAGGCCTGAATAAATGACTGAGCCTGTGCTCCCGCTGCAGCAAATGAAAGAAATAAAAGAGTAGTCAGTTTTTTCACTTTTTTATAAAATTTAGCAATTCTTTATATTATTATCAATAGTATCGCAAATGTACTAATAAAAAAATCCCGGGCAAAAAAACCCGGGACTATATTGATAACAAAAAATTCTACATTATTTTACTTGATCTACAACTGCTTTGAAAGCTTCAGGGTGATTCATTGCTAAATCTGCTAAAACTTTTCTGTTAAGCTCAATGTTGTTTTGTTTAAGAGCTCCCATAAACTGAGAGTAAGACATCCCGTGCTCTCTGGCTCCCGCATTGATACGAGTGATCCAAAGAGATCTGAAGTTTCTCTTCTTCTCTTTTCTGCCACGGTAAGCATATTGCATTGCTTTTTCTACCGCGTTTTTAGCTACCGTCCAAACGTTCTTTCTTCTACCGAAAAAACCTTTAGCTTGCTTAATAATTTTCTTTCTGCGAGCTCTGGAAGCTACTGCATTTACTGATCTTGGCATAATTTAAATTGTTTTTTTGAAATGTGCGGCAATTGTTTCATTACTCTTAGGGGCTCCATTTCAGGGTTAAATTGTTGAATTTGTTTGAATTCTTATAAACCGGATATAGATTTATAAAAACTACTTAATGGCTAATTGACGTTGAACACTTTTTTCGTCCACTTTAGCTACGTAAGAAGTAGTCGTAAGATTTCTCTTCTGCTTCGTTTCTTTCTTAGTTAAGATGTGGCTTTTATAAGCATTTTTTCTTTTGATCTTACCAGAACCGGTAAGAGCAAAACGCTTTTTAGCACCTGATTTCGTTTTTAATTTTGGCATTGTTTTGCTTTTTATTATTTTGTTATCAATATCTGTTTGGTTATCCTAAAGACCGTTCAGGAATACTAGGCTGCAAAATTAATAAAAAAAACCGAGACCCGAAAGAGATTTTAAGGGAAATGGAAATGGTTTTTTCCACTGTAAAGAATAGTTATGTGTTTAGTCCGTAAATTTTGAGTAAGGAGCATTTTCCTGCTTTCCATTATATCTTTGGGGTTACGGCCTCCGCTCCGCTCCGGCCGCAACCCCAAAGGATGCCATTGCAATCAGGGCTAGGGTGGAGGTCATCCTGACAGACAATAAGGAAAGATACCAAATCATCATGGTCAGAAATACCGGACAGCTCTTGATGTGCTGTTTAAGACGGGTACACCGGACAGGAAAGGGGAGCATCAGAATTAAATAAGTAACCGGACATATAAACAAAAAAGCGGCAGCCAAAATATTTTGATTGCCGCTTTTTATGATGTACAGAAATTAGGAATTAATGAACTCCAGAAGATCTTTATTAATCACATCAGCATGGGTCGTAGGCATTCCGTGAGGAAATCCCGGGTATGTAATAAGTGTACCGTTTTTCAGCAGTTTGGCAGATTTAATAGCAGAGTTTTCGATAGGAACAATCTGATCATCTTCTCCGTGCAATACCAGAACCGGAATATCCACTGCTTTAAGATCCTCTGTAAAATCAGTTTCTGAAAAAGCTTTAATACCATCGTAATGAGCAACGATACCTCCCATCATTCCCTGTCTCCACCAGTTTCTCTGTACGCCTTCTTTTACTTCCGCACCTTCTCTGTTGTAGCCATAGAAAGGGAAGGTAAGATCTATATAGAACTGCTGTCTGTTATTCAGCGTCTGATCCCTGATATTGTCGAAAACTTCCATAGGGACACCATCCGGGTTACTTTCACTTTTCACCATCACAGGAGGGACTGCGCTTACCAATACTGCTTTTTTGGCTCTGCCATTGGCATATTTATTTACATATCGGATCACTTCGCCACCTCCGGTAGAATGACCGATATGGATCACATCCTGAAGGTTGAGAAATTCTACCAGCTCAGCCGCATCGGAAGCGTACTGTTCGATGGTGTGATTATAGATATCCTGGCTGGAACGGCCGTGTCCTCTTCTGTCGTGAGTGACCACACGGTATCCTCGCTGTAAGAAAAAGATAACCTGCGAATCCCAGTCATCAGATGATAAAGGCCATCCGTGGTGAAACATCAGTACAGGTCCTTCGCCTTGATCTTTATAAAAAATTTCAGTTCCGTCTTTTAATTTCAGTGTGCTCATTGTAGTGCTGTTTAATTTGTTGTTATAATTTATTATTTGAATCGAATAGGAGTCTCCCTTATTTCTAAAGCAAAAGTATAACAAAACTTTTCACGTAATATTGATCTATGGTAAATTTTAATAATTAATTAATAACTATTTATAGATTATATAAAATAATGCATAAAATATTAATACTTGTTTAACTACTTTAATAAAAACGAAATGTAGGCACGTCATGCTCGCCTTGGTACTAAGGTCGTTCAGGAAAATAAAGAAATGACTGCTTTTGGTAAAGTCTTTAAAAGTATTGCGCAGGTGGTCATTCTATTTATTTTATAAAACTTCAAAAACATTATTGCAGAGGTTATACTCTGTATTACTGATTTAAAAGCGACAAGGCAAATAAATTTGCTTCGCAAAGCTATCATATAACTTCATCAATCAACTTGTTGATTCCTCTTTGCCTCTTAAATATTGCTGCTACAAAATAAAATTTTGCGTCAAAAAATATTATTCTATTTATTAGATAAATTCTTTCTAAAAATTTAACGCAGGTATCTAATATATGATAAGTGGTAATTTGAAATACTTTAATACATAAAAAAACCTCAAATTGCTTTGAGGTTTATATTTTAAATCAGACCGTTACATCTGATTACGGAGGCTATTTAGCTGGTTTTTTAGGACTCATCATCATAATCATTCTCTTTCCTTCAAGTTTAGGAAGCTGATCTACCTTTCCAACGTGCTCAAGTTCCTGAGCTAGTTTTAAAAGTAAGATCTCACCCTGATCCTTAAAGATAATTGAACGTCCTTTAAAAAATACGTAGGTTTTTAATTTTGAACCTTCTTCAAGGAATTTTTCAGCATGTTTCTTTTTAAACTCGTAATCGTGATCATCTGTCTGAGGTCCGAAGCGGATCTCTTTAACGACAACTTTTACCTGTTTAGCTTTTAATTCCTTCTGCTTTTTCTTTTGCTCATATAAGAATTTTTTATATTCTAATATTCTTGCAATAAACGGTTCAGCCTTGTCGGAAATCACTACAAGATCCAATTCCTGTTCCGCAGCAATCTGTCTTGCTTTGTCAATTGGATAAATTCCCGGCTCTACGTTATCGCCCACCAAACGAAGCTCTCTCACACGAATTTTATCGTTGATCAAGTGTAAGTCCTCCTGTACAGGACGTCTTTGTGGGCCCCTGTTGTTAAATCGTTGTGCTATTGTATTATAATTTTATTGGTTAACTTTCTATTATTTCTCAGATAAGGTACCAAGAGATCTCTATACCTTACTTTTTATTGCTTTTATATGGCAGCTTCTTTCTTAAAATAAGAAACAAAGTCCTCCAGATTCATCACGCCAAGATCCCCTTCACCACGTCTTCGTACAGAAATTGTGCCATCGTTCTCTTCATTTTCTCCAACAACCAGCATAAATGGAATTTTTTTCAATTCTGCATCACGGATCTTTTTACCGGTTTTCTCGTTTCTGTCATCAATCTGACCGCTAATATCGTGATTTTCTAAAAATTGTGAAACTTTTTTTGCATAATCTACGTATTTTTCACTTATCGGTAGAATAATAAACTGGTCAGGGCTTAACCATAGCGGGAAATCTCCTGCCGTATTCTCCAGAAGAATCGCAATAAAACGCTCCATAGAACCGAATGGCGCCCTGTGGATCATCACTGGTCTGTGTTTTTCGTTATCGTTTCCGATATAATGAAGGTCAAATCTTTCCGGCAGATTATAATCCACCTGGATCGTTCCCAACTGCCATTTTCTGCCTAATGCATCTTTCACCATGAAATCCAGCTTAGGACCATAGAAAGCAGCTTCACCATATTCAACAACGGTTTTCAGACCTTTCTTCTGAGCTGCGTTGATGATCGCATTTTCTGCTTTTTCCCAGTTCTCATCAGAACCGATATATTTTTCTTTGTTTTCAGGATCCTTAAAGAAACCTGAGTTACAAAATCTTCAAAACCTAAAGATTTGAAAACATAAAGCGTTAAATCAATTACCTTTTCAAATTCTTCAGAAAGCTGATCCGGAGTACAGAAAAGGTGAGCGTCATCCTGAGTAAAACCACGTACTCTTGTTAATCCGTGAAGTTCTCCACTTTGCTCATAACGGTACACCGTTCCGAATTCTGCATATCTTTTAGGCAGGTCTCTGTAACTCCATTGTGAAGTTTTATAAATTTCACAGTGGTGAGGACAGTTCATCGGCTTCAGTAAAAACTCTTCTCCTTCGTTCGGTGTCTTAATGGGCTGGAAGCTGTCTGCTCCGTACTTATCCCAGTGGCCTGAAGTTACATACAGTTCTTTGGCCCCGATATGTGGAGACATGACAAATTCATAACCTCCTTTTTTCTGGGCATCAGAAAGGAAATTCTCCAGCTTTCTTCTCAGAGCAGTTCCTTTTGGCAACCAAAGCGGCAACCCGGCACCTACTTTTTCAGAAAAAGCGAAAATTCCAAGTTCCTTACCTAATTTTCTGTGATCCCTTCTTTTTGCTTCCTCTAATCTTTCAAGATATTCAGTCAGGTCTTTCTGTTTAGGAAAAGATACACCATACACCCTTGTTAGCTGAGGATTTTTTTCATTCCCTCTCCAATAAGCACCTGCAGCATTTAAAATCTTAACAGCCTTTACAATACTTGTATTAGGAATATGTCCTCCACGACATAGATCTGTGAAATTATCGTGGGTTACAAAAGTGATTTCACCATCATTTAGATTAGAGATCAATTCTACCTTATAAGGATTGTCAGCATAGGTTTCTAAAGCTTCAGCTTTAGAAACAGGATATAATGAGAAAGTAGAGCCTTTTTTGGCATTTTCCAATACTTTTTTCTCGATTTTCTCAAAATCTTTTTCCGATAAGCTCTCATCACCGAAATCTACATCATAATAAAACCCGCTTTCGATGGCAGGACCGATGGTCAGCTTAGCATCAGGATAAAATTCAAGGATAGCCTGAGCCAGAAGGTGGGCTGAAGAATGCCAGAAAGCTTTCTTTCCAAGATCATCATTCCAGGTCAACAGCTGTACCGTAGAATCCGTGGTTATAGGCGTGGTCGTCTCTACTTGTCTGTCATTTACAACTGCGGAAATGGTGTTTCTAGCCAATCCATCGCTTATAGATTTTGCCACATCTAGCGGAGTAACTCCCGCCTCGAATTCTTTGACGCTACTGTCTGGAAGTGTAATTTTTATCATTGTTTACTAAGAAATTTTAAGATGCAAAAATACGCATTTTTTAATTAATAAACTACTTTGACGTATATTTGAACCGAGAATTAATACTAAAAACAATATAAAATCGTTTTATATTATTAGGATCCGGCCGGATTCCAACAATAGAAACGGTGAAAAAGCTATTGTGAGCATTAATTTTTTCTTTTATATCGTACTTTTTTCTTTATAATTTCAATGACGTCCACATTTTTTACTTTAGATTGGACCCAACCGTGGATATCTATATATAATAAAGATCTCCGGTAATATTCGTTATGCGAAAAAATATTCAGCTGATGATCAAATTCCCTGAATGCCTGCAGTTGCTTATCCGGTTGTAAGCTATTGACATCTTTAAAAAACTGAATACTTTGAAAATGAAAATCATCCGGCTTTTTCATTTTTTTAGCAAACTTCAGAGTAGCTTTAATAAATTCATCATAATCCTCATCATTACCTGATTCGTATTTAGCCATTAAAATCAGAATCCTTGTATGAAACAGAAGGTCTTCCTGCACATTTCCTTTCGACTCGATAACTTTCAGAGAATATCTGATGGACTCATGGAATTTTTTACTTCCAAAAAACATGGCTGCCATTTTCAGGTAAAGAATCATAAAATGGTGCTCATCAATTTTATCCCGGAACCTTTCCATTTTCAATTCGATCTCCGGAATCAACTTGGTGCCGGAAAAGAATTCACCTTTTACAAAGTGAATATTCATTAAAGTATTGTAACAGGTCAGAAAAACAAGAGATTGTATATTTTCATTTTGAGTAAAGCCCGAAGACGAAATGACTTTGTTAAAGGTATCAAACCGGTCTTCAAGAATATCAATATTTCCGTATAAAAACAAAATTTTAAGCAGGTACGTATTCCCTTTGATGTACCACACCGGATGGCTCAGGATCATATCCGGATTTTTGTGAAATAAGTCAACCCATTGGAACGCATATTTCAACGTATATTTATACTCCTGAAGTAACTGATTCTTCCAGACATGAGCCTTAAAATACCATAATTTTTCGGTAAAATTCAGCTTTTCAAATTTTATTTTATGAATTTGAGATTCAAAGATCTTCATGATTTCAGCCCGGTCTTCATCGTTTTTTACATAACCATGGGTCAGCATTTCGCTGTATAATTTCAGGGAAAGATTGGAAAGTTCCGTGGTATACTGATTTTGTAAGCTGATCTCCGTTGACTGCCTGATCAGTTCTTCGGCGCGTCCTTCAATACTCCGGGTAATAAATTGGGACTCAATTACTTTTTCCAGGTCAATAATTTCCGATGCAATGCTTTTTTCGTCCAATTCAAGAGCTGAATGCTTTGTTTTATCTAAAATTTTTAAAGCCTGTTTGTGAAGTCCTTTCTGGTATAAAATATTTGCGAAGTCGAGCTGTTCACGGAGCTGGATCCTGTAGTTCTGGTGACTGGGATTCATCCTTAAACTCACCAGAATCTGTTTGTACAGATGTGCTTTCAGATTGGACAGCTGCTGCTTGCTTGAAATATTTTTTCCGATGATATGATGTTCGTCATATTCACGCATCTTATCCATTTCCGAAAAAAGAAGAAGAAATTTTGCATCTGCATTAATTCCAAGACGGTTGACGTACAGTTTGAATTGTCGTTTTTCAGAAGTCGTAAGCGACTTGATTAATACAAATAAAAAATCTTTTTGCAATTCTGCCATTGTAAATTATTGCTATTTAAAATATTGATTAACAGCTAAATAAAATCATTTTTAACCATTTCGAATATTGTAATTTCAGGAAAAATGAAAATTAAATGATCATCTGACTCTGTAGTTTTGAATCAAAATTAAGTAAAAAACTTCATTATGAATTCCGAAAAAGTTGAAATTTTTGATACCACACTGCGTGATGGAGAGCAGGTTCCGGGCTGTAAATTAAATACAGAGCAGAAATTAACGATTGCCGAACAACTGGATGAACTTGGAGTAGACATAATTGAGGCGGGTTTTCCAATTTCAAGTCCTGGAGATTTTCATTCCGTTTCGGAGATTTCAAAGCTGGTGAAAAATGCCAAAGTATGCGGATTGACCAGGGCCAACCAGAAAGATATTGATACCGCTGCCGAGGCCTTGAGATGGGCAAAGAGACCAAGAATACACACCGGAATAGGAACTTCCGATGCTCATATTAAATACAAATTCAATTCAAACAGGGAAGATATCATCGAACGTGCGGTCCAGGCTGTAAAATATGCCAAAACTTTCGTTGAAGACGTTGAGTTTTATGCCGAAGATGCAGGAAGAACTGATAATGATTACCTGGCAAGGGTTTGTGAAGAAGTAATCAAAGCCGGGGCTACGGTTTTAAATATTCCGGATACCACCGGCTATTGTCTGCCTGACGAGTATGGTGAAAAAATAAAATACCTGAAAGAAAATGTGAAAGGAATCGATCGCGCCATTTTATCCTGTCACTGTCATAACGATTTGGGAATGGCCACTGCCAATTCAGTTTCAGGCGTGATAAACGGAGCCCGGCAGATTGAATGTACCATCAACGGATTGGGGGAAAGAGCCGGAAACACGGCACTGGAAGAAGTAGTGATGGTGCTTAAACAACATGAACACCTGAAATTACATACGGATGTGAACACCAGAATGCTCAACAATATGAGTGCTTTGGTCTCAGATCTTATGGGAATGCCCGTGCAGCCCAATAAGGCGATCGTGGGCGCTAATGCTTTTGCGCACAGTTCGGGAATTCATCAGGACGGCGTGATTAAAAACAGGGAAACCTATGAAATCATTAATCCTGAGGATGTAGGTGTCAATGCTTCATCTATTGTCTTAACAGCCAGGAGCGGAAGGTCAGCTCTGGCTTACAGATTTAAACATATCGGTTTTGAAGTTACCAAAAACGAGCTGGATTTTCTATATCAGGAGTTTTTAAAAATCGCAGACCGCAAAAAAGAGGTTAATGATGATGATCTGAGCATGATTATTGAAAATGTAACGCGAAAAATAGGGTAGTTTGATCAACATTTAGAAAGGTAAAAATGGATAACAGTAAAAAAACACTTTTTGACAAAGTCTGGGATGCCCATGTTGTAGAAACCATCCCGGATGGACCACAGATTATATATATCGACCGACACCTGATCCATGAAGTAACAAGTCCACAGGCATTTGCTGAGCTGGAAACCAGGAATCTCGAAATATTCAGGCCCCGGCAGATTGTGGCGACAGCAGATCATAATGTACCGACGCTGGATCAGGATAAACCGATACGCGATGACTCTTCACGGAATCAGGTGGAGCAGTTAACGCAAAACTGCAGGAAAAATAATATTGAATTGTACGGACTAGGGCACCCGTACCAGGGAATTGTGCACATTATCGCCCCGGAATTAGGCTTTACGCAGCCCGGAATGAGCATTGTCTGTGGCGACAGTCATACTTCCACACACGGCGCTTTTGGTTCTATCGCATTCGGAATCGGCACCAGCCAGGTAGCGCAGGTCTTTGCAAGTCAGTGCCTGTTGCTGAATAAACCTAAATCCATGAGAGTGAATGTCAACGGGAAACTCAATAAAAACGTCCAGCCCAAAGATGTGATTCTCTATATTATTTCAAAAATAGGAACCGACAGCGGAACAGGGTATTTCTGTGAGTATGCCGGAAATGTTTTTGAAGAAATGTCTATGGAAGGGCGGATGACCGTCTGCAATATGAGCATTGAAATGGGCGCGCGGGGCGGAATGATCGCGCCTGATGATACAACCTTAGACTACGTAAAGGGCAGACCTTTTGCTCCTGAGGGAGAAGAATGGGAAGAAAAATCAGCCTACTGGAAAACTCTGAAAACTGATGAAGGAGCCAGGTTTGATGCCGAATACAATTTTGATGCTTCAGACATTTACCCGATGATTACCTATGGAACCAATCCGGGGATGGGAATTTCCATTCATCAGAAGATTCCGGTGCCTCAGAATGAATCTGAAGAGAAAGCTTTGAAATATATGGGCCTGACGGCCGGACAGGCACTCTCCGATATCAAAGTCAATCACGTGTTTATCGGAAGCTGTACCAATGCAAGGATCGAAGATTTCCGGTCTGCAGCGGATTACATCAGGGGGAAAAGGAAGTCGGCGCATGTTCAGGCACTTATTGTTCCTGGATCTCAACAGGTGGTGAGACAAATCTTAGAGGAAGGTCTGGATAAGATCTTTAACGAAGCCGGTTTTCAGATAAGGCAGCCGGGATGCTCTGCCTGTCTGGCCATGAACGATGATAAAATTCCCGATGGTGAATATTGTGTCTCGACCTCCAACAGAAATTTTGAAGGAAGACAGGGGCAGGGAGCGAGAACGATCCTGGCAAGTCCTCTCACGGCTGCAAAAGTTGCCGTCGAAGGCAGGATTTCAATATTTGAAAATTTAAATTAAGCGAAGTAAAACGATTTGATTGAAATAAAATGCAGAAATTAGTGGTAATACAATCCCGGGCGGTTCCTCTGCCGGTAGAAAATATAGATACGGATCAGATTATTCCGGCAAGATTTTTAAAAAGCATTGACAAAAAAGGTTTTGGAAATAACCTCTTCAGAGACTGGAGGTATCATGTACACACCCAGGAGCCCAATGCTGATTTCGTCCTCAATAAACCGGAATACAGTGGAGAAATTCTCGTTGCAGGAAATAATTTCGGCTGTGGGAGCAGTCGCGAACATGCAGCATGGGCTTTGACGGATTACGGCTTCAAGGTAGTGATATCCAGTTTTTTTGCAGATATTTTCAAAGGGAATGCCCTGAATAACGGATTATTACCCGTGAAAGTCTCTGAGATATTCTTAAAAGAAATATTGGAGGGCATAACAGAAAATCCGGAAAGTGAAATAATGATTGACGTAGAACAGCAGAGCGTCACTTTCGGTGGTAAGACGGAAAACTTTGAAATTGATTCGTATAAAAAAATATGCCTGCTGAATGGTTATGATGATATCGACTTTTTAATCAGCAGGAAACAGGCGATAAAAGAATTTGAACTAAAAACACAAAAACAGTATGAGCAAAAATTTTAAAATAGCAGTGCTTCCTGGCGACGGAATCGGTCCGGAGGTAATCGGGGAAAGCATGAAGGTCTTAGACGCTATCAGTGAAGTTTTTCACTGCACATTCGAATTTAAATATGGACTTGTGGGTGCTGATGCGATCTTTAAAACAGGAAATCCGCTGCCTGATGAAACGCTGGAACTCTGTAAAGAATCTGACGCAGTACTTTTCGGAGCCATCGGGGATCCTTCTTTTGATAATAACCCCGATGCAAAGGTGCGACCGGAGCAGGGCCTTTTAAAGCTCAGAAAAGAACTGGGGCTTTTTGCCAATATCCGGCCTTTGAAAACGTATGCTTCACTAATGGATAAAAGTCCGTTAAAACATGAAATCATGAACGGGACTGATATTCAGATTTTCAGGGAGCTGGTAAGCGGAATTTATTTTGGAGAAAAGTACACCGATGAAGAAGGACAGTACGCCTATGATGTCTGTAAGTACAGTCGCGAAGAAATTGCCCCTATTGTGCATATGGCGTTTAAGGAGGCACAAAAGCGCAGAAAAAGACTGACCCTAATTGATAAAGCCAATGTGTTGGATACCTCGCGGTTATGGAGGAAGGTGAGTAAAGAAATTGCTGCAGAATATCCTGATGTTGAGCTTGATTTTATGTTCGTGGATAATGCAGCCATGCAGTTGATTTTAAATCCCAAACAATTTGATGTTATTGTAACCGAAAATATGTTTGGTGATATTATTTCAGATGAAGCGAGTGTGATCGGAGGTTCAATAGGATTGCTCCCTTCTGCTTCCATCGGGAATGAAAATGCGATGTTTGAACCTATTCACGGCTCTTATCCTCAGGCCAAAGGAAAGGGAATTGCCAACCCTATAGCATCTATTCTGAGTACGGCCATGATGCTTGACTATCTGGGACTGGATGAGGCGGCTTCCAAATTGAGAAGTTCTGTAGAATTTGCAATTGACAATAAGTATGTTACGATAGATCTGAATGCTCAGCAGCCGTATTCTACAGGTGAGGTAGGGAGTTTTATTGCGGATCATATTAAATTTTCTGAAAAGTCATATTACAATTTTGAAAACGTAAAGATCGGAAAATCTACAATTGTTTAAATCACGGTCAATTGTGCTTCGCAGGTTCAAATTAATAATTAGAGTTCTTAAATTACTGGCGAAGCGGATTGACCTTACTGTTATTATTTACCTATTTTTAGGTAAAAGGTTCCGTCTCTACTGAGACAGAACCTTTTACTTATTCATTAATATCATCGGTTTTTCCCGATTTATTGTTCTCTGATGATTTTTCTACATCCTCTTTATCGATATCAGGCGGATTTGTTTTATCTGATGAGGCAGGGATGTTCTGGAAATCCTGATTCTGTTTTTTGGTTTCTGCCGAATTTGCAGATTCTTTGTTTTTGTCTTTTTCGTTAGAGTCCATCGCTTTATTTTTTAAAGTCCTAAAATACCCAGCTTACCGGTCTGGTCTTCTATACTGTAGTTCAAAGCCTTTGCCAAAACGAAAATATTATTGAGATTTTCCATTAATTGCTTATGGCCTTCATCTCGTAATTTGTTTTGATCAATAGATTTAAGGGCCGTTTCTTTAGCCTTCTGAGTAACGTTTTTTATATCTTTTTCAGAAATCCTGTTGATAAAAGAATCATCCATCGACTGGATTTCAACGCTAGGTGTAATTCTTATATCAGCATTGGGCAGTTCCGTGATCACCAGTTTTTTATTGACAGAATCCACCTTGATTTTCATTTTATTTAAATCATAAGACACCTGTGCGTTGGTCTTGGTATAGGTGATGATACTGTTACTCGTCACTTCCTTTCCGAAAAATTCATAACCCATTTTAGTCTTCTGCATCGCAGAGGTATTCTGCTCGAGAACGACCATTTTATTCATTTTCGAGATCTGATTGGTCAGAATATAATAATCTGATTTTTCAGTTTTCTTGCTGGGATTGAGGCATGATTTTAACCCTAGAAACAGAAGTAGCATAATCGCTGCTCCTGCAATAAACGGGATGATGATTCTATAATTTTTCAAATCTACTTATTAAATATTTCTTTGATCACAGATTGGTCATCTTTCTTTAAGATGTTCACCAGATCTCTTTCAATATATCCTGAAACAGGCATTTCTATGATCCTTCCAATTTCCTTGCCATATTTCTGAACAATGATCGTAGGTACTTTGTGAATGTTATATCTTCCTTCCTCGCCACCCGGAGCTTCCTTTTTGCGGTTCACGGCAATAATGGTCAGTTTGCTATCGGGATATTTTACCTCTTCCAGGATCTTCATCAGTCTCGGAAAATCCCTGTGACTGTCTTCACACCAGGTTCCCATAAAAACGGTAATCGAATAAGAGTTTATCTTTTGCTTTTTAAGTTCACCGATTGCTTTCTGGTCAAGGACATATTCGTCGTGCTCCTTTACATACCAATCCGCATAAGGTGCTTTTAAAAACTGTTCTTTCAGTTGGTTTCCCAGAAGCATTTTACCGTCGTTCGCTGTTTCGACTTCCCGGTTTACTACGACTTTCTGGGCGTGGAACTGTTGAGTAGTTAAAAACAATCCTGAAATGACGGTGATATTTGTGATCAGTTTTCTCATGTTATTTTTCGATAATTTGCTTTAAATCGGCAGGAGAGTAGTATTTATTTTTCAGCACTTTATGATCTGCTTTTCGGTAGACATTATACTTTTCTCCGGACTTTTCATAAAAAGATTCCACTTCTTTAGCCTTGTAGAATTCAACGGTTTCCTGTGCCTGTTCTTCGTTATCACAAGCTTTGGACATATTGGAACGCTGAACTTCGTTGAACAACTCTACAAATTTGCTGCCAAGGCCGAATTCCAGGACCGCACCGCTCAGTACATACTGTAAATCACAGAGAGCATCAGCAATTTCTACGATATCATGATCTGCGATGGCCTGTTTTAGTTCGTTTAACTCTTCCTGTAAAAGATCAACTCTGAGAGCGCATCTTTCCGGGGAAGGGATCTGTGGGGTATCTAAAATCGGGGCTTTAAAAGTGGTGTGGAATTCTGCTACCTGGTTCAGACTGTCAATTTTATCCATGAATATTTTTTATTTAAGGCAAATATAAAAATTCGGTTTTAGATATAGGGAATCGGGGTGTGGGTTTTTACTTAATTATTTTTACAGACGATATGGTACTGTGAGTAGAGGGCAGTGAGTATTTGTCTGCCGGAAACTAATAAATAATTACTGATGTAAGCCGCACATTTTTATTTGGAGCTTTATCCCGCTTTCCGTTGCAATTCCTCATTGCGCGGCTGCGCTCCGCTCCGCCGCTCCACTGCGGGATTTTCTCTGCAATCGGGGCTAGGGCTGCTGTGATTGTTGGAAACACATAAACCTCATAGGTTTTTAAAACCTATGAGGTTTAAATAATATAAATCTTTCAGGAAGAGGCATCTGAAATTTGAATAAACCTGACGGGTTTTCGAAAACCCGTCAGGTTTGTGCCTCAAAACTTGTTTGAAGCCGGTAAATTTTTAAAATTTACCCATAAAAAAGACTGCCCGTTTCCGGACAGCCTCTAATCCCGTGTTTAAATTCGAGAGAAGTATTAGTTTTTAATAAATCTTTTGCTGACTTCTCCGATCTGAATCATGTAGGCACCTTTGATAAGATTGCTTACGTTCACAGATCCTCTTTGAAGATTTCCTGAATCAATTAACTTTCCACCCATATCGAAGATTCTGTATTCTTCCGAGGTGGTGTTTGAAATATTCAGAACATTCTGTACCGGATTGGGATATAATTTAATATCGGTGATCAGTTCTTTCGTTCCGGAAAGATCTCCGCGTCCTGAAGAGACAATATTCAGTGTATAATCTTCAACCTGTCCGTAGGTGTATGTTCCGCAGGAGGAGGAAGGAACAGAACTATACTGCATCATGACTCTCATTCTGGTGCTGCCCAATGCTGCTGTAGCCGGAATGGTGATAGATCCCGTGGCCGGACTGGTCGTAGATCCTGTTTTAGACCATGCCAATTCTCCGCTGTCTGTAAAATCGCCATCTCCGTTATAATCGATATAAACAGCATAAGCTTCACTGTATACGGTGGATGTCCAGGCCGGAGTCACAGAAATTGCATACGATGTACCTCTGTTTACGCTGGTAGAAACGGAGGTGAAATTCTCGTAGCCCGCAGTACTTGTCGAGGTATTGTTGATGGTTCCGAACTTGACATTTCCGATTCTTTCATCTGCTGTATTGTTTGCCGATGCTGAACAATAGGAAACAGAACTTCCTGCCAGCGTTGTTACGCTTACGGCATTGCTTGAAGTAGATGGGTTTCCAGCTGCATCTTTAGCTTTTACCGTGAAACTGTAGGTCGTAGAGGGAGTTAAACCTGTTACAGTATAGGTAGTGGAAGCTGTGGAGCCGGATAAATTTCCGTTTAAATAAATTTCATATCCTGTAACCCCGACATTGTCCGTTGCTCCTGACCAGGAAAGATTTGTGCTTGTAGAAGTAGTGCCTGAAGCTGCAAGTACAGGTGCTGTCGGAGCAGTGGTATCTGATCCTCCTGATCCTGCATTTACAGTAATATTTGCGTTATTGACATCAAAGAAAATATGATTGGAGCCCTTTACCATAATTCTGCCGGTTGTCGTGGTAACATTCGGGACGGTAACAGTCTGTGTTCCGTCGTTGGGAGTACCGGCAAGAAGGGTAGTCCAGGTAGTACCTGAGTTGGCAGACCACAGGATGTCTACGTTCGCTGCGTTTACACCGTTGGCTGTAGTTCCTGCTACGTTCCAGGTCACGGTCTGAGAACTTCCTCCGGCATACGTGATTGCTGAATTCTGAGAACTTACACTGAATGGCCCCGCGGTACCGTTAACGGTAATAACTGCATCGTCAGAATTATTTCCTGAACCTCCGGCTCTGTTATCACGAACAGTAAATCTGAAATTATAGGTTCTTGCCACATTGGAAAGCGCTTCAACTGTAATTTCTGAACCTGCCGTTGTTGTAGCTCCTGTCAGAATGGAAGCCATTCTCGGGAAATATCTCACAGGCGTCGTCTGTGGTGTCCATGATCTGAAAGTAGGTCCTGTGGCTTTCGTGGCACTTGCGGCTGAGCTTGCGCCCGTCTGGGAAGAGGATGCGTTATCCATCTGCTCCCAGATATACGTTAAAGAATCTCCGTTGGCATCGGTTCCTGATCCTGTAAGCATGAACGGTGTGCCTTTAGGAATGGTGTAATCAGCACCTGCGTTGGCGGTTGGAATTGAGTTTCCGGTGCCTGTGCTTACCGGACAGGTTTTGTTCTTGATATTATTAGTAATCTGCTGTATACTGACTGCATGGAAGAAGGAATCCGAATGCGGCTGGATATCCTGACCTGTGATTCCTGCATACCCCATGATTGTAGATCCTGAGCCCGGCTCCATATTCACCCCTGTGCCTTCATTGGTATGGGAAAATGTATGATTTCCGCCAAACTGATGCCCCATTTCATGCGCAACATAGTCAATATCAAAATTGTCTCCCGAAGGAATAGCATCTGCCGGAGAGGTATATCCGCTGCCTTTTGAGCCGTTGGTGCAGACACAGCCGATACATCCTGCATTTCCTCCGCCTCCGGAGGCTCCGAATAAGTGTCCGATATCATAGTTGGCTTCACCGATAACCGATGTTAAAGTAGACTGCAACTGTGAATTCCAGCTGTTCATTCCCGAAGCAGCAGAATAAGGATCTGTGGAAGCACTCGTATAAATAACCGCATCATTATTGGAAATTAAAACCATTCTGGCGGCAAAGTCCTTTTCAAAAACGCCGTTTACACGGGTCATGGTATTGTTCATTGCTGCCAAAGCATTGGCTTTTGTTCCCCCGAAATATGCGGTATACTCTCCGGTGCAGGAAAGGGCAAGCCTGAACGTTCTCAATTGGGCATCATCCGCATTCGGTCTTGCAGCAACATTGGTATTGACGGTTCCTTTCTGGGCAACATCGATCACGGTACATTCAAATGTATTAAGATCGTCTTTTTTGTCTGATTTTCGGTAAACGACATACGTCGAAAGATCTTTTGTATAGGGTTCAATAAAGACAGCAGACTTATCACCGTAAATTTCCATCGAAGAGAGTCCCAGCGGTGAAATACTGAAATAGACTGTAGAATTGGAATCCTCAAGTCCTTCTCCCACGTAAGATCTAATGTCCGGATATTTTGCAGCAAGGGCAGGATCAAAGTTTGAATTTTCCCTTACTTTAAAATTTTCCATTCTTCCTTCTGAATTCGGAAAGGAAATAATGATTTCCGATTTTTCTCCCGCGGCCAATCTTTTAGGAGCTTTTGCCAAAGCGTTTTTCAACCCGTTGATGTCGAGACTGTAAATCCTCGGGTTATTGATGTTAGCCTTGTTTTCAATAATTTCTGATGATTTTCCGGAGCTTACTGTCCAGAGACGATCTGTCTGCGCAAAAGAAATGCCTGATAAAAACAGCATTCCAATCAACGATAATTGTTTTTTCATATAAATATCATTTTGATTATGGAATATCAAATCTAATAAAAATTATGTGATGAAAAACAAAAAATTTTAAGGAAAATTTAGAATTTAGTTTAAATAATTATGCGATACATTGAATATGCTTTAAATTGTATCGTCTTGAAAAAGAAAACAGCATCCGCAAAATACGGATGCTGTTCACTTATTGATGAAATAATTCTAAATTTCCTACAGTTATTTTGTGATGTCTCTGCCGATCACAAGTCTCTGGATTTCTGACGTCCCTTCACCGATGGTACACAATTTAGAATCTCTGTAATATTTTTCAGCTGGAAAATCTTTCGTATATCCATATCCTCCGAAAATCTGAACTGCATTATTGGCAATTCTTACGCAGGCTTCGGATGCATATAGCTTTGCCATAGCGCCTTCTTTGGTCATTTTCTGCTTCGCATTTTTCAGTGTAGAGGCTCGCTGGATCAGTAATTCTGCTGCATCGATCTCGGTGGCCATATCTGCCAGCATAAAATTGATTGCCTGGAATTCTGAAATCGATTTTCCGAACTGCTTTCTTTCTTTAGCATATTTTAAAGCAGCTTTATAAGCCCCTCTTGCGGTACCTAAACTCAAAGCAGCGATCGAGATTCTGCCGCCATCCAGAATTTTCATAGCCTGTTTAAATCCTTCTCCTACTTCTCCCAGTCTGTTGGCATCCGGTACACGGACATTATCAAAAATTAATTCTGCTGTTTCGGAAGCTCTCATTCCCAGTTTATTTTCCTTTTTACCTGAAGTAAAACCAGGCATTCCTTTTTCCAGTACAAAAGCGGTTGAATTATTTTTAGCGCCGATTTCTCCTGTTCTGGTCATTACCACAGCAATATCTCCTGAAATAGCGTGGGTAATGAAGTTTTTAGCTCCATTAATGATCCATTCGTCGCCATCTTTTACGGCAGTTGTAGACATTCCTCCTGAGTCAGAACCTGTATTGTGTTCCGTAAGTCCCCATGCCCCGATTACCTTACCGGAAGCTAACTGAGGGAGCCATCGGTGTCTTTGCTCTTCATTTCCGAACTCGTAAATATGGTTGGTGCAGAGTGAATTGTGTGCCGCTACAGAAAGCCCGATTGACGGATCAACCTGGGAGATCTCGTCTAATATCGTAACATACTCATGATAACCCAGACCAGAACCGCCATATTGTTCAGGAATAACGATTCCCATGAACCCCATCTCTCCCAACTCATGGAATAAGTCTTTAGGGAAAGTCTGGCTTTCGTCCCATTCCATAATGTTCGGTCTAATATTTTTCTCAGCAAATTCTTTTGCTGTTTCCGCTATCATTTTAATGTTGTCAATAGTCTCTGTATTCATATAGATAAATAGTTAGTTCCCAAAGATAAATAAATTGACCGAACACCCAAAAAAATTATTTTCCACGCCGTAAGAACTGTACAAAACTTTCATATTCAATTTTTTATATCAGGATATTTAATGATTTTTTAATAAATTTTATGGAACTTTGATCTGATGAATTGACTATTTTAGTGTCCCAATTTTTAAAGCATGAAAAAACTTCTACTTCCTGTAATATTAATTTCATCCGTTATCTCTGCTCAGGTTCCGGCCGGATATTATGACGGTACCGCCGGATTATCAGGCTATGCGTTGAAATCTAAATTACATGATATTATTTCAGCAAAAAATATTTCCCGGCATTATGGTGACCTGACCAACTATTATAATCAGACAGATCTGGATCTGTATTACGATCATGATGCTACAAATACGAGTATATTACTGGATGTCTATTCGGAAATTCCGACGGGACCCGATGCTTATGAATATACAACGGCTGATATTATCGGTAGTGCAGGAGGAGAAGGCCTGGGATGGAACAGAGAACACATGATGCCTCAAAGTACATTTTACAGCAATTACCCGATGTATTCTGACCTGTTCTATGTAATTCCTACGGATGCGAAAATTAACCAGTTAAGAAGCAATTTTCCTTACGGAATAACAGGTTCTGATATTTATTATACGTTTACCAATTCTTCCAGGATCGGGAATTCTGCCATTCCGGGGTCGGTTTATACGGGAAGGGTTTATGAGCCTGTGAATGAATTCAAAGGGGATATCGCAAGAAGTCTGCTGTATTTTGCGGTGAGATATGAGGGGAAGTTGGGAACGTTTAATTATAATAACAATACAATCCCTGCTTCCGACTCCAATCCACTGGACGGAACGGAAGAACGGGCTTTTGATCCGGCCTATATCGCGATGCTTATTCAGTGGCATCAGCAGGATCCGGTATCTGCGAGAGAAGTCGACAGAAATAATGCCGTTTTCAGTATACAGAAAAACAGAAATCCTTTCATTGACCATCCTGCCTGGGTCAATGCAATTTGGGGACAGACGGCAGATGCAGTTGCACCGCAGGCACCCGCGAATTTAGCGGTAACGCAGAACAGTGCCTATTTTATGACACTCAGCTGGACTCCCAGCCCAAGTACGGATGTTCTGGGTTATAAAATATATCAGAACGGAACTTTAATAGGTTCAACAAAAGAGAACTTTATAAGCATTGATCATCTGACTCCTTCTACTGCTTACAGCTTTACCGTAAGAGCATATGATGCAGGCTACCTGTTATCTCCGGACAGCAATACCGTTACAACAGCTACTCTGGCAACAGATATGTATGCCAGGGACCTGTTTGTTTCAAAATACCTGGAAGGGACTTCCAACAATAAAGCTCTGGAAATCACGAATAAGACAGGACATGCTGTCAATTTAAATGATTACAGGTTGTCGGTTCAGCTTCCGGGCGCAAGCAACTATTATTTCCCGGCACCATATGAACTCGAAGGGACGGTGCAGAATAATGAAACCTTCGTTATTGTAAATCCGGATGCCGTATTTTCATGTTATCCCGTTGATCAGGCTAGATTTGTCACAGCAGCGCCCCAAATGACTTTCTCAGGAAGTCAGTATATCGAACTAAGATATAAATCTTTAACATTAGATGCCATCGGGATCCCGGGGCAATCCAATTCTTCAACGCTGGCCAATATTTCTCTGTACAGAAAGACTGGCGTTAATCAGCCCGCAGCAACCTTTAATTTGGCGGAATGGGATGCTTATGCAAGTAATTATTGTCAGAATTTAGGTTTCCTTTCGTCTTCAGATGCTGTTTATGCGAAGGGTGATGAGGTAAACATTTATCCAAATCCTGCTGGTGAAGCGATTTATGTAAGCGGAAAATTTGAAGATATAAAGAATGCCCGGATTTTAGATTTTTCGGGAAAAGTAATTTTAAATAAAAATTCACCATTTAAAAAAAGCAAATATCTTCCTGTACAGAATCTGACCGCCGGTTACTATATCCTGAAACTCGACAATAAAGTTTTTAAGTTTATCAAAAGATAAATACGGTGCGAGTGTAAGATTTTTAAGCTCTTACGTAAATGGTAGGCTAATGTAAGTGGCACAAAATAGCATAGTTATCTTCTGATTGATATAAGCATATTGGCCAATACGCAATATCTATGTGAGTTTACAATTCTATGTTTTATTTATAAGTAATTATGCTTATATTTGCAAAATGATAGCGGTCATTACCGGAGATATTATAAATTCACAACATGCAGATACGGAAGTTTGGATGACCAGGCTTAAAAATCTTCTCGGAATTTGGGGAAGCGCTCCTCATACATGGGAAATCTACAGAGGCGACGAATTTCAGTTCAAATGTAGTATCGATGAGGTTTTCTGGCGTTTCTTAGCCATAAAATCATTACTTAGGAGCCAGGAAAATCTGGACGTAAGAATGGCCATCGGCATTGGTGAAGAAAATTTTTCATCCGAAAGAATTACGGAATCCAACGGAACTGCATATGTACATTCCGGCAGGCTTCTGAATGACCTCCAAAATGACGGACATACGGTCGCGATCAAAACTTCCAACAATTCTGTAGACAGAGATCTCAACATTTTACTGAAATGGTCATCCAAAGATTTTGATAGCTGGACGGTGGCAACTTCGGAAATCATTCATGAAATGATCATGAATAAAGATATCACACAGGAAGATCTTGCCAAAAAATTTGCCATCTCACAGTCATCCGTAAGCCAGAGACTTAAACGCGCAAACTATGATCTTATCGTAGAAACCAATCAGTATTTCCGAAAAAAAATCTCAGAACTGTAAGCATGATTTTTATTAAACTCATATTGGCACATTTACTTGGAGACTTTATTCTCCAGCCAAATTCATGGGTTGCAGAGAAAGAAAGCAAAAAACTGAAGAGCGGATATCTGTATCTTCATGTTTTGATTCATACTGCCTTAAGTTTTATTTTCATCGGGGATGTAGAGCTTTGGTGGGTTGCTGTTCTGGTAGGAATTTTACATTATATGATCGATGCTGCAAAATTAAGTTTTCAGACCATTAAAAATAAAAAGAACTGGTTCTTTATCGATCAGACGCTGCACCTTTTAGTGATTACAGGAGTTTCCTATTATTTCAAAGAATTCAGTTTAGAGTTCTTTAAAAATCAGGAAAGTTTAAAAATAATCATGGCAGCTCTGTTTCTGACGACCCCTGCATCCATCTTTATTAAGATATTATTGTCTTCATGGACTCCGGCTCCTGAAACTCCGGGGAATCTGCAGACCGAATCTTTATCAAGCGCCGGAAAATATATCGGCATTTTAGAACGTTTACTGGTATTCACTTTTATTCTGGTGAATCACTGGGAGGGCGTGGGTTTTATGGTAGCTGCAAAATCTGTTTTCAGGTTCAGTGACCTCGCCCAGGCCAAACAGAGAAAATTAACGGAGTATGTACTCATCGGTACACTTCTGAGCTTTGGAATGGCTGTTTTAACAGGAATTTTAATTAAATAATAAAAATAAATCTAGTAAGAAATGGAAAAGAAAGAAATGTTGTACGAAGGTAAGGCAAAACAGGTATTTGCTACCGATAATCCTGATCAGGTAGTCGTACGTTTTAAAGACGACGCTACAGCATTTAATGCTCAAAAAAGAGGGTCTGTCGATCTTAAAGGTGAGATGAACAATGCCATCACCACCTTAATTTTTGAATATTTAAATGAAAAAGGGATTAAGACTCATTTCATTAAACAATTGAACGAAAGAGAGCAATTGGTAAAGAAAGTATCCATCATTCCTCTGGAAATGGTGGTAAGAAACTATTCCGCCGGAAGTATGGCTCAAAGATTAGGAGTAGAAGAAGGCATCAAATCGCCGGTGACGATTTTCGATATCTGCTACAAAAAAGACGAATTGGGAGATCCGCTTATCAATGATCACCATGCTGTCTTTTTAGGGGCGGCAACGTATGAGGAACTTGATGAGATGTATGAACTTACTTCCGATATTAATGAGATCCTGATCGATCTTTTTGATAAAATGAATATCATCCTGGTTGACTTCAAAATTGAATTAGGAAAAACTTCTGACGGGGAGATCATCCTGGCAGACGAAATTTCTCCTGACACCTGCAGACTCTGGGATAAAGATACCATGAAGAAATTAGATAAAGACAGATTCAGAAGAGACCTCGGAGAGGTAACTGAAGCCTATGTTGAAATCTATAACAGACTGAAAACTGTACTTAAGAAGTAAGTTTGGGAAGTTAGAAGTTAGATATTAGAAGTTAGTATGAAATCGCACCGGATAGAACATCTTAAAGTTTGGAGTAAATCGATGGCTTTGGTAAAAGAAGTTTATCTGGTTACCTCAGAATTGCCAGATGAAGAAAAATTTGGTTTAATTTCTCAGATGAGAAGATGTGCTGTTTCAATACCATCAAATATTGCAGAAGGAGCAGGAAGAAATAATAAAAATGAATTTACCAGTTTCTTGGAATTGCGTTTGGATTAACCTACGAATTGCAGACTCAGCTACAGCTGTTAATAGATTTAAATTTTATTTCGGACACAACATCGTTCCTTTAAAAACACTTTTAACTGAGATACAGAAAATGATTTATTCATTGAAGACACGTTTAAAATTATAATTGAAGTTAACTTAGACTGATTTCTGACATCTAATATCTAACTTCTAATTTAGAAAAAATAGAAATGAAAAGTTTAGACATTCATAAAAGTGAATATTTAAAACAGTTTGAAACCCAAACCTACGGAAGAAATCTTTTCAGAACGCAGGAAGAAGAAAGACTGGATGCTCCGAATGAGGAGTGCGGAATCTTCGGAATGTATTCCGATAATGATCTCGATACGTTTTCTCTTTCTCAGTTTGGGCTTTTTGCTTTACAGCACAGAGGTCAGGAGGCTTGTGGGATTTCCGTTTTAAAAGATGGGAAAATCACCAATATGAAAGATGAAGGATTGGTTTTAGATGTTTACAAAGAGATCCAGGATCCGGAAACTTTCATGGGAAATTCTGCGATCGGGCACACCCGTTATACAACAGCGGGAGACAAAAAGAAGTATAATTTCCAGCCATTTTTCGCGAAAAACGAATATGACCAGATTATTCTTTCTATTGCTCACAACGGTAACTTGACCAATGCCAGAGAATTAAAAATGGAACTGGAAGCTGAAGGTGTTGTTTTCAGGGCAACTTCGGATTCTGAGGTGATCTTAAGATTAATCCAGAAAAATCTTGATCTGGGTCTTCGTGGAGCGATAAAAGCAACCATGGAGAAGATTGAAGGTGCTTATTCCGTGGTCGGTATGACAAGAAATAAATTCTTTGCTTTCAGAGATTTCAATGGTATCAGACCTTTGGTCTTAGGAGCCATTAACGAAAATTCTTATGTGGTAGCTTCTGAATCTGTAGCTTTAGATGCCGTAGGCGCTCAGTATGTGCGTGATATTTTACCGGGAGAGATCATTTATACCAATGAGAATGAACCGGGAAGGCTCCATTCGATTATGGTAGATGAAGAAAAGGCAAAACAGAGAATCTGTTCTTTCGAGTATATCTATTTTGCAAGACCGGATTCTTCGTTGGAAAATATCAATGTTTACGAAATCAGAGAGAAATCGGGAGAGAAAATCTGGGAACAGGCTCCTGTGGAAGCGGATGTGGTTATCGGGGTTCCTGACTCGGGAGTTCCTGCTGCTATTGGTTTTTCTAAAGCATCAGGCATCCCTTTCCGCCCGGTTCTGATCAAAAACAGATATATCGGGAGAAGTTTCATCGTCCCGACTCAGGAAATGAGAGAAAGGGTAGTGAACCTGAAACTGAATCCTATTATTTCCGAAATCAAAGGGAAGAGGGTAGTCATTATCGATGATTCCATTGTCCGGGGAACGACATCCAAAAGACTGGTAAAGATCCTTAAAGATGCCGGGGTGAAAGAAATTCACTTCCGAAGTGTTTCACCACCTATTATTGCACCGTGCTATTTGGGAATTGATACCCCGTCCAAAGACGACTTAATTTCAGCAAATATGTCTACTGAGCAGCTCAGGGACTATTTGGGAGTAGACTCTCTGGAGTTTTTGAGTACGGAAAACTTAAAGGTTATTTTAGGTTCTTCTAATCACTGTTTCGGATGTTTTACAGAACAATATCCGGTAGAAAAAGGAGAAGAGATAGAATTATTCCGTTAGGATTTTCTGTCATATAAAACGAAAGGTCGGATTTAGCTTTTAAATCCGACCTTTTCATATTGAAATTAATAGGTTATGTTATCTTAAAATTTGTAGCTTAAACCCAGCTGAAATACCCTGTTGGTATTGATGTTTTTATTGGCTTCCGGAACATCGGAATTATCAGCAATATGAGTCAAACTGCTTATGTATCTGGCATTGATGCCCAGATTGTCCGTAATATCCAGTCCTACTCCTAAACCTAAACCCACATTAAATTTTTTAATATCATCTTTGTCAATGGATTCAGAGGCTGATGCATATTGGGTCGCGGTGGTACTTCCGTTAGTGGTGGTGATCGTAGTTTCTCCTTTATTTTTACCATCTAAAAAGTAACTGAATTCAGGTCCTGCCTCAAAATAAAAGCTTTTAGCAGGTCTGAACTGGAACATCAGCGGTACTGAAATATAATTAAGTTCCACTTTACTGTTGGCCTCTGTTTTTACAGTCGTGCTTCCTGTGGTTACTTCATTAGATGTAATTACACTTTTGGCTCCCATCTGATTATATAAGACCTCCGGCTGGAAACTTATTTTATCCGCTAAAGGAATATTAACAAAAAGCCCGGCATTAAAACCTATCTTTTGGTTATCAATACTCAGTTTCTGCTCACTGAAAGCAGCGGCATTGGCCCCTGCCTTGATACCGAATCTAACCGGTGGTTTTTCATTTGCTATTTTTACAACTTCTTTTACCTGTTCCTGGGCCAATGCCATAGTTCCTGCTGTCATCGCCAGTCCTAGAAATAACTTCTTCATAATTTTTAATTTTACTATTTAATCTTCCGCCTGATTTTCAATCGGACGTCAGTTATTTTGCAAAAGTCTTGCCAAATAATTATATTGTTGATTATCAATATGATATATTCTCTATATGATAAATTCTGGTATTTATTCTGAATATCCTATTAATGTTCATCACCGGCTACACTAAAATTTTGCTAAAATGAGCCAATCAGAAACGAAAAGACCGGATTCTATTAATCGATCCAGCCTTTTCTGATATTAAAGTCAGTTATTTTATTTGAATCAGTCTCTACCCTTGTTTCATATAGAGCAGACTATCGTGTATCGTTTAAAATTTATAATTTAAACCGAGTTGGAATACTCTGTTGGTCACAATACTCTGTCCATCGACTCTATCCTTGCCAATATCAGTCAGACTATTTACATATCTTGCATTGATCCCTAAATGGTCAGAAAAATAATATCCGAGACCTAATCCGAGACCTACATTAAACTTGTTGATATCATCATTCTGAATATTCTCTGAGAAGGATTCGCTATTGGTAACGGTAACGCCATTTACAACGGTGGTCACTGCTTTTTCTCCCTCGGATTTTCCATTTAGAAAGTAGCTGAACTCGGGTCCTGCTTCTATATAAAATCTTTTGCCCGGCCTTATCTGAAGCATCAGCGGAACAGAAATATAATTTAAAGAAACTTTTGATCCTTTAATATTTTCATCAACTTCCGTTTTCTCTATATCAACACTTTCCGCGCCCATCTGACTGTATAATACTTCCGGCTGAAAACTGAAAAGTTGAGAAATAGGGAAGTCGGCATAGACGCCACCGTATAATCCCAGCTTCATGACATTGGTACCGAACTTTTGCTCATTAAAAGAAGCCGCATTAGCACCAGCCTTGATACCAAATCTAACAGGTCCTGTTCCTGCCGGTCCTGATGTTTGCTGTGCAGACAATAATGCTCCTGCTGTCATGGCAAGTCCTAGAAATAATTTCTTCATAATTTTTGTATTTACTATCATTTGTTTTCTTAATCAGATTTCAACTACCTGGCAAGATTCCTGCCAAAATACTCATAGATAATCAGATACCCAGGTGATGACAGAAATTTCAAATTTTAAATTACAGCCTAATTGTTGATTTATGAAAAAAAATTAACAGGAAATTATTACGATATTAAAACTTTCCACCGAAACCAGTTTGTAGATGAAAACATAATTTTGCAAAAATATTTTTTAATACGAAAAAGCCGGTCTCACAGAGGCCCGGCTTTTTCTATTGAAAGTAAATCTGTTATCTGAAATTGTATGCCATCCCTATCTGGAATGCATTATTTCTTACGGAACTTCCGGGGTTGTTTTTAAGAATATCAGTTATCCCCGCAGTATATCGTCCGGTAATACCTATATTGGGTGTAAAATAATATCCTACTCCTAAGCCGATTCCAAAATCAAACCCCTCGTAATCTTTTTTAACTTTTACAGATTCTCCATTAACCCGTACATGAGTACCCACTAAAAACCCAAATTGTGGTCCTGCTTCCACATAAAGCTCAGGCAGGATATTGTACTGCAACATAACAGGTACTGAAATGTAATCAAGATTTAATCGGGCATCTGTATAATCCACATAATACGCATAATAATCAGAGTAGTAATAATACGTATAATGCTGTGCACCCAATCCGTTATAAATGACTTCCGGCTGAACGCTGAATTTTGATGATACAGGAATGTTTACAAATGCCCCGCCATTAAATCCGGCTTTGAATTCTGCATAATCTGAGGAAACTCTGGAAAGATTAAAACCTGCCTTTAATCCAAATGAAACCGGAGAAGACGTAGGTTTAGTATTTTCCTGTGCCAATACTAATGTGCTAACTGTAACAGCTAAGCTTAAAAATAATTTCGTCATAATGTATTTAATTAATTTTTATTTCAAGGTGATTTGAATTATTCAACAAAACGCCTGCCAAATGATTAATATACAGGTATATACAGGATTCATTGAAAAATTAAAATTCGTTATTTAATTAGTTTTAATAAAAATATATAGTAAAAAATTACTATCTCGTTTAAATTATCAATTAGAATATAATAAATATAGAAAATTAAAATTTTTATATTTTTTTTAACATTAAAAAGGCCGGGTTTACAATGAAACCCGGCCTTTTTTATTGATTATTTAAAATGGTTAAAACTTATAAGCAATCCCAATCTGGAAAACACTGTTTCTTACAGCATCGTTATTATTATTGTTTTCGATGATATCAGTAGCTCCTGCAACAAATCTGGCCGTAAGCCCGAATCCCTGAGCAAAATAATATCCGGCACCCAGGCCAACCCCAAAATCAAATCCTTTGTAAAAGTTCTGCACGTCTGCAGATCCGCCGTCACCCTTGATCTTTCTGTTAATGGCAAAACTGAATTGAGGACCTGCTTCCAGATATAGCTCAGGAAGGATATTGTACTGCAGCATCACCGGTATTGAAATATAATCAAGATTCAGCCTTACATCAGAAAGATCTTTGTGTTTTGCCCCCATTCCGTTGTATAAAAGTTCAGGCTGAACACTGAATGAAGTAGCAACAGGAATATTCGCAAAAAATCCACCGTAAATTCCTGCTTTTGCTTTAGAATCATCGGCATTGACTGAAGAAACATTAAGTCCTGCTTTAATGCCGAATTTTACGGGAGAGGTGCTGGTTTTCACTGTTTCCTGTGCAAAAATAAGTGAGCCGGCAGAGATAGCCAGTCCCAGAAATAATTTTTTCATAGTTATTATAGTATTAATATAAACGATCAGTTCGTTTTCGCAAAAATAAGAATTTCTTCTTGAAAATTATTGATGATTACATGAAATTTCTGAGTCTGGTGAAGTATACAATCCCGAACTAAGCGGCTCCTGACGGGTAATAAAAAAATCAGGCTTACGAATAAACCTGATCTTCTATTGAATTAAAATTTGTTACATGAATGTTGTTAAGACTGGCTTATCTGAATTTAAAAGCTAAACCAACCTGAAATACGTTGTTTCTGATTGCATCAGATCCGCTGGGTCTGTCTTTGGCTATATCAGTAAGACCGGCAACATATCTTGCGGTGATTCCGATATTATCCGTAAAATAATATCCGGCCCCGATTCCGATACCAAAATTGAATTTGTTTAGGCTGTCTTTATAATCACCGGATTCTGAAATTGTTTCGTTATTCGTTTCATTTTTTGCTTTATTCTTAGCATTCACCATAAATCCGAATTCAGGGCCTGCTTCTAAATAAAGGTTTGGAATTACGTTGTACTGAAACATTACCGGTACGGCAATATAGTCAAGATGTCTGGAAGAAGAATATCTTGTTCCCAGAACGGTCTGGTCGTATTTATCTCCGTACTGAGAGTATAAAACCTCTGGCTGAATACTGAAAGAGCTTGCAATAGGAATATTGGCAAAAACACCTGCATTGAATCCTATTTTTGAGCCCTGATCATCAAGACCGCTGTCATTAGTAATAGAAGATACGTTCATTCCAGCTTTAACACCAAATGCTACCGGACTAGATGAGGTTACAGGTGTCTGTTGAGCAAAAGCCAATGAACCTGCTGTTACTGCTAATCCTAAAATTAACTTTTTCATAACTTATTTTTTTAATTTACTTTCTTGTTCTAAATTTTACTACTGCCAAATGTTCCGTTTGACGCAGAGTATCTTTCAAATTGTTTGCCAAAGTTGATATTTTTCATCAGAAACAGCTTTGATAAATAATTAATTTCGTTTAAAATACTGATACTCACGGAGTAAAAATTAAACACTTGTTTGTAAATAATGATGCAGGACAGATTATGATATTCATACCGTCGGATATTTTGCATTTACTGTGAAACTGAAAAAGTGGCAATCAGCTATGAATTGACGTCAGATTGATAATTGAAACCTTATTGAAAACCTTATCTATTTTTTCGATAAGAAACAAGACCGGTTATAATTTAAGATAATCGATATCATAGCTGTCACATTCCTGACACTGTAGTACCCGCAGGGTTAGTCTGCGGGTAATTGTTCCAACACTATATAATATATGGTGAAAGCGATGATTAATTATCAATCAGTTTTCTGTAGAAATGTATTGCTTTGACAATATTTTTATCGCTGCAGCGGATATCAAATCCACATGATCCTATACCGGTAATCAGCGAGAAATTAATTTTGTTTTCCGTATTTTTTTTGTCATTTAATAAAAATGCGGTGATTTCCTCATCTTTGAAATCGCTGATATCTAAATAAGGATAGTATCTCCGAATATTGTCCACAATGATTGACTGGTCTTCCTCCGATACCAATCCTTCAAGATAGGAGAGATGGGCTTCACAGATCATTCCTGCCGCTACCGCTTCACCGTGAAGTACAGGATTGCCTTGTTCCAGACATAAGCTTTCTACTGCATGGCCGATGGTATGGCCGAAATTCAAACTTTTACGGATATTCTGCTCATAAAAATCCTGCTGTACCACTTCCTGTTTGATGTCCATTGACTGCTGAATACAGGGTACAAGCGATTCTGCATCCAGCTTCTGAATCTGAATAAGAGCTTCCCAATGTTTTTTATCGGCAATTAAGCCATGCTTCAACATCTCTGCAAATCCGCTCCGCAATTCTTTAAAAGGAAGGGTTTCTAAAAACTTAGGATAAACGAATATTTTTTCAGGAAATGCAAATGTTCCCACCATATTTTTGAAATGCATCAGGTCGATACCTGTTTTACCTCCTATAGAAGCATCACACATGGACAACAGCGTAGTAGGAATATTAATAAATTTAATTCCTCTTTTATAGGTAGAAGCTACGAAACCTCCCATATCGGTAATGACACCACCGCCAAGATTAATAACAAGCGCTTTCCTGTCTGCCTGCATTTCCGTCAGTATTTCCCAAAGCTGATTGGCCGTCTGAATATTTTTCATTTCTTCACCCGCCTCAATTTCCAGGATCTCAAAGGCGAGATCGGTTTCCAGGTTCCCTAAAAGAACAGGAAGACAATATTCGTGTGTATTTTCATCAACTAAAATAAAGATTTTGCTGAAAGTTTTTTCTTGTAAAAAGTCGTTTAACTGAGAAAAATTATCATCTGCTATTGTTATCATTTTCGGTTTGTCTATGACGTTAGAATTAAAACTATATGGCAAAGTTATGATTCTTAATTTTTAACTCGTAACTAAATTACTATCTTTGCAAAAATATTTTAGCATGAGCAGAGACAATAATTCAGGAAAACCAAAAAGACCAAGAACTTCAACAAGAAATAATTCTGATGATTCTCGTGCTTCTAGATCCGGAAATTCTTCAGGATCTAAACCTTTCAAAAAACCATTCCCAAAGGCCGGAGAGAGAAATTCTGATTCAAAAAGAAGTGGTGACACAAGTTACCAGGCCCGTATGGATAAGAAATTTGGAAAAACCGAACAAGAGCCTTTTATTACCAATCCGGGTGAGGAAAAGAAGCCATTTGCCAAATCTGCTCCGAAAAGAGGAGGAAGCAGACCAACAAAAAGTTTTGACACCAGAGATAAATATGAAAGAGGCAGTTTAAAATACGGAAGAAGGCCGGGAAGCGGAGATGACAGAAATCAGGATGGCGCAAAATCTTTTGTGCAGAAAAGAAGACTGAATAAAATAGAGAAAGATATTCATAAAGATACAATCCGTCTTAATAAATATATTGCCAATTCCGGAATCTGCAGCAGGAGAGAAGCAGACGAATTAATCACTCAGGGACTTGTAGAAGTTAACGGAAAAGTGGTTACGGAGATGGGATACCAGGTTCAGAAAGTGGATAAGGTGGTTTTTGACGGACAGAATATTACTCCTGAAAAGCCGGTGTATGTACTTTTAAATAAACCCAAAGGATATATTTCCACTACTAAGGATGACAAAGCAAGAAAAACGGTGATGGATTTAGTTGCTAATGCTTCTCCTTACCGTGTTTTTCCGGTAGGTAGACTGGACCGTTCTACAACCGGAGTAATTCTTTTGACGAATGACGGGCACATGACCAAAAAATTAACGCATCCGTCATTTGATGCCAAAAAGATTTATCATGTGACGCTGGATAAGAAACTGACGAACGAAGACATGAAGCTGATTGCTGAAGGTATCCGTCTGGATGAAGGAATAGCGGTAGTGGATCAGATCTCTTTTATCGAAGGAAAACCAAAGAATGAGATCGGAATAGAAATCCACATCGGCTGGAACCGTGTGATCAGAAGGATTTTCCAAAGATTAGGATACGAAGTAGAGGCATTAGACAGAGTTATGTTTGCAGGATTAACGAAGAAGAACATCAAAAGAGGACACTGGAGAATTCTTACAGAACTGGAAGTGAATAATCTGAAAATGCTTTAACAGTGATAAGTGATGAGTGATGAATTTTACCATTGCTCATAATTTGATCCCTTATAAAGTTTATTTTGAGCTTAAAATAAAAAAAGACGTAGAGACTGACTTCTACGTCTTTTTTATGTGAGTTCTTTTATTAACTGAAAAAGAATTAACCTAAAACGGTTACCCCTTTCTGGATCATTTCATAAATCGCATCTCTGCCATTATCCGGTTTTACGTTGACAGCGCGTGTTCCGTTGAAATGAAGGCAGGTTACATATCCGTTGGCCACAGCATCGGTACAGGTAAATTTCACGCAGTAATCCATCGCAAGACCTACGATTTCCACCAGCTGAATTTCGTGATATTTTAAGAAATCATCCAACCCGGTTTTCATAAAGTGATTATTATCCTGAAAACCGCTGTATGAATCAATTTCAGTATTTTTTCCTTTTTGTACAATGTGCGTCACCTTATCTCTGTTCAGATCTTTATGGAACTCGGCTCCGGAGGTTCCCTGAACACAGTGATCCGGCCACATAAACTGCGGTACACCATTTAAAATAATGCTTTCTCCGATTTTCCTGCCATTATTGCTGGCGAAACTTTTATGATTGGAAGGATGCCAGTCCTGTGTTAAAATGATCTGATCATACTCATTATCTTCCATGAGGAGATTAATATAGGGAATCACTTCATTCGCTCCCGGAACTGCTAATGCACCACCTTCGCAAAAATCATTCTGTACATCTACGACGATTAACGCTTTTTTCATATTTTGATTTCTCGAATTTTTGATAAAAATATAAAAACTATTCTTCAAAAATATATCCAAATTAAAAATGTCGGACAAAAAGGCATTGACAGCGATAACTCTGGCTGATGTTTTATCAACCTTAAAAAGCAGCTAGAGATGGTAAAGTATCTTTATCTGTTTAACAAAATTTTTACAGCCTGATGTTAATTTTCAGATAAACCAAATGCCAATAGCTTATCTTTGCACCAAATAAGTATTTTTATGTCATTTGAGTCTTTAGGATTATCACACCATATTATTCGCTCGGTTAACAAGCTAGGCTATCTTAAGCCATTTCCTATTCAGGAGCAGGCTGTTCCTGTGATCTTACAAGGGAAGGATCTGATGGGTATTGCACAGACCGGATCCGGAAAAACCGCCTGTTTTGTGATGCCGATATTAGAAAAATTACAGAATGGAGAAGTAAAAAAGGACCGTAATGTTCAGGTGCTGATATTGGTACCAACCCGTGAACTGGCCATCCAGATCGATGAGGTTTTCAGGGCGTTTACAGAAAATCTGAAGCGTGAGATCCGTACCATGGCTGTATATGGTGGAGTTTCAATTAATCCGCAGATGAAAGGCCTTTTTGGCGTGGAAGTTCTAATTGCCACACCGGGACGTTTGCTGGATTTGATAGATCATAACGCGTTAAGTATTTCAGAAATTCAGCATTTGGTGATTGATGAAGCAGATAAAATGTTTCAGCTGGGATTTGAGGAGGAAATGAATAAACTGTTTTCCTTAATGCCGGTGATAAAACAGACCACTTTATTTTCAGCTACGCTCAATGATAAAGTTTCTGAGATGAAGGAACGTTTAGCGATTGACCCGGTGATCATTGAGATCAGGAAACAGGAAGTGGAAATTGATCATATCGAACAGCTGGCTTATCATGTTTCTCCGGAAAACAAAGGACCTTTTCTGCGTTATCTGATCAAAGAAAAAAAAGTGGAGAAAGCACTGATCTTTGTTTCATCTACCAGAGCTGCGGATAATTTAGTCGAAAAACTGAAAAAAAACAAAATAAAAGCGGTGGCTATTCACAGCCAGAAATCGCAGGGTGCCCGTAGAAATAATCTGGAAGAATTCAGGGTAAATGGTGCTCAGATCTTAGTCGCTACCGACTTAATTGGCCGTGGTATCCACATTGATGCGCTGCCTTGTGTCATCAACTATGAATTACCACGCTCCCCTTTAGATTATGTTCACCGGATCGGAAGAACAGGCCGTGCCCATGAAAAGGGGACTGCCATCAGCATTCTTACGGATGATGAATTACAGCACTTCAGGGTCATTCAAAAGAAAATGGGAAAGAGGGTAACTTTACAGCGAACGGAAGGCATTGACCTACATGGTTATTAATCAGCCCACTTCATCATACAAGCTTCAGTCTAACAGAACTGAAGCTTTTTTAATGATGAATTTAAACTTCAGTTCTGTCAGAATCAGTGTTTTTTTGATACATTTACAAAAGATGATTTCCTGTGATATAACAGAATTAAAACGAATATAATGAGCGATTTAGAAAAAAAGAAATTTCCGATAGGTCCGTTTGAGGCTCCTGAAAACATCTGTGACATCATGCTTGATGAGCATATAAAAGTGATCAGGGATTTTCCGGGCAGATTAAAAAATCTTATCGAGGATTTTTCAGATGATCAGTTAGACACTCCGTATCGTGAAGGCGGATGGACCGTAAGACAGCTCGTGAATCATCTTGCGGACAGCCACATCAACAGTTTTATGCGTTTTAAACTGGCTTTAACCGAAGAGAACCCTACCATAAAACCCTACGATGAAGCCCGATGGGCTGAATTGCAGGACAGCATCAATATGCCTGTAAAACCTGCGATGAGAATGATTAAAGGAACTCATCAGAGATGGGTGGCATTGCTTAAAAGCTTAACCAACAAACAGTTCGAAAGAACGTTTAATCATCCTGAACATCGTAAAAGCAATAATCTGAGATTTTATCTGGCGATGTATGCCTGGCATTGCAACCATCATTATGCCCACATCGAAAACCTGAAAACCGAAAGAGGCTGGTGAGAAAAACACTTCACAACCGCTTGTTTTTTGAAGAGATAGTAACCCGTATTTCCAGACTTTCAGAAAATTCCTCAGGAAAATGGGGGAAAATGAATGCCGCCCAGATGCTCAGACATTGTGACCTTGTTCTGCAGATTGCCTTGAAAAAGATTGATATTCCGAAGATTAATCCTCTTTTTGAAGCCATAGGATTTTTAACGAAAAAAGAAATGCAGATTTTCAATAACGGAATTCCCAGAAATATGCCTACTTTTCAAAAACTAATCATTAATTTTGAGTGTGATTTTAATGATTCCAGAAAAGGCTTGCTGAAAACACTGGAAGAGTATTGGTTTGCTTATCAGAACAATAATCTGCCTGACAGGCATGTTCTTTTTGGAAAGATGAGAGAAAAAGACTGGGGATTTTTGGAATATAAACATCTTCACCATCACCTAAAACAATTTAAAGTATGAGTTTTTTTGATAAAATATTTGGCGGTAAGCAGGAAGATTCTGAACAGAAATCTTTTTGGAAAAATATAGAAAATGAAGAAGATCTGAAGGCTGCTATTGAAGCCTCTTATCAACATAAAATCGGTATTTTCAAACATTCGACAAGCTGCTTTATCAGTAAGACGGTCTTGAGAAATTTTGAAAAAGAACTTGAAGGACAGGACGGAAATCCGGTAGTTTACTATCTGGACCTGCTGGCTCACCGGCCTCTTTCCAATAAGATTGCAGAAGATTTCGGGATCCGGCACGAAAGTCCGCAATTCATCGTCTTGGAAAACGGAAAAGCCATTAACAATGCTTCTCACCAGGATATTTCCTTAAGCCAGCTTGTATAAGAGAATGAAAAATATTAATAATTACCTGGCAAAAGTCCTGGACGTCCCTCTGGAAAAGGTAAATCTTTGCAGTTTACATTATGAAGTGAAAAAGATCCCTAAAAACCAATTTGTTTTACAATATGGTGAGGTCTGCAGACATATTTATTTTGTAGAAAAAGGGCTTTTGAAAATGTATTCTATTGATAAAAACGGGAAGGAACATATTATACAGTTTGCTCCGGAGAGCTGGCTGATTTCAGACCGGAGCAGTCTTTACTTTAATGAAAAATCCATTTATTATATCGAAGCGGTAGAAGATTCTGAAATTCTTATGCTGCATCCGGATTTTATCAGTAAGCTGGTCGGAGAGTTTCCAAACAGTCTTGAAAAAAGTGATATTCTGGTCCAGAAACATATTAAAAGCCTTCAGGACAGGATCAATTCTTTACTGGGGGAGACCGCAGAAGAACGTTACATGAAATTCATCAGGATGTATCCTGATCTGCTGTTAAGGGTTCCCCAATGGATGATCGCTTCTTATCTTGGAATCACTCCTGAAAGCTTAAGCAGGGTCAGAAAAGAACTGGCCCGGAAAAATTTTGTTACGGACAATAAATAAGCAAAGGAACGGAACCGGAAGAATGATGTTACAATATCTGTTCTCAGCGTTCTGTCGATAGGTAATCTATTCTGTGGCAACGGTTGATTTCGTGATTTCCCTTAATAATGTAAACGTATAGTCAGCGGAATAATGAAAGGCAGTATCTTTATGGTGCAGAACAATATCGTTTATAAAAAAATGTTTTAAATATGATCAGAATCATATCTGCCAGCAGTAGGTTTGTGTACTTTTGGGCAGTCATAAAATTAAATATAAAAGATTTCTGACATTTCACATTACAAAAATAAATATTATGAAAAACATCCTAACATTAGGCCTTGTCGCTGGCTTACTAGTCGTAAGTTGTAAAAAAAGTACTGAAAACAGTGTTGATTCAAATGTAGATACAGCTGCAGCTGATACAATGACAACGATGCCTGCAACTACTGATACCGCAACTACTGCAACTACTGCTACAGCAGACACTGCTGTTTCTCCAACATCTAATTCTAAAATTAATGCTGCGAACAGTGCACAGGATACCAGAGATACTGCTGTAACCAGAAAATAAAGTATATTTTACTGCATTTAAAAATATCCACCTGAAAAGGCGGATATTTTTTTTGTTTTTATATTGATGAAATTAAGGAAATTAACACATTTTAACGTTTATAAGAATGAATACGGTTCACTTCTTGCAGAGGTTGTTTTCAGAGGAAAGTAGGATCATTTAATGATCTTTTTAAGAAATTTCACATCATAAATGTTAAATTTTGAAATCACAAACAGATGATCATGTGCAGTTCATAAAAAAGAATTTTCAATGAGCTTTAATATAAAAACCATACAACTATGAAAACAATAAGCTGCATGAAGATTGATGAAGATCTTCTGAAATCAAATGGCGGTGAAATTAAAAATTACAATTCAAAGGATTTTATTTTTCGTAGCGGAGACAAACCTTTGTATTATTGGCAGATCGTCGAAGGAACAATAAAGCTTAACCACTATAATGAAGACGGAAAAGAGTTTGTTCATAATATTCTGGGAGAAAATCAGAGTTTTGGCGATGCATGCCTTTTTGTAGAGAAAACCTATCCGATGAATGCTTATACGCTTACCCCGTGTACTGTTATAAAACTACCCAAAAATAAGCTTTTTTCTATCCTCAAGGAAAACCCGGAAATTTCATTTGAGATGAACAGCTGCCTTTCTCACAGGGTATATCATAAAATGATCATGATGCAGAGTATCGCATCGGCCAGTCCTGTTATCAGGATCAGAGGTTTGATGGATTATCTCAAAAGCTTTCAGGAGGATTGTTCCGCATTTTCTTTTCCTGTAAAGCTGACGCGACAGCAGATTGCTGACTTTACAGGACTGAGAGTGGAGACTGTAATCCGCACCCTTAAAAAAATGGAACAGGAAAATTCACTTAAGTTTGAAAAAAGAGTGATTTTTTTCTAATATGTGACTGTGGTCATAGTTATTTGATTTCTAATTGTTTATATTTGAGGTAATGATAATAAAAATTATAATTCCGTTTGTACTTTTTGGGATTATAATTTGTAATTCTTCACCTAGGAGTCGAGTTGTTGTGCAGTGCCAAATGCATACGGCAATGGGAAGAATTTATGCGGGCTGTCTATCGGTTTAGAGATAACATAAGGAGGAGTTATTGTACATCATAAGCCTGATCCTGCTGTTCAAATAAAGTTATTCATCATTCAAAATATCAATATGGATTGTAAGAGAATCGTGAGATCATTGAAACAGGATCAGTTCATCAAGGTGGACAATGCCGGGAAATGGTTTGAAGAAGGTTCTGCCATCTACGCCAAAGAAATAAAACAGAATATTTTTTTACTGTTTATTATTTTAAAAGATATAGAGATAGAGAATATTCAGGCGCTCATTGCCCATTTTGACAGCTTCGGCAGTATCGGAATGAAGAAACCGGAGCAGGTGATGTTTTACCTTTCAATAAGGGACAAAGATGATCTGCATTATTTTGAAAAGTATATGAAAATTTCTGATAATTAATAAACGTAAAACTATGATTTTTGAAAACGATACATTTATGGGTTCCGGCATGTATGATAAGAACAATGTGATTGAAAATGAATCGTTGTTTCCCGGTGTAATTAATTCATATGGAGTCACCGCATTTCTGATTAAGTCTTTAGAAAAAATAAAAAGCAATTCAAAATGTGAGATCATGAAAGAGGTGATCAACACCTATATTCAGGAGTATATTCTTCAAATAAGCACCTATCATAATGAATCAGCGGTTGTTCCGTCTGAAATGAATACTGAAATTGCTGTTGAAACTCCATCGTTTACCTTATATGCTAAAACAGCTTATTATAAAGTTCTCAAGGAGGAAGAGTATCTCACAAAGCTGCTCAGTTCATTAGAAAAGGACAAAGGATAACTCATCCTTAAATGGATCCGCTATGATGGTTACCGATTGAGAAAATAACTGTCTGAACAAAATATGACGATGTGTTTGAAAGCCAATGCGAAGCCGGATAATGCAGAATCAGTAAATTAAATAAACCACTCACCTTTAAATATTAAAATTATGGAATTTCAAAAAAATCTTTTAAACTATATCAGTCAGTCATTACTGACGTCAGGCGAGACCATTTCTATTGTAGAAAGTGTTACTTCAGGATGCCTGCAGCTTGCCTTTTCACAGATGCCTAACGCCTCTCTTTTTTACAAAGGAGGAATGACCGCTTATACCTTACCCGAAAAAGTAAGGCTGCTGAAAGTGGATAGGACTGAGGCTGAACAATGTGACTGCGTATCTGAAAATATAGCTGAAACAATGGCCCTTAATGCGTCCAAACTTTTCGAATCGGATTGGGCTATCGCTACAACAGGCTATTGCACACCCATCAGAAACTCCTTATATAGGATTTTCGCGTATTTCTCTTTCGCCTATAAAGGAGAAATTATTTTAACTAAAAAGCTGGAACTTCATCCCAAAACACAGGCTCTTAATGCACAGATCTATTATACCGAATTCATTTTAGGGTGTTTTAAAAGCGAGATGAATCAGATGTTAATATTGAAATAGGATGGATCATATGTTGAAATTAGAAGGAAAATCTATTCTTATCACCGGTGCAGACAGCGGAATTGGTAAAGCTGTCGCTTTACTTCTTGCAAAAAACGGAGCTGATATTGCTATTGTTTATCATTCTAACAGGGATGATGCAGAGAAAACCAAATCAGAAATAGAAAAACTGGGCAGAAAGTCAGTTATTTTACAGGGAGACATTAACGATTACGAATTCTGTGAAGAAACTGCCCGTAAGGTTGCTGATGAATTCGGAGGTATCGATGTTCTGATTAATAACGCAGGAGTTCAGTTTCCATCAGATAATATTGAAAAATTAGAAGAAAAAAATATCCGGAAAACGTTTGATTCCAATATCGTAGGAATGATCTTACTCACCAAAGTTGTTTTTCCTTATTTGAAAGAGGGCAGCAGTATTGTTAATACGACATCTGCTGTCGCTTATCAGGGACATGCCGAGTTGCTTGATTATTCTGCAACGAAAGGGGCCATTGTTTCTTTTACGAGATCGTTGGCGCTTCAGGCTAAACCGAAAGGAATCAGAGTAAATGCCGTAGCACCCGGTCCGGTAGCGACACCGCTTACCGAGAAAACCTTTGGTGAGGAAGAAGAGGATCAGACAAAACCTCCTTTGGAGCGAAATGCTTCTCCTGAAGAGGTGGCGGCCAGCTTTCTGTTCCTTGTAAGTGACGATGCCGCCCAGATTACAGGCCAGGTACTTCATCCGAACGGAGGAATTATTGTTAACGGATAAAATGCTAACAATGTCTAAAAACAGCTTTTTTTACCGCAACAGTTTAAGCATTGTCGTATTAACGTTAATGCTGCTCTGCCTCTGCGGCCAGTTTTTTACAGGCTGGGAAACTCAAAATAAGGAACTGGCAGAACATAGTAAAGCAGCTTTGAGTATTGGCGAGTACATCCATAGCGGACACTTTATTCAGGCTACTTTTGAGAATTGGGAAAGCGAGTTTCTGCAGATGATGCTGTATGTCGTGCTTACGGTTTCTTTGAGACAGAAAGGATCAAGTGAGTCTAAATCACTGGATAAGGAGGAAGATGTTGACCGGGAACCCAGGCCTCATTCCAAAGCTCCCTGGCCCGTTAAAAAAGGAGGGATCTGGCTGAAGATTTATAAGCATTCTTTATCTTTAGCTTTCGGTATCTTATTTCTTATCAGCTTTTCATTACACTTCTACGGGAGTCTCAAAGATTTTAATGAAGAACAGTTCATGAAAAATCAACCTGCTGTTTCGGCATACGATTACCTATCGAAGTCAAGATTCTGGTTCGAGTCTTTCCAGAACTGGCAGAGTGAATTTCTGGCTGTTGCCTCTCTTGTTATCCTGTCGATTTGGCTGCGTGAAAAAGGGTCTCCGGAATCAAAACCTGTAGATGCACCGCATGATGAAAATGCCTAGGATTTATTAATCTTAGGTTTTGTTTTCATCACGGAAAAATAAGATGCGGTAAAGGCCGATAAACTCTGGTATCCTATTAAGTAAGCGATCTGACTTAGGGTATACTGACGGGTATCGATAAGCTCAATACTTTTTAAAATTCTGACGAGCTGATGATATTTCTGCAATGTAATTCCCGTTTCATTTTTAAAAATCCTCTGCAGGCTCCTTACAGACATTCGGGCTTTATGTGCCAGTGCTTCCATATTCAGGTGATATTTAAAATTTGAATGGATATCGTTGCAGACGGGAAGCAATCTTTCATCAGAAGGGACAGGAATTTGCAGATCATTGCTTTCTTTACAGAAATTAGGAAGGCTTTTTAAAATAGCTTTAAAAAAGATATCCTGTTCTTCATCCTCGTGTAATGATTTATTCCATTTTGAAGCATACAGCAGCATTTCCCTCAGCACAGCAGGAGCAGCAAAAACATGAACATGCCTGTAAAAATCTTCTTTAAAAACAGAGGTAAAGAGAAACACCATAAGATTTACTGTTCTGGCTTCTGACGTTATCCGGTGAGGAACTTCAGAGGGGATCCAGATGATATGATTCTGGGGGACAAGATAGATCGTATGGCCAATATGAAAATACTGATAGCCTTCTTCTACGAAGGTAAGCTGTGAGCGATGATGAAAATGCTCATATTGGTCATGATTCCAGTCTTTTTCGCACCACACATACGCTTCTTTCTGAATGGTATCTACAAACTGATGGTTGGTCTGTTCAGTTAAGCCACATTTGATTCTGTCGTTCTGCATAGTATTTTTGGCAAATTTAATAAAAACGTCAATAGTAATTTTGCAGAGTAAATATAGATTGTATTCAGCATGAAAAAAATAAATATTCTTTTTATTGTATTATTAAACATCAGCAACATCATGGCACAGAATAAAACTCAGATACTCGTTCTTATTCATTCGGATCAGGGGGGAACTTATGAAATGGCTAAAGAACTGGCCAAAGGTATTGAATATGATCATAATGCTACAGCCATCATCAAACAGGTGAGATCTTCTCAGCATCCTGAACTTAAAAATCTTCCGGTAGCTACGGTGGAAGAACTTCCGGATTATGACGGGATCGCCTTCGGATCTCCTGTTTATTTCGGGAATATAAGCACGGGAATGAGTGAATTCCTGTCTAAAACCGTTAATCTCTGGACAAATCACGCTTTGGAAGGAATGCCTGCTACGGTTTTTATGTCTGCAGGAAGCGGTGCCGGAAAGGAACTTGCCCTAAAGTCATTCTGGAACAGTCTTGCTGTACACGGGATGGTGCTGGTTTCAAACGGGATCCGCGGTACTGAAGGGATTGATAAATCTATTCCTCAGGGAAACACGGTGCTGGGAACCACAACGATGGCGTCTTTGAATGGGGTCAAAAGACCAACGCATGATGAGCGGCAGCTTGCTCAGATCCAGGGAAAGAATTTCGCGAAAGTAGCATCTGCACTTAAAGGAACTTATCACCGGGAAGAACTTACATTTACGGCAAAACCAAAAAGCTTATTTAATCAGGCTCTGAAAGAAAAAAACATCATTCTTCCGGAGGTTCCGAAACCGGCAGGAAATTACCAGCCTTTTGTGCGTACCGGAAATCTGATTTTTATCAATCAGGTTGCCCTGAAGGACGGGGAAATCTTTCATCCGGGAAAATTAGGTGTAGAGGTCACTGAGCAGGAGGTAAAAGACGCTACAAGGGTAACCATGCTGAATGTTCTGTCTGTACTGAATGAAGCGGTAGGAGGAGATCTGAGTAAAGTAAAACAATGTGTTCAGCTAACGGGAATCTTTAACACTGAAGAAGGGTATATCAATCATGCAGGCCTTATGAATACGGCCTCAGATCTTGCGGTTGAAGTTTTTGGTGAGAAAGGGAAACATGCCCGGGCAACATTAGGAGCTGCTTCCATTCCTGTAAACTCTTCAGTGGAGATTCAGGCCATTTTTGAAGTTGAGTAGTTTCTCAATAATTTTAATCTTGTTAAATGTCCGTCAATCTGTATGATCTGTGGGCATTTTCCGTTTCATAATAAACGTAAACAGAGAACCAAAGCAATTATATAATTATAGTAATTCCCAAATGAAGTTTTAATCAACTTATGGGTGAACATCAGTTCGTCAATCTGACTGTCTTCAGATCAATGAAAGGCTATTCTGCCTCTGATAAGATAAAAGCAGTGAAAAAATTCACTGCTTTATATGATTTTATATAAAAATATGCTTAAACTTTAGCATTTCCTTCTACACCGTCGGAATTATCAGTTGTATTTCCTGTAACGGCAGCTGAAACAAAATTAAAAAGACTTACCAGTTTGCCGACTTTGGTATCCCAGTAATAAGTATCCTTAGGTTCTACACGGATAATGGAAACTTTCGGGTCGTCTTTCCCTTCTTCAAACCATGCTTTCGCCATAGGTGACCATTTATCTTCAATGGTTGTTTTATCCTTATAAATAGTAGCTTCCCCAAAGACAGACAGATACTGATAATCACTATTGTTCATAAAAAACAACTGTACTCTGCGGTCATCTTTGATTTCAAAGTTTTTATTGCTGTCATCACTGCTGATGAACCAAAGATTTCCTTCCTCATCCGTTTCCTGTAAGCTCATCGGTCGCGAATTGATCGGAAGGGTCTCAAGTTCTGTACAAAACATACAGACTTTCGCATTTTCAGATAATTCTTTAATTTTTTTAATAGCTTCCAGGTGGGTAAGATTTTCTTTTGACATAATAATATATTTTTAAGTGATTGATTTTTGAATATAAATGAATTAAAAAACATTAAAACATTTATATTTTTTAACATTCAAAAACCTGACCAAAAAGAAAGAATCGGGCTATAACCTTAGGATTAAATTAAGTTCATCTTCATATAAATGCATAAAGCACTACATAAACGTAGGGTACCTGACATCTGACACTCTGTTTTTTTTCGCTGGTCGGGAATCATATCAGGAAGGAATTAATGCTTTCCGATATTGAAATACTTGGCTTACCGCTATAGAGGACTGCAATAGATCCGAAACAAAGAAAACCGGGAACCGGATTATTTTAAATTCAAGCTCTTCTGCAGATCACTCCAGGCACCGCCGTTGTAAACATTCTTAAATCCTTTTTCCTTTAAAATCTTTTCAGCTTTTACACTTCGTAAGCCATGAGAGCAGACCGTAATATACGTTTTGCGGGAATCCAGTTCCGTATACTTTTCCCGGATTGTTCCTAGAGAAATATTCCGGGAACCTTTGATATGTCCTGTTTCGAATTCCTTTTCCGTCCTTACATCGAGGATAATGGCGCCGTTTTTAATAAGTCGGTTTAAACCACGATCGAGGGTCTGATACGTGTAGACCCGGTAAACCACGTAAATCATCAGGATAATTCCGCCAAATATAAATGCATTTTTCATAACTTGCTTAAAATCTTCCGGTCAATATAAAATGTTCCAAACGGAATGATACATGCGAGAAGAACTTTCCAGGTGGTTTCCTTGAACTTCCAGTTTTCTTCCACTCCGACACTTAAAGTGCTCACTAAAAAGAGAAGAAACAGCGACCCGTGCACAGGTCCCATGAACTCTACAAGTGAAGGATTATCAAATCCGTATTTCAACGGTACGGCTATGCATACTAAAGTTAACAATGAGATGCCTTCAAGAATAGCAATAATTCTAAAACGCCCGGTTTTGGTTTTAAGTAAATTAATCATAATTATCTGAAATAAGGTCTGTTGGCAAAAGGTGAAAACGGCCAGGGTATGGCGATAAAAATAATGATCAGTGCCAGGGTAAAATAGATAAACATCACTTTGAATTTCTCGTGATCACTTATTTCTCTTTTAGAGACTGCTGAGCCCACCGTTATTAAAATAATAGAACACAGCATAAGGAAAATGTGAATGGTCCCAAAAAAAGAAGATCAAAAGATTCTCTGGCTGTATTGAAATTTTTCCAGAAATAAGCAATGATCGGGCTTTGGGAGTACAGTATAATTCCGAGAATGAGCTGGATATGCGCAATGGTAGCTGTCCAGTGACGTACTGAGTTATCACTTTGAGAGAATACTTTCTTCGAAAAATATCCCCGGTAAGACCTGAATACGGCATAAATTAAACTCAGTAAAACCAGCCATCGAAAAGTAGAGTGGAGAAAGGTAAGGGTCTGATACATTATTTCATTTTTATGAACCGGACAAAGATAGAATAAAAACATACTAATTAGTATGTTTTTGAATAAAAAATTATTTCAGACTGTTGAAATAAGATTTAAGTCCCTTTAAATAAATAAGATAAACTGTTTTTGTGTTTTCCAGTTTTCCCAGATTTCTGACTCCCCAATAGCCAGACAGAGCAAAAACGGCAACTTCACGAGCATTGACATCAGGCTTGATTACTCCGTTTTCTTTTCCTTTTTCAATAGCTTCTGTCATTGCATTTTCCCACTGTTGGGAAAGTTGATTTAATGCTTTTGTAAAATCTATATTCCAGGGTGCCATTTCCTGAGTGAAATTAGAGGCAGGACAGCCATATTCCACTTTAAGACTTTCGTTTTCAATGAGCAGATGATAGAGTAAATTATAAATGGCATCCAGCGGATGGACAGTCGTCTTAAAAGGTTCAATGAAGGTGTTTCTGAAATTGGGAATCATTAGTTCATTAATGATCGCAAGACCCATTTCGTCTTTGGTTTTAAAATGATAATAGAAAGCTCCTTTAGTGACCTGGGTGGTCGCAATAATTTCATCCACGCTGGTCGTCTGATATCCATTTACATAGATCAGTTCGAACGCTTTCTGTAGAATATTAAGCCGGGTAGCTTCAGACTTTTTCATAAAATACCGCTGAAAAATTTATACAAAGAAACGATTTTTATCTTAATTTCCTCTGAGCTCAGAAACACAGTCAGAAAGGATTTTCAGGCTGTTTTCCATTTCAGTGAAGTTTAAATTTCCAAAACCGATCCGCATGGCGGTAAGGTCCTTACTCTGATAGAGCAGGGTTCTGGGAATAAAAAGATTGTTTTGTGCACAAAGGCGGCTGAGCTGCATTAAATTTACAGGACGGGTCCATTCAATCCAGATCGCAAGTCCTCCCGAAGGTATCTGAAAACAGATGTCATGTTCTAAATACTTCCGTAAGAGCAATGAAAAATAATCTCTGCGTTCCCGGTATATTTTTATCGATTTTTTCAGATAACGGTTGATTTCACCCTCATCGATCATCTCACCCAAAACATGTTCCATGACAACATCTCCCTGCCGGTCGATAATCCCAAGGTATTTGCGCATTTCAGTCATCAGGTTTTCCGGGGCTACAATAAATCCGGTACGGAATCCAGGTGCCAGGGATTTTCCAAACGAGCCGATATAAATAACCATTCCGCCGGTATCTGCACTTGCCAGGGGCAGAAGTGGACTTTTATCATAACGAAAGTCATAATCGTAATCATCCTCAAGAATAACAAAACCATACGTGTTCGAAAGGTTCAGCAGTTCCAACCGTCTCTGGGCACTTAGAGTGACGGTGGTGGGATAGTGATGATGGGGCGTAAGATACAGCATCCGTATTTTTTGCTTCTGGCAGATTTTCCGTACTTCTTCCACGATGATTCCTTCGTCATCCATGGGGATAGAGATTATATCAACACCTTTGCGCTGAAAAATCATGTTGACGGAAAAATAACTCAGTTCTCCCACCAGCACCGTATCGCCTTCAGAGAGCAAGATTTCCGAGACAATGTAGATACTCATTTCGGTACTTCGGGTGATCAGAAGATTGTTTTTAGAAATGGGAAGTCCGCGGGATAAATTTAAGTATTTAGAGAGATTTTTCTTAAAAAATTCACTTCCGTCCTGATTGTAATGTCCGGTTTTATGTGCTCTTCTTTTAAGGGCAGCGCTGTAAATCCTGGAATGCTGATCGATCTGTGTAAGACGAATATCAGGAGAACCATCATTAAAAACATATTCACAGGTTGAATGTTCAAAGGGATTATCTAAAATATTTGATGTTTTAAATGCAAATCCTGTAGATTCTGGATAATGATTAAGATGACTCTCTTCAAAGTTTTTCCGCAGCAGATCATGATCCTCTTTTCCGATGATATAGGTTCCTTTATTTGGAAAACTTTCGATCCATCCCTGGGCAAGCAGCTCATCATAAACAGAAACAATGGTGTTCCTGTGAACTTCTAGGATCTGACTGAAAGAACGGGTTCCCGGAAGCTTTGTACCGAAGGGCAGGTAGCCTCTCTGAATGGCATTCACCAGCTGATTGGCGATCTGCATATAGATCGGACTGTTTGATTTCCTGTCGATTTTAACAAAACTTTTATAAGGTATTTCAACCGGACTATTCATAATATTAAAACTGGCACCAATGAACCATCCGGCAATATACTACTTTTGAAGCAAACAAAGAATAATGGAATTTGATCAGCTTTTAGAAAAAATTGTTACAATTGACAGGACACATGCCAAGTGGCTGAATACGCTGTCCTTTATGGAGAATGCCGGAGCACGGAAAATATCGGCCTGTGAGCACCCGTTCACAGTAGATCTTATTCAGCTGAAACATGCCGCAGAAGAACATCGTCATGCATTTTATCTCAAAAAACAAATCATCAAGATCGATCCTGCACTTTGTAAGCACTACACTTCAGAAGAACTTCTTGCGCCGTTATCTACCCGCCACTATCTGCACGCTCTGGATATAAAAGTCTGTAAATACCTGCAGCATGTTTTTTCCCTGACAAAAGAGGAGCTGAAGTTTGCGGCTTATCTGTTTGTGACCTATGCGATAGAGGTACGTGCCGATGAACTATATCCTGTTTATCAGGAGATCCTTACGAGGACCTCTTCAAAGATCATGGTAAAATCCATTATTCTGGAGGAAGAAGGTCATCTGGAGGAAATGATCAGCCAGCTGAACAGGTTTTCCGATGACTGGCGGATCCATGCAGAAAAAATCCTGACCATTGAACATGCGTTGTATGAGCAGTGGATCAGCGCTATTGCTATAGAAATTTCTGAAGTAAAGTATGCTTAATGATTTTGGGAAAGCTCTAAATAAGAGAAGGCAGGAAGGAACATTACGGATGTTAAACCTCAAAAAAGCAGGAACCGATTTTTATTCAAATGATTACCTGGGTTTTGCACGAAATCATGAATTACGGGATCTGCTGCTGAAAAAAATCTGTGAAAACCCTGAAATTCTTGCGGGGAGTACAGGATCACGGCTCATCAGCGGAAACAGTATCGTGGCCGCTGAAACTGAAATATTCATTGCAAAAGAACATCAGTATGAGTCCGCCCTGCTTTTTCCTTCGGGTTACCTGGCCAACTTAGCATTGTTTTCAGCACTGCCCGGCCGTCATGATACTTTAATCATCGATGAGCGTATTCACAGATCCGTTCATGATGCCTGCAGGATGTCTTACGCAAAAAAAATCAGGTTCAGGCATAATGATATGGAAAGTCTGGAGCATATTCTTAAAAGACAGAAAGGTCCATGTTATATTGCCGTTGAAAGCCTGTATTCCATGGATGGAGATGTAGCTCCTTTGCAGGGAATCTGTGAGCTGGCCGAGAAATATGGTGCTCATCTTATTGTAGATGAAGCCCATGCTTTTGGAGTCTTCGGAAAAGGATTGATTACCGAACATCAATTGCAGGACAGGGTCTTTGCAACGGTCGTTACCTATGGAAAAGCATTAGGAATGCATGGAGCAGCCATTTTAAGCGGAGATCTGATCAGGTCTTATCTCATCAATTTTGCTTCTCCTTTTATCTATACCACTGCCGCACCGGATTTCCAGTGGATAAGCATCAAAACAGGCTATGAATATTTAGCAGTTGACCCAAAAAACAGAATGCATTTACAGGAAAATATTAAAATTTTCAGAAGCCGGAACATATTATCTCCATCATCAGAAAGCAGTCCGGTTCAGGCTGTTCTTATTCCTGATAGCGACGGATGTTTACGTAAGATACAACAGGATTTATCTGATAACGGATTCATTACCTATGCGGTCTATAATCCTGCCATTCAAAAAGGGAGTGAGCGCTTAAGGACTCTGCCTCCACAGTTTCAACACAGAAAAGGAAATAATACAGCTTACGAGCTTAATTAAACAGTTTATTAACGACAATAACTTAAAATAGAACAGAACATCAGAAATCCTGATCGAAATGTCCAACACCATGAGCATACCATTTAAACCAAATAAATCCGAACCTGAAATACTCTTTGTCACAGGGATCGGAACCGGGGTCGGCAAAACAGTCTGCTCGGCAGTTTTAACGAAATATTTTAACGCCGATTACTGGAAACCGATCCAGTCCGGTGATCTGTCTTATTCCGATACTATGAAAATCGAAGAATGGATAGGGAAAAACAGCATCTGTCATCCTGAAACGTACCGGCTGCAACTGGCAGCTTCCCCGCATCAGTCGGCAGCAGAAGAGAACGTACACATATCTGTCAACGATTTTACCTTACCTGAAACGACAAAAAACCTTATCGTAGAAGGTGCAGGAGGCTTGATGGTGCCCCTTTCGGATCAGGAATTTATCATAGATCTTATTAAAAAATTAAATATTCCGGCCGTCCTGGTGGTCAGAAATTATTTAGGATGTATTAATCATACTTTGCTGTCTGTTATGGTCTTACGTCAAAACGGGATCCATCTGAAGTATCTGATTCTGAACGGGGAACTTCCGGCAGACACAGAAAGGGTCATCTGCAGTTTCCTGCCAATGCATACAGAGATTATAAAAATTCCTGACCTCACACCTATTGATCAGGAAAACATAGAGAGAGTATCAAAAACAATAAAAATTAGATAATGGACAAAAAAACAACTTTGAGAAACGACTGGACCAGACAGGAAGTAGAGGAAATTTATCATTCCCCGCTACTGGAATTGGTTTACAAAGCATCGACTGTACACCGCGAATGGCATAATCCCGAAGAAATTCAGATGTCTACTTTATTATCCATTAAAACCGGCGGCTGTCCTGAAGATTGTTCTTATTGCGGACAGGCAGCCAGGTATCACACCGACATTAAAGTTCAGGCATTGTTGCCTACGGAAAAAGTAATCGAACATGCGCAGAAAGCAAAGGACAATGGCTCATCGCGTTTCTGCATGGCGGCAGCCTGGCGAGAAGTCCGTAATAACCGGGACTTTGACCGCGTGATCGAAATGGTAAAAGGCGTCAATGAGTTGGGAATGGAGGTCTGCTGTACACTCGGCATGCTTACAGAAGAGCAGGCGATCCGCCTTCAGGAAGCCGGATTATATGCTTATAACCATAATCTTGATACTTCAGAACAGTATTATGACGAAATTATTTCTACCCGAACCTTTGATCAGAGGGTCAATACCATCAATAATATACGAAAAGCAGGAATAACTGTCTGTTCAGGAGGAATTATCGGTCTTGGAGAAACGCATCATGACAGAATTTCAATGCTTCTGACATTGGCAACCATGCCCAGGCATCCGGAATCTGTTCCGATCAATGCATTGGCAAGAGTAGCAGGGACACCCCTGGAAAATAATCTGAAAGTAGACACCTGGGAAATGGTAAGAATGATTGCAGCTGCAAGAATAGTAATGCCTTCCTCTATGGTAAGACTAAGCGCAGGAAGGGTAGAAATGTCAGAATTTGAACAGGGGTGGTGCTTTATGGCAGGGGCCAACTCAATCTTTACAGGAGAAAGAGAAACCCTGTTAGTAACTCCCAATCCGGGAGTTTCAGAAGATATGCAGTTGCTGAATACCTTAGGATTAAAACCCATGGTGAAAGAAAATAAAAAAGAATCATGCCCAGTTTAAAAGAAAGAGACCGGGAAGTCAATTGGCATCCCTACACTCAGATGAAGACCGCAGACGATATTATTCCTATTGTAAAAGGAAAAGGCGTTTATCTTTTTGACGACACCGGGAAAAAATACATTGATGCTGTTTCCTCCTGGTGGGTGACCCTGCACGGACACGCTAATCCTTATATAGCCCGTAAAATATCAGAGCAGCTGAATACTTTAGAGCAGGTGATTTTTGCGGGTTTTACCCATGAGCCTGCCACGCGGCTTTCCGAAAAACTGCTGCAGCTGCTTCCTGACAATCAGGGAAAAGTATTCTATTCAGACAACGGATCTACCGCCGTTGAAGTTGCATTAAAAATGAGTATTCAGTATATTAACAATCAAGGTGAAAAGAAGACAAAAATCCTTGCTTTTAAAAATGCTTATCACGGAGATACTTTCGGAGCCATGGCGGTAAGCGGAAGGGGAACCTGGACGCAGCCTTTCAGCGAAATGCTGTTTGAAGTCGTTTTTATCGATACGCCTACTTCAGAAAATTGGGAAAGCATACAGTCTCAAATTACAAATATAGCGGATGAGGTGGTCTGTTTTATTTTTGAGCCTCTGATACAGGGAGCGGCAGGAATGCTGATGTATGAGGCGGAAAACCTTGTCCGCCTGATGAAATTGTGCAGGAAATCCGGAATTTTAATGATTCAGGACGAAGTTTTTACAGGTTTTGGAAGAACAGGTGAATTTTTTGCAGCCGGTCACCTTTCGGAAAAACCTGACATCATGTGCTTTTCTAAAGGTCTCACAGGAGGTACTTTACCAATGGGAATCACTACGTGTACCAATGGTATTTATAATGCATTTTTATCCGATGACCAGTCCAAAACCCTGTTTCACGGGCATTCTTTCACGGCCAATCCGCTTTCCTGTACGGCAGCCCTTGCAAGTATGGATCTGCTGTTAAAGCCAGAGACCCAAAAAAATATCCGGAGAATTACAGAACAGCATTCTCAATTCTCTCAAAGGCTAAAAGAGCATGAAAGCTTCGAAAATATCCGGCAAACCGGAACGATCATTGCCTGGGAAATTAAAACCGTCTACGAAACTTCATACTTTAATGCCATAGGAAAGGTGTTTTATAAAGAGTTTTTAGAAAGGGGAATTTTAATACGACCTCTCGGCAATACCATGTATCTGGTTCCCCCTTATTGCATTACTGCAGAAGAACTGGAGTTTGTGTATAAAAATATTATTGAAGTTGCAGAAAAATTAACTGCAACTCCAATTGTTCATGTTTACATTTAAAATTTTATTTTTAAAATTGATGATGCTGCCTTCCGGAGGATGCACGAAAAATTCGGCTTTACCACATACTTTTGCGTCTAAGAGCTGACCGGTCAATGTTGTATATCCGTCAATATTGAGGTTGATGCGGAGATACAACATTGGCTTTCCGTTTATTTCTGAAATATTTCCGGAAATCTCCGATAACTCTACCAAGCCGTTCAGTATGTGATCCACCTGCTTTTGAGAGGCCGGATCAAAATAACGAATGACAACTTCACTCAGATAACCGATTCCGGAGATCTTTCCGCTTTTAATTTCCTGGGTTTTGAGAAAATCCGAAAGACCGCGAAGGATATTTTCTTCCTCATTCACACTTACTATATAAGTGTTTTCTATTTTCTGAGCATACCAAAGGTTACCCGTAAAAAACTGTAGATTCATATTAATTGTTAGTTAATTAAAATTTTTAATATAAATCTTTCTTTATCATTTATATATTTCTGCTTATTTGTAGTTTTATAGTATACTTATTTAATAAATTCATTTTTTGTTAAAAAACATAAATTAAAGCAGAAAACATGTTTTATTTTTAACAAAAGTATATAATTATTACGAATTAAAGAATGATAAGCTAAACAATCGCTATGTACAGAATGGTACCTGTCTGTACATGACGGAGACACAACAGAAGTGCTCCTATTGATTATAATCATAAAAAAGAAATTAAACTTTCCCATACATTTGAAGTCCCTGAGTATATAGAATAGATCATTTATTTATCAATCTTGCGTGGTATGTATGTGGTATTGTAATTAAGTATATTTTTAATCATTTTTTATTTCTTTGTCTACATTAAAATTCCTTAATATATTGTGCAGGAATAATTTTGAATATAATAAAAAATAATACATACAAGTTTGTAATATCGATAATTAAAGTAGAAATAAGATATGCTGTAAATTAAAAATAAATGATACCTCAATGAAGAAAAAATATAGAGTGGAACTTTCGGACGAGGTATAAAGAGAAAGCAGATCATTCTGTTGAAAAAGCGGCAGCAGAAGTTACATGAGAAAATATTATGAAAAACGAAAAACCTAAACAAAATTTAGAAGATTTAAGCGAAAAAATTATTGTGCAGGACGAAATATTAGCGCTGGCTAAACAAAATTCTCCTCGTCTTTTAAACAAATTCAGACTGGTTCACCCTGATTTTTTTGATAAAATTTCGGGCATCCAGCCCAATCTTAAAAATTCTGAACTTATTTTCTGTATTTATTTAAAGCTGAACCTTACCACAAAAGAGGTTGCCACATATACCTTTGTGACGCCTAAAGCAATACAGAACAGAAAGAACAGACTTCGGAAAAAACTGGGAATCCCTTCTGACTTAGATATTTATAAATGGTTTAATGATATTTAAACCATTTTTTATTGTATAACCGGCTGGTCCAGGTCGTGATACAATAGTATTTTCCAATTGTTAGGCGGCAGCATCATGCTGCCACTTTAATCTGAGTTACATGGCTTTTCTTCCCGCAAAATCCCTTTTACAGGCTAAACAATACTTCAGATAAGAAGCCTGCGGAAGATCGTCACTACCGACTCGCGGATTTATAGTCCGTGAGTCATCAGTCTTTCGCCTGAGGATCAGATTTCGTAAATTTCAGCATCGGTAAACACAAAGAACTTTCCCTTTTTAGGAATATTCCGGGTATCAAGACCTGTAAATTCACTGAATGCCGGAAGCAGCAGCTGATTTTCAGACATCGCAAAGCAAGGAAGCTTAATCTTTCTGACCGAAGAATTAATAATAAATCCGGGGTGGATATGCCCCGTAATCTGAAATTTCTCATGCCCCTTTTCAAAATCATGAATAAAGAGAAAATCATTCATCTCCAATAATTTTGTTTTGAAATTCAGACATAGCTTTGATTCTAATTTTTTGGAAATCCGGTCATGATTTCCTTCAATCAGATAAAATTGCAGATCCGGATACTGATTTCGCCAGCTACAGAATTCGTCCACATCAGAATTGTCTCCGGCATGCAACAGGTCACCTACAACCATGAATTTTTCAGGTTGGAAATATTCAATCAGGATCGATAACCGTTCCAGATCATTTTTCATAATCTGATTGGCCAGAGCGATCCCGTTTTTTCTGAAATGGGCCGTTTTACCGATGTGAAGATCGGAGAGGATAAGTGCTTTTTCCTTTTTCCAAAAAAGGGCTCGCTGGTTGGTAAGGGTAAAGGTTTCATTGTGGACGGATATATTTTTTGTAGCAATATTCACTGGTAGAGGTAATGTATTAATCTGTTATATTTCTCCCGGATTGTTTGATCAGTTTTTGTATTCTTGCATCAAGACTTTCACTGGTCAGGGTCTGCCGTAAACTGTCAACTTTAATCGGGAAGCTTAAAGGGGTAAAGGTATTGGCAAATTTCAGAATAATTTTTGATTTTTCAATTCTTTTGAAGGCTTCTACCAGTCGCTGTTCCTGCAGCTGCATATTAAAAACTTCCGTATACGCCTGTCTTACCAGAAAGTGGTTGGGGTCATGATCTTCCAATACTTTGAAAATAAGCCCTGCAGAACTTTGCAGCGCTTTATTGGAACGCTGTTGCCCCGGAAGATTCTGAATCACCATTCCGGAAATGACAGCAATGTCCCTGAATTTTCTTCGGGCCATTTCCGCAGAGTTAATGCTTGAAATGACATCAATCATGAGGTTTTCCCGGGTTAAAATTTTATGCAGGTTATCATCATTCAGAGGAATTTCTTTATCGCTGAATAATTCAAAACCATAATCATTCATCGCCATGGAAAACGAGATAGGAGCCAGTTTTGAAATCCGGTAGGCGATCAGTGCAGCCATTACTTCATGGACGAGACGTCCTTCAAAAGGATACATAAACAGGTGGTAACCTTCCCGGTTTTTAATCAGTTCCACCAGAAATTCATCTTCTTTGGGGATATGAGAACGTTTCTCCTGGTTGATTAACAGGGGATGTAAGAATTTGAGCTCTTTTTCAGAAGCCTTGGGATTGAGCGCTCCTGAAAGTTTTTCTCTCAAAAAACGACCTAAATTGGTACTTAGCGGTAATCTGCCTCCCAAATAGCTCGGAGCTAAAGCTTTTCCTTTGGATGACCGCACATAAACAGTCATATCTTTTACCATCGCGATCTCAAGTACACGGCCTGCCAGTATAAATTTTTCCTCTTTTTTTAATCTTGAAATAAAATATTCCTCTACCATACCGATGTATCCTCCTGAAATAAACTTCACTTTCAGCATGGCATCGCTTACGATAGCGCCCATGTTCATCCGGTGAAGCATCGCGATCTTTCTTGATGTTACTTTAAACAGTCCGTCCTCCATGACCACTACTTTATGGTATTCTTCATAACCTTGCAGGACGCTTCCGCCCAACGTGAGAAAATCAAGAATATTTTTCCACTCGCCGGCGGTCATTTCCTGGAATGTATATACCTGTTTTATCCTTTCATAGGTATCCTGAGGATAAAAACCGTCTCCAATAGCCAGAGTCATTAAAAACTGAACCAGTATATCAAAACATAATACCTGAGGTTCCCGGGGCTCGATCACATTCTGTTTAATGGCTTCTTTCAGCGCAGCCACCTCGATCAGTTCCAGAGAATGCGTAGGAACACAGTAAATTTTTGAGGTTTCAAAAGGGGAGTGCCCGCTTCGTCCTGCTCTCTGTAAAAACCGGGCTACTCCTTTTGCAGAACCGATCTGTATCACAGTGTCTACGGGCTTGAAATCGATTCCTAAATCTAATGATGAGGTAGAAACTACTGCTTTTAATTTCCCATTGCTCAGATTTTCCTCAATCCAGATCCTTAAATGCGCATCAATAGAACTGTGGTGAATGGCAATCTGACCTGCAAAATCAGGGTAGGCGTCCAGCAGCAGCTGATACCACATTTCACTCTGGCTCCGGGTATTGGTGAAAACAATGGTGGAATTGGATTCTAAAATAATCGGTACTACTTTATCTGCAAGTTTGTGCCCAAGGTGTCCTGCCCACGGAAGAATTTCAACTTCGTCAGGAAACACGGGAATAATATCGATCTTTTTATGTTCTTTGGCAGTGATCTTTGTTTTCTTAATTGCGTATGGAATAAGTACATCCATAGCTTCATCAAGGTTTCCGATGGTTGCCGAGATTCCCCAGATCTTAAGCTTCGGAACGTACTTTCGGAGTTGTGAAATGCCTAACTCCACCAGGATACCTCGTTTCGAGCCTAGCAGTTCGTGCCATTCATCGATCACGATGCTCTGCAGGTTCTGAAAAAACCGGTCATGATTTTTCTGTCCGAGAAGCAAATGTAAACTTTCCGGGGTGGCGACTAATATCTCCGGCATGTTTCTGACCTGCTGCTGTCTTACTTTGGGATCTGTATCTCCATTTCTGACCCCAACCGTCCAATCCAGTCCAATTTCGTCTATTGCCTCCTGCATAGCTTTAGCGATATCTTTTGAAAGCGACCGGAGGGGAGTGATCCAGATCATTTTGAGACCATCCTTATATTTTTCAGGATGATTCAAAAAATCTGAAATTAGGCCCAGGAAAACAGAATAGGTTTTTCCAAAGCCTGTAGGCGCAACAACCATTCCGCTGTAGCCATTTCCGAATTTTTTCCAGGTATCGGTCTGAAATTTAAAGGGGACATTACCTTTATCTGCCATCCATTGAAGAATGATCTTAAACCCGTCGGTATTTTCAAAAGCTGCCAAGTTATATTTTTTTAAAATATGAATTAATATATTTCATCTGATTTCTGTAAAATATCTGAGAATAATGAGTTAACTTATAGGATCACATACTCAACAATCATAAAAGATGTGTGCCGTGTTTTGCAGACGATTATTGTATCAGTTTTTTGATTTCTTCCAGGTCATCTATTTCATTGACTGTTTTATCTTTCCGCCATCTGACAATTCTTGGAAAACGCAAAGCCACGCCACTTTTATGACGGCTGCTGAATCCTATTCCTTCAAACGCGATTTCGAAAACCAGCTCTGCTTTGACGGTCCGCACCGGCCCGAACTTTTCGATGGCATTTTTATTCACAAATTTACTGACCTCCATGATTTCCTTGTCCGTTAATCCGGAATAGGCTTTTGCAATGGTGACCAGGGAATCGTCTTTTTTAACGGCAAAGGTATAATCGGTATAGTACGCACTCCTTCGTCCGCTTCCTTTCTGTGCATAGATAAGAACTGCATCTATGGTTAAAGGATTGATCTTCCATTTCCACCAGTCGCCTTTTTTCCTTCCGGAATGATAATATGACTTTTTTTGTTTTAACATTAAGCCCTCACTGTTGATGTCCCTTGAATTCTCCCTGATGGTGTCCAGAGCATCCCAGCTTTCGAAACTGATGATTTCCGAGAGTTTAATATTTTCGGGATCTTCGTTTAATAAAAGCTCTTCCAGCATGGCACGTCTTGCAGATATAGGTTTTTCTCTGAGGTCATTATTTTCGAGTTCTAAAAGATCATATGCAAAGACCTCAATAGGGATTTCGGAAAGCATCTTTTTAGTCAGCGTTTTCCTGTTCAGTCTTTTCTGAAGTTCGTTAAAATTTAAAACTTTGCCGTCTTTTACGGCAAGAATTTCCCCGTCCAGGACAAAGTTTCCATTCATCTGTCTTACGGTTTCTGCAATTTCAGGAAATTGCTCTGTAATGAGTTCCTCACCTCTCGACCAAATAAAAACTTCATCATTTCTCTTGATAATCTGTCCGCGGATTCCGTCCCATTTATATTCAATCTGCCACTCTTCGGGACTACCGAGTTCTTCCAGTTCTTTTTCCAGGGGATAGGCGAGACAGAAAGGGTAAGGTTTTGAATTATCAGGATTAATTTTTTCTGCCGAAATCAGCTCGTTAAAGGAGATTTCGTCAGGCTGCCATTTTCCCATTAAACTATGGGTCAATGCACTGGATTCCTGGTCGGAAAATTTCGTCAGCGCATTGATCAGTGTTTTATCGGAAACACCTATACGGAAACTTCCGCCTAATAACTTATTAAAAATCAGACGTTCGGTGTAATCTAGTCCGTTCCATGAATTCAGAACAAATTCTTTTTTTTCGTCATCCGTTTTTCCTTTCAGGCTGATAATATCCTGCATCCACTCAGAGAGCGTCCGCTCAATTTTTTCGGCAGGCGGAGGGAGTATTAATGACAGGGTTTCACCTAGATCTCCAACCGACGAATAGCTTTCCTGAAACAGCCAGAATGGCAATTTTGTGATGTCCAGAGCCCATTCTTTCATGTAATTGGTATTGACATTTCGTTTTGGCCTTTTACCGGTAAACAGAGCAATAAACCAAACTTTATCTTCATCCGGAGCGCGCTCAAGATAATCGATAATGGCATCGATCTTTGCGTTGGTTTTGTTAGTGCTCTCCAGAGCATTGATTAAATCTGCAAAATGTTTCATAATTTCATATGGGTATTCCGGTTGCTGCTACTTGTCTTCTCATCAGAATTCAGAAGTTTATCCTGATACTACGGGTTCTCGGGGGTTTCTTTTTCAGGTACTTCATCATCATCATCATCACCATACAGCGTTTCCACAACATCAGATTTTATTCCTATTTCATTAAGATATTTAGAAAAAACCTCGGTCTGTCCGTGCGTTACATGAACAATCTCCGCTTCCGTAGCTTTGATAGCCTGTAAAAGCCCTTTCCAATCGGCATGGTCACTCATCGGAAAACCTGCATCCGCGCTTCGCCACCGTCTTGCACCACGAACCTGCATCCATCCTGAGCAGATGGCTGTGGCTGCATCAGGAATTTTTTTGATTACGTTACTGTCCAGCAAAGCAGGCGGAACAATAACGATATCGCCCTGAACGTGTTTTATATTTTCTCTGAAATCCGGAATTTCATAATCGGGAAGTTCAATTCCAACTTCTTCAAAAGCGATATTGAGTTTCCCGATAGAATAGTGAACATGAATTTTTCCCAATCCTTCCACGGCTTTCATAATCCGCTGGGCTTTACCCAGTGAATATCCGATAAACACGGAAGTCTTTTGATTTTCTTTGTTTTTTAACACCCAGTTCTGCATTTTTTTGTTTAAATCTTCCACCTCCAGCCAGTTGTAAATCGGAAGTCCGAAGGTACTTTCGGTAACAAATTCATTACAGGTAACCAATTCAAACGGGGTACTCAATCCGTCATCCTGAACTTTATAGTCGCCGGAAATAACCGATACATAGCCTTTATATTCCAAACGGATCTGTGCCGAACCTATAATGTGACCTGCAGGATGAAGGGACAGTTTTACACCGTTCATATTGATGACCTCTCCATATTCAATGCTCTGACATTCGATATCCGGTGAGATCCGGCGGTGCAATATGGGCTTTGTAAAATGATGACAAAGATATTTTTTCATGCCCCATCGCGCATGATCTGCATGTCCATGGGTAATAACTGCGAGATCCACAGGTCGCCAGGGATCAATATAAAATTTTCCCTGCGGACAGTAAATACCTTTATTTGTAAATGTGATAAGTTTCAAGGATATGATGTAATTTGATTACCTTTCACAGTTCAAAAAGCTGACCAAACCGGTGTAAAACCACAAAAAAAGGAGCTGCTGATACAACTCCTTCTGTTCCGGGATTTATGGAATAATCTTTTCTTCTCTCAGCTTCTTAAATAAATCAATAAATGAATCTTCTGTACTCTGAAACGCTGTAAAACCCGATTTCCGGCTTTTCGTCATATCCGTCATTACTTCCAGCGGTCTTCCCAGATCCAGATCGGTATGCCATGCAGACGCCAGCCGGTGTAATTTTTCTTCCTTTAAATGATATTTTAAAGCAATATCCTTCCACACTTCAGCATCCTTTTCCATTTCTTTTTCCAGAGGTCTTATCGGATCGCCAAAACCTTCTGCTTCAATACCAAACCAGTCTGCAATCCTTTGCCAAAGCCATTTCCATCTGAAAATATCACCATTGGTAATATTATAAGCCTGATTTCTGGCGGATTCTGTAGTAGAAGCCCATAATATCTGTTTTGACAATATTCGGGCATCGGTAACATCGGAAATACCGTTCCACTGTTCCGGAGATCCCGGCCAGATAAATTTTCTGCCCGTTTCTTTACAGATACTGGCATACACTGCTAATGTTGTTCCCATGTTCATTAGATTTCCTACAGCGTACCCGATCACTGTATGCGGCCTGTGGATGCTCCAGGTAAATCCGTCTCTTTCTGAAGCTTTGTAAACCTCATCTTCCTGCGCGTAATAAAAATTGGGAAGCGGGAGACGTGGGTGTTCTTCTCTGACCGGCGTCTCAGGCAGGGTTCCGCTTTTGGCATAGGCATCAAATGGTCCCAGATAATGCTTGAGCCCGGTAACCAAAGCGACATGCTGTACCGATTTTTTCGGAGCTACAACATTCAGCAGGTTTCTGACCAGGGCACTGTTCACGCGGATATTCTCATCTTCCGTATCATTACGCATCCAGGTGGTAAAAAAAATATGCGTAGGTGAAATATGTTCCAGGGCTTCAACAAGACTTTGCTCATTCAGCAGATCTGCCTTTACAGATTGCAGTCCTTCTATATTATTATCGGGATTTCTGGACAGTCCATAGGTAATCCAACCTTGTGAAATCAATTCCTGAGTGAGATTACTTCCTGTAATTCCCGTAGCACCGACGACCAATGCAATATTTTCCGTATTTTTCATTCTATAAAATTTCTATTGTAAAATTATGAATGGCAGCTATTAAAATACTTGATCCAGATCATGGGTTTTGATTGATATGGATCATGGAACAGAGATTGAAAGTTTAAAGTTTTAGGTTTAAATTACTGTGTATTGAGATCTTCGATTTCTGTTTATTTTTTCAGGGAAAGCTTTTTACGGATTCTGCTGACGGTTTCCGGAGCAAGTCCAAGATAAGAAGCGATCAGATTATGGGGAAGCCTTCTGATGAGTTCAGGATTATTTTGCGCCAGCTGGGAATATTTTTCTTCAGCAGTATAACCACTTGAAACGATCAGGCGATAATCTTTTGTGACCAAACTGTTTTGATACAGGATTCTGAAATACCGGTCCATCACAGGAATCTGCAGCATCATTGTATCGTAATCGTCACGGCTGATCAGTAAAAGTTCGGTTTCTTCAACAGCAGTAATGTTGAGGACGGCCTGTTCCTGATTGATGAAACTGTTAAAATCTGAAATCCACCATCCTTCTAACGCAAACATATTGATGTGCTCATTTCCTTTTTCATCCGAAAAAAAAGATTTAAGCAGACCTTTACTTACAAAAGACAAATGTCTGCATACATCACCTTCCTGCAGCAAATATTGTTTTTTCCGCAGTTTTTTTGAAATAAAGAACGATGCAAGCCGGGCTTCCTGAACTTCACTCAAATCAACTTTGTTTTTTATATGGGCAATGAGGACTTCAAACATCAGAATAATTTGTTTAAAAATATTGTTTTCTAAACTTAAGGTATACTGCTTACAGGATGTGATTTAAAAAATTTATTATTGCGTTTTTTCGGGGTTATATTTTTCATAAAACCAAAATAATCCGAACAGATAAAAGGAATGCAGGAGTTGTGCTTCGATGGCAGACCAGTTTTCAACGGAGCTGCTTCCTAAGATAAGGATGCTCATGACAGCCAGAGAGGCATACAGGGTATATTTAATTTTAAATCCAATCAGCATTAAAATTCCTAAACCAGCTTCCAGGACCGGTAACAGGTAACTGAAAGGAATGATCAGGAAGTCCGGAATGGCAGATTTCTCCATAGAAGCTGTCATCCAATCACTGAATACTGAAAGTTTCGGAATTCTTACCAGCCCGTGTCCTGCCAATGAAACGGCAACGGGCAATCTTAAAAAGAAAAATGATGTCTTAAAATCTTTCATGAGTATCTGTTTTCTGGTGTTTCCACCGTTTAATTAAATCCCCGTCTTTTCCCGACAGTGGATCATAGGAAGGTTTGGGAACCTTTTGAATGTGCCGGAGTGAAACTGTATAGTGATCTTTTTCCTCTTTGATCAAATCGGGCTTCATGCCATCCGGATAAGCTCCCACTACCGTAAAATCATCAGAATGGGAGAGACACCGGTGACCGACTCCTGCCGGAATCACGATCATATCCCCTGAAGAAATTTCTATTTTCTGACCGTTCGGTCCTCCCATCTGAACTTCTGCAGATCCTGAAAAACACCCAGCACCTCGTGGGTATTGCTGTGGTAATGATGAAAAGAATATATTCCCCCGCGCCAGGAATTGGACCAATTGTTTTTTCGGAATATATTCTCCAGAAATTCGGCTCCGGCGGTACCGCGTTCTGCAAAGGCATTACGATATACCAGCAAAGGATACGGACTGTTGGGAATAATTCCGTCGTCTTCGAAAAAAAACTCTTCAGGAGTAAAGGACAGTTTCTTCATAGCATGTATTTTAAATATAAAGAACCGATGCAAAATCAAAGGCACCGGTTTTACAGATGTTTTCTATCTGTGATTATTTTTCAGATAATTAATGATTCCCATGACATCATCTTTTCCGAAGCCTTCATCATGGGCAGCCTGATAGGTTTCCATCAGTGTTTTGGACAGGGGAAAATCTGCCCCGGCATTTTTTGCCAGGAGAACATCCTTTAACATCAGATCAAGAGCAAATGCCGGCTCGTAATCGTCATTAATCAGGAGTGGTGTTTTTACTTTTGTGGCACCGCTGCCACTAGCGCTTTCATTTATTATTTCAAGAATTTCTTTTCTGTCGATCCCCAGTTTATCAGAAAGTAAAACCGTTTCTGCGAGTCCCTGATATAAAGCTGAAATAAAATAGTTTACCGCGAGCTTGGCAGCAATTCCTTTTCCGTTTTCACCCAGGTGCCTGATTTCTTTTCCCAATATCTTCAGATAGGGAAGTGCTCTTTGTACATCTTTCTCTTCACCGCCTGCCATGATCATTAAAGTACCTTCTGATGCGGGCTTTGTGCTTCCGGCTACGGGCGCATCGATGAATGAGGCTTCTTTTATTTTAACAGCTTTTGAAATTTCACTGCTCGTTTCAGGTGAAATAGTACTCATATCAATAAATAGTTTTCCGGTAATATCCGAAGCTAAAACCTCTTCGTAAATCGCTTTTACAGCATGGTCATCCGTGAGCATCGTAAAAATGATATCACTGTTTTTCAGCAGGTCAGAAACTGAACTGCAGACGCTGGACCTTTCTTTAAAATCTTCTGCCTTCTCTGCTGTTCTGTTGTAAACGGAAAGAGTTAATCCTGCTTTCTCAAGATTTTTGGCCATCGGATGACCCATATTTCCAAGACCTGCGAATCCTATTTTTTCTGTATTCATATTATTTTTCTGTTTTTAATTTTACTGACTTTTCAGTTTTTTCATAAACTCGGTAACGGCCGGTCTGAATTCTTCAAACAATGGATGTTGTCTATTTTTAAGCATTACTTCTGTAAAGAGTTTCAGACCCAGTGAAAATTCATGAGCGGTCTGTTCACTGTCAAATATCTTATTTGATTTTACGCTTTCAATAATCTGAAACAAATCGTCATGGTTGTCAAAGTCAAAATCCAGTGTTTTCTGACCCTCTGACCCGTCCTTTAATGATAATTCCTGAAGTTGGAGATGGTATTGGTTATTTCTTTTTTCCATTTTTCAATTATGAGTTACATTTAATAAAAATGATTGACCAGATCATCAATACCGGCCAATTCTTCCTGGCTCAGATTAATCTCAATTGCTTTTGCATTCTGCACCGCCTGATCTGCATTTCTGGCACCGGCCAAAGCAATGGTAATTCCCGGCCTTTCAATAGTCCATCGTAGAACCAGTTGTCCCAAAGTAGCGCCATGAGCATCGGCAATGGGCTTGATTTTATTTAAAAGAGCATTGGTGCGCTCAATAAATTCAGGTTGGAAATGTTTGTGAGTGGCCCTGTGATCTCCTTCCTGGAACTGATATCCATTGTGAATTTTTCCGGTCAGTAAACCTCTCTCCAAAGGACTGTACGCTAAAACCGATTTGTTATTTTCAATACAGTAAGGAACGGTTTCTTCCTCTACTCCGCGATTGACCATGCTGAAAGGAATCTGGTTAGAAACTAAGGTTAATGTCTTTTCCGCTTCTGCCAATTGTTGAGCATTGTAATTACAGACACCGGCATACCGGACTTTTCCCTGCTCAATTAATCTTGAAACCGCTTCGAAAGTCTCGTCAATCGGCGTTGTAGAATCCGGCCAGTGGATTTGGTACAGATCAATGAAATCTGTCCCTAATCTTTTCAGACTCTGTTCGCACTCATACATGATGCTTTCTTTACCTGCGAATTTGTAAACGTCAATGGCTTTTCCGCTGTTATCGTGGCTGTGCATGGCAAAATCTCCCTTCGCAAGATCCCATCTCATTCCGAACTTGGTTAAAATCTGAACTTTATCCCGCGAAATTCCTTTGATTGCTTTCCCTACAAGCTCTTCACTGGTTCCCTGTCCATAGATCGGAGCCGTATCGATAGAGGTGACGCCGACATCATACGATGACTGAATCGCTTTTACAGCCTCGTTTCTGTCAGTACTTCCCCACATCCATCCACCGGCAGCCCATGCTCCGAAAGTGATTGCCGATACTTCCAAATCGCTGTTTCCTAATGTTCTGTATTCCATAGGTGTATTCTGTATATGTATTTAATTTCTGTTGAGTAGCGCATAAATCACAAAGTCTTAGATATCATATCCGACCTTGATATTGAAATGATCATGACAAGAAAGTATTCGTTACATTTTCGTTCCCATGCTTCCTGATTTACCGGAGCTTAATACTGCAAAAAATAAACCGTAAATATTATAATGATATTTAATCTGACTCACTTCCTGAATAGGAATTAATCCGACCTGGTAAAATTTCATACCCCGACAGTTTTAAAAACAATAAAACTTCCCGAAATTTACGGCAAAATAAAAGTAATGAAGATCATCGATATTGAAAACTGGAACAGAAAAGAACATTTCGAATTTTTCTCTAGGATGGCCAGTCCGTATTTTGGATTTACCACTGAAGTGGACTGTACAACAGCTTATGAGAAGGCTAAAAAAGATGGACATTCCTTTTTTGCGGCGTACCTTCATAAATCTATGCTTGCAATTAATTCAGTAAACGAATTAAAGCTTCGTATTCTGGATAACCGGGTTGTTTTGTACGACATCATTCATGCCGGAACTACCATCGGACGGGCAGACGGTACTTTTGGATTTGCTTTTGTCCGCTTTTCTGAAAATTTTGAGATCTTCAATGCCGAACTGCAGAAAGAAATAATGGAGGTCCGTAACTGTTCCGGCCTCAGAATGAATAATGGGGAACTGGGTAAAGACCTGATCCGGCATTCTACCATTCCATGGAACTCTTTCAGTGCTTTGCTTCATCCGACACCGTTGGATAAAACCGAATCTGTCCCGAAAATTACATTTGGAAAATTCAGCGTGCGTGACGGCAAAAAGTTTCTGCCTGTTTCCGCAGAGGCTCACCATGGACTGGCAGACGGCTTTCATCTGGCAAAATATTTTGAAGAATTTCAGAAACAGCTTGACCTTTAGGAACACATTACGGGAAACCGTAAAGGATATTTTTTAATCTTATCTAAATTTGGTGCAAATATATTAGTATCTTAGAATCTGATTTTAACAATCGGAACGCTTGAACTCATATCAACCATAACTCAATTTTATTTAAGAATGCCCGGTCATATTCCCCCATATGAAAATGATGACTTTATTACAGATGTTTCCGGAAATAAGGATACTCCGATTGATTTTGGAAATTCTGCTTTTTCGGAAGTTTTCAGTAGAGACCAGAATGCTGCTGTTCCGCAAAACCCGTCTCAAAACAGTCCGGATTCCTGGAAAGTTGGGAAGAAATATAGACGGAAACTTAATCTTTCAGAACATCAGGTTGACATCCTTGACCAATTAAGATTTACAGAAAATGTTTTCAACGAGATCGACTATTGCAGGATTCAGATTTTAAAGCAGTTTTTAAGAACGACAGAATATCTTCATAAATATTGTATTCCCGTTAATAAATCCTATGCGACCGTCATCGACGAATTATCTGAAATTATCGTTGTCCTCCAGTACAATTACAGGAAGGAGAGCCTGAATTATAAATATACCTATGATTCAGTTAAAGGGGAAATTTTCAATCATATTTTAAAATTGTGTGAAAATAATGTCCGCGAATTTTACGGAATAAAAAGGAAAATCAGCACTGATTTTCCATACACCCATCCTGATATTCTCGAGAAGTATCATAAAAAAATCGTTTCTAAAGTTGAGGTGTTCCTGACCGAAAATCAATACCAGATCCTGGATGCAGATGCGAAAACCAATATTATTCTCAACGAAAATAATACGAACAGATGGAAATCCCGATTTGATCTTATCAGGCAGGATTACACGAATCCGTTTGCTTTTGAAAGAGAAATTTTCAGGCTGGCGGATGTGAATATTAAAAATCCCTCAGTGGAAACCATATTTTTTGAAGCTTCAAAATTTGCCGCCGATTTAGATAAAAACTGTGCGTTGAGACTCTACATCCATTACCTGGACAAATCTCTTCTGATGCAATCTGATAATAAGCAACTGGCGAAAGCCATTCAGAAAAGTTTATTTTCTACCCCTGAACAGATTAAGGATTTTGAAAGAATACTGAACGATTTTACGGCAACCCGAAATCTGGAAGCGGCCATAGAAGCCGTGAATCATTTTTATCTTCCTAAAAGAAAAAAAATAATGATAGACCGGGCGGCTATTGAAAATGTTCAGAAGCTGGATTCAGAAGTATCCCAAAAGCTTACGGATCTGCTCAGTGATCATGAAGATGAAAGTATTTCCATTACTGTTGAAGAGGCGAAAAATGAAAATGAAATTATTTTTAACATCGAAAATAAAAGCCAGGACATCAGGGCTTCAAAATATCTTGAGGAGTTCAGTTTTACAGCCATACAAAAAGAAATTTTAGAGATATTTGAAAAGCACAGTTTTACGGTGCTGCAAGCCGATTTTTCCGATTTTTTAAAGTCCAGAAAACTGTTTATCGCTTCCAGTATCGACAGCATTAATGATGTCTGTTATGAAGTTCTTGATGATATCTTAATCGAAGAAGAAGATGAATATTTTACCATTAATCCCAATTATTATAAACAACTTTTAAATCATGATTGATCATATTAAACCGAAAGAAGCTACTTCCATTATAAATTCCCTCATCGGCGGTGTTGTTCCGAAAACCGGAGTCCAGCATATAACGGTAGGCCGTTCGGAAGAAGTGAATGCCTTCATCAGCGCTCTGGAGGATGTTAAAAACGGACACAGCATTGTAAAATTCTGGATCGGAGATTTCGGAAGCGGAAAATCTTTTATGCTCCACCTTTTGAATACCGTAGCTCTTAAACAAAAATTCGTCGTTGCCAATGCGGATTTCACCCCGGACAACAGACTGTATGCGAATGACGGGAAGAGTGTGATCCTGTATTCGGCGATCATGGATAATATTGCGATACAAACGAAACCTGAAGGAGGTGCTCTGCCGACATTACTTGAAAAATGGATCGAGCAGGTCATTACAAAAACAGCTGAAGAAAACGGGATCTCGTTATCGGAAATCAGAAATGAACAGTATCTGAACCTGATCCGGAATTCAATTATGAAGACAGTGAATGAAATTACGGAAGTCGGTGGTTTCGATTTCGGATCTGTAATTGTAAAATATTATGAAGGATACATTAAAAATGATGAACTGCTGCGCAGGAATGCCCTAAAATGGCTGAAAGGAGAATATAATACCAAAACGGAAGCGAGGCAGGATCTTGGCGTGCGGGAAATCATAAATGATTCTAATTATTATGATATGCTGAAAAACTTCTGCAAGTTTTTTGTGAGCATGGGCTACAGCGGCTTTATGATCAATTTGGATGAAGCGATCAATCTTTACAAAATTTCTACGCGTGCGGTCCGGGAAAAAAATTATGAAAAAATATTATCTATTTATAACGACTGCTTTCAGGGAAAAATCTCCAATCTTTTCATCAATTTTGCCGGAACAAAAGAGTTTCTGGAAAATGAAAGGAGAGGACTTTTCAGTTACCAGGCTTTAAAATCAAGACTGGAAAGCAATAAATTTGAAACCCTGGAGATCAGGGATTTTGCCCAACCCGTCATTAAACTAACTCCGCTTGATCACAATGAAATTTTCGTTCTTCTTAAAAAATTAAAACTGATTTTCGATTTTAATTATAAGACTGAAAGTAATATTTCTGATCATGAGATTTCATCTTTTATGGAAGAAATATTCAATAAACCGGGTGCTTCCGAGTTCCTTACGCCACGGGAGGTAATCCGGGATTTCCTGAATATCTTAAACATCATCAGGCAGAATCCGAATGTCGACAAAAGACAGCTTTTCGGGGAAATTGAAATTTCCGACGAGAGACCCGATGAGAAGCCTTTTGAAATGAATATTGAAGAAATATGACCTCATTTGACATGCTTTCTGCGCCTATCAGGAAATATATTTATGACAAAGGATGGGGCCGTCTGAGACCTATCCAGGAGGCAGCCATTCAGAGAATTATACCCACGGACAACAATTACGTTTTAATATCAAGAACAGCTTCAGGTAAAACGGAGGCTGCTTTTCTGCCTATTTTATCGAAAGTTAATTTTAGGGAACAAGGCGTAAAAGTATTGTATATTTCCCCATTGATCGCATTGATCAATGATCAGTTTCTTCGGGTGGAGAAGCTTTGTGAATATCTGGATGTTCCGGTAACCAAATGGCATGGAGAAGCCGCTAAAGGAGCCAAAGAAAAACTTCTTAAACATCCGGAAGGCATTGTACTCATCACACCCGAATCCCTGGAGGCAATGTTTGTGAATAAACCGTACCAGATTAAGCATCTGTTTGCCAACCTGGAATATGTGGTGATTGATGAGATCCATTCTTTTCTGGGCTCGGCCCGGGGAACTCATTTACAGTCTTTACTAAGCCGTCTGCAGAATATTAACAGTAGAAAATTCTGTATTGTAGGACTTTCTGCAACGGTAAGTGATGTTAACAGATATATCGAACTGAAAGAATTTCTTGGAGATCCGGAAAATACAAAAATTATCCGCGATAAAACGCCTAAACCCATCAATGCTGTTTTCAGATATTTTGCAAGTAAATCCCCCGATCTTTCTTCTGATCTTCTGAACGATGTATATGTAAGCACGAAGAACAGCAAAACTCTTATTTTCCCGAATGCGAGGGGGAGAGTGGAAGAAGTTGCCGTAGGGCTTAAAAAAATTTCAGATAGGCTGGGTGGACATCAGAATTATTTTTCCCATCATTCCTCCGTAGATAAGGAAGTCCGCGAATATGTGGAGTTTTTTGCCAAGAACAGTTCTGTTCAGAACTTCTGTATTTCCTGTACCTCAACATTGGAATTGGGTATTGATATCGGAAATGTAGACGAAGTGGTACAGATCGACGCGACCCACAGTATTGCCTCTCTGATCCAGCGAGTCGGACGCAGCGGAAGGCGTGAAGACAGAGCAAGCAATCTCTTTCTTTATGCGACAGATCCCTGGAGTCTGCTGCAGTCAGTCGCCTGCTGGCTATTATATCAGGAACAGTATATAGAGCCAATTTCGGTCAATAAAAAGCCGTATGATGTCCTTTTGCATCAGATATTATCTATAGTAAAGGCACATTCAGGCATGATGTTTTCCGAACTTTTAGAAGAAATCTGTGCGAATTCCACTTTTTCACGAATTGAAAAAAATGATATAGAAGCCATTATCAGACATCTGGCTGAAACAGATTTGCTTGAGAAAATAGGAAATGAATATATCATTGGCATTGAGGGTGAAAAACTGGTGAACAATAAAGATTTCTACAGTCTCTTTCAGACCCCGGTACTTTTTAAAGTGTCCTGTCAGGGAGTGAAGATCGGGGAATTACCTTTGTCGCCTCAGGTACGGATAGATGAAAATGTTTATCTGTCTGCAAAGATCTGGAAGATAAAGGATATTGATTATGAAACCAAGAAAATAGAAGTTATCCCCGCAAAGGACGGTAAAAAACCGATCTTTTCCGGTGATCCGGCAGATACAGTCCATAAGATCAGGGAAAAAATGCTGGAAATCATACTTGCGGAAGATCAATACGATTTTCTGGATGTTGCAGGTCAAGAAACGATCCGGGAATTAAGAAAATACTTTTCCGTTTTTGAGGTAAAAAATCCGGAGACAGAACGGATTGTGCATCATGGTCAGACGAACAGTACTTTTTACACTTTTACCAGTTCGAAGATAAACAGAACGTTGAGTTTTATGATGGACAGTGTTGGAGTTGAGCATCAGATTCACGACAACAGCAGCAGTATGATTATAAAAAGTACAGATGGTGATTTTGCAGGCGTTTTGGAGGGTATTCATCTGGATGAGATCACTACCGATCAGATGCTGGAGCAACTGATTCAGGAAAAACCTGCAATGTTAGATTTTTCAAAATGGGCGAAATATCTTCCTTTACGTTATCAGGCAAAGCTGCTGAAGGAAAGTTATTTTGATTTTGAAGGCTGCCATGCTTTTCTGAAAAACCTCAATTTCGTAGAAAATTAATACAATAGCTTTAACTGAAAATTGTTAAAGCTATTTGTTTCTATAGCTACCGGTATCATACATTTTGTTAAAAACCCTATCAGTAGGTATTGTTTAACCCTCCATCCAGAGGAATACCGGCTCCGGTGAGATAAGAAGCATAATCAGAAGCTAAGAACGCGACCAGATGACCGTATTCTTCAGGTTTTCCCAATCTTTTCATAGGAATTTTATCTTCACGTGCTTTTTTTATTTCTTCTACGGATTGATTATTCTGCTCAGCTTCGTGATCGATCAGTTTTTTAATTCGTTCCGTATCAAAATATCCGGTCAGAACAGTATTGACCGTAATATTATATTGCGCGACTTCGTTGGCCAGTGTTTTTGCCCAGGCTGCCACTGCCGAACGGATAGAGTTGGATAGCACCAGGTTATCAATCGGCGATTTTACCGACAGCGAAGAAACATTGATAATGCGCCCGTGATTTTGTCTGATCATATGAGGCAAAGCTAAATTGGTAGTTTCACACACAGTTTTAAAGACCAGGTCAAAAGCTTTCTGATAATCATCAACATTTTTTTTCAGCGCTACCCCAAGCTCCGGGCCATTGGTATTATTAACCAGAATATCTACCTGATTATTTCTAAAATATTCCGAGATGACCTTTTTATAACTTTCAAAATCTGAAAAATCCGTCACCAGATACTGATGTTTTTGTTCCTCAGTGATAATGGGTAAGGAAGCGACAAAATTTTTCAATTTCACTTCATTTCTGGCCATAACGGTAACATTGGCCCCGCACTTCGCCAGTTCTGTTGCAATTCCGGCCCCGATTCCCTGTGTCGCAGCGCCTACCAATGCATTTTTCGATATCAATTGAATATTCATGAATGTAGATTAATGATTTAAATATACTTTCTAATTTAATCAAAATAAATGACAACGGGTGAACTTACGGTTGTAATGACAGAGGTTTTACTCAAAGCGTTATCCTAAAGACGATACAGATAGATATAGACAGGCTTTCTGCTTCGCAATAATTCTGATCTATATAATTTATTAATCGAAGCTGTTTAAACTTTTCTATTATCACAAAGGAGATCCGAAAGATTTCTAAACACTTAAGTTAATTTAGGTATATACTTTACGCAAAAGAAGTACACGTAAGTTTTTTTGAAAATCTTTGATTTTCATCTAATGTGAACTTTATTTCTGCGGTCTTTTTTAAAACTTTCTAAAGTGTACTTAAGTGTGAGACAGTAAGTACCACACACCGCTACCGCGCGAATCCTTTCACCGCTGCCGCACAATCCCTGCTACCGCACGAATCCCTTCGTGTGGTTGTCTGAAGTACACGTAAGTTTTTTGAAAATCTTTGATTTTCTTCTGAAGCACACTAATTCTGCGGTATTTTCTTCCCTAAAGAGTCCTTTAACGAAAGTTTCTCCCACTGGCAAACGGTTTTCAGCCGTTTATAATGATCTGAATTATTTTTACCAAGTCAAACTTCGTAGAAAATCCTTTTTTTCCTCTGCTTAGATGGTAAAATCCATTTCTCTATTTTATCTTTGCTAATGAGTTCCAGATAGTTATTCGTTTACATTGCAATCCAAAATTGCTAATTTTCTCGGAACTCTTTTTTTCTGAATAAGTTTAAACAACCTCGTCATTAAACCAATGTCATAAGCATATTAAAATTTAAAATCAATCAGAACTTTTCAATTAAATTTTTACAATTTGTACTAATTTTGCGTTTATTTTAACTCACAAAATTTATTCATGCAGGAATCTCCCTCCCGTATTTCGCGCACTGTAATCTGGCTTATGGCTGTTATTTCCGGACTTGTAGTGGCCAATAACTATTACAATCAGCCTTTATTGGGGCTTATTTCCAAAGATTTAAATGTTTCTGAAAGTGCAGCCGGCAGAATTTCTGTACTTACGCAGATCGGTTATGCAACCGGATTGTTGCTGATTGTTCCCTTGGGAGATAAATTTTTCCGTAAGAAATTAATCCTGACTGATCTGTTTTTAGTATTTGGGTCATTGCTGTGGATGACATTTGCGACTCAGTTATGGATGCTGTATGCCGCAAGTCTGCTGATCGGAGTAACGTCTGTAATTCCTCAGCTATTTATCCCGATCGCCGCTGAGCTGTCTTCTGATAAAGAAAAATCTTCCAATATCGGGACCGTGATGTCGGGACTGTTACTGGGAATTCTTTTATCAAGATTTATCGGCGGAATTGTAGGAGATGTCTGGGGATGGAGAGCAATGTTCGGAATTGCCTCAGGGATCATGATTCTGGTATGGTTTGCCGTGTACAGAATGTTACCAGAAATGCAGCCTAATTTTAAAGGGACGTATAAAGAATTAATGCGCTCTGTAGGGCACCTGGCCAGGACACAGCCTATTTTACAGCTCGCTTCATTCCGGGGAGCGATGGCATTCGGATCAATGTGTGCTTTGTTTACCACGTTGGTATTTCATATGGAAAAACCACCGTTCAATGCCGGAGCATCGGTGGTTGGAAGTTTTGGACTGGCCGGAGCGGTGGGCGCACTGGCTGCTGCAAAGGTTGGGAAACTGCAGAAATTTCTGAATATAAACCGGATTATATCGTACTCCCTGCTGGTTGTTCTGGGAAGCTGGGCTTTCACTTATTTTGCAGGAGAAACTTATTGGGGATTAATTGTGGGCGTTATCCTTGTGGATTTAGGCGTACAGTCGAGCCACATTATGAATCAGACCAATTATTTCTTAATTAAATCCAATGCCGTAAACCGGTTGAATACGGTATATATGGTCTGTTACTTTATCGGTGGATCATTAGGAACGCTGCTGGCTTCGATCGGATGGCAGTATGCACAATGGGACGGGGTCTGTTTCGTCGGAGCATTATTTGGGGTACTGGCTCTGATTGCTCATCTCCTTTTCAGTAGTAGAGTTAATAAGGAAAAAGCAAGCCGGATTTGAGGCCTGATCATAATTAAACTGCTTTTACCTTCAAATAAGCATGTCGTATCGGTTCGGAAAAACAATACTATTTGGCTGCTGTCAGGAGATGTACTAACTTTGATAATGCTTAAAATAATAGCGAATCTTAAATAAAACATTCATTAACAGGTTTATAATAAGAATAGAATGAAAGTAGAAATATGGTCGGATGTAATGTGTCCGTTCTGTTATATAGGAAAAAATAATTTTGAGAAGGCTCTGGAGAAATTGCCTTTTAAAGATCAGATCACGGTAGAGTGGAAGAGTTTTCAGCTGGATCCTTCACTGGATCCTACAAAGACTCAGAATACCCTTGAGTATTTTAAAGAAAAAAAAGGGTTTCCAGATGCGCAAGCCCAACAGATGATCGGGCAGGTTGCACAAATGGGAAAAGGAGCCGGAATTGATTTTAACTTTGAAAAAGCCCTTATCACAAACACTTTTGCAGCACATAAGCTTTTGCACTTAGCCAAAAAATACGACAAATCCAACGAAATGGAAGAAGCACTCTTTGTCGCTCATTTCATTAACGGGAAAAATATTGGTGATCTTTCAACCCTGGTTTCTCTGGCAGAATCTTTAGGTATTGACAAGGAAGAAGCAGAGAGAGTGCTGACTTCGGATGAATTTAATGATGATATCAATCAGGATATCAGTGAGGCAGGAGCACATGGTGTAACAGGCGTTCCTTTCTTTATACTGAACGGAAAATATGCCGTGTCGGGAGCTCAGCCTGTTGAACTCTTTGAAAATGCACTTCAGCAAACGTATAACGAAACAGTTTCTCCGCTGAAAGACCTTTCAGGCGGTGACCAATCCTGTAACGCAGACGGATGCAGCATATAATATTTCAGACTTATGATAAAAATAAACGAAGAACTTAATTTTTCCGTTGATGATACGCTTTTTGTGTTCGCGCTGGATTCCGAAGCAGGCAAGGTTTTTAATGATAAGAATAAGCTGATTACAGGCATCGGTAAGGTGAATGCAGCGATGGAACTTACCAAAGAAATCTATTCCAGAAGACCAAAACTGATTGTCAATCTCGGATCCGCAGGAAGTAAGGGCTTCAGCAAAGGTGACGTGGTATGCTGTACAAAATTTATCCAGAGAGATATGGATGTCCGCGGGTTGGGCTTCAAACTGTATGAAACTCCTCTTTCAGGGGTTCCCGTAGTTCTGGAATATGGACTGAAAATGGAAAATCTCAAAGAAGGGATCTGCGGCAGCGGTGACAGTTTTGAGATGAACCACTCTGAAACGGTTTACAATATTGTAGATATGGAAGCTTATCCTTTAGCACTCATTGCCATGAAAGAAAATATTCCTTTTCTGTGTCTAAAATATATCTCGGATGATGCAGGAAGTGATGCAGCAGAAGACTGGGCAATACAGGTTCACCTGGCTTCCGAAGCTTTTAAAAAAATATTATTCTCATAAATATTAATAAAAATCCTGAAGAAATTTCAGGATTTTGTTTTCTGTCTGTATTTTTACATTTCAATTATCGTCTATGAAAGTCAGTTTCTGTAAACCTGTTGATCCTGTTCTTCAAAAATACCTGGAAGGTTACTATTTTATGGCTAAAGATGAGTCTCACAAGACTCTCAGATATCTTACCTTTCCGGATAACTATTTTATCGTATCAGCCTGCAGGAATGCATCTGTCATTCAAAAGAGAGCAGGGCTGGAAATTCATGAGTCCGCCTCGGATAATCTGATGATTGATTTTGTCTCTCAATGTTCTGTACCCACAGAAATTTTTTATCGGAATATGATTGATGAAGTGACGGTTTACTTTAAACCTTTAGGGATGTATCAGTTTTTTGAAGCAGATTCTACAGCGGGTCTCAGGGATAAAATTCAGAATTCCGATTTCAGAGACCGTATGGTCCAAATTCTAAACGAACAGGACAGAAATAAGCAGATACAGCTGCTGGAAGAATACTGGCTCTCAAAATTCAGGCCCAGAAGTATGATGTTAGCCTTTGCCATAGCAGCTGATTTAGATTCAGCACTCAACATTGGAGAAATTGCTGCTAAAAATAAGATTACCCGGCAATATGTTAATAAAATTTCCAGGAAGTATTTGGGCAAACCCGCTTCCGAATACCGGAAGATTCAGAGATTCCGAAAGTCTCTCATCCCAAGTAAAAACGTCAGGAATCTCACCGAACTTTCTTATGATAATCTTTTTTATGATCAGTCTCACTTTATTAAAGATTTTAAAGAACTCACCAGAATAAGTCCCCGGAAATTCTTTGAAAATGTAAATACGGAGCAGAATAACATCTGGCTTTTTATTTAAGTTTCCATTTTTACAATTTACTTTTTTGTAATTACTTTAACTTTGCTGAAACGATTATATAGAGTATATAAAATTTTGATTACTTATTTTCGATAATCTTCTAAAAAACGCTTTGTTTTGCCTTGCAGTTAATAATTGCCAGAGCTTAAAAAAATACCGCGAATAGAAGATAAGCCGAATACCTACGCTTATAGACGTATACAAGACCAGCCTCTGTTTTTATCAGTGAAACCGGTAAAAGTAATTGTAGCGATAAATAAAGACAGAATTAAATAGATCCGGAATAAGAATTTTATGAATACATAAGCACAAGAAATATAAAAATGACATCAATTATCACGAAAAAAGCCAGCATTGAAGATCTGGAAACCGTACAGAAAATCGGTATTGAAACTTTTAGGGAAACCTTTTCACAAGAAAATTCACAGGAAGCCATGCAGGAATATCTTGACCGAAGTTTTGCAACGGAAAAAGTAATGAATGAGTTAAATAATCCCGACTCTTATTTTTTTATCGCTTGGGAAGAAGATACCCCCGTAGGATATCTTAAAGTCAATTCCGGTGATGCCCAGACGGAACTTCAGGATGAGAAGGCATTGGAAATAGAGAGGATTTATGTAAAAAGCAGCCACCAGGGCAAAAAAATAGGTCAGATTCTTTATGACAAAGCCTGCGAAACCGCTGCAAATCTCAACAAAAGCTACCTTTGGCTCGGAGTTTGGGAAGAAAACCACAAAGCTTTACAGTTTTACAGGAAAAATGGATTTGTAGAGTTTGATAAACACATTTTCCGATTGGGTAACGAAGAACAAACCGATCTGATGATGAAGAAAATTTTGGATTAAAAATAAACCGGTCTAATAGAATTCTTTGACAGATTTATGCTGAAATTACTTTTTTCTTAATCCGATCCTTATTCAGTAAAGCTAAAGTGATGATCCCTACCGTAAATTCTATTAATGCACTTCCCCAGTAAATACTTTTTACTCCAAAATACAACGGCAGGATCAGCATTAGGGGAATAAATAAAATCAGCTGCCTTAAAAAGACCAGAAAGCTTGCGTTTTTACTGTTATTTACAGCAGGATAATAGGAAAGAGCCAGTACGGTAACCGGCAGCAGGGGAAGTATGGAAAAAAATAACCTGAAATCCAGAATCTGGCCTGCATCTGCAATATATCCGGGTAACATTAAACCAATGAGCTGCTGCGGAAGAAATAAAGCAATCATAAAAAAAGGAAACAAAACCGCAACTCCCGCCAGAATATAGGTTTTTAAAAATTTCCTTGCCCGTATATTATTTCCTGCTCCGTAATTAATTCCGATAACAGGCTGTAAGCCACGCATCAGACCAAATAAGGGAGTCATTAAGAACAGAAAAAACCGGTTTACGACCGTGAAGAAGGAGAGGTCACTCTCTGTTCCGTAACGTGCAATTGCATTAAAAATAATAATACTCTGCACAACACTCATCACCGACAAGACCATTTCCGGAAGTCCCAGTTTCAGTATTTTTTTTCCTGTGTCTAGCTTCATTGAAACGGAATTCCAGTGAGTTTTGAACGTGCTTTTTCCCTTAGCATAATACAAAATTCCGAGTCCGGTGTAAATGATCATCCCGATATTCGTTGCCCAGGCCGCTCCCTTTACACCCATTTCCAATGTTGAAATAAAGACAGGCTTCAGAATAATATCAATGACAAGACCTGCAGCAATCATCTTCGCTGCCGTTTTCATTTTTCCCTCCGCCCGGATCAGCATATTGAGCGCCAGTCCGTAAATCCAGAAAACCGCTCCGATGACAGTGGCTCTGAAATAGTCGACAGCAATTGCCTGAAGTTCTCCTTTTGCTCCCATCATTGCCATTAATTCATGTGCATAGATATAAGCCGGAAGGGTACAGATCACAGAGAATAATAAACACAGAGCATTGAAGTTTCCGAATAAATGATAAAGCTTATTCTCCTCATTTTTACCAATCCACATACTTACCGCTGCTCCGGCTCCCGTTCCCACCCATCTTCCGAACCCTAAAACAATCTGGGACAGGGGATAAGCCATCCCAACGGCTGCGAGAGCTTTCGTGTCGACTAAATATCCTACGAAAAGTGCATCCAGAAAATTATTAATTCCGTATAAAACAATCGCCGCAACGGCAGGCCATGAAGTTTCCCACATGACCTTTTTTAAATCTCCCGTTAAGATGAATGTTTTGCGGTCCACAGCTCCGAAGTATTAAATTGTTGAAAGGCAATTCGCTTTTCTACTTTATAAATTTCTTTCCCGGCCAAAGAATTAATGATCATCGCATTTCTGTAAGCACCCATTCCCAGGTCCGGTGTTACAAAACCATGGGTATGAAGCTCCGCATTCTGTACATAAATACTCTTTTTGTGATCGACGGTATAGTAACGGCTTACTTCAAAAAGCCTGTCTTCTGTTCTCTGAATCAAATGTTCGATTCCCTGCAAAAACTTAGGCTCTTTATACCTATATCCCGTTGCAAGAATCACATAATCTGAAATATTTGTGAAAGCAACATCATCCTGCAGATGGGTGAAACTTAACAGGTAAGAATTTCCTTCGGGGCTGATAGCATCCAGCCGGCAGCTGGGCTTTAATTCTACATTCAGCGGCGTATTACCAACGCTCATCTCGTACAGCGTATCGAATACTTCATTAATCAAATCAAAATTGATCCCTTTATAAAGCGGCGGTTGCTTTGCCAGTATGTTTTTACGCTGCTGCGGAGGCATCCGATAGAAATGATCTACATATTCCGGAGAAGTGAGTTCCAGTGTTAATTTTGAATATTCCATCGGGAAAAAACGATCCGCTCTTGTCAACCAATTTATCTTAAGCGTATTTTGGGTTTCCGGGAGCAGGTCCCGGAATATTTCCGCTGCACTTTGTCCTGAACCCACAATAGATACGGAAGCTGAGTTTAGAATGTCTCTTTTACGGTCAAGGTATGCCGAGGTATGCAGCACGTTCAGATAATTTTTACCCTCCATAAAATCAGGAAGATGAGGTTGTGTTCCGGTTCCCAGAACCAGGTTTCTGGCACAGTATTTTACAACATCTTTATTTCTTAAATCCAAAACTTCGATGGTGTAGATTTCCATAGTTTCATCGAACCTGATATGTTCCACCTTCTTTCCGAAAAGACAATTGGGTAACTGATCTGAAACCCATTGACAATACAGATTATATTCTTTTCGTAAGATGTAAAAATTTTCCCTGATATAGAATTTATACAGACGGTCGGTTTCCTTCAGGAAATTCAGAAAGCTGAATTTACTTTTAGGATCGGCCATGGTAACCAGATCGGCCATGAAAGGAACCTGAAGCGTAGCATGATCAAGCATCAGCCCGGGATGCCAGTCGAAACTTTCTGCCTGATCCAGAAATAAGGAGTCAACAGATTCCAAAGGCTGTAAGAGCGCTGCTAATCCTAGGTTAAAAGGACCGATCCCGACCCCGATGATATCGTATATTTTATTATTTTCCATTTTTTTTGTTTATAAATGTGGTTGTTTAAACCTTACAGGTTATTGAAACCTGTAAGGCTAATAATAGTTTAGCAGGTTCAGTCAGATACTTTTGCTTCAAATCTGCTTTCAGGACATTTTTCCCAATATCCCTCACGCGTACAGAAGGTCAGGTAAGCTGTTTTATGGGGCATTTCGATCACTCCTTCACGGGTATATCCTAATCTTGTGATGATTCTGTCCGTCGGAACAGCATCTACAGATGCCTCACCAATACATTTTCCCACTTCAGGCATCATGAAAATATAATCCAGTGCTACCTGAAAGGACTGAAAAGAGAATTTCTTATCCTTTTGAGTTTCTGCCACAAAAAAATGGGTGCCGTAATCTGTGGGAACAGATTCGTAATATGCCCCCACAATATCCCTCATCGGCCAGTAAGGCTCGAAACTGAATTGCGGAATACCGTTTACACAGCCTATGAAGCTGTGCTGTTCGTCACCCGGAAGAATGGTTCTGAACCAAAGCTCAAGATCTCTTTTAGGCCCGTCCATTTTCCAGAAAGGTTTGGCATGTTCCCTGTTAAACCATTCATGAACCATTTCAAAATCTTTTTCGATGTCGAAAGGGCGGATGCTGATGTTTACATTTTCTTCTTCAAAATATCTTGAATAAACAATATCCTTTGTTTGCGGTTTAATTAATTTATCCGAAAAGAAGTATTTATGTAAAGGATTCGGCGTATCCAGAAAAACAGCTGGATATTCCAGGTTTTCGTCTGCCTCATTGATGTTCCGGAGACTGGTGATGAGGTTCCCCTTCGTGTACCAGTTTCTTTTATGCAAAATATAGCTTACCAGCCCTGTTTCGTCCTCATCTTCAAGTTCTCTGAATGCTTTGTAGACCAGGTTGATTAATTTGCGTTCATCTGCCAACTGACAGCAGCCCAGCGCATTTACAACTCCTAAAATATTATTGGTCACCAGGTAATACGTATATTTAGGAGCCAGAGATTCTTCATCGATCATGGACTGACTCTCGTCCGCAACACCGGGAAGTGCTGCGGAAACCAGATCTTTCCGGCCTTCCCTGAAGAAAAACCCCTGATTATCCCGGAAGTAAACTTTCGCCGGGAAACCGGTCTTATCCAGTTCCAACATTACATTCTGCTGATGAAACTCGCACGCCAGTCCGTAGATATTCAGAATCCCGACAATGGGTCGTATGCAGATATGAAGATACTGCTTAAACCAGTCCAATGCAACCTGTTCGACGGGGAGATCAAGGTTTCCTGCTGCATTTTCTATAATATTCCGGAGTCTTGATGGCTGACCCAAAATCCCGTCCTGGCAAAGTGCTGCCAACAGCGTTACATTTTTACCTGTATTACTTCCATAAAAAGGATTTCTCCTGATGCTGATATTAAATCCGTTGATAATTCTGCCATTGAATTTTACTGCCATGAAGGCAGGATCTACCATAAATTCAATCTCCGGAAAATCTTTCTGTAAATTTTTCCCCAGTCGGTTTTTAACAGCCTGCTGATATCGTGACCACGGTGTAATTCCGGATATAAATTAATTCTCTCCGAATTTGTAATTTTTACATGCAGCGAAAATTTAAACATCCACGGGCTGTCTTCACTGTACACCGTTCTCACAGAGGAAGTAGGAGTGAAGTACTCTCCGTAATGCCCTAAAGCAAAAAGAGCTCCCTGTTCCTGCATGATCTGAACATCTTCCTGACTCAGTAGATGTTTGGCCTGCCAGGGGTGCATCGGAACAAGCTTATGATTCGGAAACCGGTCCCACAATTTCTGATGTTCGGGATTTAAAAGCAGATAGATTTTTTCTCCCAATTTTTTAGAAACAGGCTCCCCGTCAGCATTTTTTTCAATAATATTTTTACGATCGATTAAAAAGTAAAAAAGTTGAAACCGGCCCGATGTTTCCGGAGAATAGAGGAATAAATCCTGTCCGTTAAACCCCTGCCTGGATTTTGGAACAGGATGTAAAATATGTCCCAGAATAAGAGATCGTTCAGCTTCGATAAAAGACATCTCCAAATTGTTGACGGATTTATTATTTTCAGCCATATGCTTTAAATAGGCGTAAAGATTTTGGATACTGTTGTTCAGTCGGTCCATGACCGTTGAAGCCTCAATATCCTGATAGATCTTTTTTGAATATTCAGCAGTTAAAGCCATAAATCCGTAAATATCAACTTCAGAAACTTCATCCGTTTCGAGAACCCTTCTCAAGACCGGGAAATCAAAAAGATGTCTGCCGCTTTCTGAGAAATAAGTTACCGGAATATACACATCACATCCGATGGATGAAAAATCGATTCTGATATGAAGATCTGTCTGCGTCTTTCTTAAATTTTCAGCAATCGCCGGATCATATTCGGGAATTCCCAGGTAACGGCTCCAGTTGGTGAATTCTTTCATATAACAGTTGATCAGTGCTGTATAGCTGATCTTTTCTGCATATTCCTGCAGATTAATTGACTTCGGTGTATTCATGTCCGTATTGTTTAATGGTATTTAAAATAGTCCGAATATCTTCCATAGTGGTTAAAGGATTCAGAATAGTAAATTTTAAGTAAAACTGCCCGTTCACTTTTGTTCCTGCGACCAGGGCACTTCCTTGCTTATAGAGCCGGGATTTAATGAACGTATTAATTCTGTTCAGATCAAAGGTTTTAAAAGGATCGGCAGAATACCTGAACACCAGAGCCGAAATATCAGAACGGTTCAGAAGTTCAAAATACGGGTCATTTTCCAGTACTACCGCCGTCTGATGAGCGGTGTTAATAATTCTTTCAATATAATTTCCAAGTCCTTTTTTTCCGATAATTCTCAGGGTAAACCAAAGTTTTAATGCGTCAAACCGTCTGGTGGTCTGGATCGATTTATTAACCTGGTTCGGAATCTGATCTTCATCATGATCTTTTGGATTTAAATAATCGGCATAATGGGTAATTAAAGAGAAATAGTTTTTGTCCCTGACCAGAAATCCGCTGCTGCTGACAGGCTGGAAGAAAGATTTATGATAATCTACAGTCACAGAGTCTGCATCTTCAATTCCGTTGATCAGATGACGGTACTTGTCAGTAAGCAGCAATCCGCATCCGTAGGCTGCGTCCACGTGAAGCCACATCTGATACTTCTTCGCCATCGCTGCAATTGCGGTGAGCGGGTCAATAGTTCCAAAGTCAGTAGTTCCTGCTGTTGCAACAACGGCAATAGGAATATTTCCGCTTTCAATCTCTTTTTTTATCGCATCTTCCAGCAAAACAACGTTCATTCTGAAGGAACGGTCTGTTTTCACTTTCACAATGCTCTGTTCCCCAAGCCCTAAAATTGAGGCGCTTTTCTGAATGCTGAAATGGGACATCTCAGAAACAAATATTCTGAAATGACGTGCGTTTTCCGGCAATCCGTTTTTTCTGACAGGATGGCTGAAATGTTTGGCAGCATAATGATCCCGCGCCAGAAGCATTCCCATCAGGTTACTCTGAGATCCGCCACTGGTGAAGATTCCGTCTGAATTTTTCCCGTATCCGACTTCGCTGCAGGTCCATTCAATTAATTTCCGCTCCATTAATGTTCCTCCGGCACTCTGATCCCAGGTATCAAGGGAAGAATTAATAGAACTGATTAACATTTCTGCAGCCACTGCCGGAATAACGACCGGACAATTGAGATGAGCAATATATTTTGGATGATGAAAGGCTACAGCATGTTGTGTGTACAGTGTTCTTACTTCTTCGAAAACTTCATCGTAAGATTTCGGATCGTCGTTAAAGTTTATATCTTCGAATTGGTTCTTCAGTTCTTTCGGGGAAACTCCGCTGAAAGGCTGAATGTTTTCTTCCAGAAATGCAATCACACTTTCCTGTGCTTTCTGCATGACATTCTGATATTCGTGAATGTTGATATCACAGAATATTTTTTCCAGATTTGGGAAAAGGAGCTCCCTTTCCGAAACCTCATTTTCGGTAATAGATAAGTTCATAAAATACTGGATTGGTTTTTTTACTTTTAAATGTTTTCTCTAAAATTTCGTCCGTTCAGTTACATTCAGTAATAATAAATAGTCAGAACTTCCTGATCAAAATTTAACATCACACCGGTCGGTTCTTTTGACTCCAGCCGAATTGACGAAATAGTTCATTTTTTAATTATACAATTAATAGGTTATCGTGTATCCTACAGAGACTGTAGTTCCCCGCCCCTGGTACGCAAAGGCCTTTTCGGGTGCTCCGTAGAAAAATTCGGAGCGTTGCCCCCAAATCGTCGTGTATTGCCTGTTGAAGATATTCTGCACTCCGAAATTAATGGTTCCTTTATTCAGTTTAACATCGCCGACTAAATCAAAAAGAGTGTATCCTGTGATTCTCAGATTCGCCAGATCCGTATAATTCATAGAATTCTGCATTTGAAGTCTTAATGAAAATGGTCTCGCATTCCAGCCTGCATATATCATAAACTTTGAGGGATTCGTAGTGTACACCGACTGGTTTTGCCATCCTTTGTCAACCGTTTCGGTTTCCGAATCCATCAACAAAATATTTCCCCCGAATTCAGGTCCCTGAGAAAATCTGTAGCCCAGTGCCCCTTCAAAACCGTAGTTTCTTAATTTCTGATCAAGTAAAGAAACGGTAAAAGATGCATTGTCAATTTTTAAGGTCTTATTGGAAACAGCGTAGAATACGGACCCCTGGGCATACAATCCTGATCCGGAAGTTTTGTTATGCCGGAAACCTATTTCCCCCTGATTTGTTTTAATTCCGCTTAATGGCTGTTCTGAAATATTGATGCTGTTAAGTAAATTCCATCGGTCGCTGACCAGCTGATATTTTCCGAAGCCATACGATTTGGCAGCATCAGGCACGGCAAATCCCTGGGAAAAATTAAACCATGTCTGCCAGGCTGAAGTGAATTTATAAAGTAAGCTGGCGTTTAACAGGGTAACATCATAATTGTTTTTTCCACCCTTCACTACATCTGCAGAAGTTCCGTACCCAAAATGCATGTAGACCTGTTCTTTAAACCCGACAAAATCATCCAGCTTTACATTGATAAACTGTTGACGGATACCTCCGGAAAGGGTTAATTTACCGGTAATATTCCAGTCTGCCTGGATAAAGCCTGCAAGTGTTCCTGTTTTCGTATCAGGATATCTCCCCACAAAGGCATCGGTATGATTTATAAGCCCGCCGGAGTCAGCGCTTACTGCCGGATTAAAAATCGCCTGATCCCCGGTAAAACTTTCAAGATCACCATCTATCCCGTAAGTGAAATTAAAAGAGTTCCATTTTTTATTTAAAACGATTTTTGTTCCGTACGTATTGGTATTCCCTCTTGCGGATGATAAGAAAAGCGGAAGCACAATTCCTGCAGGCGGTTTGGGAATTTCTGCAAATGAAGCTCCGAAATCTATTTCTTCGCGTCTGCCATAGGCTTGTACCAAAAGGTTTTGTCCACCCCAGATATTTCTTGCCTGGTACTGAAGGTTGGCCATAAAGCGCTCCGTTCTCGGAACAACATCAGAATCGGCACCACTTAATACATTGATGAGATCCGGGTCTTTTGTAGTATATCCTATAAAATCATTTCCGAAAGACAGCCATTTTTTATTTCTAACTTTTGAATTATAGTATTGTAAATCAATATTTAAATCCTGGTCTGATGCTAGTTTTGCACTGACTCCTCCTAATAAATCGATTGACCGGTTGTACTGGAAGTCAGACTGTTTCACATCGATAATAACCTGATCACCATTAGCGTCAAATGCTCCTTCGTTCTGAGTGAAAGCAGCTCCCAACCTGAATTTTACTTTATCATTTCCACCTTCTGCAGACTGAGCGATCCTTTTATCCAGATCATCACTGCGGAAGCCTGATTTCAGTCCGACCGAGGTTTCAAACGCCAACTGCTCAGACTTGGGTTTTTTAGTAATGATATTAATGATACCACCCGTAGAATCTCCACCGTAAATAGAAGAAGCGCCGGACAGCACCTCGATCCTGTCGATATTAAAAGGATCGATGGCGTCAAATTGCCTGCTTGTGGCTCTGGTACTGTTCATAGAAATTCCGTTAATCATAACCAGCACATTTCTGCCACGCATATTCTGGGCATAGTTGGTCCGCCCCTGATTTCCAAAGTCGAATCCCGGGATCAGATTTCCCAACACTTCTTTTAATCCTGCGCCGCCTCTGATCTGCGTCTGAAGTTCCTTATCAGTGAGGATCCAGACTGTTCCAGGAATATCGCTGATTTGTTTAGGAGCACGGGACGACACCATAATAACCTCACGGATGCGGTTCGTTCTTATACTGTCCGGTTCGTTCTGGGCAGATAGAGTAGAGGCTGCGGATGCCAGGATTAATAGTGAAAGCGTATATATCTTTTTCATTTATTTAGAATAATTAAAAATAATAATTCCAAATATAACAGATTATTTAAATACACAGCACCATGATTTTTATCATATAAATCAATGTCAGGTGAATTTACTTCTGTCGTCTGTATGCTAACAGGTTATGCAATCGGTTACTTGTCGTTAAATTGCTGTTCGAAGCGGTCTCAAACTGATAAAATAAAGTTGAATATCCGTCTTAAATTCATAAAAAGATAAGATCCGCTGACTTATCTGATCCGCTGACTGCATTAAAATCCTGTTTTCAGAATTCCCGAAAATGCGGTCGAACCCACCATTTTTTATTTTCATAAAATTTTATTGTTGTTATCGTTGCCAGAAATGAAAGTCTTACATAAAAACTGTTTAAACTTTTCCACCGCTACCGCACGAATCCACCGCTACCGCACGAATCCACCGCTACCGCACGAATCCCTTCGTGTGGTTGTCTGAAATCAAAGAGATTTCCATACACTTAAGCTAATTTAAGTAATAACTTTACGCAGAAGAAGTACACGTAAGTTTTTTGAAAATCTTTGATTTTCTTCTGGCACAATTACTTCTGCGTTATTTTCTTCCCCGAAATAGTCCTTAACCGAAAGTTCCCGCCACTGGCAACCGGTTTTCAGCCGTTTTATCATGGTCTGAATTATTTTTGCCAAGTCAAACTTCATAGAAAATCCCCTTTTCCCTCTGCTTAAATGGGGTAAAATCCATTTCTCTATTTTATCTTTGTTGATGAGTTCCAGATTATTGGTCTTACATTGCAATCCAAAATTGCTAATTTTATCGGAACTTTTTTTCTGAATAAGTTTAAACAACTTCATAAAATAAATTCAGTCCTGTGTATCGGAAATGGTATCAACGTATTGTTTTGAAAATAAAACTGCTGACGATTTCTGATTAAATATATGATACATATTCGCATGATTTGAGAAATCAGTAAGAGATATCATCGATTTCTGATTAAAACTGACTGTTTTATTCTTTATAACGCCGGGATATAAGGAAGCATAGAAGATGTGGTATTGGCTCATTTTTTGAACGTCAGCTTTTAAATACTTTATATGATATCTATTTTTCTGTTAAAAATTGATTGGAAAGAATTATTTATGGGTCAGGAAGAATGGTCATTCATTCTCGAAATCATTCTGCGCACGGCTATTATGTTCTTAGCCATCATCATGGGACTGAGGGTTTTAGGAAAAAGAGGTGTAAAACAGCTTTCTGTTTTTGAGCTGGTCGTTATTATCGGTTTGGGATCAGCTGCCGGGGATCCGATGTTTAACAAAGATGTCGGAATTGTTTCATCCCTGATTGTTTTTATCGTTATTATTCTTTTGTACACCGGTGTCACTTATTTTATCGGTCAAAGCAAGAAATTTGAAAAGCTGGTAGAGGGAAAATCCACATGCCTTATTGAAGAAGGGGAGTTTTCTATTGAAAATTTTAAAAAAGAAAATCTGGGAAGTGATGAATTCTTTGCTGAATTAAGACTAAAGGGAGTTTCACAGCTCGGGCAGATAGAAATAGCCATAGAAGAAATATCCGGAGAGATCAGTATATTTTTTTACGAAAATGAAAATGTAAAATACGGACTGCCCATTATGCCCGGTTCATTAAATAACACTTTAGAATATATAGAAAAAAGCGGGTTTTATTCCTGTACATTTTGTGGATATACTGAGGAAAAGCAAACAGGTGATGCAGGCAGATGCAGAAAATGCCGTAAAAAAGAATGGATTCCTGCCAGCAATAAAAAACGGGTCACCTAAAATAAAAAAGGCTCCCGAAGGAGCCTAAAAAAAACACAAATGATGAAAAAAAATTATTTCGATCCGCAAATATAATAAATTATTATTGTCACAAGTGTAAAATAAACAAATAATTCATCAGTTGCTGTACATATTGTCTATTTATTTGCAGTTTTAAATTGAAAATGCAGATATATTATCTGCATTGGTTTTATACTCATACTGTACTTATCCGGCATTTATGCTCCGGGATGAAGTAAATAGCCCCAGTGTAATTAATCCTAAACAGCCTACTGCCGTATATTGCAGTATCCTTTTAATATTTTGGGCATCCGGGTTTCTATCACACTTTCTATCACTCTTTAAAGAATCTGATGAACTGCTTTCTTCAGGATCACTGTTCTTAAAGCCTATCACCGAAGAAATATTTCGGATCATAGCAGAAAAAAAATCGTCATGATTAATGACCTCTCTTCTGGAAATTCCTGGTAATTTTTTCGTCGTATTCATAAGGTAAATGCAGCAAATTTCAGGCCGTAAAAAGATTATTGATAAGTAATATTGAATCTGTAAACACTTAATAAGCAGAGGATATCCTTTGTATAAGAAAGGCTTTAACACCACACAAACATTCCAGATAAAAGGGCTCTCCATTTTAAGTTCCTTTAAGTTCGTTTAATATTTTCTAACGGTGTATATATTTATACTTTTGTGGTATCAATTATGACATGATGAAAAAAATTTTATTATCCGTTTCCATTATCATGGGAATACATTCTTTTGCACAGGAGAATCCACCTGTTGCTGATACGGTAAAGGCCTGGAGCATCCATGGACAGAACACCCTGATGCTTAATCAGGCCGCATTTTCCAATTGGGTCGGCGGAGGAGCCAACAATATCGGCTGGATCGCCGGAGTCAATTATAATATGACCTATGAAAAAGGAAAAGACCTGTGGGAAAATATTATCATATTGGCATACGGACAGAATAATACCAAGGGTATAGGAACAAGAAAAACACAGGATGTCATTAATATTTCCACCAATTATGGAAGAGAATTTGCAAAGCACTGGTATATTTCCGGTGGTATCGGTTTGCAGAGCCAGTTTGCTGCCGGATATGAGGACGGTAATAATCCAGCGGCAAAAAAGATATCAAACTTTATGGCGCCCGGTTATCTCAATGCAGGGGTAGGCTTTACGTATCGTCCTAATGATAATCTTACCGTCACATTACGTCCTGCCAATGCAAGAGTAACTTTTGTACTGGATGATGAGCTGCAGTACGCGGGAAATTACGGTTTAAAACATGATGGAGATTCTTCCCTGTTTCAGTTTGGTTTTCTGGGATCTGCGATTTATAAAATCAAAATCATGGATAATATAACCCTTATCAATACAGCGTCGGTATTTTCAAATTATCTGGATCATCCTGAAAGGCTTGTATTATCCTATGGAGGCGTTTTAAACATGAAAATCAATAAATTTATTTCCACTAATATTACGCTGGATTTACTGTATGATCATAACCAGATCTGGAAAACCCAGCTTAAGCAAACCCTTGGAGTCGGCTTTGCCTATAATATTGATAAGGGAAAGAAACGGACTGACAACAAACAAAATCAGTCCTGGCTGAAATAGAATGGAGAAAGATTATAAATGCAGATGTGGTAAAATTTAATCAGAAGATTAGTCTTTTAATGATGATCATAGACAGAATAAACAAAACTTGATGCAAATCGTGAGTAATATTCTTTACCTTAGTTTTCTGTAATAAATTTAACTTTTGTAGTTATGGAAAAAAGGAAGATAAAAAATACCGATTTATCAGTCGCACCGATTAATTTCGGAGGAAATGTTTTTGGCTGGACCTTAGATGAGAAGGCCTCTTTTGAAATTCTGGATCAGTTTGTTGACGGAGGGTTTAACTTTATTGATACAGCAGATACGTATTCATGGTGGGTCAACGGAAAAGGAGGCCAGTCCGAAGAAATTATCGGAAAATGGATGAAGAGCCGTGCGAACAGAGATAATCTGGTTATTGCGACGAAAGTAGGTTCTGAAACAAAAGAGCATGGTTTCGATATCAGCAGAAAACATATCTTAAAATCTGTTGACGAATCCCTGCAAAGACTACAGACAGACCATATTGATCTGTACTATACTCATTTTGATGATCATACTACGCCCATAGAAGAAACGCTGGCTGCCTATGATGAGATTATAAAAGCCGGAAAGGTGCGCTATATTGCAGCTTCGAATCTGTCACCGGAACGTCTGCAGGAGTCGTTTGAAACCGCAGAAAAAAATAATCTTCCTAAATATATAGCTTTACAACCGCATTATAATTTACTGGAAAGAGAAAAATTTGAGAAGAATTACGCTCTACTGGTAGAAAAATATGATCTGAGCGTGTTTCCGTACTGGTCTCTGGCCGCAGGATTTCTGACGGGGAAATACCGCGAAGAATCAGACCTAAATCAAAGCCAGCGGGGAGAAGGCGTAAGAAAATATCTAAATCCTAAAGGACAGGAAGTTTTAAAAGCTTTGGACGAAATAAGTGCAAAATACAGTACAAAGCAGGCTTCGGTAGCGTTAGCATGGTTATTGGCGAATCCTATGATTACGGCACCGATTGTAAGTGCGACCAATGCATCACAGCTTAAAACATTATTTGAGGCACCGGAAATTAAATTAAGCCCGGAAGATATCGAACTTTTAAACAGCGCAAGCGAATAAATCTTATAAAAAGTGAAAGAAGAAGCCGTTCCATATAATTGTGAACGGCTTTTTATTTTTGGCTATATTAATTTGAATATTCTTTTAATAACTGCCTGTAACTCATTAATATTGTTGATTTTGAAACAAATCCGATGAAAATATTCTTGTCGTCCACAACCGGTAGATCCCAGACTCCCGTATCATCAAAAATCTGAAGAATTTCCAAAGGTTTATCCTCGTACCTAATAACAGCCAGCGGCGCCTTCATTAACTGAACGATACTAAGATCATTCTTGTTGTCATTAAATAAATAAGGCCTGATATCATCTAATGTGAGTATTCCTCTTAAAACTTTGAAATCATTAACAACGGCAAAAATATTCTTATCTCCGTTCTTTACAGCATCAAACAGCTCATTAACAGGAGCATCTTCGTTAATGATCTGAGAATTAAAATCAATAAAATTTTTAGTGTTTAATGAAAATAAAAGATTCTCATCATGCTTATTGGTGAAAATTTTTCCCTGATCTGCCAGAGATTTGAGCTCTGGAGAAATAGGGGAGAACCACTTGGCAATAAGGTATGAAATCACGGAAACGATCATCAGCGGGATAAAAAGATCGTACCCGGAACTGGATTCTGCAATAAGAAATATGGCGGTCAGCGGTGCATAAAGGACTCCGCTCATGGCTCCGGCCATTCCAACCAGTACAAGATTGGTAACCGGAACGCCCTCAAAGCCTAGATGCTGACAAATGACCGCAAATAAGAACCCTACGGTTCCGCCGGCAAATAAAGAAGGCGCAAAGTTTCCGCCATTTCCACCACTGAAAATCGTGAAGGAAGTTGCGAAAGCTTTTAACAGGCAGATCAGGATAAGAAATATAATGATCGTCCACTCTCTTACTTCAAAATACCTGAACAGGCTGTTTTCGATAATAGACAGGGTATTCCCGCCCGTAAATGCTTTTACCGTTTCGTATCCTTCTCCGAACAGAGGAGGAAAAAGAACGCACAAAAATGATAAAACTGCCCCTCCGAACATGGCTTTGCGCAGACGTGACATCCGGAGTCCTTTGATGAAATGCTCGACTTTCTGAGAAATAACCACAAAATATCTTGCATATAAACCGGTTACGATTCCCAAAGCAAGATAATAAGGCACGTTTTTATAATTAAAGGCTTCCCTTGTATAAAACCTGAATAATATATCTTCCTGGAGCAAAATTCTGGACAGAAGGCTACCGCAGACTGCCGCTACCACCAAAGGGATAAAATCTGTAAAAACGACACCCGTAAGTAAAATTTCGAATGCAAACATAATCCCCGCAATAGGAGCATTAAATGCCGAAGCGATCCCCGCGGTGGCACCGGCCGCCAGTAATAAAGTCCGTTCCTTATAGCTTAACCTATAGGTCCGGGCATAATTGGACCCGATGGCTGCACCCGTTACCGCAATCGGGCTTTCAAGACCCGCTGATCCTCCGAGTCCCACGGTAATCGCACTCTGCACCATCTGGGAATACATTTTTACGGAAGAAACAACGCTGGAATTCTGTGCAATTTCATACAGGATAGCGCCGATTCCTTTTTTATCCTGTCCTTTAAATAAAGTCAGAACTACGGTCGTAGTGAGTACAATTCCCAGGAACGGAAAAATAATGTAAAATAAAATCTGGTATTCAAAATGGACTTTAGTCGTAATAAAATTATGAATGGTATGAACCACGGTTTTCAGTAAAACGCCTGCCAGACCTGCACTACAGCCCACAATAATTCCTGAAAGTAGGAGAAACTGGTTCCGGCTGAGCCTGCTGTTCAGCCAATGAAGAATCAGTTCATAGCTGCGGGCTTTTTCCAAACCGTATTTTTGGAAGTCTCTTTTGAATTTCAGAAAGCTCAGAAACTTTCTCTTATGATAAATTTTCACTTGTTTAAGATTTGTATTCCATTCTCATGATCAATGATGCTTTTGTAAATGTATGAAATATATAATAAAAAACAGGCCGTGCAGGGTAGTAAACCCTTTCGGAGTGGATCCGGACATCTGCATTGTAAAATCTTTGAGACCTTTTTCAGCCGCCGTAATAACGCCTCACTACATATTGGGTATGTAAAATCTTTACCCGGTTGCAGAGCCGGAAAATTTTTCACATAAACTGAAGCGGGAATTGATTTTTCTGCAACTGCTGCTGAATTCACCTGGCCGCAATTCTTTTTTTGTATCTGAATCCGTAAAATGTGCAATCAGCGATAAGATCACCAGGTCTGCATGATCTTTGCATTTCTGTATCTCATCAAATCTAAAATATTTACATATGAAATCAGACATTTTAACGGAAAAACACCAGCTTGGACTGGGAGGAGTAGCAATAGGAACCGCTTTTGAAAAACTTACTGATGAGCAGTCCTATGAGGTGCTCCGAAAAGCCTGGGACTTAGGGATCAGATATTACGATACATCGCCGTGGTACGGACTGACCAAAAGTGAGAGAAGATTCGGCAATTTTCTGAAGGATCAGAATAGAGACGAATTTGTATTTTCTACCAAAGTGGGCAGATTATTTACAGAAGTTCCTGAATCCCAAGTTCCGCCTACCATGTGGAAGGCACCGCTTCATTATGATTTTGAACACAATTATACGGCTGATGCGATCAGAAAATCTATTGATGAAAGCCTGGAAAGAACAGGTTTAAACCATATCGATATCGTATATATCCATGATTTATCAGAAGACCAGGTAGGAGACCGCTATCCCTATTATTTGGAGCAGGCAAAAAAAGGAGCTTTTAAAGTCCTTTCAGAACTGAGAGATCAGGGCGTAATTAAAGCCTGGGGAATGGGAGTCAATAAAATAGAACCCATTCTCGACTGTCTGGAAGCTGCAGATCCTGACATCTGTCTTTCCGCAACACAGTATTCGATCCTGGAGCACGAAGATGCGGTAGGCCGGCTGCTTCCCGCTGTAAAAAGTGCGGGCGTAAAGCTTGTTTCAGGTGCCGGATACAACTCAGGATTCATCAATGGACGACCCCGTTATAATTATAAAGACGTTATTCCGAAAGGCATGACTGAAAAGCGTGACAAAATAATAGCGGTCGCACAAAAATATCAGATTGATATCGTAGATGCAGCCTTACAGTTTGTATTGGCAGCAGATGAATTCGCCTCTATCATTCCCGGTGCGAGTAAACCTGAACAGGTACAGGGAAATGTAGATGCCTTACACCGAAATATTCCTTCCGATTTCTGGAAAGAATTGAAATCGGAAGGTCTGATTTATGAGAAGGCACAGATTCCGCAATAAAAAATTAAGTATTAAAAAAAATAGAAGATGTATCACAACTAAACGATGTGGGTTGAGAATCGTTTAAACGAAAACCCTGTCGTATAGGGATACAGGGGAATTTCATAAAAAAGGCCGTTTTCACGAGTTGTGAGACGGCCTCATTTTTTAATATTGTATTACTTTAATCTAACGGCTCCCTGCCAGTATAATATTATATAATATTACAACAATAGCAATAACCAATAGGATGTGAACTAAATAACCTGTACTCATTCAAAAAAATAAAACCACCGCCCATGCAGTGGTTTATTTTTTTAATATTGTATTACTTTAATCTAATGGCTTCCTGCCGGTAATAATATTATATAATATTACAACAATAGCAATAACCAATAGAACGTGAACTAAGTAACCTGTACTCATTCCCGGTACGATGTTAAGCATTCCTAAAAGCCAAACGACGATGCAGATGACTGCGACTAACCATAATAAACTTCTCATAACTGTAATATTTTAAGTGATTTATTAGATAATAGCATATATCATGCCTTTATTCTGAAAAAATCTTTAAAAATTATACCACAAAAATAGTGTAAGTGTATATTTTACAAATAAAGTATTGGTAATCAGAATTTTATTAAATGATGTTAAAATGAATTAGAGCATTTTCAATTCCGTTATTATCTACATCATCAGTAATATAGTCGGCTATTTCCTTAACATTTTCATTGGCATTTCCCATGGCAATACCGATTTTGGTAAACTTCAGCATGGTGATATCATTTCCTCCGTCTCCAAATGCCATGGTCTCGGAACTGTTGATTCCAAAATGCTGACAAAAAATTTCAATTCCGATCTGTTTGCTCACTCCGCCAGGGTTCACATCTGCAAAAAGAGGAGTCCAGCGTGAAGCTTCAGAATTTGGCATTACGGTCTTCATAAATTCACTTTCTTTCTCAGGTCCCAGAAAAATATTAGCCTGCAGGACATTTTCACAATCAATATTTTCTTTATTATGAATCGGCGGAACAGGAACATTGATGTGAGCATACATACCGACCAGTTCAGGAGTGGCATCATTAATCTCCACTTTATCTTCGTACATCAACGAATAACTTAATGCGGCATCTTCTGCATAATGTACCAGGCTTTTAATATCATCCGGATCAATAGTCTTTTTAAATAATATATGACCATCAGTCGTTGCGCAATAGCCTCCGTTAAATGTAATAAAACCATCGAATTCCAAATGGGAAATATGAGACAGAGAGTTAATGGAACGCCCGGTTGCCACAATTACTCTGATGCCTTTTTCACGAAGCTTTGTGATGGCATTCTGTGCCGATTCAGGAACTGTATTGGTTTTAAAACTGATAAGAGTTCCGTCAATATCAAAAAATACGGCATTGATGACTGGATTATTTTCTGTGTGCTTCATGATCCTGAAAGTAATAATGTTTGCGTTGGTTACTCAAAAATACAATTATATTTTTTTAGGATGAAGGTGGATTATGATCTATAAAATTAAAATTCATTTATTTAATTGATTTTGAGTGCTGAAATTCCGGGGTATCTAGCTTCTATACAGAAACTGATCGATTAAAAAGCTTAATTTTCCGGTAACGGATCAATCGTAGTACTCCGAATCCGGAATTATTAACGGGAGTTATACCAATTATTTTTAATTCATCATTTGGGCGCGGCAAAATATTGAAAACCATAAAAAATAATGTTAAGTTTTTGCATGATCTGAATAAAAGTTCTATCTTTTGATCTATAAGTCATACCATATAATACCGTGTTAACATGAAGAATATCTTTCTCCTGCAGAATGTCTCTGATTAAAAGATATCTTTTTCTTTGGCAAATATAGATTTCGGAACTGCCGTTCTAAGCAATGTGAACGGGAACTTTACAAAGAAATTACTTCAAATCACAGGCAAATAGCAGGAGCAGCTGCTATTAGTAACAGTAATTTAATGAAAGTTATAAGCCAGTATAACCAAGGCATCATTATTTCTTTAATAAATTGGAAAACAGTAATTTATAAGAATATACCATTTTAAAAATGGAAATTAAGAGTAATAAAAAGTATAACAGAAGGAAGTTTCTGATAAACGCATTAATTGTGGGAGGGGGAACAGTGATATTGTTTCTTTTTGAAAGATGTGCCATCTTAAAAATATGTAATATTAAAATAAAAAAAATGAGAGGAAGTATTCTTGATGTACCGGGAGTCAAAGTCGGTCATAAGGAGGACCGTTTACATCAGACAGGATGTAGTGTTGTTTTGTTCGAATCCGGTGCGGTATGTGGGGTGGATGTTCGGGGCTCGGCACCGGGAACAAGAGAAACAGATCTGTTGAATCCTGTAAATGCTGTGGAACGCATCCATGCCATTGTGCTTACCGGAGGAAGCGCTTATGGGCTGGAGGCGTCCACCGGAGTTATGAAATGGCTGGAAAGAAAGGGAATCGGATACCAGGTAGGGATTAATATCGTACCGATCGTTCCTTCAGCCGTTCTTTTTGATCTGAATTTTGGAGATCCTGCTGTCAGACCGGATGCCCAAATGGGATTTGATGCAGCGGAAGCCGCTTCCCGAAAATCTTTTAAGTCGGGCAATACTGGTGCGGGAGCGGGGGCAACAATTGGAAAGATGCTTGGTATGGATAAAGCTATGAAAGGCGGATTAGGCACAGCTTCTATTCAGGGGCCAAATGGATTAATCGTATCCGCCATGGTCGCTGTCAACGCTTTTGGAGAAATACGGGATCCCTCTACAGGGCAAAGGATTGCGGGCGCACGTAATAAAGAAGGTAATATTTTAGATATACAGGCTCTTTTTTTACAACAGGCAGAGCATGAATCTACCCAACCCGGAACCAATACAACAATCGGAATTATTTGCTGTAATGCAGGGCTCAACAAAACCCAAATGAATAAAATTGCACAGATGGCCCATGACGGACTGGCGAGAACAATTTATCCTGTCCATACAATGCATGATGGTGATACGATTTTTGCCGCGACAACAGGAAACGTAGCCACTACTGTAAATATTGTCGGTATGCTTGCTGCAGAAGTTATGGCTCAGGCAGTCCTGGATGGTGTGAGATCAGCACATACAGCTCTCAATATACCAGGATATGCCGACAGCGGTGGGAATCACTAGAAACACTGTAATGACAGATGCCACAAAAAAATTAAACTTCCCTGTATGAAAGGAAGTTTAATCTATTTGTATCTCCAGAAGCATATGTTTACAGCATCTTTATCTGCACCTTGTAATGCTCCTGATTTTAGTCTTCAAAAATCAGCCTTCCGTCAAACGGCTCACTCCAGACAATGAATATGCTGTCATCCTGTCTTTTGATTTCAGCCTGTACAACTTCATATTTGTCCGACTGATCTTTTTTTCAACAATTAAATTGGAGCCTTCTCCAATCTCTCCTTTTTTATATTCGATGTGGTATCTGCCGAAGCTTCCGTCTTCAAAGTCTTCTTTTCTGAAATTTTTCTGGGCCATATAATTTATTTTTAATGTTAATTGTATTAAAGAATAAAGTATGCCAAGATTGATAATTAATGAAAATATTTCACATAATCCCGAAGAGTACTTAAATAAATTAATTCTTTTTGGTTATGCAGATCTCAGTATTATTTTTTATTAAGGTTTTTATCAATCTGCTTCTCTGCATTTTCTGCTTTCTTTTCCTGAGCTTTTCTAAGTTTGCGCTGCTCTGCACGGGATTTCTTCGCCGCACGCTTTTCTTCGCGGATCACTTTATTTGACTTTTTGTTATACAGGGCTTCAATAATTCCCTGACCGGTCTTACTGAAAATTTTGATTTTAGGTTTTTCGTGGGTTCCGGTTACTACAATCGGGAAGCCGATCCATCCGGCAGGAGGAAGACCAACCCTCACCTGTAAATCAAGCAGACCATTGAAACTTGTTGTTCCGCTGATAGAAGGTCTTAATACTGAAACTTTGAACGTAAATTTATCTACGTGAATAAGATTGTTTTTGATATGGGTCTCAATATTCACGCCCTTCATATCAGGATTGTTAAAAGCTTTAGCGCCGATATTATCTCCGACGGCAGAGAGCATCTTAAGATTTTTAACTTCCACATCACGGAGATTTACTATACCGCCTCCCTCCAGGGAAGGATAAATAGGGCGCATATTTTTATCAAAATCGCCTTTTAGTTTATAATCCAACGATACAATTCCTTTGACATCTTTTGCCGCAGTAGCCATTTCACGAACCATATCTATTTCTTTGTAGGCTCTCTGCACATCGAAATCCTGAACTTTGAGAGCAACGTCATAGTTCGCAGTCAGCGGAGACTCATTTTGATACCGCGCATCGATATTCATATGGCTGCCGATAATATCAAAGGAGGTGTTCTTCATATAAACCTGACCGCCACTTACTGAAGCCATTCCTTTCAAATGATTTAGCCCCAGACCTTTAAATTCTACTTTTTTCGCATTGGCATCCAGCGAAACATCCAGATTTTTCGGAATAATGACAACGCCGCTGCTTTTAGGATTTTCCACCTTTGCATACTCAACTTCTATAGATTTATCGGTATTATCTCCACTTTTCAGAGCCATAAATTCATCGATAAGGATATAATTGGAATTCAGAACAAATTTTCCGTGAAGCGTCCCTTTTCTTTCTATAAAATAATTAATGGTATTAAGCAGATAGCCATTCAGGGCAAAATCAGACTTTCCGTAGGTGGCAAAGAATTTTCTGAACCACATTTTTTCATTTTCAAACTGGAAATTTCCTTCCTTTATGTAGAACGATTTGGGAAGATATTCTGTAGTGGCTTTAATGTTTTTCAGGATAAGATTTCCACGATTGTCAAGCTTGCTGTACTGTCCTGTGGTCGCATAGCTCTGTCTGCCGTTCAGAGAAAGATCAGCCATGATCAGACCACTGATATCCAGTCCTTTTTTCGCAAAGACTTTGTAGATTCTGCCTACATTCAGGACTCCTTTTGCTTTCACCTTATATAGAAGATCTTCAAAATCCTGTAAATCGGCATTCACATACACCGGATTTCCTTCAAAATCAAAGCTGAAAGGATCCATTTTTACACCGAGGCTCCGGAAAGTTCCGTCCGTATTAATAATTCGGGCAGCCATATTGATGTTTTGGATAGGGTTGGGGTAGTATTTTGTTTTGACAAATCCATTTTTCAGGTTTAAATAACCATCGGTTTTAGGGAACAGTTTTTTATCAAGACTGAAGATCCCATTCGCTATGATATTAGTATCAATTAAACCACGGATATCAATATCTTTTAAGCCCAATGCCTGATCTAACATCTGCAGATCTACTGCACCTTTCATATTGGCGTTCACCTGCATTTCGTCCAGACCTTTCGTTTTCACATACGCTCTGAAATTATTATTGGGACCGAGATCAAAATTTAATTTCCTTAAATCGATCGCAAGCTGATTGGTATCTAATGACGGGAGATCCACATTGAGATCCATATTGAGATTGCTCATAGGAACCGGTGCTTTGCCATTGGATACGAACCCGTTTTCAACAAGAAGTCTTGCTTTCACCCGTGGTTTAATATTCTTCGGCTCGCTGAATCTTCCTTTGATATGAAAATAAAGGTTACTGTTGCCTTCAATTTTTGTGTCTTTTGCCCAATCCAGGTATTGCGGAGGCAGGACGGAAATCATTTCCCTGATTGTCGTTTTTTCTGATGCGGCTTTGATATCCATATTATACCCATCTTTCAGGATACTTAATGCACCATTAAATTTAAGGGGAAGATCATTAATTCTCAGCTCATTTTTCCTTAATACGAAAGTAAGCGCGTTGGTATTAATTCTGGTAATTAGATCTGCGTGCAGTTTCTTTTCCTTAGCATAATAAATTCTGTTTAAGCTGAAATCTAATTTGTCAATATCAAGATCGGTTTCAAGATCGAAAATATCTTCGCTCAATCCGCCTTTTCCTGTGTAGTTCAATCCTTTAGCGTCCACAAGAACCCTTGCTGCATGATCGTTATATCTAATATGAAAATTTCTGAATTTTATAAGATCCAGTTTAATAGAAGCTCCGGCTTCTGTCGTATCCTGAGGTTTTTTAGAAGGCTTGGAAACATATACATTGTAATTGGCCATCCCCCTGGAATTAACAAAAATATTAGCAGAGGCATCCGTAACATATATCTCATCGATTTTTACCTCACGGTTGAAAATTAAGTTTTTCAAATTGATTCCAACTGCCACTTCTTTAGCCATCAGAAGGGTATCATTCTGAAAAGGTTTGGAACCATGAAGCAGAAGATCATCTACAGAAACCGTCAGTGACGGAAAATGCCTGAAAAATGTCAATCTTGTCTTTTTATAATCCAATTTGGCAGCAAGATGCTGGTTAGCAAATATTTTCACTTGTTTGGAAATGGTTCCGGGAAAAAGAATCGGGATAATAAACATCAGAAAAAGAATCGATGCCAGAGAAATTCCTGTCCATTTAAGAATTTTCAAAATTATTTTTTTAAACTTTTCCATAAATACGATGATAATTTTGATGGTAGAGTAGGTACACAAACAAGAAATCACAAACTAAAATCAAGCCATTTTTCACCAAATATCCGGTAGAATCGGAATAAAATCCTGCTTTTCAGATATTTTATAGAAAGTCGATAAAAAGTTCTTTGTTCATTTATTAATATATTATGAATATCCTGTACTAAAAAGGAGTAACCTTTTTATTGATTACTCCTTTTTTATTTTATTACAGTCTGATCAGTTTAGAATTTCATTCATGTGTGTTAAAATCACAGGTTTTCCATCGGTGATCAGGATCGTATGCTCATGTTGCGCCATATATCCTCCTTTATTACCTACCATGGTCCATCCGTCCTTTAACTCTACAGCGAGTGTAGAATCGGTTGCAATGAAGGTTTCAATTGCCACTACAGAATTCTTTCTAAAGCGTCTTGAGTCAAAACGGTTTCTGTAGTTGAGCAATTCATCGGGTTCTTCATGTAACCTTCGCCCCACACCGTGTCCGCCCAGATTTCTGATCACTTTATACCCTCTTTTTTTAGCCTCAGTTTCCATAAGAAAACCGATATCTGCTATTTTCACACCGCCTTTAATCTGCTCGATGGTCTTCCGCAAAATATCTTTGGAGGCATTAACGAGTTTCTGATGTCCGTGAATGTCTTTTCCAATCACAAAAGAACCTCCGTTATCGGCCCAATATCCGTTGAGTTCTGCAGAAACATCAATATTGACTAAATCCCCTTCTTTCAATACCCTTTGATCTGTAGGAATGCCATGACAGAATTCCTGATCTACGCTTATACAGCTCCATCCGGGAAAACCATACGTTAGATAGGGAGCTGATTTTGCTCCGAACCCCGAAAGTATTCCGGCTCCATATTCATCCAGCTCTTTTGTAGTCATACCGGGCTGAGCATAATTGATCATTTCCCTGAGCGTATAAGCGACCGCTTCGCTTATTTTCTGCATTCCGGCTAAATCTGATTCATTCGTTATAGACATTGTCGCTTTATTTTAATTGTGAGGGAGTAAACTTTTATTTTAGGAAAATTAAGGATAAGTATTGTTATTTTTTATTTACAGATCCGAATAAGATACAGATCATGAACGATTTAATCCGATTGATTAATACGGCTCTATTCTGGCATTCCGAATCAAATTTCGTTTGTTTTTTATCACTTAACGGCTAAAAAATATTACGAGAAATCCTGCGGAAAAATACCTGATGCATACTGCCATACTTCCACAATTTCCTCCAAAGGGATATTATAAGGCTCATAAAACGTATTGTCCGCGGCAACTGTAATAGAGTCGTTATTCTTTGATTTTAAACGTTTATAGGTAATACCGTCATTTACAGTAATAAAAATATAGGTATTGCCGGATTTTAAATCATCAATTCCCTCTATATACTTTCCGATAATAAAAGAACCGTCTTTAAATGGAGGCATAGAATCTCCGTCCGCAGGAAATGCCCTGAACTTTCCGTTTTTCAGGAACGGAAGCGAAATTCTCTCAAGACTTTCGATATATCCGGGATCGCTGTACCCTCTCAGATAGCCCATGGTAGCTTTCTGAGGAACGATTTCTATACTTTCATTTCCACTCTGATCGACGACAACGGGCAGCACAATTCTGTTATCCGGAAGCTTAAGCATATCCTCCAAAGGATATTTCCTTAAATCCACCGACAATAAAAGATCGATGCTGACATGAAATAACCTGGAAATCCTGATGAGTATATCGACCGGAGGTTTAGACCGTCCACTTTCATAAGAGATGTATCTTGATGTATTGATGGCGATCTGCTGCGACAGTTCGCGCTGGGTTTTTCCTGATTTCCCCCTTAAAAGTCTTATGTTATCTGAAAAAACTGACATTATTTAAAATTAGATGGTAAAAATACAAATAGTTTGATGGCCTGACGATAGATTGCGGATAAAAAATGCCTGTGAAAGCAGTTTTTTACACATTTACTTTAAGAACTAACTTCCGATAATTTCTCTTCGGTGCTGAATTCCCCAATCTACCAGGTTGTTAATGATGGTTTTTAATGTCAAACCGTGTGCCGTAAGTTCGTACTGAACAGTAACAGGATGAGTATCCAGGACCGTTCTCTTAACCAGTTTATTGATTTCAAGTTCTTTCAGTTCTTTGCTAAGCATCTTATTTGAAATGCCTTCCACATCATTCAGAATATCTGAAAATCTTCTTTTATTGTAGTAGCACACGGAAGAAAGAATGGAAATTTTCCATTTTCCACTCAGTACGTCCATGGAATCCTGAACGGCCATCATTTCTTTCTTATGCTGTTTTTCTTCACGGTTGATGCATTCTGTAGTTACCATAATGTTATATTGTTACCTGGAGGTTACTGTTACTTTTCGTAACAAAGTTACTAAAATAAATTTTAACGGTATAAATTTGCATCACAAACTTAAATCAATATACAACAATGAGTAAGCTTACAGACAAAACAGCCGTAGTAACGGGAGCGTCAAAAGGAATCGGGGCAGCTATTGCCAGACATTTTGCAGCAGCAGGTGCAAAGGTCGTCGTCAATTATGCATCCAGTAAAGAGGATGCTGATAAAGTGGTCAAATCCATTACCGATGATGGTGGAGCAGCTGTTGCCATACAGGGAGACGTTTCGAAAAAAGAAGAAGTGATCAGACTTTTTGAGGAAACAAAAAACACATTCGGAGGACTGGATATATTGGTAAACAATGCGGGAATTTATGATTACCTTCCGGTAGAACAGATCACGGAAGAATCCTTTCATCGTCAGTTCAACATTAATGTTTTAGGATCTATTTTCACGATTCAGGAATCTTTAAAATTATTTGGTGAGAAAGGTGGGAATATTATTAATATCAGTTCAGGTGCCAGCAAATCCCCGCTTCCGACCGGCTCGGTATATTCCGCAACAAAAACGGCGCTGGATGCTTTAACGGTTTCGTTATCTAAAGAATTCAGCGGGAGAAATATCCGCATCAATTCTATTTTACCGGGTATCGTAGAAACAGAGGGATCCAGCGCTGCCGGATTTATCGGAAGTGAGGCAGAAGCAAAATTCGTTGCCAATACACCGTTAGGACGTACAGGTCAGCCCGATGATATTGCCAAAGCAGTCGTATTCATTGCTTCGGATGATGCAGGATGGATCACCGGGGAGCTTATTTCCGTGTCAGGAGGAGTCTTTGGATTTTAATTTTTTTTAAATTTCACTGTAATTAAAGTACTTTCGATAAGACTGCACTTTTTTTAGTTTAAAAATTCTTTTAAGACCCGGATAAATTTCATCGGATGTCGTTATCCGGAATCTTCGGGATGATCTGAGCAAAATATGACTGATCGGACACATAGTAAGAACTGCATCTAATCAGCATATTTCAAAAATGTCTCATTTTATGACCTGAATCATAACGTATTAATTTACAAATTGTTAGGCTGCTAAAGACGTGATAAATGGCACAATGTTAGCTTGATTTAAAGTGAACCAAAAAATAAAATATATGTTTTACCATTCACAAAATTTGATCAACCCTATTGTACCAGACGAACCGGATCCATCAGCAGCTAATGCTTTGCAGGAAGGATTGGGAGGCCAGTTCGGCGAAATGCGTACCATGATGCAGTTCCTGTTCCAAAGCTTTAATTTCCGGGGGAATGCTACCCCCTATATGGATCTGATTCAGGGAGTAGGTATTGAGGAAATTTCCCATGTGGAACTGATAACAAAAACGATTTCACAGTTATTGGACGGGTCCGCGAGATTCCAGGAAGACCAGTTCGGATCATCCGACGAGGAGGGCAGTGTAGCTCTTAATATGGCGAAAGAACAGCAAAACCCGCATCATTACATTATGGGAGCTCAGTCGGCATTACCGGTAGACGCTGCCGGGAATCCGTGGAGTGGAAGCTATGTTCATAACCACGGAAACCTCGTGCTGGATCTTATGGATAACCTGGTACTTGAAGCTACCGGAAGAATCCAGAAGAGCCGGATTTATCAGATGAGCAGCAATAAAACCTTGCGTGCCACCATCGCATTCCTTATTGTGCGTGATGAAGCTCATCAGGCGGCTTTTGCGAAGGCATTGGAGAAACTGGGTGTCGATTGGGGTAAGATTCTGCCTGCTCCTAAATTCGACTCTTCACAGTTTCCGGAAGTGAGAAGATTAATGGATCTCGGACTGCACAGAGAGCAGTACACTTTCCGATTAGACGGATCGATGATGGAACAGATTTTCAGCGGCCCATCGCCTTTTAATGATGGTACCCAACTTACCACGTTGAAAGAACCCCGTGAATCATTCCCAATCCCGCAGGCACCGGAACGTCCTGAAGAATTTGCTCCAGGGCTCGATGCGGAATTACAGGCTTTAGCGGATGCCTTTACGGAATTTAAGGAATCCGGAGGTAAAACAAACCAGAATATTGGCATTAACGGAACTAAAGATGAATAGTTTGCACCTTAATTTGTCGATATAATATATTAAAAAGCCCATAAAAACATGTTTTTATGGGCTTTATATTGGAATTAGATCAGGAAACTTTAAATTTATCACTTAGGTTTGTATTTTTTTCTGTAGTTGTGATTTAAATGTTATTATCAATTCGATTTTAAGAACTGGTCTAAACTGTATTTTCCACCGCCGAAACTAAAAAGTGTCACAAGCATTATGATATAGTATAACGGAATTTCGAAACCGTTTTCTCCGGCTTCAAAGCCATTCTCGAGATGTACCGTAACAATGGCAACAGTCATTGTTATGATCAGAGGGATAGAAATCCATCTCGTGAACAATCCGAGTGTAAGGAAAATAACGCCGATACTTTCTGTTCCTGCCGTTATGTAGGCACTGAGGGCAGGAAAGGGGATGTTAATACTTGTAAACCAGTCGGCAATACTATGGATATTGGTTATTTTCATCAAGGCTGGTTTGAAAAATCCGTAGGCCAGGACGAAGCGTATGGTGAGCAGTACAATGTGTTGTATTTTATGAGGCGGATTAATCATTTTCTGTATTTTTTATCGAAATTAATGATGTCAGAGTATTAAAGTAAGAGGTGATCTATATTTCTTCATGGGCAAGATCTGAAATACCCTTTTGATTATATTCATACTTCTTATGTTGTTTTATCCCGAAAGCCTAAAAAAATATTGTTTTGTAGTGCGAATTGCTCAAAATCTGTATAAAAGGAAGTTGATTTTTGAATGTCTTTATCATATCTGGAAAGTAATTTAATGAAGTCATTACCGGTGGAGTAGTCTTCGTTAGCTTTCAGGATAATTTCCACAACCGGATAGGTAAGATCGTTAAACATTACCTGTTTGGAGTAAAAATCCCTGTGAATAGAAATAAAATACTGTCCCCGGTCTTCTTCTGTAATTTCCTTGATATTTTTCAGATGAACAGGGTATTCGGCGCATAGAATTCTGATTTCAGGATTGGGAATAATAATGTCATCTGCAGACTTTTTTTCTGTCCTGAATTCATCTACCGGCAGATCTTCCATCATAAACACTTCGATTTCCAGCCATTCATACTGCAGCAGGGTTTTAAGAAACGGGAAAACCTTTTTAAAAGGAAATTCCTCTTTCTGAAAGTAGTCTGAAAATTCTTTTGGCAGCTTCCATACCTGTGGAGTCTGACATTTATGGTTTTTAAAGAAATGAAACATCATTTTTTTCCATCTTTTTTTTCCGATAAGCCTTCTGGTCAAAGGGAATGCCGTGCTGAGCGTATCCTTTATAACATTATACACGAGTCTTCTGTAATGAACCGTATGCTGCTGAATGGTAGTTTCCGGCTCATTCATTCCGGTCCTGCAATACAGGGCGAGATCTGTCTGCAGAGAAAATGTTTTATTGTTCTTTCTGTACGACATGGTATTCAGCGTTTAGGATTTCATTTTTTATAGCTTTAAGGTTACTGATCTCATTTTGAAGAATATTGAGTTCCGGAATGTTAAAATCTCTTTCCAGTAAAACAGGGATGTCTTTTCCGATTTGTTTTACAGTAAACCGGAATAAATCATATACGGGGTCTATCACATCGGCGCCGTGGGTATCGATAATTAATTGCTCATTTACCTGGTAATGTCCTGCCATATGAATGTATTTCACTTTATCCAACGGCATCTGTGTGATGAATTCTTCTGCATCATATTGATGATTAAATGCATTCACATAGACATTATTGACGTCCAGCAACAGCTCGCATCCGGTTTTGTCCAGAATCTCGTTAATAAAATCCTCTTCAGTCATTTCGGCTTCCAAAACCGTATAGTAGCTTCCGTTTTCTAAAATCAATGGTTTCTTTAAAATATCCTGTACCTGCAGAATGTTTTCAGAAACTCTGTTTATCGCTTCCTGCGTAAAAGGAATAGGCAATAAATCATACAAATGAGCATTATCTACTTTTGAAAAAGTGAGATGTTCGGAATAGAGAACAGCATCAGTATCTTCCAAAAACTGTCTGACCTGTTTTACAAAGCCGATATCCACACCTTCCGGACTGCCTATGGAAAGGGAAAGACCGTGGCAGTAGAGCGGATATTTCTTCAATACTTTTTTCAGTTCCTGTTTCCAGTAGCCGCCTATTCCAAGCCAGTTTTCCGGCGCTACTTCTATAAAATCCGGCTGCAGGACACCATTGTTCAAAAATGTCTGCGAGAATTCTTTTCTATAACCAATTCCTACCATTTTAATTTCATTTTATGAATGGATAAAAACCGGCAGATCAGATTCATGATCTGCCGGTGGTCAGATGACCAATGTTTAAGCCTTTTTGGCTTTTTTCATTTCCTTTTTTGTTTTTTTGCCGCCACATTTTCCTTCGCCACACTTGGCATCTTTGGTTTTAGCATCCATCTTCTTGTCGCCACACTTGGCTTCGGTCTTTTTTTTGTCACCACATTTTGCTTCAGTACTCTTTTTTTCTTTGCCTCCGCAGGTAGCTTCGACCGAGTGGGCATCTGAAGATTTTACATTTGCAAAAGCGGTGTTGGTTCCCAATGTAAATGCTCCTAATGCAAGAGCTCCTACTAAAATTGCTGGTTTTTTCATTGTTTTAAATTTTAAAATTGTGTAGCAAAATTGCTGTCTGTATATTAATACCCACAAAACAAAAAAATCACCCGGAGATCGGATGATTTTTTTTAAGTATTTGAAAATCAAATACAAAAATTATAAATTTTCTTCTGCTTTCACTTTTTTAATCTGCTCGACACATTTGTACTTTTGGTTCTGTAACGTATGCTTATTAGAATAACCATAATTTTTCTGAATTTCCTCTACTGTTTTTTCCTTAAAAAACATGTCATGAATAAGTCCCTGGCAATGTTTTGTTATTTTGTGCAACAGATTCTGCAGTTTGTCCATGTATGATTTTTCACTTTCAATGGCAAGGCTGATTTCTTCGTAAAATCTATTGGTGTAAGTCTCGGAAAATTCCGTTTCATAACGGTTATTTTTAAGTCTTTTGAGCCATAGATTCTTTGAAATGGCCATGATATAGGTTTTGATTGAGGCGGTCAACTGAAAATTATCCTGCCGTAACTTTTCTAAAAGGACAATCATCGTATCCTGGAAAATATCTTCTGCGTCCTCAATATTCCCTTTATTGTGAATTATAAAGCGGTTAACCACCGGAAAATACTCTTTGTAAAGATTCCCGAAAGCATTGGTGTTTTCACCTTTTAGATCCTGAATTATATTTTTCATTATGTGTTTTTACTGAATTTTCATCAAGAGAACATGGTAATATACGAGATGCTTGGAATCATTATCAGAAATTCCGATTCACGCACGCATTAATTAACTATATTGATTACAGAATCGCCGAAGTATGAATGGGTATGATTCACTAGCAGGTCCTGTAAAATATTTTATTCCATTGATTATCAAATATAAGTAAAATATATTTTATTTAATGATTTTGATGCTGCTCACAGAAAACTGATTAACAATATGCAATAAGGAACCTAAGTTATTTATTAAATAGCATGTTACGAACGATTGTATCATAAGTGCGTGAATTTAACTTTCATAAGATTTATTAAATAAAAGTATTTTTTTTGCGCCGGTAGAACAATCTCATCAGACAATTTCATAGAAATCATTATTTTCAAATAAATCATATCAGAGAACAGTAGAGCTTAGAAAACCAAGCTACTGATGAAATTTTATGGAAAGTGGGAGTGATTTAAAAGTCTTCCCGGAAATAAAATGGCAGAGCAGCTTGTAAAGTTCTTGATGCATAATTTCAAAAAGAATGACTTAAATAATCTGGACCAAACGTGAATCCTGAAGCGGAAATTCAGAATGCTGAAAGATATACAATTTAACATAATATAAATTATAGGACTTTTAATATGAAGTCCGATTAGTATTTAATTTATTGATTATTCCTCATTTTAAGCCCTTTTAAAGCCTTTAATCAATCATTCGCCTTTTAAGCTATTAATACTATTTTTAAGTGCCTGTATGCTTCTGATATTCAGCTCTATGATCCATTTCGGCCCTTCCTCTATGCTGTATTACAATTGGCTACATTTCTTCAGATTGATGATAGTTACCTTGATTTTCCGTATCATGCCGGTAATTTTTTATGTTCACTCTTCATAGGTTTTCATCATTTAAGTTTATGATTAAAATAGCAGCAAAATTCAGATACTCCATGAAAATGAATCTGAAAATAATATCATTTTGTAATCCAAACTTATAAATACTTAATCTATTGAAAATCAATATATAATGCTAATCTTAATCACAGCTACCCTTTTAAATTATTCCTGACGCTTGCTAATCTTTTTAAAATCACTGATTACAATTGAAATTTTACTGAAAAATCGGTTTGAGAGCGATTTGTGATCATTTCAGATGCAGTGCTATCGTTATTTTTATTACATTTACTTCACCTCTCAACTTATCCTTACAATGAAAAACAGCCATATAACTTCCGAACAGAGTAATGAATTACTGGAGATCTTAAAAGATCGATTTGAAAAAAATAAATCCCGTCACCAGGGGCTTGACTGGGGAAAAATCAGGTACCGACTGGAGCAGAATCCTGAGAAAATATGGTCATTATATGAGATGGAACAAACGGAGGGCGAACCTGATGTGGTTGGATATGATAAAAAAAACGATGAATATATCTTCTTTGACTGCTCCCCTGAGAGTCCGAAACGCAGAAGTCTCTGTTACGATTACCAGGCCTGGGAAAGCAGAAAGGCCAATAAACCGGAAAATAATGTTATTGATAAAGCTTCGGAAATGGGAATCGAACTTTTATCGGAAGATCAATACCGGCAACTTCAGGCATTAGGGAATTTTGATCTGAAAACTTCAAGCTGGATAAAGACACCCTCCCACATCCGGGAACTCGGAGGTGCATTATTCTGTGACAGAAGGTATAACACTGTTTTTACGTACCATAACGGTGCTGATTCCTATTATGCAGCAAGGGGATTTCGCGGAGTTTTAAGAGTGTAAAACAGGCGCCTGCACCTTATACAGGAGATGTAACTTTCACATGCAGACTTCAGAACTACAGTTTAATTGATATGCTTATAAAATGTCCGATTGGATAGAAAATTAATTTTTTATTGACATCATTTTACACTCACATCAAAATAGTATTGTTATTTTAGCCTATAGAAATTTGAATAAACATTATATAAGGTATGAAAAGATTAATCATATTAGGGTCATTATCTCTTTTTGTGATGAGCTGTAATAAGAAAACCGAAGCTCCTGAAACAGAGATTCCCGGTAAGGATACCGCTGCTGCGACAGAACGTGTCGCTGATACTCTGGGAACAAAATCGTTCTGCTATATGGGCATTGCCGGAAAAGATACTGTTTTTGTGACTATCGATGACAATTTGGGAACAATCTCCGGTAAAATGGCCACTAAAAACAATGAAAAAGACAGTAATAAAGGTGATTTATCCGGCTTTAAGTCGGGAGACACGCTTAAGCTGACTTATGATTTTGCTGCTGAAGGCAAAACAGGAAATACAAATGATATTTATTTTCTTCAGACCAAAGATGGCCTTAGCGAAGGAATCGGTGAACGGGATCAGGAGACCGGAACAAAGTATGCGAATGACAGCAACGTAAAATACGGAAACGGAAGACTGTTAAAGATCGCTGACTGTAAGGTAGTTGCAAAAGCTTTAAAATAAATAAGGTAATTCATAAAAAATACAGCCATTTGAGGCTGTATTTTATATCATTTCAGATTCAATAATTTCTATAAATTCCCTGACAGCGATGTCACTGGTGTTCCATGAAGTGATCAGGCGTATCGCAGAATATTCCTCATTCATTTTTTTCCAGACATAGAACTCAAATCTTTCGGACAGAATTTCGATCAGATGATTATTTAAAATTGGGAAAATCTGATTGGTATAGGTATCTGCCAGGAACGCCACTCCCCTTTTTGCCATTGCTTTTTTCATTTTCATGGCCTGTTGATTGGCCTGCCTGGCCAGATCAAAATACAGATCATCTTTCATCAGTTCCAAAAACTGAATGCCCAGGAGCCTGCCCTTGGCGAGCAACGCACCTTTCTGTTTTATACTGAAGGCAAAGTCCTGTTGAAGCTCCTTATTATTAACTACAATTGCTTCCCCGATCAGCGCCCCGTTCTTGGTACCGCCTAAATAGAAAATATCGGTAAGCTCCGCAACTTTTTCCAGGGTCAGGTCACTGATTTCAGACGTAAGGCCATGCCCCATTCTCGCTCCGTCCATAAAAAGATAAAGCTTATTTTCCCGGCAGAATGCGGACAGTTCTTCCAGTTCTTGAAGACCGTAGATGGTTCCCAGCTCTGTAGAATTGGAGATGTAAACCAGTTTAGGCATAACCTGATGAGGAATGTTCCGGTGATTTTCCAACACCGGGATAATATCCTGCGGAGTAAGTTTGCCATCCTGTTTTTCAATGCTTAAAATCTTATGCCCTGTAGCTTCTATGGCGCCGGTTTCGTTGTTTAAAATATGTCCTGTAGATGCCGAAACAGCTGCCTGGTATAGTCTGAGAACAGCAGAAATGACAATCAGATTGGCCTGAGTTCCTCCGGAGACCAAAAAGACCTCTGAATTGTGATTATTAATTTTTTTTCTGATTAATTCTTTAGCCTTTAAAGAATATGCATCTTCTCCATATCCGGCCTGCTGATCAACATTATAACGGACAAGTGCATCTAAAATATTGGGATGACAACCTTCCGAATAATCATTTTTAAATGAAAATTTCATTAGGTAAAATTAAAAAAAGTTAAAAGAACAATCATTAATAATTCATAATATTTTGTTAGATTTGTCATTAAAATCATCTAACATGCTAAAAATAACACTTACAGAAGAAAACTATTTGAAAGCTTTATTCCACTTGGTAGACAAGGAAAAGAAAGTTACGATTAATGAACTTAGCAAATTTTTAAATGTTAAAATGCCGAGTGTTAATAATATGATGAAAAAATTTGCTGATAAGGGATGGGTTATTTACGAAACCTATAAACCTTTGATCGTCACTGAAAAAGGAAGATGTGAGGCTGCTCTGGTGGTACGAAAACATAGACTTACAGAAATGTTTCTGGTACAAAAGATGAATTTCGGCTGGGAAAATGTTCATGAAATTGCCGAACAGCTGGAGCATGTACATTCGCAGATTTTTTTTGATAAGATGGATGAAATTCTTAATTATCCGAAATTTGACCCTCACGGAGAACCTATTCCTGATAAGGACGGGAATATTATCGACCAGGATTTACAGAAGCTGAGCAACTGCGAGGTGGGTGAACAGGTGATCTTTGCGTCGGTTACTCTTTCTGATGATGCGTTTTTAAATTATCTCACCGAAAGGAAATTACTGTTAAATACTAAAATAAAAATTGTTAAAATAGAAAATTTCGACAAATCTGTCACAGTGGAAGTCCACGGGAAGCATGAAATTTTAAGCAGAAAAGCGACGGAAAAAATTCTGGTTAAAAAATAGTTCCGTTGATATTTTTCGCTGTCCGGAATTCATCAAAGTCATATTGATTTTAATATCCCGGAAACGGTTTCTACTTCCTTGGATGTATTGTAATAATGGGGTGACAATCGTACAATACCATCGATGTTTTTCTTAGTAAAATCTATCAGAGCCGAATTTTTATAGGTCACTGAAAAAAATACATTATTTTTTTTCAAAACTTTCTGGATATTTTCCAGATCTCCATCCTGGCTACAAAAAGTGACAATACTGCTCAGGTGATTGCCTATATCCCAGGTCTGAAAACCATTATCCTGTAAATCAGCTCTTAGTTTTTCTGATAATTTCCTGTTATACTCTTCTATGTTTTTCATTCCGACCGCATTCGCATACTTCACAGCTTCTATAAAACCTAATAGTGAAGCGTAAGAAATTTCCCAGTGTTCGAATCTTTTTGCCGTCTGAAATAATTCATAATCATCATATTCTGACCAATGGGCTCCTCTCATATCCAATAATAAAGGCGCATAACTCTGTTCCAGCAGCCTGTCAGAGACATATAAAAAGCCTGTTCCTCTCGGCCCACGCATAAATTTCCTTCCTGTCGCTGTAAGAAAGTCACAACCTATTTTTTGTACGTCCACCACCATTTGCCCCACAGACTGACAGGCATCCACCAGATATAAAATATCATATTGCCGGCAGATCTTACCGACTGCTTCGACATCCTGGATCAAACCTGAATTGGTAGGAATATGGGTAACTGCCACTAATTTCGGATGATGTTCTCTGATCAGGTTTTCCATATCTTCAAGATCCAGTTCGTTATCAGGAAGATTTTTTGTACGGAACACTTTCACCTTCAGATTTTTCTGCAGGGAAATAAAAACGATCTGGTTGGATATATAATCATCTGCCGTTGTGATGATACAATCTCCCTCTTTGAAAATAATACTGGACAAAGCTTTTGCATAGGCATCTGTAGCGCTGGTTGCAAAAGCAATATTGGAGGATTTGCAGTTAATTAATTTCGCCGTTTCATCATAAAACTGTTCCAACATATGTGCGTTTATATGAGCTGCTTCATAACCGCCATAAAGCTCTTCCTGGTGTGAGTATTCAGTCATCGAATCCACCACTATCTTTGGCATCAGTGAGGATCCTGCGTTATTCAGGAAAATTTTACCATCCTCAAGACCTCTGATATCTGCTCGTAGTTTATTTATATCCATTTGTGAGTTATTATTAATGCCATATTTTGCTGACAATTTGCTGAATGTAAAATATCCGTTGACAAGTATCTTCCCTGTCTAAACGATTTTCCGGTTATGGAAAGACATTCTCCATAAAAAATCCCGAAATTCGTTATCGGGATATATAAAGTTTAAGTTGGGGATAGGTTTAGTCAAGAACGCTCCAGCCCCTTTTCGGATTGTTGTTTGAAGAAACTTCCTGTTCGTTAACAATGATGTTTTCTTTTCGCTGACCGATATAATCCAGTTCGCTCAGTTTGGAGAAGATCGTTTCCAGACTTTTCAGCATTTGCTGAATATACAGCATAGGTTCGCCACAATTGTGATGGTCATAATTGGTTTCAGCGACAATAGAAAGTTGATTTAATAAGGTGTGGGGAGCAATCTCACTCCACTCCAGGCTATAATTCAGCATCTCTTCCAGTTCAGCGGGAACCAGGACCTGCGTTGCATTATACAGTCGAAGGGCCAGTTTCGCAAAAGATTCAATCAAAAAAATCGGCGGCTGGTACGGGGTAACGTTTCTGAACTGAAAGTACATGTCACCAAATGTATCGATCATGGTATTACACAAAAACTTAACGTTCTGTGCCAGCGCGGTATTCTGATTCTTGTGCGATGTTTTCTGGATAATTTTAAAGGCATACTGCTGCAGATTTCCGATGGACTTAGCAAAACTGTTGTAAAAATCCAATATTGAAGGATGGCTCTGAACCGAGGTACACGGAGGAATGAAATTAGAATCCACCTGAGCGATATTTCCGCGTAAGTCCACTTTTCCGATAATCAGATAATTACCTCCCGAATAACTGCTGTTCAGAGAAGTGACAGGTAATAATTCAATATGATGGTTGGATTGCGTATTCGGATGGCGTGGCGGAATTTCTTCAGGATCAATATCTCCAAAAGGCACCTTATCAAAAGGATTTACAGAAATTAATATATAATAATCTCCGTCTGCCTGCTCTTCGTTCATTGATTTCGCCAGTGATTTTACGCTTACTCTTCTGTCATTCAATTCAATCCTATAACCGGCCATCGTAATGGCACTGCAGTGCTTGATCACCAGCTGTACATCGTTGGTTGCCGTATTATGAACATCAAAAATTGTCCGGTCCGTAAATTCGTTCGAAATGGGTAACAGCCCGTAATTATATGTAGTGATCCCCAATGAATTGGCATCTCTGATGGTATCAATTAAAAAGTTATCCTGATCATTCAAGTGGCGCTGGGAAACTTTCATCCCGTCTACCCAGTTGATTGCAAAATGTTTAATAGACTGTATCATAGTAATACTTTTAATATATGTGATTATGCTTTTCTAAGTCCTTCTTCCTCATGCTGGATTACTCTTTTGCAAATAACAACTTCATTTTCTGAAATATCATTTGCGGAGATATCCTGATCGAAATCAATATATTTCCGGAAACTGAAAAATGATTTCTTGGTGTAGAATATCCAGTAGTACGGGTCTTTTTCCTGATCTGAAAGATGGATAATAGAATTTGGGTTTTTATGGTTATAGTCATCTACCACCCTGTAAAACCAATCTCCGAAAGTTACGCCGGTAGGTAAAGTTTTAGCTTTAATTCTAAATCTGTTGGCATCTTCAAGATTTTTGCTGAGTTCTACATTGAGTACCATCAGACGGTCAAAATCTGCGCCTTCAAAATCCGGAAGCCTCTGATCAGGGGAATATCTCCAGGTCTTATAGATATCAACCGGAATACTGATAAACTGTACATAACAGTAATGGAATACCATGGGCACTACAAAGATAAATATACTGGTAGCAGCCATAACAGGATACCCCATACCTTTACTCATCCAGTTAAAAATCAGATAGAAGAGATATCCTCCAAAGCCTATGCAGGTAAGGGTCAGGATCGATTCGAATAAGATACTATTAGACTGCGATTCAAAATGCTTTTTAAAATAAATATCCAATAAGTTAACGTGGATAATCCCCAGAATAAGATATATAATCTGCGCGATCAGATACCAGTATGGGTTAAATAGATTTCCAGCAAATCCGAAAAATCCCGGAAGGGCAAGACAAAGGCTGCAAAGCAGCACGTATATGATAATGGTTTTGATTTTTATGGCAGGCTTATTCCGTCTGATGACTCCTAAAATCACCATCATGATTACTGCAAATAAAGGCATTAGAATATACCTTAAGAAGATACCTTTTACTGAAGAAATTTCCATTGGTCTTTTTTCAAATTTATATTGTATTGGTGCTTGTAAATATAGTAAAATATTTTACAGAAAAGTAGAGTAACCGAGGCGGCTGGCATTTCTTTCATCATCTTCCAGAGCGAATGAATATTCTTTCTTTTCGGTAATGAAATTTTCCTCCACATCTACATTGACAGGTAAAAAATAATCATATAAAGCCTGAAGCACTTTTCTGAAGGGATGGCCATCGATAAATTTTTTCATCTCATGATAAGGAATTGGTCCGATATTAACAACCCAATTTCTAAGTCCGTCCATATGTCTTCCGCTCGGAATGTAAGTTACTCCCAATCTGGCGTTTCCCAGTAAGAGAGAGTCATTGCTCTCTTCAATACCATCAATAATATTTGGGGTAAAGGAGACTTCTACAGGTACCTGCAGAAGAGCACTCATACATCGTTCAAACCACTTTTTATCCCCTCTGATCTGGTGAAAAAACGGTAATATATAAATGAAAATATAAGCATTTTGCGGATCAAGCATTTTTATCAAAGGCCAGAGCTCACTTACCGTTTCAAGCAACGTATCTGTATCACTTGTTATTTCGAATTCAAATTCCTTAAGCAGCGCACTGATTTCTGTAAAGAAAATCTCAAGCTCAAAAGGACGGAAAAATTTCCGGGCGTCTTCTTCTACCCTTTTCTGTTTCCGGATCTCACGGACGACCGTATCGACGTTTTTTCTGGAAGCACCCAATGAAGGCGGATGGAACAATCCTTCCGGAAGATAGTCGTAAATACCCTCCCGATAGGTTTCGATGGTAAAAACTTCTTCATCAAAACCCAGAAAACTGCTCGATATACTTTTGATATCCTTAAGATAGGCCCGGTCGTTTATTCCTATCCTTTCAATAAAAATATTACTGACTGCCCGGTGGTATTTTAAAAGGTTAACTGCCACGGCTTCTGCCCTGAAGTCGGTCTGCAGCTTATTGTAATTCATCTCTACAATATTGTTCTCATACATAGTGTTTCCGCGATTTGGCCTGTAAAGGTAATATATCTCTCATTATTGAAAAAGCATTTATCAATAATTTTAACCTAAAAATACTAATTTATCGGCAGTAAAAAGAATAATATCCGGCAAAAAAAGTAAAAAAAAAGTTACGGGTATCATTCGCGGCTTTATTAGTCCGATTTAATGATTAAGTTAATTTTTTAAATCATTACATTACCATTAAGATAAACTTTAAATTAACCGTATCTTTGCACTTTGAAAATGTTATTTACAATGAAAAGTATTTATTCTAAAATTTTGATTTTAGCATTCATCACCTCTTCGCTTTATTCCTATGCATGGGGATTGACGGGGCACAGAATTATTGCAGAAATTGCAGAAAATCATCTTTCGGGAAAGGCAAGAAGAGAGATTAAAAAGATTATGGGAAGAGAGCGTCTCGCCTACTGGGCAAACTGGCCGGATTTCATCAAATCCGATACGACGGGAGCATGGAAGCAGGCTTCAGCATGGCATTACGTAAACATCGATCCACAAACAGATTTCAAAGCATTTGAGAAAAACCTGGAAGCTCAGGCCGGTCCGAGTTTATATACTCAGGTGAAGGTATTATCCAGCCAGATCAAAGATGTGAAAACTTCTGAAAAAGATAGAAAAATCGCTTTGATTTTCTTGATTCATATGATGGGAGATCTGGCCCAGCCTCTACATGTGGGAAGATCTGAAGATCTGGGAGGAAATAAAATTAATGTAACCTATTTTGGGGAGAAAACAAATCTACACTCTGTCTGGGATGGGAAATTAGTAGACTCTCAAAAATACAGCTATACAGAATACTCAAAATTACTGGATATTAAATCAGACGACGAGGTTAAGCAGATCCAGACCGGAACTTTAGAAGACTGGCTGTATGATTCTCACAAAATCGCGAACAAAATCTATGCGCAGACCCCAAATGATTCAAAATTATCTTACGATTATCAGTACAGATTCTATGATACCATGGAAAGACAACTTCTTTACGGTGGCCTGAGACTGGCAAAAATGCTGAATGACCTTTTTTAAAGATACCAACAGCTTGATCATCTTATTGGATGGTCATACTACTAATATAAGCGGAACTTTGGTTTCGCTTTTTTTTATGCTGTTATTTTTTTAAAATTATTATACGAGGCATCCGGAATCTATATGGAATAAAGCTTTTGTAGTAGCGTTTTAAACCTTTAAGGTTTGGTCTTTAGATTTAATATCAGAGTATTTGAATGATAGATTGTATGTCAATTATTCTATCTGGATTACTATCAAACCTAACGGGTTTCAAAAACCCGTTAGGTTTATGTGGGCATAGATTGCATAAACGGTAAATTGATGTATGAATTGAAACAAGATAAAAGTGGGATCACACTTTAAAAAATTAATGCATTTAATTAAAATGCTTTAAGATGCTGTCTTTTTTCCTGATCAGCTTGAGATCACAACTGATGAAATCCCTTTTGTACGCAGTGAGAGCCATAATTTACAACTAATTTTTCAATTTTGTTTTAAATTAATAAAAATAATTAAAATAGGTGTAACCTTTTCCCCTTCCCAAGCGTATAATAGTATAGTAACTCTTTTTTGAGGAAAAAATAGATGAGACAATTAAAAATCACTAAGCAGGTAACCAACAGGGAAACTGCTTCATTAGACAAGTATTTGCAGGAAATTGGTAAGGTAGAGCTGATCACTGCGGACGAAGAGGTAGAATTGGCACAAAGAATACGTGCGGGCGACAGAGCTGCACTTGAAAAATTAATCAAGGCCAACCTTCGTTTCGTAGTATCCGTATCTAAACAGTACCAAAATCAAGGTCTTTCTTTACCCGATTTAATTAATGAAGGTAATTTAGGGCTGATGAAGGCGGCAAAAAGGTATGATGAAACAAGAGGTTTCAAATTTATCTCTTACGCAGTGTGGTGGATCCGTCAATCCATTTTACAGGCTTTGGCAGAACAGTCAAGAATTGTAAGATTGCCATTGAACAAAATCGGATCTATCAATAAAATCAACAAAGCATACGCTCACCTTGAGCAGGAAAATGAAAGACCGCCTTCCCCGGAAGAATTGGCTGAAGTTCTTGACATGAGCGAGGAAGATATTAAAGAATCTATGAAAAACTCCGGTAGACACCTGTCTATGGATGCACCTTTGGTAGAAGGTGAAGATTCTAATCTTTATGACGTATTGCGTTCAGGAGAATCTCCAAGTCCCGATAAAGATTTGATGCTGGAATCTCTTCAGATTGAGATCGAAAGAGCATTAAATACCCTGACTCCAAGAGAGGCGGATTTGGTAAGACTTTACTTCGGACTGAACGGAAAGCACCCGATGACCCTTGAAGAAATCGGTGAAACTTTTGATCTTACAAGAGAGAGAGTTCGTCAGATCAAGGAAAAAGCGATTAAGAGATTGAAACACAATACCAGAAGTAAGATCTTAAAATCTTATTTAGGTAAATAATTTTAACGAAACAATGTATAGGCGGAGCTTGATTTCAGGCTCCGTTTTTTTATTTTTGTTAAGATGAATGATTTATATATTTTAGTGATAGGATTTATCACCTTATTTGTTTCCATCAATGCTATACTCTATTTTTATATAAAGAGACAGCACAAAAAATTTTTCAGGTTTATTGCCGGCAGAGAATATGTTTTATTGGAGAAAGTGGAAACGCAGATTGAAAAATATTCTAAGGTGAATACAAAACTGTTGTACAGGAAATCGAATATCGTCTTTTTAGATTACGAATTTTTATTCTTACCTATAACAAGCCCACCATGCTGATTCAAAAAAGTAAGGAAGTATTTCCAGGTGTTTTTAAAAAATTTTCTTTTAACTCGAAAAGAAAAATTAATGATCATCTTAAAATTAAAGGAGTTTTCTACGAAGGTTTTATAAAGACAGATTATATAATATCCCTTAATTTAAAAGACAGAAACTTTAGTCCTGAAGAATATTTAACCCCATCTGAAAAAGTAAAAGATCTTTATTCATAAATAAAATTAACATCCATGAAAAAAATACTTATCCCTGCTATTCTGCTCTTAATGCTCACTTCATGCTGGGAAAACAGATCTGAAAATAAACCCTTAATAGAGAATGCCGTAGATCATGCAGATTCTTCGATAAAGGGTTCTTTCGAAAGCGGACGCAACGACAATATGATTGATAAGATTTATTCTGAAATCATTAAAAATGATAAAAAATTATCCGCTCTTGACGATAAAATTTTAAAAATATATGATCAATCCGGAAAAGTTCTTAAGAATTATGATGATATTCTAAATAAATCAGCATCTTATTATAGGGATGCAAATGATCAGGCAAATGCAATAACAGACTCACTTCTGAAGCATGAGGTACAAAATGAAATTAAAATGAGTTCTGATCAGTATGAACTCAAAATAAAAAATGTAAAAAATCTCATTTCTCAATTGAATACAAATATGGAGAGAATAAATGATTTATATACGATCTTCAAAATAAGAAAGACCCTACCGGAGATTGAAAAATACCAAAATGCACATCCTTTGAAAACTGACAGTCTGGAAAATTTTGTTAAGAAACAAAACCAGCTATTGAACGAACTGAAAAATTTAAAATAATGAATCCAATTTCAATTATAGGAGCGGGAATCGGAGGTTTAACACTCGGGAATATTCTAAGACAGCACAATCTCGATTTTACGGTCTACGAATCTGCCCCTGAAATAAAGCCCGTGGGTTCAGGAATTATGATGGCTATCAATGCGATGCAGATTTTTGATAAATTGGGTCTGAAAGAAAAAATTGAAAAGGCAGGAAATAAAATACACGGAATTTCTATTACAGATGAAAAACTGAAACTGATCTCGCAAACTCATGTTTCGGAACTCGAAAAGAAATACAGCTCTTGCAATGTCGCCATTCACAGAGCAGAACTTCAGAAGATTCTGGCTGAGAGTTTGGGCTTTGAAAATATTAGACTCAACCATTCAATAAATACCATTAAAGAGGATGACAATTATCTTTTACAGTTTGAAAACGGCCATCAGACTGAAAGTAAAATTGTTTTCGGAGCAGATGGCATTCATTCCAGAATCAGAAATCAGATATTCAGAACGGGAACGTTACGCAATACCCATCAAATGTGCTGGCGGGGATTAGTGGATTTCAATTTACCTGAGAAATTTTATCATGAAGCCATTGAAGCTTGGGGGAAAGGAAAACGTTTTGGTTTTGTTAAAATGACTGACAATAAACTCTACTGGTATGCGGTTATCAATAAAGGGAAATACAATCCTAACAGTAGTTTGTCGGGAAATTTTCACGGATTCCATCCGTTAATTAATGAGATTATTGAATCTACTTCAGAAGAAAATATCATACTCAATGATCTTCTTGATCTTTCACCGATCCCAAAGTGGCACACTCAGAACCTCTGTTTAATCGGTGATGCAGCCCATGCCACAACCCCTAATCTTGGGCAGGGAGCCTGCCAGGCTATCGAAGATGCCTATATTATCGGGAAACTGCTGGAAAAAAATACAAATTTCAACAGTATATTTGAAAACTTTCAGAAAATCAGACGAAAAAAGGTCGATCATGTGGTAAGTACAAGCTGGAAGCTGGGAAAATTTTCCCAATGGGAAAAAGCGACTTATCTGCGCAATGCATTGATGAGATCAGTTCCTGAGCGTATAACCCGTAAGATGGTGGAAAGGGTCATACAACTGGAAATGTAATTTGTAATAGCCCTATTAAGGTTTCAAACCTTAACAAAGCTAAAAAATACGCCCTGATCATCGATACTGATTTATGTAAATCCTGGGCAAAAATAAAAGGCTGCCTCAAAATCGAAACAGCCTGTTTATTAATAAGTTAAAGTAAGTCCGGCTCCCCATCCCATTTCGTTATCATAGTTTCCTGAAACCGATAACCATTTTTGCAGAATATACCGTAATCCGGTGGTAAATTCTCCATCAGAATTAATGCTGAAATTCCCCCTGAGTCTCCTGGAAAGCGGAATATCTTCCCTGCTCAGCTCCAGCAAAACCTTTCCATTCTGATCCACACTTGCGTCTGAAGTAACCAGCATCGGTAAAAGGTACTGTATACCGACAATAAGTGCAGCACTGTTTTTAGAAGCTTTCTGCTGTCCAAACCAGGTTTTCTTACCTCTAAATTCCATTCCCATATCTTCTGCCATCTGTCTTTCCATCAATTCATGATTTTTCTGGATCCTGAAACCGGCATATGGCAGGGCCCACTGAAATTTTCCTAAAAATCTTCCGACTTTAAAATTTCCGTCAAAATGATTGAAGTCCCAATTGGAGTGAAATTCATTCAGATTAGCCCATCTTGGTCCGAACATCGTCATGGTCTCCGCATGCAGCTTATTAGATTGAATATCCAGCATGGCCATAGAGCTTATCATCCTGTTATCTTTCATAAAATCTTTCCATGCTAACTTCCTGTTCGGAAGCTGAGGATTCGGTTTTGAATTTTCATAGCTGAAAATTCTTCCCATTCCTGCCATCATATGATAGAGAATATGGCAGTGGAAGAACCAGTCTCCATCCTGGTTGGCTGCAAATTCGATGGTATTGGTTTCCATCGGCATAATATCAACTACATTTTTTAATGGCGAATACTCTCCCTTTGCATTAATGAGCCTGAAATCGTGACCGTGCAGGTGCATCGGATGCCGCATCATCGAATTATTGTACATGGTAATTCTCAGGATTTCTCCCTTTTTCACCAGAATTTTATCTGTTTCCGTAACTGTTTTGTTATCCAGGGTCCACAGGTAATGGTTCATATTTCCTTCCAGGGTAAACTTCATTTCTCGCACGTTATCTGTGGGCAACACCGTTTTCTCAGGAGATTTGAGCATATTATAAGACAGTCTTTTAATTGTTTTCTGTTCCTGCATACCCATTTCCGAATGGTTGTCTGCCGGGACACCTGGCATTACTTCAGAATGCTGAGAATGATCCTTCCCGCCTTTTGGTTTTTTCTCTTTCATCCCCATCATTTCATTCATATGCTTCAAAGTCATTTTTCTCTGGCTTTCAGGAAGCTCAGGATACATCACTTCATTCATATCCATCATCTGATTTCCCATGGTCATGTTCATGGGTTTCATATTTCCGCTCATTTCCATCATTCCGTTCATCATTTTCATCCCTTCGAACAGCTTTAATCTCGGAAGTTCAGGAGCCTGAATTTTTTCGCCAGAACCCAGCCAGAGTGAAGCGTGACCGACTCTGTCTTCTGAAGTTGCCCTAAATTCAAAGCTTTTGTTTTCAGGAATGGTCACTTCAATATCATAGGTTTCGGAAACTCCTATAATAAGGCGGTCGACTTCTACCGGAACGACGTCATTCCCGTCATTCCCGACAACTTTTATTTTTCCGCCTCCGAAATTCAGCCAGAAGTAGGTGGAAGAACCTCCGTTCGCAACTCTGAGCCGGACCTTATCTCCTGCCTTTAATTGAGCATCATCTGAACTTGGCTGCCCGTTAATCAGAAAACGGTCATAGTACACATCGCTCACATCCATCGCTTCCATCCTTTTCCATTCATTCAGAGCTTTTGTTCCGAAGTTCCCGGATTTTATAGCTTCCCAGTAACTTTGCACCGCATTTTTTTTAATAGCATACCAATCTGTATTCGCCATATGAAGCCTTCTCGCAATCTGCATAGGATTTTCATCGCTCCAGTCTCCCAACAGCACGGGTATTTCCTTGGTATAGGCAGCTTTGGGTTCTTCTTTCCGTTTATTGAATACCAGAATCCCGTTCATTCCGATCTGTTCCTGCAAACCTTCATGAGAATGATACCAGTAGGTTCCGTTTTGAGAGATCTTAAATTTGTACAGGTGTGTTTCTCCCGGTTTCACCGGTTTTGTCGTAAGATACGGAACACCGTCATGCTCATTCGGTAAGATGACCCCATGCCAGTGAAATCCCGTATTCTCTTTTAACCTGTTGTGAAGGTAAATTTCAGCAGTATCTCCTTCCGTAAAATATAATGTCGGGGCCTGCAACTTTCCGTTTACAGCAATGGCACGGCGATTTTTCCCTGTAAAATTTACAATCGTATCTTTTACATATAAATCATAACGTACCGTTTTTCCTCCAAAGCTTATTTTTCCGTTTTCTGTATTTCTTTTTAAAAAAGTATTCTGCGCTTCTACCGGAGTCGCCTTATTTTCAGTTTCAACTAAATCCATTCCGCATTTTGGGCATTTCCCGGGCTTACCGGAAACAACCTCGGGATGCATCGGGCAGCTATACTTTTGAGACTGAACATCAGATTTTGATACGATCTGAGTTTTTTCAGGTATTTTGTCCCGGGAAGTCGGTTCAGCCTTAATTGTTCCGGATGCGGCGCGATTCTTCAGTTTTTTAAGACCTTCTTTTTTTCCGGCCTTCGATGTATTTATTGTTTTAGTATTCTTTTCCGCTGATTTTATTTCTGTTTTCGGTGTAGGTTTCACGCTCGGTTTTGTAACAGTCTTTTGCTGTATGACAACCGTTTTTTTCCTTAATATCATTCCGCATTTTGGGCAGTCTCCGGGCTTTGAAGATACAATTTCCGGATCCATGGGACATGTATAATAGGTTTTTGCTACTTGTGAAAAACTGATTACAGAGAATGAAATCATAAGAAACATCATTAATTTTTTCATAATATCTCTATTTCAAAGCTGTACTGTCTAAGGACTACCGGAATTTTATTTCATAGCGGCGCTTGAACTTACTGTCTGATGTGACAGAGTCATTCTATTGACGGATCATTAGCAACGTACATTAAACGGTACAGCTTATAATTTGCAGAACATTTCTGCTACTTTTTAGTCTGTAATTAGTTGATCGTAGATTTTACACTTCCACAAGAAAGCATGGATTTTCCGTAGTAAGGATTCACGATTTTTGATTCGTCGCTTAGCCAGTTTCCATCAGCCATCGGACAATACTGAATATAAACCGGCTTTTCTGAAAGCTTAAATTCTTTCGTCATTGCGATCATATTATCTGAGAGGTTGTAGAAAAATTCTCTCTGAGCACTGATACTTCTTGCTTCTGAAATGGCGGTAGCATCTTTCCGAAGGATATTTAAATTACCTTCAGAAACAGATTTCACATCGATTGAAGATGCCGTTTTAATAAATTCCGCAGCTGCTTTGGAGGTTTTATCCGCATCATCTGAAGCCAGAGCTGATTTTACAGCAATATAATTTTCATAGAGCTTTGAAACCTGCACATCCTTTTTAGATTGTGCTGATAATGAAATAATTGAGAATATAGAGAAAACTGCTGTAATGATATACTTTTTCATTGTTTTATATTTTAGAATTAATAAAGAATTTGTTGAATAAGAGCGCATACGCGACAGATCATGTCGTCCTGAATAATAAGGAATCAAGCGACTGACGAATTCTAAATTCTAAAATTACAATGATGGATAAAAATCGGAACCGAACGTGTTTCCGGAGGCCCGTTAATTTGAATACGGGTAAACCTGGTTGCCGAAAAAGATGTATCTGTAAAGAAAGATTCTGGATTCCGAATCCCGGAGATCTGTTGTAAGAGATTAATTTTAAGTAAATCTGATTTTTGGGAATCATCAACTTTTACAATTTTTATTTCTGTTTTACAACAGTCTTTCTTGGTTTTGACACCACATTTACTACACAGGTCATCCGTTTTCTGGCTTACTGAAACCAATTCTTCCATACAATAATGAACGCTAAAAACTGCTCCGGAAGAAAATCCGAAATAGAAAATAGAGAATAGTATGGCCAGAATCTTTTTCATTGATGGGACAAAGTTAAAAATATCTTTAATAAAGATGTTACAGAATTCTGTATTATTGTTATAGAATTAAGAAAATAACAAACTCCTGAGATACCCAGGAGTTCAGTTTTTATTTTAATCTTTTCTCCGGACCTTGCCAATTTACAGGTACTGAAGAACTTTTAATCTATTTAATCTTAAATTCAAGTTTTACATTGAAGAAACGTCCTGTGAGACGAACCGGAACCGGATACATAAGGTTGGTATTAGCATCTGTGATCCACTGATTGGCTACCGTATTCCTGATGTTAAAGGCGTTGAAAACCTGAACACCCAGCGTCAGTTCATCAAAATTACCCCAAAATCCATAGGCTTTATTTTTTTCTTTGGGATCTATAAATGCATAAGACAGCCCCAGGTCTACTCTTTTATAAGATGGTAATGTTTTCTGGTATTGGTAAGGGTCTGTAAAAACCGGTGCTCCGGTAGGCAGTCCCATGGCATAAACTAAGGTTAAATTAACCCGCATCTGTGGGAAAGCAGGCATATAATCCTGGTAGAACATCGCAAATCTGAACCTCTGGTCCGTAGGTCTTGGAATATCCCCGCGCCCATCAATATTTTCGTAAACTCTTGCATAACTTGCAGACAACCATGAGTCTATTCCGGGAACAAATTCTCCGTATAGTCGCGTATCAAGTCCGTATGCATATCCTGAAGCATTATTTTTACCTGAATAACGGATTCTGACATTATCCATATAGTATGGAATGAGGTCATCCATTTTTTTATAGTATGCTTCCGTTGTTAATTTAAATGGTCTGTCGTACATCTCAAATTCATAATCATTGGCCAAAATCATCTGTAGCGAACGCTGCGATTTGATATTCTGGTTAAAATTACCTTCAAGATCTTTAATTTCTTTATAAAAAGGAGCCTGGTAATATACTCCTCCTGAAAGTCGGAATAACATATCGGTATCCCAATCCGGTTTTACAGCTACCTGGAATCTCGGGGAGAAAATGGTTTCCTTATTAAAACTCCAGTTCGAAACCCTGGCTCCTGCATTGACAAATATTTTGTTGGTTCCCCAGAAAAACTTTTTAGAATACTGGGCATAAGCAGACATTCTGGTAGGTTCAATATGATTGTTCCCTGAAATATGGTACAGAAGGTCAAGATCTCCCGGCGTCCCGAATCTGGGATCATCGATCGGTCTTGGCATGCTGTATCCGGCAGAATCTTTCAGTTTCCATTCATTGGTCAGATCTTTCAAATTTTCCTTCTCATACTTAAATCCCAATTCGATATCGGTATTCACATCAGGTGAAAAACGTGCTCTGAACTGTGTTCCGTAGGTTCTTACAAAGAGATCATTTCTGGCATGCTCAATCTGTCCTCCTGTATCATACGAGGTGATCGGTGCTCCGGTAATGGGGTCAAAAGTCTGTAAAATATATGCCGAAGCAATGGAATAATATTCTCTCTCCCTGTTCTGATATGAAAAACTGTCTAATGTAAATCTCCATTTATCAGACGGTTTATAATTCATGGAAAAAGTTCCCATCATATTTTTATACTTATCATCCTCTTTTCCGTTGTAAAAGACCGTAAGATTAAGCGGTCTCTGCAGACTTCCGAAATCTACACTCTGGCTTTTGGGAATCATTTCATAATCATTCTTAGAGTAATAACCGACGAATGAAAGTGAAAATTTAGGACTGATGTGGTAGTTTAAATAGGTCTGGAAATCCCAATAGGTAGGATTAAAGTTGGTGTCTTCTTTTAAAGTATTAAGAACAAGATTAGTATTCCTGTATCTTCCGGAGAATAAAGCAGTAAATCTTTTTTTGTCATCACTCGTTTTTCCGCCGGCAAAACCAGTCGTTAATCTTCCTCCGATTAAACTGCCTTCTCCTGAAAGTTCAAATTTTTCAGGCTCCCGGTAATAGATATTCAGTGCAGAAGACATTTTATCTCCGTACCTGGGTTCAAAGCCCCCTGCAGAGAAATTGACTGTTGAAACCATATCCGGATTGATGATACTCATACCCTCCTGTTGTGAATTTCTGATCAGGAACGGTCTGTATATTTCGATATCATTAATATAGATAAGATTTTCATCGTAATTTCCGCCACGCACCATATATTGTGAAGAAAGCTCGGTATTTGAGTTTACAGAGGGAAGGGTTTTAAGAACGCCTTCGATACCTCCCGAAATAGTCGCTGCATTTTTTGCATCTTTTGCAGAAATCTTCACTGTGGTAAGATCTGTTGTTTTTCCTATTATCTTTTTCTGGAAAACAACTTCCTCAATATCGGTGACTTTTGTCGTGTCTCTCTTTTTAACCTGAGAGAACACTAACATGGGAACCATAAGGCTCAGCGGTAAAACTAGTTTTTTCAAAAGAAATGTTTTAAAATTTCAAACGTGAATATATACATTTTATTTTAACTTATTTAAACTTTATTTAACATTTATTAAAAATGATTTTACCATTCTTACTGGCTTTGTGTATTATTTACTAAAGAAATAAAACAGCCGTAAATTATTGGTGCCAGTAAAAAGAAATTTAAACAGTCGTATCTATGATTTGATTAAAATTTATAAAACAGCTTCTCTGATCCGTGTCAGTTTTTGTAACAGATCTTCCAATAAATCCAGTCTCAACATATTGGCGCCATCCGACAATGCTGTTTCGGGCGTTGGATGGGTCTCAATAAAAATTCCGTCTGCTCCTACGGCGATTCCTGCTTTAGCTACTGTTTCGATCAGGTCCGGCCTTCCTCCTGTCACTCCTGAGCTTTGATTGGGCTGCTGTAAGGAATGGGTAACATCCAGAATTACGGGAGCATATTCTCTCATGGTAGGAATTCCTCTATAATCTACTACCAGATCAGTATATCCGAAAGAATTTCCTCGCTCAATAATGGCTACTTTCTGATTTTCAGAATCTGTAATTTTCTGAACCGCAAATTTCATTGATTCCGGAGACAGAAACTGTCCTTTTTTCAGGGTAACACATTTTCCCGTCTGGGCTGCAGCGACTAAAAGGTCGGTCTGACGTACCAGGAAAGCAGGAATTTGTAAAACATCTACATACTGCGCTGCTAAAGCCGCATGCTCATTCTCATGAATATCTGTAGTGGTAGGAATGTTAAACGTCTCTCCTACTTTTTTAAGAATTTCTAAAGATTTTTCTTCACCAATGGTTGTAAATGAATCTACCCTGCTTCTATTCGCTTTTTTGAAGCTTCCCTTAAAAATATACGGAATATTATATTTGTTGGTCAGCTCAATCACTTTTTCAGCAATTCTCAATGCCATATCTTCGCCTTCGATGATGCATGGTCCGGCAATCAGAAAAAAGTTTTTTGAATCTTTGTGGTGAATATTATCTAAATATTGAATCATTTTGTTGTAAATTAAAAGTTCAGTAAAAATACTTATAAAGTTTCAAAACCGGAAATTATTTTATGGCTTTAATACGTATTGTTACGATAGCTGCCGTCTTTTGGACATTGTCCGAATTCAGTTTTCAGAATACTCACCTGTCCACAAATGATATAATCATGTTCAAATTCTTAAGGTGTTCAAATTTTGAAAGCATTACAATAAAATTTGCTTTAACACATCAGTCACATAAGTTTATTCCTAGCTTTGAAAATATTTAGATCAAATAAGAAAAAATCGTAGATTTTTAAAGAATAAGGTGTTCTTCTGTGCGGTACAATAATCATCTTACAAAATTTTTATGTGCTAAAATTCTACAGTATTATAGGTAAGTTTCCTTAACACATCAGTCACATAAGTTTATCCCAAACTTTGAAAATATTCAGATCACATAAGAAAAAATCGTAGATTTTTACAGACTAAAGTGTTCTTCTGTGCGGTACAAAAGTCATCTTACAAAATTCTTATGTGTTAAAATTCTACAATATTACAGATGAATTTGCTTTAACACATCAGTCACATAAGCTTATTCCTAGCTGTAGAAATATTCAGATCAAATAAGAAAAAATCGTAGATTTTTACAGACTAAAGTGTTCTTCTGTGCGGTACAATAGTCATCTTACAAAATTCTTATGTGTTAAAAATTCTGCAGTATTACAGGTGGATTTGCTTTAACACATTAGTCACATAAGCTTATTCCTAGCTTTGAAAATATTTAGATCACTTAAGAAAAATCGTAGATTTTTACAGACTAAAGTGTTCTTCTGTGCGGTACAAAAGTCATCTTACAAAATTCTTATGTGTTAAAATTCTGCAGTATTACAGATGAATTTGCTTTAAAACATTAGTCACATAAGTTTATCCCAAACTTTGAAAATATTTAGATCAGTTAAGAAAAATCGTAGATTTTTACAGACTAAAGTGTTCTTCTGTGCGGTACAAAAGTCATCTTACAAAATTCTCATGTGTTAAAAATTCAACAGTATTACAGATGAGTCTCCTTAACACATTAGTCAAATAAGTTTATCCCAAACTTTGAAAATATTTACATCAGTTAAGAAAAATCGAAGATTTTTACAGACTAAAGTGTTCTTCTGTGCGGTACAAAAGTCATCTTACAAAATTCTTATGTGTTAAAAATTCTGCAGTATGACAGATGAATTCGCTTTAACACATCAGTTACATAAGCTTATTCCTAGCTATAGAAATATTCAGATCACTTAAGAGGAAAATTATTCCAGTTACATCAATTCATCCTTTTTAAAATTTTTTCAAACGTATTGATGTTTCTGCTGGTGAACTGATCTTTAAGACTTTTTTTGCCTAAAATTTTCCCAAAACCGGAATCTAAAGTACTCCCTTTCGGAACCTGCCAGTAGAAAATTTCATTTACGATTTGGGCATCTTCATTTTCGGCTTTTAAAGAATTCTCAAATTCCTGCATTAAAGTATTTTCAACGCCCGCATTACCGATAAAAGAATAGGTATGAAAATCATTATTTCTTTCAAACGGATTGCCGTTCCAAAAATTTTCTATTTCTTCCTTCGACTTGATAAAGAGGAAGGCTTCGTAAGAAAAGTGATCAGACATTGCTTTTTCAAGAATTTGTCTTAATTCACCGGGTGTCCTATCCGATGAGAAAATAATATTTCCGGAAGCCAGAACCGATGCTACTTCCTCCATATCTGCATTTTTGAAAACCTGGCCGACTTCAGCCATTTTCATATTGGTTCCTTTTACATTCACTCCTCTAAGAAAAGCACAGTACATCATTCACTCCTATTTTGGTTAAAAGTTTATTATTTTCAACGATTAATCAACTCTTTCATAAAGGTTATAATCTGTTCCGGACGGTTTCAAAACATATATTTTCTGAAGAATTTTATGGTCACTTTTCAGATGATCTTTTATCCTGAACTCTTTCAGTAATTTATAATGCGTTTTATAGTATTCAGCATCTGTCCGTTCAAACAGGTCATCATAAGAAAGCAGATATTTGGGATTTCTCTTTTTAACGGTATTCACCCAGTAATTTTTTTTATCTTTTTTAATTTCAGACTGAACTTCTTTATCAACGAGTCCTACTTCATCGATTGTTTTCAATCCTGAAAAATAAGGAACATATCCGGCAGGCTCCAACAGGATCCATTGTTTTTTATCTTTCTCATACTGATTTAAAAACAATCCTATTGTTCTTCTGTAATTCCATTCCCCGTTTCCGGTTGCAATTGAGTGTACTGTCTGGAAAGCGAGCATCGGGACGATATAAAATACGATCAGCAGAGACAGCCAGAGATTTCTTTTTTCTTTCTGTTCCAACACAAAAATTAAAACAGGGACAAAAAGCAGTAATTGCGGAACCCAGTAATACCAGTCAAAAAGGCTCTTCTGTGACAGGAAAATAAGTTGTTTTACCCATCCGAACATGAAGATCATCCATAGAAAATAATTCCTTCTTTCCCGCTGGCGGATCAGGTAAATAAAACAAAGCAATTCGAAAATTAAAAGCAAGATGGTGAGAGGGTTAAAATCTCCCGGCAGCTTCAGCATTCCCCAAAAGTTTCCGAAGTTAACTCCAAAATACTCCAGACTCTGCATAAACGTAAAATTGTGATCGTACAGAAGCTTTTTAGCGACAATCGTATTATTAACGAGTTCTCCAAAATAGAACCAGTTGAAAGAAACGGTAAATAAAACGGCTGAAATACCTCCGACCACATAATTCCACCGGATCTTCTTTGTCCAGAACAGGTCAACCAAAAACACGGTTCCCAGGAAAATGACCGTATCGATCCTTGTGAACAGAATAAGTACCGGCAACAGGAGCAGTGCCCACTTTTTTTCTTTTTTAAAGCCATAATATAAAAGGGCCATTTCTAAAAAGAACAGAATCCCATACTCCATTCCTAAAATGGATATTTTAATAGCAGGCGGAAGTATTCCGATCAAAAATATAAATAGTGCCTTATGCCATGGTTTTTTCAATACCAAATGAGACAAAAACAGGGTTCCTATGGTAAATAAAACCGAATTGAAGATGAGAATAGGTTCTATAAAATGTTCTTTTCCGAAAACCAGATTAAAGAAATAAGAAACAAAGACATACAGATGCGTTGTGGATGCAGATATTTTCGTATCGCCGTTAAAACCTATGACGCCGTAATCAAGGAGATTCTGGGCAACACGCCAGGTAATGAAGGCATCCTCCTGAATATAGTGTGTTAATAAAAAAAGAAGTTTAAAAAGAACTGTAAGAACTACAGCATACATTGGGATTTTGTTGTTTTTTGTTTCAGCCATCGTGCTTATTTATGTTGCACAAATATAATTCTAATATTCCTGAATCCCAATAAAAAAACGGAACCGAAGTTCCGTTTAGTTTTTATTTAGTGGCGTTGATAATCGCATTGGTAATCTGACTTTCTTTTTCTTTCGAATAGGTAGAATCAAAAGGCTCCATAATATCAAATAAATATTGGTAGAATGGCGTGATCTTCTGAACGTTTTCAGATTCTTTGAGGGCTTTATCTTTACCCATCTGCTGAAGATCTTTCACAAAAACATTGAACTTTTTATCGATCGGCTCAATGGACTTTACCAGATAAGCATAGGCCTTATCATTCTGGCCCAGTCTTTTGTAGGCATCTGTAACTGCTGAAACGACCAGCGAGTATTCCATTGGTTTAGATCTCATCTGTCTTTTCAGATAGTTCTGCTCTTCTCTTGTGAGGCCTGCGTAATAGTCATACTCTTCAAAAATTCCTTTTTTAAGAACTTCTGCCAGCTGAAGACCTTTCTGCTCCTGTCCTGCAACGATGTATCCGTACACCATTGAACTTAGAGAGCGGGATCATTATATTTTTCAGCAGGAATTTCTCTGGCTGCAAGATCCAGCACTTCAACAGCTTTTGCTTTTTGTCCTGTCGTAGCCAGTGCTGCTGCAGCTCTGCTCGCCGAACTTCTGTAGCTCATGATGTTAGAAGTAGCTGTTTCATCAAAATGAGTATTCAGGTCTTTAAAGTTACCCCATCTGAAGTTTTTAACGACATTATATAATGAGTTGGCATCTACTCTTCCCATTTCACCGTCAGGAGTCTGAGGGGTATGAATAGGAATTAATCTGTAACTGAAGCCGTCAAACTGAAGATATTCGTCCAGATAGAAAATATTCTCACTGTCATAGATCCCTCCTGATGAGAAGCTGATTGGCCTTTTCCAGTCGAAATTCGCCAAAAGATCCATTAAAATAAGATTATTTTTAAAAAGTGTATTTCCTTTGTAATTGATCATAATCTGATTCACGGTACCTGAAAGCTCTGCCTGAGTGATAATTCCGGCTTTTAAAGCATTATCTTTATTTACAGGAAGAATGAATTTGGTTACCGGAAGAATATTATACTTTTCATATTTTTCTTCTCCGAAATACATCTTTAACAGTTCGTCCTTCGCAGGAGATTTCTGCTTAATAAAGCTCATGGCTTCTTTTAATGTCATGGAATCCTGAGTAAGATACTTTCTGAACTCTGCAAACTCAGTTTCAGGTGCTCCCTGTTCTTTCAGCATAGAAAACACGCCCTCCCAGTCATCCTTTTTCATCATGTAGATCTGGTCATTTACTCCATCTCTGTAATCATCATGAGTCAGCTGGCTTGGAATTGCATTAGCATTGTATGTTTTTCTCTTTACCTGGTCAATATTCCACGGTGTTGATGCCAATGTAAAATTGACTACTTTCACATCATCCCTGAATCTTTCAGTCTCCTGAATGGCCCAAACCGGATAGGTATCGTTATCGCCATATACAAAAAGGATATCGTCTTTTGGTAATGACTTCAACATGGAATAAGCATAGTCATAGGCCGTATATCGGTTGCTTCTGTCATGTACATTGTAATTCTGGAAACCCATCATAAAAGGTACCCCAAGTAAAACAACCCCGGCAACGATATTGGCTGCGTTTGATTTTACCTTTGACTGAAGAAACCATAGAATAGCTCCTGCGCCCAGGCCGATCCAGATTGCGAAAGCGTAAAATGAACCTACCATGGCATAATCTCTCTCTCTCGGTTCAAAAGGCTTTACTCCTGTATAGAAAACAATTCCTACACTCGTTAAAACGAATAGTGATAACAAAGCGTAAAACCTACCAAAGTCTCTGTTCAGCTGGAAGAAAAATCCTATCAATCCTAAAATTAACGGTAAAAAGAAGAACTTTACCGTACTCTCATTCTGAAATTTGGCAGGCATTTTATCCTGATTTCCCCACAAAGCATTATCAATGAACGAAAATCCTGATACCCAGTTACCTCTTGTACTTTCCATATTTCCTTCAAGATCATTCTGTCTTCCGACAAAGTTCCACATCAGGTACCTCACAAAATAATATCCATTTTGGAAGGTGAAGAAATAATCCATATTCTGAGCTAAAGAAGGCCTCTGAACTTTAATAAGGTTATAAGGCTTTACCTTCAGGTAATCCGCAGCTGTAATGGATTTATCTTCGTATTTTCCACGGAGCTCCTCAAAAATCTGTTTAGCCTGAGGATTATCCGCAACATCTTCATTGTCATAATTAAAGGTAAAGTCAGGAGCGCCATACATCGAAATGTAGTTCGCCATTACATTTTTATCTTCATTAAACATTCTCGGCATAAAGCTTACCTGAGATTTACTGAAAACATAATTGAATCGGTCATTTGTTTTCAGATATTTTCCTGTTTTCTCATCTTTTTCGTAAACCTCTCCTGTTTTTTCGGTCCTGAAACTTCCGTCCTCATTTTTTTCAATTCCATTGGCATCCAGAAAGGCAGTGTAATTCTGACCGTATACTGTAGGCCAATCTCCATACTGTACTCTGTTATAGTAATCCAGCATCCCGATGGCATTATCAGGATCATTTAAGTTCATCGGAGGATTTGCATTCGCACGGATCGGAATGACCATCCAGCATGAAAAACCGATAATCATATAAACAAGGGAAAGTGCTACCGTCTGATAGACTTTTTTCTGTACTTTCCTGGCATATTTAATAATGAAATAGCAGATCGCCACCATAATGATAAAGGCAACAATAGTCCCTGAGTGGAAAGGTAAGTTCAACCCATTAACAAAGAAGATCTCAAGCTTGCCAAACATCGTCATGATGAACGGGAAGATAAATTTGAAAACCATTGCTAAAATAAACAGGGTAATAAGATTGGCCCAGATAAAATTCTTCCACGTAAAGGTGTAGTTTCTGGCATAATATACCAGACAAACCGCAGGAATGGCCAGCATACACATCATATGAACTCCTACTGATAATCCGAGGATAAAGAAAATAAGAATAATCCACCTTTCACTGTCCGGCGCGTTATATTCATTTTCCCACTTGGTAATCAGCCAGACCAGAAGGGCAATAAACATAGAGGCCATCGAATAAACTTCACCCTCCACTGCCGAAAACCAAAAGGTATCAGAGAATGTGAAGCATAATGCCCCCACTACTCCGGCAAAGAGAATTGAGATTTCCTGATGCTTCGTAACATCTTCGAAATCTTTGTTTAAAAGTCTTCTCACGAAATGAGTGATCGTCCAGAACAGAAACAAGATCGTAAGTGCGCTGAACAATGCAGACATCGCATTGATCACCACAGAATAATTTTCACCCTTCCCTAAAGCAAAAATGGCTGCTACAGCACCCACAATCTGAAACAAAGCTGCTCCCGGAGCATGCGTTACTTCCAATTTTACCGCAGAAGAGATATACTCGCCACAATCCCAAAAACTGAAATTGGGTTCAATGGTGGACAAGTACGTGAAAAATGCAATGACAAACACCACCCATCCTACGACGGTGTTCCATTGCCTGAAAGTCCAATTTTTCATAGTATTAATATCAATTACGCGAAAATAAGGCTTTTATCTTACTTCATGGTGTTTTTAACAAAATTTAAAAAATTTGGCGCGTTTTTTGAAAACTTTCGGTCCTGAGATTGCATGAAAAAAATAAATTTTAAGATTCATCGCTTACATCTAAAACAAAAGTTTAGTAATTATTTATTTTTTTGTATTTTTGCGGTCAGATTTTTATTGAAAAATAACAAATAATGAGTAATGTTTACGATAATATCCTTGGCCTAATTGGGAACACTCCAATGGTGAAGCTAAATACTGTTACAAAAGATATTCCTGCAACCGTTTACGCCAAGTTAGAATCATATAATCCTGGACATTCCACCAAAGACAGAATCGCCCTTCATATTATAGACAACGCTGAGAAAAAAGGTTTATTAAAAGAAGATTCCGTAGTTGTAGAGACTACTTCAGGGAACACAGGATTTTCAATTGCAATGGTTTGCATTATTAAAGGATATAAGTGTATCCTTGCGGTAAGTGATAAAACCAAACCCGAGAAAATTGCCTACCTTAAAGCATTAGGTGCTACGGTATATATTTGTCCTGCCAATGTGCCGGCAGATGACCCCAGATCATATTATGAAGTTGCTAAGAGGATCGCCTCAGAAACACCAAATTCAGTTTACATCAATCAGTATTTTAACGAACTAAATATTGATGCACACTACCAAACTACCGGTCCTGAAATTTGGGAACAGACCCATGGGAAGATCACTCACCTTTTTGCCTGTACTGGAACTGGTGGAACCTTATCGGGATCAGCAAAGTTTTTGAAAGAGAAAAATCCGGACATCAAAATCATCGGAGTAGATGCAGACGGATCGATTCTTAAAAGCTATCATGAAACAGGCGAGATTCATAAAGAGGATGTGCACCCATATCAGATTGAAGGAATGGGAAAAAATTTAATCCCTTCTGCCCTTCTTTTTGATAAAGTGGATGAATTTGTCAGGGTAAATGATGAAATGTCAGCCTACAGAACCCGTGAGATTGCCCTGAAAGAAGCAATTATGGGCGGTTATACAACAGGAGCCGTAACCCAGGGACTTATTCAGTACGCACAGTCTCATCCATTCGCGGAGAATGATATGATTGTTTTGATTTATCCGGATCACGGATCAAGATATATTACGAAAGTGTACAGTGACAAATGGATGGCCGAACAGGGTTTTGTCAATAACTGTGTACACAATTACGATGAGGTTTTCAAGACAGAATTTATTAAATAGAATTAATTAAATCACGATACAAATCAAGCCTTTTTTGTAGACCATAAAAGGCTTTTTCACTTAAAAATTACTAGAAAAATGTTGGATATTTTTGAAAGAATAAAAGAAAATCCGGGACCCCTTGGACAATTTGCAGATTATGGTGAAGGTTATTTTATTTTCCCAAAATTAGAGGGACCTATCGGCCCGAGAATGCAGTTTCAAGGAAGAGAAGTAATTTTCTGGAGTGCCAATGATTATCTGGGATTATGTAATCATCCTGAAGTCATTGAAGCCGATGCCAAAGCTGCTGCAGAATTCGGAATGTTCTATCCTATGGGAGCTAGAGCCATGTCCGGTGAAACGCATCAGCATTTACAGTTGGAAAGAGAATTGGCAGATTTCGTAAAAAAAGATTCAGCATATTTATTGAACTTCGGATACCAGGGAATGGTATCTACCATTGATGCTTTGGTAAGCAGAAATGATGTGATCGTTTATGATGTGGACTCTCATGCCTGTATTGTAGATGGTGTAAGACTGCACGCAGGAAAAAGATTCACCTACAGACATAACGACATCGAAAGTCTTGAAAAAAATCTTCAGAGAGCAACGAAAGTAGCGGAAGAAAACGGCGGTGGGATTTTAGTAATCACCGAAGGAGTTTTCGGAATGAGAGGTCAGCAGGGAAAAATTAAAGAAATCTGCGCCTTAAAAGAAAAATACAGCTTCAGACTTTTAGTGGATGATGCTCACGGATTCGGGACCTTAGGAGAAACAGGTGCAGGTGTTGGTGAGGAGCAGAACTGTATGGATCAGATTGATGTATATTTTTCTACCTTTGCAAAATCAATGGCTGGTTTCGGAGCGTTTTTAGCCGGTGAGAAAGATATTATCCGATATCTGAAATTCAACCTGCGATCTCAGATCTTTGCCAAGTCTCTAACAATGCCAATGGTAATTGGCGGTTTAAAGAGGTTGGAATTATTGAGATCAAGACCGGAAATTAAAGCAAAGCTTTGGGAAAACACCTACAAATTACAGAACGGGCTTAAGGAAAGAGGATTCAATATTGGTGATACCAATACTTGTGTAACTCCGGTTATGATGCAGGGTACTCCTGTGGAAGCTACTCTTCTGGTAAAAGATTTGAGGGAAATCTACGGAATTTTCACCTCTGTCGTTGTATATCCGGTAATTCCTAAGGGAATGATTTTGTTGAGATTAATCCCAACAGCATCTCATACGGATTCTGAGATTAATGAGACGCTGGCAGCGTTTGAAGCCATTCACGATAAATTAGTCAATGGCTATTATAAAGAGCAGGAACAAAAACTATTGGAAGAACAGGGTTTAAGTTTTAAACCTTTATAATAAAAAGAAAGAGACTGTCATCAAAACAGTCTCTTTCTTTTTATATTAGTTTGCCGGAGGTCGTCCCATTCCCTGCTGTTTAAGCCGGTTGATGGTTTCACTCACCAGATGATCATATTGGTCTTTACTGATAGGTTCTCCACGTGAAGGCTTGGTAATATTAAATGCAGTATCTTTCCTATTGATGGCGACTGCAAGAAAGGTTTTATTTTCTGAACTGGCCTCAATAATTAATCCCGGCAGTCCGTAATAGTCTTCCGGACCTTCTTTTACCGGTAATTCTTCAGTGTACCACACAGAGATATTTTCACCATTGATTACAGTACTGGCTTTTTTTACGGTGTAAGTACTTATTTTTTTTCTCTTCATTCGTGAGTTTCCAGTCATATTTTCAGGTGGTCTGTCACCAGCAATAATTATTTAATAATTCAGTGTATTGGTAAAATTCGGGAAACAACCGTCAGCAGACAGTTTTAAAGCCATACTTCGATCGGCGTACTGAACAAAATATTTTATTAAAAAAGTAAAACAAATTGTATGAAAATGGCAAATAGCTGAAAAATTTATATCTTTGACACCGGGTTTTGATGAAACTCTTTTTAAATAATTATAAAACTTCTCTGTTGAAAGATCTGCTTCTTATCACTCCGCCCTTTACCCAACTCAATACTCCTTATCCTGCGACAGCGTATATCAAAGGTTTTTTGAATATAAAAAATATTTCAAGCTATCAGGTTGATTTAGGAATCGAAGTGATTCTTCAATTATTTTCAAAAGAGGGAATTCAGAAAATTTTTGACATAGAAATAGTTATTCAGAATGTTTCAGAAAATTCCCAAAGAATTTTCACACTGAGAAATGAATATATTTCAGGTTGTTTCTTTTTTACAGGGAAAAAACCCTACCCTCGCCCGGCAAATCTGTTCCATGAATTTTCTACCGGAAGCATCAAGATTTAACCACCTGGATGATATGGAATTTGCTTTCGGCAACATGGGATTACAGGATAAAGCCAAACATCTGGCCACTTTATATTTAGAAGATCTGTCAGATTATATTATTGAAAATATTGATCCGGATTTTGGGTTCAGCAGATACGCTGAGCGATTAGGGAAAAGTGCGAATTCCTTTGATGAGTTATATGCAAAGTTATCGGAAAGTCAGACTTTTACTGATGAAATTACTTTGAAGATTCTTCAGCAAAAATTAGAGGAAGTACAGCCTAAGCTGGTTTGTTTCTCTATCCCTTTTCCTGGGAATCTTTACTCGGCTTTCCGATGTGCAAAATTTATCAAAGAAAATTATCCTCACCTTAAAACTGCTATGGGTGGAGGTTTTCCAAATACAGAATTAAGGGAAGTAAAAGATGAAAGAGTATTTGAATTTTTCGATTTTATTACTTTAGATGACGGGGAACTTCCGATTGAATTGCTGTATGAAAACATCTGTCATCCCGGGCAAGGCGATGAATCTTATTTTAAAAGAACATTTCTTATTGAAGACCATAAAGTTACGTATAAAAACAATTCCAAACGACAGGATTATAAGCAGGCAGAAGTCGGAACACCCGATTACACCGATTTACATTTGGACCAATATGTTTCCGTCATTGAAATTGCCAATCCGATGCACAGCCTATGGAGCGACGGAAGATGGAATAAGCTGACGATGGCCCATGGCTGCTATTGGGGAAAATGTACATTCTGTGATATTTCGTTAGATTATATTAAAATCTATGAACCTGTTTCCGCAAGAATCCTGGTAGACAGAATGGAGGAACTGATCCTCACCACCGGTGAAACAGGATTTCACTTCGTAGATGAAGCGGCACCTCCTGCTTTGATGCGTGAAGTGGCTTTGGAAATTTTAAGGAGAAATATTGTGGTCACCTGGTGGACCAATATCCGTTTTGAAAAAAGCTTCACCCGGGACCTGTGCTTTTTATTGAAACTTTCCGGTTGCGTTGCAGTTTCCGGTGGTCTCGAAGTAGCAAGTGACCGTCTTTTAAAATTAATTGATAAAGGAGTTTCTGTAGACCAGGTTGCAAAGGTGACCCGCAATTTTACGGAATCCGGAATTATGGTTCATGCCTATTTAATGTACGGCTATCCGACACAGACGGTGCAGGAAACCATCGACTCTCTGGAAATGGTCCGGCAATTATTTGAAATGGGGATCTTACAAAGTGGTTTCTGGCATCAGTTTGCGATGACAGCACACTCCCCCGTAGGAATAAATCCTGAAGAATTTGGAGTGACTCCGGTCGAAAATGAAGTTTTATTTGCCAACAATGATATCGACTTTATAGATATAACAGGAATCGACCACAGCCAGTTCAGTTTCGGATTAAAAAAATCACTGTTTAATTATATGCACGGAATTAATTTCGAGCTGCCCCTCCAGGAGTGGTTTGATTTCAAAATTCCCGGAACTACGGTTCATCCGGATTACATTCATGACGCTTTACTGGAAGATAATGATTTTACATTTAAAGGAAGTTCAAAAATCATCTTTTTAACCAAAAACGTAATCGCTGAGAATCGCGTAAAAAATAAAAAGAAGTATAATTACCCGTACACGAGAATTACAATCCACTTAAAAACTAATATTGTGAGTGTAGATTTGGACCAGGAGCACGCCGGTTGGCTAATGACCATGTTGGAAAAGAGTTTTACGGACCAGACAAAGAAAATTACGCTCCAGCAGTTAAAGACTGATTTTGAAGAAAATTTTGAAAATTTTGAGCTGTTCTGGTTTTCTAAACCGATCCAACAGCTGAAGGAAAATGGGGTGATCTTGAGTCTTTAGTTTTGAATCATATTATTTCAATCTTTCCATGAGCTGCTTACGAAATGTTTTTCCGATAGGAAGAGAATTTTCCCGCAATAAATATACCTGATTACCCTTTACTTTCCGGACCTGATCCCATGCGACAATATATGATTTGTGAATCCGGATAAATTTTGTGGCATCCAGCTTTTTCTCCAACTCATGGGTCGTAATAGAAGCAAGGACAAAACTTCCTTTTATAAATACTTTGACGTAATTCCCCCAACTCTGTATATATTCAATTTCGGAAGGATCTATCCTGAGGTAATCTCCATCAACTTTCAGAGTGATTAATTCTGATGGCGCATCAGCTTTATCATCACTATGAATCTTCTTTATTTCAAATAAGGCCAGAGCTTTATCGATAGCAACCAGAAATCTTGGTAAAGAAACAGGCTTAATTAAATAATCTACTACCTGATAATCATAGCTTTGCAGTGCAAATTCGCTGTAGGCAGTTGTCAGTATGACCAATGGCGGTTTTGTCATAGCAGCCAACATTTCAATACCGCTGAATCCGGGCATATTGATGTCCAGAAATATCAGGTCAACAGAATTGGTATAGATATATTCTAATGCTTCTTTAGCACCGAAAAAATTACCACATAATTTTACAACTTCCAATCCCTTCAGATGATGTCCGATCACAAGATGAGCACCCTCTTCGTCATCAATAATAATACAATTTAAAGGTCTACCGGCAATCATAATGCATTTAATTGGAGGGTTAATTTTGTCTGATACTCACCGTCTGACAGGTAGCTTCCCAGAGTATATTTATCTGAGTATAATAACGATAGCCTTTTACGAATAATGGAAAGGCCCATCCCAAAAGACTGCTTACCGGTATCATTTTCTGATACAGAATTGATTATCTGCATACTGAATTCATTTCCGGTAAGCATAAATTGAAGCTGAATAAACCAGGTTCCTGCAGATCCATAGCTATGTTTAAAGGCATTTTCAACGAGTGTGATTAATAATAGCGGCGCAATCTGATAATTGGAAAGAAGTTTCGTGTCCGGAGGTAATGACAATGTAATCTGGCAACGTTTTCCTACTCGTACCCGTTCCATTTCGATATAGCTTTCGATATATTCTACTTCATCTTTCAAGTTTACAAACCGTTTATCACCGTTTTCGAGCGGATATCTCATAAGATGGGAAAGTTTCAGAATCAGATCAGGAATTTTATCCGGATCTGTTAAGCTCACCCCATAGAGATTATTAAACATATTAAAGAAGAAATGCGGGTTCAGCTGAGCATGCAGTAATTTAACCTTTATTTCTCTAAGCAACAGCTGATCTTTGTTTCTTTTTTCCATTTCCCCGTAGTATTGCCGGATAAATAAAAGGCACATGAGTATGATGGTACTGATGCAGCAGGTGGCGACATGATAAATTATAAATTTCATTGATTTCCTTTTACCGAGATGAAATTCATGATTTAACCAAAAATGACAGAGGATATAGAATATGGATATGACAATACTTAAATATACCACTGTCATGATAATAACCTTCAGATATTTTTTGTTTCTGAATAGTGGAAAAACGATGATTCTGAAAAGCTGAGCCTGCAGATAAATGATAAAAAAGAATACAACAGCCGGGAAAAAAAAGCCGGCGCTGTTTAATGCGATCCATTGATATAAACCTGCGAGTAGAAATACTGTAATGACAAAGATAATTTCATAGGTATATTTTTCAATTTGCCATTTTGTTTTTTCATTCATTGTGTAATTTTTCAGATCCAAAATACAATATTTTAATTTTAAATACCAAAAAGAAATGACAAATGCACTTCATCATCAAAATAGATGCGTTGATCATAATTTCTGAGCTCGTATTAAAGAAAATAATAAGTTTGTCTATCGATATTTAATAATTAAAATATACAAGTATGAAAAATGAAATGAAGAGAAAATGGTACTTCTGGAGAATACTGCCTATTGCAGTACTGTTGTTTATTCTATCCTGTAAAAATGCAGATGAACAGGGCTTTACCATTAATGGAACAATCACAGAGATGAAAGAAACTCCGAAAAAGGCATATTTAATGAATGATATGGGCTATCCGGCAGACAGTGTGGATATTATTAACGGTAAATTTATTATCAAAGGACACATGAAGCATCCTGAGATTGCTATGGTCACAGCCGGAAATAGCAGAGCGGAGTTTATTTTGGAAAACGGCACATTTCAGGCAACATTAGGTGATAAAGCTTTTATGGTAAAAGGTGGAAAGCTGAACGAAATAGTATATGGATTCACTTACATGGAAAATTTCCGGGATAATTTTAAAAAATCTAGAGAATTAAGTGATCTGTATGACAGATTTGAAGCAAAAAAAATGAAAAAGTCACAAGACTCTGTTTTGGCACAGTATGAAAGAATCCTAACGAAACTGATGGCTATCCAGGGTCAATATCAGAAAAATATATTAACCCGTCATTATCCTGTACTGGCGAAAGTATTTACACTAAACAATTATTATGATGCTGCGCCTGAATACTCTATTGAGAATCGTATAGCCTTATTAGATACATATGAAAAAGAGATTGGAAAAGATATAAGCATTACAAAACTTAGAAACATGTATCTTGAGGAACAGAAACAGCAGGAACAGGCGCAGACAGTAGCTACAGGCAATCCTTTTAAAGATATTGAAGCTACAACAGCAGATGGAAAAAAAATTAAGCTTTCAGAAATTATCAGTAAAAATAAATATACCCTGCTGGATTTTTGGGCTTCCTGGTGCTCCCCCTGTCGTGCAGAATTTCCGTACCAACAGAAAGCCTACGAAAAATATCATAAAAAGGGCTTTGAAATTTATGCGGTGTCTTTAGATGATAAGATGAACAGTTGGCTTAAAGCTATGAAAGAAGAGAACACACCTTGGTATAACACCGTTGATATACAGGCTTTTAAAGGAAATTGCGCTACTGCTTATGGCGTAGATGGTATTCCTGCCGGGTTTCTGATTGCCCAGGATGGAACCATTGTGTCATCAGGAGATGAAATCCGGGGAGACGGTTTGGAAAAAAAATTAAAAAACCTGTTAAAATAATAATAAAAATATTGCCTGTATTCTTAATACCTTTACAATACAGGCAATGTCTTATTTCGGGGCAGTATCTTTAACAACCTCTCCAACAATTACTTTTTCCTGAATTTTAATGAAATTGGGATCCATTATTGCCATTCTTTCCGCAATGGCCTGATAGGTAGGAAACTTTAAAAGGGACGCTCTTCCGGATAATTCTTTATAGATGGTAAATGTTTTACCGCCCGCGGTCTTCAGTTGCTTGGTGGTGGTACTATATTTTCCGATATATTTGCTGTTGGCATCATATATTTCAATATCAACAAATGTTTTTTCAGAAATAGTATTGTCAGATCCGAAGCTTACCGGCAGATTGGTAAAATATCCTACAGGTTTACCATTACTTAAAATCTCACCTACATTATTTACCGTAATATTCATTTTATCAATCTTACTACGGGTGGTATATGCTTCTTTTGTTTTTGCATCAAGTTTCCGTTTGGGAACATTTTTGAAAAGTTCGTCCAGTGACCTGATATTAATCCCTTTATTATCAATAATTTTAAGTGCTTTAATGCAGGTATAAACAGCCGACTTTTCTTCTCCTGAAAATGCAGAAGGAGAAATATAATCGAGCTCTAAGACCTTATCGCGGTTGTATACCCTGTTGAGTTTAATATAACTGTCGCGGACTGAATCTACAATACTTTTATCAACAAATTCTATAGTATATATCGGGGTTTCCTTTAAATCCATAAAAGTATATACATTTGATTTGCTGGAGATCTTTGCCACATGCACCCCGTCGAGGCTTACGATACCTCTTTTGGTTTTGATCAACTGGGAATTACAGAAAACGCTTATAAATGTAAACAACATGATGATACTGTTCCTCATACAATCAGATTTTTACAGGCATAAAAAAAGTGTAACAAAGTTACACTTTCTTGAAAATATATTTAGCTTATCATTTAATTATTCACAAAGGATGATTCCTTTATTATGATTAAATTCTACAACACCGCTTTTGATAGAATAAGAAAAAACTGAATCTTTCTCATTTTCTTTAGTTAAGTTTTTAGCATAAGCTTCATCAACAGATTTAGCAAAAAGCTTCACTTTACCACCGGTTAAAGAAGAAACGACTCCTGCGTGATTTTTCATGATGTGGAATTCACCATTCTTTCCAGGCAACAATACAGATTCTACTTCCCCTTCAAAAACTACGTACTCTGGTGTTAAAATTTTTATATTCATTTTTTTATGAATTAGATTATAGATTTTAAATTTTAAATGATTTTTCAATCTAAAATCTAAAATTTAACATTTAAAATTTTCTTAAGCGTTATCAGCTAACATTTTTTGTCCGGCCGCGATAGCTTCCTCGATGGTTCCTTTAAGGTTGAAAGCTGCTTCCGGTAAGTGGTCTAATTCACCGTCCATGATCATGTTGAATCCTTTGATGGTATCTTTGATATCTACCAATGATCCTGGAATCCCTGTAAACTGTTCTGCTACGTGGAACGGCTGAGATAGGAATCTCTGAACTTTTCTGGCACGGTAAACTACTGATTTATCTTCTTCAGAAAGTTCCTCCATACCAAGAATGGCGATGATATCCTGAAGTGCTTTGTATCTCTGAAGAATTTCTTTTACTCTCTGAGCACAGTTATAATGTTCTTCACCGATGATTTCCGGAGCAAGGATTCTTGAAGTAGAAGCCAATGGATCTACTGCCGGATAAATACCCAGCGAAGCAATTTTTCTGTCTAGTACTGTTGTCGCATCCAAGTGAGCAAACGTTGTTGCAGGAGCCGGGTCAGTTAAGTCATCCGCAGGTACGTAAACCGCCTGTACAGAAGTAATTGAACCGTTTTTAGTGGAAGTAATTCTTTCCTGCATCGCACCCATTTCAGATGCCAATGTCGGCTGGTAACCTACCGCAGATGGCATACGGCCCAAAAGTGCAGATACCTCAGAACCTGCCTGTGTAAAACGGAAGATGTTATCTACGAAGAAAAGTACGTCTCTACCCTGTCCGCTTTCACCTCCGTCTCTGTAGTACTCTGCTAATGTAAGACCCGAAAGTGCTACTCTCGCTCTTGCACCAGGTGGCTCGTTCATCTGTCCGAAAACGAATGCTGCTTTTGAATCTTTCATCGCTTCCAAATCTACTTTAGAAAGATCCCAGCCTCCGTTTTCCATAGAATGCATGAAATCATCACCATACTTGATAATACCTGATTCCAGCATTTCTCTTAAAAGGTCATTTCCTTCTCTCGTTCTTTCACCTACTCCGGCAAAAACCGAAAGACCTCCGTGTCCTTTTGCAATATTGTTAATCAACTCCTGGATCAATACTGTTTTACCTACTCCGGCACCACCGAACAAACCAATTTTACCTCCTTTTGCGTAAGGCTCCACTAAGTCGATTACTTTAATACCTGTAAATAAAACTTCCGCAGAAGTTGAAAGTTGATCAAATTTCGGAGCCGGTCTGTGAATAGGCAGACCACCTTCCTTAGAAATATTTTGAAGTCCGTCGATAGCATCCCCAACTACGTTGAAAAGTCTTCCGTTTACAGCCTCACCGATCGGCATGGTAATAGGATTTCCGTATCCGATTACCTCCTGCCCTCTTTTAAGACCATCAGTAGCGTCCATTGCGATACATCTTACTGTATCTTCGCCAATATGCTGTTCTACCTCTAAAACTACTTTTTCACCGTTTTCTTTTGTAATTTCCAATGCATCATAGATCGCTGGAACTGCTTCCAGATCACTGAAGACAACGTCGATTACCGGACCAATAATTTGAGAAATTTTACCTTTAATTTGGTTTGCCATTGCTAAATTTTTTCTTGGTGCAAATATAATGATTCTTCATTAACCCGCAATTGCTAAAAAAAAGATTTTTATCATACTTTTCTATTAATGTCCCGGTCTGTCATTTTGGAGTATAACAAATAATGTCTGGTTAAAATATTGACATGGTGTAATATTGACAGATTGCTACATTATACCTATATTTGCAGTCAAAATTTTTTCATTTTGAAAGTTTTCAGGAATTTTAAAGATTATACTTCACAAAAGCCTTTAGCACTGTCTTTAGGAATGTTTGACGGAGTGCATCTCGGTCATAAAAGTATTATTGATGAATTAATAAAAGTAGGTTCTGAAAACAGCCTGGAGACTGGCGTACTTACTTTCTGGCCTCACCCGAGATTTGTTTTTAACCCAAATGAAAATCTTAAACTTCTTAATACGATCGATGAGAAAAAATTTCTGATGGAAAAATATAATATCGGAAATTTATTTTTAAAAGAATTTGATGAAGAATTCAGGAACTTAACGGGAGAAGAGTTTGTGCGTCAGATTTTAGTGGGTCAGCTTCACGTAAAATATTTAATCATTGGCTACGACCATTCTTTCGGAAAAAATAAAAGCGGAAACTTTGAACTGCTTCAGAAATTATCCAAAGAACTGGACTTTGAGGTTGAACAGATGGAGGCTATTAATATCCATGAAAACAATATCAGCTCTACCAAAATCCGTAACGCCATTTTAGCAGGTCATATTCAGGAAGCCAACGAGATGCTGGGATACCCGTACTCTGTTTCCGGAACTGTTGTTCACGGAAAGAAAATCGGGCGCACCATCGGATATCCAACGGCCAATATTGAGACAGAGTCTATTAAGCTTTTGCCTAAAAAAGGAGCTTACATTGTGGAAGTCACTGTCAGAGGTCAGCAGTACAGAGGCATGCTGAGCATCGGAACAAACCCCACCGTAAACGGAGAAAAATTAACCGTAGAAGTGTATATCCTGGATTTTGAAGGTGACATTTATGATGAAGAAATCACCGTAAAATTCAGAGCGTTTCTTCACGACGAAATTAAATTTGAAGGTATTGAAAAACTGGTTGAAAGGCTGGACGAGGATAAAAGATTAACTGGAGAATTTGACTTTTAAAAAAATAAATAATTACTTTTAATTATGATGTAAAACCTTCAATTACATTATTAAGTACTTAAAATCTCTTCTTTTGCTTTTTTCGTTAATGAATTAAATACCAATTCATACGACTGATCGATCATTTTAAAAACTAAATCTCTTTTTAAACCATCTGTCATCACTGCGTTCCAGTGTATTTTGTTCATGTGATAGGCACCTGTAATCTGGGGGTATTGCTCACGAAGTTCTGCGCTCCATTCCGGATCGGTTTTCACATTAATACTTAAAGGCTGTTTTTCCAAAGCCATCAATAAAAACATTTTTGTTCCGACTTTCATTACAAGAGTTTCATTGTCAAAAGGGAAACTTTCTGTAACTCCTTTTTTAGCAAGACAATAATCTAAAATTTCGTTGGCATCCATACTTTAAACAGGTGATGAGTAATTGATAATCAATAATATTTTTTACTTTAATTCAAATTTAGTAAATTTAAGAAACAAACATCACATAAATGACATTATTATGAAAGCTCTCGTAATCGGTGCTACAGGCGCTACAGGAAAAGATCTGGTCAATCAGCTACTCGACGATAAAGATTTTGAGGAAATTAATGTTTTTATAAGAAAACCTATTGATATTCAAAATGATAAACTTAAAGTTCACATCGTAGATTTTGAAAAACCTGAGGAATGGAGGTCTCTGGTAAAAGGTGATGTTGCATTTTCCTGTCTCGGAACCACCCTGAAAACCGCAGGAAGTAAGGGAGCCCAGAGAAAGGTTGATTTTGATTATCAGTATCAGTTTGCAAAGGCTGCCAGAGAAAATGAGGTAGAAGATTATATTTTAGTGTCTTCCTATGGAGCTAATCCAAGATCAAAAATTTTTTATTCAAAAATGAAGGGAGAACTGGAAGAAGCCGTAAAGCAGCTGCATTTCAATAAAATCACCATTTTTAAACCCGGAATGCTGGAAAGGAAAGATTCTGACCGGACCGGGGAAGTTTTGGGAAGCAGAATTATAAAATTCGCGAATAAAATAGGCTTACTAGAAAGTCAGAAACCATTACCGACACACATTTTAGCCACAGCAATGGTTAATTCTTCAAAGATAAAAAGCAATGGCTATTCAAGCATAAAGCTGGGAAATATTTTCTCTTTTGCGGAGAAAACTAATGATTAATAAATGTAACAATATAACAGTTTACTAATTGACCACTCAAAGTATGATACATTGATACATTCTTACATTGTTATATTGTTATATTGTTATATTGTTATATTGTTACATTAATATATTGTTGTTATTTTCTACTTAAAATACTTCGTAATCGCGTTGTCCGTGGGTTTCGTGGTACTCACAAAAGTATCGATCAGTTTACCGTTTTCATCAACCAGGAATTTTGTAAAATTCCAGAGAATAGTTGTATTTTTTACGCCATTCAGTTCTTTTTCGGTTAAGTATTTAAAGATCGGAGCGGTGTCATCACCCTTTACAGAAACTTTGGCAGCCAGGGGAAAAGTGACTCCATAATTTTTCTGACAAAAAGCGCCGATCTCTGTGTTTGTCCCCGGCTCCTGACTTCCAAAATTGTTAGCAGGGAATCCGACTACAACCACTTTATCCTTATACTCTTCAGATACCTTCTCAAGATCAGCATATTGGGGCGTAAATCCACATTCTGATGCCGTATTGACAATAAGAATTTTCTTTCCTTTAAAATCGGCAAAGTTGATTTCCTTTCCGTCAAGGCTTTCGACTTTAAAATCGTATATTGTCTTTCCCATAAGTTCGGTGGTTTTTGCTTTAGAATTTTCACTTTTCTGATTCATGCAGCTTTGTAAAAAAGCGACAAATGAAAGCATTACTAAAAAAATCTTTTTCATATTAGATTATTTATTTTGCAGCGGTTCTGCCATTTAAAATTTAAAGGTATTGGCCGGAAATACTTTGTTAATATCTATTCTATTGATTAACATAACATAATCACCATCTTTTTTAGCACTGGACGATTCTATTCTGAAAGGCATCGCCAAATTCCCTACTTTTTTATAATCTGAATAGATGAGCGTCTCGTCTTTTTTAATTTCTTTTAAAAGCATAAAACTTTTTGTGTCGAAATAATAGATATTTTTATTTACATTTTTTGTAAGTTCAACTTTGTGGCAGTAGATATCTCCTATTTTTTCTTTCCCCAGATATTTCGCTTCGAAACCTTTATTCTCCCAGTCTATAAAATCATTATCAAAACTTTCAGCTGTATAATCCGGATATTCCTGAACTTTATTAGTGGCATAGTTCATCGCATATCCTTTAGATCCGTCATATCCTTCAATGGCAGTGTCTTTTCCGTTAATGGTAATCACTGTTTTGGTAAGATTCGGACGCTGCTGAAATATTTTGATAGGATACTCGTCTTTTATACCTAAAATTACTTTTCCCTGTAATAAGACTGAATTTAACAACTTCCAATTCGTTAATCCTCCGGAAAGTTCAATATTTTTATCTATAATTTCCTTTGCGGTCTGAGCGAAAGATAACTGTGAAAATAAAAGGATAAATACTAAGACTAATTTCTTCATTAATTCAATTTATAATTCAAATATAAGGCTTTTTTAATTTGAAAATTTGAAATTGAAGCAATTTGAAAATACAATGCTAACATCACATTTTCAAATGATCTAATTGAAAATTTTCAAATTAACTTTCTGGCTTTCTCCAGATCTTCAGGAGTATCGATACCAACTCCGATGAAATTAGTTTCTATCAGCTTGATTTTCATGCCATATTCAAGATAACGGATGCATTCTATTTTTTCAGAAATTTCCAAGGGCTTCATTTCCAGTTTTGAAAATTGTAATAAGGCATGCTTTCTGAAAGCGTACACGCCGATATGCTTGAAATAATCGATCTGATAAGAAATTTCTCTGTGAAAAGGAATTACAGAACGGCTGAAATATAGGGCGAAACCATTATTATCCGTGATAACTTTTACATTATTAGGGTTTTCAATTTCTTCCTTTTCCGTAAGTCTGATTTTTAATGATGCTAATGAAATCTCCTGATTTTCATCCGCCTTAAAAACGTCAATTAATTGTTGCAGAGGTTCTAATTTTAAAAAAGGTTCGTCACCCTGAACGTTAATCACAATATCACAGTCAATATTTTGCACCGCCTCTGCGATCCGGTCACTGCCTGTTTCATGTGGTCCGGTCATTACTGCTTTTCCGCCGTTGTTTACGATTTCATTAAAAATAATTTCTGAATCTGTAGCTACAAAAACTTCATCAAACAAACCTGTTTCCACAACGTTCTGATAAGTTGTTATAATAACGGTTTTCTCGCCTAACATTTGCATAAGCTTAGCCGGAAAGCGACTGGCTTCATAACGTGCTGGAATAACTGCTATAATCTTCATTTTAAAATATATTAATGATGATTTTTTTAATTTAAATAATTAATCAAAAAGATCATTCCGTAAATCCATGAGACATACAGGAATGAATAAAGAAAACCAAAACCAAAGCTTTTAAAGAAATTTCCTTTACAATGTTTTGAATTTTTAAATACAAAGCGCAAAGCTCGGAAAAAAATCCAATATAGCATAGCTGTAAATACTAAAATTACAACCCAAAAGAAAACACCCAATATGAATGTTAAAAACATAATAAGTACAGAAAAAATAAACCAAAGAATAATTGAGAATATAATTCCTCCAAATCCGTCTCCATGAATAGGGGGCTCAAAATTAAATCCGTCAATTGTTAGACCTTTATCTGAAACTTTCTTTATTCTTTCATAATTTAATATAACCCCAATATTATCTTTTAATTTTATGCCATAGAACAATCCTAAACTAATGAAAAGGAAAAAAGTAATGGCTAAAATTGAAGTTGAAACAATAGAATTTTGGAATAGTGATCTGTGAGAATCCATTCCTGAAAACCAAACACTTAAGATAACCAAAATGATAATTCCCACTGTTAAATAGCTCAACGATTTTGTTTCGATGAAAGATTTTTTTTGAAATTTCATTTTTTCGTGAATAGAAAATGTTTTATTAAAATGCTTCGACTCCGCTCAGCATGACAATCCTAATACGATCTGTTGATTTTAACAGTTGCTTAGTAAGATCATGCTTAAACAAATCCGAAGCATCTAAGTTATGTAAGAAAAGTTACTTTAGAGCAATCAAAGCCTTCTCCAATTTCGGCATCATGGCTGAAATTTCCTCTGTGGCCACACCTCCGACAGAAGCTCTGAACCAGGGCTCGGATTTTTCTTCTCCAAAAGCTGAGAAAGGAACTAACGCCACTCCCGCTTCATTAATTAAATAAAATACCAAATCAGAAGAATTTTCAATAACGGATCCGTCAGGTTTGGTTTTTCCGATATAATCTAATTTGATGGTCAGGTACAGTGCGCCCATCGGTTCGATACTATTCACCGCAAGCCCTTTACCCTTTAAATCCTGGATTCCATTATGAAGTACTTTTAAGCTTGCTTCCAGTTTATTTTTGAAATCTTCTACGAAAGTGTTTACATCGTCAGGATTTTCATAGTATTTGGCTGTGGCTTCCTGCTCCGGTTTTGGTGCCCAGGCCCCAACGTGTGTTAAAAGCGCCTTCATTTTATCTAAAATATGAGCCGGACCGAATCCCCAACCTACTCTGACTCCTGTTGCAGCAAGGCATTTGGAGATACCATCAATATAAATGGTGTAATCTCTCATTTCAGGGAAAAGAGACACCGGATCTACATGTTTTGCTCCAAAAGTAAGGTTCGAATAAATTTGGTCGTACATTAAATACAATGGCTTTTCGTCCTCTCCTCTTTTTTTATTTTCTTCTAAAATCAATTCGCAGATCTCGGAAAGCTGCTCTTCTGTAAACATGGTTCCGGTTGGATTCAGTGGTGAACAAAGCGCTACCAGAACTGCTCCTGATAAATGAGGTCTCAAATCGTCTGCAGTGGGAAGGAAATTGTTTTCGGGAGTTGTTTTCACTTCTACTGCATCCGCCGAAGTGAGGTATGCATAGTGATTATTATTCCATGACGGTGTAGGGTAAACGACTTTATCCCCTTCGTCGACAATGGTTTTATAAACAGCATAAATCAATGGTCTTGACCCAGCAGTAATCAAAATATCATTAGGAGCGTAGTCTAAATTCCATCTTGTCATCAGGTCTTTAGAAACTTCTTTTCTTAAAGATAAAAGCCCGTTAGCAGGCGGATAATTCGTCAGATTGTTCTGATAAGCCTTCTGAATTTCTTCCTTTAACTTTGCAGGAATCGGATAGATATTAGAATTCAAATCACCAATGGTAAGATTCGCAATTTCCGCTCCTTTTGCCTTTAAATCATTTACTTCGTTACCAATTTTTACAATTTCTGAACCGATCAGGTTCGCCGCTAATTTTGAAACTTTCACTTTATTTTTATTTTATTAGAATTATGTTAAGTATGGTTATAAGGTATTAATGATGAGTGATGAGTTTAATTCTTTCATATTTATGACTTTTGACTGTTTGAAAGTTTCCACTGATGAATTTATAAACCGTCAAACTTTTCTGTAAGAATGACAATTTTATTGCAAGTAGAAACTATTTTTCCATTAACAAAGTCACTTATAATTCATAACTCAAAACTTATAACTCATGATATTATGTCAATTGAAGATCTTTTTTTACCTCCTGAATTTTCTCATCCAGAGATTTTAATTTATCTCTGAAGTCTGATTCAGACGAAATTGAATCTTTCACAGAAATATAAAACTTAATTTTCGGCTCTGTTCCTGAAGGTCTTACGCAAACTTTTGTACCGTCCTGAGTATAGTAGATCAAAACGTTTGATTTTGGAATATCATTCATAACCTGTTTTTCACCTTTTGAAACGATGAAATTGGTTTGCTCTTTAAAGTCTTTTACTTCTTCCACCAGTGATCCGGCCAATTCTTTCGGAGGATTTTCACGGAAGTTTTTCATCATCTCCTGAATTTCTTCAGCACCATCCCGGCCCTTTCTTACCAGATTAACCAATCCTTCATAATACATTCCGGTTTCCTGATAAATTTCGATAAGATATTGATACATCGTTCTGCCATTGGCTTTACACCAGGCCGCAATTTCACAAGCCAGGACAATACTTCCGCAGGAATCTTTATCTCTTACAAAATCTCCGGTCATAAATCCGAAACTTTCTTCACCGCCACAAACAAATTTTTCTCTGCCCTCAAAATCACGGATCATTTTTCCGATCCATTTGAATCCGGTAAGACCAGATTTACACTGCACGCCGAATTTCTGAGCAATATCAAAGAAAATATCTGAGGTTACAATGGTAGAGCCAATGAACTCTTTGCCCGTAATTTTATCAAGCTTTCTCCATTCATTCAGAATATAGTACGTAAGTATCGTATTGGTTTGATTTCCATTAAGCAACTGCATTTCACCCTCAAGATTTCTCACTGCAATTCCTAACCGGTCGCCATCAGGATCTGTTCCGATAACAATGTCAGCATTGGTAATTTTTGCAAGATCCATCGCCATCTCCAACGCCGCCGGCTCTTCAGGATTCGGAGAATTTACCGTTGGAAAATTTCCGCTCGGGATCATCTGCTCTGTAACCAGGTCAATTTTCTTAAAACCTGCTTTTTTAAGTGCCTTAGGAACGGTTGTATAGGTTGTACCGTGAATTGATGTGAAAACAATATTCAGGTTTTCTTTACCGACATTCTGATAGGTCGAGTTTTCGATACAGGCATCGATATACACTTCGTCCTGCTCCTCTCCGATCCATTCAATTAAAGCATCATTTCCGTTAAATTTAATTTCGTCAAATTTTACAGAATAAACTTCATTTATAATCGCTTCATCATGAGGAGGAACAATTTGTGCTCCGTCATTCCAGTATACTTTATAGCCATTGTATTCCGGCGGATTGTGAGACGCAGTCAGTACAATTCCTCCGTTACATTTTTTGTCGCGTACTGTGAAAGATAATTCCGGAGTCGGTCTGTGATCCTTGAAAAGCAATACTTTAATTCCGTTTGCCGTTAAAACGTCCGCCACTAATTTCCCAAATTCTCTTGAGTTATTTCGAACATCGTAAGCAATGGCTACGCTGATTTCTTCCCCTTTAAACTGCTTTAACATGTAATTCGCAAGTCCCTGTGTAGCCTGACCTAACGTATATTTATTTAAACGATTGGTTCCGACTCCCATAATTCCTCTCATCCCTCCAGTTCCGAATTCAAGCTCTCTGTAAAAAGAGTCTTCAAAATCAGGCGAATTGCTGTCAATTAATAATTGAACCGCATCTCTCGTTTCTTTATCGAATGTGTCACTTAACCACAGTTTTGCTTTTTCTAATGTTGACATATTTGTATTTTGGTATTCTTTGGCTGGAAGTTGGGAGATGGAGGATGGAAGTTTTCCAGCTTCATGCTCCAAGCTTCTTGCCCGTTATTTAAATTTAAGTTTCTTTATTTTTTAGTTAGAAACTGGGAGACGGAGGATGGAAGTTTCCACCTTTACCTTCCAATATTCTTTCCTGTTATTTTTTAAATTTTACTCGGTTGGATACTAGAGGCTGGGAGTTGGAGTCTTCCAATCATCCTGCTTCAGGCTTCCAGCCTTATTATTCTTTTATTTGATTTCTAAATGCTATAATCTGATGCATAAGACTATAACTCTCACTATATAATTTACTAAAATCTTCTTCTGAAAAATATTTTCTGTTTTTTGCTTTGTATAAACAGGTTACCACTTCAGCCAAAGAACGAATTGAATATCCTAGAAATTTTCTAAACTCTAATTTTGATTGCAAAATACTTCCTTCAGAAATATTTAATGCGATAGAATCCGATGCTCTTCTAACTTGTGAAGTTAGATTAAACACTTCATCTTTCGGAAAGTTTCTAGATAATTTAAAAATTCTTTCTCCAAAATCCATAGATTTTTGCCAAATAATCAGTTTCTCAAATTTGAAACTCATAAATTAATACTTTTATCATCATTTGTTATGGGTCTATTTTAACTTCTATCCTCCATCTTCCCGCATCCAGCCTTTGCTTAATCTAATTTTTTATTTTCTACTCTCGTTTCCCTGTCGATTTTAAAAGCACGAATAGGATCATTGTAATATATAAATTTTGCCGTATTCTGAACATGGCCTTTTAATGAGTCCTTTACATTCACTTCTGCATAGTTTCCATTTTTGGAATCAATTTTCAGGTTATCTATTTTCCAGTAGGGAGCAATCAGGCTTGCCGTGTCTGAAATTTTGATTATAGCATCTTTCGTTTGTCCCAAAAAATTGGCCCTGCTTCGGTTCATCATTTCGACTTCTGCTCTTCTGGTGTTTACCGAACCCATAAAGGTTGCATAGTTTTTTAAATTCAGTTTGAAATTATCGGTTTTAATTTCACTGGAAATATTCATTTCTACCGAATCAGAAATCGAGATTTTTTCAAGATTATATTTTGAATAGATGGTTACATTATAAAAATCCACTCCCTTTGTCCCCCTTTTTTCTTTGATTGACAATGTTTTATCATTTACATCCACATCAAGATTATCTGCAACATTCGGATATGTTTCTATTTCTACAAAGTTTTTTGTTCCCCTTGCATAAAACACCCGGAACTTTCCATCCAGGTCAAGGTTTACAAATTCTGAAACATCTACATCTTTTCTCTCAATAGTGCCTTCCGGAGAAATTTTCCCACAGGCAACCATCGCTAAAAGCAAGATTGCGTATACTATAGTTCTCATTACTTTAAAATATTCTGTATAAAATAATAATTATAGCGAAACTTTCTATTCCCATTAAAGCATAAAGAATTAATACTCTCCACAGTAATCCTATTTTTGAGTATGAATTTTTAAAAGCATTCCAATACGTAACTGCGGGGAAGAGAATAAAAAGACCGAATATAACTTTACCAAAAATATCGAAAATCTTTGAAACAGGCTTCCATAAACCTATTAAACTTACGATATCGTCCAACAAAAATAAGATTAATATTCCTAAAAGACTCACTGTTCCGATGATAAAATGCTCTGCAATGTTGAATTTTACCTTTTTAAACAACAGATAGGCATTAACGGCCAACATTGGAATGATCACAAAAAGGATTGTTTTCGAATATTTTGAAAAGAAGTCTTTAATGTCAGAATTATTCGCCAGAGTTTCTGAAGGAGCAAATTTCTCATAAAAATGCAGTCCCAACACATTAAAACCAAAAAGAATCAGTAACAGCGATATAAAATTGCTGTATCTGATTCTTTTTCCTGAAATATAATCTTTCGCCGTTTTTCCGGGTCTCAGTAAAATATCTTTTAAAGTATTGAAAAATCTGGCTTCAACATGCCAGATCGATCCCAAAATATCATTTTTGATGAGTGAATGAACCGTTATTCTTGCTGTGTCGGCTTTCTGTCCGCAATGAGCACAAAACTCACCGGAGATTGAATGGCCGCAGTTCAGACAACTTTTTTTATTCATTCTTCATTCTTTAAGGTGAAATTTTCTTAAACATAGGATATCCTATAAAAATCATAAGAATCATTAGAGATACCGCTATTACAATTTTACTTAAGGTAAATTTGAGATCTCTTATGATATGTTTCTCAAAACAATAATTGAAAATAAAAAGTAAAACTGGTATTAAAAATATGAAAAATTTCCTTTCAGCTACTCCGGTAACGGATTCTATTATTTTAAAATAATGTCCATACAGAACTAAAAAGGTAATAATAATTACCATATTTACCAATATCAGAATCAGTTTTTTAAGCATTTTTAAATCACTTCATCGATATTATAATTCTTATGTTCCCTGTTTGTTCTGATGATCATTTCTCCCAAAAATCCCGCAATAAAAAGCAGGGTTCCCATAATCATCATGGTTAAGGCAATAAAAAACCACGGATTATTGGTAATTAAATGTCCGTAAATTCCACGGGCCACATCAATTAATTTTGAAATTCCCAACCAAAGTGCAGACAGAAAGCCTACGATAAACATCAGCGTACCTACGGCTCCGAAAAAATGCATCGGTCTTCCTCCGAACCTGCTTACAAACCAAAGTGTTATCAGGTCCAGAAAACCCCTGATAAATCTTTCGGTTCCGAATTTTGAAGTTCCGTATGGTCTTGCCTGGTGCTGAACTTCTTTTTCCGTAATTCTTCTGAAACCGGCATTGGCTGCCAGAACAGGAATATACCGGTGCATATCTCCATATACATCGATGGTTTTAACGACCTGTTTTTTATAGGCTTTCAAACCACAATTAAAATCATGAAGCTCGACTCCCGAAACTTTTCTTGCTGCCGCATTGAATAATTTTGACGGGACATTTTTCGTCATTACGTTATCAAAACGTTTTTTCTTCCATCCGGAAACGATATCGTAATTATCCTGAACAACCATATTGTAAAGTTCAGGAATTTCTTCCGGAAAATCCTGTAAATCAGCATCCATCGTGATGATTACTTCTCCATTTGTTCTTTCAAAAGCGGCATGAAGCGCCTGGGATTTTCCATAATTTTTGGAAAATTTAATACCGTGGATCTGAGGATGCTGAACTTTTAAATTCTCAATGATACTCCACGATAAATCTGTACTTCCGTCATCTACAAACCATATTTCAAAAGATAACCCGTTTGATTTACAAACATGATCTATCCTTGAAAAAAGCTCTTCCAGAGAAGCTTCTTCGTTCAGTAACGGAATAACTATAGATAAATTCATTTAATTTTGATAAAAAATTATTCTTGATCTGTTGTTTCCTGGTAAATCGTCCTGGTTCTGAAAAACGCTCCAAAAAACACCGACAAAACTACGTAAAATATAAGAATTGCTGCAAAATATCCTGAAAAATGACTTACCGTAAGCATATCTTTTCCTTTTACAGCGTCAGGAGAAAAGCTCGGCAGCCTTTCTTTGTACTTCTGGTCCAGTTCATCAATGTCCTTCTGATGTTTCAACACCTTTCTTGCAGACTGATATTCCTTGTCCATTTCTGCTTTTTGTCTGGTTACATACTGATAATTCAGCAGCTTTTTTGCGTCGGTATCCGCGAAATTCAGGAATGCATAAATACTGAAAACAGACAGGATTCCCCCGATGAACATCGGAACGAATGACCTCTTAAAAGCATCTTTAAAAGATACTACTTTATTTTTATTCCAGTATGATTTCACCGACCAGAATGCTGCTCCAGCATAAATTAACGGCAGAACGAAAGCATTGGCTTTCAGTGAAATATCAAAATACTCAACTCCTGAAAAGAAGTAATACACCACGAAAAAAACAATCATCGTAGTTCCAAACAGTAAAATTCCTAATGTGGAAGGGCTTTTCGTCATATCTAAATTTTTTGAAAATTTTTGAAAAATTATTGTCCTGAATTTCAGCAATGTACCTCTATCAGTTGTTTTTTTCAATTAATTTTCTGTAATAATGTTTTGAAGTTTATAAAATATTCCTACCTTTGCAACGGCAAGTCCTAAACAACCAGCTCCTGAGAATCCTCCAGGGTGGGAACGCAGCAAAGGTAATTGGTCGTAGCGGTGTGATTTAGGTAGCTTGCCATTTTTTTTTGGTTTAAATTGAAGAGAGGTAATTTGAAGATTATCTTTTTTTATGTCTAAACTTTCCAACATTTCTATTTTAATTTTCAAATTACCTTTCTCAGTTTTATTTAAAATTCGAATTCCTCTCCTAATTTCGGTAAAACAAGTTCTACATTTTTATCTGCAAAATGCTTCAGCGCACTTTCGTGATTAATTTCAATAGCAGGGAATGTATCAAAATGGCATCCGATCACTTTTGGTGTTTTCAATAATTCTGCTGCTGCAAAAGCTGCTTTTTGAGGACACATGGTGTAATGACTGCCAACAGGAAGAATAGAAAGGTCTAAATTACCATATAATCTTGGAAACAGCTCCATATCTGCCATTACTCCGGTATCGCCAGCCAGATATATGTTTTTACCTTCAGGAAGAGTAAAAACATATCCTACAGGAACGCCTCCGTAGCTCCCGTCAGGGAACGAACTGGTATGATGCGCCGGAACCATATAGATTTTAAGATCGTCGATTTTTGCGGATCCTCCTAAGTTTACATCATCTGTATTTTTAGCATCTTTAAAATGAGCACAGATTTCCGGTACCGCGATAATTGTTGCTTCGGGATGAAACTGTAATACTTCCTCCACATCTGCAATATGATCGCCGTGCGCATGGGTCAATAATATATAATCGATTTTTTGTGCTGCTATATCAAAACCTGATTCAGCTTTTTTGTAGTTGTAGAAAGGGTCACATAAAATTGTTTTGTCATTGTAAGTGAACAAAAAACAGTTTTGTCCCAGATATTGTATTTTCATTTTAATTTATTTTTTTTGTTTTATGAATTTATCATATGATCTACTTTTACTGCTCCGAAATTAAAATAGTAAATCAGATATAAACCGACGATCATGATTAAAATTGGATTATTAATATTGTATTTAGGTCCTTTCTGATGGTCAGTACAGAAACTACGAAATTGATCAGGAACAGTATTCCCAAAATAACCGGTATCAAGTTCTGATAACAATAATTCGTTAAACAATTGCATCGCTAATAATGATACATAGCTGATGAATATAACAACGGATGACCATAAAAAATCTAAATCAGATTAGTTATCATTAACTGAAAAAGTTAAGTCCGAAAGCAGTAAGCACTGCCATTACGAAAGTAATGATACCTACCTGCTTCAAAAAAGGATCCAGTTGTCTCGGTTCTTTAACTTCCATAATTTTTCTTCTCAGCTTGGCAATCGGAATCAATAAAATCATTACGATGAACACGTAATAGTTTTGAGACTGGAAAAATCCGTTAATTCCAAAGAAAATCAAGATTAAAATCAAAGGAAGCTGCAGTAAAACCATTTCGTAAATCATTGCATTTCTGAAACCAATTCTTAATGCAAAACTGTTTTTACCTGACAATCTGTCGCTTTCGATGTCTCTCATATTATTCAGATTCAAAACAGCCATGCTCATCATTCCGATGGCTGTTCCCGGCAACAGCATATCCCAGCTGAATGTTTTTGTAAAGAGAAAATAACTTCCGCAGACCGATACCAATCCGAAAAAGATAAACACAAAAAGATCTCCCAATCCCATGTATCCGTAAGGTTTTTTACCAACCGTATATCCTATCGCCGCTAAAATACAGGCTACCCCCAATCCGATGAAGATATAAAATTCATTCATATGATCAGGAATGAAAGCCATATAAAGAAGAGCAACAGTCGCTGTAAAAGATAAAATTGAGAAAAGAATAACGGCATTTTTCATTTGTCCTGCCGTAATTTTTCCTGATGCTACAGCCCTGGATTCTGCTTCCGTCGCTCTTTTGGCATCTGTCCCTTTTATGCCGTCTCCGTAATCATTGGCATAATTTGATAAGATCTGATATAACAAAGTCACCAGAAGTGCCAATGCAAAAATCTTCCAGTCCCAAATTCCACCTTCACCATAAAGCCTCCATTTTGCAATGAAAGCTCCCATTATAATTCCGCTTAAAGAAAGCGGCAACGTTCGTAGCCTTGCGGCCTTTATCCAATCAGTCATAAGTTTGTATGATGTAAATTGTATGATGTACAATGTAAAGTCTAATGTATTGAATCATTAATACATTTTACATTATACTTTGTACAGTTTATGATATCCATTTATCCTTCCCGAAGTCCGGCTTTCTTTTTTCCAGGAATGCATTTCTACCTTCTTTCGCCTCCTCTGTCATATATGCTAAACGGGTTGCTTCTCCTGCAAAAACCTGTTGCCCTACCATTCCGTCATCCGTTAAATTCATGGCGAATTTCAGCATTCGTATTGATGTCGGAGATTTTGCCAAAATTTCCTGCGCCCATTCATAAGCAGTATCTTCCAGTTCATCATGAGAAATTACAGCATTTACCATTCCCATTTCAAAAGCTTCCTGAGCCGAATAGTTTCTGCCTAAAAAGAAAATTTCACGTGCTTTTTTCTGTCCGACCATTTTGGCAAGGTAGGCTGAACCATATCCTCCGTCAAAACTGGTAACATCAGCATCAGTCTGCTTAAAAATGGCATGCTCTTTACTGGCTAACGTAAGATCGCAGACGACATGAAGAGAATGACCTCCACCGACTGCCCATCCAGGTACAACTGCAATAACCGCTTTTGGCATAAACCGGATCAGGCGCTGAACTTCTAAAATATTCAACCGGTGTCTTCCGTCTTCTCCTACATATCCCTGATGCCCCCTCGCCTTCTGGTCGCCTCCGCTGCAAAAAGCCCAACCACCATCTTTAGGACTCGGCCCTTCTCCTGAAAGCAAAACCACTCCTATTGAAGGATCTTCTGAAGCGTCATAAAAAGCATCATATAATTCTGAAGTAGTTTTCGGTCTGAAAGCATTGCGGATTTCAGGTCTGTTGAAAGCAATTCTTGCCACCCCGTTGCATTTTTTATAAGTAATGTCCTCATATTCTTTGACGGTTTTCCACTCGATCATATTGTAAAAATTTTTCCCAAAGATACGGAATTACAGAGAATTTTTAAGTTCAAAAAAGACGAATATCACGGAAATAAATCCAATCTTTAACCACATAAGTCCATGAAAAAACCGAAACAATAATGTTTCGGTTTCATTCATATTGATCTTAAGATTATTTAGCTTTTGCTGCAAGAGCATCTTCTTTAGCTTTCATTTCTTTAGCCTTCTCATTGTTTTTGGTAATGATATAAATCTGCTTCAGCATTGAAACAGCGTCAATATTATTAGCGTCCGCCTGGTACCATTTTTCGGCATAAGGTAAAGCTTTGGTAAAACGCTCTTTTCTTGCGTCGATTAATTTACTGGCTTCATCAGCATTTGTCTTTCTGAGAGCATTGATATTTTCAACAACTTTAGCATCATCACCTATGATAGTGAAAATTAAATTCTGATATGCATTGAAGAAATCCGGTTTAAGCTCAATTGCTTTCTTGAATGAAGTTTCTGCATCGGCAGCTGTAGCTTCATTTTTAGATTGCAGAACACCTAAATTATACCAGTTTGTCGCGTCATTTGGATTTTTGGCTAACTGTTCTTTCAGGTTCTGCATAAATTTATCTGTGTTTCCGGAAGCATACAAAGCAGTCCCCTGGAATTCTTTCAACTTTGCATTATTGGGAAATTTCGCCAGTCCTTTTTCAATGATCGCTATGGCTTCATCATTTTTTTTGGCATTTAACAATAATGTACTTAAAGTTTCATACAAATCAGACTCAACACTTTTGGTCTGTTCTGTCTTGAATTCGGAATAATCTTTCGGATTTTTCTTTAAGAGTTCCCAGGTTTGTTTATCATAGGTACCCACCTGCCCTGACTTATTGTCTTTTGCAGTATAGGTTGTCTGAACTCCTGTATATCCAGAATTTATTAAATCTGTGTAGATTTTAATAGCCGGATCAATACTGTTGGCCAATGCGTAGCTCAACCCTGCATAGTACATATAAGTCTTGTCCTCCTGTCCATTTGCTTTCAGCAAGTCATAAACTTCTGTAAACTTAGGAGCTGCAACCGTATAGTTTTTTGCATTATATGCATCCATCGCTGCTTTGTTGGCATCCTGTAGCTTCTTATTCACATCTTCTTTTTGTCCAAAAACAAAAGATGATGCTACGATAGCCATACCCAAAATTAGCTTTCTCATAATCACTATTTTATATTAATTGTACAATTTATTGTTCCGAATCAGAATTCTCAGTATCTTCTGCAGAGTCTTGGCTGTCTGCCTGCGGTGCTGATTCTGTATCATTTTCCTGATTATCAGTCGCAGTTTCTACGCCTTCTTCAATTTCCTCAGAACCGTCTTCTACATCTTTATCCATTTCCACTTTTGCGATAGCGGCAATCTCATCATTTTTCTTAAGGTTAATCATTTTTACACCCTGTGTATTTCTACCCATCACTCTCATCTCGTCCATATTCATGCGGATCGCCACACCAGATTTGTTGATAATCATCAGTCCATCTTCATCGGTAACATTTTGAATTGCGATTAGATTTCCTGTCTTTTCAGTAATGTTCAGGGTGATTACACCTTTTCCTCCTCTGTTGGTAATTCTGTAATCCTCTACGGCAGTTCTTTTACCGTAACCTTTTTCAGATACTACAAGCACTGTTTCTTTTTCAATATCGTTCACGACGATCATGCCGATCGCTTCATCGTCATCTTCCATACTGATACCACGCACTCCGATTGATCCTCTTCCAACTTCTCTTACTTTCTCTTCAGGGAAACGGATACATTTTCCATTTTTCGTAGCAATCATGATCTGGGAAGTTCCGTTGGTCAGATAGGCACCCAATAACTGGTCATTATCCCTGATCTCAATAGCATTCACCCCATTTATCCTAGGTCTTGAATAGGCTTCCAATGATGTTTTCTTGATCGTTCCGTTTTTAGTAACCATTACGACGCTCATCTGGTTTACGTATTCAGAATCTTTCAGGTTATTGGTTCTGATATAAGCTTTAATCTTATCATCCGGTTCGATGTTGATTAAGTTCTGCACCGCTCTACCCTTAGCCGTTTTAGAGCCTTCAGGAATTTCGAATACCCTTAACCAGTAACATCTTCCTTTTTCTGTGAAGAACAACATATACTGGTGATTGGTCGCGGAAACAATATACTCAAGGAAGTCAGCATCTCTCGTTGTCGCTGCTTTATTTCCGACACCGCCTCTACTTTGGATTTTGTATTCCGAAAGTAATGTTCTTTTAATATAGCCTGCATGCGAAATGGTAAGAACCACCGATTCATTAGGAATGATATCTTCAATAGACATTTCACCTCCAGAATAATCGATTTCAGTTCTTCTTTCGTCACCATATTTTTCACCGATCTCCACCAGCTCTTCTTTAATGATCTCAAATCTTCTCGGCTCATTAGCGAGAATATCTTCCAGGTTGGCAATTTCCTTCATGATGGTATCGTACTCATCACGGATTTTGTCAAGCTCCATTCCTGTAAGACGGGCAAGACGCAGATCAAGAATAGCCTGAGCCTGAATATCGAAAAGTTCAAAAGCCTCAATCAATCCTTCTTTTGCTCCCTGAGGATTTGCAGAATGACGGATGATGGCAATCGCTCTGTCTAAAGAATCCTGCGATCCGATCACTTTCATGAAACCTTCTAAGATGTGTGCTCTTTCTTTCGCTTTCTTAAGCTCAAACTGAGTTCTTCTTATAATAACTTCATGTCTGTGTTCCACAAAATGGTGGATGATATCTTTTAAATTTAACTGTTCCGGCCTTCCATGAACCAAAGCAATATTATTAACGCTGAATGAAGTCTGAAGGGAAGTATATTTGTATAATAAATTTAAAACAACATTGGGAATAGCATCATTCTTCAATTCATAAACAACACGGAGACCTTTTCTGTCAGATTCGTCTCTGATTTCGTAGATTCCGGGTATTTTCTCATCTTTCACCAGCTCAGCTGTTCGTGCGATCATTTCAGCTTTGTTTACCTGGTAAGGAATTTCGGTAACAATAATCGCATTTCTGTTTCCGATCTCTTCGAAACTTACTTTTGCTCTCAGAACCACCCTTCCTCTTCCTGTGTGGAAAGCGTCTCTTACTCCATCATAACCATAGATGATTCCACCAGTTGGAAAATCCGGAGCAATAATATACTGCATGAGTTCATCAATCGTAATTTCTCTATTATCAATATAAGCGCAGATTGCATTCACAGCCTCTGTAAGGTTGTGAGGCGCCATATTGGTTGCCATCCCTACTGCAATACCTGAAGTACCATTTACCAAAAGATTTGGAATTTTTGTAGGCATTACGGTTGGCTCTGTTAAACTGTCATCAAAGTTGTTTTGAAAATCTACCGTTTCTTTATCCAAATCCGAAAGAACCTCATCGGAGATTTTTTTCAGTCTGGCTTCGGTATAACGCATTGCTGCAGGCGGATCACCGTCCATTGAACCGAAGTTACCCTGACCATCTACCTGAGGGTAGCGTAAGCTCCAGTCCTGAGCCATTCTCACCATTGCATCATATACAGAGGAGTCTCCGTGCGGGTGGTATTTACCTAAAACATCTCCAACAATTCTCGCAGATTTCAAATACTTTCGATTAGAAAAAACCCCTAATCCATACATACCATAAAGCACTCTTCTATGAACGGGTTTCAAGCCATCTCTTACATCAGGTAACGCTCTTGATACGATAACCGACATCGAATAATCGATATAAGATGACTTCATTTCATCAACAATGTTGATAGGAATCAGTCTTTCTCCTTCTTTTTGCATAAACAAATTTTATTATAATGATAATCAGACCCTTAGCTGTATGTCTGAAAATTATCTATTTCGTTTTTTTATTAACGTGCTAATTTACGAAAAATTTGTCGATTTTTGCAGCAGAATTTATCCATAAAATCTTAAAAAATCATAAAATATGAGCGTATTAAGTATAACTTTCCACTGTACTAAAAATAATCTTGAAGAATGGGAAAATTATATCGATGAGACCCTGATTCTGATGACCGAAAACTTGATGGATGTCGACAAATATATTCTTTCTGAAGTTCACAGTGATTTTATTGATGAGGGCAAAAATTACAATCTTCTGCTGATGTTTGATAATAATGATCTGCGGGAAGATTTCGTTAAAAGTGAGTTAGAAAATATTTCGGAAAGAATTGAAGCCAGGTTCGGCCAGGAGGTGATGATATTCAATACATTTCTGAACCCGAGAACGTCCAGGTTTTAGATTAAATCTTTAAACTGAAATTTTTATAAATATAAAAGTCCTGAAAATATTCAGGACTTTTTCTATGCATTAAATCACGATGGTTTATTCACAGATTTTTTTTCAAAGATAAGATCCGCCTTAGCTTGCTCTAAATTTTTCTCCAGCATTCCGTGAGGTCTTCTCGGTGGTTGCGGAGGACGCGGAGGACGTGGCGGAGGATGACAGGCACTTGTTGCATAAGCCAAAATAAATACTCCGAAAATTTTGATAACAGATTTCATATTATTTTTATTTTTTGGTTTACGTACATTAACCAATACCGATGCCAAATTATTTTCTGCAGGCAAAAACATCTGTGATTCTATTAATATTGAAATTCTTAAGCTTTTTTTTGCGGTTTTAACTGACCTCTATTGAGTATATATGTAAGCGCTTTTCGGGTTTCGGCGGCGGCTCTGCCGCCGCCGAAACCCGAAAAGCCAAAAGCGAGTAGCAAAAGCAGGATTAAGCTTTAAAAAATTAAGATTGAACTTTGAGATATTAATAATACTATTTTCCGGGATTTCAGCTTTAACTCCTAAAAAAATGACTGCCGGATAGCAGTCATTGTGTTATTTATAGGTTGACAATCACGACAGGTCTGCTGTGATAGACCCTTTGAGGCCGGTGAGAGTAATGTCGGTGTCTTACAGGTTTATAATACCGTTTTTTATAAAAGTGTCCCGGCGGTCTGTGATAGGCTACCGGTCTGTAATGAGGTCTGTGCGGACCGTGATAACGGTGTTTCGAATATTTAGGACCGTGACCGTGACCCCGGCCATGCCCTCTCTGCATGGGTGAAGCTTCATAAACAGCAAAGCAGAAAATGATCAGGAAAAATCCCAATGCTTTAGTTAAAAAATTCATAACAAAATATTTCAAATTTCATGGAAAAAATCAGCAATACAAATGCCAATAAAGTATTATTATTAAATCATTTTGAAATTTTAAGAAATTTTATTATTTTTTCTGATTTAAGAAATTATTTCACTTCTTTTTTCCATTAGAATAACATCTTTCCATATTCCATCTAATTTGCCTAATTTTTCCCTAATCCCTACCGTACGAAATCCATTTTTAAGATGAAATTGTAATGATGCTTCGTTATCCGAAAAGATGCTCGTCTGCAAAGTCCAGAAACCATGGCTTTCGCTGTCCAAAATGATCTTTTTGAGTAAAACCGAACCCAATCCTCTGCCCTGGTAATTATTATCGAAATAGATGCTTACTTCCGCTACTCCTTTATAAGCCTCTCTCCTGCTGATCAGTTTCAAAGCGCACCAGCCCACCACTTCATTGTTCTCATTTTCCAGAACCCAGCGGCAATCTTTGAAATAATCCATACTCCACGCTTCGGCAGTAGGTACGGTTGTTTCAAAAGTAGCTGATTTTCCATCTATGCCCTGTTGAAAAATTTCCAATACTCTGGCTTCATCGGAAGGAAGCATCTCTCTCAATTCGTAATTCATTATCTTCAGTAATATTTTCTTTTATTTTTTCTTTTAATTCTTGAATAGCGAGTCTGTTTATTCTTCTCATCTTCTGAGATCACACTGATATTTCCGTCCACTTCTAAAATGGATAATTTCACATTTTCTATTTTATCGGCTCCATGTTCTCTAATGGCCTCCTCTAGTTCATCTTTGGTAATTTTAACTTTGTTTAAAGCCTGCTTGTCCAGTACCCCGTCTTTTATAAGAATCACGGGGTCTTCTTCCATAAAGCTTTCAAAAGACGAACTCGAAAACATCAGTCTTTTTAAAATAAAATTAGCCACAAATAAAACCAAAGCAGCAATAAGACCTCCCTGCAAAGAGGTATCCGGACCTACCATGGCGTTCTGAACCGCGTTCGAGATCAGCAACAGCAATACCACATCTCCTGCATTAAGCTGGGAGAGCTGGTTCTTACCAAACAGACGGATGGCAATTACCATGAAAAGGTAAACGCAAAGTGAGCGCACAACGACACTAAGAATCGGGTCCATGAAATATTATTTATCAATCAAATGTATTAATTTTTACCGTTTCGTTTCAGAATAATTTCTGGCATGAATGAATTTCTTTGTTTCTAAATATAAACATTAAATTTGCCTTCAATCAGGTAGTAATAATGAAATATTTAAAAGGATTAGATACACTAAGGGCATTAGCAGCAACCATTGTGGTTGTAGACCATATCGAAATTATAAAACAGAATCACCACATCAGCAACCTTATTGACCATCCGAGCCTGATTTATCCGGACGGACATCTTTCGGTCATTTTATTTTTTGTGATCAGCGGCTTTCTTATTACTTATCTCCTGCTCATTGAAGAAAATAAAACCGGAACAATCAACCTTAAAAGTTTTTATCTGAGAAGAATTTTAAGAATCTGGCCGCTTTACTATCTCATTTTATTCCTCTCTTATGTAATTTTTACCCCTGATTATTCATTGATAAGAATTTTATTGCCTCTGTTTATAGCCCCGAATATCAGTTATGCTATATGCGAGACCTGGGATGTAAGCCCGCAGATATGGTCTATCGGCGTTGAAGAGCAGTTTTATATGGTTTGGCCTCTGATATTTATTATTATTTCTAAAAGTAAAAGAATTTTCAGCTATATTATTTTATTGACCCTTTTGTTTACCCTGTTACCGTTTGGGTTAAAATTTATTAATCTGTTTTTTGTAAAAAATACTGATTTCGGAATTTTCATCAGCCGTTTCTTTTACGGGACAAAGTTCAATTGTATGGGAATAGGGGTGTTATTAGGTTTTATTTATTTTAAAAGAAATGAAATTAAATTCCCGGCTGTTCTAAAAAACAGGTTGGTTATTTATTTTTTAACCGCATTGCCCTTCGTACTGTGGTTCTTTAAATTTCATACAGGTCATTTAAATGATGAACTGTACGCTGTTTTATTTGCCTTCTCAATATATCAAATCGTACATCACTCCAAAATCAATATAGACCTTCCAATCACCAGGTTCTTAGGAAAGATCTCTTATGGAATCTATCTTTTTCATTGGATTATTATTATCCTGCTTATACAATATATTCCCAGAATAGATAATGGATATATTTATAATGCTGCGCTATACTCCTGCGTATTTTTGCTGACTATATCTGTCTCTTGGATTTCTTTTGTAACTTATGAACGGTTTTTCCTGAATCTGAAAAAGAAATACGAGATTAACAAATCATGATCTTCAGAAATTGGCATTCATTTTGAATTTGTTCCGATTATTTAAAAACACAACATACAAATTATGGAAAAACTTATTTTTTGCCTAAGCATTCTCTTGCTGTTAGGCAGTTGTACAAACAGAAAATCCAATGAAACTGAAATTACCTCTGCTATTGATCAATTCTATAAATATGCATCCTCTCAGGATTCTCTTGTTTTAAAAGAATTGATTTCTCCTGGCTTAAAAGATCTGCTTAAGGCCGCCAATCAAGTGGCTGATGCAGATGTTGAAAATATAAAAAAGAGTAAAAATCCAAGTGATAAGCCCGCAGCAATTGAAAGTTTTATCTTTACAGGGGTGCCTGATACTACAACACAAAAATTAGAAAAGATAACCGTAACAGGAAATAATGCGGAGGCTATTGTAGAACTTAAGATTGATGAATATAAATCAGAGGACAAATTATATCCGGCTGTCAGGTGGGAAAATACAATTCAGCTCATTAATGATGGAGGATGGAAGGTTGATAATATTATTTTCAATGAGAAACCTACCCTTAAACAGCAATTGGAATCTTTCATTCTGGAAGCGAATAAAAAACCTCATGAAAGGACATAAAAGTAATATATTTTATTAATTAAAAGAGGCCATTTCACAACTGTGAAAACGGCCTCTCTGATTATTTCATTTACTTGCTGTGCCAAAATGGTTTAGGATTCTCACCTGTGGAATTAGCGGTAAGTGAGATAATACAATTCAGCTCATTAATGATGGAGGATGGAAGGTTGATAATATTATTTTCAATGAGAAACCTACCCTTAAACAGCAATTGGAATCTTTCATTCTGGAAGCGAATAAAGAACCTCATGAAAGGACATAAAAGTAATATATTTTATTAATTAAAAGAGGCCATTTCACAACTGTGAAAACGGCCTCTCTCATTATTTCATTTACTTGCTGTGCCAAAATGGTTTAGAATTCTCACCTGTGGAATTAGCGGTAAGTGAGATACCACACTTTAAGGACATTGTGAAATTGGAACTTCACTGCAAACAACCTGGTTCATCCATTCACAATAAACACAATACTTTTTCGGCTGTCCGCCATACACGGATTTCAATTCTGCTTTGTTAAGTTTCTTTAAATTTTTCATATTGTTTTAATTTTGCTGGTTAAAGTTAAAACGAAAACATTTACTTTTTATTACAGATTTTTATTCAAAAATTTCATTATTTACACTAAAAAAACCACACAGGATTTATTCTACGTGGCTTATTATGCAAATTTTATATTTTTTTACCTGTTATAGATTTCAATGGTTACCGGCATCACATAAGTATAAGCCGTCATATTTTCTTTTAATTTTTTACGGTTAACCTTTAGATTAGTCAGAACATTTTCTATTTCCTTACTCACATTTTTGCAGTCTCCTGTAGAATGAACATTGGTTATTTTCCCATCTTCTGAAATAGCAAACTTCACCTCTGAATTCACCGTACCCTGCTTATATTCCTCATTGGTAAAATCAAAATTACCAATCAGTTCATTCCGGACCTCATCCAAAGCATCACTTTTATTAAGCTTAATTTCCTGAATCGTATTGTTATTGGTTGTTTGTGCTTTAGCGGTATTGATTACAGCAATTCCTCCATAAACAAGAAGAGAAAAAACTAATGCCTGAATTTTATTTTTCATAATGATTTGGTTTTAAATATTATACTAAGATTATTTTGTACCTATAACCAAAGTTAATAAAATAATTTACATTAAATTCACAATCAGTTAACATTGGGTTAACATAAAGCATTAACACACTGATTTACAATGTATTATTTTATAAAATATGTGAAAAATTAATATTGGCCGTTATACTTACCGCAAAAAAGCCACTTTTAAGAGTGGCTTTTTGTTTTTTAAATGAATTTATAAGCGGATGCTTATAATGCAGGTCAAATTGTATCTTATTCCAATTCTCTTTTCAGGAACTTCCCTGTTAAACTCTTTCTGGATTTTACAATTTCCTCAGGAGTTCCCTGTGCAACAATCTGTCCGCCATGTTTTCCTCCCTCAGGACCAACGTCGATGATGTGATCTGCCAGTTTTATCACATCCATATTATGTTCAATAATGATGAATGAGTTTCCTAATTCCACCAATTGATTAATAGCATCCATGAGAATTTTCACATCTTCAAAATGAAGTCCTGTCGTAGGCTCATCAAGGATATAGAGGGTATTTCCAGTCTGTCTTTTTGCCAGTTCCGTTGCCAGCTTGATACGCTGGGCTTCTCCACCTGAAAGCGTTGTCGACTGCTGTCCCAGTGTAATATATCCCAAACCGACATCCTGAAGGGTTTTCACTCTTGCAAAAATCTTAGGAATAGGCTGGAAAAATTCTACCGCTTCATCGATCGTCATGTCCAGAACATCTGAAATAGACTTCCCTTTGTAACGGACTTCGAGTGTTTCCCTGTTAAAACGTTTTCCGTTGCAGGTCTCACAGTGAACATACACATCGGGTAGAAAATTCATTTCGATAACTTTCAGACCGCCACCCTGACATGTCTCACATCTTCCACCTTTCACATTGAAAGAAAATCTTCCGGGTTTATACCCTCGGATTTTACTTTCCGGTAATTCGGCAAACAGATTTCTGATATCCGTAAACATTCCGGTATACGTCGCAGGATTGGAGCGGGGTGTTCTTCCAATCGGAGTCTGATCGACATCTACTATTTTATCAATGTTTTCGAGGCCTTCAATCTTTTTATAGGGTAATGGCTCCTGAACCGCCCTGTAAAAATGTTTGTTCAGGATCGGATACAGCGTTCCGTTGATCAGTGAAGATTTTCCGCTCCCTGAAATTCCAGAAACCACCACCAGTTTTCCAAGCGGGATATTAAGGGTAACATTTTTAAGGTTGTTCCCTGTCGCTCCTTTTAACAGGATATTTTTACCATTTCCCTCTCTTCGCTTTTCGGGAATGGCAATCTTTCTTTTTCCGTTAATATACTGGGCCGTGATGGTATCTGCTTTCAACAGATCCTTCGGTTTTCCCTGCCACAGAATTTCTCCGCCGAATTTTCCGGCTCTCGGACCGATATCCAGTACCTCATCGGCTTCCAGGATCATATCTTTGTCGTGTTCAACGACCAGGACAGAATTGCCAATATCCCTAAGATTCTTTAAGGAAGCAATAAGTCTTTCATTATCTCTCTGGTGAAGTCCGATACTGGGTTCATCGAGAATATACAGAACATTTACCAGTTGAGAACCAATTTGTGTAGCCAGACGGATTCTCTGAGACTCACCGCCCGACAGGGTTTTAGAGCTTCTGCTGAGACTTAAATAATCCAGACCCACATCCAGTAAAAACTGCAGTCTGGTTTCTATTTCCTTTAAGATCTCGTAAGCAATGATTTTATTTTTTTCGGAAAACGTATCTTTAACATCTGCCAGCCACTCTTTCAGATCAGACAGGCTCAGCCCGTTTACTTCAGCGATATTTTTCCCATCGATTTTAAAACTCAGACTGGAAGACTGAAGGCGCGTTCCTTTACATTCCGGACATGTTTCCTCAGTGGTAAAGTGTCTTTCCAGTAAAATAGCTTCGTAAGATTCCCTTTCTTCGATCAGTTCTTCCATAAAAGGAATAAGACCGTCAAAACTGATCTTGATTTTTTTTGTAATTCCTGCGTATTTTAAGTCTTTATTAAATTCTTTATTACAACCGTTGTAGATGTAATCCAATGCTTCTTCCGGAATGTCCTTAAAAGGCGTCGCCAGTCCCAAGCCGAAAATTTCAAGAATATTTTTGATCTGGGCAAGGATCCATTTATTGGACTTAATATCTTCTAAAGGCAATAAGCCTCCCTGATTGATTGATAATTTCGGGTTTTCTACAAAATAATCGGTATTGATCTTCTTTATCGTCCCCAGGCCTTTACATCCCGGGCAGCTTCCTTTCGGAGAGTTAAAGGAAAAAGTATTCGGTTCCGGTAAAGCCAGTGAATGGCCGGTCTGCGCATCCATCAGGTTTTTAGAGAAATATTCAATAGCGGTGTCTCCCAGTTTTTGGATTCCGATCAGGCCTTCCCCCATTTCCATGGCTGTTCGCAACGATTTTTCCATTCTGGTTTCGGAAGCACTCTCTCCAATGATCCAACGGTCGATTACGATATCGATATCATGGGTTTTGTAACGGTCCAGCTTCAAATCATATTCAATATCCTGCAGTTCACCATCTATTCTTGCCTGTCCGTATCCTTTCTTTGCCATCTGCACAAAAAGTTCGTGATAATGACCTTTTCTGGAACGAACGACGGGTGCCATCAGCATAATTTTTTCGCCTTTATAATTTTCCTTAATGGTTTCCAGGATCTGATCTTCGGTATAGCTTACCAGCTTTTGACCTGTCGTTTGTGAGTAGGCATCGGAAACCCTTGCGTACAGCAGACGCAGGTAATCATATAATTCCGTCACTGTTCCTACGGTGGAACGCGGATTTTTGTTGGTTGTTTTCTGCTCAATGGCAATTACCGGTGACAGCCCTTCGATCTTATCGACATCAGGACGTTCCAGGCCTCCTAAAAACTGCCTTGCATAGGCAGAAAAAGTTTCAATATACCGACGCTGACCTTCTGCAAAAATAGTGTCAAATGCCAATGATGATTTTCCGCTTCCTGAAAGTCCGGTAATGACGACCAGTTCATTTCGTGGAATTTTAACATTGATATTTTTAAGGTTATGCTCTCGTGCGCCGTAGACTTCTATATATTCTGTTGATTTACTCATAATTTGGTGTGATTTTACCTGAAAATCACGAAGGGCAAAATTACGGAATTTTTAGGAATTCTTTGTGTTAAAAAATGTTAGTTTATTATTGGAACAGACGGGGGTTTTTATTTAAAATCCATTTCAATATTCAATACAGAAGCATTCATTTCCTGAACACTTCTCCTAAGCTACCGGAAGGATCCTGCGATTTAAATTATGTAGGGACTTAATCAAAATTTAATTACATTTACTGTCATGAACAGACTCCGTGCACATATTGAAGCCATAACTCCACTTACGGATGAGGAGTTTGATTATATCAAAGGTTTTTTTATACTTAAAAACGTCCGGAAAAATCAGTTCCTGGTTCACGAAGGTGATGAGGTAAAATATGAATTTCTGACCTTAGAAGGAGTTTATAAGGTTTTCTACATCGATCCTAACGGGAAAGAACATATTCTTCAGTTTGCGAAAAGAGACTGGTGGATGACGGATTACATCGGATTTTTTAAGCAAAACAACGCCACCATGTTTGTAGAATGTTTACAGGACGGAGCCGTGGCCTGTCTTACACTGGAAGGGCGGGAAAAATTATCTTCAGAGCTTCATAAAATGGAGCATTTCTTCAGAGTAAAACTGACCAATGGCTATATTGCATTACAACAGAGAATCATTGTTCTTCTTTCCAGTACACCCCAGCAACGGTATGAAGATTTTGTAAGATTATATCCGGACCTTATCTCTGAAATTCCGAAAAAATATGTTGCGGAATATCTTGGGGTAAGCAGGGAAACGCTGAGCAGATTATATTCGAATACTCATAAATAAATGCTATAACTATTCTTTGAATCTATAACTGTGGGAAATACACCGTAGTTCTGGACATTTTAAAACGAGTGTTCTGTAACAGGTAGTTCCTCTGTTGGAAAACAGAGCGGTGATTCTTATGAATCGTTAATTGTGATAGGTTGCTTTACATAAGTTTCGGGCAAACCTTCGGTTTGCCCGAAACTTATTAATTATTTATAGCCATGGGAAAAGACCATAGTGATCTTAGAATTCCGAATCTTCATTCGTTACCTTCACCACATATTCGATACCGTCAATGGCTTTTGAAACGATCTGGTTCCTGAGGATATTGGCCATATTTTCCCAATAGCTTCTGCCGTAGAACGAATAATTCTGGGGAATTACTTCCACTTCCACTGTCCTTACAAAACCTTCTTTGGGTTTATTGCTGATCATGGTCCCACGGACCACTTTTACTTCCTTCAGTTCATCCTTTAAAATCATTCTGCAGTAGTTCTTCACGTCCTCCAGAGAGATTATTTTGTCCCTGGTCGTTAAGGCATATTTATAAGCCTGGATGCTGTCTGTTCCTTTTTGTTCTTCAGCACCGCCGATGGTTTCTGTCAAAAGTACCAGCGTCTGCGATTTCAGCTGATTGGAAAGTTCCGTTCCGGGACGCATATGATTGGCCAGAGTACAGTGCGTGATCCAAAATGAAGCATAGGTATGATCGGTTTTGTCTACAGGCTCCATGATAACATAGTTCAGTTCCTGCTTAACACTTCTTTTGGCGTTGTTTACTTTCTGTACCATCGACTTCATCTTATCGGACATCTCGCTTAAGACCCCTTTTACATTATCTCTGTTCAGCAACGAAAACGCAGCAATTTCATCGCGGGTTAATTCAAGGACATTGGCAATCATATCTACGGCATTTCTATTGGTAAAGCGCTCCATACCTCCTTTTCGTACCGTATACAATCCTTTTTTAAGATCATCATTCGGGGTAAAAGGGATTTCCGTATATTTTCTGCCTTCTCCGTCCTGAACCTCATCAACATATAAAAAATGTTCGCCTTCATCGGTGACCAATGGTATATTATTTCCCATAATATCCAAACTGTATTCTGTTTTTTTCCAGCCCCGGTTATAAATTGGGAAAGCATTAAGCACAAAAGAAAAATTATCAAGAATTTCTGCTGAAAACTGAGGAGGAAATTCAAATGTCAGCCATAAATAACGCTTCCCGTCAATATATTTTAATATTTCTTCTTTGTAATCTACAAATTCAAGATTGCCCGGTAGCTTTCCGGCATCCGAAAATAAATACTCTGAAAGTCCTGTGACTTCAATAAATTTATGGTGATAAATACTTTTAACATCTTCGATCACTTTATTCTGAATAGACTGTTCCCGGAACATCTGCTCATATCCCTCTGCCTGAGGATTTGGAAGATAGCTAAGCCCTTCCCTGATAAATAAAGGATTATCATTACTTTTTACGGAAATATACGGCAGTAGCTTATATACAAAATCCAGGTGCTCAAATGCAGGGTTCAGGCAATAAATGCTTAAATATTTCGGAAATGTTTCAAAAGAATATTGGGTAACATCTATTCCGATGGTTACCTTTCGGTAATCTTCAGGTTTTCCCTGAAATCGTGCGATCGGAATTTTATTCAGTCTGTCATCAATACTATAACAGGTATTTCCGACAAACATAATTGAAGTCTGTGCCTTATTGATTCTTATATTTCCAATAGGCGTAAAAGGAATATTGATCTGTTTATCAGATTCTGATTTTACGGTGGAAGTCATCTGTTTCCTGAAGAAAAACTCAGTATGTTCCAAAAGAACTTCCGAAGAGTCGTAAGGCTGGGTAAATGCTACGGAATGTGCCGGAATCGGATGGGTATAAATAGACGGCGTCAGCAGTTTGGCCAGTTTCTCCAGAATTCTGGCATTAACGGTTTGTATTTCATTATTGGCTTTGAAAACTTCTGTACTGAATGCATCAATCAGCAGTTTAACAAAAGGATCCAGAGACTGCGGACTTTTCAGCCCCCATACTTTGGTTGCATTCTGAAGCATTCTGGCTTTTACCGATTCTTTCGAATATATATTCTGATCTAAATTCATAAGTTGGGTTACAGTTAAAGGAAGGGATTAATCGATCGACATTGGGCTCAAAAACAATTCTGTCATGAAGCTGAAGCGTTCTCCGGATTCTTCCATTTTTGCATTGATCGCAATTTTTACTTTTTTTTTGATTTCGGTGTGTTCTTTTGTGTCATAACTATGTTCCACAATCTGGATATGGGCATCGATCTGCGGCTGAACAATCCGGGGTTCATATTCGTGTATCTGCCTTCTTAAGCTTTTAATAAAAACGTTTTCCCAGACAGCACTGGTAATACCGTTATCGAATTCCAGATTCCAAACATCGTTTCCATAATTTTCGTCATATCTGTTTTCACCTTTTTTGGTAGTGATCAGCAGCATAATATTGTGGGCAATACTTTCACCCATATCGCAGGTGTCGATACTTCCCCCATCTGTCATTAATGCTGACGGCACAAAAGGCATTCTGTAATTTGGTGTGTCCATGATTTCAACTTCTTAATTTTACTTCACAGTCTTGTTTAAAATTCAATACCAAATTAAACAATTTTTAGCAAAATCGGATAAGATAAAATTTTAAAATGATGGTAGAAATTTTCAGGAATGACCCGGGACTTCATCGGTCACCTCCTTGATTGAGGCTGTCATGAAAAAAAAGTGGCAATTGTGAAAATATTATTTCCGGATCAATCCGCAGATGCCGGAAGATTAAGAACTAATTGTTTCAGATCGGGTAATCCAACGGAGCTTCCAACCATGAATGAAGAATACTAAAAATAGAAAACTGCCGGTTAGATGATGCTGCTACCATTTATTCTACAGCTTTTTTATTCCGGTTAATAAAATAGTATACCGGGAGCCCCAGTAACACCATTACAAACCCCGGCCAGGTATATTGCTGTTTGTAAATTAGCAGTAAAATACAGAATCCGGTCCCGATCAGAAGATAAATAAACGGCGTCACCGGATACAACCAGGCTTTATAGGGTCTTTCTAAATCCGGCTGCTTCAATCGTAAATAAATGACTCCAAACACAGTAATCATATAAAATAAAACAATTACGAAAGAGATCATATCCAGAAGATTCCCATACTGTCCGCTGAGACATAATAAAGATGCCCAGATCCCCTGCATCCACAAGGCATTGGCGGGAACTTCATTCTTATTATTTTTTTCAGCCTGCCTGAAAAACATTCCGTCTTTTGCCATCGTCTGAAAAACTCTGGCTCCGGCCAGGATCAGCCCGTTGTTACAGCCGAATGTAGATACCATTACCAGAACGGCAATAATTACGGTTCCCGCACTTCCGAAAATAAAGTGGGACGCAGCGACTGCTACCCTGTCATTTTCAGCAAATGCAATAGCATCTCTATCCAGGGCGTTCAGATATACATAATTTACGGCAATATACAAAATCATGACGGCAGTAGTTCCGTAAATCATTGATTTTACAACATTTTTCTTCGGGTTTTCGATCTCTCCTGAAACAAAAGTTACACTTTCCCAGGCCACCGAACTGAATACGGAACCGACCATTGCAGCTGCAATTCCTCCCAACAAAGTCATTCCACCGATAGGTTCCCAGCCTGCTCTCAGAAAATTCCCTAAGCTGTCCTTTTTAAGATTATTAAATGAATCGTAGCCTAAGCTGAAATTTTCTGCTAAATGAGAAAAATCAACCAGAATAAATCCGGCAGCAATTAATCCCAAAAGGGCAATTATTTTTGAGCCTGTAAAAATATTCTGAAGCATCTTTCCGCTTTCAACCCCTCTTGTGTTCAGCTGTGTCAATAATATAATCGTTGCTATTGCCAGAATCTGAATCCATGTAATTTTAAATGTTCCACTTTGGAAAATGGGCGCCGCGTCATTAAGTGCGGGAACAAGATAAGCTGTGAATTTCCCGAATGCCATCGCCACTGCAGCAATGGTACCGGTCTGAATTACCGTAAATAGTCCCCATCCATACAGAAAGCCCATCTTTTTTCCGAAGATTTCTTTCAGATAGGTATACTGACCGCCGGCTTTCGGGAACAGGGCAGAAAGTTCACCATAGCTTATCGCTGCAGCTACTGTCATAATTCCTGTGATCACCCAGACTACGATCATCCAGTAGCCCGAGCCCAGGTTTCGCATCATATCGGCACTTACGATGAAAATTCCGCTGCCTATCATTGAACCCATTACCAACATAATGGCGTCCCAAAGTTTTAGTTTTTTTTGCATAGCTGAGTATAGAGGTCAAATATAAATAAATCTAAGATTGTTTTTTTATTTTGTTTGAATAATTGAGAAAACTATATTTTTTTGCTCGTATAACAAAATGCCGGAGCTTTAATCCGGTTTTTACGACATAAGCAGATTCTGGTTTTAAGATTCAGCAGTTTTACTGCAAATAAATTCTTGCCGTAAAACGAGTTATTTTATTTAGTGGAAAGTTTACGATCCACCCAGTCCCTTAGAAAATTTTATTTTAATGATATCAGTGTGCATAAAAAATGAATTTTTTCATTTCTCAGATTTTAAAGATTTATGATTCGATATTTATTAGTATTTTTGAAAAAATATTAAAAATGAAATTCAAATCGATAGCATTTGTCATAGCAGTAAATATCTCTACTTTGGCTTTTGCCCAGGAGACAAAAAAATCAGGACCTCCCGCAGGAAATGCATTGGCAGGTGATGTCTATGGAGGCGGAGTCGCTTCCGGTGCTGAATCAAAGGCCATTTCTGTAGATAAATTAAGCAAAAAGCTGAAAAAAGACAATAAAAAAGTTGAAAATATAGCGGTAAAAGGAAAGGTGACCGATGTCTGCGAAAAAAAGGGATGCTGGTTAACAATCCAGACTGAGGATAATTCCCAGTTTTTTGTAAAAATGAAAGATTATGCATTCTTTGTTCCTACTGCTCTGAAAGGCAAGACGGTTGTTCTTGACGGAACTGCTGAAAGAAAAGTAACTTCTGTAGATGAGCAGAAGCACTATGCTGAAGATGCTAAAAAACCGCAATCTGAAATCGATGCGATCACAACTCCCAAAGAAGAGATCAGATTTGTAGCTAACGGAATTAAAGTCGTGAACTAAGATTTGATAAATTTTTAATGTCCGCCTATTATATTTAATTACTGCATTAAAAAACTTATATACAAAAGAGGCTGTCCCAAATCCGGACAGCCTTTTTTTATTCTTCGATTGTAAAGCTTACTTCGGTATCCAATTTAGGATATTTAGTCGCGGAGACAAATTTCTTTCCGGTACAGTCGATCTCGAGCCAGCCTTTTCTTTTCTTAATATCTCCTACTTCCATAACAAACGGAACAAATGAAATCTCCTCTTTTCCCGGCTCTATAATTTCGCGGTACTGTACAGCAACATCCAGAATACATTCATGGTCCGTATTCAGTTTTACATTCCTGTACACGATGTCGTAATGCGTTTCCTGATTTTCAGGAATATCCAGATAGGTTTCCCAACCTGTAATATCAGAGTTTAAATTACCTATCGCTTTCAATGCATAGTATAAGGCAATGGTATAATATTTCCGGGTTTCTTTTCTGGTATAGTCTTCTGCAACATGTCCCCCTTCGAACAAAATAGTAGGCATTCCTGCCTTGATGAAGTTATCTCCTGTTGAGGTCGGATAAAACTCATCAGAATATCTTCCGATCTGATTGGGAATTAATTCCTTCAGCTGCTGATATACTTCCGCTATAACGGCCATGCATTTTTTCCGGTTATCGGTAACTGTGCGTTCCACATTTTCCGAGGGTGCTAAAAAAGACAAGGTCGCAGGATGAATTCCGTCGGTTGTAAAAATAGTTCTCTGCTCGTGAAGATTCAGAGCATAATCATATTTTTTTAAAGCTACGGTATTTTTAAGGAATTTAATCTCCTTGCTGGATTCATTATGAAAGTCCCGGTTCAGATCTATATCGGCTGCATTCAGTCGGGTCCATTTTTCAGAGCCGTCCGGATTAAGCATAAAAATAAAGTCCAGTTTTATTTTACTGAATAATCCTTCTTTCAACTCAGGAGCTTTGTCCAGACTGTTCAGTAAGTCGAGCATGGCGTGGGTCGCATTAGATTCATTTCCGTGCATCTGGGACCAGGCAAGAACATTAATCGTTCCTGTCCCCATTGTTAATTTGTAAATGGGCTTATTCAAATAGGATTTTCCAATTTCCTGAATATAATCCTTGAGATTCATCTGTAGATAAGAAAATAATTTTTCGGGAGAAATATAACGATTGGGGAAATCAGAATGCGGCTGATAAATCTGTTCAAAATTCATTGCTTAAGAGTTTACAAGAGTCAAATTTAATCATTTTTAAGGAAAAATTAAAATTAACATATGTAAATTAATAAAACAGAGCTGTGTGACATTTTGTCTGTGGATAAAATTGTGGATTGCCAATTATATAATATATAGTATATAATTTATTTAAAATCAGTTATTTACAGACTTTAAATAAATTAAATTTTAAACTTAACTTGAAGATCTGAAAAATGGTATTAATGAGTTTTGAGGAATTAAATATTAAACAGATGTTTGTGGATAAATTCCTAAAAAGTTACAGTATACAAATGTAAATTAAGTGTTATTTTAGAACATTTGTAATTTTATCCTCTGATAACTTCGCTAATTTAATGATGTAAATTCACCCTAAAGAACATAATACAACTATATCTCCAAACTTTAGATATCGTCTTTAAAAAGTATCTCGTAATGAAAATTAAATATAAATTACACCCGTAAATAGTGCTCTTGGGCCTATGGACAGGGCTATTGGTTCCCTATTTCCTCTTATTTACCATTCATAAAAATTGTTGTACAAAGATATCTTTTATGGCTGCAGATCTAAAATTATCGCTGGAAACTTATCCATAACTTATAAGCTTTTATCAGAAAAAACATAGAGTATAAAAGGGTTTATTATTAGAAGGACTTGTTTACAGTATTATAAAACACTGTTAATCAATGTTATATAATGTTTACATTTGTATCCCGCTATTATTTACATTTGTACATAGATATGATTTGCATTTGTAAATTATATTTTTTACATTTGTAAAGTGATTAAATGATCGTTATATGAGTCTAAATGAAAGAATTTCAAAAGTTATCGAGTATTCAGGATTTACGCCATCGGAATTTGCCGATGAGATCGATGTTCAGCGTTCGTCAATTTCACATATTACTTCAGGGAGAAATAAACCCTCGTTAGAATTCATCATAAAAATAAAGTCCCGCTTTCCGGAAATTCTTTGGGATTGGCTGGTAACGGGAGAAGGCGATATGCTCAAGTCCGAATTACCCGAAGTAACAGAAGATTTGGAAGAAGAGCCTAAAGTTGAAAAGACCGTTCCTACTTCTCTACCCGACCTTTTCATGATGATGAATAATGATGACGACTTTGGAAGCGAAGAAGCTCAGCCGGAACCCGGAAAACAGAATCCCGCAGAATCGTTTATTCGTGATCATGATACGTCGTCAGATAAAATATCCAATTCTCAGCGATTAGAGAATTCAAATGATCAGATCATTAATCAAGCAATTGGTAATCAAAATAATAAGATAAAGCGTATTGTAATATTCTACGAAAATGGAAAATTTGAAAGTTTTGAACCATAAAAAAACCTGATCACTGAAATGACCAGGTAAAAAATATTTGAAGAAGAAAACTAAAGCTATTGCTTTAATAGTTTTGTAATTTTTGTCAGCTCGCTGCTCTTTATTTTTAAAATATAATTTCCTTTTGGCAGATCAGAAACATTATATTCATCAGCCCCTTTTAATGTTCTTATAAGTTTACCGGATACATCCATTATTAATTTTAAAATAGTCCTTTAGGCGTCAGTCGACGAAACGGAACTGCCTCCAATCCTCCTTTTGTTCTCTCCCGGATTAAATCCTTTTCAAATTCTGCAAAGGATGCAGAAATATTAAAAAATAATCTTCCTTGCGGAGTCGTAGTGTCTATATTGTCATGTAAGCTTTATAGAGCTACATTTTTAGATTTAATATTTCGACAATTTCTAACAGATGTTTTAAAAATATTCCAAGTCTGTCCAATTTATATAACAACAACATCATCCTTACGAATTTGCTCTAATAATTTTTTGAGTTGTGGTCTTCCTTTTTAGCTCCCCGAAACTGTTTCCTTAAAAAAATCATTTCACATCCTAATTTATTTAAAGCGCCTTCCTGCAGATTTTAATTTTGGTCCTGTGTTGATATTCTGATATGTCCAATTTTCATAAGTATAGATAATTTCGTTAAAAATTTAATAAATATACTCAATTTATTATATTAGTTTTTTTTACTTAGTTTTATTTTAAAACGTAATTTTCAGAAAACACAAAAAAGTACAAGTAACGGACGTTTTAATTTACTGAAGAAAAAATATTTGTATCTCTAGAAACAAGTATTATCAGACTTTGAGATAAAAGAGTTAATTAAAATTCCAGAAACTGACGAAGAATTAATCATCAACTATTTTTTATCGGAAAATGATTTTTCAATATTAAAAATCAATGTAGAACAAACACCAATAAGTTGGGATTTGCAGTCAATCTTAGTTATATGAGATATCCGGGGATTATTTTAGCTCTTGAGTTATATCCTTCGAAAAATCTTACAGTTTATTGGCAGTCAACTAGGAATAAATGTTTTAGAATGGGAAAACTAACAAAAAAGGAGAGAACATATAAGAATACTGCAATCTGTTTATGGATTTAGAATATTTACAACCAGAGATTATACTGTCTACAAAGGGTTGTTACAAGAATTAGCTCTCAAAACAGATAAAGGATTTGTTGTGGCAGAAGAATTAGTTAATTTCTTCGTAAAAATAAAATCTTACTTCCTGCAACTGGAACAGTTGAAAGGCTTTGCTCAGAAGTTCTTATTAATGCAGAAAAGCAAATCTATGATGCGCTGAGTTATTCATTGTCCAATCATCAGAAACAGTTATTAGATGCTTTTCTCAACTTACAGGAAAAAAGCAGTATTAGTCAACTAAATTGGCTCAGGCAATCCCCACAGGCAGTCAATTCCAAATTTTTACTGATTCATATAAAGAGGTTGAGACAATAAAAGAAATTAATCTCCCGAAAGACATTTGTACGAATATTCATCAAAACCGATTACTAAAAATAGCCAGAGAAGTGACAGATGATACTACAACATCTAAGGGATTTTGAAAAATCCCGGAGATATGCAACTTTAGTCGCAATACTTCTGGACCAAAGCTTCTATTATCGATGAAATTATAGAAATGAATGATAAAAACATCGGATCTTTGTTTTGTAGCTATTACAGGATCTTTACTACCTACAACATTCTTATACGATTTTAAATTAATTGTATTGGTTAATTTTGCTCTTTATGAAATGATATTGATAAAGAAAAAAAATGATTCGAATGTACTGAACAAATAATTAAATAATGTCCCCAAAATAATGATAACGAGTCGCCTCATATTAAAATGTGGCGACTTACTATTATTTATCCATCGCTTTAATTTCTGGTGAAGTTGGCGGTAAATGTTGAAATTTATAAGTATGCATCTTATCCTCAAAAACATCAAATTTACTCAATGGAACTGTATCTGTAACAGATTTAACAAAATGAAAGTTTTAATATCAACAATATTCTTTAATTGATAAGTACTATCCTTATAAAAAACCAAATCAAAAAATCGAAATTGATTATTTTGTGAATTTTTCCCGTTAATAATATCAATTTCTCTCTTTAAATAAATATTACCTTGCTGGTCTTCATATAGTATATTATCTTTAATATCTTTCATTTTTTTCTGTTGGCTACATGAACAAACCATAAAAACGGTGAATAATCCAATAATTATTTTCATTTTCTTTTTTTCTCAATACAATTTTCCATTTTCTGGCTAGAAATATCAATAGTATCATGATGCTGATTTACCTTTAGTTGACAGATTTCGTCAATGCCAGTATGTTGATAACCTATTCTATAAGCATTTTCAACAATTGGGAAATCAATTGTTTTATCATTTTTAAGAATGATAGAATCTGAATATACAGTATTGGCCTGTTGAACTATCTCTAATATTACTTTATCTTCTGCGCCTTTTCTATATTTTAAAAAAATTGGAATTTTAGATGCGGCTAAAGTTGTTTTTAATATTACAGCCTCTTTTTTTAAGTTTTCAAAATTGATTTTAAAATATACTATATTATCCTGCAAATGATCTTTCCAAATAGCTGAGTCCACCAGAATCTTTTTTTCATTATAGGCCAATTGCATATTTTCAAATTTTTGAAATTGCACATTGAAAACAAGAGGTTTCTTAACCTCTTGTTTTTGGATTGAATATTCATTTTGTTTTTTACAACCATTGAATAATAATATGGCTAATACAATAACACTATTTTTTATTTTTACATGTGTCATATCTCATTACTTTTTTTAAAATATCAGTAAATAATTTTCTATCATTGAAGCCATTTGGGACACTTACATAGCCATTAATTTCTCTTGAAACAGTTAAAACATCATCTTTATCAGCATATTGATTTATATTGCCTGTTTTAGCACCAATATTTTTCCAGAAGTATCCAGATGCCTGACATGCAAAATTAATTTCTTTTGCAACTCTCGGAACGAATTCATTCAATGTTGAATTGATTTTTAAGGCCTTTCTTAATTTCTCATAGTTATAATCATGAGTAAGCTGTATCAAACCTCTTCCTCTATAAAAAGCTCCTCCACTAACATTAGAATTGGGATTCTTTTCATAAGTAATGGTAAATCTTTGAGTTTCATGATAACATTGTGCTAAAAAATGAATTTTTCTAATACAAGTATTTATATCGTAGTCCTTAAAAACTTTATTCAAAGCTTCAGCAAATTTATTAAAATTAGCATCCGAAGAATTTAACTTTTCTGGATAGTCTAAATTAAATAAATCTTCATGTAACTCATCATACATTGTAATATCTCTAAATTGCTTTTTGCCATTTTTTAAAATGGGATTCCCTTTTACATCTCTTATTAATTTACCATTTTCAATATAAACTTCTTGCTTTCGTAATTCAATAATAATATTTTTTAATTCTTCAGATGTTATTCCTCTATTACAAAAGCAGGTTTTATCTTTTGTAATTTGGTTTGAAAACACTAACTTAAATTCTTCTGTTTTTCCAGAAAGCCCATCACAAGTAACTGTTGCTTGATATACAAAGCCATCTTGCCATAAGTATCTATCAAATTTTTTATTTATTGGAAACGATGTTTTTACATTAGTTTTTCCATTAGATTGAACATTTAAATTGTACGGAGATACGGCAAATTCATTGGTTGCATTCATTTCTTGAACAAAAATCGTAGCATTTCCTTTATTTAATTTTTTTGTTTCAATCTCAAAATTTAAATATATAAAATCGTTATCTTTTGAGCAAGAAATATATTTAATGTTTAGTTTTTTATTTGGTGGATTTTCAACACCATCAGTATTATTTAGGCCTAACGCTTTTATTTTATGAATTCCTAATGGTTTTATTATACTCATTTTGTAAATTTTAATTGTTAAAAAAATAGAAATGGTGGCAGTTACACCACCATTTCGTTATGTTTAATCCAAAGTACTTGTTTCCTTATCTCCATGAGATAACTGAATATCTCTCTGCTCAAAACTCGTTTCAAACTCCAGTTCCTTAGGATTTTCACAATTCTTAGGGTCATCTTCAGGGAAGATCGGAAGTGGCTTATCAACAGGCAATCCGGTAGATTTATCCTGTAAAATAGTAAGTGTCGTAGGAACTCTTGTGATCCAGTATTTCCCTTGAGGCTCTCCGGTTGGCTGTCTCATTTCATCCACAATAGACATATACATAGGATCTCCAATGACAGGAACCGCGCCTCCATTCCAGATCAATCCTGTTTCAAGGAAGAACTGCACAGCGGCTTCAAAGCCCGGTTTTACGGTAACAATAATTCTTGCCATACCTGCCTGTAAGAAACTTCTGAACAATGGATCCATACTTTCAGTCAGGTAAAATTCCTGCCAGCTTTTACGGTTTGCCCAATAGTAAGGATAAAATGTATAATCCATTATTTCCCATTCAAAAGCCTGTTCCATAAACTTCGCTAAAGCCGCGTACTGATCCAGATTGTCATTAAGATATACCTGGAAATTATCCATTCTGGTAGTATCCTGAGCTCCGTTGGTCATTACCTGTCCAAGCGTAGTAAGATAATCCTGTAATAAGTAAGCAATACAGTTGTGTTTCAAGGTATCATGCTCCATGTAACGGTAGTAATTCCCCTGTCTTTCTTTCGCTGCCTCTTCTTTTTCCTTTTGTTCGGCATCCAATCTTGACTGTTCTTCTAAGAATTTTTGATAAGCTTCTTCATAAGCCCTTATAATTGCATTAAAGCTTTCTGTTTTCCATTCATTGATGAATTCATCACTCAGCTCGCAGTTTACCGTTACTTTAATGTTATAATTTCTAACATTATGTCCTTTTACCTGGAAAGAGACATTTCCCGTTAGATTAAGACCGGATACTCCATAATCAAAATTAACATCTCCACGAGTAGAGAGTCCGTTCATATCCCCTTTTAAATTAGAGCAAACAATTTCAGAATAACGTGACCCTTCCCATCCACCACCTCGGTTTCTGGATGATCTACAGCTAAAACTTGCATTTTTTGCAGCATAGTTATCCGGAATTGTTATCTGAGAATAATCTACCCCAAAATCATCATTGGTTTGTGGTACACTTGCAGCATTGTGTATTACCTGTTTTGTAGCAGCAGGGAAAGCACCTAACGACACTCCATAGATTTGCGCCCAATGCTGGATTTGTTCCACTGTAGCAGATTTTGGGTTCGGCATTGTCCATGCTCTTTCCGGAGCAGTTCTTGGATCTACGGGGGCGGTAAGTACCTGTGCTTTGGCTACAGTAAGAGCGAGACGGTGTAATCTTGAAGGTTCCGGAACCATAAATTCAAACATCGTACGTTTTCCGTAGTTGTAAATCTGGTTCTTATACTTCATATCAATCCATCTGTAAACACCGGTTATGTGTTTTGGCTGTGCCGCATCAGGATTATCCGTATTGGTTACTTTTCCACGGTTATCGTATTCGTGTACATTGGTTTCCGTATATTCCTTGATGATTTTCTGTATTCTTTCTTCGGAGATTTTAGTAAGAACTCTTTCCATTGCTCTTTCCGTGATTTCCTGAGATTTCATCATCGCCTGTCTTGTACTGTCGAGCTGCGCTGTATTATTGGCATAATCGGCTCCAATTTCAAATTTCATAGCATCAGTTCCGTAGCTATATCTTGTATATGCTGTAATACTTTGCTGTTTATTCAGTTCTTTGGCAACCTCTGTCTGCATATCTGTTCTGGAGGTTTTAGTAGTATCGGAAATTTTTTCGGTTTCCTGAGATTTGGAAGTCGTATCGGTAATTTCGGAATAATCCCTTGCTACGGAAGATTTGTGTCTCAACTCACTTGCCATAACATTCTCGATATTGGAAACCTCTCCCGGAACGTAGGCGTGAACACTTTGTACTACTTTCAGGTAATCTGCAATTCCCAATCTTTTAATTCCGAAATTTTTACGTTTCTGAATGGTTACGGTTTCAGGTTCTTGAGGATTTTCAATGGCAGCTCTTTTCAGGGTAAGCATTCCGGTAAGAGTTACATCTCCTTTTATATATTGCTGACCAAGGTCTGCATACGCTACACTTCCGTTATCGAAAATAATTTCTATCTTGAAAACTACATCTACCCTGAACTTATTTACTAAACTTAAAGGTAAAGTAATTTTATTATTTATTACAGAAATGTTGCTGTAGCTTTCTTCAAAGCTTCCTGCGGTGTCTGTTGTAGCCATAATTTTGGCATTGGCAACGTTCCACGAAGCATCTTCAACTTCAAAAGAGAAATTAATAAATCCTCCTGATCCGGAAAGTCCTAAGACACTGTGAGCAAAAAAGCTATACGCCATCGGTGTTCTTGCTGTAGTATTAACAACAGGAACAGATGCTCCACCAATATTCACATATTGCTGTTGTGAAAGAGGAGAATTTTCCAAAGCTATTTGCATGCTTGTTGAAATATTATTCGCAATAACATTCAAAACATCTGAATAGGTTTGAATCTCATCGTCAAGAACAATAGTCTGGGCTCCTACTCTTAATGTATTTTCAGAAAGAATTCTGATTCCTTCTTCAGTTGCAACCTCAAAAGCTGTCAATGCATCAAATTCTGCAAAAAGTGATACGAAAAGCGCAAAAGATTCCGGGAAAGTTTCTCTTTTAATTCTCCTATATTAATTTCATTCTGATATGAAAATTCAAAAGGTTTCACTTCATATTTTCTTAATTCTTCGTAAAGACGGATTTTTTCTTCTTCCGGAGTTGCCTCTGTAATTTTACTGTCGACCTCAGCTAACTTTCTTTCATATAGTTCTAAGGCATCCCTGTTTTCTTCCTGATATTTTGCATATTCTTCCTGATACGCTTGCTCACGGGATTTATGATATTTTCTCTGAAGTTTCTCCAACTCTGCATTCAGTTTTTCCAAAGCTTCTTTTTTGTGGAGTGCTTTGTTTGCGGTTAATGCAGCTTTTGCCTCGGATTCCAATCTTTGTGTTGTTTTCGCTGTCAAATCAGGATTTAAATCTTCTCCAGACCTTCCTGAAGAAACTGAACCTGCTGTTCCTAAATCCTCAGAAAACAGATATTTTGGTAATACGATTTTACCGTCGAATGCTTTTTCCAATAGTTGTTCTAAGTTCACATCTACGGCTACCTGATCAAATAAATCCAGACTTTGGGCAAAACCAACATGAATTGCCATTAAAACATGACTGATCGCCTCCTTAACATAAAAATCTCCCTGAGTAACGATCTGATAAATATAATTGTCCCAAAGTTGAACAAAGATTTTAATACCTGTAGCAGTAAGCTCTTTGTTAGTGTCAATAAGATTTTTATAATAATCTTTAACAAAAATTAATTCGCTATTATCAAGAACTTCTCTCTTTGAAAGCTTCCTTCCGATGTTAAGAAGTTCTCCGAAAACTCCCTCTTCAATTTTCTTTTCGGTTTCGAATCCGGCATTACTGAAATTTCTGGCTGCTTTTGCCATTTCTACAAATTTTGAAGATCTTGAAGACATTCCGGTAACGGCTGTGTCAAAAACTCCTTTTGCCCCTTTCGGTCTGTGAATAAATCCCAAGTTTCTTTCTTTGGTTTCTGTAAGTTGTGGGTTTCTTAAACTTACGAATCTGAAAAGCGTTTGTGACGCATTGTTGTTTGTAGACATTTGTGTAAATTTGTTTTAGTTTTATAAAAGGTTAAGATTTGAAGCCTCTTTTTATTAGAGTATCTTCAGGTTTTAGCCTTATTTTTTTTAGGTGGTATTCAGGCTAAGATATGTCCACCATGAGTTTTAAATTCGAGTTTCATTTTCTGTGTTTTTCTATACTGTAAATATCAATCAGGAAAGCGACGAAACTTGACGTGTTATAATTTTGGTGGAAATTTTTTGAAAAAATTTGAAGATTTTGAAAATTAGCTTGAAAAAGCCTTGGTGATATAATTAAGTTTCTTGCAGGCTTTAATTTTAGAAGTTTAAAGCTTAGTAATTTTTATGTGAACTCAGAATTCCTCTGTAGAGAAAAAAGATGATTTTGATTTTATCTATCAAATATTCATTCCCAATAGGTTTTATTCTTAACGTGCTATATTTTCCGTTTCGTCGACTGACCCCTTTACAGGATTGGATATACCTGAATTCGGTTATCATACTGCATCACCTCATTTGTTCCTAACGAGCCGGAAGTAGTAAAAGTCACTATAAACGGCATATCCATAGGATAATCCACTGCTGTTGATGGATTTCCGTCATCAATGACAGGAGCCCATGTTCCGGCCACCGCATCATACTGCTTAGCATTAAAACCAGCTAAACCGCGGGTTCCCGGAATCGTAACGGCAGGTGAGAATCCTGAGCTTGCAGATACTGTATTCTGTTATTGATATTTCACCCAGTAGGTTCCTGAAGTAAGCGTTACAGGAGTATTAGCGGTTATTCTCCAGATTTTTCTGGTGGTACCGGGCGTTGAACCCACCGGAACCTGGGTATTAAAGATTCTGTACATATTCGAATCTGCTCCCGAAGCAAACCGGTTGGTCGTATCGTCACCGAAAACACTAACTGCACCCGTTACTGACGGATCCGAGCTGTAGATATTCACTCTGGCAGTCGTAAACGGAGCTGCAAGTCCTGTATATCCGGTTTGGTATGCAAAGAAATCTATGCTGGTGATCTGCCATTGTGTATTTGCCGGAATGGTAAAATCGTCCGCCAGGAAAAAACTGGCTGTAGCAGAACTGTACGTCCCTCCATAACCGGCACTTGTATTGGATTCTGTTGTATTTCCTGTATTATTCTAAACTTCAGACCAGGTATATCCTGCGGGTGCGGCAACTCCGCTTTTAGTCGTAGCACCGGTACTTAAACCTCCGTTATTATAAGTTTGTGCTAAGGTTAAATGTGCTATAAGCCCTATAGCGGCAAGTAAAGTTTTTTTCATGGGATATTAATTCTTATAGTGGTAATAAAATATAATTATATCAACAATTAAAACTTATATTTAATAAATAATAATTACCAATATTGCAATATTTCATATGATTTGTTAATTTTAGAATATTTGAACTTTAGGGAATAATCTCTGCTCTAGACCTATAAAAAACAGAAAAACTTCACAGATTTATGTGAAGTTTTATATCATAAGGGAAGGATGACTATTTCTTTCTTCTTTCCAGTTCTTTCTTAATAAGCCCCAGTTCTCTTCCGGTCTGACCTGCTACGGAGGTGTTTTCGCGAGCTCTTCTGGTCAGGTATGGTACGACATCTTTTACAGGTCCGTAAGGAAGATATTTAGCTACGTTATACCTCTTATCAGAAAGGTAGAATGTAATATTATCGCTCATTCCGTAAAGTTGTCCGAAATATACATGCGGATTACCGTTTTCCAAAGATGCTGCTTTCATTTTATCCATCACCAATTCTGAAGAGATCTCGTTATGCGTTCCGAAGAAAGCGGAAACGTTGTCCAGATGATTCATCACAAAATCAATTCCGGCATTATAGTTTTTATCAGAAGCATCCTTCGTAGGCTGAATAGGATCTGCATATCCTTTTTCTCCCGCTCTTGCCCGCTCTTTCTCCATATATGCTCCGCGGACGATCTTATATCCGATAAAATAATTTTTCTCGCGGGCTCTTTTCAGGTGTTGTTCCATATATTCCAGCCTGCCGGTTCTGTACATCTGGATGGTATTCCAGACAATGGGTTTTTCCTGGTTATACTTTTCCATCATCTCCTCACAAAGCCGGTCTGCTGCATCCTGCATCCAGGTTTCCTCCGCATCCACCATTACTTTTTTATCATTTTCATGGCACAGCCTGCATACCTCATCGAACCTTTTTACAACTCTGCTCCAGTCTTCTTTTTGACTGGAAGTAAGTTCGGCATTTTTCCCTACGGCTTCATAAAGATCAATCCGTCCAAAAGCGGTAGGCTTAAAAACAATAAAGGGAATGGCCGGATTTCCGACAGAAAACCTTACAATATCTTTAATTTCTTTACAAACGGCATCAAAAGTTGCCTCATCCTCTTTTCCCTCAATTGAATAATCGAAAATACTTCCAACGCCTCTTTTAAAAAGCTGCTTTACTACTTTCATACTTTCTTCACGTGTTTCTCCGCCGCAAAATTGCTCAAACAAAGTGTTTTTAACAATTCCGGTAACGAAAGGAAGGTTGTTATGAATAGAAAAATTAAGAACAGAAGTTCCTAGAGTGGTAAGAGTAGGCTGCTCAATCATTTTGAACATCCAGTACGCTTTCTTTAACTGTGCATCAGATTTATCTGCAAATGCAACTTTAGTATCGTTAAAAATGGGCATTACTTTTATATAAATTTAAGGTTCTGCAAATGTAAGAATAACCTCAGTCTTTTTAAAGAAAATCTTCTACAATTTACCTTCGATCCCGTTCAGAAGCATCGCAATAATACCTACAAAAACCCAAAGCCGCAGAATATTGAGCGTCAGGAAATTACTTTTTCTGGAGGAATTTAAAAGCAGGTAAACACAGGCAATCATTACAAATAATCCTCCTGTAAAATAATATGCCATAAATCCGGCGATGCCTGTTCTCATAATGAGTTTCATGGATACGGCAATCGTTACCGTTAATAAAGAAATTATAATTCCTTTGTAGGTCCTGCTGTTAAAATAATTGGGAATCGTAGTATATCCAAAAGCTTTATCGACACTCTTGGTCAGTGCATCTTTTACGATATCAATACATAAAAGTATCAGGAACAAGAAAATAGCCATAAGCAGCACTTTCTTTGAAAAAGTTTCGTAATAAACCATCATTCCGAAGAACGGGTATAAGGTAAGACTGACGAAAGTAAGGTTATTGACCAATAGAATCCTGCTTAATTTGTGACTGTAAAACCACATAAAAAACTGATAGATCAGAAAAAACACAAATACTTTATGAGAGATCAGCCAGGCAACACTCAGCGATATAATAGTCAGGGCCAGATAGGCATACAAAAAGTATTTCTGTTTAATGAAACTCTGAATTCTGGTTCTGAAAGGTTTCACGATATGATCTTTTTCAAAATCATAAAACTGATTAATCGTTCCTCCTGCCAAAATGGTTAAGACGGTGCAGAAAATAATCCCGTGCACTTTAAAATCAAAGACAAATTTTCTGAAACTTTCATCCTGATTAAATAGGAAAAACGTTGAAACATAAAGGGCAAAAGTAAGTAATAAGGCAACAAAAAAGCGAGCTCCCAAAAGAAAGCCCACAAATTGTGAAAATCTGTAAAACAGAGATTTTTGGATATAATTTTTCTGTTGGGAAGTTTCTTTTTCAGAATTCATTCACAACATTTTAGAATCTGTAAATCACCTCTTTCTGGAAGCCGTCAAGCATTTTTTCTGCTTTTTCATAGTCTTTGGTAAAGCCTAAGATGTAGCCGCCGCCGCCGCTTCCGCATAATTTCAGATAATACGCATTAGAATCCAATCCTTTTTTCCAGATATTAAAAATACTTTCAGGAATCATCGGACGGAAATGTTCATATGCCCAATAGGAAAGCTTTTTCAGATTTCTGAAGAACGGATTCATATCTTTTTTCAGAAAAGAATCAATACATGCATTGTTATAGCGGATGAATTCTTCTTTCATCGTTTTACGGAAGCCTTCAGTTTTCATTTTCTCAAAGAAAATCTGGATCATAGGTCCCGTTTCACCGGTAATTCCAGAGTCGATCAGAAAGATGGCCCCTTTTCCCTCTTCTCCTTTAGGGATAGAAACCCTGCCGAGGTTTTCTTTATTTTCGATGAGAATCGGCAGATTCATATAGCAGATCAACGGATCCATTCCGGAACTTTTGCCGTGGAAATAACTTTCCATCTGTCCAAAAACAGCTTTCAAAGCCTTCAGATTATCTTTGGAAATGCTTTCCGGCTCATGCTTCTGAACAGCATATTTTTCAAATATTGCAGCAACCAGAGCTCCGGAACTTCCTACACCATACCCTTGCGGAATATTGGAGTCAAAAAAAAGACCGTTTGAAATATCATTTTTGAACCTTTCAACGTCTAATTTAAACCCTGCAGGAAGATCTAATTCTGTAAGATAACCGGAATATTCTTGTAAATGTTTATTTGATTTTTCTTCAAATTGGGAAGCGGTTTCTGAATCAGAAAACTTTAAGGTCCCTTTGTAGAAGCTGTACGGCACCACAAGACCCTGGGAATCTTCGATCATTCCGTATTCTCCAAACAAAATTATTTTTGCATAAAATAGAGGATTCGTCATCTGACAATAAATCTTTTTACAAAGTTAAAAATTATTCTCCTCAATGTTAGCAAAATTCACGCCGAAATTTCATATTTTTTTAACAGATTTCTCATTCCCCTATTCTCACGAAGATGCAATAAAGATCAATATGTTAATTAATCATTACTTTTGCCGAAATTAATCTAACATCTGTTTTTAATGAAAAAAATTTTGTTTTTTTTATTGTTATCAGGTCTTGTTTTCGGTCAGAACAGGTCAAGGGATACCATTATCGAAAAGACTCCTGTCGCCATTATAAAGCTTGGAAAACATAAGATCTATATCATGAGAAAATCTGATCAGAAACCCTATATTCAGCAGAAAGACGGTTCTTATACCTCTGAGGATACCCCGTATATCAGTATCAGACTCGAATCTGCTGCCATGAAAATGAAACCACAGGCGTATATAAAAGCCCGGTTTGATGATATGGATGAAGACGGAAAATGGGTAAAATCCCTACCGGAGATCAGTGGCAGGGAATCCTTGGTGTACACCGAATATTTTGAAAAGGAGAAAAAGATTTTTAAGTCGGTCTATTTTCCTTTGAAGGACCGGTTTATTGTTCTGTATATTACTGTATTTTATGAGAATGATGATGATAAAAAAGATCTGGATTTCGGTATAGACGACTTTCTTGAAAATGGTCTTATTATTATTGAAGACTATTATCTCCATTATAAAATATAAAGGATTAGCCTCACTGATAGATGTGTGTTGAGAATCGTACATACGAAACCTTCATGTCTAGGGGTACCGTAAATTTCATTGAAAAGGCCGTTTTCACGAGTTGTGAGACGGCCTTGTTCTGTATAATATCGGAAGCGCTGTTAATGTTTTATCAGTTTTTTAATAACCTTATCTTTTTCCGTTTCTACGCTTACAACATAACTTCCTGTCTGTATCGAAGAAATATCTACTTCCTGCTTATTTCCCTTTAAGGATGACTGTGACTTAATTAATCTTCCTGCTTCATCATATATTTTAAACGCCTTTAAAGCACTCTTCGAAGTGATTATCATTATATTTTTGGCAGGGTTCGGATAAATATGTACTGTATTGTCTTTTGTGTCGACATCTTCTACCGCTAAAACAGCACACGAAAAATTGGCCTTCCAGCCACTGTGATTTTCTGCAGGGTCAGAAACAAACCTTACGGTGATAGCTCCCGAAGAATGGGTAGAAGTAAAGGTCCCTGGTATTGAATTTCCGGTCAAATTGCCCCCGGTTGCGAATAATGGAGAAGAAACAGACGGACCATTATAAATATACATAAAATCATATCCCTGTTCTAATGAAAACTCCGTAAAAGTCATAGTAAGAGAATTTCCGGCTGTGGGATAAAATGTTTTGACAAATGTCTCATTATCTCCGTAATTTCCGGTCTCCCCTCCCGAGTCAGTAAATAAGGTACCGCTGCACCAGTCTGTATCGGTCAAAAATATCTGTGTTCTCTGATATCCGGCGGAGCAGTCTGTTCCTACGGAGAAAATATAATAAGTTGCCGGTTGAAGATTTGTAAAGTTTAATGTCTGCATAGTGGTAATTCCTGAAGAAATTACGGTACCGTCTATTGTCGTTAATCTATATTTCCATGAAGAAGAAACAGCATCTGTAAAGGCAGCGGTGGCAGAGTTATCGGTAATATCCGAAATATTGATTTCTGTTACGGTAATAGGACATGCAGTTGTACAATTTGTACCGATACAGGCTTTTGAATCTATGGTATTCCGTATTAAGGCTGCCGGCTGCGGTCCGAACCCGTTGCTGAAACTGATGCCGACTCCTGAAATCAGGTGACAATAACTCATCATGGTGCCTTTTTCGGCTGCTGATGGAATAGGTCCCGTACAGCCTTCACTGTAGCCTGCCAGTGCACCACAACCGTCAATCGCGGTATTATTTCCGTTCCAGACACACGCATGAGTATGAGGTGATCCGAAACTGTGCCCCATTTCATGTGTCATGGCCCCGATCGTCCAGGAATATACAGGAACATTATTATAGTTTTGTGATATCCCGGAGTATGCATGGTTATAGGAACTGCATAAGGAATTCAGAAAAGCAACACTCGTCGTAGTTGGTGAATTGACCAAATGAGCGAGATCACCATTAAATATTTGCCTGTTGGTTCTGAAACTATCAAGATTATCATTCGGAGATCCCGTGTAGGGGTCCTGGGTTGTCCAGATATTAATTTCATTTAGTGCAATTCTGACGTCATCATTTGTATAAAGGGTAGCGATATTGTTATGAACGGCCGTTAACCAGTTGGTCGTTGTAACAGGATCCGAGCCGTTATTGAGATAAGGATTATAACAAACTTCATAGTATATTCTTACGCAGTTCTGGGTAATCACCTTTTTATCAGGATCAAAAGAACCTTTTGTTATCTGATTTTCCTTCAATTCATCGGCCCCGCAGATAAAAGGATTAAGTCCGGTCAGTTTTGATTCTGAATAACTTACAAAATCTTCACTGTTTTTGACTTTGCCGACAACTATGTTTCCCAATTCAGGAGTGGAAGCTACTCCTACGATATCATTATCAAAGAAACTGAACGCTGCAACCGACCTGTTATCCCCTTTCACGATTCCCTGGTAATAGACTCCGGGATTATAATTAACAATTTCTCCCTTGTCTGTCGTCACTTTGAAATCTTTAGTAAAGATTTGGTTTTTATAAAGCTCAACTGTTAACAGTTTCCCGTCAAAAGGGAACGAAATTTCAACAGTCTCAGGTTTATCAGATACAATCCGTTTGAGTTCTTTAGGTTTTACTCTGATAACCGTGATGTCGGTGGCTGATTTTCTGTACTCGGATAGTTTTTCAGATTGGGAATTCAGTTCAAACAGCTCATATCTTTGGAAAGCTTTTCCCCGATTATGATATTCTGAAATTTTTTGAGCAACCGGTCTTAAATTCTGAGAAAGACCAAGCATTGAGCATTGTAAAATGCATAAGAGTAGAATTTTTTTTATCATTTCTGTATTTTATTTAAGTACAAATAAACAAAAAAAATATACATCTGAAAAATAAATATGATTATTTACTCATTTTATCAAAAAAAAAGCACAAAAGCATATCATTGTACATGATCATTCTCCGTTGTTTCAGTACGGAACTAAAAAAAGACGTTATTTGTAACGTCTTTAAATTTATAATGTATCTCTGTCTTTTAGCATCTTGACCTTAAGAAAGCGTATCAGAACTAATCCGATGGCAAAAAATATAGTCATGGACAAAGCTGCATATCTCATATTATTAAAATGCTCAATCAGCGTTGCAAAAATGAAAGTTCCCAAGATGATGGCCATTTTCTCCAGAACATCATAGAAACTGAAAAATGTGGTATTCTCCATGGAATCCTCAGGAAGAAGTTTGGAATACGTAGATCTCGACATGGCCTGAAGACCTCCCATTACAAGACCTACCACTGCCGCTACCCCGTAAAACTGATACTCTACTGTCGGATTTTCCTTATTGAGAAAATATGCCCATAAACAAGCTACGATCCATAGGACAATCGCAATAGAAATGACATTTTTATTCCCGATTTTTCTTGACAGTCTTGAGAAAATAACGGCCCCGATAATCGCTTCAATCTGAATTACCAGAAGCGTCGCGATCAATTTATCCTGTGCAAGATTAATTTCGCTTTTTCCGAATAAGGTGGCCATTAGGAAAATAGTCTGCATCCCTACACTGTAAAAAAAGAAACTTGAAAGGAAAAACTTCAGGTTTTTATCTTTAAATAATTCGTTTCCGACTTTAAAAAGCTCATGAAAACTTTCTTTGGCAATATCTTTATAAAAGCTCAGGTTATCTTTCAGAACCTCAAAGAAACCTCCCTGGTCCTGGTGTGTTTTAAAAATATTTTTATAGTTTAACAATACCAGATCTTTCGGAAGCTTTTCTTTTACATCACCAAACTGGGGAAGATGTTTAAAGGTATACTGAGAGAAACCAAACCACCAGGCCCCGGTCAGTAAGAAACTGATTCTTGTAAATAACAGCTGCTGAGCTGCCCCTTTAGCAAATACCTGAATCAATAACAGACAGATCACCACCAGCACTACAGAACCGATATATCCGTAAACATATCCCTTTGCAGAAAGCGCGTCCTGCTTATCCCTTGTTGCAATATCCGGCAGAAAAGAGTTATAAAACACCAGACTTCCCCAGAATCCTACACTCGCCGTGATACTGAACAGCAAACCTAAAAATACATTGTGCATTCCCGTGAACATGGCCAATCCCATACAGGATGTGGCACCCAGATAACAGAAAAACTGCAGGAAAGATTTTTTGTTTCCGATCGTATCTGCCAGCGAAGATAAAAACGGAGACAATAAAACAACAATAAAGAAAGAGATGGTAAGTGAATATCCGTACACCGCATCCGGCTGATATTCTCTTCCGAAAACTTTAATCATATGCCTTACCGGTACGTCGATCCAGGATTTTGTCTCTTCTACATATTCTTTCTTTTCATAAGCCGTGGTAAGGATAGAATAATAAATCGGAAAAATAGTAGAGGTAATAACCAGTGAATATACAGAGTTGGCCCAGTCATATACGGCCCAGGCCTTCATAATCTTTGGGTTGTTCTTTATATGTTTAGGCTGTTGATTTTCAATTTCAGACATTCATTAAATATTAGTAGCACAAAAATATAAAAACCGCTGAATATTCGGCGGTTTTTATTTTCTTTTATTATTTTGTTAAAATTACAGGTTCTCAATGACAATGGCAGAAGCCCCGCCGCCGCCGTTACAGATCGCTGCAGCTCCGTATTTGGCATTGTTTTGCTTTAATACATTGATCAGGGTAACAATAATCCTTGAGCCGGAACTTCCAAGCGGGTGGCCAAGCGATACCGCACCACCGTTTACATTCACTTTTGAGGCATCTAATCCTAAGATTTTATTGTTGGCCAGACCTACCACAGAGAAAGCTTCGTTAAATTCGAAAAAGTCGATATCTGTAAGTGCTAACCCTGCCTTTTTAAGAGCAATCGGAAGTACTTTCGAAGGGGCTGTTGTAAAATCTTCCGGTGCCTGAGCAGCATCTGCATAAGAGATGATCTTAGCTAAAGGCTTAAGACCTAATTCTTCCATTTTTTCTTTAGAAACAAGAATCAGGGCAGAAGCACCGTCATTCAGTGTAGAAGCGTTGGCAGCTGTTACCGTTCCTTCTTCTTTTTTAAATACGGTAGGAAGAGTCGGTAATCTGTCGAAGTTTACGGATTTGTATTCTTCATCTTCCGCAAAAATAACAGGATCGCCCTTTCTTTGAGGAATGGTAACGGGAACAACCTCATCAGCAAACCTGCCTTCGCTCCATGCTTTTGCCGATCTCCTGTAAGATTCAACAGCAAAATTATCCTGATCTTCTCTTGTAAAACTATAGTCTGTAGCGCATTTTTCTGCACATACACCCATATGAACTTTATTGTAAACATCCGTAAGACCGTCTAAAACCATTCCGTCCAACATCTTTACATCTCCTAGTTTGGTGGCATTTCTAGCATTATAATAATGCGGAACAGAAGACATATTTTCCATACCACCGGCAACGATTACATCAGCATCGCCGGCTTTTATTGCCTGTGCAGCCATGGTCACAGCTTTCATTCCCGATGCACAAACTTTATTTACCGTCGTAGAAGGCGTTTCAATAGAAAGTCCGGCACCTATAGCTACCTGACGGGCAGGAGCCTGTCCTTCGCCAGCCTGCAGTACATTTCCCATATAGATCTCCTGAACATTTTTCGGATCAAGACCTATTTTATCTAATGCTCCTTTCACGGCAACAGCTCCTAATTTCGTCGCAGGAACAGTGGATAAGCTTCCCAGAAAACTACCCATTGGAGTTCTTACTGCGGAAACGATGAATACTTCTTTCATGTGTATACTTTTTTGATCAATGAGGTCTTTCGATCTCATTTTTATATTTCTATTTTTTGTTTTCTTTCACTTTCATCAATACCAGATCAAACTGCTCTCCATTGAGCTGAGAATTGATCTTGATATAGTTATCCTGAGTGGCAATGACCTTATTATTGTAAACATCACCCACCTTTATCGGATTATTCTGTTCTGTTTTCTCAAGGACAATTACTTTATAATTACAGTCATCTATAAAAACGACTGTAGATTTAATGTAGTCTTTACCATCATTATAAAACTCTGTCTGCACGTTATTCTTTACAGTCATATACCAGAGATTTTTTGGATAGTTAGTCCGCAAAAATGTTCCTTCCTTTATATTACTGCATTTGGCAGGACTATCCACCGGCTTTTTCTGTACGGTTTCATGTTTTTTAGGATCGTTTTTTTTCTGAGCATTAACGGAGGAAATTCCCAGCAACAACAGGGCAACGGAAATTGTTTTTACATCATTCATATCTGTGTCTTTTTATTATTATTTTTAACGAAAATCAGTACGAAAGCACCTAGAAATTCTACGATCCAGCCCCATTTTAATTTTACTACTCCTGCGAAAGTTTCCTGCCATGATTTAAATGGAAGAAAACTGAAATACTGCAGTGACTGCATTTTTACAGCTGCCAGGGTGAAAATAAAGAACAGAACCAGAGCAATTCCTGATGCTCTTACTATTTTAGATTTATTATTCACAATCCCCAATAAGGCAATTGCAGAAAGAATCCAGCATATAATCGCTAACGAATGGTCTAACTTCCAGTAATCCCAGTTTCCGATGACCGGAACATGAACCAATGGAAGAAAACTGCCAACTACAACGACTATTAATGCTAATAACTGAATGTTTTTCATAATTCTTAAAGTACCAAAATACAAAAAAAAACACACTTTAAATGAGTGTGTTTTAAAATTAACTGATTGGCTTCAATGATCTACAGATGATAAAAAAAACAGGCAAAATTTAATTATTCTTTAATAAAAATATCAAAATATTAATTAATTAAAAATCTGAATCTACACTTCCCGATCCGGACTGCAATCCATATTTGCTGTTCGACCGGACATTATTATTAATATAGCCGTAATATATTTTTACATCAATACATTAAATCTTTTCAGACTGAATTGAAAATAAGAGAGTTCGTTCTGCTTATATGCAATAATACTGTTGGAAAACTCTGTATAATACTTATGAGAATAATGACATCTGTGTTTATTCTTCAGGATCAGTTTCAGTAACTATACGATAGAAACTTAAAGGTTTTACCCATAAAAAAATGCGCTTTTCTGGAAAAGCGCATCTCAATATTTTGAAAATTAATTAAATAAATTAATGTTTTATAGCAGATAATTCTTCCGGATTATGTTTATGCTTAAAAATAATCGCAAATAAGATGGTCACGACCAGGGCATATCCTGCAAAAATATACCATGAGGTTTGCCAGCCCTGAAGCTGTAAGGTAGGATCTGTCTGTGAAAAGACGTAATGATTAACTACCTCCTGGGCTCCCAGCATACCGATTGTAGCTCCGAACCCATTCGTCATCATCATGAAAACGCCCTGTGCACTTGAACGGATGCTCTTATCTGTTTCTTTGTCAACAAATAAGGATCCTGAAACATTGAAGAAATCAAATGCAATTCCGTAGACGATCATTGATAAAATAAACATCCATACTCCTCCACCCGGATTTCCAAGTCCGAATAGTCCGAATCTCAGTACCCATGCGAACATCGCCATTAGCATTACTTTTTTGATCCCGAATCTCTTGAGGAAAAAAGGAATTAAAAGAATACAGGCCGTTTCGGATACCTGAGAGAGAGAAATCAACGCATTGGCATGATTGGCTCCCCAGGAGTCGCTGAAAGAAGGAATATCTTTAAAACTTGTTATAAACGGATTAGCATATCCGTTTGTAATCTGAAGTGAAACACCCAATAACATTGAAAAAATAAAGAAGACGGCCATTTTTTTGTCTTTAAACAGACTGAAGGCTTTTAATCCCAGGGCATCATAAAGGCTCTGCTTTTCTTCGCTTTTATTGGTAGGACATTTCGGTAATGTAAAGGAATAAATGAATAGGACAACTCCTAAAATCCCCGACACAAAAAACTGAGAATAGTTATTTTGATATCCTGTAAAATCCACAAATAGCATAGCACAGATGAAACCGATGGTCCCAAAAGTACGGATTGGCGGAAAGGCTTTGATGGTATCAAAATTATTATTAACGAGCACGGTATAGGCTACTGAGTTGGAAAGCGCTATCGTAGGCATATAGAACATCACACTTAAACTATACAGAAGAAACAGTTTAGGGAATTCCACATCAGCACCCGCTGCCATCCCGTAATATCCGGCTGCTACCAGAAAACCGGCTGCCAAAAGATGGCATATTCCCAGTAATCTCTGAGCCTGTATCCATCTGTCAGCAATAATTCCCATCAGGGCAGGCATAAAAATAGAAACGATTCCCTGCATCGCATAAAACAGTCCTATTTTAGATCCCAATCCCACTGAGCCTAAATAATTCCCCATAGAGGTTAAATAAGCTCCCCAAACCGCGAACTGGAGAAAGCTCAGGATGGTAAGTCGTAGTTTTAAATTCATAGTTAGTATAAAAAATATCTTTTAGTCAATTCTTTTCTTTCTCCTTTTGATCTCCTCCTGAATTTCAAGGGCCGTGTCGTAATCTTCTTCTTTAACGGCCTCATCCAGTAATTTCTGGAGCTCTTCCATAGAGATAGATCTCAAATTATCTTCAGCGGGAACGGTCTCAGAAAATGCTTCTTCTTCTTTGGAAACGTCTTCCAGTTCCAGAAGTATTCCGGCTTCGTTCAAGACCTGCTGCGTTGTAAAAATAGGGGCATCGAATCTTACGGCCATAGCCACCGCATCTGAAGTTCTGGCATCAAGAATTAATTCTTCATCATTTTCTTTGTTTCTGAAATTGATATTTGAGAAGAAAACGCCGTCTACGATCTGATAAATGATCACGGAGACCAATTCGTAATTGGCAGAAACAATAAACTTTGTAAATAAGTCATGGGTAAGAGGACGAGGCGGATGAATGTCTTTCTCAAGACCGAGAGAAATGGATTGAGCCTCGAAATTTCCTATAACAACAGGTAATTTTATATGTGTCTCTTCATGTTCCAATAATAATGCGTACGCCCCGGATTGGGTCTGGCTGTACGATATTCCGCGAATAATTAGCTGTTTATAATCCATAGCTACAAATATAAATCATTTTTTTTATTGTAGGATTTACTTTTAGACAAAAATAAAAGCCCGGAAAGGGCTTTTATATGTGAATTGTGAATGAGCTCCGTTGTCGGTTTACCTGCAGTACATAAAACTGATAAGCAGACTGAGCGGCTATTGTCATTCTCTTATTTATCCTTTAAGAGCTTTAATTTTTTCAGTTAATGCAGGAACTATCTGAAAAGCATCACCTACAACACCGTAATCAGCTGATTTGAAGAAAGGAGATTCCGCATCACTGTTGATCACAACAATTGTTTTAGAAGAGTTTACTCCGGCCAGATGCTGAATGGCACCGGAAATACCGATGGCAATATACAGATTCGGAGCAATCGCTTTCCCGGTTTGTCCCACATGTTCTGTGTGAGGTCTCCATCCGATATCTGAAACTGGCTTAGAACAGGCTGTGGCAGCACCCAAAACGTTAGCTAAATCTTCTACCATTCCCCAGTTCTCAGGGCCTTTCAGTCCTCTTCCTGCAGAAACTACGATTTCAGCTTCCTTGAGATCCAGCTTTCCTGAGCTCTGCTCGTGAGAAATCACCTTGGTATCTTCATTGGCAACTGAAAGGTTTTTCACTTCTTCAGAACCTGACACGGCATTTTCTTTAACTCCGAATGCATTCTGAGAAACAGTAAGAATGACCCCTGCCGCTTCAGATTTTGCATGCATGAACCCTTTTCCTGAGAATGCTCTTCTTTTTACCTGAACAGGAGCAAGACTTTCCGGAGCTTCCAAAACATTGGTAATTAAAGAGTGGCCGTTCATTACTGCCAGCATCGGTGCTATGGAAGAAGCATCTGTAGTGTGAGGGAAAACAATGATATTACCGTTTGCCACTTCACTTACAGCCTGGGCATAAGCTTTGGCTGAGAAACTTTTAAGACCTTCGTCTTTGATATTGATGACATTAGATGCTCCATATTTATATAGTAAATCTGAAGAATCTGTGGGGTTTACCGAGATTGCCGTAACGGTATCTCCTGCCTTATCGGCAACAGCTTTAGCGTAAGAAACTGCTTCGAAAGCTGCTTTTTTGTAAACTCCGTTTATATTTTCTGCGTATACGAATACTGCCATGATTTTTTTGTTTAAAGTTTAATGTTTGGGGTTAAGATTAGATTACTTTAGCTTCTTCATGAAGTAACCTCACCAGTTCATCCAAATTATCAGGGGAAACCATTTTTACAGCTGCTCTTGGAGGAACGCTGTCGTAAGATACGCCCTGAACTTTCACTTCTGAAGAAGTAGCTTCTACCACCTGTAAAGGTTTGGTTCTTGCAGACATTATTCCTCTCATGTTCGGAATAATAAGATCTTTTTCGTCCACTAATCCTTTCTGACCGGCAATTACGGCCGGAAGTTTCACAGAAATAGTTTCTTTTCCTCCTTCAATCTCTCTTACAGCAGTAGCTTCAGTTCCGTTTACGTCCAGACCTACTGATGCATTGACAAAAGGCTGATTTAATAACTGAGCAACCATTCCCGGAACAGAACCTCCATTATAATCAAGAGATTCTTTACCGCAAAGGATCAAATCGTAGGCACCGTTCTGAGCAACGGCAGCGATTTCTTTTGCCGTAGAATAGCTGTCTTTGGGATCAAGGTTTACTCTTACCGCATCATTGGCACCGATAGCCAGTGCTTTTCTGATCACAGGCTCAGTAGCTGCATCTCCTACATTCATCACGGTTACGGTAGCGCCTTGAGCTTCCTGCAGCTTTATTGCTTTTGTTAATGCAAATTCATCCAAAGGATTAATTACCCATTGAATTCCATTTTTGTCGAAAGCAGATTTATCTGCTGTGAAGTTAATCTTGGAAGTAGTATCCGGAACACTACTTATACAAACTAATATTTTCATATGTTGTTTTAATTTTTTTACCCGCCACATGAGACCTTACGGTTTCATGTTTCCTATTTTTTTGTTTCTCTTCCAGTATAAAATCGGGGATTCTATACAGAGATTTTGTTTTAATTAATTGTTGCTAATATAAATAAAAAAAATATTATGCATGCATAGCACTTATTATTTTACTATTCAATGCATTAAAATCTCTACTTTGCTGGTTTTGTTGCCCTAAATTCGATCTTACTCGGCAAAACACGGGGATTCATTTTTAAAATATCCAAAACCAGATTTCCCATATCTTCGGGCTGAATCTTCCATTCGTCTTTTTCTGAAGGAACATTTCCATTGAAGTTGGTGGCTACGGATCCGGGCATAATGACGGTTGATTTGATATTGTATTTTCTTAAATCGATCATTGCGGCCTGGGTAAATCCTACGACTCCGAATTTTGAAGCGTTATAACCTGTTCCGTTCTCAAAGAAATTGGCTCCGGCCAGGCTTGATACGGTAATATAATACCCCTGTGTCTTTTTCAGTTCTTCCACTGAAGCTTTTAAGGTATAGAAAACGCCTGTCAGATTTGTGTCGATCATATCATTCCATTCTTCAGCGGAAAGTTGGTCTACAGGCTTGAAAATACCTAAGCCGGCATTGGCAATAACAAAATCCAGTCTTCTGAATTTCTCTTTAATATACCTTATGGCTTCTTCTTCACTTTCCAGACTTCTGACATCCGAAACAATTCCCAGAACGTTATCGGAATACTGCTGAAGTTCATGCTCAGCTTTTTCAACGTCATCTCTTTTCCTTCCGGAAAATGCCACTGAAACTCCATTTTCAAGTAATATCCTGGCAATTCCGAAACCGATCCCTTTGGTTCCTCCTGTTATATAGGCAACTTTATTTTCGATCATAATTTATGGATTTAAGTTCTTAAAAATAATAAAAACGCCCCAAATAGAGCGTTTTATTAACCTAAGATTTATCAGTAATTTATTTTCAGTGAATTTTTCGAAAGTTACCCGCCATTCCGGAAATAACTCAGCGGATCATCTGAATCCATATTTCCATTTGAAAAGCAGGCAAAGAAAGATTTGCAGGACTTTCTTTTTATCCATGAAAGAAGCAATCGCTTTGTAGGAAAGATTCAATAGTTTATTTCCAGTAACTCCATTCCCTGCCGTTAAAAATAGCCAGGGAATTGCTTGCCGTATCATAGCACATCATCCCGGGATAAGGACTTTTGACGTTTAAGTGCGGATTCTGTATCTTAGGAAGAATCATCGCTTTATTGTCGGATTCCAGAACAATGACTCCTTTTGCATTGCTGGTGTGAGAGTTGATAATGATTCCCTGTGTAGTCGAATAATCAGGTGAGGGATTAGGGGTTATCTGAGAATCGTCTCCGCTGTCACTCAGATCGACCCAAATTTCATTTTCATACATTTTTACCTTATCATCACTTGTATCAAACAAAAATGTGCCGTTGTTATGAGAAGTAACTGTTGCCAGGGCTCCTGAAACATTCTCTACAGAAGGAAGAATAATTCCTTTCCTGTTAGAAGGGGAATCTTCAAAATCCAGTATGGTACTGTTCCCGTTAATTTTATCTTTTGATATGGCAATCTGGCCATCAGCAAAACCAAACACATTCAGTACTGTGGCTATATATATTATATTTTTAATCATTGCAGCTTTTTTTAATACAGTTCCACGTGGTTCCGTTAAATAATTTTGTACATTTATCCTGTATGTCGTATAAGAGCATTCCTGCTTTCGGATCCGAAATAGAGTCTGAGGCAGCCGGTATGGTACTTACATGATTTATCCTTGTAACAACGAATCCTTTTGCTTTGGACTGCATTGCAAGGTGCCCGTTCGAAATTTTATCCTGCCAGCCTGGCTGTTTTTCCTGAATCGATATTCCTATTGTAGTATAGGTATCAGGCGTACCTCCTGCAGGAAGTTTTGTGCAGGTGGAGGGATAGACCCGGATTTTCTCTCCATTATACCCTATTGCATATACGGCGGCCGCATCAGAAGGATAGTAAACTTTTGTCGTTTGGTCGGTGGTATCTCCTGTACCTTTGACGGATACATAGATCAGTTCGTTATTAGCATTCAAAGTTTCATAAGCAACTGCATTTTTCCAGACACTGTGCTGTACGGTAAGATAGCTGTTACTTAAGACCACTCCCTGCCCTGTCTGTCCGCTCAGAGAAAGATGATCCCGGAAAGCTGCAACATTCCGCGATGAAATATAATGTATGACCGGCGACACAGGGTTTTTGTAGTTCTGAGCCTTTATATGCGCTATAGTTGCATCGATCTGAGCCTGGGTGATGGTAAGCTGTCCGATACCGTAGTCATCAATAGCTCTGTCTATCGGTTTTAAAAACCCGGTTTTGGTAAAAAATTCAGTGAGGTCCTCCTGTACGGCAGAGCAGGTATTTTTCACAAAATTCAGAAGCAGTTCCCCGTTTGAAACGCCTGAAGCATTATAATTCCTTGCCATATTGGCCACTATTCCAAACCAATGTGCATAATCTACGCCCGTATAACTGGAAGGGTAATTAAAGGAGAGGACGGGTGCATTGCGTGAAGCTCCGGCCAATTGATAATATAATTCAAGCTGCCAGAACGGTACCAGTACTTTAAAGACATCCGTATCGGCATTTCCCTGCAGGGCTTCCTTGTTGACAACTGTATTTAAAATGGCTCCATTTATTCTTCCTCCCACCACACTGGCCATTCCTGTCTGTGGTGGTAAAGATTCTCTTTCCAGACGGGACATCCCGTCGTTTTCGGGATTCATCTGATAATCTACCCAGGCACTATGCATATTATTGGTAACTTCCGTAGTACCGATCCACTTGAGGTCCGGTCTCACCTGATTTACATGGCCAAATTCATGAGCAATTCCCCAAAGCGACAACTTACCGGCACCAGCCAGACTCTCTTCGCCCCATGTAGCATCCATATTTATGCCTAATCCACCTGCGTACCAGCCCCCGCCATTATTACTATAGCTGAACATTCGGTTTTTTGGGACCAAATTATATTTATACAGCCCCATCACGAGCCATTCATTTTTTACGATAAGGTCATATTTTGAAATCAGTTCGTCAGGATTGAAAGCGGCATAAGTTTTCAGCATGCTTTTTTTATAAACCAAATGCGAATGGTTCCCCACAACATCGATCATATGGTACGCAGAATTCGTCAAATTTGCCTGCCAGTCACTCAGTGTAGAATTCTGATAGTGATACAGACCGTTTACCCTACCCGAAACAATATTGACTTTAATATCAGGCAATGTCGTATCGGTATTGTAATAGCTGATGTATCCTAATCCGGTGTTGGTAAGCTGTAATACATTCAGACCATTACGCAGCTCATAGTAGGATGTAATACCATTAATGGTGGTAGAAAAATCCTTTACCTGCAATGAAACATTGACTCCTGAAGGGATATTCTGAACAAACAGCGCCACCTTGTTCCCCTCGGCAAATACAATTCCTGTAGGATTTTCAAAGCTGTCGTAGCCGGTTCCCACCTTTAAATTACCCGTAGTAGCAGCTATGGTTGGATAAACCTTATAATTCTGAACTCTATATTTACGGACATAAGTCCCGTTGAAAAGACATTGTGCCAAACCTTTATAGAATGGCGAGGTCATGGCATCTATATCTGCCTGTGTAACAGATGGCCGTAATGTCGAATAAATATTATCTGCAAAAATATGGGTATAAGGGTTCGCATTTCCTATTGTATAAAAGCCCATTTCGGCACAGCTTGCAAAATTTCCCAGTCCGCTGTTTACTGTAATTCTTATATTAAGAGGCGTGATCTGGCTGGGAAAATAAACATTTACCGGAACAGAAGAATTCTGAAAATCGAACGACATCAGGGTGATGAACGTAGGGTCTGATAAGGTATTATAACTGATGGTCACGCCTCCGAATCTACCATTAGTTCCGTTGACTCTCGGGGTATATTTCAGATAATCAACAGGGGTAGCACCGTCTAATCTGTAATTTAACACTACCGGGAAAGTGGTACTGCCATATGAAGAATGATACAGTGTATTTACGTCGTTATCATAAGATTTATCTATGTTTTCTCCGGACTGGTAAGATGATGCCGTTGTTCCGGCGGGTATAATTGTAGCCTTTATATCACTGGCGCCATTTACATTCAGTTCCGATGTATTGATTATGCAGTCTGTCCCATCATTGATCACAGGTTGTGATTCTGAAAAGAATCTCATTTCTGCGCAGCTCGAAAAGTTTCCCACTCCTGCATTTACAGAAATTTTAATACTGTAAGGATTCTGAATGGCCGTTGGAAAAATAACTTCCTTATCCTGTATAGTAGCAGCCCAGATCAAATCGGTGGTTACCGGAATGAAAGTATTAGGTGCCACCTGTGTACTGTAAGAAATATTGATCTTGGTCCACATCCCGTTTGTCCCGCCAGATTGCCTCGGCGTATAAACCAGTTTTTTTATGCTGGTGACATTGGACGTAAAATAAAACTGCAGCTCATCCGGAATACCGTTCTGAGACCATTTCGAATGATACATGGTCGCAGTGTTTCCGTCGAGCAGTTTGTCTATTTCATTCCCTGGCTGTGCCGGCTGTGAAGATTTGACCGTATACACGGGAACCTGCACAAGCTGTGAGAAACTTTGAAATCCAATGATCAGAAGGAATAATAATAACAATTTTTTCATACATCTGTTTTTTGTATGCAAATTTAGCATATGAAAATTATTTATTGCAAAGAAGAATTAACTTTTTATCTATGAGCCTATTAAGTTGTGTAGATTATTCTTAAAATTTTCCGGAGTTATTTAAATTATACGGCAGTGCAACGCTACATAATTAATATGAAAACACTTATCACGACATACTGATACTTATAAGCCGGATCATATTTCTTCGTTAACAGTAATATAATGTATGCATTACAAAAAAGAAACGCTCCGTTTTACGGGAGCGTTCATGATATCAGGAATCTGTTATTTCGAATAGTTCTCGAAGAACAGCGGAATGCTTTCAATCCCTTTGTAGAAATTGAATAGCCCATAATGTTCATTTGGAGAATGGATGGCATCGGAATCCAGACCAAAGCCCATCAACACGGATTTGGCGCCTAAAACCTTCTCAAACATTGAAGTTATGGGAATGCTTCCCCCTCCTCTATACGGAAGAACTTCTTTACCGAATGTAGATTCCATGGCTTTTTTAGCGGCTAAAAACTCTTTGGTATCAGTCGGTAACACATAAGGCATCCCGCCGTGATGCGGAGTCACTTTAACCCTCACATTATCCGGAGCTATTTTATTGAAATATTTTGTGAATTTCTCAGTAATTTCTTCCGGAGTCTGGTAAGGAACTAAACGCATGGAAATTTTTGCAGATGCTTTTGAAGGAATCACCGTCTTAGCTCCTTCTCCTGTATAACCGCCCCAGATCCCATTGCAGTCCAGGGTAGGACGGATAGAAGTTCTTTCCAGGGTAGTATATCCTTTCTCACCTTCAACGTCTTCTAAACCGATCGATTTTTTGAATTCTTCCGGATTATCCTTCAGTTTATTCATATCTGCTCTGTCTGCATCCGAAACATCTTCCACGTTGTCATAAAAACCGTCGATCGTGATCTGCCCGTCTTCATCGATTAATTCTGCGATCATTCTGGAAAGCACATGAATAGGATTCGGAACTGCCCCGCCATATAGTCCGGAGTGCAAATCCCTGTTGGGTCCTTCAATTTCGACTTCTACATAGCTTAAACCTCTTAAACCTGTTGTAACGGTCGGTTGCTCATTGCTGTAAATGTGGGTATCCGAAATTAAAATACAGTCGCAAGACAGTTTCTCTTTATTTTCATTAACGAAATCTCCTAGGCTCACCGAACCTACTTCTTCTTCACCTTCCAGGATAAATTTAACATTACAAGGTAGCGCATTGGTCTTCATCATTGCTTCAAAAGCTTTTAAGTGCATGAAAAACTGTCCTTTATCATCTGCGGAACCTCTTGCAAAGATTGCTCCGTCCGGATGGAGATCCGTTTTTTCAATATAAGGCTCGAAAGGTGGCTTTGTCCATAATTCCAGAGGATCGGCAGGCTGAACATCGTAATGTCCGTATACCAGCACAGTTGGTAAACTTTTATCTAAAATTTTTTCTCCGAAAACAATGGGATATCCCTTGGTCTGGCAAACTTCGACCTGATCTGCACCTGCATTCTTCAGGTATTCTGCCACCACATCCGCACACTTCAATACATCATCTTTATAGGCCGGATCTGCAGAAATAGAAGGAATCCTCAATAACTCAAATAATTCATCCACGAAACGCTGTTTGTTTTCGTTAATGTAATTTAATGTCTCTTGCATTGTAAAATTTTGTTTTGTTAAAAGTAAAAAAAATGCCGAGCAGGAGCAAACAAAAACATATAATTTTCCTCAGGTTGATTTTGTACAGACTTTGTTTTCATTTCCTGAACAGGAAACGGGTTACTGCCACCCTAGCCCCGATTGTAATGAAAATCCCGCAATGAAGCGGCGGAGCAAAGCGGAGCCGCGTCATGAGGAATTGTAATGGAAAGCGGGATAAAGCTCCAAAAAAATATCCTGCATTTCTGCAGGACATCTTTTATATTGTTACTGAATAATTAATGTTCAGCCTTAGGGTTCTGAGATCCTTCCGGAATTGGAGTCGCGTCAGAATGTCTTCCGTCCTGCGGCTGAGCTGCAGCACGGGTAGTATCTGTACTATCAGACCTTTCGTGCCCATCATGTGCATCTCCTCTGTATTCAGAAAGATTGTCCTGCTCACCGCTGGTCTGCTCATCGTCAGAATATCTGTCAACACCTTCTTCAAGCTTAATAACACTCTTATTTCCGCCAGCCTGAATTTTTTTACAGCTTACCGCTACTGTAGCAAGGGCTAAACATATAACTAATTTTTTCATATGTAAAATTTATTTTTAAAGGTCATATGGAATCGCATCATTTTAGCCGGTTACCATTGTTTTTACAGCAGGCGATTTCACGTTTAATTTTTTAACTGCCCAAAATTAAGAAATCCTCCTTTTTTCGGCAACATTTTTATACTGATTTTAAAATTATTTTGCCTTTTTTGGATTGGGTAAAAATAAGATACTCTTTGCCTCCATCCTTTAAACTATATTTTTTCTTAATTTCTTCAGGTTTTAAAGGATAGTTTTTGGAGATAATATTAAACTGTTCTTTCTTTTTAATCTGCCTGGCTTCAATTATTTCCATTTCAAGAATTCTCCCCGGAAAATCAGGTTTCTTTTCGTCGCAAGTGTACAGATGAGTATTCGGGTGAAGCTTTTTCAATCCGAAACTTTGTGAAATCAGATTAAAAATACCGGCCTTTAAAATGGAATTGTTGGGAATATAGATGTATTTTCCGGGTTCAGCATACTCAGAAACTGCATTTTCTTCATCCTCAAACCGATACTCAAAGTCAGATTCACCACTTTCAAGATTTACACAGGTACAGCTGATATTTCCGGAATTTTCCCGGGATAAAAAAATAACGACTTCCTTCACATCATTTTTTACAGCGATGATGTCGATTCTGAAGATGTCCGGTAGAACCGAGATCAAATATTTAAGGTCAATCAGCGGTGATAATTTTACAACTACCTGCTTGGAAATAGAAAGCAGTTTTTCCTGTATTTCGATGATATTGGGAGATAGATGTTCTAATAAGAAGACTTTATTTTTCTGAGCATCCCTTCTGGCCGGATCCAGATACACCGTATCAAAATATTCCTGATGTGCAGGTAAAAAATCTTCCAGTTTCTGGTTGATGAACCTTGCTTTTTTGCCCAGGACATTCCAGTTGTGCGCTACGGTTTCCAACAGATCCTTATTCTGCTCTACCAAAATGGTTTCTTCAAAATTCCGGGACATATAATAGGCATCTATTCCAAAACCGCTGGTAAGGTCAATTAGTTTTTTACCTTTTAAAATTCCGGATTTGTAAACGGCCGTTTTTTCTGATGAAGATTGCTCCAGGCTTAGCTGTGGAGGGAAAATAATGCCTTTTTCCAACAGAAAAGGAAATTTTTTCTCTGCTACCTGTTTCCCTTTGATCTGCTGAACGATTTCCGACATAGAGACTTCCGGAAACGGAGATTTTTTTAATAATAAGGAATGCAGATCGGCAGACAGATTTGCATGGATATATTCCTGAATTTCTTTGTTTAATATTGTATTCCCCACAGATTTCGCAGATTTTCACAGATCATTATGCTTATTTTAGAATATTCCATTTACTTCCGGAAAATATTTTTATCTATATGATCGGTATTAAAATTAACTAATATTCCTAACTTTAGTCCTGTCAGCTTTAAATAAGTCAACAACTGTTTGTGATGAACATTATTAATTTCTGAAATTGATTTTATTTCAATAATAAATTTGTCATTCACTATAATATCAGCAATAAAGCTCGATTCGATCAACATATCTTTGTAATGGATAAAAATAGGAACTTGACTATTAACATGTAATCCTAAGTTTTTCAATGCGTAGATTATTATTTTCTCATATACTTTTTCTAATAATCCTGGCCCCAACTCGTTATAAACAGAAAAAATACATTTTCTCTCATTCGTGTCTGTTTCCGAAAAATGTAAAAAATCTGTGGAAATCTGCGAAATCCGTAGGAGTGACATTATCTTTTATAAAAAATATAATCCGTTACTACAGGCTCAATGCCATTTTGCCTTAGCAGAGAATTGATCTGCCCTCTGTGGTAGGTCGAGTGATTGACCGCCTGAAAAAGCATTTCAAAGATACTGTTTTCGAATGCTGTTCCTTTTGAATTATGATATTCTCTCCTTTGATCAGGATCATAATTTTCAATAATCTGAATGCTGTTCTTAAAGTTCTGCTGATTAATTTCTTCCAAACTATCAAAAGGATTAATCTGCCAGACTTCAAATGTTTTTTCACCGAGAATCCTTGCATTCCAGATCTGCTGGGCATTAAGGATATGGTTGATTAAGCGTACGGTCTTTTCATCAGCTTTGGGAAGATTGTCAGAGATAATTCTGATCATTTCATTGTTAAAATGAAAAGTATATTCAAATAAATCAATTAATTTTTCTCTCATCATTCATACATTTCTGCCCAACGTACTGCTCTTATTTCTTTCTCGTCATAAAGATCTTCAACAGACTTTCTGACGTCCAGCTTAGGATATAAATTAACGCCAATCAGCTTTATCTTTCCTTCTTCTACCCACTTTTGCTCTTCTATTGCATGATCATAGATCTTTTTCTGTATGATTCCCTTCTTTAAAAGTTCAAGATAGCCACCATCCGCCTCAATTTCCACGAACAATGCCCAGGCCTTTTCTGCAATCTGCTGCGTAATATCTTCTACATAATAACTTCCATTCGCCGCGTCTTCAAAAACGTTGATGATACTTTCATACGCCAGAACGATCTGCTGTTTAAAAGATATTTCCTCAGAATTATCCGTACTTCTGTCTACCAGATAATTATTGCTGAAAACGGCATCCGCACCGCCGATCATTGCTGAAGCAAGCTCCAGTGTGGAACGGATCAGATTATTTTCAATATCTGAAACCGCTTTATTCCTCAATGAAGTCTCTGCGAAAATATAAGGTATTTCATCTAAACCGTATTCTTTTGAGAATTGGTTGAAAACAATCTTAAAGGCTCTCAATTTCGCCATTTCAAAGAAGTAATTCCCTCCCACTGCCAGTCTGAAAACGAGTTTACTGATGATCTCAGGTCCGTATAATTCAACCAGTTCTTTGGTTTGGGCAAGAGCGAATCCTAACTGCTGGTCAATAGCTGCTCCTGCATTCTGGTGAAGCGCGATATCGATACAGATATTTCTTTTAAACTGCTTTGCTAAGAGTTCTTTGACGAGCTGATCATCAATCAGTGCATTTTTTTCATCAAAGACATTGATGAGAGAAAAATACTGATCTTCCTCTGTGGGACTGATATGGCCAGCCAGATCTTTGTTGTTAACGAAAATAGTCTTCTGCTGAAGCCCCTCCACATTATGATCCAGAATAAATGCAAATACATCCTCTTCCAGACTCTCGTGATATCTGGCAACCAGATGTGTGTTTTCCTCTATTTTCGGAAGGTTTACCAAAGGCTTTTTTACGGAATCATAAAAAGGCTTCACCTCAATTCCTTCCAAATTATCTTTTTTGAGAATGGAGTAAATATCTTCAGTTTTAAGTTGCTTTTTTACTAAATTTTCCCAGCCTGAGAAGGTATCTGTATTTGCCATTTAGGGTAGAGTTATGCGTTCAGGGTTATACGTGATGAGTGCTTATTTTTTTGCGACTTCTGTACTGTCGACCACCAGAATGAAAATTTCTTCATTCGGTTTTTTCATAAAATAATTTTCCCGTGCGTATTTTTCTTTTTCAGATTTATTGTTCATCAGCTTCTTGTAGAAAGCATCATTTTTTTCGTATTCTGTTTTATAATACTCCAGCTGTTCTTCGTACTTGTTAATCTCACCGTTGAGTTCATTAATCACAAGAAAAGAAGTTTTATCAAAAAAAATCATCCACACCAGAAACAGACAGATCGTCAGCACATATTTATTAAGTACATAATGCTTAATAAACCTCACTGTATCTGATGTGGGTTGTATGTCTTTTATTAATTTTTTTTCAGCCATTACCGTATTTTTTAGTGCTTTCTCAACGAATTTTTAATTACAGTAGTCAGAAAATCGATCGCTACTGAATTTTGTTTCATGTTCGGAATAATCAGGTCTGCTTCATTTTTAGAAGGTTCGATAAATTCCTGGTGCATAGGTTTGAGTGTCGTCTGGTAGCGGTGTAATACCTCATTCAGATCTCTTCCTCTTTCCTGGGTATCTCTTCTGATTCTTCGGATCAGTCTTTCATCAGAATCTGCATGAACGAATACTTTCAGATCAAACTCTTTTAATAATTCTTTGTTGGTAAGCACCAGAATTCCTTCTACCACCAGTACATTTTTTGGTTCTACCGTGACATGATCGCCTGTTCTGGAATGGGTAACAAAGCTGTAAATCGGCTGCTCGATCGCTTCATTATTTTTCAGTGCTTTTACATGTTTTAACATGAGTTCAAAATCGATCGATTTTGGATGGTCATAATTTAAGGCTTCCCTTTCTGTAAGGGTCAGATTATGATTATCGTGATAATAATTATCCTGAGAAAGGATATTCATTCCTTCGATATCCAGCTGTTGAAGTATTTTGTCAACAACTGTAGTTTTGCCGGATCCTGTACCTCCTGCAATTCCTATTACAAGCATTCTTATTGAGTTTCTTTATAGTTGGTACAAATATACTATTTTATTTAAAAGCGGGAAAAAGGAAGCACCAAGATGGAAGGTTTATTCTGAAAAATATAATCAGGCGAAGAAGTGGCGATAATTTTTAATGATACAGCGGATAAAATTATGGTATTAATCAGTTTTGTACTCAGGACTGTTATATTTGACTATAATACTGCGTTGCAGATTCGAATGTGATGGGCTTAGGTAATAAGTACCGCACGAAAGGATTCGTGCGGCAGCGGTGATCTTTTTCTGATAAGGCTATTCTTTAATTTGTAGATTTTTCCAGATTATAGACCTAACTAACAGGACAGTAAAACTATTAGCCCAAGCATTTCTCCTCGCTACTGCACGAATCCTTTCCTCGCTACCGCACGAATCTTTTCGTGTGGTAGCCTGTATTACCCATAGATTCTAAGACAACACTGTCTTCTAAAGTATCTTTTATCAGAATAATTTTTGCACTGCGGAATCTAAAATCACTGCTTGGAAATCCGAAACTCTGTTTAATAAGCTCTACCACACGAAGGATTCGTGCGGTAGCGGTGTTTTAATGCTATCAGGAAGAAACTGATATTAAGGATTGTCCCTGCACAGGATCATAGAATATTTTAATTTAAAAGATGCTTTGTTCCCGCTTTGCGTATGATAACCGGGACAGTAACTTTCAGTCAGAGAAAAGTCCTGTAAGCGGTCCACAAAAAAATCCGGCATTTCTGCCGGACTTTCTATACGATTTCGCTTGTTAATTCTCTTGAAATTAATCTTTCATGCATCGGCTTCAGGATATCCATAGAGCCTGTTTTTACGGTGCATTTGCCTTTATAATGAACCAACATGGTGCATTGTTCGGCCTGTTCTGTTGTATGTTTGCAGATTTCTATCAGACAATCAATCACATAATCAAAAGTATGAATTTCGTCATTATGTAAAATCAATTTGTAGACATCATCCGTTTCATCCAAAACCAGTACTTCCTCTTCATACTGACGTTTTGGGTTTTCGTAATCTTTTATATTGTTATAAACCATTTTTAGTTAGTTTTAAACTTCCACGATATCAATCAGATCATTTAAATTGTTTGGCTGTTTATAAACCAATTCTACAATCTCAACACTCTTATTATTCATTTTCAGAATCTTGAAATGATAATTTTCAAGGTCAAACTCCTGGTTTTCCTCCGGAATATCTTCAAGCTCATGAAGAATGAAGCCTGCTAATGAGTTATACTCACTTTCTTCCGAAAGGGGCAGTTTCTTCGGTAGAAATTCATTGATTTCGTCAAGAGGCTGCGTCGCCTGAACCCAATAAGTATCATCACCTATTTTGTCAACTATTTTTTCTTCATCATCCTCTTCATCCTGAATTTCTCCCACCAGCTCCTCAAGAATGTCTTCAAGGGTAATGATACCTTCCGTACCTCCGAACTCATCAATAACAATCGCAAGATGCTGCTTTTTCTGCTGGAAAATCTTCAGTAAGTCTGAGATCTTTTTGCTTCCCACTACAAAAAATGCATCCCGCATTAATTCCTTAAGATCATCGTGACTAAGCTCACCTTTCCGTTTAACGAATTCCCGGATGATTTCTTTCGTATACAGGATTCCTATCACATTATCAATGGAATTCACATATACCGGAATACGGGAATAGCCGCTTTCCATGATTTTATTGATGATTTCATTAATATCTTCTTCAAAATCGATCGAAGTGATATTCTGGCGGGGAACCATGATCTGTTTCGCGGAATGATCGGTAAAATCAAATGCATTTTTGATGATCTCATAATTCTCTTCTTCAATCTCTCCACTGTCAGCACTCTGTTTTACCAAAAGCTGTAGTTCTTCTGTAGAGTGAATCTCCTGTTCTGAGGCAGGATGAATTTTAACCAATCTCAAAAAGGTATTCGACATCAGGTTCATCAACCAGATAAATGGTTTGAAAACCGTATAAAAAACACGCAACGGAACAGCGGTTGCCATGGTTGTTGATTCCGATTTCCTGATGGCTATTGATTTAGGAATCAATTCTCCAAATACAATATGCATAACCGTAATCAGTACAAAACTGGTAACAACTGAGATCGTGGTGATCGTAGCCTGGGCCATCTCTACGTTCAGGGAATGAAAAAGACTTTCCACAACATGATGAAGAGCGCTTTCCCCTACCCAACCTAAGGCAAGAGAGGCTAATGTAATTCCGAGCTGAGTGGCAGAAAGATATTCATCAAGATGCTTGATGATATGCTCAGCCTGCTTAGCCATTGAGTTTCCTTCGGCTGCCTTTAGCTGGATTTGAGAGTAACGAACTTTAACAATTGAAAATTCTGCGGCTACGAAAAAGCCATTTAATAATACAAGTAATAAGGCTACCAAAAGCCTGACTATGTCCGAGTCCATTTAGAAATTATATAAATTTATTGGTACAAAGATATATAAAATAAAAATAACCTGCGCCCATGCAAAGATAATTCCTCAATATTAGAAGTATGATAATGCCCGCTACAGCTGTTTAACCTATATTTGCGATGAAATTTAATTTTTAATTAAATTTTAAATTCCTGATTTCATGAAAAAGGCTTTCATCATCAGATTTTGTCACTTCGGCTGAATTTTGATTAAACCGTACAGAAAAAATATTCTGACATGATAGACCATTTTACTGATGTGATCAATAAATTAATACGAAAATTTAAGTCTACGGCCATAAGCAACAAAAAAGCACCGATTAAATCGATGCTTCAGTATTTTTAAAATAATTCTTTATGAATTTTTTAAAGCTTCTGCTCCTGAAACGATTTCCAGGATTTCGTTTGTAATAGCTGCCTGTCTTGCTTTGTTATAGAAAATGACAAGATCATTTTTAAGAGCCTGAGCATTATCCGTTGCTTTATGCATCGCAGTCATTCTAGCCCCGTGTTCTGATGCTACTGAATCTAAAACCGCTTTAAAAATCTGAGTTTTTATAGATTTCGGAATCAGATTATCTAAGATTTCGGCTCTGTTCGGTTCAAAAATATAATCAGTTTCTACATGAGATTCTGCATCATCAACGTCAGCCATGGTAATCGGAAGAACTTTCTCTGTCGTTACTTCCTGCGTAGCTGCATTCACAAATTTATTGTAAATAACATACACTTCATCAAATTTACCTTCTTTAAAGCTGGTCATTACTGCGTCTGCAACATTAGCCACCCTATCAAAGTTCAGATTATCAAAAACAGCACTTTCGTTTGAGTATACTGTACGGGTCTTTCTTACTGCATCGTAAGCTTTTTTACCGATAGAAAGTACTTCAACCTCATATTGTGATTTATTCTGAAACTGTGCATTCAGCTCTTTAACAATAGAAGAGTTAAAGGCACCTGCCAAACCTCTGTTTGAAGTAACGGCAATAAAAAGTATTCTTTTAACCTCTCTTTTCTGAGCATAAATAGAAACCTGGTCAGGATCTGAGCTGGAATTTACATTCTGGATGATCTCCTGTAGTTTTTCAGAATAAGGTCTTAACATCACGATTGCATCCTGTGCTTTTTTAAGTTTCGCTGCCGAAACCATCTTCATAGCACGTGTAATTTGCATCGTAGATGAAATTGAAGTAATTCTGCCTCGTATTTCTTTTAAGTTTGCCATTAATTTTGGTTCAAGGTTTAAGGTCTAAAGTTTAAGGTTTAAAACATTGAATTCTAAACCTTAAACATTGAATTTTTTAGTTATATTTAGAAGCTAAATCATTAGCAGCCTGCTTAAGAACACCTGTGATAGAATCATCGATTTTCCCGGCTTTAATAGCAGCCATGGTATCAGGATGCTTAGATCTTAAGAACTCGATATATTCGATTTGGAATTCTTTTACTTTTCTGATAGGAACGTTTCTCAGTAAGTTTTCAGTTCCGGCGTAGATCATGGCTACCTGGCTGTCTACAGGAAGCGGAGAGTTTACCGGCTGCTTAAGGATCTCAACGTTTCTTTCTCCTTTGGAGATTACTGCCAAAGTAGAAGCATCAAGGTCAGAACCGAATTTAGCAAATGCTTCCAGTTCTTTATACTGCGCCTGATCCAATTTAAGTGTACCGGACACTTTTTTCATTGATTTGATCTGAGCGTTACCTCCTACCCTTGATACAGAGATCCCTACGTTGATCGCAGGACGTACCCCTGAGTTGAATAGATCAGACTCCAAGAAGATCTGTCCGTCTGTAATAGAGATTACGTTTGTAGGAATATAAGCTGAAACGTCACCTGCCTGCGTTTCAATGATCGGAAGTGCTGTTAATGAACCGCCTCCTTTCACAATTGGTCTTAAAGACTCAGGTAAATCATTCATCTGGCTTGCAATTTTATCATCAGCGATAACTTTTGCCGCTCTTTCCAATAATCTTGAGTGAAGATAGAAAACGTCTCCAGGATAAGCTTCACGGCCCGGTGGTCTTCTCAATAGCAGGGAAAGCTCACGGTAGGCAACCGCCTGTTTGGATAAATCATCATAAACGATCAAAGCCGGTCTTCCGGTGTCTCTGAAGAACTCACCGATAGAGGCTCCTGCCATTGCAGAGTATACCTGCATCGGAACCGGGTCTGATGCGTTAGCAGCAACGATCACTGTATAGGCTAAAGCGCCTTTGTCAGAAAGTGTTTTAACGATTTGTGCTACCGTAGACGCTTTCTGTCCGATAGCTACATATATACAGTATACAGGATTACCTGCATCGAAAAATTCTCTTTGGTTGATAATCGTATCGATCGCAACAGTCGTTTTACCGGTCTGTCTGTCACCGATGATTAGCTCTCTCTGACCTCTTCCTACAGGGATCATAGAGTCGATTGCAACGATACCTGTCTGTAAAGGCTCAGTTACCGGCTGTCTGAAGATAACTCCAGGCGCTTTTCTTTCCAGTGGCATTTCGTATAAATCCCCAGTAATAGGACCTTTACCATCGATAGGGTTACCAAGAGTATCCACTACTCTTCCTAACATTCCTTCTCCTACTTTGATAGAAGAGATTCTGTTTGTTCTTCTTACTGTATCTCCTTCTTTTACTAATTTACTTTCCCCTAACAAAGCAACCCCTACGTTGTCTTCTTCAAGGTTCAGTACAATACCTTCTACATCACTAGAAAATTTCACCAACTCTCCGTATTGTACGTTTTCTAACCCGTATACACGAGCAATACCATCACCGATGGTTAAAACTGTACCTACTTCCTCAACGTTTGATTGAGTATCGAAGTTGGCCAATTGCTGTTTTAAGATCGCAGATACTTCTGCCGGATTTATTTCTGCCATTGTATGGTTGTTTTTTCTTTTTTAAAATAATATTATTTTCCTATACTAATATTAACACCGCTTGCGGGTCTTGTGTCCTGAATAATTACGGTCTGGGTAGCATTGTTCTGGTAATACCGCTTAGAAAACTGCTGGCCGTATTTTTCAACAAGCCTGTTCACTTTTTCCATATTAAAACTTCCGTCTTCATTGAATACTCCGGTTTTATAAAGGGCTTTAACGGTAGATTTATTGGTTTCAATTACTTCATATGATAAGTTTGTTCCCAAAAACTTTACCTCACACCATGATACTTCACCTTCTTTATTATATTTATCCCTCTTCGCAATATCATTGGTTTTATGAAGAATCACCGCGACTTCACTGTCTTTATACTGAATGTTGCATTCAGAATCAAACATTCCGCAACCGTCATACTTAGCCCATTCTTTACCGTCTATGGTAATAATGCCCTTTTTCATTTTTATATCCTGTCCAAAAGCGAAACAAGAGACGACAAGCATTGAACTAAATAAAATTTTCTTCATAATACAAGAATGTATTTTTAGTTTAACTGGAAATCCTTTTTAACCTGATTAAGTTTAGATTTCACTGAAGCATCTACTAACTGGTCACCCACTCTCAAAATATAACCTCCAAGAATATTTGGTTTTACGTGCAATTTCAAGTCGTAGTTGGAATCAGCATTCACCAGGTTGGTAGATTTTAAAATCTGGTCAAGGTTTTCTTTTGAAAGCTGAGTCGCTGTCGTAAGAGTGATTCTCTGTACTCCGTTGATATCTTCCACTTTATTGATAAACTCCTGAGCGATATTTTTCAATTGATTTTCTCTTCCCTGTCTGATCACCAAGGTAATCAAATTCTGTGAAGAAGGAGATAAACTTTTGAAAATCTCCTTGGCTACTTCTGCTTTCTTTTTAGAATCGATGTAAGGCGTATTAAAGAATTTGTTTAAATCCTGAGATTCAGCCATGATCTTTACTACATCTTTCATTTCAGAAAATACAGTAGCCGTTTGCCCTGACTCATTAGTGAAATCAAGTAAACCTTGTGCGTATCTTTTAGCTACTTTAGATGTAAGCATTATTAGTTAAGGTTAGATTTGTTTAAATAATTTTGAACTAATTCGTTTTGAGCTTCACTGTTATCCAGTTTCTGCTTCAAAATAGATTCTGCAATGTTTACTGATAAAGCACCGATCTGAGTTTTGATATCTGCCATCGCAGCATTTTTCTCAGCATCGATGGTTTGCTTCGCAGCTTCGATCATTTTATCTCCTTCAGATTTTGCAGCATCTTTAGCTTCCCCTACGATTCTATCTTTAATTTCTCTAGCTTCTTTAAGGATAGCATCTCTTTCGACTTTAGCTTCACGAATGATTCTTTCGTTATCCGCTTTAAGTTCTTCCATTTCTTTTTTAGCCAGTTTAGCTTGGTTTAATGCATCAACAATAGAAGTTTCTCTGTCGTTTACGGCATTAACAATTGGTTTCCAAGCGAACTTTGCAAGAAGAAACAATAGGATAACAAACGTAAGAGTCATCCAAAACAAAAGTCCAATTCCAGGTTCAATAATTCCCATATCTGTAAATTCTTTTTTAAGTGTTATTTTATGGATTGTTTTTAAAATTCTTAGCAGCAGCCAACCGCTTCACTGCTAAGAATGTTTTTTTGAGGATAGATTACTTGATGAAAGCACCAAAGATAATCGCAATAAGACCAGCACCTTCGATAAGACCAGCAGCAATAAGCATTGCTCCCTGAATCTTACCAGCCTGCTCTGGCTGTCTCGCGATAGCATCCATTGCGTGACCTCCGATTTTACCGATACCTAGACCTACACCTAGTACTGCTAAACCGATACCTACGTAAACTAAACCTGCTCCAGTTGACATGTCCATAATAAATAAATTATATTAGTTAAAATTATTTTAAATTTTGTTTAATTAGTGAGCGTGCTCCTCGTGTCCGTGCTCATGCTCGTGTTCCGCCACAGCGATACCAATAAATAATGCTGATAATACTGTGAAGATATACGCCTGTAATGCCGCTACCAGTAATTCCAGTACTGAAACAAATAATGCCAGTGGTACCGAAGCAAATCCTAAAAGCGGAGATTTGAAAATGAAGATCAGTGAAATGATCGCCAAAATCATAATGTGTCCTGCTGTAACGTTAGCGAAAAGTCGCATCATTAAAGCGAAAGGCTTTGTGAAGATTCCGATAATCTCGATTGGTACCATAATAGGGTACAACAAAAGAGGAACCGGCGGCATAAAGATATGTTTCCAGTAATCTTTATTGGCACTGAATAATGTAATTAATAAGGTAATGATTGCCAGTACCGCAGTGATGGCGATATTTCCTGTAAGGTTTGCTCCAAAAGGAAAGAAAGGAATCAGTCCGAATAAATTGTTGAACCAGATAAAGAAGAAAGCCGTTAATAAATAAGGCATATATCTTTTATATTTAACCGAACCAATGTTTGGAATGGCCACTTCGTCTCTGATAAATACGATAACAGGCTCCAATAATTTCCCGGCACCTTTCGGCAGTTGAGATTTTTTATAGTTTCTGGCCATTCCGATAAAGATAACCGCCATAAAAATCACTGACAACAACATGGAAGCTGCATTTTTGGTAATGGATAGATCAAAAAATACCTGATCTGCTTTTTGCTTTCCGCTGATGATTGAAAATAACGTTGCTTTTTCAGTTCCTTTAGTAGAAACCACCTGACCTTCTTCTAACGTATACCCGACATGTTCATGACCGTGAGCAATACTGCTGGAAAGAAAAGTATGCCAACCCGCATTATCTTTAATAATAACAGGCAACGGAACAGAAACGTGATGCTCTTCACCACTGTCATCCTTTGTAGTCCATAAATGCCATTCATTGGAATCCCCGATGTGTTCCATGATCATCTTGGTTGCATTAAAGCTCTCTCCTGCTTCTTTGTGCTCTACTTTTTCAGCTGATTTCTCACCCTCCGATTCATGCTGTGCACTCGCTAAACTGCTCATAAACATAAATAAAAATGCGAAAAATAATGAAGAAATTTTTCTGTTCATATCTCTTTTTTAATCGTGTGCAAATATATCGATTTTATTAAACTCTACCAATATTAAAAATTGATTTTTATCATCAATTTTAGTGAGATTTGTTAATGAGTTTTATTATAGGCATATATATAAGGAATGATGCGATAATAAAGCAGATAACAATAAAGAGAAAATTATCTCTTGTCTTATCAATAACTGCCAGCGAAACGATGAGCCAGATAATATCTTTTACAATATTTACGGCAATAAATTTCATCCCTGCATCAGGTTTCTGATACAAATATTTTCTAAAAATGATGTACACTGCAACATTAAAAACTGCTATTAAAAGTACAACAATCAAATGATCCCATAAATTCATTCTGCAAAAATAAAATTATAATCCATAAAGAAAGCAAATCTCAACAGGTTATATAATATATATTATTAAAAATTCCTTATTTTTGCAGACCTATAATTACAATACATATGTTTAATAGTTTACAGGATAAATTAGACAAAGCGCTTCATAATATTTCAGGAAGAGGAAAAATCACGGAAATCAACGTTGCGGAAACCGTAAAAGAGATTCGTAGAGCATTGGTGGATGCCGATGTTAATTATAAAGTGGCTAAAGATCTTACCAAGAGAGTCCAGGATAAAGCATTGGGAGAAAATGTTCTTACTTCGCTTACCCCGGGACAGTTAATGACAAAAATTGTTCATGACGAGTTGGTAGGCCTTATGGGAGGTTCCCAGGAAGGCATCAATCTTTCAGGAAAGCCTTCTGTAATTCTTATTGCGGGACTTCAGGGTTCCGGGAAGACCACTTTCTCCGGAAAGCTGGCCAATTATTTAAAAACAAAAAGAAATAAAAAACCTCTTTTGGTAGCGTGTGACGTTTACCGTCCGGCTGCGATCGACCAGCTGAAAGTACTGGGAGGCCAGATCGGGGTTCCTGTTTTCACAGAAGAAGGTTCTACCAATCCTTCCACTATTGCGGAGAATGCGATCAGTTTTGCAAAATCAAACGGTCACGATGTCGTGATTGTGGATACTGCGGGACGTTTGGCCATAGATGAGCAGATGATGAACGAAATCAAATCGGTTCATTATTTTATCAAGCCAAACGAGACGCTTTTCGTTGTGGATTCCATGACAGGTCAGGATGCCGTGAATACAGCAAAAGCATTTAACGAAGCTTTGAATTTTGACGGTGTTGTTTTAACCAAATTAGACGGTGATACCCGTGGTGGTGCGGCGCTGACGATCCGTTCTGTAGTTGAAAAGCCGATCAAGTTTATTTCTACAGGTGAGAAAATGGAAGCTTTGGATCTTTTTTATCCGGAAAGGATGGCAGACAGGATTCTGGGAATGGGAGATGTTGTTTCCCTGGTAGAAAGAGCTCAGGAACAGTTTGACGAAGAGGAAGCTAAGAAACTTCATAAGAAAATTGCTAAAAACGAATTCGGTTTCGATGATTTCTTAAAACAAATTAATCAGATCAAGAAAATGGGTAACATGAAGGATCTGATGGGAATGATCCCCGGAGTGGGCAAAGCAATCAAAGACGTGGAAATCAGTGATGATGCTTTCAAACACATTGAGGCGATCATCTATTCTATGACACCGGATGAAAGAAGAAGACCTTCTATTATCAATACCCAGAGAAAAAGCAGAATTGCAAAAGGTGCCGGAAGAAAAGTGGAAGATGTAAACCAACTGATGAAACAGTTTGATCAGATGGGTAAAATGATGAAGATGATGCAGGGACCTCAGGGAAAACAAATGATGCAGATGATGAGCAAAATGCCAAATATGCCCGGAATGGGAGGAATGTTTGGAAAATAATTTCAATCAGACTATTTACAATACAAAATCCGGCTCAGTGTTGAGCCGGATTTTTTTAATTGTACGTAAACAGATTATTTATCTCCTTTCTGAGCTTTAGCTTTGATAAAATAGGAAAAACCTACATTCACCCCAAAAGTTTTTACATTGGTTTTTACATCCGTATTCATGATGGTTTCCTTATTTGAAAACTGGTCATAAGAAACTCCAAGGTTAATTCCCAGAGACGGTGTAGCCATGTACGTTACTCCTCCTTTCACTTTCCAGGCAAGACCGTCTGTCGTCACTTCATCCTGCATCAGTAAAGGATCAAAAATAGTTCCTCCGTTAGTTATGTTCACTTTTGTTTTATTGGAAGCATACCCTATTCCTGCTCCTAAAAAAGGCACCAGCTTACTGGAATTCATGAAATAATAGGTGGCCGTAGGCATGGCAGAAAAAGTAGAATTGGTCGTTTTATTTCCTTCATATTTGGTCGTCGTACTCATATAACCCAAATCGATCCCTACTGCCAATCCGTCAATAACGAAATACCCTGCTGAAGGAGAAACTGAAAAGATATTTGTTTTCGGCCCGTCTGCAGACTGGCTTCCTACTTTTACAGTCGTGGTTGTGTTATTAAAACCCAACCCTGTGTTTCCGCTTATAACCCAGTCCCCTTTTGTCATCTGGGCATTTGATAATCCGAAAAGTGCAACAGCACCCGCTAATAATAGTTTTTTCATGTTATTTAATTTAAAAAATTATTGTTGATATTAATTTGATTATTTCGCAAATACATATTTTACCCCAAAGGAGACCGCCGATAAGTTCAGACCGGCTTTATAGTTTTTACGGTCTGTATCGTCTTCATTCTTATACTTAAAATTTCTGTATCCGAATTCACCCACTGTTGCTTCGACAGACCAGTTTTTGCTAAAAAAAAAATCCAAACCCGGTTTTACATTCACTTCCACTGAAGTATATTTTCTTTCAACGGATAAGGTCTGTACTGATATAAATCCGGACGTTCCGTCCATAGTAGTGACGATGGCATCCTGGTTTATTTTTCCGAATTCCATCGGGATTTCAAGTTGTCCGAAAAAGTATAATTTATCTGATAAATTCCAGTATTTTCTGATAAACGGAGCTACCGCAACGGCATTTGTTTTTCCGGTATAGTCGAAAAAATTGACGAAAGAACCGTAAGAGCTATCATAGTTATGTTCAGTTCTCCTGTTGATATACCCTAGCCCTGCTCCTACCGCCAGATTTGGTGCTACAAACAGACCGGCTGTCGGGATTACTTTAAAGTTTTTTTCAGTGAGATCTATGTTTTTATCTTCCTGCTGAGTATAATTTATGGTCCCGGATAGGTATCCTGTTCCTTTTTGGATCTGGGCATTGGAAAGCCCGAAAAGTACGATGGCACAGGCTAACTTAAATTTTTTCATGGTATAGTTTTAATATGAGAAAAAGCCCTGAGAAACCCAGGACTTTATTTTTAATGCTTTTTAGCTGAAATTATTTAGCGAAAACATACTTAACTCCGAAAGTTACTGAAGATAAGTTCAAGCCGAAGCTGTAGTTATTTGTAGCCTCACCGTCTTTTGGCTTGTAGTTGTTATAACCAAACTCACCGATAGTCGCTTCAATAGACCAGTTTTTGTTTAGGAAATAATCCAAACCTGGTTTTACTGTTACCCCTACCTGAGTATATTTAGCTTCTGTAGAAGTTGAATTGGTAGACGTTGTAGCACCTGTAGTAGCTACTGTACTGTTTTCAATTTCAGTTTTTCCAAACTGCATTGGCACTGCCAATTGTCCGAAAATAAATAATTTATCGCTTAAAGTCCAGTATTTTCTTACGAAAGGAGCAACAACGAAAGCAGGCTCTTTCACCTCGTTAGTAGTAACGATAGTAGTACCACCTAATTGTGTTGTTGTAATATTTGTATCTTTTTGCGTCTGGTATCCGATTCCTAAACCGATTGCTACGTTTGGAGCTACGAAATATCCAACAGTCGGTAATACATTGAAGTTTTCCGTTTTATTGTTCCCGTTGTTTGTCTCTTGTTGAGAATATCCAACAGATCCTGATAAATATACAGTCCCCTGAGCAATCTGAGCATTTGATAAACCGAAAAGTGCAACAGCACCCGCTAATAATACTTTTTTCATTTTAAAAAATTTTAATACTTTCTGACAGCAAAATTACACTGGGCAAGTGTAATATTAAAATTTGTTAATGTGATTAATATCATTGCTAAATATTAGCGATTTTCGGCTGTAAAGCCTATTAAATAAAGGCTTTTGACTTTTCTATAAATTTTTCATCAAAAACACTCCGATTTTTCAATCGGAGTGTGAAAATTATTATTTTTTAATATTCTTAATTTAAGAAGAAATTAGCTCCGAAGTTAACAGCTCCGAAATTAAATCTGTCGTCACCGTGCCAGTGATATCCATGATCTTTATATTTACTGCCGATATTCTGGAATCCTAAATACAGTTCAGCCTTTTTCATCTGATATCCTACTCTGGGTGCCACATACAGACCACTATTGATATAATCTTTGGTAGAAATAGCTGCTCCAAGGTCCAATCCCACAAATAGAGGAATTTTATTAAATTTATATTTTGCAGAAGCTGCCACAGGAATAAAACCAAAATCATCCACATTATCCTTTCCGAAAAAGTGAGAATATCCTGTAGTGACTCCGATATCCAGTCCTTTGGTAATGTTCCACATATAAGCAGCATCAATCCCCAAGGTTACACTTGCCGCATCACTTGCGTCTCCCAGCGGAGCTCCTACGTGACCACCCAATCTGAAACCTTCCTGTGCCTGCATTGCACCACCCAACAGTGCAAAAGCACCCAACAATAATAGTTTTTTCATTTTTTAATAAGTTTTAAATATTGAAATTAAAAATCTTCTGTAAATACAAAAGATCATAGTACCATATTATTTAATACAAGAAAAAAGCGGAACAAATTTTGTACCGCTTTGCTTTTATTTAAAAAAAATAATGTTAGTTGCCTCCGAACTTAAAGCCTACTCCGATCTGGAAAAAGCTGTTTTTTAAGGTTTCGTTGCCTTCCGGGTTCTTAATAAGATTTGAAACACCTAAGTTATATCTTGCATCAAAAAACAATCCGTTTTCCAATGTATACTCTGCACCAATAAATGGCGCAAGGTTCAACGTATTGATATTATCCTTCACATCTTCAGTAGAGCCGGTGGTTTCAGAGAAAGACTGTCCCAGTGCTGATCCTGATACCGTAGCAGAAACCTCCACTTTTGCAGAAGTAACAATCCCCACGTTAAGACCTAAACCAAAAGCCAAATTTTCTGTCGCATAATATTTAGCACTCACAGGAATCTGTACCGTTCCGAATTTCCAGTCTGATTTTTGAGTTCCCGTTACGGTAACCCCCATTTCAGTATAAGAAACAGCTTCTTCCTGCTTTCCTCCAAGTGGAGAATAAAGAACTTCACCCTGTACTGCAAATTTATCACTGATTTTATATTCAGCTAAAATTCCTGCGTAAAAAGTTGATTTTGAATCGAATTTATAAGACTCTCCCTCGCCTTCTATTTTAAGCATTGATAAAGAGTAACCTGCTTTAGGTCCGAATTTAAATTCCTGTGCGTTTAACGAAATTCCCATTACAGCAACAGCTGCCAGAAGTAGAATTTTCTTCATTGTATTAGTTTTTAAATTAATTGCCGCAAAACTAATACTATTTTTGTAATTAACAAATTTTAATAAAATTAAATCTGTTTTATTTACAGGATTCTCCAATATTAATAAAAGATTCCACTCTTCCAAATAAGATCTTTAATTTTTCAGATATTTATTTTCCTGAAAGAAAGCCTTGAACCTGCAAACATTAGGCACATGTACTCAGCATCTTTCTCTCCAGATAGAAAACGGAACCAGATCCTTCAATACGTTCTCAACTGAACATTTACAGAAAGGTCTGATTCCGAATGTAGCTTTTTATGAATGAATAGCGAAAACTTAATCTCTTACCCGCTTATCTTCTTCATTATAGGCCAGGATAATTTTTCTGACCACCGGGTGTCGTACAACATCCTCCTCCGTAAGATGCACAAATCCAATCTCCTTAACATCTCTCAGAATCCTCATTGCTTCTTTCAGTCCGGACTGCTGTTTCGGAGGCAGATCGACCTGGCTTGGATCTCCGGTGATGATAAATTTTGCGTTCATTCCCATTCTGGTAAGAAACATTTTCATCTGAGAATGGGTGGTATTCTGCGCCTCATCCAGGATCACAAAAGCGTCATCTAGTGTTCTTCCTCGCATAAATGCCAGCGGAGCCACTTCAATAACTTTCTTTTCGATAAAACCTTCAAGTTTCTCATGCGGAATCATGTCGCGAAGTGCGTCATACAAAGGCTGTAAATACGGATCCAGTTTCTCTTTAAGATCTCCTGGAAGGAAACCCAGGCTTTCTCCGGCTTCTACAGCCGGCCTTGTCAGAACGATCCTTTTCACCTGTTTGTCCCGTAATGCTCTGGCAGCTAATGCCACACTCGTATAGGTCTTTCCGGTTCCCGCAGGCCCGATGGCAAAAACCATATCTTTCTTCTCCGTTTCCTTTACTAACTTTTTAAGATTTGTTGTTTTGGCTTTAATAATTTTACCATTAACTCCCTTTACGATAATATCCTGGTCAAAAACCAGCTGTTTTTCGTTTTCGTCTCTGATATTCAGTATATTTTCAACATCTTTAAGATCGATCGAATTATTTTTGGAAATAAATTTTACAATGTCATCCAGTTTCTGTTTAAATATATCTAGTGCCTCCTGATTTCCCACAGCAAAGATATAGTGATCTCTCCCCGTAATTTTAAGCGTAGGAAAGCTTGATTTGATTAAATTGAAATATTGGTTGCTCACCCCATAGAAGATTTTCGCATCGATATCTTCCAGATCATATGTTAATTCAAACATGCAGTATTTTTATTTTAGATTTTAAATTTAAAGTTTTTTTTCAAATACAACTTAAAGTTTTTAGCCATAATTGCTATTTTAGTCATTATTCATTAGAACGCCTCTTCTAAACGGAACATTATGAAAGTATTATCACGATGATGTATCAATGGAATATAAAACAATTATTGTAAATTGATCCCTGTAAAATCACATTGACATGAAAAATACAAATCAGAAATTCCGGCTTTATAAAGCCACAGTATTGGGAGGCTTTCTTTCAGCTATCGTGAAATTCGGATGGGAAGTCCCATTTCCTCCCCGAACGCCGCAGAGGGACCTTACCAATCCACCTCAGGCCCTACTGGAACAATTGGGAGTATCTGAAAAAATGTCTCACTATTCTTATCTATACAATGAAAATGCCAGACCTGTCTTCAGCTTCATCGTTCATTTTGGATTCAGCTTTTTCTTTGCATGGATGTATTACCGGCTGGCAGAACGCTTTAAAATGATAACCTGGGGAGGGGGAGCATTATATGGCTTAAGTATTTATATTCTTTTTCACGTCATCATCATGCCGTTAATGGGAATTGTCCCCTCTCCGCTCCATCAGCCCTGGGAAGAACATTTTTCCGAACTTTTCGGTCATATCGTATGGGCCTGGTCCATAGAAATCGTCAGAATATATGTTAAGAGTAAACAGAATTCAGTCATGTAAAACATAATTCAAAAGGTAAATATCATCATTCTTTATTTTTGTGGTTTTGAAGATCTGTTGTTTAATTTAAACCAATTCACCCGTATACCCTTTATTTTAGTATATTTTTAAGGATTTAAATTCCTGTTAATTCCTTTATTTTAGATAAATTTGCAATACTATTATTCTACAAACCACTAATGTCAATTATTACCCTAACTTCAGATTTCGGAAATTTGGATTACAGAGTTGCCGCTGTAAAAGGCAGCATTCTTTCTCTGAATGAGACGGTTAATATTGTTGATATTACTCACGATATTCAGGCATTTAATCTTATACAGACATCATATATTGTAAGAAATGCTTACAAACACTTTCCGAAAGGCTCTATCCATATTATCTCCGTTGACAGTTTTCACCATAAATCGAGAAAAAATATCGTATTTAAGGCAGACGGCTCCTATTTTATCGCGGCGGACAACGGGATTTTGAGCTTGGTTTTTTTTGATATTAAACCTGAAGCCATCTATGAGATTACCTTAAACAACAGGTTTGATGATATTGTTAACTTTACTTCAACGGATGTTTTTGTTCCTGCGGCTGTTCACCTCGCAAACGGTGGCCTCCCGGAAGTAATCGGCAGGAAGATCGATTCTATAAAGCAGCTTATGTTCCCGAAGCCGGTCTATAATGAATCTGAAAAAATGATCATTGGAGAGGTCACGTATATTGATAATTTCGGAAATATAATCTCGAATATCAATAAAGATTTCTTTGAAACGCTGGGCAAAGGCTATGACAATTTTACGATAAAATTCAGAAACCTAAGCCTTTCAAAAGTATTTTCGAGCCATACGGAAGTCGTTTCAGATTGGGAAAGAGAAACCGAATATCACGGACAGTCTGCCGCAATCTTCAATGACAGTCAGCTATTGGAACTCACGATCTATAAAGGAAGCAAAAAAAACGGTGCAAAATCTCTGTTTGGGCTGAATGTCGGAGAAAATATTTACATTGAATTTTTCTAAAATTATCTATTTCATAAAAAAACCGATTTTTTTTATATATTTGTCAAAATCTAAAAATTAAAAATGGCAGAATACAAATTATTGCTTCCTTCCATGGGAGAAGGTGTTATGGAAGCGACGATTATCACTTGGTTGTTCAACGAAGGCGATAATGTAAAAGAAGATGATTCCGTAGTTGAAATTGCAACAGATAAGGTGGATTCGGACGTTCCCACACCGGTTTCGGGAAAAATCGTCAAGATTCTGAAACAGAAGGACGAGGTTGCAAAAGTGGGTGAAGCCATTGCTATTTTAGAAATTGAAGGAGATGGCGGAAACACAGCTGAAGAACAGACAACACCTGAGACGCCTGCAGTTCCGGATCCTGAAACCATTAAAACTATTGAGCAGCCACTTCAGACCCCTGCATCAACAGAGTTTTCAGGAGATCTTTACCTTTCTCCACTGGTAAAATCAATTGCCCAACAGGAAAATATTTCTGAAACTGAACTTAAGACAATTAAAGGAAGCGGTTTAGAAGGAAGAATTACAAAAGAAGATATATTAGCTTACGTTAAGAACAGAGGAAACCAGCCGGCGCCACAGGCTGCTCCGACACAAGAGGTATCATCACCTCCGAAGGCCGTTGCTGCTTCCGCTCCTGCTGCTACCATAACAGCTGCTGCAGGTGATGAAATCATTCCTATGGACAGAATGAGAAAAATCATCGCTGAAAATATGGTGAAAGCAAAACAGATTGCTCCTCATGTGACTTCTTTCATCGAAACAGATGTGACCAATGTTGTAAAATGGAGAGCTAAAAACAAAGATATGTTCGAAAAGCGTGAAGGTGAGAAACTTACTTTCATGCCGATTTTTGTAAAAGCGATCGTAAAAGCGATTCAGGATTTTCCGATGATCAATGTTTCTATCAACGGTGATCATATCATTAAAAAGAAGAACATCAACATCGGTATGGCCACTGCTTTACCAGACGGAAACCTTATCGTTCCGGTAATCAAAAATGCAGATCAGCTATCGCTTTCAGGTTTAGCGAAAGCCATTAATGATTTGGCTTACAGAGCAAGAAATAAAAAATTAAGACCAGAAGATACTCAGGGTGCGACTTATACGATTTCTAACGTGGGAAGCTTCGGAAACCTTATGGGAACGCCGATTATTCCTCAACCTCAGGTAGCCATCATGGCCATCGGAGCCATTGTAAAAAAACCTGCAGTTCTTGAAACTAAAGATGGTGATGTAATCGCCATCCGTCAGCTGATGTTCATGTCTCACTCTTACGATCACAGAGTGGTAGACGGATCTCTGGGTGGAATGATGCTGAAACATGTTCATGACTACCTTGAAAACTGGGACCTGAACACGGAAATTTAATTGTAAATGAGGAATGATAAGTTAAATGATTTAAATAATCATGATGAGCTTGTCGGAACATTTTTAAAATATAGACCTTCGATTTTCTTCGGAGGTTTTTTTTGTGTTTAAAATTAATATTAAGCTCCTGCCGCAGATACCATCCGGATCGAAAAAAATCTTCATAAATAAAGAGAAGCACAACCTAAAAGAACATTCAATAGTCTTCTGCTATTTTCACGTCTCGCTATTACTTCGTAACATACATTTGTCCGGTTATTCTTAAATTTTTCAACTATCCTTTATTCATTTCAAAGAGATCAAATTTTAATTAATAAAACAGGTTAATTACATCCAATCACATGATACTCTTTTCCGAATTGTTGATTGATTAATATCAAATTTAAGACAAACTGCAGATGCGGATTTAATTATTTAAAATATTACTGAAAATATAAAGACGCAAAATTTCCGTATTTTCACATTTCAAAATTAACAAATGCTGAAAATATTCATTCTCCTACGAAAAAGTCTCAAAAAATCCTTCGACAACATCCGGAACGAACAGCTGAAGAACAATCTTCTTCAGGCGATTCCCTTTTGGATCGGATCTGTAATTACTGGTTTTTTGGCTGTTTTGTATGCTAAAATATTTGCGTGGGGTGAAGGTCTTCTGCATTTAATAATGAACTGGCATTCATGGATGATTTTCGTTATTGCTCCGATTGGTTTTGTCTTGTCGTGGTGGCTGGTGAAAGAATTTGCACCCAATGCTAAAGGGAGTGGCATCCCTCAGGTCATGGCTGCTGTTGAGCTTGCTAATCCCAAAGAACATAGAAAAATAAGAAGTTTATTAAGTGTAAAGATCATTGTTTTTAAAATGCTTTCTTCCGTCATTCTGGTCATTGGCGGAGGAGCCGTAGGCCGTGAAGGTCCTACTATTCAGATTGCAGGCTCTGTTTTCAGAAAAGTTAACGAATACCTTCCCGAATGGTGGCCGAAAATATCCAAGAAGAATATGATTATGACGGGGGCGGCAGCAGGCCTTGCCGCAGCTTTCAATACACCTCTCGGCGGAATCGTATTTGCTGTAGAGGAACTTTCGAAAACCCATATCAACTATTTCAAAACCGCTCTATTCACCGCAGTGATCATCGCAGGATTAACCGCTCAGACTTTAGCAGGTTCGTATTTATACCTGGGTTATCCAAAAACAAATGAGGTATCATTAATGGTGATGTTCCCCATTATCCTGGTGAGCGGTATTGCCGGTATTTTAGCGAGTCAGCTATCCGTTACGATGCTCAGAATGAACAACTGGAAAAAGAGAAAGCTGAAAACAGACAGGGCAAATGTGGCATTTCTGGTAGTTTGTGCTCTTATTATAGCATCTATTGCCTTTTTTATTAATCAGGAAATTTTGGGTTCGGGGAAGGAAATTATGGAGCGGGTTCTCTTTACAAAGGACAAACATGAACCCTGGTATGTTCCCCTTCTCAGGATGCTGGGACCTGCCCTATCCTTCACTTCCGGTGGCGCGGGAGGTATTTTTGCACCCGCACTTACGGCCGGCGCCAGTATCGGATCTGTAATTTCAGGAGCCATCAGCCTCACCCCGAATGAAACCAATGTGGTGATCCTAGCCGGAATGGTGGCTTTTCTCACAGGAATAACCAGAGCGCCTTTTACCTCTGCTATTATCGTTCTGGAAATGACAGACAGGCACTCGCTGATCTTCCACTTAATGTTGGCTGGAATGGTTTCTTCCATTGTTTCTATTCTGGTCAGCAGGCATTCTCTGTATGATGTTATTAAGGTAAATTTTCTTTCGGAAATAAGAAAGGAGCCGTAACGCTTAGCGGTTCGCAGGATTCATGGATAGAAACCGATTCTGACCTTCGCAAACCGCTAATAATTTTTATAAATATTAGCTTCCATATTGTATATTACAAATATATTCTCTACTTTTGCACCTCGAAATAATTAACAAATTCATTTAACATTATGAACAATTACGAAACTGTTTTCATTTTAACTCCCGTTCTATCTGAATCTCAGGTGGAGGAAGCAGTGAACAAGTATGTAGATCTTATCAAAGAAAAGAACTGCGAAATCGTTGCTAGAGAAAACTGGGGACTGAAAAAGCTGGCTTATCCGATTCAATTAAAAAAGAACGGATTCTACACTTTAATCGAGTTTAAAGGTGAAGGAACTGTAGTTGCTGATCTGGAATTAGCATTCAAACGTGACGAGAGAGTAATCCGTTACCTGACTACAAAACTGGACAAGCATGCTATTGATTATGCGATCACCAGAAGAACTAAAGTAAAGACAGCTAAGGCTTAATATTAACCCAATTTTAAAAAAGACAAAGACATGGCAATAGATGATATGGCTAAACAAGCCTCAGCTGGAGGAGAATCAGAAGTAAAGTTTCTTACTCCGCTTGATATCAATACAAAATCTGAAAAGAAATATTGTAGATTCAAAAAATTCGGAATTAAGCACGTTGATTACAAAGATGCTGATTTCTTATTACAGTTTGTAAACGAACAAGGTAAAATTTTACCAAGAAGATACACAGGAACTTCTTTGAAATACCAAAGAAAAGTTTCTGCAGCGATCAAAAGAGCAAGACACCTTGCTTTGATGCCGTACGTAGCTGACTTGTTAAAATAAGACAAAATAAAGAAACAAGAGAAAAGAGAAAAGACTCCGGTCTTTTTCTCTTTTTAAGTTGCTGAATAAATAATTAATTCTAACGATTTTTAGATTGAAGAAAAGAAATAATTTTTAAGACATCCGTCTTTCTTCTTTTTTCTTTGTTCTTTTCTCTAAAACTAAAAAACGGACAACAACAATGAACATTATTCTAAAAAAAGACGTAGAAAACTTAGGTCTTGAATTCGACACGGTAAACGTAAAACCTGGTTACGCAAGAAACTTCTTAATTCCTCAGGGATATGCACTTTTAGCAACTCCTAAAAACGTAGCCGCTTTAGAAGCTACCCTGGAATCAAGAAAAGAAGAAGAAGCAAAATTAATCGCTGCTGCTAACGCGGTAGTAGATCAGTTGAAGAAGACTTCTATCACTATTCCTGCAAAAGTAGGTTCAGGAGATAAACTATTCGGATCTATCAACAATGCAGATCTTTCTGCTGCTCTAGCGAAAGCCGGAGTTTCTGTAGAGAAGAAATATATCAAAATTCCTGGAAACACGATCAAAAGAACAGGTAAAGTTACGGCTAACATCAGATTACACAGAAATGTTGAATACAACTTTGAGTTCGACATCGTATCTGACGCACCGGTAGAAGCTCCTAAACCAGCTGCTCCTAAACCAGTAGCTAAAGTAGAAGAAACTCCTTCTGAAGAAGCTTAAGATTTTAAGAAATTTCTTAAATATATAAACCACTTCGCTCGAAGTGGTTTTTTTATGGGTATTTATAAAAGCAACTCCAGTCACCGTTTAAAAGAAAATTTCAATTTTCACCCAAAGCTTGAGACTGTTTTGTCATTCGCTTCTGGCAATAGCATCAAATATTGAACAGTAGAATTCTTCAGCGCTCAGCCTTAAGCGTTTCCTTTTAGTTTCTGCTGATATTCCGTAGGCGGAATCCCGATAACCTTTTTAAAGATATTGCTGAATGATGAAAGGCTGTTGTACCCTACCATCATCGCAATTTCATACATATTATACTTTCCTTCAATCATCAGTTCCAATGATCTTGTAATTCTTAATGCCCGCAAAAAACGAACATAATTCATCCCCAAAATTTCCTTAAATTTTCTCGAAAGGGTTCTTGTACTCATCCCAAACTCCTTTGCCGTAGATTCTATGCTTAAATGCTTTTCCAGGTTAGCATGGATGTACTGTGCAATCTTTAAAAGCGTTTCATCACTGGGAAAAGGATGCTGAACCGGGAACGCAAGCTGTTTATCCCTCTTTTCGGGTAAAATACCTTTCAGTGCTTTAAGAAAATAATATTGAGGCGCATCATTTTTTGTTATTTTACCATCCCATTCTTTTGTGTATAAAATCATCTCCCTCAGTAGATGGCTGACCGAATAGATATTGATTTCATCATAAAAGCCATTTTCGCCTTCTTCTTTTTTAAAATAAAAATTATAAAGATCTACTTTCGGACTCGTGGAAAAAATATAATGCGGAGTGCCTGCAGGAATCCACATAAAACATCTGGCCGGCAGATACCAGTGCTTTGAATCCGTAAAAATATGCACAATACCTCCTTCTGCGTACACTAACTGTGCAGAACTGTGATGATGAATCTCCGTTTTAACACTTCCCGTCAGAACGTGGTAAATATAAAACTCAGCGTCAGTTTCTTCAACGGCTCCAAAATGACTGTCATTCATAGAATAAAGATATAGAGAAAATTTCGATCTGGCGTAAATGAGCAAATCTTTTTCTGTTTTCACAAATCGTGTCCCTGTACGGGCATCGTAACTTTGCCCCATCGAAATCAATTCAGCAAAAAACCTTCAATAAATTTATGAAAATGACATTTAACGTATCCCGATATCACCGGATTGCGTTGTGCTTATTACTGATAAGTAACTTTCTACACTCACAGATGATAGATTTTCACCAGCTCAGCCTGCAGCAGGCCGTAGAAGTGGGATTAAAAAACAATAAAAAAATTCAGATCAGTCATCTGAACCATAAAATGTCCGAAACCAAAGAAAAGGATCTTCAGATGGAAAAACTTCCGGACATAGAATTCCATACAAGCTATCACCAGGTTTCCAATCTTTTTCAGCATGAAAACGGCGTATTCGGTAAAGCAACAAAATATGATGTGATCAACGGCATGTATGATTTTACCCTTTCAGCATCGGTTCCTCTGTATATGGGCGGAAGGATTAAAAATAATGAAAAGAAAGCGGCCATTGATACAGAAATTTCTTTATTGAAAACCCATTGGGACGAAAGGCAACTGACAATGGAAATCATCACCGCCTTTCTTCAGATCCATCATTTAAAAGAACAGCAAAGCCTGATTAACGATAAGATGAGAGAGGATTCCGTTAATATCAAACAAGTGAAATCCCTGAAAGCCAATGGTGTTGTTACCGTAAATGAAGTCCTGAGAACCTCTTTACAGCTTTCGAATCATAAAATGAGCTGGACCGAACTCGATAATGATATACAGATTGCCGAACATCAGTTAAAGACGCTCCTTTCGCTTCCCGAAAGTCAGGAAATGCATGTGGATACAGCAGATCTGATCTCGGAAAATGCGGACATCCCTTATATTAATGAATTAACGGAAACTGCTCTTCATAAAAATGAATCTGTTGAAATGGCAACGAAAAACCTGTCTCTTAAGAAACTGGATCAAAAGATCACAAAAGCGGACTACCTTCCGGAAATTACAGCGGGAGGAGAATATTTTTTAAAATATCCGAATATGATGTTTTTCCCTCCGGAGCCATATGCTTACCGTTTGGGAATGATCGGGGTAAATCTTACCTATCCTATCGGAAATCTTTATAAAAGTAAATATAAAGTGCAAGAGGCTAAGGAAAACATTGACCTCGCTAAACTGCAGATCGGTGAAAATGAAGAAAACATCAGGCATAAAGTCTATGAAGCGTACAAAAAGTTTGAAGAGACCGATCAGAAAGTGAAAATAGCAGAAGAAGCGATTATCCAGGCGAAGGAAAATTACCGTATCGTCAAAACAAAATATGCGAATAAATTAAGCTTAATTACAGAATTAATTGATGCTGATAATGCATATCTGGAAGCTCAGTCTAATCTCATTTCCGTAAAAATTAACCGACAACTTAAATATTATCAACTCCAATACACGATTGGAAACCTTTAAAAACTATGGCACGAAAGCAACTGACACGAAAGGAAAAAAGGATCAACAAAACCATTACTGTATTCGCCTGGATCCTCATTATCAGCGGAATGACAGGGATGGTCAGCTTTTATCTTTTTTCGAGAAAAATGTAACGACAAATGATGCACAAATCGAGCAGTACATTACCCCTGTTTCCAGTAAAGTTTCAGGTTTCATTAAAATAATTAAGTTTAACGAAAACCAGTTTGTTCATAAAGGGGATACCCTGATTGTGATTGATAACCGTGAATTCGTTAACCAGGTGAAAATGGCTGAAGCCGGTCTTCACGCTAATGCCGACAACATTACCACGATCGAAAGCGGCGTCAGTACAAAGGCAAGCGATACCAAAATCATTGATGCAAAAATCGCTTCTGCCAAAATTGATATATGGAAAACCGAACAGGATTTTAAACGATATAAAAACCTGGTTTCAGAAGATGCCGCAACCGAACAGCAGTTTGAAAATGTAAAGGCATCGTACGAACAGGCAAAAGCAAACCTTTTAGCTTTAGAACAGCAGAAAAATGCGGTCCGTGCCAGCGTAGATGAGCAGGAAACAAAAGTAGCTCCTGTAAAAAGCCAGATTCAGCAAAGCTCGGCAAGTTTAAATAATGCTAAACTTTTTCTTTCGTATACCGTAGTCACCGCCCCTTATGACGGTTGGGTAGGCAAAAAGACGATTCAGGAAGGTCAGCTGATTAAAGAAGGTCAGGCCCTGGTTCAGATGGTCAGCCAAGAAAAATGGATCATCGCTAATTACAAAGAAACCCAACTGGGACAGATTGACCGGAATAAGGAGGTCATAATAACAGCCGACGCTTATCCCGATATAGAGTTTAAAGGAAGAATCGTATCGGTTTCTCCAGCCTCCGGATCGCAGTTCTCATTAATAAAACCAGACAATGCAACGGGAAATTTTGTAAAAATCGAACAGAGATTTCCCGTAAAGATTATTCTTGATCACAATCAGAACAACGATAAACTGCTTTCCGGAATGAATGTTCTGGTGAGTGCAAAGAAAATATAAAGTTTGAGCGTGAGAGGGTTTGAGCGTTTTCTGTAGTAGTTAGATACATGGTCATCGATTTAACTTTCAATCCCTCATTCTCAAATTTAATCAACCAATTAAATTATATTTTTAGCGAAAAGGCAGAACAGCAATTTTGCCATTTTATCTTTTACTTTTTTACCCATTGCCTTTTGTCTTTTCGCATTTTCATTACTAAAAATCGCCTGGCAATTATTTGCCTGGAACGGACTCAATGCGATCAGTACGTTTTTTATTTATATTTATGTATACTCCTTATGCAACATAATACTATTTATCACAAATGGGTGCCTCAATGGCTGAAACTTCCGCTTCTGATCGTAGCGCTGTTTCCCCACCTGATGCTCTTGTCGATCTTACACTCGAACAGCGCCTTCACCTCTTCTTTTATGGATGTAGACTCAGATGATATCCAGTATTTAATGATTTTGATGTACGGGACATTTGTAGTTACCCTCTTAGTAATCCAGCGGTTTATGGCCTATTTCAGCGTAAAATATTATACACTGTTAATGTCTTCCGTTTCCATTCTCATTCTTTACGGGCTTTCGGTAACCAATGATTATCATATTATTCTGGTTATCCGCTTTCTGGAAGGTATTTTCGGAGTGATGGAAGGAGCTATTTTTCTACCGCTCATCATTGCGGAGCTCAGGACAAAACACGCCAAAGAAATTGCTTACACCTTCATGTACACCATCATTCTCACCGGGGGCACATTAACGACTTCCCTGATGAAATCCAGCATTGAAGATTACGATTTTAAACATATGATTTTAATGATGGTCTATTTCCACGTCTTTGTTTTGATGATTGCCTTTGCCATTTTTAATAAAAACAGATTTTTCCCTAAAAAGCCACTGTATCAGCTTGATATTACAAGCTGGTTTCTGCTCTGGATCTGCCTTCAGGCCGGCGGATACGCGTTGATTTACGGAAAGAGAATGATGTGGTTCGAATCTGACATCATTGTGGGATGTTTTCTGATATTCCTGATTTTTGGAGGATTATTTATGCTAAAACAGAGAAATCAACAGCGTCCGTTTTTTCATTTTGAAGTATTCAGCTCTAAAAACCTGATTGCAGGGATTATTCTTTTTTTTATTTTCTACATTCTGAGATCATCGATCAATAATGTATACAGTGTGATGACAACCGTCTGGAAATGGCCGTGGGACTACATTGTTGAAATCCAGTACTGGAATGTTGCGGGAAGCATTCTGGGTGTTTTCCTTTCTGCAATATGTATCACAAAAGGAGCGTCTTCAAGGTTGGTATTCTTCACGGGATTTCTCATTTTGGCGATTGACTGTGCATGGTTTACTTATACTTTTTATCCTGACACAACCCTGAGCACGATTTGTCCGCCTTTATTTCTTCAGGGCGTCGGGCAGGGACTGCTTTTTACCCCTTTGGTTTTCTTTTTAATTGCAGGAACACCCGAACAATATGTTTCCAATGCTACGGCAGTAGGAACGGCCACCAGATTCTGGACGACAGCGATCGGATATGCCTTGATGCAAAACCTGATGTTATTTTTAACGTTAAAACATTCGGACGCATTAAGCTCAACATTGCTGGATACCAATCCTTTATTTTACTCAAAATGGAATGAGCTGTTCGGAACAAACATGACCAGACTTCCTGTCAATGAATCTCTGTCCATGACCGCCGCAGCTTTCAAGTCGAAAATTAATGCACAGGCGATACTCCTGTCCAATATGGAAATTTTTACGGGATTATTCTGGCTGGCATTAATAACGGCTTTCGTTATTCTGTTATATCATCCGGTAAAAATTGCGGTGAGAAATATTATGTAATTTTAAAAAAACTTGCTGTAGTCTAAACTATGGGAATCAAGAAAGTTTGGGCTACCCTACAGAAGCAGGAAATTAATAAAATAAAGAAAGCTGCCTTAAATAATAAAACCGGGATATTCCCGGTTTATTTTTATGACTTTGGAGTCCATTCGTTGAAGAAATTTTTCACTTTTTCGAAGCTGTATCCTTTCCCTTCTTCCAAAACATCACTTCTCTGTATATGAATCATATTTCCGTCTTTATCTAATACAATAAAAACAGGATATCCGAATTTTTCACCCGGATTTCCATATTGAGCGAAAACCTTTTCATTTTTGTTATCAGGAGAGTAATTCAGATGATAGTACAGATAATTGGCGTCTACAATTCCTTTCAGTTCAGGAGTGGTCTGCACATACTGGTTGAATCTGAGGCACCAGATACACCAGTTTCCCCCTGCCTGGATTATAATATTTTTGCCTTCCTCTTTTGCCTGAGCGATCAATTTGGTAAGATCGGCTTCTGCATCGGCTTTAGGATCATAAGGTTTCGGTAATTTTGCCTTCTCCTCCACAGATCTCTTCTTGGCCTCTGCATCAGACCCGGCTTTGGTAATTAAAGCTTTTGAACTTTTGGTCTTATCTGCTGATGTATTGGATACTTTCTGGGAAAAAGCCAGAAAGCTTAAACCCAAAAATGCGATTAACGATATTTTTTTCATAATATAAAAATAAAAAAATAATACTAATTCAAAGCAAAAACAGAACCATAATGTTATTATGCGTAAATTTGCGTGTTTTATGAATTTTCTGATCAAAATATTATATTTAATCTCCAAGCTGCCACTGAAAATATTGTATATTTTTTCAGATATCATCTTTTTTCTCAACTATTATATCGTAGGTTACAGAAAAAATGTGATCACACAGAATTTACAGAATTCTTTTCCGGAAAAATCTGAAAAAGAGATCGGCGAAATACGGAAAAAGTTTTATCGCAACTTTTCGGATTATCTTGTAGAAACGATAAAATCCTTCAGCATCAGTGAAACGGAAGCCAGGGTAAGAATGCAGCACATTAATCAGGACTTATTTCATGAGGCTAAAGACGAAGGGAAGAATATCATTCTGATGGCAGGACACGTTTTTAACTGGGAATGGATGAATGCACTGGCTACTTTGACGCCCCAGAAAAACTCGCATCCGGTATATAGAAAAGTCAACAGCAGTTTTTGGGAAGATCAGATGAAGAAAGTCCGTAATAAATTCGGAAACGAAGCTTTAGAAGCCAATGAAGTTATTTTAAATATTTTCAGAAATAAAAATGACGGAGAATCTATTTACATGTTTGTTGCAGATCAGACGCCCCATGTTGCCCATGTAAATTATGGCCTGCAATTCTTAAATCAGCGTACGCCTGCCTTTATCGGTTACGATAAACTGGCCACCAGAATGGATCTGATTTTTATTTATTGTGAGATGAAGAAGGTGAAAAGAGGTTTTTACCAGGTGAATTACCACAGAATCTATCCTGACGGGGAAAAATTCACAGAAAATGAAGTGGTAAAAAAATTTCATAAGCTGCTGGAAAATACTTTACATAAGAGACCTGACAACTATCTGTGGTCACATAGAAAGTGGAAATATCAGGACTCGATAAAAAAATATGATGCTGAAAAAAAATAGATCAATATGTCGAAAAAAATAGCCGTTGCCATATTAAACTGGAATGGTAAAAACTGGCTTGAGAAATTTTTACCCAGTGTTATCCGATATTCTCCGGAAGCTGATATTTATGTTATTGATAATTTTTCTACCGACGGTTCAGCAGCGTTTTTACAGAGTCGTTTTCCTGAGGTCAAAATCATCAGGAATGATAAAAATTATGGTTTTGCGGGCGGTTATAATGAAGGATTAAAAAAAATAAATAATGAGTTCTACTGTCTGCTGAACTCAGATGTGGAAGTTACGGAAAACTGGATTACGCCGGTTTTGGATCTATTTGAAGGGAATCCTGCTATTGCAGCGGTTCAGCCTAAAATTCTGTCTTTTAACCGCAAAAATTATTTCGAATTTGCAGGTGCTGCCGGCGGGCTAATGGATAACCTAGGCTATCCGTACTGCAGAGGGCGTATTTTCGATGACGTTGAGGAAGATAAGGGACAGTACGATGATGAAACTGAGATTTTCTGGGCTTCGGGATGCAGTCTGTTCATACGTTCTGACGATTTTTGGGAACAGAATGGTTTTGATGCGAGATTTTTCGCCCACCAGGAAGAAATTGATCTGTGCTGGCGGTTAATCAATACCGGGAAAAAGATATTTTATACCGGGAAATCTACTGTATATCATGTAGGCGGCGGAACACTGAATAAACAGAGTGCTCAGAAAACCTATCTGAATATCCGGAATAATTTTTCAATGATGCTGAAAAATCTACCTTTTCCAAAACTGATCGTACTGATACTGTTCAGATTATGCCTTGACAGTATTGCCGGGATTTATTTTGGCTTAAAACTGGGCTTTCCGCATTTTTTGGCAGTACTGAGAGCACATTTTAGTTTTTATGCCCAGGCTCCGGGAACATGGAAGCTTCGGCAAAAGCATCAGAAGAGCCATTTTTATCAGACCAAATGGCTGGTTTTTAAACATTTTTTATAATACGGATGAATCTGGTTTTTGATACTTATTATTTTGACGGAAACAGGGCCAATACCATTTGCCTGGCTTTCGAAGACTGGAAATCGGCCCGTCCGGATTTCGAGTTTTCTGAAATTAAAAACGGGGTCGAAGAATATATTCCCGGACAGTTTTATAAAAGAGAGCTTCCCTGTATTGTCAGTCTTTTAGAGAAAATAAAAACCCGGATCCAGAAAATATCATGCATTATTATTGATGGTTTTGTCTACGTAGATGATGAAAAGGGTCCGGGACTGGGAAAACATCTCTATGACTACCTGAATGGTGGAATTCCCGTAATAGGAGTTGCCAAAACAAATTTTGCCACGGTAGAACATTATAAATTACCTCTGATAAGAGGAATGAGTGCAAATCCTCTTTATATTTCAAGTGCAGGAATTGAAATGGATATGGCCTCTGATCTGATCAGAATGATGCACGGAAGCTATAGAATTCCTACCCTTCTGAAACAAGTTGATCATTTAACCCGACAAATTAATTAAAATGGATTTTTGCGCATTAGATTTCGAAACAGCCACTCATGACCGGAGCTCTGCATGTGAGCTGGGCATATGCATTGTGCAGAATTCGCGAATTGTAGAAACTAAAACCTGGCTGATAAAGCCTCCGAGTTTTCCCTATTTTAATAAATTTAATGTGGCGGTACACGGTATCCAGCCGGAAGATGTAAAAGATGCTCCATCTTTCGATGAGATCTGGTATGAAGTACAGGAAATGATGTACGGAACTCTTATGATTGCGCATAACGCGAGTTTTGATGCAGGTGTTTTAAAAGGCTGTCTGGACTACTACGGCATGTTTAAACCAAGTTTAAACTATCTCTGCAGTATTCAGCTGGCAAAAAAATCTTGGAACTATCTTCCTAAATATGGCCTAAAACATCTTGCCGAGTATCACCAGATCCAGTTTAATCACCACAGAGCAGGAGACGATGCCGAAGCCTGCGCCAAGATTTCTCTTCTGGCTTTTGAAAAATTATTTCTGACGAGTAATGAGGAAGTTTCTGAATTTATGAAGCTTAAGATAAAAAAACTCTGATCTTTATTGGATATAAGGCAACTCTCGTCAGCTTACTTATCTTGAATATTGAAAAAAAGGAGTAATTAATTACTCAGAACCTCGGACAGAAGGTTAAACTTCGGTATGTCTATTTCGAAACTTTCCTCGGTTTCCATGTTTTTGACAAGGTATTTTCCACTCATATTCCCTACTCCTGAACGTAACATAACATTTGAAAAATAACCGAAATTTTCATTTACCTGGATTTCGGGAGTCAGCCCGATCACTCCATCACCGATTATTTCCGTATATCCGAAACCGACGTCGAAGATCAACCATTTTCTTTTGAGGATTTTTATAGGAAAACTTCCATCATTTTCAATGGTAATATTATATTTGAAAACGTAACGGTTTTCAGACGGATAACTGTTTTTACTATCATATTCAGGAACTACTGAAACTTTGATATCTGAGGTCATTTTTGAAAATATCATCTTAATATTTTTAAAATAAATACAAAAATCTCGCCTTTTTAAGGCGAGATTAGAAATTTATATTATAATTTACTTAAAATTTATAAGCCAAGACCCTTTCTTTCGTCTCCTCCCATTAGGATTTCAACAGGATTGTCGATAGCTTCTTTTACCGCAACAAGGAACCCTACGGACTCTTTTCCGTCGATAATTCTGTGGTCATAAGACATGGCTACATACATCATCGGACGAATGACTACCTGTCCGTCTACGGCTACCGGTCTCTGGATAATGTTGTGCATTCCCAGGATCGCAGACTGAGGAGGGTTGATAATCGGAGTAGACAACATAGATCCGAAAGTACCGCCGTTGGTAATGGTGAAGGTACCACCTGTCATTTCGTCAACAGTTATTTTACCGTCTCTTACTTTAACTGCCAGATCTTTAATATTGGCTTCCACACTGCTGAAAGACATATTTTCAGCATTTCTCAGTACAGGAACCATTAATCCTTTAGGACCTGAAACAGCAATTGAAATATCGCAGAAATCATAGTTTACCTTGAAATCTCCGTCAATGGATGCATTAACATCCGGATACATCTGTAATGCTCTGGTAACTGCTTTAGTGAAGAAAGACATGAAACCAAGTCCTACACCGTGCTTCTGAGCAAATTCCTCTTTATATTGTTTTCTTAGTCTAAAGATCTCAGACATGTCAACTTCGTTGAATGTGGTCAACATGGCAGTTTCATTTTTCACAGAAACCAATCTCTGAGCAATTTTTCTTCTAAGAACTGAAAGTTTAGTGGTGGTTGTAGATCTTGAGCCTGTAGCCGTCAATGAATTTCCTCCCATTGCAGGTACCGCTGCCAGCTCGGCATCAGATTTAGAAATTCTACCGTCTCTTCCTGATCCTGAAACCTGAGAAGCATCAATCCCTTTTTCGTCGAGGATTTTTTTAGCCGCTGGAGATGGAGCACCTGTCGCATAAGTCTGAGTTGGAGCAGCAGGCTTTGGAGCTTCCTGCTTTACCGGTTCTGCCGCTTTTGGAGCTTCTTCCTGTTTTGGAGTTTCAGCAGCAGGAGCAGCGCCACCTGCAGGTTTTGCAGCATCTCTATCAATTAAACAAACTACCTGACCTACCTGTACTACATCACCTTCTTCCGCTTTAAGCGTAATAATTCCACTTTCTTCAGCAGGCAATTCCAGGGTAGCTTTGTCTGAATCCACTTCAGCAATCGGTTGGTCTTTTTCTACGTAATCACCATCCTTTACAAGCCAGGTAGCAATTTCAACTTCTGTAATTGATTCGCCCGGCGAAGGAACTTTCATTTCTAAAACTGACATATCGTATTTTTTATTTTTTTATTAATTATTATTTTAAATTAAGCCGTTACAGGTCTTTTTACAGGAGAATCGTTGGTATCGAATACTCTGTTGATGACCGCATTCTGATTTTTTTCAAACATTTTGTGACTTCCCGGAGCCGGAGCACCGCTTGGTACCGGAGCAACCACCTGAATTCCCGTATCTCTGAAGTTTCTTAAAATATAAGACCATGCTCCCATGTTTTCAGGTTCTTCCTGAGCCCATATAAGCTGCTTTCTGTTTTCATATTTATTAAAGATCGCCTCTATGGCATCATTCTGAAGCGGATACAGCTGTTCGAATCTGACTAAAGCGATATTTTCAGCATTTAACTCTTCTTTTTTAGCTAACAACTCAAAGTATAATTTACCCGAACAAAGCACTACTTTTTCCACTTTTCCGGCATCTGCGGTCGGATCATCTAAAATCGGCTGGAATGTTCCCGTTGCGAAATCTTCCAATGGAGAAACCACTTTCGGATGTCTTAACAATGATTTCGGACTCATCACGATCAATGGTTTTCTGAACGACCATTTCAACTGTCTTCTCAACAGGTGGAAATAGTTGGCCGGTGAAGTGATATTAGCAACCACCATATTTTCATTGGCACAAAGGGTAAGGAATCTTTCCAGTCTTGCAGATGAGTGTTCAGCGCCTTGACCTTCTGATCCGTGTGGCAATAACATCACGAGACCATCCTGGATTTTCCACTTTTCTTCTGCAGCCGCTAAATATTGGTCAACAATAATCTGCGCTCCGTTAACGAAATCTCCGAATTGCGCTTCCCAGATCGTCAGCGTATTAGGAGAAGCCATAGCATATCCGTAATCAAAACCTAAAACCCCATATTCTGAAAGGTGAGAATTGTAGACATCGAATCTTGTTTCAGAAATATGTCTCAGAGGAATATATTCTTCTTCGGTATCTTCTGTTTTTACCACAGCATGCCTGTGAGAGAAGGTTCCTCTTTCTACATCTTCTCCGGAAATTCTGACGTTGTGCCCTTCAGTAAGCAGAGTGGCATAAGCCAGCCATTCTCCTAAAGCCCAATCCAGAGAATTTCCTTCAATCGCTTTCAGACGGTTTTCAAAAAGCCTTGTGATTTTATTGATGAACTTTTTATCTGCCGGAAGTGTTGACATTTTAACAGCCAGTTCCTTCAGTTTTGCCAGGTCATATGTTGTATCTACCGGTAACTGAACCGCTCCTCTTTTTCCAATCGGATAGTTTGTCCAGTCATCTGCCATGAAAACATCCATGACGTTTTTCTCTATTTCTTTGGATGCATCAAAATCTTTATCTAAAAGACCTTTAAAATCCGCTTCCATTTTAGCAATCACATCGTTGGAAGTGATGCTGTCCTTTAACAGTTTATCTTTATAAATTTCTCTTGGGTTCGGATGCTTGGAAATTAATTTATACAGGTTAGGCTGCGTGAATCTTGGTTCATCACCTTCGTTATGACCATATTTTCTGTATCCTAACAGGTCGATGTATACATCTTTCCCGAATTTGGCTCTGAAATCGGCTGCAAAGTGGATGGCATGTACTACCGCTTCTGCATCATCAGCATTCACGTGCATTACCGGTGATTCCGTAACCTTAGCTATATCGGTACAGTACGTAGAAGACCTTGCATCCATATAGTTGGTGGTAAAAGATACCTGGTTATTAACAACAATATGCACGGTACCTCCTGTCCTGTATCCTTCCAGCGTCATCATCTGGGCCACTTCGTAAGCAATACCCTGTCCGGCCAATGCACCATCACCGTGAATAACGATCGGTAAGATCTTAGAATAGTCTCCTTTATACTTATCATCCACTTTTGCACGGCAGATTCCTTCTACAAGGGCTGCCACTGTTTCCAGGTGAGATGGATTCGGTGTCAGGTTGATTGAAACTTCTTCTCCCGAAGCTGTCTTTATTTTTTTGGATGATCCCAAGTGATATTTCACATCGCCGGAGAATACATCTTCTTCAAATTCCTTACCTTCAAATTCCGAGAAAATCTGCTTATAAGACTTTCCGAAAATATTCGTCAAAACATTCAGTCTTCCTCTGTGGGCCATTCCTAAAACCACTTCATCAACTCCCAACTGCGACGATCTTGAGATCAGCTGATCTAAAGCAGGGATCAGAGTTTCCCCTCCTTCCAGGGAGAATCTTTTCTGCCCGACAAATTTTGTGTGTAGATAATTTTCAAAAGCTACCGCCTGATTTAATTTAAGTAAGATCTCTGTTTTTTCATTGGCAGAAAGGACCGGATGGTTTTCATTGACCTGCAGCCACTGCTTGATGAAATCCTTTTCTTCAACGTTATTGATGTAAATGTACTCAACACCGATAGAATCACAGTAGATATTTTCCAGGTGCTGAATTAATTCCTGCAGCGTTGCAGGCCCTTTCATCCCAGTCTCAACGGCACAGTTAAATTTTGTATTTAAATCTGATCTGTCCAGACCGAAATTTTCGATATCTAATGTCGGAGTATAATGTCTTCTTTCTCTAACCGGATTTGTCTTGGTAAACAAATGCCCTCTCGTTCTGTACGCCTCAATAAGGTTTACCACCTTAAATTCCTTTTTGATGTGCTCAGGAACCTCGCCGTTAGCTGCCGCCTGGGCTGCCTGCTGAACTGCAGGAGCTGAACTGGATGATGCCTGGATATATTGAATATTTTCGTCATCACCATAGTTCTCCAAAGCAAAATCGAATCCCTGAAAGAAGGATTTCCATGATGGCTCCAAAGAATCCGGATATTTTAAGTACTGTTGGTATAAATCCTCAATTAACTGAGAATGAGCTGCGTTTAGGAATGAAAATCTGTCCATTATTACAGTGTATCTATTATTAAAATTTGTTTGTAGAATTAAACTTCAAATTTAATAAAAAAAACCGAGTTGGAACCGTTTCAGACTATTAAAAAAACTATAAAAGAAATAAATGTAAACAATTTACTGATAAACGGATAAAGAGAGCTTCATATTGACTTCCTGCCCTTCCATCGGACGTTCTAAGAAAGTCTGACGGATGTCATTAAAACGCATGTTATCCTTCTTTGCTTTCTGGATTAATTGTTGTATTGCCTTTACTCTTCCTTCGTAAGTTCCTTTATAATAAATCACATAATCCCGGGATGCATTTATGGTCCTGAAACTGAAATTATTATCGGTAACGCCGAACTTTTTGGAAAGGGGAATTCCAAGAAAATAAGATACCTCTTTATCTTTATAATTATCCGCATCGGTAAGTAAGACCGGAAAACCGAATTCATCGTCTTTTTTACCCAGATCCATCGTCGTATAATTATAAATTTTATTATAATTGATCACAATATTTTTATACAGTGCATCTTTTTTGTTGGATGTACTAACATTAATGCCCAACAGGAGTGATGATTCTTTACTTTCAACAACCAGGCTGTCGTACTTTATAGCAGCCATCTGGTTGTCTTTTTCCACTTTATTTCCCAAAACATTTTTGAGACTGTTCATGCTTTTTGTAATATTTTCAGCAAAACGGTCTTCTGTCCAGAAATTTTCAACCCTCCTGAGGACGGATAATTTCGGAGTGTGAACGGACCATATAATTTTTGTTTTCTCTGCAGAAACGGGTTTGAATTTAACATCCACCAGCGTTGGATTTTCATTTTTGTTTTCAAACAGCTGATATCTCAGGGTTTTATTCTGGTTTTCATAACGGATAAACATTTCTCCCTGGGTATCGTTTTTAGGATCTACATAGCTGATCGAACTCCCCTGCCCCTCATATGGAGTATAATAATCAATATCCATACTTTGGGAGCTTGTGAAGAAATTATTCCACCGGGTGAAATGCTGCAGATTATTAAACTGCGCAAATACCTTGTCTACAGGATAATCTATCTCTTTTTCTATCTTAAAACTCTTACTGTCATCTACAAAATAATACATGGAAGCAGCATAAGCTCCTACCAGCATGACAACAATTATGATTATAACCTTAAAAAAACGCATTGCACAAATGTAGTACAAATAAAAAAAGTGACCAATATGTAGGTCACTCTTGTTTTAAATTATAATAAAGCAGTTTAAACTTTTCTATTATCCCAAAGTAGATCCGAAAGATTTCTAAACACTTAAGTTAATTATAGTAATCTACTTTACGTAAAAGAAGTACACGTAAGTTTTTTGAAAATCTTGATTTCACTGATATGAACTTTAATTATGTGTTTTTTTTTTAACTTTCTAAAGTGTACTTAAAATGGGTGAGATTACAGAGACAATAAGTACCACACACCGCTACTGCACAATCCCTGCTACCGCACGAATCCCTTCGTGTGGTGGTCTGTAGCAAACCACAAAGGAAATCCCAGATTTCTAAACACTTAAGTTAATTTAATTAATATACTTTGCGCAGAAGAAGTAAATGCAAGTCTTGTTAAAAATCTTTTGATTTTCTTCTGAAGCACATTAAGTCTGCGGTAGTTTCTTCCCTATAATACTCCTTTAACGAAGTTTCCGCCACTGGCAACCGGTTTTAAGCCGTTTCATAATGATCTGAAATATTTTTACCAAATCAAACTTCTTAGAAAATCCCCTTTTCCCTCTGCTTAAATGGTAAAATCCATTTTTCTATTTTATCTTTGCTAATGAAATTCCAGATTGTTAGTCTTTTACATTGCAATCTAAAATTGCTAATTTTCTCGGAACTCTTTTTTCCAGAATAAGTTCAAACAACTTCAATATTAAATTCAATATCACTCGGAATAATCCTCAACATTATATCCTTTCACTCCCGTAAACTCTATTTTCTCTATTTTCATATTTGAAAAAAATTGTGCGGTAGTTAGATTCCATTGAGAATGCTGCTGCGTCATTAAACTTTCTACTTGACTAGATATTTCATCTGCAAATGTTATGGTAACCCATGGATGTTGAAATGAGTTTTCTCTAGCAATTCTTAGCATTCCCATATCACAAAAGAATAAAGTTAATTTATAATATTTTGTACTAGGTTTTATTTTAGAATCATAAATCCAACCTACTGGGCTTATATTTTTACTTAGCATTTCATTGTAAAAGCTCAAAAAATTTTGTCCATAAAATTGTGTTTTACCCGGTGTTATAGACTTCAACTTAGGAACTACAGTATTATAAAAATTGATATAGTCTGTTGTAGTTTGGGCTTTACTGCTGCATATAATTAATATACTTGCAAAAAGAGTCATTTTGAATATTAATTTCATCATGTCTGTATTTAGCAATCAAATATTGTGGGGCCTATTTTCTATTTTACTGTTCTATCTGAACTATTATAACCGTTAACACCAACAAATTGAATATTTTCAATTTTCATATTTGAAAAGAATTGTGCCACATTAGTATTCCATGTCGAATGATGTTGTACCATTAAATTTTGTACTTGACCAGGTATTTCATTTTCGAATGTTATTATTACTCGTGGATATTGATATGAATTATCTGTTGCAATATTAATTAGATTCATATCACAAAAAAATAATTTTAAAACATAATATTTTGAACTTGGTGAAATTTTAGTATCATGCATCCAACCCACTATACTAATATTTTTACTCTGTATTTCGTTATAGAAACTAGAAAAATTTTGTCCGTAGAATTGAGTTTTATTTGGTACTATAGAGTTTAGTTTTGGGACTAGATTATTATATAAATTAATATAATCAGTTGTTGTTTGAGCTTTACAGTTAAATATAAATAATATATTTAATAGAAGCACTGTTTTTAACATTGTCGATTTCATACAAGTTAAATTTAATTATGGGCATTAAAAAATCCAAGTTGCAACTTATAATAAAAAAGCCTTTACTAATTGAGCTGAATAAAAGATGTTAAAACGCTATCAAATGACGATCTACAATCAAATTACTCGGAATAATCCTCAACACTATATCCTTTTACTCCCGTAAATTCTATTTTCTCTATTTTCATATTTGCGAAAAATTGAGTAAAAGTTGGATTCCATTGAGCATTGTATTGTCTTACCATATCTTCTATTTGATTAGGTATTTCATTTACAAATGTTATTTTTGCCCATGGATATTGATATGAATTTTCTGATGCGATATTGAGCATTCCTTTGTCACAGAAAAACAATGCAATAACATAATATTTTGTACTAGGTTTGATTTTTGTATCGTGAATAAATCCTACTATACTTATATTCTTACTTTGAAGCTCATTATAAAAATTTGAAAAATTTTGTCCATAAAATTGAGTTTTATTGGGTATTATGGAATTTAATTTGGGAACTACAGTATTATAAAAATTAATATAGTCTGTTGTAGTTTGGGCTCTACAGTTAAATATAAATAATATATTTAATAAAAGTACTGTTTTTAATATTGTTGATTTCATCTATTTAGCAGAATAATCTGTACTATCATAGCCTCGAACACCAATAAATCTAATGCTTTCAACTTTTATATCAGAAAAAAATTGCGCAACGACTGGATTCCATTGGGAGTGATTTCGCTCCATCAAAGTTTGTACCTGATTTGGTATCTCATCCTTAAAAGTAATAGAAATACGAGGATCATGATAAGAGTTTTCGGAAGCTATATTAAGCATATTCAAATCTGATAAAAATAATTTTAAAACATAATATTTTGTACTTGGTGATATTTTTGTATCATAAAACCATCCTTGAATGTTTATATTCCTATTTTGTAATTCATTATAGAAGTTTGAAAAGGGTAGATTATAATATTGGCTTTTAGTGGAAATTATTGGGTTTAGATTTGAGATAGTATGATTATAAAAATTAATATAATTATTTACTATTTGTGCTTTACAATTACAAATTAAAAATAAATTCGTAACTAACATGACTTTAAAAAATATTGATTTCATATATCTTTATTTTACAAAATAAAACCGCCAAGTAATGACGATCTTATATTTCTATTTTATTGTTCTATCTGAACTTTCGTATCCATTTATTCCAATAAATTTAATATTTTCTATCTTTAAGTTTGAAAAAAGCTGAATAAGAGATGTATTCCAGCGAGAATTATTCTGCTCTATTGCACTAATAATGTGTGAAGGTATTTCATCTTCAAATGTAATATTTATAATAGGATATCGAAATGAGTTTTTTGATGCAATACTAATCATAGTTGCATCACAAAAGAATAATGAAACAACATGATATTTTGTACTAGGCTTTATTTTGGTATCATACACTAAACCTACTAAATTTATATTTCTATTTTGTAACTCATTGTAAAATATTGAAAACGGCTGTCCATAAAATTGTGTTTTACCGGGTGTTATAGACTTCAACTTAGGAACTACAGTATTATAAAAATTAATATAGTCTGTTGTAGTTTGGGCTTTACTGCTGCATATAATTAATATACTTGCTATAAGAGTTGTTTTAAATATTGATTTCATAGGGTATTAAATTTATTTATGGGCATTTAGAAACTGTTGGTTTTTCTTCAATCGTACCATTAGGTTTTGTTATTGTTTGTATTGATGCATTTATTGTTTTTAAATTACCATTTGCATCAGCTTTTGCTATACTGATTCCTGAACCGAATTTCTCCAACATATGTGCTATTGCAATTGCATCTTTATCATAAGATTCTCCCGATGTATTTCCTGAAGAATCAAATCCATACATATATCTCATCGCTGTAAAATCTTCATACAAATTACTTCCTTCCTTAAAATCATGAGTCACCGTATCATAATTCTGGCTTCTGGGATATTGGTTTAAAAAATCAGCAGCAAGAGCTGGATCGTTGATAACTAACGCATAGATCTCGGAAACTCCATTCGCAATTCCATATACATAGCTATATCGCATGTTCGGATACATTATCATTCTTTCCAACAGGGAAAACATGTCGCCTCCCGATGGGGCACCAAAAGCTCCTGCATTTGAATGCGCAGTTGCAAAAACCGAATTAGGATTAGACAGCTGATCAATCGGAGGAGATACACTGGATGAAGTCCCTTCTTTCGGCGGAGTTATTTCTATCTGTCCATTAGCAGCAGTTCCCAGGGCTACTCCAAACTCATTTGCATTCTGAATCTTACTTTTTAAAACGGCATCCATCTTTTGCTGAGAAGCTGAATTTTTCAGAGTGGCATTTGCCTGTGTCATAGGAATCTTTGCTTTCTGGCAAGGATCCAGTTTCGGTGGCTCGGGGTTGTTTCCACCGCCGCCCGGATAACCGTATCCACCACCAGAACTACTGCCTCCTCCTCCCTGGCACTCTCCGTATTCATTCACAGCACCCATGCACTCATCTATCATTTGTCTGCATTTCACGATAGAATAGGTATTCCAATGTCCATCACCACCTCCGGGATTATAATTTCCTTCATTATTGGGCATCCAAACAGAATAGAATGTTCTTGTACATTTCATTCCTTTTCCTTTTGCAGCAGATGACTTTTCTGTTGGTAAAACTTTTTTATACTCAGAAAAAATTAAATTTTGAAAAAAGTCAAGATGACTTTTGTAATTCGTATAATAATAGTACACTTTTGTTCCATGCCTCGGAACCTGAAGTACAGAGGTCACTTTATTATTTTCTACAATCGGCACCATAAGGAAGCTTTCGTCATAGCTTTCCAGTGTGGTGGCATAGTCCCAATAAGGTATTCCGCTTAATTTTTTGATTTCCGTCTCGTGTTCAAGATAGATTTTCATCACATTCCTGATGTAGACTTCATTCTCTTTCCAGAGACTTTTGGAGGTATATTCGTAATTGGAAGGGTTGGCAGATGAGTTGATCTCATCATGTACGCAGGAATACAGCGTTACACTGAAGGCCAGCAATAGCAGTAGCCTGAGAATAATTTTTCTCTTCATCATTTTTGGTTGTTTTTAGTATCGCTAATATATAAAATTATTTATAATTATAAAAAAATAATTATTTATTAACAAAACAATTCCAATTTTGGCTATTTAATGGAAAAATGACACTAAAAATGATAAATAAAAGTAAAGTAAAAAATACAATGAAGCCAAAGATTAGTCACAGTAGGCATAGCAACTAAGCGAAAAAAAGTGACCCATTGTAGGTCACTCTTGTTTTAAATTTATTCATTTCATTCCTGGTTCTTTTCAGTTCGGATAAAGCTTTACACCTTTTAAGGGATTAAGCAGCTTTAATCTTTCGGCCTCGGAATTTCATCCGATATGTGTACCCGCCGGGAGCACCGCTCCTTTTTTCACTACTACGATACCGTCCTGTACCGAATAGGTTCCGTAATCTCCGTCTCCAAGATGTTTCCCCCCGATAATTCTTACATTATCTCCGATATGGCAGTTTTTATCTAAGATGGCCTTTTCAATATAACAGTATTTGCCAATTCCCATATTGGGACGACCTTCGTTATCATTAACTACAATTTCAGCAGTATTCTGATAAAAGTCCGCTCCCATGACATATGAATTGACAATCGTACTTCCTTTATCTACCCTTGTTCTGTTTCCGATTACAGAATTTTCAATCTTATCTGCCATGATGATGCATCCGTCACCAAAAACTGCTTTACTCACGTATGAACCGTTAATTTTTGACGGTGGCAGCATCCTCGCTCTGGTATAAATCGGTGAAGAAGAAAATAAATTAAACTGAGGCAGATCCTGGCAAAGATCGATATTCGCTTCAAAGAATGATTCAATGGTTCCTATATCTGTCCAATATCCTTCATACTGGTAGCTCAGTGTTGTATATTTTCCGATGGAATTCGGAATGATGTCTTTTCCGAAATCATCTCCCGCGCCTTCATCGAACATCTCTTTCAGAATCGATTTCGTAAAGATATAAATTCCCATCGAAGCTAGATATTCTTTTCCTTTATGCTTGTTATCTTCTGACACTTCAGACTTTAAGCCATCGAGAAGATCATATCCCGGTTTTTCAACAAAGGAAGTGATATTTCCTTCGTCGTCGGAACTTAAAATTCCAAAACCTGTAGCATCTTTAGCATTTACCGGAATGGTTGCAATCGTTACGTCTCCCCCTTTCTCTATGTGAAAGTCCAGCATTTCCTTAAAATCCATCTGATAAAGCTGGTCGCCGGAAAGAATCAGGATATAATCGTAATCGTATTTTTCAAGATGCTTCATCGACTGGCGAACGGCATCTGCTGTTCCCTGGTACCAGTTTTCATTTTCCACATTCTGTTCGGCAGCAAGAATATCCACAAATCCTTTGCTGAAAATATCAAAGTGATAGGAATTCTTAATGTGTGAATTTAAAGATGCCGAGTTAAACTGCGTCAGCACCAGAATTTTATTTAAACCTGAGTTTAAACAATTTGAAATAGGAATATCTACCAATCTGTATTTTCCGGCGATAGGAACAGCCGGTTTGGACCTTGTATACGTTAATGGAAAAAGTCTGGTTCCTCTTCCTCCTCCCAAAACAATGGATATAACATTGTGATTCATAACTTATCTTGAGTTTTTATCTTATTAAATTTACTGTTCTGTCCTTAGTGTTTACACGCACGGTGAAGCATACTTTATTTTCAGCAGTGAGCTTTTCATTATAAACCACAACTTTATAAATATCATCCTCCTGTTCTTTCACTTCTTTATTTACATCATCAATCGGTATACCATATTTTCGGAGCTCATTTCTGAATAATGTATTGGAAATAAGCACATCCATAACATCTACCTTCTTCATCATGAATTCCTCTATTTCTCTATCATACTGGATACGCCAGTCTTTTCCGTATTTTTCTTCGATGGCGGCATATGTTTTTTTATTCCCGGCATTCACACGGTCCATAAGCTTCTGATCAATTACACATCCTGAAACTGAATGATACCTGATCTTCCATTTTTCTGAGATCCCTTCTGCAGCATCATAAAAATCTGATCTGGGATAGCCATAGCTGTAAATCCAATAATAGTCACCGTACCGGTTTCCAGCATTTCCACAGGAAATGATCATGGTTGCAAAACATATTAAAGAGAATTTACTGAACATTTACTTTTGATATAAAGCTATGTATTTTTCCGCTGATTTTTCCCATGTAAAGTCAAAATTCATGTTAGCATGAATAAGATTTTCCATAAGGTCTTTTTCGCTATATATACTCAACGCTCTGTTAATGGCATGGATAATATCGTCTACTCCGGGATATGTAAAATTAATCCCTGCTCCTCCTGTAGAAATATCTTTTACGGTATCTCTTAAACCGCCTGTATATCTGACAATAGGAACTGTGCCGTATTTCATAGAATACATCTGGTTTAATCCACAAGGCTCTACCCTTGAAGGCATCAGTAAAAAATCTGCCGATGCATAGATCTGATGCGAAAGATGTTCTTTATATCCCAGCTCCAATGCAAAATTGCTATAGGTATAATCAAATTCCTTCAGCTTATTCTCAATATAGGTATTGCCGGATCCCAAAATCATAATATTTAAGGCGCCGTACGTCTGCTTAATACTTCTCCAGACCACGTCAGGAAGAAAATCGGCTCCTTTCTCTGTAGCAAACCTTCCGATGAATGCAAACAGGGGAAGCTCCGGTCTTAAACCATATTCTTTACAAAGTTTCTCTTTGTTTTTCTTCTTCTGGGCAACCGCATTTTTAATATTGAAATTAAAATCAAGCATAGGGTCCGTTTCAGGGTTCCATACTTCGGCATCTATCCCGTTGATGATTCCATGGGCTTTTCCGAATTCTTGCCGGACAAGGCCTTCCAGCCCTCTGAAACTCACAAACAGTTCTTCGAGATAGCCCTGAGAAACAGTAGTAAAAGCGGTAGCGCATCTGATCATACTGGCCAGAGGATTTAATAGCCCGTCCCAGTCCAGCAGTCCCCATTTATAGGAATCAAAATGCGGCATATAATTCGCCATGTCCCAGCTCATCATTCCCTGGTATTCACCGTTATGGATGGTTCCAATGGTTTTTACCCCTTTCAGAAACTTAAATTCACCGCAGTATTCAATCATGAAGGGAACGAGTCCCGTATGATAATCATGACAGTGCAATACATCCGGAAGAATCTCCATCGCGCTCAGCCAGTGCAGAACCCCGTGCTGGAAAGCCAGAAACTGGAAGTTCTCATCCTGATATCCGTATGGGTTATCACGATCCAGCAGTCCTGGAATTCTCACCATATACAACTCAAATCCCAATGCATCACTTTTCTCTTTGAGGACCTGCACCTGAAGCATATTGGGTCCCTGGTGAATGAACCCATCAAAAACTATGTCAAACTCATGCTGATGTACAAAAGGTTTGTTGTACCATGGCATAACGACTTTAGCATCAATCCCTTTAATTTTGTTCTGATATTTAGGCAAAGCACCCACCACATCCGCCAAACCTCCTACTTTCGCTATCGGATAACATTCCGTACTAAGATGATAAATGATCATTATTACTTATCTTTAATGTATTTCGTTTATATTTTTTATCTTTTTTCTGCCTAAGAATTATACCGGCAAGCGGTGACAAATTGATGCCGATTGATTTTGGATAACCTCCGTATTCTGCATCCCGCTCATTAAATATATTTGATACCACGCCGCTTCCTCCGTACTTTTCGTCATCAGAATTAAAAATAACTTCCCATGATGAATTTTCACTCACGCCAATTTTATAATCCAGTGCATTGGGTGTTAAATTTAAAATCACCATCAGGACATCATTTTCTTTCTTTCCTTTTCTGAGATAGATATAGACCGAATTTTCAACATCGTCTGCCTGTACCCATTCGAAACCATTGCTGTTAAACTGATTCTCATAAAAAGCGGTCTGTTCTCTGTACAAATGATTCAGATCTTTTACCAAGTTCTGTAAACCTCTATGTACCGGATACTTCAACAAATGCCAGTCCAGACTCTGTTTAAAATTCCATTCTCCGGTCTGGCCGAATTCATCGCCCATAAAGAGTAATTTCGCTCCGGGAAGGGTAAACATATACACATACAAAGCGCGAAGATTGGCAAACTTCTGCCATTCGTCCCCTTTCATTTTATAGATCAGGCTTGCTTTTCCATGCACCACTTCATCATGGGATAAAGGCATCATATAATTTTCGTTATACATATACATCGAAGCAAAGGTCAGCTTATGATGAAAAAACTTCCGGTTATGAGGATCTTGTTTAAAGTAATCCAGGGTATCATGCATCCAGCCCATCATCCATTTCATTCCAAAGCCTACTCCACCGTCATGAACAGGTTTTGTAAGCATCGGAAAATCGGAGCTTTCTTCTGCAATAGTGATGATATGATCACCAAATTCTTTATAAACAGCTGTATTAAACTCCTGTAAAAAAGATTTTGCTTCAAGATTTACATTTCCTCCATAAATATTAGGCTCCCATTCGCCTTCATTTCTGGAATAATCCAGATGAAGCATCGATGTTACTGCGTCTACACGCAATCCGTCTGCATGATATCGCTCCAACCAGAACATGGCGTTGGAAATCAGAAATGATTTAACCTCACTTCTTCCGTAATTGAAAATATAAGACTTCCAGTCCGGATGAAAGCCTTTTCGCGGATCTTCGTACTCATATACATAAGATCCGTCAAATCGGTGCAGGCCATTGGCGTCACCGGGAAAATGCGATGGAACCCAATCTAGAATTACACCAATATTATAAGTGTGAAGTTCATTGATTAAAAACATAAGATCCTGTGGTGAGCCAAAACGTGAATTGGCGGCAAAAAAGCCGGTAATCTGGTATCCCCAGCTCGGATCATAAGGATATTCCATCAGAGGCATAAATTCTACATGCGTAAAGCCCATTTCAGTGATATAAGGAATGAGTTTCTGCGCGATTTCACGATAGTTCAGGAAACGGTCCGGATCTTTATCATCTCTCATCCAGGAACCCAGATGCATTTCGTACACTGATAATGGAGCTTTCAGGCTGTTTTTTTTCCATCGGTTTTCCATCCATCCCTTATCACTCCATTCATACCAGGTGGTAGAAACCAAAGAAGCAGCCTGAAGGTTCTGTTCCCAGCTTAAGGCATAAGGATCACTTTTCTCTAAAATTTCTCCCTGAGAAGTCTTAATTGCATATTTGTAGAGTGTTCCCCATTTCAGTCCTGAAATAAAGCCTTCCCAAATTCCTGATCCATCCCATCTTGGAAACAGAATATGGTCTTTAGCATTCCAGTTATTAAAGTCTCCGATTACGGAAACCTCTTTTGCATTTGGAGCCCATACTGAAAAATAAACCCCTTGTACCTCATCTTTTTTTAAAGAATGTGCACCAAATTTTTCATAGAGCTTATAATGTCTTCCTTCTTTAAAAAGATAGACGTCAAGGTCCGTAAAAAGAGAAAAAGTTTTAACCGAATTCATCACGGTTTTAATTTTAATTTATACATTGTTTGAAACTACGAAAAATATTAATAAAAACAGTTAATTTACATTGAAATAATTATTAATACAAACTCCCTATTCATAGTGTATTGATCAAATATATCATTTTTTTATTCAAGGTTTCAGCGTTTTAAAATATTAATCTAAAATATTTTTTTATAACTTTAAAGGTTAAATGATTAAACACACGTGATGCGATTTGAACTTTATAGTGATGAACCTGATGACAGAGCAGTCTATATTACAGGAAATTTCAACGGCTGGAATCCCAAAGATGACGAATACCTACTAAGACAGGTAAATGACAACACTTTTCTGATAGATATAGACGAGCAGATGCTTCCTGATATCATTGAATATAAATTCACCAAAGGAGGTTGGGAGAATGTGGAGCTTGACAAATATGGGAATATCACTCCGAACAGAAAGATCTCAAAATGGGAAGGAAAATCTCTGAATACAGTTGAAAAATGGAGGCTTAACTGGGGTCCTTTCAAAGAAGAATATTTCCCGATCGCAGAAATTATTTCAGAAGAATTTTACATTCCGCAACTTGAACGCTACAGGAAAATCTGGGCCCTTCTTCCCTATGATTATTATATTTCCGATAAAAGATATCCGGTTTTATACCTTCAGGATGCACAGAATCTGTTCAATGAAGGAAGTGGATACGGAAACTGGGAAATTGATAAAAAACTTTCCGTTCTGGCAGAATACGGCCGTGGAGATGTTATCATCATTGCCGTGGAACATGGAAGCGAAGAAAGAATCAAAGAATATATTTTTGATAATGACCATGTAGCGAACGGATCAGAGGGAAAGAAATACATCCGCTTCATCACCGACACTTTAAAACCTTTCGTTGATGAACATTACCGCACAAAAAAGGACAGGGACAACACCGGGATCGGCGGAAGCTCGCTAGGCGCTTTAATCAGCATCTACAGTGGCTTTCTGTATCCTGAAGTTTATTCAAAGCTGCTTATTTTTTCTCCGTCCCTGTGGGTTGAGCCCAATAATAATTTTCCGATGATGAACTTCAGAGTACCGTTTACCACCAAGATCTACTTATATGGAGGCGCTCAGGAAGGATCAAAGATGGTGAAGAGAATACGGATTTTTGAGGAATATCTAAAAAAATGGGAGAAAAAAAATCTGTTTGATTTTGAGTTTAAAACAAGCATTAACCCTGAAGGTACTCATCAGGAATTTTATTGGTCACAGGAATTTCCAAGGGCGATCGAATGGCTTTTTTATAACAATACAGAAAATCCGGTAGAGGTAAAACCGCAACAAAAAAGTTTTAAAAATTAACAGGCTCCATACGGGTCATACTAAGGATCGAGGCTGCAAAAAATTGAAATATTACAAGTACTTATGAAATTAATCAACAAAAAGAACAAACACTATACTCAGATATTTCACCTGTTCACTGAAGAAGAATGGGCAAAATCCGGAAAAAACTTCAATAAAAATATCTCTGTTTTCTTCACAGGAAAGAAGAACGAAGTTTTTATTAATGCACAGGAAGAAGGGATTGCCTATTTTATCGGAGTAGGTAAATCCGGTTTTAAAAGTTTTGAAATCCAGCAGATAGCCACCAGATTTACACAGGCTCAAAAGAAAAGCATCCGTGCGGTTCCTACTTTGATGGTCGCAGATTTTTTAAGTGAGAAAGAATTTGAAGAATTTATTAAAGGTTTATTAATAGGGACCTATCAATATCCTTCTGATACCAGTCATCCTTTCTGGGATTCAGAATTTGAAATTCATTTTGAAAACATAAGTCAGAAAAAATTAGATACCGTCAAAAAGAGAGCTTTGGCTTTAAGCCACGGCCAGATCGCCTGTCAGGATTGGCTGAATAAACCTGCTAACCTTAAGAAGCCTGATATATTCAGTTCTTATCTTAAAAATCTTGCTAAAACACATGCCTTAAAATATACTTCATTTGACAGGAAAAAGTGTAAAGAACTGGGATTGGGAGCCTATCTTTCGGTTAATCAGGGAAGTGCCTTTGATGCCGCGTTCACCATTCTGGAATATAAAACGACGGCTAAAAATGCTAAAACTTTCGGGCTTGTAGGAAAATGCGTGCTGTTTGACACGGGAGGTATTTCACTGAAAAACCCGGACAATATGCACTATATGAAGTCGGATATGGGAGGGGCTACGGCAGTCCTGGGAACATTGATCTATGCCGCAGAAATGCAGCTTCCCGTTAATATCATTGCTATTTTACCGATCACAGATAATGCAATTTCTGAAGATGCTTTTCTTCCCAGTGATGTCATTACCGCTTATAATGGTAAAACAATAGAGGTTCTGAATACAGATGCCGAAGGAAGAATGATCCTGGCAGACGGACTTTCCTACCTTGCTAAAAATTATAGAACGGATTTTCTGATTGACCTTGCCACCCTCACGGGAAGTTCCGTCAGAATGTTCGGGGATACCTGCGGAGCTCTTTTTTCCAATAATGAGGAACTGAAAAACCTGCTTATAAAATCCGGTGACAAAACCAATCAGAGACTCTGGAACCTTCCCTTATGGGATATCTGGCAGGAAGATATCCGGTCGGATGTAGCCGATCTGAAGAATATTTCCATGAAACCGTTTGGGGACTGTATCATTGCAGCGAAATTCCTTGAGCAATTTATTGAAAACCATCCGAAATGGGCCCATCTAGATATCGCCGGGGTGGCTTTCGGGAATGTAGGATATGCGAAAGAAAAGGCTGCCACCGGCTTTGGCGTGCAGCTACTGACCGATGTAATTGAAAATTATCATTAAAAATTAGTTTATTACAAAAATTCTCTGTATCATTGATATGTAAATTATCAAAAACCTCCCCCTCAGGCAATATTAGGTATAATATAACCAAAAAATACATGATATCGTTTTTGAAAATTTACAGATTATTAAAAAACATTGTATGGAGAAGAAAACTGTAGTATGTATTTCGTGCTATTACAAAGGCTATGATTTCATGGACGAGATGAAAGAGCTGGGTAATACAATCATCCTGGTAACATCAGAAAATCTCAGAGACAGAAATTGGCCATGGCACGCTATTGATGAAGTATTTTATATGCCGGAACAGAAGCCATCTGTCTGGAATCTGGATCATCTAATACAAGGTTTTTCTCACCTCATGCAGACCAGAAAGGTGGATGCCGTTATTGCTCTTGATGATTACGATGTAGAAAAAGCAGCCTTGATCCGGGAAACCTTCAGAATTCCAGGCATGGGACAGACTACCCATCGTTATTTCAGAGATAAACTGGCGATGAGGCAGAAAGCCAAAGATTCAGGAATCAGCGTGCCCGAATTTACAGCCGTTTTCAACAATGATGAGGTGAATCATTTTATTGACCGGATTCCGGGACCATGGGTTTTGAAACCCCGTTCCGAGGCTTCGGCATCAGGAATAAAAAAAGTTACCACCAAAGATCAGCTTTGGGAAGCATTAAACCAACTGGAAGAAGAGCGTCATCTGTTTTTATTGGAAAGTTTTAAACCGGGCGACGTTTTCCATGTTGACAGTTTGACATTCAATAAGGAAATTGTATTTACTTCCGCTTCAAAATATCTGGCTCCTCCTATGCAGGTTTCCCATGAAGGGGGTGTTTTCAGAACAAAAACTTTAGGCAGACATTCCGATGAATTTCAAGCCCTTGAAGAAGCAAATGCCAAAGTACTCCAGAGTTTCGGATTACTTAACGGCGCTACTCATACAGAGTTTATCCGGGGGAAAGAAGATGGAAAATGGTATTTTCTGGAAACCTCTTCAAGAGTGGGCGGTGCTCACATTCCTGACCTCGTGGAAGCTTCCAGCAATATTAACATCTGGAGAGAATGGGCAAAAATAGAGGATGCCCTGTTGAGGGGTAAACACTATAACGTGGCAAAACCTGCCGGATATTATTCAGGATTGATCGTCGCTTTGATAAAAGAAAAAAAACCGGATTATCATGAGTTTGAATGCGAGGAAGCCGTAAAATTCATCCCGATCGATTATCATATCGGTATTGTTTACCGATCAGATGATTCTGCGAAAATACAGGAACGTTTAGATCTGGCAGCAGAAAAAATTCATGCTCATTTTCTCAACATCATTCCTCCACAAAGCAAACCTACCAGCTAACCGTTATTTTCAATTAATCTCATCATATGCCTCATATAGAACACACAGATTATTATTCAAACCTATTAGGAATAAGCATTAAAGTCGAAATAACCGGACATTTCGGATATCCTGTTATTATGTTTCCGACTTCACAGGGACAGTATACTCAAAACCACGACTTCCATTTAAACGGAAGTGTCAACTGGTTTGTAGAACAGGGAAAAATTAAATTATATAATATCCAGACCATTGACAGCGAGAGTTTTTATAATGAGCAGATTCCTCCACAGCAGAGGATCCGAAATTACGAAAAGTATGTTCAGTTTCTGATCCAGGAATTTGTTCCATATATTCAGAAAATTCATAAAACACACCGGGTCGCTGTAGCAGGAGCAAGCTTCGGAGGATATCATGCTGCCAATTTTGCTTTTCGGTTTCCGGATGTTGTGTCACACTTATTCAGCCTGTCAGGTGCTTTCAGCATCAGAAATTTTATGGACGGATATTCTGACGAACTGGTTTATTTCAATTGTCCGAGGGAGTTTGTAAAAAATGACGAAGCCTGGAAATACAAGCATATGCATATTGTTTTAAGCACTTCCGACCAGGATATCTGTAAAGATAAAAATGTAGAAATGGCTGATATTTTAAGAGCCAAAGGAATTGATTGCTGGTATGATGAAAAAAATTGGATCAGCCACGACTGGCCCCTTTGGAGAATGGCTTTTCCAACATTTATCGGGGCTTTCTTTTCCTAGAATTTAATTTCAAATCATTAATATTAAAACAATAAAAAATACAATTATGGCAAAGAAAGTAGGAATTCTATTCGGTATGGAGGATACATTTCCCTGGGCTTTTATTGATAAAGTGAACGAATTGGGAAATGGGGAAATTACTGCAGAGGCAGTTACGATCGATAAGCTTGAACAGGGAGCAGATTATGGCTATGCAGTGATTATCGACAGGATTTCACAGGATGTTCCTTTCTACAGAGCCTATCTAAAGAATGCAGCGCTGAACGGAACGTATGTCATCAACAATCCTTTCTGGTGGAGTGCTGACGAAAAGTTTTTCAATAACGCATTGATGTCGAAACTGGGAATACCTCTCCCCAAAACAGTTTTACTTCCCTCATATGAAAGACCCACAGACACTTCCGAAACATCATTCAGAAATTTAAAATTTCCTCATGACTGGGAATATATCTTTGAATATGTAGGATTCCCTGCTTATATGAAACCCCATGATGGCGGAGGCTGGAAAAGTGTCTACCGCGTGGAAAACCCTGAAGATTTGTGGAATAAATTAAGTGAAACAGAGCAGCTGGTGATGATGGTGCAGGAAGAAATCGTGTTTGATGATTATTACAGAGTCTATTGTCTGGGACAGAAATACGTTCACATTATGCCTTACGAACCCAGAAATGACCATCATCTAAGATACGCTACGACTCACCAGACACAGGGTAAGAAACTGGAAAAACTGCTAAAAACGATTCATGACTATACGATTAAAATGAATCAGGCTCTGGGTTACGATTTTAATACGGTAGAATTTGCTATAAGAGACGGAATTCCTTATGCCATCGACTTCTGTAATCCGGCTCCTGATGCCGACAGAAACTCTGTGGGAGAAGAAAATTTTGCCTGGATCGTAGAACATTCAGCAAAACTGGCCATCGAAAAAGCTAAAGTATATGTTCCGGGAAAACCCAATATCGCCTGGGGAACCTTCGTAAAAGATTCCTTAAAAAAATAAAACCTCAATAAAAACACGAAAAAAAATGCATCAGTTTACCATAGGCATCGAAGAAGAATATCAGATCATCGATGTTGAGAGCAGAGATCTGGTTTCTCACGTTTCAAAAATCATTGAAGGCGGAAAAGCGGTTTTAAGTGAAAATTTAAAGCATGAAATGCACGAATCCATGATCGAAATGGAGACCGGCATCTGCCAGAATATCCAGGAGGCCAGAGCTGAGTTAACAAATCTCAGAAGACATCTGATAAAAATTGCCCATGAACAGGGTCTCCGGGTTTCCGGAGGAGGGACGCATCCCTTTTCAAACTGGGAGCACAACACCATCACCAACGGAGAGCGGTACAACAAAATTGTAGATGATATGGGAGACGTTGCGCGCGGAAATCTGATCTTCGGACTCCATGTACACATAGGAATACCGAATCGTGAAGAAGGAGTGAGAATCCAGAATGTGATGCGGTATTTTCTTCCTCATGTGTATGCCCTCTCAACCAATTCGCCCTTCTGGATCGGCAGAAATACAGGCTTCAAATCATACCGGCAGGAAATTTTTGTGAAATTTCCGAGAACGGGTATTCCGAGTTATTTTAACTCGTTAGCGGAATTTGACAGCTACGTGGATCTTCTGGTGAAAACCGGAACCATTGATAACGCCAAAAAAATATGGTGGGACCTTCGGGTTCACCCCTTCTACCCTACGATTGAATTCAGGATCTGCGACATGCCGCTGAGAATCGAGGAAACAGTTTGTTTGGCGGCCATTATGCAAAGTCTGGTGGCAAAAATTTATAAACTTCACCAGCAGAACCTCAGCTTCAGAAGTTATCGAAGGTTATTGTTAAATGAAAATAAGTGGCGGGCCTCCAAAAGCGGTATCGAAGCTCATCTCATTGACTTTGGCAAAGAAGAGTCGGTGCCTTATCCCCTTTTACTGAAAGAACTGTTGGAATTCATTGATGATGTGGTAGACGATTTAGGATGCCGGAATGAGGTGGAGTATGCCTGGAAAATTTTGGAGAACGGAACCGGAGCAGACCGGCAGTTGCAAATCTTTAAGGAGACCGGTGATCTGACCAAAGTTGTCGACTATATGATCTCAGAGACAGAATATGGTATTACCCATGGTTTACCTTCTCTGTAATAATTTGGTAACTTTGTACAAATTATAAGGTATGAAAAATATTCGAATTGCTTTAATGGACATGAACAATAATCAGGTTAATCAGGGCTTTAAAAATATAGGGGAAATCGCCGAAGCCTTCCGGAAAAATGCTGAAGAAAATGTAAGCATCCGGACCTTTGATGTACGATACAGGAACGAAGTGCCGGATATTCAGGATTTCGACATCTTTATTTCTTCAGGAGGTCCCGGAAATCCACACAGGGAAGGACATGAGTGGGAAGAAAAATTTGCAGATTTTTTAAATGCTGTTCTTGAACACAATCAATATAATGACTGCAAAAAGTACCTTTTTTTAATCTGTCACTCTTTTCAGCTGGCGAGCATCCATTGGAAATTGGGAAATATCTGCAGACGAAAATCGTATTCTTTCGGCGTCATGCCGGTTCACAAAACGGAAGGGGGTAAGCAGGAGTTTTTATTTAAAAACCTTCCGGATCCTTTTTACGCGGTAGATTCCAGGGCTTTTCAGTTTATTCAGCCTGATTACCGGCGTTTCGAAGAATTGGGAATGAAGATCGTTGCCATCGAAAAGGCCCGTCCGCATATCAATTTAGAAAGAGCCGTTATGGCCATCCGTTTTTCTGAAGAGATTTTCGGAACCCAGTTTCATCCCGAAGCCAATCCTGAAGGCATGATCGAAAACCTGAAAGACATCAGAAATAAAGAAGCCATGATTGAAAATTTCGGAATGGAAAAATATCTGGAAACGATGGACAGAATGGATGATGAAGATAAAATTATTCTGACACAGGCTCAGATTTTACCCCGATTTTTAGATCTGGCAAGAAGAAGAATTGTACAACAGACAGAAGCAACAGTTTAAATAAAGACGTTCAGGCAACTCATGTAGCCGGGATTGATATAAAAAAATCACTATGAAATCGGACAACAATGGTCCGATTTTTTAAAATCACAACAGAAAAAATATGATTTCAAAATATAGAACACAGTTTAATCATGAATTTTCGCAGAAAAAATATCAGCAGTTCAAAGATATTTTAAAATTAAAAAGCGGTATCGAACCCGGATTCAGAATTTCTGAGAGTCCTCTATTTTTAACGAAGGATTTTGAGTCTAAACTATTGAGTGCCAGTGAGAGCATTATTGGTCAGATTAAAAATCTGCCGACCAAAGTATTACAAAAAGCCATTCCTGATCATTGCAGGGTTCCCGGTGATACGGATAAACCCCACTTTTTTACCATCGACTTCGGAATCTGTAAAAATGGAAACGGAGAACCGGAACCTCAATTGATAGAGCTGCAGGCCTTCCCTTCTCTGTATGCTTTCCAGAGAGTCTACGAAGACACTTTTTGCGAGCTGTATCCTTTTCTTTCAGACATCAGGAATACTCTGTCTGATGATGACTTTAAAACTTATATGAAGGATCTCATTGTAGGTGACGAAAAACCGGAAAATGTAATTCTGCTGGAAATTTATCCCGAAAAACAGAAAACAGCCATTGATTTTCTTTTAACACAAAAATTATTGGGAATAAAAACCGTCTGCCTCACTAAAGTGAAGAAAAAGGGAAGAACATTATTCTATGAAAATGAGGGACAACTGACTGAAATCAAAAGAATCTATAATCGTGTTATTTTTGACGAGCTGGACCGGATCCCGGACCTTAAGACTGAATTCGATTTCCATGAAGAGGTTGATGTAACCTGGGTTACGCATCCCAACTGGTTTTTTAAAATTTCAAAATTTCTGCTGCCTCTTCTTGATCATCCATATGTGCCGAAGAGTTATTTTTTACACGAATTTCCGGAAACTGAAAATCTCGCAGATTTTGTTTTAAAACCCCTATTTTCATTCGCAGGCAGTGGCGTAGACCTGTATCCGACAAAAGAAATCACAGACGCTATACAGGATAAAGAAAACTATATCTTACAGAGAAAAGTAACGTATGAACCCATTTTCAGGGATATCAACGGTGAGTTTTCCAAAGCCGAGATCCGGTTATTATATATCTGGCGTGAAAATGATGAGCACCCTATCCTACTGGAAAATTTGGGAAGAATGACAAAAGCTGATATGGTAAATGTAGATTTTAACAAAAAGGATGCGATCTGGATCGGAAGTTCTAATGCCTTTTTTGCAGAAGAATAACTTTTTCACCCCTTAAACAGTAAAGCTGTTTAAACTTTTCTATTATCACAAAGGAGATCCGAAAGATTTCTAAACACTTAAGATAATTAAAGTAATATGTTTTACGCAAAAGAAGTACACGTAAGTTTTTTGAAAATCTTTGATTTTCACCTGATGTGAACTTAATTCTGCGGTATTTTTTAAAACTTTCTAAAGTGTACTTAAGTGTGAGACAGTAAGTACCACACACCGCTACCGCACGAATCCTTTCGTGTGGTTGTCTGAAATAGTCCTTTAACGAAAGTTCCCGCCACTGGCAACCGGTTTTCGGCCGTTTATAGTGGACTGAATTATTTTACCAAGTCAAACTTCAGAAAATCCTCTTTTCCTTCTGCTTAAATGGGTAAAATTCATTTCTCTATTTTATCTTTGCTGATGAGCTCCCGATTGTTAGTCCTTAATTACAATTCAAAATTGCTAAATTTTAGCGACCTCTTTTCCTATATAAGTTTAAACGACTTCAGTATGAACAAGCGAGTAATTATATAAAAAATACAGGCTGACGAATCGTCAGCCTGTATTTTTTTAAGAATTTTTAGTGTCTTCCAGAAATTCCCTGGCCTGGTATTCCTGTACCAGATCTATTGCATTAGAGATGACATCACTTAATGCTGTAATGAAAGTTCCTTCCTCAGCCATTCCCATGGCATGTTTCAGAGCTTCTATTTCTTTAGGTATAATTTCATAACTGACATCTCTTCCGGCTTCATTGATTCCGTCGATAATTAACCCGTTAATCTCTTCTTCTTTTCTACCACGAAGATGCTTTTCATTTCTGATGATGATATAGTCAAACATTCTGCCGGCAATTTTTCCGCATAATTTTATATCCTCGTCTCTGCGGTCTCCCACGCCGGAAATAATTCCTATTTTTTTGGTAGATTCTATATTTTTAAGATAGTCTTCAATAGCTTCATAACTCGCTGGATTATGGGCAAAATCTATTAAAACCTTAAAACTTTTAAAGTTAAATACATTCAGTCTTCCCGGAGTAAGTTGGGCACTTGGCATAAATGTTCTCAGTGAATTGGAAATATCTTCAATACCAAAACCTTGCAGATAACTTGCCAGAGAGGCAGCCAGAACATTTTCTATCATAAATTTAGCCTTCCCTTCCATGGTGATCGGGAAATCTTTTGCTTTTCCGATCCTGATCTTCCAGTCACCTTTTTTTATCGTTACAAATCCCTCTTCATACACACAGGTAATTTTTCCCTCTTTGGCAAATTTCTGGATATATTTATTATTCTCATCCATACTGAAAATCGCTACATTGCAATGCAGATCGTTCAGAATGCGCATGGAATATTCATCATCAGCATTCATGACACTCCAGCCATTTTTCTTAACGCTGTCTAATAACACTCTTTTTACTTTGGTAAGATCCTTCAGGTTATGAATATCATTTAAGCCCAGATGGTCTTCCTTAATATTGGTAAGGACACCGATATCACATTGTGAAAAACCTAATCCGGAACGCAGAATTCCGCCTCTTGCTGTTTCCAGGACGGCAAACTCTACTGTTGGGTCTTTCAGAATAAATTCTGCAGAAAGAGGCCCTGTAGTATCTCCTTTGGTCAGCATGGTATTCTGAATGTAAATACCGTCAGAGGTGGTAAATCCTACTCTGTACCCATTATTCTTTACAATATGTGAAATTAATCTTGTCGTTGTCGTTTTACCATTCGTTCCCGTTACCGCAATGATAGGAATAGTGAAAGGTTTACCCTGCGGGTACAGCATATCAACCACAGGCGCAGCAACGTTTCTCGGCAGTCCTTCACTCGGCGCCAGGTGCATTCTGAATCCCGGGGCAGCATTGACTTCAATAATAGCACCGCCACTTTCTTTTAACGGCTGGGTAAGATTTTCCGCCATGATATCAATTCCGCAGACGTCTAAGCCGATAATTTTTGAAATCCTTTCAGCCATAGTAATATTTTCAGGATGCACCATGTCTGTAACATCTATGGAAGTTCCTCCGGTAGACAGGTTTGCAGTTGATTTCAAAAAAACAACTTCCCCCTTATGGGGCACAGTGTCCAGGGTATACTCCAGCTTTTCCAGAAGTTCTATGGTATCTTTATCAACTGCAATTTCGGTTAAGACATTTTCATGACCGTAGCCTCTCCGCGGATCTTTATTTTCTTTATCAATCAGTTGCTGCAGATTTAATTCGCCGTCCCCTACAACATGAGCCGGAACCCTTCTTGCTGCTGCAATCATTTTATTATTGATAACCAGAACACGGAAATCGTATCCCGTAATATATTTTTCAACAATTACTTTTTTTGAATATTTCTGAGCATGTTCCAACCCTATTTTGGCCGCTGCCCAATCATTGACATTTATGGATGAACCCTTCCCGTGATTTCCGTCCAGAGGTTTGATGACAACAGGATAACCAATCTTTCTGACAACACTGTCCAATCCTTCCTCGTCGATGATCAGTTCGCCTATAGGAACCGGAATAGCTGCATCATGAAGCATCCGCTTGGTCAGATCCTTATTACAGGCAATATCTACCGCAATAGAACTTGTATTTCCTGTGATGGTAGCCTGAAAACGCTGCTGATTTACGCCGTATCCAAGTTGTACCAGGGAATTGTTGCCCAAACGGATCCAGGGAATTTTTCTTGAAACCGCTTCTTCCACGATACTTCCCGTAGACGGGCCTAAGCGTACTCTTTCGCGGATCTCTTTTAATTTCTGAATACAGGCATTAATATCATATTCTTTTCCTTCTATTAAAGCTTCTGCGATTTTCACAGCTTCTTCTGCAGCATAAATTCCTGCATTTTCTTCAATATAATCAAAGACAACATTATAAATACCCGGAGTTTTTGTTTCACGGGTCCTCCCAAAGCCTGTCTCCATACCTGCCAGGGTCTGAATTTCCAAAGCAATATGTTCGATAACATGTCCCATCCATGTTCCCGTTTCTATCCTATGGAAAAAGCCGCCTTCCACTCCTTCTGAGCAGCGGTGGGTAAACAGGGACGGGAGTAATTTTTCTATTCTTTCTCTGAAACCGTCGATCTTATTTGTCGGGAAATTTTCCATCTCTTCGAGATCCAACCTCATCTGTATCAGCTTCTTTCTTCTGATACTCCAGATATTCGGGCCACGCAATGCCTGTATCTTTTCAATTTTCATAATCAAATTGCATTTTTAATAGTTAACAATAACTCCTTGTAAAATCAAAGATAATGCAAAACCCTAAACGAAACTATACCACACTTAAAGATTTACTAAAAAAGTGAGAATATGATGAATATTTATAAAATACTCAAAATCAAGTTATCTTGCCGTAGATTTCGTCACATGTTAATTATTTTTTAAATTTGCATACTATGATGAAACCAGTTGGAAAATTGATTGTGATCGGAGGTGCTGTAAATAAAGGAAGTTTTGCAGAAACCGATTTTGATCAGAATATAGAAAAAAACCTTAATTTCTTTGAAAGAGGTATCCTGAGAAAAATTATAAATGAATCTAAGCACAAAGAAAATTCTGTGATCGAAGTGGTGACTACTGCCTCTCAGATTCCGCAGATTGTGGGCTCGGAGTATAAAAAAGCTTTTGAATTCCTGGGTGCTAAGAATGTTAATATTCTCGATATTCACAACCGTGAGGAGGCCAATTCTGATGCGATGGTGGCCAGAGCCAATGCCGCGGATGTAGTGATGTTCACCGGTGGAGACCAGCTGAGGCTGACCTCAATTCTCGGCGGAACCAGATTTCATGATACCATTTTATTAAAATACCAGGAGCAGGATTTTATTTATTCCGGAACTTCTGCCGGAGCCGCAGCGGCATCTGAAAACATGATCTATCAGGGTAGCAGCTCCGAAGCCTTGCTGAAAGGTGAAATTAAGACTACGCAGGGGCTCGGATTAATTGATAATGTTATTATTGATACCCATTTTGTACAGAGAGGAAGAATCGGGCGTCTTTTCCAGGCTGTTGTCAACAATCCCAGAACTCTGGGAATCGGTTTAGGTGAAGATACGGGACTTTTCATTCATAATGATGTGATGACTGCTGTAGGATCCGGACTTGTCATTTTAGTAGACGGTAGGTTCATTAAAGATACAAATCTCACCAATATCAATTTAGGAGAGCCTATTTCTATTGACAACTTAACCGTCCATGTCCTGTCGATGAACGATCACTATGATTTAACCACTAAAACACTGACGATCGAAAACTCGCAGTTTAATCCCATTCCTCAGGACAAATAAAGTAGGGTTTGAATAATAGCTTAGGATTAAAAATTAAAATTAATCCCGAATTCGCGTAATCAGAACTTATAATCCCTAAATTACCAGTCATAACTTTATATATATGAAAATAATCATCCACGGCGGTTTTTTTTCCGAAAGCGATCAAAGCCAGGAGGTAAAAACAGCCAAACAAAATTCTTTGAAAAACATTGCCCAAAAGGCTTTTGAATATCTGAAGACCAATTCAGCATTTGATACGGCGGCGTATGCCGTTTCCTTATTGGAAGATGATGAGTTATACAATGCCGGGACAGGCTCGCAGATCCAGAGTGACGGCATCATCAGAATGAGTGCTGCTGTTATGGACGGCGAAACCCAGAAGTTAAGCGGTGTTATAAACATACAGGATGTTAAAAATCCGGTTTTAGTGGCTAAACATTTGCTGAATGAAGATGACCGCGTTTTAGGAGGCAACGGAGCAAAAAATTATGCAACAGCACACGGTTTTGAAAATTTTTCAACTGAAATTCCACAGAGGAGAAAAGAATATGAAGAAAAACTACAGAACGGCGGAAAAGGAACGGTAGGCTGTGTGGCCATGGACAGCAATGGAAAACTGGCAGCTGCTACGTCCACGGGAGGAAAAGGATTTGAAATACCCGGAAGAATTTCTGATTCGGCAACGGTGGCCGGAAATTATGCCAACGAGTTCTGTGCAGTAAGCTGTACGGGTGTAGGTGAGGATATTGTAAGCAATGCAACGGCAGCAAAAATTGTTACAAGGGTTGTAGATGGAATGTCATTAAAGAATGCTTTCGATAAAACTTTTGAAGAATTAAAAAAAATTGACGGCTTTGCTGGTGCTATTGCAATCGATAAAGATGGAACGCTCTACCATCAGGATTCGCATCCTACCATGGCTTTTGCAAGCTTTGACGGCACAGATTTTACAGTGTTCAGTTAATTTTAACATTATTTTATAAGTGAATCTATTTTTTTGGCACGTATTTTACATACTTACTAATAACAAATTTTAATATTAATCACTTAAAAAAATAGAAATCATGGGAAATAAGACTAAAGGACTGTTAGCTTTATTAGGTATAGGAGCATTAGCTTACTACAAGTACAAAAAATCTACTCCGGAAGAGCAGCAAGCTGTAAAAGATAAGTTAAATACAGCAAAGGACAACTTTAACAAGTGGGGAAGCGATTTGAAAAGCAAAGCAAATGACGTTGCTTCTCAGGTTCAGAGCAAAGCTAACGATGTTGCTTCTCAGGTTCAGAACAAAGCAGAAGATGTAAAAAATCAGGCGCAGGAAACTGTATAAACAAAAATCGTTTTTTTTAACATTCATATATAGGGAAAGGTCATCGCAATTTTTATTGCGATGATTTTTTTTGTGTTTCTAATGCGTATACTAAAGGAAGTTTATTTCCGAACTGCGGAATTCTCCATTTGCCCTTCTCAAATTCATCGACATGCCTGAAGCAAGGATAAGGAGACCAGTCAAATTCCTGAAATACTTTGATTTCGAAATGATTCTGAATAAGATTCTGAAGGACTTCAGCCAGTGAGTGATTCCACATGACATACTCCTGAACAATATTAGCAGACTGATCGGCATACGTCCCTTCATAAGTTTCTATTATTGGGCTTTCATTGAAGTAATTATATGAAATTTTTGTAAAATCCTCATCAAACATCCATACCGCAGGATGAAATTCCGCCATTATAAATCTTCCGCCAGGATTTAAAAAAGTATTAATAATATTTGCCCATCTGCTAAGATCCGGCAGCCAGCCTATGGTACCATAACTGGTAAAAACAATGTCAAATTTCCGATCTAATATCTCAGGAAGGCTATATAAATCCGTACAGATAAATTCCGTAGCCATATTACATTTTTCAGCCAGGTCTTTTGCTGTTTCAATCGCCTTATCCGACAGATCTATTCCAGTAACCTCTGCTCCCAGTCTCGACAGTGAAATAGAATCCTGTCCGAAATGACATTGCAGGTGGAGGATGCTTTTTCCTTTAATATCCCCCAGAAGTTCCAGCTCAATCGAATTCAGTGAACTTCTTCCTTTAAGAAATTCTTCAACGAAATAAAAATCTGACTTCAAGTGGGTCTCTACTTTGGCATTCCACGAATTTTTGTTTACTTCTAAATAATTTTCCATTGTTTGATTTTAAAGTTAATTTATAATTTATCATCTCGCTCCCCCTTGAATATAATTTTCAAAAACTTTTTGTTGCTGCCCTTTTTTGAGATGGATAGAAAAGCACCAATTACAGCCGCTCAATACACAACTGTTCCCCGGCACTCAGCATCTTGATGATCGAAAGATCTGTATCACAGTTTATCTAAAAGCTTTTTCTTCTGTAATGTAAATTCCTGATCTGTCAGAACCCCGTTTTCTCTTAACCGTCCTAATTTTTCAAGCTGCTCAAACACAGCTTCTGCTGAGACCGTTTCTACTTTGTGCGACTTTTTTTGAGATTCTTCTTTATTGTAGATTTTTTCAATAAAATGATAGAAATCTTCTGCATAGTCTTTATTCAGAAAAGATTCAAATTCCACAACCGTATCGTCCGTATGAATTTTAATGATGGGTGATAAAAAACTTCTTACGAAACTTACCTTTATAATATTTTCATTAGGGTATTCATTAATTTTAGAAGGAGAAAACATCGCCTTCGAAAGAGAAATAATCCTTTTCTGCGTGACCACTAAAATGCCTGCATCTACGGTTTTTGAAAACTGTGCATCGGTAACGGCTAAAATTTTCTCGTCCGGAGCAAGCATATTGGGTAGTTCTTTGATCTCACCTCTGGCAAAAACAGAAAGATTGGCTTTTAACTGATCTAGCTGCTGTTTTATTTCCTTCAGCCTCTTTCTGTAAAGGTCTTTGGATAGAAAACCATGCTGGCAACTAATGGATGCAGGCAGATATTCAACTGGGATTTCGTCCGTTCTTTCCTGAGCCGGTTTGCCATTTTGAAATAAACGATTAATATCATCAAGATTGAAATGAGAAAGATTGTAAAGCAGTTCTGCATTGATGTTACTTGCTTTTTCCAGGCAGGTATTACAAAGAACTGTACCGTCTGAAAGTTTGTTTTCACCAAGCATTTTATCGATCGAGGTCAGTTGATGTCCGCATAATCCGCAATGATCATTCATTTTTTTTATTTTAATTAAATCTTTAAAGCTTTTCCGGCAAGTCTTCTGTGTTTGATCTTTCCCGTACAGTTAAAATTCAGCGTTTTTCAGCAATCCCAACCTTAAGGATGCCAGAAAATATTTACTCCGCAGTGCAAAATCCATTCTTACCTGATCCTTTATTTCCGTCCGGAAATATCTCAATCATAATAACTTCTCACCCTATCTATGGGCACAGTGTTTCGTAGGAGTTTTAATTTTTGACTGAAAATTAATATTTATTTTAAATTCTGCTTAATAATTTTTTCTTCTGTTCGGCAAACTCATCTTCAGTTAAAACTCTAAGTTCCCTCAGCTTCCCGAGTTTTTCCAGCTGCTCGAAAATAACTTCCGGGGATTCCTTTTCCTTATCTGCCGCATGCTGTCCGGCGGGTTTTGAAACTTCCTGCTGAAATGGTGATTCTGAAGTCTGTAGAGTATACAGATTAAAAGAAGAAGCCTGAATCTGTTGTTGTTGTTGTTGTTGTTGTTGTTGTTGTTGTTGCACAGGTGGAATATATGGTTTTGCAGAGCCGTTAAGATATGAGTTGACCGCATTGCAGAAAGTTTTCCCGTCATTTTTATTATGAAGTTTGAATTTTGCCGTCGAACCACTTTTGGTAAATACTTTTAGGGTAGAATACAAAAGGTTTTCGATGTGGTCTACAGAAGAGATATTCTGATACAAATATTCGTCCTTCTGCACATTGCCAAAGAATTTTTTATCAATAAAAACCACTCTTTTCTGTGTAGAAAAAATAAGACCTTCTATTTTTCCTGGCATGGCGAGACCTTCTGCAATGGCGGTCAGTCTTTCGTCGTTTTCCAATATATTTACCAGTTCCTTTACCTCATCATTAACGAAAATACTTAGCCTGGCGTTGAGCGCGACGATCTGATCCTGAATATGATCTAGCCTTGTCGGCGTTCCTCCGAATCCAAAACCCGGAGTACTATTGCCCTGTAAGCCTACAGACTGTGATGTTACGGTCTGAGCGGTTCCCTCAATTTTTCCCTGGAGAATAATCCCTCTGATCTCCGGGAGAAAAAACTGGCTGAGATCATTAATGATATCTTTATTAATTTGGGTAGCTTCATTCAGGCATTTATTGCACAGAATATGGCTGTCTGCCAGTTTATTTTCACCTGAAATCGTATCCATAGGTGTTAAAAGCGCTCCGCACAATCCACAAATGTTATTCATAAGGTTTTATGTTTAATAGTTTTTTATAACTTGATGTACCCTAAATTACAAATTGTATTTTAATATTGGCGGAAATTTTTGAGCTTCCTTCAGTTTTAAAAAGGCTTGTATGGATTAACGAGCGTTACTTTTGTATTAGGCAAATTTCTTTTCAGCTTTTCCAGATCAGCTGGGGATAGTTTATTTCCCCAAAAGCTTAAGCTTTTCAGGTGGGTAAGCTTTTCCAATCCGGGAGGTAAATTCTGAATCTGACAATTCGACAAATCCAGGGTTTGCAGACTCGACGCATTCCACAATTCTGCCAGCGCCTGAGAAGATATCTTACATTTATCTGCAAAAAGGTGCTTCAAATTTTTCATTTTATCGATGCCGACAGGAAAAGATTCAATACTGTTTTCACTGTAATATACGGCTTCTACATTTTCAGTGTCATATAGTGCAGCCGGGAAAACTTTAAATTTATTTTTACTCAGGTCTATGCTTTTTAATTTTTTAAGCCTGGCAATACTACCCGGAAGAGTTTCCAAATCATTATCTGCCAGATAAAGTCTCACCAGGTTGTCCATTTCCCCGATCTCTTCAGGAATGCTTTTCAGCATATTTTTACTAAGCATAAAGCTTTCAACCTTTTTTAACTTTTTTATACTTTTCGGAAGACTTAAGGGTTGAAGAAAAACCTCTTTATCATTTATAAAGACACTCTTATATTCTCTGCCGATAATTGAAAGCTTTTTCACATTTTCCAGATCTCCGAGATTATCCGGAAGTTTTTCCAAATACGGACAAAACAGATAGAGTTCTTCTAAATTCAGTTTAAGAAACTGCTGTGGGAAAACCTTAATGTAATTAGAGTATATAGATATATTTCTTAAATTCTCAAGTTTGCTGAAACCATTCGGAAAGACTGAAACCTCTGTTCCTCCGCTCATGCTGAAATGAGTGAGATTTTTATAGTTTTTAATTTCTTCAGGAATTTTTGTAAATCCTTTATCAGCCGAAATGCTCAATGTTTTAATATCCCATTTCAGAATCTCCCTGGGAAATTCTTTAACATCTCCGTGTAAAATGACATTGTCTTTTGGTTTAGAAAGGTCTAATGCAGGAGGTGGTGGCGGCATCGTTTCAGATACGTACTGAGCATTTGCGATGCTTCCTGCCAAAATAAGAATCGCAATAAAACTATTTTTCATTATTTAAAAATTCTTCTACAGAAACGGTTTTCTGTTCTCCGGCCTGGAGGTCTTTATACGTTACATTTCCATTTCTGATCTCTTCTTCTCCTAAAAAAACAAGATTTCTGATTCCTTTTTTTTCTGCATAGGTAAATTGCTTCCCTATTTTTGCAGCCTCAGGATAGATTTCGGCAGAAATCCCTTTTTCTCTTAACTGTTTGATTAATTTTAAAGCCTCCAAAGTCTCTTCACCACCGAAGTTGGCAAATAAGTAATCTACTTTCGAGGCTGCTTCTTCAGGGAAAAGTCCTAATTCTTCCATCACGAGATAAATTCTGTCCAATCCGAATGATATTCCGATTCCCGGGATATTTTTCACACCGAAAACCTCCGTAAGGTTGTCGTATCGTCCACCGCCTCCGATAGATCCCATCTGCACTTCATCCGCCTTCACTTCGAAAATCGCTCCGGTATAATAATCTAAACCTCTAGCCAGAGTAATATTAAAAACCAGATTCCGAATATCAACCCCCAGATTAACTGACTGTGTTAAAACAAACTCCAGTTCTTCCACTCCCTTTAATCCAACTTCGTTTCCTGTGAATTTTTCTTTCAGTTGCCGTAGGTTTTCCAGGGCATCATCAGATTGAGTAAAAAGGAAATCCAGCTTATCAACAGATTCCTGGGCTATCCCTCTTTCCAGAAGCTCTTTTACAACCCCTTCTTTCCCAATTTTGTCCAATTTATCAAGAGCCACGGTAAAATCAATCAGTTGATCGGTAATTTTGGCATATTCAGCCAGACCTGAAAGGACTTTTCTGTTGTTGAGGTGAATGGTAACCGGAACTTTTAAATCCGCAAAAGATTTCAGGTACAGCTGAATCAGCTCTACTTCCTGAATCAGGCTTTCACTTCCTACTACGTCGGCATCACACTGGTAGAACTCTCTGAATCTGCCTTTTTGGGGACGGTCTGCTCTCCAGACCGGCTGAATCTGATATCTTTTGAAGGGGAAAGTCAGTTGATTGTGATTCATCGCCACGAATCTTGCAAAAGGTACCGTAAGGTCATAACGAAGGGCTTTGTCGGAAATTTGAGAAATCAGTTTCTGATGGTTTTTGTTTTCCCATTCTTCCTGGTTCACTTTTGAAGTATAATCTCCTGAATTTAATATCTTAAAAATCAGGCGATCTCCCTCCTCTCCGTATTTACCTGTTAATGTAGAAAGATTTTCAAAGCTCGGAGTTTCCAAAGGCTGGAATCCAAACAGCTCGAAGTTCTTCTGCAGCGTATTGATAATAAATCTCCTTCTTGACACTTCTACTGCTGTAAAATCTCTCGTTCCTTTTGCTAAACCTGGTTTCATTTTTATAATTGATAAATGATGATTACTATTTGATAAGAATGCAAAAATAGTGATTTGCAAAGACTTTTTCATATTCAATTCATCCCTACTTTACTACTTTTCTAAAAGTTTTTTGTCTTTATTTATCGGAGGTATATTTTATTTATATGTTGGGCTTTATCTCATTCTGCCCATTCAAAGAGGTAAGATTCACCAAGGTTGCTTAATGATATTTGAGATAAAGTGTAACTCATTGACTTGCAAATAGTTTTATTAGTTCAAATAAATATTGCTATCATAAAATTGACATCAAAAATTACTATCTCAAAACGTCAGCTGTGGATAGACAAGCCGGACGTATTACCTGGACAACCTCATTATCAACATCATAAAACCCGGGAAATAATCTTCCCCGGATTTCATTACTTCAATCATTTGTGTTTCTGCTCATATTAAGTCAGGTACTTTCAAGAATTTCTAAAATTTCTTCGCCGTAGTTTTCGATTTTATGTTTTCCAAAACCTTTGATATCCAGCAATTCTTCCTTTTTGGCGGGTTTATATTTAGCCACGGAAATCAGTTCTTTATTAGTCGCGATAAAATAAGTCGGCAGGCTTTGCTTTCTGGCTTTTTCGGACCGCCATTCTTTCAGGGCATCCAGAATTTTTTCTTCGTCCGAATTCAGCGCGTCGCTTTCAGCAGAGTACTTGATGGTCTTGGGATCTTTCACCGTATTTTGCTGTATGGGTTTTGGCTCATCGAAATACAGAACGACAGACCAGTAATTGTCATCATTCACAAAAGCGGTTTCTGCTTTTAGAATTTCTTTTCCCTCCAGGAAAGCGTTGAGCGCCTGCTGATCTCTGTGCAGAAAATCCCGGGCGAGTCTGATTTTAAAAACTTCTACTTTCATCATGTATATTTTTGCCGTTATTTACTTCCTAAAAGCAGAATCTCATCCACTTTAATTTCGGTGATATATCTTTTTACGCCGTCTTTATCGTCATATGACCGGTAGGTTAATTTGCCTTCTACTGCAATTTCTTTCCCTTTAGAAACATACTTCTGAAAAATTTCGGCGACTTTTCCGAATGCCACCAGCGTATGCCATTGCGTTTCCTCTATTTTCTCCCCTTTTGCATTGGTGTAGTGATCGCTGGTAGCGAGTGATACACTTGCTTTTAAACTTCCGTTATCGAAATTTACGGTTTCTACTTCTTTTCCTGTGTAACCTATTAATGTTACGGTGTTTCTTAGTGACATAATATTTTAATTTAAGATTAATATTCAGATCTGAGAGGCTCACTGTTTTCTCAAATCTCTGTTGCAAAGATTGGGGATTACGAAAAACAGAGTCGGTGATAAATTGTTTAAAATCGTTTGTAGTCGTTTGAAAACGGATAGAAGGTCTGCTTTATACAAAATTCCGGATGATTTCTACCGAATATAATTGTTCCGTTCAGCCGTTTGAAAACGGATAATTATGTATCTTTGATAAAGTATTCATTATGAAAAAAAATGTTAATATTTTTGAGTTCTCTTCCAATCTGGGCCTGATAAAAAAAGAACATGAAGCTGAGCCCTGCGTCAGAAAACTTCCGGGCTGGCTCCGGAAATTCGGTTTTCATCCAAGAATACATCCTCGGAATACTATCTGGCTTGTTGCGGGATTGGGTTATAAAAGACTGACCTATACTAATGATCTAAAACCTCACTTTTCGGAAGAAAAATATATCCTGTGTCGACAGCAGAACGGAAATGGGATAGATGATCCAGATCTTATATTAAGCCCTTTAATTTATCACGAAAATGTTTTGGGATCGAAATTACAATTCCGGATCCTGACGATGACGAAAATGGCGATTATACAAAGATTTTAACCGACCTTTTAATTCAGATAATAAATAAAGAAGAATAAAAATGAAGAAGACCATCAAAAGAACATTCAGGGTTTCAAAATACGTCATTTACAGGGAAACACTGGTAGATTATAAAGAACATTTCTGGTCATTTCTGGGAGCATTTTTCGGTATTGGAATTATTGCCTTTATGCAGTCCCATACTTTGGCAGCTACAGAAAATATCTTTTTAATCGGTTCTTTCGGAGCTTCGAGTGTTCTGATCTACGGCGCGATTCAGAGTCCGCTGGCCCAACCGCGAAATCTGGTGGGAGGACATGTTATCTCAGCAATTGTAGGGGTAACGGTCTACAAGATCGTCCCGGATATCATCTGGCTTTCTGCTCCGTTGGCAGTAGCGTTCTCTATCATACTGATGCAGTATACAAAAACGCTTCATCCACCGGGCGGAGCCACCGCCCTGATCGCGGTAAGCTCCACAGGAAAAATTCCTGAACTGGGATACTGGTACGTAATATCCCCGGTATTATCCGGATGCATCATCTTATTACTGGTTGCCTTATTTTTTAACAACCTTACCTCCAACAGAAGCTACCCTACCCACAGCAGGCTTAAGCGTCTGCTTCAGAAAAAACACAAACCCAAAATGAAAAATAAATTATGAATTGCTTAGAATGCGGCGAAAAAATCATCGGAAGATCCGACAAGAAGTTCTGCAACGATGCCTGTCGCAACACGTACAACAATCAGCAGAACAAGGACTCTAATAATCTGATGCGGAATGTCAACAATAAGCTTCGCAGGAATTACAGAATATTAAAGGAGACCAATATCGACGGAAAAACAAAAATTTCAAAATCCAAGCTTGATGGCTTAGGTTTTGATTTTGACTATTTCACCAATATTAAGGTTTATAAAAACGGTTCGGAATATAAATTTATTTACGATTACGGTTATAAACTTCTGGATGAAGACTTTGTGCTGATCGTAAGAAATCAGGCATAGATATACCAATTTAATTGTAAAAGTATGAAGGAAGTTGTTTTGATCACGGGTGCGGGCGGCATGATTGCCAAGGAACTGTCCAAAAAACTGAGTAAAGAATATGAAGTCCGGCTTCTGACCCGAAAAAAGAAACATCACAACGAATTTGAATGGGATATCGACCGGCAGACGATCGATGAATCTGCTTTTGAAAATGTTTCCCACATCATTCATCTTGCAGGCGCCAATATTTCCGAAAAGCGCTGGACAGACGAAAGAAAAAAGCAGTTGATTTCAAGCCGCGTAGAATCTGCAAAACTACTTCTGAATATCCTGCGGAAGAAAAACATCAGATTAAAATCCTTCATTTCCGCTTCCGGAATCAATTATTACGGCACCGTGACGTCCGAGAAAATTTTCACGGAGCAGGATCCTCCCGGAAATGATTTTTTAAGCGAAGTCGTTATCCTGTGGGAAAAGGCTGCTGATGATTTTAAAGAACAGAATATCGCAGAGCGGGTGGTAAAAATGAGAACAGCCGTTGTTCTTTCGGAAAAAGACGGCGCTTTAAAAAAAATGGTTCCCACGATCAAAAATTACATAGGCTCTCCTTTGGGAACAGGCAAACAGTATATGCCATGGATTCATATAAAAGATATCTGCTCGATGTACGAGTTTGCACTGAGAAACAAAGAAGTACAGGGAAGCTATAATGCCACTTCGCCGCAGCATACTACCAACGAAAATCTAACAAAAAAAATAGCAGAAGTTTTAAAAAAGCCTTTGTTGATGCCCAATGTTCCTGGTTTTGTATTAAAACTTATCTTTGGGGACCTGGCAGATGCTGTATTGGAAGGCTCCAGGGCATCTTCGGAAAAAATACAGCAGAAAGGCTTCCGTTTTGAATTCCCCGATCTGAAAAAGGCGCTGGAAGATTTGCTCAACCAATAATTAAAAAACTGATTAATACATACAATATAATGCAGGATATAAAAGTAAACATTGAAAAAACTGAAATTTTATCTGATAACTGGTATACTTTAAAAAAAGTAACGTTCAATATCTCAAAAAAAGACGGAACCGGGGAAACCCAAAGCAGAGAGGCCTATGACCGGGGAAACGGAGCCGTTATTTTATTATACAACACAGCTTCAGGTAAAATTATCCTGACCAGACAATTCAGACTGCCTACTTTCATCAACGGAAATCCGGACGGAATGCTGATCGAAGCCTGCGCCGGGCTGCTGGATAATGACAATCCCGAAGAATGCATTAAAAGGGAAACCGAAGAGGAAACCGGCTACAAAATTTCGAAAGCAGAAAAGATCTTCGAAGCCTATATGTCGCCGGGCTCCGTGACAGAGATTCTTCATTTTTTTATAGCCCAATATGCTGCAGAAATGAAAATGACAGAGGGCGGCGGACTCGCCGATGAAGGTGAAAATATAGAAGTACTCGAATTTTCTTTTGAGGAAGCTTTAAAAATGATCGATAACGGCGAAATCAGAGATGCCAAAACCATTATGCTTATCCAATACCTTCGAATTAAAAATATTTTATAGAAACCCTTATTAAAATCCATACCTTATGAAACTGCTATTGTCCCTAAGCCTGTCCCTGCTATTGTCTGCCGGAGCTTTTGCCCAAAAAAAAGAAACGGCTGCTGCAAAAAACAAAGCCATTACCGAACAATATAAAAATGCCTATAAAAAGAAAAATTATAAGAAATTCGAAGGCAAAATATCCGTTAAAGATGGTCTGGCAGAGTTTGACGATAAAACTATTTTTTATGATAAAGCAAACCCAGCGGTAAAACTGATTCTGCAGGAGGGACTGATCTATCCGCAACTTCTCACGGACTATCAGATGGATAAGTTCATTGCTGAAACCACCGACAGGACACAGAAAAGATTTTTGAAACTTCAGAAAGATCCACGCGCATCTTTTGATGTTAATAATATGAGAATCAATGACATGAATTATCTGGATTTTCTGGAAACAGATCCGAAAGTAAGAGCATTTAACCTTATCTGTAAAGACACAAAACTGCCGGGTCCTATTCAGTATTTAATAGAACTCACAAATAAAGAAGCCAATAAAGATACTCCGGTGGAGGATTTTATAAAAAATGCCAGGCTGACTTTTGTCCTTCAGAGAAAGTTTAATTAAGAACTTAGCCGAAACAGCAATACCCAATCCTTAATTCGTTCATGTCAGCAATATTAAAAATCAGTCCGGGTAAACGGGAAATCATTCATGAGTTTTATCTTTTTAAATAGATTTTTAAATGACAAGTAATTTATCTGTTACTGTTAAACCTTAAAGGTTTGTTACTTCAAAATCCCGCTCCTATTGATATTGCTTGTCAATAAAACAAAAAACACATCAGGATCTGATGTGCTTTGTATCTGGTAGGTCAGTATTTATGTACCCTGATTCTTCTCTTTCTCCTCAAGATGGCTGATTTTTTCTTTTAGCAGAGTGATATATTCCTGCAAGTTCTTGATCATTTCAATACTCATTTCATTATTGAAAGTGTTCGTATTTTGACCTCCTGCACTAGCACCGGAGCCAGGACTGTCATTAAATGTCGAATTATTGTTATTAATAACAGTTAAAGCTCCTTCTTCTTCGTAGATTTCCTCTAAAGGAACATTCAGAAAATCGGCTATTTTTGCCCATTCTTCATGGATGATTTTCACATCTCCGCTTTCCTTCCTACAGTAGTTGGAAACATCCGTTGCCAGCACATCCGCAATCTGCTGCTGTGTGTAGCCTTTTCTCTTTCGTACCGATCGTAATTTTTCTTTTTGCATATTTGATTTTTTACAAATATAAAAAATTAGAACAGCAAATTGTGTTTTTTGGCTGTTTTTTGGTTGGATAAAGTCTGCTCCCATTGATATTGCTTGTCGTTAATACAAGAACATCTCAAGGCCTGATGTCTTTTATATCAAATATTATCAAAAAATTCTTAACACTTTACCGACTTCATTAGATAGTAGGATAAAAAATGAAAATTATGTAAATTAAATTCATATTTGTATGATAATTTACACTAATTATTCAATAACTTTATCACACCAAAAAACTAAAAATTTATGAAAAAACTCATTTTATTAGCATCCTTTGGAGTTGCTGGATTAGTAAGTGCTAAAAACACAGTAGAAATCAAGCCGCAGACTGGTGAAAAAACAGAAGTTTCTAAAATGCAATGTCAGTCTATCGGCATTCTAGTTACCTGTACTAATGAAATCCTTACCGACACTATTTGTTGGGGTGAGGGCTCCGGGACTGATACATATGCCCAGGCTCATGCAGATCACATTCACAATGCTCAATTGCTAAATGAATTTTTGTGTCCTTAATAGTTCTCACTCTTATTTGTGTTTTAAATCTATTACCTGATGAAATGTTATCTTCTGTTTTTCTTAGTCTCAATACAGTTCTTTTCAGCGCAGTCACAAACCTTGCAATCAGAATATGAAGTCATTTATAAAGTGAAAATCCATCCTGATACTCTGAACCGGACAAATGTATTACAGGAATATTCTTCATTACTTATAAAAGACAATACATCTTTGTTTAAAAGTACTCAGAAAGCAAAAAGCGATTCAATAGCCTTAGCACTAGGCAAGAAACAGTGGGAAAATCCTATTGATGGGAAAATCGTTGTGGACCTTCGTAATGTACCCAAGGTTAATTTCAAAGATGAAGTTTATCTTGATAAAGGAAAACAAACCATTTTCAAAGAATTACTTAAAACAAAGTTCTCTTTCCCGTTGGAGGATCAGCTGGGTTGGAAAATAGAAGATGAGACAAAAACAATAGAAAACTATATTTGCAAAAAAGCAACAACAAAGTACAAAAACAGAACGTATGTTGCATGGTTTTCAAGTGCTGTACCTATTCCGGATGGCCCCTATATCTTTAAAAATTTACCCGGTTTAATATTGGAAGTTTATGATACGAATGATTTTTTAAGATTTACGTTAGTAAGCTTGAAAAAAGTTGAAAAGCCCATACTTATTATGAAAGATGTCTTTTCCACGGATTATAAGACTTATAAAAAGGCCCGAAAAAACTTTTTAGACGATCCTGCCGGTGCAGTTTCCAATCAAACCGGAATGGCTCTTTCACCACAAAATATGGCGCGAATTAATGAAAATGCAAGACGATATAACAATTATTTTGATTAATATCTTTTGCACTATAGTTATGATCTTTTAAAAGCAGTCCTAGGGATGCTTTTTTACTAAACACTCATCACAGATTATAAATCACGATCTGACTGCTTATATTTTATGTTTTGGCTAAAGCCAATTACCTTGTTTCCGGGAAAGCGGGCTAAAGCCCGCTCCTATTGATATTACCTGTCAATAAAACAAAAAACACATCGGGTCTGACGTGTTTTTTATTTTATGAATTTAGATTTATTATTTCTCCGGATTATTTCCTTTCTCCTCAAGATGGCTGATTTTTTCTTTTAGCAGAGTAATATATTCCTGCAAGTTCTTGATCATTTCAATACTCATTTCATTATTGAAAGTGTTCGTATTTTGACCTCCTGCACTAGCACCGGAGCCAGGACTGTCATTAAATGTCGAATTATTGTTATTAATAACAGTTAAAGCTCCTTCTTCTTCGTAGATTTCCTCTAAAGGAACATTCAGGAAATCGGCTATTTTTGCCCATTCTTCATGGATGATTTTCACATCTCCGCTTTCTTTTCTGCAGTAGTTGGAAACATCCGTTGCCAGCACATCCGCAATCTGCTGCTGTGTGTAGCCTTTTCTCTTTCGTACTGATCGTAATTTTTCTTTTTGCATATTTGATTTTTTACAAATATAAAAAATTAGAACAGCAAAATTGTGTTTTTTGGCTGTTTTTTGGTTGGATAATGTTTGTTTTTGTTAGCCAGGTATTTTATACTTATTGCCCTTTTTTAAGGGTATTTGAAATGGTTTTTAAAAATTGCTTACCTTCCCTGTAACAAGTATAAAGATTCAGCTTCTATCATTTATACTTTGTCTACGAATCTTTTTGAATGGTTGATGAGTTTGAAAAGATTGAATATCAGTGTTTCGAATTGGTTTGTGGTATTGTTACTGAAAATCTGATATTTTCTTTTTAGGAATATATAATATTACATACTTTCGTAATTAAAAATTTAACTATAGTAGTAATGAATGAACAGAGATTAAATAAGCTATTTAAAATTGCTTGAGGGTAAAACAAATTTTTATGTTAGAGATTATTACCAAGAATTTAATCTCAATTCAGACAATCTTAAAGAACTAAAATTAATGGAAAACACTATCAATTTTGGAAAAAGATATGAATATTTTCTTCCTACAGGAAAGGGATATTTTGATATAACAAAATTTGGTTTAGAAGCTATAAAGGCTGGTGGGCATTCATCGTATCAAAAGAAAATTTTATGGGAATCAAAAAAATGGAATTTAATTACTGTAATCCTTTCTATACTAGCTTTACTTATTAGTGGAATTCAACTTTTTAAAGATTCAGATTCATCTGAAATTGAATCTTTAAAAAAGAATTATCACATACCCACAATGAATTAAGGAGTTTGAAAGTTGTGCAAAAAGAAGAACAATCTAATGTTAAGGCTTTTGAAAGGAGAATAAAAATTTTAGAAAAAAATAAATAATAATGACGACCAAAGAATTTGTAAAAAACTTTTACCAAGAAAAACAAAACATCCTCTATTCAACTTTTAATTACCAACCACAATATAGAACTCTTGTTTCAACAAAAATCGAAGAATTAAATCTGAGTGAAATTCAAACTGAGAAATTAAAAGAAGTGATTTCTGATCTTTTGACAGATACTTTCTATACTATCTTACTTGCTTTAGATGGTTCTGCAAGCATTGGAAATTCGCAGGAAAGTTTTAAAATATTTGATGAGAATGATAATTTAATTTCCGAAGGCGGAGATTTAGAAGGATATGCTTATGAATATTTTCATGATAATTAATTTGTAAGATATAAGCCTGCCTTAGACTTATATCTTACACCTAATTACGTTGCATAAGAAAGAGGCTTGATTAAGCATCACCTGACAAATTAAGAATTATAAGTTAAATAAATTGTAAATATCCTTTTCAAATATGAAGCGAATCATAAATCTGTATAAATTAATAATGAATAACATACACTTTATCAATTAATTTGCTTAATTTTGCACCCCGAAATAGGGATAGAACATATGAAAAAATTAGGCGAATACAGAAAGCTTCTTGAGGTTGATAAAAATGTTACACTGAAAGAACTGAAAACCATTTACAGGAATACGATGAAAGATACGCATCCTGATAAATTCATCAATGATGAAGCGGGAAAGCTGGAAGCAGAAGAAAAAAGTAAGACTGTGATTGAAGCCTACCATTTTTTGGTAAGTATCAATCCGGAAACCCAGGAAAAATATAAGGAAGAATATACAGAGACGGTAACCAAATCTAATATTCAGGATTTTTATTTAGAAAAATCGGTGTTGACGGTTCAGCATCTGAACGGAAATATGTACGAATATATCGGAGTACCAAGAAATACCTATATTAAAATGGTAAATTCTGATTCTCCAAGCCGTTTTGCGAGAAGACATATCTATGGAAGTTTTGTCTATAGGAAGTCCGGCGAAGTAATGGCTGATTAATTTTCATATACAAGATATACTAAAGCTTTCGGAGGATTCCGTAAGCTTTTTTTATTTTACCATTAGCCTCGGTATAACATGCCATTACTTTCAATCACAAGGTTTACCGTTCCCGTCACTTCAAGTAACGCAGCAAAGCGGAGTATATCGAGAAGTTTTGTACATGATCCTCTATTAGCTATTTGTCTGATGTAGCACTTCTCGATACGGTTTTTTTCAAAAACCTACTCGAAGTGACGGTCTTATCTCATTAAATATTTAGGCACATTTATAATTTTCTAATTGAAATAAGTTCCATAGTAAAATAATCACTTCCGTCACTTCGATTTCTATGACGTGAGCAACTTATTTTTATAAACAGAATTATTTTTTATAAGAGCATAAACTCTGTGTATGATTTTATTTCTAATTGCATTTAACACAGACATCTTATTCTTTCCCTCCAAAACTTTTCTTTGAAAGTATGAAGCTAGATCATTTTTCAATCTTATAGAACTTAAAGCAGCTAAATGTAAAATCTTTTTTAACTCCTTGTCAGCCATTGTAGAGACTCGAGGTTTGTAATAGATTGATGAACCGGAGCGATGATCAAACGGAACTACTCCTGAATAACAAGCCATCTTTCTTGCCGATTGAATCTCTGTAAATCCATTAGTTTTGACAATTAACATACTAGCCAATACTTTTCCAACACCTGGGACAGTCTGTATTCTTTTATATTGATCCTTCAATTCTACATTCGATTCAATAATCTCTACAATCTTTTTCTCAACTGTTTTAATCTGTTTATCTAAAAGTAAAATGAGTTGCTTATTAAGTTTTATAATTTCCTTATCTGTATGATTTTTAAGAAAACTTAAATCTTTCATCTGTCTTAATAAACCTGCTTTTATTTTTACTCTGTGCCTGCGTTCGGCATTCAATAAACTTATTTTTTGAATATCTGACGATTTAGGAGTCCAAGGGTCTAAATCCATATGGTTTTTCTCTAAAAAAATACAAATCCTCTGACTGTCGAGTTTATCATTCTTACCCCTTAGAAGACCAATGCTTTTCTTTAAATGAAGTGGATTTATAACAAAAACCAGCAGATTCATACTGCTTAAAATTTCGTAAAGTTCAAAATTATATCTTCCTGTATTCTCCATTCCTACAACGGTATTTGCATCGTTGGGAAAGCTCTTAAAAAACTTTTTGATAGCTTTCGAACAATTCTCAATTTGGTAATGTTGTGTTGTAGAGTAACTATTAACGAAAACATCCAGAGTTAATTTACTGATGTCAATTCCAATAAAAATTTTTTCCATAAATTTGTTTTTGATAATTGAAAGAGAAACTTATCATTATCTAACTCCTTAATAATGGGCTACAATCCCGAATTTCTATCTGAGTTTTTTGATAAGAAAGTGTTTAAGTCTTAATCGAAGTATGAGTTTTACTCGGAGTATTTGATAGTTTACTTAAACACTTTTCTCTTGTTAATAAATATATTATTTTTATTTCTACAAATCTAAAGGAGTAACGCAGCGCAGCGGAGTGTATCGAGAAGTTTTGTATATGATCCTGTATTAGCTATTTGTCTGATGTAGCACTTCTCGATACGTTTTTTTTCAAAATCTACTCGAAGTGACGGTCTTATCTCATTAAATATTTAGGCACATTTATAATTTTCTAATTGAAATAAGTTCCATAGTAAAATAATCACTTCCGTCACTTCAAGTAACGCAGCGAAGCGGAGTGTATCGAGAAGTTTTGTACATGATCCTCTATTAGCTATTTGTCTGATGTAGCACTTCTCGATACGGTTTTTTTCAAAAACCTACTCGAAGTGACGTTGGTGGTTTATCGTAGCTCATGGATGAATGAACGTAATAGTAAAATATAACAAAGAGACAAAAAAAGCGCATCATTTCTGATACGCTCTACAGTTAATTAAAGGTTATGATATTAGTCTATGTGTTTTGGGGTATACCCGTCTTCACTTAGTTCTTTGTGCTCGTAATCAGCTTTCATTTCAGCTTCATAATCCGGTTTTTCGTGTTTACCCATTCTTCTTAAAATAGAATCGAATAGTGAGTATACTACCGGTACAATGATCAGCGTCAGGAATAATGATGAGGTCAGACCCCCGATAATTACCCAAGCCAATCCGTTGTTCATCTCTGCTCCTGCTCCTTTTGCAATTGCGATCGGAATCATACCGAAGATCATCGCAATGGTGGTCATCAGGATCGGACGCAGACGGGCATGGTTCGCCTGAATCAAAGCATCGTGGGTATTGGCCCCTGCTGCTTTTCTCATATTGGCGAAATCGACAATCATAATCGCATTTTTCGCAACCAAACCAATCAACATGATCATCCCCAACATTGTAAAGATATTCAGTGAATTTCCGGTGATGGCGAGGATCACCATAACCCCGATCAATGCCAGAGGGATGGAGAATAATACCACAAACGGATAGACAAATGAATCATACAACGAAACCATTACCAGATAAACCAGTACAATTGCAGCAAGTAATGCAATACCCAGGGTTCCGAAACCTTCGGTCTGGTTTTCCATATCACCGCTCCAGATGTAGCTTACACCGGCAGGTTTTGTTTTCTCGTTATCCATAAACTGTGCTGCCCATTCGTTGGCCACATCCCCTACAGGACGACCTACTACTTTGGATTTCACCTTTACAGAAGGCGACTTGTCTCTACGCTCCAATAAACTTGGCCCTGAACCCATTTTTACGTCTGCAAACTGGCTTAATCTGATCTGCTGTCCCTGAGGATTTGTAAACATCAGGTTTCTTACATCGTCGATAGACTGTCTGTTGGCATCACCAAAACGGATATTGATATCATATTCGTATTCTCCGGCTCTGAATTTCCCGTCGGTATTTCCACTGAATGCAGTCTGCATCGTTTGTCCTACTCCTGAAAGATTTAAACCTAAAGAAGCCATTTTATCTCTGTCGATATTCACCTGCACTTCCGGATTACCAGAGTCGGTAGATAATTCTGCATCTACAGATCCAGGCACTTTTTTAAGCAATGCAAGAATCCTGTTGGCTTCCTTGTTTGCCGTCTCGTTATCCTGAGCCGTTACCACCATTTCAATAGGGGCATTATCTGCTCCCATTAATCCGATCGGGGCGGTTTTAAATTCTACACCGGTGAATTTCTCTTCCAGCGCTCTCTTTATTTTGGCAGACTTAATATCTGTACTTTCGTTACGCTCGGATTTATCTACTAAAATTACCTGGATCTCAGATTGGTACAAGGTAGCCTGCGCTCCCCCGAAACCTGATGACTGCTGACCTACGGTCGTAATCATATCTACTACGTCTTTATCATTTCTAAGGTATTTCTCTACCTCCAGGGTCAGCTGATTGGTTTTTTCTACAGAAGCGTCTTTTGGTAACTCCATCTGAACAAGGAACTGTCCACGGTCCATCTTAGGGAAGAATTCTCCTCCAATAAATCCGAATGCTACCAACATGAATGAAGACACCAATATAATGAAGGTTACGATTACGGTCATCACTCTTCTCAGTGTTGTTTTCAGTGCCCATTCTAAAATTCCTGTAATCCAGTGGGTAAATTTTTCCAACTGCTTCTCAAACCAAAGGATAAATCTCTCAAAAGGATTTTTACCCGAAAGGTGTACCAGTTTACCATATCTTGACGACAACCACGGAATGATGGTAAATGAGGCTAATAAGGAGAATAATGTTGCAATCACTACGGTAACACAGAACTGTGCCAGGATATCCGATACCAATCCTGAACTCATCGCGATCGGCAAGAATACCACCACAATTACCAATGTAATCGCCGTTACGGTAAACCCGATCTCCGAAGCTCCATCATAGGCTGCCCGGATTCTGCTTTTCCCCATCTCCATGTGACGGTATACGTTCTCCAGTACTACGATCGCATCATCTACAAGGATACCTACTACCAATGACAGTCCTAATAAACTCATCAGGTTTAACGTATATCCCATCAGATACATCCCGATTACCGTAGCAATTAACGACATCGGAATAGAAACCATTACAATAAATGCGTTTCTGATATTGTGAAGGAATAATAACATTACAACGGCTACCAGAATGATCGCTAAGAATAAATCGAAGATCACGTGATCCGCGGCTTCCAGGGTGAAATCTGTAGTATCATCTACAATATTGATCTTAATACCCTGATTTTTATAATTGTTCTGAACATCAGCAATGGTTTTCTGAACTAATTCCGAAACCGAAACCGCATTCGCATCAGATTGTTTTTTAACCTGAAGTAAAATTGTTGAATTCTGGTTGTATCTCGCAACCTTCTCTACATCTTTCTGAGTATCGAAAACTGTCGCAATATCTGATAAACGTACCTGTGCCCCGCTTTTATTGGAAACCACAAGATTATTCATTTCAGCAATATCACGGTACTTCCCTGACAGTCTGATCGTAGATCTTGAGGTTCTGGTCTTCAGAGCACCCGTCGGGAAATCTAAGTTGGAAGAAAGAATAGCCTGCTGTACATCAGCAATGGCAAGACCATATCCCTGCATTTTCTTTTCGTCTAAACTTACCTGGATTTCTCTCTCCTGTCCACCGACAAGATCCACCTGGGCTACCCCGTTGACACGGGAGAAAATAGGTTCTATCTTTTTATCTAAAAGGTCATAAAGATCTTTATTATTCAGTTTATCACTCGAGATACTCAGCGTCATGATCGGTAGATCATCCAGTGAGAATTTTTGCAGTGATGGCGGATCTGCATCGTCCGGAAGGTCTGCCAGGATAGCATTTACCTTTCTCTGGGCATCATTCAGTGCATAGTTTACATCGGCACCGGTGTTCAGCTGAACCATGATGACCGATAAACTTTCGTATGATGAAGATTCTACTTTTTTTACATTTTCCAGGGAACCAACGGCGTCTTCAATCTTACGGGTAACCGAAGTTTCCACCTCAGCAGGGGAAGCTCCCGGATATACCGTAGAAATGGTCACCATATTCGTCTCAAACTTCGGAATCAATTCGTACCCCATCATGGAGTAACTTAATAAACCTCCCAGCGTAAGTATCGTAAACAGTACGATAACGAGGGACGGTCTTTTAATGGATATTTCTGCTAACTTCATCTGCTCTTACTTTACGATATTGATTTTTGAACCGTTATCAAGGTTGATCTGTCCGCTGGTAATGACCTGTTCCCCGCCATTGAGTCCGCTTAAGATCTGAACTTTATCGCCATACACTTTTCCGGTCTGCACTTTTATTAATTTGGCCGTTCCGTTGGTAACGATGAATAGCTGTCCTGAGCTCACTCCATTAACGAAAGCTTCTGCAGGCACGGTAAGCATATTCTGGGTTTCGGCACCGTTATTGGTTTTGAAAGTAGCCGTTGCATACATTCCCGCTTTCAGGTTTCCTCTGTTCTGAACTTCAATTTCAACAGGGAAGTTTAAAGAAGCATCACTTTTAGGAGCAATGAAGGTAATTCTTCCGCTGAACGCATCATCCGGCAAAACATTGACCTTAATGGCCACGTCCTGACCCAACGCGATTCTTCCGATCTGGCTTTCATCCACCAAAACAGAAAGTTTCAGAGAATTGATATTCACGATTTCGAAAAGTGCTGTTCCAGGAGCTACTACCATTCCCGGCTCTACCATTTTTTTATTAATCGTACCGCTGATTCCGGCACGGATGCTTGTATCATTTACTTTTACACCCTGCGCTCTTACGGCAGCCTGAGCATTTTTCAGCTGTAGTCTTGAGTTGTCGACCTGCTGTTTTGTAACCCCTCCAGTCTTAAAGGCATTTTCATAACGCTGGTTATCGATAATGGCGTTCTGTAAGTTATTCTGAGCCTGGGAAATATCTACCTCGATGGCATCTTTCTTAATGGTTGCCAATACCTGGCCGGCACCTACCCTGGATCCTTCTTTCACCAAAACATTGACGATACGTCCTGAGATTTCGGCCGACTGGTTCATCTCCTGCTTCGGGATAAAAGTTCCATTTGCCGTATAATCGGTGTCTATATTTTCTCTTGCTACCGTTACAACATTTACGTTGATCTTATCTACCTGCTTGGCCACTTCTCTTACCTCGGTGTCCTGCTTCTTTTTGTTATCAGCGATTTTATATGCTGCCAGACCGACAAGTACCGCTGCCACGATGATATATATTAAAGTTTTTTTCATTATAGTTTATTATGGGTTTTGTAATGTGTTTAACTCTCCTTTTGCTTTTATTAACTTGATCTCAGCCTGTTTGTAATCCAACAGTGCATTGGCATAATTCTGTTTTGCGTCTGTTAAAGCATTTTCGGCATCCAGAACTTCGGTAAGGGTTGCTAAGCCGTACTGATAATTGGCCTGGGTATTTTTCTGAACTCTTTCAGCCAGTCCCACATTATCTTTCATGCTTTCGATATTGATTAATGCGTTTTCGATATTGGTAACCGCATTTTTATAATCTAAACTTAAGCTCAGCTGGGTGTTTTCGATATCCACATCCAGATCCTGAATATCCACTTCAGCCTGATTGATTTTTGCTCTGGTAGCACCGCCGGTGAAAATCGGGATATTGATATTCAGTCCCAATGCAGAGTAATCGCTCCACAGCACGCCCTTGCTTGTCCCGCTTATCAAAGGGAAATTTCGGCCTTGTCCTCCCCAGGAATAGTTGGCAACCAGACCTACGGTAGGATACAGATAAGCTTCCGTCGCTTTTTTATTGAATACCAGAAGTTCTCTGTTTTTATTTAAAACCTTAATTTCCGTACGGTCATTAAGATTAATGGTACTTGCAATAAGCTCAGGTCTCGGCTCTATGGTTTTTTCTTCCAGTTCGATATCGGTAGAAATCGGAATTCCCATATAGAATTTCAGGGAATTTTTTGAGAGCTCTACAGCATTGATCAATGTCTGTCTGTTTGACCCGATATTGGTAAGCTGTACATTTGTTCTGTCCAAATCAATGGCTTTTGCCAATCCGTTATCCACCAAACTCTTGATTACATTTCTTGTTCTTTCCGTGTTGGCATAACTTGCCTCTACCGTTTTGAGGTTTTCTTCCTGAACAAAAACCTGATAATAAGCGGTCGCTACATTTTCAATGATTTGTTCATTGGTCAGCTGCGCATTCAGTACATAGAATTCTCTTGTTGACTTTGCGGCTTTAAGGCCTGTGAAAACTCTCTGATCAAAAATTGCCTGCTGCACCTGTACGGAAGCCGTGGAAATCCATGGCTGCCCCAGCTGAGCTCTGATTCTTTCTCCTCCGAATTCCAGCAAAGATTCCTGGATGAGAGGATTATAAGTTAATCCTGCCGTTGCACTGATCTGTGGTAAAGCTCCGGCTCTTGCTTCATCAATTTTATATTCGGCTTTTTTAATCTGTAAAGCAGCTTTCTTTGCCTCTGCCTTGTTCTGAAGCGCCTGTTTGATAGCTTCCTGTAGAGAAACCTGCTGTTGCGCAGACACTGATGAAAAACCGAAAATCATAAATGCAGCAGCTATACCCAATTTTAGCTTTTTTGCAGTTATACGTTTTCCTTTCATAATTTTATACTTCGTTTATTTTTTTGTAAATTTTTATCTTCGATGATTTTTATTTCTAAAGGACGGATCATTTCTTAAAATACTTTAACATTTTATTAGTTTTTGAAAAGTATATTCAGAATGATGTTCTTCCTTGCAGCTATAATCTGATCGAATTTCTTTTCACTGATCATCAGATTTTCCATCAGTAACGGTCTTATTGCACTTGGAAATACCAGTAACGAAACCATATTCAGGACAAACTGAATGGGTTCCATCCTTTCAATATTTCCCAGTTCCATTTCTTTTTTGATGTCTTTATACAGTTTTTTAAGCTCCTCCTCTTCAATGTCTCTTTTATGGCAGTTTCCCTTATTGATCTGGGAGACGATATACGTTTCCAGGTAAGGGTACTGAAGGCTTGTCGATAAGCTGTGCTCTATAAACTGGCTCATTTTTTCCTTAAAAGGAAGATCTGAGTTCTGAATCACTTTGGATTTTTCCTGTTCCACTTTCTGAGCCTCATCAAAAATGATCTGGATCAGATTATCTCTTGAACGGAAGTAATAATTAATCAGCGTTCTGTTCACTCCTGCTTCATCAGCAATTTCCTGTGTGGTTGCATCAAACTTTCCTTTGACGAAGAATAAATTCTTCGCGGTCTCTTTGATGAGTTCCTGTGTTTGGTCTTTTTTTGCCTGTTTTGACATTTTTGTTAAACAAATTTGTGCAAATTTAAATCTTTTTTCATTTTTGACAAAATTGTTAAACAAAATAATTAAACAAATTTGTATGATTTGCATCATATTTTGAGTTTGCTATTTAATATTAAGAAGCGTTAATCCTTCATAAACAAAGTGTTTTTATATCTTTGCCGGAAAATCAAAAACCGATGCAAAAAACTTTATTTCTTTCCACACTGATGTATTGTGCTTTATTTTTTTCTCAAACCAGGCCCTTACAAAACAATGATTATTTTTTCTACGAAAACAAAGGACAGATCATTGACCAGGACGGAAAAGAAAACACGGATGTAAAATATTTATATCATTCTGCGGGACTGAACGTGCAGTTGCGATCCAACGGATTTTCTTATGATGTGTATGAAACTAAAAAAACATCAAATCCCAACTTCTCAAAAAACGATAAGAATAAAATTTCTGATGGAAAAAGCTATTTCTGGGACGAATTTATTTACCAGAAATTAGTTCACAGAATCGATATTGAGCTTATCGGTTCAAATAAAAATGCTGAAATAACCGCACAGGGAAAATCAGCTGATTATGAGAACTACTTCAATATTCCTGGTAAACCTAAAGGTATAACGCACGTGCACCGTTTTCAAAAGGTCGTGTACAGGAATATCTATCAGAACATCGACCTATTATTTTTTAAACCTGTCGATTCCTTAAAGCCTGTTGAATATAATTTCATTATTAATCCGGGTGGAAAAATCTCCGATATTAAGATGAAATTCAGTGGTGCCGCCACTGCTATAAAAAATGGTAAAATCGCTATGAGTATCCGCTTTGGAGAAATGCATGAAAATATTCCAAGCAGCTGGATCTCAGGAAACGAAATCGAAAACATTGATGTTGCCTTTAAAGATCTGGGTAACCAGACCTTTGGATTTGATGCTCCGGTCGACCATTCAGACAAAACAATCGTAATAGATCCGGTTCCGACAAGAATCTGGGGCAGCTACGCCGGAGGTTACGGAGAAGAAGGGGGAAGAATCCGGACGGATATAGATAATAAAGGATATCTTTTGGGAGGCACAACCAGTTTCACGCACATCGCGACTTCCGGAGCGTATCAGCAAAGTTTAAGCGCTTATAGTGATTGTTTTTTAATGAAATTAACTAAAGATGGACAAAGACTTTGGGGAACGTATTATGGCTTTGACCGTAATGACGCTTTTATGGACGTTGCTTTTGATGAAAATAATAATATTTATGCCGCAGGTTTTAGAGAACGTTATCAGTCAAACAGAGATGTAGTCCTGGTAAAATTTGATACTAATGGAAACCTGCTCTTCCAAAAGGATTTTATCGGAAGTCATCATGATAATATCGGAGGTATTTCCTACCATCAGAATCACGTCTATATCGGAGGAGAAACGATGAGTGCTAATTTTCCTGTCCTTAATCCTACACAACCTTCCAAGGCAAGCCCCTCAGGATATATGGATGCATTTCTGGCTTCAGTGGATCCTTCAGGAAATACCGAATGGTCTACTTTCTTTGGTGCTTCAGATCATGCAACATCAATTTTTAAAATATTTTCTTCTGTTGACCATTTGGAAGTTATCGGAGCCACTCAATCTCAGAACATACAAATGATCAATCCATTTCAGGCAACCAATTCGGGAGTGACGGACGGATTGTATTTAAAATTCTCCAAAACAGGCACTCTTTTGCGATCGAGCTACTACGGCAGAAGCGGACAGGATCTTATCAGAGAGGCCAGAATAATAAACAATACACTGATACTGGCCGGGGAATTTTTTGACCTGAATATTCCTGCTAAAAATGCAGGCGTCTGGAAAGTAAATTTAAGTACAAATGTAATAGATAAGACCTATTTTCCCTTTAGTTACACAATGGGACTGGATGCTCATATTGATACGCACGGAAATATTTTTTACAGCGGTTTATCGGATGTAGGGCAAACGGATATTGCCACGCCTAATGCGTACATGACCTCCACAGGTCCCTACATCAAAACATTTATGATCAAATATGATGCTAATAACGTAAAAGAATGGGGAACTTTTTATGGTGGAAACGGAGGAACACAATTAGGTGAAATTACGAAGGATAATGAAGATTATATCTATTTCACAGGGATGTCCAGCAATAATACAACGGGTATAGCAACCCCCGGAACATTCCAGCAACAAGGTTCGCATCCGTCTAACGACCTGTTTGTTGCTAAATTCAGGGATTGTACAGCCAATTCTACAGTTACGTCTAATTCTCCGGTCTGTATTAATTCAACACTACAGCTCAATGCAACCGGTGGAGCTGTTTACAACTGGACCGGGCCCAACGGCTTTACCTCAACTCAGCAAAACCCGACAATTCCCAATGCTTCAGCAGCCCTTTCGGGAACCTATACCTGTCAGATCTCGGGATTGGGAGACTGTGACGGAAGTTTCACCGTGAATGTATTTGTCGGTGACAATATTGCTCCGGTTCCGAATGTGGCCAACCTCGCAGATATTACCGGCGACTGTCACACCGTAGTTTCCAGCTTTCCGACGGCAACCGATAATTGCTCGGGAACTGTAACTGCTACTACAACCGATCCTCTTTCTTATACAGCCCCGGGAACATATACAATCCACTGGACATATCAGGACGGAAACGGAAATACAGCCATACAAAACCAAAATGTAGTGGTTACCTCTCCTGCTCTGCCGTTCACTGTGAATCAGACACAGATTTTCTGCGCAACAAATCAGCCCAGAATATCAGATATTCAGATAACGGGTCAGAATATACTGTGGTATGATGCTGCCAATACTGTTCTGCCGGTAACGACTTCTCTGATAAACGGACAGACCTATTATGCCAGCCAGACCATCAATGGCTGTGAAAGTAATAAAACAGCTGTTCAGGTAACTGTAAATACCACACCCAAGCCTGCAGCGAATTCCACACAGGAGTTCTGCGCATCTGCTAATCCTGCCCTGGCGAATCTGGCAGTTACGGGAGCTGCACTGCAGTTTTATAACGGAGCCGGAAATACTTTACCGTTAACAACTCTGCTTGTTCATGGACAGACGTATTTTGTAAGCCAGACTTTAAATAACTGCGAATCTGAAAAAACAGCGATTTCTGTCACCCTGTCTACCAATAATGTTCCTGCCAACGATTATGCAGAGGCTTTCTGTAATGCAACAACATCGAATTCAATGACTGTTAATCTTCATCATTATGAAGGCAATATCATCGCCAACCCGAACAATTATATTTTTACTTTTACTGATAATGCGGGAAATACGATATCCAATCCATCTGCCTATACGCTGACTATCGGCACCACACTCGTTTTTGTAAAAGTAGCGACTCCGGACGGATGCTTTAAGAAGATACGGTTAAATATAACGTTAAATCCTAAACCGGTTATTAATCTGCCCGAAACTATTGAATTCTGTAACGGTAAAACAGTAACTTTAGATGCCGGCAGCGGTTTCACATCCTACTTATGGAGTACCGGAGCCACTACTCAAACCATCATCGTTTCAACACCGGGGACCTATTCTGTAAGAGTAACCAACAATTTCGGTTGTGATGCTACGGATCATATTCAGGTAAATTATTCTGTACTGGGTGAAATTACGGCTGTTAACATCAATAACAGCTCAGCAGTAATCAGCATGTCTGTATCCGGGAATTATGAATATTCTCTGGATCATCTTGTATGGCAGGATTCTAATGTATTCAGTAATCTGCCTATGGGAGAGTACATCGTTTATGTAAGGACGAAATCAGGATCTATTATCGGAGAAAAAAGATTTTCTATTTTTAATATTCCCAATGCCATTACTCCGAACGGCGACGGAAAAAATGATCTGTGGAAAATCGCAGGTATTGAAAACTATCCGGGAACGGAAATCCACATTTATGACCGCAGGGGTCTTTTGGTGTTTAAAGAAAAAACCATCAAAAAACCTTTTGAATGGAACGGAAAACTTAATGGCAGTCCTGTTCTTACAGGAAGCTATTGGTACACCATTAAAGTTTCGGACGGCAGGATCTATACGGGATGGCTTCTGGTAAAAAACAGAGACTAAAAAAACGGGCAGAAATTTTAAATTTCTGCCCGTTTATCTATAATGAATGTGTTTTTACGGTTGCGTCGTTCGTTCTGGTAAACCTCCAGGTATGAACAGGTAACAATTCTATCCGTTGTGTTGTGAATACCACTGTAAGAATTTTACTTTGTATTGTTTGAGTGTTATGCTTTATAAGTTTAAACCGGATATGTCAATTCCCAGAGCTTTTGCCACTCCTCTTCCATAATCTGCATCCGCTCTGTAGCAGTTCTGAATATGTCTTTCCTGAATGAAGCGCTCTGCACCGCCCACCTCATTGGCTGTGTTGCTGAACAGCACTTCTTTCTGTTCCGGTGTCATCAGTCTGAAGAGGTTGCCAGGCTGGGTATAATAGTCGTTGTCATCTTCCCGGAAATCATAATGATAAGCATCTCCCGTCAGTTCCAACGGAGGTTCGGTAAACTCTTTGCTTTCTTCCCACTGCCCATAGCTGTTAGGGAAATAATGAATCGTAGAACCTTCATTACCGTCTACCCGCATGGCACCATCCCTGTGAAAATTATGGAAAGGACACTTCGGACTGTTGACAGGGATCTGATGATGATTGACACCCACCCGATAACGGTGGGCATCACCGTATGAAAATAATCTTCCCTGGAGCATTCTGTCGGGAGAATAGCTGATTCCCGGCACCACACTGGCAGGGTTAAATGCAGCCTGTTCTACATCGGCAAAGTAATTCTGGGAATTTCTGTTGAGTTCCAAAACTCCTACATCGATCAGCGGATAATCTCCATGAGGCCATACTTTTGTAAGGTCAAACGGATTAAAAGGGCAGGCATTTGCCTGTTCTTCGGTCATGATCTGAATCTTCATTTTCCATTTTGGGAACTCCCCTCTCTGGATCGCATCAAAGAGGTCACGCTGATGGCTCTCCCTGTCTTTTGCTATAATGGCTCCCGCCTCTTCATTGGTCAGGTTTTGAATGCCCTGTTCGGTTTTAAAATGAAACTTTACCCACAACCTTTTGTTCTGGTGATCGATAAGACTGAACGTGTGGCTCCCGAAACCATCCATATGGCGATAGGATTTCGGTATTCCTCTGTCACTCATGGTGATTGTCACCTGATGCAGGGCTTCGGGCAACAGAGTCCAGAAATCCCAGTTATGATTGGCACTTCTGAGGTTGGTTTGCGGATCGCGTTTCACGGCTTTATTCAGATCTGTAAAACGATAAGGGTCTCTGATGAAGAAAACAGGGGTATTGTTTCCCACCAGGTCCCAATTTCCTTCTTCTGTATAAAACCTTACTGCAAACCCGCGGATGTCTCTTTCTGCATCTGCAGCTCCCCTTTCTCCTGCTACTGTAGAAAAACGGACAAATACTTCCGTTTCTTTTCCTATTTCAGAAAATAATTTTGCACGGGTATATTTTGTAATATCATGAGTTACCGTAAATTTCCCGAAGGCTCCCGACCCCTTGGCATGCATCCTTCTCTCCGGAATGACCTCTCTGGCAAAATGGGACAATTTTTCAAGGAACCAATGATCTTCCAGGAGCATAGGACCGCGCCTTCCTGCGGTCTTAACATTTTGATTTTCGGATATCGGTCTGCCTGAAACAGACGACAGTTTTTTCTTTTCTTCCATTGATATATCTCTTTTGTTTTAATAGTAATGAATCAGGATCATCCTCGTGTTTTTGTAAGAATGTCTTTCAGTTCCATGGTCTCGCTTTCGGATAAAGGCTTCAACGGGCTTCGTAATTGTCCGCCGTCTTCGCCCAAAATGTTCAGACCTGCTTTAATCGCTCTTGGCAAACCTTTAGCGACAATAAAATTCAGTAAATCGACCTGCTGGTAGAATATATTTCTTGCTGTTTCCAGATCGTTATTTTGTACCGCATTGTATAAGCCGATATTCAATTCAGGAATCAGGTTGGGAGCAGCCGTACACCAACCTGCTGCCCCTGCTGAAAAGGCAGCCAAAGCCAAGGGATTGGATCCGTTATAGAAAGCCACCTCTTCGCCCAGCTCTTTTCTGAGATAGTGCATACGCTGAATATCACCGGTGCTTTCTTTAATCATGGTTACATTCGGAATTTCCAGCAAACGTTTCAGTAAAGCAGCAGACATGTCCACACCTCCTGTTGCAGGATTGTTATAAGCCATAATCGGAATAGAAATTTTAGAAGCTACCGCATCATAATGCTGTAGAATTTCGTCATCTGTCAGTTTCCAGTAGCTCATCGGGATAATCATCACTGCCGTGGCTCCGGCTTTTTCCGCGAACTGAGCATGGTAGATGGTTTTTTCGGTTGTCAGATTGGATACGCCTACCAAAGTAGGAACACGGCCTGCTACCTGCTGAACGGTTGCTTCAGTGATGGCTTCCTTTTCCTCATCGGTAAGGTATGGCAGTACGCCGGTACTTCCCAGCGGAGCAATTCCGTGTGAACCTGAAACCACGAGGCGTTCAAGCAATTTTTTGAATAAAGGAATATTGACTTTTTCGTTGGCGTCCAGTGGTGTTATAGGATAAGCGATAACGCCTTTGAATGGTGTATTTTTCATTTAATTTATTTTTCTTTAAGTGAAAAGTCCTCTGGAATGAGGACTTTGATTTTTGTTTAGAGATCTCTGCCTTCTTCCTCACGAAGGGCCACACCAAGATTCTGTAGTTGCGGTGCATTTTCACAGGCAATGTATTTTGCTGATTCTGTATCGCTCAGATTTCTGTGTCTGTGCCATGCCCAAGACGGGATGTATACGGCATCACCGGCCTGCCATTCTACACGTTCCCCTTCTACTTCCGTCCAGCCTTTTCCTTCTACTACATAGAGTACTGTTTCGTAGGTATGGCGGTGACGATTGGTGGTCTGACCCGGTAAGAGTCCACCAATAGTCATACTCACGTTTTTGCTTGGCAGGTCTACAAAGAATACCGGATGTTTCCGTTCAGTAGAAAACTGGTCGTGCACGCCTGCCTTTTCTACATTTCTGTGAATAACGTGCGATGGTTTTACATACTGCGGTCTTGCAAACGTCTGATGAAAATCTTTAGAGCTAAAATGTTTTTGCTCTGTCTGAACTGATTTTTCCATTTCTGTTTTTACTTCTGTTTTTGACATACGATAGATTTTTTTTTATTTTTGCTTTATTGCATCACAAAAGTACCTTATATTTGGACTACCATAATGGTACAGATTATTTAAAAACAGCTAGTCCAGATGTTAAGACCTTGGAAATTAGAAATACACTTAGATCATTATTCTGAAAAGGCCATTTATCTGCAGATCGCGGATGCCATCATTGCCCAGATTCAGTCTGGACGACTAAAAAGCGGTACGGCCTTACCCGGCAGCAGGACCTTGGCGGCTGAGTTGAATCTTAACCGGAATACTATTGTCGAGGCTTTAAATGTCCTGCTCAATGAGGAATGGCTGGTTTCGAAAGAACGGAAAGGCACTTTCGTTGCCGATACCCTGCCTGTTTTTTCCCTGACAAGAAAGTCCGGTTTTACGTTGGTGAGCAATGAGGCGCCCAAAAGCATCTTTGAAGTCAATTTTGATGATGGGCACCCCGACAGTAAAATTGCTCCTATTACAGAACTGGCGAGAGCCTACCGCCAGATTTTCAACCGCAAAGGCAAATGGCAGATGATGGGATATACCAGCGAACTGGGAGATATTGAATTCAGGAGAGCCATCGTGCATATGCTTAATCATCAGAGAGGAATGCAGGTGAATGAGCAGGAAATCTGCATCACCCGGGGCAGCCAGATGGCGATGTATCTTACGGCACAATGTTTATTGGAAAACGGCGATTATATAATGATTGAAAATCCCGGGTATCAGCCTGCATGGAATGCCTTTGAACTTGCCGGCGCTAAGTTGCTGCCTGTAAGGGTAGATAAAGAGGGACTCATTATTGAAGATATGACCGCTCATCTGAAATCCGGTAAAAGAATAAAAGCGCTTTATACCACCCCGCACCGGCAGTACCCGACTACGGTAACGTTAAGCTTACAGCGCAGACTTGAGCTTATCCGTTTATCCAATCAATACGGATTTACCATCATCGAAGACGATTACGACAATGAATTTCATTTTGGCTACCGCCCGTTACTTCCGTTGGTAAGCTTTCCGGAACTTGAAAATTATGTGTATATCGGCACCATGAGTAAAGTCGTAGCTCCGGCCCTTAGGATCGGCTATCTGATCAGCAGCGATATAGCCTTAATAAGCAAGGTAGGTTCTTTGAGAAAGATTATTGATGTACAGGGCGACGCTATTATGGAACAGGCGGTTCTCCAGCTGATCAATGACGGTACTATCAAAAGGCATCTGAAGAAGGCTACTCATTATTACAGGAACAAGCGTGATTTTACCGACTCTTTATTAAAAAAATATTTTACCGACAGGGCAGATTATGATATCCCGGACGGTGGTTTAGCCTTTTGGGTAGTTCCCGGAAAGGAAGTAAACTGGATGGATATTTCCGAAAAACTTCAGCGCAAAGGCGTTAAGATCATTACTCCGGACAGTTACAGCTATGGTAAGCCGGTTAATGGGATCCGCCTGAGCTATGGTTCGCTTTCTGAAGCACAGCTGGAAACGGGAATAAAAGTTCTCGCTGATCTGCTTTTTAAAAATTAAAGAATTCTTCATAAGAAATGGTTGAATCACAAATCATAAGAAGAAATTCTATTCATCTGCAAAAACAAGCCGGCCGGAAATTTTAAATTTCCGGCCGGGTCTTTCTATAATAATTTAATTTTATCTTCCATGATATCGATCACTTTATCTTTGTAAAGGCCACCGATGGCTTTTTTAAAGTTCTTTTTACTCATCTGAAGTTCATCTTTGATTTCTTCCGGTGTAGATTTATCCGAAAGATGAAGCAACCCGTAGTTCTCTTCCAGCTTATCCAGAACTTTCTGTCTGAATTCATCGATGTTTTCAAAACCTTCAGGCTGAAGAGACACATCTATTTTACCATCCTCCCGAATGGCTTTGATATACCCTCCTTCTTCCGACAGAGGATATAATTTTTTGAAGACATCGGAAGTATAAATCAGTCCGATGTATTTTTTATTGATCACCACATTCCATCCCAGCTCACTCTCGTTCATCATGATTAGATCCACCTTATCCCCTTTTTTGAAAGGTAAATCCTGATATTGCGGGTTTCTTTTGAATTTTGTAGTTCCGGTAATTAACTCAAGGTCTTCATCGATATAGAGGTTGACAAGATATCTTTTTCCTTCAACGATCTTTGATTTCTGCTGTTTGTAAGGAATAAAAAGATCTTTAATGATACCCCAATCCATAAAAGCCCCACTTGGAAGACTCTGTACACAGCTCATTACTGCAAATTCCCCTACCTCGGCCAAAGGAACTTCGGTGGTGGCTTTCAGCTTATGATCATCCTGGTACACGAAAACTTCAATTTCATCTCCGATTTCTTTGTCATCCTGAACGAAAATCTTGGGTAAAAAGGCCTTTTCCCCTGATTCATCAGTTAAAATCCATCCTGAATTGTTTTTTTCTGAAATTTTTAAAGTTTGAGTCTGTCCGAGTAGCATGTATGATAAATTAGTTGGCAAAGGTACGGAAATATAAAGTGAAATTGCAATAATCCACACCTGCTGATCTGCAAGAACTCAAAAACACAGCACTGCCAGTCATACGAATCCTGGTTTGAATAGTTTACGGTTTTAAGAACAGACCCGTCTATAGAAATGACATTTTTATTCAGAACTCCCGGAATCAACAATTCTTCCGATGTTCTTTAAAAAGGCCTCTACCCTAGCCCCGATTGAAACGACATCCTTTTGGGTTGCGGCGGAGCGAAGCGGAGCCGTAACCCAAAAGATACAGTGGAAAGCGGGAAAAAGCTCCAAAAAAAACTAAATGTATTCAATGAAGTCGTTTAAAAAAGAGGTCGAAAATTCAGCAATTTTTGAATTGCATGCCAATTGCGGGAACTTACGTTAAAGGACTATTTCGGGAAGAGAATTAAGTGTGCTTCAGAAGAAAATCAGAAGATTTTTAACAAGACTTCAGTGTACTTCTTCTGCGCAAAGTATGTTACTTAAACTAACTTAAGTGTTTAGAATTTCTTGGATCTCCTTTGTGGTTAACTACAGACAACCACACGAAGGGATTCGTGCGGTAGCGGTGTGGATTCGTGCGGTAGCGGTGTGGATTCGTGTGGTAGCGGTGTGTGGTATTTACTGTCTCACTCTTAAGTACACTTTAGAAAGTTTAAAAAATACCGCAGAATTAAGTTTACATCAGGTGAAAATCAAAGATTTTCAAAAAACTTACGTGTACTTCTTTTGCGTAAAGTATATTACTTTAATTATCTTAAGTATTTAGAAATCTTTCGGATCTCCTTTGTGATAATAGAAAAGGTTAAACAGCTTAATGAAAAAAGAAGACCGGATCGATCTTCTTATTCATTATTTCGGTAATTGCGGTGCCCGCATCTTATACTGGTAACTGTGTAATGTTTTCAGGAAATTCTCCAGATCGGTAAGCTCATCATCCGTAAGGTTCAGCTTTTCAAGCATTTTGGATTTGTGAGGAGCCAGAGGATTATCCCTGTTTCTTTTTTCGTCGGGCATTCCGGCATTATACATATTCAGAACGCCCCTGATATTGGGAAACAACCCGTTGTGCATATAAGGAGCCGTCTGGCTGACCTCTCTTAAGGTAGGTGTTTTGAATTTTCCTACATCTTCGTTCTTTTTCGAGACAGCAAACAATCCTAGATCTTCATATTCCCTTCCGAAATACGTCAATCCTAAATTGTGAAATTTCTGATCCGAAAAATAAGGTGTATTGTGACAATTAATACAATTCGCTTTTGTTCTGAATAAATGTAGTCCGTTGATCTCAGAATCATTCATTGCTTTTTTTTCTCCTGATACAAACCGGTCAAACTTTGATTTCGGACTTACCAGAGTTCTTTCAAAAGTGGCTATCGCTTTGGTTATATGCTCTTCTGTTATTTTATCATCTCCAAAAGCTTTCTGAAAATATTCTTTGTAGCCTTTCAGTTTAGCGATGGTCTTTACGGCCAGTCGCGAGTGGAAATTCATTTCCAGCGGATTTTCAATCGGCGCCTTGGCCTGATCTTCCAGGGTGGCTGCTCTTCCGTCCCAAAAATATTTTTTAGCGTAGACAATATTCAGAACAGTAGGTGCATTCCGGGTTCCAAGCTGTCTGTCGTGGCCATACGCTACCCTTCTTCCGTCTGCCCAGGCCAGTTCCGGGTCATGGCAGTTGGCACATGAAATCTGACCTGACTTTGAGAGCCTAGGATCAAAAAATAACATTTTTCCCAGTTCTTCCTTAGCTTCAGAGTAAGGATTATCTTTCGGAAACTCAGGTTTTGAAAGGGGTCCGATATCCCTGAATCCTTCTTTTGCTTCATCAAAAAGATGAGGTTTTGGCCAGAGATTCTGATCTCCGTTTCCATATAAATCTCTCAATTCCTGCCGGGTGTATCCCTTCTGAGGGCGATCATTCAATCCCGAAAAGGAGTACACTAAAAATAACACCGCCGAAAGTGATAAAAAATACTTCATAATCTTCTAATAAAATAATGATATCCCTGCGTTGAAATAAAGATTAGGATTTCCGTTATACTCTGTGCTTTGCTCTAAATCTATGCTTAAAGGAAACAGCGCTGCAAAATTAGTAAATATTTTCAGGTCTGTCTTAGCACTTACCCTCTGATAAAACTGTAATCCGAACTGCGGACCCAATTTCGACATGCGGTCAAACTCATGATCGTTTTTGATTACATGATCATACAGCAAAGTATTGGATGATGCCGGAGTGTACTGCAGGCTTTCCTTTAACGGAAAATAAGACATTGCTCCCATTTCAAGGTTTACTTTTTGCGTTTCTCTGTAGAAAATATCTTTATTGAACTTCAGATTTAGATTCAGGCTTGTTACATATTTATAGGTAATTCCCAACAGATCAATGGCTGAAAAATCGTTATAAACCCCTTCTAAAACTGCTCCGAATTTTATTTTTTTTCCATCTTTCAGCAGGAAATTATTTGCTGTGGATAATCGGTCCAGTGTCATCCTGTAATTCTGCCCGAATTCTGCGTTATTGTAATTATCCCCGGTGATGCTCTGGAAATTTACGTTTGACATGAAATCTGCTGTCTCACTTTTATACCAATAATTGGCATCGGTCTTATAATTAGCAAGACGGTATTTCATTTTTTCCAGACTTTCCGCAAAATACGTTGAACCGGTAGGAAGGTTATATAATTCTCCGGTGTTTCCATAGAGATTCTGCATCGCTTTGCTGTACGAAAAATTGATGTTGAAAAAATTCTTCTGATTTTCGAATGCATATCCGGCTCCAAAATTCCTGTCGACTGTTCTGTAACTGAAATTTGTGTAAGAAGGAAAATAAACGATTCTGCCGTAACCATTGGAAAACCTGACATAGTATTCGGGATTAGCGGGTGCATTGATGAATTCATTCACAGCCATAATATCGTATGTTTCAGATTTTCTCCCTAATCCTCCGAATACGGATAACTGATGGTTTCCGTAACGGTATCCGGCAAAAATTTTCCCTGAATAATCGGCTGTATTGATTTCAGGTCGCGGGTCTGATTTTCTGAACGAATTCTGGTTTCTGTAATCTACCGTTGCTCCCAGTTCCAGTCCTTTCCAGAGATGATAGGAAATCCCTCCTTTTATATGGTAGTTCTGGTTTTCCCAATTCGCCTTTTTGGGAACAAAAAGATAATTGGGATTCAGTACAAACTGGTCTTCGGTTCTTCCATTCGTCAGGTTATAGCCTACATTTTTTTCCGTCACAAACTGATAATCAAAGCTTCCCAGGAGTCTCAGTTTTTCAGAAATATTGAAAATCCCCTGCGTTTTAAAGCCGAATTCATTTGAGCTTTCGGCAGTTTGGGTTCTTTTCATATTCAGATCTTTCACTACAGCGCTCAGCTCCGTTTCCGTGAAGTCCGAAAATTTCTGTTTTGAAAACTGAACCGGATTTTCCCAGATCTGATTGAGCTGTTTATAATACATCTGGTTTTCCGGAATAAAAATACTGTCGTGAAGCTGTGCCGATACACAACCGCATGCCAGAAATGAAACTACATGTAAAATCTTAAAATTCATTACTTCTTATTGTTGGAAACCTCTTGGATTTGCCGTTTGTCTTATAAAATCGTTTGCTGAATTGTTGGTATCTTCCAATACTTTCCTTGCCGGGGTATTTCCCTGCGCCGGAATAGTCGTTTTGGTCTTCCGGATCACTGCCTGGGAAATGTAAGCCTGATCACCTGCGATAAATGAGGCATCTACGGAAGCATTCAGCATTTTTGGTCTTTGCGAGTTCGGATTATAATGCTGAAGGTCTACCCCGTCTATAATAACATTGATCGGGATCTGTTTAAAATATCTTGTTGATACAGTGGCATTGGTTACCGAAGGATCTGAATAGTCGGAAAGCGAGGTAAAGTCTGCTGGATCCATTTTAAAAATAATGAAACTGTCCCTTCCCGGGCTGTCCATGATAAAATCATTATTTCCGCTCCAGTTTCCGGGTCTTCCCCAATACGCAATTTCCAGGTCTTTTACGGCAGGATTCTGGATATCAAATTTATAAATGGCCTCACCGATCGAATTATTAAATGTTCCCAGATACACTTCAAAATCTGATCCGCTTAAATCAATAGTTAATGAAGGATTTAAAATATTTATCGGTGATCCTGTATTGTCTACTAAGGGAGATTTGTGATTTAAGGCATTTTGGGCAATAACCAGGCTCTGTCCCGGTAAAATCGGATACTGCGTTCCTGTCCCCGGAATTCTCATCACATAATCTGCGTAGACAAAATCTGTATTGGCAGTATTTCCCATGGTCATTCCCATAGATTTGCTCCAGTCGAACTGTCCGTTTGACTGGGTATAGCTGTTAACGGTGGTATTTGTTTTTCCATAAAGCTGCCCCAGATATAAACCGTCTGCATAGATCACTTCGTTGGAGTTGTTATAAAGCTCTATAAACTGATCTCTTATTCCTGCTCCCTGTGTGATGTGGGAACCGCCGTAATAAATCTGCTTGATAAGTAAATCACCGATTCGCGCCGATCTCACTTCTATTACCGTGCTCTGAACATTTACATTAATGGTGGCTCCTTCCTGCGTTCCGTTGAAACTGAGCTCTGCTGCAGGAGATACATAATTAAATGTAGCATAAAATTCATCGGAGAGCATTTTTTTGGAAACTGTAATTTTGTAGGTTCCAGGGATGATATTGGAAAAATTGGCAAAACCGTCAGCATCCGTAGAGATAGTGTAGGTGTCTCCGGAACTGTTGTTGACCATCACCACGGTAGCATTCTTTACACGTCTCGCATTGCCGCTTGTATCGTTGTAAGAAGCATCGTATTTTACTTCAACTTTAAAGTTTGTTGGCTGCAGGGTATTGCTGTTATTTCCAAAATCGTCATCACGACAGGAGAAAAGCAACATCAGTACTGCAAAATAGTTTAATAACTGTTTCATATGGATGGACATTATATTTTAAAATTGATATTCGATTTTGGCACCGAAAGAAAGGGTTAATAAATCCGCTCTCAGGTTCGTTGTAGATCTTCCGGTCACTTCAGAGAACGTAGTCTGTGTCTGTTTTAAGTCGAGAAAATTGTTGGCATAGAAAGAAAACCTGAACCCGTTACGGAAATCTTTGGAGATCTTCAGGTTGATATTATGAAAAACCTTATCCAGACTTTTATTATCCTCCAGATATCCGGTGTCTTTGATATTGGCAAACTGGTTGGGATCGTCAATCTGTTCCCCGGTCAGCAATACTTTGTCTAAATTGCTGTTGATATACGCGTACAGGTCTTTAGGATTAAAAATCGACTGATCATCAATTAAATAGTGCTGACTTCTTAAGGTAATGACCAATCCAGCTTTCGGCAGATGATAATTTAAGGCAGCACTGACATTAAACTGTCTGTATTTTGAATCAAACGGTCTGTATAGTCCCCAGATCACATCTCCTTTCACACTTCCGTCGAGACTTACACTCTTATTAAAATACCGGTCTATTTCAGATCTGTTGGTGGTTTCGACATAAGCTCCGTTCAGATCGATGCTGATATTTCTAACCGGAAGCTTATCCAGTCCCAACATCAGTTCCAGACCCTTATCCTTGGATTGTAAAGCGTTCACCATTCTGCTTTGCAGGTAGTAATAATTGGTATACCCCGCAATAGTATAGGTCGGCAGATTCGTTCCGTTATCATTGATCTGAAGATTCGCCAATTGTCTTTTCGCACCATAACTTTCATTGGTAAACCCATCGTAAAGATTATTGTAATACGCAGTTAGACCAATATTTCCGTATGCAAATTTATAATCAATCCCCACCTCCGAGCGCATACTTTTAGAAGGTTTCAGATTTTTATTGTCTGCATAATCAATGAAGGTCTGCATCACGCCCAGGTTATAATATCCGGGCAAACGTAAATCTGCCAGAATCATATCATAATACCTGGGTCCTGTATAGATCATATTAATAGAAGGTGCCTTTGAAGCGATTCCAAATCCGCCTCTGAACTTGAAATTCTTATAAATCAGGTAAGAATTTACCCTTGGCTGAAGCACAGAAGCTCCAAACTGGTTATCATATCTCAATCCGGCATTCAGATTGAAAATATAGTTTCCGAATTTCCTGAAAATATTATCTTCGGCATATACCGAAAACTGATATTCCGCTTTCACATTTTCTCCGTAATTATAAGGTCTGAAAGCCTGTCCACCACCTGCAAACTGACTGAGAATGGTTTCCGGGCTTCCCAGCCTGCCCGCTCCCTTATTGTCGCTGCTTCTCATGGAAGTTCCGATTAGGAAATTGTGGTTCCAGCCGGATTTTGTCCTTACATTCTTTTTTAAATCGGCAGAAAAAAACATGGAGACCGGCTTTCCTTCAATTTCCTGAACCTGGGTATAGCTTGGCGGGGAATAGGTAGCGGTATAAACCCCTTCAGTAATGCTGGTTCCCACAAGATCTCCCCCGTTATTGAGAATGCTTGATCGGTAGGTGTTCTGGTATCCTTGAGAATAATTGGCATTGACATCCAGGTTATCGAAAAACCAGTCTTTAAATCTCCAGTTAAAGCGGTTGGAAATGCGGATATCCCTCTTCTTATTTTTTACAATTAAATTCGTAACATCTTCTTCCTCAAAATTGGCATTGTCAAAATTGTTCCCGTAGTCTACGGATAACGAGTTTTTAATATTTTTATTCTTACTGTAAACCGTCCACATCAGATTGGTCGCAACCCTCTGATATCTGTTGAATTTTGTTCTCGGTTCAGAATTGGAGCTCAGATAATTAAGATTAACATTTAAAAATCCCAGTTTTTCATTCAACTGAAATCCCTTATTCAGATTATATTCCTGGGTGCCGTCCCGCATCGACAGATACGCTCTGTAAGGCGCTCTTCCGCTTTTCTGCTGAATGGTCACCAGACCTGAGGTCAGATCTCCGTATTTTGCAGAAGGAATTCCCTGGACAACTTCTACACTTTCGATATTTTCAACCGGAATTTCACGTAAATCTGCACCGTAGTTGGTATTCGAAAAATATCCGCCTTCCGCTCCGAAACCGATAAGATTAGGCATAAAAACAGAACCTTCATTTTGCCATGATCTTCCGATGGGTGAATAATTCCCGGTATAACTCTGCATATTTTCGTTATTGGAAATCGGAATACCGTCAACAACGATGGCCGTTCCGAAAGACTTATTCCCAAATCCCTGATCAGATACGCTGGTGGGCTGAGTCGAACGGAAGACGATAGGTTTAAACTCATTCAGGTTAAGATTCTGTAATTTCTGCCCAGGAATCTGTTCCAGAACTTCATTGAGAGAAAATGCCTGGATGTTCTTCAGGGCTTCTTCTTTGATCTCAATTTCAGAATAGTTTTTCTTTTTGGCGGCCAATGAAATCTCCTTGATCCTGATAGAAGCCACCTGCATTGCATACGTTTGCAGGGAAGATGGAACAACCGTATAGGTCTTTTTATCTTCAATAAAACCCGCCCTGGAGAAGACCAAAGTCTGATTGGCATTGTAATTAATCTGAAAAGCTCCGGATTGATCGGTAACGGTCCAGATGCCGGTATTTTCTATCCCGACTTTAACTCCTGAAACAGGCTTCCTGCTTTCTGCTTCTACCACAATTCCTGTCAGAGCCTGCCCACTCACAGATATAATTACAAACTGAAAAGCAACGAGTAAAACTTTTTTCTTCAATTTTAAAAATTTGGGCAAAATTATTTATAATTTTTCTAAATAAAAATAATATTTTACTTTTAAAACTTGATTTATTTCATAAAAAGAATTTTGCGGGTTTGCTAAGAGCTGATAGATGACTCAAATTATTGGCTAAGCAGACAGTAACTAACGACTGCGAGCAAATGTTAATCATGCTAGGCACTAATCATTTCTAAAATTCAAACAAAAAAAGAGAGACATTCGTCTCTCTTAAATTGATATCAATGGTGTAAAATCAGATGTTACATATGAATCGGTCTCTTTCCTGTAGCATCCAAAGCTGCTTCTTTAATAGCCTCGGCATACGTCGGGTGTGCATGAGAACTTCTTGCGATATCTTCGGCACTTGCACGGAATTCCATAGCAATTACTCCTTCTGCAATAAGGTCAGCCGCTCTTGCGCCTACGATGTGCATTCCTAAAACTTCGTCTGTTTTTTCATCGGCAATGATTTTAACCAAACCATCTACATCACCGCTGGCACGGCTTCTTCCTAATGCTCTCATCGGGAAAGATCCTACTTTGTAAGCAACGCCTTCTTCCTTCAGTTGCTCTTCGGTTTTACCTACACCTGCCACTTCAGGCCATGTGTATACCACACCCGGAATCAGGTTGTAGTTTACGTGAGGTTTTTGTCCGGCCAGAGTTTCAGCAACAAATACACCTTCTTCTTCAGCTTTATGGGCTAACATGGCTCCCTTGATCACGTCTCCGATCGCATAGATATTGGAAACATTGGTCTGTAAGTGATCATTGGTTTTTACTCTTCCTCTTTCGTCCAGTTCCACCCCTGCTTTCTCCAGTCCAAGACCGTCTGTGTAAGGTCTTCTCCCTACCGAAACCAAGCAGTAATCTCCTTCTACGGTTACTTCTTCTCCTTTTTTATCTTTAGCCGTGATTTTCACGGTATCTCCGTTTCTTTCAACCGCAGAAACCGCTGTAGAAAGCATGAATTTCATCCCTTGTTTTTTAAGAACTTTGGTTAATTCTTTACTTAAGGCTCCATCCATTCCCGGAATAATTTTATCCATAAACTCAACCACGGTTACCTGGGCACCCAATCTCAGATACACAGAACCCAGTTCAAGACCGATCACTCCTCCACCGATCACGACCAGATGCTTAGGAATTTCCTTAAGATTCAAAGCTTCGGTAGAAGTAATCACTCTTTCTTTATCTAATGTAATAAAAGGTAAAGAAGTAGGTTTAGAACCTGTTGCAATGATGGTATATTTGGATTCGATCGTTTCTGTAGAACCGTCGTTTTTCGTCACTTTAATCTGAGTGGCAGATTCGAAGCTTCCGACTCCTTCAAAAACAGTGATTTTGTTTTTGTTCATCAGATAGCTGATTCCGTCAGTATTTTGCTTGATGACCTCATTTTTACGCTCGATCATTCTTGCGATATCAGCCTGAGGTTCGTTGATGATGATTCCATGACTGGCAAAATTGTGCTTGGCATTTTCAAAATGTTCAGAGCTGTCTAAAAGTGCCTTTGACGGAATACATCCCACGTTAAGACAGGTTCCTCCCAAAGTTGGATATTTTTCAATAATTGCTGTATTAAAACCTAATTGTGCAGCACGGATTGCAGCAACATAACCACCAGGCCCGGAACCGATTACGGTAACATCGAATTGACTCATGTTATTATATGAATTTATTTATTATTATCTCTTTAGTTATTACAAATTTACTGATAAATTGCCACACCCCCAAGTGAGTTTTGTCAAGTTTAAGGATGAAGCCGGTATTTTGAAAAAAACAGGGATTACCGGTTGGCATTGATCCATATAATGACTGCAAGGACACATAAAGCAATTCCAAATCTGAAGCCTCCCACAATCGTCAGCAGTATTCCTGCAAGAAGGACGACCGTACCCAATACGTATAAAATAATGCTAATGACAGATCTGTATTTATTTTTTTTCTTCAAGACTCTCTGTTTATCCGTATGGATATCCTTCATGACCTCATCTACATCGTTTTGGTGATAGCCTTCCTGGATGATCAGACGATAGATATATTTTTCATTATAATTGCCGGCCAGATAATGGGTATATCTTTGGTAAATTTCTTCTTTCAGTTCGGTATTCATGGTTAAAAAATTTCAGCAATTTAATTATATTTAATGTAACTACAATTGCTCGTATGCCAGATTTATTTTTCTAAGCAGATGAAAAGTGTTATTAATCTTCATTCAGGTAAATAATTATAACAGCTTTGTTGTTAATCTCCTTTAATAAATTTACGGTAAACAAATACAAAACAAGAAGTCTGAATATTATTAATTGAGACTGTATAAAGCTATTTGGATGTAAAAAAGACTGCTTTTAAAATAATTGCCAGCTTCTGTTGAACGGCAATTAACGGTGGTAATAAAATCTTAAGCATCGACCTGCAATTTTCCGTGGCCGAACATACCTGCACTTTCAAAAAACGGCCCTCCATAGACATACCATTCGAGGCTTTCCAAATATTCTACGGCATTTTCCGGGGTGATATGCGGGCGGTCTTTTTTTGAGACCACTCCTTTATACCATCGTCCGGAACCGGAAGAACCTTCAAATTCGACATAATAATGAATCCATATTCTCTGACAAAGTTTGCACTGCTGAATCGCTACTTGCGCATTTCTTCCGTGGGTGGTGTCTGTTCCTAATGCAGAACTTCTGTATTCGGTATAGTCTGAAGTCGGTTTTTCGCAAAGACATCCGATTTTAGGGATTTTATTCATTGATCGATTGGGATTTCTTAAAGTCCAAAGGTAAGAAAATAAGCACCCATACTACAATACTAAAATTTGGTCATCAAATCCATTAAAACCTTTTCGTAGCGGTCTAAAATAATATTTTTTGAAAATCTGGATTTAATAGCGTCCTTAATAGCATCTTTATCATAGGTTTTATGGAGAATATTCATAACAGCCTGTGAAAAATCTTCATGATTATTGATGTCTGCAATCTCTCCGTTGATATGATGCTGAATGATCTCATTAATTCCGCCGGGACAATTATTGGCCAAAGAATAGGTACCGCAGGCCCCCGCTTCCAGTAAGACATTGGGGAAACCTTCGTATCTTGACGAAAGAATAAAGAGGTCCGCATACTTCAGAAACTGGTACGGATTTTCCTGTCTGCCATGAAAAATCACATTTTTCAGCCCCAGGAAATCTTTCATCTGATGCAGAATTTCCCGATCCTGTCCGTCACCGAGGATATGCAGCAGCACATTTTCGTTTTTAAGCCTTGAAAATACTTTCAGCAGGTTGTCAAACCCTTTTCTTGCCGATAGATTTCCTATAGCCACTACATTTTTACAATTGTATCTAAAACTCTCAGGCCTTACGGATGTCCTCATTCTTTCATCAATAAAATCAAAATCTACGGGATTGTTGATTTTCACGACTTTGCCGGGTTTTATCCCGAAATTCCGAGTAAGGTCTTTCATCATATCATCACTCTGTGCGATGATTTTATGGTAATTATTGTAAAAATTATAGAAAAATTTAATCTCCTTTCGCGTCACATGCTGAGTAACAACGTTGGTTTCCCGGGCAATAAATTTTGTTTTTGGAAATAGTTTTATAAAAAGCGAAAGGTATGCATTCACTTCGCCAAAGCCGGAGAATACAATATCGGGTTTTCTTCTGTATATTTCCCTCAGGATAGGTTTCAGGGAATGCCTGATTCTTTCGGTATTGATATCAATAACCTCTATGTCTTTTTTAAGCAGATTAAGATAGCCTCCCTGCTTACGTAAAAGCAAAATCTTAGGTTCAAACCGATCCCGGGAGAGATGATTGGCAATGGTGGTAACGATTCTTTCTGCGCCTCCAGTCTCCAGATCCGGCAGAATAAATATAACGGAGATCTTTTTCATCAGTGTAAAGTTAGTAAAAAGTTTTGTTAACCTTTAATCCCAATTCATTAATTAAAACAATAATTTCATCTATATTTTCAATGCTCAGAAAGGCATATCTGTCGTTTTTAAAAGTGAGGATTCCACGGTTGCCTCCCAAATAACCGGAAGCATTATCTACGACGCCTTCAGGTTTTCCGAAAATAATATTGCCATAAAAGCGGTCATTCATATCAGCATGTACCTGATCGATCTCTTCCAGTTTCCTGTATCTGATGATTTCTTTCTTTGATCTTGATGCTATAATGATTCTCTGGTTGGTGATCAGATAATAATTGTTTTTTAAGTGATAAAAAACGGGAATCCATCGTAAGAATGAATTATAAAATGCCGCGACAAGTAATGGAATGGTAAATAAAAATACAATCGTTTTAAAAGTAACTACTGCAAAAAACACCACAAAAATTAAATAACCAAAAGAAATCAGTATCCTGAGCTTCTCCGTTAAACTAAAAAAGAAACTCTTCCGGGGAAGAATTTCTTTTAATATTATTTCATTGCTGTTTAAAATCATATTAATTAGCTACGTCACTGATAAATTTTATTCTCAGCATTCTTACTTCTTCATCAGAAAGTTCATCCCCGAATTCGTCAAGCAGAACTTTCATGCTGTCACTTTCAGATTCATTCATGAATTCCATGAAGCCGTCTACAATGTCTTCATCAAAATTATCTTCGATATAATAATCGATATTCAGCTTGGTACCCTGGTACACGATACGCTCCATTTCTTTCAGAAGGTCGTCCATGGAAAGGTTTTTCGCTCTTGCAATGTCTTCAAGATCAATTTTTTTATCGGTGCTCTGGATGATAAAAACTTTGTGGCTGGACTTATTGGCCACCTGTTTCAGTACCATATCCTGAGTCCGTTCAATATTGTTATCCTCTACATATGTATTAATAAAATCAGCGAATTCTTTACCGTATTTTTTAGCCTTTCCTTCTCCTACCCCATAAATTTTGGCTATTTCTTCCACCGTTATGGGATACTGTACCGTCATGTCTTCAAGACTCGGATCCATAAATACCGTGTAAGGAGGAATTCCGTATTTCTTGGCTACCTTTTTTCTTAATTCTTTTAATAAGTTAAATAAATTCTGATCCAGTCCACCTGCTGACTGCATCTGGATCTGGTCACTCTCAGCTTTTGTCTGGGAGAGATCAAACTCGCGGTCTTCTGCAATCATAAAAGAATGTTCCAGTTTTCCGTTTAAAACCAGCCTTCCCCTTTCTGCAATTTTCAGAACACCATAGGTTTCTATATCTTTCTGCAGAAAGTTCTGTACCGTGGCCTGTCTGATGATCGTTTTCCAATAGTTATCTGCCTGCTCTTTTCCAAACCCGAAATAAGAACTCTGTTCTAATTTGTACGATTTGGTGACCGCTGTTTCCTTTCCTGCAATAACAGAGATCAGGTCTTTAGATTTAAATTTCTCTGCATTATCGTCTATCAGCTGCAGAACTTTTTTCAGATCATCCGTCGCATCTTTGAGTTTTGGCGGATGGGATGCATTGTCACACATCTTCGCTCCATCTCCGTTTTCGGGATCGAAATTCTCCCCGAAATAATACAGAATATACTGTCTTCTGCTCATTGAAGTTTCAGCATAACCTACTACCTCATTTAAAAGCTGCAATCCGATTTCTCTCTCGGAAACCGGCTTTTGAGCCAGAAATTTTTCTAACTTTTCGATATCTTTTGGATCATAGAATGCCAGACAGTATCCTTCCCCACCATCACGGCCTGCCCGTCCTGTTTCCTGATAATAGCTTTCCAGAGATTTCGGAAAGTCATAATGGATGACGAAACGTACGTCCGGTTTATCAATTCCCATTCCGAAAGCAATGGTTGCTACGATCACATCCACTTCTTCCATCAGAAATTTATCCTGGTTAGCGACTCTGACCTTCTGATCTAAACCGGCATGATAAGGCAGTGCATTAATACCGTTAACCTGGAGGAGCTGAGCAAATTCCTCAACCTTTCTCCTGCTTAAACAGTAGATAATTCCCGATTTCCCTTTATACTGATTAATAAACCGTACAATTTCCTTGTCGATATTTACTTTCGGACGTACCTCGTAATAAAGATTAGGCCTGTTGAAGCTTTCTTTAAAAACCAGGGCATCGGTCATTCCCAATGTTTTCTGAATATCATCCTGAACTTTAGGCGTTGCCGTAGCCGTTAATGCAATTACAGGAACATCTGCAATTTTATCGATAATGGATTTCAGATTCCGGTATTCCGGTCTGAAATCATGGCCCCATTCTGAAATACAGTGGGCCTCATCAATGGCAACAAAAGATATCTTCACCTCTTTTAAAAATTCCAGATAATCTTCCTTTATCAAAGATTCAGGCGCTACATACAGCAGTTTTGTCTTGCCCCTTTTAATATCGTCGAAGACCTGCTTGGTCTGCGTTTTGTTTAATGATGAATTTAAAACGTGTGCTACTCCGTCATCAGATGAAAGACCGTTTACTGCATCTACCTGATTCTTCATTAACGCTATCAGTGGTGAAACGACGATGGCCGTACCTTCGGAAATAAGTGCCGGAAGCTGATAGCATAAGGATTTACCACCTCCGGTAGGCATTAAGACAAATATATCCTTTCCCTCTAACAGGTTTTCTATAATTTCTTCTTGCTGTCCTTTAAAAGTAGAAAACCCGAAATATTTTTTCAATTCGCCTGATAAATTGGCTTTTTTTGCGCTCATCTAATTTTCTATTGCTAAATTTGCATCTCACCCAAAGTTATAACTTTTTTGCTTAAAATAAAAGCGAACGAATTTATTAAAAATAAAATTTATATTAAATATTGTTTTTAAAATATAACATTTTTTAAGAGATTTTTTGTATACCCTATAAAATTAAAATGGAAAAAGCCAAGATCATTTCAATAGCAAAAAGCACTTTAGAAATAGAAATTTCGGAACTTGAAAAATTAAAAAACAGAATTGACGAAGATTTTGTAAAAGCCGTTGAAATCATACACCATGCACAAGGAAAATTAATCATTGTAGGCATCGGAAAATCTGCCCATGTGGCCAATAAAATCGTGGCCACCCTGAACTCTACCGGTACTCCGTCCCAGTTTTTACATGCATCGGAAGCCATCCACGGAGATCTGGGTGTCATCCAGAAACAGGATGTGGTTTTATGTATCTCCAATTCCGGAAACTCTCCTGAGATTGTAAACCTCGTGTCTTATCTGAAAGAATATTCTTCTGCGCTTATTGGAATGACCGGAAATAAAAACAGCAAACTGGCAGAATTTTCTGAAGTTATTTTAGATACTCATGTAGATATGGAAGCCTGTCCGAATAAGCTGGCTCCTACCAGTTCAACGACCTTACAGATGGCTTTGGGAGACGCTTTAGCCGTTTCTTTAATGGAAATGAATGATTTCCAAGCCAATGATTTTGCAAAATTTCATCCCGGGGGAAGTTTAGGAAAGAACCTGATCTCGAAAGTTGATGATTTTCTGTCTTCGCAAAAACCTCAGGTCACGGAAGATGCTCCCGTGAGAGATGTTATCATTTCGATCAGTGCCTCGAGACACGGGATCACAGTGGTAACCAATGGTGATGAGATCATTGGGGTGATCACAGACGGAGATCTGAGAAGAATGCTGATGAAAGGGGATGATGTAACCAAGGTCCTTGCAAAAGACATTATGTCTTCCCATCCTAAGACAGTGGAAAGAAATACATTGGCAAAGGAAGCCATGAAGATTTTAAAAGATAATAATATCGGTCAGCTCATCGTTACCGAAAACGGAAAATATTTCGGGATTATCGATCTGCATAAGTTACTGGATGAAGGAATTAATTAGAATTCAGAGATAAAGAGCCAGCAAAGCAGGATCATCAGGAGCTATGCCATACAATAAAATTAACTTCTGGATTCTATCCTCTAACTTCTTTAAATATTTCATAAATTTGAAGCCTTAAAAATATTATTCTGTGAGTGAAGGTAAAGACATGTCCTTTCTTGGACATATTGGAGAATTAAGAGGTCACCTCATCCGCTCGATTCTTGCTATTGTTGTGGCGGCATTTATTGTCGGATTTAATATCAACTGGATTATGGATCATATTTTCTTTGGTCCCACGAGAAATGATTTTCCTACTTTTGAGCTTGTCAATCACTTTTCCAGAATGCTTTTAGGAGAAAACAGCATTCATCTTCCCAAAGATTTTCCGGTACGTGCCAGCAAGCTTTATCAGCAGTTTAATGTCATGATGGCGGTTTCTATTTTCGGAGGTATGGTGGCTGCTTTTCCTTATATTGTCTGGGAGCTCTGGCGGTTTATCAGCCCTGCCCTGCATCCGAAAGAAAGAAAAAACTCGATATTTATCATTAATGCGGTCTGGATATTATTCATGACCGGAGTTTTGTGCGGATATTACTTAATTCTGCCTTTTGCTGTTAATTTCGGAGTTATTTTTAAGATATCAGATATTATTGTTCCTCTTTATGACTTGAGTGATTATACAACTCTGTTTTTACAGGTTGTTTTAGGGATGGGGGCCATTTTTCTTTTCCCTGTTCTTATTTATTTCCTGACAGGCATTGGAATTTTAACGCCGATGTTTATGAGAACTTACCGCAGACATGCGATCGTTCTTATTATGGTCGTAGCCGCAATCATAACTCCAGCCGATGTACTGAGCATGATGATGGCAGCCTTTCCGCTTTTATTATTATATGAATTCAGCATCTTGATGTGTGCATACACGTATAAAAGGGTGCAGAAAGCCGCAGGAAATCTTCCCGCCGTCAAGCAGTAAATTTAAAAATTAAAGAATACTCTATATTCCCGCAGATTTTTTTGCGGGATTTTTTTGTCGAGAGTAATCGAAAAGATTAAAAAGCCTCTGTCAATGGGGTCACTTTAAACGCTCATTACAGGAAGGCATGGATCAGTTTAAATAAATAACTTTCGGTTTTGTGGTATAGCGAAAGATCCCGGCTTTGTTTTAATCCTATAGGTATTATATTTTAGTGTTTTGCCTGATTACAATCATAAATTTTCTATTTTTGAAAAGAATAATTAATTTCAAATGAAAAAGCTGTCATATACCCTTTTATTTGCATCGGGACTGGTTTTCGGACAATTCTTCGAAAAAGATAAATCATTCACCCGGCAGGACACTTTAAAAGGTTCCAACACCGCATTCCGTAATTTTTGGGATGTAAAAAAATATGATCTGTCTGTAGAGCCTGATTTTGATCGTAAGAGCATTAAAGGAAATAACAAAATCAGTTTCGAAATCGTAAAAGACGTTACTGATCCGACTTTTCAGATTGATCTTCAACAGCCGATGAAAGCCGATCAGGTGAAGGCCAATTTCCCTGTCACCGAATTCAGGCAGGAAGGTGATTTTATTTGGATAAAAACTAAAAAAAGTTTTAAAAAAGGAGAAAAATACACCCTTGATGTCACCTATTCCGGAAATCCTCTCATCGCAAAAAATGCTCCCTGGGATGGCGGCTGGGTTTTCACCAAAGATGAGAACGGAAATCCGTGGATGAGTGTTGCTGATGAAGGAATCGGAGCTTCTGTATGGCTTCCGACAAAAGATATCTGGAGTGATGAGCCTGATGATGGTATGGTTATGAAAATTATTACTCCAAAAGATCTGGTGGGAGTCGGAAACGGAAGATTAACCGGAAAAAAAACGGATGGAAACAAAACAATTTATACCTGGGAAGTTAAAAACCCTATCAATGCCTACTCTATCATCCCGAATATCGGAAAATACGTGAATTTCAAAGATACTTTTCAGGGAGAGAAAGGCCGATTGGATTTGGATTACTGGGTGCTGGATTATAATTTGGAGAAAGCAAAAAAACAGTTCCAACAGGTAAAACCGATGCTTTCGGCATTTGAATACTGGTTTGGTCCTTATCCTTTTTATGAAGATTCTTATAAACTTGTAGATTCACCATATTTGGGAATGGAGCATCAGAGTAATGTAGCTTATGGAAACGGCTACCAGAACGGATATCGGGGAACCGATTTTTCCGGAACCGGGATTGGTCTGAACTGGGATTATATTATTATTCATGAAAGCGGCCATGAGTGGTTTGCCAACAATATTACAGCGAAAGATCAGGCAGATATGTGGATTCATGAGAGCTTTACCATGTATTCCGAAGTGCTATTCACCGAAAAGTATATGGATAAAAAGTCCGCAGAAACTTATGCCATCGGGCTTAGAAATAAAATTGAAAATGATGTGCCTGTCATCGGGAAGTACGGAGTTAGAAACGAAGGCAGTGGCGATATGTATCCTAAAGGAGCCAGTATGCTCCATACAATCCGGCAGGTGATTAATAATGATGAAAAATTCAGACAGATTCTGAGAGGTCTGAGCAAAGACTTTTATCATCAGACGGTTACGACCGAACAGATAGAAAATTATATTAACAAAAAATCCGGGATTGATTTTTCAGGTGTCTTTAATCAGTATTTAAGGACTGTAAAAATTCCGACGCTGGAATATTCTCAAAAAGGGGAAACGCTGAAATTCAGATATACGCATATAGTTAAAGATCTGAAGCTCCCTATCCGGATTAATGGTGAACAGATCATTAATCCGACTGAACAGTGGCAGACGGTAAAGCTTAAAAAGGGAACGCCGGTGACATTCAACAGGAATTATTATATCAATTATAAAAAAGTACAGTAATTGAAGAAAAAAGGCAGATTTGTGGCTCCATGAAGCTGCCTTTTTTAGTTCACTGCATTAATCTTTCACAATTTTAAGAAAAATTTAATACGATGGTTCGTAACAAAATCATCTTTACAACAACTATTTAAGTATAATTCAAAAATCAATGAAAAAAATAGCACTTAGCGTAGGAATTCTGGCTGCTTTTGCATCAAACGCCCAATCGATCAGGACGACGATTGACCTGGTGAACGTAAAAGATGATAAAGTAGCCGTTACCATGGAATTTCCAAAGATGAAATCCGGTGATGTAAAATTCCATTTTCCAAAAACGGTTCCCGGAACCTATTCAGAAGACGATTACGGAAGGTTCGTCGAAGGGATTAAGTTTTATGATAATAAAGGAAAAGAGCTAACCTATACCAAAGTTAACGACAATACGTACGTTTTAAAAAATGCACAGAACTTAACGAAAGTGACTTACTTGGTTAATGACAGTTTTGATGAAGAAATGGACACTTCCAAACATAAAGCTGTATTTTCTCCGTCGGGAACAGATATCGAACAGGGAAAAGTCTATCTGGTCAACACGCATGGATTTGTCGGATATATTGATCAGATGCAGGATGTACCTTATCAGTTGGTGATCCGGAAACCTGCTGACTTCTACGGAACGACAGCACTGGTCGATCAGGATAAATCCGATGCTACTGACACGTATACCCTGGCTAATTATGCAAAAGTGACCGATTCTCCGTTAATGTACACCAAACCTGACTACATCACTTTCAATGCAGGAGGAATGGATCTGGTACTGGGCGTGTATTCACCATCCGGAAAATATAAAGCTGCCGATTTTAAAGATAATTTAGAAAAAATGGTGATGGCCCAGAAGAAGTTCTTAGGGGATATGAACACCAATAAGAAATACGCGATCATGCTTTATCTTGCAGGTACGGACGGACCTCAGATCAAAGGTTTCGGAGCATTGGAGCATCATGAATCCACCAGCGTTGTGCTTCCTGAAATGATGCCGAAAGATGCCATTGACAAAACTTTGACAGACGTTGTTTCCCACGAATTTTTTCATACGGTAAATCCTCTGAAAACCCATTCCGAAGAAATTCACTATTTCGATTATGCAGATCCGAAAATGTCTCAGCACTTGTGGATGTATGAAGGAGGAACAGAATATTTTGCCAATCTGTTCCAGATTCAGGAGGGATTAATCGACAAGGATGAGTTTTTACAAAGAATCAACGAAAAAATAACCAATTCAAAGAACTACGATGACACCATGCCATTCACGGTCATGAGCAAAAACATCCTGAAAGAACCTTATAAAGACCAGTACCGTAATGTCTATGAAAAGGGAACCCTCTTAACCATGTGTCTTGATATTGAGCTTAGAAAGCTGTCCAATGGTGAAATGGGGTATCGTGATATGATCAGAAAACTGTCCCAGAGATTCGGGGAAAATAAACCTTTTAAAGATGATAAGCTGATCGATGAACTGGTAACGGTTACGGGATATCCGCAAATTAAGGATTTTTACACTAAATATATTGCAGGGAATCAGCCGACTCCGTATGCAGACTATCTTAATCAGGTGGGAGTAGAAATCAAAAAGCAGGAAACACCTCCTATTTTCTGGTTTGTCAAAGATCCTAACCAGACCGGATACAATGAAAAGAACAACACCTTTGTCTTTGACGAAAGCTCAGCACTGTCTCCATTTTCTAAAAGTATCGGATTCAAGATTACAGATGAGGTGGCAGCACTGGATGGTAAGACCATTGATATCAAAAACGTACAGGCTTTTATAGAATATGCAAAAACCATCAAGGATGGTCAGAATGTGACCGTTACCGTCTTAAGAAAAAACGGCGCCAAAACTGAGAAAATCGATCTCAAGGGAAAAGCGGTGTTAGATAAACTGACGGTAGAAACACTGCAGTACAAATCCAGTCCTACTCCGGCAGAACTGAAATTACAGACTCAGTGGCTGACTGGCAAAAAATAACATCATAACAAGAAGATAATCTGCGGGGAAATTTCCCCGCTTTTTTATTTGGAGAATAATATAATCTCACATGAAAACTTTTTTTATGCTTTCCTGATCGTTATCCGGAAAGTCGTCCCCTTTCCTACTTCGGTCTGCGCAATTTTAATATCACCGTTATGATATTCCTTGATGACTCTCTTGGCGAGTGACAATCCAAGTCCCCAGCCTCTCTTTTTAGTCGAATAACCCGGTTTAAAGGCGTTTACTGCCTGTTGTTTTGTCATTCCGCTTCCGGTATCCTGCACTTCGATTACAATATTTTTATTTCTTTCCAGAACAGACATCGAGATCGCCCCTTCTCCCTTCATAGCATCCACCGCATTTTTAACCAGATTTTCTATCACCCAGCTCATCAGTATTTTATTGTGCGGAACCAGAATTTTATCATTGGGTAGATGGAGTCCGAAATTTATTTTCCTGGATATTCTGGTCTTTAAGTAATCATAATTTTCCCGGATCGTATTATTAAAGTCGGTATCATTGAGCTCAGGTACAGAACCGATCTTAGAGAACCTCTCCGATATGGTACGCAGTCTCTCTATATCTTTTTCCATTTCATGTACACCTTCAGAATCAGGCGTATCCAGCTTCATGATTTCCATCCATCCGATCATCGAAGACAGCGGAGTGCCGATCTGGTGTGCTGTTTCTTTTGCCAGACCTGCCCAAAGGTAGCCCTCATCTGTTTTTTTGATCGTCCGTAAGAACCAGAAGGAAAAAAGAAAATAGCAGAGGATAAAAAAGCCCAGTATAAAAGGGGAATACTGAAGGTTATTCAGCAAGGGAGAATTGTCATAAAAAACAATCTGTTTATTTCCTTTTACCAGTTCAATTTCAATTGGAGCGTAACTCTTAGCCATTTTGTTGGCCAGGGCTCTTATTGCTTCCGGATGATCTCCGACATCCTGGGGAATATTTTTATGCTCGATAATCTGGTTGTTCTGATCTAAAATGATCAGCGGAATGGTCGTATTGGAACTGTAGATCTGCAGAAGCAGGGCCTGCACTTCCAGATTGGGACTTTGTACTTCCTGTTGAAATTTCAGGGCACTGACCAGAATATCCACCCTTTTGATCTCTTCCTTACGTAAAAAATTGATCAGAATGGTAGAGGCAATAACAATCGTTAACACCACAATCGTCATTAAAGTAAAAATAATCCAGTTATTCAGCCTGGCAAAGATGGATTTCCTCAAAATAATTTATTTTAAAACATTCAGGATTTTCTGCAATTCGGTACTTCCGCTTCCCTGATAGTTATTGATAATAATCGAAAATACGTATTTCTGTCCGTTTTTAGCCGTATGATATCCTGCAAATGATTTGGTGTCTCTCATGGTTCCGCTTTTCATTTTCATCCCGTTATCCTGCGTAGGGAAACCGTCATAATAGGCTTCGAACCATGATTGCTTCCGAGCATAAAGTAATGCCTGGACTTCTGCTTTTGCGGCAACATAATTCTGTGGCGAAAGCCCGCTGCCGTCTGCAAAATTGATCATATTTGCATTAATTCCCTTTCCTTTCCAGAATTCTTTCAGGAAAGCAACTCCGCTTTTAAATCCGGGATTGCCTTTCTTTTCTTTTCCTAAGGTTTTAATGAGTGTCTCACCATATAAATTGATGCTTTTTCTTAAAAACCAGTATACAATTTTATCCAGTGTGGGCGACTGATAGGTAAGAATCGTATGATCTCCCGAAAGTATGACGGGCCGTTTTCCTTCGATCTCCAGCTGAGAGCTGGTGACTACCCTTCCTGAAAACTCAATTCCCGATTCTTTAAGCCACTGTTTTACTTCCATTCCCAGTTGCAAAGGCGGATTTGGAGCAGCTCCCGACACGGTAACTGTTTTACCGGCAGGTAAAGTCCCGTTGATTAATGCCACCTGCGAATGAGGAGCTGTAAAAATAAGGCTTTGGTCAGAGCTGCCGCCTGTTTTCAGGTCATTCAGCCATTGTACTCCCTCCAGTGGATAAGAAAAGCTTTTAAAATCTGTTCCGTTAATATGGATATCAAACTGGTTTTCCCGCCAGTTGATTCCCCAGACCCCGGCACCATAATAGTTCCCGAGATCATCCCAAGGCCAGCCACCCGGAATGGTCTGATGGTCAAAATATGAATCATCAACGACCAGATCTCCGGAGATTGTTTTGATTCCGGATTTTTTTACAGCTTCCAGTAATTTTTTCTTAAAATCTTCCGGTTTGTATGAATCATATCTCCAGCTTCCTAAGGTAGGATCACCATTTGAACTGATCATAAGATTTCCGTTCAGCTGACCTCCCGAGATCGTTCCGGAATATCCTGAAATTGTTTGATAGGTGTAATCTTTACCCAGCGTTTCCAAAGCTGCGGCAGCAGTGAATATCTTTTGGGTAGAAGCCGTAGAGAGCCCTTTATTTCCCTGATAATCGTAGATCGGGTTTCCATTTTCATCGGCTACATAAAAAGAAACACTGGAAGACAATGCTCCGGAAGAATTGATCAGATTCTTTGTCGCTTCATCAAGCTTCTGGGTAATATTCTGGGCAAAAAATATTTGGGTGGACAGGGTAAGGACAGCAACTGTTTTTTTCATTGAATTTGTTTGCGTAATAGTTGAGGATGTTTATGCAGGAGCATTCAGAGACAGGACGCACTTTTCAGCTTTGTCATACTGAGCCTGTCGAAGCACCGATTAAAATTAATTAAAATATAAAAAGTCAGCTAATAGATCCGTACAGAACTTTTCATATCTACTCGATGACACTGCCTGCTTCGATCTCGTAAGGCGCTTTATCTTTCTCAAAAATCCGGGTCAGTTCTTTGCCTTCAACGGTTATTTGATCACCTTTTCTTCTGATCCAGTTTCCTTCGCGAAGTCCTACCACTTTCAGATCGTTCTGGGTCAAAAATTCTCTGATCCGGGTTTCACGGGTTTCCCCATTATGTTTCAGATCAGGATTGGGATCGAGATAATGTGGATTTAAATTAAAAGGCACCAGTCCCATACAGTCGAAACTCGGAGGGTAAACAATCGGCATATCATTTGTCGTTTTCATATTTTGCCCGCCAATATTGCTTCCCGCACTGCATCCGAGGTATGGTTTTCCGCTTTCAACGTTCTTCTTCAGAACAGACATCAGCCCTTCCTCGTGTAAAGTTTTTACCAGTAAAAAGGTATTCCCACCCCCCGTAAAAAAACCTTGGGCATTATTCAGAGCTTCTGCTTTATCTTCAAATTCATGAAGACCTGTCACTTTGATGTTGATGGTTTCAAAGAACGTCCGGGCCTTTGCGGTATATTCGTCATGAGATATTCCACCGGGTCTTGCAAACGGAACGAAAAGTATTTCATCTATGCCTTTGTACAATCTGATCAATTCTTCTCTCAGGTATTCCAGATATTCTCCCCCGAAAAGAGTGGATGTTGAGGCTAATATAATATTCATATAAAATATATTGATTAGAATAGTTGAGTAACAAAGATAAGTGAAACCTGCACGAATCAAAAATTAAGATAAAATAAATTCTGTATCCGTTAATATTTTCTAAAAAACCTTAAAGGTTCTAAAATCTGAGTCATTATGGAATTATTATTGAATTTTAAACTACCGAATTGAAAAATATAAGAATATGAAAATGACTAAAATGCATACGAGAAACCTTTTTTTAGGTTTGATACTAGTAGGAACCGCGGGTTTTGCCAATGCGCAAACCACCAAAACGGACACGACAACCAATACAGCTACAACGGCAGCAACAGTTCAGACAACCGGTAACTCTACGATCGAAGGTCTTAAGAAACAAATCGAAGCTAATCCCAAAGATACAGAATCATTAGCTAAACTGGCAGGTGCCTATCAGGAATCTGCAGACTGGACCAATGCCGTAGAAACATGGAAAAAGATATCGGTACTTCTACCAGACTGGGCTCCGTCATATTACAGCCAGGCGTATGCCTATCAGTCGGCTAAAGATGATGCCAATGCAAAATTAGCCTATGAAAAGTATATTGCCACTGTGAAACCTGAAGAGATCGAGCAAAATAAGAAAAACCTGGCGTATGCCTATTTCTATTTAGCTTTCTCGGAACAGACTACTGATCCGGCTAAAGCTAAACAGCATATCGCCAAATCAGTAGAATATGATCCTACCAACCAGGACGCTGTAAAACTTAATAAAACTTTAAATTCATAAAACAGAGATCCGGAAATTTCCGGATCTTTTTTAGCTATATACCGAAAGTAGCACATCAATCTTAATACCTTCTAACTCATAACTCATAACTCATAACTCATAACTCATAACTCATAACTAAAATTAAAAAATTTCCCACTCAGAAAGGAATGATTATCTTTGTAAAAATAAATCTGTAAACAAATGAAATTTTTTATTGACACGGCTAATTTAGAGCAAATCAAGGAGGCGAAAGATCTGGGAATTCTGGATGGGGTAACAACGAATCCTTCATTAATGGCAAAAGAAGGAATCCAGGGCGCTGAGGCAATCAGAAACCACTATAAGGCCATTTGCGAAATCGTAGACGGTGATATTTCTGCTGAAGTACTTTCAACAACTTACGAAGAAATGATCAAAGAAGGGGATGAACTGGCAGCCATTCACCCGAATATTGTAGTTAAGATTCCCATGATCAAAGACGGAATCAAAGCTTTAAAATATTTTTCCGACAAGGGAATAAAAACAAACTGTACCTTAATTTTCTCTCCGGGACAGGCACTCCTGGCAGCTAAAGCGGGGGCAACCTATGTTTCTCCTTTCCTGGGAAGACTTGATGATATTTCAACTGACGGATTAAACCTGATCCAGGAAATCAGATTGATTTTTGATAATTATATGTATGAAACTGAAATTTTAGCAGCTTCGATCCGTCATTCAATGCATATTATCGACTGTGCAAAAATCGGCGCTGATGTGATCACCTCTCCGCTTCCTCCGATCTTGAGTCTGTTAAAACATCCTCTTACCGACAGCGGTTTGGCGCAGTTCGTTGCAGATTCTCAGAAACTTGCCTAAATTTTAATGATAAATTATAAATTCCCCTGAAACTTTGTTTCGGGGGAATTTATATTCAGCAGATCCGCTTACCTGTATCAGTTCTCTTCTGTTATATTTTTTACAACCCTGCATGGATTACCCACAGCCACTACATTGTCAGGAATATTTTTTGTTACAACACTTCCTGCACCTATGACGGAGTTATTCCCTATTGAAATTCCCGGAAGGATCACGACATTTCCGCCCAGCCATACATTATCACCCACAGTAATGGGATGTGCATATTCAAGTCCTTCATTTCTTCGTTGTGCGTCTAAAGGATGTCCGGCTGTATAGAAACTGCAATTGGGACCGATAAAAACATTATTCCCGAATTTCACCGGCGCACAGTCCAGAATCACCAGATTATGATTGGCATAAAAGTTTTCTCCGACTTCTATATTATAGCCGTAATCACACCAGAAGGAAGGCTCTATACAAATATTATCTTTTGTTTTACCAACGATCCTCTTAATAAGTTCTTCTCTTTTCTGAGTGTCAGAATTTTTCAAACCATTATATTCCAGACATAGATCTTTGCATACAATTCTTTCATTAATAAGTTCCTGATCGTAATTTGCATCGTACAAGAGCCCGGCGGCACATTTTTCTTTTTCTGTCATAAGTAGATAATTTATTCTTAAATATATAAAAAAGAAAACAGGATGACCATGACGTTCATCCTGCATTATATTAAAATTTATGATTATTTTACCAGATCCGGTTCTATCGGATTATTATTTTTAGCTAAAGATTCTTTCGTTTTTTTCTCCATCTCTCTGAACATCTGACTAGGATCTGAAATTTCCTTTCCGTCTGAAGTTTTTACCTTAAAGGACATTTTTGTGTTATCGCCCCCGCTGTTTCTCATCATCATTTCTCTCATATTTTTTGACGGATCATTCACATAGGCTTTCCAGACTTTTCGGTACTGATCTTTGCTTATTTCCAGTTCTTTTCCGCCAATTCCCACAATTTTTAAATTTCCCGTTATTCCGGATTCCGTCTCCACTACCGGACTATCTATTTTCCTGTTTCCGACCAAAGTCATGATGTGACTTCCCGTTGTATCTTCAAGCTTTACGATGAGCCCCGGAAGTCCGTAAAATTTATAGGGACCGTCCTGAAAGGGAATCGCTGTACTGAACCAGGCGATCCATTCTCTTCCCCCGTAAGTGGTAGTTGCCTTCTGAGTATCGTATTCCCCGATTTTCTGCTTTTCCGCAAGGATTTTCCATTCCGGTTTCTGATCCTCTTTTACTTTATACAGGTCCATAGAAACCCTTGTAAAAAGGAAGGTTTTAAACTCGGGATATTCTTTAGTCACTTTATAAGATACCTGCCCTGCCCTTTCGTTTCTGGTAACATTAAGGCTTCCTGAACCGCTTTTAATTTGCCTGCGGATATCTGCCATGGATGTGGAGTCTGCTATAAACCGGTCTCTGCTGTAGTAAATGGATCCTTTTTCGTCGATATCCAGATACATCATTTCTTTTTTTACATCTTCTTTATGATTGGAGTCGGGAATAAATCTATAGTCGTAATAAAACCGGTTGACCTGTGCATCAGCAAACATGCTCAGGAAGATTAAAAGAAATAGAATATTTTTCATGGTTTTAATTTAAAATGGCTTTGTCCGTGTAATCTTTTATACAGACAAAGCCGGTTGGAACTTATTTTTTGGTCTGAATCTGAATTTTACCTGTTACTGCACCTCCGTTTGTCGAATTTTTATTTACGGTAACAGAAGATATCTGGTCCGGTTTCAAAGCATCCATTTCCTGTTTGGTAGATTCTTTACCGTCAATAAAAATCTTCATATCATCACCGTTCATATTGTTTATACTCGAAAGGATAATGGCTTTTTTATCACTGTTCATCGTATAATTATAATTGGTGTTGATTTTTTTAAACTGATCATCAGGAAAATTTTTGAATGTATTGTTCCCGTACATATACACCCTGCCGCGATCCCCTTCCAGAACTCTTCTTTCAGCTTCCAGCTTCGCCCTCTGCCCGTCCAGTTTTGCTCTTTTCTGATCTAATTTTGCTCTCTTCCGGTCGAGTTCGGCTCTTTTCTTTATGCTGGCAGCAGATCCTTTTGCCTGTTCGGCTGATCTGTAAACCATATCGGCTTCAGGAGTCCACTTCATATCCTTCATGTCCTTAAATTTATATACTTTCAGCCTCGATGCGTCGGGTGCTTTGGGAGCATCCGGATAGCCTGGCGGCGGCGGTGGAGCATCCGGGAAATCAATATTTATTTCAGGAATATCCGGCATATAGATGTTCATTTCTTCCAATCCTTTTACTTTATCTTTCCATTCTTTAGATTTGAAATAATCATTGATATTCACATTTTTGCCATCCATCCGAATGACCATTGCAGATTTAAGAAAATCCTGAGAACTGGCAATTTTCCCTATTTCACCGGATAACTTCCCTATTTCTTCAAGACTTTTACTGTACTCCTTACTTTCAGGACTGAAATTTTTGAGAGCTTTACTCTGCTCTTGGATTTTTCTGTTGAGATCAGCAATCTTTTTGTCATCATCCGCTCTTTTATATTTCGGAGTTACCACAGCATCCTGTTTTGACGGCTCCGGAGTGATGGTATCCTGTTTTATTTTGTTTTTCCCGTGAATCTGAAAAACAGCTTTCTCAATCTCCGTATTCGTTTCTTTAATTTCCGTATTCTTAGCATTTACCAGATAGGCAAAGGCTACTGAAAATAATACCGGTAACGCAAAAATTCTACGCGCATATCCGAATTGGGTTTTAGGCTTTTGTAACATTTTAAGTCTTTTTTTAAGGTTTGAACTTAGAAACGGACTGGTCGCAGGCAACTGTGTTCCGGAAAAGTGGCTTGCTAAAAGCATCTGCGCAAATGCTTTTGTGTCCGATTGTTTTACGGCTTTTTTATCAGCCAGATATTCGTGAATTAAATTAATTTCTTTTTTAATGATATGAAAAAAAGGATTGAACCAGAAAACAGAGGTAATGATCTCGATCATGATCTTATCCAATGAATGTCGCTGCTCAATGTGTACCATTTCATGCTTTAAAATCTGCGCCCCTACTTCCGAATCCAGCATAATGGAATTCTTCCAGAAAAGGTTTTTAAAGTAAGAGAATGGCGCTTCCGATAAGTTGGTACGGTAAAAGTTAATACCGTTAAAACTTTCTTTTTGAAACTGCCTCTTAAGCTTATGAATCTTAAAGACCCCAAAAATGAATTTTCCTACAAAATAGAGAGAAACCAATCCCAAAGCTGAAAAAATACTCTGAAAATAAATGTAATCATTGTTATCTTTTTTATGGATGTTAAAATTCTGTACATGGTCTATCAGTTTATACCAGTCACCACTTACCTCGATGGTGAAGTCTTCTACCTTTATCAAAGGAAGCAGCAGCGATATCAACAGAGCAGATAGCAAATAAAATCTGTTATAATGATGAAATGTCCTGTCTTTTAAAGACAACTGATAGTACAGAAACATTACACCGGAACATAGTATTACTTTTCCGAAATACAGAATTGCTTCCATGACTAGTCTTTCTTTTTGAGTTCGTCTAACAGCATTTCAAGATCCTCTACAGTCATTTCATTTTTTTCCACCAGAAATGAAACGGCACTTTTATAAGAGCCCTTAAAATAGTTTTTTACAAGGCTCTTCATCGTTTTTCCCGAATATTGTTCCTTAGAAATAAGGGGGAAATATTCGTGCTGTCTTCCATATACATTATAATCTACAAATTCTTTATCCTTCAATACTTTTAATATCGTAGATACTGTATTGGTATGCGGCTTAGGTTCAGGATAAAGATCCAGGACATCTTTCAGAAATCCTTTTTTGAGTTTCCATAAATACTGCATTACCTGCTCCTCTGCTTTCGTTAAGGTCTGAATTTTCATATCCCGTTTATTTTTATCTTTATTGATGACAACAATCGACGTAAAATTGATATCACTAATTAATTAGTTATACAAATGTAGAAATAAAAATCACTAAAACAACTATTTTTTTAGTGATAAAAATTGTAATTTTATAAGCCTCTGTTATCCAGTTGATTAGTATTTATTAAAATTTGTTAAATTTTAATATTATGCAGTATGAAATATTTTCAGAAGATTAAAACAATCGAAAAACTACTGTAAATTCGTATTAGGAGACTGCTAACTTCTATTGTATAAATGGATTACGGAAATCTGCTGCATTAGTATAAGATTAATCAAGTTTACTCCTCCGGTTTTAATCGTAAGCTTCATTTGAGGCATATCTGCAGAGAGTCGTAGATATTTAATATATCTTTTAAAACTAAGTATATATTGGCATAGTTTCTTCATGTTCCATATCTAGAATAATTGTTACGGTAAAGGAAATTTAAATCAATAATATATACTATGAAATACGACGAAGCTGTAAAGCATAAGAAAGAATCTGTTCAGAATGCGGATGAAATTGTACTGCAAAATTACCACATCATTATTACGCCATCCAATACGGATGACAGTACAAAATACATAGAAGACTTTTTAAAAGATCCGGAGGCCTTTAGCGATGAAAGCTGTCAGAAATATACTGCTGATGATGACTATGAAGTAGTAAGTTTCAAAAAAGACGAAACGAAATAGCTTGAAAATCTCTTTTAGTCCTATTGATTACCAATAAAAATAGAACCCTAAGTTGGGTTCTATTTTATTTAGCAATAACAAAGATTTACATAAATTGTGTATTATACCGGATATAAAAGTAATGATTTACTCATCCGGTAATTCCTAAACCGTTATTCTTTCCGTGAAGAGAATGTAATCCGTGAAAATTACGGGCTGTGTAATAAAGGTCTTTAAAATAGGGATCTGTCTCCACTTCAAACCGCTCGATTATTTCCTTCGCTTCATACCCGGGATAGATCAATTTCAGTACACTATTCTCTTTCTGACAATGACAGTATATTTTATCATTTTCCGCATGCTTTTCAAGGGCAACCGTCCGTACATCTACATTTTCATCACTGCTGCATCTCTCGAAAGTATCACTATCCAATGTAACCCATGGCTCACCATGGTAAAAGAAGTGATCAATAAATTCCGGATGGTTAACCGATATTTTACCTTCAGGAGTTGATGAACGATATCCTTTGCATTGTGTACAGAATGCTACTTTAATTTTCAACGACATAATATATGATTTATAGTGTATCTACTCTATATCAGAAGTTATGCCATAAACCTTTTAAAGAACAGTAAATTTAAAAAAAATCTGTTTGTAGCAGCCTTCTACAGGAGTTTCGTAAAGATTTACTGATGTCGGGCGCCCTTCTGATGATAATTGACCTCTTTGATCTGCGAATCATAGTTATTGATGACATTTCCTGAGTCCTCACTTAGAGTTTTAAGGTTATTTTCAGGCTGAGTTTCCGGGACATTAAAATGGAACTTCTTACCGTTTTTATACAGATCCCCTTCAAACGTGCGGTAAATCTGATCTTTGCGGTAGCTTATCCCATCTGGTGCCGTAAATAATTCTTCCTTATTTTTTTTAGCCTTTCTGAAGGCAAGTACAATGGCAGACCCCGTAAGTACTGCTAATGCTATTTTAACTTTGTTGTTCATAATGGTGATTTTTATTGTAATAAACAAATCCTCTGCCAATCGGTGTTCTTTACACTATTAAACAGCTGAATAATTTGTGATCCGAAGATTTTATATCGCTTTTGCGACTCTCCTGCCTGCCGTATCGCAAAAATCGAGACCTGAATAATCAGGATTCAGTCCTGCGATCAATGGGACGGACATGATAAACAGGTTTTCGGTAGCTTTCCCGTAATGATCCAATGCCTGAAAATTATCATTGATATTAAGGCCGTCCACTCTCAGATAGTAGTTTTCCGGACTGAGGTTCAGAATGTCTGTACTGTTTTTCCTATATTCCGAGTAGCCGGTCCTGTTATCGTTGAATCTGAGGTACCCGGAGCTTATATAACCGCCGTCGCGAAGCCCCTGAAAAGGGAAATCATTAAACTGAACAGGCTGCTGCCCGATCGCATCTATATATAGTTTATAATGTTCGGACTTCTCATTTCCTTCTTTATCTTTGTAGTGAAAAATTCCTCCTTCATCATCATGTGGTTCTATATGGCACTCATCACCTACGCTTACGAGCTGTATTATTCCTGCATTATACAGTGCAATAATCTCTTTATATGAATCCTGTGGAAGAGACGCAATAATAACGGAAATAAGAGGATGCAGTGTTTTTTTCAGCCTCAGCATATCTTCTGCCGAGAAGTGCTTGGCAGGATAATTAATGGCGTAGCTGAATGCTGATAAAACTTCTTTCCAGGCTATACTTTCATGTCTGCTGATGGATTTTCGGGCCTCATTATATTCAGCTTTAAAAAGCTCAAAACTATCGAGTTCCTCCCTGATACTGAGCATTTTTTCCACAAACTGTTCAATCGTAAGATCTTTGATCTTATGGTAGAAATTTTCGTTTCTTTGTCTGAGGGGTTGTTTAAAATGGCGATCATATACATATTCCAAATCTACAAATCCCTGGTGGCGCTCTTTATATTCGTATATCTCATCCGGCGACATGATCCAGCCTTCTGAATAGGAGCTTCCCTCGGAATGAAACCGCAATGCAGGCAGATAACTGTTCCTGGAAAAAAGAGTAAGCGAAAAATTTTTACTATTTTCATCAATTTTGAATTCAAGTTCATCGTTTTTCGATACAAATTCCCCATTAAGACGGGCCAATGTTTTCACCGCATCGACGGCAGTTAGTGAGGTTCCGCGTATGGCTACGGGAAAATCTGTCTGTCCGGTGAATTTTGACGGCGGATACGGAGAATCATACCATCCCTTCACTATTTCTTCGTGCCTTTTGGGCCAATGGTGTCCTGTACAGATAATCACTTTACCCACGACTGTATTTTCTCTGTCGGTAATAATTGAAAACTCCTCTTGATCTGCTTTTTTAATAATATTCAGAACTTTTGTTTCAGTACAGACTATGACCTTAATGCCTGCCCGTATGGCTTTGTTTATATAATTCCTGAATTGCTCCTCCAGATAATCGCCCAGCAACAGTCTTGGAATAACCTGATATTCATTGAATTTACGCGAGATCATAAATCCCGGATAATCATGAATGTGCTTCCGTTGAAGATAATCCGAAAAACTTTCATAGAGGTCAGGAAGCTCGTTAGCGGAAACATTGGCTACATGTTCCTTATTGGATCCGCATGTACTGTAAGGCATTCCCGCTCCCAGCCTGCTGTTTTTTTCAAATATGAAAATTTTCTGGGGATATTTATTTTCGGATAATACATGTTTGAACACAAATAATGCTGCCGGGCCACCACCTATCAGAGCAATACTGTCATTTTTTTTCATATGTTTCTCTAATTTCACAAAATGCAAAAGAGAGAGTTAAAAACTCTCTCTTTACAATAAATTACTTTTATCTTATTTGATGTCTTCTAAACTTTTGAAGGTGTTATAAGAAGCTTTCAGATGATGTAGATGATCGGATACTACTCTTGTGCTTTCCGGGCACAGATTTCCGCTGTCCAGTGCATCCTGGTAAGCGTCGATTGCAGCTTTTTCTCCAAAAACCACATTTTCAAGGGTAGATTCGTCTTTATCTGAAGTGAATGTATTTTTTACATCAATCCACGTTCTGTGAAGTGCTCCTGCAGTACTTGTCGTATTATCAGGTTCACCTCCTTTTTCAGTGATCAGCTTAATAAGATCATTTTTCATTACCTGAGATTGTGAAACCATCTGATCATAATCACTTTTTAAAGCGGAATGAGTTTCCCATACCTTATCCTCTACTTTTGAAAATCCTTCAATTCTGTCATTTGTAATGTTCAGTAAATCGTTTAATACTGATACTGTGTTTTCGTTGTTCATATTAAAATATTTAATTAGTGTACATCATAATTTACAATAAGCATGCCTATTTTAAACAAATTTAAAATTTATATGATTTTTTTTAACGTTAAATAAAATTCAGAGATTCGCCATCGAACAGTAAACGCTTCCCATTTACCTGTTTCATTTTTTGACAATAGGAATCTGACTGACTGAGCCTGCATAATGGTTATTGTTAATAAAAAGGGATTGGGCTGAAAGCGGGCTGTACGTTAAATTATTCCTGAAACACCGAATGAAAGTAATAACCAGGCCTTCAATAGCAGTAATTTGGTCTTATTCTTGAAGTTGGTTTAAGGCCAATTCATTAATAAATCATTATGAAAAAACATATTATAATTGTCGGAGGAGGATTTGCCGGGATTAACCTTATCAAATCTTTAAAAAACGATAAAAGATTTCATATCACTCTGGTTGATAAAAATAACTATCATTTTTTTCCACCACTTATTTACCAGGTTGCAACTTCATTTATTCAGGCTTCGAACATCAGTTATCCCTTCAGAAGACTGTTTTCAAATTATAAAAATGTAAGCTTCCATATGGGCAGCCTTGTTGAGGTAGATACTGCCGGAAAGAGCATTAAAACAGACACGGGCGATCTGTCCTATGATTATCTGGTTCTTGCTATGGGTACCGAATCCAATTTTTTCGGAATGGAAAATGTCAAGCGATGTTCACTTCCGATGAAAAGTATAGAAGAAGCGCTCTATTTAAGAAATCATATGCTGCTCACTCTGGAGGAGTCGGCCAGAAATAAAGACATCAGACAGGCTAAGAAACTACAGAATATCGTCATCGCAGGAGGAGGGCCTACAGGAGTGGAATTAGCGGGGATGCTTGCAGAAATGGGAAATTATATCGCAAAAAAAGAATATCCTGAGATTAAACTAAATCTTTCCAACCTGTACCTGATCGATGCCCTTCCCTCTCTTCTCGGCCCTATGAGTAAGGTAGCCCAGAAAACAGCGTATGAGACCCTGGAAAAACTGGGAGTAAAAATTATCCTTAATGTTTCTGTAAAAGATTATGTGGAGGGAAAGGTCATTTTATCGGACGGAAACACCATCGAAACCGAAACACTTATCTGGACTTCGGGCGTCATTGGGCGGGAAGCACCTGGAATTCCGGCCACAAGTATCGGGAAAGGCAGACGGATTCTGGTAGATCAGCATAATAAAGTGGAAGGAACCGATAATATTTATGCATTAGGAGACCTGTGTCTCCAATTTTCAGATGAAAAATTTCCTAAGGGCCATCCTCAATTGGCACAGGTGGCTATTCAACAGTCAAAAAATCTTGGCAAAAATTTTGTGAGGATTGAAGAAGGTAAAACGCCGGAGGCATTCAGCTATAATGATAAAGGAAGTATGGCTATTATTTCGAAATTCAATGCAGTGGTAGATCTTCCCAAATTTTCTTTTAAAGGTTTTGTAGCATGGCTTACCTGGCTTTTTATTCACATCTTACCTCTTGTTACTTTCAGAAGCAAAATCAGGCTTGGTCTGGACTGGTTCAGGCTGTTTATTACCAATAACCCGTCGATACGGCTGATTCTTTATCCTAAGAGAAATACAGATCTGGAATAAAGCTATTATAAAACCTTCAGAATAAATGCCAACCGATATGAAATTGAAATATTTTGGTCGTTTTTCACCTAACTAATCAGCATTTTTTGAGAAATGGTCTTATAGTTGCAGAAGATACGTATCTGAAATCATTAAAATAGTATTATGGAAACTAAAACAAAAAAGAAAGCTCCCGTAAAAAAGGCTGCAGCAAGTAAATCATCTGCAAAAACAGCAGCTAAATCCAAAAAAACGCCTGCTAAGAAAGATGCCGCCAAAGAACTGAAGGATTTGTTTGAAGATTCGTTAAAGGACATCTACTGGGCAGAGAAAGCTTTATTAAAGGCTTTACCTACCATGATGAAAAACGCCACCAGCGAAAAACTTAAGAAAGCGATCGACAAACATATTACAGAGACAAAAGGTCAGGTAGAAAGGCTGGAAGACTGCTTTAAAGCTCTAGGAAAAAAGGCACAGGCAAAGAAATGCGATGCGATGCAGGGGCTTCTTGAAGAAGGAAAAAGTATCATTGAGGAAACAGAAGCAGGAAATGTAAGGGACGCAGGAATCATCGCCGCAGCTCAAAAGGTGGAGCATTATGAAATTGCTACTTACGGCACACTGGCTGCGTTTGCAAAGGTATTAAAAGAAGACAGATGTCTTAAAAATATATTAGCTACCCTGAATGAGGAGAAAAAATGTGATCAGCTTCTTACCAAAGTGGCAGATACTAATCTCAACAGTAAGGCATTGTAAGTACTGCTGCTTCATATAACAATAAAAGGAGATCATATTTCAGGATCTCCTTTTTTTATGCAAGGACATCATTAAAATAGTCTAGGAAATCAAAATTTTGATGAAATCGTTTAACTTCTATGACTTCGATCATTAAATATATCTGGTTATTTTGTTTGTTTTGCTGTAAATGATACATATGAAAGTTTTAACATTCTGTTTAATTATTTTGTCTAAACTTTTAGCAGCTCAGTTATTAACGGTTAACAATCTCGAAAACTTAACCCAAAGTCCTCTGCATCATCTTGACCGCAAGCTTGCCGACCACTTCAGCTTAAAAAGAAATCCGGCAATGGAAGATAAGGATAACAGGGTATATTCCAATGACCACTCACATGAAAACTTTAAGGTTCTGACTGTTTTTATTAACGCAAAAAACTGCCCTGCCCTATCACTCGTAACTCATAATGAGGCAGAGATCAATCATTTCCACACTGATCTTATCAAAGAAGGTTTTATGGTCAGTGAGTACAGAGATCATCATGGTAAACTGTTTAAAAAGTTTGTCCGGGACCGTTTCTCTGTCATTATCAAAAAGACTGACGCACCGGTGCCTGCTCATCAGGTCGTGTGGATGTGCAGATAGAAGTCATTATTAAATCAGGAACACTCGAACAGCATTCTTTCAGTATTTGAAAGACCATTGAAATAGGGTCTGAAAAGTCTTACTCCTGTATCATGTTAGATCAAATCTTTCTGCCCTGCAGCTCATCACCGAATGCGTAGGGAGGTATCTAAACCTGGCAGGGCACAGTTCTTGTACAAAAACAGTTAATCACAAAAAATATGTTATGAAAACTACAGAAACAGTTGCCGTCTTAAATGATCTGCTGCAGATCACGAATGACAGGATTGAAGGGTTTGGTAAGGTCGAGGGAAAGATATGGGAAATGTATCCGGATATCAAAGATGAATACGACCGCATGATCTCCCAGTCAAAGATCATGAAGAATGAACTGATTGATCTGATTAATGAAAAAGGAGGTACGCCGCAGGATTCTCCTTCTGTTGCCGGAGCTTTGCACAGAACATGGATCGATATCAAAAATTCGTTTACTATGGGAAACCGTGAAGAATCCACTTTAGGAAATGTTGTCTTTGGCGAACAGGCAGCCATTGATGCCTATCAGAATGCCCTTGACAGTGGTGATCTCTGTGAAAAAAGCACAAAGATCGTAGCAGAGCAGCTTCACCAGCTTAACATCTCTTACAATCAGTTTAAAAAAATTGAAGATTATAAAAGCAAATAGATACACAACCTTATCTTTTCCGCCTTTTAATAGAAATTGATGCGAAATTTGAAGGATAGCAAACATTAAAAATATAAATACCGGTGTGATACCGGTATTTTTTTTTCACCGCTACCGCACGAATTCTTCGTGTGGGACATATTACCTCACCTCTACCGCACGAATCCTTTCGTGCGGGACTTATTACCTCAATCACATCTGCAGAACTTATTACATGCATCAAAATCCTGTAAAACCAGGTTTGGATTTCCACGCAAAGATTTAGATGCAGCAGTGCAAAAATTAGTCTTATAAAAAGACTTTAAGATGATATTGTTGTTTTTAGAGTCTATGTGTAATACAGGCAACCACACGAAAGGATTCGTGCGGTAGCGGAGTAAGGATTCGTGCGGGAGCGGGGTAAGGATGCGTGCGGTAACCGGGAATGAACTTGTCTAAATCTTTCCTCCTTAGGAACTATAATCAGCAATAAATTTTTGAATGTATTATTTTAAGCGACCCGTTTTTTTCCATTTTTTTTAAAGTACGGATCACTGTTTCGATTCTCAGCCCAGTCAATAATGACAACTGTAGCCTTGTAAAAGGGACAAGAAAACTGTATTTCTCATGGTATCCGAAATAGGTCTTAAGATGATCCAGTAGCTTCTGAATCTTAATGAAAGGTTCCGGTATTGCCAGGAAAGATGAAATAAGATACCGGAAATGAAGACGTTCTGCAGTATACCGGCTCACCTTAAAAAATATTTCCGGATCTTCATAAATCAGGTTAATAAATGATTTTTTATCCAGTCTCAGCACTGTGCAGTCCGTAAAAGCAATTGCATTAATGGCATATTTCTTTTCGGTGAGCAGATACGATTCCCCGAAACAGTGTCCTATAAAGGGAAAGCCATGGACAAATTCTTTAGCATTTTCAAAAAAATTATTAATTTTTACTACTCCGCTTTGTATCTGAAAATAATACATTGGAGAATTACCTTCACTAAATATGAATTCATCTTCCTTAAATTTTCTTATTACCGCACCCCTTTCCAATAAAATATCCTCATGGATAATCATACTAATATCAATTTTTTTATAAAAGTACTATTTTTTCAAAAAATTAAAACAAGTCACCGGCAAGAAATTGCTTTACAGCAACTACTGATTAAAGACCAGAGCATAAGCATCTGAGTAAAAATCTGTTTCATTTTTTTAAGATCTACGGTTTTTTCCCCGTGCCTGATGACAGAATGTGCATCCGGAAATAGATTCTTAACAAGCGATAGCATCGGTAATACGATGCTGCCACTGCCTACCAGATAAAAATTGCATAAATATGTCTGGGGTCATAAGATTATAAGCCTCTATCTTTTTAGCTTTAAAGATTAAAGTTATTTTATGAACCTTATCTTTACTACCTTAAAACCGGCCTCACTGAGCCACCCGCTGGAAACGGCCTATAAAACAGCCGTTATCGGTCTTAAGGATTCTATCAGAAAAGATTTAGAGCCGCTTGGTCCGGAACTCCGAAACATGGACATCCCTATTACTATTGATTTGAAGAATATGACCATTACTGTAGATTCTGATGACATTCCTGAAAAGACTTTTAAACTGATACAGCGTGCTCTGGAAAAGACGGCAAGTTTAAATTAATATCCCAGTATTTGATTTTAACGGTAATCACTATTCAAATACAGGTGACTGATGCCTCTTTACACGGAATTTTTATCAGAAAACAGGTAAGGTTAATTTCTAATCCAATAGAAGACTGAGTAGTTTCATTTAAATAAATCCTTTTTGACTGTTAAATTTTGCAAATTCTGAATCCTGCGAATAAACCTCTCAATTACCAGGCTGCAAAAGATTTTCAAAAGTGGCACTAAAAGTCTTTATAAAAAGTGAAATATAAATTACTTTTGCAAGAATAATCTCTCTGCATGGAAAATTTCAGTACGAACAATATTTCTCATGATTCATTGCTTACCTTATTCAGTAAGGCACCCGTTGCCATGTCTCTGCTTTTGGGTGACAATTTTGTGATCAGTAATGCCAATCCGCAGATTCTGGAGCTTTGGGGAAGAGACCGTTCGGTCATAGGAAAACCTTTATTTGAGGTCCTGCCGGAGATAAAATCACAAGGATTTGAAGCGATACTCGAAAAGGTATATAAAAAGGGCGAAATATTTAATGGAAACAAATGGCCTGTATTTTTACACAAGTACGGCCAGTACGAAGAACATTTCTTTAACTTCATTTACGCGCCTGTCTATAATGATGATCAAGCCATAATAGGTATCAGTATCGTCGCTACAGAAGTTACAGACCAGATTATTTACGAGAAAAAACTTAAAGAAAGCGAATATCGCTTTGAGGATCTGATCAGGCAGTCCGAATACTCAATTGCTATTTACCGGTCTGAAGACCTTTATATTGAGTTTGCTAACGACCCCATGCTTAAAACCTGGGGAAAAGATGCTTCGGTAATCGGAAAAAGACTTGAAGATGCTCTTCCTGAACTGGAAGGGCAGCCTTTTATCGGAATTCTGAAAGATATTTTCAGAACGGGCGATACCTATACTGCAACTGAAGATATGGTGGAACTTGTTGTAGATGGAAAACTTCAGTCTTTCTATTACAATTTCTCCTATAAACCGCTAAAAAATTCCGAAGGTAAAGTGTATGCTATCCACAACATGGCGGTGAATGTTACCGATGAGGTTGTGGCAAGAAAATCTATCCAGGAAAGTGAAAAGAAATACCGCGATCTGGCAGATTCTATGCCTCAGTTTGTGTGGACCTGTGACAAATACGGACATATTACCTATATAAATGACAGCTGGTACAGCTATACGGGATTCAGCAAACAGGAAAACCCCAATGAAGCCATCAGAAAAATCATAAAACCTGAAGTATACCCGCATATTCTTGAAATCTGGGAAAAAAGCGCAAAAACAGGAAAACCTTTCGAGGTGGAATACGAATTTCAGGATCCAAAAAAGCCGGATACCTACCGGTGGTTTTTAGGAAGAGCGGTCGCCAGTTTTGATGATAATGGAGAAATCGTGCAGTGGATCGGTACTTTTACTGATATCGATGACTTTAAACAACTTCAAAAACAGAAAGACGATTTTCTCGGTATTGCCAGCCACGAACTTAAAACACCGCTTACCAGCCTGAAGCTTTATGCACAGTTTATAGAAATGAAACTGCAAAAGCAGCAGGATCCCAAAAATGCCGAAGTAGCCAGGCGGATGAACGATCAGATCGATAAACTTACAGAATTGATTAACGATCTGTTGGACGTTACAAAAATACAAAACGGAAAAATTCAGCTCAGTGAATCTGAATTCGATTTTGACCGGCTGGTCGAAGAGGTCATTACCGAGCAACAAATGACGGCAAGGCATAAGATCATTTTCCATGAGCACCGTATCGGAATGGTAACGGCAGACCGGCACAGAATTTCTCAGGTGATGAGCAATCTGATCAGCAACGCGATTAAATATTCCCCTGATGCGGATGAAGTATTTGTATCTGCAGCATTACAAAACAATAGGGTCAGATTTAGTGTTAAAGACCTTGGAATAGGAATTCCGCAGGATAAGCAGGAGAAAGTTTTTGAACAGTACTACCGGGTTAGCGGTTCAAAAGAATATACTTTCCCGGGCCTGGGACTTGGTCTGTATATCTCATCCGAAATTATAAAAAGAACCGGAGGTAAAATTTATGTCCACTCTGTAGAGGGAAAGGGCTCTGAATTTTCTTTCGAAATACCTAAAATAAAAATTTAAAATGATTAATACCACACAGATTATGGTGCTGGACGACAGCCCTGCAATCGTAGATTCGATCGAAATGATGATGGAGTTTGAGGGCCTGACTGTTTCCAAATTCTATAAAGGATCCGATATGCTTGATGTTTTGTATGCCGGGGCCAGACCCGATGTTATCTTAATGGATATGTGGCTTTCCGGTGAAGATGGGAGGGATATTTGCAGGCATATACGGGCAGATGAGAGCCTCACCGAAATTCCTGTCATTATTATGTCTGCCAGCAGAGGCCTTGAACAGTCCGCCTTAGACGCCGGAGCTAATGATTTTATCGCCAAGCCATTTGATATGGATCATATGGTGAGCAAAATCCGGGGTTATATAAAGACAGACTAATAAGATCTATATTTTTAAGCTTATGATAAAAGAGTAAAAATTTGTGCTCGTTACCATGTACGCGGCACAACCTTTGAATATAAAAAGGCAAACCATGTTTGTCTTTTTATTTCTCTGGTATGCATGGTAACAAATCCAACGCTCAAACAAAATATGAAGAAAATATTATCTGCTTTGATAGCCGGAATCTCAGCGACAGCGGCTGTAATTTATCTTTCAGGATACGGATATATTTTTAAGGCGATGGCTATTAATCTGAAGAAAGGGCCGCTGACCCCTTCAACTGACGATGAGGAAAAATTCCCTTCACTTACTGTACCTACACTGCATCCAATAGCATGGGAAAGGCATATTAACTATAATAAAGTCTCCCTATCTGAAACGCTGAGTAAGGAACTTGAAAAAACCAGAGCATCATCACTCGTTGTCATCCGGGACGGGAAGCTTCTGTATGAACAGTACTGGAAAGAACATTCTTCTTTTTCAAGAATGAATTCTTTTTCAATGGCTAAAGGCATCCTGTCTGTCCTGGTTGGATGCGCGGTTGATGACGGATACTTAGAATCCGAAGATCAATTCATCAGTTCGGTACTGCCCTGCTATCTGAACAGCAAATATGGGAAACTCCTGACTTTTCGCCATCTGATGACGATGCAGGCGGGGATGGACTGGAAAGAAGAATACCATCATCCTTTTGCAGAAAACTCCAAGCAGTATTTTATAGACGATCTCCAGGAGCAGGCATTGAATATTGAAATTACAAAAGTGCCGGGTCAGGAATATGAATATCAAAGTGCTGCAGCACAGCTTTTGGGTATCGCACTGAAAAAAGCGATCGGTCGAGAGCTGGCCGGCTACCTTTCAGAAAAAATATGGAAACCATTAGCCATGGAACGTTCTGCCAAATGGAGTATTGATGAAAAAGGGATGGAGAAGGCGTTCTGCTGCATTCATGCAACTCCGAGGGACTTTGCAAAGTTAGGGCAGCTCATCATGCAGGAAGGGAACTGGAACGGTAAACAGTTAATCAGTAAAAAATACTGTAGAAAACTGCTTACTCCAACAAAAGTCAATGATGCTTTTTGTTTTACGCTCTGGGCCAATGATGACCAAGATCTGAAATACCGTTTCTTTTATGGTTTTCTCGGGCAGTTTATTATTATGATACCTGAAAAAAACATGGTCATCGTTAAAACAGGATTCTACAACAGGCTGAGTGTCGATGAAAAGATGCGACCTCATCAGGTACAGATACTGGCAGAAGAGTTAAGCCGTTTTTCTTGAGCATTCAAGATCACTATTGAGTTCCGAACCACATTAAGGATTGCCTTTAATTAATCCGAATGTTAGTTTCTTCTTATCCGAATACTGGTTTTCAGAGTTGAACCATATCTGCAACAAATGGAAAAGAAAAATCGTAAATTTTATCCCGCTATTTGCAGTAATTACCATAAAATAAAAACCCCGGCCAGAACCGGGGATATATGAGTAAAGTGTTACTTTATTTTGTCGTAAATGAGTTTTGTAACGACTGCACCAAAAAGATAATACGCAACCGTCATAATTTTTTTCTGGTTGGTTTCAGCAACAGGTTTATCATCCAATCCCATTTTCTGAGGCAGCATAACCGCTCCTAGTCCGGCAACAACACCCGAAGCTATGTTATATCCGCTTGTAGCCGTCGTAGCATAATATAATCCGTTACTGATGACATCCCCCGCAAGCGTAGCAGCGTACAGCTGGTCCTGATCCGTTATTTTTAAATCCACCTTTGTCAAAGCTTTATCTAAAGCCTCCTCTCCCACTTTATTAACCTGGGGCACATTATCAAAATTTTTTCTTATTACTTCGTGTAAAAGGTTAAGGGCAATTGCTCCACCTAAACCTGCAAGAATTTTCTTATACATATCGTTCGAATTTTTGGTGTGATTAACTCTATACACAAATTGCGCCATTATAGATGAATTATTTCAGTAAATAATTTGATTTTATTAATATGATTATTTAGTCTTAGCGTTTACCAATTTTAAATCAGGCTTAACATCCGTTCTTGTTCAATCAAGAGATAGCAGGCAATATTTTACAGACGGTAGGAAGCACCGATAAAATAATGCTTTGCCGCGGTATGCTGAATTCCCAAATTTAATCCTGCATCAAGCTTAAAGTCTCTTGCGACTTCCATCTGTACGGCTGCATTGATATAATTTGAAAAATGATGCGATTTGAAATCATAAGTGTAATATGTTTCTGCGATGCCGTCAATGCCTTTAGTAATAGAGTGACTGACCGTCAGGGTTTGCAGAAATTCAGTGTGCATAGCGTTCTGATCCTGATCTTTCAGCCGGTCCAGTTCGACCTGAAATCCAAGATTCCATTCCCCGGGAAGCTTATACTGCATCGGCACAATCAATCCTCCTTCGAAACGGCTGTCTTCGAACCGGGAAGTAGGCAGCTTTACATAAGGCAGCAATGCAAGAGCAAAATTACCGTCGTTATTGCCTAGTATATTTTGCTTAATCCTCAAAGTAAGATCTCCGGGCCCTTCCGTCAAGGTTTTTGTACCCGAGTCCAATTCCGTTTCTTTTTGTCTGCCATAGGTCTGAAAGCCTATTTGCAGAGCTGTAGAACCGGTGAGCCCTATTTTAATATTCATTTGATTAATAAGCAAAGTGTTGGTCTTCTGGGAATCGCTTCTTTCTATGGTATTTCTGACCAGGTCTGTCTCTAACTGAAAATGCCCGGCATCAACGGTATAGGGTGATTCTGTGACGTCAGGACGGTCTGTTTCCATTTCTCTCATTTCTGCACGCGGAACAGGATTGAACAACGAATAATTTTTAGGGGAAGTCTGCTGACCGAAGCCTTTCAGAGGCAATACTATTCCAAGGAATACCATTATTAAAATACTGCTGTTTTTTCTCATATCGATCTTTTTTAATGATAGAAAGTTTATTGATATCTGTCGGTAGATTAAAAGGTATGCCATTCTGAATGGTTTTGCTGTATTTTATTATTTTTAGTCGATTAAGGAATCGAATTCTGACTTTCAGTCATATGTCTCAATGGAGCTTGGAATCGCCATAGCACAATCGGATATCACTTAAAAATAAAGCTTCACTTTTAAGCCGGCTTCATAAAAAACCAGTGTCACATCGGCTGTGCACTGGTTTAATTCATTGATTCTTTAGCTGTAAGACTCAATAAATCATTAACAAATTGTTATTAGCAAAATGGCGGAGGTGAATCCGGACAGGTTGTATTACCACAGTAATCAGGCGCCCATGCTCTGCAGCAGGTTGCCAGTGGGTTCCAATCGTTACATCCAAGCGGAGGTCTGCCGCCTTGAATAGCTTTCAGATCGTCTTTGTTTAGCTTTCTTAGATTTTTCATAATGATATTTTTAAATTATTTGGTAATCAAATATAATAAATTTCTAAGTAAAGTGATTTAATATAAATAAAACTATATATTTTCCATAAAGAATGTAGAATTAACAGATGTGGTAAAAGAATAAAATTAGTCTGAATATTTTATGAAGAGAATTACCATTATGATTTGGCCTTGGAAAACATCATTTTTATAATAATGAACAATTTATATTATAGAATTGTTAAAATTTATTAAATAAAATTAAAATCTATTTGTTTAAAGTGAGAAAATATATTTATTTTAGTGCTTTAAAAATTTCTCATGAAAAGATATAATTTATTGATTGTACTATTACTCCTTATTTTTAATGTAACTACAGCACAGAAAAAAGGTTCACCTGCTGCAGATTTCAGTACGATAGGAGAAGCAAAAAGCAAAATTGAAAATACCGTTCCATTAGTTATTAAAGCTCTGCAGGAAATCAGCAACAAGGAAGGTGATCCCAATATTTTATCTAACGGAAAAACGGCATTAGCCAGCGAATACGGAAAAGTAGAGCTGGAATGGCGTTTATACAGAGGCAATATGAATAACTGTATCTTAAACAACTCCTCCAAAAAAGCAAAAAAATGCATGGAGTATCATAATAATATGTTCAGAGATACAATGATCAACTATAATAATTATATCACTAACCTTACCAGAAAGAACGGATATCTTGGGGTAGAGGGTGATACTAAATTCGACTTCAAACCGACTGAATTGGCTACCAAATTAAATGAAGCATACTTTAACGGGAGTGATGCTGCAGGAAGAATGAAGCTGGGACAGAAAAAGGAATTTTTAGGCCAGGCTACGGCGGATGACAATGCCCTTAAGCCGTTTAGCCAATTGGCACAATAATTTTTACTTATATTAAATGATCCGAAAACCTGCTTATAAAGCAGGTTTTTTTTATACGGTTACATGATTGGGAACCGATAATTTTAATTTAAGGTTATCAGGAAACATCTATTTTATCTTCAGTTTCGGATTTCAAAAACTAATGTTTATAAGGCCTCAGGATGATTCAATATCTACCGTTAAACTATCTTAAGAATACTTTTTTCGATGTATTTTCATTTATTTTTGATTTACAATTGGAGTTTATTCTTTTTCTAAAGGATTAGTCAGCCACCATTTAACGATATTTTACACCTCTGTGATATGAAAATAAATCAACAAAAAAAAGGATTGTCAGCCGGTATTATCAGATTGTTATTATTAATAATTCTCATTCCGGGTACGGCTTCAGCACAGCGCAAGGTACGTTCTGCCAGGGTTGTCAGACCGGCACGTGCAGTTCCGCCTCCGCACCCTGTTATGCCGCCTCATGTTGTTCCGCCCGCGCATCCTGTTCCGCCGCCGCCTCATGTTGTTCCACCGGCTCGCATAGTACGGCCTGTGAACGTTATTACTCCCGTTCGGGTGGTACCTGTAGGATTTCGTCCCGTACCATATCCCTATTTTTACCATCCTTTTGTACCCTACTACTGGGGACCGACCTGGCACCCTATAGGCTTCTTTTTGGCTACCTTAACGACCACTGCAATTATCATTACCGTGGAAAACAATCAATACCACTATGATAAAGGCGTTTATTACACAAAAGAATCTAACGGGTACAGAGTAGTGCCGGCGCCTATGGGAGCAAGCATTGCAGAACTCCCGCAAGGATACATCACCATCCCTGTATCCGGAGTCAACTATTACTACTATGGCGGCACCTATTATGCAAAGTCATCCGGGAAATATAAAGTCGTAAAAGCACCGGTCGGGGCTGTAATCCCGCATCTTCCTGACGGGGCCGAAGAAAAAACAATAAACGGACAGAAATATATGACTTATGATAATGTATACTATCAGCCTATTTCCAAAGACGGCAAGAACAGTTATGTTGTGATGCAGGAAAAATAAACCCATTTTTGAAGTATTTATACACTTCTTAATTACTACAAAATAATCGTAGTATTCCCTCAATTAATTTTTCACCATTATAAAACAAAAGAATAATATATGAAATCATACATAACCATTGCTGCAGTCTGCCTGCTGGCATTCTCTAACACCACCACTGCACAAAATAAAACTACTGCTGTTGCCAGCACTACACAGACGGCAATTTTTAAACCAGCCGACCTAAAGGAACATTTGGTTTACAGCCGTGCCGTTCAGGCAGTAATCTGGGGAATCCCAGCCGTTAATTTTGAATTAATGAAAGAAAGCATGGTCAGAGCAAACGGAAGTTTTAACCAAATTATCTATTGGTCAGCACTTATTAATTCTAAGAATCAGACCTTAACGCCCAATCCCGATGTTATTTACATCAATCCGCTATATGATGTGAGAAAAGGACCTGTAGTTTTGGAAATTCCTGCAGCAGAAGGAGCTTCATCCCTGACCGGAAGTCTGGATGATGCCTGGCAGACGGCAATCCAGGATATTGGACCTGTCGGAGTGGATAAAGGAAAAGGGGGTAAATACCTGATTCTGCCTCCAGGTTATAATCAAAAAGTACCGCAAGGCTATATTCCTATGCCTTCATCTACGTTTACAGGATATGCTATATTGAGGTCCAATCTTACGGACGGAGGTCCGCAGGATATTAAAAGAGCTGTAGAATACGGCAAAAAAATTAAAATATATCCATTTTCACAAGCAGCTAACCCTCCAGCCACAAAATTTCTGGATTTACTTAATCAGCCATTTAGCAACGTAATTCCTTATAATCTAAAGTTTTATGAATTATTGAATGAATTTGTCCAAAGAGAACCCTGGCTGACCAGAGATATGGTAATGATTGACCAATTAAAATCTATCGGTATCGAAAAGGGAAAAGCCTTTGCGCCTGATTCCAGAACAAAGGAAATCCTTAACGCAGCCATTCGGGATGCACATCAGCTGGTGGATAATCAGTATGAAGCTATTTTCACACCTCCTTTTTACAAGGATACACATTGGGCTCTGCCTGCCTCACCGGATGTAGTAAAAGCAATATCCGGTAATTATGAAATACCGGACATATATCCGGTGGATGACAGGGCCACCAGTTATTCGATGGCTTACTTCAGTGCCAAGAGTCTGGGTTCAGGTCAGTTTTATCTGATGAGTACAAAAGATAAACAAAACAGGCCGCTGGACGGATCAAAGTTATACAAACTGCACCTGCCTGCCAATGTTCCTGTTAAATTATACTGGTCGGTTACTGCATACGACAGAGAAACTCATGCTCTGATTTCGGACACTCCATATTTTAGCAGAGCTTCAACAACCCCCGGACTTCAAAAAAACAGTGATGGTTCTGTAGATCTTTACTTTGGAGCTACGGCTCCGGCAGGAAAAGAATCTAACTGGGTACCTACAAAAGCGAACAGGGAATTTGAATTATTAGCCCGTTTCTATGGACCGGAAAAAGGATTTTTCGATAAAGCCTGGAAAATGGCCGATATTGAAGGATCAGTATAAAAAGTTGGGGAGAAAAATTAATAAATGTAATTTTACCAGATGTCATCTGAGAAAGAATTATTAAAATTACTGTTACCGGAATATCTGGTTGAATACTTTGATATTACCCATTTTGAAGAAAAAGAAGGATTGCTTCATCTTTATTTTGAGGAAAAAAATACTGTTCCCAAAGAGCTTTCCTCTTTGCATCTACAATCCAAAGGCTTTCATGAAGAAATCACGGTTAATGACTTTCCTCTCCGTGGAAAACCTGTAAAACTTCACATCAGACGAAGAAGATGGACCGATATAAAATCTGGTAAGATCCTGCAGAGAGACTGGAATCTCATTGCCGTTGGAACCCGCATGACAAAGGACTTTGCGGAGTTCTTAAAAAAAATCAGCCGATACTAAAGCCCTTCCCTTAGAAACCATCGGTGAGATGTATGGGGTACAGGGAAAGACATTCCGCAGGCAATACAAAAAATCATTAAGCGGGTTCAAAGACTGGCTCCAAAAGCCCCATGCGGAAGATTGGATTCTTTATCCGGAAAATTGCTCCTCTTCTCTGTCTCTGGATGAAGTTGCTCTTTCCCAGGGAGAATTATACACGGTTCTTACTTCCAAAAAAGCAAAAGGCAGGAAAGGCAGTATTGTTGCCATTATCAAAGGTACACAGAGTGAAGAGGTCATTGAGCAGCTTCTGAAAATAAACAGGAAGCTTCGCAAAAATGTAAAGGAAATTACCCTTGATATGGCCGGGTCTATGAAGCTTATTGCCAAACGCTGTTTCCCTGATGCTATTAAGGTCATAGACCGGTTCCATGTTCAGAAGCTCGCCACTGAAGCCCTTCAGGAATTAAGGATCAACTACCGTTGGGAAGCTATAGAATGGGAAAATAGCCTGCTCGATGAAGCAAAGAAAAACAGGGAGCCTATTGAGATAGAAACGTTTGAAAACGGTGATACCCGCAAACAGCTTCTGGCAAGAAGCAGGTATTTACTCTACAAAAGCAGGGAAAAGTGGACGCCTTCTCAAATGCAGAGAGCTGAAATTTTATTTACAGAATATCCTGATTTAAAGAAGGCATATGGGTTATCGGATGGATTAAGAAAGATTTACAATCAGAATATTCCCAAATCTATTGCCATGACAAAGTTAGCGCATTGGTTCAGGGATGTTGAAACATCAGGTTTTAAATCATTCTCAGTTTTAAGAAAAACAATAATGAATCATTACAGCGGCATCTTAAACTTTTTCGACAGAAGAAGTACCAACGCTTCGGCAGAATCTTTTAATGCTAAAATTAAAAACTTCAGATTACAGCTTCGGGGAGTAAAAGACAAAGCATTTTTCCTGTTCAGACTCTCTCAACTTTTTGCATAGTCCCCAACTTTTGTTCATGATCCATATTGAAGAGGTAAAATAATGAAAATCAATAAAGTAAAAAAGCCGTCTCTGGGTTAGAGACGGCTTTTCATATTTTAGTAGCGGGAACCGGACTCGAACCGATGACCTTCGGGTTATGAGCCCGACGAGCTACCTACTGCTCCATCCCGCGATATTGTGAGTGCAAAGATAGAGCTATTTTTCCTAAACTACAAATATTCTTTTTATATTCGCGTTAGTATTCGTTTTGTTGTATTATTTTTTCTTGGGAAAACCAAGAAGATCGTAGGCCTTAGTAGCTCCTTATCAAACATAACTACACTGCTGCACTGAACTTCTCCTCCATAATTTTTTTTTGATGTATAATCCCAAATTACAGCTCATCCTCCACGATCATTACTATAATAGATCGAAACTTTTCTCGGAATGAATGAATATTTATTCTTGAGCCCTATGGTAACGAAGTCTCTTGAATAGTCAATGATCCGTTGAATTTTTCAAAGGATATTGTATTCAATTCCTCGGCTTTAGAATTGAATGAAAACTCAACATTTACGTCCTGATCTTCTCACTTTTACGGGAATCTTTATTTTATCCAATAATCTGACTATAATACTGTTGTTTATAGTTTTAAAATACTCAGGTTTTTAAACCTGAATCCTCTGGATCTTCATATTTCCAGGTATAACTGCTATCGCGCATTCTTTTAAATTAATCTAAAAATCAGGATATAATTCTTTCTCAGGGTTTCTGGATAATAATAAAAGGTCTCCGGCTTCTACTTTATGTTCTTTAATTTTGTTATGAATCCCCTATTGTAATGGGAAAAAAGTAAAATCCCATTTATGAGTGTGAAACTTGTCTTTCCAATATATTCTTGGAATCTCTCTAAGCAGCAATTTATCACCATCTAAAATTGCATCTACTGAATTGCTATTTCTTCGTTTGTATATTCTGCCATTCCAATTATATTAAGAGGTCAAATATAAAATTATTCTTGAATATTTGAAACATTACGGGAACCACTAATTTTCTATTAACATTTTTTACACATATGCAAATGTAAGTAGTAAAGACACTTAACATAAAAAAATAATTCTCACATACATAGAATTATTGAGTATATTGGAAACGATTTTATTAAATACAGTATTATGAAAAAAACAATTTTATTAGGAGCTATTTTGTTAGCTGGTGTTGTTTCAGCATTTCCATTCCGAACATCTTGCGGTGTAGTATTACAGGTGAATGAAGCTGGTATTGATGGAATGTCATATGGACAAGTTGTAAACACGTTAAAATTAATGAATGGCATTACTTGTGGTACAACAGACGTTGGTATTGTAGTTTACAATCACTAATTAAATTTAACAAATGATTTTGGCAAAATGCGGAGTTATCTGCATTTTGCTTTTTAATTAAAAATACAAACAATGAAGTTATATTATACATTGATTTTAGTTTTTTTTGTCGCACTCATTAAAGCACAAATTGGATTTGATGTTGTTTATGAAGCTGATTATAAGCTAACATACAAAGATCAGACTGTTAATGCAGTAACGCAGGAAGATGCTTTCGCTCTATTAATAAATGAAAAAGAGTCATATTATAAGAATATGAAAAAATATATTGAGGATTCTTTAAAATTTGAAAAAAAATTAAATGATAAGTCTGATTTTAGACTTGGAATGAAGTACGCGACAGATTTTTCAGAATACATTGGTACAACTAGTGGAAAACTATATGTAACAGTTCCCGTATCAAATAAAGCTTTTAAATATGAAGAAGTAAATAATATTGATTGGTGGCTTTCAAATGAATCCAAAAAGATAGGTAAATATAAATGTCAAAAAGCCGTTTGTAAAAGGTATGGCAGGACTTGGATAGCGTGGTTTACAAAAGAAATACCTTTTCCTTTTGGTCCTTATAAATTTAATAAATTACCAGGACTTATTTTAGAAGTTTATGATGATAAAAAGGACTATGTTTTTTCAATGTATAGTTTCCGAAAAAGAAAATATTTTGCTAAATCTGCAAATATGGAAGCGAAAGCTACCCCCGTTAAAAAATCAAAAATTTTTGACTATCAAAGAAAGGAGATTGCAGATCCCAACACTTATAATAAATTAGTTACTGATGCTGAGACACTTCGTTTTTTAATGAAAAAAGCTCAGGAAAGAGCAAAAAATTACAATCCTATTGAACTAAGTATAAATTAGGATTTTCATGGTTATTAGTTTAAAGTACCTCTTTAAAAGATGCTTTTTTACGGGCTGTAATCTTTTTTTTCTTCTAAAAATTTAGAATAATCTTCGGCAAGTTCCGCATCAATATCTCGTCAATATACTTTCACTGCCTTTAATGTTGTGGCCCGGTAACTTTCATCAATAAATCATATGTTTCAAGCTCCGTTCTTTCCTTTCTCAACTCCCGGAATAACTTTGTAATAAATGTATGTCTGAACGAACAGATTGTATATTCTTCGCCCAAATTGAATTTATCCTTGATTTCTTTGAATTTTGCAGAAAAATTATTTCTTCGATTTACCTCTTTTGTCTGAATGCCTGTTTTAAGTTTATATAAAATACAGTTAATAATCTCACAAATAGGTGCTTTTGATTTGAAACCTCTTTTCCAATTGGAATATAAGGTGCAATTTCTAATTCTATTGTATCTTTGCTTAGTACTTGGTACAAGGGATAGGATTTTTTTTGTTTAGCGGCACTAATTTCCTAATCCCTTTTTTTATAGCAAACAACTAATCTATTTTTTTTTTAATAAGTCAAGATCACTTCATAATCTGATAATTGTCGCTTTGGCAATTATTGGAGTATTTTTTGCGGGGCATGTTCAGAAACTTTATATAGTGCTGTTTTTATTTCAACGGCCTTTATTGCTTCTTTTTTCTTCTATAAGAAAACTTTTCCCTTCATTATTATTGGTTTAGGCTTTTTCTGGTATGCTATTGTGGTAGATATCTGGAATGGTTACGATTTCTACAATCCAGATGGTACACGTTTCTCGTGGACGGTTGGAAATGTCCTGATCTCAATAGGCCTCATTTTATTGTTGCTTTAAGAATATTTTCCAAAACAATATAAAAAAATATTTACCGGTGAAACTGATAAAAATACTGATCATTAGTGTTGTTTTCTTAGGCTGCAAAACAAAAACCGTCACTCAATCCAAATCAAAGGAAATTGAGCAAAATGAATATTCAAAAACTATTTCTGAGGCAGATAATGAAGTTTTTACAAATAAGAAGGAAGAAATTAATGAGACTAAACTCGATAAACATACAGAATAAAACCAAACGGATATTGACATTGAGGGTGAAACTGAAATTGATAAACCATCTGAAATGCAGGTCATTAAGGAAGGAGGCGCAAAAAAGTATCTTAAAATATCGGGTAAAGCAAAGTTCACTTTCAAATCAAACGAAAATTCAAAATCGGAGAAAACCGAAGGAAAAAGTAAAAAAAGCTCAGAAAATCAACAGCAAAACTCTAAAAATAATAACCTCATGGAAAAAGGTGATAATTCCAGGATTAAAAAAGTTGATGAAAAAAACAGAAAAAGGTCAAAGGTTGCAGTTCGGGGCTTATTCCATAATTATCATCTGGGGATCTATCATTATTATTTTGATTGCATTTTTTCTTTGGTTTAGAAAAACAGAATTATTCAGAAAAATATTTAAAATAAAAATCGATGAAACAACAAATAATTGATTTAACAAAAAAAGTCGCAGCGGAGTTTGGATTTGAGCTTGCTGTCATGCTTTCTTTTATTGAAGTAGAAACCGGAGGACAAGGATTCGACTCTAAAACAGGAAAAATCATGATCCAGTTTGAACCTTCCTGGTTCAAAAAAAATGCTCCCTACGCCCCGTCTGGTAAATGGTCTATCAATAAGGTAGATATTCAAACAAAAGAATGGGAGGCTTTTAATGATGCTTTTGCTAAAGATAAAGATGCAGCAATGAAAAGTACTTCAATTGGCCTTTCTCAGATTTTAGGCATACATTACAAAAGATTAGGATTTGCTTCCGTTGGTGACATGTGATCATGCAAAAGTCTCTTTGAAAAATCAGATCTGGCAACTGGCAAAATTCATTGATACCGATAGGAACTTGAAAAATGCTATTCTGGAAAAAGATTGGTTTACCATTGCTAAAATTACAATGGATCAGGTTTTTTGAAGATAGCAAGACAGTACGGCCGAGAACCGCATAATATCAGCATGGAAAAGGCATACAAACGTTATACTTAATAATCATTACTTTTGATTATGTCGCCAATGAATAAATTTGCTCGTAGACTGAAGATCACTTTTAAACCATAAATCCATGTCTTTTAAAAGCTCTGCGTTTTCTTTAGACATGATCACACTATTTTTAGAAAGTTGATTTTTATATTCTTTTATGGCATTTGCTTTAGATTCTTCGATTTTGGAGAAAACAAAAAAGAAAACCGTAAAACTAACAATAAGCATAGCAAAAGATGATATCCACAAATAGAGGCTTAATTTTGGTACTTTAATTCGGGAATTTAGCTGATTAATATTTTCTTCAGTCTTTTCCTTGTAAAATGAATTTATGTAGCTTAAATCTGGCTCTATCTTTAATGTTTTAAGCTCAACAATTTTATACTCAAGTTGAGTAATGGCTTGTTCAATTTAATGAGAAATTCTTTCTGTGTCATTATTTGTATTGTCTGCCATTTTTAATTATTTAAGATGTCAAATATAAAATTTATTCTTTAATATTAAGCATTACGGAAAACCTTATTTTTTTTTAATAGCATTTTTAGTATCTATGCAAATGTAACAAACAAAGGGACTTAACATAAAAAAATAATTCTCACTATATTAGATTTATTTTTTATTTTGAGTCTAATTAATAACTAATTTTTAAAAAAAGACAATTATGAAAAAAGCAATTTTATTAGGAGCTTTATTTGTAGCAGGTGTAGTTTCTGCTTTCCCTTTTAGAACATCTTGCGGAAAAGTTATTCAAGTTAGCCAAACAATCGCTAACCATATGTCAATGGATCAATTGGCAAATTATCTTGGTGACGTTAATGGTGAGCAATGTCCTGGATCTGGGGCTGTAGTTGTTCGCATCTATTATCACTAAGAAATTAAGAAAAATGTATGACCGCCATAAAACGTGGCGGTCTTCTATTTTAGAAAAGAATATTACAATGAAAAAGATTCTATTATTATTTCACTTACTAATTGTTATTGTCGTTTTTTCACAAAAAAAATTTGATGTTGTTTATGAGGCGGATTATAAGTTAAATTATAAGCTATCGACGGGAAGCAATTCTAAAAAAGAGACCACTTTTGCCCTTCTTATCAATGAAAACTCTTCTTTTTTTAAAGATCTACATAGATATATTTCTGATTCTCTCCTCGTTGAAAAAAAACTGAATACGATTGAGGAAGCTATGAAATATAATACAGATTTTCGCGGTTATGTTGGAACAACATCAGCAAAATTATATGTAACAGATGAAATCAATTACACATATTTTGCTTACGAAGAACCCAATAACATAAATTGGAAAATTAAAAATGAATTTAAAACTGTCGCAGGATATAAATGTCAGAGAGCAGAGACAACAAAATATGGCAGGACTTGGATCGCTTGGTTTTCAACTGATATCTCTTTCCCGTTTGGGCCATATAAATTTAATGGGTTGCCTGGTTTGATTGCTGAAGTATATGATACTAAGGATGAATATCATTATACACTCTATACCTTTAGAAAAAGAAAATATACCTGCAAATCGGCCAACGTTGCAACCAATGTCAAAAATTTATCCAAAGAAAAAGTAGCTGAAGTTTTCAAAAATAGGCTTGCCGGGAAACTAAGGTTGAATGAGCAATATATAGAAAATGCGGAAGATCGTGAATATATGAGGCGAAATGCAGAAGAAGCATTAAAAAAATATAATCCTATTGAGCTGAATATTTATTAGGATCATGGTATTAGTTGGACAGCACCTTTTCAAGAGGTGCTTTTTTATTGGCTGTCATCTTCTTTTTCTTCTAAAAATTTTGAATAATCTTCGGCAAGTTCCGCATCAATATCTCGTCAATATGCCTTCAATGCCTTTAATGTTGTGTGCCCGGTAACTTTCATCAATAAATCGTAAGTTTCTAACTCCGTTCTTTCCTTTCTCAACTCCCGGAATAACTTTGTAATAAATGTAGGTCTGAACGAATAAATTGTATATTCTTCGCCCAAATGAAGTTTATCCTTGATTTCTTTGAATTTTGCAGAAAAATTATTTCTTCGATTTACCTCTTTTGTCTGAATCCCCTTTTCATTTGTTTTAAAAATGAGTTCATTGGGATCACCAAATTTCATTTTTTCCAGATCTTTCAATAAGATGTTCGGAATCAGCTTCGTTTTAAATGGCTTATTTTTAGCTTTAACCCATAAGTAAGGCTGGTTTGCTCATTTATTTTTAGATCGTCGAATTTTAGCCTCACTACTTCAATAGGACGTAAAAAATTATAACTCACAAATTGAATGAACAATAATAAATTTTCATCCTTTGAAATTTCTTCAAAAAGTGTCTCTAATTGTTCGCTTGAATAAGATTAATTTTTTTTTGGCGTGGAGCTTTGGTTCCAATTTCTTTGATGAAATCATCTTTGATCATTTCGTTTCTTTCCAGAACATCAAAAAGAAAAGATAATGCTACTTTGTGATTATTATGCGATTTCCCTGAATTTTTCAATATTATTTCATTTAGATAATTCAAAGCGTACTTTTTTGGAAATTCATCTGCAGCAATAACATCATATCCATTTTTCTCAAGATATTTAATAAATTGGTTTTTTTTGACCGGAAATCTGGAATACAGGTTTCTGACAAAGTAGCCTCTTATTTTATACATCCATTCAATTGAACTTTTGATCGTAGATTCATCTTTCAAATCTTCACTCGGATATGGAGAATAACCTTTTTTCAATAATTCTGCAAGACTTTTTCTGATTGCTTTCAGTCTGGCCAACCTCTCTTTTACCGTTGTATAGACCCTAATTGACATTCATGTAAATTGGGGCTGTCTTTTCATCTTCCCAGTTTTCGGATCTGCGTGAGAGTATTAAACGTACTATCTTTGAGAAAGATCATAGTCCTGTCCGCCGTGATAAATCTTCGGTAGTTTATAGGGTACGTTAGGCATTTCAATACTGTATAGTCTTTAAAATCTGAAGTAAAGATAACATAAAAAAATCGGTGTAACTTGTTGTTAAACCGACATTTATATTTTAGAAATCTTAGTAGCGGGAACCGGACTCGAACCGATGACCTTCGGGTTATGAGCCCGACGAGCTACCTACTGCTCCATCCCGCGGTGTATCTTTAGAGTGCTTACCGAAAGCACTGTCTTAGTAGCGGGAACCGGACTCGAACCGATGACCTTCGGGTTATGAGCCCGACGAGCTACCTACTGCTCCATCCCGCGGTGTATCTTTAGAGTGCTTACCGAAAGCACTTATCTTAGTAGCGGGAACCGGACTCGAACCGATGACCTTCGGGTTATGAGCCCGACGAGCTACCTACTGCTCCATCCCGCGGTGTATCTTTAGAGTGCTTACCGAAAGCACTTATCTTAGTAGCGGGAACCGGACTCGAACCGATGACCTTCGGGTTATGAGCCCGACGAGCTACCTACTGCTCCATCCCGCGATATTGGATTGCAAATATACGGCTATTTTTTTAAAATCCTAATTTTCCTTTTAAATAAAGGACTTTTATAAAAACTATTTTATAATTTGTATCTTTGATCCATGGCAAAAATACTGAAAATCTATCCTGATAATCCACAGGAAAATCTTATTAATGAGGTCATTAAAACTTTAAACAACGGCGGACTGATTATATATCCGTCTGATACCGTTTACGCGTTAGGTTGCAATATTTTTGATATCAAAGCCATGGAAAAACTGGCTCAGCTAAAAAAAATAAAGCTTGAAAAGTCCAAATTTTCGATCATCTGTAACGACCTCAGTCATCTTTCTGACTTTACAAGACCTATCGATACTTCTGTCTTCAGGTTTTTAAAAAGCCATCTTCCGGGGCCATATACTTTTATTCTTGATGCCAATAAAAGCCTGCCGCTTGCCTACAAAGGTCATAAAACAATCGGTATCCGCGTTCCTGATCATCCTATTCCGCAGCTGATCGTGGAAAAACTGGGCCACCCCATTGCCTCCACTTCCATTAAGGATGATGATGAGGTTTTGGAGTATTCTACGGACCCTGAACTTATTGCTGAAAAATACGACCACCTGGTAGATATCGTTATCGATTCAGGCTATGGTGATAATACGGCATCCACGATAGTGGACCTTACTTCCGGAGAGCCCGAAATTATCAGACAGGGCAAAGGAATTATTTAAGGTAGCCCAATTCTAAAGCAGTTAATACATTTTTATGCACGATCGGAACCTGAACGGAAAATATTCCTTAGGTATCATTTTTACCTTTGTCTTACTTGCTTCGGCAATGCTGTTTATTTTTCCATTGATTAATTTCATTACCGGAACGGTCTATATGACGTCTGAAAAATTTTTCTATTCACGAATCGCTCTTTGGGCGGTGTTGCTGATTATTTTTCTCTACAGTCTGTATATTGAAAAAAAAACTTTTCTGCTTTGGCAAGAGAAAAAGCATTCATTAGGGTTTTATATCGGAGCCCTTGTCTCTCTTTACTTTATATGTTTATTCGGGGGCGCTTTTTTAAATGCTTTTATTCAAATGCTCACGCACGAAAAATACAGTGACAAGATAATTAAGCTGAGTTTGTTATTTAAAAATAATTATTTACTGATTATTTTTACCTGCTTAACAGCGGGAATGGTTGAAGAGCTTCTGATGAGAGGATACATCCAGCCGAGAATTGAAAAAATTTATAACAGCCGGTATCTCGGAATATCTATTTCAGCCCTTTTGTTCGGTATCCTTCACAGCACATACGGAACAGTGGGTCAGGTGGCAGTACCAACCTTTATAGGAATCGTCTTTGCCGTTTTTTATAAAAAATTCTCCAACATTAAAATCCTTATAATCTGCCATTTCATGTACGACTTTATATCCCTGATGATCATGAATTTTATTGATTTTAAACATTTATCTGCATTTTAACATTATGAAAATAGTAACATCTCCTGCCAAATTAATGAATGTCGACCACACAACAGACCTTTTAAAGACTACAAGTCCCGCATTCATTGAAGAGGCAGCCCTTATCCATTCTCATTTAAAGGAGAAATCACCTAAATATCTTTCCGAACTTATGGAAATTTCACCTAAACTGGCGGATGAAAACTGGGAAAGAAACCAGAAATGGAAAGCAAAACCTACAGCAAAAGAATCTGCACCGGCGATGTTTGCCTTTACAGGCGAAGTTTACAGAGGTCTTGATGCCAAAACACTGAATAAAAGCGCCGTAGATTATCTACAGAAAAATTACAGAATTCTTTCCGGACTATACGGTTTGTTGAGACCTTCCGATAAAGTAATGCTGTACAGGCTCGAAATGGGAAGACCTTTTCAATTTGATGAATACAAGAACCTGTATGAATTCTGGAGGGACAGAATTACAGAACAGCTTAATTCTGAAATGAAAAAGAACGAAATTCTTTTAAATCTTGGAAGCAATGAATATTTTAAAGCTATCGACCGTAAAAAATTAAACCATACCGTCATTGATTTTGAGTTTTTTGAATTAAGAGAAGGAAAACTAAAAACCATCGTGGTTTACACAAAACACGCCAGAGGCTTAGCTGTAAGATTCTGTGCAGAAAACAATGTTCAGACTCTGGACGAAATGAAGGCATTCAACTACGAGGGGTACAGAATTGATGAAGAAAAATCAACTGATGTAAAATTGGTATTCACACGGTAATATGACAATTTCAGAATTTAAAAACCATTTTAACAGAGTGCTTTCCGGGTTGTATACCGATTCGGAAATTGCTTTGTTGAGTGCTCTTTTTATAGAAAAAACAGTAGGCTTCAATTCTTTTCAGCAGAGAAGATTTTCTGAACAGCAGCTGTTAATGGAAGATGAAAAAAGATTACTCGACATCATTTCAGAGCTGAAAACCTCTAAGCCTTATCAGCATATTCTGGGGGAAACAGAGTTTTACGGAATGTCATTTTTTGTCAATGAAAACGTCCTGATTCCACGCCCCGAAACAGAGGAACTTCTGGAGTTAACCATCCGGAAAATTCAGGATTTGACTGATATCACAAGTTTAAAAATACTGGATATCGGAACCGGCAGTGGTGTCATTCCTCTTGTCTTAAAAAAATATTTTCCTGAAGCTCAGATTACCGGTATTGATTTTTCAGAAAAAGCCCTTGAGGTTGCTCAAAAAAATGCAGATCTTCACAGGCTCGACATCCATTTTATCCACACCGATTATCTGGGCTATGACCTTAGGGAAAACTTTGATGTTATCATTTCAAATCCCCCCTATATCGGCATCGATGAACAACAGGATATCGAATATTCCGTAAAAGGTTTCGAGCCTCTGATGGCCCTTTTCTCTCCTACTTCCGACGCTTTAATTTTCTACAGGAAAATCGCTGAAGATTCAAAAAAATATCTGAATAAAAACGGGTTTCTTTTTCTAGAAATCAATCAGAAATTAGGTCCTGAAACTTTGGCGCTGTATCAGGACCATTTTACACAGGTACAATTAATAAAAGATCTGTCCGGAAATGACCGTTTTATTTTCGGTATCAAATAGAAAGAAGAATCGGTTCTGACGTTATTACGCTATTAATATTCAGCAATGTATGTTCTTATATTATATATCGGGACATCACATTTCCCTATATGAACTCAAATAAAAATGACACGGATATAAAGCCTTTATAATAGAAAATAATACAATTGAATGTCAGGATATAATCATCATACAATTTATTTCTAATTAACAACCGGTTCAGACACATTCCGGCAATAAAGAGACATTTAATTTTTCATAATTTAATGTCTTTTTTGATTCTATATCGGTTATTGGGGAATGTATGATATATATTTTCCTTACTGGTTATACGATTAACATATTTTTAAGGATCTGTCTAAAACTATTTGAAATAAAGGGTTTAACAGCATATTTGAAAGAAATTTCACAACAAAATGATTTAATTGAATTATTTATATATATTTGTGTGTAATCGATTACATATTATCAAATACATTTTAAATCAATCCAAAAATTATTAATCATGAAAAGAATTTTCACTTATTTTATGGTGCTGTCCAGTTCTGTTATGCTGAAAGCCCAGGTTTCGATTACACAGGCCACCGGCTGGCTGGAGTCTGCATATGTAAAATGGGCTCCGGTAAGCGGTGCTGAAAGTTATAGGGTATATTACAGCGGAGGCGGACTTACAAATAAAATCATTGACAACCAGCTTATCAGAAACTACGGATCTTATTTCAGAGCTGATATTCCCGGACTAGCTGCAGGAAATTACACCATTAAAGTTGTTCCCGTAACCGGTAATGCAGAAGGTCCGGCCGCTACGACCTCAACGGTTACTGTTCTTCCCCACGACAGGTCAGGATTCGCCCACAGTAACGGAAGAGTTCCCGGCGCATATCAACTAGACGGTACCCTGAAGTCTAACGCAGTGGTGCTGTATATCACTGAATCTACGAAAAATACGGTTTCCCTGAATGTAACGGGGGCAAATTCCAATCCTTGCGTGGGATTACAGACCATTCTTGACGGATTTAAAAAGGGAAATGACACGCGTCCGCTGGTAATCAGATTTATCGGAAATATAAAAGATCCGGGCTATCTGCTTAACGGAGATATCGTGGTTGAAAATAAAAGTAATGCTTCAGGGTCGATCACTTTGGAAGGAATCGGCTCAGATGCGGTGATCAACGGATGGGGAATCAGGATTAAAAATGCAACTAATATTGAGATCCGAAACCTTGGATTTATGCTCACCGATGCTGGGGAAGGCGATAATTTAAGCTTACAGCAGGACAATACGTATATCTGGGCTCACAACAATGATCTCTTTTACGGAAAACCCGGTGGTGATGCTGATCAGGCAAAAGGTGACGGCGCTCTGGATGCTAAGAAGTCCACCTACATCACCTTTTCTTATAACCATTTCTGGGACAACGGAAAAAGCAGTCTCCTGGGATTAAGCGAAGGAACCACTTCAGGATTATATATTACGTACCATCATAACTGGTTCGACCATTCTGATTCCAGGCATCCGCGCATCCGGTATTATTCGGCTCATGTATACAACAATTATTATGACGGAAATTCCAAATACGGGGTAGGCTCTACGATGGGCTCTTCTGTTTTTGTGGAAGGAAACTATTTCAGAAACTGTAAATATCCGATCCTGACTTCAAAACAGGGCACTGATGTTGCCAATGGATCGGTAGGCACCTTTTCCGGTGAAAACGGAGGGGTTGTTAAAGCATTTAACAACTTTATGACGGGACAGAATTCATTTATTCCTTATTCTGCAACTGCTTCAAGCCAGTTTGATGCCTATGTTTCGTCCTCAAGAAATGAAACTTTAGGAACAAATATCAAAGCTTTCCTGGGCGGAGGAACCTATAATAATTTTGATACCAGCGCGTCTTTATATGTCAGTTCACTGGTTCCTGACGCGCCGGCAGTGGCAAGAGATAAAACAATGCAGTATTCCGGAAGAGTTTCAGGCGGAGATATTTCGTGGACCTTCAATAACGCAACAGACGATACTTCTGATGCGGTAAATCCGGGATTGATGGCTTTGCTGCAAAATTACACTTCTTCTCTGGTTTCTGTACAGGGAGAATCTACAGCACCGGTGAGTCAGCAAACTTTACAGATAGCTTCCAATAATGACCAGACCGTGATACCGGGGAGCGCCATCACACCGATGATCTTTACCTGGGGAGGAACCGCTGCGGATGTTACGGTAACCGGACTTCCTGCCTCGGGAATCAGTTTTGTTAAAAATATGTCTGCCAAAACAGTCACAATTTCGGGAACTCCGACTGCTGATGTGGATTTTACCCTGACGACATCCGGACTGTCCGGAACTCCCGTTTCCGGAACAGGAAGTATATCGGTGACTTCTACCACTCCCAATCCTCAGGGCAGCGAAATTCATAATTTTACCACCTCAAACCTGAGCAGTACTTTTTACAGTTTCTCCAGTGCCAACATGAACTCAACGGATGGGTCTGCAACGTACGACGGACTTACTTTAACGAAAAGACTGAAATTAGAATCTTCAACAACGATTAGCTATACTACGACCGCTTTATCAACTTTAAATTTAGTTTTTGATTCCGCTTTTACCGGAACAGTAAAAGTGGACGGAAATTCGTACATCGCTGCATCGGGAATAGTTACCGTCCAGAATCTGGCAGCCGGATCACATACCATTACCAAAGGAAGTGTGGCCAATCTGTATTATATTAAAACACAATATTCTACAACGGCAAAATCAACGGCAGGAGAAACCGTGACGGAAAAACCCGTTATCTATCCGAATCCTGTTCAGACAACATTTACAATTTCAAGCGTAAATTCCATCGAACAGATCCTGATTTCCAATAATACAGGAAAAATTGTCAGAGAAATAAAGGGAAATATAAAAACCATTGATATCAGTGATTTGAACTCTGGAATTTATTTTCTGTCGGTTAAAACCGGTAAAGGAATTTTCAGTCAGACTTTAATTAAAAAATAAAATAGTCTTCAACATTTTTGTTTGGCCGTTCCAGGATTTTCGGAGCGGCTTTTTTATTTCCGCGGATACAGGGTATCAACATGGCATTACTGTCAGCAGATGTGGCTAACTGGGAGGTCTTTCTGAAATCACATCTCGACATTATGAATGACCGTTTTTGAAAGGGTATAGGATGCCAGCTACGCATGGAAGGACCGACCGACTTACATCAGGGAGCTGGAAGAACTGGATATTAATTTTTATGATCTGTTATTCTGTATCATTTTCCAGACCGAGAACCCTGAAAAAACCATTATTTCGGAAATATCGGAAGACTGGGGCGCGCCATTTCTGAATCTAAAGACAGTAACTTATTTTTAACTCAAATGCTTTCCATGATTGAGGACGAAAAGCTTGATGACTACAACAGGGTCCTGACCTATTTTCTTTATAAGAACTGTAATTATTATACAAAGAGCAAAACAGAGAAAAAAATAAATAGTGCGAAACTGATGAATTCTGTAAAAAAACTCCCAAAATATCTGGCTGATCATATTAAAATTGAATCGGTCTAGAAAACAACAAACCCAATGGCTGGCCATTGGGTTATGTATTGTGAATTTATCTTATCTTCTTTTTTATAAAAATTTGATAACTGAGATAAGCTAATGGAAGTGCCATAACCCCTAAATATAATATATTACTCATCGCAAGATCCGGGTGCATCACTATAGAATAAACTAATCCAAAGAAAGCTCCTCCCAAGTGTGCTGAATGCCCTAAGTTGTCCCATTGTTTAGGATTAAGCATCATATAAACCGAGTATCCGAAATATAAAGTTCCGAAAAGCCAACCCGGAAGGAAATTAATACTGATTTCATTGGGAGCCATTGCGATAGATGCAAAAATAACTCCTGAAACCGCACCTGAAGCTCCAATTGCAGAGTACCATGGCTGGTTTTTATAAATAAGCAGGCTAAACAGGTTTCCTAATATCATTGACCCAAAATAAATAATCAGAAAGCCTACGTTACCAAAAAAACTGATAATGGCTCCCTGAAAAAAGTACAGTGACAACATATTGAAAAACAAATGCATAAAATCTGCATGCAGAAATGCAGAACTTATCAGTCTGAAATATTCTTTTCTGCCAGTAATAGCACTGACATTAAATTTATATTTTTCAAACATTCTTATATTGTTCAATCCTAAATAACTGACAATACAAGTGATTCCGATTATAACTAAAACAATTGAATTCATCTTTTATTTTTTAATGTCCGGACTTTCATCGCTTTGAAATAAGTCCCCTATCATTCCGTCCTCATCCGCACTTGCGGTGGGCTCAGATTCTTCGTATACCTCAGGTTCTTCTTCCTCAGGCTCCGGTATGGTAATGTTGATCGCTTTTACTTTAAACTTCGTAAACTGGTTACCGATCGCTTTAATTCCTTTTACTGCGATAAACTCATCCACATTAACCGTTTCAGGATCGCGCTCTTTTCCTTTATCTTTGGCAAAAATAATTTCTGCCGTCACCCCGTTAGCAACGATGACATTTTCAATAAACGACTTCGGATGCTCAGAAGGCATAAAGGTCTGTATATTGGATGTATTCTCAAATAAAAATCTTTTGATAAAGTAGATGTCTTTTTCTCCGTCATAATAGATACAGGTCACCGGCTGTGCAGGTTTCCATTTTTCAAGGATAAGATACTGGTCGTCAAAACGGTTTCCGAGATCAAAACTGATCAGCTTCGCTTCACCGTTTGTGTTCACCGTTAATATTTTATCATCGCCCTTGAAATTTCCGAGCAAAGTGCCCCTTCCGTCTGCATTCAGCCTTCTTACCGTATCATCAAACCAGATTTTTCTCGGAGCCAGAGTAGAGACTCCCTCTTCCTTCAAATCTACTTTCTTAATAGAATATTTCGTCACCAGATTACCTTTAGAATCACGCCCTTTAATGGCTAATTCTGAGAAATCGACATCCATTTTATTTTTTCTGATTCTTGGATTCGGTTTTAATAAAATGGTTACTGTTTCAGCTTCTCCATTGGGATTGGCGGAGAAATACAGGGTCTCCGAACCTTTTTTATCTGAAGCCAAAGGATAATCGGTATTTCGGGTTACTCCGGTGACCGAAAAACGTTTCATATAGTAAGGTCCGTCGCGACCTTCACGATAAATCATGTTATATACCGTTCTCCTGTCATTTTTCTTCCAGACGGCCACGTGCAGAATATCTTTCCCGATGAACGTTTTAGCTTCAACCTTTACCACCTTCATACTTCCGTCTTTTCTGAAAGTAATAATATCATCGATATCCGAACAGTCAAATAAATACTGGTCTTTTTTCAGAGAGGTTCCGATAAATCCTTCCTCAAAATTGGCATAGAATTTCTCGTTGGCAACCGCTACTTTGGTAGCATCTATGGTGTCAAAAATTCTCAGTTCCGTCCTTCGCTGTCTTTCTTTGCCGTATTTTTTCTGAATATTCAGATAATAATCAACAGCATACTGAATAAGATTCTGCAAATGGTGTTTTACCTGCTCTATCTTATCTTCCAGAGAAGCAATGTTCTGCTTAAATTTATCTAAATCGAACCTGGATATTCTCTTAATTCTGATCTCGGTCAGTTTTAAAATATCTTCTTCGGTAACAGCTCTCAAAAGATGTCCCGTGTGAGGTTTTAATCCAATATCAATGGTCTTCAGGACGTCTTCCCACGTCTTTACTTCTTCAATATCATGATAAATTCTGTTCTCGATAAAAATTCTTTCCAAAGAAGAAAAATGCCAGCTTTCCTGTAATTCATGAAGCTCTATTTCAAGTTCTTTCTTAAGCAATGAAACGGTATGGTCCGTATTCATTCTTAAGATTTCCGATACGTTGAGGAACATCGGTTTATCCCCTACGATAACGCAGGCATTCGGGGAAATGGTCACCTGGCAATCTGTAAAGGCATACAGAGCATCAATAGTTTTATCGGGCGAAACATCATTATGAAGATGAATTAAGATCTCGACTTTATCGGAGGTATTATCTTCAATTTTCTTAATCTTAATTTTCCCCTTTTCGTTAGCTTTCAGTATAGAGTCGATCAGGTCGCTTGTCGTTTTTGAATACGGCAGTTCAGAAATAACCAGCAGATGTTTATCCATCTGGGTTATCCTGGCTCTGGCTCTTACTTTTCCGCCTCTCTGCCCGTCATTATATTCTGATACATCCAGATAACCTGCAGTCAGGAAATCCGGGAACAGCTCAAATTTCTTACCTTTCAGGTAGGCAACGGAAGCGCTGATCAGTTCATTAAAATTATGGGGAAGAATTTTTGTGGAAAGTCCCACTCCGATACCTTCTACTCCCTGAGCCAGCAACAGCGGAAACTTTACGGGCAGATCAATAGGTTCGTTATTTCGTCCGTCATATGATTTGGCCCATTCCGTTGTTTTGGGATTAAAAACAACTTCCAGTGCAAAAGGAGTAAGTCTTGCTTCAATATATCTTGCCGCAGCCGCAGAATCTCCGGTAAAAACATTCCCCCAGTTTCCCTGGGTATCTATCAGAAGTTCTCTCTGCCCTATTCCTACCATTGCATCTGTAATGGAAGCATCACCATGAGGGTGATATTTCATCGTATTTCCTACGATATTGGCGACTTTATTGTATCGTCCGTCTTCCAGTTCACGCATGGAATGCATGATTCTTCGCTGAACAGGCTTAAACCCGTCATATACCGAAGGAATAGCCCTGTCTAAAATTACATAAGACGCATAATCCAGAAACCAGTCCTTATAAAGCCCCGATACCTTTTTTAAGCTCTCACCTTCATGCGAGTATTCTTCTGTCGTCATTTACGTGTAGTACTTTTCTCGTTATTTGCTTTCACGACTTTATTTAAAGAGAGTTTCAAGTCGTTAACTTCTTTTTTTGTTAAATATGAAATTTCGTATTTGAGCATGGTGGATCCGTTATTTTTACTGGAAATTTTAATATATAATCTTTTCATAAAGAAAATATCGATCACTTCATAGCTTATCAGTTTATACTTGGGAAATTCATCACTCAGCGGTTTATCCAAAAACGGAATAATATTTCTGTTTCTGAAATGCAGCGCTTCTCCATCACTGTCATATTCAAAAATCTGCCTGCCGTTAAGGTGGAAAGCTACCAACATGATTACCGGAATGATAATCAGCAGATAACCTTCCGCGCCCAGAATGTGGAATCTGAACTCTTCCAGCAAAAATGCTGCGATTCCAAACACCAGCAGGATAAGCAGCAGTGTATTGATAATGTTATACGCCGATGCTTTATTTCGGTTACTAAGTCTCATATATCTATATTCTTTTTGATTCGTTAATTTAGTTTTTCAGGTTAGTTTTTGATTTTAGTTTTTGAGTATTTTAGCTTTCTACCTCATCCAATATCTCTTTTTTATCGATATCCGGATCTTCCACCACCAGATTTTCAAGGATAAATACCTGCCGGTCCGGGGTGTTTTTCCCCATATAAAATTCCAGCAGCTGATCGATGGTCTGATCTTTTCCTAATACTACAGGCTCAAGACGTATGTCCTTTCCGATGAAATGCTTGAATTCATCGGGGGAAATTTCTCCGAGTCCCTTAAATCGGGTTATTTCCGGATTTTTTCCCAGTTCATTTAAGGCTTTTACCCTTTCTGCTTCCGAATAGCAGTATCTTGTTTCTTTTTTGTTCCGTACTCTGAATAAAGGAGTCTGAAGAATAAATAAATGTCCGTTCTTTATGATATCGGGAAAAAACTGAAGAAAAAATGTAATCATCAGCAGGCGGATGTGCATACCGTCTACATCTGCATCGGTAGCAATAATAACCTGGTTGTACCTGAGATCTTCCAGACTTTCTTCTATATTTAAAGCAGCCTGAAGAAGGTTAAATTCTTCATTTTCATATACTACTTTCTTTGTCAATCCGTAGCAGTTCAACGGCTTTCCTTTCAGCGAAAAAACAGCCTGGGTTTCTACATCTCTGGATTTTGTGATCGATCCTGATGCGGAATCTCCCTCGGTAATAAAAATCTGGGTTTCTCCCTTTCTTTCATTTTTCTGATCATTATAGTGCTGTCTGCAATCCCGGAGCTTTTTGTTGTGAAGAGACACTTTTTTTGCCCGTTCTCTGGCGAGCTTCTGGATTCCTGAAAGTTCTTTTCTTTCCCGCTCAGAGATCAGAATCTTCCTCTGAATGGCTTCTGCAATCTCAGGATTTTTATGCAGGAAATTATCTAACTTATTTTTTAGAAAGTCGATAATAAACGTTCTCACCGTAGGTCCGTTTGGTCCCATATCATTGGACCCCAGCTTGGTTTTTGTCTGAGATTCGAAAACAGGTTCTTCTACATTAATGGAAATAGCGGCAACAATGGATTTTCTAACGTCTGAGGCATCAAAAGATTTATTGAAAAACTCACGAACCGTTTTCACATAGGCTTCACGGAAGGCATTCAAATGCGTTCCACCCTGCGTGGTATTCTGTCCGTTCACGAAAGAAAAATAGGTTTCCGTCTGAGACTTATCGGTATGTGTAATCGCTACTTCAATATCATTATCTTTCAGATGAACGATCGGATACAGGGTTTCATTCTCCAGCTCTTCATCCAAAAGATCTTTAAGACCGTTTTCGGAAAAGAATATTTCGCCGTTAAAAAGAATTTTCAAACCAGGATTCAGATACGCATAGTTACGCAGCATCCTTTCAATATACTCTTTTCTGTACTTAAAGTGCTGGAAAATTTCAGCGTCAGGAATGAAAGATATTTCAGTACCGTTTCTGTCTGAGGTATCCTTTTCATCATGGTTTTCGGTAATAATTCCGCGGGAAAACTCGGCGATTTTCATTCTTCCCTCCCGGAAAGACCGTACCCTGAAATAATCAGAAAGCGCGTTTACCGCTTTTGTACCTACTCCATTCAGACCTACCGATTTTTTAAAGGCTTTACTGTCGTATTTACCTCCCGTATTCATTTTGGAAACGGCATCAACTACTTTTCCCAATGGGATTCCACGACCAAAATCACGAATGGTAACTTTACCATCGTCTACTTTTATTTCAATTCTCTTACCGGATTTCATCCTGAATTCATCGATGGAGTTGTCCAGGATCTCTTTCAGTAAAATATAAATACCGTCATCGGCAGAGGATCCGTCTCCTAACTTCCCGATATACATGCCGGGGCGTAAGCGGATATGTTCCTGCCAATCCAGTGTTCTGATATTATCTTCGGAATAGATCGGGTTTATTTCTTGTGACATACGTTATTTAAGCAAACATACAAAAATACGAATTTGCGTAAAAATACACCAGCTATTTTTAATTCATTTTTGATATCTTTTTAGTTTAAGTGTTGCATTATTGTTAATGAAATCCTATATTTACATTATTCAATATATCGGCATAAATGATTTTAAAATATTATTAATATCTATTAAATTACACGATATTTACTAAACAATTTCATGATAACACAGAAAAACAATAAAACAAGATGAAAAATTACTACTAAACACAAACATTAACTAAACTAACAAACCAAACTCAAAGCATTATGGAACAAAATTTACAAACTTGCATCATCGATGACCACGATCATGCCGATAATATTTCATTATTATTAAAAAGTGAGTTTCCTGGATTTGAAATCTCTTTCAAAACCAATAACATTCTGCAGGCTTTTGAATTTTTGTCACGAAAACCTTCAGATCTGATTTTCCTGAATTCAAAATTAACTGATGACCATACCGGCGATCTTTTAATCCGTCATTATGAAAATTCACAGATTATACTGATCACAGATTCTGAAAAGTCTGTGATTGAAGCCATCAAAAAAGGCGTCACCAACTATCTTCTGAGGCCTGTTAAAAAACTTGATTTCGTAAAAGCCGTTAACAGAGCTTCGGAAAACTTCAGAAAAAATAAAATTACCGCAATTACCAATGCTTTCCAGAGTAAAATCAATCTTCCGACTTTACAGGGTTTTAAAAGAGTGAATATTGATGAAATTATCCGCTGTGAGGCCGATTCCAATTATACCTTTATTTATCTGGCCGACAAAACCAAAGTCATTGTTTCCAAAACATTGTATGACTTTGAAAAGCATCTTTCAGATCATAACTTTTTCAGAATACACCACAAACACCTGATCAATCTTGAACATCTGAAAGAGTATATTAAAGGAAAAGGCGGACAGGTCGTAATGACGGATAATTCTGTCCTGGATGTTTCAGTCCGGAAAAAGCATGATTTTTTACACAAAATAGCATGATATTTCACAAGAACTGAAAAAGCAGCAACAACCGCTCATGATACTACAGACACTTATCGCTTTAAACAGGCTGATTACGATACATTGGTATCTTTGAAAAAACAGTTATCAGGCAATTATTCATTATACCTAACCATAGCTGCGGACGTTTAAATTTGTGAGCCGTAGCAATGTAGAATCAACATTTAAAACACTATTTATCAGTGTAAAAATCAAACCTCATTTTCAGTTTTTCATGTACTAAAGATCATCTGCGGATGATCTTTAGTTGCCTACCCACCTTACAGACTGGTTAACCATTCTTAAAAATCATTTATCCGGAAAATAAATACACTTAATCAAAAGGTATAGATACTTACGTGTTCACGATACCGTAACATGCTATTTACCAATACCTTTAAGACACAAAACGACTTAATATATGAAAACAAAAACTCTTTTAACCGTAATCGGGCTTGTGACATCACCTACGATCTTCTATTCGTGCAGCGAAGACAATGTTACTCCGGAATCACAACAGGAAATCGTAAACACGCTTCCTGATGTAACCACGCTTTCGTCCAAGTTCAGCGATGGTGATTATTTCACCAATGCAGATCCTTTTAATTCTGCGGCAAACTACATCGGAAACAGAATAAAGGCTGCCGGGCCGGGATATGTACTGACTCAAAGTGATCTTAATGAATTTTACAGTAAAGCCCAGATTCCGATGGATGAGAGATTTACCTTAGCCCAGGTGAATCAGATTATCACTAATACGATCAATAATATGAATACGCCTTTTGATACACTTATACAGCAGGCCAACATATCTCCCGGAGCCAAAACTCTGGCAAAAATGATCAATATGCATTCCGTTTCCAACCTGGATCTGAATTCGGATTTCAAATCGCTCCCGAGTTATGAGAAAACCATCATCAAAAACCTCAATGACTTTAAATTAAATGATGAAAAAGGAAATTACGGGAAAAATGTATATGGAAAAACAGCCAACTTTATCTGGGGCGGAATGATCGGCTTTGGCGTAGGTGTTGCCGTCGGAGGATTCATTGCTTTTCCTGTAGGTATGGTGATCGGAGGAGCCATTGGCATTCTTGTAGGATCTATTGTCGGAGCATTCACTGATAAATAATATGATTTCATTTCCAAAAAAAATAAACTTTGTAATTGCTATTATGAGCGCTTTGCTCATAATAGTAATTTTTTCTTTTCATAAAACGCCGACGCTGGACGATAAAATAAAAAAACTTGATTTTAATGATCATAGTATTTATCTGATTCAGAGGGGTACGACAGGAAAATTAGGAAACCTGGCTAAAGATTTCAATCTTGAAAATAAATATGCCTCCCACCTTGGAATCGGCTTCGTGGAAAATCATCAACTGATCATTTACCATGTTTATGTAGATAAAAATAAAAAGAACCATCATAATTTATTCATCGAGAACATCAGCGATTTCATTAAACCTGAAGACCTGAACTATCTTTCGGTATGGAGACTTAAGGATATTGATGCCGAAAAACTTCACGGCATCCGCGAATCTCTCAGAAAATCTGAAGAAGAAAATATTAATTTCGACTATGTTTTCGATAAAAGCGATAAAGAATACTACTGCTCGGAATTCATAGTGAAAACACTTCTACGTAACAACATTACGATCATGTCTGAACATCGGAAAAAAGTAACGGGAATGGCCAGACAGATCTTACAGAAAGATACGCTTACTTATTTTCCGGTAGACGGGTTCGAAAATACCCACCGGGCTGAAAAAATACTGGAATGGATTAAATAATTTCTAAAGCTTCCTGATCTAAAAGACTGTCTCCACTGGTGATAGTCTTTTTTTATTGCAAAAAATGAATTAAATTCGATCTTCTAAAACATCCGCTTTCATGATACAACTTCCTTTATCGAAACTTTCCAATGTAGGAACTACAATTTTCAGCCAGATGACCCAATTGGCCAATGAAAATGAAGCCATCAATCTATCCCAGGGATTTCCTGATTTTATGCCCGATCTAGAACTGCTGAATTGGGCAGACCATTTTATGAAAGAAGGGTTTAACCAATACGCTCCTATGGGCGGAATGATGAGCTTAAAAGAGGAAATTGCAAGAAAAATCGAAAATTCGCATCAGGCCGTTTATCATCCGGATTCTGAAATCACCATAACGGCAGGCGGAACCCAGGCTATTTTTACCGCCATTGCCACTTTTGTAAAAAAAGATGATGAAGTGATCATCTTTGAACCGGCTTATGACTGCTATGAGCCCACCGTGGAATTGTTCGGAGGCATTGTGAAACGTTTCGAAATGAGAGCTCCAGATTATGAAATTAACTGGAATAAAGTAAGAGATCTCGTTTCAGAGAATACCAAAATGATTATTCTGAATAACCCCAACAATCCTTCGGGAAGAGTTCTAAAAGAAAATGATCTACAGGAGTTAATAAAAATAGTAAAGGGAACCTCTATTTTAATTTTAAGTGATGAAGTGTATGAAAATATCGTCTTCGACGGAAAACAGCATTTAAGCATCTGCCGATACCCGGAGCTGAAAGACCGCACCCTTATGGTGGCTTCCTTCGGAAAGCTTTTCCATGTAACGGGCTGGAAGATCGGATATTGTGCCGCACCAAAAATTCTGACGGATGAGTTCAGGAAAATACATCAGTTCAATGTTTTCTCGGTGAACACCCCAATTCAGCTGGCCCTCGCAGAATATATGAAGCATGAGGAACATTATAAGCAGTTAAACCGGTTTTTCCAGGAAAAAAGAGATTTCCTGAGACAGGGGCTGGCCGGCACTTCTTTTGAATTACTGGATTGTGAAGGAACCTATTTCCAGGCTTTGCGGTATGATAAAATCTCTGACAAAAACGATTTTGATTTCGCCCGTGAATTAACGGTCACGCATAAAGTAGCCACTGTCCCGTTTTCTTCTTTTTATAAAAATAAACTGAATGAGAATGTAATCCGTTTATGTTTTGCCAAAAAACAGGAAACCTTGGAAAAGGCTATTGAAAACCTATCCAGATTATAGTCCTATCTTAATCATTCGGGTGATTATTTTCCGATCATGTGTAAGTTATCAAATATTTAATTATTTGCTACTCATCAGAGTGGTATTTACACCTTTAGATCTTATGGTATTGGTTTGATAAACTTTTGATTAAAAGCTTATTTCATAGCAGGTAAGCTAAATCTTTATCATAATCTTTTTTGACGCAAAGTTTATTTTACTGTATGATTATTTAAGGAGCAAAGAGGAATCAATTAGTTGATTGATGAAGATGCATTTAGCTCTGCGAAGCAAATTTATTTGCCTTTGCTTCATAAAAATCAGCAGTATGTCACATCATATTTGCATTAAAATAATTTTAGAAAGACTTTATCTCATAAGTATAATACTGATCTTTTGACGCAAAGTTTTGTTTGAAAGAAGATTTTGAGTTGCTGAAATATCTCGTTGATATTCCTATAACCTCAACATCTTAATGGGCTTGATACATTATTTAAACAGACTTATATTAGAAAACCGGAAATTATACATCTCCGGTTTTATATTTATGATGGCGATATTATAAAAACATTCCGCCGGAAGCCTCGATTCTCTGTCCTGTAATCCAACGGGCATCTTCCGTACATAGAAAAGCTACTACCCCACCGATATCATCAGGAAGCCCTGCTCTTCCCAAAGCAGTATTCGCTGAAATCATATCATTGACATTTTTATCATCCCTTGTCCTTCCGCCACCAAAGTCTGTTTCGATAGCTCCGGGAGCAATGACATTCGCTTTTATTTTTCTCGACCCAAGCTCCTTCGCCATATATTTCGTTAACATTTCAACGCCTGCTTTTACAGAACCATACACCGATGATCCCGGTAAGGCAAATCTTGCCAGCCCTGAAGAAATGTTGATGATGCCGCCTCCGTCATTGATGAATGGCAAAAACTTCTGGGTCAGGAAAAAAACACCTTTGAAATGAATATCCACTACATCATCCAACTGCTCTTCCGTTACTTCTGAAATCGGTGAATATAAGGCTGTTCCTGCATTGTTGACAAGATAATCAATGTTTCTGCTTCCTGTATTTTCTTCAAGATGATCTCCTACAGTTTTGATAAGAGAGTCAAAACTCTTTATATCTTTAGTGTCCAGCTGATAGGCAATTGCTTTTCTTCCTGTTGCCTGGATCTCTGCTACCACTTTATCTGCCTCTTCCTTATTACTTCTGTAGGTAATGATGACATCAAGACCATTTTGTGCGATTTTTATCGCGGAATTTCTTCCTAATCCCCGGCTTCCGCCTGTTACTAATGCAATTTTTGTTCTTGCTTCCATTTTTCTAATTGTTTTTAATAAGACAAAGATCCTGTATTTTACGGATGAAGCATTTGCTTCAATCAAACTGAAATTTGCAAAATTCAAATCATGACCTAAATTCCAAGGGTGCCAGCGATGTTTTCTTTTTAAAGAAATTGGAGAAGTGAGCAATCTCTTCAAATCCCAATGCATAAGCAATCTCTGATACATTCCACTGGGTCTGTTTAAGCAGGATTTTCGCTTCCTGAATGATTCTTTCCGCAATAATCTCAGTAGTGGTCCTTCCTGTGTTCTCTTTTAATTTTTTATTTAAATAATTCACATGAACAGACAGTCTGTCGGCATAATCTTTTGCTGTCCGCAACTGCAGCCTCTGTTCGTAATTTTCTATCGGAAACTGCCTTTCCAGCAGTTCTATAAATAAGGTAACTACTCGTAATGAGGCATCATTTGAGGTTGACAATTTGGTAGCTGGCTGTAGCTTCTGACCGTAATGGATAAGCTCAAGCACATAATTTCTGATAAGATCATATTTAAAAATATAATCGGAGCTGATCTCTTTTTTTATTTTAGCATACAGATCTGCAATCTCATCGGCCAGCTCGTCACCAATTTCAAAAAGCGGTACACTTCCGGGCCGGAAAATCGGTAAATCTTCCAGCGTACTGTGGGATTTGTCCTTGATAAAAAAATCTTCTGTAAAGACGCAGAAACTTCCTGACTGGTCAGGATCTTCCGGAACCCAATGGTAAGGAACCCTTGGTGTGGCAAAAAGCAGCGCGTTATTTTTAATCTGAATGACCTTATCTGCATATTCTGCCCTGTTTTTGCCCCTGATGAGGCTTATCTTATAATATTTCCTCCTATTATAAGGCATCTCGGAAGTCGTTTTCACTTTCTCGATGGTCTGGGCGATATCGAAAACATTGAAATGTCCAATATCTTTGTGAAGACCTTGCGGAAAAATACTCTCAAGATCTTTCCCCAATTTTGCCGTCATTTCTCTGTAGAAATCATCCAGTGAAGTATATGAAGTATGTGCCATCCTTTATATCAGCAATTTGTATAAATCAAATGTACAAAATTTGCAGTTATAAGCAGTATTCCTGAAATTTTCTTTGTATGTTAAAATTATTCTTATTATTGTGATATATAAAGATTATTTTTTATATTAGCGTTACCAAACTCAAAACAGAAACCATGAAAAATCAAAATTTATTTCACGGGAAAAAATTATACAAAAAACAGCTTTGCAGTATTTCCGGAGGCCTCTATGATTGTATGGAAGCTGTACTGTGCACGGATCCGCCCTGTGACCCGGCTCCTGTCTGTACAAAGATTCATCCGGCATGCGCTCAGAAACAATGCAGACCATAACCACACTTTATATATATGAAAGAAGATACCGTCCGATAACCGGGCGGTATTTTTTGTCAGAATCCTTTCAACTGAAGAATTGCTGATACTTTTAAATTTAAACATATCCGTATATTATTCATAGCATTGTATTTTTTTTCTACATTATGTGATTTATAATAAATATTTTCATATCTTAGTTTACACTAAGTCATTAAAAATCAACAGCTATGAAAAACCAAAATCTTATCAGAGGAAAAAAATTAAACAATAAGGCACTAAGGTCAATCACCGGAGGCCTGATGCAGTGTATCGATCCGTGGACCAACCAGTGCAAAGCGTATGGAAGACAATGTGCAGAATCTGAGTGCCGTGTTCCGATCGAACCTTAATTCTCCAACTAAAATCAACCTTATCAAAAATCAAGATTTACCCAACGGAAAAAAACTGAGTAAGAAACAGCTAAGAGGGGTTACAGGAGGTCTGTTAGACTGCATAGATCCGGCTCTGGCGGCTGCAGGAGAATTTCAATAAACTGCGCACAACTGCAGTGCAGACCTGAACTTCCGATAGAACCATAACAAGTCTTTTATAATATTTTCAGAAATGCCACTCAGATTACATCGGGTGGCGTTTTTTATAACAGTATTTATTGTTGATTGATAAATCGTCGGAAATTATTTTTAAACTACATACTTTTTTCCCGCTGATTACGCTGATTGCGCAGATCGTTTTAAGTTTTTGATTAATAAATATGTGGGAGATGATCTTTTAGCTGGTGTCGTTATTATTTACTAAAATCTAAAAGACATTCGGCGTCATTCGTACACATTAACCGTGTGTTGTTGTACGGTTAGCATAAGATTTTTAAAAACACTGCGCTTCCGGGTTTGCAGGCAGACGCAAAAAACGCCCCCGAAATACATCGGAAGCGTTTTTTTTATATAACTAACTTTAATAATTCTTATACGTTGAATCTGAAGTGCATGATATCACCGTCTTTGACGATGTATTCTTTACCTTCTACAGAAAGCTTTCCTGCTTCTTTTATTTTTACTTCTGAACCATAGGTTATATAGTCATCGTACTTAATAACTTCAGCACGGATAAAGCCTTTTTCGAAATCAGTGTGGATCACTCCGGCTGCCTGAGGAGCCGTCCATCCCTGCCCGATCGTCCACGCTCTTACTTCTTTTACCCCAGCTGTAAAATACGTCTGAAGTTTTAACAGGTCGTAGGCTTTTCTGATCAGACGGTTTACTCCCGGCTCTGTAAGACCGAGTTCCTCCAGGAAAATTTCGCGCTCTTCGAATGTTTCAAGTTCGTTGATATCTGCTTCGATCTGAGCCGCTAAGACCACTACTTCTGCGCCTTCATTTTTAGCCATTTCTTCAATCTTTCCGATCCAGTCGTTTCCGTTTTTAATAGAATTTTCATCTACATTACAAACATAGAGAACCGGCTTATTGGTTAAAAGCTGAACTTCTGCAATCACAGATTTCGCAAAATCATCTGCTTCAAATTCTCTTGCATTTTTTCCGTCTTCTAAAAACTTCTGAAGATTCTGAAGGGTTTCATACGTCTGGATATCATCTTTCTTTCCTGATTTGATGAATTTTTTTGCTTTTTCCACGGCTTTACCCACTGTCTCCAGATCTTTCAGCTGGAGCTCGATATCGATGATCTCTTTATCCCGCATCGGATCTACAGAACCTTCTACGTGAACAATATTTCCATTATCAAAACATCTCAGAACATGGATAATTGCTTCACACTCTCGGATATTAGCCAGAAACTGGTTTCCCAAACCTTCACCTTTACTTGCTCCTTTTACAAGACCTGCAATATCTACGATCTCAACAACAGCCGGTAAAACTCTTTCAGGTTTTACTATTTTTTCCAGTTCAAACAATCTTTGGTCCGGTACAGAAACGGTTCCCAGGTTTGGTTCGATGGTACAGAAAGGATAGTTTGCCGACTGAGCTTTTGCGTTGCTCAGACAGTTAAAAAGAGTTGATTTACCTACATTGGGTAAGCCTACGATTCCACATTTCATATTGTAAAATTCAAAGTTTAAGGTTCAATTTTTATTCGAGGTTTCTGCAGACTTATATGCTGCATACAGAACCCTGAATTATGAGTGGGCAAAGATAGTGATTTTAAAGGGAGATTCATAATAAAAAAAATCTGCCGAAGATGACAGATTTTTATAATGTAAGGTGTATTTTAATCTAAGGATTAGCTCCTGTCGCTTCCTGAGCAAGTGGAACGTCATTGGGTGCATCCTGTAACGCTTTATCCAAAGTAAAAAGAGATTCATCCGATGCTCGGTCTCCCCCTGCAATTTTAAGTTTATCAATAAGGTTTTGAGCCAGTGTTTCCTCTTCGATCTGCTCCTGAACAAACCACTGCATGAAATTCCAGGTTGCCCAGTCTTTTTCTTCCAGTGCAAGGTCTACCAGTCTGTAAATGGACGTGGTATTATCTACTTCATGCTGGAAAACACCGTCAAAGCAGGCAGAAAGAGATTCAGGATCCTGTGGCGGAGCCGGTATGGCCTCTACTTTTGGTTTTCCACCTCTGTTCAGTACGTATTCCATAAATTTTATTGAGTGGTTTCTTTCCTCCTGTGCATGTCTGTACAGGAAATTGGCAATTCCCCCATAACCTTTGTCATCTGCCCAGATTCCGTACGATAAAAAAACGTGTGATGCCAAAATTTCTTTATTCATCTGGTCACTCAGTGCTTTTTCCATCATATCGGAAAGTCTTTTAGTATTCATAATGCATATTTTTTGTGTGATGGAGATAATGATACAAAAATGATTCCGAGAATATGCCTGAAAACGCTCTAGCCTGCAGAAAAAACCTAACAATCTATTGAATTACAATATTTTAAGTTAATAATTTATAGTTATTCTAAAATAACGATCCGGATTGAAAGAGTGATCCTGTTAAAAACAACATGAAAGGCTATCAATAGATAAACCAGTTCTGCGGGAACTGGTTTTTTAGTATCTTGATCCCGGAAGGCCACTATTTTACTTTTTTCGCGGTATAATCGCTTTCATTTCCAAGTCTGTCGATGGCTTTTATGGCGACGCCGTTCAGTTTTTTTCCGTCTTTAAATTTTGGAATTTCTTTTGACAGCTGCTCCAGCGTTAGAATTTCAGTTTCCCAGACTCCGTTATATTGTGAAAAAAGTACCCATTGGAAAACATCTTTTAGATTTTTAGTACTCCAGCTGGTCTGTACAAAACTGCCGTTTTCATTGGTAAATAATGTAGGAGCCTGTAGAGGAACCGTTTTTATCCAGGGCGTTGCAGGAACCAGAACTTTTTCTTTATAAGGTCCGTTTTTCAAGGCAGGAAGCATGTTCGGATTCTTCGTTAATCCTGCAATACTCCAATGAATTTCCCCGGCATCTTTTCCCAGGATCTGTCTTGAGATTTCAATCTGGTTTTTAATTTCTGTAGGACGGTCTGAACTTTTCACCTCTACGGTATTGAGTCCCGGCCAAAGGTGGCGGTTCATCGTATTTTCGGATTTCCACCAGTTTAAAAGAGCTTCAAAAGGCTGTCCTTTGGAAGCAATGGGCCAGTAAAGCTGTGGCGAAAAATAGTCTACCCAGCCTTTATTAAGCCATAATTTGGCATCTGCATACAATTCATCGTACTGAGATGAACCGACCACTCCGGCAGGATATCCGGGTTTCCATATTCCAAACGGACTGATTCCGAACTTAACATTATTTTTTTCGGCGTGAATTTCTTTATAGATCCTTTCTACGAATTTATTGACGTTATCTCTTCTCCAGTCTGCTCTTGAGAGGGTTCCGCCAGCGCTTACATAAGCATTCCAGGTAGTATTATCCGGGAAATCTGCGCCTTTATTATAGGTTGCATAAGGGTAGAAATAATCATCAAAATGTACCGCATCGATATCATATCTTCTGACAATATCTTTCACGACATTAGAGACATGTCCCTGTGTTTTGGGATCAGCAGGATCGAACCAGTACGTACCGTTTTTAAGTCGTACGATCATATCTGAGAGTTTATTGACCATGGACTGGTCTGTTACTGCTCCGCCACCTGTATGATGGGCCCGGTATGGATTTAACCAAACATGAAGTTCGAGACCTCTTTTATGTGCTTCGTCGATCCAGAACTGTAACGGGTCATAGTTGGGATAAGGAGCCTGGCCTGTGCGACCTGATAAAAAATAAGACCAGGGTTCGATATTGCTGGTGTATAAGGCATCTGCAGATGGCCGGATCTGAAAAATGACCGCATTGAAATTGTTTTCCTGAAGCACGTCCAGCATATTAATGGCTTCTGCTTTCTGCTGGTCAACGGTTAAGGTATTCTTAGAGGGCCAGTTGATATTGGCCACACTGGCAATCCATGCGCCGCGGAATTCTCTTTTGATTTCTGGAAGCGTTGTCCTGAATACTTCTTCAGCGGGTGCTGTTACGGCAGGTTTTGGCGTTCCGGCCTGCTCTTTTGGCTTTGTAGTATTATTGGTGGGTTTTGTAGAATTTTTAGAGGGAGCCGCTGTTTTTACCGTGTTATTCTGAACAGAACAACTGGTGTAAGATGCGAAAATTCCCAACAAAACGGTAAGCTTTAATCTGTTCATTCTCATAGTTTGCAAAACTACTTTAAATTATTTTTTTATTATTCAAAATCCGTAGGAAAAAAATAAACATTTTCTTTTAATTCTATAGAAAAAGCCCCGAAAATTTCGGGGCTCTGATCTATATTTAAGAATGGGATTATGCTTTCGCTCCTCTGTCCATTCTTTTTCTTTCTTCTTCAGAAAGGATTTTCTTTCTCATACGGATGAAATTCGGAGTTACCTCAATTGCTTCATCAGCCTGAATATATTCCATACACTCTTCAAGAGAGAATAAGATTTTGGGTGCAACACCGGTATCTTTATCTTTACCCGAAGCTCTCATGTTATTAAGCTGTTTTGCTTCTACGATGTTTACTACAAGGTCACCCGGTTTGTTCTGCTCACCGATTACCATCCCTGCATAGATCTCCTCACCCGGATCTACATAGAACTTACCTCTATCCTGTAATTTTGCGATAGAATACTCTGTAGCAGGACCCTGAGTCTTGCTGATCAATACTCCATTACTTCTTCCCGGAATAGCGCCTTTGAAAGGTTTGTATTCTGTGAAACGGTGTGCCATAATTGCTTCTCCGGCAGTAGCCGTCAACATTTGAGAACGCAGTCCGATCAAACCTCTTGAAGGAATTTCAAACTCCATGTGCTGCATTTCACCTTTAGTTTCCATAATGTGAAGGTCACCTTTTCTCTGCGTTGCCAAATCGATTACTCTTGAAGCATACTCTTCAGGAACATCAACAACTAAAGATTCATACGGCTCCAGTTTCTGACCGTTCTCATCTTCTCTCAAAATAACCTGCGGCTGTCCAATGGTCATTTCATACCCTTCTCTTCTCATGGTTTCGATTAGAACTGACAAGTGAAGAATCCCTCTACCGAATACAAGGAAAGTGTTGGCATCATCCGTCTGCTGAACTCTTAATGCCAGGTTTTTCTCCAATTCCTTTGTTAATCTTTCTTTCAGGTGGTTTGAAGTTACATACTTTCCGTCTTTACCGAAGAAAGGTGAATTGTTGATCGAGAACGTCATGTTCAGCGTTGGCTCATCAATTGCAGTTCTTGGCAATGGTTCAGGATTTTCAAGATCTACAAAAGAGTCTCCGATCTGGAAGGCATCAAAACCTACCACAGCACAGATATCACCTGCTTTTACTTCTGTCACTTTTTTCTTTCCTAATCCTTCGAAAACATAAAGTTCTTTTACTTTACCTTTCAGCACTTTACCGTCAGCCTGTGCCAATCCGATCCACTGAGATTCCTTGATCTCCCCTCTGATCACTTTCCCGATGGCAATTCTTCCCAAGAAAGACGAGAAATCCAGAGATACGATCTGCATCTGTAATGTTCCTTCTTCTACTTTCGGTTCAGGAACATATTTCAGAATACCATCTAATAACGGTAAGATATCTTCAGTCTGCTCCAGTGAAGTATTGAACCATCCCTGTTTAGAAGATCCGTAGAACGTCGGGAAATCCAATTGCTCTTCGGTAGCTTCCAGGTTAAAGAATAAATCAAATACCTGATCGTGAACTTCGTCCGGACGACAGTTTGGCTTGTCTACTTTATTGATAACCACCAATGGTCTTAAGCCCAGCTCCAATGCTTTCTGAAGTACGAATCTTGTCTGTGGCATAGGTCCTTCGAAGGCATCCACCAACAAAATAACTCCATCAGCCATTTTCAATACTCTTTCTACTTCCCCACCGAAATCGGCGTGACCAGGAGTATCGATTACGTTAATTTTTGTGTCTTTATAAGTAACAGAAATATTCTTGGATAAAATGGTGATTCCTCTTTCTCTTTCAAGATCATTGTTATCCATAATTAATTCCCCACTCTCCTGATTTTCTCTGAAAATATTAGTAGCGTGAATGATCTTATCAACCAAAGTCGTCTTCCCGTGGTCAACGTGTGCGATAATCGCAATATTTCTAATGTTTTGCATGAATGATTTTTACGGGGGCAAAAATAGTGATTTTAAATGAATTAATTAAAAAGATTATGCAATATTTAACAATTTCATAATGAGCCCGTTATCAGAAATCATCACAAAGTACCCTGTCACAAGGGCTTCATACGGGCATACCAGGAATATAAAAAAGGTTTAAGTTTTTCAACTTAAACCCCGGATATTTTTATAGAATTACATTTATAAGGTCTGTTCCTGGTGCTTGCCTTCTTTGATCTCCTCTACCATTTTAGCATTGAACGCGGGCAAATCTTTCGGTGTTCTGCTGGTTACCAATCCTTTGTCCACCACTACTTCACTATCTTCCCACTGGGCCCCTGCATTTTTAAGATCTTTACTGATTGAGTTTACTGAAGTCAGATTTCTGCCTTCTACTACCTCGGCATTAATTAAAATTTGCGGACCGTGGCATATTGCGGCTACCGGTTTGTGCTGCTGAAAGAAATCTTTCACAAAACTCAAAGCCGTTTCGTTGGTTCTCAATTGATCGGGGTTAATGACTCCGCCAGGTAAAACCAGCGCATCATAATCTGAAGCACTTGCCTCGTCCAACGTTTTATCTACCGGATATTCTTTCCCCCAGTCCTTCTCTGCCCACGCTTTGATGGATCCTGATTCAGGGCTAATAATGTGAGCCGTCCATCCCTGCTGTTCCAAATATTCTTTTGGTGATGATAATTCGCTTTCTTCAAATCCATGGGTTGCTAAAATCGCAATTTTCTTTGACATAATATTAATGATTTTTAAGTGTGTATATCAGTACAAGAAAAAATAATGCCGTGGCATGGATTGTAAAAGATAAAATTTTGTTAAAAATTTAAATGTAATTCTTCCCAGATGGCATCAGGTCTGACACCGTTTTTGCGTGTAGAGTAAAGTATTTTATGAGGATTCGGAAATTCTTTGCTATCCGGGCTCTTGAGCATCACAATGATAACTTTTTCCTGTGAACGAAATTTCACGCGGCAAATTTATCTGAATTGAATATTTAAAAAGTATAATAATACAATCTGCATTAAAATTATCAATCCCAGTTTCAGTAAAAAAGATTTTTTTGAAATTTTGTGCCTGAAAATAATCATTGACAGAATCGCTCCCAAGGTTCCTCCCAAAAACACCAGAGTGAGAAGAGCAAGTTCTGATATTCTTCGTGTGTGTTTTACGGCTTTCCTTTTATCAATGGCAAAGACTGAAAAAGCGAGGAGGTTAATGATTAACAGGACATACAGCATAAGTACAAATCTAAACAAAAAAAGAAAGGTAAGAAGCGGTATTCTTTTTACTGCTTTCCATAAGATTTTATACATTTGTTATTCATAAAAAACAAATCAATGACCATACAGGATCTGGCAGGCAACTATTCTATTCAGGGGAGCAATCAGGAAGAGGGCGATCACATTACCTATCACGGCTTTTTAACGTTATCCGTTGATGAAAATAACCGTATTATTGCCCAATGGATGATTGGTGATCATATTCAGAACGGTACCGGATTCTACAAAGACCAGATTCTGGTCATCAATTTCAACTATGAAGGGGATGATCACGAGGTTTATAAGGGAGTGGCGGTGTACCGGTGCTTAAACAAAGATATTCTAGACGGCTTCTGGTCTGAGAAACACGGAAATCCACTGTATCTTGGAAGTGAGTACTGTACCCGGATTCAGATCTCTGAGTTTTTGAATTGATCTGTTCCTTGTAATGGGTGATTTTATCTGTGAGAAGTTATAAGATAAATAAACAAACCTGAATTTTGTAAACCCAAATGATAAAAAGAAAGCCACCTCAAAAGAGGCGGCTTCATTACTATAGGGTCTAACAATTATTTTTTTGCTTTTACGTCTACTGCGATCTCGATGTCTTTGCTGATCATCCATTCTGCAGGGTCTGTTTCATCTGTTCCGAATTTAATACCCCAGTCTGTTCTGTTTACGGTAAATTTAGCCTGGATTGCTGCTGAGTTTTCCGTAACGTCCACTTTTGCAGGGAACGTAACATTAACTGTTTTCCCGGATAATGTAAGGTTTCCGCTTACTGTTTTATTGGCTCCGGCAACAGCGCCCTCTTTCGGAGCATCTTTAAGATCTGTTACGCTTGTAATTTTGAAATCAGAAGTCGGATTTTTTGCAACGTCAAAGAAGTCAGGATTTTTAAGGTGAGCTTCAAGGTCTGCCGGTTTTTTGTCTTTCTCCGTTACGGAAGCCGGATCTACTTTAATTGAGGTCATGTCGATCACGAAGCTTCCCGCAGAAAGCTGTCCGCCTTCGATATTCAAATCTCCGGATTTTACATTAATGGTCCCCCAACGTGGTGCAAAACCTCCTTTGTGAAATGCTTTCCAGTTTACCACGGAAGCAGCTACATCTACGGGTAAAACTTCCCCTTTACCTTCGGCAACAGTCTGTTCAGCTGAAGTTGCAGCAGTATCCGCTGATTTTTCTTTATTACATGAGGCTGCCAATAATCCTACTGCGACTAACGCAATGACGCTAAGTTTTTTCATATTTTTTATTGTAAAAAGTTTATTTATTGAATCTAAGATATTAAAATTTCAAGAAGAAATATGAATATCATTTTTTTTAACAGGTCAAAAATAAAACAATTAGACCGTGTGCCCACTTACCATAGATCAAGAAATGCGATTGGATTCGGAAAAGAAATAAGATTAAATATTGATTAAAAAATTGCTTTAAAACAAATAACATTCTCATTTTAAACGCATTATCAGATTGATATTTAATATTATCCAACAGAAAAATAAAATCCCCAACGATAAAGTCGGGGAAAAAACTAATAACTGAGAATAAACCGATTGATTATTCTGTTACAAAAATAAATGACAGGAGATACATCCGTTTATGATTTCAATCGTATTGTAGAAAAAATGGTGTGAATTGCTTTCAAAATTTATTATCTTCAGCTGTTTAAACATCACTACCGCACGAATCCTTCGTGTGGTTGTCTGTAGTAAACCACAAAGGAAATCCAAAAGATTCTAAACACTTTAGTTAATTAAGTAATATACTTTACGCAGAAGAAGCACACTTAAGTTTTTTGAAAATCTTTGATTTTCTTCTGAGGTACACTTATTTCTGCGGTGTCTTTTAAATTTTTTAAAATGTATTTAAGTGTGGGAGAACAACTACAAACTGCACCGCTACCGCACGAATCCCTTCGTGTGGTTGTCTGTAGTAAACCACAAAGGAAATCCAAAAGATTCTAAACACTTTAGTTAATTAAGGTATATACTTTACGCAGAAGAAGCACACTTAAGTTTTTTGAAAATCTTTGATTTTCTTCTGATGTATACTTAATTCTGCGGTGTCTTTTAAACTTTTTAAAATGTATTTAAGTGTGGGAGAACAACTACAAACTGCGACCTTACGAATCCCTTGGTGTGATTGTCTCTAGTAAACCACAAAGGAGATCCGAAAGATTTCTAAACATTTAAGTTAATAAAAGTAATATGCTTTACGTAGAAAGAAGCACATTGAAGTCTTGTTGAAAATCTTTGATTTTCTCCTGAATTACACTTAATTCTGCAGTATTTTCTTCCCCGAAATAGTCCTTTAACGAAAGTTCCCCGCACTGGCAACTGGTTTTCAGCCGTTTTATAATGGTCTGAATTATTTTTACCAAGTTAAACTTTGTAGAAAATCCTCTTTTCCTTCTGCTTAAATGGGTGAAATCCATTTCTCTATTTATCTTTTATGTTGATTTCCAGATTATTAGTCTTTTCATTGCAATCCAAAATTACTAATTTTCTCGGAACTCTTTTTTCCTGAATAAGTTTAAACAATTTTTTCGTGATAAGTCACAGTATAACCATTAATTTTCGTCATGGAGACATTGTTGTAAAGTGCTTTCAAAATTTATTATCTTCGTGATCAGTCACAGCAGAACCTGATTCAAGCCGTCCATCGATGCAGTTGTGAATTGCTTTCAAAATTTATTACCTTCGTGATCAGTCACAGCTAGATATTTCTGTCTGTGTAAGACCTTCTTGTTGTGAATTGCTTTCAAAATTTATTATCTTCGTGATCAGTCACAGCTCGGCTCCGCCTGCATCCTCGCCCGCTCCTGTTGTGAATTGCTTTCAAAATTTATTATCTTCGTGATCAGTCACAGCTCGGCTCCGCCTGCATCCTCGCCCGCTCCTGTTGTGAATTGCTTTCAAAATTTATTATCTTCGTGATCAGTCACAGCAGTATAACCATCCGAAACCAGCTTTCGTATGTTGTGAATTGCTTTCAAAATTTATTATCTTCGTGATCAGTCACAGCTTTACAACAGTTAAGAATATTAGGAAACGAGTTGTGAATTGCTTTCAAAATTTATTATCTTCGTGATCAGTCACAGCCTCAAAAAATAATCTACTGAAAATCAGTAGATTATTTTTATATTTAGAATTAAAAAATCAGAATAATTCGAGCTGTTGGAACGTGGGTGGAGGTTCTTCCCGATTCCTGGCAAAGAAAATTTCAATATCCCCAAATTGCTTATCGGTTATACACATAATCGCGACTTTTCCAGCCTTCGGCAGCATAAACTTTACTCTTTTAATATGTACCTCAGCATTTTCACGACTCGGGCAATGCCTTGCGTACATCGAAAACTGAAACAAAGTAAAGCCGTCATCGATCAGGCCCTTACGAAAGCGGTTGGCATCTTTCATATTGGCTTTGGTTTCCGTCGGTAAATCGTATAATACTAGAACCCACATAATTCGGTAGGCATTAAACCTCTCGGCATTCATATTAATTCAGGATAAGATAACAGGCGCTTTTCCCCTTATAACATTTGTATAATGAACTTGCAGTCGTTTTTACTGCGACCAGCAAAGGCCTTATTTTACCATCAATTGAAACGTCTTTAGTGGCCATCTGAAGAATATGTGCTTTAAATTCTTTGGTAAGTTCTTCAGAACCGGGGTTTTCCGACAGCCACTGCATTACCAGAAGATCTGCAAACGGCCGGTAAGGCTCCATTAAATCATCTGCAAGGCAGTAAGGATTGTACTTGTTTTTATGGAAAATTCCCATGACTGGAAGCAAACCCGTTTCCACAATTGCTCTTGCCACAATACTTCGAAGCACCGCATAACCGAAATTGAAAAACTGATTCGGGGAGTCCCCAAAGCGTTGCCTGAGAAAATCTAAGCTGATAAGGTATTTCCAGTAATGCTGGGCCGCGATCCCCTCCATATTAGTCATATCGCCACTTTTCACATTATTCTGATAACCGATCATGGGTTCATAATAGTTTCCCAGCCTCATCAGAACATTTTTTTGATTTTCAATTTTGCATTCGACGGTTTGTTTCCAGAGCTGCTTCTTTAGAGGTTCACTTGCTTCCAGCTGATCCTTCACCCGATTTGAATGTTCGGTGTGTCCGTAAAGAGGAAGCATGATTCCGTGTGGTAAATGTTGGGCATCACAGCTTATCACCACGACATTATTCCCCATCATCTTCTGAATCAGGTTGTGGGAAATCGTTATCTGAAAATGATCGAGCATCAGTAGCCCCAAATCTTCCACAGGAATACTTCCCTTTTCCGTTCTTGCTTCCGGGCAGAGAATCTTCATCTGCCCGTCTTTGAGTTTAAGATAGGCAGGGTTGCCGATATAGATGGAACGGGTGATCATTGATTTTGATTTTATTCCGGATAGTATTGAGCGTATAAATACTCCATATCGTCTGCAAAGCCATAACCGCAGCAGGAAGACCATTTTACACACTGCAATGCCTTATCCTGAAACTGCTGCAGTAACCTGTTTTTCTTTAAAAATTCGAGGGCTGCTTTGTAATTATTAAACGCAGAATCATAAAACTGCATAGAATAATCACCGTACAGGGCTGTAAGTTCACAGGCACTCTCAGAGAGATAAAGCATAACTTCCGCAAGATCTTCAGGCGAAGGCTGCAGATTTTTGAAATCTGAAATGACTCGCTTGGCTACGGAAAAACGTTCTGTGCTTTTCATAGGATTTTCAACATTAAACTCCTTACGGATAAGCTTTTTATACTTATCGGCAAGTTGTTTTCCGCTGGTAGGATTAAGGTAGAACTGATAAAATTCTTTGACGGCCTTATTCTTTTCATACAAGTCTAAAATCTGCTCAATAATCTGCTCTTTTGTGAGCTTCTGAAGCTCTTTCTTTAATGCTGCTTTTGACATAATTATGCTTTTATAATATTTCCTAAACGATCAACTTTAAGTTTCAGGCAGTGTTCTTTGATCATAAAACCATCCATCGAACGCTCCATTTTATTTAAAGTAGAAAATTCTTTTTTATTAACAATGGATGTGGCAATGTCCTGCCGTAAAAAAAACATCTGACTTCCCGAAAAACTTATCACTTTATATATTCTTCCGCTCTGTTCCGGTGTTAAATTTTTAAAATCAATATGATTAACATATTCAAGCTCGTCCTCTAAAGGAACATATACCAAATCATTCGGACACAGATAAAAATCCCCGGGTCCTTTTAACTCAACAACAGACAGACCTTGTTTTTGTCTTTCAATGACTTCATTTAAAGGAATTGTTTTGTAACTTCTCTTTCTGTTTTTATCCTCATACACGGCAAAAAATAAATTGGTTCCTTTGGCAGCCTCTACATATTTATCTTTTTTGTTTCCTGACTGCCCCAAAGAAAATTTACTTCCCATTTCAAAAACCCTGACTTTATTGATGGGCTGATGAGGTTTTCCGTCGTTATATTTTTCTATGTTTTTATTCAGATCCTCAATTCCCTCGGGAGAAAATGCCAGTTCCGGACTTCCTTTACCATTCAGATAATTTCTAAGAATTTTCTGAATTCCTGTGTCAGAGACAGAATTAATCGACTTCAAATCGAAAGAAGAATCAAGACTTTTTCTTGTGGCGGTCAATATTTTTCCTTTAGGAACCTTTACCCACGGCAAATCAATCTTTCCGGAAACCGTCTCTTTATGCATGGGTTTTCTTATGGCCCAGTTTGTTCCGGTCTGCTCCACCTTCTCCTTGGATTTTACGCCATCCTTTTCTACATATTTTTCATAATAATTGGTCGCTTTATTAATTACACGGAGGTTTTGTTTAAAGCTGACAATAATTTTCTCCAAACTGTTTTTAGCGTCAACCGTAAAGTGATCCCAGGGCTTTAAAAAATGTTTCGGTATTTCTCTTTCTACTATATTTCCGGTATGCGGATGATGATAAACCGCTCTCTCAAAGCTCATCAGTTTCTTTTTCAGATCGTAACGTCGGGTATCTGATTTTGCCGACTGGTTGTTAAGTAAATTTACGTGGTCCCTGGTAGCACAGGCAATCACCAGAGCATCCAGAGCATGATGGCGATGATCGATCCTTTTCTTCGAAAATCCTTTTGAAAATTCAATAGGAACGGTTGGTAAAAGCTTCCTGTGATTTTCATTCCACGAAGTAAAATCTGTTGAATCTGTCAGTGTATTCATCCTTTCAAAACGGGGCAAGATCAAATCGTTCCAGATATCATTTAAACCCCAGTCCTGCTTAAGGCGGGTCGTAATTTTTCCGTTTCCGGGAACTATATTCTTAGAATTAATCCCCTCATCTGTTCCGTCTTCCACCCTCACGATATGAGAAAGGACACCCGAAATATACTTACTGATGTGGCGCGTGTCGTTCAGTTGACGTTCAATCATTTTTTCAGGAATCTCCTCCAGAAGAAGTTTCGTTCTTTTGCTCCAGTTATGGGCGTAATGCTTTTTTACAAAATCTTCATATTCATCCACCTTAAAAACTGTTACCCTTTTTCCTAATCCTAATTCAATCACCGTTCCGCCGAATTGTTTGATAAATCCAAGACCGATATAGTTATCTTTAAGTTTATTCACCGTAGATTCACATATAATCTTATTGCTGAAACTGTCATCGAAGTAACGGCTTTGCGGAATAATATGTTCAATTTCATATTCCGGGGTAAAAAGTTTATTTAACGGGATGATCTGTCCCGTATACGGAGATTTGTATTTCTGTTCCAGCCAGAGTTTATACCTTTTTAAGTCTGAAGGAGATGGCTGTGCCGTTTTGCTGATTTTGAGAATATCATCCTCAATGTCAATATCGGATTTTAAAATTCCATCTTCATAAATTTTCAGGATTTCCTGTTGCATCGGTGAGTAAGGACGGACATTTTCAACGGAACGGTCATTCATCATTTCAGCTAATAAAGCTTTAATACGGAGATTCGTGTTTTCATTATCCATAACCATACCGGTGATTTGCTTACGGTCTTCAGCCGTATTTTTCATTTCCCGCCCAAGCTCGATATGAATTTCACTGAAAAAGTCTTTGGTGCCGCCTCCGTATTTCATCCAAATATCTTTTACCACCCGGAGTGTTTCCGTAATCACCTGTTCTACTATCGGATTACGGAGCGAATGCTGCTTAAATTCCTTCAAAAATTCTTCCAGGTCATCAGGAGAATTCCACTTGCCGGTCATTGATGCTTCCGAATGCCTGCCGTAAATAACATATTGGGCCAGCCATAGCTGCAGACCCTGGAAATCATTCTCAGTCGTCAGATATATTGCTTTTTCTCTTACTTTATCTTTAATATCTGCATCATATCCTCCGGTAATTATTTTATGAATTCTGTCCCTGGAACCATGATCGATATTTTCATAGGTCCAGTATTTCCCCAATCTCATCAGGGACAGCAATTTTTTAATTGCTTTTTCTGAGAAAGAACCATACTCACTTTTAAACGGCGGGAATTTTCTGAAGGCTTCCAAAAATGCATTTTCATCCAGATTATTTTTTGCGGCAAAAGATTTCAGCGCCTTTTCATATTCTGTTTTATCATTTACGGAATAGATGATGTGCCAGATCTTCTGTTCGGTTTCTCTTGTCAGAAAATCCTGAGAAATATTTTCGACCTTTTCCAGCCTGGATGAAATCATTGCCCTGGTTTCGTTGCAGTGATACTTTTTATCTTCTACAAAATTCCAGCGATGCGTTTTCTCACTTAATTTAAGATGTCTGAGTAATGACTTTTGGTCAACTTCCCTCCGGTTATTTAAAAATTCAAAAAGGTTTTCGAAATCTTCAGTAGTATTTAAAAATTCTCCTGTCACATTCTCATCATCGTCTTTTTTATAAATGGTAAGATTAAAGATCCATTGCCATAGACGGAATTCCTGGTAATATGGGTTAGATTTGGGAATCGCTTTCAGGTACTGTATATGTTCTGATCCACTTTCATCTTTATATTTTCTGAACTCCAGGGTGCAGTTGGAAACAGAAGATTTCTGACTTTTTAAAGGCCTCTGATAAAAGATGATATCATCCATAAAAAGATGGACGAAATCTTTTTTACTCAGGATCAATTGATGGGATTCGTTATTTCGGTACAGTTCACGAATACAGTCACTGTATAGATCATCATTTTGCAGCTCCTGGTGAAATTCTTTCTGCTTTTCTAAGATTTGCTTTAATTCTGCCTTATAAAACTTTCTTTCGATGGTACGGACCAGTTTTCCTTTGATTTTCTGTTTCGGATTGTCAAGCAGCGTCTCATAAATATAGGTCCCTACGGTTTTGTGGGATTTATCGATTTCCTGTTCGGTTTTCTTTTTTATCAGCGTCCAGTCATTTTCACCCGGCGCACGGAAGCTTCTTTTTTCATTTCCATCTTTATCGGTTTTAACGCTTCCATCGTCATTCAGATCGGTGGTGACAATAAAATCTCTTGTCTTATCTTTCCAGTCAGATAAAGGTATTTTACTGGGACGCCTGTAAATCCACCCATTTTCCAAAACCAGAGAATACCAGATCTCAGACTTTCCTTTTTGAGGCTCGTCTGCCAGAACATCTGTGATTTTTAAAGCGTAAAACTCCACCCGTTTATTCGGGTTCTCTTCTTCCTCCTCACCACGCAGCTGATAATAACCCCGTTTCTGATTAAAATTCAATAGAATCCAGGCCAGCTCTTCCTTTTCAATTTTATGGGTAAGTGCTTTTTTTCTCAGATAATAGATGGTCCAGTCATAAGGAACTTTTTTATTATTTTCTGACAGTTGAGGCTGATGATCCTTGAATTCCTCAAGCATTTCCTGAAAAGAATTTTTGAAAATAAAACCTTCATTATCATACGCCAGCTTAGGTTCCGTTTCTTCTTTAAACTTCCCGAACCTTTTCTCAAAATCGATTTGTAAAGCGTAATGTTGAGGTAAAAAACGGAGAACATTCAAAACTCTGTGAAGTCTCTCTCTTCGCAGTAAAAATCTTTCCCGCAATCTTCTTACCCCCCGATATCCCGTTCTTACAGCTGTCTGTGAAACCGAATTTCCTTTTCCGAACTCTCCCAGAATATCCTGTGACATCGGGATGATCCTGCTTCCCATCCCGAGAATTTCTCCCTGTCTATTCTGAAAATCCTGTCTGATAAGAGCCCATCCGATGGAGTTGGTTCCTAAATCTAAGCCTAATATATTTTTCATCATTTTTTACGTTCTTTGAAATTGTCTTAAAAATAAAAAGAAAAAAAACAGCAAAAATGAGATTTCCCGTAAATCATCTCTGGAGTTTTTCACCTATATTTGTATCAATAAATTTGAAAGCAATTCACAATAAGGATTATTCCGTTGTGAAAACATTTAAGGCGGGGCAACTCGCCTTTTTTATTTCAAATCGCTAATTTAGCACTTTCAAAAAAATAAATGAACACAATCAGCTATATCAGGCAAACTCTCAATATAACGGAAAAAAGTATTCGGGCAACGTTGGAATTACTTTCTGAAGACTGCACCATTCCCTTCATTTCCCGCTACCGAAAAGATAAAACCGGAAACTTGGATGAAATCCAGATCGAACAGATTTCAAAACTTAACAAGCAGTTTGAGGACATTGTAAAAAGAAAAGAATCTATTCTAAAATCTGTTGAAGAGCAAAATACGTTAACGCCCGAACTGAGACAGAAGATAAATGAAAGCTTCGATATTCAGGAGCTTGAAGATCTTTATTTACCATTCAGAAAAAGAAGAAAAACCAAAGCGGATGCCGCAAAGGAAAAAGGCTTGGAACCTTTGGCTAAAATGATAATGAGTCAGAAAGCCCAGGATATCCAGTTTGTGGCTTCAAAGTATCTGAATGACCAGGTTTCCGGTGAGGAAGAAGCGCTACAGGGAGCACGCGATATCGTGGCAGAGTGGATCAATGAAAATATGTATGTCCGCAAAAATCTGCGCCGCCTGTTTCAGCGCAAAGCAGTCGTGACCTCAAAAGTGGTTAAAGCCAAGAAAGATGAAGAAGGCGCACAGAAATACGCCCAGTATTTTGAATGGGAAGAAAGCCTCAGCCGTACACCTTCTCACAGGCTGCTGGCCATGTTAAGAGCAGAAGCGGAAGGTTTTGTAAAAACGGGCATCAGCATCGGCAAAGAAGAAGCCATCGACCTGATCGAAAATGCAGTGATCAGATCTGACAATGAATCGGCAGAACAGATCTCCTTAGCGGTAAAAGACAGCTACAAAAGACTCTTGGAACCAGCTATCTCCAATGAAACATTACAGGAAGCGAAAGAAAAAGCAGATAAAAAAGCGATTGAAATCTTTTCGGAAAACCTAAGCCAGCTTCTGCTTGCCCCGCCTTTAGGGGAAAAAAGAATTCTGGCCATCGATCCCGGCTATAAAAGCGGCTGCAAAATTGTCTGCCTCGATGAAAAGGGAGATTTATTACATAATGAAACAATTTATCCCCACGCTCCGCAGAATGAGTCCGGAATGGCGATGAAAAAAATCCGTTCTATGGTGAATGCCTATCATATAGAAGCCATATCCATCGGAAACGGAACGGCAAGCCGCGAAACTGAGTTTTTTATCAAAAAAATTGCCTTTGATAAACCGTTACAGGTTTTTGTCGTTTCAGAAGCGGGAGCTTCGGTCTACTCTGCCAGTAAAATTGCGAGGGATGAATTTCCAACATATGATGTTACGGTCCGCGGGGCCGTATCGATCGGAAGAAGGCTGGCAGATCCTCTGGCAGAACTGGTGAAGATAGACGCTAAATCTATCGGAGTGGGACAATATCAGCATGATGTCGATCAGACCCTGTTGAAAAACGAACTGGACTCTACCGTAATGAAATGTGTAAATTCCGTAGGAATTAACTTAAATACCGCCAGCAAGTCGTTGTTAAGCTACGTTTCCGGGATCGGAGAAAAGATGGCTGAAAATATCGTGAATTACCGCGCTGAAAACGGTGCTTTCGAAGACCGTAAACAATTGAAAAAGGTTCCGCGATTAGGCGAGAAAGCTTTTCAGCAGGCAGCCGCATTTGTGAGAATCGCCAACGGTAAAAATCCGCTTGATAATTCCGCCGTCCATCCCGAGGCATACGGAATTATTGAACAGATGGCAAAAGATCTGGGCATCAAAACCCATGAACTGATCGCCAATAAAGAAAAAATTGCTCAGATAAAACCTGAGAAATACACGACGGAGGATATCGGAATTTTAAGTATTAAAGATATTTTAAAAGAGCTTGAAAAACCTGGCCTGGATCCCAGAAAAGCAGCCAAAGTTTTTGAGTTTGATCCCCAGGTAAAAAAAATAACAGACCTTAAAACAGGAATGGTCCTGCCGGGAATTGTCAACAATATTACGGCATTCGGATGTTTTGTCGATCTGGGAATTAAAGAAAGCGGTCTCGTTCATATTTCCCAGCTTAAAGAAGGTTTTGTTTCCGATGTCAACGAAGTGGTAAAACTTCACCAGCACGTTCAGGTCAGGGTTACTGAGGTGGATGAGGCGAGAAAAAGAATACAGTTGAGCATGATTTTATAATTTTTCCTGGAGCAAAATTATTATACAAACCCCTCTGAACTTCGAAAATTTTTAATATTAAATTGTCAATTCGGTTCCGTCAGTTCGAGTAACGAAGCAAAGCGGAGTGTATCGAGAAGTTTTGTATACAATAAAACTTTAGTAATAACTACTTCCCTGATGCAGTACTTCTCGATACGGTTTCCAAAAACCTACTCGAAGTGACGGTGGTGTTTGATTTAATATAGGAGTTCATCAATACAGCTTTGTTAATTTAAGTTGATCCATTATTCTGTAAAACATCGTTCCGTCACTTCGAGTAGCGAAGCAAAGCGGAGTGTATCGAGAAGTTCGTACAGTAAGTTATTATAGCTATTTCCCTGAAGCACTTCTCGATATGGTTTTTTTCAAAAACCTACTCGAAGTGACGATGGTGTCTTATTAGATATTTGGGTAAATAATATACAGCTTTCGTCATTTCGAGTAGCGAAGCAAAGCGGAGTGTATCGAGAAGTTCGTACAGTAAGTTATTATAACTACTTCCCTGATGCAGCACTTCTCGATACGGTTTTTTTTCAAAAACCTACTCGAAGTGACGAAGTTAATAAAATAGAAAGTGAGTTTATTTATAATTTTTAGAATCCCTTCTCGGCTGTTTCGCCTCAGGCCATTTCGCTACTTCTCCCTTTTCATCAGCCGGCATGACTCTCCGTTCCCGATTGGTAAATTCAGGATCTTCAGAAGCCATATATGCTAAAGTAGCCGTAAGAATGACATTATTCTTAACCTCGTCAAAAACAATTTTATCATACGTATCTTTTGTTGTGTGCCACGTATAACCAAAATATCCCCAGTTCAGTGAACTTAAGGAGAAGCCAGGAACTCCGGCCGCTACAAATGAAGCGTGATCCGAACCGCCTCCGCCCGGCATTCCCGGAAAATCTGTTTTAATCTGGTCTTTTATATTTTTCGGAACGGCATTCAGCCATTTCCCGATATAATCATAAGCCTTTGCAAATCCCTGGCCGCTGATATTCACTACGCGGCCAGTCCCGTTGTCCTGGTTGAAAACGGCCTGCACTCCCTTAATGATTTCGGGGTTATCGGCAACAAAACCTCGCGAGCCGTTCAGTCCCTGCTCTTCACTTCCCCAAAGCCCGACAATTATGGTTCTTTTATTGTCCGGATAATATTTCTTCAGGATCCTCATCGTCTCAAGCATGGTTAATACTCCAGTTCCGTTATCGGTAGCACCCTGAGCACCATCCCAGGAATCCAGATGGGCAGAGAGAATAACATACTCGTCCGGTTTCTCTTTTCCTCTGATCACCCCGATGGTGTTGAATGTTTTGGCATCAGGAAGAACTTTTGACTGGGTTTCTATTTTAATTCTGGGTTTTGCTGCTTTCCGGGCCATCCTGTACAGCATTCCATAATCCTCCACATCAATATCGATCATCGGAATTTTGACGGTCTTAGCACCAAAAATCCTGTTGGCTCCCATTATTCCCGTCCAGTTTGAAATTGCCACTCCCGCAGCACCGGCTTTTTCCAGAGCCTCGGGAAGGGTTGCATTATCGTATCCGATGTTTTTCACATAATTCTGGAAATCTCTGGTAGCCTGCTCTTTTTCTTTCTTTAGTTTCTCATAAAGTTCAGGTGTTGCAAATTCTTTGATCTGCTCATCGGAACGGCCGATTTTCTGATATTGGGACATCAGCACGATTTTACCTTTGGCAGAAGACAGCCACAGATCAAATTCAGCTTTTGAAGATACCTGCGGAAGAATCACCACTTCTGCTTCAATTGGTTTTCTGGTTTCCGGACTCCACGCCAGCTGAGTTGCAGACAAAGATTTCACTCTCGGGTACGTCATATCTGCATGGGTGATTCCTCGTTGCCATCCCTTCCAGGTGCCGAACTGCTGTAAATGGGCTTCGATTCCCCATGACCGAAGTTTACTGGCCGTCCACTCATTGGCAGCCAGCATTTCCGGAGTTCCTACCAGACGCGGCCCTACCCCGTCCAGAAGTTCATACGCCATATCTTCCAATTGAGAACGGTTACTTACTTCATTGACGAAATTCTGTATTATTGGATTTTGGGAGTCTGCAGTTGCCTGGGCAAAAGAAAACTGCGTGGCCAGCACCACTGCGGGCACAGTAAAAAATCTGTTTATCTTCATAGCATATATTGATGGGCTTAAAGATAACAGAATTTAAAGAAATTAAATGAAATTAATGGAAATATCGGGGAAATTACGCCGTAAACCATTCACGGTAAAAATAAAAAAACCGGCTACAGGTAGCCGGTTTAAAAAATTATTTTTTAGATTCTTCAACAGAAACTTTTCTGAATTCTTTGAACAACTTGCTCAATTCCAAAGCTGATTTACGGGCTCTTGTTCCTGCAGCCTTATTTCCTTTTTCTGCCTGTTGGTTTGCTTCAGATGCGAATGCTTCAAATTCCGCATTGATTTTTTCAATTAGTTCTTTCATTATTTTTAAAATTTAGGCTGCAAATATAGGTTTTATGGTGATTCCAGCCAACTATGATGTAAAAACTTTAGCATAATTATGGAAATTTATAAGCTTATTTTAATCTTGCTGGATTTTTAACTATATAAAATCTGTTTTTGCGTAAGCCTGATAATACTTTTAACTTAAAAAGAGTTCTGAGAAAATCAGGAATTTTGGATTGCATTTAAAAGCAGATAAAATTTTGGAAATCAAACAGCTTTCATTTTTTAGACATTAATACATTTCAGCAAATTAAGGAATACCGCAGAAGTATTAATAAAAGTTTAAATCATTTTTTATCTTTTAACCGCTACCGCACGATTCTATCGTGTGGTATTTATTACCTCAATCACATGCAGAACATATAAATAGAGTTTACTACAGACAACCACACGAAAGGATTCGTGCGGTAGCAGGGGTAATACAGAAAGCCACGCGGTAGTAGGGGAAGGACTCGTGCAGTAGCGGTTTAAAATATCTGTTGTAGTTTAATGAAAATTAAAGTCTTTTGCGGAATGAGAAGATCTCCCGGAAAAGTAGAGTTTACTGCTATTTAGGATTCTCAGACTGTTTGTTTCTCGCTGTCTTCTTCTGTCTTGGTGTCAGATCTTAAAAAGTAATCCATCCTGACCAATTTTCTATAAAATGATGCAGTGCCGCTTCAGGTATATTTTGAAAGATCAGATTTAAAAATTCATAAAATTAATGTTATATTTTTCTTTGCAGATAAGAAATAAAATCCGGTCTGAAAAATATTTGTCTACATATTGCTTCAAAAAAATTAAACTCCTGAAAAATATCAGGAGTTTAACATTGAAAATATATTTAAGTGAAAAGTGTGTTGCCTGGATTTATTCAAACATTATGCCGCGAATAGACTTTTTTTCCTTTGCCAGAGCGATTTTCAGGGCTTTCAGCGATAACCTACTGATTGCCTGCAAGTTTATTTTCACAATGATTTTCTTTACTGAAATTTGTTCTAAAATAAACGTAATAATATTTATAAACGTACTATATACAATCAAAACAATTAAAAAATAGCTGCTTTTTGGAAATTTGTGAGTATTTTTGAATCGATAAGAATGACAAATCCAATTACTTATTTTCAAACCCTATGATCTTAATTGTTGATGATAACCAAAACAATCTTTATTCTCTCAAAAAATTATTGGAATCTAAAGATTTTCAGGTTGATATAGCCAGTTCCGGTGAAGAAGCATTGGTGAAAGCATTGAAAAATAATTATGCTTTAATCATTTTAGATGTGCAGATGCCCGATATGGATGGCTTTGAAGTAGCGGAAACATTATCTGATTACAGTAAAACCAAAGAAATTCCGATTATTTTTTTATCCGCTGTAAGTACCGAAAAAAAGTTCATAACGCGGGGATATGCGTCAGGAGGAAAGGACTATGTAACCAAACCTATCGATCCCGAAATTCTTCTGCTTAAGGTGAAAACCTTCTACAACCTTCAGGAACAGAGCCTGGCGATGAAAAAAACGCAGCAAAGCCTGGAGCTGGAAGTTAAAGGAAGAAGGGAATCCCAGGTTACCATGAAATCCCAGATCGATCATTTTCATCTGATGCTGGAGTCTCTGCCGCAGATTGCTTTTACCCTGAATGAAGAGGGCGTTGTAGATTTTGTGAATGCCAAATGGCATGAATATTCAGATTCGGAACAGGAGTTTCCGGAAACACATCCCGATGACTTCAGTATTACGGAAGAATTTGAACGCTGCAGAAAGAAAGGTAAAGCCCTTGAGCTGGAAGTAAGAATAAAAAATATAAAAACCGGAGATTTCCGATATCATCTTCTGCGGGTCACTCCCGTTTATGATGACCACATCATCAAAAACTGGGTAGGCAGCTTTACGGATATTGATGACCAGAAGAAAGTAGAAAAAGAAAAAGATGAATTCCTGAGTATTGCAAGCCACGAACTTAAAACTCCATTAACGAGTATTAAAGCCTATGTTCAGCTGCTGGACCGGAAACTAAAACTTGAAAAAGAAACTGCAGAAGCCGGTTTTATGGTCAAGGTTCAGGATCAGATCGAAAAGCTGAACAGCCTGATCACAGACCTTCTGGATGTTTCCAAAATCGAAAACGGGAAACTTAAAATCAATAAAAAGCCTACGAATCTGGAGAGCGTCATTCATAATTCGATTGAAACCATATTGCAGACCCATGAAACCCGCCAGATTAAAATTGAACGTCACGGCATCAAACCGGATGTTTTGATACCTTTGGATGAAATCCGTATTGAGCAGGTTTTAATTAATTTTTTAACCAATGCCATCAAATATTCTCCTCAGAATAATCAGGTTATCGTTACGACTTTTGTGGATGAAGAAGAGCAGGAAGTAAAGGTAAATGTGACCGACTTCGGAATCGGAATTCCCGACTTTAAACAGGATGCCGTTTTTCACAAATTTTACCGTGTGGAAGAGTCGTCACTTCAGTTTCAGGGAATGGGAATCGGACTGTTCATCTGTGCAGAAATCATTAAGCAGCACCACGGAAATATCGGGGTGTCAAGTAAAGTAGATGAAGGATCTACATTTTATTTCACTTTACCTTTAAATTAATTTTCATGCCGAAAAAAATTATAAGAAATCTTCAGTTTGGAGTGGGTCTCTCACTGGTTATTCTCATTGCCAGCTCAATAGCTTCCTATATGAGCATCCAGAATCAGATGGCGCACAGAGAAAGCCTGTCTCAGAGCCGGCGTTCCATTACTGCGGTAAAAGATGTCCTTATTGCTCTTCTGGATGCAGAAACAGGAAACAGAGGATATCAGTTAACGGGAAAAGAAAGCTTTCTCGAACCCTATAACAGAAGCCTGGTGGACTATCCTAAGGCATTTGAACGCGCGAAATCTTTAGATATTAAAGATCAGTCGCAGCTGAATCGTCTGAACAGTCTGGAAAAAAACGTTACCCGCAATATCGACAATCTGAGATATTTTGTCGAAAACAGACATAAGGGGATTGTGATGACTCAGTCACAGGTATTGTCGAGTAAGACTTATATGGACAAATGCCGCCAGATCGCCCGGGATTTTGTGCAGTACGAAGAGACGCAGCTTGCTATTAAGAACAAAGACCTTAACCGCTCTTCTGGTACCACGGTTTTATTTATCCTTTTTTCAGCCATTGCAGCGATCGTTGTAACGGCATTCTTTTATTTCAAACTTAGATCTGATTTAATCCGAAGAGATAAGCTTGAAAGACAGCTGAAAGCAAAAGATCTTGAGATCAGCAGAAGGGTAAGTGCTATTCAGCAGATTGCCAACCGGGTGGCTAATGGAGACTATAGCCAGAGAGCGGTCGACAATTCGCAGGATGACCTTGGTGATCTGGTAGAGTCTCTGAATCATATGACAGATTCCCTTAAAAAATCATTTGACAAGATTAATAAAAGTGACTGGCGTCAGAAGGGTCTTGCTTTACTGAACGAATCTCTGGTAGGCAACAAATCAGTTAAAAAGGTAGCTCAGGAATCTCTGAATCAGCTGGTAGAATACGGAAACTGTATCAATGGTTCAGTATACCTTTATGATGAAGGCATTTTAAAGCTGAATTCGTTTTTCGGACTGGAAAACAATATGAAAAAAACTTTCGAACCCGGAGAAGGTATGGTAGGCCAGGTATTTAACAGCGGAAAAGTTCAGGTTTACAATAACCTTCATGAAGATGATTTCGTGGTTACTTTTGCCAGCAGTACGATACAGATCTACGGAATTATATTACTCCCTATTTTTTCGGATGGTCATAATATCGGTGTCCTGGAATTGGGAGCGACATCCAATTTTGAAGACGACAGAATCGATTATTTTACAGAGTGCAGCAGAAATATCGGAATCGCTCTCAGCGCAGCGAAGGGACGCGAAAAAGAACAGCAATTACTGGAAGAGACTCAGGCTCAGTCTGAAGAATTACAGGTACAGCATTCTGAGCTGGAAAACCTGAACACCGAGCTGGAAGCGCAGACTCAGAAACTCCAGGCTTCGGAAGAAGAGCTTAAAGTTCAGCAGGAAGAACTCATGCAGGCCAATGCCGAGCTCGAAGAACGTTCTAGATTACTGGAAGATAAAAACCATCTTATCGCAGAACGCAATAATGAAATCCAGAAGAAAGTGGAAGAACTTGCGCTAAGCACGAAATACAAGTCCGAATTCCTGGCTAATATGTCACACGAACTTCGTACCCCGTTAAATTCCATTCTTCTTCTTTCAAGATTAATGGCTGAAAATCCTGATGAAAATTTAAATGAGGATCAGATAGAATCTGCCAAAGTCATCCAAAGCTCGGGAAGCAGTCTTTTAACATTGATTGATGAAATTCTGGATCTGGCAAAAATTGAATCCGGAAAAATGACCCTCGAATATCTGGAGGTTCTGATCGAAGATGTGGTGAAGGATCTAAAAAACTTATTTAATCCTGTTTTCCAGGAAAAAAAGCTGCAGTTCAATATTGAAATAGATCAGGATGTTGAAAAGGAGATCGAGACAGACAGACTACGGGTGGACCAGGTTTTACGTAATCTTTTATCCAATGCCCTCAAGTTTACTGAAGAGGGAAGCATTAATTTAAATATTACAAAAGATCAGAAAAATAAGGATTTTCTTATTTTCAGTGTTAAAGATACCGGAATAGGAATTGCAGAAGAAAAGCAGAAAATTATTTTTGAAGCCTTCCAGCAGGCCGACGGATCTACCCGCAGAAAATTCGGGGGTACCGGTCTGGGGCTTTCTATCAGCAGGGAAATTGCCCGGCTTTTAGGAGGTGAGCTGGTTCTGAAAAGTAAGGTGAATGAAGGAAGTGAATTCAGTCTGATCATTCCTGTAAAAGCAGTCCCGGAGACCCCTCACCATGAAACGGATCAGAATCTGGTAGAAACCATTCGCGGGGATGTTGAGGAAATTCAGAATATTTTAGATGAAAATGAAATACATCATGTACCGGAAGAAAATACCCTTCAAATCCCGGAGGATGTAGCAGATGACCGTGACACGATTACAAAAGACGATAAAGTAATCTTAATCGTTGAAGATGATACTAATTTTGCAAAAGCGCTGTTAAAATATACCCGTTTACAGAATTACAAAGGAGTAGTAGCCGTAAGAGGAGATCATGCTGTTTCAGCAGCGATTCAGTACCATGCTTCCGCTATTTTACTTGATGTTCAGCTTCCAGTAAAAGACGGTTGGCAGGTGATGGATGAGTTAAAATCAAATCCTCAGACCAAGCACATTCCTGTTCACATGATGTCTGTTCTTCATGTAAAAAAGGAAAGTCTGATGAAGGGTGCTATTGATTTCATCAACAAACCTGTAGCGCTGGATCAGATGACCGATGTATTCAGAAGAATTGAAGAAGCGCTGCAGAAATCTCCTCAGAAAGTTTTGATTGTTGAGGAAAATGCAAAACATGCCAGTGCCCTCTCCTATTTCCTGGGCAACTTTAACATTTCGTTATCGGTAGAAAACAATGTGGAAAACAGTGTAAAGGCCTTAACGGGAAATCAGGTAGATTGTGTTATTTTAGATATCGGAACTTCAAAGGGTGATGAATATCAGATTGTGGAATCTATTAAAAGTTATGAAGGTCTGGAAAATCTGCCGATCATCATTTTCACAGAAAGAAATTTGTCTAAATCTGAAGAACTTAAAATCAAGCAATATGCCGATTCCATTGTCGTTAAAACGGCGCATTCCTATCAGAGAATCCTGGATGAGGTAGGTCTGTTTTTACATCTGGTGGAAGAGAAAAACAATACGGAAACCGTAAAGAATAAAGTTTTAGGATCTTTGACGGAAGTACTGAGCGGTAAAAAAATACTGATCACCGATGATGATGTCCGGAATATTTTCTCGTTAACAAAAGCGCTGGAAAAATATAAGGTAGAAGTTGTACTGGCCATGGACGGCAAGCAGGCATTGGAAAGGATGAAAGAAAATCCAGATATCGATGTTGTCCTTATGGACATGATGATGCCGGAGATGGATGGCTATGAAACGATTAAGGAGATCAGGAAGATGCCGGTATATTCAAGGCTACCTATTATTGCCATCACTGCAAAATCTATGATCGGCGAACGTGAAAAATGTATTTCAGCCGGAGCTTCAGATTATATTTCCAAACCGGTGGATATCGATCAGTTACTCTCTTTGCTGCGTGTTTGGCTATATGAAAATTAAACAGCTAAAATTCTGATGAATAAAAAAATTTTAATCGTGGACGATGATCCGCGTAATATATTTGCTTTAAAACTCACATTGAAATCCCGTGGTTTTCAGATCGTAAGCAGTACGATGGCTCAGGAAGCTCTTGAAATGCTGAAGGAAGATAACCAGATCAATGTTATACTGATGGATATGATGATGCCGGAAATGGATGGATATGAGGCAACTAAAATGATAAGGAGCACGCCACACATCAGCCATATTCCGGTGATTGCCGTAACTGCCCAGGCCATGCCGGAAGACCGTCAGAAGTGCCTGGATGCCGGGGCACAGGATTATATATCAAAGCCCATCGATGTGGATCAATTAATAACTGCTATAGAAAAATTATCATAAATGCTGGAACCAAGTGTCGTAAAAGATGAAGAGGTAGAATACTTGATCAAGGATGTTTATGATATGTACGGATATGATTTTTCCGAGTACAGCAGGGCTTCTTTTAAACGCAGGGTAAACCGTATTTGCCTGATCGACAGGTTTACCAGTTTTGCAGAGCTCAGATACACCATTCTGAATGACCCTGAATATTTAAAACGTTTTGTAGAAGAAATTACGGTGAATGTTACAGAGATGTTCCGCGATCCGCAGTTTTTTAAAACGTTGAGAGAGAAAATCCTACCCCAGTTAGGAACGTATCCCCTGATCAGAATCTGGGTCGCAGGCTGTTCTACAGGAGAAGAGGCTTATTCTATGGCTATTTTACTAAAAGAGGCCAATCTTTATCATAAGTCGCTGATTTACGGAACAGATCTTAATCCCTCTGTTCTGGAAACAGCCCGAGCAGGCGTTTTTCCTCTGCAGCAAATGAAATTATACTCTGAAAACTATATGTTATCCGGAGGTAAAAAGGATTTCTCAGATTATTATACTGCCAATTATGACAGTGTGAAATTTGATAAAAGTTTACAGGAAAAATTAATTTTATCTACGCATAATCTGGTTTCTGACAGCTCTTTTAACAGCTTTCAGCTGATTGTATGCCGAAATGTGCTGATCTATTTTGACAGGGGCCTGCAGGAACGCGTTTTTAAGCTTTTTGACAACAGTCTTGAAAATCTGGGTTTTCTGGCCTTAGGGTCCAAAGAAACATTGAGGTTTTCTAAATTAGACAAAAATTATCATCAGGTGGAAGATCAGAAAATATGGAAAAAAATAGATCACAACTAAAATATTCCCATGAAGAAACAGAACACCACTACTGAAATGGTTGTGATAGGAGGATCTGCGGGAAGCCTGCAGGTCATTCTTGAAATGATTAAAAAGCTGGATACCGGAATACCGTTCCCCATTCTGCTGATCATGCACCGTAAGGCACAGTCTACGAGCATTCTGCCGGTTTTGCTGCAGCAGTTTTCAGCAATGGAAGTGATTGAAATCGAAGATAAGACAGAGATCAAAAATAATACATTATATATCGTCCCCGCGGATTATCATTTATTATTTGAAAATAAAAAGATCATGTCTCTGGACAGTTCGGAAAAAATGAACTACTCACGCCCATCGATAGATGTAACTTTTAAATCCGCAGCAAAGATTTATGGTGAACATCTCGTGGGAGTATTATTGTCGGGAGCTAATGCCGACGGCGTTGAAGGTCTGCATTATATTAAAAAAAACAACGGCACAGTATGGATTCAGGATCCTGAAACGGCAGAGGTAGACTATATGCCGAAACATGCAGCGGATAAAATTGACTATGATTTATTAATAAAACCAGATAATCTGGCTAATTTTATCAATCAGTTGTAAGAAATAAAGAAATAAATTAAGAATTAAATAGAACTTATTATGAGCAAGAAGAAAATTTTGATTTTTGATGATGACACGACTATCTTAGAGGTGATTACGATCATTTTTGAAGAAAACGGTTATCAGGTCGAAATTTCAGAAACATCCCATGACATATTGGAAAGGGTTTCCAGTTTTCAGCCGGATGTTATCCTAATGGATAACTGGATCCCAAAAATCGGAGGTGTGGAAGCAACAAAGCTTTTAAAAAATCATGAGAAATTCAAAACAATTCCTGTGATCTACGTCACCGCCAATAACGATATAGTAGCTTTGGCAAAACAGGCCCAGGCTGATGACTACGTTGCCAAACCTTTTAACCTGGATGACCTGGAAGAGAAAGTGGCCAAATATTTAAACTAATCATCTTTATACAAAAAAGTCCCTGATGCAGGGACTTTTTATCTTTCATTATGGCTGTCTGTTTATACAGCAGTGCGTTCTCCCAGTTCCGAATCCCTGTTTCTCAGGTAATGTACCTTATTTTTAAGTTCCTCAAGGCTGTATTCAATACTGTTAAGCTGAAAAATGAGGGTAGATAAGAATATTTTCAGATTAGGATGGGCAGTAACTTTATCTGAAAAGGTGGGAACAATAATTTTTCTTTTGGAAACAATATTGCTTGCCAGGATATATTCATTCAGGAGGTTCATCTCCAGGTTAAAATTCTTTTTGATATTTAAAATTAAATATTCATACACCAGATCTCTACTTTCTCTGTGGTCAATCATTCTGTGAGTTTTTTTGCTGTGTTCGAAATAATTTGCTTTTGTGTATTAAGGAAAGTAGGCGGAACGCATGCGCTCTTTTCTGACTTATCCTAAATCATATATAAGTAATATCTGTGCCATAATGATGATTTTGAGATTTAATTTGAATCAAAATATTTTTTGAGATCTGAGATTCCTTTAATACCAAGTTCTTGAGCCTGTTTCTTCCGCATCATCAATGCATAGGAATTATTAAATCCTAACGGCTTGAGCCATTGAATTCCATACTGCTTCTGAAATTCGGAATCAACAAACCGGTAAGTTTTTTCCGGGCTCTGCGTCACTTTTCTAAGGTCTTCTGCTGATGGTTTTAGCAGGACAAGAAGCCCGGTTCCTGTATATTCAGGGTAAAAATCTATGGCGTCATTCATTAATGCATCAAAACAGATCTTCGTTCCTCCAAGGCCGGTCTTGGTCTGTACCTGGTATTGCGTATAGCCTTCGATCAACATCCTGTACATCTCTGCAAGAATATACTGCTCACCGAATATCTTCGAGCCGATACGTACGGCTCCTGCATTTCCTTTGTTTGGCTTTCTGTATAATTTATTTTTAATTAAAAAATCTTTAGCAATTTTTTCGGGGGTATGATGAAGATAATCGGCCTGGTAATTAAGGTCCGTCATGATGGAATCGTTAAATTTCCCGGCCAGCAGATTCAGTGTTCTTTCCAGTTCCGGAAATTTCTCCAGCGTTTTGGTTTTAATAACCGGGGCTGCATAGTAAGGCGGAAATATTTTTTTATCATCATTCAGGACATACAGGTTAAAAGCTTTAATCCTCCCATCCGTAGAATATCCGCTGATGAGATCAAGTTCTCTTTCATAGGCAGCCTTGTACATAATGGCATCGCTGACCACGACAGGATTTACATGAAGGCCATATACAGAACGCAAACCAAGATCGCCATCCTGTCTTCCCATGAATTCAGGAGTAAAACCGGCTTTTATTTTTTCATCCGAAACAGAGGTTAGTCCGTAGACTACTCCTACCCCGACAACTATTGCAGGAATAATATATTTTAACTTTTGAAAGAGCTTGTATCCTGATTTCTGCAGAACAGCAATGGCCTGATCCAGTACGATAGCCAGTAATGCTGCCGGAATCGCACCTGCCAGGATCATATTTGTATTATTGAGTGAAATTCCGCCAAAGATAAATTCGCCCAGTCCGCCTGCGGCTACAAATGAAGCCAGTGTCGCCACTCCGACATTGATAACGGCTGCTGTTCTTATCCCTGCAATGATAACGGGCATTGCCAGGGGAAGCTCTACCCTGAGCAGAAGCTGCCTCTTATTCATTCCAAGAGCTTTGGCAGCTTCCACAACAGCCGGACTCACCTCTGTGATTCCCGTATAGGTATTACGGATGATCGGTAATAATGCATAAATCAATAAGGCAATGATGGCCGGTTTTGGCCCTATTCCGAATGCCGGAATCATAAAACCTAAGAGGGCTATACTCGGGATGGTTTGTAAAACTCCTGCCAATCCGAGGACAGGCGTAGACAATTTTCTTTTCCGGGCGATGAATATTCCTAATGGAACGCCGATAACGATCGCCAGAAGCAGGGATAAAAAAGTCAATCCGAGATGCTGTGCGATCTGGGTAAGCAGTTTTTCGTGCTGCTCCATCATAAACTGCCAGAAACTTTGCTGTGTCATAGGATCTGTAATTTTCGGTAATCATTGAATGCCCGGATCAGGTTCTCATAATGCGTCGTATCTTTATGATCCGCACTTAATTTCTGAAGCGCATTCCAGACACTTGTTGTTTCATTGAAATCAAACCCTTCATATGTGTCTTGAGCCTTCATAAAGGGTGAAACATCTTTCAGCTTAGCTGTTTTATATTCGAGTAAAAGACGGTTTTCTGCAAAAAAATCGCTGACAAATTGACTTTCAGGATGATACAACATATCTTTCGGCGTTCCTGTCTGGATAATTTTACCCTTGTTCATCAGGCAGATCCGGTGTCCTAATTCAAATGCTTCCTGCACATCATGGGTTACCAGGATTATGGTTTTATTTTTCAGTTCTTCCAGCGATTTAAATTCGGCATGAATATCGGCCTTCGTAATATTATCCAAAGCGCCGAAAGGTTCATCCATAAGCAGGACCGGGGTATTGGCAATAAGCGCCCTGGCAATTCCTACTCTTTGCTGCTGCCCTCCGCTCAGCTCACCGGGAAAACGGGTAAGTACGTCTTCGGAAAGATGAAGTTTGTGCAAAAGCTCTTCGGTCCTGCTTTTCGTCACTTTCTTTTCCCACCGTAATAATTCTGGCACTACGGCAATATTCTGCTGAACGGTATAATGAGGAAACAGTCCGGAATGCTGCATGACGAAACCTATTCCCATCCGGAGCGCTTCGACTTTCCGGTTACGGATATTCTCGCCATTAATTAAAATGTTTCCTGAATCAGCCTCAACCAGGCGGTTGATCATTTTCAGTGTTGTTGTTTTTCCGCACCCGCTGGTTCCCAGAAGCACCAGAATTTCACGATCGTTGGCCTGAAAGGAAATAGAGTCTACGGCAGGCTTACCGTTAAAACTTTTGGAAACTGATTCTACTTTAATCATCTTTCTGTTATTGAGCGAGCCGTATTCCTGTAAATTGCCATTTCAGGTTGGTCTGAAAGAAATTCCGGTAGGTATTTCTGCTGTGTGCTTGTGGTGTTGCTTCAGACGCGCCGCGCAATACCATCTGATTAACCATGAATTTCCCATTATATTCTCCGACGGCCCCAGGTTCTTTTTTAAAACCGGGATATGGTAAATAGGCAGAATTTGTCCATTCCCACCGGCTTCCCCATTCAAAATGTGCGGAAGCAATTTCCCATTCCGCTTCGGTAGGCAAACGCATCCCTTTCCAGGCGGCAAAAGCGGAAGCTTCATAAAAACTGATATGACAGACAGCATCATCGTGATCGATAGGCTGAAGTCCATTTAACGTATAATTCATCCATTCTCCATCGATAAGGTGCCAGTATAACGGGGATTCTGCATTGTTCTGTTTCACCCAATCCCAGCCTTCCGCATGCCAGTATCTAAAATCGTGATATCCTCCATCTTCCATAAATTCCAGATATTCTCTATTCGTAACCAACTGAGCGGCTATTTTGAAATCATCGAGATATACCTTGTGTCTTCCCAGCTCGTTATCAAAACAGAAGCCTTCTCCCTGAAAACCTATTTCATAAACGCCTGCGGAAAATGCAATCATATTCTGACCTGCTGAATGATTTGTGATTGGTTTTTCCTCAGCATTGTAAGCTGGAAATAGAGGATTGTGTCCCAGGATATATTTAATATCCGTCATCAGTAATTCCTGGTGCTGCTGCTCGTGATTAAGACCCAGCTCCAGTAAAGATTCAATAGCTTCAGTCATGTATTCACTCTGCAGAAAAATCTCCATTTCATGGTCTACATATTTTCGGTATCTGTAAATATCCGAAACGGACGGACGGCTGAGGTTTCCCCTGTCGGTTCGGATCACTCTTGATCCTATCGTTTCGTAGTAGCTGTTAAATACAAAATTATACTGTGCATCAAAAACTTTATAACCCGGGTAGTTAGGGAGTAATATAAAGGTTTCAAAAAACCATGTGGTATGTCCCAGGTGCCATTTGGGAGGACTGACATCCACGATGGGCTGTACAACATAATCTTCTATTTCTAAAGGGGCACATATCTTTTCAGAATGCTGCCGTATCTCTGTAAATTTTTTCACCAAATCTATGGTGATGGTAGTATTGGGTGTCATCTTTTTTCGTTTTTCCAGTGTTCTATTTTACCTGCCAGGCAGTATCTACAAACCATTTCTTTGAATCTTTAATTTCACCGATCACCTGAAATCCGGATTTTTCACCCAATTCTTTTATTTTCTCGTCCGAAAATTTTTGAGAGATCTCCATATCAATAAGTTCATTTTCTTCAAATACAATAGTTTCATTGTTTATCTGCACCTCCTGAGCAATCAGGCTTACCAGATAACTTTTGCAGGCACCGCTTTGGGGATCATACGTTTCATAATGCTGAAACTGTTCTATATCAAAATTACCGTTCAGTTCTCTGTTGATACGGGTCAGCAGATTGAGATTAAAGGCAGCCGTAATTCCCGCTTTGTCATTATAGGCGTCGAGGATAAGCTGCGGGTTTTTCATCAGGTCAAACCCCATGAGGACAATATCTCCAGAGGTAAGATTCTTATTTAAATCAAAACAAAAACTTTCAGCTTCTTCGATGCTCATATTTCCTATATTTCCTCCCAGAAACAGAATAACTTTTTTCCGTGAAGACATTGAAGCTGCTTTCTGAAGCATTTCAAAATACTCTCCTTCGAGACATACGACAGGTAAAGATGGTAGCTGAGTGTTTAATTTTTCATTGAGTACCGACAGTATGTTTCCGGAAATATCAATAGGCATGTATGTAAAATCCATATCCTGATCTACAAGGTACTGCAGTAAATAAGTGGATTTCATAGCATCTCCTGCTCCCAATTCAATCAGATCGAAAGGTTCATTTCCCGGAATAATGAGCTGAGCAAGCTCTGCCGTTTTATTTTTAAAGATATCCAGCTCACATTTGGTAAGATAGTATTCCGGCATGGCCATGATCTCCTGAAAAAGGTGATCCCCCCTTTTATCATAAAAATATTTTGAGGATAATCGTTTTGGATTAGTCTTTAACCCTTCCAGGACGTCTCTGCGAAAGTTATCCGCAGAACTGAACTCTACCTGAGGCTGTTGATTTAACATTAGATTCATATGTTTTAATTTGTGTGGTTATAAGATCGCTGCAACTTTCTTGCCGTCAGCTGTTCAATTTAAAAGTCTCTGTTTTGGTGGTATTAATATATAAAATAATTCTGATGAGATTTCTGTTTTCATCAACAAAAGAAACTTTTTACAGATTCCGGTGTCTGTTGGCAAACAGCAGCTTTTATTTCATCTTATTTCTTCAGACTGAAAAAATAAAACAAGATCCTAATTATAAAAAACAAAGAGTAATTATTAAAAGATCAAATTCCTTTAATTTTTTTTTAAGGAAATGTTAAATATTATGTCATGTAATATTATCTGTATGTTAACGTATCTGACCGGAGGTTAAGAATACTTTTGCAGTACAATTTTGAAGTATTAAAACAATGAAAAAAATAATCTGTGCTGTCGCATTATTATCTTTCAGCCTTGCTTTCTCGCAGGAAACCAGTTCTAAAATTTTTGGAAGGTTAAGAGGAACAACTTCCGAAATGACCGTTAAAGTAGTGCATGTGCCTACCAACAGTACTTTTGAAACTAAAAGTGATACCAAAGGTCAGTTCAGCTTAGACAATCTTCAGCCGGGAGGTCCTTATCATATTGAAATCAGGGATGGTTCCATGCTGGTCTACTCCAGCGATAATGTTCAGCTCTCATTAGGAAGCAATGACCTTCCTGTAGTGGATCTGGGCGACAAGGAAAAGACAATAGATGAGGTAAAGCTGACTTCAAAAAGGACCACCGTTAAAAACGGGGTGGGAATCAGTCAGGCTCAGATTTCCGGTCTTCCGAACATCAACAGGGGAATCCAGGATGTCACGAAACTTGTTCCTCAGAGTGCCAATAACTCGTTCAACGGAACCAATTTCAGATACAACAACGTAACCATTGACGGTTCCATTAATAATGATGCAATCGGCTTCAGTCCGTCGTTGGGAGGGCAAACCGGAACTTCGGGAATGCCTGGAAGCAGTACCCGTTCCAACTCCATCAGCCTGGACGCAATTCAGGATGTGCAGGTGTATATTGCTCCTTATGATGTAAAATTAGGAAACTTCCTTGGGGGAAGCATTAATGCGGTGACAAGAAGCGGAAGCAATACCGTAGAAGGTTCCTTGTATGCCTACGGACGAAATGCCTCGATCACAGGAAGAAACAGGATCGGCGACAATTCAAAAATGCCGAATTCTTTTGAAGATTTTATTTATGGAGGCAGAGTTGGATTACCCGTTGTAAGAGATAAAGTCTTCTTATTTACCAATCTGGAGTATACAAAAAGAACTGATCCTGTTTTTTATAATGCCAACGATCCGAATGCACTGGTGAACGAAAGTGTTGCGCAGCAGATTTCTGATTTTGTACGCAATAAATATAATTTTAATGCAGGAAGCTTTAATCAGTATAATAATTTCTCCGAAAGTGCAAAACTCTTTAATAAATTAGACTGGAAAATCAGCAACAGGCATACCCTTTCCATTAAAAACAATACGGTATTTTCGCAAGCTTCCAACCTGGAAAGAGACGGCGCCAATTTCCGGTTTTCGAGCATGGATTTTGTTCAGAAAAACAATGCATCTACCACTACCCTAGAACTGAAAAGCCGCTTCAATGACCGATGGAATAATAATTTGGTGGTCGGCTATTCTTCAATCCACGATTACAGAGATCCCTCTTCAGAAAATTCCATGTTTCCACAGGTGGAAATTGCTTACAACGGAGGAACTATCCTGCTGGGAAATGACAGAGAAGCAACGGTTTTCAATATGAAACAGAAAACTTTTGAAATCACCGATAATCTGACTTATAAGACAGGTCATCATACCTTTTTACTGGGAACTCATAATGAGCTTTACAATATTGATTATGGTTTTGTAAATGCCCTGAACGGCAGAATTTCGTATAAAAGCCTGAATGATTTCTACAATGCAAATCCATCCAGAATCCGGGGAACCTACCCCTTCAACGGAGCCGACAGACAGGCGCTTTTTGATAATCCTTACGCGCAGTATAAAGTTAATCTGCTATCCTTGTACTTCCAGGACGAAATTAACTTAGGAAGAATACGACTGACTCCGGGAGTACGGGTGGATTACACAGATTTGCCGGACAAACCTGCCATGAGCCCTCAGGTAACCAGCTCTCCTCAGGATCCAAATTTTGGGAACACCTATACCTATACTCCTCTAAGCCAGCTTACCAATGACTATCTGAATAAGCCCACCTTTTCTCCGAGATTAGGGTTTACATTAGATCTTACGCAGGACAGATCGGTTGTGATGCGCGGAGGTTCCGGCATTTTCGTCGGAAGAATACCTTTTGCATGGCTGGGTTATGCCTATTATAATGACGGAGTCGGCTTCGGAAGTTATGATTATAATGCGCCTACTGCAGCTCAGCTGGCTGCCAACGGAGATCCCCTGGTAAGCGGAAATTTCCCGAAATGGCAGAACTCTTCAAAAGTGCAGGTGGATTTAATTGATAATAATTTTAAAATGCCGAGAGTCTGGCGAAGCTCACTGGCTTTTGACTATACTTTTTCAGGGTATAAACTGACGCTGGAAGGTATTTACACCAAGGTTCTCTATGATCTGAAATTTCAGCAGGTCAACAAAACGGACAATGTTACTTATTTCAGCTACGATACGAATCATGAAATGCCGGTTTACACGACCAATATCAATTCTAATTTTTCAAATGCCTATATGCTGTCGAATACCAAAGAAGGATACCGGTATAACCTGACGGCTCAGCTTTCCAAGTCTTACCAGTTCGGATTAAATTTCTTCGTGGCCTATACGTACGGAGATGCTAAAGATATTACCAATGGGATCAGGAACTCCATGGAAAGCAACTGGCAGATGAATCAGTCCCTGACTCCTAATGATCCTAAGCTTTCCACTTCAAATTTTGCGATCAAAAACAGAATTGTCGCGAATCTGGGTTATGCTCTCAATATATCAAAGTCCAACAGGCTTTCTGCCAACGTTTATTTTAATGCCCAATCCGGAAATCCGTTCTCCTGGGGATTCATCAACAGCACCATTGCCAATACGGGACAGGCGGCAGGTCTTGCGTATGTTTTCAAAGATGCTGCTGAGGCGGCAAAATATCTCACTCCGATAAAAGATGCGTCAGGCAATATTACCGTGACCACCGCACAGCAGGTGGCTGATTACGAAAAATTCATCAGCAGTAACGAATATCTGAACAGTCGGAGAGGAAAATTCACGGAAAGAAACGGAGATGTGACGCCATGGAACATTCAGGCTGACTTCAAAATCATGGATGAGATCAGGCTGAGTGAAAAATCTAAAAACAGCATTCAGATTTCATTGAGCATCATTAACCTTACCAATTTATTAAATAAAGACTGGGGGAAAGTATATTTCGTTCCGAATACTTTTAATTCGACAGCCAGTGCCGGTTTAACAAAAGTAGGAAATATTGCTGCAGGACAGCCGTCCGCAGGTGACCCTACCTATAATTTTAAAACACCGACATTGCCATACACTATTGATCAGTTTGCGTCAAGATTCCAGGCTCAGCTCGGTATACGATACAATTTTTAATCATTGTCTTTCATTACTTACTATAGATTCTTTCAGAAGAAGTCCGGATTTTCTTTCCGGGCTTCTTCGTTTTTTATTTCCTGCAGCTGAAAGTATTGTAGGACCATATCCCACGATATACTTGTCATACCAGCGCTGATTGTTATGTATCCATGAATAAAAATCTTCTATTCATCAGGATGCCTTTTTAATGCTCTACGCTTCGGTAAAATAGATGTGGACACGCTGACCAGAATGATCAGTACACCGGTCAGGCAGAGGACATGCACACAGGTACTGTATACAAGACCGGTATATAATGACTGATCCCCATAATGATTCTCTGTAAAATAATAAAAAATTCTACCTGTACATGCGATTCCTAATGCTCCAAACAGCTGCTGTACTGTAGAATAAACACCTGATGCGTTTCCTGTGAATTTTTCAGGCATACCTTTAAGAGCAATGGTAGCCAATGACGGCAGTACCAATGCCACTCCTGATCCATGCAGTGCTATGACAATATACCCTGCGGCATTTACGGTGCGAAAATAAAATAAAACCAATTGAACAATAAGCGTCAGCATAATCATCAGCAGCCCTCCAATCAGGATTTTTTTCCCAAAATAAAGTACCAGTCTGGCAGAAAATAACGATGCAAAAATAAACCCGGCCCCCTGAAATACAATAAAATATCCCGCATGACCCGGCGATAAACCTAATCCTCTTTGCAAATATAGAGCGAGAATATAAAAATAAGCATCCAGCATCATCATAAAAAGAGCAGCTGCCGAAATCGCCAGATTAAAATTCCGGTTTTTAAATAGTTCAGGATCCAGCAGAGGTTCTTTATTTTTTGATTTTCTTATGTTCTGCCTGAAGACAAACAGCAGAAGAATAGCACATGACAAGGGTAAAGAAATGATGATGAAAGAGCTGTTTTGCTCCAGACCGAATGTTAATGAAAAGATAAGCATCACCAGCCCCAGGCATACCATACAGGCACTCGTATAATCCATTTCATAGGATCCGACGTTTTTTGAAGGGCTTAGATAGGATCTTGCCAGAATTATCGTAACCATACAAACCGGAATATTGATCAGAAAAATATACTGCCAGGCCTGTTCCACAAATACCGGTTTTAGCTCCACCAGAAAGCCACCGAGAAATTGTCCCAACATGGTTCCTGCTCCGATAGCGATGCCATACCAACCCATGGCGTAGGTGCGTTCTCGGTGCTCATTGAACAGAATCTGTATATAAGACAGCACCTGGGGAGACATAAACCCGGCACTGACCCCCTGGGTGAATCTTAAAAAAATAAGCAGTCCGGGTGTCTGGGCAAAACCACATCCTGCGGAGCTGATCATAAAAAATACGAGACCCAGAATAAATGTATTTTTCCGTCCATAATAATCTCCTGCTTTTCCGCCGATTATTAAAAATGAAGCAAACCCGATCATATACATCGCCACCACAAGCTGAGTCATACTGTCGGAAGATTGCATATCCTTTTGAATAGACGGAATGGCGATATTGACGATAAATATATCGACAATGGTCATCAGGTGTACCAGCAACAGGATGGCCAGCTGAATCCAATTTTTATTTTTATCTTTCATTATATAGAATGATCTATCTATTTTAGGGAAAATAAATCAGAACATCTGATTTATTATTTTTTTTGTTGTTCTGAGATCATCTGCATTTCCGTTGATGCTCGCAGAAACTATCGCTCCCTCAATCATCAGGAAGACCGCGTCTGTAAGATTCTGTTTTTTCATGGGAAGATCCTGTACCGATTCTATTTCCGAAATTATTCTTTCAAGATAATCGCGCTGCTTTTTTTTATGCTCTGTGACAAGTTGTGTTACCTTTTCGTCATGGCGCCCTGCTTCAGCATTTATTTTAATAAAATGACATCCAAAACAGTGGCTCTGTTCCTGAATTTCAATACGATAATCGATGAGTTTTATAAGTTTCTGTATAGGTTTCCTGACTTCTGCAAGATATTCATCAAGTCCACTGAAGTAGACTACTTCCTGATGCTGCAGATAGTGGTACAACAAGTGATTCTTTGATGGATAGTGTTTGTACAGTGACCCGATCGCGATGCCTGCTTCGGCAATAATCTGGTTAATTCCGGTACTGTTGAATCCCTGCTGATAAAATAACCGGGATGCTGTCTCCAATATCCGTTCCCTGACACCATTACTACTTTTCATTTTTTTCTCTTTCTGCAAAGATAATAAAATAGATAGATCTATCTATTTTATTTATGTCTATTTTATCCTTAATTTACAAAAATTCCCTTTGAAAATTCAAGGGGAATTCTGAAAGCTACTAAATAAATGGTGTGGATAAATAGATTACCAATGATTCAAGAAATACAAGAAAAAGATTTCGAAATATCAACAGTAATATATTTTTTCTGAAGAGGAACAAGTATAGGTGTCAAATAGTTTTTAATTTTATAAAACTAAATTACGTTCAATTGCTTTATAAATATATGACCTCAGTCATACCGCTTGATATTTTGAATGGTAATTTTTCAACAATAATATATTTGGTAGTTTACATAAAAAGTTTTTTTCAATTTTTTAAGAAAAATATTAATCAATTTATAATTTTAACATAAAATTGGTAAAGAAATTGTATACTTACTCACAGAACTAATCTCATCTTATAAAGCGACCATCTATGAATATTTCTTACTACGATTTTCAGAACTTACCGGATCAGCAGACACAGTATAATCTTGTGATCAATCAGGGCCGTATCATGAATGAAAGAGTTATCGATAACTTAAAGTATGCCCTTTACGAAATATCATGCTTTACTGTGGAAATTGTTTACAATACCAAGAGCAATAAGCTCGCAGGAATGACTATTTTTCAGAACAGGTCTGTCTATTCAACCTAAAATCAACCGCACACAGCGAATCCGGCATCATCTTTGTGTAGGATTTTCCACTTTCGTGATCAGATAGAATTAGTTTAAGAGGTTGCGTCTCATTTTGTTAATAACAGGATTGGCATACATGGCTAAAAAGCTGTTTTTCAACAAGGTGTCTGAGATGTCTATCCTCATTTCCATCCTTCTTTCAAATAACTGCTTTTCGTCTTCCGTATAATATTCTGCACATTGCTTTGTATTGTGAAATAAGTCAAAAGCAATAAAATTAGTCGGCCAGAGCTTGTAGTTTTTAATGATAGAATTATCAATAATCTGCGAAATCGCCTGCAGCTGCTTATTTTTAGGGTCAGATTCTGATCCTATGGTATCCAGTTCGTGGTCTAGCAATTCACCTGCATGCAGATGAATACGTTTTTTCTGACCCAGGACGCCGCTCAGAATTGTTGTAAAATCTTCATTTTTATCCTTGATATACACTTCATTGCGGGACTCTGCCATCAGTTGCGGCATTTTAAGAACATCCGTAGGGTCATATTCGTATGAAATAGACAACGGAATTATTTTCAGGGTCTTAAAATAATCGGCTACCGGCTGATCGCCTGCCGCCATGGCAAGCATTTTTAAAACACCCTGCTGCGTAGTATCGTTCCCGTCCTTTGTCCTTCCCTCACGTTGTGCAATCCATACGGAGCGGTTTTCATGCTTCAGAAGAGTGCTAATATATTCTGACATTACTTTTGAACTGCTGAGCTGTTCACGGAGCGGCAGTCCCCTCTGGACTAAAAAATTACGGTTCAGCTTGGCCAGTATATTCAGGAAACGCTTCTGTACAAGATTATCTCCTATGGCCGAAGAGGTCATTACGAGTCCCTTGTCCAATAGTACCAAATTGAGCAGACACGTATCCAGAACGATGTCTCTGTGATTGGATATAAATAAATAGGCGGAGTCTTTTTCAAGCCTGTCAAACCCGGAAGTGCTTAAATTCTCGCAACTTTGCTTAAGAATCTGACGGATGGTATGGGAGATACAGTGCTGCTGAAAATCATTAATAGAATGAATCTGTTCAAACAGCTCAAGCCAGAAATGGTCATCCTCATCGGGGAAAGTAAAATTCATCAGGGATTTCATCATAGGATGCCCGGCAATACTCATCAGAGCATCATTTACTTCATGATCATCAAAAGGCCTTATATCATCAAACTTCGACATACTTCTATTTAAAATTAAACGCAGTGCAAAAGAACAAAAAAATATTGATCAAAAACAGTGTTTACAGGTTCAATTCCATTTATATTGTTTAAAATCTGGATACAATAACTATGCTGGAAATACAATCCTGCCATTTTGGACAGCATTATAAGCTCTGACATAAGTTTTTAGCAATAAACCTGAAACTGTAAATGATTTACAAAGGATATGTTTTTTCTATGACAGAGGAAAAAAGAACAAAACTTATACATACTTCCTGTCTGATCATACTCAAATGGATATGGCTTTGGTAAGCCTTATCCGGAAGGTTCTTCATAAATAGCCGCATCTTTATTACAGTCTATATTAAACATCTTTACCCGGATAAAACTAAAAAGTTAAACAGATTTAAGAATTAAATTGTATTTTTGCGGCTTAGGTTATGCAAAAATTTCTGAGGTGTTTTCTTGTTTTTTCATTATTGCTGATATTTGTTTCCCATATCAGCGGATTAACGGTTAGCCTGGATCATTCCAAACATAGTACTTCTAAAGTATTTCCTAAAAAAGACTCACAAAAAGACAATACTCCTACCATTTCTCAGGATGATGAATGCCAATGTATGCTGCATATGCACATGAACACAAGTATTCTTCCGGAGGCAATGGCCATCGATTTTTCCCTGAATACTCTTAATAACAGTGAACTGCCCCAGCCCAAGGCTGTTACGTATCGCTGCCTGCTCGACTTTTTCAGTTCCCGGGCACCACCCGCCATTTTTTCTGTTGTAGTATAAAAAATTATACTTCTAAGATCTCTGCAGGTTATTCTGTAATCTGTATTCTCATTTCGTGATGATCTGGATTTATATTTCAGATACATTCAATTATTAATAAGGCAATAACGCCTGTTTCAAAAATTTCTATGCATACCCATAATTTGTATTATGCGGGAATAATTAATTTTATTTCCACCTTACCCGGCAGGTATTATATGCTGGGATCATTATTTCGTCGTCGATGAATGCACAGACGGCAGAGGATTCTGCTGTAGCGAACCTGCAGACAGTAGAAATTATCGGCAGAAAATCAAAAGAATATACCTCAGATTATTCTTTTGCGGCCACTAAAACAGCCATGAAGAATAAAGATCTTCCGCTCACCCTCAATACGGTTACCAAAGAGCTTATCAATGAGCGGCAGGCTTTTCAGCTTGGTGATGTCATGAAAAATGTAAGCGGGGTCTCCCCTTCCAGCTATTACAATCAGTATAACATCCGGGGCATCAGCCAGAACGAAGAAGGCCAGATCATCAACGGAATGCGTACCCGGCAGTATTACTTTCTGCAGCCTATGACCTCCAATATAGAACGTGTTGAAATTTTCAAAGGTCCTGCAAGTATTACGATGTCCAGTGTAGATCCGGGCGGAACAATCAATATGGTAACTAAAAAACCGCTCACCAGTCCGCGCCACCAAATCAGTGCATCGGCAGGAAGTTTTGATACCTATCGTCTCGCCGCTGATCTTACAGGACCTCTGAATAAGAGCAAAACGCTGCTGTACCGCTTTAACGGTGCCTATCAGAAGGCTGACTCCTTCAGAGATAAGGTGAATAACAGTGGCACTTTAATATCTCCCTCTATTACCTTTGTTCCCAACGGGAAGACCTCTGTAAATATCGAAATGATTTTCAGTGATCTGCATGGAAATCTCGACAGAGGACAGCCTATTTTTGGTGCTGTCGCAGGAAGAACAGATCTTAACAGTACTCCAAAAACATTAAATCTTGGTGCTCCCGACGATTTTTTTAAAACCCGCGAGTGGATTCTGATGGGAAGTTTTGCACATAATTTCAATAATCATGTAAGCTTCAATGCCTCCTATATGAAGCAGTTTTGGAATGAAGATCTGCAGGAGCACCGCACCACTAATTCCTTCGTTCCTGATATCAATAACAATCCGGTTCCCAGCCTCGCCATGATGCAGTTTATCCAGAGAAAACAGCGTTGGGAAGTCGATAACATCAGTGCCTATTTTAATTTTCGTTTTACAAAAGGACCGACAGAACATCAGGCTTTGATCGGCTATGACAGTCACGCCTGGGAAAAACGGAAAGGAGGTCAGCAGAATGCTGCAAGAGGATTTTTATTAAAAAACGGCTCGGCAGTTTCTTCTTACGATCCTGCCCATGCAGATCTCTATCAAACGGTGGATTACAACGGAATTCTGCTTCCCAAAACCAATGTTACCCCATTTGATTTAAGTCCGGGAGCACAGAATCACCAGGATACTTCCTTTAATCATCTTAATGCCATTACCCCTCTGCCTTCAGCCCTTACAACCACTCATGCTGCTTATATTCAGTATCTTTTTACCTGGAAAAAATTTAAAATATTATCCGGAATACGACAGGAATGGTTTAAGGACATCACCCGTTTTAAAGAACCTGACGCATCGTCGTTCCGAAACAGCAAACTGCTGTACAGATTTGGTCTTACGTACAGCCTGACAGAAAATATCAATCTCTACGGAACGTATCTCACCGGGTATCAGCCGCAGTCCAATACGGTAACACTCATGCCCAATACCGCTGGGTTCACAGGGGCGGTATCGGCTGCAAGGTTCAGACCTCTAACCTCTGATCTGAAAGAGATCGGGATAAAAGCAAAAATCTTCAGGAATATTTCTGTGAGTATGGCGGCGTATGAAATCAATCAGAAAAATATTTTAATCAATGCCAACAATCCGTCTCAGCCTGATGAGCTGATACAGCGTGGTGCCGACCGGAGCCGCGGCTTTGAAGCTGAATTTACAGGATATATTCTCCCGCAATGGCATATACACGGCGGATACAGCTATATCGACGCGAAAATTACCAATGATGCAGATATAAATCTCATTGGAAAAAGAAAAGAAAATACCTCGAAAAATGCTGTGAATTTCTGGACACGCTATAATTTTTCAGGGATCAAGGCTGTCAGAAACTTTGGAATCGGAACAGGAATAGGATATCAGAGTTCCAGGATACCCTGGTTTACAAGAAGTTTTAAACTTCCTGCTTATGCAACGGTAGATGCAGCACTGTACTATACTCCTGTAAAGTCAGCAGTTCAGCTGGCTTTCAATATTAATAACCTGACCAATAAAACGTATTGGATCGGAGCTCAGAACTACCTCAGGCTTTTTCCCGGAGCACCGAGAAATTACTTATTAACAGTTACTTATAAATTTTAAACTATGGCTACTTCAAAACTACAGCTGATCATGCGGAAAACCCGACATGACCTCCTCAGGACCAGGCAAAACCGGATCATGATCATCATGGTCTTCCTATTCTGCATATTCAGTATCGGTATAGGATATACAAAATATACCGATACCATTTCAAAAGTAAAAGAGTACCGGGAAGAGATCCGGGAAGGCTGGGAACACAGACCCGATAAGCATCCACACCGCATGGCTCATTACGGTTATCTTGTTTTCAGAAATGCACATCCTCTGAGTATTTTCGATAACGGGCTGGATGATTACCTGGGAAATGTCATATTTCTTGAAGCGCACAAACAGAACACCGCAAATCTTTCTGAAGCCGGAAGTTCAGGAACACTGGTAAGGTTCGGTGCTTTCACCGCTGCCTTTATTCTGCAGGCTATCGTTCCTCTCATCATTTTATTCTCAGGATTCGGATCTGTTGTTCAGGAGCGTGAAAATGCCACCCTAAAAATAATGAGCGTTCAGGGAGCTTCAGGAAGGGTTATTATTTGGGGTAAGATCCTGGGAATATGGCAGTTTTCATTAATTTTTCTCCTACCGGTCATTCCTGTTGTTTTTATCGCAGCATTCATGGCAGAGACGACAGCCCCAGCCGACATTTTTTTAAGAGTGCTGGTATTATTGCAGGCTTATATGCTTTATTACTTTTTTATCAGCACCTTAGCGGTTGCCGTATCTGCCAACAGCAAAACCTCGTCGTCTGCTCTTATCAGTCTTATAGGCAGCTGGCTTCTTCTGGTTATCTTTCTGCCAAAAGGCATTCAGTTTGCAGCTCAGAATGTACATCCCATTCCGTCCCGTATTGCTTTTGAAACCGGCCTTGAAAAAGACATTCTGAAATCCGGGGACAGCCACAATCCTGACGATCCGCATTTTAAAAGGATTAAAGACTCGCTGCTGAACCGTTATAAAGTAAGCACTACCAATGAACTTCCATTTAACTACAGCGGTTTTATCATGAAAGAGGGTGAAAAAATAAGCTCCCGGATCTATATCAGGCATCAGAAAAAATTACAGGAGATTTATAAGAGCCAACAGATATTATCCGATCTTTCAGGATTTGTGAATCCTGCAATGGCTGTTAAAAATTTTTCAATGATCGTGACGGGAACGGATCTTTACTCATACAGCAGGTTTCAGGAGCAGGCAGAAGAATACCGCTATACAATGGCGCAAAGGCTTAATAACCTGCAAATTGATCACATCAGCAATGTAAAGCCTGAAAAAGGCGGTCCTCCAGCCATTATTGGTAGAGAAAACTGGAAAAAGTTCCCCGACTTCAGTTACCATTACACCTCAGTTTCAGAGAGTATGAAAAAGCAATGGATGCCCATTGCAGCATTATTTTTCTGGCTGGCTGCGTGCATTATAATCATAGAAACAAGCGGAAGAAAATTAAAATTAATGTAAAATGAATCACTATTTATTAAAACAGTTTTACCGTAACAAAGCTTATCTGGCTGCCTTACTGTTTTTACTGCTTGCCGGATTAATGGCAATATATACCGGACAGAAATTTCTGGACCGGCATGAAGACATTATGATAAAAAGCAGCCAATTTCAGAAAGAAAGCATCGGGAGAAATACTCAGTTTCACCAGGATGATTTAGGGCTTGTGTTATATTATATTAAATTCAATTTGGTGAACGAAGTACCGAAACTGGCAGCCTTAAATATCGGAATGAGGGATTTAAACCCTTCCGTTCAGGGTGTTACGATAAGAAATCTGGAAGAGCAGCGCTACAATTCGGATTTTTATAATCCTGCCGGTGCGGCTGCCGGAAATTTTGATTTCAGCTTTGTTCTGGTATTCCTTTTTCCTTTAATCATCATTGCATTCTGTTATAATCTGATTTCTGAAGAAGAAGAACGCGGGACCTGGAAGCTTCTTTCCGTGCAAAGTGTAAATCTGAGAAAACTCCTGGATATGAAAATCCTTATCCGATGCACCGCGGTAAGTGCGGTCTATGGTACACTGATTGCTGTTGCAGCGATCTGGATAAAAATTCCTCCCGATCTCTATTTCGCAGCTTTTGTAATAAGCGGATGGCTCTATGTTCTTTTTTGGTTCACCTTATGCCGGTGGGTCATATCTTTCAGAAAATCCTCAGCACGGAATGCATTACTCCTTCTGCTCTTATGGCTGGGCATGAATTTTATTATTCCGATGAGTACCAATATGGTGATTCAGAAGCTTTATCCTGTGCACGAGTCTCTGAAAGCCGTTATGCAACAGAGGGAGGGCTATCACAACAAGTGGGATGAAGCCAAAGGCCCGACGATGAAAAAATTTTACAGAGAATATCCTCAATTCCGAGGATTTAAGATAGAGGAAAATGAAGCATTCACCTGGACCTGGTATTATGCTATGCAACATATGGGTGATGTAGAAGCGGCATCGACTTCAAAGCAGTACACAAAAAAGATGCTTCTCAGAAACCAGGCTTCCACCTACCTGGGCTATCTTCTTCCTAATATCCACACTCAGTTGAATGAGAGCTACCTATCGAAAACCGATATGACGAATCACCTGCAGTACGCTTCTGCCCTGAAAGAATTTCATGAAAAAAAGCGGCTGTTTTTCTATCCCCTTATTTTCTCCGGAAAAAATGCAGATTCTGTCAACTGGTCCTTACAGGAAGTAGCCATTTTCAGGTCTTCAGAAAAAATAAATTTTATTCAGCTCCTTTTACCCTATCTGCTTTTTATAGGTCTGCTGATTATTCTTTCCAATATTAAATACAGAAAACTATGTTAAAAACAATTAATTTACATAAAAAATACAACGATTTTACAGCGCTTCAGTCTCTTAACCTGGAAATACAGAAAGGTGAAATTTTCGCCCTGCTGGGACAGAATGGTGCCGGAAAAAGCACAACGGTCAATATTCTTCTGGGTCTCATTAAGGCTACCTCCGGTGACGCATTCATCAATGATATATCTGTAAGAAATCATCCCGAGAAAATAAAAAAGCATATCGCTTATATTCCCGAAACAGTTTTATTATATCCTAACCTTACAGGAGTAGAAAACCTGGACTTCTTCTCCAAAATTGCAGGATTTAGCTATACTAAAAACGAACTGTCGGTTCTGTTACACCGTACCGGATTGCAGGGAACTGCCCACGACAGAGCATTGGGAGGCTATTCAAAAGGAATGCGCCAGAAAGTGGGTATTGCCATTGCCCTGGCTAAAGATGCTAAAGTCCTGCTGCTGGATGAGCCTACCAGCGGATTGGATCCAATTGCTACGGCAGAGTTTACGGAAATTGTACGTCAGCTTGGAAAAGAAGGAAGAACCGTACTGATGGCCACTCATGATATTTTTAATGCGGTGAGTGTTGCCACCAATATCGGAATAATGAAACAGGGCGAACTGGTGCAGAATCTGCCATCTAAAGCATTCTCAGCGGAGGAATTACAGAATTTATATCTTGAAACGATTTAGTTTTAAAGTACATAAGGAAACGCCTTTCCGTGCCTCAACAAATGGATCACTCACCGGTGAATTCAGAAATTCCGAGCCGTATAATCTCTATATTTTATGAAATTTTAACGTAAATTTTTCCGTTTGTGGTAGCTATCTTCATTTTTAAGATCATATTTTTAATTCATATTTTAACTTAAAATATTTAAAAAATACGGTTTAATAATTTCAATATCAGCAACATAAAATAACAAAACAAATCTTAAAGGCAGTTTTTACAGATTTATGAAAAAAGATTTATTTGTACTTACTGCCTTTTTTATTTTGAATCCTTTCAGCTTCTGATTAAATTTGTAAAAATTTACATTCATGAACTATACACTTGAGCTCAATACGCAAGAGCCTAATTCTAACATTGTTTTTAATACAATCGTATTCGATACGTTCAAGGTAAATATAGTGGAAAGATATATAGGACGGATGAATTTTAATCCGAAATTATTTGAAGTTATATTTAAGGTCAGAACGCTGAATGACGAACTCATCAATAAAAAAGACGGTAACGTAAAGGTAAAGATAAAAGATGCCGATTTTGAAACGTACCATAGGCTGACGACTAAGCTGAACTCGTATGATTATAAAAACAAACTGATCAACAGAAAGGAGGTTGACGAGGAATATGTTCATTTCATTCTGAGTCTGGTCATTTTAAACTATCAGCTTAATTAGATTGATATTGATAATCTTCTGAACCGGGCTTATACAAAGCCCGGATCTTAAGGCTGTCTTACAGGATAGCTTTATATTAAACTTTTCTGAACCGGATGTTAAATGATCTCTGGTTGGTTTTTGGTTGGATATAAAATGTCTTATTAACCGGAAAACAGCCACCCATGTGTTCTATTTTTCGGGATCGGGATGATTGATAGTTATTGTTTATTGGATGTAAAATAAAAATGATTTGATTCAGCACATCGGCGCGATTTCTACTCCTTTGGCGGTGAACTCATTTCGTTGACTTTACAAATCATTAGTGACGCTTTAATGGTACAGCATTATCTAGCGGATGTTCATCGTTCAGATTAGTGCTGCATGCTTTCCATCTCAGATTCAATTCCTAAAAACGTTCACACAAAATTCAGGTTCGATAAGAATTAAGCGCTGCAAAAATGGATGATATTACATGGATTTGCACCAACGAAATTCATACGACTCCTACCCCGGCGCTTTTTAGATACCTTAATGAACACGGTGTCAGTTTAGCCGATGCAGCTGCCACAAGACAGGCTTCTTCCGATGCTCACACCACGAAGAGACTCCCAACTTCACAAAAATTATCGAAAAAACAGCACTTACAGGAAAATCTAATCATTCTTTTTTTAAAAAAACAGAAATAAACCCATTTCGGTATGTTCATTTCATGTATGAATATGGAAAAGTATAATTGGAACAGGTACGGATGGTTTTAGCAAAAAAAATATTCATAAACACTGGAGGAATGTATGCCTTGAAGAATGAATATACGGGACCCTGTGCTTTTCTGATTAAGACCTTTTCCCGGACAGTGACCGTTCTGAACAGAGTTTAACTTAATAATATCTCATATGAAAGAAGTACTTATTACAAAATATGGCGCTCCGGACGTCCTTAAATTATCAGAATACCCGACTCCCGGGATCAGTGGAGATCAGGTCTTGATTGAAGTGAAAGCGGCAGGTCTTAACCGCCTGGATATTTTTCAGCGGGAAGGTAACTATCCTGCTCCTCCAGGCGTACCCCAAGAGATTCCCGGTCTTGAAGTTTCGGGAACGATTGTTCAGTGCGGACCTGATGTTATTGAATTTAAAACAGGTGATACGGTGTGTGCACTTCTGGGGGGCGGTGGCTATGCAGAATATGTCAGCGTACGGGAAGGTCAGTGTTTACCTGTCCCTTCCGGAATGGATTTTACAGGAGCTGCAAGTCTTCCGGAAACCGTCTTTACCGTCTGGTCAAATGTCTTTCAACGCGGGGCGCTCCGATCGGGTGAGCGTCTTTTAATCCACGGCGGAAACAGCGGCATTGGCATTACCGGCATCCAGCTGGCTCATGCACTGGGATCAGAAGTAATTGTAACCGTAGGTTCAGAAGAAAAAGGCCGCAAATGCCTTGAGCTGGGAGCAGACGCTTACATCAACTATAAGACACAGGATTTTGAACAGGAGCTGCAGGAAAAGGGAGTGGATGTTATTTTAGATATGATCGGGGGAAGCTATCTAAGTAAAAATGTGAATATTCTGAGGCCGGACGGCAGACTTGTGCACATCAATGCAGTAGATGGCAGCCATGTGGATCTCAACATCCCCAAAATGATGCAGAAGCGTCTCACTATCACCGGAAGTACTCTTAGAAGCAGGGAATATGATTTTAAAAAGCAGCTTGCCAAAGAGGTGCGGAAAAATGTCTGGCCACTGATAGAATCCGGTAAATTTAAACCCGTTATTTTTAAGACTTTTCCATTTTCTGAAGCAGCGGAAGCTCACCGACTGCTTGAGGAAAGCACTCATACGGGCAAAATTGTGCTTGTCCGGTAAGTGTCAAGGCGGTTTCTCCGAATTTAAAATAAATACGAATGATTTTCGGCCGACCTTTACAAAACAGACAATATTAATTATAACACAATTATTAGGAATTACAGAGAAATACAAAAGCAAAACGCTCTTGTGAAATGTTAATGATCAGCAATATCGGAAAAAATTAACTCTACGGTATCCGGTTTAATTTTAAGAGAAGCCTTTACTCATAAATTATTTATCTTTGAAATTATGCAATCGATTACAATGGTGATATTGTTTTTACACAAAAACATATAATAAATTGTAAACTGCCGACAGTGCAGGATAATTGTTACCGACAAATAGTATAGATTGCGATTATTAAAGGAAAGTATTAAAATAATAGTAAGCTGACCTGTAACTTAACAATTCCATACGATATGAAAAAATATGCTCTGCTTCTTTTTGCCCTTTTGCTGTCGACTCCCGGATTCGCTCAATATCAACCGTGGACCTCATCACAGCAGCCTTTAAATGAAATCAAGGCGCTGAAAAAACAGATCGTAAAACCTAAATTCAGAAAAAAAGACTATCTGGTTACCGATTTTGGTGCCATCGGTGACGGAAAAACCAAAAATACAGAAGCGTTCAGAAAAGCAATTGAAAGATGTAATGCAGAAGGTGGCGGTCGCGTTGTCGTACCAAAAGGGATCTTTCTGACGGGTGCTATTTATTTAAAAAGCAACGTCAACCTTCATGTGAGCGAAGGCTCCACCTTATTATTCAGTCAGGACAGCAACGACTATCCTATTGTTCTCACACGATGGGAAGGCATGGAATGTATGAATTACTCTTCTCTTATCTATGCTTATAAAGAAGAGAATATAGCCATTACGGGAAAAGGAACTTTAGACGGAAATGCCGATCTGGACCACTGGTGGTTCTGGTGTGGTGCCACCAAATATGGGTATAACGAATCCCGTCCCGGGAGACAGAATCCTGCCCGTGCCAAGCTTCACGAATATATGGCTCAGCGAAAACCTGCAAGAGAAAGAATCTTTGGTGACGGATATTATCTGAGGCCCAATTTTGTTCAGCCGTACGAATCCAAAAACTTTTATATGGCAGATGTTTTGGTTAAAAATTCGCCGATGTGGAATCTGAATCCTGTACTTTGCGAAAATGTACTGGTAGAAAGAGTAAAAGTGATCAGCCATGGCCCTAATAACGATGGTTTTGATCCTGAAGCATGTAAAAATGTGTGGATCAGAGATTCTTATTTTGATACCGGAGATGACTGTATCGCGATTAAATCCGGAAGAGATGAAGACGGAAGAGACATCGGAAGACCTGCCGAAAATCATATTATCGAAAACTGCGAAATGAAAGACGGTCACGGCGGCGTGGTCATCGGAAGTGAAATTGCAGGTGGCGCAAAAAAAATTTATGCCGTCGGAAATGTAATGGACAGTAAGAATCTCGACAGAGCTTTGAGAATCAAGACAAGCTCAAGCCGTGGCGGAACCATCGAAAATGTATTTTTTTACAATACAAAAGTGGGTGCTTATAAGGAAGCGGCAGTACGTTTCAACATGCATTATGAGAAACCCGGAAATCACATTCCGACCATCAGAAATATCTGGGTCGAAAATCTAACGGTGGATAAAGGCGGAAAATATGCGGTATTCTCAGATGCCTACGAATCTTCACCGGTAACAGATTTTACCATGATCAACGCTACCATGAGCGGAATTGAAATTCCGTATAAAGTTGATTATCTGAAAAATGTGACTTTAAAGAACGTTACCGTTAACGGTAAGCCTTTAACCGAATTAAAATAAAAGGATGCGAAGAAAAATAATTCTCGCAGGACTGCTTGTCTTATCAGCCTTCTCCCCTACCTATTCCCAGTCGAAACACTGGCAGAAAAATGAGCGTGAACTGCATTATAAAGAAGATAAAGGCGATTTTTTATTAGTTAACGGAAAATACCGCTTCAACCGTGCGCTGTATGGGGATAACCGCGCCTCCCGGGTAGAAGCCGGAGATTTACCGGAATTTGCACTCTATCTTCCGGGAATGGGCGGAAATCTCCAGTTTGTTATTCAAAAAGGAAATTCTATTAAAAAATTAATTCATGCAGAAAAAATTGAAACCCGTTATCGTCCGGGATCAATGCTCTATACGATTAAAGATCCTGCTTTGGGATCCGGAAGTTTAAAACTGACCGTTTTAGCCCAATCCCAAGAAGAAGGTCTTGTGGTAAAAATAGAAACAGAGCATGTAGATACATCAACCAAAATTTATGCAGTTTATGGGGGTGCAAGCGGCACCACATTCAGCAGAAACGGAGACATCGGCGCCGATCCGGAGTCGGGGTTCTACCTGCTTCCGGAATATTGTACCAACAATCAGTATGAAATTACCGGAAACCAGTTTCAGCTCAATTATGTAAACAGGAAAAAAGAAACTCAGATCGTCAGCGGAAGCTTTTCGAATGTGGATTCACTGCAGTTAACCGATGCTGAGACACTGGAAAAACTTTCTGAACTTACTCAAAATACAAAAAAACAGTCCCCTATTGTTTACGCTACCTATGCCGCACAAAAAAATCCGGTTTATATCCAGGTGGCCAAAGGAAAATCATCCAAAAACTTTTCAGATGAAGAGTTGAAAACACTCTTTAATAAAGCAGAGCAATCACGCATACAATTAACCAGCCGGGTGCAGCTGAAGACTCCCGATTCGGATTTAAATAATTTCGGCGCTACTTTAGCGGTCGCTGCAGACGGAATTTGGGAAAGTCCGACCTACCTCCACGGGGCTGTGGCCTGGCGAATGAGACTCAATGCCTGGCGCGGTGCGTATGTGGCGGATGTTCTCAGCTGGCACGACCGTGCAAAAAAACACTTTGAAAGTTATGCCCATTCGCAGGTGCTGAAGCCTGATTTTGCTCCTGTAGAAATGGATACGACGTTACATTTGGCAAGACATGCCGAAAAAATGGGGAATTCGGTATTTTCAAGCGGTTATATTTCAAGGAATCCGAATGACAATACCAAACCGCATCATTATGACATGAATCTGGTATTTTTCGACCAGATGTTTACGCATTTCAATTACACCGGAGATCTTGAATTTTTAAAAAAAATGTGGCCGGTGATGGTTCGCCACATGGACTGGGAAAAACGGAATTTCAAAAGAGGAGATCTTTATGATGCTTACGCTTCGATATGGGCGAGTGATGCGCTGCAATATTCGGGTGGCAAAGTAACGCATACGTCTGCTTATCATTACAGGGCCAACCGTGAGATGGCGAAACTGGCAAAACTTATTGGTCAAAATCCTCAGCCTTATGAAAAAGAAGCTGAGAGCATTATAAAAGCGATGAAAAACCAGCTCTGGATCAGAAACAAAGGGTATTTTGCTGAATATAAAGATGCACTGGGAAACCAGATCGTACATGACAAACCGGGAATCTGGTCTGTTTATCATGTTTCCGACGCGTATATTCTGAATGAGTTTGAAGATTATCAGAACCTGCAGTATATCAACAATCATATTCCGAAGATCCCGGTAAAAGTGAAAGGTGGAGCTGATCATAATTATTATACCCTTTCGACCACCAACTGGCAGCCATATGACTGGTCAATCAATAATGTGGCCTTAGCGGAGAATTTACAGACTGCACTGGCCTATTGGCAGGCCGGAAGAAATGAAGATGCTTACCGCCTCTGGAAGGGAAATCTGGCTGAAAGTATGTATTACGGAATCAGCCCGGGAAATTTTGAACAATTATCCCACTACGATGCTTTTCGGGGTGAACTGTACCGGGATTTTGCTGATCCGGTCGGAGTGGCCGCAAGAACTTTAACGGAAGGACTTTTCGGGGTATACCCAAAATTACTGGAAAATAAAATCGAAATAAAACCCGGCTTTCCAAGAGAATGGAATTTTGCAGAACTGAAACTTCCGGATTGGGAATTAAAATTTAACCGCAGTTCAAAAAAAGCTGATTATTATTTCAAATCAAATTATTCGAAACCGGTCGCTCTGGATATGCAGATTCCCGTAAGCCATACTCAAATCAAATCGGTGCGTGTAAATGGAAAAAAGATGAACTGGAAAATTAATCCTAATTCTGTTTTACAGCCATTTCTGCAGTTTGAAACGCCGAGGGATACAGAATTTAAAGTTGAAATCATTTATTCAGGAAAAGAATTTAAAACCGAACAGACGGATTATGTTCATTATATTTCTGAAGTTCTGCCATTAAATTTTGATTCAAAGAAAAAAATCAAGCAGGTAGCTGATCCCCAGGGACTGATTAAAAATTCACTTCCTTTGGCGGGGATGCTAAACACTCATCAGCTCGAACTTATTAATGAAGAGCGAAAAGGAACATTTTTCGTTCAGGTGGAACAAGGCGGAACCTCCTGGTGGCAACCGGTGAATGTGGATATCCGTTATCCTTTACACGTAAAATGGGCCGGTAAAAAACTTCAGATCCAGTCGGGATCAGCGGGTCCGATTACCGGAAAACTTAATATTAACGGGTTCAATAAAACTTTTACCGTTCAGAATGATCAGACCACAGATGTGGAGCTTCCCGCAGATATTTTAAGCAAAGGCACCAATTCTGTCCTCCTTGAATACAACGGAATTAAGCAAAATACGGAAATTACCAATTGGGAAATTGAAAACCGGGGCGAATTCACCAACATTTCCTTAGCTACAAAATATAACGAAAAGGTAACGGAGATTTTTAACCAAAAATATATTTCACCGAGGTTGAATGTCCCTACACTTCAGCTCCCGTGGCAGGGAATCGGAAACTGGTGTTATCCCCTCATCACGGCGCCGCTGGACGACAGCGGACTGATGAACAGAAGAAAGAACGGCAGCGTCGATTTTCTTGGAATTCCTTTTTTAATAGACCATTCAGATAAAAATATCGTCTTTACCAGCCAGTGGGATAATTTCCCGAAATCGGTTGATATTCCGGTTTCAGGAAAAGGAAGGAAGGTCTATTTTCTGATGGCAGGATCTACCAACCCGATGCAGTCACAGATTATTAACGGAAAAATAACCGTTCAGTATGCCGATGGTTCAGAAACGGAATTGGAACTCAAAAACCCGATCAACTGGTGGCCTATTGAGCAGGATCTGTTTGATGATCATTTTGCTTTTGATATTCCGGATGATAAAATTCCGTACCGGGTACAGCTGAAAACGGGAGAATTATACAAAGGCGGAACCTTAAGCAAATATTCCAGTATCAAGGGATTTACAGACCGACAGGTGGATGGTGGCGCTGCTACAATCCTTGACCTACCGATTGATCCGAATAAAGAATTAAAAAATATACAACTAACGGCAGTAAGTAATGACGTCGTCATCGGGATGATGAGTGCTACTGTTTTAAAATAAAATTTTATAATATAGACTTCACGAGCTAAGTTATACGATATCAGAATAAGCTTCCGGTATCAGAGCTATCAGGCTGAATCTGCGGGAGTCTCAGTAATATAGATTAAATAAATTTAAAAATGAAAAAACTGGTTATAGGTTTAAGTCTTTTCAGCCTCGGATTTTCGTCCCTGCATGCACAGAAAATCGACCGTAAAAAAGTGGTTCAGAGACATAATGTAGTCAATATAAAGGCAGATACTCTGTCGACATTAACGGTCGGCAACGGAAAATTTGCGTACACGGTTGACATCACCGGCATGCAGTCGTTTCCTGAATATTATAAGAACGGAGTTTCCCTGGGAACCCAATCCGAATGGGGCTGGAACAGTTTTCCCAATAAGGAAAAGTATACCTTTGAAGAAACGCTGAAACCATACGACTTCAATAATGACGGCAGGAAAGCCTTATACAGTGTACAGATCAAAGAACCGGAACGCAATAAAAAGGCAGTGGAATACTTCAGAGTAAACCAACATCGCCTGCAATTGGGAAATATCGGGATTGAACTCTATAAAAAAGACGGTAAAAAAGCTGAGATTTCAGATCTGCAGGACATCAATCAGAAAATTGATTTGTGGACAGGAATTATTACCAGCGAATTTTCACTGGAAGGAACGCCTGTAAAGGTTTGGACCGCTTCTTTCCAGCATTCCGATAAAATCGGAGTTAAAATAGAATCAGATTTGATCAGCCAGAAAAGATTAAAGATTTTTGCACGCTATCCGTATCCCAGCGGACAGTTTTTAGATGAAGCCGCTTTTTACGGAAATGAAGCGCAGCATTCAACAAAAATAATTTCATCAGGTCTTAATCAGGGACTGATCGAACATAAGCTGCAGACTGCTGATTACTACACCCAACTGTATTTTACGGAAGGTAAATTAAGCGAATCAGGAACGCATCATTTTGTATATGAACCCACGGCTAAAAGTAAAATCATAGAACTGAGTGTGGAGTTTTCAGCTGCAAAACCGAAAAATAACAGAAGTCTGTTTGCAGACGCCGAAAAAGAAAGCACATTGGGATGGAAAAACTTCTGGGAAAGCGGTGCCGCCGTTGATTTTGAAGGGAGTACAGATCCCCGGGCCGGTGAGCTGGAAAGAAGAGTTGTCTTATCTGAATATTTAACCAAAGTACAGTGCGGAGGCAGCAATCCGCCGCAGGAAACAGGTCTTACCTTCAACAGCTGGTACGGTAAGCCTCATACGGAAATGCATTGGTGGCATGGCGTTCATTATGCTTTATGGGGAAGACCGGAAATTCTGGAGAAACAATTGGATTATTATTTCAGGTCATTCGAAAAAGCAAAAAAACTGGCTGAAAGACAAGGTTATAAAGGAGTTCGCTGGATTAAAATGTCGGATAATGAGGGGAATGAAAGTCCGTCTTCAGTGGCTGCCTTTCTGATTTGGGAACAGCCCCATCTCATTTATATGACTGAATTGCTGTACCGTCATCATAAAGATAAAAAGGTACTGGAAAAGTATAAGGATCTGGTTTTTGCAACAGCGGATTTTATGGCAGATTTTGCAACTTACAATAAAGAAAAAAAGCGTTATGACCTTGGCAAAGGCGTGATTCCCGCGCAGGAAGTCTTCCCTGCCAAAGATACCTATAACCCGACTTACGAAGTAGCCTACTGGGATTGGGCCCTGAAGGTGGCGCAGGAGTGGAAGGAAAGATTAAACCAGCCAAGAGATAAAAAGTGGGACGACGTCATCACAAAACTGGCTCCACTTCCGGTTCAGGACGGTGTATACCTGTCTACGGAGTCTGCCAAGGACTCTTTTACGTATCCTAAATGGATGACCGATCATCCGGCCGTTTTAGGAGCATTGGGAATGGTTCCCGAATCTCCCAAACTCGATAAGAAAATTATGAAGAATACACTGGATATCGTGTGGGAACGTTGGAACTGGAGCCATACCTGGGGTTGGGATTTTCCGATGACTGCCATGAATGCTGCAAGATTGGGACTACCTGATAAAGCACTGGATGCTCTTTTTATGAATATTCAAACCAATAACTACCTTAAAAACGGACATAATTTCCAGGATGGCAGACTCCGGATTTATCTTCCGGGGAATGGCGGTGTTTTAATAACCGTAGCGATGATGCTGGAGGGTTGGGACCAGTCTACCGGCGAATTTCCGGGATTTCCAAAGGATGGAACCTGGAAAATAAAAGCGGAAGGTTTCAAAAAAATGCCTTAAAATTTTACATTCATACTTAGTTGAAGTCTGTTCCGAAAGGGGCAGGCTTTTTTTGTATTCATTTTTTATCAGGAGCTATTCCGGCTCTTCGCACTCGCTATTTTCTGTATTTCGGGGCGGCTCGTCTGCGACGAGCCGCCCCGAAATACAGAAAATGAGCTCAGACAGATGCTACGATCCGGGCTAGGGTCAAGGTAATCTTCTCAACGTGAGGAAAAAGATGGCATGGTTAAACATCATTAAAAGACCCCGGACAATAGCTTCAGAATTGTGAAAGAATGACGTCATTTAAAGCTGAAAACAGCATATTTTTAATTTTCGGTTAATAAATTGGTAATTTTGAAATATTACACATTAATCTAAGGTTAAAAATAAATAACTGAAAATCATTGAATTATGTTTATTTTGATAAAAAACACTGATAATTATCAGTTATTGTAAATTTTTGTACCTTGTCTTGTGTCAATGATCAGTTTTCATGAGCTGACTTTGACCAACAAGAAACAATATCCCTGTACCGAAAAGTTATGGCAGAAACGTTTGAAATAAACATCAATGAACATTCCAGAGTTCCCAAATATAAGCAGATTGTAGATTCTATCCTTAATGGAATTGATGGCGGAGAAATCCAGATCGGAGAAAAAATCCCATCCATCAATGAGTTGAGCGAATCATGTTTTCTGTCGAGAGATACCGTTGAAAAAGCTTACAAAGAGCTACGGAAAAGACAAATTATCGAGTCTGTAAAAGGGAAAGGCTACTATATTTCAAGGGTCAATAAAAATGACATCATCAATATCTTCTTTTTAATCAATAAGCCTAGTACTTACAAAATGATGATCTATAATTATTTTGTTAATGCAATCGGTTCCAAAGGTAATGTGGAGATGTATATCTATCATTGTGATGAAACACTTTTTATCAATTCTCTTAAAAAGAACCTTGGCGGATTTGATTATTATGTGATTATGCCGCATTTCCGGGACGAACAGTCAAAACACACGAGTTCAACACAGGAAGTGATTGAAATGATTGAAAAGATTCCGAAAAACAAACTGCTGATGCTGGACAATACAAAACCTGATATTTCCGGAGATTATGGTTCTATTTTCCAGGATTTTGAAAATGATATTTACAATGCTTTACTGGAAGGACTGGATAAAATTAAGAAATACGAAAAGATCATTCTGGTTTATCCCGATAAGTCCATTCATCCCTACCCTTTCCGTATTGTCCGCGGTTTCGAAAAATTCTGTACAGACTTTAAACTTGATTTTGAGATCCTGGATGAGATTTATCCCGATATGGAGCTGCAGGACAGAGACATTTTCATCACCATCCGTGAACGTGATCTGGTGAACCTGGTGAAACAGATCCGGCAGAAAAATCTGGAGCTGGGCAAGGACATCGGAATTATTTCCTATAATGAGACTCCCCTGAAAGAATTGCTTGGAATTACCGTGATCACCACAGATTTTAAAGCCATGGGAGAATCTGCGGCCTACATGATCCTGAAAAATAAAAAAGAATCGGTGAACAATGTTTTCAAATTTATCCAAAGGGATTCTTTATAGACTGATCCGATACAGGTTTAAACTTAGTCAGAATGTATTTCGCAGCAAAGTATGACTTATTCATTTAATTAAAAAACTGCTTTATACAATTTTCAAATACTTTTTAAGTGACATTTAGGAGACTACCCTTTTTCAGTTAGTTTTTGAACAGTGTAATCGATTACACTACTTTGATTAAAATTTTATATATTCAATATGATTAAAAAATCAATATTTGCCCTGGGCTTTTTTATGGTAAGTGCTATTTCCGCACAGAAAATGAATGATAAAGACGCCGTTTCCGCCGTCGCAGAAAAGCTACGGTTAGCCATGGTCAATGGTGAAAAAACAGAGTTAGAGGCTCTGATCTTACCGGAACTAACTTATGGACACTCCGGAGGCCATATCGACAATGCAACAGAGTTTGTCGAAAAACTGGTCAGTAAAAAATCAGATTTCGTAACCATTGACATTACAAACCAAACAATTGATATTGTCGGCAATACAGCGGTGGTCCGCCACCACTTTTATGCTGCCACTGCTGATGCAGGAAAAGCTCCAGGTGATGTCACATTGGATATTTTACTGGTATGGGCAAAAGTGAAGAACAACTGGAAGTTATTGGCAAGACAGGCCGTAAAATCTGAGAAGAAAAAATAATTAATCCACCTTTTATCATCGATAGGAATCGCGGGCTAGCTTTAATCTCTGCGTGTAGGATTGCCTAATTTTCGGCTAAAGCCAATTGTAAATTTGCAATAAAAAACGGGCTGAAGCCCGTTCCTATTGATGATATATATGATGTATCTAATAATCACAAATCATAATTTCAGCTGCCCTTTTCCAAATGCTCAATATCCATTCCTATATATGACTAGAGTTTATTGTATGGAAAGTTTAAAAATATTTTTGACGCAAAGTTTTATTTTGAGGCATAATCATTTAAGGAGCAAAGAGGAATCAACAAATTGATGATGAAGCTGCATGTCAGCTTTGCGAAGCAAATTTATTTGCCATTGCCTCTTTAATGCTATGGTATGTTATAAAAAACTTTTCGTTAAATTTCTTACATAATAAATATAATCCGTAATTTTTTTTTCACACAAAGTTTAATTTGAAATACGATAATTTAAGGAGCAAAGAAGGAATTAGCAATTTGGTTCCACTGAAACTGACTTTATATGCGAATTTTCATTGGCGTTGATCCTTCAAATTGTATGTTCTGATGTTAATTTCTGTTATTGAGTTTGTTTATGTTTTGGCTAAAGCCAATTCGAAAATTGCCATAAAAAAACGGGCTGAAGCCCGTTCCTATTGATGATATATGTGATAAATTTGATATTCACAATCATAATTTCAGCTGCCTTCTTCAACTGTTCGATATCGAGTCTTATACATGACTTGAGTTTATTGTATGGAGCGTTTAAAAATATATTTTTGACGCAAAGTCTTATTTTGAGGCATAATCATTTAATGAGCAAAAAAAAATCAATATATTGATTCTGATGAAACGGACTTTATATGCGACTTTATCACTTTTTTACTTTATAATCTGACAATTTTTAAATTAAATCTTTATTCAAACTTTGTTTAAGTTGTGGCTGAAGCCAATTCGAAAATTGACATAAAAAAACGGGCTGAAGCCCGTTTCTATTGATAAAATTATTCTTTAATTTTTTTTATTTTAAAGTTCACCAAGCTGGCTTTCATTTCAAGGAAAACTATTTTACTCTGAAATTTTGCAAATCCTCCGGTTTTTCACAGCAAACCTGTTCCATCACCTGTCTGAACTGCATTTTAAGCATTTCGATGATGTGATCACCGCCTTTTTCACCCAAGGCACCGACGGCATACATAAACGTTCTTCCCATAAAAGTAAATTCAGCGCCACAGCTCAAAGCACGGGCTACATCAGGACCGGTTCTTACCCCGCTGTCCATCATAATTTTGATCTGGTTTTTATATTTGTCGCTGATTTCTTTTACAACGGCAATGGTAGACTCTCCTGCATCAAGCTGCCTTCCCCCGTGATTGGAAATAATCATCCCGTCAAATCCTAAACGTACCGCTTCTTCGGCATCTTCATCAGAAGCTACTCCTTTGATGACCAACTTCCCTTTCCATTGATCGCGGATTGCTTTTATTCTGTCCGGATTTAATCTCCCGGAAAAGGTAGAGTTCATGAACTGTCCCAATTGTTTCACGTTCATATTCTTATCCATATACTTTTCCATAGTTTTAAAGGCAGGAACTCCGTGCTTCAGTATTTCAAGGCACCATTCCGGTTTCGCCAGAGCCTGGGAAACATTCCGGAAATTCAGTTGAGGAGGCATGGCCAATCCGTTTCTTATTTCTTTAGCCCTGTATCCGAAAGTAGGAACATCTGCCAAAACAACCAGAACATCATATCCCGAAGCTTCACAGCGGTCTAAAATATCATCTCTCAGCCATTCTTCTCTTGGATGGTATAACTGGTACCATGCTTTTCCTTCTGTTAATTCCGCAATTCTCTCTATACTGCTCGTCGTTACCGTGCTTAATATAAAAGGAATATTATGTTTAAAAGCTGCCTTTGCTAAGATCTCAGGAGCATTGGGCCACATCAGCCCCTGTAAGCCGACAGGAGAAATGCCGAAGGGAGCAGAATATTTCACCCCGAATAATTCGGTTTCCATACTCGACTCAGCGTAATTATTCAGGTAACGCGGACGAAGCAGAACTTCCCTCAGTTCGCTTGTATTACGATCCCTGTTGATGTTTTCATTACAGCCTCCATCCAGATATTCAAAGGCGAAACGGGGCATTCTTTTTTTAGCTTTTTCAATGAGAAGTTCAAGCGAAGCGTAACGGGTATCAAATGGAAATGACATGATTTTAATAATTAAAAATTAAAGGTTGAAGCAAATTCATCTGATAATGCTGCTGCAGAAAAGTTTCGTCTATCTCTTTATTGGAAATTACCATGGCTGCGCCCAATGCAGAACCCAGCGGAGAGTGCGTAGACATCACGCTGTAATCCTGAAAATGATGAGACATCAGCTTCATAAATACGTCGTTATCTGTAAATCCGCCATCGATATAAATGGTTTTTATTTCCGAATTCCCGATCGCGTTTTTAATAGTATGAATCTGTAAATCCATTAATTCTATCATTAACTGATGATATGCTTCCTCAAATGTAGCAAAAGAATTTAAATCTGTTTCGCTGATCATTTTTCTTTTCAGAATAATCCCTTCAAAACGGAAATAAACGGCTTTATGCTTCATCAGGCGGAGATACAGTTCCTGATCAAACTGCACTTCTCTGTGGAAACCATATTCTTTTCCATAATGGGCGCACAGCTTTTCAACCTGGATTTTATATTCATTTCCCATGAAAAAACGGGACGCTTTTACCCGCTTCCCATCGATTCGCATATAATTGAGACAATTGTTTTCGATATCTTCATCATTCAGGCTTTCATCATTAAAAGGATTCAGGGATATACTCCAGGTTCCTGTTGACAAAAGTAAGAAAGGATTTTTCTTGCTTAAAATATAGGGTAACAACGCAGAGGAGCTGTCGTGAATACCGACTCCTATTTTAATTTTTTTGTTTTTGTAAGAAGTATTCATACTTGCCGAAGTAGGAACTATCGGAGCCAACAGACTGTCAATACCTTCTTCATACACCCAGTCGTGATAATCATTTTTATCATAATTCCATAAATTGGTGTGGCAGCCTATGGAGGTAAACTCCGATACACAGATCCCGGTAAACAGATAGGATAAGTACTGAGGAAGATGAAGACTGTAACGGATTTTTTTAAACGTTTCCGGATGTTTGTATTTCAGCCAGAACAGCTGTAGTCCTGAATTTAACATTCCTGCCTGGGGAGACGCTGTTTCGCGGGCAATTTTCATTTTGCTGCCGTGTTTTTCATAAAAAAGATCCAGGATTTCCTGATCCATCGGTTTGGTATAGTTGTACAACGGTGTCAGAACGTTTCCTTTCTGATCAAGATGGACGAAGCTTGCACCATACGTGGAAAAATTAATTGCTTTTACCTCAAAATTCTCGTTTTCAAGAATGGCATTAAAATTATCTTTTATCCAGTTTTGCAATGCAACAAGATCTTCTGTGGGATAACCATCTTCATCTGTTGTGAGCGGTAATTCGGTATATTCACGAACGACTTCTTTATAATTCTTATTAAACAAAAAGAATTTTTTATTGGTTTTTCCAATATCAAATACAATGGTTACCTTTTTTTTAGACATTCTTGAGATGAATTTATTTTTTGTCATTGCCAACAGACTGAAGTTCTGCGAACGTAGTTCACAAGCGACGAAACAGTCTGTATCTGCTTATTTTTTATCATAACGCAGAGTCCGCAAAGATTGTTTTCTCTGTATGTTTGTATGTTCGGAAAGGTCTTCACTTACCTAATAACACAAACCATAAAATTATATTTTGCATTCAGTTTACCTTATTTTTTTCACACCATTAAGGAGTGTTCAGATATTAAAATTTACAAAGAAAAAAATCCACTAATTTCCGAGACATCGCTGCCTAAAACCCTAATGATCTAAACACCTTCAACCTTAATGATTAAAAATATAAGGATACTTATAATTAAACTTTCAATTGCACCTGAAAGTTGAAATTATCATTTTATAAAGATTATAATCCGGTTGCTTTCACCTTTAAACCTCTTTCAGAAATTAAATTTTCTCTTACCTTAAGGCTTCTGTAAGCTGCGATTGGATCCAGGGCTGCACCTGTCTGTAATCGTGCTGCTTTTAATAATGGACGAACATCTGTTCTGTACGCATTTTGCAAAATTTCCTGGGCACGAACCACATCATTATTTAATTGTGCCTCCTTCAATGCTTTCTGGTCAACCAAAAGTGCCTGAGCATAAGCAAGTAAGATGGCTTCCAGCGACTGGATCAAATCTTCCAGGGGATCCTTGATGTTATGACTTGCATCGATCATCCAGGCAGGATAAGGATTCTGGGGATTGTTTTCAATTCCGTACACCAGTTCGTTAAATATCAAGAACAGAGCATATGGCTTCATGGAACCTACCGTCAAATCATCATCTCCGTATTTGCTGTCATTGAAGTGAAATCCACCCAATTTTCCTTTATACATTAAAGTAGCAACGATCTGTTCTATATTGGCATTCGGTAAATGATGTCCTAAATCTACCAAAGTGTACGCTCTTTCCCCGCAGGCATTGGCCAGCATAAATGAGGTGCCCCAATCCTGAATAGTAGTAGAATAAAAATTAGGCTCGTAAGGTTTATATTCGATGAATAATTTCCAGTCTTCAGGCATTCCTGCATAGATTTCCTTTAAACTCTGTTCGGTTTTTGACAAAGCCGTCTGGAAATTAAGCTGTCCCGGAAAACTTGCACCGTCTGCCAGCCAAACCGTTAAGCTTTTCGAACCTAATTCTTTTCCGATTCTGATCACTTCTTTATTGTGTTCTACGGCATAGACCCTGGAATCTTCATTCACCGCGTTCAGCGAACCGAATTTATAAGATTGCTCTGCTCCCTGCTGGTCCTGAAACGTATTGGAATTCATGGCATCAAAAAGAAGTCCATGGGAGGCTGCTTTTTCCTTAATGGCGCTCACATCACCGGGAATATCCCAGGGAATATGTAACGAAACGGCTCCTGCCGTATTGGTAAGTTGATGAATAAGCCCTATATCATCCAGTTTCTGTTCCAAAGAAGCAGGTTCACCACCGTAAGAAAATCTTCCGAAACGGGTTCCGCCGGCTCCTAATGCCCAACTCGGAATAGCTACCTGAAAATCAGCAATTTTATTCACGATCTCGGTAACGTTGGCTCCGGTTTTTGTTAATTTATTTTGTAGAAAATCAAAATCGGTATTAAAATTTTCAACTTCATTTTTATTGTACTGTTCTATAATATCTTTTCCTATAATCATGATTTGATTTTTGATCTGATTTATTGGTTTTATCCGGAATATTGTTCTTTATCATGAACTATGATAGGTTATGACTCCGTGGCTTCCTTTCCGGACTGTTTATTTTATTAATGGAAGGCTTAATATTGATATCAAGCCTCCAATTTAATCATAATTCTTTTTCAGCATTGAGATTTTATCTTGGAAATGCATTGGCCATCCCTCCGTCTACATTGATGATATTTCCTGTACTTTTATCTAAAATAGCGACACATGCAAAAACTCCGTTGGCAATGTCTTCAGGAAGAATAATTTCGTTCAGTAAATTTCTTTTTGCATAGAATGCAGGCAGTTCTTCTACAGAAATTCCGTTTGCTTTAGCGCGGCCTTCTGCCCATGAACCTTCCCATATTTTACTTCCTACGATTACTCCGTCAGGATTTACGACATTCACACGGATCTTATCCGCCGCCAGCTCTGCCGCCAGTAATCTTGTCATATGTTGCTGGGCTGCTTTTGCAGTTCCATAGGCTACGTTATTGGGTCCTGCCACCAGGCCGTTTTTGCTGGCAATGTTCACGATATCTCCTCCTAAACCTTGTTTTTTAATGATTTCAACACCGTTTTTTACCATCAGGAACTGTCCCTTTACCAAAACGTCTTCCAGCAGGTCCCAGTCTTTGGTTGTTGTATCTTCCAGAGATTTTGAAATGGCCAGTCCTGCAGAATGAACGATAATATCTACCCCTCCGAAAGCTAAAACGGTTTCTTTAAAGGCATTTGCGATTGCCTGCTCACTGGTCACATCACAAGAAACCCCTACTGCCTGATCTTTGCTGTATTTTGCCGTCACAGACGCCAGTGCTTCCTGATTAAGGTCTGTAAAAACTACAACAGCCCCTTCCTGAACCATTTTATCAGCAATGGCCTGTCCGATTCCACCGCCGGCGCCTGTAACTACCGCAATTTTTCTTGAAAGAGGCTTTTCTTTAGGCATTCTCTGGAGTTTTGCTTCTTCAAGCAGCCAGTATTCAATATCAAATGCTTCCTGTCTCGGAAGAGAGGTATACTCAGAAATAGCTTCTGCGCCGCGCATTACATTAATGGCATTAACGTAAAACTCGCTGGCCACACGCGTGGTCTGTTTATCTTTTGAGAAACTGAACATCCCTACTCCCGGGTAAATGATGATCACCGGATTCGGATCACGCATTGCGGGACTGTTCGGATGTTTGCATGTTTCGTAATATTCTTTGTATTCTTCTCTGTATTTTTCAAACAGGGGCGTCAGTTTTTCAAGAATAGATGCCGAGTCTGACAGGTCTTCGTTAGGGGAAAGACTTAAAATCAGCGGCTGGATTTTTGTCCGTAAAAAGTGGTCCGGGCAAGACGTTCCCATAGGCGCCAGACGTTCCAGGTCATTACTGTTAATATATTCCAGCACGGTATCACTATCTGTGAAATGCCCTACCATTCTGCTTTCTGAAGATGCCAGACCACGCAGTAGAGGCATGATCTGTGCTGCTTTGATTTTGCGGTCAACAGTATGCAGGGCTTCAACTTTCTGTCCTCCGAACACCTGTCCGTTTTCTTCTATTTTACTGGCAATATATTCAGAAGCCATTTCGATAACTTCAAGGCTGTTGATGTAACATTCGTACGAAGTATCTCCCCAGGTGAATAACCCGTGACTTCCCAGAACGATTCCGCGGATTCCCGGATTATCGTTCAGACATTTTTCTAACTGTAGTCCTAAATCGAAACCCGGACGTTGCCATGGCACCCAGCCCATCGTATCTCCCCAGATTTCTTTGGTAATTTTTTCACTGTCTTTAGCAGCAGCTACAGCTATCAAAGCATCCGGGTGAAGGTGATCGATATGTTTGAATGGAAGAAGCCCGTGAAGAGGCGTATCGATAGAAGGTGCTTTGCTTTCCAGATCAAAAATACAGTGATTGAACAAACCTACCATTCTGTCTTCATCTTCTAATCCCTGGTAAACATTTTTTAAATTCCGTAGTCTTTCTGTATATAATCCTGCGATGCCTTTTCTTGTCAGTGTTCCGATATCACCTCCTGAACCTTTCACCCACATTACCTCCACTTCTTCGTTGGTTAAAGGGTCTTTTTCGATGGTTTTACAACTGGTATTTCCTCCTCCGTAATTGGTGATTCTTAAGTCTGCCCCGAGAATATTTGAGCGGTATAAAAATAAAGCAACCTGATCGTTTCCTAAAGCCGATGCTTTGTTTTCATCCCATAGGTAGTCTACGTATTTGAATGTTTTTACTTTTTCCATTGTTGGTCTTATATTTCTAAATTGTATCCCAAAATTAGACTGTTATATTTTTTACAGCATCCCGTACTATACTGCTAAATACTGAATTTAAAGATAAATTAACGTTTGATTTTTTTATGGTAATTTATATTTATATCAATCTGATTGGAATTATTCATGGTTAATATTTTATGATTTGGTGATTTTTCAAAAATGATCTTTAAGAATAGGTAAAGTATTCATTAAATAGATATTAAAATTGCTTCATTTAATGATATCTATACATCAGGCTTAAGTTTCTCAATATTTAACTTCATTATAGATGGTTCCTTTCGTCGATCCTGGTCAGAACAACATTCCGTCGGTTCCCGATCCTAATTTTTCAGATCTGTTGGATGACGAAGCAGGATTAATGAATCTTATTTCTTACATCAATTAGTACCCCGGAAGCTGAGTCAGATTCGGATTATCAACCAATGGGTGTCCTGCGGAAGCAGCGGCGAAAGGCAGCAATTCTGTTTTATTGGGTACAAACCCATAGAAAAGGCCATCTCCTCCACCTTCTATCCAGTTCGGATATGTTCCTCCGTTTTCTGCGGAACCTGTGGGCTTGGTGTAAATAATATTTCCTATCTGCAACTGATTAAACCCTGCTAAAAACCCTGCTGCTTTTCTTGCATTGCCGTTGAAGGTACTGGTATAGGCCTGGAACATATTCGTAGGATACCATTTGTCACCCGCAGATACCGTCTGTCCGTGCGCGGTCACAATATTTGCCAAAGCGGTCTGATAGGTCTGTAAAGCGGCGGCATTTCCATTAACAGGAACACTTAGGATCGTTGCAATTTCCGTAGGATTTGTAATGTCGATATATTTTAATGCCAAATACGGATCTCCATAAATCTGTGCATTCTTTTCGAGTTTATAAAGACGGTAAACAGGGGTGTTGGCATATGGCCCGGTTTTGTTTGATAAGTTTTTCATGGCCTGCTTCGTGGCGTTGATTTCACTGGCCAGACGATTCATTCTGATCAAATCTGTACGGAGATTAAATTCTCCCGCAAATTCCCATTTACGCTCCTGAACAAGGGCCGCTTCAAAGGCCTGCTGTCCAGACGGAACTGCCAGAGATCCGATTCCTGCACGGTTTCTTACCTGCATAAGTGCTGCGGTTCCTGCCGCGGTTGGTCCTCCGTTCAAATAGTTCTGAGTTTCCGCATACATTAATAAAACATCTGCATATCTCAAGATAGGAATATTCAGATTACGGGCATCGGCTGCCTGAGGGGCAACACACCATCCCATCCTGAATTTTCCGGCCATAATACACGAAAAAGTGGTTCCGGCATTTACCCAGGTATCACTTGCGTTGCCTGTGTTCAGGAAATAGACGCTGTAAGAAGTACATGAAACATCTCTACGCGTATCTCCCTGATTGAAAGATAAGTAGTAGGTAGGAAGTACAAACTGAAGTGCTTTTCTTGATCCGTACGTTCCTCCACGGGAACCCTCATGCGCATATACGCCGAAGGCAGAGTTGGTATTGGCTCCATACTCCGCAATCTGCCACATGATCTCTGAATTGGTCACCGGAAATTTTCTCTGACAGAAATTGTACCACAGGGCCTCAAAGCCGCTTTTGCCGCCCTGCGCCTGAACCAGCGAGTTGGTTCCCCCGTTAATGATAGCACCACAGGCATTATCTGCAATCTGATATAATTGCTGAACTCTTGCATTGTCATTGCGGCGGGACATCATCGCACCGCTGCCGGTATTGAGGTCCCAGCGAAGAGAATATCCTGCTGCGTACAGGGCAATCCTTGCCAGCAATGCATTGGCGGACTGTTTGGCTAAACGTTCTGTAGTAGCATATCCGCTTTGCGAGAAATTAGGTAAGGTGGCTGCTGATTCCTGAAGATCAGCAATGATCCGGTCGTAGATCTCGTCTCTTGACGCACGTTTAGGATAAAGTGTAGCAGGATCATTCGGATCCATTTCGTCCAATGGCTTGAATACCGCCGGCACATCTCCGTAAACACGAATTAAATTATAATAACAGAAAGCACGAATCGCTTTTACTTCAGCTAATAAAATATCACGTTTAGTGCTTGCTTCCATTTTGCTCAGTCCGCTGACTGCAATATTGGTTCTTTCGATCACCGCATACATGGCTGAATAGATCCCGGTTACCGTATTGGGAGTGTAAGCATCATACTGATAATTACAGATATTGTATTTCGAATTGTTCGTTGATCCGTCTTCTGAAGAGTGAATAACGGTATCCCCTGCGCCCAGCTGATAGTACATTTCCGTCGGAACCAGGCCTCTGTAGCAGCCCAGAACAAACATCTCTGCCGTATCTATATTATTAAATACCGATTCTGTATCTAATGAATTGTAAGCAGGCTGATCCAGAAAATCTTCGCTGCATGAATTCATCATTGAGACGGCAACAAAAACCGAGGGAATGATGACTAATTTTCTTAAAAACCCGGAAGTTATATATGTATTTTTCATGATTTAAATAATTAGGTGTTAAAAAGTTAAGTTAAGACCAAGCACATAGCTTCTTGAGCGGGGAAAAGTAGAGCTGTCGTACCCGGGAGTTACCGTTACACCGCTTGCAGCCGCAACTTCCGGATCATACCCTGAATATCCCGTAATGGTTGCTAAATTATTAATTGTAAAATAGATCCGTGCGTTGGTTAACATTACTTTATTTAAAAAGTCTTTAGGAAGAGAATATCCCAGGGTAACCTGTGAAATCCTCAGAAAAGAGCCGTCTTCTACGTAATATGATGAAGGATAAGCGATATTCGCCGTGTTGGTATTGCTTAAACTCCAAAGGCTTGATCCTTCGTTTGGATTTAATTCTTTTAATCTTACCAGGTTTGTAGTGGCCTGCCCGGTATTCGGATCTATTAAATGATAGTAATTGTTTCCGAATTCTGATGGTACATTCTGGAACATGGCATACGGACTTAAACTTTGCTTGGTAGCATTATAAATATCATTACCCACGCTGAACTTCATAAATACGGCTAGATCAAAACCTTTGTAAGAGAAATTATTGCTGATTCCTCCGAAAAAGTCGGGAGTTCCGTTTCCTATTTTCTGCATTTTTCTGGTGAACTGATCTCCGGCTTCATTGTCAGCAGCAAATTTCATATCCCCGGGTTTAGGGGTTCCCGAAGAAGGTTTTACGACCCCTGCTTTTAAACTTAATGATCCGTCCGGATTCTGGGTAAAATCATCGGTGGTGTACACGCCCTGATAAACATATCCGTACATATCTCCCAATTCCTGTCCTACGGTCGCATAATACGTTACCATTCCCGTCCTGCTTCCTCCGACACTGAATGTTTTGTTCAGCTGTCCGTTTTCAAGAGAGAGAACTTTAGATTTGTTGAATGAGATATTGAGATCGGTCGTCCATCTGAAATTTTCGGATTTGATATTTACCGTATTCAGCGTAAATTCCATCCCTCTGTTTCTCATAGAACCGATATTCTGGTACTGTCTCGAATATCCTGTAGAAACAGGAAGAAGACTTTCAAACAGCATTTTGCTGACATTGTTGTAATACCATTCGGAAGTCAGCTTGATCCTGTTGTTAAAAAATGCGAGGTCTACCCCGATATTGGTGGTTCTGAGTTCCTCCCACTGAAGAGGACGGTTCCCCCAGTTTGTACCGGTAACGTAGGCAGGCAGTCCCTGTGTATTATTCATCGGATAATCGGTAAGCAAAACATTGGTTCTCCATAAATTATTCGAAACACCATTGTTTCCCGTAACCCCGTATTCTATCCTGAATTTAAAATCGTTGACAATTTTATTGATCTTGTGATCCTGCCAGAAACTTTCCTGTGAAACACGCCATGCTCCTGCGACTGACGGAAAGTATCCCCAGCGTGAGCCTTCTGCAAATTTTGAAGAACCGTCCGCACGTATGGTTGCCGTAATTAAATAACGGTTGTCATAGTTATAATTGGCACGGGCAAAATAGGAAAGCAAGCTGTTGCTGGATCGGTCTGTATTTTTATCGGCAACGGTAGCATTTGCGATATCATCCAGTCCGAAGTTAGGATAAGGAAATCGGGTAAGTCTCATGCTGCTTCCTTCTGACTCTTCGTACCATATTTCGTTTCCGAGTAGAGCATTTATTTTATGTTTTTCCCCGAACGTTTTATTGTACGTTAATGTATTGGTAATCTGGTACCGGAACGTTTCTGCATTGGCTATATTCCCGTTGATTCCTGTATTTACAGGATCCGTAAGGAAGGCTCTTGAATTCTGGTCTGAAAATGAAGTAGACTTGCTGTTGATCCAGCTGTACTGTCCAGCTGTTCTCCAGGTAAAGTTTTTCAGGAAATCAAATTCGATCCCTGCATTGGCTACGAATGTCCGGGTGCGTTTGTTGGATGTTGACGCCTGGGTTTCTATGAATGGATTTTCTGTGTCAAATCCGGAATCCAGGGCTGAATAATCAGGAAAGGTCTGCGTATTGAACAGTTGATCCTGTGTAAATAGTGTTCCCCCGTTAATAGGCTGAAGAAGGATCTTTTTCATTCCGGAATAAGACCCTCCGCCGTTTACAGAATTATTGGTAAACATGGTATTGAAGTCTACTCTTACGCCTTTATATAATTCTGAATTGATATTGGCACGTAATGAGTTTCTTGTTTCGCTGTAATTCTGGAGAAGTCCTTCCTGCTTATTATAATTATAACTGATGAATGCCTGTGTCTTGTCATTTCCTGCAGAGACATTAACGTTGTGATTCTGCGTCACCCCGGTTCCGCCCAGCATCTGTTCCTGCCAGTCTAAGGCATACGCGGATCCGTAGCGGTCTGCTATTCTCTGGTATGCTCCTGCATAGAATCCAGGGATATCCGTTCCCAGGCTATTATCAAAAGCGTTACTCCACTGTGTTGTTTTTCCCTGCAGCTGTGCCAGCTCGTACTGGTATTTTACAAACTGTTCTGAATTGGAAACCATATCCAGTTTTTTGGAAAGCATGTCGAATGACATGAAAGTATTGTAATTGATAATCGTTCTTCCTTTTTTCCCGCTTTTGGTTTTAATTACAATAATTCCGTTTGAGCCACGGGCTCCGTAAATGGCAATGGCGGAAGCACCTTTGAGAATATCGATACTTTCAATATCGTTAGGATTAATTACATTCAATGCGTTATCCAGCTGGAAACCATCTACAATATAAAGCGGATCCGAACTCTGGGTGATGGAAGAGCCTCCCCTTACCGTGACGTTTGCCGTAGCTCCGGGAGCACCGCCTGCCGTAACGATATTCAGACCTGCCGCTCTTCCCTGTAACGCCTGCAAGGCATTCATCGCCGGTGTGGCAGCCAGTTCTTTTGCAGAAACGGAAGATACGGAACCTGTAAGATCAGATTTCTTTACTTTCCCATAGCCGATAACCACCACCTCATCGATCTCTTTCGTTCCTGTTTTTGCAGTATCTTTAATTTGTGTTTGTCCAAAGACAAAACCAGATGCAAGCAGAAATAAAGGGGCAATTAATGGCTTTAAATTCCTATTTGTAATTTTTAAAGACATATATTAAGTTTTAGTAACATTCGATTATTATGGAGCCAATGTACACTGTTAAAGAAATTCCGGCATCCTGCAATATCCTGCCTATGAATATTCATAATTTAACATAAATAGAGACCATATTTGAAATAAAAAATAAAAATAACTCTAATTTTAGGATATTATTTTTGATTTATTAAAAATCAAGGAAAAGCTCATTTCCTTATTAATACAAAAAAGGCCACTGAAAGAGATCAGCGCCTTTGGGTGAGTTAAAATTCTAACTCTGAAACTATATGAATGAAATAAATGTGAATTTCTATCGGAGAGAGTTTCCATACCCTACGATCAGAATAGAAATAAACATCACGGCCATCCCTACGACAATGGTAGAAATAGTTTTTTTCGAAACGCCTTTCCATTCTTTGATAATAACGCCCCACAAATTGGCGATTAAGATAATAAATGCCATGTGCAGGATCCATGAGCTTGGTCCATTTCCCATTTTACTTTCTCCCATGCCATAGAAGAAAAACTGTAAAAACCACATCGTTCCGGCCAACGCACAGAAAATAATATTAGTGAATACAGGAACATTTTTTTTCTTATAATCGGTGTACGACTTGTTTTTCACTGAGAGATAGAGACAACCGATGAGATTGGTTGCCATTCCGCCCCATAGAACTACGACATAGGTAACATTATTCTGAAAAAGAAATTCTCCCTGTCCCGTGTGCGTCAGCTTCCACGCTTCATTGGCTACTGCAGCCATAGGTTTTCCGGCTTCCAGTCCGAAATTGAAACAGGCACTCAAAACACCTGAAATGATAGAAACTATTAATCCTAAACCGAATTTATATTCTGTTTTCACCTCTGTTCCGTGGGGATCCAAAGAATTGGTCTTCAATTCTTTTTCCTTCATCATACCTGCTTTTCCACTGATGACAATTCCGATCACACAGACGAGAAGTCCCAGTAGAACAAACTGTCCCCATTGGCTGGAAAACATCAGGCCGATATTGTCTTTTCCTGATTGCGGAGAAAATTCGTAGTAGATGGAGGGTACCAGGGATCCGAACACCATACAAAGTCCCAGAATAATACTGCTCCCCAATGCCACACCGAGATACCGAACGCCCAAACCATAGGTGAAACCTCCGATCCCCCACAAGGCACCAAACAAAAATGTAAGTCCTAATATCGATGAGCTTTCGTTCTGAATAATTTCCCAGAAATTCGGGATCGTTAAAAAGGCAGCCAATGGCGGTACAATAATCCAGGAAACAATCCCTCCGATCAGCCAATAGGTTTCCCAAGACCAGCCTTTAACTTTTTTATATGGCAGATAAAAACTTCCCGAGGAAAAACCTCCTAGGAAATGGAAAAAAACTCCTAATAATGCGTTCATACTTTTGTCTTATGATTGAATTTGAAAATTAACACTATGGAATCGATTGCGCATCTGGTAGTGTCATGCCCAATATTTTATTTTGTTCATTTCGGTAATAAAACTAAGGTTTTTTCCGGATATCGGTAATAGCAGATAAATAATTTTTATTTTGAGTTGGTCAGTTTTTTAATGTAAAGATTTTCAGTATTCTAAATTTATTGAAAGGATTTTCGTGAGCGTAAATATCCGTTTTCAGAATAATTGTTTAGAAAATAGTTTACATTTTTAATAGTCTGTCCTTATAAAAACCGGGTTACGACATGAAATTATAAAAAAACCTAACGGGTTTTAGAAACCTGTTAGGTTTGAAGAGCATTATTTATCGCAAGATTTAATAAACGAGGAATGATTGATCCGTCTTTATGTTCGGCTAAAGCTTTATTGAATTAAATATAATTAGTCGGCCTTCAGCCTCTCCCTGTAAAATATGGTTTATTAAAAAACCTAACGGGTTTTGAAAACCCGTTAGGTTTGAAGAGCATTATTTATCGCAAGATTTAATAGACGAGGAATGATTGACCCGTTTTTATATTTGGATAAAGCCTTATTGATGTTTTACCATATATCCTAGCCTGTTTCAGAATATATGCTGTCCTTTTGAATTCCTATACTAAACATGAGAACCTCGTTGAATATCGGCTATTAAAAAACCTAACGGGTTTTAGAAACCCGTTAGGTTTGAAGTATCAGATCGATGATTTATTCTATCCTATTTGAATTCACAGATTATCTTTTATAGAACCAAACAGATTTTTATTATTTATTTTAACTGATAGACCTCGCTTGCAGCAAGCAAAACGCAACCCAGGCCATAATCTTCAAAATCAGGTTCTTTGTTTACAGAAAGTGGCTGACCGTCTTTGGGTTCTTTTCCTGTACCCTGAACCCATCCCAAAAAGCCATTCGGCTGCACGGAATCTTTTACTATAGCATTCCATGCTTTGATTACAACCGGTAAATATGTTTTTTTATCAATCAGACCTTTATTAATCCCGTACGCCATTCCGTATACAAATAAAGCCGTTCCCGTGGTTTCTTTTCCGCCAAAATTGGTTGGATCGTGTAAACTTACGTTCCAGAAACCATCTTGTCTCTGGATCGGAAGCAGTGCCGACAGCAGGTCTTTATAATCCTGAAGATATTCTTTATAGTGAGGATCTGATTTCGGAGTATCATCTAATGTACGTGCCAGGGCTGCTACAACCCAGCCATTCCCACGGCTCCAGTAGCAGTCTTCACCATTCGGCTCTTTATATGGCGGCACGAAGCTTTTATCCCGCCACCAAAGCTTGTCTTTCGCATTATAAAGCCCATTTCCGCCATGTTTGTATTTGGTATATGCATACATTTCATAATTTCTATTGAAATACTTTTTATCACCGGTAATTCTTCCCAGCTTGGTAAAAATGGGCATGCTCATCTGCAACGCATCAATCCACCACCAGTCATCTACCTTTGTGGTAGCCATCATGCTGTCTACCGAGGCCTTCACGAATTTTATTCTTTCCGGATTCTTTTTACCGTCTATTTCATAAAGGTCAATATACGTCTGTCCGCAGGCCTGGTGATCGGCGTTCCGGGTATAAGTACCACGCATCATATCCCAGTTATGCTTTTGCGACCACTCCATGGCATAGTCGTAGTATTCTTTTTTAGGATCTACTTTATATAAAGCCATTAATCCTTCATAATAGACTGCACGGGTCCACAGGTTACTGGGCCACACTTTCTTTCCTACGATTTCTTTTCCTGCGTCCGGCCATTTATTCATAAAATAACGGTTCGTCCGTTCTGCTACTTCCAGGACTTCCTTTTTATCCGGAAGCGCCGTTTTTTGTTTTTGAGCCGAGCAGGAAGAAGCACTTCCTATCATTAGAGCAAAAAAGCTGGCTGTTAATAGTTTTTTCATTCGTAAATATTTAATTTTTTATTTTCTGCTGGAATTAACGTTATATTATAAACGCTTATTTAATATATTTTCTCAGTCCGCAACTTTTCAGTGTTCTGATTCCTTTTATGACGGACTCTGCATTGAGAACAGCTCCCTGTCTGTTGGTATGCGTATGATCTTTCGGGAAGAATTCTTTTACTTTTTCAGGACCCATAGCTTCATATTCTTTGATGACCGTCGCATTTAAATCAATAAAATAAGTTCCGGTTTGTTTGGAGACTTCATTTGCCCAAACGCCGTATTTATCCTTTTCAATCTTCCCGTCTTTATTAAAATTATTTCTCGGAACCGGAGAAAGAATGATGGGAATCGCTCCTTTGGCTTTCGTGTCATCAACATATTTTCTCATGTAATGTCCATAGGTATACACTGTTTCATTTATTTTCCGGATCGGGTTATATATTTCTTTTGTTTCTTCCCCAATGCCTTTGATCGAACCTCTCGCTCTCAATGTATCTGCCAGTTCTCCCTCGTCATTATGGCCGAACTGCATCAGGACGTAATCCCCTTTTTTTAGGGTTTTCATAATCGAATCCCACCGGCCTTCCGTTAAAAATGTCCGGCTGCTTCTTCCGCCTTTCGCGTGATTCCGGATGTCGATTTTATCTGAATTTATATATAAACCGATAAAGCTTCCCCAGCCCCAGAGCGAATCTGATCCTTTTCCTGAACCGTTCTGCACCGTAGAATCTCCGATCATGTAGAGGACAGGTTTATGCTGAGGTTTTTGAAATGAAACTCCAAAAAACAGAATCAGAATTACAAGCGGAAAAGCAATTTTAATTTTCATATTTATTTTTCAGGATTTATGGTGAAAATAGGTGGTTTTGGAACTTCTTTCACCGATTCATCCAGATAATAATCGGTGTGCGGTGGCTGATTGTACCCTACATTTTGCCAGACAATACTTAACCGGTACTGAGGATTGTGCATTAAGGTATATAAGCGGTGTTTCGTAGGTATCGCAGAACTGAAAATGCGAAGTTCCTGATTATCCGATGTTCTGTAAATAAGCTCTTCACGCCAGTCTCCAAATAAATCGGCTACCAGAGACGGGTTTTTTTTTGTTCCGTTATTGGATTCACAATTAAAATCTTTAGCATCAAAAATAAGGGTTGATTTCGAGTTTTTCCAGTCCCACTTTGAAACAGACGTTCCATCCAGAATTTCACTTAAAAAGTCTCCATCCCAGTAAATTCCCATATTGCAGGCCGGACTTTTATCGCCTATTTTATTCCCTTTGGCATCGTAAAGTCCTTTGATCCCGGCTCCCGCGGCCCAACATTCTGAACCTTCATAGCGAGGATCTATATTTAGAGACAAGCCTCTTCCCGGACCCTGAAATTTGCTTTTTGAGCTGTATTCCAGGGAGGGTAATTTCCATAATACTTTTCCACTTTTCCCATCCCTGAAATGGGCTCCTGCATCATCAAACCTTTCCTGAATATCAAAAATTTCCAATCCCGGATTGGAAGGGTCGAGATCTCCTACATGCAGCGCATCGCCGTGGCCGTACCCTGTGCTGTTCAGTATTTTTCCGTCATCATCCACCGTCATGGCACCGAATACAATTTCGTCTTTTCCGTCGTTATCGACATCAGCAATACTCAGGTTATGATTGCCCTGTCCTCTGTACTTTTTATTTTCTTCTGAACTTTCGGTATCGAATAACCATCGGAGGCTGAGCTTTTTATCTTTAAAATCCCAGGCCGCAATGGCCGTTCTGGTGTAGTAGCCTCTGGACATAATTACACTGGGCGTTTTTCCGTCCAGGTAAGCCACAGCCCCCAAAAAACGGTCGATCCGGTTTCCTTTGGCATCGCCCCAGGTTTCCGTCATTTGTTGATCCGTTGGATTTAAGCTGCCTGCAAATCTTGGAACCTGATAATTTACCGTATTGATTTCCGCTCCGGTCTGTCCGTCAAAAACCGTGAGATATTCCTGTCCCGAGAGGATAAACCCATTTTCATTTACCTCATTTTTTGTGGCATCCCCGATTATTTTACCCGTTCCGTCCCTGCTTCCGTCTGCCGTTTTCATCACCACTTCGGCTTTTCCGTCCTGATCCAGATCATAGACCAAAAATTGTGTATAATGGGCTCCTTCCCTGATATTTCTTCCTAAATTAATTTCCCACAGAAACGTTCCGTTCATCTTGTAAGCCTGAATAATGGGAGGATCGGTCATGCCTTTCTGGCTGTTATCGCGAGACTTTCCTGTTTGGTGAAGGATGATTTCATAATCCCCGTCACCATCAAGATCGGCAACTGAAACATCATTTGGTGTATATCCTGCAGGCGTTTTCAGAGGGATTGAAAAATAGGGTTTCTGATTGGCTGTATATTGAGCAGAATCACGGTTAACACTCTGATCCCGGGTATTGGATTTAACAAAATAGGTGTAATTTTTTGCTTTGTCTGCGGTTTTATCTAAAAAATTGGTTTCGTTAAGCAATGGCTTTGAATTCAATTTTACAGTAGAATTATTTTCCGTGCGGTATACATCAAACTGCGTATTCCGGGCTTCTGTTCCCAAAAGACGCCAGCTAACAAAAACCCCTGATTCTGCGGGCATTGCAACAACGCCTCTTTTGAGATATTCCATCTGTCTTTGGGCGAAACCTGTTTGCGAAAGAAAGATTGCCGTGGTAATAAAAATGTACTTGATTTTCATAATTCTAACTTAATAACTATTATTTTTATGCATTGCCTAAAGCCGAATTTGGACTCATCTTTCTTAAAAGGGCTAAAGCCAGTTCCTGTTGATTGCAATCCTTGTCAAGGTTTTGAACCTTGACAAGGATTTAAGTTAAATTCTAAATCATCATTGTCAATGAAAACTGAATTTTAATTGAGTTTTTAACAAATATTCAATCGATTGCACGAGTTCAGTTTATTTTACCTGTTTTAACAACCACTTGACCCATTCTTCAGTTCCCTGGTAATTGGTAAAATCAGCGGGTAATTTTTTTCCGTCGATATATTCGTTGTAACACCACGGGTCTCCTAATGCGAAGACGGTACCTTTTCCCACTTTTGCAACAGCCCCGATATTTCTGCCCTCTGCCGATAAAAAAGCTTTGGCCGGAGACTGTGCTTCAATGGTGCTTACTTCTTTCATGTATAATTTCTGAGCTGAAAACACTGGATTTCCTTCTTCAACCATCACTTTACCCTGTTCGAATTCCCGGCCTTTCACCCGGTTGATACTGTCGTCATTAAAGTGGATTCCGAATTTTTCGGCGAGCTTATTAAAATGTTCGAATTCGGAGTTGCCGTTATCATTGCTCATCAGGACCAGGACCCCTCCTTTTTTCACCCATTCTTCCAGATTTCCGATCGTTGTGGGATCGATCAGATTGGCTTTTCCGCCATAGGCTTCCTTGTCTGTATCTGCATCCACAATGATGTAAATATTCGCATTTTTTAAGTCTTTTTTTGAAGGATCTTTTGTTAGCATGCTGATTTCGGCACCTTGCTTTGTGAAGATTTCCCCCAGTAAAGAAAAGCCGCCGTTGCTGGTGTCGTTCCACGTGTAATGCCACGGTTCCAGCACTTTGGTTTCCTTGTTTTCCTTTTTTTCGTTGTTGAAAAAATGATCTAACACGACTTTTGGCTTATTTTGGGCATTGGATACTCCGAATGTTATCAGCATTCCTGCTGTGAATATTTTTAACAGGTATTGTTTCATATTTTATTTATTTCTTTTAACTGACTATTTTCTTAAACGTAGGCTGCGATTATTCTTTTTAAAGAGTATATTTTTTTATCCATTATCTATACTTACCTGCATTTTTACTAAGGCTTCGAAAAGCTCAGCCCTACACGGTGACTCATTAATATTATTTTGAATAATAGATTGGTATTATCCGGATTTCACCATCCAATCCTGAAGGCTGTACTTTCCAGTTGGATGCATCAAAAGGCTTATAATCGATATTAACAAAGTTAATTTCGTGGTAGTTCCTCCACTGGATCTTATGCTGATCCATGTACCGGATTCTGTTTGCCATGAGATTACAGACTTCAACCTGAATGGTATTTTTTCCTTTTTTCAGATATTTTCCGATATTCAATTCAAACGGAATACTCCAGACAATCCCAGCATCCTGGCCATTAATTATCACTTTCACACTCTCATATACTTTATCAAATTTTAAAGTATAATCATCCGCATTCTTATTTTTTATACTGACTGTTGATGAGTAGGTTCCTGTTCCGGAAAAGCTTTGCGCTGATAAATCATTGGAGAAATTTGTCCAGGGCTCAGGCTTCTTTAAAGTCCGGGATTTCGGAATTTCCGGACCGCCTTCTTTAAAGGTGAGCTGCCAGGGTTGGTTTAATATCACCGGTTTGCCTGTTTTTTCCAGGTATTTCCACTTTGAGAGGGAAGAATCCTTGTTTTCTGAGGCCCTTACGATCACAGATTCTCCCGATTTCAACTGAAGCCTGACGGTATTTCCTCTAACTTCCGCCATGCCGGAATCTCCGTTCTCAGGATTCATCAGGACGACCTGCTTTCCTGTAAAATTTAGTGGAATTAATTGGTTAATGTTTTTTGAAGTATGATTGACGATATAATAGTATTTTCCGTCTTCAAACTGCCTCCTGATAAATTTCAGTCCGGTATCTGTTAATCTTTCTCTTTCTATCTTTACATATTCCAGTCCTTTTTCAACATCTGAACTCAAAACGATTTTTCCTTTTCCGAATGTTGCCGCTTTTAAAGTTCCTTGTTGGATAAAGGGAATCGAATGCCATAAAGATTTCATGTGATTTCTTTTTTTCTCTGCTTCGAAATATCCCGGAATATCTTTCGGCTCAGTCTGAAAGATGATTGATGCACCGTTTTTAGCTAATTCTAAAATATTATTCAGGGTAGAATCTGGCAAATAGGTAAGTGCAGGAATAATTAAAACCTGATATGAAACCCCTTTTGCCGTCTTGATTTTCTGGCTTTCAACCCCGGATTCAGAAATCATGTGATCTGAAATCATATCGATAGAATAGCCTGTTTTTCCTAATTTCGTCAGGTTTTCATAGAATGGAGTCGGATGCAGCCACTTTTCGATATTGTGAATTTTAAAAGCCATATCTTTTCCTTTCGGACTTGCCCACTGGTCATAAACAGGCCAGTACATCAGGATCTCATTGTCTGATTTACTGTTTTGCAGCACAGACTGCGTTCTTTCAATATAAGAGTTGAGACCTTTCAAATGGGGCCACAGACTGTTTTCGGGAACGAAATTTACGGAAGCATAAAACAGCCATCCCGGAAACGGTACATCAGCGGGTGTATACGTCGTCCCGTGATAGAAGACATGATTGATTCCTGATAAAAAAACCTGCTCCACTTCTGGTTTTGCCTGTGACCACGAGGTTTTAAAGTGTTCTGTAAGCCAGGTGAATGTCTCGTTTGAAATTAATGGTTTTCCGGTGATATTGGCCGCTGATGAAGCGAATTTCAGCATATTGATATCCGGAGTATCGGATTTCTGGATGTCTGCGCTGTCTCTTTTAAGTCCCGGAATATCAAAAACCGTACTTCCGAACGTTTCGGATTCAGGAATATCGACGGCAGCATATAAATCCAGCAGATTTCCCGGTGAACCATGTGCCTGATTGGTATTTTTTGAATTTTTAGAATGGGCCCATTTGGTAAAATTAACGGTAAAGTTATTCAGAATCAGCTCGCTCATGGTCTCGCGATAATCGGATTTTATTCTCCTGGTTGTTTCATGATCGTCATCAGTCATCAGATATCTGATGTACGGACTCAGGTCATATCCTCTCCTCTTCCTGAATTCTTCTTTAAAATCGGGAGTCCAGTCTGCATTATAAACTTCATAGCTGTCGTTGAAAAATGAACGGATTCCGTAGTTTGAGTTTCCGAGTGCTTTATCAAAAGTTTTCAGATAATCTTTGGTGGCTTCAGGCGAGAAATGATCAAGGGTATATCCTTCTCCGCCGGGAGCGGCCCGTTTTACTTTTTGTAATGTTTTACCTGTAAAAACTGCATAAATGGTCCATGTGCCCGTGTCCGGCTTCCACTGGAGAGAACCGTCAACAGAAACTTGATCCGTTAACACCAAAGCTTCATTTTTCTCATTATAGGCGGTTACAATATCCAGTTTTACGTTTTTTAAATTCTTTTGTTTTTCGTCTTTCAGTACTATTTTTTTCGTTAATTTTTGGCCTGTTGACAGGGTATACTGCTGAACGGTCATTTTTGTAGCCGCGTCCTGTTCATTTACTTGTGGACCTCCGATCGGCCATCCTGTACCTACAGACATATCCACGCCCATGTTCAGATTTTTGGCTTTAGCCGTGGTATACTGAAGCATCTTCATCCATTCAGGGGAAAGATAGCTGAGGTATCGGTTTTCATAACCTTTTGCTCCGTAAATCGGAACAATTTCCACCCCTCCGAAGCCTGCCCCGGAAAGTGCGGTCAGTTGTTTATCCAGACCTTTTTCGTCAACAGCACTTCCCATCCACCACCAGCGTGTCCACGGTTTTGCCGTATTGGTGGATTTCGGCCATGGATTTTGGGCGGAAAGGTTTCCGATGGCAAAACAGAGAACGCTGAGTGTGACTATATTTTTAATTTTCATTTTGAACGACGATTTTAAAACGAATGATCTTCGATTTATATTTTACCGGTTTCCCGATGCTATTTATATACACCGTGGGTTTCGCCCGGGGCATTTGTATTGAACCACTTCGTGGTTCTGCTTTTTTAAGTTCCCGGTATCTAATTTCCATCAGGTTTTAAAGCTTCCATAAAAACAGATTCCGGCCAATGAAATTTTTCAGCATCATCAGGTTTATCGGGATTAAAATTCTTATCATTTTTTGAAATGTATTTCTTCAGAGACAGGTTTTGATCAACAATAGATTTTACGACACATTGTGCCAGTTCGTACGCTCCATAAGTATTGAAATGGGTATCATCTGCCAGGGCTGCCGGCTGATTCGGATAAGTATTTGCGGGATAGTATACGAATGCTTTTTTTGCGCCTTCCGGGCCCATGGCTTCAAAAAGTGATTTGCTTAATACATTAAGATCGATTAAATTAACCTTTTCTTCTTTTGCAATTTGTCTCATCGCATCAGGAAAATCATCCAACGTGTTCACTATTGTATTGTTTTCATCAAAAACTCTGCGGTTCATTGAGGTCACCAGAACAGGAATCGCATCCAGTTGTTTTGCCCTTTGAATCCATTCTTTTAATCTTTTTCCATATCCCGATTTTGTACTTTTTCCATACTTCTGATCGTTGTGTCCGAACTGAATCAACAGATAATCTCCTGGCCTTAATTTGTTCCAGATTTTATCGATGCGATGACGATCTTCAAATGCTTTCAACGTTTCGCCGCTTTCAGCGTAATTGGCAACAACCACTTCATTCGAAACAAAAAAATAAGGCAGCATCTGTCCCCAGGAAGCCCAGGGTTCATATTGCGCATCCACTACCGTTGAATCGCCAGTCAGATAGATTGTTTTTGCGGTGTTGTTGGGTTGAATCATTACTGAGCATACTTTAGGAGCTTTATCATTGAATTCGATCGTCAGCATACGGTCCCAATGTAAATATTTTTTTTCTCTCGGCTTTAATTTGACAACTCCGATTTTTTCTCCATTCTGATTTCTGAGGATGCTGTCTTTTACGTGCACGGTGATTGTCTTTTCCATCACTTCACCTGCTTTTGTTTTAACATCGTTCAACATCAACCTGCGGTTTTCGACCCTAACTGTTGTCTCGGAAGTGCCTTTGGGATCTCCGAGGTTCAGTTTAATATCATAATTTCCTTCGGGAAGCACTACTGAAAAATAAAAAGGTTTTTTGCCGGTTATAAAATCTCCTGTCAATGCATTTCCCCCGCGGTCAACAGATTCAAGACCGGATACATCCATAAATCCGTATCCTGTTTTTGGGTCAAATCGTGAATCCGGACTAATCGGAATAAATCCTTTTTCAGTTCTGTGACCCCCAAAATCAAATTTGAAAGTCGTTTGCTGCGCGAAAATCAGCGAACTGATAAAAAGAAGTAAAAAACCTGTCGTCTTTCCCATAATTAATCTGTTAAAATATTGACTTCAGGCATGGTAAACTGTTTCTTTTCATCACCCGATTCCGGTATACCGAAATAGAAATACAGGGTTCTTTTAAAAGTTCCGTCAAGATGATTCGGCTCGCTTTCCGGTCCTAAAGATTGGGTTTTATCGTTAATGTTAAATGCGAGGACATTTCCTAACGGCGGAATGGCATCCAGGAATGAAATATTTCCCGGTGGCAGTTTCGGATACCCTTCTGCTCCGTTAATTCCGTAAAAATCAAAAAGTCTGACAAACATTTTTTCTTCTTTGGTTCCCACAGTAATTTTTCCTTCAGCGGTATCAAGCTGCAGCCACGAAATATCATCGAAATAGCCTTTAAATTCAGGATAAATCCACGGTGAAGAGCCTGTCCGTATTGAATTTTTCAGATTCTGCCACACATTATAAGTCTGTCCCTGCCAACGGTTTTTCCAGACGTGATACGGTCCTTTTCCAAGCCATTTTGCGCTGATAACATAGTTCTCCGGATAATCAAAACTTACGCCTGAAAACTGATGATCTCCGGACATCGAATATTCATAATGTAATTCTAAAATTCCGTTGGAATTCAGTTTCCATATTATTTTGTTTCCGTTTTTATACTTCAATTCGATTAACTGATTTTCTCCTTCTGTGAAAAGTCGGGCGGAAGATAATTCCATGGTCCCGTTGACGAAAACCGGCCCGTTTTTAAAGGTCATTTTTTTGCCTTTTTTATCGACAGTAACTGATTTCAGCAATCCGTCCTTTTTCCCGATGGCAAATTCCTTTTCATTTGATTTTAAAATAAATAAAGAATCATTTTCTGAAACTGAAACAGGAAATTCCTTATTTAACGTATGCTGAAACTGTTTTGAAATTATATCATTAGAAGAAATTTTCCAGGTCCAGGTATAGATTTCTTTTCCGGAAGGATCAGTTGCGGTCAGCAGCAAAGCATCATTCTCTTTCCAGTTCAAAGGAAGATTGAGCTGTATGATTCCTTTTTCTGTAGGATGTATGTCCGGAGCTACCATTTTGCCTGTTGCATTGATATCAAAGCCGGAATCGGCTGAAAATGGGGTTTTAAACTTCATTAATTTCCATTCAAATTTACATTCGTTTACATTGGTAAAGTGATAGCGGTTTTCCACAGGAATATTCCCTTTAAAGTCATCAGGCAGTTTTTTAAGATCAATTTTGACAGGGCTGTAGATTTCCCGGATGGCATAGAAACTGCCTTCCTTTTCACGATGCGGTCCCACAACTCCGTCGGGTGCATTAATGGCATTCACATCGATCTGATTATTAAAATCTGTCCGCACCAGGCCTTCATCGGCAAAGGCCCAGAGGAAACCTCCCGCCCCTTTTTTGGAATTCCAGTGAAGTTCCCAGTAATCGGCCAGTGAAGTCCCACCACCTCCATCATCCTGAGCGTGTAAAAACTCGGTGGGCATATAAATATTTTCTCCTTCAAGGATTTTTTTTGTACTGTAATAATCTTCGTAATGATTGCAGTCGATTCCGTTGAAAGCATTTCCGGGCTTATGATGGGCATGAATTACCGGGCGTGCGGATAAGTCATGTTTCGCGAATTCTCCATCGAGATCAAAATTATGTCCGCCCTCATTTCCGTTGCTCCAGAAAATGACCGAAGGATGATTAGCATCCCGCATTACCATCTCTTTCACAAGTTTTTTTCCGACTTCCGTGCTGTATTTTTTCTGCCAGCCTGCCAATTCATCCAAAACATATAATCCCAAAGAATCACAAATCTTTAAAAACGATTTATTGGGGGGATAATGGGAGCACCGAACGGCATTCATGTTCATTTCTTTAATAAGCTGAACATCCATTAAGTCGATATTTGCGGTAACAGCCCGCCCGGTTTCGGGCCACCAGACATGTCGGTTGATGCCTTTCATCTTTACTTTGGTTCCATTGATGAAAATCCCTTCCCCTTTTCTGATTTCAATGGTTCTGAACCCGAATTTTTCATCGGTTTTACTGATGATCTTTCTGTTTTTATGTAAGGTAAATCTCGCTTTATATAAATTAGGGGTTTCGGCGGTCCAGCGCTGTGGATTTTTAACGGAAAGCTGAATCTGCTTCAGGGTATCCCCTTTTTTGATGGTCATCAGAGATTCACCGACCTTTATATTGTCGGCATCCAAAATTTCTACTTTTACCGTATTGGCAGAATTGATTCCCTTCAAATGAATATTTGCCCGGAACGTTCCGTCTGCTTTGGCATCAATAGCTGTTGAGGAAATATGTTCCTGTGGGCTTGCTTCAAGATATACGGGTCTGAAAATTCCTCCTAAAATCCAGTAATCAGCGAGTCGTTCTGCATTATTTACCGATTTATCGGATGACATTTTGGAAACTTTGACTTCGAGGGTATTTTTTTTTCCAAATTTTATTTTATCCGTAATGTCATATTTAAATTCGTAAAAAGCACCCTGATGGATCGCTCCTGCAGATTGCCCGTTAATTTTCACTTCAGTATCGGTCATCGAACCTTCGAAGACGATACTAATCTTTTTCCGTTTCCAGGAATCCGGTACGGTAAACTGATGTTTGTATAAGCCTGTTTCATCATTAAACCTGAAATTGCGGCCGTACGTCACATAATCCCGGCCATAGTTGTATGAGCCGAAACCCTGCTGTTCCCAGTGAGATGGGACGTTAATGGTGCTCCACTTACCGGCTTTCCGGCCTCCGCTGATCCAAAAATCCCATTCTTTGGTATGTTCTGCATCTTTTCCGCTAAGAAATTGAATTTCCTTAGACTGCGCTTGCAGCATCTGTGAACCTATGTATACGAGAAAGAATATTTTGGATAGTAAATTCATTATTTTGCAGCAATGTCAGAATCATCTTTTTTATCGTATGCCTGGCTTAAGGAAGCTACTTTGACAATATTTACTTTGGTTTGCTTTAAATTCTGAACGGCATTCAGATTCTGTACTTCAGGCTTCAATGCTTTAATGTTAAGATTTTCAAAAGTGAAATCTTTTAAATCATATAACTCTGATTTTTCAACGGAAAATGCCGTCTCACAGCTGATATCTATATTTTTTAAAACCACATTATTGGCTAAGCCCGTTCTCGGTCTTTCTTCGCCTTTCAGATCAAAAAACTGGTTCCATCCTTTTACGTACAGAAACGTTTTTACGTTACCTTTGATATTATCAAGCGTAATATATTCGTAATGTTGCGGTGTGTCGGGTCTCATTTTCAGATGCAGCAGCCTTGATGCATCTTTTACCGTTGAATTTCTGAAAATGATATTGTAATTGTGAATGGATTCGCTTCCGCAGGTTAATGCAGAATGACAGAACCCGAAAGTATTGTCCTCAATAATAATATTTCTGTTTTCTCCATTTTCGGGAGCTCTGTCTGCTTTAGGCCCTTTTCCTCCTTTTAAAGCAATGGCGTCATCATTCACAGACATATAGCAGTTTTTGACTAAGAAATTGGTACAGGCATCGATATCGATCGCATCGGTGCTGGGTGCTTTTACGGGTTCTTTCGGTGCTAAAATGGTTAGGTTCAAAAGTTTTACGAAATCACTTTTATAGTAGTGGGTACTCCAGAATGGTGAATTTTTAACGGTAATTCCTTCAATCTGAACATTTCTGGAATTGGAAACATAAATGATTCTCGGGCGCATTTCGTCCATATTGGTACATTTGGGGTTCCATTCTCGTCTTTTCCAGAATGATTTCCAGAATCTGAGTCCGTTTCCGTCTAAGGTTCCTTTTCCTGAAATGGTAAAGCCGTCTAATCCGTCCGCGTTAATTAAAGCCGGAAAATATTTTACAGTTTGTCCTTCCATTCGGGTTGTAACTACGGGAAAATCGTTGATATCATCGCTTCCTTTTAATTTTGCCCCGTTTTCGAGATACAAATGGGTTCCCTGTTTAAAAAACACCGAGCTTATTAAAAATGTTCCTTTGGGTATCACGATGATGCCGCCTCCATTCTGCGCTGCCCGATCGATTACCGCCTGAAGCTGTTTTGTCTGAAGAACAGTGCTGTCATTTTTCAAGCCGTTGTCTGTAACAAGGTATTTTTTCCCTAACGTATTAAGGTTGGTAGGTTTATTTTCTTTAAACCATTTCGGAATCAAGGTCCCGTCCGGAAATTTATCCTGACTTTTTACTTTTGCTGTAAAAAAAAGAAGAACACATGAAGTATAGAAGAGTTTTGATATATTATGAAATTTCATAGTCTTTTCAGTAAATCCTGAATTATTTTAATTAAACCAATTAACAAAAATAAAAATATACATTTTACCAACGTACAGCATCCTGCTCTTTCATGGAGATCGTGTGTACTTATTTTCAATGACAGGTTCTGAACTCAACGCCCCGCCTAGCCCCGATTGACGCGACATCCTTTTTGGTTTCGGGCCAAGCAAATATTAAATTTCAGGACTCAGGATGTGCCCGAAACCAAAAAGATACAGCAGAAAGCGGGAAAATGCTTCAAAAAAATATGACTTTCCAGGATAATCAGATTGCTCCTTCAAAATAAAAGAGCAGCAATGCACCGAATGCAGTCAGATAGCATCAGATAAATAACGTAAATTTGCGCTGAATTCCTGCTGAAATTCATTTTTAATTTTACCTGTTATGAAAAAAATAAGACTTTCTTTATTCGCTGTTTTTTTATCAATTGCTTCTCAGTCACAAAATTTTGATGTTATTCCTCTGGGAATCTACGGGGGTGAGCAGGAAGATAATTTATCGGCTTATCTTGTCGGAACGCCGGGAGAAAATGCCTTTCTCTGCCTTGATGCAGGAACGGTAAATGCGGGCATACGAAAAGGTATTGAATTAAAAAGTCTCAACGGAAATGCTGAAACGGTTCTGAAAGACCAGATCAGAGGATATTTTATTTCTCATGGCCACCTGGATCATCTTTCGGGAATGATCATCAATTCTCCTGCTGATTCCAAAAAGGATATTTACGCGATTGCACCGGTGCTTCAGATTCTGCAGGATCATTATTTTATCTCGGATACCTGGATTAACTTTGCGGATCAGGGACAGAAACCCATGCTCGGAAAGTATCATTATCATGAGCTCCAGGCAGGAACAGAAATGGCCGCCACAAACACTTCATTTTTCTTAAAGCCCTATGAACTCAGTCATGTGAATCCTTACAAAAGCAGTGCGGTTCTTGTAAGAAAAGACCATCATTACCTGCTTTATTTTGGGGATACCGGTGCTGACCGGGTTGAAAAGTCTGACCGGCTGAACCACATCTGGACCGATATTGCTCCACTGATTAAGAAAGGACAGCTCAATACTCTTTTAATAGAAGTTTCTTTCCCCAATAGTCAGCCTGAAAAGTCATTATTCGGCCATCTAACGCCTGACCTGCTGTTGGAAGAACTGCAAAAACTAAAGGAAAAAACAGGTCTTAGAAATCTTGAAAAACTGAATATCGTTGTCACCCACAGAAAACCAACGGGCAATAATCCTGAGACGATAAAAAATGAACTTCTGAAAAATAATCCCTTAAAAATAAACTATATTTTTCCTGAACAGGGAAAGAAAATCAGTGTGCCATAAGATTACTTTCCATGCGGAAGCTTAAACCAGAAAGTACTTCCCTCTCCTATGATACTTTCCGCGCCGATCTCACCTGAATGCTTTCTGATGATTTCCGAACAGATGTATAATCCCAGACCGAGGCCGGAATACGATTTACCCAGATGGTTGGCCCGATAATAGCGGTCAAAAAGATGGGGAATGATATGCTCTTCGATACCGGGCCCGAAATCCTGTACTGATACTTTGATATAATCGCCGGAAAACTCCGTGTTTAAAATAATTTTTTTGGAATCCGGGGCATATTTAATGGCATTATTGACGAAATTAATAATCACCTGTTCAATTCTGTGCTCATCAGCAAAGACTTCAAGGTTTTGGTCTCCTATTAAGATCATTTCGTAGTCTTCTTCCCATCTTACATGGCTGCAGCTTTTACTCAGCAGGTCATATACATTAAAATGGACAGGCTCCAGCATGAGCTGATCCTGGCTCATCCTGCTCATATTCAACAGGTCATCCACCAGGCTGCACATTTTTTCTATACTTCTGTGTGACTGATCAATGAGCTTGAGGTGTGTAGATGAATACGGCCGGTCTTTTATGCGACTCAGAAGCTGCACTGAAGCTCTCGCAGAAGTGAGCGGAGTTTTAAGCTCGTGGCTCGCTACACTCAGAAAATCGTCCTTACGCTGTTCTTCAAGCTTTTTGTCTGTAATATCTGCGGTCATACCCACCATCCGGTTGGCGACTCCGTTTTCATCATACCGCGGACGGCCATGGGCCTGGATCCAGTGGATGGAGCCATCTCTCCATCTCACCGGATATTCTGCCTTATAAACACCGTTCGTCCTGATCGCTTCCTGAACGAGTGCCCGGACACTTTCCCTGTAATCAGGGAGCATGGATTCGAAAAGGTCCGGATAATTGAACTCCTCATCCGGAGCGTATCCGTAATTCCTTTTAAACTGTGCATTGCTCTGCATGATTCCTGTCGGGAGATACACTTCTGTGGAGCCTAAACTACTCGCATCAAGAGCAATCTGGAGACGATTATTGATTTCAGTAACTGATTCCCTGGCCATCACCTGCTCTGTTACATCACTGGCCACAATAAGAATAGAAGAGGTCCGGTTATTCTCATCGAGAATAGGCTGATATACAAAATTAAGATAATGATCGGTCATGTTACCTTCAATGGACAGCACTGCTTTCAGTTCATGTCCGTAGAATGGTTCACCCGTAGTATACACATTTTGTAAAATGCTGATGAATTCCTGTCCTTCCAGTTCCGGCAATGCTTTTTCCAGAGGAAGACCGATAACGGATCTGTCTTTTCCCCAGATGGCAAGCACCATATCATTCACAATATCCACCGTAAAATCTTCGCCTTTTAATGAGGCCATCGCTACAGGCGCTTTCTCCACTAAGATTCTAAATCGTTTTTCGTTTTCAGCCAATGTATGATTTACAGAGAGCAGCTCTTTTTTTATAAGCAGCAGTTCGTCATGTTTAGCCATCAGGTCGTCATTGGTGGCCATATATTCTTCGTTCAGTGCAGAGAGATTGTCTATCAGCTTCTGTTCGGCATTTGATTTTTCTTCAATTATTTTACGGGACTGCATCCGCTCCGAAACTTCAAAGGCGGTATGCAGAATGTAAATCGTCTGACCTTCGGCATTTACTATTGCTTTGTATTCAAAATCGAAATAAAAGGTCTGCAGCACGCCTTCAATCTCAAGAGTGGCAGGATAATCATTCGCCAGATAGGTTTCACCGGTTTCCCAAACCTTTTTTAACATGCTGAGAAAAGGCTGATCATGCAATTCCGGGATGGCATCGATAAAAAATTTTCCTACCACGGATCTGTCTTTGCCCCAGAAATTCAGCATGGCCTGGTTGGCACTTACAATTCTGATGTCTGCTCCAGTATAGACCGCAGTAGCATTCGGGGAATAAAAAAGGATTGAAAGTAACTCTTCAGGCTCGATTAAATCAGGTGAATTCATATTTTTAAAACTATACAAATATAATTATTAAAAGGCCTACGCACACATATAACAGCCTGATTTCAATAAGTTAAATGAATAACCTCATCTTCAGGCCATTAACTCTGAACTTCAGGTCCGGTTTCCGGTACGTTATTGCTGAATTAACTAAATTGGCCTATATTTCTGAATGCACGCCGGATTATTTAAAAATTTTCTGCGCAAACTGATAGAGACATCTTCTCCATGTAAGCCATTCATGATAGGTAGAGGGTGAGGTATACTGAAGATAGGGATAGTTATTTTTATAAAGATAACTAACGATCGTCTGATTAAATTTAACAAAGCGGGCATCTTCCTTTTCACCGATTCCGATAAAAAACAGGGGTTTCTGTTTTGATTTCAATACATTATCCAAAGGTAGTTCTTTAAAAGGATGATCTGGTGTACCTTCATAAATAACAGGACTGAAGGATCCAACGGCTGAAAACAGCTCAGGATGAGCAGCTCCGATGTACATCGCCTGGTAGCTTCCGCGGGACAGTCCGGCAACAGCCCTTTTACCGTTAGTTTTATATCTAGTTTCTATATATGGAATCAACTCATCAACCATAATTTTATCCAGGTTTTTAGTAGAAATAACGGTTCTTTCATAATTATCCGGTAATTTTTCCTCAGCAGAACTGAGGGCAATGCCGTAATCCATCACCACAATCATTTCCCGTGCTTTTTTTTCTGCAAAAAGATGATCAAGAATATTGTTGATATATCCCTGTTTTACCCAACCGGTAATATCTTCTCCGGTACCATGATAAAGGTATAAAACCGGAAACTTTTTAGTCCTGTAACCCGGTGGAAGATAAATTTTTAAGTTCCTTTTACTTTCTGTAATTTTTGAATAAATACTGTCATTTACAATTTTCCCGTGCCGCACATTTTTCTCCTGAAAAAAATCTTCACCTGACGGGATTTCGATTCCGCTCGTGGGCTGGCCGTATCCGAAATAGAGTTGTGAATTCGGATCGTTAGTACGCTGGCCATCCACATTAAACCAGTAGTAATGAAATCCAATCTCCATTCCTTCAGCAGAAATTTCCCAGAAGCCATCCTGCTCCTTCTTTGTGGTCGATTTTATATTTTTCATTCCGTCTCCGCCCTCCAGGATCACTGAATTTGCTTTCGGGAAATGCACTCTGAACAATGCATGTCCCTTGGTATCAACTTTGGGAAACCCGTTGTTTTTTGATGCAGTAACTGAAGTGGTAAACTCCTGAGAAAACATCATCGCTGAAAACATTCCGAGCATAGTAGTTATTGTTTTAATATTTCTCATTTTATTTCTTTTAACCTTAAAAAGTTCTTAATTATTCATTTGTAGTAAAAATGATTATTTATAAGCTAACTTAAACAAAAATCACAAAACAGTCTGGTAATAACAGATCTTTAACCGACCATCCTTTTATAGGTTGAGATGGATAGGCGTTTTTTATTCGTTGCCAGATATAAATAAATTATCTTGATAAACAGCCGAATTGTCTCTGTCTGCAATTGTACATGGCTTACAGCTTTTGTTATTTAATATAATATGCTTCATTCATTATCGTGAAAAAGTCCAGTAAAAATAGGAAACCATCTCAATTTAAGATGGTTTCCTTATATCTAACATTCTACTAGAAATATTATTTTTTACCGTAGGATACTCTCCAGACAACTCCGCTGACATCGTCCGCTACCAGCAATGATCCGTCTTTAAGCTGAAGAACACCGACGGGTCTTCCGTACACGTCACCTTTTGCTTCATCCGCTATAAAACCGGTCAGAAATGGCTGATAAGGACCCGCAGCCTTCCCGTTTTTAAAGGGGACAAATGCCACCTGGTACCCTACCAGTGAGGAGCGGTTCCACGACCCATGCTGGCCAATAAAGGCACCGTTTTGATATTTTTCAGGAAATTGGGCACCGGTATAAAACGTGAGTCCCAAAGACGCCGTGTGACTTCCCAACGGCACATCAGGAACGATGGTTTTAGATACAAGATCAGGCTTCTCTCCTTTGCGTCTCGGATCCTCATTCTTACCGAAATAAGCGTATGGCCAGCCATAGAAAGCATTCTGCTTTACACTCGTCAGATAATCCGGAACCAGCTCATCTCCCAGCTCATCTCTTTCATTCACTACGGTCCAGAGCTCTCCTGTTGCAGGATTCCAGCTCATTCCCACAGGATTTCTGAGTCCTGCAGCATATATTTTTTCGCCGGTTCCGTCAGGATTTACCTCAAGAATGTTGGCTCTTCTTACCTCATTTTCCATTCCGTTTTCCCCGACGTTACTCCCAGATCCTACGGAGATATAAATTTTTGACTGATCCTTGTTGGTCGTTAAATTCCGGGTCCAGTGGTTATTATATCCTCCAGCCGGAAGATTTACGATTTTTTTTCCGGGTTGAGTGAGTTTCATCTCTCCCGGTTTATAGGGATATACCCAAAGTCCGTCGGTATTGGCTACATAAAACCGGTCTTTAATAATCAGCATACCATAAGGCTGGTTCAGGTTATCCAAAAATACAGATGAAGATTCCGGAATACCGTCTTTATTGGCATCACGGTACACTAATATTTTATTGGCCGATTTTCCCCCGACCTCAGCATCGCTTTTTCCGCTGATATCATTTTTTATTTTTTCGGTGGCCGATCTTTCCGAGTTGGAAAGCACCACAAAAACATCGCCGTTTTCTCCCTGAATGATATTTCTGGGACTTTTTATATTTTCTGCAAACCGTGTCACTGTAAATCCTGCAGGAGCGGCAGGAGCCTTGTCATGCCCCCATCCTATTACGTTACTGAATTTATTTTTGGCACTTTTCTCATCCGGAGGAGGTAATTTTAATGTATCCGTTTGGGTGACCGCCTCATCTGTCTGACCTGCTGTAGCTGGCTTATTTTTATTTTCGTTGCAACTGAACATCAGCAGCGCGGCTGCCGGTAAAAGGTAATTTTTCATAATATTATGATGTGGTATTTAAAATATTCCGTTAAAAACAAAAACCATTCCTTAAAATAAGCCAATTAGCAATCATATATTAAATTTTAGTGGCATAGACTTTATCTGGATACATTTCCGTATAGGATAATCCATTAATTCACTTCACTATTCCCCAGATCCGTATGAGGTCTATGAGCTGCTTTATATCATATAGTTGCAGTATAAAATCAAATTGTCCTATTGATGATCAATTATAGATGTTATTCTATAATTATAAGATCTAATGATATTTTAAAATAAATATGAAATATATTCATCTTATTTCCCCATTTAGATGAAAGTCAAAAATCGCAAATGAAATTGGCAATATCGCCGATAGATAAGCTGGATTGCGTAGTATTATTTTTTGTTTTAAATTTGCACCTGATTCTCATGTTTAATTTGAGTTTTCATGGTTATTAGTTTTTATCCCCGATCCAATCGGGGATTTTTATTTAATCTGCTCCGGCATTTTAATAAAGATTACGATTCTTATTATTTAGGCAGTCCAATGCAATATGATAACCAGGCGAATTCTATTACTTCAATTCCTTACTTTTCCAATTTTCTTCATTGTTGCCAAAAAACAGTTGTTTTTATATTGATTATTGCAAAATGGCAAAAACATTGCTAAGACTTTAGAGTATTTACCAGTAAGATTCAGTTTTTCGATGAATACATACTGTAGTGACCACACCATTTAAAATATATGATATGATTAAAAATATTAAATTCTTCTGGGAAGTTTTAAAAGAGACCTTTGCCGAATGGAATAAGTCTTCGGCCTCCGAAAACTCAGCAAGTCTCGCTTATTATGCCATTTTTTCCATCCCGGGACTGCTGATCATTATTATCTGGATTGCAGGATATTTTTTCGGACAGGAAGCCATACAGGGCGAGATCAGCAATCAGATCAGCGGTCTGATGGGAAATGATACAGCCGAAAGTGTCGAAGGAATGGTAACGGGAGCACTCATCGACAAAGAAAACATTGTGATGAAGATTGTAGGGATCGGATCACTGGTTTTTGGTTCCACTACACTATTTTTTCAACTGCAGAAGTCACTGAACAGCCTTTGGGATGTGGAAGCCGCACCGAAGAAAGCATGGGAAAAATTCATTTTAGACAGAGCCAATTCCCTGGGAATGATTCTTATTCTGGGGTTCCTGTTAATGGTGACGATGGTACTGTCATCTGCCATCAGCTTATTTAATAACTTTATTACACGGTATTTTGGATTAGAAACTTATATCATTGTTGAGATTATCAATTTTGCCATCGGTTTTGGAGTGGTTATGATTTTATTTGCACTTATGTTTAAAATGCTGCCTGATGCCGAAATCAGCTGGAAGCCTGTCTGGAGAGGTGCCTTTTTAACTGCCATCTTGTTCACGCTCGGTAAATTTTTACTCAGTTTATATTTCAGCGAATTTAAGCCTACCTCAACTTTCGGAACTGCAGGAACGGTGATCCTGATTATGTTGTGGATCAATTACTCCTGTATGCTTGTTTTCTTCGGTGTCGAATTTACAAAGGTGTACAGTTACAAAAAAGGTTACAAAATCGTTCCGTCAAAACATGCCAAATGGAGTAAAGCCAAACTGTATGAGGAAGAAACCGTAGAAAAACTTCCAAAATCATAGGCTTTGTAACACCAGGTAAATAATGCGTATGATTCCTACTTTCCGAAACCTGAATAATGATCTTATGAAAAAAATTCGAACAAATTAAAGTCTGGCTTTAAAATAATCACTAAATAACTCTCTGATCTATTTTTTCACTATTTTTACTTAGAAAAAGTAAATAATACATGAGAAAAATAATATTGGCAGGAATGACTGTGCTAGGGACATCTGTAGCAGTGAATGCACAGTGCAAAACGGTAACAACAATTACGGAAAACTTTGATACATGGAAAGACATCAATAAATGCTGGACTGCAAAGTCAGGAAAAGCAATGCTTTATCCTAATGATAAGAAAATTATCTTTTATTCGATGAACGATCCCCGGGAAAATATGTATCTGATAACCCCAAAGATCAGTGCCGGAACTTATACCCTTAATTTTGATGCTTTAGATAACGGAGGTGAAACAAGTCTTGAACTGTTCGCCATTAATAATCCGGCTGATACGAAATCCTTTGTTTCAATAGCTAAACCATCCAAAATAACGGGTGATAAAAAAACATTTTATATCTCTCTGAAAAAAGACAGTCATGTAGGAATTAAAGTTTTACTTAATGGTGTACACCAAGCAGTTTACGTGGATAATATTTCTCTGAAGCCTAAAAAATAACCATACCAAACTACGGATATCACCGCCTGGTCTTATTTGTCTTCTGACTTTAGACCAGGCGGTTTTTTATTCTTTATTCCGATGGTTAATTTGCAAAATTCACAAAATGCGGTACCTCAGTTGCCAGGGTATTGATTGGCAAAGTATTATTTCGGTTACTGTTAAAATCAAAAACAGCATTATTATCAAAAGGTACATGGGGATAATACGTAAAAGAAATCTGCAGCCTGTTGAAAACCAGGTAAGGATTATTAATTAAAACACCGATTCCTATTTTTGTATTTGTTCTGGTCTTCAGCAGCTCATCATCGGGTAAACCCAGCCAGCCCACTGCCGCAGTCAGATACGGGCTGAAATGAAAATTCTTCCATGTTTTGTTGACAAAAAGCTGCAACTGATATCTCAATACCAGTTTTTTTGTCCCGATATAATCCGGATCATAAACCGGGAACTCATCCGCCGCAGAAAGGTTGATCCGGTTGATATAAGAATAATTATGCTGTGGATTTCCCAGGGCTAAGGTAGGAGAAAAAAAATGCCTTGTTTTGGCAAATTTCCAATCCGAAAGGTTTGTAAAATACGTTCCATCCAGACGAAAAGATTCCCGGTTCCGGGGATCTTCATTAAAAAATCTTCCAAATTGGGCTTTCACGTTAAAATAGCCGAGTTTTGTAAAACTTCCGTAAGAGGCGGAAATTCCGGCATACGGCAATACCTCATGACTTCTCGACAGCATCCCTGCCGTCAGGTTCACTGAGTTGCCATATGCAATATCTTCCGGCAGGTCATATTGAAAGATATTTTTCTGAACCGAGAAGTTCCGCTTTATAAAACCCGCAGACATCAAAAAGCTGGTATAAGAACTGAAGTACTGGTATTGATCTGTTTCCGGACGGTCTTTGTACTGATAATTCTGAAATCTCCCGATCAATGCAATATTCCCCGTTATTTTTTCATGTGTATGAGATGAGACCGGAATCTGATATCCTCCCCATACATCCTGACTGTAGACTTTGATCTGAACTTCCGGGAACGCTGTATCAGTCTCTATTGGGAGCAGTACCTTACGCATAAAATATTCAAAAGTAAAACCACCGGCCCATTTTGTTAATGGTGAAAAGAAGTCTCTGTAGGCATTGAAGTTGACCCTTTCATTTTTAAAAAAATCCCGCTCTCCCAAAACCTGGGCATTGATATACGATCCCAAAATATTATAGGCCGTATAGCTTCCTAAAACATAATCCTGTTTTTCTTTTGAATCATTCCTGTACAGAAGATTCAGTTCGTGTCCTAAGCCCAATATATTTTCTTCGGTAACCCCAACGCCTATTCTGCTTCCGGAATAACTGAGCCTTGGCTTCAGGCTCCAGGAATCCAGAACTTTAACCAAAACATCGATCGAGTCTTTTGTTGATGTACTGTCGGATACACTTATATTAACTCTGTTGATGAAGTGCATCGTTCTCAGCAAACGTTCGGATTCGTATAATTTTTGGGCATTGTATTCTTCACCTTCCTTAAAAAGTAAATAATTATTAACCGTAGAAGATTTTGTGTTTGAATGAAGATGGTTCGTAAACCAATCATACCATTTCGTGTTTTCTTTTTTGTCTTCAGAACGATATCCAAAAGGGTCAATGGTTTCTATATGAATATTTCTTATATATTTACCCTGATACGTTTTCTGCGACAGTTTTTCATCTCGTGATTTTACGGAAACCGAGTCTGCTTCTCTACGAAAAATAAAACGGTAAATAAATTTCGTGACCTTCCGCTGATCTGAAAATTTTTCTATCTTGTAATAGAGCGAATCCTTTTTCTCCTGTGCCTGCAAATATGCAAAACAATTTAAAAAGAAAATTAAAATTACAACTGACTTATTCATCATCAATTAAAAATTCATTAAAATCAACGCATCAATTTACAAGCCAATACGGTGAAAACCCATTAAGTATAAAAGTATTTCAGATGAGAATATAGGCAGCCGTTATCGGATTAAATTGTCATAAATTCTACTATAAAGGATTATTTGATTTTTTAAGAGAGATTAGGTGGGGCACTTTTGTGGGAGGGTATTCACCATCTGATTTGCTTGTTCAAAATAATATGATGTATCCTTGATACCAATATGGCTATATCAATTATTATGATGATAAATAACCTTGATTAAGTCTAGTAAAAACTATCATCACTTTTTATTTAATCTAGAACTATACATATCTATAGAAATATTCAATTCAAAACGAACAGCTTCTATTTTATTTGATTTTATGCTTGAAATTATATTAGGATTGGATCGGATTGCGAATTCTAAAAATTCGCCTATTTTCTCTTCTGGAATTTTAAATTTCACAAAATAATCATCTTCAATTCTTTCTCTGATCCATTTAACCTTTTCTTGTAAATCTTGATACTTGTATAAAGATTTCATTCTTCTAGCATCACCACTAATTAATTTATAAACAGCATCAATTTTTATTGATCCAAATAATAGAGGTACAATAACATCATTGCTTACTGTAGGCACTCTTTCCCTTTGAACTCCTTTGAGTTTTGGAAGCCCAATCTCTTTTTCTAATTTTTCTTTAGAATTATCAATTTTGATCCGTTTGGAATCCATTAGCAAATTGCCTGAAAGAACATTTAGTCTTACTTCTTCTATTTCAAAGGGCTTCTTTATAAGTAAAACTTTTAAAGGATATAAATTACTAATTTTCTCGGATTTTCTTTCATACCCCTCTTTTATAAATCTAAGTTCTTCACTAAGATTTCCTTCAATATTAAATTTCCCTTCCGAATCGGTATAAGTACTTTTTTGATTGGAAATATTATAGACTAATACATTACTAATAAAAAAGCCGTCTTCTGATAAGACTGTACCACTGACAAAAGATTGGGCATATACTGTTTTTGCAATACATAAAAATATAAAACAAAAGAAAATGATATATTTACTTTTCAACTTTTACATAAATATTAATAGCAGGAGAAGCTATTGTTGATTTTTCCCAACTACCATAGTACTTTCTTTTAAATACAGTTTTAAAGAATGCGCCACTAATGAAAATATGTCCTTTAAAAAAATTCATAAATTGTATGCTAACAAAAAAATTACTATTTACATAAATATCGTCATCACTCACATCAAGAGTAAATGTATTATTTACAATTGAATCTCTTGTCACAATCCCTGTAATATCCTTGTACAGAACAGATTGATTAGGAATACCATTTTTTTCGTCATACACATTAATTCTCAACCTAACAGGCACATCTGTTTGAAAATCCGAAATATTGAGGTTTATTTTTTGAATCTTTACCTTTTTGTTGTTTGAAAATTTAATTGCCAATTCGCGAGATTGCTCTTCTTTTTCTTTTTTTCTTTCAGGATATGTCGCAAACAAAATCTTCTTCGATTTAGAGTCTACTCCCCAATGCTTATCTTTAAATTGTTTAGGGGTAATAACAACTTCTGCAATATCCCTTATTTTCTCATTTAAAAGAATATTATGACTGCTATTTTGTAAAAAGCTATTAATTGACACTGAAAATTTTTCAAAACCTCCAACATGTACATTTAAATTTAAATCTTTATTTATATTACTTAAATCAAGTTTGTAATTACCATTTTCATCCGCAATAGCGCCGTTTTCTTCACTACCAATACCAATCCTTGCATAAGGAACAGGACTGTTGTCGTATTGAGATAATACCTTGCCTGTTATTGTTTGTGCACTTAAAAATACACCAATAAATAAAGAGAAAAAACAAATTTTCATAAATTTTACTATTTAATTATATCATAAAAATGTCTTCCCAGCTATTGTCTTGCTTCTCATTTATCATACTGAGCAATACAAGACCGATACCACAAAACCCTGTTATTAATCCAATATCAGGTGCGTATTTATATTTATTTTCATAAAAAATATAGCTATAAAAAGATTCTAAATCTGTTTGCTTAACCAACTCATTCCTCCAATATTTTTCCGTAACATCGTACTTGTTTAAGGATTCATTTATTTTTTTGTATAAATAGAAAACGCCTGATGTACCATGACAAAACCCTTTATCATTAATACTTGAATTCTCATCATAAACTTTTCGATCTAATGTTTTAAGCAAAATAATTTCTCCTTCTTTTTGAATATATTCATTATCAACGTTTTTTCCAAAGGTAATTAAAGAATGAGCTATGCTCAAATCTCCATAACACCAAGCTAATCGTGATCCAGTATGAGTTGCATTGGGAATACTATCAATTTTAATTTTGCTTGGGAAGTAACAATAATCTATTTTATCTGTTTTTTGAGAAATAAGCCAATTTACAGCCTGTTCACCTAATATTTTTGCTTTCTCATATTTTGTTTGTGAGTAAACCTTTCCGAGGAATGATATTATTGAAGGAATCCCGTGGGCTAAGCCTAAATTTATAGTAGTACTATCATATTTATCTAACCAAAAATCCCATTTTTATCTTTTTGAGCAATTTCTTCTAAAGAATCAACAAAAAAATTAAGATGGTTATTATTTTTAGATAGTCTCATTTTAGATTTTTGCAAAAAATAAACAGCATATCCTAAAAAGCCATAGAATAAATCATAGTTTCCATTTTTTTTTTCGAGCAATGTACCTTTTATAAAAAATTCATCGAAAAAATCAACAAGATTTGAGTCTAGCTCGAAGGCTCCATGCTTACATAAATATAGATAGAACCAAACAATTCCTGTACAGCCGCTAATAAGTCCAGAATTACTAAGCTTATTTTCTAAAGATTCATACACTGTTTCAAAACTACTTATTACATACTCTAATACCTCATCATCTTTAAACGCTATTGCATAATTATATAAGAAAAGATTTTTAGCTGATAAACCTGAACCAATTGAAAAATCATCAGGCTCTTGAATATATAGAACAAAATCTTTAATAATTTTTATTGAATCTATTGTTTTTTGACTGTATTCCATTGTAACATAATTAAAAAATGTGCTATACAAAAAATTATATAGCACATCATAATTTTTTAGTTGGTAAACTTAGAATATATCACAGAATATTGTACCACTTCCTGGACTGTGAGAACTGCCACGATTACAACTTGTATGGCTAGTACATCCTACATCTGCATTAGTTTGGGTACAAAGCACTCTTGATCCAAAAAAACCACCTTTAATTGATTTTTCGTCTCCTTTTACAATAGTGTCAATTTTCTCTTTGTTCAACACTAATTTCTTTAATTTTTTCTGTTGTTTCATTTTGTGAAATTTTTAATTTAATTAGTTTGACAAATATATAATATTTTTATAAATTCGCAAGAAAAATAAATGAAAATATCGTTTTTTCTTGTCATATCTTTAGAATACCAGTCTATTCTTTAATAAAACTAAATTCATTAATAAAGGATAAAAATAATCAATATAATATTATTAATGATAAATTTTTAACATATTCAATATATTTATCTTCCCCTTCATTATATTTTCATTTAATCAATGAAAAAAATGAAAATGAAAAACTAAAAAATACATTAACAAAATATATTAGCAGAATTGGATATAGAACCATTCCATTTGGTGCTTTTTCTGGAGTGGGATTGATAAAGACAAAATATGATAAAAATAATGACGGAAAATTAACAATTAAAGATAAATACACTAAATCATTACTTGATTTAAGCCTTTCATATAAAAGAAACATTTATTTATCATCGAACACCAATTATGAAGATTATAAATTTAGCGTAAATCCAACTGTTAAATATAATAAAGGAAAATATAGGTACGTTGACTTTAAGGTTGATGCCAATGGTAATCTCAATTGTAGTTATACATCATTTAATAGCAACTCCTATATCAAAAAGATATTTGCTTTAATGAACAAGGGAAAAACTATTACAGAAGTCATTTATTCAATAGTTGACGAGGCTGTAGAATATGAAGATGCTAACAATTTTATAAATGAGCTTATTGAAAGTAAAATACTTATATCCGATTTTGAACCATCAACAATAGGTTTTGATGGTTTACAGAAAAGCAATGATAAAATCAATAGTTTTTTGGGCAAAATTGATAATCTTAACTTTAATGATAGGATAAAGATTCAATATAGTATACAAAAAAGACAAACAGAAAACGGGAATATTTCTCAAAACGACAATCTATTATATGTTAATACTTTTTTTTCGTCTGAAGGTAGTTTTTCCAATAAACAAATTTCACTGATAAAACAATCAATTGATATTCTTAATGAATTTCTAATAAGATTCAAGCAGGATGAGTTTTTTGCTATTAATGATTTTAAAAATAAATTTGAAAGAAGGTTTGAAGAAGAGCCAGTTTCTATTTTAGATGCTTTAGATCCAGAAAAAGGTATTGTATATTCAAGTAATAAGTCAATAGAAAACGTTTTTGAATTGATGGATAGTTTTTTCTTGAAAAAAATAAATAATAATCTTGATAATAAAGTAGCTTATATAAATGATATCGAATTAAACCAAATATTAAAACTTAAAAAAACTCATCAAACAGATAGAAGTCCGACAGGATGTGCTAGAGTTAGTTTGTATAAAGAAAATGATTCTGATTTTATTTATATAAAATCCCTGTCCCCCCATAGTCCCACAAGAGTTTTATCTCGGTTTACTAATGCTAATGAAGAGATACACGCGTTATGTTTGGAAATAGCAAATTATGAAGATAATGAGTTTTCTGAAACTATATTAGCTGAACTCGATTTTTTACCCAATATTTATCAAGGAAATATCCTAAACAGATCAAGATTTAGAAAGTATAGAATTATTATTCATAGTAAAGAAAACTCAAAGTATTGTATTCCAATAAATGATTTATTTTTAAAAATACATAATGGAGAATTAGTAATTATATCTAAAAAATTGAAAAAAATAATAATCCCTTCTTTTTCAACAGCATTAGATGTAAATAAATCAGATATATTACCAATGATTAAATTTTTGGTTGATTACTATTATAGCCAGTTTAATCACACTATTGGTTTCCTTGTAATCTCACCCATCTTAAGTACACTTAAAAGTAGAGCTTTTAGTTAATAATTTATTGTTGTCGTTGTTAAAATTTTGTTGGAATGTGGGAAACTCGTTGGCCTTAGTTTGGGTTAGTTTTCCATATTTCAATAAAAAATCCCTCGGCGTGAGGTATTGCAATGATTTGTGAGGCCGCTCATTATTATACATCCACATCCAAATTTCCGAATAATGTCTCATCTGACTGATGTTCTCAAATAAATAAACATCTAAGAATTCTGTCCGAAAAGTTCTGTTGAATCTTTCTACCAAAGAGTTTTGCGTTGGTTTTCCAGGCTGAATATAATGAAGCGCGACTTCATTTTTATTGCACCAGTCTTTTAGTTTTTCAGCAATAAACTCTGGACCATTGTCAACTCTTATCGTTTCAGGTTTCCCACGCCAGTCGATTAGTTGTTCCAGCTCAGAAACAACTCTTGCTGATGGTAAACTGGTGTCGATGGTAATATTCAAAATTTCTCTGTTAAAATCATCAATGATATTAAGGCTTCTAACGCTTTTACCATTCTCCAGAGTATCGTGCATAAAATCCATACTCCACGTTACGTTAGGATAAACAGGACGAAGCAAAGGCTCTTTCACCCTTGCCGGAAGCCGTTTCTTTCGTTTACTTCTTAGATTCAGTTTCATCGATTTGTAAATCCTGTAAACCCGTTTGTGATTCCACCCGAAACCCAAATTTCTCAAACGGTGGTGCATTGTCCAAAATCCCCAGGTCTGATGCTGTTCTGCGAGCAAAATCAACTCCTCCCGAATCTTATCATCCTCATTATTTTTCTTTCTTTTATAATAAAATACCGAACTGTTTATGATAAAAAGTCTACACGCATTCCGAATGCTTATTCCGTGTTCCGATCCGGAATAAACGACCAGTTCCCGCTTCTCGGAAGGTGTTAAAGCTTTTTTGCAATCACATCTTTCATTACCACGTTTTCCAGCGTAAGTTCAGCCACGATCTTTTTATATTGTGAGAGTTCCTTTTCCAATTCCTTCATTTTAGAGAGTTGCTGCACATCCAAACCACCATATTTACTCTTCCATTTGTAAAATGTCGGCTGGCTGATCCCGTGTTCACGGCAAATCTCATTCACGGTTCTTCCTTGATTTTGTTCAGCTAAAATCTTAATAATCTGAACTTCTGAAAATTTACTGTTTTTCATAGTATTCCAAATTTAAAAACTATATTTTTAAATGATACTGTTTTTGGGGAAGATTACACTGGCTCATGTGATACGAACCTTTGCAAAGTCTGAAGTCAAAAGGATATTTTCCGTTAACCGGAAAATCATATAAACTTTTGTTCTCATATCTGATTTCCCCGTTAATCTTCCTTATTTCCGGCGATGATGGAATATATAATTTCATTCCTGAAACCAGAATGCTATCCGGTTGCTCCGGTAAGAAATCATTTTTCTGATGGTATTTTCTCAGGTATTCAGGATTTTCAATTTGCAGTTCGTCACAAAGGTCAATCAGGGATTGTTCCTCTTTGGTATAATAAATCATCATTGAAGTGCGTGTTTTTCTAATGACAATATAATTAAAATTGTTTAAGAATCAATATAATATGGATCAGTATAAAAAGTTGGGGAGAAAAATTAATAAATGTAATTTTACCAGATGTCATCTGAGAAAGAATTATTAAAATTACTGTTACCGGAATATCTGGTTGAATACTTTGATATTACCCATTTTGAAGAAAAAGAAGGATTGCTTCATCTTTATTTTGAGGAAAAAAATACTGTTCCCAAAGAGCTTTCCTCTTTGCATCTACAATCCAAAGGCTTTCATGAAGAAATCACGGTTAATGACTTTCCTCTCCGTGGAAAACCTGTAAAACTTCACATCAGACGAAGAAGATGGACCGATATAAAATCTGGTAAGATCCTGCAGAGAGACTGGAATCTCATTGCCGTTGGAACCCGCATGACAAAGGACTTTGCGGAGTTCTTAAAAAAAATCAGCCGATACTAAAGCCCTTCCCTTAGAAACCATCGGTGAGATGTATGGGGTACAGGGAAAGACATTCCGCAGGCAATACAAAAAATCATTAAGCGGGTTCAAAGACTGGCTCCAAAAGCCCCATGCGGAAGATTGGATTCTTTATCCGGAAAATTGCTCCTCTTCTCTGTCTCTGGATGAAGTTGCTCTTTCCCAGGGAGAATTATACACGGTTCTTACTTCCAAAAAAGCAAAAGGCAGGAAAGGCAGTATTGTTGCCATTATCAAAGGTACACAGAGTGAAGAGGTCATTGAGCAGCTTCTGAAAATAAACAGGAAGCTTCGCAAAAATGTAAAGGAAATTACCCTTGATATGGCCGGGTCTATGAAGCTTATTGCCAAACGCTGTTTCCCTGATGCTATTAAGGTCATAGACCGGTTCCATGTTCAGAAGCTCGCCACTGAAGCCCTTCAGGAATTAAGGATCAACTACCGTTGGGAAGCTATAGAATGGGAAAATAGCCTGCTCGATGAAGCAAAGAAAAACAGGGAGCCTATTGAGATAGAAACGTTTGAAAACGGTGATACCCGCAAACAGCTTCTGGCAAGAAGCAGGTATTTACTCTACAAAAGCAGGGAAAAGTGGACGCCTTCTCAAATGCAGAGAGCTGAAATTTTATTTACAGAATATCCTGATTTAAAGAAGGCATATGGGTTATCGGATGGATTAAGAAAGATTTACAATCAGAATATTCCCAAATCTATTGCCATGACAAAGTTAGCGCATTGGTTCAGGGATGTTGAAACATCAGGTTTTAAATCATTCTCAGTTTTAAGAAAAACAATAATGAATCATTACAGCGGCATCTTAAACTTTTTCGACAGAAGAAGTACCAACGCTTCGGCAGAATCTTTTAATGCTAAAATTAAAAACTTCAGATTACAGCTTCGGGGAGTAAAAGACAAAGCATTTTTCCTGTTCAGACTCTCTCAACTTTTTGCATAGTCCCCAACTTTTGTTCATGATCCTATAATATTCTCCACAGTTTGAATTAATATTTTAATTTTTAAAATTAATAAACTGGGTTGAAGTATGATTGATTATCTTTTTGTGAATAAAATGAAGTAACGAATATTGATAAAAAGTGAAATGAAAGATAACAACAGGAAAAAGAAGTAATTTAATTTATAATGAATTAAATCAAGAAATAAAAATAGCCCCTATAAAAGGGGCTATTGTGACCGCAGAAGGACTCGAACCCTCACTGTCGGAGCCGAAATCCGAAGTTCTATCCATTAAACTATGCAGCCTGTTGTGATAAACCGGTATTAAATAACTTCAGAATTTGTTACCGATATCTTTTTAGAAAGTAATCTTCACACCTCCCAAAATCTGTGCACCAAGAACTTTATATCCTTTGTACGTCTGGTATTTTGAGCTCAGAAGATTGTTTCCGAGTGCAAAAATACTGAAATTTTTGTGAATTTTATACTCTGCCGAAAGATTTAAATCTGCATACCCCCCAACTTTGTCATTTGTATCCTCTGTAGACTGGTACATCATGGGACTGCCAACTCCCTCAATCATAAAGGAATTCGTCGTTCTGTCACTGGCAAAAATCCCTTTAAAACCAAGCAATAATTTTTTATCCAACATGGTATATTTTGCCCCGATACTGGCAGTAAGTAAGGGCACATTGTAGATTTCCTCGTAATTTTTCAGGTCGAATTTGGTAAATTTCACCTCTCCGTCCAATATTAAATTGGCCAAAGGAAAATACTGGAGGCTTCCTTTAATATCACTCACATTTCCGTCATCATAAATGGCAGAGAATGTATTGGCATAATTATATGCCCAAGGGTTTAAAGGATAGGTGTTATCAAACAGGCCGTTGGCTTTAAAGAACATGATATCCTTCATCTTTCCGAATCCCGCAGCCACATCATATTTAAAAGTTTCATCAATATCACCTCTTAAACCTACATAGAAATGATATTTCGTTTCCGTTGGTCTTAAATATTGATCCGAGAGAATGAAAGGGTTCTGCTGCAGTAAATCAGCATATGTATTTAACTTTAAGCCTCCGTCAACGCCACCATAGAATTTGAATTCATTAGCAGCGGCATATTGAAATTCTGCCTGTGGAAACCAGTAGGTTTTATTATTTTTTAACTGCCCAGCCATCAGATCGTTCGAATTTTTTGAATTCAGAAACGAAAATGATGATCCTAACATTAGATAAGACTCTCCTTTTCTGAAAGTAACTTTAGGGGTAAGACTGGTATTAACAAAGTTCGATGTATTGTTATCCCTGATCGCGAATTCACTGTTCACCGCTTCTAGTCCAACACCTAAATCAGCGTTCAGGTTAATTCCCGATTTTCCGATTTCCACAGCATGCTTCGAAAGATTAGCTAATATGGACACCTGATTTTCCTGAGCATCAAAATGATCTTTTAAAAATGAAGATTTTACTCTTACATCATTTAAAATCTCGTTGGAATAAAAGTCATAATATCCGTTTACCTTAAACTGGTTTACCCGCTGGTCCAGATCCACATCTCCCGGCTCTAGTGCATAAATACCATAATAGTTATTACTGTTTAAGCCATATTCGGCATTCAGGTTGAACTTTCCTTTATCTCCGTAAGAGTTCAGGAAGGCTCCCAAAGTTGTCGAACTTTGTTTCGAATCCCATGGATACTCTTTCTTCAGCCCCAATGTAGAAAGGAAGTGCGCATCCAGCCCTACTTCAAGCCTATCTCGCAGTCTCGCCGAAATGTTAGCATCTCCCAAAATTTTGCCGTAATTACCCATTCCGAACTGGACGTAATTATTCTGAGCGGTCCCTTCAAATTTGGGAGTCACATCCTGCCCCTGAATAGTGGAGGTTTTAAAATCTGAAACTGCAGGAACGTCCGTAATTGTATATTTTACAGGATTCTGAGATTTTTCTTCCGGCGGATAATTCTTGATGGTTTCTACCGAAGTTTTCTTTTTTTCAATCTTTTTTACTTCCGGTTCTCTTTTTTTATTGAGAATCAGTTTCTCTTCTTTGATTTGGGAAAACGCCACTGACGAAAGTCCCAGGAATATGATGGATAATAATTGAATTCTTTTGTTCATTTTTACAATGGGTATTAATGTATAATGCGGGATGTATCATGTACCTAACGCTACATTTTACTTTTACATTCTACGCTGTACATTTTACACTTACTTTTTAATCGATTTTTTAACCTCTTTGGCTTCAGCTACAATCTCTGGGAAATCTTTATAATTATTAATGATCTGATCACAGGTGTAACTTGCCTGGTAGTTATCTTTTAAGCCTACATAATTCCTAGCCATCAGGACCAGAGCCTTAGCACCCCAGTACTCTTCCGATGCATAATTGTTGGCCAGCTTAAAGATCGTTTCATTGGAGGATTTGAAAGCTTTTCCTTTGTTCTGATAGAATGCTTTTGCATACAGTGCTTCTGCCGCCACTTCGGTATTGGAAGATTTTTCCAGAGAAGTATACGCGTTTTGGGCGTCTTTATCTTTACCGGAATTCATCAGGCTTCTGGCTTTGATCACTTTTGCCGTTTCAATGACTGCAGTAGAATTTTTGTTATTGGCAATAACAGCATCCGCCAGTTTCTCAGCCTGGGCGAAATTCTTTTCATCCGCATACAGCTTCATCAGCTCTACATTTGCATAATTTTTAACATTAACGTCTGAAGAATTTTTAATATTTTCCAGGTACTTTCTGGCTTCAGCCTGATTACCCTGTGCCATATAGATTTGAGCCAAACGGGTCTGTGCATCATCCTGATAATCGTTCTGGACATTAGCAACTTCCTGTAAAACCAATAATGCCTTTGTCGCATTCTTCGTCTGATAATAGCTCTCTCCCAGCTCATATTTGGCCTGGTAAAGTCCTTCTCCTGTAGGATTCTGGGTTAAATATTTCTCGTAATAGGAGATGGCATTTTTATAATCCTTTTTTGTAAAGTACTGCTTCGCTGTGGAAAGATTGATTTCATCAATTTCAGATGCATCTACATTCACCCCTATATTTTTTGCAAAACTTTCATATCCTGCAACATCTCCGTTTTTAGTGAATACAGGTTTCGCAGCCTGAACAATCTTTTCTGCATACGCTGTGTTTCTGTATTGTTCACCCAGCGATTTCAATTCAGATAAGGCCTTTTCGTTCTGGTTCTGATCGATATAATTCTGCGCTCTGTAAATCGAAGCATTGGCAATAAGATCTTTATCCGAAGAAGTTTTAATCACTTTCCCAAAGAAATCATTGGCATTGGCAAAATCGTCCTGCGCTGCATAAGCAGTTCCGATTTCGTACTGGGCATCGTCATAATACTCGGATCCCGGATATTTTGACAACAGATTTTTTAAATTGGTAATTTTCGCCTGTGTATCTCCTTTAAACCCTAACGCCATTGCTTTCTGGTATAAAGTATAATCTGTAGCATCCTCGTTTTTGTCATAAATGGCGATGGCTTCATTCAGATTATTATTAGCATAATTAATATCTGCCAGACGAAGTTCTGCATCATTTTTAAACTCAGGTTTCGGATTGTTCAGGTATTGCTTAAAATAAGTTTCCGCCTGGTCAAATTTTTTAGATTTAAAATAAGCATATCCAAGATCATAGGGTAACTGCTGCTTTTCAGGAAAAGTTTCGTTCAGTAATTTTTCATAACGCACGATTGCAGACGGATAATTTGCTTTTTGATAATAGACCTGACCTAACCAATACAAAGCCCTGTTGTTAAATTCCTTATTGATGTTAAAACCTAAACTTCGCAGGAAGTACTGCTCTGCCCCATCATAATTTCCTTTGTTGAATTCTTCCGTTCCCAGAAGGTAGGAAACCTCCTGATCTACTTTATCGATATCGGGAGAAGAACTCTGGAGTTTATCAATAGCATTCAGGGTTTCTTTGAAGTTTCCGGAATACAGATAGGATTTCACAAGAATCGATCTCATTTCAGAAGCGTTTGCCGCATTCTGATTTTCGTTAATATAGCTTTGAATGACCGCTGAAGGACTTTCAAAAGGGTTACCGATATCATAGCTTAACTTTGCATATTGCTCGTGTGCCAGTTTTTTGACCTTCGGATCATAATTCATCTGGTAAGAAGAACGGAAAGCAGAAAGGGCTTCCTGCTTTTTATCAACTGCCAGATAAGCATTACCGAGCTGATAGTAAGCATTCTGAGCCAATGCAGAGTTGCTGTTCAGCAATTGGTTATAATAGGAAACCGCCTCGTCATATTTTTTCAGTTTAGCGGCAACAAATCCCATTTCATACAGATCGTTTTCAGACGGATTCTGCTGAACACTCAGGTAATCTTTAAGATGCGGATAGGCGGAAGTATAATCATTTTTCATGAAATAGCTCTCCCCTATGATCTTATGAACCTCAGCTTTATAGAAATCTGAAATATCTTCATTCAGCAGAAGAGTACCCTCTGAAACAGCTTTATCATAATCTTTATCGTTATAATACATCTGAACGTAATACGGACGTACCAGTTTCGAATATTTCGGCTGGTCTTTTACCGAGTCAAAATACTGGAAAGCTTTATCGTTCTGTCGGTTTGAATAATACAGGTGACCCAACATGTACGCAATATCTCCTTTCTGAGAATCATCTGCCGTCTTATAAGCCTCTTCCAGTGCATCGGTTGCACCTTTGGAATCGCCCATCATAAATTTAGCGTATCCCAGCTTCAGAATATACTGTGTATTTTCTTCTTTTGACAGTTGGTACTGATTCACATTTTTCAGAGTTTCCAGTGCTTTTTCAAAATCTTTTTTAGCAAGATAATAGTCCGCCAGCGGTAAATTAGCCTGGGCAAAATAAGCAGAGTTCGGATATTCTTTTATGAAGGCAGTCAGTCCTTCTTCAGCATGATTTTTCTGAAGAATAACACCTATTACATTATCAAAAAACTGGGCCGCTTCTCTTTTTGATCTCGATAAATTCTGGTTATAAAAATATTGTCGTGCATATTCATACTGGGAAGCGTTGTATATTTTGGTCTGGTAAAGATTCTCTGCCAGATTGAACCTGTAGTCCTCTCTTTGGGTAAAGTATTGAGACTGTTGCGCTTCGGAAATCCCGAAATAAAACACAGCAGCCGCTAAAAGTATTTTTTTTGATTTCATTAATTTTAAATTTTAAAATGGGTAAGCTGAAAATCAGTTAATTATTTAAAATTCCGTGTCATATTTATCCACAATTTCCGAACGAAAATATACAAAAGATATTGTATAAACAAGCCTTTTAACACATTGTTGATAAGTCTGATACTTTTTAAGACTTCTTAACTTTTCCATAAGAAACCTTAAGAAAAACCGGAATATAACGGAGAAATAATTACATTTGTTTTTTTCAAATTAAACCTACTCATTTAATGAATCATCTATTCAGAAGGAAAAACTATTCAGAAACAGATACATCGACGGATCTTTTACGGGTTTTAGGGGTCTGGGATATTGTATTTTTCGGTATTGCGGCCATCATTGGAGCCGGAAGTTTCAGCAGTTTGGGAGAAGCCGTTTTCAGAGGAGGCCCGGGTGTTATCCTACTATATCTAATCTGTGGATTTGCGTGCGGATTTACCGCACTTTGCTATGCTGAGTTTGCCAGCAGAATTCCCACTGCCGGCTCTGCCTACACGTATGCCTATGCCAGCTTCGGGGAATTAATCGCCTGGATCATCGGATGGGCACTGATCATGGAATATTCCTTTGGAAATATCTATGTTGCTTTTTCCTGGTCCGATTATTTCACAAGCTTCCTTGAGCGCATGGGAATGCATATTCCCGATTATTTAACGTGCAGCTATACCGAAGCACAGAAGGCTTTTAAAAACGGCTCTGAAAACAAAGAACTGCTAAATGCCTGGAAAACGGCCCCATTATTAGGAAGTTTAAAATTCATTGTCGATGTTCCGGCTCTTGTGATCAACGGATTAATCACATGGCTATGTTATGTCGGAGTGAAAGAAAGTAAAAATTTCAACAATTCCTTGGTAATCTTAAAGTTAGCAGTGATTATTCTGGTCGTTCTGGTTGGTTTTTCTTACATCAATACGGAAAACTGGACGCCCGTAAGCCCTGAGACAGGGATCCCTTCTTTTATGCCGAACGGATTCGTAGGCGTCATGAGCGCTGTATCGGGAGTTTTCTTTGCCTATATCGGGTTTGATGCTCTAAGTGTGCTTTCAGAAGAAACAAAAGATCCACAAAAGACACTGCCGAAAGGAATGATCATTTCCCTGGTCCTGTGTACTTTTATTTATATTGCCTTAACCCTGGTATTAACCGGAATGGTAGATTACAAAAAATTTGACGGTGTAGGAGATCCTCTTTCATTTATTTTTGAAAAAACCAATGCCAATGTGGCGTGGATGGAACTCACCGTTTCGTTTATAGCGATTGTGGCTATCACCACCGTGTTGCTGGTTTTCCAGATGGGACAGCCCAGAATCTGGTATGCCATGAGCCGTGACGGACTTATGCCTCAAAAGTTTCAGAAGGTACACCCTAAATACAAAACACCTTCTTTTGCTACCATTATTACGGGTATTGTGGTGGGAGTTCCCATTCTGTTCACCGATAAAACATTTATTCTGGATTTTACGAGTATAGGAACCATTTTCGCCTTTGTACTGGTTTGCGCAGGGGTTCTGATGCTTCCCGCAAAGGAAAAAATAAAAGGAAGGTTCCACTTGCCTTATATTAACGGCAAACTGATCTTCCCGGCTGTTTTTATCGGAGGGCTCATTGGCTTCTACATCTGGCAGCCACAGTTTTTTGATAGTCTGATGAACTGGAGCGATCCCCGAGAAGGAGAGTTCAGGGCTTCCATTTTCTTTTTTATTTTAATTAATCTGGCCATCTGTGTCTGGACATTCATGAAGAATCTTTCATTAATTCCGTTAATAGGTTTGAGCTCATGTTTATATCTTCTTACGGGAATGAGTCATGAAAACTGGTTCTGGTTCGGGATATGGTTTGCCATAGGGCTGGTGATCTATTTCTGTTACGGTTATAAAAACAGCAAACTGGGAAAATCTTAAATATTCAACTTAAATATACCTGCTAAAATCGCGAAGGACAATCCGTCTTTCGCGATTTCTTTTTTAAAAAAAAATGGCTGAATTATTGCTATTGCTTTTTTATATCTAAACCAAAACACTATGTCTGAAAGAATAAAAACGTTCAGAGAATTCTATCAATTCTACTTAACAGAACACAGCAGAATGGGCACCCGCATTTTTCATTTTCTGGGTACTCTTTTAGTCTTTATCGTTATCGCCTATGTCATCAGTTCCGGGAAAGAAAGATTTTTATGGTATGTGCCGATTTTTGGATATGGCTTTGCCTGGTTCAGCCATGCCGTAATAGAGAAAAATCAGCCCGCGACATTCAGGTATCCTATCTGGTCACTGATTTCAGATTTCAGATTATTTTTTGAGCTGTTGATCGGCAAACAGAAGTTTACAGGAATACCGGCAGCTAAGAAGCCTTGGGAGCAATAGTATTACTTAATTAACCTGAGTTCGGTTTAAGCGAATTGTAAAAACAATTGGCCGTCATTTCCTTTATTGAGGTTTAGTGAGGGTTTTTTAGGGAAGAAGCAATATGCGGTTAATCCTCCCAAAATATTGATTATAAAATTGTTCACACTTCTATGTCTGGTATGTTCTATCTGGCAATGATTTTTAAGTTCATCATTTATAGTCTCAATTATTGCTCTTTTTCTTAATAAAATTTTGTCTTCCATCTTCATAATATGATTTTTCATATTTTTTCGGAGTTTGGTAAAAAGCTGAATGCCTTCAGCGAAAAGCATTTCCCATAGAGCTTTTGAAAGATATCCTTTATCTGCAAATAATTTTCCAAACAGCTGCTGAGTCATTTTTTTTATATGTTTTGGATTTCGGTCATCTACATTTCCTTTTGTTAAATAAAAGGATAAGAGTTCTCCTTTTTCATTACAAACCAAATGAAGCTTAAAGCCATAAAACCAACCCATTGAAGATTTTCCACGTTCTGCCAAACCTTTGAAAACTTTATGATTGTGTATTCTTTGATTTCTGCAAACTCTCAGAGCTGTACTATCCATAAAACTTATTCCGGTGCATTTTCCCAAACATTTTTCTTTCAGAAACAAGGCCAAAACCACAAAGTTTCTTTGCTGAAGTTCAATAAACCGATTGTATGAAAGACTGGTGGGAAATAAATCTTTCCAATACCCACAAACTATTTCTTTGTAATAATGCTTAAATGTTTTGTGGGCACCTAAGTGAAATCCTATCATGATGGTGATAATTTCAGAATCAGACATTCTGGATGTTCTGTTTCTTCTTTTCTTGCTATCCCCAAGGGCCTGTTTTTTCATTTTTTTAATTTGAGCAGCAAACTCTTTACAAAAATCATCAATTTGTACAAAAATATTTGTAATTTGGTCTTTCAAAATCATAAGTAATAATTCGTTTAAATATTTGAACATCAATAACTTAAATATACGAATTATTACTTTTTCATACAAATTTTATTTCATTTCCTTATCCCGAACTCAGGTTAATTAAACAAACATAAACTTACAAACAGTTTCAATTGGTAAATTTTTCCGGCGGGTTTGCTTTGCAAACCCGCCGGAAAAATTTAAACCGGAATCAATTAACAACAACCTTTAACTTTTAAAATTGCTTTTTTTTATCTTTACTGAATTACCTTTGATTGCCTCATATAATCTTTTCAACTCTTTCGGAGGCTGTCCGATGTCGAAACTTGCCGAGGTGAAGGCAGATCCGTCACAGATAATCGTAATCGTCACAGATATGGCCTGATCAGAGTATCTGTCTGTGGTTGGAGACTGCAGATTTTTAATCTGAGACAGATCAATAGCTTCCGCTTCCCGGGAAACATTTCCCCAATAAGTGGAAGAGATTGGCCATTCTGATACATCTCCGTTTGAAATGGCCGTAATAGAAGTTGATGTCAGAATAACCTCCTCATTAATTCCTCTTGTCTGCTCTGATAACTGAACTTTCTCAATTTTCTCTTTTTTTAAAATTGAAGTTGATAAAATTTTGTCATTATCCAAGTTACTTTGATTAAAACAACTCAAACTTAAAAATATCGAAATAATATTAAGCAATAAAAGTCTATTTTTCATTATAAATATTTAATAAATTATCGTATTTTAACATTTTTAATATATTATTTATTTGTAATTTTTATACATTTGCTAATATAATAAAATATTATGAGTGATGACTAAATCTATTTTTTCTAAGATTTCCTTAATGCTAACTGTTTTTGCTGTTATCGGAACAGTAAATGCACAACATAAAGAATTAAGGATTAAAATGCAATCAACAGAAGCGAATGCATGCCCTCTGGGGGTCGAGCGATGTGCAACCAACGAGCATGAAGAAGCATTAAGGGCCAAGTTTCCTGGAAGACTTACCACGGAACAATTTGAATCCTGGCTGGCTCCTTTAATTGAAAAAAGCAAGCTGAATAAATCTCAGAACGGAAACATTATCACTATTCCTGTAGTTGTGCATGTTATCCATAGCGGACAGAATATTGGTGTAGCTCCAAATATTCCGGATGCCCAGGTAATCTCTCAAATCACGGTCATGAACAATGACTTCCGAAAATTAGCAAATACCCCTGGATTTAATTCTAATCTGGTAGGGGCCGATACAGAAATACAATTTGCCCTCGCTAAAGTAGATCCGGATGGAAACCCAACTAATGGCATCGATAGAAAAAATCTCTGTCAGGATTACTGGAGCTTAGAACATATCGACAGTATTGTAAAACCTCAGACCATCTGGGATCCCACAAGATATATGAATATGTGGAGTATTGATTTTGCAAGAAGCGGACTTTTGGGATATGCCCAGTTTCCCGACTCTGGACTCCCAGGATTAGCAGCAACCGGAGGGTTAGCTGATACAGATGGCGTAGTTGCAGTGTACAGTACTTTCGGAAGTATGGATTACAATGACGGAACATTTCTTATGCAGCCCGGTTACGACAGAGGGCGAACAATGACCCATGAAGTTGGGCATTTTATAGGATTGAAGCACATCTGGGGAGAGGACGCATGTGGAACAGATTATTGCGCAGATACCCCTACGGCACACAGTGCCAATTATATATGCAATACAGCCAAACCCAGCTGTGATGATCCGGCAGTATATGAGATGGTTCAGAATTACATGGATTACACCCATGATACCTGTATGAACATTTACACCAATGATCAGAAAACAAGAATGAGAGCAGTCATGGATAATTCTCCAAGGAGAATGGAACTGAAAACCTCTCTGGCAGATCAGGCTATTCCGTTATTTCCCAATGATGCCGAAATAAGGTACGAAGGAGGCTGTGCTGCCGGTGTATCTAACTGCGGTTCCGGTGTACTGCGCATCGTTCTTTATAACCGAGGAAGCAGCAATCTCACATCATCGGTAATTTCTTACTCTTTTAACGGAGGCCCTGCCCAGACTTATAACTGGACCGGTAATTTAGCTCAGGATAAATCCGATGTGATTCTTATTCCTGTGGATCCTACGGCACCGTCTTCACCGGTTTCTGCTTCTATCGTATCTGTAAATGGAAGCGCTGACCAAAGAGCTAGCAATAATGTTTCTTCTGGAAATTATATAAAACCCGCAACACCCGAGTATTTTGACACCACCGTTGTAACATTCAAATTACAGAGAGACCGGTATGGCAGTGAAACAAAATGGAATTTAAAAAACAGTGCAGGACAGGTCATCAAATCAGGATCATATTCCAATACCCAGACTGGACAGCCCGATCCTTCGCTGATCACACAAACGTGGACCTTACCCCAGGACTGCTATGTATTTACCATTTCTGATGATTACGGAGATGGCTTAAGTGATGGTGCCTACGTAGATTTATCAACAAGTTCAGGACAGGTTATTTTTCATGCTACTGATAATTTTACTTATTATACTACAAAAGCATTTACAACTCAAAACAATTTAGGGGCAGGCGGCGATACAAGGGTCCAAAAAGTTGGTATATATCCTAATCCGACCGGTGATATCATCAATATTACGAACATTTCAGGAAAAACAAACTTTGAAATCCATAATATGGTAGGTCAAATCATTAAAAAAGGAGAAATCATCAATAAACAGGTGCCTGTTTCTGAACTTAGTACCGGCGCATATATTATAACAATTAATAACGATACCATATCTGAAGATATTAAATTCATTAAGAAATAAATAAAAAAAACTCAATGAAAAGAGGCCTTCTCACATCTGTGAAGAAGGCCTCTTTTGCAATTTTCTCAATTTATAAAACAAAGTTATTTCTGTATAATCCACTTAAAAAAAACTTAATCATATTGATTCCGCTTCAACTCTATTTAAATTTCTTTTTAAAGCTGAATTTCAGCATATTCATCAGTCCGGGTTCAATAATGTCAATCCCCAGCCCGAAATTGCTGTCTGCCACCTGATGATGGGCCTCTCTGAACGCCTCAAAATCACGCTCAGGAATTTCGAGATTGACCAAGGGCTTATAATCTATAGAAACAGTTGCTCCGTTTTTGGTTACTTTTTTGCGACTGGTATAATCAAAATACGGATTTGAAATGGTACATTCCTGGACCGTATATTTTTCATTGGTATCAATTTTCTGGTCCGTATAAAGATTGATTTCGTATTTCTCACTGTCGAAATTATGCCAGAAAAGCAGATCCTTATGAATAAAATCTCTGGCGCTGGCTTTGATGACATTTCTGTCAAAATACATTAAAAACCGGTTCTTCTGAGGATCCACGAAATAAGGATTTTCTACATGTGCCTGATACTGAATTCTAAACTCGTTCAGTTTTTTATCATCTCCAATGACATCAATTGTTGCATCTTTAAAGACATTCCGCACATCGGTACCGTTTCTGTCACCTGCATAATTTAAACTGTAAAATAAAAAGTTGTTCCAGCTGTCTATGATTTCCCGTTTGTTGGTATTCTTAAAGAACCTTCTCATCGCGTTAGCGCGATTTCCCTTATATAATGTCGTTAATCTTAACTGCCCGGTATTCCCCTCTGTATTAAACTCCACTTTTTCATCGATACAGCAATAAGGATACCTATAAGACTTTCGCTCCTGCAGTTCGCTGTCCTGTTTTATTTCAAGATAATGCATAAAATAAATAAAACCGCGGTTTTCCAGTAATCCGAACTCATCACGGATCGTTGCATCTACAAAATATGATTCCCCCTGATGATTAATCTTTACAATAACATGATTGAAGCTTAGCAGGGACGGCAGATAATATTTTATATAAAAATCAGTATGAAAATTCACTAAAACAATAGAAGAATCTACTCCCAGATAGTCCAGAATAACTTTTAACAGTACCGATTTTGCCTTACAGTCCCCCTGTTTGGTTTCATACGTTTTTGCAGGCTCCTGAGGTTTGTGCCCATTCATTTCATCTGCATTAAAAATGTAGTAAATATTATTCTGCACATACTCAATAGCGAACTGAATTTTCTCGTCTGCATCCACTATAGCGTCTAATTTTTCAACAAAGTCGGGAGCAAATTCGTTAAGAGAAGATCTGCTGAAAATCTCTTCATAAATAGGCGCAATATAATTTGACAAATCTTTCCAGCTGCTTTCCGTAGCAAAATCGATGAAAGGAAAAATTTCACGGCTGGCATCTACGGGATTGATATAATTCTCTTCTTCAATAAGGAATTTTTCACCTTTTTTAAGATAACCGACTTCAGGTGGTATCACCTCTCCTTTTTCATCTCTGAAAAATGTCTTTTTATACGCAACGGTCTCACTTCGATCATTAATGAAAGTAAATTTAAAGGTTCCATAGGCCCAGTAATTATCGGGACTTACCCATACGTGTTTCGAAAATGCTTTTCTTAAAAAGTCGCGGTCTGTAAACGCTTTTACCCTGGAATCTTCCATAATCAGAATATCGTAAAGCCTCAGATCCTTAATGGTGATATTAATCTTTTTGTTACTGCTTAAGACCCCGCCACTGCTCTGGTTTTCGCTGTCCAGCACTTTGATTTTGGTATCCTGGATTTTATCTACTAAAATACCATCTCTCAAAACACTGATTCTGTGAATGTAATAAATTTCATTTTCTTCCACCACAACTTCCGAAACGGATGCTCTTTCAAGATTTCCGGGCTCATTTAAAGTATAAGCCATGCAGACATACTCACTGTTTTCCGTATTGCTGGTATAATATTTTTTATCAAGAAAATAACAGTAATCGCGTCCTTCATCAGCCTGTTTTCTTGCAAATTCAGAATCTTTTATACGGTTTATCAGTTCCTGATCTTCAATATTTCCGGCCCACGCTTCAGGTTTTTGAATTCTGTAATTTTCAATTTGAATTTGATTATCCATTTTGTATTATTTGGTTTAATTTATATTAAGGACACCCAAATTAATTAATTAAATAATAAAAAGCAAGCATTAAAAGGCAACTTTCATCAGGTAGATTTGGGCACAGTAATTGTTCTTTTGCCTAAAAATGTATAGATGAACAAAATGAAAAATATTATAAAAGGAATAATTCCCATGCTTTCTTTATTTACGGCACTGCAATGCACCACTTCCTCAGGAATGTCCGGTGAAAATACGAAAACCATTATCGTAGGACCACAAACTGCAGATTGTACAGGAGTTGCTCCCATGAAATGCCTTCAGGTAAAAGAAACTCCTGCAGGGGAATGGAGTAATCTGTATTCTAATATCGAAGGATTTACTTACGAACCCGGGTATGAATATGTTCTGAAAATAAAAACCGAAAAATTAGCTAATCCTCCCGCGGACGGCTCTTCCATCAGATACACTCTTATCAGACAAGTTTCTAAAACTAAGAAATAAAAAAAATCCCTTTCAACCGAAAAGGGATTTGTTATGGTAAGAATTATGTTTAATAATCTCTGTTTTTGGGCGGATCGGGTAATTGTGCTTTACTATATTCATCCATTTTCTGCGTTGCGGCCATCGAAACAACCAGATCATTCAGCATAGAACTCGCTGCTGTAGGAGAATTCGGAAGCAAAACCAAATTACTCCTGTTATTAGCTCCGATAGAATTTAAGGTATCATAATGCTGTGTAACGACAATTAATGCTGATGCTTCCTGCGCGTTGATATTGGCAGCATTCAACATTTTTACGGATTCTTCCAGACCTTTTGCAATTTCCCGCCTTTGGTCTGCGATTCCCTGCCCCTGAAGTTTTTTAGACTCTGCCTCTGCTCTGGCTACGGCTACAATTCTGATTCTCTGCGCTTCAGATTCATATTCCGCTGCCGTTTTTTCCCGCTCTGCCGCATTGATTCTGTTCATCGCATGTTTTACCTGCTCATCGGGATCGATATCAGTGACCAAAGCTTTGATAATGTCATACCCGTAACTTTGCATTGATTCCTGTAATTCACTTTTAACAGCAATCGCAATATCGTCTTTCCTTACGAAGACATCATCTAATTTCGTTTTCGGAACTTCTGCACGGACAACGTCGAAAACATAAGAAGTAATTTGATTTTCAGGATTCTCGAGACGGTAATACGCATCTTTTACATTTTCTCTGATCACCTGATACTGCACGGAAACTTTCATTTTAATGAAAACATTGTCCAGGGTTTTGGTATCAATAATAACATCCAGCTGTTGAATTCTGAGATTCAGACGTTTAGAAATCTGATCTAAAAACGGAATTTTCAAATGCAGACCTGCATGACTGACTTTTAAGAATTTGCCTAATCTTTCTACTACTGCTGCAGACTCCTGCTTGACCGTAAAAAAAGAGGCGAACAATGTGATCAGTCCGAAAAATGCTAAAATACCTAAATATACCATAGTTTTAATTTTTATTTTTAATGTGTCGTAATAATGAATGTTGTGTTTCATTAAATATAGTAAAAAATTAGGACTTATAATAAGCAAGCCGGGAAACAGAGCATAAGGGATGTCAGAGAAGCATTCAATATAACTTAAAAATTTTCATATTTTAACGCTTTTTTTCCATCTGAATATGATTAATTTTGATGGGTGATTCTCATTACCTGATTCAGATGAAATAGTAAAAATCATGTTTCAAATAGTCTTTTTTATAGATTAAAAGTTATGGTAACCATAAATAATATTAACCGCTGTAGAACCTCAAACCGATTCTAATTAAAAAATAGTAAACTTATGTGGAATAGAAACAGAATAACAGATTTACTCGGCATAGAATATCCGATTTTCCAGGGACCGTTCGGTGGCGGACTGTCAACCGTTGAATTGACGACAACCGTCAGCAGACTTGGCGGGTTGGGAGGTTATGGTGCCTATACCCTGTCTCCTCAGGAAATTTATGATGCCGATCAGCAGATAAAATCAATAACCGACCATCCGTATAACCTGAACCTTTGGGTGAATGATCACGATATTGTTGATCAGGAGCATACACAAAAGCAGTATCAGAAAACAGCAGAAATCTTTAAACCTTATTACGACCGTTTAAATACAGAGCTTCCACCACTTCCACCCTCTTTTGAATCAAGATTTCAGAATCAGTTGCAGGTGGTCTTTGATATTAAACCTAAAGTTTTCAGCTTTATGTATGGGCTTTTGGATGCGGATGTTATCGATCGGCTAAAAAATCAGGGAACCGTAGTTGTCGGAAATGCCACGACAGTAGACGAAGCCGTTGCATTAGAAAATATTGGCGTTGATGTTATTGCAGCTTCAGGCTTTGAAAGCGGAGGCCACAGACCTTCATTCCTGGAAAAAGCAGAACTTTCAACGACCGGTACTTTCGCTTTGATCCAACTGATAAAAGATAAGGTAAAAACTCCGCTCGTCGCCGCCGGCGGAATTGCCAATGGCAGGGGAATAAAGGCAGCAATGACTTTAGGAGCAGAAGGCGTACAGATCGGGACGGCATTTTTAGCAACTGAAGAATCCGGAGCATTGCCGGTTCACAAAGAATTTTTGTTCTCGGAAGCCGCAAAATCCACTACTCTTTCCAGGGCTTACACCGGAAGATTAGGACGCGGAATCACCACGGACATTAGCGGTGAATTGCTGTATGCAACCGATCAGACGTTGCCTTTCCCGCTGCAGACGACTTTTATGGCACCTATGAGAAAAGCAGCACTGGAACAGAAAAAGCATGAACTGGTTTTTTTCTGGTGCGGCCAGATCGCCCCCATCTTGAAATATAAAAGTGCTACCGCTTTAATGAAATCTCTCATTGAAGAAGCAGATGAGTTGATGAGGTAAGAAGGATTGAAGCTGATTGTTAAACCGTCATCCCGATATCAATTCCCTTGATCTTCCGGTAAAGGTCGGTAGCATAGTTGTCCGTCATTCCGGATACAAAATCGATCACGCCCAGGACTTTCTGATAATCGGTACCTTCATCATACACGAATTGTTTGGGTATTAATTTCAGTGCTTTTTTATCGTATGATTTTCTGTCGTCAGCAGATTTTAAAATCGAAGGAATAAAATGATCCAGCAGTTCGTACATTACATTGTAACCTGCATTCTCGATCTCCACCACAGCTTTGTGATTGTAAATTTTCTCAATAGAAAAGCTTTCGATATCCTGCAATGCATTGTTCTCTGATTTATAAATATCGAGAAGTCCTTTCTCCAGACTACCTTCAAGTATGGTATTGAAATTACTTTTATAAAGCTCAATGGATTTATTGATTAACGCATTGATCACCTTTGCCCTCAGATAGGAAATCTGTTCATTTTCATTGCCAATGGAATTAAGCTTATGCTCCACTTTATTAACGTCATCGGTTTCAGATCTTACCAGTTCAAAGAAAAGATTTTTACAGTCTGCAGTAGAAACAATGCCTAACCTGTGAGCATCCTCCATATCGATAATGTTATAGCAAATGTCATCTGCAGCTTCTACCAGCCAGACAAACGGATGCCTTTTAAAAATATACGGCTCTTCACTCTCAGGGATCAAACCGGTTGCTTTGGCAATCTCAAGAAAAATATCTTTTTCATTCTGGAAAAACCCGAATTTCTTCCGGTGAAGGATTGCTTTATCCCGGGCGATCGCTTCACAAGGATATTTGGCGATACTTGCTAAGGTAGCAAACGTAAGCTGTATTCCTCCTGCATCTTTTCCCTGCTGCTGCTGAGCCAGCACCCTGATCGCATTGGCATTACCTTCAAAATTTACCAGATCTGCCCATTCTTTTTCGCTGAATTTAGGCTTTAAATCATTTTCATTTCTTTCAAAATAACTGGCAATCGCATCTTCCCCGGAATGGCCGAATGCCGGATTTCCAACATCATGACAAAGACAGCCGGCTGCAATAACATTTCCTAAATTATGGAGGTAAAAATTTTTAGAATCTTCCGTCAGATCACCTGTAAAGCTGTCATGGATAAATTCTCCGATGACACTTCCCAAACTGCGTCCGACAGACGAAACTTCCAGTGAATGCGTCAGACGGTTGTGTACAAAAACACTTCCAGGAAGCGGAAAAACCTGGGTTTTGTTCTGAAGTCTCCTGAAAGCCGAAGAAAAAATAATTCTGTCAAAATCTCTCTGAAAATCCGTTCTTGAAGCTTTAGTATGTGGATTGTTTCCCGTACGCTGATTGGTGAAAATCTGATTTAAGTTCATCATTTTTCAAAATTACTTCAAATTTTACTTTTACGGAATAATATTTGAATTTTTATCGAAAAAAACAGCCATGCCGGAAGGTCCTACCATTGTATTAATGAAAGAAGATCTGCAGAAATTTACAGGTAAAAAAGTAATAAAAGCAGATGGGAATGCCCAATTTGAAAAAGCCCCCTTAGAAGGGAAAATTTTACTTGAAATCCGAACGTTCGGAAAGCAGACTTACCTTGTTTTTGATGAGTTCGCCATCAGGATTCATTTATTGATGTTCGGTTCTTATGAAGTGGATGAAAATACCAAACCGGACCGGCAGCTGCGTTTGTCGCTCAACTTTAAAGAGGGTGCCGTATATTTTTACACCTGCAATGTGAAACGGGTAGACCTTGAATTTCTGTCAGGCATCGATTGGGAAGCTGATGTGATGAGCGACGGTTGGAACGCTGAAAAAGCCAAAAAGAAATTAAAATCAAATCCCGAAATGATGGTGTGCGATGCATTAATGGATCAGGATATTTTTTCAGGAGTGGGAAATATCATCAAAAATGAAGTACTTTTCAGAATCGGAGTGCAGCCGGAAAGCATGTTGGGAAAGATGCCTGCCAGAAAGATCAGTGAACTTATTACAGAAGCCCGGAACTACAGTTTTGACTTTTTACAATGGAAAAGAGATTTTGTGCTTAAAAAGCATTGGCTCGCACACACTAAAAAAATCTGTCCCAAGTGCGGAAACAAGATGATCAAAAAACAGACAGGACTGGGAAAAAGAAGAAGTTTTTACTGTGAAACCGACCAGAAATTATACTAAAGATTACCACCTGATGAAATTATTTTATTTAACACTCATTTCTTTTGCAACTTTATCCTGTCAGGATTATAGGACTGAAAAAAACTGTTTTGAAGATGGTAAAGATAAGAAAATTCACTACAAGGAATTTACAATCGACCGCCCGGAAGATATTTTACAGGCCAATCCGCATCATGTGAAATTTTCTGTGAGTAAGCACGTAGATAGCTATGAGGAAAATTATAATAATGACAGGAATCTGAATATAAGTGATGAAAGTATATGGAGAAAAAGGGCTGAAGAATATCAATTAAGATTCAAAGAACTGATCAGCCATTTCGGAGATCAGTTCGTTTATAAGAATATACAGCAGAATAACAGGGAGACCTACGGAATCGGAGAAAATCAATTCGGATACTGGTTTCTGGAAGTCAAAAATGGTGTTCCGAACGCCTGTTATCTTGGACTAAGCAAATTCACCTACCTTAATGACCGACAGCCTGTCAGTTTTATCACCGGTAATACGCTGGTCGCCTATGGCAGTTTTATCCGGATCAGTAAAAGCTGGGGATATCCTTTCGGTCCTCCAAGTGAAGCAGTAAAGGATCGGTTGGTTTTTGAAATTGATTTGGATATCGTCAGAAAAGATACGGATCATGACCGATTCAATGATTTATTTGAAACGTTAATTTTATTAGACCCAAAATCTTCGGACACTGATCAGGATGGTATCCCGGATTTCACAGACATGAATCCGCTATACAAATCAGAAAACTCGAAGTTTTCAAATCTTTATTCCCTGATAATCGACAGCGAATATGAGAATTTTCATTTTTCAAAAAGCAACTACTTTTTTACAGGATATTTTTCAGACTGCGATTATTTTCAGAAAGCCTCACCTAAAAATGTGAAAATTCTGATCTATCCTGAAAAGGAAATGAATCATTTACAGTCAGACTATAAATTGGGAATGTTTCCCTACTATCTGGGAAGAATTAAAAAAGATAAACAGGAGAACAAATTTTATATTAATTATGGAAGCGGCAGTGGCGGCGGGTCTATCGAGGCTGTATTTATCAATAAAAAATGGACTGTAAAAAAGATTTCCACCTATAACATCTGACCTACGATTTGATAGGTTTAATACTTACCAATACCCTATCTTCTTCTATGCATGGAAAGCTTATTTAAGGTATCAATATTTGTAGTTGTAAGACTATATTACCGGATATTAAAATTTTAAATCCACTTCTCTCTAAGACTTGGTACAATAGCGAATGTCTTACCTCAAAATAGATCAACCTACACTTCTATTGTCTGTTTAAAAAAACAAAAATTAATCAAATGATTGATTTAACTTTTACATAAAAGAGTGATCTAACTGTCAATTTACTGAAGAGACATACAGCGAAAATAGATAGTTCAATCGATTAATTAACAATTATTTAGTTATGCGCTATTACATTTTCAATCTGAATTCTCTTATGTTTTATTAAATTTAAATCCATGTCCATTCCAAAACAAATATTTCAGACTTTTAAAACTAAAAAACTTCCCCTGATCACAAAACTGCATATCTGGTATATGAAAAGAAAAAATCCTGAGTACCGGTATTTTTTCTATGATGATCAGGATATTGAAAGGTTTCTCACCGACGAATTCCCTCCTGAATATATAGAAAGCTATCATAAACTCACCATCGGAGCGGCTAAAGCAGATTTTTTCAGATATGCCATTCTGTATAAAAAAGGAGGCGTGTATCTTGATATCGACAGTGCCATTACCAGACCGTTACGGTATCTCGTCAGAGAAAACGATAAAGCCATTATCAGTACGGAAAGACATCCTAATTTATATGTGCAATGGGGTTTAATCTTCAGTAAAAATCATCCTTTTCTGAAAAAAACCCTTGAACTGATGATTGATAATATCCAGACCCACCGATACCCTAATGATGTCCATTCGACCACAGGTCCTACGGTCTTTAGTTTAGGAATCAAAACTTCGCTGGAAGAAAATCCGGATATCCCGTACCGTTTATTTGACGGAATTGAATTTCGAGGATATCTGAAGTTTAAGTACAAACTTGGCAAATTTTTCCTTTATGAAAAGAGGGCTGAACATTGGAAACAACAGCAGAAAACCCAGGACATCATAGCTTCCTGATTTGAATTAAGATTTTCACCATCAGTGTGATCCCATTTTTGAAAATAGGTTAATCACCAAAACACCGATTACCATTAATAGTATTCCTATAATTGCCGGCGTATCAGGAATCTGTTTAAAAGCCAGGATCCCGATAATCGTAACAGCTACTATCCCTGTGCCCGGCCAGACGGCGTAGGCTATTCCTATTGGAACCTGGCGAAGGGTAAGGCTTAACAGGTAAAAGGTCGCCACATATCCTAAAGCAGTAATCACCGAAGGAATAACCCGGGTAAACTGTTCTGACTTTTCAAAAAAGTAGTCGCCACAATTTCATATAATGCCAATACCAAATAAATGTAACTACGCATCATATAATAACAGTTTCTGTAAAACTACTGAAAACTGAGATCCTACCCGAAATTCATTTAAAAAGAAACATTAGGTTCACATTAGAGTGATTAAAATTCTAATGTTAATTGTTTTTTAATGTAAAATTTTCTATCTGTGATAAAATTTTGCTTCTATATTTATTAATATTATGCATATCATTTAATCTTTTTTGTATTATCAAGTCTTAAACAGAAGCCCTCAAAGCATTAGCAGATTTTTAAAAATTTACAGATAAAACAATAAAAATAACATTAATTTTTGAAAAATGTATTAAATATTTGTAAACAAAAAGAGACTAAAACTTAACAACAACATACGTAAGTACCTGATAAACATCATAATTATTTCATTTGACACTTCATTATAAAGTGGTAATATTGCAATGTAAAATTGATAATAATAAGTCAAATAATTAAAAATAAAACAAAAATGGTAACTTACATCGGAATCGCAACATGTTTAGTAGTATTCGCTTCTTATTTTATGACGGTAAGAAGAGAAAATAACTAGAAACTTTTTAAGGCTGAATCAGTCCAGTATATGAAGATATGATGGTATTGTTATGTTTTAATCTGGATAATCAGATCTGCTCTTTTACTCAACCGGAGTAAAAGAGCGGCAAAACATAATCTAAAACGCAGACAATTTTAATTTTTATAATAGCCGATAGGGTCGAACGAAAGTTCGGCCTTTTTTATTGACATAGAATTTCGAAGAGTGTTTATCATATATAAGGCTCTAATATTAATCACCTAATATTGTTGGATCAATTTAAGTTAAGGCAATTATGATAAACGCAACTCTTTCAACTCCTTACATTAATTAAACAGCTGTCAAAATGTTAAAATTATGTTAATTTTACAAATTTAATCTATTTAGTTAGGATAACTAACTAAATTTGCTTCAGTAATTAATTTAATACAATCAACAATGAAAAAATCAGTTTTTTATCATGCAGGATGTCCTGTCTGTGTAAGTGCAGAGCACGACATTATCTCATTAATCGGCCAGGAAAATGTGGAAATTGTACATCTTGGAGACAACAGAGAAAGGATTGAAGAAGCTGAAAAGGCAGGTTTAAAGTCTGTCCCAGCTTTAGTGACACCTAACGGAAATGTTCTTCACATTAATTTCGGTGCGTCTTTAGAAGACGTAAAAGGTTAAAAAAATTTGCTTCACATAGTTAGGACTACTACATTTGTGAAGCATTTTATATTATTATCATAAAAAAAATAAGTTAATATGCAAATAGCAGTCTGGGATACATATGTGACCAAAAAAGACGGATCAGTAATGCATTTTGATATTATTGCTCCCAGAGAAATTACCGACACCGCAGTTATCTACGGATACGGAAAAGATTATCTAAAGGGAAAAGGAATGGAAAATCCGGACCTTACCTCTAAAGAATGCAGTTTCTGCCACACCGAGGCGGTACTGCCCGAATGGGAAGCCGAAATCAGAAAAAAAGGCTATACCATTATAGAAATGGAAAATTGTAATTGATGAATGAATCAGATTTTAATTTAAGACATCAAAACCAGAACACGGAAAGCAAAATCGTAGCTTCTTTAGAGAGGATCTCACAGGCTTTCCGTGTTTTACTGTGGCAGGAAAGTAAAGAGCATGCATTGAGTCCGATCCAGGTACAGGTTCTCATTTTTCTCCTGAATCACAGTGATGAAAAAAGAAAGGTAAGCTACCTGGCAGACGAATTCAATATGACGAAAGCTACCATCAGCGAAACCGTAAAATCGCTTGAATTAAAAAATCTGATCACCAAAGAATATGAACCTCATGATACCCGCAGCTACATCATTCATCTGAGTCAAAAGGGAAAAGAAATAGCGGATAAAACTTCTTATTTTACAAAGGATATCACTGCGCCTGTCCGGCTGCTGGATGAGGAAAGCAAAGAAAATATGCTCCATAGTCTGTTTGGCATTATCCGGCAGCTCAATATATCGGGAGTTATAACGATTCAGAGAATGTGTGCAACCTGTGTGTATTTTCGTCCTTCAGAGAATGGAAAAGAGCCTTTCTGTAAACTTCTGGAACGGACTTTATATGCTGAAGATCTGCGGATCGACTGCCCCGAACATATGATGAAAGTTTAATTGAAAATAAAAAAATGAATCTGTACAACCTTATAATTCAGGATAAAGAGCCTGTAACGCTGAACGATGTTTTCCTTGACCCGCAAAATAAGGAACAATTTGTACAGCTGATCAAAGAAAATACCTATTCAAAAGAATTACAGGAGTATGGTCTCCCCGTCAACAATAAGATCCTTCTGCAGGGGAGTTCAGGATGCGGAAAAACCATGACGGCCAAGGCAGTCGCTAATGCTTTGGGTAAAAATATCATTATCCTTAATTTAAGCAATATTGTCTCTTCAAGAATTGGGGAAACCTCCCAGAATATTAAAATGATTTTTGATAAGGCTGCACGTGAAAGATCGGTCCTTTTTCTTGATGAGCTCGATCAGATCGGTAAAGCGAGGGGCAGCGATGACAAAGATGTGGGCGAAATGAGACGTCTTGTAAACACCCTGATCCAGCTGATCGATTATTTTCCCGAAAATGCACTGCTGCTGTGCGCGACCAATCATCCGGAAATCATAGATGCAGCGCTGATCAGACGTTTTCAGCTAAAAATTAATTATGAAATGCCTTCCAATGATTTTCTGGACCGTTTTTATGATAATTTACTATCGAAATTCCCTGAAGATTTAGGAAAAATTGACCGGAAGTATGGGGTTTCTTTTGCTGAAGCAAAAGACCATACTTTTACCGTAGTGAAAGGAAATTTAATCCGTAAACTGGAAATTCAACATCAAACACAGTCATGAAAGAAAATCTGCTCCACAACCTGAAGATCATCAACCAAAGAATAAAAAATGCCTGTATCCGTACAGGCCGGAATGTTGATGAGGTAAAATTATTACTGGCCACAAAAACCGTTTCAGCAGAAAGAATAAAAATAGCTCTGGAAAACGGAGAAACTTTAATTGCCGAAAATAAAGTTCAGGAATTAAAGGAAAAATATGAAGATTTAAAAAATATCCCTCACGAAAATCATTTTATCGGGCATCTTCAGACCAATAAAATAAAGGATATTCTGAAGTATGACGTCAGCTGCGTCCAATCTGTTGACCGTCTTGAACTTGCCGAAAAACTTCACCAGAGACTTTTAACGGAAGGAAGAACCATGGATATCTTTATTCAGGTGAATACTTCAAATGAAGAAAGTAAGTTCGGTATTCATCCCGATCTTGCTATCGATCTGGTAAAAAAAGTGGCTGAACTGAATAGCTTAAGAATCAGAGGCCTCATGACCATCGGCTTATTCAGTGCTGAAACCGAGAAGGTACGTGCCTGCTTTAAAATTCTGAAAAACCTCCAGCAGGAAATCATCCGTCAAAATATCCCGGATGTGGAGGTGAAAGAACTGTCGATGGGAATGAGCGGAGATCTCGAAACAGCCATTGAAGAAGGTTCTACCATGGTGCGGGTGGGAACAGCCGTTTTCGGGGAGAGGATTTACCCGGATTCCTACTATTGGGATGAAGGAAAGTGATAAACAACGAATGGGCATTCAGAATAGATAATTAATCAGCACCATCATTTCTATGAAATTACACAAAAGGAAATTTTACGAGATTAAAAAATTACTGGAATCCAAATTGGGAGATGAAGTAATTTCTCATGATGAAAACGGAAGTGAATTTCTTGAAATAAAAAAGACCCGATTCTGGCTGAGCGCCGACAGCAGCGAATTTACTGTAGGATACGGGGCCAACCACACCCATTTCAGTGAAGATTACGGAAATTTATACGATGGAATTATTCAGGTATTCGATCTCTTAACCCATAGGGTAAAAACAACAGATTTTATAAAGGGGCATACTGTTTTCCGAACTGTTGTTGAAATCGAGTATCCCGATTCCAAATGTATTTCTATTGGAGAAACAAGGTTATTATTTTATCCTTTCTGGAAAAAAACAAAGATTGAAACTTCTGTTACAGATCCAATATTGTGCAGGAAAGAAATTGAAATGGAAGTGAATAAAATAATCAACTAAAAAGCTGCTGATTTACTGACAGGTAACTATCGGGTTATTTTATTGAAGGACTACAAGATTTTGTTTATATATTTGGCCGGTTAAAATTACCATAAAACTTATCTATGAAAACTAAAAGTCTATCCATTGCCTTATCATTTTTTGCCTTTTCTACAGTCTTTTCCCAAAAAATATTTACGGCTATTGAAAATCAGGATCTTGAGAAAGTCAGTACATTATTGGAAAAAGGAGAAGACATTAATCAAAAATCAAAAGAATATCATCTCACCCCTCTGTATGCAGCAGTAGGAACAGGAAATTATAAAATTGTCGAACTACTGATAAAAAAGGGAGCCAATGTAAATACCGTATTAGAGACTACCGCCACACCACTGAATTTTGCAGCACAGGAAGGATATACTGAAATTGCAGAACTTCTTTTAAAAAATAATGCAAATCCGAATTTTCAGGATGTAAACGGGTGGACTTCATTACGCTTTGCTGCAAGGAATAATCAGATGGAAATCGTAAAACTGCTGGTTGAAAAGAAAGCAACCGTAGATACAAAAGCAACAGATCTGGCTACCCCTCTTGCAAGTGCCATTGGAAAGGGTTATCTGAATATTGCCGAATACCTTATTAAAAACGGTGCAGACATCAATAATGTTGATAAAGATCACGAAACTCCCCTTATGTATTGTGCGCAGGGAGGAAATATTGAAGCGGTCAGATTTTTACTATCCTACAAGCCGGATTTAACGGTAAAAAATAAAGACGGAAAGACCGCTCTGGAAATGGCCGAAGAAAAAGGGAATACAGAAATTGTGAACCTTTTACAGAATAATAAATAGGTAAAGCCCAATCTTACATTACATTTCCGTAAGAATTAAAGTATATTTAAAGTAAATGAAAAAATTCTTGTTAATATCAGGTAATGGTAATTAGCAATTAAGAGCGGAATTTGGATGTGGATTCAATATAAATCCCTTTCAGTGAATCACTGAAAGGGATTTTTGTACAAAAATTATTAATATGCGTGTTCTATTTATTTCACCATAACTTTAAAATTACTGTTCAGATTTTCTCCTGATACATTGAGAATATAATTTCCTGATGCTTTTTTATCGGTCATATTCAGTTTAAAAATTCCGTTGCCGTCCGCATTAATGTTCTGTTTTAAAATGATCTTTCCGGTCATATCAAATAAAGTTGCTGTCAGGCTCGACTTTTTATATTCCGGAAGCTGAATGAATATCTGGTCTTTTACAGGATTCGGATAGACGGTTCCCGTATTTTTACTGATGCTGAATTCTTTATTTCCCAATACAGACTGATTGTACAGATTATAAATTTCTGTGGGAGATAATGCATAGTTGTACATTTTAAGTTCATCAAACGCGCCTTTGTAAGGAGCAGGAGTATTGGCCGCAGACAAAAATTCAAGTTCACCGATATTTCCAATGACCAGATCACTCGCTTCACCGATTCCGGTAACGGCAGTTTCGTCACCTTCCACACTTAAAACGCCATTGGTATAAATTCTCATTTTATGTGCCGTAATATCTCTCATAATGACAACATGAACCCAATTTCCGGTAAAATAATTGGCAATAGGTGAAGTGATTCTTTTTTCGTAACATCATCATCGATTGCATATCTTAGCTGCCCTCCTTTAATTTCTATATTAAAACGTTTACCCGTAGCCCCGGTCGCTGTATTTTTGGTGAATGAACCTTTGCACAATACATAAAGACTTGTTGCCGAAGAAGATGGAATCATACTTGACGGAGCCTTCATCCAGTAAGAAACAGTGAAAGAATTATTATTAAACATGATCTGATCCTGATGTGGAATACTCGCAATGTAAGCGTTCGGTGCTGTTGCAAAATCAAGCGCATAATTTTCTTTTCCCGGAACTCTTACGCTCGCATTATCGTAGGCAGCATCCAAAATGCCGTTATTGGCGTAAGAGGTTACATCTGCAATCTGTTCGCCTGCAGCCGGCGCTTCTGAGAACGGCCAGTTTCCGACAATACCCGGCGTCAGAGCGCGAAAACTCCAGACATCTCCTGTCACACTGCCTAGATTATTAGAAGCATCAATTCTCCAGTAATAATTTGTCGCCATATTTAAATTGGTGAGTTGATATGACGGCACAGCAGCATACGGGATATTGGCTATATTATTCAGGTTTTGGGGATCAGTCCCGAAATAAACCGAATAGGTTGCTGTGTTTGAACTGCCGGTCCATTTTAGAAGAAAATTTCCGTTATTCAGTTCTACATTATTATTCCCATTCGCCGGAGTGGGAGTAGCTGCTTTTCCGGGAGCTGACGGAACCGGAGGGGTGGTAACCGATACCTCTGATGTGTAAACTGAAGATTCGGTTGCATTAATAGCTTTAACTCTGTAATAATACTGAGTATTAGGTGTTAAAGCTGTTTCATTATAACTGGTTGAATTGGCGGGAAGTGTTGCAATAACAGAAAAGGAAGTTCCGTTGGTAGAGCGCTCCAGGACGTAATTTGTTTCGTTAGTTGCATTATCACTCCAATTCACGATTAATGAACTTGATGTCGGGCTTCCGGCTGTAGTGGCATTTGTAAAGTTAAGATTCGTAGGAGGGATGATAAAATCCGGAGCTGTGGTATTTGGCAGACTGTTGATATACACCTCAATATTCAGATACGGAGCGTGTGTTGCGCTTACCGCTAAGGCATCAAAGACATTTGGATTCAGTCCATTGGCTATTTCCCATGCATTCGGCATCCCGTCATTATCTGTATCCACAGGAGCCGGAGCTCCATAAACATGTCCTGCTCCCCCATTCGTAAATCCAAACTGAGTCGTTAAATCACTCTGTACATATACATAAGTGGCAGTGGTTCCCTTCGACATCAGGTCGGAAATCATTAAGTTGTCGACCTGGTCGCGTCTTGGGTAAGATGCTCCTACCCCTGCAACGATGTTATTATACGCACCCTGAGCCGTTAGTGCAGGATTTTTCATCGGATAATCATATGCAGAAGACTGAATTGCCGCAAGGTCTCCCACCGGATATCCCGTTAAATTCTGAGGAACTAAAGTGCCGTCCAGAACTCCGTTTTTATTGTTATCAAAATAGTTCCCGGAACCATATAAATTGAAATTGGCATTTCCGACACTGAATGGAGTACTCACCGCACTGTTGGTATTCGGGCCTCCGATAAAATAATTATTAATGATATTGGCAAAAGAACTTCCTGCAGAATCTCCACCCATAATATACGCTTCACCCGACTGCGTATGTCCATAGGTATTGCCATAATTTCCCCAGTTGTAGACTACGTTATTGACGAATTCATTTATTCCTTTTACTTTGTTATTACGGGTTTTGTTACAGATATATAAATTTCCGATTAAGCTTATTTTACCGCCGGCCGGTGGCTGCATTAATCCTCCTGCTGAATGATTATGACGATGCAGTCCTTGTCCAATAATCGAATTCTGAATGGTGATATTATCCGGACTCGTCCCATTATTGTCCCAGTTGACTGAAAAAACTTCATCTGTTCCCCAGGTAAATGTCATATGATCCAGGATGATATTCGCGCCATTGGATATTCCTGAAGCATCCTGGTTTTGAGAGGTCCCTCCATAACGGATCCGGAAATACCGGGCAATTGTATTATTAGCTCCTGAAAATGAAACCCGAGGTCCTAAAAATAGGATACCCTCTCCGGGAGCAGTCTGTCCCGCAATGGTGGTGTTGGGAGCTACCGCGACAATGGACTGTAAATTTACAATTCCACCCACTTTAAATATCACAAAACGCCCAGGCTGGCTCACGGCATCACGAAATGATCCCGGACCACTGTCATTTAAATTGGTTACCAGATAAATCTGAGGATTGGCAGCGCCTCTCGCTCCTGTGGTGTATCTTCCAAAACCGGTAGCTTCGGGAAAGGCTAAAGTCTGAGCGTCAAGTTCTGAAGTGGAAAATGATAACCCGCAAAACAGCAATGAGGTAAAAGTTTGTTTAATGAGTAACGATGTATTCATAAGATTAATTTTGTGTGAACTAATCTAAACACAAACGGAAATACCGGCATCCTGTTGCATCCTGCTACTACCTATATATCAATTAATTACACTAAACAAAGCATATCTACCTGTTTTTCTCTGTTTTGAGATAAATTTTCATTGGATAGCATATTGTTATTATTTCAAAAAAACACGATCCGGATTGTTGTCCGTCAGTTCGAGTGTTTTTCGCAGCAAAGCGGAGAAAAATGTATCGAGAACCGGTGAAAAAACGACAATATTCCCAATTCACTCAAAAACTTCTCGATACGGTTTTTCAAACCTACTCGAAGGGACGAACGTGAGAAAAGGTTCTCTATAAGATCACTTCGTCAGTTCGAGTGTTTTTCGCAGCGAAGCGGAGAAAAATGTATCGAGAACCGGTGAATAACAAACAACCAGTACTACTCCGCTCAAAAAACTTCTCGATACGGTTTTTCAAACCTACTCGAAGTGACGAACGTGAGAACATTACTCTATAAAATCACTTCGTCAGTTCGAGTGTTTTTCGAAGCATGGCGGAGAAAAATGTATCCAGAACCGGTCACTTCCTAACAAAAGAAAATTACATAAATAAAGAGTTTTCAATACAATTTTTTGAAAATCTAACAAAGTGATGAAACTTTTTATATGCATTTTAAAAGATATTTGAAATCACTATAAAACAGCCTTATAATGAGAAATTTCAGTATTTTTAAAAATGCTATCTTCATTCGTTTATATATTACTTTGTTCTGATAATAGTTTTTACACTGGTGTTACAGAAAATGTTTACAAACGTTTTGATGAACATCAGGACGGTAAATATTTTGGTTCTTATACTTATTCAAGACGCCCACTCCAATTGGTCTATTTTTGCCATTTCACAGATATTGAACAGGCTATTCTTTTCGAGAAAAAGGTTAAAAAATGGTCTCGGGCAAAAAAGCTAGCATTAATTGAAGGAAGGTATGAAGACCTGCCAAATCTTGCTAAAAAGAAATTTTACAAATAACTATTGTCTCTTTATTTAAAAACTTCTCGATATGGTTTTTCAAACCTACTCCTTTAGATTTGTAGAAATAAAAATAATATATTTATTAACAAGAGAAAAGTGTTTAAGTAAACTATCAAATACTCCGAGTAAAACTCATACTTCGATTAAGACTTAAACACTTTCTTATCAAAAAACTCAGATAGAAATTCGGGATTGTAGCCCATTATTAAGGAGTTGAGATAATGATAAGTTTCTCTTTCAATTATCAAAAACAAATTTATGGAAAAAATTTTTATTGGAATTGACATCAGTAAATTAACTCTGGATGTTTTCGTTAATAGTTACTCTACAACACAGCATTACCAAATTGAGAATTGTTCGAAAGCTATCAAAAAGTTTTTTAAGAGCTTTCCCAACGATGCAAATACCGTTGTAGGAATGGAGAATACAGGAAGATATAATTTTGAACTTTACGAAATTTTAAGCAGTATGAATCTGCTGGTTTTTGTTATAAATCCACTTCATTTAAAGAAAAGCATTGGTCTTCTAAGGGGTAAGAATGATAAACTCGACAGTCAGAGGATTTGTATTTTTTTAGAGAAAAACCATATGGATTTAGACCCTTGGACTCCTAAATCGTCAGATATTCAAAAAATAAGTTTATTGAATGCCGAACGCAGGCACAGAGTAAAAATAAAAGCAGGTTTATTAAGACAGATGAAAGATTTAAGTTTTCTTAAAAATCATACAGATAAGGAAATTATAAAACTTAATAAGCAACTCATTTTACTTTTAGATAAACAGATTAAAACAGTTGAGAAAAAGATTGTAGAGATTATTGAATCGAATGTAGAATTGAAGGATCAATATAAAAGAATACAGACTGTCCCAGGTGTTGGAAAAGTATTGGCTAGTATGTTAATTGTCAAAACTAATGGATTTACAGAGATTCAATCGGCAAGAAAGATGGCTTGTTATTCAGGAGTAGTTCCGTTTGATCATCGCTCCGGTTCATCAATCTATTACAAACCTCGAGTCTCTACAATGGCTGACAAGGAGTTAAAAAAGATTTTACATTTAGCTGCTTTAAGTTCTATAAGATTGAAAAATGATCTAGCTTCATACTTTCAAAGAAAAGTTTTGGAGGGAAAGAATAAGATGTCTGTGTTAAATGCAATTAGAAATAAAATCATACACAGAGTTTATGCTCTTATAAAAAATAATTCTGTTTATAAAAATAAGTTGCTCACGTCATAGAAATCGAAGTGAGGAAGTGGAACAGTACTCTAAATAATTCATTTCCGCACAAGCTTCTGAGCTCATCTATCCAAACAAAAATCCCTCTCATTACTGAAAGGGATTTAGTATATCAAAAAACTTAATTACATATAAGCTTCGATCGGCTCACAAGTACAAACCAGGTTTCGGTCTCCGTAAGCTTCATCCACTCTGGAAACGGAAGCAAAGAATTTGTGATCTCTTACCCACTCCAGCGGATAGGCTGCTTTTTCTCTGCTGTATGGCTTATCCCATGAATCGGAGATTACCATTTGCTCTGTATGAGGTGCATTTTTAAGGACGTTGTTAGCTGCATCAGCTTCTCCGTTGGCAATCTCATCAATTTCCTGCTTGATGGCAATAAGCGCTTCTGCAAAACGGTCGATTTCTGACTTGCTTTCGGATTCCGTAGGCTCGATCATTAATGTTCCTGCAACCGGGAAAGAAACAGTTGGAGCATGGAAACCATAATCCATTAGTCTTTTCGCCACATCAGCCACTTCAATTCCTAAAGACTTGAACTGTCTGAAATCTACGATACATTCGTGCGCTACTTTCCCGTTTTCGTTGGAATATAAAATTGGGAAATGCTCAGCTAAAATTTCTTTTAAATAGTTCGCATTCAGGATCGCATGCTCAGTAGCCTTTTTCAATCCTGAAGTTCCCAGCATTTTAATGTAAGCGTAAGAAATATTCAGGATCAATCCGGAACCGTAAGGGGCTGCAGAAATACCATCGATCGCTTCTTTGGACCCGATTCTTATGTTCGCGTTCGAAGGTAAGAAAGGAACCAGGTGTTTAGCTACACAGATTGGCCCAACTCCGGGACCTCCCCCTCCGTGAGGAATGGCAAACGTTTTGTGAAGATTAAGGTGACAAACGTCTGCTCCGATATTTCCGGGACTCGTATATCCTACCTGAGCGTTCATATTGGCACCATCCATATATACCTGTCCGCCATGTTGGTGGATCAGATTTGTAATCTCCTTAATGTTGGCATCGAAGAACCCGTATGTTGACGGATACGTGATCATTACACAAGAAAGGTTCTCAGAATGCTGCTCTGTCTTAGCCTTTAAATCTTCAAAGTCAATTTCTCCGTTTTCAAGGTTTTTCACCACAACAATTTTCATTCCGGCCATGGCTGCAGAAGCGGGGTTTGTTCCGTGGGCAGACTGAGGAATCAATACTACATTTCTGTGACCTTCACCTCTTGAGATATGATATTCTCTGATCACCATTAATCCTGCATATTCACCCTGGGCTCCTGAATTCGGCTGAAGAGAGGTCCCTGCGAATCCTGTAATTTCAGCTAAATCTTTCTCCAGTTCACTGATCATTTCCTGGTATCCTCCGGCCTGGTCAACCGGTACAAACGGGTGAACTGCTCCCCAATTGTCCCACGAAAGTGGTAACATCTGCGTGGCCGCGTTCAGTTTCATCGTACAAGAACCAAGAGAGATCATTGAATGCGTCAATGACAGATCTTTTCTTTCCAGACGCTTGATGTAACGCATCAATTCTGTCTCTGTATGATATTTATTGAAGACCTGTTCCGTAAGAATTTCGTCTTTTCTTAAATTCTCTTCAGGAATGCTGTATCCTTCTTTAATTTCCAATTTAAACGTTTGTTTATCTTTAAACTGCGCGAACGAAGCCATCAGATAATTTAATTTCTCAAGTGTTGTACTTTCGTTGATCGCGATACTTACAACGCCTTCTGTAAAATAGTTCAGATTAAGCTTATGATCCAGCATCATTCTCATTAATCTTCCTTTTTCATCCTCACTTAACGTGATTTTTACAGTATCAAAAATAGGTTCTTCAACCGTTTGATATCCTAAAGCTTTAAGACCGTTTTTTAAAGCGTTGGCTTTAAAATGGATCTGATCCGCGATATAATTCAATCCTTTTGGCCCGTGATAAACAGCGTACATTCCGGCCATGACAGCCAAAAGAACCTGAGCGGTACAGATATTTGAAGTCGCCCTTTCTCTCTTAATGTGCTGCTCTCTCGTCTGTAAAGCCATTCTCAGTGCACGTTTTCCGTACATATCCTGGGAAACCCCGATGATTCTTCCCGGAATATCTCTTTTGTAATCTTCTTTACAAGAGAAAAATGCCGCGTGAGGACCACCGTATCCTAATGGAATACCGAATCTCTGAGTTGTTCCCACTGCACAGTCGGCCCCCATTGAAGCAGGTGATTTTAATTTCACCAACGCCATCGGATCACAGGCTACTGCCACCTGAAGATCTAATTTTTTATATTCAACGATATCGTCTGTGTAATCTAAAACGATTCCGTTTTTACCGGGATATTGTAATAAAACTCCATAGTAAGAGCCATCAAATTCATGAGTTTTGTGATCTCCTTCTACAATTTCGATTTCCAATCCTTCCGCCTTTGTTTTTAAAACGGAAATGGTCTGCGGCAGCACAAGATCTGAAACAAAAAATTTATTGGCACCGGCCTTTTTCTGATCTTTTGTTCTGTTATTAAAGAACATATGCATAGCTTCTGCAGCAGCGGTAGATTCGTCCAGCAATGAAGCATTGGCCAAAGCAAACCCTGTAAGATCACATACAACAGTCTGAAAATTCAGAAGAGCTTCCAATCTTCCCTGCGCAATTTCCGCCTGGTAAGGAGTGTAAGCGGTGTACCAACTTGGATTTTCAAAAATATTTCTCTGAATAGCCGATGGTAACAACGTATTGTGATATCCAAAACCGATGTAGCTTGTATAATCAGTATTCTTCGATGCCAGCTCCTTGGAATGGATAAGCATTTCGTATTCTGAAAGCGGTTCTGAGATTTCAAGATCTTTTTCTAAACGGATAGAAGAAGGGATGGTCTGAGAAATTAACTCTTCGATACTTGAAACGCCAACTTTTTCCAACATCGCCTGTTTATCGGCTTCATTGAGGGAAATGTGACGGCTCACAAACTGTTCTGTATTCATTTTTTATATTAGATTTTGTTTGTAAAAAAAGATGGGTAAAAATACAATTTTTTACATGATTGTACAAGAGTACAAAATTATGGAAATAACAAATAAAACTATCTATCGTTTTTAAAATGAATACGTTTTCGTTTTTTCCTTGCTTAAAGTCTAATTTCATCTTTCACTTCCATCTTTATGGATTTTATTCTAATTTTCTTCTAAATTAATATGAAATTTTTAAAAACAATCTGCTTTGCTCAGATCAAAGTAATGATCTGTAATGTTGTTTAAAATTGATGACTATCCTGGTCAGATCAGCTGTAAAATCATCTCTCAGCAATAAGCTTAATTAATTTGTCTTACAGAATTGCCATGAAAAAATCAGCTTTATACAGAACTTAACGTGATCATAATCAGCATTTAAATATTTTTCGAAAATTATTATCTATATTTATTCTAAATTAATATATTTGTAGCATGAATATGATTGTCCCTTTCAAAGTACCGGCTCTGACTCCGGCTTTTTCTGTGAACACTGAAGGAATGTATTGCGGCGACAAAAAATCCTGCTGCAAAAAATTTAAAAAAGGAAAGAGATGTAAGAAATGTCCCGGAAATAAAAAATTGGCTTAATTGCTAAAGCTTTTTATTAAAAAATAAATAGCCACTACTAATAAAACTGCGGCCACTATTATTCTCATAATTTTGGGTTGCCCTTTTGGATTTGCTGCTGTTTTTGGCTGCGATCTGAATAATTCTTCCGTTCTATCTCTGAATTTTTCACCTTCGGATTCAAAAACCTGTGTAATGGTTATTCCCTGAACAACGGTCTTATGCAGTAGCGAATTGGTGGCATGCAGCAAAATCTGAAATTTCCCGTCTTTAAATTCTGTTATTTTAAAAGTCCTTTCTCCATAAGGTTTTTCTAAACCAAAAGGCAATACTTTTACAACATCAGCATTCTGGGTCTGCCAACTGATAATAATCTCCTCTCCTTTTTTAGCATGAATTTTATTCGCGGTAAAAGTTTTGATGGATGGCGGAATATGATACCGGAAGCTTTTCTGATGACTTTCTAAATTCTGATCATAAGAATATCTCCTGCTTTTGTCATTCAATGTTTCATAAGCCTCCTGAATTTCCCGAAAACGGTCTGCAAAAAAATCGTCGTTTTCATTTTTGTCAGGATGATATTTTAAAGATAATTTTCTATAGGCTTTTTTGATGTCTTCTGAAGAAGCATCATGAGAAATCCCGAGAAAATAGTAGTAATCTTTCATTGAACTATACAAAAATAAAGAATTTGTTATTGCAGGCAAAGCATACTTACCTCTTTTTACTACAGGATCACGCTGTTTCCTTTTTAAAACTTTTCCAATCGTTATTTGCTCCCCATTCGTTCACGTCACATTTAGCTACATATTTGTTTACATCAAATTATTAACATATACAGTTCTGGCAAAAGGATGAAACATACAGCAAATACGACGGAAGCTGAATGTAATGACTGCAGCCTAGCCCAGATTGCAGCATCTGTCTGAGCTCATTTTTTCTTATAGAGAAAAAATAGCGAGTGCGGAAAGCTGGAAACAGCTTCTAATAAATCATTGGAAGCAGAAAATACTGTAAGCTGATTATCGAAATCAATCTTATACCGACTTGCTGACTAAAGGCCGGCTTAGGTGCTTTCCGGGAAATAAAGATTCCGGCGCGGGAAGCAAAGCTTCCCGCGCCGGAATTAACATTTTAATTAAGTCGTTTACTTTTATTTTTCGAATGCTTCGTGTCTTCTGCCGCATCTGGAAGCAAATTCCTTTTTGAATTTCCCTTTGAGTTCCTGATATTGGTCTTCATCCATTTCCCTGATTTTATCTGCTAATCCGAAAGGCGATTTCTCCTTGATTCCATATTCTTCAAAAATACCCTTTACAAATCTTTTTCTTTCGATTGCTTTTTTAGCGATGATGGCAACTCCGGCCACGGCTAATGCTCCAAGAGCACCTTTTAATACTGAATTTTTCATTTTTTCAAAATTTTAAATTTTACTACTTCTTTTTTATATGGACGAATAAATTTTAATTTTACTTTACTACTTCTAAAATGTAAACTATTCGTTTGTTCTGTTAGTTCGGTTAAAAAAACCTCCTGAGCACTTGTCTCTCCAGACTTCTTTAAATTTTTCCCTCTCTTCCGGGGATAAACTCATCATTCTGTCGCGCATCATTTTTTTCTCTTTAAATTCTTTCATGCCCTTTCCGAAATGAAACCCTCCGAAAAGAATCTTACTCAGGATCAGAATTCCCATGGCCTGCCAGTAGGTAATGGATTTCACTCCTAAAATGTCAGGTAGCAGGCAGTTCCAGAGTGCCATCACGATCCAGGTAACTCCCAATAAGATTAAAGGCGGACATAAGAATAAAAAAATCCAGCCTTTTTTGTGTTTATTATGATTCATATCTTTCTTTTTACTAACTATTTAAATCTTCGTATAATTTTCTCAGTCTGTTTCTCAGATGCTTGACCGCATAGTTTTTCCGGCTGATGATTGTTTTGATATTCTCGCCGTGTTCATCGGCTATTTCCTGCAGGGTCCTGTCATTGAGCTCATTTTCTACATACACGAGCCTTTGCTTTTCAGGCAGCTCCTCCAGTGCTTCAAATAATTTTTTCCAGATTTCATCCTGAAACATCTTCACCTCCGGTCCTGCACTTTCATCCAGCAAAAGGATATCTTTTATAGAGAAACTTCCGTCTTCATCTTCATACACAAAGTCTTCTAAATTTTCTGTTTTCTTCTTCCGGTACTTGTCGGTAATTTTATTGGCCGTTACCCTGTACAGCCATCCGCCGACATTTACAATCTCGGAAAGATTGGTAAGACTACTGAACTGATACCATACTTCCTGGAGAATATCTTCCGCATCCTCCGTATTTTTCACTTTCGGACGAATGTAGGACATCAGCTTTCCGCCGTACTTTGAAACGGTTTGTGAGATGATACTTTCTTTCTCTTTCTGTGGCATTGCTATTTTTTCGACAATCTCCATATGTCTATGACGATTGAAATTTTTATTTTACTTTAATAAATTTAAAATATTTTCCGGAAAAGTCAGTTTTTCTTTTGGTAACCGGAATTGTATGGGATCTGATTATAAAAATCAACTGTTTTCATTATTACTGGCTTCAAGGAGCTGTTTCCCGCTATCCACTCCTACTCCTCGCGCCACAACCTTTCCACCGCATGCTGTGGGGTAACCGTTTCTATCGGGGCTAAGGTATCTCCCGTCTCTTTCAGCCTTTTTTCGCCTATTAATATTTACGACCTTGCATCAACAGAAATATTTCATCACTTCAACCACATCTGCAGGCGACTTTTCTCCCCGCAGTAACATAAAAACGGAGCGTAACAATACCCTCCGTTTCCTTCTTAATTATAAATCTGAACATTTATTTATTGAAATTTTCAGCAAAAAATCCTAACATCGATTGATATAATTCGATACGGTTGGCTTCTTTTCCGAATCCGTGTCCCTCATCATATTTTACCATATACGGAACTTCAAAGCCTTTCGCTCTCAGTGCTTTTACAATCTGATCGGATTCATTGATGTTCACTCTCGGATCGTTGGCTCCCTGAACGACAAATAATGGTTTTTTAATTTTATCGATCTGAAAAACAGGAGAGACTTCTTTGGCAATTTTCGCTTCTTCCGGATTATCCAGATCATACCAGATCTGCTTTACCATTTCTTTGTAAGGCTTCCAGTATTCCGGGAACGAATCGAAAAAGGTGAAAATGTTTGAAACACCAACATAATCGACTCCACAGGTATACAGCTCCGGTGTTTTGATGAGTCCCATCAAAGTAGCATAACCACCATGGCTCCCGCCATAAATGGCGATCTTATCTTTATCGATCCAACCCTGTCCAATGGCATATTTTACTCCGTCCTCCACATCATCCATTGCTTTCCTGCCGATCTGCTTGTACCCCGAGGTCTGAAATTCTTTTCCGTATCCTCCGGAAATTCTGAAATTAACCTGTAATGTGGCATAACCTCTGCTGGCAAACAATTGGGTTTCAGGGTTGAATCCCCAATGATCCCTGATGCCCTGCGGACCGCCGTGAGGATTAACAATCAAAGGTACTTTTTGGCCCTCTGCAACAGCCTTTGGCAAAGTAATATACCCGTGAATGGTCAGCCCGTCCCTACTCTTGAACTCGATTGGACGCATTTCGGCCATATCTTCTTCTTTCAGCTGTGGCATCAGATCCAGAAGGAGTTTTATACTTTTTGTCTTGGTATCGTATTCATAATATTTGCCATACAACCTGTCACTGTCTACAACAACTAGAAGTTTGGAATCCTGATCATCAGAAGAAACCACATAAAATTCCCGGTCTCCAAATTCAGATCTGAGGTTTTCATTCACTTCTTTATAAAATGCACTCACCGGAATCGTTTCGTTTTTGACACCTTCATAGCTGATATAGTCTAATTCGTAATTTCTGTTTTTCCCTGCCAGGCTTATGGAACCGACATCAAAAGTGGGATTAGAATAAACTTCTCTGATAACGGCATTTTTCTTTAAATCATAAAGAACGATCCTAGATTTATCGCTGTCCAGGTTGGTAACAACGTAAGCTTCGTCTTTGTTTTTTGAATGGTCATTAAACCTCATCACATTGAAAGTATCTTTCCAGTCAGTCGACTTTAAAAGATTGAATTTGCCGGTCTGTAAATCTTTGTAATAGGTTTTTGTAGTCAGTCCGTTTTCAAGAACCTTATATCCTCTTAAATTTCCTTCTTTATCAAAAAGATAATCGTCAATCGGGTTTTTGGGATCTTTATTTTCAAACAGCTGGGTCATTTCGCCCGTCACGAAATTAATTTTATACGGTTCGAAAATCTGCTTATTATTTTTATTCAGGGTAACCACAGCAAAGTCAGTGTCTTTTATGATATTGACAAAACCGATCTTTACGCCGTCAAAAGGCGTAAGATCTTTAAGATTTTTACCGTCTATATCTGCAGCATATAAGTGAAGATTTTCGTTTCCTCCTTTATCCTGGGTATAAAAGAGACGTTTTTTATTTAACCATCCGTAGCTTCTGATCAGATCCTCTTTTTCTTCCAGTGCCTTGGTGATTGTTCCTGTTTTCAGGTTTTTCACATAAACATGGTTCTTACTGTCCTTATCTTTTTCCTTATAGGAAAGATATTGCCCGTCAGGTGATATTTTAAACTGGGAAGCTTTGGGTCTTGCAAAATAATCTTCAACTTTATATTTAAAATTTCCTTTATCGTTAGAGATAAGTTTATTTAAAGTAGCTTTAGAAGAGACAAGTGTAGGATCACCCGGTAACTTGGAGGCCGGGCTTTGCGCGTTGATCATAATGGCTGTTATTACAATGTGAGCAGTGGTTAATAATTTAGAGTTCATAGTCTGATCGATTTGGTCTTAGGTTATCAATTTACATTTAATTAAAATGAATATCTCTCAATAAGACACTTAAAAAGGACTAAATGTTACAACCCATCTGATCATTTTTAAAATAAAAAACGGATTGTACTTTTACAATCCGTTTTGTTATTATAAATACGGTTTTTAATTTAAATAAATTCCAAAATACCATGTCCATGCGATTAATATGATCTGCATGGGAATTCGCTCTTTATAAAGATAACCCATTCCCGGACCGGAATAATCTGCCTTGAAAAGATTGATTCTTTTTTTAGAAGAATTAATATTGGCCAGAAAAACCAGAATCAGGAAAATAATCAGAAGAATTGCGGTGAATTCACGAATTGATGGAATCATCAGTCCAATACCGGCAGCAATCTCAATGATTCCGGTGAAATAGACCCAAAACATTTTTGCGGGAATAAGGTCAGGAATCATCAGCGCCATCCCCTTTTGGAATTTAAAGTGCGCAAATCCCGTAAAGATGATAAAAGCTGCCATCCCCAGATTTCCTGAAAATAAAAAATTCCAGCTTCCCTGATAAAGTTTTGTCCCGACCAGTGCCAGAATGAAAGTAATGATAAGAATTGATAATAGTTTCATGATACCGTATTGTTTTATAAGACCCGGACTGAACCCCGCTAAGGTAATAATCTACAGAAAATTATTTTTCCGCCAGACTTTTCACGATCTCCAGGCCTTTTATAAAACCTTTATTTATATGATCCGCCCAGTTTTTTTCGACCTGGACTTCTGTATGCAGTTTCGTGTTTCCGTCGAAATCGATCAGAATATACTTTTCGAAAAATCCGCTCCATTGCTTTACTTCCCTGCTTTCGGTATCCTCGGTACCATCTTTACCGACCATTCCAAGATGCTTAAAAATAACCTGATTGGGCTCATCTAAACTGTCAATGGTAGAAACCATTCCTTCGTCATTCATATCCAGGAAATAGGTTTTTCCGCCCACCTTCCAGTCAGATTTCATTTGAGATGGAGAATCGGGATTAAAATACTGAGTCCATTGTCCGTATGTTTCGGAATTCCAGAGGATGTCCCAGACCTTCTGTTTGGGAGCTTTGATTACTGTTTCGTATGATAATGTTTCCATAATTAATTTTGTGATACTGTTTTTTCGGTTCTCGATATGGTATTTACCAATCAGTAGAAACTATATTTTGAAATACTTAACTTTTAAAAGAAGAACCCAGACGAATTAAAGCTGATTCTCTGCAAGATTTTTCACAATTCCAAGTGCTTTTGGAAATTTCTCCTCAAAAAACTCTTTAAATTCTGTAGGAGTATGGATTTTTCCCGTTAGTTTGGTTCCGTCTTCATTTTCTTCCAAAAGGTAAGATTCAGAGGCGTCTCCCCAATCCTGCGGAACTTCTATTCCTTCATAAATTTCCCCAAGATGTACAAACTTCATTTCCTGATGAGGAATGTTTTTTTCTACACGGCTGTACATTCCGTTCTCATGAGGATCGAAAAACTTAACAATACTTCCTTCCTCCAGTGTTCCCTGGTAAAAAGAGCCTTCCGTAAAGGCTGTAGTCCACTGCCTGTAAGTAATTTCACTCCAGAGTACATCCCATACTCTTTCCGGTGTTGCATTGATTTCAATTTCAAAACTTAAACTTTCCATTACTGATATTTGTGGTGTTTATTAAGGTTGAGCAGACTGTTATCCGCCTACATAGTCTCCTCCGTTGATGTGAATAATTTCTCCTGTAATAAAACTGGCATCTTCAGAGGCAAGAAAAACATACGCCGGTGCTACCTCCGATGGCTGCCCTGCTCTTTTTAACGGATTATCTTTTCCGAATGTAGATACATCATCAAATGTCTCTTTTACAAGCGGGGTCCAGATAGGACCGGGAGCCACCCCATTGACCAGAATTTTTCTGTCTGCAATATTGGTAGCCAGAGAACGGATGAAAGTGGTAATGGCACCTTTGGTAGCAGAATAATCTACCAGACGATCGCTGCCCCGGTAAGCGGTAACTGATGTTGTACAGATAATTCTTCCCCCTTTTTTTATCAAGGGCAGAAGATCTCTTGTAAAGGCAATCATTGAAATAATATTGACATTAAAAGTTTCCTGAATCTGTTCATCTGAAATCTCTTCAATATCATCTTTAGGAAACTGAATTCCGGCGTTATTGACCAGAATATCCAGATTTTTCCAGTCTTTTTTTATTTTTTCCAAGGATTTTGATCGGAAGGTCTTTTTAGAGATGTCCCCTTTTAATAATATACAGGTCCGCCCTTCTTTTTCAACCAATTTCTGCGTTTCTTTAGCATCTTTATCACTTTCTTTATAGATAATGGCAATATCCGCACCTTCGCGGGCAAAATGCACCGCAACCGCCTGACCGATTCCGCTGTCTCCACCGGAAATAACTGCCTTTTTATTTAATAATTTCCTGCTTCCCAGATAATTGTTCCTTATAATCTCAGGAAGCTGTCCTTCTTTAGGAACTTTTGACTTAGATTGTGACTTGTTCTGTGTTTTCATAGACCATCTTTTCTGTGTAACATCAAACAGCAAGCCGAAAAAACAAAATAGGAAGTCAAATGAAGCATGAAGTTTTCAGTTTTAAAGAATCAACTGAAATACTAACTTATTACGGGACTCCCGCTTCCTATCCTGTCAGAATTTTTATGAATGATAAGCATTTTCCAAATCCTGAATGATAATTTTCTGCATCTTCATCATAGCCTGCACCACTTTCTGAGCCTTAGCCTGATCAGGATCACTCATCAGCTGAATCAGCTTTTTCGGGACAATCTGCCAGCTAAAGCCATATTTATCTTTGAGCCACCCGCACATGCTTTCCTGCCCTCCGTTTGAGACCAGCTTATTCCAGTATCTGTCAGTCTGTTCCTGGTCATCAGTCATCACCACCATTGAAATTCCTTCATTGAAATCAAACTGATGATCATACGAATTATCCATACAGAATAAACTGTATCCGTTAATTACAAAATGTCCAAGCTGAATATTTTCAGGCGGTTCAGCGGCAGCATGCCCTTCACTCCCGTCTCCGTATCTTAAAATATTTCCAATTTCAGAGTCCGGGAAAACAGCCGTATACAATTGCATGGCCTCTGAAGCTTTTCCATTATTGCCGTGAATAAACATCATTGTAGGAATAATTTTCTGCTCACCTTGCTTCTCCCCTAAAAATATCTGCCAGGTCACCCCATATTGATCCTTTACCCAACCGTACTTTTTACTCCATGAGTAAGAATCCAAAGGCATCAGGGCCATTCCGTCCTCTATGAGCATATCCCAATATTTCTGCACCTCATCCTCCGTTTCACATATCACCATAAACGAAACCGAAGCATTTTTTTTGAATTGCGGACCTCCGTCCAAAAGCATTATTTTTTGTCCGAAAAGTTCTATATTCATGACAACAGGAGTATCTGCTGTAATTTTTCCGTCAAATACTTTACAGTAAAATTCTGAAGATTCTTTTGCATCTCCGTCATACCAGAGACATGGGAAAATATCATTATTCATATTGTTTAAATTTTGAATGTCATTTCGGGTAAAGAGAATCAATCTCACCTGTTGTTTAGAAATTAAAGATTCTCCTTTAAGAATGACAAGTTATATGTTAATTACTTTTAAAATAGATATCATTTTCTTTCATATAAATCTTCAGTTTTTGCATTGTATTCTTTCCGAAACCCTTCAGTTCCATAATTTCCTTTTCAGAATAGCCGGACAACTTTTCAAAAGAATTTATTTTCTCTTTTTCCAGTGCTCTTCTTGCGGATACCGCAATAATACCCCGTAAAAAATCTCCTTCTACAACATGACTAACGATACAAACAGAGCGTAAACATTTTGTCATTATTATTAAGTTAATCATGATGATTCAAAAGGTGCTTAATGATTTTCCACATATTTGTGAAAATTGTTCAGGATTGCGTACCATCCCTCTCTTTGCATTTCCACGGAGTTTTGCTTTTCGGGCTCGAAATTGATGATCACTTTTGTGGTGCTGCCATCAATCTGATCAAAAACCACCGCGACCTTTCTGCCATCCGTGATATGATATTCTATCCTTTCATTAGGGATTACCTCATCATAAATTCCTTCAAAATCAAATCCGAAACTTCCGTCTTTCGCCTCCATCCGGGTTTTGAATAGTCCCCCCACTCTCAGGTCATTTTCAGACGAAGGGCAATGCCAGGTTTCGTTAGCGAAATTCCATCTGGTGATATGCTCGGGCTTGTTGTAGTACTCCCAAACCTTGTCCACAGGAGCTAAAATCGTAATATCAATCTTAATAGGTTCCATATAATATCTTTAATAATGCAGTGATAAGGGTAACTCACATTCAGCCACCCTTTGCTTAATTTAGTTTAAATATAAGATTATTTTGTGTATTCTTCATTATAGTTCACCATCCAATGAACACCGAATTGATCCTGAAAACTTCCGAAATAATCTCCCCAAAACTGATCTTCAATCGGCATCTCAATATTTCCTCCCTCTGAAAGACCTTTGAAAAGCCTGTCTGCCTCATCTCTGGACTCCGTAAAAATGGATACGTAATTGTTGTTTCCGATATCCAGCCTCTGTCCAAAACCGGGAACAATGTCAGAAGCCATCAGCAAATCGTTACCGATCGGGAGGGAGATATGCATTACTCTGTTTTTTTCTTCATCCGATAAGTGTTCAGTTCCAGGTGCGCTTCCCATTTTGTAAACTTCCCCGAGAAATTCACCACCAAAAACAGATTTATAGAAGGTAAAAGCTTCTTCGGCTTTTCCATCAAAATTGAGGTACGGATTTAATTTAGCCATGATATTTTATTTTTAAAGTTTGAATTTTTATTTGAGATGTTTGATCTGCACGAGATTATCTTGGGCTACCTACTTCATCGTTAAGTTTTTCCCGCAGATAACGCGGATGACGCAGATCTTTTTATATTTTTCGTTAATAAATCTGCATAATCTCATAAATCTGAGGTAGATTATTTTAAACTACCTGCTTGGCTTTAGTTTCTCTCACAGATAACGCGGATGACGCAGGTTTTTTTATATTTTCAGGTAAAATCAGCGTAACTCGTTAAAGTATCTGTAATTTTTTGAGTTCTTATGCAGATGTCGTTATTATTTGTATTCCTGAGGCATTTGAGAAGAATCCGCAAATGTTACATTCCAGCCATGACCATTGATATCCCAGAAGGAGTTGTGATACATCCAGCCATAATCCTGCGGTTCCTCGTGCTGATAAGCACCGTTCGCCACCGCTGCGTTTACGATCTTGTCCACCTCTTCGCGACTGTTTAACCCGATGGCAAGCAAAACCTGTGTTGTATCTCCTTTCGGAACCGGCCTTTCTGAAAAAGTCTGAAAATATTCTTCCGTTATAAACATCACATAAATATGGTCGCTCATGATAATGCACACCGCTCGCTCATCTGAAATCTGCTCATTAACAGAGAATCCGATATTGATCCAGAATTCTTTTGTTTTCTGAATATCTTTGACCGGAAGATTGACATAAATCTGGTTAATTTTCATCTGTATATTTTAATTAAATAATTATTTTTTGTCTGTAATCTTGGACGCATCAGCAAACATCACTTCCCATTGATGTCCGTTTATATCGGAAAAAGCACTTTGATACATCCAGACATGATCCTGAGGTTCGCTATATGCTGAGCCTCCATTTTCGATCGCTGTTTTCACCATAATATCCACTTCCTCACGACTGTTGACAGCGATAGCAAGAAGCGTCTGTAGTTTCTCCTCCAGCCACAGGTCTGTCTGTAAAAGTGCTGAAAAAGTCTTTCTTTAAAAACATTATGTAGATATGGTTTTCTTTCATGACAACACAAATCGCTTTTTCGTCTGAGTAGTGTTCATTGATTGAAAAACCTAATGTTGTCCAGAAAGCTCTTGTTTCCTGAACATCTTCAACAGGAAGATTGACATAGATCTGATTGATTTCCATTTTGTAATTTTTAGTCTTAACTTTTAACCGAAATTACTGAGTCTTTATGAAAATCAGCTTGCCATAAGACAAGATTTAAAATTTCTTAGGGTGAGAAACCAATTCTTTGCGAATGCGGCTTAAAGAAGTATCGGTAACGCCAAGATAGGAAGCGATCTGTTTCAAAGGTGCCGACTGTATAACACACGGCTTCTGTTCCAACAGATTGAGATAGCGTTTTGTGGCAGAAAGCGTAAACATTTCTACAGATCGTTTTTTATGCAAAAAAAGCTGATGCGACATCCATGATCTTCCCCATTCCCTGAGATTCGGAATTTTATGAAATAGTTCCTGGAAAGTTTCAAAATCGAGTTGCCAGCATTCGCAGTCTGTGATGCAGACGATATTTTCCTGCGTGGGAATTCTTTGGAATAATGAAGAAACCTCGATCACAATTTCATGATCAGCGAAAAAGTGTGTGGTTACTTCATTTCCATTGAAATCATTAACAAACGAACGGGCAAGACCTCTTTCTAAAATATAGTATTCATTAGCTGTTTTTCCCTCTTTGAGAATACAGTCTCCTTTTTTGAAAAAAACCTTCTCATGGGCCTGAAATATTTCTTCAAGCTCTTCCTGTAGAAAAAACGGAAAATCATAGCATATTTCTAAAGCCTTGTTGGTCATCAGGTTAATGTTCTTTTTTCAGATTTAAAAATAGAATTTTTATCGGACCTGAAGAAAAGTTTTTTGGACAAATACTAAATTCTACAGGATATTTTTATAGACCTATGATATTCCAGATGGTACGAACCAAAATTCACGATTTAAAACAAAGAAAGCTGGATGGCTTTTGACTGAGTAGGTTTCTGGGCATCTCCAAAGATCGTTTTACCTCCAAAGCGCCATGAATTCTGCCTTTCTTCTTCTATAACATCCTGAATATTAAAATCGGGGGTAAAATCTTTTTCAGTAGCTTCAATAATCTGATGAAGTTTGTTCAGTGTTTTCAATTTATCGGAGTTTCCCAACCTGGATTTTTCGATCCCTGATTTCAGGATCCGGATGCTTTCATCATAAACCTTCGTGGGAACCGGAAACGGATGTCCGTCTTTTCCGCCGTGAGCAAATGAAAATCTTGCGGGATCTTTAAATCTCGAAGGCGCACCGTGAATCACCTCGCTCACCAAAGCCAGCGACTGCATGGTTCTGGGACCCACCCCTTCCAGTAACAATAAATCTTCAAAATTCTGAGGCTGCTGTTCACGGGTGACGTACAGAAGTGCCCCAAGACGTCTTAAATCGACATCAGAAGCCTGAACATCATGATGATTGGGAAGAATTAATCTTGAAAAATCACTCATAATCTCTGCAGAATCCGTGTGGGAAATGTCCAGAATTCCTTTCCGGTTTCCTGAAGCTCCGGAGTCGGTAAGATTAAGAATCTGTCCTCTGGAGATTCCGTTGATCCCTGTGTGCGGCTCTTCAATAAATGATTTTATGTTTTCCGAATGCCAGTGGTAGCGTCTTGCCGTTCCGTCAGATTCATGCATGCCCTGCTGGACAACACTCCAGTTTCCATTATCTGAAACGATGAAATTATGTAAATACAGCTGATAGCCGTCCTGAATGGCCGTGTTATCAACTTTCGCAGAGAGTCTGCTCGCTCTTACCAGCTCGGTTCCGTTCAGCCCTGTTTTATCGGCAATCTGAAGTAATTCTGATGGTGTTTCTCTGGAAAACTTTCCTTTTCCTCCGCAGATATACAATCCCAGCGTTTTCGAATTGGGATTGACCGAGCGTTTTAAAGCTCCCATCACAGAAGTTGTAATCCCTGAAGAATGCCAGTCCATTCCCATCACTGCCCCGAAACTCTGAAACCAGAACGGGTCTGAAAGCCTTCGCAAAACCTCATCTTTTCCGTAATCCATTAGGATCACCTCAATGATTGAAAGTCCGAGTACTGACATACGTTCGTACAGCCACGGCGGCACTTTGCCATGGTGAAGGGGTAAATCTGCTGTTCCGGATCGTTTCATTTATTTTGTAAAGTTAGCTTTAATCAGGTAATTTTTTGATGCGTTCAGTCAATATTTTCTGTTTATAGATTTCAGTGTATCTCTTGATGATCATTATTTTAACGCAATCATTCATCAATTTCAAAAAAAAAGCCTTGCAAAATAAAATTCTGCAAGGCTTTTTAAATTTTATTCCCGTTTATTTCAGGGCAGACAAAGCTGCTTCGTAATTCGGCTCATTACCAATTTCTGAAACCTGCTCCGTGTAAACTACTTTATTATCAGCATCCGTTACAATAACCGCACGGCTCAGCAATCCTTTCATCGGAGAGTCTGCAATGGTAAGTTCATAGTCATCTCCGAAACTGCTTCTGAAATCGGAAAGTGTTTCTACGTTATCCAGTCCTTCGGCAGCGCAGAACCTTCCCAGAGCAAATGGTAAATCTTTAGAAACGTTGATGACCACCGTATTTTCAAGTGCGGATGCTTCTTCGTTGAATTTTCGTGCTGAAGAGGCACATGTAGGCGTATCAATACTTGGGAAAATATTAAACACTTTTTTCTTTCCGTCGAAAGTTTGCAGCGTTTTTACATTTAATGCTGAATCTACCAGAGCAAAATCTCTGATTGTAGTTCCTATGGTTGGTAAATTCCCAATAGTGTTTACCGGATTTCCTTTTAATGTAATATTTGACATAAATAATTTTTTAATGTTTTTCAAATTTAATCAAAATAGAAAATTATCTTATCAATAAATGGTTAAATAATTCTTAAAACGAAAATAAAACACTGAAGTCTGCGTAGATGAATTTATGGTCCATACTATAATTTGGAGCATTCGCTTACATCAATGCTTATATCACCCCGGCAGTCCGGCAGGCACAGAGTCATTTTCCAACAGCCGATCATCTGCTACAATCTCCGGATCGTCTTTCAGTACAGGAAAAGAAAGTGATTTAAATTCAGTTTGGAGATGCATCGGCCTCTTTTTTTATATAAAATAAGTTGAAAAAAGAATCTTAATCACTAAATTTGTGGGACTTTAAAAATCAAATAATAAATAACAGTATAATGTCAGACAAATCAAAAATCTATTACACCCTTACGGATGAGGCTCCAATGTTGGCAACACACTCGTTTTTACCGATTGTAAAAGCTTTTACGAAATCAGCTAATATTGAGATCGCAGTTCCGGATATTTCTTTGGCAGGAAGAATTTTAGCAAACTTCCCAGAATTTTTGAAAGATGATCAGAAGATCGGTGATGCTTTGGCTGAATTAGGCCAGCTGGCAACTCAACCGGATGCAAACATTATCAAATTACCCAATATTTCAGCTTCAGCGCCTCAGTTGGATGCAGCTATTGCCGAATTGCAATCTAAAGGCTTCGCAGTTCCCAATTATCCTGCAGAGCCTAAAAATGAGGAAGAGAAAGCTATTAAGGCGAAATATGCCAAAGTATTGGGAAGTGCCGTAAACCCGGTATTAAGAGAGGGAAACTCTGACAGACGTGCTCCAAAAGCTGTTAAAAATTATGCAAAAGCAAATCCTCACCGAATGGGAGATTGGGCTTCAGACAGTAAAACCGACGTTGCTCATATGGACAACGGAGATTTTTACGGGACTGAGACTTCGACAACGCTGGAAAATGCTACAAAATATAAAATCGTTTTCAAAGGAAATGATGGTGCCGAAAATTTATTAAAAGATTTTGCAGGTCTTCAGGCCGGAGAAGTGATCGATTCTTCTGTAATGAATTTAAATGCACTCAGAGCTTTTGTCCAGCAGGCTATTGAGGAGGCAAAAAACAGAAACGTCCTTCTTTCTGCTCACCTGAAAGCGACGATGATGAAGATCTCTGATCCGATCATTTTCGGAGCAATCGTAGAAACATTCTTCAAAGAGGTTTTCACCAAATATGCAGATACTTTCAAGTCCTTAGATGTTAATCCCAACAACGGTTTAGCTGATCTTTTCGATAAAATCAAAGGAAATGCCCAGGAAGCGGATATTAAAGCGGATATTGAGACTGCTTTAGCCAACGGACCAAGAGTGGCGATGGTAAACTCTGATAAGGGAATTACCAATTTCCACGTGCCTTCCGATATCATCGTTGATGCTTCTATGGCAGCTTTGGTAAGAGGCGGAGGAAAAATGTGGAACAAGGAAGGAAAAGAAGAAGATACGGTTTGTATCATTCCGGACCGTTCTTATGCAGGATTTTACCAGTCTGTTATTGATGATATGAAAGCGCATGGAAAATTGGATCCTACCACGATGGGCTCTGTTCCGAACGTTGGTTTGATGGCTCAGAAAGCTGAAGAATACGGTTCTCATGACAAAACTTTCCAGGCAGCTGATGAAGGAACAATTGAAGTTCAGGACGAAGCAGGAAACGTTCTTCTTTCTCAGAAAGTAGAAAAAGGAGATATTTTCAGAATGTGCCAGACTAAGGATGCTCCGATCCAGGATTGGGTAAAATTAGCCGTAAACAGATCAAGATTATCTGATACGCCTGCTATTTTCTGGTTAGATAAAGGCAGAGCGCACGACAGAGAGATCATTAAAAAAGTAGAAAAATATCTGGCTGATCACGATACAAACGGACTTGACATTAAGATTCTCGATGTAAAAGATGCCATGACCGAAACATTGAAAAGAGCAAGAGAAGGAAAAGATACGATTTCTGTTTCCGGAAACGTACTGAGAGATTATTTAACGGATCTCTTCCCTATTCTTGAGCTCGGAACTTCTGCCAAGATGCTTTCCATTGTTCCGCTGATGAACGGCGGTGGTTTATTTGAAACAGGTGCAGGAGGTTCTGCTCCAAAACACGTCGAGCAGTTTATTGAGGAAGGTTATTTAAGATGGGATTCTCTAGGTGAATTCCTTGCTTTACAGGCCTCTTTGGAACATTTGGCACAAACTCAGGGGAATACAAAATCCCAGGTTCTGGCTGATGCTCTGGATGAAGCAAATGCCAAATTTTTAGCAACGGATAAATCTCCTGCAAGAAAAGTAGGACAAATCGATAACAGAGGTTCTCACTTCTATTTGGCGATGTATTGGGCTGAAGCGTTGGCGAATCAGACAGCTGATGCTGAACTGGCTAAACAATTTGCTCCGATTGCAGAAGCGATGAAGGAAAATGAAGAAGTCATCAATGCTGAATTAATCGGTGCGCAGGGTAAACCTCAACAGATTGACGGATACTTCAAAACGGATACTTACAAAACGTATGCAGCCATGAGGCCAAGTACTGTATTAAATGAAATCATTGACGGAATTTAATTTCAATTCTGATATAAATGCAGGCTCCTTTTAAAAAGGAGCCTTTTTTGTCTCTTAATAATAAATTGCCATACTTTACCAGGTTAAAAATCTACTGAGTTTAAATCGATCTGTATTAAATTCTTATTTAAACCGGATATCGACTCATAAATAGGCTTCGACATGCTCAGCATATTTAGTTTTTCGTTTCAAAACGACCAGGTCAGACTCATTATTTTCAATCTCCTTCCCGGCTTGAATATAAACATTACAGAGTGAACTTACAGCGGCAGGATTTCCTGAAAATATACCATCAGGAATTGATTTTGAAGAAACTTAATACAGATTAAAGTAAAAATCTTATTCTATCGTCTCTCATAAAAACAAATATCAACTTTTCAGTTTTCTTATGTTAAAAAATAAATCCTCCCCTTTTTCTCCGGGAGGATTTATGATGAAAATATGTATTAAAATATAAACTTGTAAGATTAATCAGGCATGTGCCTTTCTGAATTTAATCATGCTTAAAATAAACAGCCCCAATATTCCCAGCACAAAATAGCCTTCTGCCACCTGCAACTGAACCTGAGGTTTGAGTATTGCAACGATACCGTAACTGATCGCTGAGGTGATAATAAAGGCGACTCCTCCGGTAAGACCACCGGCAATTCCGGCAGAGTTCGGAAATCTTCCGATACAGTAGGAAAAATAATTATTAAAAATAAACCCTGCGGTCACATGAATCAGAAAGGCAAAGGCTACCAGACTGTAAATATTATTTGAGAAATAAGAGGCCAAAAACATTACAACAATTAAAATCAACTGAATAAAATTGGCATAACGGATCTTCGGCAGAAATGCTTTATTAATTAATGCTTTTCCCAAGAATCCGCCCGTCATCCAGGCAAATCCCAGAATTAATGAAACGTAACCTGCAACAACTTCCGAATACCCCATTTTATGTTCAATAATGAATGATCCGCATAAATTAAAGAACATGATCATGGAGTAACTCAATCCGCACATCAGCATTCCGTAAAAGAAATCTTTCGCTTTAAACATCGATTCATACTCTTTCATCAGGAATTCAATATGAAAAGGATTTCTTTTTTTCAGCGTTTCCCCGGAGAATAAAAATTCAAGAATCAGAAGCAGTAAGCTGTATGCTGCCAGAACATAAAAGTTAGACTGCCATCCGAAGATTTTCTGGAGGTATCCCCCGATAAACGGAGCGACAATAGGCCCGACCGACCACACGATCGTCATAATACTAAGGTAATGCTTCCGTTCCTCTCCTTCATACACATCGACAAAAAATGCCCTTTTTGAAACGACAGCAAATCCTGATAAAATTCCCTGCAAAACCCTCATGGCATAGATCACGAAAATATTCTGAGTGGTCGCTGTAATTAAAAAAGAGACTACAAACAGAGCCAGTGATGCCATAGAAACCCTGTACCTACCAAAAGAATCGACAATGCTTCCGGCAAAAAACTGGGTCAGTCCGTAACTGATTAAAAAAATGGAGAGTGTAAGCTGAATATTGCTTTCCGGCTGATGTAATTCTGTTGCCATACTCGGCATCGACGGTAAGTAGATATCCGTTGCCAATCCCGACATCGGAATAACGGCAAAAGCCAGAACCGTGGCTATTAACTGATTTTTTTCTTTGAGAGTTTTCATTCCTGTCATTCAATCTTTTCATGAATTCCTGAAATTATTCAGGAAGCTTATTTTTATTTTAATTATTGACTAATTTCATAGAACCTTCACTGTACCGCTCCCCGGTATCCGGGTATTTTTTTAGAATCGCATCGATGGTATCCAAATCTGACTGTGAAAGTTCAATATCAGTGGCTGCAATATTTTCTTGCAGGTATGTAATTCTTTTTGTCCCGGGAATCGGAATAATATCTTCTCCCTGATTCAGGACCCAGGCCAGAGCCATCTGTGTTCCTTTGACTCCCCTGGAAGCTGCAAAGTCATTAATTTCTTTGGCCAGATTTCTGTTATTCTCCAAATATTTTTCCTGATATCGTGGTAACGATTTTCTGAAGTCGTCATTTCCGAGCTTCTGTACTTCATGGATATTGGCAAAAAGACCTCTTGCGAGCGGCGAATACGGAACCAGGGTAATTCCGAGTTCCCTGATCGTTGGTAAAATTTCTTTTTCAACATCTTTGGTTAATATCGAATATTCTGATTGTAATGCTGTAATCGGATGAATTTTATTAGCTTTCCTGATGGATTCAGCAGACGCTTCTGATAATCCCAGGTATTTTACTTTTCCTGCCCTTACCAAATCAGCCATTGCTCCTACCGTCTCTTCAACAGGCACATTCGGATCAACACGGTGTGCATAATAAAGATCTATTTCATCGATTTTTAATCTCTGAAGGCTCAGGTCTACCGCTTTTTTAATCCATTCCGGCGATCCGTCAAAGTAAGTTCCGGGAGCCCCGCTGTGACCTGGTGTTCCATCTTTGAATCTGAAGCCGAATTTGGTGGCAATAAAAATTTTATCCCGATTGGGTACTAAAACCTTTGAAATGAGTTTTTCATTTTCGCCATTGGCATACATATCGGCAGTATCCCAGAAATTGACGCCCAGATCCAGCGCTTTATGAAGGGTGCTGATGCTCTCCTGCTCGTCTGCAGGCCCGTAAGCAAAACTCATCCCCATACATCCCAAACCAATAGCGGACAGCTGCTTTCCTGTGTTTCCTAATTTTCTAAATTTCATGATGATTTTTGGTTTTAAATTGTCAGGACAAAATTATAACAGGAATTCTTCGGATGTAATATAGAATTCAAACGAAGAATTATAAAATTCAAACAAGTGAGGTTCTGACTGTATTTGGGGTCATTCCCGTCTGCTTTTTAAAATAATTGGTAAAATAGGCAGGCTCCTCAAATCCCAGTCCATAGGCAATTTCAGATACGTTCCAGTCTGTATGTTTCAACAGGGCATTGGCTTCCTGGATGATCCGCGAAGTAATCTGCTGTGTTGTCGTTTTCCCCGTAATCTCCTTGACAGAACGGTTGAGCGAGTTGACATGAATAGAAAGATGATCAGCATAATCAGTAGGAGTTTTCAGTTTAAGAAATCTTTCCGGACTGTCTATCGGAAACTGTCTTTCCAGAAGTTCCATAAATAAAGAAGCAACACGCTGTGATGCATTCTGATAAGGCTCAAAGTTTTCTGCCGGCTGTATCTTCATGGTTTCGTGAATGAGAAGATGCAGATAGGCCCTGAGCATATCATATTTATGTAAGTAATCGGACTGAATTTCAGTCATCATCTTAATAAAAATATCTGCCACCGTCTTCTGCTGTTCTTCATTAATAAAGAAAACCGGAGTTCCTCCTATTTTAAAAACCGGTGAATCCTGAAGGTTGCCCAAGCGGTTTCCTTCATGCACAAACTGATCTGTAAAAAGGCAGAAAAAACCGGTCTGGTCAGGATCATCTGCTTCCCAGGAGTACGGAATGACAGGATTGGAAAATAACAGTACCGGACGGTCTACATTAATCCATTTATCGGCGTAATGAAGCTTGCCTTTTCCTATGATTAATGAGATTTTATAATAATCTCTTCTGCTGTAAGGGGTAATTAAAGAACAATTTTCACGTGAAAACACATTAAAATGCCCTACTCCGGGTGTTTTTATACATTGCAGGCCTACACGCTGATAAAAACCTTTAACTGTTTCGTTAGATTCCATGTTACAAAATTATAAAATTCAAACAATACTTTCAAAAAAAATAATGGCTGCTGATAATAATATGATCAGCTTATGAAACCGGCATTACCTGCGATTTTTATAACAGATGAGATTTTTCGGGTGAACGAAGAGAATTTTTAGCGGCTTGCTGAATTTTTTATTCCCGAATAGAGAAATAAACAGAAAAGTTGATCGTCTGATCAGCCATTCATTTAATATGGTCCCTTAAATTGATTAATGATGTTTGTTTTTCTGCTTAGAATGATGCTTGTTGCCCTTTTTATTCCATTGCTGATCTCCAGTGTCATTATTTTTATTCCGGTTGTAAACTGCTACAGGATTCTGACCTTTATAATATTTTGTTTTAAATTTCTGGTACTTCTCTCTTCCCAAAATATTTTCCAGTTGTGCGTATCGGTCCTCCCGCCAGCGGTCAGGATTATGACCATATGTTTTATTCCATGAATTATAGTCGTCATACCGGTCATTTAAAGCAAAGATCTGGCTGGCCTGAGTCTTGGATAATATTAAATCACCGATGACCGTCTGCCAGTTAATATCCGAAATGCTTCTTCTGTAATCATTATAATAATCTGACTGTGCATAACTTAAAGTAAAAGTTCCTATAAGGAGTGCTGTGATGAATATCTTTTTCATGTCGTCGTAATTTTAAATTAATTACTATTGATTTTCCAATTTAAATGCCAATACGTCTGAAAACCTCTCATGATGCTAAAAATATTACGGAGATTTTATCATTATTACAACTTATTTTTACAAGTTTCATCTGCATCTCATAACAGAAGTCATTATCATAGCTTAACATGCGAATTAACAGGTAATGATTAGTGTTTCTCTGATACAGTTCATAAAATTTATTTTTCAGGATAATTAATCTTCGAATTTGATTTTAAATTTGTAATTTTAAGATAGAATTTCACATCATAATTCTGAACACCAATAGAATAACTAATCAAATCCCAATCATTATGGAAAATATAAAATTTGAAGTATCTCCATATCAGGATGAGTTGCAGATGTTAATTGATGAAAAAAAAGCAGGCTATATGTCAATCGAAATTGATGGTAAACTATTGACCGTTTATTACACCAAACTCGACGAAGAACGTGAAGGCAAAGGCTACGCCAAGATGCTTCTGGACGAGCTCGTGCGTTATGCCGAGGAAAAAGACTTACTGGTAGATCCGGAATGTGATTTTGTAAGGCAGCAATTTGAAAATCATCCTGTGCGGTATAAAGACATCTGGCATGCCTGAATTAATAATCATCTTCCCACCAATCAGAAAACACCTGATCTCTTTTGTTTAAATCTACGGGCTCACCAATCATGGGAGTCAGGACATGAAGGTTTTTCGCTTTTCCAAGGCTTGTCACTTTTTTCAGTGGCTCGTTCCAGGGATGTAATGCCAATGCAAATTTTGAAGAGTGTACGGGAATAATATTTCTGGCGTTCACATCCAGGCTTGCCTGAATAACGTCTTCCGGCAATGCGTGGATATATTTCCATGCTTCATTATACTGTCCGTTTTCAATAATGGCATAGTCAAATGGACCGTATTGTTCACCAATCATTTTAAAATGAGTATCGTATCCGCTGTCGCCTCCTAAGAATATCTTTTTTGTAGGTGTTTCCAGAACATAGGACGTCCAGAGCGTCCGGTTTCTGCTGATTTTTCTGCCGGAAAAATGTCTTGCGGGGGTATAAATTATGATGATCCCGTTTTTAAGATCTGCTTTATCACCCCATTCCTCCTCAATAATCTGACTTTCAGAATATCCCCATCTTTCAAGATGCGCTCCTACACCTAACGGTAAGATTACCTTCCCGACCCTTTCTCTGATGGCTTTCACAGTGGGATAATCAAGATGATCATAATGATCGTGCGTAATCACAAGATAGTCTAAAGCGGGAATATCTTCAGGCTTAAAAACATCCGCTCCGGCAAATGCTTTATTAAAATATTTGAAAGGTGAACCATACGCACTTAAAACAGGATCTATAAGAAAAGAAACACCATCGGTCTGAATATAATATGAAGAGTGGCCGAGCCAGATAAAAACATCCTGATCTTTCGGAATAGCCTTAAGATCCGTATGAATTGCCGGAACGTTTTTGTGAGGCTTCAGATAGGGATCTTTTTTCTTAAAAAAGAAGTCATACATCACCTCCGGCATACTGTGACCTTCTGCTACAGACGGTGTATAACTGAGATTCTGGAACTGATTGTTTTTATAATGCAGAGATTTTTTCATTCTCGCCAATCTTTTTCCTTTGGGTTGTGCTCCGAACGCAGGCTGTCCCGTGATTACAATATATAATAAAAATCCTAAAGCCAGGATGGCGATAATGGCGTATATCATGTTTACAAAATTGGTTTAAATTTATAACTTTAATATTATATGACGATCTGAAAGTATTAAACCTTTATTTTTAAGTAAATTTATAGGACCTTCTGAAGAATTTTATCATCAATTTCATGAAAGAATTGTTTAATCTTATTAATTTTGCACGACAAAAAATCACAATCTTGAAAAATAATTATTCACTTTTATTTTTTATTCTGTTGCTGGCTTCCTGTTCATCTGTCAGGAAACATAATGAGCAAAGAACCTCCTGTATTTCTGTTGAAGAGCTGAAGAAGGACGTGGATTTTACGTATACTAAGCTGAAAGAGATGCATCCCAGGCTGTATTGGTATATTTCTAAAGAAAAACTGGATCACCAGTTTGACAGCCTGAAAAAAACGATTCACGAGCCGCTCACTCCTATTCAGTTTTATTTTAAACTCCAGCCTGTTATTGCCAATATCAGGGAGGGACATCTTTCGTTGAGAATTCCGAGAAGGAAACTGACCAGAAGAGAAATCAAATCGTTAGATGCCAGGAAAGGGATGTTCAGCCGTTTTGGATATTTCGTGCAGGATGATCATTTATATATTGTAGAAAATAAGGATTCTATCGAAGATATAAAGCCCGGAACGGAAGTTTTATCTATCAACAACATTCCGGCTTCGGAATATGTAAAAAAATACCGAAGATTAATCAGCAGTGATGGATTCAATACTACTTTTCAACCCTATTTCCTGAAAGATATATTCTTTAATTTTTATACTGCCGAAAATGGCTTTATGAACAGCGCCAAAATAGAAACGCTTTATGAAGGTCGGATAAAAACCGTTACTTTACAGAGAGAGATCAAATCCGAAAAAGATGTTCAGGAAAATAAAGCGCAGGAAAAAAGAACTTCAGAGAAGAAACTGAATGACTATGTTGCTTTCACCAATACTTACAACAGAAATTTTAAGTTTTTGGATCGGGACAGCACGGTAGCTTATATAAAAGTGAAAAGTTTTTCCGGTGATTATTCCAGAAAATTTTATAAGGAAAGTTTTGAAAAGATCAAAAATTCAAAATCGGACTACCTGATTATTGATATCAGAGATAACTACGGAGGAGCCCTGGATGAAATCAATAATTTATATTCCTATCTCTCTCCCCAACCTTATGTTCTGATAAAACCTTCGGAAGTGACCTCAAAATTCAGTCCTTTAAGAACTAATTATTTCAGAAAGAGCAATCCTCTGGACTATGCCCTGAAAAGTATCTTTTATCCTACGTTTGTTGTAGCACAGACCTTTAGTACGTATAAGAAAGACGGCAAAGTTTATTATAAAATGAAGGCCGGTAAACTTCAAAAACCTAAGAAAAATGTTTTTAACGGAAAGATTTTTGTTCTGATCAACGGAGGAAGCTTTTCAGCATCATCTATTATTACGGCGAAGCTGAAAAATGATAAAAGGGTAACACTCGTGGGCGAAGAGACCGGAGGCGCTAATGACGGTACTGTGGCAGGTTTCTATTCCTACCAGCAACTTCCAAATTCTCATATTAATTTACCGATCGGACTTGTTTTAGTTCAGCCCAATATACAATTTTCAAACTCAAAAAGAGGGGTCATGCCCGATGTGACCATCCGGGAGACCATGCAGGATATTATCGAAAAAAAGGATCCCCAGCTGGAATGGATAAAAAATGAAATCGACAGAGATAAAAAAACAAGCATAAGTAGATAAGGCATGATAAAAATTATTTTCCGGTGTTTTATACTGCTCCTCTCCGTAGTCGCATTATGGTTCTTCATTCATTCTATCTATATAACCGCTGACGGACTTTCTGATAAAGGCCGGAATGCTGATCTGGCCGTCATTCTCGGGAGTAAAGTGAATGAGGACGGAACCTTGTCTTCCAGATTGAAAAAGCGGCTTGAAAGCGGCATCAGCCTTTATAACGATCATCGGATCAGAAGGATTTTAGTGAGCGGAGGATTAGGGAAAGAGGGCTATTATGAAGGAGATAAAATGAAAGAATTTCTCATTTCCAGGGGAATTCCCGATTCTTTAATTTCTGTAGACAATACAGGTAACAATACCAGAGCGACGGTTACAAATACTATTAAGCTCAGATCAAAGCTTCATTTCAACAGTATTATTGTAGTCTCCCAGTATTTTCATGTGACCCGAACCAGGAAGCTGTTTAGAGAGAAGGGAATGCAAAGTGTGAGCAGCGTAAGTCCGTTTTATTTTGAATGGAGAGATCTTTATTCTATAATAAGGGAATTTCCTGCTTATTATCTTCAGTAGAAACGATGTGGTTATTGTCTTCAATTAAAAGACGTCGTGTTTTGTTTTAGAAAGTTTGAAATTTTTTCGGCGGGCTTTCAGCCCGCCGAAAAGCATGTTATTTTTCCAGTTCAGTCAGTAAATTCTGAATTTTGGTAATATGTTTCCCGTAAAAATGTCTAAACCATAAGTTTCCGACCAGGTATAATCCAAACAGACCTATTAATACTGCAGAGATCAGCGTTGTGGCAATACGCATATCCGAAAGCGGCTGTCTGTGCGGAAGACATTCGATCACAATAATAAGTTCGCAGACCAGAAACGGAACAAAGCTCAGATAAAAAGACAGATAATACTGCTTATTAAGATTAAGCTGCTGCAGAAGATCTTTGAGTGCATCATATGTTTTTAAAACAGGATTACTCATTTCCTTGTACAGTCTGAAAAATTTACTGAAAAAGAAAAAAGTGACGATTCCCATTGATATTAATAAAATATCGATATAAAATTTAAATTTAAAAGGGGCTTCACAAAGGCTGACCAGAGCAAATGCAAAGATAAATATACCTAAGGTAGACCAGAATTCCATACGCATGTTCTTACGCATATTTTCCAGGGGAAGATTGATTTTATTTTTATGTTCCATGCTGATTTCGGGGGTTTCGTGCGAAATGTCATCATTCCATATATTTTTAAGTTCATCTATATTCATTGTTGTCGTTTTAAAGGTCAGTATTTATTTTGAGTTTAAAATATCTTTCAGTTTATTTTTGGCGCGGTTCATTTTCACCCGTACATTCCCTTCTGAAATACCCATCTGTCCGGCAATTTCTTTGCCCGGGAAATCTTCAAGATAGTAGAAAATAAAAGCTTTATCAATGGGATTTAACTGATTAATGGCTTTATACATTGTATCCAGTTTTTCCTCTTTTTCATGATCATATTCGTCCTGAATTATTTTGTAGTTGGAAAAATCTTCGTTTCCTATAAAGCTCCTTTTCTTTTCAGATTTCAGAAAGACAATGGCTGTATTTAATGCTATTCTGTATAGCCAGGTCGAAAATTCGCTTTGACCTCTGAATCCTGGATATGCCTTCCATACCTGATATGTGATCTCCTGAAAAAGATCATCGCGGTCATCTTTCTCATCCATGTACATCTTGGAAATCTTAAAAATGATTCCTTTATGTTTTTCGATTTTATTTAAGAATTCTTGTTCTGATGGCGTCATGGTTTCTTAAGGCTCTGTCATGTTAGTTGTAATACCCGGAAAATGTTACAGACATTTTAATAAAAATATGAAAATTGGATCTCATTATGCCTGAATTGGATCTGAAAACACCTCTGATATTTAATTCTCTAATCTACAGGCAGACTTTCGTGGCTTAAAATTTGTGTTAATGTAGGACACCAAAAAAAAAAATATATGCCTTACATTACAAAAGAAACCGAAAAAAAAGTTCAGATTTATTATGAAGATTTCGGAACCGGCCAGCCCATTATTTTAGTCCACGGATGGCCTCTGAGCGGAAAATCGTGGGAACTTCAGATTCCGGTACTTCTAAACCTGGGTTACCGGGTGATTACGTATGACAGAAGGGGGTTCGGAAAATCTACCCCTACTGCAGACGGTTATGATTACAACAGCCTGGCAGCAGATTTACATGATCTCATCACGCAGCTGGAACTTAAGAATGCTATTCTTTTCGGCTTTTCCATGGGAGGAGGTGAAGTTGTACGTTACCTGACCAATTACGGTTCTGAAAACATTGATAAAGTTGCTTTGATTTCATCCATCATTCCTTTAGTAAAGAAAAAAGATGACAATCCTGAAGGTGTCCCGCAGGAAAAACTGGATACGATTCTGGAAAGCCTGAAAAAAGAAAGAGTCACTTTTTTAGAATCTTTTCATAAAGACTTTTACAATTACGGTTTTTTAAGCCAGCCTGTAAGCCAGAAACAATTGGATTTTGACTGGAGTATTTCTTCCAATGCCAATGCCATTGCCACTGTAAAATGTGCAGAGAGCTGGGCTGATACCGACTTTCGTCAGGAGCTGAAAAATGTGAATGTGAAGACCCTGATCGTTCACGGCGACAAGGATAATATTGTTCCCATTGAAACAGCCGGAAAGCAGGCAGCAGAAGGAATTGCAGATAACAGATTTATTATTGTCGAAGGTGGGCCGCACGGATTAAACGTCACTCATCCGGATCAGCTGAATGCTGCACTGTCCGAGTTTCTGACCACAACATAGTTGTTTCATTATCTATAAAAAAGCCGCAATAGAAATTTATTGCGGCTTTTCTGTATTGAATTAGCAATTGGCTAGAAAATATAATCTGTACTCAAAAAATTAGAGTCATGATCTCTTACAATCGTATTCAGTAATTCTTTATTGGAATCTGTAATTTTAGCAGCTACCAAAGAACGGATTGAAAATGAGCGAAGGGCGTCAAAAACAGACAAGGTTCCCTCGGCACTGTCTTTTCTTCCGGTAAACGGAAATACGTCCGGACCTCTCTGCGCCTGGCAGTTGATATTGACACGACTTACCAGATTCACAAATGCATCGATTAATTTGGAAACTTCCTGAGCATCTTCACTGAAAATACTCACCTGCATTCCATGGTCTGCATTCACCTGATAGTTAATAGGCTCGTCAATATTTTCAAAAGGCACTACAGGAATCACCGGACCGAACTGCTCCTCGTGATACAGCTTCATATCACTATTCACAGGAAATACAACGGCAGGGAACACGAAAGAAGCTTCATTATAGCCCCCATTTTCATTAAGGACCTTTGCCCCCTTTGATAGAGCATCATCAATACATCCTTTCAGGTAAGGTGGTTTATTTACTTCAGGAAGCGGAGTTATTTTCACATCTTTTTCCCACGGAAGACCGGCTTTCAGAGCCGAAACGGCGTGCGTCAGCTTATGAATAAATTCTTCCGCCACTTCTTTTTGTACAAAGATCAGTTTCAACGCTGTGCATCGCTGCCCGTTAAAAGAAAGAGATCCCAGAATACATTCGCTTACCGCAACATCCAGATCTGCATGTTTAGTAATGATGGCTGCATTTTTTGCATCTAAACTTAAAATTGCCCTTAAACGATTAACTTTCGGATGCAGCTTTTTCAGTCCGTTGGCCACTTTACTGGAACCGATGAATGCGAGAACATTCACTTTTCCGCTTTCCATAATCGGGGTGATAATTTCAGAGCCTTTTCCATATAATGTATTCACGGTCCCCTTCGGAAAAGCTTCTCTGAAAGCTTCCAGCAAAGGGTAGTGTGCCAGAACGCCGTGTTTCGGAAGTTTAAATAAAATCGTATTTCCCATAATGAGTGCAGGAATGAGCGTGGTGAAAATTTCATTGAGAGGATAATTAAACGGTCCCATGCTCAGTACCACTCCAAGCGGTGCTCTTCTGATTTGGGCAATGGTACCTTCAGCCTGCTGAAAACGGGAAGATTCACGGTCAAGATCTTTCAATGCATCGATGGTCTGATTAATATAATCTACCGTTCTGTCGAATTCTTTGGTAGAATCCGGAAGGGTTTTTCCGATTTCCCACATCAGCAGCTTTATAATTAGATCACGCTGCTGAATCATCAGGTATACAAACTTCTGCATACACCTGATCCGGTTTTCAACAGACATTGTCGGCCATTCCCCAAGACCATTATCATAGGCTTTTACCGAGGCTTCAAGAACCTCCAGTGCTTCTTTGGGACCAATGTTCGGGATGCTTCCCAACAGCTTTCTCTCCAGTCCGTTTTCTGTAGGAATACAGATGGGGGAATAGATATCCTGAACATCTCCGTTCCACTCTACGAGTTCGCCGTTTAAGAGATAAACACACTGGTGAATTTCGGGAATTTTATATTCTTCGGGAATTTCATTTTCGCTTTTAAAAATTTCATGAAATGATGGCTTTTGAACTGAATCCATAAATCTTCTTATTTTTTTAATTAGGTGTAGAATTTGAATAGAATAAAGGTAGACGGAAAATTTGATTTTAAAAAGAGCCATTTAATAGATTCGCTCTATGGATAGGCATTTGAATTAAAATTAATCTTCTGTATTTTAAAAATGGATACATTTGCTTAGCTTTTTATATCAGGAACGTTTAACTTTAAAATATTCAGATCATCTAAAAGTCCAGGATTTCCAGATCCATCACCATCTAATTTCAAACCTTAAAAAATAAAGTTCATGTTTTCAAAATTATTTTTCAGCGCCTCATTATTTTTCACGGTGCTCACCTTTGCACAAAATTCCAAATCTGCCAATACCGTTTTAATGGGCGGAAAACCGGTGCATACCTATGGTACATTACCGGCAGTTAATAAAGCGGCTCCTAAATTTACATTAACTGATGTCGGCATGAAGGAGCAGACTCTGGAGTCTTATAAAGGAAAATATCTGATTCTTAATATTTTTCCAAGCGTCGACACGGGCGTCTGTTCGGCCTCTGTCCGTCATTTTAATGAAGATGCTGCCAGCCTTCCCAACACGGCGGTACTTTGTATCTCTAAAGATTTACCATTCGCTCAAAAAAGGTTTTGTGGTGCTGAAGGGATCAAAAATGTAGTAATGCTTTCCGATTTCCGTTCTGATTTTGGAAAAACATACGGTGTGGAGCTTACCGATTCTGCTATGAAAGGACTTTTAAGCAGAGCGGTAATAGTAATCGATCCTTCCGGAAAAATTGTTTATGAAGAACAGGTGGCCGATATTTCGCAGGAACCGAATTATGAAGCGGCTATTAAAGCGGTTAAATAAATAAAACTTAATTTAAAATAAAAATATCTGCGGCGATCTTCGATCGCCGCAGATATTTTACCAACCATTCTGATGATTACTTCTTACTCTCAATAACAATAACCCCGTATTGCCCGGCTTTTCCGTAAATTTTTCCGGCACCTTCTCCAGAAAGAACTTTTATACTTTTTACATTCTCCGGTTTTATTTTCTTCATTTTAGCTTCAGAGATCTTTTTATGATCAAGCATGATCAGAGGCTGTGTAGATTCAATATCTTCTATGCTGGGCATTCCTAACCACATGGTTTTACTGAGAGTGCCTCCGATTACTTCCACCCCGTCTATTCCTTTCTTAAAGTCAACTTTCTTTACCTCCACATTTTTTAATTCCTGTGCATTTGCTGTTGTTACCGCTGTTGTAGCTGTCAATAAACCTAATGCTATTTTACTTGTGACTGAAAAGCTTAAATTTTTGCCTAACTGGTCTTCTCTGAACCTGCCACATATTTTTTCATCGGAATTCATACTGTTTAAAAGTCCTTCATCGGAAAAATCCGTAAAATCCTGGACGGTTCTTGAGCAAACCGAACAAAATCTTCCTTTCTCTTCCGGCGTCATCATGTTCCAGTTTTCATGACAGGGTTTTGATATCGTAATTTTCATATTGTCTTTTTATGTAAAGATGCAGGAAATATGAAAAGGGTTGGAAGAGGACTAAAATTATCTTATTACCGATATCACTTTCGCCTCGAATTTTATACTGTTTTTTTCAAAAAAACTTCAAAATACGGTTTCCCATCATTGATATTCATACCAACGATTTACTTTTGAAAAAAATAATTTAACAGGCGGGTAAACCTAATATAAACCATTTTCCAATTTGACGTCTTAGTGCTGAAGGGCATAAACCAGGAAAAACCAACGTAATCATGAAATCTACAATTTTATTAATCTTTACCATTGCTGCAACAGTCTCTATAGTAGCTTGTAGTAAAGACAAAAAAAACGATGCCGATTTATCTGTACGATCCGGCACTGCTACGGTTGAACAAAATACTACAGAAAATTTCGAGACCGTACAAAATGAGAATTCAGATCATTTAGCATCAGATGATTCCTATGAAAATAACAGGGAAACTGTCTCTTCAACAGGAAGCAGTAACTACGACAAAATGTTGGATGATTATGAAGAGTATGTAACGCAGTATATACAGTTTTATAAGAAAGCTCAAAATGGAGATCATAGTGCATTAACAGAATATCCCTCTATGATGCAAAAAGCGGTTAACCTGCAAGAAAGCATGGAAAAAGCTCAAAACGACAACGAGTTAAGTTCTGCACAGGTGGCACGAATGATGAAAATTCAAACAAAAATGGTGGAAGCAATGTATTGAAAAAAATAATTCTTAATAATAAATACCCAAAAAAACCTGCTTCTCCGCAGGTTTTATGTTATTCAGACGTATTCACAAGATGAAAATATCTAGGATCAGGATATTGAAATTTAAAATCTAATTCTGAAATTAATTTTGCAGGAGAAATCAACCGTCCTTTTGGTGTTCGTTCTCCTGAATACGGTACATCCTTCTGCGCATTGATGATCTCTTGTTTATCCGGATGAATAGGCGCCACCACATTATATACTTTAGACTGCGATTGAATGTCAAGCATTTTGTCCACCACTGAAACAATATCTGCATAATGAATATGATTCACCAACTGATCCAAACCGGAGATATTGTAATTCTTCAACAACCGCTGATCGCCCATTAATCCTGCTAACCTTAAAACGTTGGTATGCGGGAATTTATTGGTCATAAAGCTTTCGCTGGGTACATTTTCTGCGGGCTGATCATCTTCGGTAAATTCTTTTTCGCTCTGGGGATATACTCCCGTGGAACTCATCAGAAATAACTGCCCTTTATAATCCCCGAGAAATGACAACATACTCTGCTGCCTACCTTCCATTGAAACCTGCGCGCCACGAATTCCGGAAAACGGAACTGTGATAATAATGGCATCCAATTGTGATGCGACCTCCCACTCTTTCATTTCTTCAGAAAGATGATCTGGAAAATCAACCACTGTTGGATGATATCCTTTGGCTTTAAATTCTTCTATTTTAGATTCGGAGGTGGTCGTTGCAAAAATTTCATATCGGTTGGATAATCTTTCTGCCATATGGCTGCCTAACCAGCCACAACCGATGATTCCTAGGTTTCTCATGTTTTGATCGTATTATTTCAGTGATTCGTAATTTTCTTCAGGGTTTTGAAAGTTTTGTATAATGCGGATAATTTTCAGAATATCATTTTCGACGATATAAATAAGTGTGTTGTGTCTTGTAACTAAAATTTTATGATATTTGGTATTTTGATATTTTTGAAACACAATATTTCCTTCACAGATTATTTGAATAATTTCATCCAGCTTGATGAGAAAATCGCTTAAAACTGTATCATTCCAGGTATTAAGAAGATAATTCTTCTACATTTTGTAAATCGGAAAGTGATTCATCAGAAAATTTTATTTGCATTCCTGTATTTTTCTAACCGTAACCTTGATGCTTCCATCACCTCATGATAATCATGAACCCGCCCGTTTTGAAAATCATCCTCAGAACGTTTGGTAGATTCCAAAATTTCTTCTTTTGTTTCATTGCACCATTCTCTGACTTCTATTGTTTTAGAAATGACCAAAAGCTCCTCCGGTGTAAATCTTTTTTCCTTTAATTTTTTGAAAAAGGTAGGCTTCTTAATTCCCGATTTCTCAATAATATAAGACATTTTGAAGGGAGAACCTTTCAGAATCTCATCAATATTATTCTTGATCTCGATATATTTTTCTATTTCTGCTATCATTATTTTATGTTTTTTAGTATCGGTTTATTCTACAAATATAGGAAATATCTTAAATCTAGGTCTTAAATAATATCTTTAGAAGTATTAATAGTTTTGATTATGGTTTTCCACAAAAAAAAATAAATACTAAAATCTAATTTTACAACTACTTAATCATAGAGTATCATTAAAAACTAATCAAAGAAAAAATTAAAAACTTTAAATATGAATATAAAATGTCCTCAATGTAATTCGGAACAAATAACTTCACAAAAGAAAGGATTTGGCTTTGGAAAAGCTTTAGCAGGAATTTTTGTGGCTGGACCACTAGGTATTATTTCAGGAGCAGTTGGATCAAACAAAATTGAAGTACATTGTTTAAATTGTGGAAATAAATGGTTACCTAGCCAACCGAATAATAAATCTCATAACACGATTTCCATATCCCGTCCCAATAAAAAAGAGAACAATCCACCTATTTTATCAAAAGAAAAAATAGAAGAAGAAAGAAGAAGAGAAATCTATAAGAAAACAGGATTATCTGCCTGTGATCCCAATCTCGGTAACTCTAGAACCAAAAAACGTTAATAATCGAAGGTACGAGCAAATGCTGGTAAAAGTATGAAGACAAAAACAAAGAAACCTGCATCACATCAGGTTTATATTTTCAGTCATTGCGAGCAAGGCGAAGCAATCTCAAGTATATATTTCAATCAATAGATTGCTTCGTCGATTCCTCCTCGCAATGACGATGGTCCAAGACAAACTCTCATTTACAAAATCAGGAAGCGTTACTTTAAGGTTAAGGTATGCTTTCATGACTCGTTGAAAGCGAAAAAACGCCTTCCCAATAAAAAAAACCTCCTCAAATTTGGTTATACCTATTCAATGACTTCTTGATACAGTTTTTAAAACCTACTCAAAGGACGGGATGCTACAGCATTAAAATTAAACCAACCGGAGGATATCTATCCGTCTGTAAAGACCAGATTATCAATCCGTATACTGCAATAACTATTCAATTCGTTTTCCCTTTTTATCAATAAAATAATACCTGTTATCTTTACGGACCAGCGCAGAACCACTGCTGAATTCATGCACCTGATCATAAACCAACGGAATGATTTCCTTTCCAGCCTTGTCAACAAAACCGAATTTTCCGTTTTTTGTTTTTATGGCCATTCCTTCGTAGAAAAAACCGATGTATTCCTTCATGCTTTCAGGATTAATGTCAGATTCAAACAGTATGTTACCCTTTGTGTCCACGTAAACGCTCTTTCCGTTATAAATGGCTTTGGCAACGCCGTCAAAAAAGTTCCATACCCTTTCGAATTTCAGCGGAATAACCATCTTCTTATTTTCATCAATAAAACCATATTTCCCGTTCTTTCCTACAGTCGCAAAGCCTTCCCGGAAATTGCCGATCCTATAATCCAGCGGTAAAATAATTTTGCCGTCACGATCTACAAACCCGGATCTCAGCTCATACAACCCGTCTTTCTCATAGGCATGGAAGTGAATATTCCTGTTTTTATCAAAATAAGATACAGCAAGATCAAGATAAGTTGGGGTTGAAATTCTTTTTTTGCTGATGAGATCGTACATATAAACCCTGTCGTTCTCTCCTATGGCAAGGGTGTTTTCATTAAGTTCCTTTATCGTCTTTGCACTCATATGCGTAATCGCAGTTCCTGCCTTATCAAAAATTTCAAACTGACCCTCTTTCTTTGCGAAAATAAAATGTTCACTGCTGCTTATATTCTGATAATCAAAGGGCAGTAATGCTTTTCCCTCTGGGGTAAAACATCCGTAACGGAGATCCTTTTCTGCGATGATGACATCTTTATCATAAGGGAGTACCTGGGTATATTCACATTTTAATATTTCATTTCCGTTCAGATCGATAATCCCGTAAAACTTTCTATTATGGGTCAGGGTAAATTTATTATCCTGAAAATAAGAAATTACGCTGAATTTTTCAGAGATATCTTTTCCGTATTTAGTATTATACAGCCAGTGTTTATCATTATTTCTCAGTTTGACAACAGAATCATTTACGATCGTGATTTTTTCGAAATCTCTGGACAGCAGAATCTTACCGGCCTCATCTATGAGACCGCATTTGTCAGGGCTTTCAACTGTTACATTATTGTCATAATAGGTTACAGAGCCAAGGTAAGCTTTATTACAAAATATACCTTTCCCGTACCTGAATTTGTCGACAAAATAAATGCTGTCTTCATCTTTTGTCGTGAAGATTCCGTATTTTTTATTGTAATTTCCCGCCAGCTTTTTTTGTGAGAAAAGCAGCATCGGAAACAATAGTATTAAAAGGAAAAGCTGTCGGTTCATTAATAACATTTAAAACAGGCTCTCATCCACAAAGTTCGGCAACGTTACTTTCAGGTTCGGTTCTGCTTCCATGGCTCGCTTAATGGCAAAAACAGCGCCTTCATTTCTGGCCCAGCTTCGTCTTGAAATTCCGTTGTTTACGTCCCAGAAAAGCATTGATTTTAATCTCCTGTCGGCTTCACTGCTTCCGTCCAGCAACATTCCGAAACCACCATTGATCACTTCTCCCCAGCCTACTCCGCCACCGTTGTGAATGGAAACCCAGGTTGCGCCACGGAAACTGTCACCAATCACATTATGAATCGCCATATCCGCCGTAAATCTAGATCCGTCGTAGATATTGGAGGTTTCTCTGTAAGGGGAATCTGTTCCGGAAACATCATGATGGTCCCTGCCCAGAACGACAGGTCCTATGTCTCCATTTTTAATAGCTTGGTTGAAGGCTTCAGCGATTTTCATTCTTCCTTCTGCATCGGCATATAAAATTCTTGCTTGTGAACCAACGACCAGTTTATTTTCCTGCGCCCCTTTAATCCACTGAATATTATCTTTCATCTGCTGCTGGATCTCTTCAGGAGAATTCTGTTGAATCTCTTCCAGGATCTTGCAGGCAATTTCGTCCGTTTTTTGTAAATCTTCAGGTTTTCCGGATGTACAAACCCATCGGAATGGCCCGAAACCATAATCAAAGCACATCGGCCCCATGATGTCCTGAACATACGAAGGAAATTTAAATTCTCTTCCTAATGTAGGATTTTCCGCCATAACATCAGCCCCGGCTCTGGATGCTTCTAACAAAAAGGCGTTTCCGTAATCGAAGAAATACGTTCCTTTTTCTGTATATTTATTGATGGCAGCGGCATGCCTTCTCAGTGTTTCCTGAACTTTTTCTTTAAATAATTCCGGATCTTCCGCCATCATTGTATTGGATTCTTCAAAACTCTGTCCGACAGGATAATATCCTCCCGCCCAAGGATTGTGAAGGGAAGTCTGATCAGAGCCGATATCAATGCTTACATTCTCCTGATCAAATTTCTCCCAGACCTCAACAATGTTTCCCAAATAGGCTAAAGAAACTGTTTCCTTATTGTCCTGAGCTTTTCTTACTCTTTCTACTAATTCATCAAGATTTTCATGAATTTCATTTACCCATTTCTGCTCGTGACGGATTTTTGTGATCTTTGGATTCACCTCAGCACAAACTGTCACACAGCCCGCGATATTTCCTGCTTTTGGCTGGGCTCCGCTCATTCCGCCCAGACCCGAAGTTACGAAAAGTCCGCCCTTGGGCTCTTTATTTATCTTTCTGAATGCATTTAATACCGTAATTGTTGTTCCGTGAACGATTCCCTGGGGACCGATATACATATAACTTCCTGCCGTCATCTGCCCGTACTGAGTCACTCCCAAGGCATTGAATTTTTCCCAGTCATCCGGTTTAGAATAATTCGGAATCATCATCCCGTTGGTCACCACCACTCTCGGCGCGTCTTTGTGTGAAGGAAATAACCCCATCGGATGTCCCGAATACATGGTCAATGTCTGTTCATCGGTCATTTCCGACAGGTACTTCATGGTCAGAAGGTACTGCGCCCAGTTCGAAAACACAGCCCCATTTCCTCCATACGTGATCAGTTCATGCGGATGTTGGGCTACGGCATAATCCAGGTTATTCTGAATCATCAGCATGATGGCTTTTGCCTGTTCCGATTTTCCGGGATATTCTGAAATCGGTCTTGCCTTCATCTCATAATCTGGACGAAAACGGTACATATAAATTCTTCCGTATTTTTCGAGTTCTTCTTTAAATTCAGGCAATAATTCTGCATGAAATTCAGGCTCAAAATAACGCAATGCATTCTTTAGGGCTAATTTTTTCTCTTCGTCCCCTAAAATCTCTTTACGTTTAGGAGCATGATTGATATGGGTTTCGTATGGTTTCTGCTTTGGCAGCTTGCTTGGAATACCTTGCTGTATTTGTTCCTGGAAAGTCATATTACGGTTTAAGATTCTATATTTAACGTTAAATGTATTAATTGAAAGTTTTAAAGATATTCAATTTATAAAATATGAGACAAATAAAATTTCAGTGGACGTTAGCCGTAGAATTTTCCTTCTGCGGAAAATGGCGAAAGTTTTCTGCTGAAGGATTCTAATGTCAGGAAAAAAGCTTATCATAAGAAAAGTCCGGCACAACTACGTTGTGCCGGACTCTATGCATAATCAGTTAAAAAACTTAGTTATTATTCTTTACGAGAATCCATCCTGTAAAGGTTCTGCCATCCGGTAGTGTGATCACATACCAATAACTGGAGGTTGGAATAGCTCTTCCTCTTATTGTTCCGTCCCAGACAATCTGGGTGTTGGTATTTTGTTCAAAGATAAGCATCTGATACCGGTCAAAAACTTTCACATTCGTCTGTCTTGTTCCGAAAACATGCAGATCTCTTACAATCCACTGATCATTCATACCGTCTCCATTAGGCGTAATTGCATTTTTGATGTCCAGAATGACACCGTCCTGTTTCACGATGCATTCACCTTCTACATATTGTACGTAAAATGTGGTGACTCCCGTTGGCAGATTATAAAAAATATTGCCCGGCTGCCAGGTCATCCCGTCAATAGAGTATACAATAGGCCTTGACCCCGTAGCATGTACCGTTGCGGTATTGCCGTTAATTTCCAGCTTTTGAATAACAGGAACATCATAATATTTCACTTCAAAAGTATCTGTATAAGAGCATCCGTTGCTTGCCGTCACTGTCAATTGATACTGCCCCAACATCTTTACTCCAGCAATTGTATTGGTTGTAGAGATGACCTGCCCGGCAGGATCGGTCCACACATAACTGGTAATGGTATAGTTGGGAATCTGTACGGTATAATCTAAAAATCCGTCCGGACAGATATACAGGGTCGGAATATCAAACACAGGTGTTGGTTTTAATGAAACATGAATTTCTGCCATTTCAGAACAAAATCCCGGGACACTCACTTTCACATAAATAATACCGCCCGTATTCTGATTGAAAAGATAACTGGCAGGCGTGGTGATGACATTCGATCCTGCATTTAGATCAGCTAACGAAGGATAGTAGGTAAATGTCACATTGGCACCCGTATAGATCTGTTGCTGAAACTGGCTCAGATTTACATTTTCAATACCGTCATTTCCTGTATCACAAATGGTATTGATCTGAAAAGGTCCGGCATTCTGCAGCGTGATTTTTGTACCGAAAATGAAATTGATCACTGCCATATCATCACAACCCGGCAGATTCTGTACTTTTACCCAGATTTGTGGCGGAAAGGACTGAACTGTAAAATTTCCGGGATTGGCAATAGGATTGGTCCCATTCTGAGCATCCGATTGGGTAAGATAGAAACTGAAGGTATTCATCGGATTGGGAATATCCACCATCGAATCGGTAAAATTCAGCAAATTAACTTCATAGCTGCCATCAAGATTCTCGTCACAAACCGTGATCGTGGAGGTAATGGCTTTGGGCGGAAAGTAGGTATTCAATTGGATAGGCGCCACCGAATAGCACCCTGTAGAATTCGACTGAAATCTTGCCCATACCGTCACATTGGAAATGTTAGTCGTAACTGCGGGTCCGATCTGGGCGGCCGGATTCCCTGCATTGGCATCTGCGGCTGTATTGTAGTACGTTATGGTCATATCAGAAAGCGGCAGTGTATTCTGTGACGGAATAAATAACTGGGGAATTGCCTGAGCCAGCTGAAAGGTTTCATTTAAATCAAAATTTACATCACAGGTATTTAATGTCGCATCATTTAAGACCACCGGCGGTAAAAAGGTCATCTGGATATTAATCTGAGCGACGGAAAAACAGTCGTTTGTATTAAATTTCACCCTGACATACACCGTTGCATTTCCTGAAACCGGAAACTGACTTGGATTGGCAATTTCATCTGAAAAAACATGGGTTGAAGGATCATAAGACGTATAATAGGTAAAAACGGCATCCGCACCGCTGTACATTTGAGGCTGAACTTGGATCAGGTTATATATTTCTGCTCCGTCATTGTTGTTGTCGCAGATATTATTCAGGGTGATGTTGATCGGAGTACTGACTACCGGAGTTGAGGTAAGATTCAGGTTCACAGGATAAATCTGCTGGCAGCCGTAAGAAGTGATTTTCACAAAAACCTGCTGATTTCCTGTGAGAGTAATGTTGGTGACAGCGTTGATTCCATTCTGCGCATTGGCCTGCGTAAGATAAAAAGCCACCGTTGCATTCTGACTTCCGGTAATTGCTCCTGAAAACTGGTTCAGCAGTACACTTTCAGTATTGTCATTATTAAAATCACAAACCGAAAAATTCGACAGATTAATCACCGGATGTACGAGATTCACCTGAATGGGTCTTATGGTATAGCAGTCATCCGATATCTCAAACCTCACGTAATAGGTTTGCGTTACAAAATTTCCATTAGTGGTAATGGTCTGATTCGGATTGATCGGATTGATACCCAATGTTGCACTGGCAGCATCTGCATAAAATTCCGTTACCGGCACTGTTGCGGGAGATACCAGCATGCCTGCTGATAAGGACGTAAGATTTACGCTGATATCGTCTGTCCCGTTAAAGCAGATATATTCGGTTTTTTCTGTAGCTGTAATTTTATTGAAAGTCACATTCATATTGACCGGAACTACGGCAAAACAGCCATTCGGGATCTGAACTCTGATAAAAACCTGATAAATACCTTCCCGAATGCTGGTTAAAACGGTGCCAGTGCCTGTATAGGCTCCGTCATAGGTCTGAAATGCGGTGAAAGTAGCGCCGGGCTGGGTCGTAATCAGAGGACCAACTGTCAGGGCATAATCAAACGGTTCATTATTGTCAGCATTAATATCACAGACAGCATAGGTGAAATTCACCGGTGAATTGACGTTAGGTCCCGGCCTGAACTGAAAATGAACAGGCCCCAGCACATACGTACAGCTTCCTTCCTGCACCCTTACCCAAAGCGAAGTGTTTGCTGTAATATTGGCCGTGGTTACAGCATTGATATTATTTTGAGCATCTGTCTGTGTAATATGGTAAGAAATTCCGGCTGTTCCCGGTGGGAACAGCTCCGGATTCAGCAAAGTCAGGCTATAGTTCTGCTCTACTCCATCGTTATTGATATCACAGATTTCTACTTTATTTTTAAGCAGGCTTTTAGTCAGCAGGTTCAGCGTTAAAACAGCAACTCTGTAACAGGTCGGATTCGCAGGGTTCTGAATTCTTACATAAAACGTGGTACTTGCGGTAAGGGTATAATTCACCGGTACTGAATTACTTCCGTTCTGTGCATCCTGTAAGTTGGTATGAAAACTAAAATTAAAACCGGCGGGGTTCTGAGAAGTCAGATTCGACTGGTAGCTGTTCAGATTAATATTCACAGGGGTATTTCCGCAAAAATCCTGAGTATAATTTTTTGCTGCGGGATACGTGGGATCGAAAGTCAGCGCAAAATCATCTGTGAGCGTCAAAGTACTGTTGCCACAGATATTAAATACAACATTGGCCGTATAGACTTCATTCTGTGTTGGGCAGATGGTCGTTTGTACTCCGTTTCCGACCGTCTGGCCCGACGAATCGGTCCAGGTTACCTGTGGCTGAATCACATTCCCTTGCGGATCGAAGTGCCATCCTTCCTGTGAAGCCTGCCAGACGCCTGTATTCCGGTTGGGCGGAGCATAGCCCTGCGTTCCGTCACTATTTATGACCCCAATTAAAGCATTTTCAAATTTTCTTGTAGGGCAGGGTGTTAATTTTTTATCTACAAAAACATCAATACTGTTGGTGGTTTCGCTCAGAACAATCTGTGATGATGAGCGGTCTGTACATCCTGTTACCCTTCCGTTATAAAAATTAATGACAAATTTTCTGTAGGGTGCCGTTCCTGTTACCGAATAGTAAATTTCTGATGAATCAGCATTAGAAAAAACCATATCATGGTACACGCCGAAAATAGAGTTCTTCGGAAGATTCGGATTTGGATTTTGCCACTGTACGTTCGGATAATTAATATTTCCAAGCTGCGTAAGATCAAAGGTCACCATGCCGTTGGATCCTACCACCAGTGCATCAAAATACTGATTAAAAAAACAGAATTTAAACGGTAAATCAAGTTTTACGGCAAACAGGTCATCATAGTTTGCATTCAGTGCCGTACCCTGATTCATGGAAACAGGGGGTGCATACGTTGCCTGACTTACTTCATAACTTGTGGTCTGTTTCAGTACAGGATAATCTACATGAAGGGCTAAGCAGCCATTCGGATCGAGGTTGTTACTACAGCTGACATTAAAATTTTCGTTTCCCAACGCATCCTTTACTTTTATATTTACGGGTGCTTGAGATAGAACTAAAATACCAGTTAATGAGAACAAAATTTGTAAAAATCTTATCATTCGTTAAAAAAATTAATCACTACTTGATGATAAAGTTATTACTTTTTGTTCAAAAAAAACCAATGATAATTATTTATTTATGTTAAATTAATAATACATAAATTATTTAATTATACAGCATTCAATTTCAGTCATAAAAAAACCTTACTGAGTCAGTAAGGTTAGTTGATTAAATCATCGTTTTGTTCTTCGTGGTCATCCTCATTATCGCTGAGGCTCCAGTAGTTATTTTCTTCATCTTCACTTCCGGTCTCCTCCATGGCGTCATCGTCATCGGTTCCGGGAATATCTAATCCTTTGTCTATCTGGTCGTCATCGTAAGCCTGATCTTCAATAGGATTTCCGTCACCATCCAGCGGAATATGCTCTTCCTGATTGAATATGTCTTCACTCGGACTGTAATCCATCTCTTCCAGTTTTCTTTCCTGTTCTTTTGAATTGTCTTCTGGTATCATAATATTAATATTTAAGGTAATGTATAGCAGACAAAAATGGTTCCAAGCTATACTTTACAGGAAATTTTTAATGTATTTAATTTTATTTAACCGCTGTAAACCTCCGGATTGGCACAGTGAGGCATTTTTTCGCCTTTTGCAAAAGCAATCAGGTTTTCTGCTGCTAATTTTGCCATTCCGCTTCTTGCTTCAATCGTGGCAGAGCCGATATGGGGCAAAACACATACATTAGATAATTCCAGTATCGGATCTTCTTTATAAATAGGTTCCGGATTGGTTACATCCAGGCCTGCGCCCCAGATTTTACCGTCTGTAAGCGCTTCATACAGATCTGTCTGGTGATGAAAACCTCCCCTTGCTGTATTGATAAAGATCGCATTCGGTTTCATTTTATCGAAAACTGCGGCATTGAACAATTCTTTCTGATCAGGCTTAAAATTCGCGTGAATGCTTAACACATCAGATCCCCCGATTAATTCATCAAATGAAACATACTTCGCATTTAATTCATTTTCGGCTTCTTCATTACGATGGCGGTTATGGTAAATAATATTCATATCAAAAGCCTTTTGTGCTTTTTTTGCCATCTCAAAACCGATTCTTCCCAAGCCAAAGATTCCCAGGGTTTTTCCATACAGTTCCTGTCCTAAAGCATGTAACGGGTCAAACGAACCCCAGTTTCCCGATTTCACTTTCTCGAAATTATAACCTGCTCTCCTTGCAACCGATTGCATCAGTAAAAATGCAATGTCAGAAGTGGCTTTACTTAAAACATCAGGCGTATTACCAATCGGGATATTTCTCCGGTTCGCTTCTTTGATATCTACATGGTCAAAACCAACAGAAAATAAAGCAATTGCCTTTATATTCGGACATTCACCAAAAAAGTCTTTATCATATTTATAATCACCACCCACACTTAAGATGACGTCATTATTTTTACAACAGCTTAACCATTCGTCATGCGACAGGTTTTCGTTTTCGGGAATATATACTTCCAGTCCTGCATCTTCCAGCATATGAATGCCGACTTCAGGAATTCTTTTATTTACGAATACTTTCATATCAGATTAAATTAATACGTTCCAGGTTGCAAAAAACAAACCATTTCACAAAAAAAGGTTTACTCATATAGTATGCTTCCGGCCTTCGTTTAATTTTTTCCAATGAAGCAGTTTCCTCTGAAATTACAGAAGGATAATATCAGGTAAGAAAGTAAGACCGTCAAAATCCTATTTTCTTATGGTGAAAAATGTATGGCAGAAATTTAACCTGTACCGAAGATCTGTATAAAGAAGTCCTTTTTAATCTTTACCTGATTATTGGTTTGTATTTCCCAACATCGGTACAAATTTATAAGCCCCGAATTCTTCTTTTTCAAATTCGGTCGGCGAAATTTTTGTAAACCTGAATAAGACCTGCTCATCAGTGGGTCCCAACGGAATGACCATCTTTCCTCCGACTTTCAGCTGTTTTAACAGTTCTGTCGGTAAAACAGCCGCACCGCAGGTAACGATAATCTTATCAAAAGGAGCAAAGGTGGGAAGCCCTGCAAAACCGTCTCCGAAACTTTGAAACTTGGGATAGAGATTCATTTCGCGTAATTTTTTCTTTGAAAAGTCAAACAGGTCTTTTTGTCTTTCAACAGTGTAAACGTGAGCCTTCATGGCCAGTAAAACAGCGGTCTGATAGCCACATCCGGTTCCGATTTCAAGGATCTTTTCCCGGCTTTTACCTGTAAGAGCTCAGACTGTTCGGCAACGGTAGATGGATGCGAGATCGTCTGATGGGCTAAAATCGGAAAAGCACGGTCTTCATAAGCGTAATCTTCAAAAATACTTTCAATAAAAAGGTGTCTCGGAATCTCATTTATTGCCGAAAGTACATTTTCATCCGAAATCCCGATCCTGTATCGGAGATATTCTACTAAATTTTTTCTTTTTCCTTTGTGTACAAACGAATCCTGCGTCATTTAGATGTATTATTAGTGGCTGATGGTAATCTGCACAAAAATAATAAAACAAATATTATTTATCAACCTAAAACCTCTCATCTCTTCCTAATGTCTAAATTATTATCTTTACAGAAATTTAATACAGCTATGTTAAAAGCAGGTTTGGTAGGTGCCGGACATTTAGGAAAGATCCATTTACGACTTCTGAATCAGTCTGATAAATATGAGTTCGTGGGTTTCCACGATAAAGATGTAGAAAACGGTAAAAAGTTAGAAGCTGAATTCGGATACCCGTATTTTGAAAGTTTCAATGATCTGCTTGATCAGATTGAGGTTCTGGATATTGTAACCCCCACGATTTATCACTATGATTATGCCTTAAAAGCAATTGAAAAAGGACTTCACTTTTTTATTGAAAAACCGGTGACGCAAACCCTTGAACAGGCTGAAGAAATTCTCCGGAAATGCCGGGAGCATAATATAAAGGCTCAGGTAGGTCACGTTGAGAGATACAATCCGGCCTTCATGGCTACGAAAGAATACATCAAAGATCCGATGTTTATCGAAATCCACCGATTGGCAGAGTTTAATCCGCGTGGAACAGATGTTTCCGTCGTTTTGGATCTGATGATTCATGACCTGGATATTTTATTAAGTGTCGTGAAATCTAAAGTAAAAAACATTCATGCGAGCGGCGTATGTGTTGTCAGCAAGACTCCTGATATTACCAATGCGCGGATTGAATTTGAAAACGGGTGTGTAGCCAATCTTACCACTTCCCGGATTTCGATGAAAGCCATGAGAAAGAGCAGGTTTTTCCAGAAAGATGCTTACATTTCCGTCGACTTCCTGGAGAAAAAAGCGGAAGTAATCCGAATGAAAGATGCTCCTGATCATCCTACTCCATTTGACATGATTATTGAAAATGCTGAGGGTGAAAAGAACCAAATTCTGTTTGAATATCCAAACATTCAGCCTAATAATGCTATTCTGGATGAGCTGAATTCTCTGGCAGACTCTATTATGGAGAATAAAAACGTAGAAGTTTCTGTAGAAGACGGTACTGAAGCATTAAAAGTAGCCCTGGAGATCATGAAACTGATCAGCTGATATATGATGAGATTCAGTTTTGTGTTCATCTTATTTTTAATTTTTTATTCCTGCCATGAGAAAAAAGTATCATGTGAGGAGCTCAGAGAGAAGGCAAAAAATGATTTTAAAAGCAACAAGCTTATTTATTTTGAGCCTATAAGGCTGACTGACAGCTTAGATATCCGTAAAGAATTTAAACAGCTTTTAAATAAAAATAATATTAAGGTCGTTTTTAATACCATCTCACCTCAGGGATGCATTCCGGTAGATAGAGAACCTGAAATCTGTTATCAGGAAATGATGAATAATAATCTGTATGCAAAATTTGGCCATCATTTTTTTGACAGCCTGAGGGTGGAAGCCAGAAATGAACATATCAAGCATCTTACAAGCAAATAATTATTTAACAATACGTTACTAAAAATTCTTCTTCAAATAATTTTTCTTTGAAGAGGAATTTTTAGTTTTTATTCAGTTATTTTTAAATATATTTGTGATTATCTAATCCTATTTCTAAACAACAATCCCTACTATTTAAATAATTAAAACGACTATGAAAAGAACCATTCTACTCTCCGCTCTGTTATTGTCTCAATTTGGGACATCACAATTACTGAAAACAAGCGGCCAGAAAATCATTAATGATAAAGGTGAAAATGTTCAGCTGAGAGGTCTGGGCCCCGGAGGCTGGATGCTCCAGGAAGGTTATATGCTGAAAACCGCAGATTTTGCGGGACCACAATATAAAATTAAAGAAAAAATCGTTGAACTGATCGGGGAAGACGGAATGAAGGAATTTTATAAAGCCTACCTTAAAAACGGCATCACGAAACAGGATATTGATTTTTTAGCTAAAGCAGGCTTTAATTCGATAAGGCTTCCGATGCACTACAATCTGTATACTCTGCCGATCGAAAAAGAACCTAAAAAAGGTCAGAACACATGGCTGGAAGAAGGTTTTAAAATGACCGATGATCTTTTACAATGGTGTGCTGCCAATAAAATCTATCTGATTCTTGATCTTCACGCCGCTCCGGGTGGGCAGGGAAATGATGTAAATATTTCCGATAATGACAAATCCAAACCTTCTCTTTGGGAAAGTGAGGAAAATCAGAAAAAGACCGTTGCTTTGTGGAAAAAACTGGCCGAAAGATATAAAGATGAACCCTGGATCGGTGGTTATGACCTGATTAATGAGCCGAACATTAATTTTACGGGTAAAAACCCTAACGGAACGGATGAGATGTCCAATGCCCCGCTCTGGAAATTACAAAAAGAAATCACGGAAGCCATCCGCGAAGTGGATCAGAAGCACCTTATTATTATCGAAGGAAATGGCTGGGGGAATAATTATAACGGCCTGATTCCTCTCTGGGATAACAATATGGTCTTCAGCTTCCATAAATACTGGAATAATAATGATGACCAGACTTTAAAACCTCTTTTAGACTTACGAGAAAAACATAATATTCCGATCTGGCTGGGAGAAACGGGAGAAAATTCCAATGTCTGGTTTACGGAACTGATTCAGCTTCTGGATAAGCACAATATCGGATATGCATTCTGGCCAATGAAAAAAATCGACAATATTGCAGGAATTACTAACGTCAAAATTACGCCCGAGTATCAGAAACTTCTGGATTACTGGAAAAACGGAGGAGAAAAGCCATCAAAAGAATTTGCCACCAGGGCGCTGATGAAAATTGCCGACAACTACAAATTCAGCAATACAGAAATTAAGACCGATGTCATCGATGCCATGTTCAGGCAAACCAATGACGCTTCCACAAAACCGTTTAAAAATCATCAGATTCCCGGAAAAATCCCAGCGACAGATTATGACCTGGGAAGAATAGGTTCTGCGTATTCCGATAAAGATTTCATGAATCTGTGGGTAAGTGATCCTGCAAAAAGATCTGAATGGAATTCCGGAAACCAGCTTAGAAATGACGGAGTAGATATTTATAAAACAAACGATAATGTCTATTATGTCGGGAAAACAGAGAAAGGTGAATGGCTTCAGTATACCATCAATTCAAAAAAGGATAAAACCTACATTTTTGACCTGCATTATGCTGCTGAAAAAGATGCTAAAATCAGGATTGAGGATGCTTCGGGAAAACCGCTAGGAACCGTTTCGCTTCCTTCCACCGGTGGACAGGAAAATTGGAAAACAGCTTCCATAAAGGAAATCCGTCTGAAAAAGGGTGAGAATAGAATTCGGCTCATTTTTGAAAGTAACGGGGTGAACCTTAGTTATTTCGAAGCGAAATAATGTATTAAAGACAAAATAAATTTACAGTTCTAATAATTTTAAGTATTTTTCCGGAAAATTAAAACTATTATGGAAACAAAATCTCCTTTTGATCAGTTTGATGAATTAAGGATCGACAACGCATCAAAACTATTTCTTGCAGAGGCTGCAAAATGGACTACTTTTCTGGCGATATTAGGATACATCGGTATCGGCCTTATGGTAATTGCTGCTTTATTTATGATGACATTAGGTGCTTCGATGAGTACAGAAAACAGTATGATGCCTTTTGGAGGCGGTATGGTGTTCTCTCTTGTTTATCTGGTATTCGCTGCACTCTATTTTATTCCGATCAATTATCTTTACAGATTCGGATCCAATATGAAATCTGCTTTGCGCTCCAATAACCAGACGGAACTTACCAAGGCATTCGAATATTTGAAGTCACATTATAAATTTATCGGTATTCTAACCATTATCGTATTTGCCCTTTATATTCTCGCTATTTTCGGTGTGATGATTGCAGGGATGAGCGGTATGAGATAGATCAGTATTATTTAAAATTAATCATAGTCCTTCTTTTTAAGAAGGATTTTTTGTAACCTTACTTATTATGAAAAAAATCAGTCTGTTTTTTCTTCTGATTTCTGCGTGTATGTTTGCCCAGCAATCTGTTTTAGAACAAAAAATCAATGCCATCATTAAAGATAAAAAAGCTACCGTGGGCATTTCTGTTCTCAGTTTTGAAGACGGCTTTATTTATAACAAAAACCAGGATAAAAAGCTTCCGATGCAGAGTGTGTTTAAATTCCATATTGCAGCAGCAGTCCTGCACCTGGTAGATAACGGAAAGCTTTCGCTTGGTCAGAAAATCCTGTTGAATAAAACCAATCTGCTGGAAAATACATGGTCGCCGCTACGGGATAAATATCCCGGTGGAAATGTTGAGGTCCCGCTACGTGAGATTCTTGAATATACTGTAGCGAAAAGTGATAATAACGGCTGCGATATTTTACTGAAATTACTCGGAGGCACACAGAGCGTGCAGAAATTTATGGATGCTAAAGGCGTAAAGGGATTCCGGATCAAATATAATGAGGCCACTATGCACAGGGATTGGAATGCGCAATATGAAAATTACAGTACCGCAAAATCGGCAGTCGATGTGCTGAAAAAGCTGTATGACGGGAAATTGTTATCAAAAAAATCAACTGACTACCTGACAAAAGTATTATTATCCACATCTACCGGAAAAAACAAACTGATAGAACAGCTCCCGGAAGGCACCCCGGTGGCCAGAAAAACGGGTGCTTCAGGAAAGAATAAGGAAGGACTTACCGGCGCTGAGAACGAAATTGCGATCGTCACTTTGCCTTCTCAGCGGCATTACGCCATAGCCGTATTCGTCAGCAATTCAACGGAAAGCGATGCAGTAAACTGTAAAATTATTTCCGATGTTTCCAAAACAGTGTGGGATTATTTTAATAAGTAAAATTTTAGGCTTAATTTTAGGCGGCTGTAAAAGATATTCATTATGAAAAAAATAATAGTACTCGCAGGAATTTTCAGTTTTTCACTTTTCTGTGCCCAGAAGGGAGATAACTATCTGCAACTGAGATATGGCAGCATCTGCTGCGGAACTCCGTCTACAGCACCCGTAGACCAATATATTACTCAATTCAAGAAGAAAAATAAAATTAAAAACCTGGAAGTCTACAGACAGAGCGGTCTGGGAAGAGAAGGTGAATTTAACCTGTATATAGGGACAGATCAACTTACCAGGAAACAGAAAACAGCGTTTGTGAAAGGGCTGAAATCTGCTGTGGAAGCCCAGAATAATGCCAGACAGAAAAATCATGACGGAACCATAGGTTTTGAGGAAACCGAAATGGTGAAAAAAGCTGATTTAGCCAACGCTAGGAATCTAACTATCTATAAAAAATAAAAGAAAAATGATCAAAAACATTGTAGTTATCGGAGCTGGAACCATGGGGAACGGTATTGCCCATACTTTTGCGCAAAGCGGGTTTAAAGTGAACCTCGTAGATGTATCTCAGGAAGCTTTGGACAGAGGCCTGAAAACCATTACTACCAATCTTGACAGAATAATTGCAAAGGGAAACCTTACTGAAGAACAGAAGGCTGAGACATTGGGAAATATTTCGACTTTCACTGCACTTCAGGATGCCGTAGGAGCGGCGGACCTTATTGTAGAAGCAGCGACCGAAAACCAGGAACTGAAGCTGAAGATCTTCGGACAGATGGATGAGTTTGCCCCTGAAAACTGTATTCTGGCTACCAATACTTCATCGATCTCTATCACGAAAATTGCCGCCGCTACCAAAAGGGCTGATAAAGTTATCGGGATGCACTTTATGAATCCTGTGCCCATTATGAAACTGGTAGAGATCATCAAAGGGTATTCTACTTCTAAAGAAACTTTTGACTCTATCTATGAGATGAGTAAAACTTTAGGAAAAGTTCCTGTAGAAGTTAATGATTATCCCGGCTTTGTGGCCAACAGAATCCTGATGCCAATGATCAACGAATCTATCGAAACTTTATATAACGGGGTTGCCGGGGTTGCAGAAATCGATACGGTGATGAAGCTGGGAATGGCTCATCCGATGGGGCCGCTTCAGCTGGCAGATTTTATCGGTCTTGATGTTTGCCTGGCGATCCTGAACGTGATGTATGACGGTTTCAAAAATCCTAAATATGCTCCTAATCCACTCTTGGTAAACATGGTAATGGCAGGAAAGCTCGGCGTAAAATCAGGGGAAGGTTTTTATGACTACTCCGAAAGCAAAAAAGCTGAAAAAGTAGCAGAAATGTTTTCGAAATAATTTTAAAGTTATGAGTTATAGTTATAAATTTGGGCTCAAGCTATTAATTTATAATTTAACTACTACGCTTTGATAAAACTTAAAGAAAAGAATATTCAGATATTACTGGTCATCATAACTTTTATGATGACCATTTTGCGTTTTTTACTCAATGAAAAAGGAAGGGTGAACCCTGATTCTATCCGCTATATGAGATTTGCCCGCGCACTGCCGGTTATTGATAATACCACGACGCCATTAGGATATCCTGCTGCTATAAAGTTCTTTACTTATTTCGGACCGGATGAGTTCTGGAGCAGTAAAGTCATCGGACTTCTGGCTTTCTTATTTATCGTTTTTTTTGCCTGGAGAAAAAAGTTCTACTTCCGGGAATCTGTTGTTTTATGTACATTATTCAGTTTTCTTTCTATTTTTTCTTACACCATGAGTGAGGCGCTGATCTTACCTTTTGTCGTTCTTTTCATGTACACGGCCATGCTTACCATTAATGGAAAGCTTGGAAAATGGCAGTCCGTTTTTTATCTGTCCCTGTGTTTAATAGCCCTCTATAACATACGATACAGTGCTCTTTTTATCATCGGAGGAACCGGTCTGTACGGCCTGATCTTCCTGAAGAGAACCTATGGCATTTCCTTTATCATTTCAGCAACGGTCGGCATGGTATTTATTGTCCTATATAAATTTCTTTTTATAGACTATTTTAACGCAGAATATGTTCAGCAATTTTTAGAAATGGGCCTGCATACGACTCCGGAATTGCTGATCCAGTTATTTCAGGGATTGTGTACGACTTTCAATCCTTTTATTCATATTGCCAATCCGGGTGGAGGTATTATTAATTATGCCATTTACGGCATCGGTCTGGTCAACATTCTTTTCATCATTTACCTTTTTATTAAGTATAAGCTTTCGGACGCTGAGTTTTTCTATATTTTTGTAAGTATTGCAGGAATCGTCTGTTCCTATTTCGTGCAGTATTTCTATTCTGTAAATCCGATAGATTACCGGTTGATGGCTCCTTTCAGCCTTCCGGTCTGGCTGGTGTACCTGAAAAGGCTTTTCTCGCTTTTCGGAATAAAGGTGTATGTGGTAGGATTTTTAAGCCTCATGTCCGGGATGCTTTTCACCTGGCTTTCCAGAGGAAATTATCTTGAAAACAGAAAAAAAATCACGGAATTCCTGAAAACAGAGAAGCTTGATAAAGCCCCACTGAAGTTTTTTATCATCGAAGAACTGGACCTGGAAAAAATACAGGTAGCAGAACTGATCAGTACGGTAAATCCACAGGTAAGTATTACCTTCAAGCCTGAGGATACGCTGCAGAAAACAACATTAACGCGTTATAAAGTTTTGCAAAAAGTTAAGATCGACAAGAACAAATATCAATAATTTTATTATCTTTGATTTAAAGTTAAAATATTAAAAAAATGAAATTACCAAAGTTTTTATTAGCAGATAATTCGGAATTTCCAGAAGATTTATTCGTAGTTCATACAGAATATCCAAGATTCATCTTAAATGTTGAAGAAGAAGAAGTTGAATGGTTAGATGATCTGGAAGGAGACGACGAGGAAACGATGGCAGATGAGGCTACTAAAGTAGTAGAAGCTGCTTTCAAATGGTGTGATGAAGAATTGGCGAAGTACGACGAAGAAGAGGAAGAATAATAATTTTACCCATAAAAAAGGAACTCAGATTGAGTTCCTTTTATTTTTACTGTGCTTTATTAAATTTCAGAAGCAATAAGTTATCTTTATATAATTCCAGTGTATTTCCTGACACTACATATTTATTGGCTTTTCCTACCATATCCATAAAATTCTGTTCTACGCTCATATTATCACAAGCCATTCTGGTAGATCCCAGTTGTCCGGCAGAAAAATTTCCATTTGCAGGATCTACTTTAGCCGTTCCAAAATAATTATTACACCCTGCATTTCCGTTGATCTTTTCTCCTTCGATATTTAAAGTAGGTATTTTCCCTTTTACATTATCGGCAAGTTCCCATTTTGTACTTGCCAGTGATGGCTGTGCCTTTCCTACTTTTGAAGCAGAGGAACTCGTCATAGACCCACATGACGCTAACAACACTGTGGCACCTATACTTAAAAAGATATTTTTCATTTTTTATTTTTATTTATTTAAACCAAATTTACGGAAATATTATTATCATAACGGTTTTCAAAGGATTTTATTCTTCCCGGATCACCGATTTATTTCTAAGTATTACCTGGAGATTACTGCGAATTTTTCCGAAAAAAATGAGCTACCCTGCAACAAATAAAAAAACGGACTCAAGAAAGTCCGTTTATATATGAATATGTCTATTGTAATATTCTAATATTATGATCTCAATTCGGCATTGAATTCTTTCTGGAAAGATTTAATCAGAGAATCCATCACTACTGCAATTTCTTTTTCTTCCAGTGTTTTCTCTTCATTTAAAAGCTCAAAACTCATGGCATAAGACTTTTTACCTTCCGGCAGATTTTTGCCTTCATAAACATCAAAAAGATTGATGTTCTTAATATAAGGAGACTTATTCTTCTTTGCCGTCTGGTAAAGATCTTCGTAGTTCACATGCTTATCAATCAGCAATGCAAGGTCTCTCCTGATTTTGTTGAATTTAGGAATATCTTTAAATTTCAGTTCATTTGCAGCGCGAAGTTCCTGAGCAAATTCCAATTCTATTTCAGCATAGAAACATTCCTGGTCGATATCAAAATCTTTCAGCATCTGGGCAGAAACTTTTCCGATTCTTACCAAAACTCTTCCGTCTGTTTCATACGCCAAAGCATCTGAAAACCTTTCATCAGACAAAGCCACTTCTTTATAATCGACAGTCAGTTTTTCCAGTAAAACTTTCACATAAGCTTTTAAATTGAAGAAACTGGTGGCTGATTTCGGCTGAAGCCAGTTTTCTGCTACATCTCTTCCGGTCACTAAAAGTGCCAGTTGTTTTCTTTCTTCATATTTATCCTTTTTATGATAAATTTTTCCGAATTCGAAGAACCTGATATCCTGATTTTTTCTGTTGATATTGTAGATTGCATTCTGAAGAAGACCTTCCAGTAAAGATTTTCTCATAAATGCCAAATCATTGCTTAAAGGATTTAACAGTTTTACCGCATCGGTTTCATCTTTCACAAAAGTCAGAGAATTATTCATTACTTCATTAAACCCTAAACTCTGTAAATTTCTGGCCCAGCTGTTTTCTAATTCATCCTGATCATGAGCATTTAACTTCACCGGCGTAAACGAAATTTTCTGAGGAGCATCGATTTTATTATATCCGTAAATTCTCAGGATCTCTTCGATAACATCGATTTCTCTAGTCACATCTCCTCTGTAAGCCGGAACAGAAATTTCCAGGCCATTCTGGATCTCATTCAGTACCTGAATTTCCAGCGCCTTTAAAATTTCTTTTACCTTCTCTCTGTGAATTTTAGTCCCTAAAATCTGTTCAATTTTAGAGAACCTGATGATCACATAGCTATCCTCGATCTTCTTAGGATATTCTTCCAACAGATCTCCGACAAGTTTTCCTTCTGCCAGTTCAGTGATTAATCTGATGGCGTGGGTAATGGCTGTTCTGGTAATATTCGGGTCTACTCCTCTTTCAAACCTGAATGATGCATCGGTATTCAGACCATGGAATTTAGCTCCTTTTCTTACGGCAACAGGGTTGAAATAAGCGCTTTCAAGGAAAATAGTGGTCGTCTCTCCAGAAACTCCTGAAGTAGCCCCACCAAATACTCCTGCAATACACATGGGAGTATCTTTTCCGTCTTTAATAATGATTTCCGTACCGTTCAATGTTCTTTCAACGCCATCTAAAGTGGTAAATTTTGTTCCCTCTTTTACTGTTCCCACTTTTACTTTCTGATCTGCAATTTTGTCTGCATCAAAAGCGTGAAGCGGCTGCCCGTATCCATGTAGAACATAATTGGTAATATCGACAACATTGTTAATAGGGCTTAAGCCAATTGCTTTCAGCCTGTTTTTCAGCCAGGCCGGAGATTCTGCAACTTTAACATTTTCGATTACAGCACCGATGTATCTCGGACAGAGTTCTGCATCTTCAACTTCTAAAGTAAACCCATGAGAACCTTCGTTATTCAGGGATTCAGAAGATATTTTTTCAAACTCAGACTTCTGCTTGTTGGTCGAAAGATACGCGTAAAGATCTCTTGCCACCCCATAGTGAGACATGGCATCGGTTCTGTTGGGCGTAAGACCAATTTCAAAAACCTCATCATTTGTCAGTTCAAAATAATCCCCAAATTTTTTTCCAACCTCATACTTCTCATCATCCAAAACCATGATACCGCCGTGATCATCACTCAGGCCCAGCTCATCTTCCGCACAGATCATTCCCTGCGAAACCTCTCCCCTGATCTTGGCTTCTTTGATCTCAAAAAAGTTTCCGGTTTTGTCATAGATTTTAGTTCCTACAACAGCTACCGGAACAATCTGTCCCGCTTCCACATTAGGAGCTCCGCAGACAATATGTAAAACTTTTCCGTTTCCTATTTCTACTGTTGTTTTCTTTAGTTTATCAGCATTCGGATGTTTCTCGCAAGTCAGTACTTTACCTACAACGATCCCTTCCAGACTGCCTTTCACACTTTCAAATTTTTCTATCCCTTCAACTTCAAGACCGATATCTGTAAGGAATTCGCCGATTCTTTCCGTCTTTAATTCCGTTTTAATGTAGTCTTTAAGCCAATTGTTTGATATTTTCATCTGATAATCTTTATTTTTTCTAAGGTCAGATAAAACCTACCGGTCTCATCTTATTATTTTGAAATTTCTACTTCAATTTTTGAGTCTACAAATGTCGTGTTTTTTTGAGAAATATCGAAATTTAGAGATAACTTTAAATAGGGATAAACCATTTTTAATTTTATTTTCTTCAATATGCTCTTAAGTATGTTTTTTTCTCAACAAGATACTCCGTTTTATTTCCGGTTCCTGTCCTGAAAAGTGTTTTCAGTGTTTTCCTGAATTTGTCATCTGTCGCACTTGGAATATAGCATACAAAGTGAAGATGGGGTCCTTTACTCCACCCGGTATTTCCGCTAAGACCTATGACATCACCTTTTTTCACCTGATTTCCGATATTGACGTTAACGCCGTTTTGCTTTAAATGATAGTAATGGGCAAATGTTCCGTCCGGATGCATGATGGTAATATAATTGGCCTTGTCTGCACAATTCCGGGTCGGACAACCTATCGTATTATGTTTTACAAGATCGATCACCTGTCCTTCGCGGGCAGCGACCACTTCTGTTCCTTCCGGCATGGTAAAATCTAATGAATTTTCATTCTGGTGTGAAAAACTGCCGTTGTATCCCTGGTATACGGTGGAAGACCTTCCTTTCCGGAAGGGCAGGTCATAAGGGTAATCGGCATCATAGTTTTTCAGGGTTACATCCCCGATATACATCATATATGGAGGCATGACTGCACCCCATTCTTTAGACTTATCCTTAACAATAAAATAAGCGACCCTGTTTTTTAATGATTTTGACGGAATCACCTGGATAGTTCTGAACATTTCAGGACTTCTCATATTTTCAAGTTCGGGCTGGCGGGAAAATACAAAAGACATGGGAAACAGTTCCTGGTTATCGGCATAGTAAACCATGGTATCTCCTTTTCTCTCATAATAAACTTTAATATTTTTCTGAGAAAAAAGAATGATAAATTGCAGTAAGAACAGCAATGTAAATAATCTTTGCATAGTCATTCTAAAAAATAAAAGAGACTGAAAAATTTTCAATCTCTTTATGATTTTATATCTTATAATATTACAATCCGATTACCGGCATTGATAACATGAGTATATTTTCATTTTCTTCGAGACCATCCAGCGGCTCAATAATTCCCGGTCTGTTAGGCTGGGACATCTTCATGGTAATATCATCAGCGCCAAGAATGGACAGCATTTCCGTCAGGAATTTTGAGCTGAATCCGATATTGATATCTTCCCCGTTATAGTCGCAAGGAATCTGCATGTCTGCTTTATTGGCATACTCCGTATCTTCAGCATGGAGGTGAAGGATATTGGCAGAGAGCTTAAATCTCACCTGGTTGGTGGATTTATTAGACATAATAGAAGCTCTTTTAATGGCTCCCAGTAAAAGACTTCTGTTAATGGTCAGTACATTCGGGTTTTCCTTAGGAATTACCGCAGTATAGTTCGGATATTTCCCATCAATCAGTCTGCAGATCCAGATATGCTTCCCAAAAGTGAACTTGGCCATATTCTCATTAAATTCGATGGTAACATCTTCATTGGAGCTGGCGAGGATATTTTTGAAAATATTCAGCGGTTTTTTAGGCATAATGAATTCCATAGGTTCGGCATTCATCAGATCCATTCTTTTATAAACGACCAATCGGTGGGAGTCGGTAGAAACAAAATTAGTCTCGTTTTCCCCAAACTGGAAGAGAACTCCCGTCATAACCGGACGGAGGGAATCATTACTTGTTGCGAAAAGCGTGTTGGTAAGGGCTTCGGATAAAACTCCGGCAGGCATTGTTACACTTTGCGAAGCGTCAAATTCCGGCAATTCCGGATAATCATCGGCATTATCCAATGCTACTGCGAAATTATCTTTCTCGTCAAGAATTTCAAGCTGACTTCCGGTACCTTCTGCATTATCCCTTACAGACAATGTTAAAGGCTGTTCACCATAAGTCTTTATAAAATCCTGAAAAATCTTAGCAGGAACAGCAAATTTTCCTGAGTCATCAGACTTCACGTCAAGGGACGTCACAAGAGTCGTCTCACCGTCAGATGCTGTAATGGTAACATTATTTCCGTCTAACTCAAAAAGATAGTTTTCTAAAATCGGTCTCGACTGAGAGCTTGATATTACGCCACTTACAGTTTGCAAAGCCTTCTGCAGTTCACCACTTGAAATAATAAATTTCATAGATTTAAAAATAAGTTTTTACAAATATAATAAATAGAAAATAGACTGAAAAATATAATCCTGAGAGTTATTAACAAGAATCAAAGATTTTTCAACATCATTTCTGCTTTTAAATTTTCTGATAGTTAATAAATACCAGAAAGGACTAAAGATAAGAATTTTCTTCGATTCAAATAATTATATTTGTACCTATTCTTTCTGTCATGCGAAAACCACCGATTCATAAAAGTTTCTTCAATGCTTTCCGAGGCATTTTCATGATGGTACTGCGGGAAAGAAATTTTCGGATTGAAGTCATCGCTTTCTTTATCAATCTGGTTTTAATTTTTCATTTCGGCCTTTCATCTTCTGATACCGTTCTTATCCTGGTTGTTTCTTTCGGTGTTCTGATGGCAGAAATATTCAATACCGCTATCGAAAAAATCTGCGACATCATTCATCCTGAGTTTGATGAAAGAATAGGTTACATTAAGGATATTGCCGCTGGAGCCGTTATTCTGATGGTGATCCTGGCTGTTTCCGTAGGAATTTCAGTATACTGGAAATATTTCTTTAACTAAATTCTGTCATCATCCCGGATGTCCGGGCCATCTGAATACACCTGAATATCATTTTTATTTCTCTACATAAATAAATCCTTTTTTTCCGGATTTAAAAACGGCTTCAATTCTCTGATAATCATCTACCTCATACTCATCGGCCTGAAGAATCTCCTGTTCGGTAACTTCAAACAAAACACCCTCCACTTCATCGTCTGTATTGCCTGAAAACTCTAAAATAGGGTGGTATTTCTGGCTGCTTTTACGCAACACTTCCGGATCAGTGATTTCCAGCATTTTAAGCTTATAGCCTGTAAGAACATCCTTCTCTCCCTGTAAAAGTCTCCCGAAAGTTTCGATCTGAACCTGCTCCTTCTGTAAGGTTCCGTAAGAAAATAAATAATGCATTATAAATATTTTTCAATGATTGGAATTGCTATTTCGGCCATCATGCCATAGCCTTTTTCGTTAGGATGGACACCGTCTGCCGAAAGAAGAACTTCTTTGTCAGCGGAATAAGCCTTATAAAAATCGATGTAGCTGCATGCGTTTTCAAGGGCAATATCTGTCAGAATCTGATTATAAACCAGAACGTCTTCATTTGTTCTCCGTTTTCCCGAGGCAACCACCACCCCATCTACATTTTTGGAGAAAGGAAGTATACTGATCAGGTAAATATCGTCGGTATATTTTTTCGCCTCATGAAGGGCTGTTAATATATTCTTTTTAAAGCTTTCCGGGTGTACCATCTGTGTTCCGTCTTTCACGGCCAGATCATTGGCGCCATATCCAAGAAATACCATGTTCCCTTCAGCAGAATTCCGTGCCGCCATTTCATGTGGAATTCTCCTGACGAGACCTTCCGTTGTTTCACCTCCAATTCCCAGATTAAAAAGAATCAGCTCATTGCTGTTTCCTTCATTGTATTTCTGCAGAGCATATCTTTTCAGAATATCTACCCAGCCTCCGAAAACGCCGTCGTATTCTCCATACGTGATGCTGTCGCCGAAGAATAATCCATAAATTGTTTTTTTCATTAACTTTTAATTATAAGTATTTAATTTCGAAGATATTACAGCGCTTCGACAGGCTCAGCATGACAGCGCTTATCTCACACCGACAATCATTTTAAACTTCATCAATTCAAAGCCCGATAGGTATCAAAATTTAAATAAATTCTTAATAGTTTCACCTCAAAATCAGTTCAAAATTAAGGTAATATTTTTATGGGATTCTATAATTTCAATTAAAATATCAAATAGGGTCTGTCCGTTTCCGTCTATCAGATCATCCAGCTTTTGTCGAATCAACTGAACGTTAAAAGGTTTTCCCTGACGGATTTTATTTTCATAGAACTCTTTAGTAGCAGTAACACCCAGGTCCTCTTCTGATTTTTGGGAATTTTCCCAGGTAATATCTGTTTCCGCTCCATACAGAATATCATCAAAACCATCCATGGTCCCGATTTTCCAATCTTCGTCATTCATCAGGAGCCGGGAAATCTCTTCGTAGAAGCCTTCCAGATCGGAAAAATGACTGCCATTAATGACAGTCACTTTTTTATTTGAAATTACTTTTTTCATTTACTTTAGCATTGATGAGTCATTAAAATCTCCACCAATTTAAGCAATTTATTTTTTCACTTTATTACATCTTACCGTTAAAAAAATCGTAAGGTTTGACTAAAAGCTTAAAAAAATTCGCCAAAACTATCGCTTATTTAAAGTATTTTACTCCATTTTTGAAGATATTGTGATAATTTGCAGTTGGAATATTTTTCATGAGCCCTTCTGAAAAACGCTCCGGGTGTCCCATTCGTCCGTAAATTTTGCCATCAGGACTTGTAATTCCTTCAATTCCGAACAATGAGTTATTTGGATTGTACGGCATTCCGTGCGCGATGTTTCCTTCTGAATCAAGATACTGCGTAGCGATCTGTCCGTTCTCGTATAACCTTTGGATCTCCTCTTCTGAAGCCATAAAACGACCTTCGCCATGAGAAATCGGAATGGTGAACACCTGATCTTTCATTCCGGTTAACCAAGGAGATTCGTCATTAACGACTCTTACATTCACCATCTGGGAAATATGTCTTCTGATGGCATTGTGAGCCAATGTAGGAGAATTCTCATCCAGATCTTTGATTCTTCCGTAAGGCAGCAAACCGGATTTTACCAATGCCTGGAAACCGTTGCAGATCCCGATGATCATTCCGTCCCTGTCTAACAGTTCGTGAACGGCATTTCTCATTTTTTCGTTTTTCAACACATTCACAATGAACTTGGCAGAACCGTCCGGTTCATCACCCGCAGAGAAACCTCCTGAGAATGCCAGAATCTGAGATGTTTTGATTTCCTCAACCCACGCATCTATACTTTCATCCAGTAACTGGTGATTGATATTGATTAGAGGTAAACTGCTGATGACAGCCCCTTCTTTCGCGAAAGCGTTAAACGTATCGTATTCACAGTTGGTTCCCGGGAAAACCGGAGCGAATACTTTTGGCTGGGCGATTCCGTGTTTTTTGATGATGATATTCCTTGGGTTGATGGAATTTAATTTCTCATCCAACGCAACCGTTATTTTTTCTTTTTCAACCGTCGGGAACAGGTTTTCAAAGGTATTGGTATTCGCCGCTAATAATTTTTCAATAGCAAATTCAGCATCATTAATTCTGATACCAGCTGAATTTTTAACTTCACCGATCAGCTGAAGATCTACAGAACTTAATTCTTCTTTAGATTCGATGATTAAGCTACCTATATTTTTCGTTAATAAAACATTTTCATCAACCGTAATTTCAGCGCCTAATCTGTTTCCGAAGCTCATTTTTGCTAAAGCAACAGCAACTCCGCCTTCTTTAACCGTTTTTACTGAAACAATTTTTCCGGCTTTGATATTTTCGAAAATAAATTCAAAAACTCTTTTTAAAGCATCGTAATCCGGAAGCTCGTTTTCCTGAGCAATATGATTGAAGAAATAGACTTTATTTCCTTCGTTTTTAAATTCAGGAGAGATGATGGTTTTCTTTTCACCATTGGCACATGCGAAAGAAATAAGTGTCGGCGGAACATTCAGATCCTGGTATGTACCGCTCATTGAATCTTTTCCCCCGATCGCTGCTAATCCGAAATTGATCTGGGCATCATAGGCTCCCAACAAAGATGCCAACGGTTTCCCCCATTTTTCAGGGTTCTGTCCTAATTTCTCAAAATATTCCTGGAAACTGAATCTGATATTTTTGTAGTCACCACCCATGGCAACGATCTTTGCTACACTTTCTACAACGGCATAAGAAGCTCCCAACAGAGAATTCTGCTTAGAAATCTCCGCATCAAATCCCCAACTCGCCAGAGAAACGGTTTCAATATCTTTCGCTCCGATGATGGGTAATGTCTGAACACTTCCTTCCATTAAAGTCTGCTGGTATTTTCCGCCCAGCGGCATCGCCACTGTAGTCGCGCCAATAGAAGAATCAAACATTTCCAGCAGGCCTTTCTGAGACGCTACGTTTTTATCACTTAAAATTTTCAGGAAATTCTCTTCGTTGAATGCAGGAACTTCTTCTTTTATTTCATTCAGGTGGGTAATTTTAACTTCCTGACTTTTTGAACAACCATTGGTGTCTAAAAATGCTCTTGAAAGATCAACGATTTTGTCTCCTTTCCAGAACATCTGCATTCTCCCTGAATCGGTTACCTTAGCCACTTCAACAGCCACGATATTTTCAGCTTCACAGAATTTAATAAACTGTTCTTTATCTTTTGGCTCTACCACTACGGCCATTCTTTCCTGAGATTCAGAAATGGCAAGCTCCGTTCCGTTCAGACCTTCATATTTTAAAGGTAAAACATCCAGATTAACTTCCAAAGAATCAGCAATCTCCCCGATCGCTACGGAAACCCCTCCGGCTCCGAAGTCATTGGATTTTTTAATCAGTCTTGTCACTTCAGGATTTCTGAACAGTCTCTGTATTTTTCTTTCTTCAACCGCATTTCCTTTCTGAACTTCGGAACTCATGGTGTGAATAGACGTTTCATCCTGTTCTTTTGAGCTTCCGCTTGCTCCGCCTACACCGTCACGGCCTGTTGCGCCTCCTAAAATGATAATAGAATCACCGGCTTCAGGTTTTTCACGTCGTACCCAGTCTACAGGAACGGCTCCAGCTACGAAACCAACCTCCATTCTTTTTGCTTTGTAGCCTTCATCGTAGATTTCAGAAACCATTGTTGTTGCCAGACCGATCTGGTTACCGTAAGAAGAATATCCGTTGGCCGCCTGCTTTGTGATTGTTTTCTGAGGTAATTTACCCGGTAAGGTCTTATTAACAGGTTCCAATACATCAGCTGCTCCCGTGAGTCTCATTGCCTGAAATACGAAAGAACGTCCTGACAAAGGATCTCTGATGGCACCTCCCAGACAGGTGGATGCCCCACCGAAAGGCTCAATTTCAGTCGGGTGATTGTGGGTTTCATTTTTGAATAACAGATACCACGGTTCTTTTTTACCGTCATATTCGGCTTCGATGCGGATCGTACAGGCGTTGATTTCATCTGAAACCACAAGGTTTTCCAAATCCCCGGTTTTATGGAAATATCTTCCGCAGACGGTCGCCAGATCCATTAAGGAAATCGGCTTGAGTTCTCGTCCTAAGAATTTTCTTTTTTCAATATAATCATTGAAGATGGTCTCCAGGGTATGCTTAAACGGTCCATCGAATTCAATATCTGACAGTTCCGTTTCAAACGTTGTGTGACGACAGTGGTCGCTCCAGTACGTGTCTAAAACTTTAAGTTCTGTTTCCGTAGGATTTCTCTGTTCGGTTTTAAAATATTCCTGAATGAATTTTAAATCATCCAAACCTAAAGCAAAACCATGATTGTTAAAGAATTCTTCAAGCTGAGCATCATCAAAGCTGATGAAATTTTCGTGAATAATAACCTTTGACGGTGTTTCTTCCGCCGGAATATCCAGGTTGCTTAAATCCTTTTCCTGAGATTCGACTTTATTGATGAGCAGATCTTTAATTTTTGCCAAATCGGATTCAGAAATTCCTTCAAACTCGATTAATTTACCGCTTCTTACTTTAGACTTCTCATTTTCAGTCAGTAAAGCAATACACTGCTGAGCAGAATCTGCACGCTGATCGTATTGACCGGGTAAAAATTCCATTGCGAAAAAAATTCCTTCTGCAGGATTTTCTTCATGTAAAATATCAGTAACAGGGTCTACGAAAGTGCTGTTGACCACTTTTCCGAATTCACCGTCCTGCAATCCGAATATATCGTAAATGTTATATACTTTTACGCTTTGGACAGACGGAATCACCGCTTTTACTTCATCAAAAATTTTTGGACTTTCTACATCGAAAATACCTCTTTTTTCTACGAAAATTCTTTTGTTATTAGACATTAGATGCCAGATATTAAATATGATTAGACTTATTTTTTATTTTCAATTTTATTCCTTGCAATTTCTATCGAACGATTCAGTTTTTCAAGTAAAACTTTCTCTGAGGGCAATACAAGCAAGTATTCTGCTACTTTAATGTGATCATCTTCTAAATTCATGAGTTCTATATGTTCGGAATTTTTTCCTGAACAAAGAATGAGACCAATAGGAGGATTTTCGCCTTCCACTTTTTCATATTTATTAAGATAAGAAAGATAAAGTTCCATTTGTCCTTTATGGGAAGCTTCAAATTCTCCTAACTTCAATTCAATAACTATTAGAGATTTTAATCTCCTGTGATAAAAAAGCAGATCCAAATAGTAGTCTCTATGGTCTATTGTAATTCTTTTTTGCCTGGACAGAAAAGCAAAATCAATCCCTAGTTCAGAAATAAATTTTTGCAGTTCAACAATGATGGCTTCCTCCAAATCTTTTTCGGAAAATGTATCTTTCAATTCTAAAAAATCCAAAAAATAAGGATCCTTAAAAACCAAATCTGGGTTCAAAATTTGGTTTCCAGACCAGTTTTCAAGTTCTTTATTGATTATTTCATCGGGTTTTTTACTAATGGCTGTTCTTTCAAAAAGTAAAGAACTTATCTTATCTTTTAAAGTTCGAACGCTCCAATTTTCAATTTTACAAATTTCAAGATAAAAATTTCTTTTTGGATCTTCAGAAATTGGAATCAGAAGCAGAAAGTGAGTCCATGATAATTGTCGCATCGCCGATGCGACAATTTCAAAATCTTCGAAAACAGAAGCAAATTGCATCATTTTTCGGAGATTTTTTTCTGAAAAAGAGCTTCCGAATTCTAAAGTAAGGTGCTGAGAAATTTGTGAAACCACTTCTTTACCATATTCTGCTCTTTTGTTTCCTAAAACATCTCCATTTATTCTTTGTCCTATTTTCCAATATAAAACCACCATCGCAGAATTTACCTGAACAGCAACTTCGCTTTTAGTCTTGGTAACCAATTCCTTCAAATCGGTCATTAATTGATGATGATTTTGATTCTGCAACATTATTTTATATAATAGAGTATTATTTTAGTTATTTAGTTTATTTGCATTATCCGGATGTTCTCTCTGATAATTTTCGGCTTCGACATATTCATTTTTCAGCCATTTTTCAAAGGGAATTTTTTCGTCATCCTCACCCAGAGCAAAAATATTTTTGCCGTCTTCTGAGACTAAGAATTTGAAATCATACATCATTCCTGCTTCCACTTTCCTGTAATCATAAGTATTGATCTGATAGTATGGGAAATTTGCCTTTGGCCTTTCCACGATTTCAAAGAATAATCTCTTTTCATTTTCAGATAGCTTATGATACACATTTACATAATAAATATTGGAAAGCTTTTTATTCAGTTTTTCGAAAAACTGAAGAATATTCTTCTCTTTTTCACTGTACAAGAAAGGGTCCGGGAAATGTTGTCCTTCAACTTCTATGGTATTAACAGACTTTTCAACGGGTTCTGCTGTTTCTCCTTTGCCATTCATCACACCCCACTTTCCTCCTACGATCGCTTTATGTTCATCTTCTGTTTTTTCCCAGTCGCAACCGTCACAAAAAACAGCGTATCCGTAATTGAATGGTGACACAAAATCATGTCCGGCTTCTATGATGACTGTCCCGTTTCTGTCCACAAAACCCACTTTTCCGTTTTTGACGAATCTTCTTACCCCTTCTGAGAAATAATCTGCTCCGTTATCATAAAAGAAAGGCCGGTAGAGAAAATTCCCTTTTCTGTCATAGACAAATCCCCAGGCATTCTTTTCTCTCTGATCTCCTTTTCTGTCACCGTCAAAAAAGATGGTCTCTCCTTTCACCGGTTCTCCATCCTGAAGATCAGAAAATATTTTAAACTGAGCAGGAACAATAATTTTACCGTCCTGATTTTTAACACCCACCAACGAATCTTTTGATTTGAAATACTTTAAAATTTCTTTCTGCTGAGAGAAAGAAAGTATAGGAACCAATGAAATGAAGAGAAGAAGTTTTTTCATTCTGATGCAATTAGAGTTTCTTTTTACGGGGTAAACTTTGTCAAAGGTCTGAAACTTTGACAAAGTAAAAATGCAGCCGAAAAGACTGCATACTGTTTATACTTTAAGATCAGCTTCTAAACCGATCAGGTCTTTATTAGCATCAATGATCGGCTGAACTTCGTTGGCGATGAATTCTTCCGTCTGAATGGGAGCAAAACCGATGAAGTTTTTAGGATCGAGGACTTCTTTTAATTTAGATTTATCCAGTTTTAAGGAATCATCATTTAAAATTCTATCGATAAGGTCATTTTCTTTACCTTCTTCTTTCACTTTTTTAGAAGCTTCCATGGAATGAACCCTGATTACTTCATGGATTTCCTGTCGGTCGCCACCTGCTTTCACTTCTTCCATAATAATATATTCTGTCGCCATGAAAGGAAGTTCTTCCATAATATGTTTGTTGATCCTGTTCGGATACACCACAATTCCGTTCATGATGTTATTCCAGATCAGTAAAATGGCATCAACTGCTAAAAACGCCTGAGGAATCGTTAATCTCTTATTTGCAGAATCATCCAGTGTTCTTTCAAACCACTGGGTTGAAGCTACCATTGCTGAACTTGTCGTTAAAGACATTACATATTTTGCCAGCGCTCCGATTCTTTCGCTTCTCATCGGATTGCGTTTATAGGCCATTGCGGATGAACCGATCTGGTTTTTCTCGAAGGGCTCTTCAATTTCTTTAAGATTCTGAAGAAGACGTAAATCGTTTGTGAATTTATGTGCTGACTGCGCGATATTTCCTAATAAAGCTACCACTTTTGCATCGATTTTCCTGTCATAGGTCTGCCCGGAAACCCCGAATACTTTTTCGAAACCGAATCTTTTTGACAATTCTTTATCCAAATGTTTTACTTTAGAATAATCACCATTGAAAAGCTCTAAGAAACTTGCCGCAGTACCGGTCGTTCCTTTTACACCTCTGAATCTTAATGTTTCCAGGAAGAAATCCAGTTCTTCAATATCAAGAACTAAGCTTTGCAACCACAGGGTAGCTCTTTTCCCGACAGTCGTTAACTGAGCCGGCTGGAAGTGGGTAAATCCTAAGGTCGGTAAATCTTTATACTGGATCGCAAAATCCGAAAGATTTTTCATGACGTTAACCAGCTTTTTCTTTAAGATTAAAAGTCCGTCACGGATCTGAATTAAATCTGTATTGTCCCCTACAAAAGCTGAAGTAGCTCCAAGATGAATAATTCCCTTCGCTGACGGTGCCACATCACCATACGCGTGAACGTGAGCCATTACATCATGACGGAATTTTTTTTCATACTCAGCCGCTTTATCATAATCAATATTTTCTGCATTGGCTTTCAGCTCAGCGATTTGCCCGTCTGTGATGTCAAGCCCCAGGTCTTTTTCGATTTCAGCAAGAGCAATCCAAAGTTTTCTCCAATTCTGGAATTTGTTATTATGTGAGAAGTTAAATAACATTTCTTCGCTTGAATAGCGTTCTTCCAAAGGATTTTTGTAGGAATTCATTCTTTTCTTTTACTTTTTTTAGATATGCAAAAATAGGTTTTTTCGGTGAGAGATGAAAATCCCGCTGTGCTTTTGTCCTGAAAGAAACCGACAAAAAATCATGGCTGGAATCTTACGTTCAAAATGGCTCCTGTTTTTTGAAATTTTAAGCTGTCAAAAATTAAGATCTGTGCTGTTTTGACCTGTGCATTATCCGGATTTGACGACATTCTTTTGATTGAAAAGACAGAAAGAATTCCTAAAAAATTTCATCCTTTCAAATCTTGCAAACTAAAAATGATTTGTTATAGATTTGTTGCTTCGTTTTTTAATCATAAGAAAATGGGTGGACTGAAGAAACTGGAGATAAAAAAGAATATTCAAAAGGAGGAAGACAGAAATCTTTCTTTCCGGGTTTTTGATTTGAATGAAGAGCATCTGAATCATTATAAGAACCCTCATAAAAAAGATCATTTCTTAATTATTGTTATTGAAGACGGAACGCTTCAGCTTCATATCGAGGACAAAGTTCATTCCCTAAAATCCGGAAAAATTTCCGTTGTATTCCCTGAGCAGGTGCATTGTATCTCTAATGCAGATGCAAATTTAAAAGGGAAAATCATTTTGTTTGAAGAAATACTGTTCTGCTCGGATATCCTGAAAAATGAATTGAGCACGTATAATGTTAACCTTTCAACGCAGCTTAACTGCACCGTTTTGTCTCCGGAGGATTTTGAACAGAGTCTTTACACCATTCGGCTCATTCAGGGAATTTACCAGAAGCCGAGTCTTATTAAAAAGGAGCAGGCAAGATTTCAGATTAAAATATTCCTGTTGGGCTTAATAGAATCCGTTCATGGCCTGCACCCGATCTTCACTAAAGAAACAGCTGATAAACCGATGTATGTGCGATTCAAAAAATTGCTGAATGAGCATTACAAAGAGCACAGAACCGTTCAGTATTATGCGGAAGAACTGGCGGTAAGTCCCAAAAAATTAAATTCAATCATAAAGAAACACTGCGGCGAAACAGCCATTCAGGCGATTCATAACCGTATTCTAATGGAAATCAAACGTCAGCTTCTGTTTTCTGACTTTTCCCATAAGGAAATCGCTTTTGACCTTGGATTCAACTCACCGTCTGCGCTTAATAAATTTGTAAAATCTAAACTGAAGGAAACCCCGACCGAACTTCAGCAGGAACTGGCGCAAATGTATAACGCATAGTCCCGTTTGTATAACATTACCCATGCTGACCTTCTTACTTTTGTTTCATCAAAAATCAATAAGAAAAATGAGTAAGTTATTTATTGCAGGAGAAGTTTTCCATGGTGCCGGAAGTCTTGAAGAATTAAAAAATATCAAGGGAAAGAAAGCCGTAATTGTAACGGGAGGAAGCTCGATGAGAAAGAGCGGAACATTGGATAAGGCTGTGGCTTACCTTAAGGAAGCGGGCATCGAAACCGAAATCTTTGAGGGTGTGGAAGAAGATCCTTCATCCGCTACCTGTATGAAAGGTGCCGAGGTGATTAAAGCTTTTGAACCGGACTGGATTATCGGTTTGGGAGGATGCTCTGCCATCGATGCTGCCAAAATCATGTGGGTATTTTACGAGTATCCCGATGCTGACTTTGAGGCGATGATCAAACCTTTCACGGTTCCCGTTTTAAGAAATAAGGCTAAATTCATCGCCATTCCTTCTACCAGCGGAACGGGAACTGAAACTACCGGTCTGGCCGTCATTACAGACAGGGAAAAAGGCGTAAAATATCCTATCGTATCTTATGAACTGACTCCGGATATTGCGATTGTGGATGGTGAAATCTGTGCTTCCATGCCGGCTCACGTAACTTCGAATACAGGTCTTGATGCCCTGACACATTGTGTAGAAGCATATGTTTCCAATATTGATAACAATATTGCAGATGCGCTTTCAAAAGGTGGTCTGGAGATTGTTTTTGACAATCTGAAAGAGGCGGTGGAAAATCCGGACAATATTACGGCCCGTCAGAATATGCATGATGCTTCTTTTATGGCAGGACTGGCATTTAATAATGCATGGCTGGGCATTGTACACTCATTATCTCACCAGGTTGGCGCTTTATACGGAATTCCTCATGGTGCTTCCAACGCTATCTTCTTACCGAATGTTATCCGCTACAATGCCCAGGCAACAGAACGTTATCCTGATTTGGCGAGAGTAATCGGTAAGAAAACGACAGAGGAACTGGCCCAGGCTATTGAAGCCTTGCGTTCTGAGGTTAATAATCAGTCAGCGATCAAAGAATTCGGAATTTCCAGAGAAGACTGGGATAAGAATCTTGATTATATTGCCAATAATGCCCTAATCGATCCATGTACCGGTTTTAACCCGAGAGTTCCTTCTCTGGATGAGCTGAAGGTGATTTACAATGCCTGTTATGAAGGCGTTATTTATGCTGAGGAAGCTGTTGCCGGGTAACTCTATTTAGTTTAACGACTCAAGTTCCTTAAAGCTTATCTGGGAAATACCGTTGAATTATATGAAAAACCTCACAGGTTTTGAAAACCTGCGAGGTTTATTGGCGGACAACATGAAGTTCAGTAAAAAAACAGGAGATCTATAAATTTCCTGTTTTTTTATACTGGTTTAAACGTCATTTTTCCTGTTTCTTCAGTCTTGAATTGATGGAAGACACTATTTTATATCAGGATTACAAAATTGAAAAAAGCCGCTCATGATAAGCGGCTTCTGTCATTTATTTTGTCCAGTTGATTTTGGAGTGTTTTACCTCCTCAGAATTGGTACCGATCATGATATCAAATTCTCCGGATTCCCAGTCGTACTTAAGATCTCCGTTATAAAACTTGAGGTTTTCCGGTGTAATGTTAAAGGTAACCTTTTTAGATTCGCCTTTTTTAAGCATTACTTTCTGGAATCCTTTCAGTTCTTTTACCGGTCTTGTGATGCTTCCCACCATATCTCTGATGTACAGCTGTACAACTTCTGCACCATCATAATTTCCGGAATTCGTTACAGTAACTGTGGCCTGAACAGCCTGATTTCCTTTCGGATTGGCATTGGAAACCGTTACGTCGGAATAACTGAATTTGGAGTAGCTCAGCCCGTATCCGAACGGGTACAGCGGCGTATTACACTCATCCATATAATTGGAACGGAATCTCTGGTACTCACACTTATCCACTAATGCCTGATCCAGTGGGCGGCCTGTATTTTTAGCATTATAATAAATCGGCACCTGACCCAGACTTCTCGGGAATGTCATCGGAAGTTTCCCGGAAGGATTTACTTTTCCAAAGAGAACGTCTGCGATTGCATTTCCGGCCTCAGAACCTGCGAACCAGGCATTCAGGATGGCATCAGGCTTATCTTTTACATTCGTTAAAGCTAAAGGACGGCCTGTAAACAGCACCATTGCGATTGGTTTTCCTGTCTTTTTTAGTTCATTTAATAAATCTACCTGAGATTGCGGAATGGTAATTTCTGTTCTTGAAGAAGATTCACCACTCATTTCTGCGGATTCTCCGATAGCCAGAACAATAACATCTGCTTTATTGGCAACGTCCACAGCTTCTTTTAGTAAAGCTTCTTTGGAACGGTTGTCACGATCTGTTTTTTTACCGTGAGCAGCATAGATCTCCTCTAATTTGGCATCATCATCGATGTTGGCTCCTTTGGCAGACAGGAATTTTACATCCTTACCGTAGTTCGCCTGCAGTCCCTGCATCAGGTTCACCGAAATTGCGTGTTTTGTGGCTACACTCCAGGTTCCTGCCATATTCATTGAATTGTTAACCAATGGACCGATCACGGCCACCGTTCCTGACTTTTTCAAGGGTAAGACCTGGTTTTCATTTTTCATCAATACCATCGACTGAGCTGCGGCACTTCTTGCAATATTACGGTTCTCCATGCTGTAAACCTCTTTCGCTGCCAGCTTTGCATCTCCGTGCTTATATGGATTATCGAATAAACCTAAGTCATATTTTGCTTCAAGAATTCTTCTCGCAGCCATATCGATTTCAGCCTGCGTTACTTTTCCTTCCGATAAAGATTTTTTCAGGGTTGTTAAGAATCCTTCTCCTACCATGTCCATATCTACTCCTGCTTTCAGAGCCAATGCAGAAACCTGCTGAAGGTCTCCCATTCCGTGGTCGACCATTTCGTTGATCCCGGTGTAATCCGTCACCACAAAACCTTTGAAATTCCATTTGTTTCTCAGCACTTCTGTCTGAAGCCATCTGCTTCCTGTTGCCGGAACTCCGTCCACTTCATTGAAAGACGCCATCACGGAAGCTACTCCAGCATCTACAGCTGCTTTGTAAGGCGGAAAATACTCATTGAACATCCTTACATGGCTCATGTCTACGGTATTGTAATCTCTACCCGCTTCACCGGCTCCGTACAGGGCAAAGTGTTTCACACAGGCTAAAATATTGGTTCCGTTGGCCAGGTCTTTCCCCTGGTAACCGTACACCATATTTTTGGCAATTTCGCTTCCCAGATACGGGTCTTCACCGGAACCTTCAGAGACCCTTCCCCATCTTGGTTCACGGGAGATATCCACCATGGGCGAAAACGTCCAGTTGATTCCGTCTGCTGCTGCTTCTTTAGCTGCTACTCTTGCGGACTGCTGAACCAGATTCATGTCCCATGAAGCGGCTAAGCCTAAAGGAATCGGGAATGTCGTTTCATATCCGTGAATCACATCCATACCAAAAATCATCGGAATTTTCAGGCGGCTGTTTTCTACCGCTACTTTCTGAACTGCTTTAATTTTATCAGCTCCTTTTATATTGAATAGTCCGCCGACTAATCCCTGTTCAACTTTTTTTCCGATATCGGAGCTTTTGGCCAAACCTGTGGTAAAATCGCCGGAACTTGGCAGATTCAGCTGTCCGATCTTTTCATCTACTGTCATCTTTGACAGAAGATTGTCTACAAAAGCTTTCTTTTTAGCCTGATACCGGGCCGTCTGGTAAGACTGAACGGGCTGTGTTACCATTTCCTGTGCCGAAAATACAGGCGCAAGGGCTAAGGTTGCCATTACAATTAACTTTTTCATAAATCTATCTTCTTAAATTATAGTTCTGTTTTTTGTTTTTAATACTGATCCGTTTTAATGCCGGTTTGCCGGATTTACTTCCATGCTCTGACTATTCCTGTCCGTAAGGGTATTTTAGTAATGACAGGCGGCACTTTTAATTTATCAATATTATTTTAATTATTTCCTTTTTGACAGCATCCAGTTGTATAACTCAGGGTTTGAATAGGTAGAATCCCATGAATTATGGTTGTCATTCGGAAAAATAGTTAATTCTGCGGAAGGGTTTACCGGATGCAGTTTCTGGTAAAAATTAAATGCATTTTCCGGAAGCACCACATCATCCATTCCGCCATGAAAAATTTTCATGTTTAAATTTTTATACTTATCGATATTCGCATACATCACCCTGTCGGTGGGTGCACAGACCGACACTACCGCCGCAAACATTTCGGGATGCTCCATTGCGAGTTTTAACGTACCCCATCCTCCCATAGAGAGACCGGTAAGATAAATCCGGGAAGGATCGATGTTATACTTCTTCTGAATTTCTTTGATTAAATGATAAACCGTCACCGTATCCCACCATGTATTTTCCGGACATTGAGGTGCCAGAATAGCCACAGGCTCCTTGATCAGGCTTTTATAGGTAAACGGACTGTGCGCTTTTACCGCTTCCAGATTATTTCCTCTTTCTCCGGAACCGTGAAGAAACACGATCAACGGAACATTTCCTTTTACTTTTTGCGGGTAATCGAAAATGTAGGACATCTTTTCCTGTCTTTTAACTTCTTTGTTCAGTTCTGCTTTGATTTCCTGAGCATTCAGACTCAGAGACAACGGCAGAAGCAGAAGGGGTAAATGGTTTAGTTTTAATTTCATTTTAAATATTAGGCTTTAGGGTTATCATGAACCTCGGAAGGAGTGTGTTCCGTTCCATATTATTTAGCCCCGATTGCAATGGAAATCCTTTTTTGCAGAAAAAGATTGCAATGGAAAGCGGGAATAGCTCCTGAAAATATTATTTAATATTATACTTCTCTGATCTGAAGCTTAATTTTTTCAGACCCTGCTGGATTTCCGGAGCATTCATAAATAATTTCCATAAAAATCCTGTTCTGTAGTTCTCAATCATCGGTGCGATGGTTCCCTGGTCGATTGCCAGATATCTTGGTGTCGTCCAGTTGTCATAATTGATGGATGTAGCATCGTACGGACCTGCAGATCCTATAAACTGAGGCTTCTCAGTATAGATGAACCTTAAAAAATCCATGGATTCTTTGGGTGAATACGGGAAACTGCTGAGTGCTGCTGTAGGGGTGATAACGCCGTGGTCGTTTTGTGGGAAATGCGCATCATAACCAACGCTTCCGTCTTTATTTCTTGAATATCCGGCCGTAAGTCCCCAGTAATTGGGTCCGTAGCCTTTCCACTGCTTTGGATTTTCGACACAGTATTTATAGTCGATAAGGACCTGATTTTTATTTAAATCGAAATAATTTTTAATGAGTTTGTCAGACAGGTTGTTCGGATCTAATCCGATGTAAGAATATTGGGTCCAGAACAGCGGACCGCCATATTCTTCGGCTCCGTTATGTCTGACATACAAGGGAAGTCCGTATTTTTCTCTGTCTGAAAGATACGTGCCGTTTCTGGTCCATCCCTGATAATATGTTTCAGCATCGATGGAATATGTAGGTGAGGAAGCGGCCAGAATGTACGTGATCAGACATTCGTTATATCCCTGCAGCGGAAAATTCATTTCCCACTGATAGTCCGGAGACCAGTGCCAGTACAGGACCTTTTCGCCGCCTTTTGTGTACCAGTTCCATTGAATGCCTTTCCAGAGTTCATCGCACTTTTTTGCCAACGCTTTTTCTTCTGCATTCCCATTTTTAAAGTATTCGCGGACCATTAAAATTCCGGATGTCAGAAATGCGGTTTCTACCAGATCTCCACCATTGTCTTTTTTCCCGAAAGGAACTGTTTTTCCGGTTTCACCATTGATCCAGTGCGACCAGGCTCCTTTGTGACGATCTGCTTTTGCCAGAAAGTCCATCATAACCGTCAGCCTTTTAACCGCTTCTTTTCTGGGTACAAAACCTCGTTCCACTCCGACCAATATGGTGGCTAAGCCAAATCCTGATCCACCTGTGGTGACCACATGTTTATCATGATCCGGATAGATATTGTCTTCATGATAACGTTCTCTTCCCAACATCGAATTCGGTTCTGCATATTCCCAGAAATATTTCAGGGCATCTTTCTGAACTCTGTTCATCAACTGCTCATCTGTACTGTTGCTTTTCACAATTTCAGCTTTTGAAGCCTGCTGTTTTGCTCCCTGAGAATTTTTGCAAGAGACTACCAGTAATGATGCAGCAGCTATCGATCGTATTATCCTTTTCATTATATCATTTTAAAACAAATTACTAAAAAAAGAGGAGAACTTTCATCCTCCTCTGTAATTTTATTGATTAATTTTAGTAGCCAGGGTTTTGCGCCGACAATCCTCCCGCTTCCATAATGAAGTCCTGAGGTAACGGGAATAGCTCATGGGTTCCTACCTTGAAAACTTTTCCGCCGTCAGCGGCCATTGCTGCTGCTGCCTGACCTGTTCTCACCAAATCAAACCATCTGTCGTGTTCGAATGCTAATTCAAGTCTTCTCTGTTTCCAGATATCCGCTCTCACGTCTGCCTGAGAAACACCAGGTGTATCTCCGATGCCTGCTCTGTTTCTTACTTGATTTAAGAAAGGAATTGCGGCAGAGGTCTGACCTAATTCATTCATTGCTTCTGCTTTTATTAAAAGAATTTCGGCATATCTCAAATAACGGATGTTGACATCTGTAGAAGCCTGGTCTCTGTAATTGGAAGAATAAGCTTTGTAGTTATAGAATTTATTTTCTACGTTTGGACCAACAAAATATCCATCATATAAAGTCATACTTCTATGGATAATTGTAGCATCTCTTCTTGTGTCAGTTGCAGAATATGCATCATATAAACCTTGAGTAGGAGTTGCAAATCCCCAACCCCATCCAGTCGTTCCTCGCGCTCCTTGTACCTGGCTATACTGTTGGATTGCTCTACCTGCAGTATCTCCGCTACCATTAATTTCAAAGATAGATTCTGCATTGTTTTCTCCTGATACTTTATAGATATCCTGAAAATTAGGTGTCAGAGAATATCCTGTCACCAAGTTACACTCATCCACAGCTAATTGCCATTTTTTCTGGTATAAATAGACTTTTGCCAATAAAGCGTGAGCAGCTCCTAAAGATGCTCTTCCGACATTATTTCCGGTATATACTGATTTATTAGGAAGAGCTTCAATAGCATCTTTCAAATCCTGTTCTATAAAAGCATAAATTTCCTCTTTACTTTTTCTGGTAAGCGTCATGACCCTATCCGCTTCATTTCCTGAAACCGGTACATGATCTACTAAAGGAACTCCTCCAAAAGATTTTACCAAGGTAAAATACATAAATGCTCTCAGAAATTTCGCCTCGCCAATTAATCTTTTTCTTAATTCAGGATCAGCTTTATCTAATTGAGGAATATATTTCAATGCTTGATTTACTCTATTAATTCCCTGATAATTAGAAGCGAATAATTCTTTGAATGACGGAGTTGAAGGTGTGAAGTTTAAGGCATCTAAAATGTCCTTATCTGAACCTGAATCCCCCGGACTTGATCCTTTATCTGCATCGTCAGAAACAATAGAGGTTACCCCAATCCAAGCGAACGTACTCATATTCCAATCCAAGAATTTGGCGTAAATAGCCGTCACAAAACTGGTAGCTCCGTCATTTGTATTATAAATGTCCAGATTGCTTTCAGGAATTGCTTCTGTAGGTGATACATCAATAAATTCATCACTACAACTCTGGTTTACGGCTCCTAAAATTAAAAATGCCGCAGCTATGATATATTTCTTATTCATTTTCTTAAAAATTTAGGTTAACTCCAAATACGAAAGACCTCAACGCAGGATAAGAGTCTAGTTCAACACCTGCTGTTCCATAAGGATTTCCATCCCCTGAAAGTTCAGAGGTGTATCCTGAAAATTTCGTGAAAATTACAGGATTTATTGCACTTACATAAAATTTAATTGATTTCATATAATCAGTAATATTTCTGAAAGTATATCCCACTGATATATTATTAATTCTAAAGAAATCACCACTTTCAAGGAAGAAAGTTGAAGCAATAGGAATTGCTGTAGTTGGTGCAGGGTTTGAAGCTCCTGTATTAGTTGGTGTCCAATAATCATTAGCTACTGATCTTTCTATATTTTCACCACTGATTCTTTGAGCTTTTTTACCATTATATACTTTAAATCCAAAAGCCCCATATCCATTAAGAGCAAAATCCCAATTTTTATAAGCCATAGAGATATTTACCCCTAATGTAGATTTAGGAATATATGAATCAAAATATTTTCTATCTCCTGCATCTGCCGATCCTGTTATTCCATTACCATTAAGATCTTTATAGGTCATATTTCCATTAGCATCATAACCATCAAAATCCCACAAATAAAAACTTCCCAATGCATTTCCAACCGTCGTAGCATTGAATAATTTAGTCCATTGTCCATTTCCTAAACTTCCACCCGATAGTTGAGAAATAGGTTTACTGGTATCTACATTTTTAAATTGGTTCTTATTATAAGAATAGTTAGCTCCTATTGAATAAGAGAAATCTTCTCCTACTCGGTCTGCCCAGTTTAAACTTACTTCAGCTCCTTTATTTACAACACTTCCCATATGAGAATAATTGGCTTCAGAAATACCTGTTGCTAAATATGGTGTAACTTGTAAGATAATATTTGTTGTTTCTTTATTATAAACATCGAATGAACCTGTCAAACGGCTATTTAAGAAACCAAAATCCAATCCCAGAGAAGCTTCTTCAGTGATTTCCCATCCTAAGCTAGGATCATAACCTTTATTAACAGTAACGCCATTGCTTACAGCCGTTCCACCAAAGCCATAGTTATAAACAGATCCAGATAATAATGGTAAATAGTTTAGTGGAACATTCTGGTTAGCTATTTTACCCCAGCCTCCTCTTAATTTTAATAAACTAAAGAAACTATCTTTTAAAAAGTCTTCCTCAGAAACTATCCAACCTGCTCCAAATGATGGAAATGTTCCCCATTTATTGCCATCTGCAAATTGAGAAGATCCGTCACGTCTTATCGTACCGCTCAATAAATAGCGATTCATAAATTTATATTGAACTCTTCCGAAATATGAAATCGTTTTATTCCCATTTCCTTTGACAGACTCGATTGCTTTAGTATTTGAATCACTATATAGAAAACCATAATAATCTGTACCTGAAAGGTTCCAATAATCTTGTCCTGAAGGTAGATTTTTTCTGTTGATCACTAAAGTTTCCACTCCATCTTTCACAGAAGCTTCAGTACCTGCAACCACCTCCAAATCATGTTGTCCAAACTTTTTCGAAAAAGTTAAGTAATTACTTAATACCCAATTAAAAAAGTTGTTGCTATTATTTGTTAGTCTATTGAGTGGTAAACTTGCCTGGTATCCGCTTTCTACTCTGGTAGGGTCACCTGCCAGCCATAGACCTCTTGAATCAACAAAATTATATGATTTGCCTGTTCCATATTCACCACTAAACTGAGAAGTAAATTTTAATTCTTTTAAAATATCAATATCTAGTTTCAAACCACCTTGTAATAAAAAGTCTTTTGTTTTTTGATTATCAAAAGCCAATTGCATTACTGGATTGCTTACATTATTAAATCTACCTCCACTATAGCTGATGTTACCATTGGAGTCATAAATAGGCTGACCGTATTGTCCGTTTGGATAATATACAGGAACTAGGGGAGACTGTTTATAGGCATTGGTAAATGCACCTAAAGACTTGGGTGTACTATTTGTAAATGCTAAACTTAAATTTTGAGCTAATCTAATTCCTTTAGCAATTCTATATTCGTTATTTGTTCTTACAGTAGTTCTGTTATAGTCTGTCCCTTTAAGAATTGACTGCTCATCATAATTATTAAAGCTTAGAAAATATTTAACAGATTCCGAAGATCCAGAAATGGAAATGTTATGTTGATTGTAAATTCCCGTTCTTGTAATTTCCTTAAACCAATCCGTATTATATGGCTGATTTGGATTTAAAAGCCCTTTACCTTGGTTGGCAAGACCTATATTATTATAATTTACAAATTGCGAAGCATCTGCCATTTCCACTTTTTTAAGTGGATTTCTGATTCCGATCAAACCATCATAGCTGATAGACATTTTTCCTTTCCCAGATTTTGTTGTAATAATAATTACCCCATTGGCAGCCCTGTTTCCATAAATTGCAAGTGCGACAGCATCTTTTAATATATCATAAGATAGAATATCATTTGAGTTGATGTTATTGATATTGTTTGTAAACATACCATCAACAACATATAATGGTTCTCTTCCACCCAATACGGTACCAATCCCTCTGATCATTACTGTAGGCGTAGATCCAGGCATATCGGAAGCTGTTACCTGAACCCCTGCAGCTTTACCCTGAATAGCCTGCGATGCATTAAGTACTTTTGTTTTGGTAATCTCTTCGGCACTGATAGAGCTGACAGCAGTAGTATTATCCACCTTTTTACGGCTACCGTACCCGATCATCACGATCTCGTCAATTTTATTCTCTTTAGGAATAGTATCCTGAGGAGTAGTCTGAGCATTGACGTTCATCCCAAAATAGAGAACAGCAATGAGACATGAATACTTTAAATCACGTTGTTTCATATAGTTTAATTTATTCGTACAATCAATATAAGTCAGGCCTTCACACGCCTTTCATGTCTTAGTGAAACAGTCACATTATTTCTCAAAAAAAGACATTAGCCAAAATTATAAAAATATACGTTACATCGTTAATATTTGAAAAAAATTATTAATTTTCACAAGTCTACTAAACACATCTTAAAATAAACCATTTTTTAACGAATTATCTGTTAAAATGAGGCAGTTTTTGTAAAATAAATCAAATGCAGAAATTACATTTTATGTTAAAAATTCTCCCAATTTGGACTGATATTCTAATATTTTGTTAAATAGATTATAGTATTTAACTTTGGTGCGTTATTTGACAAGAAAAACAACAAGAAAAATTTACATGAAAAGATATATTATTGCAGCTGCCTTACTTATAGGAACGGGTACCGTTATTACCACGATGCACTCATGCTCTACCATTGCTTCTACGGATCTCGGGGTATCTATAATCAAGAAACTTTTACTGAACGGTATCGATAAAGGAATGGCAATCTACAGCAATAAAGAGGCGTTCCTACAGAATAATATGGTAGATAAGGCGCTTCCGAAACAATTGAGAGATATCAATTCCACCCTGGAGAAAATCGCTCCTTCTCTTGTTGCCAAGGAGAGAGATTATATTGCCCAGGCCGCAGCCTATACCGTGAATACGTCACGCCCGATCCTGGAAGGTGCGGTAAACAGTCTGACCTCACAGGATGTAAGAAGAATTGCTGAAGGGACGATGGCTACCCAGATCCTGAAGGAAAAAACCTCTCAGCAGCTTATTGCTGCCATTGCCCCAAAAGTAGATGAGAAACTGAATGAATACGGTATCGTTAAAACCATCAATACTGCTCTTTCCGGGAATAACCTGTTGGGAAATCTTTTAGGCGGAGGCAGTAATAATGTGAACGCCGGAGGTTTAAGCAAAATGGCTTCTGAACAGTTGGTAAACGGTCTCTTTAATATTATTGAGGATTATGAACACCAAAATTCCAAGGCTCTCCTGGGACCACTTGGAAAATAAGAAAAATTTTGCTAAATTTATAGATTAATTAAGTTTGTAAATGGACATATTACAAGGAAATCAACATTCAAATCCTGAGGAATTTTACAGTTCTTTAAAGGAAAAACTGGAAGGTCATCATGATTTTCCGGAAGACTATTTATTTAAATTCATCATTCCGACAGACCAGAGTAAGCTCACCGAGATCTACAAGGTATTCGACGGGATTAAATTCACTTTAGGAAACCGTGAAAGCAAAAACGGAAAATACACGGCGTGCAATATCAATGCTTTTGTGCTGGATGCAGACCAGGTAGTGCATATTTATAAAGAAGTCGCACGAATAGAAGGAGTAATTCTATTATAAATAAAGAAAGTCAGTGTTAAGCACTGACTTTTTAGTTTATTTTACTGTTATTTATTTCTCTATAAAATACTTTACGTTTTCAACCGGCCGCCCCAACATCGCTACAGAACCTTTGATTAAAATAGGTCTCTGGATCAGAGAAGGGTTTTCTGACAGTATTCTGAGCCATTCGTCTTCCGAGTAGTTCTTATCTGCAAATTTCTCCTGATACAGTTTCTCATTTTTGCGAATGATGTGAGAAACATCCTGGTTAAGTTTTTTCAGGACTGTTTTAAGCTCTAAAACACTTAGCGGATCTTCAAGGATATTGATGATCTCAAACGCCACGCCGTTTTCATCCAGATACTCCAATACAGCATTCGATTTCGAACAGCTTCCATTATGTAAAACCTTAACTACCATTTTTTATCGGTTAAAAATTAATATTACTGTGAATAAATAATAATCCATTACTGTTAAAACAATCCGTTCAGCTCTGCTTCTATTTTTTCCAGAATAAATCCGAAATCTTCAGGCTTTTCTACAAAATCCAGATCGTCGACTTCAATAATCAGAAGTTTTCCCTCGGTGTAATCAGAAATCCATTTTTCATATTTCTGGTTCAGTTTCGAAAGGTATTCTATGCTGATTGATGCTTCGTATTCCCGTCCCCGTTTATAGATTTTTTTCACCAGGTTAGGGACATCTGATTTCAGATAAATCAATAAATCAGGAGCTGAAACAAATGATTTCATCAGATTAAATACTGAAGAATAATTATTAAAATCCCGGTCCGAAAGCAATTTCATATCGTTGAGGTTTTCCGCGAAAATATGAGCATCTTCGTAGATGGTACGATCCTGTATAATATTTTTACCGCTCTCCCTGATCTCCTTTACCTGACGGAACCTGCTTCCCAGAAAATAAACCTGCAGCGCAAAACTCCATTTACTCATATCTGCATAAAAATCTTCCAGGTAAGGATTATGATCCACGTCTTCAAACTGTGCATCCCATCCGTAGTGCTTCGAAAGCATTGTCGTTAATGTTGTTTTTCCTGCTCCGATATTTCCTGTAACCGCAATGTGCATATCTTTATCCTTACTATTTTTTTTGATCACTCAATGATTAAACTCCCAATTTCTGAATTTCTCCAATCTCCTCAAAGAGATTCAGCATATCAAAGCCTTCAGATTTTTTAGCTGGTTCCTGTTTAGAATCCTCTGTTTTTTCCTGAACCTTTTCTATGATCTCAGGATCTGTCTGCTGCTTTACCTCTTTCGTTTTTTCGAGGTCGTAAAGATAAAGTTTGTTGGCCTTGATTTCAAAATATGCAAGGGTGTTTTTATCCACAATCTGTGCATCAGGGTCTGCAAAAACTTTTACCATTTCTTTTTCAGGGATATATTTTAAAATCGAGTTGCCCGTAATAACCAAAACAAATTCATTCTCCCTTCTGAAACGTTTTCCGTTTTCTATCGGCGACTCAAATAATTTTTCAAATTTAAAATTATAAACTCTGATTTGTTTTTTCGTTAAAATGTAAACTTTATTTTCAAAAACCAAAAGATCTGTCAGGTCTTCAAAACTCCCGTCAAACGGATAAGAATTGATAATCGTTTCATTTCTGAAATTATACTGAATCAGGCGTTTTGTACTGTCATCGAGCAGCCAAAGCTGCTGAAGATCTTCAGCATAAGCCATTTTTATAAAACCGAATTTCTGCCTGAAGTCAACCCTCTGAATTTCATTCATATTATGATCTACAAATTTCATTTCCTGGGCATTTTCAGAAAACAGAGGAACACTCAGAGGATTCTGAACCGTCTGAATTTTAAAAGGTACTGTTACCATCAGCTTTCCGATCTGCCTTCCTAAAGAATCATATTTTGTAAAACTGAAGTCTTTGTTCCTGTAGATGTAGAGGTTTCCGTAATCGTCAGCAAGCATATCGCGTACTTCCTTCAGCTTTAATGTGTCCAGGGGAAGGGTTTTCTGTGCAGAAAATGTACAGAAAATAAATAACAGTATTAAATGGAGTACCTTCAAATTTTGTTTTTCGGGATCGATTATCAAAAACGTTTGCAGCAATTTACATACTTTTATTGAAATACGATCTCCTTTTTTAGATGATCATTATTTTATTGCGACCTCGTATATTTTCGGCCATTTTTTTCCTGTAATCAACATATCCTCTCCTTTAAAAGCAATTCCGTTCAGGACATGTTCCGGATCTCCCTGATCGTTGTCAGCGGTAATTTTTGCAAAATCGAATTTGCCCACTACCTCACCGGTTTCCGGTTTAATTTTAAGAATAACCGGCTGATGCCAGACATTGGAGTAGATAAAGCCGTTGTGATATTCCAGTTCATTCAGCTGGCTGTAGGTCTCTGTATTTCCGGCTACGGAAACTGTTCTGATCACTTTTGAAGGGTCGTTTACATCCAGATAATAAAGATGGTTTGAGCCATCGGTGGCAACCAGGTTTTTACCGTCACAGGTTAAGCCCCAGCCTTCACCCATTGCATTGGGCAAAGGAAACTGAGCTATTTTTTTTAATGAATTTTTATCGTAAATAAAACCAATTTTGCTTCTGTAGGTCAGTTGGTAGATTTTATCGCCTGCAATCGCACATCCTTCAGAAAATATTTCGGCAGGCTGCTTCTCTGTCATTATGGGCGTAGTACTTCCCAGCGTATATTTTATCAATTGAGAAGCGCCGTCCAGACCATCGCTTTCATACACCATATTGCCTTCCATCAGGAATCCTTCTACGAAATTATCGGAGTCGTGCGGATATTCTGCAAGCACATCATATGCCATCTGTTTCTCGGGATTTTTTGCAAAAACATTAATAGTGGCATCCTGATGCAGGGTTTCTCCGCTGTTGGTTTTAATGATAAAAGTAACTTCATTGTCTCCCAGGGCAAAAAACTTAGGATCAACCGTTAAGCCTGATGTTTCCTTATCTCCAAAACTGATAGAGATACTTTCTGCGTTGTCGGTAACTTCTTTCGGAAGGTTAAGCGGATCTCCTAAGTGGTATCCCTTATCTTCCATGGAAATATTGTAGTTGTTCAGGGTATCAAGCAGTTTTTTATCGTTATTACAGGAGATCAGTAATACCACCGCCATCAAACCTGAGATTATATTTTTTCTCATTGATTTAAATAATTTTCAAAAATACTAAAATTTATTCCGTTCCATCAAAAAATAGCGCCCCTCCGGAACGCTATCGTTATTTTAATTTAACCTTTAAAATAAGTCTTATTATTTAATGGCTACTTCATAAATCTTAGACCAGTTTTTACCTGTGACCAGCATATTGTCACCTTTAAAAGCAATTCCGTTCAGGACGTCATCACTTCCTTTGGTATTTTGTTTTGCAATATCTGTAAAATCAAAAGTCCCCACTACCTCTCCTGTGGCAGGGTTGATTTTCAGGACAACCGGTTTCTGCCATACATTGGCATAAATAAACCCATTGTAATATTCCAGCTCGTTTAACTGATCATAAGCCTGGTTACTTCCTGCGACTGCAATATATTTAATTAATTTTGAAGGGTTGTTTACATCCAGAAAGTACAGCAGTTTACTTCCGTCCGATGCAATAAGGTTTTTTCCGTCATATGTTAAACCCCAGCCTTCTCCCAGTACATTAGGATAAGCAAATTCAGATAAAAGCTTTAATGAAGTTTTATCGTAGATGTATCCTTTTTTGCTCTGCCAGGTCAACTGATATACTTTATCACCGACTATAGTACTTCCTTCAGAAAAATCCTCCTGTGCCTGTTTTGTTGAAGCCAGAGGAGTCGTCGTTCCCAGGGTATATTTTAAGATCTGGGAAGAACCGTTCTGTCCGTCACTTTCATAAATGGTATTTCCTTCGATCTGAAACCCCTGGACAAAGTTCTTTGGATCATGAGGATATTCGGCAACGATTTCATAATTGATTTTCTGTTCAGGATTTTTCGCAAAAACGTTGATGGTAGCATCCTGATTCAGGGTTTCTCCTCCTTTTGTTCTGATATTGAAAGTCACAGCATTGTCTCCCAGGGTGAAAAATCTCGGATCAATGGTTAAATCTGACGTTTCTTTATCTCCAAAGCTTATTGAAATACTTTCTGCATTGTCTGTAACATCTTTAGGGATATTCAGTTTATCCCCAAAATGATATCCTTTCGTTTCCATTGAACTGTTAAATTCATTCAGTGTATTCAGGATTTTTTCATCCTTATTACAAGACGCTAACAGTATGAGGGCAGCAAAACCTGCTATAATATTTTTTTTCATTGAATTTCTGAAATATTTCCCCAAAAATAGCAAAATTTATTCCTATTTTCTAATTTCCATCTACAGATTAACCGAATGGTAACCTATAAGCATCGTTATCCTGCCTCTTTGATTTCACAATTTGCGATCCTGCAATTTTATTTCCCGGCAGACAGTGCTTTTTATTGTCAATCCTTCTCACTGTTGATGAACATCAACACATTGAAGATTCTTTAAAATTATTTTTTTTTTAAGGTTATAAATAACTGTTACAAGCTTAGGCGAAATCAGCTGTGTGAAAATCCTGTAATTTTAGCCTCGTCAAAATCCAGCTGCATTTCTATGGTTCTCATCACATGATCATCAAATACTTTCTCACGTTTTAAACGGTGAAGTTCATTTCTCTGTGCCTGAATTACCTGTCTTAGGACGTCTTTATTTTCATTCATCGCAGAAACATAATCACCTGTGGAAGCCATACACTGCGCCTTATCTGCCATCATCATCATTTCGTTTTCCAGCTTATGCTTCTGGTGTTTTACCAGGCTGTTTTTCTCTGCAAGGTCTGAAAAGTCATTGTCTAACTTCTGAAGGGCTGTTTCTTTTAGTTTTCTCATTAAAATAACCTCCTGTTTTTCTTCAGGCAACTCACTTCCTGCATCCTTTATTTTTAATATTTTAAGGATGGGTGCCAGGAGCAGCCCCTGTCCCACGAGGGTGATCAAAATAATCACAAAGGTTACGAATAAAATAATATTACGGTGCGGAAACGCCTCTCCGTTGGGCAGAAATGCAGGTATCGATAAGGCCGCCGCCAGGGAAACCACGCCGCGCATGGCCGCAAAGCTTATGATAAACGGTTCCCGCCAATCCGGTTTAGGGACTTTGAGCCGTAGTTCTCGGGAACATATTCTCGGGAAATACATTAAGGCATAACTGTACAGAATCCTGGTGAAGATAATGGCTCCGCCAATAACAATGCTGTAAAAAATACCTTCTGAAATGGTATAGTCTTTCATGGCCGCTACGACAACAGGCAATTCCAGCCCGATAAGGATAAAAATAATAGTATTCATCAGGAAAATAAGAACGCTCCATACATTCCCGGACTGAATTCTTGACGTGTGACTCAGGTAACAATGGGAATTGTATGACATCAGCAGACCTCCTGCAACTACCGCTAATACGCCCGAGAAATGGAAATGTTCTGCCCCGACATACATGATGTAGGGAACAATGAGGGTGATAATGGTATCGATATTTGAATTTGTAGGGATTTTTCTCAGTAAAGCGCCAAAGAGAAATCCTGCTCCCACGCCTACTGCTATTCCTCCGATTGCCATCATAAAGAAGTCCTGAACGGCTTCCCTGAATATAAACTGTCCTGAAATCACAGCGGCCAGGGCAAATTTAAAGACAATTAAACTCGATGCATCATTGATGAGGCTTTCTCCTTCCAGAATACTTGTTATTTTCTTCGGAATCTTCATATTCCTTAATACCGAAGTTGCTGCTACGGCATCTGGTGGAGAATTAACACCTCCCAAAAGAAATCCCATGGCCACAGTGAGCCCCGGAATGAGGGATGAAGAAAGATAAGCGACCACTATCGAAGTAAGGAACACCAATCCGAAAGCCATTGAGAAGATCTGCTTTCTCCATTTGTGAAAATCCTGCCAGGATGTAAACCAGGCCGCCTCAAAAAGGATGGGCGGAAGGAAAATCAGAAAAACAAGATCAGGTTCTATTTCAATGTGGGGCATTCCCGGGACCAGGCTGATTAATAATCCTGCAATAACAAGAAAAATAGGGTAAGCCACTTTCAGCTTCTGACCGATCATCACCAATATCATCACAGACAATAACACCGCGATAGATATTATAACATAGGTATGGATCATATCAATTTTATTTAAAGTTAATTTTATTTTTTACTTCCGAAAAGCATCTTTCCATTGATTTAAAAAGTTGACTGTTTCACCTGTATTGACCATTCAGCATACTTTTTAATTTAAATAATCATCGGCAGGACAGTCATTTAGGATCAATGTTAAAGAACAATATTGTTTTTCGGGACGATAGCAGGCGGAAGATTACTTTCATCCAGCATATCCCTCATATCGATCTCAATGGTTCTGCTGATCTGGGTAATCGGGACATCATTCGGGCTTCCTTCAAATGGATTTACCGACGCTTCACCGACACTGTCCAGGGTATGAAAACACCACGTGACCAAAAGAGAAAACGGGATATTGAACCATAGCGTGAAGCCTTCAACGAAGGTTCCGTCCCCTAATTGATCAAACTCTTTCAACAGTCCAAAGGGGACAAAAACGATAAATAACAGCAGAAGATACGTGGTAATGGAAGAAAAGTTCCTCGGATAAGGAAAGTTTTTGATACGCTCCGCTTTTCCCTGATCATCCGTGAATCTGATCAGCTGCTGATTGATCTGAGTCCATTGAAAATCATTTATTTCTCCCTCTGCATAAGCGCGGGATAATGCTTTACTCTGTGCGGCCATCAATTGGGTGGCCCGGTTTTTTTTACCTAAAACATAATGAAGCTCCGTTTCTGAAAGGTATCTTTTCAGTTCCTCATCCAATGTTGAAAGTCTTTCGGGGATATCATACTTTTTTGCATATTCACCAAACTGTGCCGTCTGCATATTTTCCCAGGCACGGGGTTCGCGGAGCTGAAACCTGAGTGCCGTGAGCCATGCATAATGACGCAGAAACATTACCTTTACCGCGTCCGGATTCTTTGCAGAAAGAGCGTCCCTGAGGATGTATCCGAAACTCCTGCTGTCATTGATGATGGCTCCGTAAATCTGGCGTGCTTCCCAGAGGCGGCTGTAGCTTGCATTGTTTTTAAAACCTACGATAAACGCTACTGCTGTTCCCATGATAGCAATGGGCTGCCAGGGAAATGACAGAAAGGTATATCCAAAAAAATATAATATCGTCGGAATGCATGCCAATGCCGTAAGAGACAAGATACTTCTCCTGGTCCAGACTGCAAATTCGCGGGCACCGAATCTTTTTCCTGAGTGCATATGTATTTGTGTTTTTAATATTAATTTATTGACGCTGTTTTAGAAAGGTTCCTTTTTTATCCTTAACATTATGACTCTGTATCTAATAGTTTCTCATGAAGGTTTTATTAATCTTTCGTGAATGGTATCGTATTATAAAATCCGATCTGTATCTGTCCTCTGTTTTTATTCTCCTGAATCTGATTCATATAACCCGCTTCGATCCTCATATTTTTATTGATGACATATCCTAAAGCACCATACACCCGGGCTCTGTCGAAGGTCGGACTGTCGAAATTCAGGAAAATCTCATTGTACGCCGAAACATACAGTGTTTTCGGGAGCAGTTCTTTATTGGTAACAGGAATATGGAGTCCCAGATAATAACGGAACCTCATTCTGAAATCATCCTGTAAAAAACGTTCCTCCAGACGGTATCGGTGCTGAAGATTAAAACGTCCGAACTTCTGTTTTGTAATAAACTGCTGAAAAATCCTGTGTTCCGTATTCTGGGTTTTTTCACCGTCAACGTATGGCTGACTTAAGATAAAACCATACCCCAGCAATATATTGTTATTATTTTCCGTGAGATCATAACCGATACCGGTACGAATCAGAAGTTGTTCCAGGTCTCCGGCAGCATTGAAATTACGGTACTGAATTTCGTTATGGAAATTTAATTTTTTACTGATTTTATTATTTCCAAAATACATATACCATGCGCCCAAATCACTTTGCTGTGCAAATGACAATGTCGTTCCCAAACTGAAAGCAACCATGGCCAGAAACTTTAAAACCTTCATATATTCTTTATTTTTAAATTATCATTTTAAATGAACTTCTAAAAGACATTTATTTTAATTATCACCCATCATTATCTGGACAGTGATTCCTAGACCAATAATAGGTAAAAAAAAGATGGTATAAAAATAATTCTTATCAGGTCTGTAAAAGGTGTTTTTTTTAGAGAGAAGGTATTTTTTCTGTCAGCATCACATGGCCAGAACGGTCAAAATAAGAGCAGGTCATCTCATTCAGATCTACTGTCCAGCCTTCTACTCCGCTCTCGGCACAGTCATTACAAAAAGTCATATAATCGGTTCCGCCTTTCTGATGAAGCTGCAGTCGTGAGGTAAATCTGCTAAGATTGACAACCGTTGACACTATCAGGCGCTCATATTTGGCTCCGGCCATCAATGATGCATCTGCCGCATCAAAATATTCTGTACTGCCGTCTTTTACATATACTGTATAATGAGCAACTCCCCAATTTTTAATAGTCTGAATATAGTGGGGAAAATCAGCACCACTTTTTACTTTTTGGTGCTCTTCTTTAATTTTTTCAATCGTAAATTTCATTTGTGCTTATTTTTTATATGAGTATATGCAGCTCCCTGCCTGGCTGTTTTCTTGAGATTTAAAATTTCCGGAATGCCAATATGTATTGTAAATAAAACCCGGCACATGATGATGCCGGTTTTTATATTTTGATATACAATATGATTTTAAGAATCTTGCTGCATTTTTGCAGGATCATCATAGTTGACCATCCAGTTGATACCGAATTTATCGGTAAACATTCCGAAATAAGCACCCCAGAACGTATCTGCCATTGGCATGGTTACCTGTCCTCCGGCAGAAAGTCCGTTGAACAACCGGTCTGCCTCATCTTTGGATTCGGCATTGATCGAAACTGAGAAATTATTTCCGGTTTTCAGCTGAGATCCCCATTCACCGCCTGCATCACTCCCCATTAAAGTGGTTTCTTGGGAAATAGGCAAAGAGACATGCATAATTTTGTCTTTGTCTTCTTCTTTAGCTTCCTGGCCTTCTGCAGGAGGCATCTCGCCAAAAGTTCCGATATATTGGTACTCTTTTCCGAATGCGGATTTATAAAAATCAAATGCTTCCTTACAATTTCCGTCGAATGTTAAATAAACGTTTACTGTTGCCATAATGTGTTTCTTTTTGTTGTTATAATTTTAGTTGATCATTTAATTGTTACAGCCGGATCTAATTTTCCGATAGATTTTTAAGTCGTGTAAGTCCTTCCTGATAATCTTTTCCGATCGCCTCTTCCATATTCATCATGAGTTTCATGATGGTAAAAGGATAAGGAATTACAGACGTAAATCCCCAGGTCGCTTTTGTACGGTTTCCCTCAGAGACTAAGATCACGTATGCCTGTGCTTCACTTTTATAAGGGGTTAAAAAAACGATATCCGTATCGATTCTTTTATGGGCGGCATCTACTTTTTTCACTTCCTGACAGCCTTGTCCTGCTTCTTCTTTGGTACTGCTCCAGCATACCTTTTCGCCGGGCTGTCCCGGTGTTCCGGTCCAGTCTTTTTTCATACCCGGATCCAGGTCATTCCAGGGACTCCACCGGTCCATCGCTTTCAGTGTATTGGTATGTTGCCATACTTTATCGATGGGCGCGTCAATGATGATTGATTTCTCATACTTACAGTCACCCGGAATCAGAGCTGCCGCAACCATCCAGAATATCAGGATGGAAGCAAGAACGATAACAATCCTTTTTAAATTTTTTTTCATCTTTGAACGTTTTTACATTATCTGTGCTGATCGATAAGGATCATATTGCCATCAGGATCTTTGAGGTAAATATGTGCCGGGCCGGAAGTGGTTTCATCGGCTTCTTTATCTAATGTTACCCCTTCATTCTTTAAATGCTTCTGAATATCGCGGACGTCATCAAAAGATTCCAGATTCTGCGCATTCTGATCCCAGCCGGGATTGAAGGTAAGCATATTTCCGTCAAACATAGCCTGAAAAAGACCAATGATATGATCTTCATTTTTCATAATCAGATAATTGAGTTCGGGGCTTCCGCCCATTTCGGTGAAACCTAGTTTTTCATAGAAATCCTTTGATTTATTCAGATCTTTAACACTTAAACTGATTGAAAATGCTCCTAATTTCATGTTATTTTTTTATTTAAAGCTGATTTATAACCTACTAAAACCAAGCCCCAGACAGCGATTCCTGAGATCCAGAACCAAATCGGAGTAGGCAGGATATACATCATATAAATTCCCTGAAACAGAAAAATAAGTCCGCAGATCACTGCATATATTTTCTTTCCGTCACCGGCAATTTTTGTGGAAGAAAAACCTGCTGTAAAAGCACCGACCGCGTATCCTATGATAACAAAAAGCAGAGCCATTACCGGAGCTGTTTCCACATAATGTTTCAAAGCTTCCATATCATCAGCATTCATTGCTGCAGGTCGGGGAAACAGATAATGCGCTGATTTTTCAATAACAGAAATACACAGCACACCCAGGAGGAGTCCCGCCGGCACAGCTAAAATTTTCCCAAGCATACTTATTGATTTTTCAGGTGTGTTCTGAAATTAAGGGTTTGATCATAACTTTTCCAGTCACCGGTCAATTCTATATTCTGGGCTTCTACTTTCTCCGTTGCTTTATTCCATTTGAACGTATAGATAAATCTGCCTTTGAAAATTCCGGAATGTTTTCCTTTGTTTTCTTCAGCCAACTCATACTCACCGTATACACTACCTCTTTTCTTAGCATCTTTATATTTGGTGATTTTAAGTTTGCCTTCAAATTTTGTATAATTTTTGTCGACTAAGGAATAGCCCGAAACAAAATATTCCTGATCATTTTTTTTGTCCTGTTCAGAAGTACTGATCTTCAGTTTAAGCTCCTGTTTATCATTTCCGATTGTTCCAGCATAAGGTTTGCTGTCATTCAGCCAGACATTCGAAACATCTGGCATCTGGGCAAAAATGAATTGGGAAACAAGGGTAAAGAATAATAAAATTTTTTTCATGTGTATTGTATTTAGACCCCGAATTGTGCCAGATGATGATTAAGATGTTTGGCAAACATGTTGTTCCATTCGTGGGATTTTAATTTTCCGAAAGAGAAAGACTCTTTATCATCAAACGCGGAAGCACCCAGCTGCTGGGTCTTCTGAATAAACCCGATGAGCCTTTTCTTTTCATCGTCAAAACTTTTTCGTCCTGTGATCAGAAACTGCGGTGCCGTAGGAGAATCACGCGGGTACGCTTTTTCTCCCACCACTTTAGATTTCACAAAACTTTTCAGAATAAATTTGGCGATAGCACCCGGTTTTTTATGTTTTTCAGGTTCGTACACCATTTCATAAGTGATACAACAGTGGGCCAACATCTGGTCAACAGTCATTTTTCCCCACAACCCATGGGTGTCCTCTACCAGCTTATTTATTCTATCAATATAATTCTGAGCATCTTTTGCATCAAATACGTTCTCCATAGTTTTTTACTTGTTAAAAAAACAAATATATCAGTTTTTCTGATTATTTTCCACACTTTTTTACAAAGAAGTTAAACAACTACCCTGCAAACAGTTATCTCTTAATCACAATAAGTTTTAAAGTGAATTAAGTCGGTGATCCATCAGTACACTAGCGGAAATAATCTTCTGATGTTTCAGGGAATCTACTCATCACTCCGATAGATCCGGAACCGTTTCTGTTTCCGGTTTTACATAGCGAAACAGCAGCCCCATTTTAATTTTTAAAGCTATCCATCCTAAAATAGCATATACGATTAATAAAACGGTGAGATGTTTTAAGTAAGGAAAAGTAAGCTCTACAGAACCTTTCTGAATGAGCAGAATTTTAAAAGCCTGTAAAAACGGGGTCAGCGGAATGATATTGGCGATCCACTGTACAAAGGCAGGCATGGCGTTCAGGGGCCAGGTAAACCCGCTGATGATGAATGCAGGAGAGGCAATAACCATCAGAATCTGGGTAGCTTTTAAGGCATCAGGAATCAGAATGCTGATCAAAACGCCTAAAAATGATACGGAACCCACAAAAACAGCGGTTAATAAGATAAAGTTGAGTATGCCTTCCGGCATCGGGACTTTAAAGATCATGTGCATAAAATAATAAAAGCCCACAATCAGAACAGAAAATACCCAGACAGGAATCACTTTAATCAGCATGGTGAAAAATGCGCTTCTTTTCATTCTGAAATACTCCCGGATGAATGTTCCGCCCTGAAATTCGGCAGCAAAGCTTACCGCCATCGCCAGCAGAATCACCTGTTGCAATACGACTGCCAGCATCGCGGGCCACATAAAAATCAGGTAATTTCCGGTGGTATTGAACAGGGTGATATAATTCGCTTTAAAGGGCTCATATTGGGTAGCCGCTCTCGTGGCCGGCATCCCTGCCTTTTGAAGCGCTTTAATGGATACACCGGCAGAAAATGTCCCGATAGTCAGCTGCAATGCTTTCGAGGCAAAATTGGCTGTCAGCACATTTCCTGTATTGACATAGACATTAAGTTCGGGGTATTTTTTCTGAAGAACGGCCGCTTCAAATTTGGAAGGAATGATCACCACGGCGGCGGCTTCATGCTTTATCACCTCATCTTTTATACTGAAAGGTTCCTGCAGATAAGGAATGACTTTTATGCTTTTATTATCTTCCAGCATTTCCGTCAGCTGGTTTGATAAAGGAGTATTATCCCTGTCGATCACCAGTACCGGTGTATTTTCAACTTTTCCGCTTTTGTAGACAAACCCCAGTAAAGTGGCATAAAAAACAGGCGCCAGAAAGAACACCGTCCTTAAAGTCGAATTGCCGGTAAACAGCCTGAATTCTCGTTTTAAAAGTCGGAAAAATTCTTTCATATTATTTTAGGATCACGTTTGAATTTACCAGGATATCTTTTGCCTTACTCATCTCTTTCGGCTTTACTTTAATCTCATAAATCGCATCCTGCAGCTGGTAATCCGGATATGCCGTAGTAATATCCGCATACTTTGTCAGCTGTTTGATGTACAAAACCGTTCCTTCAAGATTTTCTTTGTTGTAAGGAATCTCCATGCTAACGGTCTGTCCCTTTTTATATCTGGAAATCTGACTTTCAGGAACCGTAAATCTGAAATAGGTACTTTCGGGAATATACCCGTTGAACAAAGCAAATCCTGCGGTGGCCAACTCCCCGGTATTGAGGCTAATGGTTTCAATTTCCATATCGTTGGTGGCAATGACATATCTTTCCGAGTAAGCGACATTCGCTTCCTGTAATGCTCCTTTTGCCTGTGAAGCCTGGCCGGCAGCCATTTCCACTTTCTCAGATCGGGTTCCTCTTTTCACATCATCCAGTTCGGCAACCACGGCATCATACTGGGCTTTTGCACCCTGCATTTTAGCATATACCTCATCATACGCCTGCGGAGACATCAGGCTGTCGCGAAACATATTGGAAGCTCTCCGGAATGATTTCTGGGCATAGCTGTACTGCTCTTTCAGACCCTTATATTTTGCCTGGAGCTGTTTCAGCTGATCGGCCGTCGCTCCGTTTTTAGCCATTTGCTCCTGCGCTGTTGCCGCACTTACCGCCCCCTGCGCCTGCGCTATTTTTGCAGACACTTCCGGAATATCCAGCAAAGCGAGGGTATCCCCTTTTTTAACGGTCTGTCCTTCTGTAACGTATATTTTTAATATTCTTCCGGTAATTTTAGGCGCAAAGGAAATAACGTCTTTTTTTGTTTTGCCTTCAGAATCGTTCAGCTTTTCAGTTTTTTTATCGCAACTTCCCAATACGAACAGAAGTATCAATAACAGGGAGATATTTTTTTGCATCACTTTAATTTTTAGGGTTGATAAAGTTTGGCTATTTCCAGTTCCTGAGTGGATCTCATTAGCTCTATTCCAGCTCGTCGCTGATTAAAAACCGCATTTTGGTATTCAAGCTCGGAAATTTCAAGATCATTTTCAGCGTCGATCAGCTGGGACGATTTACTGACGCCGTATCTGAATTCTTTTTCTGCCTGAACCAAAGCATTTTTAGCCAGTTCTTTTTGCTTTGCCTTCAGAGTGATCTGGGCAGTTGCCACATCGTAACCGGTTTGATTATTGGCCAGATTCAGAGTCAGTTTCTTTACTGCATCTTCTTTTTGATTCTGAAGGATTTCTTTACCTATTTTTGCCGTCTCTTCAGCATGCTTTCCTTCTTTTCCATCGAGAATTTCCCATTTAAAGCCTACTCCGGCGGTAATGAAAGGAAAGATATTGATGTTTCTCGGTCTCCAGTCCAGTCTGGCTCCTTCATAGCCGATGACAGGAACGGCCGGGATTATATTTTCGGAAGTCTTAATTCTGCTGTCGTACAGCCCGATGTAATAGGCAGATGCCATGAGCTGGACCTTTGGAATGATCCATGTTCTTTCTGCTTTTATTTTGTAGTCTGCTGCTGCAATTCCGTGTTCCAGCGCGCGGATTTCTGCTCTCTGCTCAATTCCTTTTTCCGGGGATAAAAATTCTACAGGCTGTAAAACCGGCTCTATCATTTTCAGCCGTTCTTTACGGATTCCCGTCAGGATATACAGCTGGGTAAGAAGTAGTTCTTTTTTGCCTTCATATTCCACCACTTTGGCATCCAATGTGGCCTGGGCCAGTTCTATTTTCTTATGGTCATACGGTGTTATCAGCCCGTATCCCAATGCTTTATCAGCGGTCTTCCGGTTAACATCCAGCCTTTTTTTACTTTCATCCAGCACTTTTTTAGACTGGTGAATTAATGCCAGCTGATCATATGCTTTTGAAATATTAGCTACGACTTCATCTCTTGTTTTTTCGAGTAAAATATCTTCTGACATTTTCTTTTCCTCGACCGCTTTTTTCAGGTATTTGACTTTCCCTCCCGAGTACAGCAACATTTTTGCATCTGCTTTTGCTATTCCCGAAAATCCGGACACATTTAAGTTATTATTAAAAGAACCTTCCGGAATTCTTATAAATGGTGTAAGATTGATCTCAGGTGACGTCAGCCGCGCAGTTCCGTTGAGATATCCTGCCTGTCCGCTGATTTCCAGGGTAGGAAGAAAAATATCCTTTAGCTTGTGGGCATCAATATCGGTGAGTCTGTTTTGGGTAATCTGCATTTTAAGTTCGGAATCCCGAACCATGGCACTGTCTAAAAGTTCCCTGAAATCCGGTGCGGCCTGAGCCCAACCTAAGACGGGAAATGCTAAAAAACCAAACGTAAAAATCAATACATTGTTTTTCATGGTCCATGTTTCTAACAAATATAATGCAAAAAAGCCTTCCCTCTGAGAAGAAAAGCCACGAAATGGTGAATTTAAAAAACGTTTAACTTCGGTTTAACCGAAAGCCTTTACTGAAGGGGTTTTAAATGAAATCGTTTAACTGGTATTTGGATTGTGTTTTTATGAAAAAAAAATTCTGCATCCCATGATATGCTCAATATTTACTGCTTTCCGGAACCTGCAGGAATCTTTTTTAATCAAGCTCTTTTCTTTGAAGATCAGTTATGATGAATATTTTATGGTATAAGCATCTGAAATTAATTTGTATCAATCGGGATATTTTATAGCCTCCGACAACTCTATCGGGTTATTATGTTTTTTCAGACGGTATTGGATTGATTTTGTTATCTCTCTAAAATCAGGCTTTACTTCTTTTCCTTTTTCATCTATAAATTTTGTTTTTGCATTTTCTGATTTCATTTCCCTCAGAGGATCACTGTAATAATCCAGATATACTTTCTGTAATTGTTTTTCTTTGACAGTAAGTGCTTCCTTATACATATTCTCAAAGTCCAGCGTGTCAAATCTCTTCTTTATGGAAAGAAGACTAAATCTGTAAGAGCCGGTAGAATCTTCCATATCAATGATTAGTCCGGGTAAATTTCGGAATATATACGGTCCTGCCTGGATCGGCACCTCCTGAGTATACCATGTTTCCCAGGTTCTGCCTTTGTATTTTAAAATGGCTTTTCTACATAAGTAGGAATTAATCTTTTTTGTTTCGGGTTTTAATTCCCAATCAAACTTTACCACATCTCTTACTCTATATATATCCTTAATAAAAATATAATATTTAAAACTTAGGTTTTCTTTGTCATTAACAACTAAGAAACTATTATCTTCTACAGCAGAATTATTAAACCCTGCATTTTTAAGAGAATCTTTAATATATTGCTGTTCTGTAAGAAATTTAGACTTACCTCCCTGAACCAGGAGTACCATTTTCTTATTTGAAACTTCAGGGCTTAAAGAATCTTCTTTATAAGTAAGCTGATAATCGAGTCTAAAGTTTTGGGTATAAAAATTACAGGACAAAAAGATCAGTATTAAACTTTTTAGTATTTTATAATTCATAATTAAATACAGATTTATGATTAAATTTTAATTAAACTCTGCGGTGTATGGATTATAGTTGCATTTAACCCTATATCCAGTCTTATCTTTCTCCGGTAGATATGTCGTTGTGCAGCAATACCTGAATTCACAAACATTACATGGAGTAATATTATCTCTGTTGATATTCCATAATTTTGATAATTTCACATCCATTGATCCATTAATTTACTTTGAATTTAAAATACTATTTTGTATTTTACATTTTCTAGAATCTTTTTCTAAACAATTATTATCTTTGGATAAACGTGAGTAAATCTCTTTTTTTTCATTTTCTATTTCGGATTTACTAAACCCTCCTGTCATCACGAACTTTGTTCCATCGCCAGTAATAATTGTTCCCTGCTTCATACTTTTTACGGGATCTTTCAAGTATGATTCATATAGCTTAATATATTGATCTTCATTGATCTTTATATATTTTGAAAAATTGAATTTTGTTAGCTCTTCAATTTTACTTACTCCAATCAAATTGAATTCAAAATTTTTATCTGTATCATATAACTTTGTAATTAACCCTGGAAGGTCTCCGAATTTATAAGGCCCAATATTAAAAGGGAGATCATTTGTAAAGTATGCTTTCCAGTTTCTTCCACCAAATGAAATATCCGCAGATTTACAGTTATATTCTAATACCTCTACATTTTCAGTTTCTAGCTTCCAATTGTTTTTAATTTCCTGCTGATAAGTATAAAAATCTCCATCAATTGTAGAATGAATATTATATATATTGTTTTTCTTGGTTATAATTTCTTTGATAAAAGAGGTTTTAAAATCACTCATGTTAACATTCATACTAGAAACTTTCATTAATGAGCTGATTTTTTTTTTAAGTGAATCATTCTTCAAATAATTGCTGCTGTAAAATAATGATTCATTAGTTTTTGTATCATGATCAAGAATATAGATGTCTCTTTTCTTTATGTCACTTTGAGAAGAATTTGGAATTAATTTTAGCTCATAGTAAAACCTAAATTTCTGCGCTTGTAAAAAGCTACAATGAAATGCTAAAATTAAAAGTATAAAAGCTTTTGATATTGATGTGTTTTTCTTTTCCATTATTATGAAGCTTTTTAAGCCTTTAATTTTTTTGATTAGTTTTAAGGAAAACGCCAAAAAGTGCAGATTCTTCCAAGTACAAATTTAGACTTACCTCCCTGAACCAGGAGTACCATTTTCTTATTTGAAACTTCAGGGCTTAAAGAATCTTCTTTATAAGTAAGCTGATGATCGAGTCTAAAGTTTGGGGTATAAAATTACAGGACAAGAAGATCAGTATTAAACTTTTTAGTATTTTATAATTCATTAAATACAGATTTATGATTAAATTTTAATTAAACTCTGCGGATATTAAAAAAATTCTTAAAACGGTGTGTTACTTTTAATTTTTAAGATATTGTATCGCTTCAGATAATTCGATTGGGTTATTATTTTCTCTTATATATTTTTGCTCATTTTTGGTCAGCTCGTTGTAGTCTGGTTTGAACTCTTTACCATTTTCATCTTGCCAACGTACTTTTACATTGCCCGATTTCATTTCTCGATATGGATCATTATAATGGTCTAAAAGAACTTTATCGAGTTGCTTTTCTGATACCTCAAAAGGCTTTGAGGATAGATAATTAATATCTGTAGTTTCATCTTTTTTTATTCCTGTAAAACTGAATTCATAATTATTTTTAGAATCCTTCATGTAAACTATTAAACCTGGTAATCCGTTAAAAATAGACGGACCATCCTGTAAACTAATATCGGGTGTAAACCATGCTTCCCATAGACGGCCGGCATGATTAAGAGTAGCTTTTTGGCAGGTATAATTTTCTATTTTTTTTGTTTCATTACTGATCTTCCAATTAAAGGCAGGTGTATTTTCTGAAGTTTTATAAAAATCTCTTAGTAAGCTAATAAATTTAAACACTTTTTTTGCCTCCGTATCTTTTATAACCATAAAATCATAATCATACTTGATCTGGGTTTTCATTCCTTTCTTCTTGTTTTCAATCACTAAAGAGTCATTATCAAGCTGTTCCTGAGAATAAAATTTTGATTTGTGGTTGTTTACCAACAATATCATGTTTTTTTGTTTAGTTTCTTTTTTCAAAGAATCTGTTATATAGCTCATACGGTAATATACCCTGTAATTCTGTGCCTTAGACAGGCTGGAAACAAGTAGTATCAGTGTACCGGTAATTTTAAATAAAATTTTCCAATTCATAATGTTTTATTGCTTTTTGTTTTAAAGGATTGGTGCTCCATTCTTCCCATTCTCCGGTGTAAGGATCGTAGCCGCATTTTAAAGGTTTCGAAATATCCAGGCCTTCATTAATATGGGTTCGTTCGGTGTAGGCCCTGCAATCGGTACATATATATCTGAATTCGCAATCTTTGCAGACTTCGATCTTGTCTTTGGTTATATTTCTGTATCTGTTAAAAAGAGGGTGTTCAAAAACTTCTTTTTTTGTTACATCCAGTAAGTTTCCGTACGAATACTGCAATGCAGGGCAAGTGCGGAAGTTCAAGTTTTCATCAATATAAAGTTTTTCTTTCAAGCAACTATTAAATAAATTTGATTTAGAAAACGTCTTAAGATCAGTACTAAAATAATTCTCTTCAATGAGCCCACAAAATTTCTCATTAATAACGTTATTCTTAACTCTTACGAAAGTTAGCAGACCTTCTTTTTCGGTATATATATTATTTTCAGGGGCATTATATAAAAACACTACCTGAACTCTTGAATATTTTATTACTATCGATTGTAAGAGATCCTGATTAAAATTATTGTAATAAAGCATAAGTTCAATTGTCCTAACAGCTGACGAATTAAACAATTCCAAAAATCCTTCTAGTTCGGTCAAATCAGCAAAATCTGGATTAAACCTCAATTGCAAGTACTGGTTATTCAGGTCGCCTATGAGATTTAATAAAATGATTTTTTTAGAAATTAATTTTTTGCTACAGGCTACAATAACTTCGTTTATTATTCTCGGTGAAAACCATATAAGATCTTTATCGAGGACATTTTCGGATTTATTATATGAGCCATAATGTTCTTTTTCTAAAAAGGATATCAAATCAACTGTTTCAGTATTTTTATTTATTGTTTTTGATGTACAATCAACAGCCATATTTTTTAAAATATGTACATATTTTTCGTTAAAAGTATCGCAAATTATCATATACTTAATACCATTTACTATAAAGCAGTCTTTGTGTAGATAAAACTTTTTACTCATAATCATTAATTTTCAAAAAAGGTGTAAACACTTTATTATAGGTCTTTGTTTTATATATCCTATTATTATGCTTTTCAGAATAGGCGATCCTATTTTTCTTAAAACTAATTCTACGGATTGTTTTTGTTGTTTTTTTATCCAGTAAAAAGTAGATCAAATGAAATTTATTTTTTATAGTAAAAGCTTATGAGTGTATCTGCAATTTTTTTTTCAAGATAAGTATTGGTAAAAATGGAATGATAAGTGAACTGCCCTGTAGGATTAATCTCCAGAAAAAAATATGTTCCATTTAGACTTACAATCATATCTATTGACGCACAGTTTAGTTCAAACTTTTTGAGGAGCTTTTTCAGCTTAGTTTTTATTGAAACCGGAAGTTTATAATTTTCATATCTCATTCCCTCTATCTGTAATGCAATATTTACTCTATGATCAATTTCAGAAGTTTTCGGTTCAATGATTTTAGTCACATAAAATACTCCATCAATATAAAATATTCTAAGTTCAAATGATTTTTCAATCTTTTCTTGGATAAGGGAAGTGGGAAAACTATCAGGCAATTCAAAGCCTTCTTTCTCAAAATCCACTAAAGACGTTTTCATCAGACGACTTTCTCCATTAATAATAGGGTGGATACAATTTGTTATTGGCTTAGTTATGTATTCTTTAGTATTATCTAAATTCTTTAAATCTTTTAGAGAACTTATAAGAAATGTCCTAGGAATACTAAGCCCAAGCTTTTTCGCTTCTCCTAATTGTAATAATTTGTTTTCTGTCATTTTAAAAGGACAGGTTAACCACTTTATTCTTTTAATATTATACAGTTTGCTATATTTAACAACCAATCAACAACCAAGTCAGTTGTGGTATCACCATCTCTTGATATAATTAAAATCATTTATGGTTAATATTTTGCCCATCAAAATGGAAGTTCTTTGTAAGGAAATTCCAATCAGACCTGGGAATTTCTTTAGTAGCAACTAGCGAAATCTTTTTCTTACCAATAATGGTATCTTTAACCAAATATTTACTTTCTGACTTTGAGATGTCATTATTCAACAGGATGTAATATTCATAACTTGGACTGTCTGTTTTGGCATATAATAAAATATTTTTAAAAGGTATTCTCCCTTTTCTTATTTTTTTAATTTCTTTCTTACTTTCGGGAAATTGAAAATCCCAAAATGTAGATGATTTAATTCCGAGACTGTCATTTCTATATAACAGATATTTATTAGTTTTATCAAATTGATTGTATCGAGATAAAGGATCAAAAATATCAGAACTACAACTAACAAGCAATAAAGCTATAAATCCATTAAGTAAATAAGATCTATTTTTCATAATATTGATTATTTGGTAACTAAATGTAATATTTTTGAGACACTTATGAAAATCAGACACTTCGACAGAAGAAGTGCCTGATTAACAATTAAAGTGAATTAGCAGTTGGCATCACATCCATCAGAATGATCTTCTCCTATAGTAGAGATACTTTTTGTACCATTACTATGAACTGTAATTACTAATTCAGCAAGAGTTGTTGTATTTTCTCCTCCTCCTTTAATTTTTGCACCAAATGCTCTTGTAAAACCTCCAAGATTTTTTGATTTCAAATTTTCAATAGACTTTTTCATGTTGTTAAAATTTTGAATTTAATAAATGCTTTTGCCATATAATCCCTGGCATGGGAGTTTTGCTGATCAGCAGTTTGTTTTTAATGTGCATAGACAAAAAGAAAAATATGGTTATGTCTTTACCCGAAACAAAAATGCAGCAGCTTTATTTTTGATACAAGAAAAGTATAGCGGAATTGATCAAATTTAACGTTTCTACTATACGAAATTGATCAAATCCGTCAAATAAAAAACCCTATAAACACATCTAAATCAACTTTTTAAACACTCAAATCAATTTATGACTAGAAAATAAGTATGGGAATTTGTATTTTTACGACAGTAAACACACGATGCAAAAAAAATCTCTTTCATTTATTTTTTTTCTTACTCTCAATTTATTCTTTTCACAGAGTAAGGAAGGCTTTCATACACCAGACTCATTAAGAAAAAAAAATTTTGAACAATTAATTAATCATTACAACAGAGTTCTGAGAATAGATAATGAAAAGGCAGAGTTATACGCCAATAGTATTCTTAGTAAGGCAAAAATAGAAAAGAATAATGATATGATATATGACGGATATTATAAATTAGCTCATGCAAAAGGACTGAATTCTGAAAATGGGCATCCATATGCAGACTCTTTAATAAAAATAACACAAAAAGCCAATACAAAAGAATATCCTGCAAAAGCATATATCATCAAAGGAATATTACTGAATAATGAATTTAAATATAGAGAAGCATTAAATCAATATATAAAAGCACAAAGTTTATCTAGAAATAAAAATTTAGATCAGTTTTACCATATAAAAAAACTGGTTGGAATTTTAAAGACTGCTACTGATGAGGATGAAGAAGCGCTTCCACTCTTTTTAGAATATTATCAATACGAGAAGAAGAAAATGCAAACCCATAATAAAGACATTAAAAGCTATATAGGATCAATTTTTTCTGTATCCAATTCCTATAATAAAAACAAAAACTATCAGGAAAGTAAACGTTATAATAAACTAGGCCTTTCAGAGTGTAAAAAATATAATGATTATACTCAATATGCTTATTTTATTATGTCAGAAGGTATTGCGGAGTACTATCTGAAAAATTATACGATTGCATATATACATCTTGCAGGAATAGAAAGAGACCTTCTGAAAAATAAAAATTACACCAATTTATCAATTTTATATTATTATTTAGGAAAAATCAGTGATGAACTTAATAAAAAAAATGAAGCAATACACTATTTTTTGAAATCTGATTCACTGTCATTCACATCTAATGAGTTTGTGCCCATATTAAGAGACCAGTATAAAATCTTAATTGAATATTATAAAAAAAATGGTGATACAGAAAAACAACTAAAATTCATCAATAAACTTTTTTATGCCGATAGTGTTATCAATAACAGCAAGCAATACTTATCAAAAGAAATTTATAAAAAGTACGATACTCCTATTTTACTTGAGGATAAGGAAAAAATAATATCTGATCTGAGCAATAGAAATCTAATATTATATGGTGTTTTGGGGACTGTTCTTTTAGGTACTTTTTGTTTAATATATATACATAAAAAAAGAATTAAAGAATACCAAAGGCAGGCAGATCTATTAATTAAAAAATCGAGATCTTCCGCACCAGCATCTATTCCGCTAACTAAAAGCGAAAAACTGCAGGTTTCTCCGGAAGAAAAATCTAAAGGTTTATTATCTGATGATAAACTGCTAGATCTTAAAACAAAATTAGAACAGTTTGAAAAAGCTAAAAAATTTCTGCGCAAAAATATTACAATAGACAGTCTTGCCAAAGATTTAGGAACAAATAGATACTACTTATCAAAATCAGTAAATGAATTGAAAGGGAAGAATTTTTCCCAATATTTGAATGAGCTTAGAATAAACTACATTGTACAAGAATTAAAGAATGATGAAAAATTAATAAAGCATACTATTTTATCTATTGCTAATGACATAGGATATAATACTTCCGAATCTTTCGCAAATGCTTTTAAGAAGATCACCGGAACTTTACCTTCGTATTATATTAAATCGTTACAGGAACAAAGGAAAAAATAAATAAGTAATAATTAGCACATTGTGAAACTATATATACGAAATTGATCAATTACGATATCATGATTTTTGAAGAGCAGGACAAAGAGATTTAATTTGATAGTAAATAACGCTAAAAAAAACACATGTTAAAATATAGCTGACATTTTCGCATTCGCCTTCTGGCAGTTAGGACATCCGGATTACCAGCCTAAGAAAAATACAAAAAATAAATAGCCGTTGTGCAGATCAGTTTTGACGAACCTTTTGTGCTGTAAGAATCAGAAACTCCCCACAAAAAATGTGAGGAGTTTCATTATTATTAATAAATCTTAAATTATTTCTGCACTGCCCTATTCATGGTTGAGTCTGCCCGCCAGATTCGGTACCGTACTTCCATACCTTTAGGGACGTAGAACACCAGAGGAAGTTTACTGTTGTATCTCACAATTTCCGGAGTGAGAGTTACGAATTGTTTAGTCAGTTTTTTATCAGGACATGCCATCAGGGTACCTTTGACTTCGCCTTTGGATTCAACGTCATAATATGGATATCCCCAGCCCTGTAAATCCTGAGTTTTAATCTCTCCGATCATAAAATGCCTGTTGCAATCCAGCTCTTTTTCTGCGCCTACAAAGAATTCAACTTTTAACTGATCTTCATTTTTAGCAACCGGCAGCTGAATGTATACCTGCTTATATCCTTCTTTGGCTTTAGGAAACATGTCGATCTGCAATTTTTCAAATTTTTCCGCAGTCTTCTGACCGGAAGCATTTGCCCCTAACATTATGACCATACCCGCAATTAAAGCCTTTGAAAATTTCATAATTTTTTACCTTTTTATTATTAATTCTGTAATTCCAAAAATCATTCCGAAATCTGAATATTAGTGCCCCTGGTGTGGGCACTCATCTGCGGCGCATAATAATTCTGCATCATCGTGATACCGTTTGAGAATTTTCCTGATGCATTGGCCACATAGTCATATTCGAATATATATTTGCCTTTCGGAAGGTATTGAATGTAAAAATTTGTGGACGCATCTTTGGTAGATTGATAATATCCTAGATTATTTTTCCACTGATATCCCGACAGTACCTCTACCGGTTCAAATCCTGCCGCACGCATATCTTTTATATGGATAAACTCCATAGGACGGTTGGTATTGAGGATCATCCTTACGGTTACTTTATCTCCGACCTTCAACGGGGTTACAGGAGAAATTTTCTGTAGTTCTTCTCCATTGACGGTTTTTATTTTTTTATACAGCTCCTTAACAATGGAAATATCATTTTCAGAAGATTTTATTTTATCAAGATCTTCATAATACTGCCAGAACAATCCACCCTGAACCACTCCCGGACCGGGCTTTGTAACGGTAACGGCCGCCAGAGTTTTATCCAGAATATCAGACTTCACGGTTGACTTTATATATCCTGTTGCCTGCGTTTGAGGTTTCAGTTCTTTTCCACCCCAAATCACGGTAGCTTTATCACTATCCGCACCTGTCCAGGATTTCCCTGAATTTAAAATCGTAAAGATCACCTCTGCTGTTCCTCTTGAGCTTCCCCATGAATTAACTTCTTTCTGCGTGATCAGCCAGATTTTGATCTCTTCAATGAATTTTTCATCGTTAGGTCTCAGTTCGTTGAACGCTTCCAGTGCTCCGGCCTGGTTGACTACTTTTGAGCTGAACCACCCCCAGTCGTCAAGATTCTGCTTCCAGTAAACACCCTGACTTTTTGATGCTACGGAAGTTTCTTTCAGATAGTTCATTAACTTTCCGGAAACCTCTTTTAAGTTGTAATCATTCATTAATAAGGCCATTCTGTGCAGTCCGAAGAAAGTAAAGTCTGTCATTTTTGCTGTTTTCGCCTTCTGTTTTACCAGCGATTTTAAGGCAGCGCCTTTTCCTTTTAACGGATACTGCTTTTCCCAGTAATTCCGGGTATCAAGGTAATCCAGTGTCCAGTTGTTCCAGACATTTTCTTTGTTAACATCTCCATATTTACCGATCTCATTATCTACATAGTTGATAAGATTTTCGACCAATTCGTCTTCCTCAGCATTCTGGTAATTTTTTACATGATCTTTCAGCCATGAATTGATTTTTCCAAGATTTTTCAGAATATACAATGATGTTCCGTATGAACTCGGATATCCCTGGTACCAGGAGAAGCCCCCGTCAGGATTCTGTAATTTTCTGAAATCGTCCCAGTCATTCCGGATCGAATTGTGCATGGTATTGGTATCCAATAAGAGTGACAGCTTTGCCATTTGCTCCTCTTCATTCCTGCTTTCCAGTACCCATGGCGTTTCTTCCAACAGTATCTGTTTCAGTTCCTGGTTTTTTTCAAGGTCTGAAATCAGCAACTCTTTAGTTTTATATTCTTCGAATATAGCTTTGATCTTCGGATTGGCGCTGAAAATCTCAGAAGCCACCACATCGGCAAACCATTTATTAAAAATCACATCCGCAGAATTATTCTGGTCATTTTTAAGAGCCGGAAGGGCAAAAATAACCTCCCAGATCGGATTGGTTGTCAGCTCCAGGGTATTGGAAACATTGGAAATGGTTTTTGACACTGCACTTTTCAGGTTTTCCAGTTCAAACGTTTTTGTTTCCCCTTCTTTTACAAACACCGGAACCGCATCGGTAATAAGCATTCTGTTGGGAAGAACTGCTACGGCCTGCTGTTCACCATCCGAATACGATCCTGCCTTCGCCACTACCTTTAAAATAACAGAAGAAACATGGTCAGGAACTTTTATTTTCCATGTTAACACAGAATTTCCGTTTTCGTTCACCGAGAAAGCCTGCTCTTTATTCGCCCCCGAAACGGCTGTCAGCGAATTGAGTCCGAACTCCTCTGAAATATCTTCATTTGTAAAGGCATCCAAAATCTGTAAGCCTGCGGAACCGCTGAGTTTTTTACCCGTTAAATTCGATAATTTTGTCTGGAGATTCAGTTCATCACCCTCTCTCAGAAATCTTGGATAATTTGGAGTCACTGAGAATTCTTTTTGGGTTACCACTTCTTTTTCCAGTGTGGCAGCTCTTGCATCTTTGGTATGTGCCAGGAACATTAATTTCCAGGCCGTGAGCGCTTCCGGTGAGGTAAATTCGAAGCTAACGTTGCCTTCGGAATCCGTTTTTAAATCCGGATAGAAAAAAGCGGTTTCGTTTAAATTCTGGCGGACGGGAACAGTGCCTAAAGATTTCTCAAAATCATCTTTGTCTAAAATACCGTCTCCATCAACTTCAGTAAATTCTTTTTCTTCCTGTTTGGACAACTGTCTTCCAGAAATTATCATATTTCCTGCTTCATCATCCATTCTTCCAGCTTTCATTTTTGTACGACCGACAACAGCCATTGGTGATGGCGGTGGCGCATAGGCTTTGGCCATTACGCCTTCCTGATTGGCTAATCCTGTTGTTGTTACAAGGGATTGAATCATCGGATAAATATTGCCGTCAAACCAGTCAAAATCAGGTTCTGCGACATAATGCCCTTCCCAGTAGGGTATTCTTTTCTGATAATATTTCTGTAAAAGATACTGCCTGATATCATAAGAGGTAACCACAGAGGTTGGTGTGTACAGACTTTGCCATTTAAACTGATGGACTGCAAATTGATCAAGGGACCGGTCGTACATACTTGCCAGTACTTCCGCACTTATTCTTTCTTTGTTGTTCCCAAGCACTTTAACCGACCATTTTTCTTTCGAGTTCGGCTCCAGCTTATCGCGGAAAGTTACGGTTTCGATTTTTAAGGGCTCCTCTGTATCTTTTATGCTGAGATCGACAGATTGGGTCTGAACGTCATTATAGGCAACCAACTGAAACTGCAGATTCAGGGTCTGGACACTTTTATCCTTCGGAATATCTGCTGTGTACTCCAGAACTCCGTTTTTAAACTGACGGGTTTCAGAAACCGTCTTACCGGATCCATCCTGCACGAAAACATTCAGTAAAGCATCTGGAACCGACGAATAAACATGCACGACCGCTTTCTCTCCTCTTGAAAATTTTTTGTCGGGTTCTATAACCGTTAGAAATGTTTTTTGATGATCTGACAGTAAATTTTTGTTCCATACACTGAAATTCCTGGAAGTCTTTATCGTATCCTTTCCCTCGATATTGTACAGCTCCAGCTGATATTCTCCTGCTTCCAGCTTACCAAGGTCAAGAGAGGTCTCATTCCGGGTCGTGCCATTAAGAATGACCGATGAAACTTTAAAGTTTTTGGCTTCATCATTTTTATCATACAGATCGTGCGGAAACCTCCTGATGAATTCCTCTTTTGCGAATTTAGGCAGGTTCTGAACTTCTGATTTAAAATTATTTCTGAAAATCCGGCCCGGCGTCTGAAGCTTCGAAAGTTTTACCTGATATGATTTTTTCAGAGGCTGCTCATTATAATTTTTGGTTTCAATGTGCACTTTTATGTTTTCGTCGGAAAATGTATTTTTAATTTCACCGGCTTCTATATAATGGGAAACTGACGCCACTTTAAGCGATGTGTCTGCCGATTGCGTTTCTCCATTGATATCTGTTACAGAGGCGTTGATCTCATAATTATCAATCTGTATTCCTTCTAATTTATCATCTTTTTTAAGGTCGAGACGAATGACAAACTCTCCTTTTTCATTCGTTTTTGCTTCCCCCAGAACAGAGTTTTCATTATTTTCATCCTGCGGGTACCATCCGAAGTATCTCCATCGGATATTCCGTTTTTTGATTTCATAAGTTACTGTTGTGTTGCTTAGGGCGACTCCTGAAAACATCATTGCCTTACCTTTCAGTTCGATCGTCTGCCCATATCTGTACTCCTCTTTTACAGGATCAAATGTGACTTCGAACTTCGGTCTTTTATATTCTTCAACCCTGATATTTTTATATCCTTTATTTTCGTCAGTCTTTAATGAAAACATGCCATTCAGTTTGCCTTTTGGGAGTATAAAGCTGCCGTGGTAGGATCCGAATTCGTTCGTGGTGAAATTCTGAAAAGAAACATCCTGCCCATTGCTGTCCGTTAAGGTGATTTTTTGTTTCATTCCGGCAACCACAGATTCGGTTTCTTTCTCCAGCCGGGTATTGATCACTTTAAAATAAACCGTCTGGCCCGGTCTGTATATTGCCCGGTCTGTAAAGATCTGGGCTTTTGAAGGGGCATCCTCAAAACGATCAAAATTTCTACTGAGCCCGTTTCCATACACCTGCATCATCTGGAAACTGTTGGTTTTTGGCTGCCGAATCAGGAATGTTTTGTAATATTGTTTATTTGCGGTAACCGGAAACCTGAACATTCCTTTGTCATTGGTTTTTGCCTCTGTTTTGGTTAAAGTTTTATTGGCTACGAATTCATAAAAGGTCAGGTTTTCATCAGCAATCGGTTTCCCGTTTTCGCTGCTCACTAATTTTAATTCATTTTTTATCTGATCCTGATCTGTTTTGGTCTGGTAAATAATTCGGTTTTCGGAAACCAGAAAATAGAAATCTTTTTCAGCATCCGTATCTTTTTCGCTAACTCCCGCGACAGAATATTCTGCCAGATAGATCCCCGGAGGAAGTGCCTGTATTTCCAGTGACGTTTTGTGAGAGCGGTAATCTTTGGGATCATCTAACGGGTATACTTCTTTTTTGACCAGTTTTTTCTTAACCTTATCAAATGAGTTGGCATAAGGATTCTGACCGTACTGCAGAAATGAGGTCAGGTCGTCTTTAACTTCATAGATACTGATGGAAAAGGAAGAGACATTTTTATGCTCTGCCACAAAATGAATCGGGCGGTCTGCCTGGGTCTGCTGCTCAAATTTGATATTTAAGACGGGATTGAGAAGCTGGCTTTCCTTATTTTTTATATTTTCGATGAATGGTGATTTCGGATATTCTGCCTTTGCCTGACGGATCAGCTCAAGTGCTTCTTTTTCTTTATTGTCAGAAATCAGCTCATCCGTGATCTCATCCATAATCCAGACTTTATAATCTCCTTGCACTTCAGATCTCAAAAGCTCCTGTAGCTTTTTTAATTTATCTTTACATCGGGTAAATTCACAGTTATCCTGCAGTTTTTTATCTGAAAAATATAATTTTGAATTTCCTGTGTTCCTGGCAATTAATTCATCATAAATAGCATTGACTTTACTGTGATTCTGTTCAAGTTCGTTTTTGGTAAAAAGCGTACCCTGTTTCAAAAAGGCAATTTTTTTCGCGGAGTACCAATCTTCCAAAGTCGGAAAATAGGAGATATATTCCTTATTCGAAAAAGCATCTTTGTACTTTTTTAAAGAAACCCTGCCCATGGAAGTCTTCTGCTGATCAAGTTCGTCATAGTTCTGAATCAGGTAGTTTTTAAAATCCAGTTTACTCCATGTTTCAATTTGCGAAACATCCTGTGAATTGATATTGGTACGTCCCCCGATCTCCCAGGAATGTTCATTGTAATAATCGAGTAAAAAACCATTTACCAAAACACTGAATACCAGTTTATCTTCTCCTTTCAGCTGCTTTTCTACCGTTTGCAGTTTTTTAAAAAGCCTGCTTACAGAATCGTTCCTGTCGTCCTCACCGGTCTGGTTCACAATACTGAATTCTGCTTTTAAAGACTGAATCAGCTGCACAATATTATTATCTTTCATCGCCTGTGTTTGTATATCTGAAATGATGGGAAGATTAGATTTATAGGTGCCTTTCTGATAGTTTGCAGCTACCTTTTTCCACTGTTCGTCATAATATTTCTGGGCTAAGAGGGCCGAAAAGTTCAGCAACAGAAGCAAAAGCACAAAAATCTTGTAAAATCTTTTCATATATGTTATTTTTGATAAATGAATTTCCTAAAAATACTCAAAAAATCTGTTATTGACAGCCAGCTTTACGTATCCTTAACAGGGACTCTTTTTGCAGTATTTTTCATGGAAGAGCAAAACACATTCCGTTGGCCTTCTGTATTATTGATCTTCATCACCTATTTCAGCGGATATATTTATACGAAATACCAAAAAACAAGACATTTCATTAAAATACTGATCTTAAATGCCATGGCAGGAATTATCTGTGCTTTGCTTATTATTATCAATCATAATGAGATCAGACTGTTGAAATGGTTTATTATCGTTGTTTTAGGCCTTCTTTATAACAGCTTTTTCCTGGATGTTTATATCCGGAAAATTCCTTTACTGAAGGTATTTTACGTAGGAATGGTATGGGCGTTGGTCAACTGTTGGCTCACCCTGCACGAATTCAGCATTCCGATATTTTTAATCAGTTTCTTTTATATCACAGCTTTGGTATTGCCTTTCGACATCCGTGATATGAAGGTGGATACGGTGAAAACCTTTCCGACGATCATCGGTGTTCAGAATACAAAATACCTGGCCTATACACTGGTTCTTATAAGCTGTATTTTATCAGCAGCATACCTTAAAAGTATGTATGCAACTGCTTATTTTTTTTCCGGTGCTGTGACATTTATATTGATTTATTTCTCTGAAAATAAAAGGAATGACTCGTATTTTTCTTTCGGTGTGGAAAGCTGCTCTGCACTTCCTTTTTTATTCTTATTAATATTGAGTATTTTTGACAAATGATTATTAAGAACCTTTCTCTGCTCAATTTCAAAAATCATCCTGAGCGAAAATTCGACTTTTCACCGCAGATCAATTGTTTTGTAGGAAATAACGGCGTCGGAAAAACCAATATTCTGGACGCGCTGCATTATCTTTCTGTAGGAAAGAGTTTTTTAGGAAATACCGATCTTAATAATATCAGAACTGAAGAAGATTTTTTTGCCATCGAAGCGGAAGTTCAAAATGAAGACGGAGAGGATATTATAAAAATCCTGCAGCCCAAAGAGGCTAAAAAGGTCATTAAAAAAAATGATAAAAGCTATGACAGGATGGCCGATCATATCGGATATCTTCCGAGTGTTATGATCTCTCCTTATGACTCTAATCTGATTTCGGATTCGGGAGAAAGCAGAAGGAAATTTCTGGACTCCATGATCTCACAGACCAATTCGGAGTATCTGTTTGATTTAATTCAGTATCAGAAAATCGTTCAGCAGAGAAATGCGCTATTGAAATATTTTGCTAAAAACAGAACCTGGGACAAAGATTCTCTTGAAATTTATGACGAACCGATCATCAGATCCGGAACTAAAATTTTTGAAAAGAGAAAAAAATTTGTGGAACAGTTAAATCCTATTGTACAGAATTTTTACCGGATTATTTCCGGTGGTAAGGAAACTGTGTCGGTGATCTATGAATCGCATCTGCTGGACGCTGCTTTTGAGAACCTTTTAAAAGAAAGCCTTGAAAGAGACCGGATGCTGACCTACACTTCCAGAGGAATCCATAAAGATGATCTCCTTTTTGAAATGGACGGGATCCTGATCAAAAAAACAGGTTCACAGGGACAACAGAAGTCTTTCCTCATTTCTTTAAAGCTCGCTCAGATGAGTCTTGTAAAGGAACTCACTCACAAAACGCCTATTCTTCTGCTGGATGATATTTTCGATAAGCTTGATGATCACCGGGTTTCACAATTGATCGAACTGGTCAATCAGGAGAATTTCGGGCAGATCTTCATCACCGATACCCACAGGGAACGTACGGAAAGTGTGGTGAAAAAAATCAATGAAGAAAGTATCATTTTTGAGATCTAACTAAACGTAAGCAGAGAGATACGATAACACGAAAAAACAGTTTAAAAAAGCAGAAAAACGACGTTTATTATGAAAAAGCAGAAACGACGCGAATACCAATCTTCTGATCTTGTCAAATCTTTTGCAAGAATTCATGGTTTTGAAGATAAGCTGGTTGCTTTTGAGATTAAAGATTTTCTGGAAGATTATCTGGACGAAAGCCTTTTCAATGAGATTATCAGGGTTGACCTAAAAGAAAAGATCATCATCATCAAGATCGGATCTCCTCTTCTGAAAAATGATTTTAAAATGCGTAAAAGCTTTTATCTTAAAAAATTTCACGATAAATTCGGGGAGGAAAAATTTAATGATCTTTACATTATATAACGGAACTAATGTTCTTCCGATTTTGCAGGAATCCTGCTGTTCATCAGATCATCAGCTTTTTTGTCCAGTCCTGAGCTTAGCGGGATAAAGAATTTCAGCGGATGCTTACAGAAATATCTGAAAATTTCCCTGTAGATTTCACTTACCTGCCCAAAATTCATTTTCCGGGATCTGAATGCCAGGAACATAGACAGACCGAAACTTACTAAAAAGTTGAAAAATCCGATTAAAAAAACGGTTATAAAGGAAATCCAGAAGGTATAAGCGTCTACAGAAAAATCTTTTCCGTAAAGTCCCAGAGCAAAATTTCCGGCCGCAAAGGTTATATGCCGGATATCGAGATCCAGCCCAAAAAACAGTCCTACCGGTGCTGTAGCGCCAAGGAAAACCCCAAACCAGAAATTAGAAACAATTCCCGGCCAGTTCTTAGCATAATATTTTGATAATCCCAAAGCAAATTTTTTACCGAGAAACTTCCTGATCGACAGATTTTTGGCAATTCGTTCCGGGATCTGGTAGAAAACCGAGTTATTCCCGATATTTCCTGAGATAATGCCTGAGATAAAGAGGTAGAAACCGGCAATACAGGCATGAAGAATTGCTTTGGATTTAAACGGATCTAAATCTTTCAACAGCTTATCTGACCGGTCTACGGCTAAATTTTGCGAGAAGAATACATCCAATCCGTAAATAATAGCCAGAGCGATCGGAAAAGACAGCAGAACATTCCCAACAAAAGCAATAAACTGACTTCTGAAGAGTTTTGATACCAGATGCGCAAATTCTAAATTATTTCTTGTTCCGTTGCTTTCTTCGGACAGTACTTTCGTCATCGTTGCAGCAGTCATTGCCGGCTGCTTGGTCGCTAAGGTAAAACCCATCAGGTAGATCATTACAAATCCCATGGCATAATTCATTGAGTATAAGAATGCATGGAAAAAATCACTTCCCGGAGCATAGCCATAGAGCATTTTAAGCGCACATAAAGCGCCTACAATGATACCTCCGCCACTGGCTTTATAGAACATGGTCATATATTCTTTGCGTGTGGAAGTGATGTAGTGGGCTCCGGTTTCAGCAGTATGGTTGGTGATCAGGTGGGAAAGAAGCCGGGTACTGTCATTAATTAATTCGGCAATGTTATTTTTATGGGATTTATACCTTAAAATATTAAAAATCAGCTGCTTTGATTTGATCAACACATCTTCTTCACTGTCAATGACCAGCAGTTGAACAATTTCGTAGATCCTTTGGGTCTGCTGGCGGATTTTGAGAAGAGACTGGTTAATTTTCCCTGAAATCCCATATTTGGAAGAATTTTTAAACGCGATGCTTACAAATTCCTGACATTGCTCAACATAAATTTTAATTTGCTTGTACTGGCTGTCTTTAGAGTTCAGCAACATTTCCGGATTTTTCTCAAATTCTTCAGCAAGCCGCTCCAGTTCATTCTGTAATGCCAGAAACGGATTATCAAAATTCCGATACTGGGGAGCCATTCTTACCACATCCACTTCCATTGCCATCCCTGTAACCCGCCAGGAAAGGATATTCATGGAAAAGATCAGTTCTTTTTTTACGACTGATTTTTTAATAAAGTCGGCAGCATCGATAATTTTTAAAAACTCCCCGATTTCATTTTCGGGAAGGTTATGAAAATATTCCAGATCTTTTTTGGGTCTGAGGCTGATATTATCGATTAAATACCATACGGTTTTTTCATTTTCTACCGGAGGCAGCACTTTATTGAGGACTCTTTTCTTAAACTCCGGAAAAAAGGCATTTTCAGACAGGATATTCGCTTCTGTTAAAGACAGATTGAATGGTCTTCCCGCAAAAATATGATGAATATAATATTTAAAATTTTCTGCCGAGGAAGGATTATTTCTGAAAAAATTAAGCACTTCCGTAAAATCTGCTCTTTTAGCACTTTCGAGAAACTCAGCAAGGGGTTCCAAAGAGAGGGTTTCGTTCTTAAAAGAGAAATATTTTTTAAGAACAGATTGAAAGTTTATGCCGGAATTTAAGAATTTCATTGGTGCAAAGATACTATTTCAAACTCACATTCCTCATTTGTCTCATAATCCAGTTGTGCTTTTTTGACAAATAAGCGGACGGATGTTTCGGATCGTATTTTTTCGGATTCGGAAGAACGGCAGCAATCCAGGCGGCTTCCGACGTGGTAAGATTTTTAGAAGACTTTCCGAAATAATACTGTGAAGCCGCTTCTATCCCAAAAACACCCTGCCCCATTTCGATAGAATTCAGGTATCTTTCGAGGATAATATCTTTACTCCATACTTTTTCGATAATGAAAGTATATACTGCTTCGAGTCCCTTTCTGAACCAGCTTCTGCCCTGCCAGAGAAAAATATTCTTTGCGGTCTGCTGAGAAATGGTACTTCCGCCTCTTACTTTTTTTCCCTTTTCATTATATTTCATGGCTTTTTCGATTGCAGTGTAATCGAAACCGTCATGAACAAAGAATTTCTGGTCTTCAGACGCAATGACTGCCTTTTTTACCTTATCTCCCATTTCGTCGTAGGAAATATAGTCCCTCTGCAGCCTGCCATACTCAAAAAGCCCTCCCAGCTGTGTAATGGTAATCGGAGGATTGAAAAATCTTCCCCAAATGATAAACACAACATTCAGAATGAGAATGATAAAAATAAGCTGTTTAATTTTTTTCCACATATCAATTTCTAAAAGAAAGTACAAAAATAAGCAAATACCCGGATTTATTGTAATTCCTTCATATAAGTGAGCTCATAACCGGGTAAAAGCTCAGGATGAAAGATCTTTATATAATCTTTCAGTACCAGATCCGCTCTTATAATCCCGCTTTCAAAAAAATCATTGGATTTCTGCCTTTCTTTTCCTGAGATTCCATAAATTTTTCCGTTGTTAAAAACATCAAGCTTCGCATAAAAAGGATTGATATTCAGCATCTCCTTTTTAGAAACATGATTTCCTGCGTTGATCCAGTACCGTACTCCGCCTGATTTGGCAAAGACTTCTTCAAAGCTCATGGTCACGGCTTTTTCGTCTGCGTTATCTTTTAAAATATAACGGGCATTGGCATCAGAAATAAAATGGGCCACAGACGTTTTACCTCCCGGCATATACCATACATCGCCATACATCTCATTGGCCAGTACGACAGGTTTTTCTTTTCCCTGCAGGGCCAGCTTCTTCAGATCGTTATAGTTCTTTTCGATCTCCTGATATGTGGCAGACGCTTCTTTCTCTTTTCCGAAAAGCTTTCCGAAAAGCCTGATATAGGCTGCTTTTTCCAATGGTTTCTGTTCCCTATATTCGTCAAGGAATACGACCTGAATTCCGTTATTTTTCAGTAACTGATAAGTATTGTCGAAGCTGGCAATATAATTGGTAAAAATGGCATCCGGTTTCAGAGAAATGATCTTCTCGACATCATATTTCTGGTCATTCCCGACATTCTGTATGGTACCGCTCTTTACCAGGCTTTGTATTTTATCAGAATAAATGTATTCCGGACTCGAAACCCCGACCACCAAATCTTCTGCGCCCAATTCTGAAATATAGCCTGCCATACTAGCATTAAGTAAGATAACTTTCTTAAACGGAATCTGATCTGATTTAAAATGATACGTAAATTTTCCCGATTTTATCTCTACTCCATCTTTCTGATCTTTAAAATGGACCAAACCGGATATGGCAACAGAGTTTTCAGGTGAATTTTTTAGTTCTCTTTTACAGGAGATTACGCTCAAAAATGCGATTAACAGTAAAAATTTTGGTTTCATCTTTCAAAGAAAAGAAAAAAGTGCTATATTTGCAAACCTTTAAACATGAAGGAAACAACGGCCTCGTGGCGCAACTGAATAGCGCATCTGATTACGGCTCAGAAGGTTACAGGTTTGAATCCTGTCGAGGTCACAAGACCGACATTTGAAGTTTTTACTCTCTTATGTCGGTTTTTTTTATTTCCTAATCCATTGTTATACTGATAGATACATTGGGCAACAATATTCATTTTAGGTGTTTGAAAACTTTTTCCGTCAAATTCGACTTTTTGGGGAAATATCAAACACCCTATCGTCCTTTTTGTTGATAGATCGCCTTGCTGGTAAAGGTTTGCAAGGTTTTCCATGGAATCGAGTGCATTTTCTATTTTTGTTCTGATGTCAAGTTCTTTGCTTTCCGATACGATACGCTGAAGCTCCTGTTCCAACTGTTCAATCTGCAATTTTGTGACTCTTTTGATCTCTTTGTAATCTTCTTCATCTAGTTTATCGAAAAGATATTTATCTCTTGCGCTGGCAACCTTTTCATTCAGCAGGTTGATTTCTTTTGAGATCGATTTTCTTTTAGCCTCGATATCATAAGTGAATTGTTTATAGTTATCCAAAAGTATCTCCTTCATAAGATCTTTGATGATAGGATTATACTCCAGTTTTGAAATTTCCATCTCAAAAAGTTCATTCAGTCTGTCAGAGTCAAATCTGAATCCGCATTTGTAATGACAATGATAATAGTAATAGGTTTTAGATTTTCCTTTCGCACCACTTGCAGTGAGATTTTTCCCACACCTTGGGCAGGTTAGAAGGCCTCGTAGTGGAAAACGCTCATTACCTAATACTCTTCCTCCCGGACCCTCTACTTTTCTTTTTTTGTCCATGATCCTTTGAACCTGATAGAATAACCTTTCACTGATCAATGCCTCATGCTTCCCTTCAATGTAGTAAGCTTCCTCTTGCTTATAGTCTTCAATGTAGATCTTACCACAGTAAACTGGATTTCTCATGGCCTTTGCGAAAGCGCTTCTTGACATTGATACACCTTCCCTTTTATTCATCTGTAATCGTACATGGTCAGCAGGAATATGTCCTTTTGCGATCTCATTGAATGCCCAAATCATATTTGAAGCCTCTGGCTCCTTAATGCCAATGTACTTCTTGCCATCTTCATGACTCCTATTTATATATCCGTAAGGGGCTATTCCCATCAATCTCCCCTCCTTTTTTGCTCGCCTCATACCATGGAATGTATTCAAAGCTCTCCTGTCATTTTCGACCTCAGGAGTAGACAAGTATATGGCAAGCATCAGCTTATTTTCCGGAACGGACATATCCAAGGGCTGTTCGATCGCCTGGGGAATAATGTGATTTTTATGGAGAAGACCGATCATCTGGTAAGCATCACCCGTATTACGGCTAAACCGATCCCATTTTGTAAACAGGACAAGTGTACTTTTATGATTTCTCTTTTTTATCTCTATCAGGTATTTTTTCCATTCGGGACGTTCAAAACTTTTGGCGGAGTGATCTTCATATATTACTTTATTTATAGAAATATTATTATTTGCACAATATCTGCGCAATCTCTCATCCTGATCTCTCTGGGAATAGCCTTTTTCGGCCTGCTCATCGGTGGAAACTCTTATGTATAGATCTGCTATAATCATTTTAATGACGATTTCGTTAAAAAGTTGTTTAATGCTTGCAACATGGAGAAGGTTGCGTTGGTAGAAATTCATCATTCTAATATGGTACTAAAATACAAATAATCAGTCAGATGTAAAATATTCTTTGAGCGTTAATTTCACAATGATATATAAAAACTCCATGATCTCTTCTGACTGATCCAGGTCGATTTCATAGCCCGCTTTTTTCAATATTGCCAAAGCCTTTTCAGGCGGGATTTTTTTTAATTCAATAGATGGGATGTATTGATCGATTTTCGGTCTTGCTGTTTCTTGCTTCTTTACTTTACCTTTCTTCATAACAATTCAATTGAGGACTTGTTCTCAATAATTGTAATTTAAAAAGCAGAATACTTATGTTTTATAAGTTGCTTCAACGGTCATCTATTGGCGCTAGATGCATATATAAACTAATATTTAAAATTTGTTATCCAGTAATTATATGCAATTAAGGACAGAAGCAATTTATGGGATAATCGGAATACTAGTAGATTCTGTTTTTTAAGTGTGATCTTATGGGACTGTAAATCGTCAGCAAAAAGTGGACATTAGACATTAAAAATTTAAGGAGTGTTTTCATAAAAAGAGTAATTTTAATTATGGCAACACCGAAAAAGAAACCGACCGAGAAATTCGTAAAAGATATTCGGCAGAACACCCGCAGAATATTCACTGCAGAGCAAAAGATTTTAATCGTGATGGAAGGTCTTCGAGCGGAGACTTCCGTAGCCGAACTTTGCAGGAACCATAATATTGCACAGTCGCAGTTTTATGCCTGGAACAAGGAGTTTATGGAAGCAGGAAAGAAGCGCTTAAATGGAGATGTCGCTCGCGAGGCTACGAGTGATGAAGTATCAGATCTGAAGAAGGAAAATGCACGTTTGAAAGAGATCGTAGCTGATCTGGTCGTTCGCTATGACATTGTAAAAAAAAGTTTAGACAGGCTGGATTAATCGATAAATACAGGAAATATATGAGATTATCGGCAGCTGAGAAATACGAGATCATTCAAACGGTAACCACAAGTGAACTCGGCGTGAAACGAACCTTGGAAAGTTTTGGAATTGCTAGAAGCAGCTTTTACAAATGGTATCAAAGCTACTTGGAAAACGGCTATGATGGCTTGGAAACTACGAAAAGAACAAACCATAGGCAATGGAACAGCATTCCTGAAAGACAGAAAGATCTGGTAGTAGAGATCGCTTTGGAACACACCGAATTATCTGCAAGGGAACTGGCCTACAAAATTACCGATGAGCAAAGTGTTTTTATTTCAGAATCTAGTGTTTACCGGATTTTGAAGCAAAGAGACTTAATCCCGGCACCGAATCATTTTCTTCTTTCGGCAGCAAATGAGTTCAAAGACAAAACGGAATTTGTGCATCAAATGTGGCAGACAGATTTTACTTATTTCAAGATCATAGGCTGGGGATGGTACTATCTGAGCACGATCTTGGACGATTACAGCCGCTACATCATTCACTGGGAGCTATGCGACTCAATGAAAGCCGAAGATGTGAAACGAACGGTGGACACAGCCATTAAAAAAGCAAAATTAAAGACCAAAGCCAAACCGAAACTGCTCTCGGACAACGGTTCCTGCTACGTCTCCAATGAGTTGAAAAGCTATCTGAAAGACGATTTAAGGATGAAACAGGTTCACGGAAAACCAATGCATCCGCAGACCCAGGGCAAGATTGAACGTTATCACAGAACGATGAAAAATGTAGTGAAACTAAATCATTTTTATCATCCCGAGGAACTCATCCAGGCACTGGAGAAGTTTGTAGAAAACTACAATAACAAGCGCTATCACGAGTCGATAAATAACCTCACTCCAGCAGATGTGTACTTCGGAAGATCAGAACAGATTTTGGAAAAAAGAAAGCAAACAAAAGCGGAATCCATCCGAAAAAGAAGACAAATATATAACCAACAAAAATTAGTAAGTTTATAAATCGAAAATCCTCCCTAAGGATTTAAACTAAAATGTCTAAGTTGGTTTGAAGACGTACAATGGGACTAATGAGAAAGAAGCTTAAAAAGCACGTACTATTATGTGTAATCATAATGGTATGTACATTTGATACTACACTGACCTCAGCGGTGCATTTTCCGAACACTTTTGTAGAAGATTTAAATAAACTTGCTAAACTCTCATCATTCATTATCTCAGATTGAAATGTAGAGAATAATTAGATGAAAGTTGTAGTTCATTATAAGACTTGGTGGCAAATACATTATTTTGATTTGGTTATATAAAATCGCCAATTTTGTATTTTTACTAACTTTAACAAATACTTTTAATATTATGAATGATTATGTAAATAGGAAATTTTTAAAAAGTATTAGACAATTATATTTAGACGGGACTTGTTCTTATTTGAAAAACTATCCATAAGCTTTATATCATTCTCTTATTTTTAGGTCATTTTTTTAAATAAGATTAAGAGCGCTTGTTTTTACTAAAACACAGACTATCAAAGGTAAAAATTCTTTAATGAAATTATTTTACTTGTTGTATTGTTGATAGATGGGTCTGAAATAATCATATCCCTCTTTCACCAATCTATTGATGATGTGATTAGCTACAATATTCTGTTGATTCTCGTATAAGAATATCAAAACATTTAAAATAGGTTCTTTCTTATAAACATAATTTATTTTCATTAATAAAGCTATTCTGCTAATCAAATGAGCGGGGCTATTATTTATCCATCGAGATAATGCTTCTGTTATATGAATATTTACGATCTGATTCTGAAATTTCTTCACATTTTCTTCAACCAATAAGACATTTTCTTCATCTAATTTTTCTATAAAATCAGTGAGATAAACGACTCCTTCTAATAACTTACTATCGTTCTTATCGGTTACTTTTTCTATAGACTGATTTATTAGCCTCCAAACTTCTAGAATTTTGTTAATTAAATCCTCTTTATTTTCAAGCTGATCATTTTCAATAGTTGATTTTTGCCCTCTTAAAAGAGAAATAATTTTTTGGAGAACATGAATGTTCGGACTCTTCAGAGATTTATAAAGAAAACTCTCTTCAAAACTATTTTCATAATTCCAAAAATAATAGGCTAAAAAATGCCTTAACAGACCGTGATTATAATAAGTAAGAATCTTATCTGAATCTATGGCGCGCTGATAACTTGAATAAAGTATTTTATAGAAATCTATATTTAGTGGATTTCTAAAAGCGATTCCAGACATAAATGCTTCCCATTTAATATCATCATAATCTTTTACTTTTGCAAGATTATCATTAACCCAGCTGTTATCTAAGAACATAAATTGGGAAAGAAACTTTCCGAAGAGAACATAGGAATCTATATGGTTTTCGAACGATTGTTCGAAAGCCAATTTTGCTTCAATATCCCATCGAGCGACTTTCTGATTATTCGGCAGATTTCTAGCATACTTCAAAGAATAATTAAGCAAACCTGTTAAAATATGTCCCGCTGTAGAATTTAAAGAGTACAATATAAAATCCCCTCTCTCTATGTTATTAATCTCATCTATAGCTAATTCATTCAAGCATTGAAGTATAAGTTTTTTACACTTTGGCAATAATTTGATATCAAAACTATGACTTTCATTTTGTGCTCCAGAAGTTATGAGCATACCAATCTCTCCTATTATCCAATCTTTAGTCACCCTAAAATCATCATCTAATCGAAGTTTATCTGATTTAAAAGAATCACTTGTTATGTATGCATAACAAAATTCGATAACCATTTCCCAATCAAAATCTCTACCTGTCTTCCAGGCGTTGGAAAACCCTGATATAATATTGTAGGCATATATAAACTTGACCTCAACTAATCCTTCAACAAAATAAGCAAATCTATATGGATTTTCTTCTACAGCTTGCTTTATAGCCTCAGCAAATCCATCAATTGTTGGAACATCAAATCCATTATTATTTTTAAAAGAATCTAATTCTTTCAATAGTTGCTCATCGGACAGCTCTAAAATTTCCTCTTTTGAAAATGGAGTAATATGCCCCATTCTTACAACAATTTTACCTTCTTCAGAATAATCCTTAGTAATCTTCGACTTCGCTTCAATAGTCAAGAACTTAGCATTAAAAAATAAATTTTCTTTTAGTGCGTCCAACCATCGGTGTTGCCATTCTTCTTTATTCGAGTCTAAATGTTTGTCACCTATCGGACCATTTTCAATTATCTCCCAAAGAAGCTTTTGTTCCTCTTCATCTAAGTCTTTACTAATTTTAGATAGTAGATAGTGAAGCTCCAATCTATAGGCATAGGTAGAAAATAAACACATACTATCTTTTTCATCCAATAATTTCCAAAAAAAAGATTTTAAATTACTCCAATCTTCAGCAATAATATAGAACAACATTCTCTTAAAGTATGGAAGATTAAATCTTTCGTCTTCAATAAAATCATTTAATACATCTTGTAAACTCTCGCTATCTTGCGTAACTAATTTTGTCAACCATTCTCTTAAATTAAATGAAAACACACCTAAAATAGGATTATTGTAATGAGAGTTCTCATCCAAATCTTTAATTCCTTCATATCCAATTATAGAAGTATAATCGCTCCAAAAATTAAAACTCAGACGATTATAAATATCTTCATATATTATTTTATCAAGGTTATTTTTTTCAAATAAATCAGTTAAAAATTGATTAAACCAAAATTTATCCAGTTTTAAATAATTCTCTTCCGAAACCTCATCGATAATCATCGTTTCACCATTTAAAGATTTTTCCAAGCGAAATGTCATTTTTTCAAAAATTCGAAATATTTTGAAAATATAATTTGTTTCACCAATTTTTCCCTCTGCAACAATAACGTGATCTCGTAACAAGAAATTGATTTGCTCCAATAATCTGTATATCGTTTTGTTATGACAATTATTTATTATTTTGTCAAGTAATCCATCGTTATGAAATGCATTATTTAAGGTATATGAATAAAAAGGTGAATAGTATTGTATGGTAGATGATCTATTAAAATCCTCCAGATTGTTTGATGTTCTCAACTCAAATAAATAATAAATAATTATTTCAGCTTTCTCTCTATCACTTGGATTATCTGTTAAAAATTTAGGCAGTAATGAATCTGTAATTTCAGATGTTTGCAACATTGTATCAAATTGACTGGTTACCCATACAGGGATATAGTCCAAATATTCCTTTGTTACATTTTCGTTTGGAACCAAAGACAAAATCTTAATTAAGCGATACCAAGTGTGATAATTGTCGACAGGATATTCCGAAATATTCTTAATGATTTGTAAAATTTCCGGAACAAGTTCCAAATGCTCAGAACTTTCAAATTTTGTAGCAACACTAATCAGATAATCTAAAACCTCCCAAGATGGTATCTGATATCCACTTTCCTTTTGCACGGGTACTGGATTGTTTTCCGGATTAAAAAAACCTTGCTCTTTTAAATAACTAAACCAACTCATTTTCTGCCAATTTTTTGAAAAAATATAACTGATAACTGTGATTCATTTCGAATAAAATATCCAGAATCTTTTTATCTAATGTTGTTTGTTTTCCAGACAGAATGATTCTGTCTATTTGTGCTATGTTAGAAACAAACTCATCATCTTCCAAATCCATATTATTTCTTTGTTGAATCTTTCTTTCTGTAAGCAATCTGCTTTCTTGTTTACGTTTTTCCTCCAGCAAATGTTGGGAGAAAGAAGGAAGATAGGGTTTCAATTCTATGTTAAACAACTTGCCTGAAAAAGCTTTGATTGATGTGTCAAAAAATACATATTCCAAATTACCTTCTTTAAAATCTTGTTCGAGTTGCCTGTTCAATATATAGCGCTCGGTTCCTTCACTAAAATCTTTATAATTAATGGTGGTAAATATGCATTTGGAATAGCCATGATCTTGCGAGTGCTTTTTTAGCGTAAGCAGATTTATGGTATCCCTAAAACTATCTTTGGCATGATTTGGTGGTGAACAATTAAGATTTCTTTTTGTAGCTTCCAAGTAGATTTCATCACTTTCTTTTGCTATGATTGCCTTATTGGAAAATAACATGTCAATTCTAGTCATTCGTTTATCGATAGAGGCTTCCACTTTGTCAGGCTCGTACATATTATCTAGCTGATGGACAGCGCTCATCATTCCTGCAATTTCTCTTTTCTTCTCTTTAAAACTTTTAAGAATCTCACGTTTTTTCACATCTTTGTTTCGTTTCCATTCCCTCTCAAGGTTTTCCGTGGTCACGAATTGAACATATCCATTTTCTAACCAAAAAAGAAGTTCATCGAAGTAATTGTCTGGATTTAGGAAGTCAATTTTAAGCAATTCCAGCCAAACACAGGTATCAATAGCGAGGTAAATCATTTTTAAAATATCTACTTATACAAATATAATTAAATTAGAAATCCGCCACAGATAAAAGAAATCTTGCGCTGCAAGTCAAAAAACTATTTAGCTTTACCATTTTTTTTGTAAAAATTTTCTTTAATTCGAGCCAATTCATTTTTTTGTGCTTCCAGTAGATCTTCTAAATCCTTGAACATATGATCAACTCTGGAAATATTATCATCCGACATTTTAAAATTATTTAAATCAACAACACCCATATTTTTATCAAAATCACTAAAAACTTCTAGAATCTCTAAGAAACTGATTTGCTCCCGAGTTAAAAACTCTTTATTCTCTTTCATCCATTCCTGATCTTTCAGCAGAATATCTTTATGCAGGTTAATTTGTACAACTTTGCTAAAAATTTTTTCAGAATTATTTTTTACAAGATCAACAAATTGTGTCCATTCATTATCTCGTGGCACTGCATTATATTCTAACCATCGAGGTATAATAATAGGCTCTTTATCCTCTTGTAAAATTTTCAATATCTCCAAAACCGGTTTTAAATCTTCCAAAGGTTGTTTGATTGGGAGATCATCTTTCCTAGACCATAACTTAAGAATAACATTACAGCATTCGGTCTGTAATTGTTTTTTTTCGCTTTTAGATTCAGCAGCATTAATTCCGGAGATAAGTTCTGCTATATAGTGTGACATCCATCTAGCAAGTGTATTACTAGAATATTCAAGGTTTAGTTCCTTAATGAGTTTCTCACCCAATTTTATAATTGACTCCTCTGAGTGTTTTGACTGTTCCATCTGGTTTTATTAGGTAAAGTTTTATTTGATATCTATTATCGCTGTCTCTATTTCTGTAGTGCCTCTCTTCGAGTTGTCTTTCGATCCAGCATCTTAAGATAAGGTCTTTTTGCTCTTGTTTTAAAAATTCAACTAAAAACTTTTTCGATATTTTTAAAATACTTCCAGAAGATTCAACACCTGTATTATATTTTCTATTTCTTCGTTCATCGTTAGAAACCTCATTCCAGTTTTCAAAGACACTTATCAATGAATCTTTTGCGTAACCCATTTTATAGTATTCATCATAAGTTACGTCATAATTTTTTTGCAAGCCATCATCCAAAACGAAAGAACCTTGCTGATTACGGTTGAAAAGTTGATCCTGTGAATCAAGACCTTCGTATTCCGATTTAAATTCTTCTATCCATCCTTTCAAAAGGAAATCTTTTTCATCTATTGCTCCATCATCATCTTCATCTTTAGCAAGAGGAAAATAATAATCGTAGCTGTCTTTGGTTGTATGCAAAGCCCTCAATAAAGCATCTGATTTGTCTGAAGAGACCAGATTTGATGTAATACTTACAGACTCTTGATTGGCTCCCATATACATTATAATACCACCATATACATAAAGAAAAGGATCGGTTTGATCCAAAAAGCCTGCTACCGAATCAAAATCATCTTCTTGGATCTGATCACGCCAAATCAAATCAAATTTGTTTTCGCCTTCCTTCCAGTATTTCTTTTTTAGTGGAAGCGGATCTCGTAAATCCGATAGCCAGAAGTTATCAAAAGCATTGGCTTCAGATTTTAACCAATCTTCCCAATCCTCACGACCATCCAAATAATCGGTTTTAACGAAGGGTTCATTTTCCAACAAAAAATCAGCAGCGCAGTACATAGCATGGTATTGCCAGTAAATGGAAATATTCTCTACTTCGGGGTTGCTTCCCTTATCATTACTTGTAAGATGCCAATCTCCATTATAAAGCTGATTTCCTATAAAATCATCTTCGTTAGGATTTCCAACATATCCCCAATCTTCAGCAATAATCTTGTCCGCAACATCTGCTACATCATATTCTGATAAGTTGAAAGGATCTCCAACCTTGTCATACCAATACGGTAATGTATCCAAACTACTAAATTTGTAAAGCCAACTGTCAGAATCATTCCGCGCATATTTCCTTTGCTTTCGGGCGTATATTGTTTCCTCAACCATTTCCAATTTAGTATTATTCACTTGCTGAATAAAATTTAGCTCTTCATCTGTAAATACGGAGCTATCAAATGAATAAAGGTTTAGACAAGTTTTTTTAATATAATGCCTGATCAAGACATGAGGCAGATCATTGCTTACTAATTCCTGATAGAAAACATCCTTAAAATGTAAAAGCTTTGCAGGGTTTTCTATTGATATCCTGTCCAAAGCAATCCATAGATATAACTTGCAGGACATCCAATAAAACATATATTTTTTCTCCTGAAATGGCAGACAATTTCTTTCATTTTGTTTTTTAAGAATTATTTGCAACACATCCGTATTTCCAAGGTTTACCATTTTTCGTAACGAATGGATTCCCCGCCAGCGTAGACGCTTATCTGGATGACCGAGAATAAACCGCAACAAATCGGCAATATTTTCATTAAAATCACTCGGAGGTCTTAACTCCTCTGTCCACAAACCATCAGCTATATCGGGTTGAATGGGTAAGGTCCATCTGTTGATGATCCACTGCAACAATTCCTCATTTTTGTCTTTTGACAGACTATTTTTGACAAGCTCAAAAGAACTGTAAATCGACTCATCCGAAAGAAGATCAACTTTTTGCGGCAAAATTTTTCTTATAATAATTTCCAGTGTGGCTTCGTCTATAGAAAACAATTTCGCTAAGCTTTTGATAGAATAGATATTCAAACTACTGCCGTAGTCAAACTGATGTAATCTACTTATTAATACTTTTTCAAAGTTTTCGTTCTTCCATATTTTAATATCTGGATAGAATTCCCACTCATCAAAAGCCTTTTCCAGTATCTGCTCAAAAATATAATAATCCAATAAATCACTGCTAATTTCGACAAGAGCATTGAGAAACGATACTTGATCTTCAACTTCACAATGTTTAATTATATCGGAAAAAAAGCTTTTGATGATTGTTCTGTTATTGAAACTTTCATTGTTAACGATGATATCATCTATAGCTCTTTCCAAATCTTTTACAGATGTAAAATCTAATGTCGTGAGATCAATATTGTGATGATTTTGTGCGCTATTGATATGTTTTGATTTCGAATCTTCAGGTTTAGCTTCTAAAGAATCCAGAAAGTCAACATATCCTTTTAAATCCTTCACTAAATTACCATCAATAAACTGGCCTGTTTTTACCTGTTCATATATCTCTTTTGAGTAATGTTTATCTTTTTGTATTCTTAACTCTCGGAATTCAGATTTTATAAATTTATTTTTAATCTCTGTCTTTCCGGTAATATCAATATGTGCGATAATCATTTTGTATAAATCTTCCAGACTTTGCCAGTTGTAATTCGTTTTCAGAGGAAGCAGCGACGATGCAGTAATGTGGTCAACATATCCTATTTCCATTGCTTTTTTAAGCAAGGTAATTATAGAACCTCCAAGATGTATAACGTTGCGATGATGCCAACGGCATAAGGTAGGAAACATTGATGATTTGTCTATGTTTCCGATTCCCACTAACCCATCAGCGTAAGGAAAACCTTTCTTATCATAATTACCCAATTTAATGTCGCAGTACTCAATAAATCTGGCAAAATCATAAGCCAACTGGGGATTTTCATTGACAACTCCGATCTGCGACAATTCATAAATACATCTAATTTGCGCAAAAGCCTCGGTATCAATCTCTGATACAGACTTAATTGCTTTATCGAAAAAGTCCTTACTGAGCGTATCATTAATCTTAGTACTCAGTAGCAAACACTGTAGATATCTCTCTGTAGATTCGTTAGCAGAAACATGAGCTTCCTCAATCATTACTTTTGCCTCATATAAGAGTTTGAATGATAATTTTAAATATCTTTCGTTTAAGATGATTGTTTTTAAAATCTCAAACCTAAGCTTCAACTGGTCGGTCTGCTTGTCGAAGCTATCGATAATTAACTGCATCAACTCACCTCTATCATCAAAATGATTACAGGTTTTTGCGAGCTTAACCGCGAAAAATGTAAATCGTGAATTTGCCCAAAAACCAAATTGGTGTTTAAAATCATAATCATTTTGAATATCGCTGCAAATCTTTCGGAATCGGTCTGTAAGCTCAGTCTCTTCAAAACGGTGAGTTAAAAAATCAGAATGCAACTGATAAATTGGAAGAGCATATTTAAAAAAAGCTACAAACTCTCTCTTATCTCTTTCGATTATTTTACGTTGGTCATAATCTTTAATTTTATCAATGTTTTTAAAATTAGAAGGATAGTAATCTTCTAGTTTTTTGTCTACATTCTTGAGGGATGACATGAGACAGTCCTTTTTGAGAAAAATTTCCATCAATCTTGGTTCATCCTCGAAATGGCTGTCATTAAAGAAAGGCACTTTACCGAGGGGTTTTGAATCAATTCGTTCGAGACAATCAACTATCAAATCGCTATCAACTTTGTAATAGCTTAAAATTCCGCAAAACTCTACAGCAAACTCATAAAATAATTGACTAAATTTCTTTTTATTATGAGAAAATAATCTTAATAAATCTTTAGCAAGTTGAGTCAAATCAAAACCGATTGGCAAGTTATACTGAAAAAGTTTACAAGAAATAAATATCTTTTCGTCAATTCTAAATTTATCATACTTCAACCACTCTGCAATCTCAGTTTCACTTGAATAACTGACAATATTCTCGATAAGATGCTTGCCCGCACTAATTTTTGATTCAACAGGCCTCCACCTATTGAAACGTTCCATCATTCTTCTGACTCCGTATAATTTCAAAAAAGCCTCAGCTTCAAATGCTATATCAAGACTTGATATTGGATAATGCCTTAGCTCCTCGTCATTCTTTGTTTTTCTCCAAACAAGCCATTCATTAGCAGTCTTAAGATGCTTAATGGCTATTTCTCTATTTTCCCGTTTACGAGAATTGATGCCAGCCAGTTTAAGATGAAATGCTCCAGCCCAAGAACGTTCTTCAGTTTGCATTTGAAGTCTTGTCAGTGAATTTTGATCACCAAATCTCAAAACCAAATCCGGATAATTAATAAGTAGGTTGGTAAGGCCTTTATCTGTTTTAGATTCTTCGGCGGCTATAAATAATAATTTAAAATAATTTATATCATGTTCATTTTCAACACTGGCATTAAGAGCAAGTTTCGTACGGTTAATATAAACTTCCCTATTGCGTATCGGGTCTGTAGGGAAATCTAAAAGCTTTCTATCTAAAACAATATCAATCAATTGGTTCTTCAAACCCGATGAGTATAAGATTGCTCCAAGATTTGTAGAAGCGTATTCATCTTTACTTGAATTGGATAAAAACAAATTAGCAATATCCTGATGTTCTTCCAGACTGGAAGGATATGTCTGTCTTACATAATTCTCGAAGTCTTCATCCCTGAAATAGAAATGGTTATTTTCAAGAACTAATCCATTCCAAATGTCAGATGCTAAATCTTGAAGAAAAGCAATTTGAACATTCATAATTTCTGAAATGTAGTTGATAGGTACTGGTCTTGGCAGCATTATGAGTAACTTAAAAAACTCATCTACAAGAGCTCTATTATCCTCACCAAGCTTAACTATTGCATCTTCAATTTTATCAAGAATCAAATTATCAACAAGCTTACCATTAGGCTTCAGATAATTAATTACCTGTTTTATTCCCTGATTTCGTAGGGACATTGAATAAAACTGTACTCTTGGAATACCATTAGTAAATTGATGAAATTCTAAAATTTCTCCTTTAGTAATATTTTTAAAATTGATTTTTGCAAATTGAGTCGTTTCCTCCAATGAAAATGGTTGTAGTTCGTACTCCAAATGTTTTTTAAGTGGGAGTTTGAGAGAATCTTTTCGGTACGTACGAGAGGTTACCACAATATGACAACCCTCTGGAATTTCCATATTGACCAAATCTTGAACAAAACTCCTTTCCCCAAACGATTCTGCTGCTGTCACACTATTATCAGCGGCATCAATAATGAGCAGTAAATAAGCGTTAGCATCTCTGCTTTTTAAAATTTCAACGCCTGCCCTAATCCTCTTTTTTAGTTCATTCAAATAAACATCATCAGATTCATTTTGCACTAGCAAAAACTCAGTTCCTAATGATTTGGCAAGCTCATTAGCCAATTGTACAATAGCATTTCTATGCAAATGTCTTTTATCTTCCGGATTCTGATATTTACCTGCACCATAACTATCAAAGAGAATCGATTGACAATAGTCGGGAACAGCATTTTTTATCTGATGAACAATGGTTGACTTACCAATTCCTGCACCACCATGTAAACAGATGGGAAGGTAAGAAACATTGGAATCAATAACATTTACAATATCCTTCAGTTGTTCTCTTTCAACAATACGTATATTTTTTTCGAAATTTTGAGAAACAGGAAAAAGATTTTCAAGCGAACTAAATCCAAAACTTGCAATCACATCAATTACGCCTATGGTGCGGTCATCCTCACTTTCAGGCATCATCTTATTCCATACCAGCTGAAATAATGAATTGAACTGTCCTTTAGACTTTATGCTATTTTTTGAAATAGAATTTATCAATTCAAGTTTAAGAAGCTGCCTGGAATCCGATCCACAATCATCAAAATCCAACAATCTCACAAAATCTGTAAACTCTGTAAGATTAAGACCAGAAGCCTTATGCAATTTTCCAAAAGCATCTTTATTTAATTCGGAAACTTCGGAAAAAACCTTATTAAAACTTAATGCTCTTTTATTAGTCTTTAAAAAATCTTGAACCTTAAGAATCTGATTTAGATGGGATTGATTAACATTTCTGTTACTTACAAGTTTAATCTTTATTTTTTGCAGAACTTTTTCCCTTCCAAACTCATCCACAAATTTTTTAAAAACATTAGCTAGACGGTGCACAATTGAACCTTGAAAAGATTTACTCTTTTTTCCTTCATAAAGCTTTGAAAAAGTAAAATTTTCATCAACTCTTCTAGTACTGTATTTTAGTTGTGAAATGAGTATAGAATTTGCGCTATTGAAATCCTTTCCGCCAAAATATTCCGTTAAATCAATTCCTAAGAACATTTCGCCGGTTGGATCAAGTTTCTTTGAGAGATTTTTCTCAAAACCTTCAATAGTTAAAGCTTTTAGTGCTTGCTTGTCAAAGTTTAGTAATTCGAGCGATTTTTTGATTGCCCACAATATATGAAAATCATCCCCAGCGCTTGATAAATCGGCATCAGGAATAAACCTTTTATTAACCATTTAACTAATAATTTGTATAGCTAATTTACTTAAAATTATTTGTCAAATTTCATTTAAATACCTGCTAATTTTCCCGTTTCAAAAAATTTATCAGTACATCAAATGATTATTTAAGAGTCCCTCAGCTAGAGAAATTTAAATGAGCGGACATTTCAGCTTTGAACTTTTCTTCTGATTGTATTCCAAAGTCTGCAAAAGGATCAGGTAAATTGACATAATCTTTAACATAGGTGGATACCCACAAGTTTTTTGCCATTTTCCTGGGCTTTAAAAAGTTAACCAATCGATGCTATTTTGCTTACACATACAGTATAAATCAATGTTTATGCATTTAAAAGTAAGACGAGCCAAGGAATTACTCTTGAGCTTATCATAAAGAATAATCAACTTAAAACTGTACACCCTATCGTTTAGTTATTTTAAGAACAAAATAGCTTGTCATTTTCCAAATTTTACTTAATTTTAAATAAAGCAATATTTTTTTATAAAGCATCATTAGAAACATAAATAATAATGAAAAACTATTACGCATCCGAGGAACTTGCTCAGATTTTACTAAATAATGGATTTGTCGAAATAACTAATACAAAATACCCTTTACACTCTGAACAAATAAGGGAAAATGGCTATGATCCAGAAAAGGCTAAAAGAGCTTTTAGGATTAATACTAAAGATCTTATTATTTTCGAGTACTTCACGGTGAAATTTGTCCATAAAGGAGATGGTTGTAGTGTAGCAAACACAAGAAAAGAAATATCTGAAAATGAAGTGAAATCAGCGATTGCATTTTTTAAACTTCCTTTTCAAACTAGAAATGCTATTATGAGATCTGGGGTTGCAATTCCTACATTACATAACAATTACAGATATATTCAAGAAAATCCAACATATAATAATCCCAGAAATAAACATATAATCAAAGCTTTTCAAGAAGTTACACTAATAAAAATGCCACCAAATTTCTTTTAAAATTAAATTTTTTCTGAAATCCATCTCGTCAAGAATTCATTTGCAACTTGGATATAATTTTCCGCTTGTTGCCTTGATTTGGTCTGTCCTGCATGTGCAGCGGAATTTCTACAAGTTCTCAAATTATGAATTAAATTTATTTTTAAGTTTCGTGGATTAGTGAATATTGTAGGAATACGACTTCGCATATTATTAAAATCTCTAAGCCCACAGTTAACCCTTCCGTTTTTAAACTCTTTCAAAAAGCTTTGCATTTCAAACATTGTTAAATCTCTGTTTCTTAAAACTGTGGAAAATAAGATTTTCAATTCATTTTCAATTGCTCTACCATACTGAATAATAACAGGCGAGAAATCACTATTTAAGTCTGTCGTAGAAAGCAAAAGTTCAGCAGAAGATAGGTATTTAACAGTGGTACTATTTAATTTATGGATATCAAAATTGTTAGAAATAATTCCTTCATAAACCGAGATATCTAACTTATTAACATACTCATCAATTCGCAATTCTAGATCATTGATTCTTTCTCCATCTTGGACATTTTTTTCTTTCAAATTATTAAAATCATTAACAAATTGAATATTCAGGAGACTATGTTCTAAACTAGTTGTTTCATCAAAAAAACCACTATCAAATACATTATAATCGATACTGCCGTCATCAGAGATATTTAAAGATGACATTTGCTCGATATTAGTATTAGACTTCGCTTTATTCCTAAGATAAAATAATTTTACTCTTTTGCCATTAAGCTTCTTTGCAGCTACTAAGTTCTGGAAATTACGAATAAGATATTCACTGTGAGTTTCGATTATTAATTGGATATTAAATTTGTTATTGGCCTCTAAAAACATTTCTGCAAGAAGTGACTGCCACTTAGGATGCAAGTTAGCTTCTGGTTCCTCAATTAATAGAAGGCTGGGAAGGTAATATACTTGCGTTACATTTCCAAACTGATTGTCGGGAATCTCCTTTTCTCTTCTATTACGTTTAGCTAGCACACAGATTTGAATTAATATTAAAATCAATTGCTTAATGCCATATCCGAAGTCAACAAGTTCGCGTGTATTTCCGATCGCATTTGATACAGAAATTGATATTAATTGAAGCTTTACTTGAAAATCAATGACAATATTTGATCCGATTTCGAATTTTTTTAAATACTTCTCCATGAACGGAAAATTTGATCCAAATGCGTGGTAATCTTTAAGTAAATTTATAAAAGGAGAATTACCAGATGCAGAATAAACTCTCGCATTCTTCTCTTTTACTGCCGAAAGATAGTTGACGGTTAAAATTCTTTGTTGCAGATGATCCCAAGAAGTTTTAAAGCAATTTTCAAGTACGTTGTATGAAATGTTTGAACTGTCAGTACACGTCCAATTAATCTGCTGTTTTATAATATGACCTGAAGATACATAAAGAATCTCTTCTATTGTTGGAGGTGGAGTATAATCATCTACATCAAAGTCACTTTCCCTAAGTTCTCTCCTATCACTTACAGTATCCTCACGCAACCCATCAACAAATATCTCCCCGGTGCTTAAATCAATAGTGTCTTTAAATGATTTTATAAGTATTGAAGGAACAAATGGAACATGTTCTTTAAATGTAATACCATCCATCTTTTCAAGCCATTCTCCTCTATTTTCATTATTTTGATAAATTTTATAGAACTGGAAAACCTTTTTCAGTTCTTTCTTTAATTTGCCAAAATCGATTGTCCACTCGATAAACCCTACTAGCTGATCGTAAGGAAAAAGTTGTATGAATTGTGAAAAAACAATATTATCAGATTCTTTCTGAAGCTTTTTAAACTCCCGATCTTTTGCCTCTTTTTTCTTTTTATATTCTGCATTATCTGCTGATAAATCATTTTCACTTGCTTTCACATAGCCAAATGAAAACAAGAGTGATTCATCTTCATTGTCAAGTATCTTGATTTCTCTTAACTTGGCTTTATATTTTTGCTTTGACTGCACCTCAAAAGATAATGCAACAAACAAATTAGTCAATCCTAAAAAAGTAAAAGGAAGTGAAATTTGAATTATATTATTGTTTATGTTATTTAAAACATTGTCAAAATCTCCCAATAAATGTTCCTGTAAACCCAAATCAAGGTCAAATACTGATTGTCCTTCTTTAATACTATCCCTTAGTAACTGCAGGAATTTTATAATTGAACTTTTGCCAGAATTATTTGCTCCCGTCAGTATATTGATAGAAGACATTTCCTCCTGAAATCCTTCTACATCATCAAATATTCTAAAGTTTTTAAGACCAAGAACGTCTATTAATCTCATTATTAGTTTTTTATTATAATTTCTTTTTAAAGTAAAAGACTTTCCCTGAGTCTTAACTGCATGATCAACGATGAAAATAGCTAATTAAAAATTCACTTAAAAAATGTGACTTAATAATTATTACAAATTTTTAATTTGCTGTTTTATATTTTGTCTAAACATCTAAGAAGTGCTGTAAATTTAAAAACTTTTTTTTCTATAAATTATGGAAAACCGTAATAATTCAGCAGGGAAATTAAATAAATTAGCAAAGCTTATTCAAGACTTTAAATTAAGTACATAAAATTTAATAATTTTACTTTTTTACATTTCAACTCAACTAACCATGTACATATCTCAGATTAAAATTACCAATTTCAGGAATTTTGAAAATACTACAGTTGATTTTAATGACGGCATCAATGTAGTAATAGGTCATAACAATGCCGGAAAATCAAATTTGGTTTCCGCTCTTTCCTTAGTTATGGATAATTCAAAGTCAAAACGTCTTAATATTGACGACTTTTACAAACTTATTCCGACCGTACATTTATTGACTTCTCCTCCAAAAGTAAGCATTGAAATAACAATCAAAAAAGGATCTTATGAAACGGAGGATGACTTAGTAACCGTTTCAACTTGGCTAACCAGATTAGAGGAAGATTACGAAGCAAAATTAACATATGAATTCTTTCTTCCCGAAAAGCATGTCGAGAATTACCAAACCTTAGTTAGGGAAATTCCTGAGAATGAAAACCAAAATAAAAATATTTGGAATACGATTAAGCATGATTTCCTAAGACTTTATGTAGTAAAGATTTGGGGAGGAAATGTTGGCAATCAATCCACAGCAGACGTAGACTCATTACAAAAATTTGATTTTCAATTTTTAGATGCTATAAGGGACGTCGAGAGAGATATGCTGACTGGGCGAAATACTTTGCTGCGAGATGTTTTTGATTTTTTCATGGATTATGATATCAAAATCCATCCAACAAAAACAGCACCTGAGAAACATACGGATATTAAAGAAAGAAAAATTGAGTTTTCTGAAAAAGCTGAAGAATTAGTAGGTTTGTTACACAGGAGAATTGCATCAGGAAAGGAAGAAATATTATCTTATGCAAAAGATACGGGAGCGTCATTTAACAATGCTGTTCCAGATTTTGAAGGAGTAATATCAGAGACAGAGTTGTATAGTGTTCTAAAGTTAATTGTAGAATATGAGACAGGAATAAAAATTCCTGCAACACGCAATGGTCTTGGTTACAACAATTTAATTTACATGTCTCTTCTTTTAGCAAAAATGCAGGTCAATAATGACGTTAATTATTTGGATAGCAATGCAAAAATATTTTCAATGCTGGCTATCGAAGAGCCAGAAGCTCATCTACATCCGGCAATGCAATTCAAGTTTTTAAAATTTCTCGATGAAAATAAAACTAAAAGAAAAGTAAGACAAATCTTTGTCACAACACATTCAACACATATAACATCCGCCGTTGGGCTAGATGAAATTATTTGCCTGCACAATAATGAAGGAGAAACTATTGTGGCATATCCCGGAAAAACATTTGTTAATGCAGAAGGTCAACCTTTAGATCATAGCAAGAAGTATGTTGAGAGATTTTTGGATGCAAGTAAGTCAGATATGCTTTTTAGTCAAAAGGTACTTTTTGTTGAAGGACTTGCCGAACAAATCCTTGCGACGGTATTCGCAGGTTACGAAGATAAATCTTTAGAAGATCATCATGTAAGTGTTATTAATGTTGGAGGAAGATATTTTAAACATTTTCTTTATTTATTCGATTCTGAAAAATATTTCTCAATATCAAAACCTGTCGTATGTATGACTGACAGGGATCCTGAAAGAAAAAACAGAACAGTAGAAAGATCAAATTTTCAGAAGTGTTATCCATTTGAATATAATAGTGAAGCTGAAACCTTCGATTACCAGCAAAATTCTTTTAGCAACGAATACCAGCCGGAGACTCACCCGAACATTACAGTATATTCTCAAGATTCGGAGTTAGGAAAAACATTGGAATATGAAATAGCATTTTCAAATCCATCGTTAAAACTAATTCTAACAGATTCTATAAAAAATAGAAATGAGCTAGAACGTCTAATGGATTTGTACGATCAGGAAGATTCAACACTTGAAAACTTCTTTGAAATCCTACGTGAAAGTGATGAGAATGAGAGAATAATTTCCGGCATTACTCTCAACACCTCTCTTGATTTAGATGGTAAGAAAAAATCGATAATTGCAGCAAGATATCTTAATTCCATTGGTAAAGGCGAAAATGCATTAGAATTAGCAGTTGTTCTAAAAGATAATTTACAAGATAAAGGCACAGAAGATTATATCGAGTTTAATGTACCTCAATATATTAAAGACGCAATAGAAAAGTTATGCCAGTAGAAATATCATCCGATTCCTTAATAGACATTCATAAACATTTTAAAGTTAAAGCAGGTCCCGGTGCAGGTAAGACGCACTGGCTAGTTGAGCACATAAAAAATGTTACAAGAAATTCCACACTCATTTCTGGGGCAAAGAAAATCCTGTGTATAACCTATACTAATATTGCTGCTGAAACAGTTTTGACAAGACTTGGCAGCTCGGCAACTCAGGTCGAAGTATTGACAATTCACAGTTTCTTTTATTCTCATATAATTAAACCTTATTTGTCATTTATTGCTGAAGAATATGATTTTGATATCAGTTCGCTAGATGGTCATACAGATATCATAGTTTCTGATTACTCATTTTTACAAGAATGGAAAGCAGTAACTGGACAAAAGAGAATAACAGATGACAACATTATTACAGATGCCTTTGAAAAACTCAGATGGTCGCTCGCAGGTGATGAATTGATTGTCAAAACAGATTATCCTGTCAGAGTTGGGGGTTATTCTATTAAAAACAGCTCATATTTTGATTACAAAAAAATGGCTTGGCAAAGAGGTATACTTCATCATGATGATGTATTGTTTTTTGCCTATCAGATTATTAAAAAGTTTCCTTTTGTTATTAAAATCATCAATAAAAAGTTTCCTTACATATTTATTGATGAATTTCAGGACAGCAATCCAATACAGGTAAACATAATTGAAAAATTATCAACGGGTTCTACAGTTGGCATCATAGGCGATGTAGCTCAATCCATATATGCATTTCAAGGTGCATCTCCTGCCCTTTTCGATGGATTTACATTACCTGAGATGGATCACTATTTTTTAAAATTTAATCGTAGAAGTACTAACGAGATTATCGATTTCCTAAATATTATCAGGCAAGATCTTCCGCAAGATTATCATAGAACAGTATCGATATCGAAACCTGTACTTTATGTGGGTGATATGGTCGAAGCTCTGAGAAGGGCTAAAACTTCCTGTCCTGATGGGTACGTATATACTTTGTCAAGAAATAACATTACTTCTAATGCTATGAAATCAGAAATAAACGATACTGGAATGGACTATAAACTTTTACGGAAAATAAAGTTAGAAGACTCGACAAAAAAAAGAGCAGATCTAATAACTGCGTGTATTACAGCTGTTGCTCTTGGTCAGCAATCCAAATTTAAAGAAGCTATAAAAGTTTTAGAAAACGTAATAAATTACAGACGTAATAAATTAGAAGGAAAAAAGAAGGCTTTACAATATTTAACAATATTAATGGCAAAGTTCAATGACTATAAAGATCTTTCTATGCTTGAATTCTCAGAGTTTATCAGGCTAAATATTAATGATAAAATTCCGAAGGCAACTAAAGGAAAAGGAAAGATTTTTTATGAAAACAACACATTCCATAATGTTTACTTATGTGTAAATATATCTGAAGATTTAAGTTATCACCGAACGGTACACAAAGCAAAAGGAGATGAATTTGAAAATGTTCTACTAATTTTAAAAGAAGAAAAGGATTTAAAATTTATGTATGAACCAGATTTATACAATTATACGCAAGAAGAACATAGAATTTATTACGTAGGAGCAAGTCGTGCCAGAGACCAGCTTTTTATTTCAGTTCCAACACTTGATGTTAATGTTGAAGACACAATAAAAGATATGGTGATTGTTCAAAGATTTTAATCGATATTCTAACAACCAACTAATAAAGCTGTGATTTTTTTAACACTTAGCATAAAATTCATATTTATTCGAAGAGCTAAGCTAGCCCAATGACATTAAAATCAGTAGGCAAATTAAGGCAACAATATACCAAATTAGATATATAAAATATTACTTGTTTTTAAAATTATACTATCCATAGAGAAATAAAATTGTTCTTTTTAGTGTAAAAATAAATCTGGTACATTAAAATATATAGTAACTGTAATTTAAAGATATTCTTGTCAGTTTCATTATTTGGTCTGAAGCATATATTTCGTATAAACACCTAACTTAAATGTTTTTAAATTAGGTGTTAATTACGTCACATTTATGAAAACAGCTTACTTATACGTCAGAGTAAGTACTGACGAACAAAAAAGAAAAGGTTAGTGGATGGAATTTTAAACGGAACTAAGTACGAAAAATTACGAACAAGTTTTCGACTATGTTTTGGAATTCTTGATAAAATAGCAGAAGGAATCTGCTATATCTTTAATTTAAATATTTCTAAAAACGAATCTATCTACTTTGAGAATTTTTGGAATTCCAAAAGAAATAATAAAAGGTGGGAGGAAATAAATCAAAAGAAAAACATTCACTTAACAGCACTGTATAGTACAGCTTGCGATCTTGAAAAAATAAACGGAGAATTTGGTTTCTATAAGGAATGGAGAAATAAACTGGAGCACGGTGTCTTTTCGCTCAATGACGAATTATATCTAGAAACTAATTGGGAAGAGCCACAATTTTCTTTAAAAACGGATGTAAAAACCTTTGAAAAAGAAACTCTTAGATTATTACAGCTCACCAGAGCTGCAATTTTCAGCTTTGTATTTTGTGCAAGAACAGAACTTATCAAATCAACTTGATTGATAGTGATTATTGGTCAGATTATTTAAATGCAATTGAATTATTTATCCAACTTTACATCTTCCCCTCATCCTATGACGCACGGAAGACCTTCTCATCAAAAACAGTTTGATCAACATCAGTACATTTATAAACTAATTCGTCTAATGCACCAGCCAAAAAAGATAATAGCATAGGTATGGTATCATAAATGTGTTCCCACATTTCATCAATATTCTCTTGTGTTCCAAAAATCAGGTTTAAATTCTGTTTTTCAGTTGCAGAAATAGGGTTACGGTCAGTATATAAATGTATTGCGCTATTGGTAAGATTAAAAAGACTATTTCCAAATTCTTTGTTAAAAATTAAATCATACAATTCTTCATCATCAAAATTATTTTTTAACAATTGATTGGTTTTACTAATTAGATTTTTTTTTTCTGCTATTGTTGTTTTTATGGGATCGAAACCTTCTAAATTATTGAATTTGTCAATAAAATCGGATTCATTTAGAAGTTTCATTATTATTATAGATATCTCAAGAAAAGGTTTTCTTAACAAAGTAAAACAAACGGTCATCCTCATCTTTAAACAACAAAGTAAACTTTCTTGAATAAAATAGCAGGTTTCCATAATCAGTGAAAACAGCAAGTGATTTGTAACAACTTTATTTAATTCCGCTGTGAGACCCAATTCAGATAATCTGTCAAAAATATGTTCTTCAGGTACATCCATTCTACTCATCACATCTTCTGAAAATTCGAATGTCTGCATTTTCAATTGAATAAATTTATCATCTAAAACGAGCTCTTCAATTTGATTGATTACAAATTCACAGTAGTCATGGCTTTTTCTAAATTTATCGGGAAGAGAGTAATAAGTAGTTCTATGGACTGAAGATACTTCGCGGCTTATAAAATACCTTCTGAAAATAGTTGATATCTTTTCTGCAAATCTGACCACCATAAAGTAATTTATTTTGTTTGTATTTTCTGTGTGAGTAAATTTACATTATATAACTAATTTATGAGACAATTTGTTGATAATTCAGGAAGGTATATGTTAATAATTCCACCTGATTGGGTTTTTAAAAATGATATTTACGCCGCCAAAAATTCTGCATCAAATTGTTTTGAACCATATGAAAATCCCATTGGAAGTTTTCAAATTAGTTGTCATTTGATTACAAACAATAAAACAAATATTAAAAGTCATCTTACTAAATTCATCAAACATGATATACCTTCTGGAAGAATAGATTTTAAAGAAAAGTTTATTCCAGATGATGAAATTGATGCCTATATATGGGAAGACATTATAAATGATAATTATCTTTCGTGTACTTATACTTATGAAAGTGTTCAACGTGGCACGGATGAATTGAAAGAAGAGCTTGACAAAGTACGTTTCTGTCTAAGTAGTATCCGAATGATTGACGAAAAATATAAAGACTCTGTTTTAAACTCTTATCGTTTCAATCAATTCATGAATTCATATGCAGCTTCTGTAGATCTTCTACAAAGAGCATATGATAATGGATCTGCAATAGAAATAACCGTATTGCTATCAAATCAGATTGATGCTTCATTACGGTTGGTCTTGATCTTAAAGAAGCAATTGGATGATAAATCGAATATTATCGATACAACTCTCATATATCAGCGAGAACATGATAAACCAGTGATGGAAAAGCAAGTTTACAGAATGGCTCTTGAAAATGGTATAATTAACAAAGATTTACATGATAAGCTTTATATTTTATATGATCAAAGGAATAAGGTTATTCATCGATATATAATAACCGATCTATTAACCAAAAATGTTTTTGAAACAGCGTTTGAATACAGCCAAATAGAAAAACAAATCGGAAAGATTGTTAAAGAATATGAGCAGATGCAATATATTGCCAAAATAGGAATATATGGTATTGAAGAGTCTCCTGATAAGCCATTAAGTAATGAAGAACAGGATGAACTATTAAATTCTCTTAAAGAGAAGCACGCACATGTAAAAATCAATAGTGAAATTACTTTCAAAAAATTTAATTTAAACTCAAATAATGAAAAAGCCTAAACTGAATAAATTTGATTTGTTCGTCGATAAACTCATAGAGGGTTTTTCTAAATTACCAAACTTTGATTTAACACAGAGAGACGAACTTGCACATAAATTATTTAATATTGTATCTTATAAAATCGCAGATATTTCTTCTTACAAAGAATTGGTGACCAAACATTTTATACCTGCAACAAATAAAGCTGTCTATGATTCAAAAAAGGATATTGAGAATTCTAAATATCGACAATATCTAGATTTGAAACAAATAGATTTCAAAGAAACGATGTATGATACGATCCGGCTTTCCTACGTTGGATTGTTTCATAAACTTGAAAACTATGTTAATGAAGTTATCTCGGTTACAGAAATATTGTTCGATGAGTTTTATGAATCTGAAAAAACTTTGAATGTCTGGACGAAGGAGCATTTTGATTTCAATATCAGAGATTGGCAGCAATTCAATATTGTTCACAAAGTTAATTGGGTAGCTAATTGCGTTAAGCATAGAGACAGTTATCCAACTAAAAATCCCAAACCTAAAGGGTACCAAAATATCAACGAGGAAGAGAAAATTAGAATTGATGTACATGAGTTTGATCAGGATTGTCAACTAATCATTTCTTTTTTACCAATTTACTTGCAATTGATGTTTCTTTTTGCTCAACATAAGATGTTTAGTGAAGAACTTAATAATAATTTTGATCCAGAAGATCATTTTACCATTTCACAAAATGAACGTCTTACAACAATTGAACACACTCTCAAAACGCTTATTGAACAAATGAGAAAAATCTAGTAAGCTTCAGTAAATTAGAATAGTAAGTGTTTAAAGTAGAGTGTAAAACAAGATTTTTTTTATAAGAATGCATTGATAATTCATTTTGAATTATTATTATAATTACATATATTTGTTACTTAAACAATCTGCAGAGGATTTTAGATATGCTAAATTTAAAATCATTTATCATGCAACATTGTTTATTTTGCTCCGGTTGGAGACCTGTATTTGTTAGAGCTTATACTAGAATTCGTTATGGAAGACTAGAGTATGTTATCAAGCACTGCAGATCAAGGCCTGGTCAGCACAGATTCTAAAGCAAGGTTTTTACCTTGCTTTTGCTGTTTATTGCTAAATGTGATTTATTCTGGAAAATTTTTCGATGCTTGACTTACTTTTGTAAGCCAGAAGTAGAGAAAAAAATTTCTTTCACTTTCTCAACATAAAATAAATTTAACGACACAGTTAAAACTAGTAAAATCATAATCAATAGTAAATAAATTCAATTCTTTACTTTATTATCTGGCTTCAATCTTTTTTGAAATTAAATAATTATCTTTAGAAATCAAACTAATAAACTGATGACAAGATCGGAACTTCATGAGATTGTAGATTCTTATAAAAAAATATCAAAGTATATAATACTACGATTTGAAACTCATACTTTTGATACAAAAGAAACAATTCTCAGAAATTTTATCGCAAAAGCAAGTTCATTACTTAATAGCATTTCACTTTTAATTAAGGAAGATCAGACAGGAGAGGCAACTGCATTATATCGTCTATTAATAGAAAGATATTTTTATGTGGAATATTTAGAAGATTCAGGTTTATATCAAGAATTTAAAGACTGGTCATTTGTTAAAACATTTGAAATAAGAAATAAAATGCGAAGCCAGAACTCTTATAATACGAAAGAAATATCGGATGAAATTAAAGATAATGAATTTCAAATTAAGTTATATCAGGAATTAAAAAGTAAAAAACTAAATTGGATTGAGCCTAAAATTGAAGACTTTTCAAAAAGGATAGATTTGAAACCACTCTATTCTTTAGGATATGACCTTGGCTCATCTTATATACATCCGAGAGCCGATGAAGGTTTTTGGGATGCTTTACGCATAGCTAAAAATGAAAAAAAATCAGAAGTAACCACAATTAATTTACTACGCAACAGTATTTTAATTTCGAATGCTATTTTAGCTTTAACGACACACAACTCAAAAAATTTTTACGGAAACTCTTTACAAATATATTGCGATGCTATTTTTAAAATGCTAAATGGTTCTTTACAACTTTCTAATTTAATGGATCTCGAAGCAAACATATTCTCTGAATTAAACTTCAATTAGCTATGAGGGTATTTCAATATATAATCGATAAAAAAAAGTGAAATAGATAAAATAGATGTAATGATCAATCAGGTAATTGTACACCACCATTAGCGGCCAAGTGCATAGTCCCTCTGCTGATATCAATTATCTTATCAACTTCTTTCCAACCTCTCGTTCTAATAGCGCAGAATATTTTGATCTCCTTATCAGGATAAACTTTCTGAAGTTCTAATGCCGAGGCCATGGATGTTCTACCTAATGTCAGAATATCGTCAACCACAATAATGGTTGGTTCTGTAATCAATATCGGGGTTACTTGTAGACTGTCTTGATGTGCCTGCACCGTATTTCTGGTGTCTGCGTGAAATTGCCCACTTGATTTGGGAATTGCATACTTGCGCATCAGACAATCAGCTACACTCTCTCCCACTCCATTGCTGGCAAGCGTCTCACAGATGATCTTCGCCGGAAAAACAGCGCCATCTACTAAAGGTGTACTTCTTGGTACCGGAACTAAAGCTGAATTTGCAAAAAATTCTGATAGATCTGCCTCTTTTATTCTCTGGCTTAGTCTCGTACTGAAGCTTACATCTCCGTTTTTACAGGATCCGGCAACTGTTCTTGAAGAAATTTCTATCTCGGACCTACCTCTTGGAGAATAGGCCAGAAAAGTAAGAAACTCAAAAGACATACTCTTTCTTTGTTGTTAAATAGGGAATGCTTTCGATCAGAAATTCAAAGTTATCATTGGTCAGTACCTGTGCACCATAACTTAGCATTTCTTCTGCCCATGAAATTTTATCGTTAAGGACATTTTCCATAATGAACAACTGTCTTCCTAATCTTAATGCCTCCCAACCCTGATGTTTTGTTCCGCTTTTCTCACTCGCCTCAATGATGATCGTTGCATCACTGATCAACGCCATTGTGCGGTTTCTGATAGGGAAACTTTTTGGAGTTACGGGATAGTTTTCCGGGAACTGTGAGATCAGCAGGTGATTTTCAGCAATAAAATCCTGAAGGTCTTTATTTTCAGCAGGGAAATATTTATCAAGGGGTGTTCCGATAACACCTATGGTGTGACCTTGAAATTCAATGGCAGTTTTATGTGCGATCGAATCGACACCTTCTGCTAAACCGCTGACCACAGTAATGTCATTTTGAACCAAGAGCTTCGCTATCTTTCTTGCTCTTCTTATACCCAGTTCAGAAACCTTCCTGGAACCAACGACCGCTACCCTTCTTCCATTTTCCAATAACGAAAAATCCCCTTTGTAAAACAACTCTTTGGGACTGTTCTTTTTCTCAACGGTAGTAAGCTTATCGTAGTATTCGTTAAAAGCACTGATCTGCATAGGGTCTTCAAGATTTAAATGAATAATGTAAATATAGTGTATTTAGTGTGTAAAATACAAATCGAAAAACACTAAAACCAACCATCAAGGTAAAATTATTAAATATTACATACAACTGATCTTTTTCATAATAAACCGGTAAAAAGGCAGCTAAGGTATATCGGTCATCCATTTCTTCACCCAGCCAAAAGACTACGGCATAAACGGTCTCCTCCCTGAAGGTACCCTCCAATTATTCCGTTTCCTTTTGGCTTTCGCCTTTGCCCGCTAAGATTATCTGCTTTCTTTTTTCCGGTTTTTCTTTTGAAAAACATTCAGCGAAGCCCAAAGGGCTTTCAGAGAAAGGACGGAGAAGAGATTGAGAACAGATCAAAATGTACAATCTTTAAAAACCTACGGTTATGAACATTATCGGAAGACTGACAAGGGATGCGGAAGTGCGCAACTTGCCAAATGAAAAACAGGTAGTTAATTTTTCAATTGCTACGAATGACAATTATCGCAACAAACAGGGAGAACGAATCGAACAGACCACCTATTTTGAATGTGCCTACTGGATCTCTCCAAAACTTGCAGACTTTTTAACAAAAGGGACTTTGGTAGAATTAAGCGGAAGAGCCTACACCTCTGCATGGTTAGGAAAAGACGGAGAACCCCATGCAGGTCTGAATTTCCACACCTCGCAGATCAAAGTTCACAGCAGTAGTAAACGAACTGAAAACAAGTTTACTGAATCGAATAAAAAAGATAAGAAGGAAATTTCTAATTCTAATTCCAACGACAGTGACAACAATCATGATCTCCCATTTTAAAACTACCAAACAAAATTCTCTAACAATTAAATATTAACATCATGGCACATAATTTAAATTTCAACAGCAGAACAGGAAAATATTCATTTTTCAGCGTAAAGGAAAAAGCATGGCATAACTTGGGGCAGATCGTACAGGAGTACCCGACAAGTGAAGAAGCCATCAAATTTGCAGGACTAGACTACGAGGTTGAAAAGTCTCCACTGTTTACAAAAGGTGCAGGCATTATAGAAAATAGCAACGGAATAGAAATGATCGATTCAGAATTGGAAGTTCCCAACTACTTTGCCAATATCCGCACTGATAATAATACCGTTTTAGGCGTAGTCGGAAAAGATTACCAGATCGTACAAAACCGTGAAGCCTTTTCATTTTTTGATTCTATTGTAGGCGGTGGAGATGGAATCTTGTACGAGACTGCAGGAGCTTTAGGAAATGGGGAACGCATTTTTATCACGGCTAAATTACCCGATTATATCCGTGTTGGAAATGGTGACGATATTACGGAAAAATATATTTTCCTCACCACCTCCCACGATGGGAGCGGAAGCATCACAGCCGCATTTACCCCTGTACGCATTGTTTGCCAAAATACCCTAAATGCTTCGCTAAAGAATATGAGCAATGTGGTGCGGATCAGACATACCGCAGGAGCAAAACAGCGTTTGGACGATGCCCACAAGGTCATGGGATTAGCGAATATATTGAGTAATGAATTGGAAAGCACGTTTAATCACTGGGCAAAAATAAAGGTCGGTGATGATGAAATGAAAAAGCTTATCCAATTGGCACTCTGCCCCAATAAAGAAACCTTACAGCATTTACAAACAGGAAATTTTGATGATCTCTCAACTGTTTTTAAAAATACCGTTGATGATGCTTTTGCCTATGCGATGATGAGCGACACCCAACAGATGGAAACAACAAAAGGGACGTTGTTCGGAGCATATAACGCAGTGACTGGATATTATCAGAATGTCAAAACATACAAAGACAATGAAGCCAAACTACAGTCCATCGTTTTGGGAGGAACTGCACAATTGAAATCTCAAAAAGCTTTTGAATTGTGTACAGGATTTGCCAAAGACGGACATTCTATTTTCACTCTAAATTAACAATTAAGGTATCCGCCTTTAATGGCGGTTACTTTTATAAAATCATTTTATGAACATCAAGGATCTACACGGAAACAATATTGAGGTAACCGATTTGGAAAAAGCGATTCAACAGGCTGAAAATCTCAAAGATCATGAACACGAAGATAAAAGCTTCGCAGAATTCGACGCAAGGCAAAAAGCCTATTGGACTGATGTGTACAACAAATTATTACTACTTAAACAAAATCAAAATGAGCATCCTTTCAAAAAAGACTGAATACAAAGCTTTGTGCATCATTGGAAATATCATCAAAGAGTTTGAAGATCTTCATCTCTTAGATATGACCCGATCTGATGATGAAGATTTGACAAAGGCAAGAAATTCACTTGAAACCATTATCCATTCCAATGGCTACAAGATCAATTACGATAGAAATTCTAAGAAATCAATTTTAAAGAACAAACAAAATGAACACTAATTTTTTCAGCCTTGTAACGCAACTTGACTTTACAGGCAACTTGAATATATCGATTCAGAAAGCAACAGATAACAATTGGATCGTTTCGGTACTGCTTCAAAACAACGAATGCGGAGACGATGCAAAAAACAGAATCCCACCCTTAAATCTTCGGGGAACTGCTGAAGATCTGGACAATGGTTTTTTTGAAAACATTGCCCAACCGATTCAGTCTGCATCATACCTTATGGTCAATATGGACGCTTTTATGGTGCAATTGGAAGAAGCGAAAAAGCATTCTGCCATGGAAAAACAAAACGCTGACAAGGAAAGTAAAGCCAAAGAAGAAAAAGAGAAAAAATATAAAGATGCCATGAAAAAAGCGGAGGATCTTGAAAGCGAATCCAAATTCAAGGATGCATGGTCAGCCTTGCCAAAGGCTTCTGAATATCCCGAATATTCCAAGGAAATATTGGAAAAGCAGGAAGCCTATGAAAAAGAATTTGCGCCTAACCTATTTACTTCATAACCTTAAAATCAAGAACTATGTTACTCGCAACCGAACTAGAAAGGGTTTTTATCATCGTTGATAAAGGGCAGGAGATCAAACTCAGCGACCCAGAACCGAAATGGAGTGTTGAAGCCGTGATGAATTTTTACGCCAACACCTATCCCATTTTAACAACCGCCAAAGTATCTCCGCCTGTGATCCGTGAAGATACTTTACAGTACACTTTTGAAAGTGTTATGGGAACAAAAGGATAACATCAAAACTCAAACAGTCATGAACTATGCAACGACAAATCATATCGGGAACGATCAGAATCCCACAGCATCCCAAACAGAAGCAACTGCACCGACAGTTGGGCGAGTTCGCCGAGTGGATAAAACGTCCAAAAGATGCAGGAGAGATAAGAAAGGATCAAAGGAAATCGGTCCCTGTGGCAATGCTTCCCTTGCTTTTCTGAGATTTTCATTTCTTCCCAAGCTGAAACAAAATGAAACTGTACAATCTTGTAAAGAGTCTAAAAGGATGGAAAGGGATTTTTATCAATCCCTTTCCGACCTCGCAGAACATTATCAGATCGATCCCAAAGCATCCCAAGAATATGAATATCCTTACAATATGGCTTTGGCAGTCCACGATTTACAGCAAAAGCTAAAAAATAAGACAAGGGATTGGGAAGAAATACAACTGATAAGAGATCAAGGAAAGGTCTATTTCACAAGTGAAGAAAGATACAATACTGGAGCAACTTTATATTACATTCCTGTTCTGCCCCTGTATCGATTGTCAAAGGAGAAAAAGTATAAAAACGCTTTCCGACTCTTACTATCCGTGTACAGTTACTTATATCATATTGTTGACATTCCTTATTACAGGCAGGAAGCAAGTTATCTGTATTGGATGTACGATATGTTGGAGCAATGGGTTACCGAAGATGATGAAACAGAAGATGCTTTAAGGCTCTTAGCGGACATCAAACAAGCTGAATGGATCGGAGACTGTATGGAAAGGAAAATTTATAACCTTCAAAATTTGGAATGGTTTGAATCCAGATTACAACAATTCAAAGCAAAAGACCATTTTGATGGCAAATGTTTGGAGGTGGCAAGAACGGCATTTCACTTATCTGTCAATTTTCCGAATTCAACTGTTTTCAGAAATGCACAGGCACAAATTAACCACGATTGCGATGATGATACTGATGAAAACTCTGAAAATACGGTCACGATGGATAAATATATTTCCTTTTGTGCTGATGCCAAAGGATGTCTTTTTGATCAACTTTTTCAAAGCGTCAATAACGAATTGCAGGAATACGGACAGATGGAAGAACCTGTGATCATTAAGCATTTTAACGGTTCGGATGTCAGCCAAGACAACCTCGAATTTGAACATCAGATCTTTGATCTGATCACGGAACTCATCGACCTCATGAACGAATTTTAAATCTTAAACAATGGAAAACATCAAACAAGACCTTGGAACACTGTACCATCCGACATCGGCTCTGGTATTTTATCAGACAAATGACAGGATCAAAAATGTTTATGTAGAACATTTTGACATGGACACAAACGGAAATCCCATCAATGCACACCCGTTGACCATTCGTGAAGCAAAATTTTTATCCAAAGCACTTCATATCGAAACCAAAAGAAGCAGGGAATTTTTAAAACCTCAAAATATCCTTTCAGAAAACATCCTGCATATCAACCCAAGTAAAGGCTCTGTCCTCTGGCACACCAAAGGTCAAAATATAAAACTTTTCTTTTCTGAAAGTCTCGGTATCCCTAATGGCATGGCACAAGTTCCCGCTTTGCTTTGGTCCGCCAATAAACAAAGTCTGGTAATTTTTGCCTTGTCTTCTGACAGAAGACCCACAGAAAAAACGGTGCTTTATCATGCACCGTTCTTTAACATCTACGAAAGCGGAAGCGTCTGTATGGGAACGGTGGATGTCAATATCAAAAATTCTGCATCGATCGAGGAATTTACCCAAGCTTGGCAAAATTATTTTTTCAATAGTTATTTCAGTCATTTGATGAATGGTCATAACCCCATAAAAGGTAACTTGGTCAATCTCTGGAATGAGCTGATCAGTACGGGCAATCCCTTTCCAAAGAAATTACTCAAGAAAACCAATAGAACCCTTAAAGACCTGCTCTTATGAATACTGAAAAATTAAAGGTTCATTTTACGGATAACAGCTTGATCGATCCTACCAATCCTGTTACAGTCAATGTGATCGGTGCAGGGGGAACAGGATCTAAAGTGTTGACCGCACTCATGGAAATAAACCACAGCTTAACTGAAATGGAACATCCGGGTCTGCAGGTCAGACTGTGGGATGATGACATCATCACTTCTGCCAATCTGGGAAGACAGCGTTTTGCGGAATCTGAAAGAGGACTGCATAAATCCGTGGCTCTTATCAACCGCTGTAACCGTTGGGCAGGGACAAACTGGAAAGCGGAAAACAAAAAGTTTGCTTGGGAGAGAGAAAACTGTTATCCCGAAAATGTAGAAGCCAACATCTATATTTCTTGCGTTGATAATGTATCAGCCCGATTTGAAATTGCCGATATTCTCAAACATAAAAGACATCACAATTCAAGCCTTAAATATTGGCTGGATTTCGGAAATACCAAAGATAAAGGACAGGTCATCCTTTCGACCATCGGAACTATCCGTCAACCAAAGTCTGAAAAATACGAACCTGTTGAAGATCTACCTTTCATAACGGATGAATTTGGTGAACTGTTAAAAAAGTCCGAAGAGAACGATAACACACCGAGTTGTTCATTAGCCGAAGCTTTGCAGAAACAGGATCTGTTCATCAATAGCTCTCTGGTGCAGATGGGTTGCAGTCTGCTTTGGAATTTGTTCCGATACGGATTGACCCCTTACAGGGGATTCTTTCATAATCTGAAAGATTTCAATACACAACCCATTAAAATAGCCTGATAAAAAATCGGGCAAAAAGACCATTCCGACCAAAGTTCGGAAAGGTCTTTTTGCGGTCATATCGGACACAACCTATTTGAACTCCTCGCCTTTTCCGTCTTTTCAAAAAAGTTGTGGGGCTTTCTACTTGTCTTTCTGCGGCAGACGAGAAAAAAGATCATTTCTTCCAAGGTCGAAAACATCTTTTTTTACATCAATGAAGCAACCCATTTGAATAGCAGAGACCAACGCCAACGCCATTCAAAAAAGTTGCGTTTATTGTCATTTAATCTTTGATCAGGCAATGCAAATACTCTTCAGTGTATGACCTGGAATCATTTCTTAGACTTTTAAACTTCGGGTATCTTATTGATGAATATTGATAGTGACCTAAGCCTGTCATCATCTCTTTTATACGGAAAGGCGGGATAAACCCCTCATTGTTGTAGCTGAGAAATATGTACTTAAAGTCAGCCTTATCTATGAGTTCAAAAAGTGCTTTTTCTGCTTCTTTTTTACGACAAAACCGTGAGGTCTCATAGTTTCTTGATCCGGTTATCCCTTTGGGCTGGAACTGGGTATCATACGATGATATGGTATTCAGCAGATGATAATACGAACCATATTCTCTTCCGTTATATGGCGGATCCAAATACAGGATGTCCCCTTTAAGGTTTTTTATCAAAACGCTGCTGTCTTCTCTGTATACTTTATATCTCACTTTTTTTAAAGCCCTCTTTATTGGTAAAAGTTCAATATCGAAGAGTGCCGTTTTCTTCAGTTGCTTTAGAAATGCACAATAGATGGATGCTGTATTGGCAATTTTATCTAAAGCGACAAGAAGTGTTGCTATCAACAAAACATAGAGATCTTCACTGATGTCAGAATTTTGATAAAGATCTTCGATATGCAGCCTTATCGCATCTATTTTCTTCCCATTATGGGCAGAGAAATACAATCGACCGGCAGATCCTGATTCTGAATATTCCTGAAATACAAATCCTTCAACACCTTCCAATCTGTTTAATTCCTGAAGCATCGTAAGATATTGCGCTTCACTTACGTCACTGTAAAATGCCGTATTGAGTATGAGGCTGTAATATTCGCGGTCGTTGTAAACAATGCTTTTGACCTTACTATGAAAAATATTCCCGACTGTTCCGGTTCCTGCAAACAAATCGCAAAAGCTGCGGTCGTCAAGATTATGCCCTGTCATATTTGAAACTTCGTTGTAAATAAAACCGGACAATCTTATCTTAGATCCCAAATAATTCATTTTTTATTTGCAATCTCCTGTATAATGGGAATGAGACTTTATTTTGTCTGGTAATGAGTTTATTTTGCGTTGAAAGTCGTTATATAAAAACGGCTTGGTTTAAACCAAGCCGTTAGATAGCAATGACAAATTTTAAGATGCATTGTCAAATTCAAGATCTACCCTCCTTTCATTTCCAAAACTATCCCTGATCCAGATACTGAACTGATGGGATTCAGAGGCTTGGGATGTGTAGTATAGCCTGAAATGCTTTTGAGGTAACTGATATTCATCATTGGGCAAGTATGGTGGGTCATTGAAGTATTGAAGTTTACCATTTCCCTCGTATTGAAAATATCGAATATGGTATTGGGTTCCATTGAAATCTGATGGGGTCAAGAGCGAAATACGGATCTCCACCGTTTCATTCTCAGCTATCTTACTTGGAACAGGCATTATCTGGACCTCAAAAGGAAAATCCTGCTGAATTTCCAGATCGCTGTCTTGACAGGAGCCAAAAACAAAACTGATTAAGATAACGGCCATTGCATACATACATAGTTGCAAGATCTTTTTGTTGATCACATTTTTCATTGTGTAAGTTTTTTAAAAATTAAATCGCAGTCCGAGACCGAACAAAGCGTGAAACTCTTCAAGCTGACTGTTCCTCAAATAGCGTAGCTGACCATTGACCAGGAAGACCAAATGTTCTGTGAGATAGCTTTCTAAAGACAACTTGCCACCTGCACCGTAAATAAAGTTCCCGGTGGAATTGAGGATCGACCCGTCGTAAAGCATTTCAGTACCTTTATTGACCTGCTCATAGCCTATCAGACCAGCGAGACCAAAATTGATATTGACATTCCGCATCAGGTCTCCCCATACACGGAGACTATAACCACCGTTGAACAAGAAAGTATCTATCGGAATATCATAATGTCCATACTCATCATACTTTCTACTGTATTCGGCGAGTCCGAAAAAGTAGTTACCGTTTCTGCTGTAAGAGATAAGACCTGCTTCCAAAGCATAATTTTGCTTTTCGGGAGATCCCGGAAATACAGAATAGGTCAGCTCAAAACCCTTTTGCCCAGGCATCATCTGCTGGGCAAACGTTTTCGTAAGTGGTATTACCATTAAGACAATGGCTAAAAATATCTTGTTCATCTTATTTCGTTTTTATGTTTAAACTGCTGATCAGCCTCGCCTGGATCAGGTCTGTATTGTCAAGCTGGACTATCTGGTGTCTTCCTCCATTCTTTTCAAGAACTTCGATCTCCAAGACCTGGTCTTTTAACAGCGTAAACTGATCCATCAGATAAATCCCGGATATTTCAGAATCGTGAGCAGCTGTCCTCACCGGAAAATGGATGCGAAGCGGCTCCAAAAGTTTGTCCTGAACGACCGTTCTTTTCAGATTTTTTTTATCGACGATCCTAAAATTGATGAGGTCAATATCAAATGCTACGTTACTGCTGTTCTTAATTTCTAAGGTGAAATAGAATTTGCTTTCATTCACATGCAATGCGCGGACTGAAAACTCGATCCCATAGCTTCTTGAAGCGATGTGCTTGATGGTTCTTCTGCTCTTTTCGTACAGGTTTTCCATGATGAGCGCTGTCAGGGAGGAAGAACTTCCGTTAAGATCTTCAAACAGGACATCCGTAGCATACTGACGCTCTTGGCTTCTTTGCATCTTTAAAAGGTCATAGCTGAGGGTATCAGGATATGAACTGTAAAACACATCGAAACTGTAGAACTTCCCATCTTCGGTGATCACCGAAAAATTGGTTTCTTCTTCGAAGTCCCTGACTGCTGATTTGATCCGGAGGACATTTCCAACAGCTTCCGCTTTATTGGCGACCAGCAGGTCACTCCCCAGGTCGACATAGCGGATCGGCGAAGGAAAAAGCAGGTGCGAAGTTTTGTTGTAGGTGACCTGCATTTTGTAGGGTTCCAACCTTGCCTCTTCCAATGGAAGATATGCTGATATGGAATCCTGCGCCAGTGCCCTTCCTGTCAAAAGGAGAAATGCTACTATAGCGAGATAATGGCTTTTTATTTTGTTCATTTTTTTTGATTTTAAGTGGTTATTTTTTCGGCACCAACAAAACCTGATGCCCTGCCTTTACGGTAACCTTTGGTTGTCTGACCTTCTTCTGGAAGTAGCCTGACAGCCCCTGTACAGCTCCCCTGCTTAGGTCCGCAGCGATCTGCTGACCTGCCGACCGTGTCATCATAATGTTGGTCCCGGAAGTTTGACCCATACTTCCCACAATGTCGGTCACTGCATTTTGTTCGGGCGAGTAAGGAACATACAGACCGGGTTGACCATCATTGTCATGGACATTGACCTCCACAGGATAAACGCTGCCCTGATATTCTATCGACGAAATTTTCAGCTGCAGTCTCCCACCCTGGAATTTACCGGTGGCCTTTAGCAAGGCTCCCTTAGGAATTTCTGTATGTGCCAGAAGCATACTTTCCAAGAGTCTGATCGATAAAGTACTTTCATTCGTCATGGTCGTTGTCTTATGAACAACCGCATCAATGGCATTTTTCGATCGTGCGGTATTTTTCACATCATCCTGGATCCCAAATATCCTGCGGTCATTCAGACCCGCTAAAAATGTACTGTCTGACGGCTCCCTGTATAAAGAAGAGACGACATTCAAGTGAGCGGGTATTACCGCGGTGAGCAGTACTTTATTGCTACCAGCATGCTCATCATTAACTTCAGCCGTCCCAGATTCTTCCTTCTTGTTATTTTGAGGAAGATATTTGGCAGCCATCTGATAGGATTTTTCCATAAGTGCCAGCTGGTCATTGACCCCAAGTCCGACAGGTACCGAACTGCTTTGTGAAGCTTCATTCTTTAACCTGTTGATTTCTTTTCTGAGGTTGGCCACTTCCTGCTCATCTCTGCCGTAGAAAGAACGCAATGTATGTTGTGCATTGCTGTAGCTTTTGACGGCATTCTGATCAGACTGTGACAAACTGTTTGGATCAGCGGTCAATGGGGTCTGACCTGAATTCTGACCTACGTTGCTAGGATCGCTCCAATAATCTGACAGGCTGGTCATCGCATTTCTCTTCTCTTCATTTTTTTGATCCAGCAGCTGCTGTTCATAGACCTTCTGTTTATCAGATTGCAGCTGATCATCCTTGGCTTGTGGTATCCCCGCATTGAAGCCTGATCCTTCAATGACCTTACCCTCCTTTGGTTTTAAGATGAGGTAAAGGCATCCCGCACATACAACAGCCATCAGAAAATAGATGATCGGCTTTTTAAATCGTTCCAACGGAAATTTCTGCAGACCTTCTGCTTCTTTTTCCCGTTCCTGCGATTCGCCCTCCGTGATTTTGATCTTATTTGAATCTTTCATTGTCCTATTTTTTAATGGTTGAACCCGTTTTATTATCCTGTGCCGGTCTTTTCACAGCCGTATGATCTGATATGGTCGTAATATGACTGATCGACATGGTGTTGTTATCATTTGCGATTGTGACAAAGATGCTGATCAACACCAGTATCGTGACAACAGTGTATCCTGCTAAAAACAACTTGGTAAACAGCCTTTGCCGTTTCTCCGGAAGTGCTTTCCATTTTTGGTTCGCAAGCAAAATATGCTGCTCTATTTTATCCCTGATCTTTTTCATTGTTCTGACTTTTAACGTTCGACAGTTTCAACATCTTTGTTTTCAATGACATTAAATTTTTCAATCGTAAATCCCTGGGGATTGCTGTCCGATCTCACGGAATTGACCAGTGAACAATCGGTGATCAGACTTCGTATCGTTAGATTGCTGGATCGGATAATGAACTGTCTTGCGTAGGTTTTTACGTTATAAGGATAGCTGTCGAAGTTGGCAACGACACTGTCAACCTCTACCCTCTGCTGAATATTCCCTGAGATGATCCGGTTGTAGTAGCCTTTCTCCTGAAGGTCTTTGTAGTAATCGAATGCAGACTGGTCTGCCAGATTAAAGGCCCTTTTGACATTGCTTTCGATAGCATTCTTATCCGGTGCCACGGTAAAGAACAGCTCGTGAAAACGCCTTACATGTTCCCTCGCCTCTACAGGCCTGTTGATCGACATATCCTGGGACAGTGCGACCATCAGTGATTTGCCGTTATCCAGCACGTAGATCTTTTGGCGCTGTTCTTCTGCAAACTGATAGGACTTAAAAACGACCACGCCTACCACGGCAAAACAGAGCACCGCAAAAACGAATGTAAATAAGCGGATCTGCTTAAAGCTGTTCTCTATATTTCTTAAAGTTTTAAATTCCATAGGATCGAATTTTTATTTTAATAATCTGCCTGAAATATTACCTGTTGCCGAGCCCGCTGCAGCTCCCGCAATATTGCCGGATTTGGTGGCGGTCTGGTTGACATTGCGCATAAAGTTTCCTGCACCTCCTGCCTGGATCACCCATCCTGTAACAGTGGGAACCGTAAAGTATCCGATGATCCCGATGATCATGTAGATGATATAGACGGTGTTGGAAGTATCAGGAATAAAGTTCGGGTCTGCCAGCATCTCAATATCCCGCTCCAGTATGAGCGTTTGTATTTTGGCCAGGATCGAACTGAAAATATCCGCAACGGGTAACCAGAGATAGACACTGATATATCTTGTCAGCCATTGGGTCAGCGTAGTCTGAAAACCATCCCACACGGAGATGGCAAAAGCGATAGGTCCCAATATGGAAAGTACGATGAGAAAGAAGGTCCGGATCGTATCAATGACCAAAGCTGCTGATTGGAATAGGATCTCCAGAAATTCACGAAAACCGTCCCTGATATCTTTCTTGATGTCAAACATCTCCCTTTCGATGTACATTCCGGACATAGTGACCAGGTCTGACGGAGACCACCCCAGCTCTTCGAGCTTCTTGTCAAATTCTTCATCAGAGATCAGATAGGCCATCTCAGGATTTCTGAGCATCGCTTCTCTTTCCAGAAGATCTTTTTTCTGTTGCAGGTCGTTCATGTCCAATACCTGATCTTCCAGCATCGAATGGCTTCCCTGAACGATCGGACTTAAAACACCATTGATGCTGCCCAATACCAAGGTTGAAAAGAACATAATGCAGATACCGATGGCAAAAGGTCTGAGCATAGGAAACAGATCGATCGGTTCGGCACGGCTGAGTGACTGCCATACCTTGATGGCCACATAGAACAACGCTCCCAGACCTGCGACGCCCTTTGCTACGGCAGCCATATCGGCACACAAGGGCATCATCTCATCATAGACCGAACGAAGTACTTCGTGTAAACTAGTCGGTTCCATCTTACCAGTATTTTTGATTGGCGGTTCCGTAAAGGTCCAAGACCCTTTTCGTGTTGTTCTGCTTTTTGGCTCTCAGATAGCTGACAGAAATATTCTTATTCGTATAGTATCTTACCAGATTATGGTACTCTTTGACCTCTTTGTAGACCCTGTTGATCACATCCATTCTTTCCTTATCGTTCAGGGAAAGACCATTGGCCGTGATGATCTCTTTCAGCTCTTTTAGTAGCTCAGTACTTTCATTTAGAAGGGCTGAATAACCGTTGGCAATTGCCGTCAGTTCCTGGGCATTGAAGTTGGGGTCGTTGAGCATCTTCCCAAAATTGTTGACGTAGATCTCTGAGACATCACCTACGAGAAGAACCGTCTGCTGCACCTTTCGGGCATCTTTGACCAGGTTATTGACAGCCTTCAGCTTGTCGTAATATTCCTTTCCCTGTTCATAGACCTTTTTGACCTCGTTGAAGTTCTTGATGACGTTGGAAACCGTTGACGAGGTCTGCACGATCTCATTGGCGGAGTTCAAAATGCCTGATGCCAGGTTGGCAGGATCGGTCACAACGAATTGTGCATTTGCGAATGTTGAGATAGCGAAAACGGCTACCATTGCTGTTTTAATGATGTAATTTTTCATTGTTGTAAAATTTTAATGATTGAATTAATTGTCTTTGGTCGATTTGATCCTCCTGAGAGAGATCCGCTTGATGGCATGTTCTACATTGCCATCCAATTCAGAGGCGAGATTCATAACTTCCAATTTCTCTGTCTCCTCTGTAGTGTAAGCCAGATACTCCTCGGTGGAAACTTCAGTAGCAAAGACTGCAGAGTGCGTTCCGCCCAGCCCGATCCATACTTCCTTGTAAAGTCTCTTAGGATCATTGTTCATATTGATGGAAAGTACCTGTGACTTTTCTTTGTCTGTAAGACCCAGCATCGCCTGGATGTCATCGAACTTGTTCATATACTTGCGCTGGTCCAAAAGGATCTTGCAGTCTGAATTGTTAATGATACTCTCCTTGACGATCGGTGACTGGATTATGTCATCCACCTCCTGGGTTACCACGATAGCCTCTCCGAAGAACTTCCTGACCGTCTTGAACAGATATTTGATGTACTCTGCCATCCCCTCCTTGGCGATCGCTTTCCAGGCTTCTTCAATGAGGATCAGTTTTCTGATGCCCTTGAGTCGTCGCATCTTGTTGATGAAGACCTCCATAATGATGATGGTCACGATCGGGAACAGGATCTTGTGGTCTTTGATCGCATCGATCTCAAAAACGATGAACCTTTTGGACAACAGGTCAAGCTGCTTTTCTGAATTCAGCAGATAATCGTATTCCCCTCCTTTGTAATAAGGCTCCAATACATTGAGAAAGTTGGCGATGTCAAAGTCCTTTTCCCTGACCTTCTTCTGCTCCAGGACTTTCTGATAGTCATCTTTCACATACTCATAGAATCCGTTGAATGAGGGATAATGATGGTTGGTTTTAATTATTTCAATATATCCGCTGACTGCATTGGACAAGGCCACTTCCTCCGAACGGGTCGGCGGTTCATCATCCCTTTTCCATAAAGTGAGGATCAGAGTCTTTATGCTTTCCCTTTTTTCAATATCGAAGACGCCGTCATCGGTATAAAATGGATTGAAGGCGATCGGATTATCCTCAGTGTATGTAAAATATACCCCGTCCTCTCCTTTCGTCTTTCCTTTAATGAGTTCACACAATCCCTGATAGGAATTTCCGGTATCGACCAACAGTACGTGCGCACCCTGCTCATAATACTGTCTGACCATATGGTTGGTAAAAAAGGATTTTCCACTTCCTGAAGGTCCCAAAATAAACTTGTTCCGATTGGTGATGATGCCCTGTTTCATCGGCAGATCTGAGATATCCAGATGGATTGGTTTTCCTGTCAGTCTGTCGGCCATCTTGATCCCGAACGGTGATGGTGAATCCTGATAGTTGGTCTCTTCGGTGAAAAAGCACAAGGCAGGTTCGATGAATGTATAGAAGCTCTCCTCGCTTGGAAAGTCGCCCGCATTGCCTGGAATCCCTGCCCAATACAATGTCGCTGTGTCCGTCGTATTGTGGCGTGGCTTGCATTCCATCAGTGCCAATGCACTTCCGGTGTCATTCTTCAGCTGTTTCAATTCTGAAGGACTGTCTGACCATGACATCACGTTGAAATGGGCGCGGATGGATTGCAGACCATAAGAATGAGCTTCATTGAGGTATTTCTCTATCCATTCCTTGTTGATCTGGTTCGCCCTGCTGTATCTTGCCAACGAATGCATATTTCTGGCTGACTTTTCAAATTGGCGAAGGTTTTCATCGCTGTTATCAATGAACAGATACTGATTGTAAATGTGATTGCAGCTCAACAGAAGTCCTACCGGAGATGCGAAGGATAATAAGCAGTCACTTCGGTCGGTACTCAGTTTTTCATACCGGCTGTGTGATGAGACAGTGCCTGGCAGATCATCGGTATCGGATAGTGTGTGCAAGCTGATGCGGTTATTGCCGATACGCATCTCTTCTGAGCCAAGCTTGATATCCTGTAAAGAAGGATTTGGTTCTCGTGACAGGGTCAGGTACTGTTCAAGTATTCCCGACTGGTCGTCGGTTCCTGAGATCTCATCTTCGGTCATCCGTTCCAGATGGACATAGCCGCTGTCATTCATAATTCTTTCAAACTGGTCGACAGCCTCCAGAAAGCGGCTGATCACTTCTTTGTCTTTGATCTCCTTTGGGATCAGTTTGCCTTTGCATAGGGATGAGAAGTTGCTCTGCATCCTCATTCTTTCTCTACTGGTCTTCGTGATGAACAGGTAACAATAGTGGTTCAGGAATGGTCTCTCATTGAAATGTCTTTCAAAAGACTTTGACAGAAAGCTCTGGTCTTCTCTGGACAGATCAGGATTGTAATTTTCCTTGATGAACCAGTCCTGCTTATGGACGACCGTGAAGTCAGGCAGGGTCTTGATGGCCTTGAACCAGGCCGAATGGATCGCTTCATATTCCGCCGATGCCACCGTAAAGAGTTCTGGAAGTCTGACTTTGAAGCAGACCGTGACATCCGCATCTTTTGAGATGATACAGTCGTTCTCTATCGCAAGCAGTGGAAATTTACTCTCCAGCGTTGCGGCTTTGGAGGTATTTCTCATGCTGAAACTTTTTGACGGTTGCTTTTGAGGTAGCGGTACATGCATTTGCGGCTGATGATGTATCTGGGATGCTTCTTTTGAGCTCCTAATTTCATCAGGCCGTGTTCACCGTACTTTCCATTCAGTAAGAAGGTCTGCCAGATAAGAATTGAACTACCGCCACCGCCAATTGTGAGGCAGAGATAGGTACTGACACCTGCGATATACATGACCATCACGAATACAAGTATTCCTAACAGTCCTCCTGCAAAAATGAACAGGTATTGTGCTTTTAATCCTTTGAACTCGACCGTTCTCCCGATGCCTTTGTTGATATGATAGGTATTCATCATAACAAAGTTTAAAGGAAGAATGAACGGAGGATCGTTGCTGCCACGATCAGGAAGATACACGCACCAAACCAGCTGGCAGCGGTCTTGCTGGTATCGGGATCACCACTGCTGAACTTGTTATACACCTTGACCCCTCCAATGAGTCCGACAACCGCCCCGATGGCATAGATGAGCTGGGTAGCCGGTTCGAAATAGGAGGTCACCATTTGTGTGGCCTCGTTGATCCCTGCGGTACCGTTGCCCTGGGCAAAGGCACCCGTAACTGCCATAAAGGTCAGACCTGATAGCAGCAGTTTTTTTCTTTGTTTTTCCATAACTGAAACACATTAATTGTTACTTTAGCCCACACCCTGTGGGTTGATGAGGCAAAGGTGTTATGGAAACAGATGTGGTTTTATACCTTGTCTTTTTACGGTATAGTTTGGCGAAAAAAGGCTGTTGATGAGAAAAAGAAACTGGTGTAATGGTTATCTCAATAGATTGCTTAACTAGATTAATTAGATCAGTTGAATTATTTTGTAGCTTTGAATCGTTGCTTAGGCAATAAAATTACCTAGTAAATAGTCATACAATTGAATGCGTAAAAACAATCAGCATATTCCTGTAAATACAATGACTGAAAACTCTGGTCAGGGTATTTCAATCGATAAAATAAGTCTCGACAAACCTGATTTTACACATTCACATCGGGATGACGGACATACATTTCATATTATCGAAAAAGGCGTGATTCACATTGAAATTGATTTTCAGAAGTATGAGATCCACGCGCCATCCGTTGTTTATATGCATCCTGATCAGGTGCACCGTATTTTAGATTTTGAAAAAATTACCGTTTGCTCGTTGTCGGTAAGAGATGAAAACCTTAATCCTGATTATCTTGAACTGCTGGAAGGGATCACGCCTGCAAAGCCTTTGCAGCTTAACAATGAAACCAATTCAACACTTTCTGATATCTTTAGCCTTTGCTACAGTTTTTCAGTTCAAAAAAATAATAAACTTCATTATTATTTACTGAAAGACAGTTGCAATACGCTGGTTGCATTTCTGATCTCGCAATTTCTGGATCAAAATAAAACGGAATCCAATTTTTCAAGGTTTGAGATTATGGCAAAATCATTCAAACAATTACTGGAAAAGAATTACAGTACTTTAAAAAGTCCTAGCGCATATGCAGATCAATTGAATATTTCTACCGCTTATCTGAATGAGTGCGTAAAGAATACTACAGGTTCTTCAGTTTCGCAACATATTCAGAACAGAGTTGTTTTAGAAGCCAAAAGAACGCTTTATCACAGCGATAAGTCTGTTAAACAAATCTCGTTTGAATTGGGCTACGATGACTATTCCTATTTTTCAAGACTTTTTACCAAGGCAACAGGCATGTCTGCTCTTGCTTTCCGTAACAAAAACCACGAATAGTCCAATATTTACTGTTTTTTGTTATTTCTCACTATTCTATTGTTTGAGAATTTTGCACCGTAATTATAAACATTAATAAAATGGGACAAAATAAAAACGTACTGGTATCCGGAGCAAGCTTCGCAGGACTAACTACGGCTTATTGGATGAACAAAATGGGTTACAAAGTAACTGTAGTAGAAATTGGGAATCATCTTAAAATGGGAGGAACACCTGTAGATATTAAGGATGAAACTGTGAATATTGTAAAACGGATGGGAGTTTTTGAACAGATAAAAGCCCAAAGAATAGGTCCTGAAAAATGGGAATTCAAAAACGCCGATGATGTGAGTGAAAAAACGGTCTTAATAGAAAAGCAGCCAGACAATGAGTTTGAAATCGAGAGAGATATTCTGCTCAATATGCTTTTTAATCTTATAAAAGATGACGTCAATTTTATCTTTAATAACAGTATCACTTCTTTAAATGAGAAGGAAGATTGCATAGAAGTCGCTTTCAAAGATGGTTCTAAAAATCAATTTGAACTGGTGTTTGGCTGTGACGGAATACACTCTGCAGTGCGGAGAATCTGGTTTGGAGAAGAATCGGAATATGCTCATTTTCTTGGACAATATTTTTGTGTTGTGATCACAAAAAGATTGTTGGTGGAGGAAGGCACCTATCAAATGTACGCAGAACCAAACAAAGGTCTTGCGCTCTATGCCTATAACAACAAAACGGACATCATTTTTACCTTCCGTCCGGAAAAGGAAATCTTTTATGATTACCGTGATCAGGAGCAGATGAAACAGATCGTTCAAGAGCAAATACAAAATATGAGTTGGAGAGCATCTGAACTGAAAGATGAATTACTCAATTCCCAATCCTTTTACTTTGATCAATTCTGTCAGATAAAAATGCCATCCTGGACGAAAGGCCGTGTTGCATTGGTTGGTGATGCAGGTTACTGTGCTTCGCCGGCAGCCGGAATGGGCGGTTCGCTTGCCATCATAGGTGCTACTGCTTTGGCAGATGCTTTTGAAAAATGCGATGGAAATTTTGAATTGGCTTTTGAAGAATACAATCAAGACCTGCGTCCTTTTATAGAAGAAGTTCAGAGTGGTGCGGTAGAAATGCTGGACAAGCTTTTACCGGCAACGCAGGAAGAAATAGACTTGAGAAATAAGAATGGTCTTGAGTTTTAAAGTGGCAATGTCTCTAATCTGATCTCGACAAAATTACTTTTATCCTTCTTTCAGATGTAGATAAATTATAAAAGGGGAATTTGTTTAAACAAACTCCCCGATGTCGAAACCATCTGCACCATCTTTACGCTTAGAATAAATGTCCTCATCTTCATTCGAAATATTCTGGCTCAGCAAATTGGCAACTCGCTTTGATGCATCTCCTAATGAATTTTCTAAAAGATCAAAAAGCTCGGTTCCCTGAATTTTTTGAATGATGTTAACCGCTTGCTGTTCTAAGTCAGGCTCCAGCACATCTTGCTGAAGCAGCTGTCCCGCAGTACTCAATTCCTGAAAGGTAACCCCTGTGGCAAACCCGCTTTCTATTTTAGAATCATTCTGGTACTGCCAGTCTTCTTCCTCGTCTTCCCAATCATTATTTTTGACCAGTATCTCGTCAAGTTCTTTCTTTGAAGCCGTATTTTCAAATACCTCCTCCTTGGTTTCTGAATCAAAATTATTTGCTTTTATTACGATAGATTTGTTCTGGCTATGATCAGCATCAGATGGCTGTAACTTTCTTTCTTCTGTCTTTGTTTTTCCCATAATAGAGGGCACAGTTAGGTGAGCTTCAGCACTTTTTTCTTTTGGATGCTGATTTGTAAATTTCCTATCCAACAGTAGTAGGATGATAACTAATAATAGCCCTATGATGATTAATTGTTCCATAAGGTGATAGATTAAAAGATTGGACGGTATTTGCTGTTGAAATCATCGGTGATCTCTTTTTCAAAAGTTTCGAAGTGATGCGCTAATACATTGTCAAGATAAGCGTACAGAGGGATCTGGTCTTCGGCAATGATCTGGATGATCCGGGAAAATCTTTCATGATATTCAGGTCGAATATAAATACTTTTATCACCACGTTTGGTCATCGTGTGATGGGTAAGAAACTGCTCAGCGTAGGTAATTCCAACGCTTTTTTTGTTTTTTATTTTTTGCTTCATCGCGGGCTTTTCCTTTAGGGAATCCAGTTCCTGACTCTGCGATTCATTTTTTGTGTTGCCAGCCATGATAGACATCAAATATTGTTCATCGATATTGTTGTCTTCGTTTTTCTTCTTATCACTGTCCATCTTTTTACAATTTTACAATTCTTAAAAACTCATCCATAAACTGATCAAGCCGGCATAATGTCATCAACTTAGGATCTGCCGGCAGTAATGTCGAACGGAAAACGGTTTTGGCCACCGTCTCCCCTTCTTTGCGAAATCTCTTGCTGTCAGTGATTGATGTTTCCATCAATTGAAGTCCCAGATCTTTGATCACCTTACTGTAATTTTTGTACAATGGGGTTTTCTCCCTGCCATCGACCTGATTCCAGAACAGCTGTATGCTTTTGATCTCGGTATGCTTTTTCTTCATCAGAACATTGGTCAGGACATCCGTAAAACTAAGGGTGCTTTCAAGGACGACCCTATCCGCGGTTATGGGTGAAAAGATGTAGTGGACATTGGCAAGTGTACTCAAGATTCCAGCCGTATTGACCGTGCCTGGTAGATCCAGGAAAACAACATCCGGTACAATTTCGGAATTGTCAACATACGCTTCCAGCTCTGCCAAGACCGTATCGGTCTTGCTTTGGAAAACGGGATAGGCTTTTTTATTGATGGTGGTGAACTGCTTACGGGCCATTTTTTTTAGGACCTCATTTTGCATCACTGTTTTAAGATCCCTCTCCCTCATCTGTATCAGACTGTACTGCGGAAAGTCACAGTCGAATATAGCGACATTGTAACCCATCCGATAATGTAGGATACTGGCGATCAATGTTGTGAAAGTACTTTTGCCTACCCCTCCTTTTTGAGTCGAAAAGGCAATGATTAGTGGTTGTTTTTTTGTTTCCATTTTTCTGATTTTATTGTTGAACATTGGTTAACGATACTTCTAAAGTGACAGCTGGCTGGCTTCAACTACATCCGGCTCTCCTGAGATCTTGCACAGCCGAAATCGGATCTGACTTCAATAATGAAGATCATCCTTCAATCAGTCAATCGGTCTATCCTGAAATGATCCCGTACTTCCTTCAGGATATAATTCCTGACCGATCTCTGTCCTGTGTGAATTCCGGATTTCCGGAAAGCTTGAATTCCTGAATGCTTGCCTTCAGGAACTCAAACAATTTTGCCATACATCATTCCTGCTGACATTCTGGTACAAATAAATAGCATCCGCCTGCACTCAGCTTCTGAGTGGTTGTCTTTGTCTCGCAGTGGTCTTGTTTGGCGTTATGCACATCAGAGGTTCTGTAAAGCATTGTGGTTTACTTTGTCAAAGCTTAGTTGACTGGTTTAAAGCTCTGCTCCTTTAATTAGAGAAAGAACCTGCGATGCAGGATCAAATCCATTGTATTTTGGGTTTATCCTTTCACCCGAAAGGCGCAAGTTGTGTTTTGAGCATCTCGAAACGTTTTCGGATGCGCAAAACAACTTGCCCTTGCAGGAGGCAGAAACAATCTCCGAAGTCGATGTTTTGTAATTTAATTGGACAGACGATGAATGAACATAATGGTAAACCACAGAAAAAAACGGGACGCCGTCCGAAGACCGATCCTGCAAAGATCCGATATACGATCTCATTTAATGAGATGGAACATTCCCGCTTTCTTGAACTTTTTGACGAGTCGGGAATGAAAGTGAAGGCCCATTTTATCACTTCATGCATTTTCGAAAAGACAATAAAGACCATTAAAGTGGATAAAGGAACAGTAGATTTCTATATGCGTTTGACCTCATTTCACAGCCAGTTTCGGACTGTTGGAGTGAACTACAATCAAATAGTCAAGATCCTGTACCATAACTTTTCTGAGAAAAAAGCGGCTTCGTTACTCTATAAATTGGAAAAGAACACTGTCAAATTGGTGGACATTTTCAAAAAAGTGATGCAGTTGACAGAGGAATTTGATCAGAAACATTTGAAAAATCAAGAATAAAATGATCGCAAAAATTGGAAGAAGCAGTAATCTTTTTGGCACCCTGTCTTATAATAATTCAAAAATGGAACAGGATAAGGGAGAAATTCTGATGACCAATAAAATGATTGAAACAGCTGACGGGAAGTATTCTGTTGCTCAATTGGCGAGATCATTTGAACCTTACCTGGTGGCGAACCGAAATACTGAAAAACACACCTTGCATATCTCCTTAAATCCTGATCCTAAAGATCAAGTCTCTAATGAACAATATAAAGAAATGGCTCACCTTTATATGAATGAGATGGGTTTTGATGGTCAGCCATTTGTAGTATTTAAACATAATGATATCGACCGGAGTCATATCCATATTGTTTCAGTCTGCGTGGATGAAGATGGAACGAAAATATCCGACAAATTTGAAAAGATCCGATCGATGAAAATCTGCCGGGAATTGGAAAATAAATTTGGTCTTATATCAGCAGTTGCGAACCAGTCTCAGCAAAATCACAAGATCTTTCGACCGATTGATTATAAGGCTGGAGATATTAAAAGCCAGATCGCGTCGGTAATACGACACATATCCTCTTACTACCAATTTCATTCGTTAGGGGAATATAATGCCTTGCTTTCATTATTTAATATTACTGTGGAGAAAGTGGAGGGAGAATTAGGAGGTCAACTAAAAAGAGGATTGTTTTATTTTCCTTTAGATGACCAAGGAAAAAATGCTGGAAATCCTTTCAAGGCATCTTTGTTTGGGAAAAATGCAGGAATCGATGCCCTCGAAAAACACTGCACTGCTTGTAAAAACAAAAATAATGATCAACTGCTCAAACAAAATTTAAAAAAAAAGATTATGGAGGCTCATCATTCTTCAAAAGATGAGCAAGCATTTAAAAAGAAATTGAAAAATGAGGGAATTGACACTGTTGTCCGTAAAAATGATAATGGTAGGATCTATGGAATAACGTTTATTGATCACCGATCCAGAACAGTATGGAACGGGTCAAGATTGGGGAACGAGTATTCTGCAAATATGTTTAATTATCAGTGGAACAAAAAAATCCCACCTGCGATAAAGGAATCAGCAGAACCACAGACAAGAATAACCACATCAAAAGATTCGGATATTTCTCAAGAACAATCACATCACTTATTTGACTTCTTGAATAGTTCAAAATATGCAGACGAATTGACTGAGGCATTTGGTAGTTTATTTCCCGAAACTCGAGGAAAGGATTACGACGAGCAGGATTTTGAAAATAAGATGAAGAAGAAACAGAAACGCAAAGGAGGTCAGCGAAAGTAGTTTTGCTCTTCATTTGTACAGATTGATTGTTGAGCCTATAAACAAAGTAAAAACGACTCTATAACAAAGTTTGCCGTCAAATGTCTATCTAACTTTGCTTCAACAAAAATTAAAAAAATGAATCAGAATAATTACAACGGAGCATTGCAACAACCGATAGGTTCAGGCTTCAACGCAAAATCAACCACAACAGATATAATCGAAGGAATTGACCTAAAAGGCAAAATCGCGATCGTAACGGGTGGGTACAACGGGCTGGGTCTGGAAATCACAAAAACATTAACCTCTGCAGGAGCTACGGTGATCGTTCCGGCAAGAGATACTGAAAAAGCAAAGAAAAATCTGGAAGGAATTACAAATGTAGAACTGGAAAATATGAATCTGACCGATCCCGTATCCATTGATGCATTTGCTGAAAGATTTTTGGCTTCCGGCAGACCGTTGCATCTGCTCATTAATAATGCAGGTATCATGTGGACACCTTTGCATCGAGATGAGCGCGGGTATGAAGCGCAGTTTTCCACCAATCATTTGGGACATTTTCAATTGGTCGCAAGGCTTTGGGTTGCATTGAAAAAAGCAAATGGAGCAAGGGTCGTCAATGTTTCCTCTTCAGGGCATTATTTTTCGCCTGTTGTTTTTGACGACATCAACTACAATACAAGAGAATACAACAAATTTGAAGCTTATGGACAAGCCAAAACCGCGAACATTCTCTTTACAGTAGAGCTGGACAAGAAAGCGCAGGAATTCGGCGTCAGGTCCTACACACTGCATCCAGGTTTGATTTTGGAGACCAACCTGGGAAGACATCTCAAGATTGATGATTATATTGCATTAGGGGCTGTAAATCCTGACGGAACACCGAACGCAGAATCTGAAACAGCAATGAAAAAAATACTCAAAACAACCGAACAGGGAGCTGCTACAACTGTCTGGGCTGCGACAAATCCACAATTGAAAGACATAGGAGGTGTCTATATGGAAGATGTGGAGATTGCTAATTATGACCCGGAATTCTATACCAGTGGAGAATGGAAAAAAGAAAGATACGGGATGAAAGGTGTAGCTCCATTCGCATTGGAAGCCAAGGCTGCTCAAAAACTTTGGACTTTGAGCGAAGAATTGACAGGCGTCAGGTTTGACGTTATATAATCAAAAGAAGTTAGGCACCAAAATACGTTGCCTAACTTCTTTTCTTTAACTTTGTACTATGGCTAAAAGACAAGTATACAACAATGCCGAAATCGTTTTTACCTGTAGCGAAGCATTTCATTACAAAGGGGAAATGATCGTTGAGGAACATTCATTGGTGCGGGTTTTATCAGGCGAGCTAAAAGTAATCCAGGCAGATAAGACCTATATTTTCGGAGCAGGAGAGACCCATCTGTTCCCAAGAAATCAATTGGCCACACTCATCAAATATGAAAAAGACGGTTTGCCTTACCAGGCGATTGTTATGAAACTCACAACTTCTTATTTACAGGACTTCTACACAAATCATACAATTGAAAACGTACTCCGTAAATCACAGAAAATAGTAGCGCTGACTAAAAGCCCACTGCTGGCCAGTTTCTTTGCCTCATTGCTCCCTTACTTTGAACTGGAGAACAAGTTACCATCGGAAATCTCCAAACTCAAAATAACAGAAGCCATTACCATACTTCGTACTTTAAATAAAGACATTGACTGCATTTTGTCCGATTTTTCCGAACCTCACAAGATCAATATCTCCGAGTTTATGGAGCGGAATTATATGTTCAATATGCCCATAGAAAAATTTGCATACCTGACAGGAAGAAGCCTGACGACTTTTAAACGTGATTTTAAAAAGACTTTCGCCACTACACCACAAAAATGGCTGACAGAGAAAAGGTTGGAGTTGGCACGGTACCAGCTTGTCGAAAAACGCAGAAAACCTATCGACATTTTTTACGAAGTCGGCTTTGAAAACTTATCACATTTTTCCTATGCTTTTAAAAAACACTTTGGCTTGGCCCCGACAGAATTGATTAGTCAGAGTTGAGACTATTAATTCCTGAATGTAGTAGCTATTACAAATCATAGTTTTTATACAATATCACTGACAACACTCCTTATAATAAAACAAATTCTGTTAAACTAGGAAGCTTGTCGCCATTCTATAATTTTAGAAAAAAAACGACATTTGACTAAAGTTGTGTCAGACACTGCCACATAATTCCATTGACTTACACATTCGTATAGCCATTATCTATAGCACTTAAATTTACGCCCAAACATTAAAATTTAAACTATGCAGGGAGAAGACGATTTAAGAGGATTTGCCAAAATAATGGCATTTATGAGAGCGGTAAGTATCATATTGGTTTTGATGCATCTATATTGGTTTTGTTATGGCCTGTTTGTCGAGAGTGGATGGACCTTAGAGATTGTCAATAAAATCCTGCAGAACTTTAACAGGACAGCAAGTTTATTCAGCTATCCTCTATATTCAAAACTTTTTGCAGTAGTATTACTGAGCCTGAGCTGTCTTGGTACCAAAGGTGTAAAAAATGAAAAGATCACATGGCAGAAGATAGTGGTTGCGTTAGGTTTGGGCGTTTTATTCTTCTTTTTTAGCATACCCCTTTTACAACTTTCATCGGACTATGTGGTTCCCTTATATATGCTGTCAACTGGTTCGGGTTATATTTTCTTGATGATGGCTGGTGTGTGGATGAGCCGCCATCTGAAACATAATTTAATGGATGATGTATTCAATAATGAAAATGAAAGCTTCCAACAGGAGATAAAACTACTATACAATGAATATTCAGTCAATCTGCCTACCAAATTTTACTATCAGGGAAAATGGCATCACGGATGGATCAATGTGGTCAATCCATTTCGTGCTACCATTGTTTTAGGTACGCCCGGCTCTGGAAAATCATTCGCTGTGGTCAACAACTACATAAAACAGCATATTGAAAAAGGCTTCTCCATGTATATCTATGATTTTAAATTTGATGATCTCTCGACCATTGCATACAATCATCTTTTACAACATTCCGAATGTTATCAGATAAAGCCTAAATTTTACATCATCAACTTTGATGATCCCAGAAAAAGTCATCGGTGCAATCCATTTAACCCGAACTTTATGACGGACATCTCTGACGCCTATGAAGCGGCGTATACCATTATGCTGAATCTTAACCGAAGCTGGATTCAAAAGCAGGGCGATTTTTTCGTGGAAAGCCCTATCATCCTTTTGGCTGCGATCATTTGGTTTCTGAAAATTTATGAGAATGGTACATACTGTACTTTTCCACACGCCATCGAACTGCTGAATAAGAAATATGAGGATGTTTTTACGATTCTCACTTCTTACTCCGAATTGGAGAACTACCTCTCTCCTTTTATGGATGCGTGGCAGGGAGGCGCACAGGATCAGCTCCAAGGACAGATCGCTTCGGCAAAGATCCCCTTGTCACGAATGATCTCTCCACAGTTATATTGGGTGATGACTGGGGATGATTTTTCGTTAGACATCAATAATCCGAACGAACCTAAGATACTATGTGTAGGCAACAATCCGGATCGACAGAACATCTACTCTGCTGCATTAGGACTTTATAACTCCAGAATTGTCAAACTGATCAATAAAAAAGGCCAGCTGAAAAGTTCAGTCATTATTGATGAGCTGTCTACCATCTATTTCAGAGGATTGGATAATCTGATCGCAACTGCCAGAAGCAACAAGGTTTCTGTCTGCTTGGGATTTCAGGATTTTTCACAGCTGACCAGGGACTATGGCGATAAAGAAAGCAAAGTGATCCAAAACACCGTGGGGAATATTTTTAGTGGACAGGTGGTCGGAGAAACGGCAAAAGCCCTGTCAGAGAGATTTGGTAAGGTTTTGCAAAAAAGGCAAAGCATCTCAATCAGTAGAAATGATACTTCAACATCCATTTCAACACAATTGGACAGCCTGATCCCGGCCTCTAAGATCTCAACATTGACACAAGGCATTTTTGTTGGGGCGGTTTCCGATAATTTTGATGAAAGGATCGAACAGAAAATTTTCCATTCGGAGATCGTCGTTGATAACGTTAAACTTTCTTCGGAGCAAAAGAGTTATCAAAAAATACCTCAGATCCGTTCATTTGTAGACGGGCAGGGAATCGATTACATGCAGGAAGAAATTACAGCCAACTATAAAAAAATCAAAGCTGACATTCTTCATATAATAAATGATGAAATTGAGAGAATTTCAAATGATCCCGATCTAAAACATCTGATTAATAAAGATTAAATAAAAACCTCAAACATATATTTACATATCTGAGGTTTTAAAAATTTTGATCACTCGCCGTCTGTATTTAAAAAATATTGATTGAGATGATCAGTGACCAGATTTAAAAACTTGGTGGGTCCCTGTTTTCTGTTGCGAATCTCAAATATGGTCTTGTGGAAATTTCCAAGGTCCGTGTCCAAAGATTTTTCTACAAATTTGATCACCTCACTAAGTTCTATATTGCCTCCGTTAAAACAGCGCATTTGATACAGCGCATAAACCAATTCGATCAAACCGACCTTGGATGCAGACCAAGCTAATGGCGATAAAGCTTGTTTGCTTTTATTCTCACTGAGATTTTCGATCTGTCTTTTTAAGTACTGATCAAATTGCTGGTTGGCAATGAATCTGGCAACCATATGATCGTGAGAAGTTGTAAAGGTAGTGTCAAAATTGTAAAAACCGAATGATAATTTCATTTTCAGGTCGTAAGAATTTCTGACAAATAGCTTATGGTCAAGATAGGTCGCTTCCCTTCTGTAATAGCTGTAAAGCTCTGCTTGCTCCATATAAAAAATCCTTAGTTTTTCCTGTTCAGCCTCGTAGTATTTTTTTAAGGCTTTATTGCCTGCATTAGGCTTGTGTGACTCAACATCCAAAATCGTCGAGTAGTAAATGAATTTGGAAATAAACTGAGGTTTCAGCTTTTTGAAAAAATATACCTCTTCAGCGATATGGTCAAAATGATGGGTAGAGATCATTTCTTTCAATTTACGAATGGATTCATCGATTATCAATAATGATCTCTCTGCTACCTTCACCATATCTTCATCTTCGTCGTACACTTGATTGATTTCCAACTCGAGGTTGTCATGTAATTTTGTGATTTTTCTAAAAATAGCTTTTGTTACCATGTCCTTTTTTCAGAAATTTACAAAAATTCGCGTATTCATGCGATAATTAGCTGATAACCAAATCCTTTTTGCGTTGTATGATCTGATCAGTCGAACGTGTTTCATCGGATCTAACACTAAAGAGTCGAGAACCTCTTGCTATACTCTTGCCTTCTTCAATGCTTAGTACATACAGCTATCCCTCAGCTTCAATTTGGAAACACATATCCGCAATTTGGAAACATCCACACAGTTTCTTTATAAGACCTTTGCTATAAGAATTTAAACAAAGAAGAGTGCAGAAAACCATTTTTATTACAGGAGCTTCTACAGGGCTGGGAAAAGCCACAGCCAAGTTATTTCAAGCCAAAGGCTGGAACGTGATCGCTACAATGAGAGATCCTGAAAAAGAAACAGAACTTAGACAATTATCCAATGTTACTATTTTAAAATTAGACGTCACAGACATTGAACAGATCAAAAGTGTAGTTGCCGCAGCTGTAAGCATCCATTCTGTTGATGTTGTCTTCAACAATGCCGGCTATGGACTGATCGCCCCATTTGAAAGCCTCAGTGATGAGCAGATCGTAAAACAAATCGAGACCAACCTATTAGGCGTTTTTAGAGTTACCAATGAATTTATTCCTCACTTCAGAGAAAAGGAAGCTGGTATTTTTATCACAACTACGTCTATGGGTGGATTTATAGGTTTCCCTATCAGTTCCGTATACCACGCCGCCAAATTCGGTTTGGAAGGTTGGTCGGAAAGTCTTTCACACGAACTTTCGTTATTTAATGTTCAAGTAAAAACTATTGCACCTGGAGGAATTTTAACAGATTTTTCAGGCAGATCACTAGATACAAACTCACATGACTCTTATAAAGAACTGGAAACAAAAATGTTTGAGGGTATCGACGGGATGATGAAGAACGCCTCTACCGCTGAGAAAATCGCAGAGATTGTTTATGAAGCTGCTACAGACGGTAAAGATCAGGTACGGTACCTTGCCGGCGAAGATGCAAAGGCAATCTATGCAAGGCAGCTCGAAATCGGGACAGAAGAAATGAGAAAAGAAATAAGAACCCAAATGGTAGGATAAATAAAAATGCAAAAATCAATCAAATTCAAGAATAAAAACTGGGAAATTGCAGCACATCTTAATTTGCCGGACAACTTTGATGAAAACCTAAAATACAGCGCCATCATCTGTGTCCATCCCGGAAGCAGTGTCAAGGAACAAACGGCTGGGGAGTATGCTGAAAAACTGGCAAAAGAAGGATTTATCACCATTGCATTTGATGCCTCTTTTCAGGGAGAAAGCGGTGGAGAACCTAGATTTCTGGAAGATCCGGCAACGAGAGTTGAAGACATCAAATGTGCGGTGGATCATCTTACAACATTGGATTTTGTCGATAACGAAAAGATCGGCGTTTTAGGAATCTGTGCGGGCGGTGCTTATTCAGCCAATGCGGCTTTGACAGAAAGACGAATCAAAGCAGTCGCCACGGTTTCAGCTTCTAATTTTTGCCGCGCTTACAAAGAGAGTCTGGATCCGATCCAGATCCTGGAAGCCGTTAGTAAGCAACGTACATCTGAAGAAAATGGCGCTGAACCGTTGATCGTCAACTGGACCCCAAATTCTGCGGAGGAAGCAAAAGAACAGGGAATCGAGGAAATGGATCTTTTGGAATGTATCGATTATTACAGAACACCTCGTGGAAATCATCCGAGATCATCCAATCAACTCCTTTTTACAAGTTTTGGGAATACGGTCAATTTCGATGCTTTCCACTTGGCAGATCAGCTGTTGACACAGCCACTTTTGGTCATTGTCGGAGATAAGGTCAGAGCCTTTGGTTCCTACAGAGATGGATTTGAACTATATAACAAGGCAGCCTCAAAAAATAAAAATATCTTCGTCGTAAAAGGTGCCAGTCATTATGATCTATATGATGAGCCTCAAGCAACTTCTGAAGCTTTGTCACAATTACTTCCATTCTTTAAAGAAAATTTATAATTTTAAATGTTAATAAAAACAAAGTCCTCGTGGTTTTGTCTTTATTATCTTTGTACAAATAAACTTGATGAATACTGTTGATTCCCTATTACAATTCCATCATCTGTTGACTTTGCCTGATCCATTGCATCCTTTGGTCAGCATTGTCGATCTTGAAGATATACGGATTCAGAAAGACTCAATTTTAGAGAAATTCTCCGCCAATTTCTACAGCATATCCTTAAAAAAAGATGTCAAGGCTAAAATGAGATACGGACAGAACCAGTATGATTTTGACAAAGGCGTCCTGAGCTTTACAGCGCCTAAACAGGTTCAAATTCTTGATTTGAGTGAGACTGACTCACAAAATAATGGCGCAGGAACTGGCTATGCCCTATTTTTCCATCCCGATTTTCTGGGAAAACATACTGTTGCTACAACCATCAAAAATTACGGTTTCTTTTCCTATGCAACCAATGAGGCCTTACATCTTTCGGAAAAAGAAGAGAAAAATATTCTTGAGATATTTTTAAAGATCGAACAGGAATATCAACATATCGATAAACATACCCAGGAGATCATCGTCGCTCAGATAGACCTATTGCTAAGCTATTGCAACCGTTTTTATGAAAGGCAGTTCATTACAAGAAGACCAGCAAATAGTGAACTTCTGATCAAAATGGAAAATTTACTGAACGACTATTTTAATGATGAAAAAAGCCTTAAGGAAGGTCTTCCTACCGTCGAATATTTTGCCGGCCAACTCAACCTGTCTACCCATTACCTTAGTGATATGCTTCGCTCTATCACTGGACTAAGTACGCAGCAGCACATCCAAAACAGGTTAATTGAGAAAGCAAAATTGTTCTTAACTACGACAGATCTTTCTGTGGCTGAGATCGCATACAGTTTAGGATTTGAATATCCGCAGTCGTTTAATAAACTTTTCAAAAAAAGAACTGAGATATCCCCTTTGGAATTCAGGAAACAATTCAGATAGTTTAACGAAATTGATCCGACATTCGCAACATTTTTTAAGTATCTCAAAATAAGGATCTGATTTTTAATATTTTTTCAATAGGTTAAGAAATCTTGAAGTAACTCATTTTGTATTCCCATCGTTTTTATAACTGGGAATATTGATGTGCTGGCTAATCGATCTCCAATTCTTTTTTGCGTTGCTTGATGTAATCGGTCGGGCGTATGCCGTTGATCTCGGAGAACAGGTTGGAGAAATTTTGCCGGGATGCTATGCCGCACTCATTTGCCAATGCTTCTATTGTGAACCTAAGATACATATGATTGGTATTAAGGAGATGGGTAATATAGTTGATTCTTAACGCAGCAATATATTTATTGAAGTTCATCCCTTTATGTTCATTGATATAGACTGAAAGATAATGGGAATTGGTCGATAATTTTAAAGCTACGCTTTTTTCGCTTAATCCTTTCTTCAAAAATTGCTTTTCCTGTTCGAACTTTTCAAGCTTTCCTTTGATCTCTAGGGTGATTTCAGGCGTTAAAAATGTTTTCCTTATGGAATTGTCTCTAGGTTCATCCTGTACAATATCATGGATCTCATAAGTTCCCTCTGCTATCTTTTTTTGAAGAAGTTCATACTGCCTTTTTATTTTTCTGTATTTGAGAGAGCGCAAAATAAAGAAACCCAGGGCGATCGATCCGGAAAAAATGATTATCTGGGCATATCTCATCTGTTTGGTATTGGCTTTCTTCATGTTTTCCTTTGCTTCGATCAGGGCTCTACGGTCATAATCTTTATGAAGCTTTGAAGACAGATAGGCATAGTCTTTTGAGATCAGACTATCCGCTTTCAACAATTGATTTGTGTAGTAGAGCTGTTTGGATACATCTACATTTATATTTTTATAATAGTCGATCAGATAGATGTAACTTCTGTAAACCTCCGGGAGTATAAATTCGTGCCTCTGAAAGATGGTGTCTAATTCACTGTAGTAATAGATTGTTTTGTTCTGATCATTTTGAGCTTTTGCAATATTACCCAGATAATAGTAGATCACCTGCGCCCAGGCAAAGTCATTACGTTTTAAAATGACAGGCAAAGCTCTTTCCAGATCTGTCTTGGCTTCCCTGTACTCTTGCTTATGAAATTTTGAAATGCCGATACATTTCAGAAAATAACTGTTTTCAAGGGTAAAGTCAGGGTTACCTTTGGTAAGCTGATAACCGAGCTGACTTAGGCTGTCACTTTTTGAAAAGTTTTTCAAATATCTGTTGTTAACGATCATTTGATGAAGACTGTTCAGATATGCCTTTTTGTAATTATACCTCTCATTTTCATGAAGCTTATGATCGGGCTCTGAACTGTAAAATACAGCGCATTCCTGAAAGTGTTCCAAGGCCTCATTGTAATAGCCCAAATGTTCTTTAACGATTCCCAGATGATAAATAACTTTGTAGTGATGATACTGATCTTTCGATCCCTTTGAATACTCATAGGCTTTTAAGTATTGATCAAGAGCCAGTTTGTATTTCTTTTGATAGAAATAGTAGACAATGCCTTTGCTCAGATAGTCCTTACTAATATCTTCTTTGTTACCAAGTGTCAAGCTCACGGCAATGGCACTGTCAGCATACTTGATCTTGTTTTGGTAATCGAACTGTCTCCCATCCCTGTAACCCTGAACTAATTTTGGAAGGTTATTTTCCCTCTTTGCTTTTTGGATAAACAATTTGACGTGTGGCACTGCATCCATATCGTCTATGGTCATTTTTTCATAGTATTTTCTGATCTCCTTGAACGTCCTGTCTTTTTTTTGCTGGGAAAATGCTAGTTGCGATAATACAGAAAAGAGGACGAGAAAGTAATTTAACTTTTTCATATACTGATTATTAGAACCTCACCATCCCAAAATTAATCATTTTGCCCTTAAATAAAGAAGTTTTCGCCTCTTACTTGACCTCTTGACGCTTGTCATTCTAAACCACCAACATATAAGGCGATCAGAGGTTGTTTCGAGATGTATCAATTTTAAAATTGAGACGTGTCTATTTTAAAATTGCTCCGTAGAACAGTTTTTTTCGTGTCTTCAGCCAGATAACTTTGGCTTCAGAATTCTAATTCAATCCGGCCGGGATAACCAACTTAAAATAATTAAAATGAAAAAGTTTATCCCAATATTTAGTGTAGCGATAGCTTCAGTTTTTATGCAAAACTGTGCAAACCGAGATGAAGATGTCATATCTGAGAACGATCAATTACAGGAGATTGAAAAAACGCTGATGATGCGAGGTGATTCGACCAGAACATCAGAAGAGATTGTAGATCCTGATCCGCCGGTAAGAGACGGTGACAACTGGCGGCTTGTTCCATACAAATAAAAAAAGATGACCTATGATTCCCCTTACCTCCATATCAGTTGTCACAGGCTTACCATGTCCGGAAAGCGGTATCTGGGAAAGTATGGGGAATTTTAGAACGACTGTCACCTTATTCAAAGGCGAGAAAATGCCTGACTATTGTGGAAGGAAGATCAAATGGAGATTGATTCAAGTTTGTTAAATAACTAAGCAACAAAGTCATGAAAAGATTATCATTCATTTTTAACGAAGTTACCTCTTATTTTTTTATTCTACTGTTTCTGTACGCAAGCGTGAGCAAAATATTGGATTTCGAAAATTTTCAGGTTCAAATCGCACAGTCACCTTTATTAAGTTCTTATGCCGGGATTGTATCATATCTTGTCATCATCATAGAATTGATGATTGTCGCAATCCTACTGTTTCCTAAAACCAGGCATATAGGCTTATATTCTTCATTAGGAATTATGTCAGCATTTACAATGTACATTTATTTAATTCTTGAGTATAGTGAATTTGTGCCTTGTTCTTGTGGTGGCATTCTTGAGAATATGAGTTGGAGAACTCACTTTAATTTCAATGCTATATGTGTCATTATATTGATGATCGCTATATGTTTATCTGAAGCATATATAAATCAGAAAGCAAAAAAATATCTATCATTGGTTTCGGTCATTGTGATCTTAAGTTCATTGAGTGTTTTTTTACTGTATATTCAATCAGAGAATCAATTAAGAAAAAATAACAATTTTACAAGAAGATACATACCACACGTACTAGAAGATGAAGTAAGGCTCAATATAAATTATAACTCGTTTTATTTTATCGGTCAGGATAAGAATAACATTTATCTGGGAAATACAACTGCTCCTCTAAACCTCACCATTGTACAAAAGGATCTCCAGAGTTTTTCAAAGTTTAGAATCCCTTTAGATCCGAAATCACACTCGTTCAAAAGTTTAAGAGTGACTTTTCAGATTCCGTATTATTACATTTATGATGGTACCGTTCCTATTATTTATAAAGGTAGTTTAGATCAGGCTGATTCATTACGAACTGTCAGTTTAAATGACATGTACTTTGATCAGCTCAATGTAATATCAGATACATCCTTTCTATTTAGATCCCAAAGTTCAAAATTCAAAACCTTTGTCATTGGAACTTATCAGGATCATCAAATAGATCTTCATTATGACATTCTCGGAACACAAAACCCTGGTTATATAGAGAATGACGGCCTATTAATGTCTGATTTTGATAAAAAGAATTTTATCTACCTGTACTATTACAAAAATGAATTTACTGTCGTCAACAACATAACACATCAACAGAATAAATTTAAACTGATCAGCTTTAACAAAAAGCAAAAAACGGAGACCGTAAAATTACCTGACGGATCAAACAAAATAAAAAATCCGCTTCAGCAAAGTGTAAAAAATGCAACCGTTTCTGGTAATCTTTTATTTGTTAACTCGAATTCTAAAGCCACTCATGATGGAATTATGCAATGGAATAAGGCAAGCATCATTGATATGTATAAAATCAACCAGCAATATTATTCCGGAAGCTTTTTGGTGCCTGACGGCCATGGTGAAAAAGTTAAGGATATGCTTATTGTTGGAGAATACATATATATTCTAATTGGAAATGAAATTGTCAAATATCATTTTGCGCAACCGATACTTGATGAATTTCGCAGGTAATGCCGAAAACCTGAATTAATTGTAGGCACATCTTAATACTTATTATTATGAAAAATCTTAAAACAGTCCTGATTCCCGTAGCCGTTCTAGTATTCGGTGTCGGAAGTGCTTTTGCAACCAATAAAGCAAAAACAGACAAAAAAGCAGAAATTGCTTATTACTTCGATGCATCAGCTCCCAATGAGAAATGTATTGTTGTAGGTGAGGTAGACTGCAATCCGACAAGTGGCCCGATCTGCACAGAATTGGTGGGTGGATCCCCAAGGGTCATGCAGCAATTCCTGAGTGATACCGAGTGTGGCGTAACGCTTCACAGAAATTAAAAAAAGAGGATGCCGAAAGGCATCCTTTTCTATAGTTAATCGATCCAGTCAGGTTTTTGTTCTCCTTTCAAATAGTACCCAAACCACTGAAGAATTCTATTATGAAGATCTTTGGCAGTGGTTTTTGAGGAAAAGATATGCCCTTCGTCGGGATAGGCAAGCAATGTTGCATTTTTATTATTTCTTTTTAGGCCAATAAAGAATTCCATGACCTGTCCCCATTCAATATTCTTATCCTTTTTTCCTGTCCATAAAAGTACCGGTTTTGATACGTGTTCTACATAATTGATAGGATTATTTATAAAATAAAGGTACTTATCCTTAACAAATGGTTTTTTCATCTCATACTGTCCGTTCTCAAACTGCCAGTAAAAAGGACTGATAAATTCTTCGTTTAGGGAATAATAAGATCTGATAATATCACTATTGCCCGCACCCGATACATAGGTTGCAAACCGATTGGAATGGGTGGCTATAAAATTAGTGATATAACCGCCATGGGAATGTCCTGTTAATGCCATCTTTTCAAAATCGATCAACGGGTTTCCGACTAAGGCATCGATTGATCTATTGACACAATCCAATGCTGAAATTCCAGTGCCTTTATTGTCAAAAACTATATCGGGCATATAAACAAAATAGCCTTTTTCAATAAGCGTTCTAATGCTAAATCCCGTATCAATATCATTCTCCAACAGCAGTGGAAACTGATTTATTTTATCACTTTGTATCTGATAGACATGGACTACCATTGGATACTTTTTTCCCTCTTTAAAGTGCAGAGGATAATATAAAATACCTCTAAGCCCCACTCCTTCAGCATTTTTATACCTAATGGTTTCAACTTTAATCATCGATTGGGCTTCATCTCTTTTATTTGATCGGAAGAGTACTTTTTTACTGTAAAATCTGCGGACATCGATGATCTGCTTAGGCTGATTGAAATTTTCCTCTGTAAATAAGTAGGCTTTTTTTGCGTTATCAGTTTTTTGAAGGACAATTTTTGACTGAGTCGAGTTGATCATTCTGTGGTACTTGTTGCCATCTTTTTCAAATACCGATTTCGTTAAATTCAATTCATCATTGACTTCGAATAAATAATTAAACGAGTTAAGAACTTTGCAATAGAAAGAAATCTCAAAAGGGTAATTTGGAAAATTGGAAGTGTAGTTAAAACTTAAGATCTTATAATTGCCTTTTTCTTTATTAAAGAGTGGCCTGATATTTCGGTCTGTGATATCATATTCCCATATGCCTTCTGAGCCGTCAAAACATATCTTATTTTTATCGGTAAAATAGGGATTAGAAAAGGCAACATCTTCAATATTTTCATATTTCATTGAATTGACATCTACTAATTTCCAGTTGTTTCCATTCCTGTAAATAAGATAATTACCATCTGGAGAATAGTTAACGTTAGAGCTTATCGTATCTATAAGATCATAGCTGCCGTTTAAAACATTATAACGGTAAACCTTAGCAGGTGCCTTTTTTAATGTATAATCCTGAAGTTCAGAAAAGCTGAATGCCAGAAAATACGCTTTGTTGCCTATATCAACAACCCTGTTTAATTTTGAATCACCTAAAACTATGGCCTTCTTTTCCTTTGGTGACCATAGGTACTTCATCGTCTCCGATTTCCTGAATTTCTCAATCAAATTATTATCAGAAGTACTCCAAATTTCCGGAGCATCCATCCTACTCTTATCCTTAATTTTTTCAGCATTGATTATTAACTTCCCATCACTTCTTTGGTATGCGGTTGCGGAATTAAAGTTGATGAGCTGATCTTGGGAAAATCTATATTCTTTTTTCAAGGAAACATCATAATACACAATATTCTGTATTAAATTTTCTTTTTTTTCGAAAATCAATAATGTATTATTCTGCAAAACAAGGAGATTCGAAACCTGACCGGAAGACTTGTAGATTGTGATTGCTTTACCATCACTCCACTGTAACAAATGATATTCTTCATTGTTCTTAGCTTGCAAATACAGTCCACCATCAATATAAAATACCTTGACGACTCTGCCTATACTATCAATGACCTTATACCCTTTAAGGTCATATAGTAATACTTGTTGAGAAGTATGTAAAGCAACAATGTTTTCTTTATCCAGTATACCGAAGGTCTGGCAGGCTGGCAATATCTCTTTTTTGTTATGAGCATAGTCAAAGATCTCCGTTCGATCTTTATATTTTAAAATCAAATGATCTGTGCTCCACTGATGGTCTAAAACTTTCAACCTATTATATTGAATTTCAGGTTCTTTGCGGTTGACGATCAGAAGAGTATCAATGTTATCATCGTACATTTTAAAAAATGCCAGCCATTTTCCATCTTTTGAGGTACTTTTCACATGGATATCGTAGGCCTGATTCTGCTTCTTTTCCGCAGAGAGAAAATCACTGTCTTTTTGTGCATAAGCCGGATAGCATATGCACAATAGCATCAGCATAATAATCCTTTTCATCAGTATCCCTGGTTTTGTGGATTAAGGTTTGGATTGATGGTCAGTTCTTTCTCAGGAATTGGAAAAGCATTATGAAAGCTTTTCCAGCTGGGCTTGGACAAAGCAATAATGTCCATTTTCTTTAACCGCTTCAGATCAAAAAAACGGTGTCCCATTTCAGCAAAGAACTCATGTCTGAATTCGTCTGCAATTCTGTTGATCATATTCTCTTTTGAAAGCCCGGAAGGCAATGGAGCAATTCCCGCTCTCTGTCTCAATTTGTCGACGAGAGGTTTAGCCTCTGCTATTTTGTTTTGCTGGGTCAAGCTTTCTGCATACAACAGGTACACTTCCTCAATTCTAAACACAACTGAATTCTCGGTTGTATTCGAATTGACAGGATTTCTGTATTTCATCGGACGGAAATACGTTTTCCCATTGATGACCGTTGGTAGTATCCACGATTGCTTCCTCAAATCGCCGGTTTCGAAAGAATTGACCAATGCATCCGACAGTGCAAATGTTGTCGGAAGACTTGTTGTGAAATTATACAACAGATATTCTTTCGTTGCATCTGTAGAGCTAGCCGGTTTTAACTGCCATAAAATATGTTTGCCTGTCTTATTGAAGACCTTAGTCAGATCTGCTTCCCAGACATATAACGGTGATTGTACTATTTGTGAAAATAAGTTTTCCGCCTCATTCCACTTTTCACCCACTAAGAGAACTTTGCCTAATAAAAGTTCAGCAACCTTTCTACTGATGTAGATTCTTTCCTGATTGGCATATTGATCGCTGAGACCATCCAATACTGATTTAAGATCATTTTCAAGTTGAGCCATCACTTGAACTTTTGATATTTTTTTCAACTGGCTGTTGTAGATATAATCCGTTGTATCCGTATAGGGAATCTCATCAAAGATCAGGGACAGATTATAGTATAGCAAAGAACGCAACACCGTAGCTTCTCCGATCAATCGATCTTTATTGGACTGGGAAATTGAAGTGGATTCCTTGACTCCTTTGATGATGGAGTTTGCATAATAGATGTGCTTATAGGCTTTTGACCATAAATTATACACGATGGTATTGCTCGGAATTTGCACATTGTTATACAGATCGACTAAACCATTTTGAATATAGGGCGCATAGCAGGTAAGGTCGTCCGTGTAAGTTCCGAGAATGGCAGCAGAACCCGTGATATCCCCAGATATAATGGAAGAACTCCACAGTTCTGCATATAAACCTGCCACTGCTGCATTGGCTGATGAGACATCTGAAAAAACCTCATTAGTCCCTATCTGATTATAGGGCAGGTCTGTGTCGATAAATTTTTCGCATGAAATTGAACTGAGGATCATGCAACCGACTGTCAGACATTTGATTCTATTGGTGATAATGTTTTTCATTTTGTAAGGCTTTAAAAATTAATTTGGGTACCGATCGACCACGTTTTCAAAGGCGGCAAAAAACCTGTTGCCACAAACTCTGGATCTACTCCGAAATACTTTGTCAGGGTCAGCACATTCTGTCCCTGTAGATAGATGACTACTTGTGCGGATGCTAATTCGACAGGAATTTTGTAGTTGAGCTGTACATTCTTCAATCTGATAAATGAAGCATCACCTACAGCCGCTGTACTTCGCATGAAATTAGCGTGGGCAGCATTCTTTCCGGCATTCGCTCCTGTGCTGTAAGGCATATAGTAACCCGTTGGATTTGATGGAGACCAGACATCAGTAACTTCCTTTGCCTGATTGTTCATCGTTCCTGCTACAGGCATATAGCTGTGATAGTTATAATTGCGCTGTTTCGTAAATTGTATTAAAAATGAGAGATCCCAGTTTTTGTAACTAAAGCGGTTTGACCAGCCCCCATAGAATTTTACGGACAGGTCTTCAATACTTTTATTGTCATCGGGGGATGAAATTTTGCCATCCCCATTGACATCGGTGAATGAATACAATCCTGTTGCCGGATTAATTCCTAAAAAGTCATACAATTTCACGATAGACGTACTTTGTCCGATGACATATTGATTCGCATAGGTCGAACCTTCAAGGTTTGGAAATGCAAGAAGCGTATTCTTAGGAACGGTCAAATTGAGATCGGACTGCCATGAAAAGGTCTTGGTCTTGATCGGCGACGTTCGCAATTCAAATTCCCAGTCTTTATTTTCTACCGTCGCGTTTAAATTGGCCTGCACCGAACTAAAGCCCGTGGTTGCAGGAAGTGGCAAGCCGACAAGCTGGTTGTCAGATCTGTTTCTGTTATAGGAAACATTCAAACCTATTCTCTCTTTGTAAAAAGAAGTCTCTAACGCTAATTCAAGTTTTCTGGTTTTTTCCCAGCTGAAATTACCATTAAACAATCTTGTAGGGACAAGGCCCACAACGCCATTATAAATACTTGTTGAAGCGACCGAATAGGTGTCACGGTACTGGGCATCGCCTATATTATCACTTCCGGCTATTCCGTAACTTCCTCGTAGTTTACCAAAGCTTAACCAGCTTCTGTTACTCAGGAAGTTTTCTTTAGAAAATAGCCATGCGGCTCCTACTGCTCCAAAATTGGCGAACCGGTTATTGGGACCAAATCTGCTGGAGCCATCTCTTCTGCCCGTCACATTAATAATGTATTTATTATCCAGTTGGTAGTTGATCCTTCCAAACACCGCCATATACTTATAGTCTTTGGAGATGATGTCTGAAAAGATCTTGGTCTTTGCCGCATTGATGTTCATCATCAAAGCATTGCTCTCGAATCCTGATCCCTGGATAGACGATTGCTTGGATTCTGATGAGTTGAGCGTGGCACCAACCAGAACATTCAGTTTGCCTTTTCCAATCCTGTAATCTGCATTTAACTGGGGTTCTATATTATAGGAAAAGGACGAGAACGAACTGGTAAATGTACTTGATCCGGTCGCACTGGTAAAGTTGAACGCAGGATTGTATCTCGTATGGGGACGGAGATTGAACTCTTCAAAATTCTGATAGTTGAATCCCGAATTGACGCTGAAACTAATGTTTGGCAAGATCTGATATGAAACGTTCAGACTGCTATTGATCTGCTTGGAATCATTCTGATAGGTGACCACGGTTGAAGCCATCGGATTGGTAAAGGTGTTGTTCTGCCAGTTCAGTGATCCGTCGCTATTGTACAATGCCGGTGCATTGGGACTTAAAAACAGACTGATGTTCGTCAGATCCTCATTGATCACATTGTTGAACTGCTGTGAAAAATTATTCGATAGTGAAATGTTTAATTTATTATCCTTTGACCTGTGGGTAAAACCCATTGACAACACATTGTTCTTGTATTGGTAGTCAGCCGGATAAACCGTGGTCTGCTCATTGTGAGTTGCATTAATACGATACGTCCAACCGTCAGAACCACCCGACAATCCTACGCTCGTATTGGAAGTCGTAGCGGTTTTGCCGATGAGTGTTTTTTGCCAGTCCGTATATCGATTACCATCCCAGGCACCATTGACATCATAAGCCGTAGCAGGATAGGTCGAAATGTTATCATTACCAAATGCGGATTTTCGCATGGCAATGTATTCGGAGGTATCCATCATCTTTAAGCGTGATGCTACGCTGCTGAATGCCAGGCTTGAGCTGATGCTGATGTTGGATTTGTTCTTATTTCCTTTCTTTGTTGTAATGAGAATTACCCCGTTCGCTCCCCTGCTCCCATAAATAGCTGTCGCATCTGCATCTTTTAAAATTTCAAGGCTTTCAATATCATTGGGGTTGATGCTGTTGAGCGGATTGATATTCTGGAAAGGCAGAATCTGTGTTGAGAATACGGAAGTCACAGGAGACGACATCGGCACGCCATCCAATACGTACAACGGTTGGTTACCGTCAACCGCACTGTTGGACAATGTCCGAAGGCTGTTTCTGCCTCTGATCTGTACATCGTAGCCTCCACCGGCTACCCCTGAATTCTGTGTAATGTTTACCCCTGCCATTCTACCCTGTGCGGCTGAAAGGACATTGGTCACAGGTTGGTTTTCTATGTCTTTTGCTGAAACTTTGGCGATGCTACCGGTTCTTTCTTTGTCTTTGACCTTGTAGTAGCCGGCGTTGAGAATAACTTCTTCGATTCCCTTTACTTTTTGTTCTAAGCTGATATTGACGACAGTCTGATTGTTTGCTGTGATTCGTTCTTCAGCGTAATCAGGATGTCTGAACAATAGGATAGGATTTTCTTTTGAAACCTGTAATGTATAGGTTCCGTTTTCGCTGGTGGTCGTTACCTGATCGCTTCCTTCTTGGGAGATAATCACTCCTGAAAGGGGTCTATTGGATGCAGTAACGGTACCGGAAATGGTGCGTATTTGGGCTTTTGTGTTGGTGCTTACAGCGGTCAACATTAGGCCAAAGAAAATACCTCCTATCTTGTAATAGGAATTTTTCATAGATTTGTAAAAGGTTTTTAATTTTCTAAAGATTAATTACTGAACTACGCTCTTTCCCGTAAGTGTCCAAACTGCATGGGAAGGGGCTTTTTTCTTTCTTCTGAATTTTTAAGTTGAGTAGTTTTTTTGATTCTTTTTTAATAAAACTTTCCTGATGCCCTTTGGTGTGAAAAAGGACTGGTGAGGTTCTGTAAGCAGTGACTTCCAGGCACCGGAAAGAATTTAATATGAATGAATCTGTGTCCCGTGTGAGCTATTTAAAGCCGCAATAGGTTGTACCCTCCTATTGTATCGTGTAATCTGATACTATTTTTAGGAAGCGGGCTTAGATTGTAATGTAGATGTAAGGCGAACAGCATTGGAAAAAGACGGCGTGGGACTCTACATTATCAGCTTAGGGGCACTGGTATGCCTTGGAACAGATAAGAGAGCCCACGCCTAGGTCGTGAGCTTAATACTTATCCTCTCGTTCCGTAAATTACCAGTTTTCTAAGCGAGATTCTAAGCAATAGCTTCTAAATATCTTTGAAGTATCGCAAAGTTACATTTTCTGTAACCTATTTTACAAATATAAGAAAAATTTGTTTGGTAAACAAAAGCGTACCAAATAAAAATTTTAATAGTTTTTAATTGCATCCATGTTAAATGATGCTGAGAAAATCATAATGATAAAGACCGCAATTGTACTACGATTATTACTTAGTCGTAATAAAGGATATTCTCAAAATGAAAAATCAGACATTATTGATAGTTATGAAAAAATTGCCATTAATTCCAACGCCGATATACGAAAAGCAACTGTCACAAATGCTTTTAGTGGCAGAAAAAGATCGTCAATGATTACGATAGCTCTTATTGTTGAATCGATGGGATTTACAATGCTTGATTTTGGTGATTTATATTCGAAAATAACAAACAAACAAATATTAGAATTTCAACAAAATATTTTAACACAAAACTCCTAACCGAACTGAGTTAAAAGTTTTTTTACTTTCCTATTTCTTTGTAGCAGCGGTCGGAGCATTTTTGGAGAACTTCTTATGTTCCATTTAATTCTTTTTATTTTTATAAAACTCTTTGTTCGTAGAATAAAGTGAAAATGATAAGACGATAATTGTAATCGTTGAAATAATGCTGTAGATTTTTAGTGCTTTCATCTTTGTTGTTTTTGCTAATATACATTTTTTTATCTCATCTGCGGTGGAGGTAATCACTTGCCTGGAAGATTCTTTGCCAAAAATTTGAAGATTTTTTCACTTAATCAAAAAAAATTTAAAGTATGCAAAAAGAATGCGCACTTGGATATTTTCTTTGCATTATGAAAAATAATATATTACATAATTAATACCTAAAACACTATTTCACCATGGACATACATATTAAGGAAATCTATAATACAATTTATATTAATGCAGTTCTGTTTCTAAAAAGAGGAATAAAAGAAATTACTAAAAATGGTCATGTTATTTCAGATTCTGAGCAGGCTATTATATCATGCTTTTATATTCAGACATCAATTGAATTATCATTAAAAACCTATATGGTGAAAGAAATTGATATCTATTCAATCTTAGAAAGTAATCGCAACTTGTCACCGAATCTTCTTCTACAAAAATTCAAAAAGAATCATCTGAAAACAAAAACATATGACCAGCTAAAAAAATCTTTGAAGAGAAATAAGAATCTAACTTTTTTTACTGACATTCATTTCAAACATCTAGATAAATTGCAAATGTACAGGAATCGGCTTGTACATTTAAATCTGTTTTTATCTAAAGATGATATAGCCAATATTCAAAAGGAACTAATTTTTGCTGTAACCCACCTATTGATGCCTTTGCTGACAGATATAAGTTTTGAGTTTGCAACTCCAACACAATTCTATGAAGAGCATTTAGATGAGAAAGATTATAATAGTTTAATTTCTTTCGATCCTTACATCGATGAAATGCACAATATAGCAATTGAATATTCAGGTCTTGCGTATGAATGTTTAAGATGTTACAATAAAACATTTTCTCCCAATACTGAAATATGCTACTGTTGTAATCTACAACTTTTTGATGCAGCGGGCTATATCAACTGTGATCTGTGTTCCTCTAAAAAATCTATAGTCTATGATACCTTGAACATTCATGTAAAGGGTAATGAGAATAGTATAAATGGTCTTTGCATGAATTGTGGAGACAAGATGATGGTTTATGATTGTCCGGAATGTGAAGGTAAATTTTCATTCTACGGAAAACCTGACTTAGAAGAAAAAATTTGTAACTGTTAATAAGTAATTATGAATAAAGCTGAAAAACTGGAAAAATGGAAGTATAAAGGTAAAAATCTTAGTTCTTTCAGAAAAGATGATAAAGAATTTGAAGACTTATCACAAATTATAGATAGTGCCAACAAGAAAGAACTTAAAGAAGTTTTTGAGAAAGGTCTCGAAACTAAGTATGACCAATATAAAAAATATCTTTACGAGCACAACCTATTTTTGTTTAGAGATTTAGAACAACATATTAAAGACTCAGTAAACTGCTTAATTATTGATGCTTATATCCCAAGCATTACCAACACGAATCTACTTCTTGAACGTGCTTTGAAACTTGCTTTGATACAATTCGAGGTAGGAACTGTCATAGATTATAATGATGAAAAAATAGTAGAAGCATACATAAAAGCTGACAAGCAATATGCAGGAAAAAATATGGAGGCCAATATTCAGAAATGTATAAAATATAAAATTCTTAATGCCACAGAAGCAAAAGAACTTAAAGATTACAAGCTTAAATTCAGAGATGGATTTTCCCATTTTACACCAATAAATATTTTAAAAGAAGAGAAACTGCTTACCAACATTTCATTAGAAGAACAGCCAGGTCTTGAAAAAACTTTTAAGCTGCCACAGTATCAGTCTATGCAAGTGGTCTTTTTTGCACTAAAAAATGCTGAAAGTCATCTGCGCTATGTTCTTGATATTATCAATCACTTACAGTTTAAAGTCTTAGAAGAGTTTCAGAAGACTTTTAAAGCGAAGGAAAAATCTTAGGGGTGTCGCAAAAGTCTTTTTTTGAATTTTAGCATTAATAAAATCTATTTAAAAACAGTAAGAATGATAACAATTGAGAATCTAACACGTATGGTCAGTGCTACATTGAAAACGTTGCATATTTTTAGTAATAATTGTAAGGAAATCAATGTAAAAGATGTGTATCTCCTCAACGAAGATACACTATGCTGCGATTTCTATCCTGTTTCAAGAAAGTCATACGATATAAAATTAGAAATAGCTCCGATAATGGGTTGTTTTAACGGTATTTTTAGAGATATGAACTACGAAAATGTCAACCTGTTAAACTATGCGGTGAGAGCTTTTGATGAAAATAACAACGAAATTTTATACGCTTTATCAACCAAAACCGCAGCAGAACTCGTTGGGAAGGGAGGATCCATCGAATGGCTTGCATCGACCTTTTTTCAAATAAATACAGAAGACTTTCGTCTGGCTCAGGCCAAGCAGATAATTTCTGAAATTGAAAATGGATTAAGGGAAATTGTAAAAATAAAACTTAGAGATCAATTTGGAGATGATTGGTGGGAACAGGGTTTGAATAGTAAACTTGGCAGAGATGTTAAGAAAATCTATTTCAACAATTTTGGAGAAGATTGTACTGATGGTGATATTTTAATTGCCTATACTTTTACCCTGCAGCTTAAAGAAATTATCCTCTCTTACTACAATTTATTTACAAATTATTTTCAAAGTTCTGCTGAATTTGAAACTTCAATGGATAGCTTAAATAAATTAAGAAGAGAAGAAGCCCATAACAGACCCATTTCAAATTTGGATTTGAAGAATCTACAGACTCTTCATGAAGAATTGCTATCCGGTGTTCTCCAAGATTTAAAATCACTTCAATCTGTCTATTTAACTGAAAACTGGAGAGGAAAAATCAAAAAAATAATGACCGAAAAAAGGTACAAGGATGTTTATACTGATTTAGAAATCAGTAATGAAATTGATGCTGGACAAAAGTTGTTTAAAATTCGAGAAAACAAATCATCTTTAATCTCTTACCTTGATGATACAATTTTAAAGTTAAAATCTATTACTATACCAATACATAAGAAATCGACACACAAAGAACTATTAAGCTGTTTCGAACATTACAGAGTCCTGCAAAAGTCTTTATTTGATGAATATTCAACCTTAGATAATAAAAGAATTGACATCGTCAAAGATGAAATAAAAATACACGATCGAAAAATGGATGAGTTCGTCGAAAAATTCCTCCTGAATGAGAAATAATATTAATTTGCCGTTAAAATAAAAACCAATGACCCAAAAATATACTGATCTTAGAGCAAAAATATTGGCACCAGCCGATCTTATTTTATTTGATGAAGTTATCGGAACAATGACTGGTGGTTATTACCGTTCATCATACATTATGGCTTGGATTAATATAATTGAATCTTTGAAAAACAAATTATATCAACTTGCAGCCTTAGAAGACAGCAGAGCAAAAACCGCGATTACAGATATAGAAAACCTAGAAAGTGGTGGATTGTCAACCGATAGAAAAATATTTGAACAATGTGGAGTTTGTGGCATAATTGAGCCGACTCAGAAAAGCACGATTGAATTTTTATGGGGGGGGCAACGTTGTATTTATGCTCATCCTTATAATACAAGTCCGAGCATTGAGGACTTAAATTATATTATTAATCAGGCTGTAACCATTGTTTTATCTAAAGAAGTAGACTTCAATAAGAATTATATTGACGAGTTTTGTGACAATATAATTACAAAACCGCACTTAGTAGATAATGATGAAAATAAAATCCTGCAGTTAGCAAATAATATTCTGGTTAGAGTCAAAGAAAATCTACACCCATATTACTTTAAAAAACTATTTTTTTATTACGGAAGTAATCAAGACAAGCCCAATGAAATAAAGAAAATTGAAATAATTGTAAAACATCTCATTTTAAAAACCACTTATGATCTCTCTGATAACAACTGGGCTTTTGAAAATAGAGCAGTCAGCTATCCCGAAAATTTCACCTTATGTGTGGTCGACCAATACTTCTGGAATAAAGTTGACGATCGTGTAAAAGACGTACTGATAAATTATTTTGTGAATTTACATGACAATAATACTATTACGAAATTGGCTGAAGTATATGGTAAACTACAAAGTTTGAGTATTCTTGAAGATGAATACAAGAACAAATTTTTCATCAAATTAGACTCTTTGAGGTTTTCATTATCAATTTATTATTATGGCAATGCGGATAAACAATTTGATAGAATAATAGGAGAACTAAAAACCTGACAATTTTCTCAGATGAATGTGGTTATTGATTTCATTGATAGCGAATTCGGTATAAATGCTTTAAATAATTTCAGTTTGGAACAGAATATTGAACTTGGAAGGGTTCTGTACGCTTCAGCTGATGAAGGTCATTGGAGATCCCGTTCACTTATAGCTTTTGAAAATTTTAATACATCTAAACTTAGCAAAGAGATTTTTGCAGGAATTATCATTGGTCACTTTATCAATATTAAAAATGAGGTCAGATTCGACGACGAAAGAGCACACTTAGCATTAAAAGTTTTAAACGAACTTGATGGTAGTCTAATTGATTTAGTGTACGCAAGGATCTTTGAAGTTCTCGACAATGGAACACAAAAATATTCTAATGAAATATTTGTTTTCGGTACTGACACTATGACGAACATCGTTAATGCAGTTAATGAACTGAAGTTAAATTGGAAGTCGAAAAATTTTGATAATTACAATCTTTTAGATAACAAGGTTAAAAAGTATTTTGAACTGCTTTGATTTTTGAGTAAAGAGAGAATATGAATATTAATAAAAAAATAGACTTTACCAGAAATATAATAAATTTTATCGGTAAAAATAATACGCATCCTGATTCAGAAGATATCAGAAGTATAACAATAGACAGCATTGCACAAGCCTTTCAGAATTTTTGGATCTCTTTAAAATTATCGAAAGAACTTCAGAATATTGATTTTGTTCAGGAAAAAATATCCGACCAGTTTAAAAAATCTGATCTTGAAGATATTGAGTTTAATCTTGATGGATTTTTAAAGATGCTCTTTTTACGAGACTATTTATATCCTTAGAAAGTCATCTTAAAACTATAGCACGTCACTTTGAAGCAAAATCCTCTGATATTTATGACGATTCTATAAAAAATGCATTTAAGAATTTACTTGACAAAATTGTATTCTTTACTGATATCAGCGATTATGAAAAAAATGTTATATTCTATTTTTTCTACCTGCGAAATACGATACATAATTTCGGAATTCAAAATAGAAAAACCCAGCTTTTAGAAATTGAAGATGCAACATCTGTTGTCAGTCAGTTAAAATTTGAGCTAAAGCTTATCAAAGGGAAAACTAATGACATTTCATCTCTGGAACTTTTACTTCTTTTCGAACAAGTAATAAAGGTAATCATTAAATTAAATTCATTAATTCCGGCGAATGAAAAAATTAAACATCCCTTAGCTGATTTTGATTATTAACAATTTCAAAAACAACTTATAAATGTAGAATTGTTATCATTATATGATGATCCTTTTCAAGGATGGTTTGTAGATTTTTGTAATAGATTTTAATAAAAGTATAGCGCGACGATTAAATGTAAAATACTTAAATTTATATGATTACAACTATAAAGCTATCATTATGGATACACTATTAATTATTGCGATAATTACTTTGTTGATTGGTGCAGCAATTCAATATTGGATTTACCGCAGAAAATTCTACAGAAGAAATAGTACCGGGCTTGAAGCATTCTCAAGCTATGAAAAGTCTGTGTTTACTAAATTTTTTGAAATTATTTTGAAGTGGGTATCATACATATTTATCATCATTGGCCTTCTGTATCTATGGAGATATGCTCGACATTTAGAACCTAAATCCAGAATCCCCGTAAAGAGTGAATTATCGAAATAGTGGATTTTGTAATACCTAGCCCTAATTGATAAGCTTTGGAATAAGCGATTACATTAACTTGAAAAATCTTAATTAATTTTAAGAATAATTCAAATAAAACCTATTGTGAAATATCAATGCAAAAGCTTTAAAAAGCTTTTTATTAAAGGTATTATTTGTAAAATTTACCTTAAAACGATTTTTATTTAAGTTAAAAATAATACAAAAAATCACAACAATAATTATTATAAATTCATTAAGACATACATTTGCTAAAGATTCTCAATCATATTTGAGTTTTCATGGTTATTAGTTTTTATCCTCGATTTCCATCGGGGATTTTTTTATTTTTTTGATGTACGCATTATTTTAAATACTGTACTTTAAAATAGATATATTATCATTACCTTTAAGAAAACGAAACTTACAAACCATGCCAAGACCAATTATACAAAATTTAAGAACCTGGCCAAGAAATTTAAGTACAGCCCAGGGTGGTGGATTATCAACTTCACAATATGGTGGAATGTCTACTTCACAATATGGCGGAATGTCAACATCTCAATACGGAGGGCTCTCGACTTCACAGTATGGGGGAATGTCAACTTCGCAGTATGGGGGATTATCAACTTCACAGTACGGCGGACTTTCAACATCTCAGTATGGTGGATTATCGACATCTCAATATGGAGGACTCTCGACTTCGCAGTATGGCGGGCTGTCAACTTCAGCAGGAGGAGGTATGTCCACATCTTCATCTAATATATACAAAAGTAATATACCGCCGTGGCCATACTTCGTTAGAGAATTAGAGTTACGAGGCTACGACCAAGCGGTAGAGATGATCAAAAATTGTTTACCGTATGATCTTTGGCCTGAAAATTATTTTTAATAAACATTAAGGATAAAATCTGTATTACATACCTCGATAAAGTTCATTAATGAAAAAACTTTATATCGTTGGGAATGGCTTCGATAGATTTCACGATCTTCCCACAACATATAGTGATTTTCACAAATTTGTTACTGCAAATCACCAAGATTTAGAAAATATATTTGAGGAGTACTTTATGTTATCATCATATCCCGACCATTTATGGAAGGACTTTGAAAATGATCTCAGTACTTTTAAATGGAAAGCTCTCTTTGACGATATAAATAACATTGATGTATCTGATGAAAACTTCAGACCTAGTTATATTTATAGTCTGGAAGATGATTTGGCGCAAGAAAGCGACCTGCTGATTGATAAAATCAGGGAAGCTTTTGAGGATTGGCTAACCGATTTAAGCCTTGAAGACACTAATAGGAAACTTCTTTTAGAAGAAAATTCATTTTTCTTAAACTTCAATTATACACTGACACTCGAAGAGATCTATAAAATCCCTAGCAGCAATATACTGCATATTCATGGGGATGTAGAAAATAGCCCGGGAAGTTTTGTATTTGGACATAATAAAAATTTAAAGGCACAACCTGAATTTGATGAAAATGGTGAAAGGAACAGAACACCTTTTTCGGATTCAGAAGAGAATGCTAAATATCCGTTTTACGCACTTAAAAAACCCGTAAAAGATTCTATTCGTGAATATGACAGCTTCTTCAAAGGTTTAAACGAAATCGATGAGATTATAATATTAGGGCATTCTTTAAATCCTACTGACCTTCCCTACTTTAGAGCTATAAGAAAAAATATGGTTAAAAAAGTAAAATGGAGTGTCAGCTATTATAACGATGAAGAGAAAACAAAACATTTAAAAACACTCCTTAAAATTGGAATTGACACAAATAAAATAGAGTTTTTTAATATGTCTGATTATAATGTAGATTAGCCTACCTCCAACTTTTTTTACAATGGAATATATTTTTAGAGAAAAAACCTACAAGGTTTCAAAATTCAAAACCTTTCTGACTAATCAGCTGAAAAGTCAATCATTAGAAACTGCTAATACTTTTTTGCTCGAATTTATTCAAAATAATGAATTTGAATTTAATGATTTAATTTCAATCTTAGACAGATTCATTGATTATGCAAAAAGACTTGGTGACGAAAACGAAAAAGTCTTAGAATTTGTTCATAAGAAATCAGTTGAGTACAGAAGTGTTGAGAACACTTTACATTTATCTAATCTGTTTTATAAGATTAATCCTTATTATGCATTAAATTATATTGATGAAAATTTTGATTTAATTCCTAATAATAGTAAAGAAAAAGTTTCAGTATTGCTATTTAAAGCTGATATTCTTTTAGAAAATAATGAACTTGAAAAAGCATTTTCAGTACTAAGAGATTGTTCCGATCAATGTTACGATTTGTACATTTTTGATGCTTTGGAATTAAAGAGAACGATTTACGAAAAGATGGCGGTTATTTGTCAGTTAGAGAAAAGAAGTGATGCTGCAATTAGTTTTTACATATACCATTGTTCATTTCAGGCAGGTGTCGAGTTCTTACATTTCCCGTATTTAGATACTTACAGAAATTTTAGATTACCATACTCCATAATTGAAAATACCAACAATGAAATCATACAAATAGACATGCATTTAAGGAACATAAATATTAATATTGATGTATTTAATTCTTTTCTGCAAGATTTGTATAGAAAAGTGATGCCAAAAGCTTTTAAGCTTGAAAATATAGATATTGATACCTTTACTGTTTCAAATTCAAACGTACAGGACTTGGTACATTACACAAGCTACATACCGAAGCTTACAGTTAGAGATTTAGTATCATCCATTGAATTATTAACATCAGATAAAATTAAAGACCTTCTCTGAAATGATTTTACCAGCTCAAAACAAAATTGATAAAAATGAGATACTATCTGGATACCGTAGCTGCTAGAGCTCTTAGCAAAGAATTACACAAACTGCAAAGTAATTCTTTTACTTCTGCACTGGTTGTAATGGAGCTAGTTTCGGGAATTAGCGAGAGAGAATTTAATATAAGAAAGCAAGTTATAAAAAACTTAATTGATTCAAGATTTCCAGTTGTATGGAAACTACCAGAAAAAATTAAAGCCGAGGCTTTTCCAATAATTGAAATAAAAGAAGGTAGAGTGCTTGGATTACAAAAGCTTTGTATTGAACTGTATCACAGTGAGAACTTGGAAGCATTTATTACTAACACCGAAAAGGAGATTTATAATATTGATTTCTTTAAAGCACTTGATAAAAGCTATTCAGACATATTTATAGAAGCAACATTAAAAGGAAATCAGGAACTGAAAAGTATATATGCTGAGCAGAGAATAAATAATGGAAAAGAATTTGAAGATTATGCCAAGCAAATCGTAAAGTCTTTAGCTTCAGAAGTTGATGTTAATAATGCTTTAACCATTAAGGTTATTGCTGGTCATTTAGCAGCTCAGGCTTCAGAAGATAACGACCTCGTTACCGAAGAAGAAGTATACAACAGTTATAATCATAGTATAGATATTTTCATGAATGCTTTTTCTTTTTTCTCAGCTAAAAAAAGTGGTGAATTAGGGACGCCCGCTAAAAATGATTATACGGATTTGCTTCATTTATTGTATTTAGGAAGTAATCCCGATCTTTCTATAGTGACCAATGATAATATGATTTTGAAGATCACAGAGCAATCACAAACAATATTAGAATATAAACAGATTAATAATATTTGAGCACGATATCAAATTAGTTTGATTGTATTTTGGATATTTATCTTTAAATACCTACACATAGAAAATTAGTATACGAGAAGAACTCTAAAACTATATGAATATATGAAAGAAAAAAGAGATAAACTTATTGAATCTCTCAGATTATGGCTTGAAAAAAATGATTTGACATCTGAAACGCACTTTTTCACAATTGAAGAATGGCAGGAACGCGAGGAAGAGTATCACACTGAAAGCGAGTTTGTTATTACTACAGAAGGTGGTCTATATAATATTCTAAATTTTGGAGACGAAAAACAATACCTAGAATTTGAAGATTTAGTATTGTCTTTTGGTTTTTTCTATGAACTCGGAAATGCCTGGAATATTGGATTTTATTATGAAGAGAATTTGGAAAACGTACCTTTAGAAGAACCATTCAAATCATATGCGCATAAGTTAAGAGATAGAAGATGGCAAAATAAAAGAGATCTGGTCAAATCAAGAGCAGGATATCGTTGCCAGGATTGCGGTTCAACTAAAAGCCTGGAAGTTCACCATTGTTATTACCAATACGGAAAAGAACCTTGGGAATATCCTTTGGACACATTACGCTGTCTTTGTAGAGACTGTCATGAAAAAAGAGGGAGACTTGAAATCGTTTTAAGAGCGAAATTTGCAGATTTAAGATTTGATGAGCTGGAGGTTTTTAAAAAATTAATCTCACATTCAATACTAGCTTATAATCGAAAAGCATTTTTTGAATTTCTAAATTCTCTCGGTAATGTGAATGGAGATATGGATAAAAAATATGACGAGATGAAAACAATTAAAAGGTTTAGTTAGAAAATTCAGTAAATACACTGATATTATTGTGGATTAAACCATTTTATTTTGTTGATATGTAAAACCGTAATTAAATATTATCGGTTTTTCTTAATCTAAGACCAAATATAAATAATTTACCAAACCTTTATAAATTAAAAAAACAATGGCTGATAAATACTATTATTTCGATACACAGGGAAACGATGACGAAGCTTATGAAAGAGCTTTGAATTTTGCTTCAAATCTCGTAAAGGAAAGTAAGGAACTAAATAAAATCATTTTTTTGGTGGCTTCTAAAAACACTACAGGTTGGCTCGAAAGATTATTTGGTTCACAAACAGTGAAAAAAATGTTTAGTGGTGCATCCTTTTTAGGAACTAACCTTAAAATAGAAACAGTCAGAACTTATAAAGGCAGTTATAACAATCCATCAGATGTCATTATTTGCTGCGGTCTGAATTCTGATGAAATTTTTAAAGTACAAGATTACAGACAGATTGACGCAATAATCGCAATACCTTGGATAAAAGAGAATACAGAAAGCTGGATTAATACCACGAACGCAAAAAAGATAAACAAAGATCTAAGCATCGATGAAGCTGAAAATGTGGCAGCATATCCAGAACCGTCTGCAATTGTAAAGAATGCTTTCAAAGAACTCACTGCAGTTATTAATACTTCTACAGGTATAAACCACCCTTCGGATAATTCGAGAGCGAAAACCTATGTAAAAGCTTTGCATAAATACGAGCCAGAGTTAAACTCAGACATCATATGTTCATACTTAATAAATAAATTAGGTTGGAAGGTAAGACACGCTGACGATATAAGAAAATTGATTGATACGCTAAACAGCGGCAAGTTTTTTAAAGGTGGTGAGAAAACCGGCCTACAACTTCATTACAAAAGATGGAAGAATAGCTAATATGAGATCTCAATTACACCAGTTGGAATTGGTCTACCCTCCTATTTCTAACCAAGAAGCTGAATGGATAAAGGATATTACTGAAGTCCAAGAACAAATATCACAGAGCAACCTGTACTTTATAGGGCAAAAGCCAGAAACCTTTTTTATATTTCCACCAGATGAAGAAATTGATCAAAATATTAATCAGGATGGTAAATTAGTTTTTCAGATTATATGTGGTGCCAGAACATCATTTTGTACTTTGGATATTAATGCAATGTATGATTTCTACCGAGTTCCAAGCGACGTTAATCTCAAATTTGAGATGGGAGATAAAAATATAAGAATTTGGCGGCTGGATGATGATAAGCAGGATATTTTTGACTGGTTTACTACTGAAAAGTTAATCTTTGACAGAAGCCGAGGAAAACCGTTTATTTTGGGATTTGATGATTTCGAAGATTTCTTCACTTACAATTTGCACTATGTAGGAATATCAAAAAGTCAAACAAGCTTCGAAAGATTAATTGTTCAACCTCACGATAAAAGACTGAGAATACTTTCTAATGAGCATCCTTTAAATCAGGGTTCAAGATTAACTGATGAAATGATTCTATTTTTCTTTAGAATAAAATCGCAAGAAATCAAGCAATATTTAATTGACAGTGACTTTGATCAAATAGGAAAAAATGAATTGGAAGACCGTATAAAAATAATCGCAGACGCCGAAAAAGCATACGTATCCGTAATTGACACAAAGTATAATGAGGTTAAATTTAAAGATTATCCAACTTCAACTGATGGCCTGTCCACTTCTACAGTAAATCGTATAGCATATTTAATTGATGAAAATATTACGTTTTTAACAGATTCTGTTTCATTAATAAGTAAAAGAGACAAAATATTTGGAACCAATTTGTATGCTGATTTTATTGCAATTGATTTTGATGATAAAACAGTTGAATTATTTAAAGCTGAATAAAAAAATATGACGGTTGAATTCCATTTGATAAAATAATAAAACAAACTATGAGAAACTTATCACAGCAAGAAAAAGAATTTGCAAAAAAATTGTTACGATTAGCCAGTAAAACAAATGATGTTCTAATAGGTAATGTTGTTTATAATGAATTGACTAACGTTGATATATATTTGGATTATGAAAACGAGCATATAGAATATCGTTTTGATGCAGAGCTTTACAAAACTGGTCAAGGCGATTTTTTACTTTTGCTCGCAATTTTTCGTGGAAAATTATAAACTATTTCAATCTTCTACAATATTTGGAAAAGAATGGAATGTTATTTCTATATCAAGAAAGTCAAGACGAGAAGAACTCGCGTTATGGTGGGCTTATTGCTAGAAATCAATTTATTCCATCAGAGATTCACGACAGAGACGCTGTACAGCTGATTTTAGAATTTTCAAAAAAAACAATTATTATAAATCAAGCATTCAGAGATTATGTTGAAAATGATTTTAAAACTAATGAAGATGTTAAACACTATCAGAATATGGAATTAGCTGAGGAAAATGTCGAATTGGCAAAAGAAAATCTTGAGATAGCAGTAAAATCCAATGATGCTGCACAAAAATCCATTGAGATCGCTCAAAAATCATTGAGAACAGCGAAAATAACAATTTTTATTACAGTTATCATTTTTGTTTTGGGATCATTGTTAAATTTTTACATTGCATCAATGAATAAATGATAGATAGTAAGTTGATTAATAATTTTTTTATTCGTAAATTGCTTATAATAAAAAATAACAAAAGAATATTGATTATATTTAATCATTATTGCTAAGTTTTTTAAGTTAAAAAATATGAGAAGAGGAAGTAAAATAAGATATATAAGCAAAGATATGGTAGCAAAAAAATCGAGAAGCGCCTTCAGAGAAGGAGCTTTAAGAGCTATGCATACTAATGGATATGTTGTAATTGCACACGAAGGATGGGTAGTTAGAAAGCATTCTAATGGGAACATCGAAAGATTAGAAAAGATAAGCGAAGAACCTCAGCAATTAAAAGTTATACGTGATTAAATGAACAAGAGAATGAGAGTTTTCGCCGGACCTAACGGCTCAGGTAAAAGTAGTATCATTCAGAAAATACTTGACACTGACACGCAGAAAGGCGTGAAACTTGATTTTGGCATTTATATCAATGCCGATGAAATTGCAAAAGATCTTCTAAAAAAAGGATGCCTATTTTCAAAATATAAAATCACCTTCAATGAAGATGAATTTTTTGAAATCGTAGAAGCTTCGGGCTTAATAAAAACTGATTTAACCTTAGATGATTTCAAAGCCTGCATACAAATAACTGATGATCGATTAACTCTTCCAAAGGAATTTATAGATAACCAGGAAAAAAGAGTGCACGAGCGGGTAGAACAAATTGTCGCAGATTATTTAAGAAAAAAATTGCTTTCCGAAGATAAAAAATTCTCGTTTGAAACGGTTTTTTCGCATAGCGGAAAGGTCGATATTATAAAGCAGGCAACAGCTAAAGGTTATAAGGTATATCTCTATTTTGTATCAACAGAACACCCTACTATTAATGTATATCGTATTAAACAGGTGAGAGTAAAACAAAATGGACATGATGTACCTGAAGAAAAAATTATTGAAAGATACTACCGTTCAATGAATTTATTGTATGAAGCAGCTCAGAATGTTTATCAAGCTTATTTTTTTGATAATTCAAAAGAAGGCGGAGATCACACAATGTTTGGACATTTCAAAGTAAATACAGATGGCGAAAAGATGTGGGATGAAAATGATGATGAAGTTTATCCTGAATGGTTTAAAAAATACTACTCCGCCAAAATAAAAAGCGATTAGTTGATATAAAAAATCCCAGTTTTTCAACTGGGATTTTGTATATCTTCGATGTCCATTAAAATTCAAAAGCCGTTTGGCAATCATCTTTTAAAATAAGATAAGCATCAAACTTTTTCCCGTTTTTACTCTTCATATTTTTGATGAGCGGAGTTTTTCCTGTTGTTATGAGGGAAGTGATATGGTTGATGCTGAGCTGTATGCCACATATCATTCTGAATAAAATCCATTGACATTGCTCATCTGGGCATTTGACGATTTTATCTTTAATAATGAGATGATGCTGCTGGCATTTGGGGCATTTGAGCTCCGGGATGTTTTCTTGGGTAATGTTGAGCGATAATAGTTCTTGGGTAATTTCTGCTGTGTAGTTTTTAATATCAGTGATGAACTGTTTTGAATTGATTTCTTTTGTTTCAATCTGATGGAGTGCCATCTCCCACTCTGCGGTCATCTGGACATTGGCTATTTTTTGGTCTTTGATAAGATCATAGACCCTTCGTCCTTTGTCGGTTGGGATCAATGTTTTGCTTTTTCTGGTAATGTAGTTTCTGGTAATTAAGGTTTCAATAATGGAGGCTCTAGTTGCGGGTGTACCGATACCAATGTTGGCTAAAGCTTTCTGCTGATCTCTGTCTTCGATTTGCCTGCCTGCGTTTTCCATAGCAGAAAGAAGGTCAGCTTCAGTGTAGAGTTTGGGAGGTCTGGTCAGTTTTTCATTTAGTTCTGTTGATGAGATTTTAAGCTCATCGCCTTTTTTGAATTCCGGAAGTTCAATGAGTTGGGGTTCTTGTGTTTCGTTATTGTTGCTATTATTATTGCTGTTATCATCTTGGTTTGGGCTCGCTTCATCAGACAATAGGCCTTTGATGGCTCGCCAGCCTTTATTTAGTATCTTGGAGCCTCTGATAATGAACTCATAGTGATGGACTTTGATAATGATGTGGCTGACTTCTTTGGAGCAGTGCTCTGATAATGATTCAAACAGGCGATAAACGATCATATGGTAAATGGCTTTTTCACTGGCAGTTAGAGCGGATGGAATTTTAGTGGTCGGTAAAAGTCCGTGGTGGTCTGTGACCTTGAGATCATTGACAATGCGTTTGTTGAAGTTGCCGAACTTGAGTGTTGCTATCGCTGGTTTGAATGGGTCGGATTGATTCAGTATTCTTACGAGTTCAGGGATTTCCGGCCAAAGGTCTTCAGGAATATATTTGCTTCCGGTTCTCGGGTAGGTGATGAACTTCTTTTCATAAAGGCTTTGTGCGGTCTGTAATACTTCATCTGCTGATAATCCCAGCTTTCGGTTAGCTTCTTTCTGTAGTTCTGTCAGGTCAAACAGTAATGGAGACTGTTCTTTGATCGTGTTGATGGAGACCTCTTCTACCGTGGCTCTACCCTCCCGCTCTATGGCTTTTAAGATCTGTTCTGCCTGTTTTTTGTCTTCCCATTGCTGGTTGGAAAGACTGGTAAAATTTAAATAGTCCTTTCGGTGCTGTAACTGGATCTGCCAGTATTTCTTTTGTTTAAAATCTTTGTTCTCTTGAAATTTTTTGCAGATCAATGCTAATGTAGGGGTCTGGACCCTGCCTAAGGAATAGACATCGTTGTTCGCTGCAATACTCAATGCCTGGGTAGCATTGATTCCGACCAGCCAGTCGGCTTCGCTTCTGGCTTTTGCAGTTTCATAAAGTCCATCGAAATCCGAACCGGGTCTAAGATTTCTAAAGCCTTCCTGTATGGCTTTTTCGGTCAGTGAACTGATCCAGAGTCTTTCAAATGGTTTTTTGCATTTTAAATGATCATAGATATAGCGGAAGATCAGCTCGCCTTCCCTTCCCGCGTCAGTCGCAACGATAATGCTCGTGCATTGACCTAAGACATTTTTAATGAGCTTGAGCTGTTTTAAGGCGGATGGGTCTGCTTGGTAGTTTTTTGATTGGCTCTGCTTTGTCTTTCTTGGAGTGAGGATAAAGGGATTGGGAAAGATAGGCAGAGAGGCTTTGTTAAAGCCTCTTATGCCATAATCTTCCGGCATTCCCAATGATACCAAATGACCTAACGCCCAGGTCACACAGTAGCCGTTTCCTTCAAAGTAGCCGTCTTTTCTGTTATTGGCATTGAGAATCTGGGCAATTTCCCTGGCAACACTGGGTTTTTCTGCAATGATGGCTTTCATAGGTTTGGATTTGATGGTTGTTATGGTTGATTTATTCTTGCTAGGTCGAAGATCCTTAATGGAATGGGGTCTCCATTACATTTTTCTGCCTCTTGATCTGGCAGGTTTTTTCTGCTGCTCCTGTTGCTGCTTGTTGGCAGGCTCCTGCTGTTTGGATTGAAGCGGCTCTTTGATGTTTTTGGTCGATTCATTGGTTTTACCATCAGTATTGACCGCCTTCTGTGTTTTATGGGCTTCTGATGGCTGGGCTTTTTCCTTCAGCTTGTTGGGATTGGTAAAGGAAAAGTCGGTCTTGGCGGTCTCTTTGTTGAAAGTTATGTAGCCCTGATATTCTTTGCCTTTGCTGTCAACAAGACCACTAACATAGACCGTCTCACCTGCCTTGAATTTTTCATACTGCTTGTCATCCAGTTCTTTGTCCCTGAAAACTCTTGGGGGTTCGCTGTTTTTATTTTGATCTTGACTCTGGTTTTGTGAACTGTCTTCTTTTTGAGACTGGCTATGCTGAAGCTTTTGATTGTTGTCGAATATGAATTCAACATAGCGCTTATCGGCATTGAACTGCACAGTAGCATCGAAGGTAGTGCCTTTGGTAGAGGTCATGCCTTCAAGATAGAGAGGCTTGCCTTCTAAAAGGGTTTGTTTCTGATGCTCGTCCAATTGGATTCCTTTGATCTCGTCTGGGATCTTCATATACTCTGCCCTGTAAGCCACCAGTTCATTGGTCAGGCGGTCACGGCTGATGACTGAAGGAATGATCTCATCGGTCTTGGGATTGACCAGATCGACCACCCTTCCCATATTTCCGCTTTCTTTAAGGTTCTTTTTGTCTTCGTCAGTGAATTCATGACCGAGGAACTTGAGGTTGTAGTTCGGCTCCTTCCGGATGCCGTGCAGGTTAACGGCAACTTCACCGTTGTCTGCGGTTTGGAGAGATAGCCTGACATCCATCTTGCTGACCGCTGTTCCCAGATTGATGGTGATGGGAATTAATGTGTTGGTTTTGAAGCCTCTGAGCAGAGGATCCATAGCATTTAGCTTTTCAAGCTTTTCCTGGTTAAGCCCGAATTTTTCCATCGTCTTCCAGTCTATCTGTTCAGGCTGGAAACGGTACTCCTGAGTTTCTGTGTTGTTTTCCATTGTATTCTGATTTTTTGATGGGTTTGTATTTTTTGGTAGGACTTCATATTCTTTCAATTTTTCCTTTTCTTCAAGCGATGCCTGATCGACATACTGCTGAAGGTCTTTGGCTGTGTTGACCGCATCGTATTCCGAGACCTTGAAAAAATTAAAATGCGAAGGGTTTTTAAGCTGCCGGTAGAAATTGGAAAAGAAGTTGGAGAAGAGATCACCGTGCTTGTCAACACGGATCAATTGACCACTTTCCTGCATTTCGTTTGGTGGGAACTTTTGAAGGTTTCCATCTTTGTCCACGCCCTTGACCATTTCGATCTTATTGGTGTCCTTGCTCAAGACCAACAGTGTGTCTGACACTGGCTTGATCTCATCGGCTCCATTCTGTGCTGTTTCTTCCATCACAATTGATTTTGATGAGACGAAAATAGATGTACTTGTGATGGATTGATATAAAATGTTATTGTAGGTAGGTCTTTGGCAGCTGATGTCTCAGTTCCTTATGAACTTAGACATTCCCTGATGAGCTGATGGACATCGGACAGTTTGTAATACAGCTTGCCGCTTATGGTGTAGTAAGGAAGCTTTTTGTCCGTGCGGTAACGTTGTAAGGACCTTGAACTGATCTTTAGAAGTTGTAAGACATCCTGATTGTCTAACAGAACTTCGCCGTCGACCTCAATAAATCGGGATTGGTTTGATGTCGTTTGTTCTTTGAGGATGTCGAATCGTTCCATGATCTTCTCCATCCATGCAATAAATTCTGTTCTTTCGATATTCATAACGTGATTTTTTGATGTTAATAATGATTTGAACAGTTGATCAACTTTTTATTGGGGTAAAGTTGAAAATTGCACATCACATAAAATCACTACCTTTTCGTAGTACCGAAAAGATTTTTAAATTCAGTAATGAATTTTTTGGTTTAATATTCAATATCTACAATAAGATAGGATTAACCGAACAGCTTTTGGAAGTGCTGCTGAAAAATTTACAGAATGTGTGAAGATAAAAATTCCAGAACTCAATGTTTTTTCTGAAATGAAGAGTCGTGTTGAAAATTTAATAAGCGATAAACGTAAAAAGTATGTTCAGCCTGATGTAATTTTTAAAGATGATAATAAAAGTGAAAGTGCATTAGCCATAATTGATGTTAAACAATATAAAAAACCGAATAGATCAAATTTTGAAGCAGCAATAAGGGATTACTGTAAGGCTTTTGAAAATGCAAATATTTTTTTGGTAAACTATGTATGGTAGAATGTCCAGTAATATTAAGTCAGATTTTCCTCGAAAGAATTTTGCCATAGGAAATGTATACCCGCAATCAAATGATCAACTGGAGTTTTTAAGATTGTTGCAGGAAAAATTGCCCAACTCATTACCTCCTGAATTTTTTCCTCTTGAATGGTATGACTTTATTAGTCAAAGACTAATAAAACAACTGTTTAGTGTTTTAATATAAAATTTATCCATAAGAAGCTTTACATACATTCAATGAAAATGATTTTTAATATGGTATATTACCTTTTCGTAATCTCAAAACAACTTTTTGAATTTGTGGTAATAAGAGCAAAACAACAATTACGAAAATCACACCTGTTAACATCAAATCATAATAATCCCTGGTGGCACGAGCCAATATCTGATGACCTATCATTTGATTAAAATAAGCTGAGGATACTGTTTTTGAAGTATAGATATCGCTACCTGAATTATTATATTGATTTTGAATGTCCAGTAAGGTGGTTGGTAATTGAGGGCTGGTTTCCGTGATTGATTCCCGAATCTTTTCTCGAACTCCTGATTTTGCAAATAATTGAAGTTCGTTATTCAATGCCAGACTAGCTGTAAACCCTGTAAACCTAGCCAATATACCAAGAAGCGATGCATTGATAGAAATTTGGGGAGGTGCTGATGAAGTGGTAAATGAAACAATAGGAACAAATAGGATTCCTGTTGCCACACCATAAATAAACATCGGTAGAATGAAATCAATTGTTTCACCCTGTACAGAAACAAATAGTATCATATAAGCATAATAGATCGCCATTATTCCAAAGCCAACAATAATCATCCTTATCAGGTTGTACCCCATCAGGATAAATCTGGAAGTAGTGAACATACTCAATGTAGTTCCAAAAATTACAGCCGTCCATATAGGAATGGTGCTCAGTGGGTCATTTCCTAAAATCACCTCAAGATAGCCGTAGGCAAGTCCTGTACTTCCTTTAAAAATATAAAATGTAAAAAGTAGTAATAGCCCAATGACAAAATTCTTTGTCTTGAAAATCTGCAAGTTGATCAATGGTCGTTTAAGCTTCAATTCTCTAATGATGAAAAGGGAAAGAATAATTAGATCAACGACACTAAGAGTAGTGATTAATGAACTACCGAACCATCCCAATTGTCGCCCGTAGACAAGGATGTATCCTAAGATTAAGATAAAAGACACGTAAAACAGATAGCCTATCCAATCGACCTGATAAAGTGGAATCTTCTTGGTAAATCGAGCTTTACCGTTCATTGTTAGCAAAACAGTAATTGTTAGAATGATGACTATGATTATAAATCCGTAGAATAGCCAGTTATAATCAAAGAAATGAATGACCACACTGGTAAAAATAGAATAGAAAGGAACGGCAATCTGTATGCTGCCATACAGTAGGCTAAAGGCAATCACACGGGCACGTACAGATTGTAACCTTGGAAAAATAAGTTGTAAGACGATGCCTGACATTAATGCACAGGTAATTCCTTGAAAAAACTGGCAACTAACAAACAATGTCCAATCTTTGAAATGAAAACAGATCACAGAACATATTGCATTTACGGCAAGAGCCATCAGTAGATATTTTCTTGGTGCAAAATATTTTACGATACGGAAATCCAATGCTAAGAAAGCTACGGTAGATCCATAGATAACGACCATACCATATTGTACATCGGTAGGCTGTATGCCGTAAAAGCCCATCGTTGCAACCGGACTACCGTAAAAAGCGAAGCTAAACAGACAGGCCATCAGGATAGCAAATATGACGGATCTCGCCACCCATTCGGATACCCAAGATTTGAAAATAGGTATTTTATGTGCTTGCATTATTAATCTTTTAAAACATAAACATTGGCATTCATTCCGGCAGAAAGTTTTCGTAATTTTTCAGGCATATCGATCAGTTTAATTCTTACAGGAATCCGTTGGATGATCTTCACAAAATTACCTGTAGCATTATCTGGAGGTAACAATGAGTAACGTGAACCTGTGGTTGGCGAAAGTGATTCGATAGTACCATTGAATTTTTCATTCGGAAAGGCATCAACTTCTATGGATACTGGTTGTCCGATCTTGAATTTGCCAATCTGTGTTTCTTTAAAATTAGCAATCACCCATTTTTCCTCGGCTTTGTTCACCAAAAAAGCCAATGTTTGCCCGGGTTGTATCAGTTGACCCTCCTGAATGGTCTTTTTACCAATTTGTCCATCAAAAGGTGCAGTGATAAACGTATATCTGATGTCCAATTCCTGTCTTTGAACAAGTGTTTCTTTAATTTTTATCTCTGCCTTTATAGCATTATTTTGAGCTCTAAAATCATTAAGTTTAGATTCTGCTACTTTTAAAGAAGCTTTCGCCTGATCATAATCTGACTGTGCAATGGATAAAGAAGCACTAATGTTGTCGAATTTTTGTTGTGTGGTAGATTCATCTGACAGTAGATTTTTATAACGGTCAAATTCTTTTTGCTGTTGGTTCAATCTCGCTTTAGCTCCTTCCAATTGTGCTTTTATAACCTCAATACTTTTAAGTTGCGTTTCTTCGTTCGCCGTCAAAATCGGTAATTTGGCGTGTGAACTCATGAGTTCTGCTGATGCAGCATCTTTTTTCAGTCCATACTCGTCCAATTCAATTACCACAAGTGTATCACCTTTTTTAACAAGTTGATTGTCCTTGTAGTATATTTTGCTGATATAGCCGCCCACTTTTGCATTTATCGGTGAGAGATAAGCATCTACCTGTGCATCATTAGTCTGTTCAAAGCGATATCCTTTTAAGAAATAGGTAGCTCCCCAAATAATGATCCCTACGAATAATGCAATTCCCAACCATTTGGTTAGGTTTACAATAATTTTATCTGTTTTATTTTTGTTCATAATAGTTGTATTAAAGAATTCCTATAATTGCCAATAGTCTGATATGGGTTACTTTTACGTTTGTTTGTGCTGTTGTCAGATTGAATTTTGCTTCCAATAAAGCATTTTCTGCTTCCAAAAGATCGGTCAGTAGCGATTCCTGATTCAGGTAGCTACTTCTGATAACACGAACGGTTTCGGTGGTTTTAATGATATTATGCTCTGCCGTTTCCACACTCTCCAAAGCCTGCTGTTGCTGTAAATAAACTTCTCTTACCTGAAGATAGATTTCGTCCTTCTTCATTTCAGCTTTTTCTTTAGCCTGACTGCTGACAACTTGGGTACGAGCAATGGTATGTTTGCTTTTGTACAAATTATCGATGGAATACTGGACTTTAATTCCTGTCTGACCAAATCCCCACAAATCGTTTGAGTACGGATAAAAGGAAATTTGAGGATAGTTGTAATTATAATTAGAATACAAAGAAACTTTAGGCAATATCGTAGCTTTCATTTGTTTTACGTTCAGTTCACTCCATTTGATGTCACTAATGGCTATTTTGTATTCTGGAGATTTGTTGAAAGCGATGTCTACATAATCATTATAGTCACCGTCTGTGATAGCGTTTAATTCAATTATATCTTCGGGTTGTATTGTTAATTCAGCATCATTTTTACGCCCCATCAGTATATTGAGCCGTTGTTTAGCGATCTCAATCTTCTTCTTAACGTCGGAAAGACTAAGTTCCAGTTGAGACAATTTCACAGAGATTCTCAGCACATCACTCTTTAGTACGGTGCCGTTTTTATGCAGACTTTCTATTAATCTCAATTGCTTTTTTTCTGCTTCAGTCTCTGCATTAAGAAAATCATAGAAATGTAAAAATTTGTATAAATCAAAATAAGCAATTGCGACATCATATTTTACGCTATGCTTTTGGAGATCCAGTTCATATTGTTTTCGTGTCTCTTCTTCCTTTTTCATGACGATGCTCCTTTTGTCTTTACCGCCATTGTAAAGATTAAAATTTAAGTTGTAGCCTACGCCGTACCCATAGCCTTTTACAGCCACATCCTGTGGAGAAGAGAATAATCCATTGTCATAGATCAGAAATTTAGAATTGAGTTTTAGGTCTGCTCCTACCGAAAGTTCCGGTAACAAACGGTCTTTGGCTTCCAATATTTCTATTGTACTTTGCTGATGATTTAGGTCGTATAGTTTCAGTTGTCGATTATTCATTTCTGCAACTTTCCATATTTCTTCCAAACTTAAAGATTGGACTTTTTCTGTATGTTGAGCGTAAATAGAGGGTGCAAATAACAACATCAGTATGCTCAAAATCAAAACTGTTTTATATTGTTTCATTGGTTTTGTTTTTATAAATGATTGGTTTCTTTCTCTTTATTAACCATTGTTTTTAGCATCTTTTTCAACTCATCAAAAGCAAAGCTTAAATCTATCATTGGCATAAAGGGGCTGGAATAAGCACAAGACAGCCCGTAAATGTTGGCTTTATCAATTTCTTTATTTGGACGAGGTAATTGATGTTCAGATTTTTTCACTTGTGTTTCATGTTCAAAATCTTTGTCGGGTTTTATGATTTTACGTTTCATATTGATTTTGGTACTATTAATACTGCAAAATTATTCAACGCACTTAGCTTCATTTTTATATAATTAGCCTAATATTTGCTATATTTGGCCACATGGATATACTTAGTCAATTAATAAGTAGTGTGGATCAAAATCCCGATTCAATCCTCGTGATGAGACAACAGACGGAGCAGCGTTTACCTGCTCATCAGCACGATAAGGCTCAGTTATTATTGGTTTATGGTGGAATTGCTTACTTGCAAACAGACGAAAAGGATTTCTATATCCCATCTAACCATTACATATGGATACCAAAAAATTATCCGCACAATCTGATGTTTAATACACAGGATTTGTACATTATCAATATTTACTTTCCAGACGAAAAAGATGGTGAATTTTATGATGAACTGGGTATTTATCCCGTTAGTAAGTTGCTGGCAGAGATGCTCTCATTTAGCGAGAAATGGCAAGGTGATTATTACAAAGGTTCGTGGGAATTTGAATTTCTATCCACGCTTAAGAATGTATTATCAAAGGAAAACCTCAAAAAATTCTCCATTCAACTACCTACAACGGACGATCAAAGGCTCAATGCCATAATCGACAGTTTTAGAAATCGATTAAATGAAAATCTAAGTTTAGATCGAATTGCTCAGCAATCAGGAATGAGTGTGAGAAGTCTGACCAGATTATTCCAAACGAAATTGCATATCACTTTTGTTCAATACTTAAAAATGCTGCGGATTATCCGGGCGATGGAATTGATAAAAGATACAAATCTGAATATGACCGAAATAGCCTATGAAATTGGATATTCGAATATAGCTGCATTTAGCAATAATTTTCAGCAGCTGACCAATATGAGACCTACGGAATTTAAAATGAAATAAGCAGTAAGATAATAGTTGTTTTAACTATAATCTTACACTAAAATAACTTATAGTTAAGTTTTATTATCTGATAGTATCCTTAAATGGATCAACACTTATTTCCATCATCAATTTTTCAAAAAAGAAATAGAAACCAAACGTATTTCTAATTTTCTTAGGTTCACTTTCAAATTGTAAGTCAGCTTCTGTTTTTAACTTTTCATAGATATCCCAAACTGCTTGCTCATCCTTCTGATAAAATCCGATGTGGAAATTCTCCGGATATTCAGGCGTATTTTCCTTGTGGTTCAATTCCTGTCCCCAAATAACTAAGGCAAAATTATGGTCATTTTCCAGAACTGCCATTTTGTTGTTTCGATTGACAATTAAACTAAAACTTAAGGCTTTTGTAAATAAATTTATAGCTTTATTTACGTCTTGTACAACGATGTTGATGTGATTTAAATTCATTTTGTTCTTGTTTTAATTACAGAACAAAATTACTTTTCCGGCATCAGGCTAAATTGGATAAATCGGTCGTTTTCGTTTTTATTTAAGATAATTGGTTTTACCCCTGCAAACTTTTTCACTTCCCTTATAAAATGAGATTGGTCTGCATAATTGAGTTGGGGGTAGAAATCCCCATTTTTTAGTTGTTTTAATGAGTTGGAGAAACGGATAATATTGAGATAGGTCTTAAGCGTTACGCCAAACCATTTGTGGAAATAACGGTTCATTTGTCTGCTACTCCAAAAAGTATTTTCTTCGACTTCTTTTACAGTAATTTCTCCTTTTGAATCATAAATGAGTTTAAATAATTTCTTTTTTCGGTTTTCTATTTCTTTGGATAATAACGAAGAAATGACCTCAATAGCCTTATAGTAAAATTGGTTGAAATCGATCAGGTCATCTCTTGAAAATCCCCAGTAATCTGTCGGAAGTATTTTCTTCGTGTTATTTAAATCTGCAAAAGATTGTTTGAAAATATATTCGGCAGCAATGGGGTAAAAGCTGATTGCAAACATTGTAGATTTGGGAAATGGAGGTTTGTTAATGGGAACAGAACATATCCTGGCAACGAAAATTTCAAAATTTCCATTTTCATCGGCTAACAGAAATAAATCTATTTTTCCATCGGGAACTATAATGCCTTCTTTTTCTTCATCAGAGTGGTTTTTTACCATCCAGATGCTTTCCACGATATTGGTTAGCGATTCATCGGGTTGAAGACAGATATATTCTAAATTATTTATTGGGAAACACATTTTTAATTAGCATGAAATAAATATACATTTCACAAAATTACAAATTTGACACCTCGTTATTAAGTCCCATTTTCTTCCAGATATAGTAAAATCATTTGTCAAGTTTTTAATTGATTAGATATACTAAAAAATAAAATTCCAAAAAATATTACTCAAAGAATATTACACAAACTTTCTAATACTTAACATATATCCTAAATGCATTCCTTCGTGATAATTATTACATTCAAATGCATCATTGATGGAAGACAAATGGAAACCGATACCTGTAGTTCGTTCTTTGTAAGTCATAAAAACATTCTTTTTAAAATCTGTTATTGTTAAATCAATGAATGAAGTCAATAACCCTTTAAGTTCAGCAGCTTCTTTTTCAGAAACAGGCTCTGTAGGTTTGGTACCAGACTGATATTTATTAAACAACTCATCTGAAATATATCCTTGTAGGCCAGAGCCTCTATAAATCAATTTTTGTTGTGTTACAATGATATGCCCAATATGCCAGATAAGATTATTGTTGAAACCATTTGGAATTTTGTTAAGCTGATCTAATGAATAATTTTCAAAGTAACTTAAATAGATTCTACGACTTGTTTCCCACGTTTTAAATAATGCTTTCATATTGTTCTATTGAATTTGTAAATATTCTTTATTACATTAAGAGTGTATGCTTGTAGAAATTTGTTCTAACAAAAATACTAAATATGATAAAAATTATAATTTTCAAAAATTGAATTGCTAGGAACAAAGAATCTTAAGAGTACTTTTGTTGATTATAATCCTGCACTAAAGCAATTAGCTTTCGAAGTTGTAAAATTTTCAACCTCGAAAGCTGATTTTTTTATATTTTCATTAAAATACAAATCACAGATAGCACAGCCCAGAGCAATAAATCAGACTTAATTATCATTAAGTTGAAGATATTCAATTATTTTCCCGTCTTTTTGTTCTACTATAAATCGAACACCTGTACTAACTCTGTTAACTGGAATAATTATTCTTTTTGACTCTTTTTCAAGTATTTTCCAAAAAGCTTCCAAATCGTCAACTACAAATATTGCATTAACCAAGCTAGGTATCTCCAGCGCCTCAGGACCGTCCACAGCACCCAAAATAACAAAATGATCCACTAAATTTAATTGATACCCGTCGTGGGCAGCTGAAAGAGAAACATTTTTACCAGTAATTTTTCTATAAAAAGCTACTGTATCTTCAAAATCATCAGTAACAATTGGTAACAATACTATTTTAATTTCCATAAACTTAATTTATAACTTTGCACCAAAGCTATGCTGATGATCAGTAGTACGCAATAACTCATTTTTTTATTAGTAATGTAATGGGAAAGAAAATTAAAGAAAGCTCCACCAACCAGGCCAATAGAAGAATATTATCAGAAAGGTGTAGAGTAAATGATACACTTAGTTTGGTAGGTACACGATGGCTGATGACAATATTATATGAAATTTCATTAGGGAATAATCAATTTTCTACACTAACTAAAAGCATTCCTGAAATTTCGGAACATGTTCTTGCAACTCGTGTAAATAATTTGGTCGAAAACAACTTAATCGAGAAGAATGAAAGAATGAATACGGCTCCTTTACAAATAATTTACTCTACTACTGATAAAGGGAAGCAACTCTTATTACTAGTCGATAGCTTATGCAAATGGGATGGATATTGGAATAGCTAATATCTTGTCATTGAATATAATTGATTAAAAAGAAGATCTGTGTATAAACAATTAGAAAAATATTTTAAAACAAGAACTGAAATTGACGATAAGACACTTTCTTATATTTCCTCATATTTCAAACTTAAAAAGACCAAACGAAACGAATTTCTATTGAAAGAAGGCGAAATTTGCAAACATTACTATTTTGTAAACAGCGGCTGTATAAGACTTTTTAGCGTTAATGAACAAGGAGAAGAGGGAACAAGATATTTTCATTTTGAAGATGCTTTCAGCACTGCTTTACCAAGTCTCATCAAGCAAAAACCTTCATTTGAATTTATGCAGACTATTGAAGCTTCGGAACTTTTAGTCATAAACCGTGACGATTATTTTCATTTAGTTGAAAAAGTTCCACAGTTTGCTTTCGTTTACCGACAAATTTTAGAGTCAGCTTATATCAAATCACAGGAACGTATTTATTGTTTTCAAAAGTTAGACGCCATAGAAAAAGTCCGTTGGGTTTTGACAAATCAAGCGAAATGGCTGACAAGACTATCAAACAAAATGGTTGCCTCGTATTTAGGGCTCACCCCTCAAACATTGAGCAGATTAAAATCGAAGGTCTGAAAATGTGAACATAGAACAACGTTTTCGAAAAATACTCTCATCATCTTTGTACTTCACTAAACAATAAAAGTTCAATTATGATTTTAATAACAACACCAACAGGAAACACAGGTTCAATAATTCTGCAACAATTGGTAGAGCAAAGCCAACAGGTGAGAATTTTTGTTAGAGATCCTAAAAAAATATTAGCCAACATTTTAGAAAAAGTAGAAGTAGCCACAGGTTCTTTGCTGAATGAATCTGAATTCACAGAAGCATTACAAGGCTGTGATACTCTTTATTTTTGTGTTCCTCAAAGCAATACACAAAGAGATGTAAATGCTTACTACGAAGAATTTGCTACAGTAGCTTCAAAAGCAATCAAAAATGCAGGTACAAAAAGAGTTGTTTATTTATCCGGCGGCGGCAAAGAAAGTAATTTACAGGCTGGTCTTATAACAGCACTGCATATAGGCGAAGACATCATCAGTCAATCCGGAGCATCAGTAAGGGCATTGCGTTGCCCGGTCTTCTTTGAAACCCTTTTGTATCAGACTGTATCCCTAAAAAAATCAGGAACATTTTTTTTGCCCATTGACGGAGATTACAAAGCGCCACAAATCGCAGTAAAAGATATCGCATCAAAAGCAGTAGAATTACTAATTGACAAAACCTGGACAGGTATTGAAGGGTTAACAGTTCAAGGTCCGGCAGATTTAAGCTATAATGAGATTGCTTTACAAATGAGTGAATTAACAGGAAAGTCTATTCGTTTTCAACAAGTTTCAAAAGGAGACTATATAAAAACGCTTTTGGAAGACCATCATACAAGTGAAGCATTTGCAAACTCTCTGACCGATATGCTAAAGGCAATTGGTAACGGCTTGTATGACACAGAACCGAGAACAGAGGCATCTACAACACCGACAACAATTAAAGAATGGATGAGTGATAATTTAGTTTCTAAAATAAAATAAAATAAAGCTAAATATAAAAAACATTTGAAATGGCATTGTTACTTGGCCTTGCGTTTTTATTACCGCAATTCTCTTACTTCCTGTTGTGAGGTTTGTAAATAAAATTTTGGTCGGTGTTTAGAAAATAAAATGAATATCTGGAAATCAAAACGGCTTTTAAAGGCAGTCACAAATAAAAAAGCATTGATTTGACCATAACGCCAAATCAATGCTTCCTTAAGCTCTAATGCTAAAGACTCTAAGTCATCCCAGACAGTTTTAAGTTATCACAGCATTAAACGGTTGGTGATGAGCCACCATCTACAGAAATATTGGCTCCAGTAATATATTGCGCTTCCGAAGAGGCAAGAAATGCAACTGCGTTGGCTACCTCCTCAGGTTCTGACATTCTTCCTAGCGGTACTCCAACGGTATCAATAATACTTTGAAAAGTTTCCTCAAAACTCGACCCTGATTTCTGAGCAATATTTTCTATAAACTCATTCATCAGTGGTGTTCTGACAACACCTGGAGAAACAATGTTCACTCTGATTCCTTGGGGTCCTAACTCATTAGCCAATGCTTTGCTATATGCATTCAAGGCAGCCTTGGCAGATGAATAGGACATGGTCATGTCCCAAATCGGTTGTTTTGCTGCGCCAGTAGATATATTGATTATTGTGCCTTCTTTTTGATGAAGCATAGTGGGTAATAGCGCTTTATTGATTCTTACCACTGACATAAAATTGAGTTCCCAGTCTTTGAACCAATCCTCATCTTCCAATGTGCTGAAACCACCTCCCGGACCTAAATTGGCTCCTGCATTATTAACAATAATGTCTATTCTTCCATACTTTTCCAATATCTGTTTTGCAATATTTGCTGCACTGTCTGCCTTAGTAAGGTCAGCGGCAATAAAGTGATGGTTATCAGATTGGTTTTTTGCTTCTGTACGAGCAGTTGTTACAACTAATGCTCCCCATGCACTCAATTTGTCAGCAATAGATTTTCCTATTCCTTTTGTACCGCCTGTGAGCAGGGCTACTTTTCCTTTTAAAGAATCATACATATTTTAAATTATATTTTAAGATTAAGTTGCAAATCTATTTCCATTACTTTACTTTTGCAAGTAGTTACACGATTGTATACTATAGACATCGATGTAACTTTAATTGACAATCAATTATTTATGAATAAAGAAAAAGTTGAAAAACCGGAAAATAAATGTGAGCTTCAGAAAATTCTGGACATTATCGGAGGAAAATGGTCAATGTCAATTATTTATGCGCTGATCCCTGAGAAGAGACGTTTCAAAGAATTGGAAAGAATGATACCCGGAATTAGTACAAGGATGCTTGTCAAGGAACTGAAGAATATGGAAGAAAACGGCATTGTAAATCGTAAAGCCTTTGCAACAGTTCCGCCCACCGTTGAATACACATTAACAAGCAAAGGCAAAAAACTGGAAACCAGCATTAACGAGCTTTACAAATGGGGGCTGGAATATGTGAATGATTGAGAATGGAGAAATAAGCAATCGGATAAGGAAATGATCTCACGTGAAAATGATCATTTAGATTGAATCATATAGTTTTAAAGGTTATCCGTGAGGATAACCTTCGTTATGATTAGTTCTTACACAAGAATTGGTCATTATTAAATATCACGCTTTATCATTATGATCTTTGCAAACTTAAAAGTTTTCATGTGTATAAACTTTACCATGGACATTCCTTTGTTTCAGGATCATGGTCCGCGCTTAAAAACTTCCCAGTCTGAAAATTCTTATCCAGCAATGCATTAACAATCGTAGTAGCAGCATCTTCAGGCGTTCCACTACCTTGATTATTGGTAAGATCAGTTTTTATAAATCCCGGATCAACAAGATTAACCCGGAACTTTGGAAGCTTGTTTGCCAGCGAAATTGTGTACATATTAATCGCAGCTTTTGATACAGCATAAACCATAAATAGATTGGCATTTTCATAATATTTCCAGCTGCTATCGCTATGAAGCTTTAGTGAGCCAATACTTGAACTGATGTTAATAATTTGTGGTTCTGCAGATACTTCTAAGAGATCAATAAATGATCGAACGACTCTTAAAGTGCCGTATAAATTTGTGTCCAAGACTTTTTCAAATTCAGAAACAGTCGCAGACAGAGCATTTTGCGGCATATTGCCAGTAATACCTACATTATTGATGAGTACATCTAATCGATCTGTTTTTTCTCCAAGTTCAATCCGGGCATTTTTTACTGACTCCTCCTTGGTAATATCAATCTGCATAATTTCAGCATGGATTAGTCCCTGAGATTTTAGCTTATCCAATGCCTCTAAACCTCTTTCCCGGCTTCGACAACCAAGATACACATAAAACCCTTTTTGTAAAGTTGTTTTGCTGTAGCGAAACCAATTCCTTTATTGGCTCCTGTGATAAATACTTTCTTCATTTTTTTTACTGATTTAATTTGACTTTGCAAATTTGGGTCAACAAAAAATTAATTCTTTTAACATTTGTGAAAAAGTGTTTAGCGTATCCCTTTTCGTACCCTGCTTAGGGATTGCTGTTTCATTCCCAGGTATGAGGCAATATAGGACAGCGGTATTCGGTTGACCATATTTGGATATGTTTCTAAAAAAGACAAATAGCGTTCGGTAGTATCTTCTGAAATCAATGGACTTCTTCTTTCCAGTTTTTTTGATTTATGACTGATGATGATCTTTTGAATGATTTCATTTAATCCATCGACCGACTGTAGAAGCTCGCTCCAGTCTTTTTTTAAGAAAGCAACAAAAGAGCATGGAGTTATTGCCTGTAAATTTGCAGTATGTGTAACACTTTGACCAGCATTATCCCAATCTGAAAGCCAATGGTTTTCTTCCACAAAGTAATGGGTAACTTCATCTCCTTTATCGTTGTCATAGTAAACACGAAGAATACCGTACTTCAAAAAACCGACATGCTTCGAAGCTTTTTTCGCCTCCCAAAAATACCCGCCTTTTTTCAGCTCCAATTCTATCGACTTGCTTGCTATTAATTCAATGTGGTGCTGTTCAATATTTCCAAACTGCAGCAGAAAATTTATAAATTCGCTCATTAGACAAAGTTAATACAACTTATCGCCGGATAATTACGTTACGGTTAAATCTGAATCTTTTTATCCCTTACATAACATTTTCAGATGCCACTCATCATTGGGTTTATTTTTCCATTCATCAAGAAAATAAACCCTTTGGTCATATACATTATTAGTTTTTTAAGCTACGAATTACTTTTGAGCCAAATAAAATGCGTAGATATGATCTAGATAATTTCAGGGTTATCGCTTTCGGCCTGCTTATCTTTTACCATGTTGGAATGGTATTCGTACCGTGGCCCAACCACATAAAAGACGTTCGAACCTACGAAGGATTTTTTTTTCCGATGCTTTTCCTAAACCAATGGAGGCTTTCAAATAATTGAAAATTTTCATCATTCCATTGCTGAGTTGAAATTTATGGATGATTTTATCATCAAGACAAGGATACGGGTGAAAGAACTAAAAAATATAGAAGAAAACAGCATTGTAATCCTTACAGCTTTGCCAATGTTCCACCGATCCTTGAATATAATTTAACTGTAGGCAGGCACAAGGAAACTACAATCAATTCCTTGAAAACAATAAGAAAGAACATTGATGTAAGCTTGAAATCTTTCGTAGTCTTTGAAGATGGTGCGGCAGTCGCAGGTCTTATCGTTGTAATGGTATTGATGGGAATCAGCCACACTTTCCAGATTCCGTAATTGGACGGGCTAGCCTCGATCATTGTAGGATTGATACTGGTGTTTGTTTCTTTCATTCTGGCAAGGGAGAGCAGAAGCTTATTGATGGGTGAAGGAATAGCCCCAGAAACGAAAGAAAAAGATTGCGAAATTAGCTGAGACAGATACTGCCGTGGTAAGAACAAAAAACATATTATCTACCTACCAGTCACCTGAGGAAGTTGTAATAATGCACATTATCGATTTTGAAGACCATCTTGATACTGAAGAGATCACTAAAGCCATTAAGCGTATTCGTGAAAATATAAAAAGTGAATTTCCATTGGTTCATTTTGTTATTATTCAGCCAGAATAATTGAGACAGCAGACCTTTTTTTATTACGGAAAACCGTAAAAATTGATAAAAGAGCTTTCATACTTTTACAGATATATATTTTTAACGATGAAAAATTAACCTACTTTTCAATTTTGCTATTGATTTTATCATGCAGTGCTCCTTCCCAAAAGAATACACTTACATTCACCAAACAGGAATATATCGGTGAATGGCCGTTCTCTGTCAATGAAATCGAGGTTTATTGTTCCGGATACAAAGAAATTTACGGAAGAACAAACGATGGTAAAATCTATGCTCTTAACGGATCAGCGAAAGGAGCTTCACATAACGATCCATCCATCAGCAAGGTTGAGGAGATCTGGCTAGATGACCCGAAATGGGCAGGTCTGAAGATATCCTATGGAGATTTTATCACGCAGGGGCTGACTATCTGTGAGAATAAATAAATTAATTCGTAATAAACAGGAAAGGTATTTTCTATGTATAGCTTTGAATGGTTATTTAAGATCATAGAAAATCGATCCTTTATTTCGCTTCAAGTAGTGCCGATTTGACTGAAAAGGCTGTCTTTTTATATCCACCTTTACTGTATTTCAATTTGAATCAATCAAAATTATGCAGACAAATGGACAAAAAATAGCACTAGTTTCAGATGCCAATACAGGTATAGGTTTTCAAATCGCTAAAGTCCCTTAAGATAACGACTATAGCTTATAAAATTAAATTGGACGGCAAATATAATAGTATTGCAACCAATTATCTATATTCTCAGATCAAGTTTAGTCTATTTTTTTTATTTTTAGTGAAAATTAAAACCCAATGAATTACCAGACATTTGACCCGCACCAAGAATTGAAGATGGTTATCAAATGCTATTGGACAATGGAAGATTCGGCAGGTGACCGACTTGAAAAGCAATCGATCATTCCAGATGGATGTATGGAAATGATCTTCCATCATGGAGATCTTTATAAGCAATACACTGGTGATGGAAACAGTATGATCCAACCAAGATGTTTTGTCATTGGGCAGCTGACACGGCCGCTTGAAATAGAGCCCACAGGAAAGACAAGTATCTTCTCCGTCCGTTTCCATCCCCATGGCTTTTTGCCTTTCGCTTCCATTCCGATAAAGGAAATGGAAAATACGGCCATTCCATTGGAAAAACTGTTCGGACGGGATGGGAAAGATATTGAAGAGAAAATATTCAATGCGCATTCGGTGCAGGAGAGGATCAATTTGGTCGAAATATTCTTACTGGACAGGCTAGCAAGTTTAGAAACGATCGATCATATTGTGAGATCGACCGTAGAGACCATCTTAACAGGTAACGGTCAGCTTTCCATTGATGAACTTTCCAGTAAGATCGATATCAACCGCAGGCAAATGGAACGTAAGTTTTATCTTGCGATTGGCTTACGTCCCAAACAATTATCAAAGATCATCCGCCTTCAGGCTGCGCTCAAGATGCTGTTGACTAAGGAATCCGCTAACCTTACTTCTTTAGCGCATGCGAACGATTATTATGATCAGTCTCACTTCATAAAAGATTTCAGAGAACTCGTTGGCATCACTCCAAAAGAATTCTACAGAAAGAATTTGAAAATGAGTTCTTTTTTTATCGGAGATTGATCCTGTCGCGTTTTTACAATTTTATTTGCTGGAGATATCGCAACTTCGCATTGTGACCTGATGACCGGACAATAAAGAATTGTATAAAGCGTCATCGATAAAATTAAAATGTGATGACAAAAACAAATTTCGCTCTGGTTGCTGCCTTGTTAATGATTTGCAGCTGTACCGTAAAAAATGCCGCTCATATCAGAAAAATGGAGTGGCTGGTCGGAACCTGGGAGCATAAAACTTCGAAAGGCAGTGTCTATGAGACCTGGCAAAAAGCTGAGAGGAATGAGTTGAGAGGTAGAAGTTATATGATCAAGAATGAGGATACTATAGTATTTGAGACCATACGATTGGCTCAGAATAAAGGAAACTTGTTCTATGTTCCTGTCGTTAAAAATCAAAATGGAGGCGCTCCGATCTGTTTTGAGGGAAAGATAATTTCTGAAACTCAATTGGTCTTTGAAAATAAAATGCACGATTTTCCACAGGTTATTTCTTATACCAAGATTGGTGTAGACTCTCTGAAGGCTGAGATCTCAGGGTTAAGAAATGGAAAAGATGAACGTCGGTACTTTCCGATGAAACGTCTTAAAAAGAGGTTTATATACTAATCCTTAGAGCAGGCTAAAACCTGATCTTTTATGCTATATAAACTTTGCAAGAATAAATCCTATAACCAACGCCACTAAAAATGCGATAATGATCTTCATATAATTGGTTTTGCTGTCTTGGACCTCCTGATTCAGTCTGACATTTTCCTGTTTCAATGTTTCCAAACTGATCTGTAAAGACGATGTCTTTTCATTGATGGCAGACTGTACATTCTTCTCATGCAGAATAGCGATCTCCTTTTTATAGCTTTCCATTTCTGCCTGGCGTTGTTTCTGCTGCTCCTGGAAATTCTTCTGCAGATCATCAAGCTGCTTGCTAGATGTCAACTGAAGCTTCTGAAATTCTTCGTTTCGAATTTTCAGCTGTTCTGTAAAGCTTTTGTTATGGTTCTCTACCTGCTCTTTATAAGTTTTCTGGGCTTCAGTGAATTCTTCATTTTTCTTCTTCGCTGTTTTTCCAAAGTTTCGACCTGTTCTGAAAACTGTTTCGTTATATCTTTTTTCACTTCATCGATGAGCAAAGCCCTTGAGTTCGATCTTTCGTGAGAAAGCTTTTCAGCAATGGCGTGCAATCCTGCACCATAATCGTGGGGTAAATGAAAACGCTTGTCGGCCAGCTTATCCAATAATGTTTCATCAACCGTATGTCCGATAGCCGTTACAGTTACCGGTTTCATTGTTATGAATAATTCGGATAAGCTCAGGTCATTAAATGTTTCCATACTCTGCCGGTCACCTCCTCCCCTGACCAAGGCAACAATATCATAATCCAAAGCTGAGATTTCCTTCAGTTTGTATATGATCGCTGTGGAAGAAGTGATATTGCAGCTGTGATCTGAAATATCAAAATATTTTCGGGAAACATCCAATCCTTCGAAAAAATCCTTCTGGACAATCGCATTATTTCCATAAATGTTAGCGACCCTGACCTTTTCCTCTTTGAGCATCTTATCCCTAATAAGGTTCTCAAGGTCTTTTGATCCTGTCTCCAGTTTTTTCTGGATCAGTCCATACCTTTCCAGTTCTTCTTCGGAGATGGCTTTTTCTTCCTGCTGAACGATCTCGTCCACAACAAAGCGCAGTTCAATCGAAGAATTTTTAATATTTTTCTCAATAAAGCCTCTGAGTGTGTAGACCTCATTATTGGTGATCTTGCTCCTGAGCAAAGATGAAATACGAATCCCTATCGATGTGTGATCACCTTCTGAGAAAAGAAGGTCATAATAGTAGTTCCCGTAGGATTTACCACCATCAAAAGCATACCTGCCTTTCAGATAGATCAGATTGACTGTAGCATTGAGCTTCAGGGCATTGCTGAAGATCCCAATAACTGAAGCTGGTGAATAGATCGGTTATGTGACTTCTTGATCGTCCATATGATTGACTGTCGTTTTAAAAAGCTTGATAGGCAAAGGTATTGCTAATTGCACTTAAATAAAATAGCCGTGTTTACATATCTTGAAAAGGTGAGTTTTAAAACTGAATGCAACTATTCCTATACCTTAAAAAGAATATGGAACGCCTGCCGCTTTCTAATTTTTGGCTTCAACATCAAAACATTTTTATTGCTGTAGAAACAAAAAATCCCCAAATAATATGGGGATAAAAACTAATAACCATGAAAATCTTTATAAAAGTATTTCCTCTACAAAATTACGGAAACTCAATACATTTAAAGATCATCAATGGTGTTAATTGTATTTTAAAAAAGACCTGATTATCCTAATTTTTCCTAAAAAAATGGAATTATTTTACAGCCGAACACCAAGGTCTGATTCTCTGAAATGAAAAAACTAAATAAGTTTCAATAACTCTTCAGCCACCTTCTCAGAAGAAGCAGGATTTTGGCCTGTAATCAATCTTCCGTCAACCACTGCGTAAGGAGCCCAATCTTCAACTTTACTATATGATCCGCCATTCTTTTTCAACATATCTTCAACCAGAAACGGAACTACATCAGTTAACTGTACAGCCTCTTCTTCAGTGTTGGTAAATCCAGTGACGTTTTTACCTTTTACCAAATATTCACCGTCTATTTTTACATCCTTCAAAACTCCGGGTGCATGGCAAACGAATGCTACAGGCTTATCATTGCTGTAAAAATCAACAATTAAGTTCTGAGAAACCTTATCTTCAGCCAGATCCCACAAAGGACCGTGTCCACCAGGATAAAATACTGCATCAAAATCTCCACTTTTGATTTCCGATAATTGATGTGTGTTCTTTAATTTTTCCTTTAGAACATCATCCTTGTCCATTCTGCGAGTAGCATCCGTTTGAGATGAGGGATCTTCACTTTTAGGATCAATTGGCGGTTGACCTCCGTTAGGAGATGCCAATGTAACTTCAACACCTTTGTCAGACAATGCATAATAAGGAGCCGCTAATTCTTCTGTCCAGAATCCGGTCTTCTGTCCTGTATTTCCTAATTCATCGTGACTCGTAAGCACGAATAAAACTTTTTTGCTCATTTTTATATTTATTTAATTACTACAAAGTTGGAAGTATTTGTCTTTTAAAAGCACGACCCAGGTCACTATTTTGATGTGATTCAAATCACACTTTTTTAGGACAAAGACAAATGAGAATTATTTTAGTTGTCACAGAGTTCCTTTATTCTGGAATACGCTAAGACCTTCTATCTTGTTATTGATGGTCTTATATACAATCTCAACTGAAAAACTTGTCAGCTCATACAATACAAACTTTAGTCCATCCTTAGAGGTTTCACTGATGACCTTTCCTTCGGCCAAGGCCAATTCGTATTGAGATTGCGTGGGTAGATTTTTAAAATCGTAGTACGAAATAGACATATAACTATTATTTAATTTTATTTTTTATGATATTATACAGTCGGAAGGTCAAATTAATACGTTCCTTCATAGGTATTGTAGATTTGGCGATCCGATGTTCCCAATTCTCCTGAAGATCACCTTTCATAATGAGAAGCGAACCGTGCGGGAGCGGCAGACTGTATTTGCTTTTATGATGGTCTTTTTTTCTGAAATCAAAATTCCTGGTCTGCCCAAGGCTAATGGATGCAATTACAGGTCTCTTTCCGTACCTGCTTTCCTTATCTCTGTGCCAAGCGACTGAATCATTGTTGTCACGATAGAGATTTAAAAGGACACCATTGAACTGATAACCGAATTCGTTTTCTATTCTCTCTTTCAAGGATAATAACTCCGGAGTCCAAGGGTTGGTAGCTGATGCATTATTATCAGCGGATTCATTGTATTTTGAATCGCCATACCAAGCGGTCAAGCGTGGCGTTATCACCATCTTATCATACATTTTCTGAGTGCGCTGTTCCCAGGGAGCAGTTTTAAGCAGATGGTCTTTTAAACGATCTGCCTCTTCCTCACTTAGGAAATTCTCCCTGTATTCCAAAAGGTCTTTTGGAAACTCATAAAATTCTTCGGCATCAAATAAACTCAGCTGACCCATTTTGATTTTTTGTGTAAAATATTTATCTTTATCAAATCCCAATTTAATGGGATAATTTTTTTTTCATCATTTGTGTTTTTAGCTTCCCTCCGGGGAAGTTTTTATTATTAAGGATTGAGTTTAAGAATTCCGTTCTCCAGATTGCTGATGCTTCGTTTCGCTTCTGCCACGAGATTTTTGAGATTGGCCTCATCAGGAAGCGAATGCGGTTTATAATCCTGGGGAAGTATCCCTCTTACATAACGCCATACTTCTGCGATATCCTCCAATGGAATGTCGTATGGTTCGTAAAATGAGTTATCGGCTGATACGGTAATGAACTTTTTGTTCCTTTTCAAAAATGTCTTGTAGGTAATGCCTTCAGTGGTAACAAAAATATATTCTTTGTTAGACTTCAGGTCTTCCAGTTTTTCTACGTATTCTCCGATGATTATGGATTGGTCTGCAAAGGGTGGCATAGAATCACCATCCGCTAAAAATGCACGGTATTTTCCGTTTTTTAAGAAAGGCAGCTGCATTTTCTGAAGACCTTCAATAAATTCAGGGTCGCTGAAGCCTTTCAAGTACCCCATAGAAGCTTTTTGAGGTACGATCTCAATGAAATTATTCCCTTCCGAATCTACTGCTATAGGAAGCAATATCTTATTTCCGGGCAGATTGACCATCCTGTCCAATGGATACTTTCTGATATCGACCGTGACCAAAAGGTCGATGCTGATATTATAATATTTGGAGATCCGGACCAATACCTCAATGGGAGGTTCTGCATTTCCATATTCGTATGAAACGTATCTTGATCTTGTAAGAATGAGTTCGTCCGCCAGCTTATGTTGGGTTAGATTTTTTTGACCCCTCAAAAACACGATGTTATCTGCAAAAATTGACATTGTCATAATTTATGACAACAAATATACAAATTTTGTTTAAAAACGTGACTAAGTTTGCAGAATGGAAAGAGCAATTGCACATATGGACCTGGATACCTTCTTTGTCTCCTGTGAGCGGCTGAAAAACTCCGTCTTGGAGAAACAGCCTGTGATAATAGGCGATGGAGACCGTGGTGTGGTGGCATCCTGCTCCTATGAGGTTCGGAAGTTTGGGGTGCGCTCGGCGATGCCGATAAAAATGGCATTGAGGCTATGCCCTGAGGCAAAGGTCATCAAAGGAGATATGGAATATTATTCCAATATGTCGCATCTGGTGACCGAGGTCATTCAGGAAAAAGTACCGGTGCTGGAGAAAGCCAGCATCGATGAATTTTATCTTGATCTCTCAGGAATGGACCAGTTCTTCGGATGCTTTCAATGGACCAATGAGATAGCGGATGCTGTTCAAAAAAATACAGGTCTGCCGATCAGCTTTGCCGTTTCCACCAATAAGACGGTATCAAAGATCGGGACCGGTGAATCAAAACCGACAGGCAGACTTGAGGTCAGGGCTCCCCATATCCAGAATTTTTTAAATCCCCTATCCATCAAAAAGATCCCGATGGTCGGCACTGAGACCTTCAATCTGTTCTCCAGGCTAGGCGTGAAAACAATACAGACCCTTAGTGAGATGCCTGTAGAGGTCCTTCATCAACTGATCGGAAAAAATGGAACGGTACTTTGGAAAAAAGCCCATGGCATCGATGATACGCCCGTAGTTCCCTATTCGGAACGAAAATCAATATCCACCGAAGATACATTTTCTGAGGATACGATCGATGTTCAACAGATCAAAAGTATACTGTCGGGAATGGTCGAAAAGTTGACTTTTCAGCTCAGACAGGAAAAATGGCTAACCTCTACCGTTACCGTTAAGATCAGGTATTCCAACTTTGACACAGAAACCAAACAGTGCAAAATCCCCTATACTTCTGCTGATCATACATTACTCAGGGCAGTGCTTGAATTGTTTCATAAAGTGTATACCCGAAGAATGCGGATCCGTCTGATAGGCATCCGCTTCAACGGTCTTGTGCACGGGAGTCATCAGATGGATCTTTTCGAAGATACCGAAGAATTGATCTCCCTTTATCAGACCATGGACAGGATCAAGAACAGATTCGGGACTTCCAGCGTCGGAAGGGCATCAGGTTTTTTAAAATAATAAAAATATATCATCTGCTATGTTTCTCAATTGCCATTCTTATCACAGCCTTCGGTACGGCACCATTTCCATTGAGAATCTGGTACGGAAGGCTGTGGATCTGAATATCAGAACACTGGCCTTGACAGACATCAATACGGTGACCGGGATCTATGATTTTTATAAGCTCTGTGAGGAGAATCATATCAAGCCAATTGTGGGAGTTGATGTCCGCGTTGAAAATGAACAATATTACATCTGTCTTGCTAGAAATGCTATAGGTATTGCAGAGACCAACCGGCTTTTGACAGATCATAACTGTGAAGGAATTGAGATCCCTAAAACGAATCCCTCCCTTGAAAATACTTTTGTCATCTATCCTTTGAAGAACATTCCTGAGAAGCTGCTGGAATATGAATTCATCGGTATAAGAGAGAATGAATTGAACCTCTTGGTAAGGCCTGAGCTGAAAAAATTGATTGACAAGATGGTCATTCTCCATCCGATAACCTTTAATGGGACTGAGGAATATGAGCTGCACAAGATCTTAAGGGCGATCGATGGAAACACTTTGATCAGCAAGCTTTCAGAAAATGACCATTGTCAAAGTACCGAGATATTTTTTGATAAGAAAAAGCTTTTAAGTGCTTATAAACTTTATCCCCAGATCATTGAGAACACAAAATACCTGGTCAACAACTGCAGTTTTGATTTTGACTTTTCCACGCCTAAAAATAAGAAGCATTTTACAGATAGCAGGGAAAATGATTTTAAGCTGTTGAAAGAATTAGCTTATGAAGGTCTTGAAAGAAGATATCCTGACGGTGATACTGATGCCAAGGCAAGGGTTGAAAAGGAATTGGGCGTTATTGATCAATTGAATTTCTGTGGCTACTTTCTGATCACCTGGGACATCATCCAATACAGCAACCGAATGGGTTTTATGCACGTCGGACGTGGAAGTGGTGCCAATTCCATTGTCAGTTACTGTATTGGAATTACAGACATATGCCCTTTGGAACTGGATCTCTATTTTGAAAGGTTCCTGAATCTTAACCGAAAGACACCTCCAGACTTTGATATAGACTGGAGCTGGCAGACCCGTGATATAATTCTAGAATACATTTTCAAAAAATACGGCAAAGACCACGTGGCCTTTTGCGGAACGAATGTCGAATTCAAATACAGGTCGATCTTCCGGGAGGTCGGAAAGGCATTTGGTCTGCCTAAGGATGAACTTGATATCCTGGCAGGAAGACCGATGGACCAGCACGATAACAATTCGGTGTTCAGGGCGGTTCATCATTACGGGAAAATGCTGGAGAAATATCCCAATCAGAGAAGCATGCATTCCTGCGGGATCCTGATCTCAGAGGAACCTATCACCTATTATTCTGCATTGGAAATGCCGCCCAAAGGCTTTCCTATCGTGCAATTTGATATGCATACGGCGGAGGCCATCGGCCTGGAAAAATTTGACATCCTATCCCAGAGAGGATTGGGAACGATCAAAGATGCGGTCGACCTGATCCGGGAAAAAAGAGGCATCACGATAGATATCAAGGACACTACCCTGTCGAAAAATGAGGCCAGGTGCAATGAATTCCTAAGTATCGGGAAAACAATAGGATGCTTTTACATTGAGAGCCCAGCCATGCGCGGATTACTGAGAAGACTGAAATGTGAGAACTATAAAGTTCTTGTCGCTGCCTCTTCCATTATCCGTCCGGGTGTGGCACAGAGCGGCATGATGAGGGAATATATCTTCAGGCATAATAATCCTGATAAGTTCGAGTATTTCCATGAGGTCTTTGAAAAGGAGCTGGGAGAAACCTATGGTATAATGGTCTATCAGGAAGATGTGATCAAAATTGCCTTGCACTTCGGTGGACTTTCTGCTCCTGACGGGGATGTGCTAAGGAGAGCGATGAGCGGCAAAGGTCGCTCTCTCTCGGCTCTTCAAAAAGTGAAGGACCATTTCTTTGAATCCTGTAAGGAATTGGGGCATCCGGAACAATTATCAAAAGAAGTTTACAGACAGATCGAATCGTTTGCCGGTTATTCATTCTGCAAGGCACACTCGGCCTCGTATGCTGTGGAAAGCTATCAGAGTCTGTACCTGAAAGTATATTACCCCATCGAGTTTATGGTCTGCGCCATCAATAATGGTGGCGGATTCTACCGTACAGAGGTGTATGTTCATGAGGCCAAAATGTCAGGGGCTACGATCTGTAATCCGTGTGTCAACCTGAGTGAACTACAGACCACGGTCTACGGGAACGATGTTTATCTGGGATTGATGCATATTGAAAAACTGGAAGGAAAGATCGCACAGATGATCCCGGAAGAAAGGAAAAATAACGGAGATTATACCTGTCTTGAAGATTTTGTCAAAAGGATCCCGATCGGTATTGAAACCTTGCAGATATTGATATTCATTGGAGCTTTCCGTTTTACCGGAAAACAAAAGCATGAACTGCTCATAGAGGCCAGATTCCTGATGGCAGGGAACAGACCGGACAATATGCAACTGACCCTACTTGACGAGCCAAAAAAAGAATATCAGCTTCCTAAAATACAAAGGGATCCGTTTGAAGATGCCTTTGACGAAATAGAGATCCTTGGCTTTCCCGTATCTTTCAGCCCGTTTGATCTTTTACAGACCAGATACAGGGGAACCGTTATGGCCAAAGAACTCACGAAATTTCATAAAAGTCAGGTCAAAATGCTGGCCTACCTGATCTCCAGGAAGCATGTCCCCACTAAAAGAGGAGCTATGTTTTTCGGGACCTGGATCGACGCGGGAGGTGAGTATTTTGATACGGCCCATTTTCCGAATTGCCTGGAAGAATATCCTTTTCAGGGCGGCGGATGTTATCTTTTGCTCGGGACGGTCGAGGTCGATTTCCATTTCCCCACGATCACTATTCACAAAATGGCTAAAATGCCGTTCATTCCGGATCCCAGATATTCAATGGATCAATATCGATCATTGGAGACAGCAAGGCTATTGCAGGAAGATGTGAGTATGACGCAAAGAAAACCTTATCCGCAGGAACAGGAAATAGGATTGCCTAGACAGAAGATGAAATAGAGACAACGAGCATTTGGTCGAATAGATGAGATCAAAGCCTTACATATGTAGTTTTTAATTGCTCAGCATATACTAAAATGATGAGTCATTTGCAGAGTATACTGGATAACTAACTTCGTTGTGTTCTATCGGTAGATAGATATTCTTTTTTAGTAAGATCTCATACAAAGATATTGGTAATTGATTATTAAAATCAAAATAAGCCCTCAGGTATGTAGGGCTTATTTTGAACTGCGTTGTTCAGGACTTAAGATATTGAAGCCTTACAAGTCTTTAATTTATCCTAGTAGAAAATTCATTGATCGGAAGTCTGGCTTTTGGAACCGACGCAAGATGGTCGTTTTCAGCATCCCGAAAGCCCAATGACATGATGACCGATGCGTGAAGACCCTTTCCAGACAAACCTAAAACCTCATCAAACAATTTCGGATCAAAGCCTTCCATAGGCGTGGCATCCACCTTAAGTTCTGCCGCTGCGATCAAAGCAGTACCCAAACCGATATAGGCTTGTTTGTCCGACCAGATCGCATTTTGCTCGGGCGTCTGAGGAGAGAAATATTCTATCAACATATCCGACAGCATTTTCAATCCTCCTCTTTCCAAATTCCGCTGCTGCTCCATCATGTCAATATAATCTGTGATGTATTCACTGGTTATTTCATTGAATCCCGCAAAGACCAATAAATGGGAGGAAGCATGAATTTGAGAATTGAATGACCCTTGTCCCAATCTTTGTCTAACCCCTGGGTCGGTAATGACATAGAGGCGATAGGGCTGGATGCCACGACGATGCGGTAAGATTGATGGCTTCGACAATCTGGTCGATCTTTTCTTCTGTGACCACCTCATCTGAGTATTTCTTGACAGCATAACGCCATTGTAGATTTTTAATTAGATCCATTTTGTCATTTATAAATTAGATGGGCAAAGTTACAGCATCAATGTGTACCTTTGTAACTAAGTGACAAAAAGTTATAGTGACAAAAGGGTAACCAAGTGAATGCTATGGAACAAGAATTTGATCTGGTAAAGGATTGCAGCCAGAAAATACTGGCGATCAGCGATACAATGGAAATTTTAAACGGGAAATGGAAGATGTCCATCATTGCATGCCTGTGTTATAAGCCGATGCGCTATTCCGAACTTTTAAAGGAGGTCAAGGGCATCTCCGGCAAGATGCTCAGCCGTGAGCTAAAGGACCTGGAAATAAACGAATTGATAGATCGTCATGTCCTGAACACGGCACCTGTAGCTGTTGAATACAAAATAACTGAATACGGGGAATCGCTTAAAGAGCTCACCACTACCATAGCAGACTGGGGATTTTTACATAGAGAACGAATCATATCCGGAATGAGGTCCAAAATTTTAATTAAGGAAAGGAAAAATGATATTTGACCGCCACCCTTAAATTTTAAATTTTATCTGTCTCATATTTTACATCCATCTAAATGGCCAATAATAAAAGATCAATTTACAGTGCACTTGCCGCCAACCTGCTCATAGCCTTAACAAAGTTTATTGCCGGGGCATTTACCAATAGCTCTTCCATGATCTCGGAAGGGATCCACTCTACCGTTGACACCACCAATCAGCTGTTATTATTGTATGGATTGAGAAGGAGCAGGAAACCCGCTGATGAGTCGCATCCTTTCGGCTATGGTAAGGAACTCTATTTCTGGTCCTTTATCGTTTCTATTCTGATATTCGGTCTGGGGGGTGCTCTATCCATTTATCAGGGGATCTCACATATAATGGAACCGGAACTGATGAAAGACCCTTTCTGGAACTATATCGTTTTAGTGCTCTCATTGATCTTCGAGGGAACTTCCCTATTTATCGCCGTCAAAGAATTCAACAAGACCCGTAACGGCGTTGGATGGTGGGAAGCGATCATCAAAAGCAAAGACCCCGCAAGCTTTTTGGTTGTCTTTGAAGATGGTGCGGCAGTGGCAGGACTGATCGTTGTGATGATATTGATGGGGATCAGCCATTCTTTTCAGATCCCTGAATTAGATGGTATTGCCTCGGTCATCGTAGGATTGATACTGGTCTTTGTCTCCTTTATCCTGGCGAGGGAAAGCAGGAGCCTTTTAATGGGAGAAGGTATTGCCCCCTAAACAAGAGAAAAGATCGCAAAACTGGCTGAAAAGGATGCTGCCGTGGTAAGAACAAAAAGTATACTCTCCACTTACCAATCACCTGAGGAAGTTGTATTGATGCTTATCATTGATTTTGAAGAACATCTTGATACAGAGGAGATCACAGAAGCCATACAACGCATCCGAGGCCATATCAAAGAGGAATTTCCCTTGGTCCGCTTTGTGATCAATCAGCCCGAATGATCACAAAAAATAATTTTGAAACAAAGCAGTCGATCACATAATGATGTAGCAGCATCACTGTAATGATCTTGCGATGAAAAAACCAATGACCAATGCAATAACAAAAGCTATTATAACCTTTGTGTAATCTGTTCTACTGCCTTTAATTTCCTGATTCAATCTGGCATTTTCCTGTTTCAATGTTTCAAGATTGACCAACAATGAAGCGGTCTTTTCACTGATAGCAGACTGCACATTCTTTTCGTGCAAAATCGCGATCTCTTTTTTATAGCTTTCCATTTCTGCAATACGCTGTTTCTGCTGCTCCTGAAAATTTTTCTGAAGATCTTCAACCTGTTTGGTGGAGGTCTCCTGAAGTTTCTGAAATTCTTCATTTCTCACCTTAAGCTGCTCAGAATAGGTCTTGTTATGCGCCTCGCTCTGCTCCTTGTATGTTTTCTGAGCTTCTGCAAATTCCTCATTTTTCTTCTTCAGCTGTTTTTCAAGAGTTTCGACCTGCTCAGAAAACTGCTTGGTTACATCTTTCTTGACCTCATCGATCAATAAGGCCCTTGAATTGGATCTTTCGTGCGAAAGTTTTTCTGCGATTGCATGGAGTCCGGCCCCATAATCGTGGGGCAGATGAAAACGCTTGTCCGCCAACTTGTCCAATAATGTTTCGTCAACCGTGTGCCCGATGGCTGTCACCGTTACTGGATACATGTCTATGAATACTTCTGACAATTTCAGGTCATTGAATGTTTCCATACTCTGGCGGTCGCCTCCTCCCCTTACCAAAGCAACGATATCATAATCCGACGCAGAAATTTCTTTCAGTTTTGCAATGATCGCTGTGGACGAGGTAATGTTGCAGGGGTGATCTGAAACATCAAAATACATTTGAGAAACATCCAGTCCCTCTGAAAAATCCTTCTGGACAATGGCGTTGTTACCATAGATGTTGGCAACTCTGACCTTCTCATCTTTCAGGATCTTATTTCTTATCAAGGTCTCAAGGTCTTTTGACCCTGTCTCCAACTTTTTCTGGATCAGTCCGTACCTTTCCAGTTCTTCCTCGGATATGGACCTTTCCTCTTGCTGGATGATCTCATCGACCACAAAGCGTAATTCTATGGAAGAATTTTTGATGCTTTTCTCAATATAACCTCTCAAAGTATAGATCTCATTATTGGCGATCTTGCTCCTTAGTAATGAAGATACACGCACGCCGATGGATATATTGTCCGCTTCGGAGAACAGATGGTCATAGTAGTAGTTGCCATAAGACTTACCACCACCATAGGCATATCGCCCTTTAAGGTAGATCAGATTGACCGTGGCGTTGAGCTTCAGGGCATTGCTGAAGATCCCTATGACGGACGTCGGAGAGTATACCGGGTAACTAACTTCGTGTTCCTCCATTTATCATTTTTTATTTTTATAATTCACAGCGGAAACAAAGTTATGGCTTATTGAAATAAATACACAACCCGACGAAGATCAATTAAAAGATCTTCTGAATTCTGAAGGTGACAGCTTTGTTTTGGACTTGAAAAGGTTATTGAAAGATTGTGAATGCTCAAAACCCAATGCAAAGGCAACTTCACCTACTGAAAGGTCTGTAGCTGAAAGAAGCTGTTTTGCCTCTGGGATCAGTCTGTCGTGGATGTGCTGCTGTGTACTCTGACCGGTAAGTGACCTGAGCATATCACTAAGGTAGCTTGGGGAAAGGTTCAGGTGGTCAGCAAAGTATGATACGGATGGGAGTCCATATTCTACGGAAAGATCATCTTTGAAGTACTCATCCAGCAATGCTTCAAATTTCTCCAGGAGATTGCCGGCAACCGTTTTACGGGTTAAGAATTGTCTCTTGTAAAAACGGTTAGCATAGTTTAGTAGTAATTCAATCTGTGAGATGACCACATCATGGCTAAAGTCATCGATCCTGGAATTGAGTTCAGTCTCCATAAAACTGAAAATCGACAGGACCGTATTTTTTTCCTCTTCGGAAAGGTGTAAAGTCTCTTTTATGGAATAGGAAAAGAAACCGAACTGCTTTATCTTTTTAGCCAACGGGTATCCCCAAAAAAAGTCAGGATGGATAAAAAGTGAAAATTGAGAGCAGGCAGAGTCTTCAGATCCCTTTCCGCCAACGATCTGTCCAGGTGCTGCAAACAATAGCCCACCCTGGTCGAAGTCATAATAATCCTGTCCATACTCCACTTTTCCGCTTAATTTCGGTTTGTAGGATATTTTATAAAAACCTAAAACATGGCGGTGGTACATCTTATCTTGTGGCATAAAGCTATGTACTTCGTTGACGAGGCTGATAAGCGGATGTTTAGGCTTCGGCAGGTCAAAGAAAAGATGCGCCTCAGTGAGCGACCTAAATTTGGTAGGTGTTAATTCTTCCTTTTTCATAATTCTTTATTAAAGATAAGAAAAACCGATCATAAAGCTATGATCGGTTGTTTCCAGATTATTTGATATTTCCTTGAGCAGACCTTGAAACCTCATCCCAAGATTCCCAAAGGGCAATTCGATCTGCGTAAATACCCTTGATTAGGGGAAGGTTATGACTTCCCAAATGAAAGCGTAACGGTGGGTCTTCAGAGTCTACCACTTTGAGAATGGCTTGCGCTGTGGCATTCGGATCTCCCTGCTCATAAGAAGAAAGACCTTTGATAAATTCAGCTTTGAAATCATTATAGACATCAATACTTCCCGAGAATTTCAATGACTCCTGGCTACCGAATTCCGTCGCATAAGCCCCCGGTTCAATAATGGTGACCTTGATCCCAAACTGTTTTATTTCTTCTGAAAGACTTTCGTGAATCGCCTCGAAAGCCCACTTTGACGAACTGTAATATCCAATGACAGGCAAAGTGAAGTGCCCGATATTACTTGAAGTTCCTAAAATATGACCGTATCCCTGTTCTCTCAATATAGGTAATACCGCCTGAATAAGCGTTACGGGACCAATGATATTGGTCTCATACAAAGCTCGTATCTCATCCGCTGTCGCTTCCTCGATCGTTCCGACCAATGAGTAACCAGCGTTGTTTAAAACGATGTCAAGTTTCCCGAAATGTTCGTGGGCCTTTTTAACAGCGTCTTTGACCTGATCAGGTTTTGTGACATCCAATTCCAAGGTCAATACATTATCTCCGTACTTTTCTTTAAGATCGGAAATACTTTCCAATTTTCTTGCCGTGGCAACTACCTTATCACCACGTTCCAATGCTGCTTCTGTCCATACACGTCCGAAACCACGTGAGGTTCCTGTAATGAACCATACTCTATTTTGCTGTGCCATAATTTTATATTTATTTAACAAGACAAAATTAGCAAGCCTTAAATTCATATTTGTAGGCTGAACGCAGAATTTTGTAGGCTAATGGCAGAACTTCCTTTGTATTCACTCATTCAAGAAAATCTATTAAAAGGCATCCAGTTTGTTACGTTTGTACCATGAGCAATCACAAACCAAGTTATTTAAGTTTCAAAGCAGCAGATTACGCCTGGAAGCCTGATATAGACTACAGAGAACATCCAGAAAGATATAAGGTAGGGAAAGGTGAGCAGGGTGTATTGATCTGTGAACCGTACAAATCTGAGATCGGCAAATTTTGGCGCTTCAAAAATGCGGAAATTGCAATAGAAAGCTCAGAGAAGATCTTCATACTTTTCTTGGACTACCTGAAAGCGAATGATTTTGTCGGTGCAGATATGGCCAGAAAATACCTCCAAATGGGGTTTACCCGGGCAAGGAGATATGCCAATTATAAAGGTGGAAAGAAATACGAGGCTGAAAAAGATTATCAATTAATGGCACGGGGAACTGGTGATCCTGAAAAAGCCAGGTCTGCCGATATCTTCTACAAAAAATGGAAAGAGGCTGAGAAAAACGAGATGTATGCTGATTTAAAAATGCAATGGAAGAAAGATCACGGATAAAAATTTGGATGCATAATTAAAAGCTTAATCTTTGATTTTGGTGATCACTTTTCTGCCCGATTATTCGAAGAACAAGTTGGTCATATTAGAATATAACATAGTCACAGGAACTTGATCTATCTATAGGAATTAATTTTTATCCGATCGAAAAGAGTTTAAAACTTCCTGACGGTTCGACAGACCAAATTCGATCAATGTATTCAATACCTCCCAGATCTCCTGAGCGTGTTTTGTCAATACATAATAAGTAATATCCTTGGAAGGTGTATATTCAACAATCTTTTGGATCAGCTGATGGGCTTCCAAGGTCGTCAGCTCAGAACTAAGCACTTTGGGAGAAATACCTTTCGACACTTCAAAGAAATCCTTAAATCTTAGTTTCTCATAATAATGGAGATTGAGAAGGATACAGAAACGCCATTTTCCACTCAATAGATCCAATGTATCTCTTAGCGCCAGAAATCTTTGCTTTAAGATCTTTTCATTTTCTATGCAGGGTTTTATCTTCTTTTCCATGACACTTTCCTATAGGTTACTAAACACAAATATAATGAATAAGGAAAGTAATTTTGCTTCAAAGAATTTTAAAATGAAAAGAATATTGGTTACAGGTGCGACCGGAAATCAGGGAAGCGCCACCGTGTATGAACTATTGCAAAACGATTTTGAAGTGTTTGCATTGACAAGAATCCCCAGTCACAAGAAGCAAGAAATTTAAAAGATGCAGGAGCTGTTTTAGTAAAAGGAGATCTGGAAGACGTTGATGTTTTGAAAGATACATTTAAAAAAGTGGACGGGCTTTACTTGGTTCTTCCCGGAGTATGGGTCTCCAGCAAAGAGACAGATGAAAAGGAAGCTGAATTAGGAATCCAAACCATCAAATTGGCAGAGGAACAGGGAATTGAGTTTGTTTTGTATTCTTCGGTTATGGCCTCTGACAAACAGGATAGATTTCGCCCAAAATTTAAATTTACCATTGAACAATATCTATTGGAAAGTAAATTACAGGGTGCGGTGATCAGGCCTGCCTCATTTATGGAAAATCTTCTTTTGCCAAGCTTTGGATTGGGTGAAGGTAAATTCATCAACCCTTTGCCTGAAGAGACCGCAATATCATGGGTTACTACTCAAGACATTGGAACTTTTGCACGTATTATATTTCAGAACCATAGCGATTTCAATGGCAAGACCATTGACTTTGGCGGTCAGCTTTTTACACCTAGACAAGTACTGGAACTGCTAGAGAAAAAATTAGATCAGCCTATAGAATTTGTACAGGTTCCTTTAGAAATGCTTTATCAGCAAAGTGAAATATTTGCAAAACTGGTAGAGATGGTAGCAAAAGAAGGATACGATCCTATCGATGATAAGCTGATATCATCCTGGTTACCAAAATTGACAAGCTTCGAAGAATGGCTGGATGATACAGGCATTGAAAAGATCAGGGGATTACAATCTTTTGGTAATCTTTAATCAAGAATAAATCAAAAAAGCGGCTTTTTGCCGGTTTTTCAATATGAAACTTTATGATAATATCGGCTGGTCATTAAGTGAGACGATAAAGACTTAGGGCATCAGTATTGCCACTCAGGAAATGGCAGGGCTCCACTGTCCTTTCCAGGATCATGATAACTTGATTTCCATTGACTAAGTATGAGCGGAATTGCGAAGCACATCACGTATACCAAAATAAAATAAAAACTAATGCATAAAAGGAAATTGTTATAATAATGCTGTAGCGAAGAATTTTTTAAAACTCTGAAAACCGAACTTGTCTATCAAAATAAATATTAAACTGGAGATCTTGTCAAAAAAGTCTCAAAATTTAATATTGAACCATTCTTAAAATGTAGCATAAAGAGTATATAAATTTTATCTCAAAAATAGTTACAAGTTCAATCTAATCGTTAATGATGGAATGTTTTTCAGTGCACCAAGAGGAAAAGGTTTTAAAAACCCGATTCATCACAATAATTAAGATGTTAAAATTCGATACTATTCACCTAATTAAACGAGGAACGAAATTCCACGGGTGAGAGATTGGTTTTTGCTTTGAATAATTTACTGAAAGACTGGCTGTGCTCAAAACCTAGTTGATAAGCAATTTCACTAATGGATAGATCTGATGTGGACAGCTTTATTTTGGATTCCTCTATAATTTTGTTCTGTATGTGCTGCATCGTACTCAGTCCGGTTAAATCCTTTAAAAGCCTGCTGAGATAACCGGGAGAAATATTTAATTCCTCCGTCAAAAATTTTACCGTAGGGAGTCCCTTTCCTGATAAATCATCAGCTTCATAATAACTGTTGAGAAAACTTTCCATCCGGTCAAGTATTTGGTGATTTGTAATTTTTCTGGTAATGAATTGTCTTTGGTAAAACCTTTCAGAATAGTTCAGCAGCGTTTCGATCTGGGAAATGATGATATCCTGGCAGAATTTATCAATATTGGAATGGTGTTCCTGCCTGATGTTCTGAATAATACCATTAAGGATGCTTTCTTCGGTATCTGATAAAAACAGTGCCTCGTTCACTGAATAGTCAAAGAATTCATAATGCTTTATTTTTTTCGCCAGCGCTGCATTCCAGAAAAAATCAGGATGTACCAGTAACATCCAGCCTGATTTATCATCCTGCTTCCCCTGGCGTACTTCAACGTTAAACACCTGTCCGGGTGCTATGAAGAATAGTATACCTTCGTCGAAATCATATTGCTGTTGTCCATATTTTAGCTTAGTAGCCACGTTTCTTTTGAGTGATATGGAGTAAAAGTCAAACACCCAATTCACGTTATTATTTTCCGGTGACAAACGTACATCTGCGTAGTCCACCACACTGATAAGCGGGTGTTGAGGTGGAAGCAAACCCCTCGAACGGTGAAATTCAATCAACGATTTTAACTTCCGTACTTCTTTCATTTTAAAATAGGCTTTTATTTAAATATAGTAATTTACCCGCAAAGTTCAGCTATGGGTTCATCTTGTTAAAAATGTCTGTGATGGTACGGTTATTTTCATCTGCTCTTTCTTTGCTGTAACCGAAAGTCAGCTCCTTACTGCCCTGTACAAGCTGCTTGAAAATGGAATCGATGAACTCACTTACTTCCGGATATCCATCATGGTGGCCCGGTCCGCCAAGGTCCGTATGTAGGGCAGGAGGATTGATCTCTATAACTGCTATACCCCGCGCTTCAAACTGCTTCCGGAGAGAAAGTGTAAATGAGCGCAGAAACGCTTTAGTCGCACAATAAACCGGCATGGCTGCAGAAGGTACGAAAGCCAGGCCAGAGGTAACATTCACAATAGTCTTCATTGTTGGCAGTCCTGCAAACAGGCTGATAAGTAAAATCGGAGCCAAAACGTTAACGTTGATCTCCTTAACCGCTCTGACGTAAAAATCGGCATCTGCGATATCCATCCGGTTCTGGATACCCGCATTATTGATCAATATGTTCAGATCAGCATGGTTCGCTACAACCCATTGATGAAGCTTTCGCACCTCTTCTTCCCGTGAGACGTCACATACTACTGGTATTACACTTAAGGGAAAGCGCGCAGCCACTTCATCAAGTCTGTCCTTCCGCCTCCCGCAGATAATGATGGTATTGCCCTGCTCTACCAGTTTTTCGGTAAGTCCCAGACCGATCCCGGAGGCTCCCCCCGTAATAAGTATTTTCTGATTTGAGATTTTCATTCCTTTCTGTTTAAGATTTAAGATTCCTAACTATTACCAAGGTACTTCGCCTTCTTCCCGGAAGAATTTTCCTGTCGGACCTTCAGACCCAATGGTCGCCAATTTAACAATAGGCTTTGCCCCCTCTGCCGCCGTCTTAAATCCGGCGAATCCGTTGAGATCAGTGGCGGTATAGCCTGGAGTGACACTATTGATTTTGAATTTTGAATTTTTAAACTCATTTGCGAACGCAATAGTAAATGCATTAAGGGCGGTTTTAGTTGAACCGTATACATGGTACAGGTCCCAGTTTGGATTACGGCTTTCACTGGTCTGCATGGTTAGAGAGCCTACTTCACTTGAAACATTGACAATAACCGGCTGGCTGGCTTTTTCCAAAAGTGGTATCATTGCCTGTGTGGTCTGGATCACGCCGAAAACATTGGTCTCGAATAATTCCTTGACTACCGATATGTCACACTGTGAGATGTTCTGCGGCTGTGGGCCAGCAGTACCGGCGTTGTTGATCAATATATCCAACACATCAATTTTGGAGGCTAAAGTTGAAGCAGCGTTGTGAACTGAGCTTAGGTCTGATACATCAATTTCTAAAGCTTCCACAGCTGAAATGCCCGATTCTTTTAATTGATCCACAGACTCCAGACCTTTATGAAGGTCACGGCAACCTAAAAAAACATGGTATCCTAATTCAGCCATCTGTTTGGCAACCTCAAATCCGATACCCTTGTTAGCACCGGTAACCAATACATTTTTCATTTGTTTCTGTTTAAAATTTAATTAATGCACTATGACAAGCTTAGGCATTGTAAGCTTTTGCAAATTCTTTGGCATAATCACTCATCTTCACTTTACCTACTGCCGAAGGTCTGTGCTGCTGATAATCCTCAAACAATTTTCCCGAATGCATGGCCGCATTCATTTCCACCAGTCCGGCAGCCTGATTTTGCGCCATGCCGATTGAAACCAGTCTATCCTGTTGTTGCTTATCAGAAATTAGCTCCCATTTTAAATCAGGAATTCCTATGGCCGTGCCTAATATGGATGCCGTTTCATTGCATGAAAGCTCATCGCTTACCACGTAACGAAATTTTCTTCCCTGCGCAGGCGAATCAAGTTCTTCAGCGATCACTTCTGCCACATCGACAGGAGAAACCCAGGCAATGATATCGTCTCCACCATAGTTAGCAGTGATCTTTCCTGTATGTTTGATTCCTGGAACAAAGCTGAGAAGATTATAATAAATAGCAAGGGCACGGACATGCGTCAGGGATATATCCGAAGGTAACTCCCGGAGGATATTCTCTACCAAATGATGGAAGTGAAGCATCCCGTTATCTTTGTTTGTGTGCGCACCGATACTGCTTAGATGTACCACGTGCTTCACTCCCGAATTTAAAACTGCTTCGACGAAATTACGTCCCAGTTTTCCGTAGTAGGCTGCTATATCCAATTCCTTATCAAAGAAGTCTACGGGCGGTTCCATAAGGTATACCGCATCTGACCCAGAAAATGCCGCCGTAAGAAATTTTACATCTTCAACAGAACCAACTGCTGCTTTAGCACCGAGCGCTTCAATAGCCGTTTCTTTTCCCGGATCTGTACTGATCACCGTAACTTCATGTCCCTTCAAAATAAGATCATTTGCCAATGGTTTTCCTATATTGCCCAATGAACCTGTCAGTGTAATTTTCATTTTTTCTATTTTGTTTATACAAATCTATGGCTAAATTCAGTAGACGATGTATCTATATCTGACTTTGATGTAGCCAAATATGACCACCTTTAAAATTAACACTCAAATTTGTAAATTGCATTTGGTCAATCAACAACGAAAATCTAAACGCGGATATTTGCAATTGCTGGACGAAATTGCTCCAGCCAAACTCTTGACATTAAGGCAAGGAACATTTGCCGTTGTTAAACAATTATTATTAATCGACATTACTCGGTAATTGCCAAATGTCCAGCCACAATTCCTGCGACATCTTTTGTTGCTACCATAGGGATGGCGTGGTCGCCATCCGCTGCTGTGCCGTTTATCCCTTCGTTTTTCACCAAAGGAATGTTCTTAAGAAGTTCTCCATAAAATAGGCAGACCTTATGTGTAATACATTGACATCGTCCAACTGATTTAACCTGACCTCCTGTTCTCCGGTCCCGCCCATTATCCCATTTCCTTCGTGCATATGGGACCCCAGACTGCTCATATTTACGATGTACCTGATGCCTGATTTTTCGATGGCCTCAATCAGTTTACTTGTTACCTGTCTTTGGTAGGCCCTTGTATTTTCGGCCTTAACATTGTCCGGTAATAGCACAAAAGCACTATCGGCATTTCTGAAGGCATTGGTCAATGTATCCATATCGCTCATATCTCTGGAAATGATTTCCGCACCCAAGTTTCGAAATCTTTCCAGCTTTTCCGGGTTCCTTGTTACCAATTTTACCTGATGGCCTTCGTTTAAAAGGATCTCCGAAATTTTGCTTCCTACTGTTCCTGTTGCTCCGAGAACTACGATTCTATTTTTCATTTTTTAAAAATTAATTGTTATTATTTACTTTACAAAGATGCTGTGATGAAAGAGGTAAAACTTGTATCATATCACTATTGTTAGCTGTTCTTCCAGTTGGTTCCGGCTTCCAGTTGACCTGTTTTTAATAGCCTACAGAGTATCAAGCTAAAGGTCATTAAGCATTACTCAGCACAACTTATTTAATGAACGATTATTTAAAAGGTAGGGATCAAATCTCTGAAACGTAAGTGCGCCATCAATATATTTTAGAGATTAAATATTAATTTAAATCACTATTTTTGAACACTGAGGGATTTTGCATCTCATAAAGGATTATTTTTTTGATATAAAATTATAGCAACATCAATGTATTATATAAACGTAATCGACATGATTCGAAGAAAAATTGCACTTTTTTTTATAGTAACTGTATTCTCCATAACTGGTCAAGCACAGCAGAATTTAAAATTAACCTATAACAAACCTGCAGAAACCTGGAATGAAGCCCTGCCCATCGGAAACGGAAAATTGGGCGCAATGGTTTTTGGTGGTGCTACTCAAGAACATCTTCAGTTAAACGAGGAAACTATTTGGGCTGGCGAGCCTGGAAACAACGTTCCGAAGAACACTTTCGACAGCATTCAGAAAATTAGAAAATTACTGAATGAAAGCAAGTTTGAAGAAGCACAAGATCTTTCCAACAGAACCTACCCTAGACAGGCTTCAAAAGACCTGAATTACGGAATGCCGTATCAAACGATGGGCGACCTTTTTTTGGATTTTAAAGGTCACGAAAACTTTAAAAATTACAACAGGACCTTAGATATTGAAAAGGCGGTCAGCACGGTTTCTTACGAAGTGAACGGCGTGACTTTCAAACGTGAGGTCTTCTCCTCATTTGTCGATAATGTAATTATGATCAAATTATCTTCCAGCAAAAAAGGAAGTTTGAATTTCAACATCAATGCTTCCACCCCACATCTTAAAAAATCAATCTTTACCGAGAAAGACCAACTGGTGATCAACGGAACGAGCGGATCTGTTGATAATAAAACAGGGAAGATCAACTTCAAAACAATTGCTCTTCCTATTTTAAAAGGCGGGAAATTAAGTTCGAACGGAAATCAGTTAAATATTTCTGGAGCGGATGAGGTGGTGGTCTATGTTTCAATCGCAACCAATTTCAAAAAATACAATGACCTTTCGGGAAATCCTGATGCGAGAGTTTCGGAATATTTAAAATCAGCATCAAACAAAAAATATGATGCTGAACTGAAAGCGCATATTGAAAAATACCAGAAATTTTTCCAACGCGTAAGTCTTGATCTGGGAACAACCGAGCAGGCAAAGAAGACAACCGATGTCAGAATAAAAGAGTTCGGAACTTCCAGTGACCCAGATCTTGTAGCTTTATACTTCCAATTTGGAAGGTATCTACTCATTTCATCTTCACAACCGGGAACACAGCCTGCAAACCTGCAGGGAATCTGGAATTATCAACTGAATCCGGCTTGGGACAGCAAATATACGGTCAATATCAATACAGAAATGAATTACTGGCCGGCAGAAAACACCAACCTCAGCGAAATGCACGAGCCTTTGTTTGATATGATCCAGGACCTATCAATTACCGGGCAAGAATCTGCCAAAGAAATGTACCACGCCAGAGGCTGGAATATGCATCATAACACCGATCTCTGGAGAATCACAGGAATCGTGGATGGTGGTTTCTACGGAATGTGGCCGATGGGTGGCGCTTGGCTCACACAGCACGTGTGGAACCATTATTTATACACCGGAGATAAAGTTTTCCTGAAAAAGAATTATGATGTCTTGAAAGGTGCTGCATTATTTTATCTTGATGTTCTTCAGCCAGATCCTTCCAAGCAATATCTGGTGGTTTCCCCTTCGATGTCGCCCGAGAACACTTATATGAAAAGTGTGGGAATCACGGCTGGAACTACGATGGACAACCAATTGGTCTTTGATGTTTTCAACAACTTTATTAATGCTTCAAAAATCCTTAATGAAGATAAAGTCCTTTCTGATGAAGTTAAAACAGCTTTAAGCAAACTTCCGCCAATGCAGATCGGGCAGCACGCCCAATTGCAGGAATGGCTGAAAGATATGGACAGAACCAATGACAAACACAGGCATATATCGCATTTGTACGGTTTATTTCCCTCAGGACAGATCTCGCCTTTCAGGAATGCTGACCTGGCTGAAGCTGCAAAAAATTCAATGCTTTACCGTGGTGACAAGTCCACAGGTTGGTCTATGGGCTGGAAGGTAAACTGGTGGGCAAGACTATTGGATGGAAACCGAGCTTTTAAATTGATCTCAGACCAATTGACACCTGCTCCGATGGAGACCAAAGGTCAATCTGGAGGAACGTACCCGAATCTTTTGGATGCACATCCACCGTTTCAAATCGATGGAAATTTTGGGTGTACCTCAGGGATCGCGGAGATGTTACTGCAAAGTTACGACGGCTACTTATACCTTCTTCCAGCACTTCCTGATGCATTACCGAACGGTTCCGTGAAAGGCTTGAAAGCCAGAGGCGGTTTTGAGATCGATATGGACTGGAAAAATTCTAGGCTGACGAAATTAAACATAAAATCTACTTTAGGTGGAAATGCAAGAATAAAAATTGATGCGAAATTATCCTTAATATCTTCAAAAAATCAGTTTCGTCTAGCAAAAGGAGAAAATCCTAATGAATATTATCAAGTGAATGCAATTAAAACGCCTTTAACATCTGGGAAAGCGGAACTGAAAGGATTCGAAATCCCTGAAACGAAGGTGTTCGATTTCAATACTGAGAAAGGTAAGACCTATATTTTTGAAGTGAGATAATAAAATGATGCTGAAGACCTGTTAGGTCGCCACCAGTCATATTATTAAGATCACACTAATAATCATTAAATTTTGATCAAGGAGGTCCTAATTCCATCTCCGATACTGTATTCCTGAATGTAAATTAATAGCTTTTTGAAACCATTGGAAGACATCTCTGAACAACAAATTGAATATCAGATATAAAATAATTTATTTGGTGTAATACTTATTGCCAGAGGTTTTATTTCATACTTCAGAGCGAAAAATATGGTCTGTCCATTACAGCCGGTCGATCGCCGGTTTGTAAGCTTTTCCATTAGGATCTATTTGGAGTGAAGTCTTTCATACGAATTGGCACAATCTGATATTAGTGTCAAAATTATTGAACTGGGATTAGTGGAGTCGGATTTATTTGAAAAATCGCCTATTGCACTTTAGGAGGTCGTTCAACTGATGACAATAGACTGAATATTCAATTGGTATAAAAGTAACAAAAAGTTATAGTGACAAACGGTAACCAAATGAACGGTATGGAACAAGAATTTGATTTAGTTAAAGATTGCAGCCAAAAAATATTGGCGATTAGCGATACAATGGAAATTTTAAACGGAAAATGGAAAATGTCTGTTATTGAGTGCTTCTGCTACAAGCCGATGCGATACTAAGAATTGCTGAAGAGGTCAACGGAATTTCCTGGAAGATGCTTAACCGCGAGTTGAAGGATCTGGAAATAAATGAATTAATCGATCGCCATGTGCTCACTAGAGCACCTGTCGCTGTTGAATACCGGATCACAGACTATGGATAATCTCTTAGTCAACTGACCAATAATAGCAGATTGGGGGTCGATCCATGGACAACGCGTCATTGCTTGAATGTCAAAGATCCGCTCAATCTTAATGGTCAAAGTTCTTGGATTAGACAAAAGGTTAGATTGATACGTTCTTTTACTGGTATAGTAGAGTTGACAATCCTATCTACGCAATGTTTTTGCAGATCTCCTTCCATAATGAGCAAGGAACTGTTGGGAAGTGGCAGCATGTATTTGCTTTTATGATGGTCTTTCTGACTAACGTCAAAGTTTCTTGTATGTCCAAACTTGATGAATGAGTTGACCATACGTTCCATATCTGCTATCCTTATCCCTGTGCCAAGCCACAGAATCATTATTATCACAATAGACATTTAATAGAACACATTTGAATCCATAACCTAATTTAGAAATATGATAAAGACATTAACTTATACTTCTAACAAACAGGCTCCCAGAAATAAAATATTTCTGCCTCATCATCTTATTTCATTTTTGGAACAAGGGGAAAAAGTAGTGTATTATGCAAATGAGGCAACAACTATCATTGACGATCAACTTGTCATACTGTCATCAGGAAACTGTATCATGACAGAAAAAATCCCTGTAAAAAACAGCTACGTGAGCACGATGCTATTATTTGATAATACAGCATTTTCAAATTTTTTAGTAAAATATGCTTCTTTACTTGACAAGATTCCAAAATCTCAAACTGTTAAGGAAAAAAAACCGTTTGTCGTATTCGAAAAAGACGACTTTATCAGGAACTATATTACGTCACTCAAACTTGTCCAAACAAAACCCGATTCTTTTTCCGACAAATTGTTAGAATTGAAATTTGAAGAATTAATGCTTCACCTGCTTGAAAAATACCCGCATGAAATTCTTTGTTTTAACACTGAGATGAAAGAAAATTATGCTGATTTTGAAATAAGGAAAACCGTGGAACTTAATATCAGCAACAATCTTACAGTAGAGGAATTATCATTTCTGTGCCACATGAGCGTTTCAACTTTCAACCGTAAATTTATAAAACTCTACAGCGAAACACCAAGTAAATACCTACTGCAGCAAAAAATGAAATTAGCAAAATTTTTGTTGCAGCAAAATGAAAATCCAAGCGAAGTGTTTTTCAAAGTAGGTTACGAAAACCACTCCAGCTTCTCAAAATCCTTCAAGCAGGCCTTTGGCATTTGCCCTAAAGAATTTCAACACCAAAAGTTGACCGAATCCCGACAGCATTTGACCGATCAACCATAATTAAACACGATACTGCCAAGCTAACTTTGTGTCAAAATTAAACGTAAGGATAATGACAAAAAAGTATTTTACAGAATTAGCCAAATACAATAACTGGACAGACCGCATCATTATTGAATGGCTTAGGCAAATCACCGAATCACAATGGGAACAAACGATTCCAAGTAGTTTCAGCAGTATTGAAAAAACGACCGTCCATATGGTAAGTGCCAAAAAAATATGGATTGACTTCTGGAGAAAAGACCCAAATCCTATTTACCTGTCGGGCAATTTTAATGGTACAAAAGACGAACTGATCGATATCTGGGAAAATGCATCCGCAGAACTTTTAAAGTTCATAGAAAACTATTCCGAGGAATATTACCATCAACCTGTGACTTTTATATATCCAAGCGGGATAAAAGGAGAAATGATGTTTTGGCAGACTTTCCCCACTTTGTCAATCATGCAACCTATCATCGCGGGCAACTTGTGACACTACTAAGGCAAACAGGATTTACAGATTTCTCCAATACGGACCTGGCCACTTACTTTATCAAAAAATAATTTCCACTGACCTACAGAAATAAAAGACTCATATAACCTGCATATTAATAAGCGATACCGATGAATGCAAGATTTGATAATGTCACCAAGCTATTATTTGCTTGTGATGCTGAAGAAATACCTGACAAAGTTTTGGTCAGAATAAGAGAGGCAGCAGAACGCCTTAAAGCGGAGATGGAGATCTTCAGTTTACCAAGGCAATGAAATAATTAAAATCCAAAAATTCAGATTTCGTGGCAACTAATGCCATAGACCAAAAGTCACAGGGAATTAATTGCTATTATAAAAATGTGAGGTTTAACACTGTGATTACAGAAATTGCAAAAGAGATCAAAGAATATCAGGCCGATCTGCTGATGATGGCCCTAAAAATGTGGTTTTTGGGAATCCATTGTACATCGCAGTAAAATCCGACTTATGGCTTTAGGACAAGATATTGCGCTGCCTTCAAAGCAAGGCGGTTTACTTTTCTTTTTTGTTTTTGTACTTATACTAATATATGAATAGTATGATTTCATGGAATTAATGTATTTTTTTTCAAATGAATGTTAACATAATTGCAGAATAAAAGAATGCCGGATTTAGTATTTAAAGTATCATCATAAGGCTGTAATCTCAGGTTGATATATATTATTTAAAAAATTTTTTTAACGATAATCTTTATTAATATGAGAGTTAAAACAGATTTATAATCTTTAATAATGCCTCGCCATAAAAACTTTCGGAATTATTCTGAGAGAGAGAGAGTGGACTTCTCTACTCTTTGGGTAGTATCCAAGGAAAACAAGTAATAAATCTTTAAATGGCAACATACATATTTCATTATTTTATTACTTACAATAAAAATTATGGCAATTTATTACCGATCATAATAAAAGGCAATATCCCTGCAATCAATAATGCCCAAAACCATACTGGATGAGCGGTATTGAGCCATAACCAGCCCACTACGAGCATAATGGCTCCTGATACGATATAATGCTGCCTACTAGCTCCTCCGCAAAATGATATTGCCATACCTCCCAAAATGCAACTGCTGTAAACGCATATTAATTTAAGGACCAGTTGAATATTATCGGAAAATGACCATGACATCCGGTCAAACAATTCCAAAGAGGCTGGAAACAATGCACCTTGAATCTTAGCAAATACTGAACTTAAAAGTCCGATGGTCACAATTCCTGCAATCACTGAGAGTATTTTATTTAACTTCATCATTATCCTATTTTGAAATTCATCTGATCCTCCGTCAATACGATCGGATCAGTCATGATATGCTGCAGATCCATTTCGGATGCTTCGCTGAAAGCCGTAACGAAATTATCAAGCTTTTCCTTACTTGCCGGAATAAATGAAGATGCATTATTTCTTGCATTTCCTTGAAATTTCCCAATGATCGGCTGCATTAAGGTATTGTAATTCTTGAGCGCCAAACATAGGTCATTAGGATTTTCACCAATGAATTGTGCCAATGCTTTAGCCCCATAGATCGACAATGATGCGCCCATCCCCGATAAAGCGGTCGGACAATAGCCCGTGTCCCCTAACAATACAAGATTTCCATTCACCAGATCACGAGCTGTTATCATACCCATCTTATCGATAAACATTGTTCTGTTATCGCTAAAATGATCAAGTAATTCGCGCACTTCGATACTATATTCGGTGAACGAATCTTTTAAGAGATTAGGGATATGATCTCGAATGGTCGACAAGTCTCCCGTATGACGGATATAGCACTGGATTGCGATCTCATTATCTGCAATCGGATAAATGGAAAGCATTTTATTGACGTCAATATAGATCTTAAAAGAACCGATCTCATAAGAATGTTCCAACTGCAGTTTTCCACCCAGGTACAATGTATTGAAATCTTCCAATTTTGAATTTTCGAAATATCTGTCACGTGTTGGGGAGCGCAATCCTTCGGATATAATGACCAGGTCCACTTCCATTTCAGTTCCATCAGATAATGCAACGACAGTATTATTTCCTTTTTGGATAAGACTGGAGATCGTGGTACCGAATAGTATATTCACCTCATCTATAATATCTTCGTAAAGGACGTGGTGGAGCCCACCCCGTGAGATCAGTATCGAACGTTCGATATTTTTATTCATTTCTTCATAGCTGATCTTTTGTATAACCTCATCATTCCTTTCCATGAAACTGACAGATTCAGAAGGAGAAGACGCAGCTCTAAGTCTGTCTGTCAGTGCCAGTCCATCCATAATCTTGACACCAAAACTTTTCAGTGAAATTAGAAAGCCCGTCTTTGTGTAGGATGATACCCGATCGATCACTGTAACTTCATGTCCTTGTAAAGAAAGGAACCTTGCTGCTGTCAACCCAGCGATGCCGCCTCCTGCGATAAGAATATTTTTTTTCATTTTAATTCTTTTATAATGTTATGTTGCAAAATTATTATTACATTAGGAATAAAAATAGTTCCTTTCGCAATAAAAATAGTCCATAAAGATATGAGCATATATAAGAACCAACAAAAAATGCTTCAGTTGGCAAGCAAGCTGGGCATCCCGGTTTCGGAATTTGACAAAGAGCTTCATCATTTACAACTCAATGAGTTCTACATCGTTGATATGCTTCCTGAAATGATGGTCATGGTTAGATCGCTAATGGCAGATAGAACATTTTCATACTCAAGGAAACCTATCGATATCATTGGAAAAGGGTTGATGTTTTCTTTTCAGAACATCGTCAAACGTCCAACTGAGATTTCACAGGAAAAAAAAATATCATTAGCTCAGCCTCATGTTCGCATAGCACCACTCCACCTGGAGAGCGAGGTTATATTTCCAGAGGGTATCAACATCACTCAGGTCACGATCCTGATCGGACTTGGTTATCTTAAAAATTGCATAGGTTATGACCAAAGCAAGTTTGAATATCTCTTCAATGATGAAAAAACACTTTTAATTGAGGAATTTATGTCACCTGAAATGGCGGACGTGGTCAATGATATCGCCGATATTTCATCAGTAACCGTCCTTCCCGAGTTCTATTGCAAGATTAAGGTCTTACAGCTGCTTTTCCTTCTTTTCAAAAATCTTTTGGAAAGACAATATATGACCTATCAAAGCTTGCGAAGTGAAGAAATACAGGCTTTATACAAAGTACGTGACAGAATATCTTCATCTTTGGACGGTCAATTAATGCAAAATGAACTGGTGGCCATCGCTGGAATGAATATTCTTAAATTACGAAAGCTCTTTGCACAGGTCTTTGGAAAGGGACTCTTAGAGTATCACCAGCATCTTCGTATGCAGGAAGCGGCCAGGCTCATCCGTGAGGAGAAATTGTCTGTCTCAGAAGCAGGATATCGATTGGGCTTTTCGAACCTAAGTTATTTCGGGAGGCTGTTTGAAAAGCATTTTGGAATGAAACCTAAGAAATGGAGCGCACTTTATTCGATATGAACAACCGCGACGTGTCTCAAAATTTATGATTGTTTAGCATATTTATGATCGTTTAGCAATAAGAGCTATCATATACTGAGAAACAGATTCTGTTTAAAAGGTTTGCTTTGGCAGTAGCTTGACAAGATGAAAATCACATCATTTTATATATGTAAATCGTCAGCAAAAAGTGGACATTAGACATTAAAAATTTAAGGAGTGTTTTCATAAAAAGAGTAATTTTAATTATGGCAACACCGAAAAAGAAACCGACCGAGAAATTCGTAAAAGATATTCGGCAGAACACCCGCAGAATATTCACTGCAGAGCAAAAGATTTTAATCGTGATGGAAGGTCTTCGAGCGGAGACTTCCGTAGCCGAACTTTGCAGGAACCATAATATTGCACAGTCGCAGTTTTATGCCTGGAACAAGGAGTTTATGGAAGCAGGAAAGAAGCGCTTAAATGGAGATGTCGCTCGCGAGGCTACGAGTGATGAAGTATCAGATCTGAAGAAGGAAAATGCACGTTTGAAAGAGATCGTAGCTGATCTGGTCGTTCGCTATGACATTGTAAAAAAAAGTTTAGACAGGCTGGATTAATCGATAAATACAGGAAATATATGAGATTATCGGCAGCTGAGAAATACGAGATCATTCAAACGGTAACCACAAGTGAACTCGGCGTGAAACGAACCTTGGAAAGTTTTGGAATTGCTAGAAGCAGCTTTTACAAATGGTATCAAAGCTACTTGGAAAACGGCTATGATGGCTTGGAAACTACGAAAAGAACAAACCATAGGCAATGGAACAGCATTCCTGAAAGACAGAAAGATCTGGTAGTAGAGATCGCTTTGGAACACACCGAATTATCTGCAAGGGAACTGGCCTACAAAATTACCGATGAGCAAAGTGTTTTTATTTCAGAATCTAGTGTTTACCGGATTTTGAAGCAAAGAGACTTAATCCCGGCACCGAATCATTTTCTTCTTTCGGCAGCAAATGAGTTCAAAGACAAAACGGAATTTGTGCATCAAATGTGGCAGACAGATTTTACTTATTTCAAGATCATAGGCTGGGGATGGTACTATCTGAGCACGATCTTGGACGATTACAGCCGCTACATCATTCACTGGGAGCTATGCGACTCAATGAAAGCCGAAGATGTGAAACGAACGGTGGACACAGCCATTAAAAAAGCAAAATTAAAGACCAAAGCCAAACCGAAACTGCTCTCGGACAACGGTTCCTGCTACGTCTCCAATGAGTTGAAAAGCTATCTGAAAGACGATTTAAGGATGAAACAGGTTCACGGAAAACCAATGCATCCGCAGACCCAGGGCAAGATTGAACGTTATCACAGAACGATGAAAAATGTAGTGAAACTAAATCATTTTTATCATCCCGAGGAACTCATCCAGGCACTGGAGAAGTTTGTAGAAAACTACAATAACAAGCGCTATCACGAGTCGATAAATAACCTCACTCCAGCAGATGTGTACTTCGGAAGATCAGAACAGATTTTGGAAAAAAGAAAGCAAACAAAAGCGGAATCCATCCGAAAAAGAAGACAAATATATAACCAACAAAAATTAGTAAGTTTATAAATCGAAAATCCTCCTTAAGGATTTAAACTAAAATGTCTAAGTTGGTTTGAAGACGTACAAACTGCATTAAAATAATCTCAAACCTCTTTAAAAATTGACACATAAGAGGAAAGGTCCAGAAAAGCAAAATAAGACCTGAATAATTTTTCGTGTTATTATTTTGAATTCACTGAGCTTATGTAGTGCATTTTACCCTCCATATATTCGATTATTCGATCATCATGTATGTCTGTAAGCTTGTTGATGAAGAGGCTGTTACTCTCTGCCAGGAATTTCAGGAACTGGTGGTAGTAATTTTCTTTCCCTATTAATGGAGGTGCAAAAACTGCCCTTTTGTCATCATTCACTATAATATCATTGAAATCTGTATTCATAAGAACGGTCTGCAAGAACGACTCAACATGAAGCAGGGTATGCAGATAATAATCTTCAAAGTCCATTACCTTCTCATTAGTTGTGAAGAAGGAGCAAGTGTCAAGGGTAAAGATAAACCATTTTCCACCTATGTAGGGTTTAACGTTTTTCATGAACTCTCGTCTGTACATCAATGCGGACATTGTGTGGGTCAGTTCAGTAAAGTGATTCTGAATCCTGCGCAACGTGTCCGGTCTGTAAAATTTCTGATCGTAGTAGAAAATATAATTTCTCCTGCATTGACCGTGAGAAACTGCCTGATGATATCCTGAGACCTCAAGGGAAGGTCCTCTCCGCTTGAGTTGATCAGATAATCCCACTGCTTACTGGCATTGAGTAGAAATTCCATTGCATTGAGCTCTGCCTGGATGATGCTGAAGTCTCCTGATACGATATTCATACTTTCCAGGATGTATACATTAGGATACTGAACAATATAATCCTGAATCGCATCTGTTGTGTCGGAACTTGCTCTGCGCTCAATATGTATCAGCTAGAATTGATCGTGGGTATATATTTTTTCAAACAACATCTTAAAGGCCTCGGGTCGCTGATGTATCATGATAAAATAAGCGATACGAACCTGAGGTAAGGAATGTTTGTCGATCATCTGGGACACGGTCTGTGGTGTAGTTGAGAAGGTCTGCATGTTTACGGAATTTTGATCATCCGCACTGTGCAAATAATTTTATGTGTGCGTAATGTACGAATAAAATAATGATAACCAATTGTTTATAATTTTTATTTTTAGTTAATATTCATCTACATTTGCAAAGTATTCATAAAGAAAGGTTCCTGCCTTTGCTTAACCGGTCCTATGACAACGATCGGTCTTGCTTCTACAGTTCCCCCGTTTATAGATCCGATTTTTAATGATATTGAGAATGATGATTCCTTTGGTCTTAAAAAATGATGCGATATTGCAGGCCAAGACCCTGAGATGTCTTATTCATAATATCACTGAGCCACGTAGAATGACAGGCAGATAGTATAAAATTACATTTTGTCCTATTTATCAAAATTTACAACAAAAATGAAATCTGTAAAGTATACAGATACCATTATATTAATTTTTAATTTATTACAATGCAAAAAGGCACCGTAAAATTTTTCAACGAAGCAAAGGGCTTCGGTTTCATCGCGCCGTCAGAAGGTGGCGTAGATATCTTTGTACATACTTCAGGACTCGTTTCAATAGGCATTCGTGAGAACGATCAGGTTGTTTTTAATGTACAGAGAGGAGATAGAGGTTTAAGCGCCATCAACGTTAAACTGGCATAATCTGATCCATATAATAATTTATTGTTAGTTGTATTACCTGCCTCCCGCACTGTGCGAGAGGCTTTTTATCTTCTTTAAGAACACATTTTTCTTTGGCATTGAACTATTAATCAAAAAACGTAATGCGGATTATCAATAATTACAAAGAGTATTACTGGAGGGAGTAATGTCGGAATTTCACACTGGCATATCATCGGCCAGAAGCATATTGACCGCTTTGCAGATGACATACTATACCACCAGCGGATACACATGTATTAAGACAGGACATCTAATAAAGACCTTACGGATCCATTATCGCTTATGGGTACCTGACCCTTTCGCTGATCCCTTATTGGTGGAAGCAAATCGCATTGGTGTAGAATATGTGCCTTGAGATCAATTACGGCATTAAAGACCTCAGATTTGATATTTATGTAAAGGTGAATTCTAGAGTTTCATTGCATGGAACGATCAAATCAGTCAATGATTTAGGGACGAATCCAGACCTGCGGATACTGGTGATATAGTATTCCTACAGTTCAAATAGAAATAAGCCATTACCACGTGGGAAATTAAATTGCATTTCGTTATGAATCAAAATAAATATTTGCGGTATTGGACGATTGTCGTACCGGTTCTATCATGGCTCTTGTATTTCGGGAGTTTCATCTTTTCATCAGGCTATTATTCTATCCTGCTAGCTGTCCTGTTACTGGGAAGCGTGATTACTGCAGTTTACCACTCCGAAGTCTTGGCACACCGGTTGGGCGAACCTTTCGGTACGCTACTTCTTGCGTTTGCAATCACTGTTATTGAGGTGGGGCTGATTATTTCCATCATGATGGGTGCCAAAGGTCTTGAGACCATTACTTTGGCCAGAGATACCGTATTTGCAGCAGTAATGTTTATTCTAAACGGAATTATCGGTATATGCATCGTAATAGGATCTCTTCGATACAGGGAACAGGCATTTACTTTAAAAGGCGTGAGCACAGCTTTGATCACTCTGACAGCAGTGGTGGTGTTCGTATTGATCCTGCCAAATTATACGGTGAGTCATGGAGGTGGGGAATATACCTCTTTTCAATTGCTTTTTATTGCAGTGACATGTCTGTTCCTATACCTTGGTTTCACCATGGTGCAGACGATCAGGCACCGCAGTTTTTTCCGTTTCCCACAGAAAGACAGTACTGCTCATAATAATGAGACTGAGATAAAAGTTACCGGCAAAAGCAGCTATATTAGTGGTTTTATGCTGCTTGTCAGTTTGGGAGTTGTCGTGATGATGGCCAAGCTGCTTTCGAAGGACGTCGAATATCTAGTGGTGGCAGTTGGGGCGCCCAGATCCGTAGTGGGAATTATTATTGCTGGGATCGTTTTACTGCCTGAAGCTCTTGCTGCCGTAAGGGCGGCCCGAAATGATGAGATACAGACTTCTCTCAATCTGGCATTCGGCTCTGCTCTGGCAAGTATCGGTCTCAGCATTCCTGCCATCGCCATTATTTCGGTCATCAGTGGTATTAGAATGACCTTGGGGATCGATATAAAATCAACAGTATTACTGGGACTTTCCCTCTTTATTATTACAGTATCGTTAGCGACAGGAAAGACTAACATCATGCAGGGGGTTGTATTGGTCGGCATCTTTCTGATCTATCTCTTTACATCAATCGTACCATAAAGATAATGAGTATCAATTTATGAGGTCAATCATAAATAAAAAAGAAACAGAAATATTTAGCTTCAGTACAAATTTAAAAATAGCAGGATGATCAATGAGAAATATTTAAGATTTCATGGCGCGGTAGAAAAGACTTTCAGAAAAGGATCCTATATCTTTAATCACGGAAGCTTTCAAAATCATTATTATCAGATAGTTGACGGCGTTGTCAAGCTATTTTCCACAGGATTTAATATCCTAGATATGACTTTTCAATTGTTAAGAAAAGGTGAACAGATAAGTCTGTACTCAATGTTCGTTGAAATGCCTTTACTTCACAATGCATTAGCACTTACCGACTGTCGTATCCTTGTAATGGACAAAGAGCACTTTAATAAGATGATACAGCAGGATAAATCTTTGATGTTAAAGATTTTAAAACACCTTTCAAATGATTCATATCCGCGGCCGCTTACGAACCGCTTTTTCATCACAGATAGCCCGAAACTCAAAATTCAGCAGCTATTTCACAATTTGAAATATGAGAAGGCTGATCAGGAGATATTCTCTTATGAGGTTAGGCTGAAGTTACAGCAAATCGCCGATTTAACAAATGTTGATATCGAACAAATAATGCCATGCATCAAATGCCTTGAACAGCAGGGTTTATTGAAAATTGTTAACGATATAATCTATTTTTAATGTAAAAGATGAACGATAACATTGAACCACCAATTAAAATTTTCCTAGTAGATTTGATACTATTGCCACTATATTATCAAGATCAAAAGGTTTGGAAATAAAAGCATCCGGGCTACATACTTTCTCAATTTCATTAATTTTGGCATGTGCGCTCATTAAAAGTACAGGAATATCAGCAGTGTCAGTATTTGCTTTCAAATTATTACAGACATCGATACCTGAGCCGTCCGCAAGCCGGATATCTAGCAGATAGAGATTTACATTATAGTTGGTGTGCAACTTATTAAATTCAGTAATATTTGAAGTAAATATCACCTTATAGCCTTCCATATCGAAGACCACTTCCAACAATTCGCGAATGCTGTCCTCATCTTCTAATATAAATATTGTCCCCATAGTATAATCCCTAACGCAACGCATATTTATATAGCCTGATAAAAAACGGCTTGCTGCCTCACATGTCATACAAATACTATGCGACAATTATGTTTTCTGAAAATTATTTATGATAATCAGAGATAAAATATCCTGAAGGTAGATTTTCAGCTCATTGGAGACGTAGCAGGAACCGTTATCTGAGAGCAGTTTCGGTTTAGCTTTGGTTTTTAATTTCGCTTTTTTAATGGATGTGTCCACCGTTTGTTTCACATCTTCGGCCTTCATCAAGTCGCATAGCTCACAGTGAATAATGTAGCGGCTATAGTCGTCCAAAATCGTGCTCAGATAGTACCATCCCCAGCCAATGATCTTTAAATAGGTAAAAATCTGTCTGCCACATTTGATGCACAAATTCCGTTTTGTCTTTTAACTCATTTTGCTGCTGAAAGAAGAAAATGATTCGGTGCGCGGATTAAGTCTCTTTGCTTCAAATACGGTAAACACTAATTCTGAAATAAAAACACCTTGCTCATTGGTAATTTTGTAGGCCGGTTCCCTTGCAGACAATTCGGTATGTTCCAAAGCGATTTCTACCACCAAATCTTTCTGTCTTTCAGGAATGCTGTTCTATTGTCTTGTGCTTGTACTTTGGTAGTTTCCAAGCCATCATAGCTGTATTCGAGGTAGCTTTGAAACCATTTGTAAAACTATTCTGACGATTCCAAAACTTTCCAAGGTTCGCTTCACACCAATTTCACTCCTGGTCACCGTTTGAATGATTTCGTATTTCTCGGCGGCTGATAATCTCAAACTTTTTTTACAATATCATAACGAACGACTAGGTCAGCTACGATCTCTTTCAAACGAGCGTTTTCCTTCTTCAGGTCTGATACGTCATCACTCGTAGTCTCGCGAGCGACATCTACATTTAGACGCTTCTTTCCTGCCTCCATAAACTCCTTGTTGCAGACATAAAACTGCGATTGTGCAATGTTATGGTTCCAGCAAAGTTCGGCTAGCGTCCAGTACAAAAATATATGAAGTATCTAAGAAAAAACAAATTTGATATTTTACGAAATGTATCTTTTTATTTGGATCGAATTAATTCTCTAAATTTACGTTGGTTCCATTTCCTAGTAAAAACCATACCTTCCTCGAATCTATAGAAATAAGTCTCCTTTTCTCTTTCCCCAGGTCTTATAAGAGTAAAGCATTCCTCCTCTGGAAGTTCGATAATTTCATGGATTGTATTTGCCGGAACAAAATGAGAAGTTCCTTCGGTCCTATGGTATAGAGAGGAAGTATAGCTTCCATCTTTATGGATCTCATAAATGCGTTCAATATAACTGCCTTTTAAAATATGAGTTGTAAAACTGAATGGATGATCATGTATATGTTCATTTGAATCTTCTTTGCTGAAATGATGAATCACCGCATCGAAGGGCAGACCTTTCAAATGATGTTTCATAAATACAGCATTCATTTTTTCACGTTTGATTTTTATAGTAACCATATTATTACAAATTTTTTATAAACTCGGATGAAAATGGAATTTGGCATGTAGATTTCAACACTGATCAGTTGTATTATATAAAAGTAATAAAAAAATAAGAGTTAATCATGGCATCCCATTTTATTATAATACTCATTATCCACCATAAATACTCCTTACCATCAATAGAAGTTCTATTTTATTTTTCTTGCGTACTTCCATTTTTTAAGATTTATTTGACACGGATATAATCTACAATTTGTTAAAGAATCTTATGCATTAAATACACATACCAAATCAAATAGAATATATAATTCTTATTTTTCAGTACCATCATAATTATAAGTTTCCTTAGTCCACTCGATCAAAACTTCATTGACCCATTCAGTAAAACTATTATTTGAGACTTCTACACTATCAAAATCATTGTATTCGAAATCCCATTGCCAAAATACTACAGGGCACATTCCGCCAGCCGCTTTAGACAAATCTAAACAATAATGATTTCCCCGTCCATCAGGTGAAAATGGAAAAAAATAGACGGGCATTGGATTTTCAACTTCAAAATGTTCGAATTTATAAATAATATCTAAAGAGCGTCCTCTTAATTCTGATGCTAATCCATAAACCTCGGTACCACAAAGAATAATACCATTATGTTTTTTTAGAATATAAACAAATTCTTCCGGTAGCTTATATCCAATTTCTTGTTCCAAAATTTCTATTCGAGAAGCTGTGATAGGTTCTCCCAAATATAAAATATCCTCCGAAAATTTATACAATTCCTGTAATGCATTATCACATTTTTCAAGTAACTTCATATGGCTGATGTTTCTGCAATGGTTGAAACGACGATTAAATTTTATCGTTTCTAAGACTTAACTTTAAAAATATATTTTGGTTTGTAAAAGCTTATTTTTCAAAAAGCTCTTTAATACTTTTGTATTTACTTTTTCCAATCTAAAGTAGCAAGCCCATCCTTTTTACGTAGCTGACCGTTATTTGCTTTACCATTGACTAAAAAACGATGATCATCAAAACGGCAATCATAAGTACCCAGATAGCCCATCATGCCATAATGTAAGTAAGCATAATGATGAAAGTCAGAGACCTGAAAAAAATATTCATGTTCGCCGATAACCTGCATTACTATGGTATCTGTTTTTTTAAATGCTGCAAAAGGGATTTGAATGCTTACAGACTCATAAATTGCTTCTGGATGTGGAGATGTTAAAGTATCTCGCACAGCCATGCCTTGCCGTATAAGTAAAAACCTTACCTTGTTGACCTCCAAACTATCAAAGCCGGTTAATGTTACATAGGGCTTGCCGGTTACAAACTCAGTCTGTTCACAGATTTCAGAATATTTGACGGCATCTATCTTGGCCTGTTGTCGCCTTTTAGCTGCATCATAATTATACCATATTATTATGCTTATAATGCCTAAGAGCAAAATTCCCAAGATGATCGAACATCCTTTTAAATATTTATTCATTACCCTTGTTATAATATGATTTAGAAACAAATTCCAAATATTAAGTACCTGTTTAATTTAAAGCTACTAACAATTTTTCGGTTAAATTAAACATTCTTTGGATGAACAGAATACACATAAGTCCTATATTATCGTTTTTTGAGATTTACGAAGCTGCTGCTAACGTTTTATTTATCACCACTTATTGCAAATCCTTCCCAACAGTCTTCTCTCTTGCATTAATTATGATATAAGTTAAATAGGTTAATATAAAAATCATCAGAGGAATTTGAAATGCTAAATAGTCGAACATTTCAATTGGAACTTGTAGCAACCTGCTAATGATTGGTGATAACATAAGTATAAAACTTAAAATAGTAATATTAGTACTGGTTTTCCATTTAATTAGGTTTAAAATGATTCCTACAAGTCCAAATATAGCAAACAATTGGTCAATATTTCCAAAGTCAAAGGCTGTAAATATTAACCATATAATAAATGGGATTCCACTCATCCATCCTGCCAAAATGATTAATAAATAAGAAATGATCGAGATCCACTTAATAACATTTTTCATCCTTGATGTTCGTTAACTTTATACATATTATGGTGAAAACAATCGTTTTTGAGAATTATTAAATTATTTGAAGCCGTTATTAGCCAACTTTTTCGTGCTTTTATCTATTATAAAAATACTTTCCTAAACTTATAGATTACTGTTTTTGTATAGCAACAAAATCTATTAATACTTATAAATTGAATAACAATAATTTACATAATAATGCAAAATTTATATTGTTTTAAATATTAACTTATCTTTTTATAAATTTTTCTTTAAAAATTTTTTCATCAGATGTTAGTGCTTCAATAACATATACACCAGTATCGAGGGAGGATAAATTTATTTTATTATTATTAATATTCTGTACATCTTTCACCAATATCCCATTAATATCATAAATTTTAATATTTTTTATTTCTTTTGAGAAGTTTAAATATTCCGATACGGGATTAGGAAATATCTTCAGATGTTGAAATGAAGTAATTGCAGTTTCTGTACCTAGTAAAGAACATGGGCCTTTAATCATAGTTGGTATGAAATTATTTGAAAAGGTGCCGTTACCTAATTGTCCTCTATTATTATATCCCCATGTCCAAATAGAATTATCTTGTTTTCTTGCAATGCAATGACTTCCTCCACATTCAATATCTTGCCATTCATATGAATTTCCGACTCGTGTCGGTACAAGTTTCTGCTGCATTGTACCATCCCCAAGTCTACCTTCATTTCGACCCCATGCCCATAAACTTCCGTCATTTTTGATAGCAAAACTGCTTTCATTCGAAGTTCTTGCTTGTCTCCAATCATTATCAGTTCCGATTTGGGTAGGAATAATTTTATCTACTGTAGTACCATCTCCTACCTGTCCATAACTATTACCTCCCCATCCCCATAAAGTTCCATCTGTTTTTAATGCTAGAGTATGACTAGATGATGAAATGTCTTTCCAAGTATTTCCTGTTCCTATTTGAACAGGTAGGCTTGTACTGATAGTAGTTCCATTTCCCAAAGTTCCACCACCATTTGCACCCCAAGACCAAAGAGTTCCATCAGTTTTAATTGCTACTGTATGATATAAGCTTCCTGAAATATGTTGCCAATTTGTATCAGCTCCTACCTGAGTCGGCACTAATACATTAAATGGACTACTGCCTACACCAACTTGACCATCTGAATTATATCCCCACCCCCAAAGTGTTCCGTCTGATTTAATTGCAAAAGAAGTTTCAAACCCCTTAAATATCTTGTCATAAGGTACTGTGTTTACTTGAGTTGGAACATAAATATAATTTGTAATACCACTGGAGCCATTGCCAAAAATTCCGTTAGAACCACTCCCCCATGCCCACAATGTTCCGTCATTTTTTTGAGCCATGGTGGTACGATAGTATGAAATTACATTCTTCCAATCGTTTGAAGTTGTAAGCTGGAAAGGAGTATTTCTATCCTGAAAATTAGAAACTCCAAGACCTAATTGACCCGAATTATTACTTCCCCATTCCCAAATTGTCCCATCTTCACTTAGAGCAATGTTAGTATCCCAAACTGTCGAAACTTTTTTAAAACATTGTGCATCTATAAAAGTATTATGTAATAAAAAGATGCTAGTACATAAAATCGTAAATTTATTTCTCATTTTCTAATTATATTAATTGCATAGATATTAAACAAATGCAATACTACAATATTTATATTAATAGAATTTACATTCTACTTTAATAATAAAGCTATATTTTTATTTTACATGCTAATTTGTTAACATCAACCGATATATTTCGACTAACGATGAAATACTCTGATGTTTAGGATTGGTGCATGGCAATTTATTTATATAATCTGGATTTGGGACTTCTAAAATTCTTAACTACTTGTTTATTGATCGTTTTTTGAGATTATTTATATCTATTATTAACGTTTCCAAGTTTGGTAATTGCAGCCATTCGAAGCGGAATTGCTCAACTAAATACAGGTCTCTCCAATCATAAATTTTATATTTCAGGTCATCTGATATAAATATCTACTGCAGAAAAACAGTTGATCATATGTTGTATACACCTAACTTCAAGTCATACAGTTATATCGTTATTTAAGCTTTTTTTTAATGATAAATCCACTTAAGCTTTTCATCACTTTATTTAGATTATTACAGTGAAAAGTCTTTCATTTCAAAAAATTTCCTGAAATTTGCAGCCTGTACGTTAAAAAATAATGAATAGAATTTAAATCAAACATACATTAAACTTAAGGTAAGTTTTCTTCGGGGCAGGGTGAGATTCCCTACCGGCGGTTACAGTCCGCGACTCCTTTCTTTTTGAAGGGACTGATTTGGTGAAATTCCAATACCGACAGTTACAGTCTGTATGGGAGAAGAAAATGAAACACTCAGTGAGGCTATTTCGATAGACTCATTACTGTGTTGTATTTCATTTCCATGACCGAAGTGTATTTTAACTTTTTAAAGTAAAACAACATGGAAAAATTATTAGAAAAATTCGGAACAACTCCGAAAGAGCGTGTAGAAAAAGCACTTCTTACACTACAACAGGGAAAAGGAATTCTTTTGGTAGACGATGAAAACCGTGAAAACGAAGGCGATATCATCTTTCCCGCCTCTACTATCACAGAAAAAGATATGGCACTTCTAATCCGCGAATGCAGCGGAATTGTCTGCCTTTGCATTTCTGAAAAGAAAAGTAAGCATCTCAATCTGCGCCCGATGGTAGAAACCAACAATTCTAAAAATCAGACTGCATTTACAATTTCCATCGAAGCCAAAGAAGGTGTGGAATCAGGGGTTTCTGCTAAAGACCGGGTGACTACAATCCAAGCAGCCATTGCAGAAAATGCGTTAGCGGAGCATATTGCAAGTCCTGGACACGTTTTCCCCTTAATTGCTAAAAATGATGGCGTTTTTGAAAGACGTGGCCATACAGAAGGCAGTGTGGATTTAGTAAAGCTGGCTAATCTCGGGGATGATTCCGTACTTTGTGAACTCACTAACGAAGACGGAAGCATGGCAAGGCTTCCAGAAATTGCATTTTTTGCTGAAAAAAACGGAATGACTGTCGTTACAATTGAAGATATCTATAGCTACAGAAAGATGATGATGAGCCAAAATTAGTAAATAGAGATTTTAACGTACAGAGCACCGTTCTTGAAGAACGGTTTTTTTATATAATTTATTTAAAAATTAGCAGGCCTAATTGAAACTTTTTTAGTTATTTGAATTGTATAATAAATTTTTTACTGTCTTTAATCGATGTGTTCCAATGTGCAACATACTACTTTCATAAAATTGCAGGCAAGTATTCATCATTTTTTTAAATCAGGCTTTCTCCTATTCTTCAATATATTCTATACTATTCTTCTTTAGCCTCACATCTTATTTTGTCCACTTCAGCAAAAATTTAAAGCATAATTAATTAGATGCAGGATACTTTTGCCTTACTAAAAAAAAAATATGTCAAAATCAGCTGTACTTAAAATTTTAATACTTTCTTTTCCTATACTATTTCCTGAATTTTATATGGGTCAGGAAAAAGACAGCATAAATTCAGATACTCCAACAGTATCCCAAAAGGTCGAAGAAGCGGTTAGCAATAAGTTTCCAATGGCAAGGCTGATCAATGTGGAGTATACACAGTCTATGCCTTACAATTTTTCTTCTAAGTACTTGCAGGGTATTCTTCCTGAAGGTAAAGTAAATAATCTTTCAAGCGTTAAGATTTCATCCAATATAAATATCATACGGAAGAAAGACTGGTCTATGGGTGCAACATTGAATTATAATTATTTATCAGCAACGGTGGATGCGATCAACCCTTTTGACGTCAAACAAATTATAGATCAAGCAGAAGATTTTCATTATCATGCCACCTCGCTCAATGCTTCGTACTACTCAAAATTATTTAATAAAACTATGATTTATTCAGGAGTGGCAACCGTGGATGGAAGCAACAAAAATTTTGAAAGAGTAAGGGGGGTGGTCACGGCAACGATGGTATTGAAAGCAACTGCTGACACCAAAATGACCATTGGAATGGTGGGGCTTATAGACCCCAATGCAATTGTTCCGGCTTTTCTTTCATTTTCTTATGAGCATCATTTCAGCAACGGTATTGTAATCGATGCAATACTTCCAAAGTGGATGTACGTAAGAAAAAACATTTCTCATCTTGGAAGATTGTCTGTTGGGACGGAATTAGGAGGTACAATGTTTTATCTTTATAATAATGATCGAGCATACACTTTTTCGCAGTTGGATCTGAATTCAGGATTATTATATGAACACCGCTTAGGAAATTCATTTATTGCTTCATTAAAAACAGGAGTCAGGCTATCGCCATCTTCCAGAGTAATGGACAAGCAGGCATCTTTTAAAGATTATGTTTTAGATTCAAAGCCGGACCCTTCTTTCTACTTCAATGTAGGGATTTCATTTAATCCGTTTAAAGCGAAAAGATAGCATTATTAAATTTTCATAGATTTGTAACCTTCAGCCTATGTACTTAATAACTGACCCACATGAGCAATAACTTTGGCAAAAATGTTTTAAGAAGCAGCTTAAAGGAGATTTACATTAGTAATATAATCGTAAGCAGCATTGTCTGCGTACTCATATTTTCCTTTCTTTCCCTGATTTCGGATGCTACATTAGGAATCACATTGCTGTCTTCTTTTATGACATTTTTATATATGTTAGTATGCAGCTATCTTCTCCACCGGATTCTACGTACATCTGCAAAATATTTTACAGATGATATTTTGAAATTCAGACTTTTCAGATACACTTTAAGTTATTTTTCCGGCTTTGCTTTGTTTCTTTTGATTTATATAGGTACAAGCCCGTTCACAGAATTCAGACTACAATTATTATATCAAAAAGAGACCCTTCCCGTTTTCATTATTGAGAGCATTGTATTTACGACATTAATTATGATTTTTCATAATTTTGTTATTGTACAGTTGGAAAGAAATAATACAAAACTTGAAAATGCCAACTTAAAAGTTAAAAGTGCCGAAGCTGTAAATCTCTTGCTTAAGCAGCAGATTCAGCCTCATTTTTTATTCAACTCCCTCAATACAATGAAGGTCCTTTATAAAGAGGACCATCAGTTAGGAGAAAAATATCTTTTACTGCTTTCAGATTTTCTTCGGTCTACCATCGCTGAATCTCCGAACATCACAGCAACGCTACAGGAAGAACTCGCTGTTTTTGAGAATTACCTGCAGATGCAAAAAATGCGCTTCGGAGAAGCATTACAATGGAATATTAATATTGACGATGAGTCTTATCTCTTAAAAAGCTTACCCTCCTTCTCTTTACAGCCGTTAGCAGAAAATGCAATAAAACATAATCATTTTTCCGTAAAACAACCGCTTATTATATCAGTAAACCAGCTGGATGAGCAGCTGATTATTTCAAATCCTATCCATAAGAAAAAATATTCGGACCACTCCATAGGAAGCGGTCTTATTAATATTTCAGAACGCTACCAAATTCTCTCTGGCATTCCATTGCAGATTGAGGACAAGAATGACTACTTTGTTATAAGCTTTAAATTAAATTGATCCGATGAAAATTGTAATCATAGAGGATGAACTGCTAATTGCCAATGATCTAAGCCAAACGTTGAGAGAGATTCATCCGGAAATTGAAATCCAGGCATTATTACCCTCTGTAGAACTTGCAGTACAATTCTTTCAGACTTTTCCTACTGTGGATCTTATATTCAGTGATATAGAATTAGAAGATGGTTTTAGCTTTGAGATATTTAAAAGCGTTAAAATTAATACACCTGTAATATTTTGTACCGCCTATGATGCGTATGCCTTAGAAGCATTTAAAGCGAACGGTGTTGAATATATCCTAAAGCCGTTCAGTAAAACTTTGTTAGAAAAATCATTAAAGAAATTTGAATCATTAAGACATTCTTTAAATGAAAGCTTGTCAAGACAATATAAAGCGACTACCGAAGCTTTAGAAGCTTACCAAAAGAAGACAGTAAGCACACTAATGGTTAGATATCGAAATCAATTGATCCCGATCTCTTTCAGTAAAATATTTTTAATTTATATTGAAAATGACCTGACGTACATCTACACCACCCAACATCAGAAATATGTCGTACCCAATACGCTGGATGAGATGGAAAGTAAGGCAGGAGAAAGCTTTTTCAGGGTGAACAGACAGTTTTTGGTCAACAGAAATTCGGTCAGGGAAACTCACCATGCGCTGTACAGAAAACTCAGTATTGTCTTTACCTTTGATTTTAACCGGGAAGTCCTGGTAAGCAAAGAAAAAACCAGTAAGTTTATCAGCTGGTTAAGTCAGTAATTTGCGGCTGCAATACCATTTTGTAATTGAATGGCTAATTTGTCCACTTCAACATTTTATTCTATTTAATCAGCTTTCTCATCAAGTAATTTTGAACATTCATTCAAGATTATGAGAATATATATTTCAGGGATAATTTTAGTTTTGTCTCTAAATACTTTACAAGCCCAACAATCATTTGACTTAAAAGACTGCATACAATACGGTCTGGAAAACCACAAAAGTGTGGTGATTAAAAATAATGAAACCGGCATTGCGGAAGCCGAACGTAAGGAAGTACGTGCCGGATATCTTCCTTCAATATCACTTAATGCGGGAATTGACGACAATCTGCAAGTGCAGGAACAAATATTGCCTGCCGGTCTTTTTGGTGACACAGATGTCCGGGTTGCTTTTACAAAGCAGTATACGACAACCGCAACAGTACAATTGGAACAGAAGCTTTACGACCAGTCACTCCTTATCTCATTAAAGGCAGGAAAATACAATATCAGGAGGGCAGGGAAAAATGCTGTCTTAAATGAAGAGGAAGTCATTTTCAATATTGCCTCTTCCTATTATCAGACCCTTGTTTACCGTCAGCAATTGAGCTTTTTAAATGATAACAGGGAAATTTATACCGAACAGCAAAGGATTGCACAGCTTCAGGTAGATAAGGGAGTTTTGGCCGAAGTTGAACTGTATAAGATCAAAGTAACTTACAGCAATAACCAATCACAGATACGGCTTTGCGAAAAAAACATTACCAACAGCATCAATGGACTGAAAAATGCCATGGGATTTCCTATCAGTGAAGAATTATCTGTTGAAAATGAACCTATATCGTATTCGCTTGATGGCGTAAACCCAAATGAAGGAATTCCTTTTGAAGTTAAAAACAGGACTGACTATCAGATCGCCGAAATAGATTCACAACTTGAAGAACTGGAATATAAAAAGATAAGAGCGGGATATCTTCCTATACTTTCTGTATATGGCAAATATGGTGGCACCGGGTTCGGAGATCAGCTAGGACAGTCATTTAGTACTATTTCTGATTTTTCGTCCATCGGTGTAAAGTTGAGTATGCCTGTATTTGACGGCTTCAGCCGAAGATCACAGATGCAGCAGGCAAAACTGAAACATATCAATTCCTTGGAAACATTAAAATTAGACGAATCAACGTTCAGAATGGAATATGAAAATGCAAAAGTGAAGCTCGAACAAGCCCTCACTAGTATCGAAGCAGAATCAAAAAATCTTGAACTGGCAAGACAAGTTCTTAATATTTCTAATCTGCAGTACACCAAAGGAATTATAGATATGAATGAATGGCTTACTTCCCAGACCTCTCTGAAAGAGTCACAAAATAACTATCTCAACTCTATTGTAGATCAATATGTAGCAAAGATCGAATTGGAAAAAGCAAGAGGAACCATCAAAAACTTTTATCAAAATCTTAAATAATTGTGATCAGAATAACTAAACAAATGAAACGACTCCCTATTATAATAGCAGCAGTACTTACTATTGGTTTTATTACTTATAAATTGTATTTAAATAAACAGGAAATCAATAACAGTACGGCATCAAAAGAAACAGTTGATCTGCGCATCCCTGTAACTGTTTCAAAGGTGCTACAATACACACCATCTTCGGCTTTAAAAAAAACAGGAAATATTGCTCCGTTTAAGCAAGCCACAGTCTTCACTTCTACTGCGGGTAACGTTCAGAGGATTAATTTTGAATTGGGAACTAAAGTGTCAGCAGGCCAGCTGATGGCAGTTACAGATCCGCAGAAGATTAATATTGATCTTCAAAATGCTATTTCCAAGGAAAAAAAGCTTCAAAATGAACTCAACACCTATATCGAACTTTTGCAGGGAAAAGCGACAACGCAGGAAAAAGTAAACCAAATCCGTCTCGATTACACTGATGCCAAAAACCAATCGGCATTATTAAGAAGACAAATCAGCGACACCCGAATTCTGGCACCCATTACAGGCATTATAACCGAAAAAACAGTAGAAAATGGAGTATATGTGAATGGAGGAACAGAAATTGCCAAGATCGTAAATCTTAACAAGGTCAAAGTTCAGGTTTATTTGACGGACTCTGAGGTATATCAGGTGAAAATGAATGACCATACGAAAATTACAAATGAAGTTTTTCCTGACCGCATTTTTGATGGTAAAATAACGTTCATCAGCCCTCAAGGCGATGCAACCCACAGCTATCTTGTAGAAATGACCGTGGATAATCCGGACAATAATCTCCTAAAATCCGGATCGTTTGTCTATGTCGATTTCATCGCTCACGATATCGCAACATCTCTGGTTATTAATAGAGAAGCTTTATTGCAAAATTCAGAAAATCCTGCCGTTTATGTTGTTCAAAACAATAAGGCAATCCGCAGAAGCATTCGTACAGGAATGGATTTTGGAGATCAGGTGGAAGTTCTTTCAGGTCTTTCCAGTGGTGAAATTATCGTGGTCTCAGGGCAGATCAACCTTAAAGATCAATCAAAAATAAAAGTGACAAACAATAAAAAATTCAAATGAGCATATCAGAAATCGCTATAAAAAGACCTTTACTTATTGTGGTAATTTTCACCATACTTATCTTATTTGGTGCCCAGAGTTATCTTAATCTAAACTACAACCTCCTTCCCAAGATGGAAGTTAAAACAGTAAGCGTCAATGCACTTTATCCGGGCGCTTCAGCAGCAGAAGTTGAAACCAACGTAACCAAAAAACTGGAAGATGCTCTATCATCTTTAGAGGGTCTTGACATTATCAGTGCCACATCACAGGAAGGAGCTTCGCAGATCAGTATCAGCTTAACAAGTAATGCAGATCTTGATAAAGCGGAAAGAGATGTTCAGCGCAAGGTTCAGCAGGCTATGAACACTCTTCCTGAGAACATTGAAGCACCTATTGTAAGCAAGGTCAATCTGGAAGAAATACCCGTCATCAACGCAGCTGTAACAGGTTCTATGTCTTCAAAAGAACTTTATAATTTGATTGATACCGATATCCTTCCTATCCTTCAAAATACGGAAGGCGTTGGACAGGTCAACATCATTGGAGGCGATGAGCGACAAATTCAGGTCAATATCGATCCTGAAAAACTTCGTTCGTATAATCTTGACATTACACAGGTAGCATTAGCCATCAACAATGCAAACAGATCATATCCTGCGGGAAATATCGAAACGGTTCAGCAGCAATTTGCTATTAAATTTGATGCGAATGTAACGTCTATTGAACAGATAAGAAATCTCATCGTTTCAAAAAAGGAAGATGGCGGAACAGTATCATCTTCAGACAATCTTCCCTCCATCACCAAAGACCATTTGGCTATGTTTCTTCTCAGGTTAATACTGCCCTGTGCCGGTTCAAATGCAGTACCGCTACCATCGAGACTTTTCATTATTTTAACCACTCCTTTGTTCAGTTTGGCTATGGGCAAAAGGCTTTCATCAGGAATACCTAAAGAAAACTGTTGTATGTTTTTATCTCTTAAAGAATCAAAAACTTTAAGCGTCAGATCTTCGGGAGTACTTTTGCGTTCGGATATTGCCGGATTACTAATAGCAGGAAGTGCAAGCTTCCTCCGGGAAGTCTTGCTGACATAGTAGCCTGATTTTGGGCGAGACTCTATAAGGGATTTGCTCTCCAATTCTGAAAAAGCCTGCTTTACAGTATTTAAACTAACATTGTACATCGTCTGTACTGTGCGTATTGAAGGTAATTTATCTCCAATTCTTAATGTTTCGGATATAATTTGTTCTTCTAAAACCCTTGCAATTTTCAGATAGAGAATTTCCCTTACCATTTTATATATTTTGTCTTCTGTAATCTTATCAATACAAAAGTAGATCTAATTAAGGTGTAGAGAAAATAAATATAAATTCAGTTTTCTGGAGGCAGAAGGCAAATATCTCCAACTGGCCCACGCATATTACTTTGAATATAGAAACACTTGTGTAATGTGAGCAACTAGAAAAGGTTAAATATATTAGTTAAATAATTAATATAACCAATATATTTAAATAATTAATTAGTAAGTTACCATTATAAAATACCCCAAACATTCAGCAAAATGCTTAATATTTATCAGTTTTATGAAATAATAACGTTCTACACCAAACATTCAGCAATTTGCATTCTAATCGTTTTTTGAGACTTTATGAGGTGTTTTCTAATAACTTTACAATCAACTTAGGATTCATTTTGTTTATCCTCAAAACTTTCTAACTCTTTATTTAATTCTTCTAATAATTGTTTTTCTGTTGGTAAGTACAGCTGATATTGACTTGCAATAATTTGTTTTTCGCCTTCTGGTAATGTAAATTTTACAACTGCATCATTCTTGTCTGCACATAACAAAATTCCGATAGTCGGATTTTCGTGCGGTAATTTCTCTTTACGGTCATAATAATTGACGTACATCTGCAACTGGCCAATATCCTGATGTGTAAGCTTATGTGTTTTGATTTCGATTATAACAAAACATTGTAATAATCTGTTATAAAAAACCAGATCTACAAAGAATTCATCCCCTTCAAGATGTATTCTTTTTTGTCTTGCTACGAATGAAAAACCATTCCCTAATTCTAACAAAAAATCTTGTAAATGTGTAATAATAGCATTTTCCAAATCTTTTTCATAATAGGAATTCTCTTTCTTTAATCCTAGAAATTCCAAGATCATGGGATCCTTGATGATTTCTTTTGCGTCAGATGGCAGCTTTTCATTTCTTGCTACTGCTAATACACCTTCTTTATTATTGCTTATTAAAAGTCGTTCGTATAAACTACTATAAATTTGTCTTTCCAATTGACGGACTGTCCAATTATTCTTTACTGTTTCTGCAATGTAGAAATCTATTTTATCCGGATTGTCAAGCCTTATAAGAATTTTGTATTGGCTCCAGCTCAATTGCGAATACACTGTATTCGCAATTGGAAATACGCGGTAAAACTGACGGAAAATTTCAATTTGTCTTTTAGAAAAACCAGTACCATATTCCGGTTCTAACTCTTCAGAAATATATTTGGTAAGAAACTTACCATAATCTGCACGGTCTTTCCCCTCTTGCTCCTCCTCAAAAATACGCTTACCAATACGCCAATACATCATAGTGCGATGATGATCAATAGTGCGGATAGCATTATTCTTTGACTCTACTATGATGCTTTTTATATCGTTTATTATCACTCTGCTTATAGACATTATTTGGTAATAGCTTTAATTTCAAGAATTGATAAAATTAGAAAAAGAAAAATAATTCCTATTATAATGTGTAATCTCACCCATCTTAAGTACACTTAAAAGTAGAGCTTTTAGTTAATAATTTATTGTTGTCGTTGTTAAAATTTTGTTGGAATGTGGGAAACTCGTTGGCCTTAGTTTGGGTTAGTTTTCCATATTTCAATAAAAAATCCCTCGGCGTGAGGTATTGCAATGATTTGTGAGGCCGCTCATTATTATACATCCACATCCAAATTTCCGAATAATGTCTCATCTGACTGATGTTCTCAAATAAATAAACATCTAAGAATTCTGTCCGAAAAGTTCTGTTGAATCTTTCTACCAAAGAGTTTTGCGTTGGTTTTCCAGGCTGAATATAATGAAGCGCGACTTCATTTTTATTGCACCAGTCTTTTAGTTTTTCAGCAATAAACTCTGGACCATTGTCAACTCTTATCTTTTCAGGTTTCCCACGCCAGTCGATTAGTTGTTCCAGCTCAGAAACAACTCTTGCTGATGGTAAACTGGTGTCGATGGTAATATTCAAAATTTCTCTGTTAAAATCATCAATGATATTAAGGCTTCTAACGCTTTTACCATTCTCCAGAGTATCGTGCATAAAATCCATACTCCACGTTACGTTAGGATAAACAGGACGAAGCAAAGGCTCTTTCACCCTTGCCGGAAGCCGTTTCTTTCGTTTACTTCTTAGATTCAGTTTCATCGATTTGTAAATCCTGTAAACCCGTTTGTGATTCCACCCGAAACCCAAATTTCTCAAACGGTGGTGCATTGTCCAAAATCCCCAGGTCTGATGCTGTTCTGCGAGCAAAATCAACTCCTCCCGAATCTTATCATCCTCATTATTTTTCTTTCTTTTATAATAAAATACCGAACTGTTTATGATAAAAAGTCTACACGCATTCCGAATGCTTATTCCGTGTTCCGATCCGGAATAAACGACCAGTTCCCGCTTCTCGGAAGGTGTTAAAGCTTTTTTGCAATCACATCTTTCATTACCACGTTTTCCAGCGTAAGTTCAGCCACGATCTTTTTATATTGTGAGAGTTCCTTTTCCAATTCCTTCATTTTAGAGAGTTGCTGCACATCCAAACCACCATATTTACTCTTCCATTTGTAAAATGTCGGCTGGCTGATCCCGTGTTCACGGCAAATCTCATTCACGGTTCTTCCTTGATTTTGTTCAGCTAAAATCTTAATAATCTGAACTTCTGAAAATTTACTGTTTTTCATAGTATTCCAAATTTAAAAACTATATTTTTAAATGATACTGTTTTTGGGGAAGATTACAAATGTACATAAAGATTGGCTCTTTGTAAAGACATTTAAGTTTTGTAGAATATTTATCGTTCAAATTTAAATATAGATTTCTATTTAATATAAATAACCCAGTATATTTCATCTTTTTAAACTCTCCTGTTAGATCGTTTTTTGAGATTTAACAAATAAGGATATTAATTTTGCTTCAGTTACTAATATTTTCGGATAAAAATAACTTAGTAAAAATATAATAAGATTGTCAATAATGATTGTTGCAAAAATTAGACTCACGCATTACCTAAAGATTTATAAAATCTTTAGAAAAAATACTGTACATTTTATAAGTTACAAGCTTTATTAACCATATTGGTATGAAGAATACCTCTAATTTCACTTCTTTTTAACTAGCTTCAGCCGTAATCTTTTCTTGAGTTAACATTGATAGCATTTTATTTCCCAATTTCCGACATTTAAACACAAGTATCCGACATTTGAACACGACTACTCACTATAAATTTACCAGTTTTGTGGTAAAGAAAAAGAAATGCAAGTATCATTAATTACGGGAGCAACTAGTGGAATAGGCGAAGCCCTTGCACGAAAGTTGGCTAAGAGAAAACGCAATTTACTACTAGTGGCCAGAAATGAACAGAAACTAAAAGAATGTTGTAGTGAATTGGCAATTATGTACGGGATCGAGGCACATTACATTGTAGTGGATCTTAGTAAACCTGAAGCTGCAAATTTCGTATTTGAAGAAAGTAAAAGGAAAAAACTATCAGTTGATCTGCTTATAAACAATGCAGGGATTGGTTCGAGCGGGGAATTTACACAAATGGAACTCCAGTCAGAACTTAAGCTTATCCAACTCAATATCGCATCTTTGGTATCTCTTTCACATCTTTTCCTGACAGAAATGAAAAATAGAAAGAGTGGTTCATTAATCAACATTGCTTCGATGACGGCATTTACCCCATTTCCATATATGGCTACCTATGCCGCCAGCAAGGTTTTTGTCAAGTCGTTTACGCAGGCAATTACTGAGGAATACAGGTCCTACGGAATTCAAGTGGTTTTGGCATGTCCGGGAGTGACGCGTACTAATTTCAATCATGCAGCGGGGTTGGACAATGAGAAAGCTAAGGCGTTAAGTTCTGAATACACAGAAAACACAACCCAAACCGCCGAAGAAGTAGCTATTGAAATTCTGAATGCATTTGACAGGAAAAAAACGTTTGTTGTTGCAGGTAGCAGAAACCGTTTTTTGAGAAAAATATTTTCGATAATACCTACTGCAACCTTCGTAAAATTTTTGGCAAACTCCTACCGCAAAAAAACAAATCAGAATTTGTAAATTTGAACATGGATAATATCGAAAACGTTCATATTGAAACCATTGGGCAGCTGCATAAGCTTTTAGGTATATCCAAACCTAAGCATCCGCTTTTCAGTATCATTCGTTTCGAGGATTTCCCGGTAATTAAAATTGAACGAAGAACGAGGATGATCACCGATTTCTATCAGATCACGCTAAAAAAAGAACACCCTTGCAGAATACAATATGGGCAAAATATGTTTGATTTTGATGAAGGCATCATTTCCTGCTTTTCCCCGAAACAAGTAATTTTCCTGGACCAGAACTTTGAATTTGCCACTTCCGGATGGCACCTTTCGGTGCATCCAGACTTTTTCCGTTTACATTCTGTAGGGCAAAAAATAAAGGAATATGGCTTTTTCGACTATGCTGTAAGCGAAGCACTAATAATGTCTGAAGGAGAGCAGGATAATATGGAAGCTATTCTTAAGCAGATAGAAAAGGAAGCAAGCCTGCCGATTGATAAATTCAGCCATGACGTCATTATTTCGAATATTGACCTATTCCTGATTCATTGCAACCGTTACTACAACAGACAGTTTTTGACAAGAAAAATCTTACAGCGAACTTTTAATTAGATTTGAACATGTGTTGAATATCAGTTTTTCGGAGAGGCATAAAGGTGTCCCAACGGTCAGTTCTCTGGCGTCCAAACTCAATCTTTCTCCAAAGTATCTCAGCGATTGTTTAAAACAGCTGACCGGACAGACCGTACAACAACATATACACGATAAGTTAATCGAAAAAGCCAAAGAAAAACTATCGACCACGGATCAGAGTGTCAGCGAGATTGCCTATGAATTAGGTTTTGAGTTCTCCCAATCGTTCAGTAAACTATTCAAAACAAAAACCAGCCTATCTCCAAAAGAATTTAGGCAGTCTTTTAATTAACAAATAACACTGTGTATTTATAATTGAGATAGAATGTCAGTATTTATTGATTTTCAGACGTGCATGCAGAGATCTCCTTCAACTTTCCGGATCTGATCAGCTTGATGGGCTGCCAGGTCTTATCTTACTTCAGGAACTCACGTACTGGCGAGAATTTCAGGCGTGGACATCGCCTGGATATCTTTGGAGAAACCTTCCGGATGGATCAGCATCTTATTTTGAATAGATATTAATTTTTGGATCGTTTTTTAAGACTATATTTCTAACTACAAACTGAAGCTAAAGTTCCAGTTGATATTTCTATTCATACCCCAGGTTCCTGCATCTATCCCTTTTTCATACTTGACAAAAATAAGTAAGAATAAAACTATTATCGTTATTATTACTAAAATATAAAACCTCCTTTTCTTCATCGTTTTGTGAGATTTAATAGCAATAGCAAAGTCCTTTGGCTTTGCGGGAGTTGCGGAAATTGAAACTGAGTTCGCTCGGCTAGATTAAACGAAGTTATGGAAAAGCACGTTCTGACAAGCACTACAACAGCAATTTTGCAAAAGCACTGTTAGGCAGTTTTAGGGATTTTCCTCATTTATTAAAATCTTCAAATTTAATATTGAAATGGTAACTCATATCGTATTGGTCTTTTAAAATTTTTGCAATATGAGCCTTTCCAATATCCGTAATACTTTCCCAATCATTTATGGCATCAAATTTTTTTAAGGTTTCTATATCTGATGTCTCTAACAATACTTTTCTTTTTTCGAAACTATCATTCATATAAACATTAAAATTAGCTCCATTAAGCAATCGTAAATCTATATTCTCGCTACTGAAGATTTTTGCAAAAATTTCTGAAATATTATCAATCTTAAGTGATTCTATTATTTCATTTTTTAAAAATCCAAGCTTATGTTGGCGACTATATTCCAAAGTCTGTTTTGAAATTCTTGCGGCTAAATCACCATTAAACGGATTGATAGTTTTGTCAAAACAATTAACTATAGCTTTCATCGTAGCTTCTTCAAAGTGTTCTGGTCGAGTGTCCAAAAAATGAATTCCAATATTTGTTATTTCAAATTTCAGAAAAGTTGTTTTTCCTTTTATTCCTGAAACATAATTTGTAAAAAATGTTAACGTTTCATCTACAATTGACCTGTGTCCAAAGTTGTAAGGAATTTGATTTTCACTTATGTTCCATAAAACCTCAGATCCATAATCAATATCGGTTTTCTGCATAATTAATTCTATATGCGCATATCTATCGCTTCCGGTAAATTTTGCAACTAAACCTTTTCCTTCTATTGGCAATAAGTTCCATCCTAAAATTTTTTGATTTATAGGGAATAAACTGGTGGATTGATAATTTCTTTTGAGATAGGTTTTCATTTATAGCCGATCGTTTTTTAAGATTTTTTTTAAATATTTAATCTTCTGTAAAATAACGTGCAAGGTCTTTTACTAACTTGAGTTGTTCTTGAATATGATCCTGCGGTACTCCTTCACTTAACAAAAATTCTCTGTGTAGGTTAACATAGCTTTGAAAACCTACTCGGATTCTAAAAGCTTCGAAAAGTGCATCTTGAGCTTGTTTCCTGTCATAATAATGCAGCGCAAAAATTTTATCTTCTGTTCCGTAAGAAATAGCAATTAATCGCTTCAATTCATTTAATTCTTCCATGTTGTTTTATTATTTTTTTTAAATCATTTAGTAAGACTATTAAATGAGTTCAATAGATATTTCATAATAAGCCTAATGACTCTGAGTTTCTATAATTATAAACAGCTCCATTAATAGTCTGAGAAAGATTGATACCTGTAGCTTTTAATCTAGAAACACCATAGTGAATAAGATCATCATTCATATAAAGATTTAACTCATAAACTTTAGGATCTATTTGATTTTCATCTAAAAAAACAATAAAGAACTGAGGATCAGAAAATGATTTAGTAAAAGCTATAAAAGGCCTCGTAATTGAATAGTTAATCTCTTGGCAATATCTGTTTATTAAAGATCTTAGTTGTTTTTGATCTCCTCCTTCAAATATCCAATTGTAGATTCCCCCGATTGATAAAAATTCTTTAACTACAGTTGGAAATTGATTCCCATTATTCCAAAGTTGTTCTAATTCCTGTATCTGTTGATTATTAATTCCTTTATTAGGTGTTGTATTCGAGTTATTTAAATCACTTCTTGGATTTTGCTGAAAAAGTTTTAAATAATTTATTTCCATAATAATTATATTATTTCATTAAAAATATCTTTTTAATTGAGCTAAATATTCCCCTACTGATAAATTAAAATCATTGGCTTGCAATACCAGAGTAATTGTTATATTATTTAAGGTAATTAAATAATGTAAATCGGAAGTTGCCCATCTCTTATATTGGGAAGGATTAGCCTTGACTGCTGTAAATGCCTGCCCAATGATCGTTTTTTGAGACTTAGTTAGCTGATGTTTTTATTTAAAAATTGTAAAATCAAGTAAATAACTATGATTAAACATAATTGAATGCTTTTTTGAAAAATTTTGAGTGATTTCTATAATTTTGGTTTCAGTTTCTAAGTCAATTTTATCATATACTTTCTCAGAGATTCCATAATTTTCACATTTAGTAAGTAGGAAAGTTGTTAATTTTGAAGCTGTTTAAACTAATTTTTTGATTAGCCTAAAGAAAATGCCAAAAAGTGCAGATTCTTCCAGGTAATATACAGTTTTTCAAATCTTATCAGCAAGCCTTGAAGCCGTCTAACCAGGTATTTGCCTACTCTATTTTAAATCTGTTTTCGTACAGTTTTTTATCAAAATAGTAATCAGTATCTACTGTTTTTCCATTTCTGGGATTGGGTTTAATGTTTCTCATTATTTCAGCCATTTCTAATTTCTGTCTTAAATTTTGACTGTCAAATCCCGAATATGCATTCAAAAAAAGACCTTTATGAGAGATTTCTGCTTCTGATAAAATTCATAATTTCAACTATAACATCTTCTATTTCATACAGATCGTGATGATTTCCGCTTCTGGGATTTCCCATCTAGAGCATTTGATCACGATTGTCACAAAGAAAAATCATATTGCTGGTTTTCGCAGATTTCCTGCTTTAATACCCCGTTGATTCTCCGCCCATTCTGCACCGGGTCTGGCTTCCGTCGAGCTGAACACACAACATATCCCACAATCTCCTATTGCGATTCAGAAGATGAACTCAAATATTTCTGAAGCTGCGGTCCTTGCTCCACTTATTAAAAAAATAATACACATTTTACCAGCTTATTTTTTCTTCTCCGAAATAGTCTTTTATTGAAATTTCCCGCCACTGCAACCGGTTTTAAGCCGTTTTATAAATTGCAATCCAAAATTGCTAATTTTCTCGGAACTTTTTTTCTAAATAAGTTTAAACAACTTCATAATATCAAATCCATAATTCTGCTATTCTAGTTAAATTTTTTAACCATTTTTATACTTATTTTGATTCTATGGCAAAAAATAAATTATTTTTAACATTTTTTTTACAAAATATAAAATTTATTAATATTTTTACAAAAAAACTATGGAAAATAAAATTTTTAAATTTTTAATTGCTTATGCATTCTTAGGACTTCTAATAAACTGTAATAGTAATGAAATAGAAGATAGTTTAAATAATCAAATATCTCAAGAGAAAATAACTTCGAAATCATCAGCTCTTTCAAAAATTTCTGGCTATTCAGGAGAAGAATATTATAGAGGTATTTTTCTTTTTGAGGGCGAAGTTGCAGATAAAGTTGAGCATTTCAAACAGCTAAAAGATGAGATATCTAAAATGCCTATCGAGGCACGAATGGGTCAAGTTGAATTTAATAATGATATTATTAATGGAATTAAAAAAATAAATCCAACATACTTTGATGATCTAAAAATAGCTATTGAAAGCAAAAACTTTAATGATATAGATAATATAATGGATGTTGGTGCTTCCTTGGCAGAAGCAGTAATCATAAATTCCCCTAAGTACCAGAGTGTAATGTTAGGAATAAATAATGTTCAGCAAAAAATAGATATTACTAAATATGACTTAGATACGGTTGATGGACTCAATCTATACCTTAAAGATGTTGGTAATTTAGTTACAGATAATAAAATGGATTTAAGTTCTCAGGAATTATGTATTTGGGTCGCGGCTGTAATCGCTGTAGCTGTATGGGATGCGGCGGCTGTAGTAAACTATGGCGTTGTTGTTAACGCCGCAGCACTTGCACTTGCTTATGCTGCTGTATATGCTAAAGTAAAGTTCTGGCCAAAGAAAATGTCTTTATCTGTTGATAAAATGTCTCTAACAGTTAAGGAACAACTAATTGTTGAAATTTCAAATATTAATCCTTAATAGTATATGAGGGTAATATTAATTAAATCAATAGTTATAATATTAATAATAAATCTTTTAATATTTACATTTATTAGTAGTCTCTCCGAACAAACTTGTATTTCTGTTAATCCAAGCATACAAAAAACTTTCAGAACCTTACTTCCTGAAGGCTGGTCATTTTTTACAAGAAGTCCAAGGGAAGATATGGTTACTATTTATAAAATAGTAGAGAATAAACCAATAAAAATTAACTCATTGAGTTCTAATGCAGAAAATTTTTTTGGACTTTCTAGAAAAAGCAGGAAATTAGGATATGATTTATCGATTATACTTTCCACTTTTCAAAGAATCACATGGATAAAAATAAATTCTTTAGAAAACATTAAAATTGAACAACAAAAATTTAAGAAAATAAATAAAAATCAGTTACAAATTAATACCCTTGATAAAGGGTATTATATGATAGTTAGTCAGCCAGTTATTCCTTGGGCTTGGTCTAAATACCCTTCAAGAGTTAGAAAACAATATTCTGTGTGTTTTGCAGAAATTATATAGTTTTATTTGATGAATATTAAAAATTCTCCTTTTTCCCCAATATTAGGTTTAGGAAGATCACTTATAGCATTTGGAACATTAATATCTTTTCTTTTTAATGATGCTGATACTCTTTTCGTACAAAAAACCTTTAAAACTGATGATATTTGGGATAACATTAATATATTCAACATTTTTGGATATAATAACTTAAATTGGTCAATTTCATTATCTATTATTATATTAGTTATTACAATTAGTGGCTATTTTATAAGAATAACTGGTATTTTGCATTGGTGGATTACGTACAGTTTCTTGAATTCTGCTATTATTATTGATGGTGGGGATCAAATTAGCTCAATTCTAACATTATTGATTGTTCCTATATGTATTTTAGATAATAGAAAGAATCATTGGTTATATCAAAGTATAGAATCATCTGAAATAAAAAAGTTCATTGCAACTTCTATTTTTTTTGTTATTAAATTTCAAACTTCTGTTCTATATTTTAACGCTGCTGTAGGAAAATTTCCAGTTGATGAATGGTGGGATGGAACAGCAATGTATTATTGGGTTAATCATAGTAGTTTTGGAGCTCCAAATTATTTAAAAAGCATTATTTTGCCTCTTATCGAAAATAAATATTCTGTTTTCGCTTTAACGTGGGGAACAATAATTTTAGAACTTTTTTTGAGTATTTCTGTATTTTTGAAAAAAGAATTAAGAATATTTGCTTGTTTTATTGGAATTTTTTTTCATTTTTTAATTTTTATAATATTGGGTTTAGGAAGTTTCTTTTTTGCAATGTCCGGAACATTAATTCTTTATCTAATACCGTTTAATTTTAATTTAATAGAATGGAATATTATGAAAAACAGAATTTTAATCAGATCTGGATTAAAATAATAAGCTTTATATCTCTTTTAACTGGGATTGCAACATCTATATTATTTATTAAGGAATCAAATTATTTGATTGCTTGTTTGACATTTCTTCCATGTTTTTCTATTTTTATTTTTTTCTTTATCGCAAACTTAAAAGTATATATTTCTAACAATGTCATTAAATATAAATTTTTCCCGTTTAATATAAAATACAAGGAAATTATTATTAATGAAAATATTTCTTTAGATGTTATTGAATATAATCCTCTTTCTGATTTTGGAGGATGGGGCATTAGAAAAAATGGAAATGCTAAATGCTATTCAACGTCTGGAAATTTCGCATTAAGGATTAAATATAAGGAGGGAAACAACATATTATTAGGTACATTGAAGCCAGATGAGTTGAAGACATATTTAGATTCTATTCATATACCAATTTAGCATAAAAGTCTAAAATTGTAATTATATAGTGACTTTTTTGTTGATTTCTTTACAAATCTTCATATTACAGAATAACATAATAAACAGAAGATTTTAAAAACAAAAAAATTGGAGAATAATGTAATAAATTTTGAACCTATCTTATAAAAAGCCGATTGGAAAAACTAAGTGGTATTGAATTAAGACCTGCTTTGGCAAAAATATATTAATAATGAAATTTATATCGCATAAAAAGTAATTTTGAATTAGTTTCTGACTTTTTAAATATAAATCCACAAAAAAATATATGATAACTTAAGAATATATAATGAATTTTTTTTTAAAAATATTTTTTACATTTACTCCCTTCTTACTTTTCTCACAAAGTAAAAAAGAAATTGGGAGCATTTTTATTGAATCTTTATTTATAAATAGAAATATCGATAAATCTTATGACTTATTCGATTCTTCCATTACTAATGAACTTCCAATAAATGAGCTTAGAGCAACTGAACAACAAATTAAAGAGCAATTAGGTTCTTTTAAAAGAGTCATAGAAATTAATAAAGAGAATAACATATACTATTATTATTCAGAATTTGAAAAGTCTAAATTAGATATTCAGATCAGTTTTAATGAAGATAATAAAATTATTGGATTATTTTTTATACCTCATAAAATATTTGAAAATACTAATGCAGATAATAATTCTCTTAATATTAAAAGCAATGATATTGAACTAAAAGGAACTTTTTTAGAGCCTTTGCAAAATAATCAAAAGAAATTAGTCATTTTTTTTCATGGTTCTGGTCCACAAGATAGGGATGAGACAATTGGTGAAAACAAGCCTTTAAAAGATATTGCGGAATATCTTTTTAGTAGTGGCATTGCTTCATATAGATTTGATAAAAGAACCCTTACTAATCCTGAGACCTTTGACAATAATTCAACTGTTGAAGAAGAAGTTATTAATGATGCGGTTAATGTTATCAATTATTTTAATGAAAATTATAAAGATTATGAAATAATACTTATAGGACATAGCTTAGGAGGGTATCTCCTTCCAAAAATATTTAAAAAAAATAATAACATTTCTAAATTAATTTTTTTAGCTGCTAATGCAAGACCTGTTCAAGAAGTAATTGTGGATCAATTTATTTATATTAATAAAATAAATCCTTCATCCGTTTCTAATGAATCTGTTGAAAGTATTAAGAAACAAGTAAATTATTTAAATTCCAAAAAATTTAATTCAAATTCTGATAACTCCGCTCTTCCGTTTAATTTATCTGCAAAATATTGGGAATATTTAATAAACTATAATCCTTTGACATTATTAAAATCAATTAATATTCCTATGCTTTTTTTACAGGGGGGAAAGACTATCAGGTAACTGATAAGGATTTTAATTTGTGGCAAAGCCATTTGAAAAGTAATAAGTTAGCTGTATTCAAATACTATCCATCATTAAATCATATTTTTATAGAAGGAAGTGATATCCCATCGCCAAAAGATTATGAAGAAAAAAAGAATATAAGTGAGGTTTTATTAAAAGACTTAAAAAATTTTATATTTAAATAGACACTATTGTAAATTCCAGTGATATTGACCACCTAATTCCAATTCAAAGTGATCAGGAATTTCGGTTTAAATTGACTACCCTTAATTTTAAATAAAAACTCTTGTTTTTCATGTGTCAATTAGTATTCAAATATAATAAATAATTACTCCTTGCTAACTCCTCTCTTTTTCTCATAGATTCCCCCTTGAGTTCCAAGCGGTGAGATTGATGGATAAGTCTGTCCAGAATAGCATCAGCTATGGTCTTTTCGCCAATGATGTCATACCAGCCTTGAACCGGGATCTGTGATGTCACAATGATGGAGCCGTTGTTGTGACGGTCTTCAATGATCTCCAGAAGTGTTATCCTGTTGGCACTGTCCAATGCCTGAAGGCCAAAATCATCAAGGATGATCACATCCTGTCTTTGTATTTTTGCTAGTTCGCGCAGGTATGACCCGTCTGCTTTTGCCATTTTTAATTTGGCAAACAGCTTGGAAGTATTAAAATAGTTGACCTTGAAGCCTTCGATACAGACCTGATAGCCCAACGCGGTTCCCAAGTAACTTTTACCCACGCCTGTACTTCCTGTGACCAGGATGTTCTCATTTTTCTCTACGAACTCACATCCTGCAAGACGCATTACCAGATTACGGTCGAGATTGCGGGATTTTCGAAGTTGACACTTTCAATATTGCACCTGTAATGGAACTTCGCATTTTTGATGCTTCGCTCTATGCGCCTGTTGTGCCTCTCATCCCATTCGGCATCAATGAGCATCGATACAAACTGGTCGAGGGTATAATGGTCTGTCCTTCCGCTTTCAATAGCGGTCTTAGAGGCATTGTGCATACTTTGACCTATTCCCAAAAAACAGGATCACTTAAAAGTGGAGATTTTTCGAGAAATAATTAATTTTAAATAAAGAAAAATCTAATGAAAAAAAGCAGATTTACAGAAAGTCAGATCATTTTTGCATTGAAACAGTCTGAAACGGGAGTAAAAGTTGAAGAAGTTTGTCGTAAAATGGGTATAAGTGAGGCAACTTTTTACAATTGGAAAAAGAAATTCGGAGGTTTAGGTGTTACAGAACTTCGCCGATTACGCCAATTAGAGGAAGAAAATAGTCAACTCAAGAAGTTGGTAGCAGATTTAAGTTTGGATAAGCAGATTCTTCAGGATGTTCTGAAAAAAAAGTTCTAAAGCCAGTTCAGAAGCGTGAACTGGCGAGAGTTATACAAAATGATTACAGAATTTCTCAGAGACGAAGCTGTCGCTTAATATTTTTACACTCCAGCGTTTATTATTATCACCCACACCGAGGGGATGATACAGCGCTTCGAATGCGACTGATAGAATTATCAAACATTCGTGTTCGCTATGGTATTGAGCGTCTACATGTTTTACTCAGACGTGAGGGCTGGAAAGGTAATCAAAAACGTGTTTACAGAATTTATTGTGAAGAAGGGTTAAATCTGAGGCGAAAACTAAACAAAAGAATAAAATCATCAAGATCCCGAGTGCCTACCGATGGTAAAGCCTCTACTTTACATGAATGCTGGAGCATGGACTTTATGAGTGATGCCCTTTTTGACGGGAAGAAGTTCAGGGTTTTAACTTTAGTGGATAATTATAGTCGAAGATCTTTGGCAATCCGCTGTGGAATTTCAATCAAGGGTGAAAATGTTGCAGAGATATTAAAAAATGTTACCTTTGAACAAGAGGCTTCTCCTAAGCGGATTAAGATTGACAATGGCCCTGAGTTTATTAGTAAAGCATTAGACCGATGGGCTTATGAAAAGAAAATAGAGCTGGAGTTCTCCAGACCGGGAAAACCTACTGACAATGCATTTATTGAGAGTTTTAACGGATCACTACGGGATGAGTGTCTTAATGTTAATTGGTTTCTCTCCTTAGAAGATGCACAGCAAAAATTGGATGCCTGGAGAGAGGATTACAACTGCTACAGACCTCATAGTTCGCTAGGGTATTTAACGCCAAATGAATTCATCAATAACAGTCAGAAAAAACAACTTTCTCTACTTTAGACTGTTCCATATATTGGGAATAGGTCAAATAATTTATTGTTGTCGTTGTGAAAATTTTGTTGGAATGTGGGAAACTCGTTGGCCTTAGTTTGGGTTAGTTTTCCATATTTCAATAAAAAATCCCTCGGCGTGAGGTATTGCAATGATTTGTGAGGCCGCTCATTATTATACATCCACATCCAAATTTCCGAATAATGTCTCATCTGACTGATGTTCTCAAATAAATAAACATCTAAGAATTCTGTCCGAAAAGTTCTGTTGAATCTTTCTACCAAAGAGTTTTGCGTTGGTTTTCCAGGCTGAATATAATGAAGCGCGACTTCATTTTTATTGCACCAGTCTTTTAGTTTTTCAGCAATAAACTCTGGACTGAAGACTTCCCCTTTTTAGGGAAGATTACAGATTTGTGATCCCTTCTTTTTCATTGTACCTGATCCTATAAGAGAAAAGCTTTCCTCCAAAATCCGAAGCTGTCATCTGGTCCTTGTTGATATAGGTCATTTAGCCGCGGATATTTTACAGGTAATCCATCTGCTGAAATAGTGTATAAGGCAATACCCCATCGTAAATCGTGATGTGGTTTTATAAATAGAAACTCGCACCAAAATGGGGCAGAAGATTGGAAGTTTATGTTATCGTAAATAATTCAAGTTTTTTAGCAAGTATAAAATCCGAATCATCTTCCGATATATTATTATTAACATTATCAGGATCAAAACTTATATAAATCTGATTAGTAAGATGTAATAATTTGAAATTTTCAATATTATAGAAATTATAAATATTACTATAGTAAAATTTAAATTCTATAATATCACTAAATAATAAGGTTATTTTTAAAAATTTGCTTTTCTTAGAAAAACCACTTATTGTAATTTGTATCTTTAATTCTCCCAATTCATCTTTATCAAGACTTACACTTTCTATTTTTGTGCTTACTAGTGAGTTTTCTTTGATAAAAATTTCTGAAGCTGTATTTGTTATATTCATTATATCTATTTTTTTATTCCAAAATCTCTAATTAATTCTCCTTTTTTAGGCGGCCTTCCTGGATGTCTTTCCCCTCTTCCTGTAAGATTACGAGGATTTGGTTTATAGTCGTGAATATGATCATCTTGTTCATTCTTAGGATAATTTGAACCATGTCCTTTATTATACTCTTTTGAACATTGCCATCATGGATATGCAAAATAAAAATTCCAGTATCAGTTAAGCTACGTTTTCTGAGATCTATTGGACATCAACTTATAACTAATATGTTAATTTGTTTTAGTATATTTATGATGAATTAATTACTATGTATTTATTCTTAGTAATAAATTATTTTTCATCATTTGTATTAAGCTTCAGCTTTCAGCTGGAGCTTTTATTTCCTAAATAACCACGTATATAATCCTTACAAGAATACTAAGGAAGACTATCGCTTTGTTCAATACTTCCAAGCAGAAGACATCGTTCTGTTAGATTATTAATTTATGATAATCAATTATTAACTCACCTTTTAATAATTTTCTTAACCAGTAATCTCTTATTTCAAATTCTATTAAACAATCTTTATGATTAAATTTCATTCCGGTAGAGAAAGGTGCTATTTCTAAATAATCTCTACCATTTTCCGAATATCTAATCACTTCAGATGTTTGAATATTTAAGTTTTTAAAAACATGCAAAATTTCTTCATAACTATAACCATTATCATCAATAAATTCTTCAAATGTAAGTTTCATTTTATATAAATGACACGAACTTGTAGTTTCATATAAATCAATATTTAAAGAAAATAATTTTATTAATTCTAATAGATCTTTAATGATAAATCCAATCCTTTTTGTTTCCATTAATATAGTTTTTTGAGACTAAAGTATAAATTGTTATATTAAAATTATTTCTCTGCTCATAACTTAAGTCATAAGATTTTCATTTATTACCTTTTATTCTTGAAATATAAAATGGCAATCATTTTATAGCTTTTTAATATCCTTTTTTATGAAAGGATATTTTTTTATCATTTTAGTATTACTATTTATTTGATTTTGTTTTTTATTCTTGTGCATATTGTATACGCAAACTTAAATTTTACAATACTTTCTATATTCTATTATATTAAGAAATAATGAAACGCCTTTATTTTTCTGATATTTTTTAAAAGGCACAAAACCTAATTTTTCTGGTATTTTTCTACTAGCTATATTTTCTTCATCAACTGGATAAAGTATATATTTGAGATTAAAATTATTTTCTAAAAAGTCAATAAGGTTTATTATAATTTCTTTGCCCAGACCAATGCCTTGCATGCTTTTTTTAATCCAAAGACCCAGTTCTGCAGATTCTAAGGATATATTATGAATTCCACAGCAACCCACAAACTGATTATTTGAATCCAAGGCAACCATTACTAAGTCTGTATTTTTGTCTAATCCCTTTTTTGATTCTTGTATAAAAGAACGAATTTCACTTTTATCTCCCCTTGGGTTGAAAGGCATATATTTCGTGAGCTCAGCATCGAAATGTTCGTTAATATCATCAATATATAATATTTCTACAGGTTTCAATATTAATCGATTAGTTTGAATTCTAATATTTTTGTTTAATATCATTGCCTTAAAATTTTTGTTTATTCAAATATTACCGAGTTTTCCATTTTTAATACTGTATAATTTAAGCAAATTACATAATAAATTACTACTTTTTCATTGATATCGTTTTTTGAGACTCTTTAAAAGTTAAAATAATGTTCTAATGATATTGAATATAGTACACTATTTTAATATTTATTACAGAATTCTAATATAACAATGTAATTTAAGAGTGAAATCGGTTTATTTTTTGCAGAATAATTCATATACCTACAAAATATAAAAAATGATTATTGATGAAAACTTGCTCTTGCAATATGGCGCAAATTATGAAAAATATAATTGTAATGATCTGATTTTTCATGAAGGAGACCAACCGAGATTTTATTATCAGATTGTAAAAGGAACTATTGAAGTTAGTAATTATCATGATGGAGGAAGAGAGTGCCTTTATAATATAATGACGGATGGTCAATGTATTGGAGAATCTTTATTGTTTATTGATAGGCCTTACCAATCCAATGCAATCGCAAAAAGTAAAATTACTTTACTAAAATTAGCAAAAACACAATTTTTAGAGTTACTGGCAAATCATCCTGACGCAACAGCACGTATGTTTAAATGCCTAGCGGAAGGAATATACTTTAATCATATGATGGTGTTTAATATGACGTCACCAGATCCATGTTTTAAAATCAAGACTGTTATGGAATATTATAAAAATTGCAATTTAAAAAAATCCCCTTATTCTTATCAGATTCCATTTACAAGAAAACAAATAGCTAATTTAATAGGGTTATGTACAGAAACAGTTATTAGAAACGTGAAAAAAATGGAACGAAAACAAATCATAAAAATCGAAAACGGTAAAATTTACTATTAATGTTTCAACGCAAGAGCCGTAATGCGCAGGACGAATGATGTAGAAGATGTTTTTCTGAATAATTAAGTAGTGTTTTATTTACTCTATACATGAGAAAGACCGTTATTGACGGTCTTTTTGATTTTTAATAACTTTATTTAGGTACAACCGGTCCTCCCGGACACTGTATTCCATTGCAGTTAACAAACCCGCATGGTGGAAGTTTCGGATCGCAGCATGAAATAACGCACGAAGGATTTTTATCTCCTGCATACATACTTTTCAGCTCATTTTTAGACAAGGTTTTAAATCCTTTCATTTCTGATTTTTTCATTTTAATTAATTTTTGGTGTTAATATAATTTTAGCTTTTATTACCTAAAAATATAATAATTTTTGCTTCTAAATAATATGATTTACCAAAAATAATTTGCAAATTGATATTAATTTTAAAACTTCATTCAATAATATGTTTTCGATATCATCAGGATAATCTAGTTCCATATCCACTTTATACTCCTATTCACGCCCAGGCTCCTACTTCTATTCCTTTTTCATACTTTACAAAGAAAAGTAAAAACAAAATTATTACTAGCATGAAAAATATAAAATTTCCTTTTCTTGATCGTTTTTTGAGATTATTTTAATAGTTTAATTATCATATTGTATAGTAAAAATCTTTAGATTCACAATAAGCAACTTCTCCGTTAGATTTCATCCGTTCCCATACTTTTGTTCGAGCTTCTTCCCAGTTTTTATCTCCTCGTTCAGAAATAATACATTTCTCAATGTAAATCGTCAGCAAAAAGTGGACATTAGACATTAAAAATTTAAGGAGTGTTTTCATAAAAAGAGTAATTTTAATTATGGCAACACCGAAAAAGAAACCGACCGAGAAATTCGTAAAAGATATTCGGCAGAACACCCGCAGAATATTCACTGCAGAGCAAAAGATTTTAATCGTGATGGAAGGTCTTCGAGCGGAGACTTCCGTAGCCGAACTTTGCAGGAACCATAATATTGCACAGTCGCAGTTTTATGCCTGGAACAAGGAGTTTATGGAAGCAGGAAAGAAGCGCTTAAATGGAGATGTCGCTCGCGAGGCTACGAGTGATGAAGTATCAGATCTGAAGAAGGAAAATGCACGTTTGAAAGAGATCGTAGCTGATCTGGTCGTTCGCTATGACATTGTAAAAAAAAGTTTAGACAGGCTGGATTAATCGATAAATACAGGAAATATATGAGATTATCGGCAGCTGAGAAATACGAGATCATTCAAACGGTAACCACAAGTGAACTCGGCGTGAAACGAACCTTGGAAAGTTTTGGAATTGCTAGAAGCAGCTTTTACAAATGGTATCAAAGCTACTTGGAAAACGGCTATGATGGCTTGGAAACTACGAAAAGAACAAACCATAGGCAATGGAACAGCATTCCTGAAAGACAGAAAGATCTGGTAGTAGAGATCGCTTTGGAACACACCGAATTATCTGCAAGGGAACTGGCCTACAAAATTACCGATGAGCAAAGTGTTTTTATTTCAGAATCTAGTGTTTACCGGATTTTGAAGCAAAGAGACTTAATCCCGGCACCGAATCATTTTCTTCTTTCGGCAGCAAATGAGTTCAAAGACAAAACGGAATTTGTGCATCAAATGTGGCAGACAGATTTTACTTATTTCAAGATCATAGGCTGGGGATGGTACTATCTGAGCACGATCTTGGACGATTACAGCCGCTACATCATTCACTGGGAGCTATGCGACTCAATGAAAGCCGAAGATGTGAAACGAACGGTGGACACAGCCATTAAAAAAGCAAAATTAAAGACCAAAGCCAAACCGAAACTGCTCTCGGACAACGGTTCCTGCTACGTCTCCAATGAGTTGAAAAGCTATCTGAAAGACGATTTAAGGATGAAACAGGTTCACGGAAAACCAATGCATCCGCAGACCCAGGGCAAGATTGAACGTTATCACAGAACGATGAAAAATGTAGTGAAACTAAATCATTTTTATCATCCCGAGGAACTCATCCAGGCACTGGAGAAGTTTGTAGAAAACTACAATAACAAGCGCTATCACGAGTCGATAAATAACCTCACTCCAGCAGATGTGTACTTCGGAAGATCAGAACAGATTTTGGAAAAAAGAAAGCAAACAAAAGCGGAATCCATCCGAAAAAGAAGACAAATATATAACCAACAAAAATTAGTAAGTTTATAAATCGAAAATCCTCCTTAAGGATTTAAACTAAAATGTCTAAGTTGGTTTGAAGACGTACAATCAAGCAGGATAATGTGGGGTTATGGGGTTTCTCCTATGGAGGGCTTTTTACTTCCTATGCTGCACTCAAAGGATCTATATTTAAAAATATCGGAATCGGAAGCCCAGGCATTACCAGAGACAACAGCCTTATCTTTAAATTATATGACGAAGCGGCAACCTCTGAAATAAATTTTTCCGGCAGGCATCTGCACATTACATTAGGAGGACGTGAATTATCCGACTCTAGTCCTTACCGCTGGCTTACTGCCCGAGGCACAAGCGAACTGCTTGCTAAAGTCCAGTTACAACCTCTGGCAGGGATGGAAATTTCCAGTGAAATTATCGCCCTGGAGACTCACTTAACCGGAGGCGTGCCCGCCTGGTTCAGCTTTTTGCGCGCTTGTTACAGCCATAACTGATCAAAATTATAACAGCAAATAAGAAATGTCCCCTACTTCAGTTATTTAAAGCTGAACAGAGGACATTTTTATTTATGATCGTTTTGTGAGACTATTTTTAAATTCAAGCTTTTATAATAAAAATATCTTTATATAGGTGTTATTTTGAAAATTAGGCTTTTAGTTTTTTATAAATTTTCCGTAAAATACTTTTATATTCAGTTTTGATGATAAGTTTAAGAAGTATAAACCAGAATTCAATTTTTTTACATTGATAGGCTCATCATTGTAAATACCTGATTGAATCACCCTTCCTGAACTATTAATTATCAAATAGGTTAAATTCTCAGAAGCATTTTCCTGTTCTTTGATTTTAATAAAGTCAGTTGTTGGATTAGGATAAATTTGAAGACGTACAGGTAAAGCATAGTAATAGATCTACGTTTATTCAAGGAAAACTACTACCACTTTATTTTATCGCGACGAATATTTTTCATATGCGGAGAAAGGTGAAGCAGTACTAAAAAAGTTGGGCACAGAAGAAGGGGTTACAAAGACAATTAATATTCGCGAGAATACATTTTTTATAAAATTCAAACTCAATGGAGAGATTGGATATGCAAATAAAAATTCCAGTATCAGTTAAGCTATATTTTGATAGATTTTGTTTTGATTGTTAAATTCTTCTATTGTTTGATAATTCAGGGTGCTGTGACGTCTTTTTTTATTGTACCAGACTTCTATATATTCAAAGATTTCCAGTTTCATCTTTTCTTTTGTAATAAGCTTGTTTCCATAAATGAGTTCTGCTTTTAGTGATTTGAAAAAGCTCTCAGCCACCGCATTATCCCAACAATTTCCTTTGCGACTCATACTTCTTGTTACTTCATAAAATTTCAAAGTATTTGCGAATTTCCTGCTCGCATATTGAATGCCCCGGTCAGAATGGAAAATTAATCCATCTGCTATCTTCCTATTTCTGACAGCCATTTTCCAAGCTGCAAGGCTTGTTTCTTCGGTGCTCATCCCATTACTCAAACTCCATCCGATTATTTTTCGGTCATATAAATCAATGACTGTTGTGAGGTATAAAAATCCTTCCTTGGTCTGAATATAAGTAATGTCTGAAACACAAGCCTGCACAGGTTTCTCTGCAATGAAATTCCGGTTCAACAGGTTTTCTACCACCAAATAATTGTGTTTTGAATTGGTTGTCACTTTAAATTTCTTACTTAGCTTACTTCTCAAACCCAGCTCCTTCATATATTTCGCAACAGTGATTCGGGATATTTTATATCCTAATGAATTTAATTCAAACCTAATTCTGGGACTACCGTAGCGTTGTTTTGATGAAAAATAAATTGAAGTTATCTGCTCTTTTATTTTTTCTTTCAAAAGCAATTTCTTGCTAAAGGGTTTGTTTTTCCATTTATAATAACCGCTGGAACTCAATTTTAAAACATGACACATCTTTTCAATCGGGAATATGGATTCATTATTTTTTATAAATTCATATTTCATCGACCGCTCTTGGAGAAGATGCCGATTGCTTTTTTTAATATATCACGTTCCAGTTCTGCATCCTTAAGCTTTTTCTCTAATTCGTGGATTTTTTCCTGTTCGGGTGTTAGTTTTAAATTCCCATTCCCCGGAAAACTGCCTTCTCCAAACTCTTCGTACTCTTTATGCCATTTATAGAGTAGTGTAACTGCAATTCCGAGTTATCGTGCGAGTTCCGAGATATTAGTTCGCTCATTGCTCAGTTGAACGGCTTTGGTTTTAAAAGCTGGATCGTATATTTTTCGCTCTTTTTTCATACGTTAAAATTAAGGTTTTATGCTTAACTTCTACTGGACGCTAAGTTAGTATATCCAGTTGATTGACTCTTTCAGTGCTACAAAGCCCTCTAGACTTTTTAAACGTCTCTCTAGTCATGAAATAGTGATGCATAAAGTGGATTTATCAACTTCATTAGGACGTAATTTTTATATCATACATCCTAAAAACTACATGATGTTTTAAAAACTAAATTTGATAATTATAATTCTTATGAAAACTGGAAAGTTTATTTAATTAAAACAAGATAAGATCAATATAGTTTTTTTGTTTTTTTATGAAATAATAATTAAGATATACCCCTACCCACCTAGTAATCGCAATTCTTATTTTATCACTATACTGTGCCTTTTAAATTATTTGTATGCTGATAACTGCATTGATTTAATAGAAAAAGGGACAGGTGCTTTAAAAGCACCTGTCCCTTTTTCTATTAAATCCGTCAAAACATATGTACTATTTCTCAGGATTTAATATGCTCATTATGAAAGTTGAGTATTATTAAGAATCTTAATAACCTCTTCACGGCTTTTGCTTAGTTTATTTTCTAATCTTCCCAGCAATTCATTTTCTTTTCCTTTTTCAAGCGCTAAATCTGAATCTTTAAGCTGTGAAAATTTTTCTTTTAATTGTTTTGATTGTTCTTTCCAATCTCCTGTAATTTTAAAAGCCTCATGAGCTTTATTGTGACTTGTATTCATAATTCGAATTTGTATGTAACAGAATTATTACAATCCAAAGATGATCTATTTTAATCTTATCCTGTTATACATTTCGAAAGTAGATTTGCATATATCATACGTTTTATAAGTCTTCTAAATTTTTCAGCCGTTTTTGCTTCAGTTGCTTATAAAAAGAAGGAGAAAGTCCGGTTATTTTTTTAAACTGATTGGAAAGATGCGCAACACTGCTGTAATTGAGTTTATAAGAGATTTCAGTAAGATTAAGCTCATCATACAAAAGGAGCTCTTTAACCCTTTCCACTTTATTGATAATGATGAAATGCTGTAAAGTCATCCCTTTCACTTCGGAAAATGTATTGGCAAGGTAAGTGTAATCGTAGCCAAGCTTTTCACTGATATAATCTGAGAAATTTTCTTTAGGAAGAGATTCGGAATAATGGATCATTTCTGTGACTGTATTTTTTATTTTTTCGATTAGAATGCTTTTTTTATCATTCAATAACTCAAGTCCGGTTTTAAGGAGATTTTCTTTTAATAACTTTCGCTGTTCATCCGTAATATTATCCAATATTTCTACAAGTCCCAGATCTACAACGGCATTTCTGATATTCAGTTTTTCAAGCTCCTGATGTACCACCATTTTGCAGCGCAGGCTTACCATATATTTTATATATAACTTCATAATCCTTACCGTATTTCGAGTTTGTCAATCTATATGTTGACAGCCACTCTTTCAAAGTTAGTCCTTTAAATTTTAATATCTATGATTTATGTAACAAATTGAAAGACTATTACAAACCTTTCTTTTTTTAATTGATGACCTTTACATAGAATAAAAATATTTTAAAATGTCAAAAGAAAAGAATACAAAGAAAAAAACAGATAAAACACCTGCTGCCAAATCACTAAAAGAGAAGCGGGAAGACAAACAAAACAAAAGGAAAGATAAAGAAAATGAAAGTCGCAACGCAACAACCTAAATGCTAGAAATAAAAAAAGAAGGAATTATACTCAGAAAAAACCACTTAAATTTTGAAAACGAAGGAGTTCTGAATCCTGCTGTTATTAAGGAAAATAGCAAAATACATTTATTTTACCGTGCCGTGGCTAAGGGTAATTTTTCAACTGTCGGGCATTGTGTATTGTCAGACCGCTTACGGTAGAAAAACGGTCAGATTCACCCATCATTGTTCCTCAATCTGAGTACGAAAAACACGGTGTGGAAGATCCTCGAATTGTAAAAATAGATGATTTATTTTATCTTACTTACACCAGTTATGACGGCATCAATGCTTTAGGAACATTAACGACTTCAAAAGACTTTAAATTCTGGAAAAATGAAGGAATTATTGTTCCTAAAATTTCTTATGAAGAGTTTAAGCTTTTATCAGAATCAGAGGGTTTAATACCGAATAAATATAGAAGATACAACGAATTCCAAATTAGCCATACTGGTAGTGTCCCCGTCTTTTTATGGGATAAAAATCTGATTTTCTTCCCCAGAAAAATAAATGATAAATTTAATTTCATTCACAGGATAAGACCTGAAATTCAGATTGTCAGCATAAAAAATATGAAAGATCTGAATTCTGATTTCTGGCAAGATTATTTTTTACATTTTAAAGACAATATTCTTTTATCTCCGAAATATGATCACGAATCAAGTTATATCGGAGGGGGTTGTCCACCAATAGAAACAGAATATGGCTGGCTGATGATTTATCACGGTGTTTATGATACCGTTAACAGTTATGTTTACAACGCCTGTGCAGCTTTATTGAACCTTGAAAATCCGGAGAAAGAAATTTCCCGACTTCCCTTATCCGCTTTTCAAACCCGAAGAAGAATGGGAACTGAAGGGTGAAGTCAACAATGTCTGTTTCCCGACAGGAACCATTGTAGAAAATGACAGACTGTATATCTATTATGGAGCTGCAGACGAAAGGATTGCTGTTGCATCAGTTAGTATTTCAAAATTATTGAAAGAGTTGATGATGTACGCGGTATAAAGATGATTAGGCAGAATACGGTTAAAAGAAATTAAAAATGAATAACAATATTAGTTCAGACGTGGAGGATAAAGCAATTAGGCAATCTTATAATGAAAAAAAGCAGAAAACCTATAATAAAACCAACATTGTTTTTGTAAGCACTTTTCCTCCAAAAGTATGTGGAATTCCCACTTATACACATGATCTTATAAGATCTCTTCATTCAAAATTCGGAGAATCTTTCAATGCGATGGTTTGCCCGATAGAAACGGAAGAGGAAAACTATGAGTATAATGAATTTACCGAGTATAAATTAAACATCTCAGATGCCGTTTCTTATTTGGAATTGGCTGCAAAGATCAATAAAAACGATACAGTTGAGTTGGTAATGCTTCAGCAGGAATTCTGCTTTTTTAATGAAACCCGAAATGGTTTGTATCTTTTTCTCAAGAACTTAAAAAAAGATGTTATCATCACTTTTCACACTGTTTTGCCAAAACCGGATAAAGAGCTAAAGGAAAGGGTGAAAGAAATTGCCGATTTTGCAAAATCTCTTGTCGTAATGACTAGTATTTCTGCGGAAATTCTTTCGAATGATTATGAAATTCCTTTCGATAAAATTACGGTAATACCCCATGGAACACACCTTTTGACATTCACAGATAAAATTGCGTTGAAAGAAAAGTATAATCTTAAAAACAAAAAGGTTCTTTCAACTTTCGGATTATTAGGTTCGGGAAAAAATATTGAAACCACACTGAAAGCCTTGCCGGAAATCATTGCTAAAAATCCTGATGTAATTTTTTTAATTCTTGGCAAAACACATCCTGCAATAGTAAGGCACGAAGGCGAAAAATATCGTGATTTTTTGGAAGATCTAACTTGTAAGCTTCATCTGGAAAACAACATCCGATTTATTAATGATTATCTTCCACTCCCGGAATTACTAGAATATCTTCAGCTTACCGATGTTTATCTTTTCACGTCAAAAGACAGAAATCAGGCAGTGAGCGGCACATTTTCCTATGCAATCAGCTGCGGATGCGCCATTGTTTCCACTCCAATTCCACACGCTCTGGAAGTTTTAAAGGAAGATACCGGAATTATTATTGATTTTGAAGCTCCGGAGCAGTTGTCTGCTGCAGTAAGGACAATATTAGAAAATGAAAGCCAACGAGAGGATCTACGTCAGAAAGCATTGGAAAAAATGGCTCCGACAGCTTGGGAAAATTCATCTATTTTACACGCTTTATTATTTCAGAAATTCAGAAATAATAGAACAGAACTCAATTATACTCTACCGGAAATCAATCTTGGGCATATTCAAATTATGACAACAGATTTCGGGATGATTCAGTTTTCAAAGGTCAGTAGACCGGATATTAATTCAGGATATACGCTGGATAATGCACGGGCGATAATTGCTATTTGCAAGCATTTTCAAATCAGTAAAGACAAAGCAGATCTGCAATTGATTTCAATTTATTTAAACTTTATTAAATTTTGCCAGCATAATGACGGAAGTTTCTTGAATTACGTTGACGAGCACAAACAGTTTACACAGCAGAATTATGAAACTAATCTGGATGATTCCAACGGAAGAGCAATCTGGGCTCTAAGTTATTTAATTTCATTAAAAGAAATTTTGCCACAGGAATTGTCTGAGAATGCAGAGGAAATCATTCAAAAAAATCTTGTCTGGGCAGAAAAGGATTGCATTATCAAAACTCAGAAAAAAATCTTCCCTTATTAAAAGAATTAGCGAATCGTCTAGTGAAAATGTATCAACACGAAGCAAAAGACGATTGGCATTGGCTTGAGAATTATCTGACCTACGGAAACAGTGTATTGCCGGAAGCTTTACTCTGTGCGTGGATTTCAACCAAAGATGAGCTTTACAAACAAATCGCAGAAGAGTCTTTCCAATTTCTGTTATCTAAAATTATGATTGATGATAATATAAAAGTGATCTCCAATAAAGGCTGGATGCAAAAAAAAACACTGGAAAATAACACTCCAATTGGCGGAGAACAGCCTATTGATGTTGCTTATACTGTTTTGGCATTATCTGCATTTTACAAAGTTTTCGATAATGAAAAATATTTACAAATGATGTACAATTCATTCAACTGGTTTTTGGGGAAAAATCATTTGAATCAGATCGTTTATAACCCGGCAACAGGAGGTTGCTATGATGGGCTTGAGGAAAAAAATGTAAATCTCAATCAGGGTGCAGAATCTACCGTCAGTTATCTGATGGCAAGGCTTAGTCTAGAATTTCAATAGAATAAATAACTTCCTTTAATGATTAAAATGAAACATACACTTAATAAAAGAAAAACTAAATTCCTTCTACTCAATAAAAAAAACAGCTTGAATAAAATCTCTCATGCTGAGTTTGCCTCATTGCTTTATATCAGAAATACCAATATCGCCTTAAATAAAGACCTGGAAGAAATTCTTCGCATACTAAAAGAGCTGCAAAAAATAAATAAAAAATCCCGATTGGTTTTTAAGACCAACTGTACATTGACTCAACATATTCTTTGGGAAACCATTATCAATGAGATAAATCAAAATCTTATGTATATCAAACTCCAAATTGAATACATAAAAGAAAATACTATACAAGCAAACCACTTTAATTTTTCTTTGTTTTGGCAGCAGAATAAAATTTTCGTGAAAGCCATTGAAGACAATTACGAAAAACTGGAGCTGTTAGGACATCAAATTCTCCCCAATGAAGAAGTACTATATTGGAGAGCAAACATTTGTAATATGTATGATGAGTTTTTTCATATTCTGATTTCACTTTTAAATATTTGCAAAATAGAGCTAAACTTTATCAAAACCCACTCTCCTCATAATCTATCAGAGATCATACAGAACAGTATTATAAACATTCCAAAAATCAAAAATAATGATAAACTTAAAAGGTATGAACGAATATATATTGAGGCTTTAAAAAACTATAAAGAGGAATCCAGCGAAAGACTTAGTTTTTGGAATGTAGTATTAAAAGCTTTGAGTATGAATAAAGATAAATATCCCTCAGAACAAATAATGCTAGGAAGATGGATTGATGGTAAGGATAGAAGAAAGATTAATAGCATTTAAAAACAATTTTAACCTCATAAAATCAATAGCATGAAAATGTTCAGCCAAAAATTGCCTTGATAAACGGTTTTAAATTATTTCTATACCGGCTATGCTATCCTTCTCCAATTTTCAAACACGGTGATTGGCTACCGCATTAATGAAAGATTCATCAGAATTATTATTCTTCAAATCCCTAATCATTAAAATAAACCTATGAATACTATACGCTTATATAAATTTAAAGATTCAATCACCATGAAAATACCTTTCTTGAATAAGGAATCTAATTTGGATGTTTTAGATGATCCGAGGCAAATTACAATGGTAGATATTCAAATTGTTACGGAATATGTAATTAATATCTCCAGCGCTTTTATTTATGAAGATCTGTCGTACAAAGAATTGATACACCTATGCAGTTCTGCAAAACAAACTATAGAACATTATTTTATTAAAAACAACAATGGCTATGATATGATATAAGATTTCTGAATTACAAAATTATATCTACAATCTGAAATAAGAAGCTTTTATTATTTCTAATAGTCCATCTTCCAACCTTTTCCACTGAATTTTAGAAATTTCAATCATTCCTCCGAAACCTGTGAAGAGCTTTCTTATTTTATCAAAAAATCCTGCATATAAATTAGGATACTCGTTTCCTTTCATAGATCCCTATTTTTGTAAATTTATCACCTCTGTATACCTCTTCCGCAATTAATATTAAAAAATCTTTCTTTCAGATTAAATATCCTTTTAAGCAAGAATAGATAGAGAAAAATTTAATCGAATAATTATGGTTAAATAAAATCTGTTGATTGATATTTTATTTTGATTATCTTAAGTTTCTGCAAAAAAACCATTGTCTGAAATCCCATGTCCCACTCAAACCACTTCGTTGCATTATTAGGTCTATGCGGATGCTTATGATGATTATTGTGATAGGCTTCGCCCCAGAAAATAAAATCAAATGGCAAAATATTCTTTGAAGTATTTGTTAACTTATAGTTTTCATAACCAAATTTGTGTGCCCACCAATTTACTGCCATTCCCTGTAGAGAACCCATTATTACAGTCACTGGTAAAAAAAGCCATTGCCACCAAGCTGTTGCCAATAAAGCATAAATAATTATATATGCAGCAATCCAACAAAATCTTGTAATATAATTGTGTGCTATTTTATCAAACCTCTCCCATTCCGGAAGATTCTTTTTGTATTTTTCTGCGGCATCTGTTTTTCCTATATAAAGGTTAAAATAGTTATTTCGTGTCGTCCACATCATCACAAAAGGATTAGGATCGTTGTGAGGTGAATGCGGATCTTCGCTTTTATCTGTATGTGCATGATGCAAACGGTGCATTAGACCATACGTGTAAGCACTGATGTAAGAGGAACCCTGAGTAAAAAAACAGCCCAGGTAAAACATCTTTTCCCAAAATTTTGACATTGTGAAAAGATTGTGCGCAGCATAACGATGGTGAAAAACCGACTGAAAAAAAAGAGATGAATACCAATGAATTAGTATAAAAATGAATATTTCCATAAGTTTTAAATTAAAGTGAATAATTATCGTAGAAGTATTACGGAAGGTAAAGAAAAAATTATGCTTTATTGATTAGCCACTATTCACACGAAAATTAATTTTCATTCTGCAATATCTTCTATAAGGTACAACCATTTTGTGAATTTGGTTTGATTTTCTTTCAAATATTTATAAAAAGAATAGAAAATAAAAATATTGTGTCTCTTTACTCATCAATATAAATTTACATTCTATCACTTTCAAACTTTCTTTATTTTGCAAATAAAATGGTTTATGTAATGTTTCATGAGACACATACCCGGTTTAATTATAGAAATTCATTATCAATATTAGTCATATTTTTTAAAATCTCAGTCAAAATGTGAAAGACGATCGAAGTAAAACCAAGTCAATTATATCAACTTCTATTGTTTTATATGTTTAAGATTATATTACAAAAACTCTACAACTATAAGAAATCAAATGCTAATTCGTAATAGCCAATTCTTGTTTAATTTGGCTCAAACGAACCAAATCATCTATAAAAGTGTTTGAAGATACGCTCGTCTTGGTCACAAACGCAATATACTTTTTTAAAGAGAATTGCAAAAATACAGGAATAATAAGCATTTACGGTTAAAAAGGAGTAATCCCAAAACTATAGATTTTGCTTATTATTCCTTTTTTTGTCACTAAGCTTGACACTAAATGTTTTTTCAGTAACAAAAATGGCCGGTTAAAATTAATTTTTTAACTATGCTTGCAAACTCACTTTATTCATCGGCTTTTTATGCTCCAATAATAAAAGCTATGAAACACTCATTTTTTTTAAAGACCGATTATAAAAATAAAGATGGAAAATATCCTCTTTACTTAAATCTTTATATACATGGTCAAAGAAAAGGATTCCGGTTGACATCATTTTCTTGGATCATGAACAAAAGTTGGGGACTATGCAAAAAGTTGAGCGAGTCTGAAGAGGAAAAAGCTTTGTCTCTTACTCCCCGAAGCTGTAATCTGAAGTAAATCACTAATAACCTTAACAATAGACAACAAGGAAGGATAGCTTGAGTGGCTTTTTAAACGTTTGTTTAATCCAGAAGTGTTAATTTTTACGTTACTATTGATGTTTTGTAAATAGAATAAAATATTTTGAACATCTTTTGGGCATATAGGAATTATTTTTTTAAGTTATTAGGTGCCATTTTGAGATTTTTTATTTGATTTTGAATATTGAGTGGCAAGGCATGAATTTTAATATTTTCATTCCAAAATAAAGTATCATAGTAACTTTTATCCTTATCTACTTTAGTATTTGTTTTTTGCGGAACCGTAACATTGTTGAAATTAACATTATCAATAAATATTTCATTAATTGTTTCCTCAATATTATCTTTAACTAAACACTTTTGACTATCAAAAACATAAGAAACATGTCTTGAATTTCCTTCACCTTCCCATTTTTCTAAATTATAAAATTGTCCTGTTGCTTTCCATAAAAGAACTTTAAATGCTTCATCTTTTTCAAAAGATATATTTTTTTGTACTTCTTTGATTAAATGGTTTTTATCATATAATATTCTCCCTCTTTTACTAAAAACATCATTTTTATTTTTAGAGTATAATATTGAGGTACTGTCATTTAATTTTTCGAGCTTAAAATATTTATTGTTGTTATAAATATTAGCTTTATCATTTTTAGGTATTTTGTAATACAAATATCCATCACCTAAAGAAATTATTCCTTTTGCTTTATCTTTATAATCATCTTTTTTTAAAGTTCTGTAATTCTCTATATTTGTTTCTGTAGTTTTTTTTGAAGAATTAGGAATATAATACGAGATTAACCCATCATTGTATTTAACAAGTTCATTATTTATCAATTTCCAACTTCTAAAATAGCCATGCAATACGAAATAGTCTCCTTTTTTGTTACCAGATATTACTATTGGCTCTATCTCGTGAACCTTATCTAAGGAAATTGTAATTGGGATTTTATCGATTGAATATTGTTGTGAAGCATAATTTCGATGATAAAATGTAACATTATTAATTCCATTCTTTGTGACTTCACTTAGATTAAATGTAAAAATTCCATTTTCATCTGTAAATCCAATCTGGCTTCCAGAATCTGAAAGCACCTGAATTTCTGATATAGGTCTCTTATTACCTGAATCTAATACCTTTGTTGTTATTGACTGGCTTAAAATGATAATTGGAAATAAAAAAAGAATTAATAGATAAGTATTTAACATATACATATTATTTATAAAAAAAGAGGCTGTTATCAGCCTCTAAATTGTTTTGAATTTTTTCAAGGATTAGTTTAATTCATCAACTGAACTTGCAGCTCTACAAGCATCCCAATATTGAGGTGCATAGTAGATTGAGATTGCCAAGGCCAATGAAAAGCTCTTGTCATACATCTGAACCAGCTAAGTCCACCTTAATCCTTTAATTCAGTTCTTGACATTTTCTTGAAATTGTTCATTTTTTATTTTGAATAATGTTATAATTAATAGTAAGACAAATCTAAATGGTATTTTAATAATTGTCAAATTTTATTTTCAAATTAATAAATAAAATACCCGTTTTTCTAACATTTATAATTTTTTAATACTATTTTTTATTTTTAATACAATTTTTAATTTATTTTTTTTAACAAATCATCATTTTTTTAAAAATTATTCCAATATTTTTCAGATAAATTATATTTTTTATCTATATGTATGACAAATTCTTCAAATTCAAATTTATTCAAGCCATTATTTATAAGATAATCACCATAAAGAGAGTTTTAATTTTCTTATAAAACTCTTGTATCTGTGCATATGTAGGCTTTGTAGTCTTTTTAATACTTTGTTTTAATAAAAAATCAACTAAACCTCCAGATGCTCCACCTGAGCTAATACTTAACAAATTTAACTGTCCCTCATAGGGGTTACGTGGAGCAAAAGAAGAGGGAATATTATTTTTAGGTTGAGTTTCTGCCATAGGTTTTTCAAACCAGCTTGTTTATCATAACAACAATATTTTATTTTCGAACCCTGCATTGAAATATGGTCTAATACTAATTTATCTTTTCAAAAATCTTAGCCATCATCTCTTTATCCAGACTTTCCATATCTATTAATTTCAGAGATTTCACCATTTTTAAGGTCGAAGTTTTGTACTTCAAAAAATGCGGTGTCTGCAAATGAAACTGATACGCTTCTTTGTCCGCATAGATTTCCACAATCCTTACCTCAGCCGGATTTTCCTTTTGATACATCGGAAAAATGGCAATCACGCCTTTCTCCAGTTGAACTGATGCAGAAGTTTCTTCTTTCAGAATCGAATGGTATTCTTCTAAAAATTCAGGGTCAATTTCAATCTCGGAAATACGAACTATCATATCGTTTTCGATAACCGGAACAACCGGCTTTCCGATCATTTTCCGAACCATATTTGCCTGAGATTTATTAACAAATTCCTGAATCAAATCAGCCAATTCACCTAATTGATTTTCAGTGATTCCCATATTCTTTCCCATATTGATATGCGACTGCAATTGCCCTTCTACTCCATCCAAAGAAGCCAAAGCCGAAATCGTCACCAGTTCTCTTTGCTGATAAGTGAGAACATCACTCACAAAAATATCGGCAAATAAATGTTCTTTTAGAAAAGCGTCAATTCTTGGAGAAAATTCGCCAAAACCTGGTGCTGGTTTGGTTTGTGGAGTGTTCGTCAATATCTCTAACGTTTTTCTGCCTTGTTCATATTTATCGGCAACCTTATTTTCAGTGATATTCTTTTTTCCTTCGATATCATTAATTCCTTTCGCTTTTCTTTCGTCTAAAACGGTTTTAAAAGTATTAATCGCATTGAGACTTCTCGGAAAACCGCAATACGCATACAGTTGAACTAACGCTTCCTCGATTTCATTAATTGTCAAACCCGAATCTAATCCAGCATTCAACTGAACTTTCAAATTTTCAAGATTCCCAGTTGCCGTGAGTGAAGAAATCTTTACCAGATTGTGCTCTTTAGTATTCAGATTCTGATTGGTTTTATTTTGCTGTGCATTCATTTTTGTCATACTTAAGGTGAGAACAAAAAGAATCATCCATTGCAGAAACTTGTTTTTGCTCTTCATAGAAAATTAATTTTTGTTGGCTTCAGCAAATTCTTCATCAGAGACAGCTTCCAGCCAGGTATTTTGATTAGTTTGTGGATTACCGTTTGTGGCTAAATGTGCGAACCAATTTTCAGCAGTCGCACCGTGCCAATGCTCAACATTCGGAGCAATTTCCACGATGTCACCCACTTTTAAACGACGGGCAGGTTTTCCTCTTTCCTGATACAAACCTTCGCCACCCACAACAATCAGAAGTTGTCCGCCGGTGTGGCTGTGCCAATTGTTGCGACAACCCGGTTCAAATGTGACATTGGAAACGGGCACATTTAATTCTTTATTGCTTGTAAGAGGCGCCAAATAGGATTTACCAATAAAATATTGTGCGTAAGCCGTATTTTCTTCACCTGTTGGAAAATCACTTATTTTAGGAATATCTGTATTCATTTTCTTAGATTTTATTTTGTTTGAATTTACTTTATTTTGTGCGATTACCGTTGGACTGAACGCTAAAAGAATGATGATTAAATGTTTCATTGTTTTTAATGGAATTTACTCAAAATCAGCGCTATCACAAGTTCCGACAATACGATTATTTTTTGTTATATCAATTACGGAATTACTTACCATTTTTACTGATTTAAAGGGATAAACAGATAAGGGCTTGCCGAAACAAACCCTTTAATTTTATGTAATGCTGATTCCGCCATCCACAGAAATCGGCTGACCGATAATGTAGCTGGAAGCCGGACTGAAAAGCCAAAGCACCGTTTCTGCCACTTCGCTCGCTTTGCCTAATCTTTTTATTGGCGCCCAATCTTTAGAAGCACTTTCGTCAAGGTCGCCCAACGAAAACATTTCTTCAACCATGGGTGTTTCTATAGTTCCCGGACAAACCGCATTGATTCTGATTCCTTCAGAAGCATATTCTACCGCTGCACTTTTCGTCAGTCCTAAAACACCGTGCTTTGTGGCGTGATAAGCCGCTCTTCCTGCTCCTGCAATCAGTTCGCCGATAGAAGAATTGTTGACAATCGCACCGCTTCCCTGTTTCTGCATTTGCAGAAGCTCATATTTCATCGTTAGGAAGGTTCCTTTCAGATTGATGCCCATTACCTTATCATATTCTTCTTCGGGTAAATCTGCAAGTTTGGAAGGTCTCGGCTGAATTCCCGCATTGTTGAATGCCGCATCCAGTCTCCCATATTTTTCGACCACAAAATTGATAGCTGCTTCAACATCTTTCGCCAAAGAAACATCGCATTTCACCGCAGAAGCTTCGCCTCCAATAGCTTTGATTTTTTCTACTGTTTTTTGTGCTGCTTCTTCATTAATATCGGCTACAACTACTTTCGCACCTCTTTCGGCCGCCATAACCGCAACAGCTTCTCCCATTCCCATCGCACCGCCGGTTACGAATATTACTTGATTTTCCATTTTTATTTTTGATTTTGTATTTTAAATTTTATTTGAACCTAAAAAGTTGTCGCATCAATCACATATCGGTAACGCGCTTCTTTATTCACCACTTTGTCCCACGCATCGTTGATTTCGCTGGCTTTAATGATTTCTATCTGTGGGTAAATTTTATTTTCTGCACAGTAATCCATCACTTCCTGAGTTTCAGGAATTCCGCCAATCAGCGAACCGTTAAAGTTGACACGATTGAAAATCATATTGAAATTATTAATCGTCAATTCCCCGTTAATCGGTTGTCCGACCTGTGTAAAATAACCGTATTTCTTCACGCAATCGATGTAAGGCGACATATCATAAGCGTAGGGAACCGTCGAAATCATAAAATCTAATTTGCCTTTGTAAGACTTTAAATCTTCTGCCGATTTCACAATGATCACTTCTTTCGCACCGAAACTTTTAATGTCGTTTACTTTTGAAGCCGAAGTAGTAAAAGCGTAAACTTCAGCTCCTTTAGAAACCGCCAATTTCACGGCAAGATGTCCCAAACCACCAATTCCAATCACGCCAATTTTATCGCCTTTTCTGAAATTGATTTTCATCATAGGTGAATAGGTGGTAATTCCTGCACAAAGCAATGGTGCAGCGTATTTCAGGTCAATACTTTCAGGAATTTTAATAGCAAAATATTCTGTTACCACAATGTTGCTGGAATAGCCACCCTGCGTAATTCCGGAAGGCGATGTTTTATCCGGTGCGCCGTAGGTCCCCACCATTCCTGTAGTTTCACAATGATGCTCTTCGCCGTTTTTACAGCTTTCACATTTCATACAACTATCGACCATGCAACCGACCCCTGCTTTGTCACCGACTTTAAATTTGGTAACATTTTTACCTACAGCCGTTACAATTCCTGCAATTTCGTGACCCGGAACCTGAGGATAAACCTGTTTTCCCCAATGCCCTCTGATGGTATGGATATCCGAATGACAGATTCCTGAATATTTAATTTCAATTAAAATATCGTTGTCTCCCACGGCTCTGCGTTCAAAATTCCAACTTTCCAGTTTTCCGTTTTCGCCTTTTCCGGCGTAGCCTCTTGATTTTATATTTTTACTCCTATTTTTTGATTGATTATTTTGTGCTAAAATGTCGAAAGGATTCAGCAGCATTAAGCCCGCACCAGCCAAAGCCGTCTGCTGAATAAAGTTTCTTCTTGAATTTTGATTGTTGTTTTCTTCCATATAAGTATTATTTCAAATTGGTTTTAAAGAAATTATCCAACTTTTCAAAAGGAATCACATCTACTTTATCATACAAATCCACGTGAACCGCATTGGGAATAATCATTAATTCTTTCGGTTCATTGGCTACCTTAAAAATATCTTCAGAAAAATATCTTGAGTGTGCATTTTCACCTGCAATCAACAACATTGGTCTTGGCGAAATTTCTTTTACATAACTTAGAATTGGCATATTCATAAATGAGATCGGATTGGTTAGCAACCACGCTCCGTTTGAGTTTAAAGAACGCTCGTGAAAACCTCTTGGCGTTCTGTAATAATCGAAATATTCTTTTACAAACTGAGATTCGCTTCCTGTTAATTTTTCCGGTAAGTTTCTAGCTCCTTTTGCGGGATTTCCAGCTTCAGCATCTTTCCAACGTTGCTGGCTCAAATCTTCTAAAGTTTTGGTTCTTTGCTCGGGCGTTACAGTATCATTATATCCTCTAGACATTACTCTCGTCATATCGTACAAACTTGTTGTCGCAACAGCTTTTACCCGTTTATCAGCTGCAGTTGCATTCAAAGCAAAACCTCCAAATCCACAGATTCCGATGATTCCGATTTTGTTTCTGTCTACATTTTTCTGTAATCCTAAGAAATCAATTGCAGCGCTGAAATCTTCTGTGTTAATTTCCGGTGAAGCTAAATTTCTTGGCTCTCCACTGCTCTCACCTGTATAAGAAGGGTCAAAAGCGATAACGGCAAAACCTCTCTTCGCCATTTGATTGGCATACAAACCTGATGATTGTTCTTTTACCGCTCCGAAAGGTCCGCTGATGGCCAAGGCTGCCAGTTTCTCGTTTCCTGCATTTTTGGGAAGATATAAATCTCCGGAAAGCGTTATTCCGTAACGGTTTTTGAAGGTAACTGCTTTTCGGGTTACTTTATTGCTGAGTTGAAAAGTATAATGCTCGTTTTGTTCTATTGTTTCCATTTTTTTTGAATTTGATTTTTTATCTTGTGCGAAAGATTTTCCGACAATTGTCAGGAAAAGCACGATAAATAGAATTGTTTTTTTCATTTTAATATTTGTTTTAATTATTAATCTATTATTGTTGAGTGAAATTTACAATGTCGCCGACTTTAGTTTTAATTCAGTCTGTTTATCAAAAATTTCTCGAACCAGCATCGTTAAAACTGCCAATATTCCAAATCCGGCACCTACCCACGGAATAGAAGAAATTCCCAGGTTTGCAATAAACCATCCGCCGACAAGGGTTCCTGTTGAAACACCAAGATTTCCGAAAGAAGACTGAAGGCTGTTGGCAAATTCCGGAGCTTCCGGCGCGGCATCAATCATATAAGAAATGGCGGTTAAGAATGCCGGACCGTACATTATTCCCCAGATTCCGGCCACAAAAAGTTGCACATAAAAAATTTCACCCGAAAACTGTAAAATCACCGGAAGCAATATAGTTCCTGATAAGAAAAATGCGGTAGTGCGGACAATATTCTTTGACAATAATCTTCCGGCTGACCAATTGGCTACCACTCCGGCTACACCGAAAAGTAAAAGCATATAACTCACTTCTTGTCCACTCATCATTTTCACTTTTCCTAAATAATCTGCAAAATAACTGTAAGTTGAAAACCAAGCCGAAATCAATAGCACATTAAAGACAATGCTGATCATAAATCGCGGTTTTTTCAGAATCAACAATTGACTTCCATAGGACAGTTTCTTTTGTACCGGCATTGCTGGAATGAAGGTAAAAATACCAGCCAAAGCAATCAGTGAAATAATCCCCTGAATCACAAAACTAATTTGCCATCCGTAAAGACTCGACATATAGGTACTGAATGGAATAACAGTCACTTGCGCCAAGGCAATCCCACCTATTACAATTCCCATTAATTTATGCTGTTCCTCTTTCGATGCCGAACGGATAATTGTTCCAACCGCTGCCGAAAAAAAGACGGGTTGTAAGACTGCAGGAAAAATTCGAAATAGAACCAAAAGCCAAAAAGGCGGGGCAAATGCGGAAACAATATTGGATATTAGAAAAAGAAAAATTGCCCAAAGCATCATTTTTTTCCTATCTATCCCAGATGTTAAAAGAACCAAAAACGGTCCGATAAGGAAGATGGTCAAAGCAAAAGCACTGAGTAATAATCCAGCGGTGTCAATTCCAATATCGTAATGTAAGGCTACCTGTGGTAATACCCCAATAATTCCAAACTCGGTACTGATGATACTGACCGCACCAAGACAGCCTGCGTACGCTATTTTTTCAATTCCAATTCCGCTATTTTTACTCTCCATATAACATCTCATTAGTATTGAGCAAAGTTACTTTCGGATCGTTTTTAAATGATAACGATATTCAAACAAAAAATTAAGAAATTCAAACTTCTGCTAAACGAAAAGCTTTTGGATTAGTTCCTGTTTGCTTTTTAAAGAAATTATTAAAGTAAGTCGGATAATCGAATCCAAGTGAATAAGCGATTTCGGAAATACTCCAGTCTGTATGTTGTAAAAGAGCTTTAGCCTCCGTGATGATACGCTCTGTAATGTGTGTAGTTGTAGATTTTCCTGTGATTTCTTTTACGGCACGATTCAGATAATTAATATGAACATTCAGATAGTGAGCGTAATGTTGAGCCGTTTTTAATTTTAAAGGGGTATCAGTAGTTTCAATCGGAAATTGTCTTTCTAATAATTCTAAGAAAACTGAAGTTAATCTGGAAGAAGCATTTTTATTTCGTTCAAAGTTTTCTTCCGGTTCAAGCTTTAGAGATTCGTGAATAATCAAACTGATGTAGTTTCTAATCAACTCATCTTTATACACATAATCACTTTCCTGTTCATCAATCATTTTTTGGAAAATGGTATTGAGAAAAGTTCGTTGCTCTTCTGTAATTTTTAAAACAGGAGTTCCGCCAATCTTAAAGAATGATGATTGTTGCAAACTCTCCGAACGTTCGGAATTTTTAAAGAAATCTTCTGAAAAAAGAATGGTATACCCTACATAAGTTGTCGAAATCGTTTCCCAAGAGTAAGGAATATGCGGATTTCCGAAAAAGAGAACCGTTCCTTCCTGTTCGAAAGTTTTATCAGAATAATGAATTTTACTTCTACCGGTCGTCAAACAGATTTTATAGAATTCTTTTCTGCTGTACGTTCTGGTTTCAGCACCATCTTGTTCAATCTGAAATGCTTTAAAACCCTGAAGTTTTAATTCACTATTAAATTCCGAAACGACTCTGATTATCTTTTCCATTGTACAAAATTAAGAAATTCAAACTTAGAAAAATTAAATTTTACAGAAATTTATTCAGTTGTGAAAATGAAATTCCCGTAGCGGTTTCTTCATCGATTTTTACGGTATGTTGTCCGTTTAAGGTAAATACTTTTTACTTGATTGACTTGGCTGTTGAAATTCTTTTCCATATCTGCTCTTCCCGAAACGCTGAAAATCAAGTTTTAACCCATATACACATTGTCAGTTAAGTCTGATGCGAATAAATCCATCACCTGCGGGATTTTTTCTCATCGACTAAGTAAGCGTAATTATCAATCAAGTTTCTTTAATCTTCTTTTGTTTTTAAAATTTCTAAAGTCATAATTCTTTTAAAGTAAATTTTGAAATTACTTTTTGTAATTCTTGTTTAATTTGGCTCAGCCGAACCAAATCATCTATAAAAGTATTTGAAGGTACGTTTGTTAAGTCACTTAAAGAGACAACTATCAAATAATGATCTCTCTTTTTACACATAAATTCTCTTTATCAACTTTATCGGATCATGATCAAAAGTTGAGGGATGGAAAGTAAATTATTCTGAACAAGAGAAGTACTTTGTCTTTTACTCCCCGAAGCTGTAATCTGAAGTTGTTAATTTTAGCATTAAAGGATTCTGCCGAAGCGTTGGTACTTCTTCTGTCGAAAAAGTTTAAGATGTTGCTGTAATGATTCATTATTGTTTTTCCTTAAAACTGAGAATGATTTAAAACCTGATGTTTCAACAGCTCTGAACCAATGCGCTAACTTTGTCATGGCAGTAGATTTGGGAATATTCTGATTGTACATCTTTCTTGATCCATCCGATAACCCATAAGCCTGCCTTAAATCAGGATATTCTGTAAATAAGATCTTTCCAGTAACAAAATTCAGTTCGTTCTGTAATTCAAAATCTTCGCAATTTCAGCTGACCTGAAACTTAAAACCCCGATTTTAGCTAAAAAGCTAAATTTCGGGGTTAATTTTATTTAAACAGATGGATTAATTTACTAATATCAACAGATTGTATATTTAACAAATATACCTATGTACATCAATGAGTCAGTTCTGACCATATTTTTAAAATCATATCTGATCAACGCAAATTAAGAATAGTATCAAACTCTGTATACTGTTTAATTTTTTAATAAAAAAATCCCCAATATTGAAAATAAATACCAATTAAAATAAGTGAAAATAATACTGTCGCCATTAAACTAGGGTTTGAAATTGATTTTACTCTTAGAATAAAGTACAGTACTGAAGTTATTATAAATCCAATAAATATCCATTGAAGGGTAAATAAATACATAAACTTATTGGCTACTCCAAAAGCCAATATATATAAATTTATTTGTGCCGTATCGGATACTGCGGTGATTAATCCACCAATAGTAAAAAGTCCTATTAAAGCAGTTATTATAATCAATATTTTCATTTGCTTATTGGCGTTACTATCATCTCTTCTTCTTATCAAATAAAACAGAAAACCAAATATTGAAATAATAAGAATAGCAACTGCAATAATCAATGGTGCAAAAAATAAGATTTTAAATTCATTCAAACTATTTGCAAATTTAGAGACACCACCATTTATTTTTATATCAGTAATAAAATCTACTTTTGTGTCTGACTGCAGATCATGAAGATCAGGGGTTTTATCCGGGTCACTTATAAATTTATTTACAATTTGTGCTCCGGCACTCGAAAAACTAGAACTGTGGCCTGATACCGGAGCTTCTGCTAAAAATCCTTTTTTAAATTTTCTGACAGTAGCTTCACCGTTTTCTATCGGTGTAATCGGATCAAATTTTCCAGAAAAAACTAAAACCGGAGCAGATAAATTTGACAAATCTGATAAATCATTATAAAAATTTTCTTTTTTTGTGATCCCAGAATTCCATTTGTCACAAACGAGGAAATCAGATCTGTAAAAAGACAACCCTCCTTCTAATTTATTATATTTACCCGCATTTTTATCAAAATCAGAAATTGAATTGAAAGGAATTGCTTCATTACAACTTACGCAGTAATAAGCTCCATAATCAAGACTTAAAGCTCCTGAGAATGAACTTACCAATGCGCTTAAAGCGCTTTTATTTCCATTTTTAAACTGAGTAATTAACAAGGGCAACATCGGTATCAACTTTTTCTGGTAGAGGGATTGTTGAATCGCAACTTTAAAATCTTCAGCATTATAAGTAAAATTTCCTGTTGGAATTATTTTTTTATCTACTTTAACGGTAATCGGGGTTTTATCTAATTTTGCTATTGTACCATAGTAGGCTGCTTCTAAATTAGGATATTGTTTATTACAATGAGGATTATTTTCACAATCTTTAAAAACTTTTTCAAGACTATTCATATAATTTTTAGTATTAAGATTATAATACTGCGAAATATCTGAAATGGGAGAATCCAGAGTTAATGATTTTATATCCTGGGGAAAATCATTTGCATATACCTGAGCTGTATAAGTTCCGTAAGAAACAGCATAAACATTCCAGTTTTCGTACTTTAACAGGGTTTTTAAAGCGTTTAGATCTTTAGCAATCGCTTTACTATTATAAGCATTAATATCAATATTTCTATTGATTAGATCTTCTTTACAAAGCATTGCAGCCACCGCTTTTTGTTGCTCATCTTGTTTCTTGCCTTGATTTTTTGCCAATATTTCTAAGAAGCTTTTTCCTAAGTCCGGGCAAAATTTAGGAAATGAAAAACCGGTTCCTCTGACGTCTATAAAGACAATATCATTTTTTTCTCGTAATGGATGACTAAACCATCCTGAAATACCTTTTATTCCTCCTGCACCCGGCCCTCCTTGTAAGAATACGATTGGATTTGAACTTCCCTTATTTTTGGTACTTTTTAGTACTGCAACTGCAATCTTAATTTTCTTTCCATCGGGCTTTTCCCAATTTTCAGGAACTGTTAAATATTTCCATTCAATCTTTTCTGTATTGATTTTTTTACTGTCAGGAAAAAATGAAGTTGTTTTTTCGAGTTTTAAATTACTGGTTTGCGCAAGTATAAAACATGGCAGCATACATAGCAATAAAAAGAGTCTTTTTGTATTTATCATTTTAAATTCAATTATTCGGGTTATAGTTTTTTATAATTATCTCATCCATATTTATTTTAGAAGAGATATAACATTTATAGTTTTTGTTGATTGTTACTTCTTTTAAGTAAAAAGTCTGATCATTAATTTGAGCAGAGTTATCCTGAATTTCAAAGGATTTCAAGGGTAATGACAATCCATGACCATATGCTTTTATGACCGCTTCTTTTTGTGTCCAGTATTTGAAAAAAGCGTCTGTTTTATCATTAGAAGTGCTTAGAGCATTCCACTCTCTTTCTGTCATTTGAGATTGAAAATCCTGAAGATCGATGTTAGTAATCAATTCAATATCGATTCCTATCTGATGCTCTTCACTTAATGCACAAACCACAATTTCTCCTGAATGCGAAATATTAAATTCAACCAAATTATCATCAAAATAAGGTTTGTTGTACATGGTATATTTTATTTCTCTGTTATCACAGTTTTGCATTTTTAATTCTTCAATTCCTTTAAAAAGCATTACTCTTCCTAAAAGTGAACATTGTGCATCCTGCCATCTTCGAAATCCCTTAATCTTATTCTGAAAGTCAGCTGGAAATTTCACCAGGCTATTTTGCAGTAAATCTTCATGATTTTTTTCCGACAAATAAGTGTAATATAGCTGTATCACAACATTTTTTATTTAAAAGTTAAATTTAAAGTCAAAATTAAAGTCAAAATTAAAATCAGCATTTTTTTCAATATCAGATCTAATATCTAATGATCTTACTTTCTCAGATGTGTTTTTTATTATTTCTATTAGAATTTTATTATATTTTTCGGCAATAAAACGAATAGTTTCTTCTTCAAAAAAATCACAGGTATAGTCAATGTTTCCTTTGAGCTTGTTCTCATTCTCAAACAAATTAAAGACAATAGGCATTCGGCTAAATTTACTTTTAACCGGATAAGATGTTAATTTTAATTCATCTTCCAAAGTGATCTCATCAAAACTAAATTCAGGATTTTGGTATACAAATAAGACATCAAAAATAGATTTGGAAATTTTATCAAAAGGGAAATCCTGATAATCGCTTATCGTTAACAGGTTATTTTGAGTAAGCTTTAACAAATCTGTAATTACAGCATCTGATGAAATTTGCGTTCTCAATATAAGTGTCTTAGCGAACATCCCTATCTGATTATTTAATCCGGCAATATTTCTTCCTGAATGAACTGTTCCAATACAAATATCTGTATGGCTAGATATTCTGTAAATCAATACATTGAATACAGATAGCAAAAGACTATAGAAAGTAATTCCTTCTTTAACAGCCAAATCTTTTAAAGCTAAAGTAACTTCTGAGCTTATTTCAAATGAATAATCTGAGCCATTTCGCTGATTTTGCTTTGGATAAAAATCTTTATAAAATGTATCTTTAGGTAAATAGTTTTCAAGATATCTATTCCAAAAGGATTCATTTTCAGCTTGATTTAACCCGATTATTTTATTAAACCATTCTGAATAATCTTTGAATTGAAATGTCAATTGATCTTCATCCTGTAATGGAAGAAAACTGGTTTCTCTATAATTTTGTATGAATTCATTTACAAAAATTTCCAGAGATAAGCCATCCATTATAATATGATGGGTATTGAACAACAGGATGGTTTGATCTGCTTCTTTTAATAAATATGTTCTAATCAAAAAATCTTCCTGAAAATTGAATGCCCTATTGTTTAGCTGATGAATTATTTTATTTGTTTCTTCTTCCTGTACTTCTATAACAGGAACGGTTACATGGATACCATTGTAGTGCGTTTTTTGGTAGGGTGTACCATTTACTTCTACAAAACCCGTTCTTAAGATTTCATACTTTTCTACTATTTTGTTTATTGCTTTTTCAACTTTATCCACATCAATAATTCCTTCTATTTTATAGGCCATAACCATGTTGTAAGCAATTGAACTATTTTCGTCCTGAGATGCTAACCAAATATTATACTGAGTGGGTGTCAGCTCGTAAAGTTCCTTGTTATCATCCAGCGGAATAACTACAGCTTGATTGGGTTTAAGTCTTTCCAAATGCTTTGCCAACAATTTGATTGTAGGATTATCAAAAATTGTTTTTAATGTGATTTCATATAAAAGATGTTTAGCTATTAATCCTGTAAGTCTCACAGCGTTCAGAGAATGTCCGCCAAGGGCAAAAAAATTATCATTTACACTAATATTATCCCTGTTTAATACCTCTTCCCAATATTTTAACAGTGTTTTTTCAAGTTTAGAATCTGCATTTTTAAAATCACCTTTTGTCTGTATGATATTCCTTTGCGTCAAATTCTTTCTGTCAATTTTTTGATTTGGAGTTAATGGAAATTCTTCTAATGGAATAATCACATTGGGTATCATATAGTAGGGCAGGTTCATCTGTAAATGAGCCATAATCTTTTCAAGATCTATTTCTTCTTCATCTTTTAAAACATACGCTGCCAGAAAAGCTTCCTGTAGGTCTTCTTTTTTTGCAATAACAACGGCTGCTTTTATCCCATTGATTTGATTTAACTGAGTCTCTATATCTCCCAGTTCAATTCGATAACCTCTGATTTTAACCTGACTGTCATTGCGACCTGAAAAAACAATTTCTCCCTTTTCATTCCATTTTCCCACATCTCCCGTTTCGTACAATAAGGTTCCTGAGTTAAAAGGATTGACAATAAACTTTTCCTTTGTCAGTTCCTGATTCTTATAATATCCCTTTGCAAGCCCATCTCCTGCTATATAAATTGCACCGGCAATATTGACAGGCATCGGATTTAAATAGGGATCGAGAATATAGAACCGGGTATTATGGATTGGTGTTCCAATGTTTGAAGCATCTTCCGCAGATTCTATTTTTTTCATGCTGGACCATATTGTAGTTTCTGTAGGACCGTACATATTCCAGACTTCTGAGCTTTTATCAATCAAATCAACAGCTAATGCTTCACTTAATAAATCTCCTCCACACAGTATTTTCAATCTTTTATCCCCTTGCCAGTCTGCATTAAAAAGCATTTGATAAAAACTTGGTGTAGCCTGAATGATGGTGGGTTTTACTTCCTCAATTCTTTTTATAATTAAATTGGGATCGGCTAAAACATGTTTATCCGCTACATATAAAAGAGCTCCTGAAATCAAGGGTACAAAGAACTCTAATATTGAAATATCAAACGAATAGGTGGTTACTGAAAAAAATAGATCATTAACATCTACTCCCGGAGACCTCTGAATACTTGTCAGGAAATTAACCAATGACTGATGTCCAATTTCAACGCCTTTAGGGTTTCCCGTAGAACCTGAGGTATAAATTATATACGCAGTATCTTGCGGTAAAATGGCTCTGGTGACAACACCTTTAAAATCATTTATTTCTTCGAGAATATTTTCTAATTCCAATACAGTTACATTATCCTCCAGATTATCCAGACCATAATTCTTGTGAGTAAAAAGCAGTTGACTCTGGCTATTTGCTATAATATAACGTAATCTGTCTTTTGGAAATGCCGGATCTAACGGAATATAGGGTCTTCCGGATTTTAATATTCCCAATAAAACAACGACCAAATTTGCGGATCTTTCCAATAAAACAGCAATGGGAGATGGGCCTTTATCGCCATAAACCGTAATGAGATGCTCTGCTATCCGGCCCGATAAAATATCGAGTTCAGAATACGAATAGGACCTGTTCCCGTCTCTTAATGCTCCTTTACCAGGAGTTTTAAATACCTGGGCCTGAAATAGGCTGACTACTGTTTGTTCTTTGGGATAATGTACTTCTGTGTTATTAAAATTTATTAGTATTTGATTTAGTTCTTCTTCTGATAAATAATTTAATTCTCTTAATTTTTTTTCAGGGCTTTTTATAACCTCATCAATCAAAGCTTCAAAATGATTGACAATAGTGGTTATTCCGTAATTATCAAAATAATTCAGATTATAATCAAAATCGATTTTCACATCTTTTGATTCATCAAATTCTCTTATGTATAATGCTAAAGCCACTCGCTCTGACTGATGGCTTAAAGGAATTACTTCTGTAACTGTATTTTGAAAATCATTAGAATAATTCTGTTTTTCATAAGACAGCGTTATACTGAATAATCTTTCTTTTTCTTGAAATAATTGAAGCTCCTGAATAAGTTTACCTAAAGGAAATCTTTGATAGCGATAATCTTTTCGTAATTGATTTTTCAGATCTTTAGTCAACTGTTCAATTGTTTCATTAAAATCAATTTTCATCCTTAAAGGAGAAATTCCCATAAAAAGGCCCACAGTTTTTTTATATTTTGATTTACTTCTGTTTAAAACCGGTAGACCAATTGCAAAATCATTATTTTGATGCTTTCTTCCAAAATACGTATAGATTAAAGCGAGGATCAGATGAAAAGTTGTACAATTGTAATTGTCTGCTAACTGAATCAATTCATTATAAGTTTCTCTTTTAATGATTAATTCTTTTCGACTGCTTTTATTTATTTGACCTGAATCCTGTATTTTACTGAATAAATTTTCAGGCAGGACTTTAAATTTGTCCTTCCAATATGTTTTGTCTTCCATAAAAGATTCTGAATCGGTATATGCAGCGTCATCTTCCATAAAATCTTTATATGTAAAAGAATATTCTGTTTGTACCCCTCCAAATTCACAGATCTCATTATAGTTTTGAACCAGGCGCTGAAACATCAGCGAAGTTCCCCAGCCGTCTGTAATAATATGATGATAAACTGAAAACAAATAATAAAAGCCATCGTTTACCTTTACTAAGGTAAAAACGTGCAAAAGACTTTCTCCAAATAAATCAAAGGGTTTGGAAAATTCTTCCTGCATATATAAGTTTGCTGTTTCATAAGCGGTTTCACTATCAGAAAAATCTATAAATCCTAATTCTGAATTGTGAATATCTACGATTTTCAACCGGATATTTTCCTGATCTCTAACCAGCTTTGTTCTATAAGCATCGTGTTGATTAATAAGCTCATGATATGCCTTTTGAAATGCATCAATATTGATATGTCCTTTAATTTCAATTTTGGCTCCGATATTATAAATGGGCTCGTTAGGATATAGTAACTGTTCAAAATAAATATCCTGCTGCGGTAAGGTTAGTTTCATAATAATAGAATTATAAGGTTAGAAATTCTACTGAATAGAAATATTCGTTAATTATTAATTGTACCATAAACTCTCGCTGTTTGATACTTCTTCTTTTACATCAAAATCTTTTACGATTTGTCCGTAATCAAATTTAATTATTCGGTCAGCATGCTTAAAATAAGCATCATCATGAGTTACTGCAACAATTGTTTTTCCTTCATTTTTAAGTTTGGGCAGCAAATTTTCGTAAAAATACTTTCTAAAATGAGGATCCTGATCTGCGGCCCACTCATCTAGCACTAAAATTGGTTTATTTTCAAGGAGAGCAAAAATCAAAGACATTCTTTTACTTTGTCCTTTAGAGAAATTTCTTCTTGCCGAGCCTTCTTTATCATCCAGAATAATTTTATCCAGCTCCATGACTTCTAACAATTCCTGGTATCTTTTATTATTTTCAAGGGAGTAATTGTCGTAGTTATTAGAATAGATATAATTATCCGTAAAAACTGCAGAAATTAGATTCTGAACCGGATTTTCCCTGTCTACAATCTGATTATCTAAAATTAAGCTTCCTACAGTTGGTTTATACAAACCGGTTAAAATATTAATAAAAGTACTTTTCCCGCTTCCGTTTCCGCCAATAACGAATATGGTTTCTCCTTTTTGTATGGAAAGATCGACGGGACCCAAGCTAAATGAATTTTCTAAAGTATTTTTTTGGTAACTGAAGTGAATATTTTCAAATTCAAGCTTGTTAAAATCAATGTTGTTCCCGATATTATTTTCTGCTTCTACAAGATTTTCATCACTAATTTCAAAGTCATTCAAAAATTCTTTAATTCTTTTTCTTCCTACAAATAGTCTGGTATAGACCCGTTGCATATTAATTAAATTATTAATCGGCCCTGATATGAACATTAAAATCATTACATAAGTAATCACATCTTCTTTTTTTAAAAGATCGAATAAAGGAAGGAAAAAAAGAATTGTCCCAATGATTAAGTATAAGCCGTACTGGCTGATTAGGTTTATCGATAAAAACACAAAATTAATGTTGAAATCCAGATCTTTGGCTGATCTTCTATTGGGCACCAGAAATTTATCCATCAAATTTTCACTTCTGTGTGAGCTTAATTTCAATCCTTTAAATCCTTTTATTACATCTTCAACATATTTATAATAAGATTCATTGTATTTTCTTAATTTATCTACCAGCGGAGCCATTTTATTAATCACAAAGAAATAAATAAATGCCACTACAATTATCAGCGCAACCACAACGAATGCAGAAGGGACAGATAGTGTAAAGAGATAGACTAAACACAATATCAACATTAGCAAAGAATTAAAGGTATGGGTTACAATTTCCGGAAAAGATGAGAAAACCCTTAAATCTTCAATAGTGGTATAAAATCTTTGTGAACCGAGCCTTTCCAACGTAATCAGAGGAGCCTTTAAAATTTTATAAAAAATTAGTTCTTCATTTTTATAGAGTATACCATAAGTAAGTTTATTGAGCCATTTTTGAAAATTTATATTTAATAAATAAGTGTATATGATAGCTGCGGCAAAGACTATTCCCATGTAATCATTTTGGAATTCAGCTTTACCTGACACTGTACTGTTGATTATATATATAATTCCGAAACTCAAAACGGTATTTGAAAGAGCATAAAAAACTATATATATTAATTCTTTAATTTTTAATTTGAACATAAATAAATTATTTAATAATTGCGTTAGTAGAATAGCCCTCAATTACCTTTACCAATCCCTGAGCATGTTCATTGATAAAAAAATGATTCCCTTTAAATATTTTAAACTGAAAATCAGCATTTGTGAAATTTTTCCAATTTTCTATTCTGTCACAAGTTTCTTCTTCATCTCCCATTAATCCGTGTAATGATGTATTTAATCTGATTTTTTTTTCTGAAAAATCATCATTTTCAAGCACTTCAAAATCAGCTCTTATTATTGGACTAAAGAATTCATATAGCTCATCATTTTCAAGTACTTCATCCGGAATTCCACCTAATTCTCTTAATACAATTTTGAATTCAGCATCTTCTAACAGATAGCGTTTAGTATTATCTTCTTTTGGTATTCCCGGTCCCGGATTACCAGAAACTATTAAAGCTTCCGGCCGATCACCGTTTTTTTCCATCTTTTCTACTACAGACAATCCCAAGGTTGCCCCCATACTATGGCCAAAAATTAAATAGGGATTACTATTTCTCAAGGTTTTAATCTGGGTGACATAATCTTCGATGGCTTCTTTTTTGTTCTTTAGCAGTCGTTCACTAAATCGTTTTCCTCTTCCAGGCAATTCTAGAGGAATAAACTCAATATTAGGTTTTATGTATTTCTTAAGAAAATCAAAGGAATAGACACTTCCTCCTGCAAAATGGAGTAAGAATAATTGATATTTCATGGTTTTTTTATTATAATTAGTATTCGGTACCAGGGGATATTTGATAAGCTTCGGTATTAAATTCCAGAACGTCGTTGCTCTTCTTCATTACCAAATCTTCGATTGTCGGCTTTTACTTTCTTGCTACCAAAACTGTAGAGAAGAGAAAGTCTGAAAAATCTGTTACTGTAATTAAAATTTCCTATTTGCTTTACTCCGTTTACAATCGATATGCTGTTATTTAAGTATGATGTATTGAATACATCATTAAGTAACAGAACAATCTTTAAGTTATCATTTAATAAACTTTGTCTCACTCCTATATCAAGACTATGGGACTGTCCATTTTCAAATAATCCTCTTTTGTGCTGCGAACTATACCAGTAATTAACTTCTAATTTTGTTGTTTTAGTTAGTGAAAAAGTATTGTTCGTACTGAAATAAAGCCTAACACCGTTTTGAACCTCTGCATTTATATCATCAAGTAAGGTAGTTTCAGAACCTAAGAGCGATACACTGCTTTGGCTTGTCCACCAAGAATATTTATCAAATGTGTAGCTTTCGCTAATGCCATAATAATATTCATTTGAGTAGTTTTTCCTTGTTATAACCTGTATGTCATTCTCTGTATCTGTAGTAAAAAATATCCCGTAGTTATCATTAGTAATTCTAAAAAACACATTTGAGCTTAGCTTTTTCTTGAAAGTGTGGGTAAAATCAAAATTATCACTAAATGAAGGCTGTAAAAAAGGATTACCTACGGAATAACTGTTATTGTTTATATAAAATCGATATGGATTTAAATCATTAAATCCGGGGCGGTTAATTCTTCTTCCGTAATTGAAGACAAAATTGTTTTTATCATTTGGATTATACGAAGCATAAAATGTAGGAAACAATTTAAAATAATCCCTTTTATTTGTTTGATTTATCGTCCTAGAGAAACCATCTGTGGTCGTATTTTCTATTCTTAATCCTAATTGTAAACTCAGTTTTGAGTTTATTTTCTTTGAACCACTGGCGTATAATGCCTGAATGTTCTCTTTATATTCAAACTCATTAGATTGCGATTCATCCAATACTGGCGGATTTACTGTAGCATCAAAAAGCTTGACATCACTATTTGATGTATTGAAGCTTAGCTTAGCACCATATGAGAAATTGGCAAATTTGGTTGGATGTTCAAAATCAATCTTTGTACTAAAATTTTCAATAGCCTGTCCTGAATTATTAATGGCTGATCCTTGTTGTATAAAAGCTGGATCATTAGGAACTGATGTATTTGTTGCGAAGCTATTATTTTGTTTTACATTGTAATCCAAATAGCTAAAATCCACCGTAAGCTTTCTTCCTAAAGTGTCTAATTTTGACATAACATTCATATTATAAATATTACTGTTATATTCCCTGTCATTAAAACCTTTACTCTGAATTATTTGTTCAAGATTATGATTAGAATCGAATAATTGAGTGACTGATTTATTATCCTGATCTGGTCTTCTTAGATTACCTAAGTACATAAAACCTAAAACGATATTTTTAGTAAGATCGTAATCAAATGAGGCCCTTCCTGTAAAACTGTTCTTTTTTTGTTTCGTATCTGAATCCAACTCTTGCAACTTATTTGCGGATAAAGCATCAAAACTTTCAAGGGCTCTGTAAGCACCAATACTTCCATTTAGCCCCAGAGAGAATCTAAGTTTATTTTTATTGTACAGGAAATCATTACCTAATGTAAAATAATTATAATAGTTCTGATCATAGGCGAAAGAAGATGAATTCTTCCACGAGTCTTTCATTCCCTCTTTATAGACTATATTAATGAGTCCCCCATTTCCTCCTGCATCATACTGAGCCGGTGGATTCGTTATAATTTCGATTTTTTTGATGTTGCCAGCAGGAATAGAATTCAAAAAACTGATTAAATCGTCACCTGACATTTGCATCAATTTACCATTAACCATTACCTGTGATGACCCTTTGCCTAAAATACTAATTGAGCCATTCTGAATCATAAGCCCCGGCGCTACTTTTAACGCATCCAAAGCATTACCTGTACTCGCAGTAGGACTATTCTCAACATTAAATACCAGACGATCCATCTGCTGTTCAAAGATTCTTTTTTTCCCTTTGACGACAACTTCCTCTATATCGTTTAAATCCTGGCTTAAAATTATATCTTCTAAAACGGTACTATTTTCCAGGCGGACTTTTTTATCCCAACTTTTATACCCCCAAAGACTAACCTTAATAGTATAAGCTCCCTTCACTGTCTTGATTATAAATGCGCCATTATGATCTGTAGTTGCTCCAGATTTTAAGACTCCAAGTGAGTCAACAAGTACCACATTTGCAAATGGAACGGGAGCGGTATTATTTTTTATTTTTCCTTTTACCTCTATTTGGCAAATTGCCAGATAGGGAATTAAAAGGAATACTATCAAAAGGTTTTTGTTCCTGAGTTTTTTTCTCATTCTGTTTAGTTTTTTAAAAAAGTTATTCATGTTATTATTTAGGTAGTAAATTTATATAAAATTCTTTTATTAGTGATTAATCTGAAGAAATCTTATTTTGCGGGGCTTTTCTTATCAAAAACATTTTCTAAAAGAACATCTAATCGAAGCGCACTCTTTTCATCTTGCTCATAAATAAGCGTAATTTCAATTCCATTATCTCTTACCCTGCATATGATATCCAATGGATGCTGATTTGATAGTACTTGGGTACCCAGAATTACCTTATCAGACCTTTTTTCATCAATCGTCCCCGGTATTTCTTGAAAACTCACCCCTCCTAGTCTGCATAAGTCTATATCAATATGTGTTTCAACAAAAAAGTCTTCTCTGATGGTTTCATAAGGTATTACCTGATGCATTCTTGCATTTAGATAATTCAAATACACATTTTGACACAAATCATAAAAGGAATCATTGGAATCAGAAATTAATCGCAATGGTATGAAATTATTTAAAGCGCCTAAAATATTTGAAGTATCAAACTCTTCAACAATACTTTCCCGTCCTGAAACCGTGATCAATTGAAAATGAAACTGTTCTTTGAAACAATCATTCATTAAATACTGGTGAAAACCCATAAATAATCCAGATAACGGAATATTTAAATCTTGAGCCAATTCTTTAATTCGTTCGAATTTTTGTCCCGTAAAGAACATTGTCTGTGTAGTATGTAACACTTTTTTACTGTCACTCGTATAATCGTGTTTTTTTAATTGGGCTGATTTTTGATCTGACAGTAGTTCAAGATCAGACTTTTTTAAATCATTCACCCAAAAAAACCGTTCCTCTAGTCCTCTTTCAGATATCAGATATTTTTTCTGCCATAGAGCAAAATCAAAGCCTGAAGAAGGATATTGATTCTTTAAAGCTTTATTATTCCTCATGAAATTCGTTAACTCTTGCTGTAAGATATTACAAGTATACATATCTGCTATTGCATGACTAATTGCAATATATATATAAGATTCTTTGCCTCCGTTTATATCGTTACATATAAATAATCTAATAAGCTCACTATTGAACATATCATATGGTTTTAGAGGAATCTCATTTGAGATTAACTGTAAAATATCGGTTGTACTGCTGAAATCTAAATTGTAGGTACTGACAGCAATTTTTAAATCCTGGTATGATACTCGTTTTTGATAAATGAACTTATCTTCTTGTATAAATTCAATATTCAGATCAGGAAAATTACTCAAAAACTCACGCAATTGTAATTCGATGTACTCGGTATCAGACTTATGTATCTTAACCGGACCGATAAAACCTTCGGAATTCTTGAATTTCATTACATGTTTTTGATTTTCAGATACATGAATTTTATCGCCAATTTTCAAATTTATGTTTTCATTTACGATTTCTGATTCCGATTTGAAGCTAATATCTTTATTTAAATCTACTGATTCAGTCTTATTTTCTTTAATTGTTATAACTTTAGCTAAAGCTTCAAAATCTGAGGCTTTAAAAATTTGATCTACTTTTACCGCGTACCCTTCACGGTTCAATTGATTCATTAACTGTATTATTTTCAATGAGTCTCCACCAATATTATAAAAATTGTCTTTAACACTAATATTTTCTTTTTTCAACAATTTTTCACAAATCGATATCACGATCTTTTCTTCTTTACTGCATGGAGCCACATAGTTTTTTGAAGATATTTCCATTTTATCTATTTCTAATAATGCTTTCTTATCTATTTTTCCGCTTGCGTTCAATGGCATTTTTTTTAGAATCACAAAATAATTGGGTAACATATAACCTGGTAAAAATTCCGAAAGTTTTATCCGAATGGCATCTATATTCAGATCCTTGCCAACCAGATAAGAGATGATAAATTTTTCTTCATCTTTTTCTTTGACCAGAACTACGGCCTGTTCAATCTCTTTTTGCTGAAGTAATACATTTTCAATTTCTCCAAGTTCTATACGATGTCCTCTAATTTTTACCTGATCATCTTTTCTTTCAACATATTCGATATTCCCGTCCGGTCTCCATCTGGCTAAATCTCCTGTTGCATATATCTTACTTCCTTTTTCATAAGGATTTTCAATAAACTTTTCATTAGTGAGTTTTTCTTTATTCAAGTATCCTCTTGCCAATCCATCGCCTGCTATATATAGTTCTCCCACAACTCCTATCGGTTGTATTTGCAGCTTATCTGATAAAATGAGCACTTTCTCATTGGCCAATGGTTTACCAATACTTAGATATTTACTTGAATTAACAGCTAAACTTGTACTCCATATTGTAGTTTCCGTAGGACCATATACGTTTATTATATTCAATCCAGAATAAGTATTTATGGTCTCGTAGACCGTTTTTGGAAATGGCTCTCCACCCATTAAAAGCTGTTTTAGATATGGAGAAGGTTTTGATGTAAAAGCTTCGGATAGCTGACTAAATCTTGATGGCGTAACCTGTAAAACTTCTATCTTATTATGATGTAGGGTGTTCATAAATAGTTCCGGGGACATCAATTCTTCTGATGAGAATAAAATCAGTTTTCTACCGCTACACAAGGTCCCAAATATTTCAAGAAAAGATATATCAAAAACTACATTGGTTGTTCCGGCTACAATGGTATGTCCTTTAAACCCTAGTTCAAAATCTAAGTTATTTAAGAACGAAACGGCACTTTTATGTTCAATCATTACACCTTTCGGCAATCCCGTAGAACCTGATGTATAAATAACATAAGCTAAATTTTCCGGTTTTACAGCTATTTTTAAAAATTCATTTTTCTTATTACTTTTCCCAAGCGCAAATGCTTCTAATAAATCCTTATCAATAACCATTTTACAATGGGCATCTTTTTCAATATATTTTATCCTTTCTACAGGATATGCAGGATCTATAGGTACATAAGCGGCACCCATCTTTAATACTGAAAGAAGACTAATAACCAACCACTCATTTCTTTCCAGCTTTATCCCAATAAAATCTTCAATCTGTATATCATATTCTGATAACAAGTAGTATGACAACGCATCGGAAATATCATCTAACTCTTTGTATGTAAAATCTTTACCCCCATATACAATCGCTGTACGATCAGGATTTGCTTTCACCTGATTAGCAAATAAGTCTACTATAGTTAAACCTTTTGCAAAATTTCTTTTATTATTATTAAAATCCTCTGAGATCTGTGCTTTCTCACCAGGCGACAGATAGTCGATTTTATATAAAGGCTCATCAGGTGAATGAAGAGCAGCTGTAAGAATATCTAAATAATGTTTCATGATTCTTGTCATTGTATCATGATCATAGACATCTGTATTGTAATTAATCTGGAAGGAAATTAAATCTCCTATTTCTTCAAAAGTAATTTCAATATCAAATTTAGAAACCGATTTTCCTAAAGAGGTAATTCTATTTGTCGATTCTTCAGATACGTTTGATTCAATTGCTTTCTCTCCGACATTTTGAAGCATTATTACAACATCGAAAATGGCACTTCTACCCATATCCCTCTGTAATTCTAAATCTTCTACCAAGCGATCAAACGGATACTGCTGATGTTCATAAGCATCGACTATGTTCGATTTTACTGAATCAAACAATTTATGAAAATCATTGTCCGGATTAATCTTATTTCTTAATGGAATCATATTCAAATAAAAGCCTATTTGATTTTCAAGATCAATGTGATCTCTTCCGGCCACCGGGCTACCTATTATAAAGTCTTCCTGAGAAGTATATCTGTAAAGCAAGGCATTTAATGAAGCTACAAGTCCCATAAATAAACTTCCTCCCTTTTGCTGACAGAAAGTTTTTAAATCGTGGGATATTTCTTTTGACAGATAAGTTCCAAGCCGCTCCCCATTATTGGTTTTTACAACCGGACGCTTTTTTGTTGATGGTAAGTCAATGACCGGCAACTCTCCGGAAAGCTTATCTAACCAAAATAATTGGTGTACCTGATACGTTGCTTCTTTTAGCTGATTCAGCTGCCATACCGAATAATCCTTGTATTGAATCCTTAACGCTGGTAAATTTGGTTCAGTACTATTTACAAATGACTGATAATACTTCAGTACATCTTTGGTCAATATGTCCATAGACCATCCATCACTTATAATATGATGCATATTGTAATAAAAGACAAAATTATTCTCAGATAACTGAAGTAAAGCAGCTCTTAGTAACGGTCCATTTTCTAAATCGAATAATACCTGGGAATCTTTTTGAATATATTCCTTAATACTCAACTGTTGATCATCGGAATTACTAAAATCACCATAATCTATTTTAAAATCAATTGCTTCTCTATTTAGAACCCACTGTCGAATCTCTCCTGATTCATTTTCTCTAAATACAGTTCTTAAAATTTCATGCCTGTCAATGGCTGCATCAATGGCCTTTTTTAAGTGATCTATATCATATCCGCCATCTAAAGCATAATATGAAGGCATGTTATAAGCCACTGAATTTTCTTCAAATTGGCTTAAAACCCATAATCTTCGTTGGGCATCTGATAAAGGATAACTTTCAGAAATTACTGCTTTCTCTATTTCTTTATATTTTAATTTTCCTGCTTTAGAAATTAACCCCGCATGAGAGATTAAAGAGGTATTCTCAAACAATTGACTAAAGCTTAGCTTCACATCAAATTTCTTTTGATAGCTATTAATGAGTTTCCCTAATTTAATACTGTGGCCACCAAGTTCAAAAAAGTCATCTTTGATTCCTACCAATTCTCTGTTCAGCAATCCTTCCCAAATGATGGTTAGCTCTTTTTCTAAACTATTTGTTGGTGCAATATATTCTGCCTCACTGGATTGATTAAAATCTTTCTGATTAGGTAAAGCAGCTCTATCAATTTTACCGTTTGGAGTAAGCGGAATAGATGACAACTGAATAAATACTGCAGGTATCATATAATTAGGAAGAGTGCTCAGTAAAAAATCGCGGAGATCTGATATTCTTTCTTCTTTCGCTGATACAAAATAGGCAACTATTTGTTTATCTTCTTCCGTTTCAAAAACCTGTACAGTAACTTCCTGAATATTTTCTTTTGATAATAACTGCATTTCTATCTCTCCCAGTTCAATTCTATAGCCTCTTATTTTAACCTGATGGTCTTTTCTTCCTATAAATTCTATGTTTCCATCTGATAACCAATAGCCTAAATCTCCTGTATCATACATTCTTTCCCCTTCTATAAAAGGATTGGTCAAAAACTTTTCCTCCGTGAGATCTGCCCGGTTCAGATAGCCTCTCGCTACACCTGCTCCGGATACGAAGATCCTGCCTGTAACTCCCAGAGGAACCAATTGGTTATGCTGATCAAGAATCAATACCTGGGTATTGGAGATTGGCTTACCTATAGAAATGGTTCTGGAATCTTTATTCGTAATACGATAAGATGTACTATAGGTGGTATCTTCCGATGGACCGTAGAGATTCCGAACTTCGATTTTATCCAAAGGAAGCTTCGCAATAATATCTGTAGGAAGGACTTCTCCTGCCATATTGATCACTTTGATATGATCCAGCAGTACTTGATCTTCTATTAATTTTCTTACTACAGAGGGAACCGTATTTAATAATATATTACTGTCCTGATCCAGATAATGATTGATTTCCAGGGCATTCTTTAAAATCCTTATTTTCTTACCTGTCGAAAGGGTATAGAAAAATTCATAGACAGACAAATCAAAGCAATGAGAGGTAACTCCGTAAACAATATCAAATGCATCAGCATGATACTCCTTTTTAGACCAGTTAATCAATTCAACGGCATTATGATGCTCTATCATTACACCTTTGGGGTTTCCTGTAGTTCCGGATGTATAAATAATATAAGCCAGATGATCGGATGTTGAGCGCTGATCTGCATTTAATGGGCTGTAATTGTCCTGAACTTCATAAAACTTCTCTAATAGGTCCTGATCAATAACAACTTTGCTATTGCTGTCTTTTTCAATATAATCAATTCGATGTTGCGGATAATTTAAATCTACAGGCACGTAGGCCGCTCCGGATTTCAGTACTCCCAATAAGCTAACAAGCAGGAATTCATTCCGTTCTAGTTTAACTGCGATTAAATCGTCAGGATCAATAGTATAATGAGCTCTTAAATAAGCCGCCAGCTGATTTGCTTTTTCATTTAACTCCTTATACGTAAGCCTACGATCCTCAAAGATAACTGCCGTATCATCAGGTGTTTCAGCAACCTGTTCTTCAAATAAATCTACCAGGGTTTTATTCTGTGTATGAACAACTTTTGTATCGTTAAAGTCAATTAATAACTGCTTTTTTTCATTTTCTAATAGATATTCCAATTCGGATAATTTCTGATTTGGATGTTCTAATGAAGACTCAAGTAATTGTTTATAATGCTTCAAAAAGCCTTCTATCAGTTCTTTATCATAGACATCAGTATTGTATATGATCTGAAGAGAAATACAGTCACCTACTTCCCGAAAAGTAATTTCCAAATCAAACTTTGATATTGTTTCTCCAAAATCAGTTACAGTGTTAACCGTTTCTTCCGGAAGTATAACTTTAACAGATTCCTGATTTCCATTTTGCAATACCATCATCACATCAAAAAGTGCGCTTCTACTAATATCTCTCTTCAGGTTTAGATCTTCAATCAATTGATCAAATGGGTATTCCTGATGCTCATAGGCTTTCAAAGTATTTTTTTTAATGTTGTCCAAAAGTTCGTCAAAACTTTGATTGGGGTTCACATTGTTTCTAAGCGCCAAGGTATTTACATAAAATCCTATTTGATTTTCTAAATCTAAATGATCTCTACCTGCTATCGGAGTCCCAATTATCAGGTCATTCTGTCCTGTATATTTATAAAACACAGCATTTAAACTGGATAGAAGGCCCATAAACAAACTTCCTCCTTTTTCCTGACAAAACTTCTTTAACATTTGAGAGTTCTCCTTTGAAATATAAGTTCCCAATCGCTTCCCCTTATTCCCTTTTATTAAAGGACGTTTATTTTTTGCAGGTAAATTTATTGTAGGTAACTCGCCAGAAAACGTATCACACCAATAGGCTTTATGGGCTTGATGTGATTCTTTTTCCATTTGTTCCAATTGCCAGCCAGAATAATCTTTGTACTGAATTTTTAAATCTGGCAATTCAACTGCACTTTCTTCCGTATATGATTTGTAATATGCTAATACATCTTTTACCAGTACATCCATCGACCAACCATCACTAATGATGTGATGCATATTATAGTAAAAAACATGTTTGTTTTCGGATAATTGAAGCAAAGCTGCTCTTAAAAGCGGTCCTTTTTCTAAATCAAACCGCTTGACTGAATCCTGGTGAAAATAGTTGCTGATGCCGGCATTCTGATCTTCAGACTTTGTTAAATCGACATAATCTATGGTGAATCCCAGTTCTTTACTCAACAATACCCATTGATTTACTTCACCCTCTTCATTTTCTCTGAAAACCGTTCTTAAAATTTCATGTCTTTCTATCGTTGCATCTATAGCTTTTTTAAAATTTTCAATCTTATAATTACCATCCAGAATTTTGTATGACGGAATATTATATGCAATTGAATAATCTTCAATCTGACTAACCAACCAAAGCCTTTTTTGGGCAGATGACAATGGGTAAGAAGATTTTAATGGAACTGCTTTAATATTAAAATGACTTACTTTTTTCGCTTTGTAAGTGTTAATATAATCAATTAACTTGTCTTTATGCAGTTTGATATCTTCTAACAATAAGGCATCAATTGCACCTTTTGGAGCCTTAATATCTAATTTTGAATCTACAACATCTATCTTAACGTTGAGTAGCTTTAGTTTATTAATTAAATTACTTATCATAAAATGTTTTTATTATAGTGGGTAGTGAATGTTGTTTTTTAATGGCTCTTTAAGATCCTGTCCGTAGGGATATGAATTAAGAGCCATTATTAAGTTTTAGATAGAAATATTTTCAATTTCACTATCATCGTCATCTTCTAAAAACAAATCATTATTCACCCATAATGAGGTCTCTATTTCAACGGCCATTTTCTCAATGGTTGGATTACCAAATAAAGTAACAAAATTTACTTTCACATCGAATTCCTTACTTATTCTGGAAGTAAACTGAATTGCTTTAAGACTGTTAACCCCAAGTGTAAAGAAATTTTCATTAACTCCTACCTTGTCTCTTTGCAGCAGCTCTTCGCAAATTTCTGCCAGTTTTTGTTCGATTTCATTTCTTGGAGCAACATATTCTACTTTCTCCCGGAGATTAATTCCCTTATGATTTGCAAGTTTGCTTGTATCGAGTTTTCCATTTGAATTTATTGGCATCACATCTAATTGAACATACATACCAGGCAACATATAATCCGGAAGATTATTAGATAAGAAATCATGTAAATCATTAACATTTTCTTCTTTTTGAGATACAAAATAGGCTACTATTTGTTGATCATTGTCAATATTTTCAACTATAACTGCTACTTCTTTTATCGTATCTTTTAATGATAATTGAATTTCTATTTCTCCCAATTCTATTCTATACCCACGAATTTTGACCTGATTGTCTTTTCTGCCGATAAACTCTATTGTACCATCTGTTAGCCATCTCACGAGATCTCCTGTTTTATAGAGACGTTCTTCCTGCTTAAAAGGATGATTAATAAACTTTTCCCTGCTTAAATCCGGATTGTTAAGATATCCTCTTGATAATCCCACTCCGGAGATACAAAGCTCACCCACAACTCCTATTGGCTGAAGCTGTAATTCTTCGGATAAAACAAATACATTCGTATTAAAAACCGGTTTACCAATCGGAATGATATCTCCTTTACGATCATTTAGATCGAAATAGGTAGTTACAACAGTATTTTCTGTGGGTCCGTAATTATTATAAATCTTCAGATCATTTGTCACATTATTAAGTTTCAATGACTCACCTCCGGTTAAAATAATTGTATCCACCTTTAAATTTTGTGAACTCAGTTCCTCACAAATCTTAGTTGGCAGATACGCATGTGTGATCGTATTTTCATTTAAAAAGTCAACTAATTTCAATACATCATAACGCGTATCATAATCTGAAATTGGATATAGACAAGCCCCTGAAATCAAATATGGATAAATCTCCCATACCGAAGCATCAAACCCAATACCCGCGAATAAAGTTCCTTTGCTTAGTGAATTTACCCCGTATGTTTTATTGTGCCAAAAGCATAGATTCACAAGACTTCTATGTTCAATCATTACTCCCTTCGGATTTCCTGTTGATCCCGAAGTATAGATGACATAGGCTAAACCATCCGGTTGTATATTAATCTGCGGTGCTTCTGAAAAATGATCCTTTTCACTACTAAATGAAGCCAATAAATCTGAGCAAATGGTTAATTTACAATTGCTGTCCTTTTCAATATATTTGATACGTTGTTCAGGATAGCTTAAATCAATGGGCACATAAGCACTGCCGCATTTTAGCACTGCTAACAATGAAATTACCAGCCACTCGCTTCTATCTAATTTTACGGCTATCAAATCTTCTGATTGTATGTCGTATTTTGATAATAAATAATTAGCCAATTGATTCGACAGCTTATCTAAGTCCTTATAAGTAAGTTGTTTTTCATCAAAAACAATAGCAATATTATCAGGCGTTTTCGTAACCTGTTCCGTAAATAAATCAATTATCGTTTTATGAGAAGGATCATCTGATTCTGTATCATTAAATTCAATCAGCAATTTGTCCTGTTCTATCTGTGGCAGAATATCGAGACTATTGACTGGGTTAGCAGCATTCTCTAAAAAGCTATTTAAGAAATTTTCAAAGTACTGCATCAAATCTTTCAATTGATGATTTGATCTTAATTTTCTTTTCTTTTTAATTGTTATCGAACAAAAATCACCTGTTAAGTTTATACTGAAATCTAAAAATGTGTTTGTGGATTCAAAACTTTTATAAGAGAAATTTTCATTTTCACGCTTAGACTGGGTTGCTTTAAATTCCTTATTCTCTGTAAGTTCATTTAAAACATGAAAATCAACATAATTAAAAATTGTATCAAAAAAAGGATTCTCATTGATCGCATTCTCCTCCATTAATTGTGATATATCAAATAATGAAATGCGATCTTTCCCCTTCAGTTCTTCAAGATCTGACTGAATTGTATTGACATAATCAATCCAGGAAGACTCTTTAGAAAATGTATCTTTAAATCTAAACGGAACGGTGTTCAAAAAACACCCCATTAATTTTTCTCCATCTTCGACAAAAGGTCTTCTGTGCGAAACCAAACCTACAGTAATATCTTTTTTATACGTTAAAAGACTTAAACAATAAACATAACCACTAAAAAAGAGTGCTTTAGGCGAAATTCTATTTTTCTTACAAATATCTACCAGTCTATTCTTAAACTCCGGACCGTACGTTTTCGAAACTATATCTATTTGATGCTCCTCAGTAAAAATATCCAATCTGTTATAATCAGACATTTTGTTTTTCCAGTAGGCTTTATTATTCTCATTTTTCCGTTCTAAAATGTCCGATATAATACTATCACGCATGCAGCATTTCAGAGGTTCTGGGCGATAATTTTTATCGTTCTTTAAGGCGTCATATATTTTAAAAAGTTCAATTCTTAGGCTTTTTTCACTCCATCCGTCCAATATTGCATGATGAAACTGCAGTACAAAAATGATTTCAGTACTGTTTATCTGAAATATATTAATTCTCCATAATGGTGCCTGAGTAATATCAAATGGATTTTCTTCTCTCTCTTTTATAACAAAGTTTTGAAGATATTCTTCTTTATCCTTACTCATTTCAATAGTGCTCAGATCTTCGAATCCTATATTAATCGGAATTTCATTGTGTATAATCTGTACTTGTTGATCGTACTCGTATAGGTGATACGAAGTTCTTAAAGTTTCGTGTTTTTTGACCAGCAAATGCATCGCCTGCTTTAATAAATCTATGTCTACTAGTGCAAACTGAAACAAAAACTGATCATGATAGATGCCAAATTCTCCTTTATCTCTCATTAACTGGCTGGTAAGAATCATACCCAATTGTATATCACTTAAAGGATAAACATTCGCTATATTATCAACCGAAGGATGATGAGCTAAGATTGCATTTTCAAGAGCAGCTAAAGAAGCTTCTGTATTTCTGATTAATTTATCATCATTATTATTATCTTTGGCTGAGATATCTGATATAAAAACAGCTAATTCTTCGATAGTTGGGTTTTCATAAAACGACGCTATCTGAAATTGAATGTTAAAGGCCTTTTTAATTTTACTTACCAGACGAATCATCTTTATTGAGTCACCACCAAGAGTAAAATAGTTATCTCTAATTCCTATGGTATCAATTTTCAGATCTTCCTGCCATATTAACACCAATTGTTCTTCTGTTTCATTTTTGGGTGCAATGTATTCTTCAAAAGTTAGATTTGAGGAATTAGGTTCTGGCAGGGATTTAGTATCAATTTTACCGTTTCCGGTTAAAGGGAAACTTTCTAATGTTATATACACATGAGGAACCATATAATCCGGAAGAACTTCCTTCAGACGACTTATTGCTTCTTTGTCATTAAAGTTTCCGCCATCAATAACATAAGCTATTAACTGTTTGCCAGCATTAGCATTTTCTTTCACCATGACAACAGCTTGTTTAACAGCAGAAAGCTGCTCCAGCTGATTTTCAATTTCTCCTAATTCTATTCGATATCCCCTTATCTTGACCTGCTTATCTATTCTTCCTAAATATTCAATGCTTCCATCAGAATTCCATTTTGCTAAATCTCCGGTTCGATATAATCTTTCATCTTTGATAAACGGGCTGGCAATAAATTTTTCTGATGTTAAATCCGGTTTATTTAAATATCCTCTTGATACCTGAATACCTCCTATCAATAATTCTCCGGCAACTCCTATAGGCTGAAGTCCCATTGTTTTATTAACGATATACAATTGTGTATTTGCCACTGATCTTCCAATACTTACCCCTTCAATCTGAGTATCTATAGCTGTTAAGTCTATAGCAGTTACATCAATTGCAGCTTCTGTAGGACCATATAAATTATGAATATGCGTTGCTGTAAGCTTTTCTTTAAAATGACAAACCATAGAAGAAGGTAACGCTTCACCACTGCACACCACATGCTTCAGATTCTGACATCTGTTATTATCCAGGCTTTCTAAAAACACTCCTAACATGGAAGGGACAAAATGAACAATTGTTACTCCTTTGTTTTCAATGACTTCTTGCAAATAGTCTGGATCTCTATGACCCTCAGGTCTCGCAATAATCATTTTGCACCCAACAACTAAAGGCATGATTAATTCCCATACGGAAACATCAAAAGTGTAGGTTGTCTTTTGTAAAATAACTGAAGATTCATTAATATTTAGGTCATCGCGCATCCATAACAGACGATTTAATAAACCTACGTGCTCATTCAACACTCCTTTAGGGTTACCTGTGGTTCCTGATGTATAAATACAGTAGGCCAATTGATTAGGTGAAAGACTCTCTTTTGGAGAATTCGTAGAAAATAATTCATAGTTGAAATCATCCAGACTAATAAACTTTATAGAATCTATTTTATGAGCATGCTGTTTGGTGCTCAGGACAAGCTTTGCCTGAGTATCTTCTACAATATAGTTTATACGCTCCATCGGATACTCAGGATCTATAGGTACGTATGCCCCTCCTGCTTTTATAATAGCAAGAATTCCAATCATCATTTCTAATGAACGATCCATACAAACAGGAATGAGCTGTTCATTTTCTACGCCCTGCTCTTTAAGATAGTGAGCTAACTGACTTGATTTTTCATCTAATTCTCTGAATGACAGCTGTTCTTCTTCAAAAACTAATGCTACTGCATCAGGCTGACCGGCAACTTGCTCATGAAACAAATCCAATACCGTGAGATCCAGATTATACCCTACTTCCGTATTATTAAACCCTTCTACCAATTCTTTTTGTTCCGAAGTTGTCAGGTAATTTAATTCTTTGAGAGTAGTCGATTCTATTATACTGTTTAGCAACTCATTAAAATGAGAAGAGATCCTTCTTATGTCAGCATCTGAAAGGATAGATGAATTATAGTTAAAATCTACTGCCAATTCTCTTTCAGAAGCGTGCCCTATTTTCAGGGTTAATGCATAGTTTGTCTGTTCTTTACCTTGAATATTTTCTATACTTAAGTCTGTTTCAACAGATTGAATGGCCTCCAGGGGATAATTTTCAAAAACCATAATACTGTCAAACAGCTCTCCATTTACAGCACTTAATTTTTGTATTTGAGCTAACGAAGAATGCCCATACTCCTCTCTCGAAGTAGTAAACTCCATTTGTATACCAGTTAACCAATTAATAATTTCATGATCATTTTTTATCGTAGTACATAGCGGAATTGTATTAATGTACAAGCCCACACGGGTTTCTACATCTTCTAAGTCTGCAGGTCTTCCGGAAATAACGGTACCAAAAGCAACTGTCGAATTACCTGTATAACAAGATAACAAATAGGACCAAATCCCCTGAACAATAGTATTTATCGTCAAATGGTTTGACAAAGCAAATGTTTCTAATTTCCCAATATAATCCGCATCCTTTTTCAGGATTAAATTATGAGTACCAAAAGTCTTTGTACGCTTTTTAGCATCACTTACAAAGGGTAATAAACTTGGAGCTTCAAGTTGCAATAAATATTCCTTCCAATATGAAAGTGTCTTTGATTCTTCTTTCGAGAAAATATATCTGATGTAATCTTTATAATTGTCTTTCTTCGATTTTACTTCCAGTACATTTTTACTGGCTAAATTTTGATAAGAAGACATAAATTCAGAAAATACAATGGGCATAGACCAGCCATCAAAAAGAAGATGATGATGGGTAAATACTAATTTGGTACGATGGTCTCCAAGCCTTAATAATGTAATTCTGAATAATGGAGCCTGCTGCAGATCAAATAAGGTATTCGAATCAATATTTAAAAATTTATCGACCTCATTGCGTTGTTCCTCATTATTTCTATTACGATAATCTATTACAGTAAGTGGCAGATCTACCCTATCATAAACACATTGAATCGGAATTCCCAAATTCTCGTAATAAAATGAGCTTCTCAGAATACTGTGTTTTTCTGTTACTAATTCCCATGCTGTTTTAAAATAATCCGGATGCAATTCTCCCACCATGTCAAAACTTAACTGAATTAGATAAGCATTAGGGTCCTGATCATATAAACTATGAAAAAGCAGTCCTTCCTGTAAAGGGCTTAATCTATAAATATCCTCTACATCATAAGAATGAGTGTTTTGTTTGAAACTTTTTAATTCTTCATAACTCACCAGACCATTCAAACCATAATCAAATGGTGTTTTGATACGCTCTGTTTTTCCTTCGCACAAAGCAATAATGTTAAGCAGAGCATCTTTAAAATTATTAATAATACTTTTAATAGTTTCTTCTTTATATCTATTGGCATCATAGCTCCATACAAAGCTTAAAACGTCCCCCATAAGGTTTCCGTTAACCGATATCTTATTTGATATTTTGTTTTCCGAACCTATGCTTGCTCCTGTAGACTCTGCTGCAAAGTCAAATAATCCTTTTTCGTTTTCCCCTGTTCCAAACTGTCCTAAATAATTAAATACGATTTGCTCAACATCAGTAGAGAGCTCAGATTGAATTTTTTTGTCAGAAGATAAATAACGTAAAACTCCATAACCAATTCCTTTATTTGGAATACCGCGAAGGGTCTCTTTTGTTCTTATAATTGTTGCTGCAAGATCTTTCTCCTCAGCCTGTAATAAAACAGGATATAGTGAAGTAAACCAACCTGCTGTTCTGCTCAGGTCTATCTCATCAAATAAATCCTCTCTTCCGTGCCCCTCTAAACCTATGATCATTTCAGATTTCCCTGACCATTTTGATAAACTTAATGATAATGCTGACAAGAGTAAATCATTTATTTCTGTACCAAAAGCATGATGACAATTTTGCACTAAACTTTTTGTCTGTTGTTTGGTTAATGAAACACTGCAATTATTCGTTTCCGCATACGTTGTAATTCCGTCATAAGCAGTGTCCTGAGGCAGGATACTATTTTTTGCCGTTATGGATTTCCAATAAGAAAAATCAGATAACAGTTCTTCTGAATGGGCGTACTCTTTCAATCGTTGCTGCCATTGGCGGTATGATGTTGTTTTTTCTTCTACAGAAACCTCATTACCAGACAGTAAAGAGGTAATATAAGAAGACAGATCTTCAACCATAATACGCCAGGAAACACCGTCTGTTGCTAAATGGTGTATCACCATAAATAATCGGTTGAATGGATCTGATGAAGGTGTTTCTATCAGAACAAACTTCGCAATTTCTCCTCTTTCAATGGATAAATTTTCCTGATATGAGTTACAGATAGTAGTGATCTGATTACTAAACGGCTCATCATTTTCTGTTATAACTTCTAAAGAAAGACCTGGAAAATCAGAAATAAAAACGCCTTGGTATCCCTCCTCATTCTGCTCATATTTTAATCTTAGAACATCATGCTGCTTAACCAGATATCCTACTGCTTTATCAATGATTGTGGCATCAATATCTTTTGATACAGAAAATAATACAGATTGATTGTAATGGTTATGGTTATTAAATTTTCTTTCAAAAAAACACTGATTTATGGGCAGCAAGCCAACAGATCCTTTTAACAGGCCTTGTTCACTTATTGTGGCAATATCATTCTGTAGGTTTTGAGCAAGTTCCTGAATGGTTTGATACTTAAATATATCCCGTACTTTTAAAATAATTCCTTTCTTTTTGGCTCTGCTTACAAGCTGGATTGCCATAATAGAATCTCCTCCCATTGAAAAGAAATTATCCTGAACACCTATCTGTTTTGCTTTTAAAACTTCTTGCCAGATCAATGCTAATTCTATTTCTTCATGGGTACGGGGAGCTACATATTTTTCTGAAATGATCTCTGAAAAATCCGGAGTAGGAAGCGCTTTTTTATCAATCTTCCCATTTCGGGTCAAAGGCAGAGATTCTAACTTGACATAAACCTGTGGAACCATATATTCCGGTAGTTTCTGTGTAAGTTTTTTAATAACCTCATCTTTATCGAAATCTGCACCTACGATATAAGCCACTAATCGTTTTGAAGTATTCGGAGCTTCTTTTGCTAACACCACTACCTGGTCTACTGTATTGATATTTTTCAGCTGTGTTTCTATCTCTCCAAGCTCTATACGATGTCCTCTTATTTTTACCTGATCGTCTTTTCTTCCAATATATTCTATCGTACCATCTGGCAGCCATCTTGCCAGATCCCCCGTCTTATAAGCTCTCTCTCCTTTTACGAAAGGGTTTTCTATAAATTTCTCTTTCGTTAAATCTGAACGGTTCAGATACCCCCTCGACACCTGAACACCGGACAAATACAACTCCCCCACAACACCAATCGGAACGATCTTTTCAGACTCACTTACTATATAACACTTAGTATTACTTACGGGTTTACCTAGCGGAATTATAATTCCGGACCTATCCTGTGCATTAACAGTATGTAATAAAGAAGTGATTGAAACTTCTGTTGGCCCATATTTGTTAATAAAGTTGACTTTATCACCCCATTTATTGGCTAAACTTACAGAACAGTTCTCTCCGCCTGCGACCACACGCTTTAATTCCGGATAATCTTTCTGGGGAATAATTTCAAGAAAACTAGGGGTAGCATGTAAATGAGTGATTTTATTCTCCCGGATGTATTCTCCTATTTTTTCTATATCTCTTATTGTATCATAAGCAGGAATAAATAAAGTTGCTCCAGTGGAAATACTAATAAATATCTGTTCTGCAGAAGCATCAAAAACATAATTAGAAAAAAGAAGTATTCTTTCTTTTTCTTCTAAAGAAAAATAAGCAATCTGATGTTGAATATAGTTACTTAATCCTTGGTGTTCAATCAGTACTCCTTTAGGGGTTCCGGTTGTTCCTGATGTGTAAATCGAATACACTAAGTCATCCATTGCTGGATGCTCAGAAATTGGGGCAGTAATGGTACTTAGTGAATTTTCCTGATCCAGGTATAGAGATTTTATTTCTTTTTTTATGTCAAGCAATTCAAGTAATGAAGATTCTGTTACAATAATTTTTGCTTTTGTATCCTCAATAATAAAATCAATCCGGTCTTTCGGATTTGCCGGATCTATGGGTACATAGGCACCTCCTGATTTTATGATTCCCACTATCCCGACAAGCATTTCCAATGAACGATTTATACAAATAGGAACCAATTCTTCTCTTTCCAATCCGTTTTCTCTTAAAGAATGTGCTAATTGATTTGATTTCTCATCCAGTTCTCTATAGGTTAATTTCTTCTCTTCATACACTACTGCAATAGCATCGGGGTTTTCTTTTACTTGTTTTTCAAATAAATCCAATACCGTTACCTCAGAAAATTTTACATCCAACGCATTAAAATCATGCAGTAAAAGCTTTTCTTCTTCTTTAGATAAATAATCAACGGTATCAATACTTGTCTCAGTATTTTTTAATAACGATTCCAGTAATTGTTTGTAGTGGTTCATCAACCCTTCAATCATATGCTGATCGTAAACATCTGTATTGAATTTTACCTTCAATGAGATATAATCGCCTACCTCACCAAAATTAAAATCAAGATCGAATTTGGTTGCTATCGATCCGTAGTCAACAATATTTTCTATGTTTGTTACTTCACCTTGAGTTTGGTTATCATTAACATTATTTAAATTAATCAATATATCAAAAAGAACGCTTCTGCTTACATCTCTTTTTAATTTCAGATCTTCTACTAATTGATCAAATGGATATTGCTGATGCTCATACGCTTTAAAAGTCGTATTCTTTACACGTTCAAATAAGTCACTGAAATTTTCCTCAGGTTTAACCTGATTTCTTAATGCTATTGTATTAACGTAAAAACCAATTTGATTTTCCAGATCAATATGCTCTCTTCCTGCAACCGGGCTTCCAATAATAAAATCATCCTGAGAGGTATATCTGTAAAACAATGCATTTAAAGAAGCCACAAGCCCCATGAATAAGCTACCGCCACGATCCTGGGAAAAAGTTTTTAATTGCTGTGATAATTCTTTAGACAAATATGTTCCTAGATGTTTACCGTTATTTGTTTTTAATAAAGGACGTTTTTGTGATGAAGGCAGGTCTGTTAATGGCAGTTCGCCTAAAAACTGATTCATCCAGAATTCCTTAGAATCATTTGTTGATCCTTTGTCTAATTGCCATACGCTATAATCTTTATATTGAATGTTCAATGGCAATAAATCAGCTGTTTTATCTTCCTTATAAGCGCTATAATAGGCCATTACATCATTGGAAAGCACATTCATAGACCAACCGTCCCCGATGATATGATGCATATTGTAATAAAAAGCATAGCTATCTTCTGATAATTGTAATAATGCAGCTCTTAATAACGGGCCTGTTTGCAAATTAAAAGGCTCACCAGCATCTCGTTTAAGATATTCCTTAATACTTGCTTCTTTATCCGTTTTTTCTCTAAAATCATAATAGCCGATTTCAAAATCCAGAGATTCAACGGATAAAATCCATTGTCTTATTTCTCCGGCTTCATTTTCTTTAAAAACGGTTCTTAAAATTTCATGTCTTTCTATCGTAGACTGTACAGCACGCTTAAAACTATTACGATCAAAATCACCTTTCAGAATATGATAAGATGGCATATTGTAAGCTATAGAATTTTCTTCGTCCTGACTTAAAACCCATAGTCTATGCTGTGCATTTGATAAAGGATAACTTTCCGAAACTACAGCTTTTTGAATTGACGCATGTCCTGATTTTCCAGATTGAGCGATCAGTTTTGCATGAGAAGACAATGAAGTATTTTCATACAATTCACTAAAGCCCAGCTTTACCCCAAAAGCTTTTTGATAGCTATTAATTAGCTTACCTATTTTGATACTGTGCCCGCCTAAATCAAAGAAATCATCATTAATACCAATTCGGGTACTATTCATTAAGGTTTCCCATATAGAAACTAAATTCTTCTCTAAATCAGTTGTAGGGGCGATATATTCTACTCCACTCGATATATTGAATCCATCGGGATCAGGCAATGCTGCTTTATCAATTTTCCCATTACTTGTAAGTGGCATAGACTGCAACTGAATAAATGAGTTCGGCACCATATAATTAGGAAGCCTTTGAGATAAGAAATCTCTTAATTCCGTTATCACTTCCTCCTGATTGGAAACAAAATAAGCAACCAGCTCCTTTCCTCCATCTGCCTCATAAACCTGGACTGTTACTTCCTGAATACCTTCTTTATCCATCAGTTGGCTTTTTATTTCTTCCAACTCTATTCTATAGCCGCGAATTTTTACCTGATGATCTTCCCGTCCCAAAAATTCTATTGTGCCATCCGCAAGCCATCTGCCAAGATCTCCTGTATCATACATTCTATCTCCTTCAACAAATGGATTGGACATAAATTTTTCTCCTGTTAAATCCGGACGGTTCAGATAGCCTCTCGCAACGCCTGCTCCGCCTACATAAATTTTACCTGAAGCTCCCATGGGTACAAGATTTAAAGCTTCATCTAAAATATAAGCAAAACTGTTTGAGATTGGTTTTCCCAACGGAATTGTTGTATAATCCGAATGATCTATTTCGTGTGTTAATGAAAAAGTAGTGTTTTCCGTAGGACCATATCCATTGTTGATCTTTATGCCCGGAAAGCTATTGAATACTTTTTTTACATGGTGCGGAGAAACAACATCTCCACCGACAATTAACTGTTTTACATTTTTAAAAACCTCAATATTACTGTCGACAACGTAGCTAAACCAGGAAGCAGTCATCCAAAAACTGTCTACGTTGTTTTTATTGATGATTTCTTCCAGTTTCTCAGTCTGCAATAAATCGTTCTGAGAAGCAAGGATGAGTCTTGCCCCATTTAATAGGGTTCCAAAATATTCAAAAATAGTGGCATCAAATGATATGGCTCCGGTACTTAACAGAATATTTTTTTGATTTAAAGGGAAATAAGAACCGGGTTTTACAAGTCTTATTACACTTCTATGCTCTACCATCACACCCTTAGGCTGTCCGGTAGTTCCGGACGTATACATTACATACGCTAAATCTGTCGGAGTATTTATTCTTTCCGGATTCGTATTTTTATATTTCTGGCTTTGCAGGGTAAATGCCGAAAATCTTTCTTCATCTAAAGTCACTTTGCTATTGCTGTCTTTTTCTATATAATCTACACGATCCTGAGGGTAATTCGGATCAATCGGCACATACCCTGCACCGGCTTTTAATATTCCGAGAATGGCAACAATTAATTTTTCACTTCTTTCTAATTTAATACCAATCAGATCATCAGCCTGAATCGTATAGTTTTCTCTTAAATAATCTGCAAGCTGATTAGAAAGTTCATTTAACTGGTTATATGTCAATGCTTTGTTTTCAAAAACAACCGCTGTATGATCAGGTGTATTTTCAACCTGCTCCTCAAAAAGATCAATTATTGTTTTATCTTTCGGATAAGCAACTTCAGTGGCATTAAAGTCTTTTAAAAGTGTTTTTGTTTCAGGTTGTGATAGAAAGTTTATTTCATCAACTCTAATCTGAGGGCTTTTTACAACTTCTGCCAATAATTGTTTAAAATGGTTGATAAAACATACCATCATCTGATGATCATAAACATCAGTATTGTAAACGACTTCAAATTCCAAAGGCCCTCCCACATCTTTAGCACTAACCTCTATATCAAATTTACCTATTGTTTCTCCAAAATCTATGATTTCATCTGATATTTCATTTACAGTACTCGTCTTGCTGTTTTCGAAATTATGCAATGTTACTATAACATCGAAAATTAAACTACGGCTCAGGTCTCTTTTTAATTTTAGATCTTCAACTAAGCGGTCAAATGGATATCGTTGATGGCTATAAGCTTCTAAAGTAGTTCCTTTTATTCTTTGAAATAAATCCAGAAAACGATCTCCTGATTGAATCTCATTCCTTAATGCCAGAGTATTCACATAAAACCCCATTTGGTCTTCAAGATCGATGTGATCTCTTCCTGCAACAGCGGTTCCTAATATTAAATCTTTTTTGGAAGTATATCTGTAAAATAATGCATTAAGAGCAGTAACCAACCCCATAAATAATACTCCATCATTGTCCTGACAGAATTTTTTGAGCCCCTCTGAAAGCTCTCTTGACAGATAAGTACCCAGACGTCTCGCATTGTTTGTTTTAATTAACGGACGTTTTTTTGAAGCCGGCAAATCGATAACAGGCAATTCTTTTGAAAATTGATTTAACCAATATTCTTTATGCCCTTTTGAAGCAGATTCCTCCAGCTGTGATAACTGCCAGGCGGCATAGTCCTTATACTGTATTCTAAGTTCCGGCAGATGTGCATCTCTGTCCTGCTGATATGCTTCATAATATGCTAAAACATCACGAGACAAAATATTCATAGACCATCCGTCACTTATAATATGATGCATATTATAATAAAATACATAGCTGTCATTTGAAACCTGAAATAATACTGCCCGAATTAATGGCCCGTGAGCTAAATCAAAAGGCTTAACATTGTCCTCCTTTATATATTCTTTTACTTTAAACTCTCTTTCTTCATCTTTTCTAAAATCCTGATAGTCAACAGTAAACCCCAATTCTTCTTTAGATAAAATCCATTGACGTATTTCTCCAGATTCATCCTCTCTAAAAACTGTCCTTAAAATTTCATGTCTTTCTATTGTAGAAAATATTGCTTTTTTGAAATTTTCTATATTGTAATTTCCATCCAATACGATATGCATTGGCATATTGTAAGCAAGGGATGTCTGGCTGAATTGACTTAAAATCCAAAGTCTCTTTTGAGCATCAGATAAAGGATAATTTAAAAGTTTATCAACTGATTTTATTTCCTCATATTTTTTATTACCTGAATATTTATGTAGAAATTTAATTAACTGTTCTTTATTGGTTTTAATTCTTTCCAGAGTATCTGTTTCTATTTCTTCATCATAACTTAACTCCAGTTTATCACTTACCAATGAAAGATAAATATTTTTGCTTTCTAACTCTTTTATTAAATCTATCATCTTATATCTCGGTTTTATATTTTTTTTCTTTACTATTTTTCTGAATCTCGATTAACTTATTAACCATATCAATTTCTTTGGCAAGTTCTTTAATCGTAGGTTTCTCAAAAAAATCTTCAATTGCCAGTTCTACATTAAAAGTTTTGTAAATACGGTTCGATAGTGTGATCGCCATCAATGAATTTCCGCCCAGTTCAAAGAAATCATCCTCAACACCAATATTCTTATAGCCAAATAATTCTTCCAACAATTCACTTAATTTCTCTTCAACCGGCGTATCAGGTTTAGTATATGTATTCGTTAAACCGGATCTATCAAATTCATCACTTATTATTTCTGCCGGATTCTCAGTGTTTTCATCCGAATTTGTATCTAATTGATCTACCCATTTAGACAGCCTTTTATCCAGACTGCTGGTAGAGATAATAATTTGAGGCATATTCTCTATGGATAAAACTCTCTCAAAAACATCTATAATATTTAATGAAGTTAGTAATCCACTTTTCGGATTTTCTTCAAAACCCAATCCATCATAGTTAACACTTATACTGTTGGAAATTTTCCCGGTATAGGAGAAGTAATCCATAAAAGTATTTGCTGATGCATAAGCCCCGAATTCCTTTCCTCCTAATACTGAAGATAATGATGAAGAAAATAAACAAAAATCCAATGTTCTGTTCTTAAATATCTTTGCAAGTACCTGTACACCCTCAACCTTGGGTTCAAACTGTTTTTCACAATCTTCCACTTTCAAAAAGTTAATACTTCTTAAAGATTTACCTTTAATAATTCCGGCGGTATGAATAATGCCATTGATCTGTCCATAGACAAGTTCTCCCTGCTGAATAACTTTTTGGACATCGTTTAAATTAGTAATGTCCGCATGATAGTATTGCACATTTCCCAGCTTTTCTAAGGTTTGCAGACGGTCATAATTAACTTGTTTTTCATTGTCCATTGTTGATGAAAGAACTGTTCTTCCCAGTAAGATTAAAGATGCATTGTATTTTTCCAGTAAATATTTTGCGTGAACAAATCCTAAGTCTCCCAAGCCTCCGGTAATTAAGTAGACTCCTCCGTTTTTTATTTTTGTATTGCGCTCCAGTGGTTTTTCTATTTGGATCGGATTATAACTTCTTATCCATCTGCTGTTTAAACGATATGAAACAAACTTATCAAAAACTTTTGCCTGAATTTCACGAGTAATATTTTCAACAATTTCAGCTGTATCATCTGTAGGCACAACATCAATATTTCTACAATTAACCAGAGGGTTCTCCTGCGTAATTACATTCATTAAGCCTAGGTTTGTCGATTTCAATGGATCTGTATTTTCATTACCAAGAACCTTTTGCAGATTACTGGTTACCACTGCGAAATCCAAGGCTTCTTTTTGCTCCAGTTCATGAATGTTTTTAGCTATATGCAGTACACTATAAAAACCCAGTTCCTTATAAGTTTCTTTATCAGTACTGCCTGTTGATATTTCGTCGATATTGAATAAATGAATAATATGGGTAAGTTTTATTGTTTGATTTTTTAAATCTGCAAACAGCTTTTCATAAGTACTATAATCACTGATATTCAATTCATATTGGCAATCAGATTTCTTCTGAAAACGATCTCCTTTTCTTACTTCAATTATTTTATCGGATTCTTTTTTTATTTTTTGCACTAATGATTCTCCATATCCAGAATCATCCATAAAAATCAAATAACATTTCTCCGTAGATTGATGATCAACATTTTTAACTAGTCTTGATGCTTTCCAGGAAGGTTCATAAAACCATTCTGAGATCGATTTCTTATCATTATTAAAATCAGAACCTGCCAGTTTTTCAAACGGATTAACATGAGAAGCAAAAACATGTTTGTCAAAACGATAAGTGGGTGCCGGCATCTTATTACGGGTTTCATAAGAGTAATATTCTTTCCAGTTGACATCGGCCCCTGAACTCCATAAATACCCTAAGGATTCTGCCAGCTTCTGATTGTCATCCTTTGTTTCTTTCGGATGCCTTATTAAACCTACTGTTAAATTGTTTCCTTTATAATTTTCATTGAACTGGCAGAAAGTGGACAAGGCTTTTCCCGGACCTATTTCTATAAAGACAGAGTCTCCTTTTTTTAATAAATAGTCAATCCCATCCGAAAAATGAACTGTTTCTCTTAAATGTCTAACCCAGTATTTGGGTGACATTGCTTCTTCGGGAGAAATTTCTTTTCCGGTAAGGTTGGATATAAATGGATGTTGTGGCTTAGAGAAATTTATTTTAGAAAGCTCATTTTCATAATCATCCAATATAGAATCCATCATTTTTGAATGAAAAGCATGAGATGTTTTTAGGATGTTATATGAAATCCCCTGTTCTGCCAATACTTTTATAAACTCCGCAATATCATTTTTGCTTCCTGATACTACTACAGAATTTTTCGTATTTAAAGCCGCAACTGATATATCACTGTTGATGTACGGTTTTATTACCTCGTAAGATAATCCTATCTCCAACATGTCCCCTTCTTCCACTTTACTCATCAAAGATGATCTTTTTACAAGGATGGATAAACCGTCTTCAAAAGAAAACACTCCGCTTATACAAGCTGCTACATATTCACCCAAGCTATGTCCTATCATATATTTCGGTGATATTCCCCATTTTAATAACAAGCTGGCAAAAGCATATTCAATTAAGAAAAGCAATGGCTGGGTGTATTGTGTTTTATTTATTAAAAATGGTTCAATTTTATCATCGTTCTCATATCCTATTATGGCTTTATAATTTTCTCCGGTAAGGTTTTTTAAAATTTCAAATCCTCTGTCCATCAAAATCCTGAAATCCTGTTCGTGTACATACACCTCTTTTGCCATATTAAAATATTGGCTTCCCTGGCCAGAAAACATAAAGATTATATTTCTTTTAAGTTGCATTCTGGCAGTATTTACCTGCTCTTTTAATCTATAGAGTGCTTCATCCTTATCCTTAAAAACCACAAAGTTTCGTTGTGCGAATGATTTTCTGCCCACTTTAAGAGTATACGCTAAATCAGCTAAATCAATATTGCCGTTGTTTTGTAAAAACTGATGAAGATTAGCCTGATAATGACTTAATGAAGATTGGGTTTTTGCAGAATATACTAATAATTGATATGGTCTTGATTGACTTGATTGACTCAAAAGGGGTGGCTCTTCCATCACAACGTGAGCATTTGTACCGCCTATTCCAAAGCTACTTACGCCTGCTCTTAACGGATATTCTCCATTGCTTTTCCATTCTTGTAACCGGGCATTCACATAAAATGGTCCCGAATTAAAATTGATATCAGGATTGGATTTAGAAAAATGTAATGTTGCGGGTATCTGTTTCTTTTTTATGGCCAAAGCAGTTTTAACAAAGCCGGCTATTCCGGCAGCTGCATCTAAATGCCCGATGTTCGTTTTTACTGAACCAACAGCACATTTGTGAGTTGTATCGTAATTAAAAGCTTTGTTTAACGCTTCAATTTCTATAGAATCTCCTAATTTGGTCCCAGTACCGTGTGCTTCAATATAACTGATGGTATTTGAGGAAACATTTGCCAGCTTATGAGCCAGCTTGATACAATCAGATTGTCCTGTAACACTTGGCGCCGTATATCCCACTTTTCCTTTTCCATCATTATTGACTGCAGATGATTTTATAACAGCATATATATGATCTCTGTCTCTGATCGCATCTTCTAAACGCTTAAGGACGATCACTGCTGCTCCATTACCTGCAACTGCTCCTGAAGACTTTTCATCAAAAGCTTTGCAATGTCCGTCTTTTGAAGCAATCATCCCTTCTTCATAAATATACCCTTTGCTTTTTGTACTGTCAATGCTAACTCCTGCTGCCAACGCCATAGAACACTCTCTTAAAAGTAGATTTCTACAAGCGATGTGAATAGAAGACAATGAACTTGAACAAGCGGTATCAATAAAATAACTAGGCCCTGTTAAGTCTAAATTATAAGATAATAAAGTATGAGCAAAGCTTTTATTTATTAACTTTTGCTGATAGAACGAATTAACATGTTTGTTGGGATTAACTCTATTATAAATGATCCAATTTAGGTTTTCTGACATCGAAACATAGACTCCAACTTTTTCTTTATAGGAAGATATGTCGTATCCTGCATCTTCAAATGCAAGCCAAACCTGCTCATGCAATATTCTTGTCTGAGGATCCATACAATCTGCCTCATTTTTCGTATATCCAAAAAATGAATAATCAAATGAGCCTATATTCTCTAAATCTGCATTTACTTTAATATAATTAGGATGGGCAATGAGTTCTTTACTTATCCCAATATCTGTTAGTTCGTCTTCGGTATAAAAATGAAGTAATTCGTTTTCATTGGCCAAATTTTCCCAAAACTCATCTGGAGTATTTGATTGAGGAAATTTGCACGATATTCCTATAACTGCAATATCTTTTTTATTAATCTCTTCTTTTTTCATGGTTATTCGTTCATTAAATTAATTATCTCATCAAGGTCTTCATAGCTAGCGTCCTCCTGAAGGTCTGTTGTTGCAGACTGGTTAAAAAAATGTGATGTTAATTCACTAATATTTGGATATTGAAATAATATTATCGGCTTAATTTCTATCTTGAATTCGTGGGAAATTCTATTTATAAATTTGATAAGTTTTATAGAATTCATTCCCAAATCAAAGAAATTGTCAATTGTGCTTATCTTATCTTTATCCAGTTTCATTTCTAAGCTTAATAGTTCTATCAATTTTTCTTCAATTTCATTTATTGGAGCTACAAAGTCGGATTCCGTTTTTATACTCGATCCATCAGGATTTGGAAGTGCTTTTTTATCCAACTTTCCGTTTCGGGTTAAAGGGAATTTATCTAATTGTACATAATAAGACGGAATCATATAAGATGGGAGCCTCTTCAATAAAAAGCTTCTTATTTCTGACACGTTTTGTTCAGTATCTGAAATTAAGTAGGCAACCAGTTCTTTGTCTTTATCTGAATTTGATATAACTGTAACGACAGCATTACTGATATCTTCTTTTGATTTTAACTGATTCTCGATTTCTTCCAACTCTATCCGGTAGCCATTAATTTTAACCTGATCATCTATTCTGCCCAGGAATTGAATATCTCCATCAGGAAGCCAACGGCCTAAATCGCCTGTCTTATATACTCGTTTTCCTGCCAAAAACGGATTAGAAACAAATTTTTCAGCAGTTAGATCCGGACGGTTTAAATACCCTCTAGCCAAGCCTGAACCGCCAATGCAAATTTCCCCTGTAAGTCCTTCTGCCTGTAGGTTATTGAACTTATCTACAATATAGATCGAGGTATTTGAAATTGGACTGCCTATTGAAATGATTTCGTCCTGGGCTATCACTTCGTAAACGGTACAGCCCACGGTTGTTTCTGTTGGACCATACTCATTAATGATTCTAATCTCCGGATTAATGCTTTTTAATGTCGCAATGTGATCTTTTCTAAGTTCCTCCCCTCCAACTATTGCCAACTCAATTTTATTTGATTTCAACCCTAATCCATCCAAAACACTTATATGTGCAGGTGTTAGCTTTATGCAGGAAATATCACTCTCCAGGTATTTCTGAAGAATATCTACCACATTGCTGTTTGGATCTGTTATTTGTAAACTTCCACCGCTCATAAGTGGCAAAAACAAACTGGTAATTGTTAAATCAAATGATAATGAAGTAAACAGACCAAAGTTTGTATTAATTAAACCCTTAGTTAAATAATAATCTTTACCCCAAATAAGATAATTGGCCATAGCGCTGTGCTCAATCATTACTCCCTTAGGATTTCCTGTGGTACCAGAAGTATATATTATATATGCCAAATCTGTTGCCTGGCTGTTTATTGGACCATTTTCTTTCGAATATTTTTCCTGAACAGCGATAAAATCCTGTAGAAAAGCATGATCTATTATAACCTTACTCTGACTATCTTTTTCGATATACTCAATTCTATCTTTAGGATAAGCCGGATCGACCGGAACATATGCTCCGCCTGATTTCAGCACTCCTAAAACAGCAACAATCATAAGTTCGTTTCGCTCAAGCTTAATACCAACAAGATCATTAGGTTTAATACCAAAGTTTTCTTTTAAATAGCTTCCAAGCTGATTGGCCTGTTCGTTAAGTTTTTTATAAGTCAGATCGGTTTGTTCATAGATAACAGCCACATGATCCGGTGTTTTCAGAACCTGCTCTTCAAATAATTCGATGATCATTTTATCTTGTAGATAATCAACCGCTGTATCATTGAAATCGAGTAACAATTTATTTTTCTCTTCTGATGATAAATAATCAATTTCTTCTAATGGTAGTTCTTCCACTCTACTAAACTGCTCTGCTACATTGGAAAAATGATTACAGATGTTTTCTATCTGATGGGATTCAAAAACAGCTGAATTATAGTTAAAGTCAATTCTTAAGGATGATTCTAAGGGCAGTACTATAATATTGAAATCGTAATTTGACTGCTCAAATGCCTCAATTCCGGTAATCGTTATTTTATCTTCTTCCTCGTCATATAAATCTTTAAGCTCCTCTCCGATACTTTCCTGAATCAGATAATTCTCAAAGACCATTAGATGATTAATAAGACCCATCCCCAAATCGCTCTCAGACTGCACTTCAGACAAATTGAGATAATGATGAGATGTACTTACTAAATTTTCGGAATGTAATTTTTGAAGGAATTTTTTTGCAGTCTCCTCCTTTTTATATTGTACTCTTACCGGAATTGTATTGATAAACAGCCCAACCATTTTCTCTACATCTGATAATTCTCCTGGTCTTCCAGATACTACCGCACCAAAGACGACATCAGTGGTATTGTTGTAACGGGAAAGTAAATATCCCCAGACCCCTTGAGTAAAGGTATTTAATGTGATATCTGATTGCTGGCATAATTTTTTGATAGCCAAAAACAAATCTCCTTCAATAGTAAGGCTTACTATTTTAAATGGGTTTCCACTAACTGCTTTTTTACTATTGATGAAAGGGAGCTGGGTTACAGAATCCATGCCTTGTAAATAGTCCTTCCAATAGCTTAGAGATGCTTCTTTATTAATTGCAGACAGCCATTTAATATAATTGGAGTATTTCGTTGGTTCAGGTAAATTAACAGGTTGATTATTACTCAATGCCATTAAAATACTGTAGAAATCGTTCAGTAAGATACTAATACACCATCCATCCATTAAAATATGATGATGACTCCAGATAAACTCATAATCTCCTTCTCCTAAATCCAGCACCTGTAAACGCATTTGACTGGGTCTTTCAAAATCAAAAATGATTGTTTTATCCAGTTCTTTTATCTCAGTTAGATAACCTTCAATATCTTCAATCCCGGTAATTTTTTTGCTTTTGAATTCGATTTCACCAGATTTGTGCACAACCTGTAAAGGAGTTCCTGCATAGTTATTGGTAAAACTGGTCCGGAGAATGGCATATCTGTTCACTAATTGATCGTAAGCCTGTTCTACAATAGCAATGTCCAGATCTTTTGAATGTAACCTATAAGAAGTCTGCTCAAAATACATATGACTTGATTGATCGATCAACCAGTGATAATATAATCCCTGCTGCAATGGTGAAAGCTCATAAATATCCTCAACGTTATTATCTTTATTAAGCGCTGCTAAGTCTGAATAGCTTAATTCACTATAAGTAAGATCAGAGGGCGTTAAACGGTTTTCTTTAACTTCCGATAATGTTCCGATAAGATTTGCCAGCTCTGTTTCGTAGGCAGCAATGAATTTGGCCATGGTTTCATCACTAAAAACATTTCCTGAATAACGAATCGACATATTGAGCTGATCAGAAACCATCATTCCTGAAACGTCGAGTAAGACTTCACTTGAACTGTTGGCAGTATCTGATGATCCTCCTATGCTTTCTGATGAGAATTCAAACAGGGATTCCCCTTCTTTATTGGTGCCCACATTGCTGCCAAAATCTCCTAAATAGTTAAATTGGATACTTGGAACAAGTTCATTGGCAAAACGTTTGTCGAGGTAGTTCAGAATCCCATACCCCACTCCTTTATTAGGAACCTTGCGCAATGATTCTTTAACACCGATTAATTCATGACCTTTGGATGATGACAGATCCAGCACGAAAGGATACACACTGGTAAACCAGCCCACTGTTCTTCCGATATCAATACCATCGATGATTTCCTCACGGCCATGGCCTTCCATTTTCAGAACACTCTTATCAACCCCAAAAACAGTTTGAATCGCCAGTCCGAGTGCTGTTAGCAAAATGTCATTGATCTCGGTATTATAAACATGATGAACCTGGGTCTGAAGCTTCTCCGTCAAAGATTTATCAAGAGTAAAATAAGAAGATTTATCTATTACAGCATTTTTTTCAATCTCCTGATAATCTCCTGCTAACAAAGCAATATTTTCTTGTGATACTTCATCCCAATACCATCGTTCCGACTGCATCTTTTCGCTTTTGGCATATGCTTTCTGAACCGAAGCCCAACGCTGAAACGAATCTGTTTTCAAAGGCAGATTAATTGGTCCATTTCTTTGGTAGGATTCATACAAATGAGATAAATCCTCAAACAAAATACGCCATGAAACTCCATCAATGACAAGGTGGTGAATAATAAGCGCTAAACGGTCTCCGTCTGACATTCTAAAATGTCCAACATGAAACAAAACGCCTGATCCAATATCAAATCCTGACTGCAGATCATTACCAATGCTGCGCAATGATTCTAATTCAGCCTCTCTGGAATCTGACCGTAAATCATAAAAACTGATCTTATAGTGCTTATCTGAAGTATCTTCATTGTATTGCGTCCATAATCCATTCTTTTCTTTATACACCATACGCAAAGCATCATGATGCCTAACGAGGTCAGCTATGGATTTCTCTAAGACAGACGGATCAATCTCTTCCCGGCTTTTTAACAGCACAGACTGATTGTAGTGGTTTTTATTAACGACCTGCTCACTTTCAAAGAAAATTTGCTGGATTGGGGTTAAGTCAACCATTCCTTTTACTTCATCCTGACTGATAACAGCTGCATCTGCCTGAATAAGTTTTGCCAAATCCTCTACAACAGGATTTTTTAAAATCTGGGCAACTTTTAAGGTATAGCCCTTCTGCTTTATCCTTGAAACGACCTGGATAGATTTGATAGAGTCTCCTCCTAAATTATAAAAATTGTCTTTTATACTGATCTTATCACGTTTTAAAACATCAGACCAGACAGATACCAAAAGCTCTTCCTCCTGGGTTCTCGGGGCAATATAATTTTCCTTGATTAGATCATCTTCTTCAACTTCCGGTAAAGCTTTACGATCTATTTTCCCTATTGATGTCAAAGGAATAGCATCCAGCTGAACATAATAAGAAGGCAACATATAATCCGGCAATAATTTGCTCAAATTACTCTGCAGTTCTTTTTTGTCTATATTATCATCAGATACATAGTAAGCAACCAGAACCTTATCTTCCTCAGTTCCTTTTGTTACGACAACTGCCTGTTTTAAGGCCTTGGAACTCTGAAGCAAAATCGTTTCTATCTCTCCCAACTCTATACGGAAACCACGGATTTTTACCTGATGATCTTTTCTTCCTAAAAATTCTATATTACCATCCGGCAGCCACCTGCCCAAATCTCCGGTGTCATACATTCTGAGACCCTCTTCAAAAGGATTATCCATAAACTTCTCAGAAGTAAGATCTTCACGGTTCAGATAGCCCCGGGCAACGCCGCCTCCTGACACATAAATCTTCCCTGCAACTCCTACAGGTAATAACTTTGAACCCGTATCCTCAAGAATATATACTTTAGAATTCAGAATAGGCTTACCGATGATACTTTCTTTACTGTTATAATTAACATCAATTATCCAGTTCGTTGAATCAATCGTATTTTCTGTGGGCCCATATGCATTATAAAAACGGGCATTCATTTTAGCCTTCTTTAAATGGCGGGTATTTAATACATCACCTCCGGAAACAACATGTTTTAATGTTTTTAAATTATAGAATTTTTCACTGTAATCAGGATTAGACAACAGGTCATTTAATAAGGACGGCGGCATATTCACTTTTGTAATACTATGCTTATCAACCAATTCTATTAAACACTCATGGATATTACCATAAAATTCTTTATGGGCTATTACACTCTTTCCTCCTGTAAGAAGCGGAATTAAATACTCTTCAATAGCTCCGTCAAAACAATAGGATCTATAGAACAAAGTAGCATCTGATTCCGATAATGTAAAGAATGACTGATAATAACTCATTCTGGAAACCAGATTCCGGTTTTCTACCATTACTCCTTTTGGATTACCCGTTGTTCCAGAGGTATAGATAATATACGCTAAGTTACTGGAAGTACTGTTCTTTTTAGGATCAGAGGCAGAATATTGATCTCTTACTGCATAAAATGCAGTAAATTCTGCTTCATCAATGATCGCCTTGCTTCTTGAGTCATTTTCCATATACTGAATTCTTTCTTCAGGATAATTGACATCAATAGGCACATAAGCTCCTCCGGATTTTAATATGGCTAATACAGCAATGGTAACTCTTTCGCTCTTATCTAATTTTATGGCAATCAAATCATCTGGCCGGATGGAATATTTTTCTCTAAGATAGATACCCAGCCTATTGGCTTCCTCGTTGATCTGACGATAGGTAAACTGCTGATCTTCAAAAATAACAGCTATATGATCAGGTGTTTTCCTAACCTGTTCTTCAAATATCTCAATGATTGTTTTCTCACGATCAAAGTCTACTGTTGTATTATTGAAATCATGCAGTAAGACACCTTTTTCTTCAGTTGTTAAGTAATCGATACCTTCTAAGGAGATGTCTTCTTTTGAACTAAACTGTTTAGTGATATTTAAAAAATGGGATAACAAATTCTGTATTAATTCTGAATCAAAAATATTTGAATTGTATTTAAATTCTACTTTTAATTCTTGTACAGAAGGTATTATTGTTACATTAAAATCATAATTTGTCTGCTCAAAAACATTTACTTCTTCAATAATAATTTTTTCTTCTCTTTGACCGTACAATATATCAATCTCATCCTCGATTGCATCTTGTACCAAATAGTTCTCGAAAATCATTAAATTATTAATCAAATCCATTCCTAAAGAACTTTGAGACTGTACCTCAGACAAATTAAGATAATGATGAGCGGAAGCATCTAATGTTTCTAAATGCAGTCTTTTCAGGAATGTTCTTACCGTATCGGCTGTTTCGTATCTTACCCTCACAGGTATGGTATTGATAAATAAACCAACCATTTTTTCTATTCCCGGTAATTCTCCTGGTCTACCGGATACTACTGCTCCAAAAACTACATCCTGTGTATTATTATATCTTGAAAGCAAATATCCCCATACTCCCTGTATAAATGCATTAGATGTTATACGCAGCTCATTACATATTTTTTTAACATCTTCAAATACATCTCCGTCAATATGAACAGTTTGTTTATTAAATGCCTGATCGTTAATTTGTCCTTTTTCCTTTTTAAAAGGAATCTCAGTCATTGATGTTAAACTATCTAAATAATTTTTCCAATATGATAATGATACCTCTTTATTAATTTTTGATAACCAGTCTATATAAGTGGAGTATTTAACGGGTTCCGGCAACTGTATGGTCTGACCATTGGTTATCGCCATTAACATGCTGTAGAAATCATTAATTAAAATACTGATACACCATCCATCCATTAAAATATGGTGACTGCTCCAGATAAATTCATAATTTCCGTCTCCCAACTCTACTACTTTCAAGCGCATTTGAGTTGGCTTATCCAAATCAAATCCTACAGCTTTATCCTTTTCTTTAATAATGTGTAATGCCTCATCGATATTTATTAAATCACGAATAGATTCATAACTGAAACTACCGGAAACGGTTTTGTGTACGATCTGCAAAGGCACACCACTGTAATCATTGGTAAAGCTGGTACGTAAAATGGCATACCTGTTAACCAGCTCATTATAAGCCTGTTCTACGGCATTAATACTTAAATTGCTAAAGTGCAGCTTATAGGAAAGCTGTTCAAAATACATATGACTTGACTGATCTACCAGCCAGTGATAATATAATCCCTGCTGCAATGGTGAAAGCTCATAAATATCCTCAACATTATTATCTTTATTAAGCACTGCTAAGTCTGAATAGCTTAATTCACTATAAGTAAGATCTGATGGTGTTAGACGGTTTTCTTTAACTTCCGATAATGTTCCGATAAGATTGATCAGCTCTGTTTCGTAGGAAGCAATGAATTTGGCAATGGTTTCATCACTAAAAACATTTCCTGAATAATAAACAGACATATTGAGCTGATCAGAAACCATCATTCCTGAAACGTCGAGTAAGACTTTACTTGAACTGTTGGCAGTATCTGATGATCCTCCTATGCTTTCTGATGAGAATTCAAACAGGGATTCTCCTTCTTTATTGATTCCCGCATTGCTGCCAAAATCTCCTAAATAGTTAAACTGAATACCTGGAACAAGTTCATTGGCAAAACGTTTGTCGAGGTAGTTCAGAATACCATAGCCAACTCCTTTATTAGGAACTTTGCGCAATGATTCTTTAACACCGATTAATTCATAACCTTTGGATGATGATAAATCTAACACGAAAGGATACACACTGGTAAACCACCCAACCGTTCTTCCGATATCAATACCATCGATAATTTCCTCACGGCCATGGCCTTCCATTTTCAGAACACTCTTATCAACCCCAAAAACCGTTTGAATCGCCAGTCCGAGTGCTGTTAGCAAAATATCATTGATCTCGGTATTATAAACGTGATGAACCTGGGTCTGAAGTTTCTCCGTCAAAGATTTATCAAGAGTAAAATAAGAAGCCTTATCCATTGGTGAAAGTTGTTCCTTATTCTGATAATCTACAGGTAATACATTTATTGTTTCTTTGGAAACTTCATCCCAATACCATCGTTCCGACTGCATCTTTTCGCTTTTGGCATATGCTTTCTGAACCGAAGCCCACCGCTGGAAAGAATCTGTTTTTAAAGGCAGGCTTACCGGTGTATTGAGTTGATAAGACTGATACAAATGAGATAAATCTTCAAACAAAATACGCCATGAAACCCCATCAATGACAAGGTGGTGAATAATAAGCGCTAAACGGTCTCCGTCTGACATCCTGAAATGTCCAACATGGAACAAAACGCCTGATCCAATATCAAATCCTGACTGCAGATCATTACCAATGCTGCGCAATGATTCTAATTCAGCCTCTCTGGAATCTGACCGTAAATCATAAAAACTGATCTTATAGTGCTTATCTGAAGTATCTTCATTGTATTGCGTCCATAATCCATCTTCTTCCTTATACACCATACGCAAAGCATCATGATGCCTAACGAGGTCAGCTATGGATTTTTCTAAAACAGACGGATCAATCTCTTTCTGGCTCCTTAATAGCACAGACTGATTGTAGTGGTTTTTATTAATGATCTGTTCACTTTCAAAGAAAAATTGCTGGATTGGAGTTAAGTCAACCATTCCTTTTACTTCATCCTGACTGATAACCACTGCGTCTGCCTCGATCAGTTTTGCCAAATCCTCTACAACAGGATTTTTTAAAATCTGGGCAACTTTTAAGGTATAGCCCTTCTGCTTTATCCTGGAAACGACCTGGATAGATTTGATAGAGTCTCCTCCTAAATTATAAAAATTGTCTTTTACACTAATCTGATCCCGTTTTAAAACTTCAGACCAGACAGACACCAAAAGCTCTTCCTCCTGGGTTTTTGGGGCAATATAATTTTCCTTGATTAAATCATCCTCTTCAACTTCCGGTAAAGCTTTACGATCTATTTTTCCATTAGATGTTAAAGAGATAACATCAAGTTGTACATAATAACTCGGGACCATATACTCCGGAAGAACTTCACTTAACCTTGATTTCAGATCTTTTTTATCTATTTTATCATCAGACAGATAATAAGCAACCAGGACCTTATCTTCATCGGTTCCTTTTGTTACTACAACTGCCTGTTTCAAGGCCTTGGAACTCTGAAGTAAAATTGTTTCTATCTCTCCCAACTCTATACGGAAACCACGGATCTTAACCTGATCGTCTTTCCTTCCCAAATATTCTATATTACCATCAGGTAGCCACCTGCCCAAATCTCCCGTGTCATACATTCTGAGACCCTCTTCAAAAGGATTATCCATAAACTTCTCAGAGGTAAGGTCATCACGGTTCAGATAGCCCCGGGCAACGCCATCCCCGGAAACATAAATCTTCCCTGTAACTCCTACAGGTACAAGATGTAATTCCTCATCTAAAATGTAAGCGGTACTGTTTGAAATAGGTTTACCTAAAGGAATGGATGTATAATCTGAATGACTGATAGGATAAGTCAAAGAAAAAGTGGTGTTTTCTGTGGGCCCGTACCCGTTTGTAATTTTTATATCCGGAAAAGAATTATATAATCTTTTTACATGGTGCGGAGAAACAACATCACCACCGACTATGATCTTTTTTACATTCCTGAATACTTCTATATCGCTGTCTACTACAAAACTAAACCATGACGCTGTCATCCAAAAGCTGTCAACTTCATTGATTCTAATGACTTCTTTCAGCTTATCAATCTGTAACAGATTATCCTGGGTGGCAAGAACTAATTTAGCCCCGTTCAATAGGGTTCCAAAATATTCTAAAATAGTAGCATCAAATGATATGGCTCCCGTACTTAAAAGGATATTTTCTGTATTTAAAGTAAAATAAGAACCGGGTTTAACGAGTCTTACCACACTTTTATGTTCTACCATAACCCCTTTAGGATTACCGGTTGTTCCGGAGGTATACATTACGTAAGCCAGATCTGTTGAAGTGTTTATGCTCAAAAGATTCTCATCACTATATTCTGTACTTTGAATACTGAATTTTGAAAATTCCTCTTCATCAATAACCACTTTACTCCGGGTATCATTTTTAATAAAATCAATTCTATCCTGCGGATAATTCGGATCAATAGGAACGTAAGCGCCACCTGATTTTAAAATACCCAGAATGGCAACAATCAGTTTTTCGCTTCTCTCTAATTGTATTCCAACCAGATCATCAGAAGCAATACTATAATTAGATCTTAAATAGGCAGCCAATTGGTTAGAACGCTCATTTAATGCTCTATAAGTAAGCGATCTTTCTTCAAAAACAACAGCGATATGATCGGGTGTGTTCTCAGCCTGCTCCTCAAACAATTCTGTTATTGTTTTATCGCTCGGATAGGCAACTGCTGTATCGTTGAAACCATATAGTAAAAGATCTCTTTCTTCAGCTGTTACGTAATCTACGCGCTCTAACAACGACTCTTCAATTGTACTAAACTGAGCTACTATATTTGCGAAATGATTGGCAAGACGCTCAATCTGCCCAGATTCAAAAACTGAAGAATTATATTTAAACTCAATAGTCAACGACGATGCAGAAGGTACAACTATCACATTAAAATCATAATTTGTCTGTTCAAAGACTTCAACACCTTCAATCGTAATCCTTTGTTCTTTTTGTCCATACAATTCCTCAATCTCATCTTCGATTGCATCCTGTACCAAATAGTTCTCAAAGATTATCAAATTATTAATCAAGTCCATTCCCAAAGAACTTTGAGACTGTACTTCAGACAAATTAAGATAATGATGTGGAGTACTTTCTAAGTTTTCTGAATGTAATTTCTTCAGGAACGTAATAACTGTATCTGTGTTCTCGTATTGTATTCTTACCGGTATCGTATTAATAAATAATCCTACCATATTCTGTACTCCCGGCAATTCTCCCGGTCTGCCCGATACTACTGCCCCAACAACAACATCCTGTGTATTGTTATATTTGGAAAGTAAATACCCCCAGACTCCTTGTATAAAGGTATTTGAGGTTATACCCAGGTTCCCGCATAAGTTTTTAACGGATGTGAAGGAATCTCCATCTATACTCAAGGTTTTCTTCTGGAAAATAGTACCTGAGGTTAACAATGGCTTAGCCCCTAAAGGAAGCACCGTCTTTGACGTTATCCCATCTAAATAATTCTTCCAATATGATAATGATGCGTGTTTATTAATTTTTGATAACCAGTCTATATAAGTGGAGTATTTAACGGGTTCCGGCAACTGTATGGTCTGACCATTGGTTATCGCCATTAACATGCTGTAGAAATCATTAATTAAAATACTAATACACCATCCATCCATTAAAATATGGTGGCTGCTCCAGATAAATTCATAATTTCCGTCTCCCAACTCTACTACTGTCAAGCGCATTTGAGTTGGCTTATCCAAATCAAATCCTACAGCTTTATCCTTTTCTTTAATAATGTGTAATGCCTCATCGATATCTGTTAAATCACGAATAGATTCATAACTGAAACTACCGGAAACGGTTTGGTGTACGATCTGCAAAGGCACACCACTGTAATCATTGGTAAAGCTGGTACGTAAAATGGCATATCTGTTAACCAGCTCATTATAAGCCTGTTCTACGGCATTAATACTTAAATTGCTAAAGTGCAGCTTATAGGAAAGCTGTTCAAAATACATATGACTTGACTGATCTACCAGCCAGTGATAATACAATCCCTGCTGCAATGGTGAAAGCTCATAAATATCCTCAACATTATTATCTTTATTAAGCACTGCTAAGTCTGAATAACTTAATTCGCTATAAGTAAGATCTGATGGTGTTAGACGGTTTTCTTTAACTTCCGATAATGTTCCGATAAGATTTGACAACTCCGCTTCGTAGGCAGCAATGAGTCTGGCTATGGTATCGTCTTTAAAAGCCTGTTCTGAATAACGAATCGACATATTTAACTGATCAGAAACCATCATTCCTGAAACGTCAAGTAAGATTTCACTTGAATTATTGGCAGTATCTGATGTTGCCCCAATGTTTTCTGATGAGAATTCAAACAGGGATTCTCCTTCTTTATTGATTCCCGCATTGCTGCCAAAATCTCCTAAATAGTTAAACTGAATACCTGGAACAAGTTCATTGGCAAAGCGTTTGTCGAGGTAGTTCAGAATCCCATACCCCACTCCTTTATTAGGAACCTTGCGCAATGATTCTTTAACACCGATTAATTCATGACCTTTGGACGATGACAGATCCAGCACGAAAGGATACACACTGGTAAACCACCCAACCGTTCTTCCGATATCAATACCATCGATAATTTCCTCACGGCCATGCCCTTCCATTTTCAAAACACTCTTATCAACCCCAAAAACAGTTTGAATCGCCAGTCCGAGTGCTGTTAATAAGACATCATTGATCTCGGTATTATAAACATGATGAACCTGGGTCTGAAGTTTCTCCGTCAAAGATTTATCAAGAGTAAAATAAGAAGCCTTATCCCTTAATGAAATTTCTCTGCCACCATCGTAATCCATTGGCAATAACCCTATGGGTTCTTTGGAAACTTCATCCCAATACCATCGTTCCGACCGCATCTTTTCGCTTTTGGCATATGCTTTCTGAACCGAAGCCCAACGCTGAAACGAATCTGTTTTCAAAGGCAGATTAATTGGTACATTTCTTTGGTAGGACTCATACAAATGAGATAAATCCTCAAACAAAATACGCCATGAAACTCCATCAATGACAAGGTGGTGAATCATAAGCGCTAAACGGTCTCCGTCTGACATCCTGAAATGTCCAACATGAAACAAAACGCCTGATCCAATATCAAATCCTGACTGCAGATCATTACCAATGCTGCGCAATGATTCTAATTCAGCCTCTCTGGAATCTGACCGTAAATCATAAAAACTAATTTTATAATGTGCTTCTGAATTATCTTCATTGTATTGCGTCCATAATCCATCTTCTTCCTTATACACCATACGCAAAGCATCATGATGCCTAACGAGGTCAGCTATGGATTTCTCTAAAACAGACGGATCAATCTCTTTCTGGCTCCTTAATAGCACAGACTGATTGTAGTAATTTTTATTAGGGATTTGCTCACTTTCAAAGAAAAATTGCTGGATCGGAGTCAATACAACACTACCTTCTACTTCTGACTGATCAATCTCGACGGTATCCAATTCTAATAACTGGGCAAGATCTTCTATGACAGGATTACGTAATAACTGTACTATTTTTAGCGTATATCCGTGCTGTTTCAAACCTGAAACAATCTGAATAGACTTAATAGAGTCTCCGCCTAAATTATAAAAATTATCTTTTACACTGATCCGGTCTTGTTTAAGGACTTTAGACCACACGTCTACCAACAGCTCTTCTTCTTTGGTTCTTGGAGCAAGATATTCTTCTTTAATCATATCTGCTTCACCAACTTCAGGTAAACGCTTACGATCCACCTTACCATTCTGTGTCAAAGGTATACTCTCCAATTCCACATAATAACCCGGAACCATATAGTCCGGAAGTGCTTCACTTAGCCTTGACTTTAAATCTTTTTTATCGACCTTATCATCAGATACATAGTACGCAACAAGATATTTATCGGAAGATTCTCCTTTTACAACAACAACGGCCTGTTTTAATTCCTGAATGTTATCTAGTAAACAACTTTCTATCTCTCCCAGCTCTATTCTATATCCTCTGATTTTAACCTGGTCATCTATCCTTCCTAAATACTCCAATTCACCTGAAGGCAAAAATCGCACTAAATCTCCTGTTCTGTACATCCTTTCATTTTCATCAAAAGGACACGGAATAAATCTTTCAGCATTTATTTCCGGACGATTCAAGTACCCTCTGGCAACTCCTTGCCCGGATACATATAATTCTCCGGATCTGCCGTAAGGCAATAATGCCTGCTGCTTATCGAGTATATAACAATTCGCGAAAGCTAATGGCTGACCAATATTGCTGACAGGAGAAGATAAGCTTTCATCAGTTAACAATTTGTAAGTAACGTGTACGGTAGTTTCAGTAATTCCATACATGTTAATCAGCTTAACCTCCGGGTTGCTCTCTTTCCATAGTTTTAATTTAGCGGGATTCAGGGCCTCACCACCAAAAACTACATAACGCAGAGAAGGTACTTTATAATCGAATGCAATAAAATTATAAAATGCAGAAGGCGTCTGACTAAATACGGTTACATTATGGTGTGCCATTAATGTAGCGGCCAGTTCCTGATTACGAACTTCTTCGTTACTTAGAATCAAAATATTACCACCTGTTAGCAGTGCTCCAAAAATCTCCCAAACAGAGAAGTCGAAGCAATAAGAATGAAAAAATGACCACGTATCTTTTTCGGAGAATTCAAACTCCAAAAAGCATGAATTTAATAAACTTATTACATTACCATGCTCTATCATTACACCTTTTGGCTTTCCGGTAGTACCGGAAGTATAAATGATGTACGCTAAGTCTGTTGGTTTAATTACGCTCTCCGGATTAGAACGGTTATATTTCTGCTTTTGATTCATAAATAACGCCAGCTCAATATCATCCATGATGATTTTGCTTTGCGTATCGTCGATCATAAAATCTATTCGGTCCTGTGGATAGTTAGGATCCATCGGTACATAAGCTGCTCCGGATTTTAGTATTCCTAAAATAACAACAATCATGTTTTCATTTCTATCCAACTTAACGGCGACTAAATCACCGGACCCGATACCATAAGCAGACCTTAAATATCCTGCCAACTGATTAGAACGTTCATTGAGTTCTCTATAAGTAAGTGATCTTTCTTCAAAAACAACAGCAATACCATCCGGCGTTTTCTCAACCTGATTCTCAAACAATTCTATTATCGTCTTATCATTCTGATGAGCAACTGCTTTATCTTTAAACTCATGCAATAGAATCCTTTTTTCTTCAGTGGTCAGGTAATCGATACTTTCTAATGATGTTGAAGGGCTGGCAATGGAACTATTGATTATATTTTCAAAATGATCAAAGATTCTATCTATTAAAAGGCTGTCATAAATATCAGTATTGTATCGGATTGAAAGAAATAATCCTGTTTCTTTTTCAACAAAATTGAAACTTAGATCAAACTGCGCTGTTTTGTTTTCAAAGGGATAGTTTTCAACCTGTAAGCCGGTTAATTCTTCTTCACTAGCTATTGTCTTTAGCTGACCCTGATTTTGTAAAACGACCAAAACATCAAATAAGGCAGAGCGGCTTGCATCACGTGTCAGGTTCAGTTTTCCCACCAGATCATCAAAAGGATAACTCTGATGTTCATACGCTCCCAACAAAGCTTCTTTTTCTTTATCTAACACAGTCAAGAAATTATCATTATCATTAACTGTAGACCTAACGGCTAACGTATTTAGATATAAACCAATCTGATTCTCCAGATCCGGGTGATCTCGTCCGGCTACCGGCGTTCCAATGATCATATCATTCTGCCCGCTATATTTATGCAATAAAACCTTTATTCCGGCCAATAAAGTCATGAATAAAGTTGCATTATTGTCTTTTGAAAACTGGTTAATGGTATCTCCAAATCCCTTTGAGAACATCTTATTTACAGAAGCCCCATTAAACGTCTTCGTTAAAGGACGTGCCTTAAAGCTTGGCAATTCTAACACAGGTAATTCTCCTTGAAACTGTTTTAACCAGTATTTCTCTGATGATTGGTATTTTTCTTTTTGAATAACATCATTGATCCACACCGAATAATCCTTGTATTGAATTTTTTGTACCGGTAAATTTATTATCTTACCCTCTATTAGTGAATTATAAATAGTGACAACTTCTTTTGTCATTAACTCCATAGACCACCCATCACCAATAATGTGGTGCATTGAGATAAAAAATACGAAATCTTTTTCCTGGCTTTTTAGTATAGAAGCACGAACGAGAGGTGCCTGTTCTAAATCAAATGCAATCGAGTTCTCCGATTTTAAATAATCCAGGATATCATTTTCTTTGTCTTCATTCAGACTAAAATCTAAATATTTAACACTGAAATCTAGGGCATCAACCTCTGTAATGAACTGATGAATGTCTTTGTCTTCTGTGAATTTGAACGACGTCCTTAAAATCTCATGACGGCTGAGCAAAATTGTAAAAGATTCTTGAAATTTCTGAAGATTTAAATCTCCCCTGAGCCTGATAGCAAAAGGCATATTGTAAGCCAGAGATCCTCCTTCAAGCTGACTTAAAATCCAGAATCTTCTCTGTGAAGATGTTAAGGGATAAGACTGTGAAATGGGCGCTAATGGTATTGATAAATAACCGGAATCGAACATTTTCTTACTTAAGCCCCCGATGGTTGGTTCCGAAAAGAAATCTTTATAACTTACAGAACTTCCCAACTGCTTCTGAATTCTATTAATCACTTGAGAAACGATTAAACTATGGCCTCCAAGTTCAAAGAAATTATCGGTGGTACCTACTTTTTCAAGCTTTAAAACTTCTTCCCATATCGCAGCCAATTCTTTTTCAACGCCCGTTACCGGCTCAACAAATTCTTTTCGGATCATATCCTCTGAGGATATTGCAGGAAGGGCATTACGATCTATTTTCCCTATTGATGTCAAAGGAATAGCATCCAGCTGAACATAATAAGAAGGCAACATATAATCCGGCAATAATTTGCTCAAATTACTCTGCAGTTCTTTTTTGTCTATATTATCATCAGATACATAATAAGCAACCAGAACCTTATCTTCCTCAGTTCCTTTTGTTACGACAACTGCCTGTTTTAAGGCCTTGGAACTCTGAAGCAAAATCGTTTCTATCTCTCCCAACTCTATACGGAAACCACGGATTTTTACCTGATGATCTTTTCTTCCTAAAAATTCTATATTACCATCCGGCAGCCACCTGCCCAAATCTCCGGTGTCATACATTCTGAGACCCTCTTCAAAAGGATTATCCATAAACTTCTCAGAAGTAAGATCTTCACGGTTCAGATAGCCCCGGGCAACGCCGCCTCCTGACACATAAATCTTTCCTGCCACTCCTACAGGTAATAATTGTGCACCCTTATCATCAAGAATATATACCTTAGAATTCAGAATAGGCTTACCGATGATACTTTTTTTACTGTTGTAATTAACATCAACGATCCAGTTCGTTGAATCAATCGTATTTTCTGTGGGCCCATATGCATTATAAAAACGGGCATTCATTTTAGCCTTCTTTAAATGGCGGGTATTTAATACATCACCTCCGGAAACAACATGTTTTAATGTTTTTAAATTATAGAATTTTTCACTGTAATCAGGATTAGACAACAGGTCATTTAATAAGGACGGCGGCATATTTACTTTTGTAATACTATGCTTATCAACCAATTCTATTAAACACTCATGGATACTTTCATAAAACTCCTTATGGGCTATTACGCTCTTTCCTCCTGTAAGAAGCGGAATTAAATACTCTTCAATAGCTCCGTCAAAACAATAGGATCTATAGAACAAAGTAGCATCTGATTCCGATAATGTAAAGAATGACTGATAATAACTCATCCTGGAAACCAGATTCCGGTTTTCTACCATTACTCCTTTTGGATTACCCGTTGTTCCAGAGGTATAGATGATATACGCTAAGTTACTGGAAGTATTGTTCTTTTTAGGATCAGAGGCAGAATATTGATCTCTTACTGCATAAAATGCAGTAAATTCTGCTTCATCAATGATCGCCTTGCTTCTTGAGTCACTTTCCATATACTGAATTCTTTCTTCAGGATAATTGACATCAATGGGCACATAAGCTCCTCCGGACTTTAATATAGCTAACACAGCAATGATAACTCTTTCGCTCTTGTCTAATTTTATGGCGATCAGATCATCTGGCCGGATGGAATATTTTCCTCTAAGATAGATACCCAGCCTATTGGCTTCCTCGTTGATCTGACGATAGGTAAACTGCTGATCTTCAAAAATAACAGCTATATGGTCAGGTGTTTTCCTAACCTGTTCTTCAAATATCTCAATGATTGTTTTCTCACGATCAAAGTCTACTGTTGTATCATTGAAATCATGCAGTAAAATACCTTTTTCTTCGGTCGTTAAGTAATCGATACCTTCTAATGATATTGAAGGGCCAGCAATGGAACTATTGATTATATTTTCAAAATGATCAAAGATTCTATCTATTAAAAGGCTGTCATAAATATCAGTATTGTATCGGATTGTAAGAAATAAGCCAGCCTCTCTCTCAACAAAAATAAAACTTAGATCAAATTGAGTTGTATTGTCTTCAAAAACATAGTTTTCAACCTTTAACCCTTTTAATTCTTCTTCACTAGCTATTGTCTTTAGCTGACCCTGATTTTGTAAAACGACCAAAACATCAAATAAGGCAGAGCGGCTTGCATCACGTGTCAGGTTCAGTTTCCCCACCAGATCATCAAAAGGATAGCTCTGATGTTCATACGCTCCCAATAAAGCTTCTTTTTCTTTATCTAACACAGTCAAGAAATTATCATTGTCATTAACTGTAGACCTAACGGCTAACGTATTTAGATATAAACCAATCTGATTCTCCAGATCCGGGTGATCTCGTCCGGCTACCGGCGTTCCAATGATCATATCATTCTGTCCGCTATATTTATGCAATAAAACCTTTATTCCGGCCAATAAAGTCATGAATAAAGTTGCATTATTATCTTTTGAAAACTGGTTAATGGTATCACCAAATCCCTTTGAGAACATCTTATTTACAGAAGCCCCATTAAACGTCTTCGTTAAAGGACGTGCCTTAAAGCTTGGCAATTTTAGTACCGGCAATTCTCCTTGAAACTGCTCTAACCAGTATTTCTCCGATGATTGGTATTTTTCTTTTTGAATAACATCATTGATCCATACCGAATAATCCTTGTATTGAATTTTTTGTACAGGCAGATCTATTGTTTTATCTTCTATTAATGAGTTATAAATGGCTACCATTTCTTTTGTCATTAACTCCATAGACCACCCATCACCAATAATGTGGTGCATTGAGATAAAAAATACAAAATCTTTTTCCTGGCTTTTTAGTATAGAAGCACGAACGAGAGGCGCCTGTTCTAAATCAAATGCAATCGAGTTCTCCGATTTTAAATAATCCAGGATATCATTTTCTTTGTCTTCATTCAGACTAAAATCCGAATATTTAACACTGAAATTTAGGGCATCAACCTCTGTAATGAACTGATGAATGTCTTTGTCTTCTGTGAACTTGAACGATGTTCTTAAAATCTCATGACGGCTGAGTAAAATTGTAAAAGATTCTTGAAATTTCTGAAGATTTAAATCTCCCCTGAGCCTGATAGCAAAAGGCATATTGTAAGCCAGAGATCCTCCTTCAAGCTGACTTAAAATCCAGAATCTTCTCTGTGAAGATGTTAAGGGATAAGACTGTGAAATGGGCGCTAATGGTATTGATAAATAATCGGAATCGAACATTTTCTTACTTAAGCCCCCGATGGTTGGTTCCGAAAAGAAATCCTTATAGCTTACAGAACTTCCCAACTGCTTCTGAATTCTATTAATCACTTGAGAAACGATTAAACTATGGCCTCCAAGTTCAAAGAAATTATCGGTGGTACCTACTTTTTCAAGCTTTAAAACTTCTTCCCATATCGCAGCTAATTCTTTTTCAACGCCCGTTACCGGCTCAACAAATTCTTTTCGGATCATATCCTCTGAAGATATTGCAGGAAGGGATTTTATATCTGCTTTCCCATTCGTAGTTAATGGAATATTTTCTAATTCAACATAATAATTCGGAACCATATATTCCGGAAGCACTTTGCTTAACCTTGACTTCAAATCTTTTTTATCAACCTTATCAGTACAAACATAGTAAGCGACAAGGTATTTATCCGAAGATTCCCCTTGTACTACAACTACAGCTTGTTTTAGTGCCGTAGAACTTTCCAGTAAATGACTTGCGACCTCTCCCAGCTCTATACGGAAACCACGGATCTTAACCTGATCGTCTTTCCTTCCCAAATATTCTATATTACCATCCGGAAGCCACCTGCCCAAATCTCCGGTATCATACATTCTGAGACCCTCTTCAAAAGGATTATCCATAAACTTCTCAGAGGTAAGGTCATCACGGTTCAGATAGCCCCGGGCAACGCCATCCCCGGAAACATAAATCTTCCCTGTAACTCCTACAGGTACAAGATGTAATTCTTCATCTAAAATATAAGCGGTACTGTTTGAAATAGGTTTACCTAAAGGAATGGTTGTATAATCTGAATGACTGATAGGATAAGTCAAAGAAAAAGTGGTGTTTTCTGTGGGCCCGTACCCGTTTGTAATTTCTATATCCGGAAAAGAATTATATAATCTTTTTACATGGTGCGGAGAAACAACATCACCACCGACTATGATCTTTTTTACATTCCTGAATACTTCTATATCGCTGTCTACTACAAAACTAAACCATGACGCTGTCATCCAAAAGCTGTCAACTTCATTGATTCTAATGACTTCTTTCAGCTTATCAATCTGTAACAGATTATCCTGGGTGGCAAGAACTAATTTAGCCCCGTTCAATAGGGTTCCAAAATATTCTAAAATAGTAGCGTCAAATGATATGGCTCCCGTACTTAAAAGGATATTTTCTGTATTTAAAGTAAAATAAGAACCGGGTTTAACGAGTCTTACCACACTTTTATGTTCTACCATAACCCCTTTAGGATTACCGGTTGTTCCGGAGGTATACATTACGTAAGCCAGATCTGTTGAAGTGTTTATGCTCAAAAGATTCTCATCACTATATTCTGTACTTTGAATACTGAATTTTGAAAATTCCTCTTCATCAATAACCACTTTACTCCGGGTATCATTTTTAATAAAATCAATTCTATCCTGCGGATAATTCGGATCAATAGGAACGTAAGCGCCACCTGATTTTAAAATACCCAGAATGGCAACAATCAGTTTTTCGCTTCTCTCTAATTGTATTCCAACCAGATCATCAGAAGCAATACTATAATTAGATCTTAAATAGGCAGCCAATTGGTTAGAACGCTCATTTAACGCTCTATAAGTAAGCGATCTTTCTTCAAAAACAACAGCGATATGATCGGGTGTGTTCTCAACCTGCTCCTCAAACAATTCTGTTATTGTTTTATCGCTCGGATAGGCAACTGCTGTATCGTTAAAACCTAACAATCTTTCAACCTGATTATCAGAAATATACTCTATGTTGCCAATACTTACTTCTGATGTATTGATTAATGCTGTCAGTAATAACTTAAAATTAATTATTAAATCTTTTATTGTATCAGCATCATAGATATCCGTATTATAGTTGATTTGAAGCATTAAATCTTCATCCACTTCTTTACAAATTATTTCTAGATCAAATTTTGATAATACTTCTGTACATTCCTCAATAATTTCACTTTCATATTGTGGTGCTGATTCTTCAGATTGCTCTCCTGCATTCTGTAATATCAGCATGATATCAAATACCGGATTTCGACTGGTATTTTTTGCGATATTCAGATCCTCAACCAATCTGTCAAAAGGATATATCTGATTTTCCAGATCCTTTAAAGTATTTTCCTTAATCCTGCTGTATAGCGTCCGGAAACTTTCTTCCGGATCGACTTCATTTCTTAAGGCAAGAGTATTAACAAAAAACCCGATCTGATTTTCTAGATCAATATGATCTCTTCCTGCAACCGGACTTCCTACCAGAATGTCTTTTTCAAGTGTATATTTGTATAATAAAACATTCCAGATTCCTAATAAGCTTATAAACAGAGTACCATCTTGTTCTCTGGTAAATTGGCGCAAATTACTTACCTGCTCCTTTGTAAGAAACGTTTTTAGCGTTTTACCGGTATAGGTTTTGATATTTGGTCTTCGCTTTTGTGATGGTAATTCTATTGTTGGTAAATCTCCAGACAGTTTATTCAGCCAATACTGTTTTGCTTTCAGAAAAGGTTCTTCGTTAAATTGCTGCAATTGCCAAGCTGCATAATCTTTATATTGAATTCTTAATTCCGGTAATGAGATTTCAGTACCGTGCGTAAAGAATTCATAATACGCTACAATATCTCTTTTAACAATACTCATAGACCATCCATCACTGATAATATGGTGCATGTTATAATAAAAGATATACTTGTCTGACGCCATTTTGATAATACTGGTTCTCAATAGAGGACCATTTTCTAAATCGAAAGCTCTGCTTCTGTCTTCTTTAATATAATTCGACAGTAAATCCTTTACATTTTCGGTTTTACTAAAATCTTCCTGGTTAATATTAAAATTGAGATCCTTTAGAGATAAGATTCTCTGATTAATCGAACCATTTTTATCTGAACAAAAGACAGTTCGCAAAATTTCATGTCTTTCTACTGTAGCATATATCGCTTTTTTAAAACTTTCTAAGTCTGTAATAGAATCAAGCTCCATTACAGATGACATATGATAAGCTAAAGATGCACCATCAAACTGGCTCAATAGCCATAATCTTCTTTGGGCATCAGAAACAGGATACATATCATTTTCAGCAACTTTTACTATTTCGTTAAAGTTATCTTTTAATGAGGATTCTATTAATAAGGCTTGCTGCTCCAATACCGGGTTAGCAAATATTTGTTTTAACTCTAAACGTACGTTAAATTCTTTATGAATTGCACTGATAAGACGTGTAGCTTTTAAACTATGTCCTCCTATTTCGAAAAAGTTATTTTTGATTCCAAATTCCTTAGTATTCAGTAGTCTTTTCCAAATTTCGAATAAATCAATTTCAATTGGGTTAGAAGGCGCTACTATATCCTGTCCGTTATTTGTCAAATTATCTAATGGTGACGGCAATTTGGTTTTGTCCAATTTGCCGTTGCTATTAATAGGCAGCTCATCCATTTGAATGATAAACGCCGGAATCATATATTCAGGAAGTTTAGCAGACAAATGCAGCTTTAAATCGTTTATGGTGGAATCGTCCTTAAAAGCAACATAAGCCGCAATACTTTTATCTCCATCTGGCATTAAAACCAAATTGATTGCACTTTGTGTAACGCTTTGAAAGGAATCTATCTGTTTTTTAATTTCATCTAATTCTATCCTGTAACCGCGTACCTTAACCTGATCATCTATTCTTCCCAGATATTCTAATTCTCCTGAAGGCAGAAATCGAGCTAAATCTCCTGTTCTGTACATCTTTTCATTTTCATCAAAAGGACACGGAATAAATCTCTCTGCATTTATTTCCGGACGGTTCAAATATCCTCTGGCAACTCCCTGTCCGGATACATATAATTCTCCAGGTCTGCCGTAAGGCAATAATGCCTGCTGCTGATCTAATACATAACAATTCGCAAAAGCTAGTGGTTTACCAATATTACTCACAGCAGATGATAAGCTCTCATCGCTTAATAACTTGTAGGTAACATGTACAGTTGTTTCTGTAATTCCGTACATATTAATAAGTTTAACCTCCGGATTATTTTCTCTCCATAGTTTTAGTTTAGCCGGATTTAATGCTTCACCTCCAAAAACAACATAACGTAAAGAAGGTACTTTATAATCTAAAGCAATAAAATTATAAAATGCGGATGGTGTCTGGCTAAATACAGTTACCTTATGCTCTGCCATTAAATTAGCCGCCAGTTCCTGGTTACGCACTTCCTCGTTACTTAAAACCAAAACATTACCACCCGTTAACAAAGCTCCAAAAATCTCCCAAATAGAAAAATCAAAACAATAAGAATGAAAAAAGGACCATGTATCTTTTTCAGAAAATTCGAACTCTGAAAAGCATGAATTTAGTAAGCTTATAACATTTCCATGCTCTATCATTACTCCTTTTGGCTTTCCGGTAGTACCGGAAGTATAAATGATGTACGCCAAATTATCTCCAGTAATCGTAACTTCAGGTAATGACTGTGAAAAATTTTCCTTTGATTTTGAAAAAGAATTTAAAAGCCCGGCATCAATAACCAGCTTAGAATCTGCATCTTCTATCATAAAAGATTTACGATCTTCCGGGTAGCCTGGATCTACAGGCACGTAAGCTGCACCCGTCTTAAGAACGCCTAATATCGATACTATTAAAGCATCATTCTTAGGTAACATAATGGCTACTTTATCTTCTGTTTTAATATCATAAACATCAATCAGATAATTCGCAAACTGATTCGATTTCTTATCTAAATCTTCATATTTTAATTTTCCGGACGACCAGGTAACTCCAGGTCTTTTTTTATGCTTTTTTACCTGTTCTTCAAATAATTCTACTATTGAAACAGAGGGATCGTTCTCAAACTTTTGATTTTTGCAGAGTTTGTTATATTCTTCTGCAGAAACTAATGAAATATCTTTTAAATAAGAAGTTTCATCTTCTATCAAGGCTTCCAGAATTCTTTTTACTAAATCTAAAAGTGAATGAACAGTATGCTGATTAAAATATAAATCGTTATAAGTTAAAGCTAAATCAAATTTATCAGCTTCTTCACTTACCAATAAATTAAAATCATATTTACCCCATCCCTGATTACTAATTGCAGAATCTTCTACTCCTTTTGTCTCTTCTATCTTTGATTCATAGACATATAATATATCAAACAAAGCCGTTCTGCTCATATCCTTTTTAGGGTTGAGTTCCAACACAAGTTTATCAAAAGGCATTGCTTTAAAATTTTCAGCCTCATGCCATTCCTGATCTACCACCGTACATAATTCCAGCAGGTTTTTTTGCTGATCTAAAAACGAACGTAGAACAACAAGATTTTCTATAGGGCCTACTACATTTTGTAATTCTTCACCACGCAGATCCATCCAGGTACCCATAACAATATCTGATAATCCTGTAAGGCGGGCAAAAGCCATTTTATAAGCAGCCAGAAACAGACTTTTGGCACTCATATTTTTTGTTAAGCAAAATGATCTTATCTTATCTGCAGCAATCGATGTATTAACTTTATTAGCTTTATAAATATGAACCTGCTCACGCTCATTATCTGTAGAAAAATATAAAACCTGAAGATCTTTTAATTTTGATCTCCAATGAAATAATAATGGCTCTAAATCTTCATCCGTTAATGTATTCTGCCAATTTGAGAAATTATGAAACTGAATCGCTTTTTCATCAGTTGATTCTAAATCATTCATTAATGCCAAAAATTGATTTTCAATCAGTTTAATACTTGGTCTGTCGATGATGGCATGATGAATAATAAAATATATAAGTGTATGGTCCTGTTTATTTTCATAATAACATTTAATCAAATAATCCGTATCAAAATCAAATGGAATCTGGCGTAATTCTTCTGCGTTCTCAACAAGATTTTCCTTTTGCACCAATAAAGCATCGATATTTAAAAGGCCTGGTTCAGAAATTTCCTGAAAAATATCTCCTCCATCTTTACACAATCTTGTTCTCAGAACACTATTATTTTCCAATAATTTTAGAAAAGCATTTTTCAAAAGATTACGGTCTAATTTTTTATCAATTTTTAAAAAGAAAGGGATATTATGATAAATAGGACCTCCGACATATAAATCATTCTTTTCAAAATAATCTATAAACCATAGTCTTTGCTGATGATATGAATTAAGTACTCTCATTAATTTGTTTTTTTTAAATAAAATCAAAAAGATTTATTTGAATTATTATTAGGTTATTTGTTGTTTTAAATTATTTTAGACTGAATGAGGGAATAGATTTTTTATCAATCAGGCTAATTTTATTTACGGTTTCGTTCTGATTATCAACAATTTGTTTCAAACACAGCAAAAAACGTTCTCCCAGTTTTGAGATTTCCGAATCGTTGAATACATTCTTTTGGTATTCAATAAAATAAGAGATTTCGTCCTGGTTATTATTGATATAAAAGCAAATAGGAAATTTGCTTCTTTTTATGATTTTTTCTTGCGGAACAAATGATATATTCTCCAAACTATCGGTATCATTTGCATCTTCGTGATTGATAAAATTGACATATACATCAATTCTGTCCATCAGATTAAAATGATGTTTGTGATCAAAATCTTCAATAATAGAATCGAATGGATAAAATGAATTGTCGAAAATTTTTACTTGATTTTTAATTGTTTCGTCAATAATCTCTTTAATTTTATTTTGACCATTGATTTTTACTCTATAAGGAGCCATATTCAAGTATAATCCAACCTGGCCTATTAAACTGGGATGATTTCTAAGATTAATGGGAGCTCCTATAATGATATCATTTTGACCGCTTATCTTATGAATTAAAATCCCTAAAGCAATAGTCATAATTCCCATCACATTATAATTATGATCTACACAATATTTTTTAATTTCTCCGGTAAATTCGGAAGAAAGCACTTTTGAGTAATGAGCTCCTTCAAAATTATCAGTAACTGAATTTTTATACCATTTAGGCTGTTGTTTTATATTTTCTAAATAGTTTTCCCAAAATTCTTTTTCTGAAGAAAATTCATTATTTGCCAACCTGTTTTTAATCCAGTAAGCATAATCCTTATACTGAACGTTAATTGGGCTGAGCTGGACCGAATGGCCCTTTTCATAAGCTTTATAAAATTTTATAACCTCACTGATAATAATCTTATCAGAGGTGTAATCCCCGATTATATGATGCATTAATGTGGATAGAATGAACTTATCTTCGGAAATTTTAATCACAAGAAACTTTACCAATGGAGCTTTCTTCAAATCAAAAGCCAGATCGGTAAAATCTTTTAAATATTGTTTTGCGTTATTTTCGTTAAAGTTTTCACCAACAATTTTATAATCAAATACGGCATCAATAACAATTTCGTCAACAATTTTTTGTACTACTTCCCCAGCTTCATTTACATCAAATGCTGTTCTTAAGATTTCATATCGATTAAATATTTCCTGCAATGCCTTTTTAAAAAGCTCGACTTTAAAATCACCATTTACATGATACGTGTATGACATATTATTTGCTTTTGAGTGATCTTCAGATTGAGAGGCAAGCCAAATTCTTAATTGCTCATTAGATATGCTATAACCATTTTCATTTTCAGAAATTGGTATGATTTCATTTTTCCCAGCGATGGATTCTAATACCGGAAGCGTGGAAATATGTGATGCCTGAGACCGTATTGTGGGACATAAAAACAGATCTTCAATTGTTAGATTAACATTGAAAGCCATTCTTATTTTAGATCTCAGTGAGATTTGCCTGATACTATTCCCTCCTAATGACAGGAAATGATCTTCAGTTCCGATATTGCCTATATTCAGGACTTCCTGCCATAAGATTATTAATTTTTCTTCTACAGCATTAACTGGTTGTTTTTTTTGAGTTGTATTTCCTTCTGAAAGCCTTTTTTGGATGCTGTTCTGAAGGTGTACAGTATCTATTTTTCCATTTGCATTGATTGGAAATTCTTTTAATCGAAAAATAACAGAAGGCATTTCATATACAGACAAATACTTTGAGCAATGCATTCTTAAATCATCCTCAGTGACAGTATTCGATCCATAAAAACATACAAGGCTGCTGCTTACAGAATCACTATTGTATATCATGCATTTTACGGTATGAATATCATTTAGTTTTAAGATTACAGTTTCAATAGAATTCATATCAATTCGGACCCCATTGAGTTTAACCATTCCGTCTTCCCTGCCTATTACGATTACATTTCTTTCGGAATCATATTTCCCATAATCTCCGGTTTTATAGACTATATCTTTTTCCTGCCTCAATGGGTTTTGAACGAATTTTTCCGCTGTAAGTACCGGATCGTGGTAATAGCCTTTTGACAAAAATGGAGTTTTAATATAGATGTCTCCTTTTTCGTTAATTCGACACAACTCATTGGCTTCATTCACAATCAAAATCCTGGTATTGGATATAGGCTGTCCAACAGGTAAAACTTCTTCAGAATTTCTATTAAGATTATTTTCTATTCGGTAAAATGACTTAACCAATGTAGATTCTGTGGCACCATAAAGGTTTATGATAGTGGTATTGTGCCCGTATAATTTTCTCCAGTTTGTAATATCCTTAGCATACAATTTTTCTCCTGCAAGCAATATATATTCTAATTCAGGAAACTCATTTGAAGTAACAGTTTCTGCTGCATTATGTATGGTTGAAAGTAATCGTAACATGGTCGGAATGGTATGTAACAATGTTATTTTTTCATTTTTAAGCCACTGAAGCAGCAAAGCTGAATCTTCTTTTATTTCTTTTGATGGAAAACAAATAGTTCCTCCATTCATTAAGGCTACAAAAATATCTCTTAAAGAAGCGTCAAAAGAAAGTGATGTTAACTGCCCTACCTTAACTTTTTCAGTAATAGCCAGTTCTTTTGATTCCCAGTGTATAAAATGGCTTAAGCTCTGATGACTACCCAAAACTGCTTTAGGTTTTCCGGTTGACCCTGAGGTAAAAAATATATAATTAGAGTCTTCACCTTCTACAACTATATCCTTATTGTGAATTGATAGTTCCATATCAATTTCATTCTCTATATAGATGCCTTCACTTTGTCTATATTCTGAAAAAATCAATTTACCATCATTGCTGTCAACAGCAATAATGGTTGGAATATTATATTCGAAAAGAGAGTCATATCCGAAAAAGGAATTAAAATTATTTTTTGAAATCAGTAAAGCTTCAGGCTTGATTTTCGTATAAAGTTCTTCCCAATAATTCTGACTGTATTTTTGATCCAGAGGTAAATAAACAGATCCTGATTTAAAAATACCCAGTATCGCAATTAACTGAGCCAGTCTGTCATCCAGAAAAGTAGTTATTATATCTTCTTTTTTTATAGAAAAATGAGCTAAAAGATCTGCTAAACGATTAGCCTGACTGTTTAATTCACTATAAGATACCGATTTCGTTTCAGTACGAACTGCAATATTGGCTGGTTTTTCTTCCGCAATATTTTCAAATAAATAATGTAAAACTTTTTTATTCATTATAGCGCTATTTCTATTTTTTTTAGATTCATTAAATCCACCACTTCATCTACCAATACGTCTATTACATCCAGAAAATGAATATTGACATCAGCATTTTTAATACCTATCTGAACTTCTGTACATCCACCAATGATAAGCTGAACGTCTTTATCTATAAGGCTCTTTAAAGCGTCATTAAATAAATCATAAGCAGAATCAGAAATTGTAGAGGATTTAAATCCTCCTTCCATGTAAACCGATTTCATAAATTTTTCCTCCTGATCATATTTACTGAGTGTTATCAATTCAAAAGGCATACTTTGGAATCTGTCGTGAAACAGTTTAGAATTTATTGTGCCTGTTGTTGCTAATAATCCTATTTTTTGAAGATGGCTATACTCTTTTAATAACCGGCTCGCTATCAGGTCTATAGGATTTACTATTTTACTCTTGCCTAAAGCATCAAATTGATTTAAAAAATAATAGGACGTTACACAGGTAGAAATAATATAATCCACCTCACATTTCTCAAGAATGTCCAGTGATCTCTTAAGTTCTTTCAGGGGCGATTCTTCATTATATACTATCGCAAGGGTTCTGTCCGGAACCTGGCTATTGTTATGCACAATAAATTCCGGGAAATCCTGATCGCATTTGGCATCAGTTTTATCAATCAGCTTGTTTAAAAAAAGCAACCCTGCCCTGGTGCCCATACCAGAAATAATACCTAATTTATTTTTCATAAATATGTTATTTGATATCATTTTTATTTAAAAACTATCGTCAATAGCAGCATTGATGTCATCAAAAAAGCTAGCCTGCTCTTGGATTTCTTCCGTATTCGATGCAACGATGTAATCATCAATTGGTAAAGAATCGTTTGAAAAAACAGATTCCATCAGCATTAAAAATTCTATGAACATTTTTTCTATTACATCAGCCTCAAATAAATCGGTATTGTAAATAATATTGCAGGAAATTTTATTTTCATAAACTTTAAAGTAAAAAGTCAAATCAAATTTGCTTTTATATGATTCTATCATGTTAGAATATCCTTGTTCGTTTATTGCAATCTGATTCTGATTTATGGCATTTTGAATCATAACAACAGACACATCAAACAAAGGGCTTCTGGATAAATCTCTCTGCAGTTTAAAGTGATCTGTTATGGATTCTACAGGAAAGGACTGGTGTTCCAAACCTTCTAAAACAGTATTTTTAACTATTTCTAAAAGTGACTGATAATTCTCTTTATTAGGCAATAAAACTCTAAACGGCACCGTATTTACAAAACATCCGATCTGGCCTTTCAGACTATGATGATCTCTACCGTCTAAAGGGCTGCCAATAACCAGATCTTTTTGATAAGAATATTTATATAATAAAATATAAATAAGACTTAAAAAATTCATAAACAACGTGGTCTCTGTATTTTGCGCTGTCTGTAATAGTTTTGTATAATTATTTCCGGTTATATCGCCAGAGAAAACATTCCCGTTATATGTTTTAATTTGGGGGCGTTCTTTTGATACAATCAGATCAAGCGGCGGAACTTCTTTTTCAAATTTATTCAACCAATATTTTTGCTGCTGTTTTTCTGAATTATTTTGTGCGATCCAGGCAACATAATCTTTGTGTTGAATTTTTAAATCTTCAAGTTCTACTTTATTTCCATTTTCATAAGCTTTATAAAAAGCTAAAACATCATTTGTTAAAACTTCCATGGACCACCCATCTCCTATTATGTGATGTATATTATAATAAAACACATAATGCGTATCACTTATCTGCAGCAATACAGCACGCAATAAAGGTCCGTTTTCAAGATCGAAGCGTTTTTCGTTGTCGTCATCAACAAAGTTTTTTATTACTTTCTCAATGTTTTCCACATGACGATAATCTTGATATTCCACCTCAAATTTTAATTTTTCGGGAGGTAAAACCCATTGTTTTATTTCGCCATCAATGTTTTCTTTAAAAACGGTTCTCAATATTTCATGGCGTTCTATTGTAGCAAGTATAGCCTTTCTGAAATTTTCCGGATTAATGGCTAATTCAATACAAGCAGGCATATGGTATGCTTTAGATCCGTTTTCGAATTGACTGGCTATCCAGATTCTTTTCTGAATTGCAGACACAGCATAACTTTCAGCTTCCGGTATTTTAGGTATTTCATCCTGATCGATTGTATCACATAATTCCAACAGCTTAACATGAGAATTAATAGTTGTTGATTTGAATATATCGTTTACCTTAATTTTTACATTAAAGGCTTTTCTGTATTCATTAATCAATAAGCCGGCTTTTAAACTATGCCCTCCAAGTTCAAAGAAATTATCGGTAACTCCCACATTTTCAATCTTTAAAACGTCTTCCCATATCGCAACCAATTCTCTTTCAACGCTCGTTACCGGTGCAACAAATTCTTTTCGGATCATATCATCTGATGATATGGAAGGAAGGGACTTTCGATCAATTTTACCGTTTGGGGTCAAAGGAAAATGAGATAATTCGACAAAAAACCCAGGAACCATATAATCTGGTAATCTGTCCTGAAGAAAATTACGAAGGGCTCTTTTATCCAAAGTATTTTCTGAGATGATGTACGCTACCAAAACTTTTTCTGAGTTTAGCTTTTTCGTCTCTACTATAACCTGTTTTAAAGATGCTGAAAATTTCAAAAGCGTATTTTCGATTTCTCCAAGTTCAATTCTGTAGCCTCTTATTTTAACCTGATGGTCTTTTCTTCCTAAAAATTCAACATTCCCATCTGGAAGCCAACGCCCCAGATCGCCTGTATCATACATTCTTTGTCCGTCGACAAATGGATTTGCAATAAATTTCTCTGACGTAAGCGTTTCATTATTAAGATAACCACGTGCTATACTGGCTCCCGACACGTAAATCTTACCACTCACTCCTACCGGTAAAATTTGTAACTGATCTCCCAAAATATAAACCTGCGTATTAGAAACCGGTTTACCTATTGGGATCATTCCGCCATGATCTGGATTTACTTTATAAAACGTACTCACTACCGTATTTTCTGTCGGCCCATAATTATTATAAATATCTAAATGTGAACCTTCAGCTATTTTTAACGATTCTCCTCCAACCAAAAGCTTCACTTTATCGATGACGATTCCGGAGCTGATTAAATCACTGCAAATAGCAGATGGCAAATAACTATGTGATATCTTGTTACTACTGTAAAAATCAGCCAGCTTTTTTAAATTTAACCGTATCTCCTCTTCTCCAATAGGATACAGAGATGCTCCACTAATCAGATAAGGAAAAATCTCCCAAACAGATGCATCAAATCCAACTCCGGAAAATAACGCTCCACGACTATCTTCATCAACTTTAAATGCCGTGCAATGCCAATAGCATAAATTAATTAAATTATGATGTTCAACCATTACCCCTTTTGGCTGACCTGTAGTTCCGGAGGTATAAATTACATAGGCTAAATCAGTTGCAGAAGTGATTTTTTCAATATTCAATTGCGAATACTGGTTCTGAACTTTTCTGAATTTTTCGAACAGGAGTTCATCAATAATAACTTTAGCTGCGCTATCTTTCTTTATGTAATCTATTCTATCGTGTGGGTAATTTGGGTCAATGGGCACATAAGCTGCTCCGGATTTTAATATTCCTAAAATTGAAATAATCAGGTCTTCACTTCTCTCTAATTTAATCCCAATTAAATCATCAGCCTGAACACTATAATTTTCTCTTAAGTAATGAGCAAGCTGATTGGAAAGTTTATTTAATTCGTGATATGTAAATGTATTGTCTTCAAAAACAACTGCTGTATTATCAGGTTTTTTTTCAACCTGTTCTTCAAATAAGGCAACAATTGTATTATCTTTTGGATAAAAAGCTGCCGTTGCATTAAAATCGAATAACAATTGCTGTTTTTCAGATGGCTTCAAATAATCTGTCTGATCTAACACGGCTGATGGATCGGCAATTGAATTGCTTACCAGATTTTCAAAATGACTGAAGATTCTTTCTATTAAAAAAGCATTATAAATGTCAGTGTTGTATTGTATCGTTAAAGACAAACCTTCTTCACATTCTGTGAAGACCAAACTCATATCAAATTGAGCGATCTTATTTTCAAAAGCATAGCTTTCTGCCTGCAGGCCTGCTAAATCTTCTTCATTTGTTATTTGTAATTGTGCTTGATTTTGCAGCACAACAATAACATCAAATAAGGCTGAACGACTGGTATCTCTTTTTAAATTTAATTGACCAATCAAATCATCAAAGGGATAGTTTTGATATTGATACGCTTTTAATAATGTATGTTTTTCATTATCTAAAATGTCTGAAATAGTAGCATTTTCTGCTATCTGAGTTCTTATTGCCAGTGTATTAAGATATAAACCAATTTGGTTCTCTAAATCAGGATGTTCTCTTCCTGCAATAGGTGTTCCTATTATAATATCTCGCTGATTTGTATATTTATAAAATAAAGCTTTTACCCCCGACAATAAACTCATAAACAAAGTAGCATCATGATCTTTTGAGAATTTTTTTACTTTCTCCAAAAATTCTTTTGAAAATTGATGACTGATACTGTTTCCACTAAATGTTTTCACTAAAGGACGCTTATTAAAACTTGGCAATTCTAATATTGGCAGCTCACCTGAAAATTGTTTCATCCAATATTGTTCAGCTGCATTGTACTTCTGTTTTTGGATATCATCATTTAGCCAAACTGCATAATCCTTGTACTGAATTTTTAACTCCGGTAAATTGATGGCTGTATTGTTAACTAAAGAATTATATACACTTACAATTTCTTTGATTAATAATTCCATAGACCATCCATCACTAATAATATGATGCATGGACATAAAGAAAATATGTTCCCTTTCCTTAATTTTTAGTAAAGATGCTTTAATCAGAGAGCCTTTTTCTAAATCAAAAGCAATCGCGATCTCATTTGCCAAATAAGCATCAACAATGTCCTTGGCTTCATTATTAGGAATAAGATCAACATAATTGATTGTAAAGTTTAGCTCCTCTTTTGGCGTAATAAACTGACGTACCTGTTCTCCTTCTATTGGCCGGAAAGTTGTTCTTAAAATCTCGTGCCTAAGAATTAGTGATTTAAAGGCTTCTTCAAATTTTAAAATATCCAAATCTCCTGTAAACTTCAGAACAACAGGCATATTATACGCTAAAGATGCGCCTTCAAACTGGTTTAATACCCAAAATCTACGTTGAGAGGGAGTCAACGGATAACTTCCTGATTCCGGGGCGGGTGGGATAGCCAAATAATCCGCTTGGATTAAATTTTTGCTCAGTCCTTTTATTGTTGGATTATTAAAAAAGTGCTTAAGCGAAATACCAGTGCCCAGTTCTTTAAAAGTCTTGTTGATCACCTGAACCGCTATTAAACTATTTCCGCCTAATTCGAAGAAATTATCCGTTATTCCCAATTTATCAACATTTAAAACTTCCTCCCAGATCTTGATCAATTGTAATTCTGTATTTGTTGTTGGGGCGATGTATTCACGTCTTATAAGATCTTCTCCTGAGATCGTTGGCAATGATTTTTTATCTACTTTTCCGTTTGGAGTTAATGGCATTTTGTCCAGCTCCAGGTAGTAACCTGGCAGCATATAATCTGGTAATTTACTTTGCAAATAGCTTCTTAAATCTGCCTTATCTATTTTCGTTTCACTTACGTAATAAGCAACTAATGCCTTTTGAGAATTAAATTCTTTTGCTTCTAAAACTACCTGCTTTAGCTGATCAGAAAACCCTAAAATAGCCGATTCTATCTCTCCCAGTTCAATTCTATAGCCTCTTATTTTAACCTGATGGTCTTTTCTGCCTATAAATTCTATGTTTCCATCTGATAACCAATAGCCTAAATCTCCTGTATCATACATTCTTTCCCCTTCTATAAAAGGATTGGTCAAAAACTTTTCCTCCGTGAGATCTGCCCGGTTCAGATAGCCTCTCGCTACACCTGCTCCGGATACGAAGATCCTGCCTGTAACTCCCAGAGGAACCAATTGGTTATGCTGATCAAGAATCAATACCTGGGTATTGGAGATTGGCTTACCTATAGAAATGGTTCTGGAATCTTTATTCGTAATACGATAAGATGTACTATAGGTGGTATCTTCCGATGGACCGTAGAGATTCCGAACTTCGATTTTATCCAAAGGAAGCTTCGCAATAATATCTGTAGGAAGAACTTCTCCTGCCATATTGATCACTTTGATATGATCCAGCAGTACTTGATCTTCTATTAATTTTCTTACTACAGAGGGAACCGTATTTAATAATATATTACTGTCCTGATCCAGATAATGATTGATTTCCAGGGCATTCTTTAAAATCCTTATTTTCTTACCTGTCGAAAGGGTATAGAAAAATTCATAGACAGACAAATCAAAGCAATGAGAGGTAACTCCGTAAACAATATCAAATGCATCAGCATGATACTCCTTTTTAGACCAGTTAATCAATTCAACGGCATTATGATGCTCTATCATTACACCTTTGGGGTTTCCTGTAGTTCCGGATGTATAAATAATATAAGCCAGATGATCGGATGTTGAGCGCTGATCTGCATTTAATGGGCTGTAATTGTCCTGAACTTCATAAAATTTCTCTAATAGGTCCTGATCAATAACAACTTTGCTATTGCTGTCTTTTTCAATATAATCAATTCGATGTTGCGGATAATTTAAATCTACAGGCACGTAGGCCGCTCCGGATTTCAGTACTCCCAATAAGCTAACAAGCAGGAATTCATTCCGTTCTAGTTTAACTGCGATTAAATCGTCAGGATCAATAGTATAATGAGCTCTTAAATAAGCCGCCAACTGATTTGCTTTTTCATTTAACTCCTTATACGTAAGCCTACGATCCTCAAAGATAACTGCCGTATCATCAGGTGTTTCAGCAACCTGTTCTTCAAATAAATCTACCAGGGTTTTATTCTGTGTATGAACAACTTTTGTATCGTTAAAGTCAAATAGTAATTGTTGTTTTTCTGGCTCTGTTAAATAATTTATGGTTTCTAAAGCCTGCGAAGGATGATTTATACATTCTTTTAATACATTCTCAAGATGAGCAAACATTCTTTCAATGGTCCCGCCATGATAGATATCTGTATTGTAGTTTATTGAAAGCGACAGCACCTCTGTTTCAACGAAAGTATACGTAATATCAAATTTAGAAATTGAACTTTCAATCTCATACGGGCTCACTTCAAGATTTAGCAGAGTATCATTGTTTAGATTGTTTAACTGCCCTTGACTTTGTAAAACCATCAGGACATCAAACAGCGCCGAGCGGCTCATATCTCGTTTCAAATTTAACTTACCTACCAGAGAATCAAAGGAATAATGCTGATGTTCATAGGCTTCCAGCAGAGTTTCTTTTTGAACCGCAAGTAAATCCTTAAAACAAATCTCTTTTTTTAATCGTGTACGGATCGCCAGTGTATTAAGGTATAAACCTATTTGGTTCTCTAAATCAGGATGTTCTCTTCCTGCTATTGGAGTTCCAATGATAATATCATCCTGACCGGTATATCTGTATAACAATGCATTTATTCCCGACATTAAAGTCATAAATAAAGTAACATCCTGTTCTTTTGAAAAAGACTGAAGCCTGTCTGAAAATTCTTTTGAAAATCTCTGAGTAACACTTGCCCCGTTATAAGTCTGAACCAAGGGACGAGTATTAGAACCCGGCAATTCTAAAACCGGCAGAGTTCCTGAAAATTGTGTAAGCCAATAATTTTCTGAAGCTTCTTCATTTTTCTGTTCCTCATTTCGCCAAACAGCGTAATCTTTATACTGAATTTCCAATTGTGGTAATTCTGCTTCTTTTTCTTTTAATAGAGCATTGTAGATTTTTATTACTTCGGAGATTAAGATTTCCATAGACCATCCGTCGCCAATGATGTGGTGCAACGTCAAGAAAAACAAAAATTCATCATCTTTTAGTTGTATAATACTGGCCCTTAGAAGAGGTGCACGCTCCAGATCAAATGTCTCATTGTTGCTTTGTCTTAAATAATCAGCAAGAAATTCTTCCTGACTGATCATAAAACGAAAATCTTTTTCAATGATTTGAAAATCTACAGCTGAAGCTGGAATAATATATTGATAGACTTCACCTAATTGAGTAGCTTTAAAGCTGGTTCTTAAAATTTCATGGCGTTCGATTAACAATTTAAAAGAAGTTTGAAATTTAACAGTATCAACATTTCCTTTTAAACGAACCGCACCCGGCATATTATACGCCAGAGATCCCCCTTCAAGCTGGCTTAGTATCCAAAGTCTGCTTTGGGAGCCAGTTAAAGGATAAAATTCAGATTGCGAAGCTTTAGAGATAGCCCAATACTTTTTGTTTTTTAATGTTTTACTTAATCCTGATATCGTAGCATTCGCAAAGAAATCTTTATAGCCTACAGAACTTCCCAATTGTTTTTGAACTCTGTTGATCACCTGAGAAACTATTAAACTATGCCCTCCCAGATCAAAGAAATTATCATTGATACCGATTTTTGGCAACCCTAACACCTCCTGCCATATTGCAGCCAACTGTTTTTCGATTTCTGTGGATGGTTCAACATATTCTTCTTTTATTAAGTCATTGTCGTCCACTTCCGGTAATGCTTTCAGATTTGCCTTTCCATTTGAGGTGAGTGGAATAACATCTAATGGAACATAATAATCAGGAACCATATATTCTGGTAATAACCTGCTTAAAGTATTCTGAAGTTCTTTTTTATCAATTTCATGATCTGATACATAATAGGCTGCCAGAATTTTGTTCCCTTGGCTGCCTTTAGTCACCACAACGGCCTGCTTTAAAGCTGTAGAAGATTGTAATAGCGCCATTTCAATCTCACCAAGCTCTATCCTGAACCCCCGGATTTTTACCTGGTGGTCTTTTCTTCCTAAAAACTCTACAGAACCATCTGAAAGCCATCGCCCAAGATCGCCTGTATCATATAGTGTATCTCCTTCAACGAATGGATTGGGTATAAACTTTTCTCTTGTTAAATCCGGAAGATTCAGATAACCTCGGGCAACTCCTGCACCACCTACATAAATCTTCCCGGTAACACCTACAGGTGTAGGATGCAATGATTCATCTAGAATATATGCAGTGGTATTTGGAATGGGTTTACCTAAAGGAATTGTTGTACAGGTCAAACTGTCAATTTCGTATATTAGTGAAAAAGTAGTATTTTCTGTAGGACCATATACATTGTTCAGCTGTATATCCGGAAAAGCATTAAATACTTTTTTGATGTGATGTGAAGAAATAGCGTCTCCACCAACCATTAATTTTTTTACATTTTTAAAAACCGCAATATGGCTATCAACAATATAGTTAAACCATGAAGTCGTGATGAAAAAACAATCCACCTTGTTTTTATTGATAACTTCTTCCAGTTTATCATTCTGTAATAAATCATCCTGAGAAGCAAGGATGAGTCCTGCTCCGTTTAATAAGGTTCCAAAATATTCAAAAATAGTAGCATCAAATGATATTGCTCCGGTACTTAGAAGAATATTTTCAGTACCTAACGTAAAATAAGAACATGGTTTAACAAGTCTTACTACACTTCTATTCTCCACCATAACACCTTTAGGATTACCTGTTGTTCCAGAGGTATAGATTACGTAAACAAGGTCTGTTGGACTATTGATATTTTTAAGATTCTCATCACTGTATCCTGTACTTTGAAGAATAAATTTTGAAAATTCTTCTTCATCAAAGATGACTTTACTTTGAGTATCATTTTTAATAAAATCAATCCTGTCCTGAGGAAAATTCGGATCAATAGGAACATAAGCGGCTCCAGATTTTAATATTCCCAGAATAGCAATTATTAATTTTTCATTTCTCTCTAATTTAATTCCAATTAGATCCTCAACCTGGATCTCATATTTATCTCTTAGATAGGCTCCAAACTGATTGGATAATTTATTGATTTCCCGGTAGCTATATTTTTTATCTTCAAATACCAAAGCAATATGATCAGGAGTCTTTTTCACCTGCTCCTCAAATAATTCAATGATCGTTTTATCTCTTGGATAAGCAATCTTAGTATCATTAAAATCAACCAATAAATGGTGTTTCTCCGAGGGTGATAAATAGTTTATCTGATCTACTGTTTTTGAAGAATCTGCAATCGAATTGATTAACAGGTTTTCAAAATGCGCGAATATTCTTTCTACTAAAAAAGCATCATAGATATCTGTGTTGTATTGTATGGTTAAAGATAATCCGTCTTCAAGTTCTGTAAAGATAAAACTCATGTCAAATTGAGCTGTTTTGTTTTCAAATACATACTCTTCAACTTTCAATCCCTGCAATGACTGGGTACTGTGAAGTGACTTAACCTGATTCTGATTCTGAAGCACAACCATTACATCAAACAATGCAGAACGGCTGGTGTCTCTTTTTAAATTTAATTGATCAACTAATAGGTCAAAAGGATAATTTTGGTATTGATAGGCTTCTAACAGAGTATGTTTTTGTAGGGCAAGTAAATCTAAAAAGCTGCTATCACCTTTAAACTGGGTACGTATAGCAAGTGTATTAAGATATAAACCGATTTGGTTCTCTAAATCCGGATGTTCTCTTCCTGCTACCGGCGTACCCATGATAACATCATTTTGTCCTGAATACTTATACAATAAAGCATTAATGCCGGCCATTAATGTCATGAACAAAGTAACATTTTCCTCTTTAGAAAATTGCTGTAACTTATTCAGAAAATCTTGTGAATATCTGTTTGAGACATGGCTTCCATTATTAGTTTTTATCAGCGGGCGTGTTTTAAAAGCAGGCAACTCCAGTACAGGAATCTCTCCATAAAATTGATTTAGCCAATATTTCTCAGATACTTTAATTGCTTCTACATTAGATTCATTTTGCAGCCAGGCTGCGTAATCTTTATATTGAATCTTTAATTCAGATGGTCTTATTTCTTTATTATCCAAAAAATTATTATACGCCTCAATGATTTCTGAAATCATGATTTGCGATGACCAGCCATCCCCTATTATATGATGACGTGAGAAAAAGAAAATATGTTCTGCGGCTGAAACTTTTACTAAGCTTGCTTTGACTAAAGGTGCTTGTTCAAGATTAAAAGGAGTATTATTTAATGCAATCAGATGATTTTCCAGATCTTTTGGTTCTTTATCCTGAAAATCAAAAAAATCAATTTCAAAAACGACTTCTTGCTCCGATAAAATAAATTGACGTAGCTCTCCTGTTTCATTAATCTTGAAATAGGTGCGCAGAATTTCATGTTTATTTATCAGGTATCCAAATGATTTCTGTAAAATCTCTACGTTAAGAATTCCGGTGAGTTTAATGGCTGTTGGCATATTATAAGCCAATGATCCTCCCTGGAACTGGCTCAGCAGCCACAATCTGTTTTGTGAAGGAGTGACAAGGTAAGACTCTGATTGTGGTACCGCTGGAATGGCAGAATAATCTGAATCTGTCATTTTTTTGGTTAAACCGGCAATGGTTGGATTAGCAAAGAAATCCTTAAATGAAATACTCTTTCCTAATTCTTTAAACGTTTTATTAATAACCCGGACAATGATTAAACTGTGTCCGCCCAACTCAAAGAAATTATCTGTAATTCCGACTTTTTCAACATTTAAAACTTGTTCCCAGATCTTAGCCAATCCAATTTCTATTGCTGTTGCAGGCGCTATATATTCATGTCTGATAAGATCTTCTTCTGAAATATCCGGTAACGCTTTACGATCTGTTTTTCCGTTTGGAGTCAAGGGCATTTTCTCCAGCTCTAAATAGTAACCGGGAAGCATATAGTCTGGTAATTTATTCTGGAGATAGCTTCTCAAATCTGATTTGTTAATATTTTGATGAGAAGAATAATAAGCAACTAATATTTTCTCTCCATTTTTTTCTTTTACATCAACAACAATTTGATCTAACGATTCTGAATACCCAGAAATAGCACTCTCGATTTCTCCTAATTCTATTCTGTGACCTCTTATTTTTACCTGAAAATCTTGTCTTCCTTCAAACACAATAGAACCGTCGGAATTCCATTTTCCCAAGTCCCCTGTTTTGTACATTTTTGTTCCTTCACAAAAAGGATTAGCAACAAAACCGGACTCTGTCTGTAAGACATTATTAAAATACCCTCTTGCTAAGCCTGATCCTGATATATATATATTTCCAGTTATACCAACTGCAACCGGCATTAGAGCATCATTTAAAATATATACCTGTGTATTTGAAATGGGTTTTCCTATGGATATGTCATCTGCAGTATGTATACGGCCTATTGTTGATGAAATGGTAGCTTCCGTTGGCCCGTACTTATTGTATAACTGATATTTTTCTACATATCTTTCTATCAATTCAGGTTTGAAATGTTCACCTGCAGATATAATTCTTTTTAAGGATAAAGCTGAACTGAGATCTAAGTTTACTAATAAACTAGGAACACTATGTAAATGGGTAACAGCATTTTTTTCTATTATTTTTTCCAGTTTTTCAGCATCCAGTACATCCTCTTTTTTGACAATGCATAATGTCGAAGAGCTCAACAAAGCGGTAAACATCTGTTCTACAGAAGCATCAAAAGAAACAGATGATAATAAAGCAATCCGCTCATTTGACTCTATTTCTAAAAAATTTATTTGGTGTAAAAGATAATTGACCAGACTGCGATTTTCGATCATCACTCCTTTTGGATTACCCGTAGAGCCTGACGTATAAATCATATACACTAAATCTCCTGCTTTTGATGTTTTATCAGGATTGGTTTTGCCAAATGAAAAACGAACCGAATTAAACTTTTCAATTTCAACCGAATCAATTACTTTTTTACAGGTGCTGTCTTTTTCAATATAATCTATTCTTTCCTGCGGATATGCCGGATCAATGGGCACATAAGCAGCTCCGGATTTTAATATTCCTAAAATTGATACAATTAGTTCTACATTTCGTTCTAATTTGATTCCAATGAAATCATCGGCAGCAGTATAATAATTTGCTTTTAAATACCCTGCAAACTGATTGGCACTTTCATTTATTTCAAGATAAGTAAATTCTTTTTCTTCAAAGATTACTGCAATATTATACGGTGTTTTTTCTACCTGCTCTTCAAATAAAGCGATCAGTGTCTTATCTTTTGGATATGCCGCTGCAGTATTGTTAAAGTCATACAATAGCTGCTGTCTTTCAGTTGAAGATAAATAATCAAGGGAATCTATTGATTGTTCTGGTTTTGCAATAACCAGCTGTAGTAATGAACCGAAATGATTTAAAAGCCTTCTGATAAAATCGGAGGTATACAAATCGGTATTATAAGTAACAATCAGCTCTAATCCTCTTTCTAATTCTACAAATGAAAACTTTAAGTCAAACTTACTTACTTTATCTTCTTCTATATCTACGTTCTGTACTTCTATTTCACCCAAACGATAGGTATCTCCTTTTAGATGATCTGTGTTCTGGAGCGTCATCATAACATCAAATAAAGGATTACGGCTTCTGTCACGTATTGATGGCAATTGTTCTACCAGTTCATCAAATGGATAATCCTGATGCTTATAGGCGTTAAGAGTATTTTCTTTAACATGGGCAAGAAGATCAAAAAAACGATCTTGTTCTTTAAATTTTGTTCTCAGTGCTAATGTATTCACATAGAAACCAATTTGATTTTGTAAATCAGCATGTTCTCTTCCGGCAATAGGGCTGCCTACAATAATATCTGTCTGATTGGTATATTTATAAAACAACAGTTTTACTGTCGCTAATAATCCCATAAAAAGTGTACTTCCCTGGGATTGACATAAAGCATTAAAGTCTTTTAAAATGGTATCATTGTAAACTTTTTTCAGCGACCTTCCATTATATGTTTTTATGGCTGGCCTGGTTTGATAGGTTGGTAGATTTAAGTTGGGCAATTCACCTTCAAAATGATGTATCCAATAGTTCATATGATTACTCATATCAATCTCTTTCAATTGATTTTGCTGCCATGCAGCATAATCTTTATATTGAATTTCCAGAGGACTTAATGGATTTTCGACCTCGCTTACGAAAGAATCATATAGAGCAAATAGTTCATTGATCATCACATCATTTGACCATCCGTCGCTTATTATATGATGCATGACACATATAAAGGTAAAAGTGTCTGAGGAAGTTTGCACCAGTTTAGCCTTAAGCAAAGAATCTTCAGATAAATCAAAAGAATACTCAACTTCACTTATAATAATCTCTTTTTTTCTTTCGGACAGATTTAAGCTGCTGCTTATATCTTCATATTCCAATTGAAATTTGACATCTCTAATATCAAGTATAATCTGTCTGACATTTCCTGATTTTTCTTCTTTAAATACTGTACGTAAAGATTCATGACGCTCAATCAGGGATTCAAATGCCTTTCTTAAAGCCGGAATTGCTAAATTTCCTTTTAATTGAAAAACACTGGGCATATTATAGGCTGTATTGGCGCCTTCCAATTGACTTAACAGCCATACTCTATGTTGAGAAGAAGACAAAACATAACTGGATGCTACAGGAGTCTGCGGTATCAACTGACTCTTTGTCTTTTTAGTTTTATAGGAGGAAATAAATTCAATTAAATCATTTTTATGCAGCTTAATTTCATTCAATAAATCCTCAGTCATCACCCCTTTGGGAGCCTTAATATCCAGTTTATCATCAACTAAATCAATTTTTATATTAGAACTCGTTAATTTTTTAAGTAGTGCTTGCATTCCCTTATTGAATTTATTTAACTCTTAGTTTTTTTTCCTTATTTACTTGATTTTCAAATCAAATAGAGAAAATTTCAGTTTCACTGTTATTCTGATTATTCTCTCCATCAGAAACATATAAATCACTGATATTTTCTATAAGTACAGCCTGATCTTCTAATACCATATTTTTAAACAAATCATTTATAACCAGTTTTATTTTAAATTCAGTATTGATAAGGCCTATTAATTTCATTGCTTTTAAGCTATGTCCTCCTAATTCGAAGAAATTATCTAAAACACCGATATTGTCAACTGCTAAAACTTTCTTCCATAATCCAACTAATGTTTTTTCCGTTTCATTTCTTGGTGCTATGTATTCTTTCTTAATTATATTATGGTCAGATATGCCCGGTAACGACGCTCTGTCTATTTTTCCATTAGGAGTCAAAGGAAAGCTATCCATGGTTATATAAAAGCCAGGAATCATGTAATTAGGCAGTTTTGTCTGGAGAAATTCTATGAGTTGAGCAGTATCAATATTATGATTAGCAACCATGTAAGAAACTAGAGATTTGTCTGAGTTCACCTCCTTTAATTCTACTATTGCTTGTTTAATATCTTCAGAAAACTGTGTGATCGCAGATTCTATTTCGCTTAGTTCTATTCGGTATCCACGAAGTTTGACCTGCTGGTCTTTTCTTCCTGAAAACACTATATTACCATTAGGCAGCCATTTTCCCAAATCACCTGTTTTGTAAATCATCGTTCCTTCCTGAAATGGATTAGAAACAAATTTTTCTGCCGTTAAATCTGCACGGTTCAAATACCCTCTTGCCAGACCTGAACCTCCAATACAAATTTCTCCTGTGATTCCTTCGGTCTGTATATTATTGAATTCATCAACAATATAAATAGAAGTATTGGCGATAGGACGACCAATTAAAATAGGCTCTTCCGTAGATGTCACCTCATAAATGGTACATCCCACCGTAGTTTCTGTTGGGCCATATTCGTTAATAATTCTAATTGCCGGATTGATACTTTTTAATATTTCAATGTGGTCTTTTCTAAGTTCTTCCCCACCAACAATTGCCAATTCAATTTTGTCTGATCTTAAACCTAGCCCCTCTAAAGCATTAATATGCGCAGGCGTCAGCTTTATGCAGGATATATCGCTCTCTAAGTAGTTCTGAAAAATTTCGATCACATTGCTGGTTGGTTCTGCTATTTGCAAACATCCTCCGCTAATGAGGGGTAAAAACAAACTGGTAATGGTTAAATCAAATGATAATGAAGTAAATAGACCAAAATTTGTATTCGTTAAATCCTTTGTTAAATAATAATCTTTTGCCCAAATAAGATAATTGGTCAGAGAGCTGTTCTCAATCATTACACCTTTCGGATTTCCCGTTGAACCTGAAGTATAAATAACATAGGCTAAATCATTTGGAGTATGAATTTTTTGAAGGTTATTCTTTGAATAATTTTCCGAATTCTGAAGGCATCTTTCCAATTCTGATTCATCAATAACAAGTTTGCTGTTACTATTTCTTTCTATGTAATCAATCCTTTGTTCCGGATAGTTTATATCGATCGGGATATAAGCCGCACCTGATTTTAAGACCCCTAAAATAGCGATAATCATTTTCTCGCTTCTCTCTAATTTAATCCCAACAAAATCATTGGGTTGTATAGCATAATTTTCTCTTAAATAAAAAGCCAGTTGATTTACTTTTTTATTTAAATCTGCATATGTAAATACCTTTTCCTGAAATAAAACAGCAATATTATCCGGATTTTCAGCCACCTGTTCTTCAAATAAATCAACAATGGTTTTTTCCCGTGGATAAACCGCTTGAGTAGCATTAAAATCTACTAATAACTTTCTTTTTTCTTCGTCATTTAAATACTGAATTTTTTGAACTGTTGATTCGGGGTCTGTTATTGATTCTATCAGAATTTTTTCAAAATGAGAAAACATTCTTTCAATAAGATAAGCATCATAGATATCTGTATTATATTCTATGGTTAACTCTAAAACAGTGGTTTCAATAAAAGTAAAACTGATATCGAACTGAGAAGATGTTCTCGGAACCTTGTAATTACTGACCTCAAGATTTACCAGCTCTTCATTACCCAGGTTATTTAATTGTGACTGATTTTGCAATACTACTAAAACATCAAATAAAGCTGAACGGCTATGATCTCTTTTTAAATTTAATTGACTTACCAGTTCATCAAACGGATAATTTTGGTGTTCATATGCCCCAAGTAAAATTTCTTTTTGTTTTTCTAATAAGTCTAAGAAAGAAATATTTTTTTCAAACACCGTACGAATTGCAAGCGTATTTAAATACAGGCCAATTTGATTTTCTAAATCCGGATGGTCTCTTCCTGCAATTGGAGTTCCTATTATAATATCATCCTGACCTGTATATGCATGCAATAAGCTATTAATACCCGTCATTAATGTCATAAATAAAGTAACGTCCTGTTTTACAGAAAATACTTTTAACTTTTCCAGAAAATCCTTTGAAAATTGATAGGTGATATTATTCCCATTATATGTCTGATTTAGTGGACGCATTTTAAAACTTGGTAAGTCCAATACTGGCAATTCTCCCTTAAACTGCTGCAGCCAATACTGCTCTGAAAGCTTATATTTCCCTTGTGGTAAACCGTCATTTAACCACACAGCATAATCTTTATATTGAATATTTAATTCTGGTAATTCACTTTCTTTTTCCAGCGTCAGCGCATTGTAAATTTTTATAACTTCAGATATTATAACTTCTAGAGACCATCCATCACAAATGACATGATGCAGAGATAAGAAAAACATATAAGTATCAGATTCTAACCTGATAAAAGAAGCTCTCATCAGGGGTGCCTTTTCCAAATCAAATATTTTGTTATTTTCTTGTACTAAATAATCTTCAACTGACTTTTCTTTATCATTTGAAAGTAAAAAATCCTGTTTTGAAATTTTAAATTCTACCTGCTGCACAGGAACAATAAACTGAGAAATTTCTCCTTCATGATTGGCTCTCAATGAAGTTCTTAATATCTCATGCCGAGCTATTAATTTAAGAAATGCTTCCTGAAATTTATTGATATCAATTATTCCTTTTAATATAACTGCTGCAGGCATATTATAAGCCAATTCCCCTCCTTCTAACTGGCTTAAAACCCATAATCTGTTTTGAGAAGGTGTTAAAGGATAAGATTCTGATTCTTCTACATTTGGAATTGTAACATAAGTACTGATCTCGATGACCTTGCTTAAACCGAAAATAGTAGGATGGGTAAAAAAGTCTTTATAGCCTACAGAACCTCCCAATAATTTCTGAATTCTGTTTATCACCTGTCCTAATAATAGACTGTGTCCTCCTAATTCAAAGAAATCGTCTGTAACTCCAATATTTTTGACGCCTAATACATCCTCCCAGATTAAGGCCAGTCCTTTTTCAATTTCACTTTGCGGTGCTACGTATTTTTTCCGGAAAATATCTTCTGACGATATTGACGGAAGCGCTTTTCTGTCAATTTTTTGATTTGGAGTTAATGGAAATTCTTCTAATGGAATAATCACATTGGGTATCATATAGTAGGGCAGGTTCATCTGTAAATGAGCCATAATCTTTTCAAGATCTATTTCTTCTTCACCTTTTAAAACATACGCTGCCAGAAAAGCTTCCTGTAGGTCTTCTTTTTTTGCAATAACAACGGCTGCTTTTATCCCATTGATTTGATTTAACTGAGTCTCTATATCTCCCAGTTCAATTCGATAACCTCTGATTTTAACCTGACTGTCATTGCGACCTGAAAAAACAATTTCTCCCTTTTCATTCCATTTTCCCACATCTCCCGTTTCGTACAATAAGGTTCCTGAGTTAAAAGGATTGGCAATAAACTTTTCCTTTGTCAGTTCCTCATTGTTATAATATCCCTTTGCAAGCCCATCTCCTGCTATATAAATTGCACCGGCAATATTGACAGGCATCGGATTTAAATAGGGATCGAGAATATAGAACCGGGTATTATGGATTGGTGTTCCAATTTTTGAAGCATCTTCCGCAGATTCTATTTTTTTCATGCTGGACCATATGGTAGTTTCTGTAGGACCGTACATATTCCAGACTTCTGAGCTTTTATCAATCAAATCAGCAGCTAATGCTTCACTTAATAAATCTCCTCCACACAGTATTTTTAATCTTTTATCCCCTTGCCAGTCTGCATTAAAAAGCATTTGATAAAAACTTGGTGTAGCCTGAATGATGGTGGGTTTTACTTCCTCAATTCTTTTTATAATTAAATTGGGATCGGCTAAAACATGTTTATCCGCTACATATAAAAGAGCTCCTGAAATCAAGGGTACAAAGAACTCTAATATTGAAATATCAAACGAATAGGTGGTTACTGAAAAAAATAGATCATTAACATCTACTCCCGGAGACCTCTGAATACTTGTCAGGAAATTAACCAATGACTGATGTCCAATTTCAACGCCTTTAGGGTTTCCCGTAGAACCTGAGGTATAAATTATATACGCAGTATCTTGTGGTAAAATGGCTCTGGTGACAACACCTTTAAAATCATTTATTTCTTCGAGAATATTTTCTAATTCCAATACAGTTACATTATCCTCCAGATTATCCAGGCTATAATTCTTGTGAGTAAAAAGCAGTTGACTCTGGCTATTTGCTATAATATAACGTAATCTGTCTTTTGGAAATGCCGGATCTAATGGAATATAGGGTCTTCCGGATTTTAATATTCCCAATAAAACAACGACCAAATTTGCGGATCTTTCCAATAAAACAGCAATGGGAGATGGGTCTTTATCGCCATAAACCGTAATGAGATGCTCTGCTATCCGGCCCGATAAAATATCGAGTTCAGAATACGAATAGGACCTGTTCCCGTCCCTTAATGCTTCTTTACCAGGAGTTTTAAATACCTGGGCCTGAAATAGACTGACTACTGTTTGTTCTTTGGGATAATGTACTTCTGTGTTATTAAAATTTATTAGTATTTGATTTAATTCTTCTTCTGATAAATAATTGATCTGCTCAACAGCAGCCAGAGGATTTTCTAGTAATTGAGTAAGAAGATTCTCAAAATGAGAAAACATTTTTTCTATTAAATACCCTTCATAAATATCTGTATTAAACTCTATTACAAGATGTAACGAATCCGTTTCAACAAATCTAAAACTAATATCAACCTGTGTTGTTTTGTTATTGAAGTCAAAATAGCTTATTTCTATATCCGATAATTCTTCGGTATTTATATTATTTAATTGTGACTGACTTTGTAATACTACCAAAACATCAAATAAAGCAGAGCGACCTGTATCCCGTTTTAAATTTAATTTGCTTATTAACAAATCAAAAGGATAATTTTGATGATCATATGCTTCTAATAAAGTTTCTTTTTGGTCAACAATTAAATCTAAAAAACTAACTTTCTCTTTGATTTGAGTTCGTATTGCAAGTGTATTTAAAAACAGTCCTAATTGATTCTCTAAATCCGGATGTTCTCTTCCTGCTACAGGAGTACCCAAAATAATGTCATCCTGACCAGTATATCTATACAATAAAGTATTAATTCCAGACATTAAAGTCATAAACAACGTCACGTCATTTTCCTTGGAAAAGCGGTTTACTTTTTCTGAAAATTCTTGACTAAAAGTATGTTTTACCACATCTCCATTGTATGTTTGAACTAATGGACGGGTTTTACAACTTGGCAAATCTAAAACGGGGATCTGCCCTGAAAATTGATTCAGCCAATAGGTTTCAGATGCTCGATATTTTTCATGCTGCAACTCATCATTTATCCATAAAGCATAATCTTTATATTGAATTTTTAATTCAGGCTGCTCAATCGTCTTATCTTGTCTTAAGGCATTATATGTTTTTGCAATTTCGTTTATAATTAACTCAATTGTCCAGCCATCTCCAATAATATGATGCATTGACAAGAAAAACACATATTCATCTTTTCTTAGCTTAATTAAAAAAGCACGTATAAGCGGGGCATTTTCTAAATCAAAAATTTCTCTATTTCTTTCAGATAAATAATTTCTAACTCTTTCTTCCTGATTTTCTGTGGAGCTATAATCTTCCTGTACAATTTTAAAGTTTAACTGATTTTCCGGCAATATATATTGCTGAACTTCTCCTTCATTATTTGTTTTAAAATAAGTTTTTAAAATTTCATGACGATTTATCAGTCTTTTAAATGCTTCTTCAAATTTATCGATATCAAGAGCTCCATTAAATTTCACTGCAGCAGGCATATTATAAGCCAATGAACCACCTTCAAGCTGGCTCAATATCCATAATCTATTTTGAGATGCCGTTAAAGGATAAGACTCTGCATCTGGAGCTTTTAAAATTGGCAAATAATTATTATCCTGTAATTGTGCTGCAATCTTTTCAATAGTGGCATTTGAAAAAAATGTCTTAAAAGATATTGTTTTCCCTAAGTTTTTATTTATTCTATTGATTATCTGCCCTACTATTAAACTGTGTCCACCTAATTCAAAAAAATCATCATGAATTCCAATTTTTTCAATATTTAAAACTTCCTCCCAGATTTTGACTAGGGTCTCCTCTGTTTTACTTCGTGGAGCAACATAGGTTTTTCTTATGAGATCAACGCCGGATAACTCTGGTAAAGATTTTTTATCAATTTTTCCATTGGGTGTCAGTGGTAATCTTTCCAATGAAACATAAAACCCCGGAATCATATGATCTGGTAATTTGCTTTGTAAAAAACTGCGTAAATCTGATTTATCTAGAATGCTACCTGCCACTAAGTAGGCAACCAGTACCTTCTCATGATTATGCTCTTTAACTTCTACTACTGCCTGTTTTAAATCTTTAGCATATTGTAGAATTGTGTTTTCAATTTCTCCAAGTTCGATTCTAAAGCCACGCAATTTTACCTGTTGATCCATTCTCCCCTGAAACTCAATAGTTCCGTCTGACAACCAGCAGCCAAGATCTCCCGTATCATACATCTGCTCCTGGTCTAGAAATGGATTTGCAATAAATTTTTCCCTGGTAAGTTCTGGTTTATCCCAATATCCTCTCGCCAAACCAGCCCCTGAAACATATATTTTTCCGGACACTCCAATTGGTACAGGTTGTAGTCCTTCATCTAAAATATAAATCTTCGTATTAGCAATTGGCTTCCCGATCGGAATGATTGATTTATTAAAATCATCCTTCATTACTTTATATATAGAAACGCATACCGTGCATTCCGTAGGACCATAGGCATTATAATAATCTATACCAAGTTCAGTAATGCTTAAAGCCACAGAAGGATTCGCAGATTCTCCTGCTGTTATCACACATCTCAATCCTGAAACATCATCATTTGACAATAATCCTAAATAGCTTGGAGGAAAAGTAACAACTGTTGCCTGGAATGCTTTTAAAAAAGCTACAAACCGGTCTCTATCTTTAATTTCATCTTCTGAAGGAATCCCTAATGCAGCCCCACTGTTTAAAGCCATTAAAATCTCTGATATTGAGGCATCAAAAGACATGGAAGCAAACAGTACTACCTTATCTTCATCTGTAATTTCAAAGGCTCTAATCTGATCCACAAACATATTTATTGCACTGTGGTGCTCAATCATAACTCCTTTTGGCATTCCCGTGGAACCGGATGTATAAATTATATAAGCCAAATCTTTAGGAGAAATAACCGTATTAATATTAGCTGCGTCATACTTGTCCCACACTAGCGAATGTGCAGATATTAGATCACAGTCATCAATATTTAGTGTATGGGTTCCATCATTAATCAGTAATTTTAAACCACTATCTTTTATTAAGTAGTTAATTCTTTCAAGAGGATAGTTGGTATCAATTGGCAGATATACCCCACCTAATTTTAAAATTGCCAGGAAAGAAATTATTCCCAAATCAGATTTAGGCAGATGAACACCAACAATATCTCCGGCATTTATTTTATATTGAGAAGAAATATAATTTGCAAATCGATTAGCCTTTTGATTTAATTCTGAATAAGTTAATTCTGTTTCTCCAAATATAACTGAAATATTCTGAGGAGTTTTCTTTACCTGTTCTTCAAATAATGCAGCAATCGTTTTATCTTTGGGATAAACAGTTTCGGTAGCATTAAAATCTACCATTAGTTTATCTTCTTCCTCTTCTGTTAATAGAGAATATGAGGATAAATCAGAGGTTATATATTTTTTTAAATTGATTATAAAATGAGTAAAATGCTGAGCCAGATAATCTATAATTTCTTTTTTTATAAAATATTCATCAAAAATAATATGAATATCCATATCCATATTTTCATTGATTTTAAGATCAAATAAAATCCCGCTACCATTGATATCATTTTCAGAATTTACATTAATGCTAAAATTTGAAAAGCTATTTAAATCGATTACATTATCATTCTCATTAACATTATATTTATTAGAATGAGTTAAACTCTCTAGAATTTCCTCTTTAACTTTTTGAAGATAATCCTTAAAAGGCATATTTAAGTCTACAGGAAGCGAAAGAAGCAGTGAATTGTACTGATCTAGACAATTTGAGGCAAGATAACCATCAAACTCACGTATCAACCTCTTTAATAGAAAAGAGTAAATAGCAGTTATAACCGTATATTGTGCTATTTGATTATCCGCTGTAATTTGATTAAAATAGGAGAGATCTTCTCTATTAATTCTAATATGTGAAGTACATTCTTTTTTCTTTAGAAGTTTGATATTTTTATCTCTGTTTAATACCTTTTTTTTCCAATACTTTGAAGCCAAATGAAAACTATCTAATTCTTCCTTTGCATTCATAAATATATTTTTTTGTTTAAAGTAACCGATAGCTTAAGCCCTTTAGCCACTATGATACATTATAAAATAGATGAACTACTTACATGTCAGTGCTATTGGTTATACAATTAAAATTATCAGTTGATTATGTATACACCTTTTTGATAAACATTATTCGCAGTGGAACATTGTTTATTTTTTATGTTCGGAAAATATCATTGGCTTTAAAGAAATCTTTTAAATTTTAATCTGATAAAAGATGTAGCTTCGTTGATGAGCAGGAAAGCTTTTAGATTCTCTTTGCTGGGTTGCAGCATTGTATTTTTTTCGTATTGGAGTTTAATATGCATTGCATATAAACATATCTCTACATTCATATTCTCTTGTTTCACATGGTTAGTTATTATTTAAAACTCTTTCATTTAGATCACAAAAAAATTTGCAAAACTTAAAAGACAAGTGGATTAAAATCCCAAAATTGAGATTTAATTCAGAGTTTTAAATGTTTTTTTATCACATCTTTTTCATAAATTAGTGATGTAGCTAAAGTAATAAAAAAAGTCAATTCATTTATAGTTTTATTGTGAACTATGCATTAATTAATATAACAACCTGTATTACAGAATAAAAAAATTATGAAAAAGACTATTTACTCAGTACAAACAACTCTATTTCTAATGTTTTATATCTGTATTTACTTATATAAATCATCAATAAAAGATTTAAACAAATAAATCACTCAATAGAAGAGTTTACATTAAACTAATAAATCTCAGGTAAATTTCCTTGTTTTTGAAGGCTCCCTTTTTAACAGTTACTAAATATAAACTATACTTGAAGTAATTCTATTTATCATCTTAACTGTGAGAAACCGTAAATGTTGAAAGAGGAAATTTCATTGAAAACGATCTCACTGGACAACTCATTTCTCTGCAGCCCGACGTACTCTGCAATCAGGCAATTTTACTCTTAAGTCATCCTTCCGTTGTGGATTATCTTGTTTTCCGGTTTTATCATGGAAACAACAATACCAGCCTTGTATTCCTGAACTGAAATTCAAAAGGAGAAAAATAATGGCCGGGTTGTATTGGTAAAACAAAACAATATCGATTACCATAAAAACGGAACCCTGAAATCATTGAACAAAGTAACCATTGTAAGCAGGAAATTTCTCCACCTTTTTCTGTACGTCGAACGGTGCATTATGATCAAATTTAAGGAATAACAAAAATTGTCACACTTATTGCTAATATCAGATTAAGTTAAACCAAACAAAAACACCATTTTTATGCAATTTATTGATTTCAAAAAAGAACATTTTATTCATGACGAAGAAAACGACGGTTACTTTATCGAGATTCCGAAAGAAGAAGTAGACTTCGGAAACCTTAAGGTACAGAAAAAAAATGAAGATGAATCTCACACACCGGCGGAGTATGAACTTATTGATGAGCCTACACTGATCACCATCAGGATGAAAACACCTACCGATATCCGGGTGAATTTTTAAAAATATATCTCAATCCGTAAATTGAGTGGTAAAGGCTCAAAATGGTACAAAAACTCTTTAATTTACAGATTAGCGAGACATTATCTTATAAAAAAAAGCATTGATTTGACCCATTGTCTTATCAATGCTTTCTATTCTATAACAAAAAGCAGCTGCTGATCTGCTACGAAATATTGGACAGATTACACCGTAGGCGAGGCCCCGCCATCCACAGAAATATTGGTTCCTGTAATGTACCGGGCTTCGGAAGAGGCAAGAAATGCCACGATGTTGGCCACTTCTTCAGGTTCCGCCATCCTTCCTACCGGCACGCCGACCGTATCGATGATATTCTGAAAAGAATCTTCAAAACTGGCCCCGGACTGCTGAGCGATGTTCTCAATAAACTCATGCATGAGCGGTGTTTTGACAACACCCGGCGAAACCGTATTCACCCTGATCCCTTTGGGTCCTAATTCATTCGCCAATGCTTTGCTGTACGCATTCAAAGCAGCTTTTGCCGACGAATAAGACATCGTCATCTCCCAGATAGGCTGTTTTGCAGCTCCGGTGGATATATTGATAATAGTGCCCTCTTTCTGTTCAAGCATCGCAGGAAGTAACGCTTTATTGATGCGAACGACAGACCTGAAATTAAGTTCCCAGTCTCTGAACCAGTCCTCATCTTCCAATGTGCTGAAACCACCGCCGGGACTTGAATTTGCACCGGCATTGTTTACGATGATGTCTATCTTACCGTACTTTTCCATAATTTCCCTGGCAATGCAGCCTGCACTGTCTGCCTGTGTATGGTCAGCAGCAATAAAATGATGGCTGCCGGCAGTGTCTTTTGCTTCTGTGCGGGCAGTGATTACCACCAGTGCTCCGTTTGCGCTGAGTTTATCGGCAATGGCTTTTCCTATTCCTTTCGTACCTCCGGTTACGAGGGCAACTTTTCCTTTGAGAGAATCAAACATGATAAATTAAATTTTAAATTAGGTTGCAAATCTATTTCCATTACTTTACTTTTGCAAGTAGTTACACCAATGTATACTAATAACCTCAATGTAACTTTTACTGCTTATCAGACCGTTATGAACAAAGAAAAAATTGAAAAATCTGAAAATAAATGTGAGCTTCAGAAAATATTGGACATTATTGGAGGAAAATGGTCGATGTCTATTATTTATGCCCTGCTTTCCGGAAAGAAACGCTTTAAGGAACTGGAAAGGATGATCCCGGGAATCAGTACGAGAATGCTCGTAAAGGAGCTGAAGAATATGGAGGAAAATGGGATTGTCATTCGCAAAGCTTTTGCAACGGTTCCCCCGACTGTTGAATATTCATTAACCGTTAAGGGCAGCAAATTGGAAACCAGCATCAATGAACTTTACAAATGGGGGCTGGAATATGTGAAGGACTGAAAGTATGTTGATAGTATTCTTTGAGCTACCATAGACCTGTGTAAAATCCGGACGGTCTGTTAAAGATATCTGGTACCAGATCTCAGTAGATCTTAAACATCTGCACCGAAGATATGGTTTACACCCTGAACCGTACACGTAAGTAAATTGAACCATAGAAGAAAGTGAATTGATTGATAAATGGAGATCTTTGTCCTATAACATTAAATCAGTCAAATGTCAGAAATTACAAAAATTCAGTTGGGCCAGAACGGCCCTATGGTATCAAAGCTGGGTCTTGGATGCATGCGCATGTCTTCGATTTGGGGCGGACCTGCTCCTGACGAAGCGGAAAGCATAGCAACCATTCATCAGGCTCTGGACAGCGGGATCAACTTCCTGAATACCGGAGATTTTTACGGTGCAGGCCATAATGAGATGCTCATCGGAAAAGCCATTAAGGGAAGACGGGATGAGGCTTTTATCAGTGTGAAATTCGGAGCCATCTTTCACAATGGCCAATGGATAGGGCTTGATCTCCGTCCGGTAGCCATTAAGAATTTCGTCAACTACTCGCTGACCCGCCTTGGAATCGAGACCATCGACCTCTACCAGCCGAGCAGAATAGATGACAGTGTTCCGGTAGAGGATATCATAGGAACGATCGCCGGCCTGGTAGAGGAAGGTAAAGTGCGCCATATCGGAGTTTCTGAAATCACTTCTGATCAGCTTCGTACGGCCAACAGCGTCTATCCTATCAGTGCATTGGAGTTCGGCTACTCTTTGGCAGACCGTCAGATCGAAGATGACCTGTTACCTGTGGCTAAAGAATTGGGGATCAGCGTCGTGGCTTTTGCCAATACTGCTGAAGGTCTTCTGTCAGGAGATCTGCAGGCGCCCGTATCTGCAAATGATTACAGAAACCACTTCTCCCGCTTTCAGGGCGAAAACCTTATCCATAATCTAGAAAAAGTGGAGGTGCTGAAACAGATAGCCCGTAAAAAGGACTGCACCCCTACACAGCTTGCCATCGCATGGGTAAAAGAACAGGGCCGAAACATCATGCCATTGGTAAGTATGAGCCGCAGATCAAGACTGCCTGAAAACATCGCTGCAATGGATATTGTATTTACAGGAGATGAGATGAACATTTTAAACGCTACATTTGCAAAAGGTGCCATCCACGGCAGCACTTATTTACAAAGATAAAATGGAAAGTCCAGCAGAAATTCTTCCCGGCGTTATATTTTACTCTTACCTTTCATCAGAAAGGAAGGAAAAATCATGCATCTGGAACCATCATACCCTGGTCATGCAGGTTTCCGGTCAGATGGTTGTAGAAACCTCGGAGCAGAATATAAGCATCTCTGCCGGCGAAGTATTGCTGATCCATAAAAATCAGCTTGGCACCCTTACCAAAACCCCTGAACCCGGCGGATATTATGAAACGATCGTCATCTCTCTGCAAGAGAATCTTATGCGCAAGATCGCTCTGGAAGAAAAGATCGAGGCCAATACAAAATATACCGAATCTTCAAACCGCATTCTACCGGATAACGAGTTTCTGAAAGGGTACTTTCAATCTATTGTTCCCTATGCCCGAAGCTCTGGTGCTGAAATGACCGATGAGATGGGACTTCTGAAAGTAAAGGAAGGCATTAAATTAATGTTGCTTGCCGTTCCCGAACTCCGGAATTTTCTGTTCGATTTTTCAGAGCCTTATAAAATAGATCTCGAAAGATTTATGCTCAGCAATTACCAGTTCAATGTTCCGGTAGAAAAATTCGCCCAGTTAACCGGAAGAAGCCTTTCAGGGTTTAAAAGGGATTTTCAGAAAACCTTTGGGATGCCGCCGCGCAAATGGCTGCAGGACAAAAGACTGAATGAGGCAAAGCATCTTATGGAAACTAAAAAGATGAAACCATCTTCTATCTACCTCGACCTGGGTTTTGAAAACCTGTCCCATTTCTCCTATGCGTTCAAGAAGAAATTCGGGAAAGCACCGACTTTAGGTTTTTAATAATCAATTACATATAAACAGAACAGCCCTGAGAATTTAAATGATTGCTCAGGGCTGTTTTTAAGGCAGGTAAGTATGATTTTTAAATCTTATTTTCTTCAATTGTTCTTACCCGATGATCTTTCTGAATATATACGGTCGATCAGGTTTATGGAGAAAAGCATTTTTCCAGGTCCTCTTAGAAAGCCGGCAATAGCCCGAAATAACTTTTGTCACTCCCGTACCTTCGAAAAATCATTGCATACAGAGCGGTCTTATCAATTGATTCCGGTCTATAGCGTTGGTTAGCTAAATGACTGCCTGAATTCCAATGGGGTCTGGCTGGTCTTACTTTTAAACAACCGGGTGAAGGACTGCGGATACTCAAATCCCAGCTGATAGGCAATTTCAGAAACGGACAGATCAGTCGTGGACAATATTTCTTTGGCGGCTTCAATGAACCTGTTGTGGATGTGCTGCTGTGTATTGAGCCCTGTCAAAGAGCGCAGCATATCACTCAGGTAACTTGCGGAAACATTTAAGTGGTCGGCCAGGTTCTGGACCGTTGGCATTCCGTTCTGCAATTCTTCATCATTCTTAAAATAAAAGTCCAGCACTTCTTCAAACTTCTCGATCAGATGGTCATTGACCGCTTTAAACGTAATAAATTGTCGTTTATAATACCGGCTGCTGTAATTCAGAAGAAGCTCGATCTGCGAGATCACAACATCGTGGCTGAAGTCATCTGTTCTGCTTTTAAGCTCCTCATCAATAATCTTAAATACAGAAAACAGAGTCTCTTTCTCTTTTTCTGATACCTGCAGCGCTTCGTCCGTGGAATAGGAAAAAAATCCGTATTGCCTGATCTTCTTTGCCAGCGGATAGGAAAGGAGAAAATCAGGATGAAGCAGGATAAGGATGCCTTTGCTTTTATGATTCTTAGGCTTTTCAAAAAGCTGTCCCGGAGCCGTAAATACCAGACCGCCTTCACCAAAATCATAATGATGCTGTCCATATTTGGCACTTCCGATCGTATCTTTATAGGCGATTTTGTAAAAATCCAATACCAGATGATCCGATAGCGCTTCCGCAGGAATCGTCATATCTTCCAGATGAACCAAACTGACCAGGGGATGTTCTGGCTTAGGTAATCCGAACATTTTGTGAAATTCAGATAATGACAGAAATTTATGGGGATGATGTTGGGTGCTTTTCATTTTAAATCTTAATAGTCAACACCTGAAAATTATTTCAGGTGTTGGTTGTGTAAAAATAGGGAATTAATTACCAAGGTGTTTCACCGGTTTCGGGATTATATTCCTCACTGATGAATTTTCCGGTGGGACCGTCTTCAGTGATCATGGCGTATTTTGCAATTCTTTTTCCGCCCTCTTCCACCGTTCCGGTACCTCTGTGATCATTGAAATCCGTAGCAACAAATCCCGGACATACGGCATTCACTTTAAATGAAGTGTCGCGGAGTTCGTAGGCGAGATTGATCGTATACATATTCATCGCAGCTTTTGAAGCCGTATATACGGCAGCTTTGTGACCGTAATAGATCCAGTCCGGATCAGAATGCAGCGTGAGTGAGCAGCCGCTGGAAGAGACATTGACAATCCTCGGCTCCTCAGATTTCCGGAGGAGATCCATCAATATCTGCGTCACCCTGATCACCCCGTACAGATTGGTATCCATCACCTTCTGAAAAGCTTCTACCGGTGCCTGCAGGGCAGCTTGTGGCATTCCACCGTTAATTCCTGCGTTGTTGATCAGCACATCCAGTACATCGGTTTTAGTTCCGATCTTCGATCTTGCTTCTTCTACTGACGCAGCGTCCGTCACATCAAGCTGAATGGCTTCCGTATTTTCAAAACCTTCGCTTTTAAGTTGCTGTACGGCAGATTCCCCGTTTTCAATATTCCGGCTTCCTATAAAGACAAAATATCCGTTTTCTAAAAGCTGTCTGGCCGTCTCAAATCCTATTCCTTTGTTGGCCCCTGTTATAAATGCTGTTTTCATTTTAATTTATTTTTTGTTATAGATTTGGGAAAATTCTCTTGCGAAATCTTCTAATTTTATTTTTCCGAGCGTAGGTTTATTGACGTAAAAATCCTCGTACAGGCTACCGTCTCCCTGGGCTTTTTGCATGGCAATCATTCCTTCGGCAATCCACCCGTTAACGCCTGCAGAAAGCATCTGATCTAATAATACTTCACCGGAGATTACTTTCCATTCCAGATCCGGATTGCCGGTTGCGTTTCCTAAAGCAGTAGCAATTTCATCAGGAGATACCTCATCGCTTGCGACATAATGAACTGTTTTCCCGGTGAAGGGTTTTTCCATTTCGTCTGCAATTGTTGCTGCAATATCATAAGGTGACACCCATGGTTCTTTCCGGTCGCCCCCGTAGCTCTGAATAATTGCATTCTGAGACTTTATGGTCGGAAGCCAACGGTAAATATTGCTGAAAAAACCTACGGGACGCATGAATTTTATGGACACCTCTTCAGGAAGTGTCCGTAAGATCTGCTCGACATTATAATGGACCGAAAGACTTCCGGTACCTTGATCAGAGTGTGCCCCGATACTGCTTAAGTGGATAATCTTTTTGACGCCGGACTGCTGAACAGCGGTTACATAATTTCGGGCAATTCTTTTAAATTCAGCCAGGAAATCAATTTCTTTATCAAAAATACTTCCGATGCCTTCCCAGGCCTCCATCAGATAAACGGCATCAGCATCTTTAAATATCGCCGTTAAAAATTCAGCATCCTGAATGCTTCCTACGGCCGCAACTGCACCGAAGGATTCTATTTCTGAAACTCTTTCTTCTTTACTGCTGATTACCGTTACCTGATGTCCGGCCGATACCAATAACTGAGTGAGTGGTTTTCCGATGTTCCCAAGAGAACCTGTTAATGTTATTTTCATTGTCTAAATTATAAGTACAAAATTGCAACAACCCTCAGAGATACCATTAACAGAATCCCGGCAATACTTAACTGAAATACGAACGGTTAAACTAATCAGGTACAATTTCTGATTGTAGATTTTGACAAACGTGTAAATAGATCGTAATTAATCTGTTTAAACTTTCATTTTTAAGAAATAGAGGGCCTTATTAGCTTTTATTAATTTAAATCTATATAGTTATGATAGATGGAGGAGAATGATAAACAACTGGGGGTCCTGTAATCTTTTAAGAGTGGAAATCTTTCTGCAGAAACTACACAAGAAAGCTGTTGCGCACATGCCGGATGCAGATCCGAATAGCCATCTGGACAAAGAAAGTACGGTAAAAACATCAGTGGAAAATTACAGAGACGGGCATGGAACGCCCTGCCGTAAATAAAAAGCTCCCGAAAAAAATCCGGAAGCTTCGTTTTTTATTATGCTTATTTCTTACTTATTAAAGGTACGATCAATCTGTTGATCATTGGTTTACTGTCTGTCCAATCCGGATCACCCTTGGAATCTTTCCAGGAGGTTACGAGTTCTACCTCGCCCGTTTTGTTTATGACAATATATTTAGACATATCATCTATCTTCTCAAACTTTGAAGGAGTAATCGCATCCATAAAATCTTTGTATTTTTTACTTCTTCCTCTACCCGGAACATCGCCAATGATAGCTATTTTGGCTTTTGGAAAAGTTTCAGATACATATTTTCTTGCCAGATCAGTAAAATGATGATTTTCTTTGTCAACCAGAAGAACATACAGATCTACATCATAATTTTCTTCCAGTGCCATAAAATCATTAAGATGATACATGCATGGCGCACACCACCTGGCAAAGGTGAAAAAAATAGTTTTACTTTTATCGGAATTTTTGGCTAAACATTTAACTGTATTATCATTTACGGCCAATAGTTCTTTAAAAAAAGTTTCTTTTATAGAACATTTTTCCCTGAGATCTGTGGTTTGAGAATTAAGAAATAATGAAAACACAGAGAAAGTAACAATAAGAAACCTGAGCATAATCATTCTTTTTACATTTTTACAACACTGATCGTATATCCTGCGGATTTTCCTAAAGTAGGATCGTAGTCATAAGTTTTTTTATAATACTATTAGTTTTTATAACGTTTCAAAAATATAAAAAAACTGAGGAATACCAATATTCTTTCCAAAATAAATACATTATTAACAAACGAACCGTGTTGTCAAATCATTTAGTCCGAAATTAAGCTTCGGATCTGATGTTTATACCTTCTTCTGTTTTACTTGTCATCTCGTGCGGTTTCGAAACATGTATGTAGAGTTTTGGTTAAAATTTACCAGTTTACAACAAGTTAGTATATATATATCGGATTTGAGTACTTTTGCTCTTTTTTAAACTAAAAATACAGCAATGAATCCTTTTCACAACACTAAGACAGACTACCTGGCTTATCTGTTTTTTATGGATAAAGTACACTATAATGAGGATGCTTATTTCCAAATGAAAATGGAACTAAGCAGAAGGAATTTCAATTTTGACAATTTCAATCAGAATTCCTATATCCGTTTAGTAGTAAAGGATTTATTTTCCGGATGGGAAAAGCAGGCAAGAAAAATGTTTGCAGAACTTATTGCCAGCGGATGGACTTTTCAGCAACCTTTGGATTATAAAGAGTCCTGGGGCCGTATGACTTTTCGGGGATTTCATACAGAAGTCAGTCCCAAACTCGAACAAATCCTGAAAAGGTATATCAAAATTTTGGAGTCTACTTGTGGAAACTGTGGAAGCAGAAGAAAGGTAGAGGGTTATGGTGATTTCTATTTCTGCAAAAAATGTTATCTGAAATATTTGAAAAAGTACAGGATCAGCAATATTGATAAGAATGGATTTTCTTATTTTAAAGAAAAAAGATACCATGTCTTTTGGTCCGAAATAAATCATGTGGAATGGAAAACCGATGGTTACGAAAGTTTTCATATTACTTTAAACAGACTTTCGCCTGAAGAACAAATCTCCAGAGAATATGATGCAAGAGATTATATTTCCTTTTCTACTGGATCCTTTAATTTTTTTAAATTACTTAGAAAATTACCCACAGGCCTGCTTACAAAATCCCAGGTTGAAGAAATTCACCAGCTTTGCAATAGCTTAAAAAAGTGTCCGATTTGTAGCAGAAAATCAGTACTTAGTACGATGGTTGATAAAAAATGTCTTGTTTGTAATACCTTTACTGAAAAACTGGAAAATCCAACTGAAAAATTTCTGAAAAGATTTGGTACCCAACAAGGTATAATTGATCATGATAAGAAAAATTTCAGACGGGCTCTGGAAGATCATACTGTTTTAAAATATTGCTATAAAACGGATATGTCTTTCAAATAACAGGTAAGGTATGATATGGTTATAGATCCTTGAATAAACATTCCGGAACTTGTACATTATCGATGTGATGATGTTTCCTTTTTATTAATACCAATAATAATCAACTGATGATCAGATATAAAACAGAATATAAATCATAAAAATTTATTTCCGGATATTGTTCATCCCCGCTCTTTCTTATTAAATTTACTGTTGTCGTGTTTAAAATTTTAGGGGAAATTGGGAAACTGATAAGCCCCACTAAAAAGGAAGTATTGCAATGACTTGTGAGAGCATGTAAACTGTCCTGTTTTTCAGATCCATTAAAAAATTAAAGATAATACAGCGCTCTCCTAAAGTTGCATTTTTCTATTGATAACAACGTTTCGCGAAGTATTAAGGTATGATATTTGCAAACGGATAAGTCTTCAAAATAAGAAATTAACAAGATCAATTAAATTTGAAATGAAAAACGGGTTTATTGGATTCTGGGGCATTTTTATCGCCTATTTTATATTCGTACATCCATGTATTATCTATTACAATACCTATCATACCAGCAGTAATACCGAAAACGGCAGGCTTGCCGTTTTTTATCTGGGACTTAGCTTTCTCCTCTGGACGACAGTGCTCGGAACTACCTTATGGCTGATCATCAGGAACGGCATTTTGGCCCAAAAAAATCTTGCCTATATAGACCGGCATGGAAAAAGAGTGCAGGCCAAGATCATACAGTCAGCAATTCTCAAAAAACACGAAAATTTTATATCCCGCCAGATAACTTTAGAGATGATGAATTTCTCAGGAGCGGTTATTCATCATACCATGATGGTCAATGACGTGCGTCCTAAAGAAAACAGGTTTGAGAAGGGAAAGAACATCTACCTTAAAGTTGATTCCGAATTTAAAAACAATCCTTATTTGCTACTGGAAGGGTCAACTTCAAAAGTAAATTATGTGTTGCTGTTGCTATGGCTTGTTTTTACCGGTGGTGTAGCTGCTTATTATCTGTATGCCTATACTACGGAGAATGGCGGGTTGGGCTGGCGTTTTCTGGAACTGTTTCACCCGCTGCTGGTGATCCCTGCATGCTTTATTTTATTCATGGGAATATTTTATCTTATTTTCAGAGTTTTCATTATGGGTAATAATACAGGACGGGAACTTCTCGAACTGAAATTTAAAGGAGAAAAAACAATAGCCGAAATTGTACAGGTACAACAAACGGGAACCTATATCAATGAACAGCCACAGGTAGAATTTACTTTGGAATTTACGGATAAGGGCGGAAAGAAGATCCATGGGGTAAAGAAAGAAATTGTTTCGTTACTGGATATCGCCAAAGTCTCGGCTCTAAAACACAGGGAGATCATGTACCTTTCGGACCGGCCTGAAAAATTTGTTTTTTATGATCAGATCAATAACTGAAAATATAATGAAAAAAAATATTTTAATACTGCTGCTTCCGGTTTTTCTCACGGGCTGCAAAGATTTTAACAAAAGTATTAATGATACGCTGACTCCTGCTACACCTGCAGGAAATCCCACAAAAAGTCATACTGACGAATTTCGGGATATGGAGAACAGGACGGAAAACAGTGTACCCTTTGCTTCGATGCCTGAGAAACTGGAACTTGCAGAACAACAGCTCCGCGACCTCCCCCGCTTCCGTGGAATTTCCATCAATATTTTTGAATATATTCATTTTTATCCTGACGGAAGAATTATTGCCAAAATTCAGACCCCTGAAAACCCTGATTTTGTAGATGAGTATACTTATGCAGATGGACAATGGCAGGAGCCTGAACCTGTGGTGCTTTCTAAGAGTGATAACATCAAAGCCCGCCTGGTCAGTCTGGATGAAATTCCCTTTAAAAATGTAAACAATGTCTACAAAGTACTCGTAGAAAAAGGAAATGAAATAGGAAGCAACAATGAGAATCAGGTCATTTTTACGGGAAAAAGGAATCATAAGATTATTTGGTCTCCCAGGACGATACAGAATGAACGTTCACGATATGATATTGAGTATCATGAGAATGGCACCCTGAAATCCTTTGAACAGAAGTAAATAGAGTAACACGAAATTTTTCTCCTGTTTTTTGTGATTTCAGCGGTGGCGACATGACATATTCAGAAACATTAAAATAACGTCATGTTTAAAGTGAATGTAAGAGGTTCTTAATATTACCATTTTTTCACATTTATAGAAAATCGTCAGCAGACCCCATCAAAATAATGGACAATCACTTTTACAATCCGGATATTTTAATGATAGACTTTTCTTGTCCAATACGGAAACGTCGGCCGGGTTTTCGGTTACATGGAAGGAGTGGTTATTTCTGCAAAAAACATGGTTTCAACATTAAAAAAAGTGAGTGTGTAGAATGTAATTTGCTTTACAAACGTTTACAGTATTCTTGTCATAATTTACATCTATTAGAACGGATTGATCTACGTACAAACCATCCCGTTTAATTTAGCACTACCGTAAATAATAATACTTAATAAAGCAGGCAGAAATCAATTCTCGAGCTGATAAGTCCCTTCATTTTTTTTTCAATCTTCAATCTGTTCAGGAATGATTCTTCAGTATAACCGGGATCAGCCAGCTTTAAAGTTTATTAATGATTACTGACCGCCGAATATTTCATTTCAATCAGCATATGCGAATGTTGAATCTAATTTGTCAAATCCAATTGTTTCCGATAATATTTTATTTAATTCGATGTCCGTCAGCAGTCCTCTGTGTTTCTCTTTTCTACCCTTTGGCAGTTCAGTCTCATAGTCAATAATATCTCTTGAAAGTACATTCTGCAAAATAGCGGTCTGCTTTTCGGTCAGATATTTTGTATGGGTTTTCAGACTACGGTTAAAATTATTTTTAAATTCTTCGTCACTAACCTTATTATAAATATCCTGGTCCGACATATCGGTAAGTAAAGCTCTGAAAATATAGTCCTGCAGGTTCCTGGCAAGATAATTTACTTCGTTGCTGTCATGCCAAACCAATACCACAGGAATATGGTCACCGTCTTTTTCATTCAGGGAAAAGCAGAAATGGTCGCCTCCACCGCTTTGCGCAAACGGAACAAACCTGAATTCAGGCTTAATCTGCCTGTAATCATCAGGATCAGTCAGTTCTTCAATCGCTTCACTCACTGCTTCCGTATTGAGTAATTCAAAATCATAGCTGAACAGTAAAAGTGTAGGATTTTCCTTCAGCCTGGGAAAAACCGTATCGGACCATGCCGGGCTGTATTCTCCGACATCAAGCATTCCATCCTGTTCCAGTTGCTTGTAAATTTCAGGATATGTAAATCCGTATTCGCTTTCTATTTCACTCAGTGTCATAATGTTGGAATGTAAGGAATGTTTATAGATTCTGTACTTATTTGATTTAAATAAATCATTCTAAAATCTTCAGTAGATAAGTTACTGATTTTAATTTTATGTCCTGACATATAATCATGATTTTTTGAGATGTATCTTATCTTTTTAACGTTCTGATTTGCGATCGGGTAAAAGTTTGCCTATATACACTCAACCCCAGATGTTGAAACATATGTATCAGGCATTTCACACAGCTGTTTTACGGTTTAGATACCTGTTATAAACAAATTCATAAGGAAAAATTCATCGTATTCTGACCTCAACAGCCAAACACACCAGTAATTCCAATAAAAAACACGCTTAATCAGGGACTTAAAAATATTTATTAATGCATTGAAAATGGTAAAATAATATTTTAAAAATCATCATTTTTTCATGAATATATCAACCAAAATGCAGTAGCTTTGCAGGTCTTTATTTAATCATACAATATTTCCCGTAAAGATCTCAGGTTTAAACTAATTAAGGTATGAAGCATTACTATTTTTTCAGAGATTTTATTTTCAATCATGACCCTGGTCTTATTTATGGTGAACTCAGAATGAATATTTCTGCTTTTCACTTCGAAGATCAGTAACCATTCCGATGATCAATTAAAGAAGCAGGTCTTACTCCAATTATACTAATGAGGGGAATTAACACTATTCACAAAATTCAGCGGATCGTGCTTTTAAATAATACCTGAAAATCTTAATCATTACAAACAAGAAAACAATTAATGAAACAGTTATACTCAACAGCATTATTCCTGGCAGGGAGCTTCGTGTATTCCCAGGTGGGAATCAACAGCAGCGATCCGAAGGCAACACTGGACATCGTGGCAAAAAATGCTACCGGTACAGTAACAGAGACCGATGGAATTCTTATTCCCCACATCGACAGACAGCGCGCACAAAATATGGCTACCGTAGCAACTTCTACAATGGTATATGTGAATGATATATCAACGGGGACCAATACCGGAACAGCCGTTCATATAGATGTAACAGGATTTTACTATTTCGACGGAAGTGTCTGGCAAAAGCTTAATTTCGACTCCCGATCTTATTCTTTGGGAGACATTCAGTATTCTGCCAGAACAGCTGATCATGAAGGATGGTATCTGCTGGACGGGAGATCCATCGCAGGCCTTCCTGCCAATGCCAGGTCGGCAGCAGCAAGCCTTGGATTGGCAGGCAATTTATTCGACGCAACCGATAAAACCCTCAAAGCAAGAGGTACGTCCGAAAATATCGGAGCTGTAGGCGGTAATGGCTCTATCACCATTTCACAAAGTAATTTACCTAACGTTTCACTGGCGGGGAACGCAAACATTACCATAAATTCTGCAGGCAGCCATACACACACTTCTGATAAAGGCAGCGGATTTTTAGTTACCGGACTGGCAGGCGGAGGATATGGCGGAGGAGGAGCCGGTGCCTGGGGAGGGACAGGCGCGTTTCAAACCACAGGAACTGCCGGAGCACACACGCATACGGTATCCCAGGCAGTACAGGTTCCACTGGGAGGATCCGGTCAGCCCATAGATAACCGGTCTGCTTACCTTGCTCTAAACAGTTTTATTTATTTAGGTGAATAAAAGCAACACCGCTACCCTTATTAAAATCAAAAAATTTATCAGACATCTTGAAAAAAACGATAATTTTTTCATCAGCGGCATTTCTGGCACTGGTGAATACCGCATACGGACAGGTGGGCGTTAATATTTCCACGCCTCAGTCAACATTAGATATCAGGGCAGTCAATCCTACAGGGACCTCTGCCAAAGCAGATGGAATTTTAATTCCCCGGGTAGACCGGCAGCGGGCCCAGAACATGGCTTCCGTTGAAAGGTCTACGATCATCTACATTAATAATTACACGACGGGAACTCAGACGGGAAAAGCCCAGAACATCGATAATACGGGCTTCTACCATTACAATGGCAGCCAGTGGGAAAAGCTGTTTTATACCGATAAAAGCGCGCTTACAGGAAATATAAAATATTCAGTAAGAGCAACTGACCATAACGGCTGGTATTTGCTGGACGGAAGAGCTGTTTCTGCTTTCCCGGCTGCAGTGCAGGCCAGGGCACAGGCGTTAGGTTTCACAGCCAACATCCCGAATGCTTCAGACAGGGTTCTGAAAACAAAAAATACCACCGAAAATGTGGCAACTGCGGGAGGAAGTAATGTACTGACCATCTCACAGGGTAATTTACCCAATATAACACTTACCAACAATACCAGCGGAACTACTGCCGCAGCGGGAGCCCACGCGCATAACCCTGCCGTAGGGAGCGCCTACCTCCTGTCCGGAACAAGTGCCGGAAACAACGGAACCGGCTATGGTAATGCCGGAAACGGTGCCTGGGGAGGGGTAAACTCGAGAGCCAATACGGCTGCTGCGGGCGTCCACACCCATATCTTCAGCGGAACGGTAACAACCCCTCTCGGGGGAAGTGGTGTGTCAGTTGATAACAGGTCTCCCTACTTATCGGTCAATACTTTTATTTATTTAGGTGAATAATCTGTTATTATTTATAATACTCTTCAAGCAAAATCATGAATAGCAAATCATTATTATCAGTTATATTATTATCAGTTTTTGGTACGGCCTGCAGCCAGGTCGGAATCAATACTGCCACTCCTCTTTCAACGTTGGATATCAATGCCAAAAACCCTACAGGAACGACCACGAATACAGATGGGATGCTAATCCCGAGAGTAGACCGCCAGCGTGCACAGAATATGGGTACCGTGGAAATATCCACCATGATATATGTTAATGATTATACCACAGGCACTCAGACAGCAAAAGCCCAGAATATCGATGCCAGCGGATTCTATTTTTATAATGGAACTGCCTGGGAAAAAATCAACAAAACCCTGTTGTCGCACCCATTGGGAAGTGTTACCCAGTCATTTAAGTCAGCAGATCACGACGGCTGGTACCTGCTGAACGGCAGGGCCATTTCTACGCTTCCGGCCGGTGCGCAGGCAGCAGCAACAAGTTTAGGCCTAACCACCAATTTATATGATGCTACAGACCGAACTCTGAAAACCAGAAGCACGGCAGAAAATGTAGGTACTACCGGGGGAAGTAATTCATTCGCCATTTCACAAAGCAACCTTCCTAATATCAGCTTAACCTCTACTGTTGCCGGCACGGCCTTATCAGCAGGAGCACACACGCATAACACAGATACGGGAGGTGCCTTTTTATATGCCGGCACCAGTACAGGCAATGATGGCTCCGGACATGGAGGTACTGCGAGTCCCACGTTATTTGGCGGTGTCGGAGTAGGCATTACAGGTTCTGCCCCGGACCATAGCCATACCTTTACCGGAACAACGTCCACTACATTGGGATCCGGGCAAACCCTGAACAACCAGTCTGCCTATCTTGCCGTAAACACTTTTATTTATTTAGGCCAGTAAGTATACCGGATGACAACACCTGTAGGAATATTGCAGGTGTTTTTATAGATTTCTGTATGAATTTTTATGAAATGTCATTCAAAACGTTATCCAATAATATCCTGTGTCCCGTGATCGGCATTTATTCTCATCTTTTGAATATTTTACACAAATAAGTCTTTAATTATTAGCTTTAATACAACTTATCAGTATATTTGCGCCTTTAAAATTAATATGCATTGCATTATTCTTATACTAGAGGAAAATAATCAACAGTCTTACTATAGTAAATATTCACTTTATTTTATAAAATAAATCATTTTAAAACTTTTAAACATGAAAAAACATGCATCGGTTATAGTTGCTACTCTGTTTTCAGCGGTTCTCTATTCCCAGGTGGGAATCAATACCCAAAATCCTAAAGGAACACTGGATGTATCAGCAAAAAGTACGGACGGAACATTACCTGAAGGTTTTCTTCTTCCCAGGCTTACAGGAGAACAGATAAAATCAGCCGATAATCAGTATACTTCTGATCAGACGGGGATTATAGTTTATGCATCTTCCGCTGTTTCAGTATCAAGTCCTAAGACGGTCAATATCAATGCAGCAGGATATTACTACTTTGACGGAAATGTCTGGCAGAAGCTTGATAAAACCATCAATGCGAGGAGCGGCGTTTCGCTTTCGGGCAATGATGTGATCCTGGGAGGATCTCTCGGGCAGGCTACTACAATTTCCAATAATGGAAATTCACTGAGCATATCGGGTACTACATCCACCACAACTTTCGATCAGGCGGGAAATGTCGGAATCGGTACCACGACTCCTACCCAACGTCTGGATGTCGACGGTAGTGCCCGTGTCCGAAATATTCCTTCCGCCGGAGGTACTGTCATGCTTACCGCAGATAACGATGGGCTCATCAGAAAGCAGGCACTTCCCGCCCCATCTGCTCCGGTAATACAGGCCGTTTTTTCTGCAACCGGTGTTAATCTCAATCCATCCAACTGGGGAGCTTATAATTATACCGGAACCACGATTACCATTCCGGCCAACAGCAAATATATTGTTAATACAACTCAGCTGGTTACAAATTTCGTTAATATGCCAACGGGCCAGTCTGTCTGGGTACGCAGCAGCTTTTCAGACAGTCCCACTACTTTTGTATTTACGCCGGACATCGTAGGTTCCAATCTTATGAGTGGAATCTGGGGGCCAGCTACTCAGTTTGGTCTTGTTTCAGGATCTCTGATATTAAATAATACTTCATCTTCTGCAAAAGTTTATTATTATTGGGCCGGAAGCGTAGCTGTTAATGGCTATACGGGTACCATTGATAATTTTGGAGGATCAACCTGGGCAGAAAACCAGATGTATGCTCTTCCTATCAACTGATAACAGGATTTCCGGATCATTTGTATGAACATAGGATATTTACTCTAAAAATCAAATTGCTGTTTACAGCAAAAGAAGCCGGCACTGATCTTCATCGCCGGCTTTTTACATATCCATTACGATTAACCTGAAACAGACAATCCCATTCCAGGCTAAAATTCCCTGCTTCGATATATTATGAGTGATTCCGATATCAATTTCCGGTGCACAGATAACGTTCAGACTTTTATGAAACTCATGATTCACTATCAAAACAGGTGAGAACGGACAATCTCTCACCCACCAATCCTTGTGCATATATTCTTTTAAAACTTAAAAAGCAGTCCGCAATTTCTTCATTATATTTGTGAAACAAAAAACTTCGTTTTGAATATAATTTCTTTTGAAAAGGGTGTTTCCCAGGAAACGATCGACAAAAATGCAGAGAATATTAAAATTGCCCGGCTTAACCTTTCAGATTTTAATGAGAGGATGGGTAAAGATTATGATCTTATCTGCCGGTTTAACAACGAAAATCCGCGATTTTTCTTAAAACAGGAGTTGAGATATCCTGAAAATACCAATACCATAGCCAGCCAGATCAACTGGCTTCTGACGTGGAAAAGGGAAATTAAAGACAGAGGCTATTTTAAAATATTCTTTAATGATATTCAGAGAGAATTTGAAAAAATTAACTGGTATAACTCCCCATACATCCAAAAGGACAAGGTATACCATAAAATCGCTGAAGATTTTAAAAAGAAATACACAGATTATGCACCCCTGGGATTTTTAAATGAAGAGGATGAAAAGTATATCAGAGAAGAAATACATAAAAAGTTTTTGCAGCACCTTCCCTAACCATAAAAGCTTTACTATAAAACAAAATCCCGGTTATCCGGGATTCTGATTACTTATACTTTAATTATTTGATCTCCACGGGAACCGAGATTTGATCCCAGTCCATAGTGAATCCGTTACTGTTTACTTTATATATTAAAGTTTCCTGTTTCGCTTTTAACGCTTTTGTTTTTACATCTACGCGCAGAGCATCTTTTCCTTCTTCGTATTTATAAGCGCCCCACTGTTTTGGCTCTTTATTAAAAATCGCAGTCCACGTTCCGCTTTCTTTTGGCATTAAGAAAAAGCTGTATTTACCCGCAGGCAGTTTTTTACCCTGAACGGTAATGTCTTTATCTGTTTCAAAGGTAGTGGCCTCATTGGCACCCGCACGCCAAACCTTATTATAAGGCACCAAATCGCCCCAGATTTTACGATCTTTTACAGAAGGGCTGCTGTAGGCTATGGTAACCGTTGCATCTTTAATTTTTCCTGTAGCCGTAGCCGCAGGGCTGGCAGGTTTTTTCGTGTCCTGTGCAAAAGCGTTTACAGACATCGTCATTGCAGCAACAAGGACGGTAGCAGATCTAAGGATTGTTTTCATAATACTTATATTTATTTGTTTGTTCTTTATTCTTCACTCTATATCCTTCCTCTTTGTTCCTACTTCTTTATTCTTTATTCTTTCCTCTTCACTCCTTCCCCCATTCTCCATTCACGAATTTACTGCTTTCGATCTATAAAACAGCAACCCGATGGCCGAAAATATAATGACTGCCGCTGCCCCGATGACATTGAGCCACAGAAAAGAAACAATATCGAGCTGATACACGGCAATAACAGTCATTTCTGATAAAATGGCAGCAATAAATACATTAGAGCCGTTGATTTTCTTATAATAAAAGGCAACCAGGAAAATCCCCAGTATCGGACCGTAGAAAAGAGATCCTAAAACATTCACCGCTTCGATAAGGGAACCCATCTGCGTGGCAAACATGGCGACACCGATTGAGAATAAGCCCCATGCTAAAGTGTGCAGCCGGCTGAACTTCAGTTCCGTTTCATCATCAGGAATTTCTTTTCGGAATATCAGATGGACGTCTTTCAGGGAACAGGCGGCCAGGGAATTCAGCGCTGCGGAAATGGAACCCCAGCTGGCGAGGAAAATGACGGCAAACAGTAAACCGATCATGCCTGCAGGCAGGGTATTTTTCACAAAGTACAGGAAAATATAATTGGTATCCGTTTTCTCCGCATTATAGCTGGAATGATTGATCGCTTCCTCTACTCTTCCGTGAAGTGCTTTTACCTCAGTCTGTGTATTTTTAAAATCCTGCACCGCTTTTTTGAGTTGTGGGGAATGCGTTTCCTTCAGCTTTAAAATCTCTTTCGACTCTGCATTAAATTTTACCTGTAAATGCTGATGTTCTTTCTCGAAAACCGCAGCCTGCTGGGGTTGTGTGTCCTTTAGATATTGATAAGAACGTTCATTAAAATAAATCGGAGCCGGTTTCAGGGAGAAGAATGCGAAAAGCAGGGCACCGATGAGAAGAATCGCAAACTGCATCGGAATTTTAACCAGTCCGTTCAGCAGCAGTCCCATTTTGGCGTTGGTATTGTCTTTCGCCGTAATATACCTTCCGACCTGGCTCTGGTCGGTCCCGAAGTAAGATAATGCCAGAAAAAAACCGCCGATCAGCCCGCTCCAGATATTGTATTTATCTTTCCAGTCGAATTCTGTAGTGATGACATTAAGCTTTCCGGATTTTCCCGCCAGATATAGCGCGTCTGTAAAACCGATTCCGTTCGGCATATTTTCAATGAGCAGGTACCCGGCAAAAGCCATGGTTCCCAGGATAATGAGAAACTGTAATTTCTGGGTATGAGCGATTGCCTTTGCACCGCCGACATAGGTATAGATCAGCAGAATGCCTCCTGTTAAAACATTGGTTAAATAAATATTCCAGTTTAAAACGCTCGACAGGATAATGCTCGGAGCGTAGATGCTGATTCCTGTTGACAGGCCTCTGGAGAAAAGAAAAAGAAGTGAAGTGAGTACCCTTGTTTTTTTATCAAACCGGTTTTCCAGATACTCATAGGCGGTATAAACATTTAAGCGCTGAAAAATAGGAATGAATGTGATACAGATTACGATCATTGCCAGAGGCAGACCGAAATAATACTGAACGAATCGCATCCCGTCGGTATACGCCTGGCCCGGTGCCGAAAGAAAGGTAATGGCACTGGCCTGTGTAGCCATAATTCCGATAAGCACAATGTACCAGGGCATTTTATTATCGGCCTTCAGGTAAGATTCGTTGCTTTTCTGGCCACGACCGATGAATACGCCGTATACCACCACTGCAACAAGGGTAAAAATAAGAACAGTCCAGTCTATTGTACTCATGCCCAGAATTTAGTAAATAAATAATAAAATATGATCTGAACGGCCAGTGCCACCGCTAGCAGCAGGTACCAGGTATTCCAGTTTTTAAGTTGGTTTTTCATCAGTTCTTCTGTGCAGATAAAAAGTTTAAAAATAAACGGGCCGCCCCGACATTCCCCGCAGGCAGCTGTCTGAAAAATGCCAATGGGGTATAGATAAAATTCCCTTTGCCGTACCTGGCGTATAAAGTAGATCCCCGGAGAGGCTCCTCGCCTGTATCGTGCATTTCAAACAGCGGCTCATACGCGCCATCCCACTGAACCGGGAAATAGGCACCACGCTCCTGCACCCAGCCCTTAAAATCTTCCGCCGTAATTCTGTTCGGATCGTTCAGTAATTTATGATTGGGATTTAAGATTGTAACCGCCGAATTTTCTTCGGTAACCCGTTTGTTCGCAATGCTGAAGTTATACATTCCCAATTGGTCCACCGTTGCATCCTGGTTGGTATTATACTGCATCACCAGATTCCCACCGTCTTTTACGTAAGACCATAAAAAAGGCATCCAGCGGCCCAGCTTTTTCTCCGTATTATTGGCACGGATTCCCAATACGATGGCATCATACTGTGACAGCTTATTCCGGCTGCTGTTTCCGGCAGATCCATCAGGGTTGCCATAGAAATCTTCATCTTTCAGAACCTCTACCTGTATCCCGGCAATGCGCAGAAATTCAGGAACGAAATCACCCGCTCCTTCTATATACCCCACTTTTTTTACCTTCGCCTGAATATCACCTTTCATCACGGTGACCGCTGCAGGTGCGAAGTATTGTAAAGAGGGTAAATGCGGGTACTGAATAAGCACCTGTTTTTTATGATATGGTACACCATCTGCAACAAAGTCGGCATCCAGTTGTACACGGGTTGAATTGATTGCGGCAAGCTTATTTTTCGGAATTATACAGTCGACCGTAAAATCTTTTCCATTAATAGATTTTAATTCACTGCCGCCTAACCGCTCCCCTTTGTACGTCAGGTCTAAAATACCTTTATTGAACTGTTTATCAGAATTAATCTTGACATTTAAACTTAAATGTAAATCTTCATTTTCTTTGGCCAGGTAAAGTGGCTGTGTAAATTTCAGTTCCAATGCAGGAACAATGCGCAGGGCTTCCACTACATCACCGCGCACCGGGTCTAATTTTTTAAACGACAAAGGAAGCTGAACCTCAAACTTTTCCGAACCGATTCTTAAACCAAGCAATACATTCAGGGGTGACTCTGCCTCCGGTAAACCGATTAAAGTATCACTCGGAACAGAAAAGGTGGCCGCGTTCGTGGCCGGTTTTGCCAGCCAGTACGGTTCGGTAAGTGCTGCATCCGCTGGAATCTGAATTTTATGATCTATGGTAATTAAAGAATCTCTTGACAGTTTTCTGTTGAAGCTTTCTGATTGATTTAACCATTTTACATTTTCTAAAACGACAGGATGTGTCGCCCTCGAAATTACATTGAGTCTGAAATTGAGATGATCCCCGGCAATTGCTTCAGCCTGACCGGTAACCGCCTCGCCCATAAATCCCGCACAGCTTAAAATAATGCGGTCTAGAGATTTTATTTTATCACTTTTGAGGTCTGCATCCTGTAGCGCCATTATCTTCTTCCGTAAAGCAAGCAAAGCAGGTAAGCTACGTTCCGGATCATTGAAACTGAAATCGGAAATAATCTTATCCAATGACTGATCGATGTCCGCGTGTCCTCGTGTTGTCCACGTTTTAACAATCCCGTCAAAAAGGGTTGTCTTTGCAGGCTCACCAGCGACATGCGAAAAATACTCGGTTCTGATACCGGCTACAGACTGTGTGCCTGCACCCTGGCTCTTATGTAAGCTTCTGCTTAATCCCGCCAGTTCGCCATAGCCCATTCCCAGTTGCGCATCATATTGCCCGACGGTAACTTTCAGTTGATTTTCAGCCGTGGTATTCACCGCACCAAACCGGAAAGTATTCCACAGCACACGTTTGGGCTGCCAGGCATTAACATATTTCAGCTGATCTGGGAATGCCGTTTTATCGCCTGCCAGCTTAAAAGCTTTTTCTGCGATCACTGCCGAAGCCGCATGCTGTCCATGTCCTGCCGCCGAAGTCGGAGGAAAACGACAGATGATCACATCCGGACGGAACTGACGGATTACCCAAACAACATCTGCTGTAATGCTGTCGGCATCCCATTGTTTAAAAGTATCGGTCGTATTTTTAGAGAATCCGAAATCAATCGCGCGGGTAAAAAACTGTTGGGCACCGTCTAATTTTCTGGCCTCCAAAAGTTCATGCGTCCTGATTAAACCCAAGGCTGCCCCCTGCTCTGTTCCCAATAAATTCTGCCCGCCATCGCCTCTGGTTAAAGAAAGATAGCCCGTTTCCACATTCTGGTCGTTGATTAACCACGAGAGCAATCCCGTATTTTCATCATCGGGATGGGCTGCCAGGTATAAAACTTTAGGCAGGTGTTTCAGGGTTTTAAGGTCGCGGTAAATGTCAGATGATTTGGAAGGCCGGACCTGCTGGGCCGAACCGGAAGCCGGATAAAAGCCAAGGATCAGTACAATGATTACTTTTTTAAACATTTAGATTTGCTTTGCGGGGCAAATATAAGTAAATCATCTTTCTTTCAAACGTAAAAGAACCGGACTCTGAATTTCACCGCTACCGCACGAATCCCTTCGTGTGGTTGCCTGTAGTAAACGACAAAGAAAATCCAAAGGACTTTTAAACACTTAAGTTAATTTAGTCATATACTTTGGACAGAAAAGTACACGGAAGTTTTTTGAAAATCTTTGGTTTTCTTCTGAGGTACACTTAATTATGCGGTATTTTTTTAAGCTTTTTAAAGGGGTATTTAGTTGTGAGATAATAAATACCACACGATGGAATCGTGCGTAGCAGTAAAAGTTTTTTTAAACACCTAAGTTAATTTAAGTAATATACCACCGCTACCGCACGAATCCTTTCGTGTGGTTGTCTGTAGTAAACCACCAAGGAAATCCAAAGGATTTTTAACCATTTAAGTTAATTTTAGTCATATACTTAGGACAGAAAAGTACACGTAAGTTTTTTGAAAATCTTTGATTTTTCTTCAGAGGTACACTTAATTATGCGGTATTTTTTAAGATTTTTAAAGGGGTATTTAGTTGTGAGATAATAAATACCACACGATGGAATCGTGCGGTAGCAGTAAAAGTTTTTTTAAACACTTAAGTTAATTTAAGTAATATACCACCGCTACCGCACGAATCCCTTCGTGTGGTTGCCTGTAGTAAACCACGAAGAAAATCTAAGAGATTTTTAACCATTTAAGTTAATTTTAGTCATATACTTAGGACAGAAAAGTACACGTAAGTTTTTTGAAAATCTTTGATTTTCTTCTGAGGTACACTTAATGCTGCGGTATTTTTTAAGCTTTTTAAAAGGTACTTTGGTGTGAGATAATAAATACCATACGATGGAATCGTGCGGTAGCAGTGGTGAACTTAATTTTCTGGTATTCCTGTTAACTTATGATGGGTCTCCTCATCCAAAACTTCTAACTTTTTATGTACCTCTCACCTTCTTCCGGATGGTTGCCGGCAATCCTCTTTTTGCTTCTTCTCTGAAGAATAAGGTGTGCGGCATCCAGCATTTTCATAAGATGAATGTACGGGTTGATAATATTTTTTTCAGGAATGTGATCAGAGATGCCCATCGACAAATAAACCATCCCGGACATAAAGTAATCGAACTCCTTGATGGTGTATTCCTTATAGGCCTGACTGAATACCAAGAGCGGATCCAGGTATTCCTGCTCCGAAAGCAAGCCGGACATCACAGGAACGGAGTTCTCCGGCAGTCTGCTGAAACGATGTTCTTTTTCTTCAGCATCAGGAGATATCCTGCCCGCACAAACGAGCGCATCGACTGGTGAAACTGAAAGAGCACCGACGGATCTTCCGCAATGAAACCATCCTTTTTTATGGCGTAGCGAATGATGTCGTTTAGCCTTTTTTTAGTGGTTACCAGATCATTGAACTGGAAGAAGTTCTCCAACAGCTGTAACCCAGCACGTTTCTTAGGGCCTGTCCAAAAGAGGGTTTCTGGATCTGCTGTATTTTTTTTCATAAAGTTTTTGCATTTTTTTTGAATAATGTAAAAGAGCTGTCATTGATATCCTCTTCCATTACTGCATGGAATTCGTTTGATTTCACTTGCCTGGTAAAAACATCCGGCGTACACCGGTACGCCGGAGTTCCACACTTAACAGATTAAAATAATAAATAACATTTGTGTCCCGTGAAAGCCCTGAAGCCGCAATGGATTGTACACTCCACTGTATCGTATCATGATATTTGTATGTTGTGAAGCGGCTTAGAAAAGATGATTGTAGAAAGACAGAACAGCATGAAATAAAACGGCATGGGACTCTACATTATCAGTAATAGGGGTACTGGTATACCTTACACACAAATAAGAGAGCCCACGCCTAGGTCGTGAGCTTCTTGCCTATTGTCTTGTGTGTTTAAAAATTACCAGTTTTCTATTACAAGATTCTAAGCAATAGCTTCTTTTATTTTTTGAAGTATCGCAAAGCTACTTTATTGTAGCTTATTTTACAAATGTAAGAAAAAAAAATAATAAAACACATATATGTGTTGATGAAAAATTTTAGAAAGTCCAAAATTTACTAAATGTATAAATGGGAAATAGAAGAATTAAAATTTCAAATTGGAAAGCTTATTCAACTATATAGGCTTAAAAGAGGACTTTCACAGTTTCAGCTTGGAAATGAGCTTAATATCTCAAGTAACCATGTTGGTAGAATTGAAAGAGCAGAAACAAATCCAACTATTGAAAGCCTTGTTACATTTTGTAATTTTCTTGAAATTGATCTCTTACATTTATTTACGAAACTCAATGAAAAAGAGGTCAAAAAGATTGAAAGTGAAATTGATCAGCTACAGAAAGAATTCAAAAATCAAAATAAGAGAAAATCCTGACGAGTTGGGATTTTTTATTTACGGAAATTTGTAATAATATCGCCTAAAGACTAGCTATTTTTGGTTTTAGAGTTATTTTCAAACTTAAATAATTAAATGAATTGTAGATGAAACTTCTCCCAAAAATATTATTTATTTCTTTTTCTGCAATGGCATTACAAATGGGTAAAGCGCAGGAAGTAGAATATTCAAGATTTTATAATACAATCACTCCGAAGCTACAGAATGCGGCTGCAAGTAAAACCGCATTTAACCATCAAAAATTTTCTGATTTTTATAACTTATTGAAAGGTAGAAATATCAACATTTCTATGTTTGCCTATGACAGTAAAATTTTTGACAGTAAGGAAAGTTACCTATTAAGAATCTATTTTACCAATAATGAAAATAGAATATACGCTGTCAATAATCACTATCAATTTCCAACCATATTAATACTTTTTAAAAATAAAATTCCGGGTGAGATCGAAAAGTTAACAGAACAATTCCATGGAGAATGGAATGAGGACATCGCTAAGATCTTCTCCAATATGGAGATTGAAAAAATAGATTTCTACGGAATTAATGGAATGGAAAGCATGAATAGAAAAGCAAGATAATCTCCAGGATAAGACGTAAGTTTGGAAGCTCAGCTTTCGGTACCCTTTAATGTCTAATTGTAATTTTTTTGATTATAAAGCTATAAAACTTAGCGGCATAACAAAAAACAACTTTAGGCTGCACCAAAATTCCCACAATAATTTTAACTTATACGGTATTGAAGTTCTCGAGCAACCGAAAGCTAATAAGCAAATCCAAGTCTGTTTTTAACATGCTTGCTTTCTTCATTTCTTAATTTCTGACTTGTCATGATCTCATGTTCTTTATCTTTCTGCATGACCTTGAACCAACTTATTGCAGGAATCATCCCGTTGGAATGTAATTCCAGCCTGATGATAAACTCATCTGTCGGATTTCGATGATTGTTAATATATTGACTCAGTACAGCGGGCTTTACATCCACTTCAACAGCAAAGTCCTTATCTTTTTTATCCTGTCTGCTAACGTACTCATTTAAAAAAAATCCAAAACTAAATGCTTCCTCATATTGGTTGCTATTTATATAATCTTCCAATTGAAACTTGAGCTGTAACAATCTTGAATACATTTTTTGCTTATGCGTGCGATTTTCAAATTGGTTCCGACGTGCTGCCCAAAATTCCTCCTCTTCTTTTTTCTCCTTCATGCTCAAAACTTTATCCGCAGGGAACACAAAAGCATCTGCAAGTTGTTCACCAGTTAACTTTGAAAAATCAGTTCCCTCAATTTTCGTTCTGTTGGTCTTCATCATATTCCTGAATTAATTTTAATGAATTTTCTCCTTCGGTTATCAAATACATTTTGGTTGACTGTAGTCCATACTGTTTTATATAATGTGCTGTAAGCTTTGTTTTTGGCTTTAAGCATACATATCCTTCAAACCCTCTTTTAAATGCTTCTTTGCATACAAATGCAATAAGGCAACCTGCAATACGACTGTATTTCTTCGATTTACCCACATTTTCTTTGGAGACCGCCAGAAGCCTGATTTCCAAAGCGTAATCCCGTGGCCGCTCCTCTATCGACAGCAGTCCTATTGGTTCTTCTTTATTCTCTGCTGTTAATTTATAAACATGAGAGGTTTTTTCTTTGTTCCAATTAAAATTAAACCATTTTGTCTTATTAATTTGCGAAATTTCAGCAGCATCAATTTTAGTTATTGTTGCAGCATGTTTCTCACCCGTAGTTTTATTTAAGACCTACATCGCCTAACAAATATACAAAAAAAGTTTACAATATGTGTAAACTTTTATTATAAATTGTTACTTTCCAGTGACTTGTTCGGCTTCAGTAGAGGTTTTAATAGCTTTCCAAAGTCTCCAACTTTAGAGCAAGTCTAAAGAAAAGAATCCTATTTACATGCTCAAAGTCATGACACTTTGAGCAACCGAAATAAAACCTAACTACCCCTTTCCAACTTCATCCCTCGTCAGGTAAATATAATTAAACATACAAAACGTAGCCGCCGCTCCGAAGGTATGCCATAAAAAGTGGGTTCCGAAGCGGAACCATTCCCATTTATCAGCAATACGGAAGGTCAGGGCCAAAATAAATGACAATACAGCAAAACCTACCCATTGACCGGCTTTCCACTGCGTGTAAACCAGGTAACGCAGTACTGAGAAAAGAACCAGTGCGGCCATGACGGCGTAATTGACGTTGATAAACAGAGAAGGGTTACCAGCGAAAATCCAGTTTCTCGACACTAGCATAAACACGAGATATCCCAGCACCATTACCCCAGCATAAAACCATCTGGTGCTCTGCACCACAAAATAAAATGCGGCAGACAAACACAGTAACATAATGGGCAGCCAATCCATCATGATAAATACCGGCCACTGTCTGAAGGAATGGTAAACCGTCCCTCCTATCGCACCAATATATAATAAAGCTAAGCAGTAGGTTAAAAAGGGATATTTTCTGAAATTACCTTTCATTTTAACAGTCCAGAAAATGGCTATGGCTAAAAAAAATACGGCAGTAACGGCATTGAACGGCTCAGGGAAAAACTGCGCCATATCTGTCTCTTTATATAACATTCCTCCGTCCGGAGGCATCTGGTTTATCGGCATGGTCTTTTTAATTAGAATGATACTTACAGACATGCTTCAATTTGAAAAACACAAACACATGCCATTTTTCTAGACATCCGTAAACGAGTACGAAAATGCTTCTTCTAATATAGAAAAAATTATAACCTCATATACTGGAAATGCACGGTTATGTTTTAAAGTTGTTTAAACTTATTCAGAAAAAGAGTTCCGATAAAATTAGCAACTTTGGATTGCAATGTAAAAGACCAATAATCTGGAACTCATCAGCAAAGATAAAATAGAGAAATGGATTTTACCCCATTTAAGCAGAGGGCAAAGGGGATTTTCTACGAAGTTTGACTTGGCAAAATAATTCAGACCATGATAAAACGGCTGAAAACCGGTTGCCAGTGGCGGGAACTTTTGGTTAAGGACTTTTTCGGGGAAGAAAATACCGCAGAATTAGTGTACTTCAGAAGAAAATCAATGATTTTCAAAGAACTTACGTGTACTTCTTCTGCGTAAAGTTATACTTAAATTAACTTAAGTGTTTAGAAATCAGACAACCACACGAAGGGATTCGTGCGGTAGCGGTGAAAAAACTGCGCCATATCTGTCTCTTTATATAACATTCCTCCGTCCGGAGGCATCTGGTTTATCGGCATGGTCTTTTTAATTAGAATGATCTGTAAATCTTTTGAGTGTCGGGAATATCTTTCCCCATCGGACATTGTGATAACCGTTTCCGAGTATTTCATTGCCCTGTCTTTTTCATTTTATCCGGTGAAGAAGTTTAAATTTTTCTATAAGCCTGTTTCTTGTGAGATCAAGTTTTTCAACACGTGCTGTTTCTGCAATCCTGGATAGTCTGAAAGCGGTAGTCTGCTGCACATTGTTTATTTTATGTAGGGACTGCCTGAGTAAATAGGCATCCACGGTATCCAGCAGTTTATATCCTCTGTAGGCCCTGTAATAGGAAAGGGTAGATTTTTTCACTGCCCGGGCACTGTCGATATCATCTACATCGTATCGTTGGATCTCGCCAATAATCCGGTCTAAGCCGTTAATCTGACCCAACGTAATCTCTTTTGCCAGCTGAGGTTGGCCGTCGACCAATGCCTGCAGGCGTTTTTTTTCGGCACCGTCTGAAACCATGATTTGATACACCCGCTGTTCTGCCGCTTCCAGATCATCACAGAATTTTTGGGCCTCATGATCTTTACAGGCAGTGAGAAAAAGCAAAACGATAAATGCTGAATACTTCATAATCAGTTTTTTATTACCATAAATACATAAAAGCAATAATCGGACTCTTTCACAAATGTAGACATAATATTGCTGATATGATCCTCAAAAAGGTCTGATGTCCGGCACTTTTGCCCCCACTTTTCCAAAAAAGCAGAGATCTTAAAGTCTGTATGGCCTTCTATTTAAGGTCTCTGTTCTTTATTTTGAGTTTTTTGAAGTGACAGTTCCATTCCGTTGAATGGCCGTTTACTCAAATAAGCCATAATAAAAATTCATCTCCGGAAACCATCGTTGCCCTTTATTATATCCGCTGAAAAAGCGAATATGAAATGTTAAGAAAAATTCATCCGTTCAGAGCGGAATAATATCTCCTCTTTATTAAAATTGGAATCAAATTTGTAACCTGTGATCCGGAATTAAATTTTATTAAAACAACCCATCTGATTCCGGGCTTGCCCTCGGGCACCATTGCATAATGGAGCCTTTTTTAAGACACCGGATATTTAAACCATTAAAGAATAAGTAAAATTCACTTTAAGATTCATGCGAAAAATTATAAGAAATGTATTTTCTGTCTTCAGTTTCAACAATCAGCCGTTTAACAGCAACATATGGAAGCTGAATCCGGGAAAAAGAAAAAGGCTGATCCGGGATCTTATCACAAAAAATTTAGCTGTTGGAAAAAGTCACGGAGAAATTCTGGAAATGTTCGGTTATGATGTACGGATGTATTCTGACGGAATATGGATTTATCCGGTAGACAACAACAGGTTTGGAAGATCCAGAATGCTGTTACAGCTCTACTTCAATGCTGACGAAACCGTAAGTTATGCATTGATCCGAAAAAAAAATCAGCTGAAAGATGAAAAACTGACCCTACTATGGAAATAAGTATTTAAAAAAAACCAATTATAAAAAAACGCTGGTGCGGGCCTAAGACGGTTATAAAAAACAGGAACAATATTGAATGTTCTGTTTAATAAGAGCTCCTAACATCATAACACTTATCCGGATTACAAAACAGCCATTTCGAATGAAGTGGCTGTTTTGCTTATAATAATAGTATTCATCCATTCCGGAAGATCTATAAAGGGCCGAAGATTTCCAGCCTTTAAAATCATATCCTATATATAAGGTACGGTTATAAAAAAATCACCTTCTCTCTATCCTGACTGAGATGACCTTCTGTTTGCAGGTTTATGGTTTGCTTGTAATGTCCTTAAGAAAAGCTTCCTGTGGTTTACAGGTGGTTTTCTGTATTTCTTACAGAGAGTAAAAAAAACTTGAAATCATCATTTTGAGAATACAGATACGGATCGGATAAATTGCATTGGATTTCTGTAAATACCATTCCGGCATCAGCTTTTTCGGAATCGAAATTGGTTTCCAGAATCCCCGCCGAAGATAAGCTGAACCATAACTTTCCGTTTCTTCTGCCGTTGAGCCAAAGTAAAACATCTGTTAACAGAATCTCTCTAGTATCTTTTTTGAGATGAAGCTCGCTTATGATCTCCTTTGATAAGGAATCAATATCTTTTAAAGCTTCACGGCGAAATTTCGCCTGATCCCTTTTAATCATTTTAACATCAAAATAACCATTCACCAGTGAGGTATGAAAACTGATCCCGGTCTGTTCATAACTGTCAAGAGGTCTGAAGGTGACATACTCCACCTGATCGGCATGACTGTTTAATATGGCAAAAAACTCCGTCTTATTTTCATCTGTCAGACATTCTGCAAATGCAGTAAGTAATGAAAGCTGAGCGTATTCCTGTTCCCGTTGAAAATCCTGATATCTGAATAAGGCGATGAGTTTTTTCAGAACAGTTTTATCATCGATAAGCCATTGTTCGGCATTTAACATTCTGTTTCTGGAAACATAGGAGGTTACATAAGCATAGTTTTTCATAATATATTTAAAGGTTAAGTGTTAATTTTAGATCACGGGCAGTGATCTCCGGCAAAAATACTTCCTTATTGTTTCACGGACAAAAAAAAGCTTTTAAAACCAATTATTCATAGCTTTCGGAACTGAATTCAACCCGTCACATCTAAATGTCGGATCCGATATCTATAGTAAATGCATCAAATTTTACTGTATCAGAGGTGAACGGGATGTACCGGCGAAATAATTTTAAAATATGAGATTTCTCATGAAAACAGTCTGTTTGTTACCGGTAATTCATCACCCGGGCATCTGTTTCAATTCAGGCTCTGATATTAAAACATACCGCATTAAATAACAAAATAATGTATCAATTAGATAATCAATAAAATATTTAAATAATTTGTGATAGATCGACAATAATCATTCAGCGATTTTAAAGCATTCTATCATAATGAATATCCATATAATTTTAGTAATCGATTTCCAGAAAACAGCATATCCATTACATGAAAAACTACAATGGTATGGAAATTGTAAATTACGAATCACGTTTTACTAATATTATAATAATATTAACATAAATAAATTAATTATCAAAAATTAGTTATGAAATTTAATCTAGCATCTGTAGCCCTAGCGATGGCTATCCCGATGTCCGGTTTCGGGCAAGATACAGCAACTGCTGTTAACAATCAGTACCAAAAAACAGTAAGCGAAGAATCCTTTACTACGTCGCCATTCAATGCCTCTGCAAAGAGATTTAATGACTGGTCAATTTCCGTGGGAGCCGGGGTTCCGCTAATGCAGACCGCAGATCTTACTTCCATAAAAAATGGAAACGGGAAAAACCTTTTCGGATATTCTGCTTATGTGAGTATTGATAAAGCCATTACCCATGCTTTCGGTTTAAAGCTGCAGTATGACAGAGGCGAAACAAGACAGGGATGGTTCAATACCAAAGATGCTGCACCTGCTAATGCTTCTGCTTACCAACAGGTAGCCGGCAGAACACAGTATGATGCGATCTCAATTTTAGGAGATATCAATTTTTCAAATCTTTTGAGAAGAGTTGATAACCGTTCGGCTTTCAGATGGGCGCTACATGGTTATGCAGGTATCGGTACGCTTGCTTACAAAGCATTTCAGAAAGATGAAGCAGGACAAAGGCTGATGACTGAAGTGAAACCATTTAAATTAAACTCTCTATTCGGACAGGCTGGTGCCGGTCTTAAATATAAAATTAGTAACAGAGTGGATATCGAAGGTAGATTAATGTACGTGATTACCGGAGATGATGAATTTGACGGAGGAGGTGTTCACACCAGTGCGATTAACCAACGTTCTGAAAATACTTCAGATAACTTCTTCAATGCAACGTTGGGTCTGACTTTCAACCTTGGAAAACACGACAATCACCTGATGTGGCATGATCCTTTACAGGAAATCTACTACAAAATGGATGTTTTAGCAGAGAAGAATCAGGATATCACCGTATGTAAGAGCGGAGACGCCGATAACGACGGTGTTTGTGATGACTGGGACAGACAAATCGATACTCCTGCAGGAGCAAGAGTGGATGGATCCGGAGTTGCCTTAGATACAGATCTTGACGGTGTTATTGATCTTTATGACAAATGTGTAACAGTACCGGGACCTGTAGAAAACCAGGGATGTCCTACCAGCAACCCTGTGGGAACCGTGGATGACCAGAGCAGAGTATTGGAAGGCATCGAGTTCGATTTGAATTCTGACAGAATTTTACCATCCAGCACTCCTATTCTTAATAATGCAGTAAACTACATCAATTCTTCACAAGGAGACTACAGAGTGGTAGGAGCAACAGATACAAGAGGAACTGCAGGATACAACATGAAATTGTCTGAAAAAAGAGCCGGAAATGTTAAGAATTACTTAGTTAAAAACGGTGTTCAGTCAGGAAAATTAGAAGCAGTGGGAAGAGGTAAACAAGATTTGAAATACCCTGAATGTGACCCAGCTACCAAATGTCCGGAGTGGAAAAACAAAGCGAACAGAAGAGTCTATTTTGAAGCTAAATAAGATGTCTGCCCTATAGACATCAATGATTAAATAATGCAAAAGAGTTCCGCAAGGAGCTCTTTTTTTATTGACACGGGAATATTCTCACAACTACTCTCTGCCGACCGCTCTTATCTGCAGCTATTGTTGACAACTTACCTTCAATGGCATCCGTATTGCAGGCTTTTCAGAATATTAATATGATTCGTATGAAAAAACTGATTTTAACAGCAGTATGTATGGTTGGACTGTCAGCCTGTAACCAGCCTGCCAAGAACACCGAGAAAAAACCTGCCGATGAGAGAAAAGCAGTAGGTTCCGATAAAGACGACCACGGATGTATGGCCTCAGCAGGACAGACATGGAGTGAACTTAAGCAGAATTGCATCCAGGTTTTTAACGAAGGGTTCCGGCTGAATCCTGTAAATGCCCAGAACAATGCAGCCGTGATTAGTGCGTTTGTTCTGATGGGCGACGACCAGAAAAAGGCAGAGCTATTTCTACCGGACCGGGAAGATCAACAGGCAGTCCTATTGGATAAGGATAGCAAGGGCATGTATCAGAATGGCCAATACAGCTACGATCCGATAAAATCTGTTCTCTATGTTGACGGTAAAGAACAGTATAAGGGGAATGTAGAATAATCACCATAGAAAGATCAGGTTCTACTGACAATTCTCATTGCTTCGGTAATGCCCAACATCGGAGTAACTGTCTCAGATTACTTATTTCTAAAACAGAAAATTATAATTTGGCATTAAATATGATTGATTTAATGTATCGTATTAACCTAAAATTTATTTGCTATGGGAATCAAACCAGGTCCGAAAAAAGTTGCGGAATCAACTGATAAGTTAGATCAACGCCAGAGAGATAACAAGGAAACGCCTAAGAACAAAACCTCGCTAAAACCTCATCACCACAAAAAAGGAGATTAGAACACGAAAGTTTTTTCGTCAGTGCGATGTTACAAGAATAAAATCCCGGCTGCGGCCGGGATTTTCTATGGTTATAGGATTGAAGTTGTTTACAAATACATATCGGCAATTACGCATTGTACTCCCCTTCTTCATCTTTATGCCAGAACTTCACCTGTTTCGCGCTTACTTTAATTAAGCAGATGCCGGGAGTATCGGTACCTTCCGGAAACCATTGGTCCAGGCCGTCGACCCATTTGTTCTTCAGAGTGTCTTTATCTGTAATAATTTCGCCTTCACCGGTACATTCTATGAATAACATATCATCGGTCTGATAAATAAGATTCACATGGTGAGTCTGCTTAATCTGATTCACCTTGTTGCTGTCTTCGTAGGTGAAGAACCATGAGTCTCCATCATACTCTACTTTTCCGTTGTTGCTCATCGGTCTCGAATGTGATACCTGACTGTCGTCCTGAGTGACCATCATACAGAAGTCTAAATCTTTCATTTTTTCTGCAATGGTTTTTAATGATGCTTTTTTCATAATATTTTTTTGTGATTATTTGGTGTGTACGATTAAGTTCAGAGACTGTGAAGATGATTAGAGCCAGTCTGCTGTGCTGCTGTAAACCAAAATCCGTACCGATAAATCACAATTCCTCGCTCATCGGTTCCGAAATTTCCGTCCAGACGATATAAAAAGTTATAATATAAGTGATTTCTGTTACCAATCTGTTTCGACCATCAATATTGTGTACACGTTTACCATGGGCATTCTCCGGTTCCGGAATCATGATCTTCACTTATGAATTTTCCTGTCGGCAGATTTTTATTCAGGATCGTCTTCACTATGGTATGCGCAGCTTCGTCAGGGGTCCCGTTTCCCTCATTATTGGTAAGGTCGGTTTTTATAAACCCCGGATCGACTAGATTGACCCTGAACTTCGGAAGTTGGTTGCCCAGTGAAATGGTATACAGATTGAGTGCAGCTTTGGAGACGGCATAAACCATAAAAAGATGGGCATTTTCGTAATACTTCCAGTGGGTGTCACTATGAAGGGTAAGGGAGCCGATACTTGAACTGATGTTAATAATTTGAGGTTTCTCGGATTTTTCCAGCAGATCGGTAAAAGACTGCACGACTCTTAAAGTTCCGTATAAATTGGTTTGAAACACTTTTTCAAATTCCGGGACCGTTGCCGTCAAAGCATCTTGTGGCATATTGCCGGTAATACCGGCATTATTGATCAGTACATCTAATTTTTCTGCTTTTTTACCCAGGTCAGCCCGGGCATTTTTCACGGACCTGTCATCGGTAATATCAATGATCAGAAGTTCGGCATTGGTTAATCCTTCCGATTTTAACTGTTCCATTGCCTGTACACCGCGTTCATGACTGCGACAGCCCAGATATACATAAAATCCTCTCTGCAAAAGCTGTTTTGCCGTGGCCAGCCCGATTCCTTTATTGGCTCCTGTAATAAGTACTTTTTTCATTTTTTGCTGATTAAACTGTTAATGCGGCAAAGTTGCACCAACAAAAAATATTTTTTTTTCACATTTGTGAAAAAGTGATCAGCGAATACTTTTCCGTACCCTGCTTAAGGATTGCTGTTTCATCCCCAGATAGGAGGCAACATACGACAACGGAATACGGTTCACCATGTTCGGATACTGCTTCAGGAAAGACAGGTACCGCTTTGTGGTATCTTCTGAAATCAGCGAACTCCTTCTTTCGAGCTTTTCTGATTTATGCTTGATGATGATCTTTTGGATGATGATATTCAATTCAGGGACAGATTGTAATAATCCGTTCCAGTCTTTTTTTAAGAAGGCAATGAGTGAACATTGGGTAATGGCCTGTAAATTGGCAACCGGGCTGATGTTTTTATCCGGGTGATCCCAATCTGAAAGCCAATGATTTTCCTGAACAAAATAATGGGTGATCTCATCTCCTTTATCGTTATCAAAATATACACGAAGAATTCCGCCGGTAACAAATCCCACGTATTTCGAAGTTTTTCCTATTTCCCAGAAATGGTCGCCTTTTCTGAGTTCCAGATTTACCGATTGACTCATCATCAGATCAGTCTGTTGCCGGTCCAGGTTTCCGTATTGCGACAAGAGGTCTGTAAATTCCTTCATTCTGCAAAGCTACCCAATTCAGAGCAACTGCCAGCATCATAAAGCCTGACGTAATAAGTCTCTCTGAATAAAAAACCAGCAATAGAAAATATCCCAGAGAACAGGCAGCCTTCCTACTACCCTTTCAGGCGATGATATATACTCCACTTTTTAGGCTTCATTCCAAAGTGCTGCTCAAACAGTCTTCCGAAATAACTGAGGTTGGTAAAACCCAGCTGGTATCCGGCCTCAGTGACCGAAAGACGATCATACCGCATTAATCTTGCTGCCTCCTGTATCCGAAGATACTGGCTGTATTCATACAATCCTTTTCCGAAAACCTGAGTAAAGAGTTTCCGGAGTTTGAGAACATTCATACCACCGATTCTCACCAATTCATCCTGTGTCAAAGGCTGTGAGACTGAAGCGGCAATAGCATTCCGGACGCGGTAAAGAGAGGCTATTTCATCACTACGGAGACTGTGATATCTTACAGTCTCCCGTTCAGAGAGATTCTTAAAAAGCAGATAAAGCAGTTCCAGTGCTTTCAATTTATAATAAGCTTCGGAAAGTATACCTGATGCAGGATCAGTGGCGATCTTACTGACAAGATCAGCCATATCCGGAGACATAAACTCCTCTATCAGGAATGTTTTTTCATCATTAAAAAGATAACTAAACGTCTCCCGGGCCCGGCCGAGAAAATCCCTGAGAAAATCGAGTTCGATAAGTATCGTAATCTGCGTAATCATAAATCCTTTGGGAAATACCACTTCACTTTCCAGGTGAAAAGGCGTTATCCGGACGTGAGGCTGGGCTTCAGTAAATTTTTCTGTATTCTGATTACCGGCTGAAGGATGACTGATGATGTTCTGGAAGGAAAAAAGCAGACCTCTTTTAACCATATCCATAGGTTTTCTTCTGTAGGTGAATGTTTTTTCCGCAATCATCGAGCGGATCATCACAACCATTTCCGGGAGCATATCTGCAATATGAACCTCGTTAAGACTCAGAACATCAATCGTACTGCGCAGTTCGGATGCCGGTATTCCCAATTTCTCCGCCAGATCAAGCATCTGCTTTTTGTTATCAGGAAAATTCATTTTATGGACTATTTTTATTCTGGAAGGGACTATTTTATGCTTAAAGGTAAAACTAAATTTGCAATAATCATTTAAAAGTTACCTAATGAAAAAAAATATTTTGATATCAGGCGGAGGGATTGCAGGATTAACTGCGGCAAAATTCCTGTCAGGACAGGGCCATCACATTACAGTGGCAGACAGGGCTCCGTCCTTTACCACAGCCGGCTTTCTGATCTCCCTGAAGAGTTTTGGAGTGAGGATCATGGAAGAACTCGGACTGAAAGAGGAATTAAAAGCAGCCTCCTCTCCCTCTGAGTTTGTCAGTTTTTTAGAAAAAGATGACCGGATCATTCAGTATCTCAGCTATGAAAAAATGAATAAAAATATTGAAAATTCAATACTGATTTCGCGTGGAGGTCTTCACAATGTCCTGTATGATAATTTAAAACACCAGATCAATATACTTTTCAATACAACGATTTCGGACCTCCGTTCAGAAGGTGATACCACCGGTGTGACATTTTCTGACGGATCAGAAATGGAAGCTGACCTGGTAATTGTTTCAGAAGGTCTGCGTTCTGCCACCCGGGAACGCTATTTTACGGATTCCGGAATGGAAGATTTCAATACACTGTATATGGGAGGACGGCTGCGGACAGAACATTCCGGTACCGTGGGTTCTTTTAAGATTTATATTGATGTGGATAAAATGCTCTCCATCTACCCTATTGCAAACGATGAAATTGCTATTCAGTGTTATCTTCGTCATAGCGGAGATCCTGCACCATGGAACAAACCGGCAGAACTATTGCAGAGTTCATTCAGTTCATACAGCTTGGAAGTACGGGAGCTGCTCAGTCGTTTTTCACAAAAGGGAAACATGTTCATTGATAAAATAGGAATGGTTAAAGTCTCTGACCTTGTTAAGGGAAACATTGTTTTGCTGGGCGACGCCGGGTATTGTCCGACGGCCCTTTCCGGGATGGGAGCATCGCTATCCATCTATGGTGCGAAGGCCTTATCTCATTTTATCAGCAAAACACCTGATGATCTTAGATCCGCATGCAGCAACTATAACCAGTGGATGCAGCCGGTCATCCATAAATTCCAAAGCAATGCACGAAAGAACGCAGCATCTTTTATCCCTGAAAATGAGCAGCAGCTTGATCAGTTTGTTACGTCTTTCAAAGCGGCATCTGACATCGAACTTAAGAAGATCATGACCGATCCGATCGTGCTCAGTGAAGATCAGTTTAATTTTAAAATCAGTTGAGTAATGATTTTTAAAAAAATATTTTCCGTCGTCACAGGATTCGTAACCATCGGCCTTCTGAGCTCCGTTTTCGCTAAAATACAGGGATTGCTGGTTCCGGCCTCTATGCACCTGTTTGATCAGGACACCTGGAATTTCTTCGATATCATTCAGCTGGTCATCAAATTAAGCTGTGTTTACATCAGTTGTATCACCGGAGGTCTGATAACATCTCTTAGCGGTGGAGAAAACAAACAGCATTACATGGTGGGAATAAGCATTATGCTGGTGGTAGGCTGGCTGTGGATAAGCACGGTTCATCCTACGTGGTTCTGGCTGACATTGCTGGTGGGTATTCTTCCCTCTGTTATCCTGGGAAGAAAAATGAGACGGACAGCACATATTAAATAATGCTATGCTGACTGCAACGAATGGCAGGAAGATGGAATCTATTCCGGTTCAATCTCCATCTTTATCAGCAGATCATCATGAACAGCCAGCTAAAAATACGGCTTATCTTTTTTGGAGATTATACCCGATACCGATCATCAATATTGCAGGTAATAATACCATTAACCCTTCTCTGCCAATATACTGATTCAGCAATAAAGCAGCTGAGATCAGGATCCACCCTGATAACAAATAATAATTGGCTAACCGTAAATTCCGGTATTCGGGATCATGTTTTCGGTAAGGAATGATGATAAAGCTGATATGGGCAAGAATGGCTCCGTTTAAAATATCGATAAAATGATGCTGATACGTGGTCAATGTTGAAATTCCCAGCAGAATCAGCCAGATCATTAAGAAAATCCGCCATTTTGAAAGATCTTTAAACACCGACCAGAATATAAAAGCAAAAGCAATATGCAGTGACGGGGACTGGTTGAAAGGCGAGTCGAATGCTTTCAGAAACGAAAAAGGAAGATTCAGAATATGATGTGACACTTCAGGCTTTGCAAAAGAAAACCGTAACGGTACTGCGATGAAAAATATTCCTGCAGTCACTGTAACAAAGAGCATCCTCCATGTTAATATTTTTAATTGATTTTTATTTTTACAGGAAAAAAATACCAGGCAGAAAAAAAGCCCGCTTGCCATGTACGGAATGATCGACAAAGGTACGAACGGAATCGATTTTTCAAAATCAAAAGTAAATGACGGCACAAAATCTAAAGAAGACGCATACCAGGTGCAGAAATTATAAACACCCATAAATACAAGCGTACAGAGGCTTAATGCAAATGCCTGCTGCCGGATTTTTAATTGCTTTTCAGTCATTCGCTTATTTTATCGTAATCCTGTTTTTTGCTTCCAACTGTTTCGGAAATCAGATCTGTGTTCATTAAAATATTTTTGATATTGGTTAAGGCTTCTGTTTCTTCATGATTTTTCCATGACCACCGCTCTTACCATCCGCGTCGATCACTTTAAAATCGGGATCTAACAGATTTCTGAATTAATAATCAATAATAGAAATGCTGTCTCAAAAGAAGAAATGCTGTTCCGACAACTTTTTACAAATGATGAAGTTGTCGGATTGCAGTGCAGAATTTTGAGACCGTTGGATTTACAAATTTAATCTATTGATTATTTTACTTTGTAGCCAAAGTATTGATGTAAAATGGAGATAAGTAATAAGACGCTAAATTAGATGGCGAATTATTTCTTGACACATAAACCTGAATGACATAATTTTGATTAGTGGCTACGGTAGATTTTGCAACATTTATTGAAACAGTCTGGCCACTGCCATTGTTGGTTATTAATCCAAATGAGTCTCTGGGGCCAGCAGCAGCACTGCTTAAGGTACTTGGCAATGCAGTATTTCCAGGTGTAAGCTTTACTATCACATCACATTGCGCAAGCGTATTGCTGTTACCTTGAGCATTCAAAATGCCAGTCATAACAGTCTTTATATTGGTTCCTGTTGAAACTACAAGATTCTGTCTTAAAGCTGTAACCTCTGTCCAGGTATCTGAGCTATTCGGAAGAAGATTCATATCGAATTGTGGTGCTAAGTCCAGTGAAGTATATTCGATAGTTGTACCACCTGGTCTTTGAACCTGAAGAATTCTCCAATCTGGTGATATAGGTGTACCTAAATTCAGATAAAGGCCTGGACTCGCAAAATTTGCATTGGTATTGTAAACCACTAATCCATTAGCAGGATTGAGTACCGTTGCAGCATCTGTTGCACTTGTTAATGCCACACGAGGGGGTAAAAATCCTTTGTTAGTAGAGGAAAGCTCCATAATCGAAGATTGATCCGGAGTACTGGTTCCGACACCGATTTGTGCCATAGCAACTGTATTTAAAGTAATACACGTTGCAAACAGTAATTTTTTTTTAATCACTTTATACTTGTTAAAAATTTGTTAAAAAACAAAAATAGCTATTTAAATTTAATCGATAAAATTTAAAGTCTTCTAACCAGTAAATATTTAAATCAATAAAAATTTTACATCTATACATCTCGTTAATATGGATATTTTATTTATTCCTGTATATTTATACGACAGTGAAAATGGTATAGTACTGCACCAGAGGTTCAACATCATGGAGCTGACCTATTTCAGGTATTCAAATGTATTTACGGTTTTAAATTTTGGGCTTCTTTTTAAAAAATCCATAAAAAATGCAGTGTGGGTTCCGCCCATCAGTATAAAAATCCTGTCATTTCCGCTAACAGGGATCTGGTTGAGGTTTGAAAACATCACTAGATTTCTGTGGTAAAATTTCCCTGCCTCATCTGCGCCTTCGTGATGATTTTTACTTGAATTGTACAGCAGTAAATCGGCATTAAAATTAATAAGGCTTTCCAAATATTAAGGATGGTTATTTAATTTGAATAGATCATAAAAAGGAATTCCGACCTCCGGATTTTTCGCATCATTTTCATCATTTAACACAGCATATTTTTTTTAAGGTAGCTGTATCCGCACTGTTAACAACGTTTATATTGTAGTTATACCCTTCCTTAAAATCAATTCCGTAAATTTTTTCTGCTCCGCTGAGCCGGCCCACTTCATAAGCCCTCAATTCTCTTTGATCGGGTTTCAGGAATCTCTTTTTAGGGTTTCTGATATAGTCCGCATAAGAGCTCTGTCGTACACTGTCATTTTCAGGCAAATCTTCAATAACAATGATCGTCGGTTTAAATTCTGGCAAACGTTTGGCCAGTTTTTAATCTCAGACTGATTTTTTTGTCATTTTCATCGAAATCGGTTGAGTTTGCGTCAGAGCTTTCTCCCATATGAAATGTGGCAACATTCAGTACGGGAATGGCATCATCAGATTTGGTTTTATAAATATTCTGTTTTCGTAGGGTACGTTCTGTGAATAAAGAGGTCTGCAATGCCCAGCACTAAAAAGGTGAAAAACTGATTCATTTTATGTGATGTGGTTATTAGGATAATTAAATATTTTCTTTATTCTCTTTTGTATAAAGTCAGAGTCTGTTCAAAATTTTCGTCATTCATTGTTTTGGGTCTTTTTCCGTTAAAACTTAACAGCATTAGGATTTTGGTATGGTTTACCGGAATAATAATACCCAGAATTCTTCCTTTCTCAATATTGTCCTTCAGGGCAATCACATCAATTTGAATAGGACTCTTATTCGCATTGATTACATATTTCATTTCCCCTTTTTCGCTATCATGGGGTCCGCCCCGGATTATAAAATTCTTCCCGTCAATTTTCTCTCCGTTTATAGTAATCGAAATATATCCGTCATTTGTAAAAACGGTTGCACTTTTATTGCTCCAGAAGTCCGTCATTTCCCAGTTTCCTGCTATGTCAAATTCCTTTTTCTGAGCAAAAATATTCAGGTTCAGGATTAAAATAAATAAAATAAATATTTTTGAGGTTATGATGCTGAAATTCATAGTCAGATGATGGTTAGACGGTATCATGTTTAGATTTGCCAAATATATCAATTCTTGTGATTGTTCCTGGAAATTTTTACCCTGTCTTCCTTAAATCCGCTTTTTTCATCAGTATAACTTGCGAGTATACCGTAAGCTGACTGAATTTCTCTTATTTTTTATATTTGGCAAATCTAAATACTTCCCTTATTGTCAACTCATGACCCGGCTTTATCAATACGAGTAACAGTCCAGCTATAATTAAACTGTTGTTGCTATTCGGCAATCTGTTAGCATAACTATAAGCAGCTATTAATCACTTTTTGAAGGATCTGAGGATTTTTCACTTTAGAAGATCGGCTCCCTGCATTTTATTCAGGAATGCAGATACGGCATCAAATACGGCGTCAGGATTCTCCTCAAACATATAGTGGCCGGTGTCCGGCAGGTGAATCAGCTCATAATGATCAGCTGACTGTGGAAGAGCATACTGGTAGAATCCATATGAGACATTGCTGGCAATCCCCAAAACCGGTAAAGTTAGTTTTTTATAGCCTTTACCATCTTCAATATCCTGGTTGAAAGTCTGATACCATGCATTGGAAGCCCGGATACGCTCCGGCTGATTGTACACGGCAGCGTAGACTTCCTTTTCAAAATCGGACATCCGGCTTTCATCGGTCATGACATAGCTGAAAAGCCAGTCGAGTAAATACCGGTACCGCCCTTCCAGCAGTTTCTCGGGTAATCCTTTGATCTGGTTAAAGCCCATCCACCAGGTATAAGGCTGTTGAGGATTGATTTTATCCGTAAAAGTTCCTGCGGAAGGGATCAGGGGCATCTGAAGAATTCCTTCGTCGGGGTGGAGGCCGTCCGCAACAATGAGACCGCTTACCGTCTCAGGAAAGTTCTGCGCCAGGCTCATCGCTACCATACCGCCGATATCATGCCCCATAACAAAAGCCTGTTCCAGGTTCAGTTTCAGGATAAGTTCGTGGATATCTGCAGCCATGGTCTTTTTATCATAGCCCGAAGCAGGGGTGGCAGAACTGCCCATTCCACGGATATCGACAACGATGACCCGATAATTTTCAGCCAGCCGGCAGGCGATCGTACGGTAGGAATACCAGGTTTGCGGCCATCCCGGGAGGCAGATCACGGGTACGCCACTCCCTCCATCTACATAATGAAGCTGTATTCCGTTTACTTCAATGATATGACTGGTGAATCCGGCCCAATCAAAGATAAGGGCTTCGTCTGTGTATTGGTTTTGCATTTTGTACAGGTTTGATTAGATATGAGATGATCGTAAAGTTTCTTCAGCATTTTGCCAGTTTAAGCCAGGGTACCGCGCATTATCCAGCTGATCATGATGGGCGGCAAACATGCTGTACAGGTACTGCATCTGTTGCCAAGCCGGATACAGTTCCTGCTCACCTTCGGGATGCGCTGTGCGTACTTTCTGAATCGTTTCCGAAAACTGCTCCAGGGAACCCTGGTTCTGAAGCTGAAACGGTGTCCCGAATATTTTCCCACTCAGCCTGACAAGATCTTCGGGACTTACCCTGAAGCCGGCAATGCGTAAATAACGCGGGGCAGTGTCGTCCAAAGCCGCTTCGGCCGTAAAAGCGGCTGTATCTTCAAGGGAGGTGAAATCTATTTTCCAGTCTGCCTTGCCGTCATAAAAGGCAATAGACTGTTCTTTGGTATTCAGAAGCGGGATGCCGAAACGCAGTACATAGGAAAAGGCTCCGTTGAAAACAGAAGTCAGCCTGACAGGACGTTTTTCTGCAAGAGCGGTAAATATTTTCCGTAGATCAAAATTCCGGTTGCTGCCTTCTGGAAGCTGGGTGTAATCGGTACAGAAATCGGAAGGGATAAAGCGGGGAACACCTGCTTCTGCTGCGGCATCCAGCAGTTGGGTCTGTACCTCTACGATGGTTTCTTTCAATCCTGCAAGCGCGGAGACGATACAGGAGACGCCTGAACAGGCAGCCACGAGCTGGGAAGAATTGCTGAAATCGACAACCAGCGTCTCAATTCCCGCCTCTTTCAATGCTTCTGTTTTTTCCGGGTTGCTTTCCGGACGGATGAGTGCTCTTACGTTTGCTCCTCTCGTTTGCAATTCCCTGCAGATCTTTTCACCCAGGCTTCCGGTAGCACCGGCAACTAAAATTATATTTTTCATAATGCTGATCTTGTTTAATGATCAAAACTATGAATTATCGGAAAGGCTCGAACTACCAAATGGTAGTTTCGTATCAGCGGATATTTTTCCGTATACGGCTCAGGGCGTTCGGAGTAATTCCCAAATAGGAAGCGAGCTGCTTAACGGATATATGCTGCATAAATCCGGGCTGACGTAAAAATTCAAGGTAACGTTCTTCTACCGTCATGGTCTGGAAGCGGATGATTTCATCAATCATGCGCATGGCCATCGTCTCCCATACTTCCCTTCCGAACTCCTGCCAGACAGGCAGCTGCCGGTAAAGCAGCTCCATCTCTGCCCTTTCAATATAACACAGTTCAGTGTCATCGACAGCTTCGATATTGAACCGTGTAGGAGTCTGCAGTTTAAAGCTCGATATTTCCGTAAAAAATTCCCCGGGCAGTACAATCCAGGCTGTGAGATCCTGATTCTCACCATAAATAAAACGGAGTGCGCCGCTTCTTACATAATAGTACCGGTTGGCAATCTGTCCCCGTTTCAGCAAAAGCTGTTTTTTCCGAAGCGTCTGTGTACGGAATTTAGAAATAATTAAAAACAGCTCTTCTTCACAGAGATGACGGGTATGGGTTTTAATAAAATCAGCAAGCTCTTGCATAGAATTAGTACAGATGACAGAACGGTAATCTGGGCAAATGTATTATAAATTTTCCGGAAAAGATCCTCCCAATGATGTGCTTTTATTTTTAGTGACGAATCTTAATTTAAATGAACTCAATAGTTCATCATGATATGCCGTTTGTGAGATTGTAATTCCTTCGGTGCCTCATTCTTCTTAGCTATACCCATTATTTTTTGCCGTTATCCTAAAAGTCTTCTGTAATGATCTGTTAGCTTTTTTATTAAAGTATAGTGTTACAGAATTGTCAGGAGATAAAATAAATACCGTAAAAAGCCCATATAAAAATGGGTTTTTACTGAATCAAAAATAAAATGGAGTTTTTAAGTTAGCCAGTAAAAATCACATATGAAAAAAAATTACGTGGCTGCATTACTATTATGTACAGCAACCGGCTTTCATGCCCAACAGGAAATTTACTTCAAATATGATGAAGCAGGTAATCAGCGGTATCGCGGTCTTGAAATAAATGAACAGGTAGGGAAAAATTCAAATTCTAAGAGATCTTTGCACACTGATCTCGTAACGGATGAAAAAACATTCTGGAAACAGATACGTCTGTATCCGGTTCCGGTTAATGATTTTCTTTCTATTGACTGGACACAAGAGGCTGATGATCTCATTCAATCCATTTCCCTATTTCAGCACAGCACGGTACACTGGAAATTCCAGCAACAGAATCTGCCCGGTCTGAACAGACAACTGAGAATAAACATGACCGGCTATGAATGGGGTGTTTATGTATTACGCTTTACCCTTAAAGATGGCCGGGTTTTCAGTAAAAACATCACCAAAAGATAATGCGATATGAAGACCAATAATTATAAAAATGTTCGATTATTTTCGTTCCTTATATTTTCTCTCTACTCTGTTTTGTGCTTATCACAAACCAGCCAGAGTTTTCATGATACTAAAGGCGATATAGATGTTACCAGAGCAGGCCAGCTCCAGTTTACACTACCCATTGAAGTTCCTCAGGGAGTAAAAGGTGTAGGACCCCAGCTTAGTTTGGTGTATACCAGTGAAACAGGAAATGGTATTGCAGGATATGGATGGATGATTTCCGGTGTCACTGCCATTACAAGAACCGCAAAGAATATAGAAAATGCGAAAGAAGTAAAGAATGTTAAGTTTGACTATACAGATTATTATAGCTTCAATGGCCAAAGGCTGATTCTGAAATCCGGAGAATATGGTAAAGACGGAGCAGAATATTTTTCGGAAAAGTACTCTAATACTAAATTTAAATCAATCGGGTCATATGGTGCCGGTCATCCATGGCAAGGTTCGGAATACTGGGAAATAACTTTCGATGACGGGTCCCAGGCCTGGTATGGCCGTAATCTTGATGCCAGAACTTCACTGGAATATAATATCAGCGAATGGAGGGATCCACAGGGAAATTATATTTCCTACAGCTACAATCAGGGAAATAATATTACTTTGATATCGAATATACAGTGGGGAGGCAATAAGGACTTGAATACTCCGCATATGAATTCTGTTCAGTTTAATTACACGGACAGAAATCTAAAGGAAGAATCTTATATCTAGGGGGTAAAATATTATAATAGTAAGATATTATCAGAAGTAAAAGTATTTACCAATAATACTGTGGTTAAGAGATACTCTGTAGAATATACCAATAATGGAACAAATTATCAGTTTGTCAGTAAGATTAACGAATATAACTCAAATTCAAGTACTGATGCTGCCAATCCTGTCACTTTAAATTATCCACCCCTGGTAAATTCTTCTTATGCCGAGTATGCTGCAGAACCGGATCCTTTTACTGATGTAAAATTAATAGGGGATTTTAACGGCGATTCTTATCTGGATTTTCTAATGAACAACGGTACTGTAAAGCTCGGCGCTTTTAATGAATCTTTTACCGCCATTTCGACAGGTAAGACTTTTGCCGGTAATGCCAAATTAGTTAGTACCTTACTGGATGAAGAAGGTCAGGTTTATAATGGCAATGGTATTGTTGAATACAAAAATCAAAGAATTTTTGGCTATATTTTTAGAAATAATACTTTTGAAAAAGTATTTGAAAAAAACCTGGCAAATACAGCTTATGCAGGATTTGATGATAACGTCAAAATCGAGGTAGGTGATTTTGACGGGGATGGGATACCTGATGTTTTTATCGATGATGGAGCTCCTCCCGGTTTTAATTCAAGAGGTATCATAGACCTTAAAAATCCAAGTACGTTACATTCTTCTATTGTTTCTCTTATTAACGATAGTTCATATCCTGACCAGAAATATATGGATATTGATGGAGACGGTAAAGTTAAGATTATTAGTGTCGGGGGTTCTCGATATACTGTCTTTGAATTTGTCAAGATTAATACCAATCAGTATGAGAAAAAAATTCGGTTTTCAGGGAACCTGCTTGAAACGAAGGAACCTGAATTTCCGGTATTGTTTGGAGATTATAATGGCGATGGTAAGGTAGACTTTGCCATTCCTATTACCGACAATGCCGTAGGTAAGCCTGATGACTGGAGATTTTACATCGGAACAGAGAAAGGATTTACCCCTTTCCTGAAGAAAGAATTTTTTACCTACAGGAAGTTTCAAAAAGAAATGACCGGTAATTATGCAAAATTTACCAAAGAATATTTCTTTTCAGTAACCGATATGAATAAGGATGGAAAATCTGATATTGTTCAGGTATTCTCCTATAATCAGATCAATACGTTCAATACCAATTACAGGAATTTCGGATATGTAGTCAATGCTAAAATGGCCAGTGGATCTGAACTTAACGGAACTCCCAATTTCGGTGCCGGATGGACATTTCAAAGTCCACAATATCAGGTACAGGATATTTTTGATCTTACCCTGTTTACACCGGTTACCAACTCTATTAAATCAGGAAATAATTATTACAATGTCTTCCTGTATTGGAAACAACATCTTAAAAAAATAAAAGGTCCCACTCCTCTTTCCGAATTGGCAAGAGTAAGCTCCATTACCCAGGGAGGGGTCACGACTTCGATAAAATACCTTGAAGCGGTACCAAACAATCCGGTGCTTCCCAATTTTTATAAGAAAGAAAAAAAAGAACTGTATCCATATTATTCCCTTACTAGAGCGGACCATGCGTATGCTGTATCGCAACTCGCAGAAGAAGGCAGGAAACAGGATTTCCGTTATAAAGGTCTTACCGGGAATATGCACGGGAAAAAAATGTTGGGTTATCTGCAGACCGCCCGCTCTTCATGGTATGCGGACGGGTTCGAAAATACTAAGATCTGGTCAGGATCAGAAATTGATCCCCTTCTGGACGGAGCCCCGGTAAAACAATGGAGCATCAGGACCAATAATGAAAATAATATTTTCCCTTCTGATATTTCAGAAAATAACGCCCAGCTGCTGAGCTTTGAGTCGGTATCCTATAAAACAGATAAACTCCTGAACGGACAGGTAGTGACCACGATCCCTGCGGTATATACGAACTGGATCGTGACCGCTTCGGTGCCTAAGGCTACAAAAACCAAAGATTTTCTGACCGGAACCCTGACAGAAAAAATAATTACATATGGAAGTTATTATCTTCCTTATCGTACCGTAACTTCCATAAATAACGGATACTCCGTGTCTTCAGCTGAATTTAACTATCAGCATAACATCGGCGGAACAGGAAAAAACTATTATATAGGAAGACCTGTAAGCAAGCTTGAAAAAGCTGAAGCTTATAATGATACTCAAAGCGATCTGACCACCTACACTTATGATAACAACCTTTTAAAAAGCAGCACATTTTCTCCCGGAGCTAATATGAGCAATTCTATTGTAGAGGAATATTCTTATGATGGATTCGGAAATATTATTTTAAAAAATACAAAGTCTGCTTTAGACGGAAATTCACGAACGGAATCTGCTGAATATGATCCACAGGGCAGATACGTTATTAAGAAAACAGATCACCTTGGACTGCAAACTGTTTATCAATATAATACCCTGGGACTTGTATTGAATGAGACTGACCCTGACGGCAATACGGTTACCAATACGTATGATCATTGGGGTAAATTACTAACCAGTACATCCAGTCTTTTAGGCACTACTACCTTACAATATAACAGAGACAGCGGATATAATGCTACTGTTACACAGAACAACCCTGATGGTGATATTTCCAGGATTTTCACTAATAAACTGGGCCAGGAATATAAAATGAGTACCAAAGCTTTTGCACAGGGCCAGTATATATCCAGGGAATCGCAGTATGATATCTTAGGCAGAAAACTAAAAGTCTCGGAACCTTATTTTGAAGGACAGGCGGCCAGCCAGTGGAATACTTTCCTGTATGATGACAACGTATTTCCTGCTAAGGTAACTTTTACAGGTTTTAACGGAAAACAGACGGAAACTACCGTGTCAGGATTTACCACCAGCGTCAAAGAAACACATCCTGCTGACTACGGGAGGATAACCTCCCGGACGATTGATGCTCTGGGAAACATCATTTCATCTACAGACCCGGGCGGAACCGTACAGTTTACCTATAACGCAGCTGGTCAGCAAATTAAAGCGCAGTATGAAGATCATATTGTAACTACAAAATATGATGACTGGGGGAATAAGATAATGGTAAATGACCCCTCCAATGGCGAGTATATTTACGAATATGGAGGATTTATGGGGGCTTTGTTAAAGGTAAAAAGTCCTAAAGGAGAGAAAAACTATCAATACAACAGCTTAGGGCAGCTTACCCTTCAAAAAGAGGTTTCAAGCACAGGAGATGAAACCGATAAGGTCATTAATTTTTCTTACAATAATAAAGGAAGGCTTGCTTTCAAAAAGGGAACATCCAATGGGAAAGACTACAGTTACAATATTACCTATGATCCCCAGGGAAAGGAAATTGCAGTCTACCAGCAAAATCCGGAAGCTAAATTTTCCCAGAAGAATACTATTTATGATAACAAGGGACGAGTAATTTCCTATGAGAAGGAAATTGAATCTTCAGGGGCTATTACCACGGCTTCTATTAAAAATGTCTACAGTGCCTGGAATGGGGAGCTATATCAGGTTAAAGATAATAAATCCGGAAAAATACTTTGGGAGCTGAAAGAAACCAATGCCAAAGGACTGGTCATAAGGTCAAAATTAGGGGCAGCAGATATTGTTAATGCCTACGATGCAAATGGATTACTGACCCATATTAATCATTCATCTTCACTGAAGCCGAATATTTTAAAAATTTCCTATTCTTTTGATGCTATCAGAAATGAGCTCAGATACAGGAAAACGGAGGGCAATTTTGATATTAAGGAAAACTTCGAGTATGATGATAATAACAGGCTCGCCAACTGGACCGATCCAATAACCGGCATCTTGCCATCGGGCATTAGAAATATCTATGATAAAAAAGGCCGAATTTTAGAAAATGACCAGGTAGGAATTGTAAATTTCGAGAATTCAGCTAAAATTTATCAACCCACGGGACTGACCCTGAATGCTGCCGGAACTCAGAACTATAATAATGATTTGATTCAAAGCATTATCTATAATGAAAATAATGATCCGGTATTTATAGACGGAGAAAAAGGAGATGTCGCTTTCCGCTACGGTTTAACGGCCATGAGACAAAGAGTGACGTATGGAGGACAGTTTAGTAGGGATGAAGATGGAAGATATACAAAAATATACAGTGAAGACGGAAGTTTTGAGATCATAAAAGATAATAAGACCGGGAGCGATAAGCACATTATTTACATAGGGGCAAACCCATATGAAAGTAATATTGTATATTTAAAAAATTATGATCAGAGCAGCGGATCCTTTTTATTTCTGCATAAAGATTATCTCGGAAGTATTCTGGCCATCAGTGAGGAAACGGGAACCAAACTTGAACAAAGGCATTTTGATGCGTGGGGAAATTTTACCCATCTGAAAATAAAGGATGGTCCTGTAGCTTTGGGAAGTTCCATTCCGGCGGCTATAGAAGCTTTCGGCAGCCTGTATATCGACCGGGGTTATACTTCTCATGAGCATTTTATGGAGGTGGGAATCATCCATATGAATGGCAGGCTTTACGATCCGCTCCTGAGACGATTTCTGAATGCTGACGAGAATATACAGGATCCGTTCAATACCCAGTTTTATAATAAATACGGATATGTAGTTAATAATCCTCTCATGTATGCTGATCCGAATGGTGAGTTTGCATGGATTGTTGTAGGAGCGGTGATAGGCGCTTATGTCACAGGGGCAAAAGCCAATGGTTCGTGGAATCCGGTAGAATGGAATTGGGGAGCCACCTGGGGTAAAATTGTAATGGGTGGTGCTATTGGTGCATTTACCGGTGGTGTAGGAGCTGCAGTAGGCGCTTCAGCGGCCACATTTGCTGCTGCAAGCTGGGGTATTCAGGGCGGTCTACTCGGCGGAGCTATTGCAGGGGTTTCAGGAGGTGCTGTGGCAGGTGCGCTCAGTGGATTTGCAACCTCGGTCATGTTTGGTGAAAATGTACTGCAAGGTACCCTTATGGGCGGGTTATCAGGAGCTGTAATAGGAGGTGTTGTCGGAGGAGTCACCGGAGCGGTTCAACAGGCATTAAGGAATGTACAGGCCGCTACTACAGGAGCGCCAAAAGGAACAATTTTAAAAGGTGTTCCTGTTGAAGCAGGAAGAAGCCCGTGGACCTTAAACAATACTCCCAAAACAGCTACTGTTGGCCTTACACCTAAGGGAAAAACGTTAACAATTGGGGACATAGATATTGCTACTGATATACAAATCGGTACCAAGTATAACCCGGTAACTGAAAGTTATGAAACAATCACCATTGAAGGTCCTGCGTCCACTAACAATGGGCAATATACAAAGACGGTAAATAATGAAGGAACATCAGTAAAAATAAGTAAAGGAGCTTTAGTTCAGGCTAATAGAACTGCGGGAAATGCCTTTAGAGATGAATTGGCTGATGCATTGAGAGCAGAAGGAAAAGTAGTAAAGACAGAAGTTTATAAGAAAACTCCATATGGAAAGCGGTATATGGACATACAAGTTAAGATGCCTAATGGTAAGTCAGCAGGAATTGAAACCAAAGTTGGAGGATCTAGATATCACACCTTACAGAAGTTGAAGGATGATTGGCTGAGAGCTAATGGCTATCCCGTGCAAGTTGTTAGAAAAAAATAAATCTAAATAAATTTTATGGACAATTTTAAGGAAATTATTAAGGAGATTGCACCATTTCTTAAAGAAAAAGGATTCAAGAAGAAAGGAAATACTTTTTTTATAAATCTCAATAAAAATTATGGGATTATAAATTTACAAAAAAGCCAAGACAGCAATAAAGATGAGATAAAATTTACGATTAATTTTGGTGTTTATTCAGATCTTTTAGGCCAAATAGTAGATTTTGATTATGATAGTTCAGAGGTGCCAGATGTATGGTCATGCCAATGGCAGGTTAGAATTGGAGACTTTATGCCAAATCTACCAGATTTTTGGTGGAAAGTTCAGGTTGGTGATGATTTGAGTGAAGTTATTTCAGATATAATATATAATATGCAAAAAATTATATTACCTGAAATTGGTAAGCGCTTGACGGATGAAGAGCTTATGAATAGTTTGGTAAAAGGAGATTTTACTGAATCAACAGCTATCGAAACATTTAAATATCTAACCATATTCTTGAAAGCTAAAGGAGATATTAAAGACCTGGATGACGTAGTGGAAAAATTTATGCAGGGACCGGACGGTCAGAAATACTATGATATTGCTACGGAGCATTTGGAGGACATTGATTATAACTATATAAAAAAATAATCCACACAATTAGTTCAGGTTTATACTATAATGGCTTTCACCAGGTACATTTTATTATCAAATAACATCTGATGAAATAAATTACAGTAAATAAGTATAGAGAATGTCTCAATTTTGAGACATTCTCTTTATTCAGAAAAATCCCCTGGATTCTTATTTTAATAAATTATTTCAGGTGAGAAATTACTAATATTAAAAAAAATAATGACAGGTAAACAAACTATGTTTTTTGCAGTATTTGAAGATCTCGAACGAATACTTAGAGATTTTGAAACAAATTTTGACATTAAGTACTATTATGATTCCCCATTTTTATTAGAAGAAAAAAATGTACCTGCTTACAATTCAATATTTGAAACAGCTAATGTTGGTATTGCTTTGTCGGGAAATTGGAACAAAATAGATAGATATTTAGTAATGAAGAAAAATACATTGCTAAATATTAGGGAAATTCCGCAACTGAAAGGAGGAGTGAAATTTACTTTCGATCAAAAAAACAATCCTCTTTCAATCGAAATAAAATTTGGAGGTGTATACTCGGAAAATGTGATTGTAGCAGGAAGAGTTGCAACTATATCTAAAGAAAATGACTCACAGGAAATGTATAAATTCTTTTCATCAAAAATTAAAAAGATATTTAAAAAAATTGGGATGTTTTATGTAGGGCCGAAAGCTGAAGAAAGACTCAGAGAGGGCTGGAGATTGGTACAAGATGTAAATCGCTCAACCGAATACGATTTGACTCTAAAAGGATAAGTACATTATCATTGGATAACTAGAGTTAGAAAAGCTTATGATGTAGCACTTATTATTAACTTTTAGTTATCCTGATTGGGCAACTAACTTTAAAACTTTTAATGTGAATAGTAAAGAATTTAAGAACATATTCGGTAATATGGCTAAAGAAAATGGTTTTTTAAAAGCATTTAGCGGTTGGTATAAAGAAAGCCCGGAATGTATCGCAATACTTGAATTGCAAAAATCAAATTTTGGAGATTATTATATGCTTAATATAAAAATTTTTATACAAGGTTCTTTTGACAGAACTTATTCTCCTACAAAAGAATTAATTAAAAGTCCGCTAGGTCACGTTAATGCAAATGAAACTGATGAGTATAGAAGTATATTTAACTTTGATCAGCCAATAGATGATTCTTTAAGAATTGAAAGATTAAGAGAATTATTTAAAAATCATATTGTTCCGTTTACTACAAAAACTTCAACAAGAGCAGGTATAAAGGAATTAGAGTCGAAAAGGCAAATATCCATTCTCCCGGTAGTAAAAAAGGAACTGGAAAAACTCATGAACTAGCGATTTATGAAATCCCAATTCATCACGGAGCTATCCGAAAATTAAGACGGCTTATTATAAAAACGGTAAAATTAACGTATGAATATTTTTAAAGAACTTATAAAAGCAATTACCCCATTTCTGCAAGAAAATGGATACCGTAAAAAAGGGAGTACTTTCTACATAAAGTCAAACAAGAATTATGGAATTGTGAACTTTCAAAGGAGCCAGAATATGGCTCCAGAAATAGTGAAATTTACCATTAATTTGGGGATTTATTCTGATGTCTTGGGCAAAATCACAGATTGGAATTATGATACTATGGCAGTACCGGAAGTTTCCTCATGTCACTGGCAATCCAGAATCGGATGCTTTAGACCAGAAAAACAGGATTACTGGTGGGAAATTCGAGCAGGAGATAGTCTACAAACTGCAATTTTAGATGTAAAAGATAATATTCAAAATATCATAATACCTGAAATAAGTAAGCGTATATCCGATGAAGATCTTATGAATAGGTTACTTAATAATGAATTTATGGGATCGACCAATCTAAACCATTTTAAATATCTAACCCTATTTTTGAAAGAAAAAGGAGATATTGAATCCCTGGATGATGTAGTACACAAGTTTATGCAGGGACCGGACGGCAAGAAATGCTATGATGTTGCTATGGAACATCTGGAGGACATTAATTATAACTATATAAAAAACGACCCACAGAATTAGTTCAGGCTTATACTATAAAGGCTTTGACCAGGTACATTTAACTATCAAATAGCATCTGATGAAATTACAGTAAATAAGTATAGAGAATATTTCAAAACCGAGACATCTCTTTATTCAGAAAAATCCTAGGCTTCTATTCGAGTGATAAACTATTCATGTGAAAAATTACTAATATTAAAAAAAAATTATGTCAATGACACAGATCGCTTTTTTGAAAAAAGCTGACATCCCAACCAACCGACAAATTGAGGAGATCATCCAGCAACTGGGATATGACTTCAAGATATTGAATGAACCTGAGAGGAAAATAGAACAGGGCGGATTAGATTGCAGTATTAACGGATATAAGACTTATGTTGAAACCTATATCGACACAGCCAATAGCGCAATATCCGAAAATGAGGCCGACTGGATTATTAAGGATATAACCCATGAAGACACTGCCATTTCATTTATATGGGGTGCGGACTATGCAGCAGGCGCCTGTATAGGTCTTATTTCAGTTGCGTTGATCGACTTAAACAATGCTTTGGTTTATTATTTAGATGACCAAATGAAATATTCAAGAGAAATGTTAATGGAGGAAATGCCGCAATTCTTGGCAGAACTTGACAAATAGGGTGTTTGAAACAAATACAACCAACTAAATATATTCATAAAAAATAAAATATGGCTTGCTTAGGAGTACTTTTTTCGCTTGACGAACAAACAGTCTTAAAACTAAAATCTTTTAAGTCTGACGACGACAGGCTGGAATTTCTGCAACAAGATATTGAAAGTTCATTCATGGAAAATGAGCCTGAAAGATTTGCAGAGCTTGACCAGGCTTGGGATGGGTTGCACAGAAGTTTAACAGACGGAAAAGCTGAGTGGGATAATGGAACCTTTCCACTAAACCACATCATTTTAGGAGGACAAAGAATTTATCATAAAGATGACTATATTATGTCTTTAAAAACGCCAAAACAAGTTTTAGAAATAGCCAATGCTGTTGAAAAACTCTCCAAAGATGATTTAAAAACCGGTTACCATAAAATTCTTCCGGACGATACGGATTATGGAGAATTTTTAAGTGAAGAAGATTTTGAATATACATGGAAGTGGTTTAAAAACTCTGTGGAATTTTGGAAAAAGGCAGCCGCTGAAGAGCGTTTTGTATTGTTTACTGCCGATCAATAACAATAGTTCACATTGTTAGAAACCTAGTAAAAAAGAAATTCAGAGATTTTACCAAATTCAGAAAACTTCATACAGCAAGGTATGGAAAGCCTGATGAGAAATGGCAAAAGAGCATCTCAGGGAGATCGATTGTAATAAATGATTATATAGAATGTGTCAAAAAACCGGCATATATCGTCTTTATTTAATTTGTTATCATGAAAAAAGTTCAAATAAATTATTCACAGTTATTGTTTTTATACGCTTATCTCAGATTAATTAATCTCTCTCTTGACAGAAACAGATGGACTACATGGGATGAGTTACAAGATTATTTTAATAATATTACAGCACCCTCTAAAGTTGCCCAATATCTTATTAATAGCTTTAATTTGCCTGGAACAGACTTTGAAAACTTTAATTTTATATCCGGAGAGAAAAGTCTGTATTCACCAGACTAAAATCTGGTATATTTAAAACATTTTCGTTACAACAAGATGAGGTTTTATATTGTTGCAGACTTTTATATGATTTTGATAAAGTACTGAATTCGGATACCAAAAAATATCATGCTGGAATCGAGGAAATCAGAGTGAATATAGCAAAATATAATATGAATATTTTAAGTAAAATGATCTTACCTAAAGATCTAAATCGACTTATAAAAATTGAACACTTTTGGCAAAATGAAACGAATGATATTTCTGAATTGCAAGAGTTCACGCCTGAGGATTTTAAACATAAGGCGAATTCATTACACAAAGAGATTTAGACCTATATAAATATAGCCTTTCTCAAATGTAGAGAAAAATGAATTTTCAGTTTTATTGTTACAAAAGAAAGTCCGGAATGTATTGCTGACTTGAACTTCAGAAATCAATTTTTTGGGATACTATATACGGAATGAGGCCCTCTCACAACTCATGAAAACGGTATTTTTTATGAAATTTTCCTGTCTCCCTATACAAGCAGGATTTTCGTTTAAACGATTCTCAACCCACATCGTTTAGTTGTGATACACCTTCATCAAACTTGTTCTCCTACACAGAACATGCGAGAAAATTAAATATTATAAATAATGATAGAAAACGTCTTAAAAACCGGAACCCACCGACTACAGTTTCCATTTCTGATTCAGCATATTCAAAATTAAATCATCAAAACTCCATCCTATTTTTCGGGCTGCTATCGCCGTAAGACTATCCTGATCCTGCCGGTGGGGTCTGGAGGCTCCCGTCATATTGGGCTTCATATTGAGATCAAACAAAAAATAGTTGCCGTCACAGTCTGCCCTGCAATCTATCCTGATCGGTGCTTTGGCATTCACAAGGGAAGCAGCGAGCTCACATTCTTTTAACAACTGCTTGATTTCAGTCTTTTCAAGCTGATTTTCAGTAAGTACCTCGCTGTTATGTATCACAGCGACTGTTCCGTTATAAGGTGCAATTCCGTTTTGGTGATTGAATCTCCGTACCGGGGGTAATGACCAATATCCTGTTTTATCGATCCATTGCTTGTTGATACTATATTTTCCCGGCGTCATTACCGTAACCGTAAGTTCTTCTCCGGAAAGAAATTCTTCTGCATAAATCGCATGACCGTAATCTTTGGATCCTAACATCTCACCAAGAATTATCGCAAGCTGTTCCCTGCTTTGCACCAGCGTGACGCCCTGACTTCCCCGTCCTCTGATAGGCTTTGCAACAACGGGATACGGGAATTCCAGGTGAAAATCAGTCGCATTGTCAGCGGTGATCATTACCGATCGGGGAATTGGAAGATGGTGTTTTTTCAGGAGTTGATTGGTCACCAGTTTGTCATCATAAATATCCACATTTCGGGGAATTTGCCCGACAACAGAAATATCCATGTCAGTAAAATTTTCAATCGGGTGCCCGGCATATAAAACCGTGTTGAGCCAAATGACATTTGCCCCCTTTTCTATCGCAAGCTGTATTCCTTCTCGCGTGTCCGGAAATACCCAGTCCAGATCATGATTTACTGACGGAGCTTCTGATGGAGTTACGATTTCTGTTTGGTGGCGTCTTAGGGAGAACGCAATGTCGGCACCGCTGTCTGCATAGCCTCCCGCCTTCATCGGTTTAGTAATTCCGTTTTTTGGAGGAGGAGCCTGTGACTGATACAGTACCGCTACTCTATTATTCGATTTCATATTATGTCTGATATCGGTTAAAAATTATCAACAGCAGGCAGTTATCTTTCATTAAGAATTTGCTGTAATATCAATGCTGTTGCTTTTGCATCATCCAATGCCCTGTGAAATTTGAAATCTACTTTCAGATTCATTTTTTCCAAAACCCGTTCTAATGAAATCCCGGATGTAGAGATATTTTTTTTGGCCAGCCAATAGACCCCCAATGCTCTGATGTCAAAACCTCCACCCACAAAATAGGTATTATAATCCAATCCGAATTCGGTAAACTCTTTCCGTAAAAGCGGTAAGTCGTAGTACAATCCCCAACCTGCTAAAGTTGATTTGTTTTTTTCTCCGTACCAATCTAAAAACAGAAGAATGGCTTCATCAAAATACTTTTCATTTTCAACCATTTCATTGGTAATGTTCGTAATATTTGTGATTTCAGGAAGGATTGGAAAATGTTTGGGTTTTATTAAAATTGAAAATTCGCTTTTTATTTCAAAGGTTTTTCTGTCTAATTTTACAGCTCCGATCTCGATTATATTCGTTTCATGTATTTCATTTTTTCCAAAAGTTCTGCAACTTCCTTCCAAATCATAAATGACCAGGTCACTTGAAAATTTCATATGATATTCAGATGTTTAGGTTTGCGCTCTACCGATCCCTTTTAATTAATACATGTGTTAATCCGATATAAATGCGGTAAAGCTATTCTACTGCTAATTTAAAATTTCTTTTTAGGATTTGATTACCCGATGGCTATTTTTCATCTTAATTTCTTATCGGCTGGACAAATGTGTCATCTTTGCCGGATATATCCAGAGATTTAAAATCATCATTTCAGACTTCAAAAAATTCCATGACTTAGAGCTTTCTTGTAAACCCCTGCCACGGAAAGATTGTCGAAGAACCTATAAACCACTGATTACCGTATAAATACGATCATAATAATTTCTGTATTTATACTTACAAGATGTAATATTTAACGTCGTAAATTTACATCATAAACGGAGTCATTTACAATGCAAGGTCCTTATTATCAAGATATTTCCGTTCAAATTCGGACTAAGGATAATTTCTCAGCGAATCATTAACAGATCGAAAATTTAAAAATATCATACAGGGAAGCTGAAAACTGGATAGAGTAAGCATACAATAAAATATAACCAACATGTCAGATAACACATTAATTACAAAGAACAATGACCTCAGTATATTGGCACAGACAGTACTTTCAAAACAAATTGAAATTATCCGGAACAGTCCCCAGGACAGTGAAGTTGCTATTTCGAATACACATTTGGCTTCCTTTGATGCATCCACTTCGGTATGGGCGGCAGGCGGTACTCTCGAAGCAGCAGGTTTAGCGTATTATGGCGTATCATGTACACTGGCGCTTACCAACATTACGAATATAGCCGCTGTTGAGTTTGAGGCACACGGATGGGGAGCAGTAGCCGCTGCTATAGAATGTGAAATAGTAGGTACTTTTGTGGTGGATCCCAGTACAGTTTCCGGAAAATGCAGATGGGTCATTGTCGCAGGAGCACTGGAAGAAGGGGCAGTATCATTAACCCTTATGACTGAATCCGGATCTCTTATAGGAACATTTGCCGGCATGGCAGAGGGAATAGGTGCATTTACCTGGAGTGAAGATAATGGTGACCTAAAAGTAAAAAAAGCTTAAAGCACTATCAGTCTCACAAAATATCGCAAAGTCTAATGCCCTTTAATGATGTCACTAAGTACAATTTATCGGGAGCAATTTCGGAGACCTAATAATCCTTCATATTTTTAGATGCCTGAATGAAGACAGGTGATTATTACCTCAAACTGCTAATAAGAGCCTACGAGTATATCCTCTACGCATTAATATCAAGCGACTTGAACCAAGGTTCGAGTCGCTTGATAGTTGTTATCAGCCTTCATCCTTAGTGTTCTTTACCAGACTGATTCCCGAAGAAAAAAATAAAAGGGCAATAATCCCCACAACAATAAGAGATGTACTGCCGACACCTTTATTGATAAGGCCGTTGCCCACATAAATCAATCCACCGATTCCAAGAACGGTCAATACCGTACCAAATATTCGCTTGACGTTCATAGTTTAATTTTTTTTAGCAGTTAATATTAAATTGTTTTACTTATTATTTATTTAACAGAAAATTTTCCATTGATTTTGTCAAATCAATTCTCTTGCCAAGTCTAGGGTCCGGGTATACTGTCCAGCTGATTTATTCTTTTTGCTACTGTATTTTATGAGAGGTCAGGAGATTCTCTTTTTTCTTATATTGAAAACAGGCGGAAAACGTACTTAAAAAAGTATCTATTAATAAATTACACATTATATCGTATGACATGATTAATCCGCCTTATTACATAAAGAACAGGTAGGGTACGATTTCAGGTTTGCTTCTATCGCACTTCATCGCGTCATTCCGGATCACCCGATTCTAACGGATGATTTAAAATAAATTTTTCGTAATAATGTCTTTTTTGATTAATTTTTTTATAAGCTTATTGCACACCATAATAATCTTAATTGCTGCTCACCTTCTCGATTTTTTTTGTCAGCAATCCACCATTAACAGTACTTCTCATCTTATACAGACACCAGGTATTTCAGTACAGAAACGGAGCTTTACGATCAGTCCTTTGGAATGAGGTAGAGTGTTTTAAAATCATTTTAGATGTACAAGCGGTAGCCGGTGGCACATCCTTTGAAACATATTGAAGTATGACACCAATTACATCACAACCTAAAAATACCTTTGAAAATGACCAGGGAGTTATAGACGAGTTCAAATCATTTGTAGACCAAGTCTCTTTCCCATGCGTAGCTGCGAAAGCTGCCCTTCAAAAAGATCAGATGAAAATTTTCTCTGCCGGTCATATCGCCTGTCCCAGAAAAGACAGGGAAATTCTGGATTTTATCCACACATTTGTAGATCAGTACCGCACTGCTGAAAATCACTTCCACACCGTCTGTATCATTTTTCCTGAGGCCACAGATCTGAGCGAAGAAATGTTCGACCGCTTTATGTGGATGCGTCTGCAGGCATTATCTGACCTGGATGCAGAAATGTATCCGTATGATGGCAGGGTTAATCCTGATCCGCAGTCAGATGAGTTCAGCTTCAGCTTAAAGGAAGAAGCCTTCTTTGTGATAGGCCTCAATCCGGAAAGCAGCAGACCGGCAAGACGTTTTAAATATCCGACTCTGGTTTTTAATCCCCATGCCCAGTTCGAGGAGCTAAGAGCGCTGAAGCGATATGACAAAATGAAAAATATCGTACGGAAAAAAGATGTAGCTTTGAGCGGATCTATCAATCCCATGCTGAATGATTTCGGGGATTCCAGTGAAGTGTATCAGTATAGCGGATTAAGATATGATCATAACTGGCAATGTCCATTTAAATATAAAAATATATGAATACAATACCTCCAAGGAGTGGTACCGCATTTGTCCTCAAAAAAGGACAACGGGTAAAAATTACTGATATACAGGGTGAGCAGGTTTCTGATTTTATCTGCTTTAACGAGCACGACACAAAGGAATACCTGTCATCCGGAAGAACCATCGATTATGCCGAAACAATTTTCCTGACCACAGGTGATCCGTTTTATTCCAACCGGAGTAATATTATGTTCAATATTATTGAAGATACGGTAGGCCGTCATGACTTTTTACTGACTCCCTGCAGTGCTGATACATTCAGAATTATTTATGGAGATCAGAATCCGCACCGGGGCTGTTTCGGAAATTTATGTGAAGCGTTATCACCTTATCACATACAACCTGATGATATACCGATATGCTTTAATATATTCATGCACGTTGCTGTTGACGGTGACAGTGGTAAAATATCTGTTTTGCCGCCTAAGAGTAAAGCCGGAGATCATATCGTTATTGAAGCCGAGATGGACCTTATTATCGGAATGACTGCCTGTTCTGCTGAAATGTCGAACAATCATTCGTTTAAACCGATCGGCTACCAGATTGAAACGACCTGATCAGCATATGGAGATACACAATCCCGAACATTCTGATCATACCGGCAGTCCTGATGTCAGGACCTATTTCTCATCCCCTTTTCATGATGAAAGCAATACAGCCTTTGCACAGCTTATATCGGATGCAGTCCGGGGAATAAATTCTCTTAAACCGTCGGATCGCAACAGCAGTTCTTTCTTAGGTGAGAGTCCCGATCTCACCGTCAGCAGAGCATCAGCCCAAAAAGCAGTGCTGAAACCAAAAGGTGAACCGTTCAGCCAGGTTTTAGATGATATTATTTCAACCTTTGAAGGATTACCCAACTGGGGACATCCCCTGAATATGAGCAATATCTGTCCCCAGGAAAACTATGCAGCGATAGCCGCCTCTATGCTGACGCAGATATTTTCACCTAATATCCTGGAGACGGAGTATGCATGGAATACCTCGAAAGCCGAACTGGAGTCTTCCGCTATTTTAGCGGATATGGCTGGCTGGGAGGCAGAAAAATCAGGAGGAATATTTACGTATGGAGGCTCAGGATGCTGGATGTACCAGATGAAGTATGCCTTAAGCCGGGTTTTACCTGATTCCAGAGAAAAGGGGATCAGAACCGATGTGAAGATCATATGTTCCGAGCAGGCACATTATGCCATGTTAAACAGCGCAGACTGGACCGGTCTTGGGATGAATAACATCATTACCATTAAAACACTGCCTGATTCAAATACAATGGATACCGATGATCTCGAAAGGGTTCTGCAAGAATGTTATACCAATAATGTACCCGTTGCATCCGTTATCTGTACCATGGCAACCACTGACGCATGTGCCTTTGATCCTGTGAAAGACGTCAGAAAATTACTCGACCGCTATCCTAACCGTCCTGAATATGGAAAGGCATTACTATACTGTGATGCTGTGATCGGATGGTCCTGGCTGGCTTTTAAAAATTACGATTTTGAGCTTAATCCTCATCAATTTTCGGAGCCGGTACTGAGATCTGCCCGGAAAAATTATGAAGCAATCCGGGAGATCAGGTATGCTGATGCATTTGGGGTAGATTTTCATAAAAATTTCTCTCCCCTGACCAGCAGCTTATTTATGTACAGAGATAAGGATGAGTTTGAAAATCTTCTGAAACGCGAGAGTTCAGCTTATCTGCAGGAACGTGGCGATTATAATCCTCATAACTATTCTCTGGAAGTTTCCCGCGCGGCGAGTGGCTCCATGGCGGGATGGGCAACACTGAAATTTTTAGGGGCCGAAGGTATTCAGCACGTTTTGATCCATGGGCTCAACAATAAGCAGTATATGATGCAGGAGCTCGACCAATATCAGGACATGGTCTGTGTAAACCAATCTGATCATGGTCCTGTGTTGCTTTTAAGAATATATACCGAACAGACTAACGCTTCGGAGCAGTATAGCATGGAATTACAGAATTCAGATCTGAAAAATGATTTGGTAAAACATAATGTACTGATCGAAAAAGTAGCAGACCATCTGTGGAAATGGTTCAGAGAAAAAAAGATAATAGACGGAAAATTTACGCCTTACCTTAGCATAACAAAGGGATTCAGACCTGCCACTTATAATGAGAATACCACGGATCCTGAAGCCGTTATTTACGCCTTAAAAGTGTATCCGGTAAGCACTTATATTACCCGGGATGAAATGCTGCACGCGATCAGATGTATCAGATCTGCACGTGATGAAGTGATGTAAGGCCTGAACGGTCAATAATTTCGGAAAGTTATCCAATGTTTCCTATTTGAATTTGGTGGATAATGTGGTGTCTGAGCTATGGTCATCAAAGCTGATCTTTAACAGAATAATATATTCCCCTTGTTGTTCGGATAATGCCTGCTTTCATAGCCATGCGTCCTGTTGGCACCAAATTAGTATTTATCAGAAAAAAGATTAAAAATGGAACAGAGAAAAATTACCATAAAGCATGCATCAGGTGTTCATATCCTGATGGTAAAGGATGAAGACTTTGAAAAGTACTGCCATAAAATCACAGACATTATTAAAGGTAAAAATAAATATTTTAAATATAAACATGAGGACGGTTCCGTTCTCATTCTTCCTTTCAAATTTTTAAGAGAAAGTTCTGTTATGTTTGAATCACAGAAATCTGATATAAAACTTTTTTCAGAAGGGTCAAGTATACATTGATCAAAAAAAGGTATCCTATCCATAGGACGACTTAAAAATGATGTACTATATATGGAAATTCTGTGTATGATCGGCTTGGATAATATTAAAAATAACCCATATAAATCGAAATTTAATAAAAAAATTAATATGTATTTCATAATTTTTAGAGATTGGCTTTCTTTTTGCGAGCCAAAAGCATGAAAACAATTTTTATAGTAGAAGATGAGACAGGCATCAGAGATGCATTACAATTGCTCCTGTCATTCGAGAATTATGATGTACGTTCTTTTTCTGATGTACAGGCCTTCGATTCCAGAGATAAATCCATAGTTCCCGATATCTTCATCATGGATGTGAGACTTCCCGATGGTTCCGGAACCGACTTGTGTAACGCTGTTAAAGAAGATCCGCTCACTTCGGATATTCCGGTCATGATCATCAGCGCACATGCGAAGTCAGACATGGTAAAAAAAGCCTGTAGTGCAGATGAATTTGTTGCAAAACCCTTTGATATTGACGATGTGATTATCAGAATTGAAAATTTAATTAATCCTCAATAAATTTTCTCTGAGGTTATCTATTTCGATTTTCAGTATTATCTTAACTTCAGATATAAACATACCTCCTTTTGAGAATGGGCTGATCAGAAAATTATTCATCTGATTAGTTTGAATGAATCTTCTGGAGTTTAAATTATTGAAATGTGGGAAAATCATCATGTTGCTGATTTTCCCTTATTTCAATATAATCTTTTGTTAAAGGCCATGGTAAAGCGCAATGACTGTAATACCTCTTTATTCCTGCGGAAGATTGCAGTATAACAGAATTGTATCCCGGACATTTCAGCTAAAATCTGAAAAACAACAGTGGAATTCCAAACCGTTAAATACTCCTTCCATATATATTATGATAAACCTTTAAAATAACATCATTAGTATTTAAGTCAGTTGATCGCCTTTAGCAATCCCTATCGACATATCAACATTTTATTTTATCAAGCCTTTTATTAAACTTAATCCAATAGATATATCGTCCGCCAGTGCCTGGTGTAAGGTCGCGAAATCTGTAGTTTCATCCACATTATTTTCCCAGTATAAAGCAGTTTGTGCCAGTTTTATCAATCCGGCAGTGCCTGCGGTTCCTTTCAGCTTATGGAGGATTTTTTTCAACTCTCCTGTGTTCTCTTCAGCAACTGCAGTTTTTATGTTATTTTCAGCCTCGTTGAGCTGTTGGATGACCAGATTCAGGAACATGGTCCTGAATTCTTCATCATCATCTCCCGTCTGATCATTGAGGAGATCCAGATCAAGGTATTTTTCCGTTTCTACAGCATTTTTATTTTCTGTGGCGTCGTTCGAAATATATTTTTTAAGCATTTCAAAAAGATCAGACTGCCTCAGAGGTTTCGGAAGAAAATCATTCATTCCGGACATGATACATTTTTCCTTTTCTCCGGTGATGGTTCCTGCCGTTACTCCAATGATCGGAATATCATGATATTCCGGAAGAAGACGGATCTGCTTTGTGGCTTCAATACCATCCATTACCGGCATCTGAACATCCATCAGCACGACCGAAAAATGCCTTTTTTTGCACTGCTCCAGGGCTTCCAGACCGTTTACCGCTTCTGTAAGCTCTGCATCGGGAATGAGGTATTTCATCATTTTGCTGTTAAGCACCATATTCACGGGGTTATCATCTACCAGCAGAACCTGGAGATCCGGCGGAAATAAAGAAGGTTCTTCTTCCTGCTCCGGTACTACATGTATTTCTTTTACATTGTCCTGTACCGCCCGTTTCAGGATCTGATAGAGTTCATCCGATTTTATCGGCTTTAATAGGAAATACGAGTTTTCTTCCTGGCGGAAAGAATTGATCACATCGTGCTCCTCCGAAGAAGTATGCAGGATGACCAGGGGTGAAGTTTCATTCTTTTGAATGAATAATTCCTTGATTTTCTCAATAGTTTCTAGCCCGGAAATAACCGGCATATGGTAATCCATTAAAATAACATCAAAACGTTCCCCCGCCAATAGGATCTGCAGGGCTTCCATTCCGTTGGCAGCCAGCCTCGATTCAATTTTTTTGTAAGCCAGCATGTGTTCGAGAATCACCCTGTTGGCCTCGTTATCATCTACAATGAGAACCTTTTTTATATTAAGGTCCTCATCTTCATTGTTTTCGGATACTTCATAGGGAATTTCGATGTCAAAGAAAAAGAGAGACCCTTTTTCCGGTACACTCTTCAGGGAAAGATGACTTCCCATATAGCCTAAAATGTTATTCGATATTGTAAGTCCCAGCCCGGTTCCGCCATAGCGTTTGCTGATAGAGCTGTTTTCCTGTGTAAAAGCATCAAAAATATGCTGCTGCTTTTCAACCGGAATGCCTATCCCCGTATCTCTTACAGAAAATCTTAATGTTATATCTTTATCGCTGATATTCAGCTTTTCCACCTTAAGCTCAATCTCGCCACGTTGCGTGAATTTCACAGCATTACCCAACAGGTTGATAAGAATCTGCTTCAGCCTTGTTTCATCAAGCAAAAGTGTTTTCGGAAGCCCCTGCTCAATATTGAGAAGCAGCTCGATATTTTTTTTCTGCGACTGGTAAAGAATCACATTGATTACCTGACTTACAAGATCATAAACATTGGACCTTTCAATAAGAAGCTCCATTTTACCGGATTCTATTTTAGAAAAGTCAAGAATATCATTAATGATGGTCAGTAGATTTTCCCCGGATTCATTAATATAATTTAGATATTGGACCTGTATTTCGGTGAGTGGAGTCTTTAAAAGGAGATCAGAAAAACCGATAACACCATTAAGAGGCGTACGGATTTCATGGCTCATATTGGCAAGAAATTCCGATTTGGCTTTACTTGCGATATCGGCCATTTTCTTTGCATTCTTAAGCTCTTCGTTCGTTTTTACCGAACCTGTAATATTCTGTACTGAGACAATTACGCCTCCTACTACACCATCAGAAAGATACCAGGGTCCTACTTCCAGGTTATAATGCTGCATACCTTTTTTATGTAAGACTTCAATGGCAAAATCTTCATTTTTATAGACTTTACCCTTCAGCGCATCTTTGTAGATAAGTTTTCTCTCGTCAGGAATATTAGGAGAAACGGTAAACATGTTCTCTCCTATCAGATTGATATTGTTCATATTGAACTCTTCTTTCCAGCTGGTGCTTACCGAAAGATAATTAAGATCTTTATCCAGCATTGCTACGGAAACCGGAGCATAGGTTATGAATGACTGCATCATTGCTTCTTTCCTGGCAAGCTCTAGATACATGTTTTTAAAGGCGTCTATATCCTGAATGATTCCATAAACCCTGTTACAGACCCCATTTTCACACTCCGGAATTCCTTTTACCCTCACCCAGATGGTAGCGCCGTCATTACGGACAAGCTGAAACTCTTCATCATAAGGAATACCTTCGGAGACAGCTCTTTTAAACAAAAGTTCAACTTTTTGTCTGTCTTCTTCTTTATAAAAACCCAGTGCGTTTTCAAAATCCGGCTGGAATGCCTGATCTATTTTATGAATCTCCTTCGTTGTCGTGGACCAGAATACAGAATTATTTTTAAGATTGACTTCCCAACCGCCCACCTGGGCCACCGAACTGGTCTGTTCAAGTATTTTCTTGGCATACAGAAGGTCTTTCTCCAGGCTCATTCTTTCAGTTACATTCAGGGCAGTACTCACTACGTACGGTTTTCCGTCTTTATCGGTTTCGACAAGATTATGATACATCCAGATCAGCTCTTCACCTTCTTTCGATTTGAGGATCATGGTCCCGAAATCTTCTTTATTCTGGTTAATTCGTTGCAGGTACTGCTTCAAAAAAGGCCGGTTGTCTTCAGGAACAAGGTCTCTTAAATTCAACTTGTTTACTTCGTCTGCAGAATAGCGCAGGGTTTCTCTTCCCTTCTGGTTCACTTCAAGAATATTGCCCTCCATATCATGCATACTCATGAGACCAATGGCATTTTCAAAAAAGCTTCTGAAACGCCGTTCAGAACTTTGCAGCTCAATTTTTTCTGCAATATGCTGGGTAATATCAATCCCAAAGCAAAAAATTTCAGAGTGATTTTGATTAGGCCTCAGATACCATTTTACAGTAATGGGACCTGCATTATTAATATTTGTGGTGGTCGTCAGTACCAATTCTTCATCGGTTTGAAGAACGTTTTCCAGTTGATGCTGTAAACCAGCATTCTGCTCTCCCAGAACCGTTAGAAAACTTCTATCAACCTCCCGACTGTCCGATATCCCGAAACTTTTTTTAAACGTAGGATTTGCCTGTGTAAGATTAAATTCGCTATCAAGAACACAGATAAGATTATTGGAAATATCGAAGGTCTGCTGGAAATATTCGGCCTGGATATTTTTTCTTTTATTCATGAGAAGCTTCGTAATGGTCTCCCCTATCTTCCGTAGGGTGGCAATCTGGCTCTCAGAAATGGTTTTAGGCTTATAATCAATAACGCATAGTGTTCCCAGTGCAAAACCTTCATTATCAGTGAGTGGTACACCTACATAAAAACGGATACCGCTTTCCCGAATTATCGGATTCCCGGATGACCTGCTGTCCAGCAAAGTATCATTTATTACGACAACATCTCCGCTTGCAATAGTATACCGACATAATGTATTTTCCCGATCGACGACATCTAAAGAAATTCCGATACAGCTCTGTATGGTCTGTGTCTGACTTTCCATAATAGAAACAAGTGAGCTCGGACAATCAGCAACCAGGCAGGCCGTTTCCGCAAAAATATCTAACTGAGAGTCCTTCGGAAGATTCAGCAGATCAAACAGTTCCAGTTTCTTAATTCTTCCCTCTTCGTTCTCAGGTACTGGATAATTGTCCATAATATTGATAAGTATTTGTTTTACGATAAATATACTCAGAAAAATAGTATAAAAAATTATTTTTAGATATTTAGTTTTTGTAAGTATATTTATAAGCATATTAGCCTATTGTGCATAAAATATTTATATGCGAATAATCATTTGATTGTTTATATAAAACCACACGAAAGATTCGTGCGGTAGCAAGGAATAATCATTTGATTGTTTATATAAAACCACACGAAAGGATTCGGGCGGTAGCAAGGGGCTTACTTCTGATTTTTAGTGTGAATAAGAAATAAGACCACACAAAAGATTCGGGCGGTAGCTATAGCTACGAATAAAACATACACCCTACAGTACCACATAATAGCTTAACACAGAATACTGTCAATCGGATTCTCACAACTGATTTTTAACAGCATGACAATAGTAGAATTCTAATCCTTTCATTTTTAACCATTTAGCTGGTGATAATAACAACAGTTCTGTAATTTAATATGGATATATATATGCTATCTTAAGCTATTCACCATAATTTGCTGTTTCGCGGTGTATACAATATAAATTGCATTAGAAAATTCAAGAACAGAAACAGAGTTCCTATAAATATTCATCACTCTTATCAACAGATGCATCCAACATGAAGACCAATCCGGAAAAGGCAAAACATCTATACAACTCCATCGAATGCGCTTATAATTATATATGTTGCGAAGCAAACTTATCCGGATAAATAATATCTGTAATGTGGTATGTATTAATACAGTACCTCATCATTTTGGTTTAGTATTTGCTAACTTAGAAGTACACCAAAAAATATTAGTTATGGCAAAATTAACAAATTCAAAGGCTTCTACAGCGACCAAGGAAAAAGCAGCCACAAAAGGGGCAGTTAAAGCAAAAAGTGACGCAGCTGAAAATTTAAGAGAATTTTTAGTTGACGGTCTGAAGGACCTGTACTGGGCAGAGACTCATCTTTCCAAAGCATTGGTAAAAATGCAGAAGAATGCCAGTTCAGTAAAACTTCAGGAAGCAATAGACCAGCATATTACGGAGACCGAAGAACAAATCGCACGCCTTGACCAGGTATTTGAAATTCTTGGCGAAAAAGCAAAAGCTGAGAAATGCGAAGCAATGGAAGGACTGATAAAGGAAGGAGAAAGTATCATGAAGGAAACGGAAGCCGGTCCTGTAAGAGATGCAGGAATTATTGCAGCTGCTCAAAAGGTGGAGCACTATGAAATCGCATCATATGGTACGCTTATTTCTTATTGTGAACTTCTTGGAGAGAAAGAAGCCATGAAGATTTTGAAGCAAACTCTGGACGAGGAAAAGAATTGTGATACTCTGTTAACAAAATTGGCCATTTCAGAAATTAATCTGGAAGCAGCAAGCGAGTAAAATAGATGTACACTTTACATACACAGGAGAGTAGTATTATTTCTACTCTCCTAATATATTTACATTCTTCCAGGCTGATATCTGATCTAAAAACCAGCTTCTTATCAAAGCAGCCACTACACTACTCACATATGCTTCATGTGTGATAGAAATATGTAAATCATCAAGATACATCACAAGGCAGTACAGCAGATGACCTCCAGATAAAAAAATACCTGAAGTGGTAAACAATAACTTGAGTTTATTGATTATGCATGAGCTCACTGAGAGTCTGGTTTATACTGACAGGAGTGAGTAGTTTGTATCTTCTCTATACAATACGGCAATTAGTGTCATTGATTCAGCACCCGAAACAATAATAACAAACAATAAATGATGCAGACGGTACAATCCACAGGTTGTGTAGCCATCTGCGAGGTCTTTCTACTGGATCTTGGACATCCCTGCAATGGCGCAGATAGCTATTATAATATTAATGAGACCGTTAAAGAAACTCGTCTGTAGATCCGGTCTTTCATTATGACCAAGGGTGAGACGGGTATAAACATGACAGCGATTATTAAGAATTTAACAGCATATTATAATTCTTATCAATGGTCCCGCTGATTTTGATACAAAGCAGCTGAACATTTAAAAAAAATAATGTCCCGATCATTGAAACAACAGTTGAACAGATGATTCACAAAAGCGGACAACTACACGCTGTAAGGTTTACTGATGATACTCAGATAAAAGTTGATGTACTTTATCATTCTCCTACCTGTATTCAGCATCCGGGGATGGTAGGGTGCTTTGGACTGGAGCTTACCGATAACGGACTGATAAAACTGGATCATTCCCAACAAACTACTGTTCCGGGTATCTATGCCTGTGGCGATAGCTGTACGGCTATGCGTACGATTTCACAAGCTGTTTTTACCGGCAATATGGCAGCAGCGATGACAAATAAAGAATTGACAGACGTATATTTTTTTACAAGTAATAAAATGAATATCAGTAATGCATTGTATTCTATGCGCTAAGTCATAATTTACTTGTCATGACAATGATAACTTTGAACATACCAAGAAAAAATTATATATGAAATTTATCATAACAGCAATTGTTGCAGCTTTTACAGTGAGCAGCTGCACAAAAGACACGGCTGCAACCACCTCCAATAATGCAGAATCAGCATCTGCTTATGACAACAACAGCATGCCCACTAATAACTCTTCCGCCATGTCAACAGATAGTTTGAATACGGAATCGCAGAATGCAGCGATACAGAATGTTCCGTCTGCAGATTCATCACAAAACACCAAAAGGGATTCATCCGCAGCGAGAAGATAAAACCCTATCAGGCATCTATTTTGTTAAAAGAATGATTAGCCAGAGGCAGATCAAGCTTCATAACCGTTTGATATATAATCATTTAAATATATACCACAGCATTCTAAAGTAGAATATAAGAATCTAATACTATTGGAGAATGCGGATGGGTAGTTCGCCTGCAGCCTTTTTGTCAATATTTATTTAAAAACTATCATTGGATATGATTACAAATGAGATCAGAATCATGCGGGGACCCAATATGTGGTCTCGCAATCATCAGCGTCTAATTATCATCAAATTTGATCCTTTTGCAATTTCGGAAATAACCCCCGAAAAGCAACAGCTGATCAGCGATTTTTTTCGTTTCACCTATCACCTCGAACCCTCTTATGATGAATTCGGACTGTGCCTGTTAGACTATACAGTAACTCTGGCATCAATTTTACAGGGATCATCTGCTTATCATCGTATAACCATACCTGCCCCGGGATCTTTTACGGAATGTTCGAATATGAAATTGAAGAAGCAGGCGTGGAATCGCTGAGGCTTGTCCTAAAAATGATAGAATCACTTTGCGATTGTGAAATTCCCATACCATTCGGCGAAGCTCAGCAACAGGTAGAGCATATTTATCATAAGTATGGCGATGGCCCGACAACAGCCATGATTACTGGAGCTGCCAGAAAAAGGAATATACCTGTGAGCAAAGGGCCTGCCGGATTTACCATTTTGGGATATGGAAAGAACCAGAAAAGGATCAGCGCGGCCATTTCTCAACATACTTCCTGCATATCTGTAGATATTGCCTGCGACAAGGATTATATGAAACAATTCCTGGAAAGTGCTTATCTACCGGTTCCAGACGGAAGGCTAACACAGGAGGAGAGTGAACTCTTACTGATTGCAGAACAGTTGGGGTACCCCCTGGTTACAAAGCCTTTTAACGGTAACCAGGGAAGAAATGTAACTTGCGGCATTAAAAACTTTGAAGAACTTCTCATTGGATTTCGGTCTGCCGCGGAAATTTCAAAATCTGTGATTATTGAAAAAGAGATTATAGGGTACGATCACCGAATATTAGTGATTGGTAATAAATTTATTGCAGCCTCATTAAGACAGCCTGCTTCGGTCGTAGGTGACGGTGTTTCCACTATTTCAGAACTGGTAGAAACCGAAAATCTCAGTCCTTTACGGGGAAATGGTCACGAAAATGTTCTGACAAAAATCAGCCTCGATGATGTTACAGAACTGCATCTTCAAAAACAGGGGTTGCACGTGAGTTTCGTTCCTGCAAGCGGGCAACAAATATTTTTAAGAGCCACCGCCAATTTAAGTACTGGGGGCACTGCGGAAGACGTCACCGATGTCATTCATCCGTCCAATATATTAGTGGCAGAAAAAGCATCAAAAGTTATTGGCCTGGATATCTGCGGAATAGATGTAATAAGTCCTGATATTACCCGTCCTTTTACTGAAAATGGGGGCGCTATTATAGAAGTTAATGCAGCTCCGGGATTAAGAATGCATAAATATCCCTCCAAAGGAGAACCGCGTGATGTGGGTGAGCCCATTATAGATTTAATGTTTAAGAAGGATGATGAGGGAAGAATTCCCATCATCGCTATCACCGGGACCAATGGTAAGACAACGACGACCAGGCTCATGGCGCATACAGCTGCTTATGCCGGATATACAGTAGGATTCACTTCTACGGATGGTGTTTATGTGGGAAATGAAAGAATTAAAACAGGCGATTGTTCCGGGCCGCAAAGTGCACGGACTATATTACAGGATACAACCGTTGATTTTGCAGTGCTGGAATGTGCGCGGGGCGGGATTATCAGGTCAGGCCTCGGATTCGACCAGTGTGACATCGCCATTGTCACGAATGTTGCGGCTGATCATTTGGGATTAAAAGATATTTATACCGTAGAGGACCTTGCGGCTGTAAAAGCGGTGGTTCCCTGTTCGGCAAAAAAAGAAGGCTGGGCTATTTTAAATGCAGGAAATGAATATGCCTATAGAATGAAAGACATGGTAAAATGTAAAGTAGCCCTGTTCTGCTCTGATGAAAACAATACCTACCTCCAGGAACATATGACAAATGGAGGAAGTGCTGTATATGCAGACAGCCACCTGAATGTTTTCATCTACGACGGCACGCATAAAATTCACGTTTTTAATATGAAAGAGGCGCCCGTCACCCGTAATGGAAAAGCAGAATTTATGAATGAAAATTTGCTTCCTGTAGTTCTGGCAGCCTATTTTTCGGGAATCGATACTGAAAAGATAGCCCTCGCTTTAAAAAGTTTTATACCTAGTGCAGAACACACTCCCGGACGCATCAATGAATTCGAAATCAATGGCATAAACGTCATAATAGACTATGCTCACAATCCTCACGGCCTCAGAGCCCTCGCAGGGTATCTTAAACACATTCCAGAGAAGAAAACCGGGATTATTACGGTGCCGGGCGACCGTCGAGATCATGATATTATTGAATTCGGAGAAATTGCAGCCTCCATGTATGACCATATTATTATCAGATTTGATCGCGATATGAGGGGAAGAAGCGAAGAATCGATTACTGAACTTTTAGGACAGGGAATCCGGAATATAAAGCACGGATTCGAATATCAGGTCATTGCAGATACTCAATCTGCTATTCACCATGCTGTTGAGAAAGCAGAAAAGGGAAGCTATGTTATTGTTTGTGCAGATGATGCTATACATACGCTGAAAATTACGCAGAAAGTAGCCCTGCTTTATCAGGATTAATCTAAAGGGTGATTGTACAGAAAGTCACCGTATTCAGCTATTTTGATTTTTTCTGATTTGTCAAGAATATAACGACGAATTGCTCTTGATGATTTACTATTATTAAGCGGGCATAGCAAGGCTATCCTTATTCTTGTTTCTTAGCTCTGAGAGCAGTTCATTATTGGAATATGACCATATTCTGACATTTTTTCACGCTGTATCGTGACAATTTTTCCAATTTTTTTACTTGGTATGTTTTTGGGAAATTTCTCATTGTGATCACGCAATTAATTGTTTAACTTTTAAAAAATCGTAAAATTATGTCAATCGTAAAAAGAAACAATGGCAGTTTGCTCCCTGCAAATCCACGTACACTGTTCGATGACTTTTTCAGCCGCGAACTTTTTAATTGGGGCAACAATAATTACTCTTCCCCTCTCACGACTCTCCCTTCGGTAAATATTAAGGAAAATCCTGAAAACTTTGAAGTGGAAGTTGCTGCACCGGGTATGGAAAAACAAGATTTCCAAATTAGCCTGGAAGGTAATCTTCTTAGCATTTCTTCTTCCAAGAAAAACCAAACGGAAGATAAAAAAGAAAATTACACCCGCAGAGAATTCAGCTATCAGGCTTTTCAGCGTAGTTTTGAGCTCGCCAGAGATGTGGTGGATGAAGAACATATCGAGGCTAAATACGAAAATGGTGTTTTAAGGCTCACCATCCCTAAAAAGGAAGAAGCCAAAAAACAGCCTCCCCGCCTGATCGAAATTCAGTAACATGTATATTTTATAATTGGTTTTCCTCCGGGGAAACCAATTTTCTGTCATATCCGGTAAAAATTAATAATTCACTGTCAATTTAATTATGATAAATTATGGATGGATTACTTTGGGCCATATGCATACTGTGCCTTACCATATTGGGTATTATGTTTATTCTGAAGAAACTGGACCAACCTTACCTCATTGCTTATATTATCGCCGGTATCGTGCTTGGGCCATATGGATCAGGGGTTTTTACAAAACCGGATGAGATAGAAGTCATCGGTGAAATAGGAATCCTGATTCTGATGTTCTTTCTGGGTATGGAAATTGATGTACCGGACCAACGCAGCCTGCTCATTAAACCTGTCATAGCACAGAGCATAAAAATAGTTCTGAGTACAGCCTTCGCTTTTTCGATAGGCTATATTACAGAATTGCCCCTAAAAAGCACCGTCCTGATCGCCGTCCTTTTTATTTTTAACAGTACTGCTGTGGTCAGCGAATTCCTGAAGAAGCACCAAACTTTAAAAACTACCTTCGGGATCATGATCCTCAATATGCTGATCTTCCAGGATCTTCTTCTGGCCCCTGTTCTGACCCTACTGAAGGTTTGGAGCAAAGATGATTTCAGCTTTCTGCAAATCATATTTCCTGTTCTTGTATGCATTGCTATTTTTTTCGTTTTAAAAAAGATAAGAAATGTACAGGAAATCAGGCTTCCGGAATTTTTTCGTACGATTGAGAATGATCATGACCTGCAGGTATTTTCTGGACTGATGATCTGCCTTGGATTTGGATTATGTGCTGAAACAGCCGGATTGAGCGGTGCACTGGGAAGTTTTATCGCCGGTGTTATCGTAGGACGGGTAAAGGTATTTCACTGGCTCGAACATTCTTTAATGCCTTTTAAAGTGTTTTTCACTACCCTCTTTTTTGTTTCCATAGGTCTTCGTCTTGATCTTTTCTACCTGTATTCTAACTTCCGGATCATTCTGCTGGGAACTTTTTTTGTTCTCATCAGCAACAGCCTTATGTCTGCCGTTATATTCCGTTTACTGAAGTATCCGTGGAAGGACAGCTGGTATGGAGGTGCCCTGTTATCCCAAACAGGAGAGTTCGGGATTTTAGCATTGTCCATCGCCTACAAATCAGGCATCATAGAATATAGTTTATATAAAGCCGGGCTTGGAATAACATGCCTGTCACTGTTATTGTCTACCATCTGGATCGCTGTTTTAAAGAAAATTATTGAAAAAAAATCTGTGACTGATATCAGTAGATAAGAGAATGTATGTTTTATAGACGGCTCATAAAAAATATTAAACCTACTAATGGGCCGTCTGTAATATAAAGGTGCTGATTATTTCAAAAGCCTTCCCTTCGGAGTCATCTAAACGATTATATTATCAACTACCATTGATCACCTTGGCAGTGTCTTTCTTTTGATGCATGGTGTCTGATATTTCTTTTAACGTCCGGATCGTATCGGATTTTCCGTCGTTTACCGTCTCTTTTTTGTTGGCCTGATCCTTATATTGTGTCTCGGCTTTCTGACATGCCGACAAAACAGAAAGAATGAATAATGATGTTACGATATATTTCATGATAATGTGATTGATGATAACAAACCTATCAATTGATGCACAGAAAATATATGATCATAGTCACAAAAGCATCAAACACTAGCTTGAAACGTAAAATAAAAATTCAAATTAATTAATTATCATAGATTTTAAATCTAAACTATGTTCAAATCATGGGCTGTTGTGGAGGTCTAGTGTATACAAGCCACCGCTGCCGCACGATTCCATCGTGTGGCATTTACTTTCTCACCGCTGCCGCACGATTCTATCGTGTGGTATTTGCTATCTCACACTTAAATACCTTTAGAAAGTTTAAAAAAAAATACCGCAGAAGAAGTGCACATCAGAAAAAATCAAAGATTTTCAACAAGACTTCCGTTTGCTTCTTCTGCGCAAAGTATAGTACTTAAATTAACTTAAGTGTTTAAAAAGCTTTGGAATTCCTTGGTGGTTTACGGTTTACTACAGACAACCACACGAAGGGATTCGTGCGGTAGCGGTATCTTACTTAAATTAACTTAATTGTTTAAAAAACTTTCACTGCTACCGCACAATTCAATCGTGTGGTATGGTATTTATATCTCCTATCTCACACTTAATTATCCTTTAAAAAGCTTAAAAATACCGCAGAATTAAGTGTACCTCATAAGAAAATCAAAGATTTTCAAAAAACTTCCGTGTACTTTTCTGCGTAAAGTATATTACTTTCCCAACTTTCGTTTACATTTACTTTAGTCGCATCTTGTGGTCTTTTTTTACTTAAATCATCGCTCATAATAAATATTTTTTGATTAATAAAACCAAAAACAGCTAGTCTTTAGACGATATCATTACGGATTTCCGTAAATAAAAAATCCCAACTCGTCAGGATTTATTTGATAACTTAATATATTTTTTCATGTCAAAATCAAAGAGCTCTTGTATGGTAACATTAAGTTCTCTGCTGATTATAAGTAGCGTATCATATCTTGGGTTTGTGTTGCCCCTTTCTAATTCTCCTATGGTTTTTTTGGCGTGTCCTGTCCTTAAGCCCAGTTCTTCTTGTGAAATAGGTTTATTTGTCTCGGGATTTATCACTTTCTTTCTTAATTCAGAGATTCTGTAACCAAGCGCCTTTTTATAATTATTAAGGTCAATTTCATTCATTAACCGTAAAATTCAAAGTTTGAAATTAAAATTTAGGATACTTATATGTATCCTTTTGTTTTTTTTTCTTACCTTTGTACAATAAGCTACAATAAAGTAGCTTTGCGATACTTCAAAGAAAATAGAAGCTATTGTTTAGAATCTTGCTTTTGAAAACTGGTAATTTTTATGCACGCAAGAGGATAAGCAGGAAGCTCACGACCTAGGCGTGGGCTCTCTTATCTGTGTGCAGGGTATACCAGTACCTCAAAAGCGGATATTGTAGAGTTCCATGCCGTTTTTATTTCATGCTTGCTGTTCTGTCTTTCTACAATCATCTTTTCTAAGCCGCTTCACAACATACAAGTATCATGATACGATACAGTGGAGTGTACAATCCATTGCGGCTTCAGGGCTTTCACGGGACACAATTGTTATTTATTATTTTAATCTGTTAAGTGTGGAACTCCGGCGTACCGGTGTACGCCGGATGTTTTTACCATGCAAGTGAAATCAAACGAATTCCATGCAGTAATGGATGAATCAATGACAGCTCTTTTACATTATTCAAAAAAAATGCAAAAACTTTATGAAAAAAAATACAGCAGATTGGGACATCCTCTTTTGGACAGGCCCTAAGAAACGTGCTGGGTTACAGCTCTTAGAAAACTTCTTCCAGTTCAATGATTTGGCTGTCACTAAAAAAAGGCTAAACGACATCATTCGCTACGCCATAAAAAAGGATGGTTTCATTGCGGAAGATCCGTCGGTGCTCTTTCAGTTTCACCAGTCGATGCGCTCGTTTGTGCGGGCAGGATATCTCCTGATGATGAAGAAAAAGAAACATCGTTTCAGCAGACTGCCGGAGAACTCCATTCCTGTGGTGTTCGGCATGCTTTCGGAGCAAGAATACCTGGATCCGCTCTTGGTATTCAGTCAGGCCCATAAGGAATACACCATCAAGGAGTTCGATTACTTTATGTCCGGGATGGTTTATTTGTCGATGGGCATCTCGGATCACATTCCCGAAAAAAATATCATCAGCCCGTACATTCATCTGATGAAAATGCTGGATGCCGCACACCTTATTCTTCAGAGAAGAAGCAAAAAGAAGACGGCCGGCAACCATCCGGAAGAAGGTGAGAGGTACATAAAAAGTTAGAAGTTTTGGATGAGGAGACCCATCATAAGTTAACAGGAATACCAGAAAATTAAGTTCACCACTGCTACCGCACGATTCCATCGTGTGGTATTTATTATCTCACCGCTGCCGCACGATTCTATCGTGTGGTATTTGCTATCTCACACTTAAATATCTTTAGAAAGTTTTAAAAAAATACCGCAGAAGAAGTGCACATCAGAAGAAATCAAGATTTTCAAAAAATTTCCGTGTGTTTCTGTTGCGCAAAGTATATTACTTAAATTAACTTAAGTGTTTAAAATCCTTTGGATTTCCTTGGTGGTTTACTACAGACAACCACACGAAGGGATTCGTGCGGTAGCGGTGTGTGGTATTTATTATCTTAAACTTAAATACCTTTAAAAAGTTTAAAAAACACCGCATAATTAAGTGTACCTCAGAAGAAAAATCAAAGATTTTCAACAGGACTTCCGTGTACTTCTTCTGCGCAAAGTATAGTACTTAAATTAACTTAAGTGTTTAAAATCCTTTGGATTTTCTTTGTGGTTTACAGGCTACCACACGAAGGGATTCGTGCGGTAGCGGTGTGTGGTATTTATTATCTTAAACTTAAATACCCTTTAAAAAGCTTAAAAAATACCGCAGCATTAAGTGTACCTCAGAAGAAAATCAAAGATTTTCAAAAAACTTACGTGTACTTTTCTGTCCAAAGTATATTACTTAAATTAACTTAAGTGTTTAAAATCCTTTGGATTTCCTTGGTGGTTTACTACAGACAACCACACGAAGGATTCGTGCGGTAGCGGTGATTCGTGCGGTAGCGGTGATTTATATCTGGAAAAGTGGTAGCAGCTAAGTTTTTTTGATCTGAGTTGCTTTCAGCATCATCTGGTGAAGATCCGTATTTCTGATAAACGGAGACAGCCATTCTTTTCCGGGACCGTAAGCCGCCACTTCAACATAATCTCCCGAATGATCCATACTGATCCAGCCTACATTATTATGTTTCTGCTGTATCTCAGAATAGGCTTTATAAGGTAACTTTTTATAATTGTATAATCCGGACTCCTGTTTTTCCAGCCCGGAATAAAAGTTTAGTAAATGCTTTCCTTCTTCGTCGCTCAATCTTATACGGTTGGTTTCATAAATCCAGTCCCTGATCTGCTGCAGCGTAAAATCATGTTGTATGGAATTCAATATAAATTCGTTTGAGTATTTATAATCTGATATGCTGTTAAATTTTGAAGTGGCATCCGTTCCATAGATGGTGCCCGGGTTGGCATTGCCGTGATCGGTTGTAATAATAACCAGTGTTTCATTATCTTTTTCTGCAAAATCCAGAACAACCTTTATCGCTTCATCAAAGGCCAGCTGGTCGTGTATGATAGCGGAAATATCATTGGCATGGGCTGCCCAATCTACTTTACCGCCTTCTATCTGGAGTACAAAACCCTCAGCATGATCTTTCATCTGCCCAATGGCAACTTTTGCCATTTCTGCAAGCGAAGGACTCTCCTGCAAAGCCGGGAGATTCTTCTGATCGATGGTATACGGCAATGCTCCTGCATTAAAAACCCCTAATATTTTACCGGGCTTTTGTATGTTCTTCAAATCATTTTTAGTTTTACATACCCGGTACCCTTTCTGTCTGTATGCTTCATAAACATCTTTGCCGTCTGCTCTCTTACCGGGATTAAAAAACTCATCACCTCCGCCCATCATCACATCAAATCCAAGGTGATGATACATTTCTGCGATTTCAGGTTCGGCATTTCGGCTTCCGGAATTTACACAGAAACCCGCCGGCGTTGCATGGGTGATGGTGACAGTGGTCACACAACCTGCTTTTTTGCCTGCTTTCTTAAACTTCTGCCATATCGGAACATATTTTTCACCGTCAGTACCCATGTTCAGTACCCCGTTCTTAACTCTTACCCCACCCCCGAATGCTGAGCTGGCAGCAGCAGAATCTGTCACGATCGAGCTGGCAGACGCTGTATCCATTAGAGCTCTGCTCACTTTTCCGGTGTTATAAAGATCAATCCAATGGCTAGTTTTACCCAGTATATTTCTGGAATAAAGATCTGCCATGGTCAGGGTTCCCAGGCTCATTCCGTCACTTACCATAAATATGATATTTTTAGCTTTCTTATGCTGAGAATCATTGATTTTGGAATTACCTCCCAGCAGATGAATAGGGTTTAAAGCGAGGGCGCCTGTTAAAAGACCTGAGCCTTTTAGAAATTTACGTCTGTCCATTGTAAAAAATTATAAATAGCAAAGTTATGGAGACTGCAACATTACTGAAACAGTGTTGCATTAATTAATTATCAATTTTAATATTAAATATTCTTAGGAAAAGGATCTTTGAAATATCTTTTTTCTTTCACCAATTTTGATTCATTATCATTAATAAGACAGCTTTGTAAATCCCGGTAAATCTGTTCTTTGTCGAGCTCCTGCCCGATAAAGACCAATTCATTCATTCTGTCTCCCCAAACTTTATCCCATCTTTCTTCGATAAAAGTCTGATTTTCCACAAATACAGAATACTGCATTCTGTGAATAAGCGGCATACTGCACCACCATACGCCTGCTTTTTCCAGTCGCAACGATCCTCCAGCCTGTGAAAAGTTGAGCACATCGCCTGGTCTTGATGCTAACCAGAATATCCCTTTTGCTCTTAATATCCCCGGCGGATAATATTTATCGAGATATTCCCATAATCTGACAGGATGAAAAGGTCTGTGATCTCTAAAAATAAACGAACTGATTCCATATTCTTCCGTTTCCGGGGTATGCCCGGCGGACTCCAGTTCCTTCTGCCAGCCGGCAGAGTTCTGAGCCTTTTCAAAATCGAAAAGCCCGGTATTCAACAGTTCTTTTGGATTTACTTTACTAAATTCAGAGCTAATAATTCTGGCATCCGGATTCAATCTCTTGATAGCACTTTTTAAAAAACCTAAAGTATCTGCATCTACAAGATCCGTTTTATTAAGAATGATCACATTGGCAAACTCGATCTGATCTGTCAAAAGGTTAACGATGGCTCTGCGATCGCCTTCGATGTCTGTGAGGTTTCTGTCGGCCAATAATTCATTAGTGCCAAAATCCTTTCCGAAATTATAACAGTCTACCACCGTTACCATAGTGTCAATATAGCTGAATCCTGACAAATCGATCCCGCTCTCTTCATCTACGTAGGAAAATGTCTGTGCAACAGGAACCGGCTCGCTGATCCCACTGCTTTCAATGAGCAGGTAATCAAATCTGTTTTCACTAGCAAGCCGCTCGACCTCCATCATTAAATCTTCCCTTAAGGTACAGCATATACAGCCATTGCTCATCTCAACGAGCTTTTCTTCGGTTCTCGATAAAGTATTTTCACTTTTCACCAATTGAGCATCAATATTAACTTCACTCATATCATTAACGATGACTGCAACTTTTAAACCTTCTTTATTGTGAAGGATGTGGTTAAGCAAGGTCGTTTTTCCGGCTCCTAAAAAACCGCTCAGGACGGTTACGGGTAATTTGTTCATCTTTATTATGAATTAATGCTTATGATGATTAAAATTGATAAGGTGTCCGGTGATTAACCCAATCGCACCAAAATAAATGAAAGGCAAATGAATTTCGAAGAATAGATCTGCAAAAACCGAAACTGAAATAAGCAGAATCGAGACCGCAAATAAAACCTTCAGCCATGTATGCTGCGTTTTCTTTGAAATTCTATAGACCACAACTGCCCCGATAATCAGGAAAGCAAGGTCAACCAATGGATTATGAGAAATTCCTAATGGAATAACCATTAATAACGGAAAGACTATACAATGAATCAAACAAAGTGCAGCTGCTGATAATCCGACGACATCCAGAATTTTTGATTTCATAAAAATTATATTTTAAGTTTCTTATTGTAACTTTGTTGCAAAAGTAAAAATAACATTCCAATAACGCAACATCGTTGCATTAAAATATGAAAAAAACACGAAATACTCAGGCTAAAAGCGAGATACTGAGTTTATTAAATGATTCAGATAAGGCATTGTCTCACCATATGATTCAGGAAAAAGTGGGTGCATTATGCAACCGGGTAACGATTTACCGGGTTCTGGAACGGCTTGAAGAAGAAGGTTTAGTGCACAAATTTGTAAATGTGGATGGCGTGGTCAATTATGCTAAATGTCATGGTTGTAAAGAGGGCGGCCATTTGCATAATCATGTGCATTTTAACTGCAGGAAATGCCATCAGGTAACCTGTATCGAAAACAGTGTTCCTCAGATTAAAATGCCGCCTCAATTTATTATTGAAGATTATAATTTTGTTATCAGCGGAATTTGTCCCAATTGTCAGTAAACCTACAATTTTTCAGAAATTATTGTCCGATACCTGAGATATTTCCATTACATTGACATTATGAAACTATCAGCTGAATATTATGCCAATACTGATGTTAATTTTTTAGCAAAAGATCTGTTGGGTAAAATTATATATACTGCCACCGGGGAAACTGTCACGGCAGGAATTATCGTGGAAACAGAGGCCTATTTCGGAATTGAAGACAAAGCATCCCATGCATACGGGAACCGACGTACTGCACGGACAGAAGTGATGTTTCAGAAAGGAGGTCTGGCGTATGTCTATCTCTGTTACGGGATTCATCATCTGCTGAATGTTGTCACTTCCGTTGAAAACGATCCGAAATGTGTTCTTATCAGAAGTATTGAACCGTATTACGGTTTCGATGAAATGGAAACGAGACGAAAAATGCCGGTAGAAAAGCCCGCTATATCTTCCGGTCCCGGATCACTGACAAAAGCTTTAGGTATTGATCTTTCTTTTAACAGACAAAGCCTGACTGAAGACCGTATCTGGATTGAAGATCAGGGGATCACGTATGAGCCTGCTGAGATTTTAGAGGCACCCCGGATAGGAATCGGGTACGCGGAAGAACATGCCCTGCTGCCGTTACGTTTCTTTGTCAGCAATTCTAAGTATGCCCGGAACAAATAGTATAAACTGTGTGCTGATGATCCGATACATAATGACTCTCTATCATCGTATCAAGCATTTCATGAAATATTTTTAACGCCATTACCCTCAGATCCCGAAATTTCTAAACAATATCCCTGTTGATTTTTATGGAATCTTGGCATAATATTTTAATAAGTTTTAAAAAAAAGTATGATGGATACTATAAAAAAGACAGGCCTCATTGTTTTTGCCGGGTCATTGATTTTTTCCTGTGCACCTGTACCTAAATCCAATGGCAATCACGGACTTCCACCGGGACAGGTAAAAAAGGTAACAGGATCTAAATCGGCGAAACATTACGCCCCCGGACAATACAAAAAAAGTGAGTAAATGTAAGATAACCGGCAATCATGAAGTTACTGATGCTGAAAACCAAAGCCTTTGAACGTGCAGTTCAAGGGCTTTTTTTTATCAAAGTGAATTACCGCTGAATGATCATTATGACCATTAGAGCCAGTAAACCTGAATCTTCCCGGCCTGAACTGCGAAACTGCAATGCACTAAGTATTTTAAGCTTACTTTATGTAAGATATTATATTGAAAAAAAACTTATATGAAATTGATTGATTTTTGAAAGTTATCATTTGATTTTTTAAAACACCAAAGAATACTTCCCTGCTAATTTTGTATTAGAAATTTTAATAAAAATAACGGAACAAAATTTAAAGATTATGAGTACAAAAGAGCCAATTAAAAGTTTAGCACAAAACACTTTCAAAAATCATCTGGATTTCCTTTCATCCGGCCAGATCGAAAAATGGGTAGATCTTTTTTCTGAAGAAGGTGTTCTGGAATTTCCTTATGGTCCTGCCGATTTTCCTAAACTCGTACAGGGAAAGACAGAGCTTTATGACTATATGAAAAATTTCCCGAAACATTTTAAGGTTGATTTTGAAAATCTTCATTTTTATGCCACTGAAGACCCCACTTTGGTCATTGCCGAATTTACGAGTACGGGAACTGCGATCAGCACAGGAAAACCGTATAACCAAAAGTATATTTCGGTAGTTCATACTAATGAAGAGGGTAAAATTTTAAAATATGTGGATTTCTGGAATCCAATGGTTGCATTAGAAGCCATGAATGCTCCTTTGAGTAACTTCGTGCAGTAGCTTCATGGCAAGTTTCAGGAATGTAGCAGGAAGACCGTGTTCACGAGTTGTGAAAACGGTCTTTTCATTTCGCCCGGTTCTTATACTTTGGAAAATATGATGAAAAGATTTAAATTTGTTGTACTGGAAAACATCTTCAAACCATATTTCAGACATTCTGCCATGATAAAACCCGAGACTCTGGAGGATTACTATGCAAAGAGACCATTTTTAAAAACTTCCGATCTGAAAAAAGAGGAAGGTCATTTCAATATCCTATCCATATCAAGGAAGAATCAGCCTGAACATCATCATCCGGTTTCATACAGCCGAAAGGAGTATTTTAAAATATGCTTAATATCAGGGAAAAGCCAGATTCATTATGCTGATAAAAGTTTTGAAATACAAAAGCACGGGCTGCTGTTTGCCAATCCTCTGATTCCTTATAACTGGGAACCCATTGACGGATTGCAATCGGGCTACAGCTGCATTTTCACAGAGTCTTTTTTTAACAATTTCGGAGATATTAAAAAATATCCTTTTTTTCAGCCCGGCGGATATCCTGTGTATGAATTAAGCACCTCGGAGCTGCTTTATTTAGAGAATATTTTCGTACAGATGAAGCACGAGAAGGATTCTGATTTCGAATATAAAGATGATGTACTTAGAAATCTGGTTTTTCAGCTGATTCATTCTGCTTTAAAAATGAGGCCGTCGGAAAATATATTGCCTGAAAAACAGAATTCGGCGGCAAGAATTACTTCTCTGTTTATAGACCTTCTTGAAAGTCAGTTCCCGATAAGCAGTGCTTCCGGAGCAATTACACTCAGGAGTGCTTCTGATTTTGCAGGCCAAATGTCTGTTCATGTTAATCATCTGAATAAATCAGTAAAAGAAGCGATGTCTAGAACTACCTCTGAAATGATTTCTGAAAGGATTTTAAAAGAAGCAAAGATTTTACTGAAACACAGTTCCTGGGCCATTTCAGAAATAGCCTACGCCCTTGGATTCGAGGGACCCTCGCACTTCAGTACCTTCTTCAGGAAACATCTGAAGTTATCACCAAGTCAATTCAGAAATCCTGAAAAATTTTAGAGGTTGTCCATCTTAAGTACCCTACGCTGACCTAAGCTCTAACTGATACAGTATAGGAAATGATTCTTAACATTGAATTATAAAACACCGATTTCTGTGCTTCATGACGGAAATCGGTGTATTTTTACAATAATTCAATGATTTACGGTATTTATAAAATGTATTATTAAATCATTTCGGCAGCGGCATCAGCCGTGCATGCTGAATGTCAAATCGTACTGAGGGAACATTGGTACTGTCTGTGAGTTCTGAAAATTTTGCATTCATAATCCAGACTTTATCTTTTGCCATTGCAGCGGTAGACGGATAGGTAAACCGGTCGGCCACTAAGGTGGATGCAGATAATTTTGCAGAAGCCCAGTTATCCTGGGAAGTCAGCTCATATATTTTATCACTGCCCCCATTTTGTACTACGACCAATTTTTGATTTTCTGTAAGCAATAAGCCGTCACCGTTCATAAAAAACTGTTCTGTGGCAACTTTAGTTATATTTTTGGGATTATTCAAATCGATTTTATATAAAACTCCGGTTCCGCTGCTCACCGTCAGCAGATACCCTGAAGGATGAAAGACAATTCCGTTGAGACCGATCCCTTCTGTCTTAAACATGGGACTGTCTGCGAAGACCGAAGCCTTGCCACCGGGCGTCACTTTATAAATTACGTTTGAAAAACTGTCGGTTACGTACGCATTCTGCTGACTGTCAAAAGTCAGGTCATTAGCAAAATGATTTCCCTTTACCAGGCCAGACAGGTCAATATCATCTGTTTTCTTTCCCGTTATCATATCAATGCCAATTAACCTGGCCATTTTTTTCCGCGTGTCCGGAGACGTAAATTTGCTGTAATTGGCATCGCTTACACAAGCAAACAAACGCTTCCCGTCCGGATGCACTTTCAATCCGTATGTGGATTTCAAAGACGGATCATTCATCAGCAGACTGTAAACGCCGGCCGGAGTAACTTTTCCTATGCTGCCAAGCCGTGCTGATGAAACATAATAAACATTTGAACTACTGTCGTAGGCAATACCTTCCGGGTATGCTTCCGGTGCATTAAATTCTATTCTTGTACTGGGCTGGTCAGGAATAGCGGCTGCGCATCCGACCATAAGACTACATAATATTAATTTTTTCATACCGTTTATTTTTGCTTGATGCTGTAAAGAACTCCGTTTGCGTCGTCAGAAATATATACCGTGCCGGATGCAGTGATGGCTACGCCCGCGGGTCTTCCGAATCTGGTTTTACCTTTAAGAAAACCGGTCAGGAAATCTTCAGCCGATACGGGCTTTCCGTTAGAAAACTTTATTTTTTGGACTTTGAAGCCCACCGGCTTGCTTCTGTTCCAGGAGCCGTGCCAGCAGACAAGAGCGTCTCCGCTGTACGCTGAGCCGGCAGGGAAAAAGCGGAACCCAATGGGTGCCATATGTGCCTGATATTCCATCACAGAAGGTTCGGTAGTTTCCGCCCATTTTTCTTTACTGTTTCCCGCAGGATCTTCCCTGGTGGTATCCACTTCTCTTTTGGCATAGGCAAACGGATAACCATAATTTTTACCTTCTTTAAGATGATTTAATTCTTCAGGCGGCCAGTCATCACCTTTGGCGTCCCCACCGTTATCCATCCCCCAGAATTCATTTGTCTGCGGATGCCAGTCGAAACCGATCGTGTTTCTAAGGCCTGATGCGAAGATCTTACGCTCCCATGTGAGCGGATCTACCTGTACCATGGTAGCAGCCTCACGGTCTGATTCTTTACAGTCATTACAGAGCGTTCCGATTGAAATATAAAGTTTTCCGTCCGGTCCGAAATCCATGGTCCTGTTGGGATGCTGTCCTGCGCTGGGCATATCATCGAAAAGCATTTGCTTGTCAGTAAGCGTCCCGTCCGCATTTATTGTATACCTGCGTAATTCATTATTATTACACAGATACATGAAGCCATCTTTTACTGTGATGCCATGGACTCCTTTAAATTCGGCAGCCACTGTTTTGATTTCCTCAAATTTGCCATCCTTATTCCTGTCTTTCAGTAAAAGCACATCTCCTGTATCACGTCTGGTGATGTATAGATTTCCGTCAGGAGTATAATATAACATTCTGGGTTTTCCGAGGCCGGAAGCAGCTATTGAGACCGTCCATCCGTCAGGAACTTTCAGAAGGTTAACCATTTCGGGAAGAAAATCGAGATGTTCCGGATAATTGGTAGAATGGGTAATTTTGGTAATTTCCTTGGGTGGTATCCCCCGTTGCGCTGAAGCATTCGAAAACACAAAAGCTGTTACGAGAGGAATTATTTTTAAGATAGTTGTGGTATTCATAGGTATCAAATAAAAAAAATTCATAAGCTGTAGCTTATGAATTCATTAATTAATTTATTTATCGTTTTCCTCCGCAGCTTCAAAATTAATGGAGTGATAGGCGGAATCTGTCAAAATCACATCAGCTTCTTTTTCTTCAGCTAATGTTGCTTCCAGTAGCGCAGCTATTTCTTCTTCGCCCAGTGTTTTGGCAAAAGCAGCCAATGTACCGTACGAGGCAATCTCATAATGCTCAATTTTTTGTGAGGCCGAGATAATTCCTGCATCACGTACGGGCCCTGCCTCTGTTTCTTCCATAATGCTTTCCCCTTCTTTTATAAGGCCTTCCATAGCATCGCATTTTTTACCGCGGTTCGATTCTCCAAGTATATCAAAGATCTGCTCCAGCCTCTGAACCTGACCTTCTGTGACCTTCACATGTTCTTCTATGGCGGAGACCAGCTTAGGTTCACTTGCATTTTTGGCCATTTTCGGCAAGGCTTTTACCAATGCTCTTTCGGCGTAAACAATATCTTTCAGCTCGTCGATAAATAACTCTCTGAGTCCGTCAGCTGCAGAAGATTTCGCCTTGACCTTGCGTGTGTTTTTCTCGTTTTGACTGTTTGTTTTTTGCATAATATTATTTTTAGTGGTGTTGTCTATTCTATAATAAAGTGTGTCGACCGTCCGTCATTTATATCTTAAGTTATACTTTAAATATCATAAAATGGGCAGGATCCTGGCCTGCAGCCTCAATCTCGTATGATTCCGGGAAAGCAGCATGTATTAAGCTTATATACAGAGATTACACGGGTACCCGGAGATCATCCAGCTTTCTTTTAAATCCTTCCATAGCGCTGATACTCATTCTGTCCGGCACCCTGTTTAATGTTTCGGTATCGAATATATCCCAGATTCCACTGTGATGCCAGACCGTTGGATGATCCCAGTCAGGACGGTCGATAACCGGATAGATACAGCATCCTAAAAGAGGAAGCCCGGATTTCAGAACCGAGATACATTCTTTTTCGATCGAACGGATCCACAGTGCACGGTCTTCTCCGGGGTGACTTGTTTCAGTAATGACTACCGGTCTTCCGTACCGGGTGAAAACCGTTTCAATAAGAGAATGAAGGCTTCTGAATAAAGGATGTGGCGGCTCGTCTGCCCAAGGCAGAAATTCGTGGGTTTCATTAATCCACTGATTGTTATAATAATAATTAACCCCGATGATATCCAAATATTCAGGTTTCCCCCTGAGTTCGGGACACATCTGTCCCGAAAGGATATCATGAACCTGAAACTGTTCGAAATGTTTTTCTTCAGCGAGTAAAACCGCTTCAAAATTACTCTGGTCGTTTGAAACGATGCTTACCAAAGGCTCGGTCACCAAAATTCTTACCGACGGATCAATTTCACGCATCCTTTCGATTCCTTCAATATAGGCTTTCATCAATGCATATTTTACTTCCCAGCCCTGACCTACGCAATAGGGTGAAGTTCCTCTTACATCGCCCCCCAGCCATGAAATAAAACTCACTTCGTTAATAGGCGTTATAATTAAATGACCATCAGGCACAAGGTTTCTGTAGGTAATGACAAATTCGCGGCATAAATGGCTGAATCTTCTTGCAAACATCGGATGAAGAGGAGTCATATCATCCGGATAACCAAAATGGCAGATATCCCAGACGACCTGGATATTTTTAGCACGGGAACTTTTAATAACGCGTTCTACTTCTTCCCAGTCATATTCATAGGGTCTTTTTTCAACGGCACTCCAGCGGATTCCCTCCCGTACGGTTTTAATACCGACTTCCCGTAACCGGTCATAATCCTCTTCCAAAAACCGGTCATGTCCTGATTCTTTATATAGATCCACCCTGTTTCCAAATGCATTCTGATGGTCTGCACATTCAAAGCCACCCATCAGGAAACTTTTGAACGGATTGGTATTGGATGGTAAAAAATCATTACTGAACATATTCTTCCCTTGTTTTTAGCTTTTTGAAAAGGGCTAGTGACTGGGCCACCACCTGATCCATATTATAATACTTGTACGTCCCCAGACGGCCCGTGAAAAACACATCCGGATGATCTTCAGCAAGTTTTTTGTACTGATTGTATATTTCCTGGTTCTGCTTTCTCGGGATCGGATAGTACGGATCACCTTCGGCAGTGGGATACTCATATACAATCGTTGTCTTTTCATTTTTCTGCCCGGTCAAAAACTTGAATTCCGTAATTCTTGTATACATATTGGAGGTGGGAAAATTCACCGTCCCTGTTGGCTGATAATTTTCCTGATTCAAAGTTTCAAACTTAAAGTCTATGGATCGGTAAGGTAATTTACCGTAACAATAATCAAAATAAGAATCGATAGGACCTGTATAAATGAGTGTTTTAAAAGGAATAATATCCACAATATCCTTATAATCGGTCTGAAGCATAATGCTGATGTTTTTATGAGACAGCATTTTTTTAAACATTTCAGTATAACCGTTTTTCGGCATTGCCTGAAAAGTATCTGTAAAATACCGGTCATCCCTGTTGGTTCTTGTAGGAACACGGGCGGTTACGGAAGCATCCAGCTCAGAAGGATCAAGATCCCACTGTTTTTTGGTATATCCTTTGAAAAATTTCTCGTACAGCTCTTTACCTACTGCGTTCAGAACTACATCTTCGGAAGTAAGGATAGGATTTCTTTTTTCAGCTTTTGAAGCCAGAAAATCTGTCACCTCATCTGAAGTTAAATTTTTACCGTATAATTCATTAATTGTGGTAAGGTTAATAGGGATCGGAACCAGGAGACCGTCCACACTTCCCAAAACACGATGTTCATAAGGCCGCCACTCGGTAAATTTTCCCAGATATCTGAAGACATCCTCAGAATTGGTGTGGAAAATATGGGGTCCGTATTTATGAATGAGAATTCCTTCTTCATTATAATAGTCAAATGCATTCCCCGCAATATGATCCCGTTTGTCAACAATTAAAATCTTCTTCCCTTCGCTGGCCAGACGCTCTGCCAAAACTGCTCCTGCAAAACCGCAGCCTACTATTAAAAAATCATACATGGTTAATCTGTTTTTGTGTGTTTGTATCTAGCTCATTTACTACCTTCACTGCATCAATAAGGGCATTCATTTTGTTAAAAGTGTTATCCCAGGAATCATCTTCCAGAAAATGATCCACGGTTCTCTGCCAATGGTCCCTTTCGTCATCGGCAAAGATCTTCTCTGCAGTCGAAATGAACGATTCGGAATCAGAAATGATATGCACCAGACCGGCATTGCCATACGGATTGATAACATCCTTTATCGCTGTGGATATAACGGGTTTCCCTGCTGCAAGATATTCAGGGGTTTTCGTCGGGCTGATAAACTCTGTAGATTCATTTAAAGCAAATAATATCAATGCAATATCCCAGTGGGAGATGTATTGTGGCAATTCAGAATAGGTTTTAGGACCTAAATAGTGAATATTAGAAGCTCTAGGCAGATCTTCAGGACTTATTTTTACGACAGGACCAATGATGATGAATTGCCAGTCCGGACGTTTTGCTGAAACTTCGCGAAGGAGTTCAATATCAAAACGCTCATCGACAACGCCGAAAAATCCCAGTTTTGGAGAACTGATCGGTTTCTGGTCTGCCGGTTCTTCCTGAATGGCTCTTGCCTGGCCAAAATGCAACTTATCAATGCTGCTTGGCATAGCATGAATATTGTGATGCCTGTTTTTCTTCGCCTGGTAAAGAGAATTTCCCCCGGTGAAAACCACATCGGCCTTTCTGAACAGCTCATTTTCCAGCTGCAGCAGTTGTGGCGGTGCAAATTTGAATGCGGATAATTCGTCCATAGAATCGTAAACAATCTTCTCCGGGTGAAGCTCACGGGTAAACTGAAGAGCCATCGGAGTATAATACCAACTGATATAATTTTCTATATTGTACTCTTCTAAAAGTTCTTTAATAAGATTCTGTATTCTTTCGTTGGTGGTCTCGTCATGATTTGAAACCAGCAGTTCGACAATGTACGTTCCGTCCTGTACATTAACGATATACCTATCAGAATCCCCGATTTTCGGTTCTTCAAAATAAAATACCTGGTAATGCTTTGAAAACCTTGTGAGAAGGTGTTGCGGTCGCTGATAAACAAAATTCCATGATAGATGGCTGAAGCATAATAAGTATTTCATATGTATATTGTGATTAAGTGTGAACAATGTAGTGAAAAGAATATGCACATCTTATGACGTGAGTCATAATCTGCAGTCTCTGAAATTGTTAATTAGATATCATACAATCGGATAATATCATTATAATCATTTATAAATTATCGAGGTAAAAAAGAGAGAGCAAACTTTGAATTGGCTCTCTCCTTTTGTTTAAAACAAATATTTTTATCTGTTGGGATGAACGGGCTGGATCTCTCCGGTAGGCACAGACTCAAACAGCGACGGAAGAAACATATGCAGAATGAAATAAGCCAGCACGGTAAGAGGAACTAAGGCAAATAAAATAATGATGAGCAGGCCTGGTCTGTTTTTCTTGGATTCGGTTTTCATAATTCGTATTTTAAATTATTATTTTATGATTTGTAGGATGATCGTCCTGAAGTATTTATTTATTCAGCCGGTATCATACTGCCGTCATTAAAGTTAATCGTACAGCCATCAGTAAGAATATGTACTTTGAGGTTTTCCGCATACACCGGTTCTCCTTTCTCTACCGACTGGATATTGGTCTGCTGTATTTCTTTTCCGGAAATAATCACTACCATTCCGGAGCCCTTGCATCTGGCCAGATGCCCATTTTCAATCAGTAAAGCTGTATCTTCTCCCAATCCCACGCCCCATTTATCAGGATGCAAAATCGAGGCATGGGCCAGTCTGCCGAATCTGCCTCTGTGAATAAAATGAGTATCGACAATACAGGAAGAGATAAAGTTCATACCCGGTACCAGTTTAATATCAGCATCAAGAATTGCTTCCCCATTTTCAGCATCACTGATGATCACTGAAGGCATACACATAGCTCCTGCGCTTGTTCCTGCGACCAGGAAACCATTTTCATTCTTATACTTTTTCAGCAAAAGATCAATAATGGCCGAATCTTTCAATTCATCACAAATTTTGTTCTGATCCCCACCGGTAAAAAAAACCGCTTTGGCATCCTCTATCCTTTTAAAATAATGATCAGAATGCATCTGCTCGTCGCACAGATGAAGAAAATCATAATTGGTAAAGCCGATCTGGTCAAAAGTTTCCCGGTACATCCGGCGCATGCTTTCCGGCTCTGAACTGGCAGTGGTAATCACTTCGATGCGGTCATCTTTGTCAGATACCAGTAGTTTTAAAATTTCATGGGGTATAAAATCACGGTTTTGCTTTTCCATTTCATTATCCGCGTCACTTCTGTCTTCATTCCCTCCGATGATTAATAACTTTCCTTTTGGAATCATAATTTATTCTTTAATGTAGTTTGGTTTAATTGTATCAATGTGACTTTGTCTTTGATTGATTCAAATGTAATGAAGAGAAGACATCCTATTTTATGACAGCGATCACATATTGTTGGAGTCTCTGTTGATTTTTCTCAAACAGGCAGCAGCGGAAAACAGCCACCATCAAAATCACAGATCTGGCAATATTTATAACATATTATTGATATTATTTATTGATTTTACAATATGATTCAAAACATATAATTATTTAGTAATTTTCCAGTACATTTGAAATACATTATTTGTTGATGATTTATAAATTTCCTATTTCACATTAGGAGCTTCAGCAATTACACTCCGGAAAGTCGTCTCATATAAATGTATAAAAGGGACAAACCCATTATTCGTGACCATTCCCGTATATTCACAGCAGAATGCCTGTTGAAAAATACCTCATCGTCAGCAACGTTACGATTCCCGTAATACGCCGAAAATATTCTTCATGAACCTCTACATCTTACTCTATCATCAACCACAAAAAATTATCTATGTATTTACAAGAAGAACTTCTGTACTCCCTCGGAGCAGCAGAACAAAATTATAATCCCGGAGATTATATATTCCGGGAAGGCGGAAGCCCTCAATTCTACTTCCAGATTATAAGCGGAAACGTGAAACTCAACAACTATCACAGAGATGGTAAAGAATTTATTCAGGGTATTCTTACGTCCTATGATCCTATTGGAGAATATATGCTGCATTCAGATAAAATGTATCCGATGAACGCTGTTGCGCTTACCCGATGCTCAGTCATCAGGGTCTGCAGAAAAAGCCTACTGTCGTATCTGGATCAAAGCCCCGCTTTTTATATGGATCTCTGTAAATCTTTGTCGAAAGACCTGTACCGTAAGTTTGTTCTGATGCAGAAAATCTCATGTCACAGTGCTGTTGAGCGGTTGAAGGAAGTACTTCATCTGATGAAACAGGAACAGGAAAACACCGCACCGTTCACCTACGAGGTCCCTATTACACGACAGCAGCTGGCGTCACTGACCGGTCTCTGTTTAGAGACTACTATCCGGACCATTAAAAAGATGGAACGCGAGAAAATAGTACAGATCAGGAACAGAAAAATTCTCTTTTAATGAAGCAACTATAGACAATATTATTTTCCTGCTGTTACAGGCTGAAAATTTCGGTTTATTGACGGATTTTATCGTTTGCCTGCCAGCTTCCTTACCATCCCTTTAAAAATAATCCCGTGAAAAGGCAGGACAGAATACCAGTACAATCTCCCGGATACTCCGTGCGGACGGAAAACAGCCTTTTGCCAGAGCTTTCCTTTGTACACCTTAAACATCAGCCAGGCTTCTCCCGGAAGCTTCATTTCTGCAAAGAGAATCAGTTTTCCTTCTTCTCTGTCTGCATACAGAACGCGCCAGAAATCCAGGGCATCTCCCTGATGAAGATGTGTAGAACTGGTTCTTCCCCGTCTCAGTCCCGGTCCGCCGACCAATACATCCATAAAGCCACGCACTTTCCAAAGACTCTGTCCGTACCATCCGTTGGTCCCACCCAAAGAAAAAACACGGTCTATACATTGTTCGCGATCATCGTATTCCGCAGTCTGGAGATCTGTAAAACAACCGTATTTGGGTACATCCAGGTAATCTTTCAGGCTGGAGTCGCTTCGGCTGCTGATAAAGCTGTCTTTCCAGCTGGAGGCGATTTCATTATCCTGAATTTTTGCCAGCGTTCTTCGCAGGGCAGTATCATACGAAAATGGCTGAACTCCGGTAATTGCTTTAATTTCCGCCAGGCTTTCGGGGCGGCTTATTACTTCAATCTTCATGCTTCCCACAAGAGCAGTAGCCAGATTATAGGATGTGGAAGTAATAAAATACAGCCAATATGAAGACAGCTTAGGCGTCATCACGGGCACCGTAAAAATCTTCCTTTTCAGTCCACGTATTCTGGCAAACTCCAAAAGCATCTGTTTATACGTTAAGACATCATCACAGCCAATATCAAAGTTTCGCTGGTATGCTTTTTCTTTGAACAGGGTAAAAATCAGGAAGTCGAGCACGTTGGCAATTCCTATGGGCTGACATTTGGTATGAAGCCACTTCGGAGCAACCATTACCGGCAACTTCTCTACCAGATCTCTGATAATTTCAAAAGAGGCACTTCCTGAGCCGATAATAATTCCGGCTCTTAAGACCGTTACGGGAACGGTGCATTTCATCAAAATCTTTTCCACCTCAAGCCGTGAGCTCAGATGGGCTGAAAGTTCTTCTTTATTGGCCAGGCCCGAAAGATAGATGATGTGCCGGCAGTCTGTTGTTTCCATAAAATCAGAAAAATTAACAGCGCATTGTTTTTCAATTTCTGCATAATCATTGCTGTTGCTCATCGAATGCATGAGATAATAGGCTCCTGATATATCTTTAGGAATATTTTCCAGTGTTTCTGGCTTCAGAAAATCCACTTCTACCACTTCGATCTGGGCATCATCAATGTCGACACCCTTGGAAAACCTGCTTTTATCCCTGCAGCAGCATATCACCTGATAACCCTGGGCGGCAATAACGTTGATCATTCTTTTTCCGATATATCCGGTTGCTCCGGTAAGCAGTATTTTTTTCATACGTTTGGTTTAATGGTGGCAAAATGTTAAGGTGATGAAATAATTATACCTTTTCCAGGAGATGCCCGAAATATTCTTTCTTTTTTGTCAGATAGCTTTCATTAACGTCGTTCGCACCTATTTCAAGGGAAATTCTGCTATTGAGTTTGATTCCGCTGTTTTCAAGAGACTTAAGCTTATCCGGATTGTTGGTAAGCAAATTGATCTCCTTCACCTTTAAAATCTTCAGCATTTCTACCGCTACCTCAAAATTTCTCCCGTCAGCAGGCAGTCCGAGTTTCAGATTGGCTTCTACCGTGTCGAAACCTTTTTCCTGAAGTGCATAAGCTCTTAACTTGTTAATGATCCCTATATTCCGTCCTTCCTGCCGGAGATAAATAATCATTCCGCCATGCTCCAACATATATTTCATGGCAGCATCAAGCTGTTGTCCGCATTCACATTTTTTAGAATGAAAAACTTCGCCCGTAATACATTCCGAATGAAAACGGACATTAACCGTCTTGTTGAAATCCGTGCCTGCGGATACCCATACAAGGTGCGGACTCCAGTCATCTTCCCGTTCCGAGAATGCATAAACCGTAAACATTCCGAAGTCTGTAGGTATATCTGATTGTGCCTGTATTCTGAACATAATTCAAAAATTAAATGATTTATATAGTACAAATTTATACTTTATTTTAATTAAAAATAAAATTAATTACTAAATTTGACGTAAATAATTCTACTATGCAAGAACAAACCAATATCACGCAGGAAAAAATACTTGAATTATATGGAGATTACCTTCTGAATCATGGAGAGAAGCCTAAAAACATATTTCTGTTTGCTCGGGAAAACGATTTTGAAGAAAAAGAATTTTATCATTACTTTTCAGGATTTGAGCAGATTGAAAGACAGATGTTTGATCATTTGTTCACAAAGTCACTCGAACTTGCTTCAGAAGTTAATATTGCAGATGATGTTACCACTAAAGAGAAACTTCTGAATGTATATTATATTTTCTTTGAAAATCTTACCATGAACCGTTCTTTGGTCTTATCTATTCTGGGAAACAGCAAAATTCAGAATATAAAAACACTTCAGAGTCTCCGTGAAACGCACAAACAATTTATCGGAACTTTAGATTTTAATGACTGGGATCTGATTGATAAATCAAAAGACCTCAGAAAACTCAATGAAAAATCGAGGCAGGAAGCGCTCTGGCTTCACCTGGTCTCTGCGATAGAATTCTGGAAAAAAGACACTTCTCCTGATTTTGAAAAAACGGATATTTACATTGAGAAATCCATTGACACCGGCTTTCAGCTGATGGATCATGAACCACTGAAAAAAATCTTCGACCTTGGAAAATTTCTTTGGAAAGAAAGGCTCAATATGAGGTAGTGACTACCTATACATTATCAGGCTTAGACGGCTGGCAGATCGGGCATTAAAAGCTTTAAAGCCAATACAGCTGAACAGAAAAACGTAAACTGAGCCTGTTACTGCATTAAGAATGAAGAAAAACTTCGTAATAAATCTTACCCAATCACATGAAAACATTAGATAAAATTCCTACAGGAAAAATTGAACGGACAGGCAGCCTGCTTAAAGCCGGTGCGAAAGTCGGAGTCAATTACCTGAAATACTATGGTAATAAAATTACAAAAGATGAGGAAGAAGCCCGTAAAATCCTGAACAGTGATAACGCGACAGATATCTACGACTCCCTGAAGGAACTAAAAGGTTCTGCTCTGAAAGTTGCGCAGATGCTGAGCATGGAAAAAAGCATTCTCCCGGCAGCTTATGTGGAAAAGTTTTCTCTTTCGCAGTTTTCCGTTCCGCCATTGTCCGGTGCATTGGTAAAAAAGACCTTCAGAAAGTATTTCGGGAAAAACCCGGAAGATATTTTCGATAAATTTTTTGCCGAATCGGTAAATGCAGCAAGCATCGGACAGGTACATACCGCAGAAAAAGGAGCTCAGAAACTGGCTGTAAAAATTCAGTATCCCGGAGTCAGAGAAAGCATTTCCAGTGATCTGAAAATGGTAAAACCTATTGCCATGAAGATGTTCAATATCAAAAAAGAAGGTTCGGAATCCTATTTCCAGGAAGTGGAAGATAAATTATTTGAAGAAACCGATTATCACCTGGAGCTCAGACGCAGCCAGCAATTTGCCGAAGAATGTCAACACCTTCCGAACGTGAAATTTCCGCGTTATTATCCTGAGTATTCGTGCGAAAAAATCATTACCATGGACTGGATGTCCGGAATTCACTTTTCGGAATTTACAAAAAGACAAAACACCCAGAAGGATCTTGATACCATTGGCCAGACCCTATGGGACTTTTATATGTACCAGATGCACATCCTGAGAAAAGTACATGCCGACCCCCACCCCGGAAACTTCCTGATTTCTGATCATAAAGAGCTCCTGGTGATCGATTTCGGATGTATCAAAGAAATTCCGGAGGACTTTTACAGCCCGTATTTTGAATTGGCAAAACGGGAAAACCTGAATAACCCTGAAGTGTTCCGGGAAAAACTATTGATATTGGAAATTCTCCGTAAGGACGATTCGCCAGAGGAAGAAAAATTTTTCACCAAGCTTTTTTACGAACTGCTCGAGTTATTTACCAGACCCTTCAATCAGGAAAAATTCGACTTTTCCGATGAGCATTTTTTCCAGGAAATAGCAGACCTGGGACAGCGGTATGCCAAAATAAGCGATATGAAAGGAATGAATACCAACCGCGGTTCCAGACATTTCATTTATCTCAACCGCACATTTTTTGGTTTATACCATATGATGCACGACCTGAAAGCAAAAGAAGTGGTTATCAACCGTTTTAAAAACTATATAAAACCCTGATTATGCCCGCCGGATTACCGTTCAAAATCTGTGAAGTGTGCAGACTGCCCTTTAACTGGCGTAAAAAGTGGAAGAAAAACTGGAATGAAGTAAAATATTGCAGCGAAAGATGCCGAAAAAACAAAAAATCAATATCCTCTGGTTCACCAAAAATTTGAGAACGAGAGATTCAGAAACGTTATCCAATATAATGCGGGAAGATTTGCCCTTTCTTGCCCTCTACGTTTTTGACACAGATTTTTTTAATCAGATGCAGTATGGCTGTAGAAAAATCGGGAAATACAGAGCCAGATTCCTTCTCGAAAGTGTTGAAGATCTTAAGGAAAATTTAGCCGGACAGAACATCTCTCTTTTAGTTAAACAAGGCAAAACAGAAGATGTCTTTAAAAATATTGCTAAAGAATTTGAGATTGTAAAGATTTTCTGTCAGGAGGAATGGACGAAAGAAGAAATCAGCCTTCAGACAAAAATTAAAGACGTTCTGCCATCCGTCACCTGGGAAAAATTTTATCAGCAGTTTCTGGTGCATCCTTTTTTTGTATTTAAAAATTCAGGGGAAATCCCGATGCTTTTTACCACTTTCAGACAAAATATTGAGAAAAATCTTTTAATCAGACCTGAATTTGAATCTGCAGGGATGAGGTATCACAACAAAACAGAAATTTATTTTAATAGTGATGAAGTGACACTGCGATCACTAGGCTTCGATGATTTTGAAACGGATAAGAGAAGTGCTTTTCCTTTTTCCGGTGGTGAAAGGGAAGCCCTGAAAAGATTGGATTTTTATTTTTCGGAAACTAAAAACTTAAGCCGGTATAAAGAGACCAGAAACGGGCTGACGGGTACGGAATACAGCTCAAAGTTTTCAGCATGGTTAGCAGACGGAAGTCTTTCTGCAGTGACCGTTTATCATGAGATAAAAAGGTACGAAGAAAAATTCGGAAGCAATGAATCTACCTACTGGCTGATTTTTGAACTGCTTTGGAGAGATTTTTTCAGGTATACATCGTTACAGCACCGGGATCTGATATTCAGGAAAAACGGAATTGCCCATCAACCATATTCTGCTGATCCCGATGATGAACTCATCCGTCAGTGGAAAGAGGGAAAAACAGCTTCAGATTTCGTAAATGCCCATATGCTTGACCTCAGACATACAGGCTGGATGAGCAACAGAGGACGTCAGAATGTGGCTTCCTACTTCTGTAAAATCCTGAAACAGGACTGGAGAATAGGGGCATCTTATTTTGAAGAATGGCTGATTGATTATGACGTTCACAGCAATTACGGCAACTGGATGTACCTGGGTGGTGTGGGAAATGATCACCGGAACAGAACCTTCAATCCCGAAAAACAGGCGGAAATATACGATCCGAACCATAAATTCAGAACATTATGGCTGAAACAATAAAACATACCGCCCAACTTATTTTCCCGAACCAGCTTTTCAGGGATACGGATTACCTTGATAAAAGCCAGCCGGTATTTATCCTGGAAGAATTTCTGTTTTTTAAGCAATATTTATTTCACAAACAGAAAATCGCATTTCACCGGGCGAGCATGAAATTTTATGAAAATGAACTGAAAAAATCACGTTTTAAGGTCGAATACATAGAAAGCACATCGGAGCTTCTCGGACATCAGAAAATTTATTGCCGAACTTGAGAAACAAAATTTTAAAACCATCAGGACTGCTGATGTATGTGACAACTGGCTGGAAAAAAGACTGAGAGACACTTACCTGGAACTTGATATGCCGGACAGCCCTTTGTTTATCAATACAAAAGAAGAACTGAAAGATTATTTTGAAGATAAAGAAACTTATCATCAGACCGATTTTTACAGACAGCAGAGAATCACCCGGAATATCCTGATGAAAGCAGGAAAACCTCTGGGTGGAAAATGGACTTACGATACGGAAAACCGAAAGAAATATCCGAAAAACAGAAAAGCACCTCCTGTTTATTTTCCGGAAAACAATAAATATTACGAGGAAGCTAAGCAGTATACCGAAAAGCATTTCCCGAAAAACTACGGAACGCTTACGGATGAACAGTTTTATCCCGTGACTTTTAAAGAAGCTGAAAAATGGCTGGAGCAGTTTCTGGAAATACGTTTTTCAGAATTCGGAATGTATGAAGACAGCATCGTGGAACAAGAGCATTTTCTGCACCACAGCGTACTTTCTCCACTGATGAACGTCGGGCTTCTGAATGCCGGCAATGTTCTGGAAGAAGCCATTTCGTTTGCAAAGGACCAGGAGATTCCGGTAAATTCCCTGGAAGGTTTCGTCAGGCAGATTCTGGGCTGGAGAGAGTTTGTACGGGGTGTCTATCTTTACCGGGGAACCTATCAGCGAAATAAAAATTACTGGAAGCATCAGCGCAGCCTTCCTGAATCTTTTTATACCGCAAAAACGGGAATCCGGCCGGTTGACCGCTCGCTCCAGAAGATTCTGAAAACAGGTTATGCAAATCATATCGAGCGACTGATGATTTTTGCCAATTTTATGAATCTCTGCCGGTTTGATCCCAATGAGGTTTACCGGTGGTTTATGGAAATGTTTATCGATTCGTATGACTGGGTCATGGTTCCGAATGTATATGGCATGAGCAGCTTCTCGGACGGCGGAAAAATGAGCACGAAACCGTATATCAGCGGAAGCAACTATATTAAAAAAATGAGTAATTACCCCGATGGAGACTGGATGGAGCAATGGGACGCTCTTTTCTGGAATTTCATTCATGATCACCAAGATTTCTTTGCTGAAAATCCGAGGCTTGGAATGATGGTGAAAACATTTGAAAAAATGCCGGAAGAAAAACAAAAACAGCATTTAAAAACGGCAAAAGAATGTATTGAAAATCTCACATCATGAATAACCGTAATGCCTGCAAGTCGTAATAATTCCTTGCAGCTTTCAGGAAAGATAAAATATGAATAACAAATTTAACTTACAGGAAACAGACCGCATTATCGAAATGGCCTGGGAAGACCGGACCCCTTTCGAAGCCCTGACATTTCAGTTCGGATCAGTGAATCCGAAGTGATCGCATTGATGCGTACAGAACTGAAAGAGTCGAGTTTTAAACTTTGGAGAAAGAGAGTGAATTCCGGCGTGAGCCAGAAACATCTTAAAAAAAGAAGTGGAGAAATCAACCGTTTTAAATGCAGCAGACAGCGTATAATCAGCAATAACAAAATTGCTAAAAGATAATCTTAATCCTTATTATTATGAAAAATATCGTCATCATCGGTTACGGAAAAGGAATCGGACTGGCAACCGCAAAAATCCTCTCCGGACACCATAAAATCATCGGAATTTCCAGAACGGGAAATCCGGAACTGCAGCATCCGAATATTGAAGTTCACAGGATGGATATTATTTCCGGAAATTTAGATGATATCGCTTTCCCTGAAGTAGTGGACGGACTGGTCTACGCACCCGGCAGTATTAATCTGAAACCCTTTAACCGGCTTTCTCACGATGATTTTAAGAATGATTTTGAAATTAATGTTTTGGGAGCAGTAAAAGCAATTCAGAAACTGTTGCCTAATCTCAAAAAATCGGAAAGCGCTTCTATTGTGATGTTCAGTTCGGTAGCGGCAAAAACGGGCATGCCGTTTCATGCTTCAGTCGCAGCCAGTAAAAGTGCGGTGGAAGGCCTTACGAAAAGTCTGGCAGCCGAACTTTCATCACACAAAATCAGGGTGAACGCCATTGCGCCTTCTTTAACGGATACTGATCTCGCTTACCAGCTTCTGTCGACTCCCGAAAAGAGAGAATCTTCAGCCAGAAGGCATCCCTTACAGAGAATAGGTCATGCTGACGAAATAGGTGAAATGGCGGCTTTTCTTATTTCGGATAAGTCATCCTGGATTACCGGGCAGGTTTTCGGGGTGGATGGCGGAATGGGAAGTGTGAAACTGTAGATAACAAACTTATATTTTTAGATTAAATTTGCACTATGAATACTGATTTTTTCATTGATCTGCTGCAACAGGTAAAAAAATTTGAAAATTCCGGCTCCTGTAAACCTCATTCTACAGTTGAGGATTTCCGCATCTGGATGAACGATGCCAAATACAGAGAGGAAAGTCCGACCAAGCTTTTTAAAAGTGAACAGCACCAGGTCTCTTTTACCGAAAACGAAATCTGTAAGCAGGTTCTGCTTCTGGGAAGATACTCCAGACAGCTTATCCGAAAAGGGTTAAGTGAGTTCCCGGAGCTGGCGAATGAAGAATTCACCTATCTTTACCGGTTAAAAGATGAACCGAACCTGACTAAAATTCAGCTGATTGAAAGAAACGGTCATGAGAAACAGACCGGGACGCAGATCATCAGGCGGCTCCTGGAATACGGCCTGATCGAAGAAAAAAACGACATTGAAGACAAAAGAAGCAAGCGCCTGAATATTACGGATAAAGGAAAGGATTACTTTCACCGTTCCGTAGAAAAGGTAAATATCACCTCGCGGATTCTGGCGGGAAAGTTAGAAAATAAAGAAAAGGCTGAGCTTTTTGAACTACTCAGAAAACTGAATGATTTTCATTCCCATATTTACTGTGAGTATAGAAATTCCGGTCTTCATGAGATCGTACAGCTCATAGAATAGAGCATCAGCTCTTTTGTCTCATATAGTCCGGAAAAGTGATATGTTATGTAAAAGATATAAAATTCCAACGACAAAAGGTGCCGTTCAGCAGAACAGCACCTTTTTTATGATCATCAGGAATACCTCATTAGGTTGTTTTTATGGTAATGAAAATACTGTATGATAACTTCCCGTTCATAGATGATTATCCACTCACTATTAAGCCGCCGTTCGGATGCAGGACCTGCCCTGTAATCTGGGAAGAAGCCTCAGTTGCCAAGAACAGAAAACTGGATGCGATTTCTTCAGTCGAAGCATTGCGCTCCAGCGGCGGTTTGCTTTGATCTTCTTCCTCTTCCCCGAACGTTTTTTCAGTAAGTGGTGTGGCAACAGGTCCCGGCGCAACGGCATTGACCCGAATACCTTTAGGCTTGGACTGTAAAGCCAGAGATCTCGTAAAAGAAACGATAGCACCTTTTGTAGCGGAATAATCCAACAGTTCTTCATGGCCGAGATATGCCACCGCTGATGTTGTATTAATAACCGAACTTCCCTGCTTCAAATACGGAAAAACCATTTTCGTTAATAAAATCATTCCGATAATGTTGGAATTGAAGGTTTTTCTGATATTTTCCTCTTCCAGATCCTCAATATTCTCACAGGGAACCTGGGTTCCTGCATTATTAATTAAAATATCTATTCCGCCAAGTTCCGACACGGTTTTTTCAACTGCATTTTTACAGAATCCGGCATCGTTAATATCCCCTTCAAACGATAATGCTTTTCTTCCTAAAGCTGAAATTTCATTTTTCGTTTCTTCTGCATCCTTGTTATCGTGATAATGGATAAAAGAAATATTCGCTCCTTCTTTTGCAAAAAGTAAAGCGATGGATTTTCCTATTCCACTGTCTGCACCGGTGATTAAGACATTTTTGTCTTTTAGCTGTAATTTATCCATATAATGTTTAAGTGTGATTAATTTAATTTAATTTTTCATCCGAGCTCATTCTTTTATCCATTTCCAATTTCAGGCATTCCATGATAAATTCGCTGTAACAGAACTGCGCGCTTACGGACTCCTTTCTGGAATTGAGCTCTATTTTCTGGGAAAGGACAACCTGGTTTTTATAAGCGAGAGAAAAATATGCAAAAAGCTTGAATTCCGACTCTTCAACAGGCGTAGCATAGCCTGTAACCGCCACTCCCCATTCGGTATTGAATAATTTTGTAACCTGAATGGCCATGGTATCAGATATATGCTGAGAAACACAATTACATTCGTGGGCTTCTTTTTCGTCGACCTGTAACAGCTTTACTTTTTCTTCAAGAGTATAAGCGGTAATTCCTCCTTTAAATATCTGGGAAGCATCCTTTATCTGAGAAAAAGAAAACTGCAGAAAACCCGAAGTTACGCTTTCTGCCGTAGAAACGGTCTCATTTGCGGCCTGCAGATACTCACCAATAAAGTCCAGTAAATCTTTTTGAAGATTCATAATTTTTTGTTTTAATTAAAATATTTTTGTTCAGAAGATCCGGAATAACAGATATCTTTGTCAAATAAGAGGTTCCATCATGTAAAGAATGAGTAGCTTACCATCATTAAGTCCAATTTCGTAAATAAAATTTTAAAAAAACATGATTAGAATCACCGAATAGAAAGAAAATAAAACATTCGAAGAAATTAAACCGGCCTTAAAAATTTGATGACAAGATATTGTTATTTTTTCTATAACTTTAATTTTTTGATTATTAACAAATACTAAATTTTAAATAGTCTATATGCTGATCTCACAGGAACTTTTATTGTCATACGGAGCAGATACTGAAACTTATGATAAAGCTTTTACGATCTTCAATGAGGGAGATACTCCTAAGTATTATTACCAGATCATTGAAGGAAGAATAAAACTCAACCACTATACGGATGATGGCAAAGAGCTTATCTTAGCTATTTTAGACAATGGTTTCAGTGTGTGTGAGTTATTACTGTTTATCGATAAAAAATACCCTGTAAATGCCATAACGTTCGAAAAATGTACGATTCTGAAACTTCCCAAAAGCAATTTCGTAAAACTTCTGGATGATCATCCTCAGATTTCTAAAGATATTAACAGATTCTTATCAGAACGTCTCTACTACAAATATATTATGCTGGAAAACAACTCCTCCCTCCGGCCGGATACCCGGATCAAAGGAATGCTTACCTATCATAAGAGCTTTACAGAAGATCAGTCTAAATTTTCCTATCAGGTACCCTTAACCAGACAGCAGATAGCCTCCCTTACCGCATTACGGGTAGAAACCGTTGTAAGATCAGTAAAAAAACTTGAAAAAGAGAATTTCCTGAAAATTATCGACCGAAAAATTTTTGTGTAAAGATCTTTACATACCACATCTCTGCATTTTTTCTCAGAATGGTCCTATACTTGCATAGTGAGAGTTACCAAACACCACAAAATTAATATGGAAACCACTACTCTAAAAAGAATTTTTGAGATCAAAAACAGTTTCAGAATATTTCCTATATTACCCAATATACCTTTAATTAAGGTGTTCCCTTTTTACAATGAAGCAGAATTAAAATTGTAGTTTTTTCACTATTTTTTTAATGATGGTTCATTTTTTGCAATTCACACCTCAATGATTTAACTAAGTATTCATTGTTTAACCTTAAATTTGATATATGATAATTAGTGAAGATTTATTAGTTGCTTACGGAGCTGAGTATGAAACTTATAAGCCCGGCCATGTGATCTTTCATGAAGATACGGCACCCCGTTTTTATTTTCAGATTGTCTCCGGCACGGTAGAGTTGAATAACTATCATGAAGACGGTAAAGAATTTACCCAAAGTATTCTGACTGACGGTAAGAGCCTCGGAGAATCGTTTCTTTTCAGTGACAGACGTTATCCTACCAATGCTACTGCAAAAACAGACTGTAAAATCCTTAAACTTCATAAAACTGATTTTTATAACCTAATACAGAATAAGCCTGAAGAGCTCATCAATATCGTGCGTGCGCTATCGGAATCACTGCATAACAAATATGTGATGATGTACAGCATTTCTTCTTCCGATCCTTCATTTAAAATCAATTCTCTTATGAATTATCTGAAGGGAGACGGTAATACGGAAAAATTCAGTTTTAAGGTTCCTCTGACGAGAAAGCAGCTTGCTCATCTTACCGGGCTTAGGGTGGAGACCGTTATCAGAACAGTAAAAAAACTGCACAATAATAATATACTGAAAATTAAAAACGGAAAAATTTTTTATTAACACACTATTACTTCCTATAAAACAATATGTTATATGACTTAGGTCATACCACAAAGGATCACGTTATCCTATATTTATAAAAGCATTTAGCTTTTCATTTTTATTAGAAACCAAAGCTATTACCGTCTAATACTAGTCACGGAAGGTAATAAGCATCACTAAATATTAATACAAAAAATCTATTATGAACACTAGAAATTCAAGAAATCGTAATTCAGGAGGAAATTCAAATTCATCAAGTAATCTTGAAGAAATCTACCAGTTAGGTTATGACCATGGTTATAAAGATGCACAAAACGATGAAGATTATGACGATGACTTCTCAGAGTATGAGGATTACTTTGAAGAAGACGAAGATGATGATTATGAAAACAACTATGATGACGATGATTATGATGACGACGATTACGATGATGTAGATTATGACGATGATGAAGACGACGATGACGACGATGATAACAGAGGTCGTGGACGTGGAAGAGGCAGAAGCAATAACGGGAATCAGGATAGAGACAGCCAGGGAAGATTTACTTCCGGTGGCAGAGGTGGTTCCGGTAACGGATCAGGTAGAGGAAGAAGTTCGAATTCAGGAAGATCCGGTTCCGGGTCAGGCTCAAGGTCAGGCGGAAGAGGAAGATCATCAAATTCAGGAAGCTCTTCTAACAGCGGCAACTACGACCGAAGACATGATAATCCGGGAAGACCGAAAGGCAGCGGAAGCAGCAGAGGAAATGGTAGCAATAATGGAAGTGGTAGCGGTAATGGAAGCGGAAGATCATCAAATTCAGGAAGATCAGGAAGCGGTAGAGGAAACTCCGGTTCTGGTTCAGGCTCAGGCTCAAGATCAGGAAATAACGGCGGTTCAGGTCGAAGCTCAAATTCAGGATCTGGTAATGGAAATTCAAAAAGAGGCTTCGCATCGATGAGCAAAGCTGAACGTACGAGAATTGCTCGTATGGGCGGACAGGCATCTCACGGTGGCGGAAGATCTTCAGGCTCCGGCAGATCAGGATTTGGAGGTAGACGTAATTCATAATTCAATTCAATGATTACCTCTTTATATTATTTCATGATATAAAGGGGTAATCTTTTTAACCAAACACCACTTATACATTATGGCAACTAAAACATCAGACAATAAAGGCAGTAAAGAAAACGCTGCAGGTACACCCTCTATGGCTACTACAGCAACCAGTGCATCCACTCCATCACCTGCACCGGAAGATCAAAAAACTATGAAAGTAGATAATGCAACCGTTGATGCAGACGAAATGAAAAATTCTTCTCTGCATAAGTTTTTCGTTTCAGCACTCAAAGATATTTATTTTGCAGAAAACGCGATTATCGATGCATTGGACAAAATGCAGGAAGTCGCTACAACAGAAGAACTTAAAGATGCTTTTGAAGATCATCAGCTTCAGACTAAAAAGCATGTTAGCCGACTTGAAAAAATATTCAGGCTAATTGATGAGAAACCTGAACAAAAGGAATGTAAGGCTATTAAAGGAATCATCGAAGAAGGTGAAGAAATTATTAAATCTACAGAGGAAGGATCCATGACCCGTGACGCAGCATTGATTATTGCAGCTCAAAAAGTGGAACACTATGAAATCGCAACCTATGGCGGACTGGCTCAGCTGGCCATCACCATGGGGCACGATAAAGTGGCAGATCTGCTTGAAACAACATTACAGGAAGAAGAAGATACCGATTATAATCTCACAGAAATCGCTGAGACCTCCATCAATTTTGATGCGGAACAGGAAGATTAATGTTCACCCTACATAGCCATACAGAAAAATCTGTATGGCTTTTATCCTATTTTTAACCCAAATAAAACAACAATACGGCATTTTAAAAGCTTTAAATAACCGCAAATAATCATGGCTTTTAAAATCGTCTGAAAAACCAATAAAATATTAGAATTATGAATGACCCAAAATCAACCAATGAAAAGTTAGACCAACTGGAATCGCACAAAACAGCTAACGAAGAAACTAAACTCACCACCAATCAGGGACTTAAAATCAGCAATAACCAGGATTCCCTAAAAGCCGGCGACCGGGGACCTACTCTGCTGGAAGACTTTATCCTCAGAGAAAAAATTACCCATTTTGACCACGAGCGAATTCCTGAAAGAATCGTTCATGCCAGAGGCTCCGGAGCCCACGGTGTCTTTAAATTAAATAAAAGCCTTTCACCCTATACCAAGGCAAAATTCTTATCAGAAGTAGGAAAGGAAACTCCGGTTTTTGTAAGGTTTTCTACGGTAGCCGGAAGCAAAGGGAGTACTGATCTTGCCCGTGACGTGAGAGGTTTTGCGATTAAATTTTACACCGACGAAGGTAATTATGACCTGGTAGCCAATAATATGCCTGTCTTTTTTATTCAGGATGCCATGAAATTTCCGGATCTGGTACATGCTGTAAAGCCTGAGCCCGATAATGAGATTCCTCAGGCCGCTTCAGCACATGATACTTTTTGGGATTTTATTTCTTTAATGCCTGAAAGTATGCACATGATCATGTGGCTGATGAGTGACAGAGCAATCCCGAGAAGCTTCAGCAGAATGGAAGGATTTGGCGTGCACTCCTTTAAATTTATTAATGAAGAAGGAAAATCACACTTTGTGAAATTTCACTTTAAACCTAAATTAGGCGTTCATTCTGTTGCCTGGGATGAAGCCCAGAGAATTTCCGGTGTAGATCCGGACTTTCATAAGAGGGATTTGTGGGAATCTATCGAAAAAGGCAACTTCCCGGAATGGGATTTCGGAGTACAGCTTATTCCTGAAGAGGATGAAGATAAATTCGACTTTGACCTCCTCGATCCTACAAAAATAGTTCCCGAAGAAGAAGTTCCTGTAGAAATCGTCGGAACATTAACCCTAAACAGAAATCCTGATAATTTCTTTGCAGAAACAGAACAGGTTGCTTTCCATCCGGGACATCTTGTTCCTGGAATAGATTTCAGCAACGACCCGTTATTGCAGGGAAGATTATTTTCCTATACAGATACACAGTTATCAAGATTAGGATCTCCTAATTTCCATGAGATCCCGATCAACAGATCAGTAAACACCGTTCATAACAACCAGCGTGACGGACACATGAGACAGCAGATCGTCAAAGGAAAAGTAAGCTACGAGCCCAACTCTATCGGAGGAGGCTGCCCTTTTCAGGCGATGATGTCCGAAGGTGGCTTTACCTCCCATGAGGAAAGAGTTTCCGGCACGAAGATCAGACAGAGAAGCGAAAGTTTTGTAGATCATTATTCCCAGGCAAAATTATTCTATAACAGCCAGTCTGCTCCGGAAAAAATACATCTTCAGAACGCCCTTATTTTTGAATTATCAAAAGTGACTATTCCTGAAATACGGAAAAGAATGGTAGGTCAGCTTAACTTTATTGATAAAAACCTGGCTGAAAAAGTAGCTGCCAAAGTAGGCGTTGAGGTTACAGAACTGGAATTTCCAAACCAGAGTCTTCCGGCAGACAGTACACACGTAGATCTGCAGAGTGAAGAAAGAGAAGCCCACACCACATTTTCAGGAGCTTTAAGTATGAGAAATACAGTAAAAAACACCATTGAAGGCAGAAAGATCGGATTCATTATGGCTGACGGTGCAGATGAGACTGCTCTTAATGATCTGAAAACAAAACTGGAATCAGAAAATGCCGCTGTTGAAATAATCGCACCGAGTTTAGCCCCCGTTAAAACAGATGCAGGTACTTCACTGACGCCGAAACATTCTCTGAGCAGCACAGCCAGTGTATGTTTTGATGCACTGTTTATTGCAGCGGGAGAAAAGTCTGCCAATGAACTTCTGAATCCTGAAAACAAACAGCTTGTCCTTCACTTCATTAATGAAGCTTATAAGCATTGCAAAGCTATTTATTTCGGAGAGGGAACGGAGCCTCTTTATTTAAACAGTAATGTAAGTCTAAAAAACCATATCGATCCGGCTATTGTCAATTCGGAAGACGAAAGTCCTTCGGATAAATTTATCAATGCCATTGCGAATCACAGGGTATGGGATCTTGAATTGGAAAGAAATGCCATAAAGTAAGTAAAGATCACTTACATCACACTAAATATTACTATTATGAAAGCTGCAGTTTTTCACGCACCGGGCAAAATCACCTGTGATACGGTAGAGGACCCGATCATAAAAGATGAAAATGATATTATTCTAAGAGTCACTTCCACCGCAATATGTGGGAGTGACTTACATATGTACTCCGGAGGAATTCCCCAGGCCAGACCTATGGTCATGGGGCATGAATTTATGGGTATTGTAGAGGAAAAAGGGAAAAATATTTCCAATCTGCATATTGGTGACCGGGTCGTTATCCCCTTCCCTGTTGCCTGCGGAAGCTGCCACTTCTGTCAGAATGATCTTCCGACAGCCTGCGAACACAGTAATCCGGAAAATTACGGTCCGGAAGGCGGACTGGTTACTGAAAAAGGAGGAGCACTGTTCGGATATACGGATCTCTACGGAGGCTATGACGGAGGTCAGGCCCAATATGTAAGAGTTCCGTATGCTCATTTCGGGCCAAGGAAAGTTCCTGAAAATCTCACCGATGAGCAGGTTTTATTCTTAACAGATATTTTTCCTACAGGCTATACAGGAGTGATGTGGGGAGATCTGAAGGGTGGAGAAACGGTTGCTGTTTTCGGAGCCGGACCCGTAGGTTCTATGTCCGCAAAAAGTGCAGCGCTGTATAATGCCAAAAAGATCATTGTTATAGATACGCTTCAGTACAGGCTGGATCAGATTAAAAAGCTGACCGGCTGTGAAACCATTCTATGGGAAGATGCCGAAAGTACAGTTCAGCAGATCAGGGATATGACGGACGGACGTGGTGCCGATCTTTGCATTGATGCCGTAGGTTTTGAACCGGACAGAAATTTATTAGACCGGGCAAAAGCAGTTCTGAATTTTGAAAAGGGATCTGTGAAGGTTATGGAAGCCTGTATGAGCGCGGTAAAACGTGGCGGGATCGTTTCCGTATTGGGCGTATACCCGATGAACTATGATAATTTTAAGCTGGGACAGATCTTCGATAAAGGAATTACCATAAAAGCCGGACAATGTAACGTACACCCGATCATCGATAAGCTGATGGACCATGTACAGTCAGGCCGTGTTATCCTGGATGATATCATTACCCACCGACTTTCTTTAACGGATGTTGCTAAAGGATATGACATCTTCAATAAAAAAGAAGACGGATGTGTAAAGGTCGTTCTTGATCCCTGGAAATAATTTAGTAAAATCACCAATATTTAAATCATATGGAACGCAAAAATCAATATGCCCTGATCACCGGAGCAACAAGCGGAATAGGCTACGAACTGGCCAAATTGTTTGCTCAAGAAGGCTATGATCTTGTCATTGTCTCCAGAAATCATGATGAACTGAAGGCAAAAGCTGAGGAATTTAAAAGTTTCGGAATCAATGTAATTACCATGGCCAAAAACCTTTTTCTGCAGGAAGATGCCTACTCGTTATATTCGGAACTGCAACTGCACGGAATAAGTCCGGAAATTCTTGTTAATGATGCAGGACAAGGCGTTTACGGAAAATTTCAGGATACGGATATTCACCGGGAAGTAGATATTGTTAATTTAAATATCGTTTCCGTTATTATCTTAACCAAATTATTCCTGAAAGACCGCCTGACGAAAGGATCCGGAAAGATCCTGAACCTGGCCTCTGTGGCCAGTAAGGCACCAGGGCCCTGGCATTCGGTTTATCACGGGACAAAAGCATTTGTTTTATCCTGGTCTGAAGCGATCCGTGAGGAGCTTAAGGATTCCGGAATCACAGTAACAGCCCTTTTACCGGGACCTACGGACACCGATTTCTTTAATAAGGCAGAAATGAACGAAAGTAAAATTCTGGAAGATAAAGATAACCTGATGTCTCCGGAAGAGGTAGCGAAAGACGGATTTGATGCGCTTATGAACGGTAACGATAAGGTAATTTCTGGACTAAAGAATAAATTATCCGTAGCCATGACCAATATCTCACCAGACAGTATGGCAGCACACAGAATGGGTGAAATGCAGAAACCGGTGGATGAAAAGTAATCCCCCTCCTGCTCATAAAAACAAGATAGCTATGAAAACAGCAATAACATTAGTTTTAGGATTCTTCTGTTTTCTTTCTATTGAATCCTGCAGATGTGATCCTGATGACGATAATGCAAAGAAAGAGAACACCTCTTCAGAAAGCAAAAATGCTGAAAACGGAAATCATCCGGAGAATGATTCCATATCCTTATACCATTAGAGCTTGATCATCAAGCTCTATTGTTTTCTTATGTACTCAATTAAAAAAATTAAATTATGAATAGAGACGGAGCCAGAAAAAGCATATGGCAGGAAGAGAATAAAAAATTCTCATCCGGAGCTGACTTTAACGAGATATATGATGTTGCCATTATTGGCGGAGGAATTACCGGCGTATCAACGGCAATAAAACTGCAGCAAGCCGGCAAAAAATGTATTATTCTTGAAGCTTCCAACATAGGCTTTGGAACAACGGGCGGTACCACTGCTCACCTCAATGATTTTTTCGATACGACCTTCCCTGAAGCTATCAGTGATTTCGGGCTTGACAATGCCCAATTGTTTGCGGAGGTGGGACAGGAAGCTATTACCATCATTGAAGATCATATCAGGCAGTTCGGAATAGACTGCGATTTTGAGAAAAAATCTGCCTGTCTTTTTGCATTGGATGAGAAACAGGACAAACAGCTGAAAGACATCGTTGACGGAGCATCCAAGGTGGGACACCCCATGACCTTTACCAGCGAAATTCCTTTCCCTATTCCTTTCGTGAGTGCCGTAACCATTCCTGACCAGGCACAGTTTCACCCGATAAAATACATCAGGGCCCTGAGCGAAGCATTCATTAATCTTGGAGGAGTTATCCAGGAAACCTGTGTTTGTGAAAGCCATGAAGAACAGGATGATATGATTGTTTTAAAAACATCAAACGGGGAAGTAAAAGCTCGGAATGCGGTATATGCTACTCATATTACGCCGGGTCTTAATGTTCTCAGTTTTACCAACGCCCCTTACAGAAGTTACGCCATTGCATTGAGTCTGAAAGATAAAAATTATCCTGAGCAACTGGGCTATGACCTCTTGGATCCGTATCATTATTACCGGACCCAGGAAATTGACGGACAGACTCTGTTAATTGCCGGAGGAGAAGACCACAAGACCGGTCACGAACAGGATACTGGTGAATGTTTTTCAAGACTGGAAAACTACATCCGCGAGCACTTTGATGTTGAAACCGTACACTACAGCTGGTCCAGCCAGTATTACGAGCCTGTAGACGGGTTTCCGTACATCGGAAAGCTTCCAGGAAGTAAGGGGAAAATATATACTGCGACAGGTTTCCGCGGCAACGGGATGATTTTCGGAACGATCTCCTCACAGATTATAACAGATCTAATCATTAAAGGAGAGAATAAATACGAAAAACTTTTTAATCCGTCAAGGGTAAAACCTATTGCAGGACTTACCGACTTTGTGAAGGAAACCGCTACGGTAGCCTTTGATTTTATCAAAGATAAGCTTTTCAAAGAAAAGATAGAATCGCTGGCTGAAGTTACCGATGGTGAGGCAAAAGTTGTGAAGTATGAAGGCGAATCGTATGCATTATTTAAGGAAACGGGCGGCAAAACCCATCTTATTAAAAGCTCGTGCCCGCATACGAAGTGCGAAGTCCGCTGGAACAGTGCGGAGCTGAGCTGGGATTGTCCGTGCCACGGCTCCAGATTTAATGTTAACGGTAAAATGCTTACCGGACCTACGGTATTGGATCTGGAGAGAATTGATCCTGAAGAAGCTGCATCTTAAAGCAATCCGGAACAAAGGCAGCAAGATTCCGGTCTGTATAAAATATTAATCCCCGACGATGATCGGGGATTTTTTATGCATTGATATTCAAATATATAATATAATAATTATCATCAATGAAACCTGACGTTAAAGTAGCCTGTCAAAATGAATCGGAAGATCATAAATTCTTTTTCCTGTCGCATGAAAAATGGCATTGGTAATCGCAGGAGGCATGCCTACTCCTCCGATCTCACCGACTCCCTTCACGCCCAGATCGTTCACAAAGTTATCATCTTCTTCGACGAAAATTACCTGTAGATCATGGATATCTGCATGAACCGGAATGTGATATTCTGCCAGATTAGCATTCATATATCTTCCAAACTGATGGTCCAGTATTGTTTCTTCGTGTAAGGCTTTACTGATGCCCCAGATCATTCCTCCCAGGACCTGGCTTTCGGCCGTTTTCGGATTGATAATTTTTCCGGCGGCAACCGCTGTAATGGCTCTGGTAACTTCTATGACCCCCAGCTCTTCATCCACCTCTACTTCCACAAAGACGGCACTGTGAACCGCTCTGGCTTTTTTTCCATACGTTAACGGATTAGGCATCGCAGAGTTCTTTGTGCGGATCGCTTTTCCTTCGTTGGTCTTAAAAATTTCTTTTATATCCAATTTCATTTCGGGTTTATCCCGCATTACAATGTATCCTTCTTTGAAGATAACGTCTTTGAAAGCCGTGTCTTTTAAAAATGAACCTTCAAGATCTTTTGCTTTCTTAAAAAGTTTTTTATTCAAAGCCTGGCATGCATTCTGCACGGCAGGTCCTACCGTTGCCGTTGTAAATGATCCGCCCTGAATGGGAGCAAACGGCAAAGCACTGTCTGCATAGGTAAAAGTAATATGTTCGATGGGAAGTCCCAGCTCATCCGCTGCAATCTGAGTCATGATCGTCAGTGTTCCGGTTCCGATATCGGTTACCGCACTTTTTATTTCTACTTTCCCGTCAGCAGTCATAATCGCTTCGGCACGACCGAAAATCCGGTTGGCATCCCAAATACCGGTTGCCATTCCGTATCCTACCAATTTATTGCCACGCTTCATACTCCGGGGTTCAGGATTTCTCTGGTTCCAGCCAAATTTTTCAGCCCCTTCCAGATAGCATTTTCTGAGTTCTTTGCTGGAATATTCCTTATCGCTGCTCTTGTCGACTTCGGAATAATTGATAAGTCTTAATTCCAGCGGGTCAATGTTCAGCTGGTAAGCGATTTCATCCATTGTAACCTCAATAGCGTGCATTCCTGTACTTCCACCGGGGGCTCTCATGTCCAGCGGACTGTACACATCCAACGGAACAATCTCGTGTTCAAGTAAAGTATTTTCGGCCGGATAAAGCATACTGGCCCAATTAACCACCATCTCCACATAATCTTCAAACCGTGAAGTTTCGCCGATTCCTTTATGATAAATAGCATTTACTTTTCCGTCTTTGTCTGCCCCGAATCTGGTATGCTGTAAAGTAGGCGGTCTGTGTCCGATCATGTACATCTGAGCGCGGTCCAGCGTCACACGTACGTTCCGCTTTAATGCCAGAGAAGCCATAACGGCCATAAAGAGCTGATGCTGGGGACGAAGCCCGGAGCCGAATCCGCCTCCTACAAATGGTGAAATCACCTGAACATTTTTCATCTTCAGCCCGAAAACATTGGCAACATACATCTGAGAATTGATGGTTCCCTGTGTTTTATCGTATATTTTTAATTTGTCCTTTCCTTCATAAATCACTGTAGAAGCGTACATCTCCATCGGATTGTGATGTTCGGTCCCATGACTGAAATGGCTGTCTGTCTGTACAGCTGATTTTTCATATTCTTTCTGAAAATCACCTGTAGGTTTCGGTGGCGGGGGTTTCAGCAGAGAGGCCAGTCCTTTTTTAGGATCCCTGGCTTTATCACGATTCGTTTTCAGATCTGTTTCAAAATCTTCAGTTTCATAGACCACTTTGATTTTTGCGGCGGCCCAACGGGCTGTTTCAAAACTTTCTGCCACAACAAGGGCAATGGGCTGACCATTGTATTTGATCTCAGCATCTTTAAGCGGCTTAAAAACTATTCCCGGTGGTGCATCCATATCTGCATACTGAAAATCAAACCAGGCAGTAGAAGGTCTGTTGTCATGAGTGAAAACTTCAACCACACCTTCCATTTTTTTAATTTCCGAGGTATCGATAGATTTAATTTTACCTTTGGTAACGGTACTATTGACTACATATCCGTATAATAAATCCGTAGCGTCATATTCTCCAGCATATTTTGCATTTCCCGTCACCTTCAGATGACCTTCAAGACGACTTACTGGTTTTCCGACAGAGGGTATATTTTTCATAAAATTCGATTAAAATGAATACATTATAATGAAGGCTTTGCTCCCGGTCTCTGAGACTCCGGATTAAGGGCCATCAACCCATTTCTCACAATGGCTTTTTTAGCTAATTTAATTTTGAAGTTGTTGTGTTCAAATCCGGTGGCTCCATTTAAGATCATATCTGCGGCAGCCGCAAAATTTTCAGCATTCGCTTCTTTTCCTTTTAAAAAATCCTCAGCTTCTCTGACACGCCACGGCTTATGAGAAACGCCGCCCAACGCAATCCGGGATTCTCTGATCACTCCATTTTCAAGTTCAAGACCTGTCGCTACTGACACGAGGGCAAAAGAGTACGAACTTCGGTCTCTGAGTTTCAGATAAGAATAATTTTTTGAAAATCCTTTTTCAGGCAGTTGAATTCCTGTGATTATCTCTCCCCTTTTAAGAGTATTGTCGATATCCGGAGTATTTTCCGGAAGTTTATGAAAGTCAGCGAATTCAATGGTCCGGTCTCCCTCCGGTCCGGATACATTCACTCTCGCCTCCAGCGCAGCGAGTGCCACGCACATATCCGAAGGGAAAACAGCGATACAGTTTTCATTGTGACCTAAAATAGCATGGATACGGTTATAACCTTTGATGGCAGAACATCCGGATCCCGGCTGTCTTTTGTTACACGGAGTATGAATATCATAGAAATAATAACATCTTGTACGCTGTAATAAATTTCCGCCATTGGTGGCCATATTTCTGATCTGCGCAGAAGCTCCTGCCAAAATCGCCTTCGACAGTAAAGGATATTTTTCCTCAATCACCGGATGATATGCAGTACCAGCATTGGTCATTAAAGCACCGAGCTGAATACCGCCGTCACCGAGCCGGACAATGTCATGGATTCCCTGAATTTTATTAATGTCAACCAGGGTATCCGGTTCGGTAATGAAATATTTCATCAGATCGATGATATTGGTGCCTCCTGCAATGATCGTGTGATCCTCGTTTCCTTCTGTCAGTGAAACAGCCTCATCAATACTGGATGCTTTGATGTAAGAAAAATTATTCATATGTATTTTGTTTAACTGACATGACAGCATTAATAATTCCCCTGTTGGCGCCACATCTGCATAAGTTTCCGCTCATCAGGTCCTGAACCTCTTCCCGGGTTTTGGCTTTACCTTCAGACAGCAGCCCGACCGCACTGCAAATCTGTCCCGGAGTACAGTATCCGCACTGAAAGGCATCATGATCGATAAAAGCCTGCTGAACAGGATGGAGGTTTTCGCCATCTGAAATTCCTTCAATGGTAGTAATCTCAGCATCGGTTTTCATCACGCACAGACTAAGACAGCTGAGCACCCTCTTACCGTCGATAAGAACCGTGCAGGCCCCGCACTGGCCGTGGTCACAGCCCTTTTTGGTTCCGGTAAAATGCAGATTTTCCCGTAAAGCATCAAGAAGCGATACCCAGGGAAGCACCTCCAGATGGTGCTCCTTTCCATTTACTTTCAGGGTAATAGATTGTTTTCCTGTATTTCTCATACATCTGTAAATTTGGTATAACGATGATGATACAAAAAGGGAACCGTAAACCTTCAAACCGATGAGTGTTGGTGTATTAAATCATAAAAAATGCGTTAAATATATTGAATCTAAATAAGGGATTACCGATTATTAATTAAAAAAATATTCTGTACCGGCCCGATACAGAATATTGATATAGTTCTACAATTGTTGCGTTTATGTTAAAAAGTCAACGGGATAATGCCATGAGGATCTTATCCGGCGTGATCGGTAAATCTCTCATCCGGACACCAATCGCATTATAGATGGCATTAGCTATTGCCGGTGCCGTCCCGATGATTCCTACCTCTCCCAGACCTTTTGCCCCGGAAGGATTGATATGAGGATCAGGTTTGTTAATAAAATCTACTTCTATAATAGGTGCATCAGCATTGACTGCAAAGTGGTATCCTGCCAGATCATTACCGATTAATGTCCCTAATCTGGAATCAATCTGGTTTTCCTCCATCAGTGCCATTCCGATACCTCCCACTGCTGCTCCGGACATCTGGTTCGCCGCTGCCTGACTGTTGATGATTTTCCCGCCGTCTGCCATGACAGCAAGCTTTTCCACTTTTACTTTTCCGGTACGCTTATTCACCCGCACCTTACAAAAATGTGCCGAGGATGAGCAGAAAGCAAATTTTTCCCGTTCGCTTCCAGGCTTTGAAGTAACTTCAAGACGTATTTCATCCAGATGATTCTTTTCAAACAGATCTGCAAAAGAGACGGTAGCATCAGAATTATTTTTTAAGCTGATGCCTGTATCGGTGAGAAGGATATTTTCGGAAACAGCACCTTTGAAACTTTCACTAAGTGATGCTGCATATTCTGCTACCTTTTGCTTAAGTTGAGTACTCGCCTCGTATACCGCCCCGCTCACAGATGATAAACCTGTACTCCCTCCCTGACTTGGTGCCGGAGGAAGGGTGGAATTTCCCAGTTCAATATGGATTTTATTTTTTGGTATTCCTGTAATTTCGTGGGCTATATTCTGCATTCCTGTTCCCGTACCGGTCCCGATATCCGTCATCGCAGTCTGTACCATCACACTGCCGTCTTTATGCAGTACAATGGCTGCCTGCGATTCCCTTCTCCCGGCATTCCACATGCCGACAGCCATTCCGTATCCGATATACCAGTCTCCATCGGTAACGCTTGCAGGAACTGCTTTTCTGGCGTTCCATCCTATCATTTCGGCCCCTCTTTTCAATCCTTCGTCGAGAAAGTGGGTAGACCATGGCAGGTTCGAGTCCGGGTGTTTTTCCAGGGAAATATTTTTCAGTCTCAGCTCTACAGGATCCATTTTCAGCCGATAAGACAATTCATCTATGGCAGATTCCAGAGCGAATACTCCGGTACAGTCCCCCGGACCGCGCATCCAGGTTGGGGTGCTTAAATTTAGGGGAACAGTGGCTGCTTCAGTTTTTAAGTTGGGAAATTTGTAAATCAGTCTGGTAACCCGGGTAATGCCGTCGTTAAAGTTTTCATAGACTGAAGTTTCATTCTTGGCCTGATGCAGAATTCCTAAAAGATTTCCTGACTGATCCGACCCCAATTTAATTCTCTGCCATGAAGCAGGCCTGTATCCGGTCGCAACGAACATCTGGGAACGGGTGAGCATTAATTTTACGGGACGGTTTACCTGTTTTGCAGCCATAACGGAAGCCAGGACGTGAGGCCAGACCCTAAGTCCGGAACCGAAGCCGCCGCCTACGAATTCACTGAATACCTCAACATTTTTTTCAGGAAGCCCGAATAATTTCGCAAATGTTTTCTGAACATTGTTTACTCCCTGGTTTTTATCATACAGCCGTAAAGTATCATGTCCTGTCCAATGGGCAATGGTAGCATGCATTTCCATAGGATTGTGCACATCTGCCCTGATGTTGTATTGCTGATCGATAATCAGTGGCAGGCTCTGCCAGGTATTAAAACCTCCCCTTTCCTTTCCTTCGGCTTTCAAAGGAACTGATTCTCTGGCAGCATTAAAATCAACAGCAAAATCATCTTTCTGATATTCTGCTTCTACCAACGAGGCTGCAAAAGTAGCATCCTCTAAGGTTTCGGCAATCACCATAGCAATAGGCTGGCCCTTAAAAAAGATTTTATCCGTATGAAAAACAGGCAGCCCGAACTTGGCTTCCTTAATTTTGTCTTCCGTCGCCATACCCGGCACTGCAGGTTTGTGAAGGTGGGTAATAATATCAAGAACGCCTTCGACCTGTTTGGCTTTATCTACTGTAATGGATTGTATTCTGCCGGAAGGAACTGTGCTGTTGACCAATACAGCATAACAGATATTTTTCACCTCATATTCAGCCGCATACTTCCCCTTTCCGGTCACTTTTTCTACTCCTTCAACACGACCTTCCGGTCTTTTGGATTTAATTTTCAGTAATTCCAGTAATCCCATAATTTTACTTTTTAATATATACCCAATTATTGATTCATACTATTTTTTAATGCTGTTATCATAGCTCCCTGAAGCATGGGTATTTTATATCCGTTTTCAGACAGTGGTTTGAGATCTTTGACCGCTAATCTTGCCGCCTCCTCAAAGGCCTCTTCTGTCGCCCGTTTTCCCTGCAGAAATTTTTCAGCCTCAAACCAGCGCCAAGGTTTATGGGCTACGCCTCCTGATGCCAAACGGGCATCTTTTATTCTTTTCCCGTCCAGATTTAATGCTGCTGCAACGGATACTAAAGCAAAGGCATAGGAGGTACGGTCTCTTAACTTAACATAAGCGGAATGTCTGCTGAATGCATTAGCCGGAATCTCAATATGTGTAATGATAGCGTCCTGCGGTAGATTATTATCAAGCCATGGGGTATTTTCAGGCAACTTATGAAAATCCGTAAACGGAATTTTAATTTCCTTATGATCTTTTGTCTGCGCAGTTACCGTTGCGTCCAGAGCAGCCAAAGCGATACAGAAATCTGAAGGGTGAACGGCAACACACTGCTCATTATACCCTGCCACGGCACTCATCCGGTTGGCTCCTCCGATGGCGCTGCATCCGCTGTTAGGCTTCCTCTTGTTACAGGGAGTGGTAATATCATAAAAATAAGGACATCTGGTCCGCTGCAGTAAATTTCCTGCTGTGCTTGCCATATTCCTGATCTGAGGGGAGGCTCCCGCAAGAATGGCTTTGGAAATAAGCGGAAATTTCTCAATCACCGCTTTGTCATCCGCCACCTTACGGTTGCTTGCCATTGCCCCGATCTTCAGACCGGTATTCTGATCTTCAATAGTGTCAGAAAGTGCCGTGGTTATATCAATCAGTTTCTCTGGCTGAGCAATATTTTTTTTCATCAGGTCCACCAGATTGGTTCCTCCTGCGATATACTGACTGACAGCTGATTTCATGGCAGAAGCTTCAGCAGCAGATTTTACTTTTTCAAAATTAAATGGTCTCATTGTGCTGCAACTTTTTGGATAGACTGAACAATACCGTTATACGCTCCGCAACGGCAGAGATTACCGCTCATAAATTCTTTAATTTCTTCCACAGAACCCGTATGACCTTCATTCACACAGGCAACGGCAGACATGATCTGGCCCGGCGTACAGTATCCGCACTGAAAGCCGTCGCATTCCACGAATGCTTTCTGCATCGGATGAAGGTCATCACCGTTAGCAAGTCCTTCAATGGTTGTAATTTCTTTTCCCTGCGCCATTGCTGCCAGGGTAAGACAACTCAATGCCCGCTCCCCGTTAATGTGTATTGTACAGGCTCCGCACTGTCCGTGGTCACAGCCTTTTTTTGAACCTGTGAGGTTCAGCTGTTCTCTGAAGAGGTCCAGTAAGGTAGTACGGGTATCTGCATACAGCGTGTGCGTCTTTTTATTGACAGAAAGCGTAAGCCTCGATACATTTTTCTTTGGAACGAGGTATTGCTTTACATCCTGATAGAATGCCTTTACTGAAGAGGGAACAGCCATAAAACCTGCCAGCAGTCCCGAAACTTTGAGGAAGTTTCTCCTACTGTATTGTCCTTTTAATTCCATATATTATTTTTATTAGTATAATGATATGCAAATATGATTTTTAACAAATATCACCAAATAAAATTAAAAAACTGCAATATATATTACCGTTTTACATACCAATATTACGGTTTTTAAATAAAGTAATATATAAACGTTATTATTTGTGTAAATTTGAATATAGAGAAACTTTTTTAATGGTTTTATTTCAAGAAAATCATACCTCCCGTTAAAAATAATTACCAATTCATAAAATTATCTGCTGATGAAAGAGATTAATGACATTGTAAAAGCTTATAAAAAAGCACAGATTGATGGATTAAAAACAGCGCTGGCTACTGTAGTAAAGGTAGAGGGATCCTCTTACAGGCAGGCCGGCGCAAGAATGCTGGTAACAGAAGACGGATATCTTACCGGTGCCATCAGTGGAGGCTGTCTGGAAGGAGATGCCTTAAGGAAAGCAGTCCTTGCTATTCATCAGAAAAATAACAAACTTGTCACGTATGACACCAGCAATCCGGATGATGTGGAATTTGGGGTACAGCTGGGCTGCAATGGGATTGTTCATATATTATTTGAATACATCAATGAAAATACTTCTCACAACCCTATTGGTCTTCTGGAAAAAACAACTGACGGAAGAGATGAATCGGTCATCGCCACCGTGTTTTCACTGGAAAACAGAAATAAGCAGACCGGAACTGTGGGACTGGTGAAAAATCAAAACATTACGATATCAGATTCAGGCCATCTTTCTGAAAGTGAACTGAAAAGTTTTTCATCACAGGTGCTGGAGAAAAAACAAAATATGCTGACCGGTTTTTCATCTAGTGAAATTTTGCTGCAGTATATTCCTCCGCAGACGACATTGGTGGTTGCCGGCGCGGGAAATGATGCGAAACCCTTGGTAGATACTGCCTCAATTTTAGGCTGGAAAACGGTGATCGCAGATGGCAGGGCCACCCATGCTCTGAAAAAAAGATTTCCTCTTGCCGATGAAGTTTTGCTTGGAAAGCCTGAAGAAATCATTAATATGACAGCCATGGATGAAAACACTGTTTTTGTCCTGATGACGCATAATTACAATTATGATCTTGCTCTTTTAAAGCTTATCATTCACCAGCCGGTACGCTATATAGGGCTGCTGGGACCGAAAAAAAGACTTAACAGAATGCTGGATGATCTTAAAAATTCGGGAATTCTTTTAGGGGAAAAAGAATTAAATAAACTTTTCGGTCCTGTTGGAATAGATATTGGTGCTGAGACTTCGGAAGAGATTGCCATCTCCATAGTTGCAGAGATCAAAGCGGTCTTAAGCGGAAAAAACGGTTTATCCTTACGGGATAAACAAGAAAAAATACATACTGATATTCTCAGTATATAAATAGATTATGCTAACAGACCAATTCGGAAGAACCCATACCTACCTTAGGATATCTTTAACGGATAACTGTAACCTGCGCTGTTTTTACTGTATGCCGGAAGAAAATTACGATTTTACTCCGCATTCAAAACTGATGCAGGCGGATGAAATTGATACTTTAGCCAGGCTTTTTGTTCATAAGGGGGTAGACAAAATCCGGCTGACCGGTGGCGAACCTTTTGTACGAAAAGATGCTTCCATGATCATCCGCAACTTAGGAAAACTGCCCGTACAGCTGACCTGCACTACGAATGGTATCCGTATTGACGATATGATTTCCGGAATTGTCGAGGCGAATTTCCACAGCATTAATATAAGCCTAGATACCTTGCAGAAAGAGAAATTTCTGAAGATTACCCGCCGTGACTATTTTGACCGGGTGGTCCGAAATATTGATCTTTTGCTGAAGCATGGTATAAAGACCAAAATTAATGTGGTGGCGATGAAAGGCGTTAATGATGATGAAATACCGGAATTCATAGCTTTTACAAAAAGCCATCCTGTCGAAGTAAGGTTTATAGAGTTTATGCCTTTCAGCGGGAATAAATGGAGCAGCAACCAGGTAATGACCCAAAAAGATATTCTGGATATTATCGGAGAAAAATACGATTTTTTTCCTCTGCCCGTCGGATTTCATGATACCGCGAAAGGCTATAAGATCAATGGTCACCAAGGAAGTTTTTCCATTATCAGTACCATGAGTGAACCTTTCTGCAGCGGGTGCAACAGGATCAGGCTTACGGCAGACGGAAAACTGAAAAACTGCCTTTTCTCGAAGTATGAAACCGATCTTTTAACACCGTTGCGCAAAGGTGAGGATATTGTACCGGTCATAGAGTCTGCGATCTTTTCGAAAGCAAAAATACAGGGTGGCCAGCTGGACCGGCAATTTGAAAAAATCAATGCGTCGATCATTGAGAACAGAAGTATGATTAATATTGGCGGATAATGAAAAATACTGGAATTATATTACTGGCAGCAGGAAATTCTACAAGAATGGGATCTGCAAAACAGCTTTTATTGTATCAGAATAAAACACTTCTCGAAAGAACCATAGATACCGCACTGGAAGTATTTGATACAAACCAGATCATTCTTGTGCTGGGTGCACATCATGATGACATCGCTTTTTCGATAAGAAATAAAGATATACCCACTATCGTAAATAAAGAATGGGATTCCGGAATGGCTTCATCCATTACATCGGGATTAATAACCTTATCTGCCCGTTATCCTGAAATGGAAAAGTGTTTTATTTCCGTTTGTGATCAGCCTTATCTTACCAGTCAGGTATTTTTGGAGATGTTTCAGCTATACAAAACTTCCGGCAGAGGGATCGTCACCGCTAAATATGCAGATACCCTGGGCGTTCCGGCTCTGTTTTCGAAAAACTATTTTGAAGAACTCATGACTATCACAGGTGAACAGGGGGCAAAAAAGATCATTCAACAGCATCGGGAAGACGCAGAAACTTTCGGGTTTGAGGACGGAGCGATTGATATCGACACGCCCTCAGATTATGATAATTTAAAAAATAAAAAATGATCAGTGTACAGGAAGCACAGGAAATAATCAATCAGAATATTCCGGAAAGAAAACAGCAGATTCTGCCGTTAAAAAAAGCATTTGGATATACAACTGCTGAGGATATCTATTCCAGATACGATATTCCGAATTTTTCGCAGTCTTCAATGGACGGTTATGCGATCCGTTTTGAAGATAAAAATTTAAAATTAAAAATCGCGGGCGAAATGCCGGCTGGCTCTACAGAATATTTCACACTTGAAAACGGCACCGCCTGCAGGATCTTTACGGGAGCACCGCTTCCTGATGGTGCAGATACGGTCGTTATGCAGGAAAAAGTGTCGGTTGAAGATCATGAATACCTGATCATCGAAGATCCCGATCTTGAAAAAGGCATGCATGTAAGAGATGCCGGAAGTGATGCCCAAGAAGGCAGCATTGCCATCAGTTCCGGAAATTATCTTTCTGCGGCGGCTATAGGATATCTGGCAGGAATAGGATGCACTGAAGTAAAGGTTTATGCCGCACCTTCCGTATCCTTGATTTTAACGGGTAACGAACTGGTAAAACCGGGAGAAAATCTGGATTTCGGGCAGGTCTTCGAATCCAATTCCTACCAGCTGGAAAGTGTTCTGAAACAATGCGGAATAGAGACGATTGAAAGTGTTTTGGTAAAAGATGACCTTTCAGAAGTATCAAAGGCCCTTCATTCGGCCATTTTAAAAACAGATATAGTGATCCTGGTCGGCGGCGTGAGTGTCGGTGATTATGATTACGTGATTGATGCCACCCGAAAATGTGGTGTTAAACAACGATTTCATAAAATCAGGCAAAAACCCGGAAAACCTTTCTTTTTCGGAACTAAAGAGGAGAAACTCGTTTTCGGACTGCCTGGAAATCCGTCTTCCGCACTTACCTGCTTTTATGTATACATTGCTCCTTTACTTTCAAAAATCATGATGCGTCCGGACATTACCGCAAAGACCAGCGCCCTAACAACATCTGCCTACCAGAAGAAAAGCGGCCTCATGCATTTCCTTAAAGCAACCCATCTCGACGGGCAGGTAACGCCACTTCATGCACAGGAATCTTACCGTCTGCAGTCTTTTGCGGAAGCCAACTGTCTTATGATTCTTAAAGAAAATTCAGAAGGATGCGGGAAAGATGAGGCCGTGGAAGTCATCATATTAAAATAGAAACTTAAAAATGAATGTAGAATTCTTTTACCTTATATTATTTGTAATTGCCGCTCTGTATGCAGCAGTAGGACACGGAGGCGCAAGCGGATATTTAGCGCTGATGGCTTTATATGGGGTGGCTCCGAAAGAAATGAAACCTACCGCACTTGTTCTTAATCTTTTTGTGTCCATGACGGCCTTTATACAGTATTACAGAGGTGGACATTTCAGGCTCCGGATTTTTATTCCTATAGCGCTGGCCTCTATTCCCCTGGCTTTCGTTGGCGGAATGATTCATATTGAAGATACCTTATATAAGCGTATTCTGGGCATCTTACTGCTCTTCCCGGTCATCCGTTTTTTCTTCTTCAAGAGTCCGGATGACAGCGAGCTGAAGGATCCTCAAATTTATCTATCCCTGATCTTCGGGGGCGTTATCGGCTTATTATCAGGAATGATCGGTATCGGCGGAGGGATCTTACTGTCGCCGGTTCTTATTCTGTTAAAATGGACCAATCAGAAACAGACCGCAGCCATCAGTGCAGCCTTTATTTTCGTTAATTCCGTGGCCGGTTTGGGTGGAATGTTTACCAAGGAGATCGCTTTTACCCAAGACATGTGGATGTATATCGTGTGTGCCTTTGCCGGTGGGTTGCTTGGCGCCTATTTAGCTTCAAAAAAGCTTAATCAGAACGGACTGAAATATGTACTGGCTGTCGTTCTCCTGATGGCTTGCTATAAATTAATCTCAAGCACTATTTAAAATCATACCATGAAAAATTTAACGTTATCAGCTGCTTTTCTGTTTACAACTTTTAGTTTTGCCCAATCGGCAAAAAGCATCGGGATTATTGCTCCTGATCATAGAGAAATAACAGTCACAGCAGCCGATCTGGCAAAATATACTAAACACAAGTTAGACAGTGTTCAGATTACCAATCATCTGAAAGAGTACAAATCTACCCTCAAAAACGTGAATGGTGTTTTGCTCAGAGATGTTCTTTCAAAAATATCTTTTAACGAGAAGTCACCAAAAGTGTTGAGTGAATATTATATCACCTGTATTGCAGAAGATGGGTATAGGGTTGTTTTCTCATGGAATGAAATTTTCAATACTTCTGTGGGGGACCATGTACTGATCATTCCGGAAGTTGAAGGCAGACCGAAAGACGGCATCTCCACCTTGTCTCCCACTGATTTTGCAACCGGAAGAAGATACGTAAAAATGTTGAAAACCATTGTCTTAAAAAAAGCAGACTAATGAGTAGGATAAAAATAATCAGTTTTGGCAGACTGAAAGAAATTTTAGGCTCGGATTTTGAAGCTGAAGCTGAAAATACCGATATATTAATGCATCAACTGAACGAAACATTTTCTCTTTTAAAAGATTTAAAACTGAGAATTGCAGTTAATCAGAAGATCATTTCAGAAAATACACCATTACATAACAACGACGTGGTAGCCCTGATGCCACCTTATTCAGGAGGATAATATGTGGAATCCGGAACGATACGACAGGCAGATAAAGCTGCAAAACTTTGGCATCCATGCTCAGGAAAAGCTGGCATCTGCCCGAATTCTTGTCATCGGAGCAGGAGGTCTGGGCTGCCCTGTCCTGCAATATCTCACCGCAGCTGGCGTTGGAAATATCGGCATTACCGATGACGATCTGGTCTCATTGAGTAACCTTCACAGACAGGTTCTTTACACATCGGATGACATTGGAACATTAAAAACCGAAGCGGCATTCAAAAGACTCGGTGCGATGAATCCGGAGGTTGCATTTGACATCATTTCTACCCGCATCACCACAAAAAATGCGATCCGGATGATTTCGGATTATGATTTGATACTGGATTGCTCGGACAACTTTCCGACACGGTACCTGTTGGATGATGCCTGCAGACTGATGAAGAAACCGCTGATTTTCGGTGCTGTTTATCAGTATGAAGGTCAGGTTGCTGTTTTCAATGTTCCCGATAAGCAAGGACGTACTACGAACTACAGACATCTTTTTCCGGAACCTCCGAAACCGGGAGAAGTGCCGGACTGTAACGATGCCGGTGTTTTGGGTGTTTTGCCAGGAATGATCGGGAGCATACAGGCCGCCGAAGCCATCAAGCTGATCACCGGGACTGGAGAACCATTAATCAATAAATTAATGACCATCAATATGTTAGATTACCAGACTGCTGTTTTTGGGATTCCTTATGAAGACCCTGTAAATGCGGACATTCCGTCTACCGTGGAAGAATTTGAAAAAATGAATTATGAACAACACTGCGGAATCTTACAGGATGGCATTAAAAACATTTCTCCTCCGGTATTTAAAGAAGCATCAAAACTTCCCGATACTCTTGTTATTGATGTCCGGGAGCCTGATGAGCATCCTAAACTTAAGATTCCTTATGTGTCGATCCCTTTATCTCAATTAAAGGAACGCTTTTGTCAAATTCACCATCGCAATATTATTTTGGTCTGTCAGTCCGGCAAAAGAAGCCTTGCAGGCGCCTTGATTCTGCAGGAATTAGCAGGCCCTGACATTACCATCAGCCATCTGGAAGGTGGTATCCAGAATTTAAACCAAGAAATAAATGAGTAACATAAAAAATATATTTCAGCAGAGTCCCATATCGCCTCTGTTCATTGCAGAAAGTATTTCCAAACATTCTTCAAAAACGGAAATCGGGGCGCATCAGATTTTCCTGGGCCAGGTTCGCGCGGATAAAATCGGGGATAAAACGGTAAAGGCTATCGAATATACCGCATACGAAGATCTGGCGTTGAATCAGATGTCAGCCATCCGAGAAGAGATTTTTGCCAAATATGACCTTACCTGTATGCATATTCATCACAGCCTGGGTGTCGTGAGTGCAGGAGAAATCTGCCTCTTTGTTTTTACCTCGTCAAAGCACAGACAAGCAGCAACGCTGGCTTGTAATGAAGTGGTAGAACGTATAAAAAACGAATTGCCGATCTGGGGAAAAGAGATTTTTGAGGACGAAACCCACCAATGGAAAACCAATCAATAAGCTATGGTAGATATTACTTTTAAAACGTTTACGCTTCGAAAAGCAATTGCGTCTGCAACGATCAAGGCTTCAGATGCCTTAACCATAGAAGCGGTGCGAGACGGAAAAGTGCCAAAAGGTAATGTCCTGGAATTTGCCAGGGCTTCTGCTTTGCTGGCCATTAAGAAAACCAGTGATGTTATTCCGGACTGTCATCCTCTGCCTGTGGAATATGCGGCTATTAACTATGAAATGGATGATCTGAACATCCATATCACGGTTGAAGTTCATACCATTTACAAGACCGGCGTTGAGGTAGAAGCCATGCACGGCGCTTCTGTAGCGGCACTGGTGATTTATGATATGCTGAAACCAATCGATAAAAATGTAGAAATCGCCAACATCAGACTGCTGGAAAAACACGGCGGAAAGAGCAGCCAGAATCTGCCTGAAAATCAAAACCTTACGGCTGCAGTGATTGTCTGCAGTGATTCTGTTTCTCAGGGCCTCAAAGAGGACCGCTCAGGAAAATTCTTAACTGAAGCACTGAAGAATCAGGGAATCGGTAAGATTGATTACAATGTCGTCCCGGATGATATTCCTGCCATTCAGGAACAGATTCATTTGTTTAAGAATAAGAAATATGATCTTCTTGTCTTTACGGGAGGGACAGGGCTGTCCGATCGCGATGTCACTCCTGAAGCGGTGAAGCCGTTTATTACCCGGGAGATTCCCGGTGTGATGGAAACGGCAAGAAATTACGGACAGGACCGGGTGAAAACGTCAATGCTTTCCCGCGGGATAGCGGGATTTTCTGATGATATGCTGATCCTTACACTTCCGGGATCGTCAGGTGCTGTAAGAGATTATATGAAGGCCCTGTTTCCACAGATTCTGCATGTATTTTCAGTTAAAAAAGGCGAGGATCATTAATTTACCCGTTTCTCAACTGTAATATTATTTTCTCTATTTTATGCGCAGCTATATCAATATCGGATGGGGTAGTAAATTTTCCCAGGCTGAATCTTAGTGAGGAAAGTGCATCACGATCTTCCATTCCCATGGCCTTTAAAACATGGGAAGGCCGGGTGGTGGCCGCATTACAGGCTGAGCCGCTGGACACACAGATATTCCCTAATGACAGAATCATCTGCTCAGCATTTACCTGCGAAAAGCAGATATTGGTTGTATTGAAGATCCTGCTGTTCTGATTTCCATTGATGGATGTACCGGAAATTTTTAAGAGTGAATTTTCCAGGCGGTTCCTGAGTTCATTACTATTTTGTGCATCTCTCTCCATCTCAGCAAGCGCAATTTCGGCTGCCTTCCCCATTCCTATGATTCCCGGAACATTCAGCGTCCCGCTTCGCAGGTTGAACTGCTGACCGCCACCGTGAATCTGAGGATCAGTACGTTTTTTAATAGCAGAAGAAATATACAGCGCTCCGATTCCCTTCGGTCCATAGAATTTGTGGGCCGAAAAAGCCATCACATCAATTCCAAGATCTTTAACATTCATTTCAATTTTCCCTACCGCCTGTGTGGCGTCACAAAACAGAAGACAGTCATGTTTATGGGTAATCTCTGCGATTTGTTTTATAGGCTGAATGACACCTGTTTCGTTATTAACATACATGATACACACCATCAGGGTTTTATCACTGATCTCATTCTGCAGTTCGTCCAGATCGAGCAGACCATCCTTTCCAGTATTAAGGTAAGTAACAGGAAATCCCTGTTCTTCCAGGTAATGACAGGTATCTAAAACGGCTTTATGCTCGGTCTTTAGGGTGATAATGTGATTTTTACCATGTGATTTTTTAATTCCTTTTAATGCGAGATTCACGGCTTCTGTTGCTCCGGAGGTATAAATGATTTCTTTTGGATTTGCAGAAATCAGTTCAGCAATATGTTCGCCGGCTTCTTCTATAGCTTCTTTTACAGTAAGTCCGAAAAGATGGGAACTGCCCGAATTGGCATAAAGAGAATTAAAATAAGGGATCATCGCATCCACGACTCTTCTATCGACAGGTGTGGTGGCATTATAGTCTAAATACACGTAATCATTCATAGCATCTAACAAATAAAGGTCAATTTAATAATTATCCAATGATTAAACTCCTGTGAAGCCTATAAAATTGTTAAATCTCTCCTTTTTACAGTTAATTCACCACATCACTAAACAAAGATTTTTTAAAAAGGACCTCATGAAGATAACGAGGCAATGAGTTTGGAAAAACTATCTCATATAAAACTGATAAGCTATTAAGATCAATCCTGTTTGTCGTCTGCGGGTCTAAGCTTCAATCTGCTCATTTCATTTGAATTTTTGAAATAAATAAATATTCCACAAGATCATTTCATATCCGTATACCGTATCTTCTAAAGGAATGGTCAGCATTCGGATTCCCATAAAATCCTGAGGATTGTAATTCACAATGGGAGACTCAAGACCTGTACCGGTGAGTATTCCGTTAACCGCCAGAAATCCCGGCATCAGCATCAGATAAACGAATGAAACCTTACCAATCCATCGTGCTCCTAATATAAAATAAAGCACCAACATACTGACTGCCGTTGTCACGAAGGTCATCAAAGTGTAGATCCTGTCCTGAAAGTAAACCGCAATTCCAAGTGCTGAAATAATGGAGATGACAACGAATACTTTTTCCGGCAGCGGTTTCCAATCCAGCTTAAAAAATTTATTCAGACAGAAGTAAGTGAAAACACATGAGAACGGAATACAGAAGAAGAAAAGTATTTCTTCAACCGGAAGATTAAATATCCGAATTCCTACGAGATAAGCATCATTGAACCACCAGACTCCTCTACCTGTAAACCAGATATCCCAGCAGATGAAAACAAAAGCGACTATCCCGGCTGCCTTTAAAAAAGCAGGAAAGTGTCTGTTGAATTTTATTTTCGGGTGAAAAGAAAAAATAAAACAGACGACCACCGTGAAAAAATTAATCAGAAGATAGGTGTAATGCAGCATGATCAGGCTCTGTGTTTATTGAAATACATTTTAAAATATTTAACGGAAACCCACAGAAAACCAAAGCATTCTCCGCGTTCTTTTCCGGTATGCTTGTGATGCTGTTTGTGCGCCCTTCTGATGGCCAGTAAATAGGGATTCTGTGTATTGCGCAGGATTTTCATCCTTTGGTGGATAAAGATGTCATGAACGAAGAAATAAGCCATTCCGTATAAAGCGATTCCCAGGGCAATATAAAACCAATGGTTAAAATTTTGCAGAGTCCCGTAATACATCAAAAGGATTGTAGGTACTGCAAAAATCAGGAAAAAATAATCATTCTTTTCCATCGGTCCGTCATTGCTGTGGTCGTGGTGATCTTTATGCAGCATCCAAAGAAATCCGTGCATAATATATTTGTGAATAAGCCAGGTCATTCCCTCCATGATAAAGAACGTGGCTACGACAATCAGAAAATTCATAAACTTATATTTTTATTGAAACGTTCTTCTAAAACTTTATACCGATAACTGAAAACGTGCTCCAGTTTTTTTCTGACGAAGATCTTGTGGGCTACTTCTCCCAAAAATCCCAGAGGAAGTTCGTAATCTACAGTATCTCTCATCAATACCCCTTTTTCATTCACAATAAATTCATGATGATGATTCCAGAGCCTGTAAGGTCCTGCTTCCTGAAAGTCTGTAAAACTTTTCCGGAAATCGACCTGCGTGATTTTCGTTTTCCATTTCATTTTGATGCCGAAAAGCGGAGAAACATAATAATCGATGATCATTCCTTCAAATATCTCATCATCCGTGAGCTGGGTGCGAACGATAAAATTCATATCCTTCGGTGTGATTTCCGACAGGTTATTGGCAGAAGAAAAAAACTTCCATGCGGTTTCTATATCACAGTTCAGCTGCTGTTCTCTGTAAAGCTTGTGTATCATAGTCTGCTTTGGTTTGGTCTTTTACAAAAAAGACGTTTTGTATTGTACATAGCTGCTCATCATCAGGGATATTTTTTTTCCGTTGGAGATTCTTATTCTCTGGTTAATGATCTTACTGGCGGAGGTTCTCTTTATTTTCCTGAAAAGGGAAATGTAATACCGGTAAGCCAGGTAAACTCCGAATTTAGCGGAAGCCTGCAGCTTTTTTATTCCTTCCAGGGCAATTTTAAATTCTTCCTCAATTTCTCTTTCAATATGAGCTTTTACCGTATTGTCGAAATAAGAAATATCTACATTGGGAAAGTAGCAGCGCCCCAGGATCTGGTAGTCATCCTTCATATCCCGCAGAAAGTTTACCTTCTGGAAAGCAGATCCCAGGATCATGGCGTAAGGTTTCAGCTTCTCAAATTCTGCTGTATTTCCTTCGGTAAAGATGTGAAGACACATGAGGCCCACTACTTCCGCAGATCCTACGATATATTCTTTGTATAAATCTGAATTGTAATCGATCTTCTGAAGATCCATTTCCATACTTTTCAGAAACTGGTGAATAAGAGCGTGATCTATATTGTACCGGTGCACCGTTTCCTGAAACGACTGCAGAATAGGATTCAGCGAGATCCGGTCTTCGAGGGCTTCAAAGGTTTCCGCCTTGTACCGTGCCAGCAGTTTCTGCTTGTCACAATGGTGAAAGCTGTCTACAATTTCGTCGGCAAGGCGTACATATCCGTAAACCGCATAGATGGGATTTCTGATTTTCGGGGAAAGGGCCATTATTCCGAGAGAGAAACTGGTACTGTATTGTCTCGTTGTTTCTCGGCTCACTTTATAAGAAAGGTCGTCAAACAATTTTTTCATAGTTAATATATTTTGCTGGCTTCGTTAGCGGCTATTTTTCCGGAAATAATAGAAGGCGGCACGCCGGGACCGGGTACCGTAAGCTGTCCTGTATAGAGGAGATTTTTTATCTTTTTATTCCGGATGGAAGGCTTTAGAACAGCGGTTTGTGATAAGGTGTTGGCAAGACCGTAGGCATTGCCTTTGTAGGCATTATAATCTTCTTTAAAATCTTTAATGCAGTAGCTTTTTTTATAATCGATCTTTGTAATGATGTCTGATGCTCCGGTATGCTTCTGCAGTCTTGTGATCATCTGGTGAAAATATTTTTCTCTTATTTCTTCGGTATCTTCTATTCCGGGAGCTACCGGCATTAACAGGAATACATTTTCACTGTTCTCCGGGGCAGTTCCAGGATCTGTTTTGGATGGACAGCACACATAGAACAGCGGCTGTGTAGGCCATTTTTTATCTTCATATATTTCGTGCGTGTGAAGGTCGAGATCATTTTCAAAGAAAAGCGTATGATGCTTCAGATTTGGCACCTTTTCGCTGATTCCCAGGTAATAAATGAGACATGACGGGGCAAATGTTTTTTTCTCCCAGTAAGAATCTTTATAATTTCTGTATTCTTCAGGCAGGAGCTGATCTTCGGTATGATGGTAATCTGAGGAAGCAATAATCACATCAAATTTCACCGTTTCGCCGTTTACGATCACAGCGTTGGCTTTATTATGTTCTACCGTAATTTTTTCTACGGGCGAATTGAAATGAAAATGAGCTCCCTGCCCCTTCGCGATCTTCATCATCGCATCGGTAACTTTCGAAAAGCCACCCATCGGATACCAGGTGCCCAGTTTATAGCCGCCATAATTCATGAGGCTGTACAGCGCAGGAATATCCTTTGGTGCCGCACCCAGAAAAATCACGGGAAACTCCATCAGCATAATCAGTTTAGGGTTTTGAAAATATTTTCTCACAAAACGGCTGAAGTTGGTAAGCAGATCCAGTTTCATCGCATTCTTTGCCATCTTGGGAGATATAAACTCAAACCAGGAATGGCAGGGCTTATTCACAAAATCTTTCATCCCGATCTCATACTTTACCTGCGCATCATTCATAAACTCTTCAAGCTTTTGTCCCGCACCTTTTTCGATGCTTTCAAATAAAGTTTTCATCTCCTCGTAACGCCCGGGTATATTCATCACACCGTCTGAAAATACCATTTCAAACTGGGGATCCAGGGGAATAAGCTCATAGAAATCAGATGACTTCTTTCCGAAGTCTTCAAAGTAAGCCTCAATAATATCCGGCATCCAGTACCAGCTTGGTCCCATATCAAAAACATAGCCTTCATCGGTACTCCATTTTCTTGCTCTGCCTCCTGCCGTGCTGTTTTTTTCGAATACATGCACCTCATTGCCCTCTTTAGCTAAATAAGACGCGGCTGACAACCCGGAAAAACCAGATCCTATAATGGCTATTTTTTTACTCATAATTAATTTTTCGTGAATGAATATTCTTTACTGACGATGTCTAAAAGCTTTTCTGACTCTATATTTCTAGTGAATATCGGGTAATGAAATTTGTCCAGCTTATTCAGAAGACGGATCAGATGCATCTTTTCGGAATAACTTAAGTTACCCGATACCACATGAGTGGCTTTTCTGATCTTATGCATCTGATTTTCCAAAGCCAGAAGCCCGGATTCTGTAATATGGATGATTTTCATTCTCCTGTCGGTATCGGAATCTGCCTGTGCAATCCACCCTTGTCTGATCAATCTGTTGATGATAAGCATCCCGGCAGGTTTTTCATGTACATTCTTTCTGATGAGATCTATTTTGGTCATTGCGCCGAAAGACTTCAGCGTAATCAGATAAATAAAGTCTTCCTGAGTTGTAAAATCCGATCCTGAAATCGCCGATTTTGAATAGGTTTTTGCATACCTGCTGAGATGAACCAAAAAAGTACTTATTACACTTTCTGGACTTCTGCCCTCTTCCTTTCCCTCCCAGTACGGTTCGTCCACTTCATTTCTTAATCTGTAGGATTCTTTGGCACACACCCATGCCTTAAAACCAGCAAGGTCTGAACTGTAAGAATTTCCCGTATTTTCATTATCAAAGTCTTCGAGTAATGTGATGACTTCTTTCATCATAGTGTAATCCATGTGATTTAATTTGGTATACAAATATACCAAATTAATTAAATATAATATATTAATATACTAAAATTATTTATATAAAAATAAATACGGTACAGTCGGAGAAGATAACGCAATAACAGGACCACAAATGTGTAAGGGTTGATATTTGATCCATCGTGGAGGATTGCTGGTCTGATTTATATAGCGATCTGATTTATTTACCTCTGGATAAGCCGTAAAAGGCGTACACCACAATAGTATAATGGTATGTTTGATTGTACTAATTGTTAAGCAATATTTTCACTGCTACCGCACAAATCTTTCATGTAGTTGTCTGTACCACCCCTCAAATATTTTTAAAAAAAACAACAATATTTTATTTTTTTTCAGAATCTATTATTGAGGTTGCAAAAGTGATTGAATAAAAACTACACCACACGATAGAATCGTGCGGTAGCAGGTATTTATTTTTGTAAAGAATATTCTCTCTTTCTGCTTCTTTCCAGAACCAGATAGGCAGCATCCAGCATTTTCATCAGATGGATGTACGGGTTGATGATATTTTTTTCGGGTATGTGATCCGAGGTGCCCATCGACAAATAAAACATCCCGGACATAAAGTAGTCGAACTCCTTGATGGTGTATTCCTTATAGGCCTGACTGAATACCAATAGCGGATCCAGGTATTCCTGCTCCGAAAGCAAGCCAAACACCACAGGAACGGAGTTCTCCGGCAGTCTGCTGAAACGATGTTTCTTTTTCTTCAGCATCAGAAGATACCCTGCCCGCACAAACGAGCGCATCGACTGGTGAAACTGAAAGAGCACCGACGGATCTTCCGCAATGAAACCATCCTTTTTTATGGCGTAGCGAATGATGTCGTTTAGCCTTTTTTTAGTGGTTACCAGATCATTGAACTGGAAGAAGTTCTCCAACAGCTGTAACCCAGCACGTTTCTTAGGGCCTGTCCAAAAGAGGGTTTCTGGATCTGCTGTATTTTTTTTCATAAAGTTTTTGCATTTTTTTTGAATAATGTAAAAGAGCTGTCATTGATATCCTCTTCCATTACTGCATGGAATTCGTTTGATTTCACTTGCCTGGTAAAAACATCCGGCGTACACCGGTACGCCGGAGTTCCACACTTAACAGATTAAAATAATAAATAACATTTGTGTCCCGTGAAAGCCCTGAAGCCGCAATGGATTGTACACTCCACTGTATCGTATCATGATATTTGTATGTTGTGAAGCGGCTTAGAAAAGATGATTGTAGAAAGACAGAACAGCATGAAATAAAACGGCATGGGACTCTACATTATCAGTAATAGGGGTACTGGTATACCTTACACACAAATAAGAGAGCCCACGCCTAGGTCGTGAGCTTCTTGCCTATTGTCTTGTGTGTTTAAAAATTACCAGTTTTCTATTACAAGATTCTAAGCAATAGCTTCTTTTATTTTTTGAAGTATCGCAAAGCTACTTTATTGTAGCTTATTTTACAAATGTAATACTTTTTTTGAAACTGTGACATATTTGTCAATGAAAGTTTTGACAAATATGTCACTTTTATTTAATGGAATACATTCAAGATAAATATTTTATTGCAATAGCTGATTATGTGAAAGAATTTATTAATGAAAAAGGAATTGATGTTTCAGATTTGGCAGCAGCAGCTAATGTTGACAGAAAACAAATCTACAGGTTATTAAATAAGGAAAATATACCTAAATTATCTACGCTGGTAAGAATATTATTAGCAGCTGGACTAGAACCTTCAAAACTTTTCTCAATCAAATTTGATTTTGAAACATATATGGTTGATAATAATATTTTAAAAGCTGTTCCTAAAAAGAAGAAAACCAGTTAACTGATAATAGGTAAGTATATATACCCCGCTACCGCACGAATCCTTTCGTGTGGTTGTTTATAATACACAGTAAATATTCAGTAACAACATTATTTTAAAACTTTTTTCAGAATCTATTGTCTAGTTTGCAAAAGCTATTGTATAAAAGTACTACACCACACGATAGAATCGTGCGGCAGCGGTTGTCTGTACCACACCGCAAATATTTCAAAAAAACAGCATTATTTTTTAAAGCTTTTTCAGAATCTACTATTTAGGTTGCAAAAGTGATTGAATAAATACACTACACCACACGATAGAATCGTGCGGCAGCGGTTGTCTGTACCACACCGCAAATATTTCAAAAAAACAGCATTATTTTTTAAAGCTTTTTCAGAATCTACTATTTAGGTTGCAAAAGTGATTGAATAAATACACTGCACCACACGATAGAATCGTGCGGCAGCGGTTGTCTGTACCACACCGCAAACAATCTAAAACAACAATATTTTTAATTTTTTTCCAGAATCTATTGTCTAGGTTGCAAAAGCTATTGTATAAAAGTATTACACCACACGATAGAATCGTGCGGTAGCGGTAGTTATTAGCATTAGACATTAAAGATTCTAAAAACAACAATATCATCCAAGAGCCCTTTTTCATCACAATAATCTTTTGCACTACTGTATTTATATTCTTCTGCGCGCGAAACCAAGCCTGCCTTTACCGGATTTTGATGGATGTAATTAATCTTCTGGTTAATCACTTTGTTGCTCCATAACTCAATAGGTTTATTATCATGTCTCCAAAACTGATATTGGGCAACATTTGAATTTTTTGAACCCTCTGTAAGGAAGAAATTTAATAAAAATTCTTTTCTGCTTTCTGTCGGATTCTCTCTAATTGCTGCAACGAGCGCTTTGCTGGTAAATCTTTTAAAATCACCCAGCAGAAATTCCGGTTTTTGCCCATTTATACTTCTGAAAACCAGATGCACATGATTTGACATGATACACCAGGCATGTATTTCCATTCCTTTACTCTTTTGGCAAAAACTTAAACTTTTCAGAAGTATTTCTTTATATTCATCTTTAATAAAGACATCCAGCCAGCCCACGACAGCAAAACTTACGAAGTATAGCCCATTAGGATTATGGAATTTGTAATTTCGACTCATCAGATATGTTTTTTATAAAGATAAAAATTTTGTGAGAAATGGATAAATAAAAACCACACGATAGAATCGTGCGGTAGCGGGTGTATTAAAGTTCTATAATTACCACATTAAACTATTAAACTATTAAACTATTAAACTATCAAACTATTAAACTATTTAATAACAAGCAATTGTAATAAAATCCATCCTGCCCGGTAATAACTCCACATTTTGATTAATTCAATTTTTCGGCTTTTTTTCACGAAAGTTCCTTGATACGGTTTTTCTGTTTTTTTACATCATTACTTTATTTACATTTAGCTCCGCCTAGTAAAAGACTTCGAAAAATATGTTTTAAATAAAATAAGCATCGTTATAACAATGATGCTTATATTTATCAATTCTTATCCTCTATTCCTGCCTACTCATACTTCGAAAAATCTACCGCAAAGATACAGCGGTTGACCTGGCTGCCATTCTGTGCTCCGGCGTTGGGTTCGTATTCTGTGAGGCTCCACAGATAGCCGTATTGGGATTCATAGTACAGAGATTCTGCACCATAAGGCCATCGGTAGCGTACGGTATCATCGGCTCCGTCGGTATACCGGGCCAGTCTGGCATTGGAACCGTAAGAGTTACTGGGTGATCCCGTGCACGAAAGCCAGGTCCTGTTTCCTTTTCTGAATACGCCCTGGATACCGTGGGCATGGTTATCGGCAAAAAGGCTGTTTTTGGGAGCTACGGAAACAATTCCCGTGTTCTGAAGCATTCCGCCGGCATCCACAGGAAAACCAAAGACCTGAGGAACAATGGAAGCATCGGCACTGCCTGCATAGTATTGGCCAGTCCATAGCTGCGTTCCTTCATTATTGACCTGCACGGTCGAGAAAGGACTGGCGTTATTGATTTTTTGATATCCTGTCTGAGGCAATATATAGCGGTAATTAAAAGCAAATAAATTACCATTGGCATCTTTACCGCACTTTTCATTAGTAGTGTCTCCTGTACTGACTTCAATTATTTTATCCAGATCGAATATCCGCACCCCCAGATTTGTGCTGCTGAGATAAATTTTCCCTTTAAAATAGGCGATACCTCCGGCATGGACATTCAGCGGCGCGTAAGAACCATATTGGGTATACGTGGCAGTCGTAACAGGAATATCGGGCTGCACCAGCAAAATATGCCGATAGGTTAGATAAGTGGGCGAACTTGGGCTGATGTCCATCAGTGTAATGCGGGAGCCTTTATATTCGGCGGCATCCTTTGCGTACCAGCTGATCAGGAGGTAACGGACGCCATCTTTTGAGAATCCGGCAATGCCCTGCGGCCGCCAGATAGAGGTGGTTTCATCGTCAGTATTCCAGCGGATTCCCCGTACGCGGTTTTCCTCAGGGATATTGAATCCGTACACCTCGGTGTAAGAATTTCCGCCAATGGCCTGCCGGTTTTTATTAATTTCAGAAGGATTTAAAAAGCTAAAGCCTGAGCTGATATATTGGCTCGTGTCTACAAAAGGATTCACACTCACTTCTGCAGCTGCTTTGTCTGTACTGAGTTTTGACGAAAGTTCTTCTTCTGCCGTTACTGAAGTCATTCCGTTATTTTGGCATCCGATGCCCGTGATGGCAAGCAGAAGCATCCATCCAAGAATTGGTTTTTGAATCATAATTAATTTTTTAAAAAGATAATAGAATCATAGGTTTAACAGTCTGTAAAACTGCTGACGAAACTACCGGATTCCCCTGTTATTGGGATGACCTCAGCATTAATTCTGTATTAAATTTATGATTATGTTATTGTCCAAAGCTTGACAAAATTAAGATTATAATATTCGAGATTTAAGATGTTTCCTGTCTACTGCTTTTATAAAAACGTAATGCTGCTGTTCAAATGATCAGAGCTTTAAAATATTAAGATAAAAAACAGCGCCACCTAAAAAATAAGTGACGCTGTTCTTTTATAAATACGGTGAGGTCATGTTAGAATTTTCTTAGACCTCATAAGATATACTAATGCACTGTCATGCAAGTTTAACGCTTGATAACTTTTACTGTTTTTACCGTATTGTTATCTGAATGTACGTTAACCAGATAAACTCCCGAGGTAAGAGCTGAAAAATCAACCGTTCCTCTGGTATCATTGATTATTGTAGTAGTGACCAGCTGACCTGCCGCACTGTAAACAGTCACGGAAAGAATCTTCTGATCATACGTAATATTCAGGATATCCTGTACGGGATTCGGGAATACCTTAAGATGATCTGATGCAGCAGAAGTTTCATTAACAGCCAGACTGCTCGTAGGACAGGCAACAGGGATAAAGATTTTCTTACTGATGCTTGTATTGTCACCTAACTGTCCATACATATTGCTGCCACAGCTTGATAAGAACCCACTGGCATTTATTACAAGCGTATTATCCACGTTTGCGGCAACGCTTTGTCTGTCTGTTGCACTTCCGATCAGGGTTGGAATCTTTCTGTTGACTCCCGTACCTTCACCTAACTGGCCGGAATCATTTTTACCCCATGCCCAAAGGGTATTATCTGTTTTTATTGCAAAAGAAGTGTAATCATAGTTTGCCGCTACACTTCGCCAGTCCGTCTCCGTTCCGATCTGAGCCGGGGTATAGCTGTTCGATAATATCCCGCTACCTAATTGCCCATAATAATTATCTCCCCATGTCCAGAGGGTTCCATCTGTTTTTACCCCCAGAGAATGGGAAACTCCTCCTGCCACACTTTTCCAGTTGGTGGCTGTTCCGATTTGAGTAGGAACCGGATTTGATATAGTAGACGTTCCGCTGCCGAGCTGTCCGGATGTATTATATCCCCAGCCCCATAGGGTTCCGTCTGTTTTTATAGCCAGTGTGTGTTGAGATGCGGGTGCTATGGTCTGCCAGTTGGTGGCTGTTCCGATCTGAATGGGGAAACTCTTGTTGACCGTGGTTCCGTCTCCCAGCTGACCTCTTAAGTTACTGCCCCAGGCCCAAAGGGTGCCATTTGATTTCAGAGCCATAATATAATTATCCCCACTGGCAACACTTACCCAGTCTGTGGCATTTCCGAGCTGTACCGGAGCTGTCCTGTCGACGGATGTTCCGTCACCGATCTGTCCATAATCGTTTCTGCCCCAAGTCCATATTGTTCCGTTGGTTTTTAAAGCTATGGAGTGATAATTTCCGGTTGCTATTTTCTGCCAGTTATTGGCAGTTCCTATTTGAGTTGGGGTACTTTTAGAACCGGCGGATCCGATTCCCAGCTGTCCGTAACTATTATTTCCCCAGGCCCAGAGGGTACCGTCTGTTTTAAGTGCCACGGAATGAATGTATCCCGAACTAACGCTTTGCCAGCAGCCTGTTGAAACCGCAGGAAGCGTAGTAAAACTTCCGCCTAATGTCCAATTTCCTCTGCTGGATCCACATTGAGATGCCACCCACCAGTAGTACTTGGTATTGGGTAATAAATTGGTCAGATTTTTAGTCGGAGATACAGTTGTCCCATCAATACCACCAACCAGAGAGTTGGTACTGTAAAAATACAGATATCCTCCAATAGGAGCCGATCCTGACGCTGCCCAACTGATAGTAGCCGTTGATAAGGTGATATTGGTTGTCGAGAATTGTGTTGTAGAAGCACAATTGGAAGGACAGGCTATAGGAGTAAATATATTTCTTTGAACAAAGGTTCCATCGCCTAACTGACCCGAAACATTTTGTCCACCTGCTTTCAAAAAGCCATCAATATTCAGGGCTACTGCATGAACAGTTCCGGCAGAAATCAGCACATTATCAGAGGAGGACCCCACCTGTACGGGTGAGAGCGCAGGTACATTTCCACTGGTCCCGATGCCCAGCTGGCCGTAGTAATTGCTGCCCCATGCCCACAGGGTACCATCTGTTTTAATAGCATAAGTGGAAATAGCCCCGGCGGTCGTACTGAGCCAGTTGGTGCCCGTTCCTATCTGGGTCGGAATATATTTATTCACATTAGTACCGTCACCCAGTTCCCCTGCATCATTCAGCCCCCAACCCCAGAGCGTTCCATTGTTCTTCATTCCTATAGTATGGTAATCACCGACACTTACATTTTTCCAGTCTGTCTCTGTTCCTATCTGAACCGGATTGGTCTTTATCATCGATGTATTGCCCGCTTGACCATAGGTATTGTGACCCCATTCCCAGAGGGTACCATTAGTTTTAACAGCCACATTATAAAACGATCCTGCTTCGACGCTCTGCCAGTTCGTTGCTGTTCCTACCTGAGTAGGTATGAGTTTTTCGGCTGTTGTTCCGTTGCCTAACTGCCCGTTCACATTATATCCCCAGCTCCATAGCGTGCCATCTGTTCTAAGGGCTACAGTATGCCCCCATCCTGTTGTAACACTTCTCCAGTTCGCTGCCGTTCCTATCTGAGTGGGACTCAGTTTATCTGTTTTGGTTCCGTCACCTAATTGCCCATAATCATTCACTCCCCATGCCCATAGCGTTCCGTCTGTTTTGATGCCGAAGGTATAATGGTTTCCTGCAAATATTTTCACCCAGTCGTTTGATGTCCCTATCTGAATTGGAACATTGGTCGTAACAGTAGTACCGTCACCGAGCTGTCCATAATAATTACTTCCCCACGCCCATAAAGTTCCGTCTGTTTTGATGCCTGCAGAATGGTCTATTCCTGCGCTCAGCGTTTGCCAGCACCCCGTAGAAGCGGGATTCTGTACACCAATTACATTTCTGAAGACAGGTCCCCAGACTCCGGTATTATCTTTAACACGAATATTGAATACGTGTAATCCGCCCGTGGGCAATGCAATTCCTGTTTTTGTCAGCTGTTCGAAAGAGCTGTTAAAATTACCATCAGCAGCCAATACCGGCGTTCCGTTTCCTGCTCCCGGGTCGTTATCCCAGAAATACTCGGCCTGTGCAATCGCCATCGGCGCTGAGGTCTGATTTTGCTGCACATTGATAATATTGGTGAAAACAGGACCCCAGACGCCGGTATTATCTTTAATACGGATGCATAATTTATGCAGACCGCTCCCTGGTGTGGTGACTCCTGTTTTGGTGAGCTGTTCGAAAGCACTGTTGAAATTTCCGTCGGCAGCCAAAACCGCAGTTCCGTTTCCTGCTCCCGGGTCGTTATCCCAAAAGTACTCGGCCTGGCTCACGAACATCTGTGCCGGACACAGCATGATCATAAGCAAAGCAATGATACTGTAAATATATTTGTTCATCTTGTTGTATGATTAAGAATTATTTGGAAAAAGCAGATCCGGTGATATTCAACGTACCGCTGCTCATGGTTCTCGGCGTCAGCAGATAATTTACCTGAGGCTTGCCTCCGCTGTCTATTGGCCAGTAATTTGCCCAACTGTTGGAACCACCATAGTGACCTGCGTCATTTCTTGTTAAGTCTAAATCGGTATAATCTACCACAGGACTTCCTGCATTTACATTCATACCTGTCACGGTGTATGCTGCATTATCAAAATTCATGTTTACCTGTCCGGAATTGTTGCTTTGCGTCATCGTCCCCTGTGTTACAAAAGCATTGGTAAATACATTGTAGCTTGCCGTAACGTTAGCATTACTACTGTTGTTCTGAATGCAGACTGCAGTCTGACCCACCACAAAAGAAGAAGCATTATTCATAATGCTGATATTTCCCGTGATCGTATTGCTGTTTAAGCTGATGTAGAAAGGCGGGATATCACCAGGATTCGGATCATACACCGTATTGTTAAGAATTTCGTTTGAACTGCCATCCTTAATGCCATTAACCATAATATGAGAACAGAAATTATTATAGAACTTAAAGTTATAGTTGGATTGATAGTTGGATAATACATTCCTAATTGCGTTACCGTAAACTTCGACATCCGGTGATGCAACAGAAGTATCTGCGGCAAAAGAATAAACGCCAATAGACTCTGCTTTATTAGAGGTAATTCTTCCATGAGAAATGGTAATACCTCCCTGAAGCGTATTTCCGGACATATTGGTGGTTGTATTGACCAGACCGGCAGAGACACTATTCAATAAGCTGTTATAAATATTAACCGTAGTTCGGCCCCCTGAGGTAGCCCCGCTTACTGTCAGGTTATAATTCGAATTATTCACTAAACTCATATTGCTTATGGTTACGACTCTCCCAGCTGCAGGACTGATGGTAACGCTTCCCTGAATTAAGTATTTGTTATAAATGGTTTCTGAGACAAAAGTCAGGGATTTGTTAACGGTAAGGTTTTCTACATAAGCAGTTCCATTCGTTTTGGGTTGAATAATGATCCGGTCTCCATCTGAAGCAGCTGTGATTGCAGCACTAATGGTAGCGTACGCTCCGCCGGTTCCGGCATTTCTAACATACAGGTCAGCAGCAAATGCCGTTGTGCTGAACATACCTGTCAGAACAATAGCTAATAGTTTTTTTGTCATAATAGTAGTAAAAAATTGATTGGTTAAATGTTAAATAAGAACTTTGATTACAGAGATATTCATTGGTATTTTCTACCGTACCCTTTTAATCCGGAAAGTATTTATTCCAGATCATACAGGATTATACCGATAAAATCATAATTCCTCCGGTATTGTTGCAGATACTTTTTTTGATAAACCTTTAATAACTGATATTGTGTTTATGAAAAATAAATCCTGCAGATTACAGACAGATGATATCTCTAAAAAATTTCAAAGACTTAATGATGTTTTGGATGGTTGGAAAAATTAAGTTCCGATGAGTAGATAGATTCGAAATAAGGCAAAGTGTTTTTGTGTGTCATGTTGTAACTGATTTTCAGGTTTGATTAGTTTTTTAAAAAAACAAGACCCCATCATTGATGCTATTTTGTTTTCGGTTGCAAAAGTATTGCTTTCTTATGAATCATCAAACAATTATCAAAAAATAATGGCGCCACTACATCAAGTGACGCCAATATTATCTCAAGTTCCAAATCTTTTAACTTATTATTACAGTCTGTGTCTTTTTATCGTTTGATCACTTTTACCGTTTTTACCGTATTATCGTTCATATTTACTTTAACCATATAAACCCCTGACGGTAAGGCGGAGACATCCACCGATCCTCTTTTGTCATCAATAGATTTTGTAAGGACCTGTTGTCCGGCTCCACTGTAGACTGCTACTGAAGTAATTTTCTGATCAGATGAAATATACAGAATATCCTGTACCGGGTTCGGGAAAACTTTAAGGTTATCTGACGTTGATGAAATTTCATCCACTGCTAAACTGCTTGTCGGGCAGGCAAGAGGAGTAAGTGTAACTTTATTAGCCGTAGATCCGATTCCCAGATAACCCTGATCGTTGGCGCCGCATGCCTTTAGCACCCCGCTTGTATTGATTGAAAAAGAAAAGTCTCCTCCAGCAGAAATTAAATGGTGATCATTGGCATTTCCTATAAGGACAAAGCTGTTTTTATGAGTCGTGGTACCATCTCCTAATTGTCCAAAAGTATTTTCGCCACAAGCTAACATCTGACCTAATGTGTTTATGATCATGCTGGTATTACGCCCGGCATCAATTTTTTGAACACCCTGAAACACCAGTGTAGGAATACTTCGGTCCATATTGGTTCCATCACCTAACTGCCCTACAGAATTGGATCCCCAGGCATACAGTAAACTCCCTGTTTTAAGTGCAAGTGAGTGCTCGCGTCCGGCTGCCACATTTTCCCAGGTCGTATCGGTTCCTATTTGGGTAGGTACAGTTCGGGTCATGGTCGTACCGTCTCCTAACTGGCTAAATCCATTGCCTCCCCAGGCCCATAGTGTTCCATTAGCTTTAATAGCCAATGAAAAACCTGCGCCTGCTGAAATTTTCTGCCAGTCTGTTGCTGCTCCTATTGGGGTAGGCACATACCTCGTAATATTTGTTCCGTCACCCAGCTGACGACCGGAATTATTTCCCCACGCCCATAGTGTTCCGTTGGTCCTGATGGCTAACACGTGATTAAGCCCTGCAGTTATATTTTCCCAATTGGTATCTGTTCCTATCTGAAGCATCATATTTCTGTCATTATTACTGCCGTCACCTAGCTGCCCGAGAAGATTATTTCCCCAGGTCCAGAGGGTTCCATCTGTTTTAATTCCTACAGAAAAATACTCTCCTGCTGCTATTTTTTTCCAGGTCGAATTCAATCCTATCTGTTTTGGAACAAAACGGGATATATTGGTACCGTCCCCTAATTGTCCATAGCCATTATTTCCCCATGCCCAAAGTGTTCCATCAGTCTTTATCCCGAGAGAATGGGTACTGCCTGCGCTGATACTTTGCCAGCAACCTGTTACGGCACCAGGCAGTGTCGTGAAAGATCCTCCGGAAACCCAGGTGCTCTGACTGGACACGCAATTCGCCGTCACCCACCAATAGTATGTTGTATTAGGCTGTAAATTGGATATATTCGCTGTTGTAGAAGCAGCAGCTGTACCTGAACCTGTCATGGTCGGGCTGGTACTGTACACGTAGTAATAGCCTCCGTTGGGTGTTGATGTTGATGGTAACCAGTTAAGAGTCGCTGTTGACGAAGTAATATTGGAAGTATACATCTGGCTTGGCGGATTACAGACCGCAACAGCCGGTGTCATTTTCACCAGACCAAGCTGTAATGTGCCTAGCCAGATGATTCCCGAACTTTGTGTTTTAACAGCACTGAAATAGTCATCCGGCAATCCCTGATTGGTATTGGCTTTAGTGTATGTCGTACAATCGGTAAAATTTTGCAGACCGGCACCGTTAAATCCAATCCAAACTTTGCTGTTGCTGTCAACATCCAGAGCATTCGGGTTGGATCCCGCAAGACAGGAATTATTCTGGTACGTAAATGTGATGTTGGTTCCGCTTGTCGTTAAAGTGATTAAGCTGTCAAAACCTTTAACATATACCGTATTATTGGCAATTCTTAAAATACGGTCGGTTCCCTGTGCGATAAAATTAAAATCGGTCCCGTTAAACTTGTACAGTACCCCGCCATTGGTAACCCATATACCATTATTACTGTCGGTGGCTACTGAATTCAGATTCGTGACAGAATTATAAGTGGTCCAGGTCGTTCCGTTGAATTTTGTAAGGCCCGAATCTGTTGCAATCCAAAGATTATTCTGACCGTCAACCGCTATATCATGAATTTCATTACCCGGCAATCCCGAATTGGAGGTTGTATAATTTGTCCATGCAGTTCCGTTGTACAGGATGATCCCATTAAATTGAGACGCAAACCATTTTCGGCCCAATCCGTCAATCTGAACTTTTAAAATTGCGTTAGAAGCAATGCCTGAATTCCCGGTATTATAATTGGCAAAAGCTGTTCCGTTAAAGGTAGAAACCCCGTTGTAAGTAGCCAGCCAAAGCATCCCGTTTGAATCCGTTTTAATATCAGCAATATAATTGCTTCCTATTCCAGAATTTGACGTATCGTACCTGGTATACGTGTACGATTGCGCAAAGGCGGAAATTGAAATGATGATCAGGAGTAAAAAGTAAAGTTTTTTCATAGTTTTAGATAAAATAATTCTCTTCATGTTTAAGTTGTATCGTGTTTCCTACTCGTTTAGCTTTTCGGTTCCGCTTCGTTTGAATGGTTTCTGAACTCCATAAATACATACTGTAAAATCAACTGATCCAAAAAAATGCAGCGCCGGTATAGGCAGACCTTATTTTTCCGCTGATTTAACGGTCATTCGTTAAGTTATATCGGTGCCTACGAACAGGCTAAAATATCAGGAGGAATAATTGCTGTTTTTTCCATGGCCGGAAACAATTATCAATGAATTGACAGAATGAAATGCAGTTCCGTTTTTTACGTTCATGGTTTAATTAATTTTCAGTTAGTTTTTAGTTTTTTTAATAGAAATAATATTCATCGTGGATGATGCTATATTTCGCTGGCAAAAATATAGTATTCTTTCGGATGATCAAACAAACAACAAAAAATAATCCTGGTTTTTATCCTGTTGTGGTATAGAAACACCATCTGAAACAGGTGCCCGCTATCCTTTTGGAACAGAAGGTATAATATATTAAAAATCAATGGCACCACTTTAACCCAGTGATGCCATTGATCTGAACTTACAGATTTTTATAATCAAGCCTTATCATTAAATTATAGTTTATCCTAAGCTTCTGTCCAGATGTACATATCCGCCATCTACATGAATCAGCTGCCCGGTGGTATGCGATGATTTTTCTGATAAGAGAAATGCTGTCATATTCGCAATTTCTTCAGAAGTCGTCATGCGTTTTTCCAGCGGAATTTTAGCGGTGACGCTTTTGAGCTTTTCATCCGGATTTTCAAAAGTAGAAATCCAGTTCTCATAAAGGGGTGTCCAGGCTTCTGCGACAATAATAGCATTAACGCGGATACTGTAAGGCAGAAGTTCGACCGCCCATTCTCTCGTCAGGGCGTTTCTGGCTCCGTTGGCAGCCGCGTAACCCGAGGTTCCACCCTGTCCCGTTTCTGCGGTTTTACTCCCAATATTTACGATGGCACCTCTGCTTTTTTTAAGATGGGGAAGCGCATGATGTACCAAGAGATAATAATGCACTACATTTTTGTGGTAAGACGCTATGAATCCGTCGTAAGACCCGTTTTCCAGCCCTACTCCATCATTCACCCCGGCATTATTAACAATGCCATCGATTCTTCCATACTTTTTTACCACTTCACCGATCGCTATTCTGCATTCATCCGGTTCTGATAGCTCTGCAGTAACAAAATCTGCCGTTCCTCCGCGCTCCAGAATTTCCTGAATGGCTCTTTTATTGTCGTCTTTATTTCTGCCAATGATAACCGGCAGTGCGTTTTCTTCTGCCAGAATTTTTGCAATGGCGTTTCCGATGCCTTTCGCGCCACCGCTTACAATGATAATTTTATGGTCGAGATTTAAGTTCATATTTAGGTATAATTGATTTCATGTTATCTTTATGCAAGCGCAACAGTTTTTATTATTTTATTCTTATTCCGGCGGAATAGGTTTTAAAATTCCGAAGTATTGCCAATAAATTTATATTAACACATAAGTCACATCAGATTTTAATGTATTGCGTGAAAATAGTAGATCACATAAGAAAAAAATCGAAGATTTTTAAAACTAAAGTGATCTTCTCTACAGTATTATGTTCATCTTAAAATTCTTAAGTGTTGAAATTACGTACTTGTTATCATCACATTTATATTAACACATGAGTCACATCAGATTTTAATGCAATGCTGAAAATATTTAGAACACATAAGAAAAAAATCGAAGATTTTTAAAACTAAAGTGCTCTTCTCTACAGTATAATGCTCATCTTAAAATTCTTAAGTGTTAAAATTACGTAGTTGTTATCAACATATTTATTAATCCATAAGTCACATTAGATTTTATTATGATTCATGGATGGTCTACTCTTGCCATTATTCCAAATTATAAAATGTAACAGCATTTCCGGAGAAAAACAGCTGCTGTTCTTCTGTCGAAAACTGACTTACATATTTTGATATCAATTCCAGCCACAAAGCATAATTACCTCCTAATAACATGACCGGCCAGTCACTTCCGAAAACCACCCGTTGGATACCGAATTGCGAAAAAGTAAAATCTAGAATTTCAAAAATCGATCTTTCATCAGGCTTCTTCCGGTTTCCTTCGGTTAAAAGTCCTGAAGTCTTGCAGTATACATCAGGGTTTTGTGCAAGTTCTGAAATCATACATTTCCAGTCTTTCAGGTTATTGGTCTTAAGATCCGGTTTTCCGCAGTGATCCAGAATAAAAGGTTGGCTGGGCAATTTTTCCGAAAGTTGTACGGCATCCGAAAGTTGGTTTTGTCTTAATAAAATATCGAAAGTATAGCCATATCGACGGAGCGCAGCAATTCCTTCGAGCACCTGTTTTTGGAGTAAAAAACCGGAGCCTTCGCCTTCAGCAATAACTCTGAAACCTTTAAGTGATTTTTCAGCCTGATATTTCTGAAGAAATTCTTCCCGTTTTTCAGAATTCAGATCAATCCAGCCGACAACCCCTTTGATAAATGGGTTTTCTTTGGCCAAATTAACCAGAAATTCAGTTTCCTTATCACTTTGATCAGCCTGAACGGCAATACAGCCATCTATATAATTTTTTTGCAGGAACAAAGAAAAATCTTCGGGCATAAAATCTTTTCGGATGGCCTCCATATCCTTTGTAATCCAGGCATCACGAACCGGATCATATTTCCAAAAATGTACGTGAGAATCAATCATCTTTTTCTGAAATGAATTTACAGTGAAAATATTTTATCCATCAGCTGCCATTTTTCTCCAGGCTTGGAATTGGGTAACGGTTGTTGAAATTTCGACATCAGTTCTTCCCATTCCTGAACTTTCGGATTGTTTTTATCCAATTCATCTTTAGCTTCAAAAGAAAAATGATCATTAACCTCGATTATCATCATCAATCGATTTTGAATCCGGTAGATTTCCATACATGTAATTCCGGAATCCAAAATACTTTGCTTTATCTGTGGCCAGACATTTTGGTGATATTTCTCATATTCGGCAATCGATTGAGGATCATCGATCAGATCAAGGGCGAGACAGAATTTTTTCATTCTCCGTATGCTTTTACTTTCTGCGTGCTGCTTCCTAAACCATCTATACCCAATTCCACTACATCACCCGGTTTCAGATACCAGGGCTCAGGCTTTTGTCCCAAACCGACCCCTGCCGGGGTACCTGTAGAGATGATATCTCCCGGAAGCAGCGTCATAAACTGACTGATGTAGCTTATCATATAAGGTACATTAAAAATAAGGTTGGATGTATTTCCGTCCTGAAGAATCTGTCCGTTAACTTTCAGCCACAGACGAAGACGGTGCACATCCTCGATTTCATCGGATGTAGCTATGAATGGACCGATCGGCGCAAATGTATCACAGCTTTTTCCCTTTACCCACTGTCCGTTTCTTTCCAACTGGAATTCTCTTTCGCTGTAATCGTTGTGCAAAACATATCCTGCTACATGTTCAAGCGCATTTTCCTCAGAAACATAGCTTGCTTTTTTTCCGATGACAATGGCTAATTCTACTTCCCAGTCGGTTTTTGTACTGTTTTTAGGAATCATCAGATCATCATCCGGACCCACGATGGCGGTCGTAGCCTTAAAAAACAAGATAGGTTCCTGGGGAATCGGAGCATTCGTCTCTGCGGCATGATCTTTATAATTCAGCCCGACACAGATAATTTTGGATGGTCTGGACAAGGGAGCACCCAGTCTTTCCTCTGGAGAAACTTCGGATAAATTTTGTGTATTGATTTCAGATTTTAAATTTTCTATAGCATCACCGGAAAAAAAGTTTTCATCATAATCTTTCACCAGATGAGAGACATCGTATCTTTTTTCGCCGATAATGACCCCGGGCTTTTCCTGTCCAGGTTTTCCGAATCTTATTAGTTTCATATTCTTTTAATTTTTTAGACGTCAAGCTCTTAAAAGTGTTTCACTTTATAAAAACTACAGAGCTTTATAATTTATTGTAAAATGTGCTTTATTTTTAATTATTTAAAGTGGTGAAACCACCGTCAATAGGATAGTCCACTCCGGTGATAAATGATGCTTCATCACTGCAGAGATACAGTGCTAAGGAGGCCACTTCTTGCGGTTGGGCCATTCGTCCGATCGGTTGGGTTTTAGATAGTTTTTCGAACATTTCATCGATATTACCGGGATAATTTTTCTGTAAAAATCCATCTACGAAAGGGGTATGGACCCGTGCCGGGGAGATGGAGTTGCAACGGATATTTTCATGAATATAATCTTTCGCCACACTCATAGTCATGGCCTTTACAGCGCCTTTTGCCGTGCTGTAAGCAAAACGGTCGGGAATACCGACCAATGCCGCAATGGAAGCCATATTGATAATGACACCGCCCCCTGATTTTCTGATCTGCGGAATACCTGCAAACAGACAATTATAGACGCCCTTGATATTCACGTTGTAAATCCTGTCAAAATCTTCCTCTGAAGTGGTATCAGCCTTCCCGATATGAGCGATTCCGGCATTATTAATCAGAATATGGATCGGACCTATCTGCTCAAAAACGGCTAGAACATCTTTTTGTTTTGAAACATCACAGACATAAATTTTTGCATTTCCTTCCGAAGATTCTATTTTTCCGAGGGTTTCTTCTCCGTTTTGTGCGGTAATTTCAAGAATGCTGACTTCAGCGCCGCTGGCTGCAAGCTGGACCGCAATGGCCTGCCCGATTCCGCTTCCGCCACCTGTTACCACAGCTTTTTTATTTTTTAATGAAAACATTTTATCTTATTAAATTTGTTGTTATGTTCATACATAGGGTGCTGATCTTTTTCTGACTCTGCTCCTCTTAAGTTTGCAAAGGCCTTTTACTTAAGTGATAATCTTTGAAAAATAGGTATTAAAGACTGACCCCTCTCTTCCAAGGGATGAAATCATCCTGGTTCAGGGCAACCGCTTTGGGAATAATATTGCCGCTGGCAACTTCGATACAGAAGTCCAGAATATCCTCTCCCATTTCCTGAATGGTTTTTTCGCCACGCACAATGGCTCCGGTATCAATATCGATGATATCAGACATTTTCGTTGCTAATGCTGTATTGGTCGCTACCTTAATAACAGGACAAACGGGATTTCCGGTTGGGGTTCCCAAACCTGTTGTAAAAAGAATTAAAGTCGCTCCTGCTGCGGCTTTACCGGTGGTGGCTTCTACATCATTTCCTGGTGTACATACCAGGCTGAGACCCGGTTTAGTAGCCGGTTCTGTATAATCCAAAACATCTACAACAGGTGACGAACCGCCTTTCTTTGCTGCTCCGGCAGATTTTATGGCATCGGTGATGAGCCCGTCTTTAATATTTCCCGGTGAAGGATTCATATAAAATCCTGAACCTACGGCATGGGCAAGTTCATCATATTCCGTCATGAGCTTAATGAACTTTTCGGCGGTTGCCCGGTCTGCAGCCCGGTCTATTAATTCCTGTTCGGCACCACAGAGTTCCGGAAACTCTGCCAGTAAAACCTTCGCCCCCAAAACGGAGAGTATGTCGGCAAGATGGCCCACCGCAGGGTTTGCAGAGATACCACTGAACCCATCACTTCCTCCACATTTTACGCCAACACTAAGTTTGCTGAGCGGGGCATCCTCCCGTTCGATTTTATTAATCTCCATAAGCCCTTTCAGGGTCTCAAAGATGGCATTTTTGATCATGGTTTCTTCACTGACTGCTTTTTGCTGTTCAAAAACGAGTAAAGGTTTATCAAAATCAGGATTTCTGCTGTACAGATCTTTTTTAAAGTGATCAATCTGCAAATGCTGGCATCCCAAACTCAACAAAGTTACCCCGGCAACGTTTGGATGGTCTGCATAAGATGCCAAAAGCTTACTCAGGGTATCTGCGTCCTGTCGTGTTCCTCCGCATCCTCCGGTGTGATTGAGAAATTTGATACCGTCTACATTTTTAAAAACTCTTTCTGCGGAAGGGATAGCTGACGGAGAAAATTCAACGTCATCCAGATTCCCGCCTTTAGAAATTGCTTCGACCAGCAGATGCGTGTAGCTTTTGTATTTGGCATCAACGGCATATCCTAATTCGTTATACAGGGCTTCTTTAATCATATCAAGATTCCGGTTTTCACAAAAAACAGTGGGGATAAACAGCCAGTAATTTGCCGTCCCCACATCTCCGTTCGAACGATGATATCCTTTAAAAGTTTTATGCAGAAATTTTGAGACATCAGGCTTTGTCCAATGGTAGTCGACATCACGATAATAATAGGGCTCGGCCGCATGTTTGGTATTATCTGTCGTCATGCGGGATCCTGAAGGCAGATCGTACTGCACTTTCCCGACAAGGACACCGTACATAAAGATTTCGTCCCCCTGCTTCATGTCATTCATAAAAAATTTATGTTTAGCAGGGATTGCTTCCACCGTAGTATAGGTAATCCCATCAAAAATGATCTCAGTGCCTGCCGGGATATCCTGCAAAGCGACTAAAACATTATCTTTATTATTTATTTTTAAAATTAACCGGCTCATAGTACGCTTTAAATTTTAATATTATTTTGGAGTTCAATGCTTGATTATAATCAGGATTATACTTCCGCTCACTTATTGTCATGTTGCTGCCTACCTGAGTTTAAACCTTAATGAAAACAGAAGCACAATGACAAAACAGATCAACGGAACCACATATGAGAAATGAATATTTCCTGAAATATCTGTGATCTTACTGGCTAAAGGGGGGATGATTGCCCCTCCAACAATCGACATAATCAGTAGACTGGAGGCTGATTTTGTTTCTGATCCTGCCCCGTCAATTCCTAAAGCAAAAATCGTAGGAAACATGATCGACATAAAGAAAGTAAGCGTCACAAGTGCATACAAGGTTGAAACCCCTGATCCGATAATCACCCAAATACTGAGAATAATACTGATGACGCTATAGATCGCCAGCAATTTCTGAGGAACGATATATTTCATCAGAAAAGTTCCGGCAAAGCGCCCGATCATAAATAAAAATCCGGCCATTCCCGCATAATATTTAGCATCCTGACCTTTCATCTGAATGGCGTCTTCGGCAAAAACCAGCAGAAAACTGAATACATAGATTTGTGCCCCGATATAAAAAAACTGGGCGAGAACACCCCATCCGACATTTTTCAGTCTTAAAACCTGAAGGAAGTTCTTTGTTGACTTTTCTGTGCCTTCTTTCACTTCCGGCAGTTTTACGAATAAAAACAGGAACATCACCAGCAGAATAATCAGTCCCAGTATGATATAAGGTCCTTTTACCAATGACGTTTCAGCCTGAATATAGGCTAATTTGGCAGTTTGGGTAAGTCGGGAAAGCTCGTCCTGTGTTTTAGGCTCTTCACCCAGAATAAACACACCGCCGATAATAGGCGCCACAGATGCGGCCAAACCATTGAAAGACTGTGCAAAATTTAATCTTTGAGGTGCCTTTTCAGGGTCGCCTAAAATCGTGATATAAGGATTGGCTGCTGTTTCTAAAACCGCCAGGCCGCATGACAGCACAAAAAGCGCTCCCAGGAAAAAAGGATAACTTACTGTATTGGCAGCTGGAACAAACATAAAACATCCGGCGGCAAAAAAGAACAGTCCTACCAGAATTCCGGTCTTATACCCATATTTCTGAATAATTAGTCCTGCCGGTATAGCCAATAAAAAATATGCAGCAAATACAGCTGAATCTACTAAGGAAGCCTGAAAATGGCTCAGTTGAAAGGCACTTCGCAGGTGTTTAATAAGAATGGGATCCAAATTATGGATAAATCCCCAAAAGAAAAACAGACTGGTGATAAGAATAAGCGGAAGGCTGAAGCTTTTCTTTTTTAAGGGTGTAGAAATAGGGTTTCCTGTTCGGGTATCATTCATGGGTTTGGTTTATGATCATTAATATTTCCTGACTTGCATAACTTTAAAAGATTAGCGGACCGGCCAGTATATTTCAAACTGGATATGCAGCTCATTGCGGTCTTTGTCTACATATTTTTTATTTTTTAAAAGTATAAAAATTTTACAAAATAAAAAGTGTTCGGACAGGATAGCACAAGACAGTGTAAATATTTCTTAATTTTATTAATTATTCGATATTAAATTCTTAATTTAAATTAAACGGATGAAACTGAATCTTCTATTACAATTTAATTCCTTGACGCAAACTTTATTGTCAGGACATTTTTTTTAAAAAATAAGCCAGCAGAAATTGTAAATCCATATAGTGCTTGATAATGACAAGAGCTGCAAAATACTGCAGCTCTTATTCAACATATTAAAAGTTTTACGGATTTTGCTCATATCCTGCTACCTGAATTTGGGATAAAGGAATCTGATACAGATAATCATTCGTGGTGATCGTAAAATTGTAGTTTAAATCTGCTGCAGCCTGATTAATGACCGCTACGGCAATATTCCAACGTACCAAATCGTGCCAGTAAACTCCCTCTCCGGCAAATTCCACTCTTCTTTCTTTACGAAGGGCGGTGGTAAAGTCGCCTGCGGTCATCGATGTCGAAAGTGGAGCCAATCCCGCTCTTTGACGGATCCTGTTCACATACGGAACTGCAGCAGAAGTATTGCCCTCATTATTCAAGACTTCTGCATACATGAGAAGCACATCTTCATACCGGATCACCGGGAAATTAATTGGCCAGTCATAACGGTTCGTCAATACGACACCCGGCTCCCGGAATTTCACAAAATAATTGGCATAATCTACCTGTCCGTTTTGTGCGATAAACTGGGTTTTTACCGTTAAAGGACGCCTCAGGTCTCCTGTCTCATAAGAATTGATCAAAGATTGCGAGACTCCTAATTCCGCGGCACTGTATAAACTGCCCTGCGGGTTGTACAGAGGGTCATTAACACCAAAAGTGGGTGAAACGTAACTCGGCAGATAAGAACCCTGGGATAAGCCTCCGCTGATATGCTGGATCTCAAAAATATGGTATTTATTATCATTGGCACTCTTAAACAGGTCTGCATAATTGGCAGCAAAAGTAACGTACTGACCTTCTCCCTGAATAACGGTGTTTAAATGGCTTTTTGCTTTTTGCAGATAAGAGCCGTTATTTAAGGGAAATCCGCTTCCGGTCAGGTATATTCTCCCCAACATCGCATGGGCAGCCGATTTCGTAACTCTTCCTTTATTTTTGGCATCATAGGCGTTTTTTAAACCTGCGACAGAAGCTTCAATTTCTGAAGTTACAAATTCATACAGTGTGGCTAAGTCTGTCCTGGGAATGGAAACCGCCTCTTCGGGAGTCACAGGATGATCTACAAGCGGAACTTTTCCAAAATTCCGCATCAGTTCGAAATAAGCATACGCTCTTAAAAAACGCGTTTCGGAGCGGTACTGTTCCTTTGTCGCCTGATCTGCAAAAGGAACGGCATCTATCCTTGCCAGAATGGTATTGGCATAGGAAATCAGCTGATAGGCATCTTCCCAGAGGATTTCCACCTCTTCTGTTGATGAAGTATCCTGAAAACGGTTGATGGCATAATAATCCCTGTTTCCGTTCTGTGAAATCGCATTAAAATTATTGGAACGGACTTCTGATGCCAGCAGATAAAAATTGACATCAAAACCTCCTCTGGAAGAGGCATTCACCATTGCTGAATACACTCCTGATACGGCCTGGCTGATCTGCAGCTCGGTCGTATAAAAAGAAGTCTGGGTAATATTATTTTCGGGCTCCAGCATCAGATCTTTTTCACAGCTCAGCGTTGCGAATGTTAAAGTTCCCCATAGTAATGCTTTTCCAAAGGTTTTAAAATATCCAGGAAAGAGATTTGTATTTTTATTGTATGTTGTTTTCATTTTAAAAAGATTAGAAGTTAAAGTTTAGCCCCATCATACATACTTTTGCATTGGGATATGCGCCATAGTCGGTACCGTCCGACTGTACAGACTCCGGATTATAACCGCCATAGTAGTGATCATTTCTCCAGACATTTTCAAGACTGAAATAAATTCTGAGATTGGAAATTTGCAGTTTGCTTACCAGGTCTTTAGGAAAGCTGTATCCTAAGGTCACATTCTTAAGCTGAATATAGGTGGCGTCATACAGCCATCTTGTATCCAGAAGACTGCCCGTGGTGCCATCCAGCCTAGGCGTTTTTCCATCTCCGGGATTGTCGTCGGAGCGCCAGCGGTTGGCCCAGTTTCCCATCACGTTGGTGGTAGTACCCATACCCGTGCGATCGATTGCACGACCTAGTAAGGCATAGCTGTATCCTCCTTTCTGTCCCTGGAAAAACACTGACAAATCGAAGCCTTTATAGGAAAATGTATTGGTAAATCCCCAGTAATAATCCGGGGTAGGTCCTCCGATGATGTGACGGTCTTTCTCATCGATCACTCCATCTCCATTGGCATCTCGGTATTTGACATCGCCTGCGATCGCCCCGTTTGTTTTAGCCACACCGGCATTGCTGATGTCTGCTGATGACAATACCCCAATGGCTTCATAAAGATAAAAGGAGTTCAGTTCTTCCCCTACTTTTATAATATTGGTACTGCTGCTGAAACCTGTGTAAATGGGAGCATTATCACTTCCCAACTGCAGCACTTTATTATTATTGAATGAGATATTAGCTGAGGTGTTCCACTTGAACGCTCCTGTTAAATTTTTGGTGCTTAATTCCAGTTCCAACCCTGTATTCTGCACGGAGCCTACATTTTTCCACATGGTAGTGTAGCCCGTTACCGAAGGGATCGGCAGCTCCAGGAGTAGATCTTTCGTTTTTTTGATGTAGTAGTCTGCTGTGAAGTCAATCCGGTTAAAAAGTCCCAGTTCAAAACCAAAATCCGATGACTGCGTTTTTTCCCATGTCAGATCCTGGTTGGCAATGGTGTTGGGAATCAAACCGTTCGATAAGTTTCCTCCAAAAGAATAGTTTCCACCCGCCAGTGTTCCGAATGCTCTGTAATCACCGATCGAATTGTTCCCGTTTTCTCCCCAGCTGTATCGGAATTTCAGATTATTCAGCCATTTCGCCTCTTTCAGAAAATTTTCTTCATCTGCTTTCCAGGCTGTTCCGAAAGCGGCAAACGTTCCCCACAGATTGTTCCAGCCAAACCTGGAGGATCCGTCCCGGCGAATGCTTGCCGACAGCATATACTTTTTCTTATAATCGTAATTAACACGGCCAAACATCGAGATCAGCATCCATTCTGAAGCGGTATATTCTGAATTGAGCACAGATGCCGATTGGGTGAAATTGAATGTTTTTAAATCATCATTCGGAAAACCCTTGTTTCGGTTGTACTGTGAGGTTGTCCGGTAGTTTTCTGCACTGTACCCTGCAATCGCATTGATATTATGGTCACCAAAAGACTTTTTATACGACAGCAGAGCCTCTCCCAGATACCGGTTATAATTTACGGTTCTGCGGCTGGCAATACTTACCTGTCCGGGTATATTGGTGATCAGGTCGAAAGTAGGAGTATATCCGTTGTTAAGGTTAAAATTATTTGTGGCCCCGCCGGAAATTTTAAAATTCAGATCAGGTAAAATGTCATAAGACATATAGAGGCTGGAGAACAGTCTGAATTCATTTGTATCATTTGTAGTCTGTTCCATCACTCCGACAGGGCTCTGCGTGGAACCGGCCCACCTGTACCGGGTGTTGTTTCCGAAATTGGTATAAAGCCCGGCATTAAGTTCTGCTACAGGAACCATAGAAAGCATTTTATGAGCTAGATTATCTTTTCCGTCCACAGTAGCCCCATAACTCTGTGAATAGCTCGGGCGCAATGTGATCCCCGCTTTCCATTTATCTGAGATATTCACATCAATCACTGCACTCAGATTGAACCGGCTAAAACCTGTATTAATGGCCAGGCCTTCCTGATCAAAATAAGCTCCGGAAATCAGGTATTTCACGTTTTTATTTCCACCGCGGACGGCTAACTGATAATTCTGAATGGGGGCCGGACGGTAAAATGCATCCTGCCAGTCGATATAAGCGACCTGGCCGGTCCCCCATCTGGGATCCTTCATATAATTGATATTCGCAAGATTATAGTCGGTGGTATTGGCGAGATTGAAATAATTTGCCCTCACAGCATAACTATCTGATGCGGAATTTCCCGGTGCCAGGGCAACCCATCTTTTATCAATCGCTTCAGAAGCATAATCGATCCATTCTGCACTGGTCATGATGTCAAGCTTTTTTTCAATAGTCTGCACACCGTAGTACTGAGAAAAACTAAAGGACGGTTTTCCCGAGGTTCCTTTTTTTGTTGTCACGATGACCACACCATTTGAACCTCTGGATCCATACATGGCTGTAGAAGCAGCATCTTTTAAAACCTCAATAGACTGGATATCATCGGATGAAATATTCCCCAGATCATCAACCACCATTCCGTCTACTACATAAACCGGAGAATTGCTGGCTGATATCGAAGCTGTCCCACGAACTCTGATTTCTAACGGTTCTCCCGGTTTTCCGGTAGTAGAACGTGTTTTCACCCCTGCAATCTGCCCCGTTAATGCCTGGTCAGCTCTGGCAATGGGACGGTTTTTAAAACTTTCAGGATCTACTCTTCCCACTGCGCCGGTAACTTCTCCTCTTTTTTGTGTCCCGTAGGCAATAATAACGACCTCATCGATGCTTTTTACTTTATCATTGGGATCAGGCTGCAGCGTAATTTTCACATTTTCCTGATCCGAGACATCTACCTTTCTGCTGAGATAGCCTTCATGAGAAATGGCAAGCTCCGGTTTACTGATGCTTTCGGTAAGCGGGATACTGAAGCTTCCATCAGAATTGGTAGTTACCTCCTGGGAAGTATTATTCAGCTTCACGACAGCATTCTGAACAGGCTTAGCATCCTGGCCTAAGACTACTCCGGATATTTGTTTTTCCTGTCCGAAAACAAATCCCGCTGCACCTATTAAGAGACCTAACGTTAATATAGAATTCTTCATTTTTCAGTTATTAATTATTTAAAAAAATTACTGTTACGTTTAATTATTTTTAATTGAACACACAAAGTCTGATAAAATCATGTCCGATTCTGTTGTTTGTTTATTTTTATAAAAGTATACTTATCGGAAAATTCTGCTATCCTGTAGTCACCTGTTAATATTCTCTTAACAGAGAAATACCGACGATTTTTATGAATTGGGATGGAAGACTATAATATCGAGCAGGCAAAAAAGCTAAAATAACGATGTTCTTAAGCACAGAGAATCCGGATCACCAACAGCAGGAATAGAAAATAGCCGGTAAATTAATGATGCGTTCTACGTTGTCAGGCTCATGGATGATAACCTAGCTCCTAATTAAAGACCTTAAAGAAATTAAGAAAGTATCCATTTTTGAGAAATTATTTTTTGATTAACTTTACCCCTTTAATTTTAAATATACACAATGAAAAAAAATTCAATCTACCATCTTTATGCATCCCCGGAAGAACCGTGGAGATCACGATCATCAGTTCTTCATGTATTCATCCCAATGATCCGTTAAATAATCAACAGGTCCCTCAATTCATATTAAACAGATTTAATATATATTTTTTAAATCATCCACACAGCCGAATGCGAATGATTCGTTAATTCACTACATACCAATAGATTACAGAAAACAAAAAGTTCTTTTTTTAGTGATGCCTACTAAACGAATAATTCACTGTTCTTTGTATAATATTCTTGCAATCAAACATTTAAATGAGCATTCTGATTGCAATGGTCTGCATAGTTTCGCACTTTCACGGATGACAGATATTAAAAAAAAGTATTACTTTTGTTTTAAAATAAAATTGGTTTTAACTTTTTTTATGATTAGATTTAGGTGCACCAATTATAAACATTAAAATAAGTTCTAATGAGAAAAATACTTTTACTATTTACCTTCATGTTCGGTATTTCAGTTTTCTCACAAATTAAAGTGTTGAAAAACGAAAGTTTAGTGGAAATTGGTAAAGATAATTCCGTTGGTTTATATAAAAAAGACGATACATTTACTATTAATTATCAGGATCTTAACACAGCCAATCTAAATACCTTCAGATCTTTTTCTTTCAAAAATCTTAACGGGGACGTGTCGGGTCTTTATACCATGATCACAAACGGCTTTATCGATGCACCGGAAAGCAACATTATTCTGGAGCTTCCTAACGACATTATCGAGCTGCATTATGAGAAAAATTTCGGACAGCCGACCGTACAGTTTATTCAGTACATTAACAAAAACAGAAAGTATGTGGGAAAATCGCAGTTTCTGAATAAGAAACAGGTGGATAAGGTCTTTGGGAAAAGTAACGGCAAAGCGGCCTTATATGAAAGGTCGGCTGCCATAAACAATAGTAACAGCAGCAGACCGGTAACCAATAGTTCTTCTACAGCAGCCTCCCCTGCTTCCAGCGGAAAGACTAAAAAGACAAGAAAATAATAAGAATTTAAAATATAATCTGAGCTCATTCATCCGAATGAGTTTTTTTATTTTATTTTTGCAAAAAGATCATTACCATTATGGCTCTTCAAATAAATCAGCTCACAAAAAAGTTCGGTGAACAGACCGCTCTTAACAATATCAATATTTCTATAGACAAAAATGAAATTATAGGTCTTCTGGGTCCGAACGGCGCTGGGAAGTCTACGCTGATGAAATCTATTGTCGGTGCTTTAAAAATTGATGAAGGTGAGATCATTTTTAACGGCAGAAGCATTGCTGAAAGCGAAATTGATGCTAAGAAAAAAATAGGTTTCCTTCCGGAAAACAATCCGCTTTACCTGGAAATGTACGTGAGAGAGTATCTGCATTTTGTAGCCAATATTCATAATATTCCCTTTTCCAGAGTCGATGAGGTAATAGAGCTGGTCGGCATTACCCCGGAAAAATCAAAAAAAATAAGTCAGCTTTCGAAAGGATATAAGCAGAGGGTAGGTTTGGCCCAGGCTATTATCCATCAGCCGGATCTTTTAATACTGGACGAGCCTACCAACGGGCTGGATCCTAATCAGATCCTTGAGATAAGAAATGTAGTAAAACAAATCGGACAGCAAAAGACCGTTCTGCTCTCAACCCATATTATGCAGGAGGTAGAGGCACTGTGCTCGCGTGTTATTCTTATTCATAAGGGGAATATACTCCGCGATTGTCCGATCGATGAGTTTAAAGGTAAGTTTGAAAGTCTGGAAGAAGCTTTTGCCGCATATACCCAGACTCAGCCTGTTTAATTGGCTTTAAATTTGATTAAAGGTTAATGTAACTTATAAACATTAAACATGATCAGAAAAATCTTGCTCGGAACATTCTGCATAGCTCAGCTCTCGGTAATTTCCGCTAAGGAATCAGGAAATATCCATTCACATCCGGTCAGCAGTGAGTATTTCCAGAAAGCCCCTAAGACCGTTATTATTAAAACCAAGAAGTTTAAGATCAAACTCGATCTGCAGCCTAACGGACAATATCTTTACCAGTCCTGGAATGCTAATGCCAAGGTTACTTCGAAACCCAGCATGATCATCAGCAACGGAGATCTTATTCCGGATGGCACAGGCGGTAATTATTACTATGAATTTTCAAATGACGGATATACGTATCAGGTCTGGAGAAATTACCTGACCACGTCAGCTAATAAGGCACCGTATACGCTGGTTGTAATGGATCAGAACGGTAAAACGATCGCCAACCAGGATGGATGGGTCGTAAAGAATTAATATACAGCTCTCACTTAAAAGTGAGAGTTCTTTTTTATGTACCGGACTGCTTGAGTTCCGTTAAAAAATGACTTTCGGAAAAGCTTTCTTTCGCAGCTTTGTAGCCAATGTTAAATATTTCTTCCAACCGGTCTTTCCGTCTTTCAAAAGTTCCGTAACTTGATAAGGCCTGTGATGAGATAAACCAATCACAATAGTCAAACTTAATTCTCTCAATCCTGTAAGATAACAAATCATAAGAGCGGGAAACAACAGCCTTAATGGTTCTGAGATCATCCATCTTAATCTCGTGCGGGGGAGAAACAAATACACCGATGAGTTTATCGCATTTATCCCGGATAATATCTGCGGGAAAATTATTCAGAACCCCTCCGTCACAGTACATTTCGTCACCAATAATATAAGGGGTTGTAATTCCGGGAATGGAGCACGATGCAATGATGGCATCAACTACCTTGAAATTTTCATCAAAGATCTTCTCTGTACCTCCTACCAGTTCGGTAGCTACAATTTTCACTTCTTTATCCAGGTCTCCCAGTTTCATCCCCTGAAAAATAGGGCTGAGATAGTTTCTGAAGATCAGTGAAGAAACTAATCCCGGCTGGTTGAACGCAAAATGTTTCCAATTGAAAAAATAAACCGAATTAAAGAATTCCAGAATTTCCTCCGGAGTCTTACCGACTGCATAGAGGCAACCTACAATAGAGCCCGCACTGCAGCATGACAAAATATCGATATTGATGTTCTTCTCTCTCAGGAATTTTAAAACTCCTGCGTGGGCAATACCTTTGGTACCGCCTCCTGATAAAACAAGCCCTGTTTTTTCAAAATTCATAGAATAAAAGTACTAAAACAGACTGAGAAAATCGGATTAATTTTCAAGAACCGTTTAATTTTAAACTTATTTTAATATATAAATGTGATGATTCCCTTTTAAAATTTATCATCCTTCTTTAGCTCCTTTTTATCGGAGAATAACGGCGAGCGAGAGCTGGTGTACAGAAAATTATTTTTGGTCGTACAGCCTGAGGATCTTCACAAGATCTTTGTCATCTACAATATTATTGATCATTGCAGAAAGATCAGGATAATTATTAAATTTCTCCTTCAGCTGGAAAATAGCACCGGGCAGCCTGAAATGCAGTTCTGTAATACTTTTATCTTTATGAAACAGTAAGTAATCCGTATCCTTTGTCTTATAAGTGTAGATAGGTCCCGAATAATAGCTTTTCCGGTACCAGGCTGTCTTTCTTCCGCTATACATTACCTGAATAAGGCCTGTATCTTTTGAAAAGACAGGCTTAGCCTCTGCAAATTTTCTTTTTACCTTTTTAAGATCTGTAATTTCCATATACCTGATCTCATTTTCAGGAACTTTGATTTTTTTTCCCGCAGGATCCAAAACGGTCATCTGCCGGAGGTATGTTGCAGGTGAAAATTCTTCGTTGGTGTACATCCCTACGTTCAGAACTTTTGTTTTGACGGTATCTTTTGAGCTTTTCAATACATATTTTACGGGGAAATAGACTTCATGATACAATTCTTCTTTCTGAGAGAACAGAAAACCGAAGCAGAAAACGGAAAGTAATAAAGTTATTTTTTTCATAGTTATTCTTTTATAGAAAAAGGGCAGAATTCCTAGCTTTAAATATGGTACAATTTAATATTCAAATAAGATTTTCTAAATGAGCTAATAATGTATTACTGTTTATCCAACCTTACATCATATAGTTTTAAAATATCAATATAATCTTCGTCCGTTCTAAGAGACTTGACCTTTTCCTGCAAATCCGGATAATCTTTGAACAATTTCTTAAATCTATTTTTAGAATCTTCAAAGTAATATTCGTCGATAATATTTTTATTTTTATCAACAATATAGCCCTTGAAAGTAATATTAGTAAGGAGTTTAGGATTATCAAAACTCTGATACCAATTTATATTTTTACCTTCATATATAACTCTCACCAGACCCTCTTCTTTCAAAAATTTCTCGTTTGAATCAAAATACTCATACTCAACATTTTCATTATCAGTAATTTTAATATATTTTATTTCCTTAGGTTTAATCCAAATCGTGTTTCCATCACTATCAACCATCTTCATTTTCATCAAAATCGTATACAATGAATATTTTTTATTGCTATAAATTCCTGTATTTCTAATTTTAGCCCTTATCGTATCATTAGAATTTTTCAGTATATATTGTGTCGAAAAATATCTTTTATTCTCCTTATTCTGAGATAAAAAGAAAGTAAAACAAAATATAGCAATTGCAAATGTAATTTTTTTCATAGTTATTCTTTTACAGAAAAAGCCCAGAGAATTCCGGGCTTTAAATATAGTGTAAATTAATATTTTAGTTATTAATATACTTTTCAAAAATTCTTGAAAAATCTTTCTGATTATATTTATCAAAGCTGGTGGTATTCCATGCAAAAATATATTCATTGATCGTTCTTAATTCCTGACTTTTCGAAACATTCTCCTGCTTTCCTGATGCCACAGTTGCTACTGCTTTCTGCAGGCTGTCATTGGCAAAGTTCAGCAGTGAATGATTGTGATGTACTTCCTGCTGGATCGCCAGAAGTGCTTTATACAGATCTTTTAACTGATCAATCTGACCTTTTGCCACACTGATCATCAACGGAACATTTCCGATATTAAAAGAAATTTCAACATCCAAATCAATAGTCCCTGCAGTTTGTAAAGCAATATTCGAAAAAGGAAACTGGTAATATTCGTATCTTTTCAATACTCTTTTTCTATCCAGAGCACTTGCCCCGTCAATATGAATCAGAGCTCTGTTTGTAAAGCAGTATTCATCTCTTTTAGATTTGATCAGGAAAAAGATTTTCTCCTGATCTTCCGACATGATATAATCATCCGAGTCTACTTTATCATAATCCTGAGCAGGAATGATTTTACCGATATCTCCAAGACCTAATGCTTCTGCAGCTAATTTTTTAAACATTGTCTGTATGTATTTAAGTATGTTAAATATGAATCACTTCTCCGTACGCAGCAGCGGCAGCCTCCATGATCGCTTCAGAAACAGTCGGGTGCGGGTGGATGGATTTAATGATCTCATGACCTGTCGTTTCCAGTTTTCTGGCTACAACTGCTTCCGCAACCATATCCGTAACTCCTTCACCGATCATGTGACAACCTAACCATTCACCATATTTAGCATCGAAAATCACTTTAATGAATCCGTCCGTATTTCCGTTGGCTGTTGCTTTTCCACTTGCAGAAAGAGGAAATTTACCTACTTTGATTTCGTATCCTTTTTCTTTAGCCTGCTTTTCGGTAAGACCTACGGAAGCTACTTCAGGATGGCAGTAGGTACAACCCGGAATATTGCCGTAATCGATTTTCTCAACGTGCATTCCTTTGATTTTCTCAACGCAGGTGATTCCTTCAGCAGAAGCCACGTGTGCCAAAGCCTGAGTCGGGATGATATCTCCGATGGCATAGTAACCTGGTACTGAAGTTTCGTACCATTCGTTTACCAATACTCTTCCTTTATCTGTCTGGATTCCCACTTCTTCTAAACCGATATTCTCGATATTTGCTGCAATACCTACAGCAGACAATAAGATATCCGCTTCAAGCGTAATGTTTCCTTTCGCTGTCTTTACGGTAGCTTTCACGCCTTCGCCGCTTGTATCCACGCTTTCTACAGAAGCATTAGTCATAATCTCGATTCCTGTCTTTTTCAAAGATTTTTCCAGGTGTTTGGAAATTTCTTCGTCTTCTACGGGAACGATGTTTGGCATAAATTCAACAACCGTAACTTTGGTACCCATTGTGTTATAAAAATCAGCGAATTCTACCCCGATGGCCCCGGAACCTACGACAATCATAGATTTCGGCTGCTCAGGAAGAGATAATGCCTGTCTGTATCCGATTACTTTTTTACCATCCTGAGGCAGGTTTGGTAATTCTCTAGAACGTGCGCCTGTAGCAATAATGATGTTAGTTCCTGTATATTCAGTTACTTTACCTTCTTTATCAGTAACAGAAACTTTTTTACCTTTCTGAACTTTCGCAGTACCCAAAATCACATCGATCTTGTTCTTTTTCATTAAGAACTCTATCCCTTTGCTCATTTTATTAGCAACTCCGCGACTTCTCTGGATTACGTTCGGAAACTCGAAACCAGCTTCCACTTTATTCAAACCATAATCTTCAGCGTGGTTGATATAATGAAATACCTGAGCAGACTTCAACAAAGCTTTGGTTGGAATACATCCCCAGTTAAGGCAGATTCCTCCTAAGTTTTCTTTCTCGATAATGGCAGTTTTAAAACCCAACTGTGCTGCTCTGATTGCGGTAACATATCCACCAGGACCACTTCCGATGACAATAATATCGTAGTTCATTAGTATAAAATTTTTATGCGAATTTAAGGAAAAATATTTGGATAACCGAGATTCGGTAAAGGTATTGGGTAAAGCTCTTGTGTGATCATTTTGAAACTGTGATCCACCTGCACTGCCTGAACGGTTCCTTGTGAAGATCATGATTATCAACATTAAAGATTTTTATTCTGCGATCCTCATTTTTCGTTTGATAAGTGGAGGTAATAAGTCAGCAGACAGCAGACTCTTCAGGTGGGTGAAAGAATCACTGAAACGCTTTAGGAGTATAGCCGAAAAAAGAGAATACCTGAGCATTCTCTTATAAAATCAAATTATTTCCTAAAGGATATTATCTTGCACTTCGCAGCAGTTTCTTTTCATTCTGGTATCTTATATTCAGTGCTTTCAGCTGATCCTGCTTCATCTTTTTTGTCGCCAGCGGGTGATTCAAAATCAACTTTTTTTCTGTATTGTATTTTTTCTGTAATTCCTGGGCTTTGCTGTTTTTCAGCTCAGTTCTGGAAGGATGTGGAGGAGCCGGCGGACGTCTTTGTCCGTATGCGCTCACTGATAAACCTAATAATAAAACGGTTGATATGAATAATTTTTTCATGATATTTTACTTTTATGAATGAGAACACCATTCAGGTTCTTTAAAATATTACATATATCATACCACAGTATTAATAATATTAATTAACCTCTATGTTTTGCTTTAACGGAAGATTTTTGGAAGAATTCCCGACAAAAATTCTGTAGGTTCCTTTCTCGACGGTCCATTTCATTGCTGAATCCAGGAACTGTAATTCCTTTACAGGAACTTCGATGATAATCTGCTTTGACTCGCCTGGTTTCAAATCTATTTTTTTAAAACCTTTCAGTTCCAGAACCGGTCTTGAAACCGAGGCCAACAGGTCTTTTACGTATAACTGAATAACCTCGCTTCCTGCTGTTGACCCTGTATTTTTAATCTTTACTTTTGCCACGACTGTATCCTGCTCCGAATAGCTCGTTTTATTTAATTGTAAATCAGAAATCTCAAAAGTGGTATAACTCAGTCCGAAACCAAACGGATATAATGGCTCGCCGCTCAGATCATAATAATCATTTCCACGTCCTGTCGGATGATGATGGTACGTCAAAGGCAACTGCCCTTCTTCAACCGGAAAAGTGACCGGTAATTTCCCGGACGGATTTTCTAATCCGAAAAGGACTTTCGCCACTGCATTTCCGCCTTCCTCTCCAGGATACCAGATATCCAGGATAGCCCCTGTCTTATTCTGCCAGTCTGTGGTTTTTATGGCTGATCCGCCAACCAGAACAACGGTGGTCGGTTTATTTAATTTTGAAATTTCTTCAATGAATTTTTCCTGATTTCCTGGAAGGCTCAGTGAAGAGCGATCCTGAAATTCACCTTCGTGAATTCCAGCGGTTATGATGATATATTCTGCATGCTGTGCCTGTTGTAAAGCTTCATTAAAATCTTTTTGGTAATCATGCAGGCCATAATTCCAGATCAGCTCGATATTCGCTTCACCCCTGTTTTCATGAAATTCTACCACAATATTATATTTCTGACCTTTGATAAAATCAACATCAATCGTTTTTGTGGAATAACTCACCTTCTCCCAATGATCAATTATTAATTTTCCGTTTAAATACATTTTGAAACCATCATTGCCACGAAGTCCCAACTGATACGTTCCTGAATCCGGAGCTTCCAGTTTTCCGGTCCAGCGGATACTGTAACTGTCGGGTTGTAATTTTTCAGGATCCGGGGAATATAAGGTCCATTTAAAATTTAATTGTTCATCCTGTTTTTCAAATGCGGAGTTCCCTGTTAAATCAGGATTGGAAAAATACGTTCCTTTCAGCCCTTTTTGATTTCCGGAAGATAAAAATTCAGCGGGAACGGTTACAAAATCCTTTAAATTCCAGTCGATCCCTTTTGAGTAAGTGATTTCAATATTTTTATTTTTAACCAAATTTTTAATCCCGTCCAGAATACTCACTTTTTTATTTCCCGGTCCGGAGTAGCCGCCCAGTCGGGCGTCCACGGCATCGGGTCCGACCACTAAAATCTTTTTGTAATTTTCGGAAATCGGGAGCGTCCTGTTATTATTCTGAAGCAAAACAAAGGATTCCACGGCTGTTTTCTCTGCCAGCGGTTTATGGTTGATCTTCTTTAGCGCAGAGATATCTTTATCGGAAACATATGGATTTTCAAACAGACCTAATTCAAACTTTGCTCTCAGCACTCTGGCCACCGCATCATCAATCCTTTCCTTTGAAATCCTGCCATCCAGAAAAGGCGGAATAAAAAGTTTATAATGCTGATATTCGGTCTGAAAGATCACGTCCAGTCCGGCATTTATCGCCTGTGCCGAAGCATCACCATAGTCTTTTGCCGTAAAATGGAGAACGTTGGCACCACCCACCGCACTGGCATCACTGATGACAAAACCTTTGAAATTCCATTCATTTTTTAATTTTTCGGTTAACAGCCAGTGACTGGCGGTCGAAGGTCTTCCGTCCAGCAAATTATATGAGGTCATCACCGATCGGCTTTTCCCCTGAATAAAAGCTTTCTGAAAAGGAATCAGATGCGTTTCCTCCAAATATCTTTTGCTCCAGTGAATCGGATATGAGTCTCTTCCGCCTTCGCCCACATTGGCTAAAAAATGTTTCGGCGTTGTAATAATTCCCTGTTGTTCAAATGAACTGATAAAACTGACTCCCATCACAGACGTCAGAAACGGGTCTTCGCCATAGGTTTCCTCTGTCCTGCCCCACCGGACATCACTTGCCAGGTTCACTACCGGAGTCAGAATCTGGCGGATTCCCCTTAGTCGGGATTCTTTAGCAATCGCAGCAGATACTTCCTTCATTAATTCGGGGTTGAAGGTCGCCGATAAACCGATTGCCTGGGGAAAAGCGGTCGCTCCTTCACGCATTAATCCGTGTAAAGCTTCATCAAAGGGAATTATCGGGATTCCCAGCCGGGATTCTTCGACAAAATATTTTTGAACGGCATTGATTTTTTTTACCAATCTTCCGGCATCTTCACCGGCATTATATTTCAATAATTGTCCTGCCACTCCTCCACCCTGATTTCCTGCACTGACCTGCAGTCCGAAAATCCCGTGTGAATACTGACCTTTCGGTACGTTATCCAGATCTCCCGGAATCATAAAACACTGCCAGAACTTTTCTTCGGGAGTCATTCTTTGCAGCAGATCCTGAACTCTTGCCTCCACAGGCTGTGCGGGATCCTTGTATATTGGTTTTTGGGCAGCAATACAAACTGAACTCAGGAGTGAAACTGCCATCAATTTTAACATAAGCTTCATTATTGCGTGAGTTGAATGACAGTTGAATATTTTAATTGAGTTCTTTCCTGGGGTAATTGTATTTCAAGTAAATTCCCGGAACGCTTCCACTGAATTTTACCTTGTAACCCCAATATTTTCACTGATTTTATTTTAAAATTTTCAGGAACCGGAAAATGTACGGCAGAGGGAGCCCGGTAAGTACTTTTTTCATCGATATGAAAGATATTTACGGTTTTCCCATCTTTACTTTGGGTATAATAAAAATTTCCGTCGTGGTAAGGTGCTGCCGCTCTGGTTGCAAAAACGGCCGAGCCATTTTTTTCCATCCAGCCCGAAATTTCGCTCAATCTGTCATAGACTACGGCATCATAGTCTCCGGTAGGCCCGGGCGCAATGTTCATCAGATAATTTCCGCCTCCTGAAATAATTTTAACTAATGTTTCGATGATTTTCTGGGATGATTTATAATTATCATTCGGAACATACGAAAACGAATCGCCCATCGTGATACAGCTTTCCCAGGGAATTGAAAGCGCCTTTTCCGGAACAGCCTGTTCAGGAGTTACATAATTTTCCCATTTTCCGGGAACCGTGCGGTCAACAATAATGATTCCCGGCTGATTCCTGCGGGCCATGGTTCCTATTTTATCCATATCAATATCCTGTTCGACCTTGATGGTTCTCTGCCACTCAACATTAGGATCTATGGTATGAAACGGGCGTACCCAGCCTCCGTCCAACCACAGAATATCTATTTTACCGTAATTTGACGTAATTTCATTTAACTGGTTACATGTGAATTTTTTGAAATCGTTCCATCTTTCGGGATACTTTTTCGGATCATAGTTAACATTCCGGTCTTTTGGCGGGAAATAAGGCCACCAGTAATCGTCAGAATGCCAATCGGGTTTTGAAAAATAAGCTCCTATTTTGAAGCCTTCTTTTCGAAAGGTGCTGAAGATCTCCTTTGTTACATCTGCTTTCGGATTCTTAGAAAACGGTGTTTTTGTAGAGGTAATCTTATAATCCGACTATTGGGTATCATACATCGCAAAACCATCATGATGCTTCGTTGTAAAGACCACGTACTTCATTCCTGCTTTTTTGGCAGCATCCGCCCATTTTTGAGGATTGAACTGAGTGGGATTGAAAGTCTTCTGAAGATTTTCATAGTTTTCTACATATTCGTTATAGGATTTTCCGTGTTCCGGTTTACGCTGGGTCCATGATTCATCTTCCGGACAAAGGCTCCAGCTTTCAACAATCCCCCATTGGCTGTATGTCCCCCAATGCATAAAAAGTCCAAATTTTAAATCCTGCCAGTCCTCAAGATTCTGCACGACAAGTGGGTCCGTCGGTTTCTGATAGCCTTCCGAGACATTGTGTGCCTGTGAAAAAAAGGTCGTTGAAAGCAGTAATGATGAGAGAAATATGGTTTTCGTTTTTGGCTTGATGAACATTGACGCTTAGTTTTTGGCTAATTTAATCATCATTTGATGAATGCGCAAACGGTTTGTGCCCTGTCATTTTAAGCTTAAAAATAAAAACTTATTGCATTTTAACGCCTTAGAATCTTACATCTCATGTGAATGTGGATTTTTTTTAACACTTTAGAAATTTTAAGATGAATATCAATTGCATAGAAGAGCACTTGAGTTTGAAAAATCTTTGATTTTCTTCTTATGTGATCTGAATATTTTCAAACAATACATTAATCTAATGTGACTGATGTGGTTAAATATTTTTTAACACTTTAGAATGGTAAGATGAGTATTACACTGCATAGAAGAACACTTTAGGTTTAAAATCTTTGATTTTTTTTCTCATATGATCTGAATATTTTCGCAACATTACATCTAATGTGACTGATCTGGTTAAAAGATTTTTTTTTAGCACTTTAGAGTTTTAAGATGAGTATCAAACTGCATAGAAGAACAATTTAGTTTGAAAAATCTTTGATTTTTTCTTATGTGATCTGAATATTTTCAAACAATACATTAAAATCTAATGTGACTGATGTGGTTAAAAATTTTTTAACACTTTAGAAGTGTTAGATGAGTATTACACTGCATAGAAGAACAATTTAGTTTGAAAAATCTTTGATTTATCTTATATGATCTGAATATTCTCACAGCATTACATCTAATGTGACTGATGTGGTTAAAAGATTTTTTTTAAGACTTTAGAATTGTAAGATGAGTATTACACTGCAAAGAAGAGCACTTTAGTTTTTAAAAATCTTTGGTTTTAGCTGATGTGAAAGGTTGAAGTAAGTTTTTAAACGCAGATTCGATGTTGGGATACAGAAACCGAAAACCGCTCGTTATAAGCCTTTCTGGGTATACATTTCTGCTTTTTAATAATAATTCTGTTTCGGTTTTTAAGAAAACAGAGGCGAGTTCCAATTGCCAGACCGCTGCATTCAACCCAAAGGAGATTTTTATTTGCTTCCTTAATTCCATCATCAGTTCTTCATTAGACAAAGGATTTGGGGCTGTTATATTGATTATTCCTGATATGTTTTCATGGTCAATAATATGATCAATTGCTTTGCAGAAATCAACAATATGAATCCAGCTTACCTTTTGATTTCCGTTTCCCTGCTTACCACCCAGTCCTGCTTTTGTGATCAATTTCAATTTCGGGAATGCACCGCCATTATTACCTAAAACAATTGAGGTCCGTAATGCCACTTTTCTCACATCTTCATGGTCAGGGCTAAAAAATTCCTTTTCCCAGCTTTTACAGATATTCATTGAAAAATCATCACCTATAATCCCGTTTTCTTCTGTGTTCATCTGTGTTTCGGAATGGATGTAGATGGTTGCCGAACTTGCATTCAGCCAGAGTTTGGGTTTATTGGTACAATAATCAACGGCTTTCCGGAGAACTTTTGTGCTGTTGATTCTTGAAGAATAGATTTCCCGTTTGCTTTTCTCCGTGTACCGGCAATCGACCGATTTACCCGTGAGATTGATAAGAACATCGGCATTTTCAAGCAAATTTTTCCATTCACCCAGCGTTTTGGCGTCCCAATGAAATTCGTTTTTACGTTTTGGTTTCCTGGTCAGAATATACACCTGATTTCCTTTTTCTTTAAAATACTCTTCCAGGTTTCTTCCCAGAAATCCGGTTCCGGCAGCGATGATGATTTTCATGTTTGTTTTTGGTTTTTATGTATTTTGGTTTTAGGTCTATTAAGATTTTGTTTTGTTGAGATGCTTCGACAAGGTCAGAATAGTATCGCTGATACTAACTGTTTTGACGCTCGCTTCGCTCGCGCTTTACCTTATTCTTCAATCAAGTTTTTATTATTTTCTGCGGTAGTTTTAATTAATTTATTTCTTTCCAGCAGAAAGTTCTTCATATAGTTTTTGAGAAAAAAACGGTTGAAAAGTTTTCCGATGATCCCAAACGGAGACTCAAATTCAAAAATATCGGTCATGATTGTACATTTACCTTCCTGACTGAAAATATGCTGATGTTTTAAGGACTTGAAAGTTCCTTTTACCATAATATCTGTGAATTGATAAGATTTGTCCATATTGATGATCCTGGAAGTGTGGGTCTGATAAAAACCTAAATGTTTTGCTCTCCAGGTCACCGTTTCTCCTTCTTCAATCAATCCTGTAGTTCTTCCTGCAATGGCTTTTTCTCCTGTTTTGAACGTTGATTTCTGATGTAAATCGATATCTCTTGCCATGTCAAAAACGGTGCAGATATCGGCTTTGATCTTTATTTTTAAATAAATTCTTGACATTTTTTCAGTGTTTTAAAGATTAATCCGGAGCCAAATTTTAAAGGTGTCTTTTTGAGATCGTATTTGAAAAAAGTTTTCATGGTCATCGTTTTAAAGGTTTAAAAAATCGCCTCTTGTTCTTTTATTCTGAAATCTGAAAGTGAAATACATCCAAATTTTAAAGATCAGTGTTTTCATTTTGTATTGGTTTTATTTTGTTTATTGCATGTTTACGGCCTTTTAAAAAAAGCAGGAGGTTTAGAAGCATCATTACTCCCAGATAGATGGAGAATCCTCCTATTTTTTTACGTAAAGCGACGACCAGTCTTTCTACAGTTTCGATCTGAAAGAATTCAATAATGCAAAGGGCAAAGCCTATATTCAGGAGGTAAAAACCTATTTTAAAAAGTGAGTTGGTGGCCATGGCAATATCTTCTTTCTGATGAAAAATATCAATCATAAAAGTTTTTGAATTTTTAAATAAAAACTGGGAAACCAGAACTGTAAGTGCTATGACGACAGGTAAATAGATCATATATGCCTGAAAGTTGTACGTTGTCGTAAGGATGGTTGCGTTCATCGGATTATTATTTTATAGTTAAATTTTTTCTTAAAAAATAAAGAGCGAACATGTTCATAAAGTGTAAAAAACAAAGCATCAAAATGATGTATCCTATTCTCATGGAAGTGACGGTCACCATTTGTTCCACAGAATTTACTTTTTCCCAATTTGCCAGACTGGCTGCGATATATCCGAGATTGATGAGATAATAGCATCCCAACAGGATTCTGTTAATCGTAAGACATAAATCAGCATCGAGAATCAGATACTCCAGATAATATTTTCCGGCATTGTAGCATCTTCTTCCCACATCTACCGTAATGTACGAGCTGATGGCCAGAAAAAGCAGGTATGAAAGAATATTGAACATGGTATACTTTAATATTTCAGTAATTTTGAATATCAGCTGAAAAAATTATCTTTCTTTTTTGTCTTGTTTTGTTTTGTAATCAGATAAAAACCATAAGCCAGATAATACAGATTAAAAAGTACGCCTCCCGTTCCCATAAAATAAATGATATAGTCTATTCTGGAATCTGCATTCTGTGCTGCCATCAGAAAAATCAGCAGAAAAAACAAAATGACCCCAAAGAAGTAATACCGGTTAAATTTACTTGCCATAACAGAGATTCTTATTAAAAAGCCCAGTAAATTTGAAACACCGACAAAGAAAAGGACTATAAAAAATTCTGTCCCCTGGGTTGTCCCAGTATAATCAGAAATAATGTACAGCAGGCCTACCAAGCTTACTATGGTCTGTAATACCACTTCTCCTTTTAAAATATTAAGTTTCATGATTAAAGTTTTTAATGTTATTATATTTTCAATAATTTTTGAAAGTTTGTCTGAAATAAAAAAGGATCTGAAGTCCTTTTTATTTTAATAGGTTGGTAATTTTTCCAACCAGCCAGTGGTCGTCACTTTTAATCGCCAGATCCATGATATTATTTATTTTTCCTGTTACAGAACTGAAATCTTCCATCAATTTAATAAATTCCTTTGCCCCTTCTGTATCTTTGTCTTCAATATTCTTAAGCTCTTCCAGAAAATTAATGACAGGTTCTATTTCCCTTTTTCTCCGTTCTTTTGTGATCTGCTTAAACAGATACCAGACATCTTTTTCTGCTATAAAATATTCTTTTCTTTCTCCTTTTACAAATTCTTTTCTTACAATACCCCAATCCATCAGCGCCCGAAGATTCATATTGGCGTTTCCTCTTGAGATTTCCAGCTGCTCCATCACCTCATCGGTAGAAAGTGCCTTTCCGCTGGCCAGGAGTAAGGCATGAACCTGCGCCATCGTACGGTTGATCCCCCAATTGGTGGCAAACGCACCCCAGGTCTGAATATATTTTTCTTTGGCTTCTGAAAGTTGCATACTGTTTTGTCTTTTCTGATACAAATATAATTATTATTTTTGAACTTTCAGTAATTATTGAAAGTTTATTTTGTTTTTTTTCCTTTTATTGATGAAGAGGTGCTGCCGGTGGCTTTCAATAGTCATTTTCAGATCATCATGAATTTCTTATTCCGACTTGTCATTTAAAAAATGATCCTGCTCAACACTGATGCAGGGATCGGGAATATATAGACGTTTATTAGTTTAATCAAGGTTCTATGGTCGTGGTAATTCCCTGGTTCCAGTATTTCGCCTCCGGCATATAGTACAGATAAACATTGCTGGATTTTCCGGTGTATGCCCCGCCAAATTCGGCTTTCAGATCAAGATTGATGACTTTCGTTTCATTGGCAGCAAAATATTCCCAGTACAACACCAGATAGTTATCGAAAATCTCATAGTAGGAAATCTGTTTTTTATCCAGCAGGTCTTTCAGCAAAGCATTTTGCAGGGTCAACCCGGCAGGAATTCCAATTTTGGCTGTTGTCATGGGCAGCCGGCCGTTGATTTTATTTTTAATGGTGATGGTCATCCTCTTGGTTTCCCCTACTTTCGAGACCGGCGATTTCAGTTTAGTTTCCATGGTTAAAGGAATATCAGCACTTTGCGGAGCCTGTAAAGTGAAATACTGATAATCCATTTTGTAAGGCAGGCCCTTTCCTGTGGAATACTTTATCTGGATCTCATTATCTCCTGATTTAAAAGCAGAGGCCAATGAATTGTTGGCTGTAGTTTCCGATCCGTTTATCATGATTTTGGGTTTTGCCGTACCGTATAATTTTTCGTTATTCGTAAAAAACTTAGCGAGTGCCTCCAGAGCTAAAGAGGTTGCCTGTGTTGATCCAAAACCATAATATCCGTTGTAAGTAATTAATTCATCAGCAACCTGTGCCATTTTTAACTGGTTGATCTTTTCATTCTTCTGCAATGCCATCATATACAGGGAGAGGGTCTCCGAATCGGCAGAAATCCCCCTGGAACCTGTGAAAGTAGTCTGTGTTTTTACGTTTTTATTCTGGTATTGAAGGTTCAGAAAATCCATCAGTGTTTCATATTCTTTATTTTTCCCTAGATAGAATGAGGTATTCGCCATGAGGGCCAGCTGATAGGAATCTTTAGTGGCCAGGACTTTTTTGAGACTGGCCTGATAGGCATCTTCCAGTTCGTCTTTTAATCCTGTTTTGGATAAAGCGTAGAGCACATACATATTTCTGGACCATGCGTAATCCGAATAAGGGCTGCTCATTTCGTAATTTCTTCTTATTTCAAAAATTCCGTTCCGGTTTTTCTTTGAAAGAATAAAAGAGGTCAGATCCCGGATGAGTTTTGCATCAATATTTACATATTTCTTAAGATCTCTGAACTCCAGTAAAGCAAAAGCCGACAGTGCCACATCAGACTCTGACGAGCCAAAATAGGAGAATCCGCCGTCCGGATTTTTATAGCTAAGCATTTTCTGATATCCTTTTTTTAAATTTCTGATGACCATACTTTCCGTATCGGGAGTAATTTTTTTCACCGACTTCACATAATCCAGAACAAAAATATTAGGATAAACCGTTGATGACAGCTGTTCAAAACATCCGTGAGGCTCTTTCTTTAACCTTTCAATATCTTCAAACAACTGTAAAGCGGTGTTTTCATATACGTAATACGACGAGAAGAGACTTCCGCTGATAACCTCCGGAATATGAATTTTTAAACTGTCCGACCGGTTATTAATGAGCGAATAATAATGAGGAAATCCTTTTTCTTCTACGGTGAAAGGAAGGATCATGGTTTCCCTGAAATCCCCGGACGTTACGGTAAACTGAATATTGGAATTGATAATCTGATCTGTCTGCAGCGTCACCAGTAGCCTGCCGGATTCCAGAGGTTTTAAGCTGATGACACTGTCCTGCTTTATAACCTTTACCCGATTGGGAGCGATGATATTCAATTCCATTTTTCTGCTTTCCGGAGCATTGTTCTTAATCACCACGGGAATGGTCATTTGATCGGTCCGGGTGAGATATTGAGGAATTTTAGCATCTACTGAAATAAGACTCTGAGCGGCATAGGTTGTTTCATCTCTCCCGATTAAACCAGAAGAAGAAATCCCTTCTGTTATAATCCTGAAAGCAGAACTGGCATCGGAATTATAAAATTCAACCTGTGCTTTTCCGTACTGATCGGTCTCCACTACCGGATTCCAGTATAAAGTTTCCCTGTAATCATGGCGGTAGGAAGTAGCGGTAGTCTCATAAACCGGATAATAAAAGCTTCGCGTGTAGGAATAGGCAGTAAGGCTGTCTCCGGGAATCGATAATGTTGCGTAATATGATTTCCGGGTCACGTTGAATTTTATATTCGACCTGTTACTTTTAAAAGAGGTGATGACCACTACTCCGTTTGCACCACGGCTGCCATATACTGAGGTTGCCGCCGCATCTTTTAATATGGTAATGCTGTTGATGTCATTAGGATTAATCATTGTTTTCATGTTTTCAACAGGAATACCATCCACCACGTACAGTGGTGTTTTATTGGAAATCGAAGCATTTCCCCTGATCTGAACATTAAGAAAGCCACTTCCCGGCTGACCCGCCGGACTTATTTCTATTCCGGCTGCCCGGCCATTTAAAACAGCACTCATGCTTGAATTTTGAAATTCATTGGATACCGTAACCAAAGAACCCGTAGATTTAGCATTCGTTCTGGAGGAAGAGTATCCCATCACGACAACACCTTCTAATTCCTGTGAGTTTAATGATCTTGAACTGTCACTGATATTGTTATTCGGTCTTCTCAGCATTGAAGTATTGGGACGGTTTTCGCTTACTTCCTTATTTTGGGTCTCTTCCGGTTTCCGGCCTTCTACTTCCTGTAATACTTTTTTCCCGGATTCATTTACCGCTTCCTTTACAACTTCTTCTATATTGACATTACCGGGAGATTTTTTTGACAGCGGATTCACAGCCAGCTTATATGATAAAATTCTGATTTTCACTTCCTGCCTTGGCTGGAAAGATTTTGCAATCAGCTGATTGGAACCATTACCCTGAAGATCTGAAAAATAGAACGTTCCGTCATCGGAAGTGACCTGCTTCAGAATCATTGAGCCGGAAATCAGATAGACCTCAGCTTTTATGGGATTTTTATTTTCATCTTCTACAATCCCATAGATGGGATTCTTTTTCTCAGGCAAATAGCTGTATTTCTGATCTTTAATCACTTCAGGAGTCAGTTCAAAATACCGGTAGCCGTTGGTCAGCATTAATAAGTCGAGACTTTCCGTGGCTTTTTCTTCTTTTTTGTCAAAATAAAACTGAGGTCTTTCAATTTTCCCTCTCAGTTCAGAATCCATCAGTAACCAGGAAAGAATATGGTTTTGTCTGTCATCTGCATAGGTCCATAGCTTGTCATCGACCACGCTTATTCCCAGGTTGGCAGGGACCGGTTTATTATTTTCATCCGTTGTTTCAATGGTGACCACTACTTTCTCGCGAGGCTGATAATTTTGCTTTACCGGTTTTACTTTTACATTCAGCTGCTTATTTTCATGGGTAAAAACAAGCCGTTCAGCCAATGGAATTCCGTTTTCCGAAACGGTAAACCGGCAAATTCCGATAGGAAGTCCGTTTTCATCAATTTCCAGAGAATTCAGTCCTTTTTTTAACGACAGGGTTTTGGTGTACTTTTCTTTTTCGCGAAAGCTTCCCTGAATAACTACCTCTTTTTCATCCGTTGACTGAATGCTCAAATGGATCTTTCCCTTACTTTTACGCGCCGAAAATACAATACCTTCTTCCTGGACAGCCGGAAACCGATATATCTGCGTAATATTCTCCGGCTTTATGACTTTGGCATAATAAGTCTCACCTCGTCTGGGTGTAAAAAGGAAACTACCCATTCCGAAATTATACGCTGCTGCCTCAGCCATTTTTTCATGATTCTGATTGAACACTGCTACCACAGCATCAACCGGTTTTTCATATTCATCCAAAGCTTTAAAGGCGATATTCTGTTCTAATCCATTGATAAAAGTTCCTCCTTCAGGCATCAGTTTCACATCGACACGGTTCAGGACAATCGGAATATTCCTGGAAACAGACTCTGTAAATCCATCGAAGCTGACTTTAATATTCAGCAGGGCATCAGAAGATTTTAAAACGGCCGGAAGATTAAATTTCAGCTGTTTTTTTCCTTCTTTATCTGTAATGAGTTTTCCTTCGGATATTTTTTCACCATTATGCATCACTGTGTACTCTGCTTCATAAAAAGGAATCGGCAGATTGCTGAGACTTCTCATAGTAAAATCTGCCAGGACCTCATCTCCTGCACCATATCCTTTTTTAGGGAAATCCAGCTTCATCAGGATTCTTGGGGAAACTGTTTTCTGTAGAGTGATCTCTTTTTCAAAAGTGTTTTTCCCATCTTCGTTCATCATCCAGTTGGTAAAGACACGAATTTTATAAATTCCGCCTTTCATATCATTCGAAAAGTAAAAGTATCCTTCAGAATATCCTTTTTTAATCTCGTATTTCTCTTTTTTGATGACACTTCCGCTGGGATCAGTCAGTTCCACATTCACCACCCTGCTCTGCTCAGTGGGATGATTATTTTCTGCATTGACCGTATAAATTTTAAAGTACATCTCATCGCCGGGTTTATAAAACACATGGTTGGTCTGGATGTACGTTTTTTCTTTTTCAAAATCTTTGAATGGCTGCTGGGCATTCAGACGAAGGCCTGAAGCAAGAAAAACCAGCAGAATAAGGTAGATTGTATTTTTAAAATTCATAAAATTAAAATTGAAATGAAACCATGCACCCAAAAGTCTTATAAGAGGGAAGATTAAAGAAATCCAGTCCTCTTCCGTTCTCAGCATCATAGAAATTCTGATTAGGATCTGCCCCTTTAGCGGCCTGCCAGAGCAGAATATTATTCACAAAAAAAGTTACCCCTAATGCCCTTTTAAATTCTCCGACATTAAATTTTGCCGTTAACGAAATTGTATTGATCCTTATGTAATCTGCGTTCTGAACATAGTCTTCCGCTACTCCCAGATAGCCGTATCTCGACCATCGGTTTTTTGAAACGGGCTGATCCGGATCGTAGAAATCAACAGGGATCTGATTAACCATTCCATTGGAATTCACCCCCTGGAATACATAATTTCTGATATTGCGTTCGTCCCCGGAAGTTGAGGACCTGCCATAATAATCCAGTACCGCCTGGGTGCCGTTCCAGATCTGTCCTCCCTTTTTCCATTCCCAATTCAGATCAAGAGAAAACATTTTGTAGGACAGGCTGTGATTGAATTTCACCACAAAATCAGGAGTAGGATCTGCAATCACTTTTAGACCGTCTGCCTTTTCAGGATATCCGGATTCATCAATCAGTAAAGCGCCGTCGGCATTTCTTTTAAAATAACTTCCGACCACAACGCCTAAGGCCTCACCTTCCCTCAATGTTTTATAAATATCTGTAAACCCCGCAAGCGCCAGACCGTTATATCCGGGACTTACCCGATTCACTCTATCCTGATAGCTATAGAATGAAGCTTTCTGGCTGGTTCTGAAATCGGTTCCCAGATAAATATGATCATACGAGAAACTTACGTCATAACCGGTATAGGTATGATCTGCCAGATTCTTCAGAAGCAATTGGTTTCCTTCAAAAACAGGGAAAATATCATCTGTGATTTTCCTTTTAAAATATTCTGCTTCAAAAGCCAGATTCCGGTACGTCAGTTTAAAACCACCTTTCCACTCTTGTGTATTCACAGTTGAAAGGTTTTTGAAACGTTCCGCTTCCTGCACCGGAAAATACTGATAGGCATTCTGGGCTTTAAGTAAAGTAGTTCCGTAAGAAGCATATGATTTTGTGATTTCCGGCTCTGTACTTAGCCGGGTATACGTCCCGAACATTTTCAAATTAATATTATACCAGCCAAAAATATTATTGAACATAATATAGGCCCCGGCCTTTGGAAGCCAGTAATTATCCCTGAGAGAGGTATTTGAGATATAGAATGCATTCCCCGCATTGAAACCCATAAAAAAATCGTTACGATCGGTATAGTCAACCTTAGTTTATTATATAATCCTGTATTAACCTCTGATACAGATAAGTTTTGTTGGTCAGACTGTGAAAAACCTGTGATCTCTCGTTGTTCAGAATATAATTAAGGCTGAGCAAATGGTCCGTATGGTATCCGTCAAAAGAATAGGATCCTGAAATATTCGAATGATATAATCTGTTATTCTGCAACCGTTCATTTTGTATACCATCGGCAAATCCATGGGTGGAAGGATGGTACTGATCAAAATTCCGGAAATAATCATTCTCGAAAGATTGACTGATATTTAAATTAAACTGCCCCCACTGTCTTTTAAGATCAAAGCTGAACTGTCTTCTTCTATCCTGGTAATTATGAAGTGATCTTGACTTATTAAAAAAAAATAGATTAGTTGTTTGCTATAAAAAAAGGGATTAGGAAATTAGTGCCGCTAAACAAAAAAAAATCCTATCCCTTGTACCAAGTACTAAGCAAAGATACAATAGAATTAGAAATTGCACCTTATATTCCAATTGGAAAAAGAGGTTTCAAATCAAAAGCACCTATTTGTGAGATTATTAACTGTATTTTATATAAACTTAAAACAGGCATTCAATGGTATCTTTTACCTGTTTTACAATTGTTCAGTAAAGAAGTTCTACATTATAAGACAGTTTTCGGCTACTACCATCAATGGTGTAAAGCCGGAATATGGAGAGCCTGCTGGAGTGGTATTTTACAAAACAATAAATCAATGATCGATTTGTCCAGCGCAGATGTAGACGGCAGCCACACTCCGGCGTTAAGGGGAGGTGAAGCCGTTGGATATCAGGGTAGGAAAAAGCGTAAAACAACTAATGCCCTTTATTTGTCGGATCGAAATGGCTTGCCACTGGCCATGTCGATCCCTGTGTGTGGAAATCATAACGATTTGTTTAATATTGAAAAACATTTTACAGAAATGACCAATTTTTTACAGGAGTCGGGTATCTCATTGGATGGTCTTTTTGTGAATTTTGATGCCGGATTTGATGCGGAGAATCTACGTTTAAGAGCGTCAGAATTGGGGATAATAGCCAATATTGCTCATAATAAAAGAAACTCTAATACAGATAATGACCATTATTTTGATCATCAACTATACAAAGAGCGATACGCCATAGAAAGAACAAATGCCTGGCTGGATAGTTTCAGATCGGTGCTCAACAGGTTTGATACCACCATTACCAGCTGGATAGGATTTAATTATTTAGCTTTTATTGTTATTGCCTGTAAAAAGATGATGAAAAAGTCGAGATGAGTTCTATATTTATTTTCCTGAGCCAGCAGAAACTCCGGATTGTCTGCTCCCCTGCTGTAGCTTCTCTGGGCACCGTCGGGTAACAGCAGTCCCTGTTTATTGGAGAATGAAACCGGGGTCAGGAGGGAGTTTTGATAAGCCCTGTTGAACACTGCTGTCCTGTTGGAATTAGTCGCTTTATTTTCTTCATAGACCACTGCAAAATTGAAGTCGAATTTTAAAATCTTCGTGTTAAGTTTTGTCTTTAAGGTGTTCAGGACATTATACTGGTCAGTCAAATACATATGATTTTTCTCTTGCCCGAGATCTAATGAAATCCGGATTTTTTCATCGTTTTCGTTCTTGATAAAAGCATTCAGTCTCAACTGGTTGCTATATCCTACTGTTGCTTTAAAAAGTTCATTATTGTAGGCAGTTGCAGGAGGATTTCCGCTGATTGCAGGAACCAGCATTCCGTTTTGGTCATACGGATATGGCTGGTGATCAAATGCTAACGTAGAAATATCCGGTCCGAAACTGAACATTTCATCAGTTTCGGGTCCCCGCCAGACCGGCTGTCCGTTATACGATCTTCCCTGAACGTATTGTTTCTGAATCCGGGGAATAGCATTGCGGCTTTTAATGTCAAAAGACGTGGTAAAACTTCCGTTAAGAAATAAATACTTTTCCGGCATTCTTTTCAGCTTGAAATTGTTCTCGCTGACCTGCTTCAGCTTTCTTACTTTAAAAACATATTGATCAGAATGTAATGTTAAGCGCTGACGGGAATTTTCAAGGCTGTATTCGTCTTCGGGTTTCTTCGAGACCAGACTGTCATAGGCACTGCTATGAATACTCAGCACTCTTTCTTTAGGAATTTTGCTTTCTAAAATGCTTTTAAGTTCATCTGGGTAATAAACGATCTCTCTGCTATTCCCGTTATTCCAGACCAGTGTATCATAAGCTTTTGCGGCAATAATGGCAAAGCCTTTTTCATCCGTAAGCTCATATACTCCGCTGGTTTTATTATAAACCTTTAAAAAATTCTGGGGCTTATTTTCCTTATTGAGAAATGTTCCTGCATGATACAATTGTGAATTCTGCGCACACACCATAAATAAACCAGGCAGAAATAACAGGATATAGATTTTTTTCATTGTATAGGGTTATTAGAAAATGAAAACTGAAAATACTTCTGAAGAAAAGGATCTCTTCAGGATATGATCGTCAAAAAACATGAAATTAAAGCCGGATACCGGAAGTGATTGTTTTTAAACAATACATTCCATACACCATATCATCAAACTTTACCATAACCACTACAGCAATGACTTCCGGCCTGCTTCTCCAGCTTCAAATCTTTTGGAATTTTATTTTTTTACAGGTGAATTTTGCCTGATTATTTTTTCCACTGCTTTCTTCTGCTTTCTGGTGATGTCTGTCGTTGTAACCACGATCATCCCGTTAGCGGCACGACTGCCATAAACAGCCGTTAATGCTGAGTTTTCATTTTTGAAAATCTGTATGGATTCTATTTTGTCCGGATCCAGATTTTTAAAGTGTACAGCATCTGAAACCTGCCCGTTGATAAGGTACAGCGGATCTTTATCGGTTTTTTCACTACTCATACCTCTTACTGAAACCGACTGCTTCGCAGATGCATCTGCATACCCTGAATTTATATTGATCCCGGAAGCCTTCCCCTCCAGTGAGTTTACCAGATCTCTGCCTGAAATGGTCGTGGAGGACGCAGTATAATTTTTAGATTTGGCAAGCGGCCTGTTATATCCCACGATTGCCAGTGATCCTTTTTTGTCGTATGAATCAAAAGAAATGGACTGTGCGGTGTCACCCACAGCATTGATATTGGTAGGGTGACCTTCATTGGATGACATTCTGAAAGAAGAATTCAGGATAGATTTCTTTTCTTTTTTGATTCCCATGGCAATGACTTCTTCCATATTCTTTTCTTTCGGAGTATCAGAATGGGCAGCCATAGCAGGTTCCCGGTAAATATCTGCTTTAGGTGCATAAACGGCAGTATATTCCGGCATCGGAGATCTGTAAACAGAAGGTAAAGGCTTTTCAACCGCAAGTTTTTTCACAGACTCCGGTTTTTGAATTTCTTTTTCAATATTTGTTTTAATGACTTCATCGATCTTTTGAATATCATGTCCAGGCACTTTTGTTTCTGCAGGGGCAGGTAACACGGTATGTGTTGCCATGACCGCAGCCGGCTCTTGTGGTATTCCTGTTTCTTTGTGATCTGTAGTAAAATAAAGAGCTCCGAATCCAATAATTAAACTTGCCGCTATTCCGTAAGGAATCCACATCGGGATGGTTCTTTTTTTGGATTCTTTTTTATCCAGTTTCTCTTCTACCTTACTCCAGACTTTTTCAAACCCCGGAAATGTCGCAGGTTCATCCAAAGCTTTGGATGCCTCATTGAAAGTTTTATCTATATCGTGATTATTTTCCATTGTTGTAAAAGTTTAAATGTTTTGATTGACCAAGAGTTCCTGTAATCTTTTTCTGGCAAAATTAAGCTGCGATTTTGAGGTTCCTTCACTGATGGAAAGCATCATTGCAATCTCTTTATGAGGATAGCCTTCGATCGCAAAAAGGTTGAAAATCGCTCTGCAGCCTTCCGGCAGGAAGTTAAGCAGGCTCAGGACATCTTTTTCAAAAGAAATACTTTCTGTGGCAGATTCCGAAGAAAATGCATGACTGTCTTCTAAAGTAATATGAAGTGCCTTTTGGCTTCTCAGTTTTTGGAGACATTCATTAACGGCAATTTTCCTGGCCCAGCTTTCGAAAATATCCGGATTCTGAAGTTGATTTATTTTTGTAAATATTTTATAAAAAGTATCTGCTAAAACTTCTTCAATGTCTTCATCATTTTTCAGATAGCGTCTGCAGACCGAGTATATTTTACCCGCCATTTTTTCGTACACCTGCCGCTGAGCATTGCGGTCGTTACGTTGACATTCTAACAGTAATTCTCTTTCCATAGTCAGGCATTATACTCTCATAGATGCAGTAATTTCTAAAAAGGTTGGAAACATAATAAACTTTTTTTAAAAATACTGGAAAATGCTGAATGTGACAAAGGGATTATTATGGCGGGAAGAGGGAGGCTGGAAGTTTAATGTGACCGGGATTTTAAGGAACAATTCCTCAGTCCGGATGTTTTTGGTAATGCAATCGAAAGAATGATCAAACCTAAATCATTTATTTTTTTAATTTACCCAAAGAATATGATACTATCAATATAATCTTCTTCAAGCTCTGATTAACAGGCTTTTCAATATAAATTTAAGGCCTCCCGCTTACAAAATCCACTCCTTTCCATACCCTTTTCATAAAAAACTTTCTTTTTTGATTTAACTTTTCCCTCTGTAACAAATCTATAACAGCATCGACTATTCATATAAATAATCTTTTTATAGTAATGAAAAATACCAAAATTGCATCATTACTTTTTGTTTTGTCTGCAGGAAGTATGATGTTTGCCCAGGATAACTTAATCAACAAGCTCAAAAACAATCAGTCTCAAAATGCTAATTTCCAGTTCACCACCTTGAAAGATGTAGGAGCTACTTCAGTAAAAAACCAGGGTTCATCGGGAACCTGCTGGAGCTATTCGGGAAACTCTTTCCTGGAATCTGAAATGCAGAGAATGGGTAAAAAACCGGTTGATCTGGCAGAAATATTTACCGCCAGGAATTCTTATCACGACAAAGCAAAATTATATGTTTTAAATAATGGTGCCATCAGTTGGGGCGACGGAGGCGAATTACACGACGTCATCAATATGTATAAAAAATATGGTGCTGTTCCCCAGGACGTGTACACAGGGCTGAAAGAAGGTCAGAAACTGAATAACTTCAATGAAATGCAGGGGAAATTAAAACCTGTATTGGACAGCCTGGTTCAGGCTTCATCTAAAGGGAAGCTTTCGGACAACTGGATGGCTTCTGTAGATGCAATCCTGGACGAATATTTAGGAAAAGTTCCGGCCAACTTTACGTACCAGGGCAAAAATTATACGCCCAAAACTTTTGCTAAGGAAGTCGTAGGGATAAATCCTGAAGATTATGTAGAGATTTCCTCGTACAAAGATTATCCTTATTATCAGAAATTTGTAGTTCCTATTCCTGATAACTGGAGCCACGATTCCGACTGGAATGTGCCGATGAAAGATCTGACGGCCATCATTGACCATGCTGTGAACAAAGGATATTCTATAGGATGGGCAACCGATGTATCCGAGCCTTATTTTTCCTATAAGAATGGGGTTGCCTATGTTCCTGACATTGATCTGGACAATATCACTTCAGAAAATAAGGGGGCGCTTTTCACAGAACCTAAAAAAGACAAGACCATCACAGAAGATATGCGTCAGAAAGCACTGAACAATCTTTCTACAACAGATGATCACGGGATGCATATCGTAGGATTGGCCAAGGATCAGTCCGGAAAAGAATATTATATGGTTAAAAACTCCTGGGGGGTAACCAATGATTTTGAAGGATACCTTTATGTAACCAGACCTTATGTTGAGTATAAATCAACAGCCATTCTACTGCACAAAGATGCACTGCCGAAAAGCATTAAAAAGCAATTGAAACCTACTAAGAATATTGGTTTGTAAAAAGAACTCACTTTTTGCCTTTTAAGGCATTAGATATTTAAATCTGTTAGAAACCGTTTTCAATTTTTGGAAGCGGTTTTGTTTAAGGTCATTTCTGGTTTATCCATTAAAGAATTTTTTTTATCTGAAATATTTATGTTGATCATCAAAATATTCCGTAAGAATGAACTGAAAAAATTATTAAAATCAGATTTAAAAAGAATTAATGGCGGAAACCCTCCGGATCGCGAAGCAAATACCATTGAGTATTACTATTCCCAAAAAACGAGAGTCCGGGATACTGGAGCGTGTTCCGGTAAGTACAGGTTGCCCTTTGAAATTGAAACCAGCTTTCGGAAATTCTGAAAGCTGGTATCGTTTAAAAATTTAAATAGGTAAATCAAAAATATAGATGATGATAAACGGTGAACTTCACCTGACCAGTGAATAGTTTGTTAATAATACTGAAGGTTAAAAATTAACAGCCGGATCAATTCACCATTCACCATAGTTTTAATAAAGTACCGCCAGACTTTCTGCCGAGAAATCCAACAGGTCTTCCGTATTTCCTTCTTTTACTTTTTTTACCCACTCAGGGTCCTGCAAAAGGGCACGGCCTACCGCTACCAGGTCAAAGTCTCCTCTTTCCAGTCTTCTGGTGAGTTCCGATAAATCTGCTTTTCCCGTTCCCTGCCCGGCAAAGGCGGCCATAAAGTCACCTTCCAGTCCTACAGAACCTACAGTAATCGTCGGCTGACCGGTAATTTTCTTTGCCCAACCTGCAAAATTGAGATCAGAACCTTCAAATTCAGCTTCCCAGAAACGGCGTTGCGAACAGTGAAAAATATCAACTCCCGCTTCTTTTAGCGGCAACAGCCATTCTTCCATTTCCTCAGGAGTGTGGGCTAATTTTGTTTTATAATCCTGCTGTTTCCATTGGGAAAGACGGATAATAATCGTGAAATCCTCCCCTACCGCTGCCCGGATCGCTTGTACCACATCCACGGCAAATCTGCTTCTTTCTTTCAGTGTTTTTCCGCCGTATTCATCCGTTCTTGTATTGGTAACATCCCAGAAAAACTGATCGATCAGATAACCATGTGCCCCGTGGATTTCCAACACGTCGAATCCAAGGTCTTTTGCAGACTTTGCTGAAGCAGCAAACTGGGCAATCGTATCCTGAATATCTTCCATGCTCATCGTTGAGGCTTTTTCCATCTCTACTGAAGGATAATCTGCAGAACTTCTCGTATCTCCTACATGCCAGATCTGAGGTCCCATTTTTCCACCATTGGCATGAACGGCAGTGATGACGTTCTTCCAGCCGTTTAATGCTTCTGTTCCGTAGAAATCGGGAATATTCTGTATATTTTTAGAGGCAGGTCTGTTGATGACCGTTCCTTCTGAAAGAATCAATCCCACTTCGGCTTCTGCTCTTCTGGCATAATAATCGGCAATAGCCTGGGTAGGAACTCCGTTATCAGACTGTGCTCTGGTCATCGGAGCCATGACAATTCTATTTTTAAGCTGTAAATTCTTATATTGGAAAGGTTTAAATAATGATTCTATACTCATTTTTAAAGGTCTGTTTTATAATTGTTACACAAAGTAACTAATAATAGTTCACATTTGTATCTTTCGATTAAAAAAAGTGGTAACTTTGCAGTAACTTACATTAGTAACATTGAGGTAACTCTTAGAAGTAGTCTGGTTTATATTAATGAAATGCTTATTAAAACCTAACGGGTTTCAGAGACCCGTTAGGTTTGGGGAAAGTTGCGATTTTTATTTTACAGCTAAGGTTAATAATCAAACAGTATGAAAAAGAACGAATTGATGGCTTACAGCTGTCCTTTGGGGAAAGCAATGGCTGCATTGGGAAGCAAATGGAAACCCATTATTGTATTGGTCATCAAGGACCGGAAACTTCGTTTCGGGGAACTTGCGGTAAGAATTAACGTTATCTCAAGAAAGGTTCTGACAGATCAGTTGCGCGAAATGGAAGCCGACGGACTGGTGATTCGCGAAGAGTTTAAGGAAATTCCTCCAAGGGTTGAATATTCGCTGACGGAAAAAGGACTGGCCCTGCTGCCGATCATGTATCAGTTAGAAGAATGGGAAACGAAATATCATGTTTACGATCCTGAAAAAGAGAAGGACTGCAAGACTCTTCTGGAAAGTAAGAAGATGAAAAAGGCTGTTGTTTAATGGTTTTTTTTTACTGTATAGTTCTGGCAACAACAGAAATTAAGTTTCCAGAACTATCAAATGTTTCATCTAATTGGATGAATGTTAAATTTAGATTTATTAAATCTGAATATTTGAGTATAATGTAGTTCCCTTTTATATCTTTATATAAACTACTTGGATCTGAAATAAATTTTCTTTGAGCATTCGTTACTATAAGTAGATCTAAGCCTCCGTCCTTAGCCAATTGATAATCAGCAAGAACTCCTTTATAAATAAATGTTTGATCATTAACATTTACCAATGCGTCGACATGGGTAAAATCAACATCCTCCACAGTATCATTCTGTAAAATATGAGAATTTTTTTCGAAATTTAATAATCTTGCAGTAATAATATAATGCCAAATATTTTTATATCTTAAAATGTCATAAGTTATATCGAGTGATTTGGACAGGACATATGTTTTTAATCGATTACCAATTAAATATGATATAATATTAAGGAAAATTTGATAGATAATAATAGCAATTTTATTTTTCTCTACTGATGTAATTGCTAATTTTATTAAGTCATCGTTGGAAGATGTTAAAATTTAAAAGAATATCAAACCTTAAATCGTAACCAAAAAAATAATAGATTATCGGATAAGATAATAAGTAAAGAATAAGGCTTGGAAAAAGAGTATTTATTAATAAATTATAAAATCACTTGTAGTATATTGATTTGAAAATTCTCCGGAATAAAAGCCTTTAGCAAACGAAATTCCAGGAAGAACAAGGATTAAGAGAATAATTCCACTTAAAGCAATATCCACTATTTCGAAGCTTCTAATTTTTCTTTAGTAATTGGCTGCATTAACTCAATTCTTTTAGAAATTCCATCCTTAGCAGCGGCTCTGATGGCAGAAATAATATTGCCGGAATCTTTTTCACTATGAAGTAATATTCTACCTAAAGCGCTACTAACAGCAACTCTTCCGGTAGATAAGTCTCTCTTCCCTAATAAAGATTTTTTAACATTTTTTTTCATAAACCAAACTTAAGGATTTTATTCTGATCAGGCAACTAATTGATTTTAAAATAGATAAATTTGATAAATTATACCAATTAAAAATATCTAAAAAAACCGCTTCCAAGAAGAAAGCGGTTTACAATTTATCTAAAATCCTAATTAAAATATTGCAGGATATTTCTGAGGATTTGTTTCATTAAACATGGCGTAGATTTTTTCTACCATATCATCTGAAGAAGGTTTGCTGAAATAATCTCCGTCACTTGCATAGGCAGGCCTGTGGTCATTGGCCGCAATCGTTAACGGGTCAGAATCCAGGAATCTGAATGCTTTTTGTTTTTCCAGAATCTGCTGAAGAATAAACGCTGAAGTTCCGCCTTCCACATCTTCGTCGATGACAACCAACCTGTTGGTTTTCTTTACTGATTCGGCAATTTCATGGGTTAGATCAAAAGGGATTAATGACTGAACATCGATAACTTCTGCTGAAATCCCTAATTTTTCCAACTCTTCTGCTGCTTCCATGACAATTCTCCAGGTTGAACCGTAAGTCACTAAAGTTACGTCACTTCCCTCTTTTGTCACTTCAATTTTTCCGACAGGAACAGTGAATTCTCCTAAGTTATCTGGTTGCTTTTCTTTTAACCTGTATCCGTTCAGACATTCAACAATTACCGCAGGATCATCGCTCTGAAGCATCGTGTTATAGAATCCGGCAGCTTTTGTCAGGTTTCTTGGTACCAATACTAAGATCCCTTTTGAAAGATTCAGAATTCCTGCCATCGGAGAGCCTGAATGCCAAACGCCTTCTAAACGGTGGCCTCTGGTTCTGATGATTACAGGTGCTTTCTGACCGCCTTTTGTTCTGTACTGAACCGTTGCCAGGTCATCACTCATTCCCTGTAAGCAATATAGAATATAGTCCAGGTACTGAATTTCAGCAATCGGTCTTAGCCCTCTCATCGCCATTCCGATTCCCTGACCTAATATGGTAGCTTCACGGATGCCCGTATCGGCAACGCGAATGTCACCATATTTTTCCTGCATTCCCTCGAGTCCCTGGTTGACATCACCGATATTTCCGGCATCTTCACCAAAGACTAAAGTTTCAGGATATTTTTCGAATATTTTGTCGAAGTTATTTCTTACCACAACTCTTCCGTCCACTTCTTCAGAACTGTCGGAGTAGACAGGCTTAATTTCTTTTACGTTTTCCGCTTTCCACTGGGATTGAGAATATAAATGAGAAGAATAGTTATCTTTTTCAACCTCAAAAATAGCACTGTATTTCTGCATCAGCTGATTTCTTTCTGCTGAATCTGTTCCCCTGGTTGCCAGTAAAGATTTTCTTACCAGATGAAAAACATCTTTCTTTGCCTTAGAAACCAGTTTATTGAACTGGGTAATATAATTTTCAATCTCTGCATTCTGTCCTTTGAGATTTTCTACCAAAGGCAATACTGATCCGGCTAAATCGGTAATGGTTTTCTGATAATTTTCCCAGGCATTTTTCTGTCCTGCTTTTACTGTTTTTTTAGCTTCGTTATCTATTGAATCCAGTTCCTCAGCGGTTGCGATGATCTCTTCCTTACCTTCAATCTCTATTGAATAATTTAAAATCCACTCTCTGAATTTTACCAGGCCGTCAAACTGAGATTCCCAAGCCAGGCGCTCTTCATTTTTATATCTTTCATGAGATCCTGAAGTAGAATGTCCCTGCGGCTGTGTCACTTCGATTACATGCACTACTACAGGAACGGATTCCATTCTTGCGAACTGCTCTGCTCTCGCATAGGAATCCAACAGTGAAGGATAATCCCAGGCTTTCACCTGAATAATTTCACATCCCTGCATTTCACCTTCTTTTCTCTGGAAACCGCTTAGCATTTCAGCGATGTCCGCTTTTGCTCTCTGCTTCATGGTGGGAACAGAAATTCCGTAACCGTCATCCCAGATCGATACGATCATCGGCACCTGAAGCGCGCAGGCTGCATTCAGGGTTTCCCAGAAATGTCCTTCAGCAGTAGAGGCATCTCCGATGGTTCCAAAGGCGATTTCGTTTCCGTTTTTTGAAAATTTTTCAGAACCGTCAAATTGTACGGATTTGTATATTTTTGAAGCTTGTGCCAGTCCTAATAATCTTGGCATTTGCCCTGCCGTAGGCGATATATCGGAAGAAATATTTTTCTGGGCGGTCAGATCTTTCCAGCTTCCGTCTTCATTCAGACTTCTGGTGGCAAAGTGTCCGTTCATCTGTCTTCCTGCGGAGGCAGGCTCTCTTTCCACACTGGTATCTGCGTATAACTGTGCAAAAAAACTTTCAACCGTCAACGCATTCACAGATAATGCAAAAGTCTGGTCTCTATAGTATCCTGAACGGAAATCTCCGTCTTTAAATACTTTTGCCATTGCTAACTGGGGAAGCTCCTTACCATCCCCAAAAATTCCGAACTTAGCCTTTCCCGTGAGAACTTCTCTTCTGCCCAGGTAAGACATTTCTCGAGAAATCCTCCCTAACTTATAATCTTCAAGTATCTGATTTTTAAAATCTTGAAAGGAAATTTGCTGTGTTTCAATATAGGTTGTCTGCATAGCCAAAAATAAAATTTATAATTCTCGAAGTATTTTGCTAATATACACTTTTTAAATTAATTTTAATTTTTAATAATCTTTTTTAAAAATTTGATAATAAAAGAAATAGTATTTATATTGGAATAAATTTGTAAAGATGGAAAAAAAGTCTTCTCATATTCTTAATGCATCCAGTAATCTGCTTGGATTTTCTTTGGTGATTATCACCTCATTAAAAATCTCCAAGATAAGTCAGAGTACGCATTTGGACGAGTTTGCAGGTGTGGCATGTCTGTTTTTTGCGTTCAGTTGTTTCTGTTCGTTTTTAGCGATACGGGCAAAGAATGAGAGACGTGGAAGCAGGTTTGAGAATATTGCGGATTATTTATTTTTAATCGCTTTATTTTGCATTGTTCTGGCCGTTATAATTGTGACCGTAAAGGTCATTTAATTTAAAATTTCCTTTCAATTACATAATCCAGCATAATCAGTAGAGATTTTTTGGCATCAGAATCCGGAAATTCATTCAGAATATCTTTGGCCTTTTGTTGAAAATCCTTCATCTTGGTCACGGCATAGTCCAGACCACCTGAATTTTTGACAAAGGCGATGAGCTCTTTTACCCGTTTCTGATCGTTGTTGTACCTCTTTATTGTATTAAAATAATATTTTCTATCTTTCTCACCCGCTATTTTCAGGGTATGGATAAGTGGCAGTGTCATTTTCTGCTCTTTGATATCTATTCCTACCGGTTTTCCGATGACATTGGAACTCAGGTAGTCAAAAAGGTCGTCTTTGATCTGAAAAGCCATTCCGGTATAGGTTCCGAAGTCCATCATTTTTTTTGCCAGATGCTCATCTGCATTATTGGATAAAACTCCGATTTCACAGCAGGCCGCAATTAAAGTCGCTGTCTTCTGACGGATGATTTCATAGTAAACGTCTTCTGTAATATCCAATTTCCTTGCTTTCTCCAGCTGAAGAAGCTCACCTTCGGACATTTCACGAATGGTTCTGGAAATCACACCTAATAAATCGTAGTCCTTATGATCTGTAGATAATAAAACCGATTTTGAGAGGAGGTAATCGCCTACTAAAACGGCAATTTTATTTTTCCAAAGGGCATTGATTGAGAAGAAATTACGTCTTTTGAAACTTTCATCTACCACATCATCATGAACTAAGGTTGCGGTATGAATCAGCTCGATCATGGAAGCTCCGCGATAGGTTTTTTCGTTGACATCACCTACGAGTTTTGCGCAGAGAAATACGAACATGGGACGCATCTGCTTCCCTTTTGTAGTGACGATGAAACGAGTGACTTTATCTAATAAAGGTACTTTACTCTGCATTGATTCATAAAACTTCTGTTCGAAAAGTTTCATTTCCTCATTGATCGGTCGTTTGATTTCTTCTACAGTGTTCGCCACAATCTTCGAATGATGGATAAATAATTATTAATATCACAAAGATAATTTTTTTCAGTCAATTTTAAGGGAAATTAATCTTTGAGTTTATCTTTGGGAATAAAAAACAAACTTTGTTTTGCCCCTCCCAGCGGAGAATGAAATTTTTCTCCTGAGATATAAATCCCTGTTTCATCTGCGGCAATACCCTCAATCTGGCTAACAGACAGCGAACTTCCCAGGTAATAATGCCTCGGAGCTTCTTTAAAAAACACACCGGGCTCAGTTTCATTAAATACATCTAAAAATACTTCTGTTTTCTTTGTATAACCTACCAGATAAAGTTTTTTATTAAAATATGCGGCATCGGTAACGACAAAGCCTGTTTTATACACTTCTGTTTTCCGGGCTTTCTGCTTATCTGAAATTTCAGGATCAATGATATAATGGGTAGTCGATTTCGCGCCCCATTCTTTGGTAAACAGATGAAGTTTTCCATCCAGGTAGATCATGGCTTCCGCATCGAAATCGGTCTGCATGTACCGGGGAACAAATTCCTTCTGTTCAGGATATTCAAAAGAAATTAATTTAATACTATCACCCTTTAACAGATCATTTTCAAAAGGAACTTTATAAATCTCCAGGTGCTTTCTCGTCCCTCCGTTATTTCCGAAATCCCCGATATAGAAGTTATTTCCGTCATTAGTCAGTGCTTCCCAGTCTGTATTCTTCCCATTTATTTTTATGGTATTGATGATCTCACCGGATTTTTTATCAATTTCAAATAATTCGGGTGTGTTGCCGCTGTCATTGAAGGTATACAGTTTTCCGTTCAGAAGGCTGAGGCCGGATGTTTCTTTCAGTTTTTCATCCAGATCATTTACCCTATATTTTCTGATCTTCAGAAACTCTGTTTTTTGAGCGAATGATTGTGAAAAAATGAAAACGGTTAAAATCAGACACAGTTTTTTCATTGGGTAAAAATATCGATTTGATGTCAGAATCCCACTGGTTTAGTCCTGGTTTATAAAAATTGGACAGGCTATATTAGCTAACCTGTCTTAAACGTCAGTTATTTTCTGAGTGACTTTGTTTTTCCCGTCCTTTTTTATCCTGTACTCTTTTTGATATTGCCTTACCGTTTTCCCTGTTCCATCGTGTCTCCAACCGGGGGAATTAAACAGATAATTGATCCGGTCTGAAAATTTCAGGTCCGGCTGTCTCATATCTTTCCAGATTTTGCGCCACTCGTATAAAAGTACGGTATCAGGTCTGTTATCGGGCATTTTTGGATATATTCCATATTTTACAGGAGTATCGGGATCTTCTTTTTCGAAAGTACCGAAGATCTTATCCCAGATGATCAGGCACATTCCCATATTGCGGTCCAGGTATTTGATGTTGCAGGCGTGATGAACCCGGTGATGGGAAGGCGTTACCAAAATGTATTCCAGAAAGCCCATGGTCTTTACAGTCTGGGTATGTACCCACGTACCATAAACCTGGCCGATCGCATAGACAACCATAATATGCCAGGGATTAAATCCTAAAAATGCCAGTGGCGAAAAGTATAGATACCTGTACAGTGGCTGCAGAACCGGGCTTCTGAAACCTGTGGTCAGGTTAAAATATTCTGAATTGTGATGGGTAATATGCACCGCCCAAAAAGCCCGGGAATGATGATCTACATAATGTAAAACATAATACGCAAAATCTGTTATTACAAAACAAAGCAGCCAATACCACACAGTGAAATCCCAGGAAACAAGCCTGTGATTATAAAAGAAAAACATCACTCCCATCGCGAAGACCTTCATCACAAGATCAAGCCCGAAGTTCATTAATGCCAGATAAATGCTCGTTGCCACGTCTTTTCCGTTGTATAGTTTAGCTTCTGATACATGGCTGTAAAGCATCTCCGCTAAGATAACGGTGGCGTGAACGGGAATAGACCAGGCGTAGACATTTTCCAGACCGTCTTCGCCCATAAGGAAATCCATCATTGTACATTTGTTTAGTACAAATGTAGGATTTTAAGAATTTCTCAAAAATTTATTCTGATTTTTTTAATGAAATTTTAATCCGCCGTTTTATTGGCTAACTGGCCACAGGCCGCATCAATATCACCTCCCCGGCTTTTGCGGATCATTACGGTAATGCCCGCATTTTCAAGCTGGCGGACATAGTTTTCTTCTGCCTGCTTGTTGCATTTATCGTATTTTCCGTCTCCGATGGGATTATACTGGATTAAATTCACTTTGGAAGGAACCTGTTTACAGTATTTAATCAATGCCCTGATATCTTCATCGGTATCATTGATGCCTTTCCAGACACAGTATTCGAAAGTAATAACAGATCCCGTTTTCTGGTACCAGTACTGAAGAGATTCCATGATATCCGTTAAAGGGAATTTGTCCGAAAACGGCATAATCTCATTCCGCTTCGATTCTATGGCAGAGTGAAGGGATAAAGCGAGTTTTACACGCAGGTCATCATCGGCCAGCATTCTGATCATCTTGGGAATTCCTGAAGTAGAAACGGTAATTCTTCTTGGTGACATCCCCAAACCTTCCGGCTGGGTAATTTTTCTGATGGCTTCCACTACATTTTTGTAATTCATCATCGGCTCTCCCATTCCCATAAACACGATATTGGAAAGTGGCCTGTCAAAATACATTTTACTCTGGCTGTCGATTAAAGCTACCTGATCCACTATTTCAGCGACTTCAAGATTTCTCATTCGTTTGAGCCTGGCCGTTGCGCAGAATTCGCAGTTCAGTGAGCATCCGACCTGTGAGGAAACACAAGCGGTGGTTCTGGTTTCCGTAGGGATTAATACCGATTCTACCAATAAACCGTCATGAAGTTTCACTCCGTTTTTGATGGTTCCGTCCGTACTTTTCTGAAGCAGATCTACAGAGACCGGATTAATGGTATATTCTTCGGAAATTTTTTCCCGAAGGGTTTTCGAAAGATTCGTCATCTCATCTATCGAATGGAGATTTTTACTCCACAACCAGTCATAAACCTGTTTAGCACGAAACGGTTTTTCTCCCAAAGACTCAAAATAGTCCTGAAGCTGGTTCAGTGATAACGTACGGATATCTTTCAAAATAGTATGATTATAGATTTTAAATTATAAATTTTAGATTAAATTCCACCATTAAAGTTGGGACATAATCTAAAATTTATAATCTATAATTTAAAATTAATTACAAAATTAACATGGCATCTCCGTAAGAGTAGAATTTATACTTTTCTCTTACTGCTTCTTCGTAGGCCTGCATAATGAAATCTCTTCCGGCGAACGCTGCAATCATCATAATTAATGTAGATTTTGGCGTGTGAAAGTTGGTAATCATGGTGTTGGCTACTCCGAAATCGTGAGGCGGATAGATGAATTTATTAGTCCATCCCTGGAACGCTGAAATCTTTTTGTTTGAGGAAACAGAAGTTTCCAGGGCTCTCATTGTAGTGGTGCCTACTGCACAGACTCTTCTGTGGGCATCTACCGCTTTATTGATGATATCAGCATTTTTTTCATCGATGATGATTTCTTCAGACTCCATTTTATGTTTAGAAAGGTCTTCTACTTCAATCGGGTTAAAAGTTCCCAATCCTACGTGAAGCGTAACTTCAGCAAAATCGATTCCTTTGATTTCCAATCTCTTCATCAAATGTCTGGAGAAGTGTAAACCTGCAGTAGGTGCTGCTACAGCGCCTTCGATTTTAGCATAGATCGTCTGGTATCTTTCTGCATCCTCAGGCTCAACATCTCTTTTGATATATTTAGGAAGCGGTGTCTCACCCAGTTCCTTCAATTTGGCTCTGAACTCTTCGTAGGAACCATCGAATAAGAATCTTAATGTTCTTCCTCTGGAAGTGGTATTATCGATCACCTCAGCTACCAGAGATTCGTCTTCTGTAAAGAATAATTTGTTACCGATTCTGATTTTTCTGGCAGGATCCACCAGAACATCCCATACACGGGTTTCTTTATCAAGCTCTCTTAACAGGAAAACTTCAATTTTAGCCCCTGTTTTTTCTTTATTTCCGTAAAGACGGGCAGGAAAAACTTTCGTATTGTTAAAGATGAAAAGATCTTTTTCGTCAAAGTAATCTACAACGTCTTTAAATAATTTATGCTCAATGGTTTGGGTTTTACGGTCAAGAACCATTAATCTGGCTTCATCTCTGTGCTCAGCCGGGTGTTCTGCCAATAATTCTGCAGGAAGGTCGAAGTTAAAATCGGATGTCTTCATTTTTTAAATTACGGTTTAAAAATTTATTGAAATTACAAGGTGTAATTTTCGAGGTGCAAATATACGACATTCGGGACCCCTTTGTCAAGTATTATTTGAAATGAAATGAAAAACCGTGCTATTACGGCTATTTTTAACACAGAAAAAGTTTAGTTTTGAGTTACAAAAAATAAACTCATGAGTAAATATTCAATTGAATCTTTTGTAAATGAAACCCAAGAGAATCCGATGGAAAGAGATTATTTCGAGCTTGAAAAACCTCAGCTGCTGGAGATTAACCTAAACAGCCAGTCTGTCTGGACTAAAGCAGGAAGTATGGTTGGCTACATCGGAAATATTATGTTTGAAAAGCAGGGAATGCTTTCCGGAGGATGGGGTAATCTTCTGAAAAAGGCGATCAGCGGTGAGGGTGCCAGGCTGATGAAAGCTGAAGGGACAGGGAATTGTATGTTGCCGATTCCGGAAAAAAAGTTCGTATTCTGTACCTGAATAACGAATCGGTCTGTGTGAACGGTAATGATGTTTTGGCTCACGAAGAGCGCATTAAGAATGAAATTACAATGTTAAAGAGTGTTGCCGGAGTACTATCAGGAGGCTTATTTCAGGTTAGGCTTTCCGGAACAGGACATATTGCGATTACCACCCACGGAGATCCTTTGACATTATTGGTGACACCGGAAAATCCTGTTTTTACAGATCCTAATGCTACGGTGGCATGGTCGGGAAACCTGAGTCCGGAACTAAAGACCAATGTTTCTTTTAGAAGTTTAATCGGCAGGGGAAGCGGCGAAGAATTCCAGATGAAATTTTCCGGGCACGGCTGGGTATTGATTCAGCCTTATGAAGAGGTATACACTATTGAAAAATAGGATTTTAAACCAAAACCCTTCTGAACAGTATAAAACACGCTGTTTTAACAATATTTCAAAATAAAATTAATGTAAAATAACGGATTAATGTACTGACTCTGATAATTTAGCACTATTCTTATTTCAGTAATGATATTTTAATATCTTTAAAATAAAATACATGTATGAATAATTCGCGTAGAAGTTTTATTAAGACGGCTGCTCTGGCAGGTTTCGGAGCCCTTGTCCTTCCTAATTCATTATTTGCCTACTCCGAAGGTTTTGCCACCGATAGAAAAGTAAGGATCGGTTTCATCGGCGTTGGGCTCAGGGGACGGGAACATGTAAAACTTCTTGCCAAAAGAAATGATACTGAAATTATAGCCTTTGCGGATCCCAGCAAAAGTATGCTTTCCGAATGTCAAAAAATGTTGAAGGAATACAACAGACCCGCAGCCAGGGAATTCTCTGATGGTGAATATGATTACAGGAATCTTCTGAAGCTGAAGAATATTGATGCTGTTGTCATTGCTACTCCCTGGGAGTGGCATCTTATCCAAGGAGTGGAAGCGATGCGGGCCAGAAAGATTGTGGGTATGGAAGTGTCGGGAGCAATAAAACTTCAGGACTGCTGGGACTTTGTGAAAGCTTATGAGGAGACAAAAGTTCCTATTTTCATGATGGAAAACGTGTGCTACCGGAGAGATATTATGGCGGTATTGAATATGGTTCGCCAAGGGTTGTTTGGAGACCTTGTCCACGGGCGCGGCGGCTATCAGCATGATCTCCGCGGAGTTTTATTCAATGATGGGATTACACCCTATAATTCAGGGGTAGAATTCGGAGCTAAAGGCTTCAGTGAGGCAAAATGGAGAACGGAACATTATGTAAAACGGAATGGGGAGCTCTATCCTACCCATGGTTTAGGTCCTGTCGCAATGGCTATGGATATCAACCGTGGAAACCGGCTCACCAGACTGTCTTCTTTTTCCTCTAAATCGATTGGGCTTCACCAATATATTGCAGAACATCCGAAGGGTGGAGAAAATCATCCGAATGCTAAAGTAAAATTTAATCAGGGCGATGTCGTAACCACTCAAATTGCCTGTGAAAATGGGGAAACCATACTTTTAACCCATGATACGAGTCTTCAGAGACCTTATGATCTGGGGTTCCGGATCCAGGGAACAGGAGGCCTGTGGCAGGATTTCGGATCTGGCGGACCGGACCAGGGACATATCTATTTTGAAAAAATAATGAATCACAGCCACCGTTGGGATAATTCCGAAAAATGGCTGAAAGAATATGACCATCCTATGTGGAAGAAGTATGAGAATCAGGCCACTGGTGCCGGACATGGCGGTATGGACTTTTTTGTAATGAACACTTTTATCGAATGTATTAAAAAAAATATTGAATTTCCGATGGATGTATATGATCTTGCTGCTTGGTATTCCATAACGCCACTCAGCGAAGAATCGATTGCTAAGGGCGGACAGGCGATTGACATTCCGGATTTCACAAGAGGACAGTATCAAAACCGTAAACCTGTATTTGGGATGACCGATGAACTGTAAGAAAACACTTCTCATACTGGCTGGAGGGCTAGGAACCCGTTACAGAGGACTGAAACAGGTGGACGGCATTTTAGAAAAGGGTTCCCCTATTCTGGAATATTCTATTTACGATGCTTTAGAAGCCGGCTTTAATAAAATAGTTATCGTAATAAACCGGTTTCTTCCCGGTAATTATTTAGAAAGATTAAGGAATATATCGGTACAGAGGAATTTCGAACTGGTCTGGGTATATCAGGAGATGGAAACAGGAGTTCCTGCAAATCAGAATATTTCCTTCCGGAAGAAACCGTGGGGAACCGGACATGCTGTTCTCTGTGCAAAAGATGTAATTGAGGAATTATTCGCTGTCATCAATGCGGATGATTTTTATGGTAAAGAAATCTACCAGTTGGCATCAGAAGAGATGGATTCAGGAGCTATTTCTGCTACACGGTCTGAATTAATTGCTTATCCCGTCGAAACTACGTTAAGTAAAAACGGTAGGGTTGCCAGAGGAATCTGTACGCTGGATCATGAAAATTATTTATTAAAAATTGAGGAACAAACTTCCGTAAGAAGAGAAAATAATGTGATTGTGTATACCGAAAAAGATATTAATGTAGAGATCAGTTCCGATACTTTAGTTTCGATGAATTTTTTTGTTTTTCATCCTGCTTTTTTTAATTCTCTGGAAACGTACTTTACTGATTTCATGCGGTCATCTCCTTCTCCTGAAAAAGAATTTTATATTCCTGTCGCAGTACAGAACATGATTAATGAAGAAAAAATAAAAGTACGGGTAAAGTCATCACCCTCTCAGTGGATGGGAATGACCTATGCAGAGGATAAAATCATGCTCAAAAACAATATTATCCGTCAGATTCAGCAAAACCGATATCCTGAAGATTTATGGAATTAGACCTTATTGTCAGAAAATTTATTGGCATTGATTGTTATGATATCCAACCGATTACCAACGGTTTGGTTAATTCTACCTATCTTCTGGAAAATTATGATCAAGATAAAAAATATATTCTCCAGAAAATCAATAATCAGGTTTTTAAAAATCCAGACAGTCTAATTACTAATCACCTGCTAATCAATGCCCAGCTTCAGTCTCATCATTACGAGCTGATCATTATTGATCCTGTTCCGGCCTACAATCAGCAGCTCCTGGTTTATGACAAAAGCGGACAGCCCTGGAGAATGCAACATTATATCGAAAGCAGTACGACTTTTTTAAAAGTACCCTCTAAAGAAACAGCTTATGAGGCAGCAAAAGCATTCGGTCATTTTCTTGATATTGTCAATACAGGCGATGGACCCGAAATAGCAGACCCCCTACCCGATTTCACTAATTTTGAAAAGAGGATTTCAGATTATAAAAGAGCACTGAGAGACGCAGATCCTGATTTAATCGAAAAAGCGAAAGCAGAAATAGAACTGACAAATCATCTCTTACTTTTACCCAACCGATGGATTGAACTGATCAAAAATAAATGGCTTCCCGAAAGAATCATCCACGCTGACGCTAAAATCAGTAATATTCTTTTTGATGAAAATGCTGAAGCGCTAGCTGTCATTGATATGGATACCGTGATGGTTTCTACCATTTTATACGATTTCGGAACCATGATCCAGTCCTATACCAATTCGACCCATGAAGATGATGGAAATGCCACAGACAATTTTAATGCTGAAATGTATGCCGTAAAAGAAGGCTTTCTGTTTCATCTTAAAGAAAGATTAACCCCGGAGGAATCTGAAAATCTGGATTATGCAGCACAAGTGGTAATATATATTCAGGAAGTACGTTTTTTGACGGATCACTTAAATGGTAATAAGTATTACGCAGTGAAATATGATGATCACAACCTGGACAGAACGAAAAACCAGCTGAGGCTGCTTGAGGGATTGAGAAAATACCTTAAAGTGTAATTTTTCCCTTGGTATCATGCTCTTCGGCCAGGTAATTTCCGGATATTATTCTATAAATATTCTAAAATGGCTTTCCATTCTTCCAGTTTCTTCTCGAAGGAAATGGTATGAAGAGGACTTGTAGACGGCAATATGTGGATTGGGAGTCTAAAGTTCTTCCCCAGTATTTTCTGCAGGTTTTTATACGATTTCCCTCCATTGCAAAATATCGCTTTTATATTGGGATATTCTTCTAAAAGTTCTCCGATCTGATTGGCTTCTTCATTCCTGATTTCCGAATCCAGGCTGCCTTTTCTTTCGCAGGAATCGATCACATCCCAAACGGCAATATGGTTTTTCTTTATGATATCAATTCTTTCAGCATAATTATCCGTGAATGTTTCATTAAGTAATTCACAGATAATTTTCCAGAATTTATTTTGGGGATGGGCATAATACTGTTGTTTTTCCAAAGATTTTACGCCGGGAATAGAACCTAAAATCAAGATTTCGGATGATGGGTCGATAATTGGTGGAAATGAAGAGATTCTGTTTTGCATGATTCAAATATTCATTTTGGCTAAAGCCTTCTGAATTTTAGAAACAAAAAGCGGGCTAAAGCCCGCTCGTATTGATTAAAGTAAATATTTTTTGCTAATATTCTGCAAGTGAAACCAATTAGAGTGTTTCCTTTAACCAGTCAAAGAATTCTCGCTGCCAGACCAATCCGTTCTGAGGATGGAGCACCCAGTGGTTTTCATTAGGGAAATAGACCAGCTTGGATTTTAAGCCTCTGAGTTTCGCAGCCTGAAATGCTTCCTGTCCCTGCTCATAAGGTACACGGAAATCAATTCCGCCCTGAACGATCATAATCGGTTTGTTCCATTTTTCAACAAAATTGCTTGGGTTAAATTCTGTGTATGCTTTCGGAAGGGGCTTTTCCCAGGGAGAGCCCAGATCCCAGTTGGCAAACCAAAGTTCTTCTGTGGTCAGGTACCAGGATTTCATATCAAATAAGCCATCGTGAGCGATGAACGTTTTGAATCTGTTTTCGTGAATCCCGGCCAGCATGAATACGCTGTAACCACCATAGCTTGCGCCTACTGCTGCAACTCTGTCTCCATCAACATACGGTAATGTTTTGGCATAGTCTGTGGCTGCAAGATAATCCCTCATCGGCTGCCCGCCCCAGTCTTTGGAAATTTCTTCATTCCATTTTGTTCCCCATCCCGGCATTCCGCGACGGTTGGGAGCCACTACGATATATCCGTTGGCGGCCATCAGTGCAAAGTTCCACCGTACACTGAAGAATTGCGTTAAGGCAGATTGCGGTCCACCCTGGCAGTATACTAAAGTCGGGTATTTTTTATTGGGATCAAAGTTGGGAGGATAATGGAACCATACGCCCATTTCTTTACCGTCCGAAGTTTTCACCATTTTTAATTCTGATTTTCCCTGGGCCAATTTTGCATAAGCATCTTTATTGGCTTCGGTAACCTGCTTCATTTCCCCGTTTTTCACATTTACCGAGAAAAGATCTGTAGCATGGTTCACATCAGTTCTTCCTACGAGAAGAAAATTTTTGGTATCCGCAAATATTTCGTTCACATCAAAATTACCTTTTGTAATCTGCTGAACTTTAGCACTTTTAGGATCTACAGAAAACAGCTGCTTGGTTCCTTTAAAAGCTGCCGTGAAATAAATATTTTTTGAATCTCCGCTCCAGAAAACATCTCCGGAAACACTTTCATCCCACCCTTCGGTAAGATTTGAGGTTTTACCGGATTTCCAGTCTAAAAGCTTGATATCATTTTTGTCTGCTTCATATCCGTCCCTGGCCATACTCTGCCAGATTAATGATTTACCGTCGGGACTGAATTTCGGATTAACATCGTATCCTTTGTTGGTTTCCGTTAGGTTTTTTGTTGATCCGGAAGCCAGATCATAGGCAAAAATATCGGTATTGGTACTTGTAGAATATTCTTTACCGCTTTTGGGTTTGGTAACATATAAAAGCTGTGCAGAGTCCGGGCTCCAGATAAAATCTTCAGCACCGCCGAAAGGTCTTTGCGGGGAATCCCAGGTTTTACCTTCCAGTAAGTCTTTTGCAGAATCTACCGCTGCAGAGGTATTTACTACAAATACGTGGTTATACTTTCCTTCATTGAAATAATCCCAGTGCCTGTGGTTCAGATCTGTATAAACCTGGGCCGTGGTTTTCGGAGTATCAGAATATTTATCTTTCCCCATGAGATTTTCTACCAAAACCTGCTTGCTGAAGGCTATTTTTTTGCCGTCCGGAGAAATGACGATGTTGTCTGCTTCCCCGATGGTATAAAATTCTGACCAGCTTTTCCCACTGTCTTTTGAAAGATAGATTTTATCTCCTTCCTGGGCATAAATTCCGTTTTTATCCCACTGAATCAATGCTTTTTTACCGAAATCTATTTTTGTTGACTGATGGTTCAGAACATTTAAAAAGTAGGTCTCATTTTTTGTTTTTTCGGTTTTAAGGTCAACCTGTCCTATTTTGTAGATCAGTGAAGACTGATCCGGGGAAACGGCCTGTACTCCCACTTTTTTCAAAGTCCAAAGGATCTCAGGCGTCATTACTTGTTGTGCATTCATTAAGAGCGGAGCTGCCAAAGCCAGCAGACTGTACTTAAGTTTCATAAATTCCTGTTTAATTCAAAGATTTCCAAAGGTATGCAAATGTGGTTAAAATTCAAATTAATAAAACATTTATCAGATGTAATTCAGAAGCGGTGATGATTTCAATGTAAAACGATTTAGCAATTCTGATGATCTGTTTTATCTCAGAGTTTATATTTTGACGCAAAGTTATTTATAGTAGGGTTGTGATAAAGAGACAAAGAAGGATCAATTGCGTTGATCTGATGAAGCTGTATTTTCAGGCTTCGCCCAACCAATTTAACTTGGCCTTAACTATTTTACAAAATTTTATTGAATCAATGATGAAGTAAAAACCTGTAAGGAACTGATAAAATTGGCATAGGAAAAACTAATGATGGAACAGAATATGAATAAAATAATCAGAAATCAATAATAAAAATCCCGATCAGAAATATGACCGGGATTTTCTATCGTGATATGAATATAGTGTCTTAATCTGCATCCGAGAACATCGAATTGGCAAAAGAGGTGATAATCGACAGTAAGATACTGAAGATAAAGGCCCACCAGAAACCGCTGACTTCCATACTGTCAATGAAATAATCAGCTATCAGAATGATCAAAGCATTAATCACCAGTGCAAAAAACCCAAGTGTGATGATGGTTAAAGGTAATCCAAAGATGCTCAAAATCGGCTTGATGGTCAGGTTTAAAAGTCCTAGAACAATAGCAAATATAATGGCTGTAGAGAATCCTTCAAAATGGACTCCCGGCAAAACTTTGGTTAAGAGAAAGGCAACGATGGCCGTTATAAAAAGTCGTATTAATAAGTTCATAGCGGTGGATTTTTTTAAAGTTGATGTTGAGCTTGCAAAAGGCGTTCCAATCGGCATAACGAGATGAAATAACAGGATGCTGTTTGGTGAAAAACCTGCCAGTCATGTCATTACAGATTATTCTATTTTTAAGGCTGAACTGAATCATGTACAGGGAATGTAGGTGAATGAGTTTAAATTTATTGTCAAGTAAATTATCAACTCCAGGGAATCATCTGTGCAATGCTCTACAGGATAAAAGTTTGTAGTTGTTACCCAATATTGAAGAGTGTCACCGTCATTTTAGCCCGGATCGCAGTATCTGTCTGAGCTCATTTCCGGGATTTCGGCAAGCCTCCGGCTTGCCAAAATCCCGGAAATAGCGAGTACGGAGAGCCGGAAAAGCTCCAAATAATCTTAGATAAGGCGTTATTTGATCTTCATCATGGTTACCAGTGACGTTGCGACATGACTTTCGGAGGTTTCGTGGTCATCCACCACATAAATTTCGGTTCTGATGACACTGATTTTTGCGCCTCCTTTTACCACATAGGATTTTGAAACCAGCGCATCACCAATGGCGGGTCTTAAATAGTTTACTTTCAGTTCTACGGTGACGACATAACAGTCTTCCGGGTAATGGCTTACGGCAGCGTATCCCGAAGAGACATCCACCAGGGAAGCAATCATGGCTCCGTTGAACATGCCGGCTTTTCTGGTCATCAGTTCCATTTTCGGGATTTTCATGGAAATGAAATCGGTATCGACTTCAAGGAGTTCCGCTTTATAGAATTTTAAGGTCTCGGAGCGGCTGAAGCTGTCGGTGATAAGTTGTTTTTTTTCGGGGGTCATGGATTGTTATTTGAATGGTAAATGTAAAGACAAATTATCCAAATATTCTATACCGGGAGCACAAATTTAAAACCGGAGTTCAAAGTGAACCGGCCGGTTGTTGATAATATCAAGAACAATGTTCGTAGTATCTGTTAACAACAAGGACAAAATCCGGGTGAAAAAGATTAATTAAGCTCAACCTGAAAATGATCAGAGAGTAATAACACGCCTTCCGTTAAACTTTCAGGATGTGTGGTAAAACCTTTCAGCTTTGAAGTTTTTCCTTTTAAAACCAGATCCAACAGCTGTTTGTCCGATATCTTTTTTCCAAAAATATCGAAAGATATTTTAAAGCCGCAATTTTTAAAATCCGAACACCCTACCGCTGTTTTTCCTTTTATTAAATGATGTTCTTTGCATTTCGGGCATTTCGTTTCCTCCCAGGACTGAAGTTCTTTTTTTGCTGCGGGTTCGCGTTTTTTCTTTTCTTTAACTTCTTCTTTTTCTTCATGCAGGGTAAATACCTTCGCTTTTCCGTCCACTACTTTTTTGGTAAGCTCCGTAACCATCTGGATCAGTTCTTCCTTAAAATGGTTGGCTTCATATTCACCGCTTTCGATTTTACGAAGCTTAGATTCCCATTCTCCCGTCAGTTCCGGACTTTTCAGCAATTCGTCTTCAATAGTGTCAATCAGCTGAATTCCGGTTTGGGTAGCAATTAAGTTTTTCCTTTTCTTCTCGATGTATTTTCTTTTGAAAAGTGTTTCGATAATGTTGGCCCGGGTGGAAGGTCTTCCGATTCCGTTATTTTTCAGGAGTTCCCGGAGTTCTTCATCTTCCACCTGCTTTCCGGCAGTTTCCATGGCCCTCAGAAGAGTTGCTTCCGTATAAGGTTTCGGAGGGGACGTTTTTCCCTGGTGAATCATCGGATCATGAGGTCCGGTCTCCCCGACTGTAAACTCAGGAATGGTCTGCTCCTCTTCTTTATCTTTTTCTTTATCCGTGGGTTCTTCTTTGGTATCTTTTGCATACACGGCTCTCCAGCCGGGCTCAAGAACCTGCCGACCGCTTGTTTTAAACGGAATGGTTCCTACCTGTCCTTCTACCAGGGTGTTTGAAATTTTACATTCGGGATAGAATACAGCAATAAACCTTTTCGCAACCAGATCGTAAACCAGTTTCTCTTCCCTGCTCAGGTTCTGGGATGGCGGAACTTCGGTCGGAATAATGGCATGGTGATCCGTGACTTTCGCATCATCAAAAACAGCTTTCGACTTTGGAATCGGTGCTTCCAGTAAGGGTGCAACCAACTCCTGATAGAAATACATTTTCCGGAGGATGCCTTCTATCTTAGGATATAAGCTGTCCGATAGATAAGTGGTATCAACACGCGGATAGGTGACGTGTTTCTTTTCGTAAAGACTCTGAATATACTTTAAGGTATTTTCTGCTGAATATCCGTATTTTTTATTGGCTTCCACCTGAAGACCGGTCAGATCGAAGAGTCTCGGATTTTTCTCTTTTCCTTCTTTGATTTCAAATGAAACAATCTCAAAGGGATTGACTTTAAGATATTCCAGGCCTTTTTCGGCACGCTCTAAAGTTTTCAGACGGTCGATGGCCGCATTGAAGATAACGTCACGGTATTTGGTTTTGAGTTCCCAATATTCTTCTGTGGTAAAGGCATCGATCTCTTTTTGTCGCTGCACCAGCATGGCCAGCGTGGGCGTCTGTACTCTCCCGATGGAAAGAACGGCTTTATTCCCCCCGAATTTTTTTGTAAAAAGCCGGGTGGCGTTAATTCCCAACAGCCAGTCTCCAATCGCTCTTGCATTTCCCGCGAGATAGAGGTTTTTGTAATCTTCGGAAGGTTTTAAATTGGCAAAACCTTCTTTAATCGCCTCTTCGGTAAGGGATGAAATCCACAGACGCTGTATAGGTTTGTTACATTTAGCTTTCTGCAGAACCCACCGTTGAATCAGTTCTCCTTCCTGCCCGGCATCCCCGCAGTTGATGACCTCATCACATTCTCCGACTAATCTTTCGATCACTTTAAACTGATTTTCAACACCTTTGTTGGGAATTAATTTGATCCCAAAATTATTCGGAATGATCGGCAGTAAAAAAAGATTCCAGGATTTGTATTGTGGACCGTAATCGTGAGGTTCTTTCAGCGTGCAAAGATGTCCGAACGTCCACGTCACACAGTAGCCGTTCCCTTCCATATAGCCCTGTTTAGGCATGGTAGCGCCCAATACTTTAGCAATATCTCTGGCAACACTGGGTTTCTCGGCAATACAAAGTTTCATGAATTTCGGAATTATTGAAGGGTTGCAAAAATCGGGAATTTTTTTGACTTTCGCTAATTTAGTTGAGAGTTATCACTTGATGATTGAAACAGAGCAAGATCCGAAATTATAAAGAAAATTTATTTATTTTTTATTCAAATGTCTGTCAATCGCTGTAAAAACTATATGTTTTCTTTTTCTAATCTGATTCATGAAATGATCTTCTTCAAATATTACACAGCATCTTTTTATATAAGAATAATAATTCGATTCTTTTTTATTATTTGCAGAGTAATGTGAAAATTCATAGAATCCTCTTTCATTTTTAACTAAAGAATATCTTTTCCTCGTTTGTTTCTTAAGCTCTGTACTTTCAGAATCATTAATTTTTAAAGGCTTATTATAAAGCTTTTTAATCTGATTGATATAAACTGCCTTTTTAGCTTCAGGATTCTTGTGTAATAAAGTTCTGGCTCTTTTACATCTTCTTTTGGTTATAGAAATTATCTTTCTATAATAACTAGACAGATTAGCTGATTTAATTACCGTTTTATATCCCCTAAATTCAAAGCCTAAATATAATAGTGGAGTTTCTATTTCTTTTTGAGTCAATTTATTTATTTTAAAGCATGCTAATCTCTTATCATTATGTTTGGGGGAATAAATAACATTTCTAAAAATAAATTTCTCTGTCTTATTTTTACTTATTTCAACTTTGCTTTCCTCAACTAAATCATAAATGTATTTTTCAATATATTCAGTTTGATTAGGCTTGCAAATTATGACAATATCATCGGAATATCTTTTATAGTAAGCTCCCATTTCTTGTACAAGATTAATAACTATTTTTAAGTCAAAATCATATAAATATATATTAGCAAGAAGAGCACTTATAGGAAGACCTTGTGGAATTCCAACACTAATTTTATCTCTAGTAAAAGGATTACTATATATTCTTAACTTTCCTTCTTTAATTGTTTTTCGAAATTCTTCATTACTTTCAAAAAAACATTTAAACCCTTTTTCTTTTCTAATTTTAGCAAGTTTCGCTTCATCAAAACCTAATCTTCGCCCTTTCCTATTTTCTTTTTGAACTCTTAAATCGTCAAGAAGTACATAGCGAAATTTTGTACATGCTTTAAAAACATTATAATGATCTTTTGGCAGTTCATCTACATTTAAAAGCCATTTCCATTTTTGCTTTAAAAACTGATGATTTAAACTTGGAAAAAAACTCTTTAAATCGAAAGTTAAAACACAAACCTCTTGATCATTTCCTCTTTTTTTAATCTCATCAATAGCTTCTTTCGCAAAATGAATAGTACTTTTCCCCCTTTCATCCTCTTCGGAAATAGCAATTTTACGATAGGCATTTACACAAGAATTTAATAAAGGATTTTCTTTTAGTTTTTGTTCATACAAATTATCTAAAAGAAATTTATAATATCCGTAGACAAGAGCATCCATATGACTTGCATAGTGTAATGGGCGAAGCTTATGTGTTTTTTCTGCTTGGTTAGTATCTTTATGAAAATGAGAATGTCTCCTTTTGTTATGCTTATGTCTTTCAGCATCCCCCTTTTTATATTTTCTATCTTTTAAAACAGTATGTATAAGAGGATAAAAAGCATATTTTGCTACATAACTTTTATTTGTAATATTATGAGAGTATCTTTTCCAGTCTTCTCCTATTTTAAGAGAAGGTGAAAGATGTAAATAGCCTTTTTCTTTTATCCAATCTGGTCTTTTATTCATAAAAAAGCTTGTAAAAAGTCAATATCGTTTTATAATTACATACGCTTTCGCAAGATAAGTACCCAGTTACTGAGTCATCAATATTTCCGTAATTAATAGAAATAGCTTTAGAGCTTATTCAGCTTATCGTGAAGAACTGTGTATATATAATTAAACCCCGTCAAGATGATGACAGATAAATTAATAAAATCAATTAGGTATTTGGAACCTACTATAATTATCACTAAATTTGTGGCTATTATCCTATTGTCGTACTTCAACCTTCAAAATTGGGAAGAAGTATTCGAATCTTTAAACCTCATAACCCATTTGTTATAAGTAAGTTTTTAGTAAAAACCTATTATCTTAATCTAGTTGTAATTACACTCCTTTTTACAAGCATCCAAAAATACATATTTATTATTATATTTGCCAGATAACCGCGAAAATAAATTAAATTATGGGAAATATTTCCATCGGTGATTTTGTCTGTCTTAAAAATCATCCTTATACTTACGATAATAATTTTATAAAAATATCAGCTAATGCTGATATGATTCCACCTATCATGGTGATTTCAGAAATATTAAATAAAGATGAATATGATACTGTAACTGGCAAACTTTTTGAAAAGCAATTTAAGTGTATTTATTATTCACATAAAGATGGAAAATATCAAGATAAATGGATTAAAGAAAGTCAAATAAAATTATTAAAACCAATAAAATCATATTTGAATTTATATGAATTTAATTCTATTGAAAATTATGATTTAGAATTTCTTAAAGATAAATATGTAAATGAACTTGTTTGTCTAAAAAACGTAGATTTTGAGTTAAATAAAAAGAAGGTATTTATTGACAGTTCAAATGGAAAACGTACTGAAAAAGAAAATAATCACCTTGACTTTTTACCTCCTGTAATGACGATTGTAGATATTGTAAAAAATAAAGAGGAAAAAAAATTCTCTTCTCGAAACGCTCAATTAGAGAAAGCTTGTTCTAAATACCTATTCAAATGCAAATGGTACAACCACAAAACAACAACATATTCTGAAGAATTTATCCCATCAAACATTTTAGGCCTAATTATAAATCAAAACATTTATATTGATTTTTTTAAATCTTTCTTAAATGATAGGTTTGTACTAATATTACAAAGAAACAATAATATCTCAATTGCAGCCAAAACTTTAGCCAATCCAAAGGAGATAATATTTAATCATTATTATTATAAATTAAACTACTTTGATTACCTTCAACAAAAGATTTCTTCAATATCGTTAAGCGATATAAGATCTGAAAATTCAAATTTGCATTTTAATACTATTAATCTCATTCCTAAAAAATCAGTTTTTGGAAATAACTATCCAAGCTACGGTTTAACATTTAAACAAATTACGGAAGATATTTTCGTAAATGGCAATTACTTTTTAATAACTTATAAAGATAAATTAGATAGAATGACTAAAAGAATAATCAAAGTTATTTCTAGAGATTATCATACAAATGACCTTGAAAATGAAGACTATGTTTTTATTGTGGCAAATTGCTTTTTAAGAGATGGGAATATTAGACATTTCAATTTAAAGCAAATTACAGAAGTTACTGAGATTCAAAAAGGAGCTAGTTTACTCGAATAAAATGAAAATATTAATAATGAGGCCGTCTCACAACTCGTGAAAACGGCCTTTTTTATGAAATTTTCCTGTATCCCTATACGAGCAGGGTTTCCGTTTAAACAATTCTCAACCCACATCGTTTAGTTGTTATACACCTTCCAATATGTTAACGAAAACCAGTTTATTATTTCTTATTCACCTCAGCAATTGCATTTTAATTCCGCCGCCTGCCACTTCAAAGAAAGACGGACCTGCCAGCAGATATACTTTTTCCAGTTTTTTGGTTTTGGATAGTTTATGTCGGATGTCGGATGTCGGGTGTCGGGTGTCGGGTGTCGGGTGTCGGATGTCGGATGTCGGGTGTCGGGTGTCGGGTGTCGGGTGTCGGGTGTTTATCAAAGGTAGTTTTTGGGTGACAATTTCACATTGATGTGGGATAAGGAATGGATATTTTTTTTATTTATTCATTTTCCCATTTTTTTCGCCCACCGAGAGATATTTGTCTTTTTTTAGATAACGGAACATACTATACACAACTCACAATCAAATACCAATACCATAAAAACAGTTGTATTTTTTTACACAAAAAGACCCGGACTAAAAAACCCGGGTCTTCAAACCACACTATATTTCACTCCTACAGGAGTATCTGTTTAATTTTTCTGTTACATTGACATCGGTACTTCCATTAACAGAATTTCAGTTCCTTCCGCTGTTGTTTTTATAGTCAGATCGGTAATATCCCAAACTCCGAAGCCATCTCTTTTTTCTAATGGCTGACCTTCAATTTCTGCGCTTCCTTTTAAAATAAAAGCATACACTCCGTTTCCTTTTTTCTTCAGCTGATAATTGGTTTCGGTTTGATTTTTAAAGTTTCCCAAGTGAAACCAGGCATCCTGATGAATCCAGACTCCTTCATCATCAGCATTGGGAGAAAGAATTTGCTGAAACGTATTTTGACTTTTTGTTTTGTCTAATGTGATCTGGCCATATCTCGGCATAACATTTCTTTTATCAGGATACACCCAGATCTGAAGGAATTTAACCGGGCGGTCTGTATTTTTATTAAATTCGCTGTGCATAATTCCGGTTCCGGCACTCATCACCTGGATATCTCCGCTTCTGATCACTGCAGAATTCCCCATACTGTCTTTATGTTCCAGATCACCTTCCAGAGGAATGCTGATGATTTCCATATTGTCGTGAGGATGGGTTCCGAAGCCTCTTCCTGCTTCTACTTTATCGTCATTAAGAACTCTCAGTACTCCGAAATGCATTCTTTCCGGATTATGATAATTGGCAAAACTGAAAGTATGGTTGCTCACCAGCCATCCGTGGTCTGCCTTTCCTCTTGAATCTGCTTTATGAATCACAGAATTGTCTTTAATTTTTGACTCAGGGTTGGGTAAATGATTGTATCCGATGGGCTCAAGCGGCTCGATTTCGTCAATCTCATTTTTCATGGTATTTCCAAGTGAGGCAGATGCTACAAACATTCCTGTTCCCAATAATCCTTTCTTTAAAAAATCCTTTCTGTCCATATCTGTTGTTATTTATTTGATTTCGATAAGGCAAATGTAGGGAGAGAAAATATGTTGTGCATTTAACTAGTTTAATAAATCGCTTTTGAAATATTTTTTGGTTCTATTTTTTTGTTGGAATAAGAAAGGGCTATAAAAAAGTTTTCTTATAAAATTTGAGTTTTCGGGTATCTGATAAATTAAAATTTATAAGACCTTTTTTTGGAATAAAAACAAAGGATCGGTAATCTGTAAATATAATCATCCTGCCAAAAATTTCAAGTATTTACTAAACTTATCAGTAATTGGAATTTTTTGAATGATTTATTAATTGAAAATCATTTATCCTTTGAAGCCAGTCGCTTTCTGATGGTACTCACAAATTCTTTTGAAACCCCAAGATAAGAGGCAATATAATACTGTGGAACTCTCTGTGGAATCGTGGGATATACTTTCACAAATTCTAAATAACGGTCCGACGCACTTTTTGATATGGTATTCACCAGGCGGTTCTGAAGTGTTGATAAATTTCGCTGAACCAACATTCTGAAAACCCTTTCGAATTTCGGATATTGTTTTAACAATTTTTCTTTTGATTCCGGATTCAGTAGGTAAATTTCTGAGTCTTCCAGGGTTTCAATATAGAGATTTGAAGGCTTCTGTTCCTGAAATGAGGCAATATCACTCGTCCACCAGTCTTCAATAGCAAATAAAATCGTCACTTCGAAACCGTTATCATCCAGGTAATAGACTCTCACACAGCCTTTCTGGATATAGCCTTCAAACTGACATACCTCTCCTTCTCTTAATAAAACCGTTTTCTTGGGAATCGTCTGACAGGTGAGCAGATCGGTGAAAAAATTTTCTTCTTCCTGACTAAGATTAATGAATCGTGTGACGTTTTTAATGATATTTTCGAACATAAATTAAGTTTACGGCTGCAAATTAGGAAAAAGTGCGTAAACTTCATTCTTTAAAAGTCCGCTTCCCCCGCCATAATGGTCTATGACCTTCACTTCCTGATCTGAATTTTCACAAAAAACCTTAATATCTTTTTCAAACTGTTCCTCCAGTCCCGAACTCAGCAGAACAATGTCCGTTTTATGTTCCCGGATATAGTCATAGCACAGTGTTTCGTTACTTTGTATTTCAGCTTTCCAGCCTTCTGTGTTTTCGATGATTCTTTTTAAGGTGTCCAGTATTTCCTGGTTTTTCCCGATCACGAGAAATTGTAGTGTTTTCATTGTATATTTTTATTTTTAAAGTACTGGTTATCTGTTAATGGTTAATAGTTTGGGTTATAATTCAAGTTTCACCTCTGGTTAAATTGATGCTGTACAGAATAATTTTTCTTCAGACTTTCCCATCAGAAAAATTGAATACATTTATTTTCAATTTCACCGATAAAGATCAACGGCCCTACAAATGTTTATTCCCGGTAATTTTTAATTCATTTAAATCCAATTGCGATTCAGCTCTCCTGATTTCGTCATCACTAAACTGTTTTTCTCTTTTTATTTTAAACAATTCTTTACGCTGCATTGCAAAAATATCGAGCATGATCTTATGATATTCTTTGAGGTCATTCTGCCTGTTGGTGCACATTTCCAGAGAATTCAGATGACCTTCCTGAACAGAGATGTCATTCTCAATGGTATTTTTGAAATTCTCAACCAGGCTGTTATTATTCAGACTGGATTTATATCTTTCATTCAGTCTGTTTACTGCCAGGTTATCCAATCTGATCTGAATGGCAGCCTGCTGCTCGTGGGATGGTAAAATCGGATCTATTTCTCCGATTTTCGTTAATTTAATGATCAGGGGAAGAGTAAGCCCCTGAAAAACCAGGGTTACAAAAATAACGACAAACGTAATGAAAATGATTAAATTTCTCATGGGAAATTCTGCCTGATCGTTCATCATCACCGGAATAGATAATGCCGTTGCCAGAGAAACCACTCCACGCATCCCTGCCCAACCGATGATTAACGGGTTTTTCCATCCCGGGCTTGGATCTTTCCGGATCTTCTTGCTCAGCCATCTTGGAATGTGAGCCACCGGATAAATCCACAACAGACGGACCACAATTACAATTGCACTTATGATCAGGCCATATTTAATCCCGTCCGTCAGGGAAGTTTCTCCCAATCCGCTGATAATATCAGGAAGTTCCAGTCCTATCAGCACAAAAACCAATGCATTCATCACAAAAATCAGGGTATTCCAGACTCCGGTCATATTAATTCTTGTCGTTCCGGTTTTAAAAATCTCATGCGAACGGAAAGACATGAATAATCCACCGCTTACCACTGCCATGACTCCCGAGAAGTGAAAATGTTCCGCGCTGAGAAATAAAATATAAGGGGTCATGACCGTCAGTGCAGCATCTATCGCCGGTGTGGTCGGCAAAAACCGGTGTATGGCATAAAAAATATGAGCGCCCGCGATTCCTACAACCACGCCCATTCCAGCCACCAGAAAAAACTGCCCGGTCGCTTCCTGCATCGAAAACATCCCGGTCATTACTGCTGCCAGTGCAAATCTGAAAACAATTAATGATGATGCATCATTAATTAGACTTTCACCTTCCAGCATGGCTACCGTTCTTTTTGGCACTTTCAATCCTTTTAAAACTGTTGTTGCGGCTACGGCATCCGGCGGTGAGACAATGCCTCCCAACAGAAATCCTAAAGCCAGGGTAAATCCTGGAATTAAGGCCTGTGATGCAAAAGCTACGACTAAAGAAGTGAGAAAAACCAATCCGAAAGCCAGTAATCCGATTGTTCTTTTCCATTTCCAGAAATCATTCCACGAGGTATACCATGCTGCTTCATACAAAAGGGGCGGCAAAAAAATCAGAAAAATAATTTCCGGATCCAGTTTTAATACCGGAACTCCCGGAATGAGACTGATCCCCAAGCCTGCCAGTACCAAAAAAATGGGATAGGCAATTTTGATGCGTTGTGCAAGCATCACCAGCAGCATGACGATGAGTAAAAGGCCCAGTATTAAGAGTAGTTGTTCGTGCATAATTTTTTATTTATACTTCTTTTGCCTAGAAGACAAAGTTTCCTCTAATGTATAGATTATTTAAGTTTTGGCTGAAGCCAATTGATTTTTAAATTTTTATTTAAACGGGCTGAAGCCCGTTCCTATTGATATTTGTAGCTTTTGTATTTAAGAAATCTATTTAAAAATCAAGGTATTGGCCAGCTCCATTTCTTCCTGATTAATAGAATGTCCGAAGTTGGCATATACTTTTTCGGTAACGTCAGCATTCATTTCTTTTAAAATATTGGCTGTCGCATATACTCTTTCTACCGGAACATGGAAGTCGGGATTGCTGGTTCCAAGAAAAATCGGGGTCCGGGCAAAATCTCCCGAATAATTTTCGCGATTGATCTTATCTCCGATAACGCCGCCTATGATGGCTGCAGCTCCTCCAAACTTCTGAGCATTTCTCGCTAAAAACTCCAGTGTAAGACAGGCTCCCTGCGAAAATCCGAAAAAATAAATATTTTCAGATTTAATTCCTGCATCTGAAGCACTTTTCACTGTTTTTCCAATCGTTTCAATAGCTGACGACAACCACGGTTCATTTTGTTCGACAGGAGCTATAAATGAAAGCGGATACCAGCTTCCGTTGGTTGCCTGAGGCGCTAATAAGGCATAATCTTCAACATTTAAATGCTGCGAGAGGCTTAAAATATCCTGTGCGCTTCCTCCTCTTCCATGAATCATTATTAAAGCTTTTTCGGCTTGTTCCAAAGGTTTCCCTGTTGTTTTAATATCTAAAATATGGCTCATTTTATCTGTATTTTTCTGTTGGATAATTAAATTTAGGAAGAACATCATTCAGATGTGCTCTTTTATCTTCAAACTGTTCAGGCAGGCTTAAATGCTCTCCTAACGAAGCGAATTCCTCGTCAGCATCGAATCCGGGCCCGGAAGTGGCAATTTCAAATAAGACACCTCCCGGTTCTTTAAAATATACGGAAGTGAAATATTTACGGTCCTTCACTTCGGTATGTTCTAATCCGAATCTGTTTAATTTTTCAATCATTTCAAGCTGTGACTGCGCGTCTGGCGTCGCAAAAGCAACGTGGTGAACGGTTCCTCTTCCTGCCAGACCTTTCAAAGCATTGGGAGTGCACACCAGATCCACATACCTTCCGGGAGCATTACCGGTTCCGAATCTGAAACGGTCTGCGCTTTCGGCGATGATCTGATGATCCATTTGGGTGGTCAGCAAAGCCGCTGTTCTTTCATATGCATCCAGCCAGATTTCCACATGATGAATTCCTTTGACGGCGTAATCTTTCGGAATAAATTTGTTATCGTAGCCTTTTCTGTCATCTTTATCACTAAAAACCAATTCCAGTCCTAATCCGTCGAAATCTTCAAGGTAGATGAAAACTTCGCCGGAAAACCTCTGCTGAGGCTGTTTGAAAGGAATATTAAACTGGTTCAGCCGGTTCAGCCAATAGTCCAGCGCATCTATTGAAACTGAAAATGCTGTTGTGTTCAGCATTCCTTTACCATGCCTTCCGTTTACCAGACCTTTGCCGTACGGAAAAGTAGTCAAGATCGTCCCGGGCGTTCCGAACTCGTCCCCGAAATAAAAGTGATAGACTTCAGAATAATCAAAATTAACGGTTCTTTTTACCAGCCGAAGTCCTAAAATTCCGGTATAAAAGTCTATATTTTCCTGTGCATCGCCTGTGATGGCTGTGACATGGTGAAGTCCTGTGATAAGTGACATAGTTTGTTGGTTTTTGGTTGATTGCTGTTGGTTAATAGATTTTAATGTAAAGGTGATTTGTTATCTGATTATTCCTGTTCTTTCAGCCAAACGTCATTATATTCTTCGGGATTGCGTTTGAACTGTGCATGAACGTATGGACATAACGGAACGATTTTCAAATCATTTTCTCTGGCATAAGAAACCAGTTTGGCGAGTAATAATTTGGCGAAACCTTTTCCGGCATATTCTTCATTCACTTCCGTATGATAGACGGTTAATTTATGTCCGATCACCGAGATATCCATTTTTCCTGCTTTATGATCATCTGAAAAAAGCTGAACTTCTCCTCTTACGTTTCCTAAAACTACTTGTGTTGTTTCCATATTGTTTATTGTTTATTGCTAAGATATACCGTTTGTGAAAACTGATTAATGATCTATGATAATTTCGGTAATACACCTTCTATTTTTTCACGTAATGCTTCATGTTGTTTCGGAAGTTTTAGGTTGCGTCCCAATTCGTTTAAAGGTTCATCTACGGTGAATCCGGGATTGTCTGTGGCAATTTCGAACAGTACGCCACCCGGCTCTCGGAAATATAATGAGTAGAAATAATCTCTGTCGATTTTTGGAGTAATGCTTAAGCCTGCTGACATTACTTTTTCACGAAATTCCATTAGTACATTATCATCTTTCACCCGGAATGCCACATGGTGATTCGTTCCTGCTGCATTTCTTCCAGCCGGAATTTTATCATTTTCTATAATATCCACAAGGTTTGCTGTTTCAATGGCATCTGTTGCCAGACGGTATCTTCCTCCTTCCTGTTTTTGTAAATCATATCCAAAAATATCCGTTAATACTTTAATGGTCAGATCTGCTTTTTTCAGAGTCAGGGTAATATTGTGGAATCCTTTTAATGCATTTTCATCTTTAATATCATCCGTTGTCCAGACTTTTCTGTCATCAGGAGCTGATGATTCTATAAACTGCAGCTGTAAACCGTCCGGATCTTTAAACGCGATTAATTTTTCACCAAAAATCTCTCCTTCCTCAACTTGTATATTAAACTGGTGTAATCTGTTTTTCCAGAAACCCAGACTTCCTTTTGGAACCGAATATCCGATATGCGTAGCCAGTCCGCTTCCGTTGGTCCCTCTTCCGATTCCTTCCCAGGGAAAGAAAGTGAGAATTGTTCCCGGCGTACCTTCTTCATTTCCAAAATAAAAATGATAGGTTCCCGGATCATCAAAGTTCACGGTTTTCTTGACAAGCCTTACGCCTAAAACCTGAGTATAAAAGTCTAAATTTCTTTTGGCATTATCTGCAATTGCGGTGATATGGTGCAGTCCTAAAATTCTATTTTCCATTTTCCGTTTGTTTAATTTTGATATGACAAATGTAGGCTGATAAAAAAACCTGTACATTTAACTAGTTTAATAAATACACAAAACCTGATTCCCGGATAAAAAAGAAAAGCCCTTTTAAATCCTGGATTTAAAAGGGCTGACTTTAATCAATATGTTTATAACTGAGCCAGATCACTTACCGTGAGCTGAACATCTCCTTGTTTTAACATGGTTCCGTTACCTACTTTCATGGCGTCTAACCTGAATGTTGTATAGTAGATATTCGGTACTTTAAACCATAAATAAACACTGGAATCGGTTCCGACATATTGTCCTGCTGTAATGGCAGTGCTTCTGTTGATATGGGTTTTTGTCTTTGATATGGCATTGGAAGGACGATAACAATATCCTGTCCAGATAATATCAATAATCTCACCTGACTGATAGGAATATCCCGAAGCATGTAAATAATACATTGCGGTATGCGTATCGACTTTATAGGGAAGCTTTATATGATACAGATGGGTACTGCTGTTTTTAGTCATCAGGTGTTTTAAAATTCCTGTTCTTACGCTTCCTACTTCATCAGACCCGGCAAAATCCGGATTATCCAAATGCACATAGCTGTCGAGCATATCTTCAAACTGCTTTTCCGTAGGCCTTTTCCCGGCCTTGAAAAATGTTTTCAGCTCTGAAATTATTCTTTTAGGCATGACTGACTCTTTTTTTAAGGTCTTCAATTTCTTTATTCTGAGAAATCAGATACAGAGTGAGTTCTTCAATTTTCTGAAGAAGTTTAATCTGGAAGTTCCCGATTTCCACTCCGTTCTCCGTCATTTCTTTGGCGGAAGGAATTTCAGGAAGATGATTTTTTTCGGAAATAAACTTTTCAACCTCCTGAATTGGTTTTAAATCATAGTCTGATGCGAAAACGAAATCCGCGGTCGGAGTCTGAGTAATAACGACATCTTTCGCCTCAAGTTTACCGTACAACGCCATATTTCCGGTATCTCCCAGCACCAGCCTTGCTCCATAATTTCCGTTGTCGAAGTAACTCCAGAACTGCAGGCCGTTACCATAAGCACCTCCCATATTATAAATCGCCCACCTTCTTGCTTTATCAGCCGGCTTACTGTTATTCACAAGAAGAACCGATCCTCCTTCATTTTCAGAAGATTGTGAAGTGATTCCTCCTTTTACGTCAAGTGCCGAAATAGGATTAGATGTTCCTATCCCCACATTTCCTCCTTTGGGATTTAGTGCCAGATCATAAAATGTAGTCGTATTGTTAAAATCCTGAGGCTGAATCCATCCGTAAGAAGGACCGATATTCATTCCGAAATCCATAACTTCTCCATACCCTTCGTCACTGGACTGTAGCCTTAATAAAGCATTAGAATTCTTACCATTTGTAGGTCCGCCTTCATCATAACTTTGTGTAGCACTGATGGTTAATGGTTGAGTTGAATTTGAAAGACCTCCAATACTTACATTTCCGTTGGGAGCAATATTCATTTGTGTCCCCCCGTTGGTTACAAAATTGATGCCTCCGGAGACCGTGTTATTATTCAGTCTGTTATTTATAATATTCAGGTCGTTATAAGAACCATACGTAAATCCGTTTGCTGAATATCCTGAGTTGAGTTCCAGGTCAGCAGTATTATGGTATTTTAATCTGATTTTGTTACTGCCACCTCCTGCGTCAGCCCTGTCAAAAGATGCTGAGATATAATTGATGTTACCTAAGGGCTGTGCTTCCTGCACATGTAGTTTTGCTTCGGGAGAACCGGTGCCTACTCCCAGTTTTGCATCTTTCGTAACTTTCAGTCCCACTTTAGCTGAATCCGGAGAAAAAGTATCTCCCACCAGTAAGCTCCAGTCATGCGTCATAGGCTGTAAACCGATATTTGACGGATCATTTCCCTTATTATTAAGAGTATTCCATGCACTGTTTTTATTAATTGACCGTACTTTAATCACTACTGACATCGTTGCATTGGTGACACCGAGTACTTTTGTTGCTCTGATACGGAACCTTCGGGAAGAACCATTGACGTCAATTGTAAAGCCATTTGTATTTGGATCTGCTACATAGTTATTTTTATTAATGATTCCACATTCTCTCCACATATTTGGATTTGAATGTGAAACTGCAGCAAGGTGAGTCGCCGCGGAAGCAATACTTCCTCTGGTATAAGCTATCGAAATTTCATAAAGTCCGCTTGCATAAGCCATCTCCGGAAAAACTTCTAAAAACTCTACATAATCTCCGACCTGATAACCAGACGGAAAATCAAGATAAGTGGTATATTCAGAGGTCTGCAGATTCTTAATAGCCGAATCATCTAAGTGAGCATAGCTGTCTATAAGATCTTCAAACTGTTTTTCGGTAGGCCTTTTATTGGCTTTAAAATATTCTTTTAATTGGGTGATGGGTGTTTTTGCCATAATTTTATTTTTAATTTCATTTATACGTTCGGTCTTACGACAAACGTCTGTTCGATGATCATTCCGTCGGTCCCGTCGGTGGAAATCCCTCCGATCTGGGCTGATGAATTAGGGTTATACAGGGTAATGATACGGTCTTCTTTACTGAACATTCCTGAGGTATTTTCGGTAACGACTTTGAAATGATGGTAGACAGGATTTCCTTCTGCATCTTTCACGGTAAGAGGATCCAGGCCTATTTTCTGTAGTCTTAGGAACATTGTTCCGTCGGTAATATCAAAAATATCTTTTGCCATCCAGCTTTCGGTGTTAGTCAGCGGATCGTTTTCAAATAAATACAGCTGTACTTTGGAGGCATTGGACGGAAGGACATTCATTCGGGCCAGTTCTTTCCAGTTCCCCTGGTTATTCATTTTATAAAGGTGATATTTGCCCTTATAACACTGCTCTTTCCAGCTTAATAATCCTGAGGTCACTACGTTTCCGCTCACGGCATCAGATTCAAACTGCAGCTCGGGAGCACCCGGCAGGACGTTCTCTGTCATCATGGTGATCATGATCTTCGATGCTTCTGAGGGAGCATATTCGGTAACGATCACATCGCTCTGGGTGGTGGTATATTTCGCTTCGGCATATTCTACTTCGGCCTCCACCGTCACGCGGTAATATAAAGGATCGCTGAAGGGAACCTGGGTAAGATCATCGAAGCTGTCCTGCAGCGTCCAGACTCCGTCATCAGACATGGTGTCTTCAATCGCCAGTTCATGCACCAGTTCCATGGTTCTTACCGAAACGGCATCCTGCATGGTAAGGGCACGGTATAATTTGGTCTTTTTAACATTGTAAACTTTGTTGTAGGTATTAATGTTCACTTTCATCGCCGGGCTCACCCCATTGGCAGGGTTTTCCAGCACCGGAATCACACTTTTGATTTCCGGAGTCTTTAACGGGAATGAATTGACCATTTTTACAGGGCCTATCACCTCACTCATCTCACTCTGTACGAGCTGGGCATTGGTTTCTTTGACGGCATAAAAGTACACGCTTTTTGAAGCGCCGTCCAGGGTATAATCTACAAATAACGTCTTATGCTTCGGCGTGGTTTCCAGGATTTTCATCATAGGAGCCATATCAAATTCTCCATTGACATCGTTACCCGGAGTCAGCAAAGTTCCGTTTTTATCCCTGATCACCTGGGCTTTCGGAATGGGCTGATAATCACCGCCTTTCACAAACTGGTAAAGAATCGGAACTTCCGTCAGCGGAACAAAGGTGTTTCGGATCGTCTGTTTTACAAAATCAAGAAAGGCCACCTTTCCAAATGTACCACCGGGATCCGCCGGGATAATAACCTGCGATAAAGTCTGAATATTGTTATACGCTGACTCCGTAAGGGCAGGGATCGCCGGGCTGTAATGCTCGTTATGATCGGCAATAAACAGGTTGATTCCCTTTAACAGATCCGGGCTGTTAGGAATCGGAAGCCTGTACCCGTTATGAAGGTTAAACTGCGTCGCATCGCTGTTGAAAATACAATTGGCCAGTTCCGATAACCGGTCATTGAAAAAATCATCGTTATTTTTTTCACGGATATCTTCTACCGAATTCGGTTCAGGACTGGCATTATAATCCTGGGTATGCTTGTATAAAGAGCTCAGCAGAATGTCATCATTGCTCCGAAGGAACATCACGCTGAAGGGCTTATGCTGATACGTATTGGTAAAGGCATAGGAAGAACGTCCGAAGGTATCGGGCCTGGTAGCATATTTCGATCCCATCGGCATTTCAGGGGCCATAGGCGCTTCGATTTTTCTTCCGAACATCATGGTCGGGATAGAAATCCGCGACTTATAATCCACATAAGTGAGATCTACCGTTCTAGTCCCGAAAATGCTGTATTTTTCCAGCGCATCATCCTGAGGGATAATGTCTTCTTTGGTAAGCCTGCATGGTACATTATGGTGAAGGTAGGCCCTGTAGCCCGGGTAGAAGTTCACTTCTGTGGTGATCCCTGGCATAGCCACAGGCAGTAACGGATTAGTAGCAAATGATTCATCCAGGGCAAAGATTTTAAGATCTCCATTACCGGCACCGATATTATCGATACGGATGACCTTAAGGACTGCTTTTTCCTGATTCTGAACACCATACCTCTCCACACGGATGCTTCCACGGTACCATTGTACACTGTCCTGTCCTGCGACTGTAGCATACTGAGGGTGATTCCCCAGGTTGAAGCCCGGGAAATTAATCTCATACAGACCTGTAAAAGGAAGGGGCTGGTGGGTAACGGGATCTAAGTCGATGACTTTGGTCATCACCGCTGTTCTGTTGATTCCCCGATATTTCCTGAAATACGTATTATAGGTAGTGTCAGGAGCCTGACCTGATTCTATGGTTTTCTCTTCGGTATGAACCGGCCAGCCGTCCCCGATCTTGATTTTTAAAGGGTGTGGGTTTACGGCACCCCAGGTTGAAGGGTTCTGCATGTTTTCTACCACCATCAAAGATTCGTTGGCAACAGGTACCGTAAAGTTCGCAGGGTCAAAAGGCATCGCCGTATTCTGTCCGAAAGCATTTCCAACCTGTTTTTTCAGGATGTGGAAAACGGGATAATCAGGGTTGGTACCGGATACAATATTGTGAATAATATAATCATCGGTGCCCACAGAGAATACGCCCCCAACATATTTTGGGAAGTCTGCCACTGCAATGGTAGGTTTTAAGGTCTGGGCCGTCGCGGCAGTGGCCCCTGTACTGCTGAGTACCAAAGCTTTGGTTTTAATTACAGAAACCAAAGGGTTGCCCGGCAAATCGGTAACACTTTCAATGGCTCCGAATACTCTGTTTGGAATTTCGGGGCGGAAGAATACCTCAATATGGTCGGCAAAAAGTTCTTCTGCGTCCGGTAAAGGACTGAAATCCGAAACTTCTTCTCCGTTTACCGCTTTCTGATAGGTAATCATATCCTGGGACGCGTCATACTCCATCGTAAGTCTCACCAAAGTCTTGTCCGCAGCAGGGTTTTGATTATACAGGGCCTGTTCGTTGACTGAAGTCAGCAGTAAAGGAAGCTCCTGCTGAATCAGAAAGGCGTTCACGCTGGATGGCGGTAACAATCCATTGGCAGGTTTGATGCTGGATTCTACCTGATAGGTCTCCAGCGATGTGGCGGATCTTGAGAACCAGTTGACTCCGTAAGATCCATAGACATGCCTGCCGGATCTTTTCTGTTTATGAACATAGGCAGGGTTCCCAAAGTCAGGAAGGGCAATGGCTATGGTTTCATTATGGGCTTTTTCACCGTTGGAAAATACATTCACATAGTTCGGGTCATGAGCAAGCTCAGGAAGTCTCCAATCGGTCTCCTCATTCATCCTGTATTCTATTCCCACATTCACGGGATAGGTGAATTTTGACATGTCGAATTCTTCCGGTGAATAGTAGAAAGGGCTGTTGGAAGGCTCATCCGGGGAGAGCTCATGGATCATTAAACTCATGTATCTTGAGGCGCCGTCATAGGTATATCCACTGGCATCCGTCAGGCTGCTCATGGTAACCCCTGCCGCAGGATCGGCGGAAACAATACCCGGTACCGGCTTCTTAAGCTTCACCGGTAAACAGGTGCGCTCATCTGTTAGGGAAGTAGGTAGGGTAAAGGCAACGTGAGTCACCTCATTCATCCCCTGCCCGTTACCCAGGTCGGCTAAGGTTACATAATGAGCGGCATACATATACTGCTCGCCACTGTAGATTTCATCGGTAATGTCCATATGTCCCAATCCCAGCATTCTTGCCACGTGGAAATCCAGAGCGGCCATCTGAAGAATATTGAAATGAGAGACTTCCAGCGGATTAGGATCGTTAAAATTATCTTCAGGATAATAATAGTCCAAAGCCAACGGATTGCTCGCCGATTCGCTTAAATGGATATATTTCTCCACGGAGTCCCTGATGCTGGTTTCAGGGTCTTTGGTATCATCATACCACTTAGACTGGTAGTTTCTGATATTCACAAATTCCCCGTCATTGTATCTGGGCCAGGCGGCATGCACCGTACGGTTACCCGAATCCTGCTCCAGCCTTTTATAAGCTTCGTCGTCTTTGGTGGTAAGGGCAAATTTACCGATTTCTTCCCAGCCTTCTCTCTGGGCAATATCCTCGTAGAATTCGAAATCTATTTTGGTAATAAGATTATCCGGTAATGAGACAAAACGGACGCTTCTGGCATTTTCGGCAAAAAACTTATCTCTGAAATTGGCGATCGTCTGGCGGAAGGTAACGTTCTTCGGAAGGTTCTGCTTATTGGTTTCCACCGAGAGAATTTCCGTTTTCATCCCCTCGATCACTGTATCGTTTTCGGGGGTAAACTGCACGGCGAAGAATAAAGCATCCTTCGATTCTACTTCAATAAGGTTGTTCCCATATTGCTGCAGGAAGGCATAAGGATCATTGAAAGGATCATAATTTGCTCTTACTTCGTTATATTTAGTGGTATTTCTAAAATACACATAAAACATTCTCCCGTCGCGCTTCCCGCTGGAATACAGCCATAAAGCTTCTGAGTCTACCACCGTACTCGGGGAAGAGGTAAGATATAAAGTAGTGGCTATAGGTTCGTAACGAAGTCTGAAGAGTCTTATATAGTCATCCTGCTTGTTGAAACCTTCAGGAGAGCCTTGGTAGGCGTCTCCTTTAGGTAAATGTTCTCCGGCAGCTCCCTTAAGCATCCATCTTAAATGGATGCCCGCAGTACTGTCTTCTCCTCTTGATCCCGCAGCCTGAATATATAAACAATCTGACTGTAAAAAGGTATTATTCATCGGTAATGAGGCAGCGGCCACATTAGGTATAGTATTGGTATTGAAAGACATGTTTATGAGTTTATTTTAATATTTTCAGCAATAACTGTACTTGATTTTTTATATTTTGTTCCGTCCCAAACTTTATAGATGAATTTAAAATTCAGTTCGGTAGCGGTGATGGATTTCGCGGTATTCATCACTAAAGCCTGTGAATAGTCTTTGGAATAAATTACCTTATAATCGGAATTCAGAACCGGTTTCCCTGAGCTGTTGAAATTCACGACTTCAATCATTCCTTCCTGAGTGACTACAGGCGGAGTGGCCAACGTATGCACTGTTACCACCTCTTCTACAGGAATTTTAGGATGGTTGAACGGTTCTGGGTTCCGGATTAAAACCGCAACCACCTGCCCGGTATCCGAATCTGTGATTTTATTGAATTCCGTGGTCGGAGCATCCTCCTGAGGAGTAATCCCGAACAGACCCTGGACAATCCTGTCAAACGGATGCTGGTACTGGGTTTCAATGGCTTTACTTAAGGAATTAGTGCAGACTTCTTTCGGTTTGGTCCTGATAATATCCCAGGCTGCCGTGAGTTTATTCGGCGCTATGGATTTTTCAATAGAATAGACTGCCTGTCTGATCCCGGCCAGTCCGTTTTCACCCTCATAGCCAATGAAACAGCTCTTTACCTGCTCTTCAAAGTTCTTATAGCGCGAGGTCTGGAACACAAACTTATGGACTTCTTTAGCATATTTCTGCTTCAGCTCTTCGGTAATATTCATCAGATCAACCCCGGGCTCATCGCCCCAGTACAGGTTAAGAACCTGGGCCGTATACAGCTTCTGTGGTTTTAATTTTTTAGGTCGGGCCACACGGTAGATCGATTTTGGCGTAGTGAGGGTAATATCTCCGATACAGCTCTGTCCGTTATTGAGCATATTTGCATACTGGCTCAGTACCGGCGGAATGGCAGGGTTATCATCGGTTAACCATTCTTCAAAGGTTTGGGAAATCTCACTTGGAGAGGTTTCAATGAACTGTTCGGTAGCATCAATATACGGTGGATTGACCACCGAAATACCTTCTACCGGATCTTTGATGATAATCTTCATCGTTCCTCCAAGGGGCTTAAGGCCTTTATATTCATGCCAGCCATCTAATAATTTAGAGACATAACTCGAGGTAAAATACATGGAGATTTCTGTCGTATCATCCTGGTAGAATAAAGGCTTGGCATTCACCAGGTTCCCGTCTGCATTGGGATAAGACCGCTGGTAATCGATATATGCTCTGAGTGAGGTATGCGGATACTGATCCGGATGGGCAGTCTGCTGCTCAATGGTGTTCCCGCCGGTATCGCGAAGCACTCCTGTTGTGTCTTCTAAAATATGAACCGAGCCGTCAGGATTTTTAATCTCAATATCACCATAGGTAGCATTGCGGTCCAGGTGGAAGAAGCCAAGGGGCCCTGCCGTACGGAATGCATAACCGTAATGATACGGCTGCTGAACGGTATTATCTACTTTATCCTGAAGGGTAAACTTCACGTAATACGCAGTATCCGGTCGCCAGATCGGCTGTACGGAATGGGTGATCGCATCTACTGCAGCCTGGGTTTGGGCTTCGATTGCCTCCTGAGAAGGAATACTGAGGTTAAATTCATAGTCTTCTACCGATAGCCATTTAACTTCATGGAACAGCGTAAAGCATTTCTTATTACTGGAGCAGTTGCCAAGATCTTTCAGAATCGAAATGATATCTTCACACGCCTGGTTGTAGGCCCCTATATTGGTCACATACATCGTCCAGCCACCCAATAAAACAGTACTGATGGTAGAGATCTGTCTGGCAAGAAGGTTTCGCAGGTAAGAATATCCCGGCGTATTGGCAACAAAGGCATTATAAGCATCGAATAATGGCGATTGGCTTAATCCTGTCCGGTCATTGAACAGCCCGAACTCCTTGGTGGAAAGTTCCGTACTCAGGTTACACAATCGGGAATCTGTACAAGGATTCATATCCAGAGATAATCTTTCAACCTGTCGGAACTTGGACTTCATCTTTTCAAAACGCTCAATGATGCCTGAGATATCATCCGGGTTCGATGCTACATATTCGGAAAGCGCATCCAGAAGTTTTGCATACTGGCTCAGATATATCGTAAAAATCGCAGAGCCGATGCCGTACGACTGCAGAGAAGATAACATTGAGTGGAACACGCCCGTATCTAATCTTTTCCTGATAAAATCGGCATATTCCAGACCGGTAGCAGCCCCGCCTCTTCTCTTGAAAGGAACAAAGAAATTATTGTTATAATGGCCCAGGATATCAGGGTAGTATTTACACATTGCCTCTTCTTTATCCCGTCTTGCTCCGTCGCATCCCACGGATTGGTATTTTTCCAGCTGGGACTGCAGACTCATATACTGCTGCCAGTTGCTGGGCTGCACCTGGCCTACGTAGCCGCCCTGCGAGAGGGCCTGCTGGTAACCCTGTTGCATCAGTACTGCCATCTGCTCCTGAATCAGGTTAATCTGCACAGAATCTGTAACATCAGGAATGATCACAATTTTTGTAATTCCTTTACTCGCAATAGGCTCAGGAACAACCACCCGATCGCTCAGCTCTGCTTTGGAGTAATAGATCTCATCCATATCGTACTGAACAAAAGACTGGCTGTCATCAATTAGCGGACTGAAATACTGGATCTTTAATCCTGTACTGTACGTACTTAGCTTAAGTTCTACCTTTTGAGATGGTGCCGGAAGCATGATCGTAAGATGCGAGGTATTCTTAAATTCCAGCGACTGATCGAATCCGTGCATATTCACGGCATCGGATACTTTGCCCGAGTCGCCCTGCATGACAGGGTTCCCGTAAATATCTACGGTGTACTGAACATCTCCCGAAATCTGGTATGAAGCGCCTTTACTCTGGAAGAAGCTGTTGCTGGAAGCATAATACTGGGTATTCAAAGGCTTATCCAAGAAGTCAGAAACCGAATCGTCGATATCCTGGCCCTCACAGAACAGTGTGGAAGGCATTACGCCATACTGTTCAGGAATAAACCATCCCGGGTTCCCCTGCTCCGTGTAGGAGAACGGCGTCATGCCCAGAATACGGATCGCATTGTACTGATTGTCTTTTTTCTGCCATTGTCCTGCTTTGGCAGCATCAAGATACGTATTACCAGGATCCATCGCTTTGAACGGGTTATATTGGATCCAGCCTGCAGAAATTACTGCCCCGGTTACAGGATCGGTATGGGGATGTTCTTTGTAGGCACTGATCTCGATGCTTTCAAGGGTATACTGGTGTTTAACCTGTCTCAGCTCAAGACCTTTCATCACTTTATCCGGCGGGATGAGATCTACGGCATTACCCGCAGCGCTGGTATAACCCCCGATAATCTCATTGGCTGCTAAGCTCGGAATTAAGCCCTTGGTACTTTTAATATCGATATAGGTATCCAGAGGTACGACTTTGGTAATGGTACTCACAGCCGGATAAGCCTGAGGATCAGCAACCTGCTGAAGATCAAAGGTTTCATTGGTAAGCATACTCACTCCCTTAACCAGACTCTCGCTCTGTCCTGGGATTTCCGTAAACGGATTCACAGGATCTCTTCTGACGGTTTTATTAAACTCCCACTTAAGTTCGATCTTGGCACTGAAGCTGAGCTTAAAGAACAGGATCTTGATCTTAAAGGCCACACTGAAGGCTCCGTAAATCAGGAACGGTTCAGGAGATTCTACAGCCAGGAGAATCGTGACGGAAGCATAGATCCGGATGATCTTTACATCGATATCGATCGTTAAGCCGGCTTCGAAGTAAGCTCCCATCTGCGGCTTCTGGAAACTGATCTTGCCCCCTAGCTCAAGGTAAGCCAAAACGAAGATCTTAATCGGTCCGAATTTCCTGTCGAACCTGAACTCGCCTCTGGCTCCGGCTTCGATTCCTTTGCCTGAAATCATCAGGAAGGCTTTCAGCGTAAAGAGGTTCTTTAAAAGACTCGCGGTGATAGGAGCCTGTTTGGTTCCGAAATTAATATACCACGCCGATGGGTTATTAAAGAAGAAACCGGCCTGGATCTCCGCGTAAAGCTTGATGATATCCCCGGAACTTTCAGGGAATTTATAGTCTGCCCCGAAACCGAACTCCAAAGAGTTGTCCCCGAAAATAAAGAAGGCAAAGAATGGAGGATCATCCTGATAAGTTACCCTGCTGGATAAAAGCTTCATCCTGGCATCCACCATTACCATTGATGGTAAGGATAACAGCAGCATCGCATTGGCGGAGATGATATTTCCATTGGCCATCGTATCACCCAAAAGGGCGCCTACTCCTAACGAGAACGGGAAATTATAATCCTCGGTCTTGTCGGGACGGCTGAATTTATCAACCCCAACGCCTCTTTCAGGAGCCGTATAATACTGGTACCACGTATTGTCAGAGGTCATCCCGATCGCTGCTTTTTCAGCGACATAACGGTAGCCCAACAGGCCGCGGAAACCGTAAATGGATACGGGACCCAGGGCAATAGGGTTTGGAAGTTCAATGTGCGCATCGATTAAAAATGCAGGGTATTTGGGTGCTAAACGCATGTCTACCCCACCCGTAATTCTCGGGTTTTTGACCTTTAAGCTCACCCCACCCTTGTATTCCTGGAATTCGCCAGGCTCAGGGATCGACAGCCACCCTTTAATTGAAACCGTAGGGTCACTTGAGTTGGCTGGAATGATCATATCCACATGGATCGTCTGGATATGAAGGTAAGAATCACGCGGTCCGTCATCAACGGTATAATAGAACTTAATCCCGTCACCACGGGCATCGATCCCGGCAACGCCGATGCTCACACCTCCATCAAAGCCAAAATAGTTATACTTACGGATCACTCCGCCTTTTTCACGCTCATGGGAACCGAAGTGGATCGCAGTAACCGACACATCAACAGGTCCAATTGGCAGCTTGATAGGCTTGGGAAGGGTCATATTACCCCCGTTTACCCTGAAATCGATATGCCCGTCGCTGTAAATCCTAAGCGCAGAAATACTCAGCGTCTGGCCTTTTAATAGACCACCCAACAAGTCGTCCACAAACTCTACGTCAGCGGAAGCGCCGATAAACAGCTTGCCGTCTTCTTTGCCGAGCTCTACGGATTTTAAATGCAGGGTGAAAACACCCGGCAAAGTAATCTTAGGATCGAATGGAGGAACAGCAGCAGCGGTTAAAAGGAAATCGCCATCGGCATCCAAATGTCCTGTGACATCTATTCTTGCTGCATTATTACTGGAATCTTTGAATTTTTCAAGGACCAGCTGAGCTTTAATATTGGAGGAAACGATATCACTTTGTTTAAAGGTAATATCGAATGAATTAAAACCGATACTCCAGCCTTCCATATTGGCATACAAATAGTTATCACTTGCAACCGGAGTTCCGTTAATGGCCTCCAGGCCAATCGTTCCGGAAATACCTCCGGTTCCTACCAAGAGATCATTTCCATAGATTTGAAGGGTTGTATTATTAACATTTTTAAACCACTTGGAAGGCAGTGCGATTGCCGCTCTTTTAGCATATACTCCTTTAAAATTATCCGGTCTTCCGTCTATGATGGCTTCCGGAATATTGGAATCTGAACTCAAATCGATTTTAAGCTGTTCAAATTCAGCGATAAGCCCTGTATTCCCGATCATTGACCGGTTCAGATTAAAACTGTTTTCTTTATAAAATTTTAATCCACTGTCAGAAGAATAGTTCAGCGTTCCTACATCAAAAGTGAGATAGCTGTGATAAGGCTCCGGTAAAGGTTCGTCTAACTCAAGGTTCGGGTCCTGTCCTGTATTAACGGGAGTTAACCACTTTCTTGGGAATCTTAACCCCAGGCTTAAATCAGAGATTGTTGCCTGAAAATGGAGTTTAATCAATTCTTTGATATTATCTTCCACATTATCAACAATATCACTGAAAAGTTTTTTAAGCCTTGTCACTCCTTCACTGAATCCGTTACCTTCAATATATGATTTAATGATAACATCTATGATATCAAGATCATAAGATTCGATAGAATCTGCAAGGCTCTGCAGCTGATCCTCCTCTAATGCATTAGGATCATAGCTGATAACGGTATTATAGTCGTTATTAATTTTGTTAATCAGCGTTTCTACAGCGTTTACTTCCGGAATAAATGTAACGATAACATTTCTTAAAAGGTCCTGCGGTGTAATTTCGGCTAATTCGAATAGTATCTGAAAAAGCGTCACAAGAGTATTATCGAACGAGTCTAAGGTGAATTGTTTTACATAACGGATAATTTTCCAGTTGTAATCTACTGAAACGGCCACTTCAGTAGTACCGACAGCGGTAGGATTTACCACTAATTTCATACTGTCGTCCCCTCCTAAAAAAGGGAGATTTATTCCGAGCTGTGTCAGAAACACAATTTTAAGGGAATAGTGACCAGAAGAACCATCAGGAGAAGTGTACAGATGTATATCTTTTGCATAGAGATTACCGAAGATACTTTCTAAAGCCTGTCTCACACCATCAAGCTGGTCAGGTATATTATCTATCGGCAGAACATCGCTCAGCCGAGGATAGATTAATGAATTACTCATATTTTGTATTTTGGATGAGATTATTAATAGTTTAAATGATTGGGATACTGATTTTTCGGCAAGGGATTACCGGAATCAGTTATAAAATGATTCTAAGCGCTTAGAATATGTATTAAGAAATTATTTTGAAGGCTCGAATAAAAGATCGGTTATCTTTCTGTAGTCCTGACCTAAGGTATGTCTGATAAGTTCAATTAAACCTCTCATCGGATCATCGCTTGCCAGCACGGTCATCTGATTTTTGTCGATCAGCAGACTTCTGTCGAACAATCCTCCCTGCAGATCGATAGTCACTGCTTCTTTAGCTACCGCTTCTCCCAATTTAGCATTCACTGTTGCGGCTGCTTCAAAGCTACCTTCTAAAGCAAATGTAATTTCAAGAGAATCTACCAGAAAACGGAAAATCTTCGTAAACAGAATATCCATTACCCAGCCTGCAACCTGTATTCCATCCCGCGTATACTCGATTGTTCTTTCAACCATAGTAAAAACTACATTAAGGTAACGTTTAACGTAATCGAGTTTATTAACATTAGATGAATTATAATTGTATTTATCAAAAATATTGATCGTTCCGGATGACGTGCCAATATTGGTATTTTTAACCTTATTCACCAATTCATTAAGTTTTGTATTGATCGTTAAAATGGCAAGCTGCGTCTGCTGTAAATTGGTTGTCTTTTGGAAAACAAGATAGACATTCTCATACAGCCATTTCTGGATCTCCCTCATAGTGGCCGGATTTGAATTGATAGCCGGGTCAGATATCAGGCCGTCCCACCACATTAACAGATTTACTGTACAAAGAATGCTGTCTTTAATTAATCCGGATAACGAATTATTCTTGATATCTAGGTTAATATCTATATCATAGGAAGCATTGAACTGCAGTCCGAGCTCCTCCATCACCAAGTCTCCTAAATTAGTATTCATAATCTTTTTGGATTTATACCATTTCGTCAGAGACTCTATGACAGTAGATTCCAAAACCGGAGCATCACCTTCAATGGCTTCTTTTTTCCGGTATTGAATGCTTTTTATTAAATTTATGGCATCCGCCGGAGTGTAAGCATCTGGATTACCAAGGATATTTAATAAAGCAGGTTTGTCCAGATGAATAAAAAACTCATCACCACCTTCCGCGTTGTAATCCACACTTCCTGTACTTGTTCCCACTTTATATAAACGGTCTTTAATTTTAAGCTTTTTAACTCCATTCACCGTCTCTTCTTCAAGTACAAACTTCGTGTAAAGGGCAATTGCTCTGTCAAATTTGAAATCGGGTAGTTCGATATCAGTATTTGTTACATCTAAAAGCTTTCGTAAACCAGGGCTGTTTTCAATTTCAATATTGGCTGCGATGGCATTTCCTAATTGTATTTCAGTGCCTGAAGGCTGCCTGGTAAGAACTTTAGGATTCAGCGCACCTTCCGGATAAGATGCTGTATACTCCAAATCAAAACTTTTACAATCTAACCCAAATTCAAAGTTGAAATCAAGATAATGCAATATTTGATTTAATGTAGACAGATTATTTTTCTTTTCTGTCAATTCTTCATCGTCTATGAACTGATCTTCATCCCCCGGTTCTGATTTTGACCGGATATCCAATACTCCGTTAATGTTTCCGCTTGCACTTAATTTTGCTCCCAAAGTAAGATTTGCCTTTATCATGTATTGGAAAGGACTCAGGTCTACTACTTTAAAATATTGCAGTACTTTATTTGCCATCAGAGCACCTAACTGAGTCTGCGCATTTGCCATAGGTGCCATGGATGCCATACACATCGAGATAAGCGCGGTGTTATTAGGTTCTACAGGGAATTCATATTCAATTTTACCTTCTACATATCCTAAAGCGGATGCTTCCACATCACCTTCGATCTTCAGTCCTAAATTTAATTTTTTATTTCTTTTAGCTGCTCCTAACCCTACGGTAAGCTCTATTCCTAATGAATCATCGACACCTGCTTCAAATTTTCCCCACTGTGCCATGCAAATCACCAATTTATTTCTTTCCGTGACTTTCCGCCACATAAAAAAATCTCCTTCGGTACCTGTTTTCAGAGGAATTCCCCAAGTGACACTGGCCCCCACTTTTATGTGAGATCCAAGTCCCCTCGGCCATTTGTCCAGAAGCTGATTTCTAAGATGAACATATGCGCTTTTAAAAAAACTCAATGTTTCACGATAAAAATCCATAATTTTGTCAGCTGCTGTACTGACTGCATCATCTACAAAATCAAAAAAGACTTCTCCCAACGTTTTTCTTTGTTGAATTTCCTGTGTAATTTCGGTTCTGACATCAGGTACAGACGTAACATATGTTCCTCCTGAAAGCATAAGATCCGGATTGAAGTTCAGATGATAATACAACATTTCAACAAATGCTTTTGATGGCACATTTATTCCCATTCCCGGCGTTACGGTCATTCCTGTTGTCACATTTGAATATTCATTTATACTTTTTACAAAGTTGTAAAAGTTAGGCAGCTTACTGGATGATGTGCCTGATGTTGCCGGTCTTTTATTTTCATGGATAAAAACCTTTTCCAGTTTTTTGTAAAAAGCATCATTTTTTCCAAGGTTATTAAATTTTATCGGTCCCTCTTCTCTTTTCGTATTTAAATTGAAAAAATAAAGTACCAACATATAGAATCTCACCCTTGTATCGCTGGTACTTGAAAGTCTTTTAGGAACTTTATGTACCATAACTCCCTCTCCTGTCATGTACTCAATATCATGATCTACATAATAATATTTATTGATGATAGAATAGATATTATCTCCGTTTTTAACTTCGTAAGGTTCAGACTCCGGAAGTCTTGGTGGGGCAAATACTCTGATTTGCTTATTATTTTTATCCCGCAACAATACCGATCCGTCATTATATTTTTTTCGACTGATATCCAGATTTTTGCCGGTAATATTATTTATTCCCGAAATCGGAACCGTGGCATTTTTCTGCCCTGTCTCTTTCAAAACCTGAACATAGTGAATACTTTTATCTTTCACTTCCACAGTTTGCATATTCTTATTCGAATCTATATAAGTAAGGTTGTACTTATATAAACCGTCTGAGCCCAGAGTATCGGAGAAACTGACAAATTTATTATCTCTGTCACTTTTATCCGCGATATGCTCACCGGTTTCCATATCATAAATATGATCTGCAATAGTGAGGTCAAGCCACGATAAGGTAAGTGCATCCACAATTCCGGTAATATCAATTTCGACTTTTTGCTGAAAATCTTTTACTGCCTGTTCTGTTACCGGATTAAATTCAGAGTTTAGTGTAAAACCTCCGGGGAGATTATAATTGATATTTGGGAGTTGACCGATGATTTTTAATGCCATCTGTATACGCCGTACGACTCCTGGTCTACGATCGTCTTTCTGTACAGGAAGTGTCCTGAAAGGATTCGTCACCAGGTTTACCAGATCTCTGTTGGTTTTAAACAGTTCTGATCTCAGCTGGTAATTTCCATCGCTTGTGGTAACTGATACAAATTTATTTGAAGGTATTTTTTCTAATGCTAATTCAGATATATAAATTGCCATAAGTTATTGTTTTGTTAGTTGTTATTAATACACTCTCATTGTATTAAACACCATATTGATTTGCAAAGAATCCCATTTCAGGTTTTCCAGTGTATTTTGAGTATTTACCGGCAAACCGAAAACTGATAAATAATAATAAGTTATATTTGAGTTTGTGCAGAGTACCTTTTTTGTTAAAGAATTTTTTCTGGTAATCTGTACCTCATCAGGTTTAGGAACAAGTTTCAGAAATGTACCTGCAAAATCAATATATACAGGCTGGTAGCGGAATACTGTTGTATTTGCTGCATTATCCGTAAATGTTTCTGAAAGTGACGAATTGTTGAATGCCAAACAGTTGTAATAGTTCTCAAGATAGGTCGGAAAATTAGCCTCATAATCACTGGAATTCGACGGGCGGATGACTTCCTTAAGAAGATCACGATATTCCTGATTGGTAATACAAAAGGCATCAAAATCGGCAAAGAAAGCGTCTGTCATATTTCCCTCCCCTGCTTTTACATATGCCAAAGCCTTGTAAGAGGCAGTTCCTTTCTCAACAAGGAAACGCTGCAGCAAATATTCCGCCTGGCCATCATTGATACATCTGAAAGGTAGTGCGGAAAGAAATCCCAGAGATTCACCGGCCTGATATTCAAATTCATCAATATACATCTGATACTGAAATGTACCCGTCGGAAGTAAATTAAATAATTTCTGATATTTCTTATCGACAGAATCATTTACATTTCTGTCTTTTACCGTCTGAGAATTAAAGGTGAAAAATGTCACATTATCTTTATCCTTTGCAATGCCTATATTAGCCAGATAAGCTTTCTTGTTTTTTCTCATGATCGGAGCGTTGATTGACGAATAAACATATACCCTGAAATCTCCATCCGCTAAATCATCATCGCCTAAAATATCTTTCATGTGAAGAGGAAATACATTATTAAAGTCTCCGTTTCTGTAATGATCATAAGAATTCCTATTATTGGAAAGCTTTAGTAACATATAGTTTGACAGCAGCTTACCATTCTCAACATTGATATTTTTAAATGTTACCTTCTGAGTATAGCCCGATAAAACTTTATGATCTTTCGTCGCTTCACTTAACTGTACATCTGATTTCATTACAGAAAGATTATTCTTTCCCATACTGATGTTGTAAGCGTACAAAATATAGTTCGTAAAAGGATCTCCCAACTGCATCGGGAAAGCAATTTCTATCGTTTCTTTGTTAGAAGATCCGGCCGAAGATACCTGATAGTCTCTTAACTGTAATATCGGCCATTTTGAATTATAGTAATCCATCTCTGTCAGTACCGGCTGATTGGAGGAAGATGGATTCTTCATATAAAGTCTTACTGTATCGTGTGTTTTAAAGTAATGATTATAAGAATTTCCGTAATCATCACGAATATCGATGTAGATTGTATTTTTGTTATAGAATTTCGAGAGAACCGTTTTGATCTCCATATTCTGTTCGCCTGAAGAGTAAACTCCTATTTTACTTGCTTTATTGCTGTAAAAGTTTCCGAAGAAAGCACAGCAATCCATATAAGCCAGAATTTTTTCCTTTCTGACTCTGTCTTTAAATCTTTCTTCTCCTGTCGGAGTGGCTGACAGTGAGGGAGCTTGCAGAATATCATTAGATCTTCTGAGATCATTTAGTTTAGGTTCATATCCGATCCTGTCCAAAATGATTTGGAATCCTGCTTTGGTAGTACCTCCTTTAAATTTCCCGATTTCAAAACCTTCATCTACAATCATGGGATGAAATAGATTCGGATCCTGAGGAGTACTTCCTGTATTGCTTTCCAGGAAGAAAGCCTGCTCCAGATAAAGATTTCCGGATACTTCGCATCCTAAATATTTTTTTGTAGCAGCCATCGTGGTTCCAGCTTCGTTATTCATTTTTTGCTGAATCTGCTGGATTCTTTCGATGATGTTCTTACCGGAACGCATGTTTGAAACGGTAAGGATCTTTCCGTCTGCCCCATATAAGGAGTTTCTTTTGATCCCTCTGTAAATAAAAAATTTAACCGGGATATTGTTTAATGCAGACACTGTAATAGGTAGTAATGCAATGTTTAATAATTCGGGATTAGAAGGGTCTTCCTGAGCGAGAAGCAGAGATTTGCATACTGCAAATACCGGTGCATTATCTGTTACAGAAAATTTATTCTCCAAATTATACTGATCGGTACCCAAAGATCCGGATAAGGGACCGAAAGCCTCGGCTGAACTCTGGGCGACCATCGCATTGGGGTCTGTGAATAAAAAAATTCTTGCCATATTATGTATTTGAAATTAGGTATGGACAACTAAAACACTTCTGCAATCTTGCAGATCTATTATTAATTGAAAATTGGTTTAAGAAGAATCAAAGAAGTAATATAAATATCAAATCAGACAATTGGATGAATGGAGTGAGCGATATTCATGGTTATTACTATTTGGCGAATTAGATATTCATTACTTCTTTGAGATTGAAATAAAGCAGTTATATGAAAAATCAATAATATTTTTTAATGTGATCGTCTATAATATCTAAAAAAATTATCTTTGTGATTAATTCTACTTTCATTGGTTTACTGTTTTATTTCTAAAGCAAAACTATTCCCTCTCAACGTCAAAACTCGACGCAACAAATTTATTTTTAGAAAATTTTCAATTATTATCAGTTAAACTGTTGATATTATTAATAATATTCTTTCAAAAATTTCGCAATCACAAAAAAAACTCTGTAAATTATTAATTTTCAAATACTTAAAATTCACCAATACATTAAAAATAAAAAAGTCTACTTTTCCAGTGGACTAATAAAAATTTATGCCTTATATTTGCAACCGTAATCAGACCTATATAATGAAAGCGGGATTTATACATTATTCAGTGAGAAAGCATACCATCAATAGCATGATGATGTATTGCTGTGTGCCTGAATTTCAGATTTGCTGTGGTTGACCTTACTTTTATATGACATATTTTTAAAGGCTTTACCACGTTGTAGAGCCTTTTTTATTTAACAGGAACAGAATAAAAAATGATAGAAATAAAAAATATTTCAAAAACATTTCACCAGAAGAAACAGTCTTTTAAAGCACTGGACGATGTGAGCCTTACGATCGAAAAAGGTGATATTGTCGGAATTATAGGATTTTCCGGAGCCGGGAAAAGTACCCTGATCCGGACGGTGAATCTTCTAGAAAAACCGGATTATGGTCAGATTATAATTAACGGAGTTGATTTTACAAAATTAAATTCCAGGCAATTGGCCGGCGAGAGAAAAAGATCGGAATGATTTTCCAGCATTTCAATCTGCTTTCTTCCAGAACGGTTTCTGAGAATATTGCCCTTCCCTTAGAACTGGATCGCAACAATAAAGCGGATATCAACAGAAAGGTCAATGAACTGTTGAAAATCGTTGGACTGGAAGACAAAGCCCATGATTATCCCAGAAGCCTGTCGGGCGGACAAAAACAAAGGGTTGCCATTGCAAGGGCCCTAGCCAATGATCCGTATCTCCTGCTTTGTGATGAAGCAACCAGCGCGCTGGATCCGGCTACAACGCAATCTATTTTGCAATTATTAAGGGATATCAACCAACGGCTGGGCATCACGATTCTGCTGATCACCCACGAAATGGAAGTCATCAAAACGGTATGCAACCACGTAGCCGTAATTGATAAAGGAAAACTATTAGCGAAAGGAACTTTAAGCGAGATCATCTCCAACAAAGAGAATCCGATTATCAAACAATTTTTAAACTCCGGGGTTATGACAATACCACAAGAACTGAATAAAAAACTACAGAAAGAGCCACAGGAAGGATTATTTCCCCTTATCGAGGTGGAAGTGAATGAAAAAATATCTGTTGAAGAAGTACTGTCGATCGTATATGATCAATATAAAATTCCGTATAAGATTCTGAAGGCGGATGTAGAATATCTGGGTGAATCCAATTTCGGGAAGCTTTTGTTACAGCTTCAGGGCGAGGAAGAAGAGAACCAGCAGGCCATCTATCATTTCAATCAGAATAAAATTCAAAATACGGTAAGAGGATATGCTTAGTGATACAGTAATTTCTCTTTTATCAAAGGGAGTGTGGGAAACGGTTTACATGACGTTTGTTTCAGGATTTTTCGGTTTTGTGCTGGGATTGCCGGTCGGGATCTTATTATTTCTGACGAGAAAAGATCAGTTACTGGAAAATATGATATATAACAGAATTCTGTCTGTTCTGGTGAATATTTTCCGGTCTATTCCTTTTATTATCTTGATCGTGTGGATGATTCCTTTTACAAGAAGCCTTGTCGGCACATCCATCGGCATGAATGCCGCACTCGTTCCTTTGAGCGTAGGAGCCGCTCCCTTCATTGCCCGGCTTGTTGAAAACAGCCTGCTGGAAGTTCCCCAGGGACTTATTGAAACTTCGAGGGCGCTCGGAGCAAGTCCGTTTCAGATCATCCGGAAGGTTCTGCTGCCTGAGGCATTACCGTCACTCATCAATAATGCAACGATTACCTTAATCACCTTAGTCGGTTATTCTGCCATGGGTGGAGCAGTGGGAGCCGGCGGACTGGGACAGATCGGATATCAGTACGGTTATATCGGGTATGATGCACTGATTATGAATCTGGTTTTAGGACTGCTGGTAGCCATTGTGTTTATCATTCAGTTTTCCGGGGACCGGTTGGCCAAAAGATTTGATCACCGTTAAATAAATGGCACAGATATAATTCATAAGTGCTTTAACAATATAATGTGGATGTGAAATAGTGTCGATAAAAGGTTATTTGCATAACGGCACATTAACCTTTTATCCTTTTTAAAGAAAAAATAATTTACAATGAAAAAAATAAAGATTTTAGGTTTATTGACGGCAGGGATGTTAGTATTCACCGCTTGTCAGTCTTCAAAAAAGGATGATCCGAACTTTATAAAAGTAGGAATCACTTCCGGGCCGGAACAGGAAATTGCAGAGACGGCTAAAAAAGTAGCTAAAGAAAAATACAACCTTGATGTGGAACTGGTCGCTTTCAATGACTATGTTGTACCCAACGAAGCGCTGAATAACGGGGATATCGATGCCAATGCTTTTCAGCATGTTCCTTATCTGAACGAACAGTCAAAACAACGGGGCTATAAACTGGCTGTTATCGGGAATACTTTTGTCTATCCTATCGTAGCGTATTCAAAAAAGATAAAAAATATTAATGAACTTCAAAACGGAAGTACGGTGGTTATTCCGAATGATCCGACCAATGGAGGCCGATCTTTACTTCTTTTACAGAAAAACGGATTATTGAAACTGAAAGACGGCATTGGATTATTACCGAAAGTGACTGATATTACGGATAACCCGAAACAGCTTAAAATCCTCGAGATTGAAGCGCCTCAATTACCCAGAGTACTGGACGATAAGGAAGTAGTGATTGCCATTATCAATAACAATTTTGCTGCCCAGGCCGGTCTGGATGCCGATAAGGACGGAATTTTTAAAGAAGATAAAAACTCTCCTTATATGAACGTCGTGGTTGCAAGACAGGATAACAAAGACACTGAAAAAGTAAAAAACTTTTTAAAGGCGTACCAGTCTGATGAGGTCATGAAAAAGGCAGCAGAGATTTTTAAAGGAGGTGCAGTTAAAGGGTGGAATTAATTTACAGCAACAGCCTTTAAGCAGTAAGCGGTAAGCTTATTTTGCATGATAAAATCTATTATTGTATATTAGACATTATTTCGATTTTTTGAAATGATGTCTTTTTTTTGCCGGGTCGTGCAATGTTTTACCGGTTAAAATTAATTCTGAAATTCCCGCAATCTGTAAATCATAAGAAATAACTGGTCAGAAATAACCATTTATTGAAAATATTCATTTTCTCAATTTGAGATAATAAATATTTTCCTTATTTTTGTTGTTAATCAAAAAAAGGCTTTTATGTTAAAGAAGACTGCCATTGTAAGTTTATTCACCCTTATTTCTGCTTCGTATATGGCTCAATCAAATACTACTTTACCCGTTTATTTAGATGAATCAAAACCTGTAGAACAACGTGTACAGGATGCTCTTTCAAGGATGACCACCGAAGAAAAAGTAGCGATGCTTCACGCTCAGTCGAAATTCAGTTCTCCAGGGGTGCCCAGATTGGGAATTCCTGAATTCTGGACCACCGACGGTCCTCATGGAGTACGGCCGGAAGTAATGTGGGATGAATGGAACCAGGCAGGATGGACGAATGACTCGATTATTGCCTATCCGGCTTTAACCGCTCTTTCGGCAACATGGAATAAAAAGATGTCTTGGAACTACGGAAAAGCTTTAGGAGAGGAAGCACGTTACCGCAAAAAGGATATCCTCCTGGGACCCGGAGTGAATATTTACCGAACACCGCTGAACGGAAGAAACTTCGAATATATGGGTGAAGATCCTTATCTGACCTCAAAAATGGTGGTTCCCTATATAAAAGGCGTACAATCCAACGGAGTGGCCACTTCAGTAAAGCATTTTGCACTGAATAACCAGGAAATGTTCCGCCATACCAGCAATGTAAAGATCGATGACAGAACGCTGTACGAAATTTATTTACCTCCTTTTAAAGCAGCGGTTACGGAAGGAGATTCCTGGACCATTATGGGTGCATACGACATGTATAAAAATCAGTATGCAAGCCAGAACCAATATCTGTTAAATGACATCCTGAAAGGAGAATGGAAATACAAAGGCGTTGTGGTATCCGACTGGGGAGCGGTCAACAATACCGAACAGGCAATCCATAACGGACTGGATCTTGAATTCGGAAGCTGGACCAACGGTCTTTCCGCAGGAACAAAAAATGCCTATGACAATTATTACCTGGCCAAGCCCTATCTTGATTTGATCAAATCCGGAAAAGTGGGAACCAAAGAACTTGATGATAAAGTAACAAGACTTCTCACCCTTGCCTACAAGACGACGATGAACCGAAACAAGCCTTTCGGAAATATCGCCTCTGAAGAGCATAAAGCAGTGGCCAAAGAGATCGGTGAAGAAGGAATCGTATTGCTGAAAAATCAGGGTAATGTACTTCCAATAGACCTTAATAAAGCGAAAAAAATTGCCGTTATCGGTGAAAATGCCATTAAGATCATGACGGTCGGCGGCGGATCTTCTTCCTTAAAAGTGAAGTATGAAACGCTTCCTTTAGACGGGATTAAGGCCAGATTCGGAAAACAGTCTGATGTACAATATGCCCGCGGATATGTAGGAGACATCGGCGGAGAATACAATGGTGTAAAATCGGGTCAGGATCTGAAAGATACGCGTTCACCCCAGGAATTACTAAACGAAGCGGTGGAACTGGCAAAAAAATCGGACTATGTTATTTTTGTAGGGGGATTAAACAAAGCGGATTTCCAGGATAGTGAAGGAAACGACAGAAAAAGCTACGGACTGCCCTATAATCAGGATCATGTGATTTCTGCATTGGCAAAAGCAAATAAAAACCTGGCGGTAGTACTGGTTTCCGGAAACGCTGTGGCGATGCCTTGGATCAAAGAAGTACCTACTGTTCTTCAATCGTGGTACCTGGGTTCTGAAGCAGGAAATTCAATTGCCTCCGTATTAGCGGGTGATGCCAATCCGTCCGGAAAATTACCATTTACATTTCCGGTGAAACTGGAGGATAATTCGGCCCATCAGCTGGGAGAATATCCGGGACAGAAAGATGAGTTTGCAGCAGGAAAAGGAAAAGATCAGCAAAACCCGATTAATATTACGTATAACGAGGGAATTTTCGTAGGCTACCGGTGGCACGATACAAAAAAGATCAAGCCGTTATTCAGTTTCGGGCATGGTCTGAGCTATACTACTTTTGCGTTTGGAAAAGCTAAAGCAGATAAAACTACTATTTCGAAGGACGATACCATTACGTTCACGGTTTCTGTTAAAAATACAGGAAAGATCGCCGGAGCGGAAGTTGCCCAGTTATATATTTCTGATGTAAAATCTTCTGTGGAAAGACCGGCGAAGGAACTGAAAGGTTTTGAAAAAGTATATCTGAATCCTGGAGAAGAAAAACAGGTGACTTTTACGATTGATAAAACAGCATTAAGCTTCTTCGATGCTGAGAAACACGACTGGGTGGCAGAGCCCGGGGATTTCGAAGCCCACATCGGAAATTCTTCTGATGCTATTAAAACGAAGGTGAAGTTTACTTTGAAGTAATCTTACTTATATATTTCTAAAACGGAGGGCCTGGATTTTATTCAGGCATTTTTTATTCCTTAAACTGATATTCCGTGAGTCTGTGATCTCCGAATTTCATTAAAATATTTTCTGTGACTGCCCATTTCAGGTCTCTGCTCGCTGTAGGAGCCGAAATATCTTTAAAACTCTGCAGATAATCTTTCCTGCTGAATTTTTGGGCGCCGGCTTTTTCTTTAAATAAAAATATTCTGTCTTTTGTATTCAGATTACTATTTTGTGACCGCAAAAGCTCCTTTAAAGATGCTAACAGGATTTGTAACATAAATTCAATAAAGGGAGTAGACTGCCCTTTTTTATCAGATTCTGAAAGGGCATTATAGTATTCTTTCTGATTTTCTCTGATAAGACTTTCTACCGGCAAATACTCGAAAACAGGATATTGCTGCATTAAAATTAATGTCTGCCATAATCTTCCCATTCTTCCGTTCCCATCTATGAAAGGGTGTATACATTCGAACTCATAGTGAAATACCCAGCTTTTAATTAATATGAGCTCTTTATCATTTTTCAAATACTTAAAAAGATCATTCATCAGCCCTTTCACCATGGTTCCGCCTGGTGCCAGGTGCTCAACTTTTGAGCCTTTTACAATTCCTACATTTTTTGTCCTGAACTTTCCGGCATTTTCAACCAGATCTTTCATTAACATCGCGTGGGCAAGCTCAAGATCTTTCATTTTATTTGCATTAAAACGTTTCAGATCATGATACACCTCAATAGCATTATGAACTTCAAGAATATCTTTGGCCGGAGCGATAATTCTTTTATTTTCCAGTAAAGCGGTTATCTGTTCTTCCGTGAGTGTATTTCCTTCAATTTCTAATGAAGACTGAATGGTTTTAATGCGATTTTTTTTTCGCAATTCCGTGGTTGGCTTATAGAGATGATGAGCATTAATCTCTCCTATTTTTTCTGAAATAGAAATAACCAATTCTAAAATTTTATCTGTTATGGTATAAGGTGGCTTCACAATCTGATAGTATCATTTGATAGTATCAAAGATAGAGATTCTATTTTAATAAACTTATTAATATCATTTCCTGTCCGATGTCATCTAAAATCAGTTTAATATCCTTAAATTTATATTAAAATAAAAATTCAATGGTAGAAACCGTTTCATTTTATGATGACCTGCATTACGAGGATGGCCACAAGCCTGCTGTAAAGGTGATGCTCAAAAACGATCTGGCCAAGGAGATCAGAATTCTTTTCCGTAAAGGCCAGGAGATGAAGGAGCATAAAGCGCCCTACCCTATTATTGTCCAGGTTTTGGAGGGGCTTATTGATTTTGGAGTCGAGGAAAAGCGTTATCTATTAAAGAAAGGCATGATGATTCAGCTGTCTGCTGATATTCCGCATGATCTGGTTGCTTTGGAAGAAAGTATGGTAAGGCTCAGCCTTAATCTGCAGGATCATCCGTCGAGAGTAGAAAATATTAAATAATAAACAGTTTTTGATATCCTTGGCAGCCTGTTATTTAGACTGACTTCATCCCGGAATATATCCGGATCATTACAGGGGATGACAGAACCGGATGTTTTCCGAATATTGAATGGTGACCGTCATCCTAGCCCTGATCGGAACATTTGTCTGAGCTCATTTTTTGTTTTCGGCGAGCCTCCGGCTCGCCGAAAACAAAAAATAGCGAGTGTGGAGAGCAGGAAAAAGCTCCTGATCACTTATTATCTAAAACAAAAAGACATGCATGATCTGCATGTCCTGTAGCTGTTAAAGAAGATGCTATTTACCGCCGCCTCCGCCTTTTTCAACATCAGTTTTGGTATTTCCTTTTACTTTCTGATTTCCAAAACGTTTGACGAAGGTCAGGGAGACGCCGTACCAGTCGGATTGTGAGGAGTTCCTGAAGGTACCTGCAGAACTGAACGTCGTCGTATCAAAATTAGGTCTCTGGAAAATATTCATCAGCTGGATACTGGCTTCCATCTGTGTTTTCGGGAAAATCTTGGTTACGGAAATATTATGGAATACATTGGTTCTGTTTGCTAAAGAATTTCCGTTATTCTGGTTTGAGAGTTCGACCCAGGCACTCAGGTTGATGTTCTTATTAAAAAGATTGGTGTACGAGAGGTTGGTGGATCCGCCCCAATAGCTGATATAATTTTTAGGGCCTGAGCCATCTTCTTTGTTAAGTCCGTTCCTGCTGTTGAAATCACTGTTGTCGATATAATACCATCCGAAACCAACGTTTACGCTCAGTTTATTTTTAAGAAAAGTCTGGTTGGTACTTGCAAAAAGATAATATTTTTCAACTTTTCCGGGAAAATTCCCCGGATATGAAATTGTTTTATTGTTTTCATAGTCATAGGTTGTCCAATAGTCCTGTTTTGTAAACATATACCTTGCCGAGAGAAAGTATTTCTTAAAAACCCCCAGTTTCATGACCACGCGGTCACTTGGATTTGGTTCCAGATCCATATTTCCCCGTGTATAGATCCCATCGTTATTGGGGATAAGAAACGGATTGAATTCCGAGTACCACGGGCGCCAGATATTGCGGTTATAGGTAACACTCAGATCATATTTATCTGAAAAAGAATATTTTAACAACAGGTTCGGCAAAAAGGTCCCGTAAGAATCTTTCCGGTAGGTTCCGGCGACGTCCTGGCGTACCTTAAAGTCGATGTGTTCATAGCGCAGGCCGATTCTGGTTTCCAGTTTTTTGAAAAAAGTCCTGCTATAGTTGGCATATAAGGAATTGATATTATCGCTGTAATGAAAGATGTCATTCGTTCGCAGGTCACTGTCCAGGTTATTTCCGTACAGATCATTAGGAATCACATTATTGTTAAAATCCATCTTCCCTCCTACTTCGAATGTAGCACCGGATTTTCCCAAAGGCTGGGTATAGTCTACTTTGAGATAGTAGTTTCGCATCTGATTATAAGCATTAATTCCCAGCTCATCTGCTACAGGTTCGGTACTGATATCCCTGATAAAAAGACTTCGGTCTTTCTGAGAATCATAATTGGTTCCGATATTAACATCTAAAATTTTGTTTTTCTCTTTATCATAATATTTGTAAAAAAAGTTGGTTCCTAATGTCCGGTTCATTCCGTTTGAATTCTGATTCTGAACATACGAATCCTGAAAATCGTTATTCATAAAATTAATTCCGCTTGCCTCAGACGAAGACGCCGTTTTACTCTGATAATATTCCAGGATAAGCCCGATGTTATTTTTATCATTCAGTTCGTACTCCGACGTTGAGGAAATGGAAGGACTCTGGTTTCTATAGATACTTTCGCTCTCTATCTTTGTTATTTTGTTATTTTCATACAATGTATTGTAGATCGCGTTTTGCTGAACATAGGTATTGTTACTGTAACTTCCGATCAGCGTCTGGGTGAATTTCTTTTTATGATAGTTCAGATTCAGATTGGTATACTGGGAGTTTTTCCTGTTCTGCCTGTTGTTAAAGGTCGCACTTCCCTTCAGTCCCTCGTCGTCACGTTTTTTAAGGACAATATTAATGACAGATCCTGCGCTTTCGTAGCGCGAAGACGGACTGGTGATCACTTCTATCTTGAGGAGATTATCGGCAGGAATGGTAGCCAGATATTCTTTCAGTTCTTTTCCTGTAAAAACAGATTTTCTGTCGTTGATATAAACGGTTACGGATTCTCCTTCCGCCTTGATGGCATCATTATTATCAATGCTTACCAGCGGAGTCATTCTCAGTACATCCCAGGTGGTATTTCCGGCAACGATCGAACTGTTGGCCACGTTAAAAACCGTGCGGTCCACTTTTGATTCTACCGTGGGTTTCCGGGCTGTCAACGTCACGGCAGCAATTTCTTTTTCCTGCTTTACGGTATCATTTTTTTCCTGAGCAAATACTGAAAGACCCACTATTAGGGCGATTGGCGAAAATAACTTCTTCATTGATTATTTGTTTTCAACTATAAGACACCTCAGCATGAAGAACTGTTACATGAAGAATTAAAATAGGTAAAAAAATCTTTAGCATCCTGATTTTGTGAATAAACACTTGATATCTTTGAATCCCCGCTATAGTATTCTTTCAAAATTAGGGGTAATGCTTCGGATTTTATTCCAAAGGAAGAAATAAAAGATCTATGCTATGGCTGATGCCGTTGTTATTGTATTCTCTCCAAAATATTCGTATGTCTTTTAGCGGCTAATTTCTGCGCGTCCGATTGCCTTTTTCTATAAGAACCAGAGAACTTTACCAGTACCAAGGTCACTTCCCTCAATCATTCCGTGTCTTCCTGTGTGTCTCAGATAAACCGTGCTTCATATCATATATTCCGGTCTCATGAATCTTACTTATGATTTAATTAATAATCTGTATACTACTAAAATTTTTTTTTAAATCTTTCATCGTGTTTTCAGATGGATTATTACAATAAATAGAAAGTTTGTTTTCTTTAGAATGTTTAATAAATAAGGCTCCAGCTTATGAGGATGACCACTGGGACTCATTGCTCAGTTGAACGGCTTTGGTCTTAAAAGCTGGATCGTATATTTTCGCTCTCGTTTCATACGTTAAAATTAAGGTTTTATGCTTAACTTCTACTGGATGCTAAGTTAGTATATCCATTTTGGTAGTTTGATTACAATTATCATTATCATATTTGAAAATCAAACCCTTATTATCAATACTATTAGGTACTGCAGACGCAGAACCTAAATTATAAAAACCTAAAAGCTTATTGAAAGAGTTATAAATATATACTTGTCCGTTACCTCTTTTTGAATCCTCATAAACACCTATATAATGAACAGATTTTAAAATTTTGAGAGTATCTTTTTTGGAAGTAATAATATTCCCCAAATATTTAATTACTTGTTCATCAATATCTTTTCCTTTTTTTGCAAATCCAAAATCTTGGTTAAGAATACGTTGTTCTAAAACTAATAGCCTACAACGCTCATAGTAATCTAGCTTTGCTTCAGTAATTTTATTTTTATTATTTTGCTGTAAATCAGGTTTATTACAACAAAGCTAAAAAAGCGTACTCGTAAAAGTAAAAACCGCCACTCGAACAAGTGGCGGTTTTATTTTAAATTTCATTAATTATACAAAGCAAGAACTTCTTTAAGATACTCCTCACTAATATTCTTATTGTCTACAAATGTATAGGGTATATATGAGCTACTTGATGGATCATAAAGTGCTATTTCAGATGACTCAACTGTAAACAAATACATCGGCTTTTTAGCAATTAATTCTTGTTTTAAAAATAGAGACATCATTTGTGTGTTCTTATCAATATACAATGAATCTACCTGTACTGAATCTTGATTTATATTATATTCATTTCGTATTTCGTAGTTATAGTGAATAGAATAATTGCCTATATGAGTAGGATGGTATTTGCCTTTCTCTTTTTTGAGCCAACGTAAAAATATATTAAGATCACGATCCCCAACAACATAAGTCATTTGTATGGTATCATTTTTCACTGTTGTCATCCCGAATGGCCAACTTGGAGCAATAGTAGCTTCTTCTTTAAGTCTTCCCTTTGTGTCAAAAAGCTGAATTTTAGGTGCTCCTTCATCAGTAGTGAATCTAAGACGTACTATATCTGTTTTGCCCGCACTTATTTGATAAGAAAATCCATTACCTTCCAATTTATCAAAATTGGAATTTCCACATGCTATAAGTGATAACAATAATGGTAAAAGCAGATAGACATTTTTTATTTTCGATCTCCCCATATTATTTTGCTTTTTTTGATTATTCCTTCAGCTGTCGTTACGTTTTCATAGCCTAAACGCTGAAATAGATTTGAGTTAAAAGCTTCTCCATACGCTGGAAAACCTGCTTTTTGGGCTTCCCTTTTCCAGTGAGAGTTATTAAATATAAGCCCCATTTTACTATTCCCCGACAAATTAAATCCTCCCGCATTTAACATAAAATCCATTTTAGATTGCCCCGTCAAGAAGGCCGCTCTTCCTGCTGCAAAATTTCCAACATCTCTGGCTGAAACATATACACCTTCCGCTATTTGTGAACCCGAATATAATCCTCCACCATTTTGGGTTTTATAATCATATTTATCACCATTTCCACCGTTCCATGCATAATTCATCCTTGCTACAAATCCTCCATTGGCTTCAGTATCTCTAGAAATTGCATCACTAAAATTATTAAGCCAATCTCTTGCTGCGTAAGAACCAAAATCTATCTTGCCTGTAGGATTTCCTTTTCCATTATTAAATGAATCCCAAACAAGTGTTCTTCCCATTCTCTCTCCACCACCCGAAGTATTTTCTTTAGAATAGTTTTGATTAAGTTCTTGTTTAGTTTCTTTAGCATTACCATCATGACGATAAACCCCCAAGTCACCATCATTATAAACCGCAACAACATTTCCAAACTTATCAGTATGCGTACTTTCTCCAGACATTCCTGTAGGATCTTTAAACATTATTGGATTATTATAACCATAAGCGTAAGGCTGCAACGTTTTTTCAGAAAGCGGATCGTGCTGCCCGAAAATTACAACATCCGGCATATAGAAACGAGCATTGAGATCATAGAACCCTGTTTCTTGTAGTTCTTGGGAAAGGTACTTGTACTGGTACGCATTCTGAGTAGTCAGTGTATAATGATGCAGTAAGCCAAACGGATAATAATTATTAACTTCCACAATCTCGCCCGGTTTCCAGATACTGATGCAGATTGGGCATAATTACACCAACAGCAGATATCAAACTTCCCACTTTAGAGAAAGGGAGGAATTTTTTTGTATCATATTTTGTTGAAATTTCCTAAAAAGAGCTAATTAGAGTTATTTAGCGCTAAATGGAATATTGTATTTGTATCCTTGTGGAACAGGTATCTTCTTTAAAATAATTCTATGAGCTATGGTACTATCAAGTTTATTTCCTCCATAGATTAATAAAGTGTCTTCTAAGATTAAATGAAAGTCCTTATAGCAATTTGTACAACGATAAATAGTGTCTTTTGAAGTTTTATCAATTAATATAAGTTCATTAGGAAAAATCTTATCAGAATAATTTGAATATGTATATCCTTCTAAAAAATAACTTTTAGTCTCTATTCTCTTATATATTTTTTTTTCATTCTTACAACTGAATATCAATAAAAAGAGGACGAAAAATGTAAAATAGCGAAGTAATTGCATTAATCTTTTTTTAGTTTTTGATTAGTAAATTGATGAAAATAGCCTCTATAAATATTCGTACCTGAATAAGTGTGTTCTCCATAAAAAGGGAATCCTTTATTGTATCCATTTCCATTAAAGAAACCACTCCTATTATTTTGAAATTGATTGTATCCTCCTACAGCTTGCATTGCATATCTATAAAAGTCATCTGCATTTGCAAATTTCTCTTTGAAACTTGAATTGTTTTTATATTTATCATAAATCTTCCTCATATTATATCCAAAAAGAATATTTGAAGCAGCTCTCAAGGATGTTATATTTTTACCTGCTTTTACTGGAGAATATAAATCTAATCCGAGAGATACTTTTAAATCTAATGCCCCTCCATTTCTTGAAGAATAGGCGAGATTTATTAAATCAAGATAAAAATTATCTATATCATTGTTCGTATTATAATTGTATTTATATATTAATGCTCCTAGGGTTGTAAATGTATTAAGGGTTATATTTGAGTTATCATTATTCATCGCAACTCCATCAAATTTTCCTGTAGCATCATTTGTAAAAAGAAAATCAAAAGAATTATTTAAAGTTCCAACTCTTTGACTTTTCTTAATGTCATAATTTCCATTTGAATCAACCAAATAAATCCCAAAATCTCCATCATTTTTTGCACTTACTATTTCATATTCTCCTTTCTTATTTTTTGTAACTCCAATACTTGCATGCATTTCAGGTTGTTGGGCTATCATCCCTGTTGGGTCATTAAAAGATATAGGATTATTATTAGCGTAACTATATGGTTGAAAAGTAGCATCACTTAATGGATCATGTACAATCCATCGTCCAATATCCGGCATATAAAATCTTGCACCATAATCATACATCCCCGTCTCCTGCAATTCCTTTCCGTTGTACTTGTACTGGTACGCATTCTGAGTAGTCAGTGTATAATTATGCAGTAAGCCAAACGGATAATAATTATTAACCTCTACAATCTCGCCCGGTTTCCAGATACTGATGCAGCTTGGGGGATTCCACGGATCCCATGGTATATTGTCACACAGACTCTGAAAATATTGCCGTGGCTGAATCGAGCCATCTTTGTTGGTATCTGCATAACTTAATCTTACATTTCCCAAATGGTCTGTATAATGATAAATATAGAGCTTATTAAGCGCATCATAATATCCTTCGGAAGTAGGAATAATCCTTAATTTTATTACTGCTGTTTGATTTGGGGCAGGCTCAACCATAATTCCACCAGTCACCAAACCTGCATTTTCCTCTGATGGTGTTGTAGACTTGTATTGAAATCCATCCAGATAATCTGTTTCAATGTCACCAAAGAGTTTTTTCACTTTTACTCCGTCTGCCCGGTAGGTATAACGGGTTATTTTGGACTGTCCCATAAATTGGGTCAAGGTCAAGGTCATTTGGGTAATCTGCTCTGGTAAATTTAAGTAATTATATTTGATTGCCGAAATTCCCTTGTCTAAATGACTGGTCATATTTCCATTATCATCATATCCTATTGTATTGTGCGTGGTCAAATAAGGATAGCTCCTGCTGTTACCGATCTGTTCTTCCGTTACTTTTGTGAGCCTGTTGCCCGCATAATCATACTTAAGATTATCGATCATTAAAGCGGTATTTCCTGAAACCAGTCCATCAGATCTTTGCAGTCTTTTTATGTTTCCATTCAGATCATACTCCAGTCTTTCAAAATATTCACGCGCCGACTCAGCACCCTGTTTCTGATAAAATCCAGCTGATAAACGGTTTAAATTGTCATACACATAACCGTACCTTTTTAAAGGCTCATTATCTTCTGTTAAGGTTTTCCAGGATACTTCAGCGATGTTTCCATTGTATTTCGGCTTTACTTTCAGATCCATAAAATCGGTATTCGGATTCTCCAAACCTTCGACATGGTTGTAATTGATTTTATAACCAAACAGATCATTGCCCAAATTGGACGGATCGTTGATCTGGGTCAGCCACCCACGGATATTATACGCATAATCAATGCTCTGAAGGTTATTCCCTACTTTTTTATTGGTCAGCTGGGAAAGTTCGTTGTACGTATTTTCAGCCAGTAATTCTCCAGGGTTATTGCCTACATAATGCCAGTGTTTTTTTATCCTGTTCTGATGATCGTATTCAAAGACTTCCGCAATACTGGTTTCGGGATCACCCGCCAGTCTTTTATGATAGGTATTGGTCTGAAGGACAGCACCAGCAAAATCAAGTTTATGATTGACCACCGTATAGCCTCCCAGATGATTATCGCTCCTTGAGCCTATACTTCTTCCTTTGGTATCATACCAGGTGTAGATTTTGGTCCAGCTGTCGTCTTCGATATTTTTGATATAACTGGCTACCGGTAATCCTTTCGTGGATACGGTATTGGAATGGTTATCCGTTAAAAGCTCCTGGGAGAACACATTGGTGACAGCGGGTGAACCGGCGGGATACGTATCATAATACGTAACTGTGAGTGCTGTATCAAAATACGGGAAGCTGTCATTGGAATAGTAAATCTGCATCCCGTTTTTTGTAAAGCCAGCTGCATCTCTGCGCTCTGTAAGAATAAGATTATTCCCAATGACATTCTGCATATCGTTTCGGTCGGTTCCCGAAACTCGTCCTGTAATAATAGGTCTTCCAAACGAGTCATACTTGGTAAAAAGCCACTTTCCGGCAGCACGCATTACAGCATCCTGCGTAAAAATCAGACGATCCGCTTTATCATACACCAGATGTTCCCAACCTTTTCCCGGGACTTTCTTTTCCACCAGTCTTGCCCTGCCGTCGTACCGGTACTGGTAACAGAGAGCATCCATAACAGTGTTGAGATCTGTAGCGACGGCTGCTTTCGGAGGGATCACAAATGCCAGCTGATTATACTCATTGTATACATAATAGGTATCCACTTTTTCGGTTCCGTTGATTTTTCTGACTAAAACGACCTGCCCCTGTCCGTTTTTAAACTCAATGGTTTTATTGCCGTCTTCATCGGTGACCGTATTTTTATACAGCTGGTTGGCTCCGTAATTTCCGGTATAACTGATTGTGGATTTGGTGGCATTATTTTCCCAGGTGGTTGTGGTGGTATATTTAAACACTTTGTAATCTCACCCATCTTAAGTACACTTAAAAGTAGAGCTTTTAGTTAATAATTTATTGTTGTCGTTGTTAAAATTTTGTTGGAATGTGGGAAACTCGTTGGCCTTAGTTTGGGTTAGTTTTCCATATTTCAATAAAAAATCCCTCGGCGTGAGGTATTGCAATGATTTGTGAGGCCGCTCATTATTATACATCCACATCCAAATTTCCGAATAATGTCTCATCTGACTGATGTTCTCAAATAAATAAACATCTAAGAATTCTGTCCGAAAAGTTCTGTTGAATCTTTCTACCAAAGAGTTTTGCGTTGGTTTTCCAGGCTGAATATAATGAAGCGCGACTTCATTTTTATTGCACCAGTCTTTTAGTTTTTCAGCAATAAACTCTGGACCATTGTCAACTCTTATCTTTTCAGGTTTCCCACGCCAGTCGATTAGTTGTTCCAGCTCAGAAACAACTCTTGCTGATGGTAAACTGGTGTCGATGGTAATATTCAAAATTTCTCTGTTAAAATCATCAATGATATTAAGGCTTCTAACGCTTTTACCATTCTCCAGAGTATCGTGCATAAAATCCATACTCCACGTTACGTTAGGATAAACAGGACGAAGCAAAGGCTCTTTCACCCTTGCCGGAAGCCGTTTCTTTCGTTTACTTCTTAGATTCAGTTTCATCGATTTGTAAATCCTGTAAACCCGTTTGTGATTACACCCGAAACCCAAATTTCTCAAACGGTGGTGCATTGTCCAAAATCCCCAGGTCTGATGCTGTTCTGCGAGCAAAATCAACTCCTCCCGAATCTTATCATCCTCATTATTTTTCTTTCTTTTATAATAAAATACCGAACTGTTTATGATAAAAAGTCTACACGCATTCCGAATGCTTATTCCGTGTTCCGATCCGGAATAAACGACCAGTTCCCGCTTCTCGGAAGGTGTTAAAGCTTTTTTGCAATCACATCTTTCATTACCACGTTTTCCAGCGTAAGTTCAGCCACGATCTTTTTATATTGTGAGAGTTCCTTTTCCAATTCCTTCATTTTAGAGAGTTGCTGCACATCCAAACCACCATATTTACTCTTCCATTTGTAAAATGTCGGCTGGCTGATCCCGTGTTCACGGCAAATCTCATTCACGGTTCTTCCTTGATTTTGTTCAGCTAAAATCTTAATAATCTGAACTTCTGAAAATTTACTGTTTTTCATAGTATTCCAAATTTAAAAACTATATTTTTAAATGATACTGTTTTTGGGGAAGATTACAACTTCATCGGCTACTGCATTGGCATCATAATCGAATTTCACCGGTTTATTGCTCCAGTCTGTTCCCACCTGGATCTGCTGCTGAATACGGTCTAACGGAGAGTTTTCTAAAATCTTTTCCGCATAGATCTTTTCTGAGCCGTAAGACGCAGAAGCATTGGCAAGTGGAGTCGGGAAAATAGCTCCGTTTAAGGTTTGGGATTGTGGGATGGGAAGATAATCTTTGGTCTGCCTTCCAAATCCGTCATATTCAATATGGGTCACCACATCTTTTCCCAGTGGTGAGGCTTTGACATTCACGATCTGTTTTGGACGTCCCAGGCCATCGAAATACTGGACGGTGTTAATCTGTTTTGCATCCGGACTGGATGTCGTAACAGGTTCTAAATAGGTTCTGGACTGGATATAATTTTCTGTAGGACTCGGCGCATTCTGTGCATGAACTAAACCGGAAAGAAGCAATGTGGCTACTGGTATAATTATTTTTTTCATGATTTGCTTTATTTATCGTATTCAAAATTAAGGGTAGCTACACCTCCAGATGAACTTCCACCTGAATATAACGTTACTCCTCCGTTGGGAGCTATAGAAATACTCCATCCGTTAATACTTATATTTTTATAAGAATTGGGTCTGCATAAATCCTGAAGTGTTCCGATAAATAAACCGCCAGACCAATTTAAGTTGGGATCAGTGACCGGTAAACTTATGATGGCTTTTATATGATTGGCTGATGTTTCCTGAAAGGCAGAATAATAAATAGAAACGTTATAAGAGGGTGTAACTGTACACACATAAGGTTTACACACTCCATTTGTGTTAGCATAAGCTTGTCCGTTGGCATTGATATCGTTCTGTGCTTTCTGGTCAGCATCTGCCTGGCTTATTGTAGAGGAATATTTACCTACCGGAACCCTATATATTGTTGGTTCAGGCAACGTTCCGGGTCCACAGGTTGTCCTTGTAAATACAGGACTTTTTTCACTGTTGTAATGAACCGTAGGTGCATAGTTATATTTGTATTCTTTTAATAATTTCCCCTCAACATTTTTGATATTCTTTAATTTACTGTTTGAATCATATTGATAAACTTCTCTAATACCTGACGGTTGAGTGATAGACTTCACTCCCACTAGAGGATCATAGGTATATGTACTTATTTTAAAATCTTTAAGCTCAGCCTTACTTCTAAACTCGTCCAACTTATCAATTAATAAAAGCTCGCTGGCATCATCAATATCTTCATCAGACTTTTTAACAATTTCTAAATTTTTATATGAAAGAGAATTACTACCATCCAGACCAAACAGTTGCATAATCTGAGAATAACTAACGCCTTCAATTTGCGCAATAGGTAAATTACCTTTATAACCCCAGATAATAGTAATTGGTACGCCTCCCTTGGTTGTATATTGCAAAAGTCTACCTTTATCATAAAGATTATATACTACTTCTGTGGCTGAAGTCGTATTTATCAGATCTCTTGTAATTATTGACGAAGGATTAAAATGAGAAGTATCATCATACTTTATATCTTGTCGATATACTTGCATTCCATTCTTAATTATTCTTTTTCCAGTACTTTCTGAAAGAATATTAGCTTGTGAGAATCGTAATATTTGTGAAGTGTTAAAATATTCTTCAAAAATAGAAGAGGATTCGGGGGTTGTTGTCTGTTTTGTAACTAAAATGTTATTGGGATCGTAATTATAGGTTATATTCGTATTATACTCAATTCCATTAAAATATTCGATCATTTTACTTTTCGTTAATAAACTTTCTTTATATAATATTGGAAAATATCCCATTATAGATACTGAATGTGGGAATACCTCCATCGGAGCACCACCGTTATTTTTGTTGGTGTTAACTACATATCTCGAATTAAGCGCAAATGATGATCCATATTGAATATTATAGTATTCGTTTTTATATGAGTTTTCTGTTTTCCTTAATAACTTGTTATTTTTATCATAAATTTCAGTATTCAGCACCTTTCCATTTTGATCCCCATTCCCTTGTGTTGAAGGCATTGACAAAGGAATACGATTTTCAAAATTATTATGATGGATATCCAATCCATTTGTATATTGGGTGATTATTTTGCCATTATTTTGAGAAGAATTGGCATCTGTCTTTTGTCTAACAACTTTTGAATATCCCACATAGTTTCCTGAAGATAATGGGGAAGCCGAATTAGCATTTTGAGAATTTATATTGACAATATTATATAATGAATATTCACCTGTATAATATACTGGATATACATTTAAAGTTCTATATCTGTTTCTATTAAATAAAAACAAAGGATTAGTATCTTTTCCTTGATAATAAGATAATGAATCTTTACTTACTATAGTATTGGTATGATCATAGTTTAATTGTTGTCTGAGTCGAACACCCTTCCCCTTACTTATTTGTGATTTATCAAAGCTATTGAATAAATTATCTGCTTCATTTAGCTCATAATCATATGTAGAATAACCTTTTGTAGGATAGATTATTCTCTCTAATAACCCTGCTTTAACAAAGTTTTCATTAGCAGTTTTTATATTATTATTAATGCCTGCAACGACAGGCAATGTGATTGGATATAAAAAGTCTGACGGATTAGGAAATAATGAGACATTATTGTTACTCCCATTTGGATAACCCCAGTAATCTTGAGCAAAAGAGTTCTTTGGAGGAATTGGCGTGCTAAAATAACCAAACTTATAATCATCATCATTGATTTTTACAGATTCCAATTTTAATTTTTTAGTCAAAAGATTAGGAGATATATTATCATAATAAGATCCTGATACCGAATCATAATTCGAGTTAATAACTTTAGAAGTATTTTCAGCGGTAAAGTAATCATAAAAGAACCTTACAGTTTCAGTAATTTTATGAGAATTATTAACTTCGATTTTATCTAGTTTCAAAGTAGGATGATCTATGCGAGAAGAATAGGTAAAATCAACACTTCCAAAATCACCATAGATTTTTTCTATATTTAAATAATTCTGTGCTGTACCATATAACATACCAGTAGTATGTGTGTAGCCAATAAACGTATTAGTATATAAAGGATTTAAAGTCTGTGATCCCCCAATGCTATTATAATATATAAAATCATATTCTTCAGTATACTGATAAAGCCCCGTCGTACTTGCAATGGGCAAATTAGCCGATCCGGAAGTATGATCATATGAATAGTTTAAATTTCGCGAATAAAAGGCTACGTTTTTTACGTTTTCTGTATTCTTATATTGAAAATATATGGAACTTCCATTAGTATCTTGTATTTGATTGACTACAAAATTCCTATTTATAAGAGAAATCAGACCATTTCTAACATTTTCTTTTTGATTAAAAAAGTATTTAACTCCTTTGGGGTCAGTAATTACAAATGTTAAGTTATTATATTGAATGTTATACCCTTTTTTATTTAAGACTGTAAAAACAGGAGTGAAAGTATCGGTTATTCCTCCGTAAATTATGCATGTATTCCCATTTTGTCCGTTTTTTGTAGGAAAATTACTTATAGTAAAAATTATTTTCTCTCCAAATAGATTTAATGTATAGATGTCGGGAGATCCGTCTATTAAAATTCCCTCATTACCCATATATTGTGCTAGTTTACCTGCAAATGGCAAATACCTGTCAACAGATTTATAATAAGAGTAAGTTCCAATTCCTGGATTAGAAGTATTTGTAAATGCAGTACACTGACGAGGTAAATAACCATCATATCCGCTTGGGTACATAAAGTCAAGTTTGAATTTATCGGCTCCCAGGCCCATACTTAAATCGTCCTGACCAAGGACAGACTGAGTGATAGTTGGAAGATTCATATCCCATCCAAGACCAAAACTTCCTGATTCATCAGTTACCTTAATTCCGTTACCCGAAATATATTTTAGGGACAATGGAATCTTTAAATTATTTGATTCGATGGTATAAATGGGTATCTCCGGCGAATTTGAACCAGTATACTCTGAATTTTGTACTTCCCCATATCTCATAAAATTACTTGTAGAGGGAGCCTGCGGTATATTTTTAAAGTAATATTGTGAATAAAGTGCTTCTTGAGTCTGAGTATATCCTTTTACAGTGCTCAAGGCAATTATAGGTATTAATAATTTCTTCATTAGTTTTATTTCTTAATCAATTTAGCATTCGCCGTTTTATCCGTATCCGTTTTGATGACCACCAGGTAAGCGCCCTGAATCAGATTCTGTGTATTCATCTTAGTTACCTTATTCTTGGTTTTCAGACTCTGCAGCTGTCTTCCGCCCATATCATACACCACAATCTCCGCTTCTGTAAAGTTCATTCCGATTTCAATATAGGCGTAATCCGACACCGGATTCGGGTAGATTTTAATATCCTGCTTCTCGATCAGCTGATCAATCTGCTGATCACCCAGCTTTACAATTTTCCAGTTCTCTTTTTCCAATTCCTCAGCGCTGGTGCCTGCAAGAATAATTGAACCGTCCCTATTGAGCTTTATATCAGATAACCGTTCCTCTTTTTTAGAAGACTGACCTTTCACGTGCTTTCTCCACTGCTCATTTCCGCTTTCGTCCACGTACAGCATCCAGAACTTTTCATCATCAGCTTCTATCCTGCCTTCCGCCTGCGTATAACCTCCCAATAAAATACCTGTCGTTACATCTCTATTCTTTTCTCCTTTCTCTTTTTTCTCAATAACACTAATTCCCATTAGCATATCCCTGTTTTTAAAGTTGTAGGACTTTTGCCAGATTTCTTCTCCCCTGTTATTTAAAGAAATCAACCATAAATCCGTTCCTTCGGTGATCCCAACGGATTTATTTCCCGATCTTTCCGATCTTGATTCTCCTCCGATTAAATAGCCCGTTGAGGTCAGCGCTAATGTTCTTAAATGGTCATCCCCTTTCCCGCCGAAGTTCTTTTCCCATTCCACTTTTCCGTCTTTGGAAAGTTTTATGATCCAGTAATCGCCTTCCCCGAAGTTTTCGGTCTTCTTGGAGCCTCCGGCTGCACTTCTTGAGTATATCCCTAGCAGTGCACCTCCATCTTTTGTCGGGATCATTTTCTCCACTTCATCCAGTCCTTTCCCTCCTAAAATCAGCTGGGACAATTCTTTCCCGTTTTTATCGAGTCTTACTACCAGAACGTCTTTCGATCCGTACCCTTTAGCTGAGTTTTGGACGTTTCCTGCAACGAAAAATCCCAGGTCAGTCGTCTGGATCACCGCTCTCGCCTCTTCATCGGAAGCGGCGCCGATCGTTTTTTGCCACATTTCTTCAGCAAAAGGACTAATTCTGACCAACCATATATCGGATCCTCCTTTAGAGTCTTCTTTTTTATCCAACCCTTTTCCTGAAAATGAAGTTCCCGCCAAAAGAAAACCACCTTCCTGCGTAGCAACTGTTGCCGATAAAAAATCGTGATTCTGTCCCGAGAAATATTTTTCCCAGACTTCTTCGCCTTTTTGGTTGAGTTTAACCAGATGAAATTCATAGCCCTTGTTCTGTTTACCGCCTCCAGACGGTATCTTCGTACTTTGAATGCTGCTTCCCGAAATTAGGTATTGCCCGTCAATGGTGGTGGTGACCTGGCTCAGAAAATCCTGGGTGTTGGATTGGATGTCTTTCTGCCAGATTACTTCCTGGGCAGAAAAATTTAAAATAGTGCATAAGAAAAATGCACTCCTGTAGAGTTTTTTCATATTCGTATTGATTAATGATTTATTTTGCTGATGATGGTGGATGGATGGCGATGCCGCAGAAAGGCATCCCTCTTAAGGTAATTTTTCATCGTTATAATTTTTTTTGTGTTGTTTATATGGTAAATATAATTTTAATTATTGTTCCGGCCAAGAGATTTATGCTTTTTCTTCATCATAACGTATTGATTTTTATTATGATTGGTAAAAGTAGTGCTGCCCGGCGACAAAATAAGTCGTGTTAAAATTAAAGATGCCGAAATATTACAAAAGGTTGGAATAACTGGCTCCGGACCCGGTGCATGTGACAGCAATGACACAGATTACAATAACATAAAGACCTTCAGTTCGCAAAATAATGGATCACTCCAAGTTCAGGATGGTGTTTTTTCTCTTGATTAAAATCATTTTTTTTATTCTGACTGCTTTCCAGAAATGAGTTGCTGAATAAAACATAGGATGGCTGTTCTGCAAGGCCGTTTTTCAGCATCTGATGGGCTTCCACAATGGTTTTCCCGTACAGTTTTTTAAAATTTCCAATGTGGTATTGTGAAAATTTTCCGTAATGAACGATAAATTTTAATGATAAATCAATGGTTGTGCTTAATGACTGACTTAATTCTTCAATCTTGCGGGTAAAGGCATTCTGCATCTTTCTCAGCATCTTTGAAATCTTCTGATACGACGGATTTTCATCATACCGGTAAAATAAGATGGCATCGCCCTCAATCTCTGAAATTTCAAAATAGTGCTCATTCATATCGATGAGTGTAGAAAGTAGTTGTCTTACAATATATTCTCCGGTATAAAGTTTAGTATTGAATACAAATTCCGTAAACCCGCTGAAATCCGGAATAAGAATAATGCCATCTTTAACGTTTGTATTCTCCATAATAAGTGTGGTTAAAAACCTTTTATTCTATCAGACGTAACGGGTTTGATTTTACTTTATAATTCTATTCAGTACAAAGTTATCAGGATAGCTGATCATCACGCATTGAGAGAATCCGGATCGGATTTCCACCTGTAAATTTTGGGTTGAACGAAAAATAAAATGGGGTAAGTTGCCGACTGATATTTAGATAAAACATCAGCCTACAAATGATCCAAATTACTGAATATGAACCCACAAGATACTGAAACATCTGAATCATCAATTTAAATATCCGTCTTTCCAATCTGAGTTTTCGATTACGGAAAACCGTAAAAAGCAAGCTTCCCGTATTTCTATTTTTGAAAAGTGAAATAAAATTCACAATATCATCTAAAGCAAGAAAATTTTTAATCACAAAACTTTTTAACCATAATTATAAACAGCATGATTCAAGATTCCATTTCAAATACTGATGAAATTCTGGAAAGAATTAAGTCGGAGCTTAAGAGCGCGAGATCAGAGATATTAATCGCCATGGCCTGGTTCACCAACCACGAACTGTACAACATTATCCGGGAAAAACTCTCTGAAAACGTGAAGGTTTCTTTAATTCTTTCCGACCAGCCTGACAATGAAAAGTTAGATTTTGATGTACTGGCAAATCAGGGGCTGAACTATATCCGCATTAAAAGTGTAGGTTACGGGATGATGAACCTTAAATTCTGTATTATCGACCGTACGACTGCTATTTCCGGCTCTTACAACTGGTCTAATAACGCGAAAAACAACCATGGGCAGGTTCTGGTGACCAATTTTCCGAAAACGGTTCATGAACTGACCGATAGTTTTTTTAAAATTAAAGACCGAGCGGAAAAACTCAACAACGGCTACAGCCTGGAGGACATTGAGAGAGAAGAACAGGCACTTGGAAGCTCTGTTGGCGATGAGAAAAGTGAAGCAGAGATAAAACCTCTCAATTTTCAGGAACAGTCGTTAAAAGACTTTAAGGATGTTCTCGACAATATCATTGCCACTGAAGTGGGCTCATTTGATAAAAGCCTGCTGAAAGACAATGCCTATCAGAGAGCATCTGAAAATCAGGGTGATCACCAGGTGCTTCCGCAGGCGATGGACAGTCTTTATTCGAATTTCATAAACGAGATAGAAGTAATCGCCGAGAAGAAAACAAGACTGAAAAACAGAATTGAAGAACAGCTGAAAGTAAGCATCGGAAATGTGGAAATGAAAACACAGAACGAAATTGATTCCCTGAACTACAATCTTACGGCAGATCTTCGGAATATGGAAGGCAACATCCAGCAAAACGAAAAAAATATTGAAGAAAAGAAACAGATTGTACAATCGACCGATTCTATAAAAATTCCGTTTATTCAGGACAAAATCGATGCACTGCTGCAAAAGATCAACGAACTGAAAGTGGATTTTGTAAAACCTCCCGTGAACTGGCCGCTGACCATCTTACTGAGCTTTATGACCTTAATGCTGGTCCTTTATATTTTCGTTTTCTATTCATCAGTTGCCTACATTTTTATTTTTTCCAAAGAAGATATTATGGAAGCTTTAAACAAAGGAGTAATTTCGGAAATTCCTGAAGTTTTCAATGCGCATGCTATTACAAAAATTTGGAATAAGGGAGCCGGAGGAATTTTATTTCTTTTTCTATTTGTAAGCATTCCACTTAGCCTGGGACTTTTAAAATTAATAAAACCCGAAAAAGAAACAAATGATTTCACAGAACCATGTAAGCTTAAAGATCAAATCATTACATTTTTTAATAATCATTTAGGGATGATTCTGATTTTCCTTGTTGACTGCTTTATTGCTTACAAAGTGGCCAGGAACATCAATGACATCGAATATCTAACTAATCAGACAGATAAAAAATCTGAATTTTGGGAGATTGTGCTATCGCAAAATTTTTTATTAGTATTTACTTTAGGGACATTAGGGATATATTTATTTGGACTGGTTGTTAACAGATTATATTCTTCTTATCAGAAAAGAACACAAACCCATCATCAGGAAAAGACCAAATTCATTGTGAGTAAATATGAAGAAGAAATGCTGGTTCACCAGATGCAGATTAATGAATTAAAAGAAGAAAACGGAAGATTAAACAGTGAAACTGCTGCTCTGGAGAAACAAAATACGGCTCTTACCAAACAATTACAGGAACTCCCGATACAGATTAATACAAAAATTAATAATCTTAAGCAGCTTCTGTTATCCTTCATCGAAAAAGTCGAAAATCTGGCTCATATTTATCAGAGCCAGGTAGATAATGACAAGCTCCCGGTATCAAAAACAGAAATGGAAAACAGGGTGAATATTTTCATGGAAGGCTGGAGCAAATATCTGTATAAGATCTACTCTGTTGAAAAAGCAGAAGCTAAAACCACAGAAGCCATCAGAGAGTGCGAAAACTGGCTGAATATGATTACCATTCAAAAAAGTTTCACCACCGAATTTGCTCAAAATTAAATTGTTAAGACCATGAAAAATTTATTTTACTTTCTGTTATGCAGTATTATCATTTCTTTGAACGCAGGCTGTTGCAAAAATAAAGTTGGCACTGAAACTCCCGCGACATTTTCAAAGGTTTATGACTTTAATGTATTGTTAGTGCCGGATTTATCGAACAGAATCGACCATGAAATCCATCCGAAACCTATACACGACACTGTTTTACTGAATACGGTTATTGACAGCATCGGAAATCTTCTTACGGTAAATAACAGGCGGATGAACCAGCTTGATGTTTATCAATTTGATTTTGTCAACCGGGGGATTCTTAATCAGTCACAGGTGGCCGATGCCAGGAATCTTCAGATCGATTTCAGAGCATTTGAAGGAAAAACAAAAGATGCTTCCGAATTTAAGAGACATAAGCTGATACCCGCTATTTCCCGTTTTAAAAACAGTATAAAAAAAATTTACGCTTATTCTCTTAAAAATCCCGCCGGTTCTGATGTATGGAATTATTTTAACCAAACCATCAATTCTTCATTGATCAATGTGCCGGACAGGACTATTCCTAACGGAAAAAGCAGCATCATCAAAAGCAGTAAAAATGTCGTAGTCCTTTTCACAGACGGATATATAGAAAGTGCTAATAATAGCACCGGGTATACCTTTGATCAGCAGTCGATAAAAAAAATAAGACAGGAATTTATCAATAGTAAATCGGCAGATCTTGAGAAATTTATTTTATCAAAACCGGAATATCTGATTAAAAAGACAAGTAATAGTCTGAAAAATGTGAATGTGCTCGTTCTCGAAATGGTAGACCGATCGCTTGATAAAAACGGATCCACGACGATACAGCCGACGGATTTCGAGATCATGAAAATAATCTGGACCCAGTGGCTGAAAAGTTCCGGAGCAGCTAATGTAGATATATATCCTGCTTTTTCTAAAAGAACGGATGCTTATGATGCGGTAAAAAAGTTTATGGAGAAAATCAGTAAAAATTAAACTTCAATGATCAGTTCTTTATCATAACCATTGTATTTTTCGTCGATATAGCCGTGAGGATTGCAGATAATCTCCGTCTCACCGATATGATATCTGCACGGGGTATGAATATGTCCGTGAATCCAGTACAATGGTTTTTGTCTGATCATAAAATCCTCAAGATCGGACGCATAGGCTGAGGTAAGCGGATCTTCTCTGTACTTTTCGGGAACCGACCGTATACTTGGGGCATGATGGGTAACCACGATGTTTTTCATACCTTCTGAACTTTCAAGGCTTTCGGTAAGCCATGCTTTTGAAAGCTGGTGAATTTTAAAGATATCGACCGATCTTATTTTAGAATATGATGGATCCCGCCTGATCCGCTTATAGTCATTCATCCCCGACTGGCAGATCGAACCGTAATGTACCGGGTTTCCGAAGACTGAAAAATCGGTCCACAGCGTGGCACCGTGAAAACGGATTCCATCAAGATCAACAAAAGAATTTTCCAATACAGAAATGTTAGAATTCTGAGCTGCGTCTTTTATTTTGTTTAAAGTCTTGGGATAGGAGCCTTTATAATATTCGTGATTTCCCAGGACATAAATTACAGGTCTGTCCGGTATTTTAGCTTTAATCCACTCTATTCCTTTTGTTCCCAGGTTGATATCTCCTGCCAGTACAACCACATCTGCATATTCAAAAGAGAGATCGGTCATTCCGAATTCATGATGCAGATCGCTGATGATTTGAATTTTCATGCTGCTAAAATAGAAAGAATCTGCTGAAGGTAAATGGTTTGTTTCATATTGCTTTATTTTTTGATGAATAAAGGGGGAAAGCTGTGGTGTGAGGAGCAAAGAGGAATCAACCAAGTTGATTGATGAAGCTGTATTTGAGCTGCGCGAAGGAATTTAAGTTGATTGATTTCAGATAAAGGAACCTAAACTTTCAGGATTTCTTCCTGTCATGATCAAAAATCGGCATCCTAGCCGTGATCGCAGCATTTGTCTGAGCTCATTTTCGGGAATTCAGTCTGCGGCGGCTTTGCCGCCGCAGACTGAATTCCCGAAAATAGCGAGTGCGGAGAGCACGATAAAGCTTCAAAATAAAATTAAAATATCTTCAACCTATAAATTGGATATCAAATAGAGATCTTCTCCTTCCCTCTTCCAATTCCCACCCATTGAGCTGATTATTCTTTATGAAACAGCCACAGCGGCTTTTTTTATTTTTACATTTTTAAATATAAAATAGAACAACATCCCTAAAGCCAGTACAGCATAAGCTACCAAAATCATGACGCTTAATTCTCCTACTGCATGTGATGACGGAAAAATCTGACTCATCAGGGTCATGAACGATAATCCGATTCCCGCTCCCAAGAAATAGCTTGTAGAGCTTAAGCTCGAAGCCACTCCGTAACTCGACGGGTCCGCATCCTGAATGCCCAGGACTGACAAAGCCGTGAAGCAGAAGGTCATCCCGATTCCCGAAATACATGCCGCCCCCAGTAAAACAACTGCCAGCGGATGTCCTGTATAAATGGAGACCAGTAATATCACAGCACCTGCCAACATAAAGAGCCATCCGAAGACACCCATTTGTGACGAATTCAATCTTCCGGAAATGTGAGGCAGAATAAATTTGGCTACCAGAGCCGACATAACACTGAAAGGAACGAGCATTAATCCTGCTGATGCCGCACTGTAATTCATATCTTTCTGTAACATCAGTGAAATTAAAAATAAAAACCCGATAAAGAATGCTCCTAATGCAACAAATGCCATATTGGCAATAACGAGTGATCTGTATCTGAATAATTTGAGATCGATTAAAGGCTGATCAACAGATCTTAACCGGTAAAACACCATCATTAGCAATACGACCGCCAGTACAAGAGATCCGGTAATCATGAACGGCTGTTCTTTAAGATGAATCAGTTCATGCGTTCCATACGTAAGGCTCAGCAGCCCGATGACCAGCAATATTCCCGAAAATACATCTGTTTTCTGGCTGTTCCCTGCTTTTTCATCTTTTGGGAGATAATGGTACGCAAGAACGAGAGTGACCAGCAAAATCGGAACGTTGATCAGGAATACCCAATGCCAGCTCAGATACGTACTGATAATTCCTCCGATTGACAGGCCACTTCCCGATCCGATCGCAGCAAACGAACTGAATATACCGATGGCCCTGTTGCGTTCCTGGTCTTCTTTGAAAGTATTCGTTACAATAGACATGGCAGAAGGCATGATGAAAGCTGCCCCTAATCCCTGGAGTGCCCTGAAAAAAGCCAGCGTTTCAAACCCCGATGACAATCCGGCTCCCAGAGAAGTCAGCATAAAAACCAGTCCACCTATTAAAAATATTTTTTTCCTTCCGATCTGATCCGACAGTTTTCCGCCAATGATTAAAAAACCACCGAAAAATAATACATACAGGGTCTGCAGCCATTGAACCATTTCTGCTCCGATCCCGAACTGTTTCTGAATTGCCGGTATCGTTAAATTGATAATGGCAATATCCAAAGCTTCTACAAATGTTCCCACCGATGCTAAAATTAAGATCAGATTTTTCCTTGCGTCCATACGATTCAAATTTCCTGCAAAATTATATTTAATAGAACATTTATAAAAATTATATATTAAATTTGGAACAATATTGTATTTTAAAGTCAATTTAAAGAACAATTACTCTTTTAAACATTACTTACATTCTAAAAATAGAACAAATGGCAACAGAAAACTACCGTCCTGACGAAAAAGATTTGTCGATCCTGAGAATTTTACAGAAAGATGCGAAACTGAGTGTCCGGGATATTGCAGCGAGAATTAATCTGAGCCCTACGCCTACCCATGAGCGTATCAAACGTATGGAAAAGCTCGGGATCATCAAAGAATATACAGCCGTCTTAGACCGTAAGAAAGTAAACAAAGGAATGATGGTCATCTGTATGGTTGCTTTAAATGCTCATAATAAAAAAATGGCAGGCCAGTTTATAGAAGAAGTCAGCAGACTGAAGGAAGTCGTGGAATTTTATAACATCAGCGGGGATTTTGATTTTATGCTGAAGATCCTGGCTCCGAATATGGATGAGTTTCATGAATTCTTCGTCAATAAACTTTCAGAAATTGAAGGGATCGGACAGACAAAAAGCATTTTTGTAATGAACAGTATCAAAGAGAGTCCACAGATTCTCTGATTATAGATTAAAAATTTTCATACAAACTTTTCTCTACAAATAAATATATTTTTATGCGTCAAGTTTTGTCCTTTTACAGTGAGAGATTTGTTCTGTCAATTAATGATCAATTATGAAGTATTCTATAATAAAATATCACTTTGATGATCTATAAGTTTAAAGATATTGATTTAATATCACTGCCACTACGAAAACTAAATATGACAAAAATATTTTTTTGATTATATCTAATGATCAGAATTTGTTTATATATTTGTAAACAAGACACTTATCATTATTGATGAAACATTTGCATACTATTGAGAATATTCACAAAATTTTTAATACTTCAGGCAGTGATCCTCTTTTAGTATCATGTAATGATTTAAACTACTGGGTTTGTAAATATGACAGATTTCATCTTAATCTTTTTAATGAGTTATTAGCAGCAGAATTTGCTAAAATATGGAACATCAAGGTTCCTGAGACCTCATTAATTAAAGTAAAAGAAGAACATATTCCCAATGATATGATTCCGAGATTACAAAAATATTGGTTTGATAAAGAATGTTTTGGATCTTTATATTTAGAGAATGCGAAAGAGATAGATCAAACTATGTTTTCATTGTTTAAAGAGAAAATGTTTCGAGATAAAGTTCGGAATAAAAGCGATTTTTTAAAAATAGCTTTATTTGACATTTGGCTGTCAAATGAAGATAGAAATTTTAATAACTTTAATTTATTATTAAATACATCATCAGATAAGATATCATTCTTTTATGCTATTGATCATGTAAACTTATTCAATACAAGTTCTTTGCAGTATAGACTGTGTGAACTTACTGAAGATGAATCAATTATAAAGACGGAATTGTCCAGAATTTTGTTCTCCAGAAATACTAATACAAGACAGATTGTAAATACTTTTAATCCAAAATTTCTATCTTTGTACATTGGAATGTAAAGATAATTTGCCAGAAATTTTAAGAAAAATTCCGCCATCATGGAATTTAGATTTAAAACATTTAAAGTATCAACTGGACAATTCAATTTTTAGGGATTCATGGCTTAAAAAATGTGACAATACCTTTAAACAATTTGTTCAATCTTTTATACTCAATTAAAATGAAAACTATTTATTCAATATTATCAATATCCTTAAATGCCGCTCTTGACGAAAAAGTGAGCATTGGTATGGTTATGAAAAATGGGGATCAATATTATTTTAAGTATTCTTCAGATAAATTAAATGCTGTTAAAAATATACTTAGTGCTGAGAAAATGTATATCGTTAAAAATTATCTGAAAGCTCTAGAAAGTGATATTAATTCAAGTGACTTTACCTCATTATTTGATAGCGAATTATCAACTGCAACAAACTGGATAAATAAAAGTTATCTAATTTATTTATCTAAATATTCAAATAACGTCATTCAGTTTTCTCCCCCGAAAGTTATTGATATAGAGTTAAGCGACTTAAATTTCAAAATATTATTTGAGAAATATGTATTTAGGTTTGATTCGCAAGATTCTGAATACAATTATAGAAAAAAGAGTTTACATGTAGCTTCTGAGGTTAAAAAATATTTATATCCTACGATTGAGGAAAATGTAAATATCGATATTACTTTAGATTCTTCAGATTTTGAAAATCTTTTTGCTCCAATTGAAGTAAACTTTTTGGGAATTAATAACGTTCCTGTAGCTGGTCAGGCATTTGATTTTGAAAAAAAACATTATTATCTGGAAAATGATGTAACCCGATATATTTCCTTAACTAAAGCACTCGAGTTAGAAGGAAAAAAGAATGGTAAATACTTTGTATTGGGCATAGAACCAGAAAAAAACAATCAAAAAAATCATTTAATGTGGCAACAGATACGGGATTCAAACTTTTTAGAATTTATTGATATTAATGATTTGGGAATCATAGAAGACTATATAAAAAAGCACTCTGTGCGTCCTTACTTTGATTAGAAATTAAATAACCTTGGAACCCACATCAAAATGCTTATTTTTCTGAGATAAACCAGCATTACAAGTACTGTAGTAATTATCTTATATTTTCTGATTCGTCATTTTTCTTTCCGGCTAAAATTTTTGTAAATTGAATAACTATTACATGTACAAATTATGCCCTGGAATCCTGACATTTATAATCAGTTTAAGAATATACGCTTCAAACCTTTTTTTGACCTTGCCGAAATGATCGAAGATGATCTTAAGATGAAAGCCATTGATATCGGATGCGGAACCGGTGAACAAACTGCCATTCTTGCCGATAAATTCCCCCAGTCCACGTTTACCGGAATTGATTCTTCTTACGAAATGCTTGAAAAATCAAAAAGTCTTGAAAATGACCGTCTTCATTTCCGGCAGGCTACCACCGAAGAGATTCTGAACAACGATGAAAAATGGAATCTTATTTTCAGCAATGCTGCACTGCAATGGTCTGATGATCATCAGGACCTGTTTCCAGGATTGATTTCGAAGCTGGAACCAGAGGGTCAGCTTGCGGTCCAGATGCCCTACCAGCCGGGGAATATCCTGAATCAGATCTTATTCGGACTCGCCAACGATGAGCCTTTTAAAACGCAGCTCAATAGCTGGAACCGTCCATCCGCAGTCCTCACCATTGATGAATACGCACAGATTCTATTTGAAAACGGGATTGAAAACCTTCACCTGTCACAAAAGGTGTATCCCATTATTGCTGAAGATCACGATACCTTATTCAATTTTATTTCAGGATCGGCTTTGATACCGTATCTCGAAAAACTGAATGAGGAACAGCAACAGCTTTTCACAAAAGAATTTAAGCAACGAATTGCAGATAATTTCCCTAAACTTCCGGCTATGTATTCGTTCAAAAGGATTCTGATGTATGGAAGGAAGAGATGAAAATAAAGGCGGTTTAATGGTGTAAACCGCCTCATTCAACTCTGAAAAATTTGTTTTTTATTTATTTAATCCGGAAATTTTCAAAACTCCGGAATTTTTATTTTCCCATCTGTAAAAAACATGAAACAGAAAACGAGAGCCGAAATAATAAGAAAACTCAAAACAAAAGTTGTGATTTTATAAACATCTGTTTTTGATTCTTTTTTTCTTATATTACTGCTGCTTTTACTAAAATCCGCGAAGTTGCCTCCGAACGGAGAATCTGTTTTCTGGCCCCAGTCATGTCCGGAATGAGCAGAAGAAACCGAATGCAGGGATTGGATATTTCTGTTTTGACTGATTTTTGAATGTAGTGATTTTTTATAATCATCATATAATCTTCTTACTTTTTCAGGTTTTTCGCCGCTGGACAACGATTTCATTAATTCCTGAATTCTTACGGAATACTCATCATACTCTTTATTGATTATTTCGACTTCATTCTCGGATTCCTTAATTTTCTGCTCGTTTTCCAGATGCCGTTTTTTGTTTTGCTCAATCTTGCTATTGATTTCATTTACCAGTTTCCTGCGATCTTCTATGAGACTGTGGGCTTCCCTTTCAAATTCATTCATGGTGTTGGTAATAATCTGTGACCGTTCCGCTTCAAGCTTTTGAATTTCACCCTCAAAACCATGGATATCAACGATTTTAAAAATACCTTTCTGTTTTACAAATTCAGCAACATCATAACTTTGAGTAAAATAAATCATTTCGTACGTATGGAGAAGATCAAGCGATCTTCTAAACAGGGACTGCAACTGTGACGGATGGGTTTCGGTGTACACCATGAGATAGCCGCCTGTATTTTTTAGCGAATACAACTCATCTATTTCTTTCCCATGAAAGCCTGCTTTGTCAAAATCCTTCGGTTTACTTACTGAAAAACGGTCAGAATGATTTATTTTAATGGTATCATCCACTATATTTCTTTTTTCAAGATCATGATGAAATTCATTCAACAGGGCAATGGTGAGATTTTCACTGGCAATTTTGTCAGCAAACACCAATCCTGAACCTATAAAAGTTCCTGCTCTGTGGGAGCTGTGTTCCTTTGCGAAGGTGTATATACAGTAAGAAATCACATTGGTGTCCCCTATTTTTTCTTTTCGCATACCGTAAAGTCTGCTTCCCGGAAAAAGCTGTATCGCATCGGTTTTCAGATCAAATGTTTTCAGACTTTTAGCAATGGCGGGATCTCCACCTAAAAAGAATGACTGCCTGAAACCGTTCGGATTCCCAAAAGTTCCGAAGGCTGAAAAAAAATACTTCATGTCCATTAATTTGTAAAGCTGAATTTTATACGTTCCCAAAAAGTACCTTCATAATCTAGATCGTATCCGACGATACTTCTGTACAGCCATTTTGATAAAACTTCTGCCGTAGAAAGATTTAACAGGTTTATTCTTTCCTGTCCCGTCGAATTCTGTACACTGCCCACGGTATAATACGTTTTATTTAAGCCATAAGTATTGATCCTCTGTGAGGTCATGGGCAGCCGGTCGTGAATAAAGCCATCCAGTTCTTCACTGTTTTCCACATCCATTCTTCCGGATTTATCCCATTTGGAAATAACCAGCACCGCATTAACGGATTTTAAATTTTTACCTTTTCTTTCCAGCTCGTCAAGAAATTCATTAATTAAACTGTCTTCACGATGAGCCGATTCGTAGCTTGTGACAATAATGAATGTTATAGGAACTTTGGCATTCAGAAAAGCCTCAATGCTGCTGTGATAGCTTCCTCCTCTTCTGATCTCGTTATGATTTTCACCTGAGGTTTCCAGAAAGGTAAGATCTATGGGAACTACTTTTTTTGATTTATTATTCGGCTCAAAGACCATATCCAATCGGGTTACCTGGTCGCGTGAGGTTCTGTTGGGTAAATTTCCCTGTCGGATATTTTCAAAGAAATCCGACAGGAGCACATTGGCTTCTTTTGTATTTGGAGTTCCCAATTTAGGTCTTAAAACGCCTGCGTGAGATCTCAGATAATACAGCATGGTCGATAAAATCACCGATTTCCCGGATTCTGCTGTTCCAAAGAAGAAGACAAAATTGCTGTCTTTGTTCTTAATGTCATTTGAAATCGTTGTTGCAATAGGAATAAAGTCTTCATGCTGGCCATTTTCTTTTCTCAGGTCAAGAGATAGCGGTTTTAAAGTTTCTTCCGGGTGAGATTCTTCGAACAAAAGCGGTCTTAAATTATCATTCTGATTTTCCATGATTTAGTTATTGGGAATTAAGGTGTTACCATTTCTCTTGTTTGTAAATACACTCCCGTTATTGTTTCTTCCGGCACCCGCGTTCGTCACCAGTAAAATGATGATCACGATAACAAAATCCAGCAAGATACAGCCTAACAGTACCACAAACTGGTACATCCCGAAATGTTTAATCGCATGCTCAAAAGCGAAACCGATTTTCCCCACTTCCTGAGTCTGGGAAATTGCCGGTTCAAAATGAATTTTTTCATTTCCTAATACCGTTTGTGCTCTGCTTCCCAATTTATTATATTCTGTAAGCGACTCATCGATAATGCCTTGTGAAAGATCATCTTTTTCCTTTTTTGATAAAAGCAAAAGATTCTGAATATTTTTGTTCCATTTTAATGAAGCATTATTAATGTCTGTTTTCAAAGCACGTTCCTCCGTCGATAAATCTGAAATCATGTTATCAATCTGGTTACCCATTCTGTCCGCCAGATCTTCGTAGTCAGTCCCGACAGGGGTCAGCAGATCTATTTTCTGTCCCGATAATCTTTCAATATCTCTTATCAATGACTGAGCCCTGGTTCCTATTCCTTTATTTCCGGGATCTTTGATCTGCTCCATCAGTTGCTTTTTCTTTATTTCGATATTCTGGGTGGTAACTTTATTGTACTTATAGCTTAATTTAGATTCGACATCATTTTCAAGATCTGCAAATTTCCTATTGATATCCCGAAGCTCATCCGTATAGATATCGGTCCTCATAAATCTGGTGTACAGTGCGTTAAAATTGGCAATAAAGCAGAAGGAAGCTATAAAAATATAGATTCCGACCAGGCTTCCGGTAGGTCTCCCTTCCATTTTTGCCATTCGAAGCATCCAACACAAAAATAGAAGCAGCAATGAAAGAACCAGGGCGATCACAAATGATGCCGGGCCGAAAATCTGCTGCAGACCCAGCCACGTCTGGTAGAAGCTGACACTGATAAGTAATAATGCTAAAACCCCTAAAAAGAGATCTGTAGGTGTAGTTTTTTTATTCATAATGATCCTGTTAATTTTTTGAGGTTTACTATTTAAACCGTCAATTTTATAATGCCCGAAACTACAAACAAGCATCATTAAAAAATTACGGGATTCCGTAATTCCCGGATCATTGGTCAAAATACTCTAATTCCTGGTGTACAGGATTGACCCATTCATGTTTTATGATCTGCAATAATAATAAAAATGATCTACCCGCCATTACGGAAAGGCATAATTGATAATATATCTTCTGATTATAATAAAGAAGAATAACGAATCGTTAACAATTCCCACCCAAATGTGATTTAACATCCCACATAAAAGCTTTTTTTTGTAAATTTCACCATAAAAAAATTACTCCTTACAAAAAAACTATACCATGCTAATTGATACTGTCTACCAATCTATTAAAAACTGGGAAACCCTGAGTGATTCCTATAAGAACGGAAATGAAAAAAGCGGAAAAGAGATCATGAGGTATCTTACCCAGGGATCCCATTTTTCCATTGAAGGAGAGAACATCGCAGAATGGAAAAAAAACCTTGAACATTCGTCTGACAAGTCCATCCATGCATATCTGGGCATTGATCAGGATCAGCTGTTATTTTTTTTGATCGATTCTGAAAGTGATGCCAAAGCAGACTTTAGCCGTATTGTGATCAAAACCTTTAATCGCATCGCGCCGGAAGCCCAGCCAACACCTTCATCAGAACTGATTTCCAATGTTCCGATTACTTCCGAAGCAGCTGTTTACCGGAATTTCCGTTTCAATATGTATGGAAGCGCCTGGCTGGAAACTCAAAAATCAGATCCTTTCCGACTGATTTCTATTCCTTTCAAAGATTATGAAAGAATACCTCTTACCGATGCCGAATCGTGCACCTGCTTTTTCGGGCTGACCAATGAAACGATGAGAGATTCTTCAATAGCGGATTATCATATCGAAATCATCAGCGTGAAAGATATTGGAATTACGACGATGAGCCAGACAGCGGAAAATTATTCGACCCCGCGGCCTCCGTTCACGGCCAATGATCCTGCTGACCAATATCAACTATTGCTGAAAAGTGATGCCTACGTATAACGAACTGTCATTTTATTTACAGTTTACCATAAACCTGACCCTGCTTATCGGATTTGGATTGTTTCTGAAACACAGAAAACAGGTACAAACGCTGTTAATAGTATTTCTGTTGGGCGAGCTAACGCTGGAATTTTCAGATCTCATTTTTCGCCTGATGAAAATCAATACCGTGAATTTTTACATTTATTCCATAAGCCAGTGTTTTGGACTTTTAATGATCACGGGAATTTACAATGCCTATTTTTACAGGATTTCCCCGACGGTACGAGGATTGATCTGCTCTTTTGCCGGGGTATCATTATTAGTAAATATGATATATAAACAGGATATAGAATCGGTTACTTTTTACTCGAACATCATTACCAATATTTTGATCTGCGGTTTTGCAGGGGTCTACTTTCTCCATATCCTGAGAGATACCAGAACAGATAAAACTTTATTTATCCTCAATATTTTTATCTTTTTATTTTTCTCGATAGAAAGTATTATTTCAACGACTTTTAATTTTTTAATTAATAATCATCTGGAATGGGTAGCGCCGGTCTGGCTTTTCAGAGGCGTATTGCTTTGGTCCTTTTACATTGCTTTTATTAACCTGGGATGCCGTACGGGGAAAATGAAAGTGTGGTAATTGTATGGATATGGATAGCTATCGGACTGTTGTTTTTAACCACCGTATTCATCACACTGCTGTTGATCAGTTATATGAAAAGTGTCAGAAAAAATAAGCATAAGGTCATGAAAATGTTTCGGAATAGCCAGACAGAATCCTGGGAAAACACCATATTTTTACAGGAAAAAGACCGGGAAAGACTGGCCGGAGAGCTACATGACAATATTATATCACGGCTTAACCTCATCCGGTTGAATGCTCTTCATAAAAACACAGATGAACTGCATCTGGACTTAAAAGACTCAATGCAGCTTATCCGGGAACTTACCCATAATCTGACTCCACCGGATCTCAGCGAAATTGAGCTGGGCGACCTTATCTCAGATTATCTTGAGCAGGTGAAAAAGAATATCAGGGTAGATTACCATCTCTGCATTTTAGAAGAAAATATAGTAGATAACCAAATAAAATTAAATATTTTCCGAATACTTCAGGAGCTTATCAACAACAGTCTAAAGCATGCCGGAGCCTCAAAAATCACCCTGTCGGTAAGGATTTCAAAGGCTTCTCTCTGTTTCATTGCTGAAGACAACGGCAGGGGCTTTAATGTCGGAGATCATCCGTCAGGAATTGGTTTACGAAGTATTCGGTCCAGAACAAAACAAATGAACGCGATTTATAAACTGAAAACCAAACCACAGAGAGGGACACGATACATCTTCTTTGTTAATACCACAACCCTATAAAAATGGAAAATAGAAAACTCAATATCGCCATTGCAGATGACGATTTACTTTTTGTACAATTGCTGAGAAACTATATCGATCAGGACGGCCGGTACCATGTATGCCTTATATCGACCGGCGGAAATGCTTTTCTGGATGAAGTTAATAATCATTCTATAGACATTCTCATTCTTGATCTTCGAATGGCCGACGGTGACGGTCTGAAAGTCATGTCTGCTTTATCGGAGAAAAAATCTGACCTCAAAATTGTTGTTCTTTCAAGTTTCTACAGAAGAAGTTTTATGGGGCAAATGCTGAAAATGGGTGCTCACGCCTTTTTACCGAAAGAAATTGAACCTGAAGAACTGCTGAATGTTCTGAATGCGGTATACATCACGGGCCATTACTTTTCCAGCGAACAGGTAGACGTAATGAGAGGACAGATGTCTAACAAACTTCCCGAATTCCATGCTTTTTCTAAGGATGAACTTACCGATAGAGAAATTGATGTACTCCGGTTGGTTTGTCAGCAGCAAAGCACAAAAGAGATCGCCGACAGTCTTTTTATTTCTCCCAAAACCGTTGAAACCCACAAAACCAACCTCATGATCAAAACCTGTGTGAAAAATATGGCCGGACTGGTCATCTATGCCGTTCAGAATCGCATTGTAGATCCGAATGAAATCGTATTGTTTGACAAATAAATATCGGTCACAAGCCGGAAGAGGGAGGCAGGAAGTTAATATTAATCATTCCGACTGATAATAGGTTTAATTCAATCCTTTCCAAGCAATAATCTGAATTTATTTTCAAAAACAGATTACTTTCTTTTTCCTGCTTCCCTGCTTTCTTTCCTCATAAAATTACAAAATCAGAGAGTACCTGAGTACTCCCTGAAGTAAAATCTAAAAACACCCTATATAAATTAAGGATTTAATACTTTAGCGATAGAAACCGCATCTGATATGGTATCCAGGCTATAGATCTGGATCACGCCCTGAGTGGTGGCTGCCTGACCTAAAATATTCTGTTGATTTTGCGTATTCACTGCATTTTCAAACATTATTCCTGTAGAATGTGCTGCCGACTGGTACACGTTGCTGAGAGCCATGGCCGGAGATTCTGCTACGACCTTTACGTTTGATTGGGTAACTGCGTCTGTAATCTGTTCGTTTACTGTTGCCATAATGATAATTGTTTATTGGGATGAAACAACCGGATGATCCGGTTGCCGTATTATTTCCGCGGGATGCGGAAAAGTTTTAAGGATTCAGAATTTTTGAGATCGATACTGCGTCTGCTATAGTATCCAGACTGTAGATCTGCGTGATTCCCTGAGTGGTCGCCGCCTGGGTTACAATATTCTGCTGATTTTGCGTGTTCACTGCGTTTTCAAACATGATGCCCGTAGAATGTGCAGCCGTCTGATACACATTACTTAGCGCTACTGCCGGAGATTCTGCGACTACTTTGACATTGGTCTGGGTAACTGCGTCTGTGATTTGTTGGTTTACTGTTGCCATAATGATGATTGTTTATTTGAGTTTAAAAAATACCGGGTTATCCGGCTGTACTTTTTGGTTGTTATTAAAAGACAGGTTTATGAATTGAGGATTTTAGCAATGGAAATAGCATCTGCAATGGTATCGTTGCTGTAGATCTGCGTAACCCCCTGTGTCGTTGCTGCCTGCGTAACCAGATTTTGCTGGTTCTGTGTATTCACTGCATTTTCAAACATAATTCCTGTAGAATGTGCTGCGGTCTGATACACATTCCCTAAAGCCATTGCCGGGGATTCACCTACTACTTTCACATTGGACTGCGTTACTGCATCCGTAATCTGTTCGTTTACTGTTGCCATAAATGATTATTTTTTGTGGTTTAAATACAACCGGATTTTCCGGTTGTAAGATTTTTAGGATACATTAAGGATTAGGATTAAGGATTTTAGCGATAGAAACTGCATCGGATACCGTATCCATGCTGTAGATCTGCATAATTCCCTGTGTGGTAGCTGCCTGTCCTAAAATGTTCTGTTGATTCTGCGTATTGACCGCATTTTCAAACATGATTCCTGTAGAGTGTGCTGCTGACTGGTACACGTTGCTTAGTGCCATTGCAGGAGACTCACCTACTACTTTTACGTTAGACTGCGTTACTGCATCTGTGATTTGTTCATTGACTGTTGCCATAATTGTGATTGTTTGTTTTGAGATTTGCTCTCGGTTAATAATTATTTGATTTAAACTAGTTTTCTATTTGTTATAAACTCACCACAGATCATGCGGATGAAACGGATTTCAAAAGCATTGTTGTAGACTTTTATGGATGTTGATTTGATCTGTACGGGTGGTTCCTGATACAATAGCTGAAACCGTGATCGGTAGATCTGTGTGAGTTTATCTCATCATTAATGTAAAAAGGATGCGGCTGAGATTCTAGTGTAACTAAAATAAATTTCTGCTGCGGATATGCTGCTGATCTGTTTTCTGAGGCTGAAGTATCATATTGATGAGAATTGCTTTTGCAGATTGCAGCAGCATGATTCAGTGCAAAATATTGACCTGACTGTATATGTTGAGGGCACTGAATACTGTCTTCAGAGAAACTCAACCGCATCCATGGTTTAAAAGGAGGCTAAAAACGTCCTTTTCTGAAGGGTAAGGAGGTTTTGCATTGTAATCTTCCGGAGCCCATTTTCTTAACTCCCATTACATAATTTCCTATTCCCAGCATGGCATCACGCTGTTGATTGAGTGCAGAATTCATCTGCATGATCCCTGTAGAATGTGCACTTACCTGGGCAGATATAGCTGCAGGCAGCGCGCTGGACATTCCTATGACGGCTGTGGTAATTTCATTCATAGTAATAAAGTTATTGATTCTAATTTTATTTACGGATATTCGAAAATCTTGCCTGCAGTTTATTCATTCTATCTGCAATTTTCAGTTCTTTTTCCTTTACTTTCATCATAGAAGACTCCTGAAGTTTTTTCAGCTGGGCATCATAATCCATAGGAGCAGGTTCTGCAGCAGGTACCGCTGTAGCTGCCTGGTAAGCCTGATGTTCCTGAACAGCCTGTTCCAGTTTCTCTAGCAGAGGAGCCAATGATGTAAGAGTGGCTTTGGTGGCTTTCTCCTTAATATAATTTATAATTTCATCTTCATGCCTGAGAACAAACGGCATAATATCTTCTCCCACTATTTCGGGTTCTGCCTGTTCCACTACTACCGGCGTAGAAATGGGAGGCGGATTTGTTTTTTTCCGGGTACTTCGTCTTCGCATGTTTATTGATTTTGGGTTAAATGGGTGAGATTAAGAATCCTTCTGTTATAAGAGGTAACCAATAAAATTGGAGGCGGCTGTCCAGTCTCTGTTGAGATTTTTTATTACATTATATCCTGTAATTTCCAGGGCAATACACCCTGAGATGGCATTCGCAGACATTATTTCTTTTAAAGCATCAGGAGGAAGGTTTAAAATATAATCATCAGGAATAACGGAAGCTTTCGTTGTATTCGAAGGATTATCATTCACAATAATTTCCAGAACTTCCTGGAAATAGTGGGCAATGAGCCTGGCACCCTGAAATTCCAGTTCCCTTTTCAGTTCTACGATTTCATCCGGTGTTACCAGGTCGGATATGCCATTCACATCTACATCATGCACGGAAAATAAGGCTTCTCCGGTATTGGACGCTGTGATCGTAATATCCGTTTTCAGGACACATTTTGATTTTTCGAGATTGACGGTCAGAAGTTGCGAATCTGTTTCCGGCTCTGCAATATCGCTTAAGGTACTAAGGGGAAGAATTCTCACATTGCAGAAAAACGTCTGCTGCTCTTCCAGTTTGATCATGATCACTACTATTCCCATCGATTTATCCTTGGGTTCCATTACGAATGACTGGTAATTAAGTAATCTTTTCCCTTTGACACAGTTTACCTTTCTCACCATGGGCTGTATATTGATATCAGAAGTTCCCACAGTAAACACCGCCCGGTCTGTATTATTAGCAGGTGTTTTTATACTGAAATATTCATTATCCTGAGTTCTTGACAGATAAATGTTGTCATTGAGTTCTTTCAGAGAAGGCAGGTTTAAAATTTTTGCTGGTTTTGTTACGTTATAATAACTCATTTTTTAATTTTTTTTAGTTTTTCGATTAGTTTTGTAATTATATTTCTTTTTACAGGTTCACTGACATTGATTTCTGCGGGAATGACCGCTTCCTTAATTTCCGGCTTTACTAAGGGCTGAGTCAGTTTTACAGATTTTAAAACCAACTTCCCCCCGTCACCAGCAGCATTAAAGTTCTTGCTCACCTCATCTTTGGAGACCGGTATATCTGTAGGTTCCATCACGGGTGCCGGTGCTGTTACCCGTTTTTTTTTTCATCATCTTCCGCTTCGGGAGACGTATCTGTATACGAAGGCAGGTTTTGTGTTTCTACAGGCGTTACCGGCTGTATCACTGAACTCTGATTTTGATTGGGAGCGGGACTTGCACTTTGATTTGGATTTGAATTGTAAATAGCGCCGGAGATTTTCGTTTTAGCTTCCGCATAGTCACTTACGATCTTAAATAAATCTTTCATCATATCATTTCCGTTGGCTGCTGAGAGATTCTGTACCTCTTTGTCATTGGTTCCACTTCCCGGATGAGGTTTTTCTTCACTGTAGGTTCCGTAAGTAAGGAAGTTATTAGCCAACCTGCTCAATGCAACAATTCCGACCTGCTCAAAGCTTTTTAAAAAAGACTGTAAATCCTGCACCATCATTCCTGTCGACTGCTCGATCATTACTTTGGCAATTCCTGACATCGGATCGGCTTTCGGAGGCGATAACACTTCAGTATTCACAAATACTACCGCCTTTTCTGCAGCGGTGGTCGCTATAGCTCCCTGAGATCCTGCTGTTTCATTGTTGTCATCCATGATTATTAAGTTTTACATTATCCTTTTAAAATTTTTATGGCATCGGCTACAATCGCAGGGTTAAGCTGATTCAGGTTCTGCTGGTTTGTCACCGAATTCTGAATGGAAATTCCGCTGGCATGGGTAGCCATCTGATAGAGCATGCTCATGGCCTGTGCCGGAGATTCGCCAAGCACGGTAACATTGGTCTGCGTTACTGCATCGGTAGTCTGGTTGTTTACTGTATCTGCCATATTTTCTGTTTAAATGGTTATCTATTAGTTTTTGTTCGCTTCAGGCTCTTCTTTATGTTGTGATTGAACCTTCAGTCATTCGTTACTTTATCTCTTTTGTCTGTTACAAATGTCATCAATAAAAACAGATCTTCATTAAGGGAAAAAACTGAATTTTAAAAAATAAGGGAATTCTCTCAAAGGTGAAATTCTTAGTAGGTAATGTCATCTTACCCGTTAAAAGCTGTAAGTGAAACGATCAAGTTAATATTAACTACAGTTTCTAAGAATTGCGTCTAAATTAATGGGTAAGTTCTGTAGTATAATTACTGAACTCCATAACTCATAACTCATAACTCATAACTCATAACTTAGCTTTCCCCTCTTTCTCCAAAGAAATATCATTCTAATGCCCTATTTACCGTTAAGGGTAAGTCCCTATTTTTTAAAAATGGATGTATACCCTGTGATCTATCACAATCATTACATGGAAATTTGTGATATCCGTTAATACAAATCAGGAATACTGTCATTAGATAAGTTACAGAGCTGATTCTGTATAATTGACTTACGCAATTTTTATCATTAATTAATAAAAAACTAAAACTATGCCCTCAAGAAACAAAAAAAAACCGGCCAGGAAAAAAATCAGGATTTTAAAACGTTCAGAACCACTGCCACAGATGATCACACAGCCCGGCTATGCTACCGGAGATATGTTTGGTATTTCCGGTACTCTGATCGATACCAATGCGCATATCGTCATTTCTACTGATCAGACTGAATCAGATCCTACCGATAAAGGGTCGTCTATACGACAGTTTTATATTGATTCCGGAATTGGGGAAGAAAGAATACACCTTATCCGTGTAGGAACATTCAGACCAGCCGCAGGAGGTTTAAAAGCAGGAGCACTGGAAGTTTATAACCGGGAATTTAACGTGACCGGACGACAACTCAATAAAAACATCCTTCCTGTAGATGCCGGGACAGAGTATATTGCAGAGCACTTTTCTGAAGAAATGCGAAGAAATATAAGAAATTCGTGGGACATCAACGATTCCCAGGATGCTCACATCAAAATATGGCTTGAAGAAAAAGGAGTACCGGTGAAAGGTAAAAACGCACTTGTATTATGGTCCCGCTTCAGTGGAAAAAAAGGTGACGTCCACATCGAACATGACTCCAGCTATTTTGGTATGGCACAAATCGCGTTTTTGGCTGCGAGGTACTATGATGCTGTAATTATAGCAGGAGACAAGGGTTACAAGAAAGAAAAAGGACGGAAGTACAGTGCCATTGCAGAAAAAATAAATGCTTATTTCGGAACTAATAAAGTTTTTAACCTTACCGAGTTTTGGACGGAAGATTCAGACTCATTAAAAGCTTGGGGAGGAAACAAACGTTTCGGGCAATTTAAACTCTATGATTTTCTTAACCGAAACTTTTTTGAAGTTAAACATTTGGGATTCCGCAGTGGCAATCTTGAAGCCATGGCCTTATTGGGTTATACAGTAAGATATATGGAAGAACCCGACAGTGAAGGAGGTTTTAGAATGTCACAGTGGCATCTTCATGCTTTTGGCAAAACCATAGCAGGAGGAATGGCAACCGGTTATGAACGTCTGGGAATTTTTGAGCCTCCGACAAGATCCGGAAAATATTATAAACAACTTCCAAAAGCAACACGAGACCGCCGGCCCGACTGGTCTCCAGGTATTCACAAAATACCAAAACCTAAAGAAATTCTGACGTATAAAAAAGGATTCAGCCCGATAGATCTCAAAGCAATTATGGAATATGCAGTTCCTGAAAGTGCGAAAAAAACGATGATACTAAGCCCTAAATTAAGCCCTTTACAAATACCTGTAGCACAGTTTGCTTATAATCAGTCCATTATAATTGTGGGGATACCGGTAAAATTCAAAAGACGGGTACGTCGATATAATTCCAGTTCAGAAGGAACTTCTGTTGATCCACTTATTTTACTTGAACAAGCCAGAAAAATTATTAGTGGAGACTTTTCCTACAGCTCAGGCTTTAATAGTAAAATACTCGCGATCACTCAATAAACGAGTAATCAAATATTAATAAAAAAATCATGAAAAAATACCAACTACTGTCATACTGTGCGACTGTCGGCTTTCGGTACAGCAGCCTGAAAGGCTATCAATGGGTGAGAGAAAATTACAACCAACAAATGTTTGCTCTGCAAAACCCTCATCTGGTGAGAAAAAGCGGAAGAATCGGAGCGATAATCGCCACTAAAGATTTCGACTATACCCAGGTGGGAGCCGGAGCCCATATTGCCATACGGGGAATTCATCTGTTTTTCCGGAATATCGGAGAACAGGAAATCGGTACCGTCTTTTTTTCTCCTGAAGTCCAGGAAATTCTTCGTTTGAAAAGAACAATGGAAAATAACAGAAGACTTGGATGTATGGAATATGAATATTGGATCAGCCAAAAGAACAGCGGAAACACTTATGGTGATAAAGCCATGATTTTTTGGGGAAGTAATGTAGGACCTGATGCCCGCGCCAATTTACAGGAAGCCAGTGCTGTGGTTGGCGAAAATTATTCGAAACTCATAAATTTCCGGAATACATTGTAGAAACCTTTTTTAGATGGAATGTAAGCAAGATCAGCAGCCATTCCTCTGCCATTGATATTTCTATTTCCGGCGAGCCAAAGGCTCGCCGGAAATAGAAAAAAGAAAATTTAAAAGCCCGAAAGTAGGCAATCCTGTAATTCATATAAAGATGTTCGGTTCCGGGCATCTTTTTTTACTTAAAAAGTAGAAAGCAGAATGTAGTTTAATCAAACAACACGCATAAAGCATGCCGGCTACATCTTTCGGCTTTCATTGACTATTATAATCCTTTCTTTCCTTCTATCCAATATGCCTGGGATCTGATACACCTGGCTGAAACACCGTTTGCCTTCAGGAATTTCCTCACAAGAGCCATAGTCTGCCCGTTTCCGGTAAGATAAAAAACCACCTCATCATGATTAATTGCCCATTTTTCTTCTCTTAAAAACTCCTTTAAAGTTTCTATCAGCTGTAATGGATTGTTTTTGCCGACATAATATCCAAAGAGCCCGAGACTTTCCAAATATTCCGGCTGGTCGAGCTCGTGAAGGCATAAAAATGAGCTATCCGCTTTTTCCGCAGCCTCTTTTATAGAAATGGAAGTTCCCAAAGAAGTTTCATCTCCAACAGAAAAGTGAATTTTTGCATCAGGAGCAAAGAATCTTCTTCCTCTCGGAATGAGAATCTTCAAAGAATCATTTTCTGACAGGCGGCCGATAAAACGGCACGCTGCTGAAGCTTTATCATGAAGATGAAAAATGACTTCAAAACAGCCCTCTTCTACATTAAAATTAAATGGCGAATAATTGCGGAAATCCCTTTCATTGATTCGGATTCCTATGGCATAAGCAGGTTCGAAATACAGATTTTCCAGGTTTGCTTTAAATTGTATTCTGCACAGCTGAGCTGAAATATATTCAGTTCTGATAATGGTACAGTCTCTAAATTTCGATGACATCACATTCACTACTGCGTCATTGATCCATTTGGGTAAACTAGACATGTTTTTTTATTGCAAAGGAAGCTGCAAAACAGGTGTCTTTCAATAGCTGTTCCAAGGTATTGGTTGGACTATCCGTGGATTACAGTGATTCCTGAGGCTTTTGTCGGAATTCTGAGGGCGACTGATTTTCAAGCCTTGAAAATAAACGGCTGAAATAGGCGTGATCGCTGTATCCCAACTCATAGGCAACTTCTTTCACCGTAAGGTCTGTAAATACCAGCAGTCTTTTAGCTTCTATTAAAATTTCCGAATGTATCCAGTATTGCGCGGACTTGCCTGTAACTTCCCGAATCACTTCCGTCAGATATCCTCTTGAAATATGCAAAAGTTCTGCGTAAGATGATGGACTTTTCAATGTTCTATACTTTTTCCGCACCAAAATTCTGAAGGCTCTTGTAAGCTGTGATGCACGGTTTTGATCAGATATGTCAAGACTGTTCTCCTCAGAATACCTGTGAGCAACCATTCCCATCAATGCGCTCAGCAAAGATCGGACTGTTAAAAGACGTTCCTTTGAAGCAAACCCTCCATCGTTACAATATCCGTACAGCAAATCCGCTGTCATACTTATTTTTGCGATTGATTCCATATCCAGAAGCAGAGGTTCTATTTTTGTCAGGGATTCCTCGAAAACTGAACGTACCGTATCCGGAACAAAATCGGCCTTTACCGCCACAAACCAGCCTACAACATCTTCCATAAGAAGTCCCTGATGCACCTGCCCCGGCATAATGCAGAAGATACAGGATTCCCTTGCTTCAATAACAGCAAAATCTATCATCATTCTCACAAATCCCTGTTCCATGATGGTGAAAATATAGTGGCTGTCACGATGAATTCCCCGGTCCAACAGAGCTTTCCGGGCATGTTGGGTATGATTTATCTTTTCAACAATGAATTGATGTGCAGAAATACCCGTTAAGTCATAGGTCGGAATATTTGGTCTCATAAAAATTATGGCAATTTTTGTATGTTATTTCACCTTTTCCAGTAGGTATAGTTTAGCCCCTGAAAAAGCAAGTTTAGGCATCAGATTCCCTTCTAAAACCATGGTTTTATTAGTGATATCGATCACGGAAATATAAGAATTGGAGTTGTATTCTATATAATTTTCCTTTTCTCCGGTTAAAGGGTTTTTTCCGAATTTCATGGAATATTTTACCCAGTCCTCCTTCTCAGAACTGCAATGCACCGGCTTGAATTTCGATTTTTTTGCTTTAAAAATCATCTGGTCAGAACCATCTGTACAGGCTGAGGTGAATACACTTTCCGGATTCTGATCATTTGCAAAGTCTTCAAAAGATCCCCGGTAGACTCCCACTATTTTCCAGGTACCATCCACGCGGTCTTCATCTATTTTCCCTTTGGCTTTGCTGACTGCCCAGCCGATGCCGTTTACCGTTCCTTTGACAGCCTTATAACCTACCTTTGCAACTCCGGTTACCACTTTGGTTGCCGTGCGTACTACGCAGGAATTAAGCAGAACAACTCCCAAAGTCAGAAATATTATTTTTTTCATTTTAATCACTTTTCCGAATACTAAGATAAGATTTTTTCACCGTTAAGTAATTTCAGTTTCACGTACTAAAAACGGTGTAAAGGAAAATATCAGTATTTTTCAATCTTCCTGAACAGAGCACTCCCGTTCAATGCGTATTTATACTCAAAATATTAATTGGTGATTTATACTCTACCCTGTTTCTCTTCATCATCGTTACTTTGACATACAATAACAATATCTAATAACCACTAAAAACAATTAAAATGTCAGAAGTAAATGTAAACTCAACCGGTCAGGTTCAATTAGGCGGAGGTGCTCAGTTTTGGGTATACCTGTCACCACAAAACAACACTGCTAAAATGATTTCAAAATGGCGTGTCACTTTTTCACAGGGAAACTGGAGCGACTCCATATCCAGTGAAAATCCGACAGGACAGATCCAGACTCCTAATCTATCAGGAATCTTTGACATTAAAGTAGAATTGCTAAGCGGTTCCACAGGTACCTGGCGAGAGATTCCTCCACAGGAGGGAAGTCGCAATGAGATCGGCTGTAATTCCAACTGTGCTTCAATGGTAGGCATCGTTGCAGACAGCACATCTCCGGCTCCGGGAGCCATCAATGCTCATTTCTGGACAACCTGGGATGCGATGTGTAAAGCAGGATAAACTGTTTGCATAATCATGGATAAAGCTTACCGTTATGGTGAGCTTTTTTGGTTTTTAAAAACAGATTGAAAGAGGAAGATCCGGAGTAATCCGGTCCCGCCTGAATTTTTTCCCGCTGATATGGTATATTACACTGTTCTTTTCAGGTTGCAGACCCGATCACTATAAAAAATTACGTATTTCTACTCTACACCAGTTTTTTTGTTCTTTGTTACTTTGATGACGTGAGGTAGCCCGGAATTCAGATATTCCGATCATTCTCCTGACAATTATAAAGCTAAAAACGAAAACATGAATCAAGAAAACTACGACGTTATTGTTATCGGGGGCGGAGCAATAGGCCTGGCTACGGCATACCATCTTGGAAAACGTAAAGCCAGAACGCTGGTACTGGAACAGTTCACGTTTGTGAATCAGCTGGGAAGCTCTGCAGGTGTATCGCGCCAATTCAGGGTCCCGTATCCGGATCAGTATATGGTACAGATGGCTCTTGATGCCCAGCCTTATTGGGAAGAACTGCAAAAACAGACAGATATTCCGTTGCTGGATAAGGTAGGAACACTCTGGTTCGGAGATCCCACGGTGCATTCTACAGAAGGAAATATTGCCGAAGCCGAAGAAGCGTTAAAAGCATTGAAGGTTCCCTACACCACGCTTACCGCAAAAGAAATTGAAGAAGAATACAACTTCAGAAACTTACCGGACACTTATACCGGACTATTTCAGCCGGACGGCGCAAGCATTAATTTCAAAGCAACCATAGAAACGCTTCTGGATTTGTGTAAGCAGGAAGAAACGGTATCTCTTGAAGAGAACTCGCCTGTTCTTAAAATTAATCAGATCGGGGAACTTTTTGAAATCACCACTCCCTATGGAATTTATATTACCAAAAAACTGGCGGTAATCCCGGGTCCCTATATCAACAGTGTGATCAATTTACTGGATTTTAAAATCGAAGCGACGTACTGGAATATGTCTTCAGCATATTTTAAAAAGACCGATCCCGACATTCAGTATCCGACATGGTTTGTATTTCAGAACGCGTCAGGTGATAACGGAAATCAGTTTTATGGCTTTCCGTCTGTCGACTGGGATCATCCGGAATACATCAGGGTCGCGCCTGATTTTGTGATCAATCCCTTGGAAGAGCCAGGAGACAGGACCCTAATTCCTGATCAGCAGGAACTCGACTACACTTCAGAATGGGTTAAAGAACATATGACCGGATTAAGTACTGAGCCGGAGTATACCTCAACCTGCCTTATCGCTTTGAGTAAAATCCCCAATAAAGAACTTCTGATCGACTTTGCACCGGGATATGTTCCGAATCACAAAAATATTGTCGTCTATGCTACAGGCTGGGCCGCAAAATTCACTCCTTTTTTAGGAAAAATCATGTCGGATCTTGCACTGGACGGACATACGGAATTTGATATTACCCCATTCCAGCTGGGACGCAAATATTTTAAAGCACTTTAAAAATATAAACCATGAATAAAAACACTCCTCTAAATACAGGGATGCACCCTGATCTGAAAACTGAAGTCGCCATTATTGGTGCAGGAACTTCGGGATTATATTCTGCCTTTCGTCTTGTAACCGATAAAAAGTTTGAGGCTCATGAAGTACAGATTTTCGATATGAATGATAAGCTGGGCGGAAGACTGGAGTCTGTGATTCTGCCGGGAATGAATTTCTGGGGCGAGTTGGGCGGTATGCGCTATCTGACCTCACAGGAAATCGTAACGAATTTAATTGAGGGCTATCCCTCTTCCGAAGATCCGACAACACGTATTCCTGTTCTGAAAGACATTATGACTCCCATTCCTTTTCCAATGGGGGATCCTGAAAAACTTCTTATGTACCTCAGAAAAGAGCGTTTCAAACAGAGTGACTGGAATTCTGCCGAGGGCGAACATAAAAAACTCATCACCCGGTATTATCTTAATGAAGGTGATGTAGGCTACAGTTCGGATCAGTTATTTAATAAAATTATTCACGATGTACTGATGGCAGACGCCTGGGTGGCTTCAACTTACGGGAGCAAAATTAAAGGTTCTTCTCCCCTGGATTATTCTTTTGAGCTGGATAGCAGAGATTGGGACAACATTAAACCTAAACTCATCTATAATTTTCCTAACTCTCCTTATGACGGACGTAAAGTAAATGATATCGGTTTCTGGAATCTGATCAAAGATCAGGTTTCACAGGAAGGATACCAGTTTCTGGCCAATGCCGGTGGATACTACTCAAATACTATCAACTGGAATTCTGCGGAAGCCTTTCCTTATATGGTGGGAGATTTCTCCGCAGATACCCAATATAAAACCATTGAGGAAGGCTACGACAGTATCGCTTATGCCATTGCTAATGCTTATATGGAACATAACGGAGCATGCATCTGGTCTGAAAATAAATTACTGACCTTTACCAAAGATTATTCGCTCAACGCCTCTCACAAATATCATCTGACTTTTCTGAATCTTAAAACCAATAAGCAGTGGAAAGTCTTTGCCAATCACCTTATTCTTGCAATGCCGAGAAAATCACTGGAGCTTTTGGATCAGAACAACTTCTTTTTTAACGCTGATCTTAATTCTACGCTTCATTACAACATGAGTTCCGTTATCATGGAGCCTGCTTTTAAAATTTTAATGGGCTTTAAATACCCCTGGTGGAAAGAATTGGGTATTGATTCCGGACATTCTATCACCGATTTACCGATGAGGCAATGCTACTACTTCGGAACAGACCCTGAAACCAATAATTCCATGCTGCTGGGAAGCTACGGAGATATGGAAACGGAAACATTCTGGAAGGCTCTTACCGATGATAATGTGCTTTTCGAAGTAAAACCTGCCAAATCGGCATCGCTTACAGAACTGCACGAGCTGGATAATGTACAGGCGACAAAATTAATGGTGAATGAATTGATGAATCAGCTGCGCGAACTTCACGGCGATCAGGTCACCATTCCTGAACCGTATGTGACGTATTTCAGAGACTGGACAGAAGATCCTTTCGGAGCCGGATATCACGCCTGGAAAGCCGGGTACTCCGTTCAAGACGTCATGACGTACATGAGAAAACCGGCAGTGGATGAGCAAATCCATATCTGTGGTGAAGCTTACTCTGATCAGCAGGGCTGGGTGGAAGGAGCTTTCTGTGAAGCTGAAAAAATGCTGAGGGAATATTTCGGCCTTACATGTCCTTACTGGCTGAGCGAGAAGTATTACCTCGGATGGTAATCCTGAAATAAGTATATAAATGCGACCCGCCATTAAAGCGGGTCGGTTTATTGGGTCATGTACCTTCTAAAATATTTTTTATTCCTGATTGATATACCTTCAAAGATTTGAAATCAAATTTAGCTGATCTTCTTCTGTTGTTACGTACTTTTGCAGGAAGTTAAACCTTTATTATGGACCCTATATTTTCCGAAAGCCATCAGGTTGGAGTGGTATCCGGCTTTTACGAATTGGTAAATACTCCCTTCCAGGACAGTACCAATGCATTATGCTGGTATAGAAATTTACAGGGTGATTTTAAAGAAATTGTTTCTCAGTTGACGTTAAAAGAGAATATTACCGAAGTCTCTATGGAGGATCTGTTAGCGTTAAAACTTTCAGCAGAAGGGGATAAAGCAAGAGAAATCATCTTAAATGATCTGCGCTTATTAACGGATTCCGGGGCACTGCCCTCTCTTAATTTACTCAAAAATTATGAGCGGGATGAGGAATTCGACTTCATTGCTACGGATGTTTATTCTTATCATGTCGACCGCTCTCCTGTGGGAACAGATACTTTTTTATGTACCTATTACGGAGCCGCCAGCGATATTATTCCCAATGATCAGGTGGACCAGAAAATCCTGATTCCGGAAATCCGGAAAAAACTCAGAGAACTGCATCATGGGCCGGAAGCAGAATTTGAAAATTTCCTGAAAGATTGTTTTTTCGACCTGCATTATCAGCCAAAACCCAATGCTCAACCCATAAACCTGGGATGCGGTCATCTGTGGAGATTGGCTGTAGATCATCCGCAACAGAACGTTTTGCCGTGCGTTCATCGTGCGCCGGCGGAAAATGCCGGCGAATACCGATTATTGCTCATTTGCTGATAAAATAATGTAATCGCCTTTTCACCCCGAAACTATATTTTTCAAAATATTTTTAACTGATTCTTCGAAATTTTTCACATTATCTTTCGGATGAATGCATACTCTTTGATTCATTGTATCAGGATGACGATACTACAGTTAATTGTATGCCTTAAAACTATGTGATTATAGGTTAATTCATTAATAATTAATAGAATTTGGCGTAAATTTTGAGCCTTATAATACTATGAAGTTATTATTATTTCTAAAGACTACTACCCTGCTTCATTATTAAAATTAATGTTAAATGTCAAATGTTTTAAAATGAAAAAATGTACGATCGCAGTATTTCTGTTCCTGACAGCACATTCAGTTCTGTATTCGCAATCGCTGAAATCGCCGGACGGAAAGTTTGAAATGAATTTTGAGCTTAAGCAGGGAATTCCTTATTATCACTTAAAATACAATGGCGATACCGTAGTTGAAGACTCTAAAATGGGATTGAGACTTTTCAGGAATGATTCAGCGGTAAAGATGTCTTCAGAAATGATACAATCTCAGGATTCATCCTTTGATCTCAACAACGGTTTTACAAAAACAGATGAAAAACGGAATTCGAAAAATGAAATCTGGCAGCCTGTTTTAGGGGAAAAGAAAAATTATATTAACCATTACAACGAATTAGCGGTACAACTTACTCAAGCTTCTTCCGATCGGCATATCATTATTAAATTCAGATTATTTGATGACGGTCTGGCCTTCAGGTATGAATTTCCACAGCAGAAAAACCTGAATTATTTCACCATCCGGGAAGAAGATTCCGAAATTGATTTTCCTTCTGATATGAAAGCCTGGTGGATCGTCGGTGATTATGATTCTCAGGAATATCCTTACCAGGAAACAAAAATTTCTGAAATTCCGGGAAGATGGGACCAGGCCTGGGATAAGCATTCTTCTCAGACGCTGATAAAAAATGCAGTTCAGACGTCGCTGATGCTTAAAAAAGAAGGAAAAAATCCTTTATACATCAATGTTGCCGAGGCCGCAGTATTAGATTATCCCGCCTCCAATCTGGATGTGGATGCGGTGAATTTTAAATTTAAAACTCATCTTACACCTGATAAGCAGGGCGCCAAAGGATATATCCAGACTTCTTCAGTGTCCCCGTGGCGAACGATTATTGTTTCTCCGAAAGCGGAAATAGTCATGGATTCGAAAATGCTTTTTAACCTGAACGAACCGACAAGATACACCGATACTTCATATATCCATCCCACAAAATACATGGGCGTATGGTGGGAAATGATCATCGGGAAGTCACAGTGGGCTTACGGTACACCGAAATCCAATGTCCGGATCGGCGAGACGGATTTTTCAAAACTGACTCCCAACGGAAAACACGGTGCCAACAATACAAAAGTTAAGGAGTACATCGATTTTGCTTCTGAAAACGGTTTTCAGGGACTGTTGATCGAAGGATGGAATGTCGGCTGGGAGGATTGGTCCAACCATTCAAAGGAGTTTGTCTTTGATTTTATTACTCCTTATCCGGATTTTGATATTAAAATGTTAAATGACTATGCACATTCTAAAGGGATCAAACTGATGATGCACCATGAAACTTCCGCTTCCGCAACAAACTATGAAAGATGGGCAGATAAAGCATTCCAGCTGATGAACACCTACGGCTATGATGCCGTAAAGACAGGATATGTCGGCGACATTATTCCCCGTGGTGAACATCACTACTCGCAGTGGACCATCAACCATTATTACAGAATTGTCGAAAAGGCTCATGAATATAAGATTATGATCAATTCCCATGAATCTGTACGGCCGGGAGGTGAAAGCAGAACCTATCCAAACTGGGTTTCTGCCGAAGCTGCACGCGGGACGGAACACGAAGCCTTCCTGGGAAATAACCCTGATCATCAGACGATTCTCCCTTTTACAAGATGGATTGGCGGCTCGATGGACTATACACCGGGGATTTTCCAGACAAAATTAAATTACTATTTTCCTGGCGATAAGCGCTTTGTAAAAACCACGCTGGCAAAACAACTGGCCCTATATGTGGTGATGTATATGCCTGTTCAGATGGCAGCGGATCTGCCGGAAAACTACAGAAGACATATGGATGCGTTTCAGTTTATCAAAGATGTGGCTGCCGATTGGGATGACACCAAAATCCTGGCCGCAGAACCCGGTGATTATATTATCACAGCGAGAAAAGCAAAAAATACAGACCACTGGTTTTTAGGAGGCATCACCGACGAAAATAAACGGGAGTATGCTGTAAATTTCTCATTTCTTGACAGTGGCAAAAGGTATGAAGCCACCATCTATGAAGACGGAAAAGACGCAGATTATATAAACAATCCTAAAAGTTATCATATCTATAAAAAACAAATTACGAACCGGTCAAAGATAAAATTTAAAATGGCAAGAAGCGGCGGATTTGCGGTCACTATAAAACCTCTGACTGAACACTGATTATACAGACTTCCGGAAACACAAAAAATCCCTGTCTGAAACAGGGATTCGTTTTTTAATAATATTGCAATGATATTATTAATTATTTCACTGCAGCCTTTGTTTTTTCTGACTCCATTAAGTGGTGTTCCAGTGCCGGAAGTGTTTTGCCGGCAAAAGATTTAAGGGAAGCATCACCTCCTGAAGAAGATTCTTTCTTAAATTCTTCAATTGCCTTTTTATGATCTGTTACCATAACATCTGCAAAAGCACGGTCAAAATCTGCACCTTTTTTGGCTTTCAGATCATCATATGTTTTTTGCTGCTCTGCACTTACGCTTGTTGGCAACGTGTATCCTGCTGTTGATGCCCAGCTTTTCAGCTCGTCATTGGCTTTGGTATGATCTTTTACCATCATTGCACCCAGTGTTTTTACAGAAGCATTAGTACCGTTAGTAGAAGCAAGCTCACCGAGCATTACTTCAGCCATTCCGGACATGGCTGCCTTATCTGCAAATTTTTTGTCCTGATCATTCAGTGTGGCTGAGGTTGCATTCGCAGTAGTAGCTGTAGCTGCTGTAGAATCAGTAGGTGTAGCATTCATTGCTGTATCAGAAGATACGGCTGTACTGTCAGCATCATTATTGACATTAGTGGTTTCTTTTTTCTCACATGACATTAAAGCGCCCACTGCAAGAAGTGTTAGGATTGAATTTTTCATAATATTATTTTAAAATGTATTTGGTAAGATCTTATTTTCTGCAGAATCATTTCGGATCATTTACATAAAGATTCCGGTAAGCTATGATACTTTTATTTTGTTACATCATTTATCCATACTGCATTGGTAAACTTATTGTCAATACTCATGATTCGTTATAGGTATTCCCGGATTGTCTTGTTCTCTACAATTATTCCGTTAGCTATACCCATACTCATTAATTTCTGATCAATAGTTAATACGTGATGAATTTAAACAATGATTATACCAAAATTTAATCTTTATATGCAATTTAAAGTAAAATATTCTTATCATCATCAAATACTTATGCAAAATTTCATAAAATATTTCATATTTACCTGTTGTGCTTTTCAAAATGATGGATTAACGAGCTTTCCCATCAAAGAAAACAGATTCGCTTTGTTAAAGGAAATCCATCAATGAGCAATCGTTTATGGTATTCCAACAGATTCAACAGCTGTTTATCATCTGCCAGGTAAAATGTACAATGGCGGTTTGTATGTTTCTGTACTAAACCGATTGAATTATCTGGTTCAATGGTAAGCGTGATTTCGGCAGAGAATCGGGATGGCTCTGATCATTTGGATCGGCATAGCCCACCGTTACAGCAAATAACGGAGAACACCCGTCCGGGGGTAATATTTCTTTATACGCCAGGCGGTTAATCCCTTCCATTGGAGTCGCATCGAGCCCCATACTTATGCAGGCACTCAGAAAGTAACCCAAGGAAAGATAGACCTGACTTTCCATCCATGATTTTACGGCAGCTTCACCCTTCGACTTTATCATCGGTTCATAAAAACCTTTTACCCATGCTTCGGGAAGAACGGAGAGATTTGTTTTTTCAAAATGATCAATATCATCGATAACACTGAAAACAACCAGGAGCCCGACATCGTTCACTGACTTTTCATTCGTATAAGACTGGGCTGCCAGTGCTTCTTTTACCGTTTCGTCTGTCACGAAGGTAAATTTCCAGGGCTGACTATTGATGGAAGACGGGCTCAGATGTAGTATTTCTTTAAGTTCCCCAATCTGCGCTGAAGAAATTTTCCTGGCCGGATCATATTTTTTGGTTGCATACCGGCGCTTGGCAAGGTCTAAAAAATTCATAACTGTAAAATTTTAATTATACTATACTTTTTAATGTTGCAAAACTAAGTATAGTGATCTATCTTTGCAATACCGGCTAAAAATGATAGTAACAGATGTATCGTATCAATAACAAACATTACCCCTGCAGCACCAGCCTGACCATGAAATACATAGGAGGAAAATGGAAAGCTGTCATCCTTATCCATCTCATAGAAAAAAAAGATATAGTGAATTAAGGAGGGAATGTCCCGTCATCACTGAACGGACCTTAAGTCTGCAGTTGAAAGAAATGGAAGAGGACGGCCTGATCAAGCGTACCGTTCACACCAGCAAGCCTCCGCTAAAAGTAGATTATGAATTAACGGAATTCGGAAAGACCTTAATTCCGCTGCTTCATGCCATCTCTGAATGGGGAGATGAAGTAGCTGCGGCAGATGAACGCATAAAGTCGGTCCCCTAAGTCCGACCGTTTCAGATTCTATCCGTATTAAAAGTCTCTTCATCCCATAATAAATTGGCGTGCAGTAACTTAGTGGTTGCAAACAAATATTCTCTGAACATTATACCATCTGTAGCATTATTTTTGTAAATGTTGTAGATACAGCAGCAGAGATTATTGTATCATGCGCTGAGGTGCTGTCTATTTATTCCTCATATATCGATATCTACTAACAAATGACTGACAATCGTAAATCAATTTACAGTGCACTTGCTGCCAATCTGTTAATTGCATTAACAAAGTTTATTGCGGGAGCATTTACCAATAGCTCTTCCATGATCTCTGAAGGTATTCATTCCACTGTGGATACGACCAACCAGCTGTTACTTTTATATGGATTGAAAAGAAGCAGAAAAGCACCGGACGAATTTCATCCTTTCGGATATGGCAAGGAACTTTATTTCTGGTCTTTTGTCGTCTCTATTCTGATCTTCGGTCTGGGCGGTGCTTTATCGGTTTACCAAGGTGTTTTGCACATGATAGAACCTGAGGTGATGAAAGATCCTTTCTGGAACTATATCGTATTATTCCTTTCGCTTATTTTTGAGGGAACCTCTCTATTTATTGCTGTCAAAGAATTTAATAAAACCAGAAACGGCATGCGATGGTGGGATGCCATTATAAAGAGCAAGGACCCTTCCAGTTTTCTTGTTGTTTTTGAAGATGGGGCGGCAGTGGCCGGTTTGATCATTGTTATGATTCTGATGGGAATCAGCCATTCTTTTGGAATCCCGGAATTAGACGGGCTCGCCTCGGTAATGGTAGGGCTGATTCTGGTTTTCGTATCTTTTATCCTGGCCAGGGAAAGCCGGAGCTTACTGATGGGAGAAGGAATAGCTCCTGAAACAAGACAAAAGATTGCCAGACTGGCAGAAAAAGATGAGTCGGTCGTCAGAACAAAAAGTATTTTATCTACGTATCAGTCACCGGAAGAAGTCATTCTGATGCTGATCATAGATTTCAAAGATCATCTGGATACAGAAGAAATCACTGAAGGGATACACCGGATACGGGAGCATATAAAAGCCGAATTCCCTTTGGTCCGGTTTGTTATTATTCAGCCTGAATAATTGATCAGTTTTAATATCATCATTATATGCTAGTATAAATCAGTCGTGCCTGTCAGGTATGATTCTCAGACATTCCGCAATATTTATAAAATAATCAGAAAATTTTTATCAGGTATACTATTTGATTGATATTTTTGGGTGGGAGCCGAATGCTCCGCTCTCTTTCGATGTTATACACTTAAAATCAAAAATCATGTTGAAAAAAGGAGATCATGTTAAATGGAAATTCAGGTTTGGAGAAACCCATGGAATCATCACCAGGGTTCACACGAGTGATTTTACCTTTATGCAGAAACAGCGCAGAGCTTCTGAAGAAAGCCCGCAGTATGAGGTTATGAGTGAAAAAACCGGGAAATCCGCAGTGCATAAGGAAGAAGCATTAAAGAAAATATAATCCGAAAACCTGCAGAAAATCGGTTACCAGGTGTGCAGTCTTCACTTTGAGTGTCTGTGATAGGTTGATTCATTACATATGAGCCTGGCATCAGTATTTTATCCGGAAACTATAATTAGAGATAGTCTGGAACAGCTGCAAATTCTGTACTTTTTTAAATCAAGCGGTGTCACTACTCTCCCCTGAGTAATGACAACCAGCTCTCATTTATAGATCATACCGTTCCGTGTTTATGAACAATATGTTTATATTCCAGAAAATCTTCCAAAGATGCCAAACCGTTTAATCTTCCCAGGCCACTAAGTTTATATCCTCCTTCTTCGAATTCATCCCTTACTTCAGCCCATGCATTGATCCAGACTGTTCCGGCTTCAAGCTCTCTCGCAATCTTTAAAGGGAGATCCACGTCCTGGCTCCAGACAGAAGCAGCCAATCCATATACATTATCATTGGCTGATTCAATAGCTTCCTGCACTGTTTCAACAACCTGTACCGTAGCTACCGGCCCGAATGTTTCCTCCTGTACAATTTCCAGTTTATTGTGGGTTACCTGAAGCAATGTGGGGCGGTAAAAAGCTCCTGAGGCCAGCGGACCTTCAGTTATTTTTCCTCCGCGTACCAGTACTTTAGCACCCTCGGATATTGCTTTTTCAACGGCCTTATCTACCCGTTCCACATTAGCTTTATCAATCATGGGTCCCATTTCGCTTTGTAAATCGGCGGCAGGCCCCACTTTTACATTTTCCAGTCTTTCCGACAGCTTTCTGATCAATTGCTCTTCTATCCCATTCTGTACGATTATACGGCTGCCTGTCATACAAAACTGCCCGGCAAAAACGGTAATTGCCTTTTCAAGGGTAGGGACCGCCTTATCAAGATCAGCATCATTCAATACCAGCATAGGGGTCTTTCCTCCCAGTTCAAAGCCAAATCTTTTCAATTGAGGAGCGCCATTAGCCATTAATATTTTACCGGTACGTGTACTACCCGTATATGAAATTACAGGAGTATCAGGGGATTCCACCATCAATGCAGCACCCTCGCTTCCGCTTTCAGTGAATTGGTTAATGACTCCTTTGGGAAGACTTTTTACAGAGGCAAAAACTTCATTAACGAGAGCATTCACCTGAGCAGTCTGGGCAGGCATTTTAATAACCACAGTGCAGCCTGCCGCAAGGGCCGGAGCCAGGGAACGTACCATCAGAATGATGGGTGAATTCCATGGGACTATTATTCCTGCTACTCCTACAGCTTCTGTCACTACTGCACTAAAAGAACCTGGCGATGTTTCCAGGGCACGTCCGGTCTGCGTAAGTGCCTGTGCTGCGAAGTATCTCAGTTTTGGAGCAACCATGCTACATTCAAATTCAGCTTCGCCTTGTACTTTTCCATTTTCCAGGGTGAGTAAATTTACCAGCTTTTCGTGATAAGCTTCAAACTGGTCTGCCAGCTCATTCAGCACTTTATATCTTAGCTGGCGGTCGCTCTTCCAATTTGTTTCTTTAAATGCTCTTTTTGCAGCAGCTATTCCCAGTATCGCTTCTGCTTTTCCACCGTCTGCGAAAAGACCTATTTTTTCGCCATCTGCAGGGTTGAAGCTTTCCCTGTAATTCCCGTTATCAATCCATTCTCCATCTATCCAGTTTAATGCTATGTTCATATCATTGAATTTATGCGGTTATTTGTGTTATTTGCTTTTTTTGATATCATCTGTAATTTTTTCGGCCAGCATTATGATGGTTGGATTGGGTGCAGCTGAAACAGCATCAGGAAATATGGATGCATCCACTACCCTGAGGCCCTTGGTTTTATAAACCCTTCCGGCAAAATCCACTACTGCACTTTTATCACTTTCTTCGCCCATCGGAACTGTAGAAAATGGATGATGATAAGTGTCCAATGTAGATCTTGCTGACTGAATAAGGTCTTCATCACTTGTTACACCGGCACCAGGATTGAGCTCTTGTACGAAAATACCTTTTATGGGCTGGGAATTCCCTATTTTACGGGCAAGTTTAATTCCTTCTACCAGTCTTTTACGGTCTTCTTCTTCAGCTAAAAAATTGAGATCAATAATGGGTGCATCTTTCGGGTTTCTGCTGGAAAGTTTAAGGCTTCCTGATGATTTAGGATTCGTTAATCCTACAGCCAGTACAAATCCTGCTTTTGTAGGACTTTGTTCATGTGGGAAGAGATGGGTAGCCGTAATATGCAAATCCAGTTCCCCGTCTTTTGCATAAGATGATCTGGTCCAGAGCTTAACCCCGATTACCGGAGTCTGTCTTCCTGTCTTGTGTGGATCCAAAGCATAGGCATTGTAATAGAACGGATGATCGTATAACTTTTTACCTACCGGCAATTCTGCAATAACGGGAATCCCATGCTTATCAAGTTCCTCCTTAGGCCCGATTCCTGAGCGGAGTAATATTGCTGCGCTTCCATAGGTACCTGCAGAAAGTATAATTTCTTTAGCTTTGAAAACACTTCCGTCAGCGGTAATGACTCCTTTCGCTCTTTTTCCTTCAAACACAACTCTATCGGTCAGAGCTTCCCCAATAACGGTAAGGTTTTTCCGGCTACGTATCTCTTCATTCAGATAGGCCATCCCTGTATTGTATCTTATCCCATTAATAATATTCATAGGATACGGACCAACACCATGCTGCTTACCAGCATTAAAGTCTGTAATTTCTTCATAGCCATTTGCTTTGGCTGATTCTAAAAATGCTAACTGGGCAGGACTTACCTCTGTTTTAGACATCTGATGAATAAGAAAAGGCCCCTGATTACCATGCCACACCGGATCCTTAATTTCTGAGGTTTCCATTTTTTTATAATAGGGTAAAACATCACTCCATGTCCAACCTTTTATGTGATATTTTGTTGCCCATCTTTCAAAGTCAGCAGGTAAGGCACGCACAGCTACCGAACCATTGATAGCAGAGCTTCCGCCCAGCACTTTTCCTCTTGGAACACTCAGAGCCTTGCCGATGTAACCTGGAGTGCTTTGGTATCCCCATTCAAATCTTTTATCTCCACCCGCTGCCAATACATCACTGCTTGCCAATACATCCGGATATCCCTTTCTGTCAAATATCGGTCCTGCTTCTAATACCAGAACTTTTTTAGTTCCGTCTTCGGAAAGCCTGTTTCCTAAAACGGCACCGGCAGATCCTGCACCTACAATAATATAATCGTACTCAATTTCGGTAGGCAAAATGATTTGTTTTATATCCATTTTTTTAATCTTTTGTGCGTTTACATTAATAATGGTCAAGGCCAAACATCCTATCCGCAGTACGTGTTTTAATAAATTAGTTTTTACAATCATCAATAATAATTTATTCTGATACAAAGTAACAAGGTAAAAGAGAGCGGATAAAGGTTAAAAAACGAAATAAAAATGGCAGAATGCGAATGGTATTGTACTCTAATAAGAAAACCGTCAATCTGCAAGTGCCGAATCATATTATTTTTGTAAGATAATTCATATTTCCTGTTTCATCGTCTGTAAAGAAATGTTTTACTTTCAGGCTTCAAGGGGCGATATTTTTTGGGCATTAAGCCTGGTCAATGACTCGGATGCAGTGGGATCAAAAATATTCGCGTAATAAAACTATTTTTTAAGTATTTTCATATCGCTGATTTTTTACGGCAAAGTACAGCCTCTGTTGAAATGTCCGAAAATCGCAATGGTGTAAATAACTTTATAAATAACATGAGTATTATCACTTATCAGGCATTTACAGGATAATATTGAAATGCTGAAAAAAAATAACTGCTTAACGCCTGAAGATAAGCCTGAACAGGAAAGTGAAATATCCGAACAGCAGGATGTTTTGCTTTTTGGCATCCTGAAATGATGCAAGACTTTTAATCGTATTATAAAAGCACATTATTACTGACCGGCCGGCTCTGTTACAAATACATAAATTATTGATACAGAAGCGACACAGTGCAATCAGTTTTTACTTTTGAACTGGCTCGGAGAGATTCCGGTCTGTTTTTTAAAAAATTTTGTAAAATTAGAAGGTTCGTCAAATCCCAGGAAGTACCCTATTTCTTTGACTGTCATTAATTCATGTACAAGCAGGCGCTTACTTTCGAGGATAATCTGCTCATTAATCAGTTCCTTCGGGGATTTTCCGAGGGTAGCCATCGTCGCTTTCTGTAATGTTCTTTCACTTACCAGAAGCATACCTGCATAATATTTTACCGTGGTCTGATTCCGGAAATATTTATTAATTTGCTTTTTAAATTCTGTTACAAGCTTTCCCTCCTGCGTTAACAGGATACTTTTAGTTTCATCTGTATGGTCCTGTATAAACTTACGTTCTGAAAACAGAAGCAGATTGGATAAATAATTATGGAGAATCTGACGTTGGAATGTATCGTGTCTGCTTTTCAGCTCATCGGATATTTTTAAAATCAGAGCCAGAATAGGGTCTAGTTCATCTCCCGGAAGATTGAGGCGGGTAATTTGATGTAAGTTGTTAAAAATATTGGCATTATCAAGAAAATAATGATCATGGGACGACTGGTAAAAAAAATCCTTTGGAAAAGCGACAAGCCAGCCGTCATAATCTATACCTTTGCGAAAAGCATGTATCTGGCCGGGTACAATAAACAAGACATCTCCCTTTTCTACCGTTATTTCGTTGAAATCTACCATATGAGAAGATCTGCCACTGGTTATTACCTGTACAATAAAGAAATCTGTACGATGTGCCACCAAGATCAGATCCTTTCCTTTTTCCATCCGCTCGGAAACAGATATGATATGCAGATTTTGTTTAGGGTTTTCAATAGGTTTAAAAGAATACGTAATAATGTGTCCCATAATCGATTTTACAGCTTATTTTTTTATTATCCAACCTGTTTTATCCATTTCCCCGTTTCTTCAATTGTCTCTTCTTCTTTAGGTCTTACAGATCACATCTCTGCATTTTAAGATTCCGATTTTTGTATTCTTATCCCTAAATGCAGTGATAACAGATTTTAAACGACAGTCTCTCTGTACGAGAATTCTACATACGGAGACCGCCCTGACCATTTTCTGGACACTCTCTGCCTTCATCCAGCTTGTTCAGTTACGGGGTGAGCCTTAAAGCATTATCCCCTCACCGACCATATCTCATTTCCGGATATGTATTCTGTGAAGATATAGGCTTCCATTCGTTCCTCATTCTTTCTATCATCTGTAATTACCTTAAAAATACCGGAATTAGAACTATTTCGTAAACTGAAGTAACTCACCCCGATATCTGGTGAAACAAATTTAAAATAATATTGGCAACATCCAAGTAACCGATTTAATATTGGTTAAAACAGTTCTAAGGCTGCAAGAAACACGCATAAAATATTTCTATCTTCGTTAATTCTGTCAATACCACAAAAGCACATTGCTTCGTATATTGGCGTAACTCCGGAATTTTTCAGCAAAATAATCAATGATATGCCTGGTAATAGCTCGTCAGCTTTTTAATAACAGTTATTAAAATCATAGGCTTTCCCTATCTTAAGATGAGAGAATAAGCTGCAATGACGCCATTACTGTTTCAAAGGAATGACCATGTTCCAGGTACGTTCAAAGTGGTAGGGACTATTTCCGCTGCCGGTCGCTGCAAAGAGATGGGTTGGTTTTCCGTCGTCAAACAATATAGATGGTCTCTCAAAATTGGCCTGAATGGTTTCACTCCCGTCGTCCCATTTTATTTTTTTTGAATATGCCTTTACAGGGGAAGACAGCTCCCAGTTGACACCATCATAGGAAAACGCATGGATCCCCCCGCCTTCTTCACCGCAGATATGTCCAAACCGGTCTTTCATTATCAGTTCATAGGATTTTCCGTTCCACCACACAAAAGGATCTTCTACGTCATTGGCTTTATTTTTTATAGAATGAAAAGAAAATATCGGATTTGCGGAAATTCTTCTGTATGGACCCTTAAAATCTTTTGCCATCGCAGCTCCTAATAGCAGAGGCGGATTGTGATCTACAGGAGAGGATTTATAAATCAGATAAATACTTTTGTCGGGCAATACTACAGGGGAAGGATTTGATGTAATGGAGGCGTCCCATTTTCCTGGCCGCGGAGTTAGCACAGGCTTATCCGAACGGATCCACGGGCCTGTAATGGATTTCGAGTAAGCCATTCCTATTCTCTTGTTCATCCATGCTTTATGTGCCAGGCCATTACTCCATACATCTTCATCACACAATGGAGCCGGATCGCTGTAAGTATTCCCGAAATAATACAGGACATAATACCCATTGACCTTGATAATGCGGGGATTGTGTGTTGTACAGCCATCAAAAAACTGTTTTCCTCTAGGGGGCAATACCACCTCGGCAAATTCATAGGGCCCCTCAGGCATGTCAGACACAGCTCTTACAACTTCCGAATTGGTGACCCAATTTCCAAATGGATATTTCTTACTCCATCTTGAAGCAAACATATGGTATTTACCATCTTCTGCTTTTATTACCGACGGGTCCCATATCCAGTAATCACTCATAGCAAACCCTCCTCTTTTAGGAGCAGGCAGCAGTTTGTCGATAAAGGCGTCTTCTTTATTAAAAAGAAGTTTTTCATGGCCTGACATGGATAAGAAAATGGGAATGCCGGCCATTGATTTCAAAAAGTTCCTTCGTGAAATATTCATTTTGATGATTTTTAGAAATAAATTGTTGTTGCAAATGAGCTACTGTATTAAAACCATTTGTAGCATCTTTTCATTTCAGAATAGGAATGCAAGTAGTATCTTTTTCACTAAAATATATCTTTTTATATACCTGTCCCAGCCTGACCAATATGATGTTTTTAGAAAATTCCTTTTCAAGCCTTTTAAAAATAACCATCATCGTATTCTTTGATAATAATAGAATACTGATCTTTATTTCAACCATTGAATTAATATAGAATTAACGGTATTTAAAACAGAAAATTATTGGAAACAATGATAAATGAATTATTTTATAAATACCAATCTATTTTTTTCATTAAATGATATTATTTTATCATTTATTGTTAAACTATATAACATATGACCATGAATATTTGCTCATCTATAGTAAGAATAAGATTGAAAATTTTTGATGTAGTTGAACTTTTCATCCCACGATATAATTAATAACATTAGTTCTATCTGCCCAGGATTAATAACCTCCATAATTTTAAGCCCGCTAGCTACAGACTGACCGTAAAAATGTCTGGTTAGCTTTCAATTTAGCTCTGATTCATCCTAACTTTAGGCTAAAGCAGTTTAGGGATAACTAGTGGATGGTGCTAAAGCCTCTCTTGGTCTGAAGCCTTGGCAGTAGGCAGTAGGCAGTAGGCGAAGATAATCTTTTGGGATTGCCTATTAGGTTACCTTTAAAAAAGCAATTCTTCATTTCATGTCCCATGTCTGACATCTCAAGTCTTATGTCTAACATCTGATATCTCATGTCTATCTCCTGGTTATAAAACGAAAAAAGTCTCATACAAATGAATGTATGAGACTTTTAATAAAAACTGGCGGCGACCTACTCTCCCGCTTGTCGCAGTACCATCGGCGCTGGTGGGCTTAACTTCTGTGTTCGGAATGGGAACAGGTGAGCCCCACCGCTAAAACCACCCTAAATAAGGTATATTTTGTATCATGTCGGTTGTAATAGGTACCATGTATTGACATGATACTTTTTACTTTTTACATTTTACAAATTTTATCGGTAAATTTCATCACAAAGGCAAAACCAGTTCTGCACTTATAAGCACTTGTCTTATTATTAATTAATTAAAGTTAAGATTACAGCAACCAATAGGCTATAAATCTACGGGTAATTAGTACTACTCGGCTATGCTGTTACCAACTTTACACCTGTAGCCTATCAACGTTGTCATCTCCAACGACCCTTAAAAGATGTCTCATCTTGAGGCGAGTTTCGCACTTATATGCTTTCAGTGCTTATCTCTTCCAAACGTAGCTACTCAGCGGTGCACCTGGCGGTACAACTGATACACCAGAGGTTTGTTCAATTCGGTCCTCTCGTACTAGAATCAAGCCCTCTCAAACATCTAACGCCCGCAATAGATAGAGACCGAACTGTCTCACGACGTTCTGAACCCAGCTCGCGTGCCACTTTAATGGGCGAACAGCCCAACCCTTGGGACCTTCTCCAGCCCCAGGATGTGACGAGCCGACATCGAGGTGCCGAACCTCCCCGTCGATGTGAGCTCTTGGGGGAGACTAGCCTGTTATCCCCGGAGTACCTTTTATCCTATGAGCGATGGCCCTTCCATACGGAACCACCGGATCACTATGTCCTGCTTTCGCACCTGATCGACTTGTAGGTCTCACAGTCAAGCACCCTTATGCCATTACACTCTACGCACGGTTACCAAGCGTGCTGAGGGTACCTTTGAAAGCCTCCGTTACTCTTTTGGAGGCGACCACCCCAGTCAAACTACCCACCACGCAATGTCCTTCTGAAAGAAGTTAGGCTCCAAGTAAGTAAAGGGTGGTATTTCAACGTTGACTCCACAAACACTAGCGTGCCTGCTTCAAAGTCTCCCACCTATCCTACACATTACTTACTCAAAGTCAATACGAAGTTATAGTAAAGGTTCACAGGGTCTTTTCGTCCCATTGCGGGTAATCGGCATCTTCACCGATACTACAATTTCACCGAGCTCGTGGCTGAGACAGTGCCCAGATCGTTACACCATTCGTGCAGGTCGGAACTTACCCGACAAGGAATTTCGCTACCTTAGGACCGTTATAGTTACGGCCGCCGTTTACTGGGGCTTCAGTCAAACGCTTCGGTTACCCTAACGCCCTTCCTTAACCTTCCAGCACCGGGCAGGTGTCAGACCCTATACAGCATCTTTCGATTTAGCAGAGTCCTGTGTTTTTGATAAACAGTCGCCTGGGCCTCTTCACTGCGGCCAGCATTGCTGCTGGCGTCTCTTCTTCCGAAGTTACGAGACTATTTTGCCTAGTTCCTTAGCCACGACTCACTCGAGCACCTTAGGATTCTCTCCTCGACCACCTGTGTCGGTTTTGGTACGGGTTGCTTCACTTCGGCTTTTCTTGGATCCGATTTCACTATAACAGCTTCGCCCGAAGGCTAGGCCTTGACACTTCCGTCCGTCTTCAATAGCTACGTCGAACCGTCCCCTTTTTAGTGTGAGCAAGTATGGGAATATTAACCCATTGTCCATCCACTACCCCTTTCGGGTTCGCGTTAGGTCCCGACTAACCCTCAGCTGATTAGCATGGCTGAGGAAACCTTAGTCTTTCGGTGAGGGGGTTTCTCGCCCCCTTTATCGTTACTTATGCCTACATTTTCTTTTCTATCCGCTCCACAATACCTCACGATACTGCTTCGGCGCAAATAGAATGCTCTCCTACCAGATATAATAAAATTATAAATCCATAGCTTCGGTAATATGTTTATGCCCGATTATTATCCATGCCGGACCGCTCGACTAGTGAGCTGTTACGCACTCTTTAAATGAATGGCTGCTTCCAAGCCAACATCCTAGCTGTCAATGCAGTCCAACCGCGTTGCTTCAACTTAACATATATTTGGGGACCTTAGCTGTTGGTCTGGGTTCTTTCCCTCTCGGACATGGACCTTAGCACCCATGCCCTCACTGCCGCAGAACATTTATTAGCATTCGGAGTTTGTCAGGAATTGGTAGGCGATGAAACCCCCGCATCCAATCAGTAGCTCTACCTCTAATAAACTTTATTGCGACGCTGCACCTAAATGCATTTCGGAGAGTACGAGCTATCTCCCAGTTTGATTGGCCTTTCACCCCTACCCACAGGTCATCCGAAGACTTTTCAACGTCAACCGGTTCGGTCCTCCACTCTGTGTTACCAGAGCTTCAACCTGCCCATGGGTAGATCACAAGGTTTCGCGTCTAATCCTACTAACTATGCGCCCTATTCAGACTCGCTTTCGCTCCGGCTCCGGACCTGAAGTCCTTAACCTCGCTAGTAAAATTAACTCGTAGGCTCATTATGCAAAAGGCACGCCGTCACCCAACTTGTGGGCTCCGACCGCTTGTAGGCGTACGGTTTCAGGTTCTATTTCACCCTTCTATTCGAAGTGCTTTTCACCTTTCCTTCACAGTACTTGTTCACTATCGGTCTTTCAGGAGTATTTAGCCTTGGAGGATGGTCCCCCCATATTCAGACAGGATTTCACGTGTCCCGCCCTACTCATTTATCATCAAAATATACCTTTCGAATACCGGGCTATCACCGTCTACGGCCGCACTTTCCAGTACGTTCTTCTAAATATATAAAGACTTTTGGGCTAATCCGCTTTCGCTCGCCACTACTTACGGAATCTCTTCGATTTCTTTTCCTCCGGGTACTTAGATGTTTCAGTTCTCCGGGTTTGCTTCTTGATGTAAACATCAAGATGACATGTCTTCAACATGCCGGGTTGCCCCATTCGGACATCTCGGGATCTATTCGTGTGTGCCAATCCCCCGAGCTTTTCGCAGCTTACCACGTCCTTCTTCGCCTCTGAAAGCCTAGGCATCCGCCATACGCCCTTAACGATTTCTTTCCTATTTTTAGGTTACTCAAGCACTTATAAGTGCTCGGTTTTCTCTTTGTGATGTCTTTACCGTTAATGTCAATGATCTTAAATCTTGTAATCATGTAATCCCGAAATATGTACTAATGACGGCTCCGTCATTATGTAGAATATACATTTCCGTAAAATTACCCTCATACATCATACGTATGTACTTACCGTACACCATACAATACGTGGAGAATAAGGGAGTCGAACCCTTGACCTCCTGCGTGCAAGGCAGGCGCTCTAGCCAGCTGAGCTAATTCCCCCTCTAGTAGAAATTTTAAATTCTAAATGATAAATTTTAAATGAAAACAATATGTTATAATCTAAAATCTATAATTTAAAATCTGCAATTCCCTTCAATTAGTAGTCTCGGGCAGGCTCGAACTGCCGACCTCTACATTATCAGTGTAGCGCTCTAACCAGCTGAGCTACGAGACTTCGTTATAATTTTAAATCTTAAATTGAAAATTTTAAATAACTTTTAAATCTAAAATTTATAATTTATAATCTAAAATCTCTTGTTCCCTGTTACTAATCTCTAGTGGGTGTGTATTTTTATATATATAGCAACCAAATAAAAAACTAAAGCTTCGCTTTAAGTAAGTGCATGGTACATTGAAGTACCTTAATTTTGTTTATTCTCGTCCGAAAACGAGACTCTAAAATGAGATGTTCCAGCCGCACCTTCCGGTACGGCTACCTTGTTACGACTTAGCCCTAGTTACCTGTTTTACCCTAGGCAGCTCCTGTTACGGTCACCGACTTCAGGTACCCCAGACTTCCATGGCTTGACGGGCGGTGTGTACAAGGCCCGGGAACGTATTCACCGCGCCATGGCTGATGCGCGATTACTAGCGATTCCAGCTTCATAGAGTCGAGTTGCAGACTCCAATCCGAACTGAGACCGGCTTTCGAGATTTGCATCACATCGCTGTGTAGCTGCCCTCTGTACCGGCCATTGTATTACGTGTGTGGCCCAAGGCGTAAGGGCCGTGATGATTTGACGTCATCCCCACCTTCCTCTCTACTTGCGTAGGCAGTCTCACTAGAGTCCCCAACTTAATGATGGCAACTAGTGACAGGGGTTGCGCTCGTTGCAGGACTTAACCTAACACCTCACGGCACGAGCTGACGACAACCATGCAGCACCTTGAAAATTGCCCGAAGGAAGGTCTATTTCTAAACCGATCAATTCCCATTTAAGCCTTGGTAAGGTTCCTCGCGTATCATCGAATTAAACCACATAATCCACCGCTTGTGCGGGCCCCCGTCAATTCCTTTGAGTTTCATTCTTGCGAACGTACTCCCCAGGTGGCTAACTTATCACTTTCGCTTAGTCTCTGAAGCATAAAGCCCCAAAAACGAGTTAGCATCGTTTACGGCGTGGACTACCAGGGTATCTAATCCTGTTCGCTCCCCACGCTTTCGTCCATCAGCGTCAGTTAAGACATAGTGACCTGCCTTCGCAATTGGTGTTCTAAGTAATATCTATGCATTTCACCGCTACACTACTTATTCCAGCCACTTCTACCTTACTCAAGACCTGCAGTATCAATGGCAGTTTCACAGTTGAGCTGTGAGATTTCACCACTGACTTACAGATCAGCCTACGGACCCTTTAAACCCAATAAATCCGGATAACGCTTGCACCCTCCGTATTACCGCGGCTGCTGGCACGGAGTTAGCCGGTGCTTATTCGTATAGTACCTTCAGCTACTCTCACGAGAGTAGGTTTATCCCTATACAAAAGAAGTTTACAACCCATAGGGCCGTCGTCCTTCACGCGGGATGGCTGGATCAGGCGCTAACCCATTGTCCAATATTCCTCACTGCTGCCTCCCGTAGGAGTCTGGTCCGTGTCTCAGTACCAGTGTGGGGGATCACCCTCTCAGGCCCCCTAAAGATCACTGACTTGGTAGGCCGTTACCCTACCAACTATCTAATCTTGCGCGTGCCCATCTCTATCCACCGTAGTTTTCAATATCAATTGATGCCAATTAATATATTATGGGGTATTAATCTTCCTTTCGAAAGGCTATCCCCCTGATAAAGGCAGGTTGCACACGTGTTCCGCACCCGTACGCCGCTCTCTTCGTCCCGAAAGACAAATACCGCTCGGCTTGCATGTGTTAGGCCTCCCGCTAGCGTTCATCCTGAGCCAGGATCAAACTCTCCATTGTATGTTTGTTCTGACTCACTCAAAGTTTTGACGCTTTAGTTTTTCCTTACTTGGTTGTTATATTGTATTTCAATGATCTCTATTCTTCCGCTCCTACTTTAGCTAATTTCTGTCGTTTCGCTTTATCGTATTTGCGTGTGCAAAAGTAAAAATAAATTTCTAATTGACCAAATGTTTTCTTAAGAAAATTTAAAGTTTTTTGTTAACCCTAATCCCCTCTCAAAACCTCAATCCTTCTACTCCTGCGCTCCCGTTTTACCGGACTGCAAAGATACTAAAAAATTTAAACTCCGCAACTTTTATCATCTAAAAATTAAAAAGTTTTTATCTCATGTACCGTAGGTATCAGTTCTATATTCTCCGCTCCTTAAAGCTCTTCTGCGCTACTGAACTACTCCTGGTTTTTCAGTGCCGCAAAAGTACACCCTTTATCCTATACCATCCTAATTTATTTAACATAATATTAATATGGAAGAGCTATTGTGGAAAACTCATTCAATTAACGTATTGATATGTTTAATGTTAAAAGATTTATCCAACTTACCCACATTAACTTTATATTTTCTGAACTATTACTAGGACTCTGTTTTATTACTCTTCATAGCAGTTAGCAAAATTAATTTATATACAATACATCAAAGAAAAATGTAAAATATTTTTGCCGGAAAATTTTTTATAATTTGTAGTGGGCTATCGAAAAGTAAATGGATAGAGCGTATTTTTTAGATGTTTCTTTAGGGTGCCTGTTTAATTAAATCTTCAAGGTTTTTAAAACCTTGAAGATTTGAATGACGTTGCTATTTTATTTCCGGATATGCTTAAATTTCATGGGATGTTTCCTTGGAATATTTTTTAAAATATAAAAAGGTACTTACGGTAGATTATAAATGTAATCATTTTTTTAACAGATTAAATAATATAGAACGGTAATTTTTTTTGGTAATGGAAACCGTGAAAGTGAAGCGTGGGAAAACAGGAATAACAGTAGTTTTGATTACGTATTATAACTATGATTGTATTAAGATATTCGATCAGTGACGAACGATGAAGTGGCGATTTAATTCAATAGAATAATAATCCCATCCAAACATCTGGGAGATTAAAAGGTCAGGAAATTTTTAGTGTTATAAATTAGATTTTAAGCTATGAAACAGCTTATGGTTTGTGAGGGTATCTGATGATTGGTGACATAAGGCGAAAAACTAATTTGAATCCTGCAATAAAGATTTTAATTTTAGGCTAAAGCCATTAAGCAAAGAAAATCTTTCGGGTAATTGCAAGCAGTAAATAAAAAAGGGACTTATTGGTATGCTGTCTTATATCTGTTGTCTGAAGTCTGACATCTAGTATCTAATATCTCATGTCTATCTCCTGGTTATAAAACGAAAAAAGTCTCATACAAATGAATGTATGAGACTTTTAATAAAAACTGGCGGCGACCTACTCTCCCGCTTGTCGCAGTACCATCGGCGCTGGTGGGCTTAACTTCTGTGTTCGGAATGGGAACAGGTGAGCCCCACCGCTAAAACCACCCTAAATAAGGTATATCTTGTATCATGTCGGTTGTAATAGGTACCATGTATTGACATGATACTTTTTACTTTTTACATTTTACAAATTTTATCGGTAAATTTCATCACAAAGGCAAAACCAGTTCTGCACTTATAAGCACTTGTCTTATTATTAATTAATTAAAGTTAAGATTATAGCAACCAATAGGCTATAAATCTACGGGTAATTAGTACTACTCGGCTATGCTGTTACCAACTTTACACCTGTAGCCTATCAACGTTGTCATCTCCAACGACCCTTAAAAGATGTCTCATCTTGAGGCGAGTTTCGCACTTATATGCTTTCAGTGCTTATCTCTTCCAAACGTAGCTACTCAGCGGTGCACCTGGCGGTACAACTGATACACCAGAGGTTTGTTCAATTCGGTCCTCTCGTACTAGAATCAAGCCCTCTCAAACATCTAACGCCCGCAATAGATAGAGACCGAACTGTCTCACGACGTTCTGAACCCAGCTCGCGTGCCACTTTAATGGGCGAACAGCCCAACCCTTGGGACCTTCTCCAGCCCCAGGATGTGACGAGCCGACATCGAGGTGCCGAACCTCCCCGTCGATGTGAGCTCTTGGGGGAGACTAGCCTGTTATCCCCGGAGTACCTTTTATCCTATGAGCGATGGCCCTTCCATACGGAACCACCGGATCACTATGTCCTGCTTTCGCACCTGATCGACTTGTAGGTCTCACAGTCAAGCACCCTTATGCCATTACACTCTACGCACGGTTACCAAGCGTGCTGAGGGTACCTTTGAAAGCCTCCGTTACTCTTTTGGAGGCGACCACCCCAGTCAAACTACCCACCACGCAATGTCCTTCTGAAAGAAGTTAGGCTCCAAGTAAGTAAAGGGTGGTATTTCAACGTTGACTCCACAAACACTAGCGTGCCTGCTTCAAAGTCTCCCACCTATCCTACACATTACTTACTCAAAGTCAATACGAAGTTATAGTAAAGGTTCACAGGGTCTTTTCGTCCCATTGCGGGTAATCGGCATCTTCACCGATACTACAATTTCACCGAGCTCGTGGCTGAGACAGTGCCCAGATCGTTACACCATTCGTGCAGGTCGGAACTTACCCGACAAGGAATTTCGCTACCTTAGGACCGTTATAGTTACGGCCGCCGTTTACTGGGGCTTCAGTCAAACGCTTCGGTTACCCTAACGCCCTTCCTTAACCTTCCAGCACCGGGCAGGTGTCAGACCCTATACAGCATCTTTCGATTTAGCAGAGTCCTGTGTTTTTGATAAACAGTCGCCTGGGCCTCTTCACTGCGGCCAGCATTGCTGCTGGCGTCTCTTCTTCCGAAGTTACGAGACTATTTTGCCTAGTTCCTTAGCCACGACTCACTCGAGCACCTTAGGATTCTCTCCTCGACCACCTGTGTCGGTTTTGGTACGGGTTGCTTCACTTCGGCTTTTCTTGGATCCGATTTCACTATAACAGCTTCGCCCGAAGGCTAGGCCTTGACACTTCCGTCCGTCTTCAATAGCTACGTCGAACCGTCCCCTTTTTAGTGTGAGCAAGTATGGGAATATTAACCCATTGTCCATCCACTACCCCTTTCGGGTTCGCGTTAGGTCCCGACTAACCCTCAGCTGATTAGCATGGCTGAGGAAACCTTAGTCTTTCGGTGAGGGGGTTTCTCGCCCCCTTTATCGTTACTTATGCCTACATTTTCTTTTCTATCCGCTCCACAATACCTCACGATACTGCTTCGGCGCAAATAGAATGCTCTCCTACCAGATATAATAAAATTATAAATCCATAGCTTCGGTAATATGTTTATGCCCGATTATTATCCATGCCGGACCGCTCGACTAGTGAGCTGTTACGCACTCTTTAAATGAATGGCTGCTTCCAAGCCAACATCCTAGCTGTCAATGCAGTCCAACCGCGTTGCTTCAACTTAACATATATTTGGGGACCTTAGCTGTTGGTCTGGGTTCTTTCCCTCTCGGACATGGACCTTAGCACCCATGCCCTCACTGCCGCAGAACATTTATTAGCATTCGGAGTTTGTCAGGAATTGGTAGGCGATGAAACCCCCGCATCCAATCAGTAGCTCTACCTCTAATAAACTTTATTGCGACGCTGCACCTAAATGCATTTCGGAGAGTACGAGCTATCTCCCAGTTTGATTGGCCTTTCACCCCTACCCACAGGTCATCCGAAGACTTTTCAACGTCAACCGGTTCGGTCCTCCACTCTGTGTTACCAGAGCTTCAACCTGCCCATGGGTAGATCACAAGGTTTCGCGTCTAATCCTACTAACTATGCGCCCTATTCAGACTCGCTTTCGCTCCGGCTCCGGACCTGAAGTCCTTAACCTCGCTAGTAAAATTAACTCGTAGGCTCATTATGCAAAAGGCACGCCGTCACCCAACTTGTGGGCTCCGACCGCTTGTAGGCGTACGGTTTCAGGTTCTATTTCACCCTTCTATTCGAAGTGCTTTTCACCTTTCCTTCACAGTACTTGTTCACTATCGGTCTTTCAGGAGTATTTAGCCTTGGAGGATGGTCCCCCCATATTCAGACAGGATTTCACGTGTCCCGCCCTACTCATTTATCATCAAAATATACCTTTCGAATACCGGGCTATCACCGTCTACGGCCGCACTTTCCAGTACGTTCTTCTAAATATATAAAGACTTTTGGGCTAATCCGCTTTCGCTCGCCACTACTTACGGAATCTCTTCGATTTCTTTTCCTCCGGGTACTTAGATGTTTCAGTTCTCCGGGTTTGCTTCTTGATGTAAACATCAAGATGACATGTCTTCAACATGCCGGGTTGCCCCATTCGGACATCTCGGGATCTATTCGTGTGTGCCAATCCCCCGAGCTTTTCGCAGCTTACCACGTCCTTCTTCGCCTCTGAAAGCCTAGGCATCCGCCATACGCCCTTAACGATTTCTTTCCTATTTTTAGGTTACTCAAGCACTTATAAGTGCTCGGTTTTCTCTTTGTGATGTCTTTACCGTTAATGTCAATGATCTTAAATCTTGTAATCATGTAATCCCGAAATATGTACTAATGACGGCTCCGTCATTATGTAGAATATACATTTCCGTAAAATTACCCTCATACATTGTACGTATGTACTTATCGTACACCATACAATATGTGGAGAATAAGGGAGTCGAACCCTTGACCTCCTGCGTGCAAGGCAGGCGCTCTAGCCAGCTGAGCTAATTCCCCCTCTAGTAGAAATTTTAAATTCTAAATGATGATTTTAAATGAAAACAATATGTTATAATCTAAAATCTATAATTTAAAATCTGCAATTCCCTTCAATTAGTAGTCTCGGGCAGGCTCGAACTGCCGACCTCTACATTATCAGTGTAGCGCTCTAACCAGCTGAGCTACGAGACTTCGTTATAATTTTAAATCTTAAATTGAAAATTTTAAATAACTTTTAAATCTAAAATTTATAATTTATAATCTAAAATCTCTTGTTCCCTGTTACTAATCTCTAGTGGGTGTGTATTTTTATATATATAGCAACCAAATAAAAAACTAAAGCTTCGCTTTAAGTAAGTGCATGGTACATTGAAGTACCTTAATTTTGTTTATTCTCGTCCGAAAACGAGACTCTAAAATGAGATGTTCCAGCCGCACCTTCCGGTACGGCTACCTTGTTACGACTTAGCCCTAGTTACCTGTTTTACCCTAGGCAGCTCCTGTTACGGTCACCGACTTCAGGTACCCCAGACTTCCATGGCTTGACGGGCGGTGTGTACAAGGCCCGGGAACGTATTCACCGCGCCATGGCTGATGCGCGATTACTAGCGATTCCAGCTTCATAGAGTCGAGTTGCAGACTCCAATCCGAACTGAGACCGGCTTTCGAGATTTGCATCACATCGCTGTGTAGCTGCCCTCTGTACCGGCCATTGTATTACGTGTGTGGCCCAAGGCGTAAGGGCCGTGATGATTTGACGTCATCCCCACCTTCCTCTCTACTTGCGTAGGCAGTCTCACTAGAGTCCCCAACTTAATGATGGCAACTAGTGACAGGGGTTGCGCTCGTTGCAGGACTTAACCTAACACCTCACGGCACGAGCTGACGACAACCATGCAGCACCTTGAAAATTGCCCGAAGGAAGGTCTATTTCTAAACCGATCAATTCCCATTTAAGCCTTGGTAAGGTTCCTCGCGTATCATCGAATTAAACCACATAATCCACCGCTTGTGCGGGCCCCCGTCAATTCCTTTGAGTTTCATTCTTGCGAACGTACTCCCCAGGTGGCTAACTTATCACTTTCGCTTAGTCTCTGAAGCATAAAGCCCCAAAAACGAGTTAGCATCGTTTACGGCGTGGACTACCAGGGTATCTAATCCTGTTCGCTCCCCACGCTTTCGTCCATCAGCGTCAGTTAAGACATAGTGACCTGCCTTCGCAATTGGTGTTCTAAGTAATATCTATGCATTTCACCGCTACACTACTTATTCCAGCCACTTCTACCTTACTCAAGACCTGCAGTATCAATGGCAGTTTCACAGTTGAGCTGTGAGATTTCACCACTGACTTACAGATCAGCCTACGGACCCTTTAAACCCAATAAATCCGGATAACGCTTGCACCCTCCGTATTACCGCGGCTGCTGGCACGGAGTTAGCCGGTGCTTATTCGTATAGTACCTTCAGCTACTCTCACGAGAGTAGGTTTATCCCTATACAAAAGAAGTTTACAACCCATAGGGCCGTCGTCCTTCACGCGGGATGGCTGGATCAGGCGCTAACCCATTGTCCAATATTCCTCACTGCTGCCTCCCGTAGGAGTCTGGTCCGTGTCTCAGTACCAGTGTGGGGGATCACCCTCTCAGGCCCCCTAAAGATCACTGACTTGGTAGGCCGTTACCCTACCAACTATCTAATCTTGCGCGTGCCCATCTCTATCCACCGTAGTTTTCAATATCAATTGATGCCAATTAATATATTATGGGGTATTAATCTTCCTTTCGAAAGGCTATCCCCCTGATAAAGGCAGGTTGCACACGTGTTCCGCACCCGTACGCCGCTCTCTTCGTCCCGAAAGACAAATACCGCTCGGCTTGCATGTGTTAGGCCTCCCGCTAGCGTTCATCCTGAGCCAGGATCAAACTCTCCATTGTATGTTTGTTCTGACTCACTCAAAGTTTTGACGCTTTAGTTTTTCCTTACTTGGTTGTTATATTGTATTTCAATGATCTCTATTCTTTCGCTCCTACTTAAGCTAATTTCTGTCGTTTCGCTTTATCGTATTTGCGTGTGCAAAAGTAAAAATAAATTTCTAATTGACCAAATGTTTTATTAAGAAAATTTAAAGTTTTTTGTTAACCCTAATCCCCTCTCAAAACCTCAATCATTCTACTCCTGCGCTCCCGTTTTACCGGACTGCAAAGATACTAAAAAATTTAAACTCCGCAACTTTTATTATCTAAAAATTAAAAAGTTTTTATCTCATGTACCGTAGATATCAGTTCTATATTCTCCGCTCCTTAAAGCTCTTCTGCGCTACTGAACTACTCCTGGTTTTTCAGTGCCGCAAAAGTACACCCTTTATCCTATACCATCCTAATTTATTTAACATAATATTAATATTGGGTTCATATTTAAAGGTAAATGGCTGATTTTCCGGGATATTAATTTTGGAGGTTAGAGGTTAAAGGTTAGAGGTTAGAGGTTAGAGGTTAGAGGTTAGAGGTTAGAGGTTAGAGGTTAGAGGCAAAAATAATCGTTGTAGGGAAGATGAAAGTATTTTTCTTATTCTTTATATATAAACCTCATAGGTTTTCAAAACCTATGAGGTTTGGATGACCGTTTTTTCCTTATTATATATATTTTGTACTGATTGGAATGCCGGAATTGCTTTTATTCCCAATACCCTAGCCACGATAGGAGCATTTGTCTGAGCTCATTTTCGTGAATTCGGGCGGCTTTGCCGCCCGAATTCACGAAATAGCGAGTGCGGATAGCGTGATTAAGCTCCTGATGAAAAAACAGTGTTAATTACGCTGCTTTTTATTCATTTATATATCAGCTTTTTAATAAATATTATTTTTTTATCGTCCGGATCCCAGTTCTGAACTTCTTTGTCTACAAGATCACTATGTTTTTTATAGATATCTCTTAAGGAATTACCTATTGATTTTCTTAGATATTCATTGTCATGCAGCCTGTTCTCTGAGATCAGATGAATGGCTACTTCAGGGTTTTCTTTGAAATAAGGCCGGCCAGTCCAGATTCTTAACCCTTCAATTACGGCTCTTTTGATATTGGGATTATCATCGTCGATCCATTTTTTGATGATGGGTAAAGATTTCTCATAACCCATTGACTGACAATAGTAATCAAAAGCTTTAGCCAGCATTTCCTGAACCCGCCAGTTATGATCTGTGGCAATGCTGGTCTCAAGTAGGTTAAGTGCCTCCGGGCTTTCCACCGATAAATGCCCAAGTAAGTAGGTGGCCAACATCCTGATCTGATACACCTTATCATTAAGAATTTGAACAGCAAATTCCTGGTGATTCAATGAGGCATCTTTTAAAATAAGATCACCGGCCTCAATAATATGCCTGAATCCGTGCTCCGTACTTTTCAGTTTTTCAATAAGTTCCTTCATTTTTAGTATTCTCAAAGTTAAAAGCATTTTTCGCTTTACTGAAATTCCTTCTTTATTGTTAAGGTCCGTGACTTAGCAGCGATGAGGAGATTAAAACTGATGATATAACACCGGTCAATGGAAATTCCCCCGGAATTCCAGGGGCGAAAAGCCTGTTTTAGCTTTGAACAGTTTGCCGAAGGACTGAGGATGCCCGAATCCCAGCTCATAGGCTATTTCATTTACCGTCAGTTGCGTTGAGATTAATTTTTCTTTTGCTCTTTCAATCACTTTTGCGTGGATGTACTGCTGTGCATTTTGCCCGATGTTAGTACGCAGCAGATCACTTAAATACCCGGGTGAAATATGCAGCTGCTCCGAAAGGTACTGCACTGTAGGAACTCCTGAATGAAGAGATTCCTGATTGAGGTATTGATCAAGAATGGTCTCTGCTTTCTCCAGAATATCGTTGTTCACCACCTTCCGGGTGATAAACTGACGCTTGTAAAAACGGTTAACATAGCTGAGCATCAGTTCTATCTGGGCCAGCACTACTTCCTGGCTGAATTCATCCACACGACTGTTGAGCTCCAGTTCCATTATGCTGAAAATCGAAAGGATGGTTTCTTTTTCGCTTTCCGATACATGCAGGGCCTCGTTAGAAGAATAAGAAAAATAGCCATATTGCTTTATCTTTTGGGATAATGGATGACCCAACAGGAAATCGGGATGGATAAGCAATATATAACAGTGGGTTCTGCTGTTATAATCTGTGCTCCCAACCAATTGATTCGGAGCTAAAAAAAGCATGCTGCCTTCATTATAATCATAGTAATCCTGTCCGTATTTCAGCCTTCCGCGATTCTGCGTAATAAAAGTAATCTTGTAAAAACTAAGGACATCATAAATCGGCGCCATGTCTACGTTGAACGGATTGTTTTCATTAAAATGAACGAGGCTGATCAGCGGGTGCTGTGGGGCAGGCAAACCAAATGCTTTATGGCTTTCCGAAATGGAAATAAACCGGATGAGCCTGCTGTTCTTGTTTTTCATTTCATAAATTTAATAAAAAAAACCTACGACTATAGGTATCGCAGGTTTCAGAATGTATTTAAAATCTACCAGGGAAGAATATGATCAGGACCACTGAAATCAGCAGGTCCGGTAAAGCTTCCTGTCGGGAGATCTTCTGCAAGTGCTACTCTTATCGGCTCAATAGAACCCTGTTCCACGGTATCGGTTCCCTGAAAATTATTGAGTGCTGTTGCCGTGAATCCGGGACTTACCAGGTGTACTTTAATACTGGTATGCTCCAATTCAATAGCCAGAGAAAGGAAGATCCCGTTAAGTGCGGTTTTAGATGCGCCGTACACTGCATCAAAAGCCGAGCGGTAAGGGTTCTCAGGATTTGAATTGATCCCAAGAGAACCTAATGCACTGGACACGGTAACAATCCTTGCTTCAGGAGCGCTCCGAAGCAAAGGTAAGAAGGCTTGTGTTACGGCGAGAGTTCCGAATACGTTGGTTTCCCACACCGTTTTCAACTCGCTGATGTCTGCCTTGCTGGCCTGTTGTGCTCCCAGAACTTCTTCCATTGTACGTCCGGGCTTTCCTGCATGCGAAATTGCAGCATTATTCACGAGTAAGGTAAGATATCCGACTTCTTTCTGTATGGTATCGACTGCTGCCCTTACCGATTTCTCATCGGTAATATCCAGCTGAACTGCTTTTGCCTTACCACCGATTTCTGCAGCTGCAGATTCTCCTTTCTGAAAATCCCGGGATCCTACATATACGGTATAATCATTATCGGAAAGGGCCTTCGCAATCTGAAACCCTACTCCTGTATTGGCACCGGAAACCAGTGCTACTTTTTGTTCATTTGTCTGCATGATTTAAACTGATTTAATTGATATGACAAATGTGGATATTTGTTTTTGAGTAAGTGTATCCAGATTGAGGATATGTAAAGCCGAATTGGGAATTACACAGAACAGGACGTAAGTTTCCTGGATTTTATTTCCTGAAAACAGATGAAAAACTGAAAGTTCACGTAAAAAAAGATGATTTTTTAATGAGGCGTGAGAAAAATCTTTGAATTTTCGCAAATCAGAACAGGATTGAGCAACAACTATCTAAGCATGGAAACCTCTGTTCCAACTGATAAAAATACTTTAAGCATGCACCATCCGGGTGATCCGGGGTTGTTTGTGCAGACAGGTTTGATTATCTTTGCGCCTTTAAAATCTATATTCCTTTTGTCATCATTTTCTGAAGGGGCAATATAACCTGATAATCCCGATAAACACAATTCCGGATTTTATTGACATCAGAACTCATTTGAATACTATTAAAATAAATTTATGAACAAACTTTTACATGGTGTAATTTTAATTTTACTTATGACCTTTAGTTTATCTGAAGCTCAATCGATTACCGTAAGCAATACTTCGCCTGGCGCAGCTGCGGTCTATACTTTTAATTATACGGCACCTCAGGCTATCGGTACGGGTACAAGCATTCCAAATGTCTTTTATCTTTGGCTGCCATCAGGATATCCAGCAATTTCGCCTGTTGTTTCAGGTGGTGCGGGTCTGCAGCCTTATGTGACTTTTAAGGTTAACGGGATCACTTATCCCTGCAATACTGCATTTGGAAGTGTTGGCGGATCCTGGGCATCGGGTATACAGCTTTCTACGGGAGGAGCATCGACAGGGGTATCTATTCCTGCTGGAGCTCAAATCCAGGTTATAGTTTCCGGACTCATAAAAAATCCTACAAACACGGGAAACTATAATTTTCTCTGGAGAATTTCCCAATCGAACGGTGCTTCTGTACAGGATTACAATGTTCCTATATCCTTCTTCTCTACCCTTGCAGTTAATGAAACAAGCCATAAACAGCAGCATATTATCATCTCTCCTAATCCATCATCCGATTTTATCAGGATTTCGGGATTGTCCCATAGTCAGTTCTACCAGATTTATAGTGCCGCCGGTGTATTGGTGGGAGAAGGAAAGATTTCCGGCGACGAAAAAATTGATATCAAAAATTTAATACATGGTATTTATACATTGAGGACCGGTGATCATCAGACTGTAAAATTTATAAAAAAGTAAAGTCTTCGGATATTCTGCCGTAAAAATGGATATTCTTTCTTTTTAAAATACATGATCGTCAAGATTCTTACAACCCTTGGCTTTAATCGATATTCGCATAGTCCCCGATTTATATCCGGGGCTTTTTTTGTGATAATCTTTTAATAATAAAGAATCCTTATTTTTTCAGCTTTTAATGATAAGAACTCACTTCTTATTTTGTGATGTCCAGATCTTTTACGGCTCCGCTATCCATAACGAACTCATTTTTTCTCATCATACGGTTTTGATTTCCTCCTTCAAAAGTAAAGCTATCATCTGCACTCCCCTCTTCTGTGAAATCAGAAACTTTAGCATTGGCTGCCAACATGACCAATGCAATAGCTTGAAATATAATAATTCCCCTACTTATTAAAATATATTTTTTCATATTTAAGGATGCACTTTTGAACCTGCAGGTATTTTACTCAATATTTAAGTGTTTCCTGTCCGGAGAAACTACCTTTATTATAACCTGTTGATGATTCTTTAATTCTCCTTCTCCATATTCGTCTGAACCAAATGCGAAATTTGGTCCATCCGTTTCAAAACTATAACGATTCACTTTACTGATTTTAAGTTCAACTTTCCCTAAGGAATCGGTCACATATTGCCCTACCTCAACATATCTTCTGGGAATTCCCCATTTTGCCTGTCTTATGGTAACAGTATCGTTTACCCTAGGTTGTTCTGTTTGTGAGTCTATAACTTTTACTGTAATTGTGATTTGATTTTTTAAATCTGAACCATTGCCACAACTTAATAAGGTTATGGCAAAAAATATCAGTAGTATTGATTTGTAAACCATCTGTTTCTTAACTATTTAATGACTAACGGGTACTACAGACTTATAGTATTATTCTAAATCACTTATTTCTTTTGATTTTGAATTATAAAATTTCCAGTTATTCCCACCTAGTACTATATATTCGAGAGAGTCGGCCTTGATGCCCTTATATAGTGCATTATTGTACTCGAAAGTTGTATTATAGTAAATATTATTTTTTCTATCATATTTAATAGGATTTACAGTTGTATTTTTCACAATACCATTTTCTTTAATAATCTTTGAAATATAATTTTTTCCTGAAGAAAAATATGGAATATATTCTTTTGTCAGTATATTTTGATAGTCAGCGTTTGATTTGGACTTGTATAGAATATTAAGTTTTACTTTAATTTTATCATTTACCGGAGAGACGTTCATATAATACAGTACAGAACATCCTGTTCCACATCTTCCGTTGTAATAATAATCCCATTGATTATTATTTCGCCTGACAATACTATCTTTTCCATAATAACTGTCAATATTCTGAATACTATCAATAATTATATCATCTTTAGTTAAAAAAAGTGTTGACTTTCTGTTTAATCCATCAAATCTTGTATAAAAATTATATTCGTGTCTGATCGTACAACTGTTGATCAAAAGATAAACCGAAAAAATTAAAATTATTTTTTTGATAGCCATATTTTGTTGGGGTTTTTATATTCATTAAAATATTGCAGCACTGTATTGAAACTTATGCCTCTGGCGGGAGTGGTATTATATTGTGCTTTTTTTTATTCTTGTATAAACTAAATATGTATAGTCTCCATCAAAACCATCAATCGTAGAGAAATTTAATAATTTAATGACAAAATTATTATTTTGCCAGATATTATTATTTTGCATATCTACTACATTATTTTTATAAGGAACAGTTATCCATGTTTTTATATTCCATTCCAAAAATTCTCCTTTCATTTTTCGCTCCGTAAATCTCTTCAAATCATAATAATGCTTGGGATTTCCATACTGTTGAACCAGTCTGGCAAATAACAAATGTTGTATTTCTTTTTCAAAAATAATTTTAACCTCACTTATCATATCCTCTATTGTTTGTATAAGTGAATATTTAGCTTTTAAATCAAACAAAATTATGTCTTCGTCTATTAAATAGATATCTCCATATTTTGTTAAATGATAATCTATACTATCTATTGGTTTGTTTAATAACCTTTCCATTCTAGCCTATTTAAATAAATTACAATCATCTATAATATCACTGCTTTTAAAAGCTGAATGAACACCATTAAAGTTAAAAGGTGCAGTCATCGAAGCAGAGCCACCATAAAATCTTAAATACATATTTGTTGTGTCAATAATTACATTATTTACAGAATTTTTAACAAAACCAAATCCATTCTGTAGGGCTACTTTAGAATTTTTTATGGGTAAGTAGTCTTTGCCATATAAGTCACGTGAATAAACGCAGCCAGAAATTACCCGGAGAATTCTGATCCCAAATCACCGGAAGCACTCTAACACTACAGTTTCTGCTGAAAAGATCCCTTAGATTTTATTTACATTACTCAAAAATCTGCCCTGTAAACATCTAATCGAATATCAAATTATCTCCTCTCATCATCATTTCTTTTATAATAGACAGTCTGTTGTCTCCATATTCCATAGACATATCAGAAGAGGTTGGATATCTTTTCAGCATTTTCTTTTCAAACCCCTCTAGGTTGTCATCAATAAGATAATTTAAAAATTCTTCATGCGCTCTTTCGTTATAAACAGGATTTAGTTTTGGAGAATAAGATTTCAAAAGGTTTTTATATTCTTCAACAGGCTTATGCCCGGTCAATAGTTCTTTGCATAACAGACTGTATAAAGAAAGCTGAAAGTAAATATCATCCTTCACTATTTTCCGATCTACCGTCTTTAAAAATGGCTCAACTTCATTCAGTTTATCGGCTAAAAAAAGCTGTTTCATTTTGTAGAGATATAAAATCTCATTCTTCTTATCGTTTTCTAATGCACAATCTATAGTAATCTGAAGACTATCGTTTGTTTGTCTTCGAAGCTTTTTGTACTTCTCTTCTGAAAAGTTATTATAAGCTACCACTCCTTGCGCTTCAAAACTAAACCAAATAGACCATCTCTTTTCAAAAAGATTGTAAAATTTTTCTTCACAATTCATTTCTTTCTTTTTACATGATATTACTAGTAATAAAAAACAACTTAAAAAAAAGGCTTTTTGTACATAATTATTTTATTTTAATAATATGATTTGTTCTTATTGCATCTCTAGCTTCTGCGGGAATTTGATAAGTAAGTCCAATCTTTACATTTATTGTAGAATTTAAAGGTATATTTTGCAATCTAGCTGTTGACAAAACAGCTCCATTTCCTTTTGTGGTGTAGACATTATAATCCATTTTTGCATTTAAGCCAATCTTATTATTCAGTACCCCCCTGATCTATTATCTTTCCATTAGTTAGTGTATAAGAAACATGAGTTTTTGTCTCAAAAAAGTGAGCCACTCTAGTTATTTTGTAATATCAATATCTTCTAACGATTTTTCTTTTACTAGCGTTTTAAACTCATCAAACTTAATGTTTTCCTTTAAAACATTTGTTTTAACATCAAATAAATAATATTTTAATTGTGATTTATTGATCTCTTGAGGTTTCATAGAATAGGTAGTATCAACTGAAAATACAACATAATTTTTATTATATTTAAAGTCTACTGCTCCACTATCTATAACTAATTCATTATTCCTCATTATAGCATTTTGTTTACTTCCTTCAAAAATGAATACATATCCAGAAGGACCTTTTTCCCTAAAATCTGAAAAATTACCATTTGCTGCTACAATAAATAATGATAGTAAGGCTAGGAATATTATTAATATATACTTTTTCATATAAATAAAATTTTAAGGATAGGTTCTTGTTGGTTGGGTTCTATGAATAATTTTATTAATGCCTTTAAAATTAATTTGATACTCCACTTTTGGAAGGCTATTATTGAAAAGAGTATCGTGATACGCTAAAACTCTTTACGTTACTGAAAAATCTGCCCTGTAAACATCTAATCGAATATCAAATTATCTCCTCTCATCATCATTTCTTTTATAATAGACAGTCTGTTGTCTCCATATCCATTTTCTTTTTTAGCTTCTTCCAATGATTTTGAATAATGATATTTACCAACTCCTTTATCCATTGCTAAGCCCCCAAAAATAAAAACAGAGAAAATGTATATTATTATGAAAATTAAAATAAGAATCATCATAATGTTCCAATATTTATTTATTTTTTCAATCATTTTTTCAGAAAATTATTTTTTAATTCTTTAAAATTGCTATTTGGAATAACAGAATAACCACCATACTGAGACAATCCTGCACCCGTTAAAGCGGCAGAGATCATAGAATTATCAATTATTGAAAAGAAAATGGTAATTACTCTGCAATTGTTCTATTTTAATTTGAAGTGTTTTATGATAAAATAAATTCCAGGGATACAGATTAGTGACAAAAACAAATAAAAACTTATTCCCAAATCTAAAATAATAGATACTATTAAACTTAAAACAGGAAGTGTTAAAAATAAAATGCCATTTATCAAATAATTAGGAGTTTTGACAAAAAAAGGAGTTTTATTTCTAAATCTATATTCATCACTATACTTACGGGAATGCCAGTCTTCAAAACTATCCATAAAATTATCATCCTGGTTATTTTTATGATCTTTCTCATTCATTTTTTAATAATTTTTCAGCTATTGTGTTAGACAATTAGTGCATCATTTTATTGGGTTATATGGTTAATTCGAATTAAGCCAATCGCACTCATAGGGATTTCTATGTAGGACCTTTATTATCATCTAATCTGATGAAGTAAAGATCATACAGTGAGTTGTTGTTAGTTCGTGTTATCATAATAGAGCCAGTCTGTAATATAATCATTACAGCCACTAAAGAAATAGGTATCAAAAGATAATCTAAATCTGTATTTTTTCTTTTCTTTAAATGCTCCTGATATTCTGCCCGGGATAATTTTAACTTCATATTCTCGCTTCTCTCCTTTCTTTAGCCTAACCATTTTCCCAAAACATTGTTTTGGATCTCCACACAAGGTACCGTCAAAACTATATTTTGAGGCAATATATTTTTTGGATTCTGAGCTATATATTTGTATATCTGTAGGTCTGGCAAACTCCGCATTAAACAGTATAGGAACTTTAACTTTTCCGTTACTGGAATTTTGTATCCTAAAAATAATTTTTCCATCATGTAAATATGGGTTATTAAAAAATGATAGATTACATTTTTGCTGAGCAGATAAAAAGCTCATTAGAAACACTAAGAAAAACTTATACATAACTTTTATTTAAAGAAACTTGATTTTATAGAATCATTATACTGTGATTGATAGACTTTCATGAGAGCGGGATGTGAATCTATATAATTGAAAATTGCTTGGCATTATTCCACTAATCCTTCATTCCCAGAACGGAGCTTTTGGAAGACTATTATTGAAAAGAGTGTCATGATACGCTAAAACTCTTTACATTACTCAAAAATCTGCCCTGTAAACATCTAATCGAATATCAAATTATCTCCTCTCATCATCATTTCTTTTATAATAGACAGCCTGTTGTCTCCATATTCCATAGACATATCAGAAGTGGTTGGATATCTTTTCAGCATTTTCTTTTCAAACCCCTCTAGGTTGTCATCAATAAGATAATTTAAAAATTCTTCATGCGCTCTTTCGTTATAAACAGGATTTAGTTTTGGAGAATAAGACTTCAAAAGGTTTTTATATTCTTCAACAGGCTTATGCCCAGTCAATAGTTCTTTGCATAACAGACTGTATAAAGAAAGCTGAAAGTAAATATCATCCTTCACTATTTTCCGATCTACTTTCTTTAAAAATGGCTCAACTTCATTCAGTTTATCGACTAAAAAAAGCTGTTTCATTTTATATAAATACAAAATTTCACTATTTTTATTTTGCTCCAAAGCGCAATCGATCATAATAGACATACTGTCATTAACTTGTTTTCTTAATTTGGTATACTGTTCCCTTGAAAAATTATTGTATGTTTTTCCTGGTTCTTTTTCAAAATCAAACCAAAGAGAGGTCCTTTTAATATATAAATTCCCAAATTTTTCATCACAGTTTATAGTATCTTTTTTACAAGAAATTATTGAAAAAAGAAAACTTATAAAAAATATTTTCTTAAACATATTTATCTTACTTTTATTAGGTGATTGGTATGTATTACTCCTTTAGCTCCTGCGGGAATTTGATAGGTAAGACCTATATTCACTTTTATGGTTGAATTCAAAGGGATGCTTCTGAAAGTTGCTGTTGATAAAACACTCGGACTTCCCTGAGAATTATATGTAGAATAATCCATTCTTGAACTTATTCCATACTCCTGATGCAATAAAAAACCTGCATCAATTTTACTTCCATCTGGACCTACAATTTCATAATTGGCAATATAAGAACCTCTTGTATTCATTCTTGAAGTCTGTGTGGTCATATTAACATCTGCGGTGCCATCATCTTAAAAAACCATATCAGCAGTGACCCCACTTTGAGAGCCACTGGGAACAAATATTCCTGGACCTTGTCCTGCTTTCGGGCCTTCCCCAATTTGCGGGATAACAGCGGTTTGTCCTCCACGGCTGCCATTGGCAGAATGTTTTTCACTCGTACTTCTAATTCGTTTCCTTCTTATTGGTTTTCTTTCATCATTCCAAATCTGCCCCCATATGCGCAATATAATTAAACGCAGCAACAATACTTCCCAATTAAAGCTCCTTCCCAAAAGTTCCTTAGTCAAGCGGAGAAACTACAACCTCCTAAAACTGCACCTAGGACTTATCATATTTATATTTTAAGATGCTTCATATTATATCATCTTTCTGCCACAATGTAAAAAAAATCTTCTTTATTAAGTTCTAGTATGATAGTATCCATATTTGTGTCTACTCCAATTATACTAATTGTACGTCTTCAAACCAACTTAGACATTTTAGTTTAAATCCTTAAGGAGGATTTTCGATTTATAAACTTACTAATTTTTGTTGGTTATATATTTGTCTTCTTTTTCGGATGGATTCCGCTTTTGTTTGCTTTCTTTTTTCCAAAATCTGTTCTGATCTTCCGAAGTACACATCTGCTGGAGTGAGGTTATTTATCGACTCGTGATAGCGCTTGTTATTGTAGTTTTCTACAAACTTCTCCAGTGCCTGGATGAGTTCCTCGGGATGATAAAAATGATTTAGTTTCACTACATTTTTCATCGTTCTGTGATAACGTTCAATCTTGCCCTGGGTCTGCGGATGCATTGGTTTTCCGTGAACCTGTTTCATCCTTAAATCGTCTTTCAGATAGCTTTTCAACTCATTGGAGACGTAGCAGGAACCGTTGTCCGAGAGCAGTTTCGGTTTGGCTTTGGTCTTTAATTTTGCTTTTTTAATGGCTGTGTCCACCGTTCGTTTCACATCTTCGGCTTTCATTGAGTCGCATAGCTCCCAGTGAATGATGTAGCGGCTGTAATCGTCCAAGATCGTGCTCAGATAGTACCATCCCCAGCCTATGATCTTGAAATAAGTAAAATCTGTCTGCCACATTTGATGCACAAATTCCGTTTTGTCTTTGAACTCATTTGCTGCCGAAAGAAGAAAATGATTCGGTGCCGGGATTAAGTCTCTTTGCTTCAAAATCCGGTAAACACTAGATTCTGAAATAAAAACACTTTGCTCATCGGTAATTTTGTAGGCCAGTTCCCTTGCAGATAATTCGGTGTGTTCCAAAGCGATCTCTACTACCAGATCTTTCTGTCTTTCAGGAATGCTGTTCCATTGCCTATGGTTTGTTCTTTTCGTAGTTTCCAAGCCATCATAGCCGTTTTCCAAGTAGCTTTGATACCATTTGTAAAAGCTGCTTCTAGCAATTCCAAAACTTTCCAAGGTTCGTTTCACGCCGAGTTCACTTGTGGTTACCGTTTGAATGATCTCGTATTTCTCAGCTGCCGATAATCTCATATATTTCCTGTATTTATCGATTAATCCAGCCTGTCTAAACTTTTTTTTACAATGTCATAGCGAACGACCAGATCAGCTACGATCTCTTTCAAACGTGCATTTTCCTTCTTCAGATCTGATACTTCATCACTCGTAGCCTCGCGAGCGACATCTCCATTTAAGCGCTTCTTTCCTGCTTCCATAAACTCCTTGTTCCAGGCATAAAACTGCGACTGTGCAATATTATGGTTCCTGCAAAGTTCGGCTACGGAAGTCTCCGCTCGAAGACCTTCCATCACGATTAAAATCTTTTGCTCTGCAGTGAATATTCTGCGGGTGTTCTGCCGAATATCTTTTACGAATTTCTCGGTCGGTTTCTTTTTCGGTGTTGCCATAATTAAAATTACTCTTTTTATGAAAACACTCCTTAAATTTTTAATGTCTAATGTCCACTTTTTGCTGACGATTTACAGATGTAAAATAAAAGGGTACGTAATCACCAATCATTCCATAATGTTCAATTCTTACCTTAGTTTCACTCCTTACGTCAATTATTTCAGGATTTCCAATATTAACATAGGGAGAATTAGCTTTAGAGCTTTTTTTACATACAATTCCAGTTTCTAATATTATTGGCAGGTTTTCGATATGTATAATTCTATAGCAATATTCTTTATTTTTATTAATCATTTTTAACTACACTTTGTTTACAATTACAGCTATCATTCCAATTTACGTATTGCGTTAATGTTAATATGGTTTAATATATCTTCGTAAAACTGTTTCAACAACTAATATAGAATTTATTTTGATGCTTTGATTATTAATTAATTAAATTTTTCTTGAGTTTTTTCGATTTGACGTTTGTATTAATTTTCATGAAGGTAGACATAATTAAATAAACTTTAATGCACTGAAAAACTTTGAAAATGCAATTTCAAGAAAATTGACAGTAAAAAATTAATTTTCGGCACATTTTTTTTCTTCACTATCATCTCCTTAATCTATCTAAAATTTGTGTATTTTCAACCTTAAAAAATAAAGATTTCCAAAACAAAAAAAAGAGTTCCGAAGTTTTTTGACCCTTTTCGCAGAAAAGGCAAGAAAGTCTTTGGAGGTACAAAATGTAAATTTTGTATATACAAAGACACATCTTGCTATAGAGTTTTCATAAGTCAGAAATTTTATTTAGTCTACCTTAATTTATACCAGTCGGAGTAGTTGATTTTAATCTAGTTTCGGTCTTTTAATTTTTGGAAGATTAGATAGCGAAGAATTTCCATTAAAGTGTGAAACATCAAGGGTATTCATATTTTTTTCAAGAGTAGCTTGCCAATTCAAAATAGGTCTTCCAATTGAATTTTTCCAATCGGCTTCTTCCCATTTTTGAAATTTTTGAATCAATAAAGCATCCAGCTTTTCTGAATAGTCTTTTAAAGTTTTCGCAAAATCCATAAACTGTTTTAAGTTCGGATATTTTGAAAATGAACTATTGGTATTAATTTCCGATTCCACAATGGTTTTTAGTTCATCAATCGGTTTATCTATCATTTCACAGGTTTTTGGTGTTACTTTTGGCATTGGGTTGCCATTTAAAATAAAACGATTTGGAAAACCCGGATTTCTATTATAATCTAAAAGTCCTATAAGTTTGAGCTTATTTTTTGCAGTAATGACCGTTTGCCTGGAAAGACCAAGCTCTCTTGCCATTTGATAGTCTGATAAAACAATTTCTTTTCGTGAATCTTCACATTTGTAGAGGATGAAAGTAAAAACAGCTATAGTATTTGCGCCAATTTTATTTTTTGAATTTAAATCAAACATTTTCTCAAATAAGTTCACATCAAAAGTTTTTGAATTTCTCATCTCTTAAATGCAGATTTATATTGTTTTTGAACTTCTTCGGTTTTCTTACTAAGATATTCATTCAAGTCCTTGAAATCTGAATACAGAACCCGGCAATCTTCTATTTTTTTTGTTTCATTGCAAATGATTTCTACAGCACGATTTCCCGCTTCATCATTATCACAATAAAGCTCCACTTTTTCATATTTTCCAAGTGAATTTTTAACATTTTGGATCATCGAAACAGAGTTCAAAATGAGATAATCGGAAGGTTGCTTTTCCAATTCATTTTCGAGAGTTTTAAAAGAAAGAAAATCGAAAAAGCCCTCAAAAACCCTAAGTGAATCAGAACCGTTTTTGATGGTTGAAACATCTTTTTTACCCAGGCATATTTTTGAATATTTATTGCGGATTTCGTAACCGCCTGAATCGTTTTTGAAACCAATTCCGAAATAGTTTTTATTGTTATTCTGATAATGGATTTGCTTTAAAAATTCGGTTTGATTTTGTACTTTTCTTTCTCTCAAATATTCCAGGAGTGCCGGATGCTGGACATTTTTAATTTCAATTATCTCGTAATTTTTCGGAAGATTCTCAAATTTCTGATAAGGAACATTTTGCTTTTGAAAAGAAGAAAAATTATGATTCTCTGCCCAAACTAAAACTTCACTTACTGAAGCATTCAGATATTTCCTCATAAAATCGGTATTATTACCACCAATTCCTTCTGAAAAGAGGTACCAATAGTTTAGGCTTTTATTAATTTTAAAAGAGGCCTGGGATTCGCTGGCAAAGGGGTTAAGATACCAGGCTTCTTTTTCATTTTGTTTCGTGGGAAGGTGTCCGAGAGAAAGGAGGACTTCTTCCAACGATATGCTGTTGAATTGTCTGCAGTTCATAGAGTTTTATTTTTGTGTTTTTTTATAAAGTTTTTTTTAATTCGCCTACCTTATTACCTATGCCTTTATTCATCGAGGTTTCTACGGATTTTACGTCCTACCTTTTATTACCTGGTTACCTTCATTTAATTCAGGTAATTAGGTAAGTTTACTTTTATTCAGTTACCTTATCGTAAACTTTTTGTTAATGATGGTTTCCGCAATTTTCAGGTAAGTGGTAAGTAATTTTAAATTATTTCATTCGTCAATTTTCCTTCGAATCAAATATCCATAGACTTGTCTTTTCGGATGTTTTATTCTTTCGTAGTTCATTGCGGTCAAGGCTTTACCAATTTTTATAATGTTCAGCCGTACACCAAGCGCATTGTTCATCGCAAGCATAATGTCCGAAGGCGTCAGAAATTCACTTTGCAGTTTGGATTTTTCGAAATGACTAAGGATAATTTCCTGTTCCAGGGATACCTGTTTGAATTTTTCATTCCGCTTTTCATTTTCCTGGATATCTTCAGCCGTGAGTTCAGGATTGTAATTTTTTCTTTCAAAAGCATTATAGTATGCTTGTGACCAAACTTTTTCAATATTGATTTCCTTAGAATAATTGAAATCAATCTCCAAAACTTCAAAAATCTGCCACCGCACACTTCCGGTTTCATCGGTTAAAAAATCCGACCGGTTGGTAGACCCACAAAACGAAGCCGTTCGGTGCATCAATGATGATTTTCGATCGTAAGGCAAACGTGCATTGACGGTATTTTTTGAAATGAAGGATTTAAGAATATTAACATCTGTTTTTGACATTACCGAAAGCTCATCAATATTGACCAGAAGGTTTTTACATAAGGAAATTAAGCCATCTTTATCAACACCAATGTCTTCTGTATAATATTGTTCAAGACTTGCAGGAATGAGAAATCGCAGAAAACTCGTCTTTCCACTGTTTTGCTTAGTATTGAACAGCACAAAACACTGTTTGTTGATGTAGCCGGGTTTCAATGCACAAATTACAGTCCTGGTTATCCACTTCTCGAAATACTTTTGGAAGGATTTATCATCGGTCGTCTTTACATAACTGCAAAGCTTACTGATATGGTTATCGTTGTCCCAATTTTCCAAGTTTTCGAAATATTCCCGAATCGGATTGTACTGCTGAATCAAATGACTTCTGACCAGAATCTCCAATTTATTAATCGGAATATCAATTCCTGATCTGACAAGTTCTATAAATAATGAGTTCAAATTGAGTGGTGACCATTTTTTATCCGAAACAAGTTTAATTTCAAGCTCAAGAGAGATTGTGTTGAATCTAATTGAATATTTTGAATTCAAATAATTGAGCGTTCTGTCAAATATTGTTTTCGTTTCTGTCTCAATTTGATACAGAATTTTATTTTCTTCCATAAAACATTTTTTGATTTTGGAAGGAGTCACAAATAATTTTTATATTTGCTCTTTACTTCCAGTAAAACAAACATTTAAACCTAACTATGGCAGTAGTTAGGTTTTATTTTTTGCGTAAAGAAAATTCTATTGCTTCTTGTTGGATCTCATCGTTTGATTTATGGCTGTTTTTGAGCAACCATTCGTCAATTTTTTTTCTTTCAAAGAATAGAATTTTTCCGGAAGGTTTTGAGAATGGGATAGAGTTGGTATGAACCAATTTGTAGATATAGGATTTCTTGAACCCTGTGTAATCTGAAAGCTCTTCTACATTAAGAATTGCCTTGAGCCCGAAAATATGCTTTTCAATTCTGTTGAGCTTATGAATGATGATTTCGTTATTTTCCATCTGTTTCTTTTAATTGATTTAACGAAACAAAAGTCAACAATAAAAACCATAAATAAAAGACTATCAATAGGTTGTGGGCTAAATAAGAATACTTTGGACTAATTTGAAATGTTAAAAGGCTAAATAAGATTATTCTGGATTCAACTGGATTAGAAAGTGATTTTCATTGCTTTTAAAAAATAGAAAACGGAACTTTCATAACTCGATATTTAATTCCGGAATAATCTCAGCAGCTTCCTTCATTTTGCTATCCACAATTTTAGCATAAATCTGCGTTGTTCTTAATTCACGATGTCCCAGTCTTTTAGAAACCGTGTAAATATCTGCACCATTTTCTAACAACAGAACGGCGTTCGTATGTCTTGCTGAATGAAAAGTAATATGCTTAGGAACTGCAGCACGATTGCACCAACGGATAATTTCAGTATTGTAGGTCATTCCATATTTTAAGCCTTTGAAAACTCTTTCTTGCGGATCTTGTCTTTCGCCCAGCAATTCTCTGGCTTGTTTTGAAATATAAAGATATTCTACACCCTCAGTTTTTTCTTGTCGGAAATTGACTCTGGAAACATCACCTTCATCACGAACTTCTTTCCAGGTCAAAGTATTAATATCCGACCAACGTAGTCCTGATAAACACGAAAAAAGAAAAGCTTTTTTCAAAACCGGATATTTGCATTCTGCTTTTGCTAATCGTTGTAATTCATCAAAAATCAGATATTCTCTTTGGCTTTCAGCTTGTTCAAAGGATTTGACTTTTGAAGCATAATTAATCGTCAAATATCCATTATCGAAAGCACTCCTTAGGGCAGCTTTAAACTTGTTGAAATATGAATATTTTGAGTTCTGAGAAAGTGGCAGTTCACTTTTTGTGAGAGCATCTTTTTCAAAATATCGGTGAACTTTCTTGACGAAGCTTTCATCAATTTCATCGAAAGTCATATTTTTTGGAACAATCTTTTTGAGATGTTGTAGAGTCGATAACCAATTACCGTAATTATTAGAAGTATCTTGTTTTTGTTTTTCCTCTGTCAACTCCTCAAAGTATGTTAAAAAAGTCCTTTTACTTTTTACAGTATCTTTCAAATCGTAGCGACCTTGAACATATTCAGCTTTTTTGATTGCCAAAATACTTTCGGCAAGAGCCATAGTTTCTTTATTCTCTTTTTTTTCCTTAACCGACTTTGGATCGGGGTGCAAATACAGTTTCAAATACTCAAAATTTCGCAGGTGAACTCTTCTTCCTTGTGCATTAGTAGAAGAACCTTTGTAATACTCAATGAAAAGACTAATCCTTCCATCAGCTAAATTTTTCTGTTTTAAAGTAATATTCATATCTTTTATTTGAGGTGTACATTTGTACACCTTTATGCTACTTTTTGTGGTTCGAGGTGTACAACAGGTGTACAAATATAAGAATAAACTCCAAAAAGAGAAAATAAAATTTATATAAATATCTGATAATCAAATAAAAGAAAGAAAAAGAAATCAAAGAAAAGCTAAATTATTTCCCGATACAGAACTTAGAAAAAATATTCCCCAGCACCTCATCATTTGTGACTTCCCCTGAAATTTCACCCAGATGTTCCAGGGCATTTCTCAGTTCATAGGCCAGCAATTCTGTAGAAATTTGGAAGGAAATGGCTTCCTTCACCTTGTGTACGGCATCCAGGGATTTCCCCAGGGCTTCAAAGTGACGTTGGTTGGTGATCACAACATTGTTTTCAGCAGATTTTAACTGTTCCACATACGAAGACAGTTCGTTCTTAAGATCCTGCATATTCTGGTTTTCTACTGCCGAGATTTTAATAAAATCAAACTCATAGGAAATCGAGTTCCGGAAAATATTTTCAACCTTTTCATAGACAGCAGGTGAAACTTCATCTATTTTTGTGGCGCAGATAATTAATTTAAGATCGTCCCTTACCAGAGATTTTATCATTTCCATATCTTCTGAGAAATCTTCTGTAGCGGCATCGGCAAGATATACCAGGATATGGGCATTCTCCACTTTCTCTTTGGCTTTTTTAACGCCGATCGCTTCGATCTCATCCATGGTTTCCCGCAATCCGGCCGTATCGATCAGGCGGAAAGCATGCCCTTTGATGTGCAAAACCTCTTCGATGGTATCCCTTGTAGTCCCTGCGATATTGCTGACGATCGCTCGTTCCTCCTTCAGCAAAGCATTCAGCAGGGTCGATTTTCCGGCGTTGGGTTTTCCGATAATGGCAACGGCAGTTCCTTTTTTAATTGCATTTCCGTACTGGAAACTTTCGATCAGGGAATTTAATTTCAGTTCGATTTTATCAAGCAGCTGGTTCAGAGCGCTGCGGTCTGCAAATTCCACATCTTCTTCCGCAAAATCAAGTTCAAGCTCGATCAGGGAAACGAAGTTCAGCAAATCTGTTCTCAGGAAAGAAATCTCGTTGGTAATCCCTCCTTTTAGCTGGCTGATCGCTACTTTTCTTGACGCTTCATTTTCTGATGCTATCACATCGGCAATAGCCTCGGCCTGCGAAAGGTCGATTCTCCCGTTGATGAAGGCACGGAGCGTAAACTCACCGGCTTTCGCCATCCTTGCCCCGTTTTTGATGAGCGTTTCCAAAATACGTTTTCCAATATGCGGGGAGCCGTGGAAAGCAATTTCCACAGAGTTTTCGGTCGTAAAACTTTTAGGCGCCAAAAATATCGACAGCATCACCTCATCGATCGCCTCTTCCCCATCGACAAAATACCCGTAATGAATGGTATGGGACTTCTGTTTTTCAAGATTTTTTGCCGGAAAAGATTTCTGAACGACCGGTAATGCATCGTTCCCCGAAACTCTGATAATGCCTAAAGCTCCTACTCCATTGGCCGTAGCCAGTGCGCAAATGGTATCGTTATTCATGCTGCAAATTTACGGTTTTTAATGACAGGGAATGATATGGTTTTTCTATGGCCCCGATTTTCAACTTTTATCTGTAATTCTTTATATACCATGGCCCCCGGAGTTAAAAAACATAACCTATGAATTTTTCAGGAGCTTTTTCCGGCTCTCCGCACTCGCTATTTTCTGTATTTGGGCGGCTCGTCTGCGACGAGCCGCCCAAATACAGAAAATGAGCTCAGACAAATGCTGCGATCCGGGCTAGGGTCGCAGGCTTTTGTTAGCGATGAGAGTTTAAATATTAAAACCTAACAGGTTTTAGAAACCTGTTAGGTTTGATCCAGGTCCTGTCTGAGCACCATATCTCATTATCAATGGGTTCAGATAAATGGTACTAATGACCATCTTATATCGTTAATATGAATTTTTTAACACTTAAGAACACCTAAGTTTTTTTAGTTGATCACCATGAAAAATCATCAGTTCGCTTAAGAAAAATCAAAAATTTTTTAAACTTGTGCTATTTTTATACGTACAAAAGGTTTAGCCTCGTTTTCTGCCATAAAATGGGGCGCACTTTAGCGGCACGGTCTCTCAGAAACTGAAAAAACGTTTTTCAAGCTCCAGATATTCCTGTTCGGTAATTATTTTCAGGAACCTGATCCAGTTTTGGTTTCATTCACTAATTCTTCAACCTTTTCTTTTTTTTATACTAAAATTTCAGCTTCTGAAATCGCCTGCATAGTTTCCCGGCTTGGCAATCCGGAAATAAATGTAGAACAGGAAGCAATAAGATCATTGGGAAATCTGAAACAGTAGGTCATGTCTTTCCCTTCTTCAGAAATATAAAAGGAACGGAAAATCCCGGATTGTATAAAGGCGATTTCCTTACATTTTTCACCTTCTCTTACAAAATACTCATTTTTATCCAGTGTTCTTTCTTCAAAGAGCGACAAAAAATGGGTGACCTCAGCTTCGGAAAACAGGGCGAGATTTTCAAAAAACTGTCGGAGCATGACGATTGGAATTTATGCAAAAATAATAAAACGCTTGCGAATTCCCTCTAAAAAGTAAAATCACCTCCGACTTGAGGTGATTCTACTGCTTTGAATTACTAAGTATATGAAGAGATGAAATGATGTCTTTTTGTTGAAACAAAGATACACCCTCTCCATCTTCAGCACCTCAGGATAAACCCTGTAATTTTTCCGTAAAAATACGGTTGCACAATTAAAAAAGCCCTATACAAAAAGTATAAGGCATTATTTTTACAGATTATTTTATTCTTTTACAGCGGACTTACCAGTTCCAGGAACCAGTCTTTAACCTCTCCTTCCAGATAAGGACCCAGCTTCTCTTCACACGTTCTGTGATAAGCGTTCAGCCATTCTATTTCCTTTTCAGAAAGAATCTCTCTGACAATGGTATTTTTGAAGAACGGACAGAATGTAAGTGTTTCAAACTCATAAAAGGTACCGTGGATGGTTTTCTCAGCTTCTTTTACCGCAATTAAATTTTCGTGACGGATTCCATACTCCCCTTCTAAATAATAGCCCGGCTCATTGGAACATACCATTCCTACAAGAAGATCCTGTGGGTTCATATCTTTTCTGATGTTCTGAGGCCCTTCATGAACGTTCATAAAACTTCCTACACCATGACCGGTCCCGTGGTTGAAATCTTTCCCTTCCATCCATAACGGAAGTCTAGCAATAGCATCCAGATGAACACCTTTGGTTCCCTTCGGGAATTTTACCATCGATAAACGGATCAGCCCCTGAAGAACTAAGGTAGAATTTCTTTTAAAATCATCAGAAACAGCTCCCAGCGCCAATGTTCTTGTAATATCCGTGGTTCCTTCCAGATACTGACCTCCTGAATCTACCAGGATGCTTGCGTCATTGGTCACCTCTTTGCTTCCTTCACTTTTTGCGGAATAATGCATAATGGCACCATGTTCTTTATATCCGACGATACTTCCGAAACTTTCACCCACAAAATTTTCACCTTCGGCACGGAAACCTCTCAGCTTTTCACCGATTGAATATTCATTCATGGCTTCTTTCCCTGCGTTATGGGTGAGCCAATACAGGAATTTCACCATGGCTACACCGTCTCTCACCATCACTTTTCGGAAGCCTTCCAGCTCAGTTTCATTTTTCTGGGCCTTCATTACATTCCCGGGAACCGGAGCTTTGATGAATTCATTGTCAGATTTCAATGCTTCAAAGATAGACTGGTTGCTGGTAGGAGAAACCAGGACTTTTTCACCGTTAAATACCTTAAGATGATTGTAAAATTCCTCATAAGGCATCATCTTCACGAAAGACTCATCCATCTGCTTTCTGGCTTCCACTTCCAATTTCTCCAGGTCGGTAAACAGGATCGCATCATTTTTAGTAATGATCAGGTATCCCAGAAATACAGGATTGCTCTGTACATCACTTCCTCTCAGGTTTAAGGTCCAGGCTACATCATCAAGACTTGATATGATATGAACGGTGGCTTCCTGTTCTTCCATTTTCTGACGGATCGCAGCAATTTTATCGATAACCGGTTTTCCCGATCTTTCTACAGGATGTATGAAGATAGGGTTTTTAGACGGTGTTCCCCGGTCGGTCCAGATCTGCTTAAGAAGCGGATGATCTACCAGCGTTATATTTTTTGATTGTAATTTCTGCGTTAAAAGCTCCCAGTTGGCATGGGAAGTAGCTACAGCATTTACCGCCACTTTTCCTTCGGCCGGGATTTCAGAGATGATCCAGTCGATATAGTTGGGCGTCCCTTCCATTCCGTCTTTGAAAAGATCAATTCCGGATCCGGCTAATTCAATAGGAGCCTGTGTGAAGTATCTGCCGTCTGTCCAGAGTCCGGCTTTATCTTTTGTAACGACCACAAAGCCTGCAGATCCCAGAAATCCCGACAGCCAGGATCTTTCCTGCCATTCTTCCGGCAAATATTCACTCATATGCGGATCTGCTGAATATACTATAAATGCATCAACATTATTTTTCTGCATTTCCTCACGAAGCGCAGCTACTTTTTCCCTTGAAGTCATTTTTCAATATTTTTTAAAAGGTGAAGTTACAACTTTTTTGAGGTCCGGAAATACATCACGAGCAGTTTTTGGATCTTTGCATATAATTTTACCTGAATTCTGCCGTTCATATAAATTCTCTTCCAATGCGGACTACAGAAATAAACGGAACTTACATTATTTTTATTTTTTCACCATTTACCCGGAAACTTCTGCAGTCTGTCGGTGGTAAAACCTCATGATCATTAATTCATTAAAAATCAGTCATTAACAGAATATAATTTTACACCTTCTTGAATGACATTTAATATTAAATGCGTCGTAAAACTACTTGGTATTAAAAATTTAAAGTTTTGGAAAGATTATTGTAGTAGGTATTTCATGGAAAAGCAGAATTATAAAAATCACAGGAAGTTTTATCCGCCGCATCATTTTATATATCTCCCCGTCTTAATTCTGTCAGAAGCTTTCGGGATCTATAAGGTATACCAGGATGAACAGCATCAGCTAAGCTGGATTTTATTCTCCGCTGTTATTTTTCTGATTTTCTACCTTGCGATTATGGTCAGACAGCATTATGCGCTGGGACTTCAGAACCGGCTGGTACGACTTGAATTCAAACAGCGGTATTTTGAGCTTTTTAATCATCGCTCCGATGAAGTGGAAGAAAAACTGACGTTTGACCAGATTGCCGCATTAAGATTCGCGTACGACGATGAATTCAAAGAACTTTTGGATAAAGCCCTTCATGAAAATATACCCGGGGATGCCATTAAAAAGTCGATTAAAAGCTGGCGGGCTGACCGACACAGAATTTAAGATATAATATCAAATCAAATAATAAACATTAAAAAATAGATTATCATGAAAAAATTGAGCTTGTATAGTATGACCATATTCAGTTTACTGTTATTAACAAGTTGTGAAGCAGTAGAGACCATCTTTAAAGCAGGAATGTGGTGGGGAATTATTTTAGTGGTAGGCGTAGTAGCCGTTATCTTATGGCTATTCTCAAGGGGTAGGAACTCTTAACCAGAACTTATGGATAATTCAGAATTAGACATTATTTCCCATCTGAAACCTTCTAAGATTGTCAAGATTATGAAAGATCCGGAGGCTTCTGCAAAGGCGGTAAATCTTATTTACACGTCCGATGCAGAATCTGCCGGTATCATCCGGAAAAAGAAAGGAAAAAAATATTCTTACTTCAAGGATGGTGAAAAAATAAAAGACAAAGATGAGATCAAGCGTATCAACGGACTGGTTATTCCTCCGGCGTGGGAAAATGTATGGATCTGTGCCTTAGACAACGGGCATCTTCAGGCGACGGGTTTTGATGTAAAAAAGAGAAAACAGTACCGATATCATCCACTTTGGAGTGCCCTTAGAAATCATACAAAATTTTACAGGATGCTGCAGTTTGGCTATGCCTTACCGCAGATGAGACTGCATATCGAACAGGATCTGGCTTTAAGAAATTTTGAAAAAAGAAAAATTTTAGCGTTAATCGTAAGTTTAATGCAGAAAACGAATATCCGGATTGGAAACAATGCATATGAAAAGTTATACGGATCATTCGGATTAACCACTTTAAAAGGAAAGCACGTAAAGATAAACGGCCAGAAAATGACTTTTTCTTTCAAAGGGAAAAAGGGCGTTATGCATAATGTTAATCTTAAAAGCAGAAGACTGTCCAGATTGGTTCAGAAATGTAAGGAGATTCCGGGAAAAGAACTGTTTCAGTTTTATGATGACGATGGCAATCACCATACGATCGATTCCGGAATGGTGAATAACTACATCAAGGAAATCAGCGGTGAAGATTTTACGGCAAAAGATTTCAGAACCTGGTCCGGAACCGTCAATGCACTGATTGCTTTTAAAGAGATCGGTTATGCGGAAACCAATACCGAATACAAAAAGAAGGTGAAAGAAGCCCTGGAAAGGGTCGCCTCCCATCTGGGAAATACCAGTACCGTGTGCAGAAAATATTACGTTCATCCTCTGGTGATCAACCTTTATGAGAACAATACCATCAAAAAATATCTTGACGAGCTTGAACAGATCGAAGAGAATGACGGCAAGGCTGATTTAACCCAACAGGAAAAATTAGTTCTTAAAATTCTGGAAACGGAAAAGATGTAAGAAAATTAATAATTAATGCCCTGGGACAGTAGGTGGAAAATCTTCACCTTCAGTCATTTTCATCACTTTCTCACTTTCATCGTAAAAAACATCAACAGGTCCTGATAAGAATCGGATGAAGTCTGCAGCACACTTCTGAGGAGGAGAGGTGATCTCAAATGGACGGTGTCCCAACTGTCCTGTTGACGTGCCTTCATCTATTTTCTTAATTACATAGGTTCCTTTTATCAGGCCCTTACAGTCCTTCTGGTTAATGGTAATCTGAAACCGGTTCTTATCCATAAAGTTTAAAAGGTCAGGCTTTGAGGAGTCCGTATTCAGATAAAGTCTGCCCTCACTGTAATTTTTCAGGTCAAAATACCACTTTGAACCCTTTAAAGTGCTGTTCAGTAATCTATCATCAGGAATTTTATATTCTTCCATCTGTTTTATCGGCGGAACCGGCTCGACCTTTTTTTCCTGTGCTGCGCCAGAATAATTTGTGAAAAACATAATGAAATGAGAAATAATTTTTTCATTTTCTAATGGAATTAGTTTCAACCAAATATATCATAATTATAACCATAAAACGAAATCGTTTGTATCAATTTTCTGTACAGATTAAATGTTGTAAATTTGTATCATTAGCAAATTAAAAAATAATACAACGTAATATGTCAAAAGCAATTTCGCAAGTACCATTTGCAGTTAATGAACCGGTAAATTCTTACGCGCCGGGAACTCCAGAAGTAAAAAGCCTGATCGCCCAATACAAAAAAATGTGGGCTGAGAAAATAGAAATTCCAATGATCATCAATGGTGAGGAGGTTACAACGGGTGACACTGTTCAGCTTCAGTCGCCACAGGATCATGCGCATGATTTCGGTTTTTATCACAGAGGAACCATGCAACATGTAGATGACGCGATTAATTCTGCACTGGCTGCTAAAAAGGAATGGAATGAGCTGGGCTGGGAGCACCGTGCGGCCATCTTTTTAAAAGCGGCTGATCTGTTGGCGGGACCTTACAGAGACGTCATCAATGCAGCAACCATGATCGGGCAGTCGAAAAATGTTCACCAGGCTGAAATTGATGCTGCCTGTGAATTTATCGATTTCCTGAGATTCAATGTAGAATTTATGACAGAAATGTATTCTGAGCAGCCGGTTTCTGATACAGGAATCTGGAACCGTGTAGAATACAGACCTTTGGAAGGTTTTTGTTTTGCGGTAACCCCGTTTAATTTTACGGCGATTTCCGGCAATCTGCCTACCTGCATGGCCATGCTTGGAAATGTCGTGGTCTGGAAGCCTTCTGACAAGCAGATCTACTCTGCAAAAGTAATTATGGATGTTCTTACTGAAGCCGGTCTTCCGAAAGGGGTAATCAATATGATCTTCACAGATGGAAAAGAAACGGCTGAAAAAGTGCTTGCCCACAGAGATTTTGCAGGTCTTCACTTTACAGGGTCTACCAAAGTATTCCAGGGAATGTGGAAAATGATCGGAGACCATATTCACAACTACAGAACTTATCCTAGAATCGTCGGAGAAACGGGAGGAAAAGATTTCGTTATTGCTCATCCTTCCGCCAATGTAGAAGCGGTGGCTACTGCCTTGGTAAGAGGAGCATTCGAATACCAGGGTCAGAAATGTTCTGCCGCTTCCAGAGCGTATATCCCTCAATCACTTTGGGCTGAGGTGAAAAAAGTAATGGAAACTCAGATCGGATCTATTAAAATCGGTTCTCCTGAAGATCCTTCAAATTTTGTCAATGCTGTAATCGATAAAAATTCCTTTGAAAAATGCAAAGGGTATATCGACAGAGCGAATGCATCAGGTGAGGCTAACGTGGTAATCGGTGGAAAAACAGATGATTCCAAAGGATGGTTTGTTCACCCTACCGTTATCGAAACCACCAATCCTCAGTATGAAAGTATGGTGGAAGAAATTTTCGGACCGATCTTATCTGTATTTGTTTACGAAGATCAGGACTGGGCGGAAACTTTGAAACTCGTAGATTCTTCTTCTCCTTATTCATTGACAGGATCTGTATTTGCACAGGACCGATATGCCGTGAATGAAGCTTTCAAAGCATTGGAAAATGCTTCCGGAAATTTCTATATCAATGACAAGCCAACCGGAGCAGTGGTAGGTCAGCAGCCTTTCGGAGGTGGCAGAGCATCCGGAACCAACGACAAGGCAGGATCTAAAATGAATCTCCTGAGATGGACTTCGGTAAGAAGTATTAAAGAAACTTTTGTTTCTCCGAAGGATTATAAATATCCGTATCTTGGATAATCAGCACATTCAGTAGTGGACATTATACTTTTGTTCATTAATTTTCATACAGCCTCAGAACTTTAGCTCTGAGGTTTTTTTATAGCCTCCCCTTATCCGTAAAAGTAATGCTGCTGCTCATTTCACAACATACAATGTAATTAGACACCTATATTATTAATAAGTTATAGGCTGATTTAGTGGTATTTATTAATAAAAAAAAATTATTTCGGAATAATTTTTGAGTGCTTAACAATACACTAACAACAAAATATAAGATTATGAAAAAGTCATTGTTAATAGCAGCAATTATCGGATTATTTGCAGTGAGCTGCGGAACCAAGGAATCTTCGATGTCCACAAACAATACAGATTCAACGGCAATGGACAGTTCGGCCCAACGATCACCATCTACAACGATGGATACTGTTACGACCACTACTGCAAATCCTGACAGCACCAGAGTTACCGATTCTGTAGCTGCCTCTCCGACAAACAGATAAACCATTGTTAATCTTAAAATCCAAAATTCCCAGATAACCACTGGGAATTTTTATATTTTACGCTGACGGATCTCCAATTTCAAAGAATTTTAAAGTATATCCTGGCAGTACAACCCCACCCTCCGTTGTATTGAAATTTATCAAGCTCTTTTTACTTTTTACTTTTTACTTTTTACTTTTTACTTAATAATGATTATATTTGATTACTACTAACATTAAAGAAATTTACTATGAAAAAATTATGGATCGGAGCTGTGATCGGCCTGTCTGTTTTAGGAAGCTGCGCTGATAAAAAAGAAAACAGGGAAGAATATAAAGATGAGCATGACAAAAGTCCGTTCAGAAATGATCTGGGCGATTCTGCTGTGGCCCATTCGGACCGCAATACTGCTGCTGATACGGCAACCATAAAAACGGACAGTACGAAAACAAAATAATCAGAACCGCAGTATTTAGACTGCACCCAAAAGTTTAGACAAAATTGAATAATATTTTGATAAGAAGAGTTCGGTATTGTACCGGACTCTTTCCCTTTAGATCAAGTCTAATTCTGTTATTTTTGCCTTTTATAAGTCAGCTGAAAAAACCTGAAATCCCTTTTAAATCGACCTGCGATCATCCGGCGCAGCCCATATTCATACAAACAACTAAATTCATTAACGATGGATCGGATAAGAACTGTTATACAAAATGTATTCAAGCCAAAAAAACTTCCCGATCATCATCAGCTCTGTCAGGTGTAACTATTTTTCATTTCTTCCGACTGATGTATTTACATAATGATTACATTTGTAATTATTAAAAATATTTATGAAAAAATTAGCCATATTATCCTCCCTATGCATTGGTGTCCTGGCATTTGCTCAGGGAATTAAATTTGAAGACAGCAATTTCACCGCGATTCTGGCGAAAGCAAAAAAAGAAAATAAACTGGTATTTGTAGATGCCTACGCTTCCTGGTGTGGCCCATGTAAACTGATGGTGAAGAATATTTTCCCATTGCAGTCGGTGGGAGATTATTATAACAGCCACTTCATCAATGCCAAAATCGACATGGAAAAAGGAGAAGGAATAGGTCTCGCTAAAAAATATAATGTCAAGGCCTTCCCTACCTACCTGTTCATCAATGGAGACGGTGAAGAAGTGCACAGAACTTTAGGATACGTTGAAGAAAACGATTTTATTCAGTTTGCCAAAGATGCCGGTGATCCTAATAAAAGATTAGCTGCTTTGAAGCAAAAATTTGAAGAGGGTGAAAAAGATCCTGAATTTCTGAAAAATCTTGCCGGGCTTACACTGTATACCGATGCTCCTTTTACAGGCCGGGTATTGGAACGTTACTTCCAGTCTAAGCAAAACTTGGATCAGGAAGATGTTCAGATGTTACTGGCCGGAACCCAAAGCACAGAAAGCCCGTTGTATAAAATTTTTAAAGAAAAGAAGGCAGATATTATAAAAATTCTCCCTGAAACCCAATATCAAATGTTCGATAAGAATATAAAATTTACGACTGTTCTGAAGAAGTCCTATAATGCTGATTCCAAAACATGGGATGATGCGTATTTTATGAAAGAAACCCAAAGTTTTTTAAGCAAAGAGGAAGCTGAAAAGATGCTCAAGAAGTCCAAAGCCAACAGTGCTTTGAAAAATAAAGATATCGCCACGTATGAGAAATTAACCCTCGAACTTTACAAGGATCCATCTTCTATAAGTTCTGAAGAACTCAATTTCCTGGCATGGAATTACTTTGAAAATGTAAGCACCAGGTCTTCATTAGAAAAAGCCATAAGCTGGGCTCAGGAATCTGTAAAGAAAAGCGAAAACTATGCGAACACCGACACTTTAGCCAATCTCTATAACAAAATTGGAGACAAAAAAAATGCTAAACTGTGGGCGGAAAAATCGGTCCAGCTGGCAAAAAGTACCGGACAGGACGCTGCGGACACGGAGAAATTGCTGAAAAGTCTTTAATTAACGGAAAATACAATAGAAAGGCGGGCCAATGGCCCGCTTATTTTATTTGTACATGTTACGATTTTATGAATTAGTTGTTATATACTAAAACCTGCATTTTGGTAAGCATTGCTTCTGTATCGCCACTGTAGCCTAGATAACCGGTAGGGTTATAATTGACAAACTGGGTTCCTCCTCCTCCTTGATTTCCCCAGCTGCTATACTTAACAGTAAAAGTATAAGTTCCTTCACCCAGAGTAACAGATTTAAGGAAAGTTGTGGGAACTGGTAGATTAATAAGGCCTGGATCTCTGGACGAAACCATTGAAACAAATGCTGATGAAATCTTGACATTATTCTGATGTAACTCAAAAGCCCCCTGAGAAGAGAGGTTTGTTCCCACCATGTAGCCTGTAATATTGAACATAAATGTTTGCGTTTTCCCGGCAGGAACGGTCAAAGTAATGGTCACTCCGGGAACATCAATAGTCTGTCCTTGGGTGGCCGTCGCTGTTGTTGTTCCCTGCACATAATAGGCATTACTGATGGTACCACTTACGGTATTCAGGGTTTGCCAGGCTGGCGCTGCTCCTGCTCCCCCTGAAACGAGGATCTGCCCGGAGGTTCCTGCGCTTCCTGCGGCAGAAGCCGTTCCGCCTACATTGATTTCATTGGTTACCTGTAGAGAGCCGTTCACGTGTAAAGTTTTTTGCGGAGTTGGAGTATTAACGCCTACCTGGGCATTGCAGATCAATGGAAACATCAAAATGCCAAATAATAAATTGTTTTTCATTTTTGTAAAGTTTAATCTTTAATAATTATTAATTTTATAATACTTTCACTTGTATTTAGTAAAATTATCAAAAAAAATATAATCAATGAGAAAATTAAGTGTAAATAAAAAAACTTAACTAAAAATTCACAATAAGAAGAATAATTTAATTAAAAATGAAAAGAAGGTGTATCATAACTAAACGGTGTGGTTGAGAATCGTTTAAACGAAAACCTATTTCGTATAGGGATACAGAAAAATTTCATAAAAAAGGCCGTTTTCACAAGTTGTGAGATGGCCTCCTGTTATCTTAAATTTAAAATATTAGTACTTAAACAATACGCTTACCCGGGTGGATCCATTTCCGAAAGCAGAGAGAAGTACGGGATCCCCTCATTTGACTTTTTCCAGCTCAATCGCTTCATGTAAGGGGATAGGAATAGAAGCAGCAGTTGTATTTCCATATTTCTGGATATTATTATGGATTTTTCATCCGGTAAGCCAAACTTCTGCTGAACAAACTGGGCAATCCTCAAGTTCGGCTGATGCGGAATGAACACGTCTACCTCTTGTATGGTTTTTCCTTCTTTATCCAGTGCTTCCTGCATGGTTTCCGGAAACCTGGTCACCGCTATTTGAAAACAAATTCCCTGTATGAGCACTGCATTATTAATTGGTATCAATATACATACTATATGATTTCACTAATGGGAAAACCGGATAAACTTCAGTTCTCCGGATAGCTGTAAAGACCAACGTTGACATTTACCCAATGACTGATCTAATAAATATATTGCTTACTCTCCCAAATACGTTATTGAAAGTGAAGATTTAGAGATCCTAAAGGGTCGGGTCATAACCATTTGTATGCTAAAAGTATCTCCCACGTTAAAGTAATCTAATCCAGCCGTGGTATGATTAACTTCATTTGTCCTTTCCGAGTATCCACTGCTCGATAAGGAAATGCTAATTGTATTTTTTCGAATTCTTGTTTGGCCTGTCCCCGAAGTTTCACCACTGGCATTGGCACTCATATCAAATGAAGAATAGGATATCAGCTGGTAATACCCCGCTTTTAAAACAGTGAAAATTCCAGTACCAGAATTATAAGATACCACAGAGGGATCCATTTTCGGTGTCGAATTATACATAATCGTTGTCCATGTACCGGCGGTAGAAGCAGTTTGCAATCCTGATCTTATAGCGACTCCACTAAGACGTACCACACTGTCTGCAGGACTGATGACTTCCTGCCAGCTGGGGGCTACTCCGGGGCCGTTGGATTTTAACACCTGTCCGGCAGTTCCTGCACTTCCCGCAGTGGTGGCTGTCCCTCCTACGTTCAGTTCATTGGTGAATTGTAAAGATCCGTTAACGTGCAATGTTTTCTGCGGAGTCAAAGTGCCTATACCTACTCTTCCGGAATTGGCATCGGTAAGATACATCAGTTCATTAGGCGTTTGTCCAACGCTAAATGACAAATAGCGTGTACCATCTGCATTGACGGTAGAGGTGTCTCCAAAGTTGATCCGTGAAATAAGGCCACCGGCAGCCGAAGAAGCCGTTCTCATACTGATTCCATAATTATCGGCACGGTTACCGTAGCCAATTCCATCGTGTCCTACATTAATATCTAAAGCTTCTTTAGTGGCAGAAGCTGTTGCCGCAGCATTCAGGAACTGGCTTCCTTCCACATGCAGTTTTCTGGTAGGGGCAATACTGCCGATTCCTACTCTGTCGTTGGCTGCATCCACGGATAAGGTGGTGCCGTCTACTGAAAAAGCATTGGCGGCAGTACCGGTAAATGACAGGGTATTTCCGCCCTGGGTCACCACTCTGTTTGAAGAAAGGCTGCCGTCTGTATTATAAATATTAAAGGATGAGGCAGGGGTAACTGCGGGATTCAGTTTTGTCCATGCAGTACCATTATAATAATAGTATCCTACGGTGTCGACATTCACTGCACTGCCTGACTGGGTTCCGGTAGCAATACTATTTACGTAAATCAGTGTAGAAACAGGTACACCGGTCATACTTTGAGCTCTTTGGTGGTCCACACGGGGAATCAGGAGACCGTCTACATTGGTGGCAGCGCCTGTGGGATTCTTTGCCGTAATATCCAGAGAGGCGGCAGGTGCTGCGGTATTAACCCCAACCTGCGCATAATACATTAAGGGAAAAAAAAGAATCCCCAATAATAAATTAGATTTCATTTTTGTAAAATTTAATAGTCAATAAATATTAATTTTATAAATATTTTTCATTTGTATGGTGCAAAACTATTATAAAAATCATAATCAACGGCAAAATTAAGTGTAAATAAAAAAACTTAACTAAAAATTCACAAAAAGAAGAATAATTTAATTAAAAATGAAAAAAGTGGATATAAAATCCACTTCTTCTATCTTTAAGTTCAGGTCTAATATTGAAACAATACGCTTCCCCAGGTGAATCCACTTCCGAAAGCGGAGAGAAGAACGAGATCTCCTCTTTTGACTTTCCCTAATTCAATCGCTTCATGTAGAGCGATAGGAATAGAAGCAGCAGTTGTATTCCCGTATTTCTGGATATTATTATGAATTTTTTCGTCCGGCAGTCCAAATTTCTGCTGAACAAACTGAGCAATCCTTAAGTTCGCCTGATGCGGGATGAACATGTCTACCTCTTCTATGGTTTTTCCTGCTTTATCCAGTGCTTCCTGCATGGTTTCCGGAAATCTGGTCACCGCATGTTTGAAAACAAAATTTCCGTTCATGATCGGGTATACTTCTTTATCGGTTACCTGTTCAGGCTCTTTCCTCATCCTGTCGCTCCACCCGAATTTCGAACCTGGGAACTGCGTACATAGCTCATCGGCATATTTTCCTTCGGAATGCATATTGACGGCTAAGATATCTCCTGCATTTTCATCTTCCGTGGCAGAAAGTACAATAGCACCTGCCCCATCGCCGAAAATCACGGAAACGCCTCTTCCTGCGTCAGAAAAGTCTAATCCGAAGGAGTGAATTTCAGCGCCCACCACCAGAATGTTTTTATAGGTTCCTGATTTGATGAATGCATTCGCCACACTCAATGCATAGACAAAACCCGAGCATTGGTTTCTCACATCCAGCGCTCCGATGGTGTCACATCCCAGCATATCCTGTAATAATACGCCGCAACCCGGAAAATAATAATCCGGTGAAAGGGTGGCAAAAATAATATAGTCGATATCACCAGCGGTTAAACCTGCTTTTTCCAATGCTTTTTCTGATGCCCTGAATCCAAGATAGGCACTGGTTTCCTGAGAATCGTTTCTGTTTTTCCGGTGCCTTCTTTCTTTAATGCCTGTTCGCTCTGTGATCCATTCATCATTGGTGGTCATTAATTTAGCTAAATCATCATTCGTTACAACATTCTCCGGAACATAAAAACCAATTCCCTTTATTGTACTTTTAATCATATAGTTTTTTTAATTTTGGCAAAGATAAACTTATTTAATCCATCGTATTTCAAAATATTACTATTTTTATTGTATGCCAATTAATACCTTATACAGAGACTCCCGGTGCGAATGGGTGGATGTGGAAGCTCCTACAGCCGAGGATCTGAAGTTTCTTCATGAACGATACGAAATTAATAATTTCCTGCTGGAAGATACGCTGGATCCCAATCACCTTCCCAAATACGAGGAGGACGGTAATGTGAAATTTTTTCTGCTTCGCGAAAGCACGGAGCTTGAAAGGAAAAACCTCAACACCATCAGTGACATCAGTACCAAAATCGGCATTTTTCTTCTGAACAGTACCATTATCACCGTACACCGGATGAAAACCAAAAGTATTGCAGAAACGAAAAAGCAGCTCTCCGCATCGAAGGATGACAGCAACCCTCAACAGATTGCGTTAATGCTGACCCTGCTGATTATGAAAAGCTTTGATGATGAGTCGGTAAGTTTATTTGAAACAATGGATAATATCGAGAATGAAATTTTCCTTAAGAATACCAATCATACGAACCAGATCAGGAGGTTGTATAAGCTGAAGAGAAAATCGGGCCTGAACTCCAGGGTGCTTACCATTTCCACGGATGCGATCGATAAGTTTAAGCTTCTCGGATTACGGGATTCTGAAGTGGTAGATCTTAAAGACAAACATAAGGATGTAGTGGCAGATTTTGATCATTTAAACATCCAGATCACCAACCTGATCTCGATGTTCCTGGCACTGTCGGATCAGAAAGCCAACCAGGTGATGAAAGTACTGGCCATTTATTCCGTTTATTTCTTACCCATTACTTTTATCGCAGGAGTATACGGAATGAATTTTGACCATATGCCGGAGCTGCACACGAAATATGGTTATTTCTGTACGCTGGGCTTAATGGCTGTGGTGGTTATCTGTACTTTTATCTACGCGAGAAGAAAGCAATGGTGATTTAATACCGGTCAGATAGGTTAAAATCCCTTATGACAAAATTCAATAATATTTAATTTTTAAAATATATCATCAACGGTTAAATGATGTATTTTTATTATGTTAAATCATACTATATTCCTTCTTGAGGTTACATATAAGCAGGTCTGTAAACCGAAGCCCGATCCACCATAAAGTAAAACTACCATGAAAACCGAAATGCTCAACAGGATCATTGATGATCATATTCTTTCCCAGGCGTCTAAAGAAAAACTCCAGGCACTGCATGAAAATATCTCTTCCAAGGAATTTTCTGATATCCTTGATGCCAAAGGACAGCAGTATGTAGAATTTGTACAGGAAGGCGGCGGCGTCTGGGGAAGCGCACTGGTGGGCTATCTGTATGGTCTTGAAATTTTCGGAATCCGTTTTTTAAAGGTCGCAGGAACCAGTGCCGGCGCGATCAATACGATACTTATTGCAGCCTGTAAAACCAAGGAAGAAGCTAAAAGCGACATGATCAGAGATATTCTGTTCAACTGGGATTTTTCAGATTTTATGGACGGTAAACCGTACGTGAAAACAACGATCCATTCGATACTCAACAATAAGGATTTCATTAAAATCAATGCAATGATCTCAGCCATTGTCATGGGAATTCTTGTGATCGCACCTTTTGCTATTCCGTCTGAGACGACCTTAAAGGCCAAACTTCTATTCCTGGTTCCGATCGTACCGGTCACCATTGCATTTCTGTATCTGAGTAAATTATATAACGATCTGACGAAAGCGAATTCCGGGCTTAATCCGGGAAATACTTTTCTGAACCAGATGAAAGAAGTGCTTGAAAGTTTCGGTATAAAAACAGTGGCTGCTCTTAACCATAAGTTTGTAAAATCCGGTGAGGACCTTAACCTGAACTACCGCTACGGGAACGGAACGGAATATTATACCATCGCCCTCAACAGCATCGAAGAGATCAGAATAAACAACAAAGATCATATCGATGAGGTCCGCTACAAGATATTCTACGACAGCACAGTCAATAATGAATATTATAAGCAGGATCCTTTTTATCAATTAAAATCTGAATATGTCGTTATCACCACCGATATCAACGCCAAAATAAAAGTGGAACTTCCCACCATGGCCAATTTATACTGGTCTGAAGAGGAGCTGAAACACAGCAGCCCGGCTGAATTCGTTCGAGCCTCCATGTCGGTTCCTTTCTTTTTTGAACCCTTCCAAAAACTTATCCATAAAGACGATGACTCTGTAAAATATGCCTGGAGGTACTGGATGAACACCCAGCAGGAAAATATTAACCCTGTAGGTGTATTTATTGATGGCGGCAGCATTTCCAATTTCCCGATTGATATTTTCCACGCTACCGATATTTTCTACCCAAGAATGCCCCTATTCGGCGTACAGCTGACCAGCGACTCTGATCTGCTTTCAGAAAAAGGAAAAACGAGTGAAGAAATTTTAAAATCGCCTATATCTTTTGCCGGAAATATCATCAGCACCCTGAAGGGTTTTAATGACAAAACATTCCTTACCAAACATACCTTTTATCACCTTTTCAGTATTCAGACCGTGAATTGCGGAACGAGCAACTGGCTCAACTTCTTTATGAAAAGGGAAGAAAAAGAAGACCTTTTCAACAGAGGTTTTTGTGCTGCCCTGGATTTTCTCAACCGGTTTGACTGGGAGAAATACAAATGTGAGCGAATGATGGTTTCGATGAAGGAAAAGAAAATACTGAAGGAAGAGGATACGCCGACGGTAGGGTAATGTCTTGCAGCTTCCTGATAAGAATTTAATGTTGATATCTATAGTCATTAAAATCTGTCCTAACGTACAAAAACATAAGAAATTACTGCCTTACAGGATTTTTACCGTTCCGTTATAAAGCAACTTTTACACGCAATGTCTTCAGGATCAGGTTAATTTTAAATAATACGGCTTTTTGATCTATAATTTTCCGTAAATTTAACCTTAAACTTAAATCTATGAAAAACTCCATTGTATTATTTATATTCTTTTTCGCATTCCATTTCGGAACTTCTATGCATGCACAGAAAATATCGGACGGACAAACCATCAATGTCAATGGAATGAGTGTGACATTCAGTGTTCTGAATAAAGAAACGGTACAAACAGGAGGAAAGTCCTTCGACCGGTATAAAGTTTCAGCTTCCGTAAAAAATAATTCCGAAAAATCATACACGATCAGACTTTCTTCCTATCCGCAAATCGTAACAAATATCGGGTTAGTAGAATTGGACTGTATCAACGCAACCGGCTCAAAACTCACTTCAAAAAAAATAGAGCTGAAAATGAAGCCGCAGATGATCAATGTTACGTATTCTGCTTATGATAAGTCAGGAAAGTTCGTCAGCAGTACCATACCTATTACCGGAAGTTATTATTTTGATACCGGAGATACGATTAGTGATGATGCCATCTTCATTGTTCCGCAAGGCGAAAAACCGGATGTTTCAGTGAGAGTTTTAAGGTAATCGCCCTGTAAAACTTCTTAGGTATATTATAGGGTTAGAAGATAAAGAATTGAACGCTCATCATCATTATATTTTCTGCCATAGAGGATCATGTTTCAGGACCTCCTGATATACCGGACAGTTTTCATCGTGTGAACCCTTAAGATAGCCGATACTCATCAGGAATTCATTAACAATTTCTCCCCCGGTGAATTTAAACGTTTTTTTAAATAATTTCATCCATTCCGTCAATTCTTTAGGATGATGATGCTCCAGCCATTTTTCAAATGATCCGAATTCCTTCTGTAATCCGACAATTGTTTTTGCATTTTCGATAGCTGCATTTACTTTTAATTTATTTCTGATAATCCCGGGATCGCTTAATAATCGTTCACGGTCTTCTTCCGTATAAGCGGCCACTCTGTGAATATTAAAATTATCGTAAGCCGCCCTGAAGCTTTCTTCCTTTTTCAAGATAGTTTCCCAGCTTAATCCTGCCTGATTAATCTCCATGATCAATCTCCCGAACAGTTCATCATCATCATGAATCGGGAAACCATAGTGATGATCATGGTATTTTTTATGAAGTGCTCTCCTGCTTTCCGGCTGCATCCCATTTATTGCTGAACAGTAACTCATTTCAGTATATTTTCTGTTTTAGTTAAAAGTTTTTCAGGGGCTTTCCTGATGTTTATCCCTGTTTCTTATGCTAAGATAATCATCCGCCGGCTATTTGAGCTACTTTTTATTCGGGTTCTTCAGCATTTCAATTCTGTTTTTGATGACGTTATAACTATTTGCCTGACACAGCACTTCTCGATACGGTTTTTTCAAAAAACCTACTCGAAGTGACGGTAGTGTCTCATTAAATATTTGGAAATATACAGTTGCTCTTTTTAATAGCCCGATAATCAGTAAAATAACCACTCCCCGTCGCTTCGAGTAACACAGCAAAGCGGAGTGTATCGAGAAGTTTGTACACAATAAAATGCTCCTATAACTATTTGTCTGATGCAGCACTTCTCGATACGGTTTTTTCAAAAACCTACTCGAAGTGACGGTAGTCTCATTAAATATTTGGAAATATGCAGTTGCTCTTTTAAATTGATTGATAATCAGCAAATAACAACTCCCGTCACTTCGAGTAACGCAGCAAAGCGGAGTGTATCGAGAAGTTTTGGAGAGAATGGTATGATATCACAATTATTTCCCTGATGAAGCACTTCTCGATACGGTTTTTTTCAAAACCTACTCGAAGTGACGGTAGTGTCTCATTAAATATGTGGAAATATGCAGTTGCTCTTTTAAATTGATTGATAATCAGCAAATAACAACTCCCGTCACTTCGAATAACGCAGCAAAGCGGAGTGTATCGAGAAAACCTTACCAGACGTTATGATAACTATTTGCCTATATCAGCTGAAGCCCGTGATCGAAGAACTTGAAAAATGGGGAATCCTTCACAAGGAAAGTATCGGATCAGAGCAGTAACAGTACAAACGGTAATGATCGCAATACATTGCAGCATCATTCTCGGACCTTTCCATTATTACAGTTGCTCTTTAATAGCCCGATAATCAGTAAAATAACCACTCCCCGTCGCTTCGAGTAACACAGCAAAGCGGAGTATATCGAGAAGTTTTGGAGAGAATGGTATAATATCACAATTATTTCCCTGATGCAGCACTTCTCGATACGGTTTTTTCAAAACCTACTCGAAGTGACGGTAGTGTCTCATTAAATATTTGGAAATATACAGTTGCTCTTTTTAATAGCCCGATAATCAGTAAAATAACCACTCCCCGTCGCTTCGAGTAACACAGCAAAGCGGAGTGTATCGAGAAGTTTGTACACAATAAAATGCTCCTATAACTATTTGTCTGATGCAGCACTTCTCGATACGGTTTTTTCAAAAACCTACTCGAAGTGACGGTAGTGTCTCATTAAATATTTGGAAATATACAGTTGTTGTTTTAAATAGTCCGATAATCAGCAAATAACAACTCCCGGCACTTCGAGTAACGCAGCAAGGCGGAGTGTATCGAGAAGTTTTGGAGAGAATGGTATAATATCACAATTATTTCCCTGATACAGCACTTCTCGATACGGTTTTTTCAAAAACCTACTCGAAGTGACGGTAGTCTCATTAAATATTTGGAAATATACAGTTGCTCTTTTAAATTGATTGATAATCAGCAAATAACAACTCCCGTCACTTCGAATAACGCAGCAAAGCGGAGTGTATCGAGAAAACCTTACCAGACGTTATGATAACTATTTGCCTATATCAGCTGAAGCCCGTGATCGAAGAACTTGAAAAATGGGGAACCCTTCACAAAGAAAGTATCGGATCAGAGCAGTAACAGTACAAACGGTAATGATCGCAATACATTGCAGCATCATTCCCGGACCTTTTCATTATAAATGACAAAAACCTCCACGTTGGTGAAGGTTTTGTTATGATTTGATAAGATTTAATGTACTCCGCTTAAATCTATTTTTTCTTTGCTTTTTCGCTCTTTAATGAAGAGGATAAACGGAATACATATCAGGAATATGACTCCTAAATAAAGGAAAACATCCATGTATGAAAGTACCGTTGCCTGTTTGGTTACTGATAGGTCGAGCATTTTATAGGCAGCATTCATGGCGGCATCAGGCGTCATTCCTTTAGCCATGAAGCTCCCCTTTAGAGCCTGTAATCTTTGCTGTACGGCAAAGTCCGTTTCGTCGAGATGGGAAATCAGATTCACCCTGTATTTCTGGCTGGCATTGGCAATAAATGTGGTAATCGCAGCAATTCCGAATGAACCTCCAAGCTGTCTCATCATCCCAGTAAAAGCCGCTCCCTGACCGATTTCCTGACCTTTAAGCGTGCTTAATGACAATGAAGTAATCGGGATAAACAGTAATCCGAGGCCTGCTCCTCTTACGATCAGCATCCAGAAGAAAGCATCTTTACCGGTATCCGGTGTCAGAATTTTGTACCCCCAGAAACTGTAGATAAAGAAGATAAACAATCCTAAAGCGACGAGAATCTGCTGCTTGGCTCCTTTTGCCAGCAATCTTCCGATAATCGGCATCATGAAAGCAGTGGTGAGCGCCGCCGGAATCATCAGAGCTCCCGACTGTAAGGCCGTCCACCCCAAAATACTCTGCGTATACAGCGGAACAATAAAGGTAGAACCGTATAAACCGAATCCTAAAACAAAGGACATGACCGTTCCGATTCTTAAATTACTGTTTTTCAGCACCCTTAGCTCCACAATAGGATATTTAAAGGTAAGCTCCCGCCATAGGAATAATATAAATCCTAAGACGGCCGATGCGGTAAATAAGACAATCCACCCACTGGCAAACCAGTCTTCTTCATGACCTCTTTCGAGAATATACTGTAATGATCCTACGGTAATGGCCAGTAATGCAATACCGAGCCAGTCGACATCAGAGGCTTTACGTTTCTCAGCATATTTCGGGCTTTTCACGAACTGCAGCGTCATTAAAGTGGCCGCAATCCCGATAGGAATATTAATATAGAAAATATAGGGCCAGCTGAAGTTATCTACGATATATCCTCCTAACGGTGGACCCAAAGTAGGGCCGATAATTACCCCGAGGCCATAAATCGCCTGAGCCATACTTCTTTTTTCAATCGGATAAGATTCCGTAATGATGGTCTGTGAAGTTACGAGTAAAGCACCGCCGCCGATTCCCTGCATCAGTCTGAAAAATACCAATTCCCAGATATTCGATGCGTTTCCGCATAAGAATGAAAATATGGTAAATATAATGATGGAAGCAGCGAAATAGTTTCTTCGTCCGAACTGTTGGGACAGCCAGCTGGTCATCGGTACCACAATAACGTTACCGATCGCGTATGCCGTGATCACCCATCCAACTTCAGAAAGGGTAGCTCCCAGGTTTCCCTTCATTTCGTTCAGGGCAACATTTACAATCGTGGAATCTACGATTTCAAGCAGCGCACAAAGAATTGCCGTAATCGTGATGATTACTCTTCGGGCTCCATATTCTACTAATGAATCTTGCATAGTTTTTATAGGTATTAAAAAATCAAGAAATTATGAGATTTAGAAACTTCGGAAAGGAGAACAGCTATTTTTACGAACTAACTTCGTTCTCTATTAATAGTTTCCGTACTGATTGCTGTTAAAAATTTAGGTTTTGGCTAAAGCCAACCGAGAATTACGTTTTCGTTAAACGGGCTGGAGCCCGTTCGTATTGATGAGTCCCTCAACAGTTTTTTTAATGGTAGATTTAACTATTAAAATTTTTAATCATTAAAACTTCCGTCAATACTGTTTCCAAATCTCCTAATTCTTAATATTTTAATTATTTTTAAAAGTGAATTGTCAATGACCATCAACAATGTAGTCTGTCTTACGTTCATCTTCAACCTGTCATCGATTTCCTCTATAGTCCGGCGTAACGCATCATCAGTTTCTGCCTGCCTCTTCATTTCCAACTGCAAAAATCCGCTGCGTGATCAACTTCATGATTTTCATTTTCTTCTTCATCGCTGACTTCTTCTTCATGACCGGCTCCGACTTCATGATCAATCCCACATCATCAGACCTCATCATCGGACTACCCTTCTCCCAACTGACAATTCACTTATTATATTATTATTTCAAAGAAACTTCTGCTTTCACATTCATTCCTGTTCTCAGTCTTTTTGCGATATTTTTATCAAGATTCACAAAATCAATCTTTACAGGAAGTCTCTGAACCACTTTTACAAAGTTACCACTGGCATTATCCGGAGGAAGTATGGAGAAAGTAGCCCCGGTTGCAGGAGAGAATGAGCTTACGACCCCTTCGAATTCCTGATCAGGAAAAGCATCGATTTCAATTTTCACTTTCTGTCCTTCCACCATTTTATCAACCTGAGTTTCTTTAAAGTTGGCCACTACCCACTTCTGATCGTTTTTAACCAAAGCAAATAACTGAGATCCGGCCTGAAGATATTGTCCGGCCTGAATAGGAACTTTTCCTACATATCCGTCTTCAGGAGCTACCACTACAGTGTATGACAGGTTTAATTTTGCATTTTCAACATCTACTTCTCTCTGTTTGGCAACAGACCCCGCAACGCTGATCTGCTGAGAACTCGCTGCTGTCTGGGAAGAAGCGATGTTGGTCTGCTGAGCAATCTGGTTTCTCTGATCCACTAAAACCTGTAGCTGTTTGTCGGCTGTCTGCTTGGCTGCAAGAGCCTGCTCATATTGCTGCTCTGTAATCGAATGGTCCTTTACCAGTACAGAATATCTCTTTAAATCCTGAGCTGTTTTCCATACATTCACCTTAGCGGCTTCGATCTGGGCATTTGCCGTGGTGACTGCTGCCTGGGAAGAACCGATATTTTTTGAAGTTGCCGTGGTAGAAGCCTGTGCATTGGAAATATTACTTTTTGCAGTAGACAATGCCGCTTCCGCCTGCTGAAGAGCCATTTTCTGATCTCTGTTATCCAGAATTACCAGGGTGTCCCCTTTTTTCACAAACTGGTTATCTTTTACCTTAACTTCCGTTACATATCCTGAAATTTTAGAAATAACAGGAGCGAGATTGGAAGCGATTTGGGCATCATCCGTTTCTTCGTGAGACTGCCCGTACGTATACGCTCTGTACCCGTAGATTCCTCCACCGATTAAAACAACCGCCAAAATGATCGGGAATACTAAACTCTTTTTCTTTTTAGGTTCAGTTACTGGTGTATTATTATTTTCCATTGTTGGTATCGTTCTTAATTTATTTAATTGTTAAAGTTCCTGTAGTCTGTAATAATTTTCTGTAAGCCAGTACTGCATCTGCTTTTGCGTTAATAACTCCAACATTTGCAGCAATCTGAGCGGCATCGGCATCCAGCAGCTCCGTCATGGTTGCCAAACCGTTTTCATATTTATTTTTTGTAATTCTGTAATTTTCATTAGCCTGTTCAGCAGATTTTTCGAAAACTGATATTCTCTTTTTAGAATAATCTGTATTCTGATATTCTCTATTGACCTCAAGCTTGATATTGTCATTTAATAATTCATTATTGGCTGCCAACTGCTTTTCTCTTGCCTGAGACTGCTTTAATGAAGAATTTTCTTTCCAGATATTAGATAAATTATAGGAAATTCCGACACCTACATTTACCGCATTGTAAATCGTAAGAAATTTAGGAATATCCGCTGCTACATAACCTCCTGTAAATGCGATGGAAGGAAGATTTTCAGCTTTTGCCGATTTTGATCCCAGCTCTGCTGCTTTTCTCTGCTGAGCCAGGGCCTGAAGATCTTTACGGTTGTCCCGAGCCTCACTGATATAAAAATCTACCGGTTTTACGTCTCCTGCTTCTTCGATATAATTCTGATCAACTTCAATCTCAGTAGTTTCAGGAATACCTAACAATAAATCCATATTGATATTGGCAATATTGTAGTTATTTTTAGCTTCCAGCAGCTGCAGCTCAATGTTTGAAGTCTGTAGATTTGCTTTCAAACGGTCATTTCTGGCGATAACTCCATTATTTTCAAGTTTAAGGAAAGTTTCATCTCGCTTTTGAGAAGCACTGAGGTTTTCTTCTAAAACTTTAATGGACTGATTGGCTTTAAACAGGTTATTATAAGCCTGAGCCACATTATAAGCAATGGCTATTTTATCATTTTCGGTACTCAGTTTTGAGGCCTCCACCAGGTATTTGGCAGATTGAATTCCATATTTTATTCTTCCGCCACTGTAGATGGGAACACTTAGATTCGCTGATCCGTACGCTACCTGATGTACTTCAGGACCACCTGCTGCGGAAACTCCGGGAAGTTTAAGATCAATATTCGGTTTTATGGGAAGATACATATAGCTTCCTGAAACTTTCAGCTCCGGAAGCTGTCTGTTTTTTGCTTCCAGAAGATCAGCAGTAGCCTCTTCGATCTTAGCTGCGTCGATCTTAAGATTTTTACTGTTCTGGATACCCAACTGCACGGCTTCGTCAAGAGTCAAAGTTTTTTTCTCCTGAGCATTGATGTTGGCAAACCCTACAAATAGGGCAAGTGCAAGGACTGAGTTATTAATTCTCTTCATAACCTAAAAGGTCTTTTAGTAAATATTTAATATGTTTATTAAGTTCTGTGTAATACTTTTCGTCAAAAACGTCTTCATCATCCCTGTCGTTAAGGAATTCTTTATACATTTCCTTCGCATTGGATGCGTAAAATAAAGTTCCGCTTACTGTAGAATGAAGCAGATAAATCGGTGGATTTTTAGTAAAAATCCCTTTCTCAAGACCGCTTTCCAGTATTTTTGAATACATGGCAATAAATCCCATTTTTGTTTCTTTCAGGAATTCTACGATCTGAGGATTTTTGCTGTGAAGCTGCTCACGCTGCATGATTCTGTAAAAACATTTGTGGTGTCTTACCCTGCCCGAGAACTGATCAACAATTTTTTCTACTTTCTCCCATTCATTAATATCCGTTCTTTCCAGGATGTCCTTTGAAAAGAACTGCCCTTCCTTCATTCTGTGCTCAACTAATTTTTCGTAAAGCTTTTCTTTTGAACCGAAATAATACGAAATCATTGAAATATTTACATTCGCCGCTTTGGCAATCTCCCTGGTGGAAGTTCCTTCGAAGCCCAATTCAGCAAAGAGCTTTTCAGCGGCATATAATATATTTTCTTCTTTAGAAATCATCTTGTCTCATTTTTCAAGGCGCAAATGTACAACGGATTTCCGATAAATCAAACGATTGATTGATTTTTTAATATATTTTTAATTCTAATTAATGTAAATAACTCATAATCATACATTTAAATAATATTAATAAATTTAATATATATTATAGATACTGTAACTTTACGGTTATTTCCTCTGTAAATGTTCACGAAATAGATGTTAAAGGACTGAATTTTCAAATTTTAAGGTCAGGAAATTACAGCTTTGTTAACTGATCAGGTAGTAAAACCTGTAATCATTTATCACAAGCTCACTTTAAGTATTCTTATGGATATATCTTGATAATTTTATTCCTAAATCGGTCCAGATAATTTTAGGATTTCCGTTTCTGGTTAAATGAAGATCGGCGATACTGATCTCTTCCAGGATATTTTCAATATTTGCCCCACTGATAAATTTTGAAAAACCGGCCCAGTTGAATCCGTGAGCCTCTATTTTTTTGTACACCAGGTCTTCTGACTGGTAATTCTGCAGCAATGCCAATCTGAAAATTTCTGAACAGTAGTTCAGAAAATTCTTTTGTTTCTCCCTGTTCCAGCCGGCAATTTCCCTGGCCCACAAAATAATATTTTTCAGAAATCCTGGTTTCTTTTTTACCATAAAAGCATCCCGAACCCACTGAATAAATAATTTTTCAAATTCTTCATCTTTAGTTCCTGAATTCAGAAGTTTAATGGCGTCATTTAAATTTCCCTGGGCCTGATGGGTAATTTCTCTTATTTTTTCATCAGAAACACTGAAATTCTTTTTGAGATAAACTTTCAGATCTTCATCATGGATTCTCGGAATTTCTACAACCTGCGTTCTGGAAAGAATCGTCGGAAGAATATCGTTGGTACTTTCTGCAGTAAGAAGAATAATCGTTTTTGCCGGCGGTTCTTCCAAAAATTTAAGGAACTTATTAGCCGCGGCGACATTCATTTTATCCGCTCTCCAGACAACAAGAATTTTTGTCCCCCCTTCAAAACTTTTAAGAGCGAATTTCTGGTTCTGATCATCTATTTCATCTGCTGAAATGAAAAGCTGCTTGTTCTCGGATTCAAGGAAAGCAGTCCAGTCATCATAGCTTGCGTAGGGAGAAGCCATGATCATCTCTCTGAATTCTTCGAACTTATTTTTACTTAAAGAATTTCTGCTATCTGTAAAAACAGGAAAACTGAAATGCAGATCCAGATGATTGAGATGCTCCACTTTTGAGGCGGCATGCTCATTTTCCCGACTCAGGACTTCTTTAGCGTATGCGAGCACGATGGGCAATGTACCATATCCCTCTTTTCCTGTGAAAAGCTGGGCGTGGCTTACTCTGTTTTCTGCGATACTGTCTCTGAGAAGTTTTTTCAGGTTTTCCTGTCCGGCAATGTTCTCCCAATTCATACTCCAAAGATAAAAAATCTTCGCTCACTTTTTTTAATTATCCATTAATTTAAGTTTAATCTGCTGTCGTTCTGAAACTTTGATTTGATAAATTAAACAGTCGTTTACCGCTACAGATTTTGTAAAATATACGGATATATTTTATTTACAGGTACTGCAGGTATTAAATATAACTCATATTGACACCGGCAGCAGATCAGTTCAAAAAAAAGCTTAAGATTTATAGTGACTTCTAAAAATTTTACGCGATGCCTTATCTTCTCTACACTCCTGTTTGAGAGGTTTCCGGCGAGCCTTTGGCTCGCCGGAAACCTCTCAAAGTAATTTACGGAGGAAATTATGATCCTGAAAGCCGTCATTTTGAAGCAACCTTGATGGATAACGTAACCTGGAATGACCAGGTTATGCAGCAGGAGATCTCCGACCCAATCCTGCCGATGCTTGTCTATTCTGATATTAATGACGTACTGAAGAAATCAGCAGCCGTCCGAAACCCCTGGCGCTCTATATTTTTACAGAAAATCAGGAATTTGCAGAAGATGTCTTAAGCCGTACAGCCAGCGGAGATGCTTAAATCAACAGTACGATCGTGCATGTGGGTTCCCACTATCTGCCTTTTGGCGGTGTCGGAACCTCGGGAATGGGAAAATACCACGGAAATTCAGTTTTAAAAATTTCAGCCATACCAGATCCGTACTGGAAGTAAAATAAATAAGGATGCATAAAACACTTAAAAAGACTGTTCTATCATTCACAGCAGCCTTTTATGTAAATTCAACCGGTATCAATGATCATGTGAAATTACAATTTCCGTGCAAAGAATTCCCCTTAACAAACTTTAACCTCATGAAACTTTTACAATTCATTAATATTTAAGATATTTGCGCATTATTTTAAAAATAAAGAATGAAAAAAATCTTTGTACTATCATTTATATCGGTTGGATATTTCCTAAATGCGCAGAATTTGAGTAACTCACCGTATGCCGCTTATGGAATTGGAGATGCAAAATATGATAATACGATTGAAACTTCCTCTATGGGAGGTATATCAACAGCATTTATAAGTGATTTTACCAGTAATTTTAATTTTGCGAACCCCGCAAATAACAATAATTTCGAGCTTACCAGTATAAAACTGGAAGCCACCAACGAAAATAATTACTTTAAAACCGATTATAATAATACGAAGTCTACAAAACATTCTACGTATCTTTCTAATATATCCTTGGCTTTCCCGATATCTTCAAAAATCAAAATGGGATTGTCTTATCAGCCTTACAGCTCCAAGAGCTATGATATCCTCGACACACAGACTAATGACGGGGTTATTACGGCCAACAGATTCAAGGGAAGCGGAACATTAAATACAGCTCAGATCGCTGTATCCTATAAGGTAACCGATCATTTCGGAGTGGGAGCCAGAGCAAATTATTATTTCGGAAATCTTTACGATCTTAACGAACTTGCCTATTCCAATGCTGAACTGATCAACGGCTATGAAACCAAAAACAGCATCAAGAACTTTAATTTTACTCTGGGAGCCAACTATCAGCTTGTTGATACCCGTAACGACCGTAAATGGACTTTTGGTGCTACGACGACTTTCGGTAATACCAGCAATATGACTACGGATTATAAAAACAGTACGTATTTTTATGCTGATGCCGCCGGTACTACCAAGAGCAACGAATCGATCATTGAAGAAAGAAGTACCAATTCCAAGAACCTGATCCCTCTACAGGCATCACTGGGTGTAGGATATGGTGAAGAGAACAAATGGTTCCTTTCCCTCCAGGGAGATTATAAAAAAGGAGAAGCTGTAAACTATTTCGGAAGTTCTGTCGAGCTTCAGGATTCTTACAGAATTTCTGCCGGAGGCTGGTATCTTCCGAATTACAATAACTTCAGAAGTTACTTCTCAAGAGTGGTATACAGATATGGGGCTTTCTATGAAAAAGGGAATTTACAGATCTGGGGTACCAACATCAATAAATTCGGGGTTTCAGCAGGGGTATTGCTTCCATTCAAAAACAGCAGCATCACAAGGATGAGCGGGCTTGAACTTGGCCTTGAAGTCGGAAAAAGGGGAACTCTTAAAAACAACCTGATCAATCAGAACTTTATTAACCTGAAAGTTGGTTTCAATTTTGCTGACAAATGGTTCAGAAAGCGTTTACTTGAATAAGATGAAATTTGTTAACCATAACATATTATATAAAAATATAGCATATCTTTTTAGTTGTGCTATATTTTTTGTTGTAACATCCTGTGAAGAAGATATGACCAAAGCGCATGGCAATCAAAGCAAGAATTTCCCTTCACAGATCATTAATAATGCCAAAATCATCCAGAGAGATTCCGGTTTCGTAACGCTTAAAGCACTGGCCCCCATCATTGAAAAATATGAGTTAATAGACAGCCCGTATGTAGAAGCCCGAAAAGGAATTAACATCCAGTTTTTTGATAAGAAAAAACCTAAAGTTCCCGGTAAGCTTACCGCCAAATATGCCCGCATCTATGAATATAAAAAATTCTATGAAGCGAAAGGTGATGTAAGAATTACAACCAATGAGGGACAGAAGTTTGCTACACAGACCATCTACTGGGATCAGAAAAGAAACCGTATTTACACCCATGATACCGTTTATGTGACCATGGAAGACGGCTCTACCCTGGTAGGAGCCAATGGAATGACTGCCAAAGATGATTTTTCTGAATATACTTTTTATAAAAACTCCGGAAATTTCAGCACTACACAAATCTCAGAATCAAAAAAATAGCCGGATGATGACTTTTCACGCCATCGGATTGATGTCCGGGACCAGCGTAGACGGTCTTGATATCTGCTTTGCAGAATTTAAGAAACAAGAGACGACCTGGACCTTCAGGATCCTGCAGGCAGAAACCATCCCCTATTCTTTATTCTGGGAAGAGAAGCTGAAAGAGGCTATTCATCTTTCTTCTGAAGAACTTTTTGAACTCAATTCTGCCTATGGTTTTTACCTTGGAAAAGAAGTGTCAGATTTTTTACGGAAATACCGTCTGAAAGATATCGACCTGATCGCATCTCACGGTCACACCGTTTTTCACCAGCCACAGAAAAAATTCACCTTACAGATCGGTGACGGAAGAGCAATCAGGATAATGACCGGCTTGCCCGTGATCTATGATTTCAGAACGCAGGATGTTCTGATGGGCGGAAACGGAGCCCCCCTGGTGCCGATCGGTGATGCGCTTTTGTTTTCTGAATATGATGCCTGCCTTAATCTGGGAGGTTTTTCAAATATTTCTCTACAGGTTAATCAGCAAAGAGTTGCTTTTGATATTGCGCCTGTGAATATCTTACTGAATTATCTGGCCAGTGATCTTCATAAAAGTTTTGATGAAAATGGTGATCTTGCCAGAAAAGGAAAAGTTATTCCGGAATTATTAACACAGTTAAACGCACTCGAATTCTACAGTCGGAGTCATCCTAAATCATTAGGAATCGAATGGTGCAACGAGTACATTTTCCCTAAATTAAGCGGAATAGCTACCCTCGATCTTCTGGCTACCTGTACCGAGCATATCGCCCTTCAGATTTCAAATGTTCTCAATCAATATCCTATTTCGAACGTACTTGTCACCGGCGGCGGCGCTTACAACACCTATCTTATTGAAAAAATAAAATCCAAAACTGCTGTTGAAGTAATCATACCGGAAAAAGATATTATTGATTATAAGGAAGCTTTGATTTTCGCATTGATGGGTGTTTTAAAGCTGAATAATGAGATCAATGTTCTTGCCTCTGCAACAGGAAGTCCGGAGAATCACAGTTCAGGAATTATTGCATAAAAAAACCTTCATTTCTGAAGGTCTGTGATCTTATTTATAAGCTTCGATCTTATCCGTTAAAGTATTGATAAAGTTCTGTAAGGGTTTTTCCACCATCATTTTTATAAATGGATTAAACTTCCCTTCAAATAGCATCTGTACTTCAGTCTGGCTTTCATTAAGAGGATTTAAAGTAGCCGTTAATGAAAAATCCAGGCTTGAGCTTGCAGACTTCAAAACTGCTTTCTCATCATTTACCTCATCTATTTTCAGAGCAATTTCCGGCATTCCCTGTAGTCCGAATTTAAATCCGTCTTCTCTGGTTTCAAACTTTTGAAGGCCATCCGGCATAAACTCTTTGTAATTTTCCGGAGATTTTAAGAGTTCGCTTAATTCTTTAGCTGATTTATTAACAATAATCTTTCGTCCTTCTAAATTCATTTTTTATTTTTGTATTTAAATTCTTAATTCTTACAAATGTATAAAGTTTTTGTGAACGAAAAAAAATTATTACTGTCTAAGCAGTCTGAAAATCTTGAAAAAACTTTTGGATACGAAGACGTTACATCTTTGGAGATTGCTTTGGATCTCTTAGAGAATACATCTGTAACGGAATTGAACGTATTTGGTGAGCATATCGATGCCATATGGACTGAATTTCAGGGGCTTTTCAGAATTATTGAAGCTGCAGGCGGGGTTGTAAGTAATCCTGACGGAGATATTCTTTTCATCAGAAGACTTGGAAAATGGGATCTTCCGAAAGGGAAAATGGAAGCGGGAGAATCGCGTGAAGAATCTGCCGTAAGGGAAATTGAAGAGGAAACAGGTTTAAAGGATGTGGAACTGGTGAGATTTATCAATACTACTTACCATATTTACGTAGAAAGAAATGGCGATAAAGTGTTGAAATGTACCCATTGGTTTGAAATGAATTTCGATGGAGAAGATACCTCAAAACCACAGACCGAGGAAGGTATTACGGAAGTGGCATGGAAAAACGCCGCTCAGATCGAAGACGAGGTTTTCCCAAGCACATTTCAAAATATAAAGCTGATCATCAAAGAATTCCGGAATACAAAGATCAGATAAAGCCGATCGCTTTTTCCAGAGCAATGCCCCGTGATCCTTTTAATAGAATATTTTCAGACTGAATTTTGTTCGTTTTAAGATATTCTATTAATTGTAAAGTATTTTCAAAAGATGTTTCTGACGCATTCACGCTTCTGAAATTTTTTCCAACGGTAATAATCCCGTCAAAATTGAGTTCGCGGCTTAATCTGAGGACATTCTGATGTTCTTTTTCGCTGTCGTCCCCTAGTTCAAGCATATCTCCGATAATAATAGTTTTGGAACCTTCAAAAGTGATAAAATTCTTCAAAGAAGCCACCATCGAACTTGGGTTGGCATTGTACGTATCCAGTACCAGGGTCTGGTTTTCTTTTTTGACAATCTGAGAACGCATATTGGTAGGCGTATACTCTTCAATAGCCTGCCTGATCTTTTCAAAATCAATTCCAAAATGCAGGCCCAGACTTGCTGCGGCACACAGATTGGTAAAATTGTACTCACCGGTCAGCTGAGAAATAGCTTTCGTTCCCTCGTAGCTTAATCCCACAAAATGTTCTCCAGAAAACAGCCCGAACTGATAATCTGAACTTTCTTTCCCAAAGGTAATTTTAGGGGAATAGCTTTTTGTTTTATCTGCCTGAATAGCATCATTTTCATTAACCAGAATAGTCTGCGCATGACTTTCCAGATACTCATACAGCTCAGATTTTCCTTTAATTACTCCTTCAAATCCACCGAATCCTTCCAGGTGGGCCTTTCCAAAGTTGGTAATATATCCGAAATTGGGCTGGGCAATACTGCATAAGAGCTCAATTTCCTTCTGGTGATTGGCCCCCATCTCGATGACTGCCATCTCGTGTTCCGGCTTTACAGACAGCAAAGTCAAAGGAACCCCGATATGATTATTTAAATTTCCACTGGTATATTGTACGTTAAATTTCTGCGAAAGCACAGCATGGATAATTTCCTTCGTAGTCGTTTTCCCATTACTTCCTGTGAGTCCTATTACAGGAATCCGAAGCTGCCTTCTGTGATACACGGCAAGCTCCTGTAAGAATTCAAGTGTTGAACGTACATAGAATATATTTCTGTCTGTATCTTCAAAATCCTGCTGTTCCACGATGACAGCCAATGCTCCATCTTCAATCGCTTTACCGGCCTGGGTGGCAGCATTGAAATTTTCACCTGAAAACGCAAAGAAAATATCGTTCTTATTAATCTTACGGTTATCAATAGTGACCTTCTCTGACTGTAAAAATATCGGGTAAAACTGTTCTATATTCATAGTCCAAAAATAAAAAAACCTTACGGATTACGTAAGGTTTTCTATAAGTATTTTTTTGATAATATTATCTTCTCGTTCTTGCTTTGTCGCTTGCTCTGGCGTCCTGAGCTACACGGAATCCGATCCATCCGTAAGCTTTGTTCTGGTCTTTATATCTTCTTTGTCCCGGATCCAGCCAATAAGCTGTATCCTGCCAGGATCCCCCTTTAATAACTCTGATGTCATTCGTCATTGAAGAAGTTCTTTCTTTTCTGTCTTTCTGTAGAATTACTTTACCTGCAGCATCTACGATGAAACGTTTCTGAGGCGCATTGTACATATTCTCACTGCTGCTCACAGAGTCCGAAGTACTTCTGTAATCTAATGAAGACTGTCTGTCACCATCTCTGTAGTTTCTGTAGTCTGCTATGGTTTCTCTTTCAAACTGACCCGGTAAGTTCTTATAAACCAATCTTCCGTCAGCTAAAGTATCGTATTTAATGTTGCTCTCGTCTACCATCTTGTAAGTTCCGTCTCCGTTTCTTACGATTGCCTGAGGCATATTTCCTCGGTAATAGTTGAAGTCACTGAAATCTTCATCGATGATCGGTCTGTAAACATCTGCAGTCCATTCAGAGACGTTGCCATACATTCCGTAGATTCCAAGGTCATTGGATGGATACTGTCTTACGTCTGAAGTTCTTGCAGACCCGTCATTTTTCCAACCGGCAATACCTGAATAATCTCCTGTACCCATTTTGAAGTTTTCAAGGAACATCCCTCTGTCTCTTCCTTTGGTTCCTCTTAACAATTCGATTTCAGGTTTTTTACCCTGATACTGGTTGTACTCTCTGTTTTTGGCCATCCCCAAAGCTGCATATTCCCATTCCACTTCTGTAGGAAGTCTGAATTTCTGCACCATAGCACTGCTTGGAGACCTGTTTGCTGACAGCAGTCTCTGATTGGTAGTTTTGATACCGTTCTTCTGCTGCATTCTTTTTTCGTTTATATAACCTTGCATTTCAGGATCATTCGATTTGAATTTATCCATATTAAATGCCGTACCTCCCTGATTGTTTGATTCGTTGATATACAGATCTTTCGCGATGATACCGGCCTGCATTAAAGCCTTTTCGTTTGCTCTGTCTGTTAACCACTCGCAATATCTGTTAGCCTGAGTCCATGAAACCCCTACTACCGGATAGTAATCGAATTCCGGAGAACGGAAATAGGTTTCGTTGTAATCATTTCTGGATAATTTGTTATCCCATAATAAGGTATCCGGTAAAGCACCGTTGTAGATTTCCTTAAAACTAGGATCACTTGGTGGGAATACGTACTTCAACCATGTAAGGTATTCGCGGTATTCGTAGTTAGTAATTTCTGTTTCTCCGATAAAGAATGAGCTTACCTGCATTCTGCGAGGCGAGTTATTCCAATCATGCATAACATCATCTTTCACTAATCCCATGGTAAAAGTTCCACCTTCTACATATACCATTCCCGGCCAACCTTTCTGCTTTTGTTGCTTTCCTGCAAAAAACCAACCTTGTTTTTCGTTTGGCTTCCAACCGGTCTTGCTGACAAACTTTTTAGTACCGCCACCTTTGTTGGTACCTCCGCCGCCACAACTGGTTAATGCAAGTGTAGAACTTAATGCTATTAATGAAAACAACTGTAGTTTTTTCATAGTCGATATAAATATTTTCAAAGTACAAAGAAAAAATAAATTATTCAATAAATCAAATAAAGATTGATTTTTTTGAAAAACGTTAACAAATTAATTTTATTGTATCGCAATTTAATTATAAAATTTTCATTTATTTTGTAATTTAGAAATTTCAAAAATAAACATGAGACAAAAAATTACGATTTTACTCCTAATCAATTTCGTGTCAATGATTTACGCCCAAAGAATCTCTATCGAATGGAGCGGATCAAAAGTTCAGGACTTTGGTGATACAAAATTGACACTTCCTAATATTAAAAATGAAGGACTTTCGTTCAGCCAAAATAACATTTTTATACTAACCAAGCAAAAAATCGGAGAAAGACAGATAAAAATAACCAACCCGGTCTGGGAGAACGTTTCCGCCAGAGATCTGTATGATCTGAACAAGGATCTTTTACCGGAACGCGACATCAGTGATGTTGATTATTATTATTTTGAAGGGGATCGATACGCCAGCATTAATGTTTCTCTGTTAAAAAGAGTAAACGGAAGGGCTCAGCGTTTATCTTCTTTCGAAATTTCAGAATCCGGATCTTCCATCAGTAATTTCAGCACAGCTAAAGTAGGAACCACAAACAATCCTCTTTCCAGCGGAAATTTTTATAAAATAAAAGTCGATAAATCCGGAATTTTCAAAATAACGGCTCAGTTTCTGAGTGCCAACGGGATCAACCCTTCTTCTGTAAACCCAAAAAACTTCAGAGTTTACGGAAACGGGGGCATTATGCTTCCTGAATTTAATCAGGATGCAAAATACAGTGCCCTCCAGGAAAATGCCATTCAGGTCGTCGGTGAAGATGACGGCGTATGGAATGATGGAGACTACGCGCTGTTCTATGCACAGGGACCGGACGGATACAACCTTTACAACAACGATAACGGTAATGGCTTCAAGAGATCTGAAAACAGAAACGATTACAGCAATAACGTCAAAAATATTTACGAAGATTTTTCATACTATTATATTAACTTCGATAAAGGTCCGGGAAAAAGAGTTCAGGCAGTAGATGTCAATCTTCCGGCCACTCCCCTTATTACCAGGTATGACGATTATCAGGTTACCAATATCGACCAGAAAAATTTATTAAAAGTAGGACGGATCTGGGTAGAAGACACGCCTTTCACCAGTCCGAAGACCATTACCTTCAATACAAAAACACCCATTCAGGCAGGCGATGTCGTAAGGTACAGAACACAGGCCATAGGCTTTAAATCGCAGCAGAACAGTCTGGAATTCAATATTAATAACCAAAATCCTATTACGGTAGTGATACCTGCCAATACAGCCAATTCCAACTACGACTTTTATCTTTCAAGATATGCCGGAACCATCTCAAATCTGAGCGGTACCCAGATTACATTTAATTACAAACCCAATATCACCGTAAATCCTAACGGAACGTATTATTTTGATTATGTAGAAGTGCAGTATAAGCAGAATCTTACATTCAACGGGACTCAGATGAACTTCAGAGATTTCTCCCTGCTGAGCGGAAGCAACACAAATTATGGTTTTAGTGTTTCAAATGCATCGGGAATGGAGCAGATCTGGGATGTTACCGATATTACGAATGCTAACAGAAGGGTGAATAAGGCAGCGGGAAACGCTACTTTTAATTTCGGATATATTGCCGCAGATCAAAATTTCAACAATGAATTTGTGGCTTTTAAAAATGATGCCGCCTTCAGTCCTCAGTTTGTAGGCCGGATTAATAATCAGAATCTTTCCGCATTACAGAATGTAGACTATCTTATCATCACCACTCCTGAACTGATGGGTCAGGCACAGAGAATGGCCAATTACCATCAGACAAAAAACAACTATAACGTACAAATCGTTGATACGGATAAGATTTATAACGAATTCGGGAGCGGAAGCAGAGATCTGACAGCGATCAGAGATTTTATCACCAAATTAAATACCCCCCTGGGAACTCTGAAATATGTTCTGATCGTCGGCGATGCTTCTTATGATTACAAAAACAGAATTTCCAATAATTCTAATGTGGTGTCCAGCTATGAAAGTGAAGATTCTGCGGATTATATCAATTCTTTCGTAACGGATGACTATATCGTTATGACCAAGCCGCAGACATCAGCTTCTCTTTCGAACAATATGCCTGATGTTCCGATCGGAAGAATTCCTGCAGCCAATAATACGGAAGCCGGTAATATGATCGATAAAATCCTGGCGTATTATAATAATATGCCGGGACAGTCTACTCCATTTGGAGAATGGCGTATGAAACTGGATTTTGTCGTAGATGATGATCACGATGAATCTCCGAGCAATCCTGTTCCTTTCCATACGGTAATGAACAATACGCTGGCAGATGTTTTTGAACAGCCCGGATCTACTCTGCTGAGAGAATACAACGTAAGAAAACTGTATCTTGATGCTTTCCAGGCACAAAGTACCGCAGGAGGACAGCGCTATCCGCAGGTAAACCAGGCGATTTCCAATGATATCGGAAACAGTCTGTACCTGTTCTATTTCGGGCATGGAGGGATTAATGGCTGGGCACAGGAAAGAGTGCTGACAACAGATGAGATTCAGAACGCCAACAATTACTCGAACGTATACAGCAGATTCCCTTTTGTATCCACCATCACCTGTGAGTTTACGCTGTGGGATGAGCCCGCAACATTCTCTGCAGGAGAGCAGTTTATGAAGCTGAAACAGGGAGGACCTGCTACCATGATCACTTCAAGCCGTGCGGTGGGTATCGGTTACGGTATTGATTTTACCAATCTTTATACAAAGGAGATATTCAAATTAACGGGCGATGATTTCAATACATTAGGAAATGCCCATTTAAATGCTAAAAAATTAAAGCCGGGAGATTCCAACCACTTAAAAGTAAATTTACTGGGTGACCCCGCCATGAAATTAAGCAGACCTCAGAGATTAATGGTCATTGATAATATTGAGACTCCGGTTCCCGGATTAATCAGAGGACTGGATTTCGTAAAAGTAAAAGGTCATATCAATAATCCGAACGGAACGATTAATACGACCTTTAACGGAAGAGTGGTGATTAATATTTTTGATAAAAGGTTAAACAAAAAAACATTGAATAACGACGGTAATCTTGCCGTTTTAAATTATACAGAAGAAGGAAGCGCTATTGTTAAAGCATCGGGAACTGCTGTAAACGGGGTTTTCAATGTAGAATTTTATGTTCCGAAAGATATTAATTATGCCGTAGGGGAAGGCAGAATATTAGGATATGCGGATAATAAAAACTTTGACGTATTTAATAACCAGGCCGTACAGGTGGGAGATATTAACCCTAATGGGATTAATGATAATGAGCCGCCAAAAGTGAAATTGTACATGAACAATACCAACTTTGCAGAAGGCGGAATCACTGATCAGAATCCGACGCTGCTGGCCTGTGTTACGGATGATACGGGAATTAATTCCACAGGATCTGGTATCGGTCATGATATTACTGTATATTTGGACGGTCAAATCATTAACACCGTTGTATTGAACGACTTCTATGCTTCAGGTGAAGGAAACGGATGTTTGAGTCCAAGTTTAGCAGACTATCAGAAAGGGAACGTTACCTACCCTTTCAGGAATTTAGCGATCGGTCAGCATCAGTTGACATTTAAAGTTTGGGACATAAACAATAATTCGACAACCTCTACGTTAAACTTTGAAGTTAAGAATGAGGCCGATCAGCATCTGATCATTAACAGACCTTTAAACTGGCCGAATCCTTTTACCAATAAAACGTACATCCAGTTTGAACACAATTGTGATGATATTCTGGATGTGAATGTTCAAATTTATACCATAACAGGGAAACTGGTAAGAACTTTATCTCAGCCGGTGGTCGCAGAACCCTTCCTACAGGGCTTCAGAACACCACGCCAGGCAATAGAATGGGACGGAAGAGATGATTTTGGGTCGACAGTAGCAAAAGGTACGTATATTTTTAAGATATTTGCAAAAAGTCAAAATCAAGAAAAATGCAAAGGAAGTGCTACCGCTATAGAAAAAATGGTACTTTTGAAATAATTTTAAAATAATAATACTAAACATATTAATAAAAAACTGATAATATATAAAAGACAACATATGAATTTAACTACTAAACTGCTTTTAGGAATTGGGTTAGGTGCTGGTTTTTTAGGCTACGCTCAGGATCTGAGCCTGGTAAGACCAGTATTGACGGGAGCTCCCTTTTTAAGAATCGCGCCGGATGCAAGGTCCGGAGGTATGGGAGACCAGGGGGTGGTAACCTCACCTGATGCATTTTCTCAGTTCTGGAATGCTGCGAAATATCCTTTTAGCAGAACAAGTTCTTCCGTAGGATTAAACTATACTCCTTACATGGGAAAACTTACCAATGATGTGTTTTTGCTATATGGAGCGTTCCATAAATTCTTAGGGCAGGAAGAAAGATCTACCATCTCTGCGAGTATCTATTACTTTAATATGGGGGAAGTAGACCTTACTCAGTTAGTAGGAAATGATGTAACTTCCATGGGTACCTCGAAACCAAACGAATTCTCTATTGATATTGCTTATGGTCTTAAACTTTCAGATTCTTACTCAATGGCCGTTACGGGTAGATATATCCGTTCCGATTTAGCCGGAGGGTTCAACACAGATACGACCCTTAAGCCTGCTAACTCTTTTGCGGTAGATATTTCGGGTTATTATACTTCTCCAAAATTTTCAGGTTTAGGAAATATGGATGGTAAAATAAACGCCGGTTTTGCCGTTCAGAACCTTGGTCCGAAGTTGGATTATACAGGAAATGAAGAATCCAGATCTTATCTTCCGACCATGGCCAGATTAGGGGTAGGCTATGATATGTACCTGGATGATATGAACCGGGTTGGAATCAGTGTTGAAGGTTCTAAGATCCTAGTTCCGGGTTCTGAATTTGTAGGAATGGATCCTAATACAAGACAGCCCATCTATGCGGTGCCTAACGTAGGTGTAATACAGGGTATTTCAAAATCGTTCGATAACAAAAACTCTATTATGTATAGCGGTGCGCTGGAATATTCTTATGACAATGCCTTCGCAGTGCGAACAGGATATTTTCACGAAAGTGAAGAGCAGGGAGCAAGACAATTTGCTACGGCGGGTATTGGCTTAAAATACCGTTCTTTCGGATTGGATATTTCTTACCTGATCAATATGTCTAAAATTAATACTGCTTTGGATAACACCCTTCGTTTCGGTCTTACCTGGAATATCGGTGATGAAACCTCTAATGTAGATTATTAAAAATATATCTTCTCTGATACAAAGCCTCATTTTATGGGGCTTTTTTGATTTACTCCACACTCAGTGATCTGAATTTACTAAAAGCAGACCTGTCATTTGAAGCTCTTTTCGCTTCTCTCCTATCCTTGGTTTCAGCCTTCCGGAATCTGCCCGAAATCTTTAGCTGACATCTTGCCCACAGCCAGAATGTATCATTTTAGTGCCGCAATAAATCGACTGCTTATAATGACTGTTCACAATTCACATTAAAATAAAATTCAATACCCTAAGATATCTCTACAAAAGTCTTATTTTTATAAGGCTTTTCTATTTTCTATAAGTATTTTTGCAATATGAATTATTCCGCGGAACTCAAAAAATTCGTAACCAGCCAATATGTATATTCTGCCATCAGGATTACATTGGCTACTGTTCTGCCCTGTCTGGTCCTCGCCCACTTCGGTATTTTAAAAGAATATTTTCTTTTCCCCCTGGGAACCAGCTTTGTTGCTCTCACCGATCAGCCGGGACCGTTTATCAGAAGAAGAAATGCACTTACCTTTGCTATTTTCTGTTTTGTCTTCGTAGCGTTCATTGCCAGTATGGTCATGCATGTGAAGATTCTGGTTTTTGCGGAGATCATCATCTTCGGAATGTTCTTTTCATTAATTGGCGTGTACGGGCAGAGACTGGCGGCAGTAGGCTCACTGTCTCTAGTGGTGATGGCCATATTCATCGACGGGCACCTGACGGGAGCCGATATTTTTAAAAGCTTACTGATTTTTGCATCAGGATGTATCTGGTTTCTGCTGATATTTTTAATTGTTACTACCATTCAGCCTTACAAACTGGCAAGCCAGATGATCGGTGAGAACTATCTTCAGCTGGCCGAATTTTTAAAGATCAAGGCCAATTATTACGAAAAAAATCCGGACTTCGACAAACTGACTACGCAGGTAATTGCCAAGCAGATCGAAATAAAAAACCTTCAGGAAGAAACCAGGGAAACGGTGTTCAAAACCCGGGTCATTGTGAATGAATCCACCACGACCAGCCGTTTGCTGATGCTGATGCTGCTGAATTCTATGGATCTTCATGAGAAATTAATGACCTCGGAAAGTGACTATGAAAAACTTCAGAAAAGTTTTGAGGATACGACCATCCTGGTCAGTATTCACGATTATCTGAATCTGCTGGCAGAAGAAATGACCAATATCGGAATTTCTCTCCAGATTGGAACAAAAGCCAGACCTGTTTATGATCTCGATGAAGAACTGAGAAATTTGAATCATCATTATTTCGAACTCAGAAATAAAAAAATCTCTCCGGATAATTTTGAAAATTTCATGATTCTGCGCCAGATCTTAATGCGCATTAATGAAATCACCAAAGAGATCAATGAGATTTATAAAGTTTTTTCACAAAACGTAAAACTGGCAAAAAGCCTTTCAACAGGATTGGATTTAAGGAAATTCATGCCTAATGAAGAAAAGCTGAATTTCAGGGTTTTAAGGAATAATATTTCTTTTTCTTCCTCCCATTTTCGCCATGCACTGAGAATTACCATCGCTTTGCTGATAGGATACTCCTTTTCGCTGTTTCAGTTTTTAGGGATCGGGCACACCTACTGGATTCTGATTACCACGGTCGCTATCCTGAAACCGGCCTACTCTATTACCAAAAAAAGAAATCTTTTGCGGCTATACGGAACCATTGTCGGGGCGGTCATTGCTTATGGAATCCTGCATGTCATCCATATCAATGCCCTGCTGTTTGGTATTTTGCTTTTAAGTATGGTCATGTGTTTCAGTTTCTTAAAGGGGAAATACTTTTGGGCCGTACTGTTCATGACCATTTATGTATTTCTGAGTTTTAATTTTTTAAGCCCGGGCAACATCGATATTATTTTCAGAGACCGGATTGTTGATACGGTTATTGCAGGTTTAATCACTTCTTTGGTCGCTTATATTGTTCTTCCGGTCTGGGAGCACACTCAGAATCTTGATCTGATGAGAAAATCGGCTGAATGCAATTTGAGTTATTTTCAGAGTGTTATTGCTAAGTTTCTGGACGAAAAGCACAACCTTGAGGATTATAAAGTAAAACGTAAAAATGCTATTATCTCCCTGGCCAATCTTTCGGACAATTTTCAAAGAATGATTTCCGAGCCGAAAAATCAGCAGAAAAAACTGGAAGTCGTTCATCAGTTTGTGGCCACTTCTCATCTGGTGACTGCTTACACCGCTTCTCTTTCGCAGTATGTGAAAGATAATGAAAAATATCCTGAGATAGATGCTGAAGGCTGGAGCAAAAAAATTGAGGCAGAAATGCAGCAGGTCTCCAATCTTCTGAATGGTGATACCATAAGTGAGGTTCTAAAAATGGAAAGCCGCATCGAACCTGAAGATTCATCACTTGAGGATCTGATCCTAAAAAGAAAAACCGAACTCATAGAAAATGAAGGGTACGACAGAAGAGATCCGGATAAAATATCTCATTTAACAGAACTTAAAAATATTCATGACGTTCTTGAGCTGATCTATGATGTTGCCAAAGAACAGCGAAAGGTAATTGAAAATTATAAAAACGAGTCTAAAAATATGACTACTGCAGGAACAGCTACTCTTCAACAATCGTAAAACAGTAGTCATCGAAAAATTCTACCCTGGCCTTGAATTCATCAGATATATGGTCGTCATACACTCTACACTTAATATGATGAAGATGTTTTAATTCAAAAGGTCTCACGTCATAATGTTTTTTCAGTGACCAGTGTTTGGAATGATGAATTTTGTACATGCTTTCCTTTACACTCCAGATGATGGTGTAGTAAGTCACTTCATTGTCAAAGGGAATAAATCCTCTTTCATTTTCGTAAGTGAACTTGTCAATAACCCGTAAAATTTTGGGATTAAATTTTTCAATATCGATTCCTATTTTGCTTTTGGAAATCGCAATTGCAGCAAAAGGAAAAGAATGGGTAATGGAAATTTCTGCATCTTTGGGCGATAAAAACGGTTCCCTGTCTTTATATAATATTTTGGAATCCGGCTTCAGACCTTTCAGCAGTTTACGGACCATTAATACCTCCAGTAATTTTTTCGGATGATAATCTTTTACTTTGTCGGCATTTTCAGGCTCCAGAAGCTCATGAATATTCAAATCTTCCTTCTCATCGTATTTCCATACAAGAATGGTGGCAGTATCATCTGAAAAATCGCGGTAAAGAGGCATGGATATATTTATGATACAAAATTAGTAAAAATAATTTTGGCTGAAAGATGACGGTTACCGAAGATTAAAGAAAGTTTTTAGCCCACCTTGTTTTTATATCCAAAGTTTCATTTTACAGCTAATTTGAGACACAAATTTTGTTTGTCTAAGTTGTCATTATATGAATCCCGATCAGATTTATATAATAATTTATGGCGTCTACGTACTAATTTTACACTAGCAAAAGAGACCGTCTCACAACTCGTAAAAACGGCCTTTTTTACTAAATTTTCCTGTATCCCTCCTGTATGAGAAGGATTTTCGTTTAAAGATTCTCAACCCACATGGTTTAGTTATGATACACCCTCCTCGTTACGGTTTTCCGTAATGAAGATGTTGTTTTTGTTTGTAATATTGACGAAACAATTAAATTAATAATTATGACATTATATCATTTATCTTATGATGTGAAAAATTGTGAAAGTGATTTTAAAAACGATCATAATAAAGCAAGAAAATTTTTATTATGTGTTCTTGCCTCATCTAACTTTCATCAAATATATAGATATACAGAATCAACATTTTTAATAATATATAAAGATTTTGAACCAGATAAATTTTTTGGCTTCATTGAAAAAAATTTAATTAAATATTTTTATTATTCGGTCTCTGTTGTTAGTATTAATGAGGAAAACAAATATATTACTCGAATAAATGGAAACAAACAATTACACGACAGCTTGCAAGAAGAAATTACAAAAATTGATTGTTCAAATTTAGATAAGCCTATAACGGATTATTAATTTATTATATTTTCAAATATTTTACAGCAAAAAAATTAAAAACTCATTAATTCAGCTTTAATGTACACATCTGGTCAAATGAATCTAAAATTTTGTATGACTTACCAGTCTGGAGTACCTTCAGCTATAAGAGCGCAAGGGTACAGAGTACAGCAAATGAATCAAGATATAATAAATATGTAAGTATGATTAGGTTTCTTTTTATCATTCTTATCTCTATTCCCGAGATACTTAATTCCCAAACAAAAAAGATCCATATAAAGTATTTGAATGTTCGTTCACCTATTGCAAATGTATATGAAGACCTTTATACAGATGGCTTAAATGTTCTATCAAAACAGGATGGTAATATTATGTTTAGCGATGGTAAAAAAGGGAAAATACAAAAAGATTTTTTACTTTATCTCTAAAATAAATCCTAGAGATCAAAACAAAGATTTTTTCTATACCCAATACTTGGAAAATGAAGGAGACTTTTTTATTCATGATAATGTTCCCGATATTATATGGGCAATAGATTATAAGACTTCTAAAAAGATTCTTGGTTATGAATGCTTTAAAGCAACAACTGTTTTTCGTGGTTCATCGGTTACGGCTTATTTTACAAAAGAAATACCGTACCCTATTGGTCCCTTTAAATTTTATGGTCTTCCGGGCACCATCCTTGATGTACGGGTAGACAGTAAAGATTATGACATATGGAAAGCGATTAGTGTTGATCTCAATGACAAAAGCAAAATTGACTTCAATCCACAGTTTAAAACTTTTACTAAGATACAGGTACAGGACTATATTCAATTAAAGGATGAGAAAGGGAATCAATATATGAATAATGCTCAGGTTGCCGGAAGTACCGGAAAAATAGTTACTGTAAGACCTCATCTTGAAAAAACATTTGAATGGGAAGAAAAACCATCTCATTGATATTAACTTATCATTCGTTCTGAAAGGATCCCCTTGGATGCTTAAATTTTTTCACCTTTTTTTAACAGATTTCAATCGGAGTATCAAATCTTTCTTATTAGGTAGTTATATATTAGTTCAGTACTATAAGTTAAAGCCAGTTTATAAAAAATTCACTCAAACCCAGATTCAAGTGAATTATAATCCTATTAGAAATTAAAATATGAAAGACTTAACCGTTGAACCTTGCGGTTCTCATCGGTACTATTTATACTGATGGTTTACGTCGTTTCTGTGTTCCATGATCTCCAGATTCTGATCTACAAAATAGGCACTTCCGAATCCGTTTACATACGAGCCCTTGATCGGATGAAGACCGATTAAGATGAAATCTTTCATTTCAGCGATAACGTTTACTACTTTTCCGTGCATTTCCTTCAGTTCGACAACAACGGTATTCCAGACTTCAGAATCTCTTTCAATCTGCGAGGTTGACGCCTCGATCGTCAGTCTTTCACGGGCATAAATCTGCTTGGTTGAGGATTCATCTTCAATAAACATCACTGAAGTTTTTCTTCCGTCAGCCAGGTTTTTGGTATGCTTTGCCATGAATGATACTAAAATGTAAAAAGTGTTGTTCATTTCAACAAAAGGTGTATAACTTGAATTGGGAATTCCTTCCGCATCAACGGTGGCTAAAATGACACTCCTGGTGCGGGCGATCAGTTCCTTTACTTTCGGAGTTAGAGGCTTTGCCTGTTTCTGAGCGTCTTCCTGGGTATGGGTATGGTTCATAGAATAAAAAATTTATTATGGCAAAAATAGTTTATTTAGAATAAAGAAAAATAATATTGGCTATGTAAAATCTCATATGACCGAATTGATGTGTCGTTTTTGTATCTGAATTATAAATCGTAATTTTGCAGTTCGTTATCAATTGAATTAAAACCTTATTCATTACATATGAGTACTACAACACAATACGTTCCTTACAAAGTGAAGGACATTTCCCTTGCTGAATGGGGAAGAAAAGAAATTACCCTTGCTGAAGCAGAAATGCCTGGTTTAATGGCCATCCGTGAAGAATACGGGCCGTCACAGCCATTAAAAGGAGCAAGAATCGCAGGATGTCTTCACATGACGATCCAGACTGCTGTGCTTATCGAGACGCTGGTTGCTTTAGGAGCTGAAGTTACCTGGTCTTCTTGTAATATTTTCTCTACACAGGATCACGCTGCTGCCGCCATTGCTGCTGCAGGAATTCCGGTTTATGCCTGGAAAGGTTTAAATGAAGAAGAATTCGACTGGTGTATTGAGCAGACTTTATTCTTCGGTGAAGACAGAAAGCCGTTAAATATGATCTTGGATGACGGTGGAGATTTAACGAATATGGTTTTCGATAAATACCCTGAATTCACAAAAGATATCAAAGGACTTTCTGAAGAAACAACTACCGGTGTTCACAGACTGTACGAAAGAATGAAGAACGGAACTTTGGTAATGCCTGCCATCAACGTTAACGATTCTGTAACAAAGTCTAAATTCGATAACAAATACGGATGTAAAGAATCTGCCGTAGATGCGGTAAGAAGAGCAACCGATGTGATGTTAGCCGGAAAAAGAGTGGTTGTTTGCGGATACGGAGATGTAGGTAAAGGAACTGCTGCTTCTTTCAGAGGTGCCGGATCTATCGTTACGGTTACGGAAATCGACCCGATCTGTGCGCTTCAGGCTGCTATGGACGGTTACGAAGTAAAAAGATTAGATACTGTTGTTGATAACGCAGATATCGTTATCACGACTACCGGTAACTTCAACATTGTAAGAAAAGAGCACTTCTTAAAATTAAAAGATAAGGCGATCGTTTGTAACATCGGACATTTCGATAACGAAATCGATATGGCATGGTTAAACGAAAACTACGGTCACACCAAATCTGAAGTGAAGCCTCAGGTGGATATCTATACCCTGGAAGAAGGTAAAGAAGTAATTATTCTTGCTGAAGGCAGATTGGTAAACCTTGGATGTGCTACCGGTCACCCGTCATTTGTAATGTCCAACTCTTTCTCCAACCAGACTCTGGCTCAGATCGAACTTTGGAACAACGCTGCAGCGTACAAAAACGAAGTGTATATGCTGCCTAAACATTTGGATGAAAAAGTAGCTGCTTTACACCTTAAGAAATTAAGTGTAGAACTGGAAACGCTTTCTCCTGAACAGGCTGAATACATCGGTGTAGACGTGAAAGGACCGTTCAAACCTGAGTATTACAGATACTAGAAAATGATTTAATCTGTAAGATCCTGCCGAATTACAGATGAATCCTGATATACAGAACTCTCCGAATCATCGGAGAGTTTTTTAATGATTCTAAATTATTGATTATTTTTATTTTGCACATTAAAAAAATTATGACACGAATGAAAAAATACTTTCTTTTAAGCATGATGAGTTCAGTGGTATTCTTCACAGGCTGCAACAGTAGTGATGATACTGCGGTAATAATTACAGATCCTGCGGTTGCACCGCCTGCCCTGTTAAGCAAAATTATAACGGTTTATTATGATAATCCGGCAAATCCTGAAACTACTGTAACAACGCTGGAATACAATAGCCAGAAGCAACTCAGCAAAATTGTATCTGCCGGGAGAACTTCGGTTTTTCAGTACGATATGGCAGGAAGACCTATTAAAACAAACTATTATAAAGCGGATGGCAGTTTAGAATATTACGCCGAATATATTTATAATGGTGAACAGCTTGAAAAAGTTAAATCCATCTACAGCAATTCAGACTATAACCGGACAGTAAATTACACCTATAACAATGGTAAAGTAAGCGGATATACCCAGTGCCAGTCCGGAGATTGTACAAAGCCAAGTACCTCATCATACACTTATACCGGGGATAATATCTCTTCAGAAATCTCTGTAAGCGGAGGAACATTTTCATATACTACAAAAAGAGAATTCACCTATGATGGTAAATTAAATCCTTTTTCTTACACCAATAAATATTTTAAAGTGTCTACTGGCGGAGCCTATGCATTAAGTTCAAATAACTACACTACCGAAAAAATCAGTTATAAAGACAACGCTGGAAATTGGATTAATAATCAAAACATCATATATGAAATTCAATATAATGATAAGCAGTTACCAACCCAGGTGATCGGAAAAGAAAGCAACGGAAATATATATGTGAAACATAATTACGAATATATCACGCAATAAGACCTTCAGAACTTCCCTTTTTTGTGGCGTTTTTTAAATTAACATTATTCTTACTTCTTTTTAATGACATAACCAATTCCTTGGATTTTCCCGTCCCGGAATAGTAAAAAATCTATATCTTTGAGAACTTTGATAAAAAAACATTAAACATGAAAAAACAAAAGGTATCGAATGCATTTATTGCGGCATCGTGGATTGCATTGGGAGCCGGTATGATCGGTTTTATCGTAGGATTGGTGAGAGCAGAAATGCTGCTCAATGAGAAAGGGTATTATTTCACGATCCTGTTATACGGTTTATTTGCCGTGGTCTCTTTGCAGAAAGCAGTGCGTGATAAGTTGGAAAACATTCCGGTAACGGATATTTATTATGGAATCTGCTGGTTTGCGACGCTGTCCTCCATTGTATTACTGGCCATCGGGCTTTGGAATGCAACCATCCTTCCGAGTGAAAAAGGGTTTTATGCATTTGCCTTTTTGCTGGCCCTGTTCGGCGCTATTGCCGTGCAGAAAAACACAAGAGACAATATGCTTGAGCAATAAACACGACTCTCCTGTTTTGGGAGAGTTTTTATTTGCTGTTAAAATAAAAACATTCGCCCCGCAAAATTGCGGGGCGAATGTTTTTTATGATGTCATAATAAAATTAATCATACTGGTTAGGGTGCAGCGCCTTAATATCATCCACTGTACCCAATACCTTATCCTTCAGAGCATCCTGATAGTTCTGAAGGCGGCCTGCCACCTGAGCGTCTCCGGTACCGATGATCTTCGCCGCTAAAATTCCGGCATTCAGTGCGCCGTTTAAAGCTACGGTAGCTACAGGAATACCTCCCGGCATCTGAAGAATAGAGAGTACAGAATCCCATCCGTCAATAGAATTGCTGGATAAAATCGGAACACCAATGACCGGTAACGTGGTACAGCTTGCCACCATCCCCGGAAGATGCGCCGCCCCGCCTGCTCCGGCAACGATTACCTTCAACCCTCTTTCCTGAGCTGTTTTGGCATAGTCAAACATTCTCTCGGGTGTTCTGTGAGCAGAAACTACGGTCAGCTCATACAGAATGTCTAAAGATTTCAAAAAATTTGCAGCCTGTTCCATGATTGGCAAGTCGCTCTGACTGCCCATAATAATTCCTACCATTCTTCAGTTTATTTGATGTTCAAAGATAAAAAATTAATAAGGTTCGTGCAAAAAGGCGCAAAAGTTGTTCTGTCACCTGAAGACAGTGGAAACTGTATTCATTCCGTTTATTAAAGTGCATCGTTTTGCTGATTGCTATTGATATGAAAGATTATAAACTTACATTCGCTATTCTTACTGTTGCCATTGTCTGGGGAACTACATTTCTTTCAATCCGTGTTGCCGTAGAGACCATTCCGGCCTGGTTTGTTGCCGGGATCAGGCAGTTTCTGGCCGGGATTATTATGCTTATTATCCTTCTTTACCGGAAACAGTTTAGCTGGATCGGATGGAAAAATCTTGGATATCAGCTGATTTTTTCGTTACTGATGCTGGTTATTGCTAATGGCTTAACGACTGTTGCAGAGGAAACTATGACCAGTAGCCTTACTTCTCTGATCAGCGCTACTTCGCCTATCGTCGTATTTTTGGGCAGTCTGGCTCTTGGATTACAGAAATTTACCCTCCGGGCCTTTATCGGATTACTGATGTGCTTCAGCGGAATCGTCTTTATTTTTTGGGATGGAATAAAAGATCTTGCCAATCCTGAGTACCGGATCGGGATCGTACTGCTGTTCACGGCCATCTTGGGATGGGCTTCAGGGACTCTTTTTACAAAAAAATTAAAAATACAGAGCAAAAGTATATCACTGAATCTTTTTTATCAGTTTATTTTTGCCGGGATATTACAGCTTATCTTCGCTTTTTTATTTTCAGAAGATTATAATTTCGGAAACTGGAGCTTAAAAAGTTTTGCTGCGATGCTTTACCTTGCCCTTTTTGGTTCCGTAGCGGCATTTTTCGCGTATCATTACGCGCTGACCAAGGTTTCCCCGGTACAGGTTTCCATTCTGGCCTATGTCAACACGATTATTTCCATTTTCCTGAGCTGGCTGCTTTTAAAAGAAGAGATTTCAGCAAAGTTTATAATCGCGGCCGTCCTGATTATTTTTGGAGTATTTGTCATTAATTATAATCCACAGATGTTTAAAAAACAAAGAATTGAATGACCTGATACTATTCGGCTTGATGAATTTTTATCTTTGCCGGAACTAAGGAGAAGACTTCTCTCACATCCGCAAGTTTTATTTTTTCTTTTTTTTCTTATCTTGTTTACACCAAGACAGACAATATGCAAAAAAATATTATTCCTTTTCTATCTGTTATTGTATTACTGCTGACAGGTTGTGATCATAAAGACAAAGAAAGAAATATCGCACTGCGGGAGCAGCAGCTGTTGGAAAAAGAAAAATCATTCGCAAAAAAAGAACTCGAATATCAGTCGCTTCTGAAAATGAGAGACAGTATTTTCGCTAAAAAAGATTCTGTACAGATACTGAAATGGCCGGAAGAAATTGCGGGTTCGTGGAATGGCAAAGTGATCTGTACAGAGTCCAACTGCAGCGATTATGTAGTGGGTGATCAGCGAACAGATACCTGGGAATTCGATAGCGATTCGACACAGCTGGTTACCAAGATCATTAATAACAATAACCTGATCAGAGTCTATTCAGGAAAGTTTGATCATAATGAAATTAAGCTGAATTTCAAGACCGATTCCACCGCCGCAAAAAAGGTGGAAATGAATATTCTTCTTAATGATATTTCCGACAATAAAATCAGAGGAACACGCACCATCACTGTTGATAACTGTATGGCCAAATTCTCTGTAGAACTGATACGTTCCACCAAATAAAACACTTATGATTTTGCTGAGCATCCATAACCTGAGTCTTCCGATAGAAGATCCGGTACTTAAATTCTTACTGGTACTGATTATCATTCTCGCAGCCCCTCTTCTTCTGAATAAAATCAAAGTTCCGCATCTTTTGGGGCTGATCATTGCCGGTGCGGTCATCGGACCGAACGGCTTTAATGTTCTGGCAAGGGACAGCAGTATCGTTGTTACCGGAACTACCGGACTTCTGTACATCATGTTTCTTGCAGGTCTGGAAATCGATATGGGGGACTTTAAGAAAAACAAATGGAAGAGCCTTACCTTCGGGATTTATACCTTTGCCGCTCCTTTTGTTTTAGGATATTTGGGAGGATATTACATCTTACATTTTTCGATGCTGACCTCTGTACTGTTCGCCAGTCTGTTTTCATCACATACCCTGATCGCGTATCCTTTAGTCAGTAAATTGGGGATCTCCAAAAATCTGGCCGTGAATATTACGGTAGGCGGAACGATGATCACCGATATTTTGGCACTTCTGGTGCTGGCAGTGATTGTAGGAATGTCACAGGGAGAGGTAGGAACGGAATTCTGGATCAAATTATCCGTATCATTCATTATTTTCGGACTGATTGTCCTGGTTATTTTTCCTATGATCGGACGATGGTTTTTCAAAAAAGTAGATGATAAAATATCGCAATATATTTTTGTACTGGTGATGATTTACCTGGCAGCCCTTCTTGCAGAACTGGCAGGTGTAGAAGCCATCATCGGGGCATTCTTTGCAGGATTGGCCTTAAACAGGCTGATTCCGCATACGTCCTCACTGATGAACCGGGTAGAATTTGTCGGAAATGCTATTTTTATTCCTTTTTTCCTGATCAGTGTCGGAATGCTGATTGACTTTACGGTATTCTTTAAAAGCTGGGAAACGTTAGAAGTTGCCGGTATCATGCTGGTCGCTTCCATCGGCGGAAAATATCTTTCGGCGGTTGCCACACAGAAAACATTCAGACTTTCTAAAGAAGAAGGAAAGCTTATTTTCGGATTAAGTTCTGCATCTGCGGCAGCTACACTGGCTTCTGTAATGGTGGGATACAATATTATTCTTTCTGAAACTGAAACCGGCGAACCGATCCGTTTGCTGAACGAACATGTGCTTAACGGCAGCATTCTTCTGATCCTGGTCTCATGTACCATTTCCTCATTTATCTCGATGTCGAGTGCACAGAAAATAGCGGAAAGTGATAATGAAGCTACCGTCTCAGGAAACAATCACGAAGAGGAAAATATTCTCCTGGCCATCAATCACGAAGAAACGGTAGAAAGAATGGTGAATCTGGGAATTCTGATAAAAGCGCATACCAACAGGGAAAATCTCTCTGCCCTGAATGTCATTAATGAAGATAAAAACGAGTCTTCTGTAAAAAATGCCGAGAAACTGCTTCATAAAGCAACCGATTCAGCAGCGTCGGCAGATGTTTCCTTAAAAGCCCTGAAAAGATATGACAATGACGTGGTGAACGGAATCAATAATGTCATTAAAGAACAGAATATTACCGACCTTATCATCGGGCTCGAAAACGAAAAAGGCTTATCCCCTTCTTTTGTTTATAATCTTTATAACGGTTATCTGCAGAATGATGATGTGAATGTTCTTGTGTATCATGCTGCGCAGCCTCTATCCACCATAAAAAAATATGCGGTGATGATTCCTGAAAACGCGCACCGGGAAGCCGGATTTTTCCATGCTCTGCTGAGGGTCTGGAATATCGCCAGGAATTCCGGGGCAACCATGGTTTTCTATACACCGGAAAATATTCTGGACATTCTGCAGAGAATCCTTAAAAAAGCCAATATAGAAGCTGAATTTATCATTATGAAAAGCTGGAAGGATGGTGAGAAAACCGCTTCGGAGCTGAAAGAAGATGAGGCCCTGATTCTTTTTATGGCAAAAAAAGGAATGCATTCATTTATTCCGCAGATGCGACTGATCCCGAAGCTATTAAACAGAAAACTGAATGATAACAATTACCTGCTGATCTATCCGTTTTCAGAATATGACAAGACGAGTTCCGAAAAACGTTCTGTCGGAAACCATGATGATTTTATGGAAATCGGAAATGTGATCAAGAAAATTTTCAAGTAAACAAGTAAAGAGAATAACATTTAATTTTGCCTTAAAGAATAAAGAATGAAAAAAAATAATCCTGGAGAAATTAAATTTTCTTCGGCTTGATGTAAATTTAATTTTTAATAATTGGAAACATATAAAAATATTGTGATCCTATCTATTCTTTATGGTAGATAATGCTTATTTGAACTCCTGTAATGTTGTGATTGCTTCACAGGGAAACCATTTTATTTGGTAGTGTCTCACTAACTGTCTGAGTAAAAAAAGTTATTCTGGAAATTGTGAGCCCTTAGAGCTCAGAAATTTTACGAAATAAGATGCCTTTTCAAATATCATTTACCCTGTTTAATTTTAATCATGGGCAAATGCCCAATAATCTTTTTCATCTAACCCTATATTCACACAAAACGGCCCTCCAAAGACAATTTTATCTGTTAAAAAGATATCATTTTTAAGTAATATTCCCTGAACTTTTAATCCCCATATCTCATCCTTACCAAAGGAACTATAGTGTGATTTTTCTTCATTGTTGAGTATATCCCCAACAATTGCTAAAGTATGTTTAACCCCTATATCAGAATAAGAAAAAGAGGTAACTTTATTATTTCTGTCTCTTAAAAAATAACAAGGCGCTTTTATTTTAATTTTCCCTGAAATTCTGTATTTATTAGAATCTGTAATTAATTTTCCTACACCGCTGCTGTCAATTAACTTTAACTTAACTCCATCAATTACGGTAGAATCTGTTACTGTTATGCTATGATTATTACGGCCAATCTCCATCTGATTCTTCTTTTCACAGGATAAAAGAAAGATACTTATTATAATAATGCACAATATTTTCATCTCTTTTTATTTAAATTACAAACCAGAACCAAATTTCTGTTCCCTTCTCTAAATAATCCAGACTCCCGGCTTTTAAAGATATACCGTTCCATAAATCAATATGATCTGTAGCTCCCCATCCATCCTTTATAAAAACAATTCCTTTGTGTCTGAAACTTTTGTGATTCATTTTGGGGTACTTTTTTCTTTCGAGCTTTAATCTGTTTCCAAAAATTTCAGGATGCATATGAATCCAATCTGCTAATTCTTGGGCTCTCAATATATGCCTGAACCCATCTTTGTGCTTTTCCCAACACCTTGCTCCATGAAAAGAAACCAGATAAACCTTAGAATCATGCAATGCCTGGCTCATTCTAATCGCACATTGGTTTTGAAACAGTGCTTCATTGCAAGGCTTGTAACGTCCGGGGTGATTTTTCCATAAATCATCAAATCTCACCATTATGAAAAATTTATTACTGTAATATAATACTATTTTTTAATTCACAATCAAGGGAACCCGTACTATTATAAACTGATAATGACCTATTTCCAAAAAACTGAAACATTTAAATATAGTTTCTTTGCAAAACAATAAAAAAAGCAAACTTTCACAAACTCAGACCATCAAGATTCCCTCATCACCTTCCTCACCAGCTCCTCAATCACCCTACTCTTCTCCTTTTCAGTCTCTAATAACCGCTCGTATAATTTTTTATTTTCTTCATAAGATTCCAGCAGCTTATCCAACGGATTGAAAGTAGGCTGATAAATCTCTGTCCGCAAAATGGCGATAGCGTTATCATTTGTATTGAAGGTATTCGAAATAATATTAAAGAAAGCATCCTCCGAAAAATTCTTCAGGGCTTCCACAGAGATTTCCAATGCTTCGGCAATCGGTACCAGTTTGAGATCTTCCAGTGTTTCGGCATTTTCCAACAGGGATACTTTCTGCTGGCTGATGCCCAAAATTTCGGCCAGGGTTTCCTGCTTCATGCCGCGCATTTCCCTGATTCTTGCGATGTTTCTCCCGATATGTTTCTTTGTTGTAGCGGTCATAGGTTGAGATTTGAAATCAAAGATATAAAATTATACGGTATTCTGCCAGTCCGGTTTTTTACATATCCCATTTGGTATAATACCACTTCCCGTGGTTCGGTACCATGAATTGTGTGGATAACTTGCTGAAAAATCTCAGATTATGTCACACTGTACACCTTCCGCAAAATCCATTCGTATGACCAGAAACTGACGGATATGAAAAACTCAGAAATTGATCGAATAAAAATGCCCCGGAAGTTTGTCAACTTTCGGGGCCCTCTATTTAATCATTCTGTTTAATATAATCAGTAAAATTATTCTGCGATCACCCGCACCATTTCTTTTACGGTTACCAGTTTTTCCATCAGTTCTTCTCTGGATTCTGCTAACACATTGATGTGTCCCATCTTTCTTCCGGGCTTGGTTTCTGTTTTTCCGTACAGGTGAATATAGGTTTCCGGCATCTTCAGGACCTCATCCATCCCTTCGTATACGACCTTTCCTGAAAAGCCTTCTGCTCCCACCAGATTCAGCATTCCGCTGTAGATCACAGCATCGGTATCAGCCAGAGGTAAATTTTTTATCACTCTGTACATCTGTTCAAACTGTGAATTGGCGTTTCCTTCCTGACTCTGATGCCCTGAATTGTGCAGTCTCGGAGCAGTTTCATTCACCCATACTTTTCCTTCTTTATCTAAAAATAATTCGATCGCAAAAAGTCCCGGAGAATTAACGGCATTCAGGAATTTTTCTGTGATTGCATCGATCTGCTCTTCGATAGCTTCATCCAGAAATACCGGACAGATATTAAAATCCAGTAAATTAAGTTTCGGATCGGCCACCATTTCGGTCACAGGAAACGTTTCAGTTTCTCCGCTTTCATTTCTGGCAACGATGACAGAAAGTTCTTTATCAATATCTACAAGACTTTCAATCACAGAATCCTGTAGCCACAGATTCTTCATCTCTTCAGCCGTACGGATTACCTGAACTCCTTTCCCGTCGTATCCGCCGGTGTTCATTTTCTGCACAAAAGGCAATGGCATTCTGATCTCATCCGAACTTCCGTCCATTACTTCGAATTCCGGGCTTGGAATATCATGATTTTTATAAAATTGTTTCTGAAGGATTTTTTGCTGAATCGTCTTGATGATCGCTGCATTAGGAACCACTTTCACCCCCTGATTTTCGAGCTCGGCAAGAGCATCCGCATTCACATGTTCGATCTCAATCGTCACGACATCCTTATCCTTTCCGAAATTCAGGACGGTTTCGTAATCGTTGAAACTTCCCTGTGTAAAGTAAGAAATATTGTGGCAAGGGGCATCAGAAGCAGGATCCAGCGTATAAAACTCGTCATCGTATTTCAATGCTTCCTGGATCAGCATTCTCCCAAGTTGTCCTCCACCTAAAATTCCTATTTTCATTTTTTCTTTTTATTTTTTCTGTTAGATTTAATTTGATAAACATTTGTTCCCTGGCAGGGAAGACTTATTACTGAATTTTATCAACTTTCAGATAACCTAATCCCATTGGGTTTTCCTGATTTTCGGCATCAGACCTGGTCAGGATGATGGAGTATTTTTCTTTCATCCTGGCGGGAAGAATATCATTTACGTTGAAAATATCATCGATATCCACTCCGTACTTATCATCGATATGGCTCACGGCTCCTTCAAACCCCATGGTTTTATAAAACGCGGTCGATTTTGCTTTTTTTACAATTTCTCCCATCGATGCTCCCACCATCAGGTGCTGTTCGTGAAATTCTTCAAAATATCCTCTTTTGTAACCGCCAAGGTTTACAAAATACAGCTGATGCAGCGATGGACGATCTGTTTTTTCAATAATCTTTACTTCATATCCGTCTGCAAATTTCACTTCCTGATAAGCGTCGACGTGAATCTTCCCATGGGCTTCTTTCCAGAAATTTTTCATATCCGGAACGAGGTCTTTCAGACTTTCCGCAATTCCGAAAAACACATCGTGCTGCTCAATATTTCGTCCTTCAGGGGTGGCCCCGAGGATCACGTAGAATAATTTCAGGTCATTTTCCATACTGCAAAAATACGTCAAATTTATCTTTTTTAAACGTTTGGCAGACTACTACAATAGTTTTATATTTGTAGCATGTCAGAAATTATTATTCTCTTCCTGGGAGCAATTTCGGCGGGACTTCTGGGTTCGCTGACAGGTTTAGGAGGAGGGGTTATCATTATTCCTTTATTAACGTTGGGTTTCGGTGTTCCTATGCATTATGCCATCGGTGCTTCCCTTATTTCTGTAATCGGAACGTCTTCAGGAGCGGCAGTAGCTTTTGTGAAAGAGGGCTTCACGAATATGAGAATCGGAATGTTTTTAGAGATTGCCACTACATCGGGTGCTATTATCGGAGCTTTGGTTTCGGGAATGCTTAATCCCAATACCATTGGAATCATCTTTGCCAGCATACTTCTTCTGACTGTTATTCTGAATCTTAAAGGCAAGCCCGATCATCAGGAACCCGTTATCAAAGGCAGTCTGGAAGATAAACTGAAACTTTACGGCACTTTTCCTGATAAAGGGGTGGTAAAAAGCTATTCGGCAAAAAATACCGTTCCCGGATTTATGATGATGATGTTTGCAGGGGCCATGTCCGGACTTTTAGGAATCGGTTCCGGTGCATTGAAGGTTCTGGCGATGGACAATATGATGAGACTTCCTTTCAAAGTTTCTACAACGACCAGTAATTTTATGATCGGGGTCACGGCAGTGGCCAGCTCGCTGATTTATTTTCAGAGAGGAGAAATCGTTCCGGTGATCGTAGCTCCGGTACTTATCGGTGTCGTAGTAGGAAGTTTCATAGGATCTAAGACGCTGATGGTTTCCAAGACGAAAAAGCTTAAAGTGTTCTTCGCCATTGTCATTACCATTTTATCCATTTATATGATGTATAACGGTATTAATAAAAGTTTCAGATAATGAAAAAGAATTTCACGGATGTAGATCTGAACCGTTCGGTAGGAAACCTTCTGAGGCTGGGGGTTATTTTATCTGTTGTCACCTCACTGATCGGTTTTATCAAACTGTTTCTGGAAGGCTTTAAAATGCCGAAAAAGTACACTTCCCTCGACATGGGATCCTCTTCTGAAAAAGTATGGGGACAGTTTTGGGATTCGCTGTGTAAAGGAGAAGGAATGGCAATTATTCAGCTGGGAATTCTTCTTTTGATCTTTACTCCTCTGATGAGAATTATTTTCGCACTGATCGGATATCTGAAAGAAAAAGACTATGTTTATGTAGTCATTTCTTCCATCGTTTTAGCGATTATGGCGGTGAGTTTCTTTACAGGATACGCGCATTAATTTACATTTCATAAAACTCTAACGGAAGCTGATCGGGATCCCGGGTGAAAAAAAATTCTTTCCCTGTAAATTCGTCGGTTCTTATTTCCTCACACATCAGCCCTTTCTGAATTAATTCCTGGCGTTTTTCATATACATTTTCCACTGAAAAAGCAAGATGCCTCAGTCCGCATGACTCGGGACGGGAAGGTCTTTCAGGAGGATCAGGAAACGAAAACAGCTCGATGACATAATGATCTCCGATGGCAAGATCAAGTTTATAAGACTGCCTTTCCTCACGATAGACTTCCCGGATGATATTTAACCCCAAAATTTCAGTATAAAATCTTTTAGAAATCACGTAATCTGAACAAATGATGGCGATATGATGAATTTTCATATTAATTTTCGCAATTTTCTTTTCTTCTGGTATCAATAAGGTATTGAATTTTCCAGGTATTATTTTGTTTAACCAATTGGAAACTGTTGGCGCCGCAGTGGGTAAATTTATCTTTTAAATAAAACTGATAAGGCGTAAAAATACTCGCCAGATTACCGTCAATATTTATAGATCCCACGGTGATTTTTTCATCCAGTTCATTTTTTTCTGCTTTTGATATGGAAGCAATGAAATCCTTAACACTTTCTGTCTTCACACTCCCGTCTTTCGCTACGGTCTGGATAATAGCCGTATCTGTAAAAACAGTACTTACCAATTTGGAATCGGCATTTTTCATGCCCAGAAATAAATCTTCAACCGGCTTCTGGACTTCTTCTTTTGAAGATAGCTGGGCAGAGCATAAGCCTGAAAAAAACAGTCCTGCCATAATTAATTTATTCATGTTATATCTTATTTGAATAAAAATAAGGAAAAATAGGTTTCGGAAGGAAAAAAAAGCTTGAACAATGCACAAAGTTTAAAAAACAATTTGCTGATATCCGGATAAATAAATTAATTTTACATGCTTATTTTAATAATATATGGGGACAGCTTATCTGATTTTAACCGGATTGTTACTGATTTTAACGATACTTCCAAAAATTCAAAATCCTCACTGGATATTTCGTGTTCCTGAGTTTGGTAAAATACAGATTGCTTATTTTATCATTTTCACTTTCCTGTTCGGATTTTTCACGGGGAATCCAAAAGGCTTCTGGTATTGTCAGGCACTTTTAATCATTATGCTTATCCATCATGGGATCATCCTTATCCGGTACACGCCTCTTTACCGCATCAGGAAACATAGCCGGGGAGCCCGGTCGTCTGAAAAGCTGAGTTTTATCTCTGCCAATGTTTATCAGTTTAATAAAGAATACCAACGTTTTATCAATCTCATAGAAAAGTACCGTCCCGAAATTTTTATTACGATGGAGAGTAATGCAGATTGGGAAAAAGCATTGGTTCCGCTGGAGGAAAAATATCCTTACCAGCATAAAGTCACCCTTGAAAATACATATGGAATGCACTTTTATTCCACCATTGAAATACAAAGCTCAAAAACGCATTTTTTCGTTGCGGATGATATTCCTACTATTGAAGCCCATCTGAAGACCGGGGACGGCTTTAAATTCGTATTTTTCGCTGTGCATCCCCCACCTCCCAGTCCCACTGAAGAGGAAACCTCCAAAGAAAGGGATGGTGATCTCCTGAGTACGGCAAAACGGATACGCAAAATCGAAGACCCGGTACTTGTTGCGGGAGATTTCAATAATGTCGCATGGTCGAAATCTTCCATTCTGTTCAGAAAAACCAGCCATCTGATAGATCCCCGGATCGGACGTTCTTTTGTTTCTACTTTTCATGCAAAATACAAACTGCTGAGATTCCCGATTGATCTGATGTTCCACAGTGAAGAAATATTTATTGAAGATCTTAAAACACTGGAAAATTTCGGATCCGATCATCTCCCTGTTTATTGTGAGTTTTTTATAGATCATCAGAATGAAGAGCAGGAAGAGAGAATCGATCACGCCACCGATGAGGAAAAAGCGGAAGCTGAAGAGATGATCCGCGAGGGTAAAAAAGAAGACGGAGACCGCGATGCAGTGGTGACAGAGGATTGAGAATTTTAGCTTTGTTAAGAAAAATTGCAGTTATCCTGTCATTACCCGGTAAGCAACAATCTCGACTTTTTTTATTGCAGTTATGGTATCAATAAAATTTTTAAGTTCAAAAGCAAGCAATTACCATCCTGAATTCGATCCTCTCATCAAAATGGCAGGAAGAAAAAATCAGAAGAATTTAAAGAAAAAGAACTGAAAAGCTCAGGTCGAAGCACCAAAACAAAAACTGTTGTATCGGTGTAATTTCATCCGAATTGGATATGTTCAAAAGTAGAGTTTTTTGGAAAGGTCATTTTCTAATTGTTCGTTGATACAATCTTTTAAAGATTATATTATTGAAATTTCATTGATAAGAATATTTATTCAACTAATGGATAGACTACCTATATAGTCAACAACCAAAAAAGATCAGTTGTTTACTCATCATTTTCTAATTCTATCGGGTTTTCGTATTTTTTATTTTCTTCTTTTTCTTTTTGTCGTTGCCTTATAGTTTCCTGCCCTTGTATAATAGTAGTTCCGTAACTTGCGAGTACGCCAGCGGTATTTGCATCAGCACTTTTAATTGCCTGTTTTAATTTTTGCGGTGTCGTTTCTATGGCTTCTGTATATCTGCTCTTTTTAATGGTAATTAATTTATCATTTAATTTAGATGCAGATATAGATTTTACTAATTCAAAATCATACTCTTCTTTATCATCTGTTATTTTGACAATTAGTCCTGGTAAGCCACTAAATTTATATGGACCATAGGGCAACGGAATTTCAGGAGAATACCATGCGATCCAGTTTCGACCTTTAAAATTAACCTCTGCTTTCTTACAAGTAATTGTATTGATTATTTTTGTTTCATCTATAAGTTTCCAATTTTTTATTACGGGTTCTTTATACGTAAGTAATGACATTGAAACAGACTCAAAAAACTGAACATTTTCATTTGATTGTATAATTGTATAATAGAACTGGGTTTTTGGTATATTCATTCCTTTTGTACTTAAAAGAATCCCACCATGATCCAATTTCTTGTGTTGGACTGTCTGGAATGTAGAATCTCTCTTAATTGATTGTCTACTTGCAAAAAATGCACGTTTATCACTTACCTGTAACGAAAAAAATTCTTCATGTTTATAATCACAAGTTAATGTACTCAATTTGGCTTTTAATAAATAGGTAAATTCACCACGCAAAGTATCATTTTTATGTAATTGAGAAAAAAATAAGACATTAAAAAATAAGACTATTAATTGAAATAATTTTTTTAAGTAATACATAGAACTATTTTTGATTGCAAAAAAAATGCACTTATAACTTTATCGGGTCATAAGTGCAAATAATTAATATGATGAAAATTAATTACAGTAATTTTTTTCAAGTTCAGCAAGCCACTGATTTGCTTGTGCAGGAGTCCAATCCTGAGTTGTGGTAGCAGTCTGACCACAAAATTCTGCGATCCAAACTTGTCTGCCCCCTCCTTTTACAGTTTTAAGGTCCTTACGAGATAATTTTTTCAGTTTTTTCATAATTGTGAAAATTTAAGATGAAGCTATAAATATATACAATTAATTCATGTCTGAGAGATATTTTTTATTATGTTAAGTATCTCATTTAGTGTGGAAACCCGTAAGTTATATTTGAATATAGATGGCTAAATTGTTTTTATGACGTAAATAAAAAAGCATTCTTAACGAATGCTTTAGGTATTTTTTGTACAGGTCAAATAATTAATATCAGTCCAAAATTTCAAAACCAAAAGTTGTTTAATTATTTAGTATATTATTATTATCATATTTTATCTTAAAACCTCATCACATCTTTTACTACTCCATTATTTTGAGTATGTTGCAGTAATTCTTCCTGAATAAAAGATTGAACCGTTTCCTCGGAGCCGTTATTAGGGAATAAAAGATGAACATTTGCTCCTGCATCCAGTGTAAAGAATAACGGCAAACCGGTTTCTTTTCTGAAATCCCAGATTTTATTAATGACTTCCAGCGTTCCTGTCTTCATCAAGATAAAAGCAGGATCACTCATCATCATCATGGCGTGAAGGGTAAGCGCTTCATGTTCCACCAATTGTATGAAGGCCTGCAGATCGCCATTTTTGAGTATTCTGATCATCGGTTCAAAATTATCCCTTGCTTCCTGAAACCTTCTTTCAGCATACGGATTTGTTTTCATCAGCCCATGACCTACCGTTGACGAAACACTTTTTTCTCCTTCATGGATCAGTAAAACCCAGTCATTAAAATCCCTGAAAATTTCGTGAACCTCATCATCAGGATATTTTACGGCAAATAAATCTGAGCTTTCCCTTACCTGGGACTGTCCCCAAACTGCTAAACCGCTGTAAATACTTCTGCATGCACTTCCGCTTCCTAACCTTGCTAAAAAAGAGGCTTTTTTTAATGACTCTTCGTCTGATGTTATTCCCGAAAAAGAGGCATCAAGGCTCATCAGACATTTGGCAATAGCGCCGAAGCCGGAAGCTGAACTTGCAATTCCAGAACTGTGCGGAAATGTATTTTCAGTATTGATGATATATTTCCCCTGCAAAATCCACGGAAGGTACTGTTCGATATTATTAAAATATTTTTCTATTTTCGCAGCAAATTTCTGCTCTTCTTTCCCTGATAAAAATGTCTGAACAGAAAATGGTTCATGGGCTATAAATTCCATCGCAGTCATGGTTTTACAATGACTCAGGGTATAACTGATGCTTGGATTGGCCGGAATCTGGTTATCGTATTTTCCCCAATACTTGATCAAAGCAATATTGGACGGGCAGCTTTCTGAAACCGTTTTTGAATTGATATTGAAATCTTCCTGTCCTAGAAATTCTTGTGTTGTCATCATTTTTTACTGTTCATATATCATCCTGAATGCTGACCGGAATCTGCCGGTCATGGTTCATTGGACGGAATTTAAGAATCTTACTTTAAATTTACCCTAAAGATACTACATAATTTATTACCGGATCGCCAGCGAATAACGGTTAATACATTTTCTCGATAAGATCTGCATATTTTTTCAGCACCACATTCCTTTTCACTTTCAGCGTAGGCGTGATTTCTCCTGTATTGATGTCAAATTCAGCAGGCATTAAAGTAAATTTTTTCACTTTTTCGAAGTCTGATAAATCATGCTGCAGTTCTTTAATCTTATCTTTATAAAAATCGTGCACCGTCTGATTTTTCACCAGCTCTGCCCAATTGGTAAATGGGATATTATTTCTTTTAATGAAATCTTCAAGGAACTCAAAATTAGGAACGATTAATGCTGAAACGAACTGCCTGCCTTCCGCAATCAGGACAATTTGCTGAATAAAGTTATTATTTGTAAGAAGATTTTCAATCTGCTGTGGTGCGATGTATTTTCCGTTGGAAGTTTTCATCAGGTCTTTCAGCCGGTCTGTGATGATCAGGTTTCCTTTTTCATCGATCTTTCCGGCATCTCCTGTTTTAAACCAGCCGTCTTCAGTGAAGACTTTCTGAGTTTCTTCGGGCCTGCCGTAATAGCCTTTCATAATTCCGTTTCCTTTTGCCTGGATCTCATCGCTTTCTCCGATCCGGAGTTCCACTCCCGGCAAGGGTTTTCCGCTTGTTGCATGCTCAAAATGAGTTAACGGAAAAAGTGTGAGTGTAGCTGTGGTTTCAGTTAAGCCATATCCTACCGTTACATGTATTCCCACCGATTCAAAGAACCTTGTCACTTCCGGAGACAAGGAAGCGCCTCCACAGGGAAGAAACCAAAGTCTTCCGCCCATTCTTTGTTTAATTTTACTGAAAACCAGCGCATCAGCAATAGATTCTTTGATCTTTAGACCTAAAGGAACCGGTTGTTCATTTCTCCTTAATTCTGCAGTCTGCCAGCCTGTTGCCACAGCCCAGTCGAATATTTTTTTCTTTAGGGATGAGCCTTCCTCAGCCTTTTCCAGAACTCCGGCGTAGACTTTCTGAAAAAACCGCGGCACAGCACACATGGTCGTAGGCTTTACCTCTTCCAGGGCTTTTGATATATTTTTCGGATCTTCGAGAAAATAAACTCTTGCTCCGCCATACAGGCAGAGTAAGCTCCAGCTTCTTTCAAAAACATGGCTTAAAGGCAGAAATGCCAGTGACAGCTCTTCTTCAAAATTTTTAAATTTGAAAAATTCAAAATGAGCATCGAAAGCTCTGATAAAGTTCCCGTGAGTCAGCATAACGCCTTTAGGGGTACCCGTTGTTCCTGAGGTATAGATGAGTGTAGCCACGTCATCGTATTCTTTTTTACAGATTTCAAATGTCGCCGCTGCTTTTGCAATAAAATCTTCCAGATAAAAGCTGTTAAACTCTTTCTTGATCCAGACTGCTTTTTTTGAAACGATAATCAGCTCAAGACTGCTGTTATCTTTCTGCAACATTTCCAGACAGGCATCGTACTGTGCCTGATTCCCTACTAAGATGGCTTTGGTCTGAGAATCATTGATAATATATTCTGCCTGTTCTGCATTATTGGTCGAGTAAACCGGAACAGTAACCGCTCCCACAGACATGGCTGCCATATCAAAAATCATCCATTCGGAAGAGTTATCCGAATATATGGCGACATGGTCATTTTCCTTAATCCCGGCCTCTTTCAGTGCATTGGCTGTTTTAAAAACAATATCACCGAATTTTTTCCAGCTGATTTCTTTCCAGCCTTCTTCTTTCTTTTTAAAGCCTATTGCAGATTTTACAGGATGTTTTTCTATATTCTTATTAATAATTGCCTCTGCAAGGTTCATTTCTTCAGCTTTTTGTCGTTAATATAATTTTTAAGATGAAAATCAATGCTTTCCGCAACAGGAATAAACTGATAATCGATTCTGTCCCTGATTTTTTTATTGGAAACAATATTAAGGGATGAAATAGCGTCTATATTGGATTTTGTAATCATCCTCAGGGGCGGGATCAGCCATCCGAGAAGGATATTAGCCCATCTTCCTGCATTTAACAGAGATTTTGTGAGCACTTTTGCTTCTTTCAATCCCAGTTTCGGCCTGATCTGCCGGGCGAGCTCTGTATATTTTTCATTTTCTGAAATGATGATAAAACGCTCTCCGAAGATATTTCTTTCCATGAGTTCTATAGAGACTCCGGCAACATCTCTCACATCTGCATAGCTCGTTCCTCCGGAAAATGTAAATCCTGTTTTTTCAAAAGTCGGAAAAATTTCCCCGCTGCTCCGGCCCCAGTTTCCGCTTCCGATGATCATTCCCGGATTTACGATTATGGTATTCAGGCCTTCTGCAGAGGCTCTCCAGACTTCCATTTCGGAAAGGTGTTTAGAAACAGCGTAGGCTGAATGCTCGTCTTTCGGATTAAAATCGGAGCTTTCATCCAGTTCTCCGTTTTCATTAAAGAGATCTAACACTGCGATGCTGCTTACGTGAAGAAATTTCTGAACCCCGGATCCTTCGCAGGCGAATAATAAATTTTCGGTACCTTTTATATTGGTATGGTATATTTCCTGATCGTCTTTGGGATTGAAGCCTACTTTTGCTGCACAGTGATATACTTCATCCACTCCCCTGAGCGCATCCTGCAAAGAATGAATATCATCAAAATCTACATCCACCCAATCAATTTTATTAAAAAATTCATCCGGATTTTCCGTATAAAATCTATAGGAATGTTTTACATCATTGATATTGCTGGCAGGTCTCTTGGCTGCACGTACGTTTTTGCCCTTCTTAAGAAGTTCCAAAACAATGACTCTGCCTAAAATTCCGGTGGCACCCGTTACAAAAACCATCAAATTATATTTCTGCTTGATTAATGACTAAATATGATATTCATCCCGGAAATTTCTCATTTTTCATAAAAAAAATGATCCGAAAACGTCATCTGCAAATTTGCGATTTTTAAAGGAGAATCTCATCCTAAATTTTATTAAATTCCTTTTATCAGGGATAATATAAATTTCGGCTGAAGCCATCAGACTCCGGAGATATAAAAAGCGGGCTAACGCCCGCTCCATTGTTATCATTGTTCTGTAATATCAGGCACCACAAGTTATACCAGAATCATATTATTTCTTCTTGGTGCTTTATCACAAAGAACATCGGCTATACTTTTTGAAATAAGGTTTCCTTCCGTCAGATTGTCCAGCCAGAAAAACTCACCTGCAGCATTAATTTCTATAAAAAAATACTCATCTTCCGGCGATACGATAATATCCAAAGCTCCGTAGTCCACGTTATAAACATCTAAAAGCTCCAGCACTTTTTCTTCAATATCTTTGGGAAGTTCGGCAGGCAGCCACTTATCAATGAGATTAACACCGTCTTTCCGCCAGTCTACCTTGGCATCTTCAAACTGTTGGGAATCGATTTCAAAAGCATAAACGTCGCGCCCCACTACCGTTACCCGAAGTTCTCTTTTCTTCTGAATCATTTTCTGAAACTGCATCGGACAGTATAAAAGCGAATCTATCTCTTCTAATTTATCCTCTTTAACGACATTGGTAAATACGACACTTTCTACACCGTCTTCATAAATGGCAAATCCGGTCTGCATCTTGGCCACGACATTCTGATGCTTAATGATAAACTGTCTGGCATGATCCGGATTATTAGTCAGGCAGGTTTCCGGAACTTTAAATCCTATTTTATCGGCAATTTTCAGCTGTTCTTCTTTACTGTCCAGTCTTCTGTAAATACTCGGCTTACCTAAGGAATATACATCAACAGATTCTAAAAAACCGAAAAGGGTATTTCTGATCTCTCCCATAGCTGCACCGTAAAACTTAGAGTCGAGCTCTTCCTTCAGACCATTGCCGATATTGTAGGCTCTTCTGTACCACACTGCCGAGATATCGTCCAGGCGGTGTTTTTTATCAGCAGTCTCAAGAACACTGATCCACCGGCCATCTTCGAAAACTGTTGACAGCTTATTCTGCAAAGGATAGAGATCCACATCGAAACGGATGACCTCACAGTTATTTTTCTCAATATATTCTGTTACTTTTTCGATCGAAAAGTTATCTCCCGTATGGGTAATAATTAAAATTTTGTTCATTGGTTATTGTAATCTTGTTATTAGAAAATCAGCTATTTTTTGTGCTATCGGAAAGTTAAGATCTTTCTGCAGCATTCCCCATTCTCCCTGTGGGTTGACTTCCAGGAAGTGATAATTTCCGTCCCTGCCCTTTATCATATCAATAGCTCCCAGATAAAGTCCCATCTCATTCATCATTGAAGTAAGATTTCGTTGAATGTCTTCAGGCAGCTCATAGGCCGACCAGAAGAAGCTTTCGTGTCCCACCCTCCAGTCTGCATTTTCGCTGTTGTTGATTTTACCGGTAAAAAACTCACCATCCACATAAACGATCCTGAGCTCATATTCTTTTTCGATATACGGTTGAAAAATCATGGGACAGTAGACAATATCAGCAAGGTGCTCCAGGTTATCCTGATCTATGATCGTCGTGGAAAGAAAGTTTTCCCCATTCATAGATTTTTTAATGGCTCCGTGCAGTTTTGCCACTGCTTTTCCATGGCAATATTCTTGGAAAAAAGCTTTTATTTTCTCTTCATCATTGGAAAAGAGGGTTTTTGGAGTATGAAGATGATGTTTCGTTGCTATTCTGAGCTGAAACATTTTATTTCCGTCGATTTTTGCTTCCTTTCCGAAGGGGTTGATCCATGGTAGATCTTCCAGGATGGTAAAAAGATTGTAACGCAGGCTTCCGTATTCTTTCAGGAATATTTTTTCATAATCTTCGTCCAGTTCCCCGGGAACTTCAATCCCCCATGATTTCCTGTGCCAGACGGCTTTAATATCTCTTGAATTGATGACTGTTCCGGATTCATCCGTAAGTTCAAATGAATCTTCACCGACACTTATTTTCTGAAGATGGTTCAGATGATCGGAATTGAGTCTGAAATAAGGAATATTTTTTGAGGTAAGATATTCAAAAAACAGGTCGATATTGTAAAAATCGTTGGAATGAGTAATACAGAGAATCATTGGTTATATTTTATTAAAAAAGGAAACTTAAATGCTAAGTTTCCTTTCAATATGAATTTGTTAATATGTTCATTGATATAAACAAGTCATCTTACACAGACTGAACGTCATCGTCTCCATCAGACGGATATTTTTGGGTCTGCGCCATGTCATACTGAGGTTTTGTAACTACATCTCTTTCAGGGATTGTAATATCTGTCCCTCCTTTTACTTTTTGAGGTTCTTTTAATTGTTTTTCAAGAAACGAAGCAAAAAACGGCTGTTTTTTTGAAGTCTTATTTTTCATATGAATACTATTTTTATGATAAGTTAGTTTATATTATTTCTCCGGTTTCATCACTATCAGAAGGATATTTACTGGACACGAGGTCAAGCCCCGGTCTTGTCAGCTGATCCTGCAGTGAAGATGTAACGGAATCTCTGAGCTGGGTAGTGGCATTGTCTTCAAGGGCAGAGGTAAGAGACCCTGTCCCTCCGGTAATGGTTTCCGGCTCCTTCACCTGTTTCTCAAGAAACGAAGCAAAAAAAGGTTTTTTTGAATTCTTTTTACTCATGATTACAACGATGATATAAGTTTAAAACTTAACGCCGTCTTCATCACCGTCAGAAGGGTATTTCGCCGTAACGTGGTCACTACCCGGACTGGTATAGCCATCATGGATAAGAGACGTTACATTATCTCTTAAAGCATTGGTTACTGAATCTTCAAGAGCAGCTGTTGTTTCTGATCCTCCTTTTACTTTTTCCGGATCCTGAATTTGTTTCTCTAAAAATGAAGCAAAGAAAGGTTTTTTTGAGTTTTTCTGTTTCATAAGTTAATATTTTTAGTTATTTGATGAAACTAAAATACAAAAATTATGATACAGATAAAAATAAATCACCGTTTTAAGAAAATTTTAACTAAATCGAACCAGCAGAGAATCAATTCAGTTCAGTCCCAAAAATTCTTTAACCACCTTCGCAAAATCGACCGGATTTTCAGCCTGGACCCAATGCCCTGCATTTTTTACGGTAACAATCTTTTCTTTGGGAAACTGCTGCTTAATGGCAAATTCATCCTGCGGAAGGATATAGTTCGAATTTCCGCCTGCAATAAATAAAGTTTCCCCTTCGAAAACGCCAAATTTTATAGCATTGGAGACAAATTCGGTATATTTATCTGATAAGGTCTTCAGATTAAATCTCCATCTCAGATTTTTATCATCATCCCAATACAGGTTTTTCAGCAGAAACTGGATGGTCGATTTCTCAGGGATATACTGATTCAATACCGATTCCACCTCACTTCTTGAATGTACCGTATTGAAATCCACACTTTCCAATGCTTTGATAATGCCCTGATGATGCGGCGGATATGCTTTTGGAGAAATATCCACAACGATAAGTTTCTCAACCATTGCGGGGTATTTTATCGCGAACTGCATTACTGCCTTTCCTCCCAGGGAATGCCCCAGGATATGAGCTTTGCTTATTCCATAATGATTCATATAGCGGGCAATATCGTCAGCCAGATCATCGTGCGACATATGTTCGGAATGAAAGCTTCTCCCGTGATTTCTTAAATCTATTAGATGAACCGGCAGCGATTCTCCGAGATCCTTCCCGAAGCTTCCCCAGTTGTCGAGCATTCCGAATAATCCGTGAAATACTAATAGCGGTGTAGACGATAGATTTTCGCCCAATATTTTTGAATGTAAAATTTCCATGTTTTTTAGATAAAAAGATTCCAGACTTCAGATTTAGACAACAGATAAGTTATATTTTTCTATTTTAGATCAGAGATTTCCCATCTGAAGTTTTTAAATTACCATTTTGCCAGCCTCTTCAAATAGGACTGAACGGTGTTTTCCAATCCCATATATAAAGCTTCGGAAACCAGCGCATGACCGATGGAAACTTCCAGCAGATTAGGAATTTCATCTGCAAAATATTTTAAGTTTTCCAGGCTCAGGTCATGTCCTGCATTTATTCCCAGACCAAAGTCTGCAGCAACAACAGCAGTCTCATAATAAGGTTTGATAGCCTGTTCCTTATTACTGATGTAATTTTTAGCATACGCCTCTGTGTATAATTCGATCCGGTCTGTTCCGGTTTTAGCAGCATATTCCACCAATCCAGGGGTCGGATCTAAGAAAATGGAAGTTCGGATTCCGGCATTTTTAAATTCAGCGATGATCTCTGTCAGAAAATCCAGATGCTTTTTTGTATCCCATCCTGCATTGGAAGTAATGGCATCATCAGCATCAGGAACCAGTGTTACCTGTTCCGGCTTTACCTCCAGAACCATGTCGATGAACGGACGGTGAGGATTTCCTTCAATATTAAATTCTGTCGTTACCAGAGGTTTCAGATCATAAACATCTTTTCTGGTAATATGTCTTTCATCAGGTCTGGGGTGAATCGTGATTCCCTGTCCCCCGAATTCCTGAATTTTAATGGCCGCTTCCGTCACACTTGGAGTCTCTCCTCCTCTTGCATTTCTTATGGTTGCAATTTTATTAATGTTTACACTTAGTTTTGTCATTTTTTAATATACCTGTTAATCATAGATTGAGACGTAAAATTACTTATTTTTTATAAACTGCACTTCTACTTCTCATCTCCTGCATTTTGACCTTTAAAAAAAGTCAGGGTTTAATACTAATTTCGAGCTTCCCAGTATTTACATCTCTAATTATATTTTCACATTTACCTGCATGACCTGCAGGTCAAATTCTTTGGAAGCAACCAATAAATGATCGAAAATATCAGCCTGAATCTGTTCAAAATTTGCCCATCGTGAATCATTGGCAAAACAGTAGATTTCCAGGGGTAATCCCTGGGGGGTAATCTCAAGCTGGCGAACCATCATCGCCCCTTCCTGATCGATATCAGGATCATTTTCGATATATCTCTGGGCATAATACCTGAAAACACCGATGTTGGTAAGCTGTCTTCCGTTAATAATTTTATCGGCATGCTCTATATTTTCTTTTTCTTTTTTCAGCTCATCACTTTTACCCTGAAGGTATTCTGAAATCAGGTTAATTTCTTTCAGACGTTCAATATCTTCCTGGGTCAGAAACTTAAATGAATTGATATTAAAATAAATTGATTTTTTAATTCTCCTGGTATTGGATTCCGACATCACCTGAAGGTTTTTAATCTCGGTGGTCAGCAAATCGTACGTGGGAATGGTAGAAACTGTTTTATCAAAATTACTGATTTTTGTCGTCAGTAGGCTGATATCGGCAATATTACCTTCAATACTGTATTTTGGAATACTTACCCAGTCGCCCACTTTTAAACTTTTTGACGTGGCCACATGAATACCTGTTACAAATCCTAAGATGGTATCCCGGAAAACCAACACCAATACTGCCGTAATTGCTCCCAGACTTCCGACAATCGTGGTGCCCCTGATCCCGAATATGACACAGATTCCGACTACTGAAAAAATAAAAATCCCTAAAATCTTCATGGTCTCAGAGATGGCATTCAGGGCCATAATCTTGTAGAAATCCTGTTTGATCACGAAATAATTTCTGAAAGCTGTGAGCGATCTGTAAAGCATCCCGGCAAGAATGAGTACCATTCCCAAATTGACAGACCTGATAATAAAAATCGTGGTTTTCGGAAGCGCTGTGCTTGGAAATATCGAACTGTGCATCGTTCCCACAACTGCCAATGCTGCAAAATGCGCCAGAGAATTTGTAATTCTCGAGCGATATATAGAGCTTATGACCGGATATCTGCTTTCATTATGAAAAAAACGGAAAACGTAATTGATTACAAACTTAAAAATAAAATCAATCACCAAAAATATAGCACAGAGCAGAGCCAGTTTTATAATAATGTGGAAAACCCAATCCAGTCCTGATGGTGATGCACTGCTTATATAAATATAGAGTTTGTCACTCAGTTCCTGTAAAACATTTTTGGTTTCTTGTATCTGGTCATTCATTATCGCGAATTTAGGAATTATGAGTTTGATATTTATCAGAAGCATGCATCAATTTTCATCCCAAAAGCAAGAGGTATCCAATATTTAATTAAAATTTTAAATGATTTTACTAAAAATACGAAATTTTCTGTAAGCGCAGCAAACAAGTAAAAAATTCACTATCAATTACAGATATTAATGAATTATTTTAAAATTTATTCGATATTTTATGAATTTATATCTGAATATTTTCTAAATTTGAATAAAACTAAACAAATCAAAACCAAGCAGATATGAGAAAACATTACCTGATTCTATTGCTGTGGGTCTTCACACTTTTAATCAACTGTACCGGAGAAGTTACTTCTCCTTCCGATCATGAAGGACCCGAGATCATCAAAACCGGAAAACTTACCGGAAAGGTCATGTCACAAAACGGAACCAAGCCCATTGGCGGCGCATCCGTTTTTACATTTGATGACCAGTACAAAATCTATTACACAACCTCAGACGCAGATGGAAACTTCAGTCTTGAAGCCCCGACCGGAAATCATACGATTTATATTCAGACGGGTAATGGCAGCAATTTCCGGACTGAAATTTCCGCTAACGTGAAAGAGAATGAAAATCTGAATCTTGATGTCAGCCAGACCAAACTGAACCAGGTGGCGAAAATTGCATACGTGAAAGGTTCTTATGATAAAATAGAAGATATTATCCAGACCTTGGGATATGCCGCTACTGAAATCACGACCAATGATCTTGCTAACCTCACGACGATTGCCCAATATGATATCATTTTTCTGAACTGCGGTTCCAGAATCAATTATTCCAATACAGCACTATATGCTGCTATTGACACCAATCTGGCGACCTTCGTGGCCAATGGAGGCAGTATTTATGCTTCCGACTGGGATGTTGCGTATCTGGTGGGCGGTACCAACAATACCAATAACTGTTCGCTTGCCGGAGGATTTGTTCCTGACAGCAAATTATGCTCTAAAAATACCGGCAACTCGGGAATGGTAGCCGCTACGGTAAACAGTGCCGGTCTTTCAACAGCTTTAGGATTCAGCACCTTAGGTATTGATTACGATTTGGGTTCGTGGCAAAAAATAGTGAACTATGACCCGGCCTATTGGGAAGTTCTGGTTAAAGAAACAGCCACCAATGATGCGCTGATGATCCGAACCAATCATTTTACAGCAACCGGTATTCCGAATACAACGATCGGAAATGCACCTAATACAACCTTTACAACCGTCTGCATAAGTCTTCCGGGAAATATTCAGATCAGTATTTCTGTACCGCAGGCACTGGTTCCTTATCTGGTAGCACTGGGAGCAACGGTAGGACCCTGCTCGGGATCTTCAAACAGCGGATATATTTATTACACTACTTTCCATAACCACGCTTCCGGAAATATCGGAAACGCAGGTGTTATTCTGCAGTATGTCATCTTAAACTTATAATAATTTCCAACTTCTTTGACAAAGTGGCTTTTTTATAAGGCCACTTTTTTTTATCTTGCCTGTATAATTAAAAAAATGGATACTGCATTAATTAATATTCTTTGCCTTGTACTCTTATTTCTGGGAGCACTGGGCACCTTTCTTCCCATTCTGCCCGGTTTATTACTGAGCATCTGTGGATTATTAATCTATAAGTTCGGAACGGATGCCGATTTGCCGATGATCTATGTGTGGGCTTTCGGAATTTTAACAGTTATATCAGTGGTATTAAGCTATGTGATTCCGGCTAAGACCAATCAAAAATACGGTGGCACGCGCTGGGGAAGCATCGGCTCTGTCGTGGGAATGATTATCGGAATGTTTTTACCTATTCCGTTAGGTTTTCTGATCGGAATGTTTGCCGGGGTATTTGTCGGAGAATTATTACATGACAGCAAAGATATCAATAAGGCCCTGAAATCCACAAAAGGGGCTTTTATAGGATTCATTTACGGAACAGGTTTCAGTTTTGTTGTAGGGGTGGCAATGTTTTTGGTAGTCGTACTTAATATGCTTAATATTATCTAAAAAAACAAAATAATGATCTGTAAATCCACCCTACTGAGCCTGGCACTGCTGACATTAGCCTGCTGCAATGCTCAGAAAGAAACAAAAACCTCAACAAAGACTTCAGCAGTAACTTCAGCTAAAGACTCTCCCATGAATAAAGAAAGCAACATTATTTATTTTAACGAAGGAGAAAATAAGTTTCTAAAGGAGTACGACATGAATGTAACCTTCAAAGGTATTTCCGAGGACAGCCGATGCCCGAAAGGCGTCAACTGTATCTGGGCAGGTGTTGCGATTGCACAGGTTGAGGTCATGGGATTAGCTACAAGACCCATGGTTTTAAATCTTGCAACAGAAGAAAATGAAGGAAGAAAACACCAAAGATCTTCTCCTTTCAACGGGTATACGGTTACATTGACAGAAGTAACACCTTATCCTGAATCTGTGAATGGCGCCAAAGCTCTGGCAGGAAAATACAGAATCGGAATAACTATCACCAAGGAAAATCTTACCACGAAATAGGCTTCTTCCCTTTTGAAACAAGATATTCATTAATTTTTGAAAATGGTTTGCTCCCGTAAAAGCCCCTGTAAACTGAAAAAGGTGACGGGTGGGCAGACTTCAGAATAAAATGCTTAGCCGGATCAATGAGTTCGGCTTTTTTCTGTGCAAAAGCGCCCCACAGTACAAAAACGACATTCTCTTTTTTATCTGAAATTTCTTTGATGATATAATTGGTAAACGTTTCCCAACCCAGGTCTTTGTGAGAATTGGGAGTATGTGCCCGGACGGTTAAGGTAGCATTCAGTAATAAAACACCTTGCTTTCCCCAGTCATCCAGTTCCTTCGAAGTTCTCTCGATTCCCAGATCGTCTTTCAGTTCAGTGAAAATATTCTTAAGAGACGGTGGCGCCGCTACCTGCTCGGAAACAGAAAAGCACAGACCATTGGCCTGGTAATCATTATGATAAGGATCCTGTCCGATAATAACAACCTCAATGTCATCAAAAGGGGTAATTTCCAATGCCCGGAAGATCTGATTTTTAGGGGGGAAAACTTTCGTAGTAGCGTATTCCTGTTTCACTTTTTCCCAAAGGTTCGTAAAATAAGGCGTTTTTTTTATCGGGGCTAGTATTTCTGTCCAGGTCATAGGTTCAATTTGAAATGATTGTTTGAAAATTCAATTTTTACGCCAGACTGTATTTAATCGAGCGTATCAAGAATCTGTAAGCAAATTTAATAATTAAAATAGAAACTTATTTTTCATGCGTCAGAAAGCAATATTCTATTTTTATTTCTTCAGGCTAAAAACCAGATTTTCGGGAAAGCCTTCATCTTCCTTATTTTCTTCCCATACAAAATCATGTTTTAAAAGAAGTCTTTTTGAATTTTCATTAAGCGTGTCGGTCATGGCCAGAATTTCGTTTAAGCCTAAATGGTTAAATGCAAAATGAATAACGGCTGCCAATGCTTCAGACATGATCCCTTTACGGTGATAGTCGGGTAATAATTCGTAACCAATCTCAGCGGTTGTGCGGTCTTGCGAAAAATTCCAGAGACAGATGGTCCCGATAAGATCAGGGTGATCTTTTAAGGAAATTCCCCAGTAAAAAGTTTCATTATTCCGGGTTCTTTCTTTAATGGTTAAAATAAATTGTAGCGCATCATAATTATTTTTCGGTGAATTTCTCTTGACAAACCGATTGATCACTTCATTACTCCGGATCCGCAGAATGTCTTCAACATGCCTTTCGTTGATGTCTTTTAACAAGAGTCTTTCAGTTTCCAATTTCATTGTCTGTTATTTGATTGATTTAATTTATGAATTGATTTCTCCCGAATGCAATATAATAAACAGAAAAAAAATGATTTCTGCTGCTCATAGTAAATCTAAAAGTATCCGGCAGGAATCAATATCCAAAGGTAAAGAATCAGAGTTGCACCGGTGGATCTGAAAGTCATTACTTATTTCCCTGGTTCACTTCAGATCTCAGGATTCACTATTTTAATGATCCCGATATTGTATCTCGGAAAAGCAGAGCTACATGGTATATATAACCAGAGAATTCTGAAGTGCGGTTATTAATAATTTTTACCATACATTATGAATTTACACAAAATTATCTTTAAAAATCTTCATTCCCAAATTTTCAAATTAACTCATTTTCAAATTGTCCTTCATCCATTTCACATTTTCTCACTAAATTTGCAGTGTGTATATAAATAAAGAAGATTTAAACGAATTGGAATTTCCGCAATTGCTCGCGGAGATTTCTCCATTTGCATATTCTCCGAAAACAAGAGAAAAAATTCTTCACCTTCGTCCGATGGAAATTGACGAGGCAGAACTTTCATTAAAAAAGACCTCCGAATATTTATCGAGTTTTGAAAGTTCAAATGCGATTCCGTTTGATGAATATGAGGATATCGAAAGTGAGCTGAAGCTCATGCTGATCGAAAATTACCGTCTTGAAAACAGCGCTTTCATCAAAATCAAAACCATCACGGAACAGATCGGAAGACTTCAGAAGTTTTTCCCGACCATGCCTGAAACTTTTCCTACCCTGATCCAGGATGTTTCAGTACTGGAATTCAGAAAAGAAATTATTGACAAAGTAGATAAGGTCTTTAACAGGTTTGGTGAGGTTAAAAGTGAGGCCTCCCCTATTCTGAAGGCTTTGCGGGCTGAAATTCAGATTGCCAGAAAAGCGATTCAGGAAAATTTCAACAAAGCTTTATTCAATTACGGACAGAGTGATTTTCTGGATGATATCCGGGAAACGATTATTGATGACCAGCGCGTGCTCGCTGTAAAATCTGCTTATAAAAAAAGAGTGGCGGGAAGAGTACTTGGGCTATCAAAGACAGGTTCTATTACCTATATGCAGCCGGACAGCGTGGTAAAGCATTACTTTAAGCTTAAGGAAAGCGAGGAGGAAGAGAAAAAAGAGATTGATAAAATCCTGAGGAAATTAACTTCAGAACTGGCCGAATTCCAACCTCAGCTATGGAGGTATCAGGGGTATATTTTTGATCTTGACTTAACGAGAGCCAAGGCTAAGTTTGCAGAATTAATCAATGGAGTTTTACCGAAAATCAACCGTCACAGAACGTTAAAGCTGAGAGAAGCTTTCCATCCTCTGCTGTGGCTGAGGAATAAGGCAGAAAATAAAACGATTTTCTCGCAGACGCTGTCATTAACGGAACACAACAGGATTATCTGTATTTCCGGTCCCAATGCAGGCGGAAAGTCCATCACGCTGAAAACAGTCGGACTGCTTCAGCTGATGATACAGACAGGTATACTGGTTCCTACGCACCCGAAATCAGAGATGTTTTTCTTTGACAAGATCATGACGGATATCGGGGATAACCAATCCATTGAAAATCATCTGTCGACGTATTCATCAAGGCTGAAGAAAATGTCAGGAATTATCCGTGAATCTGATGCCAATACACTTTTATTGATCGACGAATTTGGGACAGGTTCAGATCCTGAGCTGGGTGGCGCCCTGGCAGAAAGCTTCCTGGAGTTTTTCTATGATAAAAAAAGTTTTGCCATCATTACAACCCACTACACCAACATTAAACTGGTGGTGGAACAGCTCCCCAATGCTGAGAATGCAGCCATGCTTTTTAACGAAGAGACCCTGGAACCGATGTATAAACTGGAAGTCGGACAGGCGGGAAGTTCATTTACTTTCGAGGTTGCCGAGAAGAATAAAATTCCGAGGTTTATCATTCATTCTGCCAAGAAAAAGGTAGAACATGATATTGTAAATCTTGACAAAACCATCGTTAAGCTTCAGCAGGAAAAGTATGAGGTTGAGAAACTGAAGACCGATCTTGCGGAAAGAAAAGAATCGGTGGAAGATAAACGTGACAATCTGCAAAAACTGAATGAGCAGCTTCAGCAGAAGCTATTTAATTTCCAGAAATTATACGAGGAAGAACACCGCAAACTTCAGTTCGGAAATAAAATTGAAACCTTTATCGACAGTTATGTAAAAGGAAAGTCCAGAAAAGATGTCGTAAAAGATTTTGTGAAAATCCTGGAACAGGAAAAGTTCAGAAAAATCGGTGCTGATAAGGATGAAACCAAAAGACTGCAGGTGGTGAAAAGAAAAATCACACAACAGCTGAAAAAGGAAGAGGTCATTGAAAAGATTACGGAAACGAACGAAAAGATCGAAGAAAAACGTAAAACGGACCGGGCGGTCTGGATGAAAGTCGGCCAAAGGGTCCGTATTACCGGAAGTACCAGTGTGGGAACGATTGAAAAGATCTCCAGAAATAAAGTGATCGTGAATTACGGTACTTTTAAAACAACGATAAATGCAGATGAACTGGAAAGGATTTAATTTGAAAATGGATTCATTTGAGAATTTGAAAATGATTTTCATTTCATACATAGAAAGAGAGTGTTCATTGTTGGGCACTCTCTTTTATATTGGATTGCATAATAAACTTTATCTGTGTAGTATTGTTATAATTTGTAAGTGTATAGCACGATGTTTATCTCTTAGTTTGTGAAACTTTTATTCTTATTACATTAAAGCTGTTTAAACTTTTCTATTATCACAAAGGAGATCCGAAAGCTTTCTAAACACTTAAGTTAATTTAAGTAATATACTTTACGCAAAAGAAGTACACGTAAGTTTTTTGAAAATCTTTGATTTCACCTCATGTGAACTTAATTCTGCGGTATTTTTTTAAACTTCCTAAAGTGTACTTAAGTGTGAGACAGTAAGTACCACACACCGCTACCGCACGAATCCTTTCGTGTGGTTGTCTGTAGTAAACCACAAAGGAAATCCAAGAGATTTGTAAACACTTAAGTTTATTTAAGTAATATACTTTGCGCAGAAGAAGTACATTGAAGTCTTGTTAAAAATCTTCTCATTTTCTTCTGAAGCACACTTAATTCTGTGGTATTCTCTTCACCGAAATAGTCCTTAACGAATGTTTCCGCCACTGGCACCAGTTTTCAGCCGTTTATAATGATCTGAATTATTTTTACCAAGTCAAACTTCGTAGAAAATCCTTTTTTTCCTCTGCTTAGATGGTAAAATCCATTTCTCTATTTTATCTTTGCTGATGATTTCCAGATTGTTAGTCTTTTACATTGCAATCTAAAATTACTAATTTTATCGGAACTCTTTTTTCCTGAATAAGTTTAAACAACTTCATATTAAGCATGATTAAAAATTGTAAGATTTTGTGGATTTTCTATTTAAAATTATTAATCCCAACGGTTATCTTTTCTCTCATGATCTCAGCACAGCTGGGCTTTAGTGCTCATCATTTCGGATTATGCTTTTCTGTCTTTTTTCCGGTCTCTCAATATTTGATTTATGAACTGAGATTAAAACAGGAATATTATTTTTATGCTAACTTTGGGTTTTCAAGATCTTTTCTGTGGATTTTCACGCTCTCAGTAAGCTTAACCGTAAATATGCTGACAAAATTTTTATGAACAGATTACATGTAGACAGCGTCAATAAATCGTTTAAAGGGAAAAAAATTTTACAGGATATTTATTTAAGCTGTGAAACAGGGAAAATTGTCGGACTTCTGGGGATTAACGGCGCCGGGAAATCGACTCTTCTGAACATCATTTTCGGAACACTAAAAGGTGATTCACAGTTTATACGGATCAATGATAAAGTTCTCCAAAATCAAATGGACAGAAAAGGAAATATGGCCTATTTGCCCCAGTATTCTTTTATTCCAAAAGGCATTAAAATCAGAAAACTTATTTCTCTTTTCTGCAATAAAGAGGACACAGAAAAACTGCTGCAGCTGAGCATTATTAAACCATTTCTTAGTGAAAGGGCAAAAAATCTTTCCGGTGGAGAAAAAAGAATGATTGAAATTCTTCTCCTGATCTACTCTGATTCAAAGTTTATTCTGCTTGATGAGCCTTTCAGCGCTTTATCTCCTAAGATGACGGACGAAATTCAAAGGCATATTCGCCGACAATCTGAGAAAAAGGGAATTATTATTTCCGATCACCATTATCAGGAAGTTCTGGATATTTCGGATGATATTTATTTACTTTCGGATACTTTTTTAAAACAAATTAAAGATTTAAAGGAATTACAACAGTATAATTATCTGCCGAAAAGCATTTAATTTATATATTTGAAGACCGAAAAATTTTTCATGATGATTTCCGTACACAAAGCTTTTTATATATCCGTTTTCAGTCTGTTCTCTTTGGGTTTTGCAAAAGGACAGAATAAAGTACCTTTTGGGGTGGTAAAAGCCGAGGAAGGATATGCTATGGTGCGCGTACCAATGGACAATTACCGAAAAATCATCGATAAAATCCGGATGAAGACGGGGGATGTATTTGTTTATGTAAAGCCGGCTCCGGGGGAAACCGAATGGATCTGGATTAAATATCCTGAAAAAGAAGATACTGAAAAGCCTTTTGTAAGATACGACAGCATTACGAAAGAAGGAATGGTGAATAAAAACCGCGTGGTTTTTGTAGATCAGCTGCCGCCTTTCACCCCATCGAAGTCTAAGAACGGAAAATCGCTTATTTTCACCGATGATACGAATCCAAAAATTCCGGGAAACCAAAGAACAAAGGTCATTATTGATATTTATCCGTCGTATGCAAAAATTAAAAAACAGGAAAAAGATGCCGACGGAAATATTGTTAAACTCGATAAGGTAAAGCCCTGGGGAATCGGTAAAGAGCTTCCCGAAGATTTAACCGAGATTAAATCTGTACGGGTACAGCAGCCGGGAAGAGGTTCTGTATTTGTAAGGGATGCCATTAAAAATATGTTTCAGCCCACTATGGATTTTAATAATGTCGGGGTAACAGCGATCGACAATGATCATATTTTTCTTTATATGACCAACGGGTCCGGTGAAAACAGATATACCACCATCTGGACGATAAAACAAGGCCGCGTAGAAAGCCAGATCATTTATAAAAACCTGGAATAATTACTCTTTTATTCCTTATTATCCTTATTTTTGCAGCCGAAAAGCAATTTCTGGCGGCTTTGCAGTCTCCAGAACATACTTTTCAGAAAATGGTTCTGCTTAACTGCAGATTAACAGGGAATCGTGTGAAAATCACGAACTGTCGCGCAACTGTAAGTAACTAATGTCTTTATCACAAGTCCACTGTTTCGTAAAGCGGGATGGGAAGGAGATGAGGATGTTACAAGTCAGGAGACCTGCCTTTTTCTTTAAACAAAAAACTTTCGCGATTTGAAGTTTATTGATCTGATAGAGGTGTCAGGAATTTCTGTTCCTGATCTTATTCTGTTGTTTTAATAAAGTTCATTTTGCATTAATTATAATGAAATATGACTACAGAAGAAAGAATTGAAGCATCTGAAACCCGAATTTTTAAGGCTGTTTTTCCAAACACGACCAATCATTATGATACGCTTTTCGGAGGTACCGCAATGCAGCTGATGGATGAGGTAGCGTTTATTACAGCGACCCGTTTTGCGAGAAAAAGAGTGGTTACCGTGAGTAGCGATAAAATAGACTTTAACAGACCCATTCCTGCCGGAACGATCGTTGAACTGATCGGACGGGTATCCCATGTCGGAAAAACGAGTATGAAAGTAAATGTAGAAATCTATACCGAACAGATGTACTCTTATGAACGGGAAAGAGCCATTGTCGGAGATTTTACTTTTGTCGCCATTGATGAATTTAAAAAGCCTATTCAGATTTTATAAAAAAAGCTCGGGCGGCCGACGGCCGCCCGAGTTCTTATTCTGAACTATTTTGTGGGTTTCGGCGGGCGAAGCCCGCTGAAACCCACAAAATAGTTAATTTTTAAAAAATTCTATTCCGTTTTCCCCGACAAAACCTCTCTTATGATCCTCAGTCACCACGTCAAAAAGGCCGAAGTTCCAGCGGTCGCTTACTCTGATAGGTCCTGCAGCTTTTACGTCTCTGTATTTAGGAGGGATAATGTCATAAACCGTGCTGAAAACGACAATGCCTTTCTTACCTTCTTTCTGTAAAATGTATACGTTATTTTTTACGTCAAAATAGATATTGTCATAGATGACTTCGGCCTTAATCTTTCTGCTGTTATTGATAATTCCGTATTTCCCGTCCTTTTTGACCTTCAGGGCAATCCCACCCTTATCATTGGAGAAAAAAGTCATTTCGTCATACACCGGTTCTGATATTATTTTACCGTCAACAGTACTGTAAGCTCCTATTTTCTTATCCTCTTCAACAAGAATCATCCCATTTCTTTTATAGGAAGTATCGACGAAATTGTACTTTTTATTCAGGACTCTGATTAGGCTGTCGACATCAATATTTGAGGCTACTTTATTTTTACCACCGATGGTATAGCTTCTTGAAGTACCGGAAGCGCTGGGAGGACCGGGACTTCCAAGACCATAGATATCTACATCAGAAAAAGTTATCCGTTCTGCTCCATCAATAGCTGTCCATTTAAAATCTTTAGTATCATTGTCTGCAGAAGGAACTACCCGATCGTATTGTACCGGAATCAGTATTTTTCCTTTACTGTTGATGAGGCCTGCTTTATGGTCTTTTTTAACGACGTAACTTCTGTTAAAAGACAGGAATATGTCATCATACAGGCAATCAATAATTTTTTTACCTTGATATACCAATCCCATTTTGGAATTTTTGAAGATATAGACATAGTCATTTTGATATTCATCCACCTTTACAGAATCCGCTGTTTCCTTATCCGGCAGAAATATTTTCCCTGCATGATCGGTAACGACAAAGCCTTTATCGGTCTTAAACACAAATCTGGAAGTGGGTGCAATACTGCTGTACACCATTTTTTTAAACTCAGAGGCAAAAGGTTTTACTTTAATGACGCCCAGTGTATCACTTAATCCCCATAATTTCCCGTCCCGATAAGGAATGGCAATTTCATTATTTTTCTGAGCGTATAATTTTGCATTAAATACAAAGACAATGATGAGCAATATTTTAATTGGTACCATTAGCATTTTTTTGTTTTTATCTTAAAACTTTTTCAGAATCAAGATTAAAATTGAGCAATATCCGGAAGGCCTCACCCATTTCATCTGAAGCCCTGCTGATCGCGTTTTCCAGCATATTTCTGATTTGTTTTTCAGTCACTCCGGCTTCCGTCCAGCTTTTTCCTGAAGTGTGGGAGTTCAAAATAAATGGCATGATTCTGTCGATGGCGCACGCAAAAACAGCATCAGGGGTCTGCTCTTCTTCAAATTCCAGCCACATATTAAAAAACTCCGTGCTTAAAGGTTCGTCCAGAATCCCGAAAATCTTTTGGGCTGAAATTTTTTCGCGTTCAAATTTTCCAACCATGGCTGCTTCATCAAATAAAAAAGTATCTCCCGCTTCAATTTCAACCAGATCGTGAATGGAAAGCATTCTGATTACCCGTAACAGATCAATATCCGCTCTGCTTTTCGCATAGGGAAACAGAATCTGGGCCAGGATAATAATCTGCCACGAATGTTCTGCTGTATTTTCTCTTCGGCAATCATCGGCATTGTAATTTCTTCGCTGTACATTTTTCAGGGCATCCACTGCCAGTATAAAATCAATCTCCTTTTGTATTTTCATTTTCTTTATAATATTCGCTTATCGGATACACTTTGATATTGGTAATCCATTGATCATTAATAAATTCTTTTTTCGTCACTTTTACTTTGTCATCTCCTGTGGCGTCTTCTTCAAGCTCGTAGACTTTAAAGAGACCTCTTTGCGGAAGCACGGTATATTCTGTGGTCAGGTGCCAGCAGCATCCTGACTTGGAATAAGTAACCAGCCTTTTTCTTTCCGGATCGGTGTTAAACATTCCCAGATTTTCATGAGCGAGCGCAGTTAATTCTTCGCTGGGAACCAATTTATTTCTGGTCCTGTTAAAAACGTACACATCATAGGACGGTCCGCCATAGCCACTTTCATTTCCGTTTCTGATGGCCAGGTCTTCTGTCCCGTCAAAATTAAAATCATCAAAAATCAACGGACTCTGCTCATTATATAACTGTATAATATTGGCTGTGGGCATCTGATCTTTATTCAGATAAAAGTTTAAATCATCAGAATGTAATGTCTGGATTTTTTTTTCGCTTTTTTTATCAGTCAAATCGATAACTGCCTTTCCACCGCATTCTTCCCCTTCACAGTGCTCAACATTTATTTTGATTCCATACTTCTGTGATGCATCTTTTAATTCGAATGTATGCTGAGAGAAACACAAATTTCCCAAAAGGATCATTGGAAATATAAATTTACAGTTCATCTTAAATTATGTTTATTCTGAAAAATCTCACCGAAACGGCTTAATAAAATTTCAGTCAAAAGTACAAAAATTTACAAATTTCTGGTTCATATTGCTACCGCGTCTACCTATTAAAAATTCAATATAAAATTTAATAAATTGATTTAAAGGTATTTAAATATAAATTATAAAAATTTACACTACTTTGTATTGCATAATACCATTTTAATTACATATCTTTGTAATGTAAAATCGAAATAGGATCGACTAGCTAGGATCCGGATTCGGAATTATATAACCCATTAACAAAACTTATAAAGATGAATACTGAAAATACCAAAGCGCAAATGCGAAAAGGGATTCTGGAATTCTGTATTTTGAGCCTCATCAATCATCGTGAAATGTATGTTTCCGATCTAATCGATGAACTGAAAAAAGGAAAACTGGATGTCGTGGAAGGAACCCTCTACCCTCTTTTAACAAGATTAAAAAACGGAGAATTTCTCTCTTACCGGTGGGAAGAATCTACAGGAGGCCCTCCGAGAAAATATTATCAGATCACAGAAAAAGGGAAACTTTTTTTAGGTGAACTTCAGAATACCTGGAACGACTTGACAGATGCCGTAAATCAAATAACACAAAAGAACTAAAAAACAAAGCTATGAACAAAACACTCTCAATAGGACTCGCAGGTTTTTCTTTTACTATAGAAGAACACGCATATATAAAGCTGAGCGATTATCTGAACGCGCTGAGAAGCTCTCTGGATGCTTCGGAAGCAGATGAGGTAATGCACGATATAGAAATCAGAATGGTGGAAATCTTCAGAGATACGATGGCCAAACGTGAAGTCATCAATGATTCTGATGTAGAAAGAGTAATTGCCCAAATCGGTTCTCCTGAAAAAATTGAAGAACAGGAGGAAGCCTATTATTCTGAAAAAAACACTAAAAAGACATACTCGTCCGGAACAGAATATACGGATAAAAGACAGTTATTCCGCGACCCTGAAAGACAGAAAATAGCAGGAGTATGTGCAGGACTGGCTCACTATGTCGGGATGGATATCACAGCGATGAGAGCGATATGGTTAGGCGTTTTTGTTCTTGGAATTTTCACTGCAGCCATTTCTTCATCACTGGTCGTATTGCTTTACATCATTCTGTGGATTGTGTTACCAAAAGCGGAAACTGCGGCAGATTTCCTGAAAATGAAGGGAAAGCCTATGAACTTCGACAATCTTAAGAGTGAGTCTAATAAATTGGTACAGTTTGCCAATGAGTCTACCCAGAGAGTCGGAGAAATATACATCGAAAACAAACCTTATATCAATAACGCAAGCAGCGGAATCTGGAATGTTTTTAAATATATCGTGGGAGGTATCCTGGCTTTAATGGCCGTGAGCAGCATCGTTGGAGTATTCGTTGTTTTCGGACTTTTCGGAATGGATTCTAATTTTCCGGGAGCTAATGAAATCAGATTTTATTTTGATGACAACGGACTGGATAAAATATTATCAGCCATCATCATTATAGGCTCCCTGATCCCTGCCATCATCTTCAGCCTATTAAGCATCAAGATATTCTCCCCTAAGACAAAACTCAGAAATATCGGTTGGGTAATCGGTGCCTTATTTATTATCCTGATTGGTCTGGGATCTTATTTCGGAGTAAGCATGGCCAAAAAAGAAATGTTTCTGAAAGGCCATAAGGAAGATACCGAAGAAGTTGCAATCAGTACCACTTCTGACAGTTTATATGTCGATCTTAAACAGGTAACCATTCCTCAGAACTTTATCGGATACGATGACGACCTTTATTCTGATAAGATATCGGTGTATGAAAAAGACTGGGTTCATGTACAGATTACAAGAAAAGCCGACATTAAAACACCTTACCTGATCATTAAAAAAGAAGCAAAAGGCTACAACTTACCTCTTAATGTGAGCATCCCGGTAGAAGTGATCAATAATAAGGTAATTCTTCCTAACTACATCAAATATCCTTATGAACACAGGTTCAGAGATTTTAGTGTAAATTACGAATTGGTGGTTCCTATCAAAACAGTCGTAATACCTGTGGAAAAAGATGGCATCAGCTTTGACGGAGACTTAAATGCAGATGGTATTGATGATAATGAACAGGATACAGATGATGAAGAAAATATCAGAATTGAAAAAAATAAAATCACGGTAAACGGTTCCACCATTGAGTATAATTCCAACGATGAAGACAGCATCATCATTAACGGAAAAAAGGTTCCCGCCAATCAGGCAGATCAGGTGATCGACTCCATGAAATCAAATATCAAAAAGATGAAAGGAGGTAACGTAGATATCAAAGTAAACGAAGCTAAAAACGAAATTTCTATAAAAACCAAATAATAAACTGCAGAGAGTGGCAGAAGGTGTGGATGGATAGCCAATGGTTTGAAATTCACACTCTTCTTCTCTCTTCATCACACAAAAAAACAAATTTTAATTACTGCATATCAGAAATTTATATTATCTTCGTACAAAATTAATAACCCCAATCAAAAACGTAAACAAATGGTTCAATTAGCACTAGAAATAGTAATCAAAATCGCAGATTTAATCAGCGGATTGTTTTAAGAGCAACAATATTTCAATATATTTGTAAAGTATAACCAAAGTTTGGTTATACTTTTTTGTTTTTAATTCTGAATTTATGAAAAAACTGATAGGCAAACTGATGCTGAAAATTTTAGGCTGGAAAGTCGTTCTCCAGGGTGACGCCGACAGCCTGAACAGGTGTATCCTCGTGGTAGCGCCTCACACTCACAATATGGAATACATTTTGGGAAACCTTGCCTACTGGTCTTTAGAAAAACCGATAAAAATCATCATTAAAGATGCTCATACCAAAGCCTGGTATGGTAGCGCGGTCCGAGGCCTGGGCGGAATAGGCATCGACAGAAGCCAGAAAAATGACCTGGTTAATTTTGTAGCTCAGCAATTTGCAAAAGAAGACTTCAGCCTGGTGATCACCCCGGAAGGTACCAGAAGCTGGGTCCCGAAATGGAGAAAAGGCTTCTATCATATGGCTTTAGCGGCTAAAGTTCCTATCGTACTGGCTGCCGGGGATTTTAAAAGAAATATTGTGTATTTAGGCTATACTATTCCTTATGAAAGAATAGCTTCGGTTCCTTTCTCTGAAATTATGGAGGAAATTCAGAATTACTATATTAAACATGATATTGTTCCTAAAATTCCGGAAAACTGGAATCCGAATATTATGGGAAATGATGCTGAAGTTAGAAGTTAGAAGTTAGAAGTTAGAAGTTAGAAGTTATCAAAATTATTCACTACTTATAAAATATGTATACGGAAGGTAAAAATAAGGAAGAAATTTTACAGTTTCTGAACAGCTGGGGAGGTGAAGTTACCTTAGCCAAAACACTGGAAATAAAATTTATCGATATTGATCAGGAAAATGAAACCCTGACCGCTACCATGCCGGTAGGTCCGAAAGTACATCAGCCCTTCGGAATTTTACACGGTGGTGCAAGCTGTGTTCTGGCAGAAACCATGGGTTCAAGCCTGTCTAATATTTTCATAGACGGCAGTAAATATTATGGTGTAGGAACGAATATCAACTCTAACCATCTGAGAAGTAAAAAAGACGGACTGGTAACTGCTGTGGCACGTTTTATCAGAAAAGGAAAAACAATGCATGTTTCGGAAATCGAAATCCGTGATGAAAAAGGACAGTTGCTGAATCATACTACCATGACGAACAATATTCTCTTAAAATAGGATTATAGCATAAAGCTGCTTAAGCTTTTCTATGATCACAAAGTAGATCCAAAAGCTTTCTAAACACTTAAGTTAATTAAAGTAATATACTTTACGCAAAAGAAGTACACTTAAGTTTTTTGAAAATTTTTGATTTTCACCTCATGTGAACTTAATTCTGCGATATTTTTTTAAACTTTCTAAAGTGTACTTAAGTTTGAGACAGTAAATACCACACACTGCTACCGCACGAATCCCTTCACCGCTACCGCACGAATCCCTTCGTGTGGTTGTCTGTAGCAAACCACAAAGGAAATCCAAGAGATTTCTAAAAACTTAAGTTAATTCAAGTAGTATACTTTGCGCAGAAGAAGTACACTGAAGTCTTGTTAAAAATCTGATTTTCTTCTGAAGCACACTTAATTCTTTGGTATTTTCTTCCCCGAAATAGTCCTTTAACGAATGTTTCCGCCACTGGCAACCGGTTTTCAGCCGTTTATAATGATCTGAATTATTTTTACCAAGTCAAACTTCGTAGAAAATTCTCTTTTCCATTTGCTTAAATGGTAAAATCCATTTCTCTATTTTATCTTTGCTGATGATTTCCAGATTGTTATGTTTCACATTGCAATCCAAAATTGCTAATTTTCTCGGAACTCTTTTTACCTGAATAAGTTTAAACAACTTCCATATTAAAATAATAAGATTCGAATTTTTGGGTCTTTTTTTATCATTAGATAGAAAGTATCATTAAAAAAAACGTATTTAGCTTTGACATCTTTGGGACTAATAATACCTTTGTACAAAGAAAATCAGCCAGCGAATTTAATACATATTTTCAGATCCTGATTTTCGATAAAGAACTGCATTCATGATTTACTTCAAATTTCCTTTTGACGAAAAATTCTATTCCACCAAACAGAATAACAATACAAAAACAGTATTCTTTAAGCCTTTCGATCGTTCAGAGCCACTGCATTTTGACGGGGATCTCATTGAAATTGATGCTGAAAGTTTCGAAAAGATTTCTATCGAAAATGACGATTTACCCGGAAATGTGGAAAATTTTGAAGAGGAAACGGAAAGTGAATATTTACGAAACCTGGAAAAGATCATTGAAGTCATTAAGGAAAACAGACTTCCTAAACTCGTATATTCCCGACGAAAGATCCTGACTGATTTTAAAGAAATCGATCTGAAAGAAAGTTTTAAGCATCTTTGCAGGTCTTATCCGAATGCGTTCAGGTATATTTTCAATGAAGGACATGACGCATGGATGGGAGCATTTTCAGAAGTTTTAGGAAAATTCAATAAGGCAACACACGAATTTGAAACGATGAGCCTCGCGGGTACGCTTCCGGTTTCAGAAAGCTGGTCCCGGAAAGAAATTGAGGAACAAAAACCGGTCTCAGAGTATATTGAACATATTCTTAAAAATTATTCGGATGTCATCGAAAAATCAGAGACCTATGATCATATTTCCGGAAATATCAAGCATCTCAGAAATGATTTTAAAATAAAGATTCAATCCGAAAGGCTCGATGATTTGATCCACGATCTTCATCCTACTCCTGCTGTTTGCGGTATACCAAAAGATTTCTGCAAAGAGAATATCGAAAAGTTTGAAAAATATCCCCGCGAGCTGTACTCAGGATATATAAAAATTGAAACCACGGAAACTATACAGTATTTTGTCAACCTCCGTTGTGCAAAACTTTATCAGAACGCCATTCACTTATTTGTCGGCGGAGGAATCACAGCCCAGAGTGATCCTCATAAAGAATGGACGGAAACAGAACTTAAGTCTGAAGCTATTTTGAAAAATCTGGTCATTTCCTGAAAGGTTTAAAGCATCATGCTCCGTCATAAAAAACAAACCTCTTTCACACTGATGAAAGAGGTTTTTATATTGCTAATGGTTTATTATTTATTTTTTTACGCCAATTTTGCTCCAGGTATTCATCACAAAAAGTAAGATGATCCCCAGAACACCTGCGGCAATGGAGAATACAAACTTCTGGTTATCTTCTGACAAAACATCTGACTGCCAATCTATTGCATATATATTGATGGCAACAATAATAATTAATACGACTAATAATACTTTATAAAACTTCTGCATGATTCTTAAAAATTAATATAATTCTGCACTAATTGCGCAAAGTTTGCGGTAAATAATTTTATTGAAATTGCCAAAAGGATGATGCCGAAAACTTTTTGCAGAATAGACAATGTGGCTTCTCCCATTTTCTTCTCCAGCCATTTCGCAGATTTCAGCACCAAATATACGAAAATTGTATTGAGGACGATTCCTAAAATAATATTAATGTCATGAAATTCAGCCCTCAAGGATAAAGTAGTGGTCAGCGTTCCTGCTCCGGCCACCAGCGGAAACGCAATAGGCACAATGGAGGCGGCCTTCACTTCACTGGTTTTGTTGATTTCGATTCCTAAAATCATTTCCAGGGCTATGATAAAAATCACAAAAGCGCCGGCAATGGCAAATGAATTAACATCTACCCCGATCAATTTAAGAATTTTATTTCCGACAAACAGAAAAACAATCATGATAAGGCCTGCCGTTATAGAAGCCCGTCCGGCTTCAATTTGTCCGAATCTCTGTTGCAGACTTACAATAATGGGAACTGAGCCGATAATATCAATTACGGCAAAAAGTACCATAAAACAGGTGACGATCTCTTTTATAGAAAAATCATTAAAAACTTCCATCTATTTGTAATTAAAAATTTCGCAAAAATATGAAAATAAATTGATTATTTCTCAATTTGAGAATACAAATTAACAATTGCTTTTAAAAGTTCATCTATTCCTTCTTTAGATTTTACCGGAGCAAATTTCTCCAATTGTATTCTTTGAGAAAGAATACCATACCTTTCTGCTATAACACTTCCTTGATCCTGTTCAAGGAATGCCTTGAATTCTTGTTTTGAGCCTATTAAATAACGGGACCGTACTTCCTGATCCAAATCTTCCACGGTATCAAAAAACTTCTGAAACTCTTCATTATCTTTAAGATTTTCCAGGTAACTGAAATGATCATTAATATCCGTTTTCATCGTCTCCCTGATCTCATTTTCAGTTTCCGCAACAGAACCCAATGATTTTGCCGGTATTATTTCGCTAACCAAGTTGCGTTTTTTTTGCCAAGTCTTAAACATGAGATAGGAAATAAACAGCGCTATTAAAATCGCTATATTAATTAAAAGTACATTCCAATGAAATTTGCTTTTCTCCTTGACTTTAAAAGTAGTTGTCTTTAAAACAGGAGTATTAACGGTTTCCAAAAAAGTATTGGTATACTCATTCACCTTTTCAACAGTAGTACGTGATGCCATTACCTGCTCATGCGACAATGAGTTTAATGCCAAAGTCTGCTGGCCTACGTCTACATATTCTTTTTCAGCAGGATCAAAGAATGCAAAAGGCTCAGTTTTAATGAAAAGCGGCCCTGTCTTATTAGGAATAATCACATAATGCGCCTGAATTTCCCCTTTAATACCTGTAGTACCGGGAGCTGTTTTTGATGTAATTTTCGGGGCAAAAACCTCATAGTCCGGTGAAGCTGTTATCTTGGGCAGTTCCATATCTGCCAAATTTCCTTCCCCGGAAACTTTTACGACGACATTAACCGGTTTCTTAGCCTCTATTCTCTCCCGGGATTCATTATACACCCTTACTTTAAAATTACCCACCGCATTCCTGAAATATACAGGGGAACCTTCAGGTAATTTTTTTACATTAATTTTTACCTTGTTGGATAAAATTTTATTTTTATGGGAATATGAATTTATGGATGCAGAAACTGAAGGAACTTCTATTACGCCGGCCTCATTAGGAAATACCATAAAAACGGCAAGTACCTGTGATGCCATATTCCCGTAATCCGCAGGATCTATTTCAGATTTTGCAAAACTTACAGGGTGTACGTTGATATTTTCATTTTTCGGAAGGCTTATATTTTTCACTTTCCTGAAGTTGTCCATATTCTTTGAATATACCTTCAGAACAGCAATGGTAGGCTGATCCTGATACACTTCACGGTCTTCGATCTCCAGGTTAAGATAGACGTCATTGGAAGTTTTCCCGGCAACAGACTTCTTGTCAACATCCCTTATAAAAATATTAAAAGGTTCTGTTTTGTAGATTTTATTGCTGACTGTTACCAGAACGGACCCTATTTTCACCTTTCCTTTCTGCTTGGGTTCGAGAGCAATTCTGGAAACTTTCTGGATAATGACGGTATTGGTTTCGGGATCTACCAGCGTATTGGTTACAGATCCGCTTCCGATCATGTTAAATTTCGAGAGATCGGGCAGTTGAAAGCCGGTCTGCTGTACAAGATCTCCTCCGTTCATCTCCAGGATGATCGTAAGGTTAACAGCTTCCTTACCGTTATAATCCGTTTTATCCGTTTTTAAGCTTAGATTTACCTGTCCATAAGAAATTACGGATATAAGAAGAAACAATATGTGGGTAAATCTGTACTGCATCACCAATCTTTCTCGTTGCTTTCGGGCATCGAATAAGAATTTTTATTCAAAATTCTTTTGGCGGTTTCTTTTTCTTTTTCGCTTACTTTATTTAATATTGCGTTTTCAAGATCTTTGGGTAATTTTCCTTCATTATTCTGGTTGGGATCAGGGTTATCTCCTTGCTGGCTCTTGCCTTTATTCTGCTGACCCTGCCCCTGGTCCTGCTTTTGATCATTTCCTTTCTGATCATCATGCTGCTGTTGGTCTTTACCACCGCCTCCTTTATCTGAGTTATTCTGCTGGTCGTTTTTATTTTGTTGGTTTTCTTTTTCCTTCAACTTCGCAATTTCATAATTCTTTCTTGTCGATTCGTTGTAAGGATCCTGCTTCAAGGACTGTTTATAATAATCTGCCGCTTTTTCCGGCTGATTCATCTGCATATACGTATTTCCTAAATTGTGAAGAGAGGCTGCTTTATCAGGAAGGGTCTGGGAAAGTTGCTGTGCTTTTTCAAATTCTGCCTTGGCTTCTTCGTATTTTTTATTTTTATACAGGGCATTCCCCAGATTGTAATGGGCAGTAAAATCTTTATCATTGGATTTTATGGCTTCCATGTACTTTGAAGAGGCCCCATCATAGTCTTTACCGTTGAATTTCTGATTACCTTCATAAACCAGCGTTCTATATCTTTCCTGCCCAAATAAAGTATTTGAGAATGCAAAAGCAATTATAAACGACAAAACTGTGATTTTAGTATTCATTACCTGCAAAATTATTCCTTTATATGTTAATAAACAGTGCCTTAATTGTTAAATTTGGGTTAAAGTCAGCGACATTCTGTCTAATGAGCTCCGGGCTACACATTAAAATCTCTTTTCGGATTGAAAATATAGATTAAAAAGAATAAGAATATAGAAACAGCTAAAAAATACTGATAATAATGATTGGCAATCTGGGATTTCACCAATGTTTCGGACGAAGAAGATTTACGGTTTAATGCACTGATAATCATATCCGGAGCGTCATCGATATTATTTCCGTCAATGTAAGATCCACCTGTAGATTCTCCTATATTTGTTAATGCAGCGGTCTGCCTCTTTGAAATTACCGTCTCCCCGTTTACGTCAGCTTTGTATCCCATCAGCTGTCCGAAAACATACTCTGGAACCGGTGCGCCCTCATTGGAGCCTATTCCTACGGAAGTCACTGTAATTCCCTCTTTTTTTGCCAGACTTATCGCGGCCTTGTCATTTCCCTCATTATCCTCTCCATCACTCAGAAGAACAACTTTACGGGCGCCTTTATTGACATTTTTAAATTTCTGAACAGCCGTTTCCATCGCATTCAGGAAATCTGTACCCTGAATCTGCATAGAGTTGGTCTCAATAGCATTAATATACGTTTCCGCAGAATTATAATCTGTGGTCAGCGGCATGATGGAAGCTGCCTGTCCCGCAAAAATCACAATGCCCACTTTATCGCTTTTCATCTTCTGCATCGTCTGAATCATAAGATTTTTAGCCTCTGTAAGACGACTTGGACTGATGTCCTCTGCATTCATAGAATTGGACACATCCAGCATGAAGATGACATTATTTAATTTCTGATTGGTTTTGACCTCCTCCGAACCGTTCAACAAATCAATGATTGAAAAGATTAGAAAAAGAGTTCCCAGTAAATACAAAGCGGGAAAAAATTTTGTGAATCCCGATCTTTTTTCAAATAAGACCTCGTGAAAACGGCTGTCTGCAAAAATCTCCCTTTTTCTGTTTTTCCATTTCAGATAACGGATCAGAAAAACAGCTAACAGCGGCAAAAGCAACAGTAACAATAAATACCAGTAATTTCCTAAATACCACTCCATCAGCTTAAAATTTTATAAAAGACCCATCTTAGCAAAGCGTCAAAAACCAGCATTCCTAAAGCAACCCAAAGAAAAATTTTGAAATACTCATCGTAATTATATAGTTTTGATACTTTGATGTCTGATTTTTCCAGTTGGTTAATTTCATCATAGACTTCCTCCAGACCGCTGTTGGAGGTAGCTCTGAAATACCTGCCTCCTGTCATCTCCGCCACTTCCTTTAATACAGGTTCATCTATTTTCACTTCTGTTTCCGTAAACACAAGATCACCGAAAATATCTGTTTGAGTGGGCATCAGCGCATATCCGTTGGTTCCGATACCTATGGAATATACCTTGATATTATTGTTTTTTGCAAGTTCTGCAGCAATAGCAGGCGGCATCGCATTTTCTATCGTATTGACCCCATCGGTCATCAGGATTATAATCTTACTTTTTGCCTTGCTGTTTTTAAGATGATTCACCGCTACGGAAAGTCCCTCTCCTATTGCTGTTCCCGGCTGAAGCTCCAAAGGGTTCAGGTTTTTAAGTTCATCGATAACCACCTGGTGATCGGAGGTTACAGGTACTTTTGTAAATGCTTCTCCCGAGTAGGTTACCAATCCAAGGCGGTCGTTTGGTCTTTTTTCGACAAATTTTACAGCAATATCTTTCAATGCCGTCAGACGGTCGGGCGTTAAATCTTTTGCCAGCATACTTAAAGAAACGTCTACGGAAAGCATGATATCAATTCCCTTTGTATCGTCGCGATCCTGGGATATGGTAAAAGTTCTGGGCCGTGCCATAGCGATAATCAATGCAGAAAGGATCACATACTTTGATATTTTAAGAAAAAAAAGCACTGCCTGAATTCCTCCGCTGCTTTCCATATTTCTAACCGTTGGAACTCTCGTTCCTTTTCTTTTCTTTACGCTTACATCTTTAATGAATAAAGGAATAAACAAGACGAAAAGCAGCAGAAACCATGGGCTGTAAAACTCAAAATTAAACATCCTTTCTCAAATTTTCGAATTCTATGTCTTTTGATGATCTCTTCACAAAATCTCTGATATCTGCAAAATCTTTCTCCATTGCTTCTTTGTCCGGGAACGTTTTCGCAAATTTCACCATGTCTCCCCTTAAAAATACATCTTCCACCACTCTTTCATTCTCCTGGGAAATCGTGTTGTTCTTTTTAATGAGATCAATTAAATCATCCGTCAGCAGGACATCAGCCGGCACACGGTATTGCCGTGTAATAAAGTTTCTTGAAATATCAATCAGTTCTACATAAAACGAGCGGTAATCGCCGGTTTCCACATATTTTTTCTTTTTGAGCGCATCCAGCTCCTTTAAGGTTTGGTTAGTTGTGACCACCGGCGAATCTTTAGGTCGCCTGCCCCACTTTATAAACATGATCACTGCAATGATCAGAGCTATAATTCCTAATCCCGCTAAAATATAGAATTTATAAAGCTCCCAGTAGTCTTTCACTTCAAGCTTTACTTCCTTATTATTCATAATATCCGTGATCTGATCCGTTTTCTGTGCAGTATTGATCACATCTATTTCATAAGGAACCGTTTTCAAAACTTTATCACCTACTTTGAATTCCAGTTCGGGAATGGTGAATTTCCCTTCATCGTAAACGGCAAATTCAATTTTTCTCTCGTATAAATTCTGGTTTTGTCCAATGCTGTCTTTTGTTTCCTCAAAATGAAAAGGAAGCAGCTCATTTTTGGGAGCTGATGTAACCTGCTGATTATTCAGGTTATCAATCTTTATGACAAAATGATTCACCTCACCTAATGCGAGGGTTTTCTTCTCCACCTTTGAAGACAGGATCTGTGAAAATACGTTGACACAGATTAAAAAACATGGTATAAGTAGTATTTTTTTCAATGGTAAATAAATTTGGCAAAGCCTTCCGTTCTCTTTTGTTATTTTTTCTGAAAGTAGTGATACAGCAATTTTGAGTAATCTTCTCCTGTGCTTACATTCAAAAAGCTGGCCGAGCTATGGGCAAAATCTTCTTCTAATGCTTTTAATTTCTGTTTCTGAGCCTCTGCAAAAGTATATCTCCACCTTGCACTGGAAGTATTGGCCCACACCTGTTCTCCCGTTTCTGAATCATACAGTAAAGCATATCCAACATCAGGAATTTCATTATCTTTTTCGTCATAAATTCTCATCCCGAGCAACTGGTGTTTTTTAGATGTTACCCTCAGGATCTTGGAATCGTACTCATCTTCAAAATCCGAAAATAAAAAGACCAGTGATTTTCTTTTGAAAATTCCCATCATGTATTCCATGGCTTTATCCATTTTTGATTCTGCAGGAACATAATCGGCGGTTAAGATCGTACTGATAATCGAGAGAATATGCTTTCTCCCCTTTTGGGGCGGAATTACTTTATATACTTTATCCGCAAACAGAATCAATCCTACCTTATCATTATTGCCTGCCGCAGAAAAACCTAAGCTTGCGGCGATTTCTGCCACATATTCTCTTTTAAGCTGCGTTTTGGTGCCATAATCCATGGAGGCCGAGATATCCACTAGGATCATCATTGTCAGTTCCCTTTCCTCTTCCATCACTTTTACGAATGGCTCCCGGAAACGGGCTGTCTTGTTCCAGTCGATCCTGCGGATCTCATCGCCGAACTGATAGGGACGCACTTCCGAGAAAGTCATTCCCTGCCCTTTAAAAGCACTGTGATATTGTCCCATCAGAGATGCTTCCGTTTTCTTTCTGGTACGGATCTCAATCTGCTTTACTTTTTTTACAATATCTTTTATCTGCATAGGTCGTTTCAGTGTATTAGAGTTAAGTTATTTTATGACCTTCATAAGTTTGTCCGTTTTCGGGTCAGTTAAACTCAATGGATACATTCAACCATTCATCATCAAATTTCGGGCTGTATTTTTTATAAAAATTAATGGCAGCTTCATTCCAGTTCAGAACCTGAAAAACCATTCCGCTGTATTGATTTGATTTTCCGTGTTCCAGGGTAGCATCAAACAGTTTCTTTCCGATCTGCTTTCCTCTCATTGTTTCGGTAACCACTAAATCTTCAAGATATAATCTTCGGCCCTTCCAGGTCGAATACCGGTCATAATATAAAGAAATTCCGACAATCTTCCCGTGCAGTTCTGCAACAAAAGCTCCCCAAACGGGATGTTTGCCGAATCCGTCTTCGGTAAACTGCTCTAAAGTTAAAGTCACCTCATGCAGTGCCTTTTCATATTCAGCCAGTTCTTTAATTAAATCCAGCATTGCAGCGCAATCCTGCGGAACGGCCCTCCTTATTACAATTTCCTTCATTAGAATTAAGGTGCCTGTATTTTTGCTAAAATTCTGTTTACAATTTCTTCTGATGAAATTTCTTCCGCTTCTGCTTCGAACGTTAAACCAATCCTGTGTCTCAACACGTCTTTGGCCAGTGCTTTTACATCTTCGGGAATTACAAAAGCTCTGCCTTTCAAGAATGCATATGCCCGGGAAGCAATTGCCAGGTTGATGGATGCTCTTGGAGAAGCTCCAAAACTGATGTAGTTTTTAAGTTCGGCCAGTCCGTAATCCTGAGGAAAACGGGTAGCAAAGACCATATCGAGAATATATTTTTCGATTTTTTCGTCCAGATAGATCTGGTTGATCAGCTCTTTTGCCGCCACAATATGTTCCAGCGAGATCACCGGCTTGACCTCCGGCTGATGAGAAGTGGAAACCATTCTCATTACCGTCCTTTCATCTTCGAATTTCGGGTAATCGATGGTGCATTTCAGCATAAAACGGTCGCTCTGTGCTTCCGGTAGCAGATAAGTACCTTCCTGATCGATCGGGTTTTGGGTAGCCAGCACCAGAAAAGGTTTCGGAAGCTTCATGGTTTCATCGCCGATGGTCACCTGCTTTTCCTGCATTACCTCCAGAAGCGCCGACTGCACTTTGGCAGGAGCACGGTTGATCTCATCTGCCAGCACAAAATTGGCAAAAACAGGACCTCTTTTAATAGAAAAATCGTTATCTTTTACATTATAAATCATAGTACCCACCACATCTGCAGGAAGAAGATCCGGAGTAAACTGAATTCTTGAGAATTCCCCGTGCACAGCATCTGCCAGTGTCTTTATCGCTAAAGTTTTGGCCAATCCGGGTACCCCCTCCAAAAGAACGTGACCATTCCCCAAAAGACCCACCAGAAGGCGGTCTACCATATATTCCTGACCAATAATAACTTTATTGATTTCATCCCGAAGACGGGAAAAGTGGAAGTTAGCCTCCTTTACCTGTTCCGTTAACCGGCGAATATCTTCTGCTTGATAGGTATCTGACATAGTCTAAATTAAAATAATTGGTAAATTTCTAATAATTACTGGCATTAATCAACACAATTAGTGCCATATTTGAGTTAAAGTTTGTTAAATATTCCGGCTTCCACAGAGATTTCAGAGTAATAACTGCCCCAGCTTTCCATCTTACAAATTAAGCATAAAAAATGTCGCGACAACTATATCGCAACATTTTCATCAGGTCTGAATTCATCTAACTGATTTATTCTGTCAGGGGGTTGTAATGGTGATGGTAAATACATCTTCAGGAGCATCCGTGGTATCTTCGTAAGCTCCCACATTCACAAAGTATTCGGTACCTGCAGTCGTATTGACAACAAGCGTTTCTGTCTGCCCGCCGCCTCCGTTATCCATCGTATCCACACATTCCAGATGAGTACAGCTTCCTTTATATACCGCAACTTCCGGATCAAAAGCACTACCGGGAGGCATGGTTATTTTAACGGTATATTGATTTCCGTTTCCGGTAAACTTAAACCAGGTTCCGTCATTCATGCCGGTATTCTGAGGAACAGAGCATACAGCTATATTCCCGGAATTATTGGTGGCAGACACAGCATCATTCTGTGTATACGTATAAGGAAAGGCTGATGCTGACAATGCCCCGGAACATGCATCATTGACTGGTATCGGCGGGACTGTCTTAAACACAACCTCTGCGCAGCCCGATGATTCCGCAGTTCCTGATATTGCCGTTATTTTCAGATAATAACTGGTATCCCGGTTAAGAGGTGACGTTAATGTGTAGCTGGTACCGATGACTGTTTGCTGATTAACAACATCTGTAGCCCCCGGACTTGTTCCTACTGACAGCTTATAGGAAGTGGCCCCTGAAACAGCAATCCATTTAAATTCAGGCAACAGGGCAATCTTCTGAGCATTATTCAGAGGAAAAGTAATAAAAGGACAGGAAGGAGTCGCCGAAGGAAGCAATCCGGAAATCGTTATCGCCGATTTATACCCGCCTCTTATTCCTCCTGGTGGAGATGCAGGATCTACAACCGCTCTGTCACCTTTATAGTAAAGGGTCGAATTAGGCAGATGCGAATAGACACGGAAAACCTCATCAAAATTATTAATATCGATGCTGGGAGAGTTTTCTTTTGCAGCAACAACCAAATTATCTGTATTATTGTACGCGAACGGAGTTGTAAAAACCACTTCGACTTTATTGCCGTTTCTATTAACAGTACCCGAAAATACCTGAGTCAGTTGGGCAATAGGAATCCAGTCGGTACCGGATAGAAAAGACCCTTTTGAAGTATGACCGAGATAAACGCTCCAATTGGATGAGTCATTAATGACTGCAGAGGGATCAAGATAAAAGGTTAAACCGGTAATATTCCCGGCAGCAGCGGCATTTACTTCCTGTTTACGATAGATCTGCTGAACATAGGAGTAGGAAAAAAAACTGCTCACCGGAGCCGTTCCTACGCTTGTACTTCCAATATTGATATTGATCTGAGCATTAACTGCAAATACCAGAAAGAATAAAGCCAAAAGTAAAATTCTTTTCATTATTAATAATATTTTTATTAAATACATTGCTAATTTAATAATAAAAATATTGATTATGGTAATAAAAGAAAATATTTAATCAAATCCATTGAATATAATGAATATTTTTAGATAAATTTCAATATCCAATTTAAATATTTAAATAATCAATAATAAAAAAGTCATTTAATTAAAATAAAAACAAATAATTGTTATTTTTAATGCCTATTTTAATATATTTACATTAAATATCAGCGATATGTATAAAAGACTATTTTTTGTAAGTCTGTTCCTTACAGGTCTCTTCAGATCACAGACTACAACCATGACAAATCTGATTTCAGATGCTGTGTATTACGACGGCTATGCTGCTCCGGTAACTACTCCGGTTCCTAATGGTCTCATCAGACTGGGCAATACAAGATATGCAAGGAAGCTAACAGATGCAGAAATGGATTCCTTTAAAGCCAAAATTGCCATGAGGGTAACCGTTGGAGCGCTATGTGATAACTATGACCGTGTGGGAGATGTTTTCCTTGCTTTGGTTCCTAAGAATCAACCTACCTATACCATGGATGATGCCCATGTAAAAAGAATTGAAGCAGCCCGATACATCACTCCGTTCATGAATAAAAACCGCTCTCCCGCAGAAGTTCCCTACACCTATGACATAAGCAACCTGTACAGCGTTTTTCATAATACTGAGCTTCGAAATATGTATGATATATATATGGAGCTTGAGATGTTCGGGGTACCCTACGCTGCTCAGACGCAGGTTGCCGGATGTACCAACAGGATTGATGTTTTTTCAGGAAACCTTACCTTCTTTTCAACGGATATTGGAGCCACGCCTACAGATTATAACACCCTGACTCCTATTTTAAGTTATAACAGGCTCAATAATTATAACAGTACAGATGTTGCCGGAGAGACGGTAAGGCTGGTTACCTTCAATCTTCCCAATGCTGTTAGCCATGCTAATTTTGTAGTTATCTCTACGCCACACGGCGCCAATGCAGGAGGTGAAGAATATATAAGAAGACAGAATTACACCTATCTAGATGATGTACAGGTACTCACCTATACCCCAGGGGGAATATCCTGTGAGCCTTACAGGGTTTACAATACTCAGGGAAACGGAATCTATGGAGCAGCGCCTAAATCTTTTGAGGACTGGACCTCGTGGAACAATTGGTGTCCGGGTAACTCAGTACCAATCAGAGGATTTACTTTACCTTCTATGGCAGCCGGAAATCACACTTTAAAACATTCGGTTCCTACTGCTGTTTTTAACGGACAACAAGGGGATGTGTATCTTTCTGTTTATATGCAGGGGAAAAGCAATGCTTCTTTGAATGTAACGGACGTAAAAACTATAGATATTAACATTTATCCTAATCCAACTGCTGATTTCGTCAATATAAAATCAAAAGAGAGCGTTTCATCAATGGCACTTTTCAGCGTGGATGGACGAAAACTGACTGAAGTATATAAAGAAAACAGGATCAACCTTTCTTCATACAGTACAGGAGTTTATTTTTTGAATATTGTTCTGAAAGACGGAACCGCTTTTAAACATAAGATCATTAAAAAATAATTGATTTAATGAGTAGAAAAAACTTCTTTTAAAAAAATAAATAACTTATAAAACAGCTAATAAATAATAAAGCCTCCTTTGACAAATCATCGGAGGGTTTTTAGCTTCAAAATAATTGGTAAATTTCTAATCATTACAGGCATTAATCAACAATTAATGCCATATCTGCGTTAAATTTTGTTAAATATTCCGGCATTGATAGAAGGTTAAGAATACCTGAAACCTTAACACTCAATACCATTATTACATTTTTTCATAAAAATATATAAATTTTACTTTAATCTGCCTTTCAAAAATTGTCATTTCCAGTTTATTAAACTATTTTTGGTGATTAAAATTTTTGCAAAATGAATTATCATTTTCAAGCTCACAGACAGGTAAGGAGAAACCTTCTGGATATCCTGCAGAACACTTCTCATGAGGATCTTCTGCTGATCCCGGATGGTTTTAACAACAATATCTACTGGAATATTGCGCATACCGTTGCCACACAGCAGCTGCTGCATTATTACCTCAGCGGAAATCCGTTCAGAATTGATAAATACTGGATAGAAACCTATAAAAAGGGAACTTTACCCAATTTAAATGTTCACGTATCAGAAGTGGAAGACCTGGAGTTTTTACTTACTGAAACTTCAAAGATTCTGATGAAAGATTATGACAGCGATTTCTTTGCAGATTACACACCTTATACGACAAGTTTCGGGATGGATCTGAAAAGCATTCAGGATGCGATTATCTTCAACAATATGCATGAGAGCTTGCATTACGGATATATCATGTCGCAGAAAAGAGCAATTTTAGGAGAAAAATACTGATCAGTTTAAGGTTTTTGGTTTAAAGTTTATGGCCACAGTAAACAGATTTGAAGACTTAGAAATTTGGAAATTATCCATAGAACTTTGTAAAGAAATTTATATTGTGATTGAAACAACGGATCTGAAAAATAATTTTAGGCTGTGCAATCAGATTAATAGTTCATCAGGTTCCATTATGGACAATATTGCTGAAGGATTGGGCGAAACGGAAATAAGGAATTTATTCAGTTTTTATCAATCTCGAAAGCATCTTGTGGAGAAACACGATCACAGTTGTACCGTGTTTTTGATAGAAATTTCATTTCACAGGATAAATTTGAATGCTTAAAAAACCAGACCGAGGTATTGAGTAGAAAAATTAGCTCATTTATTAAATATTTGAAAATAACAGATTTAAAAGGTACAAAGTATAAATGATATCCGTTCCTGAATTTTACTGTCTGAAAAGTAAATAAGAACTGGATCACTAATTTTAGCTTTAAACCCTGAACATAAAATTTAAAAAACTTAATGAAAGACGATTTTATTTTCGGGCTGCGTCCCGTAATTGAAGCTATTGAAGCAGGAAAAACAATTGATAAAATCTTTGTGCAAAATGCGCTACAGGGAGAAATTTATGCTGAATTAAAAACTGTTTTAGCTAAAAACAAAATCCGTCCCAACTACGTTCCGGTTGAAAAACTGAACCGGTTTACGAGAAAAAATCACCAGGGTGTTGTCGCATTTATATCAGATGTTCCGTTTCACAGGGTTGAAGATATCGTCCCTCAGTTATTCGAAGAAGGAAAAACGCCTTTTTTGCTGATCCTGGATCGATTAACGGATGTACGGAATTTCGGAGCCATCTGCAGAACGGCAGAATGTGTAGGAATAGATGCGGTTATTATTCCTGAGAAAGGCGGAGCGCCCATCAATTCAGACGCTATAAAAACTTCCGCAGGAGCACTTTACAACATAAAAATATGTAAGGAACCTAACCTGGCTCATGTGGTAGATTTCCTGCAGCAAAGTGGAATTTCTGTATTTTCAGCGACTGAAAAGGCGCAGAAACTTATTTACGACGTAAGCTTTACAGAACCCTGTGCCATCGTCATGGGTAATGAAGAAACGGGAATTTCCAAAGAAGTCCTGCATCATTCCGATGAAAAAATAAAACTTCCGATTGAAGGAAAAACACAGTCTCTGAATGTATCCGTAGCCTGTGGAGCAATTCTGTATGAAGCGGTAAGGCAGAAAATGACTGCAGTCCCAAATCTGTAATTGATGAAAATCCTGCTTCTTTTACCGTTTGCCTTTGGATTGGTTACCTGCAATGCTCAGAATAAAGAGGTATCTACGGATAATCGCCAGATGAATGAACCAGACCGGCTCGTTCACCAGCAGAGGTGAGACTGGTTTATAGAAGATAGCAGCCGAACTTTATGGCGTACCGGAGGAACGTTCGGTCTTTCAGGTGCCCTACAGATTTATCCATCACAGAATATGGACGTGATTATCCTTTCTAATAAATCTGATGGATCTTCGCAGGGAAAACTGCAGGACCTCGCAGAAAATATATTTAAACAGTAGTAAAAATTAAAAAAATCTAATGAAGAACATTGCAGCGCTCGCGCTAATATCATCTATAGCTCTTGTTTCTTGTAAAAAAGAAACGGCAAAAATTACAAAAGTAGATCCTAAAACAGGAAAAACCATCACCGTAGAAGTTCCTGCCGATTCAGTAGCAAAAGTGGAAGCCAATCCTGCCATTAAAGATTCTGCAGGCATTTTCACACAGACTTTTAAGCTTGAAAAAGGGAAAACTTATCCTCTTACGACCTATCAGCGGGACACCAAAACGATGACGGATCCTCAGGGAAAAACTCTGAACGGAACAAGTGAGTCGACTGACGAAATGACTTTTACCGTAAATGATATCAAAGGAAACCTATATGATATGACCTTAAACCTTATCGGAAAAAGAAATTCCCAGACTGCTGACGGAAAAACCATTATTGTAGATACAAAACTGCCTATCCCGAAGGAAGATGATCTTAAAATGATCTGGAATATCAATAAGGCTCTTACAGGCAATAAGCTGAACATGAAAATGGACACTAAAGGAAATGTCATTTCAATTACCGGTTTTGATGCTGTTTATACTAAGGTGTCTAATGCTGTATCAACCATCTTAAAAGATAAAAACCAGAAAGAAAGTGTGGTTGCCAGTCTTAAGGAATCATTTAACGAAAAGGTCCTTAAAGATCAGTTTACCAAAAACCTCACGATTATTCCTAAAAAGGGCGCTAAAATAGGCGATAAATGGACGAACAGTGAAAATGCGGATCCGAACGGTAAAATAAAGGTAACCTCAAATTATACTTTAACAAGTGTCGGAAACGGTATTGCTGAAATTTCCGTAACCGGAGGAATTCCGAAAAAAACGGAGAAACAGAATCAAGGGCCTATCACGCACAGTTTAAGCAGTGAACTGGTACAGAACGGGACCATGAAATTTGACCAGAATACAGGATGGATCACCAATCAGAACATCAATGTCGTGACCACTCAGATTGAAACTATTTCAGACGGAAAACAGTCTCAGTCTATGAAAAGCGTATCAAAGTCTTCTGTGATGGTAAATCCTTCCGCAAAATAATGTAGAAGTTTTTAAAATTAAAGTTATGAAGTACATTCTTGAGTTAGTACTCACCGCGATTATTATTTTCTTTGTCTGGAATATCTTGAAAAGGATTTTCTTCAAGACGTTTTACAGTTATAGATTCAACAATAATAACAAACAGAATAACAATCCACAAGATCTAAACTCTCCCAAGAATACCCATCAGAATATCAAATGGGACGCAGAAACTGTAGATTATGAAGAGGTAAAAGAAACTAAAGGCAAAAGGTAAAAAATTCCCGGATAATAAAAGATAATCACCCCGTATGGCAAAAAATAAAAACTTAATTTATATTGCAATTTCATTAGCTGTATTTATTGTTTTAGCATTTTTATACTCTACTCCTGTTTTTACAGGGAAACAGCTTTTCCAGCATGATATTGTACAGTATCGAGGAGGCGCAAAAGAGCTTCTGGATTACAGAGCAGATACCGGAAAAGAAACCTACTGGAGTGATTCCATGTTTGGGGGAATGCCTACCTATCAGATGGGAAGCCAGTTTAAAGGCGATATTATCAAGAAAATCGACAGTTATCTCAATATTCTTCCACGACCTGTCAATTATCTCTTTTTACTGTTTGCCGGGTTCTTCCTTTTGGGAATGGTTGTGGTAAGAAACTGGAAATATGCGCTCCTGGGCGCCACTTTTTTCGGGCTCTCCACCTATTTTTATATCATTATTGCAGCGGGCCACAACGGTAAAGTGAATACCATTGAGTATTTTGCACCGCTTTTAGCCGGTATATTGCTCGTCTATATCAGAAAGCAGTATATCTGGGGGTTCATTGTGACCACTTTGTTTATGGGACTTCAGATTGCTGCAAACCACCCTCAGATGACCTACTATCTGTTTCTGGCATTAGGCTTTTTATTTATATCTGAATTAATCAGGGCAATCCGGAAGAAAACGCCGATGAAACATTTCCTGATCTCTTCAGGAATTATCGCTGCCGCAGGGATCATAGGTGTCGGAATGAATTCACAGAGAATCATGGCGAACTCGGAATATATTAAGGAAACCGTTCGTGGAAAACAGATTTTAACGAATGACAGCCATACATCAGGAAAATCCGGAATGGATAAGGAAAGCATCCTGATGTGGAGCTACGGACAGCTGGAGACCCTGAATCTTTTCATTCCCAGATTAATGGGTGGCGGAAGCCAGGAGCCTGAAGGAAAGGAAATGATGAATAAAATTCAGGAGCTGGTTCAGGAAAACGTAAGTTCGCAATCCGAAATGGACCGCGTGTCCAAAGGCTTCGGATCGGTAACCTACTGGGGTGACCAGCCCGGTACTTCCGGACCGGCTTATCAAGGAGCGATCGTTTGTTTCCTTGCGGTCTTAGGATTCTTTTTTGCTTCAAAAAAATACCGATACTGGATTTTAGGAGCTTCCATTTTAACCATCTTACTGGCCTGGGGAAGCAACTTTATGGTATTATCGGACTTCTTTATCGATTTTGTGCCGTTTTACAATAAATTCAGGGCTCCATCATCTATTTTGGTGGTAGTGGAATTGTTATTCCCGCTAATTGCTATTCTCGGGCTGTACAGATTCTTTACTGATGAAAAATTAACCGGGGAATACAAACAGAAAATCCTTCTGTATGTAAGCGGAGCCACTTTAGGGCTGTTATTAATTCTTCTGGTAGCAGGAAAATCTGTGCTGGGCTTTTCAACTTCTAATGAAAGAACCTATTTACCACCATTTTTACTGGATTATTTAACGGAAGAACGATTCAAACTATTCAGAATCGATGCCATAAAAGCTTTTATTTATGTTGCCATTACAGCAGCTGCTCTATTGATGGTCTTAAAGCAGAAACTGAGTCAGAATATCGCTTTGATCATTATCGGAGCCGTAAGTTTATTTGACCTTTGGACCGTAAACAAACGGTATTTAAACGATGAAAACTATGTGGATAAAGTATTTGCCGAAAACCCTTTCCAGACTGAAGGTTCCGATCTTCTTGCGGAAAAAGTAGAAGCAAATCCGAGCCTAAGTTCTATTTTATCTAGTGTTCATGTTAACAAAACTTTAGAAACCATTGCTGAAAAGGATAAGACGCATTACCGGGTTTTCAACAATATTTTAGGAACATTCAGTGAGACCAATACCTCTTACTTCAAATCTTCCATCGGTGGTTATCATGCTGTGAAATTAAGAAGGTATGATGACGTCATCAATGAATATTTCCAGGTCATGGATTCTGTAAAAGTACCGAATGTACTGAATTTACTGAATGCGAAATATTGGGTCGTTGGTGCACCTGAACAGCCGCAGGCTGTTCCGAATCCTAAGGCGAACGGAAATGCCTGGTTTGTCAGTGATTTAAAATTTGTAAACACGCCTAATGAAGAAATTAAGTCAATAGGCATCATCGACAGTAAAAAGACAGCGGTAATTGCCTCTTCAGATAAAAATTATTTCGACGGGAAACCAGTTCAGGCAGATCCTGCGGCAGTAATCAGTTTAACGAAATACCGTCCGAATGAACTGGAATTTAAGGCAGAGTCCAAAACCCCTCAGTTAGCCATATTTTCCGAAATTTATTATCCTCACGGATGGAAAATGTTTATTGATGAAAAAGAGGTTCCTTACATTAAAGCTGATTATTTACTTCGTGCAGTACATGTTCCTGCCGGAAAACATACGGTCAGAATGATTTTTGAACCCCAGGTCATTGAAACCGGGAAATGGATTTCCATGCTTTGCTTCGGATTATTTATTGCGTTAAGTGCTTTTGGAATTTTCTGGATGAATAAAAACAAGAAGAAGAAAATCCTGGTGGAAGGAAAAGTTTAAAATATTAAGTCTGATTCCTGCGGAATTTAATATATGAAACAGAAAAAAATACTGATCATCACCTATTACTGGCCTCCTGCGGGAGGTCCTGGTGTTCAGAGATGGCTCAAGTTTGCAAAATATCTTCCTGAATTCGGGTGGAAACCGGTGGTTTATACTCCGGAGAATCCAAGTTATCCATTGTTAGATGAAAGTCTGATGAAAGATATTCCAGAGAATATCGACATTGTTAAAACAAAAATATGGGAGCCGTATCAGCTGGCTGAAAAACTCAATAAAAGCAATAAAAAATTTAAGGCCGGGCAGTTTGATGTCGGGAAAAACCAAAGCTGGAAATCGAAACTCTCGATTTGGGTGAGAGGGAATTTCTTTATTCCGGATGCCCGGGTTTTCTGGGTAAAACCATCTGTGAAGTTCCTGGAAAAATACCTGAAAGATCATGAAATAGAAGTCATCGTGACCTCGGGGCCTCCCCACTCTCTACACCTGATCGGTTTACATTTGAAAAAAAAGATGCCTCATATCCGGTGGATTGCCGATTTTAGGGATCCCTGGACGGAAATTTCTTATTATAAACATCTGAAACTGACTAAAAGTTCTGATAAAAAGCACCGTCAGCTGGAAAATGACGTTTTTAAAAATGCAGATATTACGTTAGCCACAAGCTACACCGATGCTGAAAACTTCAGAAGAAACGGGGCTAATGCCATTTGTATCACCAATGGTTTTGACGAAACAGATGCTCATTCACAAGACGTCTCTCTGGCTTACCGGGATAAGTTTGTTTTGAGTTATATCGGAGTTCTGGAACAGCTCAGAAATCCTGAAAACCTCTGGAAAGCACTGGATGAATTGGTTAAAACGCACGCTTCTTTTGCTGAAAATTTCACTTTGAAATTTGTAGGAAGAATAGATGATAAAATTTTAAATTCCATCGAAAATTCGGATCTGAAAACTCATATCCTGAATTTAGGATATCTTGCTCATGATAAAGCGGTTGAGGAAATGAAGAGTTCTTCGTTGTTACTGATCACCAACTTTCCCAATGAATCTTCTAAAGGCATTATTCCCGGAAAAATATTCGAATATCTCGCGACAGGAAAACAGATCATCTCATTTGGCCCCAACGATGCGGATGTGTCCAGAATATTGAAGGAGACCAATGCAGGAAAACATTTCTGCTACAATGATTATGAAGTGATCAAAGATTTTATTCTCGAAGAATTTGAACGGTGGAAAAACGGAAATCTTTCTGAAAACAGTCAGAATATAGAGCAGTTTTCAAGAAGAAATCTGACGGGACAATTGGTGGGAATTTTAGAGTAGATATTTCTTTGCACAGATTATCTGACTTTCAAAATAATTAAAATACTCTGTTTATTTAATTTCATCAATTGATCAGCGATCTGTCTTACCTGGCGTATCACGACTGTAAAGATATACAACTTTGAAAATTGACTTTTTTAGTTTTCTGAAGCAAAGTTTATTTAATGAAGCAATGCATTTAAAGGAGCAGAGGACCCGACTGCGTTGATTGGATGAAGCGGTGTTTTTGACCTCGGCAGGTAAATCATTGGTCTAAACAACCAGACAAACGCGAAAGTAATATTTTATAATCTGGTCAGATAAATCATCTTACCTGTGGGAATGGTTGTTTTGAAATGACTGCAGTCCTGTGTTACAATATCATGATCCGGAAGGAAATGAATGGTCATTTGGTTGGGCGTTGCAGACTTAATCCCCGCATATATGAAGCCATAATCAATACAATCAAGCTTTCCTCCAGAAAAAGTGATTAAATAAAATTTTAAATCTTTCTGAAAATTATAGCCGCGATTAACCTGGTCATCAGGTTTATTAAAATTATTAAATTCCACTGTTCCATTAGAATTAATTATTTTAATCCGGGCTATCAACCTATCCCACTTTGTCGTTGAAAATTCGCTTATTACATTTTCTTTTTTAATAAGGTTAAATTCGTATACTTTTCCCTCATATGTTCCCTTCCAGGTTCCTACATACCTGTTAAGCAGCCCATTAATATCTTTTACGTATTCTGCAGCCGGATAGTTTCCCGGACTGTACTGAGACATTGTTTCTAAAGAGACCGTTTGAGCACTCAGGAATATTGCTAAAGCTGACAAAATAATTAAAAATAGTTTTTTCATTGTTTGCATTTTATCCCAATACTGACAAGATCAAATCTTCATAGAATAATCAAGATCCTGTCTAATAATTCCAGCTAAAACCTCATAAATACCAGAACCTTTACTGTCTTGTCAGGTAGATTTTTTTGCCTGTAGGAATGGTTGTTTTGAAATGACTGCAGTCCTGTGTTACAATATCAAAGTCCGGATGAAAGGTAATCGTCATTTGGTTGGGCGTCTGAGGGCTGATCCTTAAATAAAGATATCCGCTATCAATACAACCTGACTTATTTCCAGAAAATCTTACTAAATAAACTTTCAAATCTTTTTGAAAAATATCACCAAAGCTTACTTTATCATCGGGTTTATCGAAATTGTTAAAGAGAGTACTTCCATTTTGATAAGTTATCTTAACCCTTCCAATCAACATATCCCATTGAGAATCACTTCCACGTTCAACATTTTCTTTTTTAATAAAGTTAAACTCATAATTATTGCCGTCTAAGTTTCCTTTCCAGGTTCCTACATATTTATTTAATAGGTTATTCACGTCCTTTACATACTGAGCATCAGGACAGGTCTCAGGATTACTGCGACATGAAGCCATTGTTTCTAAAGAAACAGTCTGCTGTGCTGTAGAATGGACACCGTACAGCAGTGTTAAAATTAAAAATAGTTTTTTCATTGTTTGCATTTTATCCCGATACTGACAAGATCAAATCTTCATAGAATAATCAAGATCCTGTCTAATAATTCCAGCTAAAACCTCATAAATACCAGAACCTTTACTGTCTTGTCAGGTAGATTTTTTCACCCGTAGGAATGGTTGTTTTGAAATGACTGCAGTCCTGTGTTACAATATCAAAGTCCGGATGAAAGGTAATCGTCATTTGGTTGGGCGTCTGAGGGCTGATCCTTAAATAAAGATATCCGCTATCAATACAACCTGATTTATTTCCTGAGAAAATTACCAAATATGTTTTTAAATCATTTTGAAAGTTATCACCTAAGTTCGCTTTATTATCGGGTTTATTAAAATTGTTAAAGAGAATGCTTCCATTCTGACTCGTTATTTTAACTCTTCCAATTAATCTATCCCATTTAATAGAGTCAAATCCACGTTCAACATTTTCTTTTTTAATAAAATTAAATTCATAATTATTCCCGTCTAAGTTCCCTTTCCAGATTCCCACATATTTATTTAAGAGGTTATTCACGTCTTTTACATACTGAGCATCAGGGCAGGTCTCAGGATTACTGCGACACGAGGCTATGGTCTCTAAAGAAACAGTCTGCTGTGCTGTAGAATGAGCATAGTATAGTAATGTTAAAATTAAAAAAAGATTTTTCATTGTTATATTTTTAATTGTTTAAGGACATTCAGATTCCGAAATTGTATTGTCACTGTTAATTTTTAATTCTTTCGCTTTTCCGATAGGTGGGGTCTTATACAAATTTACCCCTTCTAATCCCATTGTATTTTTTACAAATTTTAAAAATTTAGACTCTAAATTTTTAAAATCACCCATATCATCTTTATAGGACTCATTAAAATTCTCAATTTGCAGTTTGGTAAAAGTTTTTATCTGACCGGCACTTCCTGTAAATCTTATCTGGTAGACTCCCATACTGGTCACCATTACCGCATATACCTCTCCCAAAGGCCGGCCCGCTGCCTGGGCATTGTGGAGCATATCCATAAAATATCCTACATCGGCGGGTGAGAACATTTTGATTCCCTGTCTAAGGTCTCCATTAGCATCGGTAAAGTCATCGACATGGGTGTGCATATACCCTAAAATATTCTTATTGTTAGGATAAGCAGGAAGAGAAAGAGAGTTGGAGCCGGGATTGGTAGAAGCGTTATTATGATAAGCATAGGTGCCATCCGCTTTCTGAGTATATCCGGTCTCTTTTTGCTGCCCTGTTTTCCCTTTTAAATCATTAATCTTCTGATTGTATTCAGAGATACTTTTCTGATGCTTTATTTTTGAGCAAGGATCGGTGATCTGCGGATTAGGTATAATAATAATCCCGGGAATAGGATTGGTTGGTATGCCAGGATCAGGATTAGGCCTAGGTCTGGGAGGTGTAATGACTATCGTTTTAATTTCTCCGTGACAAGGTTTACAGGCAGCAGAAGTGATGGGACCCGTCCCATTTTTAGCCACTTCATCAATAAACTCACCTCTTACTACTTTCTTTGTATACCGTACAGAGCCTTCCAGAGAGGTATAGGAAACCGTACCGGTCATCTTTTCCATCAGCTCATGAGCCGGCAGGACATAATCTTCAGAAGTAAAGAATCCGTCGGACTGAAATTTCCATAAATGCCCGGATACCCTGTTATTGTCTATTCTGAAAGACAGTTTTTCAATAACGTTTGAATTTTCATTTTTGATGGGAACCGTGATCAGGATAAGATCTCCTTCATGACGGTATTCTTTTATTTTATCCCATTCGATCTTCTTTCCTGCCAACATATCCTTTCCTCTGATATATTCGTTCCTGATAAAATCCACAGGATCTTGATGAGCATCCGAAATTTCAGTTTCTACACCGTCACGGGAACAGGACTGAAGGGAAGCCATTAAAAGAAAACTTCCGGCCAGAATAGCCATAAAATAATTTTTCATCATCGAATTTTTTACAAGTGTGTTTTTTTTAATGTCTGCAAAAGCTGACATCTTAAAGATAAAATCTTTCCTGTAAAAATATAAAATAATTCCAATAGAAGTGATAAATTTTTATAAAATTTTAACTTAACTGATCTTAAACACAGGTGTAGAAATATTACAAACTACTGATTTACATATTATTAAATATTTTAAAACAAAAAAATCATTCGTCTGTCGCAGGCAGAAATTATTAAAGGCTATTTTACCATAGCGTTTTTCATAAGGTCATCACATATTAATTCCACTCCTGGATATTCACGAATTCGATGAAAAGTAAAAAAGTTTTTCAATATCTTAGCGTTATGGAAATTCTAGATATTCTCATCATCGGAGGAGGACCCATCGGTCTTAATTGTGCCCTGGAAGCTCAGAAAAACAATCTTACCTATCGGATCATTGAAAAGGGAACCATTGTCAATTCTCTATATAACTATCCTTTATACATGAGGTTTTTCTCAACTGCTGAAAAGCTGGAAATCGGTGATATTCCTTTTATCTCCACGGCTCCGAAACCCGGAAGACAGGAAGCTCTGGAATATTACCAGGGAATTACAAGACAAAGAAACCTGAATATCAATTTGTATGAGAAAGTATCGGCAGTTTCTAAAAAGAATGATGTTTTTGAAATCAAAACTTCTAAGGGATACTATGTCGCCAGAAATGTGATTATTTCTACAGGATTCTATGACATTCCCAACCTGATGAACATCCCGGGAGAGCATCTTGAAAAAGTGAAGCATTATTATACAGAGCCCTACCCTTACGCGAAACAGAAGATCGTGGTGGTAGGTTCCAGCAATTCTGCGGTGGATGCCGCTTTGGAAACGTACAGGAAAGGAGCTGAAGTAACGATGATCGTACGTCATTCTGAGATTTCAAAGAGTGTCAAATATTGGGTAAAGCCGGATATTGATAACCGGATTGCCGAAGGGAGCATTAAAGCCTATTTTAATTCGGGGATCGTTGAAATTAAGGAAAATTCGGTGATATTTACAGATGAAAAAGGTGAAGTGCATGAAATTGAGAACGATTTCGTTCTTGCGATGACCGGATACCTTCCCGATTTTGACTTCCTGAAAAATTCCGGAATCGAATTGCATGGCGATTGTCTGAATCCACATTACCATCCGGAAACCATGGAGACCAATATTAAAAACCTTTACCTGGCGGGAGTGGTCTGCGGGGAAAAGATACGCACCTTTGGTTTATTGAAAACTCCAGAATTCATGCGGAAATGATTATCCGGAATATTCTTTCAGAATAAGGTAAACTTATTTGTCATCCTGTAAAAATCGATGCTCCGAGTTATGTAAAATGCTTAGGTTCTTACAGAATGACGACTGATATTGGGAATCATTAAAAGTCCATTTTTACGCCAAAGATGAAGTTTCTTTTAGCCGCCGGGTTATAAAAACGGTTGCCAAAAGCATTGATGTCAAAGCCTGAAACGTAGTCTGTGTTGTATAAATTCTGGATCTGTAAAGATAAATTCACCCTTGTTTTTTCAAAAGCTAAGGGAAATCCGAACCTGATATTGCCTACAAAACTCGCGTCCGACCAAACAGTATTTGCATCATTTAGAGGCATCTCTGAAACATAAAAGTGAGACCAGTCGACGGTCATATTTTTAAATAAAGTAAAATTCAGTAAACTGTTTATACTTGTTTTCGGGACTCCAGTCAAATCATTTCCTGAAAAATCTTTGTCGACCTGCCGGTAGTTTTCAAAGGTAAAATGGTAAAAACTTCCTGAAAATCTGAATTTTAAATTGCTGAAAAACCGGTTTTTAAGATCTATCTTTTTTGATTCTACCAGAAATTCGATACCCTTCTGAGCGGTTTCTCCCTGGTTGACAAAGTATTCCTGTCCCGCTTCATTCTGTCTTCTGACAATCGCATCTTTCATCCTGAAATCAAAGTAACTTCCTTCTAAAAAAATAAAATTCCCAAACTGTTTCCGTAATCCGATCTCTTTGTTCCAGCCATATTCCGGGCTCAGATCCGTATTAAATTCCTGGTTGGAGGAACGGATCTCTTCATTGGTCGGAGCTGAATTTCCTTTTCCTATTTTCCCCCTTACCGAAAACCCTATTCCGAAAACATAGGTCACCCCAAAATTGGGAAGCCACTGGTTTTTAAATCTCACATCTCCATTTTCTACTTGCGGATACCGGCGTTCCCACTGATAAGAATTTGAATTTAAGCTTACTGAAATATCTGTAAATAATTTTTCACCGATATTTAATTTTTGTGACAGAAAATAAAATCCTGATACGTTTTTCAGTTGATCAAAATTCTGGGGATCGCCTTCGGTTCCTTTGTTATTATCAAAATTCTTAACGGTAATATCATTCATTCCGCCTTCAAAGCCCAGCCGGTAAGCCAAATAAAAACCATTCCCGTTTTTTTCATAATTAAGATGAGTTCTCAGGGCAAAATTCTTTTCAAACCGATTTTCATAATTGGTGATAAAAGGATTTTCAAAATCTACGTAAGATCCCTGAACAAGTATAAAATGAGAGAATTCCGGACTGATCTTAAATTCATGGGAAAGTCCTGCCAAAATCATTTTGTTACGGATTCCCGCATCCTGTTCCTTAGCCCCGGGAAGTGCGGCAGTGGCGGGCCTGGCCTGTTTCCGGTCGGCCTGCATCTGCTCCAGCGTTAATCCACCGGGAGTCTCATAATCCAGATCTGTATATAAAAGCATGGCTTTTAAAGATGCTTTTTCCGAATACTGATAATGATCTTTTAAAAAAATCTGTTTCCGCTGTACGGCAGACTGTTCCCTGTAAGAATCGGTCCGGTAATAATTCTGGAAAACCTCGACAAAATGCTTTCCGACCTGTTTTGAAAAATTAAAGCTCTGACTGAAGGTTCCGTAACTTCCAATGGACAGATTGGCCGACAGATGATCTGATGCTGTCGTCTGTAACAACACTGTTCCGCCTGTAACGGCTCCGAAATCGCCGCTTTCCGGACCCTTATAAATCTCCATTTTTTCAATAAGCTCAGGCGATATCACGTTAAAATAAGTGTTTCCCGAAGCATCCGTCAGAATAAAATCATCCAGATACACCTTCACATTACGCACTCCGAACGGTGACCTCAGGGTACTGCCGCGCAGAGCAATCCTGTAGCTTCCTGGAGACCGTTCTTCCATTCTGGCTCCTGCAATCTGATTGACAGACTCCAGCATTCTTTCGGGAGTACTCTGGTTCATCAGGTTTTCTGAAACCACAGAAACAGATTTGGTAGACGTTATAAAAGGGGTTGCTTTTTTATAGGCATCAATGCGGACTTCCGAAATGAGTGTTGCAGAATCCTTCTTTTGTGAAAAGAAAAACGAAGCTGAAAAAAGGGAAAGCAGATAATAAAATTTTGTCATTGACTAATGGTAGCAAAAATTATTCTTTTTTTCATTGAATTGAAATTAAATTGAATAAAATATCTGTTTCTAAGAAAAAATCACCTGGCAAGGTTTGAAAACCTTGCCAGGTGATTTTGCGTAAGGGATATGGAGGGCGGCGACGAAGGAGCCGGTGCGAGTGAGAAACGAACGAGTACGGAAGCGAAGCGGACCCCGCAAAAGCCCGGCCCGGAGATTCTGAATGATATTGAAAGGAAATCTCCGGGATACGCCCAGGAAACTATACTCTGTCTTTCTTATCACCGAGCATCCATGGGACCGTGAAATAGAGTGCAACAGCAACCAGAGAGGCTAAAATGCCTGTTCCGATCCACAGTGCATTGAAGCCAAACCGTTCGGCAAGCATCGTTCCCAGGTATGGTGTCACGATGAATGCAACAGAAAACGAAATCCCGTTCAGTCCCATATAGGCTCCTTTATTATTTTTTCCGGAACGCAAAGCCGTAATGGTAGACATAAAGGGCAACGTCCAGATCTCACCGATACAAAGTACCGTCATGGAAATCACCAGGGTGATCATACTGTAGTCAAACGCCAGCATGGCATAAGACAATCCACAGATGAAGGTCCCCAAAAGCATGGTTACCGCCAGGCTGAAGTATTTTTCGGCAATCTGCACAAAGCCCATTTCAAGCAGTACAATCAGAAAACCGCTGTACCCTAAGATATATCCGATATTCTGCTGACTTAATCTTGCGGTATCTTTATAAAATATTGTCAGCGTACTGAATAACTGGAAAAAGCAGATCGAAAACAGCATACACAGGAAGCAGTAGATCAGGAATTTCCCGTCGCGGTAAGGTGAATTTTCTTTTTTGATGACGATTGCCTCTTTCACTTTTTTCGCCTTTACTTTAGCCAGTCTGTTTCGTTTTGCAAAGAACCAGATGTATATTAAACCAGCTGATAATGCGGCAAAAGCATTACTGAAGAATAAAAATTCATAAGATATGGCAGATAAAATCCCTCCAAGAGCCGGACCGATTGAAAATCCCAGATTTACGGCCATCCGGTTTAATGAAAACGCGCGGGTAATATTTTCCGGTTTTGCATATTTTGTGATCGCAACCGAGTTGGCGGGACGGAACGTCTCGCTAATAATACTCTGTGCTAAAATAATCGCGGCGACACCAACTTCTGTTTTAAAAACGGGAATCAGACAGAACAAAGGAACACTGAGCAATAAACTGAGGTACTGCACTTTATATTCTCCTATTTTATCTGTAATCATTCCGCCTATCCATGATCCCAATACGGAACCGATCCCGAAAAAACTCAGGACAACGCCCGTGTTTTCAATGCTGAAATGCAGGTGGTCTGTCATATAAACGCCTAAAAACGGCAGCACCATGGATCCAGCACGGTTAATGAGCATCACCAGCGCGAGCATCCAGCTTTCCTGTGAAAGTCCTTTGAATGAGTTGGTATATATGTTTATTATTTTCATACTTTTTTGATTTGATGGTTAACTTAAATCAATTTGAACAGGCCTGAAAGACCGTCTTACTCTTTTCTTCATCTGAGGTCAGAAACCTCCGCGTAGACATAAAAAAACAGGGCTTAAAAATTAAGCCCTGTTTCATTTATATGGATATAAATAATTTCTACTCCGGCTTATAAGAGTCTTTTAAGGTCACAGTTCTGTTGAATACAAAATTTCTATCTGTAGAATCCTGATCTTTCGTGAAATAGCCAATTCTCTGAAACTGCAGAGGCTCCCCAACTGCAACATCCTTTAAGCCCGGCTCAGCAAACCCCTTAATGGTCGTCACAGATTCAGGATTAATGAAGTTTAAGAAGTCTACATCTTTCTCGGCATCAGGCTGTTCTACGGTGAATAATTTCTCGTAATTTCTGATTTCCACAGGAATAGCGTGCTTAGCCGACACCCAGTGGATCGTACCTTTTACTTTTCTAAGACTTTCCTCAGTTCCGCTTCCGGACTTTGATTTTTCATCATAGGTGGCATAAATCGTAGTGATCTCTCCATTTTCATCCTTCTCTACCCTATCTCCTTTAATGATGTAGGCAGACTTCAGACGGACCTCGCCGCCTAATTTCAGCCTGAAAAACTTGTTGCCCGCTTCTTCTTTGAAATCTTCACGCTCGATATATAATTCTCTTGAGAAAGGTACCTGTCTCGTTCCTGCATTGTCCTGCTCAGGATTATTTTCAGTATCCAGCCACTCTTCCTGTCCTTCAGGATAGTTTTCGATCACCAGCCTGATCGGATCTACCACCGCCATTACTCTCTTGGCCACCTTGTTTAAATCTTCACGAACACAGAAGTCCAATAACTGAATTTCAATTAGATTCTCTCTTTTTGCCACGCCCACTTTATCAATAAAGTTTCTGATGGCATTGGCCGTGAAACCTTTTCTCCTCATCCCAGAGATGGTAGGCATTCTCGGATCATCCCAACCGTTGACTACATTTTCGGCAATAAGCCTTTGCAGTTTTCTTTTGGAAGTAATCATATAAGAAACATTCATCCTGGCAAATTCCCTCTGCTTCGGCGCTATCTTAGATTCATCATAAACCTGCTCCAGATACCAGTTGTAAAGCGGTCTGTGATTTTCAAATTCTAATGAGCATAATGAGTGCGAAACCTGCTCCAGATAATCGGATTCACCGTGTGCCCAGTCGTACATCGGATAAATTTTCCAGTCTGTGCCGGTCCTGTGGTGAGGTCTTTTCAGAATTCTGTACATCACAGGGTCACGCATATTCATGTTGGGTGATTCCATATCGATTTTTGCACGAAGAGACATTGCCCCTTCCTCAAACTCACCGTTTTTCATTCTCTCAAATAAGTCCAGAGACTCTTCTACAGGGCGATTTCTGTATGGAGATTCCACACCCGGTTCCGTAGGATTTTTTCTCTGTTCGGTAATCACTTCAGAAGGTTGCTCATCTACATATGCTTTTCCTTCTTTAATAAGCTGAACGGCCCAATCATAAAGCTGCTGGAAGTAATCGGATGCGTACAATACTTTATCCCACTTAAAACCTAACCATTCAACGTCTTTCATGATAGAATCTACGAATTCCTGCTCTTCTTTCTCAGGATTCGTATCGTCGAAACGAAGGTTTACGGGAGCATTGTATTTTTCACCCAAACCGAAATTGATGCAGATCGCTTTTGTATGACCTACATGCAGATAACCGTTCGGCTCAGGTGGAAAACGGAAACGGATCTGATCTTTTTTCAGACCGTTTGCCAAATCATCTTCGATAATTTGCTCAATAAAATTGAGTGATTTTTTTTCTTCTTCCATTACAATTCGCTTTAAAATGTGGTATTGCACAACAATCTGCAAATTTAGGAAATTTTAAGGGTTTACGGAAATTATCGCGTAAAACAATAATTATTAATAATTCAATTTTTTTATATATCTTGGACCTGACTAAAAACCGTTTTCTCAAATCCCGAACATGGCTGTTTACCTCTTAAGCAATCGAAAAATTGTTCGTCATCAGGTTGAAGAATCAGACGCTTCTCCTGACGATGAATCCACTGTCCCGACTCCCGGAACAGCCGGATCTCATTTTGAAATCAATAGAAAACTAATTATTGCATTAAAAAGAAAAAAAGCCTACTGCATCCGGAGTACTGTAAAACGTTTACTGCTTTCAGAATTCAAAAAATATCGTCCAAAAATTAAAGTGCCTTTAAAAGAAACAGGTTTGAATGCATCTGTTTCAACTCAGAGGGCTTCGGTCAATGCACCCGAACTGATCGTACTGCCTGACCTCCTTTCAGGATATTTAACTGTAAAAACATCATTTTTCTTTAATATCATCAATACACATCAACTAATAACGAAAATATTTTCACAATTATTTCCTAAGAATATGCTAAAATATAACCATGAAATAAGTCATATGTTAAACTTAAAAACAGGGTACCTTCTGGCACAGCCCTTGCAAATCCATCACCGAGAGAAATACTAAATTTAATACAATGAAAAAGGTTAAAAGAAGGTTTTCTTCTATACTTGAGTATATTAAGAAAGCAATTTTTGTAAAAGACGTAATTTAGCATTAAACAATCTATAAACTATAATTATATGGTCAAATAATTATTGTATACTTTGAAATACCAAATACATTTTAAATTCCTACAATTTTCTAGGAATTTTTTTTTGCTTATTAAACTCCTTCCATAGAAATAAAAAAAATTAATCGATATTTTTAAAAAAAACATTTTTATCATTTTTTTATTTTAATTCGCTATATAATTTTATAATATAAAAAAATTATAGCATATTAATTACATTAAAGATAATTATAAGCGTATTAGAAAATTACTTTATTAAACAATAAAACACCCCTATACTATGTTATAGAATGGAATTAATGCACAAGATGAAAATACCATTTTATTTTATTAGAGAAAATTCTTAAGCAAAGTCTTAATCAGAATAGATTTAAACGGAAGAGAGAACCGCAACAATAATCTTTAGCCATATCAAAACAACAAGAAAGCTATATTAATCAAATTGATTTATGTGGACGTATTTGTTACGTATAAAAATCAATGGAACTGATGATACCTGTATATCGTAAACGATATAACGGTTTATATTAAACATTTTGATATTTACAGATAAACACAATGCACACCTAGGGATTTATAATTTATACTATAAACATCTAAAAAACATATTATGAACAAAAATGTTATCAGGGGTTATTTATTTTATATTCCGATATTTTTATTAACTCTAATCCTGCTTTTCTTTTATCATCAAAATATAAATCAATATAACTATGTGCATATCCAGAAATCGTGGTTCTTGTTTTTAAATTCCGAATTGTCAAAATACCCTAATCTTCAGTATAATTTAACGCAATTAGGAAATGCACTTATTCTGCTGCCCTTTTTTTCTATCCTTATGACATATACTCCGAAAATATGGGAGTCTTTATTGACAGCATCATTTGTTTCGGTCCTATTCAGCATTCTATCTAAGAAATATTTTAAAGTGCCTAGACCGGCCACCGTTTTTGATCATAAAAAATTTGTGTGTATAGGAGAGACATTATCTGGACATAACAGTTTTCCTTCCGGACATGCAATAACAGTTTTCACAACATTCACTGTATTGATGCTTACATTTATGCCTAATAAGATACAGTATAAAATAATCTGGTGCTGCAGCATACTGTTGGCAGGCTTCATTATTTCATTTTCAAGGGTAGCAGTAGGTGCTCACTATCCTCTTGATGTGATTTTTGGAAGTATTATCGGATATATCTCAGCTCTTTCCGGTATTTTTATTAACCGAAAATATAATATATGGATATGGATTGGCAACAGGAAATATTATCCTGTTTTTATACTCTTATTCATAGTTCATGTCATGATCCTGGTTATTAAAATTATTAATGAAAATCTAATTGTATTCTATTTATCATTAATAAGCTTACTGGTCTCACTAACAATAATTACTGCTAAATATGTCAAAAAATAATTTAAAATTATTAGATTTCTCCCTGTTGATGAGTGTTGTTAATTTCCTGCTCTTTCATATTCCGTTTTTCAGTTTTGTTTTTGATAATGTTGATTGTAAAAAATTCAACGGTATTGTTCTTATCATCAGTTTAATACTTGTGATGGTAATAGCTAACACATTTGTTTTCTATTTACTCTGTTTTATTTCTCGTTTTGTCGGAAAAATATTGCTGGTTTTAACATTTGTCATCAATTCGATTGCTGTTTACTTTATTAATACCTACAGTATTATCATAGACGAGAGCATGATTGGTAATATAATTAATACCAACTATCAAGAGTCGAGCAGTTTCTTTTCTGTAAAATTAATAATGTATATTATTGTACTGGGGATCATTCCCAGTGTGTATACAATTAAAGTCAGAATTTTGAATGTCCCATTACGAAATTTTTTGATTACCTCTTCCTGTACATTGTCATTTCTTGTGTGTATGGCATTCGCCAATGCAGCTAATTGGCTGTGGATCGACAAACACTCTAAAACGTTAGGCGGTCTTGCCATGCCCTGGTCCTATTCAGTAAATTCAGCTCTATTTTATATTCATAAATACAAAAGAAATGAGAAAGAAATTTTACTGCCGGATGCAGTGATGAAGGACAATGAAAAAACAGTGGTCGTTTTGGTAATCGGAGAATCTGCAAGAAGTGAGAACTTTTCTCTATATGGATATAGCAGAAATACCAACCCGCTGCTGTCGAAAGTACAAAATTTATACAGCTTTGAAGCTACTTCGTGTGGTACCTATACTACTGCCGGGGTAAAGTGTATTTTAGAACATCGTTATACAGATGAGCTATATGAAATACTGCCCAATTATTTATTTAGACATAATGTAGATGTGATCTGGCGAACTACCAATTGGGGTGAACCCCCCGTTCATATTAAAAAATACCAGGATAAGGAAAATTTAGAGTCGCACTGTAAAGGTAAAGACTGTGATTATGATGAAATTCTTTTGACCGATCTAAAAGAACAGATACTGAAGAGTACAAAAAATAAGGTATTTATTGTTTTGCATACCAGTACAAGCCACGGCCCCTTATACAGCAAAAAATATCCACTCAGATTTGAAAACTTTACACCAGTCTGCACTAGTGTTGAATTGGGAAATTGTTCCCAGCAGGAACTTATTAATGCGTATGATAATACTATTATCTATACAGATTACCTCCTGTATAATGTCATTCAGTATTTAGAACAATTAAAAGATTATAAGAGTACCATGCTATTTGTATCAGATCATGGAGAATCCCTTGGCGAAAAAAACCTGTATATGCATGGAATACCTATAAGTATTGCCCCAAAACAACAATATGAAATCCCATTCATTGTTTGGGTATCAGAGGATTCAAAAAAGCTAAAATCCAATAATATCTCATTATCTCAACATCATGTATTTCACAGTGTAATGTATTTTTTAGGAATCCAAAGCCCCATTTACAATGAAGAATTAAATATATTCAGATAATCAAGTTCATTATTTTTTTATAGGCTGCGAAATACATCTTGGTTATTATAACACTTTAAACCATAATAATTCATTCTTGAGCTCAAGATCAGAGTCAAAATTATTGGTAAATAAGCCTCCTGTCCCCAAACCTTGAGGCATGTTAGTATTTTTAGAAAATGTATACTGGGCAATGGCATTTAATCCCACATTGCTTTCCAGCGCTGAAGTGATCCACCAGCCGATATTTTGCTCTTCGGCCAGGGCAATCCACTCATCTGAACCTGAAAAGCCGCCAACTAAAGCTGGCTTTAATATAATAAACTGAGGTTTTATCAGGCTTAACAATTTTTTCTTCTCGTTAAAATCAACAATTCCTATTAATTCCTCATCCAAAGCAATTGGAGTTGGAGTTTCGGCACAAAGGTCTGCCATATCTTCCCGGTTTCCTGCCTTGATCGGCTGTTCGATGGAATGAATATCTAAATCGGCTAATTGCTGTAAAACTGTTTTGGCTTCTTCCTTGGTGAATCCCCCGTTGGCATCAACGCGCAGTTCTAACGTATCTTTTGAAAATTTTTGTCTCAGTTCCTGAAGAACCTGGTGCTCCGATTCCCAGTCAACACCGATTTTTAATTTAATACAGTGAAAACCCTGTTCCAGCTTATCCTGGATCTGCTCTTCCATGTAATGAATATTGCCCATCCAGATCAGACCGTTGATGACAATGGACTTTTTCCCTTCAGTAAACTCACTGGGAAAATAGAGATTCCCTCCATTTTGTAAGTTCAGAATCGCCTGTTCAAACCCAAACCAAATTGATGGAAATGCTTTTAATTCCTCTTTTAAAAAGTCAGGATTCTGGTGGATATTGTCACACAGCCATTGCAGTTTTTCTTCGTAATCCGGACGGTCATCAAAGCTTAAACCTCTGAAAACGGCACATTCTCCGGTTCCTTTTCTTCCGTTTTCCGAAATTTCAAGAATGAACGTTTCCTTTTCATGCAAAACGCCGCGAGATGTTCCACTCGGGCGCTTGAATTCTAACAAATATTTAAAATACGTTGCTGTCATTATTTTACACTATCAATTCGCATAAATTCCTCCGCTTTCTCAACCATATCAACACTTCCACAGAAGAACGGAATTCTCTGGTGCAGTTCTGTCGGTTCGATTTCCAGAATTCTTCTGAAACCATCGGTTGCCTTTCCGCCTGCCTGTTCAGCCAGGAAAGCCATTGGATTGCATTCGTATAATAATCTCAGTTTTCCATTAGGAGCCTGGGAATAAGAAGGATAGATGTAAATTCCGCCCTTGAGCATATTTCTGTGAAAATCTGCAACCAGTGAACCGATATACCTTGAGGTGTACGGTCGGTCCCCTTCTTCCATCTGGCAATATTTCAGATAATTTTTAACACCCTGGGGAAATTTAATGTAATTTCCTTCATTAATTGAATAGATTTTACCTGTTTTCGGAAACTGCATATTCGGATGTGAGAGATAATAAGTACCTAAAGAAGGATCCAGTGTAAAGCCATTTACTCCGTTTCCGGTCGTGTAGACAATCATGGTTGAAGATCCGTAGATCACATACCCTGCAGCAATCTGATTAACCCCTTTCTGTAGAAAATCTTCCATCTGAACCGGGGTTCCGGGTTCGGTAACCCTTCTGTAAATTGAAAAAATAGTTCCCACAGAAACGTTTACATCAATATTTGAGGATCCGTCAAGCGGATCAATCAATACGACATATTTGCTTAGGTGGCCGTTTTCGCCGCATTTAATGTCTATAAAATCATCATTTTCTTCGGAAGCAATACCACAGACCACTTCTCTCTGAGACAATGCAGTGATAAAGATATCATTGGCAATAACGTCCAGTTTCTGCTGCTCTTCGCCCTGAACGTTTTCGTTTCCGGCTTTTCCGATAATATCTGCAATTCCGGCCTTATTCACCTCCCTGTTTACGACCTTTGAAGCTAATCTTATGGCACTTAAAAGACGGGAAAATTCACCTGTGGAGTACTGGAAATCGTCCTGCTTATCAATAAGAAATTCTCCTAAAGTCTGTAATGGCTGATCTGACATATTTTTTCTTTTTACGTTTTCACCAAATTTCGTAAAATTTATTACATTTTAAAGCTTTTTTGTATAAAAGACCTTAATCCTTGTCTTACAACCAGATACACTTACAATAATTCCCGATCCATCACATTTATTGTTAAAATGAATTCCCCAATCTGTTAAAGCATTACGAAAAATTCAGACGAATTACTGATTTTAATCAAATCTTAAGCCTAACCTGCAGCACGCCTATTTCATATCTCGTTGTAAATTTATAATTTTGACACCCGTAAAAAACTCAACTAATTTTTATCTAACAATTTTATTATTAACAATTTAATGAAAATTTTCAAGTTTGGTGGAGCATCGGTAAAAGATGCTGAAAGTGTAAAAAATGTGTCTATGGTGTTAAAAAGCCAGGGATTTGCCAAATGTCTGCTGGTTATTTCAGCCATGGGCAAGACGACGAATGAGTTGGAAAAAGTTGTAGAACTTTATTTCAAGAAGGATAACTATCAGACTGAGATTGAAAAGATAAAACGAAAACACATGGGGATCGCGGAAGGTCTGTTTCCTGAAAACCACCCGGTTTTTGCAGAAATTAATCTGTTTTTTGATGATATTGATTCTTTTTTAAGAAGAAACAAATCTCCGAACTACAATTTCGTTTACGATCAGGTGGTTAGTTGCGGAGAAATGATTTCCACTAAAATTGTAAGCGAGTATCTGAACGAAATCCAGTTTTCCAACCAATGGCTGGACGCAAGAGATTATGTAAAAACGGATAATTCATACAGGGAAGGAACCGTAGACTGGACGAAAACGGAAGAATTTATTTCTCATTTAAATAAAGAAATCTGCTATGTTACGCAGGGGTTCATCGGATCCGATGATAATAATTTTACAGTGACGCTGGGAAGAGAAGGTTCGGATTATTCTGCCGCCATCTTTGCTTACTGCCTGAATGCAGAAGCTATGACGATCTGGAAAGATGTACCCGGAGTGATGACGGGAGATCCGAGAAAATTCAAGGATGTAACCCTTCTTTCGAATATTTCTTACGAAGAAGCTATTGAGATGGCTTATTACGGCGCCAGTGTCATTCACCCGAAAACGCTGCAGCCGCTTCAGCAAAAAAACATTCCCTTTTTTGTAAAATCATTCATAGATCCTACCAAAGAGGGAACAAAAGTAGGTGCTTCAGAAAAAAACCAAAGCGAAGAATCCTATATATTAAAAGAAAATCAGACGTTATTAAAAATATCAACGAGAGACTTCTCCTTCATTGCAGAAGACCATATGAGCCTGATTTTCGGATATCTGTCGAAATATAAGATCAAAGTTTCCCTAATGCAGAATTCTGCTATTTCATTAGCTTTATGTCTGGAAGATAAATTCGATAATGTAAATGAACTTAATGAAGAACTGCAGAAAGTATTTTCTACTGAAGTAGTTAAAAATGTATCTTTATTTACCGTAAGAAACGCGAAGATAGAGAACATAGATAAATTTTACCAGGAAAAAAGTGTATTATTGGAGCAGATTGCGAAGAATACGCTTCAAATGGTAACACACTAAAACAAATTGCGACTAAACACATATGAGTTTAATTTCGAAAAACGATTTAATCCAGGCTTCCGGCTTAAGTAAAATAGGATTTCTAAAAAATCCTGTGGCATCTGCTGTTATGAGCGTTGCCAAAATTAATAAAGTTAATAAGCTGTACGACAAACTGAAAGACAAGGAAGGTAAAGACTTTTTCGACTCATTTGTGAGAGAAAGAAACTTAAGCTATATCGCTTTCGAAGAAGACCTGGCTAAAATTCCGAAAACGGGGCCGTTTATTCTGGTTTCGAATCATCCGTTGGGAGCGATTGACGGGATTTTAATGTGCAAAGTCCTATCTGAAGTCCGTCCGGATTTCAAGGTAATGGGTAATTTTCTTCTGGAAAAAATAAAGCCTATGGAGCCGTACGTCATTTCCGTAAATCCTTTTGAAAACAGAAAAGGGGCCTACAGCAGTTCATCCGGAATGCGTGAAACCCTGAAACATTTACAGAACGGAGGATGTGTAGGCATTTTCCCGGCGGGAGAAGTTTCAAACAAAAACAATCCGTACGGTGAAATCTTAGATAAAGAATGGGAAAAGCCGGCGCTTAAGCTGATAAAAATGGCCAAAGTGCCGGTAGTTCCGATGTATTTTCATGCGAAAAACAGCCGTTTATTTTATCAGGTTTCTAAGGTGCATCCGAATTTACAGACCCTCATGCTGCCTGCAGAAATGATGAATGACAGGGAAAAACCGATCCGCATCCGGATCGGAAAACCTATTGCGGTAAAGGCGATGGATGAGATGGAAACTATTGAAGAGCTGGGTGAGTTTCTTAAACGTAAGGTCTATATGATGAAGTCCTACTATGAAAAAAGAAAATCTCTTGCCCAGGCGATTAACCTTCAGAATCTTTCTTTAAAATTTCCCTTGCTCAAAGAAGAAAATATCGTTCAGAACATCATTGATGAAACACCCAAAGAAGATATCCTTAAGGACATCAGCAAACTGAAAGGCACCGATAAGATGTTTTTCAGCAACGGGAACTATGAAGTATACTTTACAGCATACGAAGAAATCCCTTCTATTATGCGGGAAATCGGCCGCCAGAGGGAGCTTACATTCCGCGCGGTAGGTGAAGGGAGCAATCTTCCTTTTGATCTGGATGAATATGATAAACATTATCACCATCTTTTCCTTTGGGATAATGCCGAGGAAAAACTGGTGGGAGCTTACCGAATGGCTTTAGGTAAAGAAGTCATGAAAAGATCCGGCATTAAAGGCTTTTATACGAGTTCTTTATTTGAATTTGAGCAGGATATCCACCCTTTCTTTAAAAAAGTGATTGAAATGGGCCGAGCTTATATCTGCCAGGAATACCAGCAGAAACCCCTTCCCCTTTTTCTTTTATGGAGAGGAATTGTACATGTCTGCCTGAGAAATCCCGATCATAAGTTCCTCATGGGAGGCGTAAGCATATCCAATAAATTCTCTGAGTTCTCAAAATCTCTGATGATTGAGTTTATGCGCTCAAATTACTATGATTCTGCGGTAGCACAATATATTACCCCAAGAAACGAATACAAAGTAAAGCTTCGCGACCGGGATAAACATCTGTTTTTTGAAGAGATGGAATCTGATCTGAATAAGCTGGATAAAATTATTGACGACCTTGAACCTGAGCTGAGACTGCCTGTTTTAATTAAAAAATACATCAAGCAGAACGCAAAAGTGATTGCTTTCAATGTTGATCCTAATTTTAATGATGCGATTGACGGGTTAATGTATATCAGAATCAGTGATCTTCCCGAAAGTACGATTAAACCTGTATTAGAGGAAATGAGTGACCAGATCCGCAAGGAACAGGAAAATAATCAGACTGAGAATCAATAGGTTTTTAAGATTTGTTAAAAAAAGTATTGTTAATACTTGCTTCATATATTAAAACTTAGTACTTTTGCATCACTTTAAAACAACGAAGTAACAAGAATGGTTTCTTAGCTCAGTTGGTAGAGCAATGGATTGAAAATCCATGTGTCCCTGGTTCGATTCCTGGAGAAACCACTTAAAAAACCACCTGTAAAAAGGTGGTTTTATTTTCAAAGTTTTAAATAAACCGGTGAAGAATGATTATCATGATCATTTTTGCACCACTTCAAAAAAAGAAGTAAATATTAAATGGTTTCTTAGCTCAGTTGGTAGAGCAATGGATTGAAAATCCATGTGTCCCTGGTTCGATTCCTGGAGAAACCACCAAAACCACCTTTATCGAGGTGGTTTTTTTATTACATAATTTCTTTATGCTCTTATTAGGGATCAGTTTCAAAAGTGCGGGAGAAAATGGATCAGTATAAAAAGTTGGGGAGAAAAATTAATAATTGTAATTTTACGAGATGTCATCTGAGAAAGAATTATTAAATTACTGGTACCGGACTATCTGGTTGACTATCTGACACATCAGTTTCAAAGCCAGATGCATCTTAAAATCAGCTTTTAAATATTCTTGGCAAGACTGATTATTGAACAGTTTATATGTTAAAGCTTCGTTAAACTTATGAAGACCGATCTATTTACCATACTAATACCCTTACAAATTACGTTGAAAATAAGTATATTCGCCTTTCTAATTTTAGTATAAAAATGAAGAAGATTTTCTCCGGATTATTTTTAATTTCCTCTATCATAACATTTGCGCAGGAAGCGATCCAGTTTCAGGATATTCCTTTTAAGGATCTTATTACAAAGGCAAAAAAAGAGAACAAAATTGTTTTTATCGATGCCTATGCTTCATGGTGCGGTCCCTGTAAAATGATGGAGAAAAACATATTTACCCAAAAAGCTGTCGGTGATTATTATAATGCCAATTTTGTCAACGCCAGAATTGATATGGAAAAAGGGGAAGGAAGAGAAATCGCGGCAAAATATGGTGTCCGGTCCTACCCTACTTATCTATTTTTGAATGGTGATGGTGAACTGGTTTCTCAAAACTTCGGCTATATGGAAGAAGCTTCTTTTATATCCATGGCTAAAGAAATCAATTCTCCTAACAATAAAAAGGGCTCTCTTAAAGAGCGTTTCGCTAAGGGAGAAAAAGATCCTGAATTCCTCATCAACATCATGAAATTGAATTCTGCTTCTGATTTTAACTTTGCAAAAACAGCTTCCGAAAGGTATTTTCAAAATAAAAAAGCTACAGAGGAGCTTTCGAAAGAAGACATCGGATTTCTGCTGTTTTTTCTGAAATCTGCTGATGATCCGAACTACAAAGTTTTTACCGAAAAGAAAGCGGACATTATCAGGTATCTGCCTGAGGAAACTTATAACGAATTTGATAATCAGATCAAACTTTCAAAAGTAGTGGAACAGTCTATCGATGACAAAAACAAAAGGATCAATGAAGACTATTTCATGAAAACAGCAGAGCCTCTGGTAGGAAAATACCATGCGCAGCTTAAATTAAACCAGACAAAACTAAGCTACTACGAACAGAACGCAAATTTTGCCGAGTATGAAAAAGCAGCACTGGAGTATTATAAAAATTCCGAATCTTTCGAACCTAATGAATTGCTGAAAGCAGCATGGATATTTTCTGAGCATGTAAAAACGCCTTCCTCTCTGAAAAAAGCTGCTGAGTGGGCAGAAAAATCAGTGATGAGAACGGAAACCTCTGAAAACACCTACATTCTTGCAAAGCTTTATTATCTTAACGGAAATAAAGAGATGGCAAAAACGTATGCAGAAATGTCCCGGGATATGGCTAAACAGGCTAATAAGGACTCTGCTTTGGCAGAAGAATTGTTAAAGCAAATCAAATAAATACTAATGTTGAAGAAAAAATTGTACGCAGGTTTCTTTTGTATATTTTTACTGGGAACAATCGGTGCACAGGAGAAGACGGACGAAACAGGCGTTTATGTAAAGGGGAATGCATTGCTTATTCCGATAGGAATTGTTAATGTGGGGCTGGAGCACCAGCTGAGTAAGAAATTTACGGTACAGGGGGATGTTCTCATCTCTCCATGGAAATCTTTTGCCGGACACGAATTGCAGTATTATTCTTTATCTCTGGAAGGAAGATATTATTTTGACGAAGCCTTCAAACACTGGTACATTGGTGCCAGTATCGCAGGATCGCGCTTCATCGCTCAAAAATGGAATTACTGGAAAGATGGTATTATGACGGATGAAGATACCGGAATTACGTATAACAGATCTGATCTGTATCAAAATGGATATTCAATAATATTCGGTATTACAGGAGGGTACCAGTTCAGGGTTTCTGACCGATTGAATATTGACTTATATGCCAGTATCGGATCTTCCCAGGATTTCTACAAAGGCTATGACCGTACAACAGGAAAGCGATATGATCATGCTGACGGTTATAATAAAAGTGGAGAAATTCTTCCCTACCGGGGTGGGGTAATGATCTCTTATAAACTAAAATAATTTTATGAAAATATTTGGTAAAAATCATATCATCATCTGTATCATCACCTTCGGGATTCTTTTTTTAATGAATTATCTGGGCAATGATCAGCCGGACAAATTGGAAACTGCTCTCATGATTGCAGGAGCAGGAGTAATCGGATTGACCATAGGTCTTGTCATCATGAACAAAGGAAAGGATGATAAAAATCCGCCCCAGCATTTTGACTAAATACATATGAAATAGAAATGTCAATTGTAAAAGTTTACCGTTGACATTTTATTCAGTTTTCGTATACTACATATTTCGTTCTGATTTTTTCGAAATTCTCCAGATCAGACTTCCACGAAGATTTAATTTCTTTCATTGATTTTCCGGCAATGATCTGTTTTCTCAGTTCATCTGTTCCGGATAAGGTATCAAACCATAGATTTTTAAGGAAGAAATCCTGTTGTGGATTTTTATAATGCTGATAGGCTTTGATAACCCATTCCAGATTTAATGTTCTGAGATCTTCGGAATATGCAGAGAGATTCTCGCCATAGCACAATTTCCCGTTCAGAAAAGGATCTTTAGCTCCAAAATTGGGTTTGGGAGTAAACTGATAAGGTAAACCTACCGTCCAGGGAGAACCGTATATCTGAAAAGGCAGATCGGTTCCTCGTCCTACAGAGACCTGGGTTCCTTCAAAAAAACAAAGACTTGGATACAGATTGATCGCCTTATCGTTCGGTAAATTAGGAGAAGGCTTATCTAGCATGTGATATCGCTGATTTTTATGGTAGTTCTTCATCGGTATCAGCGTATATTTTGCCTGAACTCCGTTCCTGAGCCATTTCTCACCATTCACCATCTTTCCGTACTCTCCTATTGTGAGTCCGTATACCACCGGAACTTCATGCATTCCCACGAAGCTTGTCCATTTTTTCTTCAGCACCGGACCATCTGTATAGCCATCATGGGGATTGGGGCGGTCTAAAACCATAATTTCCACTTTATTTTCAGCGCCGGCTTCCATGAGATAAGTCAGCGTTGAGATATAAGTATAAAACCTCACGCCGACATCCTGAATATCAAAAACAACGATATCTATATCTTTTAACTGCTCTGGTTTCGGCTTTTTATTATTTCCATATAAAGAAACGATCGGAATCCCTGTTTTTATGTCGACCCCGTTTTTAACTTTTTCTCCGGCATCCGCATCACCACGAAAACCGTGCTCCGGAGCAAAAATCGATTTAATGGTAATTCCGTTCTTAACTAAAAAATCCACCACGTGGGTGCGGTCCTTCATTAATCCCGTCTGATTCGTCACTACTCCGACTGTTTTTCCTTTCAGTAAGGGTAAATAAAGCTCCGGCTGGTCTGCTCCGGTTTTAAAATCATTCTTATGGGGAGTCTGAGAATAATATTGATTGAATACTCCTAAAAAAATTAGGCAAATAAGAAGTAAATTTTTAATTTTGAAATCTAAATTCATAAGCTTGAAATTTCCTTTATATTTCTCTAAAAAAATAGCATTCTCCAAAGATAACAAAAATAACCTTTCTAGAGTTATCATCTTCATTGGCAGGCTTTCTGTAGCTTTGGGAATTATTGTTTCTCTGATCACCGTCTCCACAGGATTCGGCTCGAAAAAAGCAATTAAAGAGAGACTGGCAGATTTCAGCGGCCACATTACAGTACGATCTACAAAATCCAATTCTTCATACAATACGTCAATTCTCGATCATGATGGGTTAGATCTGAAAAAAATAAAAGATCTTCCGGATGTGGAAAGTGTTCAGCAATACGCTACGGTTACAGGGATCATGCGTAATGAGCATAATTTTGCCGGAATTATTTTTAAGGGTGTAGGCAAGGACTTCGACAGCGCAAGGTTTAAAAAATTTCTTGTTGCGGGAACCACTCCAAAAATGACGGGTACAGGGTATAATAACGGGGTTACAATTTCTCAGAAAATAGCCGGAGACCTTCATCTAAAGGTAAAAGACAGCATCGTTACCATTTTTTCAAAAGCTGATCAGAAGCCTATTTACAGAAAATTTGAAGTATTGGGAATTTATAAGACCGATATTAAAATGATTGACGAGCAGTTCGTTCTCGGGGATATCAACCATGTAAGAAAGATTCAGGATATGACACCTGAGGATATCGGAGGTATCGATATTTTTTTAAAAAATGTCAATGACATCGACCGCGATTTTCCAGGAATCGAAAGTTTGATCGGGTATAAAAACTATGCTGAAAAGGCTACGGAAAAATTCCCCCAGATCACAGACTGGATCAGTATTTTTGATACCAATATCGCATTGATCATTATTATTATGCTCATTGTAGTGGTGATTAATATTATTATGGTTCTTCTGATCTTAATTATTGAAAGAACAAATTCTATTGGTTTACTGAAAACACTGGGAGCCAGCAATTCTCAGATCAGAGCAACCTTCATTAACTATACCCTCATCATTATGATTCCGGGGCTGTTATACGGAAATGCGATCGGTCTTGGGTTGATTCTGCTTCAAAAATTCTTTGGAATCATTAAACTGAATCCTGAAAACTACTACGTAAGCACCGTTCCGGTAGATCTGAATCCCATCGCCATTATTTCTATCTCTGCAGGGATTTTAATTATTTCAGGCCTGGCGTTGATCATTCCAAGTTACCTGATCAGTAAAATTTCGCCGGTGAAGGCTATTAAATATAATTAATACTCCTCTTATTTTTTGCGGAATCATAAAACCGGCTAGTGGCAGAAGTTTTAAGCTACTCTTAAAAAGCGGTCGGTCCTGAAAGAGCTGTTAGTGTTGGTTAACTCTTTTTATCAGTTTCGGCTGGCCTGTGGCCAGCCGAAACTGATAAAAACAAGCAAATGTTGAGCATGGAAAAACAGTTCCTGATCATTAAAGTGTAGATGCTCCTGGATTTATGATTTCGTTTGAAATTCAGATTCTTTAACGCCCTCTTAACTCGAATAATAATTTTAAAGGCGTATCTTTGCCGTGCTATAAAAAACGTTTATGAAATACGCAAACAACATCCTTGAGACGATCGGGAATACACCATTGGTAAAACTTAATAAAGTTTTAGGAGATGATTTTCCTGCCTTAGTTCTGGCCAAGGTTGAAACTTTCAATCCCGGAAATTCTGTAAAAGACAGAATGGCCGTGAAAATGATTGAAGACGCAGAAAAAGACGGAAGATTAAAACCCGGAGGAACTATTATCGAAGGGACTTCCGGAAATACGGGGATGGGATTGGCTCTTGCGGCCATCATTAAGGGATACAAATGTATTTTTGTAACCAACTCTAAACAGTCAAAAGAAAAATGTGATATCCTTCGTGCCGTAGGAGCTGAAGTAATCGTTTGCCCTACAGATGTAAAGCCTACAGATCCGCGTTCTTATTATTCGGTTTCCAAGAGATTAGCCAAGGAGACAGAAAACGGATGGTACGTAAATCAATATGATAATTTATCAAACAGAGCGGCTCATTATGAATCTACAGCGCCTGAAATCTGGGAACAGACAGAAGGAAAGCTTACACACTTTGTAGTCGGTGCAGGAACCGGAGGTACCATTACGGGCTGTGGAACTTTTTTCAAGGAGAAAAATGCTGATATCAAAATAATCGGGGTTGATACCTATGGTTCTATTCTAAAGGAAATTCACGAAACGGGTGAAATTAATTTAGGCAATGCCTATACTTATATCACAGAAGGTATTGGTGAAGATATTCTTCCTGAAAATTACGATATGTCCGTTATTGATCATTTTGAGAAAGTAACGGATAAGGACGGAGCGGTTTATGCCAGAAAACTGGCTAAGGAAGAAGGAATTTTCTGCGGATATTCTGCTGGAAGTGCTATTGCTTCTTTAGTCCAGATGAAAGATCAGTTTACTGAAGACGATGTCATTGTTGTCCTTCTTCATGACCATGGCTCAAGATATGTCGGGAAAATCTACAATGATGAATGGATGAAAGAGATGGGTTGGTTAGATTAATATGCTTTCCATTATAATAAAAACTCAGAGTATATGCTCTGAGTTTTTTATTTTTCTTTATTGTTCTTTAATATTTTTCTTAAGAGTCTGCTTTAACAGTGTATAATCTCTTTCACTCATCGATTTTTTCGGAAACATATAACTGTACTTCCCTTCCAGAGCAATATATTTTTCATTACTGTCAAAGTATTGAAAATCTTTCCATTCGCTGGTTTCTTTTTCGTCATCAATATTTACCGTAAAGAAATTCTGATCGAATGTAATTTCATAAACTTTACAGTTTTCAAGCTTTGTTAAATAACTGTTTACCTGTTTTTTCCACCGTGATACTTTATTAATGCTTACTGAAAGAAAAACTGCACAAAGCAAAAACAGGAAACTTACAAAATACAGAATTCCGAATTTTTCTTTTGTAAAATCATCTTTAAAGACAAACATGATGATCAAAATCAGGCCTACAACCAATGTTGTAACCATTTTTCCTTTTGTTGAAGATGAAAACAACAGACTTCCCTGATTTCCGTTGAAATATATTTCTTCGAAATCCTGTCTTTTAGGTTGTAAAACAATTACTTTTTCTTCACTCATAATTATAATTCTGTCTGCAAAGCTAAAAGAAAATTTCAGAAATTCATCTCTAAGTCTTACAGGAATTCATTCTAAACAGTACCGATATGATGTTTTTATCAATCGCCGTTACATTAACCGTCTTCAAATTTATTATTGAGTGCCGAAAGTCTGTTCATCAATTCTTTATTCTTCTGTTTTAAATGTTCCATTTTCTGAAGCATTTCGTGAATAACTTCTAACCCCGGCAGGTTGATCTCCAGATCATAATGCCAGTTGGTAAATCTCTCAAAAGACGGTAAATCGTCGTACATCAGATAGCGGATTTCATTTTCCGTCTGAATATTCAGCAGCCCGGAACTTACCAGTTCGTCAAAAAAGGTGATTTCAATATTGTATATTTTTACGAGCTCTTCCCTCGATATTCTTTCACTCATGGCTTATGAATTTTTAAGTTGTTCAAAAAGTTCTTTCTGTTTTTCAGTCAGATTTTTTGGCAATTTCACGTCAAAAGTGACAAACAGATCACCGAACTGCCCCTCTTTTTTATAGACAGGAAAGCCTTTCCCTTTCAGTCTTACCGTCGTTCCGTTCTGGGTTTCCGGTTTTACCTTAAGATTTACGCTTCCGTCCAGCGTATTCACTTTTATATCACCTCCTAAAACAGCAGTGTACAGATCAATTGTAATTCTTGCTTTCAGATCGTCCCCGCTTCTTTCAAATTCAGTATCAGCTGCGATGTTGAAAGTGATGTACAGATCTCCGTTCGGGCCTCCGTTAAAACCCGGGCTTCCGTGACCTTTTAACTTGATTTGCTGCCCGTCATAAACTCCGGCAGGAATGGTGATTCTTACCTTTTTTCCGTTAATATCAAAAGTCTGCTGATGCGTGGCAGCCGCTTCTCTTAAGCTTAAATTAAGTTCTGCATTCACATCATTACCTTTAAATCTGCCTGAAGCACGGCCTCTGGAACTTTTTCCAAAGCCGCCACCCGCTCCGCCAAACATATTCTGGAAAAAATCCGAGAAATCTTCTTCTCCCCCGAAACCGGAACCGGAAAATCCACCATCCGTATCTTCCCCTGTATAGGATCTGCGCTGCTGCTGAGCCTTTTCATACTCATCACCATGTTTCCAGTTTTCACCATATTTATCATATTTTGTACGGTTTTCGGGATTACTGAGAACTTCATTCGCTTCATTCAGATCTTTGAATTTCTTTTCAGCTTCTTTGTTATCGGGATTAAGATCGGGATGCCATTTTCTGGCCTGTTTCCGATATGCTTTTTTGATGTCCTCCTGTGTTGCGCTTTTATCTACACCTAAAATTTTATAGTAATCTATATAAGCCATAGAAACGATATTTACTCAAATTTAAGAATTTTATGACTGAAATTTATATAACGGAATGTTAAAAATTAAGTTATCTTTGACTAAAAAGCACCGTATGAAAGAAGTGTTGAAAAACTACTCCGGAATCTTATTTTTATTATTGGGAATCACGGTCGGGAGCATCATCGGAATCGTTGCTCCCGGTGTTGCAGATTATATAAAACCTCTGGGGGATATTTTTCTTAATTTACTTTTTGTCAGTGTCGTTCCTTTGGTTTTTTTTGCGGTATCCAATTCTATTGCATCTCTGGAACAGCAGTCCAGGTTTGGAAAAATCATGGTCACGATGGCTTTTACTTTTCTGTTTTTCATTTTAACCGCCGCTGTTTTTACCATTTTTGCAGTCTATCTTTTTCCGCTTTCAGGGATTTCAGGTAGTAAGGAGGTTGTGGAAGCAGCATCGGATAATGACAGTTGGGGCAACAGGATCGTCAGTTTTTTCACGGTAGGAGAATTTACACAGCTTTTTTCGAGACAGAATATGCTGGCCCTTTTGATTTTTGCTTTTATGACCGGGTTTTCAGCACGAAAAGCAGGTGAATCCGGGCAGGTTTTCAGAGCTTTTATCGCTTCAGGATATGAAGTCATGAAAGAGTTACTGCTGTTAGTAATGAAAATTGCACCTGTGGGTTTAGGGGCCTATTTTGCCTATCAGGTAGCCACGCTGGGACCTCAGCTTTTCGGCTTCTATGCTAAACCTTTGGGCCTTTACTATATCGCCGGAATTATCTATTTCCTGGTATTTTTTTCACTGTATGCTTTTATGGCCAACGGGCAAAACGGGGTAAAAAGTTTCTGGAAAAATGCCATTTATCCGACCTTAACGGCATTGAGTACATGCAGCAGCTTTGCTACTATGCCTGCCAATCTACAGGCGGCAGCAAAAATAGGAATTCCGGGTCAGATCTCTAATATTGTGGTTCCGATAGGAACTACATTACATAAAAATGGTTCGTCCATGTCTTCCATTATTAAAATTTACGTTGCTTTTTTAATTATAGGACGGGATTTTTTTGATCCGATGAACTTACTGTTGGCATTAGGAATAACGGTTTTTGTGAGTATCGTTGCGGGCGGAATTCCCAATGGAGGATATATTGGGGAAATGCTGATGATTTCAGTATATCAATTACCTCAGGAAGCCATTCCGGCGGTAATGATCATCGGAACTTTGGTAGACCCTCTGGCAACGGTTTTAAACGCAGTGGGCCAACTGGTCGCTTCGATGTTTGTGAGCCGGTTTGTGAAGGTCTGATTTTTTGTCTGAGTGTAACTATATAAATATTTTAACCTCATCATGTAAAATAGGGTTTTTCCGGAACACAGATATCAATGATTTCTCATGCAGATCCGACTGATTGAGAGGGTTTATTCACTCCGTTTTACCGGCTCTAAATTTTCATATTCTTCAGGGGTAAAAAGTCTGTAATGTACTTTGAACGTTTTTCCTAAAGGGGTTTCCAGGGAAAATCCGCCAGGGCCAAATCCATCAGTGACATCCAAGGTGAAATGGGAGTACTGCCAGTATTCAAAGAGGTCGCGGTCTATCCAGAATTCATGATGGTTAATGGTTCCGATCATCGCATCGTTCATCCTCGGGTAAAAGCCACCTTTTTCAAAACATTGGGGCTGAGTTCCTTCACAGCATCCACCGGCCTGATAAAACATCAGGTCTCCATACTTTTTTTCGAGTTGCCAGATCACTTCCAAAGCTTTTTCTGTGACTGATACTCTGGATATTTTAGTTCCCATAATTTTTTAAGTATTATTGTTTTACACGGAGTAAAGTTCAGGATTTATTCTCAGACGCTGTAAATGTTTTATTCCAGAAAACTGAGTTCTTTGTAGCATTTTAAATCATTTTTACATCTTGATCTCCCAGATCGTTTTACCATATTAAGTTAAAAAGTCCGGCGAAATAAAATTTCGCCGGACCTCATAATTTATTCTAATGTTAGTGGGTGCTTCCGGCCATATCAAGTACGATTCTGCCATCAATCTGCCCTTTTTTCATTTTATCAAAAACATCGTTGATGTCTTCCAGCTTTGCCGGAGTCACTGTAGCTTTTACCAATCCTTCATTAGCAAAATCCAATGCCTCCTGAAGATCTTTCCGGGTTCCCACAATTGATCCTCTTACCGTAATCCTTTTCAGCACCGTTTCAAAAATCGGAAGTTCAAAAGATCCCGGAGGAAGTCCGTTCAGGGCAATGGTTCCTTTTCTTCTCAGTACATCAATTCCCTGTTTAAAAGCGATAGGAGAAACTGCTGTAATCAGTGCGCCATGCATTCCGCCGACCTCTTTATGCAGATATTCACCCGGGTCTGTATTTTTTGCGTTGACAACCAGGTCTGCTCCCAACTTTTTTGCCAGTTCCAGTTTATCATCTGCGACATCAATGGCTGCGACGTGCATCCCCATGGCTTTGGCATACTGTACGGCAACATGTCCCAGTCCCCCGACTCCGGAAATGGCCACCCATTCTCCGGGTTTTGTTTCTGTTTCTTTTAAACCTTTATATACCGTTACGCCTGCACAGAGAATAGGCGCAATTTCTAAAAAGTTAACATCGGATTTCAGATGTCCGACATATCTTGAGTCGGCAATAACATATTCTGCAAAACCTCCGTCTACACTGTATCCTCCGTTTTTCTGGGCTTCACATAATGTTTCCCAGCCTGTGATGCAATAGTCGCAGCATCCGCAGGCAGAGTACAGCCATGGGACACCTACGGCATCACCTTCCTTCACCTGAGCTTCCGGTCCGCAGGCAACTACGATTCCTACTCCTTCATGACCGGGAATTAAAGGCATTTTCGGTTTTGCCGGCCAGTCACCGTCAACAGCATGTAGATCCGTATGGCAGACTCCACAGGCCATTACTTTTACCAACACTTCATATCTTCCCGGTACTTTCACGGGAACCTCTTCTATTTTTAAGGGTTGTCCATAGCCCTGGACAACGGCAGCTTTCATTGTTTTTGGGATCATGTTCTAATTTGATTTTTTGATTTGGTTTTTGAGTTATTAATCTGAACTGATGATTATTTTAGGTAGCGTGCGCACATAATTTCGCATGACCCAACCTAAAAAAAGCAGAATTTCTGCCCCACTGAAAATTTCATATTTAGACGAATATTTTCGCGTGAGGGATAGGAAGGGTCCCGTTCAGAAGAACGGGAGTGTGAAGCAAAGCGGAACACCGAAACGAAGTGGAGCCCTGGAAAGCCCGACCGTTTGCCCCGGCTCAGGCCGGGGCAAACGGGCACGCCCTAGTATTTAAAATTAAAAGAAACCCAGTTTGTTTTTGTTGTATGAAATCAACATATTTTTGGTCTGACGGTAATGATCCAACATCATTTTATGATTCTCCCGACCGATTCCCGACTGCTTATAACCACCAAACGGTGCTCCTGCAGGGTATGAATGGTATTGATTGACCCATACTCTACCCGCCTGAATCCTGCGCGGAACATTATACAGCTGATGGGCATCTCTTGTCCATACTCCGGCTCCAAGACCATAAATGGTATCATTTGCAATGCTGATTCCTTCTTCTTCATCTTTGAACGTGGTAAATGCCAGCACAGGACCGAAAATTTCTTCCTGGAAAATTCTCATCCTGTTATTTCCTTTGAAGATCGTCGGCTGGATATAATAGCCATCTTCGAGGCCTTCGCCTACGGTATTGACATCCCCGCCAACCAGTACTTCTGCCCCTTCTTCCTTCCCTAATTTGATGTACGAAAGGATTTTATCTTTCTGGATCTGAGAGGCCTGAGCTCCCATCATTACGGTTTTATCCAATGGATTTCCCACCTTGATGGCTTTTACTCTTTCGATCACTTTTGCGATAAATGCCTCTGCAATATCTTCCTGAACCAGTAATCTTGAAGGACACGTACAGATTTCACCCTGATTTAAAGCGAAAAGTACTGCTCCTTCAATAGCTTTATCTAAAAACTCGTCATCTGCATCCATTACTGAACTGAAGAAAACATTCGGAGATTTTCCTCCTAATTCCAATGTTACCGGAATGATGTTTTCGGTGGCATACTGCATAACCAGGCGGCCCGTCGCTGTAGAACCCGTAAAGGCTGCTTTCGCCACTTTCGGATTGGTAACCAATGCTCTTCCGAGTTCTGCCCCGAACCCGTTAACGATATTCACTACACCGTCAGGAAGCAGATCTCCGATAACCTCCATTAAAACCATAATGGAAACCGGTGTGCTTTCTGCAGGTTTTAATACGACGCAGTTTCCCGCTGCCAAAGCCGGGGCAAGTTTCCAGATGGCCATTAATAGAGGAAAATTCCAGGGAATAATCTGGGCGATTACCCCAAGGGGTTCATGTACAATTAATGATACGGTATCTTTATCCAGTTCGTTGTGAGAGCCTTCATCTGCTCTTATGACTGAGGCAAAATACCGGAAATGATCGATGGCCAGGGGTAAATCTGCCGCCAGAGTTTCTCGTACCGCTTTTCCGTTATCGATTGTTTCAACGGTTGCTAAATATTCGAGATTTTCTTCGATCCTGTCTGCAATTTTATTTAGAATGATACTTCTTTGTGTGGAAGAGGTATCTTTCCAGGTCTGGAATGCTTTTTCTGCAGCATTTACGGCCAATTCCAGATCTTCTTTGGATGAATGGGCGGCCTGCGTAAAATTTTTACCGTCCACCGGCGAAACAACATCAAAATACTGTCCGTTTACCGGTGCTGTAAATTTTCCGTCAATATAGTTGTCATATCTTTTTTTGAATTCAGGCCACTGCAGTAAAGTATCTGATTGGGGTTGTGCTGTCGTGCTCATAGGAGTGTATTTTAATTTTTATCTATTGCCAAATTACACTTCCCTTCGATATTCATATAGCATAATCGTACAAAAAAATATCAAAATCGTACAGATTTCGAATTTTATCATTTCATTAACAGTTGTTTCCGGTGATAATTTTCTATATTTGAGTAGCCAGGCCATACAAAATGTTTAGAAATGAATAACCGTAGGATTTTATTAAAAACACCTGAATTAAAGGGAGAACATCAGCTGACGACCTTGGTTGAAAATCAGACGAAATTCAATCTGAACAATTGTGAATTCAGTATTTATGAGACGCACCAATCTGCCTTCGATGTTAAACTGCATTTTGACACAATGGCTTTTACGGCAATGCTTCGTGGAAAAAAGCATATGAAACTGGATAACAGGACCGGTTATTTTGATTATTTTCCGGGCCAGAGTGTATTGGTCTCACCCGGAGAGACGATGGTTATCGATTTTCCGGAAGCTGATGAAACGCCTTCACAATGCATCTTCTCTGAGTCTGAATCCTGAATTTATAGAGAATTCTCTGAATCATCTGAATTATCATCTCCCGAAAATGGATGAAACCACCGGATGGAATATTGAGCTCAATGAATATTTTCTCTTTAATAATAAATCTTTAGCTTCAGCCACCGATAATATCATGAGAATTGCGATGGATGATAATTCGCAAAAAGATATTATGGCTGATTTTGCATTAAAGGAACTGTTAATCCGGCTGATGCAGACCCAGGCAAGAAGCATGGTAGAAAAAAATATTGCTAAAAATAAATCGCGAATAGGCTTTGCCGTGGATTATATTAAAAAGAACCTGCATCAGAAATTATCCATCGACAGTATTGCCAAGCTGGCTTATGTGAGTAAATCCAATTTCTTTAAAATGTTCAGGGATGAGCTGGGCACTTCACCCAACGAATTTATTTTGCAGGAAAGAATTAGTAAAGCAAAAGAACTGTTGGCATACCGGAACAGTATCAAAGAAACTGCCTATCAGACCGGCTTTTCTGACACCAACTATTTCACCCGGGTTTTTAAGCAGCTCGTCGGGGTAACGCCAAAACATTATCAGGATAAAATCTTGTTTCCGGAATAAAAAAACTCTATCCGGAGATAGAGTTTGATTAAAAAAATTTGCTGTGAAAGGTCATTCATTAATATCCGCTATTTTGAATTAAGTTTGGATTTAAATTAATTGCATCTTGAGGAATTGGTAATACAAATCTGAAGTTTCCTGCCGGAAGAGTTTTTAATGCGCCAGTAGGAGCATCTCCTCCGCCGCCATCAGCAGCAGATCCAAAATCTGATCTTACAACAGACTGTCCCAATCTTTTTATGGTCCAGAATCTGTCATTTTCGAATGCCAGTTCCAATCTTCTCTCATAATAAATGGCGTTCAGTAAATCTGTTCCTGTTTCAGTACCCGGAACGTAAGGAGAAGCTGTTGTACCATATCTTTCAGCTCTTAAAATATTCAGTAATTGAAGTGCTCTTACAGGGTTAGGGGCAGAAGCTTTCATATACGCTTCTGCAACGTTTAAATATACCTCTGCAGATCGTAAAAATTTAATATCAACAACCTGGCCTACACTTGAACCTATTCTTGTCCTGTGTTTTACCACATGATTAAATGGTGTCGAATCAGAATCTGCTCTTAAAACATAGGCAGAAGTCCGAACATCGGAATCTAGATATTTTGTAAATAAATCATAATTCACATTATATTCTGAAAGAATTCCTGATACATTCTGATTATACGCTACCCCTACATTTACATTATCTTTATTTAGGTTTGAGTTTAAAATGGTAAATAATTCTCCATCATCCGTTGCGTCTCTCCAGATATTAACGAAATTAGCATTCCTCCCTACTGAAGGATATGCCGAGATACACTGCTCCCCGAACTCAATAACCTTATCGTAGTCGCCTTTATATAAATATACTCTTGATAAAAATCCTAATACAGATGTCTTGTTCAATCTTCCGTTTGTTTCATTGCTTGTATTTATCTTTGCTAAAGCATCTTGTAAGTCTGCAATGATTTTATCATAGGTGATACTGACGGTGGCATCTCTAGATGGTTTTATATTGGGATCAAACGTAGTGACATAGGCAATACCTAATGACGAAGAAGCATCACTGCTTTGTGTTGGGATCTTTGCATAAGCCCTTACCAGATCAAAATGTGCAATTGCCCTTATCGCTTTTGCTTCAGCTTCGATATTTTTCATATAGTCTGTGTAAGGAACTTTATTGAGGTTATCCAATATTGTATTTGCCCTTGAAATTACAAAGTATGCAGACGAATATAAAGCTGTGACGGCACCCGTCTGAGGATTATATGACCATTCATAGGCCGATTTATTTGATTGTCTTCCCTGTGTATTCAAAATAAGATTATCAGCCAGAACATCTCCTAGTATAATGGAACTCCCCGTATCACCGTTGTAATAAGTCGGACTTTTAAACGCGTCGTAGGCACCATCTAAAACTAATCTATAATTAGCTTCTGTTGTGAAGATTGTTGATGGTGCATCTTGACTGTTAGGCAGAATGTCAAACCTCTCATCACTACACTGATGTAGAAACAATGTTGTCAAAGAAAGTATGGATATGTTAACTATTTTTTTCATAATTGTATTGTGTTTTAAAATTCAACTTCAAGTCCAAATAAATACGTTTTTACTGCAGGATAGCTGTATAATGCAAAAGCTCCGTTGATAAAGGTCTGCCCGGCTCCGGTCTGATTCTCTCCTGAACCGATAGATACTTCGGGATCACCTTCGAACTTCGTCCAGGTAGCTAGATTCTGACCACTTAACGATACTCTGATTTTATTTATGGGAACTGATTCTCCGAATGTTCTCTTATCAAAAGTATATCCGATGCTTACATTTCTTAACCGTATATATGAAGCATCCTGCAAAAACCGGTCTGTTATTCTTAAGCCCGTAATTCCTCCCGGAGCATTATTGGTATTGTTAGGTCTCGGCAGTACACCGGTCTGTCCAGGGGCCGTCCAGTAGTTTACAGCATCTGCTCTCATATTGCTCCTAGTTCCATTAGTATAATCCAACATATCAAAAGCCATATAATTGTATGTATAATTTCCATATTTATAGGTAAAATCGGCTTGTAAATCTAATCCTTTATACGAAAATGTTGTTCCAAATCCACCATACAATTTTGGTAAAGGAGATTTTCCGGGAAGTAGGACAGCATCATCTGAATTGTATACCTCCGTTGTCCCGCCTGATTTTGTATAATATACTTCGTTTCCGTTATCCGGATTTATCCCGGCACTTCTCACCAGGTAGAATGAAAACGGCTCATCTCCCTCTCTTAGCATATTAATACCTCCTACAATTCTTTCTGTCTCTCCATCCCTTAGTTTGTTGAGCTTATAACTCATTATACTGGTATTGGCCCTAAGACTCCATACAAAATCTTTGGATTTTATAATATCTCCGGATAAGCTGATTTCCAGACCTCTATTTTTCATATCTCCCGCATTTATAAATTGAGAATACTCTCCCCCTTCCGAACTAAGATTAGGTACAGATAATATAAAATCCTTTTTTTGATCAATAAAATAGTCTGCAGTACCTCTGATTCTATTATTTAAAAAGCCAAACTCAGCCCCATAATTTTGTGATTTGGTAACTTCCCATTGAAGATCAATATTTCCATATTCACTTTTGTGAGAGATCGTAGGAAGTGTACCATAGACATTCCCACTCATCAGAATATTATTTATATTAAGGGGAATATTATTGTATCCTCTTGTTCCTATGGATGCTCTAAGCTTTAACAAAGTTATAATGTCATTATTTTTTAAAAAATCTTCATTCGTAAGATTCCAGGCACCACTTAATGACCAGAAAGGTTCTGATAAAGTATTATTTTTCCCAAACCTGGAATCTTTATCCTGTCTTATTGACGCTGTTAAAATGTATTTCTTTGAAAAATCATATGTTAAAAATGCTCCATAAGAAAAAGTTCTGTATAGTTCATCATACCCTTGAACATTAAATGGTGTCGAAGCATTATCCAATTCACTTAATGAAGGTGAAGAAAAATTCCTTCCTGTGGCGCCTATAAAGTCATTTCTGAATTCGGTATATTCTACCAATCCAAGTAAATCAATGCTGTGCTGACCAAATTTTTTCACATAGTTTAAGGTATTTGTATTGGTATACCTGAAACGGTTTTGGTTTTGTTCAACATCACTTCCGTTAATCCCTAAAATAGTATCTAAATAGGATCCTCTTAAAATCTTAGAAGTTCTTCTAATATTATTAAAATATCCTCCTAACTGCGTTTTAAAATTCAGGCCTTCCAGAATTTTATACTGAGCGAAAATATTACCGTCAAATATTAAAGAATTAATAGTTTCAGGATTATTTTTCAGGGCTTCCAAAACAGGGAATCCTTGTTTGGTAGGATTATAACTACCGTTTGCCCTAAAAACTGGCTCATAAGGATTATATGAATACATTGCCCTGAAGGGATTCTGAACGTTATTCCTGTCGCGAATCTCCTGTGAATTTGTATAATTAATTCCTATGGACGATCCGAAACTCAATCTATCACTAGGATTAGCTTCATATTTCATCCTTCCGGTATAACGTTTATAGGCATCAATATTCTGCACAATCCCATTATCTGAGTCATAACCTAATGAAAAGGTATACTTGGATTTTTCTGTCCCTCCCCTTATCCCTATCTGATAAGATTCAATAGAAGACGTTCTGAGGATATCATTTTGCCAATTATGATCTAATGCCAGAGCAGAGGCAATCTTCGAATCCGTCCAGGCGGCATAACCACCAATACCCAGCCCCAACATTTTCTTTTCATACTCTATCTTCTCTGCAGAATTCATCATTCTAAAGTTGATGTCTTTAATTTTTTCAGAGAATCCTATTTTTGAACTGAATGTAATTACAGGCTTCCCTAATTTTCCGCTTTTGGTTGTTAAAACGATTACCCCATTTGCCCCTTGAGATCCATAGATTGCAGATGCTGCCGCATCCTTTAGAACCGACATACTTTCGTAATCGTTGGGATTTATACTGTTGAATACATCCTGAGCTCTCTGATCATTTCCTACAATGAAACCGTCAATAACAAATAATGGATTGGAAGCACCTACTGTTGTCGTAATATTTCCAAGCCCCCGGATATTTATCGCAGACCCACCACCTGGCTTACCATTTAGGGCAGTAATATCCAATCCTGCCGCCTTTCCCTGTAAGGCATTCGTCCCCATCGTTGCAGGCGAAAAATTAGACAAAGCCTTTCCTGATACTACAGTTATAGCTGAAGTTACCTCATCTTTAGATTTTTTCTGATACCCCGTTACCACTACCTCCTCAATGTTATTTTCCCTTAGTGAGTCATTTGCTTTTTTTTGTCCCATGACAATCTGCCCGGTAAAGAATAGGGCAGCCGTGGTTATCATGCATAGTTTCATATTCATTTTTTTCAATTTTAGTAATTAACCGGGACAAATATGTTAATAACCGTTAATAAATCAAATGAATACTTACCTGAAAAGCAACAGGTTAACCGTAATATATCCATCAAATTCTTACTATTTTATGATACTAAAAACATGATTGTATAATTTAAATTAAAAAATTTCTAACAAAAATATCCAGGGATATAATTTTTTTCTAACGAAAAAAAAATGTAATCATCTTATAATCTTTTTATACGACTTAAAACAATTTGTTAAAATGGCAAATTGTATGTAATACATTAACCAAAAAATAACTCACACTGATATGAATACCATATAAATATGGTGATTTAATGACTGAATTAATAAAAAAAACACCTCAATATTGAGATGTTTTAATGTGTACACAAAATTTAGTCTATTTTTGGTATCCGTAATACCTCGCTCCCTTTAATACAGGATCATCCGTTTCTACAGATTTCAGCCCAAAACCTTTATAGTTTTTGTTAACAGAAATTTCCAGCTGCTTCCGATGCAGTTTTTCATAGGTATCGAAATCAATTGCTGTTCTGTTTTTCAACTCTTCAAACAGATTCCATTTCTCAACTACGCTTTTCCAGTTTTGTGACATCCTTCCTGCAAAAACTTTGGACTTAGAACCACTTCCGTAGCCTAAAAATCCTATTTCCTGTCCTGACAGTTCCTCATTCTCATTAAACGAAGTCTGTAATGCGGAAAGTAAAGCCATAAAGATAGAAGCCGTATACATATTTCCGATTTCAGACGATGCTCTTTGAGACTTTTCGATTTTATCATTAATAAACCGGATATAATTTTCAGACTTCGCCACTGCTTTCTGCTCTTCAGGCGTTTCAAAGGAAATTCCGTTTTCCAAGCTGTAAATTTCAGTAAAAACTCTTTTTCCGTGAAATGCATAGGGAAGATGAAAAATAAGGTATTTCCAATCCTGGTAGGGTTTATCTTTTCCTGTAACGTCTTTATAATGCTGGTAAGCCTCCCGGATCCTGTCCTGATAACACTGATTGGAATACTGTCCGTCAAAAACAGGCTCATCGGTAAAGACCTCAATTTTTTCAGGGAAATTTTCAGGAGCATTCGTCAGTTCCTCCTTTTTGAAATGCCGTCTTGGCTTGAAAAAATCAAAAACACTTTCTGTAGCCACTCCCCAGTTGTTTTCAATTTCGATTAAATTGGGTTCTGAAGAAACTAGAACAGCAACAGCCCCGCCTCCCTGGGTGTATTCTCCTGAAGAAGCCAATTCATATTTTGCATAATCGCTTGCGATCACCACCGCTTTTTTATCCGGATTTACTCTTACAAAATCCAGGGAATTGTGAAGTGCATCTACTGCTCCGATGCAGGCAAAAGTGAGGTCTACTACATCACAGTTCCTCAAACACCGTGCCCCGAAGTCTTCTTCCAGCACTTTCTCTACCATCTGCATTGCATAAGAGGCGGTTGGTTTCGCAGCATCCAGGGCACTTTCCGTTCCCAGATAAATTCTTGAAATTTCTTTTGGGTGGATATTATAGTCTTTAATGAGCTTTAATAAAGCCTCTGCCGCAAAAGTGGCTGCATCTTCATGAACATCCGGTAATCCCATCTTATGCAGGCCCAATCCTTTTTCCAGTTTTGCAGGTTCAATTCCTCTTTTCTCTGCCAGATGCTTTATTTCAAGGTATAATGAGGGTACATAATAGCTTGCCGCTTCGATTCCAAAAGTCATATTATTCTAAATTTTTATACGAATTTAAAAAATGTAAACGTTTAATCACATATGATTTTTATTATATTTTAAGAAAACACCTGTTAAAAATATATTTATTATAAACTGTTCGTTAATCTTGACGAGACGGCATAAAAAAAGCACCCCCTGTCGGAAGTGCCTCAGAATATTATCTATTTTAATTATTTTTTAAAATCTTCGATCGTTTTATTAATGGCATCAATCTGCTTGTTGATGCTTGCTGCGTTCTGTGGATTTTGTTTTAGTAAATCCATTTTTTTGGCAAGTCCATCTTTTAACATCTGAACAATCATCATTTTGACCTGCGGATTATCTCCCATCTGGTCTTTGGTACGGCTCAGCATTTTAGTGATGCTTTCGGTGGCTTCTATGTTATCGGAACTCATGATCCATTGGTAACCGGCTTCCCCCGCTTTTCCCAATTCGGGATTCTGAGGAATGATAAAAGGATAGAAAGCAGCAATCTGGGCAATATTGGACATCTGAGAAGTTACTTTATTCTTGACCACCACCGGCAGCAATATTTCCACCAGGTCATCAGATGCTCCTTCAAGATCGATTTTATCTGCCAGAGCATTGATCTGTGAGGGATCAATCGCTATAATTCCTGCCAGTGAATTCGCTTTTACGGCATTGGAAACAGCACTCATTCCTTTTTCGAAAACCGGTGCATATTTTCTATTTTTCGTTTTAGCCAGGGCTTTAAGAGCAGCAGCCTGCACCAATGTTTTAGGATCGTTAGAGGCTAATTTTTCTACATCAGATCCCAGTGCTTTAAACTGATCCGGAACGGAAAGAGTCCATAAGTTCCAATGCTTTTATCCTCACCCTGAAATAAGGATCTTTCAGTGCTGCGGATAATAATTTTACAGCTGCAGGGCTTTTGCCCATCTGATCCTTAATTCCGTTCAAGGCATTATATCGGTTTTTCAGTTCTTTGGAACCCGTAAACTGCATTAAATATTGCTCCGGAGTCTTCGTTTCCGTAACATCTGCCAGCAAAACACCATCTGCATTAATGTTGATCAAATCTGCATTTTTAGAAACCTCAAAATTAAATGTATTTTTCGATTCGGCATTTACCCAGACGTTGAATCTTTTGGGCTTTCCATTGTCATAAATGTCAATCGCCAAAGGGAATTCGAATGGCTGCTCCTGATTCTGGCTTATTGTTACCGAAACTTGCTTTTTTACGGGTTCAAAAGTAGAAGAATAGGTAATTTTAGGATTTCCGCTTCCGAAATACCACTGGTTAAAGAACCAGTTCAGATCTTTTCCGGATACTTTTTCAAAAGACAGTCTTAGCTGGTGCGCTTCAGCATTCTGATATTCATGAGTCTTTAAATAATCATTCATCCCGGCGAAGAAGGCATCATCACCAAGATAGTTTCTTAACATATGCAGAATTCCGCCCCCTTTCTGATAGGTCACCAGATCGAAAACATCTTCACGGGAATCATATCCGAACCTTACCAGATTTTTTCTGAAGTCACCCGGATTATGAAGATACCGGTTAACGTCTTCCATCTGATGATAATCTGCCTGGTCTTTTCCGTATTTGTATTCGTTCCAGAGATACTCGGAATAGTTGGCGAAAGATTCATTTACCGTAAGATTACTCCAGCTTTCTGCAGTTACCAGGTCTCCGAACCAATGATGAAATAACTCATGGGCAATGGTATCTTCCCACTTATTTTCGTCGATCAGCTGTCCCGGTTTTTGTAAAATATCGCTGCCGTGTAAAGTCGCTGTCGTGTTTTCCATGGCTCCGCTTACATAATCTCTGCCGGAAATCTGCGCATATTTTGCCCACGGATAATCATAACCCATTTTTTTAGAGAAAAACTCGATCATTTCAGGGGTGTTTCCGTAAATCTGTTTTGCATAAGGTTCATATTCTTTTTCGATATAATAATCTACCGGAATATTTTTCCACTTATCTTTTACAATGGCATACTCTCCAACGCCCATAAAGAAGAGATAGGTAGCGTGTCTTTTATCCATTACCCAATGATCGGTTCTCAATCCGTTGGCTTCCTTTTGGGAGCTTTTCATAATCCCGTTTGAAAGGGTCACAAATCGATCAGGAACGGTCATATAAATTTCCTGGGTGGATTTTTGATTCGGCTTATCAATGGTTGGAAACCATGCGGAAGAAGATTCTGTTTCTCCCTGAGTCCAGATCTGGGTAGGCTTTCCTGTTTCCTTCCCCTGGGCATTGATAAAATAAAGCCCTTTTGCATCATTGATGGCCATACTTCCCTCCTGTTTCACTTCATTTGGACGGGAGGTATATCTGATGTAGACGGTGTAATCCTGATTTTTCTGATAGGTCTTATCTAAAGTGATCTTCAATACGTCATTTTTATAATCGTATTTCAGCGGGGACTTTTTACCGTTGTTATCGAGAGCAACTTCATGAATCAGCATTCCCTTTGCATCGAGTGTAAGCTCGTTAGTAGGATAAAAATAAGGAGACGCCGTTAACCACTCTTCCCCGTTCATCTGTTCCTTTTGGTAATCAAAATTCACCTTCAGCTTTGTGTGTTTCAGCTCCGTGACTTTGGTATGAGTCGCTCTGTACACCTTTTCTCTTCCGGAAGTTTCTGTCTGGGCAGACAGATGGGTACCCAAGAAAATCCCGCTCAGTAAAGCAATCGATAAAATGGCCTTTTTCATTTTTATATATTAAAAAATTTTAGAATTATTTTTTTGTTAAGATATCAAAAATATCATTAACTAAGGTTTCGTAATCTCCTTTCTTGAATTGCTCTTTTGTTTTTACAAATGCTTTTTTCAACTCACTTTCCGGGTTCTCATCATCGATGATTTCTACAGAGGCGACCCCTTTCATCTGAAGGACTGCATTTTTCAATGCTTCAATATCCGTAGGGTCTTCGGTATTTATTTTTAAATATTTCATAATATATTCTTTAGTAAAAGTATTTTCTTTTTCTCCCTGGGTGATCACAAAACTGATTTTTGGACTGGGAAAATTCTATCTCTATCCCTGCAGTTTCGAATGTGAACTTTTATTCAAATTTATTTAAAGCGAAAATGCATCCTGTGCCCTAGCCTTAGTCATCCATTTATTATTGTTGATAAAGATATTGGTTTCTAAGGTAAAATCCTCAAAATCAAAACTGGAAATATCTTTAATGTCAGGATTCAGTTTCATCGTGGGAAGCGGACTCATTCCCCGGGACAATGGTTTATTCACTTGTTTAAATGATTATTGATAATGAGATATTACAAAAAAAGTAAAGCCTGAGGCTTCACTTTTATTATTTTATAAGATGTTTTAATATCCGGATCTTGTTTACAGTGCCAAAATAATGTAATAAGTATTTCTTCTGTTTTGATCTCATAGATCAACTTAATCTGTTTCTTTCCGATAAGTGTATATTTTAAATCCGGAAATTTTTCTAAAGACGGATGTTTCACAATATCATCAATGATTGTCTGCCTGAATTGTGCAATATCATTTTTTAAAACAGCAATTTCTTTTGCAGTCCATTTAGCTTCAAGAAAATATATAATTTCTTTCAACGATATTTTCGCTGTTTCTGAAATTGTTATTTTCATTTTTTATCAAATATTTCATTTAATAAATCATCTGTCAGTTCCTCAGTCTTTCCGTTTATATATTCATTTTCACTTTGCTCCATTACTTTTGAGAAATATTCGGAGTTTTCAATTTCATCCCATGAATAGGTTTTATCATTTTCGGAAATTTCAATACTGTTAATCCCTTTAATCTGTGACAAAAGTTTCTTAATGAACGGAACATCTGCGTATTCGTCTAAGCTGATTTTAATTTCCATACTAACTGAATTTACCTCAAAGTTAATAAATTATTACTGAAATTAAATGGCAACAGGCGCTTTAATTCCCGGATGCGGATCATAGTTTTCTAAGGTAAAATCCTCAAAATCAAAACTGAAAATATCTTTAATGTCAGGATTCAGTTTCATTGTGGGAAGCGGTCTCTTTTCGCGGGACAATTGCTTATTCACCTGTTTAAATGATTATTGTGATAATAAGATATTACAAAAAAGTAAAGCTTGAGGCTTCACTTTATTTATTAAACAGTTTTTGAATACTTTCCGGATTTCCTTTAGAAGGCAGAAATAATAAGATTTCTACAGAATGATCTTTCAGATCAAAATATACTTTAACCTGTTTCTTTCCTAATAGTGCAAATCGTAACTGACGTTCTGCTTCAATAGTAGGATACGAAATCATGTTATCCTTAAAAGACTGAATTAATTTATCTAAATCTCTGTTAAGTATGGTAAGTTCTTTTTGTGTCCAGTGCTCATTCAGAAAATCAGTTATTTTTCTAAGACTCTCAATTGCGTCATCTGAAAATATTATTTTCATCACTTTTTAAAAATAGAATGTATCAAATCCTGAGAATATTCCTGATATTCACCATTTTTAATTTGATTGCGACTTTTAGCGATCATATCTTTAAACGCATCAGAATTCTCTGCTTTTCTCCACAGATCTGCTTTATCATTTTCGGAAATTTCAATACTGTTAATCCCTTTAATCTGTGACAAAAGTTTCTTAATGAACGGAACATCTGCGTATTCGTCTAAACTGATTTTAATTTCCATACTAACTGAATTTACCTCAAAGTTAATAAATTATTACTGAAATTAAATGGCAACAGGCGCTTTAATTCCCGGATGCGGATCATAATTTTCTAAGGTAAAATCCTCAAAATCAAAACTGAAAATATCTTTAATGTCAGGATTCAGTTTCATTGTGGGAAGTAGTCTCGTTTCGCGGGACAATTGCTTATTCACCTGCTCAAAATGATTATTGTAAATATGAACATCCCCGAAACTGTGCACATAATCTCCAACTTCAAGATCACAAACCTGCGCCACCATCATTAATAACAGTGCATAACTCGCAATATTGAATGGGACTCCCAGGAAAACATCTGCACTTCTCTGATACAGCTGAAGCGACAGTTTTCCGTCTGCTACATAAAACTGAAATAAAGCATGGCAGGGTGCTAATGCCATATTAGGGATTTCAGCTACATTCCAGGCTGAAACAATAAGCCTCCTGGAATCCGGATTTTTCTTAATCTGATCGATCACCTCGGTAATCTGATCCACTACTTTTCCGTCTGCTCCGTTCCAGCTTCTCCACTGTGCTCCGTAAACAGGACCTAAATCTCCGTTTTCGTCAGCCCATTCGTCCCAGATGGAAACGCCGTTGTCCTTTAAGTATTTAATATTCGTATCCCCTTTTAAAAACCACAGCAATTCATAAATAATAGATTTCAGATGCACCTTTTTTGTGGTGACCAAAGGAAAACCTTCTGACAGATCATACCTCAGCTGATATCCGAAAACACTTCTGGTTCCCGTTCCTGTTCTGTCTGTTTTATCGGTTCCGTGATCTTTAATATGTCGTAAAAGGTCTAAATAATTCTGCATTTTCCTGAAATTTTATCGTTAAAATCTACGCTGATTTTTTGCAAAATAAAGGATTTTTAAATTAATAAAGATCTTTTAAAATTGGAAAATAGAAATCTGTAACGATAGAAAAAACCAATACTTCTATGAAATCGGGCTGTTGGTCTATTACTTTTGATTTTTGCCTGCCCAGAATAGAATTTTGTCATCGTAAATTATATGCTGAAAATATCCCTTATCTGTAGGAATATTCATTTTCGGTTTAAGGGAGACTGTAGCTGGTGACCATCTGCAACTCATGTATGGTATCAGCCGGGATTTTTCGGCACAGTTTTATCATCAAGGGTATATAAAAGAAGCTTTAGTATTAAATATAAAAGAAATGGTAGAAAAAATTCTAAATTCACTCCTTCAGAAGTTTCATCAGTCAGGATTTTTTGAAGGTTTAAAGAAATATAAAATTTAACTGAGACAGTAGAATGGTCGATCTAAAAAATAGAAATGTCGAAATCAGCCTGCATTTTTTGATCTGGCTGGCTTTATTCTTTCTTCCGGCCGCATTTTCTGTGGGTTCGGATACAGACTGGATAGGGCTGTTCCGTCACTTTTGGCTCCAGTTGATTTTCCTGGCGGTTGTTTTTTATGCGAACTACACGTATCTGGTAAAACATCTTTTTGAGGATAAAAAAATCGGGTTCTTTCTGGTTAATTTAGCCTTGATTTTGGTTTTAATATTTCTGAAAAATCAAATTTCCGACTGGCTTGAGCCCAATCGGCGCAGACATCTGTTGAAGCGTCCCCCTGCGGCATTATTCTATTTTATGGATACCCTGATCTATATGATTCCGGTAGCCTTTTCCATTGCTATTAATGCCGGAAAAAAAATACAGAAGGCGGAAGAAATGAAAATAGAAGCCGATAACATCAAGTTACAGTCCGAACTTCAACACCTGAAGTATCAGCTGCAGCCTCATTTTTTCTTCAATTCGCTGAATAATATTTATTCATTAATTGATTTTGCTCCGGACAAGGCAAAGCAGAGCATTCACAGTCTGAGCAAACTGATGCGGCATCTGTTGTATAAAACTGATGTTCCTGCCATAAGCCTCCCGGAAGAAGTGGAGTTTTTAAATAAATATATTGAACTGATGTCATTAAGACTGACGGATCATATCAAAGTTTACACCAATTTTCCAAAGTCCGTTCCTGACATGAAAATTGCACCTCTTCTTTTTATTTCAATTGTTGAAAATGCTTTTAAACACGGAATTTCTGCAACACAACATTCTGATATTCATTTTAAAATGGAGATTTCAGAAAATGACATTTATTTTACAGCATCCAATTCTAATTTTCCGAAAACAGATGCTGATAAAAGTGGTTCAGGAATTGGAGTGGAGAATCTGAAAAAAAGACTTCATCTGCTTTATCCGGGAAAACATGAATTTCATTCCTGTCTGAACAATGACCTGTATATTGCGGAAATTAAAATTACAACAGACTCATGAGAAAACTGACCTGCCTGATTGCTGATGATGAACCAATGGCACTGAACTTAATCGAAAGCTACGTTCTTAAGACTCCTTTTTTAGATTTAAGATCCAAATGCAGCAGTGCGATTGAAGCCATGCAGAAACTTGAAGATGAAAATACCATTGATCTTTTTTTTCTTGATATTCAGATGCCTGATCTCACCGGCCTGGAATTTTCTAAACTGCTGCCTTCCAAAAGTAAGGTGATTTTTACAACGGCATTTGACCGGTATGCCATTGACGGGTATAAAGTAAATGCCCTGGACTATCTGCTGAAACCTTTTGATTACACTGAGTTTCTGAGTGCAGCCACGAAAGCAAGAAACTATTTTGAAAATCTTCAGTCGGTTCCGGAAAAAAAGCAGGAATTTTTCTTTGTAAAGTCTGAGTACAAACAGATCAAGATTAATTTTTCAGAGATTCTTTTCATTGAAGGCCTTAAAGATTATGTAAAAATATTTCTGAAAGGACAGCCGAAGCCGATATTGACTTTAATGAGCCTAAAGAAGCTGGAGGAAGAACTTCCCGCGGAAAACTTTATGAGAATTCACCGTTCATACATTATTGCCCTCGATAAAATCGAAGCGATTGAAAGAAATCAGATTGTCATCGGTAGCCAGCAGATCGCCATTGCACCCAATTATAAAGATGCTCTGATGGTGTATATTACCGGGAAGAGCTTTTAAAATAAAGACCGGCTGATCCCTAGTGTCATTATTCAAAGATAGGATTTACCTTTATTATTCCGCCCCTGATTACCATAAAAAAAACGAGCTCTCAAAAAGCCCGTTTCTTATGTATGAATCAAAATTATATAATCAGACTGCAGTATAACCCCCGTCAACAAGATAATATCCGCCTGTCATGAATGACGATTTATCAGAACTTAAAAATAAAACCAGTTCTGCCACTTCTTCCGATCTTCCCAATCTACCCATCGGGTGTTTTGCGATCAGTGCTTCTTTCATATCTCCGCTTGCACTTTCCAGTAATGGTGTTTCGATATATCCCGGGCCCACGGCATTGCAGCGGATATTTTTCTGTCCGTATTCTGCTCCGATATTTTTGGTGAGTCCTACGACGGCATGTTTTGCAGAAGTATATGCCGATGAAAGTGGTGCCGCAACCGCCCCGTGAATCGAAGCGATATTGACGATAACGCCTCCCCCATTCTTATTCATCTGCTCCAACTCGTATTTACATCCGTAGAAAACACCGTCTAAGTTAACGCTTAATACTTTTCTCCAGCTGTCCAGGCTATAATCCCCGGTCAGCGCCTGTTCGCCTCCGATTCCGGCATTGTTACAGGCAATATCCAGTTTTCCATAAATTTCTACGGTTGACTTTATCAACGCCTCCACCTGTTCTGCATTCGAAGTATCTGCCTTTACAAATGCAGCTTCGCCTCCTTCCGATTTAATTTTTTCAACGGCACTTTTACCATGCTCCTCATTAATGTCTGATACAATAACCTTTGCACCTTCTTTTGCATAGGCCTGGGCAATGGCTAATCCTATCCCTGATCCGGCACCGGTTACCAAAGCTACTTTATTATTTAAAATTCCCATATTGATAAAATTTTAATATGATTTTTATTAAATTAACTGTATACAATTTACGGATTAAAATCTCTATTAGTTTCAGAGTAAGCAATAAAGTTTTCTTAAATTTCAGTACTTTGAAAGTTAAAAATACAGGGATACCGCTGTGATCTCACCATATCTCCTGAATGGTCTGAGTAGTATTATTGACAGAAAAAGTATAACCTGCATGCAGCCCCAGCATTGCTTTTGCCAAAGGCGCTTCTACCGAAACTGTCATTATTTTCTGATTTTCAAGAATAAGTTCTCCGATGGGCGCTGCAATATAAAACAGACCTCTGTCTGTCTTCACCAAGGCTCCGTTCTGTACCTTTAATGAAAGATCCGACGTTATTTTCTGAATAAGATTCTGCTGATTTAAAACTTCATTCAGCTGTCTCTGAAGGTTGTTGATTTCCTGCTGTAGCATCTCCCGTCCGGTCTCATATTTATCTCCCATCGAACTTTTGGTATCATTGCTTGAGGCTCTGGTTTCTGCAATGAGCTTTTCTAAATTCTGAATTTTTTCGGAAATTTTATGCTTTACCGTATCCAGAATCTTTTCCTTATCCATATTAAAAAAAATTTGTTACTATCAATTTTCCAAATGTATCAAATTATTTTAATTTTCGACAGCCGTATTCTTTTTGCATCATTTATTTTTATGTATAACTGACTTTTAAGCGCTACATCTTACAAATTAAAAAGAGGCAGTCTGATGCAGACGCCTCTTTCACTGTATCGAAATCCTAAAATTATTTAAGATAATAACCATTATTTTTCAAAGACCACAAAATCTGAAACTTTGAAATAAAAATCTTTACTTTCATTAAAGTCTCTTTTGGTTCTGTCAAATACATTTCTGAAACTTCCTGATAAATGTTCATCGTTGATTTTGAAGTCTACGGGTTCTTTCGACATATTTAAAACGACTAAAACCTCATCTTTCCCATTTTTTCTGAGATAGGCGAGAATTTTATCAGCAGCGGTGGTATTTAACAGATACGTCGTCACAGCAGGATCACCTCCTCTCAGCGCAGGATTTGAAGCTTTTAAATTTAATAATGTTTTATAGAAGTCGGCCATCTGGTACGTATTTTTCCACTGGATCGCATCTTTCTCGAAGAATTCCAGTCTTTTCATGTTGGGCAGCTCCTGACCGGAATATAATAGGGGAACTCCGTTCCAGGTAGCGGAAAACACCGCCATGGGTTTGGTAATCACTGCATACTTTTCATACTCCGTACCGTTCCAGGAATTTTCGTCATGATTGGTTGTAAACCAGGCTCTCATCGAACCATCTCCGATGGCTGAATACTGTCTTAAAAGATCTGTCAGACCCTGAAGCGGTTCATTCTTTTTATAGTAGTCTGCCGATTTATGCATCCACTTCCAGGAATAGCTAGCGTCGAAAACTTTTCCGTATTCAGGGCTTTCCAGCTCATCAAATTCGCCCAGCCAGAACAGAGGTTTTATTTTTTCTACTTCGGGACGGGCCTGCTGCCAGAAATCCACCTCCACCCAGGAAGCGAGATCACATCTGAATCCGTCTATATTGGTTTCCTGAACCCAATATTTCATGGCATCAATCATGGCGAGGCGCATCTTCTGGTTTTTATAATCCAGCTCTATAATGTCATCCATTCCGGAAGCACGGTGAAAACTCCCATCTTCATCTTTTAAATAAAATTCGGGATGCGTCTTCGTCCATACGTGGTCCCAGCCCGTATGATTGGCCACCCAGTCGATGATGACCTTAAATCCTAATCTGTGAGCTTCATTTACCATATGTTTAAAATCATCCAGCGTTCCGAATTCCGGATTGATCGACGTATAGTCTGAAGCGGCGTAAGGACTTCCCAGGCTTCCCTTTTTATTTTCCTGTGCAATCGGAGTAACCGGCATAAACCAAAGTGTCCGGACTCCCATTGATTTCAGTCTCGGCATTTCTTTTTCAAATGCTCTGAAGGTTCCTTCTTTTGTATATTGTCTTACGTTTACTTCATAAATATTGGTGGTGTGCTTCCAGTCTTTAGGCAATTCCGTCATCTTTTTGGTATTTTGAGTGGTACAGGAAACAAGTCCCAGACCGATTACAGCTGATAAAATTAATCTCTTCATTAATTCTCTTTTAACAAAAATAAGTATTGTGTTTATAAAAGCATCTCTTTTTTGGCGAAAAAAATGAAAAATTATCTCTTAGCCGGATCAATAAAAAAGCCCTGAATCTGCATTCGGGGCCTGTATATTTAAAATATTTTCTAACTATCTGTCGTCATCATTATCATCTTCATCATCGAAAACATCATCATTGTAGTCATCGTCTTCGTCGTCATCGAAACTGTCATCGTCCTCATCTGAGAAATTGGTATTCCCTCCCAAATCATCATCGAAACTAAAATCATCATCCATTAAAGGCATTGCCGATTTTTTCTTAGATCCTCCAGCATTTCCGCTTTTGCTGGGCGCTTTAAGAGGTACGTTTCCGAACCGGTATACCGTAATCGGATAATTTACACCCTTCGTTTCTTCAATAACCTCCACAAGCTCGCAGAAAAATTCCCAAAGATCAAGAAGTCCATATTGAAACTGAGCTTTATCGCCGGCATTTTCAAATGCCTCGTCAATATATACATCCGACATAATCTCGCCATCTCCGTCATCACTCATGTCTTCCAACGGAACCCCTTTTACAATTGTTCCATCTTCTTCCAATAAATTAAAAGTGGAAAGTTCCTCTCCCTGAAGACTGAACGCACTTTTAATTCCTAAGTGTAAGTTCCATAGCGTTTGTTTTCCTTTTACCTCGATATCACGGAAAATATCTTCTTTTGCATCTAATATTACGCGGATTTTATAAACCATATCAGTTTTAAATTACTTTTTGCCTTAATTATTATGATAAATCTGTATTGCAAATATAAAATAAATGAAAGGTGACAAAAAAATATTTCTGGATTTTTTAAAATATTTTTTTTTCTTACATTTTGCGAAAATTATTTACTTTTTTCAAGCATAAAACTGAATTTTGTTCCTTCAAGGTAGACACTCTCTACGGTAATGTTTTCATTATGAGCTTCAAGAATATGTTTCACAATAGCCAATCCCAGTCCCGAGCCCCCTTCACGTCTGCTGCGGCTGGTTTCCACCCGGTAAAATCTTTCGAAAATTCTTGGCAGACTTTCCGGCTTGATACCCATTCCGTTATCGATCACTTCAATAAGGACCTTGTTTTTGAGAATGCTGGTTTTCACGACGACTCTTGCTTCCTGCCTGTTGGCATAATGAATGGCATTGGAAATCAGATTGATGAAAACCTGCGATACTTTCTGTTTGTCTGCATCCACAAAGATCTGAGGATGTAGGGTCTGGATCTGTAATGTGGTATTGTGTTTTTCTGCTTCAAGATCAAGAAGGTCAAAAATTTCTTTAATCAGGAGATTGACATCAAATTTTGATACGGTAAGATTAATTTCTCCGGCTTCAAGCCTGTTGATCATATCCAGATCCGTCACAATGGCAATCAGGCGCTCTACGGATTTATCAATTCTCTCTAAATATTTATCCCGGATCGTAAGGTTGTCTACTCCACCGTCTCTGAGTGTCTCAACATATCCCTGAATCGAAAACAGCGGGGTCTTAAGCTCATGAGAAACATTTCCGATGTACTCCTTACGGTAGCTTTCCATCTCCTTCATCATGTCAATTTCCGTGACTTTCTGCTGGTTGAGGTCGGAAAATCTTTCTCCTAATTCTTTGATGGTAATATTTTCGTCATTATCATGAACAATTTCCTGAGGCAGAAGCTGCGAGAGACCCCGCACCTGCTTTTTACCATAATAATTGAAAAGCAGCTCCAGGACTACATAATTGATGATAAAAATAAGAACAAGACATATAACTAAGCCTATTTTAAAGAATGGAGTGCTGTAATAGATATCCTTCAGCGAATCAAAAATGATCACTAAAAGAAACATCACCAACGTCAAAAGACAGGAGGCGACGAGGGTAAGTCTGTAAAATTTCAATTTTACAAAGTTTTTAATGGTTGATATAAAGGTAAAAAATTGAAATTGAGTATTAAACAATAAGTTTATACCCAATTCCCTTTAAGGTCTGAATGGTATTGATACCAAGCTTTTCTCTTAATCTCCTGATATGCACATCAATCGTTCTTTCGCCCACGATCACATCATTGCCCCAGACTTTTTCCAGAATTTCTTCTCTCTTGAAAACTTTTTCGGTGTTTGAAGCCAAAAGATACAGCAGATCGAATTCTTTCTTCGGAAGCAGAAACTGCTGTCCGCTTTTAGAAACCCTGAAGTTATCTTTATCAATGACCAAATCACCGATTTCAATTAATTTAGCATTATCCGAAACCTGGGAAGTTAGCTGCAAGAGTGCATTCACTTTGGAAATAAGGATTTTCGGTTTGATCAGCTTTACAATATAGTCATTGGCGCCTGCCTGAAAACCGGCTAACTGAGAAAACTCTTCACTTCTTGCAGAAAGGAACACGATTAATGATTTTTGCAGCTCTTTGATCTTTCGGAGTTCCTGGCAGGTTTCGATCCCGTCTTTTTCGGGCATCATGACATCTAACAGGATGAGATCGGGAATGATTTCTTTAGCTTTTTCGATACCTTCGTTACCGTTTGTGGCTGTATGGATATCGTAGCCTTCTTTTTCTAAGTTGTAAGACAGAATCTCTAAAATATCCAGTTCATCGTCTATTAAGAGGATTTTCTTTTGGTTCATTTTCAATTTTTACGATTCAAAGTTAATAATATTTTAATCACAGATGGATAAAACGGGTATCGTTCACATAAAGTTAACAATAAATTCCTTTTGTTAATGTTTAGTTAAGAAAAATTTAAATTTTACTAAACCATTTACAACTGTATTCTTTTATTCCTTTGCACCGAAAGAATCTAGTAAATAAAGGAAGTAAAATAATGAAAATTTATAAACTTAGCGTTGCAGTCTTATTTTTGTCCGGATCCGTAGCCTATGCTCAGCAAACAGAGCAGGATACCATTACGAAGGAGAAAAGAATTGAAGGCGTAGTAATCCAGGGAAACAGCAGTAAGAAAACCGAAACTGCCGTATTGGGAGAACAGAAGAAAGCGATTATTCAAAAGCAGGCTGTAAGTGCTGAAGAAATTTCCAGAAAAGGGATTTCCAACGTAGAACAAGGTCTTACCAAGGTAACCGGAATCACGACGGTAGAAGGAAGAGGGCTTTTCGTAAGAGGTCTGGAGGAAAGATACAACTACCTGTTGATTAACGGTCTGGGATCTCCTTCTAACAACCCTTTTCAGAAGATTATTGCCTTAAAGCAGTTTCCTACTGACGTTGTAGGTAAATTAAACATCTATAAAACATTCAACTCCAATCTTTACGGAGATTTTGCAGGAGCTACTTTCGATATCGAAACTTTAACGATTGACAAGCCTTTTACGAAGGTGGAGTTCAGTGTCGGAGTGAATACTTTAAGCACTTTCAGAGATAATTTTAAAGTTTCTGAGGGGGCAGATGGAATGGAAGGATATTTAGGATTGAATTCCAAAGACAGAAGGCTACCAGATGAGATCAGAAATTCAAGACCCAGTAATTACAAATTTACAAGTGATGAATCTTTAAATTCTTTTAAAGACTCTTGGAATGTAGATAATGTAAAATCAATGCCTAATACAAGTATTGGGTTTACAACTGCTCAGAAAGTGAAATTAGGCACTGGAAATTTAGGAATTTTATTTTCATTAAATCAAGGAACTAAATTCGAATATAAGGAGGGAGATAATAACCAATTTAGATCTCAGGGTGAAAATTCCTTCATAGACAATATGAATTTTCTTAGCCGTAAGCAGTACAATTATGAAACAGAATCTTCGGCTTTACTAGGATTTGGGTATAAAAATAAAGGGACGGCTATTAATCTAAATGCATTTTATCTACAGAATACCAATAACATTATCGAAGATAATTTCGGATATAAAGATAATCTAGTACAAAATAAAAATTCAGGTTTCTTTAGAACCAATCAATTGGATGTTTCAAGATTTTTAGATCTACAGTTAACTGCTTCTCAGAAAATCACTGATAGACATCAGATAAAAGCTGGAGCAAGTTATGTAATCAATAATTACAGCCAACCAGATAGAAAAATTATTGATGGTAACCGTACCGATCCAAACACTGGAGAAATATTACCTGAAAATATGATTCAGATGCGTTATGGTGGAAATAACCTTATTCGTCAGTATTTAGATGTAGATTCCAGATTCTACGGTTCTGCTTTTGCTGAATATCAATTGTCTTTAGGTGAAAAAGGAGATCGAAAAGATTATCCTATCCAAATTGCAGTAGGTTATAATGGATTCTCTGATTTCAGAAAAACTTCTTACAGATTTTTATTTGGACGTACCACAAATGCTTCTTTAGCACCATTTGTGATAAATGTTGATACACCACAAAATACATTCGATACATCGATAAAAAATGGAGATTTATTTTATCAGGAAGGTTCTGATATCTCCCAATTCTATTCAAGTTTCTATCAGATCATTAACGGAGGGTATGCTAATATCAATTTTAAACCTACTGATTCTTGGGATGTGTTAGTAGGAGCAAGATATGAAAATGATATGACTCTTATCCGTTATTCAGATCAAGGTGCTGACATAAAAAATAATCTTGAGAAAAATAAAGATTTTTTCTTACCATCATTAGCAATAAAAAAAGCTCTTAATAATAAAAATAATTTAAGATTTGCTTTCAGTAAGACTGTTACCCGCCCTATTCTTATCGAGACAATGCCTATTAAATATATTAGCCCTGATAATGTAAATATTGTAGGAAATCAAAATATTCAAAATAGTGAAAACTATAATTTTGACTTGAAATGGGAATACTTCCCAACTTCAAAAGAGATGTTTGCTGTTAATTTATTTGCAAAAAGAATTGATAATGCAATCGAACGTTCACTAACAGCATCTGCAGACGCGACAGGTTCTACAATTACATTCTTTAATGCAAAAAAAGCAGAATTATACGGAGTTGAACTAGAAGGAATTATAGGTTTAAACAGAATCTCGGAATCTCTTAGAAATTTCACATTAGGTGCTAATGCTACTATTATGCATTCTAACGTAGAAAGAAGTCAGGAGCAGTTAAATATGGAAGAACCTACATGGTTTAAAAATACTGGAGAAACATTACACAAAAGAGGTTTACAAGGCGCAGCTCCTTACACGATCAATGCTGATTTAAAATATGAAATTAAGAATCGTAATAACCTTTCTCAGACCTTCTCCCTCGTATACAATGTTTCAGGAAGCAAGATTTATGCAACAGGAGGAACGGGTACAGATAATTATTATGAAAAGCCTTTTCACCAAGTAGATTTCGTATATCAAGGTCAATTGACTAAAAACTGGAATCTAAAATTTGCAGTCCAGAATATCCTTGACAGTAAGTATAAAATAATGTTAGGTGAAAAAAGTTACCTCCCACTTAACCTAGAGAATGGTAACAATGCTCTTGTAAATTACTACAGAGGAATTACATTCAATTTCACTGTAGGTTATACATTCTAAAAGATAAATTTAATAAGTAATAAAGAATAAAATAAGTATAAAAATGAAAAGAAGATTTTTACCATTAGTAACATTAACATTTGCGTTAACAATAGCCTTAAACTCATGTACAATTGAAGTGAATGACGGCTTAGGAGACGGTACTGCTGTTACCACTCCTGGAACTACTGAAAGTGTATTGAGCGGAAGCGGCACATTATCAGGAATTATCTCAAAAGACCTTTTAATTAAAAAAGGAAACTATACATTAGACGGAATCGTAAAAGTAACCAACAACGCTACTATTACAATTGAAGCAGGAGCAACATTTAATGTTGTCACTACTAAAACAAGTGGATTGGTAATTCTTCAGGATGGTAATATCAATGCAGTGGGTACTGCCTCTGAGCCTATTGTATTTACTACTTCCACAAAAACTCCGGGTGACTGGGGCGGAATTACAATTTACGGAAATGCACCTATCAAAGCTGTAAACGGAAATACGTCAGCACTTTCTGAAGATGGTAACAATGTTTACTATGGAGGAAATAATGCTAATGATAATTCCGGAACCATGAAATTTGTTCGTGTGGAATATGCAGGTAAAAAAATTGGTGACGGTACTTCTGAAACCAACTCTATGACCTTCTACGCTGTAGGAGCTGGTACAACATTAGAAAATCTTGTTACTTACAAAGGTACTGATGATGGTTACGAATTCTTCGGAGGAACAGTAAGTGCAAAAAATATTGTTTCTTATGGTAATTTTGATGATTCTTTTGACTGGCAGGATGCCTGGAGTGGTCAAAATAACTCTAACTGGTATGCGTTTCAAACAGGAACAGGAAACTTCGGTATGGAAATCGAAGCATCCGGTAATGCAGATAACGTTGCGCCAAAAGTCTCAAACATTACACTAATCAGAGATGTCAATACTAATCCTGAATCTGCCAACTCTCCTGAAATTTCTGCAATCCAGTTCAAAAAACACGGAACAGGTATTTTCTCGAATGTATACATCAGCGGTTACAAAAATATCGGAACTCAGAAAGCGTATTCAGTACTTATCCAAGATGCTGCTACAGAAACCAGTCAGGTCAACACAAATAAAATTGCTGTGACTCCAATGACTTATTTAAATTCTGATAATCCTGGGGTTTGGGGATATGCATTCTCCCCTAACGGAGCGAAGGTTTTCACAAACGCTACCACAGTTACAAAAGTAGTTTTAACTCCGGGAGCGTGGGCTACGGTAGATGGCGTAAACCTTTTGGCTGGATTACAATAATGAGTAATTAGTTTCTTCATATCAAATTTAAAAAATCCATCAGAGTTTTATTCTGATGGATTTTTGTTATACTACCTGGAGTATAGATCTTATTAAGTACTAAAAATTCAAAATGCAATTGAGTCCCATCCTGTATAAGTTTATTGCGCCCTAACTTTACCAGTTGACCTTTCTATTGAAAATTATTTAGGTATCTGTGAATAATACCCGTATTTATGATCAACAAAATATATCAAAATTAGATGTTCTTGCTCATTTACATCATAATAATAGAGGCCAACAGACTATCATTGTTCTTAATTAATTTCGTCTTAATTCCTTCATAGCCTTTGTCTTTCGATTAGTACAAATTATTAAACATTTTGAATTTCGATACCACTTGTATTAAATTCTTCATAAATATCATTAAATAAAATGTTATTTGAAAAGTATTTTTCAAAGTTCTTGTATCCTTTAATTTTTATAATAACCCTTTTTTCTCTTTTTTGAAGTGATTCTTCTATATTTATAAGGCAATCTCTAAAGGATGAAATTCCGTTCCGAAATAACCATATAATTTAAAAAAAGATTTTCCAATCTCATAATATACATCCAAATCTATTTTAACATTTGATAAATCAATAGTTATTATCGGATTAATATTATCTATAGTATTTCTTATTCCTCCTAGAAAATAGCAACCTCTTAAGTAATAATATTTTTGTTTATTATTTAATTCATACCATCGTATTTTTTCCTTTTTGTCAGAAATTAATTTGAAGTTATCTATGTAACCCTGATTGTATATTCCTAAAGGATCCTTAAGCACACCCATTAAAATAATACGATCTGTCTTAAACAAAATATCCGAAATATTAAAACTATAGCTGTTTTCAAAATTTTTAAACGAGATTCTTATAATTGTATTTTTAGTAAAGGCTTCTCCACATTGAAGATCAACAGATTTAATATCAATTTTCTTTATAAGTATTTTATCTAAGCCATTTCCATTTTTTAATTTAATATATTTAGCAGACAATAAAATCTTATTTTCTAATAAAAGCTCTATTTTCATTTTAAGGCACTACTTGTTGGAATTTGTATATTTTTTTGATAATCATGGTCAATAACTACTCCTTATTTGCCTGGTAGATGCTGAATAATTCTACTTCCATTTAAACTTGTTCGAGGAACCTTTCTGAAAATTACGGCTCTGAATGCTGATTGATAAAATTAAGTATTTACCATCGATGACCGTCGTAACCTGGCTCAGAAATCCTGAGTGGGGATGGATGTCTTTCTACCAGATTAATTCCTGCGCAGACCACAAACAAAGGTGCACTGGTGCAACTATGTAAAGTTTTTTCATTTTATTTTTCAAATTTAACATTTATTGACAAGTAGTAAATATTATTACTGAAAATTAATGTATAATTCATCTCTAAAAATGCAATTTCTATAATAAATAAACCCAGTAATCAGAAAAAGCAGTAATTTGGTACAAAATTTTGTCAAAGATTATGAAAAAAAATCCTTTAAAATTAATCATTGCAGCACTGATCATCAGCGCATCCTTGGGAATCCAGTCCTGCAGTGAAGATGAATACAGCATCATTACCATTCCTGCCATAGGTATTGCTCAGGATCCTGGTAATTTTAAAGGGGATATTCCCAGTGGACAGACCGTAACCTTAGATCCTACCCAAACATACCAGCTGACCGGTTCTGTGGTCATTAAAAACGGCGGAAAGCTGGTGATTCCGGCAGGAACAAGGATCGTAGCAACAGTAGGAGCATCAGCCTTTGTAATCGTGGAACAGGGTGGACAATTGTTTGCCAACGGAACTTCCGGATCTCCGGTATTGTTTACCTCTTCTGATAAGACAGCGGGAAGCTGGGGAGGCATCGTAGTCTGTGGTAAAGCACCTATTAATGTCGGGCCTTCCGCTACATCAGAAATCGGGAATTCAATGTACGGAGGAACTGATACTGCTGATACTTCCGGATCATTAAGCTTTGTGAGAGTAGAATATGCCGGGGCGGTATACACCGGTGATAAAAAATTCAATGGTCTTTCTCTGTTTGGAGTCGGGAATACCACGAAAGTGGAGAATGTAGCCCTTGTAAACGGGGGCGATGACGGAATACAGCTTTACGGAGGAACCGTAAACGTTTCCAATATCGTTTCTCTCGCCAATGACAATAATGCTTTTGTGTGGAGCGAAGGCTGGAAAGGAACCGCCAGTAATATTTTTACCAAAAGAAAAGCGGATGGTACCGGGAATACGGGAATAAAAGGGATGAATAATCCTAATAATCAAAATGCAGCTCCAAGGTCTAACCCGACGATCAAAAATGTCACGTTTATCGGAGGCACTACTGGGGAGGCAGACGCGATCCAGCTGAAATCGGGCACGTATGCCAACCTTGAAAATGTGGTGATCTCCAACTGGAATACGGGTGTCAACCTGGAAAGCGACTCCACGGTAGCTTATTTCAACGGTAAAAAGAGAATGAAAGATATATTTTTTGATTCCAACGTCACTACCAAAGTTTCAGCAAAATCCAGCGCGGGAAACAATGTCGCGATACTGGACAGCACCTATATTGAAAAAGCAGACGCTACCGGAGCCGGAAACGGAATTGCTACACCGGCATGGGCAACAGGCTGGTCCGGTCTCCAGTAAAATAAATATTTAAATGGGTTTCGGGTCGGAAAGCTTCGCTTTCCGACCCGAAACGATTATAAGAAGATATAAGAAACAGGATTTATCTTCCACGCTATCCAGTTAGTCCATCTATTTATAAGAGATTGTCAGATGTCTTTAGCCACCATTCGTTAAAAGAATATCAATTATCTTGTTTGTCAATTTGTTTTAAATTGAGACGGCGTCATTCCCGTCTGAATTTTAAAGAATTTTGAAAAACTGGCATGGTCGTAAAAACCCAGATCGTAAACAATATCTTTAACAGACAATTATCAATAACCGGACGGAATAAAGGGTATGGTTTATAACAGGCTTTGTATGATTTGTCATAAAAGCCATTCTGATCTGATCTAGATACGGATTGCATTAAGGAATACCGAAGAATCATCCATAAAAAAAGGACGAAGTCTGAAACTCCGTCCTTTTGTAAATTAATTTATTGTATTAATTGGCATATTCGAATTTCCTGACGGCTTCAAGCGTTCTGTCAATTTCTGTATCCTTTATTGCATCACTGATGAAATAGGTCTCGTATCCGCTCGGCGGCAGATAAACTCCGTTCGTGAGCATCTGGTGGAAAAAGTTATTGAACAGGGCATGATTAGCTTCCTGAGCTTCATCAAAGTTGGAAACCCTGTTGGTATGAAAGAAGACCGACATCATCGATCCTTTTCTGTTGATTTTATGCGGAATTCCTTTTTCATTCAAAATTTTCCCTATCTCAAAATCCAGTGTTTCCGTGGTCTTAGCAAGTCGGTTGAAAAAATCCGGGTCATTTTTGATCAGTTGGAGGGTTTTTAGTCCCGCCCGCATCGCCAGGGGATTTCCACTTAAGGTTCCGGCCTGATATACGCCGCCTTTTGGTGCCAAATGATCCATAATTTCATTTCTGCCTGCAAAAGCACCTACCGGAAGACCGCCTCCGATTACCTTTCCGTAGGTCACCAAATCTGCTTTTACATTGAAAAGCTCCTGGGCTCCTCCGAAAGCCAGCCTGAAGCCGGTCATTACCTCATCAAAAATAAGCAAGGCACCATTTTCATCACATATTTTTCTTAATTTCTGAAGAAATTCATTTTCAGGAATTACGCAGCCCATGTTTCCGGCAACAGGTTCGATAATAACGGCGGCAATTTCACCCTGATTGTGTCTGAACAGATCCTGCACCTGTTCAAAATCATTGTACCTTGCCAGTAAAGTATCTTTTGCAGTCCCGGGCGTTACTCCCGGAGAATTGGGATTCCCAAAGGTGGCAGCACCACTTCCCGCTTTGATCAGAAATGAATCTGAGTGGCCATGATAGCATCCTTCAAACTTGATAAATTTATCTTTTCCCGTAAAGCCCCTCGCCAGTCGGATCGCACTCATACACGCTTCAGTTCCCGAAGAAACCATCCTGATCTGGTCGATATTCGGAACATGGTTTACAATAAATTTTGCAATTTCAGTTTCCAGTTCTGTCGGAGCACCGAAAGAGAAACCTTTTTCTGCCTGTATTTTTAATTCTTCAAGCACCTCAGGGTGGGTATGTCCTAAAATGGCAGGTCCCCACGAATTGATATAATCGATATAGGTGTTGTCATCGGCATCGGTAAGGTACGCTCCTTTTGCAGATTTCATAAAAACCGGCACTCCTCCTACAGACTTGAATGCGCGGACCGGAGAATTTACCCCGCCGGGAATGTATTGGTACGCTTCATCAAATAAAGCGGAACTTCTTTGGTATTTCATATGTTGTTGTCGTTATTGGTTAACAGTCGTGAGCTAATCGGTCACCGACTATCAGCCATCCAGCAAAAATTAGTTTCTGGGTTTTTTATCAATTAAATAAATCAACTGTCCTGCAGAAGGTTTCTGTCCTTCATCCATTCTGTTTTTGGCGTATAATTTATTCAGTTTAATTCCGAATTTCTGAGCGATATCGTGCATATCTTCTCCATACTCGGCTTTATAGGTAGCTGTATTTCCTTCAGAGTTCTTTGATTCCAGGAATACGATATCATTTTTCTTTAAAAAATCACCCTGGAGTTCATTCCATTTGGTCAGTTTGCTTTCGCTTACTTTAAATTTTTTCGCGATAAACTGTACATTCGTATCTTCCGGGATAATGATATATTTCAACCCGTCATTGGGATGGCTTTTAATTAATATGGAATTAAGGATTTCAGCTTTTGTTTTGATTCTTTCCACCCTTTTCTGCTGCTGTGCAAAAGACGTCTGCTTGTACGGAACCACTACGGTAACGGGCTCTTTAGCCTTTTTCACATATTTCTGAGGTTCCAGCTGGGCCATAAAAGACCGGTCATCTTTCAGACCCGGATACATTTTCAGTACGGCATATAAAACCTCTTTAGAATTGGTATCGTCAAACTCGTACAGCTTATATTTTTCAATTTTACCTATCAATATGGAAGCATATCTGGGATTCGTTGCATATCCGGCTTTTTTCAAACCGTGGGCCCATCCTCTGTAATCTTTCATATCCAGGCTGAAGAGATTGGTATAATATTTTCTGGTGGACAGGAAAACCGAATGATCTTCATAAGACTGTCTGGGATCTTCATATACACGGAAACACTCGTTGGGAGCATCATCCGTATGCTTCATTGTTTTACCCGTCCAGTCTTCTTTACATTTTATCCCGAAATGATTTTTGCCTTCAAGAGCCAGCCGGCTCTGTCCGCCGCCTGTTTCCAAAAGTCCCTGAGCAAGCGTTATAGAAGCAGGAATTTTGTATTTTTCCATTTCTTCTACCGCATACTTCGCAAATTTCTGGATGTATTGGTCTTCAGTGGCCCAGGACTGAGCCGGAAATTTTGATAAAACTAAAAGGCTTGCAAGTAAGAAAAGTCTTTTCATCTTATAATTTTTATTGTTTTAAAATGAAAGATGGAACACCTGGTGTTTCATGTTTTTCAATGTTTACTTATATAATTAAATTTCTGTTCTGTTTTTCCAGGAGCAAATTTGCGCCCTCGATTCCCTGTAATCCACCAGTGTGAAAGCACAAAATCCGGCTGTCTTCAGGAAAATAATCTTCATTGATCAGTTCAAAAACTTTCTGCATCATTTTTCCCGTATAAATAGGTTCTAAAGGAACGCCATAATTTTCTTTAAAGTCATTGATAAAACGAATATTTTCATCTTTTATTTTACCATAACCTCCAAAACCAGAATCTATTAGATGAAAATTCCTTTTTAAAGTTAATTCAGAGATCTTATCTTCCAGGGATTCATCGTTTACTGCTTTAAACCCTATAACAGTCTGATTTTCTTCACAAAATTCTGAAATTCCTGCAACGGTTCCTCCGGTTCCGACTGCGGTGCAAAGATAATCAAAATCTTTTGTTTCGTCATTGAGCATCATTTTGACGCCGGATACGGCATCTTGGTTGCTTCCGCCTTCCGGAATGATTAATGCTTCGGGAAATTCCTGCTGCAGAAATTCGGTCAGTTTTTCTTTGTAACGGTATTCTTCCCGGGTGACAAACCGTAGATTCATTCCGTTTCTTTTTGCAAAAAGCAATGTTGGATTATCGCGCCATTTTTCCCTCAGCTCTTCACCTCTTATGATTCCGAGTGTCGGAATTTTTGCTGAGTTTCCTACCGCAGAAACGGCAGAGATGTGATTGGAGAAAGCTCCTCCGAATGTAATGATATAAGGTTTTTCAACTTTTTTTTCCACATACTTGTTGATGTTAAAAAACAGTTTCCAATATTTATTTCCCGAAATCTGAGGATGAACAAGGTCTTCCCTTTTCATGAAAAGTTTTATTTTCTTATGAACCGGGATTTCCTGAATAGGGACTTTTTCTGTAGGAAATGGCAACATCATGGTCTGACTTAAATCATATCATACAAAATTAATGTTTTTTATAGTCCGATGCATTTTTTAAGCATTGACGTTTGTCATCTAATCTCGGAGTGAAGTCAGACATCCGGTAAGGTATACAGATTTCTCCGGCTGAAGTTGCCGGTCACAGATACTTCCGGAAAGTCCAGAATTCTCTTTTTTTAAGATAATTCAAATCGGATTCGTTCGTATAGGCTTCTCTTTCGAATGAGATTCTTCTGTAAGCTGAATAAGGGTCTTTTAATTTGAAAACCCAGTAATAATATTCGATAATATAAAAAATATAAAAGAAAATGATGAGCATTTCCAATTGTTGTTTCAAATGGATTTTTTCGTGGTTGACAAGTATTTTATTTTCCTTATCTTCGGGTTTCCTAATGAAGATAAAGGGAAAAAGAGCAATGCCGTTGATTTTTAATTTTTCCAGTGGCTTTTGGCATACAATTATCATAATAACAAATATAAAGTTTTTTGACTTAGAGATTTAACCTATGGCACTTTTTGACATCAAAGAAGGTGAAGACTTTTACTACAATGAGCAGGGATATAAGGTTTTTACAGAAAAATTTCATCTGAAGAGAGGACATTGCTGTAAGAGTGGCTGTAGACATTGTCCTTACGGATACGATAAAAAGACCGATACATTCATTAAAAACGATAAAAAAAATAAATAAAATGAAAAAATATATTTTTATTTTGTTAGCTGTGGCTGGTTTGGGTTTAACATCCTGCAGTCCTTTTCAGGTACGTTCCGATTATGCTGAATCAGCTAATTTCCCGTCTTATAAAACGTATAAAATTAGAATTGACGATCTTAAACTGAATGATATTGATAAAGACAGGGTTCTGAATGAACTGTCGAGACAGCTTCAAAGCAAGGGTTTACAGTCGGGAGAAAATCCTGATCTGATCGTTAATGTAAAAGCCAATCATAAGAAAGTGACAGACATCAACAGCAGTTCTCCATATGGAATGTATGGTTGGGGCGGTCCTTTCGGTTGGGGAGTCGGAATGAGCAGAACCTGGTCCAGCAATTATAATGAAGGAGCCATTATTGTGGATCTGGTGGACGCCAAGAGCCAGAAACTGGTTTGGCAGGGTATTGGAAGCGGAATTTCTGTAGATTCGCCAAAAGCCAAACAAAGACAGATTCCTGAAATCATGGCGGAGATCATGAAAAACTATCCTCCACAGAGAAAGTAAGATTAAGTCAATTAATAGATAAAGAAGTCAATGCAAATTTTGTGTTGACTTTTTGCTTTATGATAGAAAAGACTGTGATCTATGATCACAGTCTTTTCGGGTAAATTTAAAAAAACTATTTCCTGATTATTTGTGAAGACTTTGTTGATCCGTCTTTATAATATAGTGTTAAAAAATAGGCTCCTGTTTTGAGATCGCCCACCGGCAATTGATTTTCAGGTTTTCCGACAGTTCTGATAACTCTGCCTGTTGCATCATGAAGGGTCACTGAATTGATGTTTTTAATATCAGAAATATGGAGTACATCATGGAATGGATTAGGATATATTTTAGGATCCGGCGTTATCATATCATCCGTTCCTAAGTTCGGAATCGGTTCCCATACTGCATCGTCCCAATAATGCCCGGCAAATGATGTTCCAGGATTACGGATGGCGAGTCTCGCTCCGTCAGGAACTGTTATCGGTACCGTGAAAGTTCTTTCCGAAGAAGCATCATAAGAGCTGTTCAGAATGGTAATCGGCTGCAGTACCACAAAAGTCGAGGCATCGGCAGGATCTGTGATGTAACCGAACTCCAGGAAACCTCCGCCTGAATTGGCTTTCGCCTTAAACCTGAACTGGTGTGTACCGGCACTGATATTGGAAATTCTGGGCATAATGACGACGGAAACTTTTCCGCTCCCGTAACCGGTCTGATAGATCTGGCTGCTGCCTGAAGCGGGCTGCGTGCTTGAGATAATCTGGCTGGCGCCATTCAGTACCAACCTTTCCCAACAGGTCGGAACAATACTTTCAGGTGCACTATAAGTATCGAAATTTTCTGAAAAGCTGTCAACGATATTACACTGCGCCTTTAATCCGTAAGTTGTGCAGAAATAACTCAATAGGGGAAGTCCGACTGCTAAATATAAATTTTTAATCATTCTAAATAAAAATAATAATAGCGAAAATAATCATTTTCATTATTACATTCAATTTATTTTTTCATGATTTTTACCCATTAAATAAAAATTAATTTTCAGTTTACTGTTGATTAATATAATCATATACTATTTCGGATTATTTTTAACAATACAAATCAATACACCATTACCTAAAATGCTCTTCCATAAATTCTTTTTGCCTGGGATCACAGTCTTAATGGTTTAAAATTATGTAATGATATCATATGGCGCTTTCCAGTGAAGAATGAGCAATGGAACTTTACTATAATTCATTGCATAATGAAATTTAACAATTCCGTAATTTTTTATTCATTAATTTGTACTATTCTTACCAAAATTTATATTGATATGAAAAAAATACTATTCATTTGTGCTTTTGCAGGTCTGGCGAATGCGCAGGCTCCGGCGGGATATTATAATTCTGCGAACGGTCTTACGGGAGCATCCCTTAAAACAGCTTTAAGTACGATCATTTCCAGTGGTCACCAGGATAAAGGCTACAGTGGACTCTGGACCGGTTATAAAACAACAGATATCGATAAGACTTATGAAAACGACGGTTCTATCCTGGATATTTATTCGGAAAAGCCGTCCGGAACCGATCCTTATAAATATAACCCGGGGACCAACCAGTGCGGAACGTATTCTGTGGAAGGAAACTGCTATAACCGTGAACATATTGTTCCGCAAAGCTTCTTCAACGAGTCATCACCCATGGTTTCAGATATTCATTTTATCAGGGCTACCGACGGAAAAGTAAACGGAATGAGATCTAATTATCCGTTCGGAAAGGTGGGAACGGCAACTTTCACTTCTAAAAACGGCTCTAAACTGGGGAATTCGGCTTCTTCAGGATATGGAGGAACTGTATTTGAACCGATAGATGAATTTAAAGGCGATGTGGCAAGGATGATCTTTTACTTTGTAACCCGTTATCAAAGTAAGCTTTCTTCTTTCTCGACAGGAAATATGCTGGGAAGTTCTGCTTTTCCGGGACTGCAAACCTGGGAACTGAATGTTCTTCTGGCCTGGCATGCCCAGGACCCTGTTTCTCAGGCTGAAATCAACAGGAACAATGCTTCTTATACCTATCAGGGAAACAGGAATCCATTTATTGACAACCCGGGTTATGTGAACCAGATCTGGGGCGGAAGTTCAGGGGGAACGACACCCAATCCGGGAACTCCAAGTTCGGGAACGAACTGTATTAATGAGTCTTTTGAAACCATTCCGGCAGCGAGTGCCGCTTCGTATGTAACAAGAACCTGGTCTAACGGGGGAGTCAGCTGGACGGCGACCGATGCAAGAACAGACCAGACCATTTCCGCAAAAGCGATTACCATACGAAACGGTTCTCTCTCTTCCAGCAGTTCTGCCAATGGAATTGGTTCATTAACCGTTACGACTCAATTGAAATTTTCAGGAAGCAACGGAACGCTTAACGTGAAAGTAAACGGAACAACCGTGGGAATGGTTCCCTACAATACGAATGTGACCACTACAACCCTAAGCAATATCAATATCTCCGGAAATGTAGTGGTGAGTTTGGAGAATACCTCATCAGGCAACAGGGTGGCTGTTGATAATGTAAGCTGGACCTGTTATTCCGGGACATCCAGACAAAGTCAGATCTTTTCTTCGGAACTGATTCCGGATCAAAGAGAGTTGCAGGTGTATCCGAATCCTGTTGCCAGTAATGAAATTTTTATAAAAGGAGAAACTCAGCATATCAAAAAAGCGGAGATCTACAACCTTCAGGGGAAAGTGATGCAGACCATCGATCAGCCTTTTAAAAACAGCAGAAATTCAATAAGAATGAAACCCCTTGAACAGGGCGTCTACCTATTGAAACTGGATGGTTCAGCGCTGAAGTTTATTGTAAAATAATACATTGTACCAAATTAATGTTAAAGCCCTTCTTTCACTCGAATGAAGGGCTTTTATTTATTCTTAATTTCAACGAATGTAAGTAATCAGCATTGCCTTTGGTTTTACCTGTGACAGAAAATCCCGCCCGGATTTTTAATGAAACCCCACTATTGCCAATGCTTTTCAAAATGTTGAAAAGAAAATCATGATCCCAGCCCGGATCGCAGCATTTGTCTGAGCTCATTTTCCTGATTTCGGCGAGCCTGTGGCTCGCCGAAATCAGGAAAATAGCGAGTGCGGAGAGCCGGAAAAAGCTCCAAAAAAAATTAAACAGATTATGGCATCATAAAAAAAGACCACTTTCGTGATCTTTAGAATGTATTTCGATAGCAATTCTGAAATTAATGAACAGCGTGTTTACAGACGTAAGAGACGATCATCACAACAATATTGATCATGATCAGAATAACTAAAAGATTTCCATATTTCCTTTTCCTGTCTATAAAGCTTATTCCCAATATAAAAAAGAATAAGAGAAGCGTATATACTGCGGGATACAGATGAAAAGCTTCTGTAAACCTTCCCTGAAAAACCATAACGATTGCTCTTTGGGATCCGCATCCCAGACATTCTATTCCAAAGGTCTTTTTTATGGGACAGGGCAGCATAAAGTCTTCCATTTTCATGATCTGTCAGAAATTGATGAGAAGTTAAATTTTAGCTCTTAAATACTGGTGAGGGAAAAAACAGTCTTCCTTCGTTTCAAAGGATCCCTGAACCGCAATATAAGGATTTCTCAAAATTTCTCTTGCTATAAATATTAAATCGGCTTCTCCTTTCTGAAGGATTTCTTCTGCCTGCTCTGCCGTTTTGATGAGTCCAACCGCTCCCGTTTTTACTTCTGCCTGGTTTCTGACCTGTGAAGCCAGCGGTACCTGATATCCGTCGAAAACCGGAATTTTCACACCGTGGATATTTCCTCCGCTTGAAACATCTACGAGATCTACATGATGGTTTTTTAAAATCTTAGCCAGTTCTGCACTGCTTTCGATATCCCAGCCGTTTTCAGCATACTCGGTTCCCGAAATCCTTACAAACAGGGCTACATTGTCATTCAGTTCTTCATTCACAGCATCTACGACTTCTAATAAAAACCTGATTCTGTTTTCAAAGCTTCCGCCATATTCATCTGTTCTGATGTTGGAAAGCGGTGATAAAAACTGATGGAGCAGATATCCGTGTGCCCCGTGGATTTCGATGACATCAAAACCTGCTTTAACTGCCCTTCTGGCGGCCATTTTAAAATGCTGAACCTGCGCTCTGATTTCTTCAGCCGTAAGAGCATGCGGAATTCTTTCTGTGGGATGGTAAGGAATAGGGCTTGGTGCCACCGTTTCCCAGCCTTCTTCAACCGGAATCTGAATATTATTCCACGTCGAACCTTTTCTTCCGGCGTGTGCCAGCTGGATTCCGATTTTACTGTCCGAATTCTGGTGTACAAATTCGACAATTTTCTGCAGTTTCTCTGCCTGCTCATCTGTCCAGATTCCCATACAGTGATTGGTAATTCTGCCTTTGGGTTCTACGCCTGTAGCTTCTACAATAAGCAAACCCGTTCCGCCCTGAGACCTGCTTCCGTAATGAACAAAATGGAAGTCATTGGCCAGACCGTTTTCACATGAATACATACACATCGGAGACATTACCCAACGGTTTTTCAACTCTACATTTCTGAATTGTATTGGAGTATATAACATTTTTTAACTGAATATTTTTTGTTAAAATCCTGTAGCATAAAATAATATTGCCTACCTTATTTAAAATAGGTATTTTTACGCCCCTTTTTTAATCCACAATATATGAAAAAAGAAGCTCAAATCAGTTACGAACACTTTAAGAATAGCAGCGAACTAAGTGATGTTGAAAAAAAATTATTCGATAGAGCAAAGCAGGCCCGCGAAAATGCTTATGCCCCTTACTCCAACTTTCTCGTAGGCTGCTCTGTCCTTCTTGAAAACGGAGAAATCTATTCGGGTAACAATCAGGAAAATGCCGCCTATCCTTCAGGGTTATGTGCAGAAAGGACAACCTTATTCTGGGTAGCAGCGAATTTTCCGGATGTAAAAGTAAAGAAGATCTTCATTGTAGGCGGCCCCAAGGAATCTGACGAAAAAAATCCGCCTATTCCTCCTTGTGGAGCATGCAGGCAAAGTCTGATAGAGTATGAAACCAAGCAGAACGAAAATATTGATCTGTATTTCTCCAGCATGAATGATGAGGTGGTAAAAGTACATTCTATCAAAGATCTGCTGCCGTTTTATTTTGATGCAACGTTTTTATAGGCTTAAAGTCTGATCAAGAAGTACTGATTAAACATATTGCAACTCGGGTTAAAAACTTATCTTTGCAAAAATTTTGGTTTCCAGGATATTGGAAATAATAGGGAATTGGGTGAAACTCCCAAACTGTCCCCGCAACTGTAAATCGCAAAAAGAATTTTCTACAGTAAACCACTGTGTCAACGGGAAGGTGTAGAATAGCGAAAGTCAGGAGACCTGCCAAAAAGAATGATAACTTAAATAAATTGCTTTCGGAGGAAAAGTGAAAATAATGGATATAAAAAGGTCTTTACTGCTTATTTTTTCATCGTATGGAAGTTTTCTTTGTGCCCAGGAGAAAACCGTTGATACCATTTATGTTTTCGACAGCCAGATGAGCAGGGTTAAACTTTTTCATAAAGTAAATACCCTCACCCCAAAAGATATAGAGAAAAATTCTACCAGTCTTTCTGATCTCTTACGCTATCAGTCTTCTATTTACATCAAAGAGAACGGACGGGGAGCGGTGTCATCACCCTCTTTCAGAGGAAGTACGGCTCAGCAGACTGCTTTTGTCTGGAATGGGATTAATATCAACTCTACGTTTTTAGGTCAGGCAGACGTTAATAATACTTCATTATTCGGATATGATCAGTTGGAGGTAAAAGCGGGTGGCGGAAGTGTGATTTACGGAAGTGGTGCTATCGGAGGAAGTATTCATCTGAACAATACGCTGGATTTTAATAAAGGATTTCACGGAAGTCTTTTCTCTGAGGTGGCTTCATTTGATACCTACAACAATTTTTTAAAGGCTTCTTTCAGTAATGACCGGTTCAGTTTTAAGGTTTCCGGTAACTATTCCATCAGCCAGAATGAGTATGCGGTTCCGGAATCTAAAGTGACGGAAGAAGGCTACATCAACAGAAACGGAAGGTACTACAATACTGGATTTAATACCGGAGTGTCTTATAAAATTACCAAACATCAGACGCTATCCTGGCAGAGCCAGCTATTTGATGCTTCGCAGCACTACCCTATTTTTCTTAAGAATGACTCCAAGACCAAATATAAAGCGCAGACGTTAAGAAGTTTATTATCCTGGGATATTAATAAATCTCATTTTTCAAATAGTTTAAAAGCAGCGTATACAGAAGATAATTTCCAGTATTTCGGAGATATTGATAAGCTTAAAAGCAGTGGTGCTGAAGGGAAAAACTATATTTTTAAAAATGATCTCAATTATTTCATCACCTCAAAGATCAATGTCAATGTGATCGGGGAATTTCAGGTAAATAAAGCTGAAGGCTATGAATCCGGAATTAAGGACGTGAGCAGAAATATCGGTTCCCTGGCCGGCTTGTTAAGATATTTCCCAACCCGGGATCTTCGTTTTGAAGCAGGAATCAAGAAGGATTTTGTGGAAGATATCAGCGCCCCTATCTTATATTCCTTTGCCGGAAAATGGGATGCCCTAGCATGGTATCATGTAGGGGTCAACATGTCCCGGAATTTCAGATATCCCTCATTTAATGATCTCTACTGGCAGCCCGGCGGGAACCTGGATCTACGGCCGGAAACTTCTGTCCAGGCGGATATGGATCATGAGTTCACATTCGGAAATTTTAAATTAGTGGTTAGCCCGTATTATATGTACGTTAAAGATCTTATCAGTTGGCTTCCTACTCCATATGGCTATTGGTCGGCTTTTAATGTAAGAAGAGCGGAATCTTACGGTGTGGAATCTCAGTTCAGCTATCATTACAACTTCGGAAAACATGCACTGATATTGAATGCCGGCTATACTTACTCAAAATCAATCGATAAAGACACCGGCATGCAGAGAATGTATGTTCCGCTTCATAAAGCTGTCGGAAATATCGATTATCACTATGGCTTTTTAAAAATATATGCCCAGGGCGTTTTTAACGGACTTACCTATACCACGAGTGATGAAAAAAGAAGTGATGCGCTGGATCCTTATTTTATTTTAAATGCAGGGATTTCCGGAACTCTTTCAAAAAAATACACTCTTGGTTTTAAAGTGAATAATATAACAGATACGGTTTATGAAACCGTGGCATTCTATTCTATGCCCAAAAGAAATTACAGTATTTTTGCAACAATAAATTTTTAAATTTAAATAATATGAAATTAACTAGACTTTTAACTCTGGTAGCAGCATTCGCATTGCTTTTCAACATCTCCTGTAACAGCGAAAGCGAGTTTACACAGGAATTATTTTATGGTAACGGATATTTGATTTCCAATGAAGGTGCTTTTCCTGCGCCGAATGCTGATATAACGTATATTTCCGGAGATTTCAGTGCTAAGCAGGATAATATTTACTCTCTTAATAACAATACCAGTCTGGGAAGCGTTTTACAGAGTGTAGGATTTAACGGAGGTGCGGCTTATCTTGTGATGAACGGGTCGAATAAAATCCAGGTGGTAGACCGTTATACTTTTAAGAAATACGGTGAGATTACTGAACAGATCGACAATCCCCGTTATTCAGCTTTTGCCAATAATTTCCTGTATGTAACGAATGACAAATACGGTGGGGATAAATACGTAAGCATCTACAATGCTGCCAACAATGCTTTTGTAAAGAAAATTTCTTTCACTGATAATGTGGAGAGAATTGTACAGGCCGGCGGGAATATCTTTGTACAGAATGCTTCATTCGGTTTCGGAAACAAGATCAGTCTGATCAACACTTCCACCAATGAGCTTCAGTCTACGATCACTGTTCCAAACGGAGATATTACGAAGACCATTGCCGTAAATAATAACGTTTATGTGATTGCTCAGGGAACTGCAGATTCTTATATCTATCAGATTTCAAGCTCAGGAAACATCGTGAATACCAAGACTTTAACAGGAATTGCCAATGCAACTAATCTTGAAATCTACGGTGACAGATACTACTTCACAGCAGGAAAAAATGTGTACGCTATGAGCATGAATGCGACAGCCGCTCCTACAACACCACTTTTTACAGTACCTGACAGTGTGGACCAGTATTCTGCGTTATATGGATTTAATGTAATCAACGGAAGAATTTTCACTTCTGATGCCAATGGATTTACTCAGGACAGTAAAATCAGCGTATATTCACTAACCGGATCTCTACTTACCTCATTTACAGCCGGAAAAGGAGCAAACGGATTCTACATCAACTAAAAATAACACCTACCTGGTATTAAAATATTTTATTTTTCATCCTGTGTGTTTGGTCGGGCGGTTTCTTTGAAACCGCCCGACTTTATTTTCTTATCAAAGTTTTTAACAATGATGTTGTTTAAACTTATTCAGGAAGATAGAGCTCCGAGAAAATTAGCAATTTTGGATTGCAATGTAAAAGACTAACAATCTGGAACTCATAGCAAAGATAAAATAGAAAAATGGATTTTACCATCTAAGCAGAGGGAAAAGAGGATTTTCTACTAAGTTGACTTGGTAAAAATAATTCAGATCATTATAAACGGCTGAAAACTGGCTGCCAGTGGCAGAAACTTTCGTTAGAGGTCTATTTCAGGAAAAAAAATAATGCAGAATTAGTGTGCTTCAGAAGAAAATCAAAAGATTTTTAACAAGACTTCAGTGTACTTCTTCTGCGCAAAGTATATTACTTAAATTAACTTATGTGTTTAGAAATCTGGGATTTTCTTTGTGGTTTGCTACAGGCAACCACACGAAGGGATTCGTGCGGTAGCAGTGTGGTAGCGGTGTGTTGTACTTACTGTCTCACACTTAAGTACACTTTAGAAAGTTTTAAAAAAAACCGAAAAATTAAGTTCACATCAGGTGAAAATCAAAGATTTTCAAAAAACTTCAGTGTACTTCTTTTGCGTAAAGTATATTACTTTAATTAATTTAAGTGTTTAAAATCTTTCAGATCTACTTTGTGATAATAGAAAAGTTTAAACAGCTTTAATGTCAATTCGAAGGTTACCATGAACCACCAAATTGGAAATCTGAAATAAGCGGATAAAAGAGTAAAATTATCAACCAATGACTGATCTTTTATCGCTTTTTGAACTTCAAAGTATACCGCAAAAAACGGAATAACCCATCCAAAAAGTGAAAACGCAATCAGATACAGTATCCAATTACGTTTTTTAATGATATTATATTTCCAAATGACGATATTCAAGATGACAATAATCGACAAAATGATACAGTCAAATAGCCCGAAAATTATTTAAGCGGGTGTTAATCCTAATTTTTCAGCCTCAGCAATCACAAAATTGCGGGCCTCTTCACTGTCGTTTCCAATCTCGCCTTCAAGAATCGCTTCTTTTACTTTTTCCTTTAAAATTCCGATTTCACGACCTGGTTTGAGATTAAACATCTCCATGATTTCTTCTCCGGAAATGGGCGGCTGGAAGTTTCTTACCTGATCTTTTTCTTCCACCTCCTTTATTTTTACCGCAACATATTCAAAATTCTTTTTAAACTTCTCCTGTTTCCTGGAATTTTTGGTCGTAATATCCGCTTTACAAAGGGTAAATAGATCTTCCAGATTTTCTCCTGCGTCAAACAACAATCTTCTCAACGCAGCGTCAGACGCATCATCGGTAATTAAAGCTATAGGCCGGGATGAAAGCTTTACCATTTTCTGGACATACTTCATATCCGGTCCCAATGGTAATTTCAGTCTCTGAAATAATGTTTTCACCATTTTCGAACCTAGAAACTCATGTCCGTGGAAGGTCCATCCTGTTCCTTCTACAAATTTTTTGGTCGGTGCTTTTCCGATATCGTGAAGCAGTGCAGACCAGCGAAGCCACAGATTATCTGTATTTTCGGAGATATTATCAACCACTTCCAGCGTATGATAAAAGTTATCTTTATGGGTTTGTCCTTCTACTTCTTCTACCCCTTTCAGATCAATCAGTTCCGGAATAATTAATTTCATTAAACCCGTCTGTTCCATCAGCCGTAGGCCTACGGAAGGTTTGGCAGAAAGCATGATTTTGTTAAATTCCACCATCACTCTTTCCATAGAAACAATTTTGATTCGCTCTGCTTCCTGTTGTATGGCTTCCAGTGATTTTTCTTCTACTGTAAAATTTAATGTTGATGCAAAACGAACCGCCCTCATCATTCTCAACGGATCATCAGAATAGGTTTGAGCAGGCTCCAAAGGGGTTCTTAAGACCGCATTCTCAAGGTCTCCAATTCCGTTAAACGGATCGATTAATTCTCCGAAATTACCTTTATTTAAGGAGATTGCCATTGCATTCACCGTAAAATCCCTCCTTTTCTGATCATCTTCGATAGTTCCGCCTTCAACTTCAGGCTTCCGGCTGTTTTCGGTATAACTCTCCTTCCTTGCCCCTACGAATTCAAGCTCCAGATCCTTATATTTGATCATTGCTGTGCCGTAGGTTTTGAACACCGAAACTTTCATTTTCGGATCAATTTCATGCCCTACCTGTTGAGCCAGTTCAATCCCACTCTGTTCGGTCACAAAATCAATATCCGCAGAAGCTTTTCTTTTCATTAATAAATCCCGGACAAAGCCCCCGACAATATAAACAGACTGCTTATTTTTGTCTGCAACTTCAGAAATGAGTTTGAAAAGTTTTAGATTTTTATTTTGATTTAAGTTGATGAACATTTTTTAAATAGATGTTAGATATTAAATGCTAGATATCAGATTTAAAACTACCTGTTTTAACTGTTTACCAATATCTAATGTAAAACCACTAAGAAATCGGGTTTTAAGTATACAAACTGAATTCCCGACTTCTTAATGGCTCCTTATTTTGCAAAGATAATTAAAATCTTTTCTTTTATTCGCGAAGTACTTTGATTCTGTTATCACTCCAGATTTTTATCACTGATGATCCTGAGTACTTGGAAACTATTTCGCGGTCTTCTTCCACCGCATAATCCACAAGATCAATAATCTCCGGTGAAATATCAGAAAATTTCAACGGACTTTTATCTCCACTGAAGTTGGCGGAAGTGGAAACTAAGGGTTTATTAAGTTTTGTAATTAATTTTTTACAGAAATCAGTTTTCACCAAACGGATTCCTATACTTCCATCTTCGGCTAGTAATTCCTTCGGCAGTCCTTTTGGATTTTCATACACAATCGTGACCGGCTTCTCGCTTAAATCAATAATTTCCCAGGCCATTTCCGGAACATCCACCAAATCCTGCAGCCTTTTTTCAGACTCTACCAGAATGATCATGGATTTGTTCTTTTCACGCTTTTTAATCTCAAAAATTTTATTGATCGCCTCTGTATTGGTAGCGTCACAACCGATTCCCCAGATGGTGTCTGTGGGATACAAAATAGTGCCTCCGGATTTTAGTATGTTAATTATATTTTCCATTATATTTATGTCATTGCGAGGAGCGAAGCGACGAAGCAATCTCAAAAAGGATTCATAATCTCCTCAATATCTTCTGCTAAATCTTCCCATTCCCCATTGAATGAGTTTATCAAATTTAATTTTTTCAGTCGGGAACCCGCCTTAATTTGCTTTTCTCTAAAAATGGCATCTCCTATTTCCTGAAAAGATTCCCAATAAACCAGTTTATTTAAGTTATATTTAGAAGTAAAACTCAGTTCATGAAATTTCTCTTTATGCTCCTTAACTCTTTTTGGCAGATTTGATGTCACACCTGTATAGAGGACAGTATTATTTTTATTGGTCATGATATAAACAAAACCGGGCTTCATCTGTGTAAATTTAAATATTAATAATTCTAAAGATTGCTTCGTCGCTTCGCCCCTCGCAATGACTATAAAATTATAAAAATTTACAGCTTCACCAAATACCTCTCCTCAATAATATTCAAATGATGGATATTATGCCCGACAATCAGTTTTCCGATGGTTTCGACAGAAATCCGGTTACCATTGGCAGTTCCGGTATTATTGACAATAGTCGGATCAAGGGTATCCAGCAGAATCTGAGACGATTTTCTGATTAACCGGTATTCCTCCAGCAATGACTGCAAACTTCGGGTATTGGCAAAAGAATTTTTGGCGTATGATTCTTCATCAAAGCCAGGCAGTTCATTTTGGTCACCTCTGGCAAATGCTAAAATGCGGTACTGAAAAACCCTCTCGGTATCTGACAGATGTAAAAGCAGCTCTTTCAGGGTCCATTTTCCTTCATCATAAGCAAAATGCGACTGTTCGTCCGAAAGTTCTGAGTAAACAGCTACCGTTTTTTCACCTGAACGTCTTAATTCTTCCAGCCAGTTTACCGACGGAATATAATCTAAATATCTCTGAATATATTTTTGAAAATCAGTCATTACTTTTAAAGAATTTACAATACAGCAGTCTATCAGTTAAACCACTTAAAACATTATTACACTGTTCCATTGCTACATCGTTACATTGTTACATTGTTACATTGCTATATCGTTACATTGTTACATTGCTACATTGTTATATTGCTACATCACCCATTCGTCCATTCGTAGAAATTCACTTCATCGTACATTTCAAATCCACAGGATGGATATAACCTGTTTCCGATATCATTGGATCTTCCTGTTTCGAGGAGAATACCGCAAGCATCGGTAGATCGCGCCAGTTCTTTGGCCTCTTCAATCAGTTTTTTGGAAAAGCCTTTTCCGCGGTGATCTTCATTCACATACAGATCGTTCAGCAGCCAGTAACGCTTCATTCTGGTAGATGAAAACAACGGATATAACTGAACAAAACCCACTAATTTCCCATCATTTTCAGCGATAAAAATCTCGGAATCCTTATTTTCGATTCTGTCCGTTAAAAACTGTTCTGCAGCGGAAATATCCGAGTCTTTATGATAAAATATCCGGTATTGATCAAACAATTCAGCCAATTGAGGGATATCCTGAAGGGTTGCTTTTCTTATATTTTTCATAATTGTTTATAAGTGATGATCGTAGCTCAGAACACGTTTCATTTTCCATCCTTTATCTTCTAAAAGCCAAAGAATGGTAAATTTTGCGCGGCTCCCCTTAATCCACTTTCCCTGACCGAGTTCGGCAAAATCATGTTCACCTTCCTGAATAAAGGCGTAGAGGACATTTTTATTATACAAAGGATAGACTTTCATGCTGCCGGGCACCAGTTCACGTCTGACTTTATTCGGTCCTCCGCAAATATTATTTCTGATAGAAGCGGTGAAAGCCTCTTTCCCGGAAGTAATTCCGCCCTTGTCGTGGTAAAATTCCAGATCATTGCTGATGATAGAATCATAATGAGAAAGATCACATTGGTTAAACCCGACATCAAATATCAGACTATCTAATTTTTTAGCCGTTTTATACAGTTCATCAGTACTGTTAACCTGAGAAAAGGCAATTTGGCCTAAGATTAACAATAATAAAATATGAATCTTTCTCATTATGTTTATTTAAATAATTAATTTTTTGTTTTAAACGCAGCGTGCAAAAACTTTTTGACAACTAAATGCTTATGCTTAAAGACATTTCACGTAAGGAAGTTCTCAACAAAATCTTAATTGTTATTTTATATTAAGAAAAAGCCTTTTCCAGATCTGCGATAAGATCTTCCGCATCTTCAATCCCGACACTCAGACGAACCAAATCATCCGTAATTCCCAATTCAGCACGTTTTTCTGCAGGAATAGAAGCGTGAGTCATTAGAGCAGGGTGATTGGCCAGAGATTCTACGCCACCTAAAGATTCTGCTAATGTGAACACTCTTACTTTTTCTAAAAATTTAACGGCATCTTCTTTTTTTCCGGATTTAAAGGTAAATGAAACCATTCCCCCGAAATCTTTCATCTGAGATTTTGCCAGTTCATATTGTGGGTGAGATTCCAGTCCGGGATAAATAACCTGAGCAACGGCAGGATGAGACTCAAGATATTTTGCCACTGCCATTCCGTTTTCAGAGTGTCTCTGAACTCTCAGCGCTAAGGTTTTAATTCCTCTAAGCACCAGGTAGGAATCGTGAGGTCCTAAAATTCCGCCACTTGCAAACTGAATAAAGTGAAGTTTTTCGCCCAGTTCAGCATCTTTTGCTACTAAAGCACCTGCAATAACATCGGAGTGACCTCCCAAATATTTCGTTGCTGAGTGCATTACGATATCCGCTCCCAGATCAATAGGTCTCTGAAGATAGGGTGTAGCAAAAGTGTTGTCAACGGCCACAAGGATGTCTTTTCCTTTTGCAATTTCTACAACAGCCCTGATATCTACTAATTTCATCAACGGATTGGTAGGCGTCTCAATCCAGATTAATTTGGTTTTATCTGTAATAACATCCGCAATTTTGGAAGCATCGTCAAAATTCACGAACGTAAATTTCAACTGATATTTTTCAAAAAGTCTTGTGAACATGCGGTATGTTCCTCCATATAAATCATCCACAGCAATTACCTCATCACCGGGATTTAATAATTTTAAAACACAGTCGATGGCGGCAAGACCGGAACCGAAAGCCAATCCCCTCGCTCCGTTTTCTATGCTGGCCAAAGAGTCTTCCAAAGCCTGTCTTGTAGGATTGGCAGCTCTTGAATATTCGTAACCGGAATGTACTCCCGGGCTTTTCTGTGCAAATGTAGAGGTTAAAAATACAGGAACATTTACAGACCCTGTTGCAGATTCATGATGTTGTCCTCCGTGGATCACTTTTGTATTGAAATTCATAATTTGTATAATTTATCAATATAGCAATTTACCAGTTTACCAATGATGGGTACATGGTCAGACTGATTCATTATTACATTTATTTGTTACATTTTTATTGCAGATTTGATGGCAAATTCCTCGGCCATCTCTTCAATCCACTGGGCCACATCTTCCTCACCTGTTGCTCTCTGGTAGGTATTTCCCAGGGAAACTAAGATCTGGTGCATGAACATTTTCATCTGGTCAACCGGCATTTCTTTTGTCCAGAGATCGATTCTCAGGGCTTCCATCGCTTTTTCGTCCCATACGGAAATCATCACTGCTTTGGTTTCTTCTTTGTCAACACCTCCGTCCTGTGCATTCCAGGTCATTACTTCCGGAATATGGTTCTCATCTAATTCTACATCTATCGTAATCTGAGTCTTTCTCATAACTTTCTATTTTCTAAAAATTTTTATTTTTCTGTTCGCTTTGGTAAGTTTCCCTGTTTGAAAACTTCTGACCTCTCGCTTTCATTATTCCATTTTTGGTTTGTATCCTGATTCATTAAAAATTTTCGTACCGTCCATTTTAAGAAAATCTGTTAATTTTGTCTCAGGTTTTTGTTTTAAATAGGCTTTACAGATCTGCCATCCGGTAAAAATTCCGATCTGGGGGGAAGATTCATTGTCTATTTCCGTATAAAATTTCGAAAAGGGTCCTGGCGAAATAAAACGGCCGACCAATCTCGGGTCGTCTCCGAAAATGAGATTATTCTCCACAAAATAATTCCAGATATTCGCTTCATTGGTGACTGCCCATTCATATTGTTTCTGGGTATAGTTCATTTTCAGATAGTCCGGAGTATCCGGTAAAAAGGCATCCTGTAAAATCATCATTTTGCCATTCAAAATGACCTGGTCAATAAATTTCTGATGGTCCGGTGATCCCGGAACCGCATTTTCAGCAAAAATCTGTGATACCTTAGGAACGATATTCTGAGGGTTCATTGATTTTTGAAAATAAAGTTCCAATCCTTTATAATTCGGGTTTCCGTCACCCATAAATCCACTTATATCGATAAACAGGAGATTTCCTTTTGCATCATAAAAAATTGGATCCTGAACCATTTGCAGTGCAGAAGAAAACAGATATACTTTCGGACTTTTAAACTCAGGGAAATAATATTTTATATGAGAAAACAAATCCTGAAGCTCTTTCTGAAGCTTCTGAACATTAATTTTTGATGCTGCTTCTTTGTAGATTTTTATTTCTTCAGCATCTGCTCTTCTTTTTACAAAATCTTCATCAGATACCGTTCCCTGAAACCAAGGATATTTAGCTTTAAACTGTTCCAGAGAGATGTTCTGATCATAAAACTCTTTTGAGATATCTGCAACCTCCACCTTATCGGCAGGATTTTTGACTTCAATATTCCATCTGCTTTGAGCGTCTTTTTTACAGGAATTCAGGCTTACAATGAACAATAAAGAAAATGCAATAGTTCTGAAAATCTTCATATTTTTACATGAAATTTAAGATACAAAAATAATGAATTAAACATAATTTAAAGATGAAAAACAAAATATTTACACCCCTCTGTTTTGTGCTCGCTATTTCGTATGCTACTGCACAAAAAGCTCCTGTTAAAGACAACATTTCAGAAATAAAAGCCGCCCCAAAAGACGAGTCAGAATTTCTTACTGCCAAAAAAGTCATGTTTACGGATCATGAATTCAAAAAACAGATGATTGCCAGGTATGATCTCAACAGAGACGGAGAAATTGATCAGTCTGAAGCAGATAAAGTAAGCACGATTATCATCGGAAACAATAATTTAAAAATACGGTCTGCCGCAGACATCAGCCTTTTCAGAAATGTACAGTCTGTGGTTTTAGACGGCAGTATTATCCTGGATATCGATGTGAAAAACCTGGATTACCTTAACCTTTTTTCATGTGTAGGCTGTAATTTACGGACATTTAAAAGTGAAAATTTAAAAAACCTGACCGATTTATATCTCAGCAGCAATAAAGATCTGCAGACCATCGATGTAAGTGCTCTGAATAAATTAACGGTGCTTGATATAAAAGATACATCCATCAGAAAACTGGATATTTCTCAAAATCCGGACTTGTCAACTTTACATATCGACACCAACACCTTAAAAGAAGAAAATATCAAAAGAGGTAAAAAAACAGCTTCAGCTGCTTCTTCTGCTGCAAACTCTACTGCACCGCAAAGACCACCGGGAAATTAAGACTGTATCTGAAAAGTGATGATGCTATAGATATTTTAATATTTTAGATGTATTGAGCTGATCATTTTAAGTGTTTATGGCCGATAAGCTCATTTTTTATTAAAAAACCAGTAATTTTGGAATGCTTCATGCTTTTATATTCATCACAAGATCAATATCTGGTTTATAAAAACCGTTAAAATTAACAAAACAGATTAAAAAAATAATAATGCAGACACAAAAAGTAATAGATCATATTGTAAACTGGCTGAAGGATTATGCTGAAAAAGCCAATGTAAAAGGATATGTATTGGGCGTTTCCGGAGGAGTGGATTCAGGAGTTGTTTCGACGCTTTGTGCCATGACCGGACTGGATGTTTTATTGCTGGAAATGCCGATCCGTCAGAAGGAGGACCAGTCCAGCCGTGCCAGAGATCACATTGAAGATCTGAAAAAGAGGTTTCCCAATGTAAAAGGTGAAACCGTAAATCTTACTCCCGTTTTTGAAAGCTTCGAAACCACAGTGCAGGATCACGCAGAAGGAAAACAGAGCAATAATCTGGCGCTTGCCAATACGAGATCCCGTTTCAGAATGGTGACTCTATATTATTTCGGCCAGCTTCACAGTCTCCTGGTGTGTGGCACTGGAAATAAAGTAGAAGACTTCGGAATCGGATTTTATACAAAATATGGGGATGGCGGTGTAGATGTTTCCCCTATCGCTGATCTTTACAAAACTGAAGTGTATAAACTGGCAGGGGCTTTAGATCTTATTGAGAGCATCAAAAACGCAATTCCTACCGATGGCCTATGGGATGCAGAGAGAACCGATGAAGACCAGATCGGGGCCACTTATCCTGAGCTGGAGAAGATTCAGAAAGAATACGGAACAAAGGCAGTAGAAGACTACGAAGGCCGTGACAAAGAAGTTTTCATGATTTTCGACAGAATGCATAAAGCTTCTAAACACAAAATGGTTCCTATTCCGATCTGTGATATTCCGGAGGAGTGGAGACAAAACTAATACAATAAGAATTTACCAATGTACCGGCTTACCAATGATGTTTGATATTACGCCGGTACATTGATCCTTTATTACACAAGATTATGAACAGTAAAACAAGAGCTCTGTTTTTTATCTGTCTCGGGCTGCTCTTCGGCATGTCCGTGATGTACATCTATAATAATTTCATCGCTGATAAGAAAACCGTAACCTCCGGCACCCGACCAAAATACCGTGCTCCTGATGATTCAGGTTATTCTTCAGCCAGTAAATCCATCGACCGGCTGACAGACGAAAAAACAGTAATTTCCTATGTTAAACAGCATCATCGCCTTCCTGATTTGTACCTCACCAAAAACGAAGCGAGAAAACAGGGCTGGGATCCTTCACAGGGAAATCTCTGTGACGTCTTACCCGGAAAAGCCATTGGTGGTGATAAGTTCGGCAACAGAGAAAGAACCTTACCTATAGGACCACAATATTATGAAGCAGACGTTAATTATCACTGCGGTAACAGAAATGCCGACCGTATTGTGTTCTCAAAAAACGGAGATGTTTATTTAACCAAAAACCATTATAGAAGTTTTGAAAAACAATAATTACTGCCTGTTTCTATTTTCTTTACTCTTCAGCTTTTCCTGTACTGAAAAAACGGAAAAACAGGTAAAGAATGAGCAGGTGATGACTATTTTAATTCAGCCTTTTAAAGACTTAAATTCCGAAAGTCTTATATTTGTCACTCAAAAAATCAGAAAGGTTTATCCCCAGGTAAAAGTTTTGGAAGCAATCGATTTCCCCGAATACGCCTATTACAGTGAGAGAAACCGGTACAGGGCAGATTCTCTTATCGGATTTTTAAATCAAAGGACGAAAGAAGATTTTGTCACTATCGGACTCACTTCTAAAGATATCAGTGTCACAAAAGGTAAAACAAAAGATTTTGGTGTTATGGGATTGGGATACAGACCCGGTAAAGCCTGTATTGCCTCAAAATTCAGACTAAGCAAAAAGAACGCTGACGAGCAGTTTTTCAAAATTGCTCTTCATGAGTTAGGGCATACTCAGGGATTATCACACTGCCCCGAAAAAACGTGTTTTATGAGAGCCGCAGAAGGACAGAACTACACTGATGAAGAAACTGACTTCTGTACAAAATGTAAAACTTTTTTAAAAAATAAAAACTGGAAATTTAGATCCATATGAAAACAATATACATCAATTTTACCGACATAGGTGATTACGAAGATTTTTACACGCAACTGAAAGAAAAAACAGCACTTCCGGAGCATTTTGGGGACAATCTGGATGCTTTGTCCGATGTTATCACCGGAGAACTGGAGATGCCCCTGCATATAGAATTTGTTAATATGACCGTAGATCAGCTTGAGACCTTTGAAGATCTTCTGACTACACTTGAGGATGCGGAAGATGAAGTGGATGGCTTTACTTTCACATATTATCTTGAACAATATGAAGATGATGAAGAATAAATTGGCTTCACTTGCTGAATAATACAACCCTGCAGACCGATCTGCGGGGTTTTTGATGGGTTATTTTAAAATTTGCTTAATTTTATTGTACTGTTCAATGCATATAAAGCTTCGCCGTTCAGGATAATTCGCAGTACATGATTTTTCATTTTGACCATAATGATTCATTCACACGCTCTTTTACAGAATTGAACGGGCGATCATCCATTTATGAAATTAAAAGCAGCTTCAACATCATGCATTTCATTTAAAAGATTTTATTTTCTTTTCTGTAATGAGGCACGGATGTGGTATTTTTTAGTTTTCAGACCATAAGTTTTATTACTACTTTTATCAGATTAATACACCAGCTATGATCATCTGTGAAAACCTGTTGTTTTCTCACGGCGCGAAAATTGAAAATTACACATCAGGCGAATTCATCTTTGAAGAAGGAACCGAACCCAAATATTATATGCAAATAAAATCCGGAACTGTGAAACTTGCCAGTGTCCTTGAAGACGGAAAGGAATTTATTCATGGGATTCCCTTTGACGGACACTGCATCGCCGAAACCTATATCTTTAATAATAAAAAATATGCCATCAATGCCATTACCATCAACGATTCTGAAATTATAAAACTTGAAAAAAATAAATTAAAAGAACTTCTGTTAAAAAATCCTGCTCTCATTTTCAATATCTATTCTTATACGGCCGACCGTATGCATTACCGATATCTTACGTCCGCATCATTTTCATTCAAAGATCCGCTGGCCAAACTGGAGCTTGTGATGAATTACATGAAAAACTATTTCGGATTCAAAGAAAAATACGCTTATGCGGTTCCTTACACCAGACAGCAATTGGCCTCACTTACAGGCCTGCGTACCGAAACCGTGATCAGAACCATAAAAAAAATGGAAAAACTGGAGATCGTAAAATTAGACAACAGTAAAATTTATTTTTAAACACAAAAAATCCTTAACACTACTGCTAAGGATTATATATTTAAGTAATATACTGCTTTACTTTCCGATAGCTTCGCTAATCGGATTTCCTACATTTCCGCTCGGGAACTGAATCTTTAATAACGAAGAAACGGTCGGCGCAATATCAGTCATAAAATAAGGTTTACTGCTTTCACCATGCTGAATTCCCCATCCCATAAAAATTAAAGGGATGTGTGAATCATAAGAATTCCATACACTGTGTGTGGTACCTGTTTTTGAATACGGAGGAAGCATAGAATCGTGAGAAATCAACTGGATATCTCCGCTTCTCTGCCTGTTGATCCCGTTAATAATTCGCTGTTTAATCGGTTCCGGAATAGATGCCTGAGCCACTTTCGTTACAGAAACGGCATACAATTCGGTAGGATCTTCTTCCAGTTCTTTTACTGTAAAATCAATCACGTCATCGAGCTCAATCTTATTTTCTTTCAGTAGTTTTCTGTCAAAGTAAACCTGGTAATTGTCGATGGCGTTGATCAGTTTATCAACTCCGAATTTATCTTTCAGTTTCTGATTGACTTTCTTTTCCATGTCTTCCCCGAAAAAGCCCGTCGTAATTTTATGTTCCTGTAAAAAACCTACCGAATGCGCTCCGCCATGATCTGCAGAAAGGAAAACCGTATACTTTCCTTTTCCGACTTTCGAATCTAAATAATTGAAAAATGCTGCTAAATCTTTATCTAATCTCAAGTAGACATCTTCCACCTCAATAGAGTTCGGACCGAATTTGTGACCTGCATAATCGGTAGAGGCAAGGTTGACTGCCAGCATATCCACAATATCATCTCCCCCTAACTTTTCTCCTTCTACAGCAGCCTCGGCTAACTTCAGGGTCAGTGTATTTCCGAAAGGCGTATACCGGATATTGTCTTTCTTGGCTTTATAATCCGCTGCCAGATTGCTGTAAGGAAAGGTAGGTGTTTTTGAACTTCCCAAAAGCCCTTCCCAGGAAGAGTTATCCGGTGAACTTTCTGTGTACTCATTGATCGGAAGTAAAGTATTCCATCCGTTTGCCACCAATTTATCCGGTAGATTCTGTGAATTGAAAGATTTCACCCATTGCGGTAAATCATTCATATACCAGGTGCTGGTAATAAAATTTCCGGTAGAATCATCAAACCAGAAAGCACCATTGGGCGTATGACCAGCCGGTAAAATGGAAGCTCTGTCTTTTAAAGAAACCCCGATTACCTTACCCTGAAAATTTGTTGCCAGTCTCAACTCGTCAGAAACGGTTGTCGACCACAGGTTTTTAGGTGAATGGCTCCCTACTCTTGTATTGGCAGTGCCAACAGGTTTTACATCTTCATCGGTCGTACAATAAACATTTTTTCCTGTTTCCTTATCGGTCCAGTCATTTCCTGCGATCCCGTGAATCGCCGGAACTGAGCCTGTATAAATACAGGTATGCCCTAACGCGGTCACCGTGGGAACGTAAGGAATATGTACATTATTTAAAGAATATCCTGTATTCAGAAGTCTTTTGAAGCCATCATTACCGTATTTATTATAAAAACGATACAAATAATCCCATCTCATCTGATCCACTACTAACCCTACGACCAGTTTCGGCCTTTCTAACTGAGAATTTTTGTTCTTCTGCGCATTGATTGTAATTACGGACAGAAATGTAGCTGCCGCAACTGAAATTTTCCTAAGCATCTGGTAAATTTTTGTTGACAGCAAATTTACGGGTTTTGAAAGTTTCAGTGTGTGAAATTTTGATTAAATTTGATTTCTATCGTTTTTATGAAACACCTCTTCTTTCTAAGCCTGTTTATTTTTTCGGTCAGTTTATCTGCTCAGGAGGGCATACCACTAAATTGTGATGAATTTAGTTTAAAAATTAATTCTAATACTGCTAACTCTATTGGTTTTATAAGTGAAGAAAAATATTTTTCTATCATCAAAAACAGTATTAAAATAAGTAAACCAACTGCTATCAAAGAAAATGCAGATCTGTACAGAGAATTTCAGGAAAAATTTCCAAAAAAAATTACGCGACATTGTATTAATTCGAAATATGATTATAATGAAGGTATAAAATATCTTTCTTATTGTGACGATGCAACAACATTAACGCTGATTAATAAAGAATATAACTTTTATATTTTTAAGGAAAAAGGATACGAAACAGACCATTATCTGCTTTTTAATACCCAGGACCAAATTATATATTCTACAACCAATTATCCGGTAATTTTGGAAAAGGGAGGATTAGTTTTTGATATCGGAGATTTTTATAATGGGCTCCAAGTTATAAATTATTATAAATTTACAGGAACAAAAACTGAATATTTACAATGTACACTTCCCTTACACTACACAATTCAGGATTTCAGATTAGTTAATCAAAATGGTAACGTAAAGGTTGTCGTTGATATCATAAAACATCACTTTAAAAAGAAAATAGTAAATAATCATGCTGAATTTTATATTGATGATTATTGCAGGAAATTTCTGCTTATTGAATAATCATTAATCTTCTCAACCTATAACATCACCAGTCCTGATTATGAAAGAATCCGACGGTTTTTTAAATGGTATGAAGTGATAAGACGCTTCGCTTAATCTCACCATATCCGTAAAAATAATTATAGAAAATGCAAATCAAAACACTGGAAAAATTAGTTTCCAACCCTACGCTGTATTGGGGATTCAACGGTTATGAAACCGATAAAATCTTTGCTGTTTCCGTTATTAAAATCGAAAACTCTTTTGAGTTTACCCTTCGGGAAAAAAATCAATACTACCGGAAGGTTTGGGAAATCACTGATAAAGATATTGATCATCTGAATAAAATTATTGAACAGGGAAAATCGTTCGGAGCCTTTGAAAATGATGAATTAGTCGGCTGGGCCATCTGTGGCTTCAGAAAGCGGAACAAGAGTCTTTTTATCGAGAGTATACTGATCAGTGAAAAATACCGGGGTCAGAACTTAGGAAAATTATTCATTAAGAATATCAACAGAAAGGCTAGAGAATTACAGTGCAGCCTGGTCGAACTGGAAACCCAGAACACCCATTATCCGGCAATAAAATTTTATCAGAATACAGGGTTTTCCATAACGGGAATTAACACCCAGCACTACAGCGATTCTACAGAAACAGCGGTGTATATGAGTTTTGATGTATTGTTATAAAGGTATAATCTACAGCTATTACTGTACCCCAATAAAAGGGTTTTGCAACTTTGAATATCTAAAATGTTACTGTTTCTTATCGGGAATACCTGTATGCAAAATTGGCAGGAGTTTTCCACCATTTTCAAAACTTATCCACAAATTCACCTTTTTTATCCACAATCGTATTTCCCCAGTGGGTAATGGCATCCAAAACAGGAATGAAAGTTCTTCCAAAGTCCGTCAACGAATATTCTACACGGATCGGAGGTTTATCGCCGAAAACTTTTCGTGTAATCAGGCCATCTTTTTCCAACTGTTTCAGCTGGAGGCTTAAGGTCATTTCAGTAATGGAAAATAATTCTTTTCTAAGTTCGCTGTATCTTTTTTCACCGTCTTTCAGATGATACAGAATCACAGTTTTCCACTTGCCACCTACCAGATCCATTGCCAGGCTTACCGAGCATGGATATCGTTTTTCACCGATCTTAACATAATTTCCGGAACATTCCTTTTTCATTTTTCAGACCTATCACAATAGATAGGTATTGCAAATGTATGGCACTCTAGTTAATTTTGCAACTATCAATTTTATAGTATAAAAAATAAGACTATGCCATTACTTATTCTCGGACATCCGAATATCGAAAAATCATTAGCCAATAAAACCATTGTTGAAGAGCTGGAAAAAAGCAACCTGGATATTGAAATCAGAAATCTGTCCCAGCTTTATCCCGATTACCATATTGATGCAAAAGCTGAACAGGAAGCATTATTGAGACATCAGAGCGTTATCTTTCAGTATCCTCTTTATTGGTATACGATGCCCGCAGTTTTAAAACACTGGTTCGATATCGTTTTTGAATACCAATTCGCGTACGGTTCAAAAGGAGATCAGCTAAAAGGGAAAAACTTCATTCCCAGTTTCACGGTCGGCGGGCCGGAGAGCGAATATCAGACGCTGGGTGAACATCATTTCCGCGTTTATGAGTTCTGCAAAAACCTGGAACAGACCGCTTATTTTGCACAGATGAATTATGTTGAGCCTTTTTATTTTCACGGCACTTCAGTTAATGCAGGATATACGGAAGAAGAGATAAAAGAGAAAGCAAGAGCGCAGGGAAAAGTTTTGATCGAAAAGCTAAAGGAAATATAGTACTCTATCCAATATAATCATTGGATGCAAAAAAATAAGATTTTCGATGTTTTTAAATCCCAATAAAGTGTATTAAATTTATTTGTATATTAGTAATCAGCAAACTAAAATATTAATCACTATGAAAAATCTAAAAAAATTAGCCAGAAAAGAATTATCTTTCATTCAGGGCGGCGATACAGCGTATGCTTTCTGTGATGAAAGCGGCGTGTGCCCGCCGACATTTCCGTCTAATGCCCAAACCTATTGCAGCGACGGGATCTGCTACAGGGCAAATGGCGGCGGAGGTCCCGGAGGAGGATGCCACGAACCTCTACATCTTTGTGAACCATGGGAGACAGGATGTGGATGCGTCTATTTTTAAAATTTTGTTAGATATTTTTAGAGCGGATTTTTTCCGCTCTTTTTTTAAACCATACCATTTGAATTTACTTTAAACTTACTTTTTATAGAAATAATTTTATTTTTGCAGAAAATTACTATGAAACGGATTAAACGTACCGGCTTTTTTTTAATCATTAATTCATTAATACTTATCAATTGCCAGACAGATGATACTCTGGAAAATGAATCTCAAAATAATATTCCGAATTTCGAGAATTATCATTTCCGGTATATGGATTATCCGAATGGCGTTATGCCTGGTGGTAACGGAATGGTGAAAATAGAATATGATCATCAGAACAGACCTGTAAAACGCATTGGCGGATTGACACTACTCCCTGCTTCTACAGGCTATACTTACTTGTACTCAAGTACGTATACTGAAGCTGTTACTTATGGAAATAATGAAATATTTCTTTTTGTAAAAAGTCCAGAACCAAACAATTTTCCGGATCGTCTGAAAACTGTTTTTAAAATGGAAAATGGTAAAATAATAAGGAAAGTGGAAGTCAATGTAAATTATCCGAATGCTAATGACACCATTAATTATTATTATACTGATAACAAAATAACAAGATCTTACAGAAAGAAAATATTTCCTGTCAGTGAATCGAAATATTACTATAATACCTCAGGAAATGTAGACAGCATCGTGGCAAGACCTTTTACTTATCATGATACCACGCAGACCTGGGAAGTTGATTATATTACAAAATACAGAACAGTACAGACTCTTAAGAATTACGATCACTCTTTTAACCCAACCCAAAAACTAATGCTTTTCGAGGAAATTTTCAACCGATCTCTTTCTAACAATAATTACAGGTTATATGAGAGCAAAACATATGACTTTAACGGAAGTGTTTTACAATATTATACCTGGAGCTGGACATTTAATTATGCAAATGACCAGATCATTTTTGGAAATTAATGTTTAATTGATTTCCTAATCCAGATACAAATCCATTTTCATACATCTGAAGATGGATTTTTTTGGCTACGCAAAAAGTAGATTCGGCTACAGCCGGTTTCTGTGCAATCCTGAACTTTGCTTCAATAAAAAAATTAAAAAATGAAAATTATCGTAACCGGCTCATTAGGAAATATCAGCAAGCCACTGACGAAAGAACTTATCGGAAAAGGCCATGATGTTACGGTCATCAGCAGTAAGCCTGAAAGACAGTCTGAAATAGAATCTCTGGGAGCAAAAGCAGCCATCGGAACGATGGAGGATACTGTCTTCTTAACCGAAACTTTTAAAGGTGCTGATGTTATCTATGCCATGGAAGCATTGAACGCGGGCGTTTTCTTCAATCATGATATTGATTTTATTCAGGCAAATATTCAGATTGCAAAAAATTATAAAGAAGCTATTCAAAGATCCGGTGTAAAAAATATAATTCACCTGAGCAGTATCGGTGCTCATATGGAAAACGGTAACGGCATTTTGAAGTTTCATCATGAAGCAGAAAAGGTCTTCAATGAACTCCCTGGCGACATTTCTATTAAATTTATGCGCCCTGTAGGTTTTTACTACAATATGTTCTCTTTTATTCCAACGATAAAATCACAGAACCTGATCATTCAGAATTATGGCGGTAATGATAAAGAACCATGGGTTTCCCCTTTTGACATTGCTTCCGCTATTGCCGAAGAAGTCGAAAAGCCATTCAGTGGCAGAGAGATCAGGTATATTGCAAGTGAAGAGATTTCACCCAACGAAATTGCAGCAACACTTGGGGAAGCCATCAGAAAACCCGATTTAGAATGGTTGGAAATTCCGGATGAAGATCTGTTAGGTAATCTAATAAAAGCAGGAATGAACCCGGAAACGGCAAAAGGTTTTGTGGAGATGAATACGGCAAGGCGAGGAAGTATATTGTATGAGGATTATAATAGAAATAAACCTGTTTTAGGAAAAACCAAAGTAAAAGAATTTGCCAAGGAATTTGCTAAAGTCTATGTCAACAGTTAATTTCTTTATCTTAAAATAAGACGATCAGGAAATTTTGCTAAAAACAGCTGTTACTATTTACAACATGTTCTTTTCCTATATAAAATTGCAAAAAACAATTAATTTAGTATGATGAAACAGCCCGTCAGACTCAAAACAATCAGCGAATTCCATCAGTTCCGCGGATTACCTAAACCCGAACATCCGTTGATCAGCGTGATTGATTACAGTACCATCAGTCATGATGCTGATGTAAGAGAATTGAGCTGGGTGCTCGATTTTTACTCGATTTCGGCAAAAAGAACTTCCAATGCCAAAATAACGTACGGCCAGCAGGCTTATGACTTTGACGAAGGGGTATTGTTTTTCATGGCTCCCGGGCAGGTTTTCAGTGTTACCGTTGACCCTGATCCGAACAGGCGGTCCCAACATACGGGTTGGATTTTACTGATCCATCCCGACTTTTTCTGGAATACTTCTTTAGCCAAAAGCATCAGACAGTATGAATTTTTTGATTATGCGGTCAACGAAGCGTTGTTTCTTTCCGAAAAGGAAGAAAACACCATTTACAGGATTATCGAAAATATTCAGCAGGAATATCATTCCAATATCGATCAGTTCAGTCAGAATATCATTATTTCACAAATAGAGACCCTGCTGAATTATGCTGAACGTTTTTATCAGAGACAGTTTATTACCCGAAAAATATCCAACCATCAAATCCTTGATTCCTTAGAAAAATTATTGACGGATTATTTCAGCCACGAAGATCTTATCACCAAAGGACTTCCTTCCGTACAATTTGTTGCGGAGCAGTTACACGTCTCTCCGAGTTATTTAACAGGACTTCTGAAAGCTTTAACCGGACAGAGCACCCAACAGCATATCCATGAAAAACTGATCGACAGAGCCAAGGAAAAACTGTCGACCACTCCGCTCTCGGTAAGTGAAATTGCTTATGAGCTGGGCTTTGAGCATCCTCAGTCTTTTAACAAACTCTTTAAGAATAAAACCAGCCAGACCCCTCTGGAGTTCAGAAACAACTTTAATTAGCGATTTATTCGTGAGAATTCAGGCTTATCTCTTCTTTAACAACATAAATGTCAGGCTGAATAACAGTACCTGGCATTTTTAAGCTTGAAAAATATCAGTTTTAATACAAATTTCAAACAATAAATAACTATTATTCATTGCATTATATATTTAATGTATCCATAAAGATTATTTTTATCACTTTTTAATGAAATATATAATATTTTAAGTATTTTTATGGTGAACTAATAAAATATTAATCACCATGAAAAAAACACTTTTTTCAGCTGTTGCATGCCTCGTTATCGTGACCTCATGCAATAATGAAAGTATTCAGACTGTAGCTCAGGAGAATAACACTGCTGAAGCCGTCCAGAATTTTAAACGGGCGATCATTACCGTGAATAATTCTAAAGACCTTCCGGTAACTGATGGAAAGCTTAACTCAGAATATCAGTCTTTCCAGATGAGCGAACAAAGAAAAGACATTCTTCTGCCTGCTGCCAAACATCTCATAAAATCCACAGGAATAAAAGACGAGCAGATTGAAAAGACTACCAATGGTGATAAAACGACAACCATTTTATGGGCCATGGAAATTTTCAGGAACAACTACAAAAATTCTTCTTTATAATCTTTATTCTTAAAAGAATTCTTATGAAAAAAATATCATTATTCCTTTTATTATTAATCGGAACTATCACATACGCTCAGACAGGAACCATCACTATCTATAACTTCTCAGCATACAGTATTACTTACCGACTGGTAGGCTCTCAGCTCAATGCTTATAATATTGACTGCCAGCCGGTAGTCAGAGGCCAATCAGCAGTTCCGTTAGCTCCTGCAAGCTCAGTAATATATTCAGCATATAATTCCAGTCATCTGCAAAATCCTGCTATCAATGAATGGTATGTCATTTCGGACGAAAACAGCATTCCCAGCCAGAACTATAATGTATCTGCTGGAGTTACGATTCCTTCACAACTTTCAAATCTTACATCCTGGCACACGATCGATCTCAATTTTTCCAACGGCGGATTCATCAACCTTGGTGTACACTGCGGAGGTGGCGGTACCGGAATATTCACTGGAACGACCACCGGAAATATTACAGCATCATGGAACTCTTTGGGAAATAATGTTGTGATATTCATTAATTAATTCTATTATAAAAACGACACGCTAATTTAATACCTATGAAAAAAACTTTTTTATTTGCGGTGATATGCTTTTTTGTCATGACTTCATGCAGTAATGAAAGCATCCCCGTTGCAGCTCAGGAAAATCTTACGGCAGAAGCTGTACAAAACTTCAAGAAAGCCATTATCACCTTCAATAATGCCAAGGACCTTCCTATGTTTGAGAAGAAAACTAAGAATCTCCAGTTTCCTGAAATGAGTGAACAAAGAAAAGAGATTCTTCTTCCCGCTGCGAGACAACTCATAAAGTCAACAGGAATAAAAGAGGAACAAATTGAAAAAACGACCAATGGCGATAAATCAAAAATCATTGTATGGGCAATGGAAATTTTCCAGAACAATTACCCGAACTTTTCTCATTAATCTTTACTCTAATAAAATCTAAATGAAAAAAATATCATTATTCCTTTTATTCTTAATAGGAACTTTCGCATACGCCCAGATCGGATCAATGACGATCTATAATTTTTCTGCACACAGCGTCAGCTACAGATTGGTAGGCACCAATGACAACACTCAGCCCATTGACTGCCAGCCTATTGTCGCAGGATCTTCTGCCAGTCCATTACTCCCGGCAAGTACGGTCACTTACTCCCAGTACAATACCAGCCACACCCCGACCCCTCTCACAGCTCCTCATATTAATGAGTGGAACGTAATTTCCGATGCCGTTGGAATTCCGGGTCAGACTTATAATACATCAGCGGGAATTACCATCAGCCCGGTAATTACTTCCGTAACATCCTGGCAGTCTATCGATTTGTATTTTGCCAACGGTGAATATACGCAGCTGGGAAGAGATTGCGGATATGTCAGCAGTGGCGGCGGAGGCTTTAATACCACCTTACCAAGCGGTATTACCGTAACGTGGAACTATATAGGTCCTGCAGCTAATGGTAATGTCGTCGTATTTATCAGCTAATATTTATTTTATATATGAAAATGAAGACTCCGCGCCAAAAGGTGCGGAGTCTTTATTTATAAATCATCTGGAAATTAAAACTTCAGATCTCCATTAACTTCTCTTACCGCTTTGGCAGCTTCAGCAAATTTTAATTGCTCGTCTGCAGTAAGGGTAACATTGATGATTTTTTCCACACCGTTGGCACCGATAATAGCCGGAACGCCAAGGCAGATATCGTTTTGTCCGTATTCCCCTTCAAGCATCAGGGAGCAAGGAATCATTTTCTTTTGGTCACAAGCGATGGCCTGCACCATTACAGAAACAGCAGCACCTGGAGCATACCAGGCTGAAGTTCCCAATAATTTAGTAAGGGTAGCACCACCTACTTTGGTTTCTTCAATAACGTATTTCTGTTGTTCATCATCTAAAAATTCAGTTACAGGAACACCGTTTCTTGTTGCCTTGCTCAATAAAGGTAGCATTCCGGTATCACTGTGAGCAGCGATGACCATTCCGTCTACGTCAGAAATAGGAGCTTCCAGAGCCTCAGCCAATCTGTATTTGAATCTTGCAGAATCCAGGGCACCACCCATTCCGATGATTTTGTGCTTAGGAAGATCTGAAGTTTTGTGTACCAGATATGCCATGGTATCCATCGGGTTAGAAACCACAATAATGATTACTTCAGGAGAATGTTTTACCAAGTTTGCCGTAACATCTTTTACGATTCCTGCATTGATACCGATTAATTCCTCTCTCGTCATTCCCGGTTTTCTCGGGATTCCTGATGTTATCACTGCTACATGAGAACCTGCAGTTTTGCTGTAATCTCCTGTTGTTCCGGTAATTTTGGTATCGAATCCGTTTAGAGATGCCGTCTGCATCAAATCCATGGCTTTACCTTCAGCAAATCCTTCTTTAATGTCTACTAAAACGACTTCCGAACAGAAGTTTTTCATTGCGATGTATTCTGCACAGCTGGCTCCTACCGCGCCTGCTCCTACTACAGTTACTTTCATTTTGATTTATTTTTAAATTATTCGTTTAAGTTTATTATTGTAACAGCCCAAATTTAACAATTCCTGAAAAATTGGGCAATCTTTCAGGAATTTAATTATCGGATGTTTAATTAACGTTTAATAAGAATGTGTATAGCTTTTTAGCTCCGGACAATACTTCATTATAATGTTCCTCTTTCACTTCAGTATCCAGAACTTCTTTGAAGCTTTTCCACATAGGTCCTGTATTTTCCTGATAACATCCAAAGAAATTGAAGGTCACCTGGTCAAAGCCTTCTGTTTTTGAAAGCTGTTTGGCTATTACATTACCTCCTAAAGTAGAGCCTTCGATCACATACATTGCTCCTAAAGCTTCATTTTCATTATCGAATTCCAGAGTATGGGAGACAGCCTTATTATGCAAAGAAAGACTTTCAAGGTCTTTTTCTATGAGAGAGAGTTTCTTCCGGTCGGCCAACTGAAGTTTATCAGAAAAATTTTCTTCAAGACTGCTGAAAATTTTGTCCTCAGCGTGAAGAAGCATTAAATAATTGTTATGGATGATTTTTTTATAGTCTTCTAAGGTGAAGGTTCTGTTAAATATTTTTTCAGAACTAAACAATTTCTCAGCCGCATCGTGAAATTCAGCAGTATTTTTTTTAAGATATTCTGATACCATAATAAGGTTTAAAATTTCCCAAATTTAAGGCTTTTTAAACGTTAAAATGAAACTTGTTCCCTCTTTATTGCTAACATAATCAACATTTCCGCCGATTCTTTTCATAATCCGGTGTACAATTGATAATCCTACTCCATTCCCTTTAAATTTTTTAGCATTATCCATTCTGTTGAAAATTTTAAACATTTTATATTTTTCTTCTTCCGGAATTCCTATTCCGTTATCAGAAATACGGTAAACAACCGTATCACCGCTCTCTCTTCCTTCAATTTCCACCTTAGGGTGTTCACTTTGTGAAGAATACTTAACAGCATTATTGATAATATTTAAAAATACCTGATGAAGCATTGTTTTATCGGCTAAAACATCAGGACAGTCTTTGATAATGATTTCACTTTCGGGACTTTCAAAGGTAATCTTTGCGTTTTCTGAGATCTTCTGAATGGTTTTGAATGTTTTGATATTCTCCAGCTGAATTTCACTGTGCTTTGCACGGCTCAGCTGCAGTACGTCATGCATCATTTCTGCCATTGTATCGATCTCTTCAATTATAGAATTGATTTTACTTTTGCTTTTTTCGGACCCGTCTGTCAGACTTTTCAACAGCATCTGGGCATTCAGCTTCATCACCGTTAAAGGAGTTCCGAGATCATGGGAAATGGTATATGAAAAACTGTCCAGCTCTTCGTTTACTTTCTTCAGCTCATCATTAAGCCGTTTGATCGTAATATAATTTTTATGGGAAGTTTCAAGAATAAGATCGCGAACAGCCTGCACCGCAGCGATATTTCTTGAATTCCATCTCTTTGAATTTCCTCTGATATTTTCTGTAAATAACCGGAAAGATGTTCTCGGCGAAATGATCTGTTTCTCTTCTCCGTTCTGAGAAAATACACTGACTTTCTTCTCAGGATTTCCGGCCCAGTTGATGTGTTCATCAAATTCTTTGCGGAACCATATCAACATTTCATTCTTGCTCTTTTCAACAAAGTAAATAATAATTCCGGCGCTTTTTTCATTCAGCTGAAGCGTCTCTCCGTATTCTTTCAGAAAACTTCTGTTGGAATAAATAATTTCATCCGTATTTTCATGCGCCCAGCTAATAATTCTTTTAATTAACTTATTATCAGGAACAAACCCGTCAGTCACTATATTTTCACCGGAAACAATAGCTAAACCGTCTGCTTCCGGAAGATTTCTTATTTCCGTTTTGTTTTCAACCAAAGAATCAAATAAGCTGTTATGCTTTAAGAATTCTGATTTCAGCTGGGAAGATATTTCAGTAAGCTCCAGTCTGTAGTTTAATTCTTTTTTAGACTTAAAAGAAGAGTAGGCATTTGATGCCAGGGCTGTAAAAATCCCCGCCTGCACCCGGTCCTCAAGATCAATATGCTTTGGTTCAGAATTCTGGCAGGTTACCAGTCCCCAGAGATAATTATCAATAATAATAGAAACACTGAAGCTTGAAGAAGCTCCTGAGTTTTTAATATATTGCCCATGAATAGGTGACATAGCACGGGTTGCTGTAAAAGTAAGATCTACAGGTTCGGTGCTTTTACTCAATACAGGTACCGGCTCCGAATATACATTGCTGAAAATTCTTTTCCTTTTCTTGATGTAAAGTTCGCGCGCCTGTCTGGGAATATCCGATTCCGGATAGTGCAGTCCGAGATAACTTTCCATATGATCATCTCTTTTTTCTGCGATCACCTTTCCTGAGCCATCCATCATAAATTTGTAGACCATCATACGGTCATAATTCACAATTTTGGAAAGAGTACCGAGAAGCTGTTCCCAAAGCTCCTGCTCATCACCGATAATATAAAAATTATCATATTTGTTAGAAATACGTTTATTAGGATTTGCCAAAACTTTTTCAAACTCTAAAAAAATATTTTTTCCACTTCTGAAAATCGAAAAATGATACTCTGTATGATTAATAGTAATTTTATCAAAGTAGGTTTCGTTCTCTCGTTTGGTAAAACTATCAAGGGAGTTATAAATTTCAGATGCTATAATATTTTGGAAACTTTCAGGAAAGTCCGTAATTTTTTTACCGAAAAGCTGTTCAACATTTTCGACCGTAAAAATATCCTTAATATTCTGGCTCAGAAAAGTAATGGAATGAGAAATTGTGTCTATGCCAATCAGATATCCAAAACTTTGTATATGGCCCGGAATATGGATGGGCTCTTCATGACATTCTACAAAATTCATAATTTTTTTTGATCTATCAAATGTAATGATTTTTTTACAGCTATACCACTGTGTGGTATGTATTCTTAAAAGTGTTAAAATGCCTTTCTTTAATGGTATAACCTGTATCACTTATGATTTTCACAAAAAAAACTCTTTGAATATTTAACATTTAAACCGTTAATTATTTGTAATATGCTAAAAAACATCAAATCTGCACCTTAAAATTTTGTAAATATGATCATTAACATGAATTAAATATTAATTTTTAAAATAATTATGTTAATTAAACAAAATTATTTAAATTTATATCACCAAAGATTGAAAATATTTAAAAATCATTAAAATATTCCTGTTAGAAATTCAGCTCACAACCTACCTAACTCTAAATATTATTATGAAAAATTTCCCATCGATTCTTTTTTCTCTTATTTTATCCACCGTACTCTGGGGTGAATATCACGCCTGCGAAGAAGTGCTCTACAAGGGACCTGGACACATGATCATCACTGCTCCCTCTATGCAATGGTCTGACAGGATCCTTGCTGATCCCTGGATTCTACCTGAAGGAACCGAAAGATTGACCACGGTCCATATTTTTAATTCGGAGGCTTTCGGTGACCATTCCGTTTTTGAATATATCAGTAGAAAACCAGTTATTCATCTTTCTCCGGAATATACCGTGGCAATCCATTCTCCGACCTTTAATGAACAGCCGGCTTTCAATAATGATTGGAAAGGTATTCCGGGAACTTAATTAAGATTTATTTATTAAAACACAATCGATATGACCTTTTTTTCAACCAAAAAAAGCAATCTGCTTTTTTATCTTATGCTGTTTTCCCTATCCGTTCATGCTCAGATACCGGATTCTATTCAGACCGCACAACAGCAGGAAAGCACAGTAAAATATCCTCAGCTTCAGATAAAAGGGCTGTTTCAGGCACGCTATCTTGTTGGGATGGCAGAAGATGTAGATGTCAACGGACTTCACCATTCGGATGGTTCAGGAACCAGCAATAATTTTATGGTAAAATACATGAGGATCCAGGTTCGTGCGCAGATCAGTAAAAGAACTGAAGTAGTCGCATTGGCTAATTTAGCTGATTTTAAAAATGATCCCAAATCAAGAGTTCTTGAAAATGCCTATTTAAAATACACCTTTAATCCAAAACTGGCGCTTACAGTTGGACAATTCAGACCCTGGTTCGGACTTGAAGAAACTTATCCTATCGATATTATTAAATCGCTGGACTGGTCCAATCAGTATACCGAATTTGGGAAATTGGGGTGGACAAGCTTTCAGATCGGGATGTCAGCAACCGGACAGCTGAAATTAGGTGAAATTCCGTTTCAGTATGCCCTTTCTGTAGTTAATGGAAACGGAAAAAACCAGGTGAATGATAACGATAACGGAAAGCAGTACTCTACCAGATTAGTTTTCGGTCTCGTTAAAGATTATAACTTAAACCTTGGCTTAAACGGGGGAATCGGAGAAGTTTTCGGCAAGAAAATTTATGCGGTGGGCGTTGATTTAAGTTCGCTCGTTAATTTCGGTCAGAGATGGAGTCTGGACATGCAGCTTGAAGCGAAACAGGGTACCAATCACCAGCTGTATTTTGCTGTTGCTCCGGAATTACGACCTGAAAATCCGGACGAATACTTAATTCGCGGTGCTTACTTCCTTCCGAATTTACGATATGAAATCAATCATAAAAACCTGAGTGCCTTTGAACTTTCATGCCGGTATGAATATCTTGACACCAATTTCAGGCTCGATTCCAATCCAAGACAGACGATCACGCCGATGTTCGGACTTGAATTCTTAAAAAATTACGGGGCCAGAATTCAGCTCGGCGTTCAGTTTGACCGATATAAATACCAGATAGCAAACACATCACAGTATAATAATAATCTATTCATTGTTCAGGTACAGAGTAGATTTTAAACATAAAAAAACAGACTATTATGAAAGAAATTAATATTAGAAATGTAGTGATCACCTTTGCGGTGGCGCTCATCCTATGGTTTATTCCCGTACCGGCCGGAGTAGCGGAAAACGCGTGGCATCTGTTCGCCATTTTTGCAGCCACCATATTAGGAATTATTTTAAAAGCAGCGCCTATGGGAACCATGTGTATGATGGCCATCGGATTTACCGCACTTACGCAGGTAGTAGCCCCAGGCGATGCAGGAAAGTCGATCACAAAAGCACTTTCGGGATTCGGGGATAAAGTGATCTGGCTGATCGGGATCTCATTCTTTATTGCAAGAGGGTTTATTAAAACAGGACTGGGAAACAGAATCGCTTTTCTGTTTATCCGTATTTTTGGTAAGAGCTCACTCGGATTAGCCTACGGACTGGGATTGGCAGATGTATGTCTTGCTCCTGCTATCCCAAGCAACACGGCAAGAGGGGGCGGAATTATTTATCCGATCATGAAATCAATGGCCATCAGCTTTGATTCCATACCCGATAAACCTGAAACGCACAGAAAGCTGGGTTCTTATCTAACCTTAAACAGCTATTACATGAACCTCATTGCGTCTTCTATGTTTTTAACAGGAACAGCAAGTAACCCGATGTGTCAGAAATTTGCTGCTAACTTAGGTATTAATATTACCTGGATGTCCTGGGCTGCGGCGGGTTTTGTTCCCGGGCTGGTTGCTTTCTTTGTAGTGCCTCTGGTATTATACAAATTGTATCCGCCTGAACTGAAAAAAACCGGTGACGCTCCGAAAATGGCGGCTCAGAAATTAAGAGAAATGGGGCCTATTTCTAAAAATGAATGGCTGATGCTGCTGGCATTTTTCATACTGCTGGGACTTTGGATTTTTGGAGGAGCCTTATCTATTGATGCAACGACAACGGCTTTCATAGGTTTAACTTTACTTCTGCTAACCTCGGTACTGACATGGGAAGATGTAAAATCGGAAAAGGGAGCCTGGGATACGATCGTATGGTTTGCGGTACTGGTAATGATGGCAAGTTCACTCAACGAACTGGGATTCATCGGATGGTTCAGTAGCCTGATTAAAGCTGAGATCGGCGGAATGACGTGGACGGTCGCCTTTCCGGTAATTATTCTTGTTTATTTCTTCAGTCATTATATTTTTGCGAGTGCGACAGCTCATGTCGCAGCGATGTATGCCGCTTTACTTGGAGTAGGCGTTGCTGTAGGAATTCCTCCGATGTTGCTGGCGATGATGCTGGGGTTTTTGGGCTCCATTTACGGAGTTCTGACGCATTACGGTCACGGTCCTGCGCCTGTATTTTTCGGAAGCGGATATGTAGATTTAAAAGCCTGGTGGCTCCGTGGGCTCGAAATCGGAATTGTTCTGTTGGTTATTTATATGGGAATCGGCGGACTCTGGATGAAAGTTTTAGGGTATTATTAAAAGCCGGATGCCGGAAGCACGAAGCTGAAAGTTGTAGAAATACTTTACTATTCGCCGGAAAATCTGAGCATTCTTCTTCATCCCAAGTTATTTAACATCAAAAACAAAAAATATGCTGTCAACGCTGTCAAGAAAGATGCTGATGGGTCTTACAGGACTTTTTCTTAGCTTCTTTCTGCTGATTCATTTCTTGGGAAATCTTCAGCTTTTTTTACCGCAGGAGCAGGCACACCTTCAGTTTAATGCCTATTCGCATTTTCTGTCGGGAAATATAATCATCAAAATCGTTTCATACATTTTGTATGCAAGTATCATTCTTCATGCTGTGGAAAGTTTAATCATGACCTTAAAAAATAAAAAATCGGGAGCTGTATACCAAACCGACCGACGTGGAAGAGCCAGCAAATGGTATTCAAGAAATATGGGAATTCTGGGAACTTTACTCTTCATTTTCCTGGTGATCCATTTTCAGAATTTCTGGTATATCTATAAGTTCGGAAATCCTCCATTAGACGAAAACGGTAACAAAGATCTCTATATTCTTGTCGTCACTGTTTTTAAAGAATGGTGGTACGTCATCATCTACGTCATTTCGATGATCGCATTGTGCTATCATCTTATTCACGGAATTTACAGTGCCGTCAGAACCTTAGGATTATTTCACCCGAAATATGTAAAATGGTTTAAAAATATTGGAATTGTCTATTCAGTCATCATCAGCGCAGGATTTGCCTTAATGCCTGTTTATGTATTCTTCACATACCGTTAAAGTTGAAAACTATGATTTTAAATTCAAAAATACCGGAAGGGCCATTAGAAAAAAAATGGGAAAATTACAAGAAAACCGCCAAACTTGTAAATCCGGCTAACCGTAAAAAATTAGAAGTCATTGTTGTCGGAACCGGGTTGGCCGGAAGTTCCGTCGCTGCGTCACTAGGTGAAATGGGGTACAATGTCAAATCATTCTGCTTCCAGGACAGTCCCAGAAGAGCACATTCTGTGGCAGCTCAAGGGGGTGTGAATGCTGCCAAAAATTACAAAAACGATGGCGACAGCATCTACAGAATGTTTGCTGACACCCTGAAAGGCGGAGATTTCAGAGCCCGCGAAGCTAATGTTTACAGGATGGCTGAATGTTCCCTTAACCTCATCGATCAGGCTGTTGCCCAAGGTGTTCCGTTCGGAAGAGAATATGGCGGCTATCTTAATAACCGCTCTTTCGGAGGTGTGCAGGTGAGCCGTACATTTTATGCGAGAGGACAGACTGGGCAGCAATTGCTTTTGGGAGCTTACCAGGCTTTGATGCGACAGGTCGGAAAGAAAAGTGTTCAGTTATTTTCAAGGCACGAAATGCTTGATTTAGTTCTCGTAGACGGAAAAGCCAGAGGAATTGTCGTCCGGAATCTGGATACCGGCGAAATCGAAAGGCATGCGGCCCATGCTGTTATCCTGGCTACAGGAGGTTATGGTAAAATCTATTATTTATCAACGTTGGCAATGGGCTGCAACGGTTCTGCCATCTGGCGCGCGCATAAGAAAGGAGCGTTAATGGCTTCCCCCAGCTGGATTCAGGTACATCCTACTTCACTTCCGCAGTCCGGAGATTATCAGTCGAAATTGACCTTAATGTCTGAATCTTTAAGAAATGACGGCAGAATCTGGGTTCCGCTAAATGAAAATGAAACCAGAAAAGCTAATGATATCCCTGAAAACGAACGAGACTATTATCTGGAAAGGCGATATCCTGCTTTTGGAAATTTAGCCCCGAGGGATATTTCTTCGAGGGCGGCCAAAGAAAGAATTGATGCCGGTTTTGGGATCGGACCGCTGAAAAATGCCGTTTACCTCGATTTTTCAAAAGCGATAAAAGAACAGGGGAAAGAAAAGATTCAGGAGAAATATGGGAATCTTTTTGATATGTATCTTAAGATAACGGGATATGATGCCTATCAGGAGCCCATGATGATTTCTCCTTCTGCCCACTTTTCAATGGGCGGACTCTGGGTAGATTATGAATTAATGACTACAATTCCCGGGCTGTTTGCATTGGGGGAAGCTAATTTTGCGGACCACGGAGCCAATCGGCTGGGTGCAAATTCTTTGCTTCAGGCTTCTGTAGATGGATACTTTATCGCGCCTTACACGATTGCCAATTATTTATCACAGGAAATCCATACCGGAAAAATCTCAACAGACACCCCTGAATTTGATAAAGCAGAAAGTAATATCAAACAGCAGATTGAAGATTTTATCCGTATTAACGGGACAAAAACAGTGGATTATTTCCATAAAACCTTAGGAAAACTGCTATACGATTATTGCGGCTTAGCCCGGAATGAAGAAGGGCTGAAATATGCCATCGGAGAAATAAAAAAGCTGAAACAGGAGTTTTACAGGGACGTAAAAGTTTCCGGCAAAGGTAATACCATGAATACTGAACTTGAGAAAGCAGGTCGTGTAGCCGATTATTTTGAAATTGGTGAACTGATGTGCTACGATGCTCTCACCCGAAACGAATCCTGCGGAGCGCATTTCCGGGAAGAATTTCAGACCCCGGATGGAGAAGCTGTACGAAACGATGCCGAATTTCAGTTTATTTCGGCATGGGCCTGGGCAGGTGAAAATAATGAGCCGGAACTCATTAAAGAACCTTTGGTTTTTGAAGAGATACAGCCGACGGTAAGAAGTTATAAATAAGACTTAACCCAACAAACACAAAATTATGGATTTACATCTGAAAATATGGAGACAGAAAGACCGCCAGAGCGAAGGGCAGCTGGTGAATTATAATTTAACAGAATTGAATCCTCATATGTCTTTCCTTGAGATGCTGGATATTTTAAATGAAAAACTTATCGTTGAAGGTGATGAACCTGTCGAGTTTGATCACGATTGCCGTGAAGGAATCTGCGGACAATGCGGCATGATGATCAACGGGATTGCTCACGGGCCTCTCGAACATACGACAACCTGCCAGCTGCACTTGCGATCCTTCAAAGATGGCGAAACTGTTTTAATAGAACCTTTCCGGGCAGAGGCTTTTCCTGTAAAAAGAGATCTGAAGGTCGACCGTTCCGCATTCGACAGAATTATTTCTTCAGGTGGATTTGTTTCAGTAAATACGGGACAGGCGCCTGATGCAACAGCTATTGCAGTAACCCATCAGACTGCCGAAGAAGCTTTTGATTCTGCAGCATGCATTGGCTGTGGAGCATGTGTCGCTACCTGTAAAAACGGAAGTGCCGCTTTATTTACCTCAGCAAAAGTTACGCATCTGGTTTTGCTTCCACAGGGAAAAGAAGAACGGAGCCATCGTGTTTTAAATATGGTAAAACAAATGGACGCCGAGGCTTTCGGCCACTGTTCCAACACCGAAGCCTGTGAAGTGGAATGTCCGCAGGGAATTTCCGTTCTGAATATTGCGAGAATGAATTATGAATACAACCGGGCATTGTTTTTCAGAAAGTTATAAGTGTAAAATATTTTTCTCTGAACCCTTTAGTGTTGCGAAGTTTATGAAATCCGGACTAATAATATCATCAGACCAGTTATAATGAGAATAGGGCAAATATTTTTTGCCCTATTTTTACAATTTACTGTTTTTTTTTTACACTTCCTTATCGAAATACAGCATATAATATTTCCCATTTTCATCTTCTCCTGTCGCCAATTTCTGACGGTCTCCATGAATGTAAATGTGGAAATTTTTATCTAATTTAATAATGCTTTTAAAATGCCTTTGTGTTTTCTTAACAGCCGCTTCACTGATAGGGAATTCTTCTGCAATATTGATCTGCATATCCTGCTCATAGTCTGTTTTAAAATTATTAAAGCTTTCGATCACATGCTCATCTCCCAATACCTCCGTCGCAAATTCATCCAACTTAAATTCTTCTTTCTCTTTGAAAAAATTAATGGATTTATTTAAGAAATCTGCCTGATCCGCTTTAGAAACTTCAAATTCCTGAGGCAGTTGCTTCGTGATATAATCCTTATACACCATTAATGCTTCCTGCGTATGAAAATATTCGTCATCCCGCTGCTTAACCTTTAAGAAATCTTCGAACCAATAATACATATCTCCGTTTTTGTTATTATCAACCACAGAAAGTACATATCCGGTTTCTTTATCATTATTGTAAATCAAAGCAGCCTTATCGATCTTAGACAAACCGATGCCCTGGTCTTTAGCAATGTCGAAGCTTTCTTCCTGAGGAGAAATTTTTAAGAAAGATTCTCTTTTTTCAGTTTTAAAAATACCGATCTTGTCCACCCGCTCTGTTCCTTCTCTTTCATCTTCAAAGTACACAATAAACAATTCGCCTCCCTGCACTCTGGGATTTTCAGCAGCCTCAAACAAATGTTTGGCTATATTTTCAGATTCCCAGAGAAACTTGGCTTTATCATCAAAAATTTCAGATACAGAACTGAAAACCGGATTATTCACCAGGTAGGTGTCACTGTAAAAATGGAAGGTTTCTTCGGATTTAAATGATCCTAAAAAGTAATCTTCAAGCAATTCTTCCATTCCTTCTTCCAATTGCAATTCCTCCTGAGAAAGCGTTAAAGATTCTCCGTTGATTTTATTTCCTACTCTGTGTACTACGATTTTTGAAAACATCTTAAATATTTTGGACTGCAAAGATATTAATTATCTTATATAATCAGCAGTATTTCATTCTGATAAAAACCTTATCATTCTGATATCCTTTTTTCATCCCTAAAAACTGGAATATACAACATAAAATACTGTTAATCAGGATATTGTATTTAAAATCATCGAAAGGAATATTATTTGACACTATGAACATCAAAACAGGAAAATGGACTTAAAAACACTTAACCGTCTGGATACACTGAGAAGAGCGAAAAGCAAAGGACCTGAAAGACCGGAATGGCTGAAACCCTATCATCTTTTGTTCATTGCATTTTTAGTGATTTTAATTTTCGGCGCCCTTATCAAAATTCTATAATTAAAACTTATTAAAATGAATTGTTTACAAGCTGTTCAGGAAATCTGCAAGGTTATTCCCGATATTCAGGATGAATTTACGGAGGATAAAACTCAAAACCCTTATTCGGTCATCCGGATTTTTACCAACCGCATAAAAGGTATGGTCCGGCAGGACGAAAGAAAGATTCTATTTAAAAGCTTAGATAAAATGGATGAAATTTACAGAAACGGAGATCAGATATTGAAAAATGCCGTTGAAAATATTTTCATCTATTCTTTTGACGGGCTTACGGTAATCTGTAATCAGGAATTCCGGAAAGTAATATTCAGTTATCTCTCCGATGATATGCAGAAAATATATTTCAGACAGATCTACAGCCATGGAATATAAATTTTTATTACATTTTTTGCCCGCTTTGTTACAAACTGCTTAAAACATACAAATATCAACCTATTAAAAATCAAATCTTTATGAAAACAAAAATTAGAAAAATATCTGACTGGAAAACGCTGAAGACCTCGACCAGCAGGCAGAATACAGAGATTTTAGCAACTCACATTGCTGTGATTATCGGTGTATTTATTTTTGCGGCATGCTTATAATTTTGGTATACTTTTCGTTACGGTAGATATGTTTGAAAAATTAATTATAATGAATGTCAATAGGCAAACGATTAACCAGAATCTCGCTGTAGAGTATTTAAAATTTTTCTATCCGCCATTAAGAAACGAAATTACACAATTGTCTGTCCAGAATAATTTCGCAGGAATTATTCAGGCAACCATAAATTATCTGAAAACACTTTTACAGGAATCAAAAATAAACATTATTGCCCATCACATTAAACTGATGGATCTGATTTACAAGGTAGGCGATTCCTATGTAAAAGATATTATCGAAAACATTTTCGTAAGGTCTTTTGAAAGTTTTAAAAAGCATACAAAGATTCAGCACTGGAAGGTTCTTTATCAGTATATGCCAGTCAACTTTCAGGTAATCTATAATGATCAGCAGCAACAGGATAAGATATTCTTCGGTAAATAAAACTTAACTAAAATAACGCCCCGGACAATTTTTGTCTGGGGAGTTTGCATTAATTTTTTCGTAAACACCTTTAACCGTATGAAATTATTTTATAGGTTTTGACTTTTCGCTTTTATGATAAATTCAACACCATTTTGCCGCTGAAGCGCTCTTTACGGAAAATTCAATGTGTTTTTAACCGTAGGATAATAATATTTTTACTTATTACATAAGCAATAAAAAATCCTTTCTTTTTCAAGAAAGGATTCTATATATAATAATTTTCTGATTATTTCACTTCTTCTAATATAACAAATACTGAAAATCAACAAATTACAAATCAATGGTACTAATATGATACTAATAATTAATTAGATTAAGATTAATAACAATTGGCAAATGTATTTTCTACAATCGTATGTAATAAAAAACTGTATTTTTTCAATTGATAGTGATTACAATCTTCTTGTTAAACTCGCTATTTTCTCATCGAGAACTATTTGTTCTACCGTAACACACTAATAAATTTTGTGCAGCTTAAATTAATGAAAAAATATAAGTTAAATTTTTTTACCATAGTTTTCATTTAAATCGAGTTCTTCATTCTCTATATTATTGAAAAACTGGTAATAAATATCATCACCATAATACATTACGGTGTTTTCTACAAAAGAATCGAAATCAATGTGATTTAATGTTTTATAATTCATTATTAAATTCGCACTAATAATCATTTCATTCATTTCATCGATAATGAGATTCACTTCATTTAGAGAAAATCCATTATCAAAATAGGTATTGGGATCAAAAAATGGCAACTCTATACATTTATCAATAAGCTTTGCCCACGGCACTGAAACTTCCTTCTTTGTCTCTTCGTATACTTGGATGCAAGCCAATATTCTTAAAAGACCTCTAGTAAAAGGATGATTAAAATTTAAAATGCTTACTCCATATGCAAAATTTGAATCGTAAGGTTTTTGAAATACCCCTATATCTGGAAAAACGTCAAAATTGTTTTCACTTAAGGCATCAAATAAGCTATAAACTAAAATATCAGCTTCTTCAGGATTTATCAGATTCATATCTTTTGCAGCAGTTTTAACCAACTCGTAATCTACCAGTGATCTCACATGAGATTTTGGCACCCAAACTGGCTGGATCAATGCGGGTCCGTCTTCCCAAGGTGACGATAAAAAGCGGTAAGAATGAAAATCGTGAGTATCATCTATATAAGACTTTACCAGTTGACTAGCTAGAATTGCTTGTGATGAAGAGTTGTATTCATTATATAATTCCGGATAGATAATATCATTAATAAGAAACTTATCACTTTTCCAATCACTGAGAAAGTGCTTCTCCTTGTATGATTCATCAAAACCTTTAAGTAAAATTTGTTTGAACCAGTAGGTATATTCTGGCTGTATGTAGATTTCCTTATCTCTAAAATTTCCCCATGTTTCAAATTTAAGATCTCCTCCATAATCAATGGTTAAAATGGGACAATTATCCAGACCAATTTCTGCAACTATTACGCTCACAGGAACTCTATAGAAAAACATCAAATATGTAAAATATTTTATTCTAATTTTAATATCTTCATCCAATAAAAATTCTCTATGGATCTTTACTATATGGGCAAAAAGATGTACTGAAATACTTTGATCCCAAGAAAAGTCTTTTTCTCTTACTTCAGTTCTGGATAGATCAATACTACTAAAATGACGTTTGGTATATTTAGCTACTACGAAGGGAACCATAAACCTTTCATTAACAAAGTATGAATCGAAATACATAGATTCCCTACCCTCGGTAGGACCTTCAATAGCATAAGGCGGATTTGCTTTGGGAATAATAATACCATCTAAATAAATTTTGTACGCATCTTTCGAAAAAGAGCTAGCCCCATATTTATATGTATTCGGCATATTAGCATGAGTAAAATTAGCCCATTCTCTGCTAATTTTTATCTTTCTGTCCTGGGTTCTTTTTCCTGGAGAAATTAGAGAAAAGTCAGTAGTGGGCCAACTACCGCCGGCTGCTTCCCTAATTTTAAGAAATGGATCTTTAGGAACAACAAAGGTTACTGATCCTACGATTCCTTCCATTCCCAAATCACTTTCAATTGTAAATTGTTTAGTTGTAAAAGTATCTTTTGCTAATTTTAAACTTTGGGGTAGAAAAACATTATTAAAATCAAGTGATGTATCCAATTTATAAATTTCATAACCCTGATATTTTTTCCCATAGAAAACAGCATCCTCAAAAGGATTTATTATAACGGTTTTATTATCATTCTCAGTTATCACAATAGGAAACTCAACAAATCCTACCAATTTTTTTAGATAACCAGTTATGTCAATGTCAGGATTATCATCAAGCTTACTTTTCACTTTATCTTTAGAAAGAGAAATTACGATCTTGGTTCCAATCTTATCTTTATCCTTATCAGGGTCATTTGCTGAAATACGGAACTGCTGATCAATATAAGGGATGTCAATATGGAGAACTTTTGCATCTGGCTTAATAACTAGGTCTCTGTATGTAGTGATGTGTATCTTGTCAGCCACCATAAAGCAGCTTAAAATTCCAACACCGAATTTAGAAATAGGATCCATCTCGAGACCAAGCTCTTTAAATTCTTCGCTACTGTAATAACTTCTTCCCGCAACACTCAAATAATTTTCAACAATATAACGATCCATCCCTATACCGTCATCAGTAAAAGTAATCTCAATATTATTGTTGTGTGTATCTCTTACATCAATCGTTATCTCTCCGAATGAGTTTAGTGTTAATTGTGTCTTTTTCTCTATCCATTCTTTCCGAAGTTTTATGGCATCGATACTATTTTGGAGAAGTTCCCTTATAAAAACATATTTATCTCCCTTATAAATTTCATCACTCAAGACCTCAAACATTCTGTTTCTTTCGAATTGAAATTTTATAGAAATTGGATCAAAATCAATCGGTAAAATATTCCATTTCAGATCGAATATGTTTAAATTATATCTACTATCATTAAGTTCCTGAAGTAAATCATTGCATCCAAACAATTGATCTTCACAAAAGGACTTAAGATCTTCTAATGCAGCAAACACCTCATAATCATCGGTTTGACCATCAACTTGAATCTCCCTTCCATTCTGAAAATGTTTCGTTGCTAATGAATTAATTGCCTCATGTTTAGCCCATTCCATTTTCGATCTCATGGATTGAGGGGCAACATGTTTATAAATTGTATATGGAGTCCTCTCGTTTGAAATATCAAAGAGATCAATCAGTCGCAAATATAAAGTTATAGCCCTTAGATTTATACTTTCTCCACGTACCATGTAACTGACTGGATATATGGACGAATTCTTTACATCTTTGAAATCAAGCCAATGTCCTACACAAACTCGTGCTGCAGCTTCTCCTATTCCACTGTCTATGTTCCAAAAATATTTTCTTACTCTTTCCGCACTTCTTTCTGCGTGTGTTAGCCTAATATATTCCTGCCAGACAAATTCGGTAACGTTATCATGTTTTTCATTAAATTTTTCCAAATGTTCTGAAAAACATCTTCTTTCATTTCTAAGTAACCCGAAGTTTTCGTCTTTGTTTTGAAACAGGCTTGAAATCTGTTTTTTTTCAGCAGCAGAAACGGCCATTCCCCAATCATGACCAAAAATAGATAAACATAGAACCAGAAGTTCAGTTGCATTAAGACGGGAAATTAACTCTGAACCAAGTATTTCATCAGCCAAAACTAATAACCGCCTAAGATGGTACTCCTCATTGTGCGGGGTATATTCAGGAAAATTCTGCACAATAAAATCTACTTCTAAGCTCACCTGCTTTTTAAAAGTCAGAAAAATATCAAGATAATCGTTATGTGCAGATTTCTGCATTGACTTTTCTTGGAGGGCTTTAAGTAATAATGACTCGGAAAATATGTGGGAATCAAACTTGTTCATTTTTCTGAAAATATCTTATATTAGTTTTCTATATTCGGTAAAAGTTAAAATTAATAAAATATTGTTTCTTTCAAGAATATTTTAGAAATTATAATAAAGTAAATCGCAAAATTAATACAGGCTGCCGTTTCAAAAAACAATCGTCTCTAGAAACTGAGCTGATCTTTAATTTTACAAAACATAATGAAAAAATAGAATTTAAGGTATTTTAGACATATTTAAAATTTTATGGATAAGAAAAGACTTGTAATCAAAGGCACCATCCTTGTTGGTCCACAAAGTTTTAAGGTAGGTGAAGATATTTTTTCATCAGTACTACTTTCCGTAATGTCCTCTTGGTATTACTCGACTTATTCAAGTGCGGGTGAGCCTCTAAGAGATTATTCGGAAGAAGAATTAAGAGAGTTTGGTAAAATTAGATTGGCACTGAATGGATATACTAATGACCTCCACAATATATCTATCAATTACAGTTTATTTAAGGAAATTAATAATAATACTGAGATTGGTATTTATAAAGGCAATATTTACTTAGAGTCAATATTTGAGAATATTTTTACCAATCTGAGAAGTTTGTATGATTTCTTCTATCACTTTATTAAAATCTGTCTTGACGAAAAACAGTTTAAACAATATCCAGGAACAGATTCCATAAATACCTTGGTGCGCTATGCTAAAAAACCAAATAATGCCGACAAATTACCTACTGAAATAATTCAATATTTAGAATTTATTCAATCGGATTTAGATGACATTAAAAAAATCCGAGATAGTATAATTCACAAAGGAAAAGATATTATGTTGACTAGAGAATCCGGAAAACTTTATATGAGAATGCCAATTAAGGATCTATTTACCAAAGACAATTTATTACCAAATATTTTAGAAACAGAAAATCTTAACTATGATGTTGAACAATACCTTAGCAAAATAATCAAAACAGCTTTTAGGAATATGGAAATTTTGGGAGAAGTTCTCTTGTCAGAGGTTTACAAGAATGAAAATTACAAATTTTCCTTATATGCAATAAGTAATTATTGTATAGATGATTTTAATGAATTTCTAGTTTTGAAAAAATTTGATTAGACATTGATTATTATAGCATAAAAAGCAGTTATATTATTTCACACCAATGATATGGCTGTTTTTTAAAGTAAATTTAATTAAAGTTATATGCAAAAACTCCATTTCAAATGTAGTATTTTAATTAAACTATTTCCTAACTGCATTATTTTTTAGAACCTTATCATGAAGAACATCTGTATTTTTCCAATCATTTGTTCGTAATATATTTTATTTATTCTTTAGTGATACTAAATTACTTAATACCTTCTTTGACTAAAGTTTTTTATTGAGAAGAATTTTCATAATGATTACTTTTAACAGATAAAATCACTTTAGCTGGGAATTCAGTAAATGAAAAGTTACAAAATGAATATTATAATAAACTACGCAGTGACCAAAATCCTTTTGCGCATTACTAACTACAGGTTTTTTCTTAAAATGGTTTAAAGACAAAAAGTTTTATATTCTGATCATCTTTGAATTACTAGAATCAAATTTGGATTATATTACAACAATTTTAATCGCTATTTGCATTTTTACCCATTAAAAATAAATTAAATTTATACACAAATATAAAAATAAAAGTAAACGAATGTGAAAAAATCACTACATTTACTCATTATAAAACAAATCTTATGTTAATAAAGTTTTCTATTGAGAATTTTTCGTCCTTTAATGATAGACAGAATTTCTCATTACTACCTGGGAAAGGAACTTTAAAAGGAGAACATAAAACCAAAAAAGTTAAAGGAATTTCTGTCTTGAAAACCTCTGTATTATTTGGCGCAAATGCTTCTGGCAAATCAAACCTCATTAAAGCTATAGAATTTGGAAAGAGATTGGTCTTACGAGGGACAAAATCTGACTCTATAATCGAATATCAAAAATTTAGATTAGACAAAAACTCCAATGATAAAGATTCAAGAATTGAATATGTGATTCAACACAATGGTAAAAATTATGCTTACGGTTTTGTATTTGATTCTATTACTATAAAGGAAGAATGGTTATTTGAAATTACTTTGAAAAATGAGATAAAAATTTTTGAAAGAAATATAGAGAATAACCAGATTTATGATTTAAGCAACATTTTAAGAAAAATAAAATCTGAAGAAGAGAAACAATTTTTAAAATTCATAGCCAAAGGCACACCTAATAATCAATTGTTTTTAAATGAAATCAGAACTAGAAAAGTTAAAGAAAATGTTTCAGAGATTGAAGATTTATTAAATGTCATAGATTGGTTCCAAAATTCTCTAAAAGTAATTTTTCCAGATGACAAATATAATGAAGGCCTAAAATTCGAATTAAACCAAGACGAAGAATTACTAACAACTTTTGAGCAGTTCTTAAAATATTTTGATACAGGAATTAATGGTGTGTGTCTTGAGAAGATTGATTTTGAAAGTGTTGATATACCAAGGTCTATTTTAAATAAAATTAAAGAAGATCTTTTAAGTAAGAAGTCTGAAAATTTAAGAGCTTCAATTCTATCTAACAGAAATACGACATATTTCCTATCTGTTAAGGATAGTGATTTAGTAGTAGAAAAATTTATGACAAAACATCCTGTCAAGGGGCAAGACGAATTAGAAAAGTTTGACACAAGTGATGAATCTGATGGAACTAATAGAATCATGGATTTCATACCTCTGTTGATGGATTTATTAAAAGGTGACAACGTATTTATCATTGATGAAATGGAAAGAAGTTTACACCCAAACTTAATGTACGATTTAATCGACCTTTTCATTTCAAAAGCTACAAATATAAATAGTCAACTCATTATAGCGAGTCACGAGTCTTCTTTATTGACCCAAAAATTGCTGCGCAAAGATGAAGTTTGGTTTGTAGTGAAAGACAATGAAGGAGCAAGCAGACTACATTCACTTGAAGAGTATAACGTTCGATTTGACAAAGAAATTAGGAAAGACTATTTATTAGGACGATTTAAAGCAATACCTCGAATAGGAAATCGAAACAAACTTACAATTTTAAACCACAATCATTTGTAAGCTATGCCAAGAGAAAGAGAGGACTTATTTCGAGAAAGCAATTCTTTAGAAAAAGAAAAAATCATTGTATTAGCTTTTGAAGGTAATGATACAGAAGAAATATACTTTGAGGAATTTAAAAATTCAGAATTATTTGATGAAGCTTTAATATTTCTACATCTTTTAAAGAGACCGAAAACAGATACTAACAGCGCACCTAATCACGTCTTTAGAAAATTAAAAAAAGAAGCAAAGGACGAATATAATTTTAAAGACACTGATGAGCTGTGGATGATAATAGACACTGATAAATGGAAAAGTATTCCTGATATTATTTCTGAATGTGAAAAGCAGTCAAACATGTATGTAGCAGTAAGTAATCCTTGTTTCGAGTTTTGGCTGTTACTTCATATTAAAGATTTGACAGAATATAGTGACGATGAGCAAAAATTAATTTTGAAAAATGCCCGAATAAGCAATAAGAAAAATTACGTTGATTCTAAAATTACAGAAATTTTAGGTTCTTATAATAAAAGCAACCCTAAACCAGAACTATTTCTTCCCAATGTAGATTTTGCAATTCAACAAGCAAAAGCACTAGATGCAGATAATAGTACATATCCTAAATTACTAGGATCACACGTTTATAAAGTAATTGAAAAGCTTAAAAAACCATAGAAACTTTAAAAACTTATAAAATTGCAATAATCAGCACTTTATATGAAAATATAACTTTTGCCTACTCAGACATTAGCAATAAATTATATGAGGTGAAATTTCAAATAAAATAAAATAAAATAAAATAACAACTGGAAAAACTCATTGCGGGTGATATAACACTCACACTTAAAAGGTGTAAAAACACTTTAACTTTTGTAATGTGGCTTTGATAATCTAGTACTTGACGCTTCAACTGTAATTGAAGGCTATAACTTCAAACAAAAATCATTGTAAAAATACTTTGAGTTGTAAATGTTTCATACCATCATTTTATAACAAGACCACATTATCTAGCACGCAAGTTTAACTATTTAATTATTTATGCAATGAGAAACATTTATTATCAAGAAAAAATTATAAATGAAAAAATAAGTGCGTTAGAAAACTATATTGCGCAAGTCGAACATTTAAATATAAAATTAGATTTCTGTGAACAAGGCGAAGAAGAATATGTTGAGAAAGAAATTGATCAAATTCACTACAAATTCAACTCTTCTATAATTGAACTTTATTTGCTCTTACTGAATTATTTTGAAACACAAAATAGTAATGAGCTTTTGAAAATTTTCAAAAAAGATTTAGAACACATATTAAATCCAACTTATGTAGGTATAAGTGTTTTAATAGATGACGATTTTGGACAAACCTATTATATATGTAGAACTCATCTCGACTTTTTCATCATCTTTTTACAGGCAATAACAATAAAAGCTAAATAATTAAATCCTATCCAGCTGGTAATGGTGGTATCAAACCTGTTGAGCACCGATCTGAAACTATCCAGCCAGGCATTTGTTCTTTCTATGGCGTATCGCTCTTTGTATAGTTGATGATCAAAATAATGGTCATTATCTGTATTAGAGTTTCTTTTATTATGAGCAATATTGGCTATTATCCCCAATTCTGACGCTCTTAAACGTAGATTCTCCGCATCAAATCCGGCATCAAAATTCACAAAAAGACCATCCAATGAGATACCCGACTCCTGTAAAAAATTGGTCATTTCTGTAAAATGTTTTTCAATATTAAACAAATCGTTATGATTTCCACACACAGGGATCGACATGGCCAGTGGCAAGCCATTTCGATCCGACAAATAAAGGGCATTAGTTGTTTTACGCTTTTTCCTACCCTGATATCCAACGGCTTCACCTCCCCTTAACGCCGGAGTGTGGCTGCCGTCTACATCTGCGCTGGACAAATCGATCATTGATTTATTGTTTTGTAAAATACCACTCCAGCAGGCTCTCCATATTCCGGCTTTACACCATTGACGGTAGTAGCCGAAAACTGTCTTATAATGTAGAACTTCTTTACTGAACAATTGTAAAACAGGTAAAAGATACCATTGAATGCCTGTTTTAAGTTTATATAAAATACAGTTAATAATCTCACAAATAGGTGCTTTTGATTTGAAACCTCTTTTTCCAATTGGAATATAAGGTGCAATTTCTAATTCTATTGTATCTTTGCTTAGTACTTGGTACAAGGGATAGGATTTTTTTTTGTTTAGCGGCACTAATTTCCTAATCCCTTTTTTTATAGCAAACAACTAATCTATTTTTTTTTAATAAGTCAAGATCACTTCGTAATGAATTATATTCAATAAATAAATTTCTCTTGTCTTTTGAGGCTTTTGATAAAAGAATTAATAAAGATATTGGATTAATATACCTTGAAAACATTCTTTCTCACACCTCTTATATAATTAGAGAACTTGACGTAAAGCCATTAAATGAAACAAAAGTTTACAATTCTGTAAAACACGTAATAAAAGCTACTTTTCCTGATTACATAAGTCTATCAGAACCATTTTATAAAGAAGCAAAATGCTACAAGCCAGATATCCTCATTCCATCACTAAATGTTGCAGTTGAGTACAAGTATGCAACTGATGAAGCAAGACTCATTAAAACTATTGAGGATATACTCATAGATGTTCTAGGTTATTCCAACCATCCTGTTTATAAAATTTTCTATGCAGTGTTTTATGTGAGAGCTGGAGTTTGTACTCAACAAAGATTCAATATTTTGTGGAATGGCTATAAATTTCCCGAACACTGGAAACCAATTTTTGTTAATGGGGAATAAACAAATCTGCATTTATCATTATAACTAATTTTTAGAGCCATTCCAAATCAATTTTATAGATTGTATCATTAAACATTATTCAATGCTTGGGAATTTTTCTTTAGTTATGGAATCATTTCCTCTACTCACAATCATCAGTAAAATATTTTCGAATAACACTCTCTGTAAGAAAATAGAGAAATTCCATAATCAATTCCACTTCCTCCTTGGTGACAATCATACCTTCGTTTTTAAAATACTCAAGTACCTCCTTTACAGGTATTTTTTTTATTTCTTTTAATTGAGACATATATTTTGATGTTAAAGTTTTAATCAAAAATTCAATGATTATGGATTATAATAAATCCGAAAATTATCTTTCAACGAATTTTTGATGGTATTTCTTGTAAATTTTGCATTAGTTTTTCGACAATCACCTTCATTTGAGCCACATCTTTTTTTTTCAAATGTGTGATATGGTGATGAAGAACCATATGGTATTCTAGATACGGAAAGAACTTAGTCCAGAATTCTTCAAATATGTAATTGTATTTTCGCAATTCAGGATTTGCAAACTCACATAGTCGCCACAAACTGTAATTGGATAATTCGGCATATAGTAAAGCTTTGCATAAATATATGTTCTGCAAAATGAAAGAAAAAACAATGTAAAAAAGTATGGTAGACCCTGATAATTTTCTTTCTCATCTTCAGCTAGTGCAAGGAATTGTTCAGAAAATTTCGTGGCCGCTTCAAAGTAATAGTCAAGATCAGCATAGATCGGAGTATGGGGATATTCCCAGTGAGGCTCCGGATGAAACGGATAAGATTGGTAAATTTTATTTTTGCTTTGAATAACATTTGCAAAGAAACTTTGATAAAAGTACAGATTCTTCTGAATCCAATATCGGTCGTGGCTGATCAAAACAAAATCAGACTGATCACCAGTGTGACTTTTAAGTGACTGTGTTATGGATTTCAATTTATCATTACCAATATTAAGACCAAGCAACAGTAAGTAATAAGTTGTATTACTACCATAAACAGCTTTGTGAAAGATATAGATTTCTTCGACCTCGATGGATTTTACAATTACTTCCACAGCAATATCTAGAACCGCATCTTTATCGTTTGTCTCTGCTGTTTCATTAATGTCTTCCTTGTCAGAACATCCTATTTTTATCATGTTCTTTAATTGATGCAAACGTTTTTCAATCATTCCGGAAAGACTATCCTCAGCTATACGGAACGCTTCAAACATTTCATTTTTAAAAAATAGATCATCTTTTGATGCTTCTCTAGCTTTCCCAATTAAATGAATAAGGTAATACTCGCTTCTGCTTTGACAGACGAAATGGCTTTGTATTTCTGGAATATGTTTTGAAAGGTTCCTTATTCTTTCGTTCAGATTTTCTGAATTGAATCCATTTCCAGTATATAATTCTTCCAAGTATCTGAAATCATATTTGAAAACATTTTCATAAGCTAACAAGGCACTTACTGATGATTCGTCGGTGAGAAATCCTCTAACCTGTGTTAATAAAAGATCGTGATCGTGAAACAGAGAATCTTTATAGTCCTCAAACTTATTACTAAATTTTTTCCAATTCCTTTTAATAATCAATGGCTTTCCATAATCAGCATTTTGATAAATAATTGCTGATGGTCTACAATACAGCTCAATGAAAGGATCTCCAAGAGAAAATCTATGGTGGATTTCTGAAGAATAAAACACACAGACTTTGACTTTGTACTCTTTGAAAGCTTTATCGACCCACTTTTTTCGCATTAACTCATCAACATCGTTTTTGTGTTCCACAACAATTATGAGATGAGCGCAGCCTGAATCATCAGTTTGGTTAAAGAATATCTGAATTATAAGATAATGTTGTCTAAAAAGTTGATTGATTGAACTATCTATAAATTCGTGACCAATCTGTGTAAATTGAAATTGATTTGAAGTTTTCATTATAATGGTTTTTTGATATTGTGATTTTCATCATTAAAATAAAAGTAAACAGATTCTAAGAATAATCGCATCACTGCAAACCATGCCATCAGATCGATGTGTTCATTCAACTCTCCATCATTCTCAAGATGAAGAATATCTTCGTTTGAGAAATTCTCGCTTGCTATTTTTTGCTGAAATGCCATATAGTATTCACCACCTACTATAGAAATTATGCTATAAAGCAAATATTCTAAAAGATCATCTAACACAATAGAGCTTCTAATATATTCAATTGCTGATACAGCAATATTGTCTTCTGGTATGTCGATTAGTGGAATCATTCTTCCTTCATTATCTAAAAGTTCTGAGCTGAAGGCGATCATTGCCAGCAGGCAGGACATTATTGCTGCTGTCTTGGTGTCAAGCCTGCTTGCATTCAGGACTTCAATGTTTCCATAGAGTAGATCTTTGAGATCATAATTCTGTATGAAATCTTCATAATGGTTTAAAAGTCTGTCAATCTCAGGATTTTCTAATTTTTTAATTAGTTTGAATATCCCGTCTATCAATTCTTGTCTCTGCCGTTTTTCCAAAAGCACTGGAAAAGTAATTTGCGCTTGATCAATATTTTTGATCAAACGGCTTTCTGTTTTCTTTTTCATATCAAATTTTTTGTTAGATAAAGTTGGGAAAGCACGAAAGCCTATTCAAGTTTGAAATTGCATAAAATATTCTAAAGAGTTCATATCTTACTTTTTAATCTTTTCAAAGCCACGTTCACGAATGATTTGTGCGGCATCCAACATTTTGTTTAGGTGGATAAAAAGAGTGATGATATTAGCTTCCGGTTCATCTGAATATGCTCCTAAAGAGAAATAAACAATTTGTGTGTTGAAATACTCAAACTCCTTTAAGGTAAATTCTTTAAAAGCGTTCTGGAAAACAAGAAATGGATTATCATACTCTTCATTGGAAAGTGAGCCCTGTAATAATCTGGATGTATATTCCGGAGGATCATTCAATTTCCATTTTTTTGCTTTTAATTGTAATAGATAACTTGCTCTAATAAATGAGCGCATACATAGGTAAAAGTGAAATACGAGCGAAGGATCATCCTTCATTAGAACTTCACATTTCGTAGAATAATTTATGATGTCAAACAATCTATCTTTTACGGCAGATAGGTAATCCATTTCAAAGAATGCATCAATCAATGACAGACAAGTATGTTTTCTGTAGCTGTCCCAAAACTCAGCTTCAAAATCTATTTTCTTCTTTTTCATAATAATTAAGTTTTATCTTGATACGAATTACCATTATCAAAAGCTCATAATCAATACAAAAACTGGATATTATATCTAAAGAAATGGATATTTTACAGGATAATTTTTTAACTTTACAATTCAGACGATTTAACAGAAATGGCTTTATCTTTGAGCCTTTAAAATTTGATAACCGCTATGGAACAGAAAGTACATCAGGGAAGAAATGTAAAACGCTTTAGAGAGATGCTAGGGATAAAGCAGGAAGCTTTAGCTTTTGACTTGGGTGATGATTGGAATCAAAAGAAAATTTCTTTGCTTGAACAGAAGGAAATAATAGAAGATCCTTTGCTAAAAAGGATTTCCGAAGTATTGAAAATTCCGGTAGAAGCGATTCAAAACTTTGATGAAGAACAAGCAATTAATATCATTTCAAATACATTTGATAATTGTCAACAACCTGCGTCTGTATTTTACAATTCCACGGTAAATCAAATCGACCAATTTGTGAAACTTCACGAAGAAAAGATTGCTTTGTACGAAAGGATGTTGAAAGAAAAAGATGAAATGATGGATCGACTTGAAAAGCTTATTAATAAATAATTCTACATTTCTATTTCATTAATATGACCAAAGAAGAAGCATTTGAAAAATTAAAAGAGTTTTCAAAAAAATTAGATACAATCTCGTATGATGAAATCTATACATTATTAAGAGAATCTGTTAGACGTATTCCAATTCCATTAGCGAAATTTCATAAAAATAGAGAACTCGACAGAGCAAGATTGAATAAAGGAGACGCTCTCTACAACAGTATAGATGATTTAGGATATATTAAGGATAGAAACATAATTGACAACTTCCTTACAGAATATGGACGTGCTAATAAACCACATCAGGTTATGTTCTATGGTGCAATCAAAACGTCTCCGATTGACAAGCCCCGAATAACCGCAATTGCAGAAACATCCAAATTATTTCAAGATAAAGATGGATCTAACCTTGATGGAGAAAAGTACACTATAAGCAGATGGATTAATAATGAGGAATTCTTTGTTGCTGAAATGGTATTTGCTGAAGAAGCAATTAAAAACAATCCTGACATTGAAAGGAGTTTTGAAAAACAGATTGGATTTGCAGATGAATTAGATGAAGATGATATCGAATTCTACAAGGAATTTTTAATATTTATTAGTGAAGAGTTTGCAAGAAAGATTGAAAAAAATGATGACTATAAAATTTCAGTTGCTTACACAAATTTAATTTTAGAACATCCTCAAGTGGAAGGAGTGATGTTTCCCAGTGTTCAAACCAACTATTTTGGGGCAAATTTGGTTATCCCAATCGAAACTGTTGATAAATATTTCACACCTCAAGTATGCAGTACGCAAATACTTTATAAAACGCCTGAAAAAATTCTTATAGCTAATGGAGAGCATTATTGTGATGAAATCACTGGCCAAGAAATCAATTGGAAATTAACTGATGAGCAATATCTCAGTTCTGAAGAAGAAATAAAAAAGCATTTTAATTTATAGTAGGGAATATTTTCCAATCGATTTTATAATAAATCTCTAAAATCGAAATCATATATTTCATCAACTTCATTTTTTATAAAAGGTCTTTTAAAATAGATTTTTGTACCATTATAGCCTTCTCCATAGTGCGGATTAGTTACAATGTATTCAGGGAATCCGCAAGCCATTAAATTTGAGTTCAGTTCTTTTCTAAAAAATTTTAAATTGGAAATAGCATATCTATCAATCTCTTTTTTAATATCTATATGTGTTAAAGATTCTCCAAAATTTAGATTATTAGCATAATCATTAATATGCGATGAAAAATCAACTGTCATAAAATTGGTTTCTTTCTTTGAAATTGAGTGTTCTGGATTGAAACTGCAAATAGCAACTGCTCTTTGATTATATGAATAATTGATGAAGCCTTCGTTATCACAACCTGAAGGTTCTAAATATAAAATATCGATCATTCTTCCCCCGCAATCAGCACAAAATGGAAAGTTTATATTAAATATTTCTTCCAGTTTTAAAGTGTCTGGATTTACCAATGCAATAAGATACTCGTAACCATCTTTTTGATTTTCAGTATATGTTTCTAAATCTTTAAAATCTAAATTGGTTGTGACATCTATACCATAAGTTGAACCCTTAATATTACCAATAAAATCAGCGTGATTTCCTGAATCTAGACTTTCAAACAAACCAAAGTCTTTTCTATGAGAAGAAAAAAAGCCTAACTCAGCACGAATTCCTTTGTAATGTTTATCATCTATAGCATTGTTTTTACGATAATTATCTATAATATTTAAAGCTGATGTTAAACCGTGAAGCCTAAAGGTCGAAAAAATATGCTTACGAACAAGCAAAAATTTATCTGATGGATGCATAAATTATTTTTGTCTGGAATTGTGCTCTATTTTTCTGATAATTTGAAAATTTCAATACAAGGGGAATTTCTACTAAAATACAAATATCAACCTAAACGTTAAACTTGAAAGTTGAATTTCATTTTGTGTAGAGCAAAAGTTTATTTTTCTTTAGTTGCTTTTAATAAAAATTGAACATACTTCTACGTTCTTCAGTAGAGTGCAATTGAAAATCCTTCATATGAATAGGACTTCTATTTACAGATTCTGAAAAAAACATACAATTAACGATATCGCTAGTTTGCAACTCAATACAGATAGAATTTATATCTAAATCATAACACTCTGAATATGTTTTGTGAGCTGGGTTAGGAAATGAATCTTTATAAATCTTGTTATACGGTGGTTGGAAATATCTAATTAGGGCAGCTTCTGTAAAATTTATTTTTTGTTGCTCATTTATACCCTCGTAATTTAATTTGTCATAAATATTTACAAATCTTTCTCTATCATTATCTCTTTCTTCGTCAGAGAATTTAGTCCGACCATCAAACATCATTAAATTAAATTGTTCAAACGAAGCCAAAGCAATCCATATCTCACTATCCGGATTATTTATAATTGCTTCTGAATAAATGCCTTGTAAAGTTGAATGACTAACTAATCTATCGGGAGCAGTCCTTGCACCTTCAACTCCATAAGATTGTCCAACATATAATATTTCGAAATCTAAAAAAGCAGTATCATATGGATATGTAAGAAAAGATTGCAAAAAAACAGTCGATTTTGCATTTAATACTAATGTGCCTCCATCATAAATCTCAAACATATTAAATGGGTAAGTTGTTTTTAATTCTATATCATTTGTTGAAAAATTATTTTCTAGTTTAACTCCGAGCTCTTCAAAATCATTTTTTTTCTGAATTCTGAATGTTAATTCAAAATAATCCTCAAACAATCTTAGGCTATTTTCAACAACGGTTACTCTCGGGCGTTTTCCAATAAAATATAAATGACAAGGAGATTGGTCATCAAAATACTGCATATTAGTTACTAAATGTAAATCAGATTGTTGCAATATCATCATCTTATCTAAATTCATATTTATTGCAAATTCACTTGGTTTTTTTATTGTCATAATAATTAATAGGATTTAAGATGCAGTTAGGCTAAATCTCAAATATACGAATTGCATCAATAGGATTTGTCAGTAATTGTATTTATCAGTTTAAGTTTTTACTTAAATCTATAAGTACAATTATTTGCTTAGATTTCATTAATATCTACGGTGTAAACTGTAAGACCCTAACAATGAATAGATAGATTATATTGATTGATAATTTCTACCATTATTTTTTCTTATTTGCTTCAAATCCATCTTTAAACCTTAAAAAATCTTCCGCTTTTTTAGGGTTATTTTTAATCCACAATTGCATTACTTGAGTATTATCACTCAATATTTTAATCTCATTTTCATCGTAGATTTTTCTCCCTTCATCAGCAATTTCATTTAAAATATCTTGGCGTAGTTCACTTTTTGCCTTGATGCTTTCTTTGTACCAATTGGTTGCGAAATTGATGGAGGTAATAAATACTAAAACTGTAAAGACAAAAACTCCAATTCCGATCCAAATAAATTGCTTCTTCCATTTTATATTCTTTCCAAAATCTTCTAAATAATCTTTAGCTTCTTTTGAAAGAATTGTCTCTATATGAGTAGGAATGTTGGCAATGAATTCGTCTCTTTTGTTTTGCTCTAATTTAAAAAAGACTACAGTTTCATTGTTGATTGAATGTCCTTCTTGCAAACTCATCTGTACATCGTTCAACAGCGTCGTAAGGTCTTGGATGGCAAACTGAAGTTTGATATTTTGTTCACTATTTTCCATATTTGATTTGATCACATTTTCTAAAAGTTCCATTCCGTTACTTTTAGATTCTTTATTTTCATTTTCCATATTTATTTTTTAAATTTTTGATTATCGTCTTAATTTTCGCTTCTTTTTCCAGAGCACATCTTCATCCTGAGAAACATAGGTTGGATTAAGGAAGTCACCTAATAATCCGCCTGCAATTTCTATTAAGCTTTCATTTGTTTCTGATCTCAGATGATTACTCGCATCATTTTTTACAATATTTTGATTCAATGATTTTAGAACATCACCTATATCAGAATCTATTGACGACAGAGAGAACCCTACATTTTTCCGAAAAAAGAATTCGTTTTTCTCTTGACTATTATCAATTTTATTTATCCAGAAATCTTGAATTTTATTTTTTTGACCGCCTTTAATTTCTCCTTTGTATTGGATGTTCATAGAAAATCCTTTTTGTTGTAGATTTTCCCGAAATTCCTTAAAATTATCACCGTGTTTTTGTGCTTCCTTAACCGCTTTTTTTATTTCAAACAGAGATTTTATTTCAGAAATTTTCAGTTGATTTGAGATTTCAGATAATTTGTAACCAGCTTTATAGATCCTTTCAGTTTGAAAATTTTTGTCTTTTTCCATCACAATTCGCATTCCCGAAATCCCGTCTTTGACATTTGAGGACAATTGAATTTCAAAACCTCTTTTCTTCATTCCCAAGATCAGATCCTCAAAATTATCTTCTGACCTAATAACTTCGGTTAAGTTTTTTAGTATCTCAGCTTTTTTCTGAATTCCAATCTCTATATCAGTCAATAATCCTTTTTCTTTGCAGACTTCTCTGACAGCTTCACCAAATCTCTTTCCGATATCGTGTGCTTTCACGGTACATTTCCCCGAAATATTAATCCTGTTCACGATAAAATGAATGTGCTTATGCTTTGTGCTGTTGTGAATATCCAATCGGTACTGATTTTTGTTTGTCACTCCAATTTTTTCCAAAGCTTTGACTGCGATTTCTAAAAATTCTTCATCCTTCAATTTTCTACCAATTTCATCCGGTTGAGAAATGTAGCCCGTCAATGCCCATTTATTTACTTTGGGATTTCGGTCGGCTACTGTTTTCATTTCTAAATACTGACCTTCCGGATTTGAACTTAAAAGACAATTTGACGAAATCATTTCGGCTGTACCTTTGTCATTTCCATTATATTCCAAAGCGATTTTTGTAATGGTTCTTGTGGTTGCAGAATTATTCATCTTTCTGCATTTTTGAATATATATATTGATGAATCAATTCGACTAAATTTTCAATTTTTAATAAAATCTCTTTCTTGTTTTCAAAAACATTCCATTCACGATTTCGTAAAAGATTGGTAATTTTTTTAAAGTGAGTTCCATATTGAAGTAAGACTTCATCAGTTTGAAATTCATTAATTTTGAGTTCTTTTTCGAACAAAACATTCCGAATATACGTGGACAATTTTAACGGATATTTTTCTTGTTTTTGAATGAGAGTTTCGTATTCGGAATTGGTCATTCTGATCGAAACAACCTTATCCAGCTTTTTATTTTCTTTGGTCTTCAATCCACCTTTCCGACCTAATTCCTGGAAATATTTTTTTCTCTTTTCCCTAGCAATTTTTTCTGCATTTTCTTTGGCAGCTTGCTGTATGAAATCCTGTAAAAAGTCTTTTTCCATTGTGTTATATTTAAGTGTATTTCAAAACATTTCTGACGATAGGAAGAAATCAAAAAGCCAAATTTTACAATCAGCGGTTACGCTTATTGTAAACTTTGGGTACTTTTTGCACTAACTACCCACCGTATTTTACCTGTGTTTATTTTACTCACCTTCTCCTAAGTTTCACTTGTCTTTCATTTGTTGGATTTTTGTGAACCAGCCAATCATTCAAATCTTTAAAATCTGAATACAAAACCCGACAATCTTCTGCGTTTTGATTTTCATTTCTAATCATTTCAACAGCACGATTTCCGGCTTCATCATTATCAAAATAAAGCTCAATGTTTTCATAATTTTCAAGTGAGTTTTTAATGTTAGAAATCATTGAAACGGAATTCAAAATGATGTAATCCGACGGTTCTTTTTCTAAAAAAATCTCTACATTTTTAAAGGAAATAAAATCGAAAAACCCCTCAAACACTCGGAGCGATTCTGATCCATTTTTTATGGTAGAAACATCTTTTTTGCCCAAACAAATTTTTGAATATTTATTACGGATTTCATAACCATTAGAATCGTTCTTAAAACCAATTCCGAAATACTTTTTATCTTTCATCCGATAATGAATTTCGTTTAAGAACTGAGTTTGGGTTCCAACTTTTCTTTCTCTTAAATATTCCAAAAGTGCAGGATGCTGGATTTCATTAACGTCAAGTATCTCATAATTTTTACTCGGGTTTTCGAACTTCTGATCAGGAATATTTTGATTTTGAAAAGAAGAAAAGTTCTGGTTTTCTGCCCAAATTAAAACTCCATTTACTGAAGTATTCAGATACTTCTTCATAAAGTCAGTATTGTTTCCACCGATTCCTTCTGAGAATAAGTACCACTTGTTTAGACTTTTATTGATTTTAAAAGAGGCTTGGGATTCGCTGGCAAAGGGGTTGAGATACCAAGCTTCTTTTTCATTTTGTTTCGTTGGAAGGTGTCCGAGAGAAAGGAGGACTTCTTCCAACGGTATTGTATTAAATTGTTTGCAATTCATAGCTGTAAATTTTCCGTGTTTTGGGTGAGATATTTTTTGTTGAATTGTTGAGGAAATCTTGTAACTTACTGATTTAATTATCTTTAAAACCTCAACAAAAGCTCAACAATTCAACAAACTAGAGGTTTTACCCTCAACAAACATTCAACAAAAAGTTGGGTTTAAAAGTTTGTTGAGGATTTTGTTGAGTTTGAAGTATCTGATTTTCTATTCATTATCAATCAATTCAACATTTCAACACGTTTATTAAGAATAAAATCCTTTTTTATGGTGAAATAGCGACCAACTGAATTGTTTTGGTAAAATATTCCTGCAAAATCAAGGTCGTATCTGATGTAAGTCAAACCATTATTTTGTGGATTCAATTTCCAAGTTTCTTTTAAAAGATTTCGAATATCATTTCTTGTCCAGTAAGTTGGGCGAAACATCCTATTCATCATATTCAGCAAGTCTTGCGGAACGACATTAATTTCCTCATCATTGTTGCTTTCAAAAAACTCATAAAGCAATTCTATAATTTTAGATTCGAGTTTATTGTTGTTTTTGAAAACTAATTTCTGCAGTGCTTTTGTTCTGATCTCATCGGCAGAAAACCACATTCTTGTTTTCTTTTCCGTTGAAAATGGTCTTTCAATTAAAAACCGAAGAAAATAGGGGATTTCGGAAATGAGGTTATTTAAAAACTCAGTGTTTTCCATTTTGATCGGATTGATTTTCAAAATCCAAAATCGGATTTCGTTTTCATCGATTTGAATAAAATTCTCTTCGTTATTGGAACACAAAATAAACTTGGCGAAAAAATCGATTTCTTCTCTGTCTTTTCCTTTGGCTTCGAGTTTATCTTTATTAGTTGTCGATAGATATTTCAATCTTTCCGTGATTTCTTTTTTATCGAAAAAAACTTCATCGATTGCCACCAACAACATTGCTGCCCAATCGCTGTTGAATTGACTTCCAAATGAATCTCCTTTGATGTACGTCATATTCAATCCGAAAATCTCTCTCAACCATTTGATAAATGTTGATTTTCCGGTAGCTCGTTCTTTTGACACCAAACATAAAATAGGTAGAATTTGTGTTGGAAATTGCAGGAGAATTTTCAAATAATCCAAACCCATTTCCAGTTGTTCACCGAAAATGTGCGCTACAAAATTCAAAGAAAATGGAATTTTAGATTTCAAATCTTCTGTTTCAGATGAAGGATGAAATGGGATTTCATTGTAAATATTATAGAAACCTTGAACGATTTGTTGATAATTTAAATGCTCCGGAATGCAACAGAAACCATCAAATTTTGGCACATTTGACACATATGTTTTTCCGTGATCGCACACAATTGTTTCTCGATTCCATCTTACCAAAACTGAAGTTTTATCGCCAGAAATTAATGGCTTTTCTATCACTTTATAATAGGTGGTTCCAACTCGGATGTAGGGGATTTTTTGGCTCATCCTTGTAGATTTTGGTTAGAATCCACATTTGCCTTTCTTGAATTTTTTCTGAAACTTGCTTCCGCTTCAGATTGGATTTCTTGTAAGGTTTTTTTCTTTCCTTTCGAAATCCAATCCAATAGTTCATCTTCAAAAAAGTAGAGTTTCTTGCCATTTTTATAACAAGGAATCAATCTTTTCCGCACAAGAGTGTACACCGTAGGTTTTGCTTTACCTATAATTTGGCAAGCTTCTGCAATATCAATCGGAATTCTTTTTACGGGAATTATCGGAGGTTCTTTCCTTTCTACCAGAAATTTAATTTCAGCTATTTCGCTAACCAAATGTGCGACTGCTCGTGGCAGGTTTTCAAATGAAATGTCATTACTATCCATAACTATTGTTTTTAATTGTTATGGTGCAAAGAAAAAAAGTGATTCGTCTGTGATTGCTATAAACACGCAATCACAGAGGAATCACTAAACATACACTTCATTTTGTGATTTTTTATGTTCTTTGGTAGCCTGTCAAGTCTTCTTGAATTTTGATATTACCTTTTTGAGGTTCATCTTTCAAATGTGACTTGATACTATCTAAATCAATATCGTCAAGCGAAACGAAAATAGTTTTTTAATAATTTTGAAATTTCTTCCTGTTTTATTGGTCTAAAATAATTCCAAATATTCCAACCGAAATGATAAAGATCTAGATTAGATAATTCTTTGGTATGGACAGAAATACCGTTAGGAATCTCTTCTTTTTTTGAGTATGAACTTACGGCATTACAGAGTGCATCGAGATCTTCATCTGTTACATATAACGCAAATTGATTCCTAGTATAATCCAGAGCGATTTGTAGTTTTGCAATTTCACTCTGTTGCTTTTGCTGGAGTTGAGTTTTTCTTACAGATTCCAGATTTACGGATTCTGTAGTTTGATTCACAATACTTTTCTCCGAATTTTCGACTAAGTAAATTGGTGTATTTTCATCAATTATTTGTTTTTGCTTCTCCCCAACATTCTCAGGATTTTCAGATGGAATAAAATCTTCAGTAGAATTTTCAGAACTGGCTTTTTTAGGGAAAATCTTTCTGAATAAAACAATTATCCCATCGAGAAATAAAATTATAAGTGCATAAAATAATATACTTAATGCTGTGATTGACCAAAATACAATATTTGCGGTATATTCGTCACCACCTTTTCCAAGAAAAGAAATTCTTGCTAACGCTCCCCCTATTGTACATACTAATAGAACAGAAAGGTAGATGACAATATATTCGAAATATTTCAAGTGCATTTTATAAGTTTTTTAAATGAATAGCTGTAGAAGCTTTATTTTTCTTTTCATCAACAACCTTTGCATAAACCTGCGTAGTTTTTACGTTCGTATGACCTAGCATTTTACTCACTGTGTAAATATCAGTTCCACTCGAAAGTTGAAGTGTTGCAAAAGTGTGTCTAAAATTATGGAAAGTTATTTTTTTAGTAATTCCAGCACTTTCAATCCACTTCTTAAGTGGTCGGGAAATCCAAGCCGGATTAGTTAGATTTTTAAAAATCAAATCATTTGGAAGACCTACTTCACCACAAAGCTGTAATGCTTGTTTAGACATCGGCATATATTCTACACCTTTTGTCTTTTTTTGAGTAAAATTTATTTTTGCCTGATCGTTTTCAATACTTATCTCGTTCCACGTTAGTTTCTGAATATCGGAATGTCGCAGACCTGTTAAGGCTGAAAAAAGTGCTGCTCGTTTAAGAACTTCAAGTTCGCAAGGCGTTTCAACTAAAGTATTAAGTTCATCAAGTGTTAAATATTCTCGTCTTGATTCCTCGTGCGGAATCGCTTTTATTTTGGCAGAAATGTCAGTCGTAAAATATCCATCAATAAAAGCTTGTTTTAATGCAGCTTTGAAAACAGAAAAATAAGTTGAAGCCGTATTTTGAGAAATAGTTTCTTCTTTATTGCTACCACTTTTCGCAGTCAACAAATATGATTTAAAGTGTTCACAGAATTTTGTGTTGATCTGCGAAAACATAATTTTTTCGCCTCCAAAATCTTTTAGAAATTCTATCGAACGATACCAATTTATTTGAATAGATTCGGAATTGTTTTTATGTCTTTTATGAACTAACCGATCAAAATATCCCACAAAATTCTCCTGCGATTTTTCTTTTTGTTCTACTTGAATTTTGTCGAGTTCGCTGTAAAGCTCTATATTATCATATTCTCTCTGACGTAATTTACGCATAGAATCAGCATAGAACATTGTTTCCCGATCATTTTCGCTTTTGCAAACGATAATACCATTGTCATCTCTTTTAGGTTTATATGAAACGGATTCTTGGGTTGTTCTTGCAGGTCTTTTCTTATCAAAATCTACGGTTGTGACGCTTCGGTTCAAATATTCCCGGATTCTTTGAACTTTATCTCTACCAGGAATCATCACAGGATAACTTTCCAAATAAATAAACCATTCTTTTCGGAATTCGGATTTTCGCAATCGCACGGTAACTTTGGTTTTTAATAGCTCTTTCATTTTCCGTCAAAAATTTTATCAATTAAATTTTTAGGAACATACACAAAACTTCCAACTTTCTTTGTCGGAATTTTGTTTCTTTTAATCAGGTTTGTTACAGTTCCTGGATCAGCGTAGAATTTTGAACTAATTTCGGAAATTGTATAACAATTACCAACTTCAAAATTGGGTTTTTCAGGAATTTCCTTGGATTGATCTGGCATTTCAACTGCCGTAAACATTTGTTCTATATCGATTTTGCTTACACGAGTAAGTCGCTCTCCCAAATTGATGGCAGGTATTTTTTTACTTTTAATTAATCTGTGAATAGTATCTCTTGATATTCCAAAAAGTGTTACTGCTTCACTCACGGAAATATACGGTCGAGTTTGTATCTCTGCAATTTTAGAAACGGACTTTTCTAAAAGCGTTTGCCTCGCTTCCATTTCTTTAGCCAATTGTTTCTGTCTTTTTCCTGACTTTTCTGAGCAATATTTACTACAAAACCTAGCAGTAACTTTTTTCGCTTCAAATGGTTTTTCACAAAATTCGCAAAGTTTTGGTATTCTAAGATTACTAAAGCCCATAAAACAACTATTTTAAAGAATAAAAATCAAACTAGACCGAATAAGACATAATAAGACGCAGAAACTCCGTTATTAAGACGCGGTACAAATGAGATACAAAATTACAACAAAAATCGATTAAAATCAACTATTAAAAAAAAATGCAAAAACAAAAAAAATCGCTGTAAACATTACATTTACAGCGATTTGCTAATTTATTTCAATCGATATTAATCGATGATAATTGCTACTTACTTGACTTCTTCAAAGTCTGCATCCTGCACATCTTCTGCTCCTCCTGCGTTTCCTGCATTCTGAGCTCCTGCATCGGCACCCGGAGTGCCTTGTCCTGCTGCATACAGTTCTTCTGAAGCCGCCATCCAGGCTGCATCCAAAGCCTCTGTTTTAGCTTTTACCTCATCTCCGTTTTTAGCTTCGAAAGCTGTTTTTAATTCTGCGTGAGCCGCTTCGATTGCTGCTTTTTTATCGGCAGACAATTTATCTCCGAACTCTTTCAATTGTTTTTCAGTCTGGAAGATCAACCCGTCTGCTTTGTTGAATACTTCAACTTCTTCTTTTCTCTTAGCATCTGCTGCAGAATTTTCCTGAGCTTCTTTTTTCATTCTTTCAATTTCTTCGTCAGAAAGACCTGAAGAAGCCTGGATTTTAATAGTCTGCTCCTTACCTGTTCCCTTATCTTTAGCGGATACGCTTAAGATACCGTTAGCATCAATATCGAAAGTAACTTCGATCTGAGGAACTCCTCTTGGTGCCGGTGGAATATCGGTAAGATCAAATCTACCAATCTCTTTGTTATCGTTGAACATCGGTCTTTCTCCCTGTCCTACTCTGATGCTCACAGCCGGCTGGTTATCAGAAGCTGTAGAGAATACTTCAGATTTCTTGGTTGGGATTGTCGTGTTCGCTTCAATTAATTTAGTGAATACAGAACCCATGGTTTCGATACCTAAAGAAAGTGGCGTAACATCTAATAAAAGAACGTCTTTTACATCTCCTGTCAATACACCACCCTGGATCGCTGCACCAATGGCTACAACCTCATCCGGGTTAACTCCTTTAGACGGTTTTTTACCGAAGAATTTTTCTACTTCTTCCTGAATGATCGGGATTCTTGTAGAACCTCCTACCAAGATTACTTCATCGATATCAGAAGTTGATAAACCTGCATCTTTTAATGCTTTCGCTACCGGATCCATAGATCTTTTCACAAGATCAGCAGCTAATTGTTCGAATTTCGCTTTGGTTAAAGTTTTCACTAAGTGTTTAGGACCTGTAGCCGTAGCGGTAATATAAGGAAGGTTGATTTCCGTTTGTGGAGAAGAAGACAATTCAATTTTTGCTTTTTCAGCAGCTTCTTTCAATCTTTGTAATGCAATGGCATCAGATTTAAGCTCTACTCCTTCTTCAGCTTTGAACTCATCAGCCATCCAGTTGATGATCACATCATCAAAGTCGTCCCCTCCTAAATGGGTATCTCCGTTTGTAGATAATACTTCAAATACACCGTCTCCCAAATCAAGGATAGAGATATCAAAAGTACCACCACCAAGGTCATAAACAGCAATTTTCTGGTCTTTGTGATTTTTATCTAATCCATATGCCAATGCAGCAGCGGTAGGTTCGTTGATAATTCTTTCTACTTTAAGACCCGCGATTTCTCCTGCTTCTTTAGTAGCCTGTCTCTGTGCATCGTTAAAGTAAGCAGGAACAGTGATTACTGCTCTTGTTACTTCCTGACCAAGATAATCTTCAGCCGTTTTCTTCATTTTCTGAAGCGTCATGGCAGAAATTTCCTGTGGGGTATATTCTCTGTCGTCAATTTTTACTTTTACGGTATCGTTTGGTCCTGAAACCACTTCATAAGGTACTCTTGAGATTTCTTTTGCATCTTCTTTGAAGTGCGTACCGATAAATCTTTTAATAGAGTATACTGTTTTCTTCGGATTGGTTACAGCCTGTCTTTTCGCAGGATCTCCCACTTTTCTTTCTCCATCTTCTGTAAATGCTACGATAGAAGGTGTTGTTCTTTTTCCTTCCGCGTTAGGGATTACTACAGGGTCTTTCCCCTCCATCACTGCAACGCATGAATTCGTTGTTCCTAAGTCAATTCCAATTATTTTACTCATAATATTTTTTATTTTTTCTATTTTAAAGTTTAATTTACACTCTCAATTTCTCAATATCTGTACCAGAGAAAAATTCATGACAAATTGACACATTCCTTCATTTCATTATGATAAACATTGCTATATACGGTACTTTAGGCACATGCCAGGCAGACAAAATGTAAAAAATTAATCAAAGTTTAACTTAAAAAATAGAAAATAGAATCCTGCAAATCATTATTTTTGATAAATATAACTAGAGAATGTCATTACACTTTAATCCGAGAGATATCACATGGCTTGCTTTCAATGAGAGGGTTCTGCAGGAAGCGATGGACGAAAAAGTACCTTTACATCTGAGAATTCGTTTTTTAGGAATTTTCTCCAACAATTTAGATGAATTTTTCAGAGTGCGGGTTGCCGGATTAAAGCGTGCCATGGATTTCAAGGAGAAAGTGATAGCGGAGTCTTTTTACCAGCCACCGTCAAAGATTCTTCAGAAGATCAATGAGATCGTGATAAGGCATCAGCAGAATTTTGATAAGACCTGGAAAACAATTCAGGAAGAAATGGCTGACCACAAAGTATTTATTAGGACATCGAAAAACCTGACTGCAAAGCAGAAAGAATTTGTCAGAAATTATTTTGATGAAGTGGTAGAATCCAATGTGATTCCTATTTTACTTCACGAAAATACCCCAATGCCTTATATGAGAGATAAAAGCCTTTATCTGGGGGTAGCTATGCGAAAAAAAGACTGGCAATATTCAAGCAACTATGCTATTATAGAAATTCCTTCACGATTTGTAGGCCGGTTTGTCCTTCTGCCTGCAGAGACTCCTGACGAAAAAGATGTAATGCTGCTGGAAGACGTGATTACCTTCAATCTTCCCCATATTTTTTCTTATTTCGGGTATGATGAATTTGCCGCCCATGCTTTCAAAGTAACAAAAGATGCAGAAATGGACCTGGATAATGATATCCGAACCAATTTTGCTGAAAAAATAGAAAAGGGTCTCAAAAACAGAAGAAAAGGGAAACCCACGCGTTTCGTTTTTGATAAAGATATGGATAAAGCTTTGCTTGAACTGCTGATCCGAAAACTGAACCTAACCAAAAAAGACAGTATTATCCCTGGCGGAAAAATTCATAATTTTAAACACTTTATGGACTTTCCGGATGTTTTTGAAAAATATGAAAGACCGGTAGAAAGAACCTCCTTTACCCACCAGGCTTTTGAACATGGCGAAAGAGTTACAGATGTCATTCTGAAACATGATGTCCTGCTTACTTTCCCTTATCATAAATATAATCCTGTGATCGATCTTTTACGTGAAGCAGCAATGGACCCTGACGTGAAATCTATCCAGATCACGGCATACCGGCTGGCCAGCAGCTCGAAAATCATCAATGCATTGATTTATGCCGCGAGAAACGGTAAGGAAGTAACGGTCATGCTTGAGCTTCAGGCAAGATTCGATGAAGAATCCAATCTTGAGTGGAAAGAAATGCTGGAACCGGAAGGAATTACTGTTTTGGTTGGAATTCCGGATAAAAAAGTACACGCCAAGCTCTGTGTGATCAAAAAACGGGCGCACAATAAAACCATTCAGTATGGATTTGTAAGTACGGGAAACTTCAATGAGAAAACGGCCAGAATTTATGGTGATCATTTATTAATGACTGCGGACCGGAATATAATGGCAGATATTAATAAAGTTTTCAATGTGTTAAAAAAACCGAAGGAAGATTATTTACCGGTTTTAAAAACATGCAAGAATTTATTAGTTTGCCCCCAGTTTATGCGTGAAAAGATCGTTCATCATATTGATAAAGAAATCGAGGAGGCAAAAGCCGGAAGAAGAGCAGAAATGATTATCAAAGCGAATTCTGTGAGCGACAGGGGATTAATTGAAAAACTGTATTCAGCCGCCGAAGAGGGAGTGGTCATCAAAATGATTGTAAGAGGGATCTACTGTGCAATTAATCAGAAAGACTTTAAAGAAAAAATAAAAGCCATCAGTATTGTTGATGAATATCTGGAGCATGCCAGGGTGATGTACTTTTATAACAAAGGATCTGAAGATATCTATATTTCATCAGCAGACTGGATGACCAGGAATTTGGATTACAGAATCGAGGCTGCTGCTAAAATAAGCGATAAAAATCTCAAGAAAGAAGTAAAGGATATTCTCGACATCCAGTTGAGTGATAATGTAAAAGCCCGGATTTTAGACAAAAAACTGAGCAACGAATATATCAGCAATGATAAAGAGGAATGCCGTTCTCAGGTAGAAACATACAGATATTTAAAAGCCAAAACGAATAAGAAATGAAGATTGCAGCCATAGATATAGGAAGTAATGCCGCCAGACTTTTGATCAATGAAGTAAAAATCAACAATAAAAAACCTGAATTTATCAAACTTAATCTGCTCAGGATCCCTTTACGATTGGGAATGGACGTTTTTACGCTGGGGAAAATCGGGGAAGAAAGAGAAAGAATGGTCATAGATTCAATGAAAATTTTCAGCGATCTGATGAAAATTTATCATGTTGAACATTACAGGGCCTGTGCCACCAGTGCCATGAGAGATGCTGCCAACGGTCAGGATATCATCCGGCAGGTAAAGGAAACTTCAGGAATCGATATTGAGATTATTTCCGGTGACGAAGAGGCAACCCTGGTTTTTGAAAACCACATCGCAGAAGGTCTGGATAATGAATTTGCCTATTTATATATTGATGTCGGCGGGGGTTCCACAGAGCTGACATTCTACGAAAACGGTAAAATGATCTACGAAAAATCTTTCAATATCGGGACCATCCGGCTGCTGAATAATTTGGTGACTCCTAATAACTGGCACGAGATGAAAGAGGAGATCAGAAAGAATATCAACAGTAAAAAACCGGTTGTAGCGATAGGATCCGGAGGAAATATCAATAAAGTTTTCTCCATGAGCAAAACCAAAGACGGAAAACCGATGTCTCTTGCTCATCTGAAAAAAGTGCACAAAGAATTTGATGATATGACGGTTGAAGAAAGAATGACGAAATATAATATGAGAGAAGACAGAGCCGACGTGCTGGTTCATGCCATTAAGATTTTCAACAATGTAATGTCGTGGTCGGAAATCAATAAAATTTTTGTTCCGAAAATTTCTGTTGCCGATGGGTTGATTCATAATATTTACAGTCAGCTACACGATAAAAAATAATTTTAAAATTCCTCATATTGAACCGGTCATTCAGATCGGTTTTTTTCTGCCTTTTTTACCATTATTTTTACATGATTCCTGTATCAGCAGTCTTTCGTAAAGAATAAAACATTATAATTTTCGCATTTATTTTAAAGTAAAAGCAGGAACGGAACGTCGTCAACAATAATAACAACAAGAAAATGAACTCAATTAAAATAATCATAACAGGAGCAACGGGTATGGTTGGCGAAGGCGTTCTAATGGAATGTCTTGAAAACCCTAACGTTTCAGAAATTCTAAGTGTCAGCAGAAAACCTTCCGGAAAAAAACACGCTAAACTGAAAGAATATATCGTTCCGGAATTCCTGGACATTGATCCGAATGATGAAAATCTAAAAGGCTATGATGCTGTTTTCTTTTGTGCCGGCATCAGCAGTGTAGGGATGAATGAAGAAGACTACACCAAAGTTACTTACGATACTACACTGCACTTTGCAAAAGCAGCATTACATCAGAATCCGGATATGGTTTTCAACTATGTTTCAGGGCTGTATACCGATAAAACAGAAAGCGGAAAACAGATGTGGGCAAGGGTAAAAGGAAGAACGGAAAATGCTCTCAAAAAGTTAGGCTTCAGAGGCGAATACAACTTTCGTCCGGGATTTATGAAACCTGTTGACGGTCAGAAAAATATAAAATGGTTTTTTAAACCCTTTATTTGGATTTTCCCTGTTATATTACCTTCAAAATCATTAACTTTACATGAAGTCGGGAAAGCAATGATCAATGCGGTTCAGAAAGGATACCCTACCTCAGTTTTAGAAATTAAGGACATCAAAAACCTAGCCCTATGAAAGAAATGTTAAAAAGAATTTTTCTGGTTGCTTTTATCCTGCTGGTTCTGACGGCCGTTTCAGGATTTTTCTACATGCAGAAACATCCGCTGGAAGGGAAAAAACCTGCATTACAGGATATGAATCTCTCACGAAAAAGTAAATAAATAATTATTTTAAAGTTTCTGCCAGTCAACTGCCGGGAGATTATCTGTTTTGGGTTTCCCAATTGTATTACCTATTTATTAAACATTTATTAAAATTACCTTAAAATACTTACAAAGTATAAAGATCATTTTTGCATCAATTAATATAATTCAAAAATGACTGATAACTACTTGTTAAAAGGGTCTGTAATTGCCGCATTTTTTCTGCAGGGGGCACTTTTCGGGCAATCGGCCCTTATCCACTACTGGAATTTTAACAATAATACTTCTGCTGCTGCCATTACCGCACCTACCTCAACACTGGTAGGAGGAACCCTGGCTGCTGTTACAAACGGAACTACCGAAGTGGATTTCGCAGGCGGTACCGGACAAAACTTCAATGTTGATAATTTAAATGCGAGAAACGGAGATGCTTCCGGAACCCATTTGAGATATAATTTTCCGATCAATGGTAATTTACAGTTTAACTTACCGACTACGGGATACAGCAATGTAATTGTAAAGTTTACAACCCGAAGATCCGGTTCCGGTGCCGGAACACAGACCTGGTCTTATTCGACAGACGGAACAACTTTTCAGACATACCAGACGGTTTCTCCACAGGATGCGAACCCGCAACTGATTACTTTTGATTTTTCTGCCGTTTCAGGTGTCGCAAACAATCCGAATTTCAAATTAAAAGTTGAATTTTCAGCAGGTACAGGTGGTAGTGTCGGAAATAACCGTTTTGATAATTTTACGGTGGATGCAACCGCCGTAAACGGTACAGATACCAATCCTCCTACTGTTACCTATTTACCGGTAAACAACACCAATAATGCCTCAACAACTGTACATCCTACGATTACTTTTAATGAGGACGTAAGATTAACAGACAATTCTCCGATTAACAATTCTAATGCACAAATGCTTGTAGATTTCCGCCTTGGAAATGCTTCAGGTGCTCAAATTCCCTTTACAACCACTTTCAGCAATAACAAAATCACTGTTATTCCAACCTCCGGCCTGGTTCCCAGCCAGACCTATTATCTGGCTTTAAAACCAAATATGGTGGAAGATACCAGTGATAATGCAGTCGTATCCGTGACCTCTGCGGTATTTACCACTGCCGGAACGTCGGTTTCTTTAGACAAAAACTTTATTAAGGTTAATGAAAATGCGGGAAATCTGGCATTTAAAATTAATATTGCCAATCCTTCCACTTCCACGGTAAACCTGGTTGTAAAACCAGCTCCTTTCAGCACAGCAGATGGTAATGATTTTACTTTAACAAATCAAACAATCAATATCACTCCCTCTATAACAAGCTATACTGTAAATATTCCTATTATCGATGATGCACTGGAAGAGCAGCAGGCAGAATATTTTGTGGTGAGTCTGGAAAATCCTGTCGGAGCAAGTATTTCGGGCGATAATAACGCGACAGTCTATATTGTGGATAATGACAAACCGGCTCCGGTTCCGTCAAACCAGATTCAGTTAAATTATATCGGCAGCTTTGATCCTTCGGGAAACAACAGCAGCTCGACTGAAATTGTTGTTCATGATCCTTCCACCCAGAGACTGTTTACGATCAGTTCAATAACGGATGTCTTTGATATTATCAATTTCAGCAATCCCAATACACCTACGGTTATCAACACCGTTAATATGGCTCCTTACGGCGGAATCACAAGTATTGCCGTTAAAAACGGAATCATCGCGGCTGCATCCCCGAATGCCAATCCACAGCTAAACGGTTCTGTGGTTTTCTTCGATATCAATGGAAATTTCCTGAAGCAGGTAACCGTGGGTGCCTTACCGGATATGGTGGCCTTCTCTCCGGACGGTACAAAAGTAATCACCGCCAACGAAGGGGAGCCTAATGATGCCTATACCGTAGATCCCGAAGGAACCGTCAGCATAATTGATATTTCCGGAGGAATCGGAAATCTCAGTCAGACCAATGTTACGACTCTAAATTTCAATGCCTTCGATTCCCAGATTGCTGCTTTATCCGCAACAGGGCTGAGAAAAGTGAGAACCAACAATACGCTTTCACAGGATCTGGAACCAGAATATGTAACGATAAGTTCTGACAGCCAGAAAGCATGGGTTACCCTTCAGGAAAACAATGCAGTGGCAGAAATCAATTTACAGACTAAGACCGTTACCGGAATCTGGGGATTAGGTAAAAAAGACATGAGTCTTCCCGGGAATGGTTTTGATGCTTCCGATAATAATGGAGAGGTGCTGATTGCCAACTGGCCTGTAAAAGCCTATTACCTTCCTGATGCCGTTCAGAATTATAAGGTAGGAAATACGAACTATATTATAACCGCAAACGAAGGGGACGAAAAAGATCTTTCCGGTTTCAGCGAAAGAACAACCGTCGGGGCGAATGATTACACTTTAGATCCGGCCATTTTTCCGCAATCATCGATTTTAAAGGCTTCCTATAACCTGGGAAGATTCAGGGTTACCAATGCCACCGGAAATACGGACGCAGATCCACAGTTTGAAGAAATCGCAGCCCTGGGAGCACGTTCTTTCTCAATTTTCAATGCAGATACGAAACAAATTGTTTATGACAGCGGCGATCAGTTTGAAAGATACATCGCGGCCAATCATCCTTTAATTTTCAATGCGGATAACGAATCAAACACCATAAAAAGCAGAAGCCGTGCTAAAGGTCCGGAGCCCGAAGGTGTCGCTTTGGGAACCATCAGCGGACAGACGTATGCGTTCATCACATTGGAAAGAACGGGAGGCGTGATGGCTTACAATATTACCGATCCCAATAATCCTACTTTTGCCGATTATAAACATTCCCGTATGACTTCGGTATATGGTGGCGATAATGGTCCTGAAGGAATCATCTATATCGCTCCGGGAAATACGACCACAGGAAAAGGATATGTCATTGTAGCCAATGAGATCAGCGGAACATTATCTATGTACGAAGTTGCCGGCTCAGGAGCATTGGCAACAGGGGAAACACCTTCTGAAAAAGCCACCTTCAATATATTCCCGAATCCGGTTCCGAAAGGAAATACTTTGTATTTTAACAGAGCTCAGGATTATGAACTGTACGATATGTCAGGTAAAATGATCGGGAAAGAGAAAAAAGCTTTAACCATTGACACTTCAAAACTTTCTACAGGCGTTTATCTGGTAAAAACGTCTGAAGGACTCATAAAAAGAGTCATTGTAAAATAGAATATATTATTTAATTGATTGAAATGAGCCCCATTCCGGGGCTTTTTTGTCGTTTTAGATTCCAGATTTTCAAACTGACAGATGCCAAAAACCCACTTCAGAATCTGAAAATCCTGTTTTAAAATAAAACCACAAAAAAAGGCAGGTTTAAAAACCTGCCTTAAAAAATATTGTATTGTCATTTTTTACTCTACGCTTACCACTTTTTCAATTTCGGGAGCGTGCTGTTTGATCGTATTTTCCACTCCTAACTTAAGAGTTGAATAATTTAATGAACAACCGGAACAGTTTCCCAACAGCTTTACATACACTAAATTGTCTTTCACGTCAATAAGCTCAATGTCTCCACCGTCTTTATTAAGAAACGGACGAATGCTTTCTAGAGCTTCCATTACTCTTGTTACGGTATCTTCGTGTGTTATGTTTGTTTCCATATTTTTTCTTCAGTTCAATTCGGTTTTTTCACAATTGAAAATTATTTTGCTTTCGGCGAGCATCCCGCCATTGTTGTAATCTTTACGGCTTCTGTCGGAGGAAGGAATTTATTTCTTTCGACCAGACTTTCCACCATTTTACGGGCAGTTTCTGTATAGATGTCTGCGATTTTAGAATTTTCCTGTAAGGCAGCCGGTCTTCCGACATCACCTGCTTCTCTGATGCTTTGGATCAGAGGAATTTCTCCTAATACCGGGATCCCTAAATCATCTGCCAGATATTGTGCTCCCTGGTTTCCGAAAATATAATATTTATTATCCGGTAATTCTTCCGGTGTAAAATACGCCATATTTTCGACTAATCCAAGTACAGGAATGTTAATGCTTTCCATCTGGAACATCGCAATTCCTTTTCTTACGTCTGCTAACGCTACATGCTGAGGGGTACTTACGATCACCGCTCCTGTTACAGGAACTTCCTGGATAATGGATAAGTGAATATCCCCTGTTCCCGGTGGAAGATCGATTAATAAAAAGTCCAGCTCTCCCCAGTCTGCATCACGGATCATCTGGTTCAATGCTTTTGAAGCCATCGGGCCTCTCCATACCACTGCCTGATTGGAACCTGAAAAATATCCTATTGAAAGCATTTTAACGCCATAATTTTCAATAGGTTTCATCAGGTTTTTACCGTTTACTTCTACAGAAATCGGTTTCTGCCCTTCCGTATCAAACATGGTAGGAACGGAAGGTCCGTAGATATCCGCATCCAGTAATCCAACTTTGAAACCCATTTTTGCCAAAGTTACCGCCATATTGGCCGCAACGGTAGATTTACCAACGCCTCCTTTTCCTGAAGCAATGGCAATAATATTCTGAATTCCCGGAATTTGTTTTCCTTTGATCTGGCTCTGCTGGATTTCGGTGGGCTCAGGAGAAACAATCTTCAATTTTAAGTTAATCTCTTCTCCAAATTCACTTGCGAAAGCCTGTTTCATAGCAGCCTCCAGTTTTTTCTTTTCGTGCATGGCAGGCGAGTGTGCCGTCATGTCAATATATACGTCGTTGCCCATTACCTGGAAATTGCTTACCAAGTCATCAACTTCTATCTCTTTAAGGAAATTTTGTACCTTTTCTTTCGTCAACATAAACTAAATAAATTGTTTACAAATTTACGGAAATTTTACCTATTTAGAATAAGTAAACGCAATGATAGATATTTTCTTTTGTGAATCCAAATTTTATAGTACTTTAGGGGAATTTTAATTTTTTACACGATGAAAAAAATATTAGTCGTTCTTTTAGGAATTATCGCTCATAATTTATTTTCTCAGAATTATTCGCAATATGTAAATCCTTTTATCGGCACCGGCGGTCACGGACATACGTTCCCGGGCGCCATTGTTCCTTTCGGGATGGTACAGCTTTCTCCCGACACCAGAACAGACGGAAGCTGGGACGGCTGCAGCGGGTACCATTATTCAGATTCTGTGATCTACGGATTTTCACATACGCATTTAAACGGGACCGGTGTTTCCGATTACGGGGATATCATGCTGATGCCTACGATGGGAAATCCGGGTTTAAACAACAGCGACTATTCTTCAAAATTTTCTCATAAAAACGAAAAAGCCTCGGCGGGATTTTATTCTGTCAAACTGGACAAAAACAATATTGATGTCCGGCTAACAGCAACTAAAAGAGTCGGTTATCATGAGTATACTTTTAACAAATCCGGAAATGCAAATATCATCCTGGACCTTAATCACAGGGATAAACTGCTTGAAGGTGAGGTTAAAATCATTGATGATAAAACCATTGAAGTATTCCGCAGGAGTGAAGCCTGGGCCACCAACCAGTATATTTACGCAAGAATTGAATTTTCAAAACCATTGAAAATTTCACAAAAACTGGTTAATGGAAAAGATGAAAATAATCTTTTCACGGGAACCAGACTGGCCTTAGCATTTTCATCTCAGGTCAGAAAGGGAGAAAAAATAAATGTAAAAGTTTCCGTTTCTCCGACAGGATATGAAGGTGCCACAAAAAACATGCTGGCTGAAGGACAGTCCGATGATTTCGAACTGGTCAGAAAACAGGCTGCTGCAGATTGGGACAGAGAATTATCAAAAATTGAAGTTACCTCTTCTGATAAAGATAAACTGACCATTTTCTATACTGCGATGTATCATGTTTTCACACAACCGAACATTAATATGGATGCCGATGGAAAATACAGGGGCCGCGACCATAAGTTTTATATGGCAAAAGGTTTCGATTATTATTCTGTGTTCTCACTTTGGGATACCTTCAGAGGGGCCCATCCTCTGATGACCTTAATTGACAGAAAAAGAACGTCCGATTTTATCAATACCTTTATTAAACAATATGAACAGGGTGGGAAACTGCCTGTGTGGGAACTCGCTTCCAACGAAACGGAATGTATGATCGGTTATCATGCCGTATCTGTAATCGCAGATGCGATGGCTAAGGGAATTCAGGGTTTTGACTACGAGAAGGCTTTCCAGGCTTCCAAAAATTCTGCCATGCTGGATATTTTCGGTCTGAATGCTTACAAACAAAATAATTATATTGCCATCGATGATGAGCATGAAAGTGTATCAAAAACCGTAGAATATGCTTATGACGACTGGTGTATTGCCCAGATGGCTAAAATATTGGGCAAAAAAGAAGATTACCAATATTTCATGAAACGTTCTCAGAACTGGAAGAATTTATATAATCCCAGGAACGGATTTATGCAGCCGAGAAAAAACGGAAACTGGTATGAGCCATTCGAGCCCAGGGAAGTAAATAACAATTATACGGAAGGAAATTCCTGGCATTACTCCTACTCTGTTCAGCAGGATATACCGGGACTGATTGCGGCTCACGGGGGAAAGGAGAAATTCGAACAGTTTATTGACGCTATTTTCTCCGCTCCGGATAAAACGACCGGGAGAGAGCAGGTGGACATTACCGGACTGATCGGACAATATGCCCAGGGAAATGAACCGAGCCACCACATCGCGTACCTGTATAATTATGTGGATAAACCTGAAAAAACAGATGCTAAAATCAGATATATTCTTGACCATTATTATAAAAATGCACCGGACGGGCTGATCGGAAATGAAGATTGCGGACAGATGAGTGCCTGGTATATTCTGAGCAGCATGGGAATTTATTCCGTAACGCCGGGGCTACCCGAATGGCAGACAACAAAGCCTTATTTTGATGAGGTTAAAATCCATCTGGAAGACGGAACGACAAGAGTCATCACAAAAAACACAAGCCGGGATGAGCTTAGAAAGCTGGGCTTTGAGAATGTAAAACCGGCTAAAGATTACAAATATGATGAGCTAACAGCTACGCCTGTTATTTCTGCCTCCAGAATCTTTGATTTAAATACAAAAGTAGAAATCACGGCGTTGAATCCGAACGACAAAATCTACTACATGACCATGGATGAGGGTGACGCAAATGTCCGGAAGACGTTTACCGCTTATAAAGGACCGTTCACCATTGTAAAGACCACCCAGGTTTCCGCATACGCAGAAAGAAAGGGTGAGAAAAGTTCAATCGTTACCGCCAACTTCAACAGGAGGCCCAACAACTGGGCTATTACGGTGAATACTATTCCTACTCCACAGTATACGGCAAGCGGAAAACTATCCTTGATTGACGGTATAAACGGTGATGCCAACTGGAGAAAAGGAGAATGGCTGGGATATCAGGGACAGACTTTTGAAGCGGTGATCGACATGAAATCTCCCCAACAGATCAGTACCCTGTCATCGACATTCCTTCAGGACAGTAAAGCATGGATTTTAATGCCTAAAAAGGTAGAATATTACGCATCTATGAATGGACGAGACTATATTCTTCTTAAAACGGTTGACAATATACTAGATCCGAAAGATGAAACTGTTCAGGTTAAAGATTTCTCTACAGACATTCTGCCTACCGAGGCACGTTATATCAAAGTGAAAGCCTATCATTTCGGAAAGCTTCCGGAATGGCATCAGGGAGCGGGTGGCGATGCTTATATTTTTATTGATGAAATTTCTGTAAAATAATTATCTTGAAAATTTTATATCAACAAACCCTTCGGATCCGAAGGGTTTTGCTTTTTTAACGGGACGACTCCATACAGGTCTGCTGACCATTGCGGAGCAATTATCATTTTTTATCAGGCTAGTTCATTTTCTCAGCCCAGTTAAGTGCTTCCGGCAATTCCATATCAGAAAATTCTATATGGATGACTCTTCTTTTCCTCCCGGTTGTCGTCCGGTTGGAACCGTGAAGAAGCAAAGGTTTCATAATCATAATTCCGCCCTTTTCTACGGTACAGATCTTTTCCTTTTCGGTATTCCAATCGATGGTCTCGGGTCTGTAGATTCCTTTTGCATGCGATTTGGGCACCACTTTTAAGGCACCATTGTGTTCGTCGGTATCATCTAAATGAATTCTTATTGTAAAAATATTTTCAAGAATATGTAAGGGTGGCTGTACCGCAAACTGATTCTGCTTCGTGGTCCAGGGCCCAAAATCCGGCAATTCAACCTTTTGATCTACAGAAACCGTGAGATCCTGATGATAGGCAACATACCAGTTTGATTTTTCAGGCTTATCAAAATAAATGCTCTTCACCACAAAATATCGGTCTCCGAATATTTCTTTGATAACCTTTTTAATATTTTCATTAAAAATCAAATTTACAGCCTCGGGAATTTCCTTCAGAAACTGTCTTATGGCAAATAGGTTTTCCGATTTGCGGAAAGTCTCGTTGGAAGTATCCGCATTTTGAATCACTTTACTGATCTGTTCAATTTCTTCGTCAGAAAAAATACGGTTAATGATGGTATATCCGTTTTCAGTAATCGAATTTTTATAATTTTGTAATTTCATGAATTGTAAATTTTATGCTACACAGCTTCCATCTGTGCAAACGACAGAATATTATAGAGCGTGAGCACGTTTCTGAAACAAATATCGTAAAGATTTCTTTAAAAATTGTATTTGCGATCTTACAGAAGAATATTGATCTAAGCCCTATGATCTGCACTATTGATCATTCTCAGGATCATTAAAATTGAGGGACAGAAGATTTCAGTCATGATATTATAAAGATGGCAATCGGTGAAAGTAATGACTACTACCCTAGCCCCGATTGAGCGGCATGTCTGAGCTATTTTCAGTTTCGGCGGCGGCTTTGCCGCCGCCGAAACTGAAAATAGCGAGTAGCGAAAGCGGGATCAGGCTCCAAACAAAAATGGTCAATAATGAAGACATACCCACTATTGACCATTCTATCAGCCTAAGCTGAATAATATTATATTTAGACTACCTCATTCCCATTGCCATGTTCCAGCTGACCTTCCCATTTGGAAACGGCCGACGTCGCCAGGGCATTTCCAAGAACGTTTGTCATACTTCTTCCCATATCACAGAAGTGATCGATAGGGAGAATCAAAGCAATCCCTTCGGGCGGAATTCCGAACATGGAACAGGTGGCCACAATAATGACCAGAGAAGCTCTCGGGACCCCGGCAATTCCTTTCGAGGTCAACATCAATACCAAAAGCATGGTAATCTGCTGTCCCAATGTCATTTCAATACCGTAGATCTGAGCAATAAAAATAGAAGCAAATGTCATGTACATCATACTTCCGTCCAAATTAAAAGAATATCCCAACGGCAGGATGAAAGAAACCACTCTGCTGTTGCATCCGAATCTTTCCAGTTCCTCTACCAGCTTCGGAAAAACAGCTTCTGAGCTGGTGGTAGAAAATGCGATTAGTAACGGTGCTTTTATTCTTCTCAACAATTCGAAAAGCCTGTTTCCCAGGATTAAATATCCTACTAATAACAGGACCAGCCATAGGATTCCGAGGGCAAAGAAAAAGTCTCTCAGATACACTGCATAGACTTTAAAAATCTCAAAACCGTTCGTGGCGACTACCGCAGCGATTGCTCCCAGTACTCCCAATGGAGCAAACCACATAATGTATCCGACCATTTTCAGGATTCCGTGCGCTATAATATCAAATAATTTGATTACCGGTTGCACGTACTCTTCCCCCATATTCGCTAAAGCTACCCCAAACATGATGGAAAATACCACGATCTGCAGGACTTCGTTGGTGGCAAAAGCTTCAAAAATACTCTTAGGGATAATGTGTTTTACAAAATCTTCCATCGAGAAACCTTTACTGCTTTTCAACAATTCTTCTGCCGATGCAGCATCCTGAATCGGAAGTTTTGTAACATGTCCCGGTTCCATCCAGTTGACCAGTACCAAGCCGATAAAAAGAGATACCAGAGAAGCAGAAATAAACCACAACATGGCTTTTGTTCCGACTCTTCCGATCATCTTGATATCACTCATTTTGGCGATTCCGACCACCAGGGTCGTGAAGACCAGAGGAGCAATGATCATCTGTACCAAGCGGATAAACACGGTTCCTAAAAGTTTTATATTTTTAGAAAAAGGTTCAGCACTCCCGGGATACTGTGTATGCACGAATCCTCCGATTCCCACTCCTATTATCAGTGCAATAATAATTGCTATAAATAGTTTATTCTGTCCTTTCATATCTATAATTCAAGTTCCGCAAATATAATATTTTTACAATTGGCACCCTATTTTGTTAAAAGGCAATAAATTTCACATGAAAAATCCATATTTTAAAACTAAGTCTCTGGCCTGTAAAATATTGCAAAAAAAAATAAAAAGATTTTTCAGGCTTTCATCCCTTTGGTATAAATTTTATTATTACATTTACCTGTATTAACAACATTAAAATATACAATTATGAAAAAAACGATCGCAATGGCCGCATTGGCTATAGCAGTCTCTTTCGGAGCAGTCTCTTGTAAGAAAAAAGTTTCCGATGCAGACCTTCAGAGTCAGGCTACTACTATCGTAACGTCTAATCCCGGTGCAAGTGTAGAAGTGAAAAACGGAGAAGCTCACCTGAGCGGAACTTTTGCTGATCAGGCATCTAAAGATAATATGATCGCTCAGTTGAAAGCAATTCCAGGAATCAAAAGTGTACATGATATGACAAGGGTTGAGGCGACACCTGCAACACCGGCACCGGTTGAAACACAATCTGCGGTAGCTCCTGAAGTTCAGCAGAAAGTAAAAGATGCCGTGAAAGATTTCCCTACTGTAAAAGTAGAGGTTGTGAATGGTGAATTAACCTTAACAGGAAACGTTACAGCAGCACAGGCCAGAAAAATCAAAGAATCTGTAGACGCTTTGAAAGTGGGAAAAGTTAATTATAATTACACCGTTAAAAACTAAGAAATGAGCACATTACAGGATAAATATTCAGGGGTAGTTTCTGCGGCCCAGTCTGCAGGAATTTCAAATTTACAGGTTCAGGAGCAGGACGGAATTCTGTATGTTTCCGGAAATGCCACTAATACAGCTGCCAAAGATGCAGTGTGGAATGCTCTGGGAGCTATCGATTCTACTTATTCTTCTTCGGATATTAACATCGATGTACAGGTTGCTGGTCTTTCTGCCGGCGCTTCTCTTACCGTAGCCACGGAAGAATCTAATTTAAATATCAGACAGGAGCCTTCAACAGAAGCTGCTGTTGTAGGAAAGGCTACAAAAGGCTCATCCGTTACCCTTATTGAACAGACTTCCGATGACTGGTGGAAGGTTAAGAATGCCGAAGGTCAGGAAGGATATGCTTATTCGAGATACTTGAGAGCTTAATATAGAATTTTAACGCTATTTAACTTAAGAACATCCCATTCCAGGGATGTTTTTTCTTTACTTTGTGCCTTCAAAAAAAACTATTAATGAAGAAATTACTCGTATTGCTATTTTTAGCAACTCATGTTGTTATTTTACATGCACAAAAATTAAACATCGACGGAAAAGTATCCAACTCTGATCAAAAGCCCGTCGAAAATGCTACGGTCTACCTCCTGAAAGAAAAAGATTCATCGATTATCAACTACACCTCTACCAACAATTTCGGTAAATTTTCATTAAAAACAGATGAGATTAATGAACCCACCGTTTTAAAAGTGGATGCTGAAAAACTAAATTCTTATTCCAAGAAATTTGATAAGATCAGTCAATCTGTTTCCCTTGGGGATATCGAACTGGATAAAAACTCGGTGGTCGACATTGATGAAGTAAAAATTACGGCTTCTCCTGTAAAAATAAAAAAAGACACGATAGAGTTTAACGCCTCTGCCATTAAGGTCCGTCCGGACAGTAAAATCGAAGAACTCCTGAAACAGATCCCGGGTGTGGAGATCGATAATGACGGAAAAATAACGGTCAACGGAAAGGAAGTTGATCAGATTATGATCAATGGAAAACCTTTTTTTGACAAAGACGGGAAAATCGCTTTACAGAATCTCCCTGCCGATATCATTAAGAACATCCAGTTTACAACAACAAAAACGAAGGAAGAGGAACTTAACGGAAAAAAGGCCAAGTCCAATAATGCGACCATAAATTTTAATATCGATGAGAAGAAAAATAAAGGGCTGATCTCCAGGCTTACTCTTGGATACGGGAGTGACAAAAGATATGAAGGCAGCGGACTGATCAGTTATTTTAAAAATGATACGAAAGTAAGTCTTCTTGCTTCTTCCAATAACATCAACTCGCAGGGTTTTTCGAATGACGAGGTTTTCGACAGTATGGGGCATGGAAGAAATTCATGGCTGATGCAGGGCGGAAGTGTGAGGACCTCGGGAAGTACCACTTATTACATGCCGGGCGGAAATGCAAAAGGGATTCAGAGATCTACCACGATCGGATTAAATTACAGCGACAAGTTAGGGAAAAACGCAGATCTTGAAAGCCTTAGTCTGATGCATACTGATAATAATCTGGAGACCAGATCCAAAGTCTCGAGAACCACTTTACTGCCTGACTCTACCCTGAAAACCGATTCTGAAAGCAACGGTGAAAATGAATCAAAGCAGTACAACTTCGACACTTCAGCAAGAATTAAACTTGATTCCCTGACCAGTGTTTATATCTCGCCTTCATTTTCGAGAACAGAAGGTCTAAATTTTAACAACCTGAAATCCAAAACATTCGGTGATAACAGTCTTCTGAATGAAAGTGATTCGTATACCAGCTCAAAATCGGAAAGCAACAGCTTCAGTCCCAATATTTATTTGTCAAAAAGATTTAAAAAGAAAGGTAGAGTGGCTTATGCCAACATGAGCACAACCATTTCAGAATCTAAAAATGATAATCTGAACAGATCAAATACTATATTTTATCCTAAACCGGACTCTGTAAGTATAGATTCCAGAAATCAGCTGGCAAGAATAAAAAATCAGAGCAATAATTACCGTTTCGGTGTAGGATATACGGAACCTTTATCAGATTCGATAACCATAAGTCTTAATGTCAATTACAGTTCGGCGAACAACAGAGATATCAGAAATGTTAATGATTTTGATGAGAATACAGGTCAATATTCAGATTACAATATACTTCTTTCGAACAGTATGAATCAGAGGATCAACCAGATATCGCCGGATTTAACCTTTGAAATCAATAAAAAGAAGCTAAGCACATGGGGATCTGTCGGACTTGACATTTCTGATATGAAAGTAAGATCCATCTTCAACGGCCAGCAGTATAATCTTGAAAAAAACTTTGCGCTGCCGAAATACAGCTTAAGTGTACAGTACCAGTTTTCACAAAGTAAGAGCCTGAGTATCTACAACTCTGCTGATTACACCATTCCGAGCGCAGAACAGCTGACCCCCTATGAGGACTATTCGAATCCTTTGATCGTCTACAGAGGAAATCCGGATCTTAAAAACACCTGGTCAAACCGGACGTACCTTTATTTCAACACATCCAATCTGGTGAAAAATATAAGTTATTACCTCAATATCGGATTGACCTATGCTAATAATGACATCATCAACTATTCTTATTACGATGAATCCGGAAAACAGTTTGTCACCTATGAAAATGTGAGCGGAAATAAAAACTTCAATTTCGGAGGAAGCTTTAGCAAAACATTTAAATGGAAAAATAATAAGCTGACCATTAATCCGAGATTTAATATGAACTTTGGCTACAGCAGAGGTTTCGTCAACGGCCAGGAGTTCTCAAGCAACAATTACAACATTAATCCCGGGTTTAATCTTACCTATGAGATTAAGGATAAAGTGACCATACGCCCTTCTTACCGATTAGGGTATAATTTCTCAAACTATACCAACTACAGTGTTGATAAGGTACAGACTTCCAACCAGTCACTGAAGCTGGAACTTACCAACTACCTTTTCAAAAGCAGACTGGTATTTGGTAATGATTTTGAATATAATACCAACTCCAATATTGCCCCGGGTTTTAAAAAAGATTTTTATTTCTGGAACACGAGTTTAGGATATGCATTTTTCGACAAACAACTTACCGCAAAAGTAAAAGTGTATGATGTCCTCAACCAGAATCAAAGCGTAAGAAGAACCATTTCCAGCGCTTATTTTGAAGACCGTGAAGATTTGATTCTTAAACGCTACATCATGTTTTCACTGACCATGAAGCTCAATAAATTTGCCGGAAAAAAAATGGCGGGAAAATAAAATAATCAGTTCAGCAGCAAAATGACCGGGAATTTTTTCCGGTCATTTATTTTAAAGGGAGTATCCAAAGTATTTTTATCATTAAATTAGCGTCAAATTTTAGGTATGAGAATTCATGTAACTGTTTTATTTCTTTTCTTTTTCATTTTTGGAAGTTCACAGACCCAGCAGGCACCTGCAGATTCGTTTGTAAAGGATAACTTCACCAAAAAAGAATTTTATATCACCATGCGCGACGGTGTAAAGCTTTTCACAATTGCCTACATTCCGAAGGACATTTCCGGCAAGAATAAGTATCCTTTTTTAATGCAGAGAACCTGCTACAGCATTGCGCCTTACGGTGAAAATGAGTACAGAACCAAACTTGGCCCGAACCCGTATTTAATGAAAGACAAATATATTTTTGTATTTCAGGACGTTCGCGGAAGATACATGAGTCAAGGTACCTTCACCAATATGACACCACAAGTGGAGCGCAAAACCAGGAAGGATGTGGATGAAAGTACAGATACCTACGACACCATAGACTGGCTGGTGAAAAATATTAAAGACAATAACGGTAAAGTCGGGCAATACGGAACTTCATATCCAGGTTTCTACACGGCTGTAGGCGTACTGGCCCAGCATCCTGCATTGGTGGCTTCTTCTCCACAGGCTCCGATTTCAGATTTCTGGAATGACGATTTTCTTCATAACGGGAGATTTATGATGGGATATTTCAGGACTTTTCCGGTTTTCGGAGTTCAGAAAACGAAGCCTGAAAATAAGGCCTGGTACACGGATTCTATGATCAAAACAACCTCTGAAGACGGTCTGAAATTTTACAGAGACATGGGAACCTTAAAAGACGGTTACGAAAAATATTATAAAGATAATTTCTTCATGACGGAAATTATGAATCATACCAACTATGATGAATTCTGGCAGAAAAGAAACCTTCTTCCTCATCTTAAAAATGTAAATCATGCGGTAATGACGGTCGGAGGCTGGTTTGATGCAGAAGACCTGTCGGGCCCACTAAATATTTATAAGACCATTGAAAAAACAAGCCCGAAAGCTAAAAATACCATCGTCATGGGACCTTTCTCTCATGGAGGCTGGGGACGTGAAGACGGAAAACATTTTCACAATGAGATCTATTTCGGAGACAGCATTGCCACCTATTATCAGAAAAATATCGAAACAAAATTTTTCAGTCATTATTTAAAAGGCAATACAAAACAGGATGTCGGTTTGCCGGAAGCATTAATGTATGATACAGGATCAAAACAATGGCGCGAATTTACAACCTACCCTCCGAAAGAAGCACAGAAAGTAAAGTTTTATTTATCAAATAAAACGCTGAAAAACACTTCCGGACAAGGATTTTCCGAATATTACAGTGATCCTGAAAATCCTGTATTGAGCTCTGACAACCTGAAAGATTTCAATGGATTTACACCGAGAAATTATATGTCGGAGGACCAGAGATTCGCAGAAGGGAGACCCGATGTCTTAACTTTTACAACGGATGTTCTTACCGATGACCTAACTTTCGCAGGAGAAATGATGGCTAAATTAAATATTGCCTCCACTTCTACAGATGCAGATTTTGCAGTGAAATTAATCGATGTTTATCCTGAAGACTTTAAACCTGCTGAGAAAAAAGAAGGGGTGATTTATGGAAATTATCACCAGATGGTAAGAAGTGAAATTATGCCTGCCCGATTCAGGAATTCGAGAGAAAGGGCAGAAGCTTTGGTGCCGAATCAGAAAACGGCGGTGAATTTCAGGCTGCAGGATGTTGTTCATACTTTTAAAAAAGGACATAAAATCCAGATACAGATCAGTTCCACCTGGTTTCCATTGTTTGCCATTAATCCGCAGAAATTCTTAGACAATCCGAATTTTGCAACAAAGGAAGATTATACGAAAGCGTTTATTAAGATTTTCGAAGATAGTGCAATTGAAGTTGAGGTTTTAAAATAAATTTAAAAGCTGTTCAGATATAGGTTGCCCCCAAAAGTTAGACACTTTTTAGGGGCATTTTTATTTGTGGGAATATCAAAATACAGCTCAGAATGTAATGATCTTTGAAATCTCCAGGAGATTTATTAATCTTCCTCGATGGTTCTAAACGTTAAATTTATCCTGGGAGTTTTTACTTTTGTAGTCGGGGGAAGCCGGTGCAGCCAGTGATCCTGTGTGATTCCTTTCATGACAAGTAAGCTTCCGTTTTCAAGGAAAATCTCCACTTTCTCTTTTGTTGTTTTATGTTTGAATAGAAACTTCCGTTCCGCTCCGAAAGTAAGTGATGCGATGGCTCCGTGTTTTTTTAAATCTTTTTCGCCATCACTGTGATAAGCCATTCCTTCGTTTCCATCATGGTATAAGTTCAGCAGACAGGAATTATAGGTCTCTCCTGAAACTTCTTCACATTTCTGCTTCAATTCCAATAATTCCGGCGTCCAGAACTTAGCATGTTTCGTCCGTTTAGAATACGTATATTCGAATGGTTTCTCCCCAAACCAAGCCACTTTTCTTTTTGTTAAGATTAATTTTCCAAAAATGACCGCCTCATCATTTTCCCATGGAATCTGATTAAGTAAATAATCATAATAAAAACCGGATTTCTCACTGGAGAAAACTTTTCCGTAATAGTGAACGGTTCCGTCATGCGGCAGGATGTTTACAGGATAATCTGATAGTTCTTCGAATAAAGTCAACATAAAGTTTAAAATTTTGTGTTTAATGATCAGCATTTCTGTTGTTCCGAATAACCCAAGCAGTTCTTTAGTAACTCTTAAGCAAGCGGATTTTTTATTGAATGATGCCAATTTTGTATTTACAATAAGTTTCGGCTAAAGCCAATGGATTCACTGTTCTTTTTAAAACGGGCTAAAGCCCGTTCCTACTGATGGAATCATTTATTTACCGTTAAATTTCAAGAAGACTTCAGTAAATTTCTTATTTCTTTTTAAACGGACTGAAGCCTGTTTCTATCGATGGGATCATTGAAATCAGGTCAAAATACTTCTGTGTATACTTTGGGATTAAAAGTACTATAAAACAGAGTCCTCAGAATACACCCTGGAGCTTTCCCATCCTACCATCAGCTGTTTTCTGTCACTTCCCCATCGGTATCCTCCTAGGTTACCGGAACCCTGAATGACGCGGTGACACGGAATTAAAAAAGCGACCGGATTACTTCCGATGGCCGTTCCCACCGCCCGTGAGGCCTTAGGATGTCCTATTTTTCCGGCTAAGTTTCCATATGTGGTAAGTTTCCCCATCGGGATCTTCAAGAGACTTTCCCACACCTTCAGTTGAAAATCGGTTCCTTTTAAATGCAATTTGATGGTATTGAGCTTCGTCCAGTCTTTATTAAACAGGGACAGGGCATTTTTCTGCAATCCATCCTGTTTTTCAAAAAAGAAGCATTGGGAAATTTTAAAATCAAATCTCCCAATGCTTTATCTTTATCGTTTTCAAAAGCCATGTAACAGATTCCTTTTTCTGTGGAAGCTGCGATTACTTTTCCAAAAGGCGTTTCGGAAAAACTGTAACTGATGGTAAGGCTTTTCCCACCGTTTTTATATTCTGCCGGAGACATGCCCTCGATTTTCACGAACAAATCATGCAATCTGCTTGTACTTGAAAATCCCGTTTCATAAGCGGTATCAAATAGCGTTGCTTTTTCCTCCTTCAGTAATTTTTTAGCATGTTCCAGGCTGATAAACTGTAAAAATTTCTTAGGACTTGTTCCGGCCCAATCCGTGAATATCTTCTGGAAATGAGCCGGACTGAGATTTATCTCTTCTGCCACTTTATCCAGTCCCGGCTGAAGCTTAAAATTTTCCCGGATATAGGCGATGGCTTTTGCAATCCGGTTATAATCTATTTGATTCTGTGTGGACATAGCATTTTGTTTTACCTCACAAATTTCCAAAGAATCTCTGGCAGAAAAAATCCGATTCCTGTGAAGTTTTTAATCTTGATTTATATGGTAATAGGCAAGCATTTTGTAGTAGAGCTTTGCAGCCAGGAATGCACTTGGCTTTGCCATTGGAGAATCCATTAATTCTACAATATCAAAAGCGACAACATTACATTTTTCAAATACTTTTTTTAACAGCTCCAGTGTCGGATACCATTGCAAACCACCCGGTTCGGGAGTTCCTGTTGACGGAGCGATCGACGGGTCGAAAGCATCAAGATCTATCGTAATATACACGTTTCCTGAAACCTTTTCCAGAACATCATTGATCCAGTTCCCGTTATTCGCAATTTCATGGGCAAAAAAGACCCTTCCCTCCGGTAAATATTCCGCTTCTTCGATATCCATCGAACGAATTCCGACCTGTACCAGATTGTGCTTCTGATTGGCTTCAAAAACAGCACATGCATGATTGGAAGTAGAACCGTGGAACTCAGGACGTAAATCGGTGTGTGCATCTAGCTGAAGAACCGTCAGGTTTTCATATTTCTCACCAACTGCGCGGATCGAACCGATCGAAACAGAGTGTTCACCTCCGAAAAGCGTAAACAATTTGCCATCATGGTTCAAAAGTTCTTTTGTTTTTTGGTACACCGCTTCTGTCATCGCTTCCGGCGAAGATTTTTCAGAAATTTCTCCGGCCAGGTAAACTCCTTCCAGATAAGGTTCCGTCTGGGTTTCGATGTCATAAAGCTCCATGTTTTCAGAAGCATCCAAAAACAGTTCAGGACCTTTATCAGCTCCTTTCCCCCAGGTTGAAGTTCCATCGTAGGGAACAGTTACCAACATTACTTTAGAGTTCTCTAACGACGCATTTTCTTCAGGAATTCCCGCGTATGTTTTCATGTCTTATTTAAAAATTAAATGATTTCGGCAAAGATACAAAGAAGATGGGAGATGGAGACCCCGAGCCAGAATTTTTACGGAAACGCAAAGTCTGACATGAATCATTCAGACTTTTTATAATTCCGCTTCAACTGCCAGCTACTCCCTTCCAGTCAAAATTATTACCTTTGTAAAAAATTCAAAATATGCCTTTAAAAGCTGTTCTTTTCGATATGGATGGAGTAATTGTAGATACAGAACCATTACACAGAAAAGCTTATTTTAAAACCTTCGACCAATTGGAAATTGCCGTTTCCGAAGAATTATACACTTCTTTTACAGGAGCTTCTACCAAGAGAGTCTGCGACACTTTAATCAGTGAGTTTGACCTGAGCCATACCTACGAGGATATTGCAGCCATCAAAAGAGCCCATTTTAAAGATTACTTTTATAATGATGATGAATTTGATTTAATTCAGGGAGTAAGAGAACTCATCCAGCATTATCATGAAAATGGGGTGACCCTGATTTTGGCTTCTTCCGCAACCATGACCACTATTAATATGGTTTTTGAAAAATTCGGCCTCGAAAAATATTTCAGCGGAAAAATAAGCGGAGCCGATCTGAAAGAATCAAAACCTCATCCTGAGGTATTCCTGTTAGCTGCTGAAATGGCTGGCGAACCTGTTGAAAACTGTATGGTCATTGAAGATTCTACCAACGGCATTTTAGCAGCACATCGTGCTCATATTTTCTGTGCCGCCTACAGAAGCCCACATTCCAAAAACCAGGATTATACATTGGCAGACACCGTTGTGTCAGATTATACGGAACTTGAAACGGATAAGGTTTCAAAATATTTTTAAAAAGTAAAGCTCTCAAATTGAGAGCTTTACTTTATAGATTACTATTTTGTATCTTGCTGTCAGCGTTGACATTTATCCCGTGAACTATTAAAAGTTCGAATTCTTTTATTTTTAAAGGGTCACTTTCGATGATGCCATAATGATTCTTCAGTCTTTTAAAGACACTTTTAGTGATATGATCATTTTTAAAACTAAGTGTAATTCTGCCAGGCATAATGTTCTGTCTCCTCAATTTATTATAAGATTCTCTGCTGTCAAATCTTAATACGATTCTATCTAATCCATCTTCATCTTCTTTTTGATAACTGATAGATGATATGGGTAAATCTAATGTTTTAATAAATTCTCTCAGAGGCTGACCGATAAAATTTATTTGATTCCTTTCTAATTTACTATACTGTATCTCTTTAAATGCACAATTGGTTTGTGCTAAAATATTTACTGATAATAGAAAAATCAATAGTAGAAAAAGCTTTCCTTCCCAAGCTTGTATTCTGTTCAATTTAATAAATTATTTGGCCATGCTGCCCTTATTTATATCCCAAAAGTTTCAGCACATCTTCAGGTTCCTGTTTTTCGCGGAATATCTCATATTGCAGTTCCCCGTTTTCATCTTTCTGAATCAGCACGTGTCTCGGCTGAGGCATCAGGCAGTGATGAATTCCACCAAATCCGCTGATCGCTTCCTGGTAGGCACCGGTATGGAAAAACCCGATATACAAAGGTTTTGTATCGCTGAAGACCGGTAAATAAATAGCATTGGTATGCTGTTCCGAGTTATAATAATCGTCTGAATCACAAGTGAGCCCACCTAAGAATACCCTTTCGTAAGTATCATCCCAACGGTTTAACGGAAGCATGATAAAGTGTCTTGAGATAGCCCAGGTATCAGGAAGGGTGGTCATGAAAGAAGAATCGATCATATTCCACTTTTCTCTGTCGTTCTGACGTTTCTGGGAAATGATTTTATAAATGTTCGCTCCACTTTCACCTACGGTGAAGCTTCCGAATTCAGTATAAATATTAGGTTCCTCTACCCCTTCTTCTTCACAGAATTTTTTAATTTGAGAAACAATCTCCTCCACCATATACTGGTAATCGTAATCAAACTGCAGAGAGGTCTTGATCGGGAAACCACCACCAATATTCAGTGAATTCACTTCCGGAGCAATTTTCTTAAGACGTGCATACACGCGGAGACATTTGTATAATTCGTTCCAGTAGTACGCCGTATCTTTGATTCCCGTATTGATAAAGAAGTGAAGCATTTTCAATCTTGCATTCGGGTGTTCAGCAATTTTTTGGCTGTAATAAGGAATAATATCCTTATACCCGATTCCCAGTCTCGAGGTATAGAATTCGAACTTCGGCTCTTCTTCAGAAGCGATTCTGATTCCGATGTCAAAAGTGGTATCAATACTTTCGGTTAATTTATCAAGCTCACGGTAATTATCCAGAATCGGGGTAATATTTTCGAATCCGTTGTTGATCAGGTCAGAGATTTTGGTCAGATAATCATCGGTTTTGAAACCATTACAGATTACTTCAATATCTTTATCTACTTTGCCATTTTCGTAAAGGGATTTTACGATATCCATGTCATAAGCAGAAGAAGTCTCAATAGAAATATCATTTTTCAGTGCTTCCTCAAGCACAAATTTGAAATGACTTGATTTTGTACAATAGCAATATCTATAATTTTTCTTATATTCGGTTTTCTCAAAAGCTTCCTTAAACCAGCTCTTGGCTTTTTGGATATTTTGAGAAATTCTCGGCAGGTAGCTAATTTTTAGCGGGGTGCCAAATTTTTCAACAACATCCATTAATGGAATGTCGTGAAACAACAAATTGTTCTCAGACACATTGAATTCCTCCGTAGGAAAATACAACGTCTGATCAATAAGTTCCGAGTATTTTATTTTCATTTCTAAACAAGTGAATTAAGAAATGCAAAATTGCTAAAAAAGATTGGTTTTTTAACGTTAAAATTATTATAATTTTCCAGGTGTTTCTTAGTAAAAACTTCACATAAATTATCAATACGTAAACTTTTGAATATATTGTTCCCGCTTATTTTCAGAAATTCCTAAAACCTTTTGAATATAAACATCCGTTGAACCGTATTTATTATTGATTTCATTAAAAGCGGAATCCAGATAATCCGATTCTATCCAGCTTAGCTTTTCCAGTACGCCGATATCCATTTTCGGATACAGAAAATGTACGGAGGTGGCCAGATTGAGCCTTTTGTTCACCAATTTTTTCCTGTAATTATTTGACAGGAGATAATCGTTATAGATGGATTCTTTATCAAACTTTAAAATCGTTAAAATTAATGCAGATATCATTCCTGTTCTGTCTTTTCCGGCAGTACAGTGGTATAAAACGGGATGATCCGAATCCAGAATTTCCATGATGATCTGCCTGATGATTTCAGGGTTTTCGATGACATATTCTTTATAGAAATCCAGCATTCTCCTATTCGCGTCATCGCTGTTTACCTTCCCTTTTAAAACAAGTTTTTTTGCCTGATCCAGCTGATCGCCCTTATCCTCAAATGCCGAATAATTTTTATACCCAATATTATCGGGAAGATGATCCGGTTTACGGGCAATTTCTTTCGAATTTCTAAGGTCAATAACTTGCCTTATTCCTAATCGTTTGAGGTCACTGAAAGATCTTTTCTTCAGGCTGTGAAGATGTGCGCTGCGGTAAAATTTTCCTTCCTTTAATGTGCGTCCATCCTTATTTTTTATATTTCCGATTGTTCTGAAATTATAGACTTTTTCAACGGTGATATTTTGTCGTGTTTCAGTCCTGCCGTATTCGGGTGTAGAAATGTGCTGTGTCTTACAGGAATAAATACAGCATGATGTAATGATCAGAAATAATATTTTAAGCAATTCTTTCATGTTTTGCAGGATATTGGATTTCAGAGAGGGGTGTATTTTGATTTTTAAGGTTGGCTAAAGTCTGCTCCTTCTGACGACAGGCCTCCGTCCATAATCAGGAAGGATTGAATGACTTATCAGATCTATGTTTCCTGTGGCAAAGTATTTTTTCCTACAAAAATCAGTAAATCCCCTTTTTCATACTGGATAGATACCTCATCTTCCACGGCGAAGTTTCTGGTTCCGATTCTTGATGTTATGCTCAAACTTCCATGACTGAGAGGCCAGTTTAATCCTTTTGTCGTAATATTTTCAACGGACGGAAAGGGATATAATGAAACCATTTTATTTTTTACCTGATGAATAATTATGTTTTTGGGGATAAAATAATACTCTGAAAACTCATCATAAAATCTGATGTCCAAATGATCTTTAAATCCGAAAGCCACAGTAAGATTTCCTAAAAAATGATCCTGCTCACCGCCACTTCCGCCTAACACGTCGACATTTTTAAAACCTCTATCGGCAATGATCTCCAATGCTTTATGAAAATCTGTTTTATCCTGATCCGGTGTATGGATGAATTTTTTATGATGAATACCTTCATCTTTTCCGGAATGGGAATCAAAATCTCCTGAAATAAAAGCCAGTTGATCCAAAGGAAAATTCCGGTTTTTCAGGTAATGGAAAGCTCCGTCCGTACAGGCGATCAGTGTATAATCCTGATACTCCGGAAAAGACTTTGGCGGTTCCCCGTTGATAAAAAGTAATGCCTTTTCTGCCATTTTATCTGTTTCTTTTGCTTTTCAATAATTGATTATCCGGTCACCATTCTCCATTTTCTGACATTTTTCCCGGGTCTGTTCTCTTCGATTTTCTGAACAAATTCTTTGGCTTCCTGTATATCTTCTGCATCCGGCTGCATTTCAATATATACTTTATACGTTTCCAACATTCTGTTGACCTCATCATAAGATAAACCTTCTATATTCAGCACATTGCGGTATGAATTTCCAATATAGAAATTGAGGGCGAAATACTGATCCGAATTTTTGTCAATGATGGCATACAATCTTTCAAAGTAGCCAATGGCTTTTCTGAAATCCGGTTGATCTTTTGAGAAATTATTTATTCCACCATACCAAAGAGCGGCTGAAAAGGACGGATCTTTTTTTAATATTCCGGTAATAACTTTCTCAGCCTGATCATTTTTATTCTGACTGGTCAAGGTTAAAGCCAGCTGTGACTTTAAAATTAAATTATCAGGTTCCTGTTTCACACCTTTCCGGAAAACGTCTTCTGCTTCTGCAAATCTGTTTTGACTCATCAGGTTATTGCCCTCCTCAAGATAATTTTGTGAAAAAACGAGACCCGACGCAAACAGCAATAACAAACCTATTTTCTTCATACTACCTTTCATTCGGGTTCCAGTATTCTTCCGGCTCGTTATTGATTTTGGAGATATATCTTGCCAAAACGAAAAGATAATCTGAAAGCCGGTTTAGATATTTAATCAGCTCCGGGCGAACTTCTTCTGATTCGTTTAAAAAAACCAATGAACGTTCAGCTCTCCTGCAGATGGTTCGGGCCGCATGCAGAAATGTTGCCGGTTTTCCACCGCCGGGAAGGATAAAATACTGCAGCGGTTCCAGTGTATCATCAAAAGCATCCATCCAGCTCTCCAGTTCTTCAATTTCTGTATCTGAAATGACTAATGGAAGGCGCGACTTTCCGTTCGCCAGCATTAATTTATCAACCGGAGTGGCCGCTTCTGAACCCACCGTAAATAAATCAAACTGGATTTTTTTTAACTGTCTCAGGACTTCTGTATCTTCAATATGACTTTTTGCGATTCCGATGAATGAGTTGAGCTCGTCTATATTGCCGTAGCTGTCGACCCGTGCACTGGCTTTGGACACTCTCGTTCCGCCATAAAGCGCTGTCTGGCCTTTATCGCCTGTTTTTGTGTAAATTTTCATCGTACTAAATTACTTTTTTCCGGAAAGGCTGACAAGTCTTTTATGGATCTTCATCTCAAACAGAATTTCTATAAACCTTTACATTTGCTGTCTATATACTCTTTCAAGCAAATGACCGGTCCAAAAGACCGGCCACTCTTAAATTATTTATCCACCAGACCTTGTCTGAAGTATCCTTATCTAACGCAAAACCCACAGGATTATTTCAGGTAAGTAAAATTTTTTTTTCCTACCGAAACTCTACTGACAAACTGTTGTCATAACTCTGATTTACCTTTGCACCAACAATAACACTTAAAACAAATAGATTATGTCAACTACAACCACCATCACCAAACAATTTATGACCTCAGAACAACTATTAGAGCATTGGCAGGGACATAGAAACTTAACAAGAAGAGTCATTGAAGCTTTTCCTGAAAAAGAATTATTCGAGTTTTCAATAGGCGGAATGCGACCTTTTGCAAGACTTACCGTTGAACTCATTAGTATCGGAGGACCGGCTTTAAAGGGAATCGTGGATAGAAATATGGAAGCTTACAATGAAGAAGGTTTTAATCCGAAGACCAAAGAAGATCTTTTGAAAAAATGGGATGAGGAAACCGAAGTGATCAATACTTATTTTAATCAGATTTCTGAAGAGCGCTTACAGGAGACCTTCAACCTGTTTGGCCAGTATGAATTCCCGGTATACCAGAATATTTTGTATTTTGTTGATAATGAAATTCATCACCGTGGCCAGGGATTTGTTTATTTACGGGCTTTAGGAATAGAACCTCCTTTTTTTTGGGCGAGATTTTAAGATCTTTAATGCCTTTGTGGAGACTGAAACTACTGATAGAAAATAATACAGTCCATTCAAACATTTCCAAACAAGAAAGCTTTCAGAATTTCTGAAAGCTTTCATTTATTATTGAGTGGGAAGTATATTTTTAAAAAACTTAATGATGTTTGCTTTAAGCTTTGTAAAGGTCTCCGATGTCCCGAATTCTTTGTTATCGTAACCTATTGGAAAACCTTTCCCAACATATTCATTATTTTTATTTAAGGTAAGGGTGGCAGATTTAATATTCACCTGTCCTTCCTTTTCGGTATGAATATCTAAAAATTTGACAGAGGTATTTTTAGAGAAATCCAGTTTTTTTCAAATACGGAGCAGGCCGAAATCCAGATTGAAAAACCGATTGTGCACAATAAAAACCCACGTAAAAATAAAGACTTCATAATTTTGAGTAAATACTTAACAATTTTTTGAAATTTTAAATATCAGTTCTTTCAGACTTACTTTCAGAGATTCTGGTTCCAAAATTTCAGCATAATCAGCAAAGGTAATCAACCATCTGGGAAATCCCTCTTTTATCCAGTCGGTTTCAAAGATTAATTCAACCCGCTGCTCTCTGTCAATCTCTTCGATTAAACCGTAATATTTTTTTGAGTTAACAAGATGTCCGATAATTTTTTTCTCGACCAGAAGCCTGACTCTTGTCTTATTTCCATTGGGGTTCTGCCGGTAATCATTAATCTGTCCGTATTCCTGCAGGAAAGGATTTTCTGTTTTAAAAATCTGGAGAATCCGGTCTACTCTAAACTGTCTGAAATCATTTCTCAATGTACAGAACGCCATGATATACCAATAATTAAACTCAAAAAAGACACCCACCACTTCAATGGTCCGCGTGGAAACTGTAGAATCTACCGTCATATATTCTAAGGTCAGCTGCTTTTTTTCGGCAATACTTTCGAGAATGATAGGGATAATATTGCGGATGTGATCTTCTGTTTTTGGATGATAATTGTAAACATCAATCTGTTTTTCAATATGATGAATCAAATTCCTGTCCGAATATTTCAATACTGAGCGTACCTTTTCCATAGCTGACTGATAATGGTTTCCCAGGCTTTGATGCAAAAATTTCTGCATCAGTTTTTCAGCAGTGATAAAACTCAAAACCTCCTCTTTGGTGAACATCACGGGAGGGAGCCTGTAGCCGTCCATCAGGGAATATCCGCTGCCTGCCTCTCCGACGATCGGAATTCCGGCATTTTCGAGTGTTTTTACATCACGGTAAATCGTACGGACACTTACATCAAATTTGGCGGCCAGATCCTGCGCCCTGACCAGTGGTTTAGATTGCAGCTGGGTAAGAATAGCAGTTACACGGTCGAGCTTTTTCAGGTAATGGTCGTTCATTGTTTGTTGAGAAGTTTAGAGTTTAGAGTTTAGAGTTTAGAGTTTAGAGTTTAGAGTTTAGCAAAAATAATATCTAATATCTAATATCTAATATCTAATATCTAATATCTAATATCTAATATCTAATATCTAATATCTAATATCTAATATCTAATTAATTATCTTTAAAAGTACTCACCAGCTTATCCAGGTTCAGACTTCTTGCTGATGCGTCGAAAATTTCGCGGTAGGTTCCATTGGTCTGTACCAGTTCGTCGTGCGTCCCACTTTCTACGACTCTGCCTTTCTTCATCACATAAATGGTGTCCGAATCTAAAATCTGAGACAGAGAATGGGAAATGATGATCACCGTTCTGCCCTCTTTTATGGCATCCAGGGAATTTTTGATCTGTTCGGTAGCGATGGCATCCAGACTTGCTGTCGGCTCGTCAAGAAAAATAACCGGAGGATTTTTCAGGAACAATCTCGCAATGGCAATTCTTTGCTGCTGTCCTCCTGAAAGCTGTGTGGCATCGTGTCTGTAGCCTTCCGGAAGGTCTAAAATCTGCTCGTGAAGATATGCTTTTTTAGCAGCCTCTTCAATTTCCTGAAAAGTGGCATTCATATTTCCGTAACGGATATTATCTTCAATACTTCCTTGAAAAATATGGTTTTTCTGGAGAACCAATCCAAGGTCACCTCTTAAAAAAGTATTGTCAAAATCATTTAAATTAACATGATCCAGTAAAATTTCTCCGGAATCCGGAAGGTAAAATTTGCATAGAAGATTAATTATTGTTGATTTTCCGGCTCCACTCAGGCCCACCAATGCCGTTGTCTTTCCATTTTCAATCTTCATAGTAACATCATGCAGGGCCTGAGCACCGTTAGGATAAGTAAAATTGACATTTTTTAATTCAAAATGTCCTTTAATTTCTTTTTCAGTAAAGCTTCCGTTAGGTTCTTTTTCGGCATCAGCATTTAAGATATCGAAATAGCCTTCAGCATAGATCATCGCATCATTCATATCATCATAAATCCTGTGCAGCTGCCGGATCGGAGCCGATACATTATTAAAAAGCATAATGTGAAGCATAATCGCACCAATGGTCATCTGTTGATCCAACACCAGGTAAACTGTCAGCAGAATAATGAGCACAACCCCAAACTGTTCGATAAAAGTTTTTAAACCGTCATAGATAAAATTCGTTTTTCGGGTAAACATCTGGCTTTCCATCAGCTGCATCTGCAGATCGTATTGTTTTTTCCCTTCGAATTTTTCGCGGACAAAACTTTTAATAACCATAATGGAATTGATCAGATTTAACAAACCTGAAGTTTTCTGCTCACGCTGATTTCTCAATGTACGTCTAACCCCACCGAGCTTCCTGGCCTGTAGTGAGCTGATGTAAAAGTAGATTGGGACAATGATCGTCGAAACAATTCCTACATAAACATTCTGTATGTACATGATCACCAGTGCAATAATAGAATTGGAAAACAGGGGCAGCATATCGATAAAGAAGTTCTGAACGAGTCTGGTTAAGCTTTCAATTCCCCGGTCGATCCTGATCTGCAGTTTTCCGGATTCGTGGTTTTCATCGTTAAAATAAGCGACACGATAGGTCAGAATCTTGTCAATCGCCGACTGGGCCAGGACCGAACTTACATTGATCCTTATTTTTTCCCCATAAAATTTCTGACCGAAATTAATGAAGATATTCAGCAGTTCTTTACCCAGCAAAATAATCGAAATGACCACCAGAATATGAATTCCTTCTGACATCGGATGTGGCAGATGGGTGAGTTTTGTAACTTCATCTACCGTGTATTTTAAAACGAGAGGATTGACCTGGGCCGCAAGCGCGCCTAAAAAAGTAAGAAACAAAGTTCCGTAGATCATCAGCCGATAAGGCCGTATAAAGGGAACAAGCTGCTTATAAATTCCGAATAAAGTAACGGTTCTGTTGAAAGGTTTTGCCATAGGAATTATTTTAACTAAAAAACGTACCGTTTCCGAGAGAAAAGGTACGTTTTATTCTATTTTTCAGCAAGTCTAATTGCTTATTTTACATTTTATACTTCGTAAAAATACGTGGTCAGATAATGCAATTCGGATTTCCCAGCTGCTTTAGATTCAGCCTCGGCCTGTTCTAATGTGTAGTGAGAATTGATTTCTTTTCTTTGAAAAATGAAAGAATTATTGGCATTTTTGTCTACTACATTATTAAAAATGTACTCAATTTCCGAGTTTGAAAGGGATGCAAAACTGATATCTTCAAAACCGTACATCAGCCGCAGGTCATCAAACTGATTAAAGTTTTCATTAACGAAACCCTGAAACTGAGATTTGGATTCAAAATTTCCGGCCCAGATATTATAGGCGTATTTTTTCTTTTTCGGTTTGTCAAAAATATTCTGATAAACGAAGTTTTCACCAAGGTAGGCTTCCCTTACCTGCGGATCATTTGCCAGTTCTTCGGGGAGACCTTCTTTCAAAATTCGTCCTTCAAACATGATGTAAGTTTTATTGGTAATGGCTAACGTCTGCTGTACATTATGGTCGGTAATCAGAATTCCGATGTTTTTATCTGTAAGACTTCTTACAATTTTCTGAATATCTTCTACCGCAATCGGGTCTACTCCGGCAAAAGGCTCATCCAAAAGAATAAAACTGGGGTCTGTCGCAAGACATCTTGCAATCTCTGTTCTACGTCTTTCACCTCCTGATAAAAGGTCCCCGCGGTTTTTACGGACATGTTGCAAAGAAAACTCTTCCACCAGTTCATCACATTTGATCTGCTGCTCACGTTTTGAAAGTTTCGTCAACTGTAAAACGCCCATGATATTTTCCTCCACTGAAAGTTTTCTGAAAACCGAGGCTTCCTGAGCCAGATAACCAATCCCCTTCTGAGCCCGGCGATACATCGCGTCGGTGGTAATTTCCTGCTTATCCAGAAAAATTTTCCCTGAAGTAGGCTTAACCAAACCCACAATCATATAAAACGAAGTGGTTTTCCCTGCCCCGTTCGGACCCAGCAGACCGACGATTTCTCCCTGCTGAACCTGTACAGAAACGCCTTTTACCACTTTTTTAGGACCGTATTCTTTGATTAAGTTTTCTCCTCGTAAAATCATAGTGGCAAAGATAAAGTTTTTTTGAATTCAAATTTTAGATTAAAAACCGGGAGCTGAAGTTTTATGAAATTTTAATATCCGGTGTTTCTTAAATGTAACGTTTTATGTCAGGTGCTACTTATCTAATCAAAAATATTAAAATGGAAAATTACGGATATACAAAATCACAATACAGTTATAATCAGCAGAACAACGGTCCTTACCGCTCTGAAAAGAAAATTCCTGCTGCTATTTTAGGAATTCTGGTCGGATGGCTGGCTTTAAACAAATTTTACCTTGGATATACCAAAGAAGGAATCATACCGCTGGTGCTGAACATCATCACCTTTGGTGCTGCATCCATCATTCCTTTTATCGAAGGTATTTTATATCTGTTTATGAGTGATAAACAATTCGATGATACCTATGTTTACGGTAAAAAAGGCTGGCTTTAAGATTTAATCTGAACGTGCTTATTTTCTGTTTTATTTCCATAATTTTATGGCACATCAACAACACAATTTATTATGGAAAACAATCAACAGCTAACGGATCTTCTGGCGCTGGACCTGGGACTCAATATTATCAACCGCAGGCCTTATGCAAAGGAAGTTTTTAAATGGCAGGACATGGATCTTCTGCCTCACTCTTCTGCCGACACTTTACTCTGTGAAATTTTTGAATGGAATGGCCGGAACTGGCGGACAACAGGAAATAACCTGATTGGTTTTTTATTTTCCGGAGATCAGCTTGGCACGATTAAAGATCAGGTAATGAACGTAAAAAAATTTCCGGCACTTATCCCCGACTTTGAGTTTACCAAAGATAACATGATCGAGTATGGTCTTTCACTTCCTTCATTATTTAATATCGGAATTAACGGAAATATTAAAAGTGTCAGGGATTTCTCAGTGCGTGTCAACGGGGTGACCAAATCCAGAATTACCAATATCGATTCTCCGGGAATTGAGATTTTAAGAAGTTATTCTGCATTTACCCAGGCTAAATCAAAAACATACCGGAAAAATGTAAAGTTTAATTTTTTGAGTACTTCTCTTTTTTATGCCGAAAGTGTGGAAATTTATCTTGAGAAAGAATCGGGAATCGGTGTAGAGGTAAGCTTTCAGACTCAGGATGTTGAGGTCGAGACAAAAATTAATACCGACACAAAAAAACATTTCGTGTTAAAGTATTACGGAAACCAGGCTCCTTTTGCAGCCAAGTTTACCAAGGGAAAAGATTTTGATATCTCTTAAATTAGTTTTAAGTTAGAAGTTATGAGTTATAAGTGTATACAGCCATGCACATCGCGCAATGCTGACCAGCTTATAACTCATAACTCATAATTCATAACTCGTAATTGAATTACCTGTTTAAAATCATCGCCGCTTCTTTTGCGAAATACGTAAAGATCATATCGGCTCCTGCTCTTTTAAAACATGTCAAGCTTTCAATAATTGTTTTATCATTATCCAGCCAGCCGTTTTGTGCTGCAGCCTTTACCATGGCATACTCGCCGCTTACATTATATACTGCAACCGGAAGATCAATGGCTTCACGAACTTTTGAAACGATATCCAGATAAGGAAGCCCTGGTTTAATCATAATGATATCCGCTCCTTCATCGATATCTTTAAAAACTTCGTTCAATGCTTCACGGGAGTTATGAAAATCCATCTGATAGGTCTTTTTATCTTTCGGAATTTCCACATCATCTTTCGGAGCGCTGTCTAATGCACTTCTGAAGGGTCCGTAAAAAGAACTTGCATATTTTGCCGCATAGCTCAGAATCCCTACATCGGTAAACCCGCTATCTTCCAGTGCTTCGCGGATCACCTGAACCCTTCCGTCCATCATATCGCTTGGTGCCACAATGTCAGCGCCGGCTTCCGCATGAGAAACGGACATTCTGGCCAGTGCATCGTTGGTGGCATCATTTACGATTTTACCGTTTTCGATAATTCCGTCGTGACCGTAAATGGAGTATGGATCAAGAGCCACATCAGGCATAATGATCATTTCCGGAACAGCATTTTTAATGGCTCTGATGGTATTCTGCATCAGCCCGTCTTTATTCCAGGCTTCTTTCCCCGTATTGTCTTTTACATGTTCCGACACCTTCATATACAGATTCACCGCCTTCACACCTAAAGAAAATAATTCCTTACATTCCTTTACCGTCAGATCGATGCTTCTCCTGAAAATTCCCGGCATCGATGGAATCGGTTCCTGTTTGTTTTCGCCCTCCATGACAAAGATGGGCATCACAAAATCATTCGTTGTAAGAACATTTTCTCTTACCAGACTTCTTATAGAATCATTGACTCTGAGTCTTCTATTTCTTGAATGTATCATTTGGAATACTTTTTGAATAAGTTTCTACAAATTTACTATAAGTTCTATAAAAAACTATTGCAGGAGATTGTAGAATTTTTTACTTTTGTTAGGAAATACTTAGATAAATTAAACTTGATGAAAAAACTTTTACTTTTATTATTATTTACAGGCAGTTTTGTTGGATTTTCCAACAATTTAAAAGCACAAGTCAGAGAGCCTGGTTCCATCTCACAAAAAGCTGATGACGGAGTTCTTGTCGCTTATCCGAATCCTGCAAAGGATTTCCTTATCGTTAAAGCAAAAGACACTTCTTTACGAATCAAAAGTGTGACTTTTTATTCGATATTGGGTACCCAGGTTGCGAATTACTCGGTGAATATGAATTCGGGAGAGATCAATATCGAAAAACTGAAACCCGGCAAATATTTAATTCGCTATATCTTAAGCGACAATACACAGAAAGTTACTCAAATCGTAAAACAATAAAACTAAATCCTGATAAACATCAGGATTTTTTCTTTTACATTAATTCTGTTTCAATTATTCCGTAACTTTCGGGACTTTTTAATACCAATTGTAAAAACAATTTAATGCTAAAAGCTGAACATATTCGAAAGACCTACAATGCCGGGAAAAAGGTAGCACTGGATGATTTTAGTATCCACGTACCCAAAGGGAGCATTTACGGACTTTTAGGCCCGAACGGAGCCGGAAAAACCTCTTTCATCCGTATCATCAATCAGATTACCCAGGCTGATTCCGGGGAAGTTCTCATCAACGGAAAAAAGCTGAATCCGGACCACATTAAAGATATCGGTTATATGCCCGAAGAAAGGGGCTTATACAAAAATATGAGCGTAGGAGATCAGATTCTTTACTTCGCAGAGCTGAAAGGAATGAGTAAAAATGATGCTTTACAGGAGGCGAAAAAGTGGTTTGACAAACTCAACATCGATCAATGGTGGAAAAAGAAATTATCTGAGCTTTCAAAAGGGATGGCTCAGAAGATCCAGTTTGTGGTAACCGTTCTTCACAGACCTCATCTGCTGATTCTTGATGAACCGTTTTCAGGCTTTGACCCGGTAAATGCCAATTTAATTAAAGACCAGATCATCGATCTCAAAAATAACGGCACTACCATCATCCTCTCTACCCACAGAATGGAAAGTGTGGAAGAAATGTGTGACTATGTCGCATTAATTGATAATTCTAAAAAAATTATCGACGGTAGGGTTTTTGACGTAAGAGAAAAATTCAAAAAAAACATCTTCGGAGTTACGCTTTCGGAGGTAAATAACAGTCAGCTGGATACATTCAAAGGCAAATACGAAATTTTCAATATGATCCATGAAAACAATCTTGTGTCTTTTGATTTAAAAAATGAAACCGATCAGAACCATATTCTTCTTGACCTTGTGCATGTTGGAAAAGTGAGATCTTTTGACGAAAGAATTCCCAGTATGAACGAAGTATTTATTAATGCGGTAAGCAACAACTCTTAATCATGAATAATATTTTTTTAATCACAAAAAGGGAGTTTCTTACGCAGGTTAAGAAGAAATCCTTCATCATATTAACCTTACTGGCTCCGATCATGCTTATCGCTTTCGGTGCAGTGATCGGCCTGATGTTCAAAGCGAACGAATCCCACAGCGTTATTGAGGTAGTGGATAAAAGCGGACTGTTTAAAAGTAAGCTGAAATCTGACGATCAGCTGAATTATGTTTTTGTTTCTGCCGCTGATGAAAAATCCAAGATCAATAATTTAAAAGGAAATGAATCTCTGGACGGGATTTTGATTCTGCCGGAACTAAAAAATCAGGATTTTAATGGTCTTCAGCAAAATACGAGACTGGTGATCAACAGTAAAATCGGACTGGACACGAAAAAAAGAATCGTTTCTGATATTACAGAGGTCATCAGGAAAGAAAAAATCAAACAATTAGGCATCGCTGAAACCGAGCTGAATAATCTTGATAAAAGTTTTACCCTGAAAACGATCAATGTCTCTGACAACAATAAAGAAGATTCAGATATCACTTTTGGAGTCAAAAGCGGACTGAGCATTCTCCTGATGTATGTAACTTTTATGTTTATCATCATCTATGGAGTGCGGGTTATGAGAAGTGTTTTAGAAGAAAAGAACAACCGCGTTGTAGAGATCATCATTTCATCAGTAAAGCCTTTTGAACTGATGATGGGGAAAATTCTTGGAGTAACGATGGTCGCTTTAACCCAGTTTCTGATCTGGATTACCATGTCTGTGATCGGCGCTCTGGTTTTAAATACCGGGTTTTCGTCGCTTCAGAAAAATATTCCGGGTGCCAATGAAGAGCTATTAAATAAATTTGACATCGCCCAGATTGCCACTCAGGTTTCTCACAGCTTACTGGAACTTAATTTTCCGTTAATCATTTTTGTATTTATCGTATTCTTTCTGCTTGGCTACATATTTTACAGCTCTGTTTATGCAGCCATAGGTTCTGCCGTAGACAATGAAACGGAAACGCAGCAATTTACTTTATTTGCAATCTTACCGCTGACTTTGGGAATGTATGGAAGTTTTTCTTTAATGAATAATCCTGACGGACCTCTAGGCTTCTGGTTATCGATTATTCCTTTCACCTCTCCCGTTGCGATGATCGCGAGAATTCCTTTCGGTGTTCCGGCCTGGCAGATTGCTTTATCGATCGTTCTGCTGTTGGTGACCACGATTTTTATGATCTTCTTAGCAGGGAAAATTTACAGAGTGGGTATTTTAATGTATGGTAATAAAGCAACATTAAAAGAAATCTGGAAGTGGATAAAAGGATAAGTTCACCTAAAATTATACATAAAAAGAAAATCCCGAAACTGCAGAGTTTCGGGATTTCTTATGAAATAAAAATTCTTAATTAAAGATATAGCCTAAGCTTAAGCTGAGAACCTGCTCAGACTTATTTTTACTCGTTCCTTTAGGTTCGTAATCAAGACCAGGATAGGTATTCGACAGACCGAAATCATATCTTGCCGTAAGCTCCAATTGTCTCTTATAGCTGTATCCTACTCCAATTCCAATTCCAAAGTTAAAGCTTTTGGCTTTCCCGTTTAGTTTTGGATTACCAAGATCAGATTTATAATCCGGATCATAGTAAGGTTTTGAGGCAGGAACGTTCTTTACATTCTGACTTAATAAGAAATTGAACCTTGGTCCTGCTACTCCGAAAAATTCCGATTCGGCTTCGGAGAAGTAGGCTTTAAAATTTACCGGCACACTTAAATAATTATTTGCATAGACTGCATCATAACCATCGACACCTTTAGCATCTTTATTCTTACCCGTTTCTCCTGCTCCGAAATACTGAACTTCAGGCTGAAGGAAAAACTGATTGGACTTCCCCATAGGGATCAAAGCTAAAACGCCGGCTTGCATGGAAAATCTTTTTCCTGAGGGATTGTGGGCATTTTTCACACCGGAATAATTACCTCCTGCTGATACACCGAATCTTGTACTGCTGAAATCGATCTGGGCGAAAGACATTGCAGAAAGTGCCACAGCTGAGGTTAATAAAATTTTTTTCATATATTGTTGTTTTTTTATGTTATGCTAAAACTTTAGCCACTGTTACGCCAATATCAGCAGGAGAATCTACAACGTTGATTCCGTTTTCTCTCATGATTTCCATTTTAGCCTGAGCGGTATCTTCCGCACCACCTACGATCGCACCGGCATGTCCCATTGTTCTTCCTTTAGGAGCCGTTTGTCCCGCGATGAAACCTACAACAGGTTTTGTAGAGCCACTGGCTTTGTACCATCTTGCCGCTTCCGCTTCAAGACCTCCACCGATTTCTCCGATCATTACTACGGCTTCAGTTTCAGGATCGTTGATGAATAATTCCAAAGCTTCTCTGGTTGTTGTTCCGATAATAGGGTCACCACCGATACCGATGGCTGTAGAAATACCGAAACCGGCTCTTACCACCTGATCTGCCGCTTCATACGTAAGTGTTCCGGATTTTGAAACGATTCCTACTTTACCTTTTTTGAAAACAAAACCTGGCATAATACCAATTTTAGCTTCTTCAGAAGTAATAATTCCCGGACAGTTCGGACCGATTAATCTGCAGTCTTTGTCAGCGATATAAGATTTTACTTTTACCATATCCGCCACCGGAATACCTTCAGTAATACATACGATAACTTTGATACCTGCTTCCGCCGCTTCCATGATTGCATCTGCAGCAAATGCAGGAGGTACGAAAATGATACTTACGTTGGCACCAGCTTTTTCAACAGCATCAGCAACCGTGTTAAATACCGGTTTTCCCAAGTGCTCGCTACCCCCTTTTCCCGGAGTAACACCACCTACCACGTTTGTTCCGTATTCAATCATCTGGCTTGCATGGAAAGTCCCTTCGTTCCCTGTAAATCCTTGTACAATTACTTTAGAATCTTTGTTTACTAAAATTGACATTTTATTGTTGTTTTAATTTATTTTACTATTTTATTAATGCTCACAAATTTACTTATTTTTCTTTGATTTAAGATAAAACTTTCCATTTGTTTATTTGAGATTTCTCAGTTTTACCTCTTTCTTCAGATAGGTTTTAAAATCTTCTGCAAACATCCCGATATATGTTCCTTTCTCAAGATCTCTGTTTACTCCCGTCTTGCCAAGAATAACAGATCCGCTTTCAATCTTGTTACCGGAAGCTATACCCACCTGGCCCCATAAAGTTACCTCATCACCAATGATGCAACATCCTGCGATTCCTACCTGAGAAGCGATCAGACACTTTTTACCGATTACTGTATCATGCCCGACCTGGATCTGGTTATCCAACACAGAGCCCTCGCCAATGACCGTAGAATCTGTAACTCCCCGGTCTATGGTACAGCCGTTTCCTATTTCTACATTATTTTCCACAATGACATTTCCAACAGAAATCAGGCGGTCAAAGTTTCCGTGAAGTTTTCTGTAATAAAAAGCATCGCCTCCCAATACCGTATTGGACTGGATGATCACGTTATCACCGATGACCGTTCTGTCTCCGATCACCACATTCGGGAAAATAAGGGTGTTCTTTCCAATAGTAACATTATTCCCGATGACAGCCGTACGGTGAATTTTCGTGCCTTCTCCGATCTCGGCATCATGCAGTTCTTCGGTGAAATTGATTATTCTCGTAAAGTGAGTATTGATCTTATTAAAATCCCTGAAAGGGTCATCGGAGACAAGAAGTGCTTTTCCTGCGGGACATTCTACCTCCCTGTCAATCAGGATAACGGTTGCTGCAGAATGTAAAGCCTTACCGTAATATTTCGGATGATTTACAAAAACAATATCACCTGGCCGTACCTTGTGAATTTCATTAGTTCCTAATACCGGAAAGTCTTCAGAACCTATAAATTTTGATCCGATAAGATCTGCAATAGTTTTCAGTTTTTGTGGCTGATGGAACGTCATATTTTTCTAAATGATGTTTAAATTTTATCACCCTTTTTAAGATTTAAAGTCTCGAAAAGGTTTATTTTTTTAAGGTTCAGACGGCAGCCCTACTAAGTAAGGCCCTTCGACAGGCTCAGGGTACACTACAGGAGCTGCCATAAAAATAAAAGCTGAAAGTTGTTATGCTTCCAGCTTCATATTATCTTAATAATTACTTTACTCTTTCTAAGTAAGCTCCGTCCTCCGTACTTACTTTAATTTTGTCTCCCGGCTCAATGAACAGGGGAACCATTACTCTAGCTCCTGTTTCGACAATTGCATTTTTAAGCGCATTCGTTGCGGTGTTTCCTTTCACACCCGGATCAGCTTCTACAACCTCTAAATAAACAGATTGCGGTAGTTCGGCAGAAAGCGGAGTTTCATCTGCTTCTTTTAAGATGATGGTAACTTCTTCACCTGCTTTCATCAGGTTTGAGTTTTCAATCATTTCTTTATTCAGATATAACTGAGAAAAGTCATCATTGTTCATAAAGTGGAATCCGTTCTCATCATCATAAAGGTACTGGAATTTTCTTGTAATTACCTTTACTTCATCGATTTTGTGACCTGCAGAGAAAGTATTATCCAATACTTTTCCGTTGGTTACAGATTTTAATTTTGTTCTGACGAAAGCAGGACCTTTGCCTGGCTTTACGTGAAGAAATTCAATTACTTTGAAAATATCATTGCTAAATTCTATACAAAGACCTTTTCTGATATCGTTACTTGTTGCCATTAATGTATAATTATCTTTTGTTTTTTATATAAATTGTTCAGAATCAAAATGATTTCTAACTGTCTTTTCCGGTTCCGTACCCTTTTACGATCCCTCGCGGAGAATTTTGTATAAACTGAAGGATTTCATCTCTTTCTGCAGTAGGAAGCATTTCTTTTTCAATATATAAGATTGCCTGTGAAACATTCATTTTCATCTGAAAGATCGCTCTGTAAATTTTCTGGATTTCAAAGATTTTCTCGTTGGTAAAACCTCGTCTTCTGAGTCCCACAGAGTTAATTCCTGCATAAGACATTGGCTCTCTGGCCACTTTTACGTACGGCGGAATATCTTTCCTCACCAGAGTACCTCCGGAAATCATGACATGTTTCCCGATTTTACCAAATTGGTGAACAGCAGATAAACCTCCCATTACCGTATAGTCACCTATTTCTACGTGACCAGCAATACCGCAACCGTTCACAATGATAACGTGATCTCCGATGACACAGTCGTGTGCAATATGAGAAGTGGCCATTATCAGGCAGTTTTTCCCAATTTTGGTAAATCCAAGGGCTTTTGTCCCCCTGTTTACCGTTACACATTCTCTGATCGTAGTTTCGTCACCGATAATGACCTGAGTATCTTCACCGTCGAATTTTAAATCCTGAGGAATGGCTGAGATCACCGTTCCAGGAAAAATTCTGCAGTTTTTTCCGATCCTCGCTCCATCCATGATGGTGACATTCGGACCGATCCAAGTTCCTTCCCCGATTTCTACGTCACCGGCAATTGTAGTAAAAGGTTCTACAATTACATTTTTGCTGATTTTCGCGCGTTTATCTACGGCTGCTAATTGATGAATCATTTAATCAACTTTATTTTTTGCAACTTGGGCCATTAATTCTGCTTCTACCGCTACAGCATCTCCTACATACCCGTAACCCTGCATATGCACAATACCTCTTCGGATAGGTTCTATTAATTCAATTTTGAAAATGATCGTATCTCCGGGTACTACTTTTCTTTTAAATTTCACCTTATCAATCTTAATGAAATAGGTAGAATAGTTTTCAGGATCCGGAACACTGGCCAATACGAGAATTCCTCCTGTCTGCGCCAAAGCTTCCACCTGGAGAACTCCCGGCATCACAGGTTCTTTAGGGAAGTGACCTACGAAGAAGGGTTCGTTCATGGTTACGTTCTTCAGTCCTACTACATGAGAATCCGAAAGCTCAAGGATTTTATCAATTAACAAAAACGGAGGTCTGTGAGGCATCAGCTTCATAATTCCGTTGATATCGAATACCGGCTCTTTTGTCAGATCAAAATCTGGAACGTTTTTCTTCTTCTGCAGTTTCCACTGACGGTTAAGTTTTTTCGCAAACTGGGTATTGACGAAATGCCCGGGCTTATTTGCAATGACTTTTCCTTTTATTTTCACTCCTGCCAAAGCTAAATCACCGATTACGTCCAGTAATTTGTGTCTTGCCGCTTCATTTGGATAATTTAGGTTCAGATTATCAAGAATTCCGTTGGGTCTGATCGATACTTCGTCTTTTCCGAAAGCTTTCTTTAATTTTTCCGTTGTATCGGGAGTCAGATCTTTATCTACGTATACAATAGCATTAGAAATATCTCCGCCTTTAATAAGGCCATGATCTAAAAGCATTTCCAATTCATGTAAAAAACTGAATGTTCGCGCAGATGAAATCTCTTCTTTAAATTCTGAAATATTTTTTAAGGTCGCATTCTGAGTTCCTAAAACTTTAGTTCCGAAATCAACCATCGTTGTAATTTCGTACGTATCTGAAGGGATAATGGTGATTTCAGATCCTGTAGCCGGATCGCTGTAGGTAAGAACCTCTTTTACCACCAGGTATTCTCTGGCCACACCCTGATCAACAACGCCGACGCTTTCAATGGCTTCTACAAAGAATTTTGAAGATCCGTCTAAAATCGGAGGTTCGGAAGCATCCATTTCTAACACTGCATTGTCAATATCACATCCAACTAAAGCGGCTAAAAGGTGCTCACATGTAGTAATTTTTACGCCTAGTTTTTCTAATGTCGTTCCTCTTTCTGTAGCTACAACATAGTTAACATCAGCTTCAACCTGAGGATGCCCCTCCAGATCTGTTCTTACGAATACAAAACCTGTATTTTCTTTTGCAGGCTTCATGGTTAATTTTACTTCTCTACCAGTATGAAGTCCGATTCCGGAAAGTGTCACTTCCTGTTGAAGTGTTTTCTGCATATCACTCATTAGTTTTATCTTTTGAGGTATTCTCAAGATTGTTTATTTTGTTTACAATTTCAGGTAAATTCCTGAAATGCACATAACTTCTCAGATAGTCGTTATAGCTAATTGCCGGAGAGCCATACAAGGTTTCCCTGTCGTTCACACTGGAATTCACCCCGCTCTGAGCCTGAATTTTCACCTGACTGCCAATTTTAATGTGACCCACCACACCTACCTGGCCGCCAATCTGGTTCCAGTCACCGATGGTTGTAGATCCTGCAATTCCCGCCTGTGCTGCAATGACATTATTCTTTCCTATTTTCACATTGTGTGCAATCTGGATAAGGTTATCTATTTTTGTACCTTTTCCAATGACTGTAGAGCCTATAGTCGCTCTATCGATACTGCAGTTTGATCCGATTTCCACGTCATCTTCAATGATCACATTTCCTAACTGAGGAATTTTTTTGAATCCTTCAGAAGTGGGCTGAAAACCGAACCCGTCACCCCCGATTACCGTATTGGAGTGTATCACACAATTATCGCCGATGATACAGTAATCATAAATTCTGGCTCCGCTGTCTATTTTACAGTTTTTACCTACTTTTACCCCTTTTCCGATGTACACATGCGGAAAAATCTGAGATCCTTCTCCTATTTTTGCTTTCTCTGAGATATAGGTAAAGGCACCGATATAGACTTTATCACCGATTACGGAAGTCTGATGAATGGAAGAACCATCTTCAATACCTTCTTTTCGGCCCTGCATTTCCTGATACAGGTTCATTAAAACCTGAAATGAAAGATAGGCATCTTTTACGGCAATAACAGTTGAGTTATAAGAATCTTTTTCCAGAAGGGTTTCAGAAACAATAATCACGGAACAGTTTGAAGTGTCCAGATAATGGGAAAAGCGATCCTGTGCTATAAAAGAAAGATGCCCCGTTTCTCCACTTTCAATTGGTGAAACGCCAGTAATAAGTGCATTTTCGTCACCTATTATTTTCCCGTCAATAAAACTTGCAATTTGCGAAGCTGTAAATTCCATATTCTGCAAAGATAAGAAATTCTGTAATTCGCAAACATTTTTTAGTTTTCGGATCGTAAATTTTAATATACTTTAAGAAATTATGGCAGGCATATCTCTGGGAAAGGTGAGAATATACCTGGTCGTTTTATTGATCATCAAGCCAGACAAGAGCTGGTCCTGCGACTCCTCCATTCTGATTTTCTGACCGTTTTTCTGCAGTAAATAAATGGGCTGTTTCTCGGTGTCATAAGGAAGAAGTTTTCTTTTGATTTCGTGAACCAGCTCAGCACCATTGTCAATTTCGAAAAATTCATTAACATTCTTTATTTTTTCTTCAATAAAATCACGGTTATAGGCATGAGATGAAATCACGGTCTTCGGAAGGTTTCTCTGGATGACACACCGACACCAATATGACAAAATGAAATCATCTGAGTTTTGCCAGCTTTTCATGGCCTGAATAATATCATTATCATCGAGCTGGGTAAACCTTTGGATGTCTTCCTCTGTAGCTGCACTTTTTCCTCGGTGTAAAAAGTAATTTAAATTTTCTGTAGCGGTAAGAGATATGCCGCGGGAAACAAGATATTTTGCGCGTTCCAGAATTTTTACCAGAAGAAACTCGGCCAAAGCTGAGGTTTTATGATAATATACCTGCCAGTACATGAACATCCGAGCAGTAAGAAAGTTTTCAATAGAGTAAATTCCTTTTGCATCGATCACCAGCTCTCCCTCCTCACAGACATTCATCATGGAAACAATTCGCTGGGTATTGATATTTCCTTCAGAAACCCCTGTAAAAAAGCTGTCCCGTTTTAAATAGTCCAACCTGTCGACATCGAGCTGTGAGGAGATAAGCTGATTAAAAAATTTCCGGTGATATTTCCCCTGAAACATTTCAATGGCAACGGACAATTCCCCGTTGAATTCATCATTCAGCCGATTCATTAGTAATAAAGAGAGGTTTTCGTGATGCCAGTCGTCCATCAACATACTTTCCAGGGCGTGAGAAAAAGGACCATGACCAATATCATGCATTAAGATAGCCAGCATTGCTCCTTTTTCTTCCTCTTCAGAAATTTTCACCCCTTTTTGTCTCAACGTTTCGATAGCCGTAAACATCAGGTGCATTGCTCCTAACGCATGATGAAACCTGGTGTGCGTTGCTCCCGGAAATATCAGATTCAGAAGTCCGGTCTGGCCTATTCTTCTTAATCTCTGAAAATAGGGATGTTCAATGATATCAAATAGAATTTCATGAGGAATCCTTATAAATCCGTGAACCGGATCGTTGATGATCTTAAGCTTATTCTGCATTAGAAATATCCTTTTTATGCTGCAAAATTAAGGTTTTAAAGTTAATTCAACAGTTGATCAGCATACAATTGTGTATTCAGCCCAATCCCAATAATTAATCAATAAAATATTTTTTGATTTTTTTTATTCAAGCTGTCAGGTTCTAATGAGACATCCGACTATATTATCATGCTGATTAATATTTCCACAAAAAACGTTTGTCAGCAGATAAAATGTAAATCTGAAAACAGCATTAATATAATAAATACAAACATTATGAAAAATTATTTTATGATTCAACCTAAAAAATTATTTGCCTCAACTCTATTTTTGAGCTTAGCATTCAGTATTTCCTGCAGTAATAACAATGAAAACGCTCCTTTGCCTAAACCTTTTGAGGAAAAAATCGTTATTGCAAACCGTGGCAGTGCCAGTGTCAGCTTCATTGATCCCGCTACCAATTCTGTGACTAAAACATTACCTATTCCCAATTCGGAACCCATGTATGTGGTCTATGTTCCAAAAACGGACAAACTCTATGTAGGGGACAGGGCAGGAAAAAAAGTATATATCATTAATCCGCAAAACCAGGCAATTGAAAGCTCTGTAAGCGTTGGAAACGGTGTGTTCCACATGTGGGCCGATGGCAATGGAAAAGAATTATGGGTAGCCAATGACATAGACAATACGGTTTCCGTTATTAATCTGGCATCAAACACAGTGACAAAAACCATCGATGTAGGGATGAAGCCACATGATGTATTTTTGACGCCTGATGGTACCGCAGCTTACGTTTCCGTAATATCCAGCGATTCTTCTCCTGATAAGGTTTTTAAATATTCAACATCAAATTATACAAAAACCAATGAAGTACTGGTCGGAAAAGACCCTCATCTCTTCCGCCTTTCTGATAACAGATTATATGTTCCCTGTCAGTCCGGAAAAGTATATTCCCTAAATGCAGATACCATGGATCTGGTTTTTGAAAAAGACTATACCGGAGCTCACGGGGTTTTCCCATCTCCGGATCAACACATCCTTTTCGTAAGCAATATCACCGGGGCGCAGCTATACTCAATCAGTACCGCGACAGGTAGCCCGGCAAGCAATCCTCTACCATCACCTACTCCTGTTCCTCACAATATTGTAGTAAATCAGCAGGGAAACAAAATGTTCGTCACTCATTCCGGGGCCTCTGCCAATACGGTGTCTGCTTATAATATTGCTTCATCAGGAACCCTTACCCCATCCTCTACCATCACGGTAGGAACCAATCCTTTTGGTCTGGCTTACTATAAAAGAAAACAAAACTGATTCAATAAAGACACAAAATGGAAAAATTCTGGAAAAAAGGAATGTCTTTTGAGTCTTATATTGGCGGGATCCAAAGTAAAATTGAGGCTCAGGAAAACAATGAGTTGGCAGACAAGCAGCTGTTAACAATTCAAAGGGCTCATCATATCATGGAAAATTATATTCCGGATCTGAAACAGCAAAAAAAGCTGGAAGAGAAAAATTTTCACGGCAGGATACTAATTATTGCTGAAGACTGGTGTGGTGACTGTAGCCAGGCTATTCCTGTCATTGAAAAGTTTTTTGATAGCAGAAATCCTCTGAAAATTCTTTATCGGAACGAAAATCCTGATCTGATGAGATTATTTTTAACGAACGGCAATGAAGCAATACCAATTGTCATTTTTCTTGATGAAAACTTCAATCTCATCTCCCACTGGGGTCCCCGAACCCGGCACGGACTTGAACTTCTGGCAAAATTCAAACACGATCCCGATCAGTATCCAAGATCAGTATTTTTAAATGATCTTCAGGTGTATTATGAGAGGAACAGTGGTTTTGATATTGTAGAAGAAATTCTGGAAATTTTATAAATAAACTTTTAAGCCAATTGCAGATCTGTAATTGGCTTTTCTTTGAGGATTAATTATTTTTTTAAAGTTCTTTCGGCAATCGTTTAAAAACAGTAAATTGATGCACAGATCAGCAAACAGACTGCGCCATAGTTTTTAACTAATATTTAACCTTTTAGCCACTTTTTTGTGGGTTTTTATAAGGGAAATGGTCGGTGATTTGATAGTACAACCATGTAAAAAAAAGATTTATGTCGGAAAAAATATTATGGATAGATGATGAAATAGATTTACTCAAACCTCACATCGTATTTTTGGAAAAAAAAGGGTATCACGTAACCCCCGTTAATAATGTGAATGAAGCATTGGACTTAATGGACTCTGAAAAGTTCGCACTAACTCTGATTGACGAAAATATGCCCGGAATTTCAGGACTTGAAGCAATACCGATGATTAAGGAGAAAGACAACGCTCTTAAAATCGTAATGGTAACAAAAAGCGAAGAAGAGCATATTATGGAAGAAGCCATCGGTTCACAGATTGCCGATTATATTTTAAAGCCCGTGAATCCTAACCAGATTTTATTATCCCTCAAGAAAAATCTTCAGGAAGAAAACCTGGTTGAGCAGAAAACCATTCTCCAGTATCAGCAGGAGTTCAGGAATCTTTCTATGGAACTTTCTTATCTGCGAACTTACCAGGAATGGGCAGAATATTACAAAAAGATTGTGAACTGGGAGCTTAAGTTTGACAAGGTCGCTGATAATGAGTTTGCCGATCTTCTTCAATCTCAGAAGGAAGAGGCCAATATCCAGTTTGCAAAATTTATCGAAAACAATTATGAGGAATGGCTCACCGGAAATGACAAGCCCAATATGAGCCACACCCTGTTTAAAGAAAAGGTAAAACCCGAAGTAGAGAAAGAAAAAGTTCTTTTACTTATGGTAGATAATCTGCGTTATGACCAATGGAAGGTTATTGAACCCCTGTTTACCAAATTTTACAATAAGGTATCGGAAGATTATTACTACAGTATTCTTCCTACTGCTACTCAATATGCAAGAAATTCATTCTTTGCCGGCCTGATGCCTTCAGAAATTGAAAAGCGTTTTCCTGATAAGTGGTTTAATGATAATGAAGACGGAAATAAAAACGAATTTGAACGCGATTTCCTGGAAGATCAGATGAAAAGAATTGGCCTAAGTTCCAAATCAATGAAATATCTGAAAGTGCTGAATGCCGATTTTGAAAAAAAGATTTATGATGACTTTAACCAGCACAAAAACAATGATCTTCTGGTGATTGTTTATAATTTTATTGATATTCTTTCTCATGCAAAGACAGATAATCACATTGTTGACCAGTTAATTCGTGATGATAAGACCTTCCGCTCTTTAACTTTGAACTGGTTTGAGAATTCATCCCTGCTTAAAATTATCAAGTTAGCCGCAGAAAGCGGATTTAAGCTTGTCATTACCACCGATCACGGAACGGTATATGTAAAAAAACCAAGCAAAGTGGTGGGCGACAGAGAAACGTCTACCAACATCCGTTACAAAACAGGAAAAAGCCTAACGTATGATGACAGCGATGTCTGGGCCATCACCAATCCCGAAAAATTATTCTTACCAAAAGGAAATTTAAGCTCGAAGTATATTTTTGCTAAAAATAATATTTTCCTCGCCTATCCTAAGAATTATAACCACTTTGTGAACTATTATAAAGAAACCTATCAGCATGGCGGTATTTCTCTGGAGGAATGCATCATCCCGATCAGTATTTTAGAGCCTAAATAATTCTCATAACTTATTTAACTCAGAATTTGAGGAAGCGGAAAAAATCGAATGATTTTTTCCGCTTCTTTTTTATTAATACTTTTGAATCATGAAATTAATTACTTATAACGTCAACGGAATCCGTGCCGCTTTCACAAAGGATTTCCTGAGTTGGCTGCAAGCTGCAGATCCTGATATTATCTGCATTCAGGAAAGCAAAGCGGGAAACGACCAGATTGATATCGAAAGCCTTGAAAAAGCGGGCTATCTCAGTTACTGGCACTCAGCAGTAAGAAAAGGCTACAGTGGGGTCGGAATAGCATCAAAAACAGCACCCCATCATGTGGAGTATGGCTGTGGCATTGAAAGCTATGATAATGAAGGTAGGATTATCCGCGCGGACTTTGACGGATTTTCTGTGATTTCAGTCTATGTTCCTTCTGCTTCTAATATTGAAAGGCTGGAATTTAAAATGCAGTTTTGTCATGACTTTTCAGAATATATAAAAAAATTAAAAAAAGAAATTCCAAACCTGATCATTTCGGGAGACTTTAATATCTGTCATGAAGCTATTGATATTCATGATCCGGTTCGTTTAAAGAATGTTTCAGGATTTTTGCCTATGGAAAGGGAATGGATGACGGATTTCATCAATGAATGTGAACTGATCGACAGCTTCAGATATTTTAACCGTGAACCGGACCATTATACCTGGTGGAGTTACAGACAGAATTCAAGGGCAAAAAATAAAGGCTGGCGATTGGATTATAACGGATCAGTATAAAAAGTTGGGGAGAAAAATTAATAAATGTAATTTTACCAGATGTCATCTGAGAAAGAATTATTAAAATTACTGTTACCGGAATATCTGGTTGAATACTTTGATATTACCCATTTTGAAGAAAAAGAAGGATTGCTTCATCTTTATTTTGAGGAAAAAAATACTGTTCCCAAAGAGCTTTCCTCTTTGCATCTACAATCCAAAGGCTTTCATGAAGAAATCACGGTTAATGACTTTCCTCTCCGTGGAAAACCTGTAAAACTTCACATCAGACGAAGAAGATGGACCGATATAAAATCTGGTAAGATCCTGCAGAGAGACTGGAATCTCATTGCCGTTGGAACCCGCATGACAAAGGACTTTGCGGAGTTCTTAAAAAAAATCAGCCGATACTAAAGCCCTTCCCTTAGAAACCATCGGTGAGATGTATGGGGTACAGGGAAAGACATTCCGCAGGCAATACAAAAAATCATTAAGCGGGTTCAAAGACTGGCTCCAAAAGCCCCATGCGGAAGATTGGATTCTTTATCCGGAAAATTGCTCCTCTTCTCTGTCTCTGGATGAAGTTGCTCTTTCCCAGGGAGAATTATACACGGTTCTTACTTCCAAAAAAGCAAAAGGCAGGAAAGGCAGTATTGTTGCCATTATCAAAGGTACACAGAGTGAAGAGGTCATTGAGCAGCTTCTGAAAATAAACAGGAAGCTTCGCAAAAATGTAAAGGAAATTACCCTTGATATGGCCGGGTCTATGAAGCTTATTGCCAAACGCTGTTTCCCTGATGCTATTAAGGTCATAGACCGGTTCCATGTTCAGAAGCTCGCCACTGAAGCCCTTCAGGAATTAAGGATCAACTACCGTTGGGAAGCTATAGAATGGGAAAATAGCCTGCTCGATGAAGCAAAGAAAAACAGGGAGCCTATTGAGATAGAAACGTTTGAAAACGGTGATACCCGCAAACAGCTTCTGGCAAGAAGCAGGTATTTACTCTACAAAAGCAGGGAAAAGTGGACGCCTTCTCAAATGCAGAGAGCTGAAATTTTATTTACAGAATATCCTGATTTAAAGAAGGCATATGGGTTATCGGATGGATTAAGAAAGATTTACAATCAGAATATTCCCAAATCTATTGCCATGACAAAGTTAGCGCATTGGTTCAGGGATGTTGAAACATCAGGTTTTAAATCATTCTCAGTTTTAAGAAAAACAATAATGAATCATTACAGCGGCATCTTAAACTTTTTCGACAGAAGAAGTACCAACGCTTCGGCAGAATCTTTTAATGCTAAAATTAAAAACTTCAGATTACAGCTTCGGGGAGTAAAAGACAAAGCATTTTTCCTGTTCAGACTCTCTCAACTTTTTGCATAGTCCCCAACTTTTGTTCATGATCCATTATAACTTTACCTCCTATACACTGAAGGATAAGCTTTCCCGGGCTGTTATCTTAAAGGAAGCGGTACATTCCGATCATTGTCCTGCTCTGGTGGAATTAAACTTGTAATGCCACATAAATAAAGCCAACTGAATCAGTTGGCTTTCTTTTAATTTAAAATCATAAATTTAATCGACAATTTCATACTCCACCGGAATAGTACCATGATCTGTACTTCCGATTTCATCGAACGCGGCTTTAGACATATCTAAAGCTCTTGATGAATGGTAGGGACCTCTGTCATTTACTTTCACTATCACCTCTTTACCATTGTTCAGATTGGTTACTTTAATACTAGTACCAAAAGGAAGCGTTCTGTTTGCTGCGGTAAACTTTGCATTATCAAATATTTCTCCGCTTGCGGTTTTTCTACCGTTAAACTTATCGTGGTAGTACGATGCATAACTTGTTTTTTTCGCATCTATGGCATTATTCTTGAAAGAATATATACCAAAGGTTGAAATCATCATTATGATTACGAGAATGAATCTTTTCATCATTTTGAACTTTTATTGGTTTTGACGGGGACAAATGTATCAGGATTCTTCTTAAGTCCCTATTCCAATTGTTAACAAGCGTTAATATATTCTAAATATTATCTTAAAAATAACTGCAACTACCTATTAACAGGGGTTTTACAAGGCTATGTTAAAAAGTGTTAAAAAAAATGGTAAAAAGTTAATATAATTAACTAACTATTGCATATTTTATCAAATCAGATTTCTTTAACATATTCATAATCAAATAATTAAAAAAAATGTCGACTGTGTTCATCGTGATATAACAAAATAAAAAAACCAATGATCAATCATTGGTTTTTTTATTTATTAAAGAATGTATCTCTTATTTTAAATATTCTAATACATAGTCATAGGTACCGTTAGGATACACTACAGACATACTAGGAGAACCAGTAATCGCATTTCCTGCAGCAGTTCCTAAAGTATAAGAATATAAGCTTCTGTCATATACCGTATTGGTTCCTGCTCTGTAGATCGTAATGGAGTACAAAGAAGTCATTCCAGTAGGAGAAGGAATATTTACAGCTGTTGAAGTTCCGTTAGCTGCAAAAGTTCCTTTTATGGCATAAACCTGAGCATTATTAATAGCTGTATTGGTAGCAGTTTCAGTAGTACCTACATTTACTCTTGAGGTTCCTCCGCCAAGAGGTCTCCAGACACCCTGCTGAACCGCACTGTTTGCAGCACCACTAGGATTATAGAAATAATAATAACCCGGCGTTACCGCAGTAGCAGTAGAAGATCTCTGACCTGCTGTTAAAGTAGTACCCGTAGCATTATTATATACAATCATACCATCGAACCATGTAGGGAAAGTGATCCCATCTGCAAGAGAAGTATCAAACTGGAAGTTTACCAAATCCACACTCGGGATAATAACACCTTTACCCTGATACGCTCCAGCACCTGCTTCTGTGCTAAAAGAGCTACTTAAATCCAAACCTACGTTTGAATTATTGATACTGGTCTGCATGCCGATATTCACACCCAGCTGAGCATTAATTGCCGAACCGAAAACTGCAAAGGCTAAAAAACTAAATATATTTTTCATCTTGTTTCTAATTTTAAAATTAATTTTTTATGGAACAAACGGGATTATTTTTGTGGAACGGCCCAAAGAGTTCCAGTCCAAATGAATTCAATTCCTCTACCCTGGTTAACCGTTAAGTTAGCTCCTGTAGGTAACGGACCTGAAAAAGCCAATCCTGATGCAGCAGTATTATTATTCGCAACTTTAACAATACGGCCGATATCTGCTGCGCTGTTAGTAAGAGTAGGAAGTGTGATGGTAACGGTATTGTTAAATTGTGTAACAATTACATTATCTGTAGGAGCAACTGTATAAGCAGCTGCATTAACAGTCGTTACATTTCCTCTTATAGTTTCATACCTTGCAGCAGTAGCAGCACCGCCTCCTCCTACGGCAACCCAAACAGCGTTTGGACCGTCATAATAGTAGAAACCTGTAGTGGTTACGTTAGTCGTTTTAGCACTGGCTGTGCCATCAATCGCTGTAACAAAAACTAGACCCCCTGTCTGGTTGGTCGCACCTGTTCCTGTGTTAGCATAAGCAGCATCTTTAGCTGTCAATTGCGCTCTTGTCATACGAGGGACCAATAGTGCATCAGGTCTTGTAGCATCACCCGTGTTTGCTGCTATATCTAAAGTAGCAGCCGGAGTTGTCGTGTTAACCCCAACACGTCCTTGCTGAGCCTGAGCAACTGTTGCAAAGCCGACTAATGCAGTCGCTGTTAATAAAATTTTTTTCATAAGTTTTTAAAGATTTTAATTACAATTTTTTTTCACCGATGCTAATATATCCTGATGGACTAATCCAACTAACGATATCATTAAATACAGAAAAACAATTAATTAATAAAAAATAAGGGTCATTCAAAAATCATTGCCTCTTCGATTTATTTAAACAATTAACATTCAATGAATAAGATTCTAAAACGGTGAATAATATTGAAATAAAATTATTCATGTCGCAAAGTTAAGATATAATTTTAAAATTTGTACATATTATATTAAAAAAAATATAAAATATTAAGATTGAAAAATTCAATCAATTAAAAATCAATCTATTATCAAAAATCAAATATTGTACGAGAGGCATTAATTTCGGTTAATGTAAGAAAAATTTAGATTTAAAAATTTTTGCTTATAGATTATATAGATCTAATTATCTGCTCATTAGATGAGTTCGCCGTAAAGGTCAAATTCCTCGGCTGATGTAATTTTAACATTTGCAAATTCTCCGATTGATATATAGGTATTATCCGCAGGGACCAGTACCGTATTATCGACATCAGGAGAGTCATACTCTGTTCTGCCGACAAAGTAGCTTCCTTCTTTTCTGTCAAAAATACATTTAAAGGTTTTTCCGATTTTTTCCTGATTTTTTATCCAGGAGATTTGTGACTGAAGTTCCATAATTTCTTCTACTCTCGCTTCTTTTACTTCCTGCGGAATATCATCTTCCAATACGTGAGCAGTGGTATTTTCTTCGTGGGAATACGTAAAACATCCTAACCTGTCAAATTTCTGTTCTCTTACCCAATCTTTCAGTTCCTGAAACCTTTCCTGAGTCTCGCCGGGATAACCTACTATTAAAGTTGTCCTGATGGCCATATCCGGAACTTTCTCTCTGAATTTTGACAGGAGCGCATCTGTCTTTTCGTGGGTTGTTCCCCTCCTCATCGATTTCAGTAAATCAGAATTGATATGCTGAAGCGGAATATCAATATAATTACAGACTTTGGGTTCTTCACGGATAATATCAAGAACATCTTCAGGAAAACCACTTGGGAACGCATAATGGAGACGAATCCACTCTACTCCTTCCACTTTCACCAACTCTTTTAATAAATCTCCAAGGGCACGTTTTTTGTAAATATCCAAACCGTAGTAGGTTAAATCCTGAGCGATTAAAATCAGCTCTTTTGTCCCTTTTCTCGCAAGCTTCTGAGCTTCTGAAACTAATTTTTCGATAGGTGTGGAAACATGTCCTCCCCTCATTAAAGGAATGGCACAGAATGAACAGGGTCTGTCACAGCCTTCGGATATCTTTAAATAGGCATAGTGCTTAGGGGTTGTTGTTAAACGCTCACCTACCAGTTCATGCTTGTAATCAGCACCCAGGTGTTTCAGTAAGATAGGAAGATCCCTGGTCCCGAAATACTGATCAACATCGGGAATTTCCCTGATCAGATCCGGCTTATATCTTTCAGAAAGACAGCCTGTCACAAAAACTTTTTCTACTTCACCTCTGTTTTTTGCCTCTACATAATCAAGAATCGTATTGATAGATTCTTCTTTGGCATTATCGATAAATCCGCAGGTATTGATGACTACAATATCTCCTTTGTCTTCATGAACCACCTCTTTACCATTAGCTTTAAGCTGACTCATTAAAACTTCAGAATCATAAACATTCTTGGAACATCCAAGCGTTACAACATTGATTTTCTTTTTACCTACAGATTTTGTGCGCATCTTTTTGATTTTGAGTGTGCAAAGATACAAATATTAGAGCGTCTGTCCTAAAAAATTAAAAACCACTTAATGAAGTGGTTTTCAATAAACTATTAAAAGTTTTTTTCTTTAAAGGCGGCAGCGGTTTTATCTTTTTCAGATAGAACAGCATTTTCCTCCCCAATCTTCCAGTCTATATTCAGGTCCGGATCATTAAATCTTACACTCCCCTCGGATTCTTTATTATAAAAGTTGTCGCATTTATAAGCAAAAACGGCATGATCACTCAGTACCGAAAAACCATGTCCGAAGCCACGGGGTACATAGAGCTGAAGTTTATTTTCCGCGGTAAGCTCTATTCCGAACCATTGTCCGAAAGTCGGGGACTCTTCTCTTAAATCTACTGCCACATCCCAGACTTTTCCTTCCAGACATGAAACCAGTTTGGCCTGAGCATGCTCACCTTTCTGCAGGTGGAGACCTCTTAAAACACCGTAAGAGGATTTTGAAATATTATCCTGAACGAAGTGACCGTTCAAACCCGTTAGCTCTTCAAATTTCTTTTCATTAAATTTTTCAAAAAAATAACCTCTGTCATCTTCAAAAATTGTGGGTTCGATGATATAGCAGTCTTTTAAGGGGGTTTCTTTTATTTTCATAATGTATTTATTCAGGCTTATAAGGTTTGTAAATTTACTTTATTATTTTCAAAAATGTTTTCCATAAAATTCTAATATCTTCTCTAAAAGACATATTTTCCAGATAATCCAGATTCATTTTCACTTTGTCCGGAAATAGTACTTCGTCATTATAAGAACGGGCATCTGCCTGTGATTTAAGTAAAAAGTCTTCGTTACTGTATTTTATGCTCGCTTCAGACGTTAATCCCGGCTTCAGCTGCAGAACCTTCCGATCATTGCCTGCGAGTCTGTCATAATATCCTTGAATATCGGGACGCGGACCTACAAAGCTCATATCTCCTTTCAGGATATTAAATAACTGGGGAAGCTCATCAAGTTTATACTTCCTGAGGAACAATCCTATCGAAGAACTTCTTGCATTTCCAGGGTGAATGGTTTTTAATTTATAAATGGTAAAAAGTCTGCCGTTCTGCCCCACTCTTTTCTGACAGAAAATACCGTTGGATCCCATGTCAAGGCTTGTTATAATAACCAATAGAATTAGTAAAGGCAGTAGGAGAATGATTAGAAGAACTGACAGTGTACAGTCAAAAATAACTTTCCAAAACCTATAATTCATCGGATTTATATATTAATCTTTAAAAAATTTATTGATTACATTTTTAATTCTTTCTCTTTCCTCGTCTGTAAGATTGGATCCCGACGGCAGGCATAAACCGTTATCGAATAATTTCTCAGAAACGTTAGTCCCGTAGTAAGGAGCTCCTGAAAAGACAGGCTGGAGATGCATCGGTTTCCATAACGGTCTGGATTCTATATCATCTTCTAAAAATGCCAGCCTTAAATCCTCTCTTGTTTTTCCTGTTATTTCAGGATTTACAGTAATTGCAGAAAGCCAATGGTTAGAATAAAAATCAGAATCCGGCTCTGAGAAAACTTCTACTCCCTCAATATCTTTGAATAATGTAATATAAAAATCGTGCATTGCTCTTCTTGCCTTAACACGATCTTTTAAGACTTCCATCTGCCCTCTTCCGATACCGGCAACAATATTACTCATTCTGTAATTGAATCCGATATGAGAATGCTGGTAGTGAGGCGCGTTATCTCTGGCCTGTGTAGAAAGAAAAACAATTTTGTCTTTATCTTCTATGGTATGGCTAACCAGAGCTCCGCCTCCTGAAGTGGTGATAATTTTATTCCCGTTAAAGCTTAGAATACCGAAACGCCCGAATGTTCCGCAAGCCTGACCTTTATAAGAAGAACCGAGGGCTTCTGCAGCATCTTCGATGATTGTAATTTTATATTCATTGGCAATAGCTACTATTTCATCCATTTTCGCAGGCATTCCGTAAAGATGAACGACAATAATAGCTTTTGGTTTTTTACCTTTTAGCATTCTGTTTTCGATTGCCTCCCGTAAAGCTTTTGGACAAAGATTCCATGTTTCAGGTTCACTGTCTATAAACACAGGCGTTGCCCCACAATACGCTATGGGATTTGCGGAGGCGGAAAACGTCATCGACTGACAAATCACCTCATCTCCGTGCTGAACACCTGATTCTATTAAAGCCAGGTGAATAGCGGCTGTTCCCGCTGATAAAGCAGCGACCTTAACTTCTTTACCTAAAAATTTTTCCAAGTCTTCTTCGAAACCATTAACATTGGGACCTAACGGTGCCACCCAGTTTTCATGAAAAGCTTCATTGATATATTTTTGTTCGTTTCCGCCCATGTGTGGGGAGGAGAGCCAGATTTTTGAGTTCATTTACTTTATAATATTAGTGAAATTTAATTGGCTTTGCCGGAATTCCTACTGCAGTACAGTTTGCAGGAAGGCTTTTTGAAACCACTGCTCCTGCTCCTACTATTGTATTTTCTCCTATCTCCAAAAGATTGATAATTTTCGCTCCTGTTCCTACATATACCGCTTCATTAACAATGACTTCTCCAGAAATATTAACTGTAGGCATAAAAGAACAATATTTTTTAATTTGTGTATCATGCCCGACTGTACAAGACAGATTCAGAATAACAAAATCTTCAATTTCAATATCAATTGTAATAATGACACCTGCACAAATAATATTTCCTTTACCCAGTTTAACATTATCCTGACCTATTATTACAGACGGATGGATCAAATTAGGATATTCGATATTTACGTTATCTATCTTGTCTAATACTCTTTGCTTAATTTTTGGGTCTGCAATGGCTACGGCAAGACAAAGTGGATCATTTATCATATTTATGTTTTCAATTTTCCCTAGATAAGGAACTCCATTGATATGATTTTCGTAATGCTTATCATCATAAAAGCCCACAAGTTGAAATTGATTTTCCTTATGATTTATCTGATCAATTAACATTTTAACTTCACGTCCAAATCCTCCTGCTCCAATTATTGCTATTTTCTTCATATTTATTTATTTCCTTTAAGTGATTCTTGTGCTGCCCGGATAAAATTCATATTCTATTTATCAGAGAAAAACTGTTATCGGTACCAATGCTGTATTTTTATAATTAAGGTACAGTATTATAAAGTTTCACAATACCAGCTGCCTCTCAACAACAAATGCTTCGGCCCTTGCCACGCCCACAGTTGCTCCTCTGTACATTGCCAAAGCTTCAAATGCTTCAAGAGAACGGGAGTGAGGAAATTTTCTGATTTGTGATTTAAAAAATTGCATGGCTTGCAGTTTTTTTGAAAAAACATCGGTGACATCTATAAAATGATTAGGCACAAAAGCCTTTTCCTGCATTGGGGTCCATTCTGTTTCCGATAGTGTTTCATAGCAGTATATGTTAGATATTTTCTCTTCTCCCTGTGGTCTTGCCGCTACCAGGCAGGCTCTGTAGATGGCTTTATGATCCTGATGAATATCTCCCGGATGTGGAAGATACAGGTGGGACGGTTTTATTTCTTGGAATATTTTAGAAATCTCTAAAGATATTTTAAATTCAGGAAATGCATTTAGCCCTGGTGCAGGAAACTCACAGAAAATAGTTTCTTTCACCCCCAAAAACTGATGAGCAGCTATTGCTTCAGCACGGGTACTTTTTATCTGATCTGATGAATAAAGCTCAGGAGCTCCAATAGAAGCATTGGTGGCAATGACCACAATTACCTCATCACCATTTTTAATATGTCTGGCAATGGTTGCTCCGCAACCAATAATTTCATCATCCGAATGCGGTGCTATTACTATTACTCTATTCACTTTGTATTTTTTTTAAGATTGCTTTTATTTTATAGATCTCATCTTCAATATTGTAACCAAGCTTGTCTCCAACGCTCACTGAAATATCGGAGGTGTCTTTATACGTATATTGCTCAATCCACAGAAGTCCTTCTCCTGTCTGAATAAGAAATTCTCCACTATCCTTTTTTAACAAAACCCTACCCACAACACCCCTGAACTGAATATCATTTTCTATTCTACAAGACCAGATGAGTAATTTTTCATCCTTGTAATATGTATATGCTCCGGGATGTGGTCTGGATGCTGCCTTTACAAGACGGTTAATGTATCCCGCGCTATTGCTCCAGTCGATTAACCCGTCTTCTTCTTTTCTTATGCCATAGTAAGAAGCCAGATGGTCACATTGAGGTACAGGATTCCAAAATCCTTTTTTTAATTCCGGAAGCCATTGATCTAATGCCAAATCAATATGATGCATAATTTTTTTCTCAATAATTCCGGCATCATCGTCTTGTTCCACTTTAAAAATTGACTGTACAAAAACAGGTCCGTCATCAGCTCCTTCTCCCATCAGAAAAAAAGAAGCCGAGCCATAGGACTGCTCCAGGGTAATCCATGCCAGCGGTGCCCTTCCCCGACCCAGCGGAAGTTTTGTAGGATGGAAACCTATACAACCTAATTTTGATACTGAAAACCACTTTTTATGTAATAACTGCGAAAACCCGACAGCAAAAATAATATCAGGTTTTCTATCAATAGCCCACGAAATGTTCTCCGGATCATTAATTTTGACAAAACCTTTATAATTAATATTATATAATAAGGATATAGAAGATAAATCTTCCCATCCCGAAACTTTTTCCGTATGTCTTGGTTCATAACCGAGGATTCCCGTTATCTCCAAATTATGCTCAACAAGTTTTTTAATAATCTGAGCTGTTGAACTTACAGCTCCTATAACCAATATTTTATACATCAGGACTTCTTAGATATTTATCTTCTCCGTGAAAAAGTATTAAAAAAGTTTTAAGTATTATTTTAACGTCAAGAATGATGCTTTGATTTTCTACATATTCACGGTCATATTTCCATCTTTGTTCCCAGGTTAAGTGAATATTCCCATTTACCTGAGATAGTCCTGTTAAACCTGGAACAACTTCTATACGTTTTTTTCCATCTTCATTAAATTCTACTAACTGTCGTGGCAAGCAGGGACGTGGCCCGACTAAAGACATATCTCCTTTAAATACATTGATAATTTGGGGAAGTTCGTCTATTTTGAAACGTCTCAGGTAGTATCCTACTTTTGTAACTTCCACATCGTTTTTTAGAATTTCCCTATCGGCCACCCTTTCCTTATCATACATGGTTCTTATCTTATATATTTTAAAAATTTTACCTTTATATCCCAATCTCTCCTGAAAGAAAAAAAAATTACCCGGGCTGTCGATTTTTACAAGGATATATATAACAATAAATATAGGCAGCAAAAATATAATGACTGACAGAGCAACAATGATATCTAAAAACCTTTTTATAAATACTTTATACATTGTTTATTTTAAATTAAGAAGATTACAGAATTTTTATTCACTTGAAATATATTGGTATTATTGTATTTTAAAATTTAAAACTATAAAGCCTGATTAACAGATTTTATTATTTTTTCATAAGAAGCACGCACCTGAAATTCTCGTTCTAAAAATTTAAAACTCCTTTGTCTCATTTCTTCAAGTTCAGCATCATTTATTTCAGCGAATTCATCAATTGCCTTCATCATTTCATCAATATTGCCGGACTCTACGGAAAATCCACAACCATTCGCAACAATATCTGAGCCAATGTCTGTATTCGTATCAGTGGCAGCGATGACAGGCATTTTAAATTCTAAGTATGATAAAAGCCTCGAAGGATAATTCGGAATGGTAAAATCTTTATGTAAAAATATTAAACCTACATCACAGGACTGAACAAGAAGATCATAATCAGCTTTAGGCAAGGCAGACAATAACAGTACATTTTTGGGATTAGCATCAGAAATCCAGTTTTTTATCTTTCCGTATTCTGTTCCTGATCCAGCAATCACAAAAAACACTTTTTCATCATCTTTCTTGGCTTGTAAGGTTTTTATCAGAAAATCTATTCCCTGTGGCTTTCCTAAATTACCGCCGTAAATGAAAACCATTTTATCAGCAGGAATACTATATTGGGTCTTAATTTCAGATTTTTCTTTAACCGACAGCTCTTTAAAAGGTTGTAATTCAATAGAATTGGGATTAATTTCAATTTTATCCTTTGAAACATATGAATTATGCTGTAATACAAAATCTGCGTTTGCTTTGGACATACATCCAATTTTATCAGAAATAGTATATAGCTCTTTTTCCTTATTTCTGAAATATCTGTAAAGAAAGCCTTTATCTGACATCAATTGCATATCTACTGCATTTTGTGGAAAAATATCCTTCAGCAAAAGATATGTTTTAGCCTGATCTCTTTTTTTAATATATCTGATGAGATTCGTAAAGGTTATTGGCGGAGTGGAATAAATAACGAGATCAAACCTTACATCCCGAAAATATTTCTTCACTGCTCTTAAGAATAATTCTTCTATTAAAAGGGTTGAAATTCCTTTTTCAATAAAATTGGTCTTCTGGATATTAAGTGTTTTCACATTTAGAAACCTGGTGTTTTCTTCCTGTTTTATACTTGTTTTTACCTTTTCTCTTCTTTCCGACGGTGATACGATGTAGAGGTGATGACCATGACTGGAAAATTGGCGCATAAGGTCATGATAAATGCCTCTTTGCTGTAAAGTATCTATTTTGGCTAATGTAAGAAATAATATATTCATTCTTTTATTTCTTACTCCAGACAACACGGTTAACATAATCGGTATAGCTCAGAATAATTCTGACCATTTTTTCGGATACATTAGGCATAGAATAATCTGCGACAGGTCTGTAATTTCTTTCTGATCCTACTTTCTGCTGCTCAAGCTGAGTTAAGCCCTGCAGAATTCTTTCAGGAGATAAGCCTACCATCATGACAGATGCTTCTTCCATTGCTTCCGGTCTTTCGTGGGCATCTCTGATATTTAAGGCTCTGAAATTCAGTATGGAAGATTCTTCCGAAATCGTTCCTGAATCTGATAAAACAGCATAACTTCTCATTTGAAGAGCATTATAATCATGAAAGCCCAGAGGTTTCAGAAACTGAATTTCAGGTCTTACTTCAACTTTCATTTTATCGATCATATTTCTTGTTCTCGGATGGGTAGAGACAATAATCGGATATCCAAATTTTTCAGCAATCGCGTTAAGGCTTTCAATTAATCCTCTGAAGTTTTTATCTGAATTGATATTTTCCTCTCTGTGAGACGAAACCACGAAGTATTTTCTTTCTTCCAGATCTAATCTTGTTAATACATCTGAATTTTCAATTTGAGGAAGATAATGATTCAGGACCTCAAACATCGGAGAACCGGTTTTTATAATTCTGTCGGCTGGAAGACCTTCTCTTAAAAGATATTCGCGTGCAATATCAGAATATGTCAAATTAATATCGGAAGTATGATCTACAATTTTTCTGTTGGTTTCTTCCGGCACTCTCTGATCAAAACACCTGTTTCCTGCTTCCATATGGAAAATCGGGATTTGTCTTTTCTTTGCAGGTATTGCACAAAGGCAGGAATTGGTATCTCCCAGGACGAGAAAAGCATCAGGCTTTATTTCTTCCAAAAGGGGGTCTATTTTAATTAGAATATTTCCTACCGTTTCTGTAGCTGTTTTTCCCGCTGCTTCTAAAAAGAAATCAGGTTTGCGAAGGCCTAAGTCTTCAAAGAAAATCTGATTGAGCTCATAATCATAATTTTGCCCTGTATGAACAATAATGTGCTCGATAGCTTCAGAATGATCTAAAGCAGACAAGACTCTTGAAAGTCTAATAATCTCTGGCCGCGTTCCAACGACTGTCATTACTTTTAGTTTCTCCATTGTATTTTTTTGCCGTTACAAAGATAATTTTTTATTATATTTAAACCCACGATTGACAAAAAAAGTATGAAAGGATATTCAACAATTTTATTTTTAATCATAAGTATTTTCGCCTATTCCCAAAATATAGACATTAAAACGTATGGTGCAAAAGGTGACGGGCTCTCTGATGATACTAAAGCTTTCACCAATGCCGTTAATGATATCAAAGCAAAATACAGCAGTCAGAAAAAGCATGTCAATCTTTACCTTCCCTCCGGCACCTATTTAATTTCTAAACCAATAGTGCTTAATAAGTACATCAGTATAACCGGCGAGTTTGTGAACAGTACGATTATCAAAGTAAAAGATGCTAATTGCGAAGCTCTCATACTTGAGAAAAACTATGACGAAAATATAATTTACAATGGCTATAATTATATAAAAAATATTACTTTTTTAGGTCCAAACAGTAATAACAGAGATATATTAGCACAAAAGAATATTAAATCCAATATTACCAACAGTTCAGGTTTAAAAATTTATGGGTTAAGAACCCGTATTGAGGATGTGCAGGTAGAAGGTTTTTCAAACAACGGAATAGAGATATTGTCAGCATATTATACTTTCCTGAATAATTGCTTCGTACGTAATAATGGTATAGGAATTCTTATTGATAAAGAATCTACAAGTGTTTATCTCACCAAGAGTGAAGTGAGGCATAATTCCATTGGTATCTACATCACCGGAAGATCATTTGCGAACTTTATTAACGATAATATGATTGAAAATAATCTTGCAGGTTATTTAGTCCAGGACAAGACTTCACAGTTATCCAATCTAAAGAGTAATGGCAGAGCAGTCGTTATTGATGGAGCATCAAACAATATCATAACAAATAATTACTTTGAACAGCACTACGTAAGCATCTCTGTAAAGGATTCCTATAATAATCTGATTAATAATAACTTTTTTGCAGTGACGGGAGATACTGCTAATAATGATAAAAACCAAACATTATATCAACTTAGCGGAAGCTCTATTAATAATATCTTTGAAAAAAATGTGACCATTAACTCACTGGAAAGCGTAAATCCTAATAAAATAAAACTGGGAGCTGATTCAGATTATTCCAGAAATACTATCGATACCGGTGTTGAAGGTAACACAAAATTAAAAGAGGAACTTCTGAAAAACAAAAATTCCTCTTTCCGGTCTCCCAAGATTCCTAATTAGACTTCAACAAAATAAGTATCTGAATCTTCAGGATTAAATGCTTCATTGATCCAAAAGATCGTATACAGCTCTTCTTCTCCTATGTTTTTAATATTATGGGTATACCAAACAGGCATGTCTACATAGGCCGGCTCATTACCATCCAGATAAAAATCAAGAACCTCCTCTGTATCGATTTTTCTCAATTGAATTAATGCCTTTCCTCTAATAACAGCAAACCTTTCAATTTTTCTTGTGTGAAAATGATTTCCTCTTGTAATTCCAGGTACTGTGGTAGAAAAAGAACACTGTCCGCCGATTCCAAGTCTTATCACTTCAACAAACGCTCCTCTGGGATCTGTATGTTGGGTAAATTTTACAGGATAATGGTTTCTGATATCAAAATAGCAGCGGAATGTGTTAAAAAGATTTAGATCAAAATTTGTTTCCAAAGCCGGAATTTCTCCGTTTTCAAAATATAATTTCTTATAATTTTCCAATTTCTGAAGAACTTCAGATACTTTATTCACAGAAGTAGGTGAAATCTCACATACTTTTTTTGATTCATTGCTTTCAATTTCCTGAATAATCTCCTGAATAAGTTCACCTACATAAATCAGGTTTACTTCGCCGTCATGATCTATCGTGGGTGTTTCTCCGTGAGTCAGTTTATAGCAAAAAGTAGCAATAAAAGAATTGTAATTGGGTTTTCCGAAAGGCCCGAAAACATTTGGAATGACCATTCCTGTAAATTTTCCGCCTGAATTTTCCGCCCATTCTGCTAAAAGCTGTCTGCCCTCTTTTTTGGATTTCCCGTAAAGATTATCTTTTTCCTCCTGGGAGGATGATGAGAAAATAACATGTGCTTTAGAATCTGTACTTTCCAAAGCCTGAATGATCTTCTTTACCAGATCGATATTATTGTTATAAATCACTTCAGGATCCGGATTTCTGTTCATAGCCGCAAGATGCACTATAACATCACACTGTCGAACAAATTTGTTTAATTTATCCTGATCGTCAAAGAATTCTTTTTCGAAATTTATTATTTCAAACTTTTCAGGGTGTAAACCTATTGTATTATATAGATGCGAACCGACAAATCCATTTTGTCCGGTAATACCAATTTTTTTCATTATTTTAATTTTTCAAAATAACCTATCGGGAAACGATAATCATCCACGATCTCCCCAAAGGAATAATCCGACATAACAAGCAGTTTAGAGCCACTTTCGACAGCCTGAATTGCAGTCGCGTACCCTCCCGGAATATAAATTATATTTAATGATTCAGAGTTCACTCTGAATTCTGAAATATCCAGTTTTTTTGACGGAGCTTCCCAATTATCAATTTTTATTAACTTTATGGTAAAACTTCCCTGAACAGCAGAAAACCATCTTTGCTGAACCTTATGACCGGTCCAGCCTCTTATAAAATCGGTATCCGTATTTTCTATACAGTAAATTCTTTTAATTTCAGAGATATCAAAATCATTATTAAAAATAATATGCCCTCTTTCATCCGAATACTTTCCGCCGCTGATCATTTTGGGAATCTCCATACTTTTTTAATCAGGATACTGTAGAAGATCTTCCCCTAAAATTTCTTTTCTAATCAACGGAAGTTTCATCAGCAGTTTTTTCATCCCCTCAACACCCTGCTGTTCGGTATTATGAGAATGGTAATCTTCAATTGTGGATATATCTCTGCTTCCTTCAGAGAAATATTGTGCATAATTCAGATCTCTGTTATCCGCAGGAATCCTATAGAAGTCTCCCATATCCTCGGCTTTAATCATTTCTTCACGGGTACAAAGGGTTTCGTATAATTTTTCGCCATGTCGGGTTCCGATAATTTTTATTGGATTATCTGCCTTAAACATTTCTTTCAAAGCCTGAGCCAGATCTCCAATGGTGCCCGCCGGTGCTTTATTTACGAAAAGATCTCCCGGATTTCCATGTTCAAAAGCGAATAATACTAAATCCACAGCTTCTTCCAATGACATCAGGAAACGCGTCATGTTGGGATCCGTAATGGTAATGTCACCTCCTTCTTTGATCTGTTTTGTAAATAAAGGAATAACAGAACCTCTGGAAGCCATTACATTTCCGTAGCGGGTAAGACAGACCACTGTTTCGTCTAAATTTCTGGAAGCGGCAACAGCAACTTTTTCCATCATTGCCTTGGAGATTCCCATGGCATTAATAGGATAAGCTGCTTTATCTGTGCTTAAGCAAATTACTTTTTTAACTTTATTTTCTGCTGCGGCATCTATCACATTTTGTGTTCCTTCCACATTGGTTTTTACAGCCTGCATCGGAAAAAATTCACAGGAAGGAACCTGTTTCAAAGCAGCAGCATGAAAAACATAATCCACTCCTCTCATCGCGGACTCAATACTCTTATAGTCCCTTACATCACCGATATAAAATTTCAGTTTATCGTTTTTAAACTGGTTTCTCATATCATCCTGTTTTTTTTCGTCACGAGAAAAAATACGGATTTCTTTAAAATGTTCTGTATTGATAAACTTTCTCAAGACTGCGGTACCGAAAGAACCTGTTCCGCCTGTAATGAGCAGTGTTTTATTTTGTATTTGCATAATAATTATTAGTAAAGAGTATTTTTTAATTCATGATCCGGATAATTGATAAGGACAGCATTATATTTCCCCTTGAAAACAAAAAGACTGCCGGCAGCTGCTCCAATTATACCGAAATGTTCAATTAATTTTTTTATATCATTTAGGGAGCCGGCTCCTCCCACTACTGTTACCGGGATTGCTAGTTTTTCGGTTATTTTTTCAATAAGGCTGAAATCATATCCTTTTCCTGTTCCATCTAAATCTATATTGTTAATTATTATTTCGCCGACTCCTTTTTTTTCCAATCTGGAAACGAGCGAAAAGACATCTTCTGTAATTACTTTTTTTCCGTTATTAATATAAATCTCATAACCTCCGAACATTTTCTTCTTAATATCCAGGACAGCAACCACACTTTGAACCCCTACTTTTTCTGCAATAGATTCGATGATATCGGGTTCTGTAAAAATAACACTGCTCACAGCAATCTTTTCAATACCGAGATTAAAAATTTTCTGTGCCTGCTCTGCACTTTTTATGCCTCCGCCGTAGCAAATCGGCATCCCGGACTGGGCTGCAATCTTGGCAATAAGATCATAATTGGGTTCATATTTTTGGGTAGTGGCGCCTATATCAAAAATACAAAGTTCGTCAACTTTTTTTTCATTGAAGATTTTCACTGTGTTGATAGGGTCACCTATATATCTGGGGTCTTTAAATTTTTTAGTCTTTACCAAACCCTCATTTTCCAACAGCAAGCTAACTATAATTCTTGGTCTCAGCATAAACATTATAATTTAGCAAAATTCTTTAAAAACAGCTCTCCAGCCTCATGGCTTTTTTCCGGATGACACTGTATCCCTAAAATATTATCCTTGCCGATAATACTGGCAAATGTTTGTCCATAATGAGTCACAGCCAGACAGTTTTCAGGATTTTCAAGCTTATAATAATAAGAATGTAAAAAATAAAAAAGCTGTTTTTCATTGATCTCATTAAAAATACTGTGATTCTTTGCCGGCTCTACATCGTTCCATCCCATATGTGGTAATTTAGACCGGTGATGAATATTTTCTACATTTAGTTTTTTCACCTGCCCCTTAATCCATCCCAATCCGTTTAATGTTCCTTCGTCACTGGATTCCGCCATAAGCTGCATTCCCACGCAGATCCCCAATACCTGCTTTTTTTCCTGTAATACAAGCTCATTTAACCGGTCTACCATACCTGAATCAGTAAGCCTTTGCATCGCATAATCAAATGAACCTACACCCGGCAGAATAATTTTATCTACCTTATTATTTAAGTCATCAACAGTTGCAGCTATATTTACCGGTATATCTAATCTTTTATAAATATTTACAAAAGCATTTATATTTCCTATTCCGTAATTTATAATTGTGATCATCTGAATAGCCTTCTTTCTAACCCTAACATTCGGGTGATAACAATCCCCATTCCTATCAGCCCCCGTTTAGATTTAAAATCTTTATAAGTTCTGTTTTTTCCTTTGAATATCTCCCATAATTCCTCTACTTTAAATCCCATTTTATGGGCTACAAATTCAAATTCATTTTTTAAAGTAAGTTCATCAAGCTCCGGTTTTGCAATTCTCTCCAGTGCTTCATCTCTGGACATCTGTCCTGTTAAGATTAAGCTTGAAAAATGCGCCCGTCTCTTATGAAATCCAAATTTTTTCGGTAACCAAAAGTCCTCATAAAATCTGGTGAACCTCGATTCATGATGTTTATGCTGAAAGGGCTGCCATCCGAATTTTTCCTGAAGTAATTTCTCTACATCTTTTTTTACATACGGCACATAATTCAGAGGATGAATCACTTTCATTCCGACAAAATACTTATAGAAAACCTTATACATAAGAATGTCGATTATCGGAAATGTTTTAAGTTTTTTATTTCCGAATTTTTTATAAATATCATTAATCAGAACTCTATCTATTCCAGGATATGCCCCCCATTCTTCCGGCTCACGGCAACATTCTGTACTGTAATTGGCACCGGTCAGGATATATTTGATCTTATTCTTTTTGGCGAATTTATATAAACTCGAAAAAAAAGCAGTATCCTGAGGGTAATCCAACTCCGGGATTTGAGAATAGAAAAAGGCTCGTTGCAGATCTTTCATTTCTTCCCAATTGATAACATCCGTATAAAGTTCTAAATTCAGTCCGTTAATCAGTTTTTCTATATTGCCGGTAGCCTGATGTGAATTCCAGCCCGCATCGACATGATATAGTAAGGGGTTAAGACCCATAATTTCTTTGGCAACATAAACGGCATAGGAGCTGTCCAATCCTCCGCTTACACCAATAATACAATCAAAATCTCTGTTTAAAGAGCTTTTTTTTATTTTCTCTGAAATTTTATTTAATTCATCTTCTTTGCCCACTCCATAATTCCACTCCGGAAGAATACTATTCATAAAATTAGTATAATAATCACTTTCTCCGGCAGCATTAAAAGAAATCCTGGGGTCTGAAGTGTCCATTATAGTTTTTGTACAAATTTGATAGTTTCTCATTTATGTTTGTGTATGAGTATTAATAACATTGGAATATGAATTATGTTTTAAATATATCAAAATATTTATTTCTCTTTCTAAGTTCCAGATATGATTTTATAAAAATAATTCTGGATTTTATTTTTTTGAAAAAGGGACGTTGTAAAGGAGTGGCATTAGCATCATGGATTCTGTGCAAGATACTGTTTTCTTCAATATGTAAATTGGATTTAACAATATTTGCCGCCATTCCGATCCATAAATCGTGTGCTTCTACATAATCAGGAAAAGGCAGAATCACCTCTAAAAATTCTCTTCTAAATCCCATGGCGCATCCAAAGTATGGGATATTCCCTTTAAATATTCTGAATATATTTTCATAATATTTTGTAGAATCGCTATTATACAATTTATATTTATCGTCACTATTAATATTATAATCATTATCAAAGCAAATAAAGCTTGATGAAATTAACTGAACTTTTTGTTCTTCAAAATATTTTTTGAAAAAAGTAATCTTTCCGGGCATCCAAATATCGTCCTGATCACTTAAAAATATCAACTCATTTGTAGAAAGGCTGATCGCTTTTTCAAATGATTTTACATGTCCCTTATTCTTTTCATTATGGAAAATTTTTATCCGCGGATCCTGAAATCCTTCGATAATTTCGATAGTATTGTCTCTGGAGAAATCATTCACAATAATGATTTCATCCTCCTCATGTAACTGATTAAGAATGGAAATCAATTGTCCTTCTATATATTTATTTCCGTTGTAAACTGCCATGCATATCGATACGCCCGTATTTTTCATCTTCTTTTCATGTATGGTTATGACTTTAATCTGATTTTTACAAATGCTAAACTTCTGTGCCGCAAAGTAAGACTTGCCAATCTTGGTAAATCGACATAAAAGAACATCTTCATTTGTTTATTGGTAGAACGTGCATATGCTTTTAGATCTTTTATAAATAATGTATACCTGAAAATATCCTGTTTTTCTGTATTGTCTAAAAATGAAAAATTCTGATTAATTCTAATCGGCATTATTTTCATTCTTAAGTCAAATTGAGATAGCCTTTCTATAAATTCATGATCACAGAAATCTAATCTTAATTTAGGATTATATCCATTATTCAGGAAAAATATTTCATTTTTAATCATCATTCCTGTATTGATACAGGAATTTCCTTTAAGAGCTAACTCATCAGTATCAAAATTTTCATACAAAACAGATCTGAAATTTATATAGCGACTCGGAGATACCAATCTGTTATCAGCAAAAATTTGCGGAACACATAAAGGATAATCCATTAATGAATATTTTTTATAAATATCATAAAAATTATCGGGCAGTTCCGTATCCTGATCTAAGAATGTAATGTAATTGCAGTTATTATTTCGGGCATAGCCAGCAATGGTATTATACGCAAAAGAAATTCCCGGATTTCTTTTGTCATTGATGTACTTAAGCTCGATATCTTCAAAAACAGGTATCACTAAGTTCCAGTCTTCAATATCGGTATTATCAAAAATAAAAACATGCATTTTGGCTCCGTTTTTATTTAATTTAAATGAATCATAAAGGGACTTAAAAGATTTACATTCCCAAAATTTTTCTCTGTATGTTACTATTCCAAATAAAATCATTGTTTTAAAGCCAGGTTTTATATGGTTTAAAGATACCTGATATCTCTACAGTATAATAAAGCTGAAATATACAAATAATGATAATAGCAGCATATCCCCAGATTTTAAATTTAGGGGCCAGTGTTTTTATCAGTAAAGGGTATAAAAGTATCTGTATTACACTTAAGAGTTCAAAAGAACGCAAGGAAAAAGTTACTGCTGATAAACTTAAAGCGAAGAAAAGTATCAGTGAGATGATATGTATTTTGAACAATGTATCGAAGTAGGGATCATCTTTAATATACTTCTTATAATGATAAGCAAAGTAAAAAAAGAAAAACATGGAGAAAATAATTCTGAAGTTAAATAAATTTACTTTCTCTTCATCCAGCCACCGCATAATTTCCAGGTAAACCGCTACTTTTGGAAATATTAAATCAAGTCTTAGCAGAGATACAATATCCAGATTTAAAACTAACAGTATAAAAGCACCAGCCAGGCCTATGTAGTAATATTTAAGATTAGGAATAAATTTTATTATAACAAAAACAATAATAAAAAATACGCTACTCGAGTGGAATACAAAACATAAAGCTACTTTCAGGAAAAACAACCAGTATCTCTTTTCAATCATATCCGGTATGGCGAGTAAAAATATCCCCGCAGCCACCCCTGCCCTTATCGTGGTCATTTCTTGTATAAAGAACAGGTTTGTGAGATATATTAAAATTGATAGTACATAATAGTTCGCATACTTCGAAATAGAAATGATTTTTGTAGTCACTCCCAGAAATGCAAAGGTTAAAAATGAAAAATTAACGATATGTTCTTTTGTATAAAAAATAGATCTCGAAAATTCTGTTACAAAATAGAGACAGCTTTCAAATTCATAGAGTTTTTTATATTCGGAAAAGGTATCAGGAATAAAATTAAATACATCTCGATATAAAGGATAATCGCTGTCGATATCTACTCTTGTCCCAGCAAAAATAGTCAGAACAGCTATAATGACAGATGTTTTGAGTTTTCTGTCAATCGGTAGTATACCCAAGACGGTTATAAATATAAATAATAAATAATAGATTTCCATTTTTTTCTAGCCCCTTTCAGTTGTAGCAATATAATATATTACTCTTTAAAATATTTCAGCATTTTTCCTGCTATATTGTTCCAGTCAAATTCTTTGATGTCTGTATAACCCGTTTTTACTTTTTTAATTTGATCCGGATCTCTAAGTACATGGTCAACTTCCTCGGCAATTGCGTCTGCATTTTTTATCGGTACAATCCAGGAATTATTTTTATTGGAAGGATAATAACCTGTTGTAATGACCGGTGTTTTGCAGGCCATCGCTTCAATAACAGGATAATGTACTGCATCCAGCTGAACTGTTCCCGCACTGATGTATATATGCAGAGAATTATAGTATTCAGCCAATTCGTTATCTCCCTGAGGTATTACTACGGTGATGCCTTCTGTTTCTTCCAGATGCTTTTCTCCGAAAGCTACATGTAATTCTATTTTTTCACCGTGGGATTTCCTCAATTTTTTAAAAGCCTCAATAATATATGAAGTTCCTTTATATGCCTCCACTCTCCCTATGGTTCCCAGTATGATCTTTGAATCGTTTTTAATTTTAGACAGAGGTTTGAAAATATCAAGATCCAAGCCGGGAAAAACAACCCGGTGGGTTTTTATCCCTTTATAATCCATATACATAGACGCATTTACTATTGTATTTAACCCTAGCCTATAAGATTTTTCACTGGCTCTTTTAAGTATAAAATCTTTTAAATTCCTGTGGTAAAAATATTCCGGTTCGTAAGCCTGAACATAATAAAATTTCTTTGCTTTAATGATAGATTTTTTTAAAGGATCAGCTGTAAAAGAATGATTTGCCAAAACGACATCAGCTTCCATTTTATCAAGTGCCTTTTTAAGAGCCTTTCTTAATATAAAAAAGTCGAAAACAGATTTTGGTTTTATATTTATTTTGCTGCTTTCAACATTACCTGAATTATCATAGTACATTATGTCCGCATCAGTAGGAAAATAAGGATCTTCACCATTGTTATGAGATAAAAATGTTACCTCATTCCCCATTTTGATCCAAAAGTTGGCCAATTGTGATAAAACCCTGTAGCCTCCCGATTTCCCGAAAGCGCCTATAAGGGGAATTATAATTTTCATTTTTTCTTATTTTTAAATTTTTCTATTTTACTTTTAATAAATATAGAAATATCCATCTTTTTATTCATTTTATTGTACGAATAATATACTGAAAACAGTCCTAATATCATCGTGTTGGCATATCTCAAATAAATATGATCAATAAATAAAACATTTGAAAGCCCCAGTCCTAATATCAGTGTAGAAACCACCAAAATATGAAGATATTCCTTTCGCAATACAAAATGATATTTATTTCTTGTTAATACATTAATACTTACAAAATAGACAATATACAATATTAGGACTCCCCAGGCAATACCGTTAATACCTCCAAAATAATATCCCAATGTGTGCCCTAATAAGATAAGGACACTATTCAGTATACCCTCAAATAAAAAGAAAACCTTTTTATCTCCCTTTGCAAATGAAATATATCCTATAGGATAAGATGCAGCTTTAAAAAGCATTGCTAAAGACATGATACCTATAAACGTGGAAATTGCCAGAAACTTCTCACTTAACAAAATCGATATCAGTAACGGCGCGAAGGATATCAGTGCGAGTAATATCGGACAAACAATGATTAACAGAATTTCTCCCTGATTATTGACCAGATCGTTTACCTTGTCCCGGTCATTTGAAATTGAGGATAATTTTGGAAAATAATCTGCGGCCATTGCCGTAAATACAACGCCTATATATTGGGTCGTTATTCCACTACCCGCAGAAAACAAGCCCAAATCAGTTAAAGAGCCAAATTTAACAATAAAAATATTAATTAAATACGTTACCAAAGTTCCAATAAAGGATGATATCATCATAACCAGGCCTAGCTTTACCATTTCACCTCCTTCATTCCAAATTTCACGAACAGGAATTTTCATACTTCCTATCTTACTTTTTTTGACTAAAAAATAAGAAAAAAGAAAGGATAACAAAGCGGTAAGTACTATAGAATATACGATAGCTTCCTGTTTAAAAAGATAAAACAGAGGAACGCTTATAGCCACTCCCATAAGGGCACTTAAAAAAGATGATCTTGCCATCTCTTTAAGTTTCCTGCTTCCCTGAAGAAAGGCATTATTACCGTTATACAATATGGTAAAAAGTACTCCCAAAGACAAAATAGAGATTTCTAATTTACGTGAATCATTATCAAATGAAGCCAAACTGATATACTTAGCCCCAATTAAAGTAATGATCATCCCAAAAAAAGCACATAAAATGGTCCAGTAATTAAATACGTTATATGTCCTTTTTATTTTTTGATGATCATTTTCTTCAAATGATAATGAGATACTTCTTACAGCACTAAAGTTTAAGCCCAGGTAGGCAAAAAGAGTGATTAAAGTAAGAATATTATTAAAAATAGAAAACTGTCCTACTCCATCTACCCCGATGAACATAGCAACAGCTTTTACCTTCACTAAATTGATAATTATCAAAAAAACCTGCACGCCTCCAAATATAGAGATGGATTTAAGGATTTGTTTTGATGATTCTTTTTGAGATTTCATTTATTTTTTAATTACATTTACAAATAAATGAAAGTACTTTAAACAATTATAATTTTGCTGAACAAACATTTTAATCATATTTTGCTTTGCTGACTTTAAGGTCACACTTTTAAATTTATATTTGTTCTTTCTGTATATTTCTTTCAGTTTACTTTCTGTTATTTTAAAATCATCCTCTGTAAGAGCCTCTCTGTTTTTATAAAATATAGAAGTAATTCTGAGTATTTCATGATAAAATGTTTCCCTTATTTTGATAATATCCAAATGATTATTTCCCGCTTTATCTTTAACAAATTTTTCAAGCATCTCTATGGTTATAAAAGACTCCAGTAATCTGGGATTCCATTTTCTTGTTATGGAATTCGGATTGTTTTGTCGGTAATAAAAATTTTCTTCCGTAAAAACAACTTTATTACTGTAGAAATATAGTAATCTCGTAGTATATTCATCACTATTGATCCCAAAATCAAAAAATTTATTACCGAAATTCGTAAGTAAATTTGTTCTCCATAGTACAAATCCTGTAATTTCCCAATTTAATGATAAAGAAAATGCCTCTTTTCCTGATAAAACCTGCGAATAATTATTATTAAGTCCAAAAATACCTTTGCTTTGATTATCCTCAGAATAATAGAATACTGTATTGGGAACGATCGCATCTGCGTCAGTTTCTTTTAATTTTAAATAATTAGCCTCTAATAATTTCTCGCTAAAAAGATCATCCTGGGAACTGTACATAAAGTATTCACCACTTAAGTACTGCAGTCCGTAATTAATTGATTTTGCAGCTGTCCCACCGTTCGATTTTGTAAAAACTTTTATAAAATCATATTGGTCAGCATATTCATTAAGAATTTGCAGACTGTTGTCTGTGGAATTATCATCAATGCAGATAACTTCAAAATTTCTGAAAGTCTGCTTCACTAATGAATTGAGTGTTTCCCGTAAAAAAGGCGCTCCGTTGTATACAGGCATTAATATGGAAATTGCAATATCCATATTATTAAAATGTATTAACAGCCCTGATCACTTCCTGCACCTCCTCATCACTCATGACAGGTGAAATAGGAAGGCTGAGCACTTCCTGATGTATTTTCTCACTGATGGGAAATGACATTTCATTCCATTCTTTATAAGCATGCTGTCTGTGTGGAGGAATAGGATAATGAATAAGGGTCTGAATCCCTTTATCAGTAAGATAAGCCTGAAGTGCTTCCCTGTTTTCGGCTCTTATGATAAAAACATGCCATACATGTTCTTTTTCATTTTCGGGACTTTCAGGAAGTATAATTTTCGGATTTGAAATTTCGCTGATATAGCGTTTTGCAATATTTCTTCTTATATCGTTCTCCTGGTCAATATATTTTAATTTAACATCCAGAACGGCCGCCTGAATTTCGTCCAGTCGCGAATTCAGCCCCTGATAAAGGTTGACATATTTTTGATTTGAGCCATAATTAGCCAAAGCTCTTATTGTTTTAGCAAGGTTCTCATCGTTAGTCGTTACAGCGCCTGCATCTCCCAACGCACCCAGATTTTTCCCGGGATAAAAGCTGAAACCAGCCGCATCGCCAAGATTTCCGGATTTGCTACCGTTCCACTCTGCTCCAATTGCCTGGGCATTGTCTTCAATAATTTTTAAACTGTGTTTTTGGGCTAATTGCTGTAATGTTTCTGAAAAAATGATTCTTCCATACAGATGAACAATTAAAATGCCCTTTGTTTTTGAAGTTATTTTTTCTTCAATTTTTGAAATATCAATATTATAGTTATTAAGATCCGGTTCTACTAAGACAGGAACCAGACCATTATCTGAAATAGCCAAAATGGAGGCAATATAGGTGTTGGCAGGAACAATAATCTCATCCCCTTTGTTCATAACTCCCAGTTCGATATAGGCTCTTAAAATAAGCCGTAGCGCATCCAGACCATTGGCTACTCCTATAGAATGGCTGCATCCGGTATAATGATTAAAATTTTCTTCAAACTTAGAAAGCTGACCTCCCATAAGATACCATCCGGAACGAAAAACTTCCAGCAGTTTTGCTTCAATTTCTTCTTTGTACTGAAGATTGATTTTTTGTAAATCCAAGAATTTGATCATAAGTGCTTAAATATATAAGATTTCTCCTTTTTCATTAATCGTTCCTTTTTGTTTTGCCGGGTTTCCAAACCACACGGTATAGGGAGGAACATCTTTTGTAACCACACTGCCTGCACCGATTAACGCATTTTCTCCAATCGTATTTCCTGCAACGATAGTAGCATTGGCTCCTATAGAAGCCCCTTTCTTTACCAATGTTTTACTGAATTCTACGGGATATTGCTTGGAACGCGGTATCAAATCATTGGTAAAGGTAACATTGGGTCCGATGAATACATGATCTTCCAATGTCACACCGTCCCAAATCTGAACTCCCGGCTTTATCGTGACATGATCGCCGATCACGACATCATTTTCGATAAAAACCTGACAATTAATATTACAGTTTCTCCCAATCTTAGCCCCTTTCAAAACTACACAAAATTGCCAGATCATGGTATCTTCTCCCACATTTTCGGTCTGTACATCTGCTAAATTGTGAATTCTATTTGCCATGCTGTATTTTTAGATACGTTTCATAATCTCTTATATAATCGGATTCATTGTAAGGATGTGAGGCCAGAACCAGACAAATGGCACCTGAAGAAAAATTAACTTCGGAAGCCCAAATCCCAGGGGGAATATGCAGCCCCAAATCCGGACGGTTCAGAAGAACCTGTCTTTTGAATTTTCCGTCATCTAACGAAACTTCAAAACTTCCGCTGGCAGCAATGAGAAACTGGTGACATTCTCTGTGAGAATGCGCACCCCGGCTTTCTCCGCCCGCGATATCGTATAGATAAAATATTCTTTTAATATCAAAAGGAAAGGAGGAATTATTTTCAACCACCGTAAGATTCCCTTCATCAAAACTGATTTTTCCCAAATCAATAACACTACAATCAAATACTGAAAGATTATTTTCCATTCAAAAGCTTTTTAAATTCTTCAAAATCACGGATATAATCATGCTCAGTATAAGATTTATCTGATACGATGAGCGCCAATGAGTTGGTAGAGAAATTTTCAAGTCTTCGCCAGTACATTTTGGGAATATATAATCCATAATAGGATCTGTTTAATGAAAATCGCTGTTCTTCATCTCCGTCATGAATCACCACATCAAAACTTCCTGAAAGTGCAATAATGAATTCCTGCTGTTCTCTGAAGGCATGACTTCCCCGTACCTCTCCTCCCGGTACATCATAAATCCAGTAGGTTCTCTGTATTTCAAAAGGCAACTGATCAGGATGTTCGAAAAAAGATAAATTACCTCTTTTGTCGTAAATTTTGGGAAGGGAAATGAGTCTGGGTGTCATATTTTATATTTATAATCTAGCATCTACCAATTTTCTGTCTAAGCATGCTTTAGCATCAAATACTACGGCATTTTCTCTTTTCAGCAGATTGATATCCATTTTTAAAAATTCGTCGTGTGAAACGGCAATAATAATAGAATCAAATGTTTCACCTTCCGGCAAATGATCTAATATGTCAACACCATATTCATGTTTCACCTCTTCTTTACTTGCCCAAGGATCAAAAATGCTTACATTAATACCATAATCGATCAGTTCTTTATAGATATCAACAACCTTAGTATTTCTGACATCCGGGCAATTTTCCTTAAAGGTAACTCCAAGAATGAGTGATTTTGATCCTTTGATGACTCCACCTTTTTCGATAAGGAGTTTTACAACTTTTGAAGCAATAAACTTTGCAATAGAATCATTAACTCTACGTCCGGAGAGAATAACATCAGGATGATATCCTAATTGTTCTGCTTTATGGGCAAGATAATAAGGATCTACGGAAATGCAGTGTCCTCCCACCAGGCCCGGTTTATATTTAAGGAAATTATATTTGGTTCCTGCTGCCTCTAAAACATCATGGGTATCTATCCCGATTCTATCAAATATCAGTGCCAGTTCATTCACAAACGAAATATTGACATCTCTCTGAGCATTTTCAATAGCTTTGGATGCTTCAGCTACTTTGATACTGGGCGCTTTATGAGTTCCGGCAGTAATAATTTTTTTATATAAATTGTCAACCTCTTCTGCAATTTCTGTGGTAGAACCTGAGGTCACTTTCTTTACACTGGTAAGGGTATTTACCTTGTCTCCCGGATTTATTCTTTCCGGTGAATACCCTACAAAAAAGTCTTCATTGAATTTTAAACCCGAATATTCCTCTAGAACAGGTACACATTCTTCTTCTGTACAGCCAGGAAAAACGGTAGATTCATAAATGATGACATCACCTTTTTTAATGATTTCGCCCAGCATTTTTGAAGCAGAAATCAAAGGTTTCAGGTCCGGAGCATTATATTTATCAATCGGAGTGGGAACAGTTACGATAAATATATTTGCGTCGGAGATATCAGACAGTGTACTTGTAGCTTTGTATCCTGCTGTTTTATCAGACTCTCTGCCTTTCTTAAGACAATCATGAAGTTTGTCTATATCAGCCTCAAGAGTAACATCCCTGCCCTCATTTAACTGATCGACCCTTTCTGTATTAATATCAAATCCCAATACAGGATAATGAGCAGAAAATTCCAAAGCCAGAGGTAAACCTACATACCCTTGTCCAATGATCGCAATTTTATAATTTTTCATCATTATTTACTAAATATATTTTTCAGTTTATGTATCCATGTTTTTTCTTCTACATTATTATATCCGTACCCATATTTATTACTGTAACCCAGGTTCTCCCTGCTTACATCATTCAATACGAATCCTACATTTCTTATTTTTCCCTGGTCTATATTATTATTGGCGAATTCTATCAAAGACTTCTCCGTATATTTTGATCTTGAAACATATATTGTAACATCAGATAATTCAGCAATTAAGAAGGTATCTGTAACCAGCAATAATGGAGCCGTATCTAAAATAATATAGTCATATCTTTCCTTAAGTTTATCCAATAGACCTTCATATCTGCCATTCGATAACAGTTCAGTCGGATTTGGAGGGATCATTCCTGAATAGATAACATCTAAATAAGGATTAAATGATGAAACATGTATAACATCTTCTATAGTCGTGTGATCCGAATATAAATATTCGGTAAGACCTACTAACCCTTTTCTTGCAGGATTGTAACGTTGAAGCTGAGGGTTTCTGATATCGGATCCGATAATAATCGCTTTTTTCTTAGGATTCGCCAATGTTAAAGCTAAATTAACAGAGGTAAAGGTTTTTCCCTCTCCTTTAACCGTTGAGGTAACAAATACAACCTTCCCTCTACCCGTTATTTTCGCCAGCATAAAATTCATATTTGTAATAAGAATTCTGAATGCTTCTGCCATAGGAGTAATATCATTCATCTGAACAATGTCGGAATCACCCTTTTCTAAACTTGGTAATTCAGCAATAATAGGAGCATGCGCTAATTTTTCCAAATCATGTTTAGTAACTAGCTTATTATTAAACAATTCCGTTAAATAAATAATTAACAAAGGAATTATCAATCCGATCACCAATGCGATCATCAGGATGATACTCCGTTTAGGGGCAACCGGAACGTTTGAAGCAAAAGCAGTGTCGATTACCCTAGCCTTAGGGGCTGTAATAGACTGGGCGATTGCGGTTTCTTCTCTTTTCTGAAGTAATAAAAGGTAAAGATTTTCCTTGATCTGCTGTTGTCTTTCTATCCCTCTGAATATTTTTTCAATAGAAGGAAGTCTTGATATTTTACTGGATACTTTATTTTGTTCTCCCTGGTATTCATTTCTGGCCAATTCAAGTCCCGATCTGTTTCTCTGAAGACTCTGCATAATTGAAGAGCGCATCGTCGCCATCTGTCGTGTAATATCAATGACTGTAGGGTTTTCGGGAGTCGCAGATTCTAATAACCTGTTTCTCTGTAAAACAAGTTGATTATACGTCGTAATACCTGCCAGCGCATCCTGATTGTTCAGGCCTATATTATAAGGCAAAGCCTGATACTGACCCTGTTTTGAAACGAAACTTAGCAGCTCATTCGTTAATTCCAGCTGTGCATCAATATCCAGTTGTTTTGCTCTGGCAGCAGAAGAACTCTCTAAATTTATTTTTGCTTCTGTTTCTAAATCAGTAAGGTTATTTTTTGATTTAAAACTTTCTTTCTCGTTTTCAACCTGTCCCAATTCTACTGATAACTTTTTAATTCTGTCTTCAATAAAGTCAAGGGTTTTTTTAGATTCTAAGTTTTTATCTACGATGGCATCATTGTTATAGGCAACAACTAAAGAATTTAATATATCAGCAGATTTAGAAATTTGAGGATATTTCATTTCCAGCCTCACGACTGTAGCATCTTTATTAACAAGGTTAACATCCAGGCTGCCCTGCAAACTTGTAATTTTCGATTCAACAGATGAAATCTCCAATTCTAAATCACCTACGTCTACTTTCTTTGTTAATTGTGGATTATATTTCTTATTCCTGATGATGATGATATTGGCATAAGGAAGACTGATGGTTTTGCCAAATCCTGAAATAATCTCTTTTTTTGTTTTTTCATCTTTTAAGATAAGCTTTTCTCCTTTAATGTTTAGCTGTAAAACATTAACATCACTGGGCGAAGACTGTTTTTCATTAATCACCTTAACCTCTATGGGCGAAGACTCTTTGTATAATTCGATCTTCCGGATTCCGTCTTTTGCAACGATATTGGTCTGCAGATTTTGGTTGACAACCACCTCCCGCATTAATCTTTTAGATTTCAAGATTTCAATTTCGTTAGCAATACTGTTTGTTTTTAATCCTCCAAAACTCGAAAGATCGGGCAGAACACCCAGATCATTTGTAGAAACCTGTGAAGATGAACCTTTTGCATCTTTAATTAAAACGGTGGTCTGTATGTCATATACAGTAGTCATAAATTTCAGAGCGGTGTAACCTACTATGACAGCAATAACGGCACTTAAAATAAACCATCCCCATCTTCTGGTATAGGGCTTAATTATTTCTTTAATATTTATATTATTAAAAATATCTTTCTCTTCAGATGATTTTGCGGAATACTGATTATCCATTAATGTTTTTATTTCCTAATTAAACTTACAATAACTGCTGCTGCCGTAATTGCTATAGATGCTGCTGTTAAATAGAGACCTGTATTGGGGTTTTGTTTAGAAGACAAATCCTTTGTATTATTAGCCGGGACAATAATTGCGTCCCCTTGTTTAAGATTATAATAAGGGGAATTGATAAGGTTGGCATCCTGTAAGTTGATTTTTCCATGTGAGACTATGCCATTTTCTGTTCTGATGACAAGGACATCGTTTCTTTTTCCATACATCGTTAAGTCTCCTGCAAGCCCTAATGCATTCAGAATAGTTCCCTGTCCGTTACTGATAATATAATCTCCCTGTCTGTTTACTTCTCCTAAAACGGTAACTTTGAAATTGGCCAGTCTTACATTAACCGTGGGGTTAATGATATATTTTGTCATTTTATTCCTGAGCTCCTGTTTAAAATCTATTAAAGATTTATCCTTTGTATTTAGTTCCCCTAAGACCGGAAAATCAATGTTGCCGTCCGCATCCACAATATAAGTTGGTCCGGAAATAGTACTTACACCTTGGTTGGGAGTATTTCCTCCGGCATAGGTATTAGTCTGTACCAACTCTGCCGATGAATAATTCTGATTGAAAGGTTTGACAACATCCATATCTTTTGCAGTAATCAAAATCACCAGTTGATCGCCCGGCTGTATCGTAGAACTAGAATTTTTAATGGATGTTTCGGTGGCGATTTGTTCTATATTCTGCATATAATTCAAATCATTATGAGCGTTCTGGTTTGTTTTACAGGAAACCAGTACCACTGCAGAAAATAGAACCAATACTTTAGTTTTCATATTTTAAAAATTGTACAAATATACATTTTCTTATTTATCCAATACCTCGTAGATAGAGTTGTTACTCTTAAATTCGGGTACTATTATTTTTAATATTTTTACGACTTCAACCTTATCTCTCTTAAAAGAAGCTTTAGTAATTGAAGTTACTAATGAATCGATATCTGAAAACTCCATAAGCGGATCTTTGGATATCATGATTTTATCATTGTGGGTAGGAAGTGTTTTAGCATTGTCACTTAACAATTCTTCATACAGTTTTTCGCCGGGCCTTAATCCTGTATAGATAATCTTGATATCTATATTGGGTTCAAATCCCGATAATTTTATCATTCTTCTTGCCAGATCCAGGATTTTCACGGGCTCTCCCATATCGAATACAAAAATCTCCCCTCCCTGTCCCATTGTACCTGCCTGTAATACCAGTTCACATGCTTCAGGTATGGTCATGAAATACCTTACAATATCAGGATGGGTAATTGTTACCGGACCTCCGGCTTCGATTTGTTTTTTAAAGTGAGGAATCACGGATCCGTTTGATCCCAGTACATTTCCGAATCTTGTGGTTATAAATTTGGTTGTATTCCCTTCAACATTCTGAAGAGACTGAACAAACAGTTCGGCAGCCCTTTTTGAAGCTCCCATTACATTGGTAGGATTTACAGCTTTATCTGTAGAAACCATCACCAATCTGTTTACTTCATATTTGCTCGATAAAGAGGCTATTATTTTAGATCCCAGTACATTTACCAAAATTGCTTCGTGCGGATTTTCTTCTACCAGCGGAACATGTTTATAAGCAGCCGCGTGATAGACCATCGAAAAGTTATAGGCCTGAAATAAGGGTTCTACTCTATATTTATTAGAAACATCTGCTAACACAAACTTAAAACTGATATGGGGAAACTTTTCCTTCATTTCAAGTTCGATATCATACAGCGGAGTCTCAGCCTGGTCCAGCACAACGATTAAGGAAGGATTAAACTGTGCTACCTGCCTTACAATTTCACTTCCTATAGAACCGGCGCCTCCTGTTACCAGTACAGCTTTATTGAAGTGTCTGCTTTTTACTTCTTCATTAACGATCTTAATAGGTTTTCTGTTGAGTAAATCTTCGATCTGCAGATTTCGGATAGAACCTCCAAGATCACTGTCTCTTAATTTCTGTACAGACGGCGCTTTGAAAATATTTAGATCTTTTTCAAGAAAGAGATTTACCCAGGAATTCATTTCATCTTTAGACATCATTTCCTTTACGATGATAATACCGTCGATAAAAAGATCTTCTTTGGAACTCTCCTCTATTCTCTTTTTTTCATAAATCGTCTTCCCCAAAAGAGAGGCTCTTTTGGTATCTGTTCTTTGCGTCAGAAAACCCACCACCTGATAAGGAAGGCTTGGATTATCAAGGATGGCCCGTGCAATCGCAATAGACTGCTCATCAATCCCCAATACCAAAATCCTTTTTTTCAGAGAACTTCTTCTGTATTCTCTTACAATATGGAAAAACTCCTTTACATATAATCTGAATAAGAATAATCCCATGAAAGAAATTACAAAATAAAGTACGAGATAAGGAGTAAGCATAAACTTTCTGCCGGTCATCCAGAAATAGATCACATTTATTGTCCCGATGACAAACATGGTGCAAAAACAGGAGATCAGCAATTTAAAAAGATCTATGAAAGTAGAATGTCTGATAATTCCGGCATAGGTCTTGAATAAATACATGAAAATCGTATTTACAAATATGATAGAGGCAAATACAATGCTTTTATCTTCATGATAAATGAATTCTTTCTGACTGATTTTTTCGATGATGTAAGTGGAAAGAAATAAAGATATAACCAGAATAATAATATCTATTACAAGAATTATCCATCTAGGTAAATACCTTACATCCGAGAGATTGACAACATTATCTCCTCCAAAAATCCTTTTTCTAAGAGAATCGTACATTGTCTGTATTTGTGTTCATATTTAAAATGTCTAAGTTGATCATTCCAACTCGAAATAATCATGATGCATCACTGCAAAATTAAGATAAAATTCCATCTATACTTTAAATTTAAAAAATAAATTTTAAATAGGAACAAACTATTAACAAAAATCATACCATACAAACCTGCCTCAGCAGTCTGGTATAAGATCATAATGGGTATAACGCGCTAATTTGACAACGGATAAAAATTTAAAACTGTAGGTAAAAAAAATGAATATTAATCAAAAATATTATTTATTTTTTCATATTCAAAACCTTTGCTTATTAAATATTTTACTGTCTTGGATTTTTTCTGGTATTCTTTTAATCCATTTTGTTTTGAGTAGTAATCTTCGTACATTTTTTTTATGGTTTTTTCATAATCCGCCTCATCTATCTCATCAAAACAGGCATTAATTAATTTTTCAGATATCTGCTTTAGCTTTAAATTGATTTTAATCTTATTTTTCCCCCAATGCTTAATATAAAACTTTCCTCGGATATAACTCCGGGTGAAGCGCTCCTCGTTCAGGTAATTTTCTTTTAAAAGATAAAGCATAATTTCTTCTTTGGCTTCTTCGATTAAGAGAAATTCTTTCATTTTCTGCTCTACTTCTGCGTGACATCGATCCTGATAAACACAGTAGTTTACCAGCTTCAATTTAATTTCAGAAAAAGTTAAAGATTTCTTTTCCATAGGATACAAAAAAGAATGAGCAAAAGCCCATTCTCTATATTTTTAATTTAAGATAACGATTAATAATTAAATAAGGCCTTCCCTTCCATTAATTCATTCACTCTCTTTCTTACCGAGCCAAGAACCTCTTCATTTTTGATATTATCGACTACTTCAGAAATTAATTCTGCGATAGTATCCATATCGTTCTCTTTCAGGCCTCTTGTCGTGATGGCTGCTGTACCCAATCTGATCCCTGAAGTGGTAAATGGTGATTTATCATCAAACGGAACCATATTTTTGTTACATGTAATATCAGCCTTCACAAGTGCTTTTTCAGTTTCCTTACCGTTTACATTTTTATTCCGGAGGTCCACCAGCATCAGGTGGTTGTCTGTACCTCCGCTTACGATATCAAATCCTCTGTCGATCATTGATTTTGATAAAGCCTGAGCATTGGATCTCACCTGCTTGGCGTAGATTTCGAATTTTCCGTCGATAGCCTCTCCGAATGCAACTGCTTTACCCGCAATCACATGCTCCAGAGGACCTCCCTGAATTCCAGGGAAAACCGCACCGTCAAGAACCTGGCTCATCATTTTGATCTCGCCTTTTGGTGTTTTATGACCATATGTATTTTCGAAATCTTTACCCATCATGATCATTCCTCCTCTGGGACCTCTTAAGGTTTTATGAGTCGTTGTTGTTACGACGTGACAATGTTCAAAAGGGTTATTTAACAGTCCTTTTGCTACCAATCCTGCCGGGTGAGCAATGTCCGCCCATAGGGTAGCCCCAATTTCATCAGCAACCTCTCTGAATTTAGCATAATCCAGATCTCTGGAATACGCTGAGAAACCTGCAATAAGCATTTTTGGTTTTTCTCTTAAAGCCACTTCCCTCATTTGGTCATAATCAATAAGGCCTGTCTCCTGCTGAACTCCGTAAGAAACCACATTGTACTGAATTCCTGAAAAATTTACTCCCGAACCATGCGTAAGGTGACCTCCCATAGAGAGATCCATCCCCATGATTTTATCACCGGGTTTTAAAACAGCCAGATAAACTGCCGCATTAGCCTGAGAACCGGAATGTGGCTGAACATTGACATAATCTACTCCGAAAAGCTCTTTTGCTCTCTCGATAGCAAGCGTTTCAACCTCATCTACTACTTCACATCCTCCGTAATATCTTTTTCCGGGATATCCTTCAGCATACTTGTTTGTCAATACGCTTCCCATAGCACTCATTAAGTTATCAGAAACAAAGTTTTCTGATGCAATCAGCTCAATTCCATGAGTTTGTCTTTGTCTTTCCTTTTCAATCAGGTCGAAAATAATGTCCATTTTACTTTTAGTTTTTGAAATTTTTCACCCCAAATGTACGGAAATTACTTTGAGATTTCGGTATCGTAAAATATGATTTTGGTCTTAAAATTTAATAAAATACCGGTAAAGCTTTTCACTAATGAACTTTTCGCAATAATTCTTTATTTCTGACGAATTTTAACAGGCTGTTGATTTTAAAGAGCCAGAAAATTAAGTTGAATATAGTATTGGCGGAATTTATGTTCCGGCTGTTCACAGCCAATAAAACTTATAATTGTCACTGCTATTTCCTGTATATGGAAGCCTACGGGACAATTATCCTATTTTTTTTGTCTGTATTAACCGTTATAATGAAAAATTCTTCACAGCAGCGCTATGAAGAATAAAAAAAACATATGAACTGAAACTTTAAAACTCTTCTTCTGCCAATTCTCTATTAACAACAGCTCCCGTAAAATTCCCCTGGGCGACTGCATTGGCAACCGACCTCATCATTGTAACATTATCTCCGCATGCAAAAACTCCCGGAATATTCGTTTTGTGCATCGCATCCACTTTAATAAACCCCTGTTCCGTTAATTCCAATGCTAAATCTTCAGTATTGATATTTTGCTTAAAAGGAATTTTTGCGTACAGAGCTTCTAAGGAGACTTCCCGGCTGTTTTCAAAGACAATTTTCTGAATCTGACCATTTTCATGCTGAACTTCTGCAATATTATCTTCGGTAATTTCGATTTTATTCCTCTCCAGTTGATCAGTCTGATCAAGGATAAAACCTGATTTTCCATTTGTAAATAACGTCAGATCTTTGGTTAAATTAAATACTAGTTTTGAGAAATCAAATGCTATATCGCCGTTAGAAAGAATGCCTGTTTTTTTATTTCTGACTTCATAACCATGGCAATACGGACAATGCAGAATAGAGATTCCCCAACATTCCGAAAACCCCGGAATATCAGGCATAACATCTTTAATTCCTGCCGCAATAATCAGTTTTTTCGCATAAAATTCCTCACTATTTGCTGTAGTAACCGTATACTCTGTGGCATTTTTTATCATTTTCACAACCTCCCCTTCGTGAAATTGCACGGTTTCATATTTCAGAACCTGCTCTTTTGCAAGGTCTGAAATTTCTTTCGGCGTACTGCCGTCGTGCGTGATAAAATTGTGTGAGTACGGAGTCTGCCGGTTACAGGGTTTTCCACTGTCTATAATCAAGACATTGCGTAAAGATCTTCCTAGCGCCATAGAAGCCGATAATCCCGCATAGCTGCCCCCGATAATGATAACATCAAAATTTTTCATATGCTTATTGCTTATTGCTTATTGCTTATTGCTTATTGCTTATTGCTTATTGCTTATTGCTTATTGCAAAAGTAAAACAAATTTTCACTAATGCGACATAATCGCAATAATAATTTTTATATTTGTAACATGGCAAAAAGAAATACCGTCACCAAGCAGCTGATCCTGGATTCATTAAAAAATTCGAAATCAGCAGTCAGTCAGGAAATTTTACAGAAAGAACTGGGAGAAACGATAGACCGGGCAACGATTTACAGGGTTTTAAACAGTTTCTGTGAAGATGGTATTGTGCATAAAATCTTAGGTGATGATGGTAAATTTTATTTTGCATTTTGCGTCAACTGTTCAGAAAAGAAACACCATCATCAACATTTTCATTTCAGATGCTTAGCCTGTGAGAAAATAGAATGTCTTCCCAACGAAATGGACGTTAAGCTACCGAAAGGTTACCGGTCTGTTAATTTTAATGGATTTATTTCAGGGTATTGTGCCGATTGTTCTCATTAATTGTTTAGAATTTCTTTTAACTACTTATCTCCGGAATATTGAAGCATTTGATATATTAACAACAGCTCCAAAGCTTCTATAAAGCTTTAATTTTTATTATTATAACAAAAAATCCCGGGAAAATTTCCCGGGACCTACAGTTAAAACCTATAGTGATCGTTTATTATTTTTGTTTTTCTTTTAACTCTTCTTTATCTTTATCGGAAGGATTCCAGACTTTGACTTCAGAGTCTTTTGTAATGGGAGATCCGGGAAGAACCTGAACATTGATTCCGTCACTGGCTCCCAGTTTTACGTATTCTTTTTTGAATTTACCATCTTTTTGTTTCACTTCAACGAAAGGGATATCCTTACCATTCTTTTTTTCATACTGAACAAGGGATTCATCCAATAACAGGGCATTTTTCTGAGAATTCAGGACGATTTCTCCGTTTGCCGAGAATCCGGCTCTGATGTATTCATTATTTGGGTTATTCACATCCCCTTCTACAGGAAATTTGATGGTCCCGTTTGTATCTTTTCCTTTAGGAGCAATCATTGTTAATTTGCCCGGGAACGTTTTGTTCTGCAATGCTCCGATGACAATATTCATTCCCATGCCCTGCTTTAGCTTTCCTGCCTGCGCTTCATCAATCTCGCCCTGGAAAATCAGGGAATTAAGATCAGCAATGGAGCATATGGTCGTTCCGGCATTAAATGAATTCGCTTCAATAACCTGGCTTCCTACTTTTACGGGCACTTCAAGAACAGTACCAGAAGCTTTGGAACGGATCTGGGTTGTAGCGAGCCCCTGCAGTTCGGGAGTAGAACCTGTTTTCACGATCTGTAATGTTTTCTGTGCAGTTACCAGCTGCTGCCGTGCATTCTTCAATGTCTGTTGGGTAGAATACAGCTGCTGCTGTGCATTCAGATATTCCTGTTTTGAAGCAACACCCTGCCGGTACAACTTCTCCTGTATTTCAAATTGCTTGCGCATGTTATCAACATTGAGTTTTGCATTGTTAATCTGGAGCTGGGAATTATCTACATTTTGCTGGGCATTGTTTACATCTGCAATATTCGGAATAATTCTTACGGTTGCGATCAACTGTCCTACCTCTACTTTATCTCCTTCATCCACTAAAATTTTATCGATGATTCCCGCAATATTGGGTTTGATTTCAATTTCTTCTTTGGGAACGATTTTTCCGGTTGCCATCACTTTATCATCCATGTTCTGAATGGTAGGTTTTCTGGTCAGGAAAGCTTCGCTCTGCTTAGAATTTGATTTTACGAGATATCCAATTCCCGAGAACAATGCCACTGCAAATAAAAGCCCCAAGACAATATAAATGGCTTTTTTCCAGGTGAATTTCTTTTTCATATAATAGTTTATTTTTTTATTTACGTAATTCTTTATTCCGTCCTTAATGCTTCAATGGGTCTTATTTTTACAGCTCTCTGTGCAGGAATCATTCCGATAACCAATCCCAATATAACCATTACGGACAGAGCCGCAAAAACATTTCCATAGTTAACGGTAGGATTATAAAACGGAAACGCGTCCTGGTTTTGGGTAAGCATATTTAAAATAATCAGCACGAAGATTCCCGATATAAATCCGAGCAGGCCCGAGGACAGCGTAATCACAACACTTTCCAGCAAAATCTGGTTCCGGACTTCGGATGGCTTTGCTCCCAAAGCTCTCCTGATACCGATTTCTTTAGTTCTTTCCTTTACGGTAATTAACAATATATTCGAAATGGCAATTACCCCGGCCAGAATTGTCAAAGTTCCCACGATAATTGTTAAAAGCTGCATTCCGGTAAGAAAGCCGGTCAGTTTTTTGAATTCCTTTCCAAGATTAAAACTGCCGAATGCGTTGGTATCTTCAGGCGATACTTTATTTTTAGTTTTCAAAACCTGCTTTACTTTTTCTTCCACCTCATTTACATTGGCATTCGGCTTACTCACAATAGCAAACATGTCGATCTGGTCCCCCGCATTATACATTTTGGTATACGTAGAAAGCGGGATAAAGGCAGTCTGGTCATTTTCAAAACCTCCTCCTTTTTTCACCCTGAAAACACCAATGATGTTAAAAAAGATGCCTTTTATATTGATCGACTGTCCCAATGGATTTTCATTTTTTTTGGAATCGAAAAAGTTTTTATAAATTTCTTCACCGATGACGGCTACATTTTTATTGCCTGAAACATCCGCATCATTGATATAGCGCCCGAAGATCAGCTTCTTTTCTGAAATTTTATTTCCGATAGGGTAATCTCCGGAAAGAGAATAGGTTCCGTTTTTACCGTTTCTGGACATTGATTCTCCGGCGGTTCCTGTAAAACTTCCCCTGGCATTCTGCGGAGATATATAATCTATTTCAGGAATTTTATTTTTAAGCATCTGGATATCCGGCAGATTAAGATGCAGCTGCCTGCCTTTTGGAAAACCTTCATAAGGGATATTTGTATTCTGAGCCCAAAGGAAAATAGAATTGGTGGCAAAGCCTGAAAACAGTTTATCAAAACCATTTTCCATTCCCTTCGCTGCGCCCAGCAGACTTACATATAAAAACATGCCCCATCCTACACCGATCATGGTAAGGAATGTTCGAAGCTTATTATTCTTGAGTGAATAATAAATTTCCTGCCAGGTATCCTTTTTAAATAAGATGTTCACTCTTTTAAGTTATTAATTATTAATTATGAGTTATGAGTTATGAGTTATGAGTTATTAGTTAATTCAGATTTAATTTAATTAACTAATTTTCAAATTTTCAAATTGAATTATTCTGTTCTCAAAGCTTCAATCGGTTTGATTCTGGAAGCTCTGTAAGCCGGAACAAATCCTGCGATAAGTCCTGAAAAAACCAGTGCTATAAATGCTGTGAAAATAGTTCCCCATCCTACACTCGGACTTTTTATAAAATACTCTTCGAGACCGTCTCCTATCAGATGTAAAGCCAGTACTCCAAGCCCCACACCCACAAATCCTGAGACGACGGTAATAACAACACTTTCCTGAACGATAAGGGCTACAATACTTCTGGGTTTTGCGCCGATGGCTTTTCTTACCCCGATTTCCTTGGTTCTTTCTTTTACAATATAAACCATGATATTACTGATCCCGATGATCCCTGCCAGGAGTGTTCCCATCCCGATAAATCCTACAATGGCGGTAAGAACTGCCATAAAGGTAAAAGTATCGTTCATATTCTGAGCGTTATTCCAGACCCGCACCCCGTTTTCATCATCGGGAGCCACACTTTTTCTGGCTTTCAGTTTATCCTTAAGTTCATCCCCATATTTGATGGCCTCCTGAGGATTCAGCTTTTCATTATAAGCAATATATACTGTGCTTACCGTATCAGAGCCTTTTTTCATCTGCTGTAGAGCAGTAATAGGAACGGTAATATGTCTTTCGTCCCGGTCTCCTCCGTCATCAGAAAACACACCGATAACTTTAAACATGGTCCCGTTGATATCCAGATCTTTCCCAATGGGGCTTCCGTTTTTAATAAGATCTCTCTGAACCATTCTTCCGATGACGGCAACATTTTGTTTTCTTTCCAGGTCCATGGGACCAAGATATCGCCCTTCAATCATCGTTCGGTTTTCGATATATTTTTCTTCCGCATCGGCACCATTTACCTGATAATTCCCACTTTCTTTACCATATTTCACTAATAAGCTGGCGGTATATCGTGGCGTGGCATTCCCTACTTTCTCCTTATCAACACCCACCAGGAAGTCATAATCGCTGTTGTTCATGACCACTTGTCTGTCAGACTGCAATCCATTGTATGCAAGAGTCGTTTTTCCTGTAAATATGGAAATCAGGTTCTGGGCATCCCGCGCAAACCCTTCGGTAAAAGCATTCTGCAGACCAGTGCCAATCCCGAAAAGAACAATGAAGATAAATAATCCCAAAGCCACGGTAAAGCCGGAAAGCACTGTTCGCAATACATTACTGCGAATGGAACTGAATATTTCCTGCCAACGATCTAGATCAAACATATATTTAAATTTGAAGCGGTAAGCCTAATAATGGAAGTTTTCAATCTTCCCGCTGATTTTTATGTTACTAATAGAAGCCTCTTTCTCTAAATTTCTTTCTTATTCTAAAACAATCTGTTTTATAAACTCATCACTTTCTATAATCCCGTCTTTTAAAATTACATTTCTTTTGGTTTGTGCTGCCACATCGGGTTCGTGAGTTACAATGATGATCGTTTTTCCTTCATTATTAATATCCTGAAGGAGCTTCATAATATCATGGGTTGTTTTAGAATCCAAAGCTCCTGTCGGCTCATCCGCCAATACTACTTTAGGGTTGGTAATAAGAGCCCTTGCGATGGCAACTCTCTGTTTCTGTCCTCCGGAAAGTTCGTTCGGTAAGTGATGGGCCCACTGCGCGAGTCCTACCTTTTCAAGATATTCCATCGCTTTCTGGCTTCGCTCTTTTCTTGGAACATTCTGATAGTATAAAGGAAGTGCAACATTATCGAGAGCGGTTTTATAACCGATTAAATTAAAAGACTGAAAAATAAACCCCAGAAACTTACTACGGTATTCCGCTGCTTTTATTTCAGACAAATGTTCTATAGGAACATTATCCAGCTCATAAATTCCTGAATCCTTTTCATCGAGAATGCCTATAATATTAAGAAGGGTAGATTTTCCGGAACCGGAACTTCCCATAATGGAAACAAACTCCCCTTCAGCAATGTTAAGATTAATGCCTTTGAGAACATGCAGTTTACTTTTTCCCGTATCGTATGATTTATGTAGATCCTGAATTACTAACATTAAGTGACATATGTTTTTATGCCTAATAAGTAGATGTTAAACTCAATTTGTTACAAGAATAAAAATTTCTTTAATTAAATTATTGTTTAATAACATAAGCCTTTATTTAAAAGGTTTTATGAAAAACTGTTTAACTGTAACATATCAATAATGTACATTTTTGAACAATAATCCCGTGTAAGTCAATATCAGCCGATGTTTTATGTAAATGTGGAAAACTTTTAAGGTTAAAACTCAATCAATTACTCTTTACCCCTTTTAAATACAGTTCTTTTTTTCGACCTTTGTGCTTCGCACGGCACAAAACAAAACCACTTTTTCTGTGAAGAACTTTCGAATGATAAGTCACATAAAATCAGGTTTTTGAGTAATTTCCGAGCCTTATTCATAGTGATCTGATTATTTAATTTAAAAGATATTAATATGGGAATTTTTGATAAAAGAGTAAGCTATAAGCCATTTGAATACCCTGAGGTTCTTCAATTTGTAGAAGCCATCAATAAATCGTTCTGGGTGCATTCGGAAGTGGACTTTACTGCAGATGTTCAGGATTTTCATTCGCAGTTAGAACCACACGAGAAACATGCGGTAAAAAATGCGCTACTGGCCATCGCACAAATCGAAGTGTCCGTAAAGACATTTTGGGGGAACCTGTACCACCATATGCCAAAGCCTGAGCTTAATGGTCTAGGAGCTACTTTTGCAGAATGTGAATTCCGCCATTCTGAAGCTTATTCCCGCTTATTGGAGGTATTGGGATACAATGAAGAATTCTCTTCCGTAGTAGAGATTCCTGCTATAAAAAAGAGAATTGATTTCTTATCAAACGTTTTGAAACATGCTAATTCTACAACTCCTAAAGAATATGTTTCTTCACTTTTATTATTCAGCATCCTGATCGAAAACGTATCGCTATTCTCCCAGTTTGCCATTATCCTTTCTTTCACAAGATTTAAGGGATTCATGAAAAATGTTTCCAATATCATCGCATGGACTTCTATCGATGAGCAGATTCACGCAAACGGCGGAATTTATCTAATCAACAAAATCCGTGAAGAACAGCCTGATCTGTTAACGGATTCTGATATCGAAGATATCTATACCCTGGTAGACCAGTCTATAGAACTGGAAGGTGAAATCCTGGACTGGATTTTCGAATTGGGCGAGCTGAATGTTTTCTCAAAAGAAGATCTTTTAAATTTTATGAAATACCGTGTAGATGACAGTTTAAAGAAAATCAATATGGACACCCGCTACGATGTTTCTCCTGAACAATACAAACCAATGGTATGGTTCGAAGAAGAAGTTTTTGCCAATTCTATGGATGATTTCTTTGCCAAAAGACCGGTAGATTATACAAAACACGATAAGAGTATTACGGCAAATGATCTTTTCTAGAATTTAACTGGAAAATGCGCGAGCGAAGCGAGCGTCAAAGCTGTTAGTATTCGCGATGTAATGCCGAGCCTGCCGAAGTATTTATAATACAGATTCTCCGACAAGCTCAGAATGACACATTAAGGATAAAAACAAAAACAAAACACGGATTAATGTAATTGTAACTTACATTATTCAAGCACATCGATGACTAGGTTTTGAGTGTTTAGAAATTAAGAGATGAAAGCGGGCCTGATGGTTCTTATGAAGTAAAATTTTACAATCAATTTAGCACAAAATTCCCAAGGGTAAAAACAGAGGAATTCGAAAATATACAACAATTATGGAAGAACAAAATTCAAATATATGGTGGCTCAATGAAGAGTCTGAGCAAATGCTTAACAGAGGGTATCTGTTGAAGGGAGAAACTGTAGACGGGGCAATCGACAGAATCACCACTGCTGCTGCCAAAAAATTATACAAACCGGAACTTCAGCCCGCTTTCAAAGAAATGATCACCAAAGGATGGATCAGCTTTTCATCTCCTGTGTGGGCAAACATGGGAACACAGAGAGGTCTTCCTATTTCTTGTTTCAACGTTCATATTCCTGACAGTATCGAGGGAATTACCCACAAAATGGGTGAAGTTATCATGCAGACAAAAATCGGAGGCGGTACTTCCGGATATTTTGGAGAACTCCGTAACAGAGGAACTGCAGTAACTGATAATGGGAAATCATCGGGCGCCGTTTCTTTCATGAAACTGTTTGACACCGCGATGGATGTCGTTTCTCAGGGAGGGGTACGAAGAGGAGCCTTTGCCGCTTATCTGGATATTGATCACGGTGATATTGAAGAGTTCTTATCAATTAAAGATATCGGGAGCCCGATTCAAAATTTATTCACAGGGATTTGCGTTCCTGATTACTGGATGCAGGATATGATCGATGGAGATATGGATAAGCGTAAGATCTGGGCAAGAGTTCTTGAAAGCCGTCAGCAGAAAGGTCTTCCTTATATTTTCTTTACAGATAATGTGAACAGGAATAAACCACAGGTTTACAAAGATCTTGGAATGCCGGTGAATGCAAGCAATCTTTGTTCGGAGATCATGCTTCCGTCTACAAGAGAAGAATCTTTCATTTGCTGCTTATCATCCATGAACTTAGAATTGTACGATGAGTGGAAAGATACGAATGCTGTACAGCTGGCCGTTTATTTCCTGGATGCCGTTTTAACTGAGTTTATCGAAAAAACAGAAGGAAACTACTACCTTCAGGGAGCAAGAAACTTCGCCATGCGTCACAGAGCCCTTGGATTGGGTGTTTTAGGATATCATTCTTACCTGCAGAAAAATATGATTCCGTTTGAAAGCTTTGAAGCCACTCAATTCAATGCGAGAGCTTTCAGACACATCAAAGAACAGGCAGAACTCGCTTCAAGAGAATTAGCAAATATCTACGGGGAACCGGAATTGTTAAAAGGATATGGCTTGAGAAATACCACTACCATGGCCATTGCTCCTACCACTTCAAGTTCTGCGATCTTAGGACAGACCTCTCCCGGGATTGAACCGTTTGCTTCTAATTATTACAAAGCCGGCTTAGCTAAAGGAAACTTTATGCGTAAAAACAAATATTTAGCCAAATTGTTAGAAGAAAAAGGCCTTGACAATGAAGAAACCTGGAGAACGATCATGCTGAATCATGGTTCTGTGCAACATTTAAAAGAGCTGACTGACGAAGAGAAAGCAGTATTTAAAACATTCAAAGAGATTTCTCCAATGGAAATTATCTCTCAGGCAGCACAAAGACAGCAATATATCGATCAGGCTCAGTCTCTTAACTTACAGATTCCTTCTACAATGCCTGTAAAAGATGTTAATTATCTTTATATTGAGGCCTGGAAAAAAGGAGTAAAAACACTTTACTACCAAAGAAGTTCTTCTGTTTCCAAAGAAATGATGGTTAATTTTGTTAGCTGTTCAGCTTGTGAAGCATAAATCCTGCAAATAATATTCAATATAGTATCCGGCACGCTTTCAGCGTGCCGGATGCATTTTTATCCGATACACTGTTAAATGAAAGATAAACATCAAGCGTTTTTAGCCTTTTCGTTATATTTGTCAGACCATTTAATTTTTAAAATAGTATTATGAAATTCGGACAAGTAGAAGATCCTTCAAAAATAGATTTTACATTACCCAAAGACCATCCCAGAACAAAGGACATTTTAAAGAAAAATAAAAAGGGACTGGAGACCATCTCTGTGGGATGCGCAAAATGGAATAAAACCGACCTTAAAGGTTTCTACCCGAAAGGGACTAAGGATGAACTGACGTATTATGCCACTCAGTTTAATTCTATTGAACTCAATGCTACGTTCTACGGGATGCCGACTCCCGAACAGGTACAGACATGGAAAGAAAAGACCCCGGAAAATTTTAAATTTTTCCCTAAAATCACCAATACCGTTTCGCACTTCAGAAGACTTCTTAATATTGATGATGCCGTCACTCAATTTGCCGGCGCTGTTTTAAATTTTGATGAAAAACTAGGCATGGTCTTTCTGCAGCTTCATGATAATTTTAAACCGAAAGATTATGACCGATTAGAAAAATTTGTAAAAAGCTGGCCCCGGGAAGTTCCGTTAGGAATCGAACTGAGAAATACAGAATGGTTTACCGGTGAAGACATCTTTAATACAACGTGCACGCTCTTCGAGACCCATGGCATTACCAACATTATTGTAGATACTGCAGGACGAAGAGACATGCTTCATATGCGCCTTACTACTCCCAATGCATTTATACGGTATGTAGGTGCCAATGCAGAAAGTGATTATGAAAGATTAGACGACTGGCTGAAACATCTTACGAAATGGAAAAAAGATGGACTTCAAAATTTATATTTTTTTGTCCATCAGAACGTAGAGAAAGCCTCGCCACTTCTTTCCGCTTATTTTATTAAAAAGATGAATGAGGAATGGAAAACAGACCTTCCGATACCTAAAATGGCAACTGAAAGCACGGAAACCTTATTTTAAATCTAATTAAATTTTAATTTTATAGCACTAAATCATTAATAAATATTTATAAAAAAAACAATCGGATGTAAAAGTTTAACTGATTGATTAACAATCGAAAAGGTTTTACAAATCTCACCATGCACTGAAAAATTCAATATATTAGATCAATCTAATTTGAATATTAAAAAATGGAAAAAGAAATTTGTACCATCCGTATTGCCAGTAATAACTGCCGCAGAGACAGCTATACTTTCTATGAAAATGGCAGAATAAAAAGATTTTGTGTTCAAGAAAACCTCAGCCCCAATATTACCGAATGGCTCGACCGATCAGAACTCAGTGAACAGAGCAAAGATCGCCTGATAAAACATTGTCCCGAGGAGCTCAAAGAAAAAATAATGCTGATTTTAGATTATCCCTGAATAATCAGGAAACTGTATTTAAAATTATATTTTACGCTTCCTGAGAAGCAGAACGAGGTTAATAAATACCAGAAGAAAATCCAGGGTAACCCAGATTCCAAGCTTTATATTTTCATAATTATAGTTTTCAACCTCTTTTTTCGCTTTTTCCGAAAGCTTCAGACTTTGATTGATATAGTTCTGGATTTCAATAACCTGGTCAATATTTTTATTGGGTACCGAATGCTGTGAAAAATACACCAGATTTTTCTTTCCAAGATATCCCACAATCCAGTATTCATCAGAGGTATCCATTTTAAGATATTCTATACGGTAATATTCAGGGCGTATTTTACCAATATGCTTGGTATCAGGAATTCCATTTTTATCTTTATCTTTTAAATTAATAACATAAAAATCTAAAGCCTGAGGAAGTTTGTTAATCACCTGAAGAGATACAGAATCTTTCACTATTCCTACCGCGCTTTTTTTGATAAACCAATAGGTAAAAATAGAAATCGAAAAAACCAGTGTCGCAATACGAAATAATCTTGCCCATTCAGCAGTCTTCCCTTTTTTGACTTTAGATAAAAACAAAGAGATGAAAGATGCCCAAAATATGATAAAGATGATGAATACCATGTTGCAAAGATACTTTTTTATCAATACTTTTGCGGGAAATTTAAAAACGATTAACTATGAAAAAGACTTTTTTAGTTTTTTTATTATTTTTTGCATTTCTTTTAAATGCTCAGGTGAAATTTGAAAAAGGATATCTTATCACCAATGACGGGGAAAAAAAGGAAGTACTGATTAAAAATGTAGATTGGCTTAACAGTCCTGGTGAGTTTGTCTATAAAGCAGATGAAAACTCCAGGGAAGAAGTAGGAGGTCCTTTAGCGATTAAAGAATTCGGAACCTATAATTATAATAAGTATGTTTCCTATACCGGACCTATTGATTATTCATCAGATGATATCTCTTTCCTTTCTTATAAAAGAGAACCTGAATATAAGGAAAATACGGTATTCTTAAAAGAAACTGCTTCCGGGGATAAAAATTTATATTTGTATAAAGGAAAGAACATCACCAGATATTTTTATGCAGATACAGGTAAAAATTCAGATATCAAACCTTTAACCTATAAAAAATATTATCCTAATGGGGATAATATGAAAATTGCGACAAATGAAGGATATATTAATGAATTAAAGATTATATTTTCTAATGACGCTGATGTTCAAAAATCAATTCCCAACACTAAATATACGGAAAGCAGCCTGAAAAAATTATTTGTAACACACAATGAATCCATAAGCGGGGTAACTCCCAACAGCCCTGTCTTGTCAGATAAAAACAAAACAAAATTTAATTTAAGTATTAGACCAGGGATCAATTTTTATTCTAAAATGGATATCAATAATATGTTCGGAAATCAAAATTTCGCATCAAAAACTAATTTCAGAATTGGTATAGAGGCTGAAATAGTACTTCCTTTCAACAGAAATAAATGGGCAATATTATTTGAACCAACCTATTCTTTTTATTCTAATGATAAAATAACCCAACCGGCTAATGATGAACTTTATAACATCAGCATGGACAGTTATTCTTTTATCAACCTACCGATAGGGATAAGACATTATATGTACCTAAATGATAAGTCTAAATTTTTTGTGAATGCTCAATTAAATGTTTTGAGACTGAAAACCGGTAAGGCAAAAACGATGGACCTTGATTATGAAGGAAACATTTTTGATCAGGCGAATTTAGCTCCTTCACAACTTTTTAAAAGTTTTTCAGTAGGAGCTGGGTATACTTACAATAATAAATATAGTATTGAATTCCAATACAGTACGTCTCACGAGATTCTGGAAAGTTCTTTTACAGAAAGCGCACAGATAAGCTACGCATCTATTATTTTGGGCTACAACATTTTCTAGTCTACATTCCATTCTTTATAAAACTGGTCGAGGAAAAGCAACATAAAATCATGTCTTTCCTCGGCTATTTTTTTACCCTCTTTTGTATTCATTAAATCCTTTAACAGCAATAATTTCTCGTAAAAATGATTAATGGTTGTTCCGTTAGATTTTTTATACTCTTCTTTTGACATCTCTAATTTCGGTTCGATATTGGGGTCATACATCAGATTGTTTTTAAATCCTCCAAAATTAAAGGTCCGTGCGATGCCGATCGCTCCGATGGCATCTATTCTGTCAGCATCCTGAACGATCTTTAATTCAACAGGAAGATTTTCGGGAGCTTCTCCCCTGTTTTTAAATGAAATATTCTTGATAATAAACAAGACCTGCTCAATCGTACGCTCTTCAGCATGCTGATTTTCCAGGAACTCACGTGACACTGTTAAAGCGATCGTTTCGTCTCCATTATGAAATTTCGGGTCTGCGATATCGTGAAGTAATGCTGAAAGTTCAACGATATCGGTATTGCATCTTTCTGTCTCCGCTATCTTTTTTGAAAGTTTCCATACTCTTTCAATATGAAACCAGTCATGTCCTGCTTCTGCACCTGCCAGTTTTTCTTTTACAAAAGATATTGTATTTTCGATTAAAGTATTCATCATATCAATTCATTTAAAATAATAGTCCAAAGCTTTTTATTATAGCTTCTGAAAAAATTAATGTGCCCTATTTCTCCCTTTTCAGATTCTGAAGTTTTTACCAGCCGATAAACAGGTTTCAGGTTCGGATAGGTATCATCCAGTAAGTTTCTCACACCTTTTTCTGTAAGCCATACATCGTCTTCTGCCCGGATCACCAATACTTTCTGGTTTAATTCTTTAGAGAAATCAACACTTTTCTCCAAAAGTCTGTTGGTAGATTTCCTGTTCAAAATTAAGGTTCTCCAGTCGTAAGCGCAATTTTTTGGAAGACTTTCTCCCAATCCAAACCAATGTGCTGGAAAGTAGCCTAATAACCCGGTAGTTATAGGCTGCATAATTCCAAAGCCAAGATACGCTTCTATTTTTGTCCTGAATTTTAAGTTTCCGACAAACGCATTCTGAGTTCCTACGAAAACAAATTCCTCAAATATTTCTGAATCTTTGTTCATCCCTAAAATTAACGCTCCCACAGAATGTCCGAGACCATATTTCTGATAGTCGTTGTAATTGTTTTTAATATAATCGGTAACTGTTCTATAATCCTCGGATTCCCACACGCGCATTGAAGCTTTAAAATTTCTCATCTTTTCAGGTTTTGAAAGTCCGATTCCACGGTAATCGTAGGTAATGACGGTAAATCCTTTTTGAGAAAAATAGTTCGCAAAAGAAAAATAGACCTGCTGTCTGACTCCCGTCGCAGAATTGATCAGCAGAAGTTTGTTATTGCTTCTTTCAGGCAAAAAGAGATGCGCAATGACTGAAATATCATCCCTGGTGATGAGACTAAGCTTTTCCATATTGTAAAAGAAATATCCACTATAAAAGTGGATATTTTAGTTTGTTATTTACGTTAAGTTTTAAACTTTCGATATGTAATAAATAATTTATGAATAGAAATCCGACACTCGTGGAAGTCCGGTTTGCGATCCTTTTTTAGCGGCAACTCTGATAGAAACATCATTTCCAAACTTTACACATTCTTCAATAGAATTCCCGTGACATAATGCTACGGCAAAACCCGATGTAAAACCGTCGCCGGTTCCCATTTTATAAAAGGTCTTATCATTATCATTCCGGTAGTACTTCATTTCGGTACCATTGAAATACACGGTAGAATTGGTATCATCTCTTACAAAAACCTTATTGAAGTATTTTTTAAGAATCTTCTCCCTCTCCTCTTCTCCAAAAACAATATAGAGTTCGCTGCTTTTTGCCACAATAAAATCTACCATTTCCAGAATATCATCATGTACTCTTGCCGCCGGAGAGGCATATAATCCGACCATCTTACGATATTTCTTGGCTTTCCGTACGGTATATTCAATAACTTTCATCGGAACCTCCAGCTGTACCAATACCAGGTCTACCGTATGAAAATACTTATCTGCCATTTCCACATGCTCAATACTGAGGTGATTATTGGCTGCAGGAACGACTACAATAGCTGCATCTCCGTCACAGGTTGTCACATAAGCGGTCCCCGTGGTTTCCTTATCCGTTTCATGTACAAAGCCTACATTCACATTCTCATTGACCAGATTTCTCATAATCTGCTGCCCCAGAGGATCCATCCCCACACAACCCACAAAATAAACGCTGGCTCCCAGCCTTGCCGTTGCTACTGCCTGGTTCGCTCCTTTTCCTCCGAAATAGCTTTCAGAATGGTATGCGATAACGGTTTCGTTTGATGCGGGAACTTTTTCGGTCTCTAATATAAGATCGATAGAAGAACTTCCTACAACGATGATTTTTGGTTGTTCAGATGAGAAATTCATTGTGTTTTGTATCGTTTTAATGTTTTATTTGATTTAATAAATGATAACAGACAAGCTGCTCTCAAAAATAATAACTTTGATCAACTAATCTCTATAAATTCTGTAATTATTTTTACCGGTGCATTATTTTTATCAAAAGCGATATAGCTGGCGTAAAAACCTTCACCATAACCTGTTTCAAAGGCGAATATTGTTCCTGGGTGTTTTTCGTTAGGTTTTAAGAAAGCATATTGATCAATAGCGCCGTTCTCATCAAAAAAATGTTCATGGAAAAATTCCTCATAAATTCCCTGAAAATCGGCTCCTTTGCTTTTATATAATTTCTGTTCCAATTCATTCAGGCTGTTCTGGGTATCAACATCCATAAAACATCCCATTCCGCTTTCCACGGGAAATCCGAAAACCTCTCCTTCGGAGAGATCTCTCAGGTCTTGCCCGGGTGTTGTGGCCAGTTTCCATTCGGAAACAGCTGAGTTATTAAAAATAATCTCAGCATACGCTACACAGTTGCTCTCTCTTTCTTTGTGTAATAAAACAGAAAAGTCTCCTTTCGGAAATTGTACGGAAAAGGGCTGCATATCATTGGTGATCAGAGGATCGCAGGCCACCAGCTTTCCACTGGAAAGATATATTTTACCCACTTCAAAACTTTCCAGCAAAGGACTTTCGACAAAGTCTTTAGAGAATAGTTTTTTTATGTTTTCTATGTGTGTCATTGTATTTGAAACCTTCAAGTTTTTCAACCTTGAAGGTTTGTTTATTTATAAAGTTTTTAATTTATCTTCCAGAATGGCAATTTTGTCCAGAGCATCTTTTTGTTTCTTGCGCTCTACTTCTACAACTTCCGGTTTTGCATTGGCCACAAACTTCTCGTTAGATAATTTTTTGTCAACAGAAATTAAAAATCCTTTTAAATATTTCAATTCTTCTTCTGTTTTTATTTTTTCTTCTCCCAAGTCTAAATTTTCACTTAATGGAATAGAAATTTCCGTTGCGCCTACCAGGAAGGTAAAGCTTGGTTTATCTGTCTTCGTTCGGAAATGAATTTCTGAAACGTTGGCTAACTTTTTAATAACAGGCTCATTCGCGAATTCCGAAGTATTGGTATAAATTTCTACCGCTTCTTTTGGAGATATCCCTTTAGTCTGACGGTAATTTCTGATTCCCGAAATGATTTCTGAGGCTGTTTCGAAGTTTCTGATAATGTCTTCATTAAATGCTTCCGCTTTCTTCTGCTGAGCAATAACCAAAGCCTCATCGGCAGTCCTTTCCGAAATTAACTGCCAGATTTCCTCTGACTGGAACGGTAAAAACGGATGAACCAGTTTCATTAATTCTTCGAAAAGAGCAACTGTTTTGCCATAAACTTCTTTAGAAATTCCTTCTCCGTAATTGGGTTTAACTGCTTCAAGATAAGAACCGCAGAAATCATCCCAGATGAGTTTATAAATCAGGTGTAAAGCATCAGAAATTCTGAACTTTTCAAACTGATCATCAATTTCAACGATGGTCTTGTTTAATTTATTTTCAAACCATTCAATGGTCTGATTTTCTGTTGTATTCGCCGGCTTATCTTCATGACTCCACATGTTAATCAAACGGAATGCACTCCAGATCTTCGTCATGAAATTTCTTCCCTGAAGCATCAAATCCTCATCAAAAAGCAGGTCATTCCCGGCTGCAGAACTTAACAGAATTCCTACCCGGACCCCATCAGCACCGTATTTATCCATCAGTTCCAGCGGATCCGGTGAGTTCCCTAAGGATTTTGACATCTTTCTCCTCTGTTTATCTCTTACAATCCCTGTAAAATATACATTTTTGAACGGAACTTCTTTTCTGTATTCCAATCCTGCCATGATCATTCTTGCCACCCAGAAGAAAATAATATCCGGACCTGTTACCAGGTCTGAAGTCGGATAATAATAATTGATATCTTTATTTTCAGGATCCAGCAATCCGTCGAATACAGACATCGGCCATAACCACGATGAAAACCAGGTATCAAGAGCATCTTCGTCCTGTTTCAGGTTCTCAGCTGTAAGCTGATCATTATTGGTTTTTTGTTTTGCTAAAACTAATGCTTCTTCAATGTTTTCGGCAACTACAAAATCATTTTCCCCATCACCGTAATAAAACGCAGGAATCTGCTGTCCCCACCAAAGCTGGCGTGAAATATTCCAGTCACGGATGTTTTCCATCCAGTGTTTATACGTATTTTTGAACTTTTCAGGGTAAAATTTAACCTCATCATCCATCACAACATCCAAAGCCGGTTTGGCAATTTCTGACATTTTTAAAAACCACTGAACTGAAACTTTAGGCTCAATAACGGCGCCTGTTCTTTCTGAAGTTCCTACCTTATTTACATAATCTTCTGCTTTTAACAAAAGATCTTTTTCTTCTAACTCTTTCGCGATCTGTTTTCTTACCTCAAATCTGTTCTTGCCGGCGTAATGCAAACCATGCTCATTTAGGTTTCCATCATCGTCCAAAGCATCAATCATCTGGAGATTGTGTTTTTGACCGATTTCATAGTCGTTGATGTCGTGAGCCGGAGTAATTTTAAGCGCACCGGTTCCGAATTCAATATCTACATACTCGTCTTCAATAATAGGAATCACCCTGTTTACAATCGGCACTATTACTCTCTTTCCTTTAAGATGAGCATATCTCTCATCATCAGGATTGATACAGACTGCCGTATCCCCGAAAATAGTTTCAGGACGCGTTGTAGCTACCGAAAGGAATTCTTCTGAACCTTCGATCTTATATTTAAGGAAATATAATTTTCCGTTCTGCTCTTTAAAAATGACTTCTTCATCAGAAATATTGGTCTTCGCTTCAGGATCCCAGTTGACCATTCTGTATCCTCTGTAAATAAGTCCTTTATTATATAAATCAACAAAAGATTTGATGACCTGCTGAGAAAGTTTCGGTTCCATGGTAAAGCGGGTTCTGTCCCAATCACAGGAACAGCCTAATTTTTTCAGCTGCTCCAGAATCGTTCCTCCATACTTATCAGTCCAGTCCCAGGCATGTTTTAAGAATTCTTCGCGGGTGATCTCAGACTTGCTGATCCCTTCAGATTTCAGTTTGGCAACTACCTTAGCTTCCGTAGCAATAGAAGCGTGATCGGTTCCCGGAACCCAGCAGGCATTAAAGCCCTGCATTCTTGCACGGCGGACCAGAACATCCTGGATGGTATTATTAAGCATATGGCCCATATGTAAGATCCCCGTAACGTTTGGCGGAGGAATAACAACAGTATAAGGCGGCTTATCATTGGGTTCTGAATGGAAGTACTTGTTTTCCAACCAGTAATTGTACCATTTCTGTTCTGTTTCCTGTGGATTATACTTTTCTGAAATCTGCATAAATTCTGTTTCTTTAATTTACAATTTGCAAAAATAGTCTAAAGAAAAAAAATTTTAAGTATGAATTAAAATAATTTTTAACTTTGTTTCTCAAAATTTATCTAACAAACATATTAACATTCAAGAATATGAAAAAATTAATCGCAGGAATTGCGTTATTCGGAACATTTGCTTTAGCATCTGCACAAACTATTACATTTGACAAGACTACTTTTGACTATGGTACAGTAAAGCCTAATGCTGACGGTATTAGATTTTTTACGGTAACCAACACTGGTGATAAGCCTTTGGTTCTTTCAAACGTAAAAGCCTCATGCGGATGTACCACTCCTGAATTCAGCACTGATCCTATTATGCCGGGAAAATCTGCAAAAATCAAAGTTGGATACAACACTGCGATCAATGGTGGATTTAACAAAATGATTGAAGTTTTTTCTAATGACCCTGCCAATAGCAGAAGCGTGATCTACATCAAAGGAACGGTAGATGCCAATGCTCCGGCAACTGCTACTGTAGCTCCGGCGGCTCCGGCTACAAAAGCTGAAGCGAAAGCAGCAAAAAAAATGGAAAAACAAGCCAAAAAAGTAGCGGCAAAGTAAGCTCTACTTATAAAAATTGAAAAACCGTCTCCTTCAGAGGCGGTTTTTTTATTATATTTATGTAACGTTTGGATTTTCAAAGGCCGGATTATAGCGGGCTATCACTGAACGCAAATTATAACCTTAATTAATAAAATATATGGACACCAATTTCTCAGATGACTTTGAAGTTAAAGGAAAATTTTCACTGAAAAAATATTCTACGAAATATGAAGGAAAAATCACCAAAGATCAGGGAGCCCAGTTACTGATTCAGGAGAAAGAAAAACTTCGTGATTTACAGGAAAAATTATATGCCGACGGCAGCAAATCTCTTCTGGTAGTGCTTCAGGCGATGGATGCTGCCGGAAAAGACAGCCTTATAGAGCATGTTTTCGGAGGGGTAAATCCTCAGGGCTGTACCGTAACCAGCTTCAAAACGCCGAGTTCCAGAGAATATTCCCACGATTTTCTGTGGAGACATTATCTCGCTCTTCCTACTAAAGGTATGATTGGTATATTCAACCGTTCTCACTATGAAAGTGTACTGGTATGTAAAGTTCATCCTGAATATAATTTAAATGAAAAAACATGGAAATCTGTAAAAGACTTTGACGATAAGTTCTGGGAAAACAGATATGAAAGTATCCGGAACTTTGAAAAACATCTTTCTGATAATGGAACCACCATTATTAAAATATTTTTAAACGTTTCAAAGGATGAACAAAAGAAAAGGCTTCTCGACAGAATTAATGAACAGGATAAGAACTGGAAATTTTCCGCTGCTGACCTTCCGGAAAGGGCTTTATTCGATCAATATATGGAGTGCTATGAAACTGCAATTAATGAGACTTCTAAAAATTATGCTCCATGGTACGTCCTTCCCGCAGACAATAAATGGTTTGCAAGAGTTGCCGCTGTTCAGATTATTATCGATGCCTTAGAAAAAATGGATCTTCATTACCCACAGGTGTCACAAGAAGAGATCGTAGCACTTCAGACCGCAAAAAAAAACCTGGAAGATGAGTAATTCTGTGTATAATCTACAATAAATCATAGGACAATAAAGTGATTGGTTAAATAAAATACACCAAAAAGTGAAAAATTTTAACTATGTAATGAATAATTTATTTATATTTATCAAAAAATTATTTTATTCAGCCAATCACTAAATTATAACTATGAAAAAACAGCTATTATTAGCAGCCTTTATCATATTAGGGCTATCTTCCTGTAATAATGAATCAGCAGCAGTAAATTCTGTTGAAAGCATGAAGACTCCGGAAATGAACAATTTCGACAAAGCTTTCAAGAGCTTGGGGGATCCTCAAAACAGACCGACGGAAGAGGAAAAGAAAAGAAATACGTCGGAACTGAGCGATCGAAGAAAAGCATTACTGGTACCCGCCTCCAAGGCATTAATTCTTTCCACCGGCATTACAGAAGCTGAACTGACCAGAAAGACCAATAATGATATGAGTGCAACCATAGTATGGGCCACCCAAATCTACTCGAAAAAAACAGCTGAAATCCGTAACAAGGCAAAATCCGAAAATTAAACGATGAAAAAGTTTTTAACCATCATCGGAATTTGTTTGGTATTATCAGCTTATGCACAACAGGGAACTTTTATTCTTAATAATTATTCTGCTTATAATTTTAACGGAGCCATTGTCGCCGGTAATCCGACTCCTACCGGAGGTACATGTTACCCGCTGGTAAGCAGCAGTAATCCAAATCCCCTTGTTGTTCCGGCAGATTCCCATATCGGTAACGGATTGGCATTACAAATCGATAATTACCGCGATCAGTACACCGCTTCCCTTTATCCAATCGCTACCTGGGAAGTCAGCACCAGCGCAACTAATCAGGGCGTTCTGAGAACATGGAGTCATCCTGCAGTAATGCCCGGCGGAGCTGTCTCCAACAATACAAAATGGGGAGGATCTAAATTTTATATGACTGATCCTGCCACGGGAGCTCCGGTACCGTTATTTAATGCCAACATTGCAGTAGCCGGCACCTGTAATACCACCGTTCCGGATTATTATACATGTCCTTCCGGAAGTGCGGAAATATTCACCATCAACTCAGGAACCAATACCATTACTTATTTAAATATATATTGATATGAAAAAAACAATACTGCTTGCTTTTATGCTTCTGGGCTGCTGCACTTTCTCCCAAAGCACCCGCTTAGTCATTAATAACTACAGTTCTTATAATCTGGTCGGCAGACTGATTGCAGGAAGTCCGACTGTCGCCAATGCTTATTTAATCGCTGCACCCAACACACCCGGCTCATATACCGTACCTGCGCTGATGACCGACATACAATATACATCTTTCGATACGTCAGGTTTATCTACGCTTCCCATATACAACTGGTATCTGGCAGCCGGAATGTTTCCTTATAATGATCCTGCTGTAAGTGCACTTGTACCTGTTTCAGAATGGGCTACCTTTTATTTTCAGACAAAAGATAATGCAGGAAATTCTTATGAAGATTTCCGTATCGGTAACCCTGCAATATCATCAGGCATAGGGTTTACGAGCTCCAGTTATCAACTGGGTTCCTATTCAGAAGCCGAATGGTTTGATATCGGAGGCTACACCTACCTTCAGGTATATTAATCTTATCATAAAAAACGTATTGTCACTATTTTAAGCTGAATTTCACATTCTGCCAGATAGGATTATGCAAAAAAAATACATTAACAAACATCTAAATTTCATCCATGAAAAAACATTTTTTATTAGCGGCATTGGCCGTTCTAAGCCTTAGCACCGTTTCATGTAATAATGAATCTGCAGCCGTAAATACCGTTGAAAGTATGAAAACCCCGGAAATGGACAATTTCAGTAAAGCGTTCAAAAGTCTGGGAGATCCTCAGAACAGACCTACGGAGGAAGAGAAAAAAAGAAATACCTCTGAACTGAGTGACCGCAGAAAAGCTTTACTGGTACCTGCGTCCAAAGCATTAATACTTTCTACCGGTGTTACAGAGTCCGAACTGACCAGAAAAACAAATGGTGACATGAGTGCTATCATTATCTGGGCTACCGAAATCTATTCAAAAAAGAATGCTGAAATCCGTAATAAAATAAAAACTGAGAACTAAGATTATGAAAAAATTTTTATCTGCAATCGGAATTTGTGCGGCTGCTATAGCTTATGCACAAGGAACACTTATCCTTAATAATTATTCGTCTTATGACTTTAACGGATATATTTATGCCGCTAATCCAGCCCCTACCGGAGGTAACTGCTATCCAATGGTAGGTAACGGGACGCCAGATCCTATTGTGGTTCCGGCAAACTCCAATACGATTACAGGCACCCAATTGGAATTCACTAACTACAAAGATCAGTTTACCAACTCATTATACCCTGTTTCTACATGGCTAGTCAGTACAAGTGCAACTAATCAGTCTATCCCAAGAACATGGAATCATCCCGCAGTAATGCCCGGTGGTACCGTTTCTAATAATACCAGATGGGCCGGATCTAAATTTTTCATGACCGATCCTGCCACGGGAGCTTCTGTTCCATTATTTAATGCAAATATTGCGGTATTCGGAAGCTGTAATTCCTCTTTCATTCCGGATTCTTTTGTTTGTCCTTCAGGATCTGCTGAAATGTTTACCATAAGTTCGGGAACGACTGTAACTACTTATTTTGAAATTTACTAATGACCTATTATTAACATGAAAAAGATAACTGCAGCCCTGTTGTTATTAGCAGGCGCAATGCTCTATTCCCAAAGTTCCATTTTTGTGATGAACAATTACAATACGAATTTTCATGCCGTAGGAAGGTTTTTTACCGGAAGCAAGACTCCGGGTAATAGTTTATCTATGTTTGCAGCGCCCAATCCTACTCCTTACGGAGCCTATACCATGCCTTCAGGTATCTATCATAAATATGGAAGCTTTGATACATCCGGAGGAACGGGAAATATAATGGACATTGATGAATGGTACGTAAATGATCCGGCAAATCCGGCAAACTCAGGAACCTACAATTATAATGACCCTTTCATAAGCTCGTATATGAAACCCAATAATGACTGGGCAGGCTATATATTCTCGCTTAAAGATATCTCCACCGGAATAAATTACGATTCTTTTCAAGTAGGAGATCCAGCGATAGCCGCGAATGCAGGTTTTGTGGTCAACTCATCTCAAATCGGTGCTACCACGGGAGTAGAGGCAGAATGGTTTACGATTTCTTCAGGAGCCGATATGGTGACTTATTTTACCATTTATCCATAACATTATATAATATATCTAAATAATACTCATGAAAAAATATTTTTTACTGGCAGCTTTTGCCACTTTAAGTCTTACAGCGGTGTCCTGTAATAATGAATCTGCAGCCGTAAACACTGTTGAAAGCATGAAAACCCCGGAAATGGACAATTTCAGTAAAGCCTTCAAAAGCCTGGGTGATCCTCAGAACAGACCTACCGAAGAGGAGAAAAAAAGAAATACTTCTGAACTGAGCGACCGGAGAAAAGCTTTGCTGGTACCGGCATCCAAAGCATTAATACTTTCTACCGGTGTTACTGAAGCTGAACTGACCAGAAAAACAAACGGTGATATGAGTGCCATTATTGTCTGGGCTACCCAGATCTATTCACAAAAAAATAATGAAATCCGTAATAAAGTAAAAACTGAAAACTAAGATTATGAAAAAGATTATAACATCATTAAGCTTATTCGCTGCATGCCTTGCGTACTCACAGGGGAGCACGCTTATCATAAACAACTACTCACTGGCTTATGATTTCCACGGAAATATTCAGGCCCTGAATGTTGCCGGGGGCTGCTATCCAATCATAAGTTCCAACAATCCGGATATGGTCGTGGTTCCTGCAGACTCCAACGAAATAAACGGACTGCACCTGGAATATAAAAACTACAGGGATCAGTTTGGAACCTCGCTTTACCCAATGGCGGCATGGAACGTTTCGCTTTCTGCCACCAATCAGATGCCAAGAGCCTGGAATCACCCAAGCCTCCTGCCCGGAGGAGTTATTTCCAACAATACCAAATGGGTAGGCTCTAAATTCCAGATGTATCACAAAGGAACCAATAATCCTGAAACTTTCTTTAACGGAAACCTCGGGGCAGATGTAGCCCCTTGTATTACCAATGAATCTTATATCACGACCCCTTACGGTGATGCTGAATGGTTTACGATAACATCCGGAGGAAATAATTACACTTATATACAAATTTTCTAATATGAAAAAAATAATATGTTCATTATTGCTGATCTGCGGAACATTCGCCTTTTCCCAAAGCACAGCATTGGTCATTAATAATTTCAGCCATTACAGTCTTCAGGGGAGACTGATGGCAGGGAATCTTTCCACTGGCAGTCCGGTAGCTTATGCGGCTCCTAATGCTCCGTACGGTGTTTATACAGTACCTGAATTTGTGACCGATGTTGAATATAAAACGCTGAGCACTTCAGGGTTTTCTACTTTACCCATCGACACATGGTACGTTACAGATCCGGTATACGGAGGAACTCATCTGTTTAGCGACCCGGTTATGGATACCGTAAGTTCAATGGTAGAATGGGGAATATTTCACTTCATAGCCAAAGACAGTGCGGGTAACGGTACAGACGAGTTTTCTATGGGAGAGCCCGCAGCCGGAGGTGTATACTACGATCTCGGAACCTACTCTGAAGCAGAATGGTTTACCATAGGAGGCGTATATACCTATCTGCAGGTTTACGATTATCCGTAAATATCAGTCACATCGAAATAATTAAGCAATTACCTACAATCTATCCATCTAAAACTATTATGAAAAAATATTTTCTACTGGCAGCTTTTGCCACTTTAAGTCTTACAGCGGTGTCCTGTAATAATGAATCTGCAGCCGTAAACACTGTTGAAAGCATGAAAACTCCCGAAATGGACAATTTCAGTAAGGCGTTCAAAAGCCTGGGCGATCCTCAGAACAGACCTACCGAAGAAGAGAAAAAAAGAAATACCTCTGAACTGAGCGACCGCAGAAAAGCTTTACTGGTACCTGCGTCCAAAGCATTAATACTTTCTACCGGTGTTACAGAAGCTGAACTGACCAGAAAAACAAATGGAGATATGAGTGCCATTATTGTCTGGGCCACCCAGATCTATTCACAAAAAAATAATGAAATCCGCAATAAAGTAAAAGCTGAAAACTAAACGTATCAGCAAAGTGCGATTCCTTATATAAACAAAATTCATTTATAACAGAAAAGCGGAGAATATTCTCCGCTTTTGTATTTCTGATGATTTCCACCGATCATTCATAATAAAAACGAGAAAATCTATAAGCCGGATTTTGTATCCCACTGCAAGAATGAGACGCCTGTTATTTATCTACTCCCTTTATTGCTAAAGGGATTAAGCTGATTACCCCTCGGCTTTCAGGGCGAGCAACCCCTATTTTCATTGCTGAAAAGAACCGATATACTTATCATTGCACCACAAAGAGTTTACCTGGTTTCACTACAGCCGAACTGTACCTGCTTTCTGTTGCACTTGTCCTACCCTCACGGGTGACGGATGTTATCCGCTTTGATGCTCTACGGTGTCCGGACTTTCCTACCCTTACCGAAATAAGAATCAACAGGCCGATTTTCTCGTGGCTGCAAAGATAGAGAATTTGAAAATTTGGCAACGTGATAATTTGAAAATTTTTAATTCACAGTAAGGTTTATGCTATTATTTTAAAAAAAACTTTATTCACTCATTTTTCAAATTACTTAATTTTCAAATTTTCAAATTATATTATATCTTCGCTACTTAATTTATACATCCGCATTGGCTTCAAAAGAAAAAGAATTCGCGCAGCTTATTAAAGATAATCAGGGACTGATTATCAAGGTTTCGCGTCTCTATACAAATTCTCTTGAAGATGAAGAAGACCTTTTTCAGGAAATTGTTCTACAGCTCTGGAGAAGCTATGATTCTTTTAAAGGAAATTCCAAAATTTCTACGTGGATGTACCGTGTTGCTTTGAACACTGCCATTACACTTTTCAGAAAAAAAAGCAAAAGCCTCCCTACCAATGAACTGGATATCAACCACCGGGATTTTGTAGAAGATGATGATGATAAACAGCAGCAGATTTCACTTCTCTATACCGTGATCAAAACACTGCCGAATGTGGAAAGAGCCATCGTAATGATGTATCTTGACGACCTGCCTTATAAGGATATTGCAGAAAACCTCGGAATTACCGAAGTAAATGCGCGCGTGAAAATGAACAGATTAAAGAAAACCCTAAAGGAACAAATGGAAAAATATGCCTGAATTTGACTTAGACAGTTTCAAGAAAACATGGCAGGAACAACCTGTTCAGCAAAAATATGACCACAGTGCCATCCTCGAGATGCTTAATAGAAAGTCACGGAATTATGTGAAGTATATACTATGGATCAGTGTTGTAGAATTTATATTCTTTTCCATATTGGGGTTATTTTACATTCTTCAGGGAAAAGAATCCAACAGCTTCATCAGTATCCTGGAAAAACTGGGCGCCCGAAAAACAACGGAACTTGAAGGTTCGCTCGACAACATTTATGTAGTGTTAAAAGTGTTGAGCCTTTCTATTACTGCTTATTTTGTTTACAAATTCTATCAGAATTACAAGAAAATAAAAATTGAAGAAAATTTAAAAAAGTTAATTCTAAAAATTATTCAGTTTAAGAAAACCGTGAACGCTTTTATTCTGATTAATATTATCCTGTTGATTTCATTTACCTCTGTTTTTACTTTATTTATATTGTATGTTTTAAATACCCAGAATATTGAGGTGACGAATTCCACCCTTACAGGTTTTATCATCGGAGCCATCATCAGTACCGCGGTCGCCGTGCTTTTGATCTGGCTTTATTATAAAATTGTGTACGGAATTATCATGAGAAAATTAGATAAAAATCTAAGGCAGTTAAAAGAAATAGAATCGCAGGAATTTTAATGTTACATAAAGAGATTTAGGATATTATTATTAATTTTATTGATCCAAATCTCTTATTTTATGCAATTATCATATGTTCACGGTGCTTCAGAGATTCCATTATTGGGAGAAACGATCGGAAGTAACTTAAAACACACGGTTGAAAAATTTCCCAATCACGAAGCTTTAGTTTGTATACATCAAAGCTACAGGGCTACTTATCAGGAATTTTATAATCAGACTACCGCTGTCGCCAAGGCGCTTATCTTTTTGGGTGTGAAGACCGGGGACCGCGTAGGAGTATGGTCTACCAACCGTTACGAATGGGTTCTTCTGCAGTATGCCACTGCAAGGATAGGAGCTGTTTTAGTGAATATCAATCCTGCTTACCGGACCAGTGAGCTTATCTTTGTGATCAATCAGTCGGAAATGTCACATATTTTCTCCTCGCTGGCTTTCAAATCCAGCGATTATAAAAAAATGATTACCGACGCCAGGGAATTCTGCATCACTCTAAAATCAGAAATTTTCTTTGATGACAATTGGGAAGAATTCCTGAACAACGGTCAGGAAATCTCTGATGATATATTACACAGCTTTGAGGAATACGTACAGTTTGATGACCCTGTAAACATTCAGTATACTTCGGGAACAACCGGCTTTCCCAAAGGGGTCACACTTTCCCATCATAATATCCTGAATAACGGCTATTTTATCGGTGTACGGCTGAGGTATTCCGAAAAAGACAGAGTCTGCATTCCGGTTCCGTTTTATCACTGTTTCGGAATGGTGATCGGAAATATATGCTGTACTGCCCACGGGGCCTGTATGGTAATTCCGAATGACAGTTTTGATCCCGGAATTACCCTGAAAACAGTTTCTGAGGAAAAGTGCACATCACTTTACGGAGTACCCACGATGTTTATTGCAGAGCTGGCGGTAAAAGATTTTGAAAGATTTGATTTCTCCAGTTTAAGAACAGGAGTCATGGCCGGATCTGTCTGCCCTCCGGAGATCATGAAAAAGGTAGAAAGCCTCATGAATATTAAAGAAATGAGCATTTGCTACGGCATGACCGAAACCTCTCCCGTTTCTACCCAGACTTTAATAGGCACTCCTTTTGAAAAACAGGTGAATACCGTGGGAACCGTCCAGGACCACCTTGAAATAAAAATTGTGGATGAGCAAGGGAGAACGGTCGGACGCGGTGAACATGGTGAATTGTGCACAAGAGGGTACTCTGTCATGCTGAAGTACTGGAATGATCCTGAAAATACAAAAAAGGTGCTTGATGATGCCCGGTGGATGCACACCGGCGATATGGCGGTGATGGATGAAGAAGGATATATTACCATTTCAGGAAGAATAAAAGACCTGATTATCCGGGGTGGCGAAAATATTTCACCTAAGGAGATTGAAGATTTTTTGTATACCTATCCTAATATTCTTGATGTTCAGATTATCGGTGTTCCGAGTGAAAAATTCGGGGAAGAAGTCATGGCATGGGTGAAGCTGAGAAAAGGATTTGAGGTAACCGAAGAAGAATTATTAAGCTATTGTAAAGACAGGATTGCCCACTATAAAGTTCCGAAATACTGGAAATTTGTAGATGAGTTCCCTATGACGATTTCAGGAAAAATACGGAAGGTAGAAATGCGTGAAATTTCCGTAAAAGAACTCGGTTTAGAGAAAATAAAAATGTAAATAAAAAACGCTGATAGTAATGCTTCTTGTTTATGAATATCTTATAAAAAATAATGCTCAGTTTTTCTGAGCATTATTTATATTGTTGAAATACTTTACAGTTCTTTTCTTAATCTCGCCACCGGAATATTGAGCTGCTCACGGTATTTGGCAATCGTTCTTCTGGCAATATTGTACCCCTGTTCTTTCAGGATCACTACCAGAGCATCATCGGTAAGAGGCTTTCTCTTATTTTCTTTGCTGATAACTTCCTGAAGATGTGTCTTGATTTCTTTTGTAGAGACCTCTTCCCCGTCGTCATTGGTAAGACTGTCTGAGAACAGGTCTTTCAGATAAACAATTCCGTTTGGAGTATCAGCATATTTACTTTTTACCACTCTGGAAATCGTAGAAATATCAAAGCCCGTAATGTCAGCGATGTCTTTTAAAATCATAGGTCTTAAAGATTTTTCATCACCGGTGATAAAATAGTCTTTCTGAAACTTTACAATTGCAGTAATGGTCTGCAATAAAGTATTCTGACGCTGATTAATGGCATCAATATACCATTTGGCAGCATCCAGTTTCTGCTTGATAAATAAAGCGGCCTGTTTATGCTCAGAAGAATTCTTATCATGGGAATACGTCGTCAGGATATCTTTATATTCTTCAGAAACCCTCAGAGTAGGTGCATTCTTACTGTTCAGCATCGGGATCACCACCCCATCTTTTACCTGGATTACAAAATCCGGAATAATTTCCTGATTGATGGTGATGGTCTGGGTATCAAAATTACCTCCGACTTTGGGAGACAATTTTGAAATTTCGTCCAATGCGTCTTTAAGATCATCTTCTTCAATATCATATTTCTGAATGATCTTATTGTAGTGTTTATTGGTTAAGGCATCAAACTGGTATCGCAGGATATTGGCCGCTAAAGAAACCGCTTTATCGGAGCTTACTTTCTTTTCGATCTGCAAAAGGAGACATTCCTGTAATCCTCTTGCGCCTACTCCGGGCGGATCCAGTTTCTGCACATAGTTTTCAAGGATATCTTCCACTTTCTCTTTTGTGGTGTACAAACCCTGTGAAAAGGCAAGATCATCCACAAGAGATTTTATCTCCCTTCTCAGATATCCGTCCGTATCAAGGTTTCCGATAATATATTCTGCAATCTTAAGATCCTCCTCATTAATGCTTGATAAGTGAATCTGCTCGTTAAGATAATCATACAGAGACTGCCCTTCTGTTAACAGACTTTCATTGTCAAATTCTTCGTCATCCGGAGAATAGTTGCTGGATGCAGTTTTATAGGTGGGTTCATCGTCGTAGAGATAATCATTCACATCAAAATCAGTTTCAATGCTTTCTGTTCCTTCATTTTCATACGATTCTTCCAAAGAAGAATATTCATCTTCCTTCGATTCATCTTTTGCGATCTCCAAGGCAGGATTTTCTTCTAACTCTCTTTCGAGTTCCTCTTCAAATTCCAACGTGTGAAGCTGGATCAACTTCATTAGCTGAATTTGCTGAGGTGCCAACTTCTGTCCTAATTTGAGTTGTAAGTGTTGTTTAAGCATATTTACTATTGGTGTTCTAACATAACATATTGCACGAATTTAATAAAATTTTTCGATAAAAAACAGATTTAGCACGATTTTTGTATTAACAATACCATAATAAACTATTGGAAAATAAAAAAAGCCTTGAAGATGATACTTTTAAGGCTTTTTTTTTATGCATTATTGCTTCTGTTTTTAATCCTGCGAATGATAAGTATATCTGGTTATTCATCTGTATTCCGACATTACTCAGTTTTTCCTGATAAAAAAAATTACCCATCCTGTCATTTAATACTTCCGAAGTTCTGTTGCCTGCCTGTAATTCTTTTGTATTGATTTTAAAAACTGGTTTTCCTGTATAGCATCTATATCTTTCTGTTTAAAAACAAATAAAAAATCCTTCCAATAATAATTAGAAGGATGATATTATTAAGTAAGATCTAAAACTCTGCATTTTTAGGCGTTCTGGGGAAAGGAATAACATCTCTGATGTTGGTCATCCCCGTTACGAAAAGCACCAGTCTTTCCAGGCCTAATCCAAATCCTGCATGAGGCACCGATCCGAATTTTCTGGTATCAAGATACCACCAGAGTTCATGCTCATCAACATGCATATCTGCCATTTTTTGCTGCAGAACGTCCAACCTTGCCTCTCTTTCCGAACCTCCGATAATCTCTCCGATTCCCGGGAAAAGAACATCCATAGCTGCAACAGTCTTGTTATCGTCATTAAGCTTCATATAGAATGCTTTAATTTCTTTAGGATAATCAAATAACACGACCGGGCTTTCAAAGTGCTTTTCAACGAGATATCTTTCGTGCTCAGACTGAAGGTCGGTTCCCCAGCTTTCAACCGGATACTGGAATTTTCCTTTTTTATTTTCCTTCGAGTTCATCAGGATCTCAATCGCTTCAGTATAGCTAACTCTTTTGAAGCGTTTCGCAATAACATTCTGAAGTTTTTCGATCAGTCCCTCTTTAGCTCTGTCTTTTTCTGCTTTTCCTTTTTGTTCTTCTTCAAAACGCTTGTCCAGAAACTCCAGATCATCTTTGCAGTGATCTAAAACATACTGAATCACATATTTCAGGAAGTCTTCTGCAAGATCAATATTATCTTCCAGATTATTGAACGCCACTTCCGGCTCAATCATCCAGAATTCGGCAAGGTGTCTGGTCGTGTTTGAGTTCTCGGCACGGAAGGTTGGTCCGAAAGTATAAATTCTTCCCAATCCCATCGCTGCGGTTTCTCCTTCAAGCTGCCCTGAAACCGTTAAATTGGTCTTTTTACCGAAAAAATCCTGAGCATAATCGATCTCACCATCTTCTCCTCTCGGAATGTTGTTGAGATCAAAGTTGGTAACTCCGAACATTTCACCCGCACCTTCTGCATCAGCACCCGTAATCACCGGTGTATTGATATAAAAAAACTGGTTCTGGTTGAAAAAAGAATGTACTGCAAAGCTTACGGCGTGGCGTACTCTGAAAACAGCTCCGAATAAATTGGTTCTGAATCTCAGGTGAGCCTGATCTCTCAGCGTTTCCAAAGAATGCTTCTTAGGCTGAAGGATGGTTTTGTCTCTGTCTTCGGTAAAATTATCTCCTAAAATAATAATTTTTTTAGCAATAATTTCAACAGCCTGACCTGCCCCCTGGCTTTCCACCACTTCACCGACAACTTTCAGAGAAGCTGCCGTACTGATCTTACTGATAATCTCTTCGTCGAAATTCTCAAAATCAACAACGATCTGCAAATTATTAATTGTAGAACCATCATTCAGCGCAATAAAGCGATTTGCACGGAACGTTCTTACCCAACCGTAAACCGTAATGTCATGATGTAATACCTTCTTGTAATCCTGCAGGATTTCCTTAATTGTCTGCTTTTTCATTTGTTGATTAAATTTTTTTGTATAAAAATTAATGGGTGCAAAGTTACAAAAAAACAGCGCACTTTAATAAAGGCACTGTCTTAATTAAAAATCAATTGAATAGAATTCAATAAAAAACCATGCTTCAGTCGAATCTTAATTGAAGAAAATCGATTTTTTATGCTTTTTACCGCCCCGGATTTTCCAGGCATGATAAGCGCTCGGAACATCATACTGCCACTTTGGAAGTAATAAAATAATAAGAATCACATCGATATGAGAAACAAGCCCTAAAATTACAGTAAGAGAAAAAGCCCAGCCTGCCTGCTGAAATCCTATTAGATACGTAAAGGCAATGAGTAAACTCAATCCCCACATTTTAGATATAAAAGCATGGGTACAGGTTTCTTTTCCAAACTTACAGAGGCTTACGACATAGCATAATGCTTCCATTATAAAGATGAGAAGAATTCCTTCCCATTTTTCTTTAATCAGGTCAGGATTTAAGAAATAGGAAGCAAAACCTAATGAAAGCCAGAAAATCAGGTCGGTCTGACTGTCTAACCTTCTTAATTTTTCGGAAGAAACGCCCACTTTCCGGGCTATGATTCCATCGAAGATATCTGTGAATAGTCCGAAATACATCAGTCCTAAAATTAAGAATCTGGATTCTTCACCTCTAAGACAGGCTGATAAAAGGATGATCGGGGCCATTATCAATCGCATGGCGATTAAAATATAGGGAATCGTTTTCATAGTGTATATTTTTTAAAATTAATAGACCAGGTTTATTCCGAAAGAAAATCTGAAACCCTTCGTCGGAAAATATCTGTAGGTATTGTATTCGATATTATATCCTGATTCCAGTGTAAAGAAATGATAAAAATTGATTCCGAGTTTCGGAGAAACAGCATTTGGAGTAATTCCCGCTCCAGCATATAAACTTTTTATAATAGCCTTATTCTTTTTAAACGATAGTACTTTATGGAAATAATCCAACTCAGGAATAACAATGAATTTCCGATCGGGCAAATCCCACCAGTTGAAGTGTCCCCGAAGACTCACATAATTATTCTCATCAATCGGAATTTTTGGTCCGAAAGAAAAAAATGCTTTATCATCTATAGAAGTTACCTCGATTCTGGTACTTACGATGATCTCTACTACTTTCCATCCTTTATCATTCCCGATCTGTCCTTTGAACAGAGGAACAGAAGCAAGAAAAAAATAAAATACCAGTACTTTCATAAGTATTATTTAAATTGATGTGTCAAAATTACCTGCAGAAAACACAAAAATAAATGTAAAAAAAAATTAAAATAAATAAGTACATTTGTGAAAATCACAAAAACATGCATCAGGAGCGTCTGCTTAAGGAAATCAGAAAAAGAATCGGGAACAGATCTCTGAACGACGAAATCTCCAGTATTCTCAATATCAGTTATGATGCGGCACACAGAAGGACTTCTTTAAAAGCAAAATTCAGTTTTGAAGAAGCTTTGGAACTGGCAAAATACTATCAGATTTCACTTAATCAGTTTATTACTTCAGATCATCAGATCGTGGTAAACAGAACTTCCGCAGTCACCGAAACGAAAGATTTACAGTCTTTTTTCAGGAATAACCTCAGCATTTTTGAAAATCTGCCGCTTTCCGAGGAGATGACCATCTACTATTCCGCGAAGGATATTCCGTTTTTTTACACGCTTTCAGATACCTTGCTTTCCCGTTTTAAAATCTATGTGTGGATGAACCTGCTGAATGCAAAGCAGGTTTTTATTCCTTTCTTACAGTTTTCCCCTCCAAATTTTGAAACGGATACCAAAGAGTTAAGAAAAAAATATGAGCAGCAGAATGTTGTGGAATTATGGAATGACGTGACGGTTTCAAGCATTTTGCAGCAGATTGCCTTTTATTATGACACCAGGCTATTACTGAAAAAGGAAGCGCAGACCATTTTGGATGAGTTAAAGGAACTGATAGAATATATCGAGCAAAAAACAGAACGAAACACAAAATTTCATTTATACGAAAATGAACTGATGCATCTGTCCAATGACATCTTTTTCCATCATCCGGAACAATCATTATTTGCGTTGCCTACGAATATGTTTGGATATATCCTTATTAATGATGAGAAAACCTGCAGTGAAACGCTGAACTATTTTGAACATCAGATCAAAAACTCAAAGTCACTGAATACTTCAGGAAATCGTGACAGAAAATTGTTTTTCAATAAGATGTACGAACAGATTGAAAATTTAAAACAGAATATATGAGATGAGGACATTCTGTTATCATGACTTTTGAACAAACCGCGATATTAAAAGGACAGAATAGGGTTAGGAAAATGCATATAGCCGGGCGGATGATATCCGTATGCCCGGTAACAGGCAGATAAAATTGTGAAGATTATTTATTATCCGGAGTATAAGAATAAAATAAACAGTCAGGAATTTTCTTCCTTGTCAAAAGAAATTTATTCGTCTTTCTTCGAAGGAACCAGAAATACATCAATAAGACCTTCCGGAAGCTGCATTTTGATGGTTCTTTCTTCTCTGTCGACTTCCAGGATCCAGTCTTTGATCATAGGAATAACGACTTCCTTGCCGTCGAGATTGGTGATGAAATATACCTGTGCGGTCTGATCATTGACAGATCTGATGACACCACAGTCGTTATCATTTTCATCAAGAATATTGTACCCGATAATTTCGTGGTAGTAGAATTGTTTTCCGGAAAGCTTAGGCAAAGAAGCCAGCGGCAAATACACATTTTTACCTAAAGACTGGTCTACCAGGGCCTCAGAAGAATTCTTAAAAGCAATATTAAGAGCATCCAGCTTGCTCCAGGATGATTTTTCAATAAAAAAAGGAACCAATAATCCGTTGATTTCAACGAATATTGATTCCAGTTTATTGTAAAGCTCGGGTTGATCTGTATCCAGTTTAAGGATCACATTCCCCGCAAGTCCGTGTCTGCGTGTAATTTTTCCTAATAAATAGCAATCTTCTTTACGCATACCGGTTTTTTTTAAGCTTCCGTGTTTTCTTCTGTAGATTCAGCAGCAGGAGCTTCTCCTTCTGTAGCTTCAGCAACTTCTTCAGCAGGCGCATTAGCAGCTTCTTCAGCAGCTTTAGCATCCGCTTCAGCCTGTGCAGCAGCAGCGATTCTAGATTCGTTTACTTTAGCTTCAGCATCAAATGCAGCTTTCTTAGCGTCAGCCTGAGCTTTAGTTAAGCCTTCAACTTTACCTTGTACTTTAGCATCTTTAGCCTCTACCCAAGCATTGAATCTTTTTTCAGCTTCAGCTTCGTCAAAAGCACCTTTAGCAACACCACCTTGTAAGTGTTTTTTGTAAAGTGCTCCTTTGTAAGAAAGGATCGCTCTAGCCGTATCAGTTGGTTGAGCACCATTGTTTAACCACTTTACAGCAGAATCAACGTTTAAGTCGATTGTTGCAGGGTTAGTAATTGGGTTGTATGTTCCTAATTTTTCGATGAATTTACCATCTCTTCTTGATCTGGAATCTGCAACTACGATGTGGAAGAAAGGTTTCCCTTTTTTACCGTGTCTTTGTAATCTGATTTTTACTGACATAATGTTTGAATTTTACGGGAACTCGTCCCAGTTAAATATTTAAGAGTGCAAAGATAGTAAAAAAGTTTAAAGTAAAAAGGCCAAAATAAAAGTTTTCTGAATTCATTTATTTGATGAAGCCGGGAACCTGCTCTCGCTACTCGCTTTTTTCTTCTGCAAAGAAAAAGAGCTCAGACAGACCGCTCGATCAGGGCTATTGATCCAGTTTTCCCATATAAAATAAGCCAAGACACTTTTGATTTTCTTCGATCGTTAAAGATTCTTTCAGATGGTCGACGATTTTTGGTGAACTCCAGTATGAGCCTACTCCGTTTGCCGTACAGGTAAGATACATATTCTGCACCGCCATCGAAACAGCTGCAATTTCTTCCCATTCGGGAACCATCCCGCTGAAATTCACAATTATAGAAACTACAGCGTCCGCTTTATTGATTTTGAAGCCTATATCATTGTATTTTTTCTCTAAAAACAGATGTTCAGGCTGTGCAGATTTATAGATCGCCTGCATTTCTGAAGCCAGTTTTGATTTTTCTTCACCCTTAAATATTTTAAAACGCCAGGGCTTGGTCCGTTTATGATTAGGAGCAAAGGTTGCTGAATTTAAAATCTCATCAATAATTTCCTGAGAAATTTTAACTTCAGTATAATCTTTTGGAAAGATGCTTCTTCTTTGCTCTATGATTTCTTTTAAAACGTTTGCTTTGTTCATGGTACAAAGGTACAGCATGTAATTCATTTATGAGGTATCGGTTAGGCATTCGATATCAATTTCCTGCTCTGGTATGCTCTGTAATTACTTAATCCAAAAGTAACAAGAACCAGTAAAATCAATGCCACGGATCCCCAATTGGCATAGCTGTTTTTACTGATATTGCCTAACAGACAGATGCCCGTAAAACAAATACTGTATATCACTCCTGCATTCATCCATATCCTGGAAGGCTCCGGAAATTCATATCCTGATGAACGATTGATAAGAGGCAACAGTTTATGATGGTCCCAGACGAGCAGTATCAATACCGCTATCATCATTAAAGAAGTAATAATCCAGGTCCCGCTGAATGATAAACTAAGGGTAATGATCCAGATATTTGTAAGGATGGCAAAAAACATCAGTGCGCCTGGAGTAGCATAGCGTTGCGTAATCAGCAGTATTCCGGCAATGACCTGCACCAGACCCAGAAAATTCCAGTAAAAGCCCGACTGGTATAAAGCTTCGAAAAAATAGCCTACCGGATTATCTGCCGGAATTGCGGTAAATCTTTCTCCCATCAGTTTTATCAGTCCCGACGGGATAAAGGCGAAGCCCACCAGATAACGGAGGTGGATAATAATCCATTGATTGAGCATGTTCGTTCTTAACATTTCAAATTTCATAAGTGAGTATTTTGCATTGCAAGGTACTGAATAAAATTAAAACTCCGGATATATTCCGGAGTTTTATGGGTATAAAAAATTTATAAAACTTCTACGATCTTCTGATAAATATTATTCAGAACAAATTCATCGCCTGGTTTCATTCCCATCATTTTTTTAGCCATAGGACTTTCGGGCGAAATGGCATAGAACCGGTCGCCTTCAAAAAAAAATTCTCCCAATGATACCGAAATATAAAATCTGGCTTTATTCGTAACCACCAGAGAACCCAGCTGAACCCTTTCTGTAGAGTTGTTCAGTACTTTGGCCATATTTCTTCTAAGATCATTAAGGGCTCCCAACTGACGCTGCATCTGATATATTTCCTCCTGCATTTCCTCTCTCATACTGTCATACTTCGGAGTTTTTTTAATATCACGGCTGGCCTCCAGGGTAAATTCAATGAAATTTTTCAGTTTCTGAATTTTTTCAGCAATGACGGTTTTTACATAATTTCTTATATTATTTTTCTCAAATACTATCTTCTCCATGAATCTATTCTTTATATAAAGATAATATTTTTTTAAATAATTGCACTTCTTTTTAAAGGGCTGCACTCACAGGCTTTCCTATGGATCATCTACTTACCCAATTTCTGCAGGCCCGATCTGTGGTTTAAAACTTATTCCTGGAAATCTGCCGGTACTATTAAACAATAGTATGATCAGACTAATGATTTATCTGTTTTCCACAAGTACTTTTAGGTTATGAAGACCTTCCTTATAAGATTTTCCCATCTGGTAATCCATCATCGGTCTCATCACTTTCATCATAGCATCCTGTTCGGTATCCATAGTCCACGTCACTTTCGTAGAATTTCCTTCTGATGATAAAATGATTTCGGAAGTGGCCTCTCCTTCAAATGGCTTCAGAAAGGTCATTTCTGTCTTTTGCTTCTCGTTTAAAACCAGTTCTTTTATTTCCTGACAACCTTTTCCGGCCTCATCATTTTTACTGTCCCAGCAATACCGGTCTCCCACCTGTCCTGATTTTCCGGTATATGTGATTTTCATGGTCCTGTCTAATTTCATCCACGGATTCCACCGGTTAAAGGCTGCCATCGAATGTACGTTCTGCCATACTTTTTCCCTGGGAGCGTTTACCACCACAGACTTTTCATAATGGTATTCTTTGCCATAAGCCAGCATTGCAATACCGGCATATATAGCAATCAAAAGGATAATTAGTCCAAAAATTTTTAAAATTGCTTTCATAGTTATATTTTTTTAAAGGTAAACATTGCATAATCCAACGACTCCGCGGTCCTCAAAATTAATTTTTTAAAGTCACATTATTCTTCGCATATGACAAGATTATTAAAGTCAGACCATTTTGTCATACCTTTTTATTCAGGCATTATTTTTGAGCACTTTTGCTGTTGATTCAGAAGAATCGTTACATTTACATTAATTAAAAATCAGAATATGAATATTTTAACTGAAAAATTTAATACACCATATCACTCCGCACCTTTTAACCTTCTGAAGAATGAAGATTACCTTCCTGCATTCAGGGAATTAATCCAAAAGTCGGAAGAAGAAATTGATGCCATTGTCAACAATCCTGAAGAACCTACTTTCGAAAATGTGATCGAAGCACTGGCGTATTCGGGTGAACAGTTAGACGTGGTTTCCAATATTTTTTTCAATTTAAATTCGGCAGAAACCAGTGATGAGCTTCAGCAGATTGCTCAGGAAGTTTCTCCGATCCTAACAGAATATTCTTCAAAAATTTCTCAGAACGAAGCGCTTTTTAAGAAAATAAAAAAAGTATACGACGAAAAAGAAAAATATACCCTGAATGAAGAACAGCAGATGCTTTTAAATGAAACTTACAAAGGTTTTGTACGAAGCGGAGCGTTACTGAATGAAGAAGACAAAGAAAAATTAAAGAAAATCAGCATGGATTTATCTTTAAAATCACTTCAGTTCGGGCAGAATGTACTGGCCTCAACCAATAATTATTTTAAGCATATCACCAATAAAGAGGATCTGGCAGGAATTCCGGAGGCTGTTCTGGAACAATACGCTGAGGATGCCAAAGAAAGAAATCTTGATGGCTGGGTAGTTACCTTACAATATCCGAGCTACCTTCCTTTAATGACCTATGGGGAAAACCGCGAATTGAGAAAAGAAGTGGCCCTGGCCAATGGTAAAAAATCTTTCGATGGCGGAGAATTTGACAATCAGAATTTAATTAAGGAGCTTCTTCGTCTGAAACAGCAAAAAGCGGAGTTATTGGGCTATAAAGACTATGCAGACTATGTTCTGGAAGAAAGAATGGCCAAGTCACCGACCAAAGTCATTGATTTCCTGAATGAGCTTTTAACAAAGGCAAAGCCTTACGCAGACAACGAAATTGAAGCGTTGAGATCTTTGGCAAAAACCGATGGGATCACTGAAATGCAGGGCTATGATCACGCTTTCTATGCAGAGAAACTCCGTAAAGCAAAATACGACTTAAATGATGAGGAACTGAAACCTTATTTCCCTTTAAACCAGGTTCAGGATGCTGTTTTCGGACTTGCTGATACCTTATTAGGATTGCATTTTCAGGAACGAAATGATATTTCCACGTACCATGAAGAGGTGAAAGTATACGAGGTTTCTGAAACGGGAAGCGGTACCTCTGAAAAAACGTTCAAATCCCTTTTATATGTAGATTATTTCCCGAGAAAAGGTAAAAGAGCCGGAGCCTGGATGACGAGCTACAGAAATCAATATATTAAGGAGGGTGAAAATTCCCGTCCTCATATTTCCATCGTGTGCAATTTCAGCAAACCGACGAAAGACACACCAAGTTTACTGACGTTTCAGGAAGTAACCACTTTATTTCACGAGTTTGGTCATGCCCTTCACGGCATGCTGGCCAACACACAGTACCCTACCCTTTCGGGAACCTCTGTGAAATGGGATTTTGTGGAATTGCCTTCCCAGTTCCTGGAAAATTTCTGCTATGAACCGGAGTTTCTCAAAACTTTTGCTAAACATTATAAAACAGGAGAAATTCTTCCTGATGAAAAAATCGAGAAAATCGCGCAGTCTAAAAACTTTATGGAAGGATACCAGACCCTGAGACAAATCGGTTTCGGATTGCTGGATATGAATTATCATACGAAAGCAGAAGAACTGGAAGATAAAAGCGTGAAAGAATTTGAAGATCATTATACAAAGGCTACCCAACTATATCCTTCCAATCCTGAAACAGCGATGAGTCCGAGTTTTTCCCACATTTTCCAGGGCGGATATTCGGCAGGATATTATTCTTATAAATGGGCCGAAGTTCTGGATGCCGATGCTTTCCAGTATTTTAAGGAAAATGGTATTTTCAATCCTGAAATTGCTGCCCGATATAAAATTCTGCTGTCTTCAGGCGGAACAAAAGATCCCATGGAGCTTTATAAGAATTTCAGGGGAAGTGAGCCGAAAGTGGAAAGTTTACTGAAGAGAGCATTCGGATAAATACCGGATGGTATCAACAATAAGGAATTTTTAACCGTTCTGTTAAATAAAATCCGGAGCCCGAAATCGGGCTCCGGATTTTCTCATATCCTAATCAGACTCTTACTTCTGTTGCAGGAGGTTTAATATTTTTGTTCTTCCAAACCGGGAAGCAAACTCTATGGTTCTTTTTCTCGTTAAGCTGTCACATTTTTCTTCTTTTATCAAAAGCTCGGCAATCTCCTCCTCACCTGCAACTACGGCTCCCATCAGCGCGGTATTTCCTCTGTTATCCTTAATGCATAAATCTGCTTTTTTACTTAACAGAAAGTCTACTGCGGTTTTCTGACCGTTGTAGGCGGCAATCATCATAGCGGTATAGCCATTTTCACCCTGAAAATTGATATCGGCACCGGATTTCAGAAATTCATCCAGCAACTCAATGTCAGACGTTCTGGCCCCATGAAAAAATGCCTTCTCAAGCTCCTTTTGGGTATTTTGCTTTTCCTGGGCCGTAATGCATTGGCTGAATAACAGCATGAGAAATACGGTTCCTGTATAAAGAAAGGTATTTTTTATTCTTTTCATCATCTGTTATTTGGTATAATCATTTTTCTGTAATCCCAGGCCGCTTCCAACGCGTGTTCCATAGTCAGGATCTGCCTGATATAAATAACTGACCATTTTAGCTTTTACTTTACTGTCTTTTACCTTCGAAAGGGCGCTGACCCAATTTTTAACCAAGTTATTTTTTTCTGACGGGCTGTATCCTCTGTACAGAATGCCTGCCTGTGAAAAGTTATCGGGATTCTGAATTTCCTTACGCATTAAATATCCCTGTAATACTCTCTTATCTTCCGGGCTGAATTCTGTATATAAATCACTTTGGGTGCTTGGGTAATAGTTGATATCTCCGGTTCTTTCTTCAAAGTTCATTGCACCGTCAATATGATAGTTATTTACTTTAACCAAAGGCCTGTTGGCAGGTAGCAGCTGATGATTTTTGCCCAGTCTGTACATCTGTGCATCGGCATAAGAAAAAAGTCGGCCCTGCAGCATTTTATCAGGAGAAAAGCCGATGCCCGGCACTACCCTTGAAGGTGCGTAGGCAGCACTTTCTGTATATTGAAAGAAGTTGGGCGGAATCTGATCCAGTACTAATGTTCCTACTTTTATTTCCTCCACATCAAACCATTGTTTTGTATCATCGAAAATATTAAAATTATACTTACCGATATCTTTATTGTCGATAACCTGGATATATAAATCCCATTTAGGATAGTTTTTTGCAGCAATATTTTCGTATAAATCTCTTGTCATATGACTGAAATCTTTACCCTGAACCTGAACCACTTCTTCTGCAGTTAAGTTTTTAATGCCCTGCAATGATTTGAAGTGAAATTTAACCCAGGAAATATTTCCCTTATCATTTATAAATTTAAATGTATTAACGCCAAATCCATCCATTTCTCTGAAAGATTTCGGGGTCCCGTTATCAGACTGCAGCCAGGTTAAAGTCTGCAGAGCCTCCGGCGTTTGTGAGAAATAATCGAATATCCTGTTCTCATCCTGTAAATCCGTTACCGGAGAGGGCTTATTGGCATGGGTAAAGTCAGGAAACTTTATGGCATCCCTGATAAAGAACGTAGGAATGTGATTTCCCACGAGGTCCCAATTTCCTTCTTCCGTATAGAACTTCACTGCAAAGCCTCTCGGGTCTCGAGCCGTTTCGGGAGATCCTTTGGAATGGATCACACTGGAAAACCTAACTAAAACAGGGGTTTTCTTATTTACCTGATTAAATATTTTTGCTTTCGTGAGTGAGCTGATATCTTTTGTGGTAATAAAATATCCCTGTGCTCCCGTTCCTCTGGGATGCATTACCCTTTCAGGAATCCTTTCCCTGCTGAAATGCTGGAGTTTTTCGATGAGGTGAACATCTTCCAACAGCACCGGGCCATTTTCGCCCAGGGTCATGGACTCTTTGTCGCCGTTTACCGGAGTTCCGGCAGATGTTGTCATTTTTGTCTGTGCGGTAGTGCAGACGGATAGTACCAATGCACTGATAATACTAATCTTTTTCATATAAGTGTATAATATTGTTTGTTATATTTTAAATATTCATATGTATTTGATCCCCGGATGGTAGAATCTCATGCTGATTCCGTCATGCCTGGAATCCCCGGGATATGGATAAATTTTAATTCATTACGATAGACCCATCCATCATTCAATATAAGATCAATAAATGTATTGATCTCTACCTGTTCAAGATCTTAAATAAAAGTGTTAAGCTGTTTACTTTACAAAGATAATATAAACATTTATTGATTAAATCTTAAAATATCATTAATAACGATAGACATTATAAATCAATTCTCCTAAACAAATTATTAATCAGGTATGTTACTGACTGTTGTGCCGCCATAAAATCTGTACTTCTAATTTTTATGGTGATTCATCTCTAAATATAATGTATTAAAAACGTACACAGGGCCCCATGATCGATGGTTTTATTTGTAAATTGCACGCTACTATACATTAAATCTGTTACCCATTATGCTGCTAGCGATCTTACTCCCTTTTCTTTCATTTATGATTCGTGGAAAAATTTTTACCGGAATCATTTGCCTGATTCTGCAAATTACTTTAATTGGCTGGCTTCCTGCTGCAATCTGGGCAGTTCTGTCTTTACATAACGACCGTGCTGACAAAAGAAACGAGAAATTAATCCGGGAAATGAGAAAAAACAGAAGGCAATGGTAAATATGCTACTGCCAGCCATGCATTTCACAAAACAGTTGTCAAACCTGAGATCAGAACTTGCGGTTTTAGAAAATATAAGAAAATAAGAACCAATACAGGAATTTAGAACAATGAATAGTATACATACACGATTAGAAAACGTCAAAAAGCTTCAGGCCAAAAGATGGGAAAATGAAGATCACTGGGAAGAGCTGAACGATCTCCTCATCAAGGAATTAGATGAAATATTACTGGTCGAGCCTGAAAATACTTCAGCTTTAGTCAATATCGGAGCAGTCTATTCCGATATGGGAGAAAACGACAAAGCTCTGGAATACTTAATGACCGCACTACACTTGGGGTCTGAAGATAAAAACCTTTTTATCAACCTGGCTATTGTTATGGTGTACATGGAGAAACATCCGGAAGAATACCATGAATATCTTGAAGAGGCTGAAGATAAAACTGAAGATCCTCTAACTTTTAAAGCATATTTTGATCCCCAGTCCCACTAAAAGAATGCATTCAGATTTATAACACGTCCTTCAAGAAATTAAAGGATTTTCTTTCATGAATTACCAATTATCATAAACGTCATGGTATCAGAATAGAAGGCGCCTTTACTTTTTTAATTAAATTAAACATTATACTTAATTTATGTAAAATTTTTCGCTACCTTAGTCTGGAAAAACATCAAAAACAAGGCATTATATAACAGTATGGCAAAAGAACTTTTTTTCATAAAAACAAATCCTGTTGCTGCAAAGATTAATTTGTATAACAAAATTTGTCGTGAAGAAACTCAGGTTCTCGGTTTTTTAAAGGATGATAAAAAAACAAGCCTCGAGATTATAAAAAACAAAATACCGGAATCTGTTGAGAGCCTCACCCAGGATGAATTGATATCACTATTGGACTGGTTTGAACACGAGTATCGTTCTGACGGTGAGGAAGTTAAAACCCAGCTTTTCATTAACGGAATTGATGTTTTTTATGAAATTGCCCATCAGGATCACATCGGTTACTTTCAAAAAGTAATGTCAGATTATGAAAAAAAAGCACAATGCCAGCTTAGCTATACTTTCGGTTGTGAAACGTTCAAGGATTTTTTAATTTATGGAATATTTTATACCGGAATGTTCATTCAGGATGATGAAAATATTCTGTCCCGATATCTGAGAGAAGATCACCGGGAATTATTTTCTCTTGCAGAACACCAGTTTAATTCAGATGGTGCGCGCAATGGAAATCCAGAAGATCTTCGCAGTTATTTTACCGATCTGTATGATCTGACAAAGTTTTATAAAGGAAATATTATAAAGCTGCAGCATGATTAGAATAGGGATAAAAAAGGAAACCACCTAAAACGGATGATCATTGCCTATCGCAGATCTTTCTCTAGTTAAATTATTTAAAAAAAACATTTATATTTGCACCGATGAAGCACCTAAATAACATATTACGTCTTCCGTTTTTCAGCGAATATGATACCCCGGCCTATTGTTCGGGAAGACCTTCTATAGCTGTAATACAGTAAAAATTAATCAAATTTTATATAGAACCCGGACTTTTCTGTCCGGGTTTTTTATTTTAAAACATATCAAAATGATCAATCAGTTAAAAGAAAATGCAGAAATCATTCTGCCTGAAAATGGCCTGGAACAAAAAATCCAACAGGCTGAAAAAGAAAACAGAAAATTAATCATCAAACTGGGGTTTGATCCCACCGCTCCTGATTTACATCTCGGTCACGCTGTTGTACTGAAGAAACTTAAACAGTTTCAGGATCTGGGACATCGGATTATTATTGTCGTGGGAAGCTTTACCGCGAGAATAGGTGATCCCACCGGAAAAAACAAAGCACGAAAGCCTTTAACCACTGAACAGGTCCAGCATAATGCGCAGACCTATATCAGTCAGCTTTCCAAAATTATTGAGGTCGAGAAAACAGAAGTTGTCTTTAATTCCAACTGGCTGGATGCGCTGAGCTTTTCAGAGGTCATTGAGCTGATGTCAAAAGTAACGGTTGCCCAACTGATGCATCGAAATGATTTTAGCAAAAGATTCTCCGAAAACACTCCCATCGCTATGCATGAATTGGTTTACCCTATTTTACAGGGGTTGGATTCTGTCCGGATTTCCTGCGATATTGAGATGGGCGGTACCGATCAGCTTTTCAACTGTACCATGGGAAGACAGCTGCAGGAGAGTCATCACCAGCCTCCGCAGACGGTCATGTGTATGCCCTTACTGAAAGGCCTTGACGGTAAAGAGAAAATGAGCAAATCCTTACATAATACCATAGGCCTGACTGACGAACCTGAAGAAATGTTTGGAAAAACAATGTCAATCCCGGATTCTTTAATAAATGAATTTATTAATCTGACAACAGATTTTTCATCTGACGAAAAGCAGAATCTGAAATTAAAAATAATAGGCGGAGAAAATCCCATGATGGTCAAAAAACTCATCGCTAAAAATATTGTTTCTCAATATCATACGCCGGAAATGGCCGAAAGAGCAGAAAAGTTCTTCACAAATCAGTTTCAGAATAAAAATTTCGAAGAAAAAATTTTTGAAGCCATCCTCATCCATTCACTCCATCATAAGAATCATATCCTTCCATTGATAGAACTTTGTCAGCAGCTAAAAACCACTGAAAGCAAATCTTTTATCCGGCGGCTGATCGAAAATGGAGGGGTTCAAATTAACAGTCATAAAATAACGAAGCCAGACGAGGAAGTTCAGTTAATACAACACACAAAAATCAAAATCGGAAAAAGAACTTTCTTTGAACTTTTGTAAATAATGAAAAATAAAAAATGTATTTTTAATGTTTAGAGCATGTTAAGTTTTGCCCTGAACGTTTGCACCAAGAAGTGTCAGAGTGATTTTTAACTGTAAGGAATCCTAATTTTTAGTTTAAATAGTATCTATGAGTTTTAAGCTTCAATATCGTAAAGCGACGGAAACCGATATCGATTTCTTAATTGAATTAAGGGAAAAGACGATGAGTGAACATTATATCAGTTCGAATCTTCCGGCAACGAGAGAAGTTCATATGCAGAGAGTTCTTTATGAGTTTGATAAAGCAAGCATCATCATCATGAATAACGAACCGATCGGCTTGCTTAAAATCAGCAGAAAACCTGATACGTTGTATATTATTCAATTACAGATAGATCCGACTGCACAGGGAAAAGGAATCGGAAGATGTATTCTGAGAGAAATTATCAAAGAAGCTAAAAACAGCCAGAAAACCATTACCCTGAATGTACTGAAAACCAATAAAGCTCAGTATTTATATTCCAGTCTGGGATTTGTCATCATCGGTGAAAATGATCATTCTTACTTTATGGAATTACAACAATAAGAAAGTATGCTGTGAGCATACTTTTTATTTATAGGTATAAGGAACAAGAACATCAATAAAGTTATCTGTCCGGTGAGGTTCCCCTAAAGCACGGAATTTCCAGTCACCTTCGTGTCGGTAGGCTTCCGCAAAAACCATAGAGCACATCCCGTTCATTCCGGCATCACCGGAAAGGCTGAATTTTGTAATCTCTTTTCCCTTGGCATCTACCGCTCTGATAAAGGCATTCTCAATCATCCCGAAATGCTGCCTGTTGGAATTTCCCTGATAAATGGAAACCACAAAAACAATTTTTTCAAACCGCTGAGGAAGTCGGTCAAGCTGTACAATAATCTGTTCATCATCGCCATCTCCTTCACCGGTTCTGTTATCTCCCGTCAGCCATATATTTCCGCTGGGATGTTTCATGGAGTTAAAGTAAATAACATCACTTTGATAAAGAACAATATTTTTTCCGTTCTGCCTTTGTAAAGTGGTTCCCATATTGGCTACTTTACCATTTTTATCCAGAAGGAATGCGATGGCGTCAAGGTCATATTCCGGGGCGCTGCCAAAAAGCTTACCGAAGAATCCTCCGGATTTCCGCACATCCCATCCCAAACCTATGGTAACCTGTGAGAGATCATACGCATTATCGCCTTGATCATTCTTCCGCAGATTGATCGTCTGCCCTTTTTGTAAATTGATTGCCATCTGCTATTTTATAATTTGTCCTTTATAATATTTCTCAAGAAAAAAGCCAAGGTCAGCTCTGTACCCAATTCCTGAAGCTTCGAATTTCCAGCTTCCGCTACGTTTGTAGAGTCTTCCGAATTCTACGCCTGTTTCAATGGAAAAATCTTCATCAAGTTCATATTTGGCAATCTCCTGCTGGGTAACATTATCAATAATTCTGATGTATGAATTTCTTACCTGCCCGAAATTCTGTTTTCTTCTTTCAAAATCTTCTATGGTAACCACAAAGAGAATCTCTTCTACTTTTGAATCTACTTTTTCAAGATCTACAATGATCGATTCATCATCATCTCCATCACTGCTTTTACCGCTGGGATCATCACCGGTGTGCTGAAGGGCACCATCCGGTGACTGCAAATTATTGTAAAAAACAAAATATTCCTCACTTACCAGTTTTCGGTCTGCATCAATCATAATGGCGGAGGCATCAAGGTCAAAATCATATCCTACTCCGTCATTAGGATCCCAACCCAAACCGATGGTCATTTTTGTAAATCCAAGTTCAATTCTCTGTCCTTTCTGTAAGTTAATTGCCATAATAATATTTCTGTTGTTTCCTCTAAGATAGGTCAGATTTAGGAAATTCCAAAATATTATGGGCTAAAAATAAAGTAAATTGCTAATTATTAAAAAATAATTAATCATAGCGGACGCATAAAAAAATCCGGTAAAAACCGGACTCTATATATTAAATAAATGTAGTGCTTAAATTTTCTGACTGGGAAAGACTTTATTTCTTTCTTTTGCAAGCATAGGAATAGAAATTAACCCCATTACCAGCATAATTGTTATCTGCAGTGGCAATGAGATAAATGAATAGGTTAATCCGACTTCTCCGCCGACTTCACCACTCTTTCCCATAGAAATAAACAGCGCCATAAACCCATATTTCATCGCCAGGTTGAAAGCCCCGATTCCTCCGCTCGCCGGAATAATCATCCCGAATGTTCCTACGACCAGGATCAGAAATCCGTCTGCAAAAACAAAATCCGAAGTTTCCGGAAGCGCAAAACATACCAGATAGGCTGCAAAATAATAAGAAACCCAGATTCCTACGGTGTAAAGAATAAATTTCTTTTTTTGTTTCAGGTTGAAAATTGTTTTTAAACCTTCACCAATTCCTGACAGAATACTGATGACTTTTTTATAAAAAACATTATTTCTTATTCTAGATCTGAAAATAATAAAAACGGCCACTAAAATAATGATAGAAATACCAAAAACATATAAGTAAAATACCGAATTCGCAATCTTTTTTAAAAATTCTTTCTCGATGTATTTCCAGAAAGATAAAATAGTATTGAATTTAAAGATCAATGTTAAACCTAAAAATGCAACCATACAAGCCAGATCGACAATTCTTTCCAAGATTATTGTTCCAATAGATTTATCAACAGGCACTTTTTCCACGCCATACAACGCGGTTGCCCGGGCCACTTCCCCACTTCTTGGAATGGTAAGATTCATTAGGTACCCAAAGGAAATAGACCACAATGAATTGGAATCTGAAATATGGTGCCCCATGGGTTCCAGCATCAGGTTCCACCGGATCGCTCTGAACCAGTATGCCGAGATCCCAAAACAGGCCGCCAATAATACCCACCAGTAATTCGCCTTCGCCAATGATTTCTGAATAACCTTAAAATCCAGTCCTTTAAGGGCAAACCATAAAAAAAAGCCTGCAAAAGCAAGCGATATTACTATTGTTATAATGGATTTTACAGGATTCTTTGCTTTTTTCTTCATCGGTTATGTCAGCAGATTCGTTTTTTCATCCGGGAAAACAATCTTAGGTTGGAAAGTCTGCGCTTCCTCAGGAGTCATCTGAGCATAAGCAATGATAATGATGATATCATCCCGCTGCACTTTTCTGGCGGCAGGACCGTTAAGACAGACCTCGCCGGATTTTCTTTTCCCCTTAATGACATAAGTGTCAAAACGCTCTCCATTATTTACATTAACGATATATACCCTTTCTCCTACTACCAATCCTGCAGCTTCAATAAGGTCTTCATCTATTGTAATACTCCCGATATAATTAAGATCCGAAGCCGTCACTCTTACTCTATGAATCTTAGACTTAAAAACTTCTATTAACATGATGCAAATTTATTAATAAAAATTTACAAAATGAACTTTTACATGGATTTTAAAACTATCAGATACACAGGTATTTATTTTTATAAAAAATAGTATATTTAAATTTTAATTACAAAATCAATAACCATATCGGTAAAATCATTAAGACTTTATACAAAATTCAGGATTTAATAAATATAGAAAATAAAATATGAATTTTGCTAAAGTCAATACACATAAGCATTTGGCATGATTTTAGTAAGCTGTAACGTAGATTTTCCGTGAAATATCAAATTATCATATTTTAATCAAATTTCACAAATACTACAAAAGTTTTACAATTTTTAATAAAAAAATTGCACAATTAGAAAATAGTATTATATTTGCTACAATTACGAACTAACTTTAATATTAAAAATTATGAACAAGTCTGAACTAATCGACGCTATCGCAAAAGATGCCGGTATCACAAAAGTGGCTGCTAAGGCTGCTTTAGAATCTTTCATTTCTAATGTAACGACTACTTTAAAGAAAAAAGACGGGAAGGTTTCTTTAGTAGGATTCGGTACTTTTTCTGTAGCTGAGAGAGCTGCAAGACAAGGTATTAACCCTGCTACTAAAAAGCCAATCAATATCGAAGCAAAAACGGTGGCTAAATTTAAAGCCGGAGCTGATTTATCTACAGCTGTTGCTACTGCTAATGCACCTGCTGCTTCTGGTAAGAAGAAAAAATAATCATTCAGATTACAAAAATTCAAGGCTGCTTCTGTTGAAACAGCCTTTTTTTTATGATTTCTATTTAAGGTGCCAGACGCGAGATCTCCCAGTCCAGATCATCCAGCGTGTAGATGATCCTGTCATGAAGCCGGTTGGGTCTTCCCTGCCAGAATTCTATTTCGTAAGGCTTTGCAAGATATCCACCCCAATTGCCAGGTCTGGGCACTTCACTATGTTCAAACTGTTTTTCCAGCGCTGTTAATTTTTTTTCGAGATATTCTCTATCCGGAATGATTTGGCTTTGCGGCGAAACAACAGCTCCAAGCTGACTGCCTTTAGGTCTTGAATGGAAATATCCGTCGCTTAAGTTTTCAGCGATTTTTTCCAGATCAGCTTTAATGATGATCTGCCGCTCCAGATTAGGCCAGAAAAAATGAAGGCAGGCTTTATGATTCTTTTCTATTGCTTTCCCTTTCCTGCTGTCATAATTCGTATAAAAAATAAAGCCTTCATGGGTATAAGCCTTTAATAAAACCATTCTGGTGCGTGGGCAGCCATCACTTTCCATCGTAGAAACGGCCATCGCGTTCGCTTCAGAAATACCGGGGTTTGCACTGGCTTCCAGAAACCAATCCCTAAATTGTTCGATAGGATTTTGTTTTATCTCACTTTCAATAAGTTGGGACTTCTCATACACTTTTCTTTGGTCGTGCAGGTTTTCCATAAATATTTTTTATTAAATTTGAGTATGAATTACTCATACAAAGGTAAAATATTAATTTCCACGCCTGACATTTCCGGAGATATTTTTTCCAGGTCAGTTGTATTGATGATTGAGCATAATGAACATGGTGCTTTTGGATTAATATTAAATAAGAAAAACAGCCAGGTGAGTAGTAAGTTCAAAAATTTTTTTGACTTTAAGATCGAAGTGTATGACGGCGGACCGGTAGAAAATGATAAGGTGTTCTTTATTGTAAAGGGCAAAAAGGTGACAGAAGCGTATACCGACATTTCTAACGACTTTTATCTTACGGAAGATATCGAAAACATCATAAGTGCCGTTCTGAGCCAGGAACTGGATATTAATGATGTTAAAATTTTTTCAGGTTATACAGGTTGGTCTGCCATGCAGCTCGACCATGAAATTCAGAAAAAGCTCTGGACCGTCGTGGATGTTTATAACCTTGATTACACCCTGCCTAATGATCAGACTCTATGGAAATCCATCATGCAGAATCTGGGCGGTGAGTTCCTTCTGTGGGCCAATGCTCCGGAGGATATTTCTTTAAACTGATCCCAATATTATTCATTTCGGAGGGAAATATAAATTAACAAACTTTAAGAGTATGTTAACCTATTTTCACAATATAATTTCCGTTATTTGCTGAACTATAAACCTCTGAAAATGGAAGCAGTCAAATTATTTGCAATATCTCTTTTTTCAACGGCTTTGTTATCATTTGTGCCTGTAAAGAAAAAGTATATTGTAATAGATGCCGGTCATGGAGGCAATGATGCGGGTGTCACCTTTGATGGAATGACTGAAAAGGAGATTGTTTTAAACATTGCAAAACAAATCCATGAGATCAACGAGAGCCAGGAAAAATATGAAGTTTTCCTGACAAGAGCTGCTGACGAATATAAAACTCTTGAAGAAAGGACGGATAAAATTAACGAACTTAATCCTGTCATGGTCATTTCTCTTCATCTGAACGGAACGCCTGAAAAAGACACCCAAAAACAGGGATATGAGCTTTTTATTCAAGACTCCGGGGATTCGAAAAAAATCGCTGATAAAATTTCTCAAAAATTAGGAAACTGCAGTATTGCAGAGCGCAACCTGCACATCTTGAGAGAATCGAAATCCCCTGCCGTTTTAATAGAGCTCGGGTATCTGAATAATAAAAAAGACCGGACCTATCTGTCGAGTGAACAGGGCCAAAAAGAAATTGCACAAAAATTCGTAGATTTTTTTAACGAATATTAAATAAAACTAATTCTGATCTGTTCAGAACAAAACCCGGTAAAGGACTTTTGGAACTTTGTTGTTTACCGGGTTTGTCAATTTTCTAAAAACTTTCTTTCCATTGTGTTACCATATTCAGAAAACGGCTGTTTCCGAAAGTCTTATTCCTTATTTTTCCTACTGAGAATATGCCCTTTTCATCAGAAATAAGCAGAATTTCCTCCGCTTTCTGTGATTCAAATGCAATAATCTCGTGCTCCTGAATGTCTGCCAGTTTATTTTTATGTAGAAAAGTAACAAAATTTTCCATAAAGGGAGAAATATAAGCACCTTCGGCCTGTTTAGGAACTTTTATAATATCACCTTCCAAAAATAAAAGATTTCCGGAAGTGGCCCTTGCAATCCTTTTATTAGGGTTAAGAAGAATCACATCATCCAGATCATTTTCCTGGGCATAAATCGAGCCGTAAATATTTTCCGGGCAGTGAACTCTGATATTGCTCAGGAGGTTGTTATTGACATTAATTTCTTTGATTAAATCCAGCTCCAGAGGCCTTGGGTGAGTTGCAAGCACATCCTCTAACTCAGAGACTTCATAGGAATAGGAGACTGAGGATTTCGACAGCGTTATTCCATCCGAATTTCTGTACACCTGAAAATTAATAATCCCGTTTCCGATTCCTTTTCCTTCAATGATCTCTTTCTGAAACAGGGACTGAAAGAATTCCAGGGTATAGGACAAGGGAATATTCATTCTCATCTTTCTCATCGATGCCATTAAGAAAAAATAGCATTCTTCATCCATAATGAGTTTTGCCTCCCTGATAAAGAAAGAGACCTTTACCGCATCTCCTAAAAGAAATGCCCTGTTCTGAACATGTAATTCCCCTGACGTAAAATATTGATTTTCCAATTTTTGATCCGATTTATTTATAAAAAAATAATGAACGATAAATCGTTCATCAGTTTTACCATTTAGTACAGTTTATTTTAAGCTGCACCTAGCTTTATTCTAAGGTTTTCAATAAGATTTTCCCAATACATTGCATTTTCTTCTTCATCACCTTCCTCACAGAAATCTGTAATATTTAATGCTAAATCCTCTGTAATATCATCGATAGTGATCGTCATTTCAAAGAAGTGTTTTGTTCCTTCATCTTCTTCCCATCTGAAACGCACGAAACCTTCAGGCTTATATCTAATTAACGTGGCCTTCTCAGCAGGTCCTCCTCCCCAGCTGAAAAAGAAGTCATCACCTTTTTCTGTCACCTCATCCGCAAACCATTCAGACAATCCTTCTGCAGTTGCCAGATATTCATATAAAATCTCTGACAGACAATGCATTGGAAATTCGTAATGGACTTTATGTTTAGCCATATAATCTTTGTTTTATCGTCCCGCAATATATAAATTAATTTTTTTATTACACAAAAATGTGTTTACTTTTTTACATATTCTTCATGATATTTGTCAGCGATTTTTAAATACCTGTTTAACTTGTCTTTTAACGATATAAGTCTGCTTTAGGCCTAAAAAATTCTTCGCAATGAACCGCTTTCTCACTTTAAATTTTGTTAATAAACCACTAAGTCATGAATTGACTGACAGATGAATTTATCCGCGGAAAACCAATTCATTCTTCACAACTTATCATCCTAATTTATGTAAGATTTAATAGATATAAAATCCCTTTTTACTAAAAGGCAGGACCTTTACATTTCATTTAAAACCTCCAGAATAATTTGGCACCCCTCTCTTATTTCTTCTTTTGAAATGGTTAACGGCGGAGAAATCCTGAGGTATTCATTCCGGTACAGTTGCCAGAAAACAATAAGGCCTCTATCCATACATCTTTTAGCGACCTCAAGGGTAAAATCCGGTGTTCCCAGATTTACTGCCAGCATTAATCCCTTTCCGTTAATATTTCTGATTTTCGGATGAACAAGCAATTCTCTGTATAATTTCTCTTTTTCATCTACTTCATTCATTAATCCGCTCTCCAGAACTTCTTTTAAAGTGGCATAGCTCGAAGCGGCAATTAAAGGATTTCCGCCAAAAGTAGTAATATGCCCGAGCTTGGGAGAATGCGCCAATGTTTCCATGATCTTTCCTGAACTCATAAAAGCTCCTACCGGAACGCCCCCGCCCATTCCTTTTCCCATCACCAGAATATCCGGAACAATTCCGAAATGCTCGAAGGAAAACAATTTCCCCGTCCTTCCGAATCCGGGCTGGATTTCATCAAGAATCAAAAGAGCCCCTACTGCTTCACATCTCTTTTTCAGTCTGATCAGGTAGCCATCCTCCGGCACTAAAAAGCCTGCTGCTCCCTGAATGGTTTCCAGAAGGACACATGCGGTCTTTTCTGTAATTTTATCTAAATCATTTTCGTTGTTAAATTCAATAAAGCTTACCATAGGTAATAAGGGCCGGAATTCTCTTTTATGGGTTTCGTTTCCTGAAACACTCAGTGCTCCATGTGTATTACCATGATATGAATTTTTAAAAGAGATAATTTCTTCTCTTCCGGTATATCTTTTAGCCAATTTTAAACTGCCGTCAATGGCTTCTGCGCCACTGTTAACCAGGTAGGTGATCTCTAACGGATCCGGAGTTGCCTCTGCCAGGAGTTTACAAAGAGCCACCGGTTTTTCCTGTGCATATTCTCCATACACCATCACATGCAGATATTTTTCGGTCTGCTCTTTTATCGCCTGAACGATTTTCGGATGAGAATGGCCCAGGGTATTGGCGGAAACCCCGGCGACAAAGTCCAGGTATCTTTTACCGTCTGTTCCGTAAATATAGCTTCCTTCTGCTTTTTCGACCTCGAAGCCGGCAGCGAATTTTGTTGTCTGAGCCTGATATTTAAAAAAATCGTTTTGCACTTCCATTTTCCTGAAAAATTTTAGCAAAACTAAAAAACATTAACCACATCGCGAAATTAAACCGATAGAATAAAAAAATCGCTCTCCATAAGGAGAGCGACACACCAAATCACAAAATATTAATTAGATTCAAATCTTAATCCGGTATAAATATATAAAATAAATTAATCCCACAATAACAATTTAATAGAATTTTAATAAAAAATTTACACATAATGAAGTCAAAATAGTGTGATATAAAATTTAATTTAACAAAAACCCTATTCTTATACGGATTACATTTTAATCATTTTTGAGTAAATGACGCAAAATAGAAATAAGATCAGTCAAAACATAGATAGGTTTAAACGAAAAAGCATCATTTCCTTTATTTGAAAATGATGCTTCGTGTATTTATTCTGCTCCTCAAAAGATTTTGAAGATTATTCCGGACTATCGCGCAGATTTTTCTGTATCCATCCGCTAAGTTTCTGAAAATAGGATTCAGGGGGCAATATTATTTTTTATACTGTAGATTATCTTCTAACTCTCTTCGGCTTTTTGGCTTCTTCTTTTTCTCTTTCTTTTTCGGCAGCTTCCTGAACCTGATCATACAGTTTATTATCAGATTCATACTTTATTTCATCGTAATCTGGTGTATCTACCAGAATATCCTGCCATTTGCGTATACGGTCTTTAGTGTTCCAGTTAAAATCCGAAAACTTACGTTTAGAGGGTTCTATTTTACTCATCGGATACGTATCTGAAGTCGCTCCAATATTGCATGAAACGATCTGCAGTGCTTTTTCTTCAAAAAGAGCATCGATAATGCCGCAGGATGTAAGCGAAATACCAATTCTTTCCGGCTGCTTTGTTTCCTGATTCACATCATCGGCATAACTGATGGCCTGGGCATTTCCGATTACTGTTGTTTCCCTGATATTATTATCCTGATAATGTACGGTCATATACCGTCCTTTTACCTGATTGAACTCATCTTTCAAAGTGAGTGAATCTACTTTACTGATAGCAAATGCATTTCCGATTACTTTCAGAGAATCTATATTTTCTGTAATGGTATTGAAATAAGCTTCTATTTTATCTCCGGTAACCTGTTTTTCACCACTCCACAGAATCGGTTTGTTAAACATATGCATGACCCCGTCTGTTTCATTGAAGGCAATAGAGTCTGCCCTGCCTTGTGCATTTGATTTATAGACCCTGGCTTTCTTAAAAGCTCTGAGAAAACTTTTCTTTTTGGTAGCATCAGCAGAATCCGGTTTTTGGTAAGAAATAATTTTTTCGGAAGCAAAATAAACAGAATCCTTTTCAAAGGCTTTTACCGCATAAGGATTTTTGGTCATCATGGCAGAATCTTTCTTTTCGTAAATTTCTCCGTATCCTCCTAAGATCCATCTTCTTTCTTTGGGATCGTCCAGCCTTACATGCCCTGTTCCGGTGCCGAATCCTGTCAACTGGTTATAATACAGGTCATCACCTGTAAGAATCTTATCATTATAATGAATTCTTGAGTTCTTGTTAAGGAAAGCCTCTTTGGTATTCATTCTGTAAGTTCCTCTTTCGGTGTACACGTAATTTTTGGGATTATCACGTCTGGTAATAGTCGTCGGTCCGAAGAACTCAGCAACTTTGGTATTCTGATTCTGTTTGATATTACGGCCTTCAACGATATAGTCAGGATTATCGATTTTTACGTTGCCGACAAAATCGATCAGCTTGGTGTCCAGAAAATAGGTAGCTGATTTGGTATACATCTTACTCTGACCGTCTGTAATGGTACCGCCCGTATTAAAATAAGCCTGGTTGGCCAGACGATCGTAATACATGATCTCCGTGCGGATGGTCTGTTTAGGATCGGTGAGGACGACATTTTTTCGGGCAACCCCTTTTTGGGTATTTCCGTCATATTCCATCTCTCCTGCTGTAATCACTGAGCCATCGGTATTCTGAAGCCTGGTATTTCCTATAGCTTTGACAAAATTTTCTTCATCATATAAAACCACTTCATCTGCTGTAAGGACTGATCCTGATGTTCGATTTTCACGTTTCCCACCAGGTACCGATTACCGTCATATTTATTGGGGTCCTTAATAATTTCGTCAGCATTGATGATATGAACCATATCTTCAGGCTTCAGTGTTTTTTTTGTCTGCTGAGAATTTTTTACCGGATTTTGTAAATACGGATCCCTTTGCACAGGAGTCTGTTTGTCCTGGGCAAAAGTAAATGTTGAAATAAAAATTAATAGAGCAAGAAAGAGTCTCATCGATCAGTCATTCTTGGTGCCATAGAAATACAGCGAATGGGAATCGATCTTTACGCCGAAAGCATCTTCGATCGCTTCTTTAATCCCTTGAATTCTTGGGTCGCAAAATTCGATAATCTCTTCAATCTCTTTATCAGAATCTTTTTTGTAAATCACCAGGTGATCGTGTTGTTTATCAAAATAAGATTTTTCGTAGGAAGATGAAGTGAGTGTTTTTTCCCGAACTGATGTTTACGGATTAATCCTGCATCAAGGAAAATCTCTATGGTATTATAGATTGTCGCTTTAGAAACATGATATTTCTTCTGCATCATGAGAAGATACAGATCATCAACATTAAAGTGATGATCCATATTATAAATCTCTTCTAATATTGTATACCGTTCAGGCGTATTCCTAAAGCCTTTTTCCAGCAAATAGTTTCTTAAAACGTCCTTAATCAGAGCTATATTTTTTTCTTTTTGTAAAGTATCCATCTAAAAAATTATCTACAAATTTATTGAATTTTATTTAAATACATACTAAACGACTCTGTTAAAAGGATCTTAACTATTATGCCTTAAAAAACCGGCCTGTTCTATTTTATTGTCATAAACCGTAAGTTCGGTAATCGGCGCAGACTCTACCACTACATTGTGTGACGTAACTCCCCAGGACTTAAAATCATCACTTCCTATATACTTCACAAAGTTATAGATGTTAAGGGTGATCTTCTGTTTCACCGTTAAAAGGATATCATTGATATAGGTGTTATCTATAATTACATATTTCAGATCCGGCGGAATATTGTGTGCTCTTAATGAAGGATGACTGCTTCTTGAAGGAATCGTTCCGTCCGCCATCAGATCTTTCAGTACCATATTAAAATAGTCATTGATTCTGCGGTCTACTTTAAACCCTAACAGGAAATTGATTTTGTAAACCGTCCCCGGCAGAATTTCATCTACGGTATATTTAAAAGTATAAGGATCTTCCTGATTGACAATACTCAAAATAAAATAATGATCTGCCCTTTTCGGCTGTTTTTTGATGATCGAATAGATAATCTTAGATTCTACTTCATCGTTTCTTTTTGCTCTGCTCAGATACGCAAGATTGGTACAGTACTTAGGGATTGTTTCGTCCAGCTTCATATCCTTAATGATGGATACGTACTTTTCTATTTTGACATATTGCGTAAACGTAGACTTAATCAATCTTCCGTTATACCAGGCATACATGCATACGGCAATAAATCCGCCTAAGACCATAGTCAGCCAGCCGCCGTCCATAAATTTAATTACATTGGCATAGAAGAAACCTGATTCAAGAGCAATATAAACGATCGCAAAACCTACAAGGAAGATTTTACTGACTCTTGTCCTGCTCAGCCAGTACAGTAACAGTACAGTAGTCATTAACATCGTAATGGTAATGGTAAGTCCATATGCCGCCTCCATTTTTTCTGATTTCTTAAAGAAAATAACCACAATAAAACAGAAAGCCATTAATCCCCAGTTGATTCTTGGAATGTACATCTGTCCTTTAACCCCGGAAGGGTATTCGATATGCTGGTTGGGCCAGAAAGAGGTGGACATGGCTTCCGAGAACATGGTAAATGACCCTGTAATCACGGCCTGGCTGGCAATAATAGCCGCTGCAGTTGCTAAAATTACTCCTGGCAACACGGCCCACTCCGGCATTATTCCGAAGAAGGGATTCACGCCTTTATGAACAAGCTCATGATTATCCAATAACCATGCTCCCTGTCCCAAATAATTAAGAATCAACATCGATTTTACAAAAATCCAGCTGATTCTGATATTTTTTGCTCCACAGTGTCCCAAATCGGAGTATAAAGCTTCGGCTCCCGTTGTACAAAGGAAAACAGCTCCCATGATCACAATGGCACTGGAAGAATGCGTGATGAGATTATAGGCGTAGATTGGATTAAACGCTCTGAAAATTTCAACATGGTCGAAAATATGCACAGATCCGAAAATCCCCAATACCAGAAACCAGGTTACCATAACGGGTCCGAAAAATTTACCGATTGATGCCGTACCAAACTGCTGTACGACAAATACAATAAACAGAATGATCAATGTAATAAATACAACGGGCGTTTCAGGATTATAAATCTTCAGACCTTCAATCGCTGACATTACCGTTAACGAAGGGGTGATAACACTGTCCGCCACCAGGGTGGATGCCCCGATAATGGCGACGACATAGAGCCATTTTTTCTTGAGCCTTTTGACTAATGAATACAAAGCGAGAATTCCTCCTTCTCCTTTATTATCTGCTCTTAAGGCGATGATGACGTATTTAATGGTCGTCTGAAGGGTCAGTGTCCAGATAATACAGGACAGGGCTCCCTCAATATACTCATCAAACGGCATACCCGCACCGTCTTTTCTGGCATTTACAATCGCTTTCATTACGTAAAGCGGTGATGTACCAATATCCCCGAAAACGATCCCAAGGGATACAATAACTCCTACAAATGAAAGCTTTTTAAGGTCAAAATGATGACCACCTTCTGTAACATCTGCCATATCAGCAATTTTAATTTAAACGCGCAAATTTATACTAAATTTATGACCTCAAGAACTTTTCTTCATGAATATAATAAATGAAAAAACTTCCTTTCGGAAGTTTTTTTCTATAATCATTAAAATTACTTAACGTACATGGCTTTTTTGATTTCCTCTTTTACTTTTTCAAGTTTCGGGAACCACTCGGCAAACAGTGCCGCTGAATAAGGCGCAGGTGCATCAGGAGTGGTAATTCTTTTGATTGGAGCATCTAAATAATCAAATGCTTTTTGCTGTACCATATAAGTGATCTCAGAAGATACTGATCCGAATGGCCAGGCTTCTTCTAAAATAACCAGTCTGTTTGTTTTCTTTACAGAGGCAAGAACAGTATCAAAATCTAATGGACGAACGGTTCTCAGGTCGATCACTTCAACAGAGATTCCTTCTTTTTCCATATCTTCAGCAGCCTGCATGGCTAACTTCATAATTTTCCCGAAAGAAACTAAAGTTACATCTTTTCCTTCTTTTTTGATGTCTGCTTTCCCAATTGGCAAATAGTACTCTTCTTCAGGAATTTCCATTTTGTCTCCATACATCTGCTCAGATTCCATGAAGATTACAGGATCATTATCCTGAATAGCTGTTTTCAGCAATCCTTTTGCATCGTAAGGATTGGAAGGCACTACTACTTTGAGACCCGGAACATTGGCAAACCAGTTTTCAAAAGCCTGAGAGTGGGTAGCTCCCAACTGCCCTGCCGAAGCGGTAGGACCTCTGAAAACGATAGGACAGTTCCATTGCCCGCCGCTCATCTGGCGGATCTTTGCCGCATTGTTGATAATCTGATCAATACCTACCAATGAGAAATTGAACGTCATATACTCTACAATTGGTCTGTTACCATTCATCGCAGCTCCTACAGCAATCCCTGTAAAGCCCAGCTCAGCGATAGGTGTATCGATTACTCTCATAGGACCAAATTCATCCAGCATTCCTTTTGAAGCCTTATATGCACCATTGTATTCTGCGACTTCCTCCCCCATTAAAAAGATGGATTCGTCTTTACGCATTTCCTCGCTCATTGCCTGTGCAATTACCTCACGAAAAGTATATTCTGCCATATTTATTTGAAAAATTTAGAGTACAAAAATAGTGTTTTTTTATTATTTACATAATAAAAACGACATCTCATTTATTGAAATGCCGTTTTATTAACTTTATTAAACCGGATTAATTAACTTTCTGCCAGGTTTGTGTTCTTCCCAGTAGCGATACGCCTACATACCCTCTCACACTCAGCTGATCTCCGCTTTTGGTGATGGTACATTTGTATGTTTTACCGGTTTTAGGGTCTGTAATCGTTCCGCCGGTGAACTCGTCATCCTCTTTTTTCAGTCCTCTGATGATCTCAAGACCCACAAGCGGTTTTCCTTTTCGATCATCTTTACAGACAGTACAGTTCGGATTTCCAGGTTTGATCAGAAGCTGAGATATCTTCCCATAATACTTCCCATCAGACTTTTTATAGATCTCCACGATAGATTTTGCCTGCTTGGTTTCATCATCTATGGTCTTCCACTTTCCTTCGATCTGAGCAAATGATAATACTCCGAATAAGGAAAGACCGAATGTTAATACTAATTTTCTCATATTTTTTATAGTTTTAATTCAGATAAAATATTTTTGTTGTCTATTTACTGTTAAAAGTATAAATTAATTTCAAACAAACAAAAATTTTTATTATTCCGGGCATAGAACGCTCAATATACAAGAAAAAACATTCCTTTGGAATTACCAACCGGATATATTCATTCTGTTACTAATACATCTTCCTGTTGATAACCCTGTTCATATAATCCTGATACCAGGCCTTGCAAATCAGCTTTCCTTTCTGTATTTCCTGAGTATTTTTCAGTGATTCCATCAGGTTTTTTTCAAGTCCTAAATCCTTTTTGTCAAAAATACCCACCACTTCCTTTCCATCAAAGCGATAAATATAATCCCCTATGATAAACTGTTCTACTCCGCCATCTGAGTTGGCAATAATCGCAGGATATTTTTTATCACTTACCAGACTTCTTCCCCAGCTCCTGATCTTTTTATGGTAACCAACCAGATCTGCTAACGTAGGATATATGTCGATCTGCTGGGCAAACTCCTGATTTACCCCTTTCAAATTGTATTCGGGGTTTGGTGAATATAATATCATGGGGACAGCAAAACGGTTCATCGCCTTTTCATATTCGGGATAGTAAATTTCATTGGTATGATCTCCCGTGAAAACAAAAATGGTATTATTAAACCACGGCTGCTTTTTAGCTGTTTCAAAATATTTTTTGATGGAATAGTCTGTATACTGAATCGGCTCATGCATCTGGCTGGGTCCTTTTTTAAATTTTCCGTTGTACTTTTCAGGTATTTTAAAAGGATGATGAGAGGATGCGGTAAAAACAGTAGCCATAAAAGGCTGGGGCTTTCCTACATTTTCAGCAAAATACTGTAAGAACGGTTCATCCCATATTGCCCACATGCCATCGAAGTCCTTATCATTGTTATATTCCGTTTTTCCGAAATAGTGTTTAAACCCAAGAATATTTCCAAATCCGAAAAAGCCCATGGAGCCATTCGGTGCGCCATGATAAAAAGACGTATCATAGCCCAGTTCATTACACACGGAAACGATCGACTGAATTTTCTGATTGGAATAGGGCGAGCTTGTAAAAGCATCGGTGAGGCTCGGAATTCCTGCCAAAACAGAGCTCATCCCATGAATAGACTGCCTCCCGTTGGCAAAAGTATTGGGAAAGATCAGACTCTCTGTGGCCAGGCTATCCATAAACGGCGTGTACGAAACGTAATCTTTAATATTTTTATCCTTATTGAATGCTCCGGAATATTCTCTGCTGAATGATTCCACAATAAAAATAACGATATTAGGTTTGTTTTGTACCTTTCTGTCATACTGCTTATAAGGCTGAATATTTTCATCGATGAATTTTTCATCTACAAAATGTACCTCCTTAAAATTGTTGGTCCCTAAAGTCCTGAAAAAAGAAAAAGTACTGTTGAGCACCATATTTCCCTGGGAAGGAATTTTTGCAAAACGGTTGGCATCTACCAGATTAATCGGTCTTGTGCTGTGCCTGAAATCTCCCCGGATGCCTCCCACCGCCAGAACAGCAACAATACATAAGGTAAGGACAGACCAGATAAAATAGGGCACCAGCTTTACCGGCCTGCTTTCTGTAATTTTCACTCTTTTATATAGGAATACCCACAGACTCATCAGGATAACAAACCATAACAGCACAAAGGGATTCTGCATAAAAGAAGCGGTAAACACCTTAAAGATGTTGGTTTCATGCTGAGCCACCTGAAATGCTGCCGAAGTAAGTCTTGTCTGTGAAAACCTGAAATATATAAAATCCCCGAAGTTCATGGCATAAGCAATTCCATTCGTAATAAAATAGATCCAGAACAGAATTTTCTGATATACTTTTTTTGTATTGATGACCACAGGAATGATGCTTAAGAGTATAAACAGGGCATTCACATACAAAATGGCTGTAGTATCGAATGCGGTTCCGTGGTACGACAGGCTGAAATAATCTGCCACCGAATCCACTTTTATTAAATCCCGGTTAAAATACCAGAATAAAAATCTTGCGATCTGATAAAAAAAGTATGCTAGGAAAATTCTGTACAATAAAACCAGAACTTCCTGTTTTCTAAATTCTTTAAAAAATTTCATGTGCAAATTTACATCAAAATCGGATTAATGGATCATGTAATCATCCGACAGTTTATCTATTTGTTAATAATTTTTCTCAAACGTAACATGGCTATATTGTGAGATTATTACATTGCTACCTAGATATAATGTTTTAATTTTGCGACTATGAACTTTATTAAAAATAATCTTGCCAATGCCATCACACTGGGAAACCTCTTTTCCGGAGGTGTCGGAGCTATTCATCTTATTCTTGGTGATTATGAGACGACTGCGATCTGTATTATTCTTTCGTTGATCCTGGATTTTTTCGATGGTTTTGTAGCCCGAGCTTTAAAATCCAACTCCAATCTGGGGGTACAGCTTGATTCTCTTGCGGACATGGTAAGTTTCGGACTGCTTCCGGGATTAACAATGTTTGCCGCCTTGGAGCCTTTCGGGAAAATGTTGATGGAGGTAGAATTACCTTTTGAGATTAAATATTTAGGGTTGGTAGTTACTTTATTTTCATGTCTGAGGCTTGCTATTTTCAACCTTGATGAAGATCAGAAATACTATTTTAAGGGATTAAATACGCCTTCCAACACCATTTTAATTTTTGGATTGTATTATGCTTATGAAGAAATCGGAACGTTTTCATTTTTATTCGAGAACGCCTTACTGTTAATTTTATTAACGGCCGTTTGTTCATGGCTTCTGATCAGTCCCATAAAAATGATTGCCATGAAATTCAGGTCTATGAAACTGGAGGATAATTATCCTAAAGCAGTACTTCTGGCAGGCTCCGCTGTTATTTTACTTATTTTTAAGACTGCCGGCATTCCGATGGTGATTATTTATTATATTTTAGTATCGGTTATTTTTCAAAAACAACTTATATAAGTTATAAAATTGGAGTATCGGTGTTCATTTGAAATACATGCAACATTTATTAACTCATCCTTTATAACTTTCAACGCATAACTTATAAAAAATGAATTTAAAATTATACAAACCGCTTTGTGTCTTTGATCTGGAAACCACAGGAACGAATATCGGAAAAGACAGGATTGTGGAAATCTGTATTTTGAAGGTCAATCCTGATGCTTCAAGGGAAAGCAAAACGTGGAGGGTAAATCCTGAAATGCCTATTCCTGCAGAATGCAGCGCCATCCACGGTATTTATGACGAAGATATAAAAGATGCTCCCACATTTAAAGAAATTGCTTCAAAAGTAATGGAAATGATTACCGGCGCAGATCTTGGCGGTTTTAATTCGAACAGGTTTGATGTTCCTCTTCTGGCTGAAGAATTACTGAGAGTGGGAATGGATTTTGATTTAAATAAATTCAAACTGATAGATGCACAGACTATTTTCCATAAAAAAGAACCAAGAAATCTGGGAGCAGCGTATCAGTTTTACTGTGGAAAGACTTTGGAAAATGCACATTCTGCAGAAGCCGATGTAATGGCCACTTTTGAAGTTTTAGATGCTCAGGTGGGAAAATATGATGATATTCCGAAGGAAATAGCAGCCTTAAGCGAATTTACATTTCATAATAAGAACGCTGATTTAGCAGGTTTTATCGGATATAATAATAAAAACGAAGAGGTCTTCAACTTCGGAAAATATAAAGGACAGGGTGTAAAAGCCGTATTCCAGAAAGATCTCGGATATTACGGATGGCTTCAGAATGCCGACTTCCCTTTATACACGAAGAAAGTTTTCACCAAAATTCAGCTTTCGGGCAAATTTTAAAATAATGAACGATTTAGTTAAATTCAGATTCTACGAAACAGCCCTCCAGGCTAACAGGGATAAGCAGATCCTGGCTGAAAACGGCATCAACAGCTTTATTGCCAACGAACAGCTTATTCAGTCGGACTGGTTGCTGGCTCAGGCCGTGGGCGGAATTCAGCTGCAGGTATTTCAGGAGGATCTTGAAAAAGCGAATCAGACACTGGACGATTATAAACAAAATGAAGAATTTTCCCTGGAAGTGGAGCATACGATTGAAAACTCCGAATTTGATTTTGTCTGTCCGAAATGCGGATCGAACCATATTTACAGGGATGACAGCGCAACGAGCTTTTTTGGTGTCTCCATTCTGACAAGCCATAAGTTTGTCTGTTATTATTGTGGGAATGAGTTTACCCACTAGAACGGGTCTACTTACTCAAGGCTGTTCATCTGAAAAACCTCAGTAAATGAGTTTGCTTTACTCAAATTCATTCCGGGACAAAAGATGAAATTCCGGTTTGCCGTAAGACTGAAAAAAAAGACGACTTCCCCAGCCCCGATTGCAACGGCATCCTTTTGTGCAGCGAAGCGGAACAAAAGATATAGTGGAAAGCGGGAAAAAGCTGCAAAAAAATAAAAGCTGAAGCTTAAATAATAAAGAACAAAATCAGTAAGACAATCGCGGAACCGCTCCGGCAAACGTTTCTGCAATGACATAAATAAAAAAATTATGAAGATTATCTGCATCGGAAGAAATTACAGCGAACACGCAAAAGAATTAGGCAATGAAATCCCGGAGAAACCGGTGATCTTTATGAAGCCCGATACCGCCGTTCTGAAAGGTAATGATTTTTATATTCCGGAATTTTCAAATGATGTACACTATGAGCTGGAGGTTGTGGTGAAAATTTCAAAGGGTGGAAAATACATCCGGAAGGAAACCGCCCACAAACATTATGACGAAATAGGTTTAGGCATCGATTTTACGGCAAGAGACCTGCAGAGTGAGCTTAAATCAAAGGGACTTCCCTGGGAACTTGCTAAAGGTTTTGACGGCTCTGCAGTGGTAGGAAATTTCTTTAAAAAAGAGGATTATCAGCTTGATTCTTTAGCATTTTCACTGTTGAAAAACAGGGAAAAAGTTCAGGAAGGAAATACAAAAGATATGATGTTCACCATAGATGATATTATTGCGTTTGTTTCCCAGTATTTCACTTTAAGGGTGGGAGATCTAATTTTTACGGGAACACCCAAAGGTGTCGGAAAGGTAGAGGAGAATGATATCCTGGAAGCCTACCTGGAAAATGAAAAAGTTCTGGACATCCGAATATTGTAAGCAACAAATCCCTGTTTTCTGGCATAATTTTCCTATCTTTAGTAAACAAAATTAAAGGTTATGATAAATATTGTACTGCCCGTAGATTTTGGGGATAAAACAGAGCAGCTGGTAGACGGAGCTGTAAAATTTGCCAGACAGATACAGGGTAAATTATTTTTGATCCATGTGGCCCCTTCGGACATCGGTTTCGCAATCGGTGATATGGGATTTCAGTATTTTCCGGAAGTGGAAGAAAATGAAATCCGGGAAGAACTCGTTCAGTTAAATAAAATAGAACAGAGAATTATTGCCCAGGATGTGGATTGTGAGCATCTTCTGAAACAGGGTATCGCCAAAGATATTATTCTGGAGTATGCCCGGGAGAAGAATGCAGACTTCATTGTGATGGGTTCTCACGGCAGAAGTGGTATTTATGATGTTTTTGTGGGAAGTCTCACCAAGGGAATTACGAAAGATTCAAGCGTGCCTGTTCTGGTACTTCCGATTCATGAATAAAGGAAAAAATTTTAATCGTTGAATAAAAAAACCGATCAAATAAAATATTTGACCGGTTTTTTACTATATAACCAATTAATTAACCTTCTTTTTTGTAGATATTGGGATCGTAGTAAGGGTGCTTCCCTTCCGTCGGAGAATAATAGTCTTTATCTTTATCGCCGCCCAGCTTTACAACTAAAACATAGCACCAGTACGTAAACAGTACGCAGCAAACGATAAATAAAATCCAGTTTAATACATTTCCAAAGGTATCGTAAAAACCGAAAGTCCATTTGAAAACTTTACTTAAGAATAGAAAGAAAGACGTCATTATTTTCCTTTTTTAAATTAACTTTGTACAAATTTATAAAAAATGTTTAAATTACTTTCAAAAGAAAGCAATATTTTTTCAATTCCTGTTTATATTGGTTTTCTTCTTTTAGTAGTAATAATATTTAACTTCCTGAATTTCAATACCTATGAAGGAATTATTGCCGGAATTACTTTTCTGGGGATCGCTTTGGGATATTTCTGTTTTCACAGTATCGCATTAAATTATCAGACCCATCTGCCTTTATTCCTGTATACTTTTTTTATTTTCGGTCTGTATCCCGGAAAAATGGATATCGGAATTGCCGTGTCCCTGCTTACGAATTCCTTTCTCTTATTACTGCTGACCAGTACTAACGAAGATCTCAGAAAGAAATCTTATGTATTGGTAGGGTCCATTGTGGCGCTGAATTTCATTTTCTTACCTACGACCTGGCCGATGGCTGTTTTTGTAATCATCCACGTGATTGCCACTTCACAAAGGATCAGTTTAAATATTTTCAGATTTCTACTGGGAATCATGCTGATCGTATTCAGCTATTTTTCTATCATGTTCTTCCTGGATTTTACGTCATGGAATATGGATTATTTTCCTTTCGGAAAAATGAAGGCGGTAACTGATTACACCGACGTTCTTCCCCTATTGCCGATTGTATTGATGCTCATTTATGCAGTATACGACCATTTTAAAAATTATAACAGAAAAAGCCCGATCAGCAGATACAAGTACACCTTTTTACTGGTATTCTCTGTAGCCCAACTGATCAGTATTGTCCTGTATATGAACAAAAGTTATGAATATTTGTTACTTTTGGCATTTCCTTCCAGCATCATTTTAAGCAGAATGTTAAGGTTTTTGCCTAAATTCTGGATGCAGGAAGTAAGTTTATGGCTTATTATTATCAGCTTGGTTACTTTTAAAGCGGGCACTTATTTCAATTTATTTTAAAAGATTATGATTCAGATTGACGATAAATTAATTTCTGAGGATATATTTTCCGAAGAATTCGTTTGTAACCTTACCAAATGTAAGGGTGCATGTTGCGTAGAAGGGGACGTTGGCGCTCCGCTTGATAAGAATGAACTGGAAATTTTAGAGAATATTTTTGATAAAATTAAACCATACCTGACTCTGGAAGGCATTAAAGCTGTAGAGGAAATAGGAGCATGGACTACCGATCCTATGGATGGCATGTATGTAACTCCGATGGTGGAAGACCGCGAGTGTGCTTACGTAACGTTTGATGAAAGAGGGATTACCAAGTGTGGAATCGAAAAGGCTTATGAAGATGGTGCAGTGGATTGGCAGAAACCTATTTCCTGCCATCTCTATCCTATCCGTGTTACGGAGTATTCTACCTTCACGGCCTTAAACTATCATGAGTGGGATGTGTGTAATGACGCCTGCGCTTTAGGAAAGGAATTGCAGGTTCCTATTTATAAATTTCTGAAAACGCCTTTAATCAGAAAGTACGGAGAGGAATTTTACGGTGTTCTCAGCGGAGCCGCCGATGAATGGAAAAAAGAGTACGGATCTTAATATTGCATTTAAGACCATTATAATGTAAGCTTAATAATTTTAATTCTATGCACATAAGACCGGGCTTCCCTGCGGGAAGCCCGGTCTTATATCTGTCATCGGGTCACATTGATATAAACCCAGCCAATACTTCTGCCGGGTACGTATCCGTAGGCTTATGATAAAAAGAGACCGAATAAAATCCGGTCTCTGCATCTATTTTATATGTGGAACAGATTATTTAAAATCTGCATCTGTAACGCCTGAGTTGATCGTTACTTTCGTTGTTTTGATTTCCACTTTCTGTCCGTTTCCTTCGGCCTGAATTTCTGAAGGGAATTTTACGCCGTCTACAGTCATGTAACCTTTCATCACTGCACTTCCTTCTGCAGAGGTAGATTTGTACAGTAATCCTGTAGAGGCATCAAAATAATGCTTTCCTTTATCCGAGTTCAATACATTATATTCTTTACCCTCTATTTTTTCCACCGTTACAGAAGTAAAACTTGCCGGATCGAAACCTAACGCATCGATTGTTCTGCTTTTCTTAAGATCAGCAACTTTATCTGCGGGAATAGGATTTTTAGTTCCCATCTGGTCAAAATATCCTTTCTCACCATCGAAAAGCTGAACCATTTTCTGTCCCATGACAGATTGTTCTGATCTGAACTTATTGCCCATCTTTTTTGTGGTCATTGTTACCTCCATTCCCTGTACAGTAAGAGTATTGTCAACAACAGTCGTTTTGATAGCTTCCAGTTTATCTTTTCCTCCTAAAGCTTTAAGGTAATTATCGATAACTTCTTTAGAGGTCAGTTTAGATTGTACGGCTTCAGTTTTCGCGGGTGCTGAGGCAGCTGTAGCGGCAGTTTTTTGTGCTGCAACCGATGTTGAAAAAAGCACGGCACAGAAAAACGGAATGATGATCTTTTTCATATACTAAGTTTAGAACGTAAATATAGGAATATTGGTGATAATAATAATTACTAATAAAAAAAACCGTCAAAATTTTGACGGTTTCCAATATTTATGATAAATAAATTATTTTTTAAGTTCTTCTAAAAACTCATCATGAGAGATTTCAGTTTCTTTCTTAGTTGCTTTTTCCAAGATAACATCTTTTAACTTAGTCATCGCTACTTCAGAAGAGATCTGTCTTACCTGCTCCTGGTCTTTCAACATCTCAACAGCATATTTCTGGATTTCCTCATCACCTAAGTGGTGAATTCCATAGATCGCCAGCTGATTTCTGACCAATTGCTCTGCCTGTGCCAAAACATCAGCATAGTCCAACTGAATTTCGTTATCACTCATCAGTTTTCCTTCGATGATCTGATATTTCAACTGGTTTTTCTCAGATTCAAGGATTTCTTTAGCCTGCTCTTCAGACTGGATATTCTGGTTAGAGAACTGTAACCACTTCACAAGGAAAGCCTCCGGAAGTTTCACTTCTTCTTTCTCAGAAACCTGCTCCAATACTTTATTCACAAAGTGAACATCAGCATTCTGCTGGAAATATTCATCCAGTTCAGACTTTACTTTTTCTTTAAGCTCCTCTTCAGACTTGATGTTTCCTTCACCGTATACTTTATCAAAAAGCTCCTGGTTCAGTTCTGCTAAGTTTAAAGAATAGAAATCTTTTACTTTTACTTCAACTTCGTTGTGGTGTAAATGCTCTACTTCTTCTTTGCTGAATCCTAATTCTTTAGCCAGTTCTTCGTCACCGGCAAGAGTTTCTTTGGAAACTTTTACAGATCCGTCCATTTTCAGCGACTTTACCAATTTGAAAGCTTCTTTGTTTTCAGCGGTAATGGTAGCATTCTTTGGATGGTGGTGGTGCTCTCCTTCAGCATTTTCTTCTACAACCTGAGTGATTTCTAAAGCGATGTAAGAATCTTTAGTGATTTTATCCTGAGGAACCTGCTCAGCGAAACGCTTCTGCATGTTTTCAATACTCTTGTTGATTTCTTTTTCTGAAGCTTCCACTTTGTAGTGAGGCGCTTCATATTTAGCTAAATCTATCGTGAATTCAGGCTCATACCCAACTTCAAAAGCAACTTCCAATTGGTCAGCATTGTAATCGAATTCGTTTACGGGCTGAGGAACAGGCTGTCCAACTAATCTTAATTTGTTTTCATTAATATAGTTATTTAAAGCATCAGAAACCTGTTTGTTGATTTCTTCGAATGCAATACCTGCTTCATATTGTTTTCTAACCATACTTAAAGGCACTTTTCCTTTTCTGAAACCAGGAACTTGCGCATTTTTAGCATAATTAATCAATTGCTTTTCTACTCTTTCTTTGTAGTCAGATTTTTCCAATGTCACTGTAAGCAATGCACTTACATCATCATGGTTTTGTGCGGTAACCTTCATTATTGATTAAAATTTTAGGTTGCAAAAATATGAAAATTTTATGATAATCTATCATTTAAATCAACTTATAAAGCCAAATAGTGTTAAAAGAGACGCTTTACAAATATTATCCGCATCAAGACGTATTTGTATCTGCTGAAAATTAAAATTTATTCTCTGTTCTGAAGAATTTCAAAGATCATTTAAGGGGTTAGAGGTGCTTTTTTTATCAACGGTGTATCCGGCGCTGGATGAAACTAAATCCTGATTTCAAACAAAACAGGCTGCCCCACTTGAGGACAGCCTGCTTATTAAACATGAAATTTATTTTAATTAGTGGGTCTCCACTGTAATGTCCACGTCGCTTTCTCCTCCTACTGTCTGTCCCAACTGGTTAGATGCAGAAGGATAGTTTTGGTTCACCGATGTTGGCTCATGAATCAGTTTTATATTCATTTTGCCTGTTGAGGTAACAGAAGTGATCGTCCATTCTGTTTTCATACCCAGTCTCTGCCCGTCTGTTCTTACAATATCGTCTGCCGCTCTTATGACTTTAATATCGGCATCAGCCGGTGAAAAAGTAATAAAATGATGATCTTTTTCTTCTATAATTTCGTCCGAAGAATCATAATGGTCATTATGTTTGATCTGGAAATCAAGTGCGGCAATATAAGTATCTCCCTGATGAAGATGCAGGTGACTGTCTGCCACGCCGCCTATAACATTTACCGTCTGTACATCAGTGGCATTGGCTTTATTGGTCAAAGTTAATACCACTCTGCCAATTTCATCATGCTCATGAATATCTTCAGGAATGTCATCATCTCCGTTTCTACATGACAAGATAAAAACTGCAGCTAAAAGTAATAGGGTTATATTGAATAATTTTTTCATTTTAAATTTAATTTTAAGTATTAATAATTAGAAGTTGTATTTAAGAGTAACGATAAAGTTTCTTCCGGATTCCGGCATAAAATATCTCAGCCTGTTAAGATATTCACGGTACTCTGTATTAAAAATGTTGTTGATTCTGAAATTGACATTCAGATTTTTGAGCAGATCGGCACCCACGGAGGCATTAAACAGGGTATATGCTGCAGGAGGTGTGCTCAGATCCAGTTCTTCATTAAATGTAGTTCCATCTTCAATAAAATCAATATTCTGATTTCTGATAGGGAACCGGTTTTGTTTAAAGACATGCTGATTTTCGACCCTGATATAAAAGTTTCGGGGAGTATTCAGTTTAAACTCTACGGCATTACGGAGATTGGCAGGCATCATTAAAATCAGGGGTTCATTATGGGTAAGATCATCGCCTTTCAATGCGCTGAAGCTAGTATTCCATTTTAAATGATTAAGAATATTCAGTTCTGCATCTGCATCGATTCCAAAAATACGTGCTTTGATCTGCTGATAGCTCCATACAGGGAAAACGCCTCTGTTGGAGGTCTCTATCCCGGTAGGTACCTGGTTGATAAAACTATCCGAAATCATGTAATAAGGATTCACCTCAACGTGTAAACCTTTCAGTACATTGAATTTGCCCATCAGTAGGAGATTGGCATTATATACCGTTTCTTTCTGAATAGACAGGTCTCCCTCTTCAATAATGGCAGCAGAATGGTGAAGACCATCGGAAAAAAGTTCCGCCGGGTTCGGTGTTCTGTCCGCCCTTGAAAGGTTTAATTTAAATTCAAAGGTACTGGTGGGTCTGTACTGTACTCCCATATTGGCAGAAAAATTATGATAGTCCAGAATGGGACGTGTTAAGATTCTGCTGTCCGCTTCTTTTACAAAAAACTGAGGATACAGATCTGCATATTTTTCGTTCCAGTCTTTCGCATCATAATATTTATAGGCATCATATCTGCTGAAATCGTATCTGGCTCCCACTTCTGCATTCCATTTTGCATTAAAGTTATACTTGAATACAGAGAAAGCACCTGCATCATATCTGTAATAGTCAGGAATCAGGCGTCTTGCTTTCGTGTCCGGGTTGGGATAATTATCCTGAAAACCTCCTGAAAGGCCACTTTCCAGACTCCAGTTTCCTCTTTCCAAAAGGTGCGTAAGACTGGCTGAATGGGTGATCAGCCTCAGATCCATAGAAGGAAGCTCGTTCAGCTCTCCTCTCCTGATATCATATTCTTTACGACGGTTCAGCTGGAAGCTGTACTGAAAACTGATTTTCCCGAAATTTTCAAAACGTTTATAAGCGGATACTTTTGCTATATGATGCTCGACCTCCTGCTTAGGATTGGTAATATCATAACTGAAATCATCCAGATAATAAGGCTGCCCAAATTTAATGGCTTTATAAAAATCCAGCGGACTTCCCAGGTGTGCGCCTTTGTAGATCCCGAATTCCTGATTGATTCCGCTGTATGATACATCAAAACCCTTCATAAAACTGTGATTTCCAAAAGAAAAATTAAAAGAATTGATCTCCGCTCCGGTATTCTGCAGCGTGTGATGGGGAATGTACAGATCCCCAGCTTTTTATAACTTCCCCCTGTTTTTACAAACCACTGATTTTGCCACGTTTTAGCAATATTTGCCGAAATTTCGCCTCCTCTGCCATTGGAAATACCTGACAGTTTTATATTTCCCATCACCGTATCCTTTTTAGGCAAAACAGCCGGCTCAAGCACGACTGCGCCGCCCACCGCATCACTGCCATATTTCAATGCAGATGCTCCTTTAATCACATCTATATGTTCAAATTCGTTAACATCTACATTGGGCGCATGCTCTACTCCCCACTCCTGTTCTGCCATCTTCACACCGTTGTTCACAATAGCGATACGGCTTCCGTACAACCCGTGAATGACCGGTTTTGTGATATTATTCCCGGTTTTGAGCACCGTAACTCCTGATATTGTCGACAATAAATTCCCCAGATTTTCGGTAGAATTTCTTTCAATTTCAGCATTATCAAGGGTTTTTATAATAACAGAGCTGCTTTTTTTGTGATTTCCGTGTAAGGTTACCACTTCAATATTCTCCGCATGATGCTCAAGGGTAATGGCCAGGTGTATATCCTGTGTAACTCCTATATTTTCAGTATAATCGTTGCAGTCAGGATGTCTGGCAATAAGAATATATTTCCCTGCGGGAATATTGTTAAATGAAAACTTACCGTTTTTCCCTGTTTTGGTAGTGTATTCCCCTATTTTCACCACGGCATTTTCCAGCATCGTTTTGTCATGAAAATCCTGGACAGTTCCGTGTACGGCGAAAGTCTGCTGTGCATTGGTAATTGCCAATCCGCAAAAGATCAGCAATAAACTATATATCAATTTCATTGTTAAATAGATAGATTGCGTACCTCAGAAAAGGTACATTTCGTAAAAAATTTATGAAATTTATGGCTCGATCAGCTGTAGTATTATGGATATAATCACAATAGCATTATCTTACTAATACTCTCATATACAGATTATACACCGAATTTTAACCTTAAAAATTCAAACGTACAGCCTTACATCAAATTAAGCCAAAAAGAATCTAAAAAACTATGAAAGAGCGGGAGGACCGCGCAGTTGAAAGGTGAATTTGGTATGGGACCAGATTTTCTCCTGTACCGCAATAATCTGTTTTACCTCATGCGTATATGCTTCGAGATGGAAACTAAATTCTTCAGGCACCAAAGTATGTCCGGTCGCAAGAAAATGACAGGCAAGACAGTCGCCGGCTTTTTCTTTCGTCACATTATCTGAAATCTTATGTTCTGTTTTTTTAAAACTGAAATTCTTAAAGACTTCTTCAGAACTGTGCTGATGGAAATTCTGAGAAAACATCGCAATAAAGTATATTCCAAACAACAGCCTGGAGATAAAACTTTTGAGATTTCTGCTTTCTTTAAAAATCATCCGTCAAAATTATAAAAATAATTTAAGTTTTAAATTAAACTTTTCTTAAAATACTGAATTAAACTTTTCAGGGTAAGCAGAAGCCTGATCTGGTTTCTGCTTGTCCCGATATTTATTTTAAACGATGCCCGCCAACTCAGGATCATATGGTGACAGATCAGGACCAGAATAAAAGGTCCATTATCAGAATGTGAGCCTGAGATGAAGCGATTATGCATTAATTCAGCTGAGATCCCAGATGCTCCCACTCCTGTAAGGCAAGATCCAGGTCTTCTTTGATTTTATTATATTTTTCAAGGGTCTCATCGGAAGGGTTTTCCTTCGCAAAAGAGGCTTCCATTTCTTCAACTTTCAGTTCAAGCTCAGAGATTTTTTCTTCCACTTTTTTTAATTTGTTCTGAAGATTTTTCTGTTCCTTGCTTACAATGGCTGATGGCTGGTTACTAACTGTTGGCTTTACCTCAGCTTTTTTGGGTTCGGCCTTAGGTTCATCACTGTGAAGTTTTGCTTTTTCTGCTGAGATTTCCCTGATGCTTTCTTTCTGTCTGAACTCCAGATATTCATTGATATCCCCTAAGAATTCTTTCATTTTACCATCCCGGAATTCATAAATTTTATCACACAGTCCCTGTAAGAATTCCCTGTCGTGCGAAATGACGATCAGTGTGCCTTCAAATTTCTGCAATGCCAGCTTGATAATCTCCTTAGACTGAATATCCAGGTGATTGGTAGGCTCATCCATAATCAGTGTGTTGAAAGGACGCAAAAGAAGTTTACACAGAGCCAGACGGTTTCTTTCGCCTCCTGAAAGCACTTTCGTCTTTTTATTGACGGCTTCTCCCTGAAAAAGGAAAGATCCTAACAGGTCCCGTACTCTGGGTCTGGTTTCTTCCGTTGCTGCATCTTCAGCTTCCTCCTGTACGGTTTTATTCGGAGTAAGAACTTCTTCCTGATTCTGTGCAAAATAACCGATATTCACGTTGTGTCCTAAGTTCCAGTTTCCGGAATAGTCCTTGATATCTCCGGCAAGAATTTTGGCCAGCGTGGTTTTTCCCTGCCCGTTCTGTCCTAAGAGGGCAATCCTGTCTCCTCTCTGGACAATAAAATCCACATCATCGAAGATCTGCTTTTCGCCGTATGCTTTACCGAGGTTTTCAGCTTCGAAAATAACTTTTCCGGGAACCTGAGACTGTACAAAACGGATATTGAATTTTGAAACGTCTTCATTATCCACTTCAATACGCTCAATTTTATCTAATTTTTTAATCAGTGACTGGGCAAAAGAAGCTTTGGTAGCACTCGCACGGAATTTATTGATGTTATCTTCCATCTGTTTGATCTCCGCATCCTGATTTTTCTTAGCCTGAATCAGTTTTTCACGGCGATCTTCCCTCATCACCAGATATTTTGAATAATTGGCTTTATAATCGTCCACTTTTCTGTTATTCACATCAAAAGTACGGTTACAGACTGCCGTCATAAACTGTTTGTCGTGACTTACCAACAGGATGGCTCCCGGGTAATCTTTCAGGAAGTTTTCGAGCCATATGATGGATTCCATATCCAGGTGATTGGTAGGCTCATCGAGAAGCATCAGGTCATTTTTCTGGAGAAGCAGTTTTGCGAGTTCGATTCTCATTCTCCAACCTCCGGAAAATTCGTCCGTTATTTTTTGGAAATCATCTGCTTTAAAACCTAAACCGAACAACACTTTTTCGATATCCCCTTCCAGGTTATACGCATCATGGTGCATCAAAAGGTCGTTCAGATCTGTCATTCTGTTGATCAGATCCGTGTAAGAATCACTTTCATAATCGGTTCTTACCGTCATCTGATGATTTATTTCTTCCAGTTCTTCTTTCCAGGCATTGATCTGCTCAAAAGCCTGCATGGTTTCATCCCAAACGGTTCTTCCTTTTACGAAATCAAGATCCTGCTTCAGAAAACCTATGGTGATGTTTCCCTCAGGAACTACATTTCCTTCATAGAAAGTAATTTCTCCGGAAAGCATTTTCAGTAAAGTGGATTTTCCCGCTCCATTTTTACCAACCAAACCAATTTTATCATCCTTTTTAATCGTGAAATTTACGTTTTGGAACAAATAGTTCCCCGAATGATGTAGTCCTAAACCTTGAACAGAAAGCATGTGTGAATAATTAAGAATTAATACTGAATATTTTTCGGGTGCAAAAATACGGAAAAAGAAATGAATTGCCGAATGTGATATAAAAGCATGATAAATTGTTCATTTAGCAGTGCTCAGATAATCTTAACTGCAGAAGAGGATTTTTATACCATTCCTTTTTCAGCAGATCAATATGTATTTTAAGTCAATAGTTTTTTACCGTTGCAAATGCTCCTGCACCTACCAATAGTGATCTTCTGTAACAGCTAAGGAATTCATAAAAAAGAGAGCTGCCCAAAATACATGGACAGCTCTGCACCTAAATTTAAAACTGAAAAAGTACTAATATTTATTATATATATTCTCTTTAATCAATATAGAACGACTCCAGGTATCGTTATTCGGAATATTGCTTCCGTAAGCATAATCCACAATAGTGCCATCCTCCAGCTGTTGTAATTCTGGGTATGGCGCTCCTGTCCTGTCCAGATTTGCATTACCCGGTACATTCAGACCGTTGTTGATGGCTTCAGTATGAAGGTGAACTTCTGCCTGTTTATATAAAACGTGGGGATATAAACCGAAATTCGCAGAAATATGCGTGTACTCTGCAAAGTCACGGTAGTTATAAACAGGTTTCAGGTCGGGTGAAAGATCTTTGATATATCTTTCCAGTTTATTTGAAAAATCAAACAAAAACGCATGCCGGGAGCCATTGATTTCAAAGTTGGATTCGTCGAATTCTGTACTGAATACGGTCTGCACTGCATTGGTTTCAGTGAGCATCAGTTTTCCGTACACCTTTGCAAGGTCATTATAAACTTTATCTCTTTTTATATAAGCCTGGGAAAAGAATGTTCCTTCATCTATCGAGTATCCTTCAAGAAGGAATTCCCAGATTCTGTTTCCTTCCGAATCTTCATCTGAAGTCCGTATGGTTTCTACATAATCGACAAGCTCTTTATTGTTGGTATAATTTGCTGAAATATATACCGACTGTGAACTTTCCAGATATCCTCCTCCGATATCAGCATGCGCTCCGGGAACAAAAATTTCTTTCCATACGGAAGCTCCTGTCTTCAAAATCGTATCTTCTCTTTGTTTTGATTCATCAAAAATACCGGTCAGGGGAAAAAAATACCGGCATTCGTTTGTGGCACAGATATGAAAAACATGCTCAATATCAGGCAGGACACTGACATTATACTCGTTAAAAGGATCAGATTCTACCGTGTCAAAAATACCCAGAAATTTAATTTTTATATTTTCCGTCAGAATGAGTTCGTTGCACAGATTTCTCGCCAGCATACTTCCCCTGCTGAATCCATAGATATAAAAATGATATTCTTTCGTCTGATCGCGTGTTTTCTCATTTATGAAAAGGAGCGCTTCAGTAAGTTTATCGTCGGAAGAGTAGCCGGTATATCCATAAGGATTTTTACAGGTTACCATGGCAAAATCACTGTCTTCCTGCCCGGAAACCGTACCTATTCCTTCTATATATATTTTTCCGCTGCCACTGAACAATCTGAAAAGTTTGTAGATATTCGTTATATCACTCTGGTAGCTTTGATTATTTTTTTCAGGCATCCGGGAAGAAGTTGCATTTATTCCGTTATTTCCTGTCCCATCGAAAAATATTCCGATTGATATCATTTCTTTTTCCATGCCGATCCTATGTATTTATTTTTAACAGTTTACAATATTCATTGTTTAGATGTTAAAAACCGTGTCATTTAAAGACTTTTCAAAGAAACAAGGAAAACGCTCAGGATACTAGAGTAAAAACTACTAAATAAAATATTCCGTATTTCTACGGAATCAGATTCTTTCTACGGGATGAATATTATTGATGATGGCATAGATCACAATGCCCACTGTATTTTTTGCGCCTATTTTTTCAACAATCCTCTGCCGGTGGCTTTCCACCGTTCTTGGGCTGATGAAGAGTTTTTCAGCAATCTCATTATTGGTACACTCCTGGCAGATAAGCTTTACAACGTCTTTTTCACGGTCTGAGAGCTCATCATCCATTTCAAACAGGGTTTTCTTTTTAGATGAACTGTTCATGTAGGAAAACAGCATCTGATGATCTTCGGCAGTGAAAAACACCCCGTTTTTATACACCATGGTAATGGCGTCGATAAACGTTTTCCGGTTGGAATTTTTAGGAAGAAATGCGGACACTCCCAATTTCACCATATATCCTAAAATGGTGGTTTTATAATGGGAAGAAAGAATGATTATTTTGAGCTCAGGGTATTTATCCTTTAAAATTTCCACGAGTTCAAAACCGTTCATTGGCTGCATCTGAACATCCACCAGAGCAATATCCGGAAAATTATCTTTGGAAATATGCTCCAGGTTTTTCAGAAAATCCGGGCCGTTGTTAGCCGTAAGCCCCACCGAAATATTCTGTTCGGAGGACAATAACATTTTTACGCCTTCGAGGATCAGCTCTTCATCATCAATTAAGGCTACTTTAATTTGGGATTTCATTGTTGTACGGGATTTTAATGATTAAACGGCTTCCTTTTTCCGGGATATTTTTCCATTTGTGAACAGCATTCATAGATTTGATTCTGGATTCAATATTTTTTATACCCATTCCCTTTTTTACAGCTTCATAATCAAAACTTTCGCCGTTATCGGAAATCACCACCCCCAGGCTGGTCCGGTCATCTCTGATGTAGATCCGGATTCTTGTTGCTTTTGAATGCTTCAGAACATTGGTGGTAAATTCCTGTATGATCCGGTATAGCTGAACTTCAATAAAAATGTCTTTTTTCTGAAATTTCGGACTTACCGTAAGGGTAATATTGACTCTGGTCGCCAGATTGGCGATGAGTTCTTCAATATACAAGACCAAACCCACTGATTCAAGATTTACAGGATATAGTGAATGGGAAATACTTCTTGCAGAGTCAATAAGCGAGGACATCTGCCCCGAAATATTTTTTTTAATCAGCTCATCCCCTTTGGTATCCAGATTGTTGAGCCATAGGGAAAGGATATTCAAACGGTTCCCGATATCATCATGAATCATTACTGCAATTCTTTTCCTTTCTTCTTCCTGGGCTTTAATATTTTCTAAAACAAGACTTTTCTGGTGCTGCACTTCGGCTTCGTGCTGGGTATTTTTTTCCTTGATAATCCGCTGGATAAAACTTCTGTATGCCAGCAAAATAAAAGATACAATAATCACCAGAACGACAATTAAAGTAATGAAAAAGCTGATATTGAGGGTTATTTCTTTAATTTTAAAAAGGTATAAATGATTGATATATAAAGGAAGCAGCAAAGAATATTATTGATATTCCAGATGAGAAACATCTCTCCCTTCGAAAAATTCTCCATCTGACGCAGAAGGAAAAATACGAATACAGAAACTGCATAATATAAAAATATAAGGCTGTCTGCAAGGATAAATCTGTTGCTGATCGTATTATTTTTAATCTCTGTCAGAAGCGCATATCCGGCAAAGCAGATCACTACAATATTGGAGATCACTTTCTTGAGATCATTGGTTTCAATTTTACTGTCTATAAAAAAATATCCCACTAAGAGTACTACCGGAATATACAAATAAGACGACAGATTTGATTTTTTTATAAACAGTCCTGCCAGGAGCAACAACTCCCCTGAAACATAATAGGGAAACAAAAAATTGACATCGTCATGCTTAAAAACATAAAGAGAGACTTTAACAACAGTTTCTATCAAAAAAAGAAAAATGATATAATAAACATACCATTTTTCTGTATTTTTAAAAAATTTGTACTTCAAAATTCCTATTAAAGCACAAATGACAAGTAAACTGTTATTAAGATAAAGTATTACTTTATAGGTATCCACAATTAAGTTCAGTTAAAAATTTATACTCTGCAAATCGGGGGACAAGGCTGTGACCAGTCATAGGTATTGGAAGAAATCGGTATGCTTCCGTTACCATTCTCCAATTGGTCATCATAAAAAGCAATAAAAATAACGGTAACAAGCATTTTCTGATACACGTCAGAAAATTTCAAGCCGAATGAACAAACAAAATGATTCAGTACTTTTCCGGCCTCATAAGGATCTAAATTACGGGAAGGTACATAAAACTGCTGAAAAATACCGCTACCCCCGAATTCGGAACATTCTCTGTAGAACCAGGTCTGGCCTTCATCTCTCCAGCGTTCAATAGCATCAAGCGCTTTATCCTGTTCCATTACCGGCTTATTGGAAACCGGAAAATACATATCCGAATCGCTGTCTACTTTTCTCAGATCCGAGGAAAGAACAGCATTGTTAATAACCGTATATTGTCTTTTTTCAACAAGCGCAAGCTCCCCTTTTAAATGAGCTAACGGGCTATAGGGATAATCTCCTGAAAGAATTTCTTTCCCATTTTCGTCAAGTGCTACTAAAATTAAAACGATCTCATCACTGTAAACGCCAATTTTAGCACAGAATTCTTTGTAATTGTTTACTTTTTTGATCTGATCGATCTGGGATGCTGAAATCTGAAAAATCTGCGTGGTTGAAATTAATTTTTGAATAACAGAATAATTTCCGCGGCAATTTGTCCATTCTTCGATTGCCTGGTCATACTGTTTTTGATTTAAATTTGTCATATTTTCACGGTCTGTTTTGTGGTATAAAATTAGATAAAGTAAACTGATTACACAAGTATTCACTGATAATTGAAATCTTTTTAATAATTCCTTACCGTAATGTGATAACAGCTTTGCTGCTTTTCCTTAATGTAATAAATCATTCCGGAATTCGCATAATATTTTAAAACCTTTTCTAAAGCCGCTTCCATCTTGGGATTGTACTTCACAACATCATTAAACCGGATATAGGAAATGTCGAAAGAATTTCCGTAATTATGGGAGCTTATCCCCAGGGATGCATTGGTATTAACTTTTCTTAATCTGCACTGATCTTCCAGTGTACGGGTAACCGACGAAACCGTAAAGGTATGGCCTTTCGTTTCCTTGCTAAACCGGGCTCCTATTTTTTCGAGGGTCGCTTTGGCTTTTGATACCATCCAGGGCCTGCTGTAGTCAAGCTTCTGTACACGGTATCCTTTCCCGGATTTTTTTATTTTATGGAACTTTCCGTTGCTGACATATTTCGAAACTGTTTTTGAATTGTGTAAAATTTTTATTCCGAAGCTTCTGGAAGCATCCAGATGCGGCTTATATAAAGAAGTAGGCTCTACCTTTAAAACTGCTGAAAGATCATAACAGGGTATTGTTTTTTTTGTTGCCTGAGAATAATAAGAGCCATGAATAAAAGATGCTGCAATTAGAAACAAAAACTTTTTCATTAAAACACTTTAAATTATTTAAATAAAAATAAAGATTTATTTTATGCAATTCAGCTGCCATGAAGAATATAATTCTACTATTTAAATAAATGAGTTAAAAATAATATTACGAAATTAATAAATATAAGCCTATAAAATTGAAATATACATTAAATATATTGTTTTTATTTGAAATTAAATATTAAATTTGAGCTAATTTTTAAACAAAACAATTATGATGAAAAAACTTTTTGCCGAGTTCTTCGGTACATTCTGGCTTGTCTTCGGAGGTTGCGGCAGCGCCATCTTCGCCTCACAAATTGCCCCTTCATCCGGAGGACAGCTGGGGATCCTTCTTGTAGGTGTTGCTTTGGCATTCGGTCTTACCGTTTTAACGATGGCTTATGCCGTAGGGCACATTTCAGGAGGGCATTTCAACCCTGCTGTTTCATTCGGATTACTTGCCGGAGGAAGATTTACCGCTAAAGACCTTATTCCTTACATTGCTGCTCAATGTTTAGGTGCTGTCGCATCTGCAGGAGCACTATATATGATTCTGAGCGGTTCCGGTACACCGGATTTTTCAGCCCCGGGTGCTTTTGCCTCCAATTTTTACGGTGATGCCGTGTATTTTGGAAAAAGTTATTCGATGCAAGCTGCATTTTTGGCTGAATTTTTACTGACTGCTTTTTTCCTGATCATTATTATGGGAGCCACAGATAGATTCGCAGAGGGAAAATTTGCAGGAATTGCCATCGGACTGGCCTTAACATTAATTCATTTAATTTCAATCCCGATTACCAATACTTCCGTAAATCCTGCCAGATCCCTTTCTCAGGCAGTTTTTGCAGGTGAACATGCCATGTCACAACTTTGGCTGTTTTGGGCAGCACCGATTTTAGGCGCCGTATTCGGAGGATTAACTTACAGACTGTTATTGCAAACCCATACTGCAGTACCAGCCGGAGAATAAAAAAACATAAACTACATCATGCAATACCCCTGAAAAGCACAGGTCTTTTTAGGGGTATTTTATTTTTTCTTCTTTATTTCAAAAGGATTTTTAAAGATCAGTTCTTCATGCCTTCCTTTTATTTCCATTTTTCTCTGTAATAAATTCAATGCCATTTTTCTGAGAAAAAGATCTTTATCATTCAGCTTCCAGTAAGAGTCTTCATGCACTCTTCCGGGTTTTCGGACAGAATAAAATTCGGTTTCCCAGGAATCGACATTATGATAAAATTCGATAATTCCGCAATGTTCGGGAATTAAAGAGTGATCTACCATTCCCATGGGCAGCAAGAAACTGAAAGCATTGCAGATATAATCTCCACAGGAGATCTTGTCATGTTTCAGAAACTTTTCACCCGTTTTCGTATTGATATAAGATTTTTTGAAATCATTTTTAAAATCGCTTTTTGAAAGCTTGATTTCAATTTCATGACTGAAACCTTCCGAATCAATGATCAGAATATCGGCCTCCCAATCAGCCTGAAAGTGATTGGACAGAATGATTTCTTTTTCGAAATCACAATGATAGTGGATGAATGCATGAACTAATTCTTCAATTTTCAACTTCATAACCTTAAATTTTGAATGTAACGATGTTAAGAAACCAGCAGACTGCAGCCTCTGATATCCGAGTGGTCTATTCTTCCTAAAACCTGAAATTTATCCCCAACTATCTTTCCCAAATCCTGAGTGGCAATAAATGAACACGAATGAATGTTTGCAAGGTCTATGATATTGATAGCACCCGTCCTGCCTTCTGTTTCATAATTAAACGGATCTTCTGCATTTCTGATCAGAATTTTCATCCACCCCGGGCATTGATATTCGTTGTTTCCTAAAGAATATGCCTGAGAGAGAAGTTCTGTCATCGAATATTCCGAATAAATTTTATCGGTCTTAAAACCTTCCTGCAAAGTTTTCAACAGTTCATCTTTGGTCATTTCTTCTTTTCGCCCCTTCATTCCGCCGGTTTCAATGACTATCAAATGATCCGAAAATTTCAGAACATCATCCTTTCTTTCAGCATCACAAAAGTCTAAAAAATCGAGCAGGGCAAAAGAAACCCCGAAGAGGATAATCTTTTTATCGCCCAAAGTGTTTAATAACTCTAATAAATCCGAGTGATTGTAAAGAAAATATCCGTTCTCGGGCCTGGAAGATTTTTTCATTAAATAATCTACCATATAGATTAAGGAAGAATTCTGTTTTTCCAGATAGCTCGGGAGCAGGCCCAGAAAAATAAAATCTTCGGGCTTACCGATAAAACAGTCAAAACTTTTATAAATACTCTCCTGATAGATTTTTTCGTCGGCTATAAAATGTTTCGACAAATTCATCTGTGTGGTTCCGGAACTTTGAAAAAACAGGTCTGTCGTCACATTTTTATCCAAAACCTGATGATTTTTAAACATCTCAATGGGCAAAAAAGGAATTTTGCTTACTTCGTGGATATCAGCAGGATTAATTTTTAAAAAATCTACAAATTTCCTGTACACCTCAATATTTTCGTATTGAAAACGAAATGTTTCCAGGCAGGCTTCTATAAATTCCTGTTCCGTACGTATGTTAAATATACTTTTCAATGGTCTCTAAAATTATTTTCATGCTGTTTTTATTGTCTCAAAATGAGCATGATATTATTCAACAACAGTCTTTTAATACTTTTTTAATATGGGATTAAAAATTTTGGTCGAATTCTTGCTGTTATAATTGCGGAATATGGATTAAAAACAGAATGAGGTCAAACTCATTCGAAAGTTACCTCTTTTAAGGGGTAACTTTTTTTTGTGGTTTCGTCAAACGTTTTTAATTCAAAATCTTTTTCAAAAACACCATAGGTAAAATACGAAATCCAGTCTCCCAGATTAATATATTTAGCCTTGTTATCCAGATCTAAAACCATCGGAAGATGCCTGTGTCCATAGATGAAATAATCGATCTTCTGTGTCTTCAGCTTTTCCCTGGAATAAATGATCAGAAATTCTTTATCTTCTCCTAAAAATTCTTTATCCTCATCACCGGAAATCATTTTGTTTTTCTGTGACATATAGAGGGCGATTTTCATGGCAATATCAGGATGAAGCCATTTGAAAAACCATTGAGCAACAGGATTGGTAAAGACTTTTTTCATTCTCTTATATCCTTTGTCTCCGGGTCCCAGACCATCACCGTGAGCCAGTAAAAACTGTTTCCCGCCCATTTCAAAATATTGTTTTTTATAAAAAACCGTACATCCGATCTCCTCTTCAAGATAATCTTTCATCCACAGATCATGATTTCCAACGAAAAAATAAATATGGATTCCGCGGTCTTTGAGTTCGGCAATTTTCCCTAAAACCCGGACATATCCTTTGGGAATCACATGCTTCCATTCATGCCAGAAATCAAACAGATCACCCATTAAAAACAAAACCTGAGCATCATGCTTGATATCATCCATCCAACGGATAAACTTTTCCTCACGCACTTTACTCTGTTTGGGGTCGGGGGCGCCAAAATGCTGATCGGAAGCAAAGTATACTTTTTTGCCAGGTTCTAAATTGAGGGTCGTCTTTAACACCGTTGTGAGTTTTTATTATGTATATTACTGATTATCTTCTGCCAACCACTCTCCGTAAGAGTTTTCCGTTTCGTGAAGTTTAAGATAAGCCAAAGAAATTCCTTCGGGAAGTTTTGACTTTATCTTAGCTGCAATGGCGTACAGCATATTCTCACAGGTAGGCTGAAAAGTACAGTAAATCACTTTATGCCCCTGATCTTCCAGGCTTTCGCCCAGCTGTTTATGGGGAGACAGTCCGTTAATTAAAACTGCATGATCCCATACATCCACAATCTCAGATTTTACGATACTTTTGATATCTCCAAAATCGACCACCATCCCATTCTTGGGATTTTCCAAATCATTGACAGGTTTTCCTTTCACTGTTACGAACAGCTTATAAGAATGTCCATGCATATTTTTACATTTTCCATCATAATTATACAGCACATGTGCCGTTTCGAATGTAAAAATTTTTGTAATACGTATCATATGGCAAAGATAAGGAATTGGTTTGAGTTTCAGTTTTGTCAGGTAACGGTAAAATCAGATTACCCATTCTTTCAGAATAATTTAATATAATTTAACGTTGCGCTAAGGCAATTCATACTGATGTGCAGGAAAGCTCCGGAAGACCGGAAATTGCGTTATCCACATATTACAGATCCAGCTTATCGAGCCAGTCACTTCCCAATCTCTTCACTCTTTTCGTTTCTTTATCTATAAACACCCACAGCGTCAGAGAATCCACAACCAACTGCCCATTGCAGTAAAACTCCACTTTTCTTGGCTGCCGGATTCCTTCCGGAGATTGCGGATAGGTTTTTATTTTGATTACATCACCCAGATACACCTGTTTTTTATACTGGATATGATGATCCAGAAGCATCCAGATATCATCAGGAAAATCGGTTTTGTGCTTCACAAAATCCCAGTGCTCACCTGCAATTTCTTCTACCCAGTGAACATACTGAACATTGTTCACATGATTATTTGCGTCTATATGCTGTTCTGTAACCTGTATTTCTTTTTCAAAAACAAGACTCATTTTCTTCAAATATATATACTCAAAATTAAAACTTAAAAATCAAAACCCATTCAAAACAGAGAACTTTTTAAACTGTTGAGACGTATATTATCTTCTGATGACATGTTTTATCTTAACTCCAAATTTTCTATCTTCGTATCATACAGCACACAAATGATCCTAGATATTTTATTTCCGAACCGCTGCCTCGGGTGTAACCGAATTATCGACAGCCAATTCATGGTCTGCAATCTCTGTCTTCAGCATATCCATTTTACACACGACCATTACCCGGGTGAAAATTTTATAAAAGAGAAATGTAAATTACGGTTTCCCGTTGAAAATGCTTTCGCACTGATGCAGTTTTCGAAAGAAAATCTGAGTCAGAAAATCATCCATGAACTGAAATATAAAAGGAGGGAAAAAATTGGAAGAATTCTGGCCGACTGGACTACGGAACGACTGGACTTTGAGGATAAAAAACCGGATCTGCTGGTAAGTGTTCCGCTACACCCGAAAAAATTAAATAAGCGGGGATATAATCAATTGCATCTGTTTACTGAGACCTTATCCCGGTTTTATGACATTCCTTTTGACCATGAGTTACTTAAAAGAAATCATTACGCGCAGGCGCAGGCTTTAAAAGATAAGCAACACCGTCTTGAAACAGGCAACCTGTTTTCTATGACAAGGCCTATTTCCGGACATCATATTTTGCTGATTGATGATGTTTTTACCACAGGAAACACGCTGGCTTCCATCGCGTGGGAAATTTTGAAATCGGGCAGCAATACGGTAAGTGTTCTGGTGATGGCGGTTGATGAATAACCTTGTTAAGCATTATATTGAGTGGACTGACCCTTGAATGCAAAAATAGCCCTACTTATGACGCCGACATCGGACGGGTTAAAGCAAGGCCGTTAATATGGTTGAATCCCGGAAAGATTTTGATCTTTGTATGAATTAATTATCTCTGAAGCTTTTCTCCGTAGCTTAAATCTCCTGCATCGCCTAATCCCGGGGTGATATACCCTTTTGAGGTCAACTGCTCATCAATGACTCCTACCCAGATTTTTGCATCCGGATAGGCCTTTTCTATGGTTTCAACCCCTTGTTTTGAGGCTATGGCAGCAACGATGTGAAGTTGCGTAGGCTTTCCGTTGGTTAATAAATCTTTGATGGCTTCAATGAGGGAAGCCCCTGTTGCCAACATCGGATCTGCGACGATCAACGGTCTTCCGTCGATATTCGGACATGTCAGATAATCCTGCTTGATCGAAAAGTAATCATTGGCATCATGTTTTCGGTAGGCGGCCACAAAACCACAGTCTGCCCTGTCCAAATAATTTAAAATTCCCTGAAACAAAGGCACTCCGGCTCTGAGAATGGTTGTAATTACCGGCTGAACGGCAATTTCCTTTGCTGTAATCTTATCTAAAGGCGTCTGGATTTCAATTTCTTTCTGCTCCAGTCCTTTACTGATTTCAAAAGCCGCAATTTCCCCGATTCTTTCCATATTTCTACGAAACCTCATCCGGTCATGCTGGATTTCAACATTTCTCAGTTCGTTGATCCAGGTATTAATCAGTGAAAACTGTTCTGATAAAACGATCGTATTCATTCTTTTGCTACGCTTTTTTTTCCATTAATAAAGAATAAAATCCCTCTTAGAAAAATCTAAAAGGGATGGTCAGTTATTTCTGTCTGAAGTACACTTCGATCGGAACTCCGGTAAATCCGAATTCTTTTCTCAGTTGGTTTTCAGTAAATCTTTTGTACGGTTCTTTTACATATTGCGGTAAGTTACAGAAAAATACAAACTGCGGAGACGGCGTCGGAAGCTGTACACAGTATTTGATTTTGATGAATTTACCTTTATTGGCCGGTGGTGGGGTCTGCTCAAAAATCGGAAGCATCACTTCATTTAATTTTGAAGTTTTAATTTTCTTCTTACGGTCTTCGTATACCGTCATGGCCATATCCACGGCTTTCAGAATTCTCTGCTTGGTCAATGCTGAAACAAAAAGAATAGGAATATCACTGAACTGACCGATCTTATCCCGGATGGATTTTTCAAAATCCCTGATGGTATTGGTTTGTTTATCTTCAATAAGGTCCCATTTGTTTACCACGATCACGATGCCTTTTCTGTTTTTCTGTGCCAGACCGAAAATGTTCATGTCCTGGGATTCCCAGCCAAGAGTAGCATCTACCATAATAATCACGACATCAGAATACTCGATCGAACGGATAGACCGCATTACAGAATAGAATTCCAAATCTTCATTGACTTTAGATTTTCTTCTCATTCCCGCCGTGTCTACCAGCACAAACTCATGACCGAATTTATTATAAAGCGTCTGAATGCTGTCTCTGGTTGTTCCGGCAACATCTGTAACGATATTTCTGTCCGCATCCAGCAAAGCATTGGTTAAGGTAGATTTTCCTACATTCGGGCGACCGGCAATGGTAATTTTAGGAAGTCCTTCAAACGGATCTTTATACTCTGTCGTCGGGAAATCTTTTACAATATCATCCAAAATCTCACCTGTTCCGGAACCGGTAGCTGAGGACAGTGTGTAATATTTTTCAATTCCCAACTGGTAAAATTCTGTAGCAGCCAGTTCTTCTTTAGCAGAATCCACTTTATTAATGACAATATAGACCGGTTTTTTTGATCTCCTTAACATCTCGTGGATCTCATAATCGGTATCGGTAAGCCCTTCTTCTACATTTAACATAAAAATAATAGAAGTAGCCTCATCGATGGCCAGCTGAACCTGTTTTGAAATTTCTTCCTGGAAAACGTCATCATTATTAACTTCGTACCCTCCGGTATCGATCACCGTGAAGTCTACCCCATTCCAGTCAGATTTTCCGTAGTGACGGTCTCTGGTAACACCGGCAGTAGAATCTACGATAGCTTCTCTTCTTTCCAGTAAACGATTAAAAAGTGTGGATTTTCCTACGTTGGGACGTCCAACGATGGCGACAATATTCGACATAAAAATGTTTAATAATCCTTTGCCTAGGCTCAGGACAGGTTATTAATGGGTTTCTCCAACTTTTGGAGCCCAATTTTTTGCAAAGATAAGGTTTTTATTTTATTTTGCTCCCGCTACAGGGTTTAAAGTGAATTTGTTCTAAAAATAATTCTTTGAATATCAACAAATAAAGCCGCCATCAATGATTTTTTGTGAAATATTTTTCTGTTTTTAAAATAAATTATATAAATTTGCCGCACCAAAAAATAAAGACCTATAGTGTAACGGTAGCACTCCGGTTTTTGGTACCGTCAGTCGGGGTTCGAATCCCTGTGGGTCTACATTCAAGGAGAAATGATCATTTTGATCGTTTCTCTTTTTTTTACACCATCTAACTCATTATTAATCTGAAAGATATGGTGTACTATTGAGTTCATCCGGGCGGTTCGATAATGTTTTCCGTCAAATTCCAATTTTTCAGGAAATATCGAACCAATTATTGCACGCTTTATCTCAATTTCCCCTTCTTGATAGTGTTTTCCGATATTTTGAAGTGTCTCTAAGGCTTGTTCGAGCAGTTTATCTATATTGCTAATTTGAGGAACTGAACTTTTATTTAGTTCTTCTTCCAACTTTAAAATCCGGTCTTTGCATTCTCTTTTAATCTCGAGATATTCATCATCATCAATTATCTCACTAAGAAACTTGTTTCGAGCAAAAGAAAGTTTGTTATTTAAAGTATCAATTTCGTCAGATATTTTCTTTTTCTCTTTTAATGGATCGCTGATGAAGTTCTGATAATTTTCAGTTAAAAGCTTTTTAAGATATTTTTTAACTGGTGCATTCATTTCTAATGTCATTAATCCATCTTCAAAAACTTTATTGACGATTTCTGCTCTTTCTCTGAATCCGCAAATAGAATTACAATGATAATAATAGTATCTATTATTTCGACCTCTCGAAGCACTAGCAGTAATTGTCTTACCACAGTTAGGGCACGTTAGAAACCCTCGAAGAGGAAAGTTTTCCTGAACAGTGATTTTTGTGTTTGGTCTTTGAGGTCGCTTCTTACCATCTAATATTTCTTGTACCTTGTCAAACAGTTCCTCACTGATCAAAGCTTCATGTTGACCTTTTACAAAACAGGCTTCCTCATCTTTATGCTTTGGAACAAACACTTTACCGCAGTAAATTGGATTACGAATTGCTATATGAAAAGATGTCCTGCTCACACTTTTTCTCAAAGACTCATTTATTTTAGTTCTTATAGAATTGCTTGCATAAATTCCTTTTGACAACTCAGTAAATGCCCACTTCATTTTTGTTGCTTCCGGTTCTTTGATCGCAATGTACTTTTTTCCATTCTCTGTAACCTTATTTGCATATCCAAATGGAGCTTTGCCCATAACACGACCTTCTTTAACAGCTCTTCTCATCCCATAAAAAACATTGAGTGCTCTTCTGTCATTTTCAACCTCAGGCGCAGCCAGATATATCGCCAACATCATTTTGTTTTCCGGGATGGAAAGATCAAGCGGTTGTTCAACGGCTTGTAATTCTACACCCAATTTTGAGAGCGTGCTTATCATCTGATAGGCATCGCCTGCGTTTCTACTAAAACGATCCCATTTCGTAAACAAAATCACATTGGTTTTAGAACTTCTCTTCTTAAGTTCATTCAAAAGCTTCTTCCATTCAGGACGGTTAAAAGATTTTGCAGAATGGTCTTCATAAATAACTTTACCAACAGTAAAATTATTCTGTGAACAGAAACGTCTTAAACGTTCTTCCTGGTCTCTTTGGGAATATCCTTTATCCGCTTGCTCATCTGTCGATACGCGTGTACGTCTTCAAACCAACTTAGACATTTTAGTTTAAATCCTTAAGGAGGATTTTCGATTTATAAACTTACTAATTTTTGTTGGTTATATATTTGTCTTCTTTTTCGGATGGATTCCGCTTTTGTTTGCTTTCTTTTTTCCAAAATCTGTTCTGATCTTCCGAAGTACACATCTGCTGGAGTGAGGTTATTTATCGACTCGTGATAGCGCTTGTTATTGTAGTTTTCTACAAACTTCTCCAGTGCCTGGATGAGTTCCTCGGGATGATAAAAATGATTTAGTTTCACTACATTTTTCATCGTTCTGTGATAACGTTCAATCTTGCCCTGGGTCTGCGGATGCATTGGTTTTCCGTGAACCTGTTTCATCCTTAAATCGTCTTTCAGATAGCTTTTCAACTCATTGGAGACGTAGCAGGAACCGTTGTCCGAGAGCAGTTTCGGTTTGGCTTTGGTCTTTAATTTTGCTTTTTTAATGGCTGTGTCCACCGTTCGTTTCACATCTTCGGCTTTCATTGAGTCGCATAGCTCCCAGTGAATGATGTAGCGGCTGTAATCGTCCAAGATCGTGCTCAGATAGTACCATCCCCAGCCTATGATCTTGAAATAAGTAAAATCTGTCTGCCACATTTGATGCACAAATTCCGTTTTGTCTTTGAACTCATTTGCTGCCGAAAGAAGAAAATGATTCGGTGCCGGGATTAAGTCTCTTTGCTTCAAAATCCGGTAAACACTAGATTCTGAAATAAAAACACTTTGCTCATCGGTAATTTTGTAGGCCAGTTCCCTTGCAGATAATTCGGTGTGTTCCAAAGCGATCTCTACTACCAGATCTTTCTGTCTTTCAGGAATGCTGTTCCATTGCCTATGGTTTGTTCTTTTCGTAGTTTCCAAGCCATCATAGCCGTTTTCCAAGTAGCTTTGATACCATTTGTAAAAGCTGCTTCTAGCAATTCCAAAACTTTCCAAGGTTCGTTTCACGCCGAGTTCACTTGTGGTTACCGTTTGAATGATCTCGTATTTCTCAGCTGCCGATAATCTCATATATTTCCTGTATTTATCGATTAATCCAGCCTGTCTAAACTTTTTTTTACAATGTCATAGCGAACGACCAGATCAGCTACGATCTCTTTCAAACGTGCATTTTCCTTCTTCAGATCTGATACTTCATCACTCGTAGCCTCGCGAGCGACATCTCCATTTAAGCGCTTCTTTCCTGCTTCCATAAACTCCTTGTTCCAGGCATAAAACTGCGACTGTGCAATATTATGGTTCCTGCAAAGTTCGGCTACGGAAGTCTCCGCTCGAAGACCTTCCATCACGATTAAAATCTTTTGCTCTGCAGTGAATATTCTGCGGGTGTTCTGCCGAATATCTTTTACGAATTTCTCGGTCGGTTTCTTTTTCGGTGTTGCCATAATTAAAATTACTCTTTTTATGAAAACACTCCTTAAATTTTTAATGTCTAATGTCCACTTTTTGCTGACGATTTACAATCCGCTTGCTCATCTGTCGATACGCGTATATATAGATCTGCTGTTTTCATAATTTTAAAATTTGATTCTGTTGAGTAATATTCAAGTTTGATAGAATAGTAGAATGTCAGATTTCAGCAGAATATATTGGATTAACCAGTATCATTTCTGATCAGAAACGAAGTACTTTTTGATGATCATTAAGGTAAGATTATATAGAAATTCCATTACCTGTTCAGCTTCCTCTTTTGTTAATTCCATACCTTCTGACCGGAAATATGCAATTACTTCCTCTATTGGTATTTTTTTTATTTCTTTTGCCTGAGACATAAATGCAGAATTTCCCTAAATATAATTTAGAGAAATTCCTACATTAGATAATTGATATGTATTGGCATCAATAGTCTTTATTAGTCTCCCTTTATTTCCTTTTTCTCTTCGGAGCAGGCTTCAATTCACCTGAAAAATCAAACATATTAACTTGACTTCCTTCGAATGGATTGTAAGAAGGCTGGTAGTCGAAATAACCTAAAGAATGTAGTTCTTTTATACATTTATGATAAGTAGCTCTTGAGTGTATTTTACTAATTCGCATAACCTCATCCCTAGAGATATGAATCGGATTCTTAAAGCGATTGAAGTTCCAGAATTGAAATAAAGCCATATACAGGCTGATATGCGTGGAATTTAATGAGTTTTCTAGTGTTACTTTCCCAAAGAAGGCTGTTAAATGTTTGATGTAATTCATTTGCTTGATAGTAATTTGCTGATATCCAATTGAAATATCTCGCAGTGAAAAGCTTGAGAAAGATGAAGTAATTATGAAGGCTTATTATTTAATAACTGCTCGATATCTTTGTAATTGTAATATAAAGTTCCTCCAATGCGGGTGTAAGACAAAGTTCCATTAACACGAAGGTTCTGTAATGTTCCAGTGGAAATTTTTAGAAGTTCTTTGACCTCCGTTGATCTTAGCCACAATTTCTTTTCTGAATTTTTGACTTGAAGCAGGTTCTTAATTTCTTCCAGTAATTCTGTCTTGAATATTTGTAAATCTTCTTTTGTAATGATATCTATTTTCATAAGTGTAAATTTGATTTTATTCATAGATCATCTGAAACTGAGGAAAAGTGAGGAATAGAGTCCTGAATTGTAAAGAACGTGCATTTCAATTAATAGTTTTTTCATATAAAGAGTCTATCTCAAAACTCAGTATTAATTTACCGCCGAGCACAGTTTCCTTGAGCTCATCCATCAACTTGTCTACAATCATTTTCATCTGATCTGCTTTCTCAGTGTTAACTTTTGCTATACTGTGATGTACGCTCATATTATAATCAGTAAAAGAAAATATGTTATTAGAGAATTGATCAAATAGATAGTGGTACTTATGTATGTCCATATCTGCGTAGATACATAGTTGCCAAAGTGCTTCGGTGGTCATATAATTTGGCAGATAGTAGGTTTTTGCATAGATGTATGTTCTACAAAAGGACAAGAGAAATAAAGCAAAGATATTATCTACCCCTTGATAATTTTCTTTTTCTCCATCAATCAGTTTATAAAACTGCAATGAACTTCCCAATGTGCTTTTGTAATAAAAATACAGGTCATTGTGCTGTGGATGATGGGGCGTTTCCCAATGTGGTTCCGGATGATACTTATCTGAGGAATAGACGAGATTTTTACCTTGCATAATGAAAACAAAGAAACTCTGGAACTCACGGAGATTCTTTTGAATCCAGTAACGATCGTGACCTACCAATAAAAACTTATACTGAGTTCCAAAAAGGCTCATCAAAGAATGGGTGATGGCTTTAATTTTTTCATTGTTTACGTTCAGACCAATTAGCAGTAAATAGTAAGTTTTTACTTCCCCATAGGTAGTTTGATGAAAAAAATAGATCTGTTCTAATTCTGCGAAAGTCAATATTCTGTCAATAGCTCGGTCGAGAATTTCATCTTTTGGCGATTCCTCGATTGGGGATAAGTCTTCATCAGCATTACATATCTTCTCGTATTGCTTTTTTATAAGATGCTTCAAATTGTAGAATCGAACTGAGATGAATTTATACAATGAATCCGAAATAATGCGCAATGAATCAAACATTTCTGAATTGTAGATTAACTCATCCTCTTCAATCGATTTCTTTGTTTCTTCAAAAATTTCACTAATAAAATATTGGTGCTGATTCTTTTTGACAAAATATTGTTTGAGTTCCGGAATGTAGATCAGCAGTTTATTTATCCTTTTGTTCAGATCAATGTCGAATGTTCTGTTTCCGGTAAATAATTCTTCCAAATATTCAAGATCATATTCGATCAGTTTTTCATAAGAAGTAAAGACACTATTGTAGGAATTCTCAGCGATCAGCCTTTCGACCTGTAACTGATGTATCTCGTGGTCGTGGTGAAAATTATCTTCGTAATGATTAAACTTTTTGTGATATTTTTTCCAGTTTCTATTGATCAAAACTGAAGAACGAGAGTCTTCTTTCTGATAAATCATTGATGATTGCTGACAATAGTATTCGATGAATGGATGACCTTTCGAGAATTGGTATTCAATTCTGGAATAATCAATGAAATAAATATAGACCTGATATTGTTCTCTGACTTCGGCAACCCATCTTTTTGACTGCAATTTTAAAGCATCTGCATTTTTAGAAACGGAGATCAGTAGGTGTGATTTCGTTGAGTTTTTTTCCTGCTTGTGGAATATCTGAACAATTGAATAGTCGTGTACAAGCTGATTCAATGTACTTTCCAAGAACTCGTTGGCGAGAACTGAAAATGGAGATTTATTTGGCGTTTTCATAGCTGATCGTTTTTAGTTTCATAATCACTATCGTAGTATATAAAGATAGCCTCAATAAATAAGCGAACCAAGGCAAACCATACCATCATATCGATACGTACACCCATTTCGGGATCGCTGTCAAATCCCAAAGTCTGTTTCAAAACAAAATCAGGGTCTTTCATATTTTCTTGATATTTCTTAAAGTAATCAATTCCGACTATTGATAATATTAGTAGGAATAGCTCATTAATACATTCCTCGGAAGTGATTGCATTCATTATATAATTTATGCTATCAAATTGATTCACATCATCAACCTTGCATTTGCTCAAATTACCCTTATCCTTGTCAAAGTAAAAGTGAATGAGTAATAACAAGCAGGACAGCAGTCCTGCCGTTTTGATATCCCGCCTGCTTGCATCTTTGATCTCAATCTTTCCTGATAACAATTTCTCCAATTCGTATTCTTGAATCAAATCAGGATAGCTATCGAGCAGTTCTGTAAGTCTGGGATTATTCAGTTGGTCACGCAGGCAGAATATGCCTAATTCAAGATCTTCTCCTTGAGAATTCTGAACCAGAATACTTAATGCGATCTCAGCTTGCTCTCTTGTTTGTACAAGCTGTTTCTCTTTACTAAAGGGTGTGTTCTTTTTCATTTCAATAATTTTGCTTTAGTAAAGTTGACGAAGGAGTGAGGGATATTCTATTCTGGAAAGGGATATATTATTCAGGATCGTTTGTTGGTTTATTTTTGATCTTTTTGAGACCTCTTTCACTCATTATCTGTGCTGCGTCCAACATTTTAACAAGGTAAATGTGGGGAGTGATAAGGTCATAATCAAATTCCTCTTTGTAAGGTGAAAGTGATACGTGAACAATTTCATTAAGGAAAAACTCGTACTCTTCCAGTGTTTTGCATTCAAATGCTTTTTGAAAAACCAAAAACGGATCTTCATATTCTTCCTTGTTCAAAGATGCCTGACTTATGATCTGCCATTCTTCGGGAGTCTTTTTTACTCTCCATTTTTTAGCTTTGAATGTCAGCAGATATCCTGCTCTTATAAATGATTTTACGGCAGTATGAAAATCAAAGACATCTCCGGGACGGTCTTTTTTGCAGACCTCCGCTTTGTAGACATATAGCATAATTTCGCTAAGCGTATTTTTATAACTATCTATAGTACAATAGTTTAAAAAAGCATTGATGAGTTGAAATGGATTTTCAATTTCATCGATTGCCCAGAAACTCGTCTCCAAAGATATTTTTGTCTTTTTCATAAGAATAGGTTTTGAAATGTGAGAACTAAATTCTGTTGTTACCACTGAGTAATCTATTCTTTCAGTGAATAAAATATCCGTTGGAAGGGATATTTTACAGGATAATTTTTTAACTTTACAATTCAGACGAATTAACAGAAATGGCTTTATCTTTAAGCCTTTTAAATTTTGATAACCGCTATGGAACAGAAAATACATCAGGGAAGAAATGTGAAACGCTTTAGAGAAATGCTTGGAATCAAGCAGGAGGCTTTAGCTTTTGACTTAGGCGAGGAATGGAATCAAAAAAAAATTTCTCTGTTGGAACAAAAAGATGTAATTGAAGATGATCTTTTGAAAGCAATTTCAAAAGCGCTTAAAATTCCTTTAGAGGCTTTTCAGAATTTTAATGAGGAGCAAGCTATCAACATAATATCAAATACATTCCACGACTTTAAAGATAACTCAGTTGCTTCTGCAATGAATTATCATTGTACATTTAATCCAATAGATAAAGTTGTTGAATTATATGATGAGAAAATTGCTTTGTACGAAAGAATGCTGAAAGAGAAAGATGAAATGATGGAGAGGCTGGAGAAGCTAATCAGCAAATAAAAAATTAAGTAATTCGGGATAATTACTTTTTCATAGGAAAGGCTCGACTTAGGTTGAGCCTTTTTTGTGGCTAATATTAATTCGTGATCCTAATTTTGAAATGATGTTAATTATATCCAAATTATGGAATTACGTAATTTTAGCGTTATTTTCTTTGTTATTTTTGCTAAATGCACCCTTTAGTGAACTAAATTCATTGTATATATTAAAAAGAATTTTAAATTTATAAATCCTTAAAAACTATTATAAACCATTGATAAAACCTAAATGAAAGAAAAAAGAATTCCTATCGATTAAATTAATTCTTAATAAAATGTTTCTTAATTGGAATAACTCAGAACAACTTCAAGTTGTTTGACTTATGTTGCTATGAACTGTCATTATATCGCCTACTAGCTAAAATGACAAGCCTATAGACTTATCTTTAAAAACTAAAACCAATGTCACTAACCATTTTAAACAAAAAATGCAGTACTTGTAAAAAGTACAATTTTTCGGTATATAGCCACTCTTTAACCTTCAGTGAAGTAGATCAATATATTTTACAAATATTGTATGATGAAAGTAAACTGAATTATCTTTTTCAAAAAAACAATGCAATTTCTCCAAAACAAAGAATAATTCAATTACAAAGATTTATAGAAAACTCCTTTATAAACAGAGAGGCAAGTGTCAATGATGCGGAAATTTATACTTCTATTTCATCAAATCAAAATGAGACATATTACTCTTTTTTTGCAGAAGCACTTTTGGCAAGATTGAATATTGATTATGTTGATAATGATTTAATTACTGGTGTTATTGCTGTGAACGAAAATTTAACTAAAGTATCAACGGGCGCAGACGTATGTATGTTTTCTGATACAACCTTAGTACTAGGCGAAGCAAAATTTTATAAAACTTTAAATAAAGGTATTCATTCTATAATTGAAGATAGCAGCTTTAATAGCAAATTATCAGATTTTATAAAAAACGTAACAAGTTCAGATACAGAAATTATACTTAAAGATATTACTGGAGACATCTGCGAAAAAACTTCGGACGAAATCAAACAATTGCCACTCATTTTATCTGGATTTGTCTTGCATACTAGAAATCAATCTGACACTTATCAAGTTACCTATGATCTAGTTGATAATATCAAAATATCCAATTTCCCACCACATTATAATATTCATTTATATCATTTACCTGTTGAATCTAAAAGCGAATTGATATATAAAGCTCAAAGGGCAGCTTTGGATTTAATTATTGATCTTAAAAACTAATTATGATAAATCAAAAAAATAGAGAATCTATAATCAAACTTTTAGATGATTCTGAAAGCGACGTAAATGTTGAAGATCTTTTCCTTTATGAATTGTCTCCATACTATAATGAGAAAAAAAATGATTCTTTTTTTTCTAAGCAATTGGAATTCATACAAATTAGTAATTTATTGAATCATAATGATAGTAATATTTCTTTTACTCCAGAGCAGGTAAAAATTTACAATCAAATTATTGAAAATGAAAGAGTGTTAATTTCTGCACCAACAAGCTTTGGTAAAACGATGTTGGTGAAAGAATTTATTTTTAATGAACAGCCTAGTGTGATAGTCTTTTTAGTACCTACAAATTCTTTGGCAGATGAGTTGATAGAAGATTTTAATTCTTTATTTAAACCTTTAGGATATACCATTTATGATACAATAAAAGAACAGAGTATTATTGGTGATAAAAGTATTTTTATTGGAACTCAAGAGAAATACTATCAAATTTTTCAATATTTTAATTTAAGGATAAACTTATTTGTGATAGATGAAGCTTATAAGTTAAGTGATAAAATTAACAGTAGTAGAGAAGTATTATTAAACAGAACTTTTATCGATACGCTGAATGTGGCTGATAAAGTTGTTTTATTATTACCGCTAGTTAATGAAATTAATGGATTAGATAATTTGAATTTTAAAACTTTAACTTCTGATTATGCTCCTGTAGCTAAGAATTTCATTCCACTTAAATCTTTTAGCAAGATTTTACTAGAAGATATCAAAAATAGCACTGAAAGTAATCTGATATATTTTAATTCTCCATCAGATGTAGAAACTTTTTTTTTGGACAAAATAGATTTTTCTTTAAATGAAGATAGCAAAATCTCTGAAGGTTGGATTGATCGTGTGGAATCTGATTTTCATCCAGAATGGGCTCCTATAAAGGCAATTAAAAACGGTATAGGAATACATTATGGACCTATGCCAAAATTCATACAAAAAAAAGTAATTGATCTCTTTAATTCTTCAGAACTAAAAACATTGCTTGCTACATCTTCTGTAATCGAAGGAGTTAATACAACAACAAAAAACATATACATTACGACAGCAACAAAAATTTTAGGAGATAAAAACCTAATTAAATTTAAAAATCTTATTGGAAGAGCTGGACGTTTGGGAAAGCATAAAGTTGGAAATGTATTTTATCAAGAAATGCATCAAAAACATTTTGATGAGGCAAACAAACCATATGAAGATATTAGTTTAAATTTTATCATTCAAAATGAGAACGAAATTATAGAAATCAATAGAGAAGAAGAATATAATTCTAGCAAAATTAATGATGTTGTAGAAAATAAGACTGGAGACGAGTTTAAAATTAAAACTCAAGGCTTGTAAATCGTCAGCAAAAAGTGGACATTAGACATTAAAAATTTAAGGAGTGTTTTCATAAAAAGAGTAATTTTAATTATGGCAACACCGAAAAAGAAACCGACCGAGAAATTCGTAAAAGATATTCGGCAGAACACCCGCAGAATATTCACTGCAGAGCAAAAGATTTTAATCGTGATGGAAGGTCTTCGAGCGGAGACTTCCGTAGCCGAACTTTGCAGGAACCATAATATTGCACAGTCGCAGTTTTATGCCTGGAACAAGGAGTTTATGGAAGCAGGAAAGAAGCGCTTAAATGGAGATGTCGCTCGCGAGGCTACGAGTGATGAAGTATCAGATCTGAAGAAGGAAAATGCACGTTTGAAAGAGATCGTAGCTGATCTGGTCGTTCGCTATGACATTGTAAAAAAAAGTTTAGACAGGCTGGATTAATCGATAAATACAGGAAATATATGAGATTATCGGCAGCTGAGAAATACGAGATCATTCAAACGGTAACCACAAGTGAACTCGGCGTGAAACGAACCTTGGAAAGTTTTGGAATTGCTAGAAGCAGCTTTTACAAATGGTATCAAAGCTACTTGGAAAACGGCTATGATGGCTTGGAAACTACGAAAAGAACAAACCATAGGCAATGGAACAGCATTCCTGAAAGACAGAAAGATCTGGTAGTAGAGATCGCTTTGGAACACACCGAATTATCTGCAAGGGAACTGGCCTACAAAATTACCGATGAGCAAAGTGTTTTTATTTCAGAATCTAGTGTTTACCGGATTTTGAAGCAAAGAGACTTAATCCCGGCACCGAATCATTTTCTTCTTTCGGCAGCAAATGAGTTCAAAGACAAAACGGAATTTGTGCATCAAATGTGGCAGACAGATTTTACTTATTTCAAGATCATAGGCTGGGGATGGTACTATCTGAGCACGATCTTGGACGATTACAGCCGCTACATCATTCACTGGGAGCTATGCGACTCAATGAAAGCCGAAGATGTGAAACGAACGGTGGACACAGCCATTAAAAAAGCAAAATTAAAGACCAAAGCCAAACCGAAACTGCTCTCGGACAACGGTTCCTGCTACGTCTCCAATGAGTTGAAAAGCTATCTGAAAGACGATTTAAGGATGAAACAGGTTCACGGAAAACCAATGCATCCGCAGACCCAGGGCAAGATTGAACGTTATCACAGAACGATGAAAAATGTAGTGAAACTAAATCATTTTTATCATCCCGAGGAACTCATCCAGGCACTGGAGAAGTTTGTAGAAAACTACAATAACAAGCGCTATCACGAGTCGATAAATAACCTCACTCCAGCAGATGTGTACTTCGGAAGATCAGAACAGATTTTGGAAAAAAGAAAGCAAACAAAAGCGGAATCCATCCGAAAAAGAAGACAAATATATAACCAACAAAAATTAGTAAGTTTATAAATCGAAAATCCTCCTTAAGGATTTAAACTAAAATGTCTAAGTTGGTTTGAAGACGTACAGTCTAGGTCCCAATGTTGTATTAGGAGTTGAAGTTCCTCCTATGAACCGTTTTCCGTTATAGTCCATCCCGCTTCCCATTCCATCACTGAAACCGCTTCCGGTATTGGTGTAGGTACCGCTTCCTAATCCGGACAATCCATTAAAACTTAAAATTAACCCTAGCAATTTTTACTAGGGTTAATTTTTAGTGAATCATGAATTAATTTTGCGAGATCGGCTATGTATAATGTGCCAAACTACAAATTTTTCATATTATAATTGCTAGATTAAAATGTATTATTAATTTATTATTTCAAAACCAACACTAGTAAATTGCTCGTAAAAATCACTAAATAAAATATTTTTTGAAAAATATTTTTTGAAATTCCTATATCCTTTTATTTTTAAAGATGGTATTTTTTCTCTTTTTTTCATGGATTCACCAATACTAACTAAACAATCTCTAAAAGAATGAAATTCAGTACCAAAATAACCGTATGAATTAAAAAATGCTTTTCCAATTTCATAATATACATCCAAATCAGTTGCAACTTTCGATAAATCAATGACTATAATAGAAGAGGTATTATCTATATTTTCTCTAACTCCACTTAATAAACAACATCCTCTTAAATAGTAGTATTTTTCTTTATTTGTCAATTCATACCATCTTATTTTTTCTCTTTTATCTGAAAGCAACTTAAAATTATCTATATATCCTTGATTGTATAATCCTAAAGGATTATTGAGAATTCCCATCAAAATAATTTCTCTATTCTTGACTAGAATATCAGAAGTATTAAAAATATAATCATTTTTGAAAGTTTTGAAAGATACTCTTATTACTAAATTCTGATTGGATATTTCTCCAAATTGCATATTGATAGATTTAATATCATTCTTTTTAATAATTACTTTGTCGAAATCCTTTTTGCCAATAAGCTTGATATAACTAGTTATTAATAAGGTTTTTTCGCTTAATAAAAATTCTATTTCCATTTTACTGCTGAACTTGTTGTTATTTGTATAATTTTAGTATAATCATGATTTATAACTAATCCCCATCTTCCATCAGGATGCTGAACTATTCTACTGCTATACCCTAGCAATTTTACTAGGGTTAATTTATAGTGAATTATTGAATAAAATCTGTAAGATGATTTTCTTCTATTTCATGCTTTGTCTTAAGGACTACTAATTATTAGTTAATCATTACAATAAATTGAAGAAGATTTTGGAATTTGCTTATTAAATTTTATATATCTATTTGTCACATTATCCTTTCCTATCTCGTCACCCATCTCATATGCTTTTAACATTGTAAATGTACCAAACTTACTTGAAAAATTATATTTTGGATCATCTACTCCGATAGATAAAATTTTAGAAATATCTGTATATGCTTTTTTGTAGTTGTTTTTTTCAGCCATAAGAATTGCATAGTATAAAAATTCCTTATCATAGCCATTTATTACAAATTGCTTATAACATTTTTGATAAGAAATAGTATCTCCTTTTATTATTGCATTTTTTAAGCTTTCTTCTATATCTTTATTGATGAACGGAAGATTAGACATCTCAGAGGTTGTAGCAAAAGGTTGCTTTGCGATATTATGACTATCTTCTGTGATAGCATCCTTTTTACTTACCTTACCACAACCTAATAATACTATCGTTGCAATTAATATACTTTTCTTCATTTTATAATTTATTGAAAATTTTTAAATCTTTGTCTAAATGTCTTATAAGCTTCACCTGTCAGAAATTTTCCATTTCTATAAAAAACAATAACTCCCATACCATCTCCTGAATTTAGTCTTTTATTTACATTTTGTATTCCTTTAACCGATTCGTCATATGATACATAACCATGAAAGGCTACCACTGTTAAATTTGGGTGTGCAGCAGATATTTTCATTTCTAAAGACTCGTCATCCTTAGTGGCAGTACCTGATCTACAAACATACAATATCAAAACAGCATTTTTTATGGTATCAACATTTTTCCAGTTTTTATTTTAACCTTCATCGACTTATCAAAATTTTCTGCCTTTCTGATAAATGTATTGTCGCCATCCATATTCCACCAAAATCGCCATGCCCAAAAGCTCTAAAAATACCGTCTCCTTTGGTATTTTTAAATCGCGAATACATTTCATCAAATTTGTTATGAAAGTTTGGAAGATCACCTTTACCAAAGAAATTTGTAGGCTCTTCATCTAAATTAGCAAGCCAATTTTGAAATAAATTAGCTTCTTCATTAATGTTCTCTGCCCCAAACTTTGTAAAATCAATATGCGAAAACGGATTTTTTCCGTCTCCATTCAAAAGAGAAAAAGTAGCCGAAACCGATTGAAATTTGCAGACCGTCCTGCATCCATATTTTCTTTGTAGTTCATGAAAGCATTAATGGCATCCTAACCCGTATAAGTTTTGGCGTCATTTCTATCTGGATTTTAAAATTAAACCCTAGCAATTTTACTAGGGTTAATTTATAAATTCGTAGGATCAAGTTACATACTAGTAAGATAGGATAATTATCTTCCCCAAAGCAGGTATTAATTTTAGTAATCAACTACTGATAAGCATAGCCTTGTTATAAGATATTTCAGAATTATTGGATCGTAATAAAGTAATACCTGGGACATCATTATCCTTTTCTTCAGCAATAAAAAACGAGCTATCGCCAATTAAGATCCACTCATAAGGATCATCGTTTCGGCTACTTACTAAAACTTCTTCGTTTAAGTATTTAGATACCTCAATTCCAAACAAAAAATTACATCCAAAAACAGTTGTAATATTATTATCATCATTAAGATAAACATTTAATTCAACATAAAACTCTGAAACATTATCCAATATTCTATTTTCAAATCTTATTTCAAAATTTTCAGGGTTTAATAGATCACCTATATATTCTTCGTCACATTTAAAAATATTACTTAACATTTGGGTTATATGGGCATTTCCTTCGCTTTTTTTTAGATAACAGATATAACTATACATATTTTTAATATTTCTTTATAAATTCTCTTGCAAAATTTGCATCTGTTGAGAAAATTCCGGCTCCTTGTAATGCATGATTTAATTTTATTGCAGGAACTTTCTTCACCAATTGAATAGCCTTAATTTGTCCTTGTGTTAAATCTATAAAGTCTGGCGCTCCTCCACTTTTAGGAAATAATGTAGCTCTCAACATATCTGCGCTCTCCTTAATTCTTTTCTCAAACACACTAAATTGCAAAGCATTTTGTAAACAAAAAACCTCGTAAATTGCGAGGTTTTTTGTTTACAAAGGAACGAGCGAGACACTCGTATCATCTGAGGTAATCAAATACTGTTTGTGTTGAACCATAAATCATTTGCTGAAAAAATATTATAATTAATTTCCCAATCTAATAATTGATTTTTCAAAATATTATAATCTAGTTTTAAATTCTTGTCATCCAAATTGTCAACAATAATTGTACACAAAAATGGAAATTGATTTTTATTTAAGCGGACAATATTTTCATAGTTTTTTATTCATTACCACAAATATAAAAAAATCAACCCTTTTATTCTATACCTAAACATTATCCCAAAGATTTATTTCTATTGTTCTGTTTTCATATACAAAGTTGTATGATTGATTAAATTGGACTGGGTTTAATGTTTTTTAACCTTATAAAAGAAGCAGGTGCCGGAACAATCAACTTTTCTCCTATATTCTGTTTATTATTATTTTCATCAACTACGCATAAACATATATCACATTCAAAGACTAATTTTTCAGAGTCAATTTCTACAAATGCACGAAGATTATCATCATGGCAACAAGGACAATCTTTATCAGATTTAAACACCAAAAGATTAAATATAATGTCTCTCGTATGTATAATTGCCCATTGAGGAGAATCAACTTTGGATTGTATAATATCATATTGAATAATTTCATCTAATGAATACCAAACAACATTATCTGCATAAAAGATCTCTTCTATATTTAGCTTTTCATAATAACTGAAGTAATCTTTATATAAATTTTGTATTTGAACATCCTTTAACTCTTTTATTTCTTGTGTCCAATCTAGTAATAATTTCAATAAAGAGTAAGCATCCAAATTATCTCTATCCTGGATTATACTCTGTTTTAATTGTTCCCATTTTCTTAATATAATATGACTCATTATGGTGCTATTGGATATGTTGTTATTAAATTTCCCTTATAGTCTGTAATTACATTAATCTAAGAGGTAGCTGCTCCTCCTTGCTTTAAAGATGCATTACCTATTATTTGACCTGTATCTACAGTTCTTTGAAATTGCCCCCAAGTCAATGGTGTTAATGGAGAATTAATTACAGTTTTACTCTGTAATATATTTTTTAATTGCTCTTCTGTTGTACTAAAAACTGATCTATTGTTGCCTAATGGTCTGTTAAAATGTCCTTCTAATACATGTTTCCATCCAGCACTCACTGGTTCCCCACTTAAACGTAGAGGCGTAAAACGAGTAATTCCTTTTGCAATATTAATTCTAGAAGCATCTACATTAACAAATTTTTGTATTCCATTAGTATTTCCATGACTCACTTGAATCAGCATAGCCATTAACTGAATAGTTCCAACTGCATCTTGAGTCTCTTCATCTTGATAATCAACCACAGTATCAAAAGTAGCCCATCCTGCAGAAGCAGCAAGATTACTTCCACCCATTAGGAAAGTTCCCATTGCAAAAGCAAGATTTTTTTCAAACTTTTCCGTAGCAAGAGCAGCATTACTATTTCTAATTGCAGCAGCTAAACTATTTTGTGAGGTATGATAAGCATATAAGCTGTGAATACCCATAAACGCAAGTCGAGAATCTGATACATGCTTAGTTAATTGAATTTCTCCAATTTCAATGGGGTTATCAGGACTAGAACCTTTCTTCGGCGGATCTTCTTCTCCGATCATTCCTGTTGGATCGTTAAATCGTATCGGATTCCCATAAACATATAAATACGGGCTGTAATCAAACTGTAATTCGCTCAAAGTGTAATCTCACCCATCTTAAGTACACTTAAAAGTAGAGTTTTTAGTTAATAATTTATTGTTGTCGTTGTTAAAATTTTGTTGGAATGTGGGAAACTCGTTGGCCTTAGTTTGGGTTAGTTTTCCATATTTCAATAAAAAACCCCTTGGCGTGAGGTATTGCAATGATTTGTGAGGCCGCTCATTATTATACATCCACATCCAAATTTCCGAATAATGTCTCATCTGACTGATGTTCTCAAATAAATAAACATCTAAGAATTCTGTCCGAAAAGTTCTGTTGAATCTTTCTACCAAAGAGTTTTGCGTTGGTTTTCCAGGCTGAATATAATGAAGCGCGACTTCATTTTTATTGCACCAGTCTTTTAGTTTTTCAGCAATAAACTCTGGACCATTGTCAACTCTTATCTTTTCAGGTTTCCCACGCCAGTCGATTAGTTGTTCCAGCTCAGAAACAACTCTTGCTGATGGTAAACTCGTGTCGATGGTAATATTCAAAATTTCTCTGTTAAAATCATCAATGATATTAAGGCTTCTAACGCTTTTACCATTCTCCAGAGTATCGTGCATAAAATCCATACTCCACGTTACGTTAGGATAAACAGGACGAAGCAAAGGCTCTTTCACCCTTGCCGGAAGCCGTTTCTTTCGTTTACTTCTTAGATTCAGTTTAATCGATTTGTAAATCCTGTAAACCCGTTTGTGATTCCACCCGAAACCCAAATTTCTCAAACGGTGGTGCATTGTCCAAAATCCCCAGGTCTGATGCTGTTCTGCGAGCAAAATCAACTCCTCCCGAATCTTATCATCCTCATTATTTTTCTTTCTTTTATAATAAAATACCGAACTGTTTATGATAAAAAGTCTACACGCATTCCGAATGCTTATTCCGTGTTCCGATCCGGAATAAACGACCAGTTCCCGCTTCTCGGAAGGTGTTAAAGCTTTTTTGCAATCACATCTTTCATTACCACGTTTTCCAGCGTAAGTTCAGCCACGATCTTTTTATATTGTGAGAGTTCCTTTTCCAATTCCTTCATTTTAGAGAGTTGCTGCACATCCAAACCACCATATTTACTCTTCCATTTGTAAAATGTCGGCTGGCTGATCCCGTGTTCACGGCAAATCTCATTCACTGTTTTTCCTTGATTTTGTTCAGCTAAAATCTTAATAATCTGAACTTCTGAAAATTTACTGTTTTTCATAGTATTCCAAATTTAAAAACTATATTTTTAAATGATACTGTTTTTGGGGAAGATTACAGGATAATCTTCCATGAAACTTTAGAATTAATAGGCCGTCTCACAACTCGTGAAAACGGCCTTTTTTATGAAATTTTTCTATATCTCTATACGAGCAGGGTTTCGTTTAAACCATTCTCAACCCAACATCGGTTAGTTGTGATACACCTTCTTTGTTGTTATTAATTCTTTTTTCTATCTTTTATCTTTAAGTAATATAAAACCAGCTTATATAAGATAAACCATAAAATTAGAAAAACTATTGTTTGCAATATGAATATTGATAAAAATGAGACATCAACCATAACTAATCCAAATAATAAAATATTAACAGGATAAGTAATTATTACGAGTGGTGTCCATAGGGGGCTATTATAATCGAAGTCGAACAAAGAGTATTCTGGAAAACTAACCAAAACAACCAAAGTCCCTAACAATACATATATTAAGCTAAATAGCATTGTACCGAATAAAATTTTATTTCTTTTCATATATTATCTTAGTGATGGAAATGTTATAGCTTGTTTCAAAATACTCTTTATAGTTTGTCTTTTAGGCTGAGAAGCACTATTTAATCCCCTTCCTAATATTTTTGCCTGAATCATAAGTTTAGTATTTCCTTCTTTTCGATACTTGTCTTCTAATTTACCCATACTATTAACAAAACGATCATCTGCTGTAATTGTAGCTGTATTGTTAAATAATGCACCCGCTCCTACAGCGTGTAATTTATCATAATCCTTATCGTGAATAAAAGCTGGAACTTCTATTTCAGTTGGTGGTACTGAATAATCGGATTCACCATTATATTTTCTTGGGTTTTTCCCCCCGGATAATTATATCCAAATAAATTTTTATTTAAGGTTTCTGGATTTAATTGATCTAAATTAACTTTTCCATCCTCAAGTGTAGAATATAAAGTTTTCGCAGCGGATTCGCTAAGCTTTGCATCCTTATAATGAAGTGATCTTGACTTATTAAAAAAAAATAGATTAGTTGTTTGCTATAAAAAAAGGGATTAGGAAATTAGTGCCGCTAAACAAAAAAAAATCCTATCCCTTGTACCAAGTACTAAGCAAAGATACAATAGAATTAGAAATTGCACCTTATATTCCAATTGGAAAAAGAGGTTTCAAATCAAAAGCACCTATTTGTGAGATTATTAACTGTATTTTATATAAACTTAAAACAGGCATTCAATGGTATCTTTTACCTGTTTTACAATTGTTCAGTAAAGAAGTTCTACATTATAAGACAGTTTTCGGCTACTACCGTCAATGGTGTAAAGCCGGAATATGGAGAGCCTGCTGGAGTGGTATTTTACAAAACAATAAATCAATGATCGATTTGTCCAGCGCAGATGTAGACGGCAGCCACACTCCGGCGTTAAGGGGAGGTGAAGCCGTTGGATATCAGGGTAGGAAAAAGCGTAAAACAACTAATGCCCTTTATTTGTCGGATCGAAATGGCTTGCCACTGGCCATGTCGATCCCTGTGTGTGGAAATCATAACGATTTGTTTAATATTGAAAAACATTTTACAGAAATGACCAATTTTTTACAGGAGTCGGGTATCTCATTGGATGGTCTTTTTGTGAATTTTGATGCCGGATTTGATGCGGAGAATCTACGTTTAAGAGCGTCAGAATTGGGGATAATAGCCAATATTGCTCATAATAAAAGAAACTCTAATACAGATAATGACCATTATTTTGATCATCAACTATACAAAGAGCGATACGCCATAGAAAGAACAAATGCCTGGCTGGATAGTTTCAGATCGGTGCTCAACAGGTTTGATACCACCATTACCAGCTGGATAGGATTTAATTATTTAGCTTTTATTGTTATTGCCTGTAAAAAGATGATGAAAAAGTCGAGATGAGTTCAATTATTATTAACATAACTTAATAATGTACTAGCATTATCTCCTTTTTCTTTTATTAAATTACCTTTCCCATCCTCACGCCAATCAGGTAAGTTGTTAGAGGAATTTGACACTGAATTTCTTAGTTGTAAAAATGCAACTTGAGCATCAGCTCCCGTGTAAGTGGTCCCTGATGTTGTTTCTTCAATACCTCTCCCGTCTGGGTCGATAAATCTTATAGGATTATTTACGGCATAATTGTAAGTTGAGTGTCTGCGATACTGTTCTGCCAACGGGTCTACAACTCCCCACCGTCCAACATCCGGCATATACATTCTCGCTCCGTAGTCATTCCAGCCAGTTTCCTGCTGGAGTTCTTTACCGTTATACTGATATTTATACGCAGGGTTTCCGGCTGGGGTATTGTACCCTTCATGCTTTAATCCAAAAGGATACTAGTGGTTTCTTCAAGAACTTTTGCAATATTTTAAATTATATGAAATAAATTAGGATATTGTCGTCAATACCCTAATTTATTTAGTGAAGTCTTTGTCTAAAACTATAAGTTAACTTACACACTTTATGGGGAAGATTACAGGGGGGTAAATTCTTCAATATAGAAATTACTTTACATTAATATTCTTTTTAGTTATGAACTTTAGAATTTCCACAATTACAAACCATGAGGATTTTTCTAACTTTAACGTCTCTACTATATTTTGAGTAAAAATCTTCAAAAAATCGTTTGTAGAATTCTTCTTAATATCACCCGGCAATTCTATATTTAAAATTTCAGACAACTTAATATGTGAAATATTTTTATTATCATAAATAGTAATACCTCTATTAGTTAATATCCACCAATATTCATTATTATAATAACAGATAATTTCTTGTTCATTGTCTATTAAATTGATTTCAGCCGATATAATTTGTTGTACTGAGAGGCTTAGCTCTTCCCACAATTTTGTTTTATTTAAATTAAGTTTACTTCTTTTAAATTTTGACTTGATAACAGACGAACTTATATTTTCCATTTTTTATATTATTTTACAGTTTGAATTAAACGGATTGATGACTCACCTGTTTGTGTATATAAAAACCCCAACCTCTGAGCTAATCCAGGATTAAATAATTTAAGATTAATAATTGAAGTCCCTTCTATTATTAATGTATGAGCACCAACACTTTTCGCTTCATTATTCATTGTTCTAAGTAATAGTGATAAACTACTTGACGAATCTGATGATATAAGTGTTGATATTGATTTTGTATAAGTACCTCCAGAAAGCGAATTAGTAGAATACATATAATATTGTCCGGCTGCATACATATCATCTGTGATTGATGGAAAAATACTAGCTACTTCATCTGTTGCTGTCGCAATTTTCGCTGCCCTTCCATATCCACCAAACATATTATACCCACCACCACCGAAATCCTGCATGATTTCTATGTGAGAACTATTCATTAATCTAAAAGATCTGTCAAGACTGGATTCCCCTGCATTAGAAAAAGGATTATCTCTTCTCTCTCTGTATTCAGCCATTCGATTATAATGAGCATTTCTTATTAATCCAAACAGTCTTACACCGTCGGGATCATAATCAATAGCTTCAACCTGTCCTACAGTTAATGTTCCAGTTCGAGATACCTTAGCTCCCGGTAAGAAAGTTGTAATCCCTGCACCTCTTCCTCTAAATCTATCGGTCAGCCAGCTGGCGGCACGTTCCCACCAACTTGGTCTAGGTCCCAATGCTGTATTAGGAGTTGAAGCTCCTCCAACAAAACGTTTTTCGTTATAGTCCATCCCACTTCCCATTCCATCACTGAAACCGCTTCCGGTATTAGTGTTGGTACCACTTCCTAATCCGGATAATCCATCCATAAAAGATTGGGATAATCCTCAATGCAAACTTTAAATTAAACCCTAGCAATTTTACTAGGGTTTAATTTAAAGTGAATTATGGAATAAAATCTGTAATATCTGGAGTTTGATGAATATATTTTTTTTGTTTTACAAGCTGTTAAATTACAAACAATTATGACCAGAAAATTAGAAATTACGTAATTTCACATTTAAAATCATTTTTCTCGTTCACTACAAAGGCCAGGTTAACGGTACTATTTGAAAAAGTTATAAGATGAGTATTCTCTTTAATGCTTAATCCAAATACTAAATTCAGTTTATTTCTTTGAGCTTTCATTATTTCTACAAATCCTCCGGAAAAAGTATAGTGATTATTCTCCACCTTTACAATGTCAGAAAGTTTTACACATTCAAAATATCCTATAGTAAAAGGGGTTCTTTGCTCGATATTTCTACAGTATAAAATCTCTGTTTCAAATTCAATATTCAAAATATCCCCATCAAAAAGCTCAGCTTCAAGACTAATTTTATTATTGCGATACGAATATCTTTTTAACTCAGAATCTCCGGTATTCGAAAAAATCTTTTGTAGCTCTTCTGTAAAATCTTTCATTATTTTCCTAAATTAAAATATTGCTTAAATTCATTCTCAAATCCCTTACTTTGAATTTTATTATTTAAAAAGAAATGTCCTTGCTGTCCTCTTATACTATAATTGAGATGTGGAAATGTTGAGGAACCTTTTCCATTTCCCCAATCTCCGTGTCCCCAATAAACTTGATCTCCACTTTTATTTTCCCAACCAATCCATTTACCTGTTTTATTATATATTCTTTTCTTATCAGTTCCTAGAACTGAAGCTCCGAAATTTTTTGCATCATTTGAATTTTCAAATAAGTAATCTGCTTTTAATTGTCCTTTTTAGTTTTCCCAGTACTTATTATAAATCCTTTTTCAGCAGCTAGAATTTTTAATGCATCATCTCCATGTTTTGTCATTAACAAAAATGGCAAAGCTGCATAATTCATTGCCTTGCTATCTGAAGCAGCGAGAGCTATTCCAGCTACCTCAAAAAAACCAGTTACATCATTTGCTCCCCCTACATATTGAATAGGACCATCGAATCTTCGTACATACGCTGCATCATACTTTGGATCCTGCATTGGATCATAAGGTGTTGCAGGTTCCACAGGTCCCACTTCTACGGTCCCTACTCTTGAAACTGTGGCCCCCGGTAAAGTGGTAGTAATTCCTGCACCTCTTCCTCTAAATCTATCGGTCAGCCAACTGGCAGTACGTTCCCACCAACTTGGTCTAGGTCCCAATGCTGTATTAGGAGTTGAAGCTCCTCCAATGAACCGTTTTCCGTTATAGTCTATCCCGCTGCCCATTCCATCACTGAAACCGCTTCCGGTATTGGTGTAGGTACCGCTTCCTAATCCGGATAATCCATCCATGAAGGATTGGGATAATCTTCCATCAGGATCTATAAAAGATACGGGATTATTAACCCCATAATTATACGGCGTATGTCTTCTTAGAGCTTCCGCCAAAGGATCCATCACGCCCCATCTTCCCAGCTCAGGCATATACATTCTCGCTCCGTAATCGTTCCAGCCGGTTTCCTGTTGGAGTTCCTTACCGTTATACTGATACTTATACGCAGGATTTCCGGCTGGGGCATTGTACCCTTCATGCTTTAATCCAAAAGGATAATAGTTGTTTTCTTCAAGAACTTCTGCGCCGTTTCCATTGTTAAAGTAGCTTACGCGGACATTTCCCAAATGGTCTACATAGCTGTAAATATACTTATTATTCTCAAAATTAAGAGGAGCTTTTTATGTAGAAAAAAATTTAATAACTGTAGTATCACGAAATCTATAGCAGCAATCTCATTTAATTTTGCAACTCTTATTTTAAAGAACAAGAGTAGCTTTTTAGCTACTCCCAACAAATATTATTCTGATTGATCTTATTATAGGAAAAATTTGATTATAACTAGTACTTTTCTCATAGATCTTTTTTATTGAATTACCTTTCCTTCATCATCTAATAATATTGATGCAATTTTTATTCTTTTATTTTTTTGAAAGTCATAAACAAAATATAAATAATTTGCCTCCGAACTATCTAATAAGTCATGTAGTGACAGTAGATATTTTTCATTACCTTTCTGATAATTATCCAATATATATGTTAATGAATTGTAGTCTATGTCATCTGACTTTCTAAGGTGTTGTATTTTAAAAGGTTTTTCAGAAGAGGTACACAAATATTTTTTCTCATCTGTTAAAGGATTATATAGTAATGCTATATAATGGAGATTTTCATTTTCCAATAAGTGTTTGCGCCATGAAATTACTAAGATTAGAGGTTTCTTTTCGGTACTAAGTAAAGGTTTAATAAGCTTCTTTTGTCTTTGAAAATTATTATACAGAGTTAAATCCTTATATTGTTTGGTAATAGAGTTACAACTAAATAAGGTTACACTAATTAGCAACAAAAAAAATATTTTTTTAACTGGTTTCATTTCTTACTATTTATTATTTTATTATAGATTGTCTGAATACTATTTGGCATTGTAAATACTCTATTTTTAAAATTAAAAGAATTTCCAACATTAAGTAGTTGTACAGGCGAAGGCCGAATTGTCCCAACATCTACCAATGTAGTTTGTTCTTGAACATCAGCACTATAACTTGTTCTCAAAGGTAAGCCTTGTTCATTTCTTAACATATTTTCAATGTACGACGCAGCTATTTCAGAGCTATATATATTACCACTTAAACCATTTGTTTCACCATCAAGCCAAATTGTTTTAAGTTCGGTATGAGAGTATGTCTGATTTAGCCAAGTATGTCCTAATTCATGAAACAAATCAACATAAAATCCTTCCCTAGTTTGTTTCGGCTTCTCTCCTAATAATGAAGTATAGGAGAAATTATTTTGCTTGAAAGAAGTATATATTTCAGTACCTCTTGTAAAATTTGTTCCTACTCTTTCTTTACTTGAAAATGTTTTACTATCCTGTAAGGATGCATTAATCTGATCATTAGAAAATTTTTCTAAAAATTGACTACCAAATGAATTTTTATCACCTCCAGTCATTGAATTTAATGCCGAAAGAATTTTTCCAGCATAACTTACTTCCTCCACGGTTACTTGAACATCCCATTTTTTTGTCTGCTTATTCTGTTCATATAATCCCCCGTTTACATATCTATAGGTATTACTTCCATCTTGGATAGTAATCCACATACCGGTTGGATCTACAAATTTCAATGGATTATTAAGCACATAATTATATGTATTTGTTGGATAATACAATTCCGCCAAAGGATCCATCACACCCCATCTTCCCAGTTCCGGCATATACATTCTCGCTCCGTAATCGTTCCAGCCGGTTTCCTGTTGGAGTTCTTTACCGTTATACTGATATTTATACGCAGGATTTCCGGCTAGGGCATTGTACCCTTCATGCTTTAATCCAAAAGGATAATAGTTGTTTTCTCAAAATAACTGTTGTATTTTTTTTCCAAACTCAAAATAAAAATTAGGGTATTGAACACCCTAATTTATTAAATATTTCTACTTTAGAAAGTATATAAAAATGATACATTCAGTTCTCAAAAAGGTATCAACTCAACAAAAATCTTGCAACATTATAATACAATAACGCATTGCAAATTAAGAGTTTTTATTTAAAAAAAATAAAGCGAAATGCACACACTAGCAATGAAAGATTTAAAAATCTATCCCTGTAACCTGTTTAACTGCTTTAAAAAAATCATTATTATATTGAATTGAAAAATATTTATCTAAAGATTCCTGATCAGCTACATAAAATTCCTGAAATTTTAAGCTTTGCTTATCATTGCTATTTCCATATGCACCAACAGTACCATCTCTATATATTCCTATTTCTTTCTGGTTCTGGTGGTTATCAAATAATATATTAATTGGAGTCCTATTTCCTAAGGAATCTACAAAATAATATTCATGTTTTACAAAGCCATATTCAGGTTTTGCTTTCGTTAAGAGTATTCCATTTTCAGGGATTTTATATACCCTTTTATCTCCTTCGTAAATAATTTCTTGTCCTTTCAACTGACTAAAAATTACATTAACCTTTCCTCTATAGTTATTTTGTATTAGATATATTTCAGGCTCTGGTCTGCGCCCTAAACAAGAAATTAATCCTAATATCAATAAAGGTGTTAAAAATACTGTTCGCATATTTTTCATAAAAAACTTTAATTGTTATTACCAACGTCCACTTGCTCCTCTTCCTCCAAATCGTCCGCCTGATTTATTCTGATCATCTGCATTTAACGGTGTACTTTGCATCATTTTATTCCATTCTTGTACACTAAATAGAGTATCACCCATTTTAACGCCTGTAAATACTCCATTTTCATCAATAGTAGCAGTAAAATTAGAAGTCATCATCGGTTTATCAATATTACCAGGCAAACTTGTAAAAGGGTTACCATCATATGGACTTACTCCGATAAACAAAGCATTTCCCTTAGTATCTTGAATAAATGTTTCTACGGCTGGAAATCTGTCTCCCGATTGAACTGCCATAATATCCAAGGTACCCGTTTTAGTATTTTCAGTCAATGAAAATTTAGTTTTAACATCTATATCTGGAGAGGCAAATACCAATGGATTATGTCCTGCCATTGATGAAGTCCAAAATACTGTATTACTACCGTCTTTATTAACTTTATATTTAAAATCAGAAATATTTCCTTTGTCATCAGAAGCTGTTTTCGTTCCTAATTTCGGATGATGTGATGGATCTGATCTAGTTACTAAATTAGTATATTTATGAGTAGAAGGATCCATAATATAACTTTGGCTTAATCTTGAAGTAGCGCTGAGAGAGGTTGTATATCCTCTATTAGCTCCATCTCCATCAAAACCACCTCCAAACGTTTTGAAGGGTGCAAATGCCCGTATATTTATTGGATAAGGCCAACGTCCATCTGTATCAATGAACATAATAGGATTATCAAATGTATAGTTATAAGGACTAAATCTAGTCATCTTTTCCGCCAAAGGATCCATCACACCCCATCTTCCCAGTTCCGGCATATACATTCTCGCTCCGTAGTCGTTCCAGCCGGTTTCCCGTCGGAGTTCCTTACCGTTATACTGATATTTGTACGCAGGATTTCCGGCCAGGGCATTGTACCCTTCATGCTTTAATCCAAAAGGATAATAGTTATTTTCTTCAAGAACTTCTGCACCGTTTTTCTTGAAATTATTTCAAATAAAATAAGGATATTGAAAAAGTCAATACACAAATTATTTAAAATTAAATCATAGGATCATAATTTTTTTTATCCCATGAAGATATCAGATCTAATATTCATATTTTTCATTAGCAATTATTATTTTATTTTTAGCAGTTTCTAATGCGTAGCAAAAAGCATCAAGCTCTAAGTTTAATTTTTCATTAAGAAAGAATTCTATTTGTAACTTTTCTGTCTCTTGATTAATTTCTGCAATCAAAATTTCATTATACCAAATCTCTGCTACTAAGTTTTCTCTATCTGGTACATCTGTTACTAATATTTCAAAATTTTTCATTTTTTATGGTTCTATAAATCCTATAAATTATTATTATCTACACTAAATCGAGCTCCTTGCCCTTGTGGTATTTTGTATTCTACTATATTTCCAAACCCAGCATGATGTCTTGCTGTAAAAATAGTTTTAGGGTGTGTTAATATTTCAGTGAGTACTGTCTCTCCTTGCATATTCATAGCTTCTGCATTACCTGTTACTTTTGGAAAAGCACTTCCTACTCTACTACCATGCTTTTGTAATGCTCTTCCAACAGCTGTAAGTCCACCTTTATCTGCCGACTTAGCAGCAGTCAATAATTCTCTCATCACTGTAGAGCTCTTATTAAGAACCCCCAGTTCTCCGTTTATGTTTTGCGGAACTTTCATCGCATACAGGAGTGTTGCTACCTGAGCTGAATTATGTGCTTTATGTCCTTCAACCCCTAACTGCATTAAGGCCTATGTTAGACCGGCTTCCAAAATCATATACGGAACAGCAAGTATATTAACGTCTTGCAATCCGCCTTTATCATTTCTTACTCCCACCATTGGATCATAAGGTTCCACAGGTCCCACTTCTACGGTCCTTACTCTTGAAACTGTGGCCCCCGGTAAAGTGGTTGTAATGCCTGCACCTCTTCCTCTAAATCTATCAGTCAGCCAGCTGGCAGTACGTTCCCACCAACTGGGTCTAGGTCCCAATGCTGTATTAGGAGTAGAAGTTCCTCCAATGAACCGTTTTCCGTTATAGTCCATCCCGCTGCCCATTCCATCACTAAAACCGCTTCCGGTATTGGTGTAGGTACCGTTTCCTAATCCGGATAATCCATCCATAAAAGATTGGGATAATCCATTAAAACTTAAAATTTAACCCTAGCAATTTACTAGGGCTAATTTTTATCATTCATGGATTAAAAAATTAACGAATTAATATCATTCAATTATATACCAATTTGCTTTATATTTTTTATAAAAATATCCCATTCTAATTCTTTCTACTCCAGATGCTTTTGGAACTTTCAGTAATATTGCTGGGGAATTTATCTCAAAAGGATTAATAAATACATTATCATTCTCGTCTACAGACAGTAGTTTAAAATTATATTTTCTAAAATTAATAATTAGCTTATTAATTTTTTCCTTGTCAAAATAATCATCCATATTATATTTTTGTAATAAGGAGTTATTAATTTTTGTTATACTATTCTGGACCGCATTATAATGCACAAAATATAAAGGTTTATTGCCCTCTAAATCACCTATTATATATATAATTTCAGTAGGATATTCTTGTCTAATTGCAATAAATGATCCCTTAAATAAAGAAAAATTATGATTATCATATTTTGATATTACAGAGTCAATATCTGTATTTCTAGAATTCTGACAAGAATATAAACTTATGAAACTTAGAAAAAATAGGATTTTAAAAAAATTAATTGCCATAATTATTTAATTTTAGTGTTAAAATTATTTTCTTATTAGTGCCCTCAAATTATTTCTTTCAGAATAGTTGGCACCTTTAATAATTGATTTCTGATCATCAGCAGAATCCCATTGAGGCTTATAACCATTACTTTTTGAATTTATTAAACTATTTGCATGAGCAGCTATTTGTAGTGTTGAATAACTAAATCCTAATGTATAACCAGAAGTTGCCCATAAAAAATTTCCAAAATTCATATGATTTTGAGCTGTGTTATCACTTCCAGGAATAAATAATACTGAAGAGGGCTTACTCAAAGGATTAGAACTAACTCCCTTGGAAAAAAATTCTAAGGGTAAAACAGAATATGAGTAATCAAATTTACCTCCACCTTTGCTTTCTGTATAAAAATTTGACCAATTACTTTTATTCTTAGAATCAAACGCCCCTTGCTGTTTTAACATATTTATAATTTCATTTTTACTAACCAATATAACTCGATCAATGATACAATTTCTGATATCTCTTGGGTCTTTAACAGGATCTGAAAATAGGAAGTTTTGCCTAGACCATTCATAGAATTCTCAATAACTAATCTATCAGATCCATTGTTTTATCAATTCTAACAAAATTTCCATACTGGTTAAATATAAAATCATCCGGAGGAGATCCAAATTTCGTAAAATCAACATGCGAAAACGGATTTTTCCCATCTCCATTCAAAAGAGAAAAAGTAGCCGAAACCGATTTGAAATTTGCGAACCGTCCTGCATCCATATTTTCTTTGTAATTCTTGAAAGCGTTTATAGCATCCTGACCCATAAGTTTTGGCGTTATTTCCATCTGGATTTTAAAATAAGAGGCCGTCTCACAACTCGTGAAAACGGCCTTTTTTATGAAATTTTCCTGTATCCATATACGAGAATGGTCTTCGTTTAAACGATTCTCAACCCACATCGTTTAGTTGTGATACATCTTCCTTCTTTATTATCCGCTCAAAGTCGAGAGACTTTGCCACCGGGGTTTATTTGCTGTCAAGGTATCTAATCAATAGCCCGATTATAATCGCTATTGGAACTATAAAAAACCCTGCCATGCTGTTTTTGCCGCCTTCGATTGCCGGATTGGCATTATATGCTTCCCCCATTTTTTTAGAGTTGCATCTATAAATAAAAACCCATCTGATAAGAGCTCCGAATCCTCCGAATATAAAATCTATCATATAATTGTTATTTTGGTCCTAATTGATAAATACCTTTTTTGACTCCTGTTTTGACAGCTGTATTGACTCCCCAGTTTGCTATTGCACTTTGGAAAGGTTTGAATCTAAACCCAATACCCATTGTCATCGTTTCTATCCCAGGAATAGCTATTTTTTTGAATTTCTCCTTCTCGCTCATTATAGTAGTGCCATCTTTGTAATTTAATGTCTTTCCCAAAGAGCCATTTTGGAATCCCCATAAGGTCATATCCATTTTTATGTGTTTGTCTCCCGCTTCTCCAGTTTTAACAATGTCAACCAGCGCAAGCCCAGTTCCGTAAAAAAGATATCCTACAACCTGCACTCCCTCAACTGGTTTTGAAATTACATTATCTGCAATAAAATTCCAAGATTTTCTCCATAAAGAAGGGTCTTCCCCGTCAGGGCAGCAGTTTTGCTCTGTACTGCTTGTTGAACTTCCTCCACCATAACCTTCGATCTCATCTGCTCCAAACTTTGTAAAATCAACATGCGAAAACGGATTTTTTCCGTCTCCATCTAAAAGAGAAAAAGTAGCCGAAACCGATTTGAAATTTGCGAACCGTCCTGCATCCATATTTTCTTTGTAGTTCATGAAAGAATTAATGGCATCCTGACCGTGTAAGTTTTGGCATCGTTTCCATCTGGATTTTAAAATTAAACCCCAGCAATTTTACTAGGGTTATTTTTAGTGACTCGAGGTTTATAAATCTGCAAGATAAGGGTATAATTTTTATCATAAATTATTAATTCATACTACCATTGTAAATACTAATTGTTTCCCACCAGTTAGTTTTGCTATCTTTTCGTTTTAAAGTAAAAATAATATACTTTTTATGATCAGACAGAGAAAACGAAACTATTGCAAGATTTTCATTTACAATGTAGTCTGATAAAAACAAATATTTTTTTTCTTTAGGAATTCTATGGACAATTTGGATATTTTTAACTAATCCATTTTCTTCATGATGATAATTTAAATCATATTTACTAATTTTTTCAGACTCATCCACAACAATAATGTTATTATTTTCCATAAAATTACCTAAAGAATAGTAAGTAATATAATTATTAAAAAAATAATCATTAAAGCTTTTGTATTGAGCTTTAATAGCTAAACAATACAACAATAAACTAACAATGATGAAGCGTGTTAAAATTAAATTTTTCACTTATATAACAAATTAAAGCTCTTTTCAACTATGTATTTATATATTCAAACATTGAAATAATAAATTTCTATATTCATCTAATGTCATCTTGGAAATGTTCTCAGGATTCAATTTCTAACTTTTTTATAATTTGTCTTTAATTACGTCTCTATCTCTTTCATATTAAGCATTTTATAAACCACTACCCTTCGATATATGCCTTATCATTTTATCTTTGAAATTCTCAAAGCTAGAATCCCAAAAGTGAGGAGACTGAGTGTAAAAAACTCCTAATTCATCAATTATAAATGCCAACCTTTCTGAACAATCATCTTCGAATTCATTTTCTCTATAAATAGTATCTGCATACTCTCTAAAATCATGATATGTTAAAACGTATTTATCTTTGTATGAATTTATATACTCAAATAATGATATCACAAAATTTCTATATTCATCAAGGGTTAGTGAACAAATATTTGTTGGAACTAGATCCGTTTTTAACTTATCTTTAATTTTTTTAATAATAATATTTCTTTCTTCCATACATAATTATTTTACAGCTTGCCAAAGTGGCGCAGTACTTTGAACTAATGTTTTAAATGTTCCTATATTCATAGAAATTGCAGGACGAATTTGTCCATAATTAGGATTATTAGAGTTATAGACCGGCTGCCCTAGTAAACCATATGATACTAAAGAACTTGCCGGCACCCTAAAAAGAGTCGTTTTATTATCCCCAAAAGGCACGTTTGATGGTGTAATATCTCCATAACCAACAGTAACAGACAAACCATTTCCAAAAAGAGGAGTTATCATCGTAGAATTAGAAAGAAAATTAACATCCGCAGGTCTTAAACCTAGTTTATTTGCACCTTCTCCAACCATAGGTATACCATTTACACTTCTCATATTTCTATATAAATATAAATTTCCTGGTTTATCTGCTGGTATATCCGTTGTTCCTGTAAGAGGAATATCATAACCACGGGCACTTGAACTGTCTCCATTCAGCATTAATGGTAAAGACCAAATACCGGCTTGGGTTAGACTTCCTAATACAGTTCCGGCCACGGTGCCAACTCCTCTTAAAGCTCCGGCAACCGACCTCGTTATAATACCGAGGTCATATCCTTCCAATGCAACTGCTCCTACTTCTACTGTCCCTACTCTTGAAACTGTGGCCCCCGGTAAAGTGGTTGTAATGCCTGCTCCTCTTCCTCTAAATCTATCGGTCAGCCAGCTGGCGGCACGTTCCCACCAACTTGGTCTAGGTCCCAATGCTGTATTAGGAGTTGAAGCTCCTCCTATGAACCGTTTTCCGTTATAGTCCATCCCGCTTCCCATTCCATCACTGAAACCGCTTCCGGTATTAGTGTTAGTACCACTTCCTAATCCGGATAATCCATCCATAAAAGATTGGGATAATCTTCCATCAGGATCTATAAAAGACACGGGATTATTAACCCCATAATTATACGGCGTATGTCTTCTTAGAGCTTCCGCCAAAGGATCCATCACACCCCATCTTCCCAGTTCCGGCATATACATTCTCGCTCCGTAATCGTTCCAGCCGGTTTCCTGTTGGAGTTCTTTACCGTTATACTGATATTTATACGCAGGATTTCCGGCTAGGGTATTGTACCCTTCATGCTTTAATCCAAAAGGATAATAGTTGTTTTATTCAAGAACTTCTGCGCCGTTCCCATTGTTAAAGTAGCTTACGCGTACATTTCCCAGATGGTCTACATAGCTGTAAATATACTTATTATTCTCAAAATTATAATATCCTTCTGCGGTAGGGACAAATTTGATCAGGGGATCTGCGTTGGTCGACACGATCTCGTACTGGAAACCATCCAGGTACTCCGTGATTTTCTGTTTGTATACTGAGTCTTCACTGTATTTATATACTTTCTTCAGCTTGGTACCATCGGCCCGGTAGGTAAAGGCTGTATTCACATTCTGCCATACGCCTCTGGTAAAGTACAGCTGGTCAAACTTCATGGCGGTTGGAAGATCAAGAAAATTGTAACGGATCTCTAAAATTCCCTTATCCTTATGCTCCTTCATATTGCCGTTGTCGTCATACACAACAGGTGTTCCGGATACATCCGATTTAAACCAAAGAGGCCGTCTCACAACTCGTGAAAACGGCCTTTTTTAAGAAATTTTCCTGTATCCTATACAAGAAGGGTCTTCGTTTAAACGATTCTCAACCCACATTGTTTAATTATGATACACCTTCTTTTCTATTTATTGAGAAATAAGATTATATTAAGCCATTACCACTCTCTCCATTCTCCAACAATATCTCCATCTAACGAATTATAGTTCATTAGATGACCTGTTAAAATAATAATTTCAGCTATTTTGTCTCTTTCGATGGTCTCAATTAAGGTTTCATCGCAACTTTCATTTAGCTCATTCAGACTAAGAACTGTAGATTCTACAATATCCATAGCTTCTTCTCTAGATCTTGTTGCAAAAACCTTTATAGAATTATCACTGATCTATGTCGTCATGATAATAAGCTGTTTCCAATTCCTCCATATACTCATACAGACCATTTCTAAGATCAAGTATAAAATAATCAACTTCCTGACTTCCTGTTGATTTTAATTTCATTTAATTTGTCTTTTATATTTTTTTGCCGTTATTCAAAACCAGGATAAAAGAAACTATAGTTTCCGGTTTTCATTCTCTCAACAATATCATAAGGGTTTACAATTAACCCGATTTCTGATTTTCTATTTTCTCCTTCTAACTTATTAACTCTGGTAACTTCATCATCGTTGATTCGCCAAACATACCATTTATTTGAAACAAGTATACGTTCTTCACCTTCCTTTCTTCCGAATTGAGAAGTTCCTCTGAATATTATTTCTTTTATATTTCCAACTTCTTCAATATTTCCTATTTTTTCCCATAGTTCTAACTTTGCACCGAACTTTGTAACACAGTGAGCGTAAAACAATATTTCATCATCAATCACCTCTTCTAAAGTAGGATTTTCATTAATTGAATATTTTTTCTTGAATGCTCTAACCACATCACTATTAAGCTGAGTCAGATCAAATGCAATAAGTTGCATATATCTTTTTTCAGTTGTAGAAATAGGAACAGCGAAAATATCTCCTATTTTTGTAATTACTCTTTTTGCCATTTTTTCATTTATTTCTCTATTCCAAATTTCCACCAATTTTTTGGTGCAATTGAGTTAATCTTATTTAAAAGTTGTCCTCCATTTTTTTGTAGTTCATATTGATTAATAAGATTTTGCTCCATAATTCTAGCTTGCCTTCTTGTTAATCCGGACGCTCCTTCTATCGTTTCAAATCTAAGCAAAGACCGTTCGCCACCATTCGCTATATGCTCTGCAAAACGAGTTGCCGGGCTCCTAGAGGTTATTCCCACATATCTTACTATTCCCTCCTCTAGACCTTGATAAACACTGTATGTCCTTACACTTCGGGATATGACATTTCCTGTACCTGACGTAAGCATACCCAAGGCCGCTTCCTGAATGAGAGGATTCTCAGATACCATCATTTGCATCTGCGTTTTACCTCTAGCGTCACTTGGGGAGCTTATAGTCGCTCCTGCATATAAATCTCCTTTAAATAGAGATGCATTTATAGCTTGATTTAGATCTGGTAAGCTTGACAACATGTCCTGAAGTTCAAAATTTACACTATACCTTCCATTGGCAAACAAGCTTACAATACCATATGCTGAAATATAATTTCCTGTTTTACCCAGATACTTTTCAAAAGGATCAGATGTTGCCTGAGACGTGGCGTTATTATTCCAATAAACTGAATTAGTAAGAAAATTAAATACCCAATCAGTAGGAGCAAACTGGATAAAATCAATATGCGAAAACGGATTTTTTCCGTCTCCATTCAAAAGAGAAAAAGTAGCCGACACCGATTGAAATTTGCAGACCGTCCTGCATCCATATTTTCTTTGTAGTTCATGAAAGCATTAATGGCGTTCTGACCCGTGTAAGTTGTGGCATCATTTCCATCGGGGTCAATGATCATGACAGGATTGTTGATGGCATAATTAAACGGACTATAGCTGTTATATTTTTCTGATAACGCATCCATCACGCTCCATCTTCCCAGCTCCGGCATATACATTCTCGCTCCGTAGTCATTCCAGCCGGTTTCCTGTTGGAGCTCTTTACCGTTATACTGATATTTGTACGCAGGATTTCCGGCCAGGGTATTGTACCCTTCATGCTTTAATCCAAAAGGATAATAGTTGTTTTCTTCAAGAACTTCTGCGCCGTTTCCATTGTTAAAGTAGCTTACGCGCACATTTCCCAGATGGTCAACATAGCTGTAAATATACTTATTATCCTTAAAAATTAAGAAGAGTTGTTTATGTCGAAAAAAAAATTAATAACTGTAGTATCACGAAATCTATAGCAGCGATCTCATTTAATCTGGTAACCCTTATTTTAAAGAAAAGAAGGTGTATCATAACTAAACAATGTGGGTTGAGAATCGTTTAAACGAAGACCCTTCCCGTATAGGGATACAGGAAAATTTCATAAAAAAGGCCGTTTTCACGAGTTGTGAGACGGCCTCTTATTATCTGCTACGAAGTTACATTAAACTAAAATATATTTTCCGTTGCTTAGATGACTTGATGATGTTATCAATGTATTCGTAATTGAGTTGTACATTATTTAAATTTTCATCAATAATTACTAATTCTTTTGAAGCGCAAAATATTATAATATTTTCTAAAATATTTTCATAAGGAATTCTAAAATCAATTCTAAACGATGCAGAGGTAATATAATCCGAGTTATCAAAATAAACCTCTAAACAATTAGAATCCTGCTCACCATATAAATCAATACTATTACTCCAAGATTTATTTTTCTTTAATACATGATCCATTTCAGAAAATAAATTCTTGTGTTTGTGACTGTATATCCAATATGGTTCTTCATCTAAAAAACCATCCTCTATAAATAATTCTTGAGTATTAGATAAATCATATAAACTTCTTTTTTCAATTAATTGAAAATTATATTGCCATAATGCCATAATAATCTATTTTACTTTCATATATCTCCAATATCCCGGACTGCTACCTTCCATCATTAAATGCTGAGTTGTTTGATACCCTGCGTATGGGAGCTTAACCTGCTGAACTGGCACATTCTGAATACCTGCTCTTTGTGCTGAAAAAAACCTATGGTGACCGTCAACTATATATTTTTGCCCATTAAATTCAACATATTTTATAGGATCCTTAACTCCATTCGCTGCTACATCATTAAGAAGAGTTTGCATTTGAGTTTTTGACTTTGTTATTGCATGAGTAGGATTAAGTGATGACAAAGAGGCTGTTTCTACCGTTTCTACTGCTTCGGTTGCTGTTAATGCAGTACTTCTTAAAGCACCCCTTATTGCATTTCCAATTCCGCTAGTTGCTGCCATCAATGCTGCTTCCTGTACCATAGGATGTTCTGCAACCATTGTCTGAATGTCAGTTTTTCCTCTCGAGTCAGGAATAGAGCTAAATGAAGCCCCCCAAGGATTACCAGGTGATGATGCAGTACCTAAACCTCCTCCTTCAGCACTACCTGTATAAAGTGTATTAACTAATCCTTTTGAATTAAAAGTGTCTTTAATACTTAAATTGAGGGTATGTGATGTTACATTCCAAGTTCCATTATTACCTTTGTTAACAGATACATTGTAATTACCAGAACCTAATTGATCGGCCCATTGTTCCGCATGGATTCTAGCATCTGACTTAGTTAGGTTATTCCAAAATCCCGCTCCTCTAACCCATCTGCCATCAGGATCTGTAAAATTGATTGGGTTATTTACAGTATAATTATATGGCGAATATCTTCTATACATTTCCGCCAACGGATCAACAACTCCCCACCTTCCAACATCCGGCATATAAAATCTCGCTCCGTAATCGTTCCAGCCGGTTTCCTGTTGAAGCTCCTTACCGTTATACTGATATTTATAGGCAGGATTTCCGGCTAGGGCATTGTACCCTTCATGCTTTAATCCAAAAGGATAATAGTTGTTTTCTTCAAGAACTTCTGCGCTGTTTCCATTGTTAAAGTAGCTTACGCGCACATTTCCCAGATGGTCTACATAGCTGTAAATATACTTATTATTCTCAAAATTATAATACCCTTCTGCGGTAGGTACAAATTTGATCAGGGGATCTGCGTTGGTCGACACGATCTCGTACTGGAAACCATCCAGGTACTCCGTGACTTTCTGTTTGTATACCGAGTCTTCACTGTATTTATATACCTTTTTCAGTTTGGTGCCATCGGCCCGGTAGGTAAAGGCCGTATTCACGTTCTGCCATACGCCTCTTGTAAAGTACAGCTGGTCAAATTTCATGGCGGTTGGAAGATCAAGGAAATTGTAACGGATCTCTAAAATTCCCTTATCCTTATGCTCCTTCATATTGCCATTGTCGTCATACACAACAGGGGTTCCGGATACATCGGGATAGCCCCTGTAGTTGGTGGAAGCATCGGTTACCGTATTCAGTCGGTTTCCGTTGTACTGGTAGGTAAGATCATCGATCTGTTCTTTAATTCCGTTTACCCCTTTGCTGTTTCTCTGCAGGGAGGTAATATTTCCGTTCATATCATAGTCGATGCTTTCATTGAAGAAATCATTGCCCGGAATCGAAGCATTCGGTTCAGAATAGGTAGCCTTTTTCAGGCGGTTCAGCGGATCATACTGGTACGAATATCTTTTCAGGACCTCATCCTGCGCCGTTCTCCAGTCGACCTGGGAAATATTACCATTATATTTTCCGGCCGCTGCATTCTGGTATTTCATTTCATAACCGAACAGCTTTCCGTTCAGGGCTGCCGGATCATTGATCTTCGTCATCCAGCCGCGGATGTTGTAGGCATAGTCGATGCTCTGCAGATTGTTGCCTACTTTCTTATTGGTAAGCTGGGAGAGTTCATTATATCTATTCTCCGTCAGAAGCTCCTGGGGCTGGCTGTTGACCTGGTGCCAGTGCTTCATCAGCCGGTTCTGACTGTCGTACTCAAAAGTCTGGGTAATGATTTTTTCGGTATCGGCGGCCAGTCTTTTATGGTATGTTTTGCTTTTCCTGGTGATGCCTGCAAAATCAAGCTCACTTTCCGTTTTGGTATACCCTCCGAGATGATTCAGGGCTAGCCCGCCGATTGATCTGCCTTTGACATCAAAGTACACGAAACTTTTGGTCCAGCTGTCGTCTTCTATATTTTTTACATAAGAGGCCAGCGGCAGGTCTTTGGTATTCTTACCGCTGGTGCTGTGTCCGAACTGTTTCAGCACTTTCTGTCCCATAATCTCGGTCGGGATCACCACTCCGGACGGGAGCGCCGGATAAGTATCATAATAATTGACCGTCAGAATCGTCATGCTTCCCGTAGGAAAAGCATTTTGAGTGTAGAAAATATTTTCCCCGTTCTGGATGATCGGGTTGGTATTATCCCTGCTTTCATTATTTCCGGCGTTGGCAGCCATATTGTTCAGCGAATTCTGCATCGTCGCCCGGTCGGCCGTATTGGCAAAAAAACCGGTATATACTACCCTTCCGAAAGCGTCATACTTGGTAAAGACCCATCCTCTCTTCAGAAAATTATTGGCAGGAGATCTTAAATTGGCATCCTGGGTAAGGACCAGCCGGTCCTGTTTATCATACACCATATATTCCCAGCCTTTTCCGGGAAGTTTTTTCTCGGCAAGCCTGTTTTTGCTGTCATACCGGTACTGGTAGCAAAGATCTGCCAAAGTGGAAGCTGATATAGCCGCCAATCCTGAAGCCAGAGGAGGAATGACATAGGCCAACTGCTTATAATCATTGTACACATAATACGTATCCGCATTCTGGGAACCACTTACCACTTTACGTACCAGCACCGTCTGGCCCGTACCGTCTTTGAATTCGATGCTGGTATTACCGTCTTCATCCGTCACGGTATTTTTGATCAGTATGCCGGCCCTGTATTCAGAAGAAGTCTGGAACTGGTTAATGTACAGCTTCTGCGCCGTATCCCAGGTAGTGGAGACCTCATATTTCTTAACATGGTCTGCAGCCGCATTGATGTCGTATCCGAAGACCACCGGCTTATCCGACCACGCTGCTCCCACCGATTTCTGCTGAAGCAGTCTTTCCAGAGGAGAATTTTCCAGCACTTTCTCGGTGAAGATCTTTTCATTGGCGTAAAAATTCCCTGCATCGGCCACGGGATAAGGATTCAGTCCCGAAGACTGCGGATAGATCTGGCCGTTGGTGGTAGCGCTTTGCGGAACCGGGAGATAATCGCGGGTCTGCCTTCCGAGCTCGTCATAAACAATGGGAGTGACCAGGTCTTTTCCTGAAGGAGTGGCTTTGATCCCGATCACCTGTTTCGGTCTTCCCAAAAAATCGAAATACTGGATGGTTTCCACCTTCCTGATACAGGTTGAATCTAAGCAGGTGGTGCTCTGAATATAGTTTTCTGAATTGGTCTGCGCATGGAATAAGGCTGCTACAAACAGGGTCAGGTATTGTATTATTTTTGCTTTCATAATAGAAAATAGAAATTAGAAGTTAGAGGGTGGAAGTCAGGGGTACGCAATCCGTAAAGGATCAGATTTCTCCATGGCTTGTCACTCACGACTTGTGAATTACTGTTTGTAGTTATATTTATATTTCTTTAAAACATTTCCGTTTTCATCGGTGATCTTGTCTAACCTTCCGGCTTTATCGTATTGGTAGATCTCGCGGATTCCGGAAGGCGGGGTCATGCTCTTCATCCCGACCAGCGGATCGTAGACATAGGTGGTGATCTGAAAACCTGCCAGTTCCGCCTTATTCCTGAAAAGATCCAGCGCATTCTGCAATGCCTGCTCGGAAGTACCGTCGGTATCGGCGTCGGATCTGGTCACCATATCGGAGATATAAGGTGAAACCTGGCTGTAGGTTGCGCCCTCTATTTTGGCAATCGGCTGGGTTTTGTTATAACCCCAGACTACAGAAACCGGGATCCCGTCTCTGGTGGTATACTCTTCCAGATTTCCTTTGGAATCATATTGATTGAAAATGACTTCTGAAGCCAGAATATTCTGCGAATCATAGGAAACAGCTGAAGAAGGCAGTTTGTTGGCCGGATTATCATATTTCGTTTCCGATCTCGCCATGACGATTCCTGCATCGGCATTATTCTTTTTAATCATGGTTTTCGTTTCCAGGGGGATGCTGGTCATATTCGCGGTAAGCAGCTTCTGGTTATTTTTTTCCAACGGATACAGGTAGCTGGTTTCCTGGATGCTTCCGTCGAAGGCAGTAGCTCTTTCAAGCGTGACAAAATAATGTGCCGGACTTCTGAAAACCTCCTGCTTCGCTTCTGCCACTCCGGAACCGAAGAAATTTCGGGAGACGCTGCTTTGGTTTCTGATCCACGTGGTTTTGATATAATAAGATTCTGTACTTGGGGCGCTCAGGTATTTCGGACCATCATATTCTTCAAATGTATAATCGTATATCTCCTCTGATACTTTTTGGTTAGAAGCATTGTACGCTTCTTTTTTATCCAGAATTCCTTCACGGGCAAGGTTAAAGTTAGGCCAGGTCTCCTGTCTCGGATAGTCATCCGGCGCTTTAAAATAATATTTCGTGTACCCTGTATTTCCTCCTCTGGAAACTTTCACATTTTTATAAATAAGGCTAGGATTAGCCATTTCTCCATTGATAGAACCGCTTTCTACAAGAATACCACTGCTTTTTGCAGGATCATCAAATCTATTATAATCATAATGCTCTACCTTTGAAGGGACAGCGGACAACATATCAGACAGGCCTGTATCAAAATATTTAATTTCTTTTACCCTGGCCAAACCTTTGAAGGATTTTAAAGTGATGGTATCGGTAGCCGGACCGGTGATGAGTTCTGCAGAAAAACTAACCGGTTCGGTCAGCGAGAAATTAAAGTCATTGGAAAATAAAGTGACATAATACTCTCCGGGTTCAAATGATCTGGTCTGTGATACTTCGTAACCAGGATCCGGATCCAGAGCAGGGCCTACCGCATTATGGATGCTGTAATTATTGCCTGTTTTCTTATGAAACTGTAATGCCCAGGTATGATCCGGTAAATTGGCTAAATTTTCAGCTGTTATAATAAGGTCACTATTGGTGTTCTGACTGTTGGGAAGGACCGTAAAAAAATATTTTTTGGCCGTTCCGTTGATCTGGTCAAACGTAATGTCATTCCCGATCGGTTCGCTTGTGGGAGGATTTTTAACAATCTCAGTTTTAAAACTGTAAGGGGTATAATCAAAATTATATTCTATGACTCCGCCCGTGGGAAGGATGATCCTTTTTAACACCTGTGAAGATATGGATTCACCTCCATCCGTCCCTGAAGATATAAGATTATAAACAAATTGATATTTCTCCAGCGAATTTCCATCTGCGTCAGTCCGGGTAAATGAATTTAAAATTCGAAGCCCAGGATTGAGATAAGTATATTGCAACGTATATCTGTTGATAAAACGGTTATCGTATGTTTTTAAGGTAATATCATTAATTTTAAAAGGATCATTGATTTTGTTACCGGTATTATCTTTAGTCGTATTAATATCAATAATACCCCGGTCTTTTATTTCGATACGGGTAAGCTTATTGGCTTCCGTATCGGTGTACTGGTTGGTTCCAGGAGGGTAGATAAGGTCTCTGAAGTAAGTATATTTAACCAGCTCCTGATTGTTTTCATCTGAAATGGACGTTAAGTAATACGTACTTCTGTACTGCTTATCTGCATAAAAGCTTCCATGATGGCGATCGTCCCGCGTCCACACCTGCATCCTGTTGATATCATACGTCTGAAATTTATAAACAATCCCTTTACTGCTGGTAATGGTAAACGAATCAATGATTAGTGTGGCAGGATTTGCTGCTGCCGTATATTTGATCACAGACGTATACGGGGTAAGTTTGGTAACGGTGTAGGTATTATTAATGGTGTCCCTGATAATCCTGAATTTTCCTGACTCTTCCGGGGTGCTGAAATTGTACTGGTCATCATACTCATTTTTCCGGTAGTTTACAGAATTGATGTCATCAAAGGACTCATCAAAATCACTGATTACTTCTTTGGAAATCGCTCCCGTTCCCAATAGCGACCATCCTTTCCCGACGTTGCTTACCCAGCTCTCATCATCGACATTGCCAGAATGATAATTCAGTCCCAGGCTGACTTCCACAAACTTATTGTTGGTAGGAACCGAAATCAGCGGATACGAGATATTCGGAACCCCCGTTTGTATTGAAACCGGGATATTGGTGTAAGTCGCCAGCGATGACGCCGTGGGCGTAGGCAGGGTGACGCCGTGCTGACTCTGGGTCTGGCTGTAACAGATCTGACAGCTTAGCCAGGTAACCATCAGTAAAAATATATTCTTCATTTTTCTCAGTTATTTCTTAATTAATTTAGCATTCGCCGTTTTATCCGTATCCGTTTTTATGACCACCAGGTAAGCGCCCTGAATCAACGGCTGTGTATTGATCTTAGTTACCTTATTTTTAGTTTTTAAGCTTTGCAGTTGTCTTCCGCCCATATCATACACCACAATCTCCGCATCCTTAAAGTCAAAGCCGATTTCCACATACGCATAATCCGACACCGGGTTCGGGTAGATTTTTATATCCTGCTTTTCGATCAGCTGATCAATCTGTTGATCTCCCAGCTTTACAATTTTCCAGTTCTCTTTTCCCAGTTCCTCAGCACTGGTGCCTGCCAGGATAATAGAGCCATCCCTGTTGAGCTTAATATCAGATAACCGTTCCTCTTTTTTAGAAGACTGCCCCTTCACATGCTTTCTCCACTGCTCATTTCCGTTTTCATCCAGATACAGCATCCAGAATTTTTCATCATCAGCTTCTATCCTGCCTTCCGCCTGGGTATAACCACCTAACAAGATTCCCGTCGTCAGGTCTTTATTCTTTTCTCCTTTCTCTTTTTTCTCGATAACGCTCATTCCCATCAGTACATCCCTGTTTTTAAAGTTGTAGGACTTCTGCCAGACTTCTTCTCCCCTGTTATTTAAAGAAATCAGCCATAAATCCGTTCCTTCGGTGATCCCGACTGATTTATTTCCCGATCTCTCCGATCTCGATTCTCCTCCAACGATATAGCCGCTCGAAGTCAGTGCCAGGGTTCTTAAATGGTCATCTTCTTTTCCGCCGAAGTTCTTTTCCCATTCCACTTTTCCGTCTTTGGAAAGCTTTATGATCCAATAGTCGCCTTCCCCGAAATTTTCGGTTTTCTTGGAGCCACCGGTTGTGCTTCTGGAGTAAACGCCTAACAGAGCTCCGCCGTCTTTTGTCGGAATCATTTTCTCCACTTCATCCAGGCCTTTTCCGCCCAGAATCAGCTGGGACAGTTCTTTCCCGTTTTTATCGAGTCTTACCACCAGAACATCTTTCGATCCATATCCTTTAGCTGAGTTTTGAACGTTTCCTGCGACGAAAAATCCCAAGTCAGTCGTCTGGATCACCGCTCTCGCCTCTTCATCAGAAGCGGTACCGATCGTTTTTTGCCACATTTCTTCAGCAAAAGGACTAATTCTGACCAACCATATATCGGATCCTCCTTTCGAGTCTTCTTTTTTATCCAATCCTTTTCCTGAAAATGAAGTTCCTGCCAAAAGAAAACCACCTTCCTGCGTAGCAACTGTTGCTGATAAAAAATCGTGATTCTGTCCGGAGAAATATTTTTCCCAGACTTCTTCGCCCTGCTGGTTGAGTTTAACCAGGTGAAATTCATAGCCCTTATTCTGTTTACCGCCTCCAGACGGTATCTTCGTACTTTGAATGCTGCTTCCCGAAATTAGGTATTGCCCGTCGATGGTCGTGGTGACCTGGCTCAGGAAATCCTGGGTGTTGGATTTGATATCTTTCTGCCAGATTACTTCCTGGGCAGAAAAATTTAAAATAGTGCATAAGAAAAATGCACTCCTGTAGAGTTTTTTCATTCCCTTGTTTATTGAGTTTAACAGTTATTTTTTTAAGCGTGCAAAGCTACTACTTTTCAATGGGTTAAAGAACTGATAGATGAAATTTATTTTAATATGTTAACGTTTTTATTATCAATCTGTTCGCTTCATGAAGTGCATCTTTTATTTCTGTAAATATATTTCGATATAACGACAAAACATGTCGCAATACAATAAATGATGCATCGCTTTATATAAAGGTTGGAAACAAAAGATAATTTTCTGAGTACTGTTGAATACCACACTAAGTTCTTTTATTTAGAATGTATATTTTTACCGTTCATATATTATTTTATCTCAGCCTTTAACTCAATACAATCATCTGAACTGACTTGAGAACACCACACGGTCATTGTTGATAAAAATGATCTTTATTGAATGACAGACCTCTCAAGCTTTCTTTACGTCCTCAAAGGAAAATCAGTAAGGACAGTTTATAATTTGATGTTGAGATCCGTAATCATACAAAAGCAGGCCGTTTTGCAACTGACGAAACGGCGTGCTTATTAATTACAATTCCTGCAGTAGCTTTTATCTACATATTCTTTGTTTCCTCCTGAAGACAGATAATAGCAGCCTCCTTTTTCGCCTACATACAATGGATGGACGTTGTAGCTGCAAGATCCTGAGGCATTATCATTTCCTCCGCTGTTTTCACATGAACACAAGGTGATTGATAATACAATAAGTAAAAATGATTTTTTCATAGCTAAGTTTAGATAGTTAATGTTTTCTTCAGCAAAACTAGGTCAGGAATACCGTCAAAAAATACGGGAAACCATAAGCAGGAAGCATTGTCTTTTTTACGCAAAAAAGCAGCTCCTTTCGAAACTGCTTTATTTGAATATTCTTGTTTTAATTACTTTAAATCAAACCGGTCGGCGTTCATCACTTTCACCCAGGCGGCAATAAAGTCATTGACAAATTTTTCCTGTGCGTCTGAACTGGCATACACTTCTGCAACAGCCCTCAGTTCAGCATTTGATCCGAAGACAAGATCTGCCCGCGTTGCGGTCCACTTTTTCTCACCGGTCGTGCGGTCTGTCCCTTCAAACAATTCACGGTCTTCTGAAGCAGCTTTCCATTGGGTACTCATATCCAGGAGATTGACAAAGAAGTCAGGGGTAAGGGTCCCGGGACGCTCTGTTAAAATACCGTGAGAGGAACCGTCAAAATTTGTATTTAAAGCTCTCATTCCTCCGACCAGTACCGTAAGTTCCGGAGCCGTAAGATTGAGTAACTGGGCTTTATCGATCAATAAAGATTCTGTAGAAACGGAGAATTTTTTCTTCGTATAATTTCTGAATCCGTCTGCCTGAGGTTCCAGGTATCCCATTGATTCTACATCGGTCTGCTCCTGTGAAGCATCCATTCTTCCCGGTGCAAAGCCCACTCTCACGTCGTGACCGGCGTTTCCGGCCGCTTTTTCAATACCGACACTTCCCGCAAGCACAATTAAATCCGCTAATGAAACTTTTTTATTCCCGGACTGAGAATCATTGAAATCATTCTGGATATTTTCCAGAACGGATACCACCTTCTGAAGCTGATCAGGATTATTCACGGCCCAGTATCTTTGAGGTGCCAGACGAATTCTCGCCCCGTTTGCCCCGCCGCGCTTATCACTTCCCCTGAATGTGGAAGCCGATGCCCAGGCCGTTGATACCAATTCAGAAATGCCTAATCCTGAATTTGAGATTTTATCTTTTAAAGATTCGACATCATCACTGTCAATCAGTTCATGATTCACTTCAGGAATCGGATCCTGCCAGATCAGCTCCTCCTGCGGAACTTCCGGGCCCAGGTAACGGGCTTTCGGGCCCATATCCCTGTGCGTCAGCTTAAACCACGCTCTCGAAAATGCATCGGCAAATTCTTCAGGATTTTCGTAGAATCTTCTTGAAATTTTTTCATAGGCAGGATCTAACATGAGGGACAGATCTGTGGTCAGCATGGTCGGTCTGTACTTTTTGGCGGGATTAAATGCATCCGGGATAATCTCTTCCCCATTCTTTGCCACCCACTGATGAGCTCCGGCAGGACTTTTCGTCAGTTCCCACTCATGTTCGAAAAGATTTTTAAAGAAATGATTGCTCCATTCTGTCGGTGTTTCTGTCCAGGTCACCTCCAGGCCGCTGGAAATGGTATCGGGGCCTTTTCCGGATTTATAGGAGCTGTTCCATCCGAATCCCTGGGCTTCAATTCCTGCCGCTTCAGGCTCCTTTCCTACATGATCTGCCGGCCCTGCGCCGTGAGCTTTCCCAAAAGTATGTCCGCCGGCAATTAAAGCCACGGTTTCTTCATCATTCATTCCCATTCTTCCGAAAGTATCCCGGATATCTCTTGCGGCGGCGATAGGATCGGGATTTCCGTCCGGGCCTTCAGGATTTACATAAATTAATCCCATCTGTACTGCTGCCAGGGGCTTCTCTAAATTTCTAGAGTGAATATCTCCGTCTGCATCATCGTCGGTAGGAAGAACGCCCCTGTTCTCTACCACGCCTTCCGAACCGTGGGCATAGCGAAGATCTCCTCCCAGCCAGGTCTTCTCGGCTCCCCAATACACATCCTGATCCGGTTCCCAGGCATCTTCACGACCTGCTGCAAATCCGAAAGTTCTGAGTCCCATAGACTCTAGTGCAACATTTCCGGTAAGGATCGAGCAGATCCGCCCAGGAAATACGCCTACCGTATTTTTGTTTGATTGGCCACAGCAGTCGTCGGGCTTTATCTAAACTTACGTTGTCCGGCCAGCTGTTCAAAGGAGCAAAACGCTGCTGCCCGGCTTCTGCCCCGCCCCTGCCGTCACCTAAACGATAAGTCCCGGCACTATGCCAGGCCATACGGACAAACAGCGGACCGTAATGCCCGAAATCGGCCGGCCACCAATCCTGAGAATCGGTCATCAATGCATGCAGATCCTGTTTTACAGCTTCGAGGTCCAGGCTTTTAAAAGCTTCGGCATAATCGAAATCTTCATCCATAGGATTGGAAAGTCTGGAATGCTGACGCAGAATATCTACTCTCAATTGTTCCGGCCACCAGTCTTTATTCTGGGTTCCCCCGCCGGCTACGTTTTCTTTTTTCATCGTTCCGTTGTGAAACGGACATTTGCTGATGTCATCAGAGTTATTTTCCATATTGTTTAATTTTTGTATTATTTCTATTAAGTTGATATTTTTTAATTAACCAGTGGACAAATCTACCATTGTTATAAAATAAATACAATCTATCATAGATATTTTCATGATAGTTAAAAACGATAATATTGCCTTTTTGTTGATTACATGAACTTGTGCGCACAGCGGGTGAAATAATGCAATTAAGATAATAAAATTTTACATTTAATTATATATTTCCTACTTAAAACTAAATAAATTTACAATCATTTAATATAATATGAATATAATGTATACATTTCACACTTTCTGATTACAGAAAATTTAATTAACTTTATGTCTAAATATGAATTTGGATATGAAAAAAGTACTTGTAGTGATTCTCGTTGCGTTTATTATACTTCAGTTTTTTCCTATTGATAAAACCAATCCTGCCCCTACTCCGGGCATGGACTTTTTAACCATAAAAAAGACACCTCCTGAGACTGCAGAAATGATCCGTACCTCTTGTTATGACTGTCATTCCAATGAAACTGCATATCCCTGGTATTCTAATTTCGCTCCGGCATCGTGGTTTCTGAAAAACCATATTAATGAAGGAAGAAAGCATCTTAATTTTTCCACCTTCGCTACCTACGAACCTAAAAGACAGCTTCACAAACTGGAGGAGTGTATAGAAATGGTGGGGAAAAAAGAAATGCCTCTGGAATCTTATTTCGTAGGACATCAGGATGCGAAACTTACTGATGAACAAAGGAAACTGTTAATTGATTATTTCAAGAGAGAAAAAGCTGAAACCGAGAGAAAAATGTCATTTTAAAATAATACATCATGATAGAAAACTGGCAGGAAAAACATATTGTATTTTTTGACGGAGATTGCGGGGTCTGCAATTTCTGGGTACAGTGGATTTTGGAAAGGGATAAAAAAGATGAGTTCCTGTTTGCATCACTGCAATCGGATTTCGGTCAGAAATTTTTATCTGAACGAAGTTTGGACACGAAGGTTTTTAACACCTTATACTTGTGGAAACCCGAACAGTATTATGTAGAAAAGTCTCAGGCAGTTCTGAAAATTGCCGGTTTGCTGGGCGGTATTTATAAGCTTTCAGGCATTGGAAAAATCATTCCCAGATTCCTGAGTGATCAGGTGTATGATATGGTTTCGAGAAACAGGATGAAGCTTGCCAATCAGAAATGTTATCTGCCGACCCCTCACCAGAGAAAAAAATTCATTGAGGTTTAAAATACAGCCATTCTAATATCGTTATATCTCTAATATCCATAAAAACAAGACTGCTTCACGAAGAAACAGTCTTTTTATCCTGATAAGCTTACGGATACACAGATTCTAACAATTATTTTATTACTGATTTAAAGACCATACGGAATAAGAATTGGGCGCGCACTGAATTTTCACCCATTTGTCGCTCTGGGTGGTCGGATACCATCCTGAACTTCCCGTAAAGTCCTTAATCTGCTGGCCCGCCCAGTTGGTCTGGATCCATCTTTCCTGCCAGCTGGAGGAAGTATTGATGTACACCACCAATCCGGGATTTCCGTTATAGCCGTTTCTCCTGGCAATATACTCGTCATTGTCGGTATACAGAATGGAGGTTGTACCGGTAGCTTTATTGTTGTGAATCCAGATCAGATTGTTCAGCCTTTCTTTATTCAGCCATTCTTCATAATCCCTGTAAAAGACCGTCGGATATCCCTCGTGGGTCAGAATATAGGCATACGCCGGCATTTTGTTACTGATGATGTCTGTATCGTGATTCGCCACAAAAGTGACCGCCCTGTACGGATTTCTTTTCCACATCATATCATCATTCAGGGCATTCAGATTTCCGTTATCAAACGCCTCGTCCATCTTATAATACGCTGCAAAATCGAATACGGAGCTGTTGGCATTATTAGCCCACCATTCTAAAGTATTCACATTGGAATCCCACAGTTCTCCCACAGAAAATCCACCGACATTTGAATTCCAGGTATTCACGACCCAGGGCCCGAATCCCTTCACGTAATCAAACCTCCATCCATCGAATTTCATGACATTTTTATAATATTTTCCGACAGAATCATCTCTTCCCCAAAGCCAGTCCTGGACGTAAGGATTCGCATGGCATAGATCCGGAAATCCGCCGAAAGCTCCTTCATCATTATTGCCATAGGCATTTTTATAAAAGTCATTATAGCTTCTCGGAAATTTTCCTGAAGCCACTCCCGAAAAATTGGTCCACGTATTGGTTCCGGTAAAAGGATTGGCTTCCGATTGTCCCCCGCTGTTATGATTAATAACAATATCAGCATAGACCTGCATATTTTCCGCATGTGCTTTTGTAATTAAAGCCTCCAACTCTGTTCTTGAGCCGAAACGGGTTTCTACGCTTCCGTTTTGGTTAAAATTTCCAAAATCATAGTAATCGGTCGGATCATAGCCCATAGAGTAGGCTCCGTTCTGCGCTTTAGAAGCTGGAGGAAGCCAGATGGCTCCGATTCCTGCATTGGACCAGTCGGTTACTTTTCCTTTAACGGTATTCCACCAATTTCCCCCATCGGGAACATCCCAGTAAAACCCCTGCATCAGAACACTTCCTCCCGGTCCCGCAACAAATTTTCCATGGGTTGAAACTCCTGTACTGAACGGGCGCCCGTCATGCTTCGTCACATTCACTATTTTATCATGAATTTCGGCGTTTCCCGGCGTTTCCGGAATGAGTTCATCACTATTGCGGCAGGAACTCATACATCCGACTGCCAGTAATGAAAGTAATAAATGTCTCTTTTTCATATTAAAAGTTTTAATTATTAAAGCATTACCTAAATTACAATTTTATTAAATAAAATTCTATTCCATGTGAAATATTTTTCCAAATCAACACTCATATTCTTAAAATTATTATTTAAATCTTGATTAAAAATGTATAAACTTTAAAGATTTTCGGTACAGTTTTTCCATTAATCCATATATTTGCAGACTATGGAATACAATACCCAAAAAACTCAGCTTCATTTGCCCGAATACGGCAGAATTATACAACAGTTGGTTGAACGTTGCAAAGAGCTTTCTACAAAAGAAGAAAGAAGCGAAATGGCCATGGCCATCATTGATTTTATGGGTCAGAGAAACCCTCAGCTTCGCGATGAAGAAAATTATAAGCATAAACTTTGGGACCATCTTTTTATTTTAGCCGATTATGATCTGGATGTAGATTCTCCCTATCCTTTTCCTACGAGAGAAGAACTGGCTGAAAAACCAAAAAGAATGGAATACCCGAAACTTCAGGGTGACTTTAAATTTTACGGGAAAAGTATTCTTCAGTTAATCGAAAAAGCAATCGAACTGGACCAGGGTGACGAAAAAGAAGCCCTGATTGAGGTTATTGCCAATAATATGAAGAAATCTTACAACGTATATAATAAAGAGCATGTAACGGATGATGTGATCTTCCGCCACCTGAAAGAACTTTCGGAAAACAGACTGGATCTGACGGGAATAGATTCGCTGGAGAAAAGTAAAATCTATTACACGACCAACAGCAACAATCGAAATAACAACCAAAACAACAATAACCGGAATAACAACCGAAACAACCAAAATAACAAAAGAAGACACAACAATAATAACAACAATAATAATCATAATAAAAACAGAAAGTAGACATGAGTGGAACATTTCAGATACGGGGAGGAAAAAGATTGCAGGGTGAAATCACTCCACAAGGAGCAAAAAATGAAGCTCTACAGATTCTATGTGCCGTTTTATTAACTGATGAGGAAGTGAGGATTAAAAATATTCCTGATATCCACGACGTTAATCGATTAATTGAAATCCTGGGCGATTTCGGTGTAAAAGTGGTAAAAAACGGTCACGGAGACTATACTTTCAAAGCTGATAAGGTAAATTTTGATTATATAAAATCCAGCGAATTTAAAAAGGACGGTGCAAAACTGAGAGGCTCGATCATGCTGATGGGACCCATGCTGGCAAGATATGGTGAGGCCTATATGCCGACTCCGGGTGGCGACAAAATCGGGAGAAGAAGGCTGGACACTCACTTCCAGGGACTTGTAGAACTGGGTGCAGAATTCAACTACGACGAAGAGGAATATTTCTATTCCTTAAAGGCCAAAGAGCTTAGAGGAACATTCATTCTGCTGGAGGAAGCTTCTGTAACTGGAACCGCCAATATTGTTATGGCAGCAGCTTTAGCCAAAGGAAAAACAAGAATTTACAATGCAGCATGTGAGCCTTACCTGCAGCAACTCTGTAAAATGCTGAACCGGATGGGAGCCAATATTTCAGGAATCGGGTCCAATTTATTAACCATAGAAGGCGTAGATCATCTTGGCGGGACTGAGCATACGATGCTTCCCGACATGGTGGAAATCGGATCCTGGATCGGTCTTGCAGCGATGACAAAATCTGAAATCACGATTAAAAATGTAAACTGGAATCAGCTGGGTGTTATTCCCAATACTTTCAGAAAACTGGGAATCGAACTTGAGCAGAGCAATGATGATATTATTATTCCGGCCCAGGAAAATTATAAAATCCAGAAGTTCATCGATGGTTCGATCTTAACGATATCTGATGCACCATGGCCAGGGTTCACTCCAGATCTGTTATCCATAATTTTAGTAGTAGCCACACAGGCAAAAGGCAGCCTTCTGGTACACCAGAAAATGTTTGAATCAAGACTTTTCTTTGTGGATAAACTAATTGATATGGGCGCCCAGATTATCCTTTGCGATCCTCATAGAGCAACTGTTATCGGATTGAATCAGGAAACTCCGCTAAGGGGAACGACCATGGTTTCTCCGGATATCAGAGCCGGAAATGCCCTCCTTATTGCAGCACTTTCTGCTGAAGGAAAATCAATTATCCACAATATCGAACAGATCGACAGAGGATATGAAAATATTGACGGCAGGCTGAAAGCCATAGGAGCTGATATTGAAAGAATTTAATTAATTTTATTTTAAATACGAGACCATCTTCACGGTGGTCTTTTTTTATACTGCAAAGTGGTTACTTTTTAACAGGATTATTCTTCTCATTAACATTCTCCTTTCAGAGCTTCTTACTAGAGTACAATTTTGCTAAATAAAAAACGGCTGCCAGAGGAATAGGCAACCGTTCACGTAATTAAAACTATATGAACCTTAGATCAAGAGTATTTTCTGCACGTATATTCTACTGCCGTACTCAAGAGTTTATTTTTATACAGATAAAATTCAAGTTTCTCGAAATCATCTGAATTTACATTAATGTATAACTGAACAGATCCGAAACTGAGACCATTCACATATTCCACGTTGGCCGATAACACCCGGTGACATATTCCGAACTGATTATAAATGGTATTCATCAGATGCTCGAATTTCATTTTCCCATTTAATTCCACTTCAAGGATCAGTTCTTTTTTAGGCAGGCTCGGTTTGTTTTGTAAAACCTGCAGGTTCGAATTTGGTGTTATCATAACAAAACATTTTTTGGATTTAATGATAGAATTGTTGCCCCGTTGCGTTAATTCTTTCACAAAAATATAAAAAATTATTAGTCCACCAAATTAGTAGACTAATAATTTCTAATTTTAACATATTTATTTTTCATTTATCAAAGTTCTGATTGAAATATTACTATAGGGATTAAAAAAAGCGAACTTCCGTCCGCGATAAAAGATTTTATTTATTTTAGTTCTTCCATTTTTTCCAACTTGTCGGAAGCTGCCAGACCATTCGGATTGCAACCTGGCTCCCCTTCCGGAACCTTAAGATTTTTCTTTTGGTAAAACGCTTCCCAAAATGCATTTACTGTTCCGGTTTCAGGATCTGTAAAAGTCATAGGCTCCAATTTGAAAATATGATCTTTTCTGAAAGCTCTTTCAATGAAATCTGAACAGTAGTAGGAATTTTCATCCAGAATATAATTGAAATTATACGGTTTCCCCAACATCGAATTCGCCTTTTCAATAGCAGCGGGAATGGTTTTCCGATATTCAGATCTTAAACGGTAGACCACCACTTTCTGTCCGTCCTCAGCCTGGTCCTTCAGAAAATCTTTCATTAATTGTCTTTGAGAGCCTCCTTTTGGCGCAGCATGAAGCACAAAAAAGCTGTTTCCGCTCTTTTCAATAATTCCGATATGGTCGTACGAGACATTTTTCTGTTTTTGAGTAACATTGTTGATGGCTCCTGAAAGACCGGTTTCCTTTGCAGTCACAAAAAGCAGATCACCGTTTTGTAATTTCATGTTTTGCTTTAAAGCACAGGAATTCAGCATGAGAATACAGGCACATAACAATAGTACGGTTTTATTTATTCCGGAAACAAATTTCTTTTTACAATACATCTTCATGGCCCAAAAGTACAAAACAGAATGTATACTTTTTGACTCAGGTTCCCGAAGATTAAGTTAAAAATTAACGGATATTTCCAGAATTATTTTTTCAGGTTAGTTTTATACTGAGTTTCGTATACATCAATCCATTCTGCGACCGTCATTTTTCCGGCCAGTTCGGCCAGTAACTGAAAGGGAATATCATCCATTTTTTTGAAACGGATACAGGATTTCCCCATATCCAGTTTTCTTTTTGAATGTCTGGGAAATTCCTTGACAAACCAGTCCAGCAGTTCAGGTTTTGCATAGAGTCCCATATGATACAGGGCAATAAAATTCTTCTGGGATGCGATTGTTATAAACGGTAGCGGTGATCCTGGCGCACAGTGGTAACCCGCCGGATATGTTTCCAGGGGAACGCTCCACCCAGGCATTCCATAGCTGACGCCCTGCTTAAAACCCGGCGGCAGGTTCTTACTGATCAGATCCATTATTTTTCTGAAAGCCTCCTGTCTCTCTTCAGGAATTTTTGAAATATAATCTTCCGGGGAATTGGCTGGAATGTGCATGTTTTGATTTTTAAGGTGACTAAATTAAACTTTTCGATGTATCGGGCAAACAGAATCATAAAAGAAAGACAGCTGTATATCTAACACAGCTGCCTCCAGTTATAAAAATCTGAAAAATTAATTCTTAATGGCTTTCGTTGTAAATTGAGACCCGTCCCTGAATTTCAATGTCACCATATACAATCCCGAATTCAGGAATCTCAAATCGACTTCTTTCGTCGGATTATCGATGGTTCTCACAATCCTTCCTGTAACATCACTGATGGTAACCGCGGTCACCTTTTCAATTTCAGAGACATACAGTACATCTTTAAACGGATTAGGATAAATGGAAAGTTTCCGCTTATGGGCGTCTACTTCGGAAGTGGATAACTGAGCTGTTTCCCAATAGACATCATCCCAATAATATGATTTGCTGTCATTGGCTGCCCTGATCGCAATTCTCGCACCTGCAGGAACCGCTGCAGGAACCGCAACCGTATATTCGGAGCCTGCTGCTGTATAACTCGTATTACTGATGGCCAAGGCCTGTAACGGGACAAAAGTACCGGCATCAGCAGTATTGGTGACATACCCTACCGTTAAAGTACCCGGTGCTCCACTGCTCACTCTGGCTTTCAGTCTCAGCTGATAATTCCCTGAATTAATGGTACTGAAAACAGGAAGCACAACATAGGTAGGTGTATTGGAAGCGGAATTAAACTGGTAAATATTACGGGTCCCGGAAGCCGGTGTCGTAGAAGTGATCGTTTGTGAACCTGTTCCTGCCAGTCGGATCCAACAATCCGGAACGATGGATCCCGTGGTGTACGAATCAAAATTTTCGAACAGAGAAGTTACCGCTCCGCAGGCTGTTTTAAAGTTCCCGGAAAAAGACCATGCACTCTGTCCGGTTGCCGAACTGCAATTGGACCTTACCCAATAATAATAGGTTGTATTTGGATTTAAATTATCAATTAATCGCGTGGTTCCCGTTACCCCGGAAATCGTAGGTGCTGCTCCTGCCGCAGGTGCGGTATTGGTGGTACTGTAATAAATATCATAACTCACCGCCGATGCTGAATTGGGAGTCCAGGAAACCTGCGCTGAACTGGAAGTAACAGTACCTACAGGCTGTAAAGTAGGGGCTACACAATCTGAATATGCATCAGCAGAAAAGGCAAAAATATTTGAAACGCCTGTACCTGCAGTTTTTGTTACCGTTACACTCTGTATCGGTTTTGTCTGATTGGCGGCATCCAGGGTCAGCAAGGTCTGGTATAATCTTGGATTTGTTGAATTCGGTTCTAAAACGTCATTGGCCCGATTGATTCTTCCGATGCCCTGGATGGCATAATTTGTTCCTCCATACCAGTCGGAAAGAGCCACACCGGAAAAAATCTGATTTGTATTATCCGTAAAATTTACCTGTACCTGAACGGTAGAAGTACCACTTCCGCTTGTTGACAGCATGTACAGTCTGAAAGCAGCTTTTGGGGAAGCGAAAGTTAACACCCCACTGTCAGAAGCAGCAACCAGCTTTAAAGAATTGTTTCCACTTAAGTTCCCCAGCTGAAAACTCAGCCCCGGAGTAGCTGCTACTACCGTATTAATAACTCCGTTAGCCGGAATTCCGTAAGTAAGCGGTGTGCTGGAAGATGTCAGTTGGTAATCTCTTGCTACAAACGCGAATGAAACGCCATCTACATCTGAACTGGTAGATAAAGAGGATGACCCTACCCCATTGGCTATAACATCTGCCGTATAACCGGACTGTACGGGCATGGTCTGAAAGTTTTGAGCCATCATGAATGTGGCAGAGAAAAGAGTCGCAACATTCAGGACTCCAAAAAGTAGTTTAATTTTCATATTTATTACTATTAGCGTGATAAATTTATAAAAAAAATAATATAAAAATATTTTATTTGATTATTTTTCAAATAAAATTTACATTCCTTATAAATTAATATAAATACTTTAAAGAATTCAGAAATAAAAAAACCTAACTGTAAATAAACGGTACATGAGAAAAACCAACAGAATACAACAATCGCTGTGAATATAAAAAATTTGAAAGACCGTAAAAGAAGCCTGGTAGTATTTTAATATTGGGAAATTAAATCTTATTTTTGCCATACAAATTTTTGAACAATGCCAAATATTTCAAACAGAGCACAGCATATGCCAGCATCGCCGGTAAGAAAACTGGTTCCTTTTGCCTTAAAAGCAAAACAGAAGGGAATCAAAGTCTATCACCTGAACATCGGGCAACCGGATATTGAAACCCCGGAAACCGCTTTAAATGCTTTAAAAAACATCGATTTAAAAGTACTGGAGTATGCTCTTTCTGAAGGAAATATCGAATACAGACAGGCACTGACCGACTATTACCACAGTCTGGATTTCACAGACCTAACTCCGGACAATTTTATCGTAACCAATGGGGGATCAGAAGCTTTAAACTTTGCCATTTCTACATTATGCGATGATGGTGATGAAGTGATCATCCCGGAACCATATTATGCCAATTATAATGGTTTTACCAATGCATTCAACGTGAATGTCGTGGCGGTTCCTTCAACAATTGATACAGGATTTGCCCTTCCTCCGATTGAGGAATTCGAGAAAAAAATTACCGCCAGGACCCGTGCGATTGTTATTTGTAATCCCGGAAATCCTACCGGATATCTTTACACCCGTGAAGAACTGCAGAAATTGGCAGAAATTGCTTTAAAATACGATATTGTTATCATTTCTGACGAGGTATACAGAGAGTATGTTTATGACGGGAAACAGCAGATTTCAATGCTTGCCTTTCCGGAACTGAGTGAAAACTGCATCATTATCGATTCAGAATCAAAGCGCTACTCCATGTGCGGGGTAAGAATCGGATGTTTAATCACCCGTTCAAAAAAAATACATGACGCTGCCATGCTTTTTGCACAGGCAAGATTAAGTCCTGTTTTACTGGGACAGATTGCGGCTACGGCGGCTCACCAGAATGATGGCGCCTACATCAGAGCCGTAAGAGAAGAATATACCCACCGAAGAAATGTCCTGGTTGATCTGCTTAATGCCATCCCCGGCGTTATTTGCCCGAAACCGAAAGGAGCATTCTACTGCGTTGCCGAACTTCCCGTGGATGATACGGAAAAGTTTGCCCAATGGCTGCTTGAAAAGTACGCTTTCAATAACGAAACGATCATGGTAGCTCCTGCAGGAGGCTTCTACAGCAACCCTGAATTAGGAAAGAAACAGGTAAGGATTGCTTATGTTTTAAAAGAAGAAGACCTGAAAAGAAGTGCTGCTATTTTAAAAGATGCTCTTGAAAAGTATACATTGGAATTCAGCCTTTAATTTAAAACCATACAACATGTCAGCAATAAAAAATCATGGTCTGAAAATATTCTTTCCAATACTTTTATTGCTGATATTTTTTTCCTGTGATGATAAGAAATCCCGGAATATTATTTCAAAAAATCCAAACGACATTGTTTCTATAAATTATTCCGACATTGGAGGTGAGCTCGGAAACTATAAAATTGTTAAAATCACAAAAGATTCTATTCAATTACAGACAGGCATCACCAACAGTAAAATCCATAAGGAATGGAAATCATCCATCAATTCTCAAACCTGGAACCGGCTTACTTCAACTATTGATGTAAAAACTTTAGACAAAATAAAAAGTTCTCCAAGCAAACAATCTGTCGACGGATTTGATGAGACTTTCCAGATCAGGACGGCAAAAAACTATCATGTGTATGTAAATGCCTATGCTGATACCATTTATTATCAACAGCTTCAAAAATTAAAAGACCAGATTCAAAGTGTTCTTCCATCCGAATATAAGTAAAATTATGCAAGAAAATTTTTCTCTAAAACCGTATAACACATTCGGCGTTGATGCAAAAGCCAGGTATTTTGCTGAGGTTACCACGATTGATGAATTAAGGGATGTCCTGAATTTTTCGAAAATGCAGACCCTGCCTCTTTTATTTTTAGGGGGCGGAAGTAATATATTGCTGACAAAAGATTTTGAAGGATTGGCGATTCAGCTTAATTTAAAAGGAATTTCTGAAGAATTCTTAAATGAAAACGAAGTCCTGGTCACGGCAAAAGCCGGAGAAAACTGGCACGAGTTTGTGATGCACTGTTTAAATAAAAATTTTGGAGGATTGGAAAATCTCTCTCTGATTCCCGGAAATGTAGGCACTTCACCCATGCAGAATATCGGCGCCTACGGAACCGAAATCAAAGATATTTTCGTAAGCTGTACGGTTCTCAATCTGGAGAATCTTGAATTGGAAATTTTCAATCTCGAGCAGTGTAGATTCGGATACAGGGACTCTTTTTTTAAGCAGGAAGGAAAGGGAAAATATGTCATTCTTGGAGTTTCATTCAGATTAACGACCGGAAATCACAACATTAAAACTGAATACGGCGCGATAAAAACCGAACTCGAAAATATGGGTATTGAAAATCCTACGATTCAGGATGTTTCAAAGGCAGTTATTGCGATCCGGAAAAGCAAACTCCCCGATCCAAAGGAAACCGGAAACGCAGGAAGTTTTTTTAAAAACCCGAGTATTCCTTTATCTCAGTTTCAGGAATTGCAGCAAAAGTTTGATAACATCCAGGGCTATCGGAATGAAAATTTGGTAAAAGTTCCTGCCGGATGGCTCATCGAACAATGCGGCTGGAAAGGAAAACAGATCGTCAATGTAGGTTCCCACAAACTGCAGTCGCTGGTGATCGTGAATGCGACCGGCGAGGCCAGCGGAAAAGAAATTTTTGATTTTTCAACAGCCATTATCAGGTCTGTAGAGGAGAAATTCGGAATCCTACTCGAAAGAGAAGTTAATATCCTTTAAAAACAGTTAATATGGCAAAAAATACCGCTGAAAAAGAATTCAGAAAACGTGTTCAGAAACATATTTCTGAAATTAATCTTGTGAAGATCAGTCTTGAAGACGAGTCGTCGATTTACGGATTCATCACAAAAGCTTCCGATGAGTTTATCATGATCGAAGAAACGAATGATTTTTCTCTTGCAGGCATAAAAATCGTTCCTGCTTCAAGAATTACAGGCATTCGTCATGGTATTTCAGACAAAGTTTCAAAAGCTATCTATTCAGAAGAAGGTCTTATTACATTTAATCATAAAATCATTGACAATACTTCTTTAAAAAACAACGAATCTCTTTTCAGATCTCTTAAAAAACAGAATTTTCACTGTATTGTCGAAAGCAGAAAAAAAGACAAAGAGACGTTCTCAATTGGCGAAATCCTGGAGGTTCAGGAGAAATCGGTTCTGATTAAAAATTATGATCCAGTGGGCAAATTCAGCAAAAAGCCGCATAAGATTGCCTTTAAAAACATTGAATTGATTAATTTTAATGATAAATATTCTACGACTTTCAGAAAGTATTTGATAGGATAAAGATCCGCTCCTGCGGTGTGAATGCGAATTCAGAAAATGACAGTCAGAAGACTCATCAATTCAGAGTGCAAAATTCGGAATTGATCAGAAAGCACCGGAACTGCTATCGGGCCATGTGATAAATGATTAAAGGAAATTTTACTCACCGAATATTAAATTTTAAAATAAGCTATAGAGCTCAACGATTAATTTTTTTCTCCAGAAACTGACAGATCAGCCATCCTATCCACACGCCAAAAGTATTCAATAGGATATCATCTACTTCAAAGATCCCCATTCTTGTAAAATACTGTAACCCTTCGACGATCACAATGGCCGAAACAAAAGTGAAAATCAGCTTTTTCAGATCTGAAAGCTGAGGAAAAACCCAGTCTAAAAACCCAAAAGGAATAAACATCACAATATTTCCCAGAACTATAATAACAATCGCTCTCCAGGAAACAGTCTCCTTAATAAATCTGACGGTTGTCAACACAGGCGCTAAAGTAAGAAGGTTGTCTTCATACTGAAATCTGCCCATTCCCAAAAACATGAGATACAGCAAATAAAAAGTATAGGGAACGATGATAATTTTATAAAATTTCTTTATCATTAATTGCAAATTTATTCATTTCAAAAACATTAAATTTGTGTATTAAATAAATTTAATGAAATACGTTTTACTTACCCTGATTTCAGCGATGCTCCTGTGTATATCGTGGCCCACGTACGGGGTTCCGTTTTTTATATTTTTCGCCCTTGTTCCGTTAATGATGATGGAGCACGGCATATCAAAATTTTCAGATTACAACAGAAAAAGCTGGGTGGTTTTCGGACTTTCCTACCTTTGTTTTGTTATTTGGAATGCAGTTACCACAGGATGGCTGTACGGCTCAAAGAATCCGGATGGCAGCCATTCTATGATGGCAGTGCTGTTTCCGGTTTTAATTAATTCTCTTCTGTATTCACTGGTTTTTCAATGTTATCATTGGTATAAAAATGCACAGGGAACGTACTGGGGATTGGCTTTTCTGATTGCCATCTGGATGAGTTTTGAAAAGTTTCACCTGAACTGGGAACTGACCTGGCCGTGGCTGAATCTCGGCAATGTATTTTCAGAATATCCGAAAATGGTTCAGTGGTATGATACTCTGGGGGCTACCGGAGGAAGCTTTTGGATCCTGCTGACCAATGTGCTGGTATTTTATACCGTAAGAACCTGGGAAGCCGGAAGAAAGAGAAAAGATCTGATCAGGAATACTTCGTTCATTGTAGGATTAATTGCAGTTCCTATGGTTATTTCCATAGTTAAATATAATAATTTTGATGAAAAACCAACCGGACAGGTCAATGTTTTAATGCTTCAGCCTGATCTTGATCCTTATTCCGAGAAATACGCGAAAGACAGCCTGACGATCCTCGGTGATCTTTTAAAACTGGCAGAGGACAATTCGAAAGGAAAAATAGATTATTATATCGCTCCGGAAACAGCGATTCCCGGGAGAGGATCTATTTCTGAAAATGCATTCGAAAAAAGCTTTCTCTTAAATAACATCAAAGATTTTTTATCAAAGCATCCCGGTTCCGTATTGGCGACAGGAATTTCTTCCCACCGCTTCTATACCCGTCAGGAGAATCTTCCAAAAGAAGCCTATCAGCTTAACCCGGGCCTTTGGGTAGAAAACTATAATTCAGCAGTACAGATTGTTCCGGATAAGAAAGTAGAAGTTTACCATAAGGGAAAATTGGTGCCTGGGGTTGAAATATTCCCTTATATGGGTGTCCTCAAACCGCTTTTAGGCGATGCCATGATTAACCTGGGCGGCACTGTTGCCTCACTGGGAACAGATGACGAAAGAGTCGCCTTTTCCAATCCGTACAATAAGGGAAAAATAGCGCCGATCATTTGTTACGAAAGTATTTATGGGGAATTCGTGGGTGATTACGTAAAAAAAGGGGCTAACTTTTTGGGAATTATGACCAATGACTCATGGTGGGGGGTTACCGAAGGACACAAGCAGCTTTTATCATATGCTAAACTCAGAGCCATCGAGACAAGAAGAGAGATCGTGCGTGCTGCCAACAGTGGAATTTCTGCTCACATCGATGCCAAAGGAGAAACAACAGCTGATACTTTCTATGGAGATCAGACCACTTTATTTTCAAAAGTAAATCTGTATGAGCAACAGACTTTTTATACAAGGGCCGGAGATCTTCTGTCAAGATTCTCCATTTTTGCACTGGGCTTTTTAGTGTTTTATTATCTGATTAAGAGATTCCAGAACAGGAAGAAGAAAGCCTGATTCTCTGTCTGAGAATATGAATGAATATCGAGAGCAGAGCAGATCTGAACCTCGTCTGTTAATAAAAAGGCAGCTTACATAATAAAGCTGCCATTGAATAAAACTAGTGAAAGAAGAGCCGGCTGGACGTCCGGCTTTTCCCGTGTAAACAAATGAATTTCAACCATTGAATAATTGAAATGAATAGCTTTGGTCAGTCATCACCATCATTAAATCACTTATAGAACATACCCGTATCTAAATAATAATTCGTTTAAACATTACAGGCCGTTTCCGTGACAATCAAATGAGCCATATTAGCATGATATTACAAGTAAAAACAAGGATATATTTAAATTTTTATGGTAAACAGTTATCGGGATATGAAATATATCATTACAAGGCGATACACTGCTTAGGTATTGTTTTTATTTAAAAATTCACTTGTAATGATCAGCCACTTATTTGTAAATAATTACTAAAAGATTTGCCTATCTAAAAAATTCTTTGTTATTTTGCAACCTCAAATATTATACAAATAAGAACATCGAGATATGTCAAGAATTTGCCAAATAACAGGAAAGCGTGCAATGGTTGGTAACAACGTTTCTCACGCTAATAACAAAACGAAGCGTCGTTTTGAAATTAACTTATTGGAGAAGAAGTTTTACCTTCCGGAGCAAGATAAGCACGTAACACTGAAAGTATCAGCTCATGGATTGAGAGTGATTAACAAGATTGGAATCGAGGAAGCTATTGAAAGAGCTACTAGAAACGGATTGATTAAAAAGAATTAATAAATCATGGCAAAAAAAGGAAACAGAGTTCAAGTAATTCTTGAATGCACAGAGCACAAAGAAAGTGGTATGCCAGGAATGTCAAGATACATTTCTACAAAAAATAAAAAGAACACTACAGAGAGATTAGAGCTTAAAAAGTATAATCCTGTTCTTAAAAGATCTACCCTTCACAAAGAAATCAAGTAATTTATAAAATATAATTTACCATGGCAAAGAAAGTAGTAGCAACCCTACAAAGCGGACAGTCAAAAAAAATGACTAAAGTCGTGAAAATGGTGAAGTCTTCTAAATCAGGAGCTTACGTTTTCGAAGAAAAAGTAATGAATGCAGACGAAGTGGATGGATTTTTGAAAAAATAATCCCTACTTTATTTACAATATAAAAAAACTACTCATCTTTTGGGTAGTTTTTTTGTTATCTTTGTTTTAATCTAGCTGGAAGTCAGATGCCGGAAGCCGGTTAGCCATTCTTGTTTCGACAGAAATGGTATATCATCAGCTTCTCATCTTCCTGCTTCTATCCTTAAACATTAAAATTCCGTAATTCATAAGATGAGTTGGTTTAAAAAGATTTTTAAAAAAGAAGAAAAAGAAACCTTAGATAAAGGATTGGAAAAATCCAGTCAGGGTTTTTTTGAAAAAATGACAAAAGCCGTAGTCGGTAAAAGCAAAGTAGATGATGAAGTTCTGGATAATCTGGAAGAAATACTGATTGCTTCCGATGTAGGCGCCTCCACCACCATCAAAATCATCGAAAGAATTGAAGAACGGGTTGCCAGAGATAAATATGTAAGTGTAAATGAACTGGACCATATTCTGCGTGAAGAGATTTCAGGACTTTTGCTTGAGAATCCTCATGCAGGAACCGGAAATATAGATACCTCCAAAAAGCCATATGTGATTATGGTCGTAGGAGTAAACGGAGTAGGAAAAACAACGACTATCGGAAAATTGGCTCACCAATTCAAATCTGAAGGAAAAAAGGTAGTATTAGGCGCCGGAGATACATTCAGGGCAGCTGCCGTCGACCAGTTGGTGATCTGGAGTGAAAGGGTCGGTGTTCCCATTATAAGACAGGATATGGGGTCTGATCCGGCTTCAGTTGCGTTCGATACAGTACAGAGCGCTGTAGCCCAGAATGCGGATGTGGTCATCATTGACACTGCGGGCAGACTTCATAATAAGATTAACCTGATGAATGAGCTCTCAAAAATTAAACGAGTAATGCAAAAGGTTATTCCTGATGCGCCTCACGAAATTTTATTGGTTCTTGATGGCTCAACGGGACAGAATGCTTTCGAACAGGCAAAACAATTTACGGCAGCTACCGAAGTAAATGCTTTAGCTGTGACAAAACTGGACGGAACCGCAAAAGGAGGAGTCGTCATTGGTATCTCCGATCAGTTTCAGATTCCGGTAAAATACATTGGAGTGGGTGAAAAGATGCAGGATCTCCAATTGTTCAATGGCACGGAATTTGTCGATTCGTTCTTCAAGAAAAGATGATTTAATCATGTTTTCCCAATATAGTAATATCAAACTTCATTAAATATTCACCATTTAAAAAATTTACAAACTATGGGATTCTTAACATGGATTATTTTCGGACTTATCGCCGGAGCAATCGCTAAACTTATTATGCCGGGCACTCAGGGAGGAGGCTGGCTTATTACCATTATCTTAGGAATTATCGGGGCCTTTGTAGGAGGAGCCATCGGAGTGTATGTACTTCACTGGGGAGACGTAACTTCTTTCTGGAATCCAAGAAGCTGGATTCTGGCCATCGGAGGAGCATTGATTGTCCTTTGGATTTACGGAATGGCAACAAGAAGAAATACATAATCAATTTTCTGATTATAAAAAATGAAGCGGCGGATTTGAAATTCAAATCCGCCGCTTTCTGTACAATAATATAATTTAGTTAGTTTATTCTGATTTCATAAGGCATCTGCATTTTTACCTCAGACTTTAATTTTTCATCGGTAATCTGCTGGAAAATTTCATAATTAGCCTTTCCTATTTTATTCTTAATCACTCTTGCAGAGATATCATCTTCGTTCAGATTCTGGAAAACCTGTTCAAATGCAGTCATCTTTTTAGGATAGGTGCTTACGTCGTATGATTTTACACCGGCCTTTTGTGCTGCAAATTTTACAGCATCACTAAGACTTCCCAGCTCATCTACAAGTCCGATCTGTTTGGCACGGGTCCCGCTCCATACTCTTCCGCCACCAATGCTGTCAATCTGTTCGAAAGTCTGCTTCCTGTTTTGAGTAACAAAATGAACGAATCTTTTATAAGTACCTTCCACACTTCTGGTCATCATGGTTACTCCATGAGGAGTCAGACCATTTAAGCTTGAAAAATAAGCAGAATTGGCATTGGTTCCAACAATATCCGAGCGTACCCCGTTTTTGTTGGCCACCTCCTTAAAATAAGGCAGTACACCAAAAACGCCGATCGATCCGGTAAGTGTATTGGGCTCAGAGTAGATTTTATCAGCAGCCATCGCAATATAATATCCTCCGGATGCTGCATAGTCACCGAAAGAAACAATCAGAGGCTTCTTCTTTTTTAACTGCTGAAGTTCAAATAAAATTTCATCTGATGCATTTGCACTTCCTCCCGGAGAATTGATTCTCAGAACAACAGCCTTTACCTTATCATTCTTCTGCAGATCTTTAATATATTTAATATATTTCTCAGAATTAATATCATTGTAGTCGTCGCCACTGTTAATGGACCCTGAAGCATATAACACCGCTACCTGATCACCCGAGCCGCTTTCCTCTTCATAGGAAGCAATATATTTCCCCAAAGAAATTTTGTTCAGCTTATCTTTTTCTTTTAACTGCAGCTTAGATTTAATGATCTGGTCATATTCTGAATGCTGGATGAGTTTATCCGTGAGTTTATGTTTTAAGGTAAGCTCCGGAATCATTCCGTACAGGCTGTCAACAGAGCTTCTGAACGCAGCAGTGTCTATTTTTCTGGATACGGCCATCTTATCGGCTGTATTTTTCCACAGATCGTTTAAAAGAACACTTAACTGCTCTTTGTTTTCAGGGGAAATATCATTTCTCAGAAAAGGTTCCACAGCAGATTTAAATTTCCCATGACGGATCACTTCTATGCCAATCCCGTATTTATCTGCGAAATCCTTGAAAAAGGTGACCTCCGTAGCCAATCCTTTTAATTCGATCATTCCTGACGGATTTAAATAATACTGGTCAGCAACAGATCCCAAATAATAAGAACTCTGGGATACGTTATTACCATATGCATAGATGAACTTACCGCTTTTTTTGAAATCCTGAAGTGCATTTCTCAGATCATCAATCTGCGTAATTCCAGCATTCAGATTATCTGCTTCAATACTGATCCCTTTTATATTATCATCCGTTTTTGCCTTACGGATCGCTTCCAGTGCCTCATAGATCAGGATACTTTTATTCTGACTGCTCATAGTAAATAGTCCACCCTGCTCTTCTGTAGGACTATCAATAATCTGTGTATTTAAATTAATGGTGAGTACAGAATTCTTTTTTACAATTACCGATTTTTCACCACTCATAGAACTAAATACAAGTAACATAATAAAAAAGAAGAAAAATACCACACATAGTAAGATAATTGCCACTATATTTGCTAAGACATTTTTAAAAAAGCTTTTCATAAATCAATCATTTTCCTATATGTCGCAGCAAATAGCCGTTTTGTTACTGGGAAGTAATCTGGGTGATCCCCAAAAAAATATAGAAACCGCGCTTAAAAGGATCGAACGTGGTGAAAATGAGATATTAAAATTAAGTGAATTTTTAATATCACAACCTGTGGAATTTGTTAGTTCCAATATTTTTTGTAATATTGCAACAGTAATATCCACAGACTTTTCACCTATTCAACTGCTTGATTTTGTAAAAGGTATTGAAATTGAGATGGGAAGACTTAATGATTCGAAAATATCAGGAGGCTATACAGATAGAATAATTGATATTGATATCGTTAAATATAATGAATTAAAGTTCTCATCAGAAAGGTTAAATATCCCTCATAAAAAACATCTTTTTGAAAGGGAGTTTTCCAGGATTTTATTAACAAATTTATTTGAATAAAACATAAAATATATGAAATTAGGTTTATTATTATTGGCCGCCTTACCTATTGCTACTTATGCTCAGGACAGTATCGCTGTAAGTTCTACCAACGAATATCCGAATACTTTTTCCTCAGGTTCTGCCAATGTGCAACCATTCACCAACAAAGCTAAAAGATTTAATGATTGGTCTATCTCGATCGGAGGAGGAGCTGCATTTATGACTCATGCAGATCTCACGTCATTCTATGACAAAGAGATCAATTGGGGGTATAATTCATATGTCAGCGTTGACAAACAAATTACTCATACTTTTGGAGTAAGCCTGATGTATCAGCGAGGGGAAACCAATCAGAAAGCCATGCTCGACGGGCAGGCAGGAATCGCTGCAGGTGTAGCTGAAGCCAATACAAAGTACAATCAGGTGGCCCTATTGGGAGACATTAACCTGTCAAATCTTTTGAGAAGAACAGATAACCACTCTCCGTACCGGTGGGCTTTCCACGGATATGCCGGTATTGGTGTTCAGGGGTACAAAACTTCTCTGCATGATAACAATGAATTCAGATGGAGCGACAATCCGAAAAGAGTTCCTCTTTTTATCGAGCAGGATCTTGACATCAATTCTATTTTCTATCAATTCGGAATGGGTCTGAAGTATAATGTATCCAATCTGATTGATATCGAAGCCAGAACGATGTATATGATCAGCGGGGATGATGAATTTGATGGTGGCGGATGGTCTGGTCCTGCGGACTACGACCCTTCTTCACAAGTTTCCAAATATAACATGATCAGTAAAAAGAGAAGTGATAATGCATGGACTGTGAACCTGGGGGTTTCTTTCAAATTAGGAAAACATCAATCTCACCTGGCATGGCATGATCCTTTGCAGGAAGCTTATTACAGGGTAAATGTTCTGGAGAATGCATCCACAGACCTTGTTGTGTGTGAAAAAGGAGATCTTGACAATGACGGCGTTTGCGACGATTGGGACAGAGAACTTAATACTCCTGCCGGGGCAAGAGTAGACGGATCAGGAACAGCTTTAGATATGGATCTGGACGGTGTTATCGATTTATACGATAAATGTGTAACCGTTCCTGGACCGGTAGAAAACAACGGCTGCCCTACCAACAGATAAAAAATCATTTAATTAACTAAATAAAAAATACACTATGAAATTAAGTTTAGCAATTGTAGCATTAGCTTTATCCGTACCAGCGGTAAGTTATGCGCAAGACTCAACTGCAGTAGTTTCCAATGGAGAGTATCCTAATACGTTCTCTTCAGGCTCTGCGAATGTTTCCCCATTTACAAACAAATCCAAAAGATTTAATGACTGGGCGATCTCCATTGGTGCCGGGGTACCATTAATTCAATCTGCAGACTTAACATCTATAAAAAATGGTAACGGTAAAAACCTTTTTGGCTATTCTGCATATGTGAGTATTGATAAAGCTATTACCCACGCTTTCGGTATTAATTTACAATATGACAGAGGTGAAACGAGACAGGGATGGTTCAATACTAAAGATTCTGCTCCTGCCAATGCTTCTGCATATCAGCAGGTAGCTGCCAGAACGCAGTATGATGCAATATCCATTTTAGGAGATATCAACTTTTCAAACCTGTTAAGAAGAGTAGACAATCACTCTCCTTACCGATGGGCATTACACGGATACGGAGGTATTGGTACGATTGCCTACAGAGCTTACCAGAAAGATGAGACAGGACAGAGAATGGTAACTGAGATCAAGCCTTTCCAGCTGGGATCTATGTTCCTTCAGGGTGGTGCCGGTCTTAAATTCAAAGTTAACAGAAGATTAGATATCGAAGGAAGACTTATGTATGTAGTGACCGGTGACGATGAATTCGATGGAGGCGGTTCTAAATACAGTGCCATTAACCAGCGTGAAGAGCAGGTTTCTGATAATTTCTTCAATGCTACTTTAGGGATTTCATTAAAACTCGGAAAGCACGAATCTCATGTAATGTGGCATGATCCACTTCAGGAAATTTATTACAAGCTGGATGTTTTAGCTAATAAGAGTCAGGATATCGAAGTTTGTAAGAAAGGTGATCTTGATAATGACGGTGTGTGTGATGACTGGGACAGACAGCTTGATACTCCTGCAGGAGCCAGAGTTGACGGTGCCGGAGTTGCTCTTGATACTGATCTTGACGGTGTTATCGATCTTTATGATAAATGTGTAACCGTACCTGGACCTGTTGAAAACCAGGGATGTCCTACAACAGCTCCGGCTACGGCAGGACCTGTAACAGATGACACGAGAGTTCTTGAAGGAATTGAATTTGATTTAAATTCTGACAGAATCTTGCCTTCTAACACTCCTATCCTTAATAATGCTGTAAATTACATCAATACTTCAAACGGTAGTTATAATGTAATCGGAGCTACGGATACAAGAGCTTCTGACGCTTATAACCAAAAGCTGTCTGAAAGAAGAGCTAATAATGTTAAAAATTATCTGATCAAAAACGGAATAGAGTCCGGAAAACTGAATGCTATCGGTAGAGGTGAAAAAGACCTTAAATATCCGGAATGTGATCCTGCTACGAAATGTCCTGAATGGAAAAACAGAGCCAACAGAAGAGTATACTTCGAAGCTAAATAATAAACTTATTATTCATTATATGAAAGTCACGCCTTGCGTGACTTTTTTATTATAACACTTTTTATTATTTTTACCCTATGATTTCTCAGCAGGACTTTCAAGAGCTTAAATATAAGGCCCTAAAATACTTTTGGGGTTACGATCATTTCAGAGATTCCCAGGAAGCCATTATTGATTGTGTTATTCAGGATAAAGATACGCTCGTTCTTTTGCCTACAGGCGCAGGAAAATCCCTTTGTTATCAGCTTCCGGCATTACTGAAAGAAGGAACATGTCTTATCATCTCGCCTCTTCTGGCATTAATGAAAGATCAGGTAAACCAGCTAAAGTCCAAAGGAATAGAAGCAGAATATCTATCTTCAGAATTAGATGAATATGATGCTGAGACTATCTATGGCCGCTGTAAAGAAGGCTTAACAAAAATGCTTTATATATCTCCTGAAAGACTTACCAACAAACAGTTTCTCCTGAATATCGAAGAAATTCAGCTCTCTTTTATTGCGGTAGATGAAGCGCACTGTATTTCAGAGTGGGGCCAGGATTTCCGCCCCAGTTATCAGAACATAAAAGATTTCAGGACAAACAATCCCCATATTCCGTGTCTTGCCCTTACAGCAACTGCCACTCCAAAAGTTCTGGAAGAAATAAAAACAAAACTGGAGCTTAAAAATGTAACGGTTTTTCAAAAGAGTTTCAAAAGAGAAAATATCAAAATTTTTACAGAAGAGGTATCTGATAAATTTCAACGTATTTTTAACATTCTGAAATATACTGATGAAAGCGGAATCGTATATGTGCGAACCAGAAAAGAAGCCGAGCTTCTGACCGAATATCTGCATAAAAATCAATTAAAACATGTTGATTTTTTCCATGCCGGCCTTACTGCTAAAGAAAAAAATATAAGACAACATACCTGGAACACCAGTAATAACAATGTACTTATCTCTACGAATGCCTTCGGAATGGGTATTGATAAAGATAATGTCCGTTTTGTGATCCACTACTCTCCTTCTGCATCGATCGAAAATTATTACCAGGAAATCGGAAGATCAGGAAGAGACGGTAAAAAAAGTTTTGCTTTTCTTTTATGGAATCAGCATGAACTTCAGAACTTCGACCAGATCTTAAAAAATCAGATTCCCAATAAAGCGGAATTTTTAAAAATTATCACCTATCTCTATTCTAAATTTCAGGTTGCCGAGTTTGAATTACCTGAACAGGTTTTTCAGCTCAATTTTAACGGCATACAGAACTTCACAAAATTATCAACGGCAAAAATTAAAAATGTATTAAATTTTCTGCATAACCAGGAGATTATTTATTTTAACGATCATAAAAGCCTATCCTCTCTTCAGCTTCTGATGCAGGCCGATGAGATCGATCAGCTGCCTCAGAAAGATGCTTATTTTATTGAACTGATGCTTCGTTCTATCTCCGGAATTACAACACATAAAGTCATGTTCAGCGAGCAGCAGGTCAGCAACAAAATCGGAATAAGCACCCATTTGATAAAGGAGAGGCTAAAAGAGTTACAGCAAAAAAATTATCTTGAATATGTAGATGGGGCCTTATCCAGCATCAAGTTTTTAAAACCCAGGGACGAAAGGGTGATTAACAGCTCTTACTGGAAGCTGTTTGAACATATTCAGAAGAATAAAATTCAGAAGTGGGAAGAAATGAAATTCTTCATTGAAGACAGCAAGTATTGTAAAATGAAATTAATCCTTGCTTATTTTGGAGAGAAAGATTCTAAGAACTGCGGTCAATGTACGGTTTGTGAAAAAAATAAACAGTCTATTTTCGGGAAAAACATTTCTGCACAGTTACTTAATGCTTTAGCGAAAAGACCTGCCACGATTGAAGAGTTATCTATACAGATGAGCTTTCATTCAAAAGAAAGTATTTTAGAAAATCTAATATTCCTCCTCGATTCCGGGAAGGTAAAAATGCTGAATTTCAGAACCTATTCCCTGGCGTAAGTATAAAGTCAGCGGTAAGCCTGGATAATATCCGGATTTTTTTAGTTTCCAAATCTTTCAATCCTTTAATAAAGACCTTATCTTTGCATTATGAAATCATTGAAAGTCGTATTCTTAGGTACTCCGGAGTTTGCAAAAACTTCTTTAGCAGCCATCCATCAATCCCATCATGAAGTGGTAGGCGTTGTAACTGTTGCTGATAAGGCAAGCGGACGCGGACAGAAAATCAACCAGTCCCCTGTAAAAGTATTTGCCACAGAAAATAAGATCCCCGTTTTTCAGCCTGAAAAGTTGAGAGATCCTGAATTTCTGGAAGCCCTGAGAAAATTAGAAGCCGATGTTTTTGTGGTCGTTGCTTTCAGAATGATGCCTAAAGTTCTGTTTGAAATGCCTGAAATGGGAACCTTTAATCTTCATGCTTCTCTTTTACCCGATTACAGGGGAGCGGCACCCATCAATTATGCGGTGATCAACGGGGAGGAAAAGACAGGAGCTACTACTTTCTTTATCAATGAAAAGATAGATGAGGGCAATATCTTGTTGCAGGAAGAATTATCTGTTTTACCTGATGAGACTGCGGGAAGTCTCCACGACAGATTAATGGAAATGGGCTCAAAACTGGTGGTAAAAACCCTGGATGGACTGGCAGAAAATACAATAACAGAAAAACCTCAGCCCGTGGTTGAACATCCTAAGAATGCTTTTAAAATTTTCAAAGAGGATACCAGAATCGACTGGACAAAAAATTCAAAAGCCATACATCAGTTTATCCTGGGCATGTCGCCTTATCCTGCCGCTTTTACTTCTTTAAAAATAGGAGATGAGGAAAAAGGGCTGAAAATATTCAGTGGAAAATTTGAGATCCTAAATCACAACCAATCGGCCGGCAGTTTGGATATTTCAAAAAATGAATTTAAAATCTATACTCAGGACGGGATCTATTTCCCTCTCGAATTACAGCTTGAAGGAAAGAAAAGAATGAACATCAAAGATTTTCTGAACGGTTTCAGAAATTTTGACGAAATAAAAATGGCTTGATTACCAAGCCATTTTTTATATTTTAATAAAATCAATTGTTATAACTGCACCATCTCTGTCACCTCAACATCATATCCTCCAACCTGAGGCTTGATATCCGGATTCTGAGTGATCACCTTAAACTTGTTAATTCCCAGATTCTTTAAAATCTGAGTTCCGATTCCGTAATCTCTATAATTAAAAGCGGCTGTCGGGTGTTTCTGCTGACCATCCTGATAATTGATAAACTGCTGTAGTTTTCTCAGTGTATTTTCAGAACTCGAAACATTGTTGATAAAAATAACAGCTCCTTTTCCAGCTTCATTTACCATGTTGGTTACTTTCTCCAGTAGTGGTTTTTCACCGTTATTTAATCTGGTTAACACATCAAAATAAGAATCGGAGGACTGAACTCTCACCAAAACCGGTTCGTCAACCGTCCATGTCCCTTTCGTTAAGGCAAAATGAATCTGATCATTAGACGTTTCTCTGAAAGCAAAGAAATCAAACTCCCCGTAGGCGGTTTTTACTTTTCTCTCTTCAATTCTCTCAATAAGATTTCCTTTTTTAAGCTGGTAATGAATCAGATCTTCAATCGATACGATTTTCATATCATGTTTTTGGGCAAAAACCTGTAAATCAGGTAAACGGGACATTGAACCATCCTCATTCATGATTTCGCAGATCACTCCTCCTTCTTTTAAACCTGCCAGGCATGTAAGATCGATCGCTGCTTCCGTATGGCCGGCTCTTTTTAAAACACCACCTTTTCTGGCACGCAGCGGGAAAATATGCCCCGGTCTCATGAAATCCGTAGGTTTCGAATTTTCGTCCATTAAAGCTAAGATGGTTTTTGCTCTGTCTCCTGCAGAAATCCCTGTAGACGTTCCGTTGCCTAAAAGATCAACTGAAACGGTAAAAGCGGTTTCTTTAGGGTCACTGCTCCTGCTTACCATCACATCCAGTCCCAACTCATCACATCTCTTTTCAGGAAGCGGCATACAGATAAGCCCTCTCCCGTGAAGTGCCATAAAATTGATGATTTCAGGGGTTGTCAGTTCTGCGGCACAAAGAAAATCTCCTTCGTTTTCTCTGTCTTCATCATCTACTACTATGATTATTTTACCATTTTTAAGGTCTTCGATAGCCTCTGGAATAGTATTTAATTTAATATCAGACATTTTTACTTAAATTTTCCCAAAGATACTCATAAAAAAAGGCATCTTCCAATTAATATGATGCTTTGAATATTGAGTTTTTAGCATTTCTGAAAATATGATAAGACTCGAGCCGCTTCTGATGGTCATAGATATGAGAATTGATCATCAATTCATCTACATTAAACTTCTGCTGAAAACTTTTAAGCTGCTCTTCGATCTCTGACTGATTCCCGATAAAAGTATATCTTAACTTCTGCAGAACCATCGATTTTTCCATCGGGGACCAGATATCATCCATATCATCAACCGGTGGAGCAAAAGGTTTTCTGTCGTTCCGTACAATATTAATGAATGCCTGGAATAAAGTCGTTGACATTTTATGAGCTTCCCCGGAAGTTTCCGCAGCAATTCCGTTAACACAGGCCAGAATATAAGGCTGAGCCAACTGCCTGGAGGGTTCAAAATGTTCCCTGTAGATATTAAACGCCATCTCCATCTGTTCAGGGGCAAAATGTCCCGCAAAAGCATACGGAAGTCCCAGTTCTGCCGCCAACCATGCACTGTCTGTACTGGAACCCAAGATATACAGCGGAATATCAAGACCTTCCCCCGGGATGGCGCGAACCATAGCGTTTGAATTTTCTTTGGAGAAATATTTCTGTAATTCTAAGATTTGTCTTGGAAACTGTTCGTTGATGATCGCCGGATTTCGTCCCAGAGCCTGAGCGGTCAGTCCATCTGTTCCGGGAGCTCTTCCCAGGCCAAGATCTATTCTGCCGGGAAAAAGAGATTCCAGCGTCCCGAATTGCTCAGCTATTACTAACGAGCTGTGATTCGGAAGCATAATCCCTCCGGAACCGACTCTTATTTTTTTTGTTCCGTTGGCAATAAAGCCAATAAGCACCGAAGTGGCTGAACTTGCAATACTTTCCATATTATGGTGTTCGGCGAGCCAGAATCTTTTATAATCTAAATTTTCAGCATAGTTGGCCAGGGATAAGCTGTCCTGAAACGTATCGTTAATAGACTTGTCCTGTTTTACAGGCGCGAGATCCAGTACCGATATTTCAAAATTTTTCATATCGAGATATTTATTTTTAAAGGAGAAAAGAAATCTCCTTCGTCGATTTATATTGTAGGTTATAAAAACCTTAAGCAAAGATAAGACTAATAAATTGCATTAGTTACTTTTTGTAATTGATGGAATTAATTGAAGTAATTGAGGAAAAACTATGAAAATAGAGAATTCTGCCGAGTCTCTTAGCTGATACATTAACCTTCCAGCCTTCAGTAATTGATTGTTTTATCATGTACATATTTTACACTGATATTTACAAAAAATATACACCCCATTTTTTACTTCCGGAAAATATAATTTTTTAGTTTTAGCCATATTAATATATACGCAAAGCAATAACTTCAAACTAATAAACCATGTCAAAGATTATATGACACCATCAACTGATTAACTTATAAAAAAATAAAGATGAAAAATTTCAGAAAACTTTCAAGACAGGATTTAAAAAAATTATCCGGCGGTAAAATTCCTGCCCAAGCCATTGATGGAGAATCATGTGTAGCCCATATCAATTGTTCCAGCGGTAAAGGGATATGGATCTCTGAAACGAGTGTTTCCTGCTGCCCGTAGTTGATCCATCTAGTAGTGTAGTACTACAGATCATTACTACTTTTTATTTTGTCAACCTGATCATGAGGAATAAATTGCTCAGCCTATTTAAACTATTGTTTTTACTGTCGATTTCATGCAATACTGTTTTCTGCCAGAACAGAAATATTAAGATTTCGTGTGTTGACAGTAAAAACGCATATAATAAGAAACTTTTCCTTATTCCTAAATTTGACATGAAATATTATACTAATCACCTCAAACAGGATACAGCTGCCTTAACCGGTCGTCAGTTTGAATTCAATATCCGCAACGAAAAAGATGATTTCCCAAGACCTTACCGTCTCAGTTTAGAGGTACAGGAAGATAAAACGTATCTGCTGACAGAATCGTTTTATTTTGAAAATAAACCTAAAAACATAATCTTTGATTCTGAAAATGGAAAAATAATTGACCCCAGTGAAAGTACAGCATTGAGGGAAGAAACCTTTTCTTACGAAAAATATATGGATACGATTATTACTCAGAAGAAAAAATTAGACTGTATAAGATTTGCTTCCTATAAAAATAATAGTTTCCGCTTCATTAAAGACAGTCTGCATATTAAATACGACAGTCTGAAATTAAATGAGCAGCGGTTATTATTAAACTATTCCCGATTACATCCTAATTCAGCAGTATTATTCTGGAAAATTGTTGAGCTCACCGAAACAAACGGATATGATAAAAAATATGAAGAGATCTTCAATCATTTATCTAAAAAAATAAAAGCCTCCGCGCCGGCAAAAGTTTTACAGAAACAATTTGCAATTCTAAAACAACTCAATATAGGAAATCGCTTCACATTTAAAATCAAAAACAGAAACATTACCGTTTCCAAAAGGTTTACATTAATAGATTTCTGGTTCTCTCATTGCAAACCCTGTCTTGAACAGATACCTAAATATAAGCATATTTACGAAAAATACAGAAGCAAAGGCTTCGGAATTATTGCCATCTCTACTGATAAAACTACGGACACTGATGACTGGAAAAAAGTGATACATGACAATAACCTGACATGGCCGCAATTCTTAGATGAAAACGGAACTGAATCTAAAAAACACAACATCACAGCTTTTCCTACCACCTTCCTCTTAGATTCACACGGCATCATTCTCAGAAAAAATATTTCACCTGAAGAATTGGAAAAGTTCTGCGAGCAAAATCTGAATTAGTATTATTTCCTTTTCTCTTTCTGATAATTATAATGATTAATTAAAATCCTGATTTCATTAAATTCAAAATCAGCCGGCAACGCATTTTTCCACTCGGTCAGGGTTTCATGCTGACTTTGGTAAAACAGGTCTTCAAAAGTTTTGATTTTATCCGAGGTAATGACTCTGGAGATATCCAGCAATCCCTGTTCTGCGAATTTCGCCAGATGCCCGATCACAGTTTCCTTTACCAGGCCTCTTTCCATTGAAATTTCGCCAATTGTTTTTCCCTGTTCAAACAGTTGAAAGGTCAGAACCTGTGAAGGAACTTTTGCAATCTTCATGCTGATCTCCTGATCATTCTTTTCATCCAAAAGCTTAGTTTCCAGTAAATGAATTTCTTTCAGACTGTTCAGGTACTCTTCAATATCTTCCAGCCAGACCCGGAAATCTTCGTTATATTGTTTTAAACCTTTTGCTCCTTTTATTTCTGCATAGAATTCTTTCAGAGGGCCGAAGACCTTATTCCTGATTTCGGTAAAGAAGAAGTTCACCGCTCCTTTAGTTTTATTTTCAATTTCAGACCACTCTTCTTTCTGATCAATAAACAAATTCACCTTCTGAGAAATGACCCTTTCTAATTTAACGAAAATTTTACCCAGGTTTACAATCTCATGCTTCAGCTGAACATAAAGCTGTTTCGTTTTTACATGATCAATACTCTTGGTAACAATAGAAAGATTATTCCAGTCTTCCACTTCTTTTAAAAGCCATTGGGAATCTACGGTACGCAGTACTTTCTTGATGCTGTAATCATATTTTTCCTGATTCAGGATTGCCTCTACATTATCATTGGCATGGGTATCCCCCTGAAACTTTAAAATCCGGTTATCTTTAAAAATAACTTCAGGAGTAATTTTAGATTTCAGAACAATCCCTTCCAGGGTCCGGCAACGCGATAATGCTACATACACCTGACCTGCCGTAAAGCTTTTCCCGGCATCGATGATCACTTTATCAAAGGTGAGTCCCTGACTTTTATGAATCGTAACCGCCCAGGCCAGCTTTATAGGAAACTGTTCAAAACTTCCCAGTACTTCTTCTTTGATATTTTTATCGGTATCCAGAAAATACTTTTTCTGCTCCCAGACTTCTCTTTTCACAGTGATTTCTGTCTCGCTGCCATCAAGAATAATCTTGATCTCATTTTCATCCAAAGCAGAAATTTCGCCCAGCTTTCCGTTAAAATACCGTTTTTCCCCGGAAATATCATTTCTGATGAACATCACCTGAGCTCCAATTTTCAAATCTAAAAACTGCTCATTCGGAAACTGGTTTTCTTTAAACTCACCGGAAAGTTTGGCCTCATATGTTCTTGAATCGGTTTTAATTTCGTCAAGTTTTTCCTGATTGATATCATCCGCCATTTTGTTATGCGAACACAGGTAAACATAAGGCTCATCACCGGAATTAAAAGTCGGATCATATCTTTCATTCAGATGATCAAAATCTATATTGGCTACATCACCGTCCCGGATGGCATTCAGGATAGCCAGAAACTCTTCATCGGACTGCCGGTATACTTTGGTAAGCTCAATGGTAATTAGAGGAATTTCTTTGATGGCATGACTGTCAAAAAAGAACGGAGACTGATAACACATTTTTAAAATGTGCTCATCTCTCACCACCGGTGGCAACTGATACAGATCTCCGATAAATAACATCTGTACCCCTCCAAAACGCTGGTTATTTCTCCTGATGAACCTCAGCGAAAAATCCATCATATCCAATACGTCTGCCCGTAACATGGAAACCTCATCGATGATCAGAACCTCCACCTCACGGAGAAGTTTCAGTTTATCTTTACGGTATTTGAAGTGGGGCATCAGATCGGCAATATTATTGGCCAGACTGGTATCAATCCTGTCGGTAGTAGGTAAAAAAGTTCTCAGCGGCAGACCAAACATTGAATGTATGGTAACCCCGCCTGCATTGATGGCAGCAATTCCCGTAGGCGCTACAACAATGTATTTTTTCCGGGTCTTCTTCACAAATTCATTAAGAAAAGTAGTCTTTCCCGTCCCTGCTTTTCCTGTAAGAAAAACACTTCTGTTGGTATGTTCTATTAAGTCAAAAAAATGATTGTTCATCGTTGTCAAAATTACGGAAAATGAATTTCAAATCCATACCTTGGCATAACTTTTGGAAATTATCCGGTATAATCTGAGAAAAAAAATATGAAATTTCCTATTCTGGCCCTTTGTACAGTGCTTTTCGCGACATCGTGTTCATCGACAAAAAATAACACCGGCAATTTGCCTAAAGATATTTCCGAGAGGCCTGCCGATGAGAACAGCAAGATGTATGAGGCTGCCCAGCTGGATAAAATAAAGGCATCGTTAGAAACGGAAATTGCTAAAGAGAAGTGCAGTGATGCCAGCCAATGGACGTTTGCTCCTATGGGATCAAAAGCCTGTGGAGGACCGCAGCTTTATATTGCCTATCCCAAAAAATCAGAAACGGTGATCCTGCAGAAAATTAATGACTATACAGAAAAGGTAAAAGCATTTAACGAAAAATATAAAGTGATGTCTGACTGTATGATGATCATGCCGCCATCGTCAATAAAATGTGTTGACGGAAAAGCTGAACTTGTCAATTCTTAATGAGTATCACAAGATATTGCTCAAAGGATTTTCACCAAGGATTTTTTTAGCATAAAATGCTCTGTCAAATGATGACAGAGCATTTTAAGTATGATTACTGGAACAAGACCACAGGTATGCTATAACCCTTCAACAGGCTTTACATTTTCCTGATACCAGGAAGAATATTTTACATAATTATCCGCAATTCTGTTAACTTCTCCTTCCAGAAGTTGAGAGCTGATATCTTTTATTTTTTTTGCAGGAACACCTCCCCAAACTTCCCCGGATTTAATGTGAGTTCCCTGGGTGACTACGGATCCCGCCCCAATAATTGAGTTTTCTTCTACCAGACAGTCGTCCATAACGATAGCTCCCATTCCGATCAGGACATTGTCTTTAATGGTACAGCCGTGGACAATGGCATTGTGGCCGATTGACACATTATTTCCGATATTTAAAGGATGCTTCTGGTACGTGCAGTGAAGCATTGCATTATCCTGAACATTAACCTTATTACCCATTTTGATATAATGAACGTCACCCCTTATCACGGCATTGTACCATATACTGCATTCTCTTCCCATGGTAACATCTCCGATTATGGTAGCCGTTTCTGCCAGAAAAGTATTTTCTCCGATCTGCGGTGATTTGCCTAAAAGTTCTTTTATAAGTGCCATATTTCTAATTTGAAAATTTAAATCGAGTCGTTGGAATCAGGAGTAGTTAGCCCTAATGTTTGATATTCCGATTTTCACTGACCATCAGAACAGGTCCGGTCATCATTACCTCTCTAATTTTAAATGATGGTAATAGCGAAAATCTAACTTCTAACCGCCGGCTTCTAATTTCTAATTCCGTATTTTTGTATCTCAAATTTAACTAAAAAATGCGTACGATACTTATAGAACCAACTGAAAACCCAAAAGTGATGAAATTTGTAGCAGACTACAATCTGATTCCGGGATCTTTAGAGTTGGACAGAGATTCAGATATTTCAGAAATTCCACTGGCCCAGGAATTATTTAACTATCCTTTTGTGGAAAGAATCTTCATTACAGCCAATTTTGTCGCTATTGCCAAACAGGACACGGTAGAATGGGAACACGTTTCCGAAAGTCTTAAAAATATCATTGAAGATGAATTACTGGCTAATCCCAGAATTTATCTCCAGAAGAAAAAGGAAATGTATCAGGTATATGCTGAAATGACTCCGAATCCGAATGTGATGAAATTTGTTTCCAGTAAAATGCTGATGGACGGATTTGTAGAAGTAAAATCGAGAGACGAAGCAGAGGGTGTACCGATGGCTCAAGTGATTTTTAAAGAATTTGATTTTGCGAAGGAAGTTTTTATTTCTGATAATTTTGTGGCAGTGACAAGAGATAATTCTGTGGAATGGCATGAAGTAATGATGGCTGTCCGTGCTTTAATTGCAGAACATCTTCAGAACGGCGGTGAAATTTCAAACATTGAGGCCCAGAAGCATGAGAACCCGGTAGAAAATATCATCAACAGAGATTATACGGATGATGAACAGAAAATTTCTGACATCCTGAATGAATATGTGGCTCCTGCTGTTGAAAACGACGGGGGAAAAATATCACTGATGGAATATGACCAGGACAGTAAAACGGCAAGAATGCTTTTACAGGGTGCCTGCTCAGGATGTCCGAGTTCTACGGCTACCCTGAAGAATGGCATTGAAAGTATCCTAAAACAATTCGTACCTGATTTAGTAGAAAAAGTGGAAGCAGTAAACGGCTAAAAAATCACAATGAGAACATTCTTTCTTTTAATTATTTTAAGCATAGGCCTTTTTTCGTGTAAAAAGGAACCGCAGCTGAATGATGGTATTCATGAAGATCTGGTTGAGATGGGCGTTGCAAAAGACAGCCTTCAGAAAATGGATATCGTTCTGGAAAAGTTAAACAGGAAAAACACTACTTTTCTGGATTATTATTTTCATCACTACTATGTGCTTGATCAGGAAGCTCACGATGAGATAAAAAAATTAAAAGGTGAAGAATTTGTATACGATGCCGGGGAAGAATACCAAAAGATGTTTACAAAAACAATTACTGAAAAAAGTGATCAGTACTTAAAATCTTTTGGCATTTCAGACGAGGAAGAACATTTGGCCCTCGAAATTTATATTTTACGTTTAAAAAAGAAATATGGTCCGACAATTGATGGACGACTGCAAAGTTTAGACAAATAATGAAAGGAATTCTATTAGTAAACCTGGGATCACCAAGATCGACGGCTGTAAGTGATGTAAAGGAATATCTGGACGAATTCCTGATGGATGAAAGGGTAATTGACTACCGATGGATTTTCCGGGCACTTCTGGTCCGTGGAATTATATTAAATACAAGACCGGCAAAATCTGCTGAAGCTTATAAAACAGTCTGGACCGAGCAGGGGTCACCATTAATTGTCATTACGGAGAAAATTCAGAAAAAACTTCAGAGACTGGTAGATGTTCCTGTAGAAATCGGAATGAGATATGCCGAGCCAAGCATTGAAACCGGAATCAGAAAGCTGGTTGAAAAAGGAGTTTCTGAGATTGTCCTTTTTCCTTTGTATCCTCAATATGCGATGAGTACTACGGAAACAGTGATAGAAAAAGCAGAGGAAGTAAGAAAAGAGAAATTTCCGGATGTAAAAATCAATTATATTCAGCCTTTTTACAACAGGGAAATTTATACCGACTGTCTTGCGGAAAGTATTAAAGAAAAGCTTCCTGAAAATTTTGATGCCTTACAGTTTTCATATCACGGTGTTCCGGAGAGACATATTTATAAGACCGATCCTACCAACACCTGTAATTTAAACGACTGCTGTTCCAGAGCATCCAATCCGAGTCACCAGTTTTGCTATCGTCACCAGTGTTTCGATGTCACCAATTCTGTTATTAAAAAATTAGGTTTACCAAAAGAAAAAGTGATGGTCACGTTTCAGTCAAGATTAGGAAAAGACAAATGGATGGAACCGTATACAGATGAAACTCTGGAAAGCCTTGGCAAGAAAGGAGTAAAAAATTTGGCCATTGTGTGCCCTGCCTTTGTTTCTGACTGTCTGGAAACTCTTGAAGAAATCTCAGTTGAAGGAAAAGAGCAGTTCTTACACGGAGGCGGAGAAAACTTCCACTATATTCCCTGTCTCAATGATGAAGACCGCTGGATCGATGTTGTCAAAATTTTATGTGAAGAAAAACTCAATGAATTTTATTTAGTTTAAAATATAGCAACCTTCGGAAACGGAGGTTATTTTTTTGTATTAAATTGTGAGTTCTGCCAACCTTTTTCATTTTCAAACCTCCGGATCAATCGTCGTAAAAGGACCCCATGACTTTGTGGATAACTTTTCTTTATATGGTTTCAACCCCTCCCACCTACTCAAAATTTAACAACTAACATTAATTAAATCTTTCCTGAAAAGCTCAGCGGGCTGTAAAATATACAACAACCGACATTGTGGATAACTTTTTCGGGAAGATAAAATCATAATGAATATAAGTAATGTTGATCATTAGTTTTACGGAAAACTATTCTTTAGAAATACGATAAGTTAACAATTTTATTATAACAGCCGTACGTCAACAGCTATAACCAAACAATTTAATGATGAAGCAGTATCACAATTCTACCCTGCTATGGAACTGACCATATTGCAGCATTATAAGTGACGACATTGTGGATAACTTTTCTGCCTTTTATATTTCAGAAGATAATTTCTACTAAAAATCATAAAAAAAATAAAAATCACAGACACCCCCTCTAAAAATACGATTTAAAATTAATTTTTAGTAAAATTTAATATAGACCCCTATTATTTTTACATTAAAATTAAAAATTTAAATATTTTTCATACCTTTACCCCATCAAAACAACATCATTAACCTTAAAAAATTAAAATGATGAATGCTACAGCCCAAATTTTAAAACAGAAAATCGAAAACTTCACCCCGGAACTGCTGGAAGCTTTGGCAAAAATGATGGATCACCTGGAAATTCAGAACAGACCTGCGATTCCTCAGTTCCAGATTGATGAGGTTTTATACAGGATTCAGTTTCATCATGAAAATCCAAAAACAAAATTAGATTTTTATGAAAACATTGCTGAGCTGGAAAAGAGTTTTGCCTGATGAAAGTATTTTTATCCTCTATTGCAAAAAATGACATAAGGCTTCTTCTGAGGGTATTTAATGCCGAAAAAGAACATAAAGGATCCTATTTTCTGGAGGATTTAAAAGAGTCGATTGATTTTATTCTGGAAGAATCTGAAAGAATTGGGAAATCATCAGAAATCACCATTCGAAAAATGGAAAATTTTCCCGTGCATATTCATTATCTGTTTGAAAATAATGAAACCCTTTTCATCGCGGCAATTTTCAAAGAGTTAAATTAAATGATCGGAATTCCTAAGACTATTATTATATCAAACCCTGCAGAACTTGCTCCTGCAGGGTTTTTGTTTTATAGATCTTATTCGGTTGAGGTTTATCTCACAGGCGTTCTGAACTCGCCATACCCCATCAGGCCGTCATAATTTCTTCCGAAAGGTTTGTAATATAAGAATCCCTGGTAAAGATTCTCCGTCTGCCAGAAATTACCGTTGACTTCACCGAAATTAAGCGCACCATTAGGCTCTTTAGTTGCAAGCACGTAATTATAAAACCCTTGTTTCAGATAGATTTTGGCAACATACTTTTTACCGGCTTCATCATACTGCATCTGATTATCTTTACTTGGCTGGAAATTATTAAAACCACCCAGCACATAAATCTCTTTGTCCACAGGATCAGAATCTATCGAAAAATATACCCATGAATAATCTCCTTCTCTTTCTGCGTTTCTCTCCTGTCCCAGATCATTTCTCCGGTAATACCAGGCGCCATTGACGTCCGGCTGGTACTGGTAATTCAGGGGAAAAGCCCATACCGGATGAAGATAAGTCTGGTTGACACCGTCTTTCACTTCCGTGGCACGTACCATATCCGCAGCCATATTCATATTTTTATTATCGAAATAATAAAACTCATTATTTCCCGGGAAAGACAGATTCAGCTGTTGGAAAAGAAGCTGACTTCCTAAGGTAGCACTGGGTTTCAGATTATTGGCCACAACATTCGGATTGTTATTCTGCATGACATTTAAGGTCATGGAATTTACATTGGCAGAAATATCCCCTCCTTTGGAAACCACCTTCACCTCTACCCTCTGATTAACATCAGGCCTTTTGGCATCAGCAATTCTTGAGACATTCAAAGCTACGGCTGCCATATCTTCAACGATATAAAACCTCCTTGTAAACAATGGTTTGTCGGCAGAATCTTTATACACTACCAGCTCAAAATTTCCTGAAATCTTCGGCTGTATTTTTTCATTTGGAAATACTAATTTATAATGAGTGTAAGCCTGCAGCGTGTTAAAAGAATATTCAAACTTATCCAACAGTGCATTTAAGCTTCCTTTGGCAAATTCTGTAAAGAAAAGGTTGTCCTCCTGCCAGTTTTTGTCATAGTGTTTAAGGGTATATCGGTAAATTTCACTGGCATTGGTAAGATCGTCGAAGCTCAAAACCAACTGTTGATTCGGGTTGATAACCGGAGTTTCATCATTGGTCTGCGGATTAAATAACTGGATACTTTGGATATTCTGTCCAAAAACCAATCCGCTTAAAGAAAGTAAAAATAGTCGCAAAGTTTTCATTATGACGAAGATAAAGAAAAATCGTCACTTTCTTTATAATATCGTATTTTTGAATATAAAAAAATATTCAGCATATGCTTCAGATTCAAGGTTTCGTATTCAATTTTGCAAGCGAAAACACGTATATTATTTACAACGAAAATAAAAATGCCTGGCTGTTTGATCCGGGAAATATGAACGAACAGGAAACCAGGGTTATTGAAAACTTTATTGCAGAAAACGGGTTGAAAATTGAAAAAATCATCCTGACTCATGCTCACATCGATCATGTTTTGGGATTACAATGGGCTTTTGACACTTATAAAGTACCTGTGCTCATGCATCGTGACGATAAAGAAGTTCTGGACATGTTCCAGATCAGCGGAATGAGATTCGGAATGGAACTCAACCATATTAATGTTGATATCGAATACATTGATGAAGGGGACGAACTGGATTTTGAAGGGCAAAAATTCAAAGTATATCACGTTCCGGGACATTCTCCGGGAAGCGTGATTTATCATAATGAAAATCAGAAATTTATGATATCCGGTGATGTCCTGTTTGAAGGTAGTATCGGAAGAACCGATTTATATAAAGGAAATTACGAGCAATTAATTGAAGGAATTAAAACGAAACTTTTCGTCCTTGATACTGATACTCAGGTTTTTTCCGGACATGGAAATCCTACAAAAATTGGATTTGAAAAGCAGCATAATCCTTTTTTAAAGTAGAAGTCGTTTAAACTTATATAGGAAAAAGAGGTCGAGAAAATTAAGCAATTTTGGATTGCAATGTAAAAGACTAACAATCTGGAAATCATTAGCAAATGATAAAATAGAAAAATGAATTTTACCACTTAAGCAGAGTAAAAATTGGATTTTATACGAAGTTTGACTTGGTAAAAATAATTCAGTCCACTATAATGGCTGAAAACCGGTTGCCAGTGGCGGAAACTTTTGTTAAAGGACTATTTCGGGGAAGAAAATACCGCAGAATTAAGTGTTTAAAAAGCTTTGGATTTCCTTTGTGGTCTGCTACAGACAACCACACGAAGAGATTCGTGCGGTAGCAGTGAAGGGATTCGTGCGGTAGCAGTGATGTAGCGGTGTGTGGTACTTACTGTCTCACACTTAAGTACACTTTAGAAAGTTTAAAAAAATACCGCAGAATTAAGTTCACATCAGGTGAAAATCAAAGATTTTCAAAAACTTACGTGTACTTCTTTCGCGTAAAGTATATTACTTTAATTATCTTAAGTGTTTAGAAATCTTTCGGATCTCCTTTATGATAATAGAAAATTTTAGACAGCTTTGTAGATAAAGGATTGATCTGACAGTGAAAACATACGAAAAAATAAAACCGTCAGCTATTTCCTGACGGTTTTATTAATTTTTAAGGGCAGCTCATATTAGAAATCCAGCGTAATAGAAGCTCTTACGGCCGCCCCCATAATGGGTCTTGCCATTCTGATGTCTCCCGCTCCCGTAAGTGGAGACCTTGGATCTCCTTCAGTAATTCCGATGGTATTGAAGATATTCGTCCCATCGACTGCAAATCGGATTTTTCCTAACTGATAGGATGTTCCCGCCCCGAATTCCGAGAATGAAGGCAGCGTATTTTTATCTGTATTGGCCTCGTCCTGGAAACGTTGTCCGTAGTAATTCATACTTACATATGCTCTCCACTCTTTAGTAATATTTATTGCAGGAGCAATATTAAAATAGAATTTCGGCATTCTTCTTACGGTATTCCCCTCGTAATCGAATACAGTTCCGTCCGCGTTTCTTCCCGTAAAATCTTTGTATTTAGGATCCTGAACGGTTCCGTTAAACGTTACTTCCAACAGATTATTGAATAATCTGGCATATCCTTCCAGTTCTACTCCTATATTCGTTGTGTTCGCAAATTTATTTTCTGAAGTTCCGTCAGAGAAAACATCGGTAAATGAAAGGTTTTTCAAGGTAGAATAGAATGGAATTACGGCAATATCAAATGTTCTGGAGTAATATTTGTACCCCACTTCCAGCTGATTGGTCGTTACAGGTTTGATCGCTGACAAATCATTCATATTGTTGTAATAGGCTTCTTCATTCGGAGATCTGAAACCATTGGAAAAACGCGCATACACGGCATTTTCCTTATTAATTTTATAATTTAAAGCGGTGGTGAAGGATACTCTGTTTACATCATAATTCCAATAGGTATATTTATTTCCGAGTACCGCCATGTTATCATCAGCCGTTGTGGTCAGGAAAGAATGCGTTCCATCCGTCGTTAATCCTGAATTATTCAGGTTGGAAGAAGTCGTATTCACCCCGTACCCTTTGTAAAAATCGCGGCTGTAGCGGATTCCTCCATTGAAACTTAAGCCATCCGTAATCTGATAATCCAGATTTAAATAAAGATCGTTCAGGCTCCCCTGAATCTGAGAATCCCTCATCAGAAATGACATATCTGTAACACCGTTATACGTTTTGGAATAGCCTGTGCTTGTCGGAGTCAGTGAAGTATCCACCAGGTTAAGAAGCTCCGGCCGGTCTGTAGCTGTTGTCAGAATATTACTCCAGTTCCAGTATTGATGGGATTTCCAGTTGGATTTATAAAAACCTGCCGTTACATTTCCTTTATCAAATTTGTAATTGAACTGTAAATCATTGACAAAGTTATTCATCTGCTTGTCGATGGCCCAGAATCCCAGCTTCTGTACATATTGAGGATTCATAATAGCACCAGTACTTACTGAAGTATATTGGGGAGTAACGGCATGAACCAACACCGGCGGCGTAGCGGGGTTATTATCCGTATCCTGGTATTCATCGTATGTTTTCGCAAAATCGGCTGCCGTCTGCGGACCGCCTGCAGGGAAGATCCCGGTATAATTCATATTGATATCGGTATATCTCGTTTTGTTTAAAACAGAGAAATTATTTCCCAGGTCGTATTTAAACTCAGCGCCCAGAACATCAACTTTCGGATGGATTCCGTCTTCCAGATTCCTGCTGAAAAATCCGCCGCCGGCCTGAGGAATATTCAGCTGGCTGATGGTACGGTAGCTGTAGGTCCCGTAATTGGCATCAAAACCCGGAAATTCTTTTAGTTTATTTCCGTTCTGTATTAAGGGAATCGGAAGATAGAACGTGTTTCTGTCGTCCAGTTTTTTGTAATATACTTTAGCGTATCCTTTGTCAAAGACGTATTTCAGATTCATTCTGATCTGTCCGCCGTTATTGGCTTTGAAACCTGTTCTTCGGATGCCGTTATCACTTCTGTAAAAACCGCCTACGCTGAAAAACAATTTGTCCTGTACCAGGGCTCCCCCGAGATTGATATCGGTGCGCATTAGACCATAGGTGCTGGTTTCTATTTTGGCAGTCCCTCTGAAATTATTGGTTCCTTCTTTTGTAATAAAGTTGATTAACCCTCCGGGAGAATTGGTGGCAAAAATGGATCCCGAACCTCCTCTCAGTGCTTCCAGCCTGCTTACCGAATTATCAACGCGGAAAAAATTATCCGCATTGGCAAACTGCAGGGCACCGTCCTCAAAAACGGGAAGTCCGTCTTCCTGAACCTGTACAAATTCATATGCTCCCGCAGAAGGGATACCGCGGGCAAAAAGGTTGTTTCCTACTTCACCGCCTGAAGTTTCAACGGCAAAACCGGGAACTCTCTGTAGCAAAGCAGCCGCACTGATAGGATTCTGCTTTTGAATCTCTTTTGCGCTGAAAGTAGAGATGGCCGTACTGGATTCTATTTTCTTCTTCGGATTTGAGTTTCCTGTGATGACCACCTGATCAATACTGTTTGTTTTCACAGAGTCCTTTTCAGTTTCCTGCGCATACGTGTTGTTGAAATAAAGCGTTGCAACTCCGGCCAGTAAAAAGATCGATTTTTTTTTCATGTCCTTGTTAATTTATAGTTAGTTTAATTATTATTAAATTTCATTTTTTAGTTTAAGGTATACACCGTTTGTCCATCCAAAACCATCCTGGTTCGGATACTCTCCTCCTCCCGCAACAGTTTCGATATCCAGCGCATTATATTTTTCCATTAATTTTCCGGTATTGCTGTAGACCCTCTCAACATTGGTACACCAGTTATTTTTTATTTTTTCAGCTAAATCATCAAAACCGTATTTTTTCATTGATATAAAGCCAAGCCATTGATAAGGTGCCCAGGCATTGGGGAGATCCCACTGCTGCCCGGTTTTTTTTGTTGTCGTGACCAATCCGCCCTGGTAAAGGAATTTTTCTTCAATATTTTTCGCAACATATTGTGCCTGCTTTTCGCTTGCCAATCCAAGAAACAAAGGATACAGAGCCGCAATATGTTCAGATGCTGCCGGGGTGTTTTTTTCCGTATGATAATCTTTATACGTCCCGGAATTTTCATCCCAGAAATACCGGTCAATCATCTTTCTGCGTTTTTCTGCTCTTTCTGTATAATACTTTTCTTTTTCAGACAAATACTGAATCGATGCAGATTTTGCGAGTGTATTCTCGAGATGCCATAAAAGGCAGTTAAGATCAACCTCAGCCAGCTTCAGCGTTTCAATGGTCTGTATATCTTCGCCGTCTGCAAACCACCTGCTGGAAAAATCCCAACCCGATTCGCAGGCACTTCTTATATTTCTGTAAAATTCTTTTCCTGCACCTTCTGCATCTTTAATGTCGATTAAATAACTTTCAGGACGCGGTTCGTTTTCTGTATCATAATATCTGTTTAGAATATCTCCGTTAATGGTTTTTACGACTCTTTTTATCCCTGATCCATTTTGTATTTCCTTTTCACCATCCATCCAGAAAGCATACTCTTTTTCTAAAGTATTGTAATAGCTGATATAAATATTTTCGTTTTTGGTGGTTTCAAAAAGCAAATCAAGCATGAGCGAAAAATACGGCGGCTGAGAACGGCTCAGGAAGTGAGTCCGGCTGGCATTCGGCACAAATCCCACATTCTGAATTAAATAAGAACAGTTTTCGATCATATTTTTGATCATTTCCACTCTTCCGGAAACCTGCAGTCCCAGCATGATAAAATAACTGTCCCAATAAAAAAATTCATTGAAACGGCCACCGGGAACTACGTAAGGCTTTGGAAGCTTCATCAAAGTTCCTTTTTCTTCGTACGCTGTTCTTGTCAACTCATCCCAGAGTTTACCGATATGCTCATTGATGGGCAAATGATCTTTTCTGTGAATCGAAATTTTCGCTCCTAAAAAATCAAAATTCGACAATACAAAAGCTTTTAAATCAAAATCTTCTGCATTTTTTTCTGTGTTGTATTTCGCATTGATGTCAGCAATCGGAAACAATGGAACCGCATCGGTCATCATTTTCTGGTCTTCAAAGATTGCTGCTCTCTGGACATCATCGAAAAGGGGCTGGATTTCGTTTATATATAATTGTTTATTCATCTTTAATTTTTAGGATTTATTTTAAGTTTATTCATGAAAATTGCTGAAATAATCAACAGTGAAAGTGGAATTAATGAAAGGTAAAATGCCTGCTGGCCACTGAATTCCTGAAATACAAAACCGGTAATAACAGATCCTATTGTTCCTCCAATGGCAGAGAACACCACAATTAAACCGGACATTGCACTGTGCAGATATTTCGGAATGGATGCCAGAATTACAGAATTAATGCTTGGATAAATCGGAGCCAGCAAACCACCCATCAAAGGAAATAAATAGACAACAGGCGGTGCATTAAACCAGGTTGTTTCCGGGGCAATAGAAATATTGTGCGTTAAGGGTAAAACCAATACAATACTGATCGCAAAACCAATCACACAAAAGGACACCACATAGATCCAGCTGAATCTCTTCGAGAAAAAGCCCGACAAAAATCTTCCCAATGCAAACGCTCCTGCCAAAACAGCTCCTGCCTGAATACTCATGGAAGTCGGAACTTTTAAGATTTCTTTATAAAAAGTCGGGGTCCAGGTCTGAAAACTCTGCTCTACCAAGACAAAAAGAAAAGCACATAATAAAAAGAAAAGGACCTTTCTGTAACTGAAAAGACTTACACTGTTTTTCAAATCTCCCAGGAGATCGGTCTTTTCATCTTTTGCTTCATGTTCATCCAGTTTTGTAAAGAATAAAAACAGGAAAGACAATGTCGATAATGCACCCAGCACCCAATATACATTCAGCCAGTGGGCAGAACGCGGATTGTGGTCATCAATAAATAAGCTGAACAGAACATTTCCCATTAAAACGCCGATCATAAAAAATCCTTCCAGATAACCCATGAGACTTGAATGTTCTTTATCCGTTTTCGTCACCAGACCGATAGAGGTAAATACTGAAATTTTAATTAGAGCAAAAGAAATCCCTACAATGGCAAAAAGTAATTTAAAAAACCAGAAATTATTTGCAGAAGGCATAACAAAACACATACAGCTGACCAGGAACAAAGCGATCAGCATAGATCTTTTGATTCCTATTTTCGGTAAAAATGAGGCCAATACAAACGAGCAAATGGCAATCGGCAGATCTTTAAAGCCTTCCAGAACGCTTGCCGAAGATTTTGAAATGCCAAAATTCTGCTGCATCTGCAAAATCACCGTTCCCACCGAATTCAGAAGAATGGCAAAGACAAAATAGTTTAAAAATAATACAGCCTTTATATTAAAATTTTTCATTCATTAATTACTTGCCGACTAAGATAGAAGCATTTCACTTAACATTAATTTAACACAGTAAATGAATATTTGAACTATATTAATATAATTATTATTTTAGGCGATAAAATACGATTAACTGAATGAAAGTTACATTTGAACGCGTAATCCCCGATGAAAAGAGCTCTTTCCGTACCATTCACAACCATTCACCGATCTCAGAATTCAAATGGGAATACCATTATCATCCCGAAATTGAACTGGTATGTATCATTTCCGGGAGCGGAACCCGGCATGTGGGCTACCATAAAAGCAATTATACGAATGGCGACCTTGTCCTGATAGGCTCCAATATTCCGCATTCCGGATTCGGACTGAATTCCATTGATCCGCATGAAGAAATTGTTCTTCAGTTTAAAGAAGAAATTTTGCAGTTTCCCGAACAGGAAACTGAAGCCAGATCCATCAAAAACCTGTTGGAACTCTCAAAATACGGCATTCAGTTTTACCCGAACGTTAAAGAAGCGATTCTCCCCAGATTGAAATTAATGCTGGAATCGGAAGGTTATAAAAGATACCTATTGCTTCTGGAAATTCTTTTTGAGCTCTCAAAATGTACAGATTACGAAATTTTAAATAAAGAGATTATGCCGTATACCATAATTTCTAAAAATAAAACCCGGCTGGAAAACATATTCACGTACGTTGAGCATCATTATGATAGGGAAATTAATATTGAAGATGTTGCCAGACTGGCCAACCTCACGCTGCCTGCTTTCTGTAATTTTTTTAAAAAGGCCACGCAGATTACATTTACAGAATTCGTGAACAGGTATCGTATTAATAAGGCATGCCTTCTGATGGCGCAGGATAAAAGCATCTCCGAATGCAGCTACAGCTGTGGCTTCAACAACGTTACTTACTTTAACAGAATGTTTAAAAAGTACACGGAGAAAACGCCCTCCGAGTTTGTTAAGAGTTTCGTGCAGAATAAGGTGAATATAGATCTGAAAGTTGATGAAGTGAAGATCAAGGCAGGTTTTTAATGATTTAGATACTTTAAAACATTCAACATGAGATTTCTCTGATATTAATTGTTGTAGATCTCACGGAGATTGGGCAGATGACGCAGATTTTTTTTGAAGCGAAGTTTCTTAGTTAGATCCGCGGGAGTAAAACAAAAAAAGCCATCCGAAAGGATAGCTTCATATATTGGTAAGTTGCAAAAGTCATCAACAGACAACCCGCTACAATCAGCCAAATTATTTCCATTTGATATTGCAGCCCATGCTTGGTCTCTGGATCTCTTCCTGAGGCTCACCTAACAGCAGGTTTTCGAATGCAATGATTAAATCTTCACCCGTAACCTCCTTATGATTTCCAGGTCTCGAATCATCCATCTGTCCTCTGTAGACCAGATCCAGTTTGTCATCGAAGAAATAAAAATCAGGGGTACAGGCTGCATCATATGCTTTTGCGATGGCCTGGCTTTCATCATATAAATACGGAAAATCAAAGTTTCTTTCAATCTGAAATTCAATCATTTTTTCAGGAGCATCAGCAGGATATTTTTCTGCATTATTCGCATTAATTGCAATAAACTCAATTCCTCTTTCATTATAATCTTCATACAGTTCGTTTAATTTGTCGATCACATGAAGGACGAAAGGACAATGATTGCACATGAAGATCACCAATGTTCCTTTTTCTCCTTTCAGATCATCCAACGACTGAATTTCATTGCTTTTTGAAGGGTTGGGAAGTTCGAAAAACGGGGCTTTAGTACCTAATGCTAACATATTTGAGGGAGTATCCATATCTTTTTTATTTGTAGACAAAGATAAAAATTTCTTTCAGTATATGCTAGTGAAGCTTATGACAGAGATAAGGAAGTAATTATAATTATATTAATCGATCTCGCCTATCGGATATATTAATTTTTACAATAATGCTAATCATTTGCACTTATATGCCATTAGGAGAGGGTTAGGATCATAAAATATTTCTGATTGCATTATTTCAAAAGTTAAACTTTGTGATTTGTTTGGAAGATATATCTAAAAGTTTGTAGTTTTGCTAACACTGTTAGTAAATAAAAATCATGGGTTTACATGAACGTCGTCAAAGAGAAAAAGAATCGATACGCGCCAATATTTTGGATGCGGCTTTTTCTTTGGCTAAAACCGAAGGGTGGGCTTCACTTTCCATGAGAAAAATTGCCGATGCTATTGAGTACAGTGCACCGGTAGTTTATGATCATTTTGAAAACAAAGAGGCTATTTTATACGAGATTTCGTTGAATGGTTTTCATTGTCTGCAAATTGAATTGCTGAAAGCCCAGAGAAAACACGACCAGCCGGAAGATCAGTTGAAGGCAATTGTAGATGCCTACTGGAAGTTTGCATTTAAAAACAAGGAATACTACCAATTGATGTTCGGACTTGGAATGCAGTGTAGCGGAAAGGGAATGATGAAAGAGGAATTTTCGTCTTTCCAGGACATGCTCTACGATTGCACATTTGAAATTATTAATAAAAAAGGATCGAATCCCCATAACGCCTGTCACTCATCTCATGCTCTGTTTTCAGCAGTACATGGATTGATCTCTATTATGATGATGCGTAATGATGACATTCCTTCTACAATGAACAAGACTACTTTGGACGAAACTGTTTCTGCCTTTATTAAGTCTTTGTAAATTTTTTTTGAATTAAAAATTAACACTGTTAGGAAAAGTAACATGGAATAATTAACATTATTCTCTTAAATAATTTTAAAACCACTTTACAATGAAATCAGATTTTATGACAATAATTCTTGCTATTTTTTTTCCTTATCATTAACATCGTTAGGAAAAATAACACTGTAAACTATTTACTTATCTCTTTAAATCAATATAAAACAATTTTTCAAGTATGGAAATATCAATTTAATCTAGAGTATTACAATCCTGTCATTTTTTTTTTGAATATATTATTAACACCGTTAGGAAACATAACAGGATTTAAATTAAAAAACAACATTATTAAAATCTAACACTTATTAAAAAACTTAACTCAAAATGAAAATACCTGGAAAAATAAGGTTCATTGTACTTATATCAAGTATTATCCTTTTACAGAACTGCACTAAGGCCGCAGAGGGAGCAAATACAACTCCTCCTGCTCCGGAATTGCCTGTCTACACCGTAATTTCATCTCCGGCTACAACCTATCAGGAATTTCCAACGGCTTTGGAAGGAAAAAACAATGTCGAAATCAGATCTCAGGTAGATGGCTATCTGGATAGAATTTATGTAGAAGAAGGAGCATATGTACGAGCCGGACAGCCATTATTTAAAATAGATTCGAGAGCTTACGGAGAGCAGATGAATATGGCCAATGCTAATTTACAGGTTGCTAATGCTAATATTCAGAAAGCAAAAGTAGAGGTTGACAGACTTGAACCTCTGGTGGCTGCAAAAGTAGTTTCAGATGTACAGCTAAGAACCGCGAAAGCAAATTACGCAGCCGCAGTGGCCGCCGCTTCTCAGGCAAAAGCCTCTGTGGGGGGTGCTAAAATTAATGTGGGATTTACAACGATTACCGCACCTGTTAGCGGATACATCGGCAGAATTCCATACAAAAAAGGAAGTCTTATTTCAAGAACAGACCCTAATCCATTGACTTTACTGTCAGACATCAGTGAGATTTATGCTTACTTTTCTTTAAGTGAACTTGATTTTATTGCTTTTCAGAATAAATATCAGGGCGCTACCCTGGAAGAGAAACTGAAAGACATGCCGATGGTGGAACTGGTGATCGCAGACAACAGCATTTATCCTCAGAAAGGTAAGATGACGATCGTTGACGGCCAATTTGATAAGACCACAGGTGCCATCAGTGTTCGTGCCGTCTTCCCTAATACAAACGGAACATTGAGAACCGGAAATACAGGAAGGGTCCGTATGCCTCAGCTCATGTCGAATGCCGTGGTGATTCCACAGGAATCTACTTTTGAAATTCAGGACAAAACGTACGTTTATGTTGTTGGAAAAGATCTGAAGGTAACCGGAAGGCCTATTAAAATATCAGGAAAAACTGAAAACTACTACTTTATTTCTGAGGGATTAAAAACGGGAGAAAAAATAGTCTACGTAGGATTAGGCAGTTTAAAAGACGGTGCTTCCATCAAAGCGAAACCCATTTCTTCTGACAGCCTGCTCAGAGCAAAACCGCTGTAACTGTTTAAACTTAATTATTGATCTGATTTTTTAAACATTAAGAATATTTAGGTTATTCTTACATCCTTCATGTTAAAAAATAGAGAAGTTAAATCCAGGAAAAAGTTTAAGCAACATTAAAAAAATAAACTTCTTATGTTAAAACAATTTATAGAAAGACCGGTACTTTCAACGGTTATCTCCATAATACTCTTATTATTGGGGGCCCTGTCCCTCTTTAATTTACCTATCGCTCTCTTTCCGGATATTGCACCGCCCAGCGTTCAGGTGACGGCCTTTTACCCGGGAGCCAATGCGGAAGTAGTGGCCCGTTCGGTGGCCACGCCTATCGAGGAAGCCGTGAACGGAGTGGAGAACATGACGTACATGACCTCTAATTCCAGTAACGACGGAACAATGACCCTGAGTGTATTTTTCAAACAGGGATCGGATGCAGATAATGCAGCGGTAAACGTTCAGAACCGGGTGTCCAAAGCGATGAGCCAGCTTCCACAGGAGGTTGTGCAGGCGGGAATTTCTACACAGAAGGTCCAGAACAGTATGATCATGTTTATGGGGCTGTCCAGTGACGACCCTAAGCAGTATGATGAACTTTTCCTTCAGAATTATTTGAAAATAAATGTTATTCCTCAAATCCAGCGTATTCCGGGAGTCGCTCAGGCCCAGGTTTTCGGAACAAGAGATTATTCCATGAGACTCTGGTTAAAGCCGGACAGGTTAGCAGCCAACGGACTTTCTCCACAGGAAGTTCTGAATGCGGTAAAAGATCATAATCTGGAAGCTGCACCGGGACGTCTCGGACAGGGAAGTAAAGAAACTTACGAATATATTTTAAAGTATAAAGGTAAGTTAAACAAGAACGAAGACTACGAAAATATTGCCATTAAAGCAAACAGCGACGGTTCGTTCCTGAGGCTGAAAGATGTCGCAAGAGTAGAATTCGGTTCTTATACGTATACTGCTGCTAACAGAGTGGATGGTAAACCCGTTGCCGGATTTGCGATTCTTCAGACGGCTGGCTCCAATGCCAATGAAATCTTAACAGAGATCGAAAAACAGGTGGATCAGATGAAAACCACTCTTCCCAAAGGAGTAGAACCGATCATTATGTACAATTCTAAAGATTTCCTGGATGCATCTATTCATCAGGTGGTAGAGACCCTGGTAATTGCGTTTATCCTGGTATTTATTGTCGTATATATTTTCCTTCAGGATTTCAGATCTACTTTAATTCCTGCGATTGCCGTTCCGGTTGCGATTATCGGTACTTTCTTTTTCCTTCAGCTGTTTGGATTCAGTATTAATATGCTGACCTTGTTTGCCTTAGTCCTCGCGATTGGTATTGTGGTGGACGACGCCATTGTGGTGGTGGAAGCCGTCCATTCTAAAATGGAGCATACTGGAATGCCGGTAGAACAGGCGACGATGAGTTCGATGAGCGAAATTTCCGGTGCGATTATCTCCATTACCCTGGTGATGTGTGCCGTATTTATTCCGGTAGGTTTCATGCAGGGTCCTGCAGGGGTTTTCTACAGACAGTTTGCCTTTACCCTGGCCATTGCGATTATGATTTCTGCAGTTAACGCATTAACATTAAGTCCCGCTTTATGTGCCATGTTCCTGAATGATCCTCAGGGTGAACATGGAGAGCATGGTAAAAAGACCGGCTTCGGAGCAAGATTTTTCAACGCCTTTAATGCGAGCTTCAATACGATGACCAGAAAATACATCTACAGCCTTAAGTTTTTAATAAAAAATAAATGGGTTGCAATAGGCGGACTGGCTCTTCTTATCGCTTCAAGTGTATTCTTAATCCAGAAGGCACCGTCAGGATTTATTCCTACTGAAGACCAGGGTTTCGTTCTGTATGCTGTAAACACGCCTCCGGGAAGTTCATTAGACAGAACCCATAAAGCAACAGAACAGATTGACCAGATTATCAACAGTGAAAAAGCGAAAAATCACCTTTGGGTAGCTGATGGGATGAACTTTATCAGTAATTCCAATGCTTCTCCCTATGCGGCAGGTTTTATCAAACTGAAAGATTATGACCAACGTGGTGAAATAAAAGATCCTGACCAGATTGCTGCGGGATTAACAGGAAAGGTAGCCCAGGTAAAAGATGCCAATGCCTTCTTCTTTAACTTCCCTACCGTTCAGGGATTCGGTAACGTTTCAGGATTCGAATTTATGCTGCAGGATAAAACCAACGGTTCTTTTGAACAATTGGGAACTACAACCCAGGCATTCATCGGCGAACTCATGAAACGCCCTGAAATCGCATTTGCTTTTACAACTTATGCGGCAGGAAATCCACAGTATACCATCGATGTAGATTCAGATAAAGCCAATCAGCTGGGGGTTTCTATCACAGAATTGATGCAGACAATGCAGATTTACTACGGAAGCAGTTTCGTTTCTGACTTCAACAGGTTCGGTAAATATTACAGAGTAATGGCGCAGGCGGATATTCCATACCGTACCGATGCCAATTCCCTGGAGGGCATTTATGTTAAAAATAAAACAGGTGAAATGGTTCCGGTAAAGACATTGGTAACGCTGAAAAGAACATTCGGTCCGGAAACCGTAACAAGAAACAACTTGTTCAACGCTGTTACGATCAACGGAACTCCGAAACCGGGTTACAGCACAGGGGATGCAATTAAAGCCGTGGAAGAAACAGCAGAGAAATCACTTCCGAGAGGTTTCGGATATGAATGGACAGGGATTACCCGTGAGGAAATCAAGACAAGCGGACAGACCACTTTTATCTTTGCGTTAAGTATTTTATTTGTTTATTTCTTACTGGCCGCTCAGTATGAAAGCTATATTCTTCCGTTTGCCGTTATTTTAACAATTCCTACAGGAATTTTCGGAGTATTCGCTTTCACAGGATTAGCCGGAATTGATAATAACATTTACGTTCAGGTAGGATTGATCATGCTCGTCGGGTTGCTCGCGAAAAATGCCATTCTGATTGTAGAATTTGCTGTTCAGAGAAGAAATGCAGGAAGAACGCTGCTTGAAGCAGCACTTCAGGCTTCAAGATTACGTTTAAGACCTATTCTGATGACCTCGTTTGCGTTTATCGTGGGTATGCTACCGCTGGTCTGGTCTCAGGGCGCGGCAGCCAAAGGTAACCACTCCATCGGAATCAGTACCGTTGGTGGAATGTTTACAGGAGTAGTATTCGGAATTTTCATTATTCCTGTCATGTTTGTCATCTTCCAGTATTTACATGAAAAAATGCCGAGCAGAAAGAAAAAAAGACTTCAAAGACAAAAATTGGAGGACGAACTTTTAGCACCCGCTCATTAAAAATGATTGACAAAACTTTGAGCGTATTTTAAAATTTAATGATCCATCCGGTTTTCATTACATTCAAACGATATCATAAAATGCAAAGCATTTTCTCCTACTAAAGATTTCTTTGCAACAACTTCTCAAAGTTTTGTAATCAATTAAAAAATTAAAAAAATGAAACGAATAAAAAATATAATTATCGCTTTTGGAATTGCTCTCGGATCCGTCTCCTGCGTGTCAAAACTGGCATTTAAGGAGCCTGAGGCAGAGCTTCCCGAAACGTTCAGATATACCGCCACTGCCGATACCGCAAGTGTAGCCAACCTGGAGTGGAAAGAATTTTTCAGTGATCCGATGTTACAGACACTGATTGAAAAAGGAATTAAAAATAATTATGATCTGCAGATTGCTCTGAAGCAGGTGGCCTCCTCACAGGAAAAGCTGAAACAGGCAAAATACCTTCAGTATCCTGATGTAGGCTTCGGCGTTTCGGCACAAATCTCAAAACCGTCGAAAAACAGTATGAACGGGCAAAGCTTAAATTTATTTTTGGGCAAAAGCTATGTCGAGGATTATAATGCAGCGTTTAATCTTTCCTGGGAAGCCGATATCTGGGGTAAAATAAAAAATCAGCAGGAAGTTTCAAAAATGCAGTACCTGCAGACTTATGAAGCTACAAAAGCCATTCAGACGCAGGTGGTGGCAGCCATTGCCCAGGGCTATTATAATTTATTGATGCTCGACAAACAGTTACAGATTGCAAAATCAAATCTGGAACTGAGCACAAACACGCTTTCCCTTACAGAAAAACTGTGGCAAAGCGGGGACACAACTTCTCTGGGTGTACAACAGGCGACTTCTCAAAAGCAGTCGACAGAACTTCTGATCACTCAGCTGGAACAGAATATTGCGATTCAGGAAAATGCATTAAGCATTCTGGTGGGTGAAAATCCAAACAAAGTTGACCGGACCATTGAGATGTCTGACACTTCCCTGCCCCAGAATATTTCTGCGGGACTTCCTGCAGCAATGGTAAGCCGACGTCCGGATGTGCGCCAGCAGGAACTGGTTTTGCTGGAATCCAACTCAATAGTGGGAATTGCACAGGCCAATATGTATCCTTCATTGAAAATAACGGCAAACGGCGGAGTAAACTCCTTTAAAATCGACAACTGGTTTCAGATTCCGGCTTCCCTGTTCGGATCGGTTCTGGGAGGATTAACACAGCCTATTTTCCAGAAAAGACAGTTGAAAACAGATCTTAATATCGCTAAAATTCAGAGAGAGAAAATGTGCTGGCGTTCCGTCAGTCTGTTTTAAATGCAGTGGGTGAAGTTTCTGATGCTTTGGTTTCAAACGAAAGTTTAAAAGTTCAGGAACAAAAAGCAGCGGAGCAGGTAACCACCTTAAAAAATGGAATTAAAAGCGCCGAAATGCTTTATAAAGGCGGAATGGCAAATTACCTGGAAGTGATTACCGCTCAGGGAAATTCTCTGCAGGCAGAATTGAATCTTGCTTCTGTAAAAAGACAGCGACTCAGCAGTATTGTAGACCTGTACCGGGCGTTAGGAGGCGGTTGGAAGTAGTAAATTTAATTATATTGTTAATGAAGTGCGGTCTTTAGGGATCGCATTTTTTTATGGAAATTCAGTTTCTTCACGAGGGATAAAAAAACCTTTAACACAGTTTAAATTCTAATACAAATTTGAATATGGTTTTTAGTCTGAATGCCTGCACCTTCATACGCAGGTCCCCCTTCTGTGAAAATACCTCTGGTTGTATCAAATCTTTTTATTTCGCTGAACCCTCTTTTATCTTCATCTTTTTTTATCCCATCTTCAATTTTTTGATGTAAGTATTCTATTATAGCACAATCCAATTCTCTTAATAACAAATCTTTATGTAAATCCTCAGCTACATCTTTATTTTTAGGAAGTCTTTTTCCAGCAAATTCTAAGTCATCTTTTAATAATTGATAATATTCACAAAGAATATCTATGAATTGCGAGTCCGTAAAATCCAAACAATAATCTAACTGATAAACAACTCCAACCACAGAAGGTTTAATAATTTTTCCTCGTTCAAATTTATCTTCTGACCATTTTAGAGCCCTCTCATAATTATTTTCCCAAATATAAAATCCATGACCAAGCCAATCAAATTTTTCTTGACTCTTTTTAATTTTATTGGGGTTACTAACTAATTCATTTCTAATAGACTCATCGCATCCATGAAATCCAATCATTAAATTTGGTCGGCTACTATAAATCATTGGAAATAGTTTTACTTACTAGTTACAACTCTTTTTAAATTGCTATAAGCTCCAGTAAAATTTTCGTGTTTAGTTAGTATTTTCGCAGATTGCAAAGATGTCATAACTTTTACTCTATCCTTCTTTTCTGTTCGAATATTTTTAGCTAGAGCCTTTAATAGCTTAACTTGATTATTTTCCATTTTATTCATCTTTTGACATGTATATATCCTTTTCTAATAAGATAATACTTTAATAATTTTTTTTTCAATACAAAACAACTTAAGAAATACATAAAGGTATTAGAATATCAACCACTTAAACGTTAAAACTCCTATTAATATATTCCATTAATTTATCAATATCTTTTTTAGCATACCCCAATGGCAAATAATAAATATCATCCGCTTTACGGTACCATGTCAACTGACGCTTTGCATATCTCCGGCTGTTTTTCTTAATTTCAGAAATTGCAAAATCCAGGTCCCATTCTCCATTAAAATATTTAAAAAGCTCGGCATACCCAACGGTATTTAAAGCGGTTAAGTGTTTGAATTTTTCTAGACTTTTTGCTTCTTCCAGCAGGCCGTTCTCCATCATAAGATCCACTCTCCTATTGATTCGGTCGTACAGTTCTTCCCGCGGCGCCTCAATCCCGATCCTGATGGTTTTAAAATCTCTGGAATCCTGTGAAACAGCAATTAATTCAGAATATTTTTTATTGGTTTGCCAAATGACATCAATCGCCCTTAAAAGTCTCCTGTGATTGTGAAAATCCACCACTGCAAAATATTCGGGATCGGATTCTCTTAAGATTTCCTGGAGTTTTTCAATGCCTTCGCTTTCAAGAATATCCTGCAGTTTTTTCTGATTTTCTTCATCAGCTTCAGGCAAATCATTCAGACCTTCGATCACCGCTTTTTCATACATCATACTTCCGCCGACCAAAATGACCGTATCATATTTTTCAAAAAGTTCGTTGAGTTTCTTTAAAGCATCTTCTTCATACTGCCCGATGGAATAATATTCTTCAACTGATAGATTCCCGATAAAATGATGAGGTGCTTCCGCCAATTCTTCCTCTGATGGCGCGGCGGTTCCGATTTTCATTTCCTTAAAAAACTGACGCGAATCACAGGAAATAATCTCCGTGCTGAAGTGTTTGGCCAGATCAATAGCCAGTCTTGTTTTCCCGATTCCGGTGGGACCTACTACAGAAATCAAATTTTTCTTTTTCACCGCGCTAATTTACGAAAATGAGTTGATCTAATTCTTAATTTGCCGGATGCCGGAGCTTATTCTGCTGAAGGATCCAATTATGAGTATTTTGTCAAAAAAACAACATGAAATAGGTCATTATTGTCTTTTATAATCACAATAAGTTTCAAGCTCCTTTCCTCCTGCTTCATCCCTCCGCGTTTAGTTAAACTATAGACTTAAATGTTTATCTTTGTACGACAATAAAAAACTATGATTTTATCAATGACCGGATTCGGCAGAGCCGAAGATGTTTTTGAAGGGAAAAAAATTACAATAGATATCAAATCACTGAACAGCAAAAGCTTTGATTTGAATATCAAAATTCCTTTAAGATACAAAGAAAAAGAATTTGAAGTACGAAAAATTCTTAACGATAGACTCATCCGTGGAAAAGTAGACTGCTACATCAATATAGAGAATCTTGAAGAGACCAATGATGTAAAAATCAATAAAAGCTTAATTGATTCTTATATGAGCGAGCTTCGAACCATCGCTTCTGATGGCCCTGATTTTGAGTATCTTAAAATGGCGGTGAGACTTCCCGATGCGATTACGTCAAGACCGGACGAGTTGTCGGAAGGAGAATGGGAAGCACTGGCAAAAATTGTCCATACAGCAGTAGACCGTTTTGAAGAGTTCAGAAAAGCGGAAGGCAAAATTTTACATGAAGAATTAGAAAGAAATATCCAGAGCATTGATAAGAATCTTTCTGAAGTGATTCCCTTCGAAGAAGAAAGAATTACAGCCGTAAAAGAGCGCTATCAAAAATCTTTGAAAGAATTTGAGAATGTGGACGAAACCCGTTTTTATCAGGAAATGGCCTATTTCACCGAGAAACTGGATATTTCAGAAGAAAAAGTAAGACTTTCCCAGCATCTGAAATATTATAAAGAGGTAATGGATAACGAGGATTTCAACGGAAAGAAACTGGGATTCATTTCTCAGGAAATTGGCCGTGAGATCAATACTTTGGGTTCAAAAGCCAATCATGCCGCTATTCAGAAACTCGTGGTCATGATGAAAGATGATCTGGAAAAAATTAAAGAACAGACCCTAAACGTATTGTAAAAGTTATCAATTATGAATAATGGCTTATAATTGTTTACCAACTTTCAGCTCATCATTCATAACTCATCATTCATAACTAAAAAGATGAATAAAGTTATCATATTTTCAGCGCCGTCTGGAAGCGGAAAAACAACATTAGTAAAACATTCTTTAGAAGTATTTAATAAGCTTCAGTTCTCCATTTCCTGTACGACAAGACAGCCGAGGGGAAATGAAGTTCATGCAGTGGATTATCATTTTCTGAGTCCCGATGAATTCAGACAGAAAATTTCGGAAGATGCTTTTGTAGAATTTGAAGAAGTATATACTGATAAATATTACGGTACTTTAAAATCTGAGGTTGAGCAAATCTGGAACCAGGGTAAAGTCGTTATTTTCGATGTAGATGTGAAAGGCGGAATTTCTTTAAAAAAATATTTTGGAGAACAAGCCTTGTCTATTTTCATTGAACCTCCTTCCATTGAAGAATTGGAACGAAGATTGATTTCCCGAGATACTGATGATGCAGAGACGATCAAAACCCGTTTGGAAAAGGCAGAAGAAGAAATGGCTTATGCTAAAGAATTTGATAAAATCGTCATTAATTCCGATTTAAATCGTGCAAAAGAAGAAATAGAAAGTTTAATAAAAAATTTTATAGAAGAAACAGGAAATTAGAGATCAGAAGTTAATAAAAATGCCGGCCAATTCCGGGGTTAATCTAACTTTAATTTCTAAAATCTAAGTTCTGTAATCACAAAAACATTGAGGCTGATATGAGTACCGAAACATTAGAACAAGCTAAATCTGCGATTCCGGTAAGGGGATTTCTGGATATAAAAAACCTTATTATCCCTGAAGGTGAGGAATTGGTAAAAGCTATTCTTCAACTCAAGGAAGAAAAAAATGCAGTGATTCTGGCGCATTATTACCAGCCGGGAGAAATTCAGGATATCGCCGATTTCCTGGGAGATTCCCTTCAGTTGGCAAGACAGGCAAAAGATACCAATGCAGACATGATTGTATTCTGTGGAGTTCATTTTATGGCGGAAGCGGCTAAAATCTTAAATCCTACAAAAAAAGTAGTGCTTCCCGATACGATGGCCGGATGCTCTTTAGCAGACGGATGTTCAGGAGAAGGATTACGTAAAATGCGCGAACAGTACCCCGATGCTTTAATCGCGACCTACATTAACTGCAATGCGGAAACTAAAGCTGAAAGTGATATCATTGTTACCAGTTCGAATGCTGAAACAGTCATTGAAGCCCTACCGACAGACAGGCCGATTATTTTTGCGCCTGATAAAAATTTGGGACGTTATTTATCTCAAAAAACAGGTCGCGATATGATTCTTTGGGACGGAAGCTGTATCGTACATGAAGCTTTTTCAATGGAGAGAATTGCAAAACAGCTGGCAGATAACCCGGATGCAAAATTAATTGCCCATCCTGAAAGTGAAGAATCTGTTTTAAAACTGGCTCATTACATTGGTTCTACCTCAGCTCTTCTTAATTTCGTAGAGCAGGATGACTGCCAGAGATTCATCATTGCAACAGAAGAAGGAATTCTTCACGAAATGAAAAAACGTGCGCCTCATAAAGAACTGATCCCTGCTTTGGTTTTCGACGAAAGCTGTAACTGCTCAGAATGTTTCTATATGAAACGAAATACCATGCAGAAATTATACTTATGCATGAAATATGAGCTCCCGGAAATCTTGATCGATGAAGAACTCCGGTTAAGAGCATTAAAACCTATTGAAGCGATGCTTGACTTATCGAAAAGTATAAAATAAACCAAAAGCACTGTGAAAACAGTGCTTTTATTATTTGAAATAAGGGTATAGGAATTTTCATTCTCAGTCAGCGGTTGCTTTTTAGCCTTTAATTTTTAAAAATGTTTGTTTATGTTTATAAATCAACCGGAGTAGGAACATAACATTCCGTATTGATAAGAACACAGTTTCTGCAGGCCGCCGACAGGGCCCAATATTCATCACAGGTATAGGTATCATTAGGGCTTGGGCATTTGCTGCAGGCTGAATCTGAAAGAGTTCCTGCTCCATTAATCTGTTCTAAACTTCTTCTGTTTAATTTTTTAAATTTTTTCATAATAATTTGATTTAGTTTCTTTTATAAATGTACTATAATTTTTGATAAGTCATATATACTGAAAGAAAATATTTATTCACTTGAATGTAATATTAAAAAATTCTTTGTACATTTGAATAAGTAACAATGAATTTTCTAAGAAACATATCTGATATTTCCACTCCGAAGTTTTCTATTTCGGAAGTATCATTTGTTTCCATTATTATTACTACAACTACTACCACGACCCCATAACGGGGTATATTTTCACATATTATTTCCGGCACCTGTGCTCTTTTTTTAAAGGGTAAAAAATCCTATTATTCCTTAATTTAAAAATCATAAATGATGAAAGTCCTGAAATTCGGCGGTACCTCAGTCGCCAACGCAGAAAATATTATAAAAGTTGAAAATATTATAAAAAAAGAATCTTCAACTGATCAGCTGGTGGTAGTAGTGTCCGCTTTACACGGAGTGACAGACGCTTTAATAAAATCGGCGGAAAATGCTTCCAAAAGCGATGAAAGTTATATTGAACTTATTAAAAATTTAGAAAAAAAACATTTAAATATCGTCAAAGAGCTCATCCCTGTAACCGACCAGAGTTCATGGCTGAGTTTTGTTAAAAAACACTTTAATGATATTGAAGACATTTGCCATGGGATATTTGTTTTAGGCGAATTTACCGGGAAAATTAAAGACAGGCTGACTTCTTACGGAGAATTTCTTTCTTCACATATTATTGCCGCCCGGCTACATTCGCAAGGACTGGATTGTGTGTGGATGGACACGGCAGATCATATTAGAACCAATGATCACTTTACAAACGCCAAAGTAAATTTTAAAATTACAGAAACAAACCTTTGTCAGTTTTTTAATGAAAACAAAAATCAGATTATCGTTGGGCCCGGATTTATCGGCAAAGACGAAAAAGGAAATGCCACGACTTTAGGAAGAGGAGGATCAGATTATACAGCTTCTATTATTGCGGCTTCGCTGCATGCTGAAGAACTCCAGATCTGGACCGATGTCAGCGGGATGATGACTGCAGATCCGAGGCTGGTTTCCGATGCAAAGCCTATTTCGGAACTCTCTTACCAGGAAGCCATGGAACTTTCCCATTTTGGGGCAAAGGTTTTATACCCGCCAACGATACAGCCGGTCATGATCAACAATATCGATCTTCATATTAAAAATACTTTTGATCCGGAAGCGTCCGGAACTCTGATTTCTCATGCTTTGGTAAAACCGGATACTGAACGGCAACAGATCGCTGTAGGTATTTCGAATATGTCAGAAATTGCACTGCTTACTCTTGAAGGAAGCGGAATGGTAGGCATCCCCGGAATCTCAGCAAAATTATTTCAATGCCTGAGTCATGAAAAAATTAATGTAATTCTGATTACCCAAAGCTCATCGGAGCATTCTATTACCATTGCCATCAATGAAAAAGATATTATAAATGCCGAAGATGCGATCAACATCTCATTTGAGGATGATTTACAATTGAAAAGAATCTCACCTGTAAAAATAGAATCGGGACTTTCTATTGTAGCATTAGTAGGAGAAAACATGAAAAACAAAAGTGGCGTGAGTGCAAAAATGTTTGGATGTTTGGGAAACAACGGCATCAACATCAGAGCTATTGCTCAGGGGTCTTCAGAAAGGAATATCAGTATCGTCATATCAGATAAGGATATTAAAAAGGCTGTGAATGTCCTTCATGAAGAATTTTTTGAGTCTGAGATCAAGCAGGTACATCTTTACATCTGCGGAACCGGAAATGTTGGTTCGAAACTGATCCGGCAGATCTTTGACCAGAATAAATACCTTAACGAACATCTTTTGATCAATCTGAGAATTGCCGGATTATCCAACAGCCGCAGGATGATTTTTTCAGACAGAGGAATTTCCGAAACGGAGTATGATCAATGGACTGAGAACAGTCAGGAATCTTCTGTTGAGAAATTCGCTGAGGAAATTATTACCCGTAATCTGAGAAATTCCGTTTTTGTGGATATTACAGCAAGTTCGGAGGTGGTAAAAATCTATGAAGACCTCCTTAAAAAGAGCATAAGTATCATTGCCTGTAATAAAATTGCAGCATCTTCTGAATTTGAAAAATATAAAATTTTAAAAAATACCGCCCGGAATCACAGCTGCAAATTTTTCTTTGAAACCAACGTCGGGGCCGGACTTCCCGTTATCGGAACAATCAATGATCTGATAAGAAGCGGAGACGCGGTTACTTCTATAAAAGCAGTATTAAGCGGTACGTTAAATTTCGTGTTCAATACCTATGATGGAAATAAAACTTTTTCAGAAGTCGTTGCTCTTGCTCAGCAGGAAGGGTTTACAGAGCCGGATCCCCGATTAGATCTTGCCGGAACCGATGTGGCCCGAAAAATATTAATCCTGGCCAGAGAGTCCGGCTACGATCTGGAATTTAGTGACATTGAAAACATAAGCTTTCTTCCGGAAGAATGTATGAAGGGAAGCGTTGAAGACTTCTACAAGGCATTAACCCGATATGAAGACCATTTTAAGAATTTATTTTTCAAGGCGAAGCGTGATCATAAAATCTTAAAATACGTCGCAGAATTTGAAAACGGAAAAGCCAGAGTGGGATTACAGCATATTGCTCCCGAAAGTGACCTGTATCATCTTTACGGAAAAGATAATATTGTCATTCTGAAAACTTCAAGATATTCTGAGCAGCCTTTAGTCGTAAAAGGTGCCGGCGCAGGGGCTGAAGTAACCGCAAGCGGAGTTTTTGCTGATATCGTACGTTCAATTTAAAAAACACTTATGAAAAATATAAAAATTAAAGTTCCTGCAACGGTTGCCAATCTGGTTTGTGGTTTTGATATTTTGGGCATGGCCATTCATCAGCCTTATGATGAAATGGAGCTGAGGATAACCGATCAGTCCGGAATAATGATCCGGCATACCGACGATTTCAACCTCCCTGAGGAGCCATCAGAAAATGTGGCCGGTGTCGTTTTACAGAAAATGATTGAGGAACTTGATCTGAAAAACGGCTTTGAAGTCATTATCCATAAAAATATAAAACCCGGCAGTGGTCTTGGTTCCAGTGCTGCCAGTGCTGCAGGAGCTGCCTTTGGCGCCAATGCATTGTTAGGAAATCCGCTGTCGAAGGATCAGCTCGTTCATTTTGCCATGTTTGGAGAGGAGCTGGCTTCCGGTGTACGCCATGCAGATAATATTGCACCTATTATTTATGGTGGGATTGCTTTAGTGAAATCCTCCTGTCCTGTTGATATTATTCCCCTGAACAGTCCCGATTTATTTACAGTCGCAGTACATCCCCAGGTGGAAGTAAAGACCTCGGACGCAAGACAGATTTTGAGGAAAAGTATTTTGCTGAAAGATGCGGTGGAGCAATGGGGAAATATAGCAGGTCTGATCGCTGGGATCGAAAAAAATGATTTTAATCTGATCGGAAGGAGCTTACATGATATCATTATAGAACCTGTCCGAAGTATTCTGATTCCGCAATTTGATATCATAAAAAGAGAAAGTCTGAAACTGGGAGCTTTGGGAGGGGGAATTTCCGGTTCGGGACCGTCTGTTTTTATGCTGACCGAAAAAGAAGAGACGGCACATCAAATTGCGAGGATGATGAAAGAAAAATATGATGAAACCGGCATCGAAAGTTTTGTTTACGTATCCAGGATCAATCCGGCCGGAATTCAGATCATCGAAAATTAACTCTTAAAAAAACATAAATGAATTATTATAATTTAAAAGATAAAGAAGAAGTCGTAGATTTTAAAACAGCTACGATAAAAGGACAGGGACGCGAAAAAGGCTTATTCTTTCCGTCAACTATCCCAAGGCTTGACGAGGATTTCATCAGAAATTTATCTTATTTAACAGATGAGGAAATTGCTTTTCAGTGTATGAAAGATTTTGTAGGCGGATCCATTCCTGCGGACGAGCTTAAAAAAATCATTTCGGAGACCATCAGTTTCGATATTCCGCTACATCAAATTAATGCTCAGATTTCTGTTCTGGAACTTTTTCATGGCCCTACCCTGGCGTTCAAAGATATCGGTGCCAAATTTATGAGTGGCTGTCTGTCTTATTTTCTGAAAGATGAAAACAGAAAAGTCACCGTTTTAGTAGCCACTTCCGGAGATACAGGAGGAGCCGTCGCCCATGGTTTTTACAAAGCTAAAAATATTGATGTTGTTATCCTGTATCCTAAAAACAGGGTCAGCTTTGTGCAGGAAAAGCAGCTGACAACCCTGGGTGAAAATATCTATGCTTTAGAGGTAAACGGCAGCTTTGACAACTGTCAGGATCTGGTTAAGCAAGCCTTTAGTGATGAGGAGATCAATGCACAGCTGTTTTTGACTTCTGCCAATTCTATTAACGTAGCACGGTGGCTTCCCCAGCAGATTTATTATCTGCTGGCATTAAAACAATGGCAAAAAACTGAGAATGAAAAACCCGTTATCTGTGTTCCGAGTGGAAATTTCGGAAATATCTGCGCCGGTCTTCTGGCTCATTTTCGAGGGATGCCTGCAGAACATTTTATAGCGGCCTGTAATGAAAATGATGGCTTCCCGAAGTATTTAAAAACACAAAAGATGACTGTTCAAAAAACTGTGCCTACCCTATCCAATGCTATGGATGTAGGGAATCCGAGCAATTTTGTGAGAATTTCGGAACTTTTCGGAAATCAGTTTGGTGCCGTTAAACATAAAATTTCCGGGTATTCTGTGGATGATGAGAAAACGATGGAAACAATAAAGAACGTATACCTGAAATACAATTATATGCTCGACCCTCATACTGCTGTGGCCTTTGCTTCTTTGGAACAGTATCTTACTGAATATCCTGATAAAAAAGGCTTTGTATTAGGAACAGCTCATCCCGTTAAATTCCCTGATCCGGTAGAGAAAGCGACGAAAGCCAAAGTAGAAATTCCGGACTCCCTGCAGGATTTAATAAAAAGAGAGAAAAAAACTGTGGAAATAAATTCTGATTTTGAAGAATTAAGGCGATTTTTGCTTAATAAAAATTAAACAATGAGTACAATTTATCTTGAAGATCTTAAAATATATGCCTACCATGGGGTGCTGCCTGAAGAGAACCTGATCGGAACGTATTATATTCTTAATGTCGAGGTTCACACCGATCTCTGGAAAGCATCCGAATCAGATGATCTCAATGATACCATAAGCTATGCCGACATCAATGAAATTATTCATAGCGAAATGAAAATTAAGTCTAAACTGCTGGAACATGTAGCCGGAAGGATTATATCAAAAATCCACGAAAATTTTTCTCAGATCGACTATATCAAACTTAAAATCACCAAAACGGCTCCCCCAATGAAAGGGGAAATGAAAGGAGCCAGTATTGAACTGGAAAAAAGCTTTAAACCACAAAATTAATTTTTCTTATCTACAAAATCATACCATTGAAATTCCTAACCTTATTATTTTTATCAGCATTCCTCAATATTTTCGGACAGAATGTGGATAACCGATTGGAGACTTACAGTTTTCCGAAGATCAAATCCAGTCTTACGATGCCAGTAACGATTCCGCTTTCAGAAGTGAGTAATCTGATTAATGCCTCTGTAAAAGAACTGGTTTATCAGGATGATTCTTATACCGATAACAATAATGATCAGTTTAAAGTTAAAGTCTGGAAAACCCGTCCGATCCGGTTGGTAGGTGGTACCCATCAAAACATCCTGATTGAAGTGCCTTTGAGAATCTGGGCTGAAAAAGGAATCGGTACCCTGGGAATTTATACATACCAGAATACCACTTTTGAAACGGTGATGTCTTTTAATGCCTCTCTGAACTTTAAGAATAACTGGACGATTGTTACCAACACACAGCCGAATGGTTTCAGATGGGTCACAAAACCGGTACTGGATTATGGGAAGATAAAGATCCCGATCACTTCACTGGTTGAAAAAAGCTTAAAGGAACAGCAGGAAAAATTTTCTAAGACGATAGATCAGCAACTCTCCGCCCAACTAAATTTTCAGCAGTATGCCGTTATGGCGTGGAATGTCTTTTCACAGCCTTTCCATATTTCTGAAGAATACAATACATGGCTTAAGATAACCCCTGTAACCATTAATTTTGCTCCGTTAAAATTTTATGGAAACCAGATTGATACCACCATCGGCATTGATGCCTATTCGGAAACGTTTACAGGAAGTAAACCCGCTGCATCTTCTCTGATTACTTCACCAGCCCATTTTAACTACAGCTCCAATCTCGGAGACACTTTTTCACTTCAGACAACAGCCAATATTCCCTACACAGAAGCCAGTGCGATTGCAAGAAACATGTTTCTGAATAAAGAATATGAGATGCAGGGTTCAAAGGTGAAAATTAAAGATATCCGGGTATATGGGGTGGATAACCGGATTATGATTGAAGCCAATACAGAAGGGTACGTAAAAGGCACTGTTTTTATTTCCGGAATTCCTGTATATGATGATGCAAAGAAGAAGATCGTTTTATCCGATACCAAATTTAAACTGAAGACAGCCAATATTTTACAAAAGACCGCAACACTGCTGTTCAGAGGGAAAATTGTAAAAATGATTGAAGAGGAATACGGCATCCCGACCCAGGATTTCGTAAACGCATCCAAGAAGAGCATTGAAGAAGCATTTAACAAAGAATATTATAAGGGGTTAAAGATGAACGGTACGGTCTACATCCTTAAACCGTCCAATATTCTGTTAAATAATACCGGAATCACAGCCGTCATCAGTACCAGTGCAAGTTTAAAATTATCCGTAAGCGGAATCTAAAATAAAACAATATACGATACCATGAAAATATATCTGCGAATTATTGAAAGACACAAAGTTTCCCTGTGGGCACGGTTTGCTCACCTTCTGATCGATAGAGCTGTCATTGTTTTGCTTTTCCTATTTTATGGGGTTTTTTCGTCTTTTGCCTATCAGTTTTTAAATACGACCATTTTCATGGAGAGCATAAATAAAATGTCCCAGATGAACAGGTTTGAAGATATTCTTATTACCTCTTTTGTATATTTTCTGTATACCCTCCTGATGGAATATTTCACCAAAGGAAAAACGATAGGGAAATATATTACAGGATCGAGAGTTGTCTCAACCGACGGTACGGATCCTTCTTTTAATCAGTATCTGATCAGGAATATCGCAAGACTTGTTCCTTTTGAGCCTTTTTCTTTTTTCACAGAAGACGGATGGCATGACCGCTGGAGTGATACCCGGGTCATTAATATGAAAAATTATCTCGCTGAAAAACAGGCAAAAGACGATATAAACAGCATCGGCAGTAAATAAATTTGTCCGAAAATTTTTTTTGACTCATATATTTTGCTATATTTGCACACCTCAAAAATGGTAAATCATGGTACTTTGGCCGAGTGGCTAGGCAGTGGTCTGCAACACCATCTACAGCGGTTCGAATCCGCTAGGTACCTCTTAATCAACCCTAATGATCTTATTTAAGTGATTTAGGGTTTTTTATTTACCTCTGTTCTATATTTTCCCGATGATGCACTTAAATCAGTAGTTACAATTTTTAAATTAGAATGAAAAATATTTTCCTGAACTGTTTACTTTTAATTAACCGGACGTTCTGACTATTTTCCACGCCACAATGGAATTAAAATATTTGGTATCCCCTTGTGGAGACACCCATTCTCTCCCCAGAATATTAATTCCGACCAATGCCCTGTCACCTTCCCTGAAAGGATCGAGGATGTCTATTCTTGACGAATGCAATTCTATACTTACTGATTGCGGATATTGTTCCTCTGTTACAAGAACGAACTCCCTTTTTTGAAAGCCCGAGCCGAATGTCTGAACTTTACCTATTTTCTTTATGGTTCCTGTTATTTCCATTGCTGCAAAATTAATATAATTATAAAGGTTATTAGATCTTGATATGCAAAAATCTTTAAACCAATATTTTATTGCATCACAACTCTTTTATTCACCTATTCCGAAATTAACAGTTATTTTTTTATGTTAAATTATTTATTCAGGTATTGTTGTTATCTTTCCGGTGAAATTAAAAAATGATAACCATGAAAAAATTAAAAAGAGAACAGTTAAAAGCGATTATCGCAGGAGGTGGTATTGGTGTTGACACAGGTATTGAACCAACAGAGCCGACAGGACCGGCTTGCGGAGGATCACAATGCCCTAATAATGATTACATCTGCTGTTACCATCCTACAGGAAATTACTGCGTGACCACGCACTGTGATTATAAGCCGCTTTAAAAGGGACTTACATTTCCCACATTATAAATTATTTCTCAGCATCTGAGATAAAAAAATCCTCAGCTTACACTGAGGATTAAATGAAAAAATTAATATTTTGTGGTGTGGTTTCGATTTAAAATATTCCCGGACTCACCCGGGAATATTTGATTTTCCTTTGTGTTTATTTTTAATAGTCGAATATCTATATTCAAGTAATATGCCACAAATAGGGAAATTTTATTTATTTAAATAAAAATAAAATTACAATATTATTTAAAATCATAAAAACTCATTCATTTTTTACATTTTAATTTGTTATTTCCGAAAAATAATATTAATACTATAAATCACACTATTTTATAGATATTAAAAAATTACTATAATCTATTTATTTAAATTAAAATATTTATACAAAATAATATATTTTGATTTATTTTATTATGTTAAATAAAAATAAGCTTATAAATATTATATTTGTACTGTTTTAAACAATAATAATATCATGAAAAAATTAAAAAGAGATCAGCTGAAAAAGACTTTCGCCGGGAAAATACTTCCCGATCCGATAGGACCAGCATGTGGAGGATCCCAGTGTCCTGATGATAACTACAGATGTTGTTACCATCCTGTCGGAAATTACTGCAGTACTACAGCTTGTACCTAATAAAATTAACCCTCTCTCCAGAGGGTTTTTTCTTATCAAGTCTATATTGACAATATATTATTTGGAAAAAATAAAAAATCCCCGGACTACTCCGAGGATAAAAACTAATAACCATGAAAACTCAAATTAAACATGAGTTACTTTCTTATATTGAAATATTGTGCCAAGAATCGGGATTAATTTCATTTTAACTATATTTTAATATTCAAAACAGTACAGCATCAACCTGGAATGAAATTATAAATAACTGCATATTAGCTCAAAGAAGAATGCATATCTCAGAAAATAATAAAAACGATCAATATAACATTAAGAAAAATTAAGAAGTAATTCTTATACAGAAGCTCATCTGCAACGATGGTAGACTCAGTTTGTATATTAGCAATTCGTCTCCGATACAAAGTCACCACACTCCCGATAACTCAATTACAAAGTGAATAGGCAGTGATCATTTTTATTCAAACGATATTTAATGGGAACTGAAGCGAGACGGCAATTTTACTTTATGTGATAAAACGATCACTTTTAAGATGAATATTTATGATACATAGACCTCAGCCCCATAAAATAACACCTCTACCTAATTAATATTCACCATACGGAGAACTAATAAGACTGCGTAATTTATTAAAAACAGATTTTCAACATATTATCTATTTTTTACCTCTATATTTTAGTTAAAATTGAATAATTAACAAAAATATATCGTTTATTTAATCAAAACACTATTATTTTTTTATACCTTTAAATCATAATTCTGTTTAAAGTGAATAAAATATCCATCCTCATTGCCAATTATAACAACGGCAGATACTTCAAAGAATGTTATGATTCCATTATCAGCCAGACCTGGCACAGCTGGGAAGTGATCATTGTGGATGATGCTTCAACAGATAATTCCATAGAGATTATTAATGAAATCATTAATAAAGATACAAGGTTTAAACTATACCAAAATTCTTCAAATAAGGGGTGTGGGTATACAAAAAGAAAATGTGCCGAACTTGCCACAGGAGAATATTACGCTTATTTAGATCCTGACGATGCTCTCTTTCCACACGCTTTGGAATGGTCTGTGGAAGAACTGGAAGATAATGACAAAATAATAGCCACTTATTCGCAGCTGATATTTTGCGATGAACATCTGAATCCGAAAAACATCTTCAACAAAATAAAACAGGTTCATAACAATAAGTATTTCTTTAACTGCCCCATTCAGATTTCTGCTTTTTTTGTATTTAAAAGAAGTGCATATTTAAAAACGGAAGGAATTAATCCTGAGCTGACAACTGCTGTAGACCAGGATCTGTATCTTAAACTTCTGGAAGTGGGTGATGCTTTATTTATTAAGGAGCCCTTATACAAATATCGACTTCACGCTAACGGAATCTCCCAATCCACCTCTAAACAGAAAGCGAAGGATTCATTCTCCCGGGTGATTTACGAAGCCATGAAGAGAAGGGGAATTCAGGAAATAAACAAAAAACCGGTCCCTCAAACCTATACTGATGCCGAGGAGATTTATAAACTTCTGGAATACCAGACAGGAATATTGTACCGATTAAAAACTAAAGCAACGCTGTTTCTAACCATGTAAGATGTCCAGTTTAATTTGTATTGTGAACCTTATCATAAAAAAATAGCTCTCAGAAATGAGAGCTATTTTTTTATGATAACGTACTGTTTATTCTTTGATAAATTTTTTCTGTGCAGTACCTTCCGCATCTTCAATGTCTATAACATAGACACCATTCGTCAGTGCATGTACATCAATTTTATTATTTAAGATAATTCCGTTAGAGACCAATTGACCTGCAGCATTGTAGATCTTATAATTAGCTCTCTTACTGATATTCTTAACATTCAGAATTGTTTTAACCGGATTCGGATAAATCGTTATCTCATCCTGGTTAACTGTATTGGACAGTGGCTGTTTAGAAATTCTTACCGTATAATCTTCAACTTCTCCGTTGTCAAAACTTGTACAGTTTACAGGTATACCGTCTCTCTGCATGGCTACTCTCATTACAACATATTTATAATCTGTCATACTGATGAATGCATCGGTAGGCACGCTGAATGTTCCTGTAACCGGAGTTGTGGTATTAGGCGATGAAACCATAACTCTTTCATCAATATCAAAGCTTCCGTTTCTGTTAAAATCAATCCATACCGCAATTCCCTCTTTGTTGTTTGTGCCCACCCATGATTTTTCAATCGTAATTTCATTACCTGTGGAACCTTGGACTAATTCAATGAACTTAGACGGAACTCCAGTATAATCGGTATAGGTGGAAGCACCTGATGTATTAGTCATTTCCGGTCTACCATTTGGCTTCACAGAAACTTTCGAAATGAACTCGTCTCCCGAATTATTTGAAGACATCTGGCAGTACATCACTGTCGGGGTAGTAAATACATAAGGTAAGGTATAAGTTCCCGGTGTACCACTACAAACATTCGCGACCATCATTTCATATTGGGTAAGCTCCTGCAAACCGGTAATTGTATAGGTATTGGTATTAACAGCTACCGTTGTCCAGCTTGGAATCCCCACTTTTCTGTATCTGATCAGGTAAGTAGCTCCTGGGAACGGATCCCACACCACAACAGCAGTTGTCGTTGTAAGGTTGGTAATCGTTAATCCCGGAGGAGGAAGATCACACGTTCTTTCGGTGGTAAATACTTTTGGATTAGACCATGGGTTCAGCGTAGTAGATCCGTCACACTTGTTAGCAATCTGCACTTCATAGGAAGTATAGACGCTTAAACCGCTAAGAAGATAGGTATTGGCCGGAGCAGCCGGTAAGTTGATATCTGCACTCCATCCTGCATTGCCGCTTCCTACGACTCTGTATCTCATTACATATGATGAACTCGCCGCAAGAGGAGTCCAGGATATTAATGCAGACGTTGTGGTAATATTAGTTGCATTAACATTTGGAGGTGTAGGGTCACATTTCGTTGTAAACTCATTATGAGAGTACAAACCTGGAGTTGTATTACAAACTGCAGCTACCTCAACTTCATATAGTGTTGCCGGCAGAAGGTTTGCCAGATTGGTTGTATTCGTTGCCGTAGGATAAGGAGCAGTAGCTACATTTACAGTCTGCCACGCTGCTCCGCTGCCTACAGGTCTGTATCTTACAATATAAGAGGCGCCGCCCAGATCCTGTCCCCAGGTAACCGTAGCCGAATTATGTGTCACAGCACTCACAGTAACAGTAGGAGTCGCATTGTTACAGATCAGTATTTTTACGTTATCAATAGCGGCCGGCGGCTGAGTTCCTCCGGATCCGTCATTTCTCCATTCAAATACGAGACGCATGGTCTGTCCTGCAAAACTGCTGATATTTAAATTCGGGTTAAGATAAGTTTGCCAGGTACCCTGTTGATTATAAGTAGTTCCCAACTGGATTCTCCCTGTTCCTGCGGTAATCAGTGTTCCGGAAGTCGGGGTAAAAGAAACCGGTACCAACCATACTTTTAAATAATCAAAGCTGGATTCACCATCTGCCTTCCAGTCGAAAGATAAGGTGGCAATCGTAGTTCCTGCAGGAACCGTTACATCTCTGTAAGCATGAACCGTACTGATTGCCGAAGAAATTGTGTAAGCGTTGGTGGTTCCGTTATCATTAGAGATATAGATGGATTTTCCGGTATTTCCGGTGGCTGCACCGTAGAACCATTTATTAACCTGAGTTCCGTTTGTAAAACTAAAATCATTGATTGTGGTAAAATCCTGAACATACGGGATCGTTGCCGGAATCTGTCCGGTTGTAAAGCTAGGACCTGCCACCCAGAAACTCCTGTCTGTACCTACACACACGGAACGTACCCACCAGAAATAGTTAGTGTTCGGCGCTAAGGTAGAGACCACAACAGATGTCCCCGCTGGAACCGCTGTGCCTACCGTAGCAGCAGTTGGTGGGGTATTAGTGGTAGTAAGATAGTACTGATACCCACTTGCAGGTGCAGGAGTAGGTGCTGTCCAGCCTAAAGTGGCAGTATTCGTACCGATCGCAGAAACAGCCAAAGCAGAAGGCACCTTACAGGTGGGTATGGTCAGACTGATATTATCAATAGCTCCAGGAGGCTGTGTACCACCCGACCCGTCATTTTTCCATTCGAAAACAAGACGCATGGTCTGCCCTGCAAAACTGCTTAGATTTAAAGTCGTATTCAGATAATTCTGCCACGCAGTCTGCTGATTAAAGTTTCCTCCGACCTGAATTCTTCCGGCACCAGCCGTAATCTGAGTTCCTGCAGTAGGCAAATAACTTGTTGGAACCAGCCAGACTCTGATAAAGTCGAATGAACTTTCACCATCACCCTTCCAGTCAAAAGATAACGCTGCATCAGTAGTCCCTGCAGGAATTATAATATCTCTGAATGCATGAACACTACTGGTTGAATTTATGGTATAGACATTCGCTACTCCATTATTATTTGAAATATAAAGTGCCTGAGCAGGATTGCCTGTTGCTGTTCCTCTGAACCATTTGTTGGTCTGAGTTCCATTGGCAAGCTCAAGATCGTTCCCTACCGTAAAATCCTGAGTGTAAGGTATCGTAGCCGGAACCTGAGTCGTGGTAAAGCTTGGTCCTGGCAACCAGATACTCTTATCTGTTCCCCCGCAAGAAGAACGTACCCACCAGTAATACGTGGTAAGTGATGCTAAACCTCCGAGTGTTGCCGATGTTCCTGCTACCGGTGTTCCTGTGGTAGCAGCAGTAGGTGCTGTATTGGTTGTACTTAGATAATACTCATATCCATTTCCAGGTGTCGGTGCAGGTGCTGTCCAGCTTAAAGTAGCCGAGTTAGTTCCAGCAGCAGATGCCGCCATCGCAGAAGGAGGAATACAGGAAGGAACCGTTATATTGATATTATCAATAGCAGCAGCAGGCTGTGTTCCTCCTGAGCTATCGTTTCTCCACTCAAATACCAAACGCATATTGGTGCCTGCAAAGCTGCTGACATTTAACGTAGGATTGATATAATTTTGCCAGGTATTTTGCAAATTAAAATTACCGCCCACCTGAATTCTCCCGGTACCGGCTGTAATCAAAGTACCGGCAGTGGGTGTAAAGGTCGAAGGCACCAGCCACACTTTAAAATAATCCCAAAAAGTAGTAGTCCCCTCTCCTCCTGATTTCCAATCAAATGAGAAATTAACCATGGTAACCCCTGCAGGAATGGCAATATCTCTGTATGCCTGAACAGTGCTGGTCGTATTAACATTATAGTCATTGTTCACCCCATTGTTGCTGGACACATAAATAGATCCTGCGGGGTTTCCGGTAAATGTACCGTAAGCCCATTTGTTGGTCTGCGTACCATTTACAAACGTAAAATCATTCGCTGCCGAAAAATCTTGCGTATAAGGCATGGTCGCAGGTGCCTGACCGTAAACCACGGGTATGACCCCGAAGTTAATCAAACACAGAAGAAGTACTAAAAACGTAGAAATTTTCTTCATAAGTTATTATTATTTATATTAATCGTGCAAATCTAAACTGTTTTTTAATAATATATGGCATACATTACCATGTTTTTTATAGAATTTTGAATGTGCTATTGTTCCAATTCCAAATGATTAGCCAACTGTTTATCCTTACTATTTCAGCAGATGATAAATGTAATAACATCAGAATTATAACTTCTATTTTTAAATTTTATTATTCAGAAAGCAGTAATTAACATTTACCAGCCCTTTAAATACGTGGTTATGAATAATTAAAGCTTTTTATGAAAGATACAATAATTATTACTGAAGTTGTTTAAACTTCAAGAAAAAAGAGTTCCGAGAAAATTAGCAATTTTAGATCGTAATGTAAAACACTAAGAATCTGGAACTCATTAGCAAAAATACAAGAGAGAAATGGATTTTACCATCTAAGCAGAGGGAGAAGAGGATTTTCTATGAAGTTTGACTTGGTAAAAATAATTCAGATCATTATAAAACGGCTGAAAACCGGTTACCAATAGCGGAAACTTTCGTTAAAGGACAATTTCGGGGAATAAAATACCGCATAATCAAGTGTTTAAAAAAGCTTTGGATTTTCTTTGTATTTTGCGTATTTTGCTACAGACAACCACAAGAAGGGATTCGTGCGGTAGCGGGGAAGGGATTCATGCGGTGGTGTGTGGTATTACTGTCTCCTATCTCACCTTAGGTATACTTTAGAAAGTTTAAAAAAATACCGCAAAATTAAGTGTACCTCAGAAGAAAATCAAAGATTTTCAAAAAACTTACGTGTACTTCTTTTGCGTAAAATATATTACTTTAATTATCTTAAGTGTTTAGAAATCTTTCGGATTTCCTTTGTGATAATAGAAAAGTTTAAACAGCTTTAATATATATTAATAATTGCATTACCTATAATGGATAGGTCCTGTCACAAAATAAATCAATTAGTTCCAATAGGCTATTTTGGGAGATGATGGTCATGTTCTTCTTATTCAAATAGCTGACCATGGCAGGATTGAAAAATAAATGAGATCCGGATATCATTAATAAGATAAATCATCATTCAGTTCCCCGACAAAAAAAGACCTCCCGATAAAGGAGGTCAAAAAAAACACAAATGATGAAAAAAAATGTTCTTATATAAAAATTATATTCTATGTTATATGCAAAAATAAGGTAACAGATTATTGGATTTTATGCTCCCAGTCATAAAAGATAATCCTGAGTATTTTTTCTATTGATTGCAATAAAAATGGCCTCAAATAAATGAGGCCGTAAAAACACAAATGATGAAAAAAAAATCTATTCAGACTGAACTGAACAGAATATCTTAAATAGCAAAGCTATTATTATATCCATTTTCTTTAAAATTTCAGATCAAAATACTAAAATTCTACAATTGAATAAATAGACGACTAATATAGTAAGCATTTCTCAATTAAACGAAAAAAATTTCAAATAAATTAATATTATTATAGTTTTTCATTTTTGAATGCCAAATCTACTGTTTATTTCTAAATATGATGTATATAAATCTCAATTATTTAGACTCTCTAAAAAAAAATTATTTAAAATAATTAAATTAATGAACAATAATCTATGTACATAATATAATCAACAATAACCAGACCACAATATATAAAGCATAACAAACTATATCAATCAGTCGTAAAGTTTCTTAATGGAATCATAGCATACCAAAATTAATCTTTCTATATCAACTGTATCCTAATGCATTATTAAATTTATATTAATATTTTTCTAGTAATAAAATTGACCAAGAGTCAATATTTTTTTGTATAACCAACTAATAAAATATCAATTTTTAAGTATTTTTTCATATAATTAACATTATTTAACTCATATTTGGCTTCATAATTGGAAATATATAAATTGTTAAAGTCAGTTTGGCAATAACAGTATTATTAAAATTTGAGTTATGAAAAATATTGTGTTAACAGGTCTTTTGTCAGTTTTTTTAATGACAGCCTGTAAAAAAGATGATCAGGTAGCAGAAAAATCACTGGAACAGCAAAAAATGGAATTCCAGATGAGACAACTTGATATAGAGAAACAGAAATTAGCCATTGAAAAGGAGAAAATGGCCTATGAAGCTCAGAAAAAAGCAGATAGCATCGTAGAAGCTAAAAAGTCAAAAAGTGAAGCTACTGCGAATGCCAAACCTCAGGTAATAAGAGAAACACATACAGTTTATAGAGACAGGCCGGCCTCAAGTTCCAACGGAACTTATGCAAACAATGGAAGCAGTGCCTCTCAGGGAACCACCCAGAAAAAGGGAATGAGCAAAGCGGCCAAAGGTACCATCATCGGTACAGTTGGCGGTGCTGCAGCCGGAGCTATTATTGCTAAGAAAAACAGAGGTCTGGGTGCTGTTATCGGTGGTGTTGTAGGTGGGGCTACAGGGTATACTATCGGTAGATCCGGAGACCGAAAAGATGGAAGAGTGCAGCCCAGATAATTAAATAAATCTCAAAAAAGAATAAAAGATTGCTTATTTTTAGGCAATCTTTTATTATGTTTTTAATTCTTGTTTCTGCTATTTTCCTTATTCCGGCACTCATGGGCTTTGGAAAGATAACGGAGTATATGTTCGGTTCATTATTTAATGGAATTTCTGCAAAAATAATTTCCGGAATTTTAGGAATCAGTATCATCTGGACCCTGCTTTCTTTTTTTATCCCTCTCAATATATATGTGGAAATGCTGACCCTTCTGGCAGGATTTTTATATTTTTTCAGGAAAAAATTATATTCCCCTTTTTACTCATTTTCAAAAAATGATTCTCTATTAATTCTAATTTCTTCTGCCGTTATCCTGTTTTCTGGATCATTTTATCCTTATTTGTTAGATCATTTCGGTTACTATGTGCCCACACTAAAATGGCTGACGGAATTTGGACTGGTTAAGGGAATTTCAAATCTGGACCTTACGCTCGGACAGATGTCGGTCTGGCATATTTTTCAGGCTGGATTTTCAAACTTTTCCGATCCTTCTTTAAGAATAAACAGTATTTTACTAATCGTTTATATTATTTATATTATTGAAAGAAAAAGCTGGATACAACTATGTTTTATTCCTGTCCTGCTGCTGTTCTCGCAGTCTCCCAGTCCTGATTTACCCGTTATTGTTTTCTCCGTGATGATTTTAAATGAAATGGTCTGCCGGAATAAAAACACCACGCTCCTGTTCTTACTTTCAATGTTTGTATGGACGATAAAACCTACCATGATCTGGCTGCCTGTGTTAAGTTTCTTCTATTCTGTCTTTATACTAAAATCAGATGTCAAATGTTTTATTCCGGGAGTGTTCATTATTTTATTATTCTTCATTAAAAATTTATGGACCTTCGGGTACCCTGTCTTCCCTGTAGCCATTGGAGATTTCGGACTCTACTGGAAACCCAGCCCTGAAGTCCTGAAGATATCCTCACAATACGCCCTTCAGAAGACCTATGATATGCAGTATTCATATGCTGAGATTCAGAAATTCTCTGCTTGGGATTATATGAGAAACTGGTTTTCTCTGGATGGCATCAAATCGGAAATCAATATATTATTAATCATAAGCCTGCTGGCGTTCACTGTTTTCACCTTTATTAAAAAAGACAGAATGACGACTTTTGTCTGGATCGGCTTATTCATAAAAACAGTTTCTGTACTTGTATTTTCAGCCCAGTACCGATTTTTTATCGATGTTTTTTTTGTCATCTTTTTTGTGATGTTTATGCATTACTTTAATCGAAAGAAATCCGTCATTGTATTTTCAGGCCTAAGTTTCTCTTTCATACTGCTTCTCTCCTTTCCCCGGCTCGTTCAAACTTATTTACCAAGCTTCAATCCGGGAAATTTCATGGGAACGTTTAAAAAAAGTCAGCTTTATCGGCCATCCGTGTATCAGTCCACTCATTTTACTTCTTTCAGGGTCGGAAATCTGCAGTTTAATGTTTCTCAAAAATACCCGTACAATTACAAAACCCCGACGCCTGCTATTTCGGCAAGTTATATTTTCGATTACGAAAGAGCCGGTACTTTTCCACAGCTGATTAACAAATACGATATCAAAGAAGGCTTTATCTGGAAAAAATTAAATATCAAAGAGAAAAAAGAAGTCCGGAGCGTTACTTATTCTATCAACCATTCGTATCAATAGAACAGATGATCCGGCATTATAATCTGAATAAAAAGCTGTAAATTTGTGTCATGTTAAATACTCTAGGTAATCTACTCAGTCTTACAACATTTGGAGAAAGCCACGGTCTGGCTTACGGTGGAATCATCAATAATTTCCCGGCAGGTTTAGCGCTTGATTTTGATAAAGTTCAATATGAGCTGGATCGGAGAAGGCCAGGTCAGTCGGCCATCGTTACCCAAAGAAAAGAAAGTGATACGGTACAGTTTCTTTCAGGAATTTTTGAAGGAAAAACTACCGGAACTCCCATTGGTTTTATGATCGAAAATGAGAATCAGAAATCAAAGGATTATGATCACATCGCCAATTCTTATCGTCCGAGTCACGCAGATTTTACCTACGATCAAAAATATGGTCTGAGAGATTATCGCGGGGGAGGAAAATCGTCTGCCAGGGAAACCATGAACTGGGTGGTAGCCGGAGCGTTAGCCAAACAGCTGTTGTCTGATATCGAAATCAATGCTTACGTTTCATCTGTAGGTGACATCTTCTGTGAAAAACCTTACCAGGCTCTGGATTTCTCGAAAACGGAAAGCAATGAAGTCCGCTGTCCTGATGCGGAAACGGCTGAAAAGATGATCGAAAGAATAAAAGAGATTAAAAAAGAAGGCAACACCATTGGCGGAACCATTACCTGTGTGATTAAAAATGTTCCTGTGGGCATTGGAGAACCTGTTTTTTCAAAACTTCAGGCGGAATTAGGTAAGGCCATGCTGAACATCAATGCGGCAAAAGGCTTTGAATACGGGAGTGGATTCTGCGGAGCCAAAATGACCGGCAAGGAGCATAATGATCTTTTTAATGAAGATTTTACGACAAAATCGAATCTGTCAGGAGGAATTCAGGGAGGAATTTCCAACGGAATGGATATTTATTTCCGTGTGGCATTTAAACCTGTAGCGACTATTCTGCGACCTCAGGAAAGCATTGATAAGGATGGGAATCGTGCGATCGTAGAGGGAAAAGGGCGTCACGATCCATGTGTTCTTCCGAGAGCAGTGCCGGTAGTGGAAGGCCTGGCTGCTTTTGTTTTAGCTGACTTGTTTCTGATCAACAAAACAAGAAATATCGATAATTTTTAATATAAATATTGAGTAATGAAAAATTACTGGGATCAGGGGATTTCTTTCGAAGAATACATCCGGATAGGATCAGAAAGACTGCAGAACCCTTCCAACCAACAGGAAATCGACTACAGACCCTATTACCAATTGGGCCTTCAGAGAATGGAAAGAACTCTTAAGAAATACATTCCGGATGAAGAGCAGTTAGCAGAACTGGCCTCAAAGAATTTTGATGGAAAAATTTTAATAATCTCTGAAGTATGGTGTGGTGATGCAAGTGCTATGGTACCTGCTGTGGTTAAATTTTTCAAAGGGAGAAATGAAGTGAAAATTTTCCTGAGAGACAGCGATAAAAGTTTAATCAGTCAGTTCCTGACCAACGGGACAGAATCTATTCCTAAAGTCATTATTCTGGATAAAGATCTCCATGTCAAAAATTCCTGGGGTCCACGTCCGAAATTTGGAAGAGAATTGTTATTAAGATATAAAGCTGATCCTGAAAAGTACACAAAAGATCAATTCTACAACGATCTGCAATTGTACTATGCTAAAAACAGAGGAAAAGATGCTGTTCAGGAAATATTGGAATTGCTGTAATAATATATTTGAGAACTACAGTCAGTTTATCATTTTACAGGAATAGGGACTGAACTTATCTTTAAGATTAAATTAATTTATCAGAGTAAAAAATGAAAAAAAATATAGTTTATTTTGTACTGATCATCATCATTGGAGTGATCGCCTTCGTTCCCGGAGTGAAGGATAAGCTGAAGGATATGTTTTTTCCGATTGCCACAATTGAAAATGCAGTTCATATCAGTGATGAAGACTACGATGTCGAGCTAAAAGGGATTAATGCGCCGAATACCAATCTTAAAAATTTCAGGGATAAAGCGATCTTTCTTAACTTCTGGGGAACCTGGTGTCCTCCATGCAGAAAAGAATGGCCATCCATCCAGGAATTATATGATACCCGAAAAGATCATGTGGATTTTGTACTGATCGCCATGAATGATCAGGAAGATGCGGTGAGAAAGTTTTTAAAAGAAAATAACTACTCCGTTCCGGTTTATATTGCGCAGAGCCCGATCTCCGAAAAGATCCTTCCAAAGGTCTTTCCCACTACGTTTCTGCTGGATAAAAACGGAAGAATTCTTATTAAGGAAGATGCCTCAAGAGACTGGAATACAGAATCTACCCATCAGTTCATCGATAATATTATTAAGTAAAGTTTAACTAAATTTTATAATTACTTGGTACAGAATTTGCGAAATTTGTATAGTTGAAAAATTATATAAACCGAACACAAAATGAAATATTCAAAACTAAATTTAGCTAAGCAGGCGATCAACCATAAAGGTTTTGTGAGAAAGATTCCTGATATCTTCAGAATGGTAAAAATGTGGCGAAAGGGAGACTACCCTATGAGGTCAATTGATATTATTCTGCCAATGTTAGGACTTTTGTATGTGATCTCCCCGATCGATTTACTTCCTGAGGTCGCTGTACCGGTACTGGGCGTTCTGGATGACCTTGCCGTTTTATCACTGATCATCCCGAAACTTATTAAAGAAGTTGATAAATTTTTGCTTTGGGAAGCGGAACGCAAATACAGTTCCGGAGATTCTAAAGTAATTGATGCGCGCATCATAAAATAGTAAAAAAACATTCCTTCCCGGAATGTTTTTTAGTTTGAGATGGAACAAGGCTTTGTTATAATAAATCTATCGTATTCTTGTGTTTACAATTCATCACTTTCTTATACATTAAAGCATAGTATTAGCAACTGAATTTAACAGCAATTTCTTAAATTTGCAACATCTAATAAAAAATAATGGAAAGTAAAAAAGAATTCTTTTTAGAGTGTTATAAACTCGGCATCATTAAATTCGGGAGATTTACATTAAAAAGCGGGATTGAAAGTCCTTTTTATGTAGACTTACGACCTCTTGCTTCAGATCCTAAAATTTTAAAAAATCTGGCTAATTACTTACTGGAAATGCTTCCTCTTGATAATTTTGACCTGATCTGCGGAGTTCCTTATGCTGCCCTTCCGATGGCTACTGCCATGTCGTTGGAAAGTTACATTCCATTAATTATTAAAAGAAAAGAAGCTAAAAACTACGGAACCAAAAAGCTAATCGAAGGGATTTATCAGAAGGGACAAAACTGTCTATTGGTGGAAGATGTGATCACTTCGGGAAAATCTTTAATAGAGACCATTGCGGAAGTAGAGCAGGAAGATCTTAAAGTAGCAGATATCGTAGTCGTTTTAGACAGGGAACAGGGCGGTAAAGAGCTTCTGGAAAGCAAAGGATACAGAGTTCACACCCTTTTTAATATTTCTGAAGTATGCACAATTCTTCAGGAGACAGGCGAATTATCTGATGAGGAAGTAAAAAGAATTCAGGACTTCCTACAGGGAAATCATATCCAGTTTGAAGAAAAACTACGGTCTTCTTATGAGAAAAAACTGGAGAGTGCACAACATTCCGTTTCAAAAAAATTATTAGAGACTGCTTTAGCAAAAAAATCAAACCTTATTGCTTCAGCTGATGTTACGACCACTCATGAGTTATTGGCTCTGGCTGAAAAAGTAGGTCCTCATGTGATTGCATTAAAAACCCATATCGACATTATTTCTGATTTCGATTATGAAAAGACAATTAAACCATTAAAAGCTCTGGCTGAGAAACATCAGTTTCTGCTGATGGAGGACAGGAAATTTGCGGATATCGGGAATACACAGGAGCTTCAGTTCACCAGTGGCGTTTTTAAAATTACGGATTGGGCAGATTTTGTAACCTCCCAGGTAATCGGAGGTTTTGAGTCTTTAGACTGTTTCAGGAATGTAGGGGTCGTGGCTATTATAGGGATGTCTTCCAAAGGAACATTAACTACTAACAGTTACAGAGAAGAAGCACTTAAAATTGCCCTATCCCATCCTAATGTTATCGGAGGAGTTTCACAAAATGCAATTCCTGAAGATCTTTTATTATTCACTCCGGGTGTAAATTTAGCAGATTCAGGAGACGGAAAAGGTCAGCAGTATAATACGCCGGAACATGTATTTAAGACTCTTCATACCGATTTTATTATTGTAGGAAGAGGAATTTATAAGTCGGACAATCCGGAGCAGGCAGCTACAACTTATAAAAATGAAGGCTGGAATGCTTATTTGAATTCTTTAGATAAAAAGTAATTCAGAATTAACTTTTTCTTTCTTGAATTATATACAAAATAAGTTATATTTGGTACTTTATCAGGAAAGTTGAAAAGAATCAGTATTTGTCTTATTTTATTTTTGGGCGTTGCAGAAGTTTCTGCACAGAAAGACAGCATCTATATCGGAGCACAGTTGTCTTCCGATAAAAAATTGCTGGATGTAAACCAGGAGCTTGTTTATTACAACAATTCCGGGAAAGACATCAGCTCCATCAAACTTTTAAACTGGGTCTCGGCCTATCACAAGAGAGGGACGTCATTAGTCTACAGAAAACTGGAAGACAGAAATACGAATCTGCATTTTGCAAAGACTGAAGAGCTGGGAAAGCTTGTGAGTTTAAATATAAAAGATTCTGCACAGCATGAAATTCCGGTCAGCAATATTTCTGATGAAAATCTTTTTCTTCCTTTACAGCAGCCTTTAAAGCCGGGAGAAAAGATACAATTACAGTTGCAGTATCAGATTCACCTGCCTGACAAAAAATTTACAGGATACGGGACTTCTGATAACACGATCGCCTTAAAATATTTCTTTATTGTTCCGGATCATTTTGATCCGGACAATATTTCCACCAGGAATTACCATGATATTGAAGAGTCTGTCAACTTCAATACCTATTGGACCGTTAATTTTGATCTCCCGGTAAATTATTTTATAGAAAGTAACCTGAAGCAGGTTCAGATGAACTCTTTTAAAGGTTATCTGGATTCTGATCCTGAATTCCTGATCTCACCCAATGAATATCCCTCTATCAATATCGATACAGAAGGCATTCGGACGGAGATCAAATTTGGATATAATTTAAAACCCGAAGAAAGGCAAAACTTAGAGTTTTACCTTCCTTTACAGTTAAAATTTATAAAAGAAAAAATCGGTTTTCTTCCGGAACGTCTTTTTATTTCTGAAAAATTCCGGGGAAAAGAAGATTTTTTCGGGAATAATGACATTACCTTCTGGAAATTCAGGTTTCAGCTGTTTACCAATGCGGAGAAAACTGACCTGGATTATTTTGGGATTATTGCCAAAAAGATCTTAGATGAAAGTATCATCACAGATAAGCAGGACCATCACTGGTTTAAAAATGGATTAAAATCTTATCTCGAAATTCAATACCTGAAAACATTTTATTCAGATGCCAAGATTTTGGGACATCTCCCGGAGACTAAAATTTTCGGAATAAAACCTCTGAAATTTTTTCATGCCTCGAAAGTCAACCTGATTGATCGCTATGGCCTGACCTATCAATACATCGTTGCACAAAACCTCGATCAGAAGATTGACGAGAAGTATGCTGTTTTAAGCAATTTTAATGACATGGCCATCAGCAGTTTTGAGACCGGAAGTTTATTTAATTATTCTGCTGAAAAGATGGGTTATGCAAAATTTGACACCCTTGTTGAAAATTTTATTAAAAGAAATACTGATCAAGAAGTAGATCCGAAAGATTTTCTGAAAGAACTCGCAGATGAGGATAAGAGAACAGCCTATCTTACCGATTTTATCTCTAAGAAAAACAGAGTCAACTTTAAGCTCAGAAAGATTAAAAAAGAAAATGATTCTTTAAGTATACAAATTTATAAAAATACACCGGCGGCCATTCCAGTAAAGCTGGAAACGCAGACTAAAGAAGGTGAAACAAAAAGCTATTGGGTAGAAACCGAAGAAAATGAAAAAATAAAAAACTTTTCTGTCCCGGCTCTGGATGTTTATAAAATCACGCTTAATGATGATTATATTTTTCCGGAGTCCAAATACAGGGATAATTTTTTGTATGCTAAAGGACTTTTTTCCAATATGAAGAAAATAAAATTCAAGCTGATTAAGGATATTCCGAATCCTGAGTTTAATGAAATTTATGTGACCCCAAGAATACGTTTCAGCAATACCTATGATAAATTTCTTATTGGATCTAATTTTAAAAATCAATCTTTTTTTGATCAGAAATTTTTATATTCGGTAACTCCCACTTACAGCACAGGAACGGGTAAGCTGACAGGTTCTGCAGGAGTTTCCTATTCATTTTTGCCCGCCGAAAGTATTATCAGAAGTTTAACTTTTGGGGTTTCAGGTTCTTATTTTCACTATGATTATGACCTGGCCTACCGAAAAGCTTCCGTGTTTTCAAATATTAATTTCAGAAAGAATCCGAGAAGTACGGTGAGCCGGGGCGTTGGTATCTCATACAATTATCTTGAAAGAGATCTCAATCCGCTGATGATCGCCAGGAATGATTATGATAAATACGGCCTTTGGAGCGTTGGTTATGGATATAGCGACAACCAGAGCATTCATGAAAAAAGTCTCAGTGTAAGTACACAGTGGATGGAAGATTTCCAAAAAGTAGCTGCAGAAGCATTTTACCGATGGGAATTTTCTCCCAAACAAAAGCTGAGCGTACGCTTGTTCGCAGGATATTTTATAAAGAATAATACCCGGAATAATACTTTTAATTATGGTATTTCCAGAGTTTCGGATTATTCTTTTTCCTATAACCTCTTAGGTCAGAGTGCAACGAGCGGTATTTTATCGCAGCAATATATTCTGGCTGATGGCGGTTTTAAATCTTTCCTGCCCGGCACTGTAAACCACTGGATCGGTTCTGTAAATGTAGACTCCAGTGTGTGGAAAATTTTTCACGTGTATGCCGATGCGGGAGTTTATCAGAATAAAAACCAGCCGACAAAATTCATCTGGGACAGCGGAATCAAAGTCAGGGTTATTCCTGATTTCCTTGAAATTTATTTCCCGGTTCAGTCTTCCCTCGGATTTGAGCCGGCTTTTAAAGATTATGCGAAACGAATCAGATATACGCTGGTTTTAAACCTGGGATCTATTATAAATGCAGCAAGAAGGGGCTGGTACTAAAAACGATGCAGTCGGACATCAGTTTCAAAGTAGGCTTTTTCTTTTATCTATCTTTAAAATCTCTTGAAAAATTAAATACCAGTCTTCAATAGTGGAGGCTGAATTTACAGCATTATCACAGGATCAAAGATTCTCCAATGAACCATTATTAAACTTAAGCTATAAAAAATCCGGCGTTTCTGAGAAACGCCGGATTATATTTATAAAATTGTATAAGAGGATTAGTCTTTTAAAATTTTCTGAGAAACCAATTCGTTATTAACAGTACCTGTTACGATATAATTTCCTTTCTGCAATTCAGCAACATTTAAAGTTTCATTTTGCTTAACAGAAGCAGATTTTACAACCTGTCCCGACATGTTATACACTTTTACATCTTTAACATTTGCACCAAAAGAGATTTCTTCTGTGGTAACGAAAGTATTTTTAACGAAATTTCCTTTATTGTTCTTTACGTCAGCAACACCTAAAGATCCTGCAGCAGTCCAGGAAACATCATCAATAGTTACCTGCTTGTTTCCTGTTGCTGTTCCTGTAGGATAAGAAATTCTTACTGTTACCGCTCCGGAAGCATTAATGGTCGTGTTAGAAGTATATACGGTTGCATCATTACCCGCTGCACCGAATGCAGGAATTACAGTAGTCTGAACTCCGTTTACAAATACCGCTAAAACTCTGTTAGCTGTTCCTCCTGTAAATGCTTTTCTGTATTTAAAAGTAAAAGTACCAACACCGTTAGGAATAACGAATTCTACAGAACTCGGCTCATCTGATCTTCTTAGCATAATCCCTTTACCTGCGATTGCATAATCTTCTGAGGTTGCTAATCCTTCATTTCTCGAATGCACATAATTTACCGTTACACCTGGTGTCTGACCAGCGAAAGTACCATCCGCATAAGTAGCAGTCAAAGCGGATTGCGCTTCGAAGTTTTCGCTACCTTGTCCAAATGCCGTTGCTGAAAAAATAACAGCAGCAACTAAAGAATAAATCTTCTTCATAGTTTAAAAATTTAATTATTAATAATTTACATTACAAAATTACACCATTTTTTTTTTCAAATACAATAATTGGGTTAATTTTTTGTTAATAATGCTAAAACCTTAATCATTAACATTTTTTAGTTATTTTTACCAACTATTTGTACTGAAACTTGCGGAATTATATCCTGATATTCGTGTTGTTTTTTATGGGCTTATTCTCAAGTAACGCGCAGGTTTTTTCCTGGACGAATCCCAATATCCCTCAGGACAGTATAAAAAGAGACAGTATACTCGCTGCCAGGCTTGAACAGGACATTTTTGCAAAAGATACCCTGGATTTTGTAAAAACAAGCAACCGCATCATTGTCGATGAAGCTGTACTTGCGAAGAACGATAAAAAAAGATTTCTTGGTGAACTGAATTCCAAAGGCTCCATCATCCGGGGAATCACGTTTGGTAATAACCAGGGACAATCGGTGCAGAGTTCGATGGATCTGCAGATTTCGGGGAGACTTTCGAAAGATGTTACCATTCTGGCCAGCATTTCGGATCACAACTTACCTATTCAGGCTGACGGATATACCCAAACCTTAGAGGAGTTTGATAAGATCTACATGCAGCTTAATATTAAGGATAAATCGATCTTAAGGGCAGGACATCTCGATCTGGTGGAATCTAAAAATTATTTTGCCAAATTTCAGAGAAGAAGCATGGGTCTTGAATTTCAGACCGAATTCGGAAAAGAAAATAAAACATTCGTGGATGTCTCAATGGGGGTTGCGCGAAGTGAATTCCACAGGGTCCGTTTTCAGGGAGTTGAAGGAAACCAGGGACCTTACCGCCTAACCGGTAAAAACGGTGAACAGTTCATTACCCTTATTTCAGGTTCGGAACAGGTTTTTATTGATGGGATTTTAATGAAACGTGGCGAAAACCAGGATTATATTATTAATTATAATACCGGTGAAGTTACGTTTACCAGTTTCCGCCCTATTTTTCAGCAAAACTTCATTACCATTTCGTATAACTATACCAACAGAAATTATTCCAGATATCTGTTTACCGGAAAAGTAGAGCATAAAAGAGAAAAGCTTAAGCTCGGACTGAACTGGTTTATGGAAAATGATAATAAAAATGCACCGCTTTCCTTAAATCTTTCTCCAGAAGATGAGCAGATTTTAGCGGATGCGGGAAATAATCCTGATCTGATGTATGCTCCGTCAGGAGTCGTTACAGAATATGATGTCAATAAAATACTGTATCGGCTGGTCCAGAACCCAAGTGGCAACTATTATCAGTTTTCCACGGATCCCAATGAAACGCTTTATACCGTTTCCTATACCTATTTCGGATCTAACCTCGGAGACTATAAAATTACACAGACTACCAATAACGGCCGTGTTTTTGAATATGCAGGTCCTAATCTGGGAGATTACAGAGCGGTACGGAAATTACCCTCTCCCCAAAAATCCCAGGTGTATTCTTTAAATTCTGAATACCTGTTAAAAGATGGAAAAATAGGTGCCGATTTCTCATTAAGCAATTATGATGTGAATCTCTTTTCGTCAAAAGATGCGGATCAGAATGTGGGATACGCATGGCGCATTTTTGGAAATAAAAAGTTCACAAAAAATAACTGGAACGGTACTCCGAGTTTCGAATACCAGTATATCGACAGGCAATTCCATATCCTGGACCGTATTAATGATGTGGAATTCTCCAGAGATTTTAACCTGACTCAGGAATTCAGCGGAAGAACGCAAAACCGGTTTATTTTTAGCTTCCTGAATAAATGGAATAATAAATCGACTTTAAACTACAGAGTGAACTATCTTGACGAACAGGATTCTTATAAAGGGATTAAAAATGATCTGGATTTCGGATGGATCAAAAACAAATTCTTCACCAAGGGAAGTCTCTCTTATCTGAGCACCAATGCTACGCTGCAGGATACCAAATTTATCAGAGGAGGAGTCTCCACCGAGTATACGGGCAAAAAAGGAAGCTGGGCAATCGGTGGAAGCATGGAACACAACGAAAAGAAATACAATGACACTCAGTTGATGGACGTCACAAGTTTCAGCTGGAAAGAAATTTTCGTCCAAAAGAAGATCGGTGACAGCACAAGAACGAAGCTGTTGGCTAAAGTGTATATGAGAGACAATGATTCCGTACGTGATAACAGGCTTCAGAACATGAATAATATCTTGGGATTCATGGCAGAAAGTCAGCTGATTAAAACAGAGAAAACTACGCTGAATGCTTTAATTCATTACAGAAAATTCTTTTACCAGAACCAGGATGCCGATATGTCCAGAAATAATGATTTTGTCGTTGGAAATATTTTATATAATCAGCAGCTTTTCCGGAACGGTATGCGTCTGCAGGCATTTTATGAATTAGGAAACGGACAGGAAGCACAAAGAGAGTTCCAGTATATTAAAGTAACGGACGGACAGGGTATCTATAAGTGGACCGATTATAATGGAGACGGAATTCAGCAGCTTGATGAATTCGAGATTGCCGAATATTCGGATCTGGCACAATATATCAGGGTGTATACCAATTCTGTACGGTATCTGCCTTCTAATAAAAACAAATTGCAGCTTGCTTTATTTGTAAACCCCTCTGTTGTTTTCAACTCTGAAAATGCATTCTTAAAACGCTGGAATTTTAATGTTTCTTTAAATTCTCAAAACTCCTTTTATAAAAAAGACAAAGTGCTGGTGCTTAATCCTTTCGAAAAAAGTGAAGATCAGATTCTCAAAAATCAGAATATTTTAACCTCCGTGCAGTTCAGCCCGACGGAAAAGTCAGGATGGAACGGAAACTATCGTTTTATTTCTAATGACAACCTGATTAATGCTAACTTCAGTAATGAAGAGCGTGAACAGACTTCTCATTTCCTTAATATCGGATATTGGTTCAACAAAGAATTCAGGGTAGACTGGGAGAATTCCGTGCACGACATTAAAAACTCTTCACAGCTTTTCGCAACCCGGGATTACCGGCTGAATAATTTTGAGACCAAGCCTAAAGCCACGTATAAATTTACCGATGCTATCCAGGCCGAGCTTTCCTCTGCTTACCGTGAGAAGCAGAGGATAGATGGTGAAGAACTCTTAAAAGCCTTTGATATCACAGGAACTGTACAATGGGAGCGTAAAAAAACATCGATCCGGGGAAATTTCTCTTTTATTAATAACGATTTTAACGGAAATAATTTCAGCATTGTAGGAAACCAGATGCTGGATGGTCTGAAACCCGGAAAAAATCAGGTATGGAGTGTATTTATTCAACAGGCTATTAACTCCTTCCTACAATTGAATCTTAATTACGAAGGAAGAAATTCCGGAGACAGAACAATACATATTGGCAGCATGCAGGTAAAAGCAAGCTTCTAAGTATGTTTTCAGCTGTTAAAAGCTAATCAAAACATTTGAACGACCATTCTTTTCAAGGAAAAATACTTTATAAATATAACTTTTGATGTAAATAATGCTGATAAAATCCTTCAATCAATTTAAAGGAGGTTATTTTTTCAGAATTTCGTAAGTTTGCGGCATGGTAAAAATAGGCAACATAGAACTGCCGGAATTTCCGCTTTTGCTGGCTCCGATGGAAGACGTGAGTGACCCTCCGTTCAGAAGATTGTGTAAAATGCATGGTGCAGACTTAATGTATTCAGAATTTATTTCTTCTGAAGGCTTAATCCGGGATGCTATGAAAAGCAGAAAAAAACTCGACATCTTTGATTATGAAAGACCAGTGGGAATTCAGATCTTCGGTGGTGATGAAGAAGCCATGGCTTTATCTGCAAAAATCGTGGAGACGGTAAATCCCGATCTGGTGGATATTAATTTTGGGTGCCCGGTAAAAAAGGTAGTTTGTAAAGGTGCCGGTGCCGGGGTGTTAAAAGATATTGATCTGATGGTTCGTCTTACAAAAGCTGTAGTAAACTCCACCCACCTTCCTGTAACAGTGAAGACCCGTCTGGGATGGGACAGCACTTCAATTAATATTGATGAGGTAGCAGAACGTCTTCAGGAAACCGGAATCAAAGCACTGACGATCCATGCGAGAACCCGTGCGCAGATGTACAAAGGAGAGGCAGATTGGGAACATATTTCAAGAATTAAACAAAATCCGAATATTGAAATTCCTATTTTTGGGAACGGTGATATCGATTCTCCGGAGAAAGCTCTGGAATATAAACAGAAATATGCCTGCGACGGAATTATGATTGGCCGTGCTGCCATCGGATATCCCTGGATTTTTAATGAGATTAAACATTTCTTTAAAACCGGTGAGCATTTACCCGCTCCTGATATTTCAGACCGATTACTGGCAGTACGTCAACATGCCGAATGGAGTGTCGACTGGAAAGGGGAAAAACTGGGACTGGTTGAAATGAGACAGCACTACAGTAATTATTTCCGTGGGGTACCTCACTTCAAAGAATTCAGGAAAAAATTCCTTGAGGTTTTTACCTTAGAGGAGATGGATGCCCTCATTAATGAAACACAGGCCTTTTACACAGAATATCAGGCACAGGTATAAAAAAAATAAACCATCAAAAATTTTTGATGGTTTATTGTTACGTATGTACTGGATTTATTAATATCCTTCTGAGGCGGACTGATCTTTTATCAAAGCTAATGCTGAAGAGGTTCCTATTCTTTTAACTCCCATCCTGATCATCTTTTCTGCATCATCCGGCGTTCTTACTCCGCCTGCTGCTTTCACAGGCAGTCTTCCGGCATTATCAATCATGATCTTTATTCCTTCAAATGTTGCTCCGTTTGGTTTTTCACCGGTGGTCTCATAAAAACCTGTTGATGATTTTACAAAGATTTTCGATAAATCGCTATCGGAAAAATTTTCCTCTGCCCAATCAGAAATTTTTTTGGTAAGATCAGCAATCTGTGCATCTGTCAAGGCTGCAATTTCAATAATCCATTTTGCAGTTTTATGATGCTGTAAACACAATTGTGTACATTTTACGAATTCATCTTTTACCAGGTCAATATTCCCTTTCAGATACGTATCATAATTGATCACAAAATCCAATTCGTCTGCCCCGTCGTCTATTGCCCGCGTTGCTTCTGCAATTTTTTCATCTACGGAGTAAGTTCCTTCATGAAAACCTATCACAGTGCCTACCACAACATTTGAATTTCTGTCGTTAATATACTTTTTAATTTCAGATACATAATCCGGACGGATCATTACGGCGAAGATGCCATGATCAATCGCTTCTTGTGTAAGTTCTATATCTTTTTTTAAAGTTTCCTCGTCTGACATTCCTGACTGAGCGGGCGTTTTCAGGTAGGTCGAATCCAAATATTGTGCAATGTTCATAATCTGTTATACTTTCAGTTGTCGGTAGATTCCTTGCTCCAAAGATATGAAAGTTTCTGTTCTTGTCACCCCTTTCAGCTTTTGAAGTTTGCTGAGAATCTGCATCAGGTGATCATTATCTTTGCATAAGACTTTCAGGAAAGTGGTATAATTACCGGTGGTGTAGTGTGCTTCCACTACTTCATTGATATCATTCAGTGACTTTACCACTTCCGGATAATGGCTTGGCTGATCCAGAAATACCCCGATATATGATATTACCTTATACCCTATTTTCTTAGGATTCAGGAAAGAGATGGAGTTTTCGATCACCCCGGCATATTCAAGTTTTTTTATTCTCTGGTGAACCGCTGTAGTGGAGATCCCGACATTTTTTGAAATGTGAGCGAGAGAGGTCTTGGCATTATCCATCAACATATAGATGATTTCTTTGTCGATTGAATCTAAATGGTAGTTTGCATTGCTTGAATTTTTCATTTTCTACTTTTTTTATTATTTATGTTTTTACTAAGTATTTATCAATTTTTGAATCTAATAAAAACCGGAAAATGATCACTATAACCTCCTAAATATCTCGTACCTGCGTACGTTCGGAAGGGTCTGCCACCAAAATTCCTGTTCCGGCTGCTAATTTCGTCAGCGTTAAACACTTCAGCATTCTGAAATGAGAAACGACCATTATCAAAAAGTGATTTTGACAAGATAATCTGATCAAACAGCAATCCCGACTTATAATGAAAAGTAGAATAATTTCTTGTGGAAAACAGCTCGTGAAACGGATTTTCAAGAATCTTTTCGCACGCGTTGTCGTAGAGAATTTTTACTAAATTTTCATCATCTGGGTTTTCATTAAAATCACCACACAGAATAACGTGTTCCTTTTCTTCATTCACAATATTCAATATCCGTCCCCGGATTTCGTTCATTATAAAGTCTCTTTTGGGTTTATTAACATCTTTTTCTCGCTTAGAGGGAAGGTGGGCGATAAAAATATTAATAATCTCTCCTTTATATTTCACTCTTGAATAAAGTACATCTCTTGTCGTATCGTAATTTCCTATGGTTTTATGTATAATTTCAAAGAAAAAAGTAATAGGTTCTGAATCTATAACTTCCACTTTACTTTTATCGTATATCATGGCCACATCTACCTTTCTTTCGTCCATAGAATTGTAATGTACAATCCCATACCCCGAATTAAAGGGATGCATCTGCACAAGATCTTCCAAAACTTTCCTTCCGGAAACTTCGGATAATCCGATCATGAATGGCAAAACACCACTCCTCTCCTTCATCAACTGGAATACATGTGCAATTTTAAAAATTTTGTTCCTGTATCTTTTTTCATCCCAGTTTCTCAGTCCTGATCCGGTTGGATCTAATTGATGTACTGGTGCCGGATCCGGTAGAAATAAATTTTCTACATTATAAAAAGAGAACAACTCCATCTACAATCTTCACTTCTTTAAAATTTACATTTCTTTCAGAATGTAAATTTATTATTTTTTTTTAAATATGATTAATTTATTTATACGATATTCATATTAATTTTATATCATAATAATAGTGATAATCTAAAATATATACTATAAAATCATACATATTATTTAAAATTTTAATCAATAAAAAAAATACTCAAATCCAGTAAAATAAAATCTTTGTATAAAAGAAAAAAAATAAGGATAAAATACTTACGTAAACTGTATTTAACAACAATATTTAAATCCCAATCCCTATGTTAGCAAATTATTTTTCCATTTAAGAAGTACGATCGTAAAAATGTAAAAAAAAAGTTGAGGTTAATGAATTTCTGTAACTTTTTTCAGAGTAAATCGGGACGTTTTTCTTTAGTTATTCTTACAGCTTCATCATGGCGCCATTCCTCAATTTTACCGGAATTACCACTTAATAGAATTTTCGGAACCTCTAAACCTTTATAAATTTCTGGCCTTGTATAAATAGGCGGCGAAAGAAGGTCATCCTGAAAACTATCGGTAAGAGCACTCTGTTCATCATTCAGAACTCCGGGAAGCAGGCGGATGATAGAATCCGCAAGGACACATGCGGCCAGCTCTCCACCGGTAAGTACATAATCTCCGATTGAAATTTCTTTAGTAATATGCAGATCTCTTACCCGCTGATCTATTCCTTTGTAATGTCCACACAGGAAGATGAGATTATTTTTAATAGAAAGCGTATTGGCTATCTTCTGATTTAAAGTTACACCATCCGGCGTCAGATAGATCACCTCATCATAGGTTCTCTGAGATTTCAGTTCAGAAATACATTTATCCAGCGGCTCGATCATCATGACCATCCCCGCTCCTCCTCCGTAAGGTTCATCGTCGATTTGTCTGTGTTTGTTGACTGACCAGTCTCTCAACTGGTGAAAATGCACTTCTGCCAATCCCTTATCCATGGCTCTTCTTAAAATAGAAGTCTGAAACGGACTTTCCATCAGTTCTGGAAGTACGCTTATAATATCAATTCTCATTGTACTGTTTCATTTTTCTTGTTTGGCAAAATTATTAATCTTAAAGAAGAATCCTTATTAAAATAACTCCACATCCAGTTGAAGAATACTGCGAGCTTATTCCTGACACTCAGAATCAGCATCAGGTGTAAAAACATCCAGAAATACCAGGCAAAAAGCCCCTGGAATTTAATGAACGGTAAATCCACTACCGCTCTGTGCTTTCCGATGGTTGCTAAAGATCCCTTATCATCATATTCGTATTCTACCCAGTCAGCAGTACTCTTCTTTAAGAGGTTTTTTCCTAAATTTTTTGCCTGGTTGATAGCCACATTAGCCACCTGGGGATGACCCTGTGGATATTTCGGTGTTTCCATATAAGCGATATCACCGATTGCATATATATTGTCGTAGCCTTTTATTCTGCTATACCGGTCTACGATATACCTGTTTTTTATTAACCGATCTTCAGGAAAGCCATTTACAATATTTCCCGTCACGCCGGCTGCCCAGATTACATTATTGGAAGGAATGGTTTTGCCACTTTTCATAAAAACCTTGTCGCCATCATAATCCGTTACATATTCCTTACTTAAAAAGCTTACTCCGAGATCTTTTAAATATTGTTCAGATTTATCCTGAGCTTCCGTACTCATAACCGCTAGAGGCTTTTCTGTGGAGCTCACCAAAATGATATTGAGATGATCAAAATTCATATAAGGATAGTCTCTCGGGAGAATTTCTTTTTTCATCTCGGCGAAAGCTCCGGCCAGTTCTACTCCGGTAGGTCCGCTTCCTACAATGACGATATTCCAGTTTCCGTCGTCGCTGCGGCTTTTTTCGATGATCAGCTTTTCGAATGTCATTAAAACATGATTTCTGATGCCGATGGCCTCTTGGGTATTTTTCATCCCGAAGGCCTTACCTTCCATAGCTTTATTCCCGAAAAAATTGGTTTTACAGCCTGTTGCAATGATTAATTTATCGTAGGTAAATTCTGCTTCGTCCGTAATGACTCTGTTGTTCAGCGCATCAATTTCTTTCACTTCCGTCAGACGAAACTGTGTATTTCTGGAACGCTGAAAAATTTTTCTGAACGGAAAAGAAATATTGGAAGGCTCAATCCTTCCACACGCGACCTGATAGAAAAGAGGTTGAAACATGTGGTGGTTTACCCTGTCCAGAACAATTACTTTTTTATTTTTATTGTTCAGTTTTTTTGCAAGTTGCAGCCCCGCAAAACCTCCTCCTATGATGATGATTTTTTCGCGTGTTTCCATAGTAGACAAATTTACTGATTTTATTTAGTATTTGACAGTGAAAAAAAGTTAGTTTTGTAAAACTTTATGCCGTCAAGAAAGTACACCAAAAAAACTGCCAAAAGTCTTCATAAAACACGGAAGAAGAACTATTTTTTCCGCAGGAAAGTGGTATTGGCCATACTCATCATCGCTTTAATAGGGACCGGATTATATTTAAAACAGTCGGTCAATTATTACTACGCTCTCTATTTTAACAGATTCATCCATAAAAAACTTCATAACTCCGAAAATGAAACCCTCAGAATTCAGAGGATTATCAGCAGCAATCTTGATAAAACCTATGGTTTTGATATTTCTCATTACCAAAACAGAGAAGATATAAAATGGGACAGCCTCAGCATCGGAAACAAAACCATCCCGCTGGAATTTGTGGTCATGAGAGCTACGATGGGCAACCGGAATGCGGACAAACATTTTGATGATTTTTGGGGACAGGCAAAAAAAAATAACCTTATCCGCGGAGCTTACCATTTTTACAGGGCCGATGAAGACCCGGTCATTCAGGCAAATAATTACCTGGATAATGTAAAACTGGAAAGTGGTGATCTCCCTCCGATCCTGGATATCGAAAAAATACCGAAAAGGAAAACCAATAAGAAGCTGATTGAGGATCTGAAGGTATGGTGTAAAATCATTGAGGAAACGTATGGTAAAAAACCTATTATCTATACGTATTATCATTATTATAAAGACTTTTTAAAAGGAGAATTTGATGACTATCCCCTTTGGCTGGCTAATTATAATGACGTTCCTGCTCCTTCTCCTGATGCGGAATGGAATCTCTGGCAGTTTACCGAAAACGGAATTGTTCATGGAATCAATACCAAAGTAGACCTGGATATTTACAATGGCAGTGTATGGTCTCTAAAGAGGCTGACAATCGATTAATTTTTCAGAAAACCGATTATGTCCCTGTTCAGCTCGTCAGCAATTTCGAAAGGAAGATCGTGCGAAACTCCGGGATAAATTTTAAGCTTTGAGCCCGGAATTTCTCTGCCCATCATTTCGGTATGCTCCTTTTTGATGATATCAGTTCACCGGCAATGACAAGAACCTTATTTTCTATCCGGTTTAAAGGCGTCCTGCTGATATTGGGCTCATTCAGCATCAGATTCAGCCTTTTTCCCCTTCTGTTTAAAGGGTCGTCTCTGAATCCACCTGACTTTTGGAGAAATGAGGAAAAAAATAGATTTCATGAAAAGATTGATCATAGAATTATTATGTTTGATCAATCCGAAAATTGCCAATGGTTCCGCCCCTACAGTAGATTTAATTTCCAGCGCTGTTCTCCCGAAAATAATTCTTTGATATCGGTTGCTGATCGCAAAATCAACCATATCGAGCAACATGTTCAGATAAAGCTGTTTCTCTTTCTGCAGTTCTTTATGGTATCCTAAAAAATAGGTATCGATATCTTCTCCGTTTATCATTAAAGTATAAAATCCGATGAGCTCTCCTTCTGAAAAATACCCGAAGATTTTAAAATCCTGACCCAGATTTTCTTTCATCGTTCTGAAATGATCCTTTGAGAGAAAAAAAGTATTGAAAGAAGCATTTTCAGCAACGTTCTGATACAACCGATTAAGCTGAGCCTGATATGTAACGATATCAGACAGTGTCAGTTCGGTTTTTACGGTTTCTTCATTTTTTTTCCGGGCAGATTTTGCCCGTACTCTGTATTTCTTAGAAAGATCACTGAGATAATCATCAAAGTTTTTCCAGGTCTCTCTCAGGATCAGCATCATATTGGGCTGAACAGAAAACCTTACATACGGCTTATATTTTTCACCTTTAAAATGGGTTATGAAACGGGCCTGATAATCTTTATAAATGATAAGGGAGGTTTTTCTGATTTCTTTTTGCATCTTATCACACGCATCACTTAAAAGACGAATCGTCTGACCGGAGTCAATTTTTTGAGGATTGAAGTAAAACCCGTTCTGCCCGGTCAGCATATTATTGCCTAAGATCATCACGTCACGGCTCAGTTTCTTTGCAAAAAAGTTTCTGATCGTATACCCGACTTCATTTTTCTGAAATGTGGCATGAGCGTAAAAATCAAGATACTGAAACAGAGCTCCTCCGATCAATTCTTCATTCTGAAAAAACCCCATCAGAAAACAGTCCATATTTTCAGGAGAAGACATTTCAAGCGCCTGAAAATACTCTTTTGAAAGCATGATATTGTAATCTCCGACAACAGTATTCCAGTTTTCCGGCAAATGGGAAGCGGTGTGGTAAATTTTTAATTTATATAACATAAAAGATAGATAAATATAGCATATCTGCTGCTACTTTACAACATGAATATTACAGCAATAAGGACTCTGCAAATTCGATTTAGCAGTGCGTTAGGATTTAAAATCAATATTTATCCAGACATTGAATGAAAAATCTGCTGAATAATCCGGAATGACTTCTCAGTCTCACTGATTCCGTCATATATCATTTTCAGAACTATTGGTGAGGCCTCCAAAGCCAGAGCAAATACTGGAATCATCAGGTACAGAACAACAGGAAATTTTCGTTTCAGGGAAAATTCTTTAATCATTGCATTCCATATCACTTTCATTCTTTCTCTTTCATGACATAAAATAAGGAAACACAGGATAAAGTACAGAGCAAATCTGTTTACAAATGCTACAGCCATGCCTTCCGGCATAAAAGTGATATCCATCAGAATAATATTGGCGGCAATAGGAATAAAAAAGAGAACTCCCAGGATTACGGTCCTGTGGAAAAGTAATAACAGGCCGGTGATGATCTGAAGAACTCCCACAACAGATTTAAAAGGCTCGTGATCAAATAAGTACCACATCACCCGGAATAAAGATAAATCTTTGATCGGCACAGACATTTCCTTTGCTGAAATACCAAACTGCCCGCCCTCGGTTAATTTTCCAGACCCGTAAAGTATAAAGATCGCAGCCAGTAAAAATCTGGAGACCAGAATAAAATATTCCCAGTATTTTTCTCTTGGGACAGATCCTAATTTTGTTGTCATGATTATCGTTTTTTAGTAATGGTTTATTTAAAAGGTTTCTGGTTACATTTTCGTACTTTTGCGGCTCAATCGAAATTATAAATCAAACTACTCTATTCTAATGAATTACGTTTCTGTCGAAAATCTTACCAAATCTTACGGGATCAAAGTATTGTTCGAAAATGTCTCTTTTCACGTTAATGAAGGTGACAAAATAGCCATCGTTGCCAAAAACGGAAGCGGAAAGTCTACCCTCTTAAAAATATTAATGGGGAAGGAAATTGCAGACAGCGGAAATGTGATGATCAATAAAGATATCCAGGTTGTCCTGTTTGATCAGGAAATAGATTTTGATCCTGATCTTACGATTGATGAATTTATGATGACTCTGGATTCCGCACCGATCCTGGCTCTGAAAAACTATCATAAGTCACTGCATTCGACAGACCATGATTTTATTGAAAAGGCATTGTCTGAAATGGAAGCTCATAAAGCCTGGGATCTTGAAAATGAAATGAAACAAATTCTTTCCCAGCTTAAAATAACGGACCTTGAGGCCAGAATGGGAACGCTTTCCGGAGGTCAGATCAAACGTGTGGCTTTGGCAAAGTTACTGACGGAAACAAGAGCCGAACACCGCCATACTTTACTAATTATGGATGAGCCTACCAACCACCTTGATGTGGAAATGGTGGAATGGCTGGAAAGCTATCTGAGCAAAGCAAAAATAACCTTACTCCTGGTAACGCACGACCGTTATTTTCTGGATGCAGTCTGTGGGATCATCTGGGAAATGGAAGATAAAAACCTATATGTTCATAACGGTTCATATGCTACCTATCTAGAAAATAAAATGATCCGGGAGGATAATATGAATGCCACGATTGATAAGGCCAACAATCTCTACAGAAAAGAACTGGAATGGATGCGCAGACAGCCTAAGGCAAGAACGACAAAATCCAAATCGAGAATCGATGATTTTTACGAAACTGAAAAGATCGCTAAAACCGATACCCGGAAAGAATCGTTAGAGCTTGATTTCGAAATGAAAAGGCTCGGGAACAAAATTTTAGAACTCAGGAACATTTCCAAAAGTTATGGAGACAAATTACTGTTGAAAGATTTCAGCTATCAGTTTCAGCGTGGCGAAAAAGTAGGGATTGTAGGAAAAAACGGTGCCGGAAAATCTACGCTGTTAAATATTATCCAGGGCCTGGAGCCAAAAGATTCAGGGGAAATAGAAACGGGAGAAACTATTAAATTCGGATATTTTTCACAAAAAGGTCTTCAATACAAAGAAGACGAAAGGGTAATCGACTTCATTAAAGAAATTTCTGAAAATTTTCCTTTGGCAAACGGCAGAACGATTTCGGCCTCGCAGTTTCTGAGATTGTTTTTATTTGATGACCAGACCCAATATTCTCCGATTTCAAAACTTTCGGGTGGTGAAAAAAGAAGACTTCATCTGATGTATATTCTGTATCAGAATCCTAACTTTCTGATATTTGATGAACCTACCAATGATCTGGACCTTCCGACGCTTACCGTACTGGAAAATTTCCTGCTTAATTTCCAGGGAAGCTTAATTATTGTTTCCCACGACAGGTATTTTATGGACAGAATTGTGGATCATATTTTAGCCTTCGAGGGAGACGGGAAAATTAAAGATTTTATCGGTAATTTCTCCGAGTACCGCGAAGCAAAGAGCAAAGAAGAGGCACTGGGAAAGACAACCGCCTCAAAACCTGAACCGGTAAAGGAAAATATTACTCCTGTGCCACCTGCAGCAAAAAAGAAAAAACTTTCTTTTAAGGAACAGCGCGAACTGGAGATGATCGAAAAAGAAATGCCTGAGCTTGAAGAAAAACGTGCGAAAATTCTGGATCAGCTCAATAATGAAAGTGATTATGAAAAAATTGCCACCCTTTCAGCACAGTTAGAAGATATCTCTGAAAACCTTGAAAGCCATGAAATGAGATGGATTGAACTTCAGGAAGCTTTAGGAGAAGGATAAAAAAGTGATGAGTGATGAGTTATAAATGATAAGTTGTTTTACAATAAAATATAACTCATCACTCATAACTCATCACTCATCACTCATAACTTATAACTCAAAACTTATCACTCATCACTAACCCAAGCTTATTACCCTTTGAGCATTCGAACTTTCCAAAGCAGCTTCTATAATTTTCATATTCTGAATAATTTCTTCCGCAGGTGAAGGCAGATAATACCCGAATACCATATGCTCGTAGATATTCTGGTAATAATTCATGTAATTTCCCGGTTCACTGGAGGTCAGCAGTCTTTCCGTTTCTGAATGATCGTTGATATAATTCAGGATCCCGTCTGATTCACTCAGTGGATTCATCCAGTCCTGTCCATATAAAGGGACGGCCCCTGTAACCAGTTCATTTTCCTGGTTATCACTTCTTTCCTGTAAAAAACTTCCTTTGTCACCATGAACGGTATAGGCATAATGGGCTTCTTTACTGAATACTGAAGATTTTAATCTTACCCGTAAGCCATTTTCATAATACAGGATAATCTCAAAATAATCATTGGCAAATTCTTTTCCTTTCATGGAGAATACATCTGCAAATAGCTTTTCTGGGAATCCGAAATACTGTACGGCCTGATCGACCAGGTGTGCTCCCAGATCGTGGAGAGCTCCTGAACCTGTAGCTTCCGGATCTTCTTTATGAGCCTTCCCGCTGGCGGTTGTACGGAACCGGTCGAAACGGATCTCAGCTTCTTTAATATGACCGAGTCTATTTTCATTAATTACTTTCTGAACCTGCAGAAAGTCCCGGTCAAACCTTCTGTTCTGATAAACACTTAAAAAAAGTCCTTTTTCTTCCGCCAGCCGTACAAGCTCCTCCGCTTCAGAAACATTTACGGTAAAAGGTTTTTCAACAATTACATTTTTACCGGCTTCCAAAGCCATTTTTACATATTCAAAATGAGTCTGAACCGGCGTATTTACAATCACCAACTCGATATCTGCGCTCTGAAGCATATCTTCTACGGAACGGTAGATATCGGCATCGGGATATTTCTCCTTTGAATCTTCCCTGCTTCTCTCTACAACTGCAGATATAAAAAATCCGGGATGTTCTTTTAAAAATGGAGCATGAAAAATTTTTCCGCTCATCCCGAAAGCACATAAACCAACTTTTACTAATTGCATAATTTTATTTTTAACAAATATATTTATAAAAAAAATTTTAAAGGATAATCTACAGTATCAATAGACTTAAATGCTACAATTCCAAATAAATGATAAATATCAGAATTTTATTTTGAATTATTCTAAATAACATGCTATATTAGCACCTTATTTAAACACATTCTAAATAACATAAAATGAAAAAAGATCTAATGACTGTAGGGTTATTGCTTTCGGCAATATGCTTTACTGCACAAATGAAAAAAACAGAGACCGATACCATCAGAATTCAGACGATCGAGGATGTGAATCTTCATAAAACCGGAAATCCTAACAAAGCCAAACCATTATCTACAAAGTCCAATCTCACAGTGATGGAAACACCACAGCCGATTGCTATTGTTACGCACGAGATCATAGAGCAGCAACAGGCCAGACAATTGAGTGATGTCATTAAAAACGTAAACGGAATCTATATTACCTCTTCCAGAGGAGGCTCACAGGACAGTTTCGGAGGACGTGGTTTTACATTCGGAAATGATAATATATTCAAGAACGGTTCTCGGGTGAGCAGCGGCGTCTTTCCTGAAGTGACGGGTCTGGAAAGAGTGGAAGTGCTAAAAGGTGCCAACGCCATGCTTTATGGAAACGTTGGTCCCGGCGGCATTGTCAATCTGATCACCAAAAAACCGAAATTCGAATTTGGAGGCACCTTGGGTTTTAGTGCAGGAAGCTGGAATTCATACAAACCTACGGTTGACATTTACAGCCCATTGTCTAAAAATGTTGCGGTACGGGTAAATGGAGCCTACGAATATGCGGAGAGCTTCAGAGATCTTGTAAAATCTAAAAAAAATTACTTAAATCCATCATTTCTTTTCAATCTGAGTGAAAATACGCAGCTGATTGTAGAAGGCGATTATCTATATCATAATTTTACGCCCGATTTCGGGATTGGAAGCGTTGTAGATGATGCAACAGGAATCTCAAGACTGGCAACGGAAATCAGCCGAAATCAGTTTCTGGGAACAGACTGGCAATACCAGACCACCCAACAGGCCACGACGGATGTTATCTTAAATCATAAGTTTAATAAAAACTGGGCACTGAATGCGGTAGCTTCCTATCAGAATTACACGAAAGATTATTTTTCGACAGAGCGGATCCGCTGGATTTATAATTCAAAAGACAATAATTTCAATCCTGCATGGACAAGGCCTGTCGGAAAAACCTATAATGAGCAGAATTATACTTCGTTACAGATTAATTTAAATGGTGAGTTTAAAACCGGAAATATCCACCACAAACTATTGGTAGGTACCGATGGAGATTATAGTCAGGCTGATACTCAAAATTTCAAATTAAGCACAACCACATTAGACAAATTCTTTCTTAATGATCCCTCGACATGGATAAATGAGGCTCCAATGCCTGCTTCGGATAAGACATTCCGAAGAAGAATATCCACCCGCAGATTCGGATTGTATGCGCAGGATCTTGTAGAATTAACGAAATCTTTAAAGGTACTGGCAGGGGTGCGGTACTCTTATCTGACGAATGGGGAATCTTCAGACAAAATCTTTATGCCCGGCTTTACTCCTCCTGCAGCCAGTGCAAAAACCGAAGATCATGCTTTTTCTCCAAAAGCCGGTATTATTTATAATCCGAATGATAACATCTCGGTTTTCGCCACCTACACCAATTCATTTGTTCCCAATACAGGAACAACAGTACATTTTGAAGCTTTGAAGCCCTCTACGGTCGATCAGTATGAAATTGGTGTTAAAAAGAATGTCTTCAATAGCGCAGTGGCTGTTAACTTAACTGCATACCAGATTGTCAATAACAATACGTACACCACAGCAATAGTTGGTCCAGATGGTCAAGCAAACTCCAATACCAGTTTAAAAGAGTATGCAGGTAGGGTTAGAAGCAGAGGGGCGGAACTGGATATTACGGGAAATCCTTTAAGCAATCTGTCCTTGATTGGGGGAGTTTCTTATAACCATGCAGAATATACAGAAACTCCTGACAAAACCGGTTATGTTGAAAACCAAAGATTAGTCAGAACACCGGCTGTAACGGCCAATGCTTCCGTATTTTATACCTTCACCCGTTTTGCCAAAGGATTGAAGATCGGAACAACAGCCTTCTACACCGGTGACAGAAAAGCGGGCTGGAACGACCTTAAAAACCAAAAACAGATTACCCGAATGATCGACGTTGGCGGCTTCACCACCATAGATGTCAGTATGGGCTACGAATGGAAAAAATTAGTAATTCAGGGAAAAATCGGAAACCTGTTCGATGTAGTGAATTACAACGTCCATGAAAATTACTCTGTGAATCCCATTACTCCACGAAACTATTATTTCACATTAACCTATAAATTGTAGTATTTTTATTTAAGTTATCATTTCCTTATGTAAAGTGGAAGTTGCAATTTTGCAGCTTCTGCTTTTTGGATTTAAAAGAATAAACATTCAGATATGGACAAGATTAAGGATACAAGAAGTTTTATGAGGATTACGCATCGTTACCTGGGATATTTTCTTGCAGGAATAATGGCGGTCTATGCCTTCAGCGGTGTACTGTTGATTTACAGAGATACGGATTTCCTTAAAAAAGAAAAAAAATACGATAAGGTGATTGCGAAGGATCTTACTGAGAAACAACTGGGAAAAGAACTAAAATAAAAAATTTTGAAGTTGAAAAAACCGAAGGTACCGTGCTGATCTTTAAACAGGGAGCTTACAACCAAGCAACCGGTGAAGCGAAATACAGCAAAATGGAACTTCCGTCTGTTATTGATAAAATGACAAAACTGCATAAAGCACAATCGAAAGACAGGCTGTCACCTCTTAATGCTTTTTTCGGAATTTCGCTGCTTTTCTTTGTGATCTCAAGTTTCTGGATGTTCAACCCGAAATCAAAGGCTTTTAAAAGAGGGATGATTTTTACGGTTGCAGGACTTGTTGTATCAATCATTTTACTGCTGATTTAAATATAAAATTATTCCTTAAAGTGTTAAAAAAATAAAATATTTTAATTAATAATTACCGGTACAAATTTCAAAAAAGACCTGAAATTGAGCATCGTGGCACATTTGTTGTTTCTCCTATGCTTTAAGAATAATAAACATTAATTATTAAAAATTATAAATTATGAAAAAACTACTTTTATCAGGAATATTAGCTGCAGCTGGATTAACGTCTACCATGAATGCACAGATTCAGGAAGGAAACTGGATTGTTGGTAGTAGTTTGGTAACAAGTAACTTTGGCCTTAACACAGGGGCAGGGTATGATTTTGCCATTCAGCCGAAAGCCGCTTATTTTATTAAAGATAATGTTGCAGTCGGTGGATATGTAAACTTAGGATTTATGAAACCTGGAAAAGGAGAAGCCACACAATTTAATTATGCTGTTGGTGCCTTAGGACGTTATTATATTTCACCAGGTGAAAAAGGAGTTGACAATTTATTGAACCACGGACGTTGGTTCTTTGAAGGTAATGTAGGTGTAGGTGGTACTTCTGTAGAAAACGGAATCTCCACTACCGGCCTTGATTTCGGTGTAGGACCTGGTTACTCTTATTTTATCACTCCAAACATCGGGGTTGAAGGTCTACTAAAATATAATGGTGTTACTGGTTTCGGAAACGAAGGATTGACCTCTAAATTGAGCTTTAACGTTGGGTTCAGCATCTATTTACCCACTTCAAAAGGAAGAGATATTGTAAATGACGTTAAATAAACGGTAATCACTTTAACCCATACTTATCGTATACAAATGAAATCGCCCCGGAAATTTTTCGGGGCGATTTTCTTACAAATTAAAACTAAACTATAAAAAATCAAATAAATCATGTATTAGGTTGAGGGGTATATCTCAGATAAGGCTTTATTTCAGTAACACCCTTTGGAAATATCTTTCTGGCATCTTCTGTAGAAATCGTTGGGGGAACGATGACGTCATCTCCATCCTTCCAGTTGACAGGCGTTGCTATTTTATGAGAATCTACTAACTGCAGAGAATCGAGTACTCTTAAAATTTCATCGAAATTTCTTCCTGTAGATGCGGGATACGTTATGATTAACCTCACTTTCTTTTCCGGATCTATAATGAGTAAAGACCGTACAGTGGCTGTCGCTGAGGCATTCGGATGAATAAAATCATACAGTTCCGAAACCTTTCTTCCTTTGTCCGCAATAATGGGAAACTGTACTTCTGTATTTTGAGTTTCATTAATATCTTTAATCCAGTTCTGATGGTCTTCTACTCCATCCACACTTAAGGCTATCACTTTTGTTCCCCTTTTCTCAAATTCGGATTTTAACTTTGAGGTATAGCCAAGTTCTGTAGTACAAACCGGTGTATAGTCTGCCGGATGTGAGAAAAGAATTCCCCATGAATTTCCTAAATAATGATAAAAATCAATATCACCTAAAGATGATTCAGCTTGAAAGTTCGGTGCGGTGTCTCCCAGTTTAATTGACATAATATTCTGCTTTGTTAGTCTACAAATTTAGTAGACTTTTTAATACTGGCAAAATTTTTGTTTAAAATTTTTTATATTTAATTAAAATAATTCTTAAGTTCATGCAAAAAAATGGTTTAAGCTACATCGATGTCGTCTATAGAGTCCTGGAAAACTGGTATATTAAATTTGCAGAACTTACTCCCAAATTAATCGTAGGGATTTTAGTATTCTCTTTTTTTCTGATCACGAGTAAATATTTAAGTTTATTCTCTGTTAAAATTTTCCACAAACTATTTCCCAAGAGTAAAAAAGAAAGCTCACTGGTCACTTTAATCAGTATTTTCAGGTTTGTCATCATGCTGATGGGCACATTCATAGCCTTGGAAATCATGGGATTCAGCGGTTTTCTGTGGAAATTTATAGGAAGTTTAGGAGTCGCAGGGGTTATTGCCGGTGTTGCCTTAAAAGATTTGGTATCCAGTATATTCTCCGGCATGCTGATTGGCATTGATAAAGCATTTAAGGTGGGGGATTATATTACCATCGGTACCCATTCAGGAACCGTACAGGAAATTGGTTTTTTAACAACCAAGATCATTACTGATGACGGGAAGAAAGCCTACATCCCCAATCAGGTTATTTTCAATGCTCCTTTCTATAATATAACGGCTTCACCTCAACGGAAGATTATTTTAAATTTTGAAATTCCGGCTGATGAGGATATTTACAAAGCTCAGCGGGGTGTTTCAGAGGTTATTAAAAATCTTGAAGATGTAGACCGATTAGATACTGCTGAGGTTATTTTCACAGATTTAAAACAGGGAACATTCAATCTGCAGGTAAAATTCTGGATGAAGGTTGGGGCTAATATGGTTCACTTAAAAAGTGATGCCTTGATGAAGATCAAAGCACGTCTTGACAGCGATGATATTCAGCTGGTAACGCCTACCAGTATCAATATTACAAATGGAGAAGGTTTCATTAACGAAAATCACGATTAAAATAAAGACTGCCTAAGAAGGCGGTTTTTTTTTTATGAGTTATACAGATCTATCCTTAATTTTCAAAAAAATAAACCGTTCCAAAAATGAAACGGTTTTTATTTTATATAAGAATTTCAGTATTATGCTAAAACTTCTTTTACTTTGTTGGCTGCTTCTTCTAAAGTAATTGCAGAATGTACAGGAAGACCTGAATCATCGATTAACTGCTTCGCTTCAACAGCATTTGTTCCCTGCAATCTTACGATTAACGGAACCGGAAGGCTTCCCATCGCTTTATAAGCGTCAACTACACCCTGAGCTACTCTGTCGCATCTTACGATACCCCCAAAGATATTGATCAGGATCGCCTTTACGTTTGGATCTCTAAGGATAATTCCGAAAGCAGTCTGTACTCTTTGAGCATCAGCAGTTCCACCCACGTCCAGGAAGTTGGCAGGGTTACCACCGGATAATTTAATGATATCCATGGTAGCCATTGCCAGACCTGCACCATTCACCATACAGGCAACGTTACCGTCCAGTTTTACGAAGTTAAGACCGGCTTCACCCGCTTCAACATCAATAGGATCTTCTTCTCTCGTATCTCTAAGCGCCTCAAGATCTTTGTGACGGAATAATGAGTTTCCATCCAAAGTTACTTTAGCATCTACAGCGATAATTTTATTATCAGAAGTTTTCAGCACAGGGTTGATTTCAAAAAGAGAGGCATCAATTCCTGTATATGCATTGTATAAAGAAGAGATAAATTTTACAAATTCTTTAAATGCATTTCCTTCAAGACCTAAATTGAAAGCAATTTTTCTGGCCTGGAAACCCTGAAGACCCAAAGCAGGATCGATCAGTTCATTGTGAATCAAATGAGGAGTTACCTCAGCAACGTGCTCGATATCCATTCCACCTTCAGTAGAATATACGATCGTATTTTTACCTTCAGCTCTGTCTAAAAGAATAGAAACATAAAATTCTTTAGTTTCTGTTTCTCCCGGATAATATACATCCTCTGCAACCAATACAGAATTTACCAATTTGCCTTCAGCAGAAGTCTGCGGAGTAATCAACTGCATTCCGATGATGTTCTGCGCGTTTTCTTTAAGTTTATCCATATTCGGAGAGAACTTAACACCGCCTCCTTTACCACGTCCGCCTGCGTGAATCTGTGCTTTTACAACCCATCCCTGAGCGCCGGTTTCAGCAGTTAGTTTTTCAGCAGCCGCTACCGCTTCGTCTACGTTATTTGCTACGTAACCACGTTGGATAGCTACTCCGTACTTTGATAAAATCTCTTTTGATTGATACTCGTGAAGATTCATATTATTTTTATTATTTTATTTTAAAATTTAAAGGTTGACAAATTTACTAAAAAGACACGGAAGTTCAAGTTTATTGACTCAAAATTTAAAGTACAGAGAACTTGTTTTTTAACATATCCTGCAAATTTGCTTTATTCCCCGGCTAATCTTTCAGATTGAGAACCGATAAACGGAATTTTGGGAGCCAGAAAATACCCTGTTAAGCTGGCAAAAAGGATCGGTACAAAGTAGGTAAACCCTGTTAATGTTCCCAAAATAATGGTGGTACTCATCGGGGTTCTGGTGACACATGCATTGATGGCAGCCATACAGCTTACGATTGCCAGAGTCGTATCAACTGCCGGAAATAGGTGGTGAATGATTAATCCCAAAGTGGTTCCTACAAAGAAAAGCGGAATGATAAAACCGCCTCTCCAGCCCGAAGTAACCGTAATGGCTATGGCTATCATTTTGAAAACCAGGATGAGAACAAGAAAGTTCAGTGCGAAATTTCCGTTAAGTAAATGATTAACTTCATTATGCCCAAAGTATCTTGTCAGTGGGAAGTAGAAAGCGATTATTCCTAAAATAATTCCGCCGGCTGATGTTTTAATGTAAATAGGGAATTTTCTGTATTCAAATATTCTTTTGAAAAATTTTACAACAAAAATAAAAATCCATCCAAATAAAGTTCCCACGATTCCGAAAGCCGTAGCATAGGCAAAATCGTAAACTCCTGTATAGTGATAAGCTTTCAGATCCCAGGTGGCTCCTATTCCCAAATGAATGATCAGCGCAAACATCAGATAACTGAAGCAACTTGCCACCAGGGCAGGGATAATTGCTTTGTAATATTCCACCGCATGTTTGTGATGGAGTATTTCAAGTGAAAAAAGACTTCCTCCCAACGGAGCTCCGAAAAGTGCGGTAAAACCGGATGCCATTCCTGCAATGCTCAAGGAGCGTAATTCTTCACCTTTGAGCCTGAAAATTTTCCCCAGCCACGTTCCTGTAGAACCTGTCACCTGAACTAAAGGTGCTTCCGGTCCCAAACTTCCTCCTGATGCTACACAGAAAAGAGATGACAGAATCATGGAAGGATTATTTTTCGGTTCCAGTTTTCCTTTATTAAACCTGATGTTATTGACAATTAAGTGAATTTCTCCGGGATCACCGATAAAGTGAATCACCAGTCCCGCCAGAAGACCTGATACGGCCATGGTAGGAATGACCATCCAGCCTTGAAACTGCGCTAGAAACTCAGTAAAGTGTTCAAGGACGATCCAGTACAGTCCGGCTATAATTCCACCGACCAGACCCGTGACAGCCCACATGAAAAAAGTCCGGCTGAATACAAACGGGTTAAATCTGATGGGCTGATCCAAAAGATTAAATGTTTTGATCAAACGTCTTCTTCTATTGATTTTCATTTTAATACATTTTTAAAATTACGATCATCATTCTGTATTAATTTCTGTTCCTGTTTAGTAAATAGTCTTGCAGAGAAACTATTCTTGTAAACGAAGGATTCCCAATCCGAATTGTACTTGTAACCCATCTGAATCAGGTTATGGCCACATCATGTTTTTTTATTAGACCGTGTTTTGACGCTCGCTTCGCTCGCGCTTCTTTTACATCCTGTTTTTAGCAAAATAAAAAATCAGCATTCCCCAGCTCAGGATCATCAGTAAACCTCCCAGTGGAGTAATGGGACCCAAAAACTTGAGATTGACCCCTAAATAATCCTGAAGACTCAGAAAATAAATGCTTACGGAGAACATAAAAGTTCCGATGATCATTAAAAGGGAAGTCCACTTTTCCGAAGGAGTTTCAAACTTCAGGATGTAGCCGACGATCAATAGAAAGAAGGCAGCATACATCTGATATCGCACTCCGGTTTCAAAGCTTTCCAGCCTTTCAACGGATAAAATTTTCTTTAAAGCGTGTGCGCCGAACGCTCCTAAAATTACGGACAGCATTCCGTAAACGGCACCAAAAATTAATGTAATTGTTTTCATTTTATAACTCTTCTAATTCTAGGGTTAAATATTTTTTTGTTTTATAATCCTGCCAGGTTCCAATGATTTTGCTTCCTTTCAAATCCGCTTCTATTAAGGCTCTTGGAACCCATTCTTTAAGTTCTTCGCTATGATAATCATCTTCGGTGATAGAAAAATGATTGTGAATAAACTCTCCTCTCCAGTTAATCGGTTTTTTATTCTTATCATACCAATAAGTGGCGGAAAAAGAATCGTCCTCATTAATTTCGTTAAACAAAACCGTAACAGGATATTTTCCGTCAATTTTTCCTTTGAACAGTTTATTCCCGGGTCCAGTCTGCTCTACCTTTTCCGAACCTGAAATCAGATTTTTACCATAAATACTCAGGTATTTTTCAAGTTCTTTATAGGTAAATTCAAGTTCATGACTTCCCAGATCGTCCAATGCCCTCATCGCATGGTTAGAACATCTGCCTGCCACAAAAGTAATTTTATCCTTACCAAAAAAATACCGGATACCCTTCAAAGTATGTTCTATGAAACAATCTTCATACATTGCAATTTGATCCTGAATCTCCTCTGATGGATTTTTTTCAGATTTTAATTTCAAAAGAAAGTCATTCACTCTTTTTTTTACTCTACTTTGAATCAAACCATTGACTGTTTTCCTGCTCTCTGCCTGAAATAAATCTTCAGCATTGATAAAATTTCCCGTCCTTAGATCAAAATTCTTCCAATCTTCAAATTCTTCAGGATAAGCTCCAGAAGCTTCACCATGAATACCCATTGTTAAGATATTTTTAGACGTTTCCAGTTTCTCCCAATCATAGAAGTAAACATAGTTGGAATAAGAATTGGTTGCGGTAGAGGCCAGTTTAAAAGGATTTCCACCAGAATTCGGAATATATTCCAGTTCTTTCACCTGCAGAAATGTATTGATCTTATCGGCAATTGCTGGATTTCCTGCATAAGTAACCACAGGAAATACAAAGTTTTCAGATTTTGGCGGCAGGTTATTTATTTTCACTTCTTTCTGCTGCGAAAAGCCTAACCCTGAAATCAGTAAGAAAAATACAATACTTTTTTTCACTATTTTGATTTTAAGTACATTAAAATGAACTTAGCAACCAACGTAGAGATTCCCAAAATGATAAACAGGTTGGAAAATCTTTTGGAACTCCTGAATCCGGGATGCTCAGTTTTTTTTAAAAAGAATCCGAAAATCAGAAATACGATGGGAATAATAATCTGCAGCATCAGTTTCCTCTCAAACGGTTAAATTCATTGATCACTTCGTGGTGGGTCACCGTTTTATCTTTAAAATAAGTGACAAAATGCTGTTTTTCCTCTTCTGTTGCACCCATTTGGTTCAGGATATTCAGCAAATGCATTTTCATATGTCCTTTCTGGATTCCCGTGGTTATCAGAGAGCGTAGTGCTCCGAAATTCTGAGCCAGTCCTGAAACCGCCAGAATACTCATTAATTCCTGAGCAGACGGTTTCCCCAGCAGTGCCAGTGAAAATTTTACCAACGGATGGAGATTCGTCAGCCCTCCCACGACTCCCACTGATATCGGAAGATCGATCCAGAATCTGAATATTCCGTTGTCTGTAGTGCAGTGCGTCAGTGAAGCATATTTCCCGTCTCTGGCCGCATAGGCGTGTGCACAGGCTTCTGTGGCCCTGAAATCGTTTCCGGTTGCAATTACCACAGCGTCTACCCCATTCATGATGCCTTTATTGTGAGTAGTAGCACGGAAAGGCTCGATCTCCGCAATGGTTACTGCCTGTTTGAATTTTCTTGCAAATTCTTCGTTGGAAATACCACTGTCATCTTTCAGATCTTCTATGTTACATGAAACCTCAGCCCTTACAATACAGTCCGGAGTGAAATTGGAAAGAATGTTCATGACGATCTGCAGAGAATTCTTTTCATCCTGCGTGAAATTTTCATCGATTGCCACTTCCTGTTTTAACGTTTTCCCAAACTGTTCCAGGCAGGAATTGATAAAATTGGCACCCATGGAATCCACCGTATCAAAACTTGCCTTAAGCTGGTAATAATTGGGCATTTCGGACGTTTTATCCACTAATTTGATATCTAAAATCCCGCCGCCGCGATTTCTCATATTCGCCGTAATATCGTTAGTAGCTTCGATTAACTTTTTCTTTAAGTTAAAATTAAAAAAGTGAAGCAGTTTATGAGATTCGACATTGAAAATAAAATGGGTATGACCCAGTTTCTCATTATTGATGATGGTTGTTTTAAAACCGCCTTTATCGATCCAGAATTTCGCTGCTTTTGAAGCGGCAGCTACTACGGAACTCTCTTCCACAGCCATCGGAAGCGCAAATAGCTTTCCGTCAATCAGGAAATTCGGAGCAATTCCGTAAGGCATATAGAAATTGGAAATTGTATTTTCAGAAAATTCATCATGAAGCTTCTGCAAATCAGCATTATCGTTCCAGTATTGATTTAAAATATTCTGATATTCGGAGTTACCTTCGAGATATTCGTTTACGAGCCAATCGATTTTCCCCTGTTTTGTCAATTTGGAAAAACCTTCAACGGGTTTATGATTCATAGGATTTATTATTTCTATTGCGCTGATTGCATTTTTTTAAGACTTAACGCATAAATTAATGACCGTAAATATACTAATTTTGTGTCTTTCATCTGTGGATAACTTTACTGAAAAGATATTGACATTTATCAATTTTAGAACTAGATTTGAAAAAGAAAATTAGAATTAAAAACCGTAAAATGATGTTTTTTTAAACATCTATTACGTTGTTAAAAAAAAACTACATTAAAACATTGTTGGTTGAAAATTTCCGGTTTTGTTTTTGTATATTCTTACTTTGTTTTGACGATGCTGAATCTGACGACAGATGTTTGTACCTCTGAATTTTTATAAAAAATAAATAATGTATGAATTTTGACCGCCTGAAAGAAAAACTTGAAATTCTTGCTGATGCTGCGAAATATGATGTTTCGTGCTCATCCAGCGGGGGTTCCAGAAAGAATAAAAAAGGCGCTTTGGGAGACAGCTCTGCAAGCGGGATCTGTCATACCTATACAGAGGACGGACGATGTGTTTCGCTTCTGAAAATTCTATTGACCAATCATTGTATTTACGACTGCGCATACTGTGTTTCCCGAAGTTCAAATGATATCAAAAGAGCAGCATTCACTGTGGAAGAAGTTGTAGATTTAACCATCAATTTTTACCGAAGAAATTATATTGAAGGTTTATTTTTAAGTTCCGGGATATTCAAAAATGCAGATACCACCATGGAACGTCTGGTCCGTGTAGCGAAAAAACTCCGTCTTGAAGAAAATTTCAACGGATACATCCATTTAAAATCGATTCCCGGAGCCAGTGATGAGCTGATGCAGGAAGCGGCCTTATATGCAGACCGGTTATCCATTAATCTTGAAATTCCTACCGAAAGCGGACTGAAATTGTTGGCGCCTGAAAAAAACAGACAGGACATGCTCAATCCGATGAAATATATTCAGAATGGAATTGCCCAGTATAAAGATGAAAAGAAAATTTTCAGAAAAACACCAAAATTTGCTCCGGCAGGGCAATCTACACAGATGATTGTGGGAGCGACCAATGAAAATGATTTACAGATCATAAAAGTGGCAGATCATTTTTATAAAAATTTTAATCTGAAAAGGGTATATTATTCCGGCTATGTTCCGGTTTTAGAGGACAAAAGATTACCGTCCCTAACTACTGAAGTGCCGATGCTTCGTGAAAACAGGCTATATCAGTCGGATTGGCTGATGCGTTTTTACGGCTTTAAAGCGGAAGAAATTCTGGATCCTACGATGCCTTTCCTGGATCTGGAAGTTGATCCGAAACTGAGTTGGGCGTTGCGAAACCTGGACCAATTTCCCGTGAATCTTCAGACTGCCGATTACCAGATGATTTTAAGAATTCCGGGCATTGGTGTGAAAACGGCGAAAAAAATTGTCAGTGCAAGACGTTTCCAGGTTTTGAATATCGACCATTTAAAAAAATTGGGTGCCGCAGTAAACCGGGCAAAATATTTTATAGATTTTAATGCCGGCAATGCCTACCTTAAGTTTTTAACGGATCAGAATCTGAAGAAGTTACTGATCGGAGGAAGCTCTTCAAAGTTTCATAATCAGTTTTCACAGCAGTTGACTTTATTTTAAAGGATGAGAACTAAAAAAGCCCGGAGTTATGATGACCAAAAAATAAAAGATATTGAAAAAGCTGCTTCAAAATTTCGCCAGTCATTCATGTCTAATTCCAAATGGATCAGATTGATCGAAACAATAGTCGACCATGCTGATGAATTCAAAAAAATTCAGTTTAAAAAAATTCAGAATGACCGTATCGGAGAACTTTATCTCACCCATGAAAGTACTTTTGAATTTGATTATTGGCAGACCGGTTTTGAAGGAAACAGTTCTTTCGGGGGATGGCTGGAATACAGAGAAATAGAATATCTTATTTTTCCAAAAATTATTAATTCCGATCGCGTTCAGGATCTGGAAAGCATCAAATTAATCATCGAAAAAACAGGCATGTTTCACTGTGAAACTGATGAGAAGGAGATTAAACTGATCTGCTACAAAGAATAACGTTTATGATTATCATAAAACAAACGGTTACCGCTGAAAATCCAAATAACAGATTTTCTTATTAATAACATCCACGGCACATCATTAAATACAAAAACGTATAAATAAATACTTCTCAAATTATTACATTATTACATTGTTATATTGTTATATTGTTATATTGTTAAATTATCAGATTATCAGATTATTAAAATCATCAACCCTCTATATTAAAAAATCATGACCACCCTACTCTACGACGGCAGTTTCGACGGATTTTTCACTGCTATATTTGAAGTTTTCGAATACCGGTATCAGGAGGTGGAAATTGCAAGCCGGGAGAGATTCCATCAGGAAAATATTTTTGCTGAAATTCATGAGGTGATCACGCAGAATGATAAATCCGAAAGAGTTCTGAATAAATTGGAGAAGAATATCGGGAAGCCCGGAATTCATGACCTGCTTAAAGTCTTTTTATCGGAAGATCCCGGACTGGAACAGCTCATTCTGTCGGCTGTACGGCAGTCTGTAAAATATCCTGAAGAAAATATTCTGCAAAATTACGCTGACAGTGATATTTTGAAAATCGCAAAATTATGCAAATCCGTCAGTCGCGAAAGACACCGGATGACGGCCTTCGTTCGTTTTGAAAAAATGCAGGATGAGGTATTTTTTGCTAAAATTGACCCCGACTTCAATGTTCTTCCATTAATCCGGAAACATTTTAAAGACCGTTATCAGGATCAGAAGTGGATGATTTATGATCTGAAAAGAAATTACGGACTCTTTTATGATCTGCAAGATTGTGACTTCTTTTATCCGGATGAAAAATTAGACCTCAACAAGTATCAGCAGAAATTCCACGATCAGGAAACACAATACCAGACGCTTTGGCAACGGTATTTTACGAAGACCAATATTGTAGAAAGAAAGAATATGAAACTGCACATCCAGCATGTCCCGAGGAGATACTGGAAATATCTCACAGAAAAACATTAGCTTTCTGATCGATCTGGCTGAGTTCTTTTTCTTATTCAACAATTCCACCAATGAATATCTTAAATCCCGGAGGAATATGTATTATTGTAAAAACATCAGACACCATGAAAAAAATAATATTTCTATCCGTTTTAGCAATAATTACAGGCTGCAGCAAAGAAAAATCCGGGAACACGTATCTATCAGAATCTGCTGAGCAAAAAGATTTGAATCATGAAAATTCTGTGAAAATTCATCAGGGCAAAAATACAGTCAGAGAAAGGTTTTCGCCACCAAAAGGGTATCGCTGGGTTGAAGAGCAGCCCGGTTCCTTCGGATATTTTATTGAAAATTTCAAGCTGAAACCTTATGGAAGCCCGATTCTGAAATATGACGGAAATCCCATTGCTACCCAAAATCTTCATGAAGCCGTTTTTGATATTGATACAGGAAATAAAGACCTTCAGCAATGCGCTGACGCCGTGATCCGTCTGCGGGCAGAATATTTATTTAGAGCTCAAAAACCTGATGCTGTAAAATTTCATTTCACCAGCGGGCACCTCGTTTCATGGAATGATTATAAAAGCGGAATACGGGCTTTTGTCAGCGGAAATTCTGTAAGTTTCAGAAAGACCGCTGCTGCTGACGGCTCGTACGAAAATTTCAGGAAGTATCTGGATCTGATTTTCAATTACGCAGGTACGATTTCATTATATTCAGAAACAGTCCGTGTTACGAAAAATTCATATTTGAAAACCGGTGATATTTTAATCACTCCCGGAAGTCCCGGCCATGTGGTTTTTATTGCCGGAGTCTGCGAAAATAAAGAAGGCAAAAGACTGTTTCTGCTGAGCGAGGGCTTCACCCCAGCTCAATCGATTCACCTGTTATCCAATCCTTTTGAAAAAAACATCTCACCATGGTATGATCTGGATGTAAATTCTCAGGAAACCAAAACAGCGAGGTACATTTTTAAACCAACAAATTTTAGACATTTTTAATCATTTATATTCAAAACTCTTATCATGTTACTGCGATTATCTGAACTTGTTTTTGTAGATTTGTGTTCGAAATTTTTTACTAGATGAAAGAGAGTGCGGTAAAGAAAATTGCAGTTCTTACCTCCGGAGGCGATTCTCCGGGTATGAATGCAGCATTAAGAGCGGTAGTGCGAACTGCAAATTATTATAATATCGAATGTTACGGAGTAAGAGAAGGCTACAATGGGCTTATCAACAATGATTTCCTGAAAATGGGGCCTCGTTCCGTAAAAAATATAATCAATCAGGGCGGAACCATTCTGAAATCTGCCAGATCCATGGAATTTAAAACTAAAGAAGGTCGCCAGAAGGCTTACGACAACTGCGTAAAGCTTGGCATAGACGGTTTGGTTTGTATCGGTGGAGACGGAACTTTCACGGGGGCTAAGATCTTTAATGAAGAATTCGGAATCCGAGTTATCGGAGTACCCGGAACCATTGATAATGATATTTTCGGAACCGATAATACCATCGGATACGATACTGCTTTGAATACGGCCATGGAAGCTATCGACAAAATCCGTGACACGGCAACTTCTCACAACAGAGTTTTCTTTGTAGAGGTTATGGGTCGTGATGCCGGTTTTATTGCTTTAAACAGCGGACTGGCAACCGGAGCTCTGGACATTTTAATTCCTGAACGTAAAGACAGCATTGATGAGCTTTTTGCCAATTTCAGAAATGCTGAAAAAACCGGAAAAGCGTCAAGTATCGTCGTGGTGGCGGAAGGAGAAAAGCTGGCCAATATTTATGAGCTGGCCGAAAAAACGAAAAAGGAGTTTCCTGATTATGACATTCGTGTTGCCATTTTAGGCCATATCCAGAGAGGAGGTTCTCCGAGCTGTGCTGACAGAGTCTTAGCCAGCAGGCTGGGTTATGGTGCAGTAACAGGATTAATGGAAGGACAGACTAACGTGATGGCTGGTATGCGTTCCAATGATATGGTGTATACACCTATTGAAGAAGCCATTAAAAAACATAATGAAATCAATAAGGATCTTTTATTGATCTCAGAAATCTTAGCAATCTAATATTTTTAATATAATTTAAAACAAACTATTATGTCAACAATTAAAGTAGGTATCAACGGGTTTGGTAGAATTGGACGTCTTGTTTTCAGAGCAATGACTGAAAGAGATAACATCGAAGTAGTAGGAATTAATGACCTTATCGATGCTACATACATGGCTTACATGTTAAAATATGACTCTGTACACGGAATTTTCCCGGGTGAAGTTTCTGTAGAAGGAAATGACCTTGTGGTAAACGGAAAAAGAATCAGAGTGACGGCAGAAAGAGACCCGAACAACCTTAAATGGAACGAGATCGGAGCTGATTATATCGTAGAATCTACAGGTCTTTTCTTATCTAAAGACTCTGCTCAGGCTCATATCAATGCAGGTGCTAAGAAAGTGATCCTTTCTGCTCCTTCTAAAGATGACACACCAATGTTTGTAATGGGGGTAAACCATACCGAACTTACGGACGATGTAAAAATCTTATCCAATGCTTCTTGTACAACCAACTGCTTAGCTCCTTTGGCTAAAGTGATTCACGATAACTTCGGAATCGTAGAAGGTCTGATGACTACGGTACACGCTACAACAGCCACTCAGAAGACAGTGGACGGTCCTTCCATGAAAGACTGGAGAGGCGGAAGAGCTGCTCTGAACAACATCATCCCTTCTTCTACAGGTGCTGCGAAAGCGGTAGGAAAAGTAATCCCATCATTAAACGGAAAGTTAACAGGTATGTCTTTCAGAGTACCAACCGTTGACGTTTCTGTAGTAGATTTAACCGTGAGATTAGAAAAAGCAACTTCTTACGAGGAGATCTGTGCTGCTATTAAAGCTGCTTCTGAAGGTGAATTGAAGGGGATTCTTGGATATACTGAAGATGCGGTAGTTTCTCAGGATTTCATCGGAGATAAGAGAACTTCAATCTTTGATAAGGATGCGGGTATTATGCTTTCACCTAACTTTGTAAAACTGGTTTCTTGGTATGACAATGAAATGGGTTATTCGAACAAGTTAGTAGATATGCTGATCCATTCTGCTTCTTTATCTAACTAATATTAAAGTATTTCGCTTTACATAAAAAAACCTTCCGTCCGGAAGGTTTTTTTATTTTCAATATAATGAAATACTTTATAAAAAGGCTTTTTCATAGCTGTTAATAATATCTGTCCAGATTTTCTGATCACTTTTTTCAATATACTGCAGGGCATTATGAGAGGCAAGTCCTTCTCTGAACGCTACCCTTTCGTTACTGAAGTTATCAGCATTTAACCTAATCATGCTTCCGGCAAAAACCCGGTCATAGGGATTATTAAAATTATACCATCTTTTAAGATTCAGTTTTTGAACAGGTATAAAATCCGGAAGCCTCTGAACACCGAGCTGACTGCCCGCTGTAATTAAAGTAATATCTTTATAAATTTGTCCGTTATTTTCCGAAAGAAAAAGATCATAACATATCAATGAGCCCAAACTGTGAGCATAAATGACATGGCAACCTGTATTCTGAATTTCTTTTTTCAGAAATTCCCTTAAATTCATTCTTAATTCCGGGTATCGGAAAAACTCCACTACCATATCCAGATAATCATCCTTAAAACTTTCTACTCCTTTCATCCGGTTGCTTTCATAAAGAAAAACGTTTTTCAGAAATTTCCAGTAATCTGTTATTGTAGCTTCCTGTTTTTCAAAATAGTGATCGAAAACAGGAAAACTTATATTGGTATTCGTCACTTTACGTTCTATTGCTGCTTTCCATTCCTGTTTCCAGTCTTTTCGAGATCCTGGATTGTCTTTACCTCCGATACCATGGAGACATAATACATTTAGTTTATTCATGGTTATATTTTATTAATCAGTTAAATTCCTGACTGCACTTTGTGTTATAAACATTTTACAGTAACAGAAATTTTGTTAACTGATGATCACTTTTCAGACAAAGGTGAAAAATTTCAGGATACGAAAACATAACCCTTTTGTGTAATTTTCGGATGAGAACAGGCGATCGGAAATCTGCAGACAAAAAAGCCTCCCGATCACGAGAGGCTATAGTTTATCATTTTCAAACAACTAAAAAGAAAAAGGTAAACTATTACTGTTTATGTAAAATTATTACGGAGAAGTACATACCATCTCCTTTTATAATTATTTAATATACCTATAGTTAAAAATTTATTGATTTAAAAACAGAAGATAGGGCGATATCGGCTACAAAAATTAAACAGCTGATGAAAGTTAAGTTTTCACGGTTATCAGATGTGCAAAGTTTCAAATTTTATCAAAGCAAAAAAATCCCCCTTTTGTGGTATTTTCTCTGGTTAATTTTGCTACTTTTAACGTCAAAACAAGTTTAATGAAAGATGTAGAGAAGAAACATCCTTTGATAGAAGTCTGGGACACCTATCCCGGCGTCCGGCAAAACGGAAAAAAAGATCTTAGTATCCCTCCTATTGAACGTATCATCGGTGAAATGTTCGCGATTGGTGAATATTACTATTATGTTCTCAATCTTACCAACAGTACCCTGTCTTATCATCATGAAAATATTTTAAAACTGCATGGTTTAAAAAAATATCCTGAAAACCTGAAAGAAGTGATTGATCTTACCCACCCGGATGATATTGAATTTGTCATGAAAGCCGAACAGACCGTTATCCAAAAAATGATGGAAATAGGCTTACAGCATCAGCTGTATACAAAATCAAGTTACTGTTTCCGAATGAAAACAGCCGGTGGAAAATATGAATTATTTCATCATCAGGCTATTCCGACCATGGAAGATGAAAACGGACAACTGATACAGTCTATAAATATTCATACCAATATTAACCATATTACCAAGGAAAATCCCCGTACCGTTCTGATATCAGGGATAGGGCACAGAAAAGATTTTCACCAGGTTAAGCTCGACCGTACCCTTGATGATGAACTGATGGAAAACCTTTCCAACCGGGAAACTGAAATTCTATCATTGATTGCCAAAGGATATTCAGGACCTGAAATAGCGAAAATGCTTATTTTATCAGAACATACGGTACGTACACACCGGAAAAACATTCTGAGAAAGACCAGGTCCAGAAACAGCAAAGAACTTCTTAAAAAGGCTTTTGAAAACGGACTGATATAATCATCATCCTGACTTTGATACAGTAAATATTTTATTAAAATCGGGATGACATCATAATGGTGATCCTGGACTACGGTTAAAATTAAACTGATAAATCTCACAGCGGAATTTCGGCTCAAAACTTGTATTTTTATCTATAATGGAAAGAGCCAGTTTACAGCCACGTTTTAAGGATTCACAGCATTTTAGAGATTTCTGGACAAAAGGCAACGGAAGACATCTGATTGAGTTTTCGGGTGCACAGGTGAATTTTAATGACTTTGAAAAATTCTCACCCTATTTTTATCACATCGATCAGGTGGGTGATGAGGTTGTGAAAGATGTATATTTCAACAAAAAATATGCGGAAGCTTCAAGAGAAATCGAAAATTATATCCGAAATGGTGTCCGGGAAGACGATGAGGTCTGGGACAGTGTAAAAAATCTCTTTTTACAGACTCAGCATGTTCCCGACTGGCTGGATTACGGTCTTTTAAAAAGTGGGGCAGAATTATGCATGAGGAGTAACCTTGACTCTTTAATTTCGCTCCGGGATTACTGCCTGATGGGAGGTTATGATTACGCCTACCTCAACAAACCTCTTATTGTCACCGAAGCACTGAAGAAAGGAGCCGTGAAAAGGCTTTCCGAAACACTGGACTTTTGGGTTAACGTGACAAGGTACGATGCCCTGGAAATCCATAAGAAAGGTTATGAATTCGCCATAAAGACCCGTCTGATCCATTCTTATGCAAGACTTTCCATCAAGAAACATTATAAAGACTGGGATACCGAAAACTGGGGCGAACCTATCAATTCATGGGATATGATGGCTACTTATATAGGCTTCAGTCTGGTTTTTCTTCACAGTCTGAAAAAACTGGGAAATACTTTTTCCATAGAAGAAGAAAAAGGGCTTTTCCATCTCTGGAAGTATGTAGGATATCTTTTGGGAATTCCTCAAAATTTACTGCCTAACGATAAAAAACAGGCTACAGAATATTTTTATTTGTGGACTTCTGTACAGCCTTCGTCAGATAAAGATTCTGTTTTACTTGCACATTCTCTCCTGAATGAATCTTTGGAAAACCCTATTTTAAAATATTCTTTTCAGAGAAAAAATTTAAGGTACCTGCACCTGTGCTGTACATGGTATCTGCTGGACGATGAAGTCTGCCGGAGACTGCAGATCCCGGATGTGAAAAACAAAAAGCTTTTTCCGAAAACAAAGTGGCTCATTAATAAAGTGTATGATCGCCTGGTGAGCCGTGAGGCCAGAATCCGGAAGGGAAATAAAGACCAGATGAAAGTTCTGGGAGATTATCTCAGCATCACAAAGAATTCAAATTTTCATTAGTTTTCCAAACCCGAAAAAGGATAACTTCCCCATCCACTGGCAAAAGAACTCTATTCTAGAACATATCCTAAAACAGATATATAATTAAGCGAAGCCGCATGGAAAGGGCATTGCCCTGATCGTCATTCACAGCTATAATAATGGCATTTAAGTACATCTGTCACAGCTTTGTCCGCTAATGCGATCTCACCGAAAATTTTATCATTTTTTAACTATAAAATCAGCTCTTAAAAGCAAATAATATTAGTTTTTAAGTGTAAATTTTTGTAAATTTGATTAATTATTTAAAAGACAGATGAGTAATACTGATGATAAGAAAAAAGCACTGGCACTGGTGCTTGACAAGCTAGATAAAACATACGGAAAAGGAACAGTAATGACTTTAGGGGATGACGCTGTAGACAATACCATTGAAGTTATTCCTTCCGGATCTTTAGGATTGGACATCGCTCTTGGAGTGGGTGGATATCCCAGAGGCAGAATTATCGAAATCTACGGCCCTGAATCTTCAGGGAAAACCACTTTAACACTTCACGCAATCGCAGAAGCTCAAAAAGCGGGAGGTATTGCTGCATTCATCGATGCAGAACATGCTTTCGACAGAGGCTATGCAGGGAAACTGGGAATCGATTTGGAAAACCTTATTATTTCTCAGCCGGATAACGGTGAACAGGCACTGGAAATTGCCGACAACCTGATCCGTTCAGGGGCTATCGACATTGTTGTTATTGACTCTGTAGCTGCCCTTACCCCAAAAGCGGAGATTGAAGGCGAAATGGGAGACTCTAAGATGGGTCTTCACGCAAGACTGATGTCACAGGCATTGAGAAAACTGACGGCTACGATTTCCAGAACCAAATGTACGGTTATCTTCATCAACCAGTTGAGAGAGAAAATCGGAGTTATGTTTGGAAACCCTGAAACGACAACCGGAGGTAATGCGCTGAAGTTCTACGCTTCTGTAAGAGTAGACATCAGAAAAGCAAGTGCTCCTATTAAAAACGGAGATGAAGCTGTAGGAAGCCGTGTAAAAGTGAAAATTGTAAAAAACAAAGTAGCCCCACCTTTCAAACAGGCAGAATTCGACATTATGTACGGAGAAGGCGTGTCTAAGACAGGAGAAATTCTTGATCAGGCTGTAGAGCAGGCAATTGTTAAGAAAAGCGGCTCATGGTTCAGCTATGAAGAGACAAAGCTCGGACAGGGACGTGATGCGGTAAAAGATGTGTTAAAAGACAATCCTGAACTTTCTGAAGAATTGGAAAACAAAATCAAGGATGCCATTGCTAATAAAAAGCAATAATATTTGAAACATATTAACAGAATCGGCGAAGCTAAGCTTCGCCGATTTTTGTTTTTCACTAAGGTTGGTCATCCGTTAGCTCAAAACCCCAGTCTATTCCCTTCTGTGTGGCAGGAACCCCTCTGGTCATCCAGGCCGGAGCTTTAGCACCTTTAAGATAATAATCAAAGAACTGCTGTTCCCGGATCTGTATATCTTTTCTGTTCTGGCGCTTCATCAGGTTGTGATCATCCCCGTTATAATTCAGAAGCCAGGCCGGTTTCCCGAGACGGCGCAGTGCGGTAAACATTTCAATACCCTGATACCATGGCACTGCCCCATCCTTATCATTACTCATAATAACAACCGGAGTTTTTACTTTATCGATCATAAACAGCGGTGAATTCTTAATATACAGATCCGGTGCTTCCCACAGGTTTTTCCCTAACCTGCTCTGCGACTTTTCATACTGAAACTGTCGGTTCATCCCCGAAGTCCATCTGATTCCTCCGTATGCAGAAGTCATATTTACGACCGGAGCTCCACTCCACGCAGCGGCATACATATCGGTATGAGCAATAAGATAGGCTACCTGATAACCACCCCAGCTTTGTCCCTGAATTCCTATTTTGGCACCATCTACCCATGTATTCTGTTTCAGCTTTTCTACACCCGAATTAATATACTCCATTGCCGATTCCCCGGGAAGGCCGTCGGTATAGGAAATATCCGGTGTGAAAACCAGGTATCCGTTACTCACAAAGTAAGAAATATTTAATCGTGAGGGCGTGGGGGCCGGAGCTACATACCTGTTCAGATTATCAGAAAGTTTTTCGTAGAAATAAACGATCATCGGATATTTTTTGTCAGGATTAAAATTTTCCGGCTTGTATAAAACTCCTGTGGACGAATTTCCTTTTGGCGTTGTCCAGTTTATCAACTCATTGGTTCCCCAATTATAATGATTTTGTTGCGGATTGGTATTGCTTAGCTTATCCTGACGGGAGAAATCTGATGTTGTAAAAATATTCGGAGAAGCAGTATAGGATTCTTTAACCAAAATATATTCTTCCGCATTTTTTGCTTTCTGAAGACTCCGGTATCCCCAGACATTTTCCATCTGAATTTTTTTGGGATCCTCTTTCGAATGAACTGAGGTTTTAAAAATTCCGTTTGCTTTGGTCGTATTATCAAAGGCTGACAGATAAAGAGAAGTTTTCCGGTTTATACTTTTAACATCTTTATCCAGATCGTAGGTATCAAATGTTATTTTATTTTTACGTCCGAATCCGTTCGTTATATTTCTTGGTTTTTTTGAGCCGTTCAGGAAAAACTCCCAAAGATCAAACCGGTCTTTAATAATGACAGATTCATCGTTATCCGTCCAGGATGCGATTCCATAAGGATCCGGAAAGTCGGGCATATCAAATTCCTCGTCCACGAAAGAAAACGGTACTTCTGTATTAAGAGGAAGGGTCTGTTGTGTTTTCACGTTATAGCTGAACCATTTTCCTTTTTCCCTGTCAAAAATCACCGCGAATTTACCTAACGGGGAGACCGTTACCGAACCATTCAGATTCCGTATGATCTCTGTCCTTTCTCCTGTTTTATGATCAATAAGGTAATAGGTTTTCTTCACCGAGCCTTCCCACTGCGAGGAGATCCGGTTATGTAAACTGGTAATCCCCAGCGTAAATTCAGCATTTCCATCGTTTACCAATCGTAAAGTATCCAGATCTTCGCCCTCAATATTTCTGAAGAAATCCGGCTTTTCTGTCTGCATTACTGCTGCATAGGATTTTTTCAGATCATTTTTCAGTTCTTTCAACTGTACGGTCTGCAGATAATCATCTTTATAATTCCAGATATCTACAACGGCATGATCGTTTGCAATCATCGCCGTATCTTTTGCAACAGGTTTGGGAGCCACACCAAAATACAGCTGTTTCCCGTTCTTGCTGAATACAGGTAAACGGTTTTCGGAAATGACCCAATTTTTTTTCATTGCCGCATGGTCACCGGCTACCGTTTGCTTTTTATCAGTTTTAAAATTAAAATAATACAACTGATACTCTTTCACCAGATCATTCTGCGCAGAAGAAGTTCCTACAAATGCAAGCTGATTACCTTCTTCATCAAAAGACAGCTGTAAAAAATCACCCTCCATTTCCGAAATTTTATTAACGGCACCTGTCTGCAGGTTGACTACCTGTACCGACTCAAGCGGATATTTTTTAGGCTTTGATGGGTCAACAGCCTTTTTATCCGCAGTTTTATCATCTGCTGAATCCTTCTTTTCTTTTGTATCCTTATTTTTCTCTTCAGGCTTCTTAGTGACAAAAACGAGTTGCTTCCCGTTCTTACTGAATTCATAGCGGGATACATTTTCCCAAACCGTACTCTTCCCAGTGATCAGATTCCGTATTACCAACTGTAAGGGTTTGGCATTTTTATCATCTTCTGCCTTTCCGTCTCCATCTTTATCAGAAGAATCAACAGAAGATTTATCTTTTAGATTTTCCAGAAGATAGGCAACATAGGAACCTCCTTTCTCAGGAATTTTAAAACCTTTGACATTAGGAATTTTTTCTGTCCTGCCACTCAAAAAATCCACGATCGCCAGGCTGTCTTTTGTGAGTTTATTCTGTTTCAGTTTTTTATCCTTTACCGCTTTTATATCTTTGTATAATGGGCGGATCTGAAAAATGCCAAACCTGGAATCGTGGGTAAATTCCATTTTCGCCGCTCTCGGAAACTTTCTGGAGTTTTTACTCTTTACCGAATATAAAAAAAGATCGGAATTTCCCTCCTGAACATCCACTGCGTAAGCAATCCATTTCCCGTCATTTGAGATTTTCCTGGCCCCTATATTTTGCCAGCTGTCGTAAACAGAATGGTCTAAAGGCTTTTTCTGTGCATCCATAAAACACGTCATGATGAGCAGAATAAATACTGTACATTTCAACTTCATTATTAAATAATTTAGGGCTTAAAAGTAAGGCATTTCATTGACAAATTTGTAATGCAGTCGTGTTTTTTGCCTGAAGATGAGACTGAAAGATCAATATTACATGGCACGCTTGGGGGGCAACTTTCTCCATTCAGGTATTACTTCAAACAAAACCAAATGCAGAATTTTCTGCTTGAATTTCCTGTGTCCACCAAAAAATGTCAAAATGTCACTTTTCGTCAAACGGTATTTTTTTTGAGTTAATGGTAGGAAATTAAAAACAAAAATTATTATGACTAAAGGAAATATTAACGTATCAGTGGAAAATATTTTCCCGCTTATCAAAAAATTTCTTTACAGTGACCATGAAATATTCCTGAGAGAACTGATATCCAATGCAACGGATGCTACCTTAAAACTAAAGCACTTAACAAGTATCGGAGAGGCTAAGGTAGATTACGGAAATCCAAAGCTTGAAGTAAAAATTGATAAAGAGAACAAAACCCTTCATATTATTGATCAGGGAATCGGAATGACGGCTGAAGAGGTTGAAAAATATATCAACCAGGTCGCTTTTTCAGGGGCTGAAGAATTTCTGGAAAAATACAAGGATTCTGCTAAAGATTCGGGAATTATAGGCCACTTCGGTCTAGGATTTTATTCGGCATTCATGGTGGCTGAAAAAGTTGAGATCGTAACAAAATCGTACAAAGAGGAGCCGGCAGTCCGCTGGATCTGCGACGGAAGTCCTGAATTTACGTTGGAAGAAACATCGGATAAGACCGAAAGGGGAACTGAAATTATCCTTCACATTGCAGAAGATTCTACTGAGTTCTTAGAAGAAGGAAGGATCCGTGAGTTATTGCTGAAATATAATAAATTCATGCCTGTTCCTATTAAATTCGGAACAAAAACCCATACGCTTCCTTTACCTGAAGATGCTCCCGAAGATGCTGTCGCAGAGACTGAAGAGGTAGACAACATCATCAACAACCCTACTCCGGCATGGACGATTGCTCCCAGCGAACTGACCAGTGAGGATTATATGAAATTCTACCACGAACTGTATCCTATGCAGTTTGAAGAGCCTTTATTCAATATTCACCTTAATGTAGATTATCCGTTCAATTTAACCGGAGTTCTATTCTTCCCGAAACTGAACAACAGCTTAAATATTGATAAAGATAAAATACAGTTATACCAGAATCAGGTTTTTGTAACTGATGAAGTGAAGGGAATCGTTCCTGACTTCTTAATGCTGCTTCGCGGTGTCATTGACTCTCCGGATATTCCTTTGAATGTATCCCGTTCTTATTTGCAGGCTGATGGTGCGGTGAAGAAAATTTCTTCCTATATCACTAAAAAAGTAGCCGACAAAATGTCTTCATTAATCAATGAAAACCGTGAAGATTACGAGAAAAAATGGAATGACATCAAAGTTGTGATTGAATATGGAATCGTAACTGAAGAAAAATTTGCTGAAAAATCAGACAAATTTACGCTTTACCCGACGACTGACGGAAAATACTTCCTATGGAGCGAACTGGAAGAAAAGATTAAGCCTAACCAGACCGATAAAGACGGAAATACGATCGTTCTTTATGCATCAAATGCTGATGAGCAACACAGCTATATTCAATCGGCGAAAGATAAAGGGTATGAAGTTCTGCTTTTAGATTCTCCGATCATTTCTCACGTTATCCAGAAACTGGAAACATCAAAAGATAAAATTTCTTTTGTAAGAGTAGATGCGGATCATGTGAATAATCTGATTAAAAAGGATGAACCTGTCATTTCAAAATTAAATGACACTGAAAAAGAGTCGCTGAAAAAAAATGTTGAAGAAACGATCAGTGATTCCAAATTCACCGTTCAGCTGGAAGATCTGGACAGTTCTGATGCTCCTTTTACGATCACCCAGCCTGAATTCATGAGAAGAATGAAAGAAATGCAGGCTACAGGCGGCGGCGGAATGTTCGGAATGGGCGGTTTTCCTGAAATGTACAACCTGGTAGTGAACTCCAACAGCGAATTGGCCAATCAGATTCTGAAAACTGAGGACACTGAAGAAAAGCAGGGTTTAATAAAATATGCTCTGGATCTTGCCAAACTCTCACAGAATTTACTGAAAGGAAAAGAGCTTACGGACTTTATCCAAAGAAGTTATAAACAACTGGAGAAATAAAGAGAAACGGTGTAGATAATCTACACCGTTTCTTTTTTGTTGTTTTTCTTCCATTGTAAGATGAGACCTATCAAGAATACTACCAGAACAATGAGCTGTATATAGAAATATTTGTCGTCTTTATCAAATGCCTGAACAGCACCTAATATCATTAAAAAAACATAGGATATAATTTCATTCTTCCTTTTTTGCTTCCATGCTAAAACTGAGAAAACAATGAGAGCAGCAAAATAAATAATTTGAAAAATAATTCTGGAAGTATCATCTTTAACAAATATTGGAGCAATAAAAAGTATTCCTAATATTATTATATAAATATATACATTTTTCATATTTAAAGGTACGTTTTTCTATTTGTAGTTTTTTAATTCTATAATTAAGATCGAAACAGTACTAGTAGCTAGCACTGTTTCGCTTCTAGGTTATCCGTGCATACATGTATGATAATCTGCTTCAGCATCGGCATTACAGGCTATCATAACTGCAGTAGCTGCTGCACCAGCAAGGACCGCTCCGGCACCAAATGATATTGCTCCACCAACAACCGCCACGGTCATACTCATTGCATAATTACGCATACATCTTCTGCTTGCCGTTGCAAATTTAGTCTGGCAATCTGCTTTAAGAACAGTCCCTAGCTGATTCAGCTGAGCATCAATTTCTTCTGTGACAAGCATATGTCTTTCTTCTTTACTATACTTGGAATAGAACTCCGAATTGTTCTTAATAAAAAAGTTTGCATTCGATTCCTGTTCCTGATATAACGCAATAAACTGATCTATATTTTTAACATTAGCATTTTTGTAAAGTAATTTAAGATCATCAATGGTTTTCACTTTTTCCAGCCCTGCTTGAATCATTGAAAAATTAGCACCTTTTTCCTGATTCAGCAAATCCTTAATCTTGGTTTCAATAATCAATTGATTTTTAATGTAACCTGATAAAGTGTTGAGATCGGAAGTTAAATAGTTTTCTGTTGCTTTTTTGTTCTGATCATTTTGGGCAGATAACTCCTCATTGTTGTTACAGGATTGTACAACCAGTAGGAAAAGTATTCCTACAATAGATAATTGCTATTTCATTTTTTTGTTTTTTACGTTTGGTAAAAGTATACAACAGATATATCACCCCACTTAGAATTTTTTTGTATCTTTTTTGCATTTTTTATGTACACAGGTTGTAGACCTGTTTCTTTTTTATATTTTTGTAAAAAAACGCTGATATGCAAAAAGAAAAATTACGTATTGCCAGAAAAAGAAAGGGATATACGCAGCAGCAGATCGCCGATGTGATCGCTACGGACGTTTCCAATTACAGCAGAAAAGAAAGTGGTGATGTCAAGATCATCAGAGATGAATGGGAGAAAATAGCCCACTTTTTAAACCTCCCCCTGGAGGAAATTTACGAGGAAGAAGAAGCTAAAGTTATTGTTAATAATGACCATCCGGTATATAATGATAATGCCTCTTCATCATCAGGGATCACGACGCAATTTAACAATATTTCAATGTCTGTTATTCAGAGTCTTCAGGACTATATTTCCCTGTTAAAGCAGGAAATCGACAGACTGAATGAAGAGTTAAAAACATTAAAAAGTAAAAAATAACAACAGATCGGGATGAATGTATCATCCCGGTTTTTTTACATCTTATCTTCCTTTCAATTCGGAAGAACTTCAATATACCCTCATCAGGAAAATCGAATCATGTTATCTGTAATTAATCAATCTATACCGGTTTTATTCCGGATAGGGTACTGTCTTTATTATTTTGGATCCAACACTTAAATTATATCAGTTCTACACTTGCTTTATAAAAGATCACCTAAGTTTTTAAAACTGAAGTGATCTTAATTTCTAATATCAACTTAATACCAGGCGTTAATCGTGTACTTATTCTGCCGAAATGATTTTTTAAGGCATCAAATTTCCTGACGGATGTAAAAATCCAGAAATAAACGGTCATCTGACCTGAATCATTGGAAATTTTACAGCTGTGAAAACAGAAATCTGAGAATTTCCAGAAAGCTGAATCTACAACTCATTCAGAGGGTCCCAAAATATTTTTTTAAAGTTCTTAATTCTGAGATTTTCCACTACAATACCTTCAGCCTCCAGTTTTTTCCGGAACTCGGGAACAGATAACGTTCCTGAACCTGAAATGACACGGTGGGCAGGAACATCTTCCGGGCAGCCTCCCATCGCTTTTCCGACATGGCGGGCATGATTCGGGTATCCTACGGCTTTTGCAATAGCTCCGTAGCTCGTTACTTTACCTTTGGGGATTAATCTTGTAATTTCCCAAACCTGCTGTTTAAAAATCTCGTCCATTTCTAAAAATTAATACCATTTAAAAGTAAGAAATAAATGGGTCTGGTAAAATATTTCAGATGAAGATTCATCTGTATGATCTCATTTCTCACATTCCTTACCATACATCAAGACAGGTCCCGTTTATATGTTTTAACTTTATCATACTAAATTAACAAACTATGGCAAATTTAAAAGGAAAAGTGATTATTGTAACCGGAGCAGCCATGGGGCTGGGATTGGCAGCAGCAGAAGTTCTGGCCGCCAAAGGCGCCGATCTCAGCCTGGTAGATTATAATGATGAGGCTTTACACAAAACGAAAGAGGAGTTACAGAAAAAATTTCCGGAAACTAAATTTGTGACTGTTGCAGCGGATGTTTCCGTGGAAGAACATGTAAAAAAGTATGTGGATGAAACGGTAAAAGTGTTCGGAAAAGTTGACGGTCTTTACAACAATGCAGGAATTGAAGGCAAGCAGGCCCCAATGATTGACTACGACATTGATGTTTTCAAAAAAGTAATTGATATTAATCTTCTCGGGGTGTATTACGGAATGAAATACGTAATTCCCGAGTTACAGAAAAACAGAGGCGGAAGAATTGTAAATGTAGCTTCTGTAGGAGGCATCCGCGGAGTTATCAACCAGACTGCCTATGTAGCTACAAAGCATGCCGTAGCCGGAATGACAAAAAACGCAGCCCTGGAATACGGGAAGGATAATATTCTCACCAATGCCATTGCTCCCGGTGCCATTCTGACCCCAATGGTTGCAGAAGCTTTCAGACAGGTAAATCCTGAAGATCCTAAGGCTGCTGAAAACGAATATGCATCCCGAAACCCAACGAGAAAATTAGGTAATCCTACCGATGTGGGAAATCTGGTTGCTTATCTGCTGAGTGACGAAAACGGATATGTTTCCGGACAGATCATCGCAATCGACGGCGGGGAATCCAATATGTACGGAAATCCGTAGATCAGAAAATAATAGAATTTAATTTTTGTTAGTGCTGAGATTGCCTGTCTTCTGACGGGCAATTTCGTTTCAGCACATCGGCCAGTCTGCCGAAAAACCTATTTCTATCTCGGTTCAGCACGTACTGTGCTAACTTGCACAATTTTTGGACTTCACCATCATGCATAAACCATTTATTATGAAAAAATCATTTTTCAGCTTTTTGAACAGGCTTAACAAAGCGGTACTTCCAAAATTAAGTGATAAAGATCCTCATACACTAACCAAATTTCAGAAAGGAATTCTGGCCTATCGGTATTTCGTGCTGGTGAATTCCCTGGACTGATCTCTGCGTGAGGGATCCGGAGGGTGCGGGCGAAGCCTGCAGTCCTGATGTCCGACAGCAGGACCGTAACGAAGTGGAGCCCGGAGGAGCCCGACCTCAGGAGAGGATCGAGCATTGGAGAGGGCACGCCCTGATCTTATTCTTTACGATAACCGATATCTGCTCCTTCACAACATAAAAGATCTTAAGAAGCATGACGGCTGAACATCTAAATCCAGAGTAAAAAAAACGCCCCATAATGGAGCGTTTATAAGAATCTAAGCTTCTGACTTCCGTCTTAAGCCCTATTAATTTTCTAAAATATAAGAGAACATCAGCGGTGCACAGATGGTGGCATCACTTTCAACGATAAATTTCGGTGTCGTGATATCCAGTTTACCCCATGTAATTTTTTCATTCGGAACCGCTCCGGAATATGAACCGTAAGAAGTCGTTGAATCTGAAATCTGACAGAAATATGACCAGAACGGAATGTCATGCATTTCCATATCCTGGTACAACATCGGAACCACGCAGATCGGAAAATCTCCTGCGATTCCCCCGCCAATCTGGAAGAATCCTACTCCTTTTCCACCGGAATTTTTCGTATACCAATCGGCAAGATACGTCATATACTCTATTCCCGATTTCATGGTAGTCGCCTTCAATTCACCTTTGATACAGTAAGACGCGAAGATATTACCCATGGTAGAATCTTCCCATCCCGGAACTACGATCGGCAGATTTTTTTCTGCGGCTGCGATCATCCATGAATTTTCTCTCGGAATTTCGTAATACTGCTCCAAAACTCCTGAAAGAATCATTTTATACATAAATTCGTGAGGAAAATACCTTTCTCCTTTGGCTTCCGCATCTTTCCAGATCTCTACGATATGCTTCTGTAATCTTCTGAAAGCCTCTTCTTCAGGGATACAGGTATCGGTAACCCTGTTCAGCCCTCTTTCCAGGAGATCCCACTCGTCCTGAGCGGTCAGATCTCTGTAATGAGGAACCCTTTCGTAATGGGAATGGGCCACCAGGTTCATTAAGTCTTCTTCAAGGTTGGCTCCTGTACAGGAAATGAAATCCACTTTATCCTGACGGATCATCTCGGCAAGAATTTTCCCCAGCTCTGCAGTAGACATTGCCCCTGCCAGTGTAATCATCATTTTTCCGCCTTCCTTAAGATGGGCCACGTATCCTTTGGAAGCATCTACCAATGCTGCTGCATTGAAGTGCAGGTAATATTTTTCTATGAATTCAGTAATAGGCTTGTTCATATTTTTTTAATTTTTGCAAAGATAAAACTTAAAAACGGAATGAAGCAGCTGCACTTAAAGAAACTCTTTGTAAACCTTCTTTTTGATCATCGTTGAAGTGAATCGTCTGGTTATTGAATGTCATTTTTGATAATGTTCCTCCTGTTAATCCAAGTTTTGGACCGATAAGAATATTTTTAGTAACCGCATACTGATAGGCAACATTAACTTCCGCCCCTAAATTATTTCCTTTCCCGGTTACAGGACCGGTCACTGTTTTATAAGAGATGATTCCTATTCCGAAATCCATCAACAGCTTATGTCTTGTTTCTTCGTTATAGTTGGAATACATTAAAGCGGGACCCCAGAATGTAATCTGATCCTCGGTACTCACATTCGCTGAAACCCTGTTTCCATTCTGATCAGTGACACTCAGTCTTCCGTCACTGGAAGCATGATAACTGGAATATTTTAAACCGATTCCAACATTTTTAACATTGTAATAGGCGGAAACATCGAAATTGAGACCGCTTTTCAGCCCTTTGATATAATTCCGTTCGTCATTGCTGATCCCTGCGGGCATTGCTGCAGTTCTCCAGGCATATCCTACGGAAGGAATAATTGAAAATTTTTGCTGGGCAGATGCTACTGCCGATACCGAAAATAATCCTAATACTATTAGTTTTTTAATCATGTGTAAATTTTCGGCAAAAATAAGATTTTATTGCAGAAGTCATTCTGTTTTTTCAGATAAAAGAAGCTCTTACTAAACAGGATCTGTTGAAATCCACTTAACATGCATCGTTTCTTAATACCGGAACTTCCTGTTTTCTTTTTTATCGGAAAGCTTCTTTTTGGTATCGAGCCTTTTCTGCTTCTGAGCCTTTGACGGTTTTGTAGCGTATCTTTTTTTAGGAACAATAAGGGACTGAGCTACGATATCCTGAATTTTTTCAATAGCTTTATTTTTGTTCATTAACTGGGTTCTGCTTTCTGAAACCGTCATGAATAAATAGCCGTCGGCATTGATCCTGTTCTTGAGTTTACTGGTGATTAAAGATTTCTGGTCATCATTAAAAAACTCAGACTTTTCCACATTCCACAGAACGGTAACAGCAGTTTCCACCTTATTTACGTTCTGCCCTCCTGCTCCGCTGCTGCGGGAGGTTTTAAAAGTAAGCTCTTTTGAAAAATCTTCCATTTTTTGTTACATAATAAGTTTCAGAACAAAGATAAGCGACTTACACTAAATTTCTTAATGCCATTCGGTTTACTTTGCCGTTCGGTGTTCTGGGGATTTCTTCTACAAAAATAATTTCTTTCGGCTTATGATAACTTTTATCAAACGGTATGGATCCTACTTTGTTTACGAGAGCTTCTGATTTTTTTCCTTCGATAACCAATATAAGTTTCTGTCCTAAACTTTCATCAGGTTTCCCTAAGAAAACAGCTTCGTTAGGAATTTCTTTTTTTACAAGCGCCTCCAGCTGCTCGGGAAATATTTTAGCTCCTCCGGAATTAATCACATGATCGATCCGTCCTAAAAACCTGAACTGATTTTCATTTTTAATTTCAACCAGATCATTCGTCTGAAGTATTTCAGCATTCAGATCAGGTGCAGAAATTCTGAGACATCCTCTCTCATCGGTTGAAATAGAAATATTCTCAAAAACGGTAAAGTAATCTTCCGGAGCAGGAAAAACCTGTTTTAATCCGATGTGGGATAAGGTTTCCGACATTCCATATGTTTCGAATATTTTAATTGCCGGCAGTGGCTTGATGGTGGTTAACCTGCTGTAAATTTTGGTTTTTAAATTTTCAGAGACTGCGGCTCCGCCGATAATCAAATTTCGGACAAGATGAAGCTGATCTAATGAGTTTTCCACCTGCAAAGGCGTCATGGCACAGAAATCTACAGGCTCCGTAAGGTTTTCAAGAGGTTTCAGAGAAGGTTCTGTAACCATTAATTTTAATTTTCTTTCCACGGATCGTACGATCATCATTTTTCCGGAAATATACTCTACCGGAAGACAGATCAAAGCGGTATCCCCACTTTTAAGCCCTAAAAAATGGCAGGTCATCACTGCAGAACTGATCATTTTCTTTTTTTCGATTTCAAAGACTTTGGGTGTTCCCGTAGATCCGGAGGTCTGCACCCATACCTTTCCGGAATGTGAAAACCATTCTTCAAGAAAAGTTCTGATTTTTTTTTCAAATTCTGTCCGGAATGATAATTTATTAATATTGAGATTATTGAAATCTATCTGCATAATTTCTGTGAATAAAATGAAATGTAAATTTAAAAAAAATTTAAAAAGTTCTTGCAGATCATGAAAAAAGCTGTAAATTTGCATCACCAAAATAAAACAGACCTATAGTGTAACGGTAACACTCCGGTTTTTGGTACCGTCATTCGGGGTTCGAATCCCTGTGGGTCTACAAACCATCCTTTTTGAGGATGGTTTTTTTTTGCTGTTTTAAAGCAGCCGGATCAAATTTTTTTTACACTTTTTTAAACAAGGTATTTGTAAATAATAAAAAAAACTGTAAATTCGTATCACCAAAATAAACAGACCTATAGTGTAACGGTAGCACTCCGGTTTTTGGTACCGTCAGTCGGGGTTCGAATCCCTGTGGGTCTACAAACCATCCTTTTTGAGGGTGGTTTTTGTTTTAAGCTTGAGCGCGCGCTTAACAAGTTAATTAAGGATCATGGATCATGAACTATTCAACCAGATATTCCGATAACAGTAATTTTAATAATTCTTTCTCAGCTGACATCTGGTAAAATTACATTTATTAATCTTTCTCCCCAACTTTTGAAACTGATTCAGAAAACCTGTTGAACCGGAATTTCATTGCAGAGAAACCTGTGCAGGCTTGGGTTTCAGACATTACTTATATTCAGACCAAGGAAGGATTTTTATACCTCACAACAGTCATTGATTTATATGACCGAAAAATAATCGGATGGAGTTTGAGTAATGGGATGAGCACCGAAGAAACAAGCCTTGCAGCCTGGAAAATGGCTGTCAGAAATAGGAAAATAGCAGATGGATTAATTTTCCATTCTGACCGGAGCATTCAATATGCGAGCAGGAAATTTACAAATACTTTGAAATTTTATGAACTAACAAGAAGTATGAGTCGCAAAGGAAATTGCTGGGATATTGCAGTGGCAGAGAGCTTTTTCAAATCATTAAAAACAGAACTCATTTATGGAAACAAGCTTGTTACAAAAGAAAAAATGGAGCTGGAAATTTTCGAATATGTCGAAGTCTGGTACAATAAAAACAGACGTCACAGCACCCTGAATTACCAAACAATAGAAGAATTTAACAATCAAAACAAAATCTATCAAAATGTAGCTTAACTGATACTGGAATTTTTATTTGCTTATCCATAGCAATGGTTTTGAGTTGTCTCCCAGATTTTCTTGCCAGCTTTGCTCGTTTGGGGTGTTTTCCATTATACGTGTTACGAACCATTTGTTTACTTACCCTTGTGTAACGTTGTCTTTGTTTTATCCCTTCATTTTCAGCAATTTTGTTGCAATAATCAATCACTTTTTTGCACAATTTTGCATCGGTGGGAAAATGGTATTATTCTCCTGAACGGTAGTGTCTGATAAAACAAAATTAGAGGTATTGGTCTTTGTATCGTGCATTCTTACGCTATAAGCAAATATTTTTTCGATGCCTTTTCTCCAATCCTTTTTCTGAAATGTACAAAATTACTCGGATCACACGGAAACTCGTGTTCAAAGAAGTTCTTCCACAAAAATACTGCATGTAAGAATTCATGATCCAGGCTGTGGCAAGGGTTTCATCTCCTAAATTGTATAGATGTTTTTAGAAGTAAACAACCTACCATAAACCGAATCGGATGGCTCGGATTGCCTACTTTCGAATACAATGGCGAAAATTCTTTTTCGAAATAGCTCCAATCAATTTTTTCTGAAAGCAAAACAAGTTCATGCTTATTATCAATAAAATCCACCAACATCGGGCGGAATAGTTCTGGCTGTTTTTCTGGATTTTCCCCAACATATTTGCAAGGTTTTAAAGACTTAAGATACAAAATCTCGCGAATAAAAACAAATAAAGTAGTCTTTAGAATATTAAATACCAGACTGTTAAATGCATTTTAAGGAGCTACTACTTAGACTACTTTCAAACCAATCTAATCATTCTAATGGCGGAGTTAATCTCCTAATTCCAACTGATTTTTCACTAAATGAAAATAATCTGCCTTATTTTGAACTAATTCCTGATGATTTCCATTTTCAACAATTTCACCATTTTTTAATACAATAATTTGGTCTGCATTTTTGACAGTAGATAATCTATGAGCAATTATTACTACAGTTTTTCCTTTGAAGAAATCCTGTAAGTTATCATGTATTATTTTTTCATTATCAGCATCTAAAGCAGAAGTGGCTTCATCAAAAAAAATATAATGTGGATTTTTGTAAACTGCCCTCGCAATCAGTATTCTTTGTTTTTGCCCCCCTGAAATACCATTACCTGATGCTCCCAGTTTGGTATTATATCCTAATGGTAGAGATTCAATAAAATTTCCTATATTGGCAATTTTAACAGATTGTTGAAGTTTATTTTTATCAATATTTATATTTCCTGTTGCAATATTTCTTTCTATGGTATCAGAAAAAATAAAACCATCCTGCATTACAACTCCACAATTCTCTCTGATGCTTTTTGCAGAGAGCGTATTTATTTCAATAGAATTATATAAAATTTCCCCTTGTGATGCCTCATAAAACTTTAGTAACAACTTCATTAATGTTGTTTTTCCACTACCACTTGCTCCAACAATGGCTGTAATCTTTCCTTCAGGAATAAATAAATTTATATCCTTTAGTACGTAGGGAGATTTTAAACCCTCATATTGGAAACTTACATTATTAAATTCAATACCATGCTTTATTTCATTATCAGGTTTAAAGTCTAACTTCCTTTGTTCAGGCTCTTCCTCTATAGGATGGTTTTGAACTTCGTTCAGCCTTTCTAAGCTTAGCCTTGCATCTTGAAGAGAACGAAAAAAGCTGACTAATTGGTTTACAGGAGAGTTCATTTGACCTACTATGTAAGATACCCCTAATAATTCCCCTAAAGACATTTTTCCTTTTACTACAAGTATTGCTGTTAAAAATGTTACTACAATATTTTTTAATTGATTGATAAACTCAAAGCCTGATATCTGAAATTGGTCTATACGCAATATCCTGCTATTGATTTTGAATAATCTATTTTGGATGTCCTCCCATTCTTTTCTTTTAAAATCTTCAAATTGGTTAAGCTTCATTTCTGTAACTCCTCCAATAATTTCATAAATGGATTCTGTATTTTTACTTTTTTCCTGAAACTTAAAGTAGTCTGATATTTTTCTTTTTTTCAGCCAATAAAAAGACCATAACAATGATACAACAGTTAGTAATATATAAGCAAGTAGAACATATAAATTATAGTACCATAAAACCCCAAAGAAGACAATAAATGTTATCATTGAAAAAAATGTAAGCAGACTTTGTGAAGTCAAAAAGTGCTCAATTCTTTCATTATCCTGTATTCTTTGATTAAAATCGCCTGTCATTTTGGTATCAAAAAATTTCAGAGGTAATTGAAGTAGTTTTTTTAGAAAATCAGAAATGATGGTAATGCTTAGCTTAGTTCCAACATACAGCATCAGCCAATTTCTAATTATTTCAAAAGTAATAACTCCTAAAAACAATGCCAATTGTGCTAATAATATTATTGATATAAAATTTAAATCTTTTCCACTAACCCCTTTATCTATAAGGGCTTGGGTTAAAAAGGGAAATGTAAGAGTAATGCAACTACCTAAAAGCAAAAGCAAAAACATAAAAATTAATTGCTTTTTGTATGGAGTTAAGTATTTTAAAACAAAATTTAATCCTATATACTTATTAACAGGAGGATTTAACTTATAAAAATCTTCTGTAGGTTCAAGAAATAGTGCAACACCTTTATCATTATCTGAAATCCAATGCTCTTTAAATTTTTCTTCATTTAGAACAACAAAACCATGTGCAGGGTCAGCCAAGTGATATTGCTTCTTCCTAGTGAAAAAATTTACAGTTATCTTTCTTAGTACAACAAAATGATTTTGATTCCAGTGTAAAATACATGGAAAAAGTTCTTTTCTTTCAAATAATTTTTCTGGGGTTGATTTAACTGAAAGTGTATTTAATCCTATTTTTGCAGAGGCTTCTGATATCCCCAATAAGGATACTCCCTCACGAGTTATAAAAGAATTGTCTCTTAAATATTGTAAAGGATAAATTCTATCATACTCACTTGCTATCATTGCCAAACAAGCTGGACCACAATCCATCTTGTCATGTTGAGCCACAAACTTCATACTATTATTTTTCCTAATCTATGAAAGAAATATAATTATCAATTACTTTTTTATATTGCTCATTATTAGTATAAAACAGATAATTCTTCAAAAAATATTTTTCAATATTTAAAGGAAATTGGGCATTAAAAAATTCCAAATCATCTATATAATATTTTTTATGAACAGAATCGTATTGGAGCTTATTGATGTCTAAATTATAATGCTTAAACATAAAATTTAAAAGAAAATCATTTTTTTTGTGGTAATTAATAAGGGCAAAGAAAAGAGTTTCAAAAAAATGATTTACAGTTGATTCTATTAATAATGAAATTTGAGATTTAAAAAATTCCATTTCATTTTTCCTGAAAAAGTATGGATTATCAGTATCTTGTAATGATAAATCAGATGCAAAATTTTCAATATACTTATTAAGAGACTGCCAATTTTCAGACTTGATATTAACTTTAATAATATTGGTTATTTGCTCTATCTTACCATATAAAGCATCTGTATAAGATTTATCAAATAAATTCTCTAATGAAATAATTGATTTCTCTAAAAGGGTTGCTGATTCTGAAAAATTATTTTTTTTATACTCTTTATATGCTAACAATGGGGCTTCAAAGCAACTAAAGTTTTCATACTCTTTACTTAGCTTACTTTTTACAGCATTCATTTTTTCAAGAAAATAATCCCCATAGGGTAAATCACTTGACCTATATTGCTCAAATGCTAAGTCCCCTTCATGGAACATCAGATTTAATAACAACTTATCATTAAAGTTTTCTTTAAAATCCTCACTTTCTAAAAATGTCCAAAAAATATGTGATTGATTTGAACTTTCAACATTTTCTTTCGCTAAAATTTTATTCTTTTTAAGTTCAAATATATTTTCAATTTCAGTTAGCATATTCTTTAGATTTTCTTAAATAATAGTGTAATAACATTTTCTCTTCCATATTAAATTTGAATGTTGGACAAGCAACATCTCCATTTATCCATGATTTTGGACAAGCACCAGCACAAACTGCATAAAAGTTACAATCAATACAATAACTGTATTTTCTATTTTCAATATTTTTATTGAAATTTCTCATTTCACTGTCCTTATTAATAGGTTCCTCAGACAATAAGTTACCTTCAATATAATTATCGTTTTGATATGCAGGAGTATATGGTAATTCATAACATGAAAAAATATTACCAAAAGCATCAATAACTTCTGAATTTTCTACACCTACCATGCAAGGAACAGCTTGTCTTTCAGGTAAACTTACTTGAATTTCTCCTCCCAAGTCATTTATCTTTAAAATCCAATCTATTTCTTTTGATGAAAAGTCATCCATTGTTAAGCTATCTTTTTCATTAGCTCTATTTCCTCCCCAATCAAAAACTGGAGAAAATGTAAAGTGTACTTTTTTAATTAATCCAAGTTCATCAAAAAGGTCAATTAACTGGTCAACAGATTCAACATTCTCATTATTAATATTCAATCTTATGTTGATATTTGGTTGATATCTATCAAAAGTTTCACTATTTAAACACTTAATTATGTTTTGCATGATTATATTATAAGAACCATCTCCTCCTTTTGTCATCCTTCTTTTGTCATGAAGTTCTTTTGTCCCATCAAGAGTGATTTGAAAATGTTTAATATTGCAGTCAACCACTAATTTTTCAAATAAATCTGGCTTTAATAAAACACCATTAGTTATAATATCAGCTTTATAGTGCACCTCATTTTCCTTGCAAAATTTAGTTATTTTTTCTGAAAAATCCAATATTGGTTTTGCCGCTAGTAGAGGTTCCCCTCCATACCAAGTAACTGAAAGTAATTTATAGTTATGTGTTTTAACTGTAGTTGCTATTCTTTCAAAAGACTTTTGTACTAAATCATCATTCATTTTTATCTTAGAATGAGATTGTCCACAATAATGACAGCCTAATTGACAGTTTCCTGTGGGCTGAATTGTAAAACTAATACCATCCTTTTTCTTTAACATATACTTATTTTCCTCTAGTATCGTTGATATTTCTTTTTCTTCATCTAAAACCAAAATTTTGTATTTTAGCAATAAATTAATTACTCTAAAATCAACTTTTTCAAAGTCAGATTTTTGAATATTATCTAGAATGTTTTCTTTTACAACAATCATATTTCCTGTTCTTGTGGAAAAAATTGCAACATCCTTCATATTGCTTTCTGAAGGAATTTCACTTTTTACTATATAATTTGAAACTTTAAACATATTTACTCATTTTTTAATCTTTCGTTTTCTGATGTGTCTATTTTTTTATTATTTTTTTTGATTTCTTTTCCTTTGTCAAAATTATAAGTTAATCCTAAAACAACTTGTTGCCAGCTGTAATCTTTTTTATTTAGTGAAAAATATTTCTGATTTATAGCTTCAACTTTATTGAAATAAGTACCTAAGACATCCCTTACAGTGAGAGAAAAAACCAATTTTTCATTCAGAAATTTAGCAGTATATTTAATATCAGTCTTAAAACCTTGTGAAACTTTATATAAATCATAATAAGAAGGGGTGTAATAAGAATTTTGAATAATAAATGAACCTAAACTTTTAAAATTAAATACATTACTCAAAATAGAACTTAATTCTAAGTTATTGTTATCAAACGTAACTCCTAAGATATTTCCCTTATTCTTATTATTTTGTAAATTCAATTTTACATTAATATACCACCATTTATTTAATGATTTAGCATAGGTGGAATTAATTCCCCAACTGTATGAATCATAATTCTGAGGAATATAATTAATCAAATTTCCATCTACAAAAGTTATGTTTTCAATATTATTTTTATTGTAACTGTAGAAAGGGGTAATATATAAGATATTATTATAAACATAATTTAATTCAATATTATATCTTATTTGATTTTGAAGATTTGGATTTCCTTTTATAATTTCATTGAAAGATGTATAATAAAAATATGGAAGTATATTATTAAATGGAACTCTATCAATTTTTTTTGAAGCAGAAAAAGAAATAGTATTCTTTTTATTGAATTGATAGCCTGCATACAAAGATGGAAAAAAATCCAGGTTATTCTGTTGTTGATTTACTTCAAGATTATATTTAACATCTCTAATAAAATATTCTAATCTATTTCCTATTTTCAAATCAATTTTATTGATTTTTTTGTTCCATTCCAAATATTGAGCATAAACAGTTTCATTGAAATCAAAAGTAAGTTCTGTGCTATTTGTACTTATGTTTTGATTAGATGTACCTAAAGAATTAACTGCCCTTAGGCCAAACTTTAAATTACTTCCATCTTCAAAAGAATATCCTCCTGAAACATTAGCGATAAAATTTTTGGAAATATTGTTGTTAATATTATAAATATTGAAGACTTCTTGATTTTCAGAAGAACTTCTAAAATCTCTCTTTGAATTATTTTTAGAATAATAGTAATATAAATAGCTGTCTAAACTGATTTTTTTGTTTTTAAGATTATGATATAAACTTCCTGCAAAATCATTCTCAAAATCTTTTCGTGTTTTACTGGATATTAATGAGGAATCTATATTATTTTTATTAAAAAAAGTTTGCTCTACTGTACCAGGAACATCATTATATATATTGGTATAACTAAAGTCTATCCCAATATTTTGGTTGTCATTAATTTCATAATTAGATGATATTCCAAAATAATTTACTTTGCGAGATGCTAGTGTAGTACTTAAAAGATTATAGTTGTAATTCTCTAACTCTTGAAAGGCATCATCTTTCAATATTTTGTTATCATGGTTAAAAGAATAATTTAAAATTGTCGAGAATTTATTTTTATTATATGTTAAATTATTGGAACCAAAATTTGATACCTGCTTGTTAGCCACTGTGGTATTATATAGAAAGTTCCCTGACAGACCTTGATTTTTCCATTTGTCCAAAACTATATTTATAACTGCATCATATTTTGAATCATACATTGAAGAAGCGTTACTAATAAGTTCTATTTTTTTTGCCTTACTAACAGGAATGTTACTTATTGATAATGAACTTTCTCTACCATTAACTAATATTAGAACATTCTTTTTTCCTAGAACACTTATGCTTCCATCTTCTATAGAAATTTTTGGCATATATTCTAGTGCATCTTTTAATGTAAGGTTATTATAGATGGGATTACTATCAATATTCAATACTGTCTTATCCCTCTCATTAGTAATTCCCTTTTTTATAGTTGTTATTACGACCTCATCAATGGCTTTCTCTTTTATAGTGTCTTTTTTTGTTTGAGAAAAGCATATAACAGAGGATATAAATAATAATAATATTGAAAGAAACTTATATAACAATTTTTTTTCCATTTAATGTGTAATTGCTACAAGATATTAATGCAGGATTTGGGTATTTTACTTTAGTCTTTGATGAGAAAGTTCCACATGATTGTAATTTTTGACAGTTGTTTCCTCCTTTAATATACATCGTAGTTGAATCTTGTAAAATTTCAAAATCTGATACAGATTTTAATAATATTAATTTATTAAATAATTTGATGTTCATGACAATAAAATAATATGATAATTAACTAAATAAGGGCTAAAAAAGCCCTTATAATAATATTTCAGAAAAATATTAAAGATTTAGTGTAGGAGATATTGTAGTGTCTCTATCCCCAGACTTGTATTTCTCTTTACAGTCTACAAAAGTTCCACATGATGTTAAATTAGGACAATCTCCTCCTCCTTTAATCTTAGTAAGTTCGCAATCTTTTATAACTTCCAAAAGATTGTCAGATTTAGCTAATCCTGCTAATCTTGCATGTAGTTGCATTGATTTCATAAAAATATATTTTAATTAAGTTATATTTATAATCCCACTGTAGGAGAAATAGTTGTATCCTTATCCCCAGATTTGTATACATTGGCGCAATCCACAAATGTAGTACATGAAGTAAGTTTAGGACAATCTCCTCCTCCTTTAACCTTTGATAGTTCGCAATCTTTTATAACTTCTAAAAGATTTTCAGATTTAGCTAATTTTGCCAATCTGTTGTGTAATTGTTTTGATTTCATAAAAATGTTTGTTTAAATTAGCATTTATTACATTCAAATATGAATTAATATTTTAAATTAAACAATATCAATCCTTAATTTAAAACAAATATAAATAATTCACACTTGAATGTATTCCGTATAGACATAAATTTTAAATCTATACATTCGACATAAATATAATTATATACTCTTATTAATTTCTCATGAATTGTAAAAAATTATTTAGTCTTTTCATCATGCTTAGTATTAACTATAATGTTTACTCACAGCAATCAAAATTCGAGATAATAAATTTAGCTCGATTAGAAGTCAAAATAATCGATAATGCTTTTGTAGAAACTGATTCTGTTAAAAATCGAAATCTTATTATTAACAAATTATTTATACCTCATAAAAATTTTTGGAATAGTTATATGGGAAGTAAGAATGAATTTATTGAATGGTACGAAAATAATATGCTTCAATACAAAAACAAGAAGATAAATGCTAAAAAATTAAGTCGAGAATTAAAAAATATTAAATACACTATGTCTAAAATGACAGGATATAAACCTACAGGAACCTGGTATATTATATATGGTGCAGCTTGGACAGATTTAGGAGGTCTCGCTGATGGAACCATGTTAATAGATTTAGCTCATAAAAACAATTTTTCAATAGAACAGATCGCTAAATTTTTTCCTCATGAATTATCGCATCAAGTTTATTTTAATCAGAATAGGTTTAATGATATTACCGCACTTAAAAGCATTATCGACGAAGGGCTAGCTGTATACGTTAACCAGGTTTACTGGGAAAATAAATATTCACTTGCTGAAAATTTAGGATATTCTGAGAATGAACTGAAAAAATGTATTGAAAATGAAAATTTAATTAACGAGTTCTTTGATATTAATAAATTTTCTACAGATAAAGAAATAATTAATCAGTTCAGAAGCAGAAATTTTTCAATTTTACCTGAAAAATTACCTGGAGCGATAGGATACTACATTGGGTACAATATTGTTAAAAATTATGTTAGAAAAAATGGTAAAGATTCATGGAAAAGAATATATACAGAATCACCATTATCAGTTTATAACGCAAGTCTCTAAATAACCGAAAATAATATCAGCATCTATATCAACATTAACGAAACCGAAATTCCATTACATGAACAAACCATAAAAACGGTGAATAATCCAATAATTATTTTCATTTTCTTTTTTTCTCAATACAATTTTCCATTTTCTGGCTAGAAATATCAATAGTATCATGATGCTGATTTACCTTTAGTTGACAGATTTCGTCAATGCCAGTATGTTGATAACCTATTCTATAAGCATTTTCAACAATTGGGAAATCAATTGTTTTATCATTTTTAAGAATGATAGAATCTGAATATACAGTATTGGCCTGTTGAACTATCTCTAATATTACTTTATCTTCTGCGCCTTTTCTATATTTTAAAAAAATTGGAATTTTAGATGCGGCTAAAGTTGTTTTTAATATTACAGCCTCTTTTTTTAAGTTTTCAAAATTGATTTTAAAATATACTATATTATCCTGCAAATGATCTTTCCAAATAGCTGAGTCCACCAGAATCTTTTTTTCATTATAGGCCAATTGCATATTTTCAAATTTTTGAAATTGCACATTGAAAACAAGAGGTTTCTTAACCTCTTGTTGGCTTGAATATTCATTTTGCTTTTTACAACCATTGAATAATACTATTGCTAATACAATAACACTATTTTTTATTTTTACTTAAGTCATATTTCGTTACTGCTTTAAAATATTAGTAATAATTTCCTATTATTAAAGTATTTGGGATACTTGAATAGCCATTAATTTCTTGAAACAGTTAAAACATCATCTTTATCAGCATATCGATTTATATTGCCTGTTTTAGCACCAATATTTTTCCAGAAGTATCCAAATGCGTGACATGCAAGATTAATTTCTTTTGCAACTCTCAGAACAAATTGATTCAATGTTTACCTTGATTTTGTTCAGAAAAGAATCTAGATGATCTTAACTTTTGAAAATGACTGTTTTTACATGTATTCCAATAATATTTCTATACTTTAAAAGTAGCCAAATTAAAATCAAAGACAAGGTGTATTAATTTGAATCACTTTACAAGTATAAAGAAAATCTGAGATTTTTCTTACAGTAAAAACACTGTGATTTTTCAAGGTTTGTAAAAATATTTAATAAAAATAATCCATCTCATAATTGAAACGGATTATATAAGTTAGTATTATTGATATAAAAATTATTTTATTACTTTGAATATTCAAGTTTAAAAATTCATTTTTAAATAATCATATTCATTTTAAGGCTTTTGGTTAAATTCATATAATTCATAATACTCAATTAATTTATTTTTATATTCATTTTCTAATTGTAGATAAATGTAAAAAATCCATTCTTTTGTATATATATAATGGGTAAGGAATGAACGTCTAAAAGATTTTTTTTGATTCACGTAATTTTCCCAATCTGAATGATACTTTTCAAAAGCAGATAAATTTTCAGTGTCTGTGCTTTTTATTTTGTTATGAAGTTTTTGATAAATATTACCAATCTCTTTTTTCCATGACTCTTCTTCAATTCCAAAATTTTTAATTACATCTTCATCACTGCCTGCTCCATTATCAAATTTTTTTATTCTACTTAATGAAGCTTTACAAGAATCTGATAGAGCAATAGAATCTTTAGAATTATTTTGGACTTGTGGCTTATTAAATGTTTTTGCAGATTCTTTTTTAGAATCACAACTCAATAGTAGAAAAAGCATTATAAAAACAGGTAATATTCCTGTTTTAAGGAAGCCTTGAAAAGCAGTAATATACTCATTATAATCAGAATATTTTTTGCTTGGAAATGGCGACCAATCATCGTTTACAAAAATATCAGCCTCCATAGCTCTACGCTTAATCAAGCTTCTCTCCTCATTCCCGTTTGAAAATCTTCGGGTCAAGAAAGCTTTAAAAATCTCTTCTTTTGTTAATTTTTCCACTCCTTTATTAATTGTATTTTCTAATGTTTCACCATAACCACCATTGAAAATTGCCATTAATAATCCATCGTATTCTCTTTGCAAAAGCTTAACTTTAATACCTTTTGTCTTTGAATCTCCAAGTCCATTTTCCAGCAATTTAGTTTTTGCCATAACATCATCATATAAAAGCCTTTCTGCCTGAGCCTCCGTAATGCCATTTTTCCATTTTATCCCAGTAAAGCTCATCTGCCAATTTAACCAACGGATGTTCCATATTAATCAGTTCCGTAAGCCTCGTCTTAAATAAATTCTGCTGTAAATCTGGTTCTATTTTTCCTAACATTTTGCCGCTTTTTATGCCCTTAAAATACAATTTCCTGCAATTTGACACAACCTTTTTCAAGAATTTCTGAACCCAGAAATACATAACCAGATTGTTACATTAATTTTAAGGGCTAACTAAATAATGTCCCCAAAATAATGATAAAGAGTCGCCTCATATTAAAATGTGGCGACTTACTATTATTTATCCATCGCTTTAATTTCTGGTGAAGTTGGCGGTAAATGTTGAAATTTATAAGTATGCATCTTATCCTCGAAAACATCAAATTTACTCAATGGAACTGTATCTGTAACAGATTTAACAAAATGGAAAGTTTTAATATCAACAATATTCTTTAATTGATAAGTACTATCCTTATAAAAAACCAAATCAAAAAATCGAAATTGATTATTTTGTGAATTTTTCTCGTTAATAATATCAATTTCTCTCTTTAAATAAATATTACCTTGCTGGTCTTCATATAGTATATTATCTTTAATATTTTTCATTTTTTTCTGTTGGCTACATGAACAAACCATAAAAACAGTGAATAATCCAATAATTATTTTCATTTTCTTCTTTCTCAATACAATTTTCCATTTTCTGACTAGAAATATCAATAGTATCATGATGCTGATTTACCTTGAGTTGACAGATCTCATCAACACCAGTATGTTGATAGCCTATTCTATAAGCATTTTCAACAATTGGGAAATCATTTGTTTTTCATTTTTAAGAATGACAGAATCAGAATATACAGTATTGGCCTGTTGACTATCTCTAGGATCACTTTATTTTCTGCTCCTTTTCTATATTTCAAAAAAATTGGGATTTTAGATGCGACTAAAGTTGTTTTTAATATTACAGCCTCTTTTTTAAGTTTCAAAATTAATTTTAAAATATACTATACTATCTGCAAATGATCATTCCAAATAACTGAGTCCACCAGAATCTTTTTTTCATTATAGGCCAATTGCATGCTTTCAAATTTTTGAAATTGCACATTGAAAGAAGCCGTCTCATTTAGAATGAGACGGCTTCTATATAATTAATAGAGTAAAAAAATCACTTTATTACTTTATACTTTTTAAGAAATTCCATTTTTTCTTCAGGTAATGATTTACTCACTAAATTATCTCCATCTGTTCTAAAAAGATGATATTCTTCATTTATATTTTTAACATAAGAACTATTATATCAATTCATAACTATCGTAAACGATATTACAATTTTTATTTATACTCCATATTTTCCAGAATCCTTTCCGAATATTTTTCTCAGAAATATTCCATTTACCATTTTCAAATTTTGAAACTTTGAAATGCCCTGTTACGTCTGACGGAGACCAAGTTTCCTCATATTTTTCTTTTAAAATTAAAAGATCTTTGTCCCAAAAATACTTTTCCAAATAAAATTCTGATAATCCACTATGCCATTTTGAACATATTTCTTTTTTAGCATCTAAAAATGTAGGGTTATATATGTTATCTAAATCTTTATAGTGTTTAAAATGATTGTTACTCTTATCAAATAACCAAAAAGAAAAAGAACTATTATAATTTCCTTCGTAGTTTAATAAACTAATATCATTTTGCCCATCAAAATTAACATCATTATCTATAGAAAAAAAAATATTTTTTTCATACATCTGTATTGTGTCAATTTTTATTTCCTGAATTTTTTTTCCTCCAACATCAGTAATGACAATTTTTTCACATTTAATAATATCAGGCTTTGAAGGGTCTTTAATATAAAATAGATCAAATTTATATGATTTGTTTGATAACTGCTTATGCAAAGTATTGGTTGCCTGGACAGGCTTATCATTTACATTTTTATGTTGTTTTTCTTTACAATTTAAAAACAATATGAATAAAGATAAAAAAGATAATATTTTCATAGATCAAAATTTAAGATGCCATTTATTCTAAATTTCTTGACATTCTGTTCATTTGGAAGTAAGACAGGGTGATCTTTAAAAAACTTAGCAATCGCTTTTTCGTGGAAAATAAAAGATGTCCCATTTCCTGCTCTCATAATATGGACATATCTAATTTTCGTTTTATTCTGGAGCTGCAACCAATAATATTGTCTTGCCATAAACCATTTTGGATCATGGCTCGCATTATTAGGATCATCAGTATCCATATCCAAATCCGCCCAATAACCTTGACCCTCCCAGTCTCTAAAACAGGTTTTAGGACTAGCTGAAAACACATTATTTACGATAAAATTCTTTAATTTCAAAAATTTAGGTACTCTCTTCTCTTTGAAATCTTTCGTTTCCGTATAAGATTTTATAGTAAAATTACCATATTTTACACTTCCATATTCGTCACCAACACCAAAATAAAAAGTACATAACTTATAATCTGGTTGTTTTAATCGATATGCGGTAGATGCCTTCATCCCGTCCCAACTATCAAATCCATTAAGTCTTACCCTATTATAATAAACCCATGCTATATCATACAGAGCTTCATTACCAAGTTGACTTTCACACAAAATAGTTGAAATAAATTTTTCCTTTTCAACTTCAGATATTTTTAATTGGGGGACACTTTCTTTAACGCACTCTTCATTTACTTTTGTTTTAGATGAATACTTTAATCCAAATTCATTAGTTTTTGCAGATAAGGCCATCACAAACAATTGTCATTTCAAACTCAAAGTCTCCCTCAAAAATACTTTTTGACAATTTATCCAGATCAGTTTTATTAAAAGGATAAGTAACTCGCGTATTTCCACTTGTCAGAATCTGAACAGTTCCACTGTCTACAGCTTCTGATCCTACAATTTCCACTTCAACTAAGAACAACTGTGCTTTTTCACTTCCTAAATTTGATGCATAAACGTCAAAAATCAAATTTATTTTTTCTTTTTCATCTGTATAAGAAATATATTTTATATTTAGTGTTTTTTTTGAGGATACCCCACTCCATTTGTATTATTTAACCCCAATGCTTTTATTTTTGGAATTTCTAATTTTTTTATAGGTTTCAAAATTTGTAAATTTTAATTATTAAAAAAAGAAATAGCGGCAGTTACACCGCCATTTCTCCAAGTTAATTTAAGATTAATCCAAAGTACTTGTTTCCTTATCTCCATGAGATAACAGAATATCTCTCTGCTCAAAACTCGTTTCAAACTCCAGCTCTTTTGGATTTTCACAATTATTTGTATCAGTTTCCGGAAAGATTGGACGCGGATGTTCAACCGGTAATCCCGTAGATTTATCCTGAAAAATAGTAAGTGTTGTTGGAACTCTCGTAATCCAGTATTTCCCTTGAGGCTCTCCGGTAGGCTGTCTCATTTCATCTACAATAGACATGTACATTGGATCCCCGATCACCGGCACAGCTCCACCATTCCAGATCAATCCCGTTTCAAGGAAGAACTGCACAGCGGCTTCAAAGCCGGGTTTTACGGTAACAATAATTCTTGCCATACCTGCCTGTAAGAAACTTCTGAATAGAGGGTCTACACTTTCAGTAAGGTAAAATTCCTGCCAGCTTTTACGGTTTGCCCAATAGTTCTGAAAAGCGTCTGTGACGCATTGTTGTTTGTAGACATTTGTGTAAATTTGTTTTAGTTTTATAAAAGGTTGAGATTTGAAGCCTCTTTTTATTAGAGTATCTTCAGGTTTTAGCCTTATTTTTTTAGGTGGTATTCAGGCTAAGATATGTCCATCATGAGTTTTAATTTTGAGTTTCATTTTCTGTGTCTTCTATAATGCAAATATCAATCAGGAAAGCGACGAAACTTGACGTATTAAATTAATTTACAGATATTTTAAATAATTTTGTAATGTATCGGAAGCCTGCAAAAAGAAATTTTCAAATCAAATAACATAATAAAAAAATCCATATTAAATATGCAATATGAACTTATGTGTGTTATTTCTCGTATAGCTAATTTATAACCGATCTTGAACGAGGTTCTATGTTTTCTTTTCAAAAAACCGGAGCAAATAAGCTCAGTCTTTCGGATGTTACCCACGATACATGTAACCGTCATTTGCCTTTATACTGCTAGTCCAGAGATATAAAAACAAACCTTTGATCTCGTAACTACCAGCTCTTTAGTATGATGTGGCAGAAATAACGTTAAAAGCTTTGGTCATGTCAAATATTGGTATTAAATTTGATTTTAATGATATTTATCAGTATTTTTAATTTTGATTGAAAGCATTTTATTATAAGTCCTATAAATTTATCCGATCATGAAAAAACAAATTGTTATCGCTGCGCTCTCTATAGGAGCCATCGCTTTGGGAACCCACTGGGTTCCGGCACAAAATTCTGAGCAAGTGAGTACATCCGTAAATATTATTTTAGCCGATGTGATTGCAATGGACGCAGGTTCTGCCGCTTTAGCAGGCAATGTAGATTTTAATTATGGAAATACGAAGGATTATAATTCATCAAAAAGTGTGACTGTTCCCAACAGCTTAGTCATCATTTCCTCTAAAAACTTCGATGTAAAAGTAAAATCAGAAGGCGCAAACTTTGTAAGCGGCGCGAACGTAATTCCGGTTGATATATTAAAGGTGAAAGCAACACCGGGCGGAAATTTAACAGGAACTCTGAATGAGGTCACTTTATCGACCAACGACCAGGTGCTGGTGAGTAATGCAGGCTTAGGTGCCAAACAATCTTTAAATATTGCCTATTCTATTTCAGCAGAAAAAGCATCGACGGTACTGCTCGGGAAACCTCAGGGAACCTATACGCAAACCGTAACGTATACCGCGACTGCTTTATAATAAAAACAAACAGTAATTTTATATACGCCCTCAGCACGCAAAGTGTTGAGGGCTTCTTTATGTAAAAACATAAATCAATAATCCGTGTAGTTATTTTACTACATGAACTTCCATTTTCCACTACAGAGAAATTTTATCGCCTCCGTAGATTTGTCATGTTCAAAGGAGAACAATTAAACAAAATAAAAATTAAATACTACTGTCATGATAAAACAAATCGCCATCGCAGCCTTAACTATCGGAGCATTCATCTTAGGAACTAACAATGTTCAGGCTCAGAATACCACCGCCACCACTACGGTAAGCATCACTCTGAATGATGTCATCTCTATCGATGCGGGAAGTACGGCCATTACCGGTGCTGTTGCCTTCAACTATGCTACTGCTGCGGATTATAATTCGGAAAAGACAGTAGCCCAGGCCAACGCCCTGAAAGTGACTTCAACCAAAAACTTTAATGTAAAAGTAAAAGCAGGCGGTGCGAGCTTCGTGAACGGAACCAGCCTGATCCCGGTAGATGTTTTAACCATCAAAGCTGCCGCAGCTTCAGGAACTATGGGAGGAACAAAAAGTGCTGTGGTTTTATCGGCAACGGATCAGACTTTAGTGACCAATGCTCCGCTTGGAAGCGCCTTGACTCTGAATCTGGACTACACCATTCCTGCCACAAAATCATCTTCTTCGGATATTTTAGGGAAACCGGCCGGAACGTACACGCAAACGGTAACGTATACTGCGACTGCTTTATAATAAAAATAAATAAAATTATAAGCTCTCAATATTAAAAAGTGTTGAGGCTTCTATTAACTAATAGGTGTAATTATTTGATCCGATCCTTCTCTGTAACCTGACTTTACACGTCTGAAAAAGGATTAAAAAAACAATAAAAGTAAAATTTTTTATATATTAATATTTTGTGATTTGGTGTTTCAAAGGCTTCCTACAGGAGGCCTTTGATTTTAAAATAAATTTGCAAAAACCTGGAAAATTTTAAATCAACTAAAGCAGTTTACGAGATCAAACTCACATTGTTTAGTTGTGATACACTTGCTTTTCTATGTAAACCAATGAATAATCCGTGTAGTTATTTTACTACAAGAACTTCCATTTTCCACTACAGAGAAAATTTTATCGCCGCCGTAGATTTGTCATGTTCAAAAGAGAACAATTAGACAAAAATAAAAATTAAATACTACTGTCATGATAAAACAAATCGCCATCGCAGCCTTAACTATCGGAGCATTCATACTGGGAACTAATAATGTTCAGGCTCAGAATACTACCGCAACCACTACGGTAAGCATCACCCTGAATGATGTCATTTCTATCGATGCGGGAAGTACGGCCATTACCGGTGCTGTTGCCTTCAACTATGCTACTGCTGCGGATTATAATTCGGAAAAGACAGTAGCCCAGGCCAACGCCCTGAAAGTGACTTCAACCAAAAACTTTAATGTAAAAGTAAAAGCAGGCGGTGCGAGCTTCGTGAACGGAACCAACCTGATCCCGGTAGATGTTTTAACCATCAAAGCTGCCGCAGCTTCAGGAACTATGGGAGGAACAAAAAGTGCAGTTGTTTTATCGGCAACAGATCAGACTTTAGTGGCCAATGCTCCTCTTGGAAGCGCCTTGACTCTGAATCTGGACTACACCATTCCTGCCACAAAATCATCTTCTTCTGATATTTTAGGGAAACCGGCCGGAACGTATACGCAAACCGTGACGTATACCGCGACTGCTTTATAATAAAAACAAACAGTAATTTTATATACGCCCTCAACACGCAAAGTGTTGAGGGCTTTCTCTAACTAATATGTCTAGTTATTTTGATGTAATCAACTTTAAATGATACCTCTTTGTAAACTGACTTTACATGTCTGGAAAAGTCTTGATCTTTAACAATGCCCACAGAAATACTTCCGCTCTAATTTTGTAAGAAACGTTAGGATTATCAGCTTCTGTTATAAGTGTTTAATGAAATAAATATCTAAATTCTAAAGGGGAAACGTTTGTCTTGCTCTTGAACAGCTTGCTGAAGGACTGAGGATGCTCAAAGCCCAACTCGAATGCAATTTCACTTATGGAAAGGTTTGTCGTGGATAATTTTTCCTTAGCTTTTTCGATGATTGCATTTTGAATGTATTGTTGTGTATTTAGTCCTGTAAATGAGCGCAGCATATCACTCAAATAGCGTTGGGAGAACTTTAATTCAGTACTGACATATTTTACGGATGGCAAGCCGTTTCTCAGGCCGTTTTCTTCTTGGAAATATCTATTTAAAAGGCTTTCCAGAGAAGCAATGATGTCGTGATTAACTGCTTTTCTCGTAATAAACTGCCTGTTGTAAAAACGGTTGCTGTAATTTAATAATAATTCTACCTGCGATACCAAAATATCTTGGCTGAAATGGTCAATGGTATTGGCTAATTCATTAGCTATTATAGCAAATAAATTAGCAATAATCTCTTTTTCTTTTGCCGATAAAAACAAGGCTTCTGAAACATCATAAGAGAAAAATCCATATTGATTGATTGTCTTTCCCAACGAATAATTTCGGATGAAATCCGGATGGAAATACAAAGCAATTCCTTCATAACTTTCCAGTTCTTCCGGTGGAAAGACGATTTGTTTTGGTTTCAGGAACGCCAATCCGCCTTCTTCAAAATCGTAAAAGCCCTGTCCGTATTTGATCTGTCCTTTAAAAGTAGGCTTAAAGGAAATTTTGTAAAAATCAAGGCTAACCTTTTGGCCTTTTGGAAACATGCCAAGCGAAACATTATTGTAATCCACCAAGGTGATCAATGGGTGCGAAGGCGCGGGAAATCCCAGCACACGAACCAATTGCGATATACTGTTAATATTATTGATATTAGATTGTTGTCCCATTTCTTTTACGAATTTAATTAATTTTGTTTTGAAGGACGAATCACAATGTCACCAATTTCAACATCGTTTGGCTGGCTTACTGCATAAATGACAGCGTTGGCAATGGCGATGGGATCTATAGCAATTTGCTCCATTCCTTTCTGAATTGCTTTTTTCATTTCCTCGTTTTTGATGTTATCTGCAAAATCTGTTTTCACAAATCCGGGCGAAATCCCAGTAATGCGTATGTTTCCGTCTGACTCCTGACGAAACGCTTCTGCAATCGTACGAATGGCATTTTTAGTTCCTGCATAAATGCTCTGCATTGGGACAATCTTTATTCCTGAAGTTGAAATAATATTGACGATATGTCCCGATCGTTGGTGTTTGAAAACGGGAATTGCCGCCGCCATCCCGTATAAAACGCCTTTGAGATTAATGTCTATCATTTCTTCCCAACCGTCAATATCCAATTCGTCAAAACGGCTTAACTGGCTTACGCCTGCGTTGTTCACAATGACATCTAATTTTCCATATCTTTCAACTGCTGTATTTACTAGCCGTATCAGATCGGCTTTATTTTTTACGTCAGTTTGAACAAAGATGGCTTCACCACCTTTGCTTTTTATTTGAGCAGCAATATGTTGCAATTCGATTGTCCGTCTAGCACCCAAGGCAATCTTGGCTCCATTCTTTGCTAATTCTATGGCGATGGCTTTCCCCATTCCGCTGCTTGCACCTGTAATGGCGACAACTTTTCCTTTAATATTTTCCATTGCTGTTTGTTTTACTTGTCGATTTGTTTTTCTAAAAATTCAGGATAGCGGTCACCTACAAGCGTAATTGCATTCACCGTTGAGCTAATTCCCGCAAGTTCATCGGCTGTTAATACAATAGTTGTACTGCCAATGTTTTCTTCCAAACGATGTAATTTTGTAGTCCCGGGAATTGGAGCTATCCACGGCTTTTGAGCTAATAACCAGGCTAAAGCCAACTGTCCGGTCGTAATATTTTTTTGTTGAGCAATTTCTGAAAGTGCATCCACTAAAACCAGATTGGCCTTAATATTTTCTTCGCTGAAACGAGGAATAATATTCCTACGATCGATGTCCTCTAATTTTTTGTTGATGATACCCGTGAGAAAACCTTTTCCCAAAGGACTGAACGGTACAAAACCAATTCCCAATTCTTCCAGCGTTGGGAGGATCTCATTTTCCGGCTCACGCCAAAATAAGGAGTATTCGCTTTGCAATGCTGATACGGGTTGAACTGAATGTGCCTTTCGAATTGTTTTAGCACTAGCTTCCGATAAACCGAAATATTTTACTTTGCCTTCTTGTATCAGGTCTTTCACTGTTCCTGCAACATCTTCTACCGGAACATTGGGATCAACCCTGTGCTGATATAACAAATCAATATAATCTGTTTTTAATCTTTTTAAAGAGGCTTCAGTTACTGCCCTGATCGTTTCGGGTCTGCTGTCTAAACCTACTGCCGGTCTTGCATCTTTACAACCAAATTTTGTAGCAATCACTACATCTTTTCTATAAGGCTGTAGTGCCTCTCCAACCAATTCTTCATTGGTAAAAGGTCCGTAAGCTTCAGCGGTATCGAAAAACGTGATTCCTCTTTCAACCGCATTGTGTAGAAGAGTAATGGCATCTTTCTTATCAAGACCTTTGCCATCCAAAAAGTTCAAACCCATACAGCCAAATCCCAATGTCGAAACTTCCAATCCGCTATTGCCTAATTTTCTTTTTTGCATAATTCTTTTTTTTAATTCGTTTAAACTGACGTAGATGACAGGTACAAAATTCCTAATTGTCATTCTGTTAGAAGTATCCCAATTGGTAATTGTTGTAGTTAAATTGTCGAATGCTTTTTAAATGCTGTAGATAAGTCTCGACCTTTATCCAAAGATTTAATGGCTGTCATATCATCTGCAGCCAGTTCAAAATCAAATACACCGAACTTTTCATTCATCGTTTGCACATGGGCTGATTTCGGAATGGCCACAAGTTCTTTGGATCAACCATCGGAGAACTATCTGCGTAATACTCTTATCCTATCGACTTGAAAGTTCATGTAATAGTTTATTTTTGAAAAGATTGTTTTTACCCTGAACGAAAGGAGTTCGGACTCCACCTGTAAACCGTCTGCATTTCTGTTTTTTTGAGAAAATAGGTGGGCTTCACCTAGTAATTTATATGGCCAAGATTATGTAATAATAGAATTACAAATAAGTTTTGGTTCTCACATTCAGCAGTGCTTTAGAATAAGAGTTTGGTGAAAAGTAATCTGAATATGTTAACAAAAAAGAAAAAACAATGTTCTTAGAAAAATAACAAAACTCTTTGTAGAAAGCTTTTTAAAACTGTCAGGAGCTGCAAATTTCGATGAATTAATTATAATAAAGATAAAGGTGTATTTTAACTAAAATTTGGAAATTACAGACGGGTTAGAAATACAACGGACAATCATCTTAAAAAACGATTTATCTCAATCAAGATAGCCAAGGCATGATAAATCTAATACTTAAAAACCTAAAAAACAGAGAAGTAGCGTTGAAAAAAAATTATTTAGTATGCATTAGTGTATTCTAAAATGATTCCTTTATCAAAGATCCTTGACAGACATTAAAAATATCATATATTATAAAGTCCGTAATTTAAAAATGTAATTAATTTGGATTAAAAGCTTATATTTATTCTTTAAATTGGGTAACTTAATTTATATACATGAAAATTTCTAAAAAAGATATTAATGCCATTAGAAGGTCTGTAATGCAACGTCTTACAAAAAATGTCGGGAAATCACAGCCGGTAACAGGCAATAAAAAAGATTTGATTGTAAGAAAAGTATTGATTACCAGACCTAACCACCGCTTAGGAAATCTATTAATTATTACACCTTTACTTTGTGAGGTTCATTCTCTTTTTCCGGATAGTAAAATTGATCTTTTTGTAAAAGGTAATATAGCACCTTCTATTTTTAAAAACTACACTTATATAGATAGGATTATCCAACTTCCTAAAAAACCTTTCAGTAACTTATTTCAATATTTAAAGGGTTGGGCTTTATTAAAAACCAGAAAATATGATCTTGTTATTAACTCAGCAACAGGATCTTCGTCAGGAAGATTATCAACATTGTTCGCACGCTCCCAACATAAAGTTTTTGGTGATTTTAATGAAGAATTAAATGTGAAATATTCTGACTACAGGCATTTAGCCAAAAATTCGATATATAATCTGAGAGATTATTTATCAAAACTGGGGTTTAACGAAATTACAACAACGATTCCTGACTTATATTTAAATTTGGAGCAAAGTGAGATCTTGGCTGGAAAGGATAAATTAAAGAATTTGGTCCAAAACAGCAGAGATACAATTTGTCTTTTTACTAATGCTACAGGTGAAAAGTGCTATTCTCAAGAATGGTGGGAAGAGTTTTATGATAAGTTAAAAAAGAATTTTTCTGAATATAATATTATTGAGCTCTTACCTGTGGAAAATATATCAAAACTTAATTTTACAATTCCTCATTTTTACAGCCGGGATATTCGTGAAATGAGCGGTTTTCTTAAAAATGTCACTCTTTTCATCGCAGCCGATAATGGGGTGATGCACTTAGCAAGTGCAACCGGAATTCCTACAATTGGGTTATTTTCTGTGAGTGCTGAAGAAGAGTACGCACCATATAATGGAAAGAGTTGTTCCGTAAATACCAATCATACTGATACTGATAAAATGATGCAGTTAATTCACATGATTCTAGAAAAGAGATAATTAAGAATAATAAATTAAAGATGAAGGTATTTTTTGCAAATGAATTTTCTCGGTATAATGAAGAAATTATTCTTACAATAAGAAATTTTAAGAATGGCGGAACCATGATAGGTGACGGTCACAGGAATGTAATTAAAGTTTTTAAAATTAGTGACCGTTTAATTAACTTTAAATCCTTCAAACAGCATAATATAATCAACAGACATGTTTATAAATTTTATAGAAAATCTAAGGCAAGAAGGTCTTTTGAGTACGCATTATTTCTGTTAGATAAAAAATTTTATACTCCAACCCCGATAGCCTACATCGAAAATCATGATTTTATCGGTCTGACGTCGAGTTACTATATAAGTGAACAACTTGAAAATTCCTTGATGTTGAACGAAATTCTTAACAATAAGGATTTTCCTGACAGAGAAGAAATTATTAAAGGATATGCAGCACTCATGTATAATTTACATGAAAACGGTATTGAGTTTATCGATAATTCTGCAGGAAACTTTTTAATAAGAAAAGAGGAAGGGACCTATCGTTTTTATATTGTTGATTTAAACAGAATGAATTTTTATGATCATATTGAAATAAATAAAAGGCTTAAAAATTTCGCAAGGTTCACACTTGATAATGAAATTATGAATATAATAAGCAAGGAATATGCATTGTTATCAGGATTATCAGCAGAATATTGTCTAAAGAAAATAAGTGATGCATCAAATAAACTGCTTTTTAAAAGGAAGGTAAAAAAAGTTTTAAAATTTTATAAATACATTATCAGGATTTAAATAAAAACAGCCGGTATTATACTATTAAATATAATTATCATAGAATGAAATCAGTTTCAGAAATTACATAAAAACTTTCATCATATGAAATCAACTCTTGAATACTTGAATCGCATTGATACAGAATTATTTCTGGTGATTAATGAAAAACATAATGCTTTCTTTGATACCATAATGTTTTGGGCAAGTGATAAATTGTTTTGGTTTCCATTTTATGCGATATTATTAATCTTTTTAATTAGACTATATAAAAAATTTACAATTTATATTCTGCTGGCAATTGCGGCTACCATAACTTTGTGTGACCAAACAGCCTCGGGGCTTCTGAAAAATTTGATTAAGCGGTTGCGGCCTTCTCATGAACCTGCCTTGGTTCCATTTATCCACTTAAGCGATGCTGGGCCAGGTGGAAATTATGGTTTTGTATCATCTCATAGTGCCAATGCATTTGGACTTGTCACATTTCTTTTCTTCTTACTACCCGCAAGGTATAATTGGCTCAAAATTATTTTACTTTTTTGGGCTTTGCTAGTTTCTTACAGTAGAATCTACAATGGTGTGCATTATCCATTTGATATCCTTGGTGGCGCGTTTGTAGGTATTCTTGCAGGCTGTCTTATCTGGATCATATTTAAATCTATATTTAAAACTAAAACTTTTAATAATAAAGAGGAAAGTAGTTAATTATATTTATATTGAAATTACCCAAGAACATTTATGAAAACAATAATGTTATTTTGCTTTTTTATCGGAAGTTTTTTCACCGCTACCGCATGAATCCTTTCGTGTGGTTGTCTGAAAGATTTCTCAACACTTAAGTTAATTAAGTAATATGCTTTACACAGAAGAAGTGCACATAAGCTTTTTGAAAATCTTTGATTTCACCTGCTGATGAGTTCCAGATTATTAGTCTTTTACATTGCAATCCAAAATTGCTAATTTTCTCGGAACTCTTTTCCTGAATAAGTTTAAACAACTGCAATATTTGTATTGAAATTATCCAAAGAATATTTATGAAAACAATAATGTTATTTTGCTTTTTTATCGGAAGTTTTTTCCATGCCCAAACGCATCGGTATATTTATGAATTACAATTAAAAATGGATTCGACCGAAGAAGAGCATCAAAAGTTCTATATGCTATTGGATATTAATAAAGACGAAACCAAATTTTATGGAAGAAATCTTTTAACCGCAGATTCTTTAAATAAAAAATTCGGTAATCTCGATCATAAGCATGTTGACATGACAGGACAGGTTATCAAGAGAAAAAAAGGTTCCTTTAATAATGAAAATTTTATCAATATCAAATTTGGTTATTATTCTTATAAAACTACCGATATCATTAATTGGAAAATTGAAAATGATATAAAAAAATATAATGATTTTAATCTTCAAAAAGCTACAGCCGACTTTGGTGGACGGCATTGGATCGCCTGGTTCAATAAAGATATTCCTTTTAGTGAAGGACCTTATAAGTTTCATGGCTTGCCTGGTTTAATTTTTGAAATTCAGGATGATAAAAATAATTATATATATAAGCTTGTTATAAATCAAAACTATTCAGAAAATTTTACAACAGATGATTTTTTGGAATCAAATTTTGGAAACAAAGCCGTTGTTATCACTGAACAACAAAAGAGAAAATTACTTTTGGATTTTTATAATGATCCTTTTTCTTTTGAAAGAGCAAATTTCTTAAATAGCCCTGATCTGAATATTAATATCGGAGGAAAGCAAATCAGCAATATCGAGGAACTAAATACGCAGGTAAAGAGTCTGCAGGAAATTATAAGGAAATATAATAATCCCGTGGAAGTTAATAAAGCTATAAATTACAAGTAAATTGTAAAGCACAGTATAATTTGATGAATAATCTGAAAAATGATCAGCAAATATTCAAAATGAAATTTTTCTTATATTTATTTTTCATATATCTTTTTCATTATTTTGCTCACAAAATTTAGGAAAACCGGCCGTAACCTACGCAAACCGCAACCTATTACGGCAACTGCTTTATAATAAAAACAAACAGTAATTTTATATACGCCCTCAACACGCAAAGTGTTGGGGGCTTCTTTATGTAAAAACATAAATGAATAATCCGTGTAGTTATTTTACTACATGAACTTCCATTTTCCACTACAGAGAAAATTTTATCGCCGCCGTAGATTTGTCATGTTCAAGAGAGAACAATTAAATAAAAATAAAAATTAAATACTACTGTCATGATAAAACAAATCGCCATCGCAGCCTTAACTATCGGAGCATTCATACTGGGAACTAATAATGTTCAAGCTCAGAATACTACCGCAACCACTACGGTAAGCATCACGCTGAATGATGTCATCTCTATCGATGCGGGAAGTACTGCCATTACCGGTGCTGTTGCCTTTAACTATGTTACTGCTGCGGATTATAACTCGGAAAAGACAGTAGCCCAGGCCAACGCCCTGAAAGTAACCTCAACAAAGAACTTTAATGTAAAGGTAAAAGCAGGCGGTGCGAGCTTCGTGAACGGAACCAATCTGATCCCGGTAGATGTGTTGACCATCAAGGCTTCAGCAGCTGCAGGAACCATGGGTGGAACAAAAAGCGCAGTTGTTTTATCGGCAACGGATCAGACTTTAGTGACCAATGCTCCGCTTGGAAGCGCCTTGACCCTGAATCTGGACTACACTATTCCTGCCGCAAAATCATCTTCTTCGGATATTTTAGGGAAACCGGCCGGAACGTACACGCAAACGGTAACGTATACTGCGACTGCTTTATAATAAAAATAAATAAAATTATAAGCTCTCAATATTAAAAAGTGTTGAGGCTTCTATTAACTAATAGGTGTAATTATTTTGATCCGATCCTTCTCTGTAACCTGAATTTACACGTCTGAAAAAGGATTAAAAAAAAATCAAAAGTAAAGTTTTCATATTAATATTTTGTGATTTGGTGTATCAAAGGCTTCCGCAGGGGGCCTTTGATTTTTTAAAATAAATTTTGCAAAAACCTGGAAAATTTTAAATCAACTAAAGCATTTTACGAGATCAAACTCACGTTGTTTAGTTGTGATACACTTGCTTTTCTATGTGAACCCGATGAACGAATAATCAGTGTAGTTATTTTACTACATGAACTTCCATTTTCCACTACAGAGAAAATTTTATCGCCGCCGTAGATTTGTCATGTTCAAGAGAGAACAATTAAACAAAAATAAAAATTAAATACTACTGTCATGATAAAACAAATCGCCATCGCAGCATTAACTATCGGAGCATTCATACTGGGAACTAATAATGTTCAGGCTCAGAATACTACCGCAACCACTACGGTAAGCATCACCCTGAATGATGTCATCTCTATCGATGCGGGAAGTACTTCCATTACCGGTGCTGTTGCCTTTAACTATGCTACTGCTGCGGATTATAACTCGGAAAAGACAGTGGCCCAGGCCAATGCCCTGAAAGTAACCTCAACCAAGAACTTTAATGTAAAAGTAAAAGCAGGCGGTGCGAGCTTCGTGAACGGAACCAATCTGATCCCGGTAGATGTTTTAACCATCAAAGCTGCCGCAGCTTCCGGAACCATGGGCGGAACAAAAAGCGCAGTTGTTTTATCGGCAACAGATCAGACTTTAGTGGCTAATGCTCCTCTTGGAAGTGCCTTGACCCTGAACCTGGATTACACTATTCCAGCGGCGAAATCATCTTCTTCTGATATTTTAGGAAAACCGGCCGGAACGTATACACAAACCGTGACGTATACCGCAACTGCTTTATAAATAAAATTTTTTAGCTTTTTAAAGTTTCTTTGTTACGTTTTTTAGTAGTTTTGAGAATCTTTATTAAAAATTTAAACCATGCGCAAGTTTATTCATCTTTTCATTTTCTTTATCCTTACAGGGTCTTCTTCCCTTCTGGCACAAAGTATCTCTATGTCTCCCACCCGACTGTTTTTTACCGGTAATCCAGGAGAAAAAGTGACACAGACCGTCACACTTCAAAACAGTTCGGATAAGGATTATGTTTTCAATCTCAACTATAAAGATTGGGTTAGAGAAGAAGACGGTAATAAGGTTTATCTTGAGGCAGGGAGCTCAAAAACTTCTAATGCCTCCTGGATGTCTACCTTAGAAAACGCAGTAACAGTTCCTGCAAAAAGCACAAAGGAGATTGTAGTAACCATGCAGATTCCGGCAAACGCCTCAAAGTCTGCCGTTACCAACAGCATGTTGTTTTTCACGCAACTACCCCAGCAGGCAGATCAGGCACGCATTCAGAATGGTATTGGTATCATCACCTTATTTGAGGTGGGACTTCACATCTTTTATACACCGCCGGGCAACCATATAAAAAGTTTGGATATTACCAATATAGCAGAGGCGAGTAAAGATAATGCAGGAAACAGAAAAGTCGCAGTAAGCATCCATAACGATGGAAATACCATCAATGATGCCACCGTTGAGTTTGAACTGACCAATACAGACAGTGGTAAGGAAATAAAATTACCTGCCATTTCGATCTCTATGCTTCCCAATACCGACCAGGTCGTTCAATTTTCTTTACCAGAGAACATTTCAGGGAACTACCTTGGCGTGGTAATTATCAAAATGGCAGGATCCAATGATTTACGCGTAGGCGAAAAAAACTTTAAACTTTAAACTTAAGTCTTGAAACCACAAAATAGAATATCGATATCAATCCTAAGAAGAACAATCTTATTTTTTGTACTTGTTCTTCTGCATTTTTCCTTGGCTTATGCGCAGGAGAAGAAGGATATACAAATCTATTTTGAAAATGACCGTGTAGCTGTAGAGAAGGGTTACACTTTTACTAATTTCCTTGTCATTGAGAATAAAAGTTCTGAAGAAATTACCATTCAGAATATTTTGCCTCAGGAACAATATCCGGGTTTGCTTTTCTATCCCAAAAATGACTTTACCTTAGGTGCCGGTCAGTCTAAAAATCTCCCGGTGAAACTGATCGCCAATGTGGATTTCATGAAACTGAAATCCAATGAGATCAAATTTCAGGTTTCGTACACCAGTTCAACGGTCACCAGAACTGAAAGCGCCTCTTTCTCCGTGGACAAAGACGAGAACAAAAACATCGCAATTTATACGGCCTCATACGAAAATTTCATTAATCCTGCTGCGCCCGACTCTTCAATCCTGCTGGTTGTAGAAAACCAAGGCTACAGTAAACGATCCGTTAAAATTGATCTGCAATCTATTCCTGATGGTTTGGAAATGATGCCGAAACAACAGACGGTATCTCTGGAGGGTTTAGAAAAACAAACCGTCGAGATCAAAATTGCGGTCAGAAGACAGAATACGCTTTTTCCGGAATTTAATATTAATGCAATCGCCACAGACCTGCTTACTAATGAAATCGTGGGAAGCAACACGCTCCACATAGTCATTTTATCAAGCAACAGACAAATTGCCCGCGGAAATGAAGCGATGAGCGGGAGTAATTTTGCAGAAATGAGCTATAACGCAAACAGTTCAGGTTTCAATTTTCTTCAATTGCGAGGAAACACAGCATTCAGAGTGACCGAAAATCTGAAATCGCGCTTCAATATCGGTACGGACTACTACCTTGAAGACGGCCGTTATAACATTTATGACACCTGGCTGGAACTGGAAAGAAAAAATACGGTATTCCGGGTGGGAAATGTTAATAGCAGTGATTACGACTACCCGGTTTTCGGGAGAGGTGGGAAAGTTTCTACCAAATTTGGTAACAATAATCAGATTGAAATTCTTGCGCTGGAAAATAATTACAATCTGTACGGTACTTATTTCCAACAAACAAAAGGATCTACCATGGCAGGTGCTAAATATGCTTTTGGGAATGCCAAATCTTTCAATGGGAAGGTATCTTATCTATTCGACCATGATCCGCGTTTTAACGTAGATACTCAGGTGGCGAACGGAGTATCATCATTTTTAGTTAATGATAAACACATCATCCGCACGGAGGTAGGCCTGAGCCACGAAAAAGGCCTTTCGAACAGAGATGAAAATGCAGGCGCTTTAATAGGGGCTAACTACGAAGGGAAAGTGGGAAAATGGGATATCCAATCTATTAATTCTTTTGCCACCAAAAGTTATGCAGGGATCAAACGGGGATCTTTTCTGTCAAATCAGCGGATTGGCCGCCAGTTTTCTGATTCTCAGCGGGCTTTTATACAATATCAGAATTCGCAGGTAGACCCTGAGTTTCTGAGTTACCAGAACGCGCCTATTCAACCTGGGAATACCGCTAATCTGCGTTATTATTTCAACAGTACAGAAACTTTGGGGTTAGGTTACCAGTTTTCTTTAAAGAAATGGAATTTTCTACTTTCGCCAAAGGTTGAAAGACAAAAAACAGCCAGTTTTTATACATCTCAAGAACTCTTTTCTTACCGGCTGGAGACCAACATAAGCACTACATTGGGTGCTCACGTACTGAACTGGACGGCGGAATATTCTTATTCAAAACAGAACGACAGGGCCGATTGGTTCAACAGTCTGAAAACAACCTTGTCCTATAGGTATAAATCCTTCTCCCTGAACGGAACAGCCCAATGGAACGCAAACAATGTATTCGACTTAAATTCTTATTATGATGTAGACCGTAATTTTGCTAACTACAATGTATATGCCTCGTATAATTTCCAGATGCTTAATAACAATCTGACCGGATCTTTTTCAGCCGGAACATCCTATTCGGAACTTTACAAAAACTTAAACAGCAATGTGATTGGTAATCTGGAATATAAGATCTCACCTTCCTGGTCCACCACAGGTTATTTTAATTTTTCCGGTTATAAATCTACAGCTGTTTATGCGAGCAGTGGCAATTATTACCAGTTCAGAGTGGGGATCAGAAAATATTTTACCACTGCTACGGCCCTTGGAAATCATAAAGTGACATTCCAGTTATTTGAAGATAAAAATTTCAACGGACTTCCTGAAGCCGGTGAACCGGTACTTGCCAATGAAATAGTAAAACTGGACAATTTTGTTGCACAGACGGATAAAAACGGAAAAGTAGTTTTTCAGAATGTACCGGAAGGCATCTACACCCTGAAGGTGAACGAAAGTGCGGGTGCACGATTGATGATGGATCCCGTAATTATGGTAGATACCAATATCAACCGCAAAGTAGGCTTGGTAAAAAACATCAAAGTAAGCGGGAAATTAACAGAGATCAAACAGGCCTATGATGTTTTGGAAACGGATGTAACCGGAATAGTAGTGTATGCAAAAAGTGAAGATGGCACGATCTATACCGCCGTGGTTAACCAGAAAAATGAGTTTGAGTTTTTCCTGAAAGACGGAATATACGACGTCTATATTGAAAATGACAAATACAGCTATACACAACCCACCCAGACCATTCAGGTGACAAAAGAAGGTTATTCAAAACCCGTGGTTTTTGAATATAAGAAGAAAGACACTACCATTAAGGTTAAAAAGTTTTAAATTTAGAAGTATGAAAACGATCAGGGCTTTTTTAATAGGAATTTTTACCGTGTTCTGCGGGACAACAGTCATGAAAGCTCAGGATGTGTACCTGTCGATTCCTGAAAATAATATTTTTAACAGGACTGAATTTACCTCAGTACCTACCAGAGTTATGGCGAACGCCAACAGGACAAACTGGGATTATGCCTTTTTTGGATTAGCGCCTGTAGCTCCTACATTTACCTCAATGTCCGGACCTACTTTTACACACTCTTCTTCCTCATCTACTTTACCCGGCTCTACTCTTCTGTGGCAATTGGAAAGTATGGGCGGGCAGCTGCCATCTACCGGATTTTCGGGTTCTTTACCCGGTTTTCAGTCATTCAGTACGAGCGCTGTAAAATGGTTTGAACCGCCCGGGTCCGTTCTTTTCGGAGGGGGATTCAACAGGGGAAATATCAATTTTACGTTTAAAATACCGTCTGCCCAGTTTTCCGCCAATGCCTACCGGGCCGGGAATTACTCCATGGATATCATTCAAAATTATAATGATTTCACGCCACGTAACTTTAAAACCATTTTAGTCATTCCGTCATCCATCAGATGGCTCACCACGTCTTTAACAAAATACATAGAAATATCTTCCCTGAATGAGTACCGGATTACAGGCACGAGGGTGTTGAATCTGGATAATGCGGAAATCGCACATACGGTAGATTTTAATTTATGGGCGAAAGCTGCTTCCACAAATATTCAGTTTACTTCTTCTAAAGGTGTTCCGGGAATCCGAAATATAGCAACCGTTAAATTGGGCAGCAATGGATCTGCACTCACAACGAAGCCCCTATCTAATGATTTTCAGAATTTTTCCGCTTCTACTTTCAATGTTGTGGGTGGAAACAGAAGCAGTTTTACTCCAGAGCTTTATGTGTCTGCGGAAGATTTGAAAAACTCTTTTTTTGAAGCCGGAACTTATACTTTTGAACTGAACCTTAATGCCAGAAGTACAGATAATTCTATTAACAGTTTGCAAAATACAGCGGTCCAGGTAAAGGTGCTTCCCCGGTCGGAGATCACGATCCCGAGCTCCGGGCGGAATGTAAACTTCAATTTCAACACAGCCGCCCAGTATGCTGAAGGTCAGTCACAAGTGATTCCAAACCAAATTATATTGTCCAATAATGAGAGTTTTGAACTCTATGTAAAATCCGATGAAAATTATTTCAAGAAAGGTGGCCTGCAGACCGATATTAATTCCAATATATTACAAATCGGTATGGATGGAAGTTCTGTAAATGCTCCCTTGTCCAAAACTCCCCAAAAAATACTCTTTAACGGCACACCGGTTTTAGACCGGCAACTGAACGTGATATACACCATACCCGCTACGGGTGCCCAAAGTCTGGTAGGGAAAGAAAATACCACATACTCTATTAATGTTTATTATAGCTTTACGGCAATTTAACAATACTTTCTAAACTTTTCTAAAAAATTCCTTCTGACAGAAAGATCATTTTAACATTAATAATCAATAGCCGGATCAGCACCATTAATACGTTAAAAAGTATCCGGCAAAATAAACCGGTATTTTTCATTGCTTAATATTTGTGATGATCAGGATGACCGATACAGGTTTTCTATTATGAATATTGCTAAGGAAAAGTTGATCTTGCTGCTTCCAGTAATGCGTTTCTGAATCAGATTTATCTTCAGACTTCTCACTTTCTTTTAGACGCAGACGATTATGAAAGCAATCAGAAAGTCTTAAAAGAATCACAGATCCAAAAAATATCGAAGCAGCGGAATGCCACGGCAGCTTGAAAGCACTGCACCAGTCCGACTTCAATGTGATCATTGTGGATGATTACGATAGGCTTGAAAACATTAAAAAATAAACAATATAATTCCGGCACTTCCGATGTAGTGCCGGATATTGCTTTTGTACAGCCCGCCGTGACACAATGACAGGATGTGTGTGACAAATTAAAATAGAAAATCGGCTTCTGAAGCGGATCCGCATGAAACCGATGTACCAGGTTTTACCCACCTTAAAAAATTCTGAGAAGAAAACTGCAGTAAATAAGAAATTTCATCTGTGAAGTCAGCACACACGAAATAAAAAATTTTGATTGCTGAAGATAATTATGTTAATTTGCTTCTTACTAAAATCTTATTTAAAGGATATTTTTCTACGCACTTTAATTATCAGTGTAAAAGATGAGACCAAAGCAGTTGAGAGATATCCGGATGCTCCGGCTCGATGGCATTGAAGCAACAAAAAAATAAGAGCGATGTAAAAAAGTATTGGAATTCCTTACGTTGGCTGCCTGCAGACTTCCTGCTAAAAAGGAAATGCCTGCAAGCCGGAATACAGGACTTTTAGCCGAACCCTGCCAGATCAGATAGGATCCGGAAATGGTTTGGCAAAAAATAGGAAAGTAAAGCACAAAATCAGCTTTAAAAATATTGAAGTAGAAATTTTTTCACATTTATACTTACATTATGGACGACCTTATCAAGGAACTGCAGATAAAAATCGAAAAACTGGAAAACGAAATCAGTTTCAAGAACGGACTGATCTCGATCTTATCTCATGACCCCAAAGAACTGTTTGGAAATTTTCTGTGGCTTACAGAAGCGCTGGAACAGAAGACCATCAATGAGGAAGATTTTTTTAAGCTGCTGCCGCACGTAAAAAGTGATGCCCGGAAGAATCTGCAAACCGTTCAGGACAGCATTGCCTGGTTAAAAACACAATACGGAGACTTTAAGATTAAGCCGGTAACAATCATGGTGACGGATCTTTTTCACCATTTAGAAGAAAAATACGCTGCCAAATTAAAAGAAAAAAACATTACATTTCATTTTAAAGGAGATCACCACGCATTTCTTACGACCGATCGATTGTTGCTCGAATATGTTTTGGAAAAAATTTTGGACAATGCAATAAAATACTCTTTTCCGGAAAAACACATTCATTTACAAGCAGTTACAGAACCAGGTCAGGTCATACTTTCTGTAATTGATTTCGGAACGGGAATAGATGAAAAGTATTTATCTGCGATCTATACTTATGATAATCCGATATTCCAGGGAACTGCCGGAGAAAAAGGAGTGGGATTAAGTTTGAAAATTGTAAAAAATTTTATATCCTTGATGCACGGAAACATCGACATCATTTCGTCTGAAAATAACGGAACCACTGTTTCCCTTTTTCTACCTAACTTTAAATAAATGAAGGATTTAAAAGTAAATGTTCGTATTGTTGTAGCAGATGATCATGGGATTGTCCGGATGGGTTTGATACAAACGATCAAACGATTCAGGCCCGATGCCATAATTTCAGAAGTAGAGGATTATAAATCGCTGTACAAAGTAATTCAGAATGAAGAACTGGATCTCGCTATTATGGACGTTAATATGCCTAATGGTACTGTTCAGGAAGCAATAAATTACATAAAAATTCACCAGCCTGAATTAAAAATTCTGATCTTTTCTTCACAGGACGAAGAGCTGTATGGGATGCGTTACCTGAAGATGGGCGCCGGAGGCTACCTGAGCAAGCAAAGCTCCAGTGAAGTAATCGAGGCTGCTTTAACAGCGATGCTTACTAAAGGCCGATATGTCAGTGAGAATGTAAAAGAGGCAATGTTTTTAGAATCATTAACCGGAGCAACGAAAAATTCTCCTTTTGAGGCTCTGTCAGACCGCGAACTGGAAATTGCCAATAAGCTCGCGGAAGGCCTTCCCCTTAAAGAAATTTCCAATCAGCTTAACCTCCATTCATCCACGATCAGCACTTACAAAAACAGGCTGTTTGAGAAGCTGAAAATACGATCCATACCCGAATTGGTAGAGATTCTAAGAATGTATAATCAGTAAATATCCTATCATTTCTGCCTTATTATCCCGCGGAATCAGAGGAATTTTTTACAACATGATAAAACTGACCGGCACCTGTATGAGAAAAGATATAGCCAAAAAATGAAATTACCAGACTCCATATAATGGATTGGTAGGATGATATTATAACATCAGTCGAGTCAATTGGGAACGATATTTATCTATTAATTGTATTCAATAAAAAATTATAACCGGTGAAAAACAAATTGAGCATGTAATAGAGAAAAGGGTTTTAGTGAAAATGACTGGAAAATTATAAATTTAATTTTTAAAACGAATATATAAATGGGAGAGTGTCTCTTTTTTTTCACAGCACTTCCAAACACTGGTCAATAGGCGTTTCTATTTATTTAATTTTTCCAATTCCGGCAGTTCACTTTTGTACTTTTCAACATCCCAAACTAAATTCCAGTTTTTAATATAATCAGAGATTGGACCTAAACCTACTTCTGCCCTCCTTTTATCTACATTGTCAGGATCGATTAATGGTAAAATATATTGAGTCTGGGTATTTGGATTGGTTCCTATCTGGCTTCCGTAAATTTGCTTTCTACCTTCTCTGATTTCTATTCTGTCAATTAACAATGCTAATGAACCCGGACTTGCATTTCCTTTTGTCACCGCTTCCTTCATCATCGGTAAATATTTTTTCTGTGTTTCTAAATCTGAATGTTGAATTACAAGAAATAATGCACTGTTGGCTTGTGCACCAACTTTATCTTTTCCAACCCAACCTTTTTCATCTAATATTTTTCTTACTTTTAATAGATTTACTGAGTCTTTCTGATTGGTGATTTTCCAAAGTTCCTGCATTTCTTTGGAATCCTGACCGAATTTTTTTTGAGTTTCATACATTTGAGTTCTGTATTTTTGGTCTTCGTCAAGAATTGCCAGTAGTTCAGTCTTCAATGGTTTGTCATAATTTGCTTCTATTAACTCTATTTTTTTCTCTAACTTTTCTATTGTTTTCCCCCATTCTTTTTTTGAATGTAAATTTTCTAAATCAGTATCAGAATTTAAGTGCTTTAAATTTGTCCATCCTTGGTCTACTGACAGGTTCAACCATTTAAATGCCTGTTTTGTATTTCCTGCTAAAGATGATGCGCATGCGCCATTATATAAGTGATTGGGATTTTTGCTTTCAATTTTAAAAGCTTTGTTGTACAACTCCGTAGACATTTTATAATCTTTTGCATCATATAATTGATTTGCCTCACTTATTAATTTCGAATAGTCCTGAGCATTAATGCCTGTGAATAAAAATAATAATAACAAAGTATAGATATTGTTTCTCATTTTTCTGTATTGAATTTAGGTATTCAGTTTTTTTAAAATCTCTGATAACGTTTTTGCCGCTTCACGATATTGCCGAAAAGCCAACTGATTTCTTTCTACCAAGATAATGTTTCTCTATGAAAACCAAAAGTTTCTGTAGAGGCTTTCAGAATTTTGATGAAGGGGCTGCTGTTAATGTAATATCCAATACATTTACCAATAATGATAAGTCAACGTTAATGCTTTTAATCTTTCTGCCCACTAATGCAACCCTTTGTGGCAGAAGTCACTTTTTCTGCAAGTTCTTGAGAATTTTTTCTTTATCGTGTTTTGATAAAAGATCTAATATTTCATATTGAGTAAATTCTTGCTCAACATTTTTATATTCTTTAGTGTATTTTGTTTTATTGGCATAATCTTTATCCTTTAAAAAATCTTCTTCCAGGATAATTATTATATAGGTATTTTTAGTTCCCTCATTTGGTTTTGAGACTGGTGGCGGCGGATTATTATCCGGTCCAGATTTCTTGTAATCAGCAGAAACCAGAAATTTTTCAATTTTTTTATTAAGAGTTTTCAGATCAATTTTTTCTCCGAAATTTGTTTCTCCGTTACTGTCAATTCTTATTATTCCATTTCCTTTAAATTCGAAAATAACGATTGAATGAATTCCATCGGTTTTTTGAGCAATCAAATTAGATAGACAGAAGGAAATAAAAGTCAAAGTCAAAAATAATTTCAGTTTATTCATTTTCTTGTTGCGGAATGTGATTTTGTCATTTCTGTTAACTTTCAAATATACGCATTACATCAATCTGATTTATCTTATTGAAGCTATTTATCTACATACATAAATTTATTTTGATCTTAATTTTTTACAGGGTTACCTTTTTCCATCCATTCTTTCATTCCTGCCGAGAAATTTTTCACATTCACAAAACCGTTTTTCTTCAGTAAAGAATAAGCAATCGTCGCTCTATCACCACTTTGACAATGGATAACGATTTGCTTGTCATGGGAAATTTCATCAAGATTATCTTCTAAAGTTCCTACAAAAACGTTCTCGGCATTTTCAATACGACCAGCCTCATATTCAGTTTTATTTCTTACATCTACTATCTGGGCATCATTTCTGTTCAGATAAGATTTGAATTCCTCGATATCAATAATATCAGCCGTCTGCAATTCCATACCTAAACTATCAATACTGTCAACGTAGCCCATCATCTGATCCATCCCGATTCTCATCAGTTTTCTGGTAAGATCCTCCATTTGTTCATCTTGGGCAGCTAAAATAAACGGCTCCGAATAATCTATGATCCAACCCATCCACGTCGAAAAGGAATTATTCCCCTGAATATTGATGCTGTTTGGTATAAAACCACCGGCAAAATCTGCTTTGTTTCTTGTATCAATAACTTTAACTCCGGTGCGGTGCGCTTTTAAAAAAGCTTCTTTCGAAAGCTTCTGATGTTTTGGAACTTGCGTTAACAAAGGTCTTTGCATTTTATTAAGTTTTTTCATCATGGCAAAATACTTTGGAGGCTCAGGCTGTCCATCCAACAGATATTTTATAAATCCTTCTTCATCTTCCTCATAGTGAAAAGCCCAGTTTCTGATTTTCTCATAACCCACCGTCGAACCTGGAACTGCGCCCAGAGATTTCCCGCATGCTGAACCTGCACCGTGTCCGGGCCACACTTGGATAAACTCGGGAAGTTTGCTAAAATCCTGAACAGAGCGAAACATTTCTTGTGCTCCCTTTTCCTGAGTTCCAGTAATACCGGCAGCTTTCTCTAATAAATCCGGTCTGCCTACGTCACCGACAAACACGAAATCTCCTGTAAAAATCATCACCGGCAAGTCTGTTGCAGGATGATCTGTCAACAAAAAGCTTATGCTTTCAGGAGTGTGCCCCGGTGTATGGAGCACTTTCAGGGTAAGGTTACCGACCTCTATCACATTCCCATTCGTTAAACCTATATGAGGAAACTGGTATTGCCAGTCTTTGCCACCTTCATCAGAAAGATATAATTCTGCTCCCGTAACTTCAGCAAGTTCTCTGGAACCCGACAAAAAGTCTGCATGAATATGTGTTTCCGTAATATGTGTAATGGTTAAATGATTCTCTTTTGCCATCTGCAAATAGGTATCAATATCTCTTTTTGCGTCGATTACAATTGCTTCTCCTTTTGCCTGGCAACCGATTAAATAGCTTGCCTGAGCGAGGCTTTTATCATAAATATGCTGAAAAAACATAGAATTATTTTTTTAAATTAAACTTCAAATTTCTTAGTACAAATGTCGGTATTTGTAAAAAGCTGTACCGCTACTTTTGTTACATATCAGTCAATTAATGCGGTAATTTCTCTTTGAAATATCCGTAAACCCATGTTCCTGAAATAGCACTGATCAATGTAACAAGGACTGCCAAAGCTCCCGTTCCGATCTGAGCAAAAAGAGGTCCCGGACAGGCTCCGGTGATTGCCCAACCCAACCCAAAAATTAATCCCCCATAAATCTGCCCTTTATTAAATGTCTTAGGAGCAATCGAGATCTTTTCCCCATAAATCGTTTTGATGTTGAATTTTTTAATGATGAATACTGAAATCATCCCTGTAAGAACAGCACTACCGATCACCCCGTACATAAAAAATGACTGTAATCTGAACATTTCCTGAATCCTGAACCAGCTGATAATTTCTGCTTTCACAAACACCATCCCGAACAAAATTCCTACAATCAAATATTTTATATGATGATACCATTTGTGTTCAAACTGACTTTCGTCTGTACAATTATTATCCTGCTGGCGTATCTCTTTATCTGTTGTCATTTTAATTTTAAATTAGAGTGAAAGAATAATTGGTAAAAGCACATTTGCCATCAGAAAACCACCTGCCATAAAAGAAATTGTGGCTACTAAAGATGGCCATTGAAGATTTGCAAGTCCCATAATAGCATGACCACTTGTACATCCACCGGCATATCGGGTGCCGAAACCTACCAGAAAGCCACCTATGATCATAACGATAAATCCTTTCGCAGTCAAAAGACTCGCAAAACTCATCAGCTGAACCGGAACCAGATGGCTGTAATCGGTAATTCCGTAGGCAGCCAATTCAGCTTTAAGATGAGGATTCACTATGATTGCTCCCGGATTTATCAGGAATTGAGATGTAATAACTCCGCCGAGTAAAATTCCGAAAACGAAGAAAAGATTCCAGAGTTCCTTTTTCCAGTTGTAGTTAAAAAAACTGATGTTTGCAGGAATACAAGCAGCGCAGATATGTCGTAATGACGAACTGATGCCGAAGGATTTGTTTCCTAGAATAAGAAGCGTCGGAACTGTGAGTCCGATTAAAGGGCCGGCCACGTACCAGGGCCACGGTTGTTTAATGATTTCTAACATTATTACTGATTAATTTATTACAAAAATATTTTACTGAATTTCCTGTCACAGTCATCTTATTGATAGAAATAAATAAGATATGGAATTTCAGAATATTTATTAGCATCAACAGAATACAAATAGTACAGCAAAGGGTTTAAAAGAAAATTTCTCTCACGGTGATGTAAACTCCTATCACGAGAATAAACCACCCAAAAGCAGGTTTAAGCTTTTGCCCGTCAATTTTTTTGGATAATTGCGATCCGATTAATATTCCGATGACCGAAATTCCTGAAATAGTAGTAAGTAATTTCCAGTCGGTCACAACAGCGTCCATGGAAGAGAAAAAACCAATTAGAGAATTGAGAGAAATGATGACAAGCGATGTTCCGATTGCCGCTTTCATAGGCATTTTCAGAAGATTAACAAGTGCGGGAATGATCATAAACCCGCCACCGGCACCCACCAAACCAGTCAGAAAGCCAACAGCTGAACCTTCACCTATGGCCATAAATATATTATTTTTCTCTAAATTTATATTTTCCAGTTGCAGTTTTGTGCCTTTCTGAATCATTTTGTACGATGCAAGAATCATCAGGCCTGCGAAAATGAGCAACAGAAAAATATCTTTAGTAATCACTAAATTACTAATGGTAAAAACCTCATTCGGAATCAGCGGAAGTAAAAGGTTGCGCGTTAAAAATATGGAAATGATAGACGGAATACCAAATACAAAAGCTGTCTTTAAATGGACCAAACCTTTTTTAAAATAAGAAACGGCACCTACAATACTGCTTATTCCGACTATAAAAAGTGAATATTCTGTCGCCACAAGAGCATCTATACCGAAGAGATATACCAAAACCGGAACGGTCAGAATACTTCCGCCACCTCCGATTAAGCTTAATGAAACTCCTATTAAAACCGATGCGAGATACCCATAAATTTCCATACTGTCAATTTTATGGTACAAAATTCAGCATCCTGAAAATGCTACACCGCTACTTTTGTTACATAAGCTTTAGAAATCTTCCTGAAGAGTAATTTTATTTCTTCCGAGTTTCAGTTTTCCGGAATCCTCCAATTGTTTAAGCAGTCTGGAAACAACTACTCTCGCAGTGCCCAACTCATTAGCCAATTGCTCGTGAGTGACAGTTATGATTTTTGACTTAAAATTTTCAGATTTCATCTGAATAAGATTTAATAATCTCTCATCCACTTTCTTAAATGCTATCGCATTTATGATATCTAAAAGTTCTTCAAATCGTTTATGATACAGTCTGAAAATATAATCCAGCCACTCCGGATATTCTTTTATAAAAAGAGAAACTTTATCGATGGGAAGAAATAGAATCTCTGTATCTTCTTCTACTTCGGCTTTCACGATGCTTTTCTCATTATGCATTCCGCCAAGAAATGACATGATACAACTTTCTCCTGCTTTGATGTAATAGAGAAGAATTTCCCGGCCATCTTGCTCTGTTCGGATTACTTTAAGCATTCCTTTCATTACGATAGGTATAGCACGGATCGATGAATTTTCATCTAAAATAACATCTCCTTCTTTGTACGTTTTAGTAATGCCATACTGATGCAATTTTTCAATCAGTTCTGGTGACGATAAAAATTCACCATAAAGCATGGATTGTTCCATAATTATTCTAGTCAAATATTTAAAGATACGAAATTTAAGTACAATAATCGCTGTATGCGCAGATATTGGCTCTACCTATTGCTGATCGCTTTATGAGACTTTTTTAGACATATAAAAGTAAGGTTACAAAGAGGTTATCATTCAAAGTTAATCACATCAAAATAACTACACCTATTAGTTAACAAAAAAGCCCTCAACACGCAAAGTGTTAAGGGCGTATATAAAATTCCTATTGTTTTTATTATAAAGCAGTCGCGGTATACGTTACCGTTTGTGTATACGTTCCGGCCGGTTTCCCTAAAATATCAGAAGATGATGATTTCGCCGCTGGAATGGTATAGTCCAGATTCAGCGTCAAGGCGCTTCCAAGAGGAGCATTGGCCACTAAAGTCTGATCCGTTGCCGATAAAACAACTGCGCTTTTTGTTCCGCCCATGGTTCCTGCAGCTGCTGAAGCTTTGATGGTTAAAACATCTACCGGGATCAGATTGGTTCCGTTCACGAAGCTCGCACCGCCTGCTTTCACTTTTACATTAAAGTTCTTTGTTGAGGTTACTTTCAGGGCGTTGGCCTGGGCTACTGTCTTTTCCGAGTTATAATCCGCAGCAGTAGCATAGTTGAAGGCAACAGCACCGGTAATGGCAGTACTTCCCGCATCGATAGAGATGACATCATTCAGGGTGATGCTTACCGTAGTGGTTGCGGTAGTATTCTGAGCCTGAACATTATTAGTTCCCAGTATGAAAGCTCCGATAGTTAAGGCTGCGATGGCGATTTGTTTTATCATGACAGTAGTATTTAATTTTTATTTTTATTTAATTGTTCTCTCTTGAACATGACAAATCTACGGCGGCGATAAAATTTTCCCTGTAGTGGAAAATGGAAGTTCATGTAGTAAAATAACTACACGGATTATTAGTTTACATAGAAAAGAAAGTGTATCACAACTAACGATGTGAGTTTGATCTCGTAAAATGCTTTAGTTGATTTAAAATTTATTTTAAAAATCAAAGGCCCCCTTACGGAAGCCTTTAAAACACCAAATCATCAGATAAGAATACAGACCGACAAATATTTGGATGATGATAAAAAGATCTACCATCATCATAAAGGATGATTGGGATACCGGCGGATCACACTGCTGCTGAAAGAAAGAGGAATTATTATCAATCATAAAACGGTATTGAGATTGATGAAAACCCTGGGATTGAAAAGTGCAATAAGAGCCAAAAAATACAGACCTTACCGCGGAGAACAAGGCATGATAGTACCCAATATTCTGGAGGGGGAACTTTAAAGCAGATCAAGTCAACAGGAAATGGGCAACTGATGTGACGGAATTTAACATCTCTGGAAGCAAATTATACCTTTCACCAATAACTGATCTGTACAACGGCGATATCATCAGTTACGATCTCTTCGAAAGACCTGTATCTGCACAAATGTGAATATGCTCAGAAAAGTTTTTATAAAAAATAAAAAATACCGAAAGCATTATTCTGCATTCTGATAAGGGTTGGCAATATCAGATGAAAGCCTGTGAGTATTTATTGAAAAAAAGTAATCATTCAAAGTATGTCCTGCAAAGGGAACTGTCTGGCCAATGCGGTAATAGAAAACCTCTTCGGAGTACTAAAATTAGAGATGTTCTATACCAGAAAATTTAAGACCACTGAGGAACTGAAAAAAGAAATAAAAGAATATATCAATTACTATAATAACGACAGAATTAGACTTAATCTAAAGGGAAAGAGTCCGGTACAGTACCGAACTCTTTCTTAAAAATATTACTTAATTTTGTCTAAACTTTTGGGGACAGTCTATCTTTCAGGATTTGAAGTTCTGTTCATGAATTATTTTTACTTCTTCGTTTTTCTATTGCTCTTTATTCCATCTTTATTTTTCCGATTGGTAGTATTGTCCATAGTGCTGGTTGTTCCGGTAGTATTAGTCCCTGTAGCATTTAAGGCACCATTTATGGTACCGTTACTATTCATCGTACTATTAGTTCCGTTATTTATCGTACTATTACCGTTTAACGTACCGTTAGTACCATTATTCAATGTACCATTGGTCCCGGTGTTTAAAGTTCCCATACCGCTATTCAAAGTACCATTACTGTTCAGTGTGCCATTGGTTCCGGTGTTTAGAGTTCCCGTACCGCTGTTAAGGGTGCCATTACTGTTCATCGTTCCGTTATTGATCGTGCTGTTGCCGTTCAATGTGCCATTAGTGCCGTTATTGACCGTTCCGCTGCTACTGTTCATCGTTCCGGTATTTGTATTGTTTCTGGGTACTGTCTGCGCAGACACAGTGGAGAAACCTCCTGCTACAAATAATGCTGCTACAATTAAATTTTTCATATTATTATAATTTAGATTGGGTTATATTATGTTAAATACAATTATCATACAAATTAATAGATATCCTGAACTTTATTCTTCCAGGTTACTGTATTAGCAAAATTTTGGATGGAAACTTTCTTTATTATTCAAGTTATACTCAACAATTCTATTACATTGACCAGCCTTATACTACCGGTAAATAATTATTAAATCTTCAGAGTAAAATTTTATAATTTATATCTTGTGTTTATCATTCCTACAGAGAAAGGATTTATTACGTGAATTTAAATCAGGCTAATAAAAGTTAACTCGAAGTGGGCGGTAGCTCAAAAAAATCTTTCCACCGGAATCTATCGTTTTTGAGACTACTATTTTCTGTAAACTACTCGTCAAAATAATATTAATCTCAGAGAATAAATCCATTTTCAAACTTTTTAAAATGCCCAATACTTTCCAAATGTCAACAATTATAATTTAGAATACATAATAAGGATATCATCAAACTGTTCCAATCCAAGTTAAAGAAATGTTTATAATTATTTCATTTACAATTCTAAAATAACGATAACTACTGACAAACTGTTGTCACAAAGTAAGCTTATTTTTGTATCAGAAAATTAAATAATATGAATTTAGTGTCTATTAGAATAATCACTGCCGATATAGAGGCTTTAGTAAAATTTTATGAACACATCACAAACCTGACTTTAAAACGCTTTACTCCTGATTTTGCAGAACTGAAGACGAAAACAGCTACTTTGGCTATTGGAAGTGTTAATACACTTCAGTTTTTTGGTGGTGAAAGTGTCACTCAGGCTGCTCAAAACCATACGGCAATTATCGAATTTATGGTTGATGACGTAGAAAAGGAGTACACAAGATTGGCCCCTTTTTTAGAACCATATATCGTTCAGAAGCCAACGTTAATGCCTTGGGGAAATAAGTCTCTTCTATTTAGAGATCCTGACGGAAATCTGGTGAATTTATTTACTCCAACTACCTCTGAAGGAATTAAAAAATTTAACTTTAAAAATTAAGACTACTTTACTAAATAGCAAAACCACATTGATTAATCGCTGTGGTTTTCACCTTTTAATGTGATCATTTTTTTTATACTTTTTAGACATATAAAGTAAGGTTCAAGAGGTTATCATTCCAAGTTAATCACATTAATAACTACACATATTAGTTAATGTAAAAGCCCTCAACACTTTGCGTGTTGAGGGCGTATATAAAATTCCTGTTGTTTTTATTATAAAGCAGTTGCGGTATACGTTACTGTTTGAGTATACGTTCCGGCCGGTTTCCCTAAAATATCAGAAGAAGATGATTTCGCGGCAGGAATGGTATAGTCCAGATTCAGGGTCAAGGCGCTTCCAAGAGGAGCATTGGCTACTAAAGTCTGATCTGCTGCCGATAAAACAACTGCACTTTTAGTTCCGCCCATGGTTCCTGCAGCTGCAGAAGCTTTGATGGTTAAAACATCTACCGGGATCAGGTTGGTTCCGTTCACAAAGCTCGCACCGCCTGCTTTTACTTTTACATTAAAGTTCTTGGTTGAGGTTACTTTCAGGGCGTTGGCCTGGGCTACTGTCTTTTCCGAGTTATAATCCGCAGCAGTAGCATAGTTGAAGGCAACAGCACCGGTAATGGCAGTACTTCCCGCATCGATAGAGATGACATCATTCAGCGTGATGCTTACCGTAGTGGTTGCGGTAGTATTCTGGGCCTGAACATTGTTAGTTCCCAGTATGAATGCTCCGATAGTTAAGGCTGCGATGGCGATTTGTTTTATCATGACAGTAGTATTTAATTTTTATTTTTATTTAATTGTTCTCTTTTGAACATGACAAATCTACGGCGGCGATAAAATTTTCTCTGTAGCGGAAAATGGAAGTTCATGTAGTAAAATAACTACACGGATTATTCATTGGTTCACATAGAAAAGAAAGTGTATCACAACTAAACAACGTGAGTTTGATCCCGTAAAATGCTTTAGTTGATTTAAAATTTTCCAGGTTTCGGCAAATTTATTTTAAAAAATCAAAGGCCCCTTGCGGAAGCCTTTGAAACACCAAATCACAAAATATTAATATATAAAAAATTTTACTTTTATTGTTTTTTAATCCTTCTTTGACCCATAAGTCAGGTTACAGAGAAGGATTATTTAAATTTAATCAGATCAAAATAATTACACGTATTAGTTAATAGAAGCCTCAGCGCTTTCTAATACTAAGAGCTTATATAAAAATTGTTGTTTATTTTATTATAAAGCAGTTGCAGTATACGTCACGGTTTGTGTGTACGTTCCGGCCGGTTTCCCTAAAATATCAGAAGAAGATGATTTTGCGGCAGGAATGGTATAGTCCAGGTTCAGGGTCAAGGCGCTTCCAAGGGGAGCATTAGCCACTAAAGTCTGATCTGCTGCCGATAAAACTACAGCACTTTTTGTTCCGCCCATGGTTCCTGCAGCTGCTGAAGCTTTGATGGTTAAAACATCTACCGGGATCAGGTTGGTTCCGTTCACGAAGCTCGCCCCGCCTGCTTTTACTTTTACATTAAAGTTCTTGGTTGAGGTTACTTTCAGAGCGTTGGCCTGGGCTACTGTTTTTTCCGAGTTATAATCCGCAGCAGTAACATAGTTAAAGGCAACAGCACCGGCAATGGCAGTACTTCCCGCATCGATAGAGATGACATCATTCAGCGTAATGCTTACCGTTGTGGTTGCGGTAGTATTCTGAGCCTGAACATTATTAGTTCCCAGTATGAATGCTCCGATAGTTAAGGCTGCGATGGCGATTTGTTTTATCATGACAGTAGTATTTAATTTTTATTTTTATTTAATTGTTCTCCTTTGAACATGACAAATCTACGGCGGCGATAAAATTTTCTCTGTAGTGGAAAATGGAAGTTCTTGTAGTAAAATAACTACGGATTATTCATCGGGTATACATAAAGAAGCCCTCAACACTTTGCGTGCTGAGGGCGTATATAAAATTCCTGTTTAAAATAATTTAAGTTGTAAATTCTAGAACATCTCATTTCTGAATCTTGTAAACTGCTTTAGTTGATTTAAAATTTTTCAGGTTTTTGCAAAATTTATTTTAAAAAATCAAAGGCCCCTTACGGAAGCCTTTGAAACACCAAATCACAAAATATTAATATATAAAAAATTTTACTTTTATTGTTTTTTTAATCCTTCTTTGACCCATGAAGTCAGGTTACAGAGAAGGATTATTTAAATTTAATCAGATCAAAATAACTACACCTATTAGTTAATAGAAGCCTCAGCACTTTTAATAGTAAGAGCTTATATAAAAATTGTTGTTTATTTTTTATTATAAAGCAGTCGCGGTATACGTTACGGTTTGTGTATACGTTCCGGCCGGTTTCCCTAAAATATCAGAAGATGATGATTTTGCGGCTGGAATGGTATAGTCCAGATTAAGGGTCAAGGCGCTTCCAAGCGGAGCATTAGCCACTAAAGTCTGATCCGTTGCCGATAAAACTACAGCACTTTTTGTTCCCCCCATCGTTCCTGAAGCAGCTGAAGCTTTGATGGTTAAAACATCTACCGGGATCAGGTTGGTTCCGTTCACGAAGCTCGCACCGCCTGCTTTTACTTTTACATTAAAGTTCTTTGTTGAGGTTACTTTCAGGGCGTTGGCCTGGGCTACTGTCTTTTCCGAGTTATAATCCGCAGCAGTAGCATAGTTGAAGGCAACAGCACCGGTGATGGCAGTACTTCCCGCATCGATAGAAATGACATCATTCAGGGTGATGCTTACCGTTGTGGTGGCGGTGGTATTCTGAGCCTGAACATTGTTAGTTCCCAGTATGAATGCTCCGATTGTTAAGGCTGCGATGGCAATTTGTTTTATCATGACAATAGTATTTAATTTTTATTTTTGTTTAATTGTTCTCTTTTGAACATGACAAATCTATGGCGGCAATAAAATTTTCTCTGTAGTGGAAAATGGAAGTTGATGTAGTAAAATAACTACATGGATTATTTATCGGGTATACATAAAGAAGCCCTCAACACTTTGCGTGTTGAGGGCGTATATAAAATTACTGTTTATTTCCATGCAGTGGTAGGATAAGGTGTTTTTTGAGTATAAGTTCCTTACGTTTTTCCTAAAAGTACCTTTGATGCTCTTGCATTCGAACGTGAATATTGCAGAACTTATTTTTTGATGTCTCAATTTGCTTAGTCGATAGCTTCAAAGCCTTACCAGTAAGGTATTAAACACTCAATATAACATGCATTAATCTACATTAAATTGCCTTCGCTATGCTATTTCTCAGGAAATAAAAGTTTAAACAGGTTCTATATTTTAAATTTGTCTGTAAAAAAATATAAATTTGCCATAATTCTCTTTAAGAAAATATTGATGGAAAGATTTAACGGATTGGAAGAAAAGCAAGCATTGCTAAATGCGATTATTATGTCAAGTGATGATGCCATTGTCAGTAAATCACTTGATGGAATTATTACAAGCTGGAATCCGGCTGCCGAAAGAATGTTTGGATATCTTTCAAATGAAGCGGTAGGCCGTCATATTTCACTGATAATTCCAGATGACAGATTATCTGAAGAGGATTTTATAATAGGTCAGGTAAGATCAGGGAAAAAAGTTGACCATTTTGAAACCATTAGAAAGAGAAAAAACGGTGAACTTGTCCCAATCTCAGTAACAGTATCCCCCGTTATTGATGATTATGGTAAAATTATAGGGGCGTCGAAAATTGCAAGGGATATCAGTGATCAACAAAAAGCACAACAGGAGAAAGCTGAGTTGCTGGATAAATTAAAGGAATTAAATTCTAAAAAAGATGAATTTATTGCATTGGCGAGTCATGAGCTTAGAACTCCATTATCAAGTATGCAGGCATATCTTCAGATTATTCCCAGATTTACTACTGACGAAAAAACTCATTCATTTGTACAAAAAGCACAGGCACAAGCTTTAAAGCTAAACAATCTAATCTCTGACCTATTAGATGTATCAAAAATTGAGGCCGGAAAACTGGTGTTAAAAATTGAAAAATTTAATGTCCGTACTCTATTGGAAGATACTATAGAACTGATAAGACTTTCCGAAAATGATTTCACTATCATTCTCACTACCGATGTAGATTCTCTCTATGTTGATGGTGATGCCCATCGTTTGGAGCAGGTAATTACCAATTTGCTTACTAATGCTATTCGCTATTCAACAGATACAAATCTCATTGAAGTATTCCTAAGCAAAGAAAATAAGCATTTTAAGATAGGAGTAAAGGATTATGGATTAGGCATACCGTCTGATAAGCTCAATGAATTATTCACTAGATTTTATCGGGTTAATAATAAAAAAAATATTTCAGGTCTTGGTCTTGGACTTTATCTATGCAAGGAAATAGTCTCGCAGCATAATGGAAGAATTTGGGCATGCAGTGAACTGAACAAGGGAAGTACCTTCTGGCTACAACTTCCGTGTACATTGAGCTAAATTACCTGTACTGGGATGATAAGAGAACTTAACAACATATCTTCAAGCTTGTACACAAGCTTTTAGAACATACTGTTAAACCTGAAATATTTGATAAAAGGAATTAATAATTTGTAAATCTTTGTATTTTCTGATACTTTATCCACTCTTCAACTGCTAATATAAAATTTCATTTTGATGATTGATTATTAAGTACTTACCTATCTATTTCATCTAACTTTTTTTTGGATTGACGAAACTACCTTTAGATACGTTCAGCAAATCGTCGATCAAAACTTACTTTTTTAAATATTTATCGTTTTTTGAGAATTTTTTGGTTAATCATCATTATAAACAAAAAAAATCAAAAATTAGCCTCCTAACGGTTGGGCGGAAGCGAGCAACATGCACAAATAGCATAAAAGATATTCATTTGTTTATATCCTGATTATTAACATTTACATATAAAAAGGCTAACCATAATCAAGATAAAAAGAAATGAGATATTATTTATCAGCCTCTGCGTAAAAATCATATTTGGTTTACTAATTTTGATAGCATACGACTTCATGTCAAAACGATCAAAAGAAGGCAACTGATATGCAAAACGCCCTGAGGTTACCGTACTTTGCGTAGGTTTCTATAATATTATAGCACTATAAAGTGTAATTTAAAACAATAAAATATGGCAAAAAAACAATCATTCATTTGCTGTTCAGAGACAATTAATCCGTTGCGGGATGCATTAGACGTTTTTAACGGCAAGTGGAAAATTCCTATCATTGTATCGGTTATGTTCGGAAATGAGCGTTTTACGGATATCCAAAACAGTATTCCCTGTATTTCTCCGAAAGTACTGGCAAAAGAGCTAAAGGATCTTGAGGAGCATCAATTGATCAAACGTGTAGTTGTTGAAGATTATCCTGTAAAAATTCTATATAAAGCAGAACCATATGCTCAATCGATAACGCCTATCGTTGAAATCCTTAGAAACTGGGGCCAAAATCATCGCAAAAAGCTCTTCCCTCAAAGTGTAATTAAAAAAGTTTAGCCTGTACTAAGATTTGCATTTGACCTACCTGGGCTGTTCTTAATATCACTTTCCTTTAGGTAAGTACTATTAATTCGATAGCATATATCACTAACTTTGTTCTTGTTAAAAGAAAAAATATGGACAACAGAGTTACAGAAATTTTAGGTATCCGATATCCTATTGTACAGGCCCCAATGTCTTGGCTTACCAACGCCGAGCTCGTAGCCGCCGTGAGCAATGCAGGTGGATTAGGTGTACTGGCTGCAAATGCTGGACAAGACAGTATAACACCTTCAATTCAAGAAACGGTTGAAAGAATGCGTAAAGAAATTCGTAAGGTGAAAAAATTGACCAGCAAACCCTTTGGGCTAAATATTTTACTTGCCAAAGATATGACCTACTCGGGACCGATGATAGAATTGGCTATTGAAGAAAGTGTACCCGCCATGGCGGCTGTTTCGGTCGATGACACAGATTACAGCGAAACAATTGAGAGACTCAAGCAATACGGCATCAAAATAATGCTCCGTCCCACTATTCCTACAATTGAGAGTGCAAAAAAAGCGGAAAAGAGTGGAGTTGACATATTTGTAGCGACAGGCTTCGACTCAGGAGGACTTGCTCCAGATTCGCAAATAGGAACGTTTTCCATCTTGCCACTGATTGCAGATAATATTAAAAGTATTCCTATTTTGGCAGCAGGAGGAATCGGCGATGTGCGGAGCGTGCGTGCTGCTTTCGCATTGGGGGCAGAAGGTGTATACGCCGGTACAACTTTTATGACAACTAAAGAGAATCCATTGGCACTAAACCTAAAAGAGAAGATGTTACATCATACTGCCGAAGATCTTCATTTATTCCGTTCTACAGTAGGGATACTGCGTTCCATCCCCACAGCGTTAACGACCGAACTGGTGGAAATGAACAAAAATGGCGCATCCTTAATGGAAGTAGCTAAAAAAATGACGGACAAAAAATCCGAAAAATCGGGAGTGATTTCAGGCGATGCAGAAAATGATTTCATCAATGCTGGTTCGGCCGTAAGCTTAGCCAAAGAGATTCGTCCTGCGAAAGAATTAATAGATGACCTGATGCAAGACTTTATAAACAGTTAAACAGTAATTAAATTAAAAATGAGACATCCTGGTAACAAGGGTGTAAAAAGAATTCGCTTCAGATACAATCTATTGCATTGATTAGAATATTTTAGTTGATTTAAAATTTTCTAGGTTTCTGCAAAATTTATTTTAAAAAATCAAAGGCCTCCTGTAGGAAGCCTTTGAAACACCAAATCACAAAATATTAATATGAAAACAATTAACTTTTGATTTTTTTAATCCTTTTTCAGACGTGTAAATTCAGGTTACAGAGAAGGATTATTTAAATTTAATCGGATCAAATAATTACACGTATTAGTTAATAGAAGCCTCAGCACTTTTTAATAGTAAGAGCTTATATAAAATTTGTTGTTTATTTTTTTATTATAAAGCAGTCGCGGTATACGTTACTGTTTGAGTATACGTTCCGGCCGGTTTCCCTAAAATATCAGAAGATGATGATTTCGCCGCTGGAATGGTATAGTCCAGGTTCAGGGTCAAGGCGCTTCCAAGAGGAGCATTGGCCACTAAAGTCTGATCCGTTGCCGATAAAACAACTGCGCTTTTAGTTCCGCCCATCGTTCCTGCAGCTGCTGAAGCTTTGATGGTTAAAACATCTACCGGGATCAGATTGGTTCCGTTCACGAAGCTCGCCCCGCCTGCTTTTACTTTTACATTAAAGTTTTTGGTTGAGGTCACTTTCAGGGCGTTGGCCTGGGCTACTGTCTTTTCCGAGTTATAATCCGCAGCAGTAGCATAGTTAAAGGCAACAGCACCGGTGATGGCAGTACTTCCCGCATCGATAGAGATGACATCATTCAGCGTGATGCTTACCGTGGTGGTTGCGGTAGTATTCTGAGCCTGAACATTATTAGTTCCCAGTATGAATGCTCCGATAGTTAAGGCTGCGATGGCGATTTGTTTTATCATGACAGTAGTATTTAATTTTTATTTTTGTTTAATTGTTCTCTCTTGAACATGACAAATCTACGGCGGCGATAAAATTTTCTCTGTAGTGGAAAATGGAAGTTCATGTAGTAAAATAACTACACGGAGTCATAATAGAAAATGCGTCTCAGTTGTGAGACGGATTCTTACGTAAGTTGTAAATATTATGTCACAGAAGTTTTCCGTACATAGTATTGTTTTTGAATTTTTTTATTTTCTATAATCTAACGCTACCCATAATGTCTTTTCAAATAGGGCAGTGAATCAAAGGGATCATAATTCAAAAGAATATTGTTTTCGTAACTTGCCTTAATAATGAGCAACCTATCAACTAATTCAATGGACTTTCTAAGTTTTGTTTCTTCACTTTCCCTTCTTGAAAGCGAAGCCAAAGTTGCTTTAGAAACAAAACTTTACCCCAAGAAATACCGGAAAGGGGAACTGATCCTGGAAACTGGTATGGTCTGTAAACGAATTTATTTTGTAGACAACGGTCTCGTGAAAACCTTCTTTTATACAGATACCCGCGAATTTATCATGCGCTTTTTTCCTGAAGGCAGAATGTTTACCGTTCTCGACAGTTTTGTTCTTCAGCAGCCTTCATCATATTCTGTGCTGGCTATTGAAGATAGCACGATAACCTGTCTTAATTATGATGATCTGGAAATGCTTTGTCAACGGCACCACTCCATCGAAACCTTTTACCGCAAACTTATTTCGCTGGCTGCGGTGAATATGATGGACCGAATCAACGGTACACTGGAAGAGAAAGCCCAAACAGCGTATCATAAATTTCTGAAAGAATACGGACCGTTGCTACAACGGATCAGCCTGGCTGATCTGGCTTCCTATCTCGGGATTACCCAAGTATCGTTAAGCAGGATCAGGGCGATGAAGTAGTTTTTATCATTTGATAAATGCCGATTCATATAACGGAGGTACCTTCGGATAAAATCCATTCGTTATGAAAAATCCATTATCATTATCGCAGAAACTGAGCTTTCTCGCAGCCTGTTTTTTTACCGTCGTTGCTCCGGTTATAGGATATCTGACTATTGGGATTGCACCCGTCATTATTGTTGGAGGTTCGGCATTAATCGGCCTAATCTGCTGGTCGCTCACTTATTTAAAAAAACCTGTGGAACCCAGAATCATCCTTCCACTTTTTATTCTTACGGTTGCAGGTCTTCAGATCCATATTGTTGAAGAATATCTGATGGGGTTTGCACCGGCCATGAGCAGACTCTTTGATATTCCTTGGAGTGAGAAAAGCTTTCTGATGGTGTTTGCGCTTATCGGACCTATACTATATACCCTAACTTCCCTTGGACTTTATTATAAAATCCCGATTGCCGGATTTGTAGCCTGGTTTATCTTTATCGGTCCGGGAGTCGCAGAATTCACTCATTTTATTTTCCCGTTGATTACTCCTGACCTGCTTCCTCATGATCCTCATCCGCTGACTGCAGCTATAGCAGGAACCCGGATTCCAGACATGCCGAACTTCTATTTCAGGACTACAAGGCACTATTATTTTCCCGGGATGTGGACCGCAGTCCTTCCCATGATTCCCGGATGCCTGGCTATTTACCGTTTACTGATTAAAAATAAACCAGTTTAAATTTATTACATTATATCCCGGATTTGTATTAATGTTTAAAAGAAATAACTATTTAATGCTTAATTATAATTTTTCTTCCTTCTTCCAGTCTTTTTTTCCAAATAAGCACGTTGTGAAAACGTACAGCCGAAATATGATTATGATGTTAGGTTATTAACTTAAAGATCGTTTTTTGAGATCAATAGAGGGTATTCACCTCATTGCTTTTCCTCTATATCTTCCTCATATTCCCAGTTATCATCCTTACTTTTTCTCCATGCACTCCATCCGTATTGCAAATGGTAAAGTTCATTGATCGTTGGGTCAAGCTCTGTGATCTCTTCAAGGCAAACAAGTTTTGCATCATCAATATTAGGCTGGTCGCTAGTATGAAATTGCCAGTCACCATCATCGTTATGATACACGTACAAAATAGGATCACCTTCCAGTGCCTGACTGGTAGTATAAACTCCTAAGTTGCGCTCTTCGTAAAATTTAAAGTCCGTATTTCTATCCAGCAATGGTTGTTTAAATTTCCAGGCAGGATTAAAGTTTTCATCCCACGGAAAATGGTGCTGTTTGTCCGGCCATACAACCTGTAAAAGAGGAAAATTAAAATTACCATCATTAAACCAACCTGCATATCCAATGTAATCCGGATAATATTCTTTATCCGCTTCAAGAAGCTGTATATTATAATCCTGTAAAAATCCCGGATATGGCTTATCACTACTGAGTGTTTGTCCACTTTTTATCAGGTCGCAAGCATGATTAAGAATAGATGCCAACACATCCGTTTTCAACCCAAAACATATAAGTTCAGGGTGTCCGAATTTTTTATACAGGCCAATGGTATAAACAAATGCAGGAAGATAGTTATCTGCTTCAATTAAAGCCAAGTGACAACCATATTTTTCAACGTCATGAATGATCGCTTGTTTAGCTTCTCTATCATGTTGTGCATGTTCTTCTGTCATTATTCTAAATTCAAATATTTATTTTTAACTAACCTACCTCTTCATAAGTAGAACGTTTTTTGAGATTATGTAAATGCATGTGTTTTTTATAACTTTAAAATTAAATTTCAGTTTTTATAGTATTTTGAGATTATAAATCATCGAATATGATCAATCTTACTAAAACCCAAAGTTCCATCCCCAGTTAATCGATCTATTCATTCCCCAGCTTCCTGCTACTCCTTCTTCATATGTACATAAAAAAGTCAGAGATAATATAATTATTACTACTATTGCTAAAATATAGAACTTCTTTTTTTTCATAGTTTGTATCTATTTATGAAACAAACTTCTAGTTTGAAATAACTTTTTTATGATTGATTCCCCATTCTTTCAAAGCGTAAATAATGGGTGTCAATGTATCTGCGTACGGCTGAGATTTATAAATGATCTTTACAGGATAGTCGTCAATGATGATCCTTTTGATCAATTTATGCTGTTCCAGATCTTTCAGTTCTTTGGCTAAAACTTTTGGGGTAATCCCTTCAATACTGTCCTGAATGTCGGTAAATCGTTCATTTCCCACACCGACTGAAATAATGATCGCCAATTTCCATTTGCCATTAATGACTTCCAAAGCGTCCTTAACGGGCTTTACGGTATTCAAACATTCATTGTATGCTTTCCTTTTTGCCATTTTTTAATTAAGTTTAATTAAACTACGGAAGCTTTTTCAGCATTAACTTCATCCATTATTTCAGCGAAAAGCTGTGCCGATTTTATCCTGTCTTCCAATGCAAAGATATTAGAAACCATAATAATCTCATCAACCTGTGTTTTGTCAATAAAATCTTCTACCTGTTTTTTAACCGTTTGCTTACTTCCTACAAAAGAATATTTCAACATCTGATACAAGCTCGGATGCTTTAAAACTTCGATTAAATCTTCAGTCATTTCAGTGGGTGCCTGTAATGGTTTGGAATTTCCGGTTAATACTCCGAAAAACATTCTGATCAATGATGTGAATGCTCTTTCTGCCTCTTCATCCGTATCGGCAACGATGATATTAGCGCCGGCAATCGTGTAGGGTTCATTCAAAATATCTGAACCTTGAAACTCTTTTCGATAAATTTCCAAAGCAGAATGCAAATGAGTAGATGCAAAATGACTTGCAAAGGCATAAGGTAATCCTTTCGCTGCTGCCAGATGCGCACTGTCAGTACTTGAGCCTAAAATATAGATCGGAACGTCAACACCTTCTGCAATAGGAACCCTAACTTTTGAAGTTTTATTTTCCAGTGAAAAATACTCCTCAATCTTTTCCACTTCAGCAGGAAAAGAATGTGCAGCTTTCATAAAATCCGAACGGATGGCTTGTGCGGTAGGCATATCAGTTCCGGGAGCACGTCCCAAGCCCAGATCAATTCTGTTTGGATAGAGTTGCGCTAATGTCCCAAATTGTTCTGCAATCACCAGCGGAGAGTGGTTGGGTAGCATAATTCCGCCTGAACCGACTCTGATCTTTTCAGTGTTTTCAGCAACATATCCTATCAATATTGAGGTTGCACTGCTACCAACCGATTCAGAATTGTGGTGTTCCGCAAACCAATATCTAGTATAATTATTTTCTTCTGCCACTTTAGCTAAAGCAAGGGAATTGCTAAGAGTTTGCTTAAAACTGCTCCCTTCCGAAACGATAGCGAGCTCTAAAATTGAATATGATGTTTTCTTGCTCATGATGATTCTATTTGGTTATGTTTATTCAACCAAATGTTAGGCAAAGGTACAAAATTACTTTATTAAAGAAAGTGATTATTATTATGATAGTCAAATTAAATACTTTATCCAATTTGAAAAATTAACTTTCCTAAAGGAAAGTACTATAAAAAGGAAAGTAATATTGTCGTAGCTTTGCAACGTCAAACAATACAATGTTGACGATACATTATGGAAGCGAATAAGAAAAATAGAATCACAGAGATTTTAGGAATTAAATATCCAATCGTTCAGGGCGCAATGTCGTGGGTTACTAACGCAGAATTAGTTGCTGCCGTAAGTAACGCTGGAGGTCTTGGGATGCTTGGTCCTCATGCAGGTCAAAAAACAAGTCCAACCTCATTTCAGGAAATAACAGACCGGCTTAGAAAAGAGATACGAAAAGTAAAGTCTTTGACTGATAAGCCATTTGCAGTTCCTGTGGTAATTTCTAACGATTTAACAGATATTGATACAATAGCTAATCTTTTAATCGAAGAAGATGTAAAAGTAATTTTGGTAAACGGTATCGAAAACTTTGATTTCGAACCATTGGTTAAAAAATTTAAAGACCACAATATTAAAACGATTTATCGTGCCTTAAATCCAAGTGTAGAAAATGCTTTATATGCTGAAAGAATAGGTGTGGATATTCTAGTGGCCACCGGATTTGATGAAGGCGGAACAGTTCCTGATAAAATCATAGGGACGTTTTCAATTGTCCCGATGATTTCAGACGCTGTGCATATCCCGGTAATGGCAGCTGGCGGAATTGCAGATATCAGGGCTGTTCGTGCTGCAATGGCTCTGGGAGCTGAAGGAATTTTTGCAGGTACAGTTTTTATAGCTACAGAAGAAAATCCTGCTGCAGAAAATGTTAAACAGCTCATCGTTGACCATACAGCGAGCGACTTATTGATCTTCAGAACAAATCCTGCTTACTATCGTTCTATTCCAACACCTTACAGCCACGAACTTTTGGCCATGGATGAACGAGGCGATACCCGTGATCAGATTGCCAGTAAAATGTACGGAGAACAGGGATTGAAAGCAGGAATGCTGGACGGTGATATCAACAAAGGATATATTACGGTAGGAAACGGGATTTCTTATATTAAAAATATTCGGCCGGTAAAAGAGTTGATAGAAGATCTGATGTATGATTTTAATTAACAGGGCTTAAAAATCAATATTTTAAAATAAGATACTAATTATTATTTATGTTAAAAACTTCGGAATGAATAAAACTGGCAAAAAATTAAAATTAGGCGCCATACTGGATGGTCTAGGATGGAATCATGTAGCCTGGCAACATCCGGAAATGCCTTCAGATGCAAGTGAGAACCTTGATTTTTACATTAAACAGGCAAAGCTGGCAGAATCTGCAAAATTTGATACGCTGTTTTTAGTGGATGTAAGTCACGTCGGTCCTGGGAATATCCCTCATTATCTCAGTATGTTTGAAGGAATAAGTATAATGTCTGCACTCAGTGTGATGACAAAAAATATTGGACTTTCGGCTACAGTTGCTTCTTCCTATGGAGATCCTTACGGCACTCTGCAAGACAAATCCTGTCATTGGACAAAATAAGCAAAGGCAGGGCTTCTTTAAACGCAATTACTTCCAATCCTGGCGGAATGGTCAATTTCAGCCGTGGACATTTGACAAAGAGAGACCAATATCCGATGAATAAAGAATTCATTGAAATCGTTTTAGGGCTTTGGGATACTTATGAAGATGATGCATTTATCCGTGATAAGAAAAGGAGAATCTTTTTAAATCATCACAAAATGCATAACATCAACTATCGTGGTGATTACTTTTCCGTAGAAGGTCCTTTAAATATCAGCCGTTCAGTTCAGGGCAGACCGGTGCTTTACACCGCAGGAACTTCCGAAAACTTTATGGAAATTGCAACGAGCTACACCGACGGTGTGTTTACTCACGGTTATGATTGGGAAGATACAGCGGCGTTGTCCGACAAAATAAGACAGAAGCTTATTGCCAAACAAAGACGTCCTGAAGATTTCATTATATCCATTTCACAAAATCCAATTGTTGGCGAAACAGAAAAAGACGCAATTGAAAAATATATGGAATTGATGCAGCTCATTCCAAGAAACAGTCTTCCCAGACCACAATTTTTCGGGCCCGCTGAAAAGGTTGCAGACCAAATTCAGAAATGGTACGAAGTCGGTGCAATGGACATGCTTTTAATACGGCAAGACCATCCACACGGTTTACGTGATTTCATTGACCTGGTTGTTCCAATTTTACAGGATCGGGGTATTTTCAGAACAGAATATGAGGCAGAAACCCTAAGAGGCAATCTTGAAATTCCGAATCCTCCATTTGGAAAAGTTAGTTTATAGTTCAGGTTATCATAAACATCAACTTGGATAAAAGTGATATTGATCGGTTAGATATTGACTGAAATTACTGGAAAAAAATATTTTATCTATAGTTTTTTGAGATTTTTATAAGTTGATAGTTATACATTATGTAATACGGCATTTGCATGAAGATCTATATCGTGATAATTAACTCAATTGCTATTATAAGTATTGGAAAATTTCAAGTCCTCCCCCTGTTCCTGCCTATTAATATGAGTTCTATTTCAGATTATAGTATCCTCTATGATTTAAGTCGTGAATATGATCTTCGGTAAGATCGAGAAGACTTCCGATTTTAAGGTGCGCAGCATCAAATTCAACATCATCATATTGTTTTCTGGCAGGAACAGCAACCACCGTCATTCCGGCAGCTATAGCAGCAGACATCCCTGATTTTGAATCTTCAAATACGATACATCGCGCAGCATCAATCGACAAGTCTGAAGCCATTTGAACATATATATCAGGTGCAGGTTTTCCTTTAGCGACAGACTCAGCCGAAAGCACAGCATCAAAGTAAGATTCAATATTCAACTTTTTTAATACTTTGGGAATAAGAATAGCGGGAGCGTTAGTAGCAAGGCCGATTTTATAACCTGCTTTCTTGAAATAAACCAGGGTCTCCATGACTCCGGGCATTATTTTTCCGTGGAGACCTATATGCTCTCCAACCCTTTTTATAACCTTCATCTCAATATCGGGTATACTGATATCCTCCCATGGCTTAAGACGGAACCAATATTCTGTTACTTCCTTTGTAGTCATCCGACTTGTCACGGATGAGTGAACCTCAGTCACCTCGATTCCTAAAGATCCAAAAACTTCTTTTTCGGCAGATTGCCAAAAAGGTTCGGAATCGATCAGCAGACCATCCATATCAAAAATTACAGCCTTCATAATGATTTAATTATTCCCGTAATGCTTTTTCATCTATAAATTTATTTATAAGCGTGATCAATGGTATCACCTTACCCATAGTCTTTTTTAAAGTTTGTACAAATGTATATTAAATAGTTCCAACCATTTCAATTAGCTTTATAATCATTTTTTGAATATCTACAGTCCAGCCAGCATTAATTATGAGAATTTTTTAACGAATTTTTCTTAAAGAAGCTTTCAGTATATATCAAATGGCAGATTTCGGTTTTCAGGAACCTTTCAAATCCAGCAACTGCCTAAGCATGAAATTCCCAACAAGATGCACTTACATTCATAACTAAGTCTTCGGTAGTTATATTCGAATTTTCTTCAATAGCTCTTCGCACGGCTAAATTATAATCTATTCATTCATGGAATTAATTCCCTAAATTTACGTTGGTTCCATTTTCTAGTAAAAACCTTACCTTCTTCGAATCTATAGAAATAAGTCTCCTTTTCTCTTCCCCGGGTCTTATAAGAGTAAAGCATTCCTCCTCCGGAAGTTCAATAATCTCATGGATTGTATTGGCCGGAACAAAATGAGACGTTCCTTCGATCCTATGGTATAAAGAGGAAGTATAGCTTCCATCTTTGTGGATTTCATAAATGCGTTCAACATAACTGCCTTTTAAAATATGAGTTGTAAAACTGAATGGATGATCATGTATGTGTTCATTTGGATCTTTTTTGCTGAAATGATGAATCACCGCATCAAAGGGCAGACCTTTCAAATGATGTTTCATAAATACAGCATTCATTTTTTCGCGTCTGATTTTTATAGTAATCATATTTATTACAAGTTTTAATCTAATTCTTTATAAACTCGGATGAAAATTGAATTTGGACATGTAGATTTCACCACTGCTCTTACATTGTATTATATAAAAGTAATAAAAATAAGAGTTAATCATTGCCTCCCATTTTATTATAATACTCAATACGCACCATAATACTCCTTACCATCAACAGAAGTTTAATTTTAGTTTTCTTGCTTACTGCTATCATTTTTTTGAGACTGATTTTCATACTTCAAGCTGTCTGTTCGGACGGTAAATTGAATACAATAGGAAATTATCGCAAAATCCAATTGAAAAAATGCCGTTTAGCTTTGCGCTTCAGTCCACCTAACGAAAATTCTTATTATCAGATGTTTTTAACTAATGAATATTGCAAGAATAAATAAAACTAGTAAAATTATTACATAAATATAGCTTGTTCCACCTTTTTTAAAAATATACTCTTTTTGATTTTCGATTTCGGGAAATTTTTCTTCAGCATTTCTTAAAGTTCTTTTCGCTTTTTTGATATATAAATTATTTCCAATAATTCCTAAAGTTATTAAAAGAAGAATAGTAACCGAGAAATGTACAACTTTTGTTTTCTCAATTCCAATAAGTTTTGTCAAAACTAAATTTTCAAAAATTGTTCCCAGATAAAAAACAAAGAAAATAATAAAAAATTCCAAATACATTTTTCTATACAGAAACCACAAAATACCAAATATTAAAGCTGAATAACTAAACCTGAACTTTTTTCCTTGTTCATAATATTTTAATTGCTCTATATAATAGGAATGACTTCTTTGAAAAAAAATTTCATGTAGTTGTATTTTGTCCATTAGTTTATTCATTATTTTATCGTTTTTTGAGAGTATTCTTTTTAAGAAAACATATTGAGTAAAGTCTCTATAATTTCATCTTGGGTAGGTTTATCAAGACTTGTAAGCTTGGCCTTTAACCTTCTTTTATCAATAGATCTCAGATGATCTAATGCAACCTGCCCATTCTTACCATCTACCTTGCAATTAACCCTCATAGGATAATTTTTTATAGTAGAAGTAAGAGGGGCAATGATTACAGTATTTAAAGCGTTATTCATCTCATTTGGTGAGACAATTACACAGGGTCTTATCTTACTTATTTCGCTTCCTATCGTAGGATTAAGATCAATAAAATATATTTCAAATCTTTTTACCATGTCCATTCCGATTTATCAAACTCATTTTCAAAATCTTCTAAAAGCTCTTTATCTTCTAAAGAGTTAGCTTTTAATAACATTTCTTCCCAGTGTTCCCGGGGATTATTACTCTTAACAGCTTCTATTATAATTTTAGAATCCTCAACAGTCAAAGAGACCTCTTTATCTACAGCAACCTGATCAAGGATTTTTCTTCCTATTATAATACCAAAGGAGTTACCTATTTTTCTAACTTTTGTTTTCATAATCCAAAGTTATAACTTTGTTATAACATTTCAAAATTTATTATCACTTATTTTTATTAATTGTCATTTTTTATATTTCCTCATTTGTATGGCTATCAAGGATTTTAGCATAACGGTAGAAAGTTGCTCTTGTCAAACCAAGTGGCTTATAAATTTCTTCCGGTGTTTTCGTAGTATCTTTATAAACCGACCTCATGATTAATAATTTTGAAATAGTTTCGTTTGTAAATCCTTTTAGTCGTCCGCCCGTCCTTCCTCTGGCTCTTGCCGATTGTAATCCCGCATTAGTTCTTTCTCTGATCAATTCTCTTTCATATTCAGCCAACGAAGCCATTAGGTTAAGAAAAAGACGTCCATTGATAGTAGATGTATCTACACCATCGGTAAGACCTTTTATAATAACCCCTTGTTCGTTTAAGCTTAGCACCAAATCAATAATATGTTTTAAACTTCTTCCCAATCGGTCTAATCGCCGTACATAAAGCTCGTATCCTTTTCTTAAATGATCGTTTTTTGATATTATTAATCCAGTTTAATAGGAAAATAATCTTCACTTTCTCCGTCACCAAAATGATAAATATTTTTTTCTCGATCTGTCATAAATCTTCTTAAACCTTGATAAAGAACTGATTTTTCACCTACTGATCAAGTTCAATTCTTAAAGTTTTCCAATTTAGATACATCTCTGGCCCATAGCTGATTAATATGGCACCTTTATCAATTCTAAAAAAACTCGAAAAATATTTACGTATCATATCGCAAATATAATTTGCATAGCCTGTTAATTCAATCATTAAATCTTGTACTAAATCAACATGATATTCATACTTAGCAGCTAATACTGAATGTTTTTCAACGTTCCATTCTTGTAATCGTCTATAAAATTTTTCAGTTGTATAATATTTATAATCTTCATTCTCCTCTGGTTCTTTGTATTTTGAAAATACATTTATAAAGTCACTTAGTACTAATCTAAAATTCTTAAAAGCAAATTCTATTTGTTCGTAACGTTTTGGCCAAACTCGAGAAAAAATATATTCGTTTAATTCTTGAAGTTTATATAGAGTTTCTGCCGAAATAGATGGTTGACCATTACCAAGAATATAAGATGACCAATTTTTCCAATTATCAATATCCGCTAGTTCCATCCATTTTTCGAAATATGTTGCATAAATATCATCATATTTTTGTTTATCAATGTTTGGGTTCAAATTTTTATTTACCCAATCAATGTGTTCTAGTTTCATTCGGTGAAGTACTTCTACAGTATATTTCATTTCTTGATCATCAATTTGTTTATGATGTACTTTACACATTAAAATCAGATTATCATATTTGTCCCGTTGTTCAGGTGTCAAATCAGATATACCTCGCGGACCATCATTCTCTCTTGCTACTATATGTGCTTCATCACCAACTATTGAAGCATCGTCAGTTTCTGTCTCATTTTCCACTAATACTCTTCTACAAGAAGGTAAAGCACATCGATTAGCTGAACGCGCCCAAAGCATTTTATGTGTCTTTAATGTTATTCCCATTTTCAAAATAATATTTCTTGTATTATTGCTATGCAATAGTAAATTTAATCTTGTTTAGTAGTTTATTAGTAAAAGATATTTCCAAAGGTCTGAATTGATCTTTTTTGAGACTGAACTACGATCCGAATTTTTCGATATTGTCAGATTTTGAAACAGTTTTAGCTTTTCCTTTTACCATGGTTTCAGAAATATAAATTAATTGCCCTTTTTTATGAGTATAATAATCAGAATTTAGTAATCTAAAATATCCTTTTCTGAAGTGTGGTATTTTAGAAATTTGATAGCTCCTTTCATCATAAATTTTATCGGACATTTTAAAAACTACATTATTATCTGATCTATCTTCACCTCTCGGAAATGAAATTTTAGGAACACCATCTGTTACACATTCGGGAAAACATTTCATATATGCAATTGTGTTGATAGCCAGCCGGAACATTTTTGATAATGTAATTGCCTGTAAGTCATGTTTATTATTTAAATCCTTATAAAATATGTCTGACATAACACCATTATTTTTACCATGCGAGAAATATAATTCTAAAGTATTATTTTCAAATAAAGTCAAGGCAAAAGCATAACCGTTTTTTTCATTAGGAATATGTAATCCAAAAGAATAATAAACGCAATTTGTATGTCCTTTTATTTTAGTGTAACTAATTTGTTTCTTTTCACCATTATCATAAAGATATTTTCTTATTCCGTCTATATCTGATAGATTGGTGTTCTCAAGAAATTCCTGTAAATATTTTTCTAAAAAGAAAATATGCAGGAGATCTTCTTTAGAATCTCGTAACCATAATTCTAAGCCAGTTATTAATAAATCTCTTTTTTCAAAGCTTTCACCTGGTAAAAGAGGAGAGTATAGGATATTGTATCTCAATAATGAGAAAATAATATCATCCGAAAATTCAGGAGTAAGTTTTTTTTGATTTTTATAGAGTTCGTCCCAATAAAATCTCAGTGGAGAACTGTAGCCTATTTTTTTTTCTTTACCCATTTTTGCTGAATTATCATTTTATAAGATTAATCATTTTCTGGTATTAGATCCAACTAAATTATGGTACTTTTCGTAGTCTTCTAGCCCCATCATATTTAAAAGAAAGTCGTCCAATCCGATATCCCTTTCTTCTCTAACATAGCGAGCAAAGGATAATATGCTCTTACAATAGTCAAATCCTTGCTTTTCCATCTCAATTTTAAAGTTACCTCCTAAGCCTTGCAGCAATTCCTCATAATCTTCTTGTATAGGTCAATATTCAAATTATAGTAGTGGTAAGAGTCATTTCCATGAAAAATAATAAGGAATGAAAATCTTTCTGATCATCATGCAAACTATTGATAAGGATCTCCTGTTGTGTATTGCATTGTTCTAATGGATGTTAACTTTAATCATTTTTTATATGGTATATATTATTTGCAAAGTAATAAATATTGCAGTTGACTGTTTATGGAAATCCGTAAAATGGTGAAATTAACGAAATTTTATTATGGATAGTTATTAGAGGATTCGTAATTTCTTTAGCCCTCAACATTGAAAGGCATTACCGCTTAAACAAATAAAATAATGCCTACAAAATGTAGGCATTATTTTTATATTGCTATTTAATTTTTTTTGCAGTAACAGCAATGGCTGTTTAACCATGTATTAAGTACTATATGAAATGAAAAGAGGAAAAAAATTGTTATGCCTTCCTTCAAATTATTCGGGTGTTTTTCAAGTATGAATTTAATAAAAGTCATTTACTAAGTATTAAATCATTCTATGTTTGTAGAATAGTACTCTTAAATTTTTAGCAATTTGCATTTGTACCGTATGCAGCAAGTGCGGAAGACACTCCCATAAAAGCAGCTCCGATGGCACAACCTGCAGCTGCAGATTGTAGTCCAAACCAAGCACCAGCTTTTACTCCGCCCCAACAACCTATTCCTGCTCCAAGCACACCAGCTCCAATTACATTCGCTAGGCAAGCTCTTTTAGATTTGCCAGTTGTTGTGTAAAAACCAAACCTATTGTTATCATTCTCATTAATATATTGAACGATACTTAAAACTAAGTTTGCATTTAAATATTCTCTTCTATTAAGGCTTTTTTCTTGTTCTAATTCAACAGTGTACTCTTCTAATTTTAAAGCCATCTCGTCATAATTTGAACTATAATGATTAGTTATAAAATTTAGGTTTTGAGATAAGTTATCTGTCGAGGAATTTAGATCATGAGGATCTTGAAGGAAGTTAATTTCTAGTGAAGGATCTACAAAATTTGGTCTTTTATCTATAAAATCTAAAATGCTTTTATTTAAATCATCTACATCATTACTTTCTGCATTTTCAGTAATATAAATAAGCATATCCTTATAGTTTCTTGAAAACATCTTAACTCCACTAATATATTCAGAATCAGAATTTTCACGTTCAGTAGATTCACGATTAAAATAATCAACATTATTTGTTTGCAAATCATTTTCGACATTGAAATGTTCTTCATTACAAGAAATGAATACAGTCAAAGATAAGATAAGTAAAATATTATAAATATTAGTTTTTATTTTCATAATTTTTTTAGTGCTATTAAAAAGTTAGTTTGATATCCTCCATTGATGCACCGACACTGGTCGACGACATCTCTATTTTAATTTTGGGACATTAATTGTATGTCTAATTATAAATGAAATTACAATTATTATTAGAGATTAGAGAGCCATTTATCCTTTAGTTACAAGCCGCTAATGAACCATATGCAGACAAAGCACCTCCTATAAATCCAACCATTCCTCCAAGAACACAACCTGCTGCAGCTCCATGAAGTCCCGCTATGAGACCGGAGTTTCCTCCCATAATACAACCGGAAAAAGCAGCTACTCCAGCAGCCCCAATTACTCCAACGGCACATTTCTTTCTACTTCTTAAGGATATGTTTTCGTTGTGAGAAATTAGACCAAATCTATCATTTGGGTTTTCATCTACATATTCTGCCAGGCTTAATAACATATTAGCTGTAATATGATCATCTTCATTGAAATTTTGAGACTTTTCTAATGTTGAAAGATAAATTTTTAAATCATCTATTAATCCATCAATGTCAGTATTTCTCGAGAAAATATTTCCTATTTCACCTGTAATTTTAAATTCCGGATTAATATTATTAGCAGTTAAGAATGATATTTTTTCTGATGAATCAATAAAATTGGTATCAACATTTTTGTAATAGTCTTCAACAGCCTTATTAATATCATCTAACTCATTACTAGTTGCATTCTCAGTAATGTAAAATAGCATTCGTTTATATGACGCTGCAGTTTTATTAGATAAGGTGATGAAATTTTCAACATTCTCCGTATTATTTACCTTTGCAGTCAATTTTGAGGATGTTGGTAGATTTGTGATTTCCTGATTTGAAAAATCTTCTTGATTAGTACATGAAGTAAACAGTAGTGCAATAAGTAATGCACTACTCATGAATTTTGTTTTCATAGGTTTAATATTAGTTTTTGCAAAATAAACAAAAAAATAAATAGTATGCAAATCTACTTTAACAAGATTACTACAAATATTAGGATGAATAGATCCTAAATAATATCATAATCATAAAGTGTAACATTCCCATAGATAAAGAGGGCAAGAACGCAGGTTAAATATCGTTTTGTGAGATCAGCTAACATTAATTCTCCCAAGCTGGCAAATTGCCTAATATTCTTACATTAAAAATAGTTTGGTAACCTTGCGGCTTAAAAAAGAATAGCTGTACTGACAATGGTATTACATCTGTAGCAGGTTTATTAAAAGTATATTCTACCGCCTTTTGGGGACCTAACTCATTTGTATTTTTGATTTGAATGCCTTGTTTTTCTATTTCTTTATTAATTTTATTATAATTTCGATGAAGAAAATGTAATTGATCTAACATAGCTAATTTAAGATCCCCCTCACTATTGTCTATTAGCGAAAGATATTTTTCCTCGTTGTCATCCCGAACAGCTGACCAAAATTTTTGAACAGTCTCTGTAATCTGTTCTTCATCTCTTTTTTGGCTCGTACAGTTTATTAGAAATAGAAATAAGAATACTGTTATTAAAGGCTTTATCATATGGTTTAATAATCGTTTTTTGAGATTTTAAAACAGTTCTATATTTAATCTTGATTGTCCAATTGAAATTTTACTCTATCTGCTTCGATCAGCTGTTTCAATTCTCCTTCGTCAGGTAAATATGTTCTATATTTACTTGCAAATAACTTCTCATTGTCTGACATTACAGAGTACTTTACAACCGTTTCATCTTTTTCGGTACATAAGATAATTCCTATCGTAGGGTTGTCATCTGCTCCCTTCTTAAGGTCATTATACATCCTTACATACATGTCCATTTGACCTATCGCTTCATGGGTAAGCTTATGGGTCTTCAGATCAACAAGTACAAAGCACTTCAGATAATAGTTATAAAATATAAGATCCACAAAAAAATCGGAGGTATCAGTAACAATATGCTGTTGCCTCGCCACAAAGGCAAATCCTTTTCCCAACTCCATCAAGAACTTTTGAAGATGCGTTATTAAAGCCGATTCTATTTGGGTTTCAGTCTGTGCTATGTCTGACGGAAGACCTAAGAATTCAAAGATATATGGATCTTTTATAAAATTGGATACCTCTTTGCTTTCCTGTCTTGGTAATTTCAGTAATCTTCCTAAATACTGACTGTCAATATTTCTTTGAAGTGTCCTGGTATTCCAGTTTCCTTCAATCGAATGTTCTATATATTGTACTCTATGCTCAGGATTTTCAACTCTGGAGATTATTCTGTAATGGGTCCAGCTTAATTCGGTACGCACTGCGTTCCAAATTGGAAATGCTATGAAAAAAGCCCGCATATTATTAAGATTCCTCTCATTAAAACCTTTCCCAAATTCCAATGATATTTGTTCAGCAAGGTTTCTCAAAACTGATTTACCATACTTAGCCCGGAACTTACCGTCCTGCTCATCTTCAATGATAAGCTTTCCAATCTCCCAATACATTTTCAGCAATATCGTATTGCTGCTTCTGTAAACTTGGGTTTTTGCATCAATAATAATTTTAGCGATGGAACTGTAAAGCTCCTGATTGAACTGTGGTCTTTCTATCATTTACCAAAATTACAAAATTTACTTTATCGTCAGGTTAGGGGACATCGGATCGTTATCCAGTAAAAATGATGGACCTGATATAATAAAATACTCCAAACATTCAGCAATTGCTTTCATAAATTGCAAGCAACTATTAATCGTTTTTTGAGATTCAATTTCATCTATGATATTCGGTATTGCTAAGAGCGGTGATTTTTAACACAGAAGATTAATCGAAGTACAAAAGTTGAACCTTGCAGAAATGTCTAATCGAAGCCGTTCAGCCCCGTTTGGCTATACCATTTTACCTGCAGTTATTTTTTTCAGTCATGTCCATAACTGACTACTCTTGATAGCTTCCACCCTTCATTTTTCTTCTGCCAAACATGAACAAATTTATACGTTCCGCCAAGTTTCTCCATTCCTTCTTTCGTTCTGTGATAAAAACGATGCATTCCAATTTCAATAGCTCCGTAATCTTTAATTGGATAAACTTCTAAACTACTTTTTATAAGTTCCCGTCGTAAATGTAAATTTGTTTTGCAATTATCCGTAAATGATTGTAGCTCGTTTTTAAGTGAAACAGTCAATCCACCTTTGTCGTGATAAAACTCAAGATCTTCAGTAAAGAATTTTTTGTAGGACAATGTATCACAATTATTGAAGGCATTAAATAAAGAATTATCTGCCGAAAAGATTTCATTATATAAATCAGTAGACGCTTCACTTCTTTTAACTGAATTTGATTTGTCAACCTGCTGAGCAAAGATTGAAATAGAAAAAAAGTTTATGAAAAAAAAAATTCCGAAATATTTATTTGCCATTTTTTTGTTTTGCTAATTTTATACTAAAAGGTTGAATTATTTATGGAAGGTAACTTTTGACTTTACGCATTGCGATAATCTAATCCATAATAGTTTCGTAGAACTTTTCATGTAACTAATATAAAAATTTATGTGGTAATTAAATTATACGCATCATTTCTTTGAGCATCTCAGAATCATCATTTTGTGAGACGTATTGAGCGAATAACATTCTTTATTATTCCTTCTGATCCATCGTCAAAAGTTTATCAGCTATTTTTGTCGATAGTCCTTGTATAATTTTTAATTGGGTAACCCTGTTGTTTGTTGATATAAATTCCAAGACGATATCTGCGTCCTTCGTATAAAAAACATTTTCCTTCTCTGCTGAAAAAGGTATTGGACCTTCATCATTGATCCGGATGAATAACTGACCTGACTTTTTCAACACGGTAACCTGGTATTTTTCAGAAGCCTTAAAAATACCAGTGTACTTTTGAAGGACATGGTCTTCTAACTGAATCGTCTGTTTGGGTTGTGGAATAGAATACGGTTTGTCCCGTAAAGCCCTATACATCGTATTTCCTATTTTTTCTAAAGAGGTTGATGTGATATTGTTCAAAAGTATGATACAGATATCTAGCTCAGGATTCATTAAAAAATAACTGGTAGCCCCTTCAATATTCCCTCCATGATCAATAACTCTTTCACCTTCAATCTGATCAATAAACCATCCATATCCGTAGCCTCCAAGATAAGGGGTAACTGCCTGCTGGAAAACTTTTTCACTGATCATCTTAAAATGTTTTAATCCATTGTAAAACTTATGGAGATCTCCAATAGTACTGTACAAACCGCCCGATGAGAAAGTCAAGCTGGCATTCCAGGGCCCGGCCGGCGTATATTTGGATGGGGAAATAAAAGAATACGTATTTACCTTGTTTTTATTTTGAAGATTTGGAAAGTCAAATCCACTATCAGTCATTTTTAGTGGCTTAAAAATATATTGATCTACAGCATCCGCATACGATGACCTGGTGACGTCTTCGATAATGATTCCTAAGAGATCAAAACCCGAATTTGAATAACTGAACTGCGTTCCAGGTGCAAAATCCAAGGGCTGATTTTTGAAAAACGCCATTTTTTCGTCCTGACTGTAGATACGAGCAGAAGCAAGCTTGGAATAAAATTCAGGATTTCTAAATTTTTCATAAATACCTCCGGTGTTTGTCAGCAGGTGTTTGATTTTAATGCGGTCCCCATTAGGATAGCCTGATATATATCTACTGATCGGGTCTTCTACAGACAATATATTTTCTTCAGCCAGCTTTAAAATAACCAGCGCCGTAAATGATTTTGATAATGAACCGATTGGAAATATACTCTGCCTTGTGATGGGCTGTTTTGAAGATACATTCTGATATCCACATTCTCCTTCAAAAAAGATTTTACCTCCTTTTATAATAAGTGCCGAACCATTAAATTTATTGATCGTAACATAAGCTTTGATCAGACTATCAATCTGAGAAGGTTTAATCTGAGCATTGATCAGGGTAATGGATTGTACCGTTAAAATGACTGACCAGAGTAACTTTGCCATAACAGAGACATGGTTAATGTTAAAAATGGTAAATATAGACTTTTAAACTAAAATTACTTATAATATTTAGCGTAATTGATAACCTACCCTTCCCTTTCCAATAATCATAAAAAGAGGTACATTTATGGACTTTCATCTATCGTTTTTTGAGACTCATTTAAAACAAAATTAAATCTTTGATTTGTAGTTTCATACATCATCAGCTAAAATAATTATTGATAGTTTATTATTAATTTTTGGATTACTATCATCAAATTCCCTATTGATAAGACGTTTTATAAAAATCTTTGAGTTATGAACAAAATTCTGTTCAAGACTTTGAATTCTGTAATGAAGATTTTCTTTGAGTCTTTCTTCACTATCATTAATCATCATATTAATTAATTGTAAAGCTTCTTTCTTTAAATTGGCTCTATAAAGTTCTATTATCCAGGAATTTAAAAAAATAAAAATACTATTTCTGAAATTAAAGTTGTCTTCAGGATACAAATAAATATGTTCAGTCAAATTTTTGTATTCTTCTTTCAGAATTTTATGATAGTATGTTATTCTGGATGTTGGATAGCTGTTAATAACCCCTTCACTTGGCTCAATTAATATTACTAAATTACCTCTTTCAGAATAAATTTTAGTTGTTGTATCTTCTGTTATTAGCCTTACTTTTCCATTCTTATAATACCAGACATTATTTTCTTTTGTTATTATTCCATCTTTATCAAAAATAATATTTCCCTTATCAGAGTTATAACGTGATTGCCCATTGTCATACCATTCTTCACCAGATATGAATTTTCCTTCTTTATATTTACTCTTTGCAGCTACTTGTCCATTGTTATGGTATGATACATTATCTCCATCATAATCGCCATTTGTATATTCGATATAAGAAACGGGATTGGTATCATCATATAAAAGAGTTCCTGTAAAAAGCTTCCCTTTATATTTTAGATAGTTGGTGTCCAAAAGATTGTGCTCAAGATTAGGATCTTCATTATGTATTGTAGGTTCTTTCATTAAATTGATGCTAACATTCAAATGTACTCAAAGTGAATATCGTTTTGTGAGATTTAATAGCAATAGCAAAGTCCTTTGGCTTTGCGGGAGTTGCGGAAATTGAAACTGAGTTCGCTCGGCTAGATTAAACGAAGTTATGGAAAAGCACGTTCTGACAAGCACTACAACAGCAATTTTGCAAAAGCACTGTTAGGCAGTTTTAGGGATTTTCCTCATTTATTAAAATCTTCAAATTTAATATTGAAATGGTAACTCATATCGTATTGGTCTTTTAAAATTTTTGCAATATGAGCCTTTCCAATATCCGTAATACTTTCCCAATCATTTATGGCATCAAATTTTTTTAAGGTTTCTATATCTGATGTCTCTAACAATACTTTTCTTTTTTCGAAACTATCATTCATATAAACATTAAAATTAGCTCCATTAAGCATTCGTAAATCTATATTCTCGCTACTGAAGATTTTTGCAAAAATTTCTGAAATATTATCAATCTTAAGTGATTCTATTATTTCATTTTTTAAAAATCCAAGCTTATGTTGGCGACTATATTCCAAAGTCTGTTTTGAAATTCTTGCGGCTAAATCACCATTAAACGGATTGATAGTTTTGTCAAAACAATTAACTATAGCTTTCATCGTAGCTTCTTCAAAGTGTTCTGGTCGAGTGTCCAAAAAATGAATTCCAATATTTGTTATTTCAAATTTCAGAAAAGTTGTTTTTCCTTTTATTCCTGAAACATAATTTGTAAAAAATGTTAACGTTTCATCTACAATTGACCTGTGTCCAAAGTTGTAAGGAATTTGATTTTCACTTATGTTCCATAAAACCTCAGATCCATAATCAATATCGGATTTCTGCATAATTAATTCTATATGCGCATATCTATCGCTTCCGGTAAATTTTGCAACTAAACCTTTTCCTTCTATTGGCAATAAGTTCCATCCTAAAATTTTTTGATTTATAGGGAATAAACTGGTGGATTGATAATTTCTTTTGAGATAGGTTTTCATTTATAGCCGATCGTTTTGTGAGATTATTTCAAATATTCAATAATATTTTTTTGTATCGATTTTGTCAAGCTCTGAATAATGAGAAGAATCAGATATCTTTTAAATTTTAAATCAGGCAAACAAACGAGTTAAAATATTATTAATTAAATCTAGCTCCTTTTGAATACATCTAATTTTGGACTAACAGTAACTAAAGTATATTCATTTTCTATTTCTCTTAACTTATTTTTATCATAAATAGGATAAAATGACTGAATCCTATTAAATAAAACATTGCTCTTTCCTTTGACTTGTTTAGTTTTTTTCTCAATCCATAAATGATAAAATACACCTTCATAAACAAAGATTATATTATTTGTCAGTGAAATATCAATGACATTGAGCTTATCAATTTCTACCAGAATTAATTTTAAATTTAAATGGAGCTCTTTTGGTAAGAAGTTTTTATAATGATATGTTTTAGTATCATTATTTTTTATATGTTGGGCATAATGTCTATTAGTAATGTGTATCAATGAGTAAGAAGTAAACTCTAAAATTTCTCCCGAAAAAGGAATTTCAAAATCAGCTTGATGATAATCTTCCATTACACTTTTTGTCAATAAATAAATGAATTTTGATTGTAAAATCAATTTATCTTTCTGTAATCTATAATCATCTTGCTTTTTCTTAAATCTGCGAAGCAATTTGGGATATTTTTTGTCGAGAGCTTTTAAATCTTTTCTTGTTTCCGCTGATAATTCTTGTAAAATTTGATCTTTATGATTTTCAATTGCAAGTTCCTTTTGCCATTTATCAGATATGACTTGGAGTGTTTTTAAATCTTTAAACTTTTCTTTATCTTCAACTTCAACTACTTTCCCTCTTTTTGCTTTATAAAATGGACCTGCTAAATCGTTATGAAAATATGTTAGATAAAGTTCTCTAAAAATAAAATCATTACAAATGCTAAAATCTTCTGGTCTACCATCGTCTTTATATAAAGTTAATTTTAACAATGTGCATAGAAATTCTTTCTCACGTTCTAATAATTTTTCTCCTCTTAATCCTCTTAATTTTAAATCTTCAAATATTTTACGAGTTCTTATTTGTTCTTCTTCTGAGTCATCTTTTAGAGCTAGCTCTTCAACTGAGTAATATGACATAAGTTTCTTAGTTATAGTTTACCCCAAATATATGAAATCCTACATTTTGATAGATTTTGTTTTGATTGTTAAATTTTTTGTATAATTTTAAATTTATCATAATACATAAATGTGATAATACTTATCGTGTTTAATCAATTTTTAACACCAAGTTTTTATCCTGTGATTGATCTGCATTTAAAGCATATTTAGGCGCTGATATCCATCTGAATTTATTAATTACAAACTTGAATTGGTATTCTTTTCCTTTCTCAAATTGTGATCTGGGAATTTCAAGTTCAAATGTATTTTTGTCTTTTCTGATCATTTGAAATGATTTATTTTCTGAATTCCAATCATTGAATAAGCCAGGAATTGAAACGCTCTTTATCAAGTCAACGTCTAACTTTTTATCGTGTTTATAACTGAAAATAACTTTGTCATCCGTTAATCTATAACCGTAGATGTTTTTATTTTGATAATCAAGCAGTAAATCATTGGCAATGTCAAAAGTGGAGTTGCTTAGAATTTCGCCGGTTTCCGGTCCGCTGATATTGACCATTAAGCATACACCCAGATTCTGCTCCGGAAATATAGAAAACATCACTTGATTGCCATAAGCACCTCCGTGTTTGAAGGCATATTTCCCCAACTCTGATACATAGATATTGTCCCAAAAATAGCCGTACCAATTTTGATTACTGTTTGTGATATTTCGTTGTGATTCTTGCACCGTCTTGTTTTGGCCTTCCAATTCAAATTTGAGGAATTTCATTAAATCTCCTAAAGTCGATTTTGTCTGAAGGCCAGATGAGCCCCACAACTGACTATTGAAATTAGGCATCAGAACATGGTTTGTATTATAGCCGTTCGCTAACTTTTCTTTAGGATCCAATGCAAATTTTGTCTGGTTCATTTTCAGTTTTGACCAGAGATTTTCTTTTAATAATTTTTCAAAAGGCTTTCCATAAATATTCTCAAGCATCAATCCAGCCATTTCTAGACTTGGATTACTGTACAGGTATTTTGTTCCAGGAATCGTGTCTAGTTTTACTTTTTTCAGGTCAAGCAAAAAATCTGATTTAGTATAGTTTTTAGTCAATTCTACCAATTTGAATGTCGTGTTGTCATCAAAAGTCTTCATAATCTCTCTGTCGTCAGGTAAAACGCTTGGAATTGCAGATTGATAAGAAATTAAATCTTTGATAGTGATTGGTTTTCCATTGTATTCCAGATTGGAATAATCCTCTTTCAGAAATTTTCTAATGTCGTCATCCGGTTTCACTTTCTTTTCCATAACAGTTTGAGCAAGCAGGTAACCTGTCATTACTTTTGTGACAGAAGCGATTTCGAAATATGTATTGTTGTCGGCTTTGTTAGCTTTTCCTTTGTCTATTTCGCCATAATGTTTGGTGTAAACTTTTCCGTCTTTTACAATACCGATGGAGACCGAATAAGCTTTAGAATTTTTAAGAAGCACTTCTGCAGTTTTGTCAAGTATCAAATATACCGGGCTTTCTGAATTGTTCATATTTTGAGAAATAGCGAACGTGTTGGCTAGGGCAAATAGAAATGATAGTAGTTTGTTCATCGTATATTTTTAATATGACAACTTGGAACATAAAGTTATTACGTCTAAATCTAAAGTTATCAATGATGAAAGATACTAATTATAGAGAATTTAATTTTAATATACACTCCAAACCTTCTGCAATTAGGTTGAAAACTTTTATGAAATTTTTTCTGTGCAACTTCATTGAAATCAAAAATACCCCACTTTAATTCCCACTTTGCTTATAAACTCCTAGTACTTTACTCACATATCTGCGCTTATCAGCAAACAGGATTGAATAAAATTGTTTCTACTAATTGTCAATCTGGATAGATGGCTATTCTGATGGCGTAAGTAATAGATCCATCGCTTTTTGAGACTTAAGTTTTTTAATGTTGCTAAAACTAATTATAAAATATCATTTTATCTAAACGTAAGATTTACAAAAGTTAAAATGCATTTACTAAATAGTAAATGCATTTTAATTTGCTACACTATCAAAACGTTTAGTTATGAATTTATAATAAATTCTAATCATATATTATTTATCTCTTATTTTATTCTAGTAAATCTTTATTATCCATTACAACGCAGTGACTATTTAAAAAAACGTCTCAAAGTTATTTTTGAGACGCTTTTTTATTTTTTAAATTTCGCAAAAGACTGGTAGACCGATGGTTCACGTTCTATTTCCAAATCCAATAACAATTGTTCCCATTCCAAAACGTAAGGTTGCTTGAGAGTGACATTCATAAAATGCTCAATGTCCTCATTCCATACTTCATAAACAAAAAATTCTTCGGCTTTTTGAATATTCTGATGAATAGTTGCGTGAACGAAATTTTCCTGTTGGCTCACCGTTTCAAAAAGGTCTTCAAGGGCTTTTTTAAATTGTTTGTAATTGTCTGGTTTTGCGGTAAACTTGATGACTAATGTAAATTGTTCCATTTTTTTAAGGTCTTATTTAATTATTGTAAATTTATATTTTTAAAGAACGATAATTTTATCCCTGCAAATGTATCAACGTTTTATTAAAACAGGTAACAAAGTATCAAAAAGTAACTGTAACATTTAGGTAACGGGGTAACTTTATAATGTAGAAATTACGCCACTGTGGGAAATTGCGTTGGGTGTATAACAAGTTACGAAATATTGTCGAGGCTTGCTCCTATGTCTGGTTTTATTAAATTGAACAATTTAGAAATGATTGAAAAAAAAAATTAGAAGTCGGCTACTAAAAAGCAGATAGGAATTAATCCTATTATTTGTCTTAAATTTAGTCTCGCTTTACCAAGCTCCCATGGACAACTTTATAAAATACAAGAATTGGATATATTAGCCGAACATATAAGAAAAACCGTTCAAATTTCCGAAAAAGATTTGGAAAAAGTGATGTCTTTTTTTGTTAAAGAAACTTTTGGAAAAAAGGATTTCATCATTCGTGAGAATGACGAAGTAAAACATTTATATTTTATTGTATCAGGCCTTGTAAAGCTCTATGTTACGGATAGTGATGCGAATGAGCATATCATCTCTTTCGCAATGGAAGATTGGTGGGAAAGTGATTACAAGGCGTTTTATACGCAGACAAAAGCATCACAAGTTTTGCAGTGCATCGAAAAAACTGAAATCTTGAAAATATCTTACAGTCATTACCATCAAATCCTTAATGAAATTCCTGTTATGGCCAGTTTTTTTCTTCATAAGGCAGTAAACGGTCATATTTCCAATCAACGAAGGGTCGTATCTTTAATAACATTGACCGCTCAGCACCGGTACGAGCATTTTCTTAAATATTATCCCGCATTACTGCAAAGAATCCCCAAAACTACATTGGCTCTCTATCTGGGAATTTCAAGGGAAACACTAAGCCGTTTTTTCTCGGAGCACCAATAATTGTGACAAACATCACACAAAATCCAGCCTTTGATCACCGAACTTTGTTCCATTGTTAAAAAAAAATATATGGAAAAGAGAGTTATCAACCCTTGGGAATGGCAGGATGCAAGGAATTATGTTCAGGCTGTAGAAGTGAAAAATGTGCAGAGTACGCTTTACGTGTCTGGTCAGACAGCGATTGACAATTATGGTATTTCAAGTGAGGCCGATATGAGAATTCAAATTGAAAAAGCATTGGAAAATTTAGAAAAGGTTATTCTTCAGGCAGATTTTGAAGTGAAAAATATTGTCCGACTTAATGTCTTTACTACGGAGCATAGTGAGCTATTCAAAAATTTTGATGTTCTTCAAAATTGGATTTCTAAACATCAAATGCAGCAGGCAACCACTGTGATGGAAGTTAAAACACTTTTTGAAACACTGAAAGTGGAATTTGAAGCGACGGTCGTAAAATAGAAAGTCAGCTTATTTATTTAAAGGCAATTCAGGATTTAGCTTTAAACCTGAATCGCTTTTTGATATTATTTCTAAATTTGGTAATTAAATGATTGCCTGAACTGAGCCGGAGTCATAGACGTTTTAGTTTTAAACAACCTGCTGAATGACTGCGGATATTCAAAACCTAATTGATAGGTAATCTCAGCGACTGACAAATCTGTTGTCGACAATATCTCTTTTGCAAGCTCGATAAGTTTATTGTGGCTGTGTTGTTGGGTATTTAATCCCGTCAACGAGCATATCGTTTTTTGAGACTTTTACATTTTAAGTTTATATAATGCATCAAACATTCTGATATTTAATCTATGAAAATAGAGTTTGCTGAATATTTAGTCTATTAATGTTCAAGTAATTCATGTAGTTTTTGTTGAAGTATTTTTTTATCCGGGAGCTGGGTTTTATATTCCGAAACCATCGTAGGAGAAAGGCTTCTGCTCAAAGCATATTCTACAACCTCATTATCCTTGTCTTTACATAATAAAATTCCAATGCTTGGATTTTCATTGATCTTTTTCACATCTCGGTCAAGTGCTTCAAGGTAAAAATTAAGCTGTCCCAAATGTTCGGGTTTAAATTTATCTGCTTTTAGTTCGAAAGCGACTAGACACTGTAATCCTCGATGATAAAAAAGTAAATCAATATAGAAGTCCGAAGAACCTACTTGAATTCTATATTCTTCTCCGACAAACAGAAAATCTCTGCCTAGTTCGAGGATGAAATCTTTCATTTGTTTGATTAAACCTTTCTGTAAATCATTTTCAGAATGGATATCTGGTAAGTTTAAGAAATCAAAAACATAACTATCTTTGAAAGCATTTATAAGTTTTGAATCCATTTCTCTCAATGCTGGTGAGAGTGCCGAATGACCGATCATGGATCTTTCAAACAGACTCGCAGAAATCTGTCGTTCTAATTCTCTCTTACTGTAGCCCTCTTGTTTAGTTATTTTGAGATAAAATTCTTGCTCTTCCGATGTTTTACACCGAGAAAAAATAATCATATTATGGCTCCAGCTAATTTCTCTCACCAATGGTGAGAGTTTTGGAGAATCTTTATAAGTTTCATAAAACTGTTTCATCCTCCACAGGTTCTTATCAGAAAAACCTTTGATTTCAGGCTCAGTTTTAATAATAAACTCTGATAAATCTTTTACAACAGCTTGTCCCCATTCGCTGATTTCTATCTTTTGGCTGATGTATGCTCCAACATTCCAATAGAGATTTATCAATTCTGAATTCACAGCCTTTACAGCATTATTTCGAGCTTTCTTTATAATTTGAATAATGTCGGAAAATTGATCTTTCATAAGATATACAGCATATTATTGATAACAAATTTACTCTAATATTTATAAAAAGAAATCTATGAAAAAATCATTGATTGTTACAAATCATACCAAACATTCAGCAATTTAAAACTATCTTATCGTTTTTTGAGACTAAATTGTATATCTATTATTAAATTTCGGCCTTTAAAAGTCGTGCAATGAGAATAAATTATTATTAATTCAACTCTTTAATTCGATAATTTTCATAATAACCGCAAATTAATAATTAACCTTATAAATTTAATTTTTTTATTACAATATAGTATAAAATGAAATACATAAAAAAAGCCTCAATATGAGGCTTTATAATTAAGGTTACTTATTCTTTTCTTCGTATAACTTTACAAAATTTGTGACAGGTATTATAATCGGTGACATACCTGCTTTTGCTGAAATTGTAGCCGCATTTTCACGAATAAAAGGGAAAATAATTGCAGCCGCATTTATATTTGCAAATCTTTCAAGTTTATTTTCAAAATCTTCCTCATTTTTTGCACTTTCTTCTAATTCGAATTGAGCAACATGCGTTGAAGAATATTTAAATTGAGGCAATAATTTATCTTCTGATTTTAAATCTAAATTCAAAATATATTCAAAAAAGACTACGAGAACATTATTACCTGTAATACCATGAGAAATATTTATATCAGTATTTAATTCGAAGTCATCTTCAAATTCTAAGACAGATTCTCTCAAAAACTGTCTTTATAAGAATAATATCATTTAATTTTGTCTTCATAATTAAGCTGCAAATGCAAATTCATCATCCTCTTTTTCAATTACAATAGCTTCTCTAGATATTTTTCTTACTAAAAATAGAGGTTGAGTATAAGAAGTTTTCTCTGTATAGTGTGATTTGAAACTAGCACTCACATTAGAAATATTAATTGTTTTAATTTCTAGAATTGATGATGGTGTGTATTCAAATACTAATTCATCAAAATGCAAACTATCATCTAGTGCAATAAAAGAAAGACATTCCATAGAATATTTCTTAATAAACTCTCTATCGATTGCCATAGCTTCATTTATAATTATCTTTTCTAAATCATCTTTTGGATGAATACAGATAAAATGATCATTATCAAAAGTATCGAAATAATACTTAATTGTTGTAGCTGGATATTCGGCTGAAAGCTCAAACAATTTACTTTTTAAAAATTCTTTAGAAGTCATCAATTAATATTTTAAATTGTTTCCTAAAATTTACAGTTTTTTTTCTTGTGTCATCGGTATCTATCACAAAGGCCATACCATAATCAGCCTTCGCTCTCTCCTTCTTCAGTAGATTCAACTCTCCAAAAATACTTAAGGCGTTGATATCTCTTTCATCAAATTTTGTTTTAACCAAGTTAATCACTTTATTATGCGATTCTTTGTCATTTGCTAAATCACGAATTTCTTTTTCACTATATCTACAATGTACATTTAAAAAGTGATTTAGCAATTGAAGACATGAATAATAATAACAATGTATACTAGAGTTTTTTTGATTATTTTTAACCAAAATTTCTGCAGAATCAAATGTTTTATCAGACTTATCTTCAAAGTTGTTTGCCGCCATCTAGTATGCAAAGGTATTAAAAAACTAATATATAAAATTATTTTATACCAAACGGATAAATCTCTGCAATATGACTAATTATTTTACTTAAAATTTGATCAGTTTGCCTCTCTAATAAATGCTAAATTTAAACTTAACAAAATAAACCAATGTTTATCCGCTATTTAACTCTATAATTTTAGCAGCTAATTACTGATTCTAATAATACATATTATATTAACTCTTTTGTTTTCTTTTATATTTCTAAAGCAAAGATATTAGCAAGCAACGACAAAACTCGTCGTATTAAAATTATTTATTATTTTTTTTCTTTACAAAAATACTCCAACTAAAAATACTTTCATTAAATATTCCTTTTTAAAAGCTATCTCTGCATGAGATTTATCTTTAGATTAAGATCTTAAACTTTTTAACAAAATTACTTAGGGGAAAATTGATATTTATGTGTCATTCTATCCAGGAAAAAAAATAAAACCTTTAGCACCTTGGTTTAGAGAAATCGGCCAAGAAAAATTTGGCAAATGGTAGAAAATATTAATGTCAAATAAAATTAAGCATTGCATTATCATCCTATGCTTACGTTATTAAAATAAAATTTGAAATTTGTTTGTTTGATTGATTTTAATCTGGATATAGATCTCTATTTTCTAGTTAAATAATTGATTAACGTTTTTTGAAACTTAGTCTATCGAGTATTATCGTTTTAGACGTTAAAATGGTAAGAAGAATTGACGAGAAAAAGTTAAATTTAAAAATAGATTATAGCTTAATCAATTATTGGAAAACTTTTATCATTTGGCATTTTTTATTTCATCTAACTTTTGCAATGCTTCAAATAGTTCCTTTTTTGAATTATCCGCTTTTTCCTCATAAATTTTTAATAATTGTAAATCGTCAGCAAAAAGTGGACATTAGACATTAAAAATTTAAGGAGTGTTTTCATAAAAAGAGTAATTTTAATTATGGCAACACCGAAAAAGAAACCGACCGAGAAATTCGTAAAAGATATTCGGCAGAACACCCGCAGAATATTCACTGCAGAGCAAAAGATTTTAATCGTGATGGAAGGTCTTCGAGCGGAGACTTCCGTAGCCGAACTTTGCAGGAACCATAATATTGCACAGTCGCAGTTTTATGCCTGGAACAAGGAGTTTATGGAAGCAGGAAAGAAGCGCTTAAATGGAGATGTCGCTCGCGAGGCTACGAGTGATGAAGTATCAGATCTGAAGAAGGAAAATGCACGTTTGAAAGAGATCGTAGCTGATCTGGTCGTTCGCTATGACATTGTAAAAAAAAGTTTAGACAGGCTGGATTAATCGATAAATACAGGAAATATATGAGATTATCGGCAGCTGAGAAATACGAGATCATTCAAACGGTAACCACAAGTGAACTCGGCGTGAAACGAACCTTGGAAAGTTTTGGAATTGCTAGAAGCAGCTTTTACAAATGGTATCAAAGCTACTTGGAAAACGGCTATGATGGCTTGGAAACTACGAAAAGAACAAACCATAGGCAATGGAACAGCATTCCTGAAAGACAGAAAGATCTGGTAGTAGAGATCGCTTTGGAACACACCGAATTATCTGCAAGGGAACTGGCCTACAAAATTACCGATGAGCAAAGTGTTTTTATTTCAGAATCTAGTGTTTACCGGATTTTGAAGCAAAGAGACTTAATCCCGGCACCGAATCATTTTCTTCTTTCGGCAGCAAATGAGTTCAAAGACAAAACGGAATTTGTGCATCAAATGTGGCAGACAGATTTTACTTATTTCAAGATCATAGGCTGGGGATGGTACTATCTGAGCACGATCTTGGACGATTACAGCCGCTACATCATTCACTGGGAGCTATGCGACTCAATGAAAGCCGAAGATGTGAAACGAACGGTGGACACAGCCATTAAAAAAGCAAAATTAAAGACCAAAGCCAAACCGAAACTGCTCTCGGACAACGGTTCCTGCTACGTCTCCAATGAGTTGAAAAGCTATCTGAAAGACGATTTAAGGATGAAACAGGTTCACGGAAAACCAATGCATCCGCAGACCCAGGGCAAGATTGAACGTTATCACAGAACGATGAAAAATGTAGTGAAACTAAATCATTTTTATCATCCCGAGGAACTCATCCAGGCACTGGAGAAGTTTGTAGAAAACTACAATAACAAGCGCTATCACGAGTCGATAAATAACCTCACTCCAGCAGATGTGTACTTCGGAAGATCAGAACAGATTTTGGAAAAAAGAAAGCAAACAAAAGCGGAATCCATCCGAAAAAGAAGACAAATATATAACCAACAAAAATTAGTAAGTTTATAAATCGAAAATCCTCCTTAAGGATTTAAACTAAAATGTCTAAGTTGGTTTGAAGACGTACAATGCGAATTTGTCATGTATATTAAAAAAATATCTTGTCAAATATAATCCGACAATTGATATTGACAGATATAAATATTTATATCCTTTCCGATCTTGATCTAAATAAAATCTGTGTGCACCGAGGTAACCAAAGAAAAGAGCCAATAAAGATGTTGATAATTTATTTTTCAATGTTTTTAGAATTAGTGTTTAAAATAAATTTCGCTCTACTATATTTTGAATAGTGTACTTTGTAGAGCGGACTATTTTTATATTAACAAATATATACTATTTTCCATTTGACATTTTCTTTATTTCTTCATCATTATGATTATCTAAAATTTTAGCATACCGATAAAAGGTTGCTCTAGATAGTCCTAATGGTTTAAAAATTTCTTCCGGACGTTTAGTGACATCCTTATATATATTACGTAAAAGCAAAAGCTTGGAAATTGTCTCTTTAGTATAGCCCTTTGGTCTACCTCCTAACCTACCTCTCGCCCTGGCAGATTGCAAACCGGCATTAGTCCTCTCTCGGATCAATTCCCGTTCATATTCAGCAAGCGATGCCATCAGATTTAAGAAGAGTCGGCCATTTGCAGTAGCAGTATCTACTCCATCAGTTATACCTTTTATGATGATACCCTTATCACTTAAACTTAAAACCAAGTCAATAATATTTTTCAGGCTTCTCCCTAAACGGTCCAATCTCCAAACATGAAGTTCATCACCTTCCCTAAATTGTTCGATCATCTTATCGAGCTCCGGACGATTTTTTGTCGTACCGGAAATTTTCTCCTGGTATATTTTTTCGCAGCCAGCTTTTTCAAGAGCTTCAATCTGCAAATCTAAATTTTGGTCTTTGGTCGAGACCCGGGCATATCCTATTTTCATATTTTGTTACATTAAACTCATACTTTGTAAATTTATGAAACTTTATTTAGTGATACGACATTTTGAGAAAATATATTAAAAAAATAAAGTGATCAAATCCGACCACTTTAAAAATCTCACAAAACCACCGTTTATCAGTAGGAAAATCCCTGCAATTATTATATAATTTTTTAAAACTATGTGCTACTATAAACAATTGAAAAGCCGCGTTCAGGTATGGTTTTTGTTTGTAATACATATATAATCATTGAGTTACTAATGTAAGGTGTGTTATACGCACTTTTTTTTATGTATCCAGCACCCTGAATGCACACTACCCTCTACTAAGATAAAATTTTATAAACCATAAAAATATTAATATGAAACAGAGTGATGACAACAGAATGATTCCAATGACGTCGTTTTCCAGCGGAAACGGCAAATCGGTAACAGATGATGTATATTATTATACCAATCAGATCGTGAATGTGGTCATGCTGGGGAAGCCCGGTGAAGATTGGTTTTTAATAGACTGCGGAATGCCGGAATGCGGGGAGGAAATTATTGCCGCTGCCGAAGATCGCTACGGCAAAGACAGGCCGCCGGTAGCAATATTCCTGAGTCACGGTCATTTTGACCATGTCGGTGGAATTGTGAAGGTTTTGGAAAAATGGGATGTCCCTGTGTATGCCCATCCTCTGGAAATCCCTTTCATTACCGGGAAAGAGGAATATCCTGAACCTGACACTTCTGTTGAAGGCGGCTTGCTGGCCAAGCTCTCTTTCATTTATCCGCACAAACCCATCGATATTTCCGGACATGTATTTGATTATCCGGAGCATGGTCAATTACCGGGTCTCAGCGAATGGCGCTGGATCCATGCGCCCGGCCATTCTCCCGGCCAGGTGGTCTTCTTCCGTGAGAAGGACCGTATCCTGATCTCAGCGGATGCTTTTATAACGGTAAAACAGGATTCATTTTATAAAGTTCTGGTACAGAAACGTGAAGTACAGGGCCCTCCCCGATACTTAACTACAGATTGGACGGCTGCCAGGGATACCGTAGCCAGGCTAAGAGATTTATCCCCATCCATTGTGATTTCAGGACACGGGCAATATATGGAGGGTGAAGAATTGAGACTTGGGCTGGATAAGCTTACTGATGATTTCGACACCCTGGCTGTACCCTCACACGGACGGTTTGTAGAGTAAGAACAGATTCCGGCAATGTATATATATCCGTTTTTACTCATAGGTTCCCTCATACATCATCAGACTGAAGCTGAATTGATCAATAGATAAAAGTAGGATCAGAAAAATTAGCGTTTAAAAGAGGATGTAATACAAATAAAATTAGTCATCCTGAGTGTTCATTTTGAAAATCCTGCAATGTATAACTCTGACAACGAAGAGGAGAGGAATTTTTTTTGGCTTTTTAAGGCTGTCTCTTTCTATTTTCAATTTTTTTAAAGATTGAAAGAGGTAGTTAAAAAATCCGTCACGTCTATATGCCATTTAAATCAATAAAACCCCCGAATCAATAATGTGAAAAAGAGCCCTATCTTTATGAGAGTTTTAAAATAATTTCAGAAACTAAACAAACCCGCTGGATGCGGGTCTGACTTATCTGATGGAAGTATAATGCATCAGGAACCATATTCTTTCCAGTCTTTCAGGCGTGAAAAATGCCTTTTCTTTTATAGTCTGCAATTGATTATACTGACTATTTTTATTGTAATTATTTTTCATATTAATCAATATCAACCAAAAACGTGAGAAGTCATTTTTCATCTTTTTTATCTGCTGATTTTTTACCTCAGCATACCGATAAGGTTGAGCATCTGCCATAAAATTATATTTTGAATCCGCTTCAGATTTCATTGACAGATATACGATTGAAAAGGAAAAAGGACAGATCAAGATCCGTCCTTGTATTATTCATTATTTAATTGATTTCGGTTTGTATAATCTGTACATTATAAATAAAAACACGAGCCATACCGGAATTAAAATGACCTGCATTTCCATGCCCGTGATACTCATCAGCACTAAAATTAACAATAAAAAGGCAATGCAGATGTAGTTGGACACCGGATAAAACAGGGATGGGAATTTCAGGGTAACCCCGGAATTAATATTACTTTTCTTAAATTTCAGGTGGGTATAACAGATCATAAGCCAGTTAATGATCAGGGTAGAAACCACCAGTGCCATTAAATATTCGAAGGCTTTTTCGGGTACGAGTTTATTAATGATGATACATATACCGGCAAAACATGAGGAAACCAGGATGGCATTTGTGGGAACACTGCTTTTATTTAATTTCGTTAAAAATTTCGGGGCATTTCCCTGTTGGGCCAATCCGAAAAGCATCCGGCTGTTGCTGTAAACACTGCTGTTATAAACTGACAAAGCAGCGGTCAACACAATCAGATTAAGCACATTTGCAATTAAAACATTGAATTGAATAACCTTTCCGAATAGGGTGAATTCCAATCCGTTTAAGTTTTGGAACACCATGACAAACGGACTTGTTCCTTCCGTAATTTCTCTCCACGGACTCAATGAAAATAAAATAACCAAAGCGCCGACATAAAAAATTAAAATCCTGTAGATGACCTGATTGGTTGCCTTAGGGATTGTTTTTTCAGGATTTTTCGCTTCTGCAGCAGTAATCCCGATCAGTTCCAGCCCTCCGAAAGAGAACATGATCATGGCCATGGCCGAAAACAGCCCGGAATATCTATGAGCGTCTTTGTTAAAAAAGCCCTTCGGAAAAAAACCGCCGTCGTTCCATAAATTGGAAATTCCCGCTTTCTCCCCTCCTGTTCCACTGATCAGCAAATAGATTCCAAAGACAATCATCGCAATGATGGCCACCACTTTTATAATGGAAAACCAGAATTCGGTTTCGCCATACACTTTAACGGAGGCGAGATTAAGGGCGTTGATTACGATAAAGAAAAACAGACTGGAAACCCAGAGCGGTATATCCGGCCACCAGAAATGCACATAATGCCCGATTGCTGTCAGCTCTGCCATACTCACCAGAATATACAGAATCCAGTAATTCCAGCCGGAAGCAAAACCGGGAAAACTTCCCCAATATTTATAGGCAAAATAGCTGAAGCTTCCCGAAACAGGCTCCTGAACGACCATTTCACCAAGCTGACGCATGATAAAAAAGGCAATAATACCTGCTAAAGCGTATCCTAAAATAACAGACGGGCCGGCCAGTACAGCAGCAGGACCGATCCCCAGGAAAAGCCCTGTTCCGATAGCACCACCAAGGGCAATTAACTGAATATGCCGGTTGGTAAGCCCCCGGACGAGAGAATCTTTCGGGTTCTCTTTATTTTCATTGTTCATATGGAAAAAATATGGCTTAAATATATAAAAACTTTGCTCCTGATTCTACCGGAGACTGGATATAGTTGGTGCAGAACGATTCTTTTTTACAGAGAAGGCCAGTCAGCCGGAATCTGATCCTTAAAATGCTCCAGGATTTCGAAAGCCGGACCATGGACTGGATAATGTAATAGGATAATGATAAAGAGTTCAGGATTACCGTGAAATGGATGTTCAATCGAGACACCTTTTTATTAAGACCGGTAAAAATTACAGATACTCTTTCGGGACGGCAATCCCGTTCTTTTTCATATACTCCAGAAGTTCATGGTATTTATGCTCATACTCATGGTTTCCGCACTGGTCTGAAATGCTGCAGATTTCAGAAGGTTTTATCTCCAGAATGGCAGAAATTTTTGTTAATATATCCAGGTTAATCTTCACTTTAGAATTTTCAATATCGGAATAGGCTTTCTGAGAAATCCCCATCTCAAAGGCCATATATTCCTGGGTGAAATCTCTGTTTCTTCTGATTTTCCTAATATTTTGACTACATATTTTCATTGTGTTTATTTTAGAAGTTTTCGGTATATTTTAGAAGTATACCTATTAGACTTACACAAAGTTAGTGAATACCTTTGGCAAAACATTATTACCCTACATGATATTTATTTTTATACACTTTTAAGTTAAAAACTTTTTGTTCTAAAGATCAATATCACTTGGGTACAACAACTATTGGAATTATGGAGACGCAGAAATTTAGTTATGACAATTCGATTGTCAAAGCATTCCTCTATGCTACAATTGCATTTGGTCTTGTGGGTTTTTTATTAGGTCTTACGGCAGCTCTGATGCTTTTTTATCCCGAACTTCCTGAATTTTTATTCGGAACAGACGATACTACTATTAAGAGCCTGGCGTCAGGGAATATTCAGGGTCTGATTAATACACAGGGTGCACTGGGTTTCGGAAGAATCAGAATGCTCCATACCAGTGCCGTTATTTTTGCATTTGTCTGTAATTCTTTCTTCTGTGGAGCCTATTACAGCCTGCAGAGATTGCTGAAAACAAGAATGTACAGTGATACGCTTTCATGGATCCATTTCTGGACCTGGCAGATCATGATTATTTCTGTAGTGATTACTTTCCTGATGGGAATCAATACTTCTAAAGAATACGCGGAACACGAATGGCCCATTGATATTTTGATTACCATTTCGTGGGTTGTTTTCGGGATCAACATGTTCGGAACCATCGCAAAAAGAAGGGTAAGACATTTATATGTTGCCATCTGGTTTTTCATAGGAACCTGGATCGCAGTAGCTATGCTTCATATTTTTAATAATCTTGAAGTTCCGTTATCTTTCACAGGCTGGAAATCATACTCCGTTTATGCAGGAGCAAAAGATGCTCTTGTCCAGTGGTGGTACGGTCATAATGCCGTAGCTTTCGTACTGACCACTCCGGTTCTTGGCCTGATGTATTATTTCCTTCCGAAAGCCGCAGACAGACCGGTATTTTCATATAAATTATCGATCATCCACTTCTGGTCACTGATCTTCGTATACCTTTGGGCCGGACCTCACCATCTCCAGTATACTGCTTTGCCAGCATGGGCTCAGGCCGTGGGAACAGGATTTTCTATTATGCTCATCGCACCTTCATGGGGCGGAATGCTGAACGGTCTTCTTACTTTAAGGGGAGCCTGGGACAAGGTGAGAGAAAACCCGATCCTGAAATTCTTCGTAGTTGCCGTAACCTGCTATGGAATGGCCACTTTTGAAGGACCTTTATTAGCAACAAAATCACTAAACAAAATCGGCCACTATACCGATTGGGTTATCGGTCACGTACACTTGGGAGCCTTAGGCTGGAACGGTTTCATGGCCTTCGGAGTAGTATATTACCTGATTCCTATCATGTGGAGAACTGAACTCTGGTCCAAAAAATTAGCAAACTGGCACTTCTGGCTGGGAACCCTGGGAATTATTTTCTACGCTGTTCCTATGTATATTTCCGGATTTACGCAGGGACTCATGTGGAAACAGTTTAACCCGGACGGAACTTTAGTATGGAAAAACTGGTTAGATACCGTTACCGCTATTATTCCCTATTTTAAAATGAGATTTTTAGGAGGTATCTTCTATCTTTTCGGAGCAATTTTAATGGTGGTGAATGTTATTAAAACCATCAGAAAGGGCTCATTCCAGAAAAATGTTCCGGCGGAAGCTCCTGCGTTAGCCAATATCGGAAGTGTAAGAAAAGAAGGCGAAGGGGTTCACCTCTGGCTTGAAAGAACTCCGAAATTATTATCCATCCTGGCCTTTGTTACCATAGCTATCGGAGGGCTGGTAGAAATTATTCCTACTCTGACTCTAAAACAGAGTGTTCCGACCATTTCAGCAGTGAAACCTTATTCCCCTCTGGAACTGGAAGGAAGAGACTTATACATCCGTGAAGGCTGTAACGCCTGCCATTCCCAAATGATCCGCCCTTTCAGGGATGAGATTGTAAGATTTGAAGGTAAAAACGGGCAATATTCCAAAGCCGGAGAGTTTATCTATGACAGACCATTCCTTTGGGGGTCAAAAAGAACCGGGCCGGATCTTCACAGAGAAGGCGGCAGAAACCCGGATTCATGGCACTTCAAACATATGTATAACCCAAGAATTACCTCTGCAGGATCTATTATGCCCCGTTTTCCATGGCTGATCACCAATACACTGAACAGAACACAAATGGTGGACAAAATGAAATTAATGAAAAACTATTTCGACGTCCCTTATACCAAATCAGAGATCGATTCTGCCAATCAATGGGCAGACAACCAGTCCAAAGCTATCGTTAAACGGATTTATGCTGAGGCTGCGGATGTAAAAGAGCAGGTGGAAAAAGACCGTGCAGCGAAGGGAGCATCATTTGTTCCGCTGGAACAGAGAGAAATCGTTGCGATGATCGCTTACCTGCAGAGACTGGGTACCGATATTAAAACCACACAAATTCAAACGGCAAGTGCTGACTAATCTAAACTGACAGACAATGAAAACAAGAACACCATTATTCATCAATATCGCTGTAACAATAGGTTTAACTGTTCTGGCATTCGAAATGTTTGCGCACGAAAGCGCTTATTTTTCATCACCTTTTTTCTGGGGTCTGATGGTGATTACCATTATTCTTCTTTTTATCATGAACGCCATCGGGGATCTGATAGAGAATGAAAATTTCAGAAAATTATCCGACGAAGAAAAAGCAATATTTCTGAAGGACAAAAATACCCCGTATTTTCAGAAACTCTGGAACTCGGCATTTAAAAAACAGTCTGCCACTGAGGAAAAAGACATTCTGATCGATCACGGTTTCGACGGAATTACAGAACTTGACAACTCTCTACCCAAATGGTGGATCGGCTTATTCTATTTCGGATGTATCTTTTGTGTGGTGTATTTAACGGCATTTGCCTTCACCGACTATGCACACCCTGAAGCAGAACTGACCCATGACACGAAAATAATGCTGGCGTCCATTGAAGAATACGAGAAAAATGCACCCCAGATCACCCTTGAAAACGCCAAATACAGCGCAGACAACATTGCCGAAGGTCAGGAATTATTCAAAACCAATTGTGTAACCTGCCATGGAGACGGTGCAAAAGGAGGAATAGGTCCAAATCTTACCGATACGCACTGGATTAATCATAAGGAAAAAAGTTTATTCAAAAATGTATTCTGGATGCTGGAAAACGGTTCTCCAAACAACCCTACCATGCGGCCCTTCATTAAAGAAGGAACCATCACGGGAAGAGATGCAGAAAAAATAGCAGCCTATATTTATCATATCAATCAGGAAACAGCTCCTATTACCCCGGCTCAGGGCGGTGCTGCCCCTCAGGGCGATGAGATAAAGTGGGAAAACGGAAACGACTAAAATTTTATTATCTCCAAGTATATTTCATACCCCCTTTGAAACTAAACTAACATTTGAATTTCCATTTTTATATTCACCTTTTCAACTATTTAAAAATGAGATCAAAGGGGGTGTTTTTAAACAACAAAATCCAGGCCTTGACAGTCCTTATCAACTAATTCACTTGACTATTCACTAAACTAAATTCCATAATGGGCAGTCAAGGCAGGATTTTTGTATGCAGTGTGGTAATCATAGTAAAGAATTCATCATCTTATAATAAATGATTTATTATCTTTGTTAAAACCACCAACTTTTGAAACTAAAAATTAATAAAAGAAAACTACTCAGGCGATCTGTAATAACCATTATCTCCATATTGGTTTTTCTGACCCTGTTGCTATTCAGCTTAAGACTTCCTGTTGTTCAGAATTTCATTAAAGACAAACTGGTCGTTTACTTAGAGAAAAAAATCAAAACAAAAGTAAGCCTCGAAAGAGTTTATATAGGATTTCCAAACAGTCTTGTTATGGAAAATCTCTATTTAAAAGGGCAGAATATCGATACGCTTCTGGCCGTAAAAAAACTGGATGTCGGTCTGAATATGCTTAAACTGATCAGTTCTACAGCAGACATTACCTCGGTGGATCTTGAAGGAGCCAGAGCCAACGTAGTCAGAAATAAAGACGGTAAATTCAATTTCGATTATATCATTGACGCTTTTGCCACCAGTGATAAGGAAGAAAGCCCTTCCAAACCTTTTATTATTTCTCTTGATAAAATTACCCTGAAAGACATTGGGGTTACTTTTAATGATGAACAATCAAGAAATGACATTAAAGTGTATTTCAAATCTTTTGATACACGGGTAAAAACCTTTGATTTAACCAATAATAAATATGCCGTTAATGATATTAATCTTGACGGATTAAAATTAAAACTGAAACAGGATCTTGTAGAGGAAGTTTCTGAAAAAGTAGAGAAAAAAGTAGATTCTCTTAACAATAAGAAACCTATGCAGATCGGTCTGAGAGGGATTAAGCTGACTAATTTTGATATCGATTACGGTGATGATAACAGTAAGACTTTCGCTAAGGTTTTATTTAAAGAATTAAGCACAAAGGTCAACAAGCTCGATCTTGAAAATAACGCCTATAATGTTTCCAATGTTTTTCTTTCGGGTGCCAACATCAATGCCAATCTTTTTCTTCCGGCTCAGGATGCCAATCCTAAAAATACAGAAGAACCTGAGGCTTCAAAAAATTCGGATAAGGAAAAGGCAATGCAGCTTCTTCTTGGGAAACTGGTTTTGAATGATGTAAAGGTAGCCTATAACAATACCGCCATCGCACCTACAAAACAGGGAATGGATTTTAACCACATGAACTTTTCGAAAATGAATGTGGAAGTACGACGTTTTAAAATGCAGGACAACACTTTTGAAGGAACCGTAAATTCAGCTGAAATCCAGGAAGCCCGAGGTTTAAATATTCAAAAGCTTAATACAGACTTTGTGTATGGAGAAAAAGAAGCTTATCTGAAAGACCTTTATCTGCAGACGCCGAAAACCCTGTTACGTGATGAGGTGATTCTAAATTATAACTCCATCGGTCAGTTAACATCGAATCCGGGTGCTGTAAAGGTTTCAGCCAATATTAAAGATTCGAGAATCGGTTTTGCAGATATTTTAAATCTGGTTCCTACTTTAAGAACTACAGTCCCTTTCAGTAAATATCCCAATGCCATTTTAAATGTTAATGCCAACGTAAAGGGAATGGTCAATGATCTGCTGATTAACGATCTTAAGGTTTCGGGTCTGGACCAGTTAAGAGTTGCTGCCTCCGGGAGAGTTAAAAATGCCATGAATCCTGACAATTTGTATTACGACCTTCGAATTACAGAGTTATCTTCTTCGGCAAGGACCATCTTTAACTTAGTGCCTAAAAATACCATTCCATCTAACATTTCTCTGCCTTCAAACATGAGTATTAAAGGAACGGCAAAAGGAACAACCAAGGTTGTGAATGCGAATCTTAACCTATATTCTACTTTGGGGAATGCTGCCGTAATTGCGAAGGTTGACATGCGCAGAAAAAACCACGAATTGTATGATGTAAAAGCCAACCTGCAGGGATTGCAGATCGGAAAGATTATCCAGAATAAAGATATCGGGCCTATCAGTGCACAAATTGCAGCTAAGGGTGAAAGCTTTGATTTCAAAAATGCAAAGGCAGACCTGAAAGGACATGTGGCTTCGGCGGTCTACAAAGGCTACCGTTATCAGAATATGAACCTGACGGGCAAGATCAATCGTGGTGCTTATCATATCGTTCTGAATTCAAAGGATCCGAATGCCAATTTAATGCTGACTGCTTCCGGAGTCTATGATGATAAAAATCCAACGGTTAAAGTTAACGGGCAGATTATAAAACTGGATGTGAATAAACTCGGGTTCTATGCAAAACCTATGATTCTTGCGGGAAAAATTGACGGTGATTTCACCAGCATTGATCCGGATCATTTAAACGGTTATCTGAATCTTAAAGATTTTGCTTTTTCGGATACCAAAGAAGTATTTCCTGTTCAGGAACTGAATCTCAAAGCCCGCTCAACGAATGATTCCACACAGATTATCTTCAATTCCCAGGTAGCAGATGTAGAGCTTACCGGAAAATACAGGCTGACGCAGATTTTCGGTTCCCTGGCACAGACCATCAACCAGTATTACCAGTTTCAGAAGCCGGATAAAACTCAAAAAATTGAAGCAGGACAGTTCTTCACTTTCAATGCTAAAATCAAAAATGATGATATCATCAGGAAATTTGTTCCGGAGCTGAAAAGTTTTGAAACTATTAATCTGGTTGGAAATTATGATGCTGATTCTCAAAAAATAGAAGTTAACGGATCGATACCTCAATTACTGTACGGCGAAAACAGCATTGAAAATGCTACTATAAAAGTTACAAATGAAAATCAGGCTTTACAGTATGCCCTGGATGTTGCTGCTGTGAAAAGTTCCAGCTTTGCCTTAAATAAGATCAATATCAGTGGAGATGTTGCCGATAATACCATTAATTATAATATCACCACCAAAGATGAAAAAGAGGCTACGCAGTTTTTAATTGCAGGAAATGCCAGATCATTGAATGATATTACAGAGATTTCACTGAATCCGAATGGTCTGAAATTAAATTACACAGACTGGACCGTTGCCGAAAATAATAAAATCCAGATCAGTGACAGAGGAATTCTGGCTGATAATTTCAGGCTTTCCAATGCGGGAAGTGAGATCCTCCTGCAGTCTGAAACCAATGTGCCCGGCAGCCCTCTCAATGTTTCGCTGAAAGATTTTAAAATAGAAACCATCACTGAATTTATTAAGAAAGATACTGTTCTGGCGAGAGGAACGATTAATGGTACGGCTCAGTTGCGAAACGTCACGAAAAATATGACATTTACTTCAGATCTAAATATTTCAGATCTGTTCGTGTATGGAAATCCGATCGGAAATCTTGCTGTGAAAGTAAATAATGTATCTCCGAATGTTTTAAATGCTGATGTTGCGCTTTCAGGTAATGATAATGACGTGAAAATATTAGGAGATTACAATACATCGTCCAGCACGTTTGATCTGAATATGGCGATCAATAAGCTTCAGATGAAGAGCGTACAGGGATTCTCCATGAATGCGATAACCAATACCGAAGGATATATCTCCGGAAATCTTAAGATCACCGGAAAAGCCGATCAGCCGAATATTTTAGGAAAAGTGAAATTCAATGATGTCGGACTGGAAATTGCCAAAACCGGAAGTGATTTCAGAAAACTGAATGATGAGATCGGCTTTACCAGCAGAGGTATTGAATTTGACAATTTCAAAATCAACGATAAAGACGGAAATTCCTTAAGAATCGACGGGCAGGTTCTTACGCAGACGTATCGCGATTTTGCCTTTAATCTGGACGTTAATGCCAAAGATTTTAAAGTGGTAAATTCTGAGAAGTCCGATGATGCCATGATGTATGGTATCCTGGCCATCGATGCGGCACTGCGTGTCCGCGGAAATCTGGATCTTCCGAAAGTAGACGGAAGGCTTGCGGTAGCAGACAATACTGATTTCAGCTTCGTACTTCCCCAATCCTCTCCTACTCTTCAGGAGCGGGACGGAATTGTAGAATTTATCGATCAGGATCAGGTGGTTTTAAACAAAACCATCAGTGCGGATTCCCTGAAAGCTCAAAGCCGAATCAAGGGAATGGACGTAAGTGTAAATATCGAGGTAAGCAAAGAAGCAAAAATGTCGATCATTATCGATAAAGCAAACGGAGATTTTGTAAAACTTCAGGGTGAAGCGGAACTTACAGGAGGCGTAGATCCTTCTGGTAAGACCACTTTAGTGGGCGTTTATGAAGTAGAAAAAGGAAGCTACGAAATGTCAGTAAGCATCCTGAAACGTAAGTTTGATATTCAGAAAGGAAGTACCATTACCTGGACCGGTGAACCTACTGCCGCTACACTGGATATCACGGCCATCTATAAAACGGAGACCGCACCGATTGACTTAGTGGAACAGCAGGTGACCGATGCCACCACCCTCAACCAGTTTAAACAGAGAATACCTTTCAATACATTGCTGAAAATGAAAGGCGAACTGCTGAAACCGCAGATTACATTTGACATTACCACAGACGAAAAAAATAATGCGGTTTCTTCTACGGTGACCGACCTGGTGGATCAGAAATTAACACAGCTGAGAACCCAGGAATCTGAACTGAATAAGCAGGTTTTCGCCTTATTGTTACTAAACCGTTTCATTGGTGAAAATCCGTTTGAATCGAGCGCAGGCACTTCCGGAGAGATGATGGCAAGACAGAGTGTAAGTAAATTATTATCCCAGCAGCTTAATAACCTGGCAGGTGATCTCATCAAGGGAGTCGATCTGAATTTCGGACTTGATTCTTCAGAAGACTATTCCACCGGACAGAAAAATACAAGAACGGACCTTAACGTGGACATCAGTAAAAGACTTCTTAATGACCGTCTTAAAGTAACAGTAGGAAGTAACTTCGGCCTGGAAGGGGAAGCGCGTCAGAATGAAAATATGACCAATATCGCAGGAGATTTAACCCTGGATTACAGCTTATCCAGAGATAACCGGTATATGCTGCGGGCCTACCGTAAAAACGATTATCAGGTAGCCCTTCAGGGTCAGATTGTGGAAACAGGGCTCGGATTTGTCATCACCCTGGACTATGACAGATTCCGTGAGATTTTCCAAAGATCGAAAAATAAGAGACCTAAAAAAGAAAATAAAAATAACCAAGTGGTAGAATTTAAATAAATGAAAAGTAATTTCCATACCTGTTTTAAATATTTGTTCGCTTCCGGATTGGCTTCGGCTACCCTCTCATGCAGCAATACAAAGTTTCTGAAGCAAGGTCAGATGCTGTACACCGGCGCTGAAGTGAAAATCGAAAATGATACGCTTTCGAAAAAAGATAAGAAGGAACTTCGGGAAGCGCTTCAGGCTAAGCTAACCCCAAAGCCCAATTCTTCATTTCTGGGTCTGAGACCTAAATTATACTTTTACAATATTGCCAAAGAGCCTAAAAAAGAGAAGGGCTTTAATTATTGGTTAAAATATAAAATAGGGGAAAAGCCTGTTTTACTGGGTGATGTCGATCGTGAATTCAACAGGGATATCATTGTCAATTATTCTGAGAACAAAGGCTATTTCAATGCCAACGCAACGTATGATACCATTTCTAAAAATAAAAAGGCGAAGGTTATTTATACGCTGAGACCCGGTGCCCAGTATTTAATCAGCGATGTTAAATTTCAGAAGGATTCTACTTTAATCAATAAAGAAATTCAGAACCTGACCGATAAAACGTTTCTTAAATCCGGAAAACCATTTGATCTTGATGTTATCAAAGCTGAGCGTGAAAGAATCGATAACGGACTGAAAGAAAGAGGTTTTTATTATTTCCACCCGGACAATATTATTGCCCAGGCGGACAGTACGGTCAGTAAAAACCATAAGGTGGAGCTTAATGTAAAGCTGAAAGACAATACTCCAGATCTGGCGACACAACAGTTCAGCATCGATAAGGTTATTGTATTTCCCAATTATAATATTCAGGATGTAAAAGACGGGAAATACAGTGTCCCGATGAACCCTGATTCGCTCTCAAAATATTCCTATGAGCACATCTATGTTGTAGATCCAAAGCATAAGTTTAAACCCAAAATTTTTGACAGGGCTCTGTATTTTAAAGAAGGGGACATTTATAACCGTACCAACCATAATCTTTCTTTAAACCGACTGATCAGTTTAGGTGTTTTTAAATTTGTGAAAAACGATTTTGTGGTTTCAGACTCTTTAAATCATAAATTTGATGCCTACTATATGTTAACGCCAAGGGAACTTCAGTCTCTGCGCCTTGAAGCATTAGGAAGAACCAACTCTGCCAACTATGCCGGAAGTGAGCTTAACCTGAACTGGACCCACCGAAATTTTTTCCGTGGTGCGGAACAGTTCAAGGCTTCTGTATACGGAGCATTTGACGTGCAGGTGGGTGGACCTGAAAATGCCCAGAATATATTCAGAGCCGGAACCAATGTTCAGCTTTCGATCCCCAGAATTGTGGCACCGTTCCGTTTTAATTCATCCAGTGCGTTTGTTCCGAGAACCAATATCAGTCTGGGATATGAATTCCAGAACCGGACGCAATATTATACATTAAATACGTTCAGCGCATCATTCGGATACCTGTGGAAAGAAAATATAAGAAAGGAACATGACCTGAAAGTCCTGGATGTCACCTTGGTTTCACCGGCTAAGATAACTCCTCTTTATGACTCGCTGTCGCAGAAAAGTGATGCAATGCGAAGAGTGGTCGAGAAGCAGCTTATTTTCGGCCCAACCTATTCTTACACCTATACGAATACGATGGTCAATAAGCCGACGACCATTTATTATAAAGGAACTCTGGACCTTGCCGGAAACATTACAGGGCTTGTATCCGGTGCAGACGTAAAAAAAGACAAAGAAAAGAAACTCTTCGGAATCCCTTTCAGTCAGTATGCCAAGATTGAAAATGACTTCCGCCTGTATCATAAATTCACAGAAAAAACTTCACTGGCAACACGATTCATTGCCGGGGTCGCTTATCCTTACGGAAATTCCGAGAATATTCCTTTTTCCAAACAGTTTTTTTCGGGAGGAAGTAACAGTATCCGTGCCTTCCGTGCCAGAACTTTAGGGCCGGGAAGTTTTGATCCGAGAACGATCGAATCGGGTTATTACTTCGACCAGTCCGGAGATGTCAAGCTGGAATTAAATGCAGAATACCGCGCTAATCTTTACAAATTTTTAAATGTTGCCGTATTTGCGGATGCCGGAAATATCTGGCTGATCAACGAGGATGCACAAAGACCGGGCGCTAAGTTTTCTAAAGAATTTTTAAGCGAAATTGCAGTAGGCGCCGGGGTGGGACTGAGACTGGATTTTTCTATTCTTGTTTTAAGACTGGATCTTGCCATGCCATTAAGAGTTCCTTATTATGAGAAAAATGACCGATGGGCATTTGACAGGATCAATTTTGGAGATTCCAACTGGCGAAAAGACAACCTCATTTTGAATATTGCAATCGGATATCCTTTTTAATATGATCAACAATATAAAATTTTTCTGGGAAGTTTTAAAAGAATCTTTTACAGAATGGAATAATTCTTCTGCTTCAAGGGATTCTGCAGGTCTGGCTTATTACGCGATTTTTTCGATTCCCGGACTTTTAATTATTATCATCTGGATTGCGGGTAATTTTTTTGGTGAGGAAGCGATTCGCGGACAGATCAGCAGTGAGATCAGCGGAATTATGGGAGCAGATGTTGCCAAAAGTATCCAGGATATGATTGCCGGTGCGCTAATCGACAAGCAGAACGTTTTCATGAAAGCAGTAGGAGTCGGATCACTGGTTTTCGGTTCCACGACTCTTTTCTTTCAGTTACAGCATACCCTGAATACCCTGTGGGATGTACAGGCTGCTCCCAAAAAGGCATTCACAAAATTTCTATTAGACCGGGCCAATTCATTAGGAATGATTCTTATTTTAGGATTTCTATTAATGATTACCATGGTTTTGTCATCCCTCATCAGTGTTTTCAATAATCTAATTACCCGCTACTTTGGCTTCGAGACCTATATGCTCGTAGAACTTGTAAATTTCGGAGTAGGATTTGGTTTTGTGATGTTACTCTTTGCAATGATGTTTAAAATACTTCCCGACGTCCAGGTCAGCTGGAAGCCTGTATGGAAGGGTGCCTTCCTTACCGCAGTTTTATTTACGCTCGGAAAGTTTTTGCTGAGTCTTTATTTCGGAACGGCGAAGCCTACTTCTGCTTTCGGAACTGCAGGAACCGTTATTCTGATTATGATGTGGATCAACTATTCGTGTATGCTTATTTTCTTTGGTGCCGTATATACCAAAGTATATGCTTATAAAAAAGGATATACGATAATCCCTTCTAAACATGCGAAATGGAGTGATGCGAAGCTGTATGAAGAAACCCAGAGAAAAAAGGAAAATGAAAATATTTCATAAAAAAAGCCTCCCGTCTATTTTATTCGGGAGGCCTTTTTTACATTCTGTTTACCGTTTCTATTCCCAGAAGCTGCAAAGATTTTCTGATCGTCTTTGCCGCTAAATCCGATATATTCAGACGGAACTGCGTCACATTTTTATCCTCGTGATTTAAGATTGGATTGCTCTGATAAAAAGAATTATAAGTCTTGACCAGGTCATAAACATAGTTGGCTACTAAAGCGGGACTTAATGTTTCTGCAGATCTGGCTACTACGGTTTTAAAATTAGCCAGCTGCATAATCAATTCTTTTTCGGATTGATTAAGATCAGTACTTTCTGCTTCTTTCTGCTCAAACTGAGCTTTCGCCAGTAACGACTGAATACGGGCATATGTATACTGAATAAAAGGTCCTGTATTTCCGTTAAAATCGATACTTTCTTCCGGATTAAAAAGCATTTTTTTCTTAGGGTCAACTTTCAGCATAAAATATTTTAACGCTCCGATTCCTACATTTTCGTAGTTGGCGTTCTTTTCCTCTTCTGTGAAATGTTCCAGTTTTCCGAGTTCTTCAGACTTGGATTTTGCAATATCATGCATATCCTGCATCAGTTCGTCGGCATCTACTACGGTACCTTCACGGGATTTCATTTTTCCGTTCGGAAGTTCAACCATTCCGTAAGACAGGTGATACAGCTGGTCTGCCCATGAATATCCCAATTTTCCAAGAATTTTAAATAAAACCTGGAAATGGTAATCCTGCTCATTTCCGACCGTATAAATTAATTTCTGAATATCGTTTTGTTTAAAACGCTCTACTGCGGTTCCCAGATCCTGCGTCATATACACGGAAGTTCCGTCGGAACGCAATAAAAGTTTCTGATCCAGTCCTTCATCGGTAAGATCACACCATACAGAGCCATCTTCCTTCTGGTATAAAATACCTTTATCTAATCCTTCCTGAATAAGATCTTTTCCTAAAATATAAGTGTTGCTTTCGTATTGTATCTGATCAAAATTTACGCCCAGTCTCTGATAGGTTTCCCCAAAACCTTTATACACCCAGGCATTCATTTCAGACCAGAGATTTCTTACTCTTTCATCACCGTTTTCCCAGTCCAAAAGCATTTGCTGAGCTTCTTTTATCAGAGGAGCCTCTTTTTTGGCCTGCTCTTCACTCATCCCCTGCTCTACAAGCTCTGAGATTTCTTTTTTATAATTTTTATCAAATTCTACATAGTAGTTCCCTACAAATTTATCCCCCTTGGTATCCGTCGTTTCCGGAGTTTCCCCACGCCCGAATTTTTCCCATGCCAGCATGGATTTGCAGATATGAATACCTCTGTCATTGATAATCTGGCATTTAATCACATCATATCCCGCTTCTTTAAGAATCTGCGAAACTGAAAAGCCTAATAAATTATTTCTTACATGTCCTAAGTGAAGAGGCTTATTGGTATTGGGAGAGGAGTATTCCACCATTACGGTAGAATTTTTCTTTTCAATCACTGAAAAACCTTCTGTTACTGCCTTAAACTGATCCATAAAAAACCGGTTTTTAACTTTAACATTCAGAAAGCCTTTGACAACATTGAAGCTTTCCAGAAGATCAGTCTGCTCCGTTAAAGCCTGCCCTAATTCCACCCCGATACTTTCAGGATTTTTTTTCAGCTGTTTAACCAATGGAAAAGTAACAATGGTAAAATCCCCTTCAAATTCAGTTTTATTTTCCTGAATTTCCAGATTAATATCTTTTAGCTGGTATACATTTAATATGATTTCAGAAAGTTTACTTTCTATAATATCTTTAATATTCATCGCAAAATTTTGAAATACAAATATACGGAAATAAAAAAACCGCCCGAAGGCAGTTTTCATATGAATGTTATTAAATTGGATGTTATTATTGGTCCCACCAGACTTTTGAAGTATTTTTATCTTCAGCAGGCAATAATCCCTGGACTCCTTTTAAATAATTGGCATTATTAAAGTTAGCCTCTTCTACCGGATACCTTAATCTCCTCGGAATTACTCCTCCATTTACAGCACTTGGGGCAGGCAATAAAGCCGGGAAACCTGTTCTTCTGAATTCAGCCCAGGCATCAAAGCCGTTCAGAAACAGAGCAATCCACTTTTCTTCGCCTATTACTCTTTCGGCACCGAATAATGCTATGTCAGCCACTCTGGCTCCGGCGTATGCTGCAGCTCCGGGAGTAATCTTAGTTCCGCCAAAAGGATTTGTGGAAGGATTATAGGCATTGGTATTCAAAACATAATGATCATCCAAAGTATTATAATTCAAAACAATTCCATTGGTGAGCATATCGGAAACAGCTTCACCTGTCCAGCCTTTTGCTGCTGCTTCAGCTCTGTTTAAATAAGTATATCCTGCCGTCATTAAACTAATAGCCGAGCTGCTGCTCCTAAATTTCACACTAATGGTGGTGACTCCCGATGTTGAATAGCCGGCAGCAGCCAAATCATTGGAATTATACCCGTATGGTAATCCGACGGCTGACATTTTTCCTGTGTTGGCATATAACGTCAATCTCGTATCCGGGGTATGGTTTGACGTCCTGTTAAAAGTATTACCGGACCCTTTCATAGATTCTACCAGTTCTCTTGAAATTCTATAATCAGCTGATCTGAAATCCGAGAAAGGGTTGGGATAAGAGTTTCCCGGCGCTATGGTAAACCATGCCTCATCAGCTACGGTCTCGATTACCCCGGCAGAATTGGATAGGGCATCCTTAAATTCAGTAGCGGCGTACCCTGTGGCTGCCGGATATTTCTTAGATAATTGCAATGTTGCCTGAAGCAGTACTGAATTGGCTAGTTTTTTCCATTTATTTAAGTTCCCGTAAAATAGAATATCCCCTGCAGGACTTGTTGATGAAGTATTTAAAAGATCCCTTCCGCTTTTAAGATCTGCAATAATAGCTTCATATACAGCTTTCTGACTATCATATTTTGGTAGAAATATATCTGATGTTGCTTTTGCGGCTTCCGAAAAGGGAGCATCACCATAGGTATCAGTAAGCCTTTTCATGATAATAGCCCTGAAAATTTTAGATACCCCAATCATGTTTTCTGCGCTTCCCTGCAGTAATATTTCCGGAGAAGGATTATTAGAATATCCAGAAATAATTTCATTCAGATTATTAATCTGATTTACATAATATCTTGCCCACGCCCCGGGAGTGTCACCATACGTCTGTTCTGTAGTGTAAACCACCTGTGACTGGTATTGGGAAAACAGGATGGGCATCATCTGGTATGCGTTGCTGCCATCGCCTCCATTTTGTCCAAAATTCATAATTGCACCTGCCAATAAAGATTTGTAATTGGCTGAATAGATGGCATACTGGTCTTTATTAAAATCATCACTATAATTTTCATTGTTACATGAAAGAGCAACACCCAAGAGTAGTGAATAAAGCCCTAATTTGTTTAATCTGCTCATAATTTGTTTTTTCATTTTACTATTTTTAAAAATTTATTCTCACATTAACTCCAAAACCTTTGGTGGACGGTAATTGTCCGTTTTCTCCGTAATTTTCAGAAAGCTCTGAAGGGTCAAATCTATGGGTGTTGTCCTTCGAAACGGAAATCAGCCATGGATTTCGTGCTGTTACTCCAACTGACATATTGGAAATTCCGGTATTGGTAAACAGTGATTTTGGCAATTGATAATTCAAAGCTACTTCTCTCAGCTTAACATAACTGGCACTATGAATAAATGGCTCCGCAATTCTATTGGCATGGAATTGTTTAAAATAATCACTGGCCTCAACATAAGTGTCTACCAGTGCTCCTGTAGTGCTTACCCCTGTCACTCTTACTCCTCCTCCGTCAGCAACGGCATCTCTTACGTTATGTCCTCTGTCATTCATAGCAGCGGTTTCTTCCAGTAACCCTCCCGAATTACCCCACTGTTCTGAAAGTGAGAAGAACTTGCCTCCTTTTTGAAAATCAATAGTAAAGCTTAAACTTATTGATTTATAGCTCAATGTATTGTAAAAGCCTCCTGTAAATTCGGGTAATATACTTCCGAAAGCCATATTAGGCTCATATTCATAAAGTCCCTTGGCATTAATGACAGCATTACCGTTTTGATCTCTTTTAATCCCTGTACCATAAAGCTGCCCCCACTCTAATCCTTCTTTTTGGAGTACGGAGACATAACTGAATGAACTGGAGTTTCCATACTGGATAGATTCAAGATTGTCATTCACTTTTAAAATTTTTGATTTATTTACTGCCCAGTTAATTGAAGTGGTCCAGCTAAATCCATTTTTTAAACAGGTCTCCTGAGAGCGACAGCTCTACTCCTTTTCTTCTGGCATTTGCTGAATTGATTAAAATATCCAGTTTTCCTGTAGAAGAAGCTAAAGTTACCGGGATGGGTTCATTTTTTCTGGTTTCATTGTAATAAGTAGCTCCAAAGGAGAGTCTGTTTTTTAAAAATTTTAAGTCTATCCCTATTTCTTTATTTTCATTGAGGGCAGGCTTTAAACCTTTACCAATAATTCGGGTGGGAAACCATGCGGTCTGATATAAATTATTTCCTACCGTTAGAGGTTGATTTCCATTTCTATATTTTGGGTTTGTAAGTGTGGCTGTTAAGTCGGCCGGAATCTGTGCAAAACCTGCTCTTAATTTTAGATAAGTAAGAGTATTATTTTTGGGAAGTAAATTATGCACCAAAACACTGGCTCCTACTGAATAACTTACAAATGAATTATCACTGTTCAAGTAAGCCGAATTAATATCATTCCTTATAGAAGCGTCCACAAAATAAGTATCTTTATACCCTGCTGATGCCGAGGCATATAAAGATTTGTATTGTTGTTTATAATCATAAGGGCTTGCAATAATTGGAATGTTTGTATTTTTAAAATTAAACACATCCGTTGTTAAAAGCCACTGGGTTGTTCCGGTAACACCCATCAACTGCGAATTACCATCCCATCGCCTGTTTGTAATATTAGCTCCGCCAATAGCGGTAAGATCGATTTTATCAAACTTCTTTTGATAAGTCAAGCGTCCTTCATACTGATCTTCGGTATACTGACTTTCACTGATCCCAAAACCGTTAAGCAGCCTCAGGTACCCGCCCGGTGTTGCTGATCCTGTTCCGGACCCGTTCTTAGATAACGAATTCGGCATAAAGTATCGGTTTGTTGATTCGTTCTGTGTCCTTGAAAAAGAAACCCTGGCAGTCAAACCTTTAGCAATCTTATAAGACGGAGCTACAGACAATAATAACGTATTCCGGTCTGTATAATTTCTGAAATTTTTCATCCAGGTATACGGATTGATCCAGAATGCAGGTTTCGCTTTAAAACTTGTAGGTGAATAATCATCGGGGCCCCACCAGTTCCAACTTGCAGAGTACCCCTCCGGAGTTTTTAGATCCTGCAGCTCCCGTAATTTTCTCATATCTATATCCCTACCAAACCACTGGTTAAATGAGCCGGATGTCTGATTGCTGTAACCATCATCAAAATCTCCTGTCACTTTCCCGTCTGAATAATTCACAATCGCATCTACAGAGAATCGATCATTAAATTTATAAGAGCCGTTAAGATTCAGATAATTTCTCTTTAGGGAGGTATACGGAGTGATCCCGTTTTGGTTTAGGTTCGTAAAAGACAGTCTTGCAGTAAATGCTTCATTACCTCCTGCGACAGAAATCGAGTTCTTGTAGGTAAGAGCTTTATCATAAAAGTCTTTTACGTTATTGGGATGTGCTTCGTATTTTGCCGTTTTTCCGAAATAGGGGCTATCTTTCCACCAGGCATACCAGGGAATGTAATCCTGGCCGTCCATTTTTGGGCCCCAGGATTCATCGATATAATTATTATCGCCTGCCAGATATCTTTTTCCATGGAATACTTCCCATTCTGCCGGCATTGTTGCAGGATTAAATACAAAGGTTTTAAAGGATGCATTACCTTCTGCCCCTTGCCCATACTGGTTCTGGAATTTCATCGTCCTTGCCACAATGTCTACAGTGGTCGTAGAGTTGAGTTCTACACTGAGTCTTCGCTTACTTCCTTTCTTTGTTGTCATAACGATCACTCCATACTGAGCCCTCACTCCATACAATGAGGTTGCATTGGGTCCTTTCAGTACATTTACCGATTCAATAATATCCATATCAATCGTATTAGGATCAATGATGACTCCGTCTAATACATAGATAGGATCAGCATCACTCAGTAAACTCACCGCCCCCCTTAATCTTAGCTTACCAGTTTCTCCGAGTTTCGAGCCTGCCTGACCGTTTAATTGTACACCGGCAACTTTTCCGACGATAGAGTTCTTAACATCAACATTCTGTGTTAAATTTAAATCTTTGGCTTTTACTGTTTGATTAGCATACGAAAGAGACTTTTCCTCTCTTTTAATTCCGAGTGCAGTCACTACAACCGCATCGATTTCTTTTGTTTCCACTGTATCTTTCTTCTGTTGCGCTTTTGCGACCGCTATGGAAGAAGTCAACACCAAAACAACAAGACTTGTTGTCAGTTTCTTCATATCAGATAAATTTTTGTATCCCAGCAAATTTGTTAAACTTTCTTAACAAGTCAAAGAAAAAAGAAAAAAAATTACAAAATCATCAATAAAACAAACTAAAAAGTATTAAATACTTAAATAAATACATTAAAAACATTAATATTTAAAATAAACATAACACATTCTATATAAAACAGAATAGCTTTTTTTAATAAATCCTCTTTTGCTCTACCTTAAAAATGTTACAAACTATTGATTTATGACGAATCAATAAACAAACTTATCAATTCAAAGAAACTACCGCTTGCATCAGCACACAAAAAAACCGCCCGAAGGCGGTTTTTTCATATGAATGTTAAAATACTAAAATTTGTTTTGGTATTAATTGATATCCCAGAACAGCTTTGTTGTTGCTTTGTCACCTCCGATTGCACTTGCAGCAGCAGATACATTGGCGTTGTTAGTAACATATTCCTGATCAGAATATGGCATTCTGAAAGGAATACCTCCAATATAAGATGATGGCGGAGCAGTAAGCACAGGATAATCCAATCTTCTTGTAAAGTTCCACGCGGCAAAAGGACTATTCCACATAGCAATCCAACCTTCATAACCGATTGACTGTTTCCAGTTGGCAGCATTGTAAGGATTGGCTAGAACATAAGCATCTGCTTCAGCATCAGAGATCCCGTTTTCTTTCATAGAAGCTTTGACAGCATCTGCATATAACGTTGCTGCTGTTCCCCCGCTTACACTATATCCTCTCTGAGCGGCTTCAGCCTTTAAGAATAAAACTTCAGTGTAACTTAGCAAATTAGCCGGTGCATTACCAGTTAAGAATGTCGGATTTACATGAGAGTTATTTGCAAAAGAGTTTTGCGTTCCGTAAGTACCTCCTTTATATATACCTCCTACTTGAGTAAAGTAAGCTGCTCTTCTAGGATCAGATTTAGCATTCATCGGGTTAACGATCACATTTGACGGAACAAAGTCATTTCGGCCTGCTGCTACCAAATCATCAAATAAAGGATTGGTAAATGTGTTCCCATCAAATCTCAAAGAATAAGAATCTTCTGCTGAAGACAATACACCTCCACTGATAGCGCTTTCTGCGGCAGCTTTGGACGTAGCAGGATCTACATCTGCCAGATTAATGGCGAGCCTGAGTTTTATAGAATTTGCTAATTTAAGCCACTTTGTCATATCTCCTTTATACACCAAATCTTCAGGATAACCTCCCTTCGCTGTATGAATTTTTGCGACTGCTGCATTTAATCTTGAAATAAGGTCCAAATAAATAGTCTTTGCGTCATCATATTTGGGAGATTTGATGGTTTCAGCCTGTAATGCTTCTTTATAAGGAACATTCCCAAACGTATCTACAATGTTTTCCCAGGTGAAAATAGAAGCAATTTCCAAAGTTGCCCATTTATTGTCCACGACTTCAGGATCTGCATTTATTTCATTCGGAAGATCTTTTTTAGCCTGCTCAAGTGGTGCTAATGTATAGACATACATTCTTCTGAAGTGATTTCTAGGTTGGTTTCTAGTCGTCAAATTATAGTTTGTTTCCTGCGTATACGTTGTTTCAGTCCACTGTTGAGTAAAGAAACGGTAGTTATTGAAATTGACACTTCCAGTGTACGTATAATAAAACCCCTGATACATACTTGTAGCTAACATATTTCCTGAGGGCACACTGGATGGGTGCTTCGGATCTTCATTTAAAGAAGTAATATCGCTCTGACATGAATTAACCATGAACATTGAAGCAACAATTCCTCCCGCGTATAATAGTTTTTTGAAATTTTTCATTTTAAATGGTCTTAAATTTTAGAATTTAAATGTGAAGTTTACTCCAAGTTCTCTGGTAGTAGGCAGTGATCCTACTGATGATCCGTATGAATACAAGCCTCCCATTTGCGAAGATTCCGGATCGGCATACGGAAGATTCTTATGAATGATCCAAAGGTTTCTTCCTACAATGGATATTTTAGCATCATTCATAAACGTATTGGCCAGTAAACTTTTCGGAAGAGAATAGGTAATACTTGCCTCTCTTAATTTTACATAAGATCCGTCATATACATATCTTTTATCCGGAGCAATAGCGTACCCATCATTAGGATTATTACCATATTCATTAGGATCAACGCCACTTACAGCAGTTGTATTTACCTGTCCATTAGGATTAACTCCTGCCAGTACCGGTGTACCTGTTCTGTACCCATCCACAGCTGTTTCTGGGAATAATCCACTTGCAAGTCCGTAATACATATCTGATGAAAATACATCACCTCCATGGCGAACATCAATCAAAAAACTTAATGAAAAGTCCTTATATCTGAATGAGTTTCTTAAACCTCCGGTCCATTTGGCCTGTACATTTCCGATCACTTTATTATTTTCAGTCTGGTATAATCCTGACGTTGGATCAACTACTTTTTCACCATTCAAATATACGTAATCACTTCCATAAATATCACCCCATTGATTGCCGACTGAGGCTACAATAGAGGCACCCCCTACTAGACTCACCAATTGATATACCTGTAAACCTTCAGCCAGCTCAACCACTTTACTTCTGTTTCTGGCCCAGTTTGCATCGATATCCCATGCAAAGTCTTTATTTTTTATCGGGCTGATTCCCAAATGCAATTCAATCCCTTGGTTATTAATCTGCCCTGCATTAATTGCAGCTCCTAAACTTCCGGAAGCAGCCGAAATATCAGGAGAGATCAGCTGGTCAAATGTTTTTGTATCGTAATATGCTGCATCAAAAACAATTCGGTCTCTTAAGAAGTGAACTTCAGTACCTACTTCAAATTCTCTCGAACGCTGTGGCTTCAGATTGTCATTTTTCAGTATTGTTTGTGGTCTGTAAATATTTATATTTCCATTTCCTGTATTAAAATAGCCCGCTGTATAATAAGTATATTTTAATTGATACGGATCGGCAGTTCCCCCTACTTCTGCAAAGTTCCCCCGTACTTTCCAAAAATTCATTACCGATTTTTGAGATTTTAAAAGTTCTGATAAAATCAGGGAACCGGAGACTGAACCATAGGTATATTTATTATTTCCATCCGGTAAAGTTGAGCTGACATCTCTTCTTATTGTCCCGTCCAAATAGAAGATTTTATTGAAGTCGAATGAAGCCGTTGCATATAAACTATTGGTTTGTGTTGTCGCTTCAAATTCTACAGGATTCAGAAGCGGGGCTTTCGAGTTGTCTAATGAATAGTAGCCTGCCGTGATCAGTCCTCCCTCTGTCGAAGCTTCGATAGTGCTTTCATAGTTTCTTCTAACGTTTCCTCCCGCAATACCGCTTATGTTCAGCCAAGATGTAAGATCATATTTATAGTTTGCAAATACATCATAATTAGTCTCACTTCTTTTCAAATCGTATCTGTGATATCCTGAGCCGACTGCTTTGCCTGATACCCCGAAATTCTGAGGATAAGATCCCGGAGCCAATCTTCTTTCAAAAACCAGATTTGTATTATCATAGCTTAATTTACCTGTAATATTGATATGGCTATCAAGATCATAAGTTAATTGAGCATATGAGAATGTTCTTGTTCTGTCATCGGTAGAATAATTCTGATAACGTTGGAAATAGGGATTGTTCCAGAAAGCAGGCTTACCGTTTGTATCACTTACCCTGTTCCACGTCACGTTTCCATAGTTGTTAGCAAGTGTAGGACTTCCCACATTATTGAAATAAGAATTTTTTAAAGATTCCAAATCGACATTCGTTTGCCACCATTGTCTGAAACCTGTTACAATATTATCATTATATCCTGTTTCCGTTCTACCTGTAGTTCCCTGAAGAGTTAAAGTTGAATAAACAGTGGCATGTAATTTTGGATTTAAATCATAATTGATCTTTGTAGAGATTGTATTTTTTCTTAAATCCGAATTAGGCAATAGACCATTGGAAATATTGTTGTCATAAGTTAAATTAAAATTGAATCCTTTAGTTCCTTTAGAGAGTGAAATGGAGTTAACAAATGACATCGGAGTTTCAAAAAACTTGAGAGGCCCGTTTTTAGCAGCTACCCAGGGAGTCGCCTTATTAAAGTTAGGTGATTTCGGATCGAAAGAATCCCATTGGTATACTAACAAATTAGGATCATAGGCCGGTCCCCATGAAGCATCATCTCCGAAATTAGCATAATTGATACCATTTCCATCATCTCCATATTCAAAAGATGGCTGATATCCTGCTCCATATCTAGTCTGGTATTTAGCAAAGGTAGATTTATCTACAAAACCTCCCTGTACCGAGGAAGATAAAGTGATCCCCCAGGATTTATCGTCTTTTCCTTTACCATTTTTGGTTGTAATGACAATTACCCCATTGAGTCCTCTTTCTCCATATAAAGCAGAGGCTGCTGCTCCTTTTAAGACGTTTACCGACTCGATATCTTCCTGGTTAATATCGGAAAGGGCATTCCCCAGATCATATCCTCCGTTTTGGTTACCGAAAGAGGTAGATGAGTTATTAACTGGTGATCCATCAATAACAATGAGGGGATTACTTCCTCCCAGAGATTTTACACCACGAATAACCAGGTTAGCTGACCCTCCGAAGTTGGAGTTTGTATTTACATTAAGACCGGCCACTTTACCGGAAAGCTGAGAAGCTATATTACCCGTATTGGTGGTCCCTTCGAATAATTTATCTGCTTTTACTTCCTGAGAAGCATAACCGAGAGATTTTTTCTCTCTTTTAATACCGAGTGCAGTCACTACCACCGCATCGATTTCTTTGGTTTCCACTGTATCATTCTTCACCTGTTGGGCATAAGCCACAGCTAGGGATGAAGATAGTACTAAGACAAGCACACCAGCTGTTAGTTTCTTCATATCAAATTAATTTGTTGTACCATGCAAATTTGTAAAACTTTCTTAACAAGACAAAATAAAATCATAAAGAAATTACTATTTCTATCATAACTACTATAATTTTCTTAATTTTGCATGATAAATAATCTTAAAAATTATGGATTTGCTAAAGAAGTGGACGGATATTTATATTGAAGCAGGATGTGATGAGGTGGGAAGAGGATGTCTCAGTGGTCCGGTAGTTGCAGCAGCAGTTATTGTGGATGATGATTTTAAGCAAAATTTAGTTAATGATTCCAAAAAGTTAAATTTCAAAACCCGGATGGAACTGGACAGTTATATAAAAGATAATGTTAAAAATTATGCCATTGCAGAACTTCCACCATCTTTCATAGACGAACATAATATACTGAATTCCAGTATACATGCCATGCATCAGGCACTGGATCAGCTTACCATACGGCCCGAACTTATTTTAGTGGACGGCAATAAATTTCATCCCTATAATTACATTCCTCATCAGTGTATTATCAAAGGAGATTCAAAAGTTTTATCTATTGCAGCGGCTTCGATTTTAGCTAAAAACTACAGGGACCAACTGATGATTGAGCTTCATGATGAGCATCCTGAGTACGGATGGAATACCAATTTCGGATATGCTACAAAAAAACACCAGGAGGCCCTGATAAAGCATGGTCCCACGAAACATCACCGTTTTTCATTCCGATTGAAGTACGACTAAAATCACCACCGTTTGAATTATAAAGTTTTCAACATTAGGTGATGTAATTTAAAATCTGTCTAAATAAAAAAGGAGAAGCAATATTTACTTCTCCTTTTTCGTTATACAAGATTAATTATCTATTTTTTCTTTCTTTGCTGTTCTTGTGATTTTTGCTGTTCCTGCGCCTTCTCCATCATTTCTCTCATTCTCTTCTGGAATTTTCCTTCAGCTTTCGGCTTTTCTTTATTGGCCTGAATCTGGGCATGAATTTTCTTTTCATCCAGAATCACATATTTAATGACCAGGATAATTAAGATATTAATCGCATTGGATACGAAGTAATACCACGAAAGACCCGATGCCGATGTATTAAGGAAGAATAGGAATGTAATCGGGAAAATATACATCAGTACCTTCATATTCGGCATTCCCTCCTGTTGAGGCTGCTGCATATTTCCTGAAGTCATCACCGTGTAAATTAAAATGACAATCGTACACGCAATGGCAAAAACACTTAAGTGATCTCCTAAGAACGGTACCTTAAACGGTAATTTAATCAGGTCATCGTACGCAGTAAGATCTTTGGCAAACCAGAATCCCTGTCCTCTCAGATCGATAAAGTTCGGGAAGAAACGGAATAAGGCATAGAAAATAGGAATCTGCACCAAAGCCGGTAAACATCCCGCCATCTGATTAACGCCTGCCTTTCGGTAGATCTCCATGGTCGCCTGCTGCTTCTTCATTGGGTCGGCATCCTTAAACTTAGCATTTGCTTCATCGATCTCCGGACGAATCACTCTCATCATGGCACTCAACTTATGTTGTTTATACATGATCGGTGATAAGATCAGCTTCACGATAATAGTCATTACAAAAATTACCCAACCTGCGGATAATCCCCAGCCAGCGATAATCCCGTACATCCACATAAAGAAGTAACGGTTCATCCATCCGATGAAGGACCAGCCTAACGGTAAAATTTCATCAAAGTTTTTATCGTAGGATTTAAGTAACGGTAAATCAAGCGGCATAAAATACCAGGTGAAATCCTGATTCAGTTCGCTTCCTGTCATCTGAACAAAACCTTCATAATTCAGTTTTTTCAGATATTCTCCCTCTTCAATCGTTTCCTGGTTTCCTTTACTCTGGGTAAACCCGTTTTTGGCCTCGATCACAGAAGCAAAGAACTGCTGTTTTACCCCAATCCAGTTAAGGGTTTCTTTTTCTTCATCCATCGTCGTCCTTCCATCGTAATCATATTTTTTATAATTATCGAAAGCATAGGAAAACTCAGAGTGAGACTGCTCCTGCGCTCTACCCTTTTCCAGATTTCTCACACTGTAATCCCAGATGAAATCTGCCTTATTATCAGATGTAATTTTAGCAAGGCCCTGAGTTCTTACTTTAAAATCAAGGGTATATTTCGGAAGTAATGTATAGATAAACTGAACAACAGCTCCGTTATAATTCGCGGTCATCGTCACTGAATTCCCGTTAACAGCAGGAGCAAATACCAAATCCTTGGTATTGATCACCTTTCCTGTTTTATCTTTAAACTGGAAACCGTAATTGGAATTATTTTTATTGATCAGATAAAGCGGAAGATCTGCTTTATCACTTTTATGATCGTATGCTTTGTATTCTGCCAGTTCTACTTTAGAAACCTGACCTCCCAGACTGGCAAATTCAATTTTCAATTCGTTATTCGCCAGATTGGCAGTCTGAATCGCGCCGGGAGTTACATTAGGATTGATATTGCTTGCCTGAGTTTGTTTCACGGCAGTTTTTGCCTGTTCAGTTTTTTGCTGCTGAGCTTTTACCTCTTCTTCTTTCGATTGTTTGTTTTGGAAATAAAACATAAAACCGAAAAGAACCAAACATAAAACCGCAAAACTAATCATTTGACTTTTATCGAGTCCGTTGTTCTGTTGCATTTTATTTTTATTAAAAATTTTTACCTATTGATCGTATGTAGCTGTCCTACATTTTGAGTCGACAAAAATACTGTTTTTTTATCAAAACTCTATGGTATAATCCATTACTATATCATAAACTCAGGCTGAGAATAATCAGTCTGAGTATATTAATGACGTTTACCGATAATATATTACTTTTTTGGGCAGAAAATATAACTAAGTATGCCATGATGATCAGGAAGATCTATGATTTGTTAAATTAAATAAAATCCTGTCTTGAAAATATTAACCAAGACCATCAACAATCAAATGTATATCAAAGATAAATGTCCAAGATGTTAATAATATAATTATGGACATTTCCGGAAATGCTTATCAGGCAGTCGCCATAATCCTATTTTTGACAATAAGATACATCCTTATATTTGCTCCTGAAAAAAAACATTATGAAAATAAATATTTGGAAAGTTTTTGGTATTTTATTGATAATATTTATCGATGGTGCAAAAGCACAGAATACAGTAGAGCAATATAAGATTGATTCTTTAATTTACATTCATAAAAGTATTGAATTTAAAAAAGATACCATTAATTTTTTAGAGATAGCAAAACCTTCAGTCCATCAGGAAAAGAAAGATTTGATATTTTTTCTGCAGGGTTCAGATCCGTCCCCTTTAATTTCAGAAGATGACAACGGAAAATTCTTACTGCTCCCCTTTGACTTAAAAGAATTATCGGACAATACTGTCTTTGTCATCATTTCCAAACCTAAAATTCCTGTTTACCAACATTTCAAAGATCTGGATGACCATTTTAAAATTGATGACCAAAAGATATTAACTGAATATATGAAACGAAATACCCTGAAATATTTAGCGGATGAAGTCAATGTCCTGGTCAGGAAATATTCCAGGGATAACAGAATTAAAAACATTTATGTGATCGGGCATTCACAGGGAGGGAGAATCGCCTCTCATATTAAGAAGAACAGGATTAAAAAAATGGCCGTCTTATCCGTCAACCTTTTGGGACGCTACGAAGAAAGCATAAATAAGTTAAGGTATGAGGAAATTTCTAAACAGGATAGTTTGGTTAATAATAAAATAGAAAAAGAATATAAGTCATTTGACATTTTAAAAGGTAGAAAAACTTTTAAAAATACATTTGAGGACTTATCTTTAAAATCTTATAAGACATTTACTTTCCCAAGCACTTTTAACCAGATACTGAAGATTGAAATACCTGTTCTGGTTGTATACGGAACCAACGATATTGGGGTTTGCTTAACCAATGATATGGTCAGATTACAGTTAATGGAAAAAAACAAAGAAAATATTCATTTTAAGACCTATCCTCTCCTGAACCATAATTTTGAAAAACGAAATCCGGGTACACACGAAAATGAAACGCACTGGCAAAGGGTATTAAAGGAGACCATCATCTGGCTGAAAAAAGATTAAATGATTTTATCATAAAAAAACTCAGGCTAAATTTGCCTGAGTTTTTTATTTTATATCAAATTTATTTCGGTGTACAAGCCTTGATAAAGGCTCTGAATAAAGGATGCGGTGTTGCGACCGTACTTTTATATTCCGGATGATATTGTACTCCTACATAGAATGGGTGATCCGGCATTTCCAATGCTTCAACCAGTCCCGTTTCCGGGTTGGTACCCGTTGCCATGAAGCCGTTATTTTCAAATTCAGCAATATAATCACTGTTGAACTCGTAACGGTGGCGGTGTCTTTCGGTAATATGCTTCATGCCGTAAATATCGTTTAGTGCTGAACCGTTCTTTAAGGAACATTTCCAGGCTCCAAGACGCATTGTCCCACCTTTATCCACAACATTTTTCTGCTCTTCCATTAGGGAAATCACTGGATGTTCCGTAGAAGTATCGAATTCCATGGAGTTGGCTTTTGAATATCCTAAAACATTTCTTGCAAATTCAATCGTCATGATCTGCATTCCCAGACAAATTCCCAACATCGGAACTTTATTTTCGCGGGCGTACTGAGCGGTTAATACTTTTCCTTCGATTCCTCTGTCGCCAAAACCAGGTGCCACAAGAATTCCGTCTACTCCCTGTAAGGTATCTTTAATATTTTCAGAAGTAATTTCTCCACTGTAAACCCATCTTATTTTCACCTCCGTTTCAAGATCTGCTCCTGCATGTTTAAAAGCTTCTGCAATAGAAATATAGGAATCCTGGAGAGATACATATTTTCCGACTAAGGCAATTTCAATGGTCTTTTTAGGGTTCTGGAATTTGTTCAGGAAGCTTTTCCAGTCTTTCAGATCTGCTTCTTTATCACTTGTAAGATCCAATTCTTTAAGAACCACATCATCAAAGTTCTGTTTCTGAAGATACATGGGAACTTCATAAATGGTTTCCAGATCTTTACATTCAATCACATTATCTAAGGAAACATTACAGAACTGAGCCAGTTTGGCTCTCTGATCTTTTGGAATCGTGTGCTCAGTTCTGCACACCAGAACATCCGCCATAATTCCACTTTCCATCAGCTGACGAACAGAATGCTGCGAAGGTTTTGTTTTTAGTTCTCCGCTTGAAGCAAGGTAAGGCAATAAGGTCAGGTGAATGACCATAGAATTCTTCTCTCCCAATTCCCACTTCAGCTGACGGACCGTTTCTATGTAAGGCAGAGATTCAATATCTCCTACCGTTCCTCCGATTTCCGTAATAATGATATCGTAGTTCTGTTTGGATAAAATTTTAATTCTGCGCTTGATTTCGTTGGTGATATGCGGAATTACCTGAACTGTTTTTCCAAGAAAGTCTCCTTTTCTTTCCTTTTCAATAACCGTCTGGTATATTTTGCCTGTGGTAACATTGTTATTCTGAGAAGTCGGAGCATCCAGGTAACGCTCGTAGTGACCTAAATCCAGATCTGTCTCTGCACCATCTTCAGTTACATAACATTCTCCGTGTTCATAAGGATTCAGTGTTCCCGGGTCGATATTGATATAAGGATCCAGTTTCTGAATAGTTACATTAAAGCCGCGTGATTTTAGCAGAAGTCCCAGAGAAGCAGAAACGATTCCCTTTCCCAAAGATGAAGTTACACCTCCTGTCACAAAGATGTACTTTGTATTCTTTTTACTCATTAGATTAGGTTTGTGCAAAGTTAGGGGAAAAAGAAATACAAGTCAATTTTTTGTTGAATAATAAATAATCATTATATTTACTATTGATTATCAGTTTAATAAAAATGTCAACAATAGATAAAAAACATATAAATGAGTCTATAAAAAATTCTCTGGAAATTCAAAAGCCTCTTTATATTTTTAGAGAAGAAATTTCAATTCCTATTGGCAGCGGATATTATAGCATTAATAATTCCAGGGCAATCGCAAAAATCAAAAAATCAGATCTTAGCAAACTTTTTTTTTCAAAAAGAAAGAAAAAAAGATTTCCTATAAGTCGTAGCTCAAGTATGATTCGATTTTATAATAATAATATCACTGTAAAATCACAAAAAGAAAATAAGGCTTTATCTGGTGCAAAATTTATAAGTAAGTATCTTGATTTTTTAAACCTGGATGTTGAAGGAATTAAATATAAAGAAACAAATGAAAGTTACCTTATTGAATTCTTTTATCATAGAGATTATTTTTTAATCGAGTTTTTTCATGATGATGATATCGTTTTGTTAATTCGTAATAATGAAAATGATAACCGAAAGGCATGGGATTTTACAACGGATCAAATTATTAATTTATTACAGGTTATCAAAGAAAACACAGTAATGAAAAATGTGCAAATGTGATGAAATTTGTATTCCAAAAAATTTACATTGGGATATGCGGCCTACTGATGAAAATTTTGAAAATGAAAATTTATATAGAAGAGTAAGAGTACCTATAGATCAAAATAGGATTAAAGAAAAAGAAATTTCGGCAATCATTTTCCCAATAAAAGATGATTCATGTAACAGAGAAAAATATTCAAAACCTATTGATGTTTTATATAATATCAATGCTAAAAATTGTGATGACCATTTTTTCAATTGTGCGATAGTAGGTATAAATTCAAATCATATTTTACCACAATTTTTTACACCTGAAGGCTCTTCAGATATATTTACTTTCCAAATTCTACATTCACCTGTCGAATGTATGTATCCTCATTGTGAAGTTATAGTTTTTAAAAACAACACAAGAGTTTCTGATAATAAGCCCAAGTCAGTTAAAGCATTTATTCGTGATGTCATAATTAAAAACTGTATTATTATAAAAGATTTTGATATTAATGAAAATTCTTCTGTCGGGCAGGAAGTATAAAACAAGAAGGTCCTCAATTTTCATTGAGAACCTTCTTTCCTAAACCAAATTATATATATGAAAACTATTGTTTAATTAACTCAAAATATAAGTTAACGTCAACGTCTTTAGCCACTCCTGCTCCCGTCGGATCATATTTGATATTATAATCTAAACGGTTAACTTTAAATGTTGTCTGAAAACCAAGAACTTCTTTTCCCTGTTGGTTTTTTGTCATGCCTCCGAAGGTAACAGGAACACTGATGTCTTTGGTAACGTCTTTGATGGTCAGCTTCCCTTTTAACAGATAGGCATTATTTTTATCCTTCGTAATCGAAGTAGATTCAAAACTCATATTCGGATATTTTTCACCGTCAAAAAAATCAGGGCTTTTTAAATGCTTATCTCTCATGTCAACCCCTGTATTTACTGAGTTCACATCTACCATGAAAGACATGGTAGCACCGTCAAGATTATTGCCTTTAGTAGCTACCTTTCCGTCAAACTTATCAAATCTTCCCTGCACAAAGCTGATTCCCATATGTTTGATATTGAAATTCACCGAAGAGTGCATCGGATCAACAGCCCATCCCGTCTGCGCAAACCCTACGATGCTTAAAAGTGTTACTATAAAAGTTAAAATTCCCTTTTTCATTGTATAAATTTTTAGATTAATTCCGGAGCAAAGGTAGGTTGTACAAAATACTCCGGCATTGATCTATGTTAGTTTTTTATTTTTTGATGAAATTAATTTTAAATGAATTAGATAAAACGAATACATGATCAGAAATATAATGAATGAATTAACATACATCATTATCATTAACAAGTTTTCCGGGGTTGCATCCGAAAAACACAGAAAAGGATTATTTCCTGAAATAAGCAGGAAAAATAAATAAATGACCTCAAATAAAATGGCCATTCTCAGTACTGAATGATAACTTTTCCTGAAAATAATAACTGTTACCATTCCGATTGCTGTAATGACCGAACAAAAAATCAGAATCAGGTAAGAATACATTCCGAAGCTTCCGCCCGGCAATTTTAAAAATCTCACGGTCCATTCACTGAACAGAGCATTTAAAAGACTCATAACTGTAAATACCACCAGGCTTTTAAGTATAATTTTTCCCATACCTGAAAATTAATTAAAATTCGAAAGAGAAATTGAAAAAAAATTTTGAACTTCGCGGTATGGCAAAATTAAAAACAGCATATTTCTGTCAAAACTGCGGAACACAGTACTCTCAATGGATGGGACAGTGCAAAAACTGCGGAGAATGGAATACTTTGGTGGAAGAAGTGGTAGAAAAAACCAATTCTCATACAACGCCACCTTTCTCAAAAACAAAACAGCACGTCATCAATATTGTTGAGGTTGAAACCAATGAAGAACCGAGAATAAAAACCCCTTCCGAAGAACTAAACCGGGTTTTGGGCGGAGGAATCGTTTTAGGCTCCGTTACTTTAATCGGAGGCGAGCCCGGAATCGGAAAATCGACTCTGCTTCTTCAGCTGGCCCTGAAAATGAAGAAAAAAGTATTCTATGTGTCAGGGGAAGAAAGTGCATCTCAGATTAAAATGAGAGCTGACCGGCTAACGGATGTTCAAAATCCGAACTGCTTCCTTTATACCGAGACCAATCTGGAAAAAATTCTTCATGAAGCTAAAAAACTGGCACCAGATTTCGTAATTATAGATTCTATCCAGACGCTGCAGTCTCAATTGATAGAAAGTTCACCAGGCACGGTCTCTCAAATCCGTGAATGCTCAAATGAGATCATTAAATACGCAAAAGAAAACAGCATTCCTGTCTTTCTGGTAGGTCACATTACAAAAGACGGACAGATTGCAGGTCCTAAAGTACTGGAACACATGGTCGATGTGGTTTTAAACTTCGATGGTGACAGAAATCATCTTTTCAGATTATTAAGAGCCAATAAAAACCGTTTCGGATCCACCTCCGAAATCGGAATTTATGAAATGATTGCTCAGGGCCTGAAAGAAATTAAAAACCCTTCCGAAATTTTAATTACCAAAAAGTTCGAAGAGCTTTCCGGAAATTCGGTAGCTGTAACAATTGAGGGAAACCGGCCGATGCTGCTGGAAATTCAGGCACTGGTAAGTACGGCCGTTTACGGAACTCCCCAGAGAAGTTCTACCGGCTTCGACTCCAAAAGACTCAATATGCTGCTGGCTGTCCTGGAAAAAAGAGCAGGATTTCAGCTGGGAGCCAAAGATGTTTTCCTGAATATTACAGGCGGAATAAAAACGGATGATCCTGCCTTAGATCTCGCTGTCGTTGCTTCTATTCTTTCATCCAATGAAGATATCGCCATTTCTGAACATTACTGTTTTGCCGGAGAAATCGGACTAAGCGGTGAAATCCGGCCGATCGCACAAGCCGAACAGAGAATAACGGAAGCCGAAAAATTAGGATATGAGAAAATTTTTGTGTCTAACTTAAATAAACTTTCCAAGAAAAAATTCGGAATTATTATAGAAGAAGTCAGTAAAATAGAGGATTTTCACGAAAGACTATTTTAACATTAAAAATATTCACTTAAGTTTGAAATATTATGTATATTTGTTATAATAACCCACAAACTTAAGTGAATATGAAAACAAAAATTACCACCCTCCTCGTTTTCTGTGTAACTTTATTTTCAGCACAGACGAGTGTTTTCCAGAATCCCGTTAACGAAGGCAATTTACCTGCTGATCAGAAAATAACCAAAGAGCTTGCTTCAAGCTACATATCGACCGATTATTATCTTCAGCCTTCATTTGATCTCCAGTCTGATTTAAAAATAAATCTGCCGTCCCACAGACAGATCACTGCGAAATTCAGTCGTATATTCAGCTACGGCAACAAAACCGAATCTTATGTTTACGCTATTGAAAACGAGCCTGATTCTGAATTGGTTCTATCAAAATCCGGCACGGTCATTACCGGAATGTACGCTCCTGCAACGGGAACAAAAGTGATGTTCCACCAGGTAAAAGGGGATATTTTTGCACTTTCTGTGGTAAGTGACCAGAAAATTCTGGATCAGGACTCCAAAGATGATTCTATTTTAGATTCTGCCATTCCCGGAGCCGGAAAAGTGAATTCCAATGTATGTCTTTCCACCACTCCGGTTTGCGCTGCTTCTACGATAGATGTAATGGTCGTTTATACCTCAGCTGCCAGAACTGCCTGGGGCGGCGTTTCTCAAAGCAACTCCTTCATTGCGACGGCCATTACCAATTTCAACACTGCTTTAATTAATTCCGGAGTTTCCAATGTAACCATCAATCTGGTTTATTCAGGAGAAATTGCCTATACCGAACCCGGAAATATTAACACTGACCTCACAAGATTAAGAACGAACAACGACGGTTTTATGGACAATGTTCATACCTTAAGAACCACCTATGGGGCAGATCTTGTGGCTCTGGTTACCGGAACGCCTACCAACACCTGCGGATTAGGCTATGTGAACACCAATCCGACAAATTACAGCGGGGCAAGCGGATTTTGTGTAAGTCTGTACAATTGTGTAGTATCCAACTATTCTTTAGCGCACGAATTGGGCCACAATATGGGATTACAGCATGACTGGTATGTAAATACCAGCACCTCACCCTGCAGCCACCATCATGGTTACGTGAACAGAACTGCCATTAATCTGGGTACCTCCAGTACCTCATCACAGCGATGGAGAACCATCATGGCGTACAATGATGAGTGCTCGGCAACCGGCTTTAACTGTACAAGAATTAACCGTTGGTCTAATCCGTCTGTAAATTACAATACTGAGCCGACAGGAATTGCCATCGGGAATACCAATCCTTCGAATGAAGCCTATGGCTTCGCAAGATTTGCCTGTGTCGTGTCCAATTTTATGCCGGCCGCCGCTGATGCGCTGTCTACATCGGAAACACTGCAACAAGCCAGAGAATTTACGGTATATCCCAATCCGGCAAAAGATTTCATTACCATTTCATTAGATGGCCGTGAGAAATATTCATTTAAAATCTTTAATGCAGCGGGACAGTTTATATTACAGACAACAGAAAGAACCATCAGTCTCAAAGGCCTCAGTTCCGGAAGTTATTTTTTAAGTATTTATGATGACAAAGGATCTTTGGCAGGAAGTAAAAAGTTTATTGTCAGATAATTTCACTAAATAGAGCAATCTTGGTTCCCCGAATATTTAATCTATTCGGGGAATTTTCAATTTTAAGTCTTATCTTGGCGTATGAATTATCTGGCACATTCTTATCTTACTTTCACCGACGGACAGATCGTAGGACAGTTTCTGGAAGATTTCATCCGCAACAGAGACCGTTTTTCGTTTGCGAAAGATATCCAGGATGGAATCACCCTGCACCGGGCCATCGATACCTTTACCGATTCCCATCCTGCCATTCATGAAGCTAAAAAAATTTTCAGCCCATTGGTAAGATTATACGCCGGAGCTTTCGTAGACGTCTCGATGGACTATTTTGTAGCCAATGATCTGCAGCTGCATACCTTAGCGGAATGGAAGGCCCATTCGCTCCGGGTGTACCGGGTTCTGAACGAGCATGAACAATGGCTTCCTGAAAATTTTAAAATGATGCTAAAAAAAATGGAACAGGATGACTGGCTTTATAATTACAGAGAGGACCAGGGAATCAAATTCAGTATGAGAAACGTTTTAAACAAAGCAAAGTATCTGGAAAAGGATATTCCGGTATTTGAAGCATTTTTGGAAAATAAAGCAGCGCTGCAACAATGTTACACTCATTTTTTTCCGGACCTTTTAGCCCATGCAAAAGGAGTTAATGCACTTCTACAGATTGAGCATTAAAGCAAAAAAACACTCACCCGAAAGCAAGTGTTCTGTCTATATTGTATTTGTGTTATAGAATGTACGTCTTTGATCATTGGGAATAATGAATGAAGAGTATATTAATCAATACGAACGATATTTATTGTATAGGATCCTGTTATAGGAGCTGCCGCAGTAGGTGTAGATCCGAAGGTTTTTCCTTGGAATGTCAATGTATCACCTGCTGCCATTTTTATTAATTCTGAAGTACTTGCCGTGATAAAACTTGCGAGGCCGGAGACTTCCGGCAAGGTAACTTTTGCCTTTTTGCGTGAATATTCCGTTCCGTTTAAATTTAATTTTACATCCGCAATATATCCATCTCCTCCATCTTCCGTATTGGCTCTCTGAGGAAAATCTATCGAGAAATCGACTTTGTATAAGCCTGTTGCCGCAGCAGTAAACGTAGTAACGGTTAATTCATTAAGATTATCGAAAGTTTCTGTCGGCGTTCCAATTGTTGTAAATGTATTATTTACAGTAATACTAACATTTCCTATAGCCCTAACTGCACTGATGCTGGATGAATTCCGTAATTGTACAACTCCCGTACTGTTAACCGTGAGTGAACCAGAAGTTCCTGACGAGGCCTGTAGTCCTTCCAGCCTCAATGGATCAGTAGCATTAACATGTAGTTTATTCGTAGGTGCAGAAGTTCCGATCCCTACGTTTCCTGTCGTAGAATTAATTCTCATTCTTTCCAGAAGATTCCCTCCCAGAGAATTTCCTATATAGAAATCCTCCTCTGAGCCATTACTCAATGTGGCTCCTGTACGGACAGAGCCTAATGCCCAATTCGTCCCTCCGGAAGTAGGACCACTGTTGGTAAAGCCAATTAATGAATAGTTTCCGGTAGCGAGTGGGGAAGTATTCCGTAAAGCAATGATCCCGTACTGGTTTGTACCTGCTGTAGCATCAATAAGGTTATATCTGTTTGCATTGGCAACAGACGAAACGACATGAAGTTTTGTATCGGGAACAGTGGTTCCCACTCCCATATCTCCGGTCGATGTAATAACAACATCATTTGCTGCCTGAGAAGCAGAAGGAGCTCCGGTCGCCGGGTTATCTTTAGCCCCGTCTACGTGCAAGGTTCCCTGAGGATTCTGCGTACTAATTCCTACCTGTGATTTAGCGAGACCACTTAAAACAAAAGTCAGAGATAAAATGTAAAATTTACTTATTTTCATAATTTTAAAGTGTTTGTTATTGTTAATAAATACGTAAAACATTCTATGAATTAAAATTAATACATTATTTACTTAATATAATTCAAGAAATCAATGAAATAACTATTAATAGCGGGGCAAAGATAGTGATTTTGAATACATTAGCGTATAAAAAAAAACGATATTGATGATTGTTAAAAATAATTAATATGTATTATAATATATTATAATTTATTTTAAAGTCACCATTACAGAGCAGTGTAAGGATGATCATCAATTTATTTTTAGCCGCATGAAATAATTCCGGAAAAAATGCAAAATGAAATAACGTCTGGCAGAAGAAAAGATTTAATTGGGTGCATTTGTAAATATAAAATCAAGGTTTTCTAAACACAAAAAAATAGAGAAGAAGCCGTCTCATAATTCGCGAGGACGGCCTTTTTTATAAAATTTCCCGTATTCTTATACGAAAATGGGGTCTGTTTAAGTAATTCTTATCCCACATCAACATTTGTGGTACACTTTCTTTATATTCCTTCGTATTGGTTTCCTAAAGTTGAGGTAACAAATCGCTTTGATAAAATCTGGTTTGAATTCCTACATTTTATTCGGGAAAAGGTAGCTCGCTCTGTAATTCACTTCGTAATGTCATAAACTTTAAACTTACCCCGATTTCAGCTAAAACGCTTAATTTCAGGGTTTGCTTTATAAATTTACGCATTAACTTACTCATATACAACAAATTAAATATTTTACGAATATGCCTACACACAGAGCATTAAAGCAAAAAAACCTACCATAAGTAAGTGTTCCGTCTATATTGTATTTGTGTTATTAGAATTTTTTATGCCTTGATGATAGATATAAAAGTAAGATTTTAGAAACTTGTATATTACTTTTTACTAATCTCCTATTCTGAATACCAACAGCTGGGTAGATGTTGCATTTAATGTCATTCCGGCACCAGTACAGTTACCAGACTGGCCTCTACCCAAAGATATTGGCCAAGTCCTTCCCGCAGGAAGAGTTGTAGCATAAGTTATGGTTCCTCCATGAATTGCCACTCCACCTTCAGTATGAGAAGATGTACTGTGAACCCTCGTCGTCATTGAATTAATAGGAAAATCGACAAAATAAGAACTTATCGTACATCCTGTGCTGTTATGAGTTGCTTCGTACACTATGGTCATCTGGTAGGTCCCTGCAGGAAATGTTATTGTACTGTTCGCTGTGTTGTATGTTAATCCGGAAATTGTATTTTTAATAACAGACATAGGAACCACCTGCGATTCTCCTGCACTTTGTGTACTTAAAAAATCATCCTGCACAGCTTCCAATCTAAATATTGCAGGATTGGGAATTGATAATGCTCCTAAAGTCCCGATATTTTTAACTACACCGCTAGGGTCAGTCACCAAAAGTTGATCTGTCGTTGTGCTCCCCGAAGTAAGTCCCTGAAGGCGCAACGGATCGGTTCCGTTAATGTGTACCTTATTGCTTGGTACTGTAGTTCCCACACCAAGATTACCTGCAGCAGATACAGATATATCGTCAGACTGTTGGGCTGTACTAGGAGTACCGGTTACCGGATTATCTTTGGCTGCATCAATATTGAAAACACCTTGCGGGTTTACTGTATTGATGCCTACTTGCGCTGTGACAGTAAGGCCAGCCCCTGTTAGGGTAATTAAAGAATAAAAAGTTTTTGATTTCATAATGGTTATTTTAAAGTATTTTTTCACTAAACTATCAATATTGTAATTGTAATATTGTAGCTTGATTTGGTGATTTGATGAATAAAAACCTGTTAACATTCAACAAATAATAATATTTATATAAAATTAACAATGATATTAAACAAATATAATATTTTTCTACAAAAAAATCTTTTTGATGAATATTAATTTATACGAGAAGGAGTGTTGTGATTTTAATGCAATCAGTAATAATTCTAAGGGCTGGTTCATTCTGCGGTGCAATGTTCACAAGAACGTCTAAACAAAAAATTTAAAATAGAAGTGAAATTAAACATTGCAATGTTTAAATATAGGAATCAATATCTTTAATTATCGGGAAATCATTTGGATTAATCAACCCGAACAACATTTACTATATAGCTTCCCGTAATAGGAGCTCCTGCGGTAGGTAGATCCGAAGAGCAGTAAACGTTATACCTGTTCATTCATTAAGATTATCAAAAGTTTCTGTAGGGTTTCCAACGATTACACCTGTATTATTTACTGTAATACTTATATTTCCGGTAGCTCTTATTGCACTAATGGAGGATGAATTCTGTAATTGTACGACTCCCGTACTGTTACCTGTGAGTGAACCTGAAGTTCCTGACGAGGCTTACAGTCCTTCCAGCCTCAATCGGTTTGCAGCATTAACATGTAGTTTATTCGTAGCCGCAGACGTTCCGATTCCTATATTTCCTGTTGTGGGATTAATTCTCATTCTCTCCATACGGTTTCCCCCAATAGAATTTCCTAAATAGAAATCTTCCTCGGAGCCGTTACTTGATGTGGCTCCTGTACGGACAGAACCCACAGCCCACCTGATGTAGACCCATTGTTTGTAAAACTAATAAGTGAATAATTTCCGGTTGCAAGTGCAGAAGTATTTCGTAAAGTAACGATGTCGAATTCGTTGGTTCCTGCCGTCGCATCAATGAGGTTGTACCTGTTGGCATTGACGACATAAGAGACAACATGGAGTTTCGTATCTGGAGCAGTTGTTCCTACTCCCATATTTCCCGTGGAAGTTACAATGACATCATTAGCTGCCTGAGAAGCAGAAGGAATTCCGGTACCGGGATTATCCTTAGACCCATCCACATGCCAGGTTCCCCGAGGATCCGATGTACTAATGCCTACCTGTGACTTAGCCATGCCGTTTAAGGCAAAAATCAGAGGTAAAACATAAATTTTATTCATTTTCATAATAATTTGATTTGGTTATGGTTATGGTTATGATTTAAGGAAATAAAATAATTGGGTAATTGTTATTAATAAAATTAATCAATAAGCACATAAATTATTCACTAATTATTGAACAAATATAGCTATTTAATACTAATTAGTATCAAAATACAGTAAATTATTAATATTTGTTAAAAAAAATTAATATGTCCAGACTTGAACAAATATGGAATATGATAAGTTAATAATGTAAAATAACGGATGCTGATTTTTTTATATCAAAAGATCAGCATCCGAACGTAAAATAATGCTTCTGAGAAATAAATTTTAAAATTGCTGATACAAATACCGGTTCGGATACGTTAGTTTTTCACTTTTCCTTTTCCCGTTTACAATGATGTGAACAATATTGATCTGATCATCAAATAAATTGTACAGGAAACTTACGGCAGCTTCCACTTTCCTGGGATCTTCAACCGGTAAAGATTCCAGGTATATATTCACCGATTCCTGATCTTCTTCATATCCAATATAATTAACCTGCACAAACCTGGTATTCACCTTTAGTTTTAAATACTCTGAACAATATGCTTTTAAGGCTTCATTAAGCTGAGATCTGTATTTTGAATCATTGAAATGGAAGGGTTTACCATACTTTTTAGATAGCCCGTCTTCTAAATCATCCAGAAAAAAGCGTCCTGTTATTTCAAACGTTTTTGATTTTGAATTGTAGTTTATCTCTACAGAACCTACGTGATAAGGATGAAGGGTACTGGCTTTAGCGGAGCCTGGAAAACCCATCTGAAATAAAAATAAAAAGGCATAGAAAAGTGAGGTCAGTTTCAGAGACATTGAATTTATTTTAAGCAAATATAAAAAAAGTGGCAGTCATATGACCGCCACTCCATAATAAGATACAATAAAATTTAGTTTTATTCCTTGATTACTTTTTTCAGAATAGTTGTATCGTTATTAACCTTTATATTAAACAGGTACATGCCATTTACCAGTTCAGAAACATCAAGGGTATTGGAAGCAGCATTTACTTCAGCTTTTTTAATTAATTTTCCTGATGCATCAAAAATAGTTACGGCTGCTTTTTTAAATGTTCCGAGCGAGATGTTTACTTTATTTCTGGCCGGATTAGGATAAATATTGATCTGCGAAGCCAGAGCCGTTTCTGCAGTTCCTAAAGTAGTATTGGCCTTTACAAAATATCCTCCAAAACCGGTGGTCCGGAAAGTCACTTCCCAATATTTATAGGTATCATTCCAAACTACATCATCGGGATCCGGGGTAATGGTGGAAGTAAGGCCTCCTGAATAGGAAGCCACTGTTCCTACGCTCCCTAAGCTCGTTCCTGCATATTTTTCAATAACAATATTCGCTTTATTCGCCTGGTCTGTAGGGGACATCGGCAGCTTTACGGTACTGGTCTGGTTATAGGCGTCAAAATCATCCTGCTTAAAGTAAAGGGTAACTTTTCCGGTGGATGTACCGGCATTGGACTCAGGGTTGATCTCATATCTTCGGGCTACATAGGACGGCTGAAGATTATCTGTCCAGACCTTTGATGTTATATTTCCTGCAACGGTACTTGCAGTTTCCTTTTCAATTCTGGCAATAAGCTGACAGCTGTTTGTAAAATAATTATAACCGTTGGCCACTGCAGATGTCTTGCTCTGATTGGTCGTGGCAATATTTTTTACCTCGGCAATATTTTCATATACCGTTGCTCTCATTTTCAGATCAAATACACTCGGAAGCCATGAGGTGCCATCGGCCGAAAATTTAGATCTGTCATTCAGAACAACACTTTCACCCTTTATCGCAATCCTTCCTGCCAAACCGTTAAGAACAATATAGAAGTCTTTGCCCGTTACAACCTGAAAATTAAGATCCGAAAGATCCAGGTAATTCCAGGTAAATTTTTGGGTAGCGTTCAGCCACGAAGGAATATTCTTTGTCGCTATAATATCTCCGGGATTACCATTGGCATCTACTTTTCTGATCTGAATATCTACCGGAATATTTCCCGGAATGGCAAATCCTGTCGTAAATGAGAAACCTCCCAGCTTACCCGTCAAAGCCGGTGTATAACGAACTGCCAGGGCAACATTATCCAGCGCAAAATTATTTTCAGCATTGGCAATGATGTAAGGCTCATCATAAGTAATGGTTTCAGAATTGGATTTTATACAATTTACCTCAGCTGAAACGGCTTTATAAATATCCAGCTTTCCTGCTCCCCATCTCGCGTTAGGCACAGCTCCTGTCGCTCCGTCCTGTCTTGCGTTTATCATAAGACGGCTTTTCACCTGCGCGGCGGTAAGGGCAGGATTAGCCTGTAATAACAAAGCAACAGCACCAGCTACTCCGGGAGAAGACATGCTTGTTCCCTGGTTCCTCATGTAGTACATTCCGTCTATATTATCACTGTCTCCTACATTGGCATCAATGGATCTGGTAGAAATTACATTTTGCCCTGACGCGGTAATCTCAGGCTTTTGAAAACCGTCTACTCTGGGACCCTCCGAACTAAAAAAAGAAATAGATTCCTGTGGTGTCGGGGTTAAATAAGCACTTGTCGTGGAAGTCCAGCTTGCTCTTCCCATATAAGAGGCCACGGTGATAGCATTGGAGGCGTTGCCGGGTGAGCCTACAATATATCCGTTGTCACCATTCTGCAGGGTTGTCTCAACATCCCGGCTATAAAGCCATCCGTGAGTATTAATCTGCTGCGTACCGTTATTGGTAATTTGTAACGTATAGGTGCCTTGGGCATTTATTGCAGAGCCGGCATTTCTGCTTACAATAAGCTCAATAAAGCGTTTGTTATTATCAATATGAAGATAATTAAGCATCGTTGCCGAAAGACCACCTCCCAGAATACTGTGAGTGGTGTTCGTACCTATATTCTGTATATATTGCTGCCCGTCCGGAGCGGTCAGGGTAGCCGTTACCGGAGTCCCGTCATTGGCAAACATGATAAATGCAAACACTGAACTTGCCGAAGTATCGCTGGCAACGGTAAAGGTATAATTCTGTGAAGCATTGGGAGCGATATCTACGCTTCTGTGCATATTACTTCCATATGCATTTCCTGCTGCAATTACGACAACTCTTCCCGGACCTGAGGACGTAAAATTATTAACTGCCAACTCTTCAGGAGTTGTCCCGTCATGCGCGTGAGCCTGTGCTCCAAGACTCATATTGACAACAATAGGTCTGTTAAGGGCCGTTGCCACACTCTGGAAATAAGTCAAAGCATTAATGATGTTGGTCACCGAAAAAGATCCGTTCCCTCCTTTTACCACTACGATATCAGCTTCAGGAGCGAAGCCCTTGTGCCTTCTGTCTGCCATAGCCGCACCGTTTCCCGCTGCTGTTCCGGCTACATGCGTTCCGTGTCCGAAGATATCTGTTTCCCGGACAAATTCGCAGGGGTACCATCCAGCTCATCTTCAATCTGCGCCCTGGTATACTCTACCCCCGTTGCAAATCCCGCTGGTGAGGTTTCAGCACCCTGTGGCGTAAGGGTCTGATCCCAAATTGAATAAATACGGCTTTTTGTCTGATCATTCAGCTTTCTGAAGTCAGGATGCTTCCAGTCTATTCCGCTATCGAGAATGCCGACAAGAATTCCTGCTCCGTTGTAAGCTGTATTGTTCAGTGCCCCATCCTGTAACAGACTTGCTCCGGACTGTGCTCTGCTTACATCATTGTGCAGGAAGGTAAAGCTTGGCGCCATTACCGAAGTTACGTAAGGCAGCTGCATTAATTTTTCAAGATCTTCTATCCCAACCAGTGCAGTTGCAAAGCTGGGAAGTACGGTTTGTACCATAATTCCGTCCTGCTTTAATTTTTCCGGAGTTTTTGTATATACAATACAGGAATACATGGTCTGTGCACCTTTTGAAGTTACTACCAGATGTTTATCGAGCTTCATCTCCGGCTTTTCAAGTTCCTTTACATTTAATCCTTTAGCAACAGCTTCTTTGTTTCTGAGTAAAATTTCGAACCGGAAATCAAGTTTTTGCACCTGCCCGAATATCAGAGACGAATAAAGCCCGACTAAAAGCAGAGCAACACTTAAAACAAGCTTCCTTCCTGAATGAAGAATGCTTACTTTTGCAGAAAGTAATTTTTTAATATTCATATCTTTATTTTTAAAACGCAAGTATACAAATTTAATTTAAAACATTATTTTGTGAAAAATTAACAAAAATTAAACAAAATGATTAAAATTAATTTAAAAAATATACCAATTAAATACAAATATTCACATTCATGACAGATTTTATATTTTATTTAAACCTAGGATGGGAACACATCATTTCCAGGGATGCTTTAGACCACCAACTTTTTGTGCTGGCACTGATTGCAGCCTATCCTTACAGCGACTGGAAAAAAATTTTAATTTTGGTAACTGCATTTACAATTGGGCACTCGATCACTTTGGCATTAAGCATCTTAGACGTTATACGAGTTTCATCTGCCTGGGTAGAATTTTTAATTCCTGCTACTATTGTTATTACGTCTCTGGATAATATTGTCATGAAGAATAAGAAAAATACGCTGATGAAAATGAATTATTACCTCGCACTATTTTTCGGCTTAATCCATGGAATGGGCTTTGCCAATACAGCGAGAGTGATGATCGCCAAAAGCCAGAGTATTGCTGTTCCGCTTTTAGGATTTAATATAGGCCTGGAACTGGGGCAGATTGTCATTGTTTTCGCTATTTTAATTCTGTTATTTATTCTGCTTAAAATTTTTAAAGTCAACAGAAAAGACTGGGTGCTGTTTGTATCATCCGGGGTGTTTGCCCTGTCTCTGAAGATGGCTATCGAAAGACTTCCGTTTTAAGGGTAAAACATTTTTAAATTTTCAGCTACTTATCATTATATTTGATCATTCTTAAATCATTTGTCTATGAAACTAAAAATAACTGCATTATCAGTGTTTTTATATATAGGAACCTTTGCTCAGAACATTCAGAACAATCCGGGAAGCAACCACGGGAACAGGTTTGAACAATTAGGAACCATTCTTCCGACTCCCAATATGTACAGAACCGCTTCCGGAGCTCCCGGGCACGGGTACTGGCAAAACAGAGCAGATTATACCATTTCTGCTTATCTGGATGAGGAAAGAAGGAATTTAAAAGGTTCCGAAACCATAACTTATTATAACAACTCGCCTGATGATCTTGATTATATCTGGCTACAACTGGATGAAAACCAACAGTCCACTGTAAAAAAAGCAGATTTTCAGTCTTCATCCACGATTCCGAAATCCACCAGCGATCAGCAGCTGAAAGTTACAGATTTACCTGTAAAAGATAACGGATACGGCGTAAATCTTGAAAAAGTAACGGATGCCGCCGGCAAACCTCTGCCCTACACCGTTAATAAAACCATGATGCGTATCGATCTTCCTAAATCTCTGAAAAAAGGAGAAAAACTTGTATTCAAAGTTGACTGGAATTATAATATTCCCAACAGAATAAAAATGGGCGGACGTGGCGGATATGAAAATTTTGCAGAAGACGGGAATGATCTTTACACCATGACCCAATGGTATCCGCGAATGTGCGTCTACAGCGATTTTCACGGATGGCAGAATCATCAGTTTACAGGACGCGGCGAATTTGCGTTGGTTTTCGGAAATTTTAAAGTTTCAATGAATGTTCCGGCCGATCATATTGTAGGGGGAACCGGGGAATGCAAAAACTATGACCAGGTTCTGACGCCTGATCAGTTATCAAGATACAAAAAAGCTGAGAGCGCCGGCGAACCTATTGAAATCGTAACATTAGACGAAGCTAAAAAGGCAGAAAAAAGCCATTCGAAACAAAGAAAAACATGGAATTTTGAGGCGAATGATGTACGGGATTTTGCATGGACCTCATCCAGGAAATTTGTCTGGGACGGCATGCGTGTGATCATTCCTGAAAACAACAATAAGGTAATGACCATGAGTTTTTATCCTAAAGAGGCCTACAATCTGTACAGAAAATATTCCACCAAAGCTGTGGCTCACACCATAAAAACCTATTCTGAATTTACGATTCCGTATCCGTACCCAGTAGCACAATCTGTGGAAGCGGCCAACGGAATGGAGTATCCGATGATCTGCTTCAATTTCGGAAGAACAGAAAAAGACGGAACCTACTCTGAAGGTACCAAAAACGGGATGATCGGTGTTGTCATACATGAAGTGGGACACAATTTTTTCCCGATGATTGTAAATTCGGACGAAAGACAATGGAGCTGGATGGATGAAGGACTTAATACGTTCACAGAATATCTTACAGAGGAAAAGTGGGACAATAAATTCCCTTCAAAACGTGGCCCGGCATGGACGATCACAGATTATATGAAACTCCCGAAAGACCAGCTGGAGCCCATTATGAGTAATTCTGAAAATATCATTCAGTTTGGTCCGAATGCGTATTCAAAACCCGCAACAGGTCTGAATATTCTCCGCGAAACCATCATGGGCAGAGAACTTTTTGATAAGGCTTTTAAAACCTATGCCAAGAGATGGGCCTTCAAACACCCCGAGCCTGCCGATTTTTTCAGAACGATGGAAGATGCAAGCGGTGAAGATCTGGACTGGTTCTGGAGAGGATGGTTCTACGGAACGGATCCTGTAGATATTGCCATTGATAAAGTGACTGTCGCAGCTCCGGACCTGAATACCGTTCCGCAGGCTAAAGAAACGACCTATACGGTAGATAAACCGTTACAGAACGAATTTGTTGACATTTCAAAAATCAGAAATAAAGAAGACCAAAGCATCAGTTTTGAAGTGGAAAAAGATAAAAGCCTTCAGGATTTTTATTATCACTATGACAGAGGACAGGAGAAGATCAATACCGATAAACTTTATACTACAAAATCGGACGAACATGAGGCCCTGGATAAGAATGACAAGGAGAAGTTTAAAAATATAACGGCCTATCAGATCGATTTTATGAATAAAGGAGGACTTGTAATGCCCATCATTCTTGAATTTACTTTTGAAGACGGCTCAAAATTATACGATAAATCTTCGGCACAGATCTGGAGACAGAATGAGCAGAAAGTTTCCAAGACTTTTTATTTTGCTAAAAAACTGAAATCTGTTCAGCTTGATCCAATGAGGGAAACAGCGGATATCGATACCTCGAATAACTTCTGGAGCGCTGGCGGATCAGCTTCCGAAGCCTCAAAATTCCAGGTATTCAAACAGAAGTTAAATGGTCCGGTAAGAGGCGGATCCAATGGAAAAGTAAATCCGATGCAGGCTGCAGGAAAGAAATAACATCACCGTAAATAAAAAAAGAATCGCACATGCGGTTCTTTTTTATTTAATTCTACTGCAGATAATCCTTCAGATAACTTTTATATGTTCTTCCCAACGGCAGCTTCTCCCCTCCTTCCAAATAGACCGAATTGGCATCATAAGAATGAATATGTGAAGAAAGAACAATATAAGATTTATGAATCCTTACAAAACCGAAATCCTGAAATTTTTCTTCAAAATTCGACATCCTGTCTAAAATCATATATTTTTTAAAAGCAGTCACCAGAATTATATATTCTCCAAAACCCTCTACCCACAGAATATCTTTCAGAAACACTTTATTGATAACATAATTTGATTTAAACATAATAAAATCTTCCCGGGTTTTATTTTCAGCAGATCTTTTGAATTGCAGAAAATCTTTTGCCTTGTTAATTGCTTTTTTAAAGGTTTCAAAATCCACAGGCTTTACCAGATAATGCACCACATCCAGTTCAAATGCCTTCACGGCATGCTGTGTTTCCAGGGTCATAAAAATACAGAGCGGTTTGTAAGGAAGGGTTTCGAGAAGTTCGATCCCGTTTACCAGCGGCATATTGATGTCTAAAATAACTAGATCGGGCTTGTTGGCACTTAAATATTCCAACGCATGAACGGGATTTTGAAAGGTCCCGATAACCTCCACATCATCTATTTTGTCACAATACTGTTTTACCAGTTGTAATGCAGGAAATTCATCGTCTACGCTTACTATTTTTATATTAGGCATTATAATTAATTTTTAAAACAGATTCGTAATTTTTGCTGCTTAAAGCCTGGGAAGAAAAATGGTATTGCCCGGGATAATATTTTTCGAGTATCCCGGCAATCGCCTTATTTCCCAATCCCTGATATCCTATATCCGGGGAATAACATTTATTTTCGGCAATAGAATTTTCAACTCTGAAAATGATCTCACGGTTTTCTATAGTGCAACCCACTTTTACAAAAGATGACGGCTCCATCCCGATGGCAGAGTGCTTCAGCGAGTTCTCAAACAGTGTGAGGAAAACGGACGGCGGAATCTCAATAACATCCCACACCTCCTCATGCTGAAGCTCAAACAGGATATCCAGCTGATTATTGAATTTTAACTGATACAGTTCAGCAAGAGACTTTAATGAAGAAAATTCCTGCCCGATGCTAATTTTTTCTTTTCCGCTGTCATAGATAATGTACTGCAGCAATTTGCTGAGCTCTAAAATCGAATGCGATGTCTTTTCTGTCGGCACAAAGCTGGATACATAAATATTATTGAGTGTATTTAATAAAAAATGGGGGCTCAGCTTAGATTTAAGCAAATCGATATACAACTGTTCTTTCTGCTCGCCAAGATCTGCAACATCCTGCTCAATAAGGAATTTATCTTTTGTAATGCCTAAAAAGGAAGCTACAAGGATCACAATTGCCTGGGTAAGGTAGACATTATACAGAAAAGTGATATTCGACTCTCCCCTCATAAAGGGTATCCCAAAAATAGCCGGTTCGGATAAAATCCTGAAAAGACTGGAGGTCAGAAAGCACATCAGCGCGTACAGGATAAACTCGGGATACTTATTGGATAAATAAAATTTCGGAACCAGATACTGATATACCCAATAATAAATTCCCAGGCTGTACATCATATTAAAAATAATACTCCAGATAAGATCCGGAGGGTTCAGGTAGCTGTTTTCGGTAAAATAAATGATCAGAACCAGCACCAGAAAGAAAAATGCATGCTGAAATCCCAACAGGAACTTCCAACGGTAAGACATCAGTTTTTTTAAAATTTCAGAACTGAATAAACCTCTGAAAATCATTAATATAACTACAATATTGAGGAGTAAAAACATTTTTTAATGCCGGTTTCAAGGATTCCAAATATACCATCTTTTTAATGTGAAAATGCAGTTCACTGATAAAAAATGCCTTTGATTGAAAAATTCATCGGCCGATATGTGGATTGGATATATTTGAGAAATTACAATATTAACCAAGTGTTACATGAAAATTACATTTAAATTAATTCCCGTATTGGCCCTGTTTATTGCTCCTCTTTTTAAGGCTCAGAGCAGGGACAATTACAATATGTGGTTTCAGTATCTGATGTCGGCAAAGCTCACCGACAAGAATACTTTAACAGCCCTTGCACAATACCGCTCGTTTGATTTGGCGTACGACACCAGACTCTTCCTGGCCAATGCCTATATAGATCACAAAGTTGCCAAGGGGATCAAACCGGCTGTCGGAGCCATGTTCCTTATTCTGGAATCGTACACTTCGAATGACACGAAAAGAATACGGTATGAGAAAAGACCTTTCCAGCAGGTCACCATGGAAAATAATATCGGGCGTACTTCTGTCTCCAACCGCCTGCGTGTGGAAGAGCGATTCATTAACAATCCCGATGAATTTGTGGTCAGACTGCGGTATCTTATTTCGGTGAAAATACCCTTCAGCAGAAAAGGTGAAAAAGAAAAACTGTATGGCATTCTGAAAAACGAGATCAGAATGAATATCGTGAAAGACGAGCCTTTTGACAGCAACCGTATTACTGCCGGCATCGGAGTGAAAACCGGGAAAAATTCGGCGCTGGAACTCGCTTTTATCAATCAGCTGGAAACCGGAAAAACCAGTAACTATGGCTTTATCGGTTTCAGAAACAGCTTCGACTGGCGAAAAAAAGAACAACAATAAAATAATCATTAAATCATAATAATATGCTTACAATTCTTGGATTTCTGATGATCATCATTTTTATGGTTCTGATTATGAACAAAAAAATGACCCCGCTTACCGCCCTGGTTTTAGTACCCATTATCATTGCTATCGCAGCAGGCTACGGATCCGAACTTGGAGACATGACAAAGAACGGCATTAAAGAAATTGCAATGACCGGGGTTATGCTGATATTCGCAATTCTCTTTTTCAGTTTAATGATCGATACGGGGTTATTTGAGCCATTGGTAAAGTTTATTTTAAAGGCTGTAGGAGATAATCCGGTTAAAACAACCGTCGGAACGGCTATTCTTACGACTTTGGTCTCTCTGGATGGCGACGGATCTTCTACTTATATCATCGTGGTGGCAGCCATGCTTCCTTTATATAAAAAACAGGGAATGAATCCCCTTATTCTCACCTGCATTGTGATGCTGGCCGGAGGGATTATGAATATTCTGCCGTGGGGCGGACCTACAGCGCGGGTGATGAGCTCCCTTAAACTCAGCCACACAGAAATATTTGTGCCCATGATTCCTATCATGCTGATCGGTATTCTATGGGTCATAGCGGTAGCTTATATTCTTGGTGTAAAGGAAAAAAGAAGGATTGCAAAATATGGAAGGTATACCCGATACAGTATCAATGATATTGTAGGAGAAACAGATTCTACATTACTGAGACCAAAGCTGCTTTGGGTAAATTTCCTGCTTACCATTGCCCTGCTGGTGGTTATGACGCTTGACCTGATCCCATTGGCGATTGCTTTCATGCTGGCTTTTTGTATTGCCGCAGTCATTAATTATCCCCAGCTTAAGGATCAGCAGAAAATAGTTACCAAACATGCCGGCAACGCCTTATCGGTAGCAGGAATGATTTTCGCAGCTGGTATTTTTACCGGAATTATGAACGGTACCGGAATCATGCAGGCGATGGGAAACAGCATCATAGGAATTGTCCCTGAAAGCTGGGGCGGTTTTCTGAACATTATTACCGCGGTATTCAGTGTTCCGCTTACTTTTTTCCTTACCAATGATGCGTATTATTTTGGAATTTTACCCATCATCACCGCTACCGGAGCGCAAATGGGAATTCCTGCAGATGTATTGGGACGGGCCAGCCTTGTAGGCCAGGCTTCCCATTTACTCAGTCCGCTTGTGCCATCCACATACCTGTTGGTGTCCCTGGCAGGGGTAGAATTTTCGGATCATCTAAAATATACCTTGAAATGGGCGATCGGGTCATCCATCATCATGCTGGTCAGTGCCCTGATTCTTGGGGTGATATAAGGTCATTGCAGGAATTTGCGGAATTCTGCCCATCAATGTCAGTAATAATTCTACAAAATGCCACCACATCAATCTATTTCATATCTCAATATAAATTTTATTTTTGTACCCATAGAAATCCCTACTCATGCCAGGCTATCCAACAAAGAAAACATTTACGGGTAAATATCTCAGGAATCTCACCCTGTACGTATTTATAGCTATTATCGGCGGGGTGATTTCGGGGCATCATTTTCCCGGATTCAGTAAAAAACTGGAGCTTATTAATTTTTACTTTTTCACCATCCTGGAGGCATTAATTCTTCCCGTGATTTTTATTGCGATTATTTATGGGATTCTGAATCTGTTTGAAACAAAAAATTCAAGAAAAATCATTCTTCATACAGCGGTTTATTTTATTTCCGTTACCTCTTTATGCATCATTTTAGGTTTTTCCCTTGGCTTCCTGATAAAACCCGGCGCCGACACAGGGATAAATCTTACAGAAATACACGCCACCATTCCGAAACGCTTTGAATTTTCTCCGGGAAATCCGGATATCTATTCATTCTACAACAGCAGATACTCTATATTTCTGATGCTTTCCATTATCTTCGGAATCGTTGCGGGTCAATTAAAAATTAAAAAACTGACGCCCGCTTTAAACTCCGGAATGGAATTATTTTACGTCGTCATAAAATATCTATACCTTGTCCTACCCATCATTATTTTCTGTAATATTGCTTATGGCATTTCAGTATATGGCATTACCACTCTTCTTCCCTTAAGTAAGATTGTAGCCACGGTTTATCTGGGGAGTCTTATTTTTATCTGTGGAATCTTAGGCTCCATCTGCCATTTTTATCAACTGAACTTCAGAGAATTTCTTATGAGTATAAAAGATGAAATCATTCTTGTCATGACCACATCATCTTCCAAAACGGCATTTCCCATGATTTTTGAAAAACTCGAAAGCCAGGGATACCCTCAAAACGTGATCCGGTTTCTGATTCCGCTGGGATACAATTTCAATCTTGCGGGGGCATGTATCTATATTTCCGCTTCGTGTATGTTTCTCGTTCAGTTTTATGATATTTCTATGGATTTTCGGGATTACTGTGTCCTCTTCCTGATTATTTCCATTACCTCAAAAACAGCTTCCGGAGTTCCGGGATCAGGGTTTCTGGCACTCATTTTTACACTTGAAAAATTCGGGAAAATCCCATTAACCGATATTGCCCTTCTCTACAGTGTCGACCGTTTTATGAATGAAGCCAGATCTGTTACCAATTTTATAGGAATCGCAGTCTCGGCTGCCCTCATTTCAAAGCTTCATCCACTTCAGGAAGACAGATGTTTTTGAGATTCCTACCCTTTTTTTTCTGCCAAAATTTCCGCTTCCCCTGATAAAAAATCTGCCATTTCAGTCACAGGCTGCCGATGGCACGCATTTAGAGAATTACAACACAGAAATAATTTAAAAAATTAAATATATTATGTCAGTAAACTTTAAACCATTAGCAGACAGAGTTTTGATCGAGCCGATCGCTGCAGAAACTAAAACAGCTTCAGGTATTATTATTCCGGACACCGCTAAAGAGAAACCTCAGGAAGGTACAGTAGTAGCAGTAGGTCCAGGAAAGAAAGATGAGCCTACAACTGTACAGGTAGGTGACAAAGTTCTTTATGGAAAATATTCAGGTTCCGAACTGAAACTGGAAGGAAAAGATTATTTAATTGTAAAAGAAGGAGATTTACTGGGAGTTATCGGTTAATTTGTAAAAAGTAAAATGTATTCATGTAAAATGACTTCATGAATATACATTCATTAATACATTGTACAAAGTACATTAATACAATAAAAGATTATGGCAAAAGAAATAAAATTCGATATTGAATCAAGAGACGCTTTAAAAAGAGGGGTTGATGCATTGGCTAATGCAGTAAAGGTAACTTTAGGACCAAAAGGGAGAAACGTAGTGATTGAAAAATCTTTCGGTGCACCTCACGTAACGAAGGACGGTGTTTCTGTAGCGAAAGAAATCGAACTTGAAGACAGAGTAGAAAACATGGGAGCGCAAATGGTAAAAGAAGTGGCTTCCAAAACCAATGATATTGCAGGAGACGGTACTACTACCGCTACTGTACTGGCACAGGCTATCGTAAGAGAAGGTCTTAAGAATGTAGCTGCAGGGGCTAACCCGATGGATCTGAAAAGAGGGATCGACAAAGCAGTAACTGCTGTAGTTGAAAACCTTAAATCTCAGTCTAAAACTGTTGGAGATTCTACAGAAATGGTGAAGCAGGTAGCTTCCGTTTCTGCGAACAATGACGAAACAATCGGTGCTTTGATCGCTGAAGCTTTCGGAAAAGTAGGAAAAGAAGGGGTAATCACGGTAGAAGAAGCTAAAGGTATCGATACAACGGTAGACGTTGTAGAAGGGATGCAGTTTGACAGAGGATACCAGTCTCCATATTTCGTAACGAATCCTGAGAAAATGGTCGCTGAGGTTGAAAACCCTTACATCCTTTTGGTTGAGAAAAAAATCTCTTCAATGAAGGAATTGCTTCCGGTTCTTGAGCCGATTGCACAGGGTGGAAAATCTTTATTGATCATCTCTGAAGAAGTGGAAGGTGAAGCTTTGGCTACTTTGGTGGTAAACAAATTAAGAGGTTCTCTTAAAATTGCTGCTGTAAAAGCTCCGGGATTCGGAGACAGAAGAAAAGCAATGTTAGAAGATATCGCAATCCTTACAGGTGGACAGGTTATTTCTGAGGAGCAAGGTTTCACAATGGAAAACATCTCTTTGGATATGTTGGGAACGGCTGAGAAAGTAACCATTGATAAAGATAACACGACGATCGTAAACGGTGGTGGTGACGAAGCTAAAATCAAAGGAAGAGTTGCTCAGATCAAAGCGCAGATGGAAACATCTACTTCTGATTATGATAAAGAAAAACTTCAGGAGAGATTGGCTAAATTAGCCGGTGGTGTTGCCGTACTTTACGTAGGTGCTGCTTCTGAAGTGGAAATGAAGGAGAAAAAAGACAGAGTAGATGATGCGTTACACGCTACAAGAGCTGCAGTGGAAGAAGGTATCGTTGCCGGTGGTGGTGTTGCTTTGGTAAGAGCCATCTCTGCTTTGGAAAACCTTACAGGAATTAATTCTGACGAAACGACGGGGATCAAAATCGTAAAAAGAGCGATCGAAGAGCCATTGAGACAAATCGTTGCCAACGCAGGCGGTGAAGGTTCTGTAATCGTTGCTAAAGTAGCAGAAGGAACTGCAGACTTCGGATACAACGCTAAAACTGACGAGTATGTAAACATGCTTGAAGCAGGAATCATCGACCCTACGAAAGTAACCAGAGTTGCCCTTGAAAATGCAGCTTCTGTTTCAGGAATGCTTTTAACTACTGAATGTGTCATCACTGAAGTGAAGAAAGACGAACCAGCTATGCCAATGGGTGGTGGAATGCCGGGAATGATGTAACAGCGTAAGCTAAGACAAATTAATATATTAACCGTTCTGTTTGTTGCAGGGCGGTTTTTTTGTTTGTAAGGTTTAAGCTTTTTGGCAAAAGTGCCTGGGTTAATATCCTTGTCAAGGTTTTTAAACCTTGACAAGGATATTAACCTACAACAATACAAGTAACATGAATTACTCTTCAAACGGTCAGCATTCAATATTACTATCGAAAATGCCCTATAAATAGATATATTTGTAAAAAAGATTACAGAAAATATGGAAAACAAATATTTACTTCATGGGAAACTGACCGCAAAATCAGGACAGCAAAAGGAACTTGCCGACATTTTAATACAGGCATCCCGACTTGTATCAGCCACTAAAGGCTGCCAACTGTATGCTGTTAGCTATGACAAAGAGGATGAAGCTTCCGTTTACGTTACGGAAATTTGGGACAGTAAAAACGACCATGACGATTCTCTGAAAGCAGAAGGCGTCAGAGAACTTATCATGAAAGCAATGCCTTTATTAGACGCTCCACCTACGAAGGGACAGGAACTGGAAGTTTTAGGTGGCGCAGGAATATAAGACAACAGTCACCGACCGAAGCAATTTCATATACGAACCGTTCTGTTTTTACAGGGCGGTTTTTTTATGGTATATTTACAGCTAACCATGAAATATGAAAAATATTTTAAAATGAAAATCAATTTTCTTTCCAGTTTATATATCGCGCTCTTAATGATCATTTTACCGGAATGTGCATTTTCACAATCGGCCGACTTTACCATTCGGGACGTAAAGTTCGAAAGCCAGGGTATCACTCTCGCGGGCTCTGTTTTAGAACCTGAAAAACCATCGGCTGCCGTTGTGATTGTTCACGGATCCGATCCTGTAAAAAGAGAGATGGAATTTGCCAAACGTCTTGCCCAACAAGGCATTGCCGTCTTCACGTATGACAAACGGGGCGTAGGAGAATCCGGCGGTGTGTATGTAGGCCCATCGGTCGGCACCAATAATATCGACCCCGGTAATCTTAATCTGTTGGCGCAGGATGCCAATGCAGCCGTAACAACATTCCGGACCTATCTGAAGCATAAAAAAATACCCATCGGATTGGTAGGCTTCAGCCAGGCAGGATGGATCATCCCGATAGCAGCCGGAAAAAACCCAAACATTGAATTTATGGTCCTATTCAGCGGCCCCACCATTACCACTCTGGAACAGCTCCGGTTTCAGTTTTATACGAATGGAAACACTCATTTCTGGGAAAACCATACAGAAGCTGATGCCCTTGACCATACCCAAAATGCCCCCGACCGATATCAATTTACAGCAACCGATCCCAAAATCTCCCTGAATACGCTTACCATTCCCGGACTTTGGCTTTTTGGTGAAAAAGACATACAGATTCCGGTAAAGTTGTGTATAGAACAGTTGAATGCCCTTAAAGCTCAGGGCAAACCTTTTGAGTATACTTTATTTCCTAAGCTTGGACACAATACGTCTTCCGGCAAGGACACCGTTCCTGTTGATATTGCTGTACAATGGATCAGGCAGAAAGCGCTGGGTATTAAAAATTCTAAATTTTCAAAGTAATTATAATCATTATTATCGACTCTAAGAAGGTTTAAGGGTTGCTCTTGGAAATATAGGAGCTTCTCTGAAAAGACGGGCAGCTATGCGAATGGGTTTTGGAATGCCGGGAATGATGTAGTTATTACTGATACTTTAACTATATAAACCGCTCTATTTTGTAGGCGGTTTTTATTACAAATTGTTGGAAAATAGAAAATTTCAGTTACTTTATAATACTATTTATTAAGAACGTTTTCTATTAGTTTTTAAAATTTGTTCTCTATATCGTGTTAAATATTTTGGCATTTCATCTGGAAGTTGCTTTTCAATTTCAACTTTTTCAATAATTTTTTCAGGAGCATCAATTTTATGGTTAAAAACTTTTATTCCCGTAATAATCTGGTTACCAGAATACTTAGTTTTCCTCATGCTTAGCCTAAAACCGCAACTTTTTACAATCTCTAAAATATCAGAAATAACATGGTGAAAATCTTGTTGAGACGAAAAAGTTAAATCATCAACGAATCTTGTATAGGTAATATCATATTGTCTGCAAAATGTAATTAATTGATTATCAATTTTAAGAAACACAATATTTGCAATGTGTGTACTAGTCGGTGTCCCTTGTGGCAACTCTCCTTTCCAAGTAACAAATCTTGTAATATAAAATGCAAATTGTTCATTAAATCCTAAATCTATAAATGTTTGATACACCATAGGAGATTTAACAGAAGGAAAAAATTCTTGTAAATCTGTTGTAAGAACATACTTTTTTCCTTGATGTTTTTTAGCATTAGTGATATTATTGTTTTTTTTTACCCCACCATGAACATTACTTGGAAGTGAAATTTTCTCAAGAATATTAATTTTTATGTTATTTTGTAAAGTTTTTAATTTTAAAAAAGATGGCCTAATATATCTTTTTTTAACAGTTCCATCTTTATAAGTTTTTGGGAGTCCAGTAGTTTTATCATTTTTAATAATTTCCCATTCATCATAATAGTTATCCAAAAAACTTATCAATTCTTTAAGCTCTCTTTCCGGGATCCTTACTATAGAAGGAAAGTGTAAACGCATTTTAGACTTTGAAGAATTCATTTACCAGAGATTTAACTGATGGATTGATTAGGTTAAAAGCATCACGTTTTTCTGGTTTAACATCTTCATTATTTAATGAAAGAAAAAATAAAATAGGCAAAGGTATATCTAAACAACCACTAATTTCTTTTAGTTTTGATAGATTAGGTTCCTTAGAATTTGATTCGATTTGAGATAAATAAGTTTGTGTAATACCACACGAAGTAGCAAACTCTTTTTGAGTTTGCCCCCTTTGCTTTCTGATATTCCGTATTGTAGTACCTAAATCCATGATCAATATATTAAAAAAGTTTAAAGAAGTGTCGAAGATTGCTAAATAGTTGTGTTGAATCCATATTATTAAATTATTTTGTTAAAAAATTATAGATTAACTCTAAAATATCAGATATTTCAACCTGATAATGCTTATCAGTTAAACCTTTTTTACTTCTTAACATTGTTAACTTAGCAATTGCCTCGTTTAACAAATTCAATTCAACCTCCGAAAGAGAACACTGGCTCTGTGAAATGATAGTTTGTAAATCTTTGATCAAACTATCAATGTTTTTAAGTCTTTTTAATCTAGACATAATATTCATTTTTAAATTATTGGGGCACTATTGCTCCCTGCTAATTTTCAACAATATATAGCCAATAACCGAATACGTAAGCAATGTTCTCTATGCACTCTTTAACTTCCCTGCTCTCAAAAATGGATGAGAGCATAAATCAAACTAAAATCATCTCTACCTAATTCTCAATTAAATCTTATCCAATTATCAAATGGGTTAACCTAGGGGTTAATAATCAAATAATCGATTAGCCTATTCCCTATTGATTGTTGAAAAGGGTTGAGAGGGTGGAAAGGTTTGGTCTGAAAAGCCTCAATTGTGAGGTATTTAATTCGCATTAAATAAAAATAAACTCTATTCTGTTACTAACTTTAAAAACATTTTCAAAGAACTACTGATGCAAATATATAAAAAATTACTCACAGTTAATATAATTTGATAATATATTTTAATAAAATCACATAAATAATTGATAATCAGTTATTAAAATCCATTATCTACAGCAGAGTAAATACAGAAAGGTGTAACATTCAGCTTTAAGCTATCTAAATCCAATAAACTACACTTCGAGCATTTACATTTAAGAGAACGAAGTATCGTCTTAAAAATAATAAAATCCCAGCACTCGCTAGAATTTACTCATCAATCTTATATTTTTCAATATCAAATTCAAAATTAAATAGTTCCTTAGGCGAAATTTTAAATGCTGAAGCCATTTTAAGAAGAGTTTCAATGGTAGGATTTCCTTTACCATTTTCATATTTATTATAATTACTGGAATCAAAAACCGAGTTTTGTGCAACGGCGTCCATAGAATTATATTTTTCCTTTCTTATCTCTTTGAGATGTTCAGAAAAACACTGCATGTACAATTTTAAAACGTCTTTGCTATCCATTAATTTTATAATTAATAGCAATTTTAGAATTTCAATCAAATATTTCATGGTAATATATTACCATATATCAGAAAATTTATTATTTTTGTCTACAGATTATATCTGAAGATGTAATTTTGCGATACTTCAAAGAAATATAGAAGCTATTGCTTAGAATCTCGACTTGAAAACTGGTAATTTAAAAGCAACGAGAAGATAAGCAGGAAGCTCACGACCTAGGCGTGGGTTCTCCTTATCTGTTGCACGGTATACCAGTACCTCAAGTCGGATATTGTAGAGTCCCATGCCGTTTTTTATTTCATGCTGTTCTGCCTTTCTACAATTATTTTTTCTAAGCCTGCTTTATCCCATAAGTATCATGACAGGTTACGGTGGAGTGTACAATCCATTGCGGCTTTCGGGCCAGAAAAAACTAAAATCTATTAATGATAAAAAAATGCAGACCTATGAAAAAAACCAGAACCCCCCAATTTTCGGCAGCGGGCAAAAAGCACTCTGCCCTACAGCAGATGGAGACTTATTTCCAGTTCCATGACCTAACCAATTCTAAAAACAGATTAAACAATATTGTCAATTATGCAGTAAAAAAGAACAGCTGGATCAAAGAAGAACCCTCTGACCTTTTTCATTTTCGCCAGTCTATGAAATCGCTGGTGCGGGCAGGCTACCGCATCACGCTTAAGGAAAACAAATGGGAAGCCGATGACAAGAAAGAAAATGCTACCCCACTGCTTCTCGGCTCACTTTCAGAGAAGGAATACCGGAATCCCCTGTTGGTCTTTAAGAAAGCATTTTCAGAATACAGCGTCCGGGAATTTGACTATTTTATGAGCGGAATGATCTATTCCTCCCTCGGCGTCTACGACAGTGTCCCGGAAAAAAATATCGTGAGCCCGTACATTCACCTGACCAAAATGCTGGATGCCGCCCACCTTATTCTTGAACGGAGAAGCAGGAAATAAAAATCCCGCTACCGCACAAATCCTTACCCGCTACCCACGACGCTACCGCACGAATCCTTTCGTGTGGTTTTAATAATATACTCAGATATTCTTAAAACAATTTTATTTTTTTTTCTGTAAGCCACACGATACAATCGTGCGGCAGCGGGTGATAGAATCGTGCGGCAGCAGTTTACTAAAATTCCGGAAATAGTCTGCGGTTTTCTTATTTTTACGGTGATAAAGAAATAGGATATGAAGAAAATAGAACAGAAAATAGATGAAGCCTTCAGAAATACCTTCCTTTTCCCAAGGGAAAAGGTGGTGACCGATTTTTTGGCCGGGGTGATGAATTCGAAATATAAGTTCAGAGAGGATGATCAGAAAATTGAAGTGATCAGCTTATATTATTATGCCTCAAGTCCGTTAAGCTTTTTATTTGCGATGCCTCATTACGGATATTATTCTCCTGATAAAACCACAGGTATCGCAGAGCTGCATTTAAAAGAATATGCCTTGGAAGACTACTCTCCTGCTGATGTTCAGGAATTGTGTAAAACAGTTCTGGACGAAAACGGTATTGATTATTCTGCTTATCTGGATGAAGAGGATCAGTTGGATTATGCGCACTACTGGGAAAACCAGTTCGGTCTGGAATGTGATTTTTTAATGAACTGCTGGAGACATGCGAAAGAAAAAACACAATCTAAAATGCTGGGATTTTTAGAATCTTCAGATAGCGGAGGTGGAATGTATGATTTAAATAACGGGTATGATGTTCCGTTCGATGTTGATCTTGATGAATATCTGCAAGCTCAGGGTTTCAGTATTCAAAAAGTAAACTAATTCCTCTATAACCTGCCTGTGGTATATGTGAAGGAGTAAAACGGACATTCCACCGGGTCGCAGCGGGAAACGGAAGAAATGGTAAAGACGTTGGAAATCTGATGTCCCAGCAGGGTGTTGTATTAAAATTATAAACACTTAGCAGATAATTAATAAATATAAATTTATTTTTTTCACAAAACAGTGTGTTTTTTTCATCTTTGCCCGTTTTTTGCTGTTGCCTCCCTATCCATCACTTTATATTAATGAAAATATACGATTATGAAAAAGCATCTCACTCTGGTATTTTGCGCACTTCTTTTAACGGAAGCCGGTGCCCAGGAGGTCAGTACTGTTCCTGCGGAAAAACTCAATATCATTAAAACCAATGTCACCGCGTACGCATTCCGGAATATCAACTTAACGTACGAAAGGTCATTCAACAGATGGCTGTCTGTGAATGTGGGATTCGGCACCATGCCTGAAGGAAAAGTCCCCTTTATGAATTCATTTTTAAGTGATGAAGATGAGAAAAGATTTCAGAATCTTGAAGTTAAAATGTTTAATTTCACCATCGAGCCCCGTGTATATATTGGGCAGGGTTATGGGAAAGGATTTTATTTTGCACCGTATTACCGGTATTCCAAAGTTACTTCCAATACATTCGATTTTTATTACGATTATAATTTCAGCGGAACTACTTATCAGATTCCGTTGCAGGGCCACGGAGATACCCGCGGAAACAGCGGCGGACTGATGGTGGGTGCCCAGTTTTTCCTTACCCGAAGCCAGAATCTTGTCCTCGATTTCTGGATTGCAGGCGCGCATTACGGCAGCGGTAAGGGCGAGTTCAGAATGACCAGTGACGTTGTCCTTACTCCCGATATGCAGGCTCAGCTGAAACAGGAAATAGAAAATCTCGACATTCCTGTTGTCGACTATACTGTAGAGACCAATGCCAATGGTGCCGTAGTAAAAGTGGACGGCCCGTGGCTAGGCTTCAGGAGCGGATTATCCATAGGCTATCGGTTCTAGGATAAAAATATAGGGAAACATTTTGACAGGTAGGGGAAAAATAAATATCTTTCCCTTATGAATTCACCACAAATCACCACGGCCCAGAGAATTAAAGCGATCGTAGGCGGATCTATAGGAAACCTGGTAGAATGGTATGACTGGTATGCCTATGCTGCCTTTGCCATTTATTTTTCCAATTCTTTTTTTCCGGACTCGGATCTTACGGCACAATTATTAAATACGGCAGGAATTTTTGCGGTAGGGTTTCTTATGCGGCCTTTCGGAGGATGGCTTTTCGGAAGTATTGCCGACAGAGTGGGAAGAAAAAAGGCGATGACCCTCTCTGTTCTCCTGATGTCATTCGGGTCATTATTAATCGCCTTAACCCCAACGTATAAAACAATAGGCGTCCTGGCTCCCCTTCTCTTATTGGTAGCCCGTCTTTTACAGGGATTAAGCGTAGGCGGTGAATATGGTGTTTCCGCAACGTACCTCAGCGAAATGGCGACAAGCGAAAGGAGAGGATTTTATTCGAGTTTTCAATATGTAACCCTTATTGGCGGACAGCTGATCGCATTGGGTATTCAGCTGATTTTGCAGAAACTGTTATTATCGGAAACCCAGCTGGAAGACTGGGGCTGGAGAATTCCTTTTGTCATCGGGGCCCTGCTTTCTGTGATCGCCCTGTATTTACGGGCCAATCTTCATGAAACTGAAGCCTTTGAAAACAAAAAGCAGGCTGATGTGAATAAAAAAGGATCTGTAAAAGAACTTTTGAAACATCCGAAAGCGCTCATTACTGTGGTGGGATTAACGCTTGGTGGTACACTGGCCTTTTATACGTATACTACTTATATGCAGAAATTCCTCGTGAACACGGTTCATCTTACCAAAGAAGAATCTACACTCATTTCTTTTATTTCATTATTCATATTCGCTTGCCTGCAGCCCGTTTTCGGTGCTTTATCAGATAAAATCGGGAGAAGGCCTTTATTATTAAGTTTCGGAATACTGGGAACTGTTTTCACCTATCCCCTTTTAAATGCTTTAAGTACCACAACCTCGATGTGGGGTGCTTTCTTTTTAATTATGTCTGCATTAATTATCGTGAGTGGGTATACCTCCATCAATGCCGTTGTAAAGGCAGAGCTTTTTCCATCAGAAGTAAGAGCCTTGGGAGTAGGACTTCCGTACGCATTAACGGTCGCCGTCTTTGGCGGAACAGCAGAGTATATCGCTCTTTGGTTCAAGCAGGCACAGGTAGAACATTATTTCTACTGGTATATTACAGCGTGTATTTTCTTCTCTTTCATCGTATATGCAACTATGAAAGACACGAAAAAAAATTCTGCACTGGACAGAGATTAATATATCCGGCTATAACATCGGGGCGGCTCAGATAAATCTGAGCCGCCCCGATGTTTATTTTTAATGATAAGCCTGCTTAAACTTTTCAATGATATTATCCAGATTATGCCGCTGTACATATACGCTCTTCACCTCTTCGTACCTCGGAGATTTATAGAAAACCTCGTGGAAATCCATACTTCCGTTACCTACTTTTACCACTTTCTGTACTTCGATATTTAATTTTTTCAATTCCTCCTTAAAACTGTGGAATTCATCATTAATATTATTCATTTATATTTTTGGATTTAGGGTTAAAATTACTTTTTTATATCAAACACCCTACCAATTTATAGGGGTGATGTCGAAATTCACATTAAAGTTAGTAAATTTATTGGTACTAATCCCACATTATGTTAGCATTTTTGTAGTTTATTTTATATTATGTCGACTATTTCGTAAAATTTCCGCTGCTTGTTTAGATTTAATATGTATAAAAAATTTAAACAAACATCCTGAAACCTTTTACCCAAGGCATTTTTGAGATATTCACGGGTAAATTGTATAAAAAAGAGAGCCGTGTATTCCGGCCCTCTTCTTTAGATCTTCGTTATGTAAGTTTTAACTTTCCTTTTCGTCGATTTCAACTTCATGTCTCAACTGCGCTTTGTACAAGGTCGCATAATATCCGTTTTTATCAAGAAGTTCCAGATGTTTTCCTTCTTCCACAATTTTTCCATGTTCCATTACAATGATCTTGTCTGCCTTTTCAATGGTTGAAAGCCGGTGTGCAATGATAATGGACGTTCTGTTCTTTGTAATTTTTTCTGTAGCGCTCTGGATCAGTTTTTCACTTTCATGATCAATGGAAGAAGTGGCTTCGTCTAAAATTAAAATCTTAGGATCTGATAAATAGGCTCTCAAAAATGACAATAGCTGTCTTTGGCCGAGAGAAATCGATGACCCTCTTTCACTCACCACATAATCGTACCCTCCCGGAAGCTGCTCGATAAACTGGTCCACTTCAATTTCCTTCGCTCCCGCTTTTATTTTTTCTAAAGTAACGGATTCATCTCCAAATGCAAGATTTTCGAAAATACTTCCGTGGAACAGGAAAACATCCTGCAGCACAACTCCGATATGGCTTCTTAAATTATACAGCTCATAGTCTTTAAGGTCTACATCATCAATCAGAATATTTCCGGAATTAATGTCATACAGCCGGGTGATGAGACTGATAATCGTGGATTTTCCGGCTCCGGTAGCACCTACAATAGCCACCGTTTCTCCGGGATTTACCGTAAAATCGATTCCCTTCAGGACCTCCTGTTTTTCATCGTAGGCAAAATGAACATTTTTAAATTCAATCTTACCGTCAAAATGATCTTTCTGCACTGTTCCTGTATTCGGCATCGAATTTTCCTCATCCATTAAACCCAACACCCTTTCTGCCCCTACAATACCTCTCTGGATATTGTTAAACCGGTCTGCAATCTGCCGCAACGGACGGATCAGCATTGAAATATACTGTATAAACGCAATCACGACTCCCGCACTGATGGTGATATAGCCGCCATAAAAAAGGATAAACCCGATGAAGAGGGAAGAAATTAATTCTACCACCGGAAAGAACAGTGAGAAAATAAAAACGGTTCTTAATAATGCTCCTTTCAAAGTGATATTAATGTCATCGAATTTTTTAAACTCAGCTCCCTGTCTGTTGAACACCTGAATGATCGGCATCCCGGCAAGTCTCTCCTGAACAAAAGAGTTCTGTGTAGACGTCCAGTTTCTTTCATCACCAAATGCCTTTTTCAGTCTTTTCTGGAAAAACCTCGTGATCATAACCATCAAAGGCAGAATCGCCAATGTGATGTAGCTCAGGTGAACATCGGTATTGAACATCATGATCAGGACGAATATAATTCTCAGAATATCTCCGAAAACCATCAGGAAGCCGTCTGTATAAACCGTAGCAATAGTCTCGACATCTCCTACCGCCCTCGTTACAAGCTGCCCGATAGGGGTTTTATCAAAAAAAGAAGTTTTAAAATAAATAAGTTTAGCATAAAGCCTTTCCCTGATATCTCTGATTACATTCTGAGAGATAAAATTGGAGAAATACACCAGGAAAAAGTTTAAAAAGGTTTCTGCAAACACCAGTCCTACCAAAATGTAGATGTGTTTCATCATTAAAGCCTTGTCCTGCAGTTTGGTAATATCGTTGTCCACCACTTCCATCGTGAGATAAGGTCTATAGGTGGAAACGATTGAGAGTATGATGGAAATGATCAGCGTAAAGATGAACCAAGAACGGAATTTCATCCCGATAAAGAACAGCCTCCTAATAATCCCCCAGGTATCTTGTTTTTTCATTGTACGAGTTGAAGAAAGAATTAAAATAAAATTCTATGCAAAAATAAGACTTTCTAATTTCTCAGCCTTTACAACTTTGCGAATTCCTGATGAAAAATTAAGATTAAAATTATTTACGGTGTAGATGATTTCTATCCCGGTCTGTCACCGCGCCCGTTTTCCCGTTATTTTTTCTTTGAGAAGCTGTTTCCGGCTTTTTGCGCATGGTATTTCGGGTCATCATGGCTGTGTTTATGTTGGTAATTAAAACGGTGGCTTTGAAACATCAGTCCACCACATTATCTTTCTTCCCTGTTTTTCATCTCTTCAATATTCAGGAAAAGTTTTCTTAAGGCTTCCTTCTGAAATCTGTTTTCCAGGACTTTATAAAACCCATACACAGCACCGATGGCAAATAACCAGCTTACGATATTAACCACAGAAAAACCGGTATAATTAATTTCGTTATTGGCGTTGGTACTCTCCTGATAGATTCCGTAGCAGTAAAGAAATGCGATCTGGAATCCCAGGTAGATCCCAATAGCCAGCAGACCCAGCAGCCACTTTGTTTTCCCAAATCGTTCTGCAAGTTCTGTGTAGTGCCCGTAGGCACCAATCAGAATAAAGACTGACATCATTTTATTACTTGTTTTATTCAACTAAACTCATATCCTACGTCTACCAGGTACAAACCGTGTGCCGGTGCTGAAGTCCCCGCAGAATTACGGTGCTTATCTTCTATGACCGTCCGCAGATCTTCAGGCTGCAGTTTTCCCGCACCTATGTCTACCATCGTACCTACAATCGCCCTGACCATATTTCTTAAAAAGCGATTGGCTGAGACCGTGAATTTCAGTTCGCTGCCGTCTTGCTCCCACTCTGCCCTGTACATTTTACAGAGATTGGTTTTGTTATCGGTATGCAGCTTGGCAAAACTTGTAAAATCCTCGTATTCGAATAAAATCTTACAGGCTTCGTTCATCCTGTTAACATCCAGTGATCTTCTCCAGTGCTGCCATGCCGACTTTTCCGTAAAAGGATTTTTTTCCAGCGAGATATAATATTCATACGTTCTGAAAGTTGCATCAAAACGCGCATGAAAATCATCTTTCACCGGAAAAATTCTCTTAATGGAAATATCAGCAGGAAGGAAACTGTTCAGTCTGCGGCTAAAATCCTGATCCAGTATTTTTTCAGTATCAAAATGGGCAAACATTTTTTTCGCATGAACGCCGGTATCTGTTCTTCCGGCTCCTGTTGTTTTTATTTTCTCTCTTAAAATCGTGGAAAGTGCTCTTTCCAGTTCTTCCTGCACGGAAACAGCATTAGGCTGGATCTGATAGCCGAAATACTTTTTACCGTTGTAGGAGAATTCAATAAAATACCTCAATATAATAAAATAACGCTGCAAAAGTACTTTAATTTAATGATAATCAGCAATTGAATTTTTAAATAAATGTTGAAAACCCGCTACTTTATTGGGTGAAATCCATACGAAATTTCCTATTTTTGCAAATGTATGAAAAGATGGTACCTCTATCCTTTTTCCCTCGGGTATCATATGGTGACGGGTATCCGAAACACAATGTATGATCTGGGAATTTTTAAATCAACGAAATTCAAAACTCCGATAATCTGTGTCGGCAATCTATCTGTGGGCGGAAGCGGAAAATCGCCAATGGTCATGTACCTGGCTCAGTATCTGTCTAAATACTACAGAACGGGCGTTCTCTCACGCGGCTATGGAAGACTCACAAAAGGATATGCCGTGACCAATTATGAAAGTAATTATAAGGTGGTGGGTGATGAAGCCATGCAGCTGTTTGAACGTTTCAAAAACCGCTTTGTCATTGCCGTTTCTGAAGACAGGGTTCCGGGGGCCAAAAAAGTAATTGAGGATATGGACCTGGATGTGCTGGTATTGGATGACGCGATGCAACACCGGGCTATAAATCCCGGATTCAATATTCTGATGACAGACTTTAACGATCCTTATTTTAAAGATCACCTTCTTCCGGGAGGAGATCTTAGGGAATCAAGAGCCGGATCGAAAAGAGCTGATATCATCATGGTCAGCAAATGTCCTGATGAACTGACGGAGGAGACCAAACAATATTATATTTCGAGAATCAGACCGGACCGGACTCAGAAAGTATTCTTTTCATCCATCGGATATGACGAAAATGTATACGGAAGAGAAAAAATGCTTCCGGATAACAATCTGAACTATTATGATATTCTCTTGATTACGGGAATCGCCAATCCTAAGCCTCTACTCACCCATCTGGCCAGGTTCTCCCAAAGAGTAACACATCTGAAATTCAGGGATCACCATAATTTTACGGATGATGATATTAAAAAAATCATCGCCGAATATAAAAAACTGGGCGAATATAAATTAATCTTAACAACAGAAAAAGACTACGTCCGTCTTAAAACTTTTGACTATCTTAGGGATATTGTTTACTACTGGCCTATTAATGTAATCATTGACAGAAAGGAAGAATTCAACCAAATTATCTTGGATTATGTTAGAAAAAATTAAGCAGACTGCAGATTTCATAAGAAACATCATTAAGGAAACGCCTGATTTTGCGATTGTCCTGGGATCGGGATTAGGAAAACTGCAGGATGAGGTCAAAGCCCTTCATACTTTAGAATATTCTGAAATTCCACATTTCCCTCAGACTACAGTGGTGGGACATAGCGGAAGATTAATCTATGGAATTCTGGAAGGCAGAAAGGTCCTGATGATGAGTGGCCGTTTTCATTATTATGAAGGACATTCTATAGAAACCGTTATTTACCCGATCAGGTTTTTTCATTTATTAGGAATTAAAAATCTTATTTTATCCAATGCTTCGGGTGGCGTTAATCCCGATTACAAGGTTGCGGATATTGTCATCCTGAAAGATCATATCAATATGATGCCCGAACATCCGCTTCGTGGTAAAAACATCGATTCTTTCGGTCCCCGTTTTGTTGATATGAGCGAGCCTTACAGCCGGAAAATGATTTCTGTTGCTGAGCAGGCGGCTTCGGAAAACAACATTAAATTTCAACAGGGCACCTATGTTGCTCTGCAGGGTCCTACTTTTGAAACCCCTGCAGAGTATGGAATGATCAAAGCCATTGGCGGGGATATGGTCGGCATGAGCACAGTCCCTGAAGTTATTGTAGCTAAACATATGGGAATGGATACTTTTGCACTTTCTGTCATTACGGATCTGGGAGGTCCGGATATTGCCTTTTCCGTATCTCATGAAGAAGTTCTGAATGCGGCGAATAAGGCGATGCCGAACGTAATTACAATCGTGAAGGGTCTGGTAAAAAATTACCGGTAAGCTTTGCAAATTTACCTGAAGCCTTAGCAGTGAGTTAACGCTTTATTTTTTGCTGTTAAAATTTATCAATTATCTTTAACTATAAATCTCGGCAAAAGCATCACAGAGAGATATTATGCTAAGTCAGGCCGTTGCCTGGTCTTGGCGAATTTGTAACCGAATTCTTGTAAGCAATAGACATCTTCAATCTCATCCATTTTTATTAATCCTTAAAAATCAATCTGCAATTGCATATCATTGTTTAGATTTGCATAAAATGAAATTGAAAATATGAGAAAGTTATTCGTCTTATTATGGATAGGAATTTTCGGAATAAGCTATTCGCAAGAGGTTCCGGCAGTTCTTAAAACAGGTTTTTCCAAGGAGGCCTTAAACCAGAAACTGGAAGATGAAGAAGGAAAAAGCATCACGGTACAGCAGATTCTGGATCAGCATAAAGGAAAAGTTCTGGTAATTGATTTTTGGGCCGGATGGTGCAGGGACTGTCTGAAAGCGCTTCCAAAAGCAAAAGAACTGGAGGAAAATAATAAAAATATTGATTTCATATTCCTTTCACTAGACCGTTCCAAAGAAGGTTTTAACAGAAGTCTGGAGAAATTTGAAATGAAAGACAAGGAAAACTATTGGTTTGCTTCGGGCTGGAAAAATGATTTTAATAATTATGTGGATCTTAACTGGATTCCAAGATATATGGTGATTGATCAGAAATCTGCGATTGCAAAATACTACGCTATTACGCCGGAAGATCCGGAAATACAAACAACCATTGATCAACTTTTAAAGTAATTAATATTCTGCTAAAAGTTCAAACTTTAAATTATCAACAATAAAAATACAGGAATCCATATCTTTGCGGTATGGATTCTTCTTTTCCCATCCGCAAAATAATTCATGTCGATATGGATGCATTTTATGCTTCCGTGGAGCAGTATGACAATCCTGTTTTAAGGGGAAAACCTATTGCTGTGGGTGGCGGACACCGGGGTGTTGTTGCTGCGGCGAGTTATGAGGCCAGAAAATTCGGTGTACGGTCGGCCATGCCCAGCAAAACCGCCAAAGAAAAGTGCCCCCATCTGATTTTTGTTTCACCCAGATTCCCCCGTTATAAAGAGATTTCGAGAAAAATCAGAGAAATTTTCTATGAATATACAGATCTGGTGGAACCGCTTTCCTTAGATGAAGCCTATCTGGATGTTACTGAAAACAAAAAGGGAATAGAATCGGCCAATCAGATTGCTAAAGAGATCCGCCAGAAAATTTTTGAAGAAACGGGACTTACGGCGTCTGCCGGCATTTCGGTCAATAAGTTTCTGGCCAAGGTAGCCTCAGATATCAATAAGCCCAATGGTCAGAAGACGATTCATCCCGAAAAAATGGAAGGATTTCTCGAGGAATTGCCTGTCGAAAAATTTTACGGTGTGGGTAAAGTCACGGCTAACAAAATGTTCAGTTTAGGGATCTATAAAGGAAAAGATCTAAAGAAGCGGTCTATTGAGGATCTTACCAGAATGTTCGGGAAATCGGGCGCGTACTATTATAATGTGGTTCGGGGAATTCATACTTCAGAGGTAAAACCTCATCGTATCCAGAAAAGTGTTGCGGTAGAAAGAACCTTCCTGGAAGATCTTTTTGACGAACAGCAAATCAATGAAAAACTGGAAAATTTAAGTGAAGAGCTTCACAACCGTTTACAGAAAAACAATATTTCAGGCCGAACCTTAACTCTGAAAATCAAATACAAAGATTTTTCTTTATTTACCAGAAGTATGACCAAGGAAGAATATTTTTCATCTCCAGATCAGTATTTTAAAATGGGAAAAAAGCTTTGGGAACTCCGCCCGTTCGATAAAGCGGTACGATTATTGGGATTGTCTCTGTCTCACCTCAATACTGAAGAAAAAAAACAGATTTCTGTTCAGTTGAAAATCCGGTTTGAGGAATTTGAAGATTAATTCATTATATTGTATACACCAAATTTTACTTTTTACTATGAACCAGACAATGATTCAATTTTTCCATTGGTATTCCGAAGGCCAGGGAAAACTGTGGAAACACTCAGCGGAACAGGCAGACTATTTATCCGAACTCGGCATTACATCGGTTTGGTTTCCACCCGCCTACAAAGGAACAGACGGCGAAAACTCTATCGGCTACGATGCATACGATTTATTTGATCTCGGAGAATTCGACCAGAAAGGAAGCATTTCTACAAAATACGGAACGAAGGAGGATTATATAAATGCCATTAAAACTTTAAAAGAAAAAAACATCCAGATTATTGTTGATATTGTTTTGGGTCACAAAGCCGGAGGTGACGAACTGGAGACTTTTAAAGCGGTAAAAGTTGACGAAGAAAACAGAGAAAAAATAATTTCCAATGAGATAGAAATACAATCGTATACCAAATTTACATTTCCCGGACGGGGAAAGAAATATTCAGATTTTGAATGGAATTTTACCTGCTTCAGTGGTGTTGATTACGCTGAAGGAAAGGATTCTCATATTTATAAAATTAAAAATGAGTATGGAACCGAGTGGGAAGAAATGATCGATGATGAGAAGGGAAATTATGATTATCTCATGTTCAACGATGTGGAACACAGAAATCCTTTCGTACGGGAAGAGCTGAATAACTGGGCAAAATGGTATTTCGAACAGACCGATTTTGACGGTGTAAGACTGGATGCTTTAAAGCATATTTCATTTGATTTTTATAAGGAATGGCTCACTTTACTGCGTTCCAACTCCGGAAAGAATATTTTCGCTGTCGGAGAATACTGGGCACCGGGGCAATTAAATTTACTGCAGAAATATATTGAAGCAACTGAAGGCTGCATGAGTCTTTTCGACAGTTCGCTTCACAACAATTTTCATACGGCTTCCCATGAAGGAGATTCTTACGATTTACGAAGAATTTTTGATGAAACACTTACTCAGTCAGATCCGCTGCATTCGGTAAGCCTGGTCGACAATCACGATACACAGCCTCTACAGGATCTGGAAGCTCCGGTTGAAGAGTGGTTTAAACCATTGGCTTATGCCTTGATTCTGCTAAGAGAAAATGGCTATCCCTGTGTATTTTATCCAGATCTGTACGGTGCTCATTATGTAGATAAAGACAGAGAGGGCAATGACCAGGAAATATTCTTAAATAAAGTAGACGGAATCGAAGAACTTCTCCAAGCGAGGAAAAATCACGCTTACGGCGAACAGAAAGATTATTTTGAAGATGCCAACTGTATTGGCTGGACCCGTTCAGGAGACGATAACCACTCTGGTTGTGCTGTGGTGCTGAGTAATAAAGATGCTTATGAAAAGCCAATGGAAATGGGTGAACACTATATTGGGAAAACCTTTTATGACTTATTGAAAAGATCTGAAGAAAAAGTAACGATCGATGACAACGGCTGGGGAAATTTCCCCGCTCCGGCAGGTAACGTAAGCGTTTGGGTCGCTGAATAATATTATAATAAATAACAGTTTGTCAGTCTCTACCGGACTGACAAACTATTTTGATCTCTATATTTCCTCAAATCAGATTTTTTGAAGTTCCAGAATTTCCGGTTTTTCTGAATCGTCTGCTATTTTGCCGCTTCTGGCAAATTCCGCCCAGACTGCTCTCAGTTTTTTCCCGTTTTCCTGAATATATTCCCACAGGACGTTTTTCAGTAATCCTGAAGACTTCCAGGCTTCCTCATTTTCAAAAATCAGGGGCAGATCCAGACAGTGGGAAGCTCCGGTGTAGTTGTTCTTTAAGCTGGAAGATATTCTGTAGTGATAGATATTTCCACCACCATCTTTATAATTCCGGGCAAAAATCTGTGCGGGTTTTTCGTAAATAAACGCGGTTGTTTTACGGACGATCTTATTGAGTATTTTTTCATGCAGATACGTGTACAGACCTCTTTCCGCTGTTTTAACATAGAATGCCGTTTCGTCGTAATTGGAACCGATTAATACATCATATTTTTTTGCATTTTTCTTCCATTTATCCAGGCTTTCTTCCTCCCTGCACAACGGTGGATATCCGTACTGGGTACAAAAAGGCATGGATGCCTTCAATCCGAATTTCAACGCAGAAGGCAGAAACGGCTGATAAGCTTCCACCATTTTCAGTACATCAGATTCACCGTTTAAAAATTGGGTCTTATTAAAAAATCCTGAAGACATTCTTTGCCTTTTCAGGCGAAAACCCAAAGGAGCACTCTGGATGATCACCCTATGAAAAAGATCTTCAACCCCTTCAGAGATCATTAAATGAGCAATGGCATCACCTCCCGAAGATTGTCCGAAAAGAGTTATATTCCCGGGATCACCGCCAAAATCGGCAATGTATTTCCTGATCCACTGGAGAGCCGCGATCATATCAAATAATCCAAGATTGGCCGGCCTGTGATCATTTCCGCCTAAAAAACCGAAAAGTCCCAGCCGATAAGAAACTGCCACGACAATGATATTTTGTTCTTTTACCCAAACCGAAGGATCGGATGTAGGAAGGTCACCACAACCTACTTCATATGATCCTCCATGAATCCAGATAACAACAGGTAGCTTTTCACCTTCATCAAAAACTTCGGGGCGCGTAATCGTCAGAAATTGCGAAGATTCATCAGGCTGAAAATTTTCAATATCAGTTTTTCCGATTAATCTTTCCAGCAGAGGACTGATATGTTGGGGACAAACCGGAGTTTTAACGGCGATCCCGTATGATTCTGCAGTATCTAATAAGACCGGTAATTTATATCTTTCGGATCGGGCATAGCGAATGCTTTTAGCTTTGATCACTCCATTATCTTTTAAAGCTAAAATTTTTCCGAACCGGGTATCAAAAGTATGGGTTCCTATAGTCTGCTGTGCGGTCATTCAAACAAAATTATTTTTCATCTTAAATGTATGAATTTTTTGTTCTGATCAACACAATTGTCCTGGAGATTAACATCTCTTTATTTTAAACCGTTCATTAAGGAGCTGGCTTTCCGGTTTTATTATTTTACTGATTAGTTCAAGGCTTTATATTCAGTCGGGGACACTCCGACTTTACTTTTGAACAGTCTGGTAAAGTGTTGTGGATATTTAAATCCCAGATCATAGGATATTTCACTGATTGATTTTTTAGTATCATCAAAAATCTGCTCTTTGGCGATCTCTATTAATTTGTTGTGGATAAATTCCTGTGCGGAGATCCCCATTTCCTTTTTAATGATATCACCGAAATAATTAGCGGAAAGATGAAGCTGTTCTGCAAAATAATTCACCATCGGGAAACCCATGTTTTTAGGCTTATCAGATTTCAGATACTCATTCAAAAGATTTTCAAATTTCCCGATAACGCCCTGATTGACATGATCTCTCGTAATAAACTGGCGGTCGTAAAAGCGCATGCAGTAATTTAAAAACAATTCAATATTATTAACAATTAATGATTTACTGTGTTTATCGATCGCTTGGGAGAGTTCATGTTTTATATTTTTAAAACATTCAAGAATAATTTCCCTTTCTTTTTCCGAAAGATGCAGTGCTTCGTGAACATCGTACGAAAAGAAGTTATAGTCTTTAATATTTTTACCCAGATTGGTTCCTTTTAATAAATCAGCATGGAAAATTAAAGCAAAACCTGCCGGCTGCACAAATTTATCTTTATTATAAATGCCATACGTCTGTCCCGGCGCAATGAACACCAAAGTTCCTTCCTGGTAATCATAGCTGTGTTTGCCGTACAGCATATCTCCGCACATGACATCCTTCAGGAAGACGGTATAAAAACCAAAGGTTCTCAAATGCTGACAAATGGGGTCAGATTTTGAAAAATCGATCACGCTTACCAACGGATGCAGGGTCTCCTGATTCGCCATTTTATTGTATTCTGAGACACTGTTATAAATTTCAACTACCTGATTTTCCATGACGTAGAATTTTAATGATATTCAAAATTACCACTTTCTGAGTTCACTTCCTGATGGGTCTGTAAAATTGGTACGTTTTTCTGTAATTTATATAAGTTGAGTTCAGGCGAAAGTTTCGATTTTTGTACCCGTAATACAATTTTTAATTCTATGGAACTGAATTTAGTCGTAAATTCCATAAAAGATTGATCTTAAAAGAAATTCATTCATCAATAACACTTGATAAACCAGAAGTAATTAACACTTAATTATAAATTATATGAGCACAGTAAAAGCTTACGGAGCAGAATCCAAGACTGCGGATTTAGCGGAAATTAATATTGAAAGAAGAACAGTAACACCTAAAGATATAGAAATAGAAATTCTGTATTGTGGTGTTTGTCACTCGGATCTTCATACGGCAAGAAATGACTGGGGCGGATCTATGTATCCTGTTGTTCCGGGACACGAAATTGTCGGAAGAATCACCAATGTAGGAAGCGAGGTTTCAAAATTTAAAATCGGAGACCTGGCTGCAGTCGGCTGTATGGTAGATTCGTGCGGACACTGCGACAGCTGTAAACATGATCTGGAACAGTACTGCGAAAATGGATTTACAGGAACCTATAACGGCCAGGACAAGCATTTGGGAGGTCATACTTTCGGGGGCTATTCCCAGAAAGTAGTGGTAGATGAAGGGTTTGTACTTAGCGTACCTGAAAACCTGGATCTTGCAGCAGTAGCACCGCTTCTTTGTGCAGGAATTACGACGTGGTCGCCTTTAAGACATTGGAATGTAGGTGCGAATTCCAAAGTTGCGGTAGTAGGTCTGGGAGGTTTAGGACATATGGCCATTAAACTGGCAAAAGGTCTGGGCGCTGAAGTAACTTTATTTTCAAGAACTCCGGGAAAAACTGAGGACGCGAAAAAATTAGGGGCAGATCATGTGATCATTTCTACCGACGACTCTCAAATGAAATCTGTAACCAGTAAATTTGACTTGATCATTGATACAGTTCCTTATGATCATGATATTAATCCTTACGTTGCTACTTTGGGCATAAACGGAACTCATGTTTTGGTAGGTTTTATCGGTAAAATGGAAGAAGCTCTGTTTACACCACCCATGATTATGGGAAGAAAATCTGTAGCAGGATCAGTAATCGGAGGAATTGCCGAAACCCAGGAAATGCTTGATTTCTGTGGAAAAAACAATATTGTTTCCGATATTGAATTAATTAAAATGCAGGATATCAACCAGGCTTATGAAAGAATGCTGAAAAGCGATGTAAAATACCGTTTTGTCATTGATATGCAGTCTTTATAGACTTTCACCCTTTAATGCACAGGCTCCCATTTTTGGGAGCTTTTTTGTTTAAAGATCTAGAGTTTAGGGTTTAGGGTTTAGGGTTTAGGGTTTAGGGTTTAGGGTTTAGGGTTTAGGGTTTAGGGTTTAGGGAAAATACATTATACATTATACATTGTACATTATACATTTAACCACCATACTCCCCATCCCTATCTTTAAAAGCCCACTCCGCCATGGCATGAATAACGGGAATCAATCCTTTTCCGGCATTACTTAATTCATACGTGACATGAGGCGGAACGACCGGTTTTGCAGTTCTTATGATCAATCCGTCATATTCCAGTTGTTTTAAATGCTGAATCAGCATCTTTTCTGTTACTGCCGGAATGGCGCGTTTTAATTCGCTGTATCTCTTATCACCATTTGAAAGATGGTACAGGATAATAGGTTTCCAGAATCCCCCGATTTTTTCCATCACGTACGTTACGGGACAAGAATCCAGTGCATATTTTTTATTCTGCTGAATGGTTGAACTTTCTTTAATGGCTGTCATGATACCTACTTTAGGGTGAGTACTTGTATAAAAGTAAGTACAAATATACCTTTGTATCAGGAAATAAAAAATAAATACTAACAAAAAAATATAAATTATTATGAAAATGGTTATCACAGGCTCATTAGGAAACGTAGCAAAACCTCTTGTTCAACAATTAATTGCTGAAGGGCACGACATTACCGTAATCAGCAGCAGCGAATCTAAAAAAAACGAAATAGAAAATTTAGGGGCGAAAGCGGCCATCGGGTCCATTACAGATCTAGATTTTTTAACTGAAACTTTTAAAGGTAATGATGCAGCATTTTTAATGACGCCTCCCAATATGGGGTTTAAAGACATTGTCGAAAACACCATTAATGCAGGGAAAAATTATGCTGAAGCCGTTAAGCAGTCCGCTATAAAAAAAGTAGTGATGCTAAGCAGTACTGGTGTGGAGTCTCCTGCAGAAAACGGTCCTATAAAAGGACTTCATTTTATTGAAAAATTTTACAATGCGTTGGAAGATACCTCGGTTACTTTCCTGAGAGCCGGTTATTTTTACATTAATTTTTTCAACGATATTCCTTTAATTAAAAACGCAGGCATTCTCGGAGCCAATTATGGTGGAGATATTCATGTTCCACTGGTACACCCAAAAGATATTGCCGTGACTGCCGCAGAAGCACTGGTCGAAAATTCTGAAGGTAAAAATATAAGATATATCGTTAGTGATATCCGTCCTGCTACTGATCTTGCCAAGGTTTTCGGAGCTGCTATCGGAAAACCTGAGCTTCCCTGGGTTGAGTTTAAAGATGAAGAGTCCCTGAACGGAATGCTTCAGGCCGGAGTGCCCAATGAAATTGCGGAGCTGTATACCGAAATGGGACGAGGCTTAAGATCCGGTATTGTCCAGAAAGATTTTATTGATCACGGTTCTTCCGTTACCGGAGCAACCAAATTGGAGGCGTTTGCCAGAGAGTTTGCAGAGAAATTTAAAGCTTAATGTTCTCTATAAAATATTTTCGGCGAGCCTTTGGCTCGCCGAAAATATTATTAATTACAATTTAAAAAGGGTTATCCGACCTTTAGAGTCTTCCTTTGGGAATCTCTTTTATTTTTTTAATGTTTCTTTCAGTACTTTTAGTTTACCATCAATCGGCTGGTCGATTTTTAGTCCTAAGATTTCAGCTATTAAAGGATAGACATTGGTATTCTGAAATTCGTCAATTATAAGATTAGTTTTAAATTCCGGTCCCCAGGCCATGAAAGTAGCTTTCATTTCCGGAACAAGCTTTGGGTTGTAGCCATGTTTTCCGACGGAGGTCTTTTTTCCCTTTTCTAAAAATATTTTTGGAGCTCTTGGAATTAAAAGAATCTGTCCGATTCGGCTGTAACGGTCATCTTTTGTTCTGAAGTGCAGGTATTTCGGTAACTTTTTATCTAAATAAACTTCATAGTTTTCTGTTTTCTCAGCTTTCAGTTCTTTATAAACCGTTTTAACTTCTTCCGGATTTTTGACGTATACTCTTAATAATGTCTGGGAGTTATAATAATCAAACCTGTTTTTATCCGATAAAATGGCAGGAATTTCAAGTGGAGCGCCGCTGTCTACTTTTATCATTCCGTGGTCTGAAACAAAAACAAAGCTTACATTTTTCAATCCCAGATCATTTACTTTTTGTACCAGCTCACCTATTGCTTTATCAATCAGATGAACAGCATCTTCTGTTTCTTTGGTATCCGGTCCGAAATGATGTCCGCTTCCGTCAACTTCCGGAAAATACAACGAAATAAAGTGGGGTCTCTGATCCATTGGCAGTTTAAGCCAGTCGATCACTTTATCTACTTTTTCTGATGGTGAAAACTTTTCATGATAAGGATAGTAATAAGTAGGTCTCTTCCCGCCTGCATCACTGGCAGAACCTACCCACATCAGTGAAGCGGAAACCATCCCCTGATTTTCGGCCAGCCCCCATAATGGCATTCCGCCGTACCAGCTTCCGTCTTCAGCATTTTTACGGTCATTCATTGCATAAGAGGCATTTCTCTTATAGTCGTAGAAAAAATTGTCGATCAACCCATGATGAGAAGGATACAAACCCGTCATCAGAGTCCAGTGATTTGGGAATGTGATACTGGGATACCCGGGAATCATTGCTTTTGCCCGAACCCCCTGGCTTGAATATCTTAAAAGATTCTTCGCATTGTATTTCTCAGCATAATCATACCGGAACCCATCTGTAGAAATCATAATCAGATAAGGTTTAGCCTGAGCTTCAGCAGTATTATACCGGTTGGGGATAATAATCTGAGCCGTATCTACTATTCCTTTCTGGGCAAAAACGGTCAATGAAAAAACCATCATTAACAGTTGTAATCCTCGCTTCATTATAAAATTTTCGCAAAGTTACTACCCATACTCCTGACTGGAAAGTTTCCTGAGTTAAAAAAACATTAAAACGCTTTAGAATTAATATCTATAAAAATCCCTGAAAAGTCAGACTCTTCAGGGATAAAAATAGTATCAAGTTAAATTTATTCTTTAATCAGCTTTTCATAAGCAGCAGATCCGTCTTTCAGGATAATTTCGAAATAATAGCTCCCCGCTTTTAAATCTTCCACAGGGATACTTTCTCCTTCCGGTTTTACAGATTTTACTTTTCGTCCTGTTGATTCATAAATATCAACAGATTTTATCTGATCTGCATTTTTGAAACTTACCCTGTCTTTTGCAGGATTTGGGTAAAGTTTCACCTTTTTATCAGCTAAGGAAGCTTCATTTGTTCCCAATACTGCTCCCATCGTCAACGTTGCATAGTCTCTGTTTCCGGAATGATAGCCTAAATTTTGGCTTCCCGGAGTTCTTGCATAATAAATATTGATCGATCCTGCAGCATTCGGAATGACGAAATCACCGCTGCTGCCGTTAAGAGATCTTGTGGCCACCACCGTTCTTGTTGTTCCTGAAACGGTATTCGATACTTGTGTCCAGTCCTGGGAAGCATCTGCTGTCGGCGATGTAAGGCCGTTAAAAGTATAATCTCTGTTAGCAGATGAATTGTAGATAAAACCGTCAGAACCGGAAGCCATGCCTACATTTCCAAAACCGATCCCCAACATAGAATTGCTATCACCGGTTAAGGTAATGGTTGCTGTTGTGGCATTGGTATCTAACTTCACGGACATGGCCGCAGCCGGTAGAGCTACGGTTCCTGAGCTAAACTGTGCCCATGCAAAATTAGCAAGAGCAAAACTTAATGCTAGTAAAACTTTTTTCATATTTAATTCTTTAAAAGGTTGATGATATCTTTATTATTTGTCTGCATAGCATATTCAAACGGCGTCACTCCTTTAGCATCTTTTACAGATTTCGCAGCTTTGTATTTCAGCAATAATTCCGTGAGTTCCTGGTTTCCTGATTTTACAGCCCAGAATAAAGGGGTTGATCCGGTAGCATCTGCAATATTGGGATCTGCACCTTTGGATAAAAGGTAGATCACCAGATCCCTGTTATATCTTACAGCCAGCCCTGCTAATGCTGTTCCTTCCTGACTTTTATAATTGATATCCTTTACATGATCCATCAGAAATTTGGCTACTTCCATATTGCCCCTGTAGCATGCCAGAATAAGCGGTGAAAAGCCATTTTCATTGACTTGATTAATAATATCCGGATCTTTTTTCATCTGTTCTTTTACCTCATCGACCGTTCCGCTCCTGGCAATATCGAAGATCGATTTACCTTTTTCCTGCGCTGAAATAAATACAAAACTAAGGAAAACAGTGATTAAGACCATTAGTTTTTTCATTGTTTTACTACGATATAGTTATACTCTACATTTACAGACTCCGCCACTTTTTTCATCACCATTTTCGGTATGGTCACCTTATAATCTGCTGCTTTTGCCACAAAACTTCCCTGCATATAGATTTTTCCGTCTTTGGTATAAATGGTAGCGATTGAAGTCACCGGATTATTGACTCCGTGAAAATTCAATTTTCCCTTGATGGTATATTTCTGCGGGGTTGCTGTAAGTTTTGATTGATCAAAGTTTAAAATTTTCCCGGTAAACGTAGCCTTCGGGTATTTTGCCGTTTCTGCATAACTTTCATTGAAATGCTCTTCCATCAGTTTTGTTTTAAAGTGGAAGTTCTTTACCACTGAAATAGATGCCAGATCCCCGGTATCTGCGTTCACCACAATGACATTATTATCATCCCTGGCCACTACATCTTCAAATAGGGGAACCGAGGCTTCAAAGGTGACTCTACCGGTCTTGGAACTGTATTTTTGAGCATAGGCCAGGTTGGTTAATAGTAACGAAGCTGTCAGTAATATTAATTTTTTCATATCGGTTTGTTTTAATTTTCGGTAAGCCCATCAGCCTTCCATTTGATGAATATATTGATTTGTGACTGCGATAAAGACCCTCCCTGGGGCATTTTACCGGGAACGCCATTCGCTCTCTGTATCCTGTCCAGAATACCGTCTATATTAGTTTTTACATCATTATAAGTAGCCAGGGGTTTAAAACTTCCGGCGGAATGACACCCCAGACAGTTATTATCCATTATCGTTTTTACATCTTTCGTGTAGGTTACGGTTTCGGGAACGGGCGTGTTGTCTGAAATTTCTTCATATGTTCTGCTTTCACAGGCTATCAGAACTAATGAGAACGACAGGGTATATATTAACTTCTTCATATTAAAAAACTCTGTAAAGATTAAACCCGAAAAAAATCTGTCCTTTCTCCCACTTTCCCGAAGCATTTGTCAGATAACCGATATCTGAGTTGATCTGGGAATTGGTAAATAACAGCTGGAAGACATGCCCGCCTGTTTCTATATCCATGCCTAAAGACAATGGGTTTTTATAAAAACGGTGGCTGTCAAAATTCACAAAATATTCCGCGTTAACAGAGATCCTCTTCGAAATCTTATAACGTCCGCCCAATCCGGTTAAAAACTGATTTTTGCCTTCATTAGTCGGCTCGTAAAGGTTTTTATGAACATACGAAGGGGTCAGCTGTAATGAAAATTTATCACTGAACCTCCTAGAGACCAAAGCCTGGGTGAGATAAGAAAGTCTGTCGCCGAATTTCAGATAGGGATAATTATCTTGATCCAGTTCTGTATTCAGAGCCATTACATTATATCCGACGATATCCACCGGAAAGTTTTCATTTTGTTTCACCAGTCTGTATTTGGCACCACCTTCAAAGGTCTTCATATTGGTTTCTCTGGAAAGGCTTAATGAAAGCCAGTCTTTAACTCCATAAATAACCCCGAGTTTGGTAGAGGCATCATCCAGACCGAAAAAGTTTTTAAAACCCTCGCTTACGTCTCCAAAGCGGTGGGCTACGACGATATACCATTCCTTTTTTGCAGATAATTTCGTAGACTGTCCGGTAACGATCTGTAATGCTTTGAAGGCTGGTGGCTGTATGTTATCAGTTGTTTGCAGGGTGTCAATATCCTTCAGCAGATCTTCCTGAGCGCAGACAAAACCTGAGACTAATATTGACAAAAATAAGAGAGCTTTTGTCATATAGATTATGTATTAAAATATTTCTATGACAAACTTATAGACTTATCAATTCAAAAGTATGTGATAAAAGTCACCGACTGAATTATTTTTTATCAACACTTTTAATAAACCAATTAAGTTTTTTTATTGGATTTATCTAACCACCTCTTTTACAGGCATTCCGATACCGTTTTTATTCTGAAAGATCTGACCTTCATTTTCCATTTTTTTCAGAACCCGGCTTACCACCTCTCGGGAAGTTCCCATATTATTGGCAATTTCTTTATGGGTGAGCTTAACAGGATTGTTCCCTGTAACTGAGATCTGCTGTTTGATATAATTTAAAATACGGATGTCGAGCTTATGAAATACAGCGTCATTGACCATATTCATAATATCGGAAAATCTTCTGTGGTATTCACCGTAGAATATTTTGTTGATCTGAGGATATCGGATCAGCCATTCATGTATTACCGAAACCGGAATGAGCATAACCTCGGAATCTTCTTCACTGACAGCATAGACTCTGCTGGTATAATCCGTAAATATAGATGAAAAAGTCATGAGGCAGCTGTCATTGGGTCTTATATAATAATAAATCAGCTCTCTGCCATCGTTGAGTGAAAAAACCTTGATAGAACCGCTGATGAGGAAAGGAACATATTTATTTTTCTGTCCTTCCCTGATGATTTCAGTTTTTGCTTTTATATCTGTGAAGATCGCATGTTCCCGGAGTTCTCCGTAGAAGTCACTGCCTAGAAACCCAAACTTATCCAAAATAAATTTGTTATTTATCATATCATTATTCATATCCTGATACAAATATATTAAATTCAACAATTCGCAGTATATATTTTTAATCTATTAAATAAATTTTACAATAAATAGGAATTTATGGATAATCATAATAATAATTTTATTTGTTTTTTAGTAAATATTTTTCCAATTTCACCCTTTATCTTTAAATTTTGATGGCAAAAAAAATATGACATTGCAGACAACATAAGGACGCATATGCATTGGCTTTAAAGGTGTAAAATGGAGGTGATATAATACTCTCGAAAACTAGGCGCCATCCTAGCCCCGATTGTAATGAAAATCCCGCAATGTAGCGGCGGAGCGAAGCGGAGCCGCGTAATGAGGAATTGTAATGGAAAGCGGGATACAGCTTCAAATAAGAGTCATGATTATTCCTATTTGTCCTGGAAAAAACAGTGTATTCCAATAAGGAATAGCTAAGGCATACGAAAAGCAGGCATAAAAAAAATGCCCCGAAAATGGGGCATTCTGATTTATTTCAAGAAAAATATTACGCTTGTACGTTGTTTCCTCCTAATACGAAAGGTTCAACTTCTTTGATTTCTCCGAATTGCTGCTCATAGTTAGCAATATTTTGCTGAAGGGCAGAAAGTACTCTTTTAGCGTGAAGGGGAGCAAGAATAACTCTTGATCTTACTTTAGCTTGTTGTACACCTGGCATTAACTGGATGAAATCTACTACGAATTCAGATGGAGAGTGGTTTACCAAAGCTAAGTTAGCATAGATACCAGCAGCTACCATTTCGTTTAATTCGATGTTGATGTTTCCGTCTTGCGGATTTTGATTATTGTCCATTGTATAAGTTATTTTTTTTATTTGAAATTTTGAGGTTGTGAAAATATAAAAATAATTTCAAACCTCAAATTTCAAATCATTAATTTTAGTTAAGATCTTCAAATTCTTTTTTAGAGCCTACGATTACATTCTGGTATTCTTTAAGACCTGTACCTGCAGGGATTCTGTGTCCTACAATTACATTTTCTTTAAGACCGTTCAGTTCGTCCACTTTACCGGCTACTGCCGCTTCGTTAAGAACCTTAGTGGTTTCCTGGAATGATGCTGCAGACATGAATGACTTGGTCTGAAGAGCTGCTCTTGTAATACCCTGAAGTACAGGCGTTGCTGTAGCCGGTAAAGCTTCTCTTACTTCTACCAAAGCCTGATCTTCACGCTTAAGCTTAGAGTTTTCGTCTCTTAATTCTCTTGCCGTAATCATCTGACCTGGTTTGAATTCTTTAGAATCACCCGCTTCAGTAACTACTTTAAGACCGAATACTCTGTTGTTTTCTTCCAGGAAGTCGAATTTATGCTCAAGAGCTCCTTCAAGGAACTGAGTATCACCTCCATCAACGATAGATACTTTCGTCATCATCTGTCTTACAATGATTTCGAAGTGTTTATCATCAATTTTTACCCCCTGAAGACGATAAACTTCCTGAATTTCATTTACAAGATATTCCTGAACCGCCGTTGGGCCTTTAATTCTTAAGATGTCGTCCGGAGTGATTGAACCGTCAGAAAGCGGCGAACCTGCTCTTACGAAGTCATTCTCCTGAACCAGGATCTGGTTTGATAATTTAACTAAATAAATTTTTCTCTCCCCGGTTTTTGCTTCAACGATCAATTCACGGTTACCTCTCTTAATTTTTCCGTAAGAAACTACCCCGTCGATTTCTGTAACCACCGCCGGGTTTGAAGGGTTTCTTGCTTCGAATAATTCGGTAACTCTCGGAAGACCTCCGGTGATATCCCCTGCTTTCGCAGATTTTCTAGGGATTTTGATTAAGACTTTACCGGCCTTAATTTTCTCACCATCATTTACCATTAAGTGGGCTCCTACCGGTAAGTTGTACGCTTTCTGCTCAACTCCTTTAGAATCTACCACTTTCAGTGTAGGTACGGCTTTCTTATTTCTGGATTCAGAGATTACTTTCTCTTCGAATCCTGTCTGTTCATCGATTTCCAACTGGAATGAAATACCCTGGATGATATCCTCGTATTCTACCTTACCGGCAGTTTCTGCAATAATAACCGCGTTATACGGATCCCATCTACAGATTACATCTCCTTTGCTTACTTTATCACCCGGTTTCACGGCTAATATAGATCCGTAAGGTACGTTAGCTACCATTAATGGAGTTCTGGACTCATTATCAGCAACCAATCTGAATTCTGTTGAACGGGAAACCACCACTTCAGCAGTATTACCGTTTTCGTCTTCAGAAGTAATGGTTCTTACTTCATCCATTTCAACGATACCGTCTCTTCTTGCCACGATAGATGGATTTTCAGAAACGTTACCTGCAGTACCCCCCTGGTGGAAAGTTCTCAACGTAAGCTGAGTACCCGGTTCCCCAATGGACTGAGCTGCAATTACCCCTACTGCTTCACCCATGTGGATTACTTTACCGGTCGCCAGGTTTCTACCGTAACATTTTGCACAGATTCCTTTTTTAGTTTCACAGGTAAGCGGAGAACGAACTTCTACGGCTTCCAATCCTGCTTCTTCAATTCTCTTAGCTAATGCTTCGTTAATTACCTGATCTGCTTCAGCGATTAATTCATCACTTTCCGGATCATAGATATTATGTAGAGAAACTCTACCTAAGATTCTCTCAGAGATTCTTTCAACGATCTCATCATTTTTCTTAAGCGCAGTAACTTCTGTACCTCTTAAAGTTCCACAGTCTGCTTCTGTAACGATAACATCCTGTGCAACGTCTACCAGTCTTCTCGTTAAGTAACCGGCATCGGCTGTCTTAAGAGCGGTATCCGCAAGACCCTTACGGGCACCGTGGGTAGAGATAAAGTACTCAAGGATCGAAAGACCTTCCTTAAAGTTAGCAAGGATCGGGTTTTCGATGATTTCCGCTCCGGTAGAACCGGCTTTTTGCGGTTTTGCCATCAAACCTCTCATCCCGGATAACTGACGGATCTGTTCTTTAGAACCCCTCGCCCCGGAATCAAGCATCATATATACAGAGTTGAAACCACCTTGGTCGGTTTTCATTCTGCTCATAATCATTTCAGTTAATCCGGCGTTGGTGTTGGTCCAAACGTCGATTACCTGGTTATAACGTTCCGTATCGGTAATCAGACCCATATTATAGTTAGCTCTGATTTCGTCTACGGTTTCAATTGAAGTAGCAATCATCTGTTTTTTCTCAACAGGAACTACGATGTCCCCAAGTGAGAAAGAAAGACCTCCTTTGAATGCATTTGAATATCCTAAGTCTTTCATAGCATCCAGGAACTTCACAGTCGTAGGGAAATCTGTATCAGCAAGAATTTTACCAATAACATTTCTTAATGATTTCTTTGTAAGAAGTTCATTGATATATCCTGACTGCTTAGGTACGATCTGGTTGAATAAAATTCTACCCACAGAAGTTTCGATCAATCTGGTAACGATTTCTCCGTCTTCTTTGATCGGTAGTCTACATCTTACTTTAGCATTTAAAGATACTCTTCCTTCAGCATAAGCGATTTCTGCCTCTTCAGGAGAATAGAATGCAAGACCTTCCCCCTTCACTTTCATATCCTCTGTAGAGCTCAGTTCCTTGGTCATGAAATACAGACCAAGAACCATGTCCTGAGATGGTACCGTAATAGGAGAACCGTTTGCCGGGTTCAGGATGTTCTGAGAACCTAACATGAGTAACTGAGCTTCAAGGATCGCTTCAGGACCTAACGGTAAATGTACCGCCATCTGGTCACCATCGAAATCGGCGTTGAATGCTGTTGTTACCAACGGGTGAAGCTGGATAGCCTTACCTTCGATCATCTTAGGCTGGAAAGCCTGGATCCCCAGTCTGTGAAGCGTAGGTGCTCTGTTCAGAAGAACAGGGTGACCTTTCATCACGTTTTCAAGGATATCATATACTACAGGTTCTTTTCTATCGATGATTCTCTTTGCAGATTTTACTGTTTTTACGATCCCTCTCTCAATTAGTTTTCTGATGATGAATGGTTTGTAAAGCTCTGCAGCCATATCTTTAGGGATACCACATTCGTGAAGCTGTAAGTTTGGACCTACAACAATTACCGAACGCGCCGAGTAATCTACCCTTTTCCCCAATAAGTTCTGACGGAAACGACCCTGCTTACCTTTCAATGAATCAGAAAGTGATTTCAATGGTCTGTTTGATTCAGATTTTACGGCTGAAGATTTTCTTGTATTATCGAACAATGAATCTACGGATTCCTGAAGCATACGCTTCTCGTTTCTCAAGATTACTTCAGGAGCTTTGATCTCCAATAATCTCTTCAAACGGTTATTTCTGATAATAACTCTTCTGTAAAGGTCATTTAAGTCAGAAGTAGCGAAACGTCCTCCATCCAATGGAACCAATGGTCTTAATTCCGGTGGAATAACCGGAAGTACACGCATAATCATCCACTCCGGTCTGTTGATCATTCTTGTATTGGCACCTCTCAATGCTTCTACCACGTTCAATCTTTTCAGGGCTTCAGTTCTTCTCTGTTTTGAACCTTCATTGTGAGCTTTGTGTCTCAGGTCGAAAGACAATGCATCAAGATCGATTCTTTTTAACAGATCTTCCACTGCTTCAGCACCCATTCTGGCGATGAATTTGTTTGGATCGGAATCATCAAGATACTGGTTTTCCACAGGAAGAGTTTCCATGATATCAAGGTACTCTTCTTCAGTAAGGAATTCCATATTGTCAAAATCGGAACCGTCTAATTTTTTAGCAATACCCTGCTGAATCACTACATACCTTTCGTAGTAGATGATCATATCTAATTTCTTAGAAGGAATTCCTAAAAGGTAACCGATTTTGTTCGGTAAAGAACGGAAATACCAGATGTGAGCGATAGGAACTACCAGATTGATATGTCCGATTCTCTCTCTACGTACTTTCTTCTCCGTAACTTCTACTCCACAACGGTCACAAACGATGCCTTTGTAACGAATTCTCTTGTATTTACCACAAGCACATTCGTAATCCTTTACAGGTCCAAAGATTTTTTCACAGAACAAACCGTCTCTTTCAGGCTTATGCGTTCTGTAGTTAATGGTTTCCGGCTTAAGCACCTCTCCTCTTGAGTCCTGTAAAATAGACTCCGGAGAAGCTAAACCGATGGTTATTTTATTAAATCTACTTGATTTATTTTTATTTGACATTTGTTGGATTTTAAATTTTAGATTTTAGATTTTAGATTAACTTCTGAATGTCCCCATTCAACATTTATAATTTAAAATTTAAAATTATTCCTCTAGTCTTACGTCTAATCCAAGACCTTGTAACTCGTGAAGTAATACATTGAATGACTCCGGAATACCTGGTTCAGGCATCGATTCACCTTTTGCAATAGCTTCATAAGTTTTTGCTCTACCAATCACGTCATCTGACTTCACCGTCAAGATCTCTCTCAGGATATTAGATGCTCCGAATGCTTCAAGAGCCCAAACCTCCATCTCTCCGAATCTCTGACCTCCGAACTGAGCTTTACCTCCTAACGGCTGCTGAGTGATCAGCGAGTAAGGTCCGATAGAACGTGCGTGCATTTTGTCATCAACCATGTGACCTAATTTCAACATATAGATAATACCTACCGTTGCAGCCTGAGTAAATCTTTCTCCGGTACCTCCATCATAAAGATACGTGTGACCGAATTTCGGAAGACCTGCTTTCTCTGTATACTCCGTGATCTGATCAAGAGTAGCCCCATCAAAGATCGGTGTAGCGAACTTCATTCCCAGTTTCTGACCGGCCCATCCAAGAACGGTTTCATAAATCTGTCCGATGTTCATACGGGAAGGTACCCCTAGTGGATTCAATACGATATCTACCGGTGTTCCGTCTTCCAGGAATGGCATATCTTCTTCACGAACGATTCTGGAAACGATACCTTTGTTACCGTGACGTCCAGCCATCTTATCTCCTACGTTCAGTTTACGCTTTTTAGCAATATAAACTTTAGCCAGCTTCATGATTCCTGCCGGAAGTTCATCTCCGATAGAAATGGCAAATTTCTCACGGTTTTTAACTCCCTGGATATCGTTGAATTTGATTTTGTAATTATGGATTAACTGTTTGATTAATTCATTCTTATCATTATCAACCGTCCAGTCGGAACCGCTAACGTTTACATAATCTTCCACTGAAGTCAGTAATTTATGAGTGAATTTCACTCCCTTACCGATGATTTCCTCATCCAGGTCATTGGTAACTCCCTGAGAAGTTTTACCGCTTACCAGTGTATTTAATTTTTCAATTAAAGTATTTCTCAACTCGTCAAACTTAGCCTTGTAAGTGTTTTCAATCTCTTCAAGCTTAAGTTTTTCTTCAGTTCTTTTCTTTTTATCTTTAATGTTTCTTGAGAACAGTTTTTTGTTGATCACAACTCCTCTCAATGAAGAGTCAGCTTTCAATGAAGCATCCTTCACATCACCGGCTTTATCACCAAAGATTGCTCTCAGAAGTTTTTCTTCAGGAGTCGGGTCAGATTCACCTTTTGGAGTGATCTTACCGATCATAATATCTCCAGGCTTCACTTCGGCACCAATTCTGATCATCCCGTTTTCATCAAGATCTTTAGTCGCTTCTTCAGAAACGTTTGGAATATCTGCTGTCAGTTCTTCCATACCTAATTTGGTATCACGAACTTCAAGAGAATACTCATCTACGTGGATTGAAGTAAACCAGTCTTCACGAACAACTTTTTCGTTGATTACGATCGCATCCTCGAAGTTGTATCCTTTCCAAGGCATGAACGCCACCACTAAGTTTCTACCAAGAGCCAATTCTCCTTTTTCTGTAGCATAACCGTCACAAAGTACCTGTCCTTTTTCCACTACATCACCTACTCTTACGTTTGGTCTCAGGGTAATGGTTGTACTTTGGTTGGTTTTTCTGAACTTAGTTAAGTTATATGTTTTAGTAGCCGACTCGAACTGTACCAAATCTTCGTCTTCACTTCTTTCATATTTAATCGTGATCTTATCTGCATCTACATATTCTACCGTACCTGTTCCTTCAGCATTGATCAGAATTCTTGAATCTTTCGCCACCTGCTGTTCCAGGCCTGTACCTACAATCGGAGCCTGTGGCTTCAACAAAGGAACTGCCTGACGCATCATGTTGGATCCCATCAATGCACGGTTCGCATCATCATGTTCCAGGAACGGAATTAATGAAGCAGAAATACCGGAGATCTGGTTCGGTGCAACATCGATAAGGTTTACCTGTGAAGGCTCCACTACCGGATAGTCACCATCCAGTCTTGCAATAATTCTGTCTGTTAAGAATTCACCGTTATCATTCAGCTCAACGTTTGCCTGAGCAATTACTTTGTCTTCTTCATCTTCTGCATTCAGATAAATAGGATCAGCTGCAAGATCGATCTTACTGTCTTCTACTTTTCTGTATGGCGTTTCGATGAAACCTAGTCTGTTGATCTTAGCATAGATCCCTAAAGATGAAATCAAACCGATGTTTGGTCCTTCCGGAGTTTCAATCGGGCAGATTCTTCCGTAGTGGGTATGGTGAACGTCACGAACCTCGAAACCTGCTCTTTCTCTTGATAAACCTCCAGGCCCTAGTGCAGAAAGTCTACGCTTGTGCGTGATTTCTGACAGCGGGTTGGTCTGGTCCATAAACTGAGACAGCTGGTTGGTACCGAAGAACGAGTTGATTACTGATGTTAAAGTTTTAGCATTAACAAGATCAAGCGGAGTAAAGATTTCGTTATCTCTAACGTTCATTCTCTCTTTAATCGTTCTCGCGATTCTTGAAAGACCAACGCCGAACTGTCCTGCCAACTGCTCACCTACCGTTTTAATTCTTCTGTTTGATAAGTGATCGATATCATCCACATCTGTTTTTGAGTTGACCAACTCAATTAAGTGTCTTACAATCGCAATAATATCTTCTTTCGTAAGAACTTCAGTAGTTGTCGGAATATTCAGACTTAATTTTTTATTTAATCTGTAACGTCCTACTTCCCCTAAAGAGTATCTCTGCTCGGAGAAGAATAATTTTTCAATAATTCCTCTTGCCGTTTCCTCATCTGGCGGATCTGCATTTCTTAACTGACGGTAAATATACTCTACTGCTTCTTTTTCAGAGTTCGTAGGGTCTTTCTGTAATGTATTCTGAATAATAGAGAATTCATTGCTGTTTTCTTTGTGAATCAGGATCGATTTCACACCGGCATCCAGGATAAGATCCAAATGTTCTTTTTCCAGGATTGTTTCTCTGTCCAGGATGATCTCGTTTCTTTCAATAGAAACTACTTCCCCTGTATCTTCGTCTACGAAATCTTCGAACCATGTGTTCAGTACTCTCGCAGCCAATGTTCTTCCTTCTACTTTTTTAAGAGCAGCTTTAGAAACTTTTACTTCTTCTGCAAGGTCGAAGATCTGAAGGATATCCTTATCAGATTCGAAACCGATAGCTCTTAATAAAGTCGTTAATGGTAATTTTTTCTTACGGTCGATATACGCGTACATAACGCTGTTGATATCGGTTGTAAATTCCATCCAAGATCCTTTAAAAGGAATAATTCTTGAATAATACAATTTAGTTCCGTTAGCGTGGTAGGTCTGTCCGAAGAATACACCGGGTGAACGGTGAAGCTGCGTAACAATAACTCTTTCAGCACCATTGATGATGAAAGATCCACTAGGCGTCATATAAGGAACCGGGCCTAAATAAACATCCTGAACCACAGTCTGGAAATCCTCGTGCTCAGGGTCTGTACAATACAATTTAAGTCTTGCTTTAAGAGGAACGGAATACGTTAATCCTCTTTCCACACACTCATCGATTGAATAACGTGGAGAATCTACCAGATAATCTAAGAATTCCAGTACAAACTGGTTTCTTGAATCGGTAATCGGGAAATTTTCTTGGAACGTCTTGTAAAGACCTTCACTTCTTCTGTCTTCAGGAAGAGTATCAAGCTGGAAAAACTCACTGAAAGACTCGATCTGGATATCCAGGAAGTCAGGAGTGATGATTTTTCCTTTCGCTGAAGAGAAGTTGATTCTCTGATTTCCCCTAGATGTTGCTGTTGTTTTACTCATAAAACTTTTAAGAAAGGGTTAAAAAATATTTTGATTAATTACAAAAATATCAGAAGAAGAACAAGAAACAAGGTAAAAGTAATAAGGTAAAGTGTTTTGGCGCTCACGAAAGACCTTGGGCTCTTTTAACTTTGTACTTGGCTCTTTCCAACTGCAACACTGGTATATCTTTTCACAGCGTAATGCAAAATATTTTTATTACTTTTGAAACAAACTTGCCGGAATATCTATATATGCAAAAGCCCTTTCATTTTTTATGAAAGAGTTAAAATTCAATATTTTATAGATTTACAAACAATGATTCGCGCCAAAAGAGAATGCAAATATACAAAAATAATTCTACGATTACAAGTTTTTCATAAAAATAAATTAGGTAACAGACATTCGTTGTTTAGCTTACCTCATTGCAACGATCAACAATAAAAGATTAATCATATATTATAACAAAAAAGCCTGAGCAAAAACTCAGGCTTTATATTTCAGGTAAACTGGAATTATTATTTCAATTCTACTTCAGCACCAGCTTCTTCTAATTGCTTCTTAAGCGCTTCAGCTTCGTCTTTAGAGATTCCTTCCTTGATAGGTGCAGGAGCTCCGTCTACGATATCTTTAGCTTCTTTAAGACCAGCACCAGTTAAATCTTTTACCAATTTAACGATAGCTAATTTAGAAGCACCTGCAGACTTAAGAATTACGTCGAATTCCGTTTTTTCTTCAGCAGCTTCTCCACCACCTGCAGCAACTACTACAGCAGCAGCAGCTGGCTCAATTCCGTACTCATCCTTAAGGATAGTTGCTAATTCGTTTACGTCTTTTACTGTTAAGTTTACTAGCGTTTCAGCTAAATTTTTTAAATCTGACATTGTTGTAATGTTTTTGTTGATTATGTATTATTTTTTGAGTCTAATTATTCAGCAGCTGGCGTTTCGTCAGTGCTTTCTGCAGCAGGAGCTTCCGGAGCTTCAGCAGCAGGAGTTTCTTCCGCAGCAGGTGCAGCTTCTTCAGCTTTAGCTTCTACTGTTTCAGGCTTGTTTTGAAGAGCAGAAACAACTCTTTGAATTGGAGATTGAAGCAATCCGATGATTTCACCGATCATTTCTTCTCTAGACTTGATATTAGCTAACGCGTCCAGGTTGTTATCACCAACATAGAAAGTTTCCTGAACAAAAGCAGACTTCAGTGCCGGCTTTTCTTCTTTCTTTCTGAATCCCTGGATTAATTTAGCCGGACCGTTTGCCGTCTCAGAAATCATTAATGCAGAGTTTCCTTTAAAAGTCTGGAACATTTCAGAGTAATCTACTCCTTCCATTTGCTCCATTGCTTTTTGTAAAAGTGTATTTTTTACTACTTTTACTTTGATATTTTGTTTGAAAGCCTGTCTTCTGAATTCTGAAGACTTAGCAGCGTTCAATCCGTCTAGATCTGCTACGTATACTACTTTTGCATCCTGAAGCAAGTCTTTGATCTCTTGTATTGCTACAACTTTTTGGTCTTTTGTCATTGTCTTAAGGATTTATATTAGTTTACAGATTTAGTATCAATTGCAATACCCGGGCTCATTGTAGAAGACAAATAAATGCTCTTTACATAAGTTCCTTTAGCAGCAGTCGGCTTCATTTTGATCAATGTAGAAATTAATTCCTGAGCATTTTCCTTGATCTTAGCAGCATCGAAAGATACTTTACCAATACCAGCGTGGATAATACCGTATTTGTCTACTTTGAAGTCAATTTTACCTGCTTTTACTTCAGTTACTGCTTTACCAATTTCCATAGTTACAGTACCTGATTTAGGGTTAGGCATCAAACCTCTTGGTCCTAATACTCTACCCAAAGGTCCTAATTTACCCATAACAGCCGGCATGGTAACGATAACGTCAACATCTGTCCAACCGTCTTTGATTTTTTGTAAATACTCATCAAGACCCACATAATCAGCACCCGCTTCTTTAGCTTCTGCTTCTTTATCTGGAGTTACTAAAGCCAAAACTTTAACATCTTTACCAGTTCCGTGAGGAAGAGATACTACACCTCTTACCATTTGGTTTGCTTTTCTCGGATCTACTCCTAATCTTACAGCGATATCTACAGAAGCATCAAACTTTGCCGTGTTCACTTCTTTTACAAGAGCTGAACCTTCTTCAAGATTATAGATTCTTCCTTTTTCTACTTTGCTTAAAGCTTCCTTTTGCTTTTTCGTTAATTTTGCCATTTCTATTAGTTTTAAGCGTTAAAAGTTGGTTTAGTTCCTGTTACTCTTAATCCCATAGATCTAGCAGTACCTGCAACCATAGAAACTGCAGAATCCATTGTGAAACAGTTAAGATCTGCCATTTTGTCTTCAGCGATTTTTTTCACCTGATCCCAAGATACAGCACCTACTTTGTTTCTGTTTGGTTCTCCGGATCCTCCTTTGATTTTAGCTGCATCCATAAGCTGGATCGCTGCAGGTGGAGTTTTAATAACGAATTCAAAAGATTTGTCTTCGTATACTGTAATTACTACAGGTAAAACTTGCCCTGGCTTATCTTGGGTTCTTCCGTTAAATTGCTTACAAAACTCCATGATGTTCACACCTGCAGAACCCAAAGCTGGACCTACTGGTGGAGAAGGGTTGGCAGCGCCACCTTTCACCTGAAGTTTTACCATTTTAAAGACTTTTTTAGCCATTTTTTGTTTTTTAAATTTGAATAATTAATGAGTTTGGAAGCATTTATTATTCAGCAGATTACCTACTCACATACAGTAAATCTACTTTTCGGATTGCAAAATTATGAAATATTTTTGAAATAGCAAATGGAAATTACTGATTTTTAGTAAGATTATGTGAAAAAATATTTTTTAATGTAAAACATGCCGTTACCATGTATCTGAAGAAGTCACATTCCGTCAGGTAGTATCGTTAGGCTGAATCCAGAATCATACTGATTTAAATCGCTGCGCAATAATGAGTGAAGAAAGAATACTTAGGAATAAAAAAAGACCGCAAAAGCGGTCCTGATATCTTGCAGTATAATGAATTATACTTTTTCTACTTGCATATAGCTCAACTCCATTGGCGTTTTTCTACCGAAGATCAAAACAGAAACCTCAATTTTCTTTTTATCTTCAAGAATTTTCTCAATCGTTCCGTTGAATCCGTTGAAAGGTCCGTCTATTACTTTCACGTTTTCCCCTACAATGTATGGAATCTCAAGATCGCTTGCAAATTCTGAAAGCTCATCCATTCTTCCCAACATTCTGTTTACCTCAGATTTTCTCATTGGAACAGGATCTCCGCCTTTTGTCAAACTCAGGAAAGAAATAACTCCCGGAATATTTTTGATAACGTGAGGAATCTCTCCCATCAGATCAGCTTCAATCATTAAGTATCCAGGATAGTAAGGTCTTTCTTTAGGAACTTTTTTTCCGTTTCTGATCTGAATAACCTTTTCCATAGGAATCACCACCTGAGTAACGTACTGCTCAAACCCTAAACGTTTGATTTCTGTCTCAATATAGTTTTTCACTTTATTTTCCTGTCCGCTGATTGCTTTCAGCACATACCATTTCAATTCGCTCATTATGGGAAAATACTTTTATAATTAATTGAACAAGTTGATTAGCATTCCTATTATGTTGCTGATTGCTTTAGAAAACAATTCATCAACTCCAAAAGTAAATAAAGCCAGAATTACCGTTGCAATCGTTACTACAATAGTAGAAGACTGCAGATCAGCCCATTTCGGCCATTCAACTTTATGTCTGAATTCGTTATAAGAACCTTTTAAAAAATCGACAAATGAACTCATAATTTATATTTGCACGGGCACAAGGATTCGAACCCTGATCAACGGTTTTGGAGACCGGTATCCTACCATTGGACGATGCCCGTAATTAAAAAAGCTTCCGTAAGAAAGTTCCTTACGGAAGCTTAATTTATTTTAAGATATTAATCTAAGATTTCAGTAACCTGACCTGAACCAACTGTTCTACCTCCTTCTCTGATCGCAAATCTAAGACCTACGTTAAGAGCGATTGGCTGTAACAATTCTACAGTGATCTCTAAGTTATCACCAGGCATTACCATTTCTACTCCTTCTGGTAAGAAGATCTCACCTGTAACGTCAGTAGTTCTTACATAGAACTGAGGACGATACTTGTTGTGGAATGGAGTGTGACGTCCACCTTCTTCCTTAGAAAGGATATAAACAGAAGCTTTGAATTTTTTGTGTGGTTTAACAGAATCTTTCTTAGCGATTACCATACCTCTCTTGATGTCGGTTTTTTCAATACCTCTCAACAATAGACCTACGTTATCACCAGCTTCACCTCTGTCAAGGATTTTTCTGAACATCTCAACCCCTGTAATTGTAGAAGTTAATTTCTCGTCACCCATACCAACGATATCAACAGGATCTCCAGTGTTGATAACACCAGCTTCGATTCTACCAGTTGCTACAGTACCTCTACCTGTAATAGAGAATACGTCTTCGATTGGCATCAAGAATGGCTTATCAGTATCTCTTGGTGGTTGCTCGATCCAAGTATCAACAGCATCCATCAATTCTTCAACGCTTTTGAACCATTTATCTTCAGTATCAGGAGTAGCTGCTGTAGCTGCTGTAAGAGCACCTAATGCAGAACCTTGGATAACTGGAGAGTTGTCTCCGTCAAATTCGTAAGTAGATAATAAGTCTCTAAGCTCCATTTCAACAAGCTCTAATAACTCAGCATCGTCTACCATGTCAACTTTGTTCATGAAAACAACAATTCTAGGTACGTTTACCTGACGGCAAAGTAGGATATGTTCTCTAGTCTGAGGCATAGGACCGTCAGTTGCAGCACATACTACGATAGCACCATCCATCTGAGCAGCACCCGTTACCATGTTCTTTACGTAATCCGCGTGACCTGGACAGTCAACGTGAGCATAGTGTCTTTTTTCAGTTTCGTATTCGATGTGAGCAGTATTGATAGTAATACCTCTTTCTTTTTCTTCTGGAGCAGAGTCAATTGCAGAGAAGTCTTTTTTCTCAGCAAGACCTTTGCTAGCTAATACAGCAGAAATAGCAGCTGTAAGAGTAGTTTTACCATGGTCAACGTGACCAATAGTACCAATGTTCAAGTGTGGTTTGTTACGATTAAACGTTTCCTTTGCCATGATTTAAATTATTTATTTATTGTTTTATTCAAATTTTCGGTGTGCAAATATAATGAATTTTTAAATACCAAGAATCTTTTTATTAAAAAAAATCAATATTTAAATCCCAGAGAATCACAAACCGCACATTTTAATGTATCGAAGTGCAAATTTACACAAATTTCCGGATTGAAAAAATCCTGACAACGTGTTTTGTATAAATTATGGAGTATGTATTTAATTATGAATACCATAAAAAAGGTGAAAAGATTTTTTTATCAAAAGAAACCGTCATCATCTTTTTCTCGTAAATGCTATGTAAACCATTAAAAATAATATTATGAGAAAATTACTACACCTTTGTTTAGCATTATTTATGATGAACGCATTATCATCATGTGATGACTCTGAAGAAATGATGATGATCGAAAATATGATTCAGGGCCCCGATCTGAAAGTCTTCGGGATCACCTCAGCGAATGAGCTGGTTTCCTTTAATGCTAACAATCCTCAACTGTTTACTTCCAAAACAGCCATTACCGGGATTACTTCAGGCGAAAAATTACTGAGTATAGACTTCAGACCTGCTACAGGAGAGCTGTACGGTTTGTCCAACTCGAGTAAACTTTATATCATCAACACTTCTACGGCGTCTGCCAGAGCAGTGGGATCCGCAGCATTTTCTCCTGCTATTGCAGGCAGTATCGCTTCGATTGATTTTAATCCGACCGTTGACAGAATCCGCATGGTGAGCAATACCGGACAGAATCTCCGTTTACATCCTGAAACGGGTGCCGTTGCTGCTACGGACAGCAATATCAACGGAACCGGAAGTCCTTCCGTTACGGGAATAGCGTATACCAACAGCAAAGCAGGGGTCTCTAGTACTGTTTTATATGATATAGATCCTGTTTCCGGAAAATTATTTAAGCAGGATCCTCCTAATAACGGAACCCTAGTGGAAGTCGGAAATCTGGGGGTTACATTTACAGGACAGGCTGCCTTTGATATCAAGCACGACAACAGTGTTGCTTTATTGGCTTTAAACAATAATTTACATCTGGTGGATCTTAATAACGGGAAAGCGGTTACTATTGGTACTCTTCAGCAGAGCATCATTGACCTGGCCATTCCTACTGAAGCGGTAGCATATGCAATCGATAATTCAAATAATCTTCAGATATTTAATCCAAACAGCCCGATGCCGGTTTCAAAAGCAGTGACGGGATTACAAAGCGGTGAAAATATTCTGGGAATCGATTTCCGTCCTTTGAACGGTCAGCTGTATGCCTTAGGAAGTTCAAGCAGGATATATACTCTTAATCTGGGAACCGGAGCAGCAACCGCTGTTGGAAGTTCTCCGTTTCCGACATTACTTTCCGGAACCGATTTCGGATTTGATTTCAATCCTGCAGTCGATAAAATCCGGGTGGTGAGCAACACCGGTCAGAATCTCCGCTTGGATCCTGTCACCGGAGGAATTACAGCAGTAGACGCAGTGATCAATCCTGCGGGAGCAATGATCAGTGCGGCGGCTTATACCAATAATTTTGCAGGAACTACGGCAACTACTCTATTCGTGATTGATCATAATACCGATAAATTATACCAGCAAAACCCACCTAATAACGGAACATTAGCAGAAACCGGTTCTTTGGGAATCAATATCACCAATGCCAATGGTTTCGACATAGGAAGCATGAGCCAAAAAGCATACCTGATGGCATCCGTAGGAGGGTCTACAAAAATATATTCTGTTAATACTGCCACGGGAGCGGCCACGTCTGTTTCGGATTATCCGAATCCGGTTAAAGCTTTTGCAGTAGGATTAGGATTTTAAAGAACTCATAATTTATTTTTTCAAGAGGAAGCCCGGAAAACGAATGTTTTCCGGGCTTCAATTAATATAATATAAATGAAAGAAACTAAATCTGTTCAGATTTTTTCGTTCTGTTAAAAATCCAGAAGATAATCGGAAAGATCAGCAGTGTCAATACCGTTGCCGTGATTAATCCTCCGATAATAACGATGGCAAGGGGTTTCTGAGATTCTGATCCGATCCCTGTTGAGAGCGCTGCCGGCATCAGCCCGATGGAAGCCATTAATGCGGTCATGATCACAGGACGTGTCCTCGACTTCACTCCGTTGAATATGGCATTGTCCAGACTTAATCCGTCCTTGACATTCTGATGAAACTCTGTGATAAGAATCACTCCATTCTGGATACAGATTCCCAATAAGGCGATCATCCCGACCCCGGCCGAAATCCCGAAGTTCATACGGGTTAAGTGCAGTGCGATAATTCCACCGATTAGGGCAAAGGGCACGTTTGCCAATACCAGGAGAGAATCTTTCATGTTCCCAAAAAGGATAAACAATAAGAAGAAGATTCCCAGGATGCTGATCGGCACCACCTGTGCCAGTCTTTTTGATGCCCGCTGCTGATTTTCAAACTGACCTGTCCATCCAATGGAATATCCATCCGGGAGATCTATGGTTGCTACTTTTTTCTGGGCATCGGCAATGGTCCCACCCAAGTCACGGTCACGAATGGAGAACTTAACCCCGATGTACCGCTTGATATCATCTCTGTAAATAAATGCTGCCCCGTTATCTTTTTCAATGGTACAGATTTCTTTTAACGGAATTTTGGCGCCGTCCTGGGTAGGAACCATCAGGGAAGCAATATCATTTTCATCCTTTCTGTACTCCTGGGAATAACGTAACCGGATCGGAAATTTTCTTTCTCCGTCAAACATTTCCGAAGCGGTCTTTCCTCCAAATGCCATTTCCAGCACAGACTGTGCATCATCCGGCATTACTCCGTAAGCTGCCATTTTATCTCTGTCCAGCACTACACTTACTTCCGGCTGACCGATATTTTTAATGATACCCGGATCCTTTACCCCTTCCACGCCTTTTATTTCTTTTAAAACCTTCTCAGCCAGTTTATCGAGGGTCTGTAAATTGTCTCCGTAAATTTTAATTCCGTTTTCGGCTTTAAAACCGGCTACGGCTTCGGCCACGTTGTCTGAAATAGGCTGTGAATAGTTAAAAGTAATTCCCTGGTAGGCCCTGAGTTTCCCGTCAATTTCTTCGATCAGCTCATCATAGCTGATCTTACGTTTCCAGTCGTCTTTGGGCTTAAGATTTACGGCAAACTGTACAAATCCGAATCCGTTCGGGTCGGTACCGTCATTACTTCTTCCGGTCTGGGCAAGCACATCCGTCACCTCTTCAAAGCTCATGATATCTTTCTTCAGAAGATCTGCAGTCTTTAATGATTCTTTTAATGATGAACTCATCGGCATTTCTGCTGTGATCCACAAAGAGCCCTCATTGAGCTGCGGCAAAAATTCTGTTCCTAAAAATTTTCCTGAAAATAAAGTTACTGCCAGAAAGGCAATAGAGACGACCAGACTTATTTTTTTATGTTTAAAAGTAAAGTTGAAACCTTTTAATACAATCCGGTCCCAGAAATTGACAAAAGGATTGTTTTTCTCTTTTACATTTTTATTCAAAAGAATGTGGGAAAGAACCGGCACTAGGGTGAGCGTAAAGATCAGGGCTCCCATTAATGCAAATCCTAAGGTAAAGGCTAATGGAGAAAACATTTTCCCCTCTACTTTCTGGAATGAGAAAATAGGGATCAGTGAGGTGATAATAATTAACTTTGAAAAGAAGATCGCTTTCCCCAAACCGGTTCCGGTCTGCTTGATCCACCCGCCTTTAGCCATTTTATTGAACTTCTCCTGACCGTATTTCAGTGCTTTATGATCCAGCATAACGAAGAGGCCTTCGACCATAACGACAGCTCCGTCGATAATAATTCCGAAATCCACCGCTCCCAGAGAGAGCAGATTGGCGCTCATCCCGGCTATTTTCAGGCATAAGAACGCGAACAATAACGACAGCGGGATAATAATGGAAACAATTAAAGTCGTTCGCCAGTCGGCCATAAAAATCAATACGATTACCGTAACCAGTATAATGCCTTCCAGTAAGTTGTGCATGACGGTTTCCGTGGTGAAGTCCATCAGGTTGTCACGGTCATAGAAAGTAACCATTTTTACATCTTTCGGAAGAATCTTTTCGTTAAGCTCTTTAATTTTGGCTTTTACCCCTACCAGGACTTCACGCGGATTTTCTCCTTTTCTCATCACGACGATTCCTTCTACCGTATCTTCATGATGATTCAATCCGGCCTGCCCTACTCTCGGTAAGGATCCGTTCATGAACATCAGCTACATTTTTTACCAGTACAGGGTTCCCGTTATCGTTCTCAATGGTAATATTCCCGATATCTGCAATAGATTTTACGAGTCCGATCCCTCTCACGACATACGCCTGTCCGTTTTTTTCGATCACATCACCGCCGACGTTCAGGTTACTCTTCGTAACCGCATCGTACACCTGCAACGGGGTCAGATTGTATTTATCCAGGGCTCTCGGATCAATGCTTAATTCAAAAACTTTATCCTGACCTCCGAAAACATTAATGTCTGCGACGCCGGGCACTCCTCTTAAAGCACGGTCGATGACCCAATTCTGAAGGGTTAATAATTCCCGGGAATCTTTGGTTTTACTTTCCAGCGTATACCGGAAAATTTCGCCGGTAGGTCCGTAGGGTGGCTGAACTTCGGGGTCTACCTCATCAGGAAGGCTTACGGTTCTTAATTGGTTATTGACCTGATTTCTGGCAAACATGTCATCCACCCCATCGTCAAAAAGAATTTTCACAATAGAAAGACCAAACATGGTGGTACTTCTAACACTGGTTTTCTTCTGCACCGGACTCATGGCCAATTCGACGGGCGTTGTGACAAAACGCTCTACCTCTTCCGCGCTTCGCCCATTCCATTGGGTAATAATTACAATTTGGGTATTGGTAACATCGGGAAAGGCCTCAATAGGCATATTTTTGAAACTTATAAAGCCCGCGACCGCCAGAATAGCTACCCAAATAAAGGTAAATGCCTTATTTTTTAACGAGAAAGCAATTATATTTTTAATGAATTTATTCATAATAGAAATTAGATTAGACTTCAGCTATTATGCTAATAACTAAATGTTTAATTGTTGGGACAATCTTAAATAAAGATGTCCATTGAAAAAAATTGAAGTTTTTGAACCATACGTTTCATTAAGGAGCAAAATAATTAAGCATCTGCAGGAGAATGAGGTAAGCGGAAGGCTTAAAATCCTCAGATATTTTTTCTTACTTGTTCTTAATGTTCAAATTACATTCAAAAAAAGATTAGCTGTTAAGGGAACGATAGATCAGCAGCTGGTTGTTGGTGATGACCTGTTCTCCTTCCATCAGGCCTTCGTACACATACGTAGTGTCTCCGACCTGTTTTAAAACTTTTATTTCTTTCACCTTTACATCGGTGCGGGATTTATAAACCACCACAAAACTTCTGTTGTCATCAAAAATTACAGCCTTGGAAGGCACCGCCAATGCAGTAGTACTTTCCGGGCTTGAAACTTTGATGGTGGCTTTACTCTCAGGAATGAGTAGTCCGTTGGCATTGTCCAGAACCACTCTGGCCTGCATGGCATTGGTTTCCGGATCGATGATCTTAAATATTTTATCAATTTTTCCGTCAAATACTTTGTCCGGATAAGACAGGGTGGAAACCTGCGCTCTCATTCCCAGGCTTATTTTATCAATATCAGATTCATTCACATTCATAATGGCCCAGACATTGGTCGTATTGGCCACATCGAAAATATTTTCACTTCTGTCACTTCTCAGCTGCATATCTTTATTGATGTTTTTCTGAACGATGTATCCGCTGATCGGAGCTACCACACTGTAAATATTCCCTCTCTTCACCGCATAGACCGTACTTACCGCATTGGCCCTCTGCATCTGGTCCTGGGCTTTCTGCAGCTGGCTTCTGGCTTCCAGTACATCTCTCTCCGTGTTCAGTTTTCCTTCATAGAGTTCCTTCGCTACACGCAGATTATTCTGGGCAACCACCAGGTCTGTTCTCGCATCACTTACATCTTTCTGAACTTCTGCCAGCTCCGTGCTCCTGATGGTAGCCAGCACCTGCCCTTTTCTCACATGATCTCCCAGCTCCACATTTACACTCAGAACATTTCCTCCCACCAGCGGATAAACATCGATATAGCTGTTTTTATCAGCCGATATTTTTCCGTAAAAATTATAATGGTCTTCTACATATTTTTTTTCGACTTTCGCCAGTGCGATAGAGCTCAGCATCGTATTGCTCAGTTCAAAACCCTTTTTTGCCTGTGGAGCCTTTTCCTCCTGTTTTTTTGAGCATGACAGGATGGACAGTACCACCATTACCGGAATGATATATTTTTTCATTGTTTAAGTTTAATAGAAGATTTTTGTTTGTACGAGTTGATTCAGTTGTTCTGCCGATTCCATAAGTTCATTTTTCATATCATAGATCTGGAGTGCCGTTTCCCTGTAGCTGTCCATAAAATCCGCAAATTCAATAAGACTAACGTTTCCTTTTCTGAAATTGGACAGCATGCCGTTATATACGAGGTCCATATTATTAAGATCTGCGGTTCTGATCTCAGTGAGCTGATCATACTGCTCTTTCCATATCTTATAGGCAGACTGGACTTTCGTTTCAAGGGTTAATCTTTGAAATTCTGCGTTTTTCTGGTTTTGCTGAATGGCATAATTGGCTTTTTCAACATTTCCTTTATTGGATTTCCACAGAGGCAAAGGAATGCCGAGCATCAGATTGATTTCGTTTTTAAAAGTTCCGCTGTTCTGATCGTATTGTGCCCCGACATTCAGGTCGGGTACGTTTAAGGATTTCTGCCACTGTGCATAGAGCCTGCTGTTGTCAATCAGTTTCAGATTGTATTGGTAATCGGCATTATTTTCAATGGCTTTTCTTTTCAGCTCGGTATCATCTCCAAAAGGTTGTGATATCAATATTTCTTTAGCTTCCGCTTCAGAAAGCTTCGGTTCGATGTCCTCGGCAATCCCTGTTAAAACTTTAAGATTCTGTTCAAACTCCAGAATGTTTTTATTAATTCCTACCTTATCGTTCTTCAGCTGAATGACGATACTCCGGAGCCTAACTTCATCTTTAAGCGAGACATTTCCTTTTGCCGACTGCACTTTATAGGCCGCCAGAAGGTCATTCATATATTCCAATTGTCTATTGGTATTCCCGAATTTAAGTTTTTCGTAATAAAGATTAAAATAGGTCGTACGAAGCTGTGCTCTCAGGTCAACAAGAAGTTGGGAAAATTGAAGCTGAGCCAGTTCTTTGTTTGATTTTGCAAAAGCAATTTCGTTTTTTTTCTTCCCGCCCATATAGATCAGCTGGCTGATTTCGGCGCCTTTGGCCTTTCCTGCATCAAAAGCTCTTTTTCCTTCAGGATTATAAGCGTTGATATATCCGCTGGCCTGGGGAAGTTCCCAGATTTTAGCCTGGAGAATATCTGCATCGGCCATGTTAATGTTATACTGTTCCGCGAGCAATTGAAGATTGTTGCTCTGAAAGGCCTGTTCACAATCTGAAAGCGACATGTGCTGCTGTGCCGTCATCAGAGAGGAAAAGACAACAAACAGCCCGGCAATTTTGTTTATTTTCTCAATTTTCATGAAACAAAAATGCCCTTCTGCTATTAAAATGCTCTTAAAGAATACTTAAAAAAATATTAAAATTTTATTCCGACAGAGTATAATATGCTGATTTTGTTTAAATTAAGTTAATACTATCATGTATATATGATATTCTTACAAAAAGATATCAGCCTATATTTTATTTGTTAAAGACCACACTGAACTTATTCACTAAATCTTTCGGTGACGAATAGTTAATCTTTGCCCCATGGTATTCCAGAATTCTTTTGACAATCCGGAGCCCGAGCCCGGAGCCTGAAATATTCTGAGAATGATTTCCCCTCATAAAAGCTTCAAACAATTTGGCCTGTTCCTCTGCCGGAATAGTTGTCCCGTGGGAAATGACATCTACGGTAAGACAGTCATTGGTTTCGGTAATGAGAACATCCACGCCCGTATCATCAGAATATACGGCTGCATTTTTAAATAGGTTGATAAATACAATATCCAGTAAGGACTGCACGCCTTTTATCGTCAGCAATGCATTGTCAGACGTATTTTCAGAGATCAGAAAATCCATTTTCAGATCGGGATAGCTCTTTTCCACCGCTTCAAAAGATTCGAAAATAACTTCATCGATGCGTACTTCTTCATAAATGGTCTGGATATTCTCTTTATCAAACTTGGTGAGGAGAATTAAAGAATTTGTGAGATCCGACAATTGATAGACATCTTTCTGAATCTGTTTTAAGGATGTAAGTGTTTTGGGAGAATGCTGCTCGAGCTTAATTAAATTTTCCAGCTGGAAAGCCATTCTTGTGATCGGTGTTCTTATTTCGTGGGAAGCACTTGCCGTGAAGTCTTTCTGTGACTGGAACACGTCATCCAGCCTTTTGATCATGGTGTTAAAAGACTGGGCCAGAACATTGATCTCGTCATTGGAATCGCGAACGGGAATCTGTGTCGTCAGTTTATGCGCCGTAACTTCCGAAATTTCCTGATTCAGTTCTTCCAGAGGTCTCAGAAACTGCCCCATGAAGTAATAGCTGAAAAAACCGATCAGAAGCGTGCTCATGACATAGGACGTGATCAGAAGATATTTAAGATATTCCAGTTTAGATTTCCCGTTGGTATCAAAGGCACTGGTGAGAATATAATAATTTTCACCGTTAATGGTCCGGAGGGCTGCATATATTTCAGGAACTGTTTTTTCGGTATAGATGATCTTTTTTTCGTCAAGCTCTTTCAGCAATGCATTGTCCCAGGTTACATTCCTGTCTTTAATGGTGCTGTAGATCAGTTCTTTCCGGCCGTTAAAAATCAGGATGGTCTCATTCAAAAGGATATTATCCGAGTTTTCATTAAAGAACACGGGCGCCTCTTCTTCGAAATCTTTGGACTTGGCAATAAAATGGGAAGTAAATTCCAACCTCTGCCGGAATCTTTCTTTGAACTCATCTCTTCTGAAATCGTTAAAAGACATATAAATGATCACCATCACAATACCGAAAAGCAGTGAAAAGGCAATGCTGAGATTAAGGGCTATTTTCCGTTTTAAAGACATCTGCTATAATGGACTTAAATAATATCCGAAACCGGAACGGGTATGAATAAGCTTCACTTTGAAATCTTTATCGATCTTCTTTCTTAAAAAGTTGATATATACTTCTACGGTATTGGTGTTGGTATTAAAGTTATGTTCCCATACATGTTCCGTGATCTGCTGTTTGGAAACCGTTCTTCCCTGCGCTTCTGCAAGGTAGGCCAGTAGCTGAAATTCTTTCAGGGTAAGCGCAATCTCGTTTCCTGCCCGGAAAACTTTCTGCTCGGTTTTATTGATGATGAGATCATCAATCCTGATAATGTCCTGGTCTGTGGCATCTACCGGTGCTTTTCTTCTCAGCAGGGAGTTCATGCGCAACAGTAATTCTTCAAACTGAAACGGCTTCACCAGATAATCATCCGCCAGCCTGGTGAATGCATCTTTTTTATCGGAAAGATCTCCATAGGCCGAAATGATAATGATGGGGGTATTTTTATCGAATGACCGGATCGTCTGGCACACATCAAGACCGTTTATTTTCGGAACATTGATGTCCAGCAGATATAAGTCGTAGGTATTATTTTTAATCTGACGGATAAAGGTCTCGCCGTCGTAGATTTTATCGCATGTAAAATTATTCGACTCTAAAAATTTACACAACTCTGCTGAGAGAATCAGGTCATCTTCCAATAAAAGAATATTCATCACTATTTATTTTATACGAATTTAACGAAAATTTTCATGACTCTATCCGGATTATGGAGTACGGATCAATAGTTTAATCAAATTTTAAGCTAATCGTATTCGTCATTTGGCCATTCAGTTCTTCAGTATGCTGATATGTTTGCAATAATCTTCAATTGGCTGTACTGCTATTGCGACAGTTTCATCGTCAAAGGAAGGATCCGTTAATTTCCGTGCTTGTATTTTTAAACTTTTTATTACGTGATCAGTACAGGATTTGGGTTTTATTTTTTTCAGCTCATTTAGTAAGAGCGGAGTCAGGCTATCCAGAACGGGGCGCACTTCAGTAGCCAGATCAGGAGCCGGATCAAATGGAGGCTGATGTTCGGCTGTCCATTTTTCATGAAGCTGTCTTTGTTTTAATTTCCCGGCCTCAAACTGTGCCTGAAAGAAATTATGGGCAAAATTTGTATCGATAAGCAGTTTTTTGGCTTTTATCTCAACGGTATCTAAAATAATCTTTTCCCGGGCTGGATCGTCGATCGGAGCTTTGGTGTTCCACTTGCTCTTTGCGACCAGAGGAGCAACCTGAAGTCTTCTGTTGATTAATTTTAACAGTGCTTCTTTTTCATAGGGATCGGAATACTGATCCTGAACTGAACACGAAAGGAGACATAGCAGGACACCTGCTGTCAGGATACGAAAAAAAGATTTTATCATCATCATTGAATTTTATTCAAAAATAGGAAAATCTAAACATCTGAAATCAGCAATGGAATTCAACCTGGAGATAGGCTGAGATTGATAACCTGTTTATCTTATTTAGATGATGTTTCGAAGTACTCCTATGCGAAGTTTATCTTTAAGATCCCTTTTTTAAGATTGATCTACTAATCCGTAAACACTTCCACAGGCACCAATAAAAAAATCCCGAAAAAATCGGGATTGAAAGTGGAGCCAACTACGGGACTTGAACCCGTGACCTCTTCCTTACCAAGGAAGCACTCTACCGCTGAGCTAAGTCGGCATTAAAACAAAAAATCATACTAAAAAAGCATGATTTTCTTTGAGCGGAAGACGAGGGTCGAACTCGCGACATTCAGCTTGGAAGGCTGACGCTCTACCAACTGAGCTACTTCCGCAATTTTGTTTCCAAAACTATTGGTAAACGCTTTGCAAATCTAAGAAAATTATCTGAAATCTGCAAGATTTTTTTTAATATAAAATGTGGGGAGAGCAGGATTCGAACCTACGAAGCCGAAGCAACTGAGTTACAGTCAGTCCCATTTAGCCACTCTGGAATCTCCCCAGATATTTTATATTAAAATGGAGCCTCCAGAGGGATTCGAACCCACGACCCCGAGATTACAAATCACGTGCTCTGGCCAGCTGAGCTATGGAGGCAATTTTAATATGCTGACTGAACGCGGTTGAGAAAAATCTACTCTACGCTTTTCAGTAGTTAAAAAAAATTACTCTTGCGAGTATTTTTTCTGAGCGGAAGACGAGGGTCGAACTCGCGACATTCAGCTTGGAAGGCTGACGCTCTACCAACTGAGCTACTTCCGCAATTTTGTTTCCAAAATTATTGGTAACGGTTTGCAAATCTAAGAAAACTTCCTGAAACCTGCAAGATTTTTTTTTAATAAAAAACTGTGGGGAGAGCAGGATTCGAACCTACGAAGCCGAAGCAACTGAGTTACAGTCAGTCCCATTTAGCCACTCTGGAATCTCCCCAGGTTTTTATTTTAAATGAGCCTCCAGAGGGATTCGAACCCACGACCCCGAGATTACAAATCACGTGCTCTGGCCAGCTGAGCTATGGAGGCATTAAAATCAAAAAGAATTCAAAAGAACGCTGTTCCCTTTTTGCGAGTGCAAATATAGAACGGTTTTTTTGAATTCTCAAATATTTTATAGACTTTTTTTATCTTTTTTTACTAAGCCAGTTCTTTTTTCTTGATTAGCAGCTTTTTAGCCGTATCCACGCACATATCCAAACTCTCTTCGAAACTTGCAGAAGTCTTCTTTACAACGATATCATCGCCCGGAACAGCCAGAATAATCTCGGCAGTTTTGTTAGCTTTATCTGCATTATTTTCTACTTTTAAAAATACTTTGCAGTCCTGGATTTTGTCATAAAAAGTCTCAAGCTTGCTTACTTTTTTCTCAATGTGTGATTCTAGTGGTTCATGTGGTGTTAAACCAATTGACTGTACTGTGATCTTCATAATTCTTCTTTTTTAGACGCTCTTGGATGAGCAAGATTAAACACTTTTTTCAATTGTTCAATATTGGCATTCGTATAGACCTGAGTGCTTGCAAGACTGGAATGCCCTAATATTTTTTTTACTTTGGAGATCTCCGCCCCATTATCCAGAACGTGCGTAGCAAAGCTATGCCGAAGGATGTGAGGACTTCTTTTTTCTTTTGAAGTTATAAGACTAAGGTACTTATTAACCACCAGATAGACAAATTTTTCCGTCAGTTTTTTGCCCTTCCTGTTGACAAAAAAGTACGACTGATCTTCTGTCTGTGGTTTCCTTATTTCCCGATAACCTGCCAGCAGATCCGATAAATCTTCGGAGATGGGGATGTATCTTTCTTTGTTCCCCTTCCCTATTATTTTCAGTTCGTTTCCGCCCAGGTTTACATTCTCAAAAGTCATACCACAAAGCTCGGCTTTCCGGATTCCGGTCTGGTAAAGCACTTCGATGATGCATTTATCCAGCACATCGGTGACCTCATCAAAAACCTGATCATTAAGTGTTTGCATTTCCTCCTGGGACATCGGGATCTGCTTCTCGGAATAAAATTTTAATGAAGAAATAGTTTCTGTAGGCGAAATTTCTATTTCCCCGATTTTTAAAAGAAAGTGGTAAAAGCTGCGCAGCGATGACAGTTTGCGGTTGATGCTCCGTTTGGAAATATGATGCTCACTCAGTTCGACGATAAAATTCCGGATTACTTTTTTGTCGGCTCCTGCGATGTCTTCTGAAGATTCTGTTCTGAGGTAGAAATGTGAAAAGTCTTCCAGGTCCTTTCTGTAGCTTGTTATGGTATGAGGAGAATACCTCTTTTCGTGTTCTAAATAGTCTAAAAATTTATCCAGCATCGGTTAGGTATAAAACAAAAATTCATTCTTCAAATATAGTATTTAAAGAATGAATTATATGCGATTTAAGAAAATTCTTAAGCCTGCTCCTCTTTGCTAAGGTTTCTTTGCTTGTGAGCTGCTTTAAGTCTTGCTTGTCTCAAAGTTACAGAAGGCTTAATAAACTGTTGTCTAGCTCTCAATTGACGAACTGTACCTGTTTTATCAAATTTTCTTTTATATTTTTTTAATGCTCTGTCGATGGATTCACCATCTTTTACTGGAATTATTAACATATTTTACATCTCATTTTGGATTGCAAAACTAAACTATTTTTATGAAACAGCAAAATTTAACAGATAAAAATACTGGTTAACTTCTATAATTCACCCATTTATATGAAGGTATAGGCGCTAGGAACCACCTGTATAACACGCCGGGTATTATCATTGTCCGCGAAATTTCCCTTTGGGTATAACGTATTTTTAAACTAAATACCCTATCTTTGTACTACTTTACACCATGGGGTTGACTGGTTTCGACAGCAAGGTCAGTGGGTAAGTAAGCATGCAGAGAACCGTAGCGCGATCTCTTTAATCCCTTGCTACAAAATTTTAACTGGCAACGAAGAGTTCGCTCTTGCAGCTTAATATCGAAGTATAGTAGATCAAGCGTTTTCCCGAAGATTTCAGTAGGGAAGCAAGATATTCCACAAACGCCCTGTTCTGCGGCTTTTGATTCTGGGATATAGGAATGCAGAAATAAGGCTTTAGACGCTTCGGCTAAAGCACGAAAATTCAGAAGATAAGCTGGAAGTTGGGTGTCTGCTCTCTGCCTCCAGTCGAAAACCTATAGCAGAATAAGCATGTAGAAATCTTATGTATTGCTTGTTTGGACGAGGGTTCGAATCCCTCCAACTCCACTTTTTAAACTAAAGAGAATTTGTAAATTATTCAATTTTAAATAATTACATTTTCTCTTTTTTGTTTTTGTACCCAAAGTTGTACCCGAATTTTAAAATGTCTTTTTTTGAATCTGTTTGAACTAAATTAAACCTATTTGAATTTTAAGAATACAATAAACTTACAACAACACAAATATACTACGATTTAAAGTGATGCCCGTTACTTTCAAAATAATCAAACATTATACTCCTTGCCGTAGCTTCCCAATCTATCACAATCCAATTAGGAATATTAAAAGTATCATCTTCATATAGCCATTGTACAAAATCTTCATCCGAATTAAATTCGTCGTAATAAAAATTGTTTACATACTCATAAAGGTTTTGAAACTCCATTTTACCTAAACAATCCAAACAAGTTTCGTAAACATCTAAATTATGCCCAGAATTATTGATTTGTTCCAGTATTAAAAAATATATCTGAAAAAAGAAAAAACAGCAGATAACACCGTATTGGCGAAATGGCGGTTTACTGGAGAAATTGAAAGTTTCTCCTTTTTTTGTCGCAACAGCCTTTTATATTTCCTTTTTTCATAAATTTAGAAAATAAAAGATTGTTGCTTAGATTAGTACAAGTTTGAGAGCTTAGATCTTCTGATTCGTCACTATCCCGAATACATAGTCCATTGTGCAATATTATTAACAACATTCGTCTTCCAAACATGGATACAAAACAAATGGAAATTGAGGCTGAGTATTATATAACTTCACTATTAAATCGATTCGATTTTTTGGTGAGTAAACCTATGTATGATAGAGAGGGCTGTGATCTACAAATTATAGATAATCAAAAATCTCCAAGTAAATTATTAAGAGTGCAATCAAAGGGAAGAACTTTCAGTAATTCAACCCAAGTAGAAATTCCAACAAAATATGTTGATGATACGTTTGTTTTAATTTTGTATCTAAGAGACGAGTTAAAAAACGAATTTACATTTATCTTCTTTAACGAGGATATTAAGAAATTTAAAATCAATAATAATAATTACATTCTCTATTGTTCAAAAGCTAGTTTTATAGAAGAATACAAATATTTTCAATTTACATCACAAATTGAAAAACTTAGAGAAAATCTTTTGAAAGCTAAAATTAAATATCAAACAACTCTAATCATAGATAGAAAAAGTTTAGATCAATCAATAGCTAATACAAGAAATTTCTATGTTAATTACTATCCTCAAAAAGAAATTATTAAGCCTAAATTGATAGATGTTATAAAAGAAATTATTAGATGTTATGACAAATCTGAACATTATACAAAAACTATAAATGTATTTCTCTTTAATTCTTTAGAAAATGAATTTGAGAAACTTTTTTTTAAATCTGAAGAACTTATAATTAGGAACAACAAAATTAGAATTTTTGAATTAAATATTGATGGTGATATAACAATAGAAATCGAAGACTATTTAAGACGTGTAATTGATTCGGAAAATATTATACTCACAATAAATGAAATTTCATTTACCCCTTTATTAAAAATACTAAAAGAAGAAGGTAAAGATATAGTACTAGTTTGTGAGAAAAACGATAATGGATTAAGAGAACATGGATTTTATTGGGGGAAAATTGATGATGCAATTGCTCGAACCTTAAATTTATTACCAGGTGAAATTCCGTTTACCAGAATACAGAAATAAATCTTGGACGTCCAAAATTCAATTTGAATAAACTCATCACCATGAATATTGCTCAAAATTGCGGTCTCAAGATTCCTGATTATGAGATCATAACAAATACCGATCAAATAAAGCAAAATGACTTGAGCATAACAAAGGCTATATCGAACGGAATTTATAAAGTAGTCAATAATTACAGTTTTTATTCATACACGGAAATTATTGAATATGAAGAAGATGTAAAAGTTCCTCTATTCCCATCATTGAAAATGGATCTTATAAAGAAAACTATAGAGATCAGAGTCTTTTTTATTGAAGGACATTTTTTTTCGATGGCTATCTTTTCACAATCATCAGACCAGACCAGTGTAGATTTCAGAAAGTACAACCATAAAAAGCCCAATAAGGTGGAACCTTATAAACTTCCTGCTTCGATCGAAGAAAAAATAACTGATATGTTTAGAGAACTAGGACTGAATTGCGGCTCCGTAGATCTGATTTTAGATGATCAAAATGAATTTGTGTTTCTGGAAATAAACCCTGTTGGTCAGTACGGAATGGTATCTGATCCATGCAATTACTCCTTAGACAAAAAAATCGCTAAATATTTAATCAATGGAAGGATTACAGAAAATTAAATTAAAGAAAGAAAAAATTCAGAACCTACCGCTTTTTTTTAAAACAATCTACTATAACCAGGTTACCAATATTAATGATGAAATGAAGTTATTCAAACATAATGACATTCTTCAATGCTCCTTTATGCGCCATTATTATTCCAGCCGAAGAATTTGTAAGACCTTAAATTTTAAACTTTTTGAAAATGAAGAATAGTACATACATTGATGAAACCATAATTCTTACCTCAAGCTGTAAGATTACAAAAGGAAAAGGAAGAAGTCTTATTGTAGACTATTTAAGGAATGAACTTTTCTTTATTTCGAATGATTATTATCAACTACTGAAAGAAATCGATAGAAAACCAATAAGTCATACATTCAGTATGGTAGATTCCGAAGATCATGATTCTGTTTCTGAATTTATAGAATATTTATTGGAAAATGAAATCATCATGCTTTCCAGAACACCGGAATTGTTTCCTCAGCTATCCGAAGAAACCGATGATTTTGATATCATTAGAGATTCCATTATCGAAATTGATCCTAAAAATTTTATTGAAGACGTTTTTTCAAAAACAGTTCAGCAATTAAACAGCTTGAGATGCAATGATGTCCAGCTAAGATTATATTCTGAATTTTCTACAGATTTTATTCATAAACTTCTCCGTTTGATAAATGATACAGACATTAATTATGTAGAACTCCATTTTGAATATGATGAAAAAATTAATAGAGAATTTCTGCTCAACCTGATTGAGGATTACCCTTCCCTATCTCATATTTTTGTATATAACGCACCCGAAAGCAGAATATATCAGCATAAGATTCAGCAGAATCATTTCTATCCTTTACTCCTCGGAAATATTTACTACGCCCAGACTCCTTTGAACAGTGGAAGCTGCTGCGGAGTCATCACACAGGAATCTATGAATTTTGACAACATTCTGAAATATAATGAACTTAAGCAAAAAAATGGATGCCTTTATAAAAAAGTAACGATTGATAAAGATGGCAACATCAAAAACTGTCCATCCATGAAAAAAAAATATGGCAATATTAAAAATGCCTTCATAGAAAATATTATAAAGCAGGATGAATTCCAATTTTTTGGAAACATACAAAAAGATGAGATCTCAGTCTGTCAGGATTGTGAATTCAGATATGCATGTACCGACTGCAGAGCTTTTTTGCAGGATAGCAGTGACGTATATAGTAAACCCTTAAAATGCGGATACAACCCTGAAACATTTGTATGGGAAGATGGGAGTACTAATCCATTAAAGAATAAAGGCAAAGTATATGAGTAACAAAGTAAAATCCGTTTTTTTTTCCAAGTTCCCTTTTGTCCCTCAAAAAGATCAGATGGACTGTGGAATTGCCTGTATCAGCATGATCAGTAAACATTACGGAAAAGAATTTGGACATACTTATTTAAAAGAGATTTCTGCTATTTCTCGCGAAGGAGTTAGTATGTTGAATATTTCCGATACTTTCCATGAACTAGGTATAGATAATGCAGTGGTAGAAACAGACCTGGAAAGTCTTATCGATGAAAATATGCTTCCATGCGTATTACACTGGAACCAGAAACACTTTATCATATTGTATAAGATAGGAAAAAATATTTTCACCCAAAAAAAGACATTTTATATAGCTGATCCTGCCCATGGTCTTATCCGGTTAAGTGAAACTAACTTTAAAAAATCATGGGCTGGCAATGGATCCGGATTCGCACTATATACAGAACCTACTGAACAATTTTACAGTAATGATAATAATCTTGAAAAAATCAATTCCAAGCATTTATTAAAGTATGTACAATCTTTCAAATGGGAATTATCAAAGATTTTCATCACCTTAATCCTAGGAAGTATTCTTACCCTTGCCTTTCCCTTTTTGACGGAAAAGCTTGTAGACAAAGGTATAAAAAATAAGGACCTCGACTTTATTCTTCTAATTCTGATTGCTCAGTTATCTCTTTTTATTGGTCAAACCATTATAGAGATTATCAGAAGCAGAATATCAATTTATCTCGGATCCAGAATAAATATTAATATTATATCGGATTTCTTAGGAAAACTGATGACAATGCCTTTGCGGTTTTTTGACTCTAAACAGGTGGGCGATATTATACAGAGAATTTATGACCATAAAAGAATCGAAAACTTCTTGACCTCACAAAGTATTCTTACTTTATTTTCCATGATTAATTTCTGTGTTTTTTTCTTTGTACTAGCATACTACAACTGGAAAATACTCATTTACTATATTTTCATTACTGGACTGTCTATCTTATGGATACTCTATTTTCAGTCGCAAAGAAAAATTGTTGATTATGAAAAGTTTAATCTTAATTCTGAAAACCAAGAAAATACACTGGAATTGATTACTGGAATGCAGGAAATCAAACTCAACAGTTTTGAAGATTATAAAAAAAATAAATGGAAAAGTACTCAGGAAAAACTGTTTAAAATTAATTTTAAGATGTTAAATATTGATCAGATTCAATTATCTGGGTATGAATGCATCAACAGTCTAAAAAATATTATTGTCACGTACATCGTTGCTCAGAATGTAGTTTCAGGGCATTTGACTCTGGGAAGTATGTTGAGTATATCTTATATCATTGGAGAAATGAACTCCCCCATAAGCCATCTTGTAAGTTTTTTCAGATCATTACAGGATGCTAAACTCAGTTTTTCGAGAATTAATGAAATAAATAATTATCAGAGTACTAAAGCTTCCACAGCCAGTTTTGCTGAAGATCAAACAACACATTCGGATGTTAAAATCGAGAATCTATCTTTTCAGTACGAAACAAAAAATTCAGCTTATATTTTAAAAGACATCAACTTACTGATTCCCAGAAACAAAACCACAGCAATTGTAGGAATAAGCGGTAGTGGGAAAACTACCTTAATGAAACTGTTGCTAAAATTTTATGCACCGAATCTTGGGAGCATTTCCATCGGTGAGACCAATCTGGATGACCATATTTTTGAAAACTGGATAAAAAAGTGCGGTGTTGTGATGCAGGACGGCTTCATTTTTTCTGATACAATTGAGCGGAACATTGCAACAAACGACGTCGGTATTGATTATCAAAGGCTAAATGAGATACTAATAATAACCAATATAAAGGCTTTTGTGGATGAACTCCCACTCGGGTTGAAAACAAAAATAGGGGCTTCAGGAAATGGAATCTCCGGAGGACAGAAACAACGTATTTTGATCGCTCGTGCATTATACAAAAATCCTTATTATTTATTTTTCGATGAGGCAACCAGTGCCTTAGATGCTGATAACGAAAAGCATATTCATGAAAAATTGCAACCATTTCTTAAAGGTAAAACAGCCGTAATTATTGCCCATCGTCTTTCTACAGTAAAAAATGCTGATAAAATTATTGTGTTGGATAAAGGAAAGGTAGTTGAAGAAGGAAATCATCAGGAACTGGTAACCTTGAAAGGTAAATACTATCGTTTGGTCAAAAATCAACTGGAGCTTGGCAATTAAGAAGTAGTTATTAAATCTTACATCATGTTAAATATTTTTGATGCTACTCGTCACTTAGCTCAATTGGGTTATATTCATTTTCTTTTCCACTGGTTTTTGGTCTTTGATCTTCTGAGAATACAGTACCCATTCTTTCTAATTCATATTTTGCATTTTCTTTGGCATTTATTATCGCTTGAGTTAATTCCTTCTTTGTAACTAATTTAGCATTGCGGTACCGCACCTTATTTATCCTTATCAGTTTTCCTTTTAGACTAGAGCTTGCTACTGATTTTATCAATTCAAAATCATAATCGCCTGTTTTATCTGTTATCTTCACAATTAAACCTGGCAGGCCGCTAAACTTGTAAGGACCATAAGGAAGAGGAATTTCGGATGAGTACCAGGCTGTCCAGTCTCTTCCTTTAAAATGTACCTCTGCTTTTTTACAAAGCATAGAATTGATTACTTTCGTTTCATTAATCAGTTTCCAATTGCTAATTACAGGGGTATTATACGATAGAAGTGTCATGCCCGCCGCTTCGTAAAATTGTGAATTATCATTTGTCTGGATAATTAGAAATTTAAATTTCGATGGTGGAAATCCTCTCATATCAATATTAAAAAAGTTATTCTTTCTATTATTAAATTGTTCCGTAAAAATAGAGTCGAATTTCAGTCTATTTTCACTGATAAAAAAAGCGCGGCTATTACTTATCTGTAATGAAAAGGACTCCTTATAAACATGATCCCTATTTAGAGTACTGGGCCTATGCTGGAGCAAATAAGTAAATTCACCCCGTAGCGAATCATTCGCAGCTGTTTGAGACGATGATAAAGAGAAAAATAATAAAAATATAATTGTTAAAATTTGACTTTTTATGAAGCTCATCATTTTATGATTAAGAGAATCGTTCAAAATTTAAACGATCCTTTGATTATGTTAATTATTTTTCGATGCTACTCCTCACTTAGCTCAATAGGGTTATATTCATTTTCTTTTCCAGTGGCTTTTGGTCTTTGATCTTCTGAGAAGACAGTACCCATTCTTTCTAATTGGTGTCTGATATTTTCCCTGTAATTTCTTTTTGCTTTCACAAATTCTCTCTCCGTAACTATTTTAGGATTTTGATAATATCTTTTACTCACTGTTATAACTTTTCCTGTCAGGTCTGAACTGGGTACAGATTTTATCAATTCGAAATCATAATCTCCCGTTCTGTCTGTTATTTTTACAATTAAACCTGGCAGACCACTAAACTTGTACGGACCATAAGGAAGAGGAATTTCAGGTGAATACCAGGCTGTCCAGTCTCTTCCTTTGAAGAAGACTTGGGCTTTATGACAAACGATAGAATTAATGATCTTCGTTTCATTAATAAGTTTCCAGTCGTCAATAACGGGATTATAATATGATAACAGAGTCATGGCCAGCGACTGATAAAATTGTACCGTGCCTTCCATATTTTGAATAATCAGAAAGTTGAATTTTGAGGATGGCATATTCCTCAGATCAATATTAAAATTATTCCTGCTCTTATTAATCTGTGACCTAGCGAGGGAATCAAATTTCAATCTGTTTTCACTGATAAAAAAAGAGCGGTGATCACTTACTTTTAAAGAGAAAAGCTCTTTATAGATATAATCCCGACTTTCAGTATTTGGTTTACATTGAAGTAAATAAGTAAATTCTCCACGTAATGAATCATTTGTAGCAGTCTGAGAAAATGAAACAGAGAAAATTAATAAAAATATAAGGGTTAAAATACTGTTTTTTATAAAGCTCATTATTTTTATGATTAAAAGAATCGTTTAAAACTTAAACGATTCTTTGATTATGTTGAAATATTTTTGCTTACAATTGACAATAATTATTTTGAATTTGTTCCGCCCATTCTGTAAACTCAGCATCAGACCAATCCTGACATGTATATGCAGACGTACAGGTTGCCTGTACTATACCGCATCGTACTGCTAATGCAGCTTTTGCTTTCTTCCCTTTTTTTAAAACGGATTCTTTCTTAGATGTTATTTCTTGTCCTTTAGAATTTCCCTTTTCCACATTGTCTTTAGCACTCACTAACCCGGCAACTCCGAAAGCTGCCAATACAATTAATTTTGTCATCACTTTTAATTTTTTTTAGTTACTGTTTATTTGAGATTGCAATCTGATACAATTATAAGAATAATTATTTATTCACCATAAAGGTGAGTATTAACTTACTAAAAGTTTTCATTTTTATATAAAAAGAGTAATTTGAAAATTATTTTAGCAATAAATATTTAAACAAATAATATTGCTTGGATTATTTTTTATTATCACACATTACAGTTTCTACCCACTTCCTCTGATAAAAACACGTCACAAATGGTAAAAAACACTAAATTTACCGCGACAATTACGCAAAGTAACAATGGAGATTTTCCCGTTTCAATACATCATCAGCAATAAGAAAGTTGATTCCCTCATGGATAACGGGGAAATAGTCTATCACAACAACCTGAACATTCAGATACACACTTCGAACAGAGATCATCTCATCTGTAAAGAGGATGTTATATTTTTCGGCGAATGTTTTGATTCCGGGAATCCTAAATCCTCCAATAAAGAGGCCGTAGATTCTTTACTCCATCTAAACATTGAACAGAAAATTGAAAAACTCAATAAACTCACCGGTTTTTTCACTTTTCTCTTTTTCAGCAATGACGATATATATGTATTTAATGACGCAGCCGGGCAGCTGGAAACGTACATCTCCAATGAAAATGATGAACTATATATTGCCGCGCAACCCACGCTTATTAAAGACGGTAAAAATATCGCTGATGAAAAGGCACCGCCATATATTACCGACCGCAAAATAAATATATTCAGCAAAACACCTTTTAAACACATTATTAAGCTGATTCCGAATTTCTACTATGATGTAAAAGAGAAAAAGCTAACCCGGTTTTACCCTGAAAATCCGTTACCCATTTTAGACAATGTACAAGTGGCCAAAGAAGCACTTTCTGTTCTGGAAGCTTCGATGGAAAGCATGTCTTACCGGAAAAAAATGAGTCTTGCCGTTACGGCAGGCTGGGATTCAAGAATTTTATTTGCCGCTTCACTCAAAAGTGCCGACAGGATACATTATTTTGTGCTGAATCATAAAACGGAAGATGGAAAACAGGATGTAAAAATTGCAGGAGAGATCACAGATGCTTTCTCAAAAGAATTAAGAGTAATTGAATATGATTTATCATCCATACAGACAGAAGAAAACGATGTCAACCTATGGAAAGATGATGTAAAAGGCCGGAAAATGGCGCATCTCATGAATATTCATTTCCCGGATCGATACCTGATCAACGGAAATATCAGCGAGGTCTCCAGAAATTTTTACGATCCCCTTCCCCACCATCTTTCACTAAAGGATATCTGCTATATTTTAGGACTCCGGGACGGAGCCTACGAAAGAGAAGCGGTCAACGAATGGAAAAACACACTGCCCCACAACATACACCTGCTTGACGCTCTTTACTGGGAACACAAAATGCCTAACTGGGCCGGAAGCTCAAAATCAGTCTCCAATATTCATAATATGGTGATGTCACCTTTTAACAACAGATATTTACTCAATCTGCTTCTTTCTACAAAAAGGAAAGACCGCGATAAGTATTTTCATAAGATCTACGAACTAATGCTGAAAAATGTGGGTGAAAATTTAGCGAAGATCCCGATCAACCCGACGAGAAAACACCACCAGATTGAAATGATGAAAAAAGCCGGTGTTTATAAGATATACAGAACTGTTTTTTTCAGGTTACGTAAACTTAAATTTTAAAGAAATCTTTCAAAATAAAATCTAGAAAGATAAATGGATTTTGTGTGAATGAACATTTTTTATTTGTTGATTGGTATGAAGGCAACAATTTCTTTACCAACTAAGGTTACTCATAGTTTATGTCTTCCTATTACAGTCTACCCGGCTGAATTTTAATTTTTTACCGGGACACCGATCAGGAAATTTTCTTTTTCCTCCTGGACTTCCGGAAATCCCATGGTGATATCGCCTTTTTATCGCTCCACAAGCCAAGCTTTTTTGATCTGGCCTGGGATTCATAGGCTTGAAGAGCAGTATTTTTAGAATACTGATAATACCACCATCCGAATCCGGCTTTTATGATTTCGGCAGATAAATATTTCCCGTTATCATAGTAAATTTTAGCCACCGTTCTTTTATAACGGTCTTTCTTACTTCTGTAAAAAGTGATTTTTTTTCCAAAAACCTGGGAGCTTGTAAACTGTTTGGCATTTTTTCCGAAGGCCTGCTTATTTTCAGGACAGTCCACATCTGCCAGTCTTAAGGTCTCATGCTTATTATTGGTCAGTAAAGCCACCACGGTGTCTCCATCTTTTACGGCTATGATTTTAGCTTTGGTCTGAGAAAAAATAACTACTGAAGAAAAAAGAAGGCCTGCGTAAAAAATTTTTATCATTATAAATTAAGAGTCGGGATTATTTTACCGGTGACAACGGTACTGTTTAAAGAACTGAAATAGAAAAAGTTTAAATAAAAACAAGTCATTTTCCGCTTCCGGCAGATTTTGAATGGCAGAAGTTCTTTTCCACTAGCCATCTCCGGGAACCACTTATTTAAATACAAAGATAATAAATGAACGGCATTTGTTGCTTCCCTGATTCTTAAAAAAGCAAATGAAGGACATCTTCAGAATTTAAAAATTGAGACGTAATCCTGACCGAAAATGCTAAACCTATTTTTATTTCAACATATTTCAGGAAAATCTATAAAAAAATACAGAATCAGCTGCCAGACATTCAATGCGGTTCCTTTTAACAGAAAGTAATGATTTTAAAATCCAAACTTAAAGTATTGCAACATAACCGACTGAATATGAAAACACTAAATACATCCAGCTTAAAATAAGAATAGTCTACCCACAAAAAAGACTAAAAAAATGTTTTATCGTAAAGAATTTTATATATTTGCACCATCTAACAATTAAAAAAAATAATTTACTATGTCAGACATTGCATCAAGAGTAAAAGCTATCATCGCTGATAAGCTTGACGTTGAAGAAACAGAAGTAACTCCTGAAGCTAGCTTCACTAACGATTTAGGAGCTGATTCACTGGATACCGTTGAACTCATTATGGAATTTGAAAAAGAATTCAACATTCAAATCCCTGATGATCAGGCTGAAAAAATTACTACTGTAGGGCACGCTATCGCTTATATCGAAGAAGTAGTAAATAAATAATATTCTTCAACAAAAAAGAAATTAAAAAAAGTTTATGGAATTAAAAAGAGTAGTTGTAACCGGTTTTGGAGCAATAACACCGATTGGAAATAATGCAAAAGAATACTGGGAAAATCTTCTTAAAGGTGAGAGCGGTGCTGCTCCGATTACTCTTTTTGATGCCACAAACTTTAAAACAAAGTTCGCTTGCGAAGTAAAGGGCTTCAATCCGTTAGACCATTTCGATAAGAAAGAAGCTAAAAAAATGGATAGAAATACCCAACTTGGGATGGTGGCTGCCAGAGAAGCAGTAACCCACTCAAGAATTATGGAAGATCAGGTTGACAAAAACAGAGTCGGCGTAATCTGGGGTTCAGGAATCGGAGGTCTGGAGACTTTTGAAACGGAAGTTCTGGGATGGGCAAATACGGATATTCCCAGGTTTAACCCTTTCTTTATTCCGAAAATGATTGCGGACATTACTCCGGGACATATTTCTATTGAGTATGGTTTCCACGGTCCGAATTATACGACTGTTTCTGCATGTGCGTCTTCAGCAAATGCTATAATCGATTCCAAAATGCTGATCCAGTTAGGAAAAGCAGATGTGATTGTATGCGGAGGCTCGGAAGCAGCCGTTACAGCAAGTGGTGTCGGTGGATTCAATGCAATGATGGCACTATCTACAAGAAACGATGATCCTAAAACCGCTTCAAGACCTTTTGACAAAGACCGGGATGGCTTTGTACTGGGCGAAGGGGCAGGATGTATCATTCTTGAAGAGTACGAGCACGCCATAAAACGCGGGGCTACCATTTATGCAGAATTAAAAGGGGGTGGTATGAGTGCCGATGCACATCATATGACAGCACCTCATCCTGAAGGACTGGGAGCTTACCTGGTAATGAAAAACTGTCTGGAAGATGCAGGGTTAACTGCTGATGAAGTAGACCATATCAACATGCATGGTACCTCTACTCCATTAGGAGACATTGCAGAATCTAACGCAATTTCGAAATTATTAGGAGAGCATGCTTACGACATTCAGATTAATTCTACAAAATCGATGACCGGTCACCTTCTGGGTGCAGCCGGAGTTATTGAGGCTATTGCTGCGTTGGGAACGATTATTCATGGTATTGTTCCTCCTACCATCAACCATTTTACTGATGACGAAAATATCGACAGCCGACTGAATTTTACATTCAACGATGCTGTGAAGAAAGATGTGAAAGTAGCCATGAGCAATACTTTTGGGTTTGGTGGGCATAACGCTTGCGTTCTATTTACGAAAATCTAAATTCAATGAATGGAGTTACAGAAATACTTTTCTAAATTCCTTCTCAAAAACAGAAAAAGAAAATTAACGGAAAGAGACCTCTTCCTTAGTACAAGACTTAACACGATACTTGGAACTGAGGTACAGAACATGGCACTTTACCGTGAAGCTTTTTCATTAAAAAGTTCTTCTAAAAATCAGGACAGCAATTACGAAAGACTTGAATTTTTAGGCGATTCTGTTTTGGGTACAATTATATCTTGTCATTTGTTTCAGACCTATCCTCAGGCTAACGAGGGATACCTGACACAAATGAAATCTAAGATTGTTAATAGGAAAAATCTTAATAAATTAGGGGAAGATCTTAAACTTACTGATCTTTTACAGAAATCGGGCACCGCAGTAGCGCTGGGTGAGAATATCTCCGGCAATTTATTTGAGGCATTAATCGGTGCGGTATACCTGGACTTCCATTATGACGCTTGCAAAAGAATCATTTTGGAAAGACTTTTAACGCCTGGTGAGATTAACAAACTTGAAAACAAAATTGTAAGCTACAAAGGTCTTCTGCTCGAATGGAGCCAGAAGAAAAAAATTGGCATAAAGTATGAAACCTGTGAAGAGATCCAGGTAAATAAGGCGATCGTATTCCGGTGCCATGTATGGCTGGGAGAAGAAAAAATTGCCAACGCTACGGAAACTTCCAAGAAAAAGGCAGAAGAAAAAGCAGCACAAAGGGCATTTTATATTTTAAACAAAAAAGAAAACATACTTGGAAATCCAAAAACTTTATGATCTTGACGATATAGAATTTGAAGATATTGCCATAGGATTGGTAAGATTAGCAAAGCATATCCCTGACCATGAATTTTTTTTCAGGGTGAATCAGAATAACAATCTTACATTTTACAGAAAGAAAGATCTGATTCTTCAAGGAGATTATTTTGATCACTATTTTCCAAGATTCGAGGCGTATCATAAGTCCACAAAGACCTGTTTTACCTTCATTTCAAATAAATCTTCTGAAAGTAAACAAAAAAAACTACAGACTGAGTTATTCACGGGAGAAGATAACATTAAATTTTTATTAAATAATCAGGTTGAAGTGCAATATATTTTGCACAGTTCGGAACAGTTTCCTGATTTTTCCGTAATTTTGCTCCCTGAAAATCTTGTGTTTCCGATTCAAGATTATACATTGAGCTCCGAAGAGGAACTCTATCAAATTATCCAGTATTATGAATAAGTATTTAAAAAAAACAAAAATTATCGCAACACTTGGACCGGCTTCATCGTCGAAGGAAGTGATGTTAGGGTTGATGAGAGCAGGTGTTGATGTTTTTAGAATAAATTTTTCACACGCAGATTACGACCTGGTTCGTACAAATATCGAAATCATCAGGGAACTTAATAAAGAATATGGGTACTCGGTAGGTATTCTTGGAGATTTACAAGGTCCTAAGCTGAGAGTAGGCGTTGTGAAAGAAGGTTCTTATCTGAATCCTGGAGATATCCTAACCTTTACCAACGAAAAGATCGAAGGTGATTCTACAAAAGTTTTTATGACTTACCAGCAGTTTCCACAGGATGTGAAAGTTGGAGAAAGAATCCTTATTGATGATGGTAAGCTGGTTTTAGAAGTTACAGAAACGAATGAAATCGATACCGTAAAAGCTAAAACCATTCAAGGGGGACCTTTAAGCTCAAAAAAAGGAGTCAATCTTCCTAATACAAACGTTTCTCTTCCTGCTCTTACAGAAAAAGATATTCAGGATGCGAATTTTATGCTTGACCAGGAAGTAGACTGGATTGCCCTTTCTTTTGTACGTCACGCTCAGGATATTATCGACTTAAAAGAATTAATCAAACAGCATCCGAACGGTAAAATCAAAACGCCGATTATCGCAAAGATTGAAAAACCTGAAGGGGTAAAAAATATCGACGAAATCCTGATGGAATGTGACGGACTGATGGTTGCCCGTGGTGACCTGGGTGTGGAAGTTCCTATGGAAGAAGTTCCTGCTATTCAGAAAACTTTGGTTGAGAAGGCAAGATATTATTCCAAACCGGTAATTATCGCTACCCAGATGATGGAAACGATGATCAATAGTTTAACCCCCACAAGGGCGGAAGTAAATGACGTAGCCAACTCTGTACTGGACGGGGCTGACGCGGTAATGCTTTCCGGAGAAACCTCTGTAGGAAGATATCCTGTTCAGGTGGTGGAAAACATGGCGAAAATTGTAAAGAATATCGAAATGACCCATTTTTATCAGCATAAAAATGAGCCTATTGAAAAAAATTTCGACTGTATCGATGAGAGATTCATTACCAACCGCGTATGTCTTGCTGCGGTAAGAATTGCCAAGACAACGAATGTTTCTGCGATCGTTACCCTTACTCATTCCGGATATACCGCTTTCCAGCTGGCCGCTCACAGACCGGATTCTCATATCATCGTCTATAGTGGTAACAGGAGAGTAATTACCATGTTAAACCTTCTTTGGGGAGTTCATGCATACTATTATGATATGAAGAAACCTACTGACGAAACCATTATCCAGGTGAATATGCTGACTCATAATCACGGATATATTGAAGCCGGAGACTTTGTTATCAATATCAATGCAACTCCATCTTATGAAGGCGGAAAAACAAATACATTGAGACTGACTACGGTTTAATCGTACGTAAATAAGATACGCTAATTTCTTGATTTAGCTTTTGATAAAGTAAAACTCCCGAGAAAATTCGGGAGTTTTTCATATCCATATTGTTTGATCTGTTAATTTCCAACAATTGTTTTCGCTGTTACGAATTCTTTTAGTGCCAATAAGGAAAGCTCCGTACCGTATCCTGAAGCCTTTGACCCTCCAAAGGGAAAACGCGGGTCAGAACTGGTCATCCTGTTAATATTGACAGTTCCAGATTCCAGATTTTCTATAAAAAATTCCTGACGCTCTCTGGTGCTGGTCCATACGGAATTTGAAAGCCCGAAAGGAATATCATTGGCGATCTGCAAGGCATCTTCATCATCTTTGGCAATCATGACCATTCCCAGCGGTCCGAACAATTCTTCCTGCAGAATAGGATTTCCTTTTTCCACTCTGATCAGCCCTGGGTTAAACGCTGTATCTGAAATTCTTTCGAGGGGAATAATAATTTCCGCCCCGTTTTCCAGTGCCCTGTCAAACTGAGCCTCCAGCTCATCCGCTAAATCAGCTCTTGCCATTCCGGCCAGTACCGTTTCTTTATTCAGAGGATCACCCACCTGGTATTTTTTATATTCTTCAATAAATTTCGGTAAGAATTCTTCTTCAATTTTTTCATCAATAATAAATCTCTTTGCCGCCGTACAGGTCTGCCCGCAATTCTGAAGCCTGGATTTTGCGCCTGACTTTGCCGCCTCATCCAAATCTGCATCCTCAAAAATGATAAAAGCATCACTTCCTCCTAATTCAAGCAGGGACTTTTTGATATTTAAACCAGCGATGGAGGCTACTTCTCCTCCTGCTTTCCCGCTACCGGTAAGACTCACACCTTTTACGATATGATGCTCAAGAACTTCTTTTACATCTTGATGCCCGATTTCCAGATTCTGAAAAATTCCTTCCGGAAAGCCGGCCTCTAAAAGAACTTCTGCAATAGCATTTCCGCTTCCGAAACAAATGGAAGCATGTTTCAGAACAATTGTATTTCCTGCTAAAATAGCAGGAACCGCAAATCTCAGTACCTGCCAGAACGGAAAGTTCCATGGCATCACGCCTAAGATTACTCCTTTCGGAACATAATGAACTTCAGAATAAGCAAACTCTGACTCTACTTTTTCAGGTTTTAAGATATTCTCCGCATCTGCATAATAATTCATCATTAAAGCACACTTTTCCACCTCGGCAACAGATTCCGATATCGGTTTATTCATTTCTGTTGTAATGATCCTGCCGAATTTTTCTGAATTGTTTTTTAAAATTTGAGCCGCTTTCCGTATTAATACCTGTTTCTCAGCAAATGACACTTTTTTCCATTCTGCAAAGGCCAGGTCAGCTTTAACCAGCTTATTTTCAATTGATTGTTCCATAATGTAATTTTCAGTTTAAATTCAATAAAGAATTTACAGATGCTATTCCTAAAAGCATCATCAAAGCAACAAAATTAGTTTCTTTCCTTCAATTAACATAATGATTTTCTCTATGGGAAAAATATGTTTTTCCGTTATACCATAAACCACTCGTTCACAAGAGATGCCGCCAGTCTTGCCGTACGGTCCTGTATATCGAATGACGGATTTACCTCTGCTACATCCAGGGCAATAAGCTTCTCACTTTTTAAGATATGCCTGTAGAAATGCATAAAAGCAGCATCGGCAAAAATTCCGTTGTACGAAGCAGCTGAAACCCCGGGCGCAATAGAAGCATTAAAAACATCCATGCAGATTGTTACATAAGCAAAATCCACTTCTTCCAGAAGATCATCAATCCGCTGATAAACGGAAGGCAGATTTTCAAAAAACAATTCATCAGCCAGAATATACTTCATGCCATACTGGTGAGCGGTATCAAATAATTTCAGGGTGTTAGAATTTCGTTGAATCCCGATATGTAAAGAATGCATTTTTCCTTCCTGAGCGATCTGCCAGAATCCTGTTCCCGAGCTCGCTCCTACTCCATCTTCAGGCTGCCTGTTGTCAAAATGGGCATCTATATTGATAATTCCGATTTTCTGTTCCGGAAAAGCGGTCTTTACGCCTAAGTAATGTCCGTAGGTTACTTCATGACCTCCACTTAAAACAACAGATTTTCCGCCCTTTAATAAAACTTTAGAAACATTCTTGGCGAGGTTGCTTTGGGCATTTTCCAGGTTTCCGTCCTCACAGGTTACGTTTCCAAAATCCAGCAGTGAAAAATCCGGAAGAATAACCGGAAAATTAACCATGTTTTTACGGATGACATCGGGTGCATCTTGTGCTCCTGTTCTCCCTTTATTTCTGCGGACGCCCTCATCAACAGCAAATCCGTGCAAAACGAAATCATTCACTGAAACAGAATCGTAATTATTTTCTTCTTTTACTCTCTGAAATATTCTGTGGTGAAGAAGTTCTTCACCGTCTAATCTTCCCTGCCAGATGTTGTTCATCATTAATTATTTTTATTGGTGTGTGATCGTCATGCCAAGCCCTCTATTTTTTATAGAAACAGTAATTTAAAAATAGTAAATTATTGAATTCGGCTATTTATATTCAGATTATTTGTCATTCAATATAATACATGACCATTCGCATGTTCCAATATCGGGCCATAATGGTCATACTGAAAATCCGGATTATTTTATCCTGTAAAGCATTTATTATTTAATATTTTTCTCCGTTGATATATACATTTTCCGCTTTTAAACTTCCCTGGTTGTAAAGCACATTCTGAAAATTATCTGTTTTAAAAGTGACAAAATCAGCCTTCATATTTTTTTCCAGTCTTCCTCTGTCTTCCAATCCGAGAGCAAATGCAGAACGGAATGTTATGCCTGCCAATACTTCTGCTGTGGTTAATTTTTCAAAGGTTGCCAAAACGGATGCCTGGGTAATTAAATTCCCCATCGGTGCAGAACCGGGATTCCAGTCACTTGCGATCGCTACGATGGCACCTGCATCCAATAGCTTCCGTGCCGGGGTAAATTTTTCACCTAACCCTAAACTCGCTCCCGGAAGTGCAGTCGCTACCGTATCAGACTGTGCTAAAAATGCAATATCCTCATCTATCGTTGCTTCTAAATGGTCTGCAGACTGTGCACCGGCCTCAACCGCAATTCTCGAGCTTCCCGGGGTAAACTGGTCGGCATGAACGGTAAGTCTGAAGCCCAGCGCTTTCGCCTTAAGCAGGAAATTTTTACTTTCTTCAGGCTGAAATGCTGATTTCTCAATAAAAATATCCACACGGTCGGCAAGGTTTTCCTCTTTTACTTTAGGTAAAATTTCAGATATAATATACTGCAGATAGTCTTCATTGCTTCCATCGAAATCCCTTGGCTTTAAGTGGGCAGAAAGACAGGTCGGAACCAAAGCTGCTTTTGTGTGTTGCTGCGCTTTTTTAATCATCCGAAGCATTTTAAGCTCATTCTCAAGATCCAGACCATAACCGCTTTTAACTTCAATCGTTGTGATTCCGAGAGAAATTAAAAAATCAATTCTTTCCAGCAGGGTTTTTAAGAGTTCTTCTTCAGAAGCCTCCCGTGTATGCTGAACAGAGCTCCAGATTCCGCCCCCGCTTTCAGCAATTTCAAGATATGTTTTTCCTGCATTACGCATTGCAAAATCATTGGCACGGTTTCCGCCAAAGCAGATGTGGGTGTGGGAATCTACGAAGGCAGGAAGAACAATCTGCTCCCCCTCTATGGTCTCGATCTCAATGTTCTGATGTTCTGATTTTAATACTTCATAATTTCCGATCTGCTGAATTCTATCATTGTGAACTAAGATTCCTCCATCCACAATTATTTCAAGCTGTTCGTCTGAAAGTTTTCCTCTTAACGGAAGATCGGCAAGTGTCACCACCTGTCTGAAAGGGCCAATTAATTTCATGTATTGTTACGTTGAGATGAAGAGGCTGAACATTAGTCAGCTTGTGATTTTATTTAAATTGTGTACAACCTCTTTATCATTTGTTATTACTATTTCCCTCTCAAAAATACTTAAAATTTATTAATCCTGTCAATGATAAACACTGCAGCTTATACTCATATTATAATCCTTAATCTCAGTGCGAAATTTATCGTATCTCCATCTTTCGCCTTAATCTCAATTTTGTTATCTTTACAGTAAATGAAATAGAATTAATGCCCGATTTTTTACATCCAGATAAAGACAATTATTCCCGCGAAGAGCTCATGCAGGAAGAACAGATCCGCCCGCAGAGTTTTAAGGATTTTGCAGGACAGAGGAAAACATTGGAGAATCTCGAAGTTTTCGTGACTGCCGCAAAAAAACGTGGTGGTGCTCTTGACCATGTTTTATTACACGGACCTCCAGGCCTGGGTAAAACAACTCTAGCCAATATTATAGCCAATGAACTCGGCGTAAACTGCAAGATTACTTCGGGACCTGTTCTGGATAAACCCGGCAGTCTGGCCGGTTTATTAACGAATCTGGAAGAAAATGACGTGCTTTTCATTGATGAAATTCACCGCCTGTCGCCTGTTGTGGAAGAATACCTGTATTCTGCGATGGAAGATTATAAGATCGACATTATGCTGGAAACCGGTCCTAATGCAAGAAGCGTACAGATCGGATTAAATCCTTTTACCCTGGTAGGAGCTACCACCAGGAGCGGGATGCTGACAAAACCGATGCTTGCAAGATTTGGGATCCAGAGCAGGCTGGAATATTATACGATAGAATTGTTATCGATGATTATCATCAGAAGTGCACGGGTTTTAGGCGTTAAAATTTATGAAGATGCAGCGATAGAAATTGCCCGGAGAAGCCGTGGAACTCCCAGAATAGCAAATGCCCTTTTAAGAAGAGTCCGTGATTTTGCGGAAATTAAAGGAAATGGTGAAATTGAGATCAACATCACCATATACGCTTTAAATTCTCTGAATGTAGATGAGTTCGGATTGGATGAAATGGATAATAAAATCATGCGTGTCATGATCGAAAATTTCAAAGGCAAGCCTGTTGGAATCTCTGCTTTGGCAACATCCATTGCTGAAAATCCGGAAACACTGGAAGAGGTGTATGAACCGTTCCTTATTCAGGAAGGATTTATCATCAGAACCCCAAGAGGAAGAGAAGTGACTGATAAAGCATATAAGCATCTCAATATCGCGATACCCCGAAATCCGGGAGAGCTTTTTTAATAAATAATTAAATGAACAGCTACTATTGGAAGCAAAGTAATTTTCAAGAAAAAGACAATGTCATTCGAAATACATCTTTCGATTTTTCAATCAGGATAGTCTACTTGTAGAAAGTTGTTTGCAATGGAAAGACTTTTAGGAAAAAAGAATTCATTACTGACTTAGAATTACATTCTTAAAAATAAATATCGAAGAAATTGTAAACTATTAACTACGATTTTGAAACTTCCAGACAAAATTATTAATTTACTTTTAATTATAAATGTTTATACCTAAGTTATACAAGAGCGAAGATGATCAGCTGATGAGAGAAATCATCAGGGAGAATTCTTTTGCGCTACTGATTTCTTCTGTGGATAAAATAAGAGCCACGCATTCGATGATGCTGCTTAATGAAGAGGATACAGAAAATATTTATATCGAAAGTCATATTTCGAGAGCCAACCCACAGGCGAAAGCTTTAAAAGACGGTGATGAAGTTCTCTGTGATTTTCTGGGTGCTCATGCTTATGTTTCGAGCAGCTGGTATGATCATATGAATGTCTCTACCTGGAATTATGAAGCAGTTCAGATTTATGGAAAAGTGAAATTGATGAATCAGGAAGAATTATACCGTCATCTGGAAAAACTGACTTCCCAATACGAAAGATTTCAAAAATGTCCTGTAATGACAAAAGACATGGGAAGAGATTTTGTGGAAAAGGAGATGAAGGGCGCGTTCGGACTGAAGATCATTCCGACTGAGATTTTTATTAAACAGAAACTGTCCCAGAACAGAAAAACAGATGATTTCCGGAACATTATTTTCCATCTTGAAAATGGTGATGAAAACGGAAAAAAAATTGCTGAGAAAATGAAACAGTTAAAGAAATAATACATTATAAACTTAATATTATATGAAACTATATCCAATACAATGTGGAAAATTTAAACTGGATGGCGGCGCCATGTTCGGAGTCGTCCCAAAGAGTCTGTGGGAAAAAACAAACCCGGCAGACGAAAGAAACCTGATCGAACTGGGAACGCGTTCCCTTCTTGTAGAGGACGGAAAAAAACTGATATTGATCGACTGTGGTCTAGGAAATAAACAGGATGACAAATTCTTCGGTCACTATTCTCTTTGGGGCGATGATACTCTGGACAAAAATCTAAAAAAATACGGTTTTGTGAAGGAAGATATCACGGATGTATTCTTAACACACCTCCACTTCGATCACTGCGGCGGAGCTATCGAATGGAACGATGACAGAACCGGCTACAGGCCTGCATTTAAGAACGCACAGTTCTGGACCAATGAAAACCACTGGCAGTGGGCCACGGAGCCTAATCCGAGAGAGAAAGCAAGCTTTTTGAAAGAAAATATCATCCCGATTCAGGAAAGTGGGCAACTGAACTTTCTACCCCTTCCTGCTACCGGAAATTATGGTTTTGCACCCGATCTGAAGATGGATGTCATCTTTGTTGACGGACATACTGAAAAGCAAATGCTCCCGGTTCTTCAATATCAGGATAAGACAATTGTTTTCGCAGCAGACCTCATTCCTACGTCAGGTCATATCAACCAGGTGTATGTAATGGGATATGATACCAGACCTCTTCTGACCATGGAAGAAAAAGGAAAATTTCTGAAACAGTGTATCGATAATGAATATCTTTTATTCTTTGAGCATGATGCCCATCACGAGCTGGCCAGTCTGAAAATGACTGAAAAAGGGGTGAGACTGGACGAGACCTTTAGTTTTAATGATGTTTTTGGATATTAATTTTTTAAGTATGGAAGAATTAAATTCAGAAGCACAAAAACCGGAGCCTGATCCGTTATCGAATTCCAAGATCATTGGATTAACGGGGGGAATCGGTTCGGGAAAAACAACAGTAGCCCGATTTATTGAAGACTGTGGATTTCCGGTTTATTACTCGGATGAAAGAGCCAAAGATATCGTGAATGAAGACCCAATATTAAAAGTGAAAATCAGGGATCTTTTAGGGGAAAATGCATATGATGAAAATGGTTTGTATAACCGGAAATTTGTTGCTGAAAAAGTTTTCACCGATAAGGATCTGCTTCAGCAATTAAACGAAATCATTCACCCTGCCGTGCGGGTTGATTTTGAAAAATGGGTGAAGGAACAAACCAAATATTTAGTTTTTAAAGAGACAGCGTTGTTATTTGAACTGAAGCTCCACAAAGAATGTTACAAATCTCTTCTGGTAACCGCTGAAGATAATATAAGAACTAAAAGGGTAATGGACAGAGACGGGAAAACCTACCGTGAAGTAGAGGCCATCATGGAGAAGCAAATGCCCGAAAAAGATAAAATAAAGCTTGCCGACTGCATTATCTATAACAACACCAATTTAGAGGATCTGAAGGAACAAACCGAAAAGATAATTTTCGACATCGAATAAAATAAACTCGCCGGAATCCTCCGGCGGGATTATTTTTTTAAATCCAGACAGCAGATAAAAAAATTAGCTCTCATTTCTGAGAGCTAATTCTATTTAATAAGTAATTATTATTCTTTAATGAATTTCTTCTGAACCGTAATTTGTTCTCCATCCTGGATGTCTATTACATAAACTCCGTTGATCAATGCATGAACGTCAATCTTATTATTCAGAATAATTCCGTTAGATACTAATTGTCCTGCAGAATTGTAGATCTTATAATTGGCTCTCGGGCTGATATTTTTCACATACAATACTGAGCTCACCGGGTTAGGATAAATTACAATATCCGTCTGGCTAATCGCGTTTGGTACAGGATTTTTAGAAATTCTTACCGTGTAATCTTCAACTTCGCCATCCTGGAAGCTGGTACAGTTTACCGGAATTCCATCTTTCTGTAATGCTACTCTCATGACAACATATTTATAATCTGTCATACTGATGAAGGCGTCTGCCGGAACAGTGAAGGTTCCTGTAAGAGGCGTTGTAGCGTTAGCAGAAGAAGTATAGACTCTTTCATTGATATCGAAATAGCCATTCCTGTTAAAGTCGATCCAGACTGCAATTGCTGCATTGGTTCCTGATGTTAATTTTTTCTCAATCGTAATTTCATTTCCTGCAGATCCCTGAATCATCTCTATAAACTTAGCAGGGTCCCCTGTGTAATCTGTATACGTGGAGGCTCCGGAAGTATTTTCCATTACGGGTTTTCCTGTAGGTTTTACAGTAACTTTTGCAATAGATGCGTTGGCGGCACTTGCTGAAGACATCTGACAGTAGATTACGGTAGGTGTTGTAAAGAAATACGGTTGTGTAAAGGTACCTGTTGTATTTCCGCTACAAACGTTTGCTACCATCATTTCGTACTTCGTCAATTCCAGGAGACCTGTAAGCGTCAATGTATTGGTATTTACCGCTACTGTTGTCCAGCTCGGAATCCCCACTTTTCTGTATCTCAACAGGTAAGTAGCTCCCGGGAAAGGATCCCAGACTACTACCGCAGAGGTAGGTGTAAGGTTGGTAATGGTTAATCCCGGAGGTGGCAATTCACAAGTTCTTTCCGTAGTGAATACTTTTGGATTGGAGTACGGATTAATTACGGTATCTCCGGTACATCTGTTCGCTACCTGTACTTCATACGTGGTATAAGGTGTTAAATTTGTTAAAGTAAATGTATTCCCCGGTGCAGGCACAGGATCGATTACCGTCCACGGTAAAGTAGACCCTACGATTCTGTATCTCAAAATATAGTTTGAGCTTGCCGCAATCGGACCCCACGAAACTACTGCAGAGTTCGTCGTCACATTGGTGATGGTTACTGTAGGAGGTGTAGGATCACATTTTGTCGTAAATGTTCTCACTGCTGTAAATGTACCTGCAGTGGCACCACAAACAGCGGCAATCTGAACCTCGTAAGTTGTAGCAGGCGTTAATCCTGAAACATTAAGAGGAATATTCCCCAGTTGTGTCGAAGCATACACCTCGGTCCATGGTCCGGCCGGAGGTCCCTGTACTCTGTATCTTACCAGATAGCTAAGGTTATTTGTGGCTCCGGTCCAGTTAATGACTGCAGAGTTATGAGTAACGGTAAATGTCGGCAGGTTGGGTGTAACATTGCTACAAGGTCTCAGCCGTACTGCATAATCTTCCACTTCTCCGTTGATGGCGTTCTGACATAATACAGGAGCACTTGTGCGTTTGAGCACAACTCTCATTGTTGTCGTCAGTGGTCCGGTGTACACTCCGGCAGCCGGTATAGCGAAAGTATTGGTGACCGGAGTTGTGGTATTGGCCGGAGAATTTAAAATTTGCTCGCTCGCTTCAAAAACTCCGTTTCGGTTATAATCTATCCATGCACTGACGGCTTCATTATACGTAGCACCGGACCAGCCTTTCGCTACGGAAATGGTGTTTCCTGTAGAACCGATATCCAGATTAATCAGAGTAGCAGGTGCTGTGTAGCTGATGTAATTGGTCTGAACGGACGTATTACTCATTGGCAGTACTCCAGGGTTAGATGAGGTAACTGTTACATTCGAGATATAATCGGTTGTTCCTGTACCGGTCATATTACAATAAGACAATGCCGGTGTTGTAAATGTCGTAGTGGCAGAGAATGCCCCCTGGGTTCCACCACATACTGTTGCCACCTGAACGTCATACGTTGTCTGCTCTGTAAGACCTGTAATATTATAAAGGTTAATCGGCGGTGTTGTTACATTCACGGTAGTCCATGTTCCGGCTGGAGAAAGTCTGTATCTTACAACATAGGTTGCCCCGGTAGTCGGAATCCACGATACAGTAGCGGTAGTAGCTGCAAGGTTAGAAATCGTAATGTTGGTAGGCGGAGCGCTTGAACATGGCTGAAGATCTATTAATTTCACAGCGTAATCTTCCACCTCACCCCAGGTAAATGTACCACAGGCAGTAGCTGCGGCAGATTCTCTTAAGACGACACGCATCCGTGTGGTAAAGTTTCCGGAGTAAGCACCTGTAGGAACAGTAAATGTCGCCGTCACAGGAGAAGTTGTATTGCTTGGTGAAGTTAATACCTGCTCGCTTGCCTCAAACGTTCCGTTTCTGTTAAAGTCGATCCAAACTCCTGTCCCGAATGAATACTGGGTTCCCGGCCAGGTTTTGGTTACAGAGATCTGATTTCCTGTAGATCCTCTTACTAAAGTCAGTAATCTTGAGGCATCTGTGCTGTAATCGGTATAATTACTGAAGTTTGAATTACTTGACATTACAATAGAGTTCGTAGGAACTACAGTAACATTGCTGATATATCCATCAACAGTAGTACTTGTAGAGGCTGCCGAACAATATGAAATCGCAGGGGTTGTAAAGTTTACACTTGAGGAGAATGCTCCCTGCGTACCTCCGCAAATCGTCGCTACCTGAACTTCATAAGTCGTCTGTTCTAATAGGTTGATCAATGTTGTATTATTAACAAGAGGTGTTGTGATATTAATCGTATTCCATGCTCCGCTTGGAGCCACTCTATATCTTACTACATACGTAGCACCCAAAGCCGGTGTCCAGGATACAAAAGCGCTCGTAGCCGTAACATTGCTCACAGCAACGTTTGCAGGAGGTGCTGATGAACAAGGCTGCAGCTGTTCTGCCACAAACTGAACTCTCGGAATAGCTGCATATCTGCTGCTCGCCGTAGGAGGTGTAGCAGGATCCGGATTGGTGCTGTCACTATAGTACAGGATACCACGGTTTGTCCCTGCATTATAGCTTCCCCAATTGGCAGTACACGAATAGTCAGGAGCATTTTCATCAACTGCAATTACAATATTACCCGTTCCGTTCCATGTGAATGGCGTCGTTAAAGGAATTTCCACCCAGGTACCTGCTGTCATAGTCGGCAGTGTTCCTGAATAGACCTGTGTTAAGGTTGTTGACGGTACCCAACTGGTGGTAGTAGCGTAATTGGCCTGAGTTGTGTTGCCCATGTAAACCACCCACTGGTTGTAATTAGCCTGCGTGGTCGCCGGAGAATCTACATAAAACTTAATTTTTGTGATATAATTATTCGGGCCTACAGCAGCTCCGACTTCGGCAGCCGTATAAATCTGCTGAGAATAACTATATCCGAAGCAGGAATACACAGGTAGGTTCCCTGTCGTTGTCGTTCCTGTTCCGATCTGTCCCGGTGTAAATGCCGGACCCGGTACCCAGGTACTTTTATCTGTCCCTGAACATACAGACCGCACCCACCAATAATGAGTCGTTCCTCCCGGTAAGCCTCCGACAGTTGCGGTAGGCGTAGCAGTAGGCGTTCCTACAGTTGTAGGGCCAGGTACTGTATTGGTGGTTGAAACATAATACTCATACCCATTGGCAGGAGCCGTAGTCGGGGTCGTCCATCCCAGTGTTGCCCCATTATATGTAACCGCAGAAACTACAGGAGCAGAGGGTACAAAACAGGTTGGGATGAATAATGAAATATTATCAATGGCAATCGGCGGATTCGTTCCTACGATATCGTCATTTCTCCATTCGAAGACAAGACGCATCGGTCCTCCTGCAAATGTGCTAATATTCATGGCTGGTGAACTGTAGGACTGCCATGAGTTCTGCTGGTTAAATTGTCCGACCTGTATTCTGCCTGCTCCGGCAGCAATCTGTACTCCGGGAGTGGGCGTAAAAGTAGCAGGAACTAACCAGACTCTTAAATAATCATAAGTACTTTCCCCAAAACCTTTCCAATCGAATGAAAAGCTTGCTGAGGTCGTACCCGCAGGAATCGTGATATCTCTATAGGCCTGTACTACACTTTCAGCAGTAATACTATAGCTGTTCGAGACTCCATTATCATTAGAGATGTAAAGGGAGCCACCGGGATTTCCTGTTACAGATCCATAGAACCATTGGTTGGTCTGGCCTGTGTTCAAAAGTGTCAAATCATTACCTGTAGAAAAGTTTTGGCTATAGGGTAATGTGGCTGGTGTCTGTCCGTAAAGCTTGCTGAGCAGCCCTACACTTAACAAACACAAAAGAAATAATAAAGAAGTAGAGTTTTTCTTCATAATGTTCTCAAATATTATATTAATTACACAAATCTAATCATTTTTTATTATTAATTTAACAAATAAGCGTGTTTTTTTTGATAAAAATTAACAAAAGTAACCTTATGGTTTAAAATAAAAAAAATCCCCAGGCAAAGCCTGAGGATTCATTATTGTTTAAAGTATTTTATTACTTTTTGATAAATTTAGATCTGAACAGATCCTGTCCTTTGTCGTCTATGGTAATCACATATGCTCCTTTGATTAATGAAGAAACATTGATTTTTCCATCATTGACATTTCCACTTCCAATTAACTGACCAGCAGCGCTGTAGATTTTATAAGAAGCTTTATCTGTAACCTTAGTAACATTCAGTACGTCAGTCGCAGGGTTCGGATAGATTTGGATCCCATCTTTAGGGTTGGCAAGATCACTTGTTCCAAGGGAACTCGCTACTACAACATTATAGTCTTCAACCTCACCATCGTTAAAGTTAACTCCGCATACCCAAGTCGCTGGTGCAGCCAATCCTGCATTTCCTGCCCCGGCAAATCCAAGTAAAACTCTCATTCTTAACGGTTGGTTTTCAACCACGCCAGTTGTCGGAACTGTAAATGATCCTGTATAAGTAGCAACACTTGCTACAGGGAAGTTAAGAACTCTTTCCGAAGCATCGAAAGTTCCGTCTCTGTTATAATCAATAAATACCATGGCTGCATCGTAAGCAGCGATATTACTGTTGATGGTCATAGAATAGTTTGTTCCTTTTACAAGATTAACCTGAAGAGCAGAGTTAGTCGTATAATTGGTGTATGTACTTCCTAATGAAGTATTATTGATATTTGCAACCTGTACTTTTGAAATATAAAGGTTTGCTGCTGTAACCGTATTAGAAGTACAGTAGTTTAATCCTGCAGTGGTAAAGTTTACAGATGCAGAGTAAGTACCAGGCGTTCCTGAACAAACAGCAGCAATCTGAACTTCATAAGCCGTAGCATCAGCAAGACCGGCCAAAGTCACAGAAGGTGAAGTTGAGGTAGTCTGTTGCCACGTCGTTTCAGTAGTTTTCTTATATCTTATAATATAAGTAGCTCCTGAAATTGGCGCCCAACTCACGGTAGCACCACTTACCGTAATATTACTTGTTGTAATTCCTGTAGGTGCAGAACCGTCACAAACCGCGAATGTAGTTACGTTCACACTCTTAATAGCATAGAATACATTACCCAAAGCAGAAATTCTCACTTTGATGGTCTGATTATTCAATGAAGCCGGTAGGGTAAAGTTTTCCGTTCCGTCATTTGCCGTAGAGGCAGAAAGAACCGTCCATGTTGTCCCGTTATCAGTAGTATAATCTATTTTCACATTAGCCACACTATAAGGTGCTGCTGTAGTACCAGCAACATCCCATTCAATAGCAGTAGGCACTGAGTGTGATGCATATTGAGTGTTTACTTTGAACGGACCGTTGTTTCCAACAACGATTGTCTGCTCTGCAAACTGAGATTGCTGCTGCGCAGTATTCGCATTATTGTCTCTCACCGTTACCGCAAATTTAGTTGTTCTCGGAACTATAGAAACAGATTCCCAACCATTGTTTGTATTATCCAGAACGCCATTCAATACTGAAGCCAGCTTAGGGAAATATCTCGTAGGGCTTGTCGTAGGCGCGAAAGATCTGAATGAAGCACCCGTACTTGTATTCCCTAAGTTTATTTTACTAATGGTAACACTGGCATTGTCAACCTGCTCCCATGTATAAGTTAAAGGATCATTTTCAGGATCCGTTGCAGAGGCGGTTAATACGAACGCGGTTCCTTTAGGAATATTATAAGTAGGTAAAGCCGCAATAACAGGAGGATTATTGGTCATTGCAGTTTCTACATCACATGTTTTAGCAATAAGGTTAGTCTGAACCTGTCTGATACTTTCTTTGTGGAAATAAGCATCAGAGTGTGCCTGAACATCAGTATTAGCTCCTGTAATCCCTGCATACCCCATAATCGTAGATCCGGAACCCGGTTCTACATTTACAAGAGCATTCTCAAGACCATGAGAGAAGGTATGGTTAGCACCAAGCTGGTGACCCAATTCGTGAGCCACATAATCGATATCAAAATTATCTCCCGCAGGAATTCCGTCAGCCGGAGAAGTGTATCCTGAGCCTTTTCCTTTAGGGACAGCAGTGGTAGGGTTGATACAAACACAACCGATACATCCTGCATTACCACCACCTCCGGAAGCTCCGAATAAGTGGCCAATATCGTAGTTATCATTACCCACGTTAGCCGTAAGGGTCTGCTGTAACTCAAGATTCCATGCTCCCCCTGCACCTGCAGTAGCGCCTGAATAAGGGTCAGTGGCTGCATCAGTAAAAATTACGTTCTGAAAATCCTGTAAGATTAACTTTAATGCAAAATCTTTTTCGAATACCCCATTAACTCTGGTCATCGTAGCATTAATACCTGCCAATGCTCCGGCAACAGTTCCTCCGTGAAACGTTGTATATTCACCGGTCACAGACATCACAAGTCTCATCGTTCTGTATTTCTTATCAGACATTTTTGAGAAGTCTGTCGGCTGGTTTGCAAAAGACTGACCGTTTTGGAATAACTGATCAATCTGGCTTACTGCTGCAGGGCTTTCTGATGTACTGCATAAAAAACCTTTTCCTTCAGTTTTCTTTGCTTTAGGGTGGATACCGTAAATCGTTTTATCTGCAGACTGAGGCTCTATAAATTCATAATTTCCGTCTTTGATGACCATAGACTGGAAATCGTTAGGAGCTACCGAAAATCTTACATACTTACCCGGATCGTCAATACCCACTCCTACATAAGAGCCAAGCTGATATTGATCAGCCAATGATTTTACAACAACCGGAGAACTATATACTGCAAATTTTTCTATTTTCCCATTTAAGGTAGGTAAGGAAATCTCCACAGCTTTTGCATTAGCACCTGTTTCCTGAGCATTCTTTAGTTGCTCTTTGATCTTATTAAGATCTAACTTGTAATAGCCGCCATGCACCGCAGAGAGTTCTGTACCTCTCTTTGGCGCTTGCGCAGGTGACCACTGCGCAATGGCAGAAGTACCGATCAAACTACAAAATAAAGTAGTAATGAGTTTTTTCATAAAAGGACTATTTTTTAACTTCTCAAAAATAACCACAGATTATCATAAAAACCAAAAAAAAATCATACTATTTTCTTTTTTTTTAGAACAAAATAAACAATACACCATTAAATGGATATTTTTCCAACAACAAAAGCGCTGAATTATGTTAGCGCCTTTATTATTTCCGATGAAAAATTTTCATAAAAAGATTTATTTCTTTTACCAATTTAACAGTTTAAATATTTTATAAACTTAACAGCACCCTTGTATACATCACCATGTAGAAGAATTTGGCGTCTCCTTTTACTACCTTATGCGCAATAACACAAAACTGCCAGACTAAGTGAGCGGCAGTAACTGTTCATAAGGTTTATTTTTAGTTTTGGAAATACTGCCTGCCATAATTAAACTTCAAAGTGCATTAGTTTCCTTTTTAGAATGCCAAACAATATAACCTTACATATAGATTGAACAAAAGCTCTGAGAGATCCCAGAGCTTTTATTATATTCCATGAAAAAATGAATGTAAAGGTTTATTTCTTTATAAATTTTATTATTTTGGATATTCCCTTATCTTTAATCGTAATGATATATACACCCGTGATCAAACTCTCCACCTGTACCCGATTATTATTAATTACTCCACTCTTAACCAGCTGTCCTGCCGCATTATGAATCTCGAAGTCTGCCTTATCTGATACTTTTGTAATATATAGAATATCTGAAGTTGGATTAGGATATACCTGAATGTCATTTCCAGAATCATTCTGCTCTACTGTACTTAACGTTAGGGGACTTGAAACAATGACATTATAATCTTCCACTTCTCCAAATGCATAGGAAGTACATGCTTCAGGTGAAATATTATACCGAAGTGCCACTCTCATTTTAAGTTTTTGATTCAGTACTGCGGTGACAGGAACAGAAAATGTTGAACTCACGGTAGGATTGCTACTCGTTTGCGCATCCATAACCATTTCACTGGCTTCAAATATTCCGTTTCTATTAAAGTCTATCCAAGCCCTCACTGCTTCGGGATTGACGCCGGCAGTCCAGGTTATGGTGACAGAGATCATATTATTTGTTCCGCTTATAAGATTTATCGTTTTGGCGGGGTCTGTTCCGTAGTCTGTATAATTCCCGGCTCCCGAATTATTATTAATATTAGCTAAGGTCACATTTGAAATATATTCATCGTTGGAAGATGAAGTTTTTATAGTACAATAAGTAATGGTGCTAAGCGTTGTAAATTGCTTGGTTGTGCTATAGGTTCCTACAGCCCCTGAACAGACGGCAGCCACTTCTACATCATATTTACTGTCAGATGCCAAACCACTTAATGTTATACTATTAGTTGCAGAAGTTGTTTGTTGCCATGATACATCGGTAGTCTTTTTATATCTGACCTGATAAGCAGCTCCTAACACACTACTCCAATTTACCTTAGCTGAAGATGCTGTAATATTTTCTACTGTTACAAGGGTAGGCGCACTTCCGTCACAAATAGGAGTAGTAGTTACAGATATCTGTTTTACCGCGTAAAAAACATTCCCGATAGAGGATATTCTTAATTTAATATTCTGCCCGTTTAAGGCAGCAGGAAAATTAAAGCTTTCAGATCCGTCATTCCCTGTAGATGCAGTAAGAATAGTCCATGTTGAACCATTATCGGTGGTGTAATCTATTTTAACATTCGGAGAATTATAAGGCGCAGCATTGGTATTGGCTACATCCCAGGAGACAGGAGACGAAATATTGTGATACACTTGTGTCGTATTAATTTTAAACGGTCCGTCATTTCCTACAACAATTGTTTGTTCAGCATATTGAGTCTGCTGCTGGGTTGGTATGTTATGATTATCTCTTACTGTCACGGCAAACTTACTTATTCTCGCAACTGCAGAAACAGATTCCCATGTGTTTAAATTATTATTAAGAGTGCCCGCTAAAACCGATGATAGTTTGGGAAAATACCGGGTGGGACTGGAAGCCGGGCTTACCGATCTGAAAGTAGCTCCGGTCGTAGTGGTTCCCAAATTATTTTTATTTGTTGTTACAGTAGCATTATCTACCTCTTCCCAGGTATAAGTCAGCGGATCATTTTCCGGGTCAGTAGCAGATGCTGTCAGAACAAAAGCGGTTCCTTTAGGAATATTATAAGTAGGTAATGCTGCAATCACTGGTGGATTATTGGTCATTGCTGTTTCGACGTCACAGGTCTTATTCCTTAAATTCGTCTGAATTTCTTTAATGCTTGCAATATGAAAATATGGATCTGAATGAGCCTGAACATCAGTATCTATGCCTGTAATCCCTGCGTAACCCATAATTGTAGATCCTGAGCCCGGTTCTACCTGTACTCCCGATCCTTCAAGATTCGTAGAGAAAGTGTGGTGAGCTCCCAACTGATGCCCCATTTCATGGGCGACGAAATCAATATCAAAGTCATCTCCTACAGGACTTGTTGTCTGACTATATGCGGAACCTTTCGCTTCCGGCTTAAAAAAATGAGGATCGGTACAAACGCAACCTAAACATCCGGCAGATCCGTCTTTGTTTGCCGCATTAAATACATGCCCGATATCATAATTTGCATTTCCTACATTTATGGTAAGAACCTGTTGTAATGTGAGACCAATATTTGTTGTATATGGGTCTGAAGCGGCGTCTGTGTATATTATATCCGGGAAATTCTGCACATTCAGATGTACGGCAAGATCTTTTTCAAAAACCCCGTTTACTCTTGTCATCGTAGCATTAATGGCAGCAACAGCCCCTGCCACAGTACCGCCGTGATAGGCTGTGTATTCCCCTGTTGCAGATATTGCCAATCTCATGGTACGAAATTTCTTATCCGATGTTTTTGTAAAGTCAGTCGGCTGATGGGTAAATGAATTTCCTTTTGCGAAAAGGTCTTCGATTTCCTTTTTAGAAAGCTGATGTTCATTGGTAGAACACATAAAACCATTTTTGTCTTTATTGGTTTTTGGATGTACTCTATATATTGTCTTATCTTTATTCTGAGGATCTATAAATTCATAACTTCCATCTTTAATCATCATAGACTGAAAATCATTGGGAGCAACAGAAAATCTTACATATTTCGAAGGATCATCTATCCCTACCCCTACATAGGAGCCTAATTGATACTTTTCGGCCAGTTCCTTCACGACAACAGGAAAACTGTACACTGCAAATCTTTCAATTTTTCCACTCAGGGTAGGCAATAAAATCTCTACCGGCTTAGCATTTTTCCCAGTTTCCTGAGCTTTTGCAAGCTGAGTTCTGATCTTATCAAGATCAAGTTTATAATAGCTGCGGGAATCGGAAGTTTTTTGTGAATCATCATTCAATGCAGCAGGAACCCATTGGGCACATGCGCTACCTCCGATTAAACTCAATAATAAGGAGATAAATATTTTTTTCATATAAGCGTTATTTATTCAAGCTCAAAAATATTACATCGAAAAACAAAAAGCTAAAAAATATATAAAAATTTAAAACTACCCATTAAATCTCTGTTAATTAAAATATTTTAATTGAAAATAATAATGATAAAATAAAAAAGCCCTAAGAAAATTCTTAAGGCTTCACGGGATATTTTTTACAACAATGCTGTATTCTAAAATTTGTAGGCAATACTCCATGCAAATCCCATATTGAACTTGGAAGAACTTTTCCCGAATCCCGGAATGATCATTGGCTGAATGTCATCCTGCTTCGTTGTGAATATCATATATTTTGGCTGAAGATTTACATCTATATAAAAATCAGATTCAAAGAGCTGAACACGCCCTCCAAGAGTTCCTTCCAGCCAGTATGATGACTGTGATGAAGAAGGAAATGCTACAGAAGAGCTGCTCCCCCCATATCCACGCACCGGCACGGCCATATACTCCTGGGTGTAGAAAGACCCTCCTGCTTTACCTCCTGCATAAAAACCATTAAAGGCGTTTTCTGCATCTTTGGCCAGCATATAAAACGCACCTAACTTTAAAAATGGGCCATTCGCTTTTACATCATAGCCATTTTTCTGATATATATTTTTATCAAAACCGGCCTCTGCCACAGCATGCAGATCCCCTTTTATTCGTGAAGAGATGAATCCCTGAAACAGTTGTCTGTCCGAAAAGAACGAAGCGCCCAAATTAAGAACATCAAAACCTACCATAAAATTCGGTTCATATTTCCATTTCTCTTTTTCCACTTCTTTGTTATCCTGCGCAAAACTCAGCAGGCTCATACAACTAAAAAAGAAGGTAAAGATTAGTCTTGTCTTCATTCTCTATTTGATTTAATCCTAATTCCAGTTTCTGAACCGGGCTAGGCGTTACTAATTCTGAACTTAAATTTTCGTATGATTTCTTAATTCCACATCCGGGTGATACGTAGGTATTTTTAGTAGAATAGTTAACCCTTACCTTAGATTCCGAGCCGTTGAGTCGTGTTTTAAAATAAAGATCTGTAAAAGGGGAATCGTCAACACGCAGTGGAATTAACCGGGATTCATTATTAGCCGTTTTCCCCAAAGCCACCTTACCAGACCCGTAATCTACAGATACATATAAAGAATCTACGATAAGCGTTTTGCCCGTTTCTGCATTTTTAAATGATACTTTCAATCTTGGAGTTCCTTCTCCGCTTTCACAGATATCATCATCTCCCCCACATGAAACCATGGTTCCAATGGCACAGATCAATAAAAGAAATTTAAAATACTTCATATGAATAATCAGGAATTTCAAATTTAAATAATTATTTTTTTATCAGTAATGCAATATTCTCTACGTGATGCGTTTGCGGAAACATATCTACCGGTAAGATTTTGACCAGTGTATAATGATCTTTCATTAAAGCAAGATCTCTCGCCTGGGTGGCAGAATTACAGCTTACATACACTACTTTTTCAGGAGCAAGCTTCAGGATCTGCTCTACTACCTTCTGATGCATCCCATCTCTTGGTGGATCTGTGATCAATACATCTGCTTTCGGATGATTTTCCAGAAACTCGTCATTAAAGACATTTTTCATATCTCCACAGTAGAATGTAGTATTGGTAAGACCGTTAAGTTCGGCATGTTCGATAGCGGCATCGATGGCTTCCTGCACAGATTCGATTCCGATGACCTGTTTTGCATTTCTTGCTACATATTGCGCAATAGTTCCTGTTCCAGTATACAAGTCATAAACTACTTCATCGCCTTTTAAATCTGCAAATTCAAGGGTCTTTCTATACAATTCCAGTGCCTGCTTATAGTTGGTCTGAAAGAATGACTTCGGACCTATTTTAAACTTCAGTCCGTCCATTTCTTCCATTAAAAATCCTTCTCCGGAATAGATATTCACCTGCAGATCATAGATGGAATCATTGGGTTTCGGATTGATCGCATAGACTAACGTTTTAATCTGTGGAAACTGGGCCAAAAGAAAATTGAAAAGGTTTTCTCTGTTTTCTTTTTCTTCTCTGTAAAGCTGGAAAAGAACCATCCATTCTCCTTTCGAATTCTGTCTCATCATTAATGTCCTCAGAAATCCTTCCTGATTTTTAACATCAAAGAAATCCAGACCTTGATCTACAGCGTATTTTTTAACCGCTAAACGGATCGCATTAGAAGGATCTTCCTGGAGATAACATTCTTTAAGGTCCAGGATCTTACTCCACATTCCCGGGATATGAAATCCTAAAGCATCCTTACTTCCAAAATTCTCCTCAGAACTGATCTCATATTGAGTGAGCCAACGAGCGTTCGAAAATGAAAATTCCATTTTATTTCTGTAAAAATACTGTTCTTCAGACCCTAAAATCGGAATAGTTTCAAAATCATCAATTCCTCCGATTCTTTTAATATTGTTATAAACTTCCTCCTGCTTGAAGTCCAGTTGCTTTTCATAACTCATATTCTGCCATTTGCAGCCCCCGCAAACTCCGAAATGAATACATCTGGGTTCTACTCTGTAAGGTGATCTTTCAAGGACTTCAACAGCTTCTCCCTCATAGTATTTCGACTTTGCCTTTTTCACTCTTACATTCACAATGTCGCCTGGAATGGCTCCTGAAACAATAACTGTTTTTCCCTCTTCCGTTCTTCCAACCGCGACCCCTTTAGCTCCTGCATTCAAAAGCTTTATATTTTCAAGAACTAAATTATTCTTTTTTCTCTTACTCATTCTAAAATTTTCTATTTCCCAATAAAATCTTACGATTTCAATTTGCAAAAATACAACAAAAAAAACCTTATCCGTAGATAAGGTTTCTATATATAATGAATTTAAATTATTTTGTCTGAGCCGGTTGAGGATTCCCCTGCTGAGGAGCCTGCGCCGGAGGTACTGGCTGAACCGCTGACGGATCCATACCCTGCTGCTGTAACTGAGCGGTAGGATCTACTTTCGGGGCAGAAAGCCCTGTCTGCTTGTCTAGTACTGTAACCAATTCCGGATCACCAAGATTTACAAATGATCTCGCTGCAATTTTTCCGTCTTTATCTACAATAACAAAACAAGGAAGTTTAAATCCGTATACTCCGTATTTTTTTGCAATATCAGAATTCAAGCCTCCGTCAGCATAAACATTAGTTCCTGGAATTCCTTTTAATAAAGAACTGCTGGTCTTTGTGAATTGTTCTTTTGTATCATCTACGTTTACAAAAATAAAATTCATTTTAGATTTGTAGAAGTTAACCACCTCTTTCAAAACCGGAACAGTAGCTTCTCCTATATAAGGATTCCAAGATGCATAAAATACCAACATATAGGGTTTTCCTTTGTTCTCTGAAAGCTTATATGTTTTTCCGTCCTGTTTAAGTAATGATGCATCCTGAGCCGGTTCCCCAACTTTAGGACCGCTTACAGCAATCTGAATTTTTTCTAAATCGCTTTTAATGGTAGCATCTTTAATATCATCAGAAATAATTTTTTTGAGTTTATCGGTAGTTTTAGCCGGAGTTCCGGGATGAATATCCGATTGAGCCATCACAAAAGCCAGGAGATAATCCTTCGTTGTCTGGGAAAGATCTTTTTTACCTTTCAAAAATTCATTGAATAATTCTGAAGTCGTAATGTCTGTTTTTCCTTTGCTTTTTGCTTCAGCATATTTCTGGAAGTCAGGACTCATTTTTGATAAAAGGTAGCTTCTGTATGCAGGATTTTCTTTTACCATCTGATCTTTATTTTCCTGTAACTTATTTTCGTAATCGGTAAAAACTTTAGATACCTTGAAAGAAGGGTTCCCCGACATCTGCCCTTTCGTCATTTCGTATTGACTCATAATGGAAAGGATGGTGCTTGCAATATCATTTTTCTTCCAGGCAACCACTTCATTATCCGGACTGAATTTTTTAACATTTTCGTCAATGTTTTTTTCAACATCGGTTTGTACTTTCTGTACACCCCTAATAAAAGTTTTCTCATCTTTGGTCATCAGCTCTCTCATATTAACAGTTTGAGCATAGTTACCCAGATATTTCTGAGTGGCTGTAAAGAAATCATTATTCTTTTTAGCATCACCTGTGATCACATATTCAGTAGGGAAAGTCAGTCCGTTCCCTGAAATTTCAAGCGTCTGACCGCCTTTTAAATATACCAAATTCTGTTTTCCCCCATAAGAAATTACGTACATCCCATTTTTAGGAGCCTCAAAGCTTCCTGCAAATGTTCCGTCATTCTTCATTCCGATATTGGCCAACGGTAAAGTGGCAACACCTGACGCTTCAATAAACTCGATTCTTTCTAATGGAGATCCTCCTGTGATTTTTCCTTTTACTTCAACTTTTTTAGAGCAAGACATCGCAAAAACAGCGATGATAAACAATAAAAGATATTTTTTCATTTTGAATTTTATAATTACGCAAAAATAAGTTTTTAGATATACTAAATGCAATTAAATAGTACTTTTATGAAAGATTTAACTAAAAAAAATCGCCATCCGGTGAGGAGACGATTTTTTATGATATCTTAATGCAGATTATCCTCTGTCAGCAAGCGCTGCCATGTATTCTCTGTTCATTCTGGCAATATTTTCCAAAGAGATTCCTTTTGGACATTCCACTTCACAAGCACCCGTGTTTGAACAGTTACCGAAACCTTCTTCGTCCATCGCTTTCACCATATTCAGAACTCTTCTTTTGGCTTCTACCCTACCTTGAGGTAAAAGAGCATACTGAGAAACCTTAGCTCCTACGAATAGCATCGCAGATCCGTTTTTACACGAAGCGACACAGGCTCCGCATGAGATACACGCAGCAGCATCCATCGCTTTGTCTGCATCTTCTTTAGGTACCGGAATAGCATTGGCATCCAAAGTATTTCCTGAGGTATTCACTGAAATGAACCCACCGGCAGCCATAATCCGGTCAAATGCACTTCTGTCTACTATTAAATCTTTAATAACCGGGAAAGCAGCACTTCTCCAAGGTTCAATAACGATGGTTTCACCGTCTTTGAACATTCTCATGTGAAGCTGACAGGTTGTGATTCCTGTATCCGGACCATGTGCTCTACCATTGATGTAAAGAGAACACATCCCGCAGATTCCTTCACGACAGTCGTGATCGAAAGCGATAGGCTCTTTTCCTTCGTTAATAAGATTTTCGTTCAGGATGTCCAGCATTTCTAAGAATGAAGAATCTGTGGAAACATCCGATATTTTATAAGTCTCAAACTGACCTTTAGATTTGTTATTTTTTTGTCTCCAAATTTTCAGCGTAAGATGTAAGCCTTTTTTTGCACTCATAATGTTATATTTATTGGTTGGAGATTATTTGTTTTTTTCCGGTTTATCAGCATTTTCAAATTTCATATCTGAAGTTAGAACTGCAATTTTGGTTGAGTTTTTATTTTTTAACTCCTGATATTTTTCTATTGCCTTAGCAACATTTTCAGATTTATCGTCCTGTAATTTCTCGTATACTTTTTTAGTATCTCCTTTAATAATCTGATAAAAAAGTTTTTTGTCTCTGAATTCTGTAGGTTTCAGAGGTTTCAGATTGACACCGGCAACAAAAGCTCCCATTTGTCCTTCTGCATTGATAACATATACAGAATTAGGTTCAAGATTGGCTTCCACATAATCTCTATTCTCTGCACCGGCCCAAAACACATGTTCTCCCGGCTCACATTCGTAAACCAGATATTTACCCGATGAAATAGGTCCCAGAAAAAGATCTTTGTCGTACACTCTGAAATTAATTAACATCCCGGCACCGGTTTTTAAGATATAAACCAACGATTTTCCTTCGGAAGGCTTATCAATAGGCTGAGTCGTTACTTTCTGTGCGAAAATCGTAGAAAACCCCAAGAGGACTACAAAAAATAATGATACTTTTTTTAAAATCTCCATATCTATTATTTGTAACTTCTTGCTTTAACTTCAATATTTTCGTAGATCAGATCTTCTTTATGCAGAACTTCCGTTGTGATATCATCTGTCTGATATTCCCAGGCACCTACGTATTTGAAGTTAACATCATCTCTTTCTGCTTCACCTTCAGGAGTAGCATGATCTTCTCTGAAATGCCCTCCACAAGATTCGTTTCTGTGTAATGCATCGATTGCCATTAATTGTCCCAGTTCAATGAAGTCTGCGACTCTGAAAGCTTTTTCAAGTTCAGTATTCATTCCATCAGCATCACCAGGGACCTTTACATCTGCCCAGAATTCTTTTTTCACCTGTGCAATTTCAGCAATAGCTTCTTTCAATCCTTCAGGAGTTCTTCCCATTCCTACTTTATTCCACATAATGTGTCCTAATTTTTTGTGGAAGTGATCTACTGAATACTTTCCTTTATTATTTAAGAAGAAATTGATCTTATCTTTAATTTCTTTTTCAGCCTGATCAAATTCACCGGAAGTCGTAGGGATCGTTCCTGTTCTGATGTCTGCTGAAAGATAATCTGCAATGGTATAAGGAAGAACGAAATATCCGTCTGCCAAACCTTGCATCAAAGCAGAAGCTCCCAATCTGTTCGCTCCGTGATCCGAGAAGTTTGCTTCACCGATTACGAAACATCCGGGAATGGTAGACTGTAAATTATAATCAACCCAAACACCACCCATTGTGTAGTGTACTGCAGGATAGATTTTCATTGGGGTTTTATAAGGATCATCAGCAGTAATTTTTTCGTACATGACGAATAAGTTACCGTATTTTTCCTCGATCCAGGCTTTTCCTAAATCATAGATCTGCTGATCTGTAGGATTATGGATATGTTTTTCGATAGCAGCTTCTTTACCTTTTTTAATGATCTCGGTAGAGAAATCCAGGTAAACCCCTTCCTTAGTATCATTATTTTCTATCCCGAAACCAGCATCGCATCTTTCTTTACCGGCTCTCGACGCAACGTCTCTTGGTACCAGGTTTCCGAATGCAGGATATCTTCTCTCCAGATAATAATCTCTATCCTCTTCTTTAATATTTTCAGGTCTCAATTTACCCTCTCTGATCGCTACGGAATCTTCAATTTTCTTAGGGACCCAGATTCTTCCGGAGTTTCTTAGTGACTCAGACATCAAAGTCAGTTTAGACTGCTGTGTTCCATGAACAGGAATACAGGTCGGGTGAATCTGTACATAGCAAGGATTTGCAAAATACGCTCCCTTTTTATGAATTTTCCAGGCTGCAGAGACATTTGAACCCATAGCATTGGTAGAAAGAAAATATACATTTCCATAACCTCCCGAAGCGATAACAACAGCGTGAGCAGAATGTCTTTCAATCTCCCCTGTTACTAAATTTCTTGCGATGATTCCTCTGGCTTTCCCGTCTACGATTACAAGATCTAACATCTCGTGACGGTTATACATCTTGATTCTGCCTTTACCGATCTGACGGCTCATCGCAGAATACGCTCCTAACAATAGCTGTTGGCCCGTCTGCCCTTTTGCATAGAACGTTCTTTTTACCTGAACCCCGCCGAATGAACGGTTATCCAGCTGGCCGCCGTAATCTCTTCCGAAAGGAACTCCCTGAGAAACACACTGGTCGATAATATTTGCAGAAACTTCAGCTAATCTGTAAACGTTGGCCTCTCTCGCTCTGTAGTCACCCCCTTTGATGGTATCATAGAACAATCGGTAGGTAGAGTCACCGTCACCCTGATAGTTTTTAGCAGCGTTAATTCCCCCCTGAGCAGCAATAGAGTGTGCTCTTCTCGGAGAATCCTGATAACAGAATGCCTTCACATTATACCCCTGCTCAGCCAGAGTAGCTGCAGCAGAACCTCCTGCCAAACCTGTACCTACAACAATAATATCAATTTTGTCTCTGTTGTTGGGTGCAACAAGGTTCATATGGTCTTTATGATTTTTCCATTTATCCTTTAACGGACCTGCTGGAATTTTTGAATCTAATTTACTCATAAGTATATTGATATTATTATTGAGTTATAAAATGAAAAATTGCGATAAATACAAAACCAGCTGGAATAAGGATCGAATACCATTTTCCGAAAGCCATTATTACAGGTGTATATTTTGGATGTCTCGCTCCGATGGACTGAAAAGACGATTGGAAGCCATGTCCCAAATGCAGTCCCAATAAAATGAAGGAAATAATATACAGAACCACTCTCCAGATATCTGCAAATTTTGCATGAAGATCTCCCCAGAAACGTGTTTCTTCAACAGGCAGTCCGTCCACATATTTATAATTCATTTCATGTAACCAGAAATCATATAAATGAAGAAAGATAAAAGCCAGAACCACCGCCCCTGAAATAATCATATTTCGTGACATCCATGTAGAGTTGTTAGACGGATTGTTTGATTCATATCTTACCGGACGCGCCTTTTGGTTTTTAATTTCCAGCACAAAGCCCATTACAAAGTGAAAAATTACAGCAAACATTAAAACCGGCTGCATTATAAATTGAATAAGAGGATTATACCCCATAAATTGCGAAGCATTGTTGTAAGCATCTTCACCGAAAACCGATAAAAGGTTTACAGAAAGGTGCATCACCAGAAATATCAGCAAAAATAGAGCTGACAATGCCATAGCATATTTTCTACCTATTGTAGAACTCGTTAAACCTGCCATATAAGTTTAAATTTGATTTTCCACAAAATTAAGAAATGTTAACTACATCAAAAAGTGAGAAATCTCACAATTATACAGTTTGTAATCTTTCTAAATAAGAAGCTTACGGTGATCCATAAATAAAATACAAAAAACCATCGTTTATCTTAAATTATACATTTTCCCTTCATAGACCACACTTTCTGCCGAATCCGGAAAGTTTCTGATTTCAATGCCACTGATCCGTCTTGATGAACAATAGGGATTAACAATAAACTGAATAATTTTCTCTTGATCTGCATGAGCATCCACCCAAAAACAAACCTTGCTTCTTTTCTTAATGGACAACACTTTATATTTTTTAAAATCATAAAACAGGACTTCAGCTTTTTGAGCTTCATAAAAATTCAAACCCATTCTCAAAATAAAAAAGCCGAACGCAGCTATGATGATTTTTGCAGAATTTTTAATGCTTGGTTTTAATATAGCAAACCTCATCAGATAAATAATCCAGTAAAGTGAGATCACCTCCATCAGATGCATTGCTATATTGTCGAAAAACGGGATTTGAAAACCGGAAAACCAGTGGATAGCATCTAATAAAATATGAATGACCATATCATACGCTTTATTTATTAGCATAAAATCCAGTTCAAAAGCAATCAGGCCTGTCATTAAAAACGAAAAGATAATAATGAGTTCAGCAAATGGAACAATGATGAAATTGGCTACGATAGAAATCAATGAAAACTGATGGAAATAATATAAAACCAGCGGTAGCGTAAATACCTGTGCAGAGATCGAAATCGAAATGGTATTAAAAATTATTTTTTTAAACCAATGATCCTGTTTCGGAAAATATTTTAAGATAGGCTGATTTAACCAGAAAATTCCTAAGACAGCCAAAAAGCTTAACTGAAAGCCAACATCAAAAATCTGCCGGGTATCCATCATCAAAATAATAAGAGCCGATAGTGCCAGAGCATGCAGCAGATCCGGTTTTCTCTGCAGCAGAATATAAATAAAGTATACACTCAACATAATACATGACCTGACTACAGAATTTCCAAATCCTATAAATGCAGCAAAAAGCCATATAAAGATCAAACTGAGAATAATGGTATACTTTCTCAATGTAAACGGAAAAATTCTGACGAGTAAGGAGTGAAGCAACCCGAAAATTACAATGATATGAGTCCCCGAAATAGCAAGGAAATGTACCAATCCGGACCTGTTAAAATCCTTCACAGTCTGTGGATCTGTTTCTGTACGGTCGGCAAGGATGATTCCTTTAAGAAATTCGCGACTTTGTGAAGACATGGCTGTACTATCGATATTTTGGAGAACATTTAACCTTTTCTGAGAAAACTGTTCTCTCAGATTCACATCAGGTTTTGGAGCAGCGAAGATCTCATCAGGAATATAGCACTGGTATCCGATATCTTTTCTGTTAAGATATTTTGAATAGTCAAACTGGAAATCATATTGCGGAGGTTTCGGCTCAGAAAGGTAGGCGTCAGCTTTATAATAGTGTATAAAATCCAATTCCCCGTGCTCCTTCGGAATATACACTACCGCATTGAATTGTTGATGTCCTGCCTGGATTACTGCTTCATATTTTTTATTCTTCTCGTTGGTGTTGAGTTTTTTAGAAATTTTAAATTTAATATTTTCATTTCGGGGAACGGAAATATTTTCAGATGAAAAAGTATTCTGTCTATGAATAAAAATCCCCATTGAAAAAAACATAAAACCCAACAGATAAGGCCGGATTTTAAAAAAGAAGTAGGACGTTAAAAAAGAAAAAATTATAATAACCGCAGCAAATCCAACGATCAAAAAACAGATATCTTCATCCAGACAAAAATAATCCTGAAAAAAAATTCCGGAGATAAAGCAGATAGCGAGAATGAAAAGCGGCTGTTTATTCAAGCATATGATTTTCGGTATCCAAAACTATTGATAGAATTGAATAATCACAAATCAAAACTTCGGAACTTCCAAAGTCAGGCTATTTCCGGTGTATTAAATAAAAATCACAGAAAAAACTTCTACGATATGGGTAAATAATTCAATAATTTAAACTTTTAAAATGACCTCAGCAGCTTTTTCACTTGCTCCGCTGCCGCCCAGTTTCTGTCGTAAAAGTTCGTATTCCTTTAGAATCCCGATTCTCTTTTCGCCGTCTATAATTTTTCTAAGTTCCTCCACAAGATTTTTCGTATTAAGATTGTTCTGAATGAGTTCTTTTACCACTTCCCGATCCATAATCAGATTAACTAAAGAGATGTAACTGATATTTTTGACCAATCGTTTGGCAATGGCGTAGGAAATTTTACTTCCTCTGTAGCAGACCACTTCCGGAATATTTAATAAGGCTGTTTCCAGGGTTGCGGTTCCGGAAGTCACGAGCGCTGCCTTCGAGCACCTTAATAAATCATAGGTTCTGTTCGAAACAAAGTGTACATTTTCATCTGTATATTTCTGATAAAATTCTTTCGGAAGACTTGGCGCTCCGGCGATGACAAACTGATATTCTTTAAAATAGGGTCTTACGGAAAGCATAATGTCCAGCATCTTTTCCACTTCCTGCTTTCTGGAACCCGGCAAAAGGGCAATGATTTCTTTTTCGTTTAACCTGTTTTCCGATTTAAAATTCTCTATATTGATGTCCTTGAGGTCGGAAATGGCATCTAATAAAGGGTGCCCGACAAAGTGAGAATGAACACCGTGTTTTTTATAAAAATCTTCTTCAAAGGGAAGAATCACCATCATTTCATCCACATATTTTCTGATCACTTCTACCCTGCCTTCTTTCCAGGCCCAGAGTTGAGGAGAAATATAATAGATTACTTTTATTCCGAGTTCTTTTGCAAATTTTGCGATCCTTAAATTAAATCCGGGATAATCTACCAGAATTAAAATGTCCGGCCGGTGGTTTCTGATATCTTCCTTGCAGAATTTAATATTATTCAGAATCGTACGCAGGTTTTTAGCCACTTCCAAAAAGCCCATAAAAGCCAGATCTTTATAATGCTTTACCATTATGCCACCTTGTGCCGCCATCAGATCACCACCCCAAAAACGAAATTCTGCATGGGAATCTTTTTGTTTAAGTGCTTTTATCAGATTACTTCCGTGTAAATCTCCGGAAGCTTCACCTGCGATAATGTAATACTTCATCTTATGAAATCTCTTATTATTATAGTTTCCTGAAAGCTCCTTTCATTTTTCTGTAAGGTCATCTGAATTATGGGAGGCTTCTATGATAGGAATAGAGAACAAAATAAGCCGTTATAAAATCTTAATTTGTAAATTTGTTCAAAGATAATGATAAAAATGTCAGAAGAATTTGAAATCCGAAATAAAGTTGCGGAAAGCGGTTTAATCAATTTTGATCTTACCGATCTTGTTCCGAAGGGCCTGAGAAAAGGAATAGATCTTAAGGATTTTCTTTTCATGGAAATGATTTTAAAAGAAAAAGACTTCCGCGAAAAAGTAGCAGCTATTAATACTGAAGACTATCAGGATGCTTACGTCTACATTTATAATTCTGCCGATGCGATTGTTCCCCTTTGGGCTTATTTTTTAATCACGGCAAAGCTTACAGGGGTAACTAAAAAAATAGTTTTCGGAAACCGTGAAGATCTGGAAGTTCTTTTAATGCATAACGCCGTTCAGACCTATGATTTTGAAGAAATGAGAGGAAAACGGGTTTTGGTAAAAGGGTGTTCTGACAAAGAAATTCCAGAAAATGCATACATCGAATTGGTGGAACAGCTGCAGCCTCTTGTCAAGTCTTTAATGTTCGGAGAAGCATGTTCAAATGTACCTATTCTAAAAAATTAATCTGAAAATCAGCACCTTATAGGATATCTTAAAATTTGGTTATAATTTTTGTTAAAAAAAAGGGTTAGGGAATATTTTTTGATAACTTTGATTCTCTTAACAATTAAATAAACACAATTATGAGTTTAATCGATCTACTGACAGGCAATACCGGAACCCAGGTTGCCGAAAAAGCTGAAAATAAATTCGGAATCAGCAGAAATCAGATTCTGGCTTTATTAGCCGTTGCTGCCCCGCTTATTATTTCTTACCTAAGAAACAAATCTCAGGATGCTAAAGAAGCTGAAGCGCTGAATAATGCATTGGATAAGGACCATGACGGAAGTATTTTAAATGATGTTTCACAGGCAGAATCAAGAGAAGGAGAAGGAAGTTCCATCCTGAACCATATTTTTGGAGGCGATAAACAAAATGTAGAAAACAGGTTATCTCAGAATACGGGAATTTCCATCGATAAAATCGGACCTGTATTAGCGATGCTGGCTCCTGTTATCATGGGCTATATCGGTAAAGAAAAACAGCAGAACAATGTCGGAGCCGGTGGTTTGGGAGATCTGTTGGGGGGAATCCTTGGAAATGCCTCTAACCAGGCTCAGAATCAACAATCCAGTCCGCTGAATGATATTTTAGGCAGCATGCTTGGCGGGAACTCATCTCAATCCTCAGGAAATCCGCTGAATGACATTTTGGGAAGTGTTCTTGGAGGTAACAACAATAACCAGGATAAAAAGCAGAGCGGAGGCGGATTGGGAGATCTCCTTGGCGGACTGTTCGGAAAATAATTTAATTTTGTAATATCAAAAAAGACCAGAGAGAATCTTTGGTCTTTTTTATTTTTGATTACTTCGCTTTTTCCTCTGAAGCTGTGTGAGATTTCGAAGCTTTCCTAGGTCTTCTTTTACCATAACTTCCATTGTTAATTTTTCCTCTTTTGGATTTCTTATCTCCTTTTCCCATAATATTTAAGTATTTTGTTGATGAATACGAATTTAAAAAACATGTCTTAGAATTCAAAGCATCAGGCTGTTAAAATTTTTATAAAATATTTGCTTAAGGTTCTTAAGACTGAAAATTCCAAAACTAAAAAATACATATGAAGATATAATGTGACGCGCTCTGATCCCCGTTTATACTTTTACCGTTTTCCATCGTCCTTTTTTGAACAGCATAAAAGCGAGAACCGTGATTAAGGTTTCTGCTGCCGGGATCGATATAAAAACACCCTTAGGTCCCATTTCATAATGCCGCGAAAGAAAATAAGCTAAAGGAATCTGAAAAAGCCAGAACCCGAGAACATTTACCCACGTCGGCGTCCAGGTATCTCCGGCTCCGTTGAAGGCATTGATCATTACCATTCCGATTCCATAGAACACAAAACCGGTACTCATGATATGCAGGGCATTTTTAGCAAAACTCTTGATCTCCGCTTCCTTTGTAAAGAAGCTTACAAGAAAATCCCCTAAAAAGAAAAATATAAGACTTACCGTCAGCATAAAAAATACGTTATACTTTACTGTTTTCAACACCGACTGTTCGGCACGCAACATTTCACCGGCTCCCATATTCTGCCCGACCAGTGTGGACGCTGCATTACTCAGTCCCCAGGCAGGAAGCATAAAAAACATCATCAGCCGGAGAGCCGTCTGGTAACCTGCCGAAGCGTTTTCCCCTCCTGTAGTGGCTACCAGCTGCGCTAAAAATATCCAGCTGCAGGAAGCAATGACGAACTGAAAAATTCCCGGCGTAGCAATTTTGACGATTGATTTTATCATTTTAAGATCCGGAGCGAAATAGGTTTTTCTGATTTTTATCTGAGAATCGGCAATGAGGAGGTGATACAGCTGATAAAGAACCCCGATGCTTCTGCCGATCGTTGTTGCTACAGCCGCACCGGTGAGTCCCATTGCAGGGACAGGCCCGAAACCCTTTATCAGAACCGGGCAAAGGATAATGTTGGCAATATTGGCTATCCACAGGCTTTTCATCGCAACAGCAGCATTTCCCGCGCCCCTGAAGATTCCGTTAATTAAAAACAAAAGCATAATGATCACACTGCTTCCCACCATAATTCTCGTGAAATCTTTTCCGAAAGCTGCCGCTTCAGGTTTTGAACCCATCATCACTAAAATCTCTTCAGCATAAACCACACCCACTACGCTCAGGATAAAAGTCACTACAAAAGAGACCAGTATTACCTGCGCAGCACTTTTTGAAGCCTGTTCGGGATTTTTCTCTCCTACCCGTCTTGCGACCAAAGCGGTGGCCGCCATACTCATTCCGATCGCAATAGAATACATAACAGAAAGTACAGATTCGGTTAACCCCACAGTCTGTATGGCATACCCGCTTTCTTTTAAATGCCCTACAAAATAAAGATCTACCAAAGCAAAGACAGATTCCATGGCCATTTCCAGCATCATCGGAATAGCCAGTAAAAGAACGGCATTTCTAATACTCACTTTGGTATAATCCACCTCTTCTCCACTTAAAGATTTCCGTATAAAATCAAAATATTTTTTCATTTTGCATCCGTTTCTCACCGTTTCAAAAGTACAAATTCAAATCTTATTAAAACTTAGTATGTTGAGTCAAAAATTTACTTTAGTTTTGTATATTCATTAAAAATAGGTCATGAAGAAAACAGTATCTACAATATTAGTCTTTGGTATTTCAATTTTTGCTAATCTGTTATGGGCACAGGAAATAACTAAAGAACAAATGCAGGCCTTCCAGACCGATCAGGTTGAAGCTTTCAAGAAGAATTTTTCGAAGGATGATTTTAATACATGTTTTGCTGTAAAAGAAAACTCCTTCAGCTTACTGAACTTAAGTGTGAAATACGACCGGAAGAATATTTTCAGTTATTTAGTGGACAACAATGCCGATGTTAATAAAATTTGTGGCGGACAAAGCCCATTAATGATTGCAGGAAGATATGGAAAAGCAGATCTTGCCAAAACACTTCTTAAAAAAGGAGCCCAAAAAAATCTGAAAAATGAAAAGGGGGAAACAGCAAAAGACATTGCTGTGAAATATAAACAAGAATCTCTGACCTCAGTTTTGAAATAAAAATGCTTAAAATACCATTTAAAAACTTCCGAAAGGGAGTTTTTTTGTTTTTAAAACCTTCAAAAATCTTATCTTTGCAGTCGGAAAATTCAATGGTTCTGTTTTTATTTTTCAGGTTTGATATTCAAAACTTTAAACTGTAAAAACGGAAACCCTGAATTTTATATACTGAACTTTAAACAAATATTTATGTTTCGATCGCACACAAACGGAGAATTATCTCTTCAACATCTTAATGAAAAAGTTACACTATCGGGATGGGTACAGACCATCCGCGATAAAGGATTTATGATTTGGATAGATCTTCGGGATCGTTACGGAATTACCCAGCTTGTTTTTGACCAGGACCGTTCGACAGCGGAATTAATGGAAAACGCAAAAAAGCTGGGACGTGAATTTGTCATTCAGGTAACAGGACGTGTTATCGAAAGAGTAAGCAAAAACCCCAATATTCCAACCGGAGAGATTGAAATTCTGGTTGAAAAATTAGAAGTTCTTAACGAATCTCAGCTTCCCCCTTTTACGATTGAGGATGAAACGGATGGCGGTGAAGAATTAAGAATGAAATACCGATATCTGGATATCAGAAGAGCCCCGGTGAGAGATAAACTGATCTTCCGTCACAAGATGGCGCAAAAGGTAAGAAATTATCTTTCAGATGAAGGATTTATTGAAGTTGAAACTCCTGTTTTAATTAAGTCCACTCCGGAAGGAGCGAGAGATTTTGTGGTACCAAGCAGGATGAATCCCGGACAGTTTTATGCTCTTCCACAATCTCCACAGACCTTCAAACAATTGTTGATGGTAGGTGGAATGGATAAATATTTCCAGATCGTGAAATGTTTCCGTGATGAGGACCTTAGAGCAGACAGGCAGCCGGAATTTACACAAATCGACTGTGAAATGGCCTTCGTAGAGCAGGAAGATGTCATGAATGTCTTTGAAGGGATGACGAAAACGCTGATTAAAGATATTACAGGTCAGGAATTCGGAGCATTCCCAAGAATGACTTTCGCAGATGCGATGCAGAAATACGGAAATGACAAACCGGACATCCGTTTCGGAATGGAGTTCGTGGAACTGAACGACCTGGTAAAGGGAAAAGATTTCAAAATATTTGATGAAGCTGAACTGGTAGTCGGAATCAATGTAGAAGGATGTGCGGATTACACAAGAAAACAGATCGATGAGCTCGTGGATTGGGTAAAAAGACCGCAGATCGGAGCTTCAGGAATGATTTGGGCGAAGTTCCAGAATGATGGGGTAAAAACTTCTTCTGTGAATAAATTTTACAACGAAGAAGATCTATCGAAAATCATCGACAGATTCGGAGCAAAAGAAGGCGATCTGATGTTGATCCTTTCCGGAAACGAGCATAAGGTGAGAACTCAGCTTTCTGCATTGAGAATGGAGCTTGGAAACCGTTTAGGCTTAAGAAAAGGGGATGTATTTGCTCCACTATGGGTAGTAGATTTTCCATTATTGGAGTTTGATGAGGAAAGCGGACGTTATCACGCGATGCACCACCCTTTCACTTCTCCGAAACCTGAAGATATCCACTTACTGGAAACTGATCCCGGAAAAGCAAGGGCCAACGCGTACGATATGGTATTGAACGGAAACGAAATCGGAGGAGGTTCTATCAGAATTTTTGATAAAGAATTGCAGTCAAGAATGTTTGACCTTTTAGGATTCTCCAAAGAAGAGGCAGAAGCGCAGTTCGGATTTTTAATGAACGCCTTCAAATACGGAGCACCGCCTCACGGGGGTCTGGCATTCGGATTTGACCGTCTGGTAGCTATTCTTGACGGCAATGAAGTCATCAGAGACTATATCGCGTTCCCTAAGAATAATTCCGGACGGGATGTAATGATCGATGCACCTGCAGCTATTGCTGATGAACAGCTCGACGAATTGGAATTACGATTGAATTTAAAAGCATAAATCAGAAGCGGAGATTTTTTCTCCGCTTTTTTTATTATGAGTACACTTATCTTAATACTTTCTGCCTTCGGATATATTTCGGCCATTATCGGAATTATATTCTGCCTTTTAGCGTTCGCAAAAAAAATGCTTTACTATCCTTCTAATGTACAAGAGAACGTTTCAGAGAATTTATATGTTGCAGGAACTCTGATTGCCATTAGTTTCATTTGTTTTTTGGGTGGAAAACAACTTATAAAATCCAATTTTCAGAATAGTTTACAGAACAGTAAAATTACCTCTGCTGAAATTAATGGCATTTTTTTCAGTCAGGATGATCTGAAAGGTGTTTTCAATAATTTTCAGGGTACAGAAGGTCGTTACAGGTGTGATCATTTTACAGGATTTATCAATTTTGAAAATAATGAAAGTATTCCTATTGAAGTAATCAGGCACTGTTATGAAAAGAACAGGTACATTATTATTTCTAAAAAATATGATATGGATGCCGACATTGGAGATATAAAAACATCAAAATTCAATTATATTCAAAACGATACAATAAAGACCTACTGATATGAACACATCAGAAGAAAAGGAAAATTCGCCAGGCCTGAAAAGTGAAAAATGGAGTACCTGGAAAGTTGTGATAACGGTTCTTTGGTTTACCGGTTTGTTTATCCTCTTTCACGGAATCGGGTATTCAAGAGACAAAGACAGCCTTGATTTTAAGGGTGGTTATTTTGTGATTGGAATTCTTATTGTTGCTCCCATTTACCTTTATATCAGATCAATTATTGACAACGAGAAAGGATTTCCTCTGGAAAATTTTAACCGGGATATTGTTGTTCAGGATATAAAACGGTATAAGATTTTTGAGGATATTGATCTGACTGACGCTATGATAGAAGATTATGTTTTTGGTATAGGGAAAGATCAAAATGAGTATGTGAATATTTTCTATAACAAAAGTGATATCGAATTTGTAAAAACTAAAATTACCATTAAATATTATAATAAATCCTTACCGATACTCACCGCATTTACCAATATCGACAAAGCTACATTAAATGAAATCTTTCAGAAGAAAGCCTCAACAAAAGTATATCATGATAAATATATTTCAACAAATTATTATCTTGATCTGGAATTTTTGAACAATTTCGATATAAAATCTGAAAAAACAGAAATTAATTTAATAAAATCTGGTATGCTATGCAATAGATGACCGGAGCAGTTTATTTATAAATTTGAAGCTACAATAAAAACACAAAAAAAGCGGAGAAAATCTCCGCCTGTGTATTTAAGTTGTATTTTATAAATAATTATTCTGTACCAGCCACGCGGTAATTCTTTTAAGGGTAAGCAAATTAGGATCAATGCTGGAAGAAACAGAGCCTATTTTATCTTTCTGCGGAATCTGAACTACTTTTCTTACGCTGTCACGGGCTGTAAACAGTTCAAAATTCTGCGCATTATTGCCACCTGCAAAACTTACTTTAGCAACCATCACGCCATCCGGAACAAAAAACTCATACGTATCCTGCCCACCGATGCTTCCCGTATAGTTGAAGAAACCGATGGTCTCTCCCTGCTCAATAGAACGGTCCTGCTTCAACTCCACCGGCCAGTTTTTGTTTCGGGAAACCAATGTATAATTAACAGCCGTTCTTGGTGAGACTCCTTTTGAAGCAATCAACTCCGTTACTTTATTGGCGTTTAAAGTGTTTCCGTCTATAATTCCCCCTTTACCTACTAAATTAACAAACCCTTTTTCCATTCCTAAGGTTGATAATTTAAAAATTCCAACCTGGTTTGTCGGTAAAAAAGTAAAACGGTAATACATGGTGGTATTGTCATTCCTGTCGCCTTCAAATTCTGTACTTAAAACAGCGATGATCAATTTTTCGCCGTCCATGGAGTAGAGATTAAAATTTTTCGTCAGGCCCAGATTCTGTTTCTGAACTTCAACCTTTCCGATTTTATTGCCATCTACCGCGATGATATTATTTTTATAATCTACCTTTTGTGCAAATGTCAAGATATTGATTCCCAGGACCAATAACAGAGTAACAACAGTTTTCATTATGTACTATATTTTCGGCGCAAATTACAATAATAAGTTTATCAATGATTCACTTTGTTGTAATATTTTCATTATTTTTCTCTATTTTATTTTAATTCAATGCTTCGATACCACATTTAATATAAATTTATCACTCGGCACAATGATTGCACGCCTTTAACCAAATGTAAGACAATGAAAGCAATTTGGAACGGTGCCATCGGCTTTGGTTTGGTTAATATTCCGGTGAAAATTTATTCTGCTACAGAAACCAGCAAGCTGGATCTGGATATGCTTGATAAATCTGATTTTTCGAATATCAAATTCAAAAGGGTAAACGAAAAAACCGGAAAGGAAGTCAAGTGGGAAAATATTGTTAAGGGTTATCTTATGGAGGATAAATACATTATTCTTGATGAGGAAGATTATGAAGCCGCTAGTCCTGAAAAATCTAAAATACTCTCCATTGATCAGTTTGTGAAAGAAGTAGAAGTAGATTCCGTTTATTTTGAAAATCCCTATTTCCTGGAACCTCAGAAGAATGGTGAAAATGCTTACAGACTCTTGTTAAATGCTCTCGCTAAAACAAAAATGGTAGGGGTTGGAACTTTTGTTCTCAGGGAAAGTGAAGCAATTGGAATGATCCGTCCCTATAATGATGACGTATTAGTCTTAAACAGATTGCGGTTTGCACAGGAGATCAGAGATTACAAAGATTTAAAAATTCCTGCCAAGAAAGCGCCCAAACCTGCTGAACTGAAAATGGCAGTGAGCCTTATAGAACAACTCTCGCAGGAATTCGATCCTGAAATGTATAAAGATACGTACACTGAATCCCTAATGAAAATCATTAAGCAGAAAGCCAAAGGAAAAGGGGTAAAAGCGAAAAAAGCCGAACCTGCAAAAGAAGGCAAAGTGATCGATCTTATGGCTCAGCTGAAAGCCAGCTTACAAACTCCCAAATCTAAAAATGCATCGTAATGGCTCTTAAAGATTATAACGAAAAACGCAAGTTCGACGAAACCAGTGAACCCAAAGGAAAGACAAAAAAAAGTAAAGACAAGCTTATTTTTGTTATCCAGAGACATGCCGCCTCACGCCTCCACTATGATTTCAGGCTGGAGATGGAAGGGGTCCTGAAGAGCTGGGCTGTACCGAAAGGTCCTTCCTTAAATCCGGATGATAAACGCCTGGCGATGATGGTGGAAGATCACCCTTATGATTACAAAGATTTTGAAGGAAATATTCCGGAGGGAAATTATGGTGCAGGACAGGTCGAAGTCTGGGACAGCGGGACTTACGAACCTTTAGATCAAAACAGCACTTTATCTGATGAAAAAGAATTGCTTAAAGAACTGAAATCCGGCTCTTTAAAGTTTATCCTGTACGGTAAAAAGCTTAAAGGGGAATTTGCATTGGTTAAAATGAAAAATGCCGAAAATAATGCCTGGCTTTTAATTAAACATAAGGATGATTATGCAGAGGAAAAATACGATGCTGAAGAAAATACGGCCAAAAATTCCCTGGTTACTCAATTTTTAGAGGAAAAAAAAAGCCTAAAAAGCAGCAAAAAGAAGTCATAACTGCTGAAACAAAGCCAAAATTCCAACGCTTCAATTCTTTAGTGGATGAGAAAAAACTGGAGAACTTTATTAAACCGATGCTGGCCAAGCCTTATGAAAAAGCATTTGATGATGAAGACTGGATTTTTGAAATCAAGTGGGACGGCTACCGTGCCATTGCCGATCTCAGCAAAAAACAACCCTTATTTTATTCCCGGAACGGAATCTCCTTCTTATCAAAATTTCAAAAGGTTTCAAAGGATTTCAAAAATCAGAAATATAAAATGATTCTTGACGGAGAAATCGTTGCCTACGATGAAAACGGAAAACCTAATTTTCAATTGCTGCAGCAGATCGGAGATAATCCTGATCTTGCTCTGACATACCAGGTTTTCGATTTACTATGGCTTAATGGCCATTCCACTGAAGAATTACCGCTGATCCAACGTAAAGAGCTTTTAAAAGAAGCGCTTATAGAAACGGATGTTATTAAATACTGTGATCATATCCCGGAAAATGGGATCGACTTTTTCAGTAAAATGAAAGAAATGAAACTGGAAGGAATGATTGCCAAGAAATGCGACAGTCTGTATGTCGAAAATCTCAGAAGTTCCGACTGGCTAAAGATAAAATTTACCAATACTGAAGAAGCAATCATCTGTGGATTTACAGAACCCAGAGGTTCAAGAGAAGGTTTTGGAGCATTGATTTTGGGAAAATATATCGACGGTCAGCTTATTTATGCAGGCCACACCGGAACCGGATTTAATAAGGAATCCATACACGAACTTCATGACAGGCTTAAAAATTTAGTAATAAAATCATCACCCTTTGAAACGGTTCCAAAAACCAATATGCCGGTAACCTGGACAAAACCCGAATTTGTTTGTGAAATAAAATATTCTGAAATCACGAAAGACGGAATTTTCAGACATCCTGTTTTTATAGCTATTCGCGAAGATAAAAACCCAGAAGATATTAATATAATACCCAAAGAAATGAAAGCCAAAACATCTCCAAAGACAACAAAAACTTCTGAAAAAGAGAAAGAAGTTACTTTAAATAAACATAAAGTAAAATTAACGAATCAGGACAAAATTTATTTTCCGAAAGATGATGTCACCAAAGGGGACGTGATAGAGTATTATCAATCTGTGGCAAGTTATATTTTGCCCCATTTAAAAAATCGCCCCTTATCATTAAACCGGTTTCCGAATGGTATAGAAGAACAGGGTTTTTATCAGAAAGATGCCAGTGACAACATTCCGGAATGGATAAAAACCACACAGGTGTATTCGGAATCCAATGATAAATACATCGACTATATTTATTGCAATGATAAAGCAACGCTGGCGTATCTGAATAACCTGGGCTGTATTGACCTTAACCCATGGAATGCTGCCCTTCCCGACCTGGACCATCCGGATTTTATGGTTTTGGATCTTGATCCTTCAAAGAAAAACAGTTTCGATGATGTGATTGAGACTGCACTGCAGGTGAATGAAGTTTTAAAGTCAGTTAAAGTAAAAGGATACTGTAAAACTTCAGGAAGTACAGGAATTCACATTTACATCCCGATGGGAGCACAGTATGATTTTGACCAGGTCAAAGATTTTGCCCATATTTTGATGAAGCAGGTGAATGATAAACTACCGAAGATAACTACATTAGAGAGAAGTCTTCAGAAACGCGATGATAAAAAAATTTATCTTGATTATCTTCAGAACAGAACAGGGCAGACATTGGCAAGCGTATACAGTATAAGGCCCAAAGAGGGAGCTTCTGTTTCTATGCCTCTGGAATGGGAAGAACTGAAACCCGGGTTAAGACCTACAGATTTTAATATTCATAATGCATTGGAAAGAATTAAAGAGAAAGGAGATCTTTTCAAACCGGTTTTAGGGAAAGGAATTGATATGATGAAGGTGCTGGAATTGCTGGGAAATATTGAGTAATTTTTGATATTTTTGTCCGGCCAATTTTCAGCGCATAACAATGAGTGAAGGTATTATAATTGAAATCCCTTTTAATGAAAAAATTGAGAGAGAAAACCAGAGGTTTTTCTTTAAGTATCTTTGGAAAAGAAAGACTACAGAATTAAAGAAAGCTGTTATTTATTCCATCATCTTTTTAGCGATAGGTTTTGCTCCATTAAATGATTTTAAACAAAGCCCATACCTTATATTTTTAAATATGTCGGATTTCTCTATATCGGATATATATTTTTAATCGTATATGAATATATTCTTTCTAAGAAAAAATTTCATAAGGCTGTTGAAGAAAATATACAGGATGTCAAGAGTGATAAAGATCATAAGGTCAGTATTATTTCTCTGAATGAAAACTCGTTAGAAATCAAAACTATCTTTAATAATTTTGGATCTGTCTGGAACAAAATTAATTATAACCTCGTCGATGGTTACCTTATAGTTGGCTTGTTAAAAGGTAATTTAAATTTTGTTTTTACTAAAAATGAATTTAATAATTCTGATTATGAAACGTTGGTAAACTATCTTCAAAAATATTCCAGGCAAGTGAAATAATCATGGCAGCTTCGCCACCACACTCTCAGGCAGTATTTTTAAAATCCAATAAATGAGTTTCCATTTAAAATTCGGAACAATGGTAAAAGAGTTTCCGGCATTGACAATATGCCCGGCTACATAATCCGGCTCCATCATTAATGATTCATTCAATTGTAAACCTTCATTGATCTTCGTTCTTATATACCCTATCACCAAAGCGTTGACTGTAATATTCCTGACGGACAATTCCTGTCTCAATCCGGCCAGATAGGTGGTAAAAGCCGCTTTTGTACTTCCGTAAACGAAATTGCTTTTCCGTCCCCGAACACCTGATAGCGATGATAATCCAACGATTCTTTCTAAATTTCTATTATTGGCATCTGTAGCAATGATATTTAGAATGGAGACCGCTCCCATATAATTCACCAACATCATCTGCTGAGCGCCTCTGAAATCTTTCATGGCTTTTTCATTATCCACCAAAAATCCTGCAGCATAAACAACAATATGTGGTTTTACCGGAAGCTGGTTATAAAATGGCTGATGAGCATCAAAATCAACCGCATCAAAAGACAAAACTTTAACTTTCGAATTCAGATGATTTTCCTGAACAAAATGATCCAACGACCCTGTATTTCTGGAGGCGGCTATCACTGAAAATCCTTTTTGAACGTATTGCCTGATGCATTGTTTGGCTACGTCGGAATTGGCCCCCAGAATAAGAACGGTTTTAGCAGTGTTTTGATTCATGGAACAAAGATATTTTTTAAACGCAAGTTTCACAACTGTTTTCAGGAATAACATAAAACCTATCCTTTAACATTAAAAATAAATTGTAATGATTACGAATTCCGGATTCTACACTTTACTCCGAATCACAGCTTTTTAGGAGTTTGAATTCAGACATTCCTGTAAAAGAATCGGCGCGGTGAGCTTTGCTCACCGCGCCGAAACGTACTGTTTTAAAACTGAAATTTATTTCTTTTCAGTTTCTATTTCTTTTTTGTCTGCTGTGGTTTTTTCAGCAGCTTTTGCTTTATCCCCGAAACGGTTTTCTGTAAACTCTCTTGATACAGCAGCTTTCTCAAATTTTAATTTTCCCGATAATGTTTCGATCACGAAGCCATCATCCTGGATCTGGGCAATTCTCCCGTGCAGACCTGAAGTAAGAACTACCCTGGTTCCGACTTTCAACGTCTCCTGAAAGTTTTTTTCCTGCTTCTGCTTCTTCATCTGAGGTCTTATCATCAAAAAATAAAAACCTACAAACATCACCCCCATCATGATAAGCATCATCGGAGATGAAGAACCCCCGCCCGGAGCTGCCTGTAAAAATATTGATAACATATTCATTGAATTAAGGTTGAATATTTGCAGTAAATGTTAATTTGATAGGTGCTTTTTCTACATTGGCAAATACATCAGCATACTTGCTCACGTTTCCGTCAAAGTTTGAAGAGTCAAAATGTAAGGTGATTTTTCCTTTCTTACCCGGTAAAATCGGATCTTTTGTAAAATCCGGAGCCGTACATCCGCATCCAGGCTTTACTTCAGAGATCACTAAAGGATTAGTTCCCGTATTGGTCACTTCGTACACGTGCTCCACTTTATCTCCCTTTTTGATATTTCCAAAATCAAAATTATTTTCTGATAAAGCAACAGATGTTGTAGGCTGGTTAGAAACCGGTGCAGCGGCAGCTTCTGTAGTAGCAGAGGCAGCTGATGAATCGGCAGGAGCCATATTATCAGTTTGAACAGCAGTAGAATCTGCATTAGCAGTAACTTCTGTTCCTGTAGCTTCTTTTTTACAAGAAACTAAACCAAGGCCTATGATCGACAAGGCGATAATTGATAACGTCTTTTTCATGTTAAATTCTATTTTGATCTTTACAATATTTATCTAAAATTCCATTAATGAAGATATTTGACCGGTCTGTGGCAAATACTTTTGCAATCTCGATATATTCATTAATAACTACTCTTGAAGGCGTAAAAGGAAAATTATCAAGCTCCGCAATAGCCGTAGATAATATTACTTTATCCATTAACGAAACTCTTTCCAGATCCCAGTTCTCCAGTCTTTCTGAAAGTTTCTTTTCATTTGCTTCCCAATTGTTCAGTGTATCTCTTAATAATTTGGCAGCAAATGTTTTATCCTCTTCATCTTTAATCATTTTAATTAAAGTTCTGCTTTCCTCCTCTTCTTTCAGAAACCCGATCGTTTTTTGTACCATTGAATTGGCAATATGAATATCATCATACCATGATAATTCCTTATCTCCAAGATATTCATGGAAATCATCGTTTTCAGCAATATAACGCAAAAATAATTTTCCGATAAATTTCTGATCTTCTTCAAAAGAATATTCATCTTCTTTCATAAAATCCTGATAACGCTTTCCGGCAGTGATTCTCTGAAAGGTTTTCACCAATAAATCATCATGCAGATCCCATTTCAATTGCTTGTGCTGACTTGTAAAGAATAATCTTTCAGGGTTTTCTTCCAGTTTGCGTAACACCTGATTGTTAATGAATTTTTGGTTAGGGTTAATATCAGCATCAGTCTTCAGGTATTTGTTTTTCCCGATTTCGATCTGATTTTCGGCTAAATCTTTTAGCGCAACCAAAAAATTAAGCTGGTAGATGTATAAATAATAGATTTTGTCTATTCCGGAGAATAGATTTTTCTCTAAAACATCAAACTTTAAGGGATTCTGGTAATAAGAATACACAGTTTGTACTACTTTTTCACGGATTTGTCGTCTTCCTAACATTCAAAGAGCTTTTTTATGGCTGCAAAGATATGAAATTTAAAATTGATGAAATTCTTAGTTTACTTGTATTTTCGTAATTTTGTAAACTTTATGAAAGCTTTAAAAACTCTGAACCCTTACTTCTGGAAGCACAAAATATTATTGTTTTGGGGGTTATTATTCATTATTGCCAGTAATTTTTTCAATATATATAAAGTTCAGTTTGTAGGAAAATCAGTGGACGAACTTACAAAAGGAGGCCACCTTGGTTTTAACCGACAGGTATTGATTTACGTTGCTATTATCGTAGGATGTTCTCTTCTTACAGGATTTTTCACTTTTATGATGCGCCAGACGATTATTGTGGCTTCAAGAAGAATTGAATATGAACTTAAAAATAAAATTTACAGGCATTATCAGGATTTGTCTCTGACCGATTACAAACAAACAACAATCGGAGATTTGATGAACAGGCTGAGTGAAGACGTCGTCGCCGTAAGAATGTATCTGGGACCTGGGGTGATGTATGTGGTGAATTTAATTGTTCTTCTGCTGATCACCAGCATTTATATGGTGAAAACGGATGTTTCGATGACCGTGTGGACGTTGCTACCCCTACCCGTACTATCTTTTATCATATTTAAAGTGAGTTCGATTATCAATAAAAAATCGAAGATCATGCAGAAAAGCCAGTCTGCTATCTCCACTTTTGTACAGGATAGTTTTTCCGGAATCCGGGTAGTGAAATTTTTTGCAAAAGAAAAATACATTAAAAATAATTACGGTATTAAAGTAACCGACTATCAGGACAAAGCTCTGGATTTAGCAAAAACTGAAGCCTACTTCTTTACGATTATTCTATTCGTCATCGGATTGCTGAACGTCGCGGTTATTTTGATAGGAGGACAGAAATATATCGCCGGAGAATTGAGTGTCGGGAAAATCGCTGATTTTTTCATGTATATTAATATCCTGATCTGGCCGTTTTCTATGGTCGGATGGGTAACTTCTGTCAATCAGAGAGCGGAAGCTTCCATGCAGAGGATTAATGAATTTATGGATAAGCAATCAGAGATTTTAAATAAAAATTTTGACAAATACCCTATTAAAGGAAATATTGAGTTCAGAAATGTATCTTATACTTATCCGAATACCGGAATTAAAGCCCTTGATCATTTAAGTTTTACCTTAAAGGCGGGTGAATCCCTGGCTATTATGGGCAAGACCGGAAGCGGAAAGTCTACCATTGCTTTATTGCTCTGCAGGTTAATAGATCCTACTGAAGGTGAAATTTTAATTGACGGTAAAAACCTTAAAGAACATAATTTAGAAAATTACCGGAACTTCATCGGATACATTCCACAGGAAAGCTACCTGTTTTCAGATACCATTGAAAATAACATTGGTTTCGCCATCGATGATCCTACTCACGAAAAGGTAGTTGAATATGCTAAGATTGCAGATGTAGATAAGAATATCATTGAGTTCAAAGAACAGTATAAAACACTCGTTGGTGAACGTGGCGTCATGCTTTCGGGAGGTCAGAAACAGAGAATCTGTATCGCCAGAGCCCTGATTAAAGACCCGAAAATCATTATTTTCGACGATTCACTTTCTGCGCTGGATACTGAGACCGAACAGAACATCCTTGAGAATATAGATGCTAAAATTCACAATGCAACATCTATAATCATCACACACAGAGAGTCTAGCGCTCAGAGAGCCGATAAAATTATTAATCTTACCGAAATTACCAATTCTGTAACTGCATAGCTCATTTGTTCACAAATGTTAAATAAATCATAAAAAAAATTTTGTGATTAAAAGAAAACTTTTATATTTGTTCTTAACAAGATTAAAAAATATCTAACAATGAGTGAATACAAGGAACGCCATGAAAATGAAATTTTCACGAAGGTGTTAAAAGCAGGGAGAAGAACTTATTTCTTTGATGTGCGTGAGACGAAAGCAGGAGATTATTATCTTACGATTACCGAAAGTAAAAAGAACTTCGGAGAGAATGGAGAGGCTACATTCGAGAAACACAAAATTTATCTTTATAAAGAAGATTTTAAAAGTTTTCAGGAGATGTTTAATGAATCCACAGATTTCATCATTAACGAGAAGGGTGAGGATGTAATATCAGAAAAGCATGACAAAGACTTCAAAAGCAAATCTTTCACTATAGATTCTGACGACGAAGTCTAAGCCAAACAATACTTAAAAACACAAGCATCTGAAAAAAGATGCTTTTTTTATGTTAAACAAGATTCACTTATAATAACAAAACGGTACACTTTTCAGCAGTGTACCGTTTTTATTTAAAACTGAGTACAGGAACTTGAGGCAGAGAAGATAATCGTGCTTATCATCAGAGTTTAGCGGTCTTACCCTTATAACCGGAATAACTTCCGGCTTCCATCACCGCTACCGCACGAATCCCTCACCGCTACCGCACGAATCCCTTCGTGTGGTTGTCTGTAGTAAACCACAAAGGAAATCCAAGAAATTTCTAAACACTTAAGTTAATTTAAGTAATAACTTTACGCAGAAGAAGCACACGTAAGTTTTTGAAAATCTTTGATTTTCTTCTGAGGCACACTTAATTTCGCGGTATCTTTTTAAAATGTATTTAAGTGTGGGAGAATAACCACACACCGCTACCGCACGAATCCCTTCGTGTGGTTGTCTGTAGTAAACCACAAAGGAAATCCAAGAAATTTCTAAACACTTAAGTTAATTTAAGTAATAACTTTACGCAGAAGAAGCACACGTAAGTTTTTGAAAATCTTTGATTTTCTTCTGAGGCACACTTAATTTCGCGGTATCTTTTTAAAATGTATTTAAGTGTGGGAGAATAACCACACACCGCTACCGCACAATCCCTTCGTGTGGTGGTCTGTAGCAAACCACAAAGGAAATCCAAGAGATTTCTAAACCCTTAAGTTAATTTAATTAATATACTTTGCGCAGAAAAAGTAAATGCAAGTCTTTGTTAAAAATCTTTTGATTTTCTTCTGAAGTACACGTAATTCTGCGGTATTTTCTTCCCCATAATACTCCTTTAACAAAAGTTTCCGCTACTGGCAGCCGGTTTTCAGCCGTTTTATAATGATCTGAATTATTTTTACCAAGTCAAACTTCGTAGAAAATCCTCTTTCCCTCTGCTTAAATGATGAAATTCATTTCTCTATTTTATTTTTGCTGATGAGTTCCAGATTGTTAGTCTTTTACATTGCAATCTAAAATTGCTAATTTTCTCGGAACTCTTTTTTCCTGAATAAGTTTAAACAACTTCAATAACAAAACGGTACACTTTTCAGCAGTGTACCGTTTTTATTTAAAACTGAGTACGGGAACTTGAGGCAGAGAAGGTAATCGTGCTTATCATCAGAGTTTAGCGGTCTTACCCTTATAACCGGAATAACTTCCGGCTTCCATCCTGAGTTCCAGTCCTCAGACAAATTCTCTTTTAATCTGAGAAAGTATAGTGGGATCCTGTATTTCGTTGTCTTTGGCCAGGAGTAAGACTTTAGACAAAACCTCAGCAGATTTCGGATCATCGTCCGCAAAAGGCAGGAACAATCTTCCCCGATGCTGGGAATGAACAGGCAGAACAGATAAATATCTGCCCGGAACCTGATGTACGACAGCACTTCCTAAATGAACGCTGTATTCCGCCAACTGTCCTTTCACCAATACATGAGAACCTTCAATTTTCACATTATCCAGTTTAAACAGTCTGGCCGTTTCTTTCATCAGTACAGCTCTCATTTCGACCGATGAATGACTGGCTTCAGGATCCACGGCTCCCACATGCGCAACGGAAACCACCAAATCGATATCACGCATTACTTCTGAAAATAATCTCGGATTAATATCTTCAAACGGAATATTTTTATAATCTTTCAGCGAATGGAACTCTATTGTTTCCAAGGTTGGACTTTCCACATCAGCTGGTGAAAACCAATCCGCCAACGCGTATAGCTTGACCTGAAAGTCTTCTTTGTGATACACTTTTTGTAATCCCTCTTCATAATCCACTTTCCAGCCTCTAGTTTTCAGCAAGGCTAAAGTCTGCTTCGGATGCACCTGATGGCCGGCATACCGGCGTGAAACCGATTTCTCCTGCAATTCGTCCGGAGTAGGAACATACAATTCCCTGAAAATCTGTTTAAATGGCTGAATCAGTTTTTCTGTGAAGCAGTAATGCTGAAAATCACTCCATACCGATTGATTATGCAAATCAACACAGTGTGCAATTCTGAGGATACTGTCTTCATTTAATTTATGAACTTCACCCTGAGCGTCTACCAGATTTCCATCATGGAAAAATCCAGTCTTACCTTCATCAGAAATAAATACCAGCTTCTCAAGATGCTTTACAATAACCGGATGTTCAAAAAGGTTCTTAATTTCGGCATACAGAAACTCATCACCTCTTATCATCGCTTCTTCCAGCCCTTTTCGCGAACGCACCCACTGTTCACGCATAATTTTGCGGTTATTGCCCAATTCGATAACGGCTTTGTCTTTTTTAATTTTAGGAGGAATAGATTTTAACGGTTTATCATCCCTGAAAACAACCAGATTGGCTTTTCCGTCATCTTCGATCATTAAACCTACGGTAACGCCATCAACGGTTACCTGAGTATCTTTAAACAGCAGATTCTGAATCTGTCTGGTCTCCATAGCCCATGTTAAGCGGATCGGATCAGGATATCCTGCATTCCGGGCTAAATTTTCCAATGCGACCCGGATTGCCAGTGCCTCACTCGCCTGCTTCATGGAGCCGAATTCCTTGCTTTCTTTCTTGAACTGCTGGATATATTCGTACCGGTTCAGCACATCTTTTTCCGGATTTGTTTTGCTTAAAGGCACCAGTCCGTATACCCGAAGATAATCCTGATCACGTTTATCTTTTACTTTTGCAGTCACTTCTTTTATTTTCAGACTGCCGGTTAAGGTATCAGAATATAATCGTGCTCTTCGGTGGCCATTCCCGTCGGAGATGTATTTTGCCGAATCGTACAGCATTTCCCATCGTGCTTTTCCTAATTCTTTATATGCCCGGGTAAACCATTCTTTGTCTACAGCACCATCCTGAAAATCCTGAACATCCACCGAAGAGTATTTTGCCACTTCACTTTCAAGACCCGAATTCTGTGCCTGGTAAGACCCTGTTTTGGTATGGGCATGCATCCACCAGATTGCCGAATCCAAACCTTTCCAGCCTAAATAATTACTGATCAGCTTCTGCCATTGCGGAGCATATACGGCAGCATGAATTAAGCGAAGCTCTGAGATCTTCTCTTTTTTCACCATTTCATTAAATAATTCCTGAGTATCACTTTCTAAAGGATAACAGTTGGACAACAGATAGGAAAACAGTTTCTGCTTGGTCATACTGTCACCACTGTAACTGTATATATAATTTGCATAAAGATTAGCTTTACCTAAGCCCTTTAAAATCTGTACAAAACGGTCAGCTCCGTACACAGACTGGAATTCCTGTACAAAATGAGAAACTGAAGTATTAGAATCACCCCGAATCAGTTCGATATCCAGAAACTTATCCCGGATCCCATCTATAACGGGTTTCAGGAAAGGGAAAGTTTCAAGGTATTTTTCGCTGTGATGATAAAATTTGGTAGTTGTGAGTTCCTGAATTGCTCTTTCGGCTGTGAAAATCCCTTCGTACAGCTCATCTCTGGTGATGATTCCAAGTTCATAAGCCTTACAGAATAAATAGAAGGGCGGGACCGTATACTGGATATTCTCTTCCAGCCCGTTGAACTGCATCCAACGGTAAAGATTCCATACCTTTACGAATTGCTCATGAGTAAGTTTTCTATAGGCTATACCCTGTAAAAACACATTGAAAAAACCTACGTGCTGCCATCCGTCTCCACGGTTTCCATAATAATATTCACTCTGTTTTGCCTTATAGCTGATGACATCGTCAGGAAGATGAGCAAACAAATTGCTGCAGGCATCAATCAAGAAATCATTTTTTTCCTGGAATATAAATTTATATTCCAGTGATTCAAGGATGCTCTTAACGGGATTGTTCCAGTAATAATTATCTTTGAGAGGATTAGGGATCATATCTTTATGATAGAATACATAATTCTCCAGAAAATCTCTGAATTTTTTGCGATCGCAGTTATCCACAAATGTTAATAAAAATAAGTCCCGCGGCTGCAGTCCTGATTCATGATACCATTGTTCCCAGACTTCATGCAAAGGATAATTGGCAGTCAGTTCTTCCCCTGTAAACCCATCGGTGTTTCTTTTGATCTGGCGGAAACTGTTTCCCAGTAATTCCTTTGTTAAAGAACCATTCCAGTCTTCGGTTTCATATTCATAATGTTGATGGCTGAGGAAAAGATCATTCAGTTTTTTCAGTTCTTTTCTGATATGATCCTGTGATTGGGTAAAACCGTACTTATTCTTTTTTATGGCCTGTCGGTAAACTGAGCCATCTTCTACTACAGGCAATGCCACCTCTGACTTTACGGCGGGATCATAAAATCCGAACCCGTTTTCAGCACTGAGAATTTCTTTATCTCCGGAAGGATCAAGCTGATCCAGCATACTTTGTTCTCTCTCGGAAACTTTTGTCCTCTCCGTGTATTGCTGAAGCCACTGATTGATCTGAGCAGGAATCCTTTTATCTTTTTGAAGCTGAAGCATGATATCCAGCGACGCCGTTCTCTGCTCCACGTCTCCTTTCAGGATCAGTTCATTTACCAATGGTATCAAGACAGTATCTTCCTGTTTCATCATCAGTTCTATAAGTTTTTTACGAAGGTTTCCACCCTTTCGTTTGAATAAATCGTAGAAAAGCAATACTTCCTCCTGCTGTAAAGGATTCTGCTGTAAAACGTTGATTCCTGATGCCACTAAAGATTCTCCCCGGTCTCTGATAATCCTGAAAGCAAATTCCTTCTGGAAGGGAGTCACTGCTTTTTTCTTTTTCTCAAAATTGTAGGAATAAGAATAACAGTAGAATTCGTCAAGAATAGTTCTTGTCAGCTGTTCTCTCAAGCCAAGTTCAAACTGATCGAAGTAGGAAAGAACCAGATCCAGTTTTTTACGATCCTCGCCAACCAGATAAAACATGCAAGCATACAGACTGCTTTTGCTGAATATGGCATTTTGCCAGGAAAAAATAATGCTTTCAAATTTCTTTTCTTTAACCTGTATTTTTTGTGTTAATTCGTGAAGTTTTTCAAAGAAGTCAGGATAATCCGGATTGTCAACATAGAATTTTGATTTCACATTGGCGCTTAACAATCCTGCCAATGGCTGTCCCGCAAATGCAAGGACCTGCAGATCGCCATTAAGCACTGCTTTATACAGGATAGGCATCTGAATATAAGGATCGCCGGTTTCTATCGCAAATTTTACCGCCAGGCACTTCTTCTCAACATTTCCTCTGTCAAACAACTGATGCAGATACGGTACCGTAAGCTCGACATCCCATACACCCTGTACCCAAAGTGCCATGTAAACTTCATTGTTATTTTTACTTTGTACCGCTTCTGCAATTTGTTCAGGATTATTGAAATATCTGTTTGCTAACGACACTATATTTTTTACAACCGATTCTTTTTCGGACTCCCAGCCCAGCCCGGTCCATGTTGCGACAGACCTCACAACGGAAGAAAAACGTGTTAATTTATTTTCTTCAATGACATTGACCATATATTGTAATGCTTCAGTCCCGGATTCGTCCAAAGATTCGAGAACAGTCTGGCGTAAACCTTCCTGGCGTTGTGCGGCAAGCAGAAGCTTTTGCACGAGGTCCCAACAGTGTTTCTGGTCACTGTTCAACAAAGCTTTGATTATATTCCGTGAAACTTTCCCTTCGGCGTGTTTATTAAAAATAATATCTTCTATCAACTGATAAATTTCTTTATTTCCAGTATCAATAGCTGCCGACCAGATGTAAAACTGACTGGGATTGTTTGATAGCTCATTATCGTAAATAATCTGCTCCTTCAGGGACAGGTCGTAAGACTGGTATCCTGAGTCATAAGAATAGATGCTCGGAAGCTGCAGGAGAGTTCTCAGGAAATTGCACTGATTGAGCAAAATAAATCTTTCATTATTCGGTGCCCGGAAAGAACGGCGATCGTAGCCCGTCTGGTACATTTTGAAGGGCATTTTATTCCATGCATGTTTTACCAGTTCTGCCTGATCATTAAAAAAATAAACTAACAGTTCATAATAGTCTTTGTCTTCCCAAAGATTACTTTTGATATGTTTCTTCAGTTCTTCAGCTTCAGGAGACCTTAAAGTAAGATAATCATAGTAATCATTTTTACCCAGAAGCAACAATCCGAATTCCGCAACTTCCTTTTTTAGTTTCGTTTTAGAAAAAAGTTTGGAAAGCAATCCTTTTTCCGCCTGTTCTTTTAAATCTTTTTTTAAATTTTTGTGATAATCGACAGTTTTTTTCGATTTAAGTTTTTCACTGATTTCCATTGATATTGTGATTTAGTGTTATTAAATAGTTCAAGGGGATCGGAATAAGGCTCATCAGAATACCTGTAAAAGATTATAATTCCGGCCTTTGGCGTCCCGATCTTACTACCAGTAGCTTCCGGCAAGGAAAGTAAGCCTGATAAAGGTAAAAGGATACTTCAGACTTAAATCTATGGTTTGGGTGAGGCTTTCGAGTTGTTCATCATTGTAAAAAACAGCAAATAGCCCATCTTCGTACGCCTGCAGCACATTTACCTTGGCTTTTTCCGGGTCGGCTTTTTTTTCATTATAGATACTTCCGAAGCCTGATTTCCCGGTATCCGTAAGAATATTCAGATAGTTTTCCTGAGGTGTTTTGGTTATATCTTTATCTTCCAGTTCAAATGATTTTGAGTTGAATGCCTCTACCTGTTGTTCAACGATCCGTTGTAAAAGATTTTTCAGGGAAATGGTATTTTCCTGATGAGTAATATCAAGAATGTGCTCCGAAAGAACAGGATGCTTCCTGCCCAGCTGCTTTACGCTAACTTTTATTTCCATATTTTGTTGATTGTGATTAAAAATAAGGAAATATTTTTTTTAAGTCCAGTTGATATTTTTCGCGTTTTTATAATAAAAAATAAATATCATAGTCCCGATTGCAGTGAAAATCCTTTTTTGGAAAAAAAGATTGCAACGAAAAGCGGGAAATAGCTTCAAAAATAAAATATAAATAACACATCATGTTCCTGAAAAGGCGTATGCAAAATGCGTCATGATCTGCTGTAATCCCCCAAGTTGGTGCTGTGAACTGAAATTGTAATTAAAATCTTAAAAAAATTCAGAATTGTAGATGGCCAATATAATTTCTGGCCGGTACAAAATAAAAAAAGTACACTTTATAAAAAGTGTACTTTTATTGGGTGAATGAGGGGTCTCGAACCCCCGACCTTCGGAACCACAATCCGACGCTCTAACCAACTGAGCTACAATCACCGTTTTGTGAGTGCAAATATAGAGAAGATTTTTTAATTACCAAACAATTCCATCGAAATTTTTCAAAGAAATTAGCTTCTCAGACGTAAATCCCTCAGCATAAGTAACTCCCGAAAGCCTGCCCAAATCCTGAGCCCGGTACGTAAGACTTTCAAAAAAGTCTTTCGATGTTATCGGAGTTTCGGGTTCCTTTGAAGCAGGGTCATAAAACTGGGTTTTGAAAGCCATACACGCTGCAATTTTTTTATCCAGATAACCGGAAATATCAATAACAAATTCCGGCTTGATATCCTTCCACTGGATATAGTGAAAAATATGCTTCGGTCTCCATACTTCCTGATTTTCTCCTTCCAGAACCGTTTCAATTTTTCTGAGTCCCGATAAAAAGCACGCATCCGATACTAATTTGGCTCCTTTTGCGTGGTCCGGATGTCTGTCATCGATTGCATTGGCCAAGACGATTTCCGGCCTGTATTTGCGTACCATTTTTACAATCCTCATCTGGTATTCTTCAGAATTCTCAAGAAAACCATCTTTCATACCCAGGTTTTCCCTCGCCGCTACCCCTAAAATTTTGGCAGAGTCCGCTGCTTCCAGTCTTCTCGTCTCATCGGTGCCCCTGGTTCCGAGTTCACCTTTCGTGAGATCTACGATAGCACAAATTTTTCCTTCTGAGACCAATTTGGCAATGGTTCCCCCACATCCTAACTCTACATCATCCGGATGAGCACCGAACGCTAGTATATCTGTTTTCATGCTTCCAAATATAATCATAAAACAAAAACTCCCCAAACACGATGAATGGGAAGTTTTAATATCTATAATTTAAGTTATAAATTATTTATTGATTTCTGCATTTAATTTTACAGCATCCTGATAAGTAGGATCCAGTTGTAATGATTTAGCAACGTAGTCTTTTGCTTTCGTCATATCCGACTCTTTTGAAAGATAGGCTACGGCAAAATAAGCGTAAGAAAGCGTCTGCTTATTAGCTTCCACTTCTGCCGGTTTTACAGTGGTAATATATTTTTCGTAAGCCACTTTAGCCGCATCATTGTTTCCAGCCTGTTGATAAGCATAACCCTGGCTGTAATATGCCGGTGCCCAGTCAGGAAGAACATTGATCATTTTCTGCCATGTAAGGATCGCTCCGTTCCAGTTTTTAGCATCCTGATAAGCTGTTGCCAGTTTATAAAGAGCATCAGAATCCTGAGCATTGGCTGCTACCTGCTTTTTCAGGCCTTCAATGGTAGGGTTGGTAGGCCCTGAATCAGCAGCAGACTGAGAAGCTCCTCCGCCTCCAGCGATGTTAGCCAATTCCATATCCCATTTCATTGTTTCATCCTTTGCTGCTTTTGCGATCGCTACCTTTTGCTGAGCCTCTGTCATAAGAGCAGATTTTTTAGCTGCATCTTTTTCATCCTTTGCAAGACCTGCAGCAATAAGACCCTGTAATCCCTGGTCGGCAGGCTGAACTCTGGTTTTCTCTGCCTGAGAAACAAAGGTATCCATGCTTTGTTTAGCTTCGGCATATTTTCCGTCAGCATACAACTGGTATGCTCTTAATTTAAATTTAATAGGATCTTCTACCTTATCAAAGATCTTATCCAAAACTGCTTTGGAGTTGGTATAATCTTCATTGGTAAAATAAAGCTTGGCAATTTCCAGCATTGTATACGGATCTTCATCAGCGTATTTTGTATAGTTGATCAAATCCTGAGTTGCTTTTGCATTTTGCTGATATTTGATATCATAAGCAGCTAGTGCTTTATAGGCCGGTGCATAAGTAGGATCCGTTGCAATGGCCTGATCGATGCTTTTCTTAGCCTGCTGCCATTGTTGAGCAGCCATCCATAAAGTTCCCATTCTGGTGTAAACAGAAGCTTTATTTTTAGCTAAAGGAAGCGCATTTTCGTAAGCACTCATTGCGTCTCCAGGAATTTTTTTGATTCTGTAGGCATCCCCTAACGTATAGTAATAGTTCGCTGGAACTCCTTTTTTCTGTGCTTTCTCAATTGCTTTATTTAAATACTGAATCGCAAGATCGGGAGCATTATTTTTTTCAAATAATGTCAAAGCTTCTGCCGCTCTGAAAAGCACTTCAGCATCCTTTTCTCTTGAATCGGTAACGATCTTCTGGATCTCAGCAACCGCTGCCTTATCTCCTTTTCCTAACTTTACAGCAGCTAAACCAATTTTGTTAAGATAACTTTTTCCATCTGCAGCAATTCCTTTATTAAAGCTTTCCGTAGCTTTGGCATAATCCGGCTCTACCTGCTTAAGATATGTATTTCCTAAATAGAAATAATTTTCTGCTGTAGGCGCCGTAGCAATCATATTTGTGAAATTTGTTTTTGCTTGGGCAAACTTATCGCTGTCAATACTGTTAATCCCATCTTGCACTGTTTGCGCAAAGGCAAAGTTGGTAAAAAATACCACCGCTGCTCCAAAAGCAATCTTCTTTACATTCATAATCATTATATCTTTCATTTTATATTTCTAACTCGAATTTTATATTGTACACAATTTTTAGACCAAAATACTGTATTTATTTGGGTTATAACGTTACTTTAATACTTTTTAACGCATCTGAACCTCCCTTTTGTAAATATTATAAGGCTGAAGACCTTCCTTTTGAACGATCATCTGTCCTAACTGAGTACAGGAATACCTGATGAAGCCATTAGCAATATTAAAGTTTCCTTCATTGGTTAAAAAATAAAGCACTCTGGTAAAAGGATATTTCATTTCTCTGAGGCCTTCGGCGTCTGAAGTATATATTTCTCCGTTATCTGAAACCGGAAGAATTTTCACCTTGTTTCTAAGGTTTTCAGAAATCTTATCATACGGACGGCTGAACGTATTAAGTCCGATGACCCCGATTTTATCAGGATATTTTGCTAACTGTTCAATAATATTTTCACTTCCCGCGATAACAGAAAATTTCAGGGCTCCGGGGGCTTTATTTAATTTCTGGGCAACAAAATTGATATTACTCGAATTGGCACCGTCAAAGATGAAATTTTTATCATCAGACTGCAGTCCGTTTTTAATTTCGTCCATGGAAATACTTTCTTTCGGAGAATCTTTGGGAACAATAAACACAACAGCATCTGCAGCAAATTTAGCCGGCAGAAATTTCAGATCCACCTGTTCTTCGTAGGCTTTAATTTCTTCTGCTGACAGTGTTTTCGACATCACTGCGATCCGTGCTTTATCATTAAGAAGATCTAAAAAACCCAGATCTTCCTTTTGAGTCACCACTTTAATTTTTGTTTCAGGATAATTAATCATGTATCCATCTGCCAAAGCTCCAGTAACGCTCTTAAAAGATTCGTCAGTAAGAATGGTAAGCTCACCTTTATGATAAGACGGTGATTTATCTTCTTTTTTACAGCCTGTAAAAAAAACGCTAAAAATGATTAACAGGGAAAGAACTTTTATACTACTTTTCATCTCCGGAATCTTTGATTTTTGAAATTGCTCTATAAATTCTGAATATTCCGTAAAGAATAAGAAGACCACCCATCGCATATGCGATCGTTGGTTCCAGAATTGTAAAAAAGAATTTATAAACAATAACTACAATTCCTAAGATAATATAAAATAATCCTGTGACTAAGGATAACCAATTGAACATCATAATAACAAAAATACCAAAAAAAATAAAAAGAGAAGCAAATGCTTCTCTTTTTTGTAATTATTTAATTATAAATTAATTTTATTCGAAATTAATTGTAAATGGAACAGAGTAATAAGATCTTACACTTTCACCGTTTTTCTTAGCCGGCTTCCATTTTTTAAGTTTGGTAACAACTCTTTTTGCTTCGCTGTCAAAATCTCCGTTTCCTGATTTAGATGTTACCTGAACACCGGATACAGTACCGTCTCTTTCCACTACGAACTTCAGTTTTGCTGTTAACTTACCTTCTCCTTCAACACTTCCTGTATCGAAGTTATCTCCAAGGTATCTTCTTAAAGCATCCATCCCACCAGGATATTCTGCTGACTGGTCTACCACGTCATATACCTCATTGGTATTTACCGGTGCTTTAACTTCTGCTGTAGAGGTTTTGGTACCTGTATTTGGAGGTGGCGGAGGTGGTACATAAGCCGGAGCTTTTACCCCTTCCTGATTATTAAGACCGGTCGTCGTTTCTAACTGCTTAGAAATCGGTGGTGGTGGCGTTTCAATTTTCGGTGCTCTTACGGGCTCCGGAACCACGTTCTGAATAACCTCGATCTTTTCCTCTTCTTTTGGTGGTGGAGGTGGTGGAGGTGGTTCTTCTTCTTTAGGCTGCTCCAAAATTTTATCTTCCTGAAGAATTTCCACTAAATCAGCTTTAACTTCCTGCTTTTCAGGCTCATTAAGTCTTTTAATGGTAAGATAAATAAAAGGAGACAAAGCCGCAACCAGGAATAATGCAGTTCCGACAATAAATGATTTAGTCAGAAGCTTCGGATACTGATTTCTCAGATCGTATGCACCATACTGCTTGTTTCTATTTTCAAATACAATCTCATCCAATGTTAGATTCTGATTGTATACATTTTCATCTGCCATAGATTAACAAATTTTACGGTTAAATTACTTTGTAGCCGGCGCTGCAGGTGCAGATCCTCCGACTTTCTTTTCATAAATAGCCTGTTCCCAAGGCTTCACATCGGTAACACCGTACTGCTCGCTTTTGGTAATAGCCATCTCGTCAAGAATATCTACAAAGTTTTTATATACAGCATCGTCAGTCGGCTTGATAATAACAGTAAATTTACTTTTATCCGCCGCATTTGCTTTTGCCTGCTCAATTATTTTTCTGATCCCTTCTCTATCAAAAGTAGTTTCATTCAGATTCTGGTCTGTTAAAGAGGTGTTATCCTGCTGATGCCAGAAAATTCTGTTGTCTTTACCTAATAATAAAGAGATGGAGTTAGAAAGTTTAATTTCCGTTGGAGGTGGTTTTTGTTTTTCATCTTTCGGTTTTGCCGGAAGACCCAAATCCATAACATTCGGTTTACTAAATGTGGTTGTAAACATAAAGAAGGTAATCAAAAGAAACCCTAAGTCCACCATCGGAGTCATATCTACACGGGTATTCTGCTTCTTGGATCTAACCTTTCCGCCTTTCCCGCCTTTTTCCTGTACTTGTACTTCTGCCATTTCTAAATGATATTAAGGTTTACCTTCTTGTGATGTAATCAACCAAAATTTAAGAAAATCAATATCTCTTAAACCCTCAAATAGGCTTTTAACTTTTGGATACTCAGTGGTAACGTCTCCCTTGATCGCTAATTTGTAATCAGGATTCACGCTCAGACTTTGTTGTACCCAGTCTACTAACTGCTTATTTGTACTGTCCATAGGAATCCCTGTAGGACTCTTGAAACTCTTCTGCTCCTCATCTGACAAATCAAGATAGCTTTTCAGTTGGCTCATAGGAACCCCAATTGCTTGTACTTTCTGGAATGCAGCTTTTTCATTGTTATCAAAAGTCATGTTATACTTTTGTCCCATTTTTTCTAGAAGCTGTAATCTCTCTGATGCATTTTCTACTGGCTGGAAATAAAACTTTCCGTCCGGAGTAGCATTAATAGTCATTAGACTGGCATCAGGAAGTAACTTTTCTGATATTGAAGATGGCGGTTTGATCTGCTCCACGTCAGGTTTTTTAAACTGAGTGGTCAAGATAAAGAACGTAAGTAGCAGGAATGCAACGTCACACATTGCCGTCATATCCGTCACTACTCCATGTCTTTTTGGTTTGACTCTCGCCATTATTTTGAATTATTTTTAATTAAACTTCGTTTTTCTTAATGCAATTCCCTGCTGATTCTTAGTTGAACTCAGCGAAAGACTGCTGGATACTCATTGCGATCTCATCGATCTTGTAAGTTAATCCGTCAATTTTAGAAGTAAAGAAGTTATAAAGGATGATAGCGATTGCTGAAGTACCAATACCTAATGCCGTGTTGATCAAGGCTTCAGAGATACCTGTAGAAAGTGCAGCCGCATCCGGAGTACCACCTCCTGAACCTAATGCAAAGAATGCCTTGATCATCCCGATTACCGTACCTAAAAGTGCTACTAACGTTGCAACAGTACCTAAGGTAGAAAGGATCATCATGTTTTTCTCAAGCATTGGCATCTCAAGAGTTGTAGCTTCTTCGATTGCTTTGTTAAGCGCTACCATTTTCTGCTCTTTGTTTAAAGTTGTATCATGAGATAAAGCTTTGTAAGTAGTAAGACCTTCTTTTACTACGTTTCCAACAGAACCCTGTTGTCTGTCACATTCTTCTAAAGCTTCATCAACTTTGTTTTGGTTCAGTAAGCTTCTCACCTGTACAACAAAGTTGTCTAAGTTTCCTTTTCCGGCAGCTTTACCAAGAACAAAATATCTTTCAAAAGAGAAAACGATTACAGTGATCATGAAAGTAATCAAGATCGGTACGATAACCCCTCCTTTGTAGATAATGCCTAAGAACGATTCTGGGTGAATGTCTTTTCCTTCAACACTTGAGAAAGCTACAGAACCCCCACCTAGTTTGTCTGCATCTTTAAAATTTCCTGGATTACCAAGAACGAATAGATAAATAGCAACTCCTATTAAGAATAGAATAGGAATAATTACAGCTGGATTTAAACCTCCTGCCTTTCTAGCAACTACTTGCTCATCATTTTTTGAAACATTCATTTCCATATTTAACTAAATTATATTGTTTTAAAATTTTACAGGGTGTAAATTAAAGGCAAAATTAATTAAAATGCAAGAGTCTTAAATAAACATTTTGCTTTTTTTTGATAAAGAAATTTTAATACAATTTCGATATTATAATTATTTTCTCTTTTTTTGGTAATATTTCTCAATTTTAACAATTACGTTAAAAATTTAAAAAAATTAAGCCTTCATTATTTTAAATTTGCCAATGTTAATTTTCTTTTAAATTACTATATTCACAATTCGGTGATGCACAACAATGATTTTTTTCGGTGCTTTTCCTTCTAAAATCTGCTGCATTTTTTCGTCCGCAATCACCAAATCCTCAACTTCTTTCGCAGAAAGCTGTGCAGATAGGGATATTTTAAATTTCATTTTTCCATTGACGCTTACCGGGTATAAAATTTCGTCTTCTACCAGATAATCCTCATTTAAAACAGGAAACTTTTCAAATTCTATTGACTCACCGTGTCCCAGCATACTCCACAGCTCTTCACAGATGTGTGGTGCATACGGAGAAATGATAACGGCTAAAGGTTCTAAAATATTGCGTTTGTTGCATTTTATTTTCTGCAGTTCATTTACGGCAATCATAAATGACGATACTGAGGTATTAAAAGAAAAGTTTTCGATGTCGTAAACCACCTTTTTTATTAAGGTATGCAATACTTTATATTCGGCCTTAGTCGGTTCTTCATCTGACACTTCAAAAACCTCGCCATTAAAATACAGATTCCAGAATTTTTTAAGGAAACCGTAAACCCCGCTTAGACCTTGGGTATTCCATGGCTTGGATTGCTCAAGCGGTCCCAGGAACATCTCATATAATCTTAATCCGTCTGCACCGTATTCTTCACAGATATCATCAGGATTAACGACATTATATTTGGATTTGGACATCTTTTCTACTTCACGTCCTGTGATATACCTTCCATCTTCTAAAATAAATTCAGCATCTCTATAATCCGGTCTCCAGGCCTTAAACGCTTCAGTATCCAATTCATCTGAAGTTCCTTTTAATAATGATACATCCACATGAATTTCCTGAGTCTGGTAATCTTTCGCCAGATTTTTAGATACATATTGATTTGTACCGTCAATTCTATACACAAAAGCACTCATTCCCAAAATCATCCCCTGGTTGATCAGCTTTTGGAATGGCTCATCATGATTGATATAGCCTCTGTCTTTTAAAAACATATTCCAGAAACGGGAATACAATAAATGACCTGTTGCGTGCTCGCTACCTCCGATATACAGATCTACCTGTCCCCAGTAATCTGATTTTTCTTTATTTGTAAAAACCTCATCATTCTGCGGATCCATATACCTCAGAAAATACCATGAGCTTCCTGCCCAACCCGGCATGGTCGATAATTCTAAAGGAAATACTGTTTTATCATCAACTAATCCGGTAGCTACTACTTTTTGGTTCGCTTCGTCCCAGGCAAAAGTTTTTGAATTCCCCAATGGCGGATCTCCGTCTTCCGTGGGTAAATATTTTTCAACCTCAGGAAGTTCCAGAGGCAATGCAGAAACCGGCAATGTGTAAGGCATCCCATCTTTATAATAAATAGGAACCGGTTCTCCCCAATAACGCTGTCTGGAGAAAATCGCATCACGCTGCCTGTAATTTGTTGTTCCGTGACCGATTCCTTTTTTCTCAATAGCATTAATAATTAATACCTTAGCTTCGTCATAGCTTAATCCGTTTAAGAAATCAGAATTTACACAGACACTGGCTTTAGAATCAAAAGAAGCTTCCTGAACATCTTCTTCAGTTTCTACAACTTTTTTAATTTCTAAATTGAATTTCTTTGCAAACCGGTGATCACGCTCATCATGTGCAGGAACAGCCATTACCGCTCCTGTCCCATACCCCATCAATACATAATCCGAGATATAGACCGGCATCTTTTCATGGCTGAAAGGATTAATGGCATAACTTCCCGTGAAAGCACCTGAAACGTTTTTCACGTCAGACATCCGGTCTCTTTCTGTTTTTTTGGAAGTCTCTTCAATATAAGCATCTACCTCGGCTTTCTGTTCCGGGGAAGTAATTGTTTCCACTAATGGATTTTCCGGAGCCAGTACCATAAAGGTAGCGCCGAAAATAGTATCAGGTCTTGTTGTGAATACTTCAACGAATTCGTTCTGACCGTCGATATTAAATTTAACCTGAGCTCCCTGAGATTTTCCGATCCAGTATTCCTGGGCATCCTTCAGCGGCTGAGGCCAGTCCAGTGAGTTTAATCCCTGCAGTAATCTTTCAGAATAAGCAGAAATTCTCATGCTCCACTGCATCATTTTCTTTTGGAAAACAGGAAAACCTCCTCTTTCAGATTTTCCGTCTTTTATTTCATCGTTGGCAAGAACAGTTCCCAGGGCAGGACACCAGTTCACCGTTGTTTCGGCCCTGTACGCCAGTCGGTAATTTAATAAGATATCTTCTTTATCGATCTCAGAAGCATTCTTCCATTCGTCTGCCGTGAAATTCAATTCATCATTTTGATTGGCATTTAAATCTTCCGTCCCCTTTTCTTCAAAATGTTTTATTAAAGTTGATACAGACTCTGCCTTACCGGTATTTTTATTATACCATGAATGGTAGAGTTCAATAAAAATCCATTGTGTCCACTTATAGTAAGAAGCATCAGAAGTCCTTACTTCCCTGCTCCAGTCGAATGAGAAACCGATTTTTCTTAACTGCTCTTCATATCTGTTGATATTCTGTTCCGTGGTCACCGCAGGATGCTGTCCCGTCTGAATTGCATACTGCTCTGCAGGAAGTCCGAAGCTGTCGTAACCTACCGGATGGAGCACATTGAAGCCCTGATGTCTTTTGTATCTCGCATAGATGTCCGATGCAATATATCCCAGCGGATGGCCTACGTGCAGCCCCGCACCTGACGGGTACGGAAACATGTCGAGAACATAAAATTTGGGTTTGTCTGTATTATCGGAAGTCCTGTATGTTTGATTGTCCTCCCAGTATTTCTGCCACTTTTTTTCTATCTGCTGATGATCGTAAAACACTTTATATAATAGATGTTAGATGTTAGACTTTAGATATCAGATTTAATTTTATCATTAATTCCGATTCTAATTTTCACAAATTTAATGATTTTAAAAGAAATTAAAATTTAATTTATAATTAATTATCATCAAGACACTAACAAAAAAATCTCATCCGAAGACGAGATCTTTATATTTTGAATCACAAACTGTTTAGTTATTATTTCTTTTGAAAGTAAATGTTGTAGACTGATATTCCGTAGGATCTGTTTTATCTTCGAAGGTGATATTCATCGTGTTTTCAGTAAGTGAAGTTACTTTTCCTCTTGCCGGCTCCACAATGCCCTGATACTTGATTTCTATTTCCTTTGTATCTTCACTATAGTTGTAGGTGAAATTACGTTCGTAAACGGTAGCACATTGTCCGGGAGTAGCACTATCGCCTTTTTCGGTTCTTTTTCCGGTATACTTATCAGGAAATGCCCATCTGGATTCTTTCTGACAGTCTGAATACAAAATCTCGTCTGAAACACCGGTGCCTCCTAACGGAACCGTTGTTCTCACTTCTTTTAACGGCTGCCAGTACCCGACAATCCCAAATGTTCTTTCAGTCTCGTCATCCTCACATCCAGTAAAAGCTAATAATGATAAACCTGCAAATAGTAATACTAATTTCTTCATGTATCAAATTTTTCAAGGGCTAAAATTATAATTTTTTTGATTTATTTAATAATATTTTGTGAAAAATTATTTCAAACTTATTTATTTTCAAAAATATATGAACAATTATCGACCATATTGCCTTTATTTAACAAATATTGCCGATGGCAATGAGCCTCTGTTTTATTAAAAGAACTATTTTTGCATAAAACAATGCAAATGCAGATGCAAGACATAACGAAAAATAATTTTGACTTCTTACGTGTTCTCCTCGCCTTTATCGTTTTCGTGGGACATCTGGGAGCCTTAGCTGCTTCCGACGAGCTTAAAATTTTTGAGCACAGCCCCGTAGAAATAGCCGTTTTCGGGTTTTTTGTGGTCAGTGGTTTTCTTATTGCGAGAAGCTACGACCGGTCTTCCAGTTTAAAAAGCTATCTGAAAAAGAGAATCAAGAGGATTGTTCCTGCCTATCTGCTTGTTGTGTTTTTATGTGCCATATTATTAAGCCTGGTAAGTACTTATTCCTTCACGGAGTATTTCAGCAATACCCAGGTCTATAAATATCTTTTCTGGAATTCTTTATTTCTGAATTTTAAAGCCCCGTGGCTCCCCGGAGTTTTCGGAAATCAGGCCGTGAATGGTGCATTATGGACCCTGAAGATTGAAATGTGCTATTATTTCTGTGTTCCTTTGCTGTTCTTGCTTTTTGGTAAGAATAACAGGTACAGAAATATCAGTTTAATGATCATCTATTTCTTATCCCTGGTGTATCTTAATTATTTTGAATCGTTAGGTAAGATCTCCCTCGCCAAACAACTTCCGGGAACTTTATCATTTTTCATCCCGGGAATGCTGATTTATTTTAACTTTGACAAGTTTATTAAGCATAAAAACCTTTTATTCCTTATCGCTGTACTAACGGTCTGGATTGATTTAATTACCGGGATTATCTTATTTTCTCCTATGATGATCGGTATTATTACGCTTTATATTGCTTACTCATTTAAGTTTCTGAATAATTTCGGAAAATACGGTGATTTCACGTATGGAATCTATATTTTCCACTTTCCGATTATCAGAACTTTTACGACGCTGGGATTATTTAAAGACTACAATCCTTACATCATGGCACTGGTATGCATGCTCGTAGTCATTGGCGTAGGAATCAGTTCATGGCATTTTTATGAGAAAAAATTTTTATAATTAACTGTAACACCGATGAAAGCGCTCGTTTCAATCATTACACCGTCATATAATTCTGCAGAATTTATCGAAGAGACGATAATGTCTGTTTTAAACCAAACCTATCAGAACTGGGAGTGGCTGATCACTGATGATCTGTCTAAAGATAATACCGTTGAGATTATAAAAAAATATAATGATCCGAGAATAAAACTTCAGGTCCTGGAGCAGAACGGTGGTGCCGGAAATGCAAGAAATAAGAGTCTTGAAAGAGCCCAGGGAAGATATATTGCGTTTCTTGATTCTGATGACTTCTGGTATCCTGAATACCTTGAAAAAATGACCGCCTACCTGCAGGAGAATAAAGCAGAACTGGTCTATTGTAATTATTCAAGATGTGACGAACATACGATGGAACCTGTATTAAAAGATTTTATGGCGGATAAAATTGTTACTTTTTCGAATTTACTGAAAACCTGCAGACTGGCCCCGGTTTCGACTATTTACGACACAAAAAGGGTAGGAAAGTTTTTCTTCCCGGTAAAAAGTAAACGGGAAGATCATGTGATGTGGCTTAACTTACTGAAAGAAATTCCAAAAGGGTATCCTTTAAACCAAACCCTGGCAAAATACAGGATGAGGGAGAACAGCGTTTCAAGAAAGAAGAAAAACATCATTAAAGATCAGTATCTTGTCTACAAGGATTTTATGCAGTTTTCTACCTTTAAGTCTTTATATTATACTGCCAATTGGGCAGTGAACGGATTTTTAAAATATTCTAAAATTTTTAACTGATGGAGTATTCAAAAGAATTTAAAGCAGCCCTCAGCGCTTTTTCGAATGTAGAAAAAGACCGTCTTATTTTCAGGCTGTTGAAAAAGGATAAATTACTGTCCAAAAAACTGTATTTTGAGCTTATCGACCAGGAGACCACGGACAATAAGCGGGATGCGATGGAAGAACTTGTCCAGGAGAAAATCGTTCTTGCTTCAGCGTATATCGGAAATCAAAAATATTATTTAAGCATTATCCGGAAACTCAGTGCCGAAATTACGGAACACGTGAAAATTACGACTGATAAATTCGGGGAAGTTTCGCTTAATCTCCTGTTGGTCAATACAATTTTAGAGCATAATAAAGACCTTACCAGACAAAGGTTTGACAATGTCTACAAGCTGTACCTGTATCTGATCAATAAGATCGTTAAAGCTTTACTTCTGATAAAAAAATTAGACGAAGATTATTGGATGGAAATTGACGAACAGCTTGAAAGCATTGAAGATAAAGTTCATCAAAACTCTTATCTGGAAAAATTATTCATCAACAACGGGATCGATTTTAACTGGCTGATCTCCGACAGAATTCCTGAAAATTTTGACCAGATCATCAGGGATATAAAGAAACAGGGATTTCTACGATAACATTTCCCTGATGATAAGCGATGTAGAGTCAGGTTTGCTACTTATACATTCACCGGCGTTCTGAGACATTGCGGCAAGTGTTTCCTGATCCTCCAACAGAAAAAGGACAAATTCTGCAGCTTCGCCTTCATTTCCAAAAGCTTTTCCGCCCTCTGCAGAAATAAGATCATCGGCTTCAGGGTTTTTGCGGTAATGATTCCCAAAAACAACAGGAATTCCAAATGTCGCAGCTTCTAAAATGTTATGAAGACCTGCATCATGAAAACCTCCGCCCACCACTGCAACATCTGCATATGAATATAATTTTGAAAGCAATCCGATGCTGTCTATTATTAAAACATCCGAATCCGTAAAGGATGAATCTGTAATTTGAGAATACAATACAGCTTCGGGAAAAACTGACTGTAAATGAGAAACTCTTTTCAGGTCATGAGGAGCGATAATTATTTTTGTATTATTCGTTTTCTTTGAGACCATTTCAGCAATTCTTTCTTCTGCCTGCCATGAACTCCCGAAAACAACAGCTTTTTTTCTTCAATAAAATCTTTAATACAATCTACCTGATTATCTCTTTTTCTCAGCTGCCTCACCCTGTCATATCTCGTATCGCCCGTTACGGAAGACTGTGTTAAGCCGACGCTTTTAGCAAGGGCAAAGGACATTTCCGTCTGATGAAAAAACCAGTCGATATTTCTTTTTAACTGTTTGACAAACCATTTCCCATACGATGTAAAAAATGCCTGTCTTTCATAGAACAGGGCAGAAATAACATACGTCTTAGCACCTTGCGTCCTTAGTTCTTCCAACAAGTTATACCAATAATCATACTTCACCGTAAAAAATAGTTCAGTCGTAAACTGAGAAATAAATTCTCTTACATCTTTCTTCCTGTCAAAAGGCAGATAACAGATGACATCCGCTACATTTTTTTTCTTAATGACATTTTCATATCCAGAAGGAGAAAAAAAGGTAACGAGGATTTTATAAGTGGGAAATTCCTCCTTCAGGTTTTCCAGTACGGGCAGCCCCTGTTCGTATTCACCAAGGCTTGCGGCATGCATCCAGATTACCCGGTCACGCTTTGAAAAGGCAGCTTTTACTTTTGACACGGACATTCTTCTTCCTTCAACGCCCTTTTTAGTTTTATCATTAAGCAGCGAAAAAACCTTCATCCCGAATATGAGAAGACTGATAAAAATATTGTATAGAAATTTCAAGGTTTGGAATTTAATAGTTCTGCACGGCTTTCTTTAAGCATTTTGAAGATACAGAATCCCATCACCCCAAACAACAGAGCCAGTAAAACAAAAACAGCATTGGTCATTTCGGCTAAGCGACCCTGAGCCATTAATATGCTTTCCACCACTGTATCCCCTAACAGAAGAAGTACCGGGAGTAGCATACTGTACATATAAAGTTTTAAAGTTTCCTTATTTCTGAAGCTTTGCGGGACATTCAGCATCGGTGAATCCGGGTTCCGGGGAACTCCGACCATCAGAAGGAATATAAAGGTAGCAATCGCCGGCAGAAACCAGATGGTATTTTTAGCGCTTTCCCCGTCTACCCTTCCGTTAACCGAAAAGTGTGACGGAACAATTTCCGGCAACTCCGCATATTTCACACCTGTAAAAACCCAGATAAAAATAAGTAAAGCGATATTTATTGTCAATAAAAATGTAGAGATTTTCATATCTAAATAATTTTTTTAATGACTCTTAATTTATGAGTATGCTTGTTCATTTCTTTGTTAAAAATCCCTGTAGAATCCAGAGTATCGATTCTTACTTTACCGGAAGCATGAATGATTTTCTGGTTTTCCAGCATGATTCCCACATGAATAATCTTCCCTTCAGCATTTTCAAAAAAAGCTAAATCACCGGGCTGGCTTTCTTCTACAAATGATAAAGATTCACCCACTTCTACCTGCTGGGAAGTATCTCGGGGAAGTTTTATCTGATGAACTTTATAAACCAACTGAGTAAAACCTGAACAGTCTACGGCGAAAAAACTTTTTCCACCCCACAGATAAGGAACGTTTAAAAATTCGCGCGCTGTTAAAGCAATACTCTCACGGATATCATGGCTTCTTTGCGATGCTACCGCAGGAAATTCGACCTCCGAACCTATTGAAAGAAGCGTTTTTCCATCTTTCATTAAAACAGATGAAAAATCTTCAGTGACGACCGTTACTTTTCTGTTGGCCAATTCCTCATCGCTTACAGTTCTGAGCTGTTTGGTATCCATCCATCCTTCATAGCCATCATAGTGCATTTTTATTCTGGTCCAGTTTTTATTGACTTCGAGAACATCTGCACTTTCACCAAACAATATTTCCGTAACAATTTCTGCTTTATCAGAACTTTCTGCGCGTACCGGTGCCACGGTAACAATACAAATTCCTTTATTCATTAATTTTAATTAAAAGATTGAATGATTAAAAATTAAAAATTACAGACTGCATAATCTTTAATTATTTAATATTATTTTCTTCTTAGAAAATTCACTCCGTCACGCAAAGGTAAAATAAGATTTTCAAAATCGTCATCTTTTGCAATCAAATCATTTAATTCCCGGATCACCTGGGTAGCTTTCTGCTTAGGATTTTCTTCCAGTACTTTTCCGTACCAGAGTACATTATCAAATAATACAACCGATCCGGATTTTGTGTGAGGTTTAATCAATCTGAAATATTCGGCATAGTTTTCCTTATCTGCATCTATAAACACAAGATCAAAAACCTCATCCGTTTCCTGTAAAAACATTTTGGCATCCTGAAGTTTAAAGTCGATCTGATCCGAATATTCACTTTCTTCAAAATATTTTTTCGGCAGATAGGCCAGGTCTTCATTAACGTCCAGCGTGGTAATTTTTCCTTCTTTTGACAGACCAGCCGTTAAACAAAGCGTGGCATATCCAGTAAAAGTTCCTATTTCCAGGATATTTTTCGGCTGCAGCATCTGGGAGATCATGGTTAAAAGTCTTCCCTGCTGATATCCGGAAATCATATGAGGCTGTGTTGTTTTCTGGTAGGTTTCCCGTCTTAATTTTTTCAGAATTTCAGGTTCTGCGGAAGCATGGGTTTCAAGATACCGGTCCATTTCAGGATTCTTTTCTTCAAAAAAGCTCATTCTTCAATTTTTTATTATTCAAATTTATCGAAATATAAGAAATAAGAATGAATTTCCAAAAGACAGGGAAAACCCCATCTCAAATACCGTAAAAATACGGATGTTTTCTATGCTGAATAATTTTATTTTTGCACAGAAGGGTAAAACACTAAGAAACCAACATGAATGCAGGGGAAAACCAAATTAGACCGGAGAATCGGAAAATTGCTTTTTTAAAGAGCAAAACCGGTTCTCTTCTGAAATCAAAAAACGAAATATCCAATTCATTTTTTCAGCGAATTATTTCCTTATTGAAAAAAGAAGAATTAATTTGATGAAAAAGACAAAATCCCGGATCTCCCCGGGATTTGTTGTACATATATGTTTGTAAAATTATTTTTTAGGCGCAATATCCATCAGCTTCATAAACTCATCGAGTTTAGGCATAATAATAATTTCCGTTCTTCTGTTTTCAGCTCTTCCGGAAACACTCATATTGGTTGCCTTAGGGTTGTATTCAGAACGTCCGCCTGCTGTAATTCTTGCAGGATCTACTCCAAACTGAGACTGTAATATTTTAGCCACCGATGTACCTCTCAAAGCGGAAAGATCCCAGTTGTCTCTTGGTAAGTTAGGAGAATTTAAAGGGGCATTGTCTGTATTTCCTTCAATCAGCACAGAATACTTGTCGTAATCGTTGATAACCTTGGCAACCTTCCCTAGAACTTCCTGAGCGGCAGGTAAGATATTATAGTCTCCCGTTTTATATAACATTTTGTCTGAAAGGGAAATCATCACAACGCCTTTCAAAACTTTCACCTGAACATCATCATCTGCAACATTATCCAGCGATCTTTTCAGTTTGTTTGACAATGCTAGATTTAAACTGTCGTTTTTAGCATTATTGGAAATCAACTGTTTGATGTAAGAGTTAGAAGAGTTAATTTCACTTACTAATTTATCAATATTGGCAGAACTTTTTCCTGTGTTTGATAAACAGGCATCCAATGATGATTTTAAAGCATCATGTTGACTTTTTAATAAATTATTCTCACCCGCCAATGCCGAGTTCTGAGACTTCAGATCCTGGATTTCTCTCTGTCTTTCCCCAATATTCTCAATACATTGTTTGTAATTCGTACTTAAGGCATCGTACTGCTTTTTACTGATACAAGATGTCAATCCCAACACCATTGCAGAAACTGCTAAAATTTTAAAAATCTTCATAAATAATCATTTTTAGACATTCCAAAGGTAACAAAATTGAATTGAATTATATGGATTATCTTTGTGCAAAAGAAATTCTCAACATAGATGTTGAAAAAATTAAGCGTTAAACAGCAATTAGAAAATCTTATTCAGCAGCCGGCAGATCACACCTATCTTTTAGCCGTGAGCGGAGGTGCCGATTCTATGGTGCTGGCCCATCTGTTCTATGATTCAGGCTTTATGTTTCAGATAGCTCATGTGAATTATAAGCTTCGGGGTGATGATTCTCAGTCGGACCAGAAGGTCGTGCAGGATTTTTGCGAGAAAAATCATATTAAATTTCATTTATATGAAGTTTCGGACAAAGATCAAAGACCTCAAAATTCGATCCAGCTATGGGCAAGAGAGTTGCGGTACCACTTTTTTAAACAGATTCAGCAAAAGGAAAATTTAGAATTTTTGGTTACCGCCCATCATCTGAATGATCAGCTGGAGACATTTATCATCAACTTATCAAAAGCTTCAGGTATCAATGGTCTGAGTGGGATTCCGTCCAGTGATCATAATATCCTGCGGCCTCTTTTAAATTTCACAAAAGAAGAAATTTACACTTTTGCTGAAGAAAACAATATCGAGTATCGTGAAGACCTGTCCAATAAGAAAAGCGATTATCTAAGAAACAAAATCCGGAATGAAATTGTTCCAAAATTATTGGAGACCAACGATCATTTTCTGGACAACTTTAAAAGAAGTTCATTTTATCTAAACCAGACTAAAGATTTTGTTCAGACACAAATTCAGGAGATAGAAAATCGTCTTACTATATTTAACCCGTCGCACAAAATCCTATCAAAAGGAAAACTTGAGCTGGAAAGCGATTTCGTAAAGTTTGAAATTTTAAAAAAATACGGCTTCAACCGGGAGGAGGAAATTCCTAAGATTTTTAAAGCTGAAAACGGAAAATCTTTTTTTTCAAAAGAATATCACCTGACCGTCAACTATGATGAATTGGTCATAACAGAAAAAAAAGAACATAGAAATCAGGAGTCTGATTTCACCATCGAGGATAAAATTCTGATTGAAAACTTTGACTTGTCAGAAAACCAAATCAGCATTAATCTCGAAAATAACATTGAAGGCATTGAAGAAATCAATAGAACTTTCGAATGGAATTTTGATGCCGGAAAACTTCACTTTCCACTGCGACTGAGAAGACCTCAGGACGGTGACGAGTTTTACCCATCGGGATTTAACGGGAAAAAGAAAGTGTCCAAATTTTTTAGGGACGAAAAAATCTCTATTTTAGCGAGGCAAAAAATCTGGATCTTATCTGATCATGAAAATTCTGTATTAGGAATTATTCCTTTCAGACAAGATAAACGATATATTAGGGATGAAAAGACAAAAAATATTCTCAAAATTTTTAATTAAAGTAAAATGAAATTTAGAAACTGGTTTTTATTAGTTCTGCTGTTTTTGACAACAGGAATTAATGCACAAATCAAAAATCCTGTAAAATTTAAATTAACAGTTAACGAATTAGGAAACAATCAATACGAAGCCGTTTTGAATGCAACTATGGAAAGCGGCTGGCATATTTATTCTAAGGATATTCCTGAGGACACCGGTATTCCTACAGAATATAAAGTTTCGGGAAAAAACATCGAGCTTATCGGGAAGTTTACTGAAACGGGTAAAAAGCACGAAGAATTTTCTGAAGCGTTCGGAGGTAAGATTATATTTTACTCTAACTCTGCCGGTTTTAAGCAGAAGTTCAAACTGAAAGACGGAACAAAACCCGGAGATGTAGTTGCAGAAATTACTTACCAAACCTGTGATGACAGGGTTTGTTTAGCACCCAATACTTTAGAGTTTACTCAAAAGGTAACTCCTAAAGGCACTCCGGAAGAGGCGGTAACTGAAACAGCAGCACCTTTGAAAGATTCAGTGAAGACCGCAGAAACGGTTTTGCAGACACCGGTAAAGGAAGAAATGACCGCTACTGAGACTTCATCCTTAGATCCCAAACAGCTGAAAATAGCTACCATCGATTTCCAAAAACCTCTTACTGACTGCGGAACAGGCTCTACAAAGGTAGAAGAAAATTATTGGACCTACCTGTTCCTGGGATTTATCGGGGGACTTATTGCCCTGCTGACTCCCTGCGTTTTCCCAATGATCCCGCTAACGGTTTCATTCTTTACAAAAGGAAACAAAAACAAGGCTAAAGGAAAGAGAGACGCATTGATCTATGGATTTTTCATTTTTCTGATCTTTGTTTTACTCAGTATTCCCTTCCATATTATTGACGGCATTGCAGGAAATATTTTCAACGAAATTTCTACAAGCGTATGGCTGAACATCGCTTTCTTTGTTATATTCATTTTCTTCGCAGGAAGTTTCTTCGGTTACTATGACATCACTTTACCGAGTTCCATCGCCAATAAATCTTCAAAAGCGGAAGAAGCCGGAGGAATTATCGGAATTTTCTTTATGGCTTTAACCCTGGTTATCGTTTCCTTCTCCTGTACCGGTCCTATTTTAGGAAGTTTATTGGGAAGTGCCGTAACCGGTTCTGCTAATGTCCCGATGTTATTAACGTTTGCACTGGCAGGTTTCGGACTGGCATGGGCCATCATTTTCGGATTACTGGCCTTGTTTCCGCAGGCACTGCAAAGCCTTCCGAAATCAGGAGGCTGGATGAATACGGTGAAAGTGGTTTTAGGGTTTGTAGAACTGGCATTGGCATTAAAATTCTTATCAAAAGCAGATCTGGTATCAAAAACATTCCTGTTAAAAAGAGAACTTTTCATTGCCCTATGGATTATTGTTGCCATCGGGTTGGCCTTATACTTATTCGGACTCATCAGATTTCCACATGATGATAAGAAACCGAAGATCTCATTAACAAGAAAAATCCTGAGTATTTTAGGAATCGGATTTGTGGTGTATTTAGTTCAGGGACTTATTCCTTCCGAACGTCCGAAACTGCAGTTATTAAGTGGTATCCTGCCTCCTCTGAACGTGAGCTATTTCCATGATGAAAAAGACGGAATTTTGGGGATGCATCCTGAACATGACTTTTTCAAAGCTGTAGAACTGGCTAAAAAAGAAGACAAACCCATCCTGATCGATTTCACAGGCTATGGTTGTGAAAACTGCAGAAAAATGGAAGAATTCGTTTGGAGCGAGCCGGATATTTTACCTATTCTTCAAAACGATATCGTTCTTGCCTCCCTTTATGTAGATGATAAGGAAGAGCTTCCCGAAGATCAGAAAACTAAAATCGACTTAGGAGACGGGCAGGTGAAAAAAGTAAAAACCATCGGCGACCGGTGGAGCTTATTCCAGCAGGTAAACTTTAACAACAACTCCCAACCTCATTATGTTTTAATTACTCCCGACGGAAAGGTCATCAACAGTCCGGTTTCAGGATATATGCCGAAAGAAGACTTCAAAAAATTCCTTGAATGTGGTGTAAATTACTATAAAAAGAATAAATAATTTTTTAAAATATCATACAAAACTCTCATCTCCACAGGTGAGAGTTTTTTACTAAACAAATCATACACAAACACTTAAAATATCATAAAAACCTAGCAGATTAAAAGCACTGTTTATCATAATATATTAAATTTTAAAATAAATTTAATTTTATTTAACATTATCGTAAATCAGGTATGAAATTTGTATTGATTCCTCAAATAAAGAACAAAATTCAGTCTTTATTGAAAAACGTTTAACCTAAAAAAATAACACTATGGCTGAAGTAACTGTACAAGAGAAATCAGGAGGAAAACAAAAGAAAAAACTGATCCGTGTGGACATGACCCCTATGGTAGACCTGGGATTCTTATTAATTACCTTTTTCATGTTTACCACCAATTTTACCAAACCGAATGTAATGGATCTCGGGCTGCCTGCAAAAGACCCGAACTCTAAACCAAAAGGTGATGTGATCGATACCAAAAACCAGATCACATTTATCCTTGGAAAGGACAACCGCGTGTTTTACCATCAGCAATCTTCAGAGGATCTGAATGCAAACAATTTAAAAGAAACTGATTTTAGCGGATTGCATATTTCAAAAATTATATCTGAAGCTTATAATCACGCGCCAAAACAGGAAAATTTTACGGTAATTATTAAACCTACGGATGAGGCCAACTATAAAAATTTTGTAGATATCCTGGACAACCTGGCTATCTCTAAAAAAGAACGGTACGGCATTACAGATATCAAACCCTGGGAACAGAAAGTCTATGATCAGGTAACAAAATAAAACAAAAGAGCATTATTAAATGCTCTTTTTTATTTATTTTTGAGTATATAATTTAAAACTATGCTCAACTTCGAAAGAAAAGGAAACGGAACTGAAATCCTGGTACTTCTTCACGGCTTCATGGAAAATCTTTCTATCTGGAACGATATGGCTCCTCACCTTTCCGATCATTTTTCGCTTTTAAAAATTGATCTTCCGGGACACGGACAGTCAGACATTTTAGCTGATGTACATACCATGGAACTCATGGCTGAAGAAGTGAATGCTGTTTTAGACCATCAGAATCTGGAAAAAGTTCATTTACTGGGACATTCCATGGGAGGCTATGTTTCGTTGGCCTTCGCTGAAAAGCACCCTGAAAAACTCAAAAGCCTGACATTATTCTTCTCTACTTATCTCGCGGATGACGAAGATAAAAAAGAACAGCGCATAAAAAGTTACCGAATTATCAAAGATGCCTTTCCTCATTATGCCAGAGCCGGAGTTCCCAATCTGTTTAATCCCAATGAAAGGGATATTCTTGAAGGAAAAATCGAAACCGCTCTTGAAACCGCTCTTTCTACGAATAATTTAGGTGCCCTGGCATCGGTAAAAGGAATGATTGAAAGAACCGACAAAAAACATATTCTGGAAAATCTTGAGGCCAAAATCCTTATTCTTGCGGGAAAACATGACAATGCTGTAAAGACAGACATCATGATTAAAAATCTTCCTGACAGAACCAATATCAAATCTTATGTTCTGGATTGCGGGCACAACGGACACTGGGAAAAACCCGGCATCTGCGCTGAGATCATCAATACGGAACTTCTCCACAATATGCCAAAGCACTTAGTATTTTAAATAATTAATATGAGAATCTGGATCATTTTAATACTCCTTTTATCCTTCACGGGCTGTAAAAAGGAAAGTTTAGTTTCAAAAAAAGACCATCTTAATGATTCTGTTTCCACAACAGAAAAAACACCTAAAGACAGTTTAAAAAGCAAAACCAAAAGAGAGGAAGTTTTTTCTTTTGAAACCGAATTATGTAACAATAAGGGACACTTTGATGCGAATCGATACTCAAAAGAGGAAATTGCAGGTACGTATCAACTCTGGTTTCAATTGGGCGGCCTCCTGTTAAACGCACCCCATATTTTCAAGCTGGAAGATCTCCAGCAGGTAAGAAGAGATAAAAATCAGGTTCTTGCTAAGCTGGATCAAGAATTTGCAGAAAAGAAAAAGGTGTTTGAAAACTTAAGAGTAGTGAATACTCCTTACTGGCAAAATATTAAAGCACAGACTTACCAGGCTCTGCTTCAGGAGTACGAACTGAATAAAATACAGATCCTGGCTTATTCGGACCCATCGGTTTTACTAAGCAGTACATTTAAGGGCTGTAATCACTTCGCACGTGTTTTAAACTCCGGAGATAATGAAATCATTGAAGAATGGCGAAAACTCCGTGAGCAGATGAGCAAAAAAAACGGAGACCCACAGAGAATTATGGACGAATTTGAAAGTCATCTTAACTCTTCTTATAAAAAAGATTATGCGGTTCTCGACCTTATTGTTTTCGGATGGGGCAATTGCGCCAATGATGAAATCAGGAGACCTCAACGCGATGAAAAAATGAATAAGGAATTTGATGCGCTCTTCTTAAAAATCGATGCCGAATGTGACGAACCGTAGGCTGTACTCTATTAAAATCATGTATCTTAGCCTGGATTAATATCTTCAATGAATTTATTCTCTTTTAAAAAAAAGAAACCCGTTATCGGCCTGACCCTTTCAGGCGGAGGAATGCGTGGAATTGCCCATATTGCCGTTTTAAAAGCACTGGAGGAATACCATCTGAAACCGGATATTATTTCAGGAACCAGTGCAGGATCTATCGTCGGAGCGTTCTATTCTTTAGGAAAAACTCCGGACGAGATGATGGATATTGTAAGGCAGACTACTTTTTTCTCAAGGTCCTATCTGAGATTATCCAAAAACGGAATTTTCAGTTCAAATTTTATTTTAAAATTATTCAGGGATCATTTTCCTGAGGACAATTTTAATATTTTAAAGATCCCGGTTTATGTTGCCGCTACTGAAATGACCCATGGAATCGTAGATTTTTTTTCTGAAGGAGAACTTTTCGGTCCCCTGCTCGCATCATCAAGCGTCCCATTTGTGCTTCCTCCTGTAAAAATGGGCGAGAAAATATATGTTGACGGTGGCGTCTTAGACAATCTCCCGATTGAACCTATTGCCGATCAGTGTGATTTTCTGATCGCATCGCACGTGAATTCCATCAGCTACGATAGCCTGGAGAACATGAGTTTAATGAAAGAATTTGACAGAATATTACATTTAGCTATTGCAAAATCAGTCTATTCCAAAGCGAAAATGTGCGATATATTTCTGGATCCTCCGAAAATGACGAAGTTCAGTCTGTTCAACAAGAAATCTCTTGACATCATGTTTCAGGAAGTATATGAATATACCTGTAAAGAACTTGAAACAAAAGTTTATAAAAGAGAGAATGATCATTAACGCACTATAAAGCTTCCCCTTCTACTCTGTTTTTAAAAGTTTCTATTGTGTTCTGTAAAGATTCATCAGACTTTCCTCCTGCCGCATTAATATGTCCGCCTCCATTAAAATACTTTCTTGAAAACTGGTTTACATCCATATCATCTTTGCTTCTGAAAGAGATTTTCACAAAATCCTCATACAGATCTTCCATAAAAAATGCAGACATTTTCACCCCCATGATGCTGAGTCCATAATTTACGAAACCTTCTGTATCTCCTTTCTGGAAACCATATTCTTTAAGTTCATTTCTTGTCAGGGATAAGATAGCCACCTTTCCGTCTTTTACGACCTCTATCCGGGCCAGTACCAAAGCCAGTAAATGTAGACGGGACACTGTATTGGTATCCCACGTATTGGATGTGATAAACGAAGGATCAGCACCTTTTTCAATCAGGTTGGCAATGATCCTGTGAGTGGCTGCACTTGTAGATCTGAAACGAAATCCTCCTGTGTCCGTCATTATCCCGGTATAAAGACATTCCGCAATATCTTTATTAACTAATTTTTCATCACCCATCGCTTCGATAAAATGATAAATCATCTGGCAGGTTGCAGGAATGACCGTATCAGAATATACGAAATCAAATTTTTCAGGCTGTTGGTGATGATCAATCAAAATCTTTTTCGCTTTAGCATGAATGAGCCAGTCTCCTAAAATTCCGATTCTGGAAGGAGAATTAAAATCTAAACAAAAAATGACATCAGCTTCATTAATAATGTCAAATGCTACTTTTCTTTTATATTCACCAATGATTGCCTTTCTGGATTCCGGCATCCACTTCAGGAACTTCGGAAAATCATTAGGAACAACAATTTCTGCATCAATCCCCTTTGCTTTTAAATAATGCCTGAGCCCCAGACTTGAACCAACAGCATCACCATCCGGATTGTAATGGGTAAGAATAACTATTTTATTTTCAGGAGTAAGCAGCGTATTGATTTCTAAAAGTTCCGAAGGTGTAAACATCATTATGTTTATTTTTTGATTAATTTTGAGTCTCCAAAGATAGAGCTTTTAAACAAATCATTAATATTATTTTTGAATACAGCGGAAAACGTTCTTCTAAAATGACTGATAAAAAAATTAATAAAAAACATTCAAAAAAAAAGTATTAAAGTTTGCATTTTCTAAAATAATCTATATCTTTGCAACCTGAAAATTAATAGATAATTACGATTTAAACATATAGTAATGAGTAAAAGAACATTCCAGCCATCAGAAAGAAAAAGAAGAAACAAACACGGTTTCAGAGAAAGAATGTCTACGCCAAATGGAAGAAGAGTTTTGGCTGCGAGAAGAGCTAAAGGCAGAAAGAGTTTAACTGTAAGTGCTGCACGCGCTAAGAGATAATCTTTTATTATCATATACAAATCATGCTTGAAAAGAAGTTTTTCAGGCATTTTTTGTTGTTAAAATTTACTAAAATTTACATTCCTTAGTGTTCTTTTTACTATTTTTAAAGGCTGAAAATATTTTTAGAAATAGTACTTTAAAATTGAATTATGCCACATACCCATATTGCCGGAGATAATATTATAAGTCTGCAACATGCCAAGATTGCGCAAAAAAACTTCACTGTTCTTTCTGATGTTAATTTAAATATTAAAAAGGGCAGATTCTGCTACCTTATCGGAAAAACAGGCTCCGGGAAAAGCTCTCTTCTAAAGACACTTTACGGACACATCCCCCTGGCTGCAGGACATGGAGCGGTAGTGGGGTTTGATCTGGAAAAGATGAGAACTTCCGATGTGCCGAACCTGAGAAGAAAATTGGGAATCGTATTTCAGGATTTCCAGTTGCTGTCTGACAGAACGGTTGAAAAGAACCTGAAATTTGTTCTGGAAGCCACCGGCTGGAATGACAAAATAAAAATGGAAGACCGCATCAACGAGGTATTATCGAGTGTGAATATGAAAAGCAAAAAGCACAAAATGCCTCATGAGCTTTCAGGAGGAGAGCAACAGCGTATCGCTATTGCCAGGGCTTTGCTGAACCACCCTGATCTTATTTTAGCGGATGAGCCAACGGGAAATCTCGACCCTGAAACGTCAAACGAAATCATGACATTGCTGAAACAGGTCGCCCTTGAAAACGGAGCCGCTGTAGTAATGGCAACCCACGATTATCACATGATCCAGAACTTTCCGGGAGAAGCGATCCGATGTGAGGACGGAAAAGTTTCCGTACTGGATACCGCCGAGCTGTTTGAATAAAACATAACGGATTTAGAGATTATAATATAATCAACTTCTAAAATCTAAGTTCTAAGTTATTTTTTAAAAACATGAAACTCTTTCGTGAGTTCAAGATATAGGTCCGAGTATTGTCTCGGACTTTTTTCTATTACCAATTCACATTCTTCACACCGGCTTTCGATAGAGAGAATTCCAGGATCAGTCTTTTTACTTTTGCATTCTGAATGCCCTTAATATGGATTCTGCGCATTAAAAACAATTTATTTTTTTCGGCAATTTCAATAAATCCATTTCCGGCTTCAACCGGAATAATCACAGAAAAAATCCCTTTTTCAGAAAGAAGAGCAGACGATTTTGAAATCAACTGATGAAAGTTCAATTCTACCGTTTGCCTCGCAATCTTATCTTTATCAGAACCGGATTCTTCAAAGTAAGGAGGATTGGAGACGATGAGATCAAAACGATCTGTTGTATCAAAACGCTTAAAATCCTGCAGTTTATTTTTCAGTCTGGATGCAAATGGCGAATTTGCAAAATTTATTCCAGTAAGGCAGGCAGCTTCCTGATTGATATCAATTCCTAAGAATTCTGCCTGCAAGTTTCTCTGTGCCAGCATTAATGAGATCAAGCCTGTTCCTGTTCCTATTTCCAGAACTTTCCGGGCATGACCGACATTTGCCATGGCTCCAAGCAGAACACCGTCTGTCCCCACCCGGAAAACGTCTTTCGACTGTTGAATTTCAAATTGTTTAAATGTAAAAGACTTCACTATAAATTAGTAGGCAGTGTAATGGTAAATGTTGAACCCTTTCCCTCTTCAGACTTTACGGAAATTTCACCCTTATAATCTTCGACCATTTTCCTTACCATCGATAAACCGAGGCCCATTCCACTGTTCTTAGAGGTAAAATTAGGTTCAAAAATTCTTTCATACATATTAGCAGCAATCCCGATCCCGTTATCCTGAACAGAAATCATTACTCTTCGCTGATGTTGTTCTACATCTACATTAATAATCAGTTTCCGCTCGTCGCTTTCTGCCTGCTTGGCATTTGTAACAAGATTGGTAATAATTCTGGACAGATAAATTCTATCCATATTAATCATTATATTACTTTTATTGGAATGCATGAAGATACTGTCGTCATTAAAAACCCGGAGGGTATCTTCAACTTCAGCATTTAAATTGATCACCTCATTATTCTTTTCAGGAAGTTTCGCGAATTCTGAAAATGCAGAAGCTACTGTGGCAATCAGATCAATCTGATCTACCATGGTTTTGCTCAGCTGCCTAACTTTCTCTTTGATATTCGGATCTTGAGGATCAAATTTCCTTTCAAAATTCTGAATGGTAAGTTTCATAGGCGTCAAAGGATTCTTCACCTCATGGGCCACCTGTTTTGCCATTTCACGCCATGCCTCCTCTGAAGCCTTAAAACGCAATCGTTCTTTCTGATCCTGAATCTGGAGGATCATCCTGTTATATGCTCTTGCCAGTGCATTAAGCTCATCATTTTTATAATATCTGATAGGATGCATATCATTCTCAAATAAAGTAATCCGGGTAATCATATCGGAAAACTTGGTGATGGTTTTTGCAAGACTGCTCGAAGTAACCCAGCTGATCCATACGCTGAAAAGAATAAGGAAAAAATCGACCAGTAAAATATATTTTACATACTGATGCAAAACATCATAATAGGCAGATTCATTATGGTAGAGTGGAATGTAAATGATAGCAATCGGTTCCAGCTCATTATTTTTCAGAACCAGATAAGAGGAAGTAAAAACAGCATCTTTAGCCTGGTCATACCCTCTTATATCCACTCTCGCGTCTGTTGCCAGGATCTTATTAACAATCGTGACAGGGATTGTCTTCTGCTCTATCAGACTTTCGTCTTTGTTAGAGAGGAGATAATTTCCTTTTAAATCATAGATAACGATATCATGCTGGTTGATGTCTGCAATTTCAAAGATTTTGTTTTCCAAAACTTTTGGAAGATCCTCTGTATCAATCGTAGATCTGCTCACAGCATAATCCAAATAGCGCATTACTGCCATGGTCTTATCCTGCATGTCGATCTTGCTTTGCTGCAGAGAATTATTCCTTAATACGAAATAAGGGACCAAAGAAACCGCAATAACACTTAAAAGACATACCAGTAAGAAACCGAAAAACACCCTATTTCTTAAGCTATATCCTTTGTATTTATTAATTGCCATCCTGCCTTTTAATTAACTTAGCAATATACTTACCAATTATATCAAATTCTAAATTAACTTTATCGCCGGATTTTAAATGTTTCATATTCGTAAACTCCCAGGTATACGGAATGATGGCTACGGAAAACCGGGAATCCTCACTTTTAGCAACCGTTAAGCTTATTCCGTTTACGGTAATAGAACCCTGCGGAACGGTTACAAAACCACCGTTAGCGTTATATTGTATGGTAATAAAATAGCTCCCGTCTTTATTTTCAATGCTTACCACTTCTCCTGTAGTGTCCACATGTCCCTGAACAATATGTCCGTCCAGTCTTCCATCCATTTTCATGCAGCGTTCAAGATTAACAACGCTTCCCACTTCCCATTTTCCGAGATTAGTTTTTTCTAAGGTTTCGTTGATTGCTGTTACTACATACTGATCCTCTTCAATCTTCACAACCGTCAGGCAACATCCGTTATGGGCAAGACTCTGATCTATTTTTAATTCATCCGTAAACGGGCAGGTAAGCGTAAAATCGATGTTACTTCCATTTTCTTCAATCCTCTCAATAACTCCGACTGCTTCAATAATTCCTGTGAACATATTATTTTTTGCTAAATTTGTAAATTATAATCTTCAAAGATAATCAAAATGAGCCCAAAAAACCATAAAGTACGAGTAGGAATTTCAATCGGAGATTTCAACGGCATCGGTCCCGAAATCATTATGAAATCCCTGGCAGACAAAACCATTACGGATTTTTTCACCACGGTAATTTTTGGTTCGGGTAAATTATTTACTTATCAGAAAAATATTTTTAAGCTAAATCTTAATTTCAATTACATAAACGACGCTTCACAGGCACATGCAGGAAAACTGAATATGGTAAATCTTGTCAAAGACAATGTGACTGTAGAATTGGGAGTACCTACTGAAGAATCTACCAGAATGGCTATCGACTCTCTGGAAGCTGCAACAGAAGCTTTGTTGAAAGGGGAGATCGATGTGATCGTAACGGCCCCGATCAATAAAGATGAAATGGTGAAGATGGGCTTTAAGCACCCCGGACACACCGGCTATTTTGAAGAAAAGTTCAATAAAAAAGGATTAATGTTTTTGGTGACGGAAGAACTTAAAGTAGCGGTTTCTACCCATCACATTCCTATTGCACAGGTAGCTGAAAATATTTCTAAAGAGAAAATAAAAAAGCAAATCAGAGTACTAAACCAGACATTGATCGAAGATTTCAATATTTCGAGACCCAAGATTGCTGTTTTAGGATTAAACCCTCACTCAGGAGATGGTGGCGTTATTGGAACTGAGGAGATTGAGATCATAGGACCAGCCATCAAAGAGCTTTCGGACAATGGAATTCTGGCTTTTGGCCCGTTCCCTGCCGATAGTTTTTTTCAGCCGAATAAGTATAAAAATTTTGATGCTGTTTTAGCCATGTATCACGATCAGGGATTAGCGCCTTTTAAAACTTTAGCCTATGAAGAGGGCGTAAATTACACCGCAGGACTTCCTGTCATAAGAACTTCTCCGGATCATGGCGTTGCTTACGATATTGCAGGAAAAAATGTCGCAGATCCGCAAAGTTTTACAGAGGCCATCTTCACTGCTATTAACATATTCAGGCACAGAACCGAATATAATGATTTGATGAGTAACAGAATGCAGCCGAGAAAAATGGCTGTAGATAATGGAATAGATGAAGATCTGCCGGATGAAACTGAAGGCTAATTTTTTAAAAGAAATTTTAAAGTAATTTGTTATAAATTTTATTTGTTATTTTAAAAAAATTGCATATTTTTGCACACTCATTTTATGGACAAGTTAAGAAACTATGACGTAAGCTTTTCCGGACTTAAAACCGGCAAGCACGAGTTCAGGTATGAGATAGATAAAGAGTTCTTTCAATTATTTGACACTGAACAGGAATTTACAAATCCTAAAATTACAGTAGAAGTCTTATTGGATAAGCATTCTACGTTTTTAGAGTTTGAGATCAAAGTAGATGGAACGGTAGAATTGGTTTGTGATATTACAAACGTCAATTTCGATCATCCTATTGAAAATGAGATCGGCGTATTGGTAAAATTTGGTGAGGAATATGACGACAGCGAGGAAGATGTTATTACGATTCCTTCTAATGATCATGCCTTCAATATTGCACAATTGATTTATGAAAATGTGGTTCTTTCAATACCCATGAAAAAGATATCACCTGACGTAACCGATGAAGATCTGGAAATTCTTGAAAAATTCGGTCCCAAAGAAACCGAAGCAGAAGAACCTAAAAGTGACCCACGATGGGATGCACTTAAAAATTTAAAGAATAAAAATTAAAAATAATTTAAAGATGATGAGATGATGAATCTCATCGCTCATCAAATTAAAAAAGTTATTACAAAATGGCACATCCAAAGAGAAGACAGTCGTCTACAAGAAGAGATAAGAGAAGAACTCACTACAAAGCCGTAGTTCCTCAATTAGCTAAAGATGCAACAACAGGAGAAATGCACCTTTACCACAGAGCTCACTGGCATGAAGGAAAACTTTACTACAGAGGTAAAGTAGTATTAGAAAAAGAAGTAGCTGCTACTGAAGAAAATTAAGAGTCGTTTTCCTCGAAAAACACTCGTTTTTATACAAAAACCGCTCGATTTTAATAAAATTTGGCGGTTTTTTGTTGTTTTTTATGTTTTTTTGGTATCTTTGGCGAAAATCAAATATCAATTTTATGGACATTAAAGACATACAAAATCTTATTAAGTTTGTATCTAAAGCAGAGGTTTCTGAAGTGAAGTACAAAACTAAAGATTTCGAAATCACTATTAAAACTCCATTAGCAGGAAGCGAAGTTACCTATGCTCAGCCTGCGGTTTACCATACTGCACCCCAACAGGCAGCTGCTCCGGCACAAGCCCCTGCTGCTGCAGCTCCGGTTGCTGAAAAAACTGAGGCTGCGTCTGATGACAGCAAATATGTAACCATTAAATCTCCAATGATCGGAACTTTCTACAGAAAGCCGTCTCCGGATAAAGAGGTGTTTGTGAATGTTGGTGACGAAGTTGCTGTCGGTAAAACGGTATGTGTTATTGAGGCAATGAAATTATTCAACCAGATTGAATCTGAAGTAAGCGGAAAAATCGTTAAAATTTTAGTGGATGATGCTACTCCGGTAGAATATGATCAGCCTTTATTCTTAGTAGATCCATCTTAAGGAATTTTAGATGAAAGATTATAAATTTTAGATGAAAACTTCATTTAAAATAATTTAAAATTCAAAATTTATAATTTAAAATTTCGAAGAGATGTTCAAAAAAATATTAATTGCCAATCGTGGCGAGATCGCAATGCGTATTTTACGTACTTGTAAAGAAATGGGAATCAAAACGGTTGCCGTATACTCTACTGCCGACAAAGACAGTCTTCATGTAAGATTTGCAGACGAGGCTGTTTGTATTGGCCCTGCCATGAGTAAAGACTCTTATCTTAAAATTCCTAACATTATTGCTGCTGCGGAAATCACAAACGCCGATGCTATCCACCCGGGTTATGGCTTCCTGTCTGAAAATGCCAACTTCTCAAGAATCTGTCAGAAGAACGGTATCAAATTCATTGGTGCTTCTCCGGAGCAGATTGAGAAAATGGGAGACAAAGCCAATGCTAAAGCTACCATGAAAGCAGCAGGCGTACCTTGCGTACCTGGTTCCGACGGATTGATCGAATCTTATGAGCATGCTGTAAAAACTGCTGAAGAAACAGGTTATCCTGTAATGATCAAGGCTACTGCAGGAGGTGGTGGAAAAGGAATGAGAGCTGTATGGAAAGCTGAAGACCTTAAAGATCACTGGGAATCTGCTATTCAGGAAGCTGTAGCTGCCTTCGGAAACGGGGGAATGTACATGGAAAAGCTGATTGAAGAGCCCAGACATATCGAAATTCAGGTTGCGGGTGACCAATTTGGTAAAGCATGCCATCTTTCTGAAAGAGACTGTTCGGTTCAGAGAAGAAATCAGAAATTAACAGAAGAAACTCCTTCTCCTTTCATGACAGATGAACTTCGTGAGAAAATGGGTGAAGCCGCTGTAAAAGCAGCAGAATTTATTGGATACGAAGGTGTAGGAACCATTGAATTTTTGGTGGATAAACACAGAAATTTCTATTTCATGGAAATGAATACGAGAATCCAGGTAGAGCACCCGATTACCGAGCAGGTTATTGATTATGATCTGATCAGAGAACAAATTCTTTTGGCTGCCGGTACTCCTATTTCAGGAATCAACTATTATCCGAAATTACATTCAATTGAATGCAGAATCAACGCGGAAGACCCTTATGCTGACTTCAGACCTTCCCGGGAAAAATCACGGGATTAAACATTCCCGGCGGTCACGGGGTAAGAGTAGACACTCACGTGTATTCGGGCTATACCATTCCTTCTAACTATGACTCAATGATTGCCAAGCTAATCACAACGGCCCAAACCCGTGAGGAAGCTATTGCCAAAATGAGACGTGCTCTGGAAGAATTTTATATTGAAGGCGTAAAAACAACCATTCCTTTCCACAGACAACTGATGGATAATGAAGATTATCTGGCAGGAAACTACACCACAAAATTCATGGAGGATTTTGTAATGGACAGAAAATATGATAATCATTAAGATTATTTCAATAGAATAACGAAACTGCCTCACTTTGAGGCAGTTTTTTATTTTAGGGCTTTTCGTATTAAATTATTAACTTTGTAAAAAACCAAATATATATGTCTACAGTAGAAACAGCAAAAAACTCACAGTATTTCATTGATCTTGAAGACCAGTACGGAGCACATAACTATCATCCTTTACCTGTAGTTTTAGACAAAGGAGAAGGTGTTTTTGTATGGGATGTCGAAGGTAAGAAATATTATGATTTTCTTTCGGCATATTCTGCTGTAAACCAAGGACATTCTCACCCTAAAATTGTTGATGCTTTGGTGGAGCAGGCAAGAAAACTGGCCTTGACTTCAAGAGCTTTCTATAATTCAAAATTAGGAGAATACGAAAAGAAAATTACAACACTTTTTGGTTTCGATAAAGTGTTACCGATGAACTCCGGAGCCGAGGCTGTGGAAACCGCCGTAAAAATAGCCAGAAAATGGAGCTATGAAGTAAAGGGAATTTCGGAAAATGCCGCGAAGATCATTGTTTGTGAAAACAACTTCCATGGAAGAACAACGACTATTGTTTCTTTCTCCAATGATCCGGACGCCAATCAGAATTACGGTCCTTTTACTCCCGGTTTTATTAAAATTCCCTATAACGATATAACAGCATTAGAAGAAGTCTTATCTAAGGAAGCCCAGAATATTGCAGCATTTTTGGTTGAGCCTATTCAGGGAGAAGCAGGAGTATATGTTCCTGATGAAAATTTCCTGAAGAAAGCATCCGAAATTTGTAAAAAATACAATGTCCTTTTCATTGCCGATGAGGTACAGACCGGTATTGCGAGAACCGGCAGATTAATAGCCTGCCATCATGAAGACGTCCAGCCTGATATTTTAATTTTAGGAAAAGCCCTTTCAGGCGGAATGTATCCTGTTTCTGCCGTTTTGGCGGATAATGAGATCATGAACGTTATTAAGCCAGGACAGCACGGCTCTACTTTCGGTGGAAACCCGATTGCCTGTGCCGTTGCGGTAGCGGCATTAGATGTGGTGGAAGATGAGAAATTATCTGAAAGAGCTGAAAAGCTCGGACAATTATTCAGGTCTGAGATCGAAAAACTGATTGAAAAGACCGATCTGATTACCAAAGTAAGAGGTAAAGGTTTACTGAATGCGATCCTGATCAATGATACTCCCGACAGTTCTACTGCGTGGAACCTGTGTCTGCAACTGAAAGAAAACGGATTGCTGGCAAAACCAACTCATGGCAATATCATCAGATTGGCTCCACCGTTGGTTATTACGGAAGAACAACTGCTAGACTGTGTTAAGATTATTGAAAAAACTATTTTAGATTTCAAAAAATAAATATGCCTGAACTCACTGAGAAAGTTAGTGGCTTAATCATAACATTCAACGAAGAAAAAAACATTCGGGAAGTACTCGGATGTTTTAATTTTTGTGATGAAATTGTCATTGTCGATTCTTTCAGTACCGATAAAACTTTGGAAATAGCCTGTACTTTTCCCAATGTGAAAATTATTCAGAATACATTTGAAGATTTTACCAAACAGAGGAATCTGGCATTGGATAACGCCGGAAACGACTGGGTTTTATTTCTTGACGGTGACGAAAGAATCACTCCTGAACTGAGACAGGAAGTTATAGAGGAGCTGAACAAGGCAGACAAAAAAGATGCCTACTATTTTTATAGAAAATTCTTTTTTGCCGGCAAGCCTATTCATTATTCAGGGACACAGACGGATAAAAATTTCAGATTATTCAGAAAATCAAAAGCCAGGTATGTTTCTGAGAAAAAAGTTCATGAAACTTTGCACGTAAACGGAACAGTCGGAGAGCTTAAAAATAAACTTCTCCATTTTTCCGTTAATGATTATAAGTCCTATAAAAAGAAAATGATTCATTACGGAGTTCTGAAAGGACAGGAACTGGCTGCCAAAGGGAAAAAATTCAGTGTACTCACTCAATATTCCAAAACCACGTTTAAATTCTTTAAGGCATACATTTTGCGTTTAGGTATATTCGACGGAAAGGAAGGATATCAACTCTCTTATCTGCAAGCGTTAAGTGTTTTTGAAACTTATGAATCATTAAAAAAGGAGCAAAATTGATTGGATGAAGATTTGTGTTATTAGTTTCGATTTTTGGGGTTATGATGAGCATATTGTAGAAACACTGTGTACAAAAAATATCGATGCCCACCACATTAAAATAGGTGATGTGACCCATTCAAATTTTAGTGAAAGGGCGACGAATGCCGTAAGTAAAATTTTTCTTAATAAAAATCTGAAGACCGAAAAAAGACAGAAATTTGTATTGGAATCTCTTGAAAAGCTGGGCCATCAGGATCAGATTTTAGTTTTGAATCCTGATACTTTTGATTTGTCAACACTGGAAAAAATCAGGAAAAAATCTGATCGACTCATCACCTATCTTTACGACAGCCTGGACCGTTTTCCCGTGGAGAAAGAAAAATTGAATCTTTTTGACAAGATTTTCTCATTCGATATTGCAGATACTCAAAAGTACTGTTTTGAAAAATTAACCAACTATATTTATCTTCCTCATGTGGAAAATGGAGAACAGGAGACCAAAATCGACCTCTTCTATATCACATCTTATGATAATAAACGGGTGACATTTATTAAGCTGCTTACCAAAAAGCTATCGGAGCTGTCATTAAAATTTCAGGTTATTGTTATTGGAAAAAAAGGCTGGAAACATCAGCTGAAAAATATCTTCTTTACGGTTCCTGAAAATCTTCAAATTGTTTTCGGTATCAAAAAAGTTGATCATTCGAAATTACCTGAATATTACAGGAATTCAAAAGCTTTGCTGGACCTTACCCGTGAAAATCAGTATGGACTCAGTTTCAGAGTTTTTGAAGCTATGGCTCTGGAGAAAAAAATCGTTACGGATAATGAATTCATTAAAACCTATGATTTTTATGACCCCAGTAACATTCTTGTTTTGAACGAAACATGCAGCAATCTGGATAAATCTTTTTTTGAATTGCCGTACGAAAAAATTCCTGAAGAGATTTACTATAAATACACTCTTGATAACTGGGTAAACAAGGTCTTTCAGTTATCATAACTTTTTTTGAACAGTAACCCATGCTTAACTATACAAATCAATCCAAGATCATCATATTCTGCCCACCAAACAGTGTGACAGGCGGGCCCGAGGCATTGCATCAGCTGGCTGACAAACTGTATCATCTCGGCATCGGGAATATATTCATGCATTATATTCCTAAGCGAAGAAATGCAAAACCTGAAAATTATAATGTTTATGTCACGACAGAAATAGAAACAGTAGAAGATAAAGCTGAAAATATTTTAATTGTTCCGGAATCGATGACTTTTCTGATCAAAGAATATCCCGAAAGTCAAAAAGTGATCTGGTGGCTCAGCGTCAATTTTTATCAGATTTTAATGGATCACAGAATCCGCAGACAGAACTTTTTCACTAAATTATTCTATCAGCAAAAAGACAGGGAATATTATTTTGAACCTCTCCCGAATGTCTTTCAGTGGGCACAGTCCTATCGATCATCCATATATATAAAAGAGCACGGAATTCCTGAAACACAGATCGATTTCGTATGCGATTACATTAACCCCAGCTTCTTAAAAAATACAGGGAGAATAGAAAAAGACCTTAGCAATAAAACAATTCTCTACAATCCCCGGAAAGGGATAAAAGAGATCTCTAAGATTATCAAAAGCTCTCCGGAGCTCACTTGGGTTCCTATTCAGAATATGAATGCCGGACAAATTCAGGAGATAATGGCCAAATCGTTACTCTATGTTGACTTCGGGGAAAATCCGGGACGCGATAAAATGTTGAGAGAATCTGTATCTCAGGACTGCTGCATCATTTCAGGCAGAAACGGATCATCAGCCTATTATGAAGACCTGATGATTCCTGATGAGTATAAATTTAACTTCAGTGAAGAACAAATTCCTGAAATTATTGCTAAAATAAAAGACGTTTTAAATAATTATGCGGATCACATTTCTCAATTTACCATCTATAAAAAAATGGTGCTGAATGAAGAGATCGCATTTGAAAGAAAACTGAAAGAAATATTTAAGAAATGACGTTAAAGAAAATTACTCTGATTTATCCTTTTGCGTACGGTTATCTTGATTATGTCGTCCGGGAATTGGAATCCCGACCTAATATTGTAGTTACTGACATTAAAACCGACACCATAAAATATACCTATCCGAATATTTTTGTAAAAGTCTGGAACGGTATCACTAAGGTATTTGGAAGTAATATTAAAAAAAAATATTTCACTCAGCAGATTCTTCATCAGATCAAAGAAAAGCAGGATATAATTTTTGTCATCAGACCTGATTTGCTTGAAGATTCATTACTGAAAAAATTAAAATCAAATACGGAGACTTTTACTGCGTATTTATATGACAGCTGTCAAAAATTTCCCAGACAACTTGAAATTGCACCCGTTTTTGATGAAATCTATTCTTACGAAAAAGAGGATATTAAAAAATACAATTTTAAGGAAACTTCCAATTTTATTTATGATGAAGTGCTGGAACCGGAAGAGATACAGTATGATATTTTTAACGTCTCATCTTATGATTCCAGAATTAATGAAATAGATGCTGTTTCAAAGATCCTGACTGAAGCGGGGTTAAAAATTCATTTTGTATTATTTTGGTTTGAAAAATTAGAGTATCCTCATCTGATTTCAACCACCCGATATCTCTCACTTGAAGAAACAAAAAAACTTATATCCCAGTCCAGAGCGATAATCGATATTCAGAGGGAAGATCAGCAAGGGTTGTCTTTCAGGACTTTTGAAAGTTTGGGATACCGAAAAAAACTGATCACGACCAACGCATCAGTGAAAGACTATGAATTTTATCATCCGAATAACATATTGATCATCGACAGTTATCATTTAAATCCGGACGAAATTAAAAAATTTCTGGAACTTGATTATATCGAAATTTCCCAGGAGATTCTGGATCAATATCACGTTAGCCATTTTACAAAGAAAATATTCAAATTATAAGACATGGGTATTAAAAGAAAAATAAAAAATTATATATACTTAAAAAGGCATTATCCCTTATCTGTAAAAACCGTTATTCCCGATCCTGATAAAAAAAATATACTGATCGTGGACAGCCAGATTCCGACTTTTGATAAGGATTCGGCATCTAATAGAATTACAGAAATTGCAAAATTCCTGGCAAAACACTATAATGTATATCTGATGGACTGGAGAAAGGCCATCCCCAAGGTTGAATCCAGAAAATACATCCAAAACCTGAACGATCATAATGTGATGGTGTATACACCTTTTATAGGTGAGTACGGCATTATGAAAGGAAAAAAACAGTTCATCAACAACCTTCTTCCTAAACTTGATTTTGTATGGTGCCACAGACCCGAACTTTTCGAGCATTACCTGGGATTTTTCAGAGAAAGAGCTCCCCAGGCAAAGATTGTTTATGATATGGTAGACATCCATTATCTAAGGATGGAAAGAGGACTCGAAATAAAATATGATAAAAACAGAGCACAGGAACTGGTACATTATAAGCACATCGAAACCGAACTTTGTAAGCAGGCAGATAAAATAGCTGTAATCAGTGATAAAGAAAAAGAGTTTATGACTGCTTTTGTCGACCGTTCGAAACTTTTTACCGTGAGCAATGTTCATAACTTAAAGGTAAAACCGGAAGACATGCCACCATTCGAAAAGAGGAACGGGATTTTCTTTATCGGAACTTTTCTCCATGATCCGAACGTAGATGCTGTTGAAATCCTGTATCATCATATTATGCCTTTGGTGTGGCAGGTTTTACCGGAATTAAAAATCACTATCATTGGTTCGGAAGCTCCGGAAACCATCAAAAAAATGAATTCCGACAAGTTTGAAATTGCCGGTTTTGTAGAGAATATCATCCCTTACTACGAAAAATGTTTCGCCTCCGTTTCTCCCTTAAGATTTGGGGCCGGAGTAAAAGGTAAAATCGGTCAGGCTTTAGAATACACGCTGCCTGTATTAACTACCGAAATCGGTGCCGAAGGCATGTTTCTGGAAAATGGAGTCACTGCATTAATTTCAGGGAACGAAGATTATCAGAAATTTGCTGATCATATCATTGAAATCTGCACAAAAGAATCTACCTGGAATACTTTACATCATAATTCTGAAAAAGCAATTTATCCTTTTTCTATTGAAGCACAAAAAGAAGAGATTTTTGAATTGTTAAAATAATTTTTTCACGTAAAAGACCTAATCAGTGTTTTCCATTTTGGGAAGCACTTTTTTTATAAAACAGTAGCCGAATATATTAATTCTAATTGTTCTGGCTATTAAATATATTAAAGTCTGAAATTTTCTATTAGTAAGCTCCATTTCTCAAGCATTTTCTCAGGAGCGAACTTTTTCATTTCAAGATGGGCATTTGTTCCTAACTCTGAACGTAAACTTGAATCAGCCATCAGTTGTTTTAGATAGAATATCAATTCTTGGGGATCCTGAGCAAGAAAACCGGTTATATTATGTTTTATTAATTCATTAACTCCGGAGCATGTCTCAAAACCTAAGCCCGGAAGCCCTACAGACATCGCTTCAGCCAGAGCCAATCCGAAGCCTTCATATTTGCTTGGAAAAATAAAAAGATCCGCTTCTTTTAATTTTGAAACAGGATGGTCTGTAAAACCATTGAGGAAAATTTTATATTCTAATTGATAATTCTTAATTTTTTTATTCAAAAGATCAAAATCATTTCCAACACCCCAAAAATGCAGTTCCCAGTTTGGAAATTCGTTAACAACCTCAGCAAATGTGTCAATAGCAACATGCTGCTGTTTACAATCTGTAGCCAAAGTACCGATATGCAAAATCTTGTACTTTTCTTTTATAATTGTAAGATCAACGATTTCATCATTTTCAAATTGAGGAACAGGATTCGAAATGGTAACCGATTTCCCGGTAAAAGTGTCGGGTAAAAAATCTTTATAGCTGTCAAACAGGATCTGAACAGCAGAAAGATGCTTATAAGATTCTTTCAGAAGAGACATCTCTTTTTCGCTTCTGTACCAGAGAATATCCGAATAATCATAGTCCGGTCTGCCGTTTACAGAATTAATAATGGGGATCGTATATTGATTCTGATAAGTGATCTCCAGCAGAGAGCCGGTAGACATGGTAATGATAAGATCAGGATTTACGGAATCCATATATTTTTTCCAGGCCTCAGCTCTTTTTTTAAGGTTGAATTCGTACAGACCGTCAGGTCCGTTCATTTTCTTAAGAAGATTTTTATTGAAAATTTTTGCCTGCTTCTTTTTGATTTTGAAACTGACCCATTGGAAAGGATTTTTACCAGTATAATTGTGAAGTGCCTTTAAATTTTCCTGAACAATATCAGAACTAAAAATATTGGTCAGTTTGATTCCTTCTGTCAGTGGAAACACTGCTCCTCCGGAAATATTTTGATTCGTGGCAATTTCTACATCATGTCCCAGGGCAGCAAAATGATTAGCTAAAAAGCTTGCTATTTTCTCTGTTCCTCCTGAACCGTTGATAAATCCTGAATGCTGTATTACTAAAATCTTCATTTCTTAAAATCTTTCACTGACTTTCTTCCTCAGGTCTTTTCTTATTTTTCTCAATGGAATAAATTTTATAAAAAATAAATACAACTTCTTCCTGGCTGACCGCTTTTTGGTATACCTGATATAAAACCTGTCGAAATCAGAAGCACCATCAGAATTGATAAAATAAAGGAAAGGCTCACTGAGCAATTCTTTTTCTTCCGCTGAAAGATAAGGCAAAATTCTCAGCATATAATTTTTTATCAGGTGATGTAATGAAGTTTTCTGCTGATCATTCAAAGGCATTGCCAGATATCTGAACCCAAATGGTTCGTGTTCCATAAATAAGGCTAAATGAAGTGCTTTTGTTTTAAAAAGATCATACCTTTCATAAAAATCATCTAATATTTCTAACCAAATCGGAATCTGCTGAAGGACCAGATCAGCATTTTCATTAATTTTTAGGTGATTTTGATTCTCATGATGCCTGTAATGATAAACACCTTGAGGATTTGTCCCGATATTTTTGGTCAGTGCAATCAACTGGTGTGAGAATAAACCGTCTTCACAAGGCTGGATATTTTGGGGAAATTTTATATCCCGATATGTATTCAGAAATTCCAGACGCAAAAACTGGGCACAGGTAGGCAATGCAGGAACGCGGGGTAATCTTTTGCAAAACTCTTCTCCTATAATGGTAATATCGCTATCCTGTTCTTTGGCAGCATCATAAGATGTTGCTAAAAACCCGCGATCTATGGTATCATCAGAATCCAGAAAGAAAACATATTCACCAGTTGCATGAGAAAGCCCCAGATTCCTGGCTACAGAAACCCCTGAATTGGCTTGATCAACATATTGTATTCTGGCATCTTTTCTTAAATATTCTGTACAGATGGCAGCAGAATCATCGGTACTGCCATCATTTATTAAAATGAGTTCAAAATTTTTAAAGCTTTGATTTAAAACACTCTCAATAGTTTCTGCTAAGAACTTTCCCGCATTATAAACAGGGATAATGACAGATACAGAAATATCCTTTTTCTCAATATTCATAAATATTATTTAGGCAGGCATCCATCCAGCTTTGCTTTATTCAGCTGAAATTCCCGATACTTAAAGATACCTGTTTTATATGCAATAACAGCTCCGAAATTAATATTTTCACTCGTTGTACTCATTGGGAAAATACAGGACCGGTAGGTGTTTTTTTCTACCAGGGGCTTGGGAAGCACTTTAAAGTTAAGTCCGTCTTTTGAAAAAGCGATATAAAGACTTTCAGCCGTAGATTTTTTGACTTCCCCCGCAGCAATACACAAGAAGTAATATCCGTCTACGTAGGTAGCCTGAATATGCCATGGCGCGTACTCGGAGTTCACCTTTGTCCAGGGTTTGTTGATAAAATTGACAACCTTGCTTTCTTTAAATTTGGAAAAATCCAAGCCGTTACCGGATGTTCTCCGAATGATATAAGAAGGATCATTTCCGGGGAAATTCGGGCTGATATTATTTTCTACCTCATAGCTTATATATCCCAGCCCATTATAGACAATACTCGGCGAAATGATGTGATTATTCTTTGGAGAATACGGAGCATCACTTGTATAAACAGCCTCCAGAGGAGTCCAGTTGATTCCGTCTGCAGAAGTTTGCCGTACAATTGTTCTCTGAGCATTTTTTGCCAGCTTCTTCATATTATTCTGGCTTTTGGCTCCCCTGCTTTTCAGAGCGACAGCCTTTATAAAACTTGCTCTATAATAAAGGGAGAATTTTCCGTTTTCGTACGTCCAGTCGACATCTGACCAAAAGCCCTGCTTAGGTTCTTCTTTTTTTTCGGAGAAGCTTTCATTTACGGAAGGCGTTCTCTGCAGAGGACTGGCCACGCCGTTAGGACCACTCCAGTGGATCCCGTCATTGGATACGACCACGGTAGGATTTTCATATCTTTTAGAGATCTGAATATTTCCTACTGTCCCAAAGTAAGGCGTAAAAACCATCCAGTATTTATACCCGTTAAAACCATTGGGAAAGTACTGGACGTCCGGATGGCAGTAAGCAAAATCAGGAGTACTGATATTTTTTATAAAGCCCGGGTCATTTTTACCCGGATGATTTCCATTGGCAATCATGTTTATATTGAGGGTTCCGATATCAGTAAGATAATCTGTGGTTTCACCATATTCTGTTTTATTATCCGGTGTAGTCGGAACATTTTCAGCATATAAGCTTTCTTCCTGCTGAGAACAGGAAATTATCGTAAAAGTCATAAGCAGAATTAATAAAAATTTCGGCTTATTAATGTAAAGAGGCATCCTTAGTTGTGTATATTATTTTTTACTGCTTTTCATAATGATCTTCATTCCTGTCCTATTATCTTCCTTACAATGAATTCCGATATGAATCCTTGTTGATTCAAATCTTTTTATGGGTCTTGAATTCATCTACTAATACGTCATGTTTTCCCAGAATCATTCTCCTGTTTTTAACTTACTATGAGTGATCATTAATTCTGCAAATGTAAATATTAGAATCAGAAAACCAAAAAATATAATATTAAGTATTCATAAAAAATAACGATACAATAAAAAAAAATTGTGGAATCATGCGATTTCATCATTTTTCATTAATCATATACATATATATTTAATAACCATAAAACTCAATTCCTCCCATATATCGTCTGGGTTTGAGACTTGATTTGTGCACTAGTGATTTTTCTGTTCAATATCTGTAAATAGATACGGTGTTAGGCTGTTGCGTAGCAAAAGCGTTGAATTTGATTCCTTCATCTACATAGCCGGACTTTATGGTATAGTAGTGATCTGTTCCGTTAAAATATCTGTGAATAGGAATTGTTTTTAAATTCAAGTATAAATATTTTCCGTAATGCCACTCTCCGATTAAAAAAAACAAATTCACTAAATTCATCATCACCTGAGTATTATGCTACTTTCATTCTTGAAGGGAACAATACCGAGAGGCATGAGATACAGTAAGTGAAATAACTAATATTTATTAAGAGATCGATATTTCGATATTTATAATCATATGGCTGTTCTATGAGTAGAATAGCCTTTTTATTATACAACAATTCATTTCCTTTACCTAAATTTGCATCAAAATTTTAAATTGATATGGGGAAAGTAAGAGTACGTTTTGCTCCAAGTCCTACCGGACCTTTGCATTTGGGAGGCGTAAGAACAGCATTATATGATTATCTTTTTGCTAAAAACCAGGGTGGTGAATTTGTGTTGAGAATTGAGGACACCGACACGGCAAGGTATGTGGAAGGCGCTGAAGACTACATCGAAGAAGCCCTGGAATGGTGCGGAATCATTGCTGATGAAAGCCCTAAAAAAGGAGGAAAATTCGCTCCCTACAGACAATCTGAAAGAAGAGACATTTACGACAGATATACCGCAGAGATCTTAAAGACCGATTATGCATATATCGCTTTTGATACGGCTGAAGAACTGGATGCTATCCGTGCTGAATACGAAGCAAAAGGAGATGTTTTCTCTTATGACAACAAAACAAGAAACATACTCAGAAACAGCATATCGCTTTCTGAAGAAGAAGTTCAGCAGTTACTGGATAAAAAGACACCTTATGTGGTAAGGTTTAAAATGCCTGTTGACAGAACCCTTAATCTTGAAGATATCATTCGCGGAAATTCTTCTGTAAACACCAACACTTTAGATGATAAGGTTTTGGTAAAGAATGACGGCATGCCGACATACCACTTTGCCAATATCATCGATGACCACGAAATGGAAATCACTCACGTAATTCGTGGCGAAGAGTGGCTGCCTTCTTTAGGTTTACACACTTTATTATATGAAGCCATGGGCTGGGAAGCTCCTCAGTTTGCCCATCTTTCTCTGATTCTAAAACCTGAAGGGAAAGGAAAATTAAGCAAAAGAGATGGTGATAAGTTCGGGTTTCCGGTATTCCCGCTGAATTTTACAGATTCTGCGACCGGACATACTTCCATAGGATACAGAGAAAGCGGCTACCTGCCTGAAGCATTCATTAATATGGTGGCGTTATTGGGATGGTCTCCTGCGGATGATAAAGAAATTTTGCCGTTGGAAGAAATGATTAAAGAATTTGATCTTTATAAAGTTCATAAGGCGGGAGCAAGATTCAGTAAAGAAAAGGCAGAATGGTTCAATCACCAGTATATTCAGCTGAAATCTGATGAAGAACTGCTTGAGATTCTAAAAACTTCAGGGTTAAATTTAACCATCGAGGACGAAAAATTGCTGAAAATTATTCACCTGATGAAAGAGCGGGCCACTTTTCCAAAAGACATCTATGAAAACGGAAAATTTTTCTTTGAAGCACCGGTTTCTTATGAGGAAAAAGCCTCAAAAAAGGCCTGGAATGATGAAACTTCTGCTGTTTTAGCAGATCTTGCATTAAAATTGGAAACTGCAGATTTTAAAGCTGAAGCTTTAAAACAGACCATGCACGAATTGGCCGGGAAAAAGGCCTGGGGATGGGAAAAGTAATGATGCCATTGCGTCTGGCTTTAGTAGGAGAACTGAAGGGCCCGGATGTCCCGGATATACTGGAACTCATTGGAAAAGAAGAAAGTATCGCCAGAATAAACAATGCTATTAATAATTTTAAATAGTTTTTCATAATTTTTCATACATTTGAAAGATTTAATTTACTTCAAGAAAATGGAATATTTAAGTTTCGAACTTCCTATACAAGAATTGATGGACCAATACCAAACATGTTCTTTAGTAGGAGAAGAAAGTGGTGTTGATGTAAAATTAGCATGCAGCCAGATTGAGGACAAGATCATCGAAAAGAAAAAAGAGATCTATGGCAACCTTACTCCCTGGCAGAGAGTACAACTATCCCGTCACCCGGACCGTCCTTATACATTAGATTATATTAACGGGATGGTAGACAAGGGAAGTTTCCTGGAACTTCACGGAGACAGAAATTTCGCAGACGACCCTGCCATGATCGGCGGTTTAGCGACATTGGATGGTCAGAAAGTAATGATTATAGGAACTCAGAAAGGCAGAACAACTAAGGAGAGACAGCACAGAAGATTCGGAATGCCTAACCCTGAAGGGTACAGAAAAGCTTTAAGACTGATGAAGCTTGCTGAAAAATTCAGAATTCCGGTAATTACTTTAGTAGACACACCGGGAGCCTATCCTGGTCTTGAAGCTGAAGAGAGAGGACAGGGAGAGGCCATTGCAAGAAACATTTTCGAAATGACGATGCTTAAAACGCCTATCTTCACATATATTATCGGTGAAGGAGCAAGTGGTGGCGCATTGGGAATCGGGGTTGGCAACAAAGTATATATGTTGGAAAATACTTGGTATACGGTAATTGCCCCTGAAAGCTGCTCATCCATTCTATGGAGAAACTGGGATCACAAAGAGGATGCCGCCAATGCACTGAACCTTACTCCAAAAGATGCTTTAAGAGAAAAATTCATCGATGGAATTATCGAAGAACCGCTTGGAGGAGCACATTATGATCCGGAAACGACCTACCTGAATCTGAAAGCTTCCATTCTACAGAATGTTAAAGCCTTCTCTAAATTTACAGGGAAAGAACTTGAAACCCAAAGACAGGATAAATTTATTGCCATGGGGCAATTTAAAGGATAAAAACAAAAGCGGCTGAGAATTTCTTCTCAGCCGCTTTTTATTTTCGGTGATATCTACATCTACCTCCTACTCCGCTACATTCAGTGCGATCTCAATATCTTTATCGATCTTCTTCAGTGAAGAATAGGCCGCGTCACAAACCATGGTACTTAAAGTATAATCTCCTTTATCGATCAGAATAAAATTCTGACTTTTCGCCGGGATAAGCAGAGTGTAAGATTTTCTGCCATTTATTTTTACGTTAAGCGGACACTTGGATTTATTCCGGATATTGATGTAGGCTTCATTTTTATTAATATCATTATTAAAAATGTGGGTAAGCATGGCAGCCGTTCTTTTAGATTCATCAGAAGGTTCAGCTTTTTTACTCACTCCCGCGGTCTTAGCAGCGCTTGTGACGGATGCATAGTGTACCGCTCTCTCGGCCTTTAACGAAGCCAGAGCAGCATTCGAAGCAAGATTCTTATTATTATCCTTCAGGCTGCTTCCTTTTACGGTATTTTCTGTTTTAATAGTACCCATGGATGCTGTGGTGGCCAGTTTTGCGTCTGAAGACGTATCTGCCAGCATCACCAGCATGAGTTTTTTCTTAAAATATTCAGTTTTAGCATGCCCGGGATTTTGCTTCAGAAACCCGGCGATTACCCGCAGTTCCTTAGAATTTTCTGCTTCTTCTTCAGTATAGATGATCACCGTTTCTTTCTCTACAACCGCTTTTACTTTAGCTTTTTTCTTTTTCTGAGAAAAGCCCAGCGTAAAAATACATAGGAATATGAGGAGAAATATTTTTTTCATTCGTTAAACATTTAAATTTTATTAAATATATACATAACGCAAAAAGTCATTTTTTAGTTTATCATTAAAATCATTATCTTTGCACAGCTTTAAAATTAAGCTAAAAATTAATACGAATACTTACAATAAAAAAATAATAGATATTATGTCTTATACACCAGCTGCTGCAGACGTAGCAAAATTAAGAAACCAAACAGGTGCAGGTATGATGGACTGCAAAAAAGCTTTAGTTGAAGCTGAAGGAGATTTCGAGAAAGCGGTAGACATCCTTAGAAAAAAAGGACAGAAAGTTGCTGCTAACAGAGCTGACAGAGAATCAAGTGAAGGTGCGGTAATCGCAAGAGTAAATGAAGATAACACTTTAGGGGTTATTATTTCTTTAAACTGTGAAACTGACTTTGTTGCTAAAAACGAAGCTTTTATCGAGCTTGCTTACGAACTGGCTGAAATGGCAATTTTCGCTGCCACTAAAGAAGAGCTTTTGGCTACAGATTTCCACGGACTTACTGTTGCTGAAAAATTAATCGAGCAAACAGGTGTTATCGGTGAAAAAATCGAGATCGGAGTATTCGAAAGAATTACAGGACCTTACCTGGGAGCTTACATCCACGCCGGAAACAAGATCGCTGCGATCACCGCTCTTTCTGCTAAAGTAGAAGGATCTGATGAAGCTGCCAAAGCTGTTTCTATGCAGGCTGCTGCTATGAACCCTATCGCTCTTGATGAGACGGCTGTTTCTCAGGAAACGATCGATAAAGAATTGGAGATTGAAAGACATAAACTTACTGAAGAAGGTAAGCCTGCCAACATCATCGACAATATCCTTAAAGGTAAAATGCAGAGATTCTATAAAGACAATACTTTGGTACACCAGGATTTCATTAAAGATAACAGCATGTCTGTTGCTGACTATGTAAAATCTGTAAATGCAGACCTTAAAGTAACTGGATTCATAAGAGTAAGCTTAGCTTAATCTTTCCAGGTTAAAATATTTAATCCCGGTGAATTTTTTCACCGGGATTTTTTTGTCTGTACCGTATTGATTTTTTATTCTCATCAAGTCAGATTTCATTTCCCATTCTTATCCGATACAAAAACCTCCAGCAGTTTCAAAATGAGAATATTTAGCTTGTAAATTTAAACAGACTCCCCGAATATTTTCCTTCTATAATGGCAGAATATCAGCTGTAATATTAACGGTGTATGAAATGAATTTTAACTTTACAATAAAATAACTCTAAAAATGTTTTCGATGATTTTTTTGTATAATAATATGATTATTAATGATTACATTTGCGCCCCTTATTAAAATTCATGAAAAAAATTCTACTGACGATTTGTTTATTTATTGGTCTGTTTTTTAAAGCACAACTGGATACGGAACACTGGTTTGCACCTATGGCTGCCAAAGCCGGAATTAACGGGTTTGAAGGGTATTTATACCTGTCAACCGATGAAACCGCTCCTTTCCCTGTACAGATCTTCAATAATAATACCCTTTATACAACGGTGAACGTAAGCAAAGGAAGTCCTGCTCAGGTTATCATTCCGAACCAGTTTATGGTCACCGCTACCCAATCTCAGCTGTTCACCCAAAATAATATGGGACTGAATGTAAAAGGACCGAAAAAATTCTTTGCCAACTACAGATTTTCTGTTCCGAATCATGCTGAAATCCTTACCTCCAAAGGTAAGGCAGGATTAGGGACAACATTTTTTGCAGGGGTAGCACCTATTTCAGGCTCTGAGAATCACCTGAGCTCTACCATAGGGGTAACGGCTACTGAAGACAATACCACTGTGGTTATTTCGGGATATAATCCCAATATTACTTTCTCGGACGGAATTTCAGCCCCTACCAGAACTTTTACGTTAAATAAGGGGAAATCTTATCTTTTAGATGTAATCAGTTCATGGTCAAACATCAACAGAACGGGCCTGGTAGGTGCCAAAATCACAGCAACAAAACCTGTTACCGTGACAAACGGGAACTTCAATGGTGCTTATACCAGTGTAAATCTCACCAACAATGATATCCTGATGGATCAGGCGGTACCGGTAGACAGGTTAGGAAAAGACTTCGTTGTGGTGAAAGGTAACGGAACCGTTACTTCCCAAATGGAAACGGCCCTTATTATTGCTACGGAAAACAATACACAGGTTACCTTTAACGGAACCGGAGCTACGACTAACCTGAACGCAGGTCAGTACTATTTAGTTCCTTCCAACCGGTATCTTAACCAGGGAAATGGTCATTATAATATGAATATTTCTGCTTCTAAAAATATTTATGTGTACCAGTTATTATCCGGAGCCACTAACGGAAATGAATATGCTTCGGGCGGAATGAATTTCATCCCTCCTTTGAGTTGTTTCATGCCCAATAAAATTGATGAGATCGGTTTCATTAACAGGATCGGAGGCCAGACGTTTGCAACCAGACTAAACATTATTACCCAAAGCGGAGCAGCAGTCACTCTAAACGGGAACCCCATTGCTACAGCCAACGGACCTTACCCTGTCACAGGAAACCCGAATTGGGTAAGCTATTCCATTCAGAATGTCACCGGGAATATTACGGTGAACTCTACCAAATCTTTAACCGCAGGAATTGCTGCCGGGAGTGGTGCTGTGGGATACGGGGGCTATTTCGCCGGATTCTCTTCAGTACCTGCCATCACAAAAACCGGAGACTGCTATACCGGGATTTTACTTCAGGTAGATGCCGGGTATGATGCTTACCAATGGTACTTTAACGGAGTCGCCATTCCGGGCGCTACCTCCAATACGATAAATCCGGAGCTTTACGGAGCGGGAAGCTATACCTGCTCGATCACTAAAAACAATTGCGAGACAAGACTTACGGCAGAATACCTTTATACATTGTGCCCGCCTATCTCAACGACAACATATACCATCGGATCCTGTAATACAAAAGTAATTTCTCCGGTTTTCACAAGTTCGGCACAAACGATTGTACCGTCACTTACAGGTATTATTTCACCACCCATTTCAGGAACGGCTACTGTAAACCCGGCTACCGGGCAAATTACCTACACCCCGAATGCGGGTACTGCTACGAATACCACCGATACTTTTGTTTATTATATCCAGGGGAATGGAAGCCCTTTCGCTTTCGAATATTTTAAAGTGATCATTAATACTAATGTTTTACAGGTAAATAATGCCTCTTTAACATCCTGTGCAGGAACAGGCGGAAACGGAACTTTTGATCTCACTTCCGTAAGTCTTTCTCCTGATTCCGGAACAACCGTTCAATATTTTACCAATGCCAATTTAACAGGGCAGATTGTAAATCCTGCAACCTATTCCGGGGCTTCAGGAACTGTTTATGCTCGTGTGACCTCTCAGTATGGATGCTCCAAAACAGCCCAGATTGCATTGACCGTAAATCCGTTACCGAATGTTAACAACGGTTCCCTGACATCTTGTACGGGAACAGGTGGTAGCGCAACTTTTGATCTTACATCAGTAAATATTTCAACTGATCCCGGAGTAACAATTACCTATTTCACCAATCCAAACTTAACAGGGCAGATTACCAATCCTGCAACCTACTCCGGACCTTCCGGAATCATTTATGTTAACGTAACTTCAGCATCAGGATGTTCAAGAACGGCACAGATTTCTTTGACTGTAAATCCATTACCCAATGTTACCAATGGTTCGTTATCATCCTGCGCAGGGACAAACGGAAACGGGACTTATAATCTGACTTCGGTAAGTCTTTCTACAGATCCCGGAATTACGATTACCTATTTTACCAATGCTAATTTAACAGGACAGATTACCAATCCTTCGGCTTATTCCGGTCCTGCAGGGATCATTTATGCTCATGTCACATCGGCATCGGGATGTTCAGAAACAGCACAGATTGCGTTAACCGTAAATCCTTCACCCAATGTAATCAATGGCTCATTATCCTCTTGCGCAGGAGCAGGTGGAATCGGAACGTATAATCTTACATCGGTAAATGTTTCTTCCGACCCGGGGACCACGGTTACTTATTTTACGAACGCAAATTTAACGGGGCAGATTACAACTCCTGCTGCCTATTCCGGACCTGCGGGGATTATTTATGCTAATGTTACTTCTGCATCAGGCTGTTCTAAAATTGCACAGATTACATTAACAACGACTTTATCCCCCAATATTAATACCAGTAATTACAATGCTAATCTTTGTGATGAGAATCTGGATGGAATTATTAACGTGAACTTCTCGGGCATTACCCCTCAGATTGTTACGAATTCAGCCAATTTTACCGTCAGATATTATTTGAGTCAAACGGATGCGAATGCCGGAAACAACAATACATTACCTGCCAACTGGACTTATACGGCAAACACGACGGTATATGTGAGAGCAGATGTTTTATCTGGAAGCTGTCCGGCTGTGTCAGGTCAGATTAATTTTACAATAGGAAACAAAATCGCTTTGATCACAAATACTGTACATGCAGAAGTTTGTGATAATGATCTTAACGGTTCTGAAAACATTATTCTTAGTGATTATAAAAACCTATTCACAACCAACCCCGCGATTACGGTAACATTTCATGCTACTTTAGCAGATGCTCAGAACGGGACAAACACCATTTCCCCGAACCAAACACTGACCGCTCCGAAGACTTTTTATGTAAGATTGATAAGCGGAACAGAATGTCCTAATACAGGAACTATTAATATAACGTTAAAAACACCTAAGAGATCAGGCACCCTTACAGACAAGATGGTCTGTTCGACTGACAAGGTAATTTTGGATGCCGGAACAGGCTTTACCTCTTATCAATGGAGCACGGGAGCAACCACGCAGACCATTCTCGCAGGAGCAGGAAACTATTATGTTGATCTTGGTTTTAATGGCTGTATTTACCGTCAATATGTCAACATAACGACTGCACAGGCTCCTACCATTACAAGCATTAATATTACAGGAACCACAGCAACGGTAAATGTAACAGGCGGAACTTCTCCCTATCAGTATTCATTAAACGGAATCGACTTCCAGGCTTCTAATGTATTCAAAGATTTATCAAGAGGAATTCACAAGGTTTTTGTACTTGGAACCGATGGCTGTCAGCCGGTAACGAAAGAATTTTTAGTTCTGAATCTTATCAATGCCATTACTCCAAACGGAGACGGAAAAAATGATGTTCTAAACTATTCGGATCTAAGAATAAAACAGGATGTTTCGATAGAGGTGGTGGACCGATACGGTGCTCCGGTTTATAAATCGTCAGACCATTCTTATCAATGGAACGGTAAGTCCGGAGGAAGGCCTCTTGCAACCGGAACCTACTGGTATATACTGAGATGGACAGAACCGGATACAAAATTACCAGTTTCATATTCAGGATGGCTATTAATTAAAAATAGAGAATAATTTTTCAACTTTCTTGACAATTTATTAACAATATTTCAAATATTATTTTAATTTTGTAGAAATCCTAATTCCCACCCTATGAAAAGATTTCTACTTAGCTTAGTATTAGTTTTTCTGTCCATTAATACTCTCTTTGCACAGAGGGATACAGAGCATTGGATTGCTCCGTATTATGATTCTGCCGGCGGATATACTAATAAAATTTATCTGTCGACAGATTCGGTAACCCCTTTTACGGTAACCGTTTATAATAACAATCTTCCTGTTGGTACTGCTACAATCAGCAAAGGGGCACCGGCTATTTATGATGTTCCCAACACTCAGATATTGGCCACCGCGACTACAGAAGGTTTTAAGATTATTAACAAAGGGCTGTACTTAAAAGCTGATAAACCGTTTTACTGCAGCTTAAGACTTGCAACCAGTGTACATGGCGAAATTATTACCAGTAAGGGTAAAGCAGGTATAGGGAAAGAATTTTATGTAGCTTCCGCTCCCAATACGGCGACCAGCTCCATTCATAATTTCACGGCCGGAGTTATGGCCACAGAAAATAACACCACCGTTACTGCAACATGGAGTAATGCGGCAGTTACCTTTTTCGGGGGTGTTGCTACACCGGGAAATACTTATACCTTCACATTAAATAAAGGACAGTCTTTTATCTTTGCAGGCACCGGTTCGAATGCCGCTAATTTAGCCGGGTTTATCGGCGCTAAAATAGTATCGGATAAGCCTATAACACTTACTAACGGTAGCTGTAACGGGAACTTCGGATTGATCGGCCTCGGCGGCTCTGACCCCGTTTTGGACCAGTCTGTACCGGTTGAACGACTTGGAAATACTTTTGCTATTGTAAAATCCAGATCTACCGCTCCTGATCAGAATATGGAAGGTGCTATTGTAATTGCCACTCAGGATAATACAGAAATATTCCTAAACGGCTCTACCACCGCTGCTGCCACTATCAATACAGGACAGTGGTACAGAATCAATGAAAGCAACTATATTACCCAACCGGGAGCCGGCACACACGCCAATATGTTTATTTCTACCTCAAAGAATGTATACCTCTATCAGCTGGTAGCCGTAGGATCAAGTAATGCAACGTGCGGATTTAACTATATTCCGCCGTTAAACTGTTTCCTGCCAAGGAAGATTGATGAGATCGGTAATATAAATCAGATGCCGCTTTCGCCTAATCCGACGCCGAGTGATCTGATCGTAAAATTAAATATATTAACAGAAACAGGAGCAACTGTTCTAGTGAACGGTACGCCTACTACTCCTGCCCAGGGACCCTATCCTCTTACCGGTAATACCAACTGGGTAACGTATGCTATCGAGAGTATTACAGGGAATGTTACCATTACCTCTACAAAAGCGGTAACAGCTGGTATCAACGGAGGATTCAGCTCTGCAGGATATGGCGGATACTTCGCCGGATTCTCTTCCATTCCTGTGATTTCCAAAAAGACAGGAGAATGTGCTCCGGGGATTGTTCTGGAACTGGATGACGGATATGAAACCTATCAGTGGTTCTTAAACGGTGTAGCCATTGCAGGCGCGACTACCAATACCTTTTCTCCTACCCAGGCAGGAAATTATACCGTGAAGGTAACGATGGGAACCTGCCCGCCGGTAACTACACCTATTTATAAAGTATATTCTTGTTTAAAAGAAACCAACGCGGCTATTAATGCCTGTGCATCAAAAGTGATTACCCCTACTTTTACAAGCTCAACGCAGACACCGGTAGGAAGCACTTTAACAATTATAACGCCTCCAGCTCACGGAACCATCGGAGCGATTAACCCGACTACCGGGGTATTCACTTATGTTCCGACTCCTGGGTATACCGGTACAGATGTTATTGTATACCAGTTCTGCGGTAACGGTACGGAATTTATCGATTGTGAGAAAGTAACGTTAACCTTAACTGTTGTTCCGTTTGTCCTTACAGACGTTACAATTAAAGCATGTCAGTATAACGGGAAAGGATTCTTTGATTTAACGACGGCAGCCGTGACACTGCTTGATCCGGTAGTCAAGAAATTCTACCCTACTTTGGCAGATCTGAATGCAGATACCAACCAAATTATGAACCCTACCAACTACAACTCCGCAGCCGGAGACGTATATGTAAGGGTTACAACCAATGAAGGTTGTACAGGGGTAGCAAAAATTACCCTGGCGTTTTTACCTGCACCGGTAGTATATGAAGCAACTTTAAGTGAATGCTATATTGAAAATAATGAAACAAAAGCTGAGTTTGATTTAACACAGGCTAATGTAACAACTGAAACGCCTGTAACAAAGAGATTCTATCCTACTTTCGCAGACGCAAGTAACGGAACCAATGAAATTACTGTAAATTCTACAAATTTCATTTCATCCAACAACACAGTATACGTAAGAGTTTATAATGACCTGGGATGTTATGCCATTGCTAAAATTACCTTGACGGTTATTCCTCCAAAAAGATCAACCGTATTAGCTGATAAGATGATCTGTATCGATGCAAGAACAACACTAGATGCAGGTCCGGGATATGCATCTTACCTGTGGAGCACCGGAGAGACGACACAGACCATTTCAGCGATGGTAGGGGAATACTGGGTGGTCCTTGAGGACAACGGGTGTACCGTAAAACAGCTGGTAACAGTAAGAAAAGCACCTGAGCCGGTAATCAAAGAAATCGAGATTTCCAACAATACGGCTACCGTAATTATGGCTTCAGGAAAAGCACCTTACAAATATGCTGTTGACGGAACTGCAAACTGGCAGGATTCCAATGTGTTTACCGGACTTTCAAGAGGTCAGCACACCTTCTATATAAAAGATGCTTACGACTGTAACCCGCCGGTTTCTGTAGAGATTACTGTACCAAACTTAATCAATGCGATTACGCCAAACGGAGATAATAAAAATGATTATATCGATTACAGCGAATTATCCTACAAAGAAAACCTCAGTTTCACCGTTTATGACCGATATGGAAATAAAGTGTTCAAAGGGGATAAGTTCAATAACTACAAATGGGACGGTAAACATTTCGATAAAAAACTGGTAACCGGTACTTACTGGTTCCATATCAACTGGAATGAGCCTAACAAGGATAAGACAGCAATCAAATACACCGGCTGGATCCTTGTAAAAAACATTAATTAATTTTTAATTATAGAAATACACAACCACGATTGCAAAATCGTGGTTTTTTTGTGAGTATACCCTTTATTTTTTTAAAATATTTTCAGTATATACGGATTATTCTTTTATTTTTGCAAAATCCTAATTCCACGCTTATGAGAAAATTTCTACTAGGTTTTGTGTTAATGCTATTGGCCATTAATACACTTTATGCCCAGAGAGATACTGATCATTGGTTTGCTCCCTATTTTGATACGTCAGGGACAACCTATGCCCATGGTCTTTATTTCTCGACCGATTCTTTAACCCCTTTTGAGGTCAAAATTTACAGCAACAATGTCGTCATCGGCACTGTTAATATAAGTAAAGGGGCCCCTCAGGTATTTACACTACCTGCTAACTTTATAAGAACAGCTGCTTCTTCAAGTGCCTCCACTCCTACCAATATGGGAGTTTACACTAAGGGTGACAAACCTTATTTTGCATCCTTAAGAATTTACAACAGTGTCCACGGAGAAATTGTTACCTCTAAAGGAAAAGCAGGAATCGGCACTTCGTTTTATGCGGCGGCCACTCCGGTCACCACTACCCTGAGTGGCGGTAGCGGAATGAATTTTACAACGGGCATTATGGCTACAGAAGACAATACTTCGGTAACGGTTTCCGGCTATGATCCGAATATTCAGTTTATCAACAATACCACTCCTCCGCTTTCGATGACCTTTACTTTAAATAAAGGACAATCTTATATTCTTGCGGGAATAGGTAATACCGTAGCCAATCAGGCCGGATTCATCGGTGCAAAAATTGTCGCTACGAAGCCTATTTCGGTAACCAATGGAAATTCAAATGGAATGTACGCCACGGGAAATACCACTTCAGGATCAGATCTTATTTTAGATCAGTCTGTTCCTTTAGACCGTTTGGGAAATGAATTTGCCATGGTTCGAAGTTTATCTCCGCTGACCAATCATTATGATATGGAGGGAGGGATTATTATCGCTACGGAAAATAATACTCAGATCTTTCTTAATGATGCGACTATTCCTGTTGCGACCCTAAACGAAGGAGATTATTACAGAATTCTGAACAGCGCCTATATCAACCAGGGTGGCGGGCATTACAATGTTTATGTACGAACGACTAAAAATGTCTATCTATATCAGCTGATCGGTTCTACTTCCACCAACACAGGAGGTTACAACTATATCCCGCCTTTAAACTGTTTCCTTCCAAGAAAAATTGATGAGATCGGTAATATCCAGCAGATGCCTACTTATACTGGTACCCTTACTTTAAAGCTTAATATCTTAACAGAAGCAGGGGCTGCAGTAACCGTAAACGGGATAACGCCTACTCCGGCACAGGGCCCGTTTCCGCTTACAGGAAACGCACAGTGGGTAACATATGCGATTACAGGAATCACGGGTAATGTAACAATTACTTCTACGAAAGCCGTTACGGCAGGGGTAAACGGAGGATACAGCTCTGCAGGCTACGGCGGTTATTTTGCAGGATTCTCTTCCATTCCCGTTATTGCCAAACAAACCGGTACCTGCATCCCTGGTATCGTACTGGAAGTAGATGATAGTTTTGATACTTATCAGTGGTACAACAACGGAGTTGCGATTCCGGGAGCCACCAATAATTCCTACACTCCGACGGTAGCAGGAAACTATACCGTAAGAATCACGGTAGGAACCTGTCTTCCTGCCATAACACCTGTTTATAAGGTATTTACCTGTCTGAATGAGACGGCTCAGAACCTTACGGTATGTGAAGGATACCAATCTATTGTTCCAAGCTTCACCAACTCCACACAAACCTACGTACCGGGAACGGTGACCATCATTACTCCACCTGCCAACGGGACGGCCAACGTAGATCCTGTAACGGGTGTCATCACCTATATTCCAACAGTAGGATACGTAGGTCCGGATACAATGGTGTATAAATTCTGCGGAAATGCACCTGAATTTATAGATTGCGAACAGGTAACTTTGAGTTTGACCGTGTCTGCAAGCCCGGTGGTAAATGATGCTACTTTACGGTCATGCTTTATTGAAACAAATCCGGCTACGGCACTATTCAATCTTACTGCTGCCGGAGTAACGACCGCACCAGGAATAACGAAAGAATACTACCCTTCTCCGACAGATGCTGTAAACGGAACTAATCAAATTACAACGCCTACAGCTTATATTGCCCCCAACGGAGTGGCCTATGTAAAAGTGATCAATGCAAACGGATGCTACAGAGTGGCAAAAGTAACTCTTGTGGTTCTTCCTCCCGTTTACTCTAATGTTTTACAGGATAAGATTATCTGTATAGAAGATAAGACCACATTAGATGCAGGTCCCGGCTTTGCTTCTTATGAATGGAGCACGGGAGCGACAACACAGGCAATAAATAATGCCGGTGTAGGAACATATTGGGTAAAATTGAAAACCGGAGAATGCACCACACTGCAAACGGTAAAAGTATATGCTTCTGAGCAACCGGTAATTTCAAGTATTGATATTACCAACAATACCGTAACGGTATATGCGGTCGGAGGAACAGCGCCTTATCAATATTCAATGGATAATATCAACTGGCAGGATTCCAATATCTTTAATGATGTACCGAGAGGAAACGGAATGGTATATGTAAAAGATGCTTATGATTGCGAACCGATCGATATTGAAATAACAATCCCGAACCTGATCAACGTAATTACTCCGAATAACGATGGGGTAAATGATCATATTGATTATTCAGCACTAGCTCACAAGCCGAATCTGGTCATTGAAATTTTTGACCGGTATGGTGCGAAGATTTATCAGGCTGATAAAACCAACGGTTACCAATGGAACGGTACGACAAACGGAAGCAAAAAGGTATCTACCGGAAGCTACTGGTACGACATCAGCTGGAATGAGCCTAATAACAAGAGTACTCCAATAAGATACACCGGATGGATCTTAGTAAAAAACAGAGAATAATCTTAGGAAAATAAATTCTTAAAAGCCATGGTTTTATAATCATGGCTTTTTTATTATTTTTTCGACATTGTACTGGTTTTTATTATTAAATTTGTGATAAAAGCTGATACTGAATGAAGAAAATTCTATCTTTTTTATTTATATTTTGTATTTTCATGTTTACCTTTGCACAGTTGGACAGAGAACACTGGTTTGCTCCTATGGTAGACAGAACAGGAAATCCTAATCCTTATCAGAAATTATATTTATCGACCAACAGAACGACGCCGTTTCCCGTAAGTATTTACAACAATAATATATTAATCGGTACCGTAAATATCAGCAAAAACAACCCTCAGAAATTTGATGTGCTGCGGGACTATATTATTACGACTCAGCAGGCCGATCTTTTTACGCCTACGACAAAGGGATTATATGTAAAAGCGGATTTCCCATTTTATGCTAACTTAAGATTTTCGGTTTTCAATCACGCTGAAATCATTACTTCCAAGGGAATTCCGTCTACGGGAAAGAACTTCTTTGTGGCCAGTGCCCCCATTACGGTAAGCAATTCCATTTTGAATTTTATGACCAGTGTTCTGGCTACAGAAGATAATACCACGGTTACCATTTCCGGATATAAACCTACGGTTCAGTTTTCCAATGGAACAACCGGAGCTACCAATCCTACCATAACCTTTATATTAAATAAAGGACAATCCTATATTATTGACGGTAACGGAATCGACACTGCCAATCTCGACGGCATTATCGGAGCGAAAATTACGGCTGATAAAGCTGTGAGCGTCACCAATGGTAACTTTAACGGGCAATACGCCGGCAACTTTCCTTCCAGTTCGGATATCTTAATGGATCAGTCTGTTCCGGTAGAAAGACTCGGAACTGAATTCGCCCTGGTAAAAGGAAACGGAAATATCGGGGCCAATATGGAAGGAGCCATCGTAATTGCAACCCAGGACAATACCCAGATTTATGTGAATGATGAAATCCCGCCTGTCGCGACGCTAAACACAGGACAGTATTATGTGGTTTCTGATACAAAATATAAGCTGCAGGGAGGCAATCATTACAACTTATATCTGAGGACGTCTAAAAATGCATATGTGTATCAGATTTTAGCAGGAGACTCCGCCACGGGCAACGAGACAGCAACAGGTGGTTTCAATTTCATTCCTGCCCTTAACTGTTATTTGCCTAAACAAATTAATGAGTTAGGATTCATTGATGAAAACTTTGTACACTCCAATAACAATCCATCCGGAATCCTTAATATTCCTACAAAACTGAATATCATTACGGAAAAGGGTGCTGTTCTTACGGTAAATGGGGCTACCCCGCCTACATCCACAGGTCCCTTCAATATGACAGGAACCACCAACTGGGTCACGTACGGAATACCCAATACCACAGGAACCATTACCATAGTTTCCAATAAAGCCATTATGGCCGGAATCAGTGCCGGAAGTGATGCGGTAGGATATGGTGGATTCTTTGCCGGATTCCCTACCCAACCGGTCATTTTAAAATCAGGAGGAGATTGTGTTCCCGGGATTGTGCTTACCGTTGATCCGATTATTTACGATACCTACCAATGGTACCGGAACGGAGCTCAGATTACCGGAGCTACAAATTCTTCGTACACGCCTACTCAATCCGGCAACTATACCTGTTCTGTTACCATGGGAAGCTGTGCACCCCTGGTTACCGAGCCCTATAAGGTACTGAATTGTATGAAGCTGAGTACGGCTGTTTATGATGTCTGTACCACAAAATCCGTTATTCCGGCATTTACCGTTTCAACACAAACTCCTGTAGTATCTACCATAGCGATTACGGCACCTCCTACACTGGGAACGGCGGCTATTAATCCGGTTACAGGAACTATTACCTATACCGTAACCAATCCGGGAACAACCGGAACCGATACGTTCACCTATACATTCTGCGGAAATGATCCTGAATTTCCGGATTGTGAAACGATAACAGTAACCGTAAACATCCAGACCCTGACGACTACTGACGCTACTTTAACAGCATGCAATATTAACGGTCAGGGAACATTTAATTTAACCACCGCCAGTGTTACCAACAATGCTCCTGTAACGATTACCTATTACCCGTCATTAGCAGATGCCCAAACGGAAAATCCTCTGACTCTTATCAGTTCACCAACGGCCTATCAGGCTGCTAACGGAACGGTCGTTTATGCAGTGGTTAAAAATAATATCGGATGTAAAAATATTGCCAAAATTACGCTCAATCTTTTCAACCTTGCTATTGTACTGCCCAGTTATAACGGGAACTTCTGTGATGATAATCTCGACGGAACCGTAACGGTGGTTTTGTCCAATATTACCCCGATTGTTCTGAATAATCCTGCCTATTTCACAAGTGTAAGATACTATGCCAGCATTACTGATGCAAACGCAGGAAATAATAATGTACTTCCTAATAACTGGAGCTATACCGGTAATACCACCATCTATATAAGAGTAGAGTCTCCCGACGGCTGTGCGGCAGTAGTTCAGCCCCTGAATTTCAGTATCGGAGCCAAAATACAGCTTATAAAAACTTCTTTAACAATGGATTATTGTGATGACAACCTTGATGGTATAAAATCTGTTGATCTCATGCAGTTTGTCAATCAGTTTACGGCAGATCCTAATGTCACGGTAAGTTTTCACGGAAGTCTTACAGATGCACAAAATGACTTTGCTGCGATCAGCAATCCCGTTAATTTTGCAGGCACACAGACTGTTTACATCCGGTTTGAAAAGACCGGAGAATGTCCGCAGGTAGCATCTATAACAATTACCATTAAAACTCCTAAAAAATCAGATATTCTTGCTGATAAAGTGATCTGCCCCAAAACCATGACTACTTTGGATGCTGGTCCTGGCTTTGACAGTTATTTGTGGAGCACGGGAGCAACAACACCCTCTATTTCCAATGTTACCGCCGGAAGCTACTGGGTAGATCTTACGTCCAACGGATGTACCTACAGACAGAATGTAAATGTAACGGAATATCCGGTTCCTGCGATTATTTCTATTGAGATCAACGATACCACAGTAACTGTAGGTGCCAGCGGAGGAACGCCGCCTTATGAATATTCTCTGGATGGAATTACGTGGCAAAACTCTAATGTTTTTCAGAATGTTCCGCGGGGAAATCATGTGATCCATGTAAGAGATTCTCAGAAATGTGAGGAAGTAACCAGAACTTTTGTCATTATCAATCTGATCAATACCATCACCCCGAATTATGACGGGCACAATGATGATATCGACTACTCTGCTTTAATGGGAAGTGATCATCTGGAGTTCAGAATATTTGACCGGTATGGTGCTGAGGTATTCCGGGGGACTCCTACCAACCGTTTTACCTGGGACGGAAAATTGGGCGGAAGACCGGTAAATACCGCTACGTACTGGTATTTTCTTTCCTGGACAGAATTCGGAGATACCACTACAGTAAAATATACCAGCTGGCTACTGGTAAAAAACAGATAATTAACTATACCTGAAAAATTTATAACATTCATTAACAATTATGCATTAAAGTTTAATATAATTTTAACCTGTTTCCACTATTTAATTAGGTATAAATTGATGGATTTGTGCGTAATTTTGCCTCATTATATGAAGAAACTTATTACCTTATTGTTATTGATTTTTATTGCAAAAATCAATGCTCAGATATACTCCGGCGAAATATTTTTAAAGGATAACTCCATTTTATATCTTAATCAGGTCTATGTTACCAATCTGAACAGTCAGAAGACCGTTCTCACCGATTATAACGGTGACTTTACTATCCAGGCCAATCCGGGTGATGTAATCCGTTTTACATCAATAGTGACGGAAAGAAAAGATGTAAAACTTACTTCGCAGATGTTCGGAATAAAAAGTTTGGTGGAACTGAAGATTGCCTATAAAGAGATTCAGGAAATCGTTATCAATAAATTTAAGCCAACAGGAAATTTAAGGTATGATGTTAATGCTCTTAAAAAAGATGATAAAGCCTACGCTCTTAAAAAAGTGATCGGACTTCCTGAACCAAAAGGAGATGGCACTCCTCCGGAACTTCCTGTAGCAGGTTTGCGTGACGGCGGGCTTACGTTTAGTTTAGAAAGTATTTATGACATTTTATCCGGGGAACGAAAAAACAACGTTATGTGGCTTACGAACAAATGAATTCTTCTGTGACACAGATCCGAAATTATTTAGGAAAAGACTATTTTCTGAGATTCAAGATCCCTGAAAATTTAATTGATAATTTCCTGCAGTTTGTATACACCTCTGAAAATATTCAGCCTTATATTTCTTCCGGAAATTTCGAAGCGGTAAAAATTCCGATTGAAAAATATCTTCCTATTTACCAGAGGAGGCTCAGGAACTCTCACCTTCAGGATGTTATAAACAAGTAGCTTTTATCTATTACCTGTAAAAGGTATATTATCTAATTTTTAGCCAACATCTATTAAATATTCAGAAATATGTTTAATTTTATCGTAGCCATGGTATTTTAAAATAAAACAGGATTGTTCCGTTTTCATTTTACACCAATTCCGGCACACCAGGCAAATAACTGATAAGTTTAACTTAATATTAGTTAATGAAAAAGATACTTTTACTCTGTAGTGTGATCTTATTCGCCAGCATGTCTGCACAAAGCAAAGGCAAAGATTACAGCAATATCCTGAAAAGCAAAAACATTTATGAAATAAATGCTTTTTTAAGGGATGCTCACCCTGATGACCCCCGCAGAACCATTCTAAAACCAAGGGTAATGGACATGATGAAGGAATACATCAAGAATGCAGCTCCCGGGGATATGAGGGTAAAACAGATGCAGGACTGGCTTGCCATGCTTAAAAGGAGACCTTCTACAAAAATATCTTTTGATGAGATGAATGCGATCATCAGGCAAAAGCAGATTGCCAAATACCAAAAAGAGCTGCAGGTAGGGCAGGCTGCGATTGTTTATAATCCCAGTGCACCCCAAAATGTTTACGCCGCAACTGCCCCCGTCGCTAAAACAGTAGCCGCCATTCCCGATACGGAGGCTTCAGAGTTCAATATGCTAATGGGCGAAAATCCTACAGAGCACAAAAATAAAACCGTGAAAATATTAAATTCACTGTTTGATAATGATCCTAATGCGAAAGAGTGTATTGTGATGATTGAAAATAAATCCGACTGTAATATCATCATGAGGATGGAGGGCATAGGAACTACTAAATACAGACTTCCCGTTCCTGCGCATGGTGATAATTCTATTGTGGTTCAAAAGGGAGACTACCTATTCACCAGTATTGTTTGTGGGGCTCAGTATGCCTCTCAGAAAACGATACAGAAAGCCATTATCGTTGCCTTGGGAACCTCAAAATCAAAATAAGAACTCCGGTTCCTGCAATTCCAGAATTTGTATTTTATCTGTAAAGCGTAAATTATACATCTATTTTTAGTATTTTTGCAGGATTTTAATTATCTCATGGGAAAGAACAAAATAGCAAGATTCACTGAAAATAAAATATTACCTAATGTAATTCAACCTACAAGAGAAGAAGCGTTAACGGGTTTCAGTCTTAAGGGAAAATGGAGAACGGAATTTTTTAAAAACGATAATCCTATTGTTCTTGAGCTGGGGTGCGGTAAAGGAGAATATTCGGTAGGACTCGCCAAAACATTTCCCGAAAAAAACTTTATCGGTGTAGATATTAAAGGAGCCAGATTCTGGTTTGGCGCCAAGGAAGCGGTGCAGAACAATATGTCCAATGTTGCTTTCCTGAGATCCCAGATAGAGCTGATCGACCATTTCTTTGCAGAAGGTGAAGTAGATGAAATATGGATTACATTCCCGGATCCACAAATCAAATACAGACGCACCAAGCACAGGCTTACCCATCCTGATTTTTTAGAGAGGTATAAAAAATTCTTAAAACCCGGAGGCATTATTCACCTGAAAACAGATTCCGAATTCCTTCACGGTTATACGCTGGGATACCTTCAGGGAGCAGGTTATGAAATTGTTTCTGCGCACCATGATATTTACGGAGCTCCGGAATATGATCCCAATACTCCACATTTACGGGATATCAGAACGTACTATGAGGAGCTTTTCTCTGCCAAAGGGAAAACCATTACCTATATAAAATTTAAAATTAATTAAAAAACAAATGTCAATGATGAAAAAATATAACTTCCCACTCATAAAAGTCTCCGGATAACGTCAGTTTTTCTCGACACAAAGGTACAACCTGCCTTTTCAATATCAGGACTGTAATTTTTTACAGTCTGCATTTCCCATTAAGAAAACACAAACCCAGAAAATTTAACCTTTATTAATTGGTTTAATTCTAACACGATGAAAAAAAATAATGTTATCACACTGTTTTTTATTCTATTAATTTCCCATTCCTACGCTCAAAAAAACAACAAAAATATTTTAAAAAGCAGCAATATCGGAGAAATTGAAGAATATCTGAAAAAAGCACATCCGGACGATCCTAAAAGGATCGTATTAAAATCAAAGATTATTGCCCTGAAAAACGAGGAGTGGACGAAAGGTAAAAAGAATGCAAAGCCAATGGAGGCCAGGCCCATTATCACCGAAATCCCAAACAGAATTCTCAGGAAGCCCAATTCAGAAGAAGCTGAAGAATTTAAGAAGCTGATTGTACTGAGTGATAAAGAGCATAAAGAAAAAACGGCAAAAATACTCACCGCCATGTTCGATGAAGATATTACCAGCAGGGAGGCTATCGTCTTATTTAAAAATAATTCAGATTGTAATATTGTTTTAAGAATACAGGGGCAAAACTTCTACAATCTTGCTGTTCCCGCCCATGGTGAAAATTCTATCGTCGTCAGAAAAGGCGTTTACAGTTTCAGTGCCAATGTGTGTGATGTAAAATATGATTCTCAAAAAGATATAAAAAAAAGTATCTTTGTGGTACTGGGCAACCCTTTATACAAGAATACGGGACCTGAAACTGCTGTCGGCAAAGGATCTGAATTGAATAATTCGATTTCTGCCGGTAGGTCTGCTACAAGTACTTCAAAAAAGAAAAGTAAACCGTAAGATCAAGATATGAGAAAATTACTTTTTTCAGCAACATTAAGTATCATTGTGTCCTGCAGTGTTAATTACAGCAAGTATCCTGTGAAGAGAACCTCTCCTTCCCCGAAAAGTATCAATCGTCCGTCCGTCAATACAGATAAGGAATACAGCGACCTTATTAAAAATTATAAACCTGAGACCACAGAAGTATTAAACGATCTTCTAAATGGTTCATCAGACAGACTCAGAACATCCATATCCGTTCACAATAAGTCTGCGTGCAATATGGTGCTGACCATCAGCGGAAGCGGTTATCATAAGAAAATACCTGTTGCCGCCGGAAAAATAGGGTATGCTATGGTACAGAGGAATCAGAATTACACAATTTCCGGAATGGTTTGTGGCTCCGCCTACAGCAAAAAAGCATGGGTGAGTGATTCTTATTCGATCACACTCTCAAATAAATAAGTAAAATAGATCAATAAAAAAACCACTAAGTTGATCTTAGTGGTTTTTCCTATATTAAAGAAAATCTTTAATTATTCAGCATCGAAATCAGCATCTTTTTCAGCAGATACTTTTTCTCCTTCTTCTTTAGATTTTTCTTTATCAGCTTTTCTTTGAGACTGACCTTCTTTGATAGAATCAGAAACAATGTTTAAGATCATATCGATAGATTTAGAAGCATCATCGTTTCCTGGGATTACGAAATCTACTTTTCTTGGGTCAGAGTTTGTATCCACAATACCGAAAACAGGAATACCTAATTTCTTAGCTTCTGTTACAGCAATGTGCTCTCTCATGATATCTACAACGAAGATTGCAGAAGGAAGACGAACCATGTCAGAGATAGAACCTAAGTTTTTCTCCAGGTTAGCTCTTTGTCTGTCAACCTGTAATCTTTCTTTTTTAGATAAAGTTTCGAACGTACCGTCTTTTTTCATTTTGTCGATAGAGTTCATCTTCTTTACAGCCTTTCTGATGGTAACGAAATTCGTTAACATTCCTCCTGGCCATCTTTCTGTAATATAAGGCATATTAAGTTCAGAAGCGTGTTTTGCAACCACTTCTTTCGCCTGCTTTTTAGTTGCTACGAAAAGAACTTTTTTACCTGCAGAAGTTAATTTTTCTAAAGCGCTACATGCTTCATCCAATTTAACTGCTGTTTTATGTAAGTCTACAATGTGAATACCATTTTTCTCCATAAAAATGTATGGAGCCATATTTGGATTCCACTTTCTAGTCATGTGACCGAAGTGTACACCAGCCTCTAGAAGGTCTTTTACATTTGCTTTTGCCATGTTTTCTGTTTTTGTTAGTTTACTTTCCGTTTCTTAAACAATCAACAACTTCTTTAGATGGGAGAAGTGTTTGGATGCTAAACGTAACGGGCAATTTTTAAAATTAGATTAATAGATTTCAGATATAAGATAGCAGACGATAAAAAGTCTGAAATCCGACATCTCCAATCTGAAGTCTGAAAATTAACGTTTTGAGAATTGGAATCTCTTTCTTGCTTTTTTCTGACCTGGCTTCTTTCTTTCCACCATTCTTGCGTCTCTTGTAAGTAAACCAGCTGGTTTCAAAGCTAATCTGAATTCAGCATTGATTTCGCATAAAGCTCTTGAAATACCTAATCTGATAGCTTCTGCCTGACCTGTATTTCCACCACCGAAAACATTTACGGTAACGTCATACTGACCAACAGTTTCAGAAAGGATGAACGGTTGGTTTAATTTGTAAACCATCACGTCTGTAGAGAAATAAGTTGCAGCGTCTTTACCGTTTACTGTAATAACACCAGAACCTGGCTTTACATAAACTCTCGCTACAGAAGTTTTTCTTCTTCCGATTTTGTGAACTATAGACATAATTAATTATTTAAATTCGTTAACATTAATTGTTTTAGGCTGTTGAGCTTCATGTTTGTGCTCAGTCCCTTCATATAAATAAAGGTTCTTCAATAAAGCAGATCCTAATCTGTTTTTAGGCAACATCCCTTTTACAGACTTTTCCAATACTTTTAAAGAATCTTTCTTTTGAAGTTCAGCCGCAGTCATAGACTTTTGACCTCCAGGATAACCTGTATGCCAGATATAAGTCTTATCGTTCCACTTGTTTCCGGAAAGAGTAACTTTCCCAGCGTTCAAAACGATTACGTTATCACCACAATCTACGTGAGGTGTGTAGTTCGTTTTGTGCTTACCTCTCAAAATCTTTGCAACCGTAGAAGCTAGTCTTCCTAACGGCTGTCCTTCAGCGTCTACCACAACCCATTCTTTATTAGCAGTAGCTTTGTTCGCTGAAACAGTTTTGTAACTTAATGTATTCACACGTTTTAGTTAAAGATTAAACATAATTTCCCCCTAAAAGGGTGTGCAAAGGTACAAATATTTTTTGGATTGCAAAAACTTATTTTATTTATCATATAATGATTGCTCCGGTTTATGCAGATCAATATACCACCATCATTATTTTTAGTTAAATATTGCTGAAAAATTTTGATAACAGAAATAATCGGAAGATTCTAAAACACATCAAAATCCAGAAGTGTAATTTAAACTCTCTATTTAACTCTATAATTTGAATAAAAATTTGATTTAGAAATCCTGTTAATCATTAAAGTTGCCGTATCTGTATACACTAATGGCGCAGTGATTTTGTTGCTCTGAAACTTGCAATCAGATAATACGCTACAAAAACGGTTGAAAACTTAAGAACAGAAGGAACCGCCAGTTCAATATTAAATAACAGGGTTCCAATAAATACCAGAATGGCCATGGCCACGAAAGATAATCCGAGTTTTTGAGCCAATGTGATATCGGGAGTATCCAGATAATAAGCAATTCCCCACGCAATACCGAAAGCCAGGGCATAGTAGATATCCAGGCCAAGGTTATCTGAACTGTAAAAGAAATAATTGATCAGAAAACTCAATACCGTCCCCAGCGCAAAATACAGCAATGCTTTTTTCATGTCTTATATTATAGAATACAAAAGTAAAGATTTTAATACTCATTTCTAAACGAATGTTTGTTATTTCAGGGGGGAAGCATAGTGATGAAATACTGCAAATATCTAATATTCAGAATATTAAATATAAAATTCAGGTTCTTATTTTATTATTATATTTGGAATTCAGAAATTCTCTAGATTTTTTATGGAAACCCAAAAATATACTCCTAACAACAAAGTAAGAATTGTAACAGCCGCTTCGTTATTCGACGGTCATGATGCTGCAATTAATATTATGCGCCGTGTTATTCAGGGAACAGGATGTGAAGTCATCCACCTGGGTCACGACAAATCTGCTGAAGAAGTTGTCAATACAGCGATTCAGGAAGATGCGAATGCCATTGCCCTGACCTCTTATCAGGGCGGTCACAATGAATATTTTAAATATATCTACGACCTTTTAAGAGAAAAAAATTCTCCGCAGATCAAAATCTTTGGTGGCGGCGGTGGTGTGATCCTGCCAGAAGAGATCGAAGACATCATGTCTTACGGAATCGATAGAATCTATTCTCCGGATGACGGCCGTGAACTTGGCCTTCAGGGAATGATCGACGATCTGGTAAAAAGATCTGACTTTCCTACAGGAAAAGAAGTAACAGCAGCGGACTTAGAGTCGATCAGTTTTGAAAATTCAACAAGCATTGCTAAAATCATTTCTGCTGTTGAAAATTTCTCAGAAGAAAAGCCGGAACTGGTTCAGGCGATTGAGGAAAAATCAAAAGATGTAAACATACCGATCATCGGTATCACTGGTACCGGCGGAGCGGGAAAGTCTTCATTGACAGACGAACTGGTGAGACGTTTCCTTCGATCCAACACCGATAAAAAAATTGCTATTATCTCCATTGATCCTTCTAAAAAGAAAACCGGAGGTGCCCTGCTGGGTGACAGAATTCGTATGAATGCGATCAATGATCCTCGCGTTTATATGAGGTCGATGGCAACAAGAGAAAACAACGTTTCCGTTTCCCCGTTTATTCATTCTGCTCTGAATGTGCTGAAATTGGCTCATCCTGATGTGATTATCCTGGAGACTTCGGGAATCGGACAGTCCGGCTCGGAAGTTTCTGATTTTGCAGATGTTTCCATGTATGTTATGACTCCTGAATATGGTGCTTCCACGCAGCTGGAAAAAATCGATATGCTGGATTATGCAGATCTGGTTGCTTTAAATAAATCTGATAAACGTGGTGCTTTGGATGCACTCCAGGCGGTAAGGAAACAGTTCCAGAGAAACCATTTGTTATGGGAAAGTCCGCTGGATGATATGCCTGTTTACGCAACAAAAGCTTCACAGTTCAATGACCACGGAACCACTGAACTATACAACAGGCTGATTGAAAAAGTAAATGATAAATTTCCGGATCTAGGCCTACAAGGCTTTGTAGAACAGGAAATTACCGACGAAGTGACGATCATTCCTCCGAAAAGGGTACGCTATTTATCTGAAATTGTTGAAAACAACAGGCAGTACGATGCCAATGTTGAAAAACAGGCTGAATTAGCAAGAAAAATGTATCATATCGAGGGCGTTAAAAAAATCATTTCGAATGAAATTTTAGACGCTGAATATCAGAAAGCTGAAAAAGATCTACAGCAGGAAAATATTGATTTCCTAAAAACCTGGGAAGATACGAAAAAGGCTTTTCATGAAGAGTTTTACTCCTATTTTGTAAGAGGAAAAGAAATTAAAGTTGAAACCTCAACAGAATCTTTATCTCATTTAAGAATTCCCAAGATTGCCCTTCCTAAATACACGGACTGGGGTGATCTGATCAAATGGAAAGGCCAGGAAAACCTCCCGGGAGGGTTCCCATACACCGCGGGAATCTATCCGTTTAAAAGAACAGGGGAAGATCCGACGAGAATGTTTGCAGGAGAAGGAGGCCCGGAAAGGACCAACAGAAGATTTCACTATGTTTCTGCCGAAATGCCTGCAAAGCGTTTGTCTACGGCTTTTGACTCGGTAACGTTATACGGACAGGATCCGGCTTTACCTCCTGATATTTATGGTAAAATCGGAAATGCAGGGGTTTCTATTGCGACTTTGGATGATGCTAAAAAATTATATTCAGGATTTGATCTGGTAAATGCTCTGACTTCAGTGTCCATGACCATTAACGGACCGGCTCCGATGTTACTGGCCTTCTTTATGAATGCTGCCATCGACCAGAATGTTGAAAAATATATCGCCGAACATCAGTTAGAATCTAAAATTGAAGAAGTTTTAAAAGCTAAATTTGATGATAAAGGTTTAGCAAGACCAAAATATAACGGTGAACTTCCTCCGTCCAATAATGGTTTAGGGCTGAAATTATTAGGGATAACAGGAGATGAAGTGATTCCTGCCGAAGCCTATGCTGAAATTAAAGCAAAAACAATTGCGACTGTTCGTGGCACCGTTCAGGCTGATATTCTCAAAGAGGACCAGGCTCAGAATACCTGTATTTTCTCTACTGAATTTGCCCTGAGACTGATGGGTGATGTTCAGGAATATTTTATCACGGAAAAAGTAAGAAACTTCTATTCGGTTTCCATTTCAGGATACCACATCGCAGAAGCAGGGGCGAACCCTGTTTCTCAGCTGGCATTCACGCTGGCTAACGGTTTCACCTATGTGGAATATTATCTGTCCAGAGGAATGGACATCAATGATTTTGCCCCGAATTTATCATTCTTTTTCTCCAACGGGATCGATCCTGAGTATTCAGTAATCGGACGTGTGGCAAGAAGAATCTGGGCAAAAGCTATGAAAATAAAGTATGGCGCAGACGAAAGAAGCCAGATGCTGAAATATCACATTCAGACTTCAGGACGTTCGCTTCACGCTCAGGAAATTGATTTTAATGATATCAGAACGACCCTGCAAGCGTTGTATGCAATCTATGACAACTGTAATTCACTGCATACCAATGCTTATGATGAAGCGATTACCACTCCGACTGAGCAGTCTGTAAGAAGAGCCATGGCCATTCAGCTTATTATCAATAAAGAATTGGGATTGGCGAAAAACGAAAATCCGCTGCAGGGTTCATTTATTATTGAGGAACTTACAGATTTAGTAGAAGAGGCAGTGTATGCAGAATTTGATAGAATTACGGAAAGAGGAGGCGTTCTTGGAGCCATGGAAACCATGTACCAACGTTCAAAAATTCAGGAAGAATCCATGCATTACGAATGGTTAAAACACACCGGAGAATATCCGATTATCGGGGTAAATACCTTCCTTGGAAAAGATGGCTCACCTACGGTTCGTCCGGGAGAAGTCATCCGTTCGACTGAAGAAGAAAAGCAGGTTCAGATTGAAACCCTTCATAATTTCCAGAAATCAAACGAAGATAAGTCTGAAGAAGCATTAAAGCAGCTGCAGTACGCCGCCATCAATCAGCAGAATTTATTTGCAGTTATGATGGACGCCGTAAAATACTGCTCTCTGGGACAGATAACCAACGCTTTATTTGAAGTGGGTGGTAAATACAGAAGAAATATGTAGGCACAAACCAAACCTTCAAGGTTTTAAAAACCTTGAAGGTTTAATTAAACAGAAAACACACAGATGATTAAAAATGAATCACAAACCACTTCTCGAAGCAGGTAAATATGATCACATTTATAACAGAGGGAATAATGGTCAGAATATTTTTTTTGACACAGAAAACTACACCTTTTTTCTGAATAGATACGATCAATATATTTCCCCGTTCTGCGATACTGTTGCCTGGGTTTTATTAAGAAATCATTTTCATATTCTGATTTACGTTAAACCTTTGGAAGAAATTGATATTGAAAAATTAGAATATACCGCGACAAAGATTCCGAAAAGGATAGATGTGCATTTGCAGTTTGGTCATTTTTTTAATTCTTATGCAAAGGCAATAAATAAACGATATAAAAGAACCGGAAGCTTGTTTGAAAAAAATTTTGAAAGAAAAGAAGTTCCCACAATATCATATTTCAAAAAGCTTATCCATTATATCCACCTTAATCCCGTGAAACATGGTTTTACCGAACATATCTGGGATTATCCGTAGAGCTCTTATCAGAGTGTTATTTCTCATAAGCCTACCCAACTTAACAGAAAATTTGTAACCGAGCTTTTTAAAAATCAAGAGTATTTTAAGCTTTATCACGAAGAAGATAAAGACTATTCGGACTAATGAATTTATTATTGAATTTTAATTCAAACCTTCAAGGTTTTAAAAATCTTGAAGGTTTATTATTTTTACAAAATGAAACCCAAAGCGATCTTCAACTGGAGCAGTGGAAAAGATTCTTCCCTGGCACTTTATAAAATTTTAGAGGAAAATAAATACGAAGTAACTTCTTTACTGACGAGTATCAACAAAGAATTCCAGAGGATTTCCATGCACGGCGTCCGTGTGTCACTTTTAGAAAAACAAGCTGAAAGTTTAGGCTTACCTTTGATGAAGATGGAACTCCCGGCAGAGCCTTCAATGGAAGAGTACCGGGAAATCATGAGACAGACGATGAATGAAATAAAATCCACAGGCGTAACTCATTCTGTTTTTGGCGATATTTTTCTGGAAGATTTAAGAAAATACAGGGAGGATCAACTAAAGACTATAGGAATGAAAGGGGTCTTTCCTCTCTGGAAAGACAATACTTCCGACCTCATCCGGGAATTTTTAGATTCAGGGTTTAAGACTATTGTGACCTGTGTCAACGAAACATATCTTGATAAAAGCTTTGCCGGAAGGGTTATTGATCAGGATTTTATTAAGGATTTACCGGAAAATGTGGATCCATGCGGAGAAAACGGCGAATTTCATACTTTTACTTTTAACGGACCTATTTTTAAAAGTCCCGTGAAGTTTGAAGTGGGAGAAATGGTTAAAAAAACATATCCGAAACCGAAATCCGAAGAAAACGGGGAAGACGGTGAGTATGTGTTTTGGTTCTGTGACCTGATATAGATAGTTCCAGCAACAAATAAATCAGAACAGTTTCTTCAGCAATCCTTTTGAAGCAAGATCAATGTCAAAATATTTGCTCCTCTCCTCTTAAGTAAAATCAAGAGGTTTTTTATACTTTTGACCCATCAATTTATCTTTCAACTTAAAACACACCACCAATGACTAAAAAATTATATTACTTTCTTTTGCTGTTTTTCATCATTACGAATTTAATTTCCTGCCAAAAAGATCAGCCGGTAAAAGAGATTGATAAAAAAGCAATCGCGGATTCAGCAGTCGCTGTTTTTGAAAAGAAATTAATTTCGAACCAGATTGATTCCGTCTTCAAAAAATACCAGTTCAACGCCAGTGTCGCTGTCTTCAGAGATTCTGTGGAGATGTACAGAAAAAATAATGGCTTTTCAGATTTTGAGCGTAAAATTCCTATTAACGGTCAGACTGTTTTCTCTATTGCCTCCATCAGCAAACAGTTTACTGCAGCTCTTATTTTGCTTCAGGCTGAGCAGGGAAAGCTTAATGTACAGGATAAGGTTTCAAAATACTTAAAAGAATTTCAAACAAAAGAATATACCTCGATTACCATTCATCAGCTCTTAAATCATACGTCAGGATTAAATATTCTGGGGAATCCGCTGATGTTTAAGAGCGGAAACGGATTTTACTATTCCAATGACGGATTTAATGCTTTGGGTAAAGTCGTAGAAAATGTTTCAGGAAAATCTTATGATCAGAATATTCAGGAACTTTTCTATAAGGCAGGAATGAAAAATTCTTCCACTGCAACTCTTTTTAAAGGAGCAGACTTGGCACAGACTTATCTCGGGTCTCAGAAGAAGTTTGAAAAGATAGAAAACATGCCCGGAAGACTTTCGAGCAGCGACATAGGAATACCGGCAGGTGGAGTTCTGTCTACGGTTGATGATCTTCACCAATGGAACACCATGCTGTATAGCGGTAAAATTCTGAATTCCGAAACTTTAAAAAAGTTCACTTCGAAGACTGCTGAAAGACAACATCCTGTATTCGGAAAAATGGGCTACGGCTATGGTATCATGATGAACACCGGTACACCAGCCGCCTACTTTCACAGCGGATATGTAAAGGGAGCTCCCTCTCTGAACATTTACTATCCACAAACCAAAACTTCTGTGATTATCTTATCAAATATTGCCGACCAGGAAAAAGGAACCGCGTTTAAACCTCATATTGAAATCAAGAAAATAATGGATGTAATAGAAAGTTCGCTTGAAAGTATGAAGCATGACACTGTAGCGCCTAAACATCTGTAATCGGTGGAAAAGCTCTATTTCATAGCAATCAGCCCTCCCCGGAAAATTATTGACGAAGTAAGAATTTTTAAAGAAGATTTTGCACAGCAATATAATAACTCCAAGGCTTTAAAAAATGAGGCTCATATCACACTGCTCCCTCCTTTTTCCAGAAATACCGAATCAGAAAGCGATATTACAGAAGCTTTCCGGAAAATTGATACAGATGTTACACCATTTGAAATTGTCCTGGATGGTTTCGGCAGCTTTCCCAACCCAAAACATCCTGTGATCTTTGTAAAACCGGAAACGAATAGTGCCCTCGAAGATTTACACTTGAGGGTACAACATCAATTTAATTTTAATAAACGATCATTTAACCCTCATATAACGGTCGGTTACCGGGATTTAAGTTTCGAAAACTACCTTAAAGCCTGGGAGATCTATAAGAATAAAGCTTATAAAACTAAATTTACCGTTGATAAAATCATACTTTTTCGTCATGACGGAAAGTGGATACCCATCGATGAAAAAACTTTAAATCTCTTTTAATGTTAAGACGGTGTATCACAACTAAACGATGTGGGTTGAGAATCGTTTAAACGAAAACCCTGCTTGTATAGGGATACAGGAAAATTTCATAAAAAAGGCCGTTTTCACGAGTTGTGAGACGGCCTCTTCTTACAGATTATATCTTTTATTCTTTACTGATCTTTTGCGAAATGATCAGCTCTGTATCCTGATGGACATTTACGATATAAGTTCCTGCCGGAAGACTGCTTATATCAATACCTAATGTCTGAAAATCTTTACGCTCAGACTTAGCAGGGATAAGCTTTCCGGAAGCATCATACAGAACAACCTGGATATTTTTTGAAAAATCCTGTTTTCCTTTAATAAAGAATTCATCTCCTGCAGGATTAGGATACATGCTGAATTTCCTTTCTGTCGCTTTTATTTCTGAAGCCTTAAGTGCTGATGAATTATTCAGAACCCATGTGATATTGGTAATATGCAAAGTGCTGTGGTTATTCACTTTTAATAATGATGTATTGTCGGTCACCGAAAAAAGCAGGGTATTATTTCCGCTGGTCAGCTGTCCCGGAGAGATTGTTACTGTATTTCCTGTTGCTGCAAGAGCAGAGCCGTTCAGTTTCCATGTATTCACCAATGTATTCGGGATGGGAAGAATTTCATTCACGGTAAATGTTATATTGGAAGAACTTAGAATGGTTGCATTATTGGATGGAGAATAGGAATCTACCGGAGACACCAGGGTATGTATCCTTTCGATGATCGCTTCCTTGCATACAGCGCAAAACTGCTGATTCAGATATCTCATTTCACAACTCTGGTGAGGACGGAACCAGCTTGGGCTTTCTGCATGAGGATAGACCCCTACCCCATTCAGGCCTACCCAGTTTTTCCATTTTACGGTTGCCGGATTGGAAGTCTGGGTTTTATTAGGAGATTCTCCCGAACCCGAAAACCAATATTCATCAGCCAGTTTTCCAAAGGAATGACCCAGTTCATGAACTACAATTTCATTAGCAGACCCGTTTAATGAAGCAAAGGCATAGGCTCCTCCACATCCGCCGTATTCTGTAGAGTTTCCTAAAACATAGGTGAGATCATAATCCGGAACATTGGCGGCCAGCACCTGTCCAACTTTATTGGTAGAACTGCTGTAGAGACACCGGTGAACCCCGAAGTCGAAAGACGATCCCAAATAATTATTGGGATTAGAAACCGGAATCACAGGCTCCGTCACATCAGTGGCCGTACCCGGATGTTTAACCCCGCTATTCGTTGAGACCACCTTAACCGCGTAGGCATTAAAATAATTTTTATATTCTGTATAAGGGCTTTTAGTGAAAAGATAATTAATGGTAGACTGCGCAGAACTTATAAAACTGTCCTGCTGAGCGGCTGTAAAGCCATCGCCCAATATCGCAATATTCAGGCGCTTATCATTGGATCCGTTTTGCAGAAGGGGAACCGTCTGGAAAACCTGGGCAAAACAGAAACTGCTTACCAACAGGGCTAATAAAGTCTTTCTCATGATTAAAGTTTTTGGGTGAATAGAAGCTTTTTCCCTGATGGGCCTACTTTTTCGATTTTTACCATCTGAATATTTTCAGAATGCGCATACCGTATACTGAATTCGGCATGCTCTAAAGAAACTCTATTTCTGCTGATGGTTTCTTCATATACTTCCATCACCGGATTTAAAGGATCTGCGATACTTTGCTTCACCATTTCTTTACCCGCAGCATCAGTTAAAGAGACAATAAAATCGCCGGTTTTCATTTCACGTTCATCAAAAAAGGGATTTGATTTCAGTTTTCCACTGACGGTTTTCTTATCTTCCAAGATAATTTTTTCCGTATCGGAAGCATTTTTTTCAACTTTAAAAAAGAGGTAAACGATCTTATCGTTTTCTTTTACAGGAAGCGCATGCTCTCCGGTCCTTTCATTCTTTAAGGAACTCGTCCGCAGGAGATTGCAAAAAACCACAAGGGTTCCCGTTAATAGGATGCATAAAATTTTCATGATTATTTTTGATTAAAGTTAAAAAAGATTTTAATGTATTTTTCGATTTTAACTATTTTTTTTCATCGGTAAGAAAATTTAGAAGTCCTATCTTTGGCGTAATGATTTCAGAAAAAATAATTTTGGGTATAGACCCGGGAACGGCAGTAATGGGATTCGGGATTATTTCCGTTAAAAGAGGTAAGATGGAAATGATTTCCATCCATGAACTTCTCCTGAAGAAGTATCCCAATCATGAAACAAAACTTAAATACATCTTTGACAGAACGCTGGCTTTAATTGATGAATTTCATCCGGATGAGGTCGCTCTGGAAGCACCTTTCTATGGGAAAAATGTTCAGAGTATGCTTAAATTAGGCCGTGCACAGGGTGTAGCGATGGCAGCAAGCCTGTACCGGAATATCCCGATTACCGAATATTCTCCGAAGAAAATAAAAATGGCCATCACCGGAAACGGAAATGCCAGCAAAGAGCAGGTGGCAGGAATGCTTCAGAATTTATTGGGTCTTAAAGAATTTCCGACAAAATATCTTGATGCGTCCGATGGTCTGGCCGTGGCGGTCTGCCATCACTTTAATTCAGGTACGCTTTCGGACACCAAAGGATATACGGGCTGGGAGAGCTTTTTAAAACAAAATCCGGATCGTTTAAAATAACATCCGGATTTTTTTTATCGGGCCTTGTACTCTTCGGGCGTAATACTGAAGTCAGCAGTGAGTTTACCGTTTTTATCATAATACGAATATCTTAAGATGACGTCCCGATCCCGGAACTCCCGTAGATCTTCAGAAGTTTTAACAGCCTCTAAAGCACCGTCTTTCGCTTCTTTTTTAAAAACCTGCAGTTGCTCGGGCGTCACATTTTCTTTTACATCGTCCGTGAGGGTATAATTATATTTAAAAACCCTATCCGGTTCTGTGGAAACACTGTCTAACCGTATTCCGTCATTAAGAATCTGAGGGGTAAGCTTATTCATATCTGCGGCGGCTTGTTTCAGCTCATCATCGATTGTTTTTTCCTTTTGGCATGAGGTGAGAGGAATCACAGCTGCCATAAAGGCCAGTTTAAGTACCTTTTTCATATTATTTTTTTTGGATTTACTACTAAGATAAGATTATTTTCAGAACTAAATTTAAAATAATGATTGTCAATTATTTAAATTAAAACCACATCATACTTGGTAAAACATAATACTATCTTTAACATTGGTATGATTTTTAGTCTTACATTTGTATAAATTTTCTATCATGAAGAACAACCAACAAACTATAAATCAATCGAATCATCATATCAACTGGTTCCAGAAATTTCTGCTGATATGCTCCGGTGGAAATGTGCATATCCTGAGGAAAACACCCAGTGAATGGAATAAATTTTCCGGGATCGGAGGCATCGTTCTTTTTACGGCGATCTTTGCTACCCTTTCAGCCGGCTATGCGATGTTTACAGTATTCGACAATATCTGGACCGCTATCGGTTTCGGGACTTTGTGGGGACTGATGATTTTCAACCTTGACCGCTATATCGTTTCTTCCATCAAAAAGACCGGCACCTGGTGGAATCAGATTCTAATGGCAATTCCGCGTCTGATTCTGGCGACCTTTCTGGGAATTATCATCTCTAAACCTTTAGAACTTAAGATTTTTGAGAAGGAAGTCAACAAACAGTTAAATACCATTATTCAGAGAAATAAGAAGCAGCTTCAGGGTGAGATGAACGGCAGAATTCTCCAGCAAAGCGGACCATTCGAAACGGAGAAAAAACAGATTTCGGAAAAAATCGTCCAGTACCAGAAATCCTATGACTCAGCCGCAGTAGAGCTTGAGAAAGAAATTTTAGGGAAACAATCCGGTCTTACCAGTGGTAAAGAAGGCTACGGGCCTAATGCCAAACGTAAGCAGGAACTCAAAGAACAGCGCAGACAGGATCTTGAAAATTATCAGAAGCAGGTGGCACCGAGGGTTGCCTATTTAGATAAAGAAATATCTAAAGTTTATACCAATCTTGAAACAGAAAGGAAATCAACAGAAACTTTTGAAGATAAATTCAACGGTTTTGCAGCCAGACTGCAGGCTCTGGATGAGCTGGGTAAAAATTCTGCCATCATCGGTCTTGCTGCTACTTTCATTATGGGACTCTTCATCTGTCTGGAAATTTCTCCGGTCCTGGTAAAGCTGATCTCTTCCGTCGGACCCTATGATTATCTCCTGGAAAAGACAGAGAATGATTTCCGCCTGTATGCTAAAGAAAAAATTGAAAAGGGAAATTCTCTCACCGATTTCAGGATTGAAGATTTTAAGGAAAATCTGAAAAAATAAGAAGTTTTTCAATAAGCTGGCAAGCTCCCGGAATTAAGATCCCAAGTAGATTAATGGTGAAATACTCATCGATTTAAAACAAAGAGAATGCAAGGTTCATTAGAAACGCAAATTTCAAATGAATTGTTCTACAAATGTAGTCAGGCAGGGTTTAAAATAACTTATATAGAACACTCCACTAAGGAATATTTTTTGCTCACCCTATCCTATGCCGTCGTCTGTAATCAAATATTATAACTATTTCCCGGACACTGAAATATTAAGGATTATATATCAGTCGGAAGCGGTGTATGAATATTTTAAAGTACCGGAACCTGTTTTTACCCAGTTCAGAGAAGCCCGATCTAAAGGCCAGTTTTTAAATAAAGTTATAAAACCCCGGTTTAAATACAGAAAAATAAGCGATTAACAATAAAAGCCTCCGTCTGGAGGCTTTCCTATGTTGATATTCTGCAATTACTTAATAATTAATTTCGACGTCTTACTGTCAGTTCCGTTAGAACTATATACACCCCTTTTTCCAAGGTCTGGTTGATTCTGTAGATTCCTGAATGCTCTTCAGGTAACGAAAGACTGGCAACCAGTCTTCGGACCTATAAGAACAGAAACTTTAAGGTTTTTAGCATTTTATTTTAACACGTACGCTTTTATTAAGTTGAGCATTACGGAGTATTACACTGTAGGTAAGAACACTATAGTTTTAAAAATCTTTGATTTTTATCTTATGATCTAAATATTTAAGCATCGAGATAAAATCTATTGTAACTTATGAGTTAATTTGATCTATTTTTAACACTGAAGTGCTTATTAAGATAAGCATTACCCTGTAGGCAAGGACACTTTTAGTTTAAAAATCTTGACTTTTATCTCTTATATGATCTGAATATTCTAGGCATCAGGTAAAATCCAATGTAAATTATGTGTTAAAGTAAACTCTTATTTTTAATCTGTCAATCTCCTAATAAAAAGTAAGGCTATCCCATTGAGATAGCCTTTCACTTTATATATTGTTTATTATTATAAAGAATAATTCGGAGCTTCCTGAGTAATGATCACATCATGAGGATGAGATTCTTTCAGGCCGCTTCCTGTGATCCTAACCATTTTCGTATCTTTCTGTAAAGCTTCAACATCTTTAGCACCACAATATCCCATTCCGGCTCTTAAGCCTCCTGTCAACTGGAAAATAACATCTTCCAGTTTGCCTTTGCTGGGTACTCTTCCTTCAATTCCTTCCGGAACGAATTTTTTAGCCTCACTCTGGAAATACCTTTCTTTTCCTCCTCTCTTCATCGCAGAAAGACTTCCCATCCCCTGGTAGGTTTTGAATTTTCTGCCCTGGAAGATGATTTCTTCTCCCGGAGCTTCATCAGTTCCGGCCAATAGAGATCCCAGCATCACCGCTCCTGCTCCACTTGCTATTGCTTTTACAATATCTCCTGAAAGCTTGATTCCTCCGTCAGCAATGACGGCTATATTTTTAGTCTGGGCATATTCGTAAACGTTATAAATGGCAGATAACTGAGGAACTCCGACTCCTGCCACCACTCTTGTCGTACAGATAGAACCCGGCCCTACCCCTACTTTAAGAACATTGGCACCAGCCTTGATCAGATCTTCAGCAGCCTCAGCCGTTACGATATTTCCTCCAACGATATCCAGATCAGGATACGCTTTTCTGATTTCAGAAATTTTATCTAAAACACCTTTGGAATGACCATGTGCTGAATCGATTCCCACGATGTCAACACCGGCTTCCACCAAAGCAGCAATTCTGTCCATGGTATCTTCTCCCACTCCTACTCCTGCTCCTACAATAAGGCGCCCTTTTTGGTCTTTATTGGAGTTCGGATATTCCAACTGATTGTCGATATCTTTAATCGTAATTAAACCGACCAGCTTATTTTCCGAATCTACGATCGGAAGCTTTTCAACGCGGCTTTTCAAAAGAATTTCTTTGGCCTTTTCAAGGTTTGTATTTTTATCAGAAGTGATCAGATTTTCTTTGGTCATGATCTCTTCCACCTTCATATCAAGGTTTTCCTGATATTTTACGTCTCTGTTGGTAATGATACCGATTAAAACACCATCAGCATTTACTACGGGAAGTCCGGAAATTTTATATTTCGCCATCGTTTCCTTAGCCTGAGCCAGGGTATGATCTTTAGAAAGGGTAACCGGATCAGAGATCATTCCGTTTTCAGAACGTTTTACCCTATTTACCTGTGCTGCCTGCTCGGCAATCGTCATATTTTTATGGATGAAACCCAAACCGCCCACTCTTGCCAGTGCAATCGCCAATTCAGCCTCTGTAACCGTATCCATTGCAGCAGATACAATCGGAACATTCAGCGTAATTTTGTCGGTAAGTCTTGATTTTAATGAAACCTGGTTGGGTAAAACTTCAGAATAAGAAGGGACTAGAAGCACGTCATCGAAAGTGATGGCTGTCTCTACAATTTTGTTATGAATAGACATCTTTACTTTCTTGCAAAATTAAGATATTCTGACGACATATGAAAATCGTTTTTAATAGTTTAAATAAAACGTAACCATGCATAAGTTGAATTAAAAAAACCGTCCAATCCAGAACGGTTTTCATGTACAAAATAATAAGGATATGAATGTAAAGCTATTTGTCTGTAGCAGAATTTATCATTTTTGAAATATCATCTGCCGTAAAGTTTCCTTTGATATCGACAAAAACCAGGTCTTTATCTGAGTTTACCGTGATCAGCATATTTTTAATAGCATCTCCCTTTTGTTTTACCCGGATATTGACATTATCACCATCATGCTTTATGGTAGCCCAGTCTTCGTAATTATTATTGTTAAGATAACCGGCAAATTCTTTTAACATCGTCCGGTCACCATTTTCTACCGTCAGAACTTTAATTTTGGAAATTTTTTTAACGATATTAATGATCTCTTCACGGTTACCATCTTTTTTTAAGGCTCTTTTAATATAAGGTTTTGCTAAAAACATCGGGACATTAATGCTGACGAACCTGGCTCCTTTAAAATCTCTTCCGGAATCTGAGAAATAAGCCATATTCGGTTTTTCTGAAATGATACACGACTGTAACAGAAACAAGGTGAATAGGCTAAGAAATATATTTTTTAGAATTTTCATGATGGTTTGTTTTAATTGATTTGCTTTAATGTACCTCCGGATGTTTTACTGATATTGGCATCAATCTTAGGATTTCCTTTATATTTTATAGCTCCCCTGAAGATGCTGTTGCTTTCAGGAGCTCAGCCGCATGGGCGGAGGTAACAGCTCCTGACGTAGATTCCGCTTTTAAAGTCGTAAACTTAAGACCTTCGGCATTGCAGACAGCACCGCTGCTTACATCGATTGAGCCCATACTGGCATTTCCGGTAAGATTGGCTACTGCACCACTTGAACCTTTAATGATAATATCTTTTGAATTAATATCAGAGTTGATCACCGCTCCGGAACTTACTGTTACGTCTGCATTATCAGATTTAAAGTTTCCGTTTACCACAGAACCAGAAGAAACCTCAACACTGATGTTTTTTTCACGTATATCCGTGATTGAATTGAAAACCGCACCTGAAGAGGCCTTGATACGGTCCATCCTTGGAGATGAGACATTTACACTGATGTTTTTAAACTTTAGTTTTTTCTGACCTTTGTTATCGATATAAACATTTAATACTCCGTTTTCAACCTTTGTGACAATATATTGAAGTTTGTCTGCATCAGCAATAACCTTGACGTTAGTGGGACTTTCCTGATTGAAGTTAACAATCACCCCGGTACTCACCTGAATTCCTGAGAACTCTCCTACATTTCTGGATTCACCACTTAAATAGGAGGAATTGTCTCCTGAAGCTATATTATTTTTAGTACTGGCAGCAGAATTGATTTTGGTCTCATTGGAACTGATGATCTTATTCACATCATCCATTGATAGTCTTCCATCCAGCTTAACCAGGATATTCTCCTCTCCACCACTGTCAATGCTTAACAGCAGATCGTCCAGAATTCCGTCTTTGCTGGCTTCTGCAGACAGGAATTTTATTTTGGCGCCATTGCTGTTCATGGTCATTATTTCACTGTAATTCAAAGTTTTAAGATAAGAGGCAATATCTTTATTGATCTGGGACATTTTCTGTCCTTTCACGGATTTTCCGTCTGCAGATTTTTCAGCTATTAAAACTTTCAGACCGTTGATTTTTGATAAGAGAGGTTTAATCTGGTCTAATTCTGCATCCCCGAGGTCAAGATTGTTCAGCATTCCGAACATGGGTTTAGCGATTTTAATAGAGGTTACTCCTTCCACTTCCTGATATTTTTCAAAAAGCTGGTCGAGTTTATCCTGCCCGTACGCATTAAAGAAATGGGAGAAAGCAAGAGCGAATATGATGATTACTTTTTTCATGAGTCAATTTTTATTTTTATGGATTATCGGCAGCTGATCAGGCGCATAATTTAGGTTCATTAATAATCGTCGTCTACGACTTTGGGCTGTACTATTTTTTCACTGACATTATTGGCTAATATCTGGAATGAATACTTGGTGACATTAATAGCTTCTTCTACATTCTCTATTCTTTTTCCGTTGACAATGACATAGGAATCTCTGTACCCTGTAGAGTCTTTTGAAGCGCTCTTATCACTCTTATAGGTGGCATTATCCGCATATTTCGGCCTTTTTTCTTTTTTCAGCCTTCCTCTTTTAGGTAAAATATCGTCTAAAAGATCTTTTTCTGCCAGTATATTTTCCTGAAAAATCGAATCTTTTTTAGCATCAGCAATAGAATCATTGATATGATTGACAGCAACCTGTCCCTGATGTTCATTATTTTCTGCAATAAAGTCTTTTTTCTGTTGTTTTATCTGATTTTCAACACGCTGAGCCTGGTCATTTATATCAGAATGCTGATTAATAAGAAAGCCAATCCCGAAAACTGCCACGGCACATGCTGCCATCCAAAACCATTTCGGAAAAGAAGGTTTCGCTTTGGTAATGGGAATCACCGGATTTTCTTCGGCATCGGGTTTGTTTCCTTCAGCTTTCTTCAGGAAGTCTTCAAAATCCCAGTCCATTTTTTCTTCCTTTATATTCCGGAAGACTTCATCGTATTTATCTTGAAATTTGTTTTTGTTCATAATCCATCAGTTGTGAGATTTGTTCTTTTACTTTTTGTCTTGCCCGCATAAGATTTACTCTTACCGCATTTTCTTCCATTTCCAGCATTTCGGAAATTTCAGAAACTTCGTACTCTTCTACATCTTTCAAATGGATGACCATTTTTTGTTTTTCAGGAAGCTGGTTAATAAAACCGATGATCTGCTCTTTTAAATTGTTCACTTCCATACTGTAAAGCTCAGACCGGTGAAGCTGTAAATCTGCGAATCCCAATTTTACATCATGGTGCTTCAGCCTGTTGAGGCATTCATTCCGGACGGATTTCAAAGCGTAGGATTTTAAATTTCCAAACTGCCCGAGCTCATCTTTTTTTTGCCAGAACCTGATCATGACCTCCTGAACCACATCTTCCGCTTCATCACTGCTCATGACAAACCTTTTCGCAAAGCGATACATCTCATCTTTGAGAATGAATACCGTACTTTTAAAGGTCTCTTGGGTCATAAGTTTTGTTTCTATAAGTAAGACAATCAGATTTTACATTTTATTACATCAAAAAACGAAAAAAAACATTTTTTTTCATTTTCCTGTTTTTTTAACGGAAAGTTCCTCAAAAAAACCTGATCTGCCTGTGATTCTCCTGCCTTGCCCATATCGTTCTAATACAAAGCAGTTCATCAAAATTACATAATTTTTTCTTTGACCATATTCTACGGAAATCAGTAATTGTATGTTGAATATTATTCACACCTTTGTAGAGTAATAAAAATTCATTATTTTTAAATTCTAAAAAAACAAAAATGCTTATGAGGGAAAAAATCATTTTTTGGTTATCTTTTGCAATAATATTCAGTTTATTTTTACATTCGTGTGTCCATGATGAAATCAGTTCGTCCGCGAACCCTTCTAATTATAAGTATTCTTCCAAAACTCTTTGGAAAGAAGATGAGGTCTATATCAAAAACATAATAAAAATCTATCAGGAGCACGAGACTGAAATTAAAAAAACAAATGGTCATCCTTTTTGGGATTACGCAACAACATTAGAAAGTTACGACGAAAGTTTCCTGATGGTACCTATTGTAGAGAATAATACGGTAACCTCCGTACTGCAGGTTCCGCGAAACGGGCAGAGGGCATATTTCTATTATACAAACTACAAAAGTCATCTTGGATTTTTCCAGAATCTTATCTTTTCAACCTATAAGAAAGTGCTTCCTACCGAAAAATCATCCGGCGCTACGGCAAAGGGGATGAGCTGTACAAGAACATTCTATTCGGTATGGATGCCGAATAACGAGGGGAGTTATGATCCAGGAGGAGGTGACGGGCATTGGAATACGTATTCTGTGATCAAATGCAGACAGATGATGGATGAATGTATGGGGACCGTAAACGAGTATGGAGAATGTAGTGGTGGTGGAGGCGGTGGAGGCTACCCTTACCCTGGCGGAGGCGGTGGAGAAAATCCTGAACCTGAGATACCTGATCCTTGTAAAAAAACTAAAACAGTGTTACAAAAACCTGAAGTACAGGCAAAAGTTCAAACATTAAAAGAAAAAGCGAACGCCAATGGCAATGAATTTGGATTTAAAATAAAATCCGACGGAACAACTTCTCCCCTGATACAAGGAGGAAAAGATAAATTAGATTTTGGAGACATGAATGGATATAGTGGTTTTTATCATGTACATCCGGGAATTATAGGTATTAATATATTCTCTCCCCCTGACATCCAAAGTCTATTTACCGCAATTATTACTGCTGGTAACAGTTCCACAGTAAGCGATATTTACTTTGGTGTTATTGGTTCTGAAATATGTCAAAGTTGTCCGGGGGAATCAAATATTTTCATTATCTTATCAGCTATAATGGACCGATACAAGATGCCGGGACAATTTCTTCTGCCAGTTATAACATGACTATGATGAGAAAATGGTATCAAGATCAAGAAGCTAATTTAACTGATCAATCAGCATATACTGACAATTCCGGAACTTCACTAAATCATACTGGATTAGAAAAGCTATTCTTTGATACTTTAGGTAAAATGAATATTAATAAAGATAATATGATATTACAAAAGATAGAAGATAATGGAGGTATAAATACTATTTCAATAAATAGTGACGGAACAACGGTTCAAATACCTTGCCCATAAATAAAAATTAAAATTATGAAAACATTACATTTAAAGATAATTACATCCTTTATATTTTTCAATATGCTTTGTTTCTGTAAGGCACAGCAAATATATCCATTGAATACAAACTTTAATTCCATTTCAAACTATTCGTATTTAAAAGATTTAAATAATGAATTATCTCCTTATATTGGTGTCTATAAAGGCATCTTTCAAGGCAATGAAATTACTCTTTTCGTAACAAAGCAGGAACATAAATTGATTGATTATGATAATCAAAAATTTTATAGAGATATTATTTCAATTAAGTTCCAAATAAAAAATAGTTCAGGAATAGTTCTACAAGATACCCAAAATGCTTCTAGTAATGAAAACACTATAGAAAGTTTAAAAACTAAATCAAACAATCTAATATTGAGTTATAGTGGCACTAATTGTGGAGTTGGATGGGGTAAAATCATTTTAAAGAAAATAAACGACACCCAACTTTCTTGGACATACGGCTCAAACAGCTCTATAATTAATGATCAAAACTGTCCTGGAACACCTAACCTAACAGTGTATCTCCCACAAACTGAGAATATGATCTTCACAAAACAATAATATTATTAAGCCTCATAATGTATTTCTTCTTTATCCACCGAACAAATTGACCAGAGATTTCCGAAAGAATATTTTAAAATAGAAAATCAAAAAGCATATCCAATTATGGGCGTATATGCAGAAGAATTATTGGAACCAAAAAAATAAATGACTCAATCAGTCGGATAGCATGGATGATTTGCTGTAATAAATAACAAAGCTTCCGGAATTGCGGAAGCTTTGATTTTTACGAATACACATCAAAAATATGTTTTAAAATTGCTTTATCCTGCTCTGTTAAAGGAACTTTCCGTCTCGCCATTGCTCTTTCGGCAACTTCGTAAGCCTTGTCCAGTTTAAACCGTTCATCATCTTTAAATCCGCCCCATGAAAAGTTTTCTACCAGATTGGGAGGAAAGCCCGCTTTAAAAATATTGGAGGCCACCCCTACTACCGTTCCTGTATTCAACTGGGTATTAATCGCCGTTTTCGAGTGATCTCCCATAATCAGGCCGGCAAACTGTAATCCTGTATCTTCAAAAGACTGGGTCCGGTAACTCCAAAGTCTTACATTACCATAGTTATTTTTCATATTAGAAGAATTGGAATCTGCTCCGAAATTACACCATTCCCCGATCACAGAATTCCCGATAAATCCGTCGTGCCCTTTGCTGGAGTAGCCGAAGATGATGATATTATTAACTTCACCACCCACTTTACACTGAGGACCCACTGTTGTTGCCCCGTAGATCTTGGCTCCTAAATTAAATTTAGACCCTTCACCCAGAGAAACAGGCCCCCGAAGGTGGCACCCTTCCATAACTTCGGCATTTTTTCCGATATAAATTTTTCCGGTCTTTGTATTGATGGTGGAAAACTCTACAGAAGCTCCTTCTTCAATAAAAAGATCTTTTTTGTCGCCTAAAAAACCGTTGGTGGAAGAAAGTTCCTGCGAAACTCTTCCTTTTGTCAGTAAATCAAAATCGAAATCTATGGCTTTATCATTAAAAGTAAACAGGTCTTTCGGCTTTTTAAAGAAAATAAGCTCTTCTTTAATATCAGTCATTTTTTCGATCTGATGTAAAGAGAAATCTTGCATGTTAATTCTAGCCGCTACCAGTTCATCTTCATAAACCAGTGCTTCACCCTGTTTCAGATTTTTAATCTGCTGAATGACATGTTCAGTCGGCAAAAAATTCGTTACCAAAAACAGGCTTTCTTTTTTTTCAGGTTCTCTGAATTTGTCCTGTAGATAAGTTTCTGTAAAATAAGAAATTTCCGTATTTTCCAGAATTTTCTGCCATCTTTCAGAAAAAGTAAAGATACCGCATCGCATTTCGGCAACAGGTCGTGTGAAGGTCAGCGGAAGAAAATCTTCCCAATATTGTGCATCTGAAAATACTACCTGCATCGTTCAGTTTTAAGTTTAAAAATTTATAGTCTAATATCATACAAAAATACAAATAAAAAAGTCTTCCAAAAATTGGAAGACTTTAAATATTTTTAATGACAAAAAATTATTTTGCGAATTTTTTGTATTTGTTCATGAACTTATCAACTCTACCTGCAGTATCTACAAGTTTTACTTTACCTGTGTAGAAAGGGTGAGAAGTTGAAGAGATCTCCATTTTGATTAATGGGTACTCCTGTCCTTCGAACTCGATAGTGTCTTTTGTTTCTGCAGTAGATTTGCAAAGAAACACCTCGTCGTTACTCATATCTTTGAAAACAACAAGTCTATAATTTTCTGGGTGAATTCCGTTTTTCATAATACAATTTTTAAAAAATTAAGGTTTGCTTTCGAAATAGTAATGGATATTTCTCTGCTAATTTTAGGGTGCAAAAATACAATATTTTTTCTAATTTGCAAATACCAATCCAATATTTTTTTCATCATAAGAAATTTGAAGTATTTTCGTTACATTTGAAATCTATTAAACTTTAATTTCGATGAAATTCAAATTATTACTGGCTTTTTCTTTCTGGATACTTCTGATGACCCTATCTTGTAATAAAGATGATATAAGTTTTGATGCGCCTTCCCAGCAGCTTAGTTTCTCCAGGGACACTGTATTTTGTGATACGGTGTATCACCAGGTCCGTTCTGAAACGTACGTCGTAAAAGTATATAATAATGAAGATAAAGATATACTGATTCCCGGAATCCGACTGGAAAAAGGTGCTGCCTCTTTATATAAGATCAATGTGGACGGAAAGCCTGGGTATGATTTTAAAAATGTTCCTTTAAGAAAAAAAGACAGTCTTTATATTTTTGTTGAAATTGCTCCTGAGGCTACAGGTCCCGAAGCGATTGCTGAGGATAAAGTTTTATTTGACAGCCCTGCGGGACAACAGCATGTAACATTGTTTTCCGTTGTTCAGGATGCAGAATTTTTTATCCAGACCCCATCTAACCCAAATGTCATTACCAATCATACCGTATGGAATAATGATAAGGCTAAAATTATTTATGGAGATCTTACGGTGAACCCGAATGTGGTTCTTGACATCCAGCCGGGTACAAAAGTATACTTCCATAAAAACAGCGGGATGAAAATTGCTTCCGGTGCCACTTTGAATATCAATGGCGCCTTGAATAACGAAGTCATTCTTCGCGGAGACCGGAATGACCCCAGATATGATACCATTCCTAAGAACTGGAACTCTATAAAAATGGACGTTAATTCTACTCTGAATATGAATTATGCAAGACTTTTCGGGGGTACCAGAGGACTGGAAATGAAACAGACCAATGCTACGATTAATAATTCATTTATTCATACGTTTCAGGAATACGGAATTTACGCTATAGCTTCCTCTGTGAATGCAGCAAATCTTGTGATGAATAATTGCGGAGAATCGGGTATCGGAATTTTCAAGGGTGGAAACCACAATTATATTCATTCTACCATCGCGAACTATTCTGATACCATGAGCGCACTGAACCGCATCGGAATTTTTGCAACGAATGAATGGACAAATGATTCCGGACAAAAGGAACAGGGAGCACTGGTGCTTAATGTACGAAACAGTATTGTATATTCTGACCGGGACAATTCTGTCAATTTTGAACAGACTCCCGGGCAGCAGTTTAATTTCCTGTTGCAGAACTGTCTGATAAAATACTCTGGGGCTACAGAAGCCGGGTTTACATTTGATGGCAGCCCAGGTGTTGTTCAGTGCCTTAAAAATCAGGATCCTTTATTCGTTAATTATTTTACAGCCCATCAGAATTTAAGAGTGAAACAAAATTCACCTGCCATTAATAAAGGAAATGTCGCCATAGCAGGAACCGTTCCTTTTGACATTGTGAATGTATCCAGAACCACCAATCCTACATCAGGAGCATATCAGTATCAATAATGGAAATTACAAATCTGCAGCAGCAAGTTGATGAATGGATCAAAAGGATTGGGGTCCGTTATTTTAACGAACTGACCAATATGGCTATGCTGACCGAAGAAGTAGGTGAAGTAGCCAGAATTATTGCCAGGAGATATGGCGAACAAAGTGAAAAGGAAAGTGATAAAAGCAAAGACCTGGGGGAAGAACTGGCCGATGTTCTGTTTGTCACTTTATGTCTGGCCAACCAGACCGGTGTCAATCTTCAGGAGGCTTTCGATAGAAAAATGAAGATAAAAACGGATCGCGACAGAGACCGCCATCAGAACAATGAAAAATTAAAATAAGACCTCCACTATGAGATCTCAGACTAAAGATCTTAGATCTGATATCCGGAGTCTAAAAAAATGAAGAAATAATGAAGCAGCTGGAAAAATCAGGATTAAAAGCCAATAAAACAATACAGATCAGCGGTTCGAAAAGCATTTCGAATCGTTTGTTGATTTTAGAAAGTTTATTTAAAAATATAAAAATAGGAAACCTCTCCAATTCCCAGGATACTCAATTGCTTAAAAAAGCACTTTCGGAGCGTACGGAGACCGTAGACATTCACCATGCGGGAACGGCTATGCGCTTCCTTACCTCTTATTATTCGATTTCTGAAGGAAAAACAACCATACTTACCGGTTCCAAAAGAATGAAAGAAAGACCGATCAAAAATTTGGTGACCGCATTACAAACCCTGGGCGCAGAAATTGAATATCTTGAAAATGAAGGCTTTCCACCATTGAAAATTACAGGAAAAAAAATCGTCCGGAAGACCGTAGATGTTCCGGCCGATATATCAAGCCAGTTTATCACTTCCCTTTTACTGGTTGCAGGGAAGTTGGAAAACGGTCTTGAGATCAATCTTATCGGTGAGATCACATCAAGATCTTATATTGAAATGACCTTGGATATTCTGACAAAATTCGGGATTACCAATACTTTTGAAGGGAACACCATAAAAGTAAAACCATTTGAAATACAGAATGAAACACCCACCGTACATTATGAAGTAGAGAGCGACTGGAGTTCTGCTTCTTATTTCTATTCTTTAGCAGCATTGGGGAGAGAAACCATACATCTTAAGAGCTTTTACAAAGAATCTACCCAGGGAGATTCTGCGATTGCAAAAATTTATGAAGATTTTTTCGGAATCAAAACCACTTTTACCGAAGAGGAGCATATGCTGAGCCTTCATCCTGAGCCTGATTTTCAATTTCCCGAAAAAATTGTTTTGGATATGAATAATTGTCCGGATATCGCACAGACCCTCTGTGTCACCGCAGCAGCACTGAAAATACCTTTTGAAATTTCAGGATTGGGGACATTACGGGTAAAAGAAACCGACAGGCTGCAGGCTCTGTATCATGAACTTAAAAAAATAGGCACTGAAACTGAAATCACGGATTTAACCATAAAATCAATCGGTTTTAATGAACCTCACGAGAATATCATTATCAAGACCTACCAGGATCATAGAATGGCCATGAGTTTTGCCCCGTTTTGCCTGATTAAAAAACTCAATATTGAAGATGAAGAAGTGGTGGAAAAATCCTATCCTTTATTTTGGGAGGATTTAGAAGATCTGTTAATTAAAAACTAATTTAACACGAAAATACAGGAATCTCTATTCATGATGAAGAAGAGATCTAAAGTAACTAAAATACTATATAATAGAATGTCATCATATAAAACGATCATCATTACAGGAACCTCATCAGGAATAGGTTTCGTCTTAGGAGAATATTTCGGCAAAAAAGGACATAAGGTTTATGGCTTAAGCAGAAAACATACTGAAAGTCAATATTTCAAATCTATTCCGACCGATGTTACGGATAATGATGCTGTTCAGAATGCAATCGAAGAAATTCTTAGAACAGAAACGAGAATTGATCTCCTGATCAATAATGCAGGAATGGGAATGGTAGGAGCAGTGGAGGATTCGACAAAAGAAGATATTCTGAAGTTATTTAATTTAAATCTTGTAGGAGCCGTTCAGATGATGAGCGCCGTATTGCCGAAAATGCGCGAAAACAGGTTCGGACAGATCATTAATGTTTCCAGTATCGGAAGTGAAATGGGACTTCCGTTCCGTGGATTTTATTCTGCTTCCAAGTCCGCTTTAGATAAAGTAACGGAGGCGATGAGGTATGAAGTGTATCCGTGGAATGTGAATGTTTGTTCGCTACATTTAGGTGATATTAAAACCAATATTGCCGAAAACCGGGTGAAAACGAAAGTTTCCGCACCTTATCAAAATGTATTTGATAAAGTGTATGCTTTGATGAATTCTCACGTTGGGGACGGAACCGAACCGTTGGAAGTTGCAGAATACGTCGATCAACTATTAACTAAAAAGAAATGGAAAGCCCATTATTATTTCGGTAAATTCGGGCAGAAGATCGGAGTTCCTCTGAAATGGATTCTTCCACAGGGAACTTATGAAAATTTAATGAAGAAATATAATAATTTAAAATAATTAAAGTTTAATAGCTATATTATGATTAAATTTTTGTTTCTTCTAGTTAGTGTTTTTGCTTTTTCACAAAATATTAAACCCTCGGTAATAACTTCTGCGGAATATGAAATCCAACAGAAAACAGTACAAGCATATGATGAGCAGGTTATTAATAGAATTCCTGAACAAATCAGAAAAAAGTATGAAAGAGTAGAAAAATTTCTACCTCATAATGACACACTTTTTCTAGTAATTCAAAACAAAAAAAAAGGAATTATTGATTTGAATGGAATTACAGTCGTTCCAGCTGATCATCAATTCATCGAAGCACACACTTACGAAACAGTTGCACCCGGTAAGTATGAAATGTACATGATCGGATACAGCGATGTATCAGTTCCACAAAGATATTACTCAAATCATGGTAGTCTGATTGTAGAAAGTTATTCACCATTTTCACCTTCTACAGAAAACGGTCAGATCATTAAAGTAGGAACTAAAGATGGAAAAATTCAATTCTTCAATATTCCTGCCGGCAAATTAATTAATAATAAAAAATACGATAAAGCACCGGGGAGTTTTGTGAATGGTGTCTTAAAAGTGGAGCGTATCGGGAATAATTATCTTTTGAATCAATCGGGTCTAGAAACTAAAATCAATTAACATAGTTGATTCGCTTTTATATCATATTATTTTGTTGTTTCTGCACTTTTTTTAAAGCGCAAAAGAAGCAGTATTGGCTTATCGATACGGAAACCAAAGTTAAGAGAAAAGTAAAAGACTCGGTATCGGCAGTAAAATTTCTGGATTCTCTTACCCAGAGTAATTATTTTTTCACCCAACTTAAAGAGGTAAAAGTAAAGGGCGATAGTACAGAAATTTTCTATAATAAAGGAAAAAACTTTAACCAAACGTATGTAAACATCTCCGATTCTATTTCACAGAAAATCAAATCTCAGAAGGAATTTTTCACCAAGAATTTAGATTCCACAAAGAAGAATATCAATAAAGCTTATATTGATGACGGCTATTCATTCAGCAGGATCAAAACGAAATACAAAGGCCAGAAAAACGGCTACCCTATTGTAGAACTGGATATCAACAAAAACGATAAAAGAACGATTGACGGATTTGTCGTAAAAGGATATGAACGGGTTCCCAAGAGGTTTATGAAAAACCTCAATAAGGAATTCAAAGGAAAAACATATGATGACAAGAACCTGATTGCGATCAATAAAAGCTTTCAGAGCCATCAGTTCGTAACGCTCGAAAGACCGCCACAAACCCTGTTTACAAAAGACTCTACCCAGATCTACCTTTTCATGGAAAAGAAAAAGACTAATAGTTTCGATGGAGTCATCGGTTTCGGAAATGATAAAACCGATAAGTTTACCCTGAACGGAACACTGAATGTGAATTTCAGGAATATGTTTAATGGTTTTGAAACCGTCAATCTCTACTGGCAGAGGAATCCTGATAAAGGACAGAATTTTGACCTTCAGACGGATGTCCCTTATCTTTTTAAATCTAATGTCGGTCTGAATATGAAAGTAAATATCTTCAGGCAGGATTCTACTTTTGCCAATGTAAAAGCATTACCTGCTTTATATTATCATATGAACAGCCGCAATAAAATCGGGCTCCGGGGAACCTTTGAGAGTTCAAGTATTATTGACAGTCTGTATGTACAGGGGAAAGATTACAACAAAAAAGGAATCGGGATCTGGTTTGAAATGGTGGAACCTACCGATATCGATCTTTTCCTTTATAAAACGAAAATCAATGCCGGATATGATTATCTGACAACGACTTATACCAAAGACAATATCAAATCCCCTCAAAACCAGTTTTACTTTTTCGGGGAGCATAATTATCATATTAACGGCAATCATTTTCTTAATATAAAAGCAGAGGGCGCCATGATGGACTCTAAGGTGGAATTCTCGGCCAACGAGCTGTACCGTTTCGGAGGCTGGAATTCGATGCGCGGGTTTAACGAAAACTCCCTTGCTGCCGATTTTTATTATTACGGAGGTTTGGAATACCGATACCTCATCGGAAGCCAGGCTTTTTTTGATGTCTTCGGGCAATACGGCCAGCTCAATAATAAATCTTTAAATGTAAAACCCAAGCTCTACAGTGTGGGACTAGGTTTCAATTTCTTTATTCCGATTGGTTTAATGAGCTTCCAGCTTTCTAATGGTAATGAATTTGGAAATCCTTTTAAATTTAATGATATCAAAATTCACTGGGGAATTCTGAGCAGATTCTAGCCAAAATTCTAATGTACCAAATACAAAATCCTTTTCATATTTCACTGTTTTTGAAAACTGAAACTACCTTTCAGATTATTCTTAGTCCATTTTCCCTCAGTTTTTGTTCCCTTTAGATACCCTGAAAAACTTAATTTGCTTTTTGTACTCATATCAAATTTCCCGTTAAAATTGAGATATCCATTTATTAATTCCTTTTCATTGCTCGGAACATAGGTAATTTCGCCGGCAATTGTTCCTTCATGTAGCACTACAAATCTTACTGAACCATTATGATCACCTGTAAAATTCCCATACCAATTGTCCCGCAATGCAGGACCTACTTGTCTTGCACTCTCTTCATCAGATATGCATGAGCCTAAAGAGAAAAAAATAAAAAATAACAGTATTAGATTACTTTTCATAAATTTTTTTTAATTTTTATTAAGCATTTAATCCGATATCTTGCTTCATGTATATTTATTTATGTTTCTTTTGCATTACTTACTACAAAATGCTGAATGTTAAAATATATTTCTTATTCCCAAGCTAGCCAATTCCAAGAATGAAAAAGCACGGAACTGTGCTTAATGTTTGATGTCCCTGCCATATTTAGACAATAAATGATGCCTTATACAGACATCTCAATATCGCATATTTCCTATTACCTGATTTTCCAAGACAGGAAAAGACTACTCCTTTTTATCTAAACGGTAAACCGACACCTACTTTGAACAACAATATTATATGTTTTTTTCCACATATAAAAGACATCTATAATAATTATTGTCATTTCGTAATTATTTACTAAATAAAACCGTGACCTGTTTACAAAATTTGCTATTTAATTGAATTTTTAATAAAAAATACATTTTTATATATTTAAAAAAGCAAAATCTGCTAAAAAACAAAGGTCTGAGCTTTATCATTTTATTAATTTTTACGATAGTCACAGGCTAAAATCATATTTCTAACTTAATACCCCATTAAAATTCAGATAACAGTACCCTGCTAAATTTGCCTTCAAAAAAATGAAGAAAACTTTAGCTACGTTTGCCGTTTTTTTACTTCCGCTCTATTTTACAGCTCAGGAAATTATGATTTCAGGAAATGTAATATCAGAGAACGGCTCCGGTGTTTCAGGCGTGAGCATCGCAGATAAAAATACCGGAAAAACAGCTGTTACTGATGAGAACGGTAATTTTACCATTTCAGCAAACCCCAAAGATATTCTCGAATTTTTCGCTCCGGATTTTTTCACTTCTACGATTGAGGTTTCGGACAGAAGAAATTATTCGGTTGTGCTGAAGAAGGCCGACGAAAAACAGATCGAGGGAGTCGTTATTACCGCTTTAGGAATCGCCAAAAGGAAAGAGAAAATCGGGTATTCCACTCAGGAGGTCAGCACCAGACCATTTGAGACCGTTACCACACCCAGTATCGGAAATTTATTTTCAGGACAGGTTGCGGGACTTAACGTTTCCAATCCCACCGGAATGCAGCAGGCTCCCCAGTTTACCCTGAGAGGCAACTCTAATCTTGTTTTCGTGATCGACGGGGTGATTGTGGAAAAAGAAGTTTTTCAGAATCTGGATCCGAATAATATCGATAATATCAATGTCCTCAAAGGAGCAACTGCTTCTGCCCTGTATGGTTCAAGAGGCCGCTACGGAGCCATTTTAATTACTACCAAAAGCGCCAAAAAGAAAGGCTTTACCGTAGAGTTTTCACAGAATACAATGATCACAGGAGGATTCACCAATCTTCCGGAAACCCAAACCGAATACGGAAACGGGTCACACGGAAAGTATGAATTCTGGGACGGAGCCGATGGCGGAGTTAATGACGGAGATATGATCTGGGGGCCAAAGTTTGTTCCGGGAACAAAGATTGCCCAATGGAACAGTCCGATCAGGGACAAGCAGACCGGACAGGTTATCCCCTGGTACGGAACAGTAGCAGGAAGCCAGTATAATGACAAATCCCGGTATGAAAGAGTGCCGATCGATTGGGAATATCATGATAATTTAAAAACATTCATGAAGCCTGCCATGATCAATAACAACAATTTCTCGATCAGCTACAAAAATAACAAAGATATTTACAGGCTCTCCGGAAATTTCATGAACTATGACGACAGAATACCGGAAGCTTATTTACAACGGTACGGGATCAATTTCTCTTCTGAGAATCATATTGGCGAGAAATTAATCTTTGATACGAAGTTCAATTTTAATCAGACCTTTACCCCTAATATTCCGAACTACGATTATAACCCGAGTGGTCACATGTACACCATTCTGATCTGGATGGGCGGTGACGTAGACGGAAGAGACTTAAGAAATCATATGTGGGTGCCGGGACAGGAAGGTAAAACACAGGCCAACTGGAATTATGCATGGTATAATAACCCATGGTTCGGAGCAGAGTATTATAAAAATAAAAACAGAACAAACATCATCAATGCGCAGACCGGCTTAGAATATAAAGCGACTCAGGATTTCTCGGTAAAAGGGAAAATTTCCATTGTTGAAAACCACAATAAGCAGGAGATTTTAAGTCCGTATTCTTATTTCAACTACAGCGCACCGAGAAACGGCGGCTATATTCTGAATGATACCAAAACCTGGAATCTCAATTCAGATATCCTGGCAACGTACAAAAAGAAAATTTCAGAAAATTTTGATTTCACGATCAATGCAGGAGCTTCAACATTTTATTACAAAAATGATGTGGACAATGCTTCGACCGACGGACTGAAAATTCCTGAGCAGTATTCACTGGACAATTCGACAGGAGCCGTTAAATATTATGATTATCTAAAAGAAAAACTAATTTACAGTGCCTATACAACCATAGACATTGGCTTATACAATGCATTCTTCCTCAACGTTTCAGGACGTAACGACTGGTCCTCTACCCTTCCGAAAGCCAACAGATCTTATTTTTATCCTTCTGCTTCTTTAAGTGCCGTTGTTTCTAATTTAGTTAAACTTCCGGAATCAATTAATTTACTGAAACTGTCAGCCTCCTGGGCAAAAGTAGCCTATGATTTCCAGCCTTATTCCGTCAGAAATTATTACCTGAATAACAGCGGCATAACGTTCAACGGAAATCCTACGTTCTATTATCCTACTACCCTGAATTATGAAAACTCTTTAAAACCTGAGCAGACCGAATCGTATGAATTAGGATTAAGCGCAGGATTATTCAGAAACAGGATTACCCTGGATGCTACTTACTTCCATACACTGGATTATAACAATATCCTGCAGTTCCCGAGCGCACCGTCATCCGGTTTCACATCACAATATGTAAACGGAAATGAATATACGACCCAAGGTCTTGAGATCTCATTAGGTATTGTTCCGGTAAAAACAAAAGATTTCACATGGAGAACCTTAATAAACTGGAGCACCTATGAGCAGAAGCTGACTTCCATATATGCCGGTATGCCCAATTATAACAATATCAGATTAGGCGAAAGAATGGACAGCTATTATGACACGACGTGGCAGAAATCTCCGGACGGGAAAGTTATCCTTAATGCAGAAACCGGTATGCCTACCAGAGCAACAACGCCTTCCAATTTGGGTCATTTTAATCCGGACTGGACTTTTGGTTTCAACAATACATTTAAATATAAGAAACTAAGTCTCACAGTGGGAATCGACGGAAGCATCGGCGGGGTGATGAGATCTCAGGTCGTGGAAAAAATGTGGTGGGGAGGAAAGCACCCTAATTCTGTAGCGTACAGGGATCTTGAATATGCCAATCCGGGAACGTATTATTTCGTACCGGACGGGGTAAACTATAATGCCGCGACAGGAACGTATACGCCCCATACCAAAGCCATCAGTTTTCAGGACTGGGCACAGAACTACCCTTATCAGGCAAGGGTGACGGAAGATGAAAGTGAACTGTTTGCCAATGTTTTCGACAGAACTTTCGTGAAACTGAGATCGGTAATTCTGGAATACGATTTTTCTCACCTGTTGAATCCAAAGGGTTTTGTCAAGAGTTTTACTGCGAACGTATCAGGATATAACCTTGCCATGTGGAAAAAATCTAAAAACCTTTACTCAGATCCGGATTATAAAATCGGTACAGGAAATGATATTCAGGATCCGTCCAGCAGATGGTTCGGAATCGGATTTAATCTTAAGTTTTAATTAAAAGAATCATCAAAATGAAAAATAGCATAAAATTGTTATTCGTTATCGGATTATTTACATTGACCTCTTGTGAATCGAATCTGGACACCATTAATGAAAATCCTAATGATCAGGCGAGCATCGACCCTAAATTTCTTTTAACATACGTTTCAAAATCGGCATTCCAGGTGAATGGGGATAATATGTATGCTTCAAGAATGATGATCGGGACCGACGGAGAAAATACCTACCAGTATATGAAATGGAATGATGCTTCTTTCGATGTCTATACCTCCGGCCTCCTGAATACGGTTAAAATGATGCAGGAAGCGGAAAAGATCAATAATAAAAATTACCAGGCGATCGGTAAATTTTACAGAGCCTTTTATTTCTTTAATTTAAGTTTAAAATTTGGAAGTATTCCCTATTCCGAGGCCGTAAAAGGTGAATCGGGAATTACCCAGCCTAAATATGACAGTCAGGAAACGGTGATGGCCGGGATTTTATCTGAACTGAAAGAAGCCAATGATCTCATAAATTCCAACGACAAAATTGAAGGCGACATCATTTATAACGGCGATGCCACAAAATGGAAAAAGCTGATCAACTCTTTCCGTCTGAAGATCCTGATCACCCTTTCTAAAAAAGCGACAGTTGGAAATTATACGGTTGCTACAGAATTTGCTTCGATTGCCGGAAGCCAGACTTTAATGTCATCAGTCACAGATAACGGAGAATTAAAATTTGCAGATGCGGCAGACAGCAGATATACCATGTTTAATAACAGTGGATACGGATCGAGTCTGTATATGGCAGATTATTTTATCAATTTATTCAAAGCCAGGGAAGACCCCCGCTTATTTACTTTTGCAGCACAAACGACGGCAGCGAAAGAAGCAGGAAAACCCATTACCGATTTTTCAGGATACAACGGAGGAAACCCAACTTCTCCCTATTCTGATAATGCTGCACTGGTTGCTTCAAAAAATATTTCCAAGGTCAATGACCGCTTCTATAAAGATGCAACCAATGAGCCCTCATCTGTTTTAAGCTATTCTGAACTGGAATTTATTTTGGCAGAAGCTGCGGCACGAGGCTGGATTTCAGGTTCTGCAAAAACCCATTATGATAATGCCGTCAAAGCAAGTTTTACATTTTATCAGACGTATGTGAAAAATTCAAACCAGTATTTTACAGGTTTCGATGTGAATCAATACTTAACTAAATCTTTAGTTTTATATGATAATTCGGCGTCACTGCCTATTCAGCTGGAAAAGATCATGACTCAGAAATACATGACCATGTTCCATCAGTCCCAATGGACCTCCTACTATGATTATCTGAGAACCGGATATCCGAATTACCCATTACAGACAGGAGTTGCCGCCCCTGTACGGTTCAGATATCCTCAGGCCGAGTACAATTACAACAGTGTCAATTTACAGGCAGCATTGACCGCACAATACGGAGGAAACGACAATATCAACTCGAAACCCTGGTGGCTGCAGTAAAAAAACTAACTATTTTTAACTTCAAATAAAAGAAATCGCAGGAAAACAAATTAACTTGCGGTTTCTTTGTATTACTAATGAAATGGACAGAAGAGAATTTTTAGAAAAATCAAGTTTACTTTTAGCCGGCTTAGGAACTTCGGGAGTTTTACATCCCTCTATTTTAAAGGCGTTAACTATAGAACCTGCCGCAGAATCAACTTTTTATGATGCAGAACATGTCGTCATTTTAATGCAGGAAAACCGCTCTTTCGATCATGCTTTCGGGGCATTGAAAGGCGTGAGAGGTTTCTTGGATCAAAGAGCTTTCATTAAGCAGGACGGCCATCCGGTTTTCTTTCAGAAGGGTGATAACGGCAAATATGCGTCTCCCGCACGTTTAGATTTAAGAAATACGAAATCCACGTGGATGAGTTCCCTGCCCCATTCCTGGGATAATCAGCAGAAAGCACTGAATAAAGGAAAGTACAATCAGTGGCTTCAGGCAAAAGCTTCAGGAAATAAAGATTATAAAGACATTCCTCTTACACTGGGATATTACAACCGGGAAGATCTGCCATTTTATTACCAATTAGCAGACGCATTCACCATTTTTGATCAGTATTTCTGTTCTTCATTAACGGGAACCACTCCGAACCGTCTGTTTCTTTGGTCAGGAACCCTACGGGAGCAGCAAAACGGAAAGGTAAAGCCCAATGTTTATAATGAAAACATCGATTACGATAAAGCCAGACAGGCAAAGTGGAAAACCTTTCCAGAGGTGTTGGAGGAGCAGAATGTTTCGTGGAAAATTTATCAGAACGAAATCAGTCTTCCGAAAGGAATGTCCGGTGAGCAGGAAGCCTGGCTGAGTAATTTTACGGATAATCCGATCGAATGGTTTTCAAACTTCAATGTAAAATTTTCGAAAGGATATTATGAAAACATTCCGAATATCATTGTACATTTAAAAAAGGAAGCCGAAAAAAATCCCTTACAGAAAGAGAGACTGGAAGGAATGATTACTGAACTTCAGAATGATCTGACCGAATATAAGCCGGAAAATTTTGATAAGCTTTCTCAGCATCAAAGAAATCTTCACGAAAAAGCTTTTACTACCAATTCCGGCGATCCTGATTTCTGGAATCTGGAAACCGGAAATGATGAAAACGGAGAGAGGCTGGTCGTTCCGAAAGGAGATGTATTATACCAGTTCAGAAAAGATGTCGAAGAGAAAAAACTGCCGTTGGTATCGTGGCTGGTAGCTCCCGAGCATTTTTCTGATCATCCCGGATCGCCTTGGTACGGAGCCTGGTACATTTCCGAGGTGTTAAATATCTTGACAAAAGATCCTGAAACCTGGAAAAAAACAATTTTCATTATCAACTATGATGAAAATGACGGTTATTTTGATCACGTTTTACCATTTGCCCCGCCCATAAATCCAAGTCAGCCTGTGGATATCAATGGTAAAGACGGCGTAGAGTATGTCAGCAGGAGTCAGGAATATATGACTTCACAAAAGCTGAAGGATCACGAAAGAATAGAAGGCACTATTGGTCTTGGATACAGAGTCCCGATGATTATCGCTTCCCCGTGGACCAAAGGAGGATTCGTGAATTCTGAAGTTTCAGATCATACGTCAGTTCTTCAGTTTCTGGAAAAATTCATTCATCAAAAATTTAATAAAGACGTCACCATAGATAATATCAGTGATTGGCGTAGAGCTATTTGCGGAGATTTAACTTCCGCTTTTAATTCATCGGATATCAAAGTTCCCAGGATGGATTACCTGGATCAGAAGAATTATACAAAAACCATCAATGCTGCGAGAAATAAGCCTGTTCCCCATTTAAAATGGCATACCGAAAATGAACTGAAGGGCCACTTACTGGAAATCCAGGAGCGGGGGCTGAAGCCTTCAAATCCGCTTCCCTATGATTATCAGGTTAATTTTGAAAATGATCAGATTAAAATGACGAACCTGAACAAAGCGGGAATTCCATTATTAATCTATGACCGTACAAGGCTGGACAAAGATGATTTCTGTTTCTCGTATGCGTTATATGCTAAACAGGAATGGTTACATGCGGTACCTGCTGGAAAATATAATCTTGAAGTTTTTGGTCCTAATGGGTTTTACAGAAATTTTAAAGGTGAAAAAAAACCCAGTTTCGAAATCTCATTAGTCAATAATCGATCAAAAAATCAGGTTGAACTTATTTTCAAAAAGAGAAGTAACGAAAATCTGCAGGTTTCATTAGAAAACCTGTATGAGAAAAAACCAAATAAAATATCATTGCAACACCCCGAACAAAGCATCATTATAGAACTCGGTAAGATGAAAGGATGGTATGATCTCAAGCTTATGGCCGGCCACAACATCTGGCATTTTGCAGGCAGAATAGAAACGGGTAAGCCCTCCACTTCGGACCCTCACTGGGCTTAATTCTACAATTTTTTTATATGAAAAAAGTCCTGCATCCATGATACAGGACTTTTTTTTTCACACTGATTTCAATCATAAAAAGTAATTATAATTTTTTTTGAAATTTGAAAATTCAAATTTAAATATTTTTAAATTCTTGATAATGAACCATTAATAATTAAAAAAACAAAAAAATATTTCATACTTATTTGAATTTTATTAACTTCACTTGACCAAAATTATAGAATTACCATGAAAAAATTGAATTACGCATTTGCTACATCATTTGTCGCATTGGCATTGTCTACAAACCTACATGCACAGGACACAAACACCGATAACCATACGATAACCATTTCGGTACCGGAGGTTGCCTTAGTAGATATAGAGCCTGCTGCCACGAAAAATATTACTTTAGGATTTACAGCCCCTACAGAAGCGGGTAACCCCGTGATCGCAAATGCTGCAAACAGTACCCTTTGGCTAAACTATTCATCCATTAAATCTGTTGCGGACCCAACCCGTAATGTATCGGTAAGATTAAATGCAATTATTCCGGGAATTGATATCAACGTAACAGCAGCAGCGGCTACAGGTGCGGGTGGAGGAACCTTAGGAACTCCGGCGGCCCAGCTTACCTTAAGTGCGGCAGACCAAACCATTATTTCAGGAATAGGAAGCGCCTATACAGGTAACGGAGCCAACAACGGACACAATCTGACCTATGCATTAGCTCCCGGAAGCGGCCCTGGCGGAGTAGCGGCTTATGCAGATCTACAGGCAACAGCTACTGCAGTAGCCACAGTCACCTACACCATCTCGGACAATTAATCTGTCCTAAATCATTTTTATGTATACAGGCAGGAAGAAACGGTTTTCCTTTTCTTCTTAGTCCTGTATAATCAATATTTCAAACACCAAACTTTACATATTTATGATAAAGCGCATTTTCCTGTTGATAATGTTTATGCTTCAATTCTGTTTTATAAAAGCGGGTATTGTGGTCCTTAATGGTCTTTCCCATACTTATCAGGTAGAAACCGGAAAGGTGTATAAAGGAAAAATAGCCATAGAAAATACAGGTAACCAGCCTCAGAGCGTAAAATTGTTTCTCCAGGACTACAGCTATAAATCTGATGGTACCACCAGCTATACGGCCCCTCATACGAATGATAAAACCAATTCGGATTGGATAAAGATAAACACCAACTTAGTCACCCTTAAAGCCAAACAAAAAACAGAAGTTTATTACGAAATTACCATCCCTGATACGATTTCTGAGCCTGGAAGCTATTGGAGTGTCATCATGGTGGAGCCGGTGGATGAGATAAAACCTGACCATAATAAGCAGGGAGTAAACATTACCTCCATTATACGGTATGCCATTCAGGTAATTACCAATTTTGATTCGGAAAAAGCAAAATCCGACTTAAAATTTGAAGGTGTAAAAATTGAAAAGGAAGAAGGAAGACGTATTCTGAAGGTTGACATTTCCAATAAAGGAAATCTCTACTGCAAACCAACGGTCAACATAGAAATCTACAATAAAAAGAACGGCCAGAAACTCGAAAATTTATCCAGCCAGGCCATGGGATTATTACCGCAAACCTCAAAATCATTCCATATTGATATCAGCAAAATTCCTCCCGACCGATACAACGCCGTATTGATCGCCACTGATGAAGATGAAAATGCTTTCGCTCTCAATGTGGAACTAGAAGTAAAGAATGATTAAAAGTTGTGCTTTATATCTATTCATATTATTCCCGGTATTTATTTTTGCCCAAAAAGAAAATTTTGTCAACAAAAAAGATAGTCTGCTGCCGGGAACATCTACTTCTATTTCCTTTACCATAGAAAACAGGACGTCCGAAAACAAAATTTATGATATTAAGGTAGAAACGACAAGTCCCCATATTTCGCCGATTCTCACTAATGGTGAACTTAGAATTTCCGCTTCTGAAAGTAATGTGTATATCGTCCCGTTAAAAGTGGCAACTGAAACACCGCAGGGTAAATATTCCGTGGTTTTAAATGGCACTGAAAGAAAAACGGGGGAAACATTCACCCAAAAAACAGAATTCCGGCTCGCTGGGATCCGAAAGCTTACTTTAACGGCCCTGCATACGCCTGAGTTTGTGAAAGCCGGAGAAACTATCATATCAACATTTCTTTTGAAAAACAGTGGCAATGTATCCGAAAATTTAATTTTGGAAAGTAAAAATGCCGTGGTCAATGAAGGTACTTCACTACTTCTGCCTCCCGGAGAAAGTAAAATAATTACTGTCAGTAAAACCACCAGCTCGGTTCTCGGAAAGAACGAATATCAAAATCTAAATCTTTCAGTATCTTCTAAAAATAATCCTGCAGAAACCCAAACGGCATATACCACTGTAAAAATGATCTCTGTAAAACCTGTCGAGGAAGATATTTTTCACAGGTTGCCGGTCTCAGCCTCACTTTTATTCATCGGAATGAGAAACCGTGGTCAATATAATGATGGTTTTCAAGGGGAAATTTACGGAAAAGGCGCCCTCGATAAGGATAATAAAAATCAGCTTGAATTTCACGCAGTAACAAAAAATCCTGTTGAATTCAGCTCTTTTACACAATATGAAGAATATTTTTTGAATTACAAACGGGAAAATCTTTATGTTCATATAGGAGATAAAAATTACTCATCATCTTTTCTGACGGAATATGCCAGGTATGGCCGTGGTGCAGAAATTAAAATCGACCTGAAGAAAATAAGTCTCGGAGGATTTTATAATCACCCTCGATTTTTCAGAGACATTAAAGACGAATTTAACGCCTATTTGAAATTAAACGTGACAAAAGAATCTGAAATTACAGCCGGATATCTGTATAAAATTCCCAGAACAGAGGAGGCAAGATTAAATCTTACGAATGTACAATTAGACTCTAATGCTCATCTGCCCTATATTACGGGAAAATTTAAATTAAATAAAAATATTGAGGCCTCGGGAGAGATCTCGTATAGTAAAACTGATAAAACAGATGGAAGTGCTTTTATGGTTCAGACTATCGTCAGCTTTAAGAGCCTTAGCGGGAATCTTATGTATATGCGCGCCAGCCCCGATTACGCAGGATATTTTAATAATACGAATAATTTTAACGGAAATCTTCAATATAAACTTTCGAAAAGGATCAGCCTTCTGGCAAATTATGTTCAGGATGCGAGAAATTTCCAGCGTGACACTCTGTTTCTAGCAGCTCCCTACCGGAAGTTTTTGCAGTATGGACTGCAGTACCGGTACACTGATCAAGGATCATTAATGCTTTATAATGGATCTCAAAGATATGAAGATCGCATGATGCCGAAAGAATTCGATTATAAAGAACATTTCTTCAGAGCAACAATAGATCAGCAGATCGGAATTTTTCAGGTAAATCTCCAGGGTCAGTTTGGAAAGACTGATAATTTTATTACCGGATCTTCAGGAAATTCTAGTTTTTATACCGTTAATATCGGTTTTGAGAAATTTAAAACATCATTTAACGTTTTTGGAAGTTATGCCATTACTTCACGTTATCAGATGCAGAAGCAAAAACAGTTGTATTACGGCGTCAGAATTTTAAACCGATTGTCGGATAAGACGAATTTCAGTCTGTTTTATCAAAATAATTATATGCCGGAAGATTATTATACCGACAGAAATCTTTTTGAATTGCTTTTCCATCAGCAGCTTTTTCCCGGCCACGAGCTGGACCTTTCCGGCCGGTACGCTTTGCAGCGGGGTGAGTTGGGAAATAAAGATTTTATTTTCTCTCTCCGTTACACATTGCGAATGAATGTTCCAACCCAAAAGATTGCAGAGTATACAAGTCTTTCAGGAACGATTGACAATCTCGGGGTACAAAAGGTTGACGGAATCCGACTCCGGTTGGGAAATTATTTATCGGTAACAGATAAGAACGGTAATTATATATTTAAAAATGTGATTCCCGGGGATTACGTTCTTGAAATTGACAGATCTACAACGGCTATAAATGATATTCCCAATCTGAACGTTCCGGTTTCGTTATCCTTAAAAAATAAAGAAAATATTTTCAATTTCGGACTAACAAGTGCTGCCTATATAGAGGGAGAAATTCAGTATTCAGAGACCGGCCAGGCAAGTTTTGCCGGACTCTCAGTACACAAAGACAAAAAGAAAAAGGAAAATCTTATTATTGAAGTCTCAAATGGCGATCAGATTTATCGAAAAATGGGAGTCATCGGAGAACATTTTGATTTCACTTATCTCAGGCCCGGGGATTGGAAGGTAAAAATTTACCGGAACGGCTTGGATAAAAGATATAAAATTCCAGTTGATGAATTCGAATTTACTTTAAAACCATCTGAAACCAAAAAATTAGACGTTCATGTCATCAAGCAGCCATCTGAAGTAAAGTATCAGCGGGAAAGTATCAAAGTAAGTTATAACGAAAACAAGAAAAGAAAATAATGTATTGTCAAACTATACTTTTAATAAGCCTAAGTGTATCTTTTAAAATACTGGCACAAACTACCGGGAACAGGTCCGTTGCTGTCACTTTACCGGTTGTGACTTTGATGGATATAGAACCTGCCGGAGCCATCAGTTTAAATTATACAACTCCTACAGAAGCCGGAAATGCTGTAACGGTGCCTACTTCGAATACAACAAAATGGGTCAATTATACTTCCGCCATTGTATCGGGTGGCATAACAAGAAGGATTACTGCATCAATTAATCAGGTTCTTCCCGGAATTGATATCAAAATTCTGGCTGCTGCTGCGTCGGGCTCCGGCGGAGGGACACTAGGTACTCCTGCAGCACAAATTACCCTTACCACAACTGCCCGGACGATCATCAGCGGGATCGGCGGTGCTTTTACGGGAAATGGCATCAATAACGGTCACCGACTTACCATAAGTCTTACTACCAATACCTACGCCAATTTATCTGCACGTACCAGTACACCTGTTGTTATAACGTATACAATCACAGAATAATACTAAATAAATGAAAGTTTATACTATTTTTCTTTATAAAATATTTTTAATTAAGAGCGTACTCATTCTTTTGTTAAGTTTAAGTTTAGATTTAAAATCCCAAAGAGTATTAACTGTTGGAGGAACTAACTGGACCGTTACCATCCCGCCGATATCGGAAGCAGGCTCCAACTATACAGGAACTTATGAAAGCGCGACCAATCAGGTTTTGTTAGGGGCGAGTGTTCCGTTGTTATTAGGGAATGGGAAAGTAAGTGTGCAATATCAGGCCAACCCTACATGGAACAGCAATCTCGTTTTATCAGCAAGGAGAACAGGAAACGGAACAACACCCTGTGCCGGCTGCTCGATCACCGGCGGAACAAGTTACATTACCATTCCTTTAGCAACGGACGTAGAATTGTTCAGAATTACCGCTGTATTAGCATTGGCATCTTATTCTAATATTCCAGTGCAGTTGCAGTTATCAGGAGTTTCGGTAGCCATACCGGCAGCAACGTATAGCAGCTTAGTCGTTTTTACGATAGCAGCCCCCTAAGACAATAACATTCACAATCTGTGGAATCAATCTGATGTAGAGATAGCGAAAATCATTTCATTTTTAACTGGAAAATTTTAGAGATATGTTTTATAAAAATTAAAAGAGGATCTAAAAAACTTTGTAACTTACTGTCTTAGTTAACCACCGATGTAGTGAATAATAATTTTTCTGACATATCATTAATGTCTATCTCTTCTCATCAATCATCTCCTGAAAAAAAAGAGTAAGCAAATTGTTTGATGCGTCTGGCCTGTTCTACTTCAAAGCGAGCCTTAGTTGCAATTTCCCCATAAGCAAATGCACGGGCCATCTGAATCTTTTTGAGTTTGTCTTTTGGTGTATCTTCGGCTCTCACTTTCATTAGCTTATATTCGTTGGTCTGTATTTTATAGGTTGCCTCCTCAAGCTGACGTGCTCTTTTTTCAAATTTTTCAATATGATTATCTATAATAGAAAGGGCTTTATCCAGTGTGCACTTCTCCATATAAGAAGACCACAGTAAAAAAGGCTCCCGAATGGGAATATACTGAATATCCCTCATAATCCAGGCATCAAGTTCTTTTCTGCCGATCGGAGTGAGTATATACTGCTCCACATTCATTTTTTCCCCTGATATTATTTTGTGTTTCCACCAGATTATTTTCCTTCATACTTTTGAGGGCATTGTAGATCTGGCTGGCAGTTGCACTCCAGAAAGGAACTACCGACGTACTCAAGTTCTGAGCAATCTCATAGCCCGTCATAGGTGCGATTTCTAACATTGACATAATGATGTGTTTGGTCGACATAAAATGTTTTATACAAATATAATCATTATAGTATTATTCTCATTTACGCTCCAAAATAGTACTTAAAATACTATTTAAAAAAAACTAGCAAAAACGCATAATTATTATAAATGTTAAATTAATCGATATTTTATTTATAATATATAATTATTTATTATTAACTTTAAAAAATCAATAATAAATATAAAACTTAAAGATTATTAAAATTAAACCTTTTTAAACAAATAGTATTAAAAGTAATATATTATGAAAGAATTAAAAGAGTTATATACAAGACTGGGAGAGCAAAATTTAACTCCTTTATGGCTCGTGGAACAAGATGTATTACCATTGCAGCCAACCCCGGCAGCTGTTCCCTGGCTTTGGAAATGGGATGAACTCTATCAGCTGGCAGCCATGGCAGGCAAACTGATTGAACTTGAAGATGGCGGAGATCGTCGTGCCTTGGGTCTAAGTAACCCCGGTCTTAATGGAAAACCCTATGCTACTGAAACTTTATGGATGGCACTGCAGTGGCTTAATGGAAAGGAGATAGCTCCACCACACCGTCATATCGCACAGGCCTCACGATTTATTATCCAAAGTGAAGGTTCTTATAGTACAGTGGAAGGAAACAGAATATTTTTGGAAAGGGGAGATTTTGTCCTTAACCCTCCCTTACTATGGCATGACCATGGTTCCATCAATAATAACCATGCTATCTGGCTGGATGCGCTGGATATACCTGTAACAAATTATCTGAATGCTAATTTCTTTGAGTCTCATTATTTAGACAAGCAGAAAGTAACTAAAAAAATAAACGCATCGGTATTAAAATATGGTAATGGAAATTACCGCCCTCTATGGGAAGACCCTATTAATGAATACCCTCCAGTTTCAGTATATAAATGGAAAGAAACTTTAAAAGCTCTTAACGGCCTTAAAGAAGCTGACGAAGCTTGTCCTTATGATGATCTGGCATTGGAATACGTTAATTCATTCAATGGCAATTCCTCAATGAAAACTTTTGGAGCTTCCATCCAATTAATACGTCCGAAAATACACACCAAAGCACACCGCCATGTATCCAGCAACGTTTATTATATTTTTGAAGGAAGCGGATATTCGGTAATTGACGGAGTTCGGTTTAACTGGTCTGAAGGAGACTTCCTGGTTATTCCTACCTGGGCCTATCATGAACATTGTAATACTTCAGAAAGTACAGATGCTATTTTATTTTCTGTAAGTGATCGTCCTTTAATGCAGGCAATGGACAAATACCGACAAGAACCCCTTAAGGAGAATGATGGTCATCAAATAGTCCATAGCGTTTTTACGGGGAATTTATAAATTTTTAATCAACTAAATATCAAAAAAAATGAAATTACTTATGTTTACCAGTGGTTCATCAGAGCCAAAATTCGGAGCTTTTGTTCGGGGAAAGATTATTGACCTCAATGAAATTGCGAATCTAGCAGGGCTTAGTCTCCCTACGTCATTACAGGAGTCTTTAAAAAGTGCCGCCGGACTATCGGATGCAGAAAAAGTTATACAATATTCAGAAGAACATTGGGATGACCTGCCTGAATATACTATTTGGAACGAAAATCAGATTCAATGGTTGCCTATAATAAGTTCACCTGAAAAAATTATATGTGTAGGACTTAATTATAAGCATCATATCATGGAAATGAATCGTGAGATGCCTAAAGCTCCAGTATTATTTGCCAAAATGGCTACTACATTAAATGGTCACAAGCAGCCTGTTCCTTATGCAGATGTATCCGATTCATTGGATTTTGAAGCTGAATTGGCAGTAGTTATTGGAAAAAAAGGGAAAAATATAAAAAAACAGAATGCGATGGAATATGTAGTCGGATATTCTTGTTTTAATGATGTAACGGTACGTGAATATCAGTTTCGGACAGTCCAATGGATGCAGGGCAAAAATTTTGATGGACACGGACCGATAGGACCTATGCTTGTCACTCCAAACGAAATAAAAGACCTTTCCTCATCAAAAATCCTGTTGCGCTTAAATGGAGAAATTATGCAAGAATCTTTTATTGGTGATCTCATTTTTGATGTTCCGACCCTAATTGAGGTAATCTCAGCAATTATGACCTTAAATCCCGGAGACATTATTGCAACAGGAACTCCTTCCGGGGTCGGATTTGGAAGGAACCCTAAAGTATTCATGCAGAGGGGTGATGTCGTGGAAGTAGAGATTACCGATGTTGGTATATTAGAAAATACTATAAAATAACGATTCTTTTAAAAAAAATCATGAAAAATACTAAACAACTGACTTTGCAAGAGATTAAAAATGCTCTTCAAAGCACACAAGAAAACTTCTTAAAGCTCTCCAGCCAATCGCTTCTTATAGAAAAGTTATATACCAAACCCTCACCTGCAGAATGGTCTTGCGGTATTGTACTCTGGCATATTGGAGAAGCACGCACTTTCTTTGCCAATGAAATTGAAAAAGTATTACATCATACTGATTTGCCCATAGGAAGAACAATGGATGATCCGGTTCGGTTAGCAAATATCAAAGAAGCTGATATTGTTCAGCCTTCAATAGACAAAATCCTGGATCGCTTAGAAAAAAGTTATTCTAAAGTTACTACAATATTCAAAAATTTAAAACCTTCCGATCTTGAGATAGAAATTCAGCATATGAATCCCAAGTTTGGCTTAATGAAATTAGTAGACTTCATCGACCATTTTATCGTTGAGCATGATCATATTCATTTAGCACAGATTGATAGAATCCTGAAGCAAATTCGTTAATTACCTACCACCATTAAAAAACACTTATATGAATTCTGAAATCTCACAGCATAAAAGGTTGAGTAGAACTAAGCCTAACTATGCACTCCTACTGTTAACCTTAGTTTTCGCATTAGGTTTATTAGATCGAGTTATCTTTAATGTACTTTTAGATCCCATCCGGGAAGAGTTTCACTTATCAGATACTATTATGGGACTATTATCTGGATTTGCGTTTGTTGCTTTTTACTCTGCAATGACTTTTCCTATAGCGCGACTTGCAGATCGCTATAACAGAAGAAATATTATTGTGACCGGTCTTACGATTTGGAGTGCAATGACTGCTTTTAGTGGTTTGGTAACAAATATACTCCAACTTACCATCGCACGGATCCTTGTTGGTTTTGGGGAATCCATGGGCTCTGCACCGGGACATTCTCTTTTATCTGACTTTTTTCCAAAACATGAACGTCCTAAAGCATTCAGTATCTATTCTGGTGGACTTCATCTGGGAATATTACTGGGATATATCATTGCCGGACTTATTGGACAGATGCTGGGGTGGAGGTACGCATTCTTTTTTGCCGGGGTTCCAGGACTTCTGCTGGCTTTAATTATCCGACTAACCATGAAAGAGCCTATACGTGGTAGTTCAGAAGAGCATTATGAACTGAAAGGACTGAAAATACCACTTCGTACCGCAGTTAAAGATATATTTCGTCAACCGAGTTACCGTCTTGTTTTAATCGCAACTACGATGGGTGCTTTTGTCATTTATGCATTCAGCACATGGGAAGCTACATTTCTTAGGAGAATTTATCACTTTGATGGAATACAGATAGGCCTTATTGTGGGAACAGTAAAGGGAGGAACTGGTCTGGCAGGAGCTTTTCTCGGAGGTTGGCTTTGTAATACTTGTGGCAAAAAAAACTATAGGTATATTTTGCAAATTCCTGCGATAGCAACATTTTTATGTGCAGCTTCTTCTCTCATCTTTCTATTTTCAGATAACTCAACAATGGCGATTATAGGCCTCGGTATTACCACATTCTTTCTAGCCTTTCATATTGGAGTTGCCTGGGGAGTTGCTCAAACTGTTACCCGAGTAGAAGTACGTACATTAGCCGCAGCTATATTGACTATCTCATGCAACCTTATAGGCCATGGATTGGGGAGTTCTGTTCCTGGTTTTTTTAATGATCTCTTATCAGAAACTTATCATGTAAATGCAATACGGTATTCATTACTGTCTGCTACGGGAGTTGCCCTGCTTTCAGGACTAATCTATTGGAGAGCGTCTCACCATATAGAAAAAGATATTAATAGCCTGTCAGAACAAAGAAAAGTAACTCCCACTTTTTAAAAATGAAAAATATTCTGAATTATTTACTTTTAAAATCAATTCTATGCATTGTTATTGTAAAAAAATCTTAAGCTCTATCTTTATATTTATATTACTGATATATCAAGCACAGACAGCTAAAGATAGTATTCTTCCAGCGCCCATTATCCAGGCAGAACTTGATGCAGGAACAAGAAAAACATTGATTTCTGCTGTTATTTCAAAAAAAATCGATCAGCGAAAAAAACTAAATTTCCTAAACATTACAGCTGTTCATAGTTTCTACACTTCCGAAGATAAAGTTTTTGACGAAGTATTTACCAATATTGCCATAACCTATAATTATGCAAAATCTTTTGGTGCCGGTGCTGGAATAAAATTTGTAAATACCACTGGAATCACTCCTTTCTTGGCTGCACAGTTTTCTAAGCGTTCATCACGATTATTTTTCACCGTATTTTTTTCTTATATGGTAATCAATATTCCTCTACGGGAAGCCATAATACTAATAAATTATCGTTTTCCTCTTACCTCTAAATATCAATTTTTCACTCAATTATTGGCAACAACTAGCTGGCTGGATTTAAGACTACATCGCAGAAGTCAGCAACAGTTTCGCATAGGTCTTGATTATAAATACTTTCAATATGGACTAGCTGCAGATTTTGACCAATATGGCCTACGACCTGTAACAAAAACAAACTTTGGTTTTTTTATTAGAAAAGAATTTAACTAAATAATAAAACGAAAAAAGTCTCATACAAATGAATGTATGAGACTTTTAATAAAAAACTGGCGGCGACCTACTCTCCCGCTTGTCGCAGTACCATCGGCGCTGGTGGGCTTAACTTCTGTGTTCGGAATGGGAACAGGTGAGCCCCACCGCTAAAACCACCCTAAATAAGGTATATCTTGTATCATGTCGGTTGTAATAGGTACCATGTATTGACATGATACTTTTTACTTTTTACATTTTACAAATTTTATCGGTAAATTTCATCACAAAGGCAAAACCAGTTCTGCACTTATAAGCACTTGTCTTATTATTAATTAATTAAAGTTAAGATTACAGCAACCAATAGGCTATAAATCTACGGGTAATTAGTACTACTCGGCTATGCTGTTACCAACTTTACACCTGTAGCCTATCAACGTTGTCATCTCCAACGACCCTTAAAAGATGTCTCATCTTGAGGCGAGTTTCGCACTTATATGCTTTCAGTGCTTATCTCTTCCAAACGTAGCTACTCAGCGGTGCACCTGGCGGTACAACTGATACACCAGAGGTTTGTTCAATTCGGTCCTCTCGTACTAGAATCAAGCCCTCTCAAACATCTAACGCCCGCAATAGATAGAGACCGAACTGTCTCACGACGTTCTGAACCCAGCTCGCGTGCCACTTTAATGGGCGAACAGCCCAACCCTTGGGACCTTCTCCAGCCCCAGGATGTGACGAGCCGACATCGAGGTGCCGAACCTCCCCGTCGATGTGAGCTCTTGGGGGAGACTAGCCTGTTATCCCCGGAGTACCTTTTATCCTATGAGCGATGGCCCTTCCATACGGAACCACCGGATCACTATGTCCTGCTTTCGCACCTGATCGACTTGTAGGTCTCACAGTCAAGCACCCTTATGCCATTACACTCTACGCACGGTTACCAAGCGTGCTGAGGGTACCTTTGAAAGCCTCCGTTACTCTTTTGGAGGCGACCACCCCAGTCAAACTACCCACCACGCAATGTCCTTCTGAAAGAAGTTAGGCTCCAAGTAAGTAAAGGGTGGTATTTCAACGTTGACTCCACAAACACTAGCGTGCCTGCTTCAAAGTCTCCCACCTATCCTACACATTACTTACTCAAAGTCAATACGAAGTTATAGTAAAGGTTCACAGGGTCTTTTCGTCCCATTGCGGGTAATCGGCATCTTCACCGATACTACAATTTCACCGAGCTCGTGGCTGAGACAGTGCCCAGATCGTTACACCATTCGTGCAGGTCGGAACTTACCCGACAAGGAATTTCGCTACCTTAGGACCGTTATAGTTACGGCCGCCGTTTACTGGGGCTTCAGTCAAACGCTTCGGTTACCCTAACGCCCTTCCTTAACCTTCCAGCACCGGGCAGGTGTCAGACCCTATACAGCATCTTTCGATTTAGCAGAGTCCTGTGTTTTTGATAAACAGTCGCCTGGGCCTCTTCACTGCGGCCAGCATTGCTGCTGGCGTCTCTTCTTCCGAAGTTACGAGACTATTTTGCCTAGTTCCTTAGCCACGACTCACTCGAGCACCTTAGGATTCTCTCCTCGACCACCTGTGTCGGTTTTGGTACGGGTTGCTTCACTTCGGCTTTTCTTGGATCCGATTTCACTATAACAGCTTCGCCCGAAGGCTAGGCCTTGACACTTCCGTCCGTCTTCAATAGCTACGTCGAACCGTCCCCTTTTTAGTGTGAGCAAGTATGGGAATATTAACCCATTGTCCATCCACTACCCCTTTCGGGTTCGCGTTAGGTCCCGACTAACCCTCAGCTGATTAGCATGGCTGAGGAAACCTTAGTCTTTCGGTGAGGGGGTTTCTCGCCCCCTTTATCGTTACTTATGCCTACATTTTCTTTTCTATCCGCTCCACAATACCTCACGATACTGCTTCGGCGCAAATAGAATGCTCTCCTACCAGATATAATAAAATTATAAATCCATAGCTTCGGTAATATGTTTATGCCCGATTATTATCCATGCCGGACCGCTCGACTAGTGAGCTGTTACGCACTCTTTAAATGAATGGCTGCTTCCAAGCCAACATCCTAGCTGTCAATGCAGTCCAACCGCGTTGCTTCAACTTAACATATATTTGGGGACCTTAGCTGTTGGTCTGGGTTCTTTCCCTCTCGGACATGGACCTTAGCACCCATGCCCTCACTGCCGCAGAACATTTATTAGCATTCGGAGTTTGTCAGGAATTGGTAGGCGATGAAACCCCCGCATCCAATCAGTAGCTCTACCTCTAATAAACTTTATTGCGACGCTGCACCTAAATGCATTTCGGAGAGTACGAGCTATCTCCCAGTTTGATTGGCCTTTCACCCCTACCCACAGGTCATCCGAAGACTTTTCAACGTCAACCGGTTCGGTCCTCCACTCTGTGTTACCAGAGCTTCAACCTGCCCATGGGTAGATCACAAGGTTTCGCGTCTAATCCTACTAACTATGCGCCCTATTCAGACTCGCTTTCGCTCCGGCTCCGGACCTGAAGTCCTTAACCTCGCTAGTAAAATTAACTCGTAGGCTCATTATGCAAAAGGCACGCCGTCACCCAACTTGTGGGCTCCGACCGCTTGTAGGCGTACGGTTTCAGGTTCTATTTCACCCTTCTATTCGAAGTGCTTTTCACCTTTCCTTCACAGTACTTGTTCACTATCGGTCTTTCAGGAGTATTTAGCCTTGGAGGATGGTCCCCCCATATTCAGACAGGATTTCACGTGTCCCGCCCTACTCATTTATCATCAAAATATACCTTTCGAATACCGGGCTATCACCGTCTACGGCCGCACTTTCCAGTACGTTCTTCTAAATATATAAAGACTTTTGGGCTAATCCGCTTTCGCTCGCCACTACTTACGGAATCTCTTCGATTTCTTTTCCTCCGGGTACTTAGATGTTTCAGTTCTCCGGGTTTGCTTCTTAATGTAAACATCAAGATGACATGTCTTCAACATGCCGGGTTGCCCCATTCGGACATCTCGGGATCTATTCGTGTGTGCCAATCCCCCGAGCTTTTCGCAGCTTACCACGTCCTTCTTCGCCTCTGAAAGCCTAGGCATCCGCCATACGCCCTTAACGATTTCTTTCCTATTTTTAGGTTACTCAAGCACTTATAAGTGCTCGGTTTTCTCTTTGTGATGTCTTTACCGTTAATGTCAATGATCTTAAATCTTGTAATCATGTAATCCCGAAATATGTACTAATGACGGCTCCGTCATTATGTAGAATATACATTTCCGTAAAATTACCCTCATACATCATACGTATGTACTTACCGTACACCATACAATACGTGGAGAATAAGGGAGTCGAACCCTTGACCTCCTGCGTGCAAGGCAGGCGCTCTAGCCAGCTGAGCTAATTCCCCCTCTAGTAGAAATTTTAAATTCTAAATGATAAATTTTAAATGAAAACAATATGTTATAATCTAAAATCTATAATTTAAAATCTGCAATTCCCTTCAATTAGTAGTCTCGGGCAGGCTCGAACTGCCGACCTCTACATTATCAGTGTAGCGCTCTAACCAGCTGAGCTACGAGACTTCGTTATAATTTTAAATCTTAAATTGAAAATTTTAAATAACTTTTAAATCTAAAATTTATAATTTATAATCTAAAATCTCTTGTTCCCTGTTACTAATCTCTAGTGGGTGTGTATTTTTATATATATAGCAACCAAATAAAAAACTAAAGCTTCGCTTTAAGTAAGTGCATGGTACATTGAAGTACCTTAATTTTGTTTATTCTCGTCCGAAAACGAGACTCTAAAATGAGATGTTCCAGCCGCACCTTCCGGTACGGCTACCTTGTTACGACTTAGCCCTAGTTACCTGTTTTACCCTAGGCAGCTCCTGTTACGGTCACCGACTTCAGGTACCCCAGACTTCCATGGCTTGACGGGCGGTGTGTACAAGGCCCGGGAACGTATTCACCGCGCCATGGCTGATGCGCGATTACTAGCGATTCCAGCTTCATAGAGTCGAGTTGCAGACTCCAATCCGAACTGAGACCGGCTTTCGAGATTTGCATCACATCGCTGTGTAGCTGCCCTCTGTACCGGCCATTGTATTACGTGTGTGGCCCAAGGCGTAAGGGCCGTGATGATTTGACGTCATCCCCACCTTCCTCTCTACTTGCGTAGGCAGTCTCACTAGAGTCCCCAACTTAATGATGGCAACTAGTGACAGGGGTTGCGCTCGTTGCAGGACTTAACCTAACACCTCACGGCACGAGCTGACGACAACCATGCAGCACCTTGAAAATTGCCCGAAGGAAGGTCTATTTCTAAACCGATCAATTCCCATTTAAGCCTTGGTAAGGTTCCTCGCGTATCATCGAATTAAACCACATAATCCACCGCTTGTGCGGGCCCCCGTCAATTCCTTTGAGTTTCATTCTTGCGAACGTACTCCCCAGGTGGCTAACTTATCACTTTCGCTTAGTCTCTGAAGCATAAAGCCCCAAAAACGAGTTAGCATCGTTTACGGCGTGGACTACCAGGGTATCTAATCCTGTTCGCTCCCCACGCTTTCGTCCATCAGCGTCAGTTAAGACATAGTGACCTGCCTTCGCAATTGGTGTTCTAAGTAATATCTATGCATTTCACCGCTACACTACTTATTCCAGCCACTTCTACCTTACTCAAGACCTGCAGTATCAATGGCAGTTTCACAGTTGAGCTGTGAGATTTCACCACTGACTTACAGATCAGCCTACGGACCCTTTAAACCCAATAAATCCGGATAACGCTTGCACCCTCCGTATTACCGCGGCTGCTGGCACGGAGTTAGCCGGTGCTTATTCGTATAGTACCTTCAGCTACTCTCACGAGAGTAGGTTTATCCCTATACAAAAGAAGTTTACAACCCATAGGGCCGTCGTCCTTCACGCGGGATGGCTGGATCAGGCGCTAACCCATTGTCCAATATTCCTCACTGCTGCCTCCCGTAGGAGTCTGGTCCGTGTCTCAGTACCAGTGTGGGGGATCACCCTCTCAGGCCCCCTAAAGATCACTGACTTGGTAGGCCGTTACCCTACCAACTATCTAATCTTGCGCGTGCCCATCTCTATCCACCGTAGTTTTCAATATCAATTGATGCCAATTAATATATTATGGGGTATTAATCTTCCTTTCGAAAGGCTATCCCCCTGATAAAGGCAGGTTGCACACGTGTTCCGCACCCGTACGCCGCTCTCTTCGTCCCGAAAGACAAATACCGCTCGGCTTGCATGTGTTAGGCCTCCCGCTAGCGTTCATCCTGAGCCAGGATCAAACTCTCCATTGTATGTTTGTTCTGACTCACTCAAAGTTTTGACGCTTTAGTTTTTCCTTACTTGGTTGTTATATTGTATTTCAATGATCTCTATTCTTCCGCTCCTACTTTAGCTAATTTCTGTCGTTTCGCTTTATCGTATTTGCGTGTGCAAAAGTAAAAATAAATTTCTAATTGACCAAATGTTTTCTTAAGAAAATTTAAAGTTTTTTGTTAACCCTAATCCCCTCTCAAAACCTCAATCCTTCTACTCCTGCGCTCCCGTTTTACCGGACTGCAAAGATACTAAAAAATTTAAACTCCGCAACTTTTATCATCTAAAAATTAAAAAGTTTTTATCTCATGTATCCGTAGATATCAGTTTTATATTCTCCGCTCCTTAAAGCTCTTCTGCGCTACTGAACTACTCCTGGTTTTTCAGTGCCGCAAAAGTACACCCTTTATCCTATACCATCCTAATTTATTTAACATAATATTAATATGGAAGGGCTATTGTGGAAAACTTATTGATATAAGATACTGATATCATTGACCTTAAAAGTCTTTTTATATTTACTCACATTAACTCAATGTTTTCTGAACTATTTACTAAGGCTCTGTTTTACTACTCTTCATAGCAGTTAGCGATTAGCGATTAGCGATTAGCGATTAGCGATTAGCGATTAGCGATTAGCGATTAGCGATTAGCGATTAGCGATTAGCGATTAGCGATTAGCGATTAGCGATTAGCGATTAGCGATTAGCGATTAGCGATTAGCGATTAGCGATTAGCGATTAGCGATTAGCGATTAGCGATTAGCGATTAGCGATTAGCGATTAGCGATTAGCGATTAGCGATTAGCGATTAGCGATTAGCGATTAGCGATTAGCGATTAGCGATTAGCGATTAGCGATTAGCGATTAGCGATTAGCGATTAGCGATTAGCGATTAGCGATTAGCGATTAGCGATTAGCGATTAGCGATTAGCGATTAGCGATTAGCGATTAGCGATTAGCGATTAGCGATTAGCGATTAGCGATTAGCGATTAGCGATTAGCGATTAGCGATTAGCGATTAGCGATTAGCGAAATTAATTCATATAAAGCACATCCAAGAAAATCACAGAATATTTTTGCCGAAATTTTTTATAATTTGCAATTAACTGACAGGGAAAGTAAATGGGTAGAGCGTATTTTTTAGATGTTTCTTTAGGGTGCCTGTTTAATTAAATCTTCAAGGTTTTTAAAACCTTGAAGATTGGAATGGTGGTTCTTATTTGGGTTTCCGGATACGAGTAAAATTTTCACGGATGTTTGGAATATATTTTTAAATATGAGAAGAGTTACCATGTATTTATAAAAGGTAAAACTGCCGGAAAGTAAATGGATAGAGCGTATTTATAGAGGTTTCTTTAGTGTATCTGTTGTAATTAAATCTTCAAGGTTTTTAAAACCTTGAAGATTGGAATGACGTTGCTATTTTATTTCCGGATATGCTTAAATTTCATGGGATGTTTCCTTGGAATATTTTTTAAAATATAAAAAGGTACTTACGGTAGATTATAAATGTAATCATTTTTTAAACAGATTAAATAATATAGAACGGTAATTTTTTTTGGTAATGGAAACCGTGAAAGTGAAGCGTGGGAAAACAGGAATAACAGTAGTTTTGATTACGTATTATAACTATGATTGTATTAAGATATTCGATCAGTGACGAACGATGAAGTGGCGATTTAATTCAATAGAATAATAATCCCATCCAAACATCTGGGAGATTAAAAGGTCAGGAAATTTTTAGTGTTATAAATTAGATTTTAAGCTATGAAACAGCTTATGGTTTGTGAGGGTATCTGATGATTGGTGACATAAGGCGAAAAACTAATTTGAATCCTGCAATAAAGATTTTAATTTTAGGCTAAAGCCATTAAGCAAAGAAAATCTTTCGGGTAATTGCAAGCAGTAAATAAAAAAGGGACTTATTGGTATGCTGTCTTATATCTGTTGTCTGAAGTCTGACATCTAGTATCTAATATCTCATGTTTATCTTCTGGTTATAAAACGAAAAAAGTCTCATACAAATGAATGTATGAGACTTTTAATAAAAAACTGGCGGCGACCTACTCTCCCGCTTGTCGCAGTACCATCGGCGCTGGTGGGCTTAACTTCTGTGTTCGGAATGGGAACAGGTGAGCCCCACCGCTAAAACCACCCTAAATAAGGTATATCTTGTATCATGTCGGTTGTAATAGGTACCATGTATTGACATGATACTTTTTACTTTTTACATTTTACAAATTTTATCGGTAAATTTCATCACAAAGGCAAAACCAGTTCTGCACTTATAAGCACTTGTCTTATTATTAATTAATTAAAGTTAAGATTACAGCAACCAATAGGCTATAAATCTACGGGTAATTAGTACTACTCGGCTATGCTGTTACCAACTTTACACCTGTAGCCTATCAACGTTGTCATCTCCAACGACCCTTAAAAGATGTCTCATCTTGAGGCGAGTTTCGCACTTATATGCTTTCAGTGCTTATCTCTTCCAAACGTAGCTACTCAGCGGTGCACCTGGCGGTACAACTGATACACCAGAGGTTTGTTCAATTCGGTCCTCTCGTACTAGAATCAAGCCCTCTCAAACATCTAACGCCCGCAATAGATAGAGACCGAACTGTCTCACGACGTTCTGAACCCAGCTCGCGTGCCACTTTAATGGGCGAACAGCCCAACCCTTGGGACCTTCTCCAGCCCCAGGATGTGACGAGCCGACATCGAGGTGCCGAACCTCCCCGTCGATGTGAGCTCTTGGGGGAGACTAGCCTGTTATCCCCGGAGTACCTTTTATCCTATGAGCGATGGCCCTTCCATACGGAACCACCGGATCACTATGTCCTGCTTTCGCACCTGATCGACTTGTAGGTCTCACAGTCAAGCACCCTTATGCCATTACACTCTACGCACGGTTACCAAGCGTGCTGAGGGTACCTTTGAAAGCCTCCGTTACTCTTTTGGAGGCGACCACCCCAGTCAAACTACCCACCACGCAATGTCCTTCTGAAAGAAGTTAGGCTCCAAGTAAGTAAAGGGTGGTATTTCAACGTTGACTCCACAAACACTAGCGTGCCTGCTTCAAAGTCTCCCACCTATCCTACACATTACTTACTCAAAGTCAATACGAAGTTATAGTAAAGGTTCACAGGGTCTTTTCGTCCCATTGCGGGTAATCGGCATCTTCACCGATACTACAATTTCACCGAGCTCGTGGCTGAGACAGTGCCCAGATCGTTACACCATTCGTGCAGGTCGGAACTTACCCGACAAGGAATTTCGCTACCTTAGGACCGTTATAGTTACGGCCGCCGTTTACTGGGGCTTCAGTCAAACGCTTCGGTTACCCTAACGCCCTTCCTTAACCTTCCAGCACCGGGCAGGTGTCAGACCCTATACAGCATCTTTCGATTTAGCAGAGTCCTGTGTTTTTGATAAACAGTCGCCTGGGCCTCTTCACTGCGGCCAGCATTGCTGCTGGCGTCTCTTCTTCCGAAGTTACGAGACTATTTTGCCTAGTTCCTTAGCCACGACTCACTCGAGCACCTTAGGATTCTCTCCTCGACCACCTGTGTCGGTTTTGGTACGGGTTGCTTCACTTCGGCTTTTCTTGGATCCGATTTCACTATAACAGCTTCGCCCGAAGGCTAGGCCTTGACACTTCCGTCCGTCTTCAATAGCTACGTCGAACCGTCCCCTTTTTAGTGTGAGCAAGTATGGGAATATTAACCCATTGTCCATCCACTACCCCTTTCGGGTTCGCGTTAGGTCCCGACTAACCCTCAGCTGATTAGCATGGCTGAGGAAACCTTAGTCTTTCGGTGAGGGGGTTTCTCGCCCCCTTTATCGTTACTTATGCCTACATTTTCTTTTCTATCCGCTCCACAATACCTCACGATACTGCTTCGGCGCAAATAGAATGCTCTCCTACCAGATATAATAAAATTATAAATCCATAGCTTCGGTAATATGTTTATGCCCGATTATTATCCATGCCGGACCGCTCGACTAGTGAGCTGTTACGCACTCTTTAAATGAATGGCTGCTTCCAAGCCAACATCCTAGCTGTCAATGCAGTCCAACCGCGTTGCTTCAACTTAACATATATTTGGGGACCTTAGCTGTTGGTCTGGGTTCTTTCCCTCTCGGACATGGACCTTAGCACCCATGCCCTCACTGCCGCAGAACATTTATTAGCATTCGGAGTTTGTCAGGAATTGGTAGGCGATGAAACCCCCGCATCCAATCAGTAGCTCTACCTCTAATAAACTTTATTGCGACGCTGCACCTAAATGCATTTCGGAGAGTACGAGCTATCTCCCAGTTTGATTGGCCTTTCACCCCTACCCACAGGTCATCCGAAGACTTTTCAACGTCAACCGGTTCGGTCCTCCACTCTGTGTTACCAGAGCTTCAACCTGCCCATGGGTAGATCACAAGGTTTCGCGTCTAATCCTACTAACTATGCGCCCTATTCAGACTCGCTTTCGCTCCGGCTCCGGACCTGAAGTCCTTAACCTCGCTAGTAAAATTAACTCGTAGGCTCATTATGCAAAAGGCACGCCGTCACCCAACTTGTGGGCTCCGACCGCTTGTAGGCGTACGGTTTCAGGTTCTATTTCACCCTTCTATTCGAAGTGCTTTTCACCTTTCCTTCACAGTACTTGTTCACTATCGGTCTTTCAGGAGTATTTAGCCTTGGAGGATGGTCCCCCCATATTCAGACAGGATTTCACGTGTCCCGCCCTACTCATTTATCATCAAAATATACCTTTCGAATACCGGGCTATCACCGTCTACGGCCGCACTTTCCAGTACGTTCTTCTAAATATATAAAGACTTTTGGGCTAATCCGCTTTCGCTCGCCACTACTTACGGAATCTCTTCGATTTCTTTTCCTCCGGGTACTTAGATGTTTCAGTTCTCCGGGTTTGCTTCTTAATGTAAACATCAAGATGACATGTCTTCAACATGCCGGGTTGCCCCATTCGGACATCTCGGGATCTATTCGTGTGTGCCAATCCCCCGAGCTTTTCGCAGCTTACCACGTCCTTCTTCGCCTCTGAAAGCCTAGGCATCCGCCATACGCCCTTAACGATTTCTTTCCTATTTTTAGGTTACTCAAGCACTTATAAGTGCTCGGTTTTCTCTTTGTGATGTCTTTACCGTTAATGTCAATGATCTTAAATCTTGTAATCATGTAATCCCGAAATATGTACTAATGACGGCTCCGTCATTATGTAGAATATACATTTCCGTAAAATTACCCTCATACATCATACGTATGTACTTACCGTACACCATACAATACGTGGAGAATAAGGGAGTCGAACCCTTGACCTCCTGCGTGCAAGGCAGGCGCTCTAGCCAGCTGAGCTAATTCCCCCTCTAGTAGAAATTTTAAATTCTAAATGATAAATTTTAAATGAAAACAATATGTTATAATCTAAAATCTATAATTTAAAATCTGCAATTCCCTTCAATTAGTAGTCTCGGGCAGGCTCGAACTGCCGACCTCTACATTATCAGTGTAGCGCTCTAACCAGCTGAGCTACGAGACTTCGTTATAATTTTAAATCTTAAATTGAAAATTTTAAATAACTTTTAAATCTAAAATTTATAATTTATAATCTAAAATCTCTTGTTCCCTGTTACTAATCTCTAGTGGGTGTGTATTTTTATATATATAGCAACCAAATAAAAAACTAAAGCTTCGCTTTAAGTAAGTGCATGGTACATTGAAGTACCTTAATTTTGTTTATTCTCGTCCGAAAACGAGACTCTAAAATGAGATGTTCCAGCCGCACCTTCCGGTACGGCTACCTTGTTACGACTTAGCCCTAGTTACCTGTTTTACCCTAGGCAGCTCCTGTTACGGTCACCGACTTCAGGTACCCCAGACTTCCATGGCTTGACGGGCGGTGTGTACAAGGCCCGGGAACGTATTCACCGCGCCATGGCTGATGCGCGATTACTAGCGATTCCAGCTTCATAGAGTCGAGTTGCAGACTCCAATCCGAACTGAGACCGGCTTTCGAGATTTGCATCACATCGCTGTGTAGCTGCCCTCTGTACCGGCCATTGTATTACGTGTGTGGCCCAAGGCGTAAGGGCCGTGATGATTTGACGTCATCCCCACCTTCCTCTCTACTTGCGTAGGCAGTCTCACTAGAGTCCCCAACTTAATGATGGCAACTAGTGACAGGGGTTGCGCTCGTTGCAGGACTTAACCTAACACCTCACGGCACGAGCTGACGACAACCATGCAGCACCTTGAAAATTGCCCGAAGGAAGGTCTATTTCTAAACCGATCAATTCCCATTTAAGCCTTGGTAAGGTTCCTCGCGTATCATCGAATTAAACCACATAATCCACCGCTTGTGCGGGCCCCCGTCAATTCCTTTGAGTTTCATTCTTGCGAACGTACTCCCCAGGTGGCTAACTTATCACTTTCGCTTAGTCTCTGAAGCATAAAGCCCCAAAAACGAGTTAGCATCGTTTACGGCGTGGACTACCAGGGTATCTAATCCTGTTCGCTCCCCACGCTTTCGTCCATCAGCGTCAGTTAAGACATAGTGACCTGCCTTCGCAATTGGTGTTCTAAGTAATATCTATGCATTTCACCGCTACACTACTTATTCCAGCCACTTCTACCTTACTCAAGACCTGCAGTATCAATGGCAGTTTCACAGTTGAGCTGTGAGATTTCACCACTGACTTACAGATCAGCCTACGGACCCTTTAAACCCAATAAATCCGGATAACGCTTGCACCCTCCGTATTACCGCGGCTGCTGGCACGGAGTTAGCCGGTGCTTATTCGTATAGTACCTTCAGCTACTCTCACGAGAGTAGGTTTATCCCTATACAAAAGAAGTTTACAACCCATAGGGCCGTCGTCCTTCACGCGGGATGGCTGGATCAGGCGCTAACCCATTGTCCAATATTCCTCACTGCTGCCTCCCGTAGGAGTCTGGTCCGTGTCTCAGTACCAGTGTGGGGGATCACCCTCTCAGGCCCCCTAAAGATCACTGACTTGGTAGGCCGTTACCCTACCAACTATCTAATCTTGCGCGTGCCCATCTCTATCCACCGTAGTTTTCAATATCAATTGATGCCAATTAATATATTATGGGGTATTAATCTTCCTTTCGAAAGGCTATCCCCCTGATAAAGGCAGGTTGCACACGTGTTCCGCACCCGTACGCCGCTCTCTCTGTCCCGAAAGACAAATACCGCTCGGCTTGCATGTGTTAGGCCTCCCGCTAGCGTTCATCCTGAGCCAGGATCAAACTCTCCATTGTATGTTTGTTCTGACTCACTCAAAGTTTTGACGCTTTAGTTTTTCCTTACTTGGTTGTTATATTGTATTTCAATGATCTCTATTCTTCCGCTCCTACTTTAGCTAATTTCTGTCATTTCGCTTTATCGTATTTGCGTGTGCAAAAGTAAAAATAAATTTCTAATTGACCAAATGTTTTTTAAAGAAAATTTAAAGTTTTTTGTTAACCCTAATATCCTCTCAAACCCTCAATCCTTCTACTCCTGCGCTCCCGTTTTACCGGACTGCAAAGATACTAAAAAATTTAAACTCCGCAACTTTTATCATCTAAAAATTAAAAAGTTTTTATCTCATGTATCCGTAGATATCAGTTCTATATTCTCCGCTCCTTAAAGCTCTTCTGCGCTACCGAACCAATCCTGGTTTTTCAGTGCCGCAAAAGTACACCCTTTATCCTATACCATCCTAATTTATTTAACATAATATTAATATTGAGTTCATATTTGACGGTAAATATCTGATTTTCCGGGATATTAATTTTGGAGGCTAGAGGCTAGAGGCTAGAGGCTAGAGGCTAGAGGCTAGAGGCTAGAGGCTAGAGGCTAGAGGCTAGAGGCTAGAGGCTAGAGGCTAGAGGCTAGAGGCTAGAGGCAAAAATAATCGTTGTAGGGAAGATGAAAGTATTTTTCTTATTCTTTATATATAAACCTCATAGGTTTTGAAAACCTATGAGGTTTGGATAAAGGTCTTTTCCTTATTATATATACTTTGTACTGATTCGAATACCGGAATTGATTTTATCCCACTACCCTAGCCACGATAGAAGCATTTGTCTGAGCTCATTTTCGTGAATTCGGGCGGCAAAGCCGCCCGAATTCACGAAAATAGCGAGTGCGGATAGCGTGATTAAGCTCCTCAATTAAAAAAAGCAACGTTAATTACGCTGCTTTTCTTCATTATAGATGGTACTTAAAAATTCGGCATATGATTTTTCCAGGCTTATGATATCTCCGCTTTTCAGGTTAAGACCTCCGACACCGGATTCATCCGCTTTGATCTTTGTCGCTGAAATCTGAAAATACTGATTTCCTTCATCTGACTTTGGTTGTAGTCTGATGGTAGATCCCAGCAGCTTTTTAGTAGAGATGGTATATATCTTTCCGGGAATTACTTTTAGGATAAGATATGATCTTGGGGAGATTTCGTAATCCGTACGGTTTATACTGATCTTTTGATTTTTTTCTGATGATGCAAATAAGTACACATAACCCGTCTGATTTAGTAATTTTTCCTTTGGAAGATAATACAGGGACAACCTGTAGTTTGCAGGATTAAAGTCCTGCGGACTTCCGTCTATATTTTCAAAGGGCTTTAAAGTAAAAGTATTGGCCCCGATTTCTTTTGCTTTTTTATAGATTAATGAAAAAACAGCTGCATCATCTTTTGCGAATCCCTGTACCTCTACGTCTCCCAGATATTGGGCATTTACGTTTTCTTCACTTATTTTATATAAAAATTTATCTGTGTTATCATTTGTTTTTTCAACTTTCGTCAGATACACATTCTGGGCACTGAAAAGCCGGACAAATAAGACCAACGCGATAATTACTAGGTTCTTCATTATATATTGTACTATTTTACGAGGATATTAATACATTCTTCCAGACTATTTTCCCAATGTCTGGTTTCAACTTTGTAGACTTCCTCTATTTTGTCCAGACACATCGTACTTCTTTTCGGTCTCTTTGCAGGTGTTGGATATTGCTCGGTTGTCAAAGCATTTAATTTTACCGAAGATTCTGAAAAATCAGCAATTTTCCGGGCAAACTCAAACCATGTTGTTTCCGGATAGTTTGAGAAATGAAAAATGCCATAGGTTTTTTGAGGCGCTTCGATGACAGTCATGATTGCTTCTGCCAAATCATTGGCATTCGTCGGCTGTCCGAATTGATCTCCCACGATTCCCAATTCTTCTTTTTGAGAAAAAAGGTTCAGCATTGTCTTTACAAAATTCTTGTTAAATTCCGAATATAACCAGGATGTTCTGAGAATAATGGTTTCCGGATTGTTCTCTAATGCCAGTTCTTCACCTTTCAGCTTAGATTCACCGTAAACTCCGACAGGATTTGTGAAATCATCTTCTGAATAGCAGAGATTTGTATCGCCATCGAAAACATAATCGGTAGAAACGTGGATGAAAGTTGCTTTATTGTCTTTACAAGCCTGAGCCAGATATCCCACTCCATCCGCATTAACCGCAAAAGCTTTTTCTCTTTCTTTTTCTGCCAGGTCTACTGCTGTATATGCCGACGCATTGATACAGAAATCCGGCTTTTCGCTGTTAAAAAAATTATTGATCTGATCTTCGTTTGTAATATCCAATGTCTGTGAATCTGTAAATACAAATTCATAGTCTAATTCGAAATCGGGAGCGATTTTTCTAAGGCAGTTTCCCAACTGACCATTTCCTCCAATTACCAGTATTTTTTTCATTATGAATTTTTTGCGTTTTGTGATCTTAAAAATTTAACTCTTGACTGAAAATCTTTCTGCTCTAAATCTACATAGAATTTATGAAAAGTCTCCTTAATATCTTCTGGGTGTACTTCTGATTTTCTGGTTTTGATATTAAAATAAATAACCGTTACCCAAAGAACAGCATGAATTGTTTTTTCGTCTGCACTTTTCATGAGGATTTCAACTTTGGCAGTCCTGTCCTGTACTTCGATTGTTTTGCTGCTGATGACAACCTGGGTATTATACCGCACTTCTTTAAGGTAAGCTATTTCGTTCTGAATGGCAATCCACGTACATCCGGTTTTCTTTGTATATTCTTCATAGGTAAAACCATAAAATGTTTCCACGTGGTCTTCTCTGGCATTAAACATATAATCCAGATATTTGACATTATTTAAATGTCCTATCGGATCACAATCGCTGAATCTAACTTTAACCGTGGTTGATACTTCTCTTTCCATCTGGCAAAAATAAAAAAACCACCTCTAAAAGAGATGGTTATTTTATAAATGTTTTTAGTTTTATGAAAACTTTTATCCAAGATCTTCATTAAAGCTAGCGTTTCCTACTCTGGTTACAACAGCACCTTCCTGTCCACAAAAGATATCACCTCCCAAATAAAGTGTAACCGTGCTACTACATTGATTTCCTACGCAACAAGCATAAACACCCGAAGGTACTAATTGTCCTCCTTTGATTGTTTTTAACCCATCTCTTGAAATTTTCTTTAAATTTTTCATTTTATTAATTTTTATGTTTAATACTGAAACAAATGTATAAATAATTTCTTGGCGCAAGAATATGATATGATGTTAAAAATTTGTTAAATAATTCACAGTACGGATACTTATATTAAACAAAAATTATGTGCCATAATTACAATAAAAAAACCATCTCCAATTGAGATGGTTTTATAAATCTTTGTTAATTTCCAAAATTATTGGATTCCTAATTCTTTTTTCACAGCTGCAGTAGCATCAGGACCGTTTTTGTATACAAAAGCAGAAGAGTTAGCATCCATGATATAGTCATATCCGCTGGCTTTAGCTACTTTAGACACAGCATCGTTTAACTTTTTCTCGATCGGTTCGTAAGCGGTATCCTGCTTAGCTACGAAATCTTTCTGAGCTTTGTCACTCATTTGTTGAATTTCTTCACGTAACTTTCCTATTTCAGCTTCTCTTGCTTTGTTTTCTTCAGCTGTTTTCTTAGGAGCTTCTTCAGTATATTGCTTTAACTTAGCCTCACCTGCATCCGCTCTTTTTTTGATTTCAGCCTGCTTAGTATCTAAGAATGCTTTAAGATCGGCATCAGCCTTTTTCTTTTCAGGCATTGCGTTAAGAACACCTATCACATCTAAAGTTGCAATTTTTTGAGCCTTTGCCATACCTACTGATACAACCATCATTACTGCTGCAAATAATACACTTAATTTTTTCATAATTGGTAAAATAAATAATTTAATTTTTCTTTTGATTGTAAATTTAGGTAAAAGTTAATTGATGAATTACTTTTTACCTTTATTTGTTTTTTTCTCCTGTTCTGTACCTTTTAACAAAATGTCCAGTACTTTATCGGTATAATCGAACCTTTTCTGGAGAAAAATAACATTAACGTTATTGCTTTTGTCAAGAACTATTCCCAATCCGTTTTTCTCGGACATGGCCTTAATGGCGTTCCAGATCTGATCCTGAAAGGGCTGCACGAGGTTTGTTCTCAGTTTGGCAATCTCTCCCGTGTTTCCAAAGCGCAGACTGGTAGTTGTTTTAATATTCTTATCCAGATCCATCACTTCTTTTTCTCTCAGCTTCAACTGGTCTCCTACCAATAATACCTTTTCACTTTCGAATGCAGATCTTTTTTTCATACTCTGCCTGAAGACTCTGTAATTCTGACTGCCAGGTATCGATCTGCGAATTTAATCTTGCTTCCGCTTCTTTATACTGAGGCATTTTATCCAAAATATATTCGGTATCTACCACTCCTACTTTCTGTGCGTTCGTAAAACTAAACAGCAGGAAGAGTATACATGTGAAAATGATTTTTAAGTTCTTCATATGTTATTATAATGATTGGTTCATTAAGAAGTGTGTCTTCCAACCTGAAGGTTCTGTTCCGCTTATCGTCTTATCAAATCCATAAGCAAAGTCAAACCCGATCAAACCAAATGCTCCCATATAAACTCTTACCCCGACTCCTACCGATCTTTTCAATTGGAAAGGATTATAATTACTCCAGGAGTTCCATACATTTCCTCCTTCTGCAAATGTTAAGGCGTAAATTTTAGCGGTCTGGTTCAGAGAAATCGGATATCTCAGTTCCAATGTGAATCTGTTGTAAATGGTACCTCCTCCTTTTGGAGTAATATCATCAATAGTTCCTCCATAAGTGGATGCATTTTCGTACCCTCTCAACGGGATCAGTTCTCTACCGTCAAATCTACCTCCGAATAAACCGGTACCTCCTACATAGAATCTTTCAAATGGCGGCGCTCCAAGTTCTTTGTTATATCCATCCATGAATCCCATTTCAGCAGAAGATCTTAAGACCAATTTACCAACAATCTCGTTATAAACATCTGCCTTGAACTTTACTTTATAGAATTCCATCCACTTATATTTGTCCGTAGGGCTCATTGTAGAGTAATCTTTATTGCTGAACAATGAATATGGCGGAGTGAATTTTACAGAAGCTTCAATATTAGAACCTGTCGTAGGGAATATCGGATCTATTCCGGCAGAGTTTCTGCTTAATCCTATATTAATACTCAGGTTATTGGCACTACCGTAATATTCTGTCGTGTCACCAAATTCAAACGGGTAGTTGCTGAAGTCATACTTCTGATACTGAAGACCAGTATACAATGAGAAATAATCATCCGGCCACTTCAGTAATCTGTTTAAACCTACGGAAGCAGAGAAAATATTTAATTTCTGAGGAATTCCGGTACCATCTGTAGAAGAATATCTTACTCTTGAGTTATTTAAGCTTACAGAAAGTGCAGTCGGTCTTGTTCCGAACAGCCATGGTTCCGTGAATGAAACCCCATAGTTCTGGAAGTATTGCCCTGCCTGAGCCTGAATAGATAAGGTCTGTCCGTCCCCTTGCGGTACGGGTCTGAAATCTTTAAATTTCAGGAAGTTTCTCAGTGAGAAGTTATTGAATGTTAATCCTAACGTTCCAATAAAACTGTTTCCTCCGTAACCTGCCTGTAACTGAACCTGGGAAGATCCTTTTTCAACCAGTTTCCAATTGATATCCACCGTATTGTCCTGCTGGTTGGGATTGATATCCTGACCTACCTGCTGGGGATCAAAGAATGACATCCCTGCTAAATCAAAATATGTTCTTTTGATATCACTTTTTGCAAAAAGACTTCCGGGTTTGGTTCTCAAAGATCTTAGAATAACATGGTCATGAGTGGTAACATTTCCTTGCCATGTTACGCGGTTCCATGTCGCTTTTTCTCCTTCATTGATCCGGATTTCAAGATTTATCTTGTCCCCGTCAACTGATTTTTCAACCGGTGTTACATTCGAGAAAAGGTATCCGTTATTCATGTACACAGATTTGATATCAGAATCATCTTCTTTACCTCCATCTTCTCCTACTTTTTTGTTGAAACCCACGGCATCGTAGATATCTCCTTTTTTATATCCTAAAAGTCTCTGTAAATAATCTGTAGCATATACAGTATTACCTGTAAAGGTAACATCTCCTATATAATATTGCTTTCCTTCTTTAAGTTTTACGTCTATTTCGTAATTATTTCTTTTATTTCTCCATACAGAGTCAGAAACAATGGCAGCATCTCTATATCCCAGAGAGTTGTAATAGCTGATAAGGCTTTGCTTGTCTTCCTGGTATTTTTCTTCGATGAATTTAGATGACTTTAAGATCCCTCCAATACCAAATCTTTTCTGTTTTGTTTCTTTAAAGGCTTTTTTCCGAAGCTTGCTGTCGGTAACCGCCTGGTTTCCTTCAAATTCGATATGATCGATTTTAACCTTTTTGCCTTTATCTACATTTATTGTCCAGTCCACCAAGGCAGGGTCACCTGCATTTACTTTATCCTGGATGGTGATTTTAGCATCGGCAAAACCTTTCTTAACATAATCTTTAGGAATATTTGTCTTAAGACTTGAAACTAAATTCTGGGTAATCTTGGTACCCGGCTTCAGATTGTTGTCTTTCGCGAGTTTTTCGTTTTTAGACTTACCGATTCCTTTTCCAGTAAATTTCACCTCACCCAGCTCTTTCAAGTCTTCTAAGTAGAATCTTAAAACTACAGTTTCGCCTTCAATACTCTGTACGTATACTTCCACTTCCGAGAAAGATTGAGTGTCCCAAAGTTTTTTAACGGCGTTACTAATTTTTTGCCCTGGGATATCTACACTTTCGCCTTTAGTTAAACCAGTAAATCTCAGGATTTGCGCTGGTGTATACTTTTTAACCCCATCTACAACGATGTCTTTAAGTGTATAAGTTCCTGCCTGGTTCTCTGCATGCACGGGATTATTCACTTTTGTGCTGTCCTGTGGCGTTACCTGTCCATAAAAATGTGCAGAAGCAACAAACATAATGATGGGTAATAGTCTAAACTTCATTTTATCGTAGTCTTTCTTTTCTTAAATTTTACTGAGCTTTTATTTGTTCCCCGGTCAATCCGTATCTTCTTTCTTTGTTTTGATAATCTACAATACACTGAAAGAAAATATCTTTTGAAAAATCAGGCCATAAAACATCTAAAAACTGTAGTTCTGCGTAGGCGATCTGCCAAAGGAGAAAATTGCTTATTCTTATTTCGCCACTGGTTCTGATAAGTAAATCAACGGGGGGAAAATCTTTTGTATAAAGATAGTTTTCGAATAGTTTTCCATCAATATCCTCCACTTCAATCTTTCCATCCTTCACATCAGAACTTATATTTTTTACGGCATTCAGGATCTCCTGTTGGGAGCCATAGCTTAATGCTAATACCAAATTACCTTTTGTGTTTTCTTTTGTAAGTTCTACCACCCGAAACAACTGTTCTTTTACAAGAGGTGGCAGCTGATCAACATTTCCGATAACATGCATTCTCAAGCCTTTACTAAAAACCTCTTCAGCTTCTAACAATAAGGTTTCTGCAAGCAGATTCATCAATGTATTCACTTCCTTTGCGGGACGGTTCCAGTTTTCAGAAGAAAAAGTATACAGCGTTAAATACGGAATATTGATTTCATTACACGCATTAATAGCGTTTCTCACTGCATTAATAGCATTTTTGTGACCGAAAGTTCTATCTTCGTCACGAGATTTTGCCCATCTTCCATTGCCATCCATAATAATGGCCACATGTTTTGGTAAATTCTCAGAATTTATTTTATCTTTTATCAACGACATCTTATTAATCACAATAGCATGGTGGTCTTCCGAAAGAATAGGTAAGTCCTAAACTTACGGTATTCATCCAATCTTTAGACTTTAAATCACCAACATTTCTTTCTCCAATAATAGCAGCTTCTCTTTCTTTTGACACTACATAGTAGGCATCAGACTGAAGCAGCGACCCTCCTGTACCGGGGTTCAGAATATCGCCGTTATACGTTGAGATTACATCTTTACTTTGTATCTGGCTGTAGTCTAACTGGTCTGTAAGTGTATATCTAAATGTAGCCTCTGCAAAAATAGCCCAGCTATAATTAAATTTATATTTCAGTCCTACTCCGAACGGAATATGAACCGTGGTTTTGGTCCCCGTAGTATATTCTGCGGTTGTGGTAAAATCCAGCTCATTGATAGGCGCTTGTGCCACTCCATCTGCATCTCTTCTGAAATCGTTAACCAGAGTTGCTTTCGGAGCATCGAACATCAATGCACCTACTCCACCGAAAATATAGGGGCTAAGCATTCCTTTCTGTTCGTTATTTACAGGGAAGAAATTATATTCAAACGTTAAACTTGCTTCATATACATTATTTTTACCAACTCCATTTCTATTTCTTCTATAATCTTCCTTTGCAGCTTTGTCACTAAACTGTATTTGGTTATACCCTAGGTCTAATCTCACGGTCTGATGTGGGTTAAAATTAAATCTGTATAAAATACCTCCATAAAATGGCACTCCCCAATCTGACGTTCTATTTAAATCCAATGGCTTTTGTAAAATATAATTCGTTCTTCCAATATCACCCACCAGGTTACTCATACCCAGACGAACTCCAAGCTCGTTTCTTTGTGCTTTAACACTTACCAAAGTTCCCAGGGCGGCAAGGAAGCTAAACAATAATTTTTTATTCATAAAAGAATATGGATTTATGGTTATTTTAAAAATTAATTTTTGCAAATATAAAACTTTTTTATATTAATGATATTCTTAATGTTTAGTTAAAAATAAACAAAAAAACATAATTTGTTATAAAGTAAACGGCAAAGTCACAAATTTATTCTTTTTTTCATAGAATCAAAGCAAGTTGTATACAATAAACCCCCATTACATGAGGGTTTATTATATATTAGTTTCTGTTGAGTATTGTCCTTACCTTATTTCTGATCCTGATTAACAGGGGCTCTTTATAGTTTTTGTCTTCGTCAAAATAACCATAGCCATAGCCATAGCCGTAACCATATCCGTACCCATATCCATAGCCCTGTTTCGTATTATAATCGTTATACACCATCCCCAGGTGCTCAATTTCATTACTGTGATACTTCTCAGTAATCATTTTCAGCATATATTTTTCGGTATATTCATGACGCACCACATAAATATTGGCATCAGAATATTTCATCAGCTCATAAGAATCTGCAACAAGTCCTACAGGAGGAGAGTCGATAATGATAAAATCATAGATGGTCCTTAGCTCTTCGATAAATTCTACATTCTTCCTGCTCATTAAAAGCTCGGAAGGGTTTGGCGGAATCGGACCGGAAGTAGCTACATCAAGATTTGATATTCTTGTTTTATTGATAATCTCATCTATCCCCACTTCACCGGTAAGATAGTTGGAAATACCATATTTATTATCAATTTTAAAGTCTCCGAAAATTTTCGGTTTTCTCAAGTCCATTCCCAGAAGGATCGTTTTTTTATCACTAAGTCCAAGAACAGAAGCCAGGTTAATGGAAACATAGGTCTTTCCTTCACCACCAATAGAAGAAGTGACAAGGATCACTTTACTTTTTCCATCCTCATTCATTAGGAATCTCATATTGGCCCTGATTCCGCGGAAGGCTTCAGAAACAGAAGATTTAGGATGTCCCAGAACGGTAAGCATGTCTTCGCTGTTATTATTCCCGACCACTCCCAATAAAGGAATTCTTGTAGCATTTAATAATTCCTTTATATTTCGGATTTTATTATCCAATAGCTCTCCGATTAAGATGAAAAGCAACGGCAGCAACAGTAATCCGCCGAAAATGGCAAGCTTTACACCCTTCACATTCGGTCCGATGGGAGGCTGCCCTACATTTTTGGCAGGGTCGATCACACTTATATCCGATTGATTGGCAGCCATTTTCATCTGTGTATCATTCTGCCTGCCCAGCAAGCTGTTATACGTCGCTTCGATCATATTGTAGGTTCTCTCCGCATCAAGGTATCTGCGTTCTTTTTCCGGATAAGAATCCAGGTCGGAATTGGCTTCAGATACATCATTGTTGATCTTGTTGATTTGTGTGAAATACTTGTTATAATATGCTCGCAATGAACCGGAAGAGCTCATTTTCGCCTCATTAATAAGCCTGTTGATTTCTTTCATAGGCTCAGAATTCGGTGTATAAATAGCCGCTAATTCCCGTCTCTTGAGATACAGAGCCTTTAATTCTGTAACTGATGCCGTGAACGTTCCATCTTCAAAACCTGCAGCGGTAGTGCTTATCATTCTGTCGAAATTCTGGCTTTCCAGTGTATTTTTGATCTCATTCAAAGATGAGATCTTACTTAACAGATCTGCTTTCTCGGCTTCAAGCTCTTTAATTCTGGTTAAAGATTTTTCATCTCTGTCCTTAATATCATAAAGCTTTTCTGAAGTCTTCAGATAATTGAGGACATTAGCACTTGAGTCCAGTTTTTTTCCGATTGTCGAGAGATTTCCTTTTAAATAAATTTCTGTATTTTTATCTACCAGCATTCTATCGGCAAGCCTCTTCTTCTGAAGCTGGTTTACGGACATATTTAAAAAGTTAACCGTACTGTTAAGATTATAGCCTGTTTTCGAAATAATCATAATCGTACTGATCTCTTTATCAAAATCTACATTCACGGTAGAAACGATGTCATTTACCGATTGGTTTACAGAACTCAGATTAATGATGATATTATCCAGTTTAAGTTTTGGACTTACCTGATTTTTAATTAATCTGAATCTAAGGTTGGGGGTCGTATACCACTCTCCTGTTTTTATAATTTTGTTTGCGGGCCTTTCGTAGCTGTTAATATTCTGGAAACCTTCTATTTCGTAGTTGTATAAGTTTGTGGATTGTCCCTCTTCCGGAAGGACAACTTCATAAGAACCATTTCCCTTCGGCAGTAAAGTGATCGGATAATTGATCTGTTGAAGATGCTTCTTGTCAACCTGTAAAAAAACCGGTGAATCATCTTTATCCAGATACGTAGATTTAATCATTCCCTTGGTAGAATAATTTACAAAAAGGTCGAGTTCTTTAACCAAAAACTCGTTGTGAGTTCTTGATAAAAGCATTTTCTTCAGATAAATACCGTCCTGATTTCCTCCCTGCCCCCAGATGAAATTAATCGACTGATTGGGTGTAAAATAGCTTGAAGTATTATTGGATACACTCAATGAAAGATTGGAGGAATAAATATTCTGTGCGTAATATTTGCTGTACACCCATGAGATGGCGTACCCGATACAAAGCATAAAAACAAACCAATACCAATTTTTAAGAAGCCTCCTTATAAAATGCTCAATATCAAAAAGAGCAAAAGATCCGTATTTTTCCTTTTGAGAATCTATTTTCTCTACAGCAGTATCTTTTTCTGGAATCATGACTAAAGGTTTTTAAGCAATAAATAAATTGATAATGCCGTAGTGATGACAGACACTCCCGTTATTAAAGTCTGAACCGGGTCTTTTCCGAATCCGTTGAGACTTTTCGCCCTGGTATTCAGATAAATCTCATCTCCGTTCTGTACATAGTAGTAAGGGGAATTCATAATATCTTCACGGGTAAGGTCTATTTGGGCTACTTTGATTCCTTCAGGTAATTTTCTGTGAATAACCACTGTTTTTCTGTCGACTGTTCTGTTTAAGCCTCCGTTTATTGCTAATGCTTCAGTAATGGTCAAAGTATTTTTATGGGCTACTTTTTCACCTGTAACGCCTGTAGTTTCAACATCCCCAAGGATATAATAGGTAATACCATCTGTATTTAATCTTACCTCAGATTTTCCTTCCTGAAAATTTTCATTCACCTTGTCCTGGATTTCCTGAGAGACTTCTTCAATGGTTCTTCCTTCTGCTTTAATATATCCAATACCGAATACATTAATATCTCCTTTGGAATCTACTTTCAATCCGTTAAAGTAAAAAACAGAGTTCCCTCCCTGGCTTCCTGAAGAACCGGTAATTCCGGCCCGTCCGCCCGAGCTGGCTACCGTATTCGTCGTAGGAGCCTGTGTACTTCCTGAGGTGTTAAGTGAGGAGTAAAACTGTGCTGCATCTCCTTTTGGAGTAGTCACAATATTAAGGTTTAAAATATCATTTTTAGTAATCCGATAAACCGGTATATTGTAAGGAATAAGGCCTTCCTCATTAATCACCAGGCTTTCGCTTGGCTGCATATACCGCACATCCTTTGTTGTAATACAAGATGTCACTAAAAAGGGTAATATCAAAAGGTATAAATACTTATAATTCTTCATCATATTTCAAGTTGTTTGCAAAAATAAAGATTAATTATTAGTCTTTTTATTTTTCTTCGTAAGATAAATAAAATCTGGTATATAAGCTCCTAAAAAACCCAGTGATACAATAACGGCCAATAGCAGGTTTATATTTATATGCCTAAAATAATAGGCCACAGATACGATAAAAAGATAATAAACGATGATATAGAAACTTGATCTTCTGTGGGTAAGATTCAGTTTTAAAAGTTTGTGGTGGATATGGTTCTTATCTGCGTCAAAAGGAGATTTTTTATTGATAAGTCTCACAATGATCACATTCAGGGTATCTACAATCGGCAGTATTAAAATGGCAACGGCGATCACCGGTGCTGATTGCAGATGATACCTGGGCACATTGGGAAGAGCCCTATCTATAAAGATATTGATAAAGCAAATGGATGTAAAAGCAAGCAGGAAACCCAGCAACATCGATCCTGTATCTCCCATGAATATTTTACTGGTGCGGTAATTTGAAAGATTGTAGTACAGAAAAGCCAGAACAGCACCTATAATAACTGCGGATAAAACGACCAGCGGATAATTATATTCTCCCAATCTATAATAACTGATCCCGAAAAGAATACTGCAGATAATAGAATATCCTCCGGCTAAACCATCGATTCCGTCAATTAAATTAAACGCATTGATCAGAATAATAAAAGTGACGATACTGAAAACAACACTTATAATATATTTGAGTTCATAGATTCCCAGTATACCGAAGAGACTTCTAATCCTGATATCTGATCCGATCACGATAAGTGATGAAACCACGATCTGAGCAACTAATTTCTTATAAGCCCTCATTACCACTATATCATCCATAACTCCGATATAAAGAAGAATGACCATTGAAGCGAATAAAAACTTGTACAGATCAAAAAGCTCATAGGCAAAGATGGATGCAGATATCCCGATGGAATAAAATATGGCGATTCCTCCCAAATTAGGAATTTTTCTGATATGGGAACTCCTCATACCCGGCTCATCCATAAGATTTTTCCTTCTGGAAATCTTAATAATCGTAGGCACGGAAAAAAATGTGATTAGAAAGGAAAATATAAAACCGAGTCCTATTTTCACATAGAAGATAGGAATTCCTGACTGGCTTAAGAACAATTCAAAATTTTTCATTTTTTTCTACTCAAGTACATTTTGTTTTATAAATAACTGTTAGACAATTCAATAAAATCTTACAGTTAAGATTTCTACCGAATCGAAACAATAGTACTTACATTTGTGTTTACATTAACTTTCTTATCAGCTTCTTTTGTCCTGCAAAAAAAAGCAGATAATATATCTTTTTTTCAGGGGCAAAGATAAAAGATAATTTTTATCAAAACGACTATAATTCAATATATCTTTAATTTTTATATTTCTTTCCTTCACAAAAAGCTCTAATTCAGCAGACATATTATAAAATATCTCTTCTTTTTCAACATATGCTAAATACGCTAAAAAGGAGTAGACCCCTTCAAAAATCTGGAAATTTCTGAGTTCATTGTGTTTATTGGAGTATTTTGAATCTTTAAAGGCAGTTTCTACATTTTTCACCGCATTCAGAATATCTAATCCCCTCTCAGTATGGGTTTTTGTAATAGAATCCGTACGTTCAAGATACTGATAATGAAAATTCTGTGTCTGAGCAATGGTATCACATTCTAAAAGTAGCTGTGGAATGAGCTGTATATCTTCAAAATGAATTCCTTTTTTAAATCGTCTCTCCTTAAATAAGTCTTTATGAAAGATTTTATTGCAGGCAAAATAACTCAGGTCTGAAAAAACGGAGAAATTACGCTCCAGATCTATTTTTTCCGGCATATTCGGGATCTGTGTGAGCTTCTGGGTAATCGTCCCATGCTGATTCACTTTCTGAATGTTGCAGATCACCATTTTAGAATGATGCTTTTCTGCCAGATCCAGCATTTCTTCAAACATCGTGGGAGTTACGTAGTCATCACTGTCGACGAAGCCTATATAATCTCCTGTAGATCTGTCGAGCCCGAAATTACGGGCGTCGCTTAAGCCTCCGTTTTTTTTGCTGAAGGCTTTAATTTTTTCAGGATACTTATGAGCATAATCCTGAATAATCTGCTCAGAATTATCTTTACTCCCGTCATTAACAACGAGAATCTCCATATGTCTGACTGTCTGATTAACCAGGGAGTCCAGACATTTTGCCAGGTAATGCTCTACATTGTAAACGGGAACAATAATGGAAACTTTTGAGGGAACATGTGTCATAAATTAAATTTTCGTCAGTCGTGCATTCAGCCATCCTTTTTTAGCTTCATCAAAATCTTTGCGGGAACAGGGAATACAGTTTTCTATATTTTCATCATCACCAAAATACCACAGGTTACTGAAAGTATCACGTTTAAAAGCGTACTGTCTGTCATCAACGAGCACATAAAATATTTCGTAATATCTTTCTTTAGGATGGGATCTCTGAATATTAATTCCTTCAATCAGGTACCAGATCATCTGTGCAAGAAGCTGGTGGTTAAGCTGGTTTTCAGAATAGATGTTATAATTAAAAATTCCTACAGACTTCAGATTTTCGCTTAACCCTATTTCTTTCATATAAGCACAGATCTCTCTGCGGTTTAATCCGTTCACCTGCGGATTCATCGAAAAGGGTTCACTGAAACTTTCCACTGCATCACAATTTACCGTTACCAGGTCTGCTTTTCTGAAGAAAGGTTCTGTTTTTTCAGTGGAATTCATCATTTCGGCGAGACGAACAATGTCGAATTCTACTTCTTTGATCAGACGGATGGAATCTGTTTGGTTTAAATGTTTCTGATATCCTAAATGATGATAATTTTTAATTGAAAAGTTTTTAGATCCTAAGATTTTACTTAAAAAGGTATGCTCATTAATGTTCTCATCCTGATTAAGAGCAATAATATTGCTGATCTGTGTATAATTAATACTGTTCTGGTGGAGGTTCAATCCTGAAAATAAGGAATACGCAAAATCGTTCGAGCCACCAATAATAACCGGAATCGCTCTTCTATGATGACAGGCAGATAATACCTCCTGCAGAATATAGTGAGAATCCTGAACGGATTTTCCTGAAACCAGATCTCCCAAATCGACAACGGGAATCTCAAAATCCAGCTGCGAAAGTTTATAAAACTCTTTTCTGATCCCCGTAAAGTCCTGCACTTCTGCATCGCCGCCTGCGCCTCTGTAATCGGAAATAAACAGCAGAACAATACTATCTTCTTTTATATCTTTGGTAATACGGCTCCCGATCTGCCAGTTTTCGGTTTTGAAATTTCTTGGTGAAATGATAAAATCTTCAAAATTCATGCTTATTCTGTCTAATTTACTTTACTCAAACCAGATTCGTCTTTCAACAGCCTGTATTCTACAGCCATATTTTCAGGTATATAAAATACAAAACTGTCTTTGGACTGATACTTTTCCGTTACGGGTTCATTATAAACCTTTTTGGACATTTTTTTGCCACCGCACTTTTCGTTGCTGTAAATCAGAATCTGATAATCTGATGATGCTTCATAATACGAATTGCTTCCATAGGTCTTTTTCTGGAATTTATTTTCCATTTTAGCCGTATGGCAATCCTCCATTTCTTTATTGATGGTAAGATAAAACTCTACCTTGTACTTTTTTTCATTTGCATTTTTCGGTAAGTTCACATTTACCCTCGTGAACCCTCTTCTGGCCCCCGGATAATAATTTTCCTGAGAAAAACATATATTAAATAAAAAAACTAAAAACAGCGTGTACAGGAACTTCATTAAAAAACATTTTCACAAACTTACAAAAAACCTCATCAAGTTGAAATTGTAACATAATTTTTATGCATAAAAAAACCATCAACAAATTGTTAACGGCTTTATACGGATCGGCTTTGTCATCGTTTCAAACTGTGATAAATTCTATTTTAAGATCTCAAATACAAAAGCCGTTGAAGTTTCAAAATCCCCGCCCTGTGTTGCCCCGAATAAGAACCGGGGTTTTTCCCCGTTTTTATCAGGTAAAAGCATAGGCCGTTCTAATCTTCCGAATCGTTTTAAATGTTTCGGAGGATCGGGTTCATTGACATAATTTCCCATACTGAGATAAGCAATTTCGGGCTTTGACCAATATAGACCATTTTTTGTTGTTAAATGCAAACCGTACGCATGGTTAAAAAATCCCATGTCGCGGGCTACCATATGAAACTTTCCTTTTTGTTTCCAGATAAAAGCATCTTCCAGCTGGGCATTATCAGGCAGTGACGAAAAATCGATCACCGGATTTTCAGGAACTTTTATGTAGGGTCCTTTTGGAGAATCGGCTTTTGCCACTCCGTATTTCCGGTTTCCCCTTACGCTGCCTTTCTGCGTTTCATATTCTCCGGTATTCCAGGATTTATAAAACAGCCAGTATTTACCATCATTTCCTTCTACAAAAGCCGGATTTGTTGTGCAATGATCGTCCCACGAACCTTCTTTTCCGGGAAGAAGCAGAGGTTCTTCCGGACGGGTCCAGATGCCACTAAGACTTTTTGCAGTTGCCAATCCGATCCTTTTGGTATTTGTTTTTCCATTGGAATTTCCCATAAAGAATAAATAATATTCATCTCCTACTTTTTTAATCAGAGGGTTATGGCAGGTGGTAGCATCCCAGAATTCTCCACCTCTTGGCGCCAGGATAACCTGCTTATGTTCAAACTTGTGCCATGGCGAATCTGCTTCTGCACGGCAAATTTCAGAACCGTTAAGCCATCCGCCCATTCCTTTTTCTTTTTTCCATCGCGAGTAAAAGAGATGAACTTTCCCGTCTTCACCCCAGATCGGAGAACTGCACCAGATATAATATCCCTCAAGGGAAAACTGCCGGCCGATCGGTTTCAAATCGAAATAAGGTTTTTCTTCTGAAGCTAATAAACGGGTAAACGACGATCCAAAAACAACAGCTGTGATTCCTAAAGCTGATGTTTGCAGGAATTCTTTGCGCGTGAAAGGCTTTTCCATAGCATTTATTTGAAGCTAATTTAGCAGAAGCCTGTAGATTGAGTATCCTGCGGTTTCGGGTAGACCTCCAATTCAGCAAAAACATAATTATCCGATTGAGTAATTATTGAGCCAAGGACAACACCCATCTGAGGATCAGCCAGGAACTATACAAAAAACCCCTTTTGAAATGCTCAAAAGGGGCCTGTACTATTTAAATATAACGGTCTATTTTTTTGCTGCCGGTTTCTTAGCCGCTGGCTTTTTCGTTGCTGTGGTTTTTTTAGCCGCCGGCTTTTTCTTTTCTGCAAATGCTTTGGGATCCTGATCGGTAATCCACTTTTTCACCTCATCCAGAGAAAGTTCCTTCAGCTCATCTGCTTCATATTTGGTATCATCAGCTTTTTTCGGAATCTTGAACATGGCCTTACCGAATTTAATGAAGGGGCCCCATCTTCCGTTTTCGATGGAAATTTTTTCTTTTTCCCACTGCTGGATATACCGGTTGGCCTCTTTTTCAAGCTTAGCATCAATTAATTCGTTAATATCGCTTTGAGAAAGATTATCAAAATCGTATCGCTTCGGAACGTTGACGAAAATACTCTGATATTTGATAAAAGGTCCGAATCTTCCGGTTCCTTTAGTTACAGGTTCGCCTTTGTAAGTTGCTATCGGAGCGTCGGCAACTTTCTTTTCGTTGATGATTTCCTCGGCCCGTTTCTGATCGATTGAAAGAGGATCTTCTCCTTTAGGAATACTGATGTACGTTTCCCCCCATTTCACATAAGGTCCGAATCTCCCTACGCCTACAGAAACCGGATTTCCATCGATCTCATTCAGATCAAAGGGAAGTTTAAATAACTCCAAAGCTTCTTCAAAGGTAATGGTTGCTATATTCTGCCCGGCCATTAGTGAGGCAAAAATAGGTTTTTCTTCATCTTCGGTTTCCCCAATCTGGATCATTGCCCCGAATCTTCCGATCCTGGCATGCACATTTTTACCTGTTTTGGGATCAACACCTAAAAGCCTGTCGCCTGTCGCACGATCTGCATTTTCTTCTACATCTTCAATTCTCGGGTGGAACTTTGAGTAGAAATCCGTCATCATTTCTTTCCACTTCTGATCACCATTGGCAATTTCGTCGAAACTTTCTTCAACTCTCGCTGTAAAACCATAATCCAAGATTTCTTTAAAATTATCGGTCAGGAAATCACTTACCACTTCACCGGTATCGGTGGGAAGGAATTTATTTTTATCTCCTCCGAATTTTTCGTCAAGGACTTCTTTTTTGATTTTATCTTTTGCCAGAGAAATTTTCACTACTTCTCTTGTCTGTGGCTCCACTTCTCTCTTATCGACATACTCACGATTCTGAATCGTCTGAATCGTCGGTGCATAAGTCGAAGGACGACCGATTCCCAGCTCCTCAAGCTTTCTCACCAATCCAGCCTCCGTATATCTCGCACTGGGTCTTGTAAATTTTTCTGTAGCCGTAATTTTTTTATACGCTAACGTTTCTCCTACCCTTACTTTCGGAAGCAGCTTTTCATTGTTCTCCTCATCTTCCTCTTCTGTCTTTACAATTCCGTATGCTTTTAAGAAACCGTCAAAAATGATGACTTCTCCCTGTGCTTCAAAATGCTGGGGAAGTTTTTCATCTCCGATTTCTATGACTGTTTTCTCAATTTTGGCATTAGCCATCTGCGAAGCCAGTGTTCTTCTGTAAATAAGCTGGTATAATCTGTTTAACTGAACATCACCAATGCTTTTCACCGCAAAATCCGTAGGACGAATCGCCTCGTGAGCTTCCTGCGCAGAAGATGATTTGGTGGTATAGTTTCTCGGTGAAGAATATTCTGCACCGTATTCTGATGTAATCTGTTTTTTTGCTCCTTCAATCGCCTCCTGAGAAAGATTTACCGAATCGGTTCTCATATAGGTAATATATCCTTCTTCATACAGTCTTTGGGCAAGACGCATGGTGTTGGTGACATTATACCCTAACCTGGATGATGCTTCCTGTTGTAGTGTCGAAGTTGTAAAAGGAGCAGAAGCAGAACGCGTACCAGGCTTTGTTTCAACATTCAGCACTTTGAAATCTGTGGTTCTTGCCTGTTCCAGGAATTTTTCAGCGTCTTCTTCTTTATTGAAGTCTTTTTTAAGTTTAGCAGCAATTTCCTGCTCATTTTTATTCTGGAATATCCCATCTACTTTGAAACTTGCCTTCGGAATAAATTCACGGATCTCTTTTTCTCTTTCAACAATTAAACGTACTGCAACAGACTGAACTCTTCCTGCAGACAATCCCGGTTTTACTTTTTTCCAAAGCACCGGAGACATTTCGAAACCTACGATCCTGTCTAGCACCCTCCGTGCCTGTTGGGCATTCACCAGATTCTGATCTATATCTCTTGGATTATCAATAGCTTTCAGAATGGCATTTTTTGTAATCTCATGGAAAACAATTCTTTTCCGGTTTTCCGGCTTGAGCTTCAGTTCATCTGCCAGGTGCCAGGCAATAGCTTCTCCTTCACGGTCTTCATCGGAAGCCAGCCATACCATCTCAGCCTTCTTTACTGCAGCTTTTAATTCTGTTACTAATTTCTTCTTGTCGGCAGAAACTTCATAATCAGGAGTAAATGTTCCCAGATCAATTCCCATTCCTTTTTTAGGCAGATCACGGATATGACCGAAGCTGGATTTCACATCGAAATCCTTCCCTAAATATTTCTGAATAGTTTTTGCTTTGGCCGGAGACTCAACGATTACTAAATTTTTCGACATTCTAAAAATTTTTTGCAAAAGTAAAGCTTTTTTATTATATAGATTTTGCGAATCAAGTTTTATTTTATAATTAGTAATACCTATCTTATCGTTCTTTCTAAGAATTATCTGTAATCAAAAGGTTTTATCCATTTCTACGGGACAATTAATGAGAAATATTTAATGATAAGAAAAAAGAGAAACAAAGCCTCCCAAATAAGATGACTTTATTTCTCTGATTTAATTGCCCATTACTTTTTTATGATTTTTACAATTTCCTTTGATTCATTAATTCTTACGAGATATGCTCCGGAAATCAGTGATGAAACATTGGTTTTACCGCTTTCAAATTTCCCGGATTTTACCAGCTGCCCGGACATATTGTATATCTGGAAATAATATCCGTCTTTTTGATCAGGAGCCTTGATATGCAGTTCTTCCCTAACCGGATTCGGAAACAGGAGGATCTTTTCTTCCTTCACGATTTCCTGTATTTCAGTATTACTTAATGCTCTTGCTGCTTTAACGGCAGGTAACGATGTAACGGGTAATTTCGGAATTACGCCTTCTTCATTCCCATCGGTGTCATATTTAATTTTCACACAACGGCAGCTCAATCCGAAGTACGGGTCATTGTTATCATGAAAAGCAATCATACGGTTGGCTGTCGCAGCGGCATCAAAAAGTACATTGATCGGTCTGCCCATATAGTTGGAATTGAGAGCGGCAGTCCATACCGCGGGGTACTGATAATTAATTACATTATAAGTTCCCTGCGCCGTCTGATTTGCAATGACACTTCTAAATCCTCTTGATCCGGAATTGGGGTAATTCCCGACAGCATACTCCGACGAATTAAAGGTATAGCCTATCGTATAACTAAAAGATGCGCTTCTTCTGACTCTGACGCCGTTATAATCTGTAACTACACTATATGCCGTTGCCACGTTTTTATCTTTTTTATACCATGGTGTCAATCCGAAATCTTTATCGGTACCAATGGAAACTGCACTCAGATCAGGAATTCTCCATCCTTCAGGACACGGATCGAAAGGGGATTTTTTGCCTCCTCTTCCCCATCTGTCCGGAGCTAAATTAGGCTCATCAGCCAGCCAGTCTGTTCCATTGGTATACACAGCTGAACTGCTGCTGAAAGGGGCAAATGTGCTTGGAATCATGTAAACCAATGGGTTTTGTACAGAATAGGATAGTATTTTAGCTACTTTTTCAGAAGGTTTGTCTGTAGGCTGTACACTTACCGCATTCGCATAGGTATTATAAGGTATGATGTAGCTTCCTGACATATTGTTATAGGTAGCAAAAGGCAGCGAAGTATAAGCAGGAGTTCCGCTGGCAGACACATTTCCGAGGTAAACCGGATAAGAAGCTCTGTTATCTGCATATTGGAAAACAGGCAGAGGATCTTTCCTTCCCCACTGATAATGCAGTCCTGTAGATGCTTTTATTTTTGCTAATTCTGCTGCTGTAGGGGTAAGCGGATCCGCAACGACAGGAAAGGCATCTGTCGCGCCAAGATTCCTGTCCATAAACTCGGTCTGAAATATATTATCTGCTTTAGGCGAATAGTTGATAAAATTGGTAGCACTGGAAATCGGCAGCTCCGTGGTATATGAATAAGAGGATACCGGCGTATCTGTAACCCAAATATGCCAGCTCCAATACACAGGATTGGTAATATTTCCGTTATGCAGGGTAATTACAGCATTTCCACTCTGATTAGGATTGAGCGTTACCAGGATTTTTGATCCGGAAATTGCAGACAGTGAAGATGGCGAAGAGTTCTGCATTGCCACATTATTAATAAGAGAAGTATTGGTTGTCCATAGAACATTTGATTTTAAATCGTTGTAATTAACGGGGTTAAGGATATCTTTATTATTCAGAAGCTCGCTCTGTACTGAAAAAGCCTTGCTGACAGGAATTTCGATGGTAATAGCACTTGTACTTTTTAGTACCTGGTACGTATTGGGATCGTCGATTCCTTCACGGTACTCTGTCTCAGGGGCCAGAAATTCTGTAGAAAAATTATAATTATCTTCTATATACAGTGGATCTTTTATACATCTGCAGGCATTAGCATCAGAAGTATTCATGGGGTACAGCGGGCGGTACCAGTACCTTCCTTTCACTGTGGGGAGAGATGGATCCGGCACATCCGGCTGCTCTCTGTCCGGAATCATATACAAACCCCTTGCTGACGTAGCCGGTGTGGCATCAAACTGTCTGGCCATCGTTGCAGTCCACAGCCCTGTATGGTGCTGATCCGTATACTGCCCGGAATGCAGCCCCAGAATAAGCTGTCCTGTACCCGGAAAAATGCCCATATCTAATCCTCCGACATTGGATAAATCGAACCCCACGTTGGGATATACTTTAAAGCCGGTCATGAAAGCAGGTAATCCTGAGTCAGTAGGTTTTATTAGATGATAATTATTGGATTCAAATACGTTTTTTCCCATGTTTGTTCTGACTCCAAAAGGAGAATAATCCATTCTCACATCGTCAATATAGTTCTGTCCGGCCAGATTGGCCACAAGCATGGAAGGCATTCTCCACCCGTTCGGGCAGGGGTCATAAGATGATTTATCTCTGTAAGGTTTTGCATTGGCATCACTGTTGTATCCGGTTGCAATCTTTCCTTCAGAATTATCCGACCATAGGTTAAGTTCGGACAGAAGATTATCGCTCAGATTAAAATATTTACCAAACCAATTTAAAGGAAGATTGGTATTGTTATTATAATAAGCCGGTCCGGAATTGTCATCTTTATTTACGTAAATAAGGCTTAGCGGATTCCTTACTGAGAGCCTGATATTATCAGGAGCCTGAGCATTGGACAGAAGTACAAATTTTCTCAGATTATCAATAGTTGTTGCATTCGTGAAATTTTTAGCCCCTCTATGTCTTACTCTTCCAACAGAGCCTGAAACTTCATAGAAGTCGTTCCCTTTCGTAACCAATGGCGGAATAGGATCCTTTCTTCCCCACTGATAAAGCAATCCACCGTTTCGGTTCCACTCATTGGCTGTAATTGAGCTGGTAAGCGCTCCAAGATTTCTATCCATCCATCCCCAGTCTGAATCCGGAATAGCTTCTATTGTGCCGTCGTTTTTCTGTCTTTTTAAATCGGTAAAACTTCTGTACGTGCTTCCGTTCGTAGGATCATCCGTTACCCACACATGCCAGCTCCAGAAGATCTGTCCCCCGACCCTGAATGCGATGACGGCATTTCCTTTTTTGGTCTTGTTGATCGGGACTTTTATTTTTGCATTGATTCCGGAATCCAGGACCTCAAGTTTATACGAGGCTCCTGTTTTAATTAATCCATGGGCATCTTCCCATAAAACATCGGCCGTAATTTTGCCGTTAGGAATAGGTGTTCCTCCCATAAGTTTGTCCTGTTCCCACATGACATATGCTTTTCGGACCGGAATATACAGGCCTTCACTGTCTTGGCCCGGATCAAAAATATAACTGTTAGGCGCCTTGGACCAGTCTTTTGGCAGATCTCTCCCGAGCAGCGCTTTATTTTTGTTATTTTCATTAAAAATCATCTCCTTAGGCTTAACTACAGTATCCCGGATTTTTAAAAGTAATCCATCGGAATTAATGTAATTTGAAAAGATCTCACGAGTTTTTATCTTATTCTTAGAATAGATGCCAACTGACACTAGGCAAAAAGTAATTGCCGCTAAATTTTTAACTGACTTATTCATTTCCTTAACTTTGCGTTATCAAAATATTACAACATCTACGCCCTCGTTAAAGAATATTGATTTATTTTATAGATAATGTTAAAAAAATACTATGTAATACAAAAATTTGTTAAAAGTATTAAATTACACCTATAAGAGTTTCCTATTTTAACGTGAACAACGCTAAAATAAAGCATTCTTGAAATATTTTTTATGTTTTTGCTCAATTTGAATTAATATTAATAATCAGTTTTGTGATAGATAATGTAAATAATATATTAGTGAAATAAAAAAAAGACAATGTTACTACACTGTCTTTTTCTCTGCTTTTTGAAATATTTATAATCAGCCGACCATTTAAGGCAGTATGTGATTTTTATAAAGATCAATTGTAAACCTCCCCCCGATAATATTTCTAAAACTGGCAAATACAAAGAAGTTGAAAACAACCAGAGCTATAATGAAAGAGTATATTAATCTTTTCTGAACTGAAGAAACCACATACATTGCATTAGGTATGATCAGATAGGAAAAGCCGATAAATGCACCTGCAAGTCTGGAAGAGAATACAGGATTGTTCCGGAATATGAAATACAAACAGATGCCCATGACGGCATATACCCTGTGATATTCGTAATACGGATATTTTTCAACCATTTTCTTATCAAAAACAAATAAGAAAAATGTAAGAATTGCCATCATTGCCTCAGGAATCCCGAAGCCACCGTTCAGCCTTTCTGCCGTTTCTTCAATATAGCCATTAAAACCATCCACCAACATACTGTCGGAAGAAAGGTTACCCAGAAAATCCCCAAAAACTCTGTAAATTTCAAAAGGCGAGGCAAAAACAGATCCTAAAATAAGTACAAGCATCCAGGTCCGGTTAAGTGGAAACTTCACCAGCCAGTACATCGGTAAAAAGATGTAACAGACATTGTGAATTCCGGAAGCTATAAAGACCCAGAAAAGGTAATGCCAGAGCTTACGCTCTTTAATATACCGTATGGCAAAGTAAATAATGAATGTACCTAAATTCTGACGTATCTGCCCACTTTCTCCAATAAAAAAGTTCGGAATAAACATGAAGAGCGTGAAAGTGAAAGGATAAAAGGTATTGTCTTCAGTATATTCAATTTTAAAGAATATAGCCAATATGGCAATCACGAGGGTGAGCATATAAAAAGGCGCATTAAAGACATCCAGCAACAGCTTATTAATCATGGCATAAAGCCATTCGATCTGCACATTCTCAGATCCTTCAATATGCAGTGCTTTTTTGATAATGCTCATATACTCCGCCGTATAAGAATAAATATAAATACCCCGGTAACTCCCATAGTCCGGTCCGACGTTATCCCGAAATCCTACCAATATGATAAGATAAACTCCTAACAACCAAAACCATTTCTTCTCAACTCTTTTTCCGAATACCTCCTGTATGCTGAAAAAAAGCATATAAAAGATTGCGATGATGTAATAAGGATGTAATAAATTCATATTCTCGTAAGGGAATTTTTAAATTGATGACAGGCAAGTACAATTCCCGTGAGAATTAATGGTAAGAAAAGCCTCACCTCCCAGTATAGCCCTACCATCGTAATCATAACAAGATAAGGAAGAGAGAAAAAAAGATATTTTTTAAAAAAAGTTTTGCTCTCTGTTGATTGGCAAAGCATATAAACGAAGTACAAAACAATCATTGCAAACAGCAATCCTGCCAGATTAAAAGGGCTCTCAAAATTCCTGTCAATATAGAACCCTTCGACAAACGTTGTTTTCTGAACAATCATTAACCTGAGTCCGAGGTAAGGTATTAAAAAACTTATAACCAAAGGAATTGTTTTCCATACTGCCTCAAACTTTCCTTTCTTCAGCTCCTCCGGATGTATAAAAAGAGCGGCAAAAAACGCAATGTTTAAACATGCCGTCTCCCTGACGAAGGTTGACAAAAAAATAATACCTGTCAAACTAAAAAAATATGATGCTTTTCTTGTGTGAAAATATTTTAAGGTACAGTAAACACCGCTTAGATAACAAAAGAGTGCCATCATATCACAATTGGTCGGGGCATATTGAGTGATTACAATAAAGAAGATTCCCAATAAATGAACAATTCTCTTCAGGTTTACAGATACGTTAACTTCAATAAATTTCAATCCCAGAATTTTACTGAAAACCCAAGAAGACAGGAGAAAGAAAAAGCTGTTCATTACAAACAGACTGTGATAAAAAGCCGTACCGTTCTTGTAGAGAAATTTTTGAAAAAATGGCAGATAATGCTCAATCACAAACGCTGCACTGCCGGTAAGATAAACGCTGAGATAATTCGGAACCACCCGGTAAGCATATACCGAAGAGAACAGAAAATCGGGTGCTGTTTCAGCAGTCTTTAACCTGGTATAGGAAGATTCAAACCCGTAATAGGACATAGCAAACAACAAAAACGGAAGTATTATTACAAATAAAAATCCGTTAAATTTTTCATCAGATATTTTAAACATATTAAATCTAAGTTCCTTTACTATAGAAGTTTTTTGTTTTAAAATGTATTTTCATCAATTGGGAACTTTTGCAAAAGTATAAGTTTTTTTCTTTCCACCTAGAATATTTTATTGATTTTCAGACAAAACTTATTGTTAAAACATTTTGAACTCATCATGAAAAAATTAAATTTGCAATCTTGATTTTAACTGTGTAATGCATCGCTTCTTTATCTATTTATATTATCTGATTTGCAAAAACAGGCTTCTTTCTGTATTTTTTGCAGTTGGAGTTGCCGTTATCTGTGTCTTTTTTGCTTCAAAAATTAATTTTGAAGAAGACATTAATCAGATTATTCCCAAAAGTGAAAAGTCTGACCTTACGGCTAAAGTTCTGAAACAGCTTAATTTTTCAGACAAGATCATTGTTATCATTGAAAATAAGTCCAAAGAAGATCACTATCAGCTTTCGGAAACGGCAGATTTATTTCTAACTAAAACAGAGCCTTTACAAAAGTACATGAGCTCTGTGCAGGGAAAAATCAATGACAATGAAATTTCCGAAACCTTTGATTTCGTGAATCAGAATCTTCCGTTGTTTTTAAATGAGGCCGATTACCGGGAAATTGAACATAAACTGCAGAAAGACAGCATTGCCAGGCAGGTAGAAAACAATTATATTTCTTTGGTATCCCCTACGAGTCTGGTCACCAAAGAATTCATTAAAAAGGATCCCCTTGGAATTACTTTTTTAGGAATTAAAAAGCTGAATGCTCTGAACATCAGTAAAGATTTTAAGTTGGAAGATAACTATATCGTTACCAGGGACGGAAAAAATCTTCTTCTCTTTATAGAACCTAAAAATAAGAGCAACGATACCAAAAACAACGAAGCTTTTGTTGATGAGCTTAATAAAATAAAAGACCATCTCAACACCCGGTTTAAAGGGAAAACGGAAGTCAGTTATTTCGGTTCTCCCATCATCGCTGTTGCTAACGCTCAACAAATTAAAAAAGATATACAGAATACGGTTGCGATTTCTATGACCGTGCTTTTAATTCTTCTGATTTATTATTTCAGGAATTTTTTCACGCCTGTTATTGTTTTTCTGCCGACTGTATTTTCTGTTTTATTAGCCCTGCTTATTTTGTACTTTATTAAAGATAAAATTTCTGCCATCTCTCTGAGCGTAGGCGCTATTCTGATAGGAATCACCATCGATTATGCCCTGCATATTCTTACCCATTATAAGCACAATAATAATATTGAAGAGCTGTATAAGGAGATCACACAGCCCATTATATTAAGCAGCGCCACTACGGCGGTTTCTTTTTTATGCCTGGTTTTTGTTCGTTCGGAAGCCCTGAAAGATTTAGGCCTTTTCGCAGCGATTACCGTTATTTTATCTGCAGTGACCGCTTTGATCATTGTTCCGCAGCTTTATATACCTAAGAAAAAAGGATTTGAGCCCAATGCTAATTTTATTGATAAAATAGGGTCTTATCCATATGAGAAAAACAAACCGTTAATTATCGGATGCTCGCTCATCATTATTGCCTGCCTTTTCGGTTTCAGACATGTCGGCTTTAATGAGGATATCGGAGATTTGAATTACATCCCTGAAGATCTAAAAATAAGTGAAGCAAAACTGGAAAAACTTTCAGATATCACCTCGAAATCCATTTATACCATTTCTTACGGAGATTCTGAAGACGAAGCATTAACACGAAACTCCCAGCTGAGCCGTTTCCTTGAGAAAGAGAAAAACAACGGTGTAATTTTAAGTTACAATTCAATTGGTAATGTGGTTTTATCGGAAAAAGACCAGCAAAAGAAAATCGATGACTGGAAAAAATTCTGGGATCCCTACAAAAAGAACCGGACGTTATCTGACCTGATCCGGAATGGGGATCAATTCGGCTTCAACCGTTCAGCGTTCGACCGGTTCAGTGAAAATTTAGATAAAGAATATTCTCCGCTATCCTTAAAAGAGTATTCCCAGGTAAAAGCTTTACAGATTTCTGAGTTTTTAAGCCATGAAGACGGTTTTTATACGGTGTCAAATGTGGTTAAACTTGACGAAAAGAAAAGAGATACCTTTATCAGGGAGGTGGAAAAACATCACGATGCTCTGGCGATCGACCGGCAGCAGATGAATGAAAACTTTTTGGGTTTGCTGAAAAAGGATTTCAACACATTGATCAATTATTCTCTTCTTGCCATTATCCTAACGATCATTGTTTTCTTCAGAAACTTTGAACTCACTGTTCTGACCATGTTTCCTATTGTCTTAACAGGAGTGGTCACTGCAGGAATGTTATATTTTTTAGGTCTGGAGCTGAATATTTTCAGTACGGTCGTCTGCACCCTTGTTTTCGGAGTGGGAGATGATTTCAGTATTTTCCTGACACAGGCGATGCAGAAGGAGCATACTACCGGGAAAAATGAACTGCCAACTTACAGGACTTCCATTATTCTGGCTGTTTTTACGACAATCTTATCCATCGGGTCACTGATTTTTGCCAAACATCCTGCTCTGCACTCATTGGCTTTGGTCGCACTGATCGGAATGTTTTCCGTGATCATCATTACCTCAACCCTGTATCCTTTCTGGTTCAGATTATTAATTACCAACAGAGCCAAAAAAGGTCTATCCCCTATTACCTTCAGGCTGCTTCTGAATTCTGGGCTGTCATTTTTATATTACGGGCTGGGCGGATTGCTGTTTTCTTTTATCGGAAGTATTTTCGTGAAAAATTCAAAAGGCAAAACATTAGACCTTATTAAATTAATAACGGCGAAGTTTTTAACTTCTGTGCTGTTTTCGAATCCATTTGTAAAGAAGAAGGTCATTAGAAATACAAAGGAGGATTTTAGTAAACCTGCAATCATTATTGCGAACCACACTTCTTTTCTGGATACCCTGGCGATCGCGATGGTGACTCACAAAATTGTTTATCTTGTGAATGACTGGGTCTACGAATCGCCGATTTTTGGAAAAATGGTGAGGGCCCTCGGTTTTTATCCTGTCTCTCAGGGAATTGAAAATGGGATGGAAAAGCTGAGAGAAAAAATAGATCAGGGATACTCGTTGGTCGTTTTTCCGGAAGCAGAGCGTTCTTATACCCATGATATCAAAAGGTTTCATAAAGGAGCTTTTTACCTGGCCGAACAGTTTGGACTGGATATTCTGCCTCTCTACATTCACGGAAATTCTGAAGTTCTTCCGAAAGGCGATTTTATTATTTATGACGGAGCCATTACCATAAAGGTAGGAGACCGGATCCCGAATGATGACATGAATTTCGGTAAGAATTATTCCGAGAGAACAAAAAAAATTAACGCCTGCTTCAGAAAAGAATTTGCCAGATTAAGAGATGAGCTCGAAGGCGAAGATTATTTTAAGAAGAAATTACTGCTGGCTTTTTTATATAAGGATGCAGAAGTAGTGAGAGCGGTTAAAGATGATTTTAACTCCCATAAATCTGTTTATTACGAAATGAATAAACAGATTCCGAAAGATGCGGTCATTCTGCACATAGCCAATGATTTCGGGCAAAAAGATATTATATTAACACTGCAGCAGGCAGGCAGAAAGATTTTCTCAGTCATTCAGGATGATGAGAAAAGGCAAATTGCCCAACAGCATTATTTAGTGCAGAAAAGAAAGATCAATTACAGAAAGAACACCCAAGACATTCCTGAAAATGTTAACGTTCTTTTAGTTTCCGATCCTGATTTCAACGGTAATGAATGGTCAGAATATCCTGAAACCGTTATTTTTGTAGGAACAAAAATAAGTTCGTTTGAGAATAGTAATTATCTCCTGAAATTCAGTTCAGAATCTTTAAAAGTATTTAGGTCCAAATAATAAATATGAAAAGCATATTTTTGTAAACGCTAAACGATATTAATGAAAAAGAATATACTCGTCATATATTACACTCAAACCGGACAGCTGGAAGATATCATTAAAAATATCGCCCGACCGTTTGAAGATAAAAACGATGAATATGAAGTAACGTATTATAACATCACGCTCAGGAAAGATTTTCCGTTTCCATGGCCCGGTGATGTCTTCTTTAATACTTTTCCGGAGTCTTATTTACAGATTCCCAGTGAGATTCTGCCACCACCGGAAGAAGTGCTGAATAAAAAGTTTGATCTTATCCTATTCGGATACCAGGTCTGGTATTTAACGCCGTCTATTCCTGTCATTTCCTTTCTGAAAAGTGGTTTTGCCCAAAATATACTGAAAGACACCCCTGTCATTACCATTTCTGCAACCAGAAATATGTGGATGCTTTCACAGGAAAAACTTAAGGTATACTTAAGAGATATGCAGGCTCAGCTTATAGGAAATATCGCCCTGGTAGACAGGCATGACAATTATACAAGTGTGCTGACGATCCTGCGCTGGCTGACAACAGGCCGGAAAGAAAAATCAGGACTGCTCCCTGCAGCCGGGATTTCAGACGAAGAAATTATCGGCTCGGTAAAATATGGTGAAATTATCGAAACCCATTTCCGTAAGAATGAGTTCAGTACTCTCCAGCCGGATCTGGTAAAAAACGGGGCCGTAGAAATAAGACCTTTCCTGGTAAGAGTGGAAAAAGTGGGAAATAAAATTTTTACCGTCTGGTCCAATCTTATTATCAAGAAAAAGAGAAGCGCCCATTGCTGATAAAATTCTTTAAAGTATATTTGATGGCCGCTATCTGGATTATTTCACCGATAGTTTTAGTTTTACACCTACTGACCACACCGATTTTTTGGTTTAAAAGAAAAAGACAGAGAGAATATTTACAAGGAATTAAATTAAAATAGAATGTACGACGTATTTATAACAAAAGCATCAACATACCTACCTAATGAACCTGTTTCTAATGATGAAATGGAAACGTATCTTGGTTATATAAATGGCGCTAAATCTAAAGCAAAGTCTATTATTTTAAGAAACAATAAAATTACGACCCGATATTATGCTTTAGATAAAGAAGGTAATCCTACCCACACCAATGCTCAGATTGCAGCGAACGCTGTAGAGGGACTTTTTGATGACCAGTTCAGAAAAGAAGACCTGGAGCTTCTTTCGGTAGGCACCTCTACTCCGGATCAAATCCAGCCGTCTCATGCATCAATGGTTCATGGCGAGCTTAATATCGGAAAACCTCTGGCAATTAACACGGCATCAGGACTTTGTAACTCAGGAATGAACGCACTGAACTATGGTTTTCTTTCCGTGAAAGCAGGAGTACATAAAAATGCAGTATGCCTGGGTTCTGAAAGGATGTCCGCATGGATGACTGCTGATAAATTTAATCACGAAGCTGAAAATTTAGCTTTATTAGAAGAAAGGCCCATTATTGCTTTCAAAAGAGAGTTCCTGAGATGGATGCTTTCTGACGGAGCCGGCGCTTTCCTGCTGGAAAATAAACCAAGGGAAAATGAAACAAATCTGAAATTAGAATGGATTGATTTCTACTCGTACGCTCATGAAATTGAAGCATGTATGTATGCAGGTTCCGAAAAGCAGGAGGACGGCAGCCTAAAATCGTGGGCAGATTACCCATCAGAAGAATGGCTGAAACAATCTATTTTTGCCTTAAAGCAGGACACTAAGATTTTAGATAAATATATTCTGGTAAAAGGAGCAGAAAGCTTAAGATCCTCTTTCGACAAACACGAGCTGGACCCGGAATCTATAGATCACGTTCTGGCACACATTTCTTCGGGTTACTTCAAAGAGGGACTGAAGGATGAATTTGCCAATGTAGGTTTGGATTTTCCATGGGAAAAATGGTTTTACAATCTTTCTGAAGTCGGAAATATCGGTGCCGGATCCATCTTCATCGCCCTAGAGCAACTGATGAATTCCGGGAATCTTAAAAAGGGAGAAAAAGTACTTCTCTGCGTTCCTGAAAGCGGAAGATTTTCATATTCCTGTGCTTTATTAACGGTTTGCTAATGGAAAATAATTTACCAACCACTGATCAGAATTTTGTGGAAAACTTAATTCCGCAGCGGTTTCCTTTTGTTATGGTTAATAGCATTGCCTCTTATTCCGAAAACCATCTGGTTTCAGGATTTGATATAAAAGAGGAGAATATTTTTGTTCAGGACGGTATTTTCCAGGCTTCAGGCCTTGTGGAACATCAGGCACAGAGCGTCGCGTTACACACAGGCTACAAATATTTTCTGTTAGGAAAAGAAGCTCCGACAGGATACATTGGTGCAATCAAATCTTTTGAGACCGAAAAATTGCCCAAAGTTGGAGATCAGTTGAAAACAGAAGTGACGATTCTGAACGAAATTATGGGAGTGACTTTGGTAGACGCAGTAACAAAACTGAATGATGAGGTCATTGCAAGTTCTCAGATGAAAACGGTTGTAAAATAAATATCAATGAAAATCAAGGAAGAAAGCACCATCAATATCCACCATTTTCTCCCGCATCGCGAACCGATGCTGATGGCAGATTATATTCTGGAATTGACTGAAGAAAAAGTGGTAACTTCCTTTGAAATTCTGGAAGACAATATTTTTGTTCATCATGGGAAATTTGCGGAAGCCGGTCTTATTGAAAATGCAGCGCAGACATGCTCTTCAATTCTCGGACAAAGCTTTTTTACAAATGATGAAGCAGAAACGAAAGTCATCGGATTTATTACCAACATCAAAAAAATTGAAATTTTTGCTTTGCCGAACGTTGGAGATCACATTATTTCCAAAGCATCCCTTATTTCTCAATTTGAAAATATCTGCAATATATTCTGTGAGACTTTTATGAATGACGAATTATTAATCAGAGCAGAGATCAACCTGTTTATCCAGCAGGTGGAATCATAAAAAAAGCTGACTTTAAATAGATAAGAGCTGTACAGTTTTGTGCAGCTTTTGTTATGTCAGGCGTTGCTGGTGTTACCAAATAAAAAAAGTGAGGTATCTCTACCCCACTTCAATCTGTATTTCATTAAGAATTAATATCCGAAGATCTCTTCAAGACTTACCTCTTTAAATTCTCCCATCTTATTAATAGATTCCATATTCAGGTTTTCTTTTTTCCCGATGATGGCTGTATTATATTTTAAGGGTTTAATTTCAGTGTCGTAAAAACTTGTCAGTTGTGGCAAAGTCAGACCCTGAATTTCGGCATATACATCTTTTCGGATATCATAATCAACACCCAGTTTTTTCAAGGCCAGCTGGTTAAAGAAAATATTTGTTCTGTTGATTCTGTTTGAAGCAATCTGTTTCAATGCAGATCCCTTCGAGTTTTCAAACTGTGCAGGAATTTGCGGAAGCTGTGCCATCAGATCATTCATTGCCGTAACCGCTAAAGGAAGTTTGTTGGACTGCGTTCCGATATAATTGGTCACATAATTCGGGTGGTTGATTTCGCTGGCATTCGCATAAGAAACATATGCAGAATAGGCCAGGGATTTACTTTCTCTGATCTCCTGGAACACAATAGAAGACAGTCCGCGGCCAAAATACTCATTGAAAAGATTAGCCTTACCGAAGTTTCCAAGATTCACATTGTTTCCTTTTGCAATTTTAGCCATCTCCATTTGTACCATATCATAGTTGGTAAAGTATACTTTCCCTTCAGTAGCAGGTTCAGCATATACTTTTGCTTTTGCAGGCTGTAGAGTCGTGTTGGCAATATAAGGTTTTACTGCTTTCTCTAAGTTCTTCTGATCTTTACCGTAGATGAAAACTTCATACGGATATTGATTCATGGTTTTGATTTTTGTCATCAGATCAGTTACATTGATGGCCTGCATACGCTCTTTAGAAACGATATCCGTCATTCGGGAATCTTTTCCGTATTTCGCATAATTGCTCAATGCATTCATGATTCTGGTTTTATCTTTTTTGGCAGATTCCCTGGCTTCAAGGATCGTTTTTACAGTCTGATCATAAATTCCCTTATCCGCCTTCACATTGGTCAGCCAATGGTTCATCAGCTTAACGCCTTTTTCCATATTGCTTTCAAGACCGCTCAGTGTGATGATCGTCTGATCATTTGATGTTCTGAAAGAATTTGAGATTCCCAATTTATAGAACTCTTCTTTCAGCTGCTCCGGAGTATATTTATCGGTTCCCAGATATTCCAGAGCTGTAATGGCCAGAGACAATTCTTTGTCGTTGTCTGTTCCGAACGGGAAGATATAATTTACCTGGGCAATTTCGTTATACTTATTTTTTACGAAACTTACTTTTTTATCCTTGATCTGAGAAGTCTGGATCGCTGTTTTATAATCTATAAATTCAGGCTTGATCTCTGCCGGTTTGGTCGCCAGAATATCCTTCAGGAAAGGTGACTGTGCTCCTCTGTTCAGTTCAATAGGAGTAATTCCCGGGTTTTCAACGCGAACCAGCTTATCATTCACTCCTTTTTCCTTATATACAACGACATAATTGTCCTTGAAAAACTCATTTGCGAATTTTACGATGTCTGCTTTTGAAATCTTCTCATATTCGTTAATCTCATCCAGTTCCTGCTGCCAGGTTCTTTCATGGATATAAGTATCATAAAGATTGGTCGCAAGCCCATCTGCTGTTTCCCAGGTCTTCATTCTCTGAACCTTCTTATCATTTACGATCGCTTTCAGCATCCAGTCCGGAAACTGTCCTTTTTTAACTAAACCGATCTGATCCAACAATAATTTTTTAGCATCATCAAAACTCTGCCCTTCTTTCGGGGTCACCGTTAAAGCAAAAGATCCGTACATCTTAAACGGAGACTCGTAAGCTCCTGCACCCAGCGTTTTCTGTTTCTGATTAATATTAAGGTCAATCAGACCCGCGTCTCCCCTGTTGCTTAAGATTTCTGCAACCACATCAGCCAGTCTTGCCTCCTGCGTACCATACGAATCGGTTCTCCAGGCCATCGTCATTCTTGCTGTAGAAGGGCTTTTCACGGTTCTGGTTACAACAGAGGTCATCGGAGATTCCGTGACCATCTTTTTCATTGGCAGTTCTTTGTATTTGAATGCTCCGAAATACTGATCAACCAGTTTTATGGTCTTATCAAAATCCAGATCACCAACCAGTACGACGGCCATATTGTTAGGAACATAATAGGTATCAAAATACTTATGAATCGCTACCATCGACGGGCTTTTCAGATGCTCGGAAGTTCCGATGGTGGTCTGCTGCCCGTTGGGATGTTTTGGGAAAAGTGCTTCCATTAAAGCATAATTTACCAGACGCCCGTCATTATCCTGAGCTCTGTTGTATTCTTCATATACCGCCTCCAGTTCAGTATGGAAAAGTCTTAAGACCAATTCGGAAAAACGTTCTTTTTCCACTTTAAGCCATTTTTCAAGCTCATTGGCAGGAATATTATTTTTATAAACGGTCTCATCCAACCAGGTGTGAGCATTCGTACCTGTTGCTCCAAGAGATGAAATAGCTTTATCATACTCATTTGCAATGGCATATTTTGATGCCTGCTGAGAAACTTCATCGATCTTTTTATATAATTCTTTTTTCTTTACAGGATCCTTTTCAGCCTTGTGCTGCTCATAAAGATCAGAAATCTTCTGAAGAAGAACCTTTTCTTTTGCCCAGTCCTGAGTTCCCAGATGAGAAGTTCCTTTGAACACCATGTGCTCCAGGTAATGAGCCAGTCCTGTATTATCATTGGGATCGTTATTTGACCCTGTTCTTACCGGAATATAAGTCTGAATTCTTGGGGCATCTTCATTTTTGGCAAGATATACTTTCAATCCGTTCTTTAAAGTGTAAACCCTTACCCCGGACTGGTCATTCTTCACCGTTTCATACGAGTAGCCCTGTGGGTCAGTGAGAGTCTGAGTTTCAAATTTCTGAGCCATTGCACTCAACATACAGAAGAGTGAAACAGAAATAAAAAATTTCTTCATAAAATTATTTGTTAATCAAATTTTCTTGATCTATTAGTGTCATCTAATCGTTTATTTGTTACAAGTAATTATGTAATCATGAAATTTATCCTGCTACTGATGAGTATAATGAATGATGATATTTAATAATCAATTTAACTTTACATCCTGAAAGCCGATCTAAATATCACAGAAGATAATATGATCTACATATAATCAATTTTCACTATTTTAGCCGATTGATAAATTAATCGGGAAATCGGATGATTTTTTTCATCTGGGATCCGGAAAAACAACAGCAGTAAGATGAAAAAACAAGACCTTCCTCAGGATGAAAGCAATATGAAATCAGCCAACATGACTGAGGTTTTATATGTAACTGATGAGAACAACAATTATACTACTGCAAACAGTACGGGTTGGGAGGCGAAGAAAGCTGCTTTAGACGAATCTATCGCTTTAATTAATGAAAGAATTGAAGAAGCCAGGCAAAATGTTGCCCATAATAAGGTAAGTCCGATTATTTACTTCATGGAACTGAATAAGATGGATCTGCAGGTGCTTGCCGCCTATGTAGGAATGTGGCAATGGCGTGTAAAAAGACATGCAAAACCTAAAATATTTAAGACACTAAGCGAATCCGTACTGAAAAAATATGCCGATACCTTCGGAATTTCAGTGGATGAATTAAAAAACTTCAACGGTAAATAAGTAAAGCCATATTGGTTTAGCAGGGTTTATCTGAGATCAAAAAGAGAAAGCTACGAATGAAACTTAATTTTGAGCACCATCAGACCGCGCATTGCGAAAACGGTGTGGCCTCCAATTTATTATTGAACAAAGGGCTGAAACTCAGCGAACCTATGATTTTCGGAATTGGTTCCGGATTATTCTTTGTGTATTTACCTTTTCTGAAGGTAAATTTCGCTCCTGGTTTCAGCTACCGTCCGATGCCGGGTGCTATTTTCAGCAAAGCAGCAAAGAGACTGGGCATTAAAATCAAAAGAGAAAAATTTTCAAATCCTGCAGATGCACAGAAAGCACTGGAAAGAAATTTGGATCAAAATATACCTACAGGTTTACAGGTAGGCGTTTTTAACCTTACCTACTTTCCTGAAGAATATAAATTCCATTTCAATGCGCACAACCTTGTTGTTTACGGAAAAGAAGACGGCAGATTCCTGATCAGTGATCCTGTTATGGATTATGCAACCACCCTTACAGAAGCGGAACTGGAAAAAGTGAGATATGCTAAAGGAGCCCTTCCACCGAAAGGTCATATGTATTATCCTACCTACATTCCCGACCATGTAAATCTCGAAGAAGCGATCAAAAAGGGAATCAAAGATACCTGTAAAAATATGTTGGCTCCCGTTCCGATCATTGGTGTAAAAGCCATCCGATGGGTCGCCAGAAGCATTCCGAAATGGGCCGCAAAAAAAGGCACGAAAACCACTAACCATTACCTGGGTCAGCTCATCAGGATGCAGGAGGAAATCGGCACCGGCGGTGGCGGTTTCAGGTTTATTTACGGAGCATTCCTGCAGGAGGCAGCTATTATTCTTAAGAACGATCAGCTGAATGAATTGTCAATCGAAATTACAGCCATCGGTGATCTTTGGAGAGATTTTGCAGTAGACATCGCCAGAGTTTACAAAAACAGAAATTCAAAAAGCGATATTTATAATCAACTTTCAAGGACCATGCTTCACATTGCAGATCTGGAAGAAGCTTTCTATAAAAAACTGAGAAAAGCGATTTAATGGAGAATTTTATTGAGATTAAAAATTTATATAAAAAATATAAAAATGCAGATGATTTCTCTGTAAATGATATCTCGCTGACTATTGATAAGAACGAAATCTACGGTATTCTGGGGCCTAACGGAGCCGGAAAAACCACTTTGATATCTATGCTTTCAGGCTTAATAAAACCCACTTCCGGAAGCTTTACCATCAGTGGCCTGTCCCCTCAGAAAGAGGGTTATAAATTAAGGCAGATTATTGGGATTGTTCCTCAGGAATATGCCCTGTATCCAACACTGACAGCTAAAGAAAATTTAATGTTCTTCGGAAGTCTTTACGGTTTAAGTCACAAAAAGCTAAGGAATGCCATTGATGAGTCACTGGAAATCATGGGCCTGTCAAAATTTGCCGATAAAAAAGTAGAACAGTTTTCAGGAGGAATGAAGCGCCGCTGTAATCTTATTGCAGGAACCCTGCATCACCCGAAAGTTCTGTTTTTGGACGAACCTACCGTTGGCGTTGATGTTCAGTCCAAAAAAGCAATCATCGATTATCTTCTTGAGCTTAATAAAAAAGGAACCTGTATTATTTATACCTCACATCACCTGTCGGAAGCAGAGGAGTTCTGCACCAAAATAGCGATCATCGATCATGGGAAAATACATGCGGTCGGAACTCCTGAAGAACTGGTAAACAGAGTGACAGGCTCTGAAAATCTAGAAGATGTTTTCATTTCATTAACCGGAAAAGAATTAAGAGATGTTGTATAAATTGTGGAGAAGTTTTGTTAAGGAAATTCTTTTACTGAAAAGAGATATTGGCGGGATCGTTATTATTTTTGTGATGCCGTTGTTACTCATTATCACGATCACCCTGATTCAGGATTCTACTTTCAAGAATCTTGAAGGCTCAAAAATCCCGATCATTTTTATTGATAACGATAAATCTGAGATTTCAAAAAATATAAAATACGAACTTGAAAGCAGCAAAACTTTTGAACTTCTGACCCATTATAATGAAAAATCAGCACAGGATGCCGTTTTTTCAGGAGACTATCAGATGGCTATCGTTATTCCTGAAAATTTAACCACAGATTTAAATGCTGAGATAGAATCCAAAGTCAAGACGATTGTAAGTTCGTTCGGTCTCGAGGAAAATTCAGATAAAGCAAAGTTGAAAACGGTGAAAGCCAAAGACATTCATTTATATTTTGATCCTGCGACTAACGCAGGTTTCAAAAACAATGTGATGAATGCGGTTAATAAAATGGTTTTTGAGATCGAGAATAAAAAGATTTACAAAGCTTTCCAGGATCAGTTGGGAACCACCGAAAATCTTGAAGAAAATAAAAACTTAATCAGCTTTAAAGAGATCACTCCTAAAAAGGGAGCCATGGAAACCATTCCCAACTCCGTTCAGCATAACGTTCCGGCCTGGGCACTGTTTGCCATTTTCTTTATTGTCGTGCCTCTGTCTATTAATCTGGTTAAAGAAAAAAGCCAGGGAACCAGCGTAAGAGCCAGGATAAGCCCAACTCCTTATTTTGTGCATATTTTAGGGAAGACATTTACCTATCTTATCATCTGTATCATCCAGTTTTTATTGATGGTAGCAGTAGGAATTTACCTGTTTCCGTACATGGATTTGCCACAGTTTGATGTTACCGGAAAAATGTTCCAGCTTATGGTAGTGACTTTATTTTCAGGTCTGGCTGCCATTGGGTTTGGTGTTTTATTGGGAACTGTTGCTGATACCCAGGAACAGTCGGCTCCATTTGGCGCGACATCCGTTGTCGTATTAGCCGCAATCGGAGGAATCTGGGTCCCGGTTTTTTTAATGCCTGAATTTATGCAGACCATTGCCAAATTCTCGCCAATGAACTGGGGACTGAATGCTTACTATGATATTATTCTGAGAAACAGCGGAATCGGCGGAATCGCAAAAGAATTGTCGTTCCTCTTTTTATTCTATCTTGCCATGGTGGGTATTTCATTAATTTACGAAAGAAAACAAAATGCAGTCTAAAGAAGAAATTATATTACAGTGTACAGAACAGGTAAGGGTGCGATTTAACGAAACTGATCCCCTGGGAATTGTCTGGCACGGACATTACATCGTCTATTTCGAAGACGGGAGAGAAGCTTTCGGGAGGCAGCACGGCTTAACCTATCTTGATATTCAGAATGCCGGATTTGTAACACCGATCGTGAAAAGTACCTGTGAACATTTTCTTCCTTTAAAATATGGCGAAACATTCAATATTGTAACGACTTTCGTAAATGCTGCTTCAGCAAAATTGATCTATCGGTACGAGCTTTTTAATGAAGACCACAAATTAGTATGCTCCGGAGAAACGATCCAGGTGTTTCTGGATGCTGATAACAAGTTGTGTCTGTATAATCCTGATTTTTTTCAGGCATGGAAAGATAAAATGGGCTTATCATGAAAAACGAAGTGTACATTACAGATTATAACTGTGTCACGCCTTTAGGCTTTGATATTCCGTCTAACTGGACTGCCCTTCTCACAGGAAAGTCGGGCGTAGCTCTACATAAAATTATAGAAAATCAGGAGCCTTTTTTCGCTTCGGTTCTGGATCCTGAAAAATTGGAAGAAGAGTTTAACAAAAACTTCGACGATTCAGATTTCACAAAGCTTGAAAAAATGTTTTTGCTGAGTTTAAAACCTTTGGTGGAAAGACACCCTATTTCAGATAAAACCGCTTTTATTTTATCGACAACCAAAGGGAATATCAGCCTGCTGAAAAATCAGGAGACTTTACCGGAAGGAGTTTTCCTGTCGAATTTAGCTCAGAAAATTGCTGATTTTTTCGGATTTACAGTAAAACCGATTGTCATCTCCAATGCTTGTGTTTCCGGAGTAATGGCCATTGCTGTGGCGAAAAATATGATTCAGGCAGGACAATACAAGGATGCATTTGTTATCGCCGGAGACGAAATTTCGGAGTTTGTCATTTCAGGCTTTAATTCTTTTCAGGCCATTGGAACAGAAGTCTGCAAACCTTACGATAAAAACCGTAACGGAATCAATATCGGGGAAGCAGCTGCCGCAGTTTATATGACAAGTCATTGCGAGAAACGAAGTAACGAAGCAATCTCAAACGGAAAATTCAGTTTTAAAGTTTCAGGAGATTCAGCCGTCAACGACGCCAACCATATTTCCGGGCCGTCAAGAACCGGCGACGGATTGTTTGCAAGCATTAAAAATGCCATGACAGAAGCCAATATTTCAGCAGAAGAGATTGATTTTATTTCAGCACACGGAACAGCTACGATATACAACGACGAAATGGAAGCCATTGCGTTCAACAGAATGGGATTACAGCATGTTCCTCTGAACAGCATGAAAGCCTATTACGGACATTGTCTGGGTGCTTCAGGACTACTGGAAAGCATTATTTCAATGGAAAGCGCTCTAACCAGCACTCTGATTCCGTCTAAAAACTTTGAAGAAACGGGGACTTCACAACCGCTGAATATAATAAGAGAAAATCAACCGGCGGAAATCAGATCTATTTTAAAAACAGCTTCAGGTTTTGGGGGATGTAATGCGGCCATTGTTTTGGAAAAAGTCTAAATAATAATTTTGTAATTTTGATAGACATTAAGTTTTAGAAAATGGAATCTACTTTAGAAATCAGAAAAAGAATTCACGAGTTCATCGACATTGCGGATGAAAGAATTTTGCGCATTTTCAAAGGAATTATTGATGCTGAAGAACAGGAAGATAATTATGCATCTGTTCCAGATTGGCATTATGATGAAGTAAATGAAAGAAGAGAAAAATACATAACTGGTGAAAGCAAATCATATACTTGGGAGGAAGTTAAAGAAAAAGCTAAATCTGCTTTGAAATGATTTATGAATTAGTTGTACAAGAAGAAGCCAGTTTAGAAATTCCGGAAGCTTATATTTATTACGAAAATGTACAAGCAGGTTTGGGCGAAAAATTCATGAAACAGTTAAGTAAATACTTTCTCAAAATTCAAAGTAATCCAAAACATTTTGAAATTAAAAAAAATTATAGAGAAGCATTTGTACAAAAATTCCCTTACCTCATAATTTTGATATTATTGATAACAAAATCATTGTATTATCTGTTTTCAACACGCATCAAAATCCTACGCGAAAGCCTTAAAACTCATTAATGAAGAAAACAGACATTTGCACTATTGAAAATTCAAAAATCGTCCTCAACAACGACACTATTTTTGAAACTAAAACGAAAAATTTTTCAGATTTTGCGAAAGAAGCTTACAAAAGTTTAGAATTGAATTATCCAAAATTTCATAAAATGGATAATTTAAGCAAACTCGCTTTTCTCGCTTCTGAAATGATTTTAAAAAGCGAAGATCACAGCAGAACGGCTTTGGTTTTTGCTAATAAATCCTCAAGCCTGGATACCGATTTTAAATATCAGGAAAGCATCAATTCTCAGGAAAATTATTTTCCGAGTCCTGCGGTTTTTGTCTATACGTTACCGAATATCTGTGTAGGGGAAATCAGCATCAGGCACAAAATGCAGACCGAGAATGCTTTTTTTGTTCTGGATGAATTTGATGAAAATTTTTTAAATAATTACTCAGAGCAGATTCTTCAGTCGGGTAAGGCTGACCAAGTATTGTGCGGCTGGGTAGAACTCTATCAGGAAAGTTATAAAGCTTTCGTATATTTGCTGACATTATAAATTTGATAATTTGAAAATGTACTAATTTGATAATTCAAAATATTATCATTAAAGTACAGCAATTATTTAAGAAAATATTTTTAATTTAAATTTAATATACTTTATAAAATATATTTTCAAATTATCTCATTAACCTATTTTCAAATTAATTTTATGGAAAACTTAAGAGAAGAATTAAAGCACAAAATCATTGAAGTACTTAATCTTGAAGATGTTGCAGTAGAAGAAATTAAAGATACGGATCCGTTGTTCGGTGGCGGTCTTGGATTGGATTCTATCGATGCTCTCGAATTGATCGTTCTTTTAGATAAAGAATATGGAATAAAACTAGCCGATCCTAAAAAAGGAAAGGAAATTTTTACCTCGATTGAAACGATGGCAAAATTTATTGAAGAAAACAGAACAAAATAAATTAATATACCAATGTATCAATGCAGCAGTCTAGCAATTGGGAAACTGTTACATTGATACACTGTTACATTTTGTAAAAATGGGCCAAAAAATTGCCATAACAGGAATGGGAATTATTTCCGCGATTGGAAACAATGTGGAGGAAAATTTTATTTCGTTAAAAACCGGGAAACACGGAATTTCAGACATTCAGTTGTTTGAAACGCGCCATATTGGAAATTTCAAAACAGGTGAGATAAAACTGTCTAATAAAGATCTGATACTGAAACTTCAGTTAAGAGAAGATACTCATGCTACAAGAACGGCTTTATTAGGAATGGTTGCTGCAAAGGAGGCGGTAGAAAGTGCCGGAATATCGGATCTTAATGAGTATAAGACAGGCTTCATTTCTTCTACCAGTGTTGCCGGAATGGATATCACTGAAAAGTATTTCTATACCTACGAAGACCTTCCCGAAAAGCAGAAATATATCGATGCTCACGATGCCGGAAATTCATCGTTACTTATCGCTGACTATCTGGGTTTAAAAGGAATGGTTTCGACCATCAGCACCGCCTGTTCGTCAGCGGCAAACGCTATTATGATGGGTGCAAAATTAATCAAAAACGGCGTATTGGACCGGGTTATTGTGGGTGGAACAGATTCTCTTTCGAAATTTACGTTAAATGGTTTCAGTACACTCATGATCCTTACGGATTCTTACAATACTCCTTTTGATAATGACAGGAAAGGGCTGAATTTGGGAGAAGCAGCTGCTTATCTCGTTTTAGAATCTGATGAGGTGGTAAAAAAAGAAAATAAAAAAGTCTTAGGCTATCTTTCGGGCTATGGAAATGCCAATGATGCGCATCACCAGACGGCTTCTTCTGAAAACGGACAGGGTGCTTATCTGGCCATGGAAAAAGCTTTAAAAGTTTCCGGCCTGCCTAAGGAAGCGATCGATTATATCAACGTTCACGGAACGGCAACTCCGAATAATGATCTATCCGAAGGGATTGCGATGATCCGAATTTTTGGCGCGAATAATGTCCCGGAATTCAGCTCTACTAAGGCTTTTACAGGCCATACCCTGGCAGCAGCGGCGGGAATTGAAGCGGTGTATTCTCTGTTGGCCATTCAAAACAATCTCATTTTCCCGAATCTGAATTTTAAAACGAAAATGGAAGAATTTGATTTGACTCCTGTAACTGAGCTTAAAGAGAAAAATATTAACCATGTTCTTTCCAATTCATTTGGTTTTGGAGGAAATTGTTCAACTTTAATTTTCTCAAAGCCATGAGTTTAGTTTATATTAACAGCGCAGCCTGTATTTCAGTTCAGGATACGTTACAAGAAGATTTTTTCCAGAATCTTAAGCCTCAAAATGCTGTTCAGGTTTTAAAAGCTATCGAACCGGTTTACAAAGAATTCATTCCTCCTGCCATGATCAGAAGAATGTCTAAAACGGTAAAAATGAGCTCTGTAGCTTCTCAATTTACCTTAAAAGAAGCTGGGATAGAAAATCCTGATGCGATTATCGTCGGAACAGGAATGGGCTGTTCTCAGGATTCTGAAAAATTTTTAAAAAATGTGATTGAGCATAACGAAGAGTTTCTGACACCAACCTTTTTTATTCAGTCTACTCATAATACCGTTGCAGGACAGATTGCTCTCGGGTTACAGTGTCACGCCTACAATTTCACGTATGTAAATACTTCCTCTTCTCTGGAATTCTCTTTTTTAGACGCGAAACTGCAGATCAATGACGGGGAAGCTTCAGCCGTTTTGGTGGGCTCGACAGATGAACAAACCGACCGGACAATGGAATTGTACAGATTAAACAATACCATCAAAAAAGAAGAAAACCTTCCCGCTGATTATCTGAACTCAACCACTGATGGCGTCATTTGGGGTGAAGGCGCGAGCTTTTTCGTTTTAGGGAAAGATAAAACGGAAAATTCTTATGCTCAATTGAAAGATATTCAGATCGTCAACAGATTAGGTTTAGAAGAAACCCAACAGTTTATTGAAGATTTTTTAACTGAAAATAAGTTGTCTGCTGAAAATATTGATGCTGTCATTCTAGGTTTCAGCGGAGATGCAAGATCGGATGTTTATTATACAGAAGCCATGGCTGCTTTTGAAAATTCCACCTTATTGTACTATAAACATCTGAGCGGAGAATTTAATACAGCAAGTGGTTTTTCGACATTTATGGCCTGTCATATTCTCAAAAACCAGAAGATTCCGGAAATGATGATGATTACTGATATGAAAAAGAGAGAAATTAAAAATATTCTTCTTTACAATCATTTGGGAGGAAACGATCACAGTCTTGTATTGTTGGGAAAAGCTTAGTTTATTTATCTAACTATTATCTTAAATTAGAACACGACATCATATCATTCTTCGTACTGACCTAACATTCAAAATAATAAAAGATGAAACATTATTCGTTTATTATATTTTATCTTTTCTGTAATGTATTGATTTATGCCCTGCAAGCGTCTTTCTGGGTGTACCTGTTTTGTTTTTTTATTTTTTCTGCGGTTGTGATCTGGGGTTCTCTCGATATTAGTTTGGGATATTTTGTCGACAGTATGACGCATAAAAAGACAAGAATAAAAGAAGTTGCCCTGACTTTCGATGATGGTCCTACTGAATTCACTCCTAAATTTCTGGATATTTTAAAGGAAAACAATGTAAAGGCTACCTTTTTCTGTATCGGAAAACAGATTGAAAAATATCCTGAAACATTTCAGAGAATTATTTCCGAAGGTCATACGGTGGGAAATCATACTCTTTCCCATTCCACGAATACAGGATTTTTATCTGCTTCAAAAATAGTGGAGGAAATAGAAAAATGTGATGAAATTATTTCTAAGTTCGGAAATATAAAAACCGGACTGTACCGTCCACCTTTCGGTGTTACCAATCCGAATATTGCTAAAGCGATAAATAAAACCTGCAAAAAAAGCATCGGCTGGAATATCCGCTCGCTGGACACCGTTACCGGGAATGAGAAAAAAATCTACCGGAAAGTTACCAGAGGATTAAAGAAAGGAAGCATCATACTGCTTCACGACACTTCAGAGAAAACGTACAATGTATTGGTCGATGTATTAGTATTTTTGAAGCAGAAAAAATATTCTACTTTTACAATAGATCAAGTTGTAAATACAAACGATCCAAAAGTTTTTTAACACTAGAATAATTTGAAATAAAAGATTTGAATCTGCAGAATTCTTAGCTCTTTGAAATCTGACTTTCATTTTCAGGGAACTTTTATTTATAAAACTTAAACATGTTCAGGTGCTCAGGCAGTACTGATTAAATTTAAAATAAAAAAATGATTAAAAATATTGCTCTTGGCGCATTTTTATTAGTTTCAGGCCTCTTTTTTGCTCAAAATACGGCAATGTCAGGCGCTGAAGCTAAAGCATTTGTAACAAAAATTTCTTCGGAGACCAGACAGGTCAAAACGTTGCAAAGTGATTTTACCCAGACCAAAAAAATGGATTTTCTGGATAAAAGTATCGTGACTTACGGTAAGATGTCTTTAAAAACACCGAACTCGCTGAGCTGGAAATACGTAAAACCTTATCAGTACAGCATCGTTTTTAAGGACAATAAAATTTTCATTAACGACCAGGGAAAAAAATCTTCTGTGGATGCGAAGAGCAAAACATTTGAAAAAATCAATAAGCTGATTGTGGGAAGCTCAAACGGACAGATGTTCAGCGATCCCGAGTTTTCGGTAAGCTATTATAAAAACGCAAGTTTTAACATTGCCAAATTTACCCCGAAATCTGCTCAGCTTCTTAAATATATCAAGCAGATAGAATTGAGTTTTCCGAAAGGACAATCAACAGTTTCTCAGGTCAATATGACGGAAGCCTCAGGAGACACGACGAATATTGTTTTCAAAAATACAAAGATCAATGCGCCGGTTGCTGCTTCAGAGTTCAGTTTATAGTCTGATCTCATTACTCTGTGTTTCGTGCAAAACATATCGACTCACGGATGTGCAGCCTGTTTCAGGTTCTGAACAGACAGTTGAAAATTTATATTTTTCTTCCTCTGAAGATTATGTGTATAAATGCCAGATGGATATTTATAACAATCATGTCAGCGGAATTTTAATATTAAAAAAGATTAATCAGACGACACACAGAGTTGCCTTAACTTCAGATTTTGGAAATAAATTAATTGATTTTGAAATTTCAGATCAACATTTTAAACTCAATTATGTACTGCCTGACTTGGATAAACAACCCGTCATCAATTTTTTAAAGAATGATTTTCAGCATCTTTTAAGACAGAAATATCCGGTTAGTGAAAGTTTCGAAAATAGTAATGCGAAAATTTATCTTTCAAAAGCTGATAAAAAAGCCTATTATTTATTTTTCAGTAAAGAAAATAATTTATTGAAACAAATCGTGTACACGAAAAACAATAAGGAAAAAATCGATTTCACTTTTGATGCAAAAAAACATATCTTCGCGGATAGTTTGAATCTTCAACATAAAGATTTCAAGATCAATATAAAATTATTCCAAATAACTGAAACTGAATAACCGATGCAGACTATTCTTACAGATTTTTATACGTTACAATCATACGAACAGGCGGAAAACGGAAGTTTTACGGCTTATATTTCTTTAAATAAGGACCATGCTATCTTTAAGGGTCATTTTCCCGGAAACCCTGTAACTCCCGGAGTTTGTATGATGCAGATCGTAAAGGAGCTGACGGAAGAGTTCACCGGCTTACCACTGTTCTTAAAAACAGCATCCAATGTGAAATTTATGGCGATCATCAATCCGTTTGAAACGCCGGATTTAAAACTTCAACTGGATATCACAGAAAATGATGAAGAGGTTAAGGTAAAGAATACCACTTCTTTTGGCGGGACAATTGCATTAAAAATGTCAGTTAATTATAAAAAAATGACTTCATGAAACTGATCTTATCATTCATAACCGCTTTTATTTTTTTCTTTCAGACCGATCTTGAAGCGTTAAGAAACAGCTATTCAAAAGCCAATTCATCTAATGCGAATGTCCAATCTTTCATCAATATTGCTGAAAAGCAGTCCGGATCCGATGCAGTAACCACGGGTTATAAGGCTGCAGCCAAAATCATGGAAGCTAAAATTGCAACATCTAACAGGAAAGCTCTTGTAAAATCCGGGGCCACCAGCCTGGAAGCTGTTATTAAGAGCAACCCGAATAATGCCGAACTAAGAGTGATAAGAATGAGCGTTCAGGAAAATATTCCTAAAATTGTGGGATACAGAGGGAGCCTTAAAGATGATAAGACTTTTATTCTGAATAACTATGGTAAGCAAAATGCAGCTCTGAAAAATTACATCAAACGATTTGCTGCCCAGTCCAAAACGATAACCCCAGAGGAAAGAGCGACACTAAAATAAAGTAATGACCTTTTCTGAAATACAGAATGCCATTTTTCAAAATAAAATAGGTGTTTTAATCCCGACCTATAATAATGAAAAAACTCTTAATAGAGTAATCGACGGTGTGCTTGAGTACACAGACCGTATCATTATTGTAAATGATGGTTCTACCGATTCAACGGCGGACATTTTAAATGAATATCCTCATATTACCGTTATTAATTTAGCAGAAAATAAAGGGAAGGGAAACGGCCTTAAAATTGGTTTCAGAAAAGCTATAGAACTGGGTTATGATTATGCTATAACAATAGATTCAGACGGACAGCATTATCCTGACGATATCCCTGTTTTTGTGAAAGCGTTACTGGACGAAGGTCAGGAGGTTTTACTGATCGGCAACAGAAATATGTCGCAGGAAGGCATTCCTAAAAAAAGCAGTTTCGGAAACCGTTTTTCTAATTTCTGGTTCTGGTTTGAAACCGGGATTAAACTGGAAGATACTCAATCCGGCTACCGCCTTTATCCCCTGCATAAAATTCCGAAAAAATATTTTACGCCAAAATTTGAGTTTGAAATTGAGATTATTGTCCGGACAGCGTGGAGGCATGTTCCCGTAAAGAATGTTCCTGTAAAAGTTCTCTATGATCCTGCAGAAAGGGTTTCGCATTTCAGACCCTTCAGAGATTTTACCAGAATCAGCATTCTGAATACGATTTTGGTAACCATCACTCTGCTTTATATCATTCCCAGAAATTTTGTGAATAATTTCAGAAAAAAAAGTTTAAAAAAATTCATCAGGGAAGATGTTTTAGAGAGTGACGGAAGCAATCGCACCAAGGCATTTTCAGTTGCATTGGGAGTATTCATTGGCTTTTCTCCTTTCTGGGGATTTCACACTCTGCTTGTGATTTCTCTGTCAGTTCTTTTTAAGCTGAATAAGGTCCTTGCGTTTGTAGCCTCCAACGTCAGCCTGCCACCGTTTATTCCTTTTATTATTGCTGCAGCTCTGTACCTGGGAGCTCCTTTTATACAGGGAGAAAGTAATATTTTAAACCAGGAACTCAACTTCGAGCTGGTAAAAAACAATCTGCTTCAATACATCATCGGTAGTGCTATCCTGGCAAGTTCAATGTCTGTGATTTCAGGTATTGCCACTTTTATTTTTCTGAGTAAAGTAAATCCGGAAAACCATTGATCATCATTATTTTTTTAACTTCCTTACTGTTTTCCTGGCGTATTCTTCAACTTTTTTCCGGTCAGGAACCGTGGTTATTTCTTTAGTGAGTGCCTTTTCAAATGCCTTTTCTGCTTTGGAATATTGTTTATGAGCGAAATAATATTTACCGGTTAGATAATACACCACCCAAAAATCAGGATTTAAGGACCGGTACCGGCTGATTAACTCTTCCGAAAGGATCTTTTTCTCACCTGTTGCTTCTTCTATTTCAGAAGTTAACTTCCTGTAGACTTCATAATTTTTAAATTCCTGAGAATCTGCAAAAGGATCTCTGGGAATATTCAGCACTGATGTTGCGAGCTCAGTTCTGTGTAATCTTCTGTCAGAAAAAATTTCGTTGAGATCATAACATACAAATTCCCCAAGCTGATAAGGATTTGAAGAAACCCATGCCAGCTTTTTCTGAGGTGAAAAGATCACGGCATGATGAGCCAGGAGCTGATTCACCGACTTTTCGTTTCCATATCCTATATTTTCCCCATTTAAGCCGGATTTATCCCTTAAAACAGAAGCCATTTTTTCAGGATTCAGTTTTTTGTTTTTCTGCAAGAGTTCCTGAATCTTTTCATGACGGTATTCCGAATGACTTTCCAGAATATGTTTTTGATTTTTTCTGTCCTCTTTGTAGGCATCCGACTGAAAGTGATTGGTACAAAGAATTCGGCTGGTATTTTCCACTTTGTAAACTCCGAAATTATCCGGGGAAACTTCAATAATCACTGCATTTTTATCATTCGCACTTCCTACCAGGATGGATTCTGAAACAAAGACCTTTCTCTTTTTGGCTATGGCAACTGCTTCATCGATGGTGGCTGCATATTGTAAAATTTCCCTTGTCACCAAAGAAATAGGCGTTTTAGCCGTCAAAGGAACTTTAGACTTTCCGGCATTGATGGTGACTGTAATCCCTTTCTTATTCATTCCTGAAACCACACCGATCATTCCCGGCCAGCTGACAGACAGATACGGAATGCCGTCTTCCGGTTCTACAAATTCCACAAGCTTGTTTTTAGCAAAATCATCCCCTACATAAAAATCAAAATTCCTACCGATGAGGAGATCACCGTCTTCCGTATTGTCATCCCATACGGCGAGTGAAGTACAGCCTACCATCATCAGATCCTGCATCGCATGCCCGATGTCATGCGCGCCGTGCAGATAAAGGCTCCGAAGATATCCCGGAGCAATAAAATCATATTTGCCGGATGAATACCGGGATAATCCATATAATTCCGCCTGGTAATCTTCCCGTACATTCAGGTACATTTTCCGGTTGTACCACTTCAGAAAACCTCTTAACAGGTTCTGCTTTAACTTTGAAGGAACAAAGCTTTCTACTTTCGAGAAAAAGATCTCTTCCTGATTCTGCATCAGATTCTGTGTTAAGGCTCCGTTATTATAACCTAACTGTAGCGGATTTCCCCTGATATAAAGCTCCCAAAGCTGCTGCTTGTTCTTATGAAGATAATTTTGATTAAAATTAAAGGTCGAATCATTTATTTTATTGACTTTGGGAATGTCTAATGAATATTGTTTCACCTCGGGCACATGTTTTACCGATTTTCTGATGCCGCATGATGTAAGGATGATACTTAAACATATCAGAATTACAGCGATGCTATTCACCCTATTGAATGAATATTTTCTCTTCAGAATGACAGCCATTAAATTATTTACCCTCACTTTTATTCTTATTGATCCATTGTGTTAACCGGTCATCGATCCGTTCTTTTCCAAGAATTTCAGCACAGGTATTGAATGCGCCGATGGTACAGCCCAAAATTCCGTGCATATTGACAGACTGCCCTGTCAGAAAGAGATTGTCTATCTTGGTACGGGGTGAAACCATTGTTTTCAGAGGGTTTTCGGAACTTTTTATATATCCGTACATATTCCCTTCAAAACTTCCGATATAATCACGATAAGAAAGTGGTGAAGAAGTATATATATTTTTGATTGAGTTTCTTATATCAGGAATCTTCTTTTCCAGAGCATCGATCATCTTTTCTGCTTTTTCTGCTTTGAATTTCTCGTATAGAAGACCTCTGGTATGTTCATCTGCTACCGTATTGAAGGTCTGTTCCCACTCTCTCACCTCATCGAAACTCATATAGGAAATAGCAGTAAGGCTCTCTGCAAAATCGGGATGATGTTTGCTCCTCGCCGACGAAAGCATGTAGGTTTCCGGCCATACTTTTTCGTCATACCGCTGAGCATTCCAAACCATTTTTTCTGATGAGTAATGATATATATTATAGTTAAAATTGGGAACGGTATCAGGTCTCAGAACCAGATAAACACTAAAGCAGGATGAAACAGGCTCCCAGCTCAGCACTCTGTTCAGAAAGGATTTTCTTAACCGCTCTTCCCCAATTAATTTAAGCGTAGAGCGAATATCGATATTTGAAATGATCTGTTTTGCAGAATATTCTTTCCCGGATTGGGTTTTAGCACCAGTTAATACATTATTTTCGCCAAATACCAGTTGGATAACTTCAGTATGTTTATACACCTCAGCTCCGTATTCTTTTAATTTTTTAATTAATAATTTTGAGATCTGGCTTCCTCCGTTTATACATTTATAAGCACTTTGGATATAAGAATTGACGGTCAGCGCATGAACATAAAACGGAATACTTTCAGAATCACCTCCGTACAGGAAGTTTGATCCCAATAATACCGACTGTAATCTTTTATCCCCAGTAATAGACTCAATGAATCTTTTTGTATTTAGATGGAGAATTTCCTCGCTGTAGCTTTGGCTGGCTACCACATTATACCGTGGAAAATGGTTGCAGATTCTTTGGATCTCTTCACAGTAGTTTTCCAGATTTTCTCTTTCATCGGGAAAATATTTTGATAACTGTTCGATAAAATTTTCATAGCCCTGCGCATGGGGATATTCTATTTCATCATTGCCGAAAGTAATCTTATCATATCCGTCAACATCCATTTTCTCGAGCTTAAGTTCATCTGTAATTCCCAGATAGGAAAAAAACTGATGGAGATTCTGCCCTTCAGAAAGTCCGCCGAGATAGTGAACGCCGGTATCGAAAATAAGTTTGTCTCGTGAGAATGTCTGCAGATTTCCTCCGTACTGATTATTTTTCTCCAGAACACAGACCTTCAGGCCTTCTTTGGCCAAAATCAGAGCCGAAACAAGACCTCCCAATCCACTTCCGATCACCAGTATGTCATATTCTTTTTTCAAAGGAGAAAAATTCGTTTTTCTAAGTAAGAAATCAGGAAATTATAATAGTAAAAGTTTTCGGCGCCTGACTTAAAGAGTTCCGGTATGTTTTAATTCTTTTGGAATAAAAGCCATGCGGATCAATATTCGGTACAAAAACTTAGTATACATTTCTAAAAATCTTAATGATTTGAGTTTGTTGTTAGTTTTTCCGGAGTAAAAGTAGGAAATTAATCCATATCATCCCAAAAATCAAAATAATTGAACCACTGTAGCGGATATTTTCTGAGCATCGACTCCAGATTTTGAGTATAAGAATTCAAAAGCCCTTGGGCATCGCGTTTTTTAACGTTTTGAGCTACCCGCGCATACAGATGATAATGAAGATTTTTCTCTTTCATTACATATACGTACACTACCGGAACACCCAGTCTGGAAGCAATCATGAAAGGACCGGCAGGAAACTTTGCACTTTTTCCCAGTAAATCACCTTCCAGGAATTTTGAACCTTCAAAGTAGCGATCTCCTGTAAAGCAGATCAATTCATTTTTGGATAAAGCTTCATTAATATCGAAAATATGCGACATATCGTCCTTTACATAAATGAATTTGATATTACTTTTCTTCACCGAAACACTTTCAAGATATTCTTTGATAACAGTAATCTCCTGATCTGTTGTCACCAGGTTAATCTGGCAGTCGAAATCGATGTCTGCAAAAAAATGTTCTGCAATTTCAAAGTTTCCGATATGGGCACTGATTAAGACGCCGCCCTTTTTTTCTGCTAACAGATTCCGGAGATTTTCAATTCCGTCAAACTCATACGTATATTTTTCTCGTAATCCGGCAGAAATAGCTGTTTTATCAATCAGAATTTTCCCGAAGGTAAAATAGCTTTGAAATATAGAAGCTATGGTCTTTCGTGAACTGTAGTGAAGTCTTTTTTTGAAATAATATGAAATGTACCGGTTGCTTTTTTTTTCGAATAAGAAGTAGTAGGCCGCTACAAAATAAAGTACTGCATATGAACTTCGGATCCCGATATTTCTAATGCACCAGACGAAAATTTTATATCCTGAAATCGTCCCTTTAGATTTACCTTTCCACTTGTTCATAGTATTAGTTTAGCAATGAATCGATTTTAACAGGCCACAATTTATCAGACGTAAATCGCTGACAAACTGTTAAATTGGTATATTGTCAGTTAATTTAGAGTAAATTTTCAATCGATAGTTACGCGTTTTTTTCAGTGATCTTATCTTGAATAGTCGAATAAAAGTCATCAAAAGTGACCATTTTTTTGAAGTCTGCTTCACCTAATTTTACTCCGAAATTAGATTCGATTACTACCACCAGATCAATATAATCCAGACTGTCTAAACCCAGTGTTTTCTTTACGTTGGCATCATTGCTGATATCATCACCGTCCACTTCAAATTCATTGACTAAAAAGTCGTTGACGATAGCAATAATCTTTTCCCTTTCCATGTTTTTATTTAAATTTTTTAACGATTAATGCGGAATTGGTTCCCCCAAATCCGAAAGAATTCGACAAAAATACGTCAATTTTTTGACTTTTTGTTTTGGTGATTAAATTTATCCTCTTCGCTTCATCATCGGGGTTTTCAAGGTTGATGTTGGGCGCAACAAAATCATTCTGCATCATCAGGATCGAATAAATCACTTCACTGGCACCCGCCATCCAGCATTCGTGACCGGTCATTGATTTGGTAGAGCTTACCGGAACATCACTTCCGAAAATTTCGTAAATAGCTTTTGCCTCATTTGCATCACCTATAGGCGTAGAAGTTGCGTGAGCATTGATATAATCAATATCCGACACCTGCATACCCGACTGCTGTAAAGCTCTGTTCATCGCTAAAGCCGGACCGTCAACATTGGGTGTGGAAATATGTCCTCCGTTAGAAGAAAAACCATAGCCAACAATTTCCGCTAAAACTGTAGCTCCTCTTCTCTGGGCTGATTCTAAACTTTCAACAATTAAAGAAGCGGCACCTCCACTGGGAATTAAGCCGTCTCTATCTTGATCAAAAGGTCTTGAAGCTTTTGCCGGCTCATCTTCTCTTACTGAAAAAACGCCTAATCCGTCAAAACTTGCCATTGAATATTTGTTGGTTTCCTGAGCACCTCCACAAACAATCATATCCTGAAACCCGTTCCTGATCATCATATAGGCCAGTCCTAAAGAATGAGATCCGCTTGCACAGGCGGCACTGATGGTAAGATTGATTCCTCTTAACTTAAAAATCGTAGACAGATTCATGGTTACGGTGGAATTCATTGATTTGAAGATGGCTCCTGAACCCATTAAAGTGGTATCCTTTTTTTCTCTTGCAATGTCGATAGATTCTACCACTGCCTTAGAAACACTGTCGTTTCCATATAAAATTCCGACCTCGTACTGATCTAAGAAGCCCTGGCTTATATCAGCCTGCTTTAAAGCATCCAGTGTTGCGAGATAAGCATATTCGCTTTCTTCCCCCATGCTCACCCGTTGTCTTCTGCTCAAAAGATTTTTCAGATCCGGTTTTGGAACAATACCTGTCAGCCCTGATCTGAAACCAAACTCTTTTCTTTCATCTACCAGAACGATTCCGGATTTTCCTTGATACAGGGATTCCTTCACTTCCTCCAAAGAAGTTCCGATGCAGGAATAAATTCCCATTCCGGTAATTACAACCCTATTTTCCATTTTTATAAATTTAACAATGTATCAGTTTAACCATGTAACAAAAGTGGGTACACTGGTAAATTGCTATATTATTTTATTATTTATGAGTAGATCCCTCCGTTAATATTAATGACTTCACCTGTGATGTACGATGATTTTTTAGAAGCTAAAAATGCGACCAGATCCGCAACTTCTTCTGCTTCACCAAATCTGTTGGCCGGAATCATTGCTTTCAGTTCATCTTCATTGAAATCCTGCGTCATATCGGTACGGATGAAGCCCGGGGCTACGGCATTCACCGTAACATTTCTTTTAGCTACTTCCTGAGCGAGTGCTTTTGTAGCACCAACAAGGGCACCTTTGGCGGCAGAGTAATTAGTTTGTCCTGCCGTTCCTTTTACTCCGGAAACCGAAACCATATTGATAATTCTCCCGTATTTATTACGAAGCAGTTTCTGAATAAAGAAATTGGTCACATTGAAAAAACCATTGAGACTTGTATTGATTACCGAATTCCAGTCTTCACTGGGCATCCACATAAATAATCCGTCTCTGGTGATCCCTGCATTATTCACAATGATTTCTACGACTGCCTTCGGATTACGGTCCTGCCATTCGGTTAATACTTTCAGCGTTTCTTCTGCATTGCCTACATCGAATTTAAGAATTTCTCCGGTAGCACCCAATTCCTGCACTTTGGCTAAAGTTTCCTTTGCTGCAGCTTCATTGGAAGTATAATTAATTAGAATATTCTCAGTTTTTTCTTCTGCCAGTTTTATACAGATTGCTCTTCCGATTCCTCTGGAGCCTCCTGTGACGATTGCACATTTCATGTCTTAGTGTTAGTTTTTAAAAGTCAGTTTTCATCTTTAGTTTAAACAATTTATTATATTCAATAATTATATTGTTTTTAAATATTTTTTTACTTCCTCGAGATATGGGTACATTACCATATCATCTGAGAACGCAGGAATGATCTTTCTTATTTCATCGTACAGCGCTTTCGTCGAAGAGGAAACTTTATCTTTAAATTCGAGATATTCTATAGCCTGAACAATCGTAATCGCTTCGATCGTTAATACTTCAAAAGCATTTTCGATCACTTTTCTGCAAATCACGGCTGCATTGGTACCCATACTCACAATATCCTGATTGTCATTATTATTCGGAATACTGTGAACGTACATTGGATTAGACAGCATCTGGCTTTCTGCTGTAGTAGAAGTTGCCGTAAACTGAACGCCCTGCATCCCGAAATTGAAGCCCAGTTTTCCCAAATTAACGAATGGAGGCAAAATTTCGTTAATTTTAGCATTTAACAGATAATTTAATTGTCTTTCTGCCAGCATGGTCAGTTTTGTAACAACAATTTTCAGTTTGTCCATTTCCAGAGAGATATAATCTCCGTGAAAGTTTCCGCCGTGATATACGTGTTGATCTTCAACATTGATGATCGGGTTATCATTGGCTGAATTGATTTCGTTTTCCAAAACTTTTTCTGTGTATTCCAGAGTATCTAATACAGGTCCTAAAATCTGCGGAACACATCTTAGGGAATAATATTCCTGAACTTTTTCTTTAAATATTTTTTCCTGTTCTTCGAAATGAGTATACAAATGGTCTTCTCTTTTTCTGATCAGCTGACTGTCCGATAAGTGAGCCCTCATTCTTTCCGCAACTTTCTGCTGACCGTCATGCCTTTTTGTACCATTCAAAGCGGCTGATAAGTGATCGTCGTAAGCCTGAACAATTTCATTAATCGCACAGGACAGTTTAATTGAAATCTCCGTTAACTGATTGGCTTTATACGCGTTAACAATTCCTACCCCTGACATCACAGAAGTTCCGTTCATTAAAGCCAGTCCTTCCCTGATTTCAACCTGGATAGGCTCCAGTCCTTCTGTTTCGAAAACTTCTTTTGTCGTTTTTCGTTCGCCTTTATAAAACACTTCTCCTTCACCAATCAAAACAAGAGCCAGGTGAGCCAATTGGACCAGGTCACCACTTGCTCCCACACCTCCGTGTTCAAAGATCAGCGGAGTAATATCCCTGTTTATCAATTCTTTAAGCAAATGAACTACGGAATGATGAACACCCGAATTCCCAAGTGACAGGGTATTTAATCTTGCCAGCATACAGGCCTTCACCTCCTGTGGCGGAAGTGGATTTCCGATTCCTGAAGAATGGCTTCTGATCAGGTTATACTGGAGCTGATGCGTGTCTTCATCACTGATCTTGAACTGTGCCATAGGTCCAAAACCGGTATTTACACCATATATTACTTTATTTTTCGAAAAATCCTTTAAAAACTGAAAACTTTCATCCACTCTGGCAAGAAGTGTTTCATCCAGTTCTATTTTTTCATTCTCAATGATAATTTTTTTAAAGTCGTTCAGTTCTAAAAAGTTATTTATTTTCATTAATTAAAAAGTAATAATCGATAATTTTGTAAATATTAATTAATTGTCATTAATTTTGCGGCAAAGATAGAAGTTATTATTAAAATAAAAAATCAAAGATGAGCAAAGAATTTGTTGACGTTCTCGTAATCGGAGCAGGGCCTTCCGGATGCGTATCTTCTTCATACTTAAAGAAGAACAACGTCAACGTAAAGGTTGTCGAAAAGACAAAGTTCCCCAGGCTGGTCGTCGGCGAAAGCTTAATTCCAAGAGTAATGGACCATTTTGAAGAAGCAGGCTTATTTCCGGCTTTAAATAAAATGGGATTTGAAAAGAAATTGGGGGCCCGTTTTTTACGGGGTGATGAAGTCTGCATCTTTGATTTCAGCAATAAGTTTGGCGAGGGCTGGGACTGGACCTGGCAGGTGCCTCGCGCTGACTTTGATCATACCCTGGCTCAGGAAGTTATGAATAAAGGCATCGATCTTGAATTTGAAACCGAAGTCATCGGGATCGAATTTAACGGAACTGATTCGGTTACAACCGTAAAAAATAAAGAGGGAGAAACGAAGGAAATCCATGCAAAATTCGTGATCGACTCCAGCGGGTACGGAAGAGTTCTGCCCCGTCTTTTAGATCTGGAGAAACCTTCTAAATTAGCACCCCATTCTGCCATTTTCTCACATGTAAAAGACATTAACAGAGAAGAAGGAACAGAGGGAACACTGATTTCTTTTGATATTATCGAAACGGAAGTGTGGCTTTGGGTCATTCCTTTCTCGAACGGTAATACAAGTATAGGCATCGTTGGCCCTACAGAATATATTGATCAGCTGTCTGAAAACGGAAACACCGCTGAAGCGCTGCGAAAAGCCATTTCGCTCTCGGATTATTATGTAAAACGTTTCGGGGATACAGAATTTCTTTTTGATCCCAAGCTTCTGAAAGACTATTCATGTTCGGTAAAAAGCTTATTCGGAGACGGATTTGCCCTTACCGGAAATGCTTCGGAATTCCTGGATCCTGTTTTTTCTTCAGGGATGGCATTTGCTACGGAAGGCGGAATGACCGCTGCTAAATTAGCTTTACGACAGCTGAATGGCGAAAAAGTTGACTGGCAGACAGAATTCGCAGATTATATTTTGTATGGAGTAGATGTTTTTACCACCTACGTAAAAGAATGGTACACCGGAAATCTTCAGGAACTGTTTTTCCATCAGCCGGAAAATCCGGACGTAAAAAGAAAAATCTGTGCAGTTTTAGCAGGATACGTCTGGGACAGGAAAAATACGTTTGTCAGAATACACGATACCGCAATCAAAAATCTTGCGGACTTTATCAGAACAGAAAAAATGCAGTCATAAAAAAAACGGTCTCCATTCAGACCGTTTTTATTTATTTTTTCACTTTTCTAATTTCTTTTTCCAATTCCTTTCCGGTTTTTTCATAGGCTGCAGAAATTCTGCCATATTCCATTCCGTAATCTACCTTACTACCGGTTCCTTCGATCTTATCTCCTTTTATTTCAGCTAAGACATGAGAAGGGTTGGCGGTTTCGACAAAGCTTATATCTGCAGATAATTTTCCGGGTGCATTATAAAACCGCTCCATCCTGCATACATCCATTGAGGCTCCACCATTAATGTATACTTTGTATCCACATTTTTACTGAATTTAATTTTTTTAGATTTATTTAAACCTTCTACGAATTTATCCGAAAAAATAGATTCTGAATGTTGCTTCCAGGCAGAAATCCATTTTTCCCACGCTACTTCTCCTTTTTTAGCCAGGGTTTCGGTTTTCCTTCTTTCGAGATACTGAGCTTCCGTATAATTTTCAGCCTGGAAAAGAGGTTCGCCATCAATAAATTTAACATTAATTTCAGTCTGATCTTTTAAAAAATCAAGATTTCCAGAAGTGACCGTCAGGTTCTGAGCGAAATTCATAGTGGCTATTGCTGCAAACAAAAGCAGGAATAATTTTTTCATAGTTATTATATTAAAAAATAAGCCGCAAATATATCATAAAAAAGCAGTTCCCTCGAACTGCTGTATTTTATTTTAAGTTGATTTTATATTTATTATCTGAGATCTATAAACGTAATCGGCTTTCTGCTGTTTGGATTAAAGACTGTCTTAGATAAAATATCAAAATCAATAATTTCAATTTTCGGGCTTACCCTTAATTTTGCACGAAAATGGTCTCTTACTTCACTGACAAAATTCTCAGATCCGCTGTCTGTGCTTATTTTAATGATAATCTCATCCAATCCGATGTCATTGGAATGAATAACAATCTGATAGCATAAAATGCGATTAAAGTCATTTAAAATATCATTCATAGCCGGAGGATACAAAGTCGTTCCCTTGTATTTTATCATCTGCTGCTTTCTTCCGATAACAGGTCCCAGCCTCATCGTGTTTCTGCCACACGGGCAGGGTTCGTAGTGTGGTTTTACAATATCTCCTGTTCTGAACCTTAACAAAGGGAGTGCCTCTACCCCTAAAGTAGTGATCGTTAATTCTCCGCTTTCTCCTTCCTGAGCGATATTGCCTTCGTCATCCAGAATTTCCGTGATAATGAGCTCGGGATGCTGATGTCCGCCGATCTGATGCTCACATTCCGTAAAAGCGGTGCTCATTTCCGTAGAAGCATATGTCGAGAAAAGCTTAATATTCCACTTTTCTTTAATTTTCTGAGATAGGATATTGTCCGTAAAATCCTGATTTTTGATGCTTTCTCCGATACAAACCGCGCCATAAACACTGGAGTTTTTATAATCAATTCCATGTTTTTCGGCATAATCAATCATTTTTAAGAGAAATGACGGTACGGTAATGAGATATTTCGGTTTATATCTGAAAATAGAGTCCCACTGAAGCTCGGGAATTCCGGGGCCCATTCTGACAACACTCGCTCCCATTTTCCTCAGTCCTAAAAAATATGCCAAACCTGCCATGAACCTTTTATCAATCGTCGTAATCATCTGAACTACATCACCCTTCCTGATTCCTGCGCAGACAAAAGAAATCGCTTCGTTGTAGGCAAGCCTCTCCAGATCATGATCCGAAAGTCCGAAAGTTACCGGATCACCCAATGTTCCTGAAGTCGTACTGTAATCTACAATTTTATCAGGAGGAATGCAGAAAAAGTCATCATTATTCTGCTGAATATCGTTTTTTGAAGTCGTAGGAACTTTCTTTAAATCTTCCAACGTCCGGATCGCAGCAATATTGATATTATTTTGTTTAAATAATTTCTGATAAAACGGAGAATTGTTATCAAGATAAACCAACAGCTCCTGAAGCTTTTGCTCCTGAAACTTTTTTATTTCCTGAATTTCTGATTTTTCGATGGGCGGATAGAATTCCAATGGTATTTATTTTAAGGACAAATTTATTTAATTAAAATTAAAAGATCGAGTGATTAAATTTTAATTCCAGCCAAAAAAAGGAATGGAATAGACCGATCTACTAATAATCTTGCTGTTCCTACTCTGCTGAATTATACTTCTGCCTGTTCGTCGTGCTTTTTTTAACGTTTTGTCATCCTTGTGAATGTTTAAAACCTTGACAAGGATCACCATTAAAGCTTCTCAAAATCCCGTATACAATAGACTATTCACGGGAAAGCAATAATCAGAAAGTTCATAATTTCTGACGAGCCATTCACAAAAAAATAATTCGGCAATTTACATTCTGAAACAGAACTTTTTAATTGGAAATATCAAAATAAAACATATATTATAAACCGACAAATTTTAGTAAATTTGCCAACTTAATTAATCAACGATATTGAGATATTACAATGAGCCAATTTAAAGAATACAAAAACCTTAACCTTATTGACGTTGCAGAGCAAGTAGCGGAATTCTGGAAACAGAATAAAACTTTCAGTAAGAGTGTTGAGATTCGTGAGGGGCAACCTGAGTTTGTTTTTTATGAAGGTCCGCCTTCAGCAAACGGCATGCCCGGGATTCACCACGTTATGGCTAGAGCATTAAAGGATATTTTCTGTCGTTATCAGACCCAAAACGGGAAACAGGTTTTCCGTAAAGCGGGTTGGGATACACACGGACTTCCTGTAGAGCTGGGCGTAGAAAAGGAATTGGGAATCACGAAAGAGGATATTGGCAAAAAAATTTCTATTGAAGATTATAACAAGGCGTGTCGTGAGGCAGTCATGCGTTACACAGACGTCTGGAACAACCTAACTGAGAAAATCGGATACTGGGTAGATCTTGAGGATCCTTATATTACCTATAAGTCAAAGTATATGGAGACGGTCTGGTGGCTGTTAAAGCAATTGTATGACAAAGGATTATTGTACAAAGGATATACAATCCAGCCTTATTCTCCAAAAGCGGGAACCGGACTTTCTTCACATGAAGTTAACCAGCCCGGAGCATACCGTGATGTTTCTGACACGACGATTGTAGCACAGTTTAAAGCATTGCCGGAAACTTTACCTTCGTTTTTACAAGGGTTTGGGGACATCCATTTTTTAGCCTGGACGACAACTCCATGGACATTGCCTTCTAACACAGCATTGACTGTAGGACCAAAAATCGATTATGTTTTGGTAAAAACCTTCAATCAGTATACTTTCGAGCCTATTACGATTGTTTTGGCCAAACCTTTGGTAGGAAAACAATTCGGAAAGAAATATGCAGAAGGAACAGAAGAAGATTTTGCCAATTATACATCAGATAATAAAGTGATTCCTTACCAAATTTTAGCAGAATTCAAAGGGGCTGATCTGGTTGGAATTAAATATGAGCAACTGTTGCCATACACGCTCCCTTATCAAAACCCTGAAAATGCGTTCAGAGTCATTATGGGAGATTTTGTGACAACAGAAGACGGAACAGGAATCGTTCATACGGCACCTACTTTTGGGGCTGATGATGCGAAAGTAGCGAAAGAGGCAACTCCGGAAGTTCCACCGATGTTGGTATTAAACGAAAACGGAAACCCGGTTCCTTTGGTAGATCTGCAGGGGAAATTCATCCCGCAGATGGGAGATTTTGCCGGAAAGTATGTAAAGAACGAATATTACGATGCAGGAACAGCACCGGAAAAGTCGGTCGATGTAGAAATTGCAATTCGCTTAAAAGAAGAGAATAAAGCTTTTAAAGTAGAAAAATATGTTCACTCGTATCCACACAGCTGGAGAACAGACGAACCTTTATTATATTACCCATTGGATTCCTGGTTTGTTAAAATGACTGCGGTAAAAGAAAACCTGGTAAATTTAAACAAAGAAATCAACTGGAAACCCAAATCAACCGGAGAAGGACGTTTCGCGAACTGGCTCGAAAATGTCAACGACTGGAATCTTTCCCGTTCAAGGTACTGGGGAATTCCGTTGCCCATCTGGAGAACGGAGGATTTAAAGGAAGAAATCATCATCGGTTCCGTGGAAGAGCTGTGCAACGAGATTGAAAAATCTGTTGCAGCAGGATTCATGAAAGACAATCCGTTCAAAGAATTTGAGGTCGGAAATATGTCTGAACAGAATTATGCATTGGTAGATTTACATAAAAATATTGTAGACCAGATCGTTCTGGTTTCAGCTTCCGGCAGAGCAATGAAACGGGAAAGCGACCTGATCGACGTTTGGTTCGATTCAGGGTCGATGCCTTATGCACAGCTGCATTATCCGTTTGAAAACAGAGAATTAATTGATAACAATAAAGCATTCCCTGCAGATTTTATCGCGGAAGGCGTTGACCAGACACGCGGCTGGTTCTACACTCTTCATGCGATCGGAACGGCAGTATTTGATTCAGTTGCTTATAAAAATGTAATGAGTAACGGACTGGTTCTGGATAAAAACGGGATCAAAATGTCAAAATCCAAAGGAAACGGAATTGATCCTTTTGAAACATTAGCCGTGTACGGTCCGGATGCTACGCGTTGGTACATGGTTTCGAATGCGAACCCGTGGGAAAACCTGAAATTCGACATCGAAGGAATTGACGAAACAAGAAGAAAATTCTTCGGAACACTGTATAATACTTACTCCTTCTTTGCCTTATACGCCAATGTAGACGGATTCAGTTATTCTGAAAAAGAAGTTGAAAACAGACCGGAAATCGACCGATGGATACTTTCTGAATTAAATTTATTAATTAAGGAGGTAAAAGCATTCTACGAAGATTACGAGCCGACAAGAGTCGCAAGAGCCATCAATACTTTTGTGAACGATAACCTGAGTAACTGGTACGTAAGATTGTGCAGAAGACGCTTCTGGAAGGGTGATTATTCGGAAGATAAAATCTCGGCTTACCAGACCTTATATACCTGCCTGGAAACGGTCGCGAAGTTATCTGCACCGATTGCGCCGTTCTTTATGGATCAACTGTATCAGGATTTAAATAAAGTAACAGGTAAAGAGAATGCTGAATCTATTCACTTAACAGACTTCCCTGTCGCTGATGAAAGCCTGATCGACCAGGATCTTGTTGAAAAAACACATTTAGCTCAAAGCATTACGAGTATGGTTTTCTCTTTGAGAAAAAAAGAAAACGTAAAAGTTCGTCAGCCATTGCAGAAAGTTTTAATTCCAGTTTTAGATGCCAGATCAGAACAGCAGATTTTGGCGGTATCAGACTTAATTAAACAGGAAGTAAATGTAAAAGAATTACAGTTGATCAATGCGGAAGAAGCATCACATTTAATTGTAAAACAGATAAAACCGAATTTCAAAGCACTGGGACCAAAATTGGGGAAAGACATGAAAACGGTCGGAGGTGAGATCGCTAATCTTGATGCAGAACAGATTTCAAAATTAGAGAAAGAAGGAAAATTAGATATTCAGGGATACGAAATTACGCCTGATGATGTGGAGATTTCAACAAAAGATATCCCGGGATGGACTGTAACTTCTGATGGGAAAACAACTGTGGCACTAGATTTGACGTTAACAGACGAATTAAAATCTGAGGGTATCGCAAGAGAATTTATTAACAGAATTCAGAACCTGAGAAAAGAAAAGGATTTCGATTTGACAGACAGAATTAATATCTTTCTGGAAGAAAATTCTCCTTTCTTAAATGATGTTAAGAAAAATGAAGAATATATTTCTTCTGAAGTCTTGTCAGATAAAATAGAAATTGTATCTTCACTCTCAAATTTTAACGAAATCGAAATAGATGAGGTTAATTTTAAGATAAATGTTGAAAAAATTTAACATATAGTTATTGTTTTTCAAATTCCATTTCATAATTTTATTAAAAAAGAGAAACGAACATGTCAGACGAAAGAGTAAGATACAGTGATGCTGATTTACAAGAATTTAAAGCGATCATTAAAGAAAAAATAGAAAAAGCTGAAAGGGATCTGCAACTGATCAGAGAGAGTTTTATCAATGATCAGAATAACGGAACTGATGATACGTCTCCGACTTTCAAAGCATTTGAAGAAGGAGCTGAAACATTAAGCAAAGAGCAGAACTCTATATTGGCGGGCAGACAGGAAAAATTCTTACGTGATCTGAAAAACGCTTTAATAAGAATTGAAAACAAGACTTATGGTGTTTGCAGAGTGACAGGTAAACTGATTCCTAAAGAAAGACTGTTGGCTGTTCCGCATGCCACTTTGAGCATTGAAGCGAAAAATATGCAGAAATAACGACTAGGTTAATAAAAATAAATTGGGTTTATATCGTATTTTACTTATGAAATACTTTATAAACCTAATTTTTAATGTATACCCATGACCGAATTATTAGTTTTAGGAGTTATCATCGTAGCCGTTTTAGGATTTTTCAACCGGGATCGGATCAAAAACAGATTCTTTCCCGATAAACAACGGAACTACACTATGGATGATCAATTTAATTCTGATAAACGGGAACGAGAAAAAGAAATTGACCGCCTGTTAAGCAAAATAGGTAAAAACGGCCTCAGCGATCTGTCTGCAAAAGATCGTAACCGCCTTGATGAACTGTCTAAAAAGTAAAAATTTAAATCCGGAAAAATGGAATCCATAATAGTACACACCAAAAATGCAATGGAACTGAATGCTCTGAAAAGTGTTTTAAAAGAGATGAATATCAAGTTCGAGAAATTCCATACCAAGAATACGCATCATAACGAGAAAACGATCAAGAAAATCGTTGAGAAGAAAAATGAAAAAATAGGGAAACCATATAAACCAAAAGGACTGTAATGAAAAAGATATTATTTGTAACCTTTCTTATCTTATTAATTGATCAGGCTTCTAAAATTTATGTAAAAACACATTTTAACCTTGATGACAGCATTACTGTTCTGCCAGGTTTTAAACTTACTTTTGTAGAAAATCCGGGCATGGCTTACGGCCTTCACTTTGGCGGTGTTATCGGTAAATACTTCCTTGTTATCGTAAGAATTTTCCTGATTGGAGGAATGATCTATTTATTTAAGAAATGGCTGCAAAGAGGTGAATCCAATTATCTTCTGATTCCGATGGCCATGATTTTTGCAGGAGCAATCGGAAATCTGATTGACGGTATGTTCTACGGTCTGATTTTCGACAGCGGTACCGTATATGATCCAAGCATCGACCGATGGATCGGGTATGGCGGAATTTCAAAATTAACTTCTTTCGGAGAAGGATATTCTACCTTTATGAGAGGCTGCGTGGTCGACATGCTTCATTTTCCTCTGGTAGACTGGAATGTTCCTGAAAACTTCCCGATCATTGGCGGAAAACACATTGAATTCTTCAAATATATCTTCAATGTTGCGGACTCGGCCATCACCGTTGGAGCAGCTTTACTGTTAATTTTCAGAAAAAAGGCATTTCCAAACGGGCTTGAATTTTAAGATTTTATTCTCTATGAAAAGAGTAATTAAAAATATTCTCAAATTTTTCCTGCTTCTGATCGTTGCAGGAATTGTTTTTATCGCATGGGCGAATTACAGCATAAAAAAGAAGAGCCAGGCGTTTGTTTCCTATACCATTGCTGACATCCCCCGGACAAAAACAGCATTGCTTCTCGGAACCGGTAAAACCTTAAGTAACGGACAGCCTAATGCTTATTTCTATAACAGGATCCGGGCCGCTGCCGGTTTATATAAAAGCGGAAAAATCCAATACATTATTGTGAGCGGCGACAATAGTCAGAAAGATTATAACGAACCGGAAGATATGCAAGTCGCATTAATGGAATACGGAATTCCGCAGGAGAGGATTTTTCTGGATCATGCAGGTTTCAGGACACTCGATTCTGTGGTAAGGGCTAAAGAAATTTTCGGACAAACAAAACTGGTAATCATTTCACAGAAGTTTCACAATGAAAGGGCTGTATTTCTGGCTAAACAAAACGGAATCGAAGCGTTTGGCTATAATGCAGCAGATGTGAATAAATATGCCGGTTTCAAAACCAATTTAAGAGAATATCTTGCCAAAGCAAAAGCATATCTGGATCTTCTTTTAGGAGTAGAGCCGAAATTTGGCGGAGATAAAATTCTGATTCCTTAATTTATTTTCTTACGAATTGTGCCTATTTTATTGCAGGTATTTAAGTTTTGGCTAAAGCCGGATGTATATATTATTTTGAAAGCGGACTAAAGTCCGCTCCTATGGTTATCCGTAAAATCAAATAATAAACAATCCCCATATAAATCTGTAAAAATCTGCTGGGTCACTGTTATTATACTTCAGCCTGATTCTCGTAAATTTGCAATTCATTAATTTTTAAATATAAATTTTTAACAATGTCAAGAATTCTTACCGGCATTCAAGCCACCGGAACCCCACACCTTGGAAACCTGTTGGGGGCAATCATTCCTGCAATAGAACTATCAAAAAAGGATGGAAATGAGTCATTTTTATTTATTGCGAACTTACATTCACTTACGCAGATTAAGGATGCGAAAGAACTGAAACAGAATACCTATGAGATTGCTGCGGCTTGGCTTGCTTGTGGTTTAGATACCGAAAAAACATTTTTTTACAGACAGAGTGATATCCCTGAGACCTGTGAACTTTCTTGGCATTTATCGTGTTTTTTTCCTTATCAGAGACTTACATTGGCGCATTCATTCAAAGATAAAGCAGACAGGCTTCAGGATGTAAATGCAGGTCTGTTTACGTATCCTATTTTAATGGCCGCAGATATTTTGCTGTATGATGCGGAAATCGTACCGGTGGGAAAAGATCAGCTTCAACACCTGGAGATCGCCCGTGACGTGGCGTCCCGTTTCAACAATCAGATGGGTGAAGTTTTTGTTTTACCACAGTCTGAACTTCAGGAAGACACTAAATATGTTCCGGGAGTTGACGGTCATAAGATGTCAAAATCCCGGGGAAATATCATCAATATTTTCCTTCCTGAAAAAGAACTTAAAAAACAGGTGATGAGCATTGAATCAGACTCAAAGTCTTTGGAAGAACCGAAAGACCCGGAAACCGACAAAACATTTGCCATTTATCAACTGATTGCCAGCGCTGAACAGACAGAAGCGTTAAGATCAAAATATATAGCCGGAAACTTTGGATACGGCCATGCTAAAAAAGAACTTTTAGATTTGATTCTTGTAAAATTTGAGCGGGAAAGAGAACTTTTTGTTTATTATATGAACAATCTTGATGAGCTGGAGGCAAAACTCCAGGAAGGAGCCTCGAAAACAAGAGCTGTTGCTACACAAACCATAAAAAGAGTCAGAGAAAGTTTGGGAATTTAAATCTGATTTCCATACATAAAATTTCAGTGGCCTCGTCTTTGACGAGGCCACTGAAATTTTTATAAATATTCTTTAATCTGCAATAAATGTTTAATCGATTTTAAACCTTCCTGCTGTGGATTTTCATGCAGGACATCAAAGAAGATGACATCTAATCCGAAATTCTGAGAGCCTACCACATCAGCCACCCAATCGTCTCCGATCAGAATACTGTTGTCTGTCGTTGCATCAGAAAGGCTTAAAGAATAGCTGAAAATTTCAGGCCGGGGTTTTCTGAATCCCACCGTGTCAGCGCTGGTAATCGTCTGAAAATAGTGATCGATTTTGGATAAGATGCATTTCCTTTCCGTTACTTCTTTAAATCCGTTGGAAATAATGTGTAAGGTATAATTTTTAGCCTTGAGATAATCCAGAATGTATTGCGCACCTTCTACCAATTCATTATGATTCAGTATCCTGTCTAAGAAGTGTTCTTCAAAATACATGGCCAACTCCTGATCATCAACATTAAAATGTCTGAAAGTATTATAAAAGCGATGCTTTCTCAAATAGTCTTTGTCAATAATTCCGTCGCGGAGATCTTCCCAAAGTTTTTCATTAATTTCATGATAAACGGAATGAAATTCTTCAAAACCGATACTGTATTTTAAGGTAATTTCCTCTTTTTCGAATAAGTCCCTGATGGTAAGATAGGCGTTCCTGCGATGATCCCACAACGTATTGTCGAGATCAAAAAAAATGTGCTGAATTTTCATACAGCACAAAATTAATAATTTTAATTTTTGTTAATCGGATAATTCTTGTTTTTGGTCTTTACAATTTCAAGACCCTTTGAAAAATTTAATAAAAAGTCAATTGTTTCTTTTTTCGGTTTCAAAGTTTTCACTTTTAAGGGATCATTTTTTCTCATAGGCGATCAATGTTTTCCTTAAAACGAGAATTTCCGAAAATTATTATCTATCGGGTTAAGATAATCTTATTTTCATCCATGATTTTTCTTAGGTTGATTAACGCATACCGTACTCTGCCTAAAGTAGTATTGATACTCATATCGGTGTGATCCGCTATTTCTTTAAAACTTAACCCGTCAAAAAACCTTAACTTAATGACTTCCTGCTGGTTTTTCGGGAGAAACTGCAGCATTCTAAGAAGATCTTCCTGTATCTGGTTCGTTACCAGCTGGTCTTCAATATTTTCCGACGGTTCCCGGATCAGATCAAAAATAGAATATTCGTCCGTTTCAAAAGTAGTTTCTGAAACTTTAATATTTTTTGATTTCGATCTGAAATGGTCGATAATTAAATTATGTGCGATTCTTTTGGCCCAAAGGATAAATTTTCCTTCTTCGTTGTACCGGCCTTCTTTCAGCATAACGATAATTTTCATAAAAGTATCCTGAAATACATCGTTGGCCAGGTCTTCATCATTAATTTTGTAAAAAATGAATGTAAACAATTCTTTCTGATGACGATGAATAAGGGCTGATAACGCCTCTTCGTCTCCTTCCTGATAAAGGGAAATTAGTAAACTATCCGATTTTAATTTCATAACTCTTCTCAATAATAAAACTTTTGCAGACAAGCATCCTTCCAGATATTTGATCTGGTCATAGCAGTATATACAAAATAATTCTTCAGAGTAAAGTCGGATCAATAGGCAGTACAATTTTTACAGTGGTAAATATAATAAATTTTTAACAACTGTTAAGCTTTTATTAATATTTAGCGATAAAAATATAAAAAAACCTACTTAAACATATCGTGAATGAATACAGTAGGGATATTTAATGTAAAATTAATATTCAGACCTTTCATTTCCTTCCCGTTTAAGTCACCGATTGGGAAGGCATAACCACCGGTAAGATCCAGAATTCCGAAAAGACTCACCCCGATTTTGGGTGCCACATATTTATTTGTTCCTTCCGCTCCTACTAAAAAATAGTAAGAATGGTAGAAATCAACATTCCTCTGAAAGTTAAGCAGCACGTCAGCCTGCAGCTTCGGCATGATTACAAATTGTGAATGGGCAGAACCCATTAAGGCAGACCCTCCCAGCCTGTAAATAACATCATCATTTTTCAGGAACAGCAATTTCCCTCCCACTTCTCCAAAACTCTGATTTTGGTAGGTATATCCTACACTCACCATTTTATGTACGGTATACTGAGCTTTTGCTACGATGCTTAAAAAAAACACGGAAAGAACCGCTATCGCAGAACGAAAATTCATCATCTTTAATTTATTTAGTGTAAAATTAAAAAAAACTGCCTTACCGAAAAGATAAAGCAGTTATTTATTATGTTAAAGAAAAAATTAAATTCCGAAAGCGGCTTTAATTTCTTCAACTTTGTCTAATTTTTCCCAGGTAAAAAATTCAAGGCCTGTAATGGTTAACTCATTCTTATGCCCCTTATTGAAGGTTTTATCAGCTGTATAATGTTCTCTTCCCATATGACCGTAAGATGCTGTATCCTGGTAGATAGGATTTCTCAGCTTTAAGTTCTGCTCAATAGCATAAGGTCTCAGATCAAAAATCGAAGATACTTTTTTAGCAATTTCTCCGTCGTGCAGATCTACTTTTGCCGTACCGTAGGTATTGATGTATAATCCGCAAGGCTCAGCCACACCGATAGCATACGATACCTGTACCAGGACTTCATCAGCAACTCCTGCAGCAACTAAGTTTTTAGCAATATGTCTTGTTGCATAAGCAGCACTTCTGTCTACTTTTGAAGGATCTTTACCGGAGAAAGCACCGCCCCCGTGAGCACCCTTTCCACCGTAGGTGTCAACAATAATTTTTCTTCCTGTGAGACCGGTATCGCCGTGAGGTCCTCCAATAACGAATTTACCTGTCGGATTGATATGATACTTAATCTGATCGTTGAATAAAGCTTTGATTTCCTCAGGCTGAAGCGCCACTACTCGGGGAATCAGAATATTTTTAATGTCCTCACGGATTTTGTTGAGCATTTCTTCCTCATTTCCGAAGTCATCGTGCTGTGTAGATACCACAATAGAATCAATTCTTACCGGTTTGTGATCATCGGAATATTCGATCGTAACCTGGCTTTTTGCATCAGGACGAAGATACCTTATCTCAGAATCTTCTCTTCTGATCGCAGAAAGCTCTTTAAGAATAGTATGTGCTAAATCTAAGGCCAATGGCATATAGTTCGCCGTTTCATTGGTCGCGTATCCAAACATCATCCCCTGGTCACCAGCTCCCTGAGCATTTGCTTTGGCCTCGAATGACTCATCATTTACCGCTCTGTCAACACCCTGGTTGATATCCGGAGACTGCTCATGAATGGCAGAAATCACTCCACAGGAATCACCATTGAACATATACTCGCCTTTGGTATATCCGATTCCGTTGATCACCTCTCTGGCGATGGTCTGTACATCAAGATAAGCATCAGATTTCACCTCACCCGCCAAAACGACCTGCCCTGTAGTTACAAGAGTTTCACAAGCTACTTTTGAAGTTTTATCGTATGCTAAAAAATGATCGATTAACGCATCGGAGATCTGATCGGCAATTTTATCTGGATGCCCTTCTGAAACGGATTCAGATGTAAATAAATAAGACATATTATTCTATTTGTTTTTTAGATTAAAATAATTTTTGAAGAAAAATAAGAATAATTGCCCAGAAAGCCTAAAAAAGAATACTGTTTTAGCATATTTTTATAGAGGTTGCAATCAGGTCAAATTTTTCCTCGTCGTAAACGTTGGCAAATTTAAGTACTATTTTTTTAATACTCAAAATTTTTGTTTACTAATTGTAATTTTCTTTAAATTAACGATATACTGTTGTTTATCATTAATAAATTATTGTGGTTTTATGCTTACGAATTCTTTCGGATTTTCATGGTAATGAAGCTTTTGCTCCAATGAAGTTCTGATAGAATGTGCTAATTCGTCAATAATTTTCTGCTTGAAGGTCGGCTTATAATAAATAATGCTGATCTCTCTGTACGGGAATGGCTTTTTAAATCTGAAAACATTATCTTTTTGCTGTTCAGACAGCTGATTCAACGCCAATTCCGGCAAAATACTGATTCCACCCACTTTATCGACCATGTGTACCAACGTCTGAATATTAGATGCCAGGAAATCCAGATTTTTAGGTTTTAATGTATTTTCTTTTAAATGACAGATATTTTCAAACTGATTTCTTAAACAGTTTCCTTCTTCCAGCAGCCAGACCTTCTCTACATTCAGATCTTCAGGAACAACATAAGTATTCTTTTTGTTCGCCTCCGTATTAGAGCTGTAAATCATCAATTCTTCATTGAATAAAAAGTCCTGATAAAACTCATCTGCAGAATCGTAAGGTGTAGAAATAATCCCGGCATCGAGCTCACCGGCTTTTAAAGCTTTAATGATATTATCGGTGGTCATTTCCTTTACATTCATCTGGATTTTCGGATTTTGTTCCAAAAACCTGAAAATTTCCGTTGGAAGGATAAATGATGATACGGTGGGAATAATTCCAAGATTGATTGTTCCCCCCAAAATATTATTTAAAAGATTGGCTTTGTTCTTGAGTTCATTGACAGATTCTATAATTACCTTGGCCTGATCGATTATCTGAAGGCCTACATCTGTAGTCCGGATCGGATGTGTGGTCCTGTCGAACACCTTCACATCCAGTTCATCCTCAAATTTCTGGATCATTGCACTTAGCGTAGGTTGTGTAATGAAGCATGCCTGGGCAGCTTTACCAAAATGTTTGTACTTATCTACCGCGATAAGATACTCCAGTTGCTGAATGTTCATCTGATTAATATTATCTATTACAAAGATATAACGTTTTTGTCATTACCCATCAAAAATTCAAGTTAATTTGATATTTAGTACCTTTACATAATACAATTCAAAAAGAAATTATTTATTCAAATCATAAGGGTATGGATTCTAAAAAATTAACGTTAAGCAACGGCGCTCCGTATTTTGAACATCAGGATTCTCAAACAGTTGGACCGAGGGGTCCGGTCTTATTACAGGATTTCATTCTACAGGAGAATCTTGCTCATTTCGTACGGGAAAGAATTCCGGAAAGAATCGTTCATGCAAAGGGAAGCGGAGCCTACGGAAAATTCACGGTCACCCATGACATTACAAAATATACCAAAGCAAAGTTGTTCGCCAAGGTTGGCAATAGCTGTAAAATGTTTGCCCGTTTTTCTACGGTGGGTGGCGAAAAAGGAAGTGCCGATACCGCAAGAGATCCGAGGGGTTTTGCGTTAAAATTTTATACGGAAGACGGAAACTGGGATTTGGTAGGAAATAATACACCCGTTTTTTTCGTTAAGGACGCTAAAAAGTTTCCGGATTTTATCCACACCCAGAAAAGAGTGCCGAAGACCAATTTAAAAAGTGCTACCATGATGTGGGATTTCTGGAGTCTGAATCCGGAATCGCTTCATCAGGTTTTAATTTTGATGTCTGACAGAGGAACACCTTACGGATACAGACATATGCACGGTTTCGGATCTCACACCTTCTCAATGATCAATGCAGATAACGAAAGAACGTGGGTAAAGTTTCATTTTAAAACAAAACAGGGCATCAAAAACTTCACCAATGACGATGCAGTTAGAATGGCTGGAGAAAATCCTGATTTTGCGCAGGAAGATCTTTGCCATGCTATCGAAAACGGTGATTTCCCAAAATGGACGATGTATATTCAGGTAATGACCGAACAGCAGGCAAGGGATTTCAGATGGAATCCTTTTGATATCACAAAGGTATGGTTTCAGGGTGATTTCCCACTAATCGAGGTCGGCGAAATGGAACTGAATGAAGTTCCTGTCAATTATTTTGCACACGTAGAACAGTCTACATTTTCTCCCGCCAACCTGATCAACGGCATCAGTTTTTCACCTGATAAAATGCTCCAGGGAAGGTTGTTTTCTTATCCTGATGCCCATCGGTACCGGGTAGGCGTAAATGCTCATCAACTGGAAGTGAACAGGTGTCCTTTTGCAACGAATAACTACCAAAGAGACGGCTTCATGGCAGATGCCAGTGCATATCTGGACAAACCGAATTACCATCCCAACAGTTTTGATGATATTAAACCTGACCCTGCGTATAAAAACTACGAATACGAACTGGACAGCGCACACGTTGCAAGTTATAACAGAAACGAAAACGATGACGATCATTACACACAGCCAGGCTTATTGTATTCGAAAGCAATGAATACTGAAGATCGTGAGAATCTGATTAACAATATTGTAGGAAGTATGCGGGCAATAGGCGGGTCTAAGAGAGAGGAAATCATCAACAGACAATTGTGTCATTTTTTCCGGGCGAATATTGAGCTTGGCATGAAAGTGGCAGCGAGACTGAACGTTAATATTGACGCCAATATGATGAATCATTCCAAATAATTATATTAAACCATAATATCAATTAAAATAAAGGAAAAAAAGTTAATATTTTTTCCTTTTTTTTGCAAAAAATTTATAATTTGCAAATGATAATATTAAAAGTGGAAAAATGAATTACGAAAATATATTATTAGAAAAACACGATAAAATATCATTCATTACCATAAACAGACCTGAAAGTCTGAATGCGTTGAATGCAAAGACCATTCAGGAACTCAGCTCAGCTGTTGATGACTTAAATTCTGACCCATCCTGCAGAGTGGTAATTATTACCGGAAGCGGCGAAAAGTCTTTTGTAGCGGGAGCGGACATTAAAGAATTCAGTGATTTTGGTCAGGCGGAAGCTGAGGAACTGGCACGTAACGGTCACCAAAATTTATTTAATAAAATTGAAAATATGACCAAACCTGTTATTGCAGCCGTAAACGGCTTTGCATTAGGGGGTGGTCTTGAGCTTGCTATGGCATGCCATATCAGATATGCATCGGAAAATGCCAGACTGGGATTACCGGAAGTAACTTTGGGATTAATTCCCGGTTATGGTGGTACCCAAAGGCTTCCCAAGCTTGTCGGAAAAGGTATTGCCAACGAAATGATCTTCTCTGCCAAAATGATTTCAGCTCAAAGGGCTAAAGAAATCGGGCTGGTGAATGAAGTATATCCTATTGAAGAATTATTAACCAAAACAAAGGAATTAGCAAACGTTATTGCCCACAATTCACCCATGGCAATTTCCAAGGCAATTCATGCAGTGAACTTATCGGATACTGAAAAAGGTTTTGAAACCGAAATAAAATATTTCGGAGAAGTCTTTGAACTTGACGATAAGAAAGAAGGAGTTTCTGCTTTTATTGAAAAAAGAAAGCCTAACTTCTAACAACCTTAATACAAATTATTTCGAAAAAACCTTAATGCTGCGGTATGAATAAGTTTGACAAGGCTTATCTAAAAATGGCTCAGGAATGGGCAAAACTATCCTACTGTAAACGAAAACAGGTAGGAGCTCTTATCGTAAAAGATAGGATGATTATTTCAGATGGTTATAATGGTACTCCTTCAGGATTTGAAAACTGCTGTGAGGATGCAGAAGGGAAAACCCAGTGGTACGTACTCCATGCAGAAGCTAATGCAATATTGAAATTAGCGGCTTCCACTCAATCTGCAAAGGGGGCAACCTTGTATCTGACGCTATCTCCATGTAAAGAATGCAGTAAGCTGATCTTGCAGGCGGGAATTACCAGACTGGTTTATATTAATGAATATTCGGACGATGACGGAATATCGTTCTTGAGAAACCATAACATCGAAATAGAACAAATATCGGACTGTGAACTAAAAAAATAACACACAATGACTTGGGATGAAAAAATTAAGGATTTTGAAATCTTCCTTCGTTTTGAAAGGAATTTTTCAGAAAACACTCTCGACGCGTATGTACGGGACATCAAAAAACTAAAAGACTATGCCGTAGAAGATCTGGAGAATGTCGGTCCGGACGCTATAGGCTACGAAAATCTACAGGAGTACATCTTCAATCTTTCCAAACAGAAATTCAGCGAAAGATCGCAGGCAAGATGGATATCTTCCATTAAAGCCTTCTTTAAATTTTTACTGGAAGATGAATACCGTGAAGACAATCCTGCTGCTTTACTGGAAGGACCTAAACTGGGACTCTATCTACCCGATACATTAAGCTTACCGGATATCAACAGGATCATCAACGCTATAGAAGTGAGTTCAGATCTTGGAAAGAGAAACCAATGTATCATAGAAGTGCTTTACGGATGCGGGCTCCGCGTATCGGAACTCATCGAGCTTAAAATTTCGAATATTAATTTTAAGGAACAGTACATCAAAGTAAACGGGAAAGGAAATAAAATCCGTTTTGTTCCATTGGCAGACTATACGGCTGAATTACTGAGAAGCTACATCCGTGACGTTCGTGCCCATAATAAAATTAATAAAAAATATGAAGACACTCTTTTCCTGAACAGCAGAGGAACGTCTATGTCAAGAGTCATCGTATTTTTAATTATAAAGGAATTAACAGACAAAGCCGGGGTAAGCAAAAAAATATCTCCCCATACTTTCAGACATTCATTTGCAACTCATTTGTTGCAGAACGGTGCAGATCTTCGTTATATTCAGGAAATGCTTGGGCATTCCAGCATTACGACAACGGAAATCTACACCCATCTGAAAACGGAGGAACTCAGAGATGTTATCTTAAGCTATCACCCGCGAAATATCAATACTGCTTAATGAAATTACTGAAATATTGCCCCAGCTGCGGCCAAGAATCTCTCCACTGGGACGGCGAAAAAAAATGGAGCTGTCCCCATTGCAATTTCTCATTATATAACAATGTCGCCGGTGCGGTAGCGGTGGTGATAAGATTTGAAGATGAAATTTATCTGACCCGGAGAAACAAAGATCCCAAAAAAGGAAAACTTGATCTGGCAGGAGGATTTATAGACCCCCGGGAAAGTGCAGAAACAGCCTGCAAAAGAGAACTTTTCGAAGAGCTTCAGCTTACGGTTGATATTGCGGGATTAAAATACATAACCAGTCTTCCTAATATATACCAGTATAAAGAGATTGATTACAATACCATTGACCTTTTTTATGAATATACGGTCTCAGAAAAATTTGAGGTAAATCTTGAACTTTCGGAAATTTCGGAAGCGATATGGGTTCCGTTAAAAGAATTAAATACGGATGATCTTGCTTTTGACTCACAGAAGCAATTTTTTGAAAATTATCTAAAACATATAAGATAAACTGAAACTCTTGCAACTGCAGGAGTTTTTTGATTTTAATACGTTTTAGATTTCAGCATGTCTTCGAAATAGTTGGCCAGCAATTTTCTTTCTGCGGAAGATAGATTGGCTTCTTTGTGATAAACAATATAGCCCGGCATAGGCATCATTTTATTCTGAATACTCTCTACGGCGCGGTCAAGCATATTTTCTTTCAGTTCTTTACCATAAGTATCCCAAACGGAGAAATTAAGATGCTCCCGTCCTTCGTTAACATGGCTTTTTACAGACCATGATACAGGAGCGATATAGGCGTATTTCGGATAAACCGTTTCATTGGAATGACAGTCATAGCAGGCTCTTTTTATTAAGCCGGCAATTTTTTCCGGCGTTTTCTTTGCTTCTACAAAGTTGACTTTATGATCAATGGGTTTATTCACTCTGTCAATAGGGATAAACTGCATTAGAGCAAAGCCTACAAGGCACCAGAACACTATTTTTTTTGCGGTTTTCATAACTATTTTACAGGCGTCAAAATAGCATTATCTGACTTTATTTCACGGTTATTAGCATCCTGTTGTACAGGTTTTTCCTGGGCAGGATCAGAAATTTTCACAGGGATTGTTGCTTTAGGTTTATCCAGTGTTCTTGTATCTTTCAGATCCCAGTTCTCATTAGTATCCCACAGAGGCCTTATGACGACCGCTTTATAAAACACAAATGATTCTTCCGCAAAGACTTCATTCAGGAAATCTGCTTCATCCCAATATTTGTTATTGTTATTATCAACAAGAATCCGTACGATATACTCGGCTGGCTTTAAAATATCAAATTTCACTTTACTGCCTTTCGTATATTTCTGATAGACAACTTTTTCAGAGGTATCCAATAACTGAATCCAGTAGCCGGATGCCGGAGCGTTTTCTATCTCAAATGCCAAGCTGCCATAGTTTTCTACTTTATCTGCTTCGAAGTCAAATCGTTTCGATTGGGTATTTTTGGCAAAAAATGACGACACCGTTTCTTTCGGAATGGTAAGCTGATATTTTTTTCCTTCAATAAAATCGGACTGCACCAAAATCTGGTAAGGATTAGACTCTGAAATTCTGGCAGTAAACTGCTGGGTTGTTACACTGTCACTTTTCAGCACCCACTTTTCAGGATCTATTTTATCAAGATAATAATTGGAAAGAATCTTAAAATCTGATTTGGGAGCCAGTGCATTTCCACCAATATCGTTATTGATATCCATTACGTTTTTAGCGTTATACTTGTAAAAAAGAGAGGAATTATAGAGCGTATCTTTTTTACCGTCGGCATTATATCCAAACTTAAGGTTTTCTGTGGAAGTCTGTCCGACATCACTTTTTACAGCATCAAACCAAATTCTCACCGTATCTGATTTTGGCACGTGAGTTACTTTATATTCTTTAATTTTTTCATTGAGCGGTTCAACCTTCACGTTCTCAGGTTTTCCTTCAAAAGCCATTGAAACACCACCCGGCGCTTCCTTCATTTCCAGATATTTCAGGGGTTTTCTCGATGGGTATAACTTCAGATTAAGTCCGGAAATCGATTTTTCCACATCTACGGTTTCTTTCTGAAAGCCAACTTTTTCCTTTCCGGGATCATACATCGAGTTTCCGTTTTCATCCTCGAAAGCAATGATCTTATATTTACCCGGAGATAAATAATTCAGTTCATAATACCCGTCCTCATCTACTTTCGTGATATAATAGGGTTTCTGTCTGTAATTGATGGTATCTTTTACCTGATAAAGACCTACTACAAATTTGTTTTCAGCAGTGGCCTTTTTAATAGCCATGGCATCTTTAATTTCTCCACTGATATAAAGATCATCCAGCTTATCGCCTGTTGAAAAGGCAAAATTAAAATAACGAAGGATATTCGCTTCATTGTTATCGACAATAGAGTTCCCAAAATTGAAATTGTAGGTTGTATTGGCCTGCAAAGTATCGGTCCACTGAATCAGTACAAATTTATTGGCTATATTGGAAGGAAGAATCCTTTTGATATTCTTGATCGGCGGAGAGATGATCAGGTTTTTATTGATGTCCTTCAGGGTTATATACTCATCAAAATCAAGACGGAGCTCCTTTATATTTCTATTAACATTAATCCGTGTGGAATCAATATTTGAGCTTAAAAATTTCGGAGCTATACTGTCTTTTGTACCACCTACAGGTGATCCTACTCTTGCACAGGACTGTACAAGAAAAGCCAAAACGAATAATAGAAGAAGTCTTTTCATGATATGTTTACGCAAAAATAAACATTATTCTCCATAAACTTCATGATGACTGTTTAAAGTATCTCTGCCGTCACTCATAATACTGTTCAGTTTATCCTTCTGAGCCGGAAAATCTTCAAACAGACCAGACAATGCCAAAGCAGTATATACTTTGTTAGAGTACGCGTTACCGATGGCTACGATCGTCACTTTTGATTTCAGGAGGTGGGCAAAAACAGAATTGGTTCCATGCCACCACCCGTTATGGTACGTTAATTTCTCTCCGTTATCAAAAATTTTCATCCTGAATCCCAGGCCGTAATTATTCATCCCTGCTTTTTCATTGCTGTACGGAGAAAACACCATCTGCATGAGTTCAGGCTTTAAAAAATCCTTTGAAAACATGGCTTTGGAAAAATTATAGAGATCTCTTGGCGTGGTGTACACGTTTTTATCACCATAGATCAGATCCAGCCTGTCGAGAGGATATAACTTATTTCCGCCATAATAAAAAGACTGGGCTGCAGTCGGAATATCTTTTTCCTGGAAGATATAGGTATTTTTCATCTTTAAAGGATCGAAAACCATTTCTTTCATCGCCTGCGGAAAAGAAATTCCCGTAACTTTTTCGATCAGTAACGCGAGCAGAGCAAAATTTGTATTACAGTACATGAATCCTGTATCCGTATCCCTGGCCATTTCAGGCTTATATTTAACAATCATGTTCAGAATATCCTGATTGGTGATAAAAGCCTTGGAAAGTTCTGCCGGAGCCGGCTGTATTTTAGTAATAAAATATTCGTATTTGGGAAGCCCGCTTCTTTGATCCAATAATGTCTGAACGGTAATCCCGGGATAAGGAAATCCGGGAAAATATTTCGTCAGATGGTCTGACAATTTAATCTTACCGGCTTCAATGAGCTTCATCATCGCCATGGCGGTCATCGTTTTTGAAACTGAGGCCACATGTAAAGGTGTATTTTTATCGATAGGCATCTGATGTCCTTCTCTGCCGAAGCCTCTGTAATTTTCATAGAGAATATCATCTCCTTTGGCTACCAGAATCCCTCCGCTCAGATTACCTGCATTCCAGATTTTCTGATAATACTGGTCTATATATCTTACCAGGGACGCTTTGTCCGGCAGATGAGCGTCTTCTTTGGTAAAAACTTTACTAAGGTCTACATTTCCGTAATTGGGTAACGAAGTCGTACTTTCCGTTTTATCTTCTTTGGCTTCAGATTTTTTTTTGCAGGAAAAAAGTGATAAAAAAACAGTCAAAATAAGTACAAAATTGCGCATCCCCATAGTTTCAAAAATGAGCGGCAATTTAATAAAACTCGAAATAAATATTATATATTGAGCATAAATTATGAATTATTTAACACAAAGAAATAAAAAGAGAAAATTATAAATTAAATAATTTTTAAAGGAACGCTTTTAAGAGGCAAACTGTGCTGTAATTTTATCAACGATTACCTGTGCGAGTTTTATTTTACTCTGGACCGTCCACCCTGCGATATGAGGGGTTACTATTGCCTTCTCCGATTCAAGGAGATATCGAAGGTCATCATTTTCCAGTTCAAGGTTTTCAAAAGAAGATTTTTCATATTCCAGCACATCCAGGCAGGCGCCTTTTATTTTTCCTGATTTTAAAGCATTCACTAAGCTTCTGGTTTCAACATTTTTCCCTCTCGCCGTATTGATGAGATAAAAATCTTTTTTCATATCAGAAATAAATGCAGCGTCAACGAGATAATGGGTTTCCGGGGTGATCGGAATATGAAGACTGATGACATCCGCATTTTCCTTTAACTCTTCCAATGAAACCTGGGTAGCATATTCATCGAAAAGACCTGGTATCAGGTCATGAAAAATAACCGTACATCCGAATCCCGAAAATCTTTTTGCCGTTGCTTTCCCCATATTTCCATACCCGATTAATCCTACTGTTTTTCCCAGCAACTCATCGCCGCGGTTCTCTTCACGCAGCCAGATTCCTTTTTTTACTTCCTGAGAGGCTATAAAGAGCCGGTTCATCAAAATCAGCAGCATGCCAACTGCATGTTCTGCCACAGAATCTCTGTTTCCTTCCGGGGAGCTAATGAGCTGGATTCCCAATTTTTCCGCCACCGGAATATCAATATTTTCCATTCCCGCTCCTACTCTGGCAATAAATTTCAGATTTTTCGCATTCTCCAGAAAATTTTTATCCAGAGGAATTCTGCTGCGGATGATAACACCCTCATAATTTTGAATTTTCCGGCATACCTCATCATAGGAAGAGGTGAAATCCTCTTCAAGGATAAAGTTTTTAGCTAAAAGCTGTTCGGTAATTAAAGGATGGTTTTTATCTAAAAGGAGAATCTTCATATTGTTACTTTAAAATTGGAAAATTGAATATTGCGAAAACAAATTTCGTAAGATTTATTAAACCGCACAAGCTTTATGCTTATACCGAAATTCCTTTTTTCTTACAAATTATAGCCCAATTGTAACCTCCCAGTGTTTGCGAAACGTAACAAAACGGGATCGTGGAAAGTAGAAACAGCCTCAAAAAATTGAAACAGGCTCTTCAAACTAAAAATGCTTTTAACCCGCGAGCACTGCTCAACAAGATTAAAAGCATTTTATCCTACAAATATTTATTTTATTGATCTTCCTTTGGATCCTGGAAAAGTTTTTTCAATTCGACAGACTCCAGAGGCTTCATTCTTCCGGAAAGAATCAGTGATAACTCTTTTCTTCTGAAAGCCGCGGCAAAACGTTCTTTTTCTTCTTCCGTTTCAGGAATCATTTCCGGAATTGGAATCGGGCGGTTAAATTCGTCTACCGCTACAAAAGTATAAATTCCGGCATTGGAATGTACTTTTTTCTGATTGATAGGATCATCCAGCCAAACATCTACATACACCTCCATGGAAGTTGAAAAAGCTCTTGAGACTTTAGATTCCAAAACCACAACACCTCCTTCAGGAATCGGATGATGAAATGATACGTGATTGACCGAAGCGGTAACGACTCTCCTTTCACAATGTCTTGCCGCTGAAATAGACGCACAACGGTCCATTTTTGCCAAAAGTTCACCTCCGAAAAGGTTTCTTAGAGAATTGGTTTCATTAGGAAGTACAATATTGGTCATAATGGTCAGAGATTCTGACGCTTTTTTTACTTTTGCCATGTTGTTTTAGTGTTGTTTTTGAATGGGCTGAGTCTTCACCTTGATATCAGCAGGTTTTACTGCCGAATCTTTCTTTACAGAATCCTGAACAGGCGGAGTATGTACATTAATCTTGATCGTATCTTTTACGATTCTGTGTGTTTTGGTTTTTACCGACACGTTATCGAAAGATTTTTCCCCGAAAAGCAGCTCCTGCTGGGTATAGGCCAAAAACAGCAACCCTAACACCGGTAGTACAATCAGAAAAATCCACAAGATCGATTTTTTGAATTTGTAATCACTTTCAGAACTAACAATCTGTACAGGTTTTCCCGTACTATTGATATCTGAAATTTTGATTTCCTCCAATCCGTAAAAATCCGGATGGTCAGATGGCAGCCTATTTCCTCTGAAATGGGTGTGCCCGTCTTCAATAAAAATAGTTCCGAGGTTCTGAATATCCACAGCCTGGTCGGCCTGAAGCTTTTTTTTCCAGAAATCGGTCTGAATCTGCAAATCTGTCTTTGAAGCCTCAAGTGACATCTGCTTCTGGCCTGCAATATAGGCCGCCAGATCATCTGACTGCAGTCCGTAGTCTGAAGTAAAAGCAATCTGGCTGGAAGGAGGAAGGATGCTCCCATTTTCAGAATTAATAATTGCTTTGGATTTTTCCAGATAGAAAACGCCAAAGTTCGGAACAGTCACCGTTCCGAATTGTTTCAGATAATCTAAAATGTAAGCTGAAATATTCATTTGATGGCAAATTTATAACTTTCTGATGACTTTTTCGGTCATTTGTTTTTGTAAGAAAGAGAAAATATCGGTTTATTAATATTGCATTTTTTCATATTCCGTAATCATAAACCTCTTATTTTCTTTATTTTTTTATATATTTTCATGAAAAAACATCTTATATACTCTAAATTAAAAGCAGTTCGGTTAATTTCATCCTTTTTAGGTATTTCACAATTTTTAACTCTGTTTTTAAATAATACTTAAAAACAAAAGGCTGCCGTAGCAGCCCTTAAAAATTAATCTAACATTTTACTTTATATAGAGGTAAAATATTCATCATGAATGTTACTGGATTTTCCAGCTGATCCCAAACATAAAGTTGGTCCCTGCCTGAGAAAAATAATACGGGTCGCCATCATAAACCGCTCCATTGTTCACATATTTTTTATTGAAAAGGTTATTCACCAGTAATTTCAAAGCGATATCATTGTTTTTAATCTTAAACTGGTACTGGGCATTGAAATCAGTCAGGAAATAATCCTTTAGCTGTAAATTGGTGCTTTCTGTGTTGTCCAGATACTGTTTACCGACATATTGGTTCATCAAAGCAAACTGAAAATTTTTGTTTGGATTGAATTTCAATCCCAGATTGGCAATTACATCTGGTGAAAAAGAAATCTGGGTGTTTCCTAAATCCGTAACCATCGTTTCATCTTCGATCTTGAAATCTAAATTCCTGTTCTGGCTAAGACTTACATTTCCTGAAAGCTCCCACTGTTTTGATAATTTTGCCAGTGCTCCTATTTCAATTCCTCTTCTGTAGCTTTCCCCCGAATTTGTCCTGATAAAAGCACCCACATTATTAAGTTCACCATTCAGTACCAACTGATTTACATAATACATATAGTATAAGTTCGCAGTGAATGAAACAATTCCGAACTGTTTTTCAATTCCGGCTTCGAAATCATGAAGCCTTTCCGCTTTTACATCAGGATCTGCCATTAAATCATCCCGGTTGGGCTCGCGCTGTGCGTGCGCATACGATAAGAAAACTTTCCCGTTTCCGATTCTGTAGTTCACTCCGGCTTTCGGATTAAAAAACAACCAGTTTTTATTCATATTTCCGCCTTCGCCATCCCCTTCCTGAAGAATCCTGGTATCATAATCGATATGCCTCAGCTGAAGATCTCCGAAGAATTCGAAATCATTGACTTTAATTAAAGCTTTGGCAAATCCGGCAACTTCATTTTTCACGGAACGGTTTCTGTAATATTCATATTCATCAACCTGAGGAAGAAACACCCCGGTCACATTTCCGAAATGCCTGCCGTAATACTGATTGGCGACGGCCCCAAAGTTTAAATCAAGATTTTCAAATTTCCCGTATAAAGTCGAAACAATTCCGTAAAAATCATTATTAAGCCATTTTTTTCTTATAAAATCAGAATTCTCCTCGTTATTAATATCCGGTAGATTGTATCTTGAAAAAGGATCTCCCTGCTTATAATTTTCGTAATAACCTTTGCCTTTTGTATAGTGCAGTGTCGTTTCTAAATTCCAGCGGTCATTGAACTTTTGTTCCCACAGCAACTGGTAATGATTTTGTCTGTAGTTATCTGTTTCATTATCATAGAAACTTGAAATATTTCCCGCTTCATCATAAATAGCACCTGAATAATTGAATGTAGGATCCGTCTCCCAGGTATTTCTGTCTATACCGTTCCACGCCTGGTATGTTTTTTCTTTACCCCCAAAAGCCATTAAGCGGATTTTAGTATTTCCTTCTTCAAAAAGCGCGGTAAAGTTATACGAGTTTAGCCTGGATGAAGCCCTGTCGACATATCCGTCGGAATTTATATGCGTATACCGTCCCATCACCGAGAGCCTGTTTCCCCAGAATTTTCCGGAACCCACTTCTGCGGAATACTTATATGTATTGAAGGAGCCGTAACTGTCATCTGTTTTCACATAGAATTTTTCGTCAGGTTCCTTAGAAATTACATTGATACTTGCTCCGAATGCAGAAACTCCGTTATTGGAAGTTCCGACTCCTCTCTGAATAACAATCTGAGACGCCGAACTTGTGAGATCCGGTACGTTGACAAAAAATGTTCCCTGGCTTTCTGAATCATTAAACGGTACGCCATTCATCATGACGTTAATGCCTCTACCGGCAACCCCACGAATTCTAAAACCGGTATATCCCACTCCATTTCCTGCATCAGAGGTAGAAATAACAGAGGTTTGATTTTTTAAAAGAATCGGTAAATCCTGGCCAAGATTCCGGCTGTCGAGATCCTTCTGAACATTAATGATTTCTTTTGCGACAGGAAGTCTTTTTGTAAAGCTGACTGCTTCAATTTCCCGTATTTTTAGGGAATCCGTGTTTTGTGCCTGTACAAAAGCAAAAGAGCCCACGGTAAGCCCTAAAAAAATAAATCCTTTCATTCTCTAAATTTTAAAATTTAATGAATAAAAGGGGCGGATTAAATAATGTATCTGTTAAACTTAACAATCTGACCTGCCACCTGGCATATAGTCGATTGTTCAACGGTACATTTTAAATTCCCTAAACAGCATTATCCGTTCCAGGTTCATTGGGTATAATCTCAGCTTTTTACAGCACCCCTTTATTTCAGCCGCGAAATTACAAAAAATATACGAGATATAGATTTTAACTTCCGTATCAGATTTTTTTGATATTTAAAATTAAGCTGCTTTTAAGCTTCCGGCATTAATAGGCTTTATTGTCAGCATCAATATAATAATAATGTATTCCGTCTTTTGAAACTTCAAACATCTTACCCAGCTTCCAGCTGAAATTGCGTTTGATATCTTCGTATTCAAAAGGCACGATAATTCTGTTGTTAACGTCAATAATTCCGAATTTGTCATTATGCAAAGCAATAATCATCGGATCTGTCAAATCATCGCCCTCCAGAATATGCAGATACTGGTACTGCGGATAAATCTGATAGTCTTTGTAATCTGCCGCATTCTTAAACCTTGCATCTTCAATAATTCCGTAGAAACCGTTTAAGACATATGCATGAAACAGCTGCTGTTTAAACTCACTTTTACATTTCGCAAGATCCGAATCTTTATACTGATATACTCTCTTTCCGGACTTATCGATCCTGTATGAAATCTTTTCTTTTTCAACGGTAGCATAGTCTTCGGTGCCGAATTTCCGGGCTTTTTCATTTGGAGAATTCAAAAGATTGCAGTCTTCAGCAAAAAATACGGCAATATGATAATCCGGCTGAATAATAAATTTCCCTTTTTGGTTGATGTATCCGAAATTTCCGTTTTTCTTTTTTGGAATTAAAACAGGAATGTCTTCATTTAATAGTACCAGATCAGGATTGGGCTTTGTCTGAACCGGTTTTTTCACCTGGCTATTCTGCACACTTTTCACGGGAAGATTTTTCACAGATCGGGTCTGGGAAAAAACGAAAACCGAAATAAATACCCCGAAAAAATTAACTAAATTCTTCATAATCATCATTTGTCTGCAAAAATAGGGCTAAAAATAGAAATTATAAAATTCATATTTATAAAGAATCTAAATAATTTCATCTTTAAAAAATATTTAAAATCCGTAAATTTGGGAACATTTTAAGTGTCAGATAATTTAAAACGTTTTGGAGATATGATTTTTGATCATTACAGTATCAAAAAAAGTGTAAAACTTACCCCTTAAGAGTTTGTAAAAAATTACAGGTAGGCTATCCACACTTCCAAAAAAATTATATACATAACCTTTAACGCGAACATTTATCTTATATTTCAAATGAAGTAGATGTTGTTATGACTGCTTTTTGTGCGAAAGGATCTAAATACTTTATATAGTTCGCGCACTTTACAAAAGAAGTATAACAGTGTGTGAATCTACTCTTAAATTGAAAAGACTTCTATCATTATGAATATTTATCAGGATTACATCCAAGAAATTGAAGAAAGAAAAAGCCAGGGGCTTCATCCAAAGCCGATTGACGGTGCAGAATTATTAAGTGAAATCATTGCACAGATTAAAGATACAGCTAATAAACACAGGGCTGACTCTCTGAAATTTTTTATTTATAACACTTTACCGGGAACGACAAGTGCAGCAGGCGTAAAAGCTAAGTTTTTGAAAGAAATTATTCTTGGAGAATCCGTAGTAGAAGAAATAACTCCTGTTTTTGCCTTCGAATTATTATCTCACATGAAAGGTGGCAAATCGATCGAGGTATTACTGGATTTGGCTTTAGGTAACGATGAAGACATTGCCCGTCAGGCTGCTGAAGTGCTTAAAACTCAGGTTTTCCTTTATGAAGCAGACACGGACCGCCTGAAGAGCGCCTTCAACAGTGGCCATGCCATTGCAAAAGAAATCCTTGAAAGCTACGCAAAAGCTGAATTCTTTACTAAACTGCCTGAAGTTGCTGAAGAAATTAAGGTCGTAACATTTATCGCAGGTGAAGGTGACATTTCCACAGACTTACTTTCTCCGGGTAACCAGGCGCATTCAAGATCAGACCGTGAGCTGCACGGGAAATGCATGATCACTCCCGAGGCGCAGGAAGAAATCCGGGCTTTGCAGATACAGCATCCTGATGCAAGTGTTATGCTTATCGCTGAAAAAGGAACCATGGGTGTAGGATCATCCCGTATGTCGGGAGTAAACAACGTCGCTTTATGGACCGGTAAACAGGCGAGCCCTTATATTCCATTTGTAAATATCGCTCCGATTGTCGGGGGTACCAATGGTATTTCTCCGATTTTCCTTACTACGGTAGATGTAACAGGAGGTATCGGGATCGACCTTCAGAACTGGGTGAAAAAAGTGGACGAAAACGGAAACCCTGTTCGTAACGAGAATGGTGACATCGTTTTAGAAGAAGCTTATTCAGTAGCAACAGGAACAGTTTTAACAATCAATACCAAAGAAAAGAAATTATATAACGGGGACAAAGAACTGAAAGATATTTCAAAATCATTTACTCCTCAAAAATTAGAGTTCATTAAGGCCGGTGGCTCTTATGCCATCGTATTTGGTAAAAAATTGCAGACTTTTGCTGCAAGAGCGTTAGGAATTGAAACGCCTCTTGTCTTTGCACCTTCCAAAGAAATCTCTATCGAAGGACAGGGTCTTACTGCCGTTGAAAAAATCTTCAACAGAAATGCTGTGGGCATTACGGAAGGTAAATTATTACATGCCGGTTCTGACGTCCGTGTAGAAGTGAACATTGTCGGTTCTCAGGATACGACAGGTCTGATGACGGCCCAGGAACTGGAATCAATGGCAGCAACTGTGATCTCTCCGATCGTAGACGGTGCCTACCAGTCAGGATGTCATACGGCTTCAGTATGGGATAAAAAAGCGCAGACGAATATTCCTAAATTGATGAAATTTATGAATGATTTCGGAGTAATCACAGCGCGTGATCCTAAAGGTGAATACCATGCAATGACAGATGTTATTCATAAAGTTCTTAATGACATTACGATCGACGAGTGGGCCATCATTATAGGTGGTGACTCTCACACAAGAATGTCTAAAGGAGTTGCTTTCGGAGCTGACTCAGGAACAGTAGCCCTGGCATTGGCAACAGGAGAAGCATCAATGCCTATCCCAGAATCGGTGAAAGTGACTTTCAAAGGAGATATGAAAGAGCATATGGATTTCCGTGATGTCGTTCATGCTACGCAGGCGCAGATGCTAAAGCAATTTGATGGTGAAAATGTATTCCAGGGCAGAATCATTGAGGTTCACATCGGGACACTACCTGCTGACCAGGCCTTTACATTCACAGACTGGACTGCTGAAATGAAAGCCAAAGCTTCTATCTGTATTTCTGAGGATGATACTTTAATCGAGTCACTGGAAATTGCCAAGAGCAGAATCCAGATCATGATCGATAAAGGAATGGATAATCATAATCACGTTCTTCAGGGTCTCATTAATAAAGCCAATAAGAGAATCGAGGAAATAAAAACCGGTGATAAACCGGCGCTTACTCCAGATGCAAATGCCAAATATTACGCAGAAGTAGTTGTAGATCTTGATCTTATCGTTGAACCCATGATTGCTGATCCGGATGTAAACAATGATGATGTTTCTAAAAGATATACCCACGACACCATCAGGGATCTTACGTACTACGGAGGCGGAAAAAAGGTTGATCTTGGATTTGTAGGATCTTGTATGGTTCACAAAGGAGATTTGAAAATCGTTTCCCAAATGCTTAGAAATATTGAAAAGCAAAATGGTAAAGTAGAATTTCAGGCTCCATTGGTAGTGGCTGCTCCTACGTATAACATCATTGACGAATTAAAAGCTGAGGGTGATTGGGAATTCCTGGAAAAATATTCAGGTTTCGAATTTAACGATAATGCTCCTAAAGGGGAAGCGCGTACCCAATACGAAAACATGATGTATCTTGAGCGTCCGGGATGCAACCTTTGTATGGGTAACCAGGAAAAAGCCGAGAAAGGAGATACTGTTCTGGCGACGTCTACCCGTCTTTTCCAGGGAAGAGTGGTTGAAGATTCTGAACGCAAAAAAGGAGAATCTTTATTAGCTTCCACTCCGGTGGTCGTACTTTCTGCGATCATGGGCAGAATTCCCAATATCGATGAATATAAAACAGCTGTAGAAGGTATCGATCTTACATCTTTTGTACCTTCAATCAAAGAATTGGTTACCGTAGGTCATTAATCGAATAAAAAAATAAGTCGAAAGACTTTTCTAAGTTATATAAGAAAGATTTTAGTCCGTTGGATTAGAATCTTTCTTTTTTATTTAGAATCTTTCCATTTAAGACCAGTGAAAATTATTTTAACGTATGTCAATGATTCAAAATTTATTTTTTCCTTAACTTGATAGGTATTAAAAATAGTAATGATTCATCTTATTTATCCCGATTCGCAAGGCTAGGAATAGATTTTGATGAAATGGTAAGGATAGAATTCTCCGGAATTATTTAATATGAATTCGGGAAAACATATTACAAAAGCAAAAAATTAAAACAGATATGACTTTCGACATTGACATGATCAAAAAAGTGTACGAGCGTTACCCGGAAAGAATTGCTGCGGCAAGACAAATCGTGGGGAAACCTCTTACTCTTTCAGAAAAAATCCTTTATACTCACCTTTGGGAAGGAAATGCTACACAGGCCTATGAAAGAGGAAACTCTTATGTGGACTTTGCACCGGACAGAGTCGCCATGCAGGATGCAACGGCACAGATGGCCCTGCTACAATTTATGCAGGCTGGAAAAGCTAAAGTAGCGGTTCCTTCAACGGCCCATGCCGATCACCTGATCCAGGCCAGAATTGGTGCAAAATCTGATTTACAGGAAGGTATCAATAAAAACTCGGAGGTGTTCAACTTCCTGAGCTCAGTTTGTGATAAATATGGAATCGGTTTCTGGAAGCCCGGAGCCGGAATTATTCACCAGGTTGTATTGGAAAACTATGCCTTCCCTGGAGGAATGATGATCGGTACAGACTCACATACGGTAAATGCAGGAGGCCTGGGAATGGTCGCCATTGGAGTAGGTGGAGCTGATGCAGTAGATGTAATGGCAGGAATGGCATGGGAGCTTAAAATGCCAAAACTGATCGGCGTAAAATTAACCGGAAAAATGTCCGGATGGACTTCTGCTAAAGACGTTATCTTAAAGGTTGCAGGAATTCTTACCGTAAAAGGGGGAACAGGATGCATCGTAGAATATTTCGGTGAAGGGGCAGAGTCCCTTTCAGCGACAGGAAAAGGAACCATCTGTAATATGGGTGCCGAAGTCGGAGCTACGACTTCTACATTCGGGTATGATGATTCCATGAGAAGATATCTTGCTTCTACCGGAAGACAGGATGTCGTAGATGCAGCAGACGTAATTGCTGAGCATCTGACAGGTGATCCTGAAGTATATGCAAATCCTGAACAATATTTTGACCAGGTTATTGAAATCAATCTTTCTGAATTGGCTCCCCATCTGAACGGACCTTTCACTCCGGATTTAGCGACCCCTGTTTCTGAATTCAGGGCTAAAGCTGAGGCCAACGGATGGCCTATCGAGGTAGAATGGGCATTGATCGGTTCTTGTACCAACTCTTCGTACGAAGATTTATCAAGAGCAGCTTCCATCGTTGAAGATGCAGTAGCAAAAGGGGTTAAGCCTAAGGCTATTTTAGGAATCAACCCGGGTTCTGAGCAGGTAAAATTCACAGCGGAAAGAGATGGCTTTTTAGATTCTTTCAGAAAATTTGAGAATGCAAGAATCTTTACTAATGCCTGTGGCCCCTGTATCGGACAATGGGACAGAGAGGGCGCTGAGAAAGGCGAAAAGAACTCGATCATCCACTCTTTCAACAGAAACTTTGCGAAAAGGGCAGACGGAAACCCAAATACCCATGCTTTCGTAGCATCACCGGAGATGGTGGCTGCCATCGCGATCTCGGGAAGACTGGACTTTAATCCGGTTACCGATACTTTAACGAATGAATCCGGCGAACAGATACGTTTAAATGAGCCTCAAGGTTTTGAACTTCCTTCAAGAGGTTTTGCCGTAGATGATAACGGATACCAGGCTCCTTCTGCAGACGGATCGGGAGTGATTGTCGACGTAAGCCCGACTTCCGACAGACTTCAGTTACTGGAAGAGTTTCCTGCCTGGGATGGTAAAAACATTACCGGAGCCAGACTTTTGATCAAGGCTTTCGGAAAATGTACGACCGACCATATTTCCATGGCCGGACCATGGCTGAAGTACAGAGGTCACCTGGATAACATTTCCAATAATATGTTGATCGGAGCAGTAAATGCTTTCAATATGGAAACCAACAAGGTGAAAAATGTACTGACTGCAGAATACGGTGAAGTACCTGCTGTACAGAGAGCTTATAAAGCCGCCGGGGTTCCTTCTATCGTTGTGGGTGACCAGAACTATGGTGAAGGTTCTTCAAGAGAGCATGCTGCCATGGAGCCAAGACATCTTGGGGTAAAAGCTGTTCTCGTAAAATCATTTGCAAGAATTCACGAAACCAACCTTAAAAAACAAGGGATGTTAGGTTTAACTTTTGCCAATGAAGCTGACTATGATAAAATTCTGGAAGATGATGTGATCAACTTCCTGGATCTCGAGCAGTTTGCGCCGGGAAAACAACTAACTTTAGAATTCATTCATTCTGATGGGACTAAAGATATCATTATGGCCAACCATACTTACAATGCGCAGCAGATTGATTGGTTTAAAGCAGGTTCTGCTTTGAATCTGATTAAGCTGCAGGAAAATTAACAATAAATTATCAGCATCATATATAAGGCGGCTTCAGCAGAAGTCGCCTTTTATTTTATACTGTCCGTCCAGATAAGCTGAAAAATACTGAGAATATATTTCTTATGTGACAGAAAGGGCATACTCATGAGTTGAAGAACGTATTTTACATCATTGTCAAAACATGAATTTACAGAATTGTCTCCGCTGAAATAAAGGAATACAATTTTTCTGTAACAAATAGGTATTTTCTACGTCTAACCAAATAGTAGTAAAAATATTATGAAAAAAACCATATTCGCTCTATCTTTTATTGGATCCATGCTGACGTATGCGCAGCAAAAAAATGAGGTAAAGGAAAAGCAAATAGAAGGCGTGACCATCACTAAAACTAAAAAAGCCGTTGAACAAAAAGCTGACCGTACTGTTTTTGATTTTTCTGAACAGCCACACCTCAGCAACGGCAGTGTTCTGGAAGGAATTAAAAAGCTTCCGGGGCTGGTTTCTACAGACATCGCCGGAATGATGTATCAGGGAAAGATTCTTGATGTCTATCTCAACGGAAGACCGTTGAATATCACGTCCAACGAATTAAATTCCTTTCTTGAAGGGATGCCTGCCAATTCAGTAGAAAGAATTGAGGTCATCACACAGCCCGGAGCGGAGTTTCCTGCCACCTCGGGAGGTGCTATTATGAATATCATTACAAATAAAAACGCCAATAAATATTTAACAGCCACCTACTCCGGGAACTACTCTTTCACGAATTACGATAAATTCAGAAGCAGAACGACCAACTCCATTAATTTAAATGCACGAAATAAAATCTTCGGATGGCAGCTGAACGTAGGCCAGAATTATCGTGAAAGCATGCTGAACGGGCAACAGGATGAGCTGCTGACGAGTAATACTGACAGAATCGCACGAGGATATTTCGCCAAGTCAGGTCTGACTTTTGATCTTGGACAGGACCGATTACTGATCAATTACGATATTTATCACAATAATAATGACAATTACACTTTAAGTAGCGGTCATGGAGATCTTCCCTATCAAAATAACCCGAAAGACCTCAGGGAAGCATTCTTTGATGCATCGGATGCTGCCCGCACCGATAATCTGCGACAGGAGGCCGTGGCAACGTATCAGAAAAGATTTGCAGATAAATCTCAAAAATTAGATTTCCAGTTCGGTTATACCCGTTCGGACAGCAAGTTTGCCCAGGATAATTTTTTCCAGAAAGGATTCTATGTGCAGAATACTGAGAGTTTTAATTATCCGGGACGAGATAATATTCTGAACAATGAATCAAGAATGAATATCGCCAACTTCAAAATCGATTATTCTCAACCGATCAAGCTTCTGGACGGCGGAAAAGTAAGTTTTGGAGGATTATATGAACGGCAGGATTATGATACAGAAAGTTTCGGAATCACGAACCTCGATTACCAGAGACAAACGGCATCTACCTACCTGGAATTTCAGGCTAAACTGAAAAATTTTGATTTTATTTTAGGTTCCAGAGCTGAAAATTATGATATTTCGGGAATTACAAGATATTTTGACAAGAATGGAAATCTGGTGCAGGCTGATTTGATCCCTTTTAATAAATTTAAGCTGTTTCCCAACGCAAGTGTACAATATAACCTGATGAAACAGGTATTTGTCGCGGCAAATTATAACAAAAAGATCAGCTTACCGAGTATTTCTGCTTTAAACCCTAATAATGTTACCTTTTCCGGCCCCAGCACAGAAGTATCCGGAAATCCGAATCTGCAGCCTACGATTTTTGACAATTACGAACTGAAGATTTCGGCCTTTGATTATGCATTTATCGGATACAGCGTAAGTTCCGCGAGTAACCAGGTCGCACAGATTATCAGAAAAGACGGCAGGAAACTGTTTAATGAACAGGTGAATATTTCAAACATGAGAATTCACAATTTCAATGTCGGACTTCCGATTCCTTTTATGATCTTCAGTAAACCGCTGAGTGAAATTATGAAGTTTGATTTTAATCCGGATAAGATTAATTTTATGTATCTGTATGCCGGCTATCAAAAACATGATATCGATAACCTGAACAATAAAGGCTTCTGGATCTTTAATATTATGACTCAGGTGATTTTACCGAAGGATATTAAATTAACGGCCAACTACAGCTATCTTACGCCTAAAGCAGGATATTTTTACTTTACTGCGGAAAAACCGTTCAACAATTCATTTGATCTTACTTTAACAAAGAAATTCATGGACAACCGTTTAACCGTTTCTGTGTTTGCCAATGATATTTTTAACGGACAGGTGATGCAGGTACGTTCTAATCCGCCTTCCGGAACTCCGGTTACGATCAGCAGCAAGTATGATACAAGAAACTTCGGACTGTCGGTAAATTATAAAATTCCTACGAGAAATAAGCTGGCAAAAGAGGATGCCAATATTCTGAATCAGACGAAGAAGGAAGAGACTAGCGGAGTAATGCAGCAGGCACAATAATTAAATTATGATAAACTGAAGAACAGATCCGGAACGATCTGCCGGGCCTGTTCTTCTTTTCTTAAAAATGCTGTAATTTAAAAATCAATGGTCTGAAATCTCCAGGTTAGGATATCAATTAATGTCAGTTGATTAACTGGTACCGGCAGACCCGTTATATGATTCAGCGCCAGATGAGCCATCATGCTTCCTACCATTCCGGGTAAGGCTCCCAGGACTCCTAAACTGTCACAGTCCGGCAGATCGCCTTCAAAAGGAGGCTCCGGGAAAATATCCCGTAAATTTCTGCTTCCTTTATGATTAAAAATAGCTACCTGCCCCGAAAAACCGAGAATACTTCCATACACTAAAGGTTTTTCCAGTTTCACACAGGTATCATTAACCAAATATCTGGTCGGAAAATTATCGGAACCGTCAATAATCAGATCAAATGGAGAGAGGATTTCTTCAACATTTTTCTGATTAATTTTTTGCTCAATTCCCACAAAATTAATCTGGTGATTAAGATGGCTTACAAATTTTTCTGCACTTTTCACTTTTGATGTTCCTACCGAACTTTCATTATGAATAACCTGCCTGTTTAAATTGTGAAGCTCAACCTCATCAAAATCTGCAACACCCAGAGTTCCCACTCCAGCCGCAGCTAAATATTGGATAACAGGGCTTCCCAATCCGCCCGCTCCGACCACCAGAACTTTTGAATTTATGATTTTCCGCTGCCCTTCCAAACCGATTTCTTCTATAAAAATCTGTCGGCTGTATCTTGCATAATTGTCTTTGCCTTTCATTTATTTTTTTACCTGAATAATTGAATTTCAAAAATTTATCTTTCGTTACTACAAATGTCTTTCGTCATGCAATGAAGAAAAATGTACTGAGAACATTCATTGAACTTCTCAATACGCTTTTCAGAAATTTACCCGAAAAGACCTCTGCGATACTTCTTAAACAGTAATCAACGTTTCAATTTAAATTCCGCTGTAGACTGCGTCCCAATCTTTCATTACAGGATCATAACCGGATCTTTTAATCACTTCTTTCATTTCATCCATACTTCTTTCGTCGCTGGTTTCAAATTGTTCCAAAGATTCTCTGTCAACTGCGTATCCCCCTGGATTGGTCTTTGAGGCAGCACTCATTGTGGTTGCGCCCAGCGAAATGATATTGTTCCTGAATTTTTCATTTTCCCTGGTTGAAATAGAGATTTCCAGATCTTCATTCCAGATTCTGTAGGCACAGATCAGTTGCAGTAAATCTCTGTCTGACATGATAAAATTCGGTTCCACCATTCCTTCTGCCGGTCGGAGTCTGGGAAAGGAAACCGAATATTTGCTTTTCCAGTATTGCTTTTGGAGGTAGTCGATGTGTAGCGCGTTAAAAAAACTGTCTACTCTCCAATCCTCCAATCCTAGCAAAACCCCGAGACCCATCTTATGAATTCCTGCCTTTCCGATTCTGTCAGGAGTTTCCAGACGAAAATTAAAATTTGATTTTTTTCCTTTCGGATGATATTCTTTATATACTTCCTGATGATAGGTTTCCTGATACACCAGGACTGCGTTTACGCCCGCCTCATGAAGCTGCAGATACTCTCCTTCTGAAAGAGGCTGAACTTCAATTGAAATATTGGCAAAATGCGGCTTCAGCAAACGGATTGCTTTCAAAAAATACTCCATCCCTACGGTCTTATTTGCCTCCCCACTCACCAGTAAAACATGATTCACACCCATGGATTTTAAAACAGTCGCCTCTATCATCAGTTCCGTGTCGGAAAGCGTTTTTCTTTTAATGGAATTATCTAAACTGAAGCCACAGTACGTACAGATATTCTGACATTCGTTACTCAGATACAGCGGTGCATACAACTGAATGATTTTCCCAAAACGTTTTCGGGTGATCTGCTGAGTCATCCGGGCCATGACTTCCAACTTATCAGCCGCTGCCGGCGATAGAAAATTCAGAAAATCATCTGTTGTTTTATTTTTTTTCTGAAGACTGTTTTCGACCTCGGACAAAGTCACTTTTTCAAGTTTTGCCCAGACTTCATCCCATTGATACTGTTCAAAAAAATTTTTAAAAGTTTTCATAGCTTGCTGTTTTTAACTTGTGATTCATCATCTGTAATGAGCAGATCCCATTTATTCTATTTCTGTCATTTAAAGATTCGTTTCTATCGATATCAATTCATTTAATCAAACAAAAAGGAAGTCAGCGGGCTCGATGCCTCCGCGTGCTGCCCGATTGCGCCCAATCCCGATTCGAATGCCCTTCGTCCTGCTATTACGCCCTCTTTAAAAGCCAGTGCCATATTCACAGGATTTCCAGCAACAGCAATCGCAGTATTCACCAATACGGCATCGGCACCCATTTCCATAGCTTTCGCCGCATCAGAAGGCGCTCCGATACCCGCGTCCACGACCACGGGTACATTACTCTGGCTGATGATGATCTCTAAAAAATCCAGTGTTCTTAATCCTTTGTTTGTTCCAATGGGAGCACCTAAAGGCATCACTACTGCCGTACCGGCATCTTCCAGCCTTTTGCACAGGACAGGGTCCGCATGAATGTAAGGCATTACAATAAATCCTAATTTTGCCAGCTCTTCCGTCGCATATAAAGTTTCAATGGGATCAGGCAGCAAATACTTCGGATCAGGATGAATTTCAAGCTTCACCCAGTTGGTTTCCAGTGCTTCTCTTGCCAATTGTGCTGCCAAAACTGCTTCCTTGGCTGTTCTTGCTCCTGAAGTATTGGGTAAAAGATGCGACTGTGTGGGTTTTAAAGCACTCAGTAAGTCATCTTCTGAGGATTGAGAATCGATTCTTTTCAAAGCCATGGTCACCATTTCACTTCCTGAAGCGATGATGGAGTCAGTCATTTCGGATAGATTTCCGAATTTGCCCGTCCCTAAAAAGAGTCTTGACTCAAATGTTCTGTCTGCTATAATTAAGGGTTTATTTTTCATTGCATTGCTGTTTTAAATTCATTAATAATAAAAGGCTGCCCGGTAATCTGTCCAGAAACTGCCACTCCGTAGATTCCGATTTGCTGTAACTGTTCAATATCATTGAGAACCACTCCCCCGATGGCGAATATTTTCGGAATTTCTAATGATTTCTGTTTTAGACCCTGAATGATATTTCTGTATCCTTCAAAACCTAAAATCGGGCTCAGCTGTACTTTGGTTGAGGTAAATCTCAAAGGTCCGAGACCAATATAATCACAGGGTTCCTGCATTCTCTGAAGAACATCTGAAATCGTATTTGCCGTTCCTCCTATGATTTTATTCCTGCCTAAAAGATGTCTTGCCGTTTCTACCGAAGTATCTTTCAATCCTAAATGAACGCCGTCTGCATCCACCTCTTTGGAAATCTGAACATGGTCGTTGATCATGCAGATCGCCTGATGGTCTGAGCACAGTTTCCTTGAAATTTCACAAAGCCGGATCAATTCATTCTCCGGAGCATTTTTCCATCGGACCTGTACCCATTGTATACCATGATCAAGAGCTTTTCGAATATTCAGTTCCTGCTCTTCTCTGGTAATTCCCTGAGAGATATATTGTAATTTTTCCATTTTTATTTTTTAACGCAAAGAGCGCAAAGATTTTTTTGACTACTAAATGTTTTAAGTTCGCACAGGCGTTTCACTTAACAAAGGCCGCAAAACTTAAAATCATAACTCTTAGGAATGAAATCCTAATAAACCAGGATTACTTGTTAAAAACTTTTCGATGTATAATTTGCTTTTTCGACAGGCATTTTCCAGGCTTTGTCCTTTTGCCAGATAACTTGTAATGGCAGAAGAAAGCACACAGCCCGAACCATGTTTCGGATAATAAACAGATTTTTCATTACTAGGTTGAATGGAAACTTCTTTTCCATTCGCCAATAAAATATCTGTTCCCAACTGATCTTCACGGTGGCCTCCTTTAACTAATACAGAACAGAGAGGTTCTGATTTTTCAAAAGGCCCGTTTTCTTTTAAAATGGTATATTCATTATAATTCGGCGTGATCAGATCTATTTTTTCCAAAACATTTTTTAGTTCTGAAACTGTATTCAGATCAAAAAATGAAAATGCTGATGTACTTTTCAAAACGGGATCCCAGACAATTTTCACAGCCGGATTAATGGATCTGATCCTTTCTGTAATCTGACCTAAAAATTCCGTGTCTTTAACAACCCCGATTTTGACTGCTTCTACTTTATAGTTTTTCATTAAAACATCGGTTGCAGATAAAATGTCTGCTAAAGGCTGCCACTTAAGACTCAGACATTGTGATTCCGTCTGTAATGTCATGGCGGTACAGATACCCAGTCCCTGGACCTGCAATTGTTCCATGGTTTTAATGTCTGCCAATAGGCCGGCACCACCACTTGGGTCATACCCGGCCATGCTCAGTACAAAAGGACGTTCTGTCTGCATTTTTTAAAAACGTTTAAGGGATTTCCACTCTTCCAGATTGCTCCCAGCAAAGCCACTCCATCTGCACCGTTTTCGAAAGCTTCACTGATATTATTTTCATGTATCCCCCCTAAAGCAATTAATTTCAGATGGGGGTTATCACGTTTTTTAATCTCATTTAAAACAGCCGAATTTTCACCATATCCTTTTTTAGAAATACTTGGAAAAGCCGGACTGAAAAAAGCATACTCCCAATCTTTTTCCAAATCATTGAATGCAGCAATATCGTGAACGGAAGTTGTAATTATTTTATCTGTAAAAGAGGTGTACAACCCATTTTTCCGGTCAGTTTCTCTAAAATGGAATCGCGAAAGATCAAAATTTTCCGCCACTTCATAATGATTATGCAGAATCAGCTGATCATGATATTTCTGATCGATCCGCTGAATAAAAGCCGTCATTTCATCCTTAGTAATGCAAGGTTTTCTGACATGCAGAAAATCCAATCCTGCATAAAACAATGCATTGATGTTCTCAGTTTCATTTTTAAAAGATTCTTCAGCCGTGATAATGATGATCATATATAAATTTCTTTCCCTTTTTCGATAAACTCCTGTGATTTATCAAACATGCCTTTTTCTGCTGATTCACGGATTTCCTGTGTAATCTTCATCGAACAGAATTTCGGTCCGCACATCGAACAGAAATGAGCGATCTTTGCTCCGTCTGCCGGAAGAGTCTCATCATGGTAAGATCTTGCCGTATCCGGATCCAGGGATAAATTGAACTGGTCCTCCCAACGGAATTCAAATCTGGCTTTGCTCAGAGCATTGTCTCTGTATTGCGATCCCGGATGGCCCTTCGCCAGATCTGCAGCATGAGCGGCCAACTTATATGTGATTACCCCCACTTTTACGTCTTCTTTATTCGGAAGTCCCAAATGTTCTTTCGGAGTCACATAACACAGCATCGCACATCCGAACCAGCCAATCATCGCTGCACCGATTCCTGACGTGATATGATCGTAACCGGGGGCAATATCTGTCGTCAAAGGACCTAATGTGTAAAACGGTGCTTCATCACATACTTCTAATTGCTTCTCCATATTTTCTTTAATCATATGCATCGGAACGTGACCCGGACCTTCAATCATCACCTGAACATTATGTTTCCAGGCGATTTTTGTCAGCTCCCCTAATGTTTCCAGTTCTGCAAACTGTGCTTCATCATTCGCATCGGCAATAGAACCGGGACGAAGACCGTCTCCTAAAGAAAAAGCAACGTCATATTTCTTCATGATTTCACATATTTCTTCGAAATGAGTGTACAAAAAGTTTTCTTTGTGATGAAACAGACACCACTTTGCCATAATAGAACCACCTCTGGAAACGATTCCGGTCACACGTTTGGCGGTCAGGTGAATATATCTCAGTAAGACGCCGGCATGGATCGTGAAGTAAGAAACGCCCTGTTCTGCCTGTTCTATCAACGTATCTTTAAAAATTTCCCAGGTCAGATCTTCAGCCACACCCTTTACTTTTTCCAACGCCTGGTAAATCGGCACGGTACCGATCGGAACCGGACTGTTTCTTATAATCCATTCTCTGGTTTCGTGGATATTTTTTCCGGTGGATAAATCCATAATGGTATCGGCTCCCCACCGGCAGGCCCAGACTGCTTTTTCTACCTCTTCTTCAATGCTTGACGATACAGCACTGTTCCCGATGTTAGCATTAATTTTAACTAAAAAATTTCTCCCGATAATCATCGGTTCGCTTTCAGGGTGATTGACGTTGTTTGGAATAATGGCTCTTCCGGCTGCGATTTCATCTCTTACAAACTCCGCTGTGATCTTGGTTTTGGGAGTTCTGGCTCCATAGTTATTTCCCTGATGCTGAAAAGCCATCTCCTTTGAAACAGAGTCCAGCTGCTCGATCCGCTGATTTTCCCTGATCGCAATATATTCCATTTCCGGAGTAATGATTCCTTTCCTTGCGTAGTATAGCTGGGTGACCTCATGCCCTTCGCGCGCAACTTTCGGTTTGTGATTGTAAGAAAAGCGAAGCTCGTCTAATCTGGAATCAGCTAAACGGGCTTTGCCGTATTCTGAAGTAATTCCATCAAGAATTTCTACGTCATGCCGGTCTAAAATCCATTGCTCACGGATTCTTGGAAGTCCTTTCTCAATATTTATTTCTGAGTTTTCGTCGGTATAAGGTCCTGAGGTATCGTATACGGTAACTGGGGGATTATGTTCCAGTGTTCCGTTGGTAAGTTTCGTCGGACTTAACTGTATTTCGCGCATCGCTACGCTGATCGGGTGAATTTTCCCGTCAACATAGATTTTTTTTGAGTTCGGAAACGGCGAACGTGTGATGTTGTGAGCCATAAATGATTGGGGTTTTTATGAGAATTAACCACCTTGGGTGGCCGTAATTATTAAAATTGAATCTTTATCGTTCAGGAATGTTTCCGCCCAGAATGACTGCGGAATAATGCGGTTGTTGAGTGCTACGGCAATCCCTTTTTTCTTTTCAGGTAATTCTATAGCAATAAGGTCTTCCAGATTAACGGGAAGTACTTCAAAAGTTTTTGTCGTGTGGTTGATTGTAAGCTCCATTCCTAACATTTTTATAATGCACCTTAGGAATGGCTGTCATTGCACAATAGAATGTGCAGCAAAAGTCATCTACTTTTCCCTACGCTAGTATGATCTAGAAATCAGGTTCAAAGGGTAAAATCTCAGCCTGTTTGTTCAACAGACACCCCTAAAGTGTGGGACGAAGTTAGACATTTTTTTGAAACAGGCAAAATTTTTTCTGAAAGATGAAAGCGGGATGATGGAGGATGGAGGTTTTATATGTTTGGAAATATTTTTGCCCTTTTTACTATTTTATTTAAAATTTTCTCGCGGATTTTGCAGATATAGCAGATATTTGTGCTTTATATTTTTGTGAAATAAATCAGGGTTTAAGGTATTTATTAGATGGCAATCATCGTGTTTTTGGGTATATTTAAATTAATGACAAATGCCCAGCCCCGATTGAAGCATTTGTTTGAGCTCATTTTATTAGTATCGGCTCGGCGGCTTCGCCGCCGAGCCGATACTAATAAAATAGCGAGTGCGGAAAGCGGGAAATAGCTCCTGAAAAATAAAAAAGGAAACCGAATAATTTCAGTTTCCCTTTTCTAACTTTTATTTTAAATAATTTACTCCTCACAGGCCTTCCAAATCGCATCATTTTTCGGAACCGGAGCTACAATTTCAATATTTTCTTTCGTAACAGGGTGTATAAATTCGAGTTTTCTGGCATGCAGATGTATTCCGCCATCGGGATTTGAACGCGGTGAACCGTATTTTAAGTCTCCCTTGATCGGAACACCTGTCTTTGACAACTGAGCGCGGATCTGGTGATGCCTTCCAGTTTCCAAATCGATTTCCAGCAGGAGATAATTGTCTAACGTTTTAATGACATGATAGGTCAAAATCGCTTCCTTAGCTCCTTCTGTTGCTTTTGGAAATACAATCGCTTTATTATTTTTTTCGTTTTTCTGTAAATAATGAACCAGCCTTTGGGTCTTTGGAATCATATCTTTTGCAACCACGGCCCAGTAGGTCTTTTTAACCTCTCTGTTTTTTACCATCTGAGTCAGTCGGGAAAGAGCTTTGGACGTTTTGGCGTAGATCACCAGCCCTGACGTGGGCCTGTCTATACGGTGAACTAAACCCAGAAATACATTTCCCGGCTTGGCATCTCTTTTTTTTATAAAATCCTTGATCAATTCCAACAGAGAATCATCACCGGTTTTGTCACCCTGTACAAGCTGCCCTACCTTTTTATTGATCACCAAAAGATGGTTGTCTTCATAAACAATCTGATCTTCCATGGGCTATTGGCGGAAATTTGATCTGTTAGATAAGGAGAGTATCACTCCGGCCAGTAACCCAAGCGTTTTGATTCCTGCTATTTTTGATTCGTATGGTAGAAAAGCACCGATGATACACAGTCCTGCCGCCGCATACATCGGATAAACAAGCTTCTTGTTCACCAGTAATGGGGCCTGCAAAATGAAACTTACTCCTACAATGATATAAAATACTCTTCTGGAGAGGATATTATTAACTTCCGGAGAGAATATATTAAACCATCCTATGGCCAGGCATACAATAGCTAAAACTGAAATGATTCCCTGAGCGGTCTGAAGATTATGCCTCATTAATAACTTTCTTTATCATTTGGAAAATCAACGTTTTTCACATCTTTTACATATTGGGCAACAGCTCCCGTAATCTCAGTGTAAAGATCGAGATATCTTCTTAAGAATTTTGGGCTGAACCCCTGATTCATCCCTACCATATCGTGGTAAACCAGCACCTGGCCGTCACAATGAGGACCGGCTCCTATTCCGATGGTCGGGATGGAGATACTTTCTGTCACCTGTTTGGCAAGATCTGCAGGAATTTTTTCCAGAACAACGGCGAAGCATCCGAGTTCTTCTAAAACTTTAGCATCATAGATTAATTTTTCTGCTTCAGCCTCATCTTTAGCCCGTACTTTATAGGTTCCGAATTTATAAATCGACTGTGGTGTGAGTCCTAAATGTCCCATGACAGGGATCCCCGCATTAATTATTTTTTTAATAGATTTTGAAATCTCTTTCCCTCCTTCAATCTTGATAGCGTGGGCACCTCCTTCTTTCATCATTCTTACCGCTGATTCCAATGCTTTTTCAGGATTGCTCTGATAGGTTCCGAAAGGCAAATCTGCTACCACCAATGCTCTGTCGGTTCCACGGACCACGCTTTGAGAATGGTAAATCATCTGATCTAAAGTGATCGGCAGTGTCGTTTCGAAACCGGCCATTACATTAGCTGCAGAGTCTCCGATCAGTACCGCATCAATTCCTCCGGCATCCACCATCTTTGCCGTTGTATAATCATAAGCGGTAAGCATTGTTATTTTTTCCTTGTCGAATTTCATCTTTCGCAAGGTTTCAGTCGTAACTTTTTTAATTTCAGAATGAACAGACATAAGGTATCTATTTTTAAGTTAAAAAGTCGGCTTTCGCCGACTCAATTTTTTGTATGATTTTTATAAAACTACGTGTCCCAGTTTCATTAGCTTGTCGTGGTTGAGAATTTTTATGTTCCTTCCGTCCACCTCAATGAGATGATCTCCCTTGAATTCTGAGATCAGACGGATCGCACTTTCGGTAGCGGTCCCGATAATGTTGGCAATTTCTTCTCGTGTTAAAGAAATTTTGATGAATCCTTCGGGATCTACGCCCAACTTCTGCTCAAGAAGAATTAAGATCTCTGCCAATCTTTCTCTCACGGTTTTCTGAGCCAGGAAAGTAATCGTATTGGATGATTCTCCCAATTCGTAAGAAATTTTCTGAAGCATTATAAAAGACAACTTAGGATCCACTTCCAAAAGGTACATGAAAACATCTGCCGGTAAAAATGTAGCTTCAATATCTGTCATAGCTTCTGCTTTCGCCTGGAAAGTTTCCCCGCAAAGTAAAGAACGATAGCCGATGATGTCCCCTTCTTTGATAAACCTGAGGATCTGATCTTTTCCGAAAGCTCCCGATTTTGACAGCTTTGCCGCTCCTTTTTCCAAGACATACACTCCTTTCGGCGTTTCTCCATCTTCAAAGATGGTATCATGCTTTTGAAAGCTCAATTTTTTTTTAGTGGTGATGTATTTCTCAAAATCAGCGCTGGAAAGTCTTTCCTTGAATGATTTATCATTAAAAACTCTTGCGAACCTCTCTTCAATTGCAATCTGTTGTTCCTGCGACATTTTATATGACATTTATCACAAAAATAGAACTTTTTAAATCGATAAACAAAAAAATTTGTTATAATTTTGTAGTTCAATAATTTATGGAGGTGAGCGAGAACTGTTTTCATTGTGGTCAAGGTATCGAAAAGGAAAGGATTTTGTTTGATGAAAAGACTTTCTGTTGCAACGGTTGCAAATCGGTTTACGAGATTCTGAATACGAATAATCTTAGTAATTTTTACGAATTGAACAAACGGGCAGGAATCCGTCCGAGCGATGAAAATTCTACTCAGTTTGATTATCTTGACACGCCTGAAATTTTTGAAAAAGTGACTGATTTCTCAGAGGGAAATACCAGCCTGGTTACTTTTAAAATCCCGGTCATTCACTGCTCTTCCTGTATCTGGCTATTGGAAAGTCTTCATACGCTGAATAAGAATATTAAATACTCCCAGGTGAACTTCACAAGAAAGACTTTACAGATCTCCTTTAGCCATAACGACCTGAAATTAAGTGAACTCGCCAATTTATTAACCAATCTGGGATATAAGCCCGTGATCAGTCTTGAAACTGCTGATAAAAATGTAGATCATCTGGACAAATCCCTACTGATAAAATTTGCCATTGCGGCTTTTGCGTTCGGAAACGGAATGTTCCTTGCCTTTCCCGAATATGTAGGGGGTGAAGACTACTGGATGGATCACTATAAAGGGCTATTCCGAACGCTGATGTGCCTGCTGGCCATCCCTGTAGTATTCTACTCTGCATCAGATTATTATAAATCCGCATGGTATGGATTGAAGAATAAAATCGTTAATATCGATGTTCCGATCGTTTTGGGAATCATTGTCCTTTTCGGGCGTAGCGTCTATGAGATTGTAACCGATTACGGACCAGGATATTTTGATACGCTGTGCGGACTCTTATTTTTCATGCTGTTGGGTAAAATTTTCCAGAAAAGAACCTATAATGCACTTTCATACGACAGGGACTATAAATCATTTTATCCGATTGCCGTTACAAAAGTGGATTTCGAAGGAAAGCAGAACAATATTTTACTGTCTGAGGTTAAAGTGGGTGACCGGATTTTGGTGAGAAACCAGGAGATTATTCCTGTAGATGCTATTTTAATTAATGGAGAAGGAAATATTGACAACAGTTTTATCACCGGAGAGAGTGAAAGCATCAGCAAACAACCCGGAGACAAGATTTTCGCGGGTGGAAAACAGGTGGGTTCATCCCTAGAACTTGAAGTGATAAAGGACGTGGATCAAAGCTATCTGACCCAGCTTTGGAATAAGGAAGCCTTCAAAAAACATGAGACTGGTCTGGACACCTTAACCAACACCATCAGTAAGTATTTCACTTTCATTATTTTAGGTATCGCATTGATTTCAGGAATCTACTGGGCAACCGTGGATCTGGAGAAGATGTTCCAGGTCATTTCCGCGATTCTGATTATTGCGTGTCCTTGTGCTCTTGCGCTGTCCGCACCATTCACTTTCGGGCACATTATGCGAATCTTAGGCAGAAATAAATTCTACGTAAAAGATACGCTGACCATCGAAAAAATTGCGAAGTTAGATACTATCGTTTTTGACAAAACAGGAACTATTACGCACAGGAAAAAGTCCAACATCAAATATGAAGGTTCAGAGATCAGCGAATTTGACTTACTGAATATCAAAACCCTGTTAAAAAATTCCAACCATCCTCTTTCAAAGTCATTATATGAATTTATTGAGGAAAAAGATCCGTATTTCCCGGTTGAAAATTTCATGGAAGTTTCGGGGAAAGGATACGAAGCTCAGGTGCGCGGTAATGCCTATAAAATCGGTTCTGCAAAATACAACAGCCAGGAATCAAAAAATCTTGAAACAGCTGTTTTTGTAAGTAAAAATGGCGAGTTTTTGGGGAAATTTATTTTTAAAAACGAATATCGTCAGAATCTTAAGGATCTATTTAAAAAGCTGACGCATTATAAAATTTACATCCTCAGTGGGGACAATTCATCTGAAGAAGATCAGCTGAAACAATTGATTCCCAATTGTAAAGCAATGGCATTTAACCAGAATCCGGAAGACAAACTGAATTACATCCAGAATCTTCAGCATCAGAACATGAAGGTGGCAATGCTTGGCGACGGACTGAATGATGCAGGAGCCCTGAAACAGAGCAATGTAGGAATTGCTATTGCCGATGACAGCAACAGCTTTACGCCATCATCGGATGTGATTATGAACGGAGAAAAGGTAGTTGCCCTTGACCGGTATCTAAACGTCTGTAAAGGCTCTATCACAATTGTGAAAATGACATTTATAATAAGTTTTCTTTATAATATCATCGGATTAAGTTATGCCGTAACAGGACATATGCATCCACTTTTTGCTGCTTTAATTATGCCGGCAAGCTCTATTACCGTTGTTTCGTTCACTACATTTTCAACCTGGATTCTGGGAAGAAAGTACTTTAAAAAACAGGCTTAAACACCGCTTATTTAGACTGATTTTAAATTAGCTGAAAACCGTATTTCGTGATGAAAGTCATTATTTTTCACTAAATTTGAACCCCGAAAATAGGTTAAATTTGTTGTCAAATGGATATTCTATATTTAATGATCCTATGCAGTGTTTCTTTGGCTGCGATTTTCTTGGTCGTATTTATAGTCTATGCCAAAAAAGGACAGTTTGAAGATGATGAATCTCCGGCTGTACGAATTCTTTTTGACTCTGATGAAATCAAGGAAAAGGACGATGAAGAAGTTGGCAACGATAAAGAAGAAAAAGAAAAATAGGAGAAATAATAAAATTGAAGAAAAAAGTGAATAGTTGATATGGAGACACAAAAGTTTAGTTATGACAACAGCATTGTGCGTGCATTCCTTTATGCGACCATAGTTTTTGGGCTTATAGGATTCACGTTCGGGCTTACGGCAGCATTAATGCTTTTCTACCCTGAACTCCCCGAATTTTTGTTCGGAACTGATGACACCACGATTCAGAGTCTGAAGAGCGGTAATATTCAGGGCCTGATAAACACCCACGGTGCATTCGGGTTTGGTAGAATCAGAATGTTGCACACCAATACCGTCATCTTTGCATTCGTATGTAATATCGTTTATACCGGTATTTATTACTCGCTGCAAAGATTATTAAAAACAAGAATGTACAGTGATACTTTATCCTGGTTACATTTCTGGACATGGCAGATTATGATTGTTGCCACGTTCATCACCTTCTTTATGGGGATTAATACTTCAAAAGAATATGCTGAACATGAGTGGCCAATTGATATATTGATTGCATTCTCCTGGATTATTTTTGGAGCCAATATGTTCTTAACGATTGCAAAAAGAAGGGTAAGACACCTTTATGTGGCAATCTGGTTCTATATCGGTACCTGGATTGCAGTAGCAATGCTTCATATTTTCAATAACCTTGAAGTTCCGTTATCATTTACAGGATGGAAATCATACTCAGTATACGCAGGGGTAAAAGATGCTATCGTACAATGGTGGTACGGTCACAATGCGGTTGCATTCGTACTGACGACTCCGGTTCTGGGTCTGATGTATTATTTCTTACCAAAAGCGGCGGACAGACCGGTTTTCTCGTATAAACTGTCTATCATCCACTTCTGGTCGTTAATTTTCGTATATATCTGGGCTGGTCCTCACCACCTTCAGTATACATCGCTTCCGGCATGGGCTCAGGCAGTAGGGACAGGGTTCTCTATCATGCTTATTGCACCGTCTTGGGGAGGGATGCTAAACGGACTTCTTACCTTAAGAGGAGCATGGGATAAAGTGAGAGAAAATCCTATCCTGAAGTTCTTCGTAGTTGCCGTTACCTGTTATGGTATGGCCACATTTGAAGGTCCGCTTTTGGCAACTAAAAACATCAATAAAATCGGTCACTTTACAGACTGGGTTATTGGTCACGTTCACTTAGGAGCACTGGGATGGAACGGTTTCATGGCATTCGGGGTTATCTATTATCTGGTACCGATCTTGTGGAGAACAAAATTATATTCCGTAAAACTGGCTAACTGGCATTTCTGGTTGGGTACATTAGGGATCATTTTCTATGCGGTTCCAATGTATATTTCAGGTTTCACACAAGGATTAATGTGGAAGCAGTTTAACCCGGACGGAACTTTAGTTTGGAAAAACTGGTTAGATACAGTAACGGCTATCATCCCTTACTTTAAAATGAGATTCGTAGGAGGATTTTTATATCTCTCCGGATCTATTTTAATGGTAATCAACGTTATCGCAACGGTAAGAAAAGGATCATTCCAGAAAGAAGTTCCTGCTGAGGCACCGGCTTTAGCAAACATTACTAAAAACAGAAAAGAAGGAGAAGGTACTCACCTTTGGTTGGAAAGAACTCCTGTATTACTCGGAATATTATCTTTCTTAGCAATATCTGTAGGAAGTTCCGTGGAAATCATCCCGACGCTGTCACTTAAAAAGAGTGTGCCTACCATTTCAGCTGTAAAACCTTATTCTCCGCTGGAATTAGAAGGTAGAGATATTTATATCCGAGAAGGTTGTAATGCGTGTCACTCTCAGATGATCAGACCTTTCCGTGATGAGATTACCAGATTTAACGGTAAGAACGGACAGTATTCTAAGGCTGGGGAATTTGTTTATGACAGACCTTTCCTTTGGGGATCAAAACGAACAGGACCGGATTTACACAGAGAGGGTGGTAAAAACCCAAGCTCTTGGCACTACAAACACATGTACAACCCAAGATCTACCTCTGCAGGTTCGATCATGCCTCGTTACCCTTGGTTAATTGCTACAGATCTGGACCGATCTAAGATGGTAGATAAAATGAAATTGATGAAGAATGCATTCGATGTACCTTACACCAAATCTGAAATTGATTCTGCAGACTCGTGGGCAAATAATCAGGCTAAAAAAATTGTAAAAGATATCTTCTCTGAAGCGAATGACCTGAAGCAGGAATATGCAAAGAGACCTGATGTAAAACTGGAGCAAAAAGAAGTGGTAGCACTGATCTCTTATTTACAAAGATTAGGAACCGATATCAAAACGACGGAAATAAAAACAGCAAGTAATAACTAATCATTAAAAAGGATCATTATGATACCCCAGAACTTTAAAGATATATTATCCAATTCGGAAAATGCAGGTTTGTACCAGACATTGGCTCTGATTTTCTTTATGATGTTCTTCGTAGCCCTGGTAATATATGTCTTCAGCAGACCGAAAAAATATTATAAGGAAGAAGAAGAGGCACCACTGGGAGATGATGAAGACGATTTTAATTTAAAAAATTAAACTATTTATTATGAAACAGAGAACACCGGTTTGTATAAACATCTTAATAATAATTGGACTTCTGATAGTTTTTTATTATTTGTTTGTACAGAGCTACGAATTCTTGGCTTCACCTTATTTCTGGGGAACTGTATTTATTTCTGCTATTTTGGCGTATATCCACAGTGCTATCGGAGATTTGATCGAGAATAATAAATTCAAAAAACTATCTGCAGAAGAAAAAGCTGCTTATTTGGCGGAAAAGAAAATTCCTTATTTAAAGAGAATGTACGACAGTGCTTTCAAAAAGCAGTCTGCTTCTGAGGAAAAAGATATCCTTATCGACCACGGTTTTGACGGAATTATGGAGCTGGACAACCAATTACCAAAATGGTGGGTAGGTTTGTTCTATTTTGGGACCGCTTTTTGTATTGTTTATGTAGCAGCCTATTCTTTCACAGATTTCGCTCATCCTCTGAACGAATATGAGACAGAATATAAAGAGCAGATTGCAAGTATCGCAGCATATGAAGCTACCCAGCCTCCTATAACGATAGAAACAGCCAAATATTCAGCTGATAACATCGCGGAAGGTAAAGAGCTATTCAAGACCAACTGTGCATCTTGTCATAAGGAAGACGGTAGCGGTGGTATCGGACCAAACCTGACTGATAACTACTGGATCAACATGCCTGAGAAGACATTATTCAAAAATGTCTTCCATATGGACTGGAATGGATCTCCTACCAACCCTGCGATGAGAGCATTCGGGAAAAACGGAGAAGTTTCAGGTGCTGAGATTGAAAAAATTGCAGCTTATGTTTATCATATTAATCAGGAACAGCCTCCGGTGACACCCGCTCAGGGTGGAGCAGCCCCTCAGGGAACGGAAGCTCATTGGGAAAAGGAATAATTAAACAGAAAAATAGAAACATATGAAAAAACATAATTTGTTATTTAATTAAAAAATAGTAACAAATTATGTTTTTCTTTTTTTAAATATTACAAAATGTCAGATATAGAAGAAATAGAAGTACGCGGCGGACAGGGACAGGTTCTGGACCCTGAAACTTACAGGGATTCTATTGGGACAATGGAACAATCCGGGAAAAGGAAATGGGTATTCCCAAGAAAGCCCAAAGGCAAATTTACAAATTACAGAAACCTGGTAAGTTCTCTCTTATTAGTTATATATTTTACAGTCCCGTTTTTAAAAATTAACGGTAATCCCTTCTTTTTATTTAATGTTATTGACAGAGAGTTCTTTATCTTCGGACAGCCTTTCTATCCTCAGGACTTTTTCATTCTTACATTAGGTGCTATTGCCTCTCTAATTTTTATTATCATTTTTACGATTGTATTCGGAAGAATTTTCTGCGGGTGGATATGCCCTCAGACAATTTTTTTAGAATTTATTTTCCGTAAAATTGAATATGCTATTGAAGGTGACCGGAATAAGCAGATGAAACTGGACAGACAGAAATGGAATAGTGAGAAGATCTGGAAGAGGAGTCTTAAATGGAGTATTTACGTTGTTATTTCATTAATCATTACCCACTTTATGCTGATGTATATTGTCGGGTATAAGGAAATTTTCAGGATTATATCAGAAGGACCTTTTGCTCATCCTACGAATTTTATCGTGATGGTTCTCTTTACCGCAGCATTTTACTTTGTATTTGCCTGGTTCAGAGAGCAGGTCTGTACTCTGGTATGCCCTTATGGAAGACTACAGGGTGTGTTAATTGACAAAGATACCATTAATGTATTTTATGATTTTAACCGCGGTGAAAACAGAGCGAAATGGAGAAAAGGAGAAGACAGAAAAGCAGTCGGTAAAGGTGATTGTATAGACTGTCATCAATGCGTTGTGGTATGTCCAACCGGTATTGATATCCGTGATGGACAGCAGCTGGAATGTGTTAACTGTACTGCATGTATTGATGCTTGTGATGAAGTAATGGTAAAAGTAGGACTTCCGAAAGGATTAATCAGGTATGCTTCGGAAAATGAAATTGAGCAGAAGACTCAGTTCAAATTTACGGGGAGAATGAAAGGTTTCTCAGTTGTTCTGGCTCTATTGGTAGGATTTTTAGGATTTCTGCTTTACAACAGGGGTGAAATGGAAGCCAAGTTCATTAAGCCTGCAGGAAGTACATTTTTTGTAAGAGACGGGAAGATTACCAATACTTACAATTATACCTTCCTGAATAAAACAAACGATAAGAAAACAGTGACGATCAAAGTTATCGAGCCTGTTCACGGAGAAATTATCTACAGTGCTTCGAGTAAGATAACGATAGAAAGAGATAAGATTTCAAAAGGAACGATTAATATCAGCTTTCCGGAAAGTGAAATGAAGCTGTCTAAGCAAAACATCACCATCGGTGTTTATGATATGAATGGGAAGTTGGTAGACTCTTACCAAACCTACTTTGAGGGACCGTTCAGATTACAATTTTAAATGACAAACCCTCATGATTCATAAATGAGGGTTTTAAAATATCTTAAGAGAATAATGAAAAATTTTAGTTGGGGACATGGTATTATAATTGCGCTTGGTGCGTTCATCATTTTTATACTGTCTATGTTATTTCTTTTTCCGAACGGACAGAAGAATTCTGAGATGGTAACTGATAATTACTATGAGGAAGAATTAAAATATCAGGATGTTATTGATGCCAAAAAAAGAGCAGACGAATTACAGGAAAAACCTACTTACACTCAGGATGCCAATGGAATTAAAATATCTTTTCCGAAAGGCTACGATAATTCCAATACTACGGTAAAATTTGTTTTAAACAGAACTGATGATCAGAATCTTGATGTAAAGAGATCTGAGCAGCTTGATGCAAACCAGTCATTCTTAATTCCTTCCAAAGTATTAAAAATGGGAAATTACACTTTAAGACTGATGTGGACGAAAGATAAACAGGAGTATAGAATGGACTATGATGTGATATGGAAATAGCACTTATTTTATCGGCAATAGGATTAGGTTTTGCATCCGGTTTCCATTGTATCGGAATGTGCGGACCTATTGCACTGTCGATGGGATTAACAAAAAAACAGGCGACTAATTTTTATCTTCAGAATCTCACCTACCAGTTCGGAAGAATATGTACTTATTCTTTACTAGGTGCCATCTTAGGAATTATAGGCGAGGGCTTTGAAATGGCAGGTTTTCAACGATATCTTACGATTGCAGTAGGAATCATGTTAATTATCATGGCTGTTTTTTCATTTGGAGGAAAAGATTTTGCTTCAAAGATTCCTTTCTTTTCAAAGTTTTTATTTAAAGTAAAATCAAACTTGGGGAGGCTGCTTCAAAAGGCAGATTACCGTTCAAGATTTACAACCGGCCTTCTTAACGGATTTCTACCTTGCGGGATGGTTTATATGGCTTTAACAGCCAGTCTGGCAAGCGGAGGGATATGGCAGGGGGCACTGTATATGGGTCTTTTCGGATTGGGAACACTTCCATTTATGTTTGCAGTAGTCTTAGTCGGAAACCTCATGAACCAAACCTTCAGGATAAAAGTCCTGAAAGCGATTCCGGTCGTTATGATCATTCTGGGAGGACTGTTTATCGTCCGCGGAATGGAACTGGGCATTCCGTATATTTCGCCAAGAGCAGAAGCGATGACAATTTCAAAAGATCATAAAGGAGATTGTCACTTGCCCGGAGATCACAGTACGCATAAACATTTAAATACCAATTGTCACTAAAACAAAACTACACCATGAACAAAACACTCAATTTATTTATTTTCGCTGTACTTGGAATTCTGACCTTACAGTCCTGCAATGTTAATTCTGAGATCGTCTACTACAAAGATGCTGCCTCTACTACCGTAATGGATATAGATGTCAGAGAATTTATGAAAGAAATGAAGGCCATGACTCCCGATTCTTTAAAAGACAAAAAAGAATTCGGAGATATGGATAAACTCCCTACAGTGTGGACCAGCCTTTATGATATCGATAAGAAAGAAGGTAAACTGAAGACTACCAATCAGGATTCCATCAGGATCATGAAAAAAATTTCATGAAGTCCAATAAGAACGGAAAAGAAATTGCCGGATTTTCATTGAAAATGGACCATTTTACAGCACAGGATTATACTGCGCTCAATAGCTTTACAAAACAGGAAAAACTGCCTATTGATCAGAATGTATATAATAACTGGAATGGTAAGACATTAACGATCGATACCGAAAATTTTAACCTTAAAAACCTTCAGGAAGCTTTAGCCTCCAAAAATCCGGAACTTGGAACTGACGAATCCATGGGAAAAATGGAAGGCATGATCATGATGTTTTTTAAGAATATCGGGACGACTTTAAAGTTTGAAAATAAAATCAAATCCATCACCGGAAAACATGACTGGTTTAAGCAAATCGATGATCATTCTGTGAGAATACAGTATGATCTAAAGGCCATGTTTGATAAAGAGGGAGCCAAGCCTAAAAATGCAGATAAAAAGATAATTATTATTACAGAATAAAAGAAACCACCGAAATTCCGGTGGTTTTTTATCAATCTTGATTATTTCATTTTAATTAATCACATCAAATCTGGCATACTCAGCAATTTTCTTCGGCAGTTTAATTCCTTCTGCGGTCTGATTATTTTCCAGTAAGGCAGCCATAATTCTCGGTAAAGCCATTGCAGATCCATTCAAAGTGTGAACCAGCTGAGACTTTCCGTCTGCTTTAAATCTGCACTTCAGGCGGTTCGCCTGGAAGGTCTCGAAGTTTGATACAGAGCTTACTTCCAGCCACATTTCCTGAGCAGCACTCCATACTTCAAAATCATACGTCATTGCTGATGCAAAGCCTGTATCGCCACCACAGAGTCTAAGAACTCTGTAAGGAAGTTCAAGATCGGTCAGAATTTCTTTAATATGCTCCACCATTTCTTCCAGAACAGCATAAGAATTTTCAGGCTTTTCAATTCTTACAATTTCAACTTTCTCAAACTGATGAAGACGGTTTAAGCCTCTTACATGCGCACCGTAGCTTCCTGCTTCTCTTCTGTAGCACTGAGAAAATGCCGTATTTTTAATCGGAAGATCTTTTTCATCCAGCAGCACATCACGGTATAAGTTCGTTACCGGAACCTCTGCAGTCGGGATCAAATATAGATCATCCGCCTGAATATAATACATCTGACCTTCCTTATCAGGCAACTGACCGGTACCGTATCCTGAAGCTTCGTTCACCACGTGAGGCGGATTGACTTCCATATATCCTTTCTCGACATTTTTATCGAGAAAATACTGAACCAAAGCTCTCTGTAATCTCGCTCCTTTTCCTAAATAAACGGGAAAACCTGCGCCTGCAATTTTTACTCCTAATTCGAAATCGATCAGGTTGTATTTCTTAGCAAGCTCCCAGTGAGGAATTGCCCCTTCTCCCAGTCCTTCTACATCATGGGACTGATAAATAATTTCGTTGTCATCTGCGGAAGCACCACTTTTTACCAGCGTATTCGGAATATTGGGAAGCTGATACAAAATATCCAGTAAAGCTTTTTCTTTAACATCTAACTGAGATTTCAATTCTGAAGTCGATTCTTTGTACTGTGCTGTTTTAGATTTTGCAGATTCTGCTTCTTCCCTCTTCCCTTCTTTCATTAAGATCCCTATTTCTTTGGAGATTTTATTGATTTCAGAAAGTTGGGAATCCAATTCAAATTGAATTTTTTTTCTTTCGTCGTCAGTAGCAATCGCCTCGTCTACCAACTCAAGATTCTTGAATTGTCTTTTTTGAAGACCTTCTAAAACGCGTTCTTTATTGTCGCGCAAAAAATTGACTTGTAACATTTTATTTAGATGTTAGTTATTAGAAAGTTAGCATAAATTGCTAACCGTTTGCAAATTTAAAAATTATTTTACGATCGTCACTACATTTGATCCTCCCGGCTCTTTTGTAAACTGAAGCTGTTTATTGTAGTACACTTTCGAAACTTCGAAAACCGAGGATGTCCAGCGGTATTCGATATCAAGAGTATCATTAATGGTATCCGTAACACTGTTTACCGTTCTTCGTAGAGCCAGTGCCATTCTGGACCGGTATGTTCTCGTATCACTCAGTGAATCATCTGTAATTCTTTTGGCTCCGGCAATGTATTCCATATAATACAGGGAATCGGAAGATAATTTAAGTGGAATGCTCACCGGCGCGTTGTCGGTAGTACCAAACACATCATTCACCGTATAAGAAATATAAGAACCGGATTTGTTAGGATTAAGAAGATCCTGTCCCGAACTGCTTTTCATATAAATGGTAAGGATCTGATCTATTTTCTGCAAATCATCATCGTCATTTCTACAGCTTAGAAATGCGAAAAAAACAACCAGAATTCCGAAAACAATATTTTTCATTTCCAACAAAGATAGAAACTTATTTTAATTCTTTCAGATATTTATAAAAGAAGAACGCCAAAAGAAGCCCTGAAACCAGTAAGGTAACAGAAACGCTGATCGTCATGCCCATTAAATGGTATTTCGGAACCAATATAAAAGCAAGACTTACCAAAAGCAACAGAGAAAATAAGGAAGTCTTTGTATTGATTGCCATTTTACCAACGGCTGACATAAGGTTTCCATACAGATTCCTAAATAGGATATTCAGCAGAAAAGTTGCCATAAAAATGATGAACAATCCTGAGTTATCTGCATACTTTTCATTAAAAAATATTTTTAAAATCTCTTTACTGAAATAACTGCAGACTGTAAAAACACCCAGACAAACCGGGATGAAAAATTTATAATATCCTGAAATATAACTTTTAAGAAATATCTTATTGGTATAGTTTTTAGCCAGTACCGGAAAATCGCTCTGCATAAAGGCCAAAGCAAGAAAGGTAACATTGGAAGGAATCAGAATGGCGACACGATAATCTGCAACATAATTTTCATTCAGCAGAAATCCTAATAACAGAATATCTGCCGAGAAAAGGGCGTCGGAAAGTACGGTTGTCCCGGATGTATGAAGGGCATATTTCCAAATTTCTTTTGAGCTGAAAACAGACGGTATTTCTTTTACGGATACATCTGTCTTCTGATACCATAATAAAGATAAAAACGGCATCATCGCAATGGCAAAAAGATATCCTTTTAACTGAAAAAAGAAGGTAAATACCAATGTGATCAATAGTCCTGCAATATTGACTGTATTATTTAATTTTGCAAACTCCCGGTTTTTACTGTTAATTCTCAACTCAGTCTGCACATAATTAAAAAAATAAAATCCAACGAAACGCAGTCCGAAAAACAGAAAAATCCAGAACAGGTCTTCGTACTTATTGACATAAAACAGGCTGCTGAGCAAAAAAACCGCTGTCAGCATAAGCTGATAGATAAAGCCCTTCCGTAAAAGATAGGCTGATAGTTTGGATTTTATGTCTGGGTTTTCAGTGATTGAACCATAGCGTAACAGACTCTGATAGCTTCCCAGGCCTGTACACGATGCAAACAACGCAAAAACAGCTGCTACAATACTCATCTTTCCAAAATCCTCAACAGGTAACAGTTTGATGATGAATAAAGAAGAAAGAAAAGCGCAGATTTTTCCAATCAGCAGAGAAACAAGAACATACTGTCCCTGATTTTTAAGAAAATTCTGTAAAAAAACCCGTAGACTTTTCATTCATTAAAAGTACAGTTTAAAAATAGATAAAATATCTATAGCCTGACATTTATAGTAAAATATATCCGATGAGAAAAGTCGGGCTATCTCCTGCTGGAGTTCAGGATAATCCTGCAGTCTATCCAGATTTTCATCAAAATACTGCTGATAATATCTTTGAATACTGAGGTCAGAATCGTAGTAATACTGATAGGGATACATACTTGTCTTCTCCGGCTTTCTCAATATTTTACCATAGAAAGCATTGTATGCTCCTTTGAGATATTTTTCACCGAAAGGAATCTTCCATTGAGCATTGGGCTTCATTAGTGTTCGCTCCCAGGAATACTTTGAAGCTTCACGGCAATGTTTCAGAAGCCACCGAAGATAAAACTGATGTTTATATTTCCAGGATTCCGGAAGACTGACGGAAAACTGTATGAAATCCTTCGTCATAAAAGGCGAGATAAGATAAGCTTTCTGCTGCAGTACCTGTGCACCCAACACCGTTCTGTTATAAGCAAGGTTTTTAAGCAGGAAAATTTCCTCTCTTTCATAATTTTTAAAAATCTGATCTAAATCCGCCTGAATTTTCGGTAAAAATGATGGGTTAGCAATGATTTTATATTGTGAGGGAGCTTTACGTCCGGGCTCCGAATTAAATCCGCCTAAAATTCCGTCTCCTATGGCTCCGCCATGGAAAATAGAAAATCCGTCAAACTGTAGCTGATCTAAGGCGTAGCTTACATGTACACCGCCGGTATACAGGCTTGTCCCTTCGGAAATTCGGGTAAGCTCGTCTATTTTTTTCAGAAACGACCCTTTATCCAGCGCCACAAATTCGTAACTGATGTGATAATCTGAAGCGATCTGCCTTGATATGGTCTCATCAAAATAACCTTTTTGGGAAAAGCATAAGGCGCAGTCTATATCGAAATCATTTTTTACAGCATACATCATCGCCATACGACTGTCCAGACCACCGCTTAGCAATGCCAGATGCGATCCGTCCAGTTCAAGATCCTTCTCATATTCCATTTTTATGCCTTCCGTAAAAATTTCATGAATCTGATCCAGGGCATTATTTTGAGATTGGCGGTAATAAGAGATATTATTAACATCAAAGTATACTATTCTTTTTAAATTCAGAGTATTGCAGTTAATTTCCAGCAGCTCCGAATCTAAAACTTTATTAACATTTAATATTGGGGTCCGATCTTCCAGAAGGTTTCCGATGGCAAGAAGCTGATAAATTGAAGTAATATCCGGCTGTAAAGAATTGCCCTGAGCTCTGAGAGTCTGGCTTAATCTTACGAGGTCCGAGTCTGCAAAGAATTCATCATTTATTGTAGCATAAAATACCCGCTGGGTTGAAGTCGGATTGGTAAATACAAAAACCTGTTGCGTTCTTTTATCCCAAATACAGCCTCTGAATTCACCTTCGAGTTCTTTTATTATTTTCCAGCCTGACCTGAGATAACTTACAATGATGAAATTTCGGAAATCAACTTCATTCCTATCTTTTAACAGTTTTTTTTTATTCAGAATAAGCCCTTCGAGAACAATATCAAACTCTGAGGTGCTAATCACCACAGAATCGTAGCTGTATTTCGGGGAAAAGCTTTTTAAATCGACCTGATTATTTTTAATATGAACAGAAAAACCTTGTGTCATGATACTATTTCTTGATATATTTCTGTAAACTTTCTTGCGATCGATTCCCTCGAATAGCCATCCACGGCAAACCTCCTGATTTCTTCCTTGTTTTTGAAAGCATATTTTTGCCTGCAGACATCTTCCAGAACATTATAAAGCTCTTCGGTATTATTTTTCCTAACGCCAATACCTAAGCCGTCCAGAATAAGTTCTGTTGTTCCGCCTACCATCGTTGAAATGACCGGCTTTCCACAGGCATATGATTCTAAAATCACACATCCCTGTGTTTCATTTTCACTGAACAAGATAAAATAATCCGAACGCTGCATTTTTTCAGCTACCTGCTCATAGCGTAAGGCTCCAAAGACATGAACGTAAGAATCTGCTTTCAGCTCCCGGACAAGCCTGATAAGCGAATCTGTATCTCCATCTCCTCCAATTTCGAGACTTACAGGGTAATCTTTTTCACGTAATCTGGCTACCGTTTTAATAATTTCCTGAGGCCTTTTACGGGAGATAAGGCTAGAAACATGCAAGAATTTTATATTTTCTGAGTCTTCAGCTTTTTGGGCAATCGTAAAAACATCCGTATCTACTACATTGGAAATCACTTTCATCGGAGTTTTAAATTGTAAAAGTTCAAGACTTTCTTTGAGATTATAACTCACCGGTAAAACATAGCTGGCATTTCCGGCAATATATTTTGCGATCTTTTTGATACTAAATGGAGTCTTTGATAAATTCTCGGCTTGCAAAGCTGTCCAGTGCTCGGTGACCACAAAGGGAATTTTATATTTCTTTTTCAGATAAACGGCAAAAAGCATATTATTATGAAGCACATTGGCATGCACAACATCAGGTCTTTTCATTTTTGAAAATCCTGATTTATATGCTTTCATTCGTTTCAGAATGTTCAGTGCCGGGTTATTCGAATTCTTATAATAGATAATAAGTGTCCTGATTCCGTTCAGCATTTTGTCATCAAAAATAAATTCCTCCTCCTGGTTATTATCCCCGATCACGTGTAAAACTTCCACATCGTTCAACAATGCTACAGCTTCTGCATGACGCTGCACAAAATTACCATTTGTAGGTTCCAGCTTATTCGGAAACCAGGAGGAGATAAAAAGGATTTTCAACAGAATTATTTTATAGTAGCTGCCCAGCTTTTTTCAAATGGCAGAATAAAGTGACTTAAGAAATCCAGGTATGTATTTTTAGAAAAATCAAAGACCTGAATATCTTTTGAGAGTTCCCCATTTCTGATTTTTGTCTTAAAATCAATCAGCTTTAAGGTTTTTACTTCTCCGTTTTCAATAAAACTGGCTTTCATTCTGTCGAAAAGACCCAGCTGATATTCAGCGTCAATTTCTCTCATAATCTTTCCTAATGCATCGATGCTGCATCCTGAAGCCATCTCTTTCTCTTCATCTACACAGATGATGATAAATTGGTTTTTCTCAATTTTAAAAGAGGAGGAAAGAGGTTTGCCATGAGCCGCCCAGGTTGACAGAAAATCATATAATTTTTCTGTGATTACCTTTGCTTCTTTCGTTTCTAAAGGCCTCGATGCCGGATATATAATAACTCTGTAGTCGTTTGTTTCTACGATGTCTGATTCTTCAATTTTCATGCTGATGAATTTAAAGGATAAAATTACGATTTTTTATTCAAAAGCATATGATCTGAATTCCGGAAAGGATCCGGAAGATTAAGCAAAGACAAATACGGCATTATAGGAATTATCATTCCTGCTTAAAACTTCTGTTTTGATGTAACCGTATTCTGAAAGTAACCCAATAAGTTCTTCTTCGCTTTTATCTGAACTTCTGAGTGCTGCAGTGTTTATTTCTATGAGAATTCTAGGCCTGAAAATGCGGAGGGTTTCTTTCATTCCCGTTAAGGCAGCATATTCGCCCCCTTCGATATCAATCTTGATTAAATCCAGTTTTAAAAGCTGTTTCTGTTTAACATATTCATCCAGGCTTATGCTTTCCACCTTTTCTTTTGATGTGAAATCCCTGAGGAAGGAGGAAGCCATTCCTACATTATCATAATCTTCATTATATAAAATTTCAATATGTCCCTTTGCTCCGGCTATGGCAAGATGTTCCGGTGTTATATTCCGGAATGTATTCATTTCAATATGTTTTTTAAATGTACTGTAATTAGGTGTAAATGCTTCAAAAGAATATATACTTCCCGTATTTTTTACAATCCGGGCTGCATTTAAAGAAAACAACCCTATATTGGCTCCGATATCGATAAAGGTATCGCCTTCCTTCAGCGTTGAATACAGATAGTCAATTTCATTTTTTTCGTAATCTCCCAAAAAATAGAGCTGTTGCTGTATCCAGTCAGCAAGATTCAAATGCAGTCTGATGGAATTTCTGTAGATAACATCTTTATGTACCCCTTTAAAAAGATGATAAGGTCTGAAAATATATTTTTGGAAAGCAAAATATCTCTCCTTAAAAAACTGAATTCCTAAAATATGCCTGAACAATGAAGCTAAAAGACTTCTCATAACCGATTCCTATGTTGAATGCAAGATACTGCAATTTTGAATTAAAACGATAAAACCCAGAATTTCTCCTGAGTTTTACATGTATATGGTGTATTATTCTACAAATCTTCTGCTTCTGCAAGCAGTTCGACAATGTCCTTGACTACCACTTCATCATTTTTATTAAAATGCTTAACACCGTCTGTCATCATGGTATTACAGAAAGGACAACCTGTTGCGATCACTTTCGGCTGAAAAGATAAAGCTTCTTCTGTTCTTTCAATGTTAATATCTTTATTTCCTTTTTCAGGCTCTTTAAACATCTGTGCGCCTCCTGCACCACAACAAAGCCCGTTGGTTTTACAACGTTTCATTTCTACAAGCTCAGCGTCGAGTTTTTCAAGCAATACTCTGGGAGCTTCATATTCACCATTGGCTCTCCCCAGATAGCATGGATCGTGGAACGTAATTTTCTTACCCCTGAACGCACCGCCTTCAATTTTCAGTCTGCCCTCTTCCATTAACTTTTTCAGAAACTGCGTATGATGAATGACTTCATAGTTCCCGCCTAAGCTGGGATATTCGTTCTTAAGGGTGTTAAAACAGTGAGGACAGGCCGTTACAATTTTTTTTACTTCATAAGCATTTAATACTTCAATATTGGTTAAAGCCATCATTTGGAAGACAAATTCATTTCCCGCTCTCTTGGCAGGATCACCCGTGCAGCTTTCTTCCTGTCCTAAAACAGCAAATTCGACTTCTATCTTATTCAGTATTTTGCAGAATGCTTTCGTAATCTTCTTGGCGCGGTCGTCAAAGCTCCCCGCGCAGCCTACCCAAAATAAAACTTCCGGTGATTTTCCTTCGGCAGCATATTCTGCCATAGTTTTTATATTGAAATCCATTTTTGTCAATTTGAAAATGTGAGAATTTGAGAATTTGAAATCCAATAAAGAATCAATTTTCAAATCTTCAAATTAATTAATTATCTAATTTTCCTTCGCCCAGTTTAAACGGTCTGCCTGATTGTATTGCCAAGGGGCGGCATTGTTTTCCACATTGGTCATCATCAGGTTAAGTTCCTGTGGAGCTGCAGACTGTTCCATGACCAGAAATTGTCTCATATCATAAATAATCGAAAGAGGATCGAGCAATACCGGACAGGCTTCCGTACAGGCATTACAGGTGGTACATGCCCACAGTTCTTCTTTGGTGATATAATCGTTCAGTAACTTTTTACCGTCATCTTCAAATTTCCCGTTTTTATCGATATTTCTCCCTACTTCTTCTAAGCGGTCTCTTGTTTTCATCAGGATCAATCTTGGAGATAATTTTTTCCCTGTGATATTAGCCGGACAAACGGAAGTACATCGACCACACTCTGTACAGGCATAAGCATTTAAAAGCTGAACCTGATTCAGGTCAAAAACATCTTCTGCACCAAATTTTGAAGGTGCGTCTGCCTCATTTCCTTCTGCCGGAGCAGCATAAGGATCAGCATTAGGATCCATCATGAGTTTGATTTCCTTGGTGACAGATTCCAGATTATTAAATTTCCCCTTCTTTTCAAGATTCGCATACCAAGTACTTGGAAAAGCTAAGATAATATGTAAATGTTTGGAATAATACAGGTAATTCATAAAAAATAAGATCCCGGCAAAGTGAAACCACCATGCTCCTCTTTCTACGAAAGATAAAAATCCGTTGTCAAAACTGAAAATTTCTAAAAACGGAACAAATGTTATTCCGCTGATCGGGAAATTTCCGTGTTCCGGAAACACGCCTCTCATTTGTAAAATAGAATCAGATGCATTCATAGTGAAGAAGGCCATCATTAAGGCGAACTCGATGATTAAAATCCAGTTGGCATCGTTTTTTGGCCATCCGAAGAGTTCTTTCATGGTCAATCTTTTTACGCCGTAAAAGTTTCTGCGTATAAAAAATATAACCACTCCAATGACTACCAAAAGGGCAAGCACCTCTAAAGTTGCAGTGAAAAAATTGTAAAAACCATGTCCTAAAACGGAAGATAAAAAGCGATGTGTTCCGAAAATTCCGTCGACGATGATTTCAATAAGTTCTATATTAATGATCACAAAACCCACGTAGACGAATAGGTGCAATACACCGGCAACAGGTCGCGCAGTCATTTTACTCTGTCCCATTGCCACACGTGCCATGGTTTCCCAGCGCTCTGCTTTCCTGTCGGTTCGGTTAATCTCTCTACCTAATTTGATGTTTCTATATATATTCTGCAGACTTTTTGCGAACAGCCCAAAACCTGCAACTAATAAAATTAGAAAAATAATATTATCAATATATTGCATGGTATATGAGTTTAGTCTTTACTGTTTTTTCCGAAAACAGAGAAGTTAACATATCTTTTTGGGTTGGCTTTCACATCTTCAATCAATGTATTTAGATTGGTAGAAGCAGAATTTAAATTATTATACAGCTGTTCGTCCTTCATCAGTTTACCCAAGCTGCCCTGCCCGTTGTCGATCCCTGAAACAACCTGATTCAGTTTTCCTACCGTAGCATCCAGATTGGCAATTGTTGCATTTAATCTTTGGGTATCAATACTTTCAGCCAGATTCCCATATTTATCCAAGGTCACTTTACCACTTTGCATGGTAAGGCTGGCATCATCCAATACCTTCTGAAGCTTTGGATCATTATGTCCTACTAAGCTGTTGACGTTTCCTGCAGTAGTCTGCAATGCCCCCACTGTTTTGTTAAGATTAGCAAGTAAGGCTCTGATCTCTTCTCTGTTTTGTGCGTTTACCACCTGATTGGCACTTGCCATTAAAGAATCTACTCTGTAAAGAACCGTCTGTAACTGGTCTTTCACCGGACCCACCTGAGAAGAAAGACTTCCAAGTGTTCCTAATTTGAAAGCACCCTGCAAAGTATCTCCGTCTTTGGCAGTGGCGCCACCATATTGAAGATTCACCCTCATTTCTTTACCGGACATAAGTCCAGGTTCGAAAATTTCAAGTGTTGAATTCTTTGAAAATTCAAATTTGTTATCTACGGTAATTTTTACGATAAAGTGGATTTTTCCGTCTTTGGTGGTCTGTGGAATGATTTTATCAACCTGCCCAACTTTCAGTCCATTGATCGAAACCGGGGAGGATTGCGCCAACCCTTCAACGTTATCATATCTTGCGTAAAATATATTATCGGTGGTGAAAAGGCTTCTGCCCTTCATGAATTGAAATAAAATCACAAAGCCGACGATGGCTAAAAGTGCTATTACTCCAGCTTTTATTTCTTTACTAAACTTCACTTGCTAAATTTTTCTATGAGCAAATATAGCACATTTTAATTAATGTTTCCTTTTATTGCTCTGGGTTGGATACAAAAAAAGTGGCAAAAATTCTGCCACTTTTTATATAATTGATAAATTAACTTTTATTGTTGTTGATTTCCAAGTTTATTCCAGATTTCAATTCTGTAATCTTTGATATCTGCATTATCCTGCAAGCTCTTCATCCATGACTGACCGAACATTCCTGCATTCCTCTGGGAAATGGACTCTGTAAACTGCTTAGCATCCCCAGGCTGTTTATTAATGGTTTCGTTTTTCTTCACCAAAACATACACTCCCGTTCCTCCTTCAACCGGTTTGGAAAGCTGACCTTTCTTAACACCGAACGCCGCTCCTGCAACTTTAGGCTCCATCGCTCCGGCAACTGAAGGATTTAACATATTAACCTGTGCTGACTGTTTTGTGGTCGCAAACTGTTTTGCAATCTGATCAAGACTGCCTGCTTTTCCGATTTTTTCAGAAATCTGTTTTGCGGCCAGTTTATTTTTTACCACAGTTTCAATCTGATCTCTTACAGACTCCGGATCAGCAGTTCCTTTTTCCTGTTTACCGTTCAGATATACCACTATTTTGTCACCTGTTCCGTCTACTGTAAAGAATTCTGTATCTCCTTTTTCTCTCTTCTTATCAAAAGCCCAGGCAAGGATCTCATTGTCTTTGTCTGTTCCTAATCCCTGAAGCTGACCGTCAAATCTCTTCGCCTGTTTAGGGTTCGAATATTGATAGTTTCCTTTTTTAGCAATATTCACGAAATCGTTGAATGATTTCCCCTGAACCTGCTGGATAAATCTTCTGGCTTTTTTATCTGTTTCCGCTTCTGTTGCATCAGAAGGCTTAACCGCTTTTACAAGGTTCGCCACTTTATATCCCATCGCTCCGGCTTTTTTATCTTCAATATTGATGATATGGTATCCGAACTGAGTTTCCACCACTCCTGTAGCTCCTTTAGGATTGTTTGCCAAATAGGTTAAGAATTCAGGAACGAAAGGTGTTTCAGGAGTTGTCCACCCTAAACTGCCACCCTGAGCTGCAGAATTTGGATCATTAGATAATTTAAGGAATTCTGTAAATTTCGTCGGTGTTGCTTTTACAATAGCACCAATAGAATCAGCCAATTTCTTCGCCTCTTCTTTTGATCTTGTAACGCCTTCTCCCGCAGGACTTCCCTTAAATGCGATCAAAATATGTCTTGATAAAGTGGAATCTGAAGTCTTTTTATTTAAAAGCTTAGAAACAACATAAAAATCCTGCTCTTTATATGGTCCGAAAGTCTGACCGATAGCTGCTGTTGCAATTTGACCCTGAATGGCCTGAGGCAACTGAGTAGGCTTTAAATACTGATTATTGAAAGGCATATCAGAATTTGCCATTACAAACATAGAATCGTTTGTCGTATTCTGGAAATTCTCTGTTCCTCCACTGGCATCCGTACCTCCAGAGAATAATTTTGTAATTTCTTTCTGAGCTACGGCATCGTCAGCAGCACTTGGCGCAGAAGGGAAAAATACAATTCCCAGGTTTCTGCTCGCATCTGTTTTGAACATTACAGGATGTTGCTTGATATAGTTAGCCAGGTCGTCCGTAGTAACTTTAATATTATTTTTTTGAAGATAAGAAGTGTAATCCACTTTTACAAAATCGATATCAGCCAGCTGATCCCTTTGTTTCATTAATTCTTCTGCTTCTTTTTTACCGGTAGTAATTCCCTGAGAAATGTTTGCAAAAACCTGTCTTGCCATGAGTCTGTACTCGATTGACTTTCTGGTTTTCAGCCACTGGTTATACCCTTCCGGGCTTACCGCTTTCATTTCTTCAATCTGTTTTTTAAGCTCCTGCGTTTTAAAATTACCTTTTTCATCGTGGAACTGTTGGTTCTGAGCAAACATCTGATCAAACTGGATCTGATTCCAGAAATAATCTTCTGTCATTTCAAAGCCCATTTTCTCGAATTGCTGTTTGATCAGTTTCGACTGCACCAGCAATTGCCAGGCCTGTTCTTCAAGACCATTTTTGGGTTGCCCTTGCTGCTCGGCCTGTTGTTGTAGCACGAAAAGCTGGTCATTAAACTCTTCGCGGGTAATTTTTTCACCGTTCACTTTTCCTAAAACATCCGGATTTTTACCAAAAACCTTATCAATACTATCGGGATTCACCAGGAACGCCAAAAGCGCCAGTGCAATTACTCCCATCAAAAGCCAAGGCTTACTCCTAATCTGTCCTAAAATTGCCATTTTATAAATTATAGTTTTTTATCAGTTTGCGAAAATACACATTTTTAAGAAATTACGGAAATCCTGATTCTTTATTTTAGTTTTTAAAATTTAATTTATTTAAAAAAGGAAATTTTGACCGTATTTTTTAGCAAAAAACGAATGGCATAAGTCTTGTGCATTTTATAAGAACATAATATGTTATACGCTTTCAAAGCATATTGTGAAATTTCACGTTAACGATTTAAAACGAAAAATGACAATTTGTCATTCGACTAACTATGACAGAATTTGAAGATATGAGTCTCGAGGAAATAATAAATGACGGATTTGATATTGTCGCTGAAGAAATCAACCTTGCAGACCTTTCGGAAACCGAGCAGAATTCCGAACAGAAAATATTCCCTATACTTCCGGTAAGAAATATGGTCATGTTCCCCAATGTCGTTATTCCAATTACTGCAGGGAGAAAAACCTCCATACAACTCCTGGAAGATGCTCAGAAAAACGGTGAGTTTATTGGTATTGTAAGCCAGAAAAACTCAGATGTGGAGCAACCTGCCGAAAAAGATATTTATCAGGTCGGAACATTAGCGAAAATCATCAAAATAATAAAACTCCCGGAAGGAAATATTACCGCGATTAGCAAGGGTTTCCACAGGTTTAAGATTAAGAAAATTGTTGAAAAGCAACCTTATTTCAAAGGTGAAATCACAAAATTAAAGGATGGAAAAGCAAAAAATAAGGAAGAATATGAGGCATTGCTGGAAAATGTAAAAGATCTTGCCTTAAAGATTATCGAGCTGGATCCGAATATACCCAATGCTGCCAATTTTGCCATTAAGAATATTACGAGCAATGATGATTTACTGAACTTTATCTGTACCAATGCCAATTTTTCATCTGTCGAAAAGCAAAACCTGCTTGAAGAAAAAAATCTGATGGAAAGAGCTAATAAGTGCTACGAAATGATGCACGAAGATTTCAGGAAACTGGAACTGAGAAATCAGATTCATCAGAAAACGTCCAAAGACTTAGACAAGCAGCAGAGAGAATACTTTCTGAATCAGCAGATAAGAACGATCCAGGAAGAATTAGGCGGTGGTCCTGAAAGTGATGTTGAAGATCTGATCGCCAAAGCAGCAAAGAAAACCTGGAATGCGGAGGTTGAGGAGCACTTCCAAAAGGAGATCAACAGACTGCAACGCCAGAACCCGAACTCACCGGATTATAATGTGCAGCGGAATTATCTGGATTTCTTTACCGATTTACCGTGGGATACTTTTACAAAAGATACGTTCGACATTGAAAGAGCACAGAAAATATTAGATAAAGCTCACTTCGGACTGGAGGATATCAAGAAGAGAATTCTGGAACACATGGCTGTTTTAAAACTTAAAAACAACATGAAATCACCGATTTTATTATTGGTAGGGCCTCCGGGCGTAGGTAAAACATCATTGGGAAAATCGGTTGCTGATGCTTTAAACAGAAAATACGTACGTGTATCTCTAGGCGGACTTCATGACGAAAGTGAAATCAGGGGCCACCGAAAAACATATATTGGAGCAATGGCGGGAAGAATTATTCAATCTATCAAAAAATCAGGAACTTCAAATCCTGTGATCGTACTGGATGAAATCGATAAAGTGGGAAAAGGCATCCACGGAGACCCGAGTTCAGCATTATTGGAAGTTCTTGATCCTGAGCAGAATAAATCATTTTATGATAATTTTCTGGAGATGGGCTACGACCTGTCCAAGGTAATGTTCATCGCTACAGCCAACTCATTATCTACTATTCAGACGCCTTTGCTTGACAGAATGGAAATCATTCAGATCGCAGGTTATACGCTGGAGGAAAAAATCGAGATCGCAAAAAGACACCTGATTAAAAAACAGCAGGAAGAAAACGGACTGGATTCCAAGTCTTTCAAACTTGGAAATGCTGAATTAAAACATATTATTGAGGCCCATACTTCAGAGAGCGGAGTGAGATCCCTGGAGAAAAGAATTGCATCCATCGGACGTTGGGTAGCATTGCAAACGGCATTAGTTAAAGAATACGACCCTAAAATTTCTCTTGAAAAAGTAGATGAAATTCTAGGCGTTCCAAGACCGAAAAGCTTATCTGAACTTACCGACGTTCCGGGGGTAGTGACCGGTCTGGCATGGACCAGCGTAGGAGGAGACATCTTATTTATCGAAAGTATTTTAAGCAGCGGGAAAGGAACTTTAACGATGACGGGTAACCTGGGCACAGTGATGAAGGAATCTGCCACCATCGCTTTGGAATACATTAAAGCCAAGCACGATGAACTGGGTATTTCCCAGGAAGATATTGAAAAGAAGAATATGCACGTTCACGTGCCGGAAGGCGCTACTCCCAAAGACGGGCCGTCGGCAGGTATTGCAATGCTGACCTCCATGGTTTCTTCTTTTAAAAATAAAAAAGTAAAGCCTCACCTGGCGATGACCGGTGAAATTACCTTAAGAGGAAAAGTACTTCCGGTAGGCGGAATTAAAGAAAAACTTCTGGCAGCGACAAGAGCCGGGATCAGAGAAGTGATTCTTTGTGAAGCCAACAGGAAAGATGTAGAAGAAATTAAAAAAGATTATTTAAAAGATCTGAAAGTTCACTATGTCAATAAAATGGAAGAGGTTATTGAAATCGCTATCGAAAAATAATCAACCCTATTTTTTATAAATAAAAACACGTTTCAGATTGTGAGACGTGTTTTATTTATAATCTGGATGCAATAACGTTAATTAAAGAAATAAATCCTTTAATACGAGGGGTTTTTCTTATTTTTATACTACAGATTTTGAAATTATGAATTTTATTCGTTTACCTTTTCTTGTCAGGCTTACGCTCGTTGTCATATCTATCATTGGTATTGGTTATCTTTTAGCATTGGGACAAAGTATTTTGGCACCGTTCTTTCTGGCGTTTTTAATGGCGATGTTATTTCTACCCTTTGCTACTATGCTGGAGAAAAAATTAAGATTTCCTAGATCATTTTCTACGATAACCTCCGTTGCGATTATGCTTGTCATTTTATCAGGCTTAATTTACTTTTTCGGATCACAGCTTTCAAGTTTCAGCAAAGACCTTCCTCACCTAAGAGTACAGTCTACCGCAGTCTTCAACAGTCTTCAGCATTGGGTATCTGATACTTTCAACATAAAGATTAATGAACAGCTGGATTACCTTGACCAGGGGATCAATAAGATTTTATCTTCTTCAGGAATCATCCTTGGCTTTACCTTCGGGATATTTTCTACCGGATTCGGATTTATCATCTTCTTTATTCTATTCTTCATTTTCATTTTAAATTACAGGAGAATTTTAAATAATTTCATTGTAACAGTTTTTAACGAAAAGCATAAATCCAGTGTCCAGGAGGTAGTAACACAAGTACGCGTGATGACAAAAAGGTATATTATAGGACTATGCCTTCAGGTGTTAATTGTTTCTATATTAACCTCTATTGTTTTAACTATTGTCGGGGTAAAATATGCGGTCTTACTGGCTGTGCTTACAGGATTACTTAATGTCATTCCTTATTTAGGAATCTGTCTTTCGCTGCTCATATCATGCTTTATCGCCTTTGCAACCGGCACGCCGGGTACCTGTGTTTATGTTTTGATCGGATATATTGTGGTTCATATTATAGACGGGAATATCATTCTTCCTTTTGTAGTGGGATCCAAAGTGAAAATCAATGCACTGTTTTCGTTCATAGGAATTATTCTGGGAGAGCATTTGTGGGGAATTGCCGGAATGTTTCTCTGTATCCCGGCCATCGCGATTCTAAAAATTATTTTTGAAAGAGTAGACGGCTTACAACCTTGGGGAAGACTTCTTGGAGAGGAAGAAAGGCCTGACAAAAGGAAGAAGAAGTACAAAATTTCAAAAAACATTACGCTTCAGGAAAAAGACTGATATAATAAAGCTCAAAAAACCGAGGACTGAACTTTTTAGGAACGCAGAGAATCATTCTGTTGGAGCACATGCTCTGTACAATATGAGAATATATGATTAAATGGGCGGACAATATCCTGCTACGTACGCTCCGGGAGGATTTCCGCCGGAACCGCCAGGTACGAATCATCCAATAGAATTTTATAAGGGCAGCCCAGAAATATCACCAATATTGCCTATGCTGCCAATTGCTTCAAAACGGTTGATTTAATTTTTTAAGATTCTTCGAAACAATTCATTAATTTAATTTACTTCATGGCACATATAATGAATAAAATTATACAAAATAATATTTTTGCCTAAAAAGCTTCAAATTTTACCAAATAATCAATTTTAACAGACTATATCGTATTTATTTTAACTAAATTTGGTTAAAATATATCAATCATGAAAATCGTAAAGTTTATTTTTGCCCTTCTTTTCGGACTTATGTTTATTAATGCCGGATTAAACAAATTTTTCAATTATATGCCTATGGAAAAGCCTACGCCCGAGCAAATGAAGCTTTTCGCAGCATTTACCGAAATTCACTGGCTGATGCCCCTGGTCGGAATTGTAGAAGTAGTTGGCGGATTGTTATTTATTTTCCCGAAAACCAGAGCATTGGGAGCTATCGTTATTCTGCCCGTAATGGTGGGAATTGTTGTACACATATTTTCGATGGATAAATCTCCGATAGGAATGCTGATCGCAGGCGTACTATTTCTGATTAATCTGTGGATGTTAATCGACAATAAGGAAAAATACAGTGCTTTAGTACACTGAAAAAAAAGAATGGTCAATTTAAATTATAATTGACCATTCATTTATGATTCAGACGAATGCGCTAAAGCCAGTAATTGATCTTCCGACAATCAGGGAATTGATTTCTTTGGTTCCCTCATAAGAATATATTGCTTCCGAATCGGCAACAAACCGGGCGACATCATATTCCAATAGGATTCCGTTCCCGCCCATAACTTCTCGGGCTCTGGACACAATATCTCTTGTCCTCATGGTACAGAAGACTTTGGCTAAAGAAGCATGCTCGTCTTTTAAGACACCCTCATCCTGCATTTCCGAAAGTCTGAAAACCATGGTTTGCATCGCAGTAAGATTGGATAACATTTCTACCAGGTGTCCCTGGATCATTTGAAATGAAGCAATGGGTTTTCCAAACTGTTCTCTTTTTCTCGTGTAATCTAAGGCACTTTCGTACGCTCCTCTTGCACAACCTGTAGCCATCCAGGCAACGCCCGACCTGGTCATTCTCAATACTTTTGCCGTATCTTTAAATGAATTGGCATTCTGCAAACGGTTTTCTTCTGTTATCATACAGTCTTTTAAGGTAATCAATCCGTTCTGAACAATTCTCAGCGCCATTTTCCCTTTGATTTTTTCGACAGAATAACCCGGATTATCTTTTTCAACGATAAATCCTTTAACCTCACCGTCGTCCAGGTCTCTTGCCCAGATAATGATAATGTCTGCAAACGTTGCATTCCCGATCCATTTTTTCTGACCGTTTAACACCCAGCCGTCCGGCGTCTTTTTACAGGTCACCGTTAAGCCCCCGGCAGCGCCGGATCCTACTTCAGGTTCCGTTAAGCCGAATGCTCCGATTTTTTCAAACTTCTGCATCTGGGGAAGCCATTTCTGCTTCTGTTCTTCCGATCCGCAGATGTAAATAGAACCCATAGACAACCCGGACTGTACCCCGAAAAAGGTCGCAATCGAGGCATCTACTCTTGCCATTTCCATTGCTATAATACCTTCCATTAAAAAGGGCATTCCGGGACATCCGTATCCTTCATAAGTAACTCCGCAAATATCGAGCTTCTGAAACTTAGGAATTAATTCATGCGGGAATTCGTCTCTGAGCCAATAATGATTTACCAAAGGCTTCACCTCTTTTTCCATAAACGCTCTCACTTTAAGCTGTACTTCCCGCTGTTCAGGAGACAGCGCTTCATAAATACCGTAGAAATCCCCGTCGATAGGCGGAAGGTCCCTCTTCTTCCTGTTCGGGTCCAGCATCTTCATCATATCTCCGAGCTGCTTGTTGTCCAGTTTTGAGAAGGTATGCATCACTTTGGGTAAATCTACTTTTTGAGAAATAGCACTCAGCTGATCAAAATCTATTGATCTGAATAGTTCTATTGCGTTTCTGATTTTGGAAAAAGTTCCTGACATAATAATTAGTGTGTTTGACTTGTAAAAGATAAGCAAAAATTAATCCTAAATAAATAACCCGTCAAAAAATAATTTTACAAATGACTGACTGTAAATAATTTACACCGGAACGCCGGTTTACAAAATTTTTACCGCCGTTTTTCAAACATTACCCATCATTCAGCTGGAACTTTGGAATAACAAAAAAATCAACATTATGAAAACGACTTACATCAGATTATCAATGGCCACCATTCTTTTATTAAGTATTTATTCGTGTAAAAAGGGAGAAGCGGCAATATCGCAACCTGAAGGTTATGCAGAAGCAGATTCGGCCGCTGTGGATTTATCAGACAGCATTTCATCTGTAGCAACCATGAAAGTGAAAGACAAACAGTTTATAAAAACAGCAGATGTCAGCATGGAAGTAAAGGATGTTTACGAAACGACAGTTTCCATCGAAAAATCAGTCCAGGAATTAGGAGGGTTTGTGACAAACAGCAATCTGCAAACTCATGTGGTTTCTGAAAACACTTACAATACATCCGACAAAGATGCGATGCTGGTAAAAAAATACCAGACTGAAAACAGAATGCAGCTGCGGGTTCCGACCGAAAAATTAGGCGAACTGCTGACTTTGATTAATCATAAAAAACTATTTCTCAATTCAAGATCAATACATGCCGAGGACATCACTTCAAACATTAAATATGCTGAAATGGAAGGAGAAAGAATAAAAAAAACTCAAGAAAACATTTCTCAGCTTAAGGCAGATAAAGATAAGGTCAAACTGGATAATCAAAACACCTCAGACCATAATGAGCAGAAACTCGCCAATATGAATGTTTTGGACCAGTTAAAATACAGCACCATCGATATCTATATCAGAGAGCCTAAACTCCGAACTGCCGAAATCGCCATTACCAATACAGAAAACATCGATGACCAATATAAATTCAGTTTCATTTACAGTGCAAAATCGGCTTTTATCGAAGGATATTATCTGATCCAGAGAATTATTGTAGGATTAATTACGGTATGGCCGATAATTTTGACAGGAGCCGTCATTGTTTATTTTCTGAAAAAACAGAAACTCCGTAAAAAAGTAACTGAACGACATTAATTATAAAAATTGATTTAAAGAATGCACCTTTTCGTTTTTGATCGCAATTAAAGTATAAGGAACTGCGGTTAGATTGATTCTCATTTTTGAAATATTCATTTAATCAGGTAATACATCCGTAAAAATTTTTCAGAAAATTAATGGCTCTATTCAGAGTATCATCTTTTGGTGGCTCGATATGCAAATTTTCCCTAAATTTTTAAAATTTAAATATTTCTTATCATTTTGAGACCTTCACCCCATCCATTTTTTCTTAAATTTGCAAATTGAAACAATCAGGATTCAGATGATTCGGTCCAACGCATTGTCTAAATCCTAAAATTAAGCCCTACATTTATGCTATCAAAAATAAATCCTACCCAAACAAACAGCTGGAAAGCTCTTGATGAACATTTCGGAGATAACGATTTTGATTTAAGAAGTCTATTTGCATACAACCCAAACCGTTTTAATGAATTTTCTTTACAGAAGGATAATTTCCTTTTTGATTATTCCAAAAACCTGATCAATTCACGGACCAAAGAACTTTTATTGAATCTTGCAGAGGAAAGTCAACTGAAAGACGCCATTTCAAAAATGTTTTCCGGGGATAAGATCAATGAAACAGAAGGAAGAGCGGTTCTGCATACTGCTTTAAGGGATTTTTCGGATAAGGAGATCTTGGTAGACGGCGAAAACATCAAGCCTCAGATCAGAAGAGTGCTTGACCACATGAAAACTTTCTCTGAAAGTATTATTTCAGGAGATCACAAAGGTTTCAGCGGAAAAGAAATAACGGATGTTGTGAACATCGGCATCGGAGGTTCAGATTTAGGGCCTGTGATGGTGGTGTCGGCTTTAAAACATTTTAAAACCAGGTTAAACGTTCATTTTGTTTCCAATGTGGACGGAAATCACATTGCGGAAGTGGTAAAAGACCTGAATCCCGAAACCACTTTATTCATCATTGCCTCTAAAACGTTTACCACACAGGAGACCATGACGAATGCCAACTCCGCAAAGGATTGGTTCTTAAAAGCAGGAAAACAGGAAGATGTAGCGAAACACTTCGTTGCTTTATCTACGAATGTTCAGGCAGTTAAAGACTTCGGAATTGCAGAGGAGAATATCTTTGAATTCTGGGACTGGGTAGGCGGAAGATATTCGCTGTGGAGCGCGATCGGCTTAAGCATTGTACTTTCTGTCGGATATGAAAATTTTGAGCAGTTATTAAAGGGAGCTTCCGATACAGACCAACATTTTCAGACGGCAGAGTTTTCTGAAAACATCCCAGTTTTAATGGGATTAATCGGAATATGGTACCGTAATTTTTATGCAGCCACAACCTATGCTATTCTTCCGTATTCACAGTATCTGGACCGGTTTGCAGCCTATCTTCAACAGGGAGATATGGAAAGCAACGGAAAATGTGTTGACCGAAATGGTGAATTTGTAGAATATGAAACCGGTCCGATCATCTGGGGAGAACCGGGAACCAACGGACAACATGCTTTTTATCAGTTGATTCATCAGGGAACAGAGCTGATTCCTGCAGATTTTATCGCTTACGCAAAGAGCCCTAATAAAGTTTCTGACCATCAGGATAAGTTACTGGCTAACTTTTTTGCTCAGACTGAAGCACTGGCCTTTGGAAAAACTGAAGAGGAAGTAGAAGAAGAGTTAAAAAATTCAGGCAAATCAGATGAAGAAATTGATTTCTTACTGAACTATAAAGTTTTCCACGGAAACACACCCACTAACTCTATACTATTCAATGAATTAACTCCTTTTTCATTAGGACAGTTGATTGCTTTGTATGAACATAAAATTTTCGTTCAGGGGGTTATCTGGAATATTTTCAGTTTTGACCAGTTTGGGGTGGAGCTGGGAAAAGTATTAGCGAACAAGATCTTACCTGAACTGGAAAATAGTGAAAGCGTTAACTCCCACGATAGTTCTACCAACGGATTGATCAATTACTATAAATCGAATAAATAAATTATTGCTGATTTTCATGATTTTGATTTAAATAAATGAAATCAGCTTTTAAAAATAACGAGGATTTTGAGCTGGCGGACGACATGAAAAGAGTGATTGAAGAAAGAAATCCTTTTTAAAATTCGGTACGATAATGTGAGAGCACCGCCTCTTAAAAAGTTCCCTTACATGATGTTATTTCAATTGAGGAAATTAAAAAATCCGTTTATGTAATTTCCGTTTTCTGCACTCGTCAGAACCCGGAAAATATCCTTAAAAATCTAATAAAAAGTAATAAAGTAAAAATGGCAGAAATTCTTGACGGACTAAAGATATCCAAAGAAATAAAAGCAGAAATCAAGGTTGAAGTAGAAAAAATCCTTGAAAGCAAAAGAAGAGCACCCCATCTGGTGGCCATTCTTGTCGGAAACAACGGCGCAAGCAAGGCGTATGTAAATGCTAAAGTGAAAGACTGTGAAGAAGTAGGCTTTCAATCAAGTCTGGTTAAATTTCCAAGTACGGTTTCTGAAGCTGAGTTACTGGAAAAAATCGATGAGCTGAATAAATCCAAAGCAGTGGACGGGTTTATCGTTCAGCTGCCATTGCCGGATCAGATCGATCAGGAAAAAATCATCAATGCGATTGATCCAAGAAAAGATGTAGACGGATTCCACCCTGAGAATTTTGGAAGAATGGCACTGGAAATGGATACCTTCTTACCGGCAACTCCGTTTGGGATCTTAACATTACTGGAAAGATATAATATTGAGACCAAAGGGAAAGACTGTGTCATTATCGGGAGAAGTAAAATTGTGGGAAGACCTATGAGTATTCTGATGGGAAGGAAAGATTTCCCGGGAAACTCTACGGTGACGCTTACCCATTCCTACACAAAAGATATTGAAGAGTATACTAAAAAAGCAGATATCGTGATTACCGCTTTAGGGATCCGCACTTCTTAAAAGGGGAGATGATCAAAGACGGAGCCGTAATTGTGGATGTAGGAATTACAAGAGTAGACGATGATTCTCCAAAAGGATATTATCTGGCTGGTGATGTAGATTTCGACAGTTGCGCTGCCAAAGCAAGCTGGATCACTCCTGTTCCGGGAGGAGTAGGACCTATGACCAGAGCGATGCTGATGAAAAACACCATCATTGCTTATAAGACTTCGGTCTATAACGACTAAATTTAAAATGAACAAAGAAGAAGATATTTTATTAAAAGAAGGTAAAATGCTCCCTGTAATGGAGCATTTTTACACTCTTCAGGGAGAAGGAGCACACACGGGTAAAGCAGCCTATTTCATCAGATTAGGCGGGTGTGATGTAGGATGCCACTGGTGTGATGTAAAAGAAAGCTGGGACCCTACGCTGCATCCATTAATGAGTGCAGAAGAAATCGCAGAAACCGCGGCAAGACATTGCAAGACTATTGTACTAACAGGTGGTGAGCCTTTGATGTGGAATCTTGATATTTTAACATCCAGGTTAAAAGAACTGGGATGTACAGTTCATATTGAGACCTCGGGCGCCTACCCGATGAGCGGGCAGATCGACTGGATCACCCTTTCACCAAAGAAAACAGGCCTTCCAAAAGATGAAATCTACCAACGGGCACACGAGCTTAAAGTAATCATCTTTAATAACAATGATTTCAAATTTGCGCAGGAACAGGCAGCAAGAGTTTCCGAAAACTGTACTTTATACCTTCAGAGTGAATGGAGCAAGCGTGATGAAATGTACCCGAAGATTACGGATTTTATCCTCGAAAACCCACGATGGAGAGCTTCAGTTCAGACGCATAAATATCTGAATATCCCATAAAAATATGTAACTTAGCTCTTCGTATCCGTAAACGCCCATAGATGCAGAGAATTCGATACTCCAGATACCTGAAATCGATCATCATTTTGCTTGACCTGATGGTTATGGCATCTATTTTTATATTCTTTTTCGTAAGCAGAAACCAGGCGCTGAAATACAATCAGGAATCGTGGTATCAGAACGCTTTCTCTCTGGCATTATTGTTTTTATTCTGGATGCTTTTAAGCGGCAGGACAAAAATTTATAATATTCCGAGAAACTTAACCTATACGTTATTTCTTGAGAGACTTCTGATTCACTTTATGCTGTTTATACTCGGAGTTTTTCTGATCGGAAAGGTGAGTTACAATGCATTTTTCAATTCAGATATTTACTGGCTTTCATTGTATCTGTTTTTCTTTGTTTTCCTTGCCAAATCCATTATTTATTTTGCCATTAAATACTTCCGGAGTTTAGGAATCAACTACAGAAATATCATGTTTCTGAGTGAAAACAGCTCTACAGAGATTCTGAAAAATATTTTTAGGGACAGAAAAGACTACGGGTACAAGATATTCGAATATGGGAAAACCGAAATCAATGCCTCAGAATTGGTAGAATTCTGGAAAAATCATGGAATACATACGCTGTTTTTCCCATCGGAAAATTCATTTGACGAGAAGACTCAGGATGATATTTTCAGACTGGCAGAAGCCAATAAAGTGCATATCTCATTGGTACCCAGCATTACACAAAGTGATTTTTTCCTTTATGATCTGGCGTACATCCAGACACAACCGGTTCTTAACCAGGCAAGGTACCCTTTAGATTATTACTCGAATTTTCTGTTAAAAAGGAGTTTTGATATCATCTTTTCCATCATCGTTCTGGCCGGCATCTGTTCCTGGTTATTTCCGATAATTGCAATTATTATTAAAACAACTTCGAAAGGGCCCGTTTTTTTCATACAGAAAAGATATGGCTTTCATGAGGAGGTTTTTAACTGTATTAAATTCAGGACGATGATCATCAATGATGAGTCTTCTACGAAAACAACCAGTGAAAATGATGCCAGAATTACAGGCTTCGGGAAGCTTTTAAGGAAAACAAGTCTGGATGAGATGCCTCAGTTTATTAATGTATTAAAAGGGGAAATGTCAATTGTAGGACCCAGACCCCACATGCTGGCTGTAGATAATTACTACAAACCCAAAATCGGAAGGTATAGCCTGCGGAGCATGGTCAGCCCGGGGATTACAGGGCTGGCACAGGTAAACGGGCTCAGAGGGGATTCGGGTGATGTAGAGATAGAGATGACCAAGCGTGTACTGGCAGATGCCTTTTATGTAAGAAACTGGAGTTTCGTGCTGGATCTTGTCATTATTTTAAAAACAGTCCTGTTAGTAATCGGAGGAGATAAGAATGCCAAGTAAGGTTCAGAAAAATGATTATAAGACCGGAATCTTATTGATAATGGATGCGTATTGTATCATTTTAACCTTCACTTTAATTAAATAAAAAAGTCTAATTTAGCATTATGTTAAAAAAGTTTTTTACAGCGGTAGGAGAATATATTATCCTATTAGGTAAATCTATTCAGAAGCCTCAGAAAATGAGGGTATTCTGGAAGCTGTTTATGAGAGAAATCAATGATTTGGGAGTCAACTCATTCGGGTTGGTGATCTTCACATCTATATTTGTGGGAGCGGTAGTCGCCATTCAGATGTTTAACAACTTTGATGCTTCTTCATTTCCCATCCCTCCTTCATTTGTAGGGTATGCTACCAAGGCGGTACTGGTACTGGAATTTGCCCCTACGATCATCAGTCTGATCCTGGCGGGTAAAGTAGGTTCATATATTGCCTCCAGTATCGGAACAATGAGAGTTTCGGAACAGATTGATGCATTGGATATTATGGGAGTGAACTCTCCCAATTTTCTGATACTTCCGAAAATTATCGCCTGTGTGATCTTCAATCCTCTTCTTATTGCTATAAGCATCGTATTCGGTATATTAGGAGGTTACATTGCAGGAGTGTTAACAGGAAACTGGACTACCGCAGATTATATCACAGGAATTCAGATGTACATGCCGAATCTTTTTATTTATTATGCCTTTACGAAAACTGCTGTTTTTGCATTCGTAATTGCCACGGTTCCGTCTTATTTCGGATACACCGTAAAAGGAGGTTCACTGGAGGTAGGTAGAGCAAGTACACAGGCCGTAGTATGGACGATGGTATTCATTATCCTTTCTGAATTAGTATTAACCCAATTGATATTAAGCTAATGATTGAGGTAAAAGATCTTAAAAAAAGTTTTGATGAAGTTGAAGTACTTAAAGGCATTTCAACCTCTTTTGATAAAGGGAAGGTAAACTTAATTATTGGACAGAGCGGTTCAGGAAAGACCGTATTTCTTAAAAGCTTACTTAATGTTTATCAGCCTTCATCAGGAGAAATCCTTTTTGACGGCAGAAACATTAACGTCATGAACAGGGAGGAAAAACAACAGCTGCGTTCCGAGATCGGGACGGTATTCCAGGGGAGTGCCCTTTTTGATTCTCTTACGGTCGAAGAAAATATCATGTTTCCTTTAGACATGTTCACCAATCTTACTTTCAGAGAGAAAAAAAGAAGGGTTTTTGAAGTTATCGGAAGAGTACATCTTGATAAAGCCAACAGAAAATTTCCGTCCGAAATTTCCGGAGGGATGCAGAAAAGGGTTGCCATTGCCAGAGCTATTGTAAACCATCCTAAATATCTGTTCTGTGATGAGCCCAACTCCGGGCTGGATCCTTATACTTCTAATGTCATTGATGATCTTCTTCTTGAGATTACCCAGGAATATAACACCACTACGATCATCAACACCCATGATATGAATTCTGTAATGACAATTGGTGAGAAGATTGTTTATCTCAGACTAGGCATTAAGGAGTGGGAAGGAAATAAAGACATTCTGATTACGGCAGGCAATAAAAATCTCATCGACTTCGTTTATTCATCAGAATTATTTAAAGAACTCAGAGAATATTTACTGGAAAATAATAAAACCATTGAAAATACGATCACAAAAATAGATGACAATGAAAAAGGTATTTAGTATAGGATTAATAGGATTTTCGATATTCGCTTCTGCACAGATTTCTCTGGCAGCAAAAGCAAACCTGATCTTCCCGACGGGATCTCCATCCTGGCAGAACATTAAAGGAACAGTAAATCAGGCTGTAGAAGGAGAAGGTAAAAATAATGTAGGTTTCAATGTAGGTCTTTCCTTAAAGGCGAATCTTCCGCTGTCTTTCTTCGTGATGCCGGAACTGTATTATACTCATTTTAAAAGTGATTTTACAGATCCTACGTCTAACACAAGCTTTGATATTAACAGCAACCGTATCGACCTGCCTGTTCTTGTAGGACACAAGGTATTGGGAGATATGCTGGGCGTATTTATAGGCCCTGTGGCAAGCTATAACTTAAGCAAAGAAGATACCTATAACGATTTCAAAGAAAACGCAAGGGATAACTTTACGGTCGGTTATCAGTTTGGAGCCCAGCTTGAAATTAAGAAATTCCTGGTGAATGCAAAATATGAAGGCGCATTCAGTAAAGATACCAGAAACTTCATTAATAAAGTTTCCGGTGAAGAGATCAGATACGACAATCGCCCTAACCTGTTTATGGTAGGAGTCGGATATAAGTTCTAGGACATCTGATATAAAAATATAAAAATCCTCAAATTTTAAATTTGAGGATTTTGATTTTGCTGACGCTGAAGTTCTGCTTCTCTTCTTGCGATCTCTGCAGCCTGTTTTTCGAGATCTTCTTTATCCTTCTGCAGCTGTCTGAATTCTTTTCTTTTCTGCTCTTCTTTTATTGCACTTCCCTTGCTGACATATCCTACCAGACCACCAATAATCAGGCCTATTCCAATGCCCCCCAGGATTCCCATGATATGAGGCATGCCCAGGTCATTAATGGTAAAGTTGGGAGAGGTAAGATAAAATAGCAATACTGATAAAGCTAAAAGTACAAGTCCGATAATCGTTAAATTTTTCATAGTGTTGTGTTTACATTAAAAAAAAGCCTTACCCAATTTACTAAAAAATTATATAAGGCTTTTGAGATTAGATTATATTATTCTTTATATTTTTCCGCCGGCAGCTTTATAATATTCTAAAGCTTTAGGAAGGTCTCTGTTAATATCGGAAATTCTTGTTTCCGGATTAGGGTGAGTCGATAAAAATTCCGGCTGTCTGTTCCCAGAAGATGCCCCTTCCATTCTGTTCCAGAAAGGAACTGCTTCTCGTGGGTCGTATCCTGCCATCGACATTAAATACAATCCCATTTTATCTGCTTCCGATTCCTGATTTCTACCATATTTCAGTAAGGCCACCTGAGACCCTATAGGATAAACTTTCTCGAAAACTCCGGCCCATTGTGCGTTAGAGATAGTTCCTCCCAAAATTGCGCCGCCATATTGCGCCACCATGGCCTGAGAAATTCTTTCATTTCCATGACCGGCTAAGGCGTGAGAGACTTCATGCCCCATCACAACTGCAAGCCCGTTATCGTTTTTAGTTACCGGCAGGATCCCTGTATACACTGCAACTTTCCCTCCCGGCATACACCATGCATTAAGTTCATTGCTCTGGATAAGGTTAAATTCCCAGTTATAGTTCGTAAGATCTGCCGATCTGCCGATAGACTGATAATATTTCTGTGCTGCAGCTTTTATTCTGCTTCCTACGTTAACCACTCTTTTGGCATCTGCCGTTCCTGAAATTACTTTAGATTTTGACAGTGTTGTCTTGTACTCCTGTGCAGACATTGTTAATATCTCCGAATTATTGGCGATCTGTAGAGAAGATCTCCCTGTAATAGGATTCGTGGTGCAAGATGCAATCGACAGAGCAATGGCTCCTATTCCAAATAGATGTGTTATTTTCATTGTTTCGAGTGTTAATAATTCAACCTTAACAATTTTTATTCCAAAAGAAAAAACATAAAGAATATATTTGCATACATTTTGCTATTAAAGTTAATAAATATTTATTACCATGAAAAAGTATATTTCAGTTATATTTCTGCTTGGATTTTTATTGATTTTCCAAAACTGTGCATCTCAGAAGTCTTCTGATCCACAAGCAGTAGCCGCAATGGTGAACGCTCAGGAGTTTACTTTTTATGCCGAGAGAGCCAATCCTACCAATTATGATGTGATTAATGTCATGAATTCTATGCCGAATGCTACCTCAACCAGAATGTTAAATCTGGACGGAGGATACACTATTGACCTAAAGAATAATGTGCTGGATGTTTATCTTCCTTATTTCGGGAGATCATTTAAGGCTACTTACGGAGGAGACAACAGTTACAAATTCAGTTCTAAAGATTTTAGCTTAAATAAATCTCAGAACAAGAAAGGAAACTGGGTTATAAAAATCAAGCCTAATGATGTAAATACGGTAAGTGAAATCATCATCGAGGTTTTCAAAAACGGTAAGGCTTTCACTTCTATACAGAGTAATGACCGGCAGCCGATTTCTTACGACGGGTATATTTCAAAAGGTGCAAGTCCTGCAAAGGATAAAACAGCGCAACCTTAATCTTTAAATAGAAATTTCTCAACAAATAATTTTGCTTCGGTGCTTGGATTTGAAATCAGCGCGGAAGCATTTTTTTTATGCTGAATATATGCTTCTTCTACTGAGTTATCCCGCTTCATCATCGATAAAATATATTCCTGTACCCAACATTCAAAACGTTTCTCCGACTGCCTTGTCCTCACGTCATTAAAACGGTCGGTTTTCTTTTTCAAAGTGATGAAGTCATCAATTTTTTCATAAACATCCTGCAAACCTTCATTATGTAATGCAGATCCCAATACAACCGGCACTTTCCAGTCTTTTTCTTTCGGTGGAATAAAATCGAGGGCTCTTTTTAATTCAAGTCTGGTATTTTTTGCTTTCTGCAGATTATCTTTTTCTACTTTATTGATGAAGATAACATCTACCATTTCCATGATCCCGCGCTTGATTCCCTGAAGCTCGTCACCACCGCCGATAATTTTTAAAAATAAAAATACGTCGGTAATATCTGCCACTAAAACTTCAGACTGTCCCACGCCCACCGTTTCAATTAAAATATAATCATAACCTGCTGCTTCACAAATCATCATGGTTTCGAAAGTGGTATTGGCCACTCCACCTAGAAATCCGGAGCTTGGCGAAGGGCGAATAAAGGCATTTTCTTCCCTGGAAAGTTCTTCCATTCTCGTTTTATCACCCAGAATACTCCCTTTATTAATGGATGAGCTGGGATCTATCGCTAAAACCGCTACTTTTTTGCCTTGTGCAATCACCAGTCTCCCGAAATTTTCTATAAAAGTCGATTTTCCTGCTCCCGGAACTCCTGTAATACCTACCCGGATTGAATTTCCCGTGAAAGGCATGATCTGCTTTAAAAGATCTTCGGCCTGCTGTCTGTGTTCTGCTTTTTTGCTTTCGACCAAAGTAATGGCTTTTGCAATCAGACGTTTATTTCCCGACCGTATTCCTGCTAATAATTCTTCTGTTGAAAATTTCATTGATTCAAAAATAAGGATTAAACACTGAATGATCAATAGTTCACGAACTTCCCTTTAAGTTTTAATTTAAAATTTATTTAAAGTGAATGATTGTTCACCATACTGTTATTTTACAATTTTTATTTCTTCTAAATTAAAACTACATCTTATTTTATTTACAGCACAAGGAATTTCCTACATTTGCTATTTACCATAAAGATAAACATGAAAAGAATAATCTTAGCAGGATCATTGGCAGCTGTTGCATTACTATCCTGTACCCCGAAAGCATCCACTGCAGCCTCACCTGTACTGGCCGTATCTACTGCTGAACAGATCGCTCAGGGGAAAACCATTTTTGAAAATTCGTGCGGAAGATGTCATAAATTACCGGATCCGGCAAAGCATACTCCTGTACAGTGGGTAGGCATTATGAACTCTATGGCTCCAAAAGCAAAACTGACGGATGAGCAGCATCAGTGGGTTTATGATTATGTAGTCTCAGTAAAAAAATAACCATAATAAAGACTTCAGGGACCATGGTTCTGTATACACGCCTCGTTCCTTTATACGATTCCGGAGTGTAACGGCATTTTATATTCCATTAAATCTGTTTACATTTAAATCTGCGATTGCGTCTGCTGAAACGACAAAAAAAGGAAGCCAAATCTGACTTCCTTTTATGATAATTATGGATATTTTACTTAACAATTAATTTTTCTGTCTGCATTTTCTCTCCCTGCCTGATATTTACCATATATACTCCTTTTTGTAATCCCCGGGTAGATATCGCTTTTCTGGAGGTGCTTTCGCGACGGTCTGACAATACGAGTTTCCCCGACATATCAAACAGCTTTATCTTTACCTCTTCTCGTGACCGGTCGATATTTCCTACAAAGAATTCATCATAGGTAGGATTTGGGAAAACGACAAATCTGGTATTTCCGGATGCTGTTTCCTGGGTTGCCAAAGCAGCGCAGTCGGCAGGTATCGAAAAATCTTCCGTCTGATCGTTAGCAGCATCACTGGCTCCTGCGGAAGCATTTACTCCCAATCCTCTTTTCGCAAATGCGTCCCATATCATACACTTGTCCTGCCCTGCATTTCCCAGGGCATCTGCCTGAAGGATGGCATCTCTTCCATCGATGAATGAAGGATCACAGGCCTGAAGCTTAAGTCCATCCATAACGATCTGTAGGGCTTTTGCGTTTCCTGAGGTTGCGCTTGCTGTGACATCACTGTTATACCCATACTTCTCCACATATTTCCAGGTAAGATCCCAAAGCATTGTTGCCCAGACAAAGCCTATAGCATGAGCTCCAACCAGTGTATTGGTTCTGCCATAGGTAAAATTATTTACGGAAAAATCCGGAGAATATCTTGCAGGCCTTATTCCTGATCCCGTGGTGGGCTGACTACTGGCGTAGGTCCCTATAGCTCTTGATAAAAATGAAGTATCTCCCGGCATTGTCGTAAACATTAAGGCAAAATAATCTGACCAGCCTTCTCCCATTTGCTCTGCGCTTCTCAGGCAGCTGTATCCCCGACCTGTTAATCTGTTTGAGATGCCATGTCCATATTCGTGCACGACAATTCCATTATCCATACTGGAATGCCTAAAACCACTGTAATCGAAATTCAATGTGGTATTAACTACAGTTCCGCCATTGATCTGATCCACCAGATAGTCACCTTCAGCTTTACCCATCATAATAGAAGGAATCGTAATTCCCGACACGGTATTATCTTTACCCATAGATATGGGATCTGCATTTACCGGATCATAAATAATCCCCCCTATGGCTCCTGCATCCTGCATATTTTTAACTTTTTTCGCAAAGCTGCATGCCCCTCTCTTGGCAACCCCTATCTGCCCTGTCAGGCTTCCTGCTGTCAGAGCTGTACAGGCATTATCCGGGCTGGAAAGTGCCAAATCACCTGTAACTGAAGCTCCTCCAAACAAAAGTGTTCCGAATGCGGCGGCGCCTGTTGCCACTTTAGGTCTGCTCACGAGAGAAGCAGGAGCATTGTACTGGTATCTTGTAATATAATCATCCGGAGTCTGTAATCTGTCCCAAAGATACATTTGCATCCTTGGAGAAAGCACATAAGTAATTCCTCCAATTACAGTTTCATATCCGGGGAAAAAATTAGCATTATTGAGACCGCTACCATCCAATGCTTCTGCTCTTACCGGATCTCCTTCGATACCTCCTTTTCCGAAGTTATTCACCTGGAAATTTCTGGATGCTTCGGTAAATCCAAACTTATAAAAAATATCATGAGCCTTATTATTCATGTAAAAAAGATTGGTAATACCTGCATCGCGATATGCAAAAGGATCATCATACCTACCATCGGCAAATGGATAATCAAAAGTGAGCGTACTGCCGCCATCCGGGGAATATCCTGGACTGTTGGTATTGGTCTGATCAGAATAGGCATAAACATTATTTCCTCTGGTATTCGTATAAGTATTTGTTCCGTCAGAATGCCAGCCCTCGGGAGAAACGGTCATATCCCAGGGATCGGTTACCAGTGAACGCCCTCCGAAAGATGGCGACTCCGTTGGCAGGGGAAATACACGATATGCTGCAGCAGAAGGTGGTGTTAAAAATGTACCGGATCCTGCCTTTATTTCTGCTTTTTTATTCCCGGAAGCAGGATGCGCATCTTCGGCATGATTTTCATGATGATTGTTTTCAAAATTGCATTCGAGTGTTAAATTATCTTTGGCAAGAATCTCACCGGAAACTGCATCTGCAATAATATGCCACACATCTGCAGAATGTTTGTCGGAAACAAAAAGTTCTTTAGATAAAACATAGACGTTATTTTTCTCAAAATAAACATTGGGTAAATACTGAATATCAGCAATGTCCTGCAACCCCAAATTCTGCTTCAGCATTTCCTCAGGAAACTTTTCTTTTGGATTACCCTGATGTGTAACGGAGATCTCTCTTTTAAAATCGTTTTTCTCAGATACAATGGCCCCCTCTTTTATAATCACCTTTCCTAAAGCGTTATAAATCCTAAGCCCGTCGTAGGTCTGCTGAATATTAACGATATTTGCATTTAAGCTTCTGGACCGGTCTTCATTAAGAATAATGAATCCCAGTTTAGACGAGCCGCCCTTCTGAACGATTTTTGCGTTTTTCTGATAATAATCTTTGATGAGGTCCTGGGAAGATTGGGCGCGTACAACGCCATAGCCGAGGAATACCGCTACAGAAAGCGGCATAAAAAATAGTTTTGTTATCATTTCATCTCTTTTTAAACAAATCTAATTTTTTTTTTAACCTGACAACAAAAAAATATATTATGTTAAATGACTTAATTCACTCATTTTCATATAATTAAATCCTATTTATTTTAAATTTCGTCAATACTTTTATTCTGTAAAAAAATATTAATCATAAATTTCAAATGACTGTTTTTTAATTTTTTTTCTCACGGGTTTTCTCACCTCTTTTTCTGAGCTAAAGAGGTCAAAATATGAAAATATCAACCTCAATTAATGTCCCGGATCTTCCGGCAACATGAATGAGCGGGTGTTCTGTATCGATTTTTCGTGAAGTGTATTTATCTATACAGTTAAGAATTTCTGATAATGCGGAAAATAGAGATTTTAAAAGTTCTGCGTCACTTTTTCAGATATCTGAAAAAAATAAAACATCTGTTATTCGGATGTTTTACTTTTTTGTTCAGACTTATCTTCAGGTGCCAAGCGGTCTATTTCCTTTTTCAGCAGTTCTATATAATCCTGCAGGTGTTTCAGAAGTGACATACTCATGTCATTAATATTCAGACTATTTGTGTTTCCGGTATTTCCAACAGAAAGAGCTCCAGGACTGTCATTAATTACCGGATTCTCAATAATTATTTTTGCTTCTTCCTCTTCGTAGATATCTTCTAACGGAACATCCAAAAAACGGGCAATCTTATTCCATTCTTCAGAAACAATTCTTACATCGCCGCTTTCTTTCCTGCTGTAGTTAGAAACGTCTGTAGGGATGATATCCGCTACCTGCTGCTGGGTATACCCCTTTCTTTTTCTTATTTCTCGTAATTTTATTTTTTGCATGATTCATATTTTATACAAAATTGCAAAAAAATTATAATATGCGGCCTAAAATTTTTTACAGGGTGTCAATCCGGATCCCTTTTGTTAAATTTGGTTATTACTGCATTACCAGATCCGGATTAAATAAGCTTCAATTTTGTTTTGACCTGTTTTTTCTTAAAACCTTATAGGTTTTTGAAACCTATAAGGTTTATTGACTGCCCCCTTTCAACAGCTCAGATTATTGCAAAATCATTTATCCATTCTCACCATCCTGGGCTGAAAAGTCCCGAGGATATCCACCAACTCACTCTGAGCGTTCATGACTTTATTAATGTCTTTATAGGCCATGGGCGCTTCTTCGGTATTTCCGCCCATCAGGGTGACATTTTTAAGTTTGAGTTCTTTTTTTAAAACCTAACAGGTTTCAAAAACCTGTTAGGTTTATTGACTGCCCCCTTTCAACGGCTAAGATTGCAAAATTATTTATCCATTCTCACCATCCTGGGCTGAAAAGTCCCAAGGATATCCACCAACTCACTCTGAGCGTTCATGACTTTATTAATGTCTTTATAGGCCATGGGCGCTTCTTCGGTATTTCCGCCCATCAGTTCTTTTTTTAAAACCTAACAGGTTTTTGAAACCTGTTAGGTGTATTGACTGCCCCCTTTCAACGGCTAAGATTATTGCAAAATTATTTATCCATTCTCACCACCCTGGGCTGGAAAGTTCCAAGGATATCCACCAACTCACTCTGAGCGTTCATGACTTTATTAATGTCTTTATAGGCCATGGGCGCTTCTTCGGTATTTCCGCCCATCAGGGTGACATTTTTAAGTTTGAGTTCTTTTTTTAAAACCTAACAGGTTTCAAAAACCTGTTAGGTTTATTGACTGCCCCCTTTCAACAGCTCAGATTATTGCAAAATCATTTATCCATTCTCACCATTCTGGGCTGGAAAGTCCCAAGGATATCCACCAACTCACTCTGAGCGTTCGTGACTTCATTAATGTCTTTTATAGGCCATGGGTGCTTCTTCGGTATTTCCGCCCATCAGTTCTTTTTTTAAAACCTAACAGGTTTCAAAAACCTGTTAGGTGTATTGACTGCCCCCGTTCAACGGCTAAGATTATTGCCAAATCATTTATCCATTCTCACCATCCTGGGCTGAAAAGTCCCAAGGATATCCACCAACTCACTCTGAGCGTTCATGACTTTATTAATGTCTTTATAGGCCATGGGTGCTTCTTCGGTATTTCCACCCATCAGGGTGACATTTTTAAGTTTGAGTTGTTTTTTTAAAACCTAACAGGTTTTTGAAACCTGTTAGGTTTATGCCTGCTCAACAGCTAAGATTATTGCCACATCATTTATCCATTCTCACCATCCTGGGCTGAAAAGTCCCAAGGATATCCACCAACTCACTCTGAGCGTTCATGACTTTATTAATGTCTTTATAGGCCATGGGTGCTTCTTCGGTATTTCCGCCCATCAGGGTGACATTTTTAAGTTTGAGTTCTTTTTTTAAAACCTAACAGGTTTTTGAAACCTGTTAGGTTTATGCCTGCTCAACAGCTCTGATGATCTCAATTATTTATCCATTCTCACCACCTTGGGCTGGAAAGTCCCAAGGATATCCACCAACTCACTCTGAGCGTTCGTGACTTCATTAATGTCTTTTATAGGCCATGGGTGCTTCTTCGGTATTTCCACTCATCAGGGTGACATTTTAAGTTTGAGTTTTTTTTTAAAACCTAACAGGTTTTTGAAACCTGTTAGGTTTATGCCTGCTCAACAGCTCTGATGATCTCAATTATTTATCCATTCTCACCATCCTGGGCTGGAAAGTCCCAAGAATATCCACCAACTCACTCTGAGCGTTCATGACTTCATTAATGTCTTTATAGGCCATCGGCGCTTCTTCGGTATTTCCACCCATCAGGGTGACATTTTTAAGTTTGAGTTCTTTTTTGATATCATTCTGAGTGAAAAGGTTTCTACATTCTCCTCTCGAAAAAGCTCTTCCTGCGCCATGTGAGGCAGAATTTAATGAATCCGGATTTCCTTTTCCGCGTACGATGAAGCCTTTTGCCGTCATCGACCCGGGAATCATTCCCAGCTCATTTTCATTGGCAGGCGTTGCTCCTTTCCGGTGGACAATCACTTCTTTTCCGTTATGAATTTCTTTCCAGGCAAAGTTGTGATGGTTTTCTATCCTGGCTTTTACCCTGCCTCCTACTGCTTTCACCAGTCTCCGGTGAATATCGTCATGACAGGCCGAAGCGTAATCTCCGGCCAGATTCATGGCAGTCCAGTATTCCAGTCCCAGGTGGGTGTTCAGGTCCAGCCATGCAAAGTTCTGCGCTTCCTTCGGCAGCGGACATTGCTCTGTTGCTACTCTTGAATAATACTGAGCAATCTCAGCTCCAAGACCCCGTGAACCACTGTGTGACAGGATGCCGAGATATTTTCCTTTGGGAAGGCCGATCTGCGGGTCCTCTTCGGTAATTTCCACTTCCCCGAATTCTACAAAGTGGTTTCCGCCTCCGGAACTGCCCATCTGCTTGATGGCTTTTCCTTTTAATCTTCTCAAAACAGGAATCAGATCAAACGTATCCCGGTCGAAAATTTCGTGGTCGACATGGGATTTATGCGTTTCGTACATTCCGAATTTGGTATGCTCTGCGAGCGCTTTTTCGTATTTATCTCTGGCTCCATCCAGGTATGAAACCGGCGTATCCAAAATACTGAGGCTCATTCTGCAGCCTATATCCATCCCGACTCCGTAAGGAATCACGGCATTTTCCACTGCAAGAACACCTCCGATCGGAAGCCCGTAGCCGCTGTGTCCATCGGGCATTAAAGCTCCCTGTGTTGAAATTGGAAGTTTCAGTGCCGTGTACAGTTGGTTTTTTGCCTCATCTGAAATGTTATTTCCGAAAATCTGAAAAGAAGCACGGTTGGCATTGAGCATTCTTTTTTCCGTTTTCCTGGAGGAAAGCAGTGCTTCTGCGATTTGCCCGAAGGTTAAATCATTTTCAAATTGTTCCGGGCTCTGCAGAATTTCTTTTAAAAGAGATTTTACATGATGAATATTTTTCGTTGCAAAATTTCTTTTCATGACTTCCAGAGCGATGTTGACGCTCTGATTATTTGGATATCCTATTTTTAATATATCTTTTCCTTTTAGTTTTAAATTTCCCATTGTTTTTGTTTTAAAATTTGCGGATATTATTATCCTCTAAACTTTCTGCAAACTCTGTTGCAGACATTTTGTAGTGAAAGCATTTCCTGCTCACGGTGTGATCACGTCTGTACTTTTTTTTCCATCGGGCAGATTTTCCGTAAATTGTTTTATGGACAATTCCCGCCACTTTATACTGACTTAAGAAATCATCGAGTTCGTCTGTTTCTTTTTCCAGTTCTGAATCTAAAGGTTTGTAATGGGTGATGATATAAGGTTTCACTCTTAATATAAACCTCCATGGCTCGATGAATTCGTAGCTGCTGACGGTTGTTTTTCTGAACGGGCAATACGTTTCTGTTCTTAAGAAATATTGTCTTTCTCTCTCCGTTAATCCCATCCTTGGATCATTCCACTCATAGGTCGAAAGGCTGGTAATTTTCTGCTCCCGGTCAACATAAATTCTTCTTCCGGATTTTCTTTTCTTTTTTAAGAATTTCCGGGTTTCAGAATACATTTCCGTGTTGATTTTATTCAGGATCCCATTGAAAAACGTTCCGTCTTTCGTTCTCATCACATCATCTCTCACCACAAAGAATCTTACAAATCCTTTTTGGTAAGGCTTTTCCAAAGGGACCAGCGGAATTTCTCTTCTTAATTGCCAAAGTTCGTTACACCGTTTATGCTTTTGTCTGATCTGTTTTTCTACATCTTTTCTTATGATTCTTTTTCGGCTTCTCAGACTTCTTAGCCTGGAAGACAGAAGGTTCTCTTTTTCCATTAATTCCAGATATTAGAGGTGAGGTACGGAAGATTATATTCTGTACGTCACATTAAATCTTAATCAACCTCATTTTTAGTTGATCACTGTTTCAAACCTATCCGGTTTATTTCCAAAGCATTATCATTAGCCCCGATAGAAACGGCATCCTTTTTTGTTGCGGGCGCAGCGAAGCGGAGGCCGCAGCAAAAAAGATACAGTGGATAGCGGGAACAGCTCCTGAAAACTATTCTTAGGATAAGTTCTGAATATTATTAAAAAAAGATTTCGGGGAAAACTAAATTTGAGTTTTGAAATATTGCGCAATAAAAAACCCGAAATCTTATGACTTCGGGTTTTGATATATCATTATACTGTTATTCTAAGAATGTACCGAACCACGAAGCCTCACCACCATAAGTGGCAAACCGATTGGAGAATGATGATCGAATCTGAACATTGCTTCGTTGTTTTTTTTAAGGGTTATACTTTATTTTCTGGTGCAAATATATGCATTTTTCTGAAAATGAAAAATTTTTATGGTTTTCCACCCTTTTTCAATAGATTATCATTCGGTGCAAAATGGTATATTTGTGTTCTTATACTAAATAATTATGAAAAACACTTTAATGAGATCGTTATTTTACGTATTCACATTAGCTATTCTATTTTCCTGTAATTCTAATAGGAATAATGAAGTTTTAGCCTACACCACAGATGCTACTTTGGGGTTATCGAGGGTAAACCTAAAGACGATTTCCAATAAAATCCCGGTAGATAAAATTTTAAAGGAGAAAAAAGACCTGAAGGAGGATGAAAAATTTTTTCTGCAGCTTCTAAACAAACCGAAAGAGTCCGGCATTGATACGGATAAGCCTCTTTATTTCATCATTGACCAGGGAAAATCTACTTCGGATCCTGATGCAAAAGCTTTTTTCTGGATCAGTGACAAAGCGAAGTTTCAGAAAAGCATGTCAGATCTTACCAAAAGTAAAATTACGGTTGACAAAAAAGATTATATCTACTCAGACGGAAAATTAACGGGCAGTATCAAAGGAGATATGGCCATTGTTTCCAGCGAAAAGTCTTATAACCCTTATGCAGGCTACAATTCTTATAATACTCCTGAACCTTCTGCAAAACTTAACGAAAAGTATTTTACCGATTTCTGGGGAAGAAAAGGAACGGCAAATGATGCCATTAAAGATCAGGTAAACCAGTCACTGGTAGATCATAAAGACATCAGCGGATGGGTAAATCTTGCTGCTGTAGCGAGCTATGCTTCCAAAGGATACATTGAGACTCTTGCCGTTAATAAACTAATCAAAGATTCGGGGATCGGTTTCGATTTCAATTTTGACAAGGGAAAAGCTGAAATGGATACAAAGACCTTCTTCAACGCAGAAATGAAAAAAGTCGTTGAAAAATACTTCGACAAAAACAAGGTAGATTACGATCTGGTAAAGAATGTAGAGCTGGATAACGCCAAATCTTTCACCATCGGATTTTTCAGTTTAGATTTCATGAAATACCTGGTAAAAGAAGCGGGTTTTGAAGCTACGGTTAACCATTATTTAGCGTCTACCAATAAAACACTGGAAGACATCACGTCTACTTTCACGGGAGATTATGCTTTTATATATTTCAAAGCTAAACCGGCTGATTCGCTGGACTATTACCGAACTAACAATGCGGTGGTATTAGGTTTTAATCCCAAGAAAAAGGATAACCTGACTTCATTGCTTCAAGGGCCGTTGGGCGCCAGCAAAAAATATATGATCGCTGATCATCAGGTCATTTTCTCTGATGATAATAATGTGATCTACCAGTTCCAGAACAAGAAAGCCGGAAAAAATGCAAAGCTTGACAAAAAATCGGGAATTACGGCGTACTCATGGTCTGACGGAAGTGATTACAACCAGAGAGAGAAAGCAAGTGTAAAAGTGGTGGATATGGTTAATGAATCTAAGGAAGAAGGAGGAAACCTGGTATCAAAGACGGTTTTCACTTTAGACAAAAAAGACGAAAACGCACTGTATTATTTGATAATGAATGGATAATATTGTTTTAGAAAATATTTCACCTAAATATTTCACTCCCAGGAATATCGAACAATCTGAAATCTGGAAAAAGAATATTTTTTTCCGGAAAGGAAACAAAATCCTGATTGTCGCCCCTTCCGGGAGTGGAAAATCTACGCTGGCTACCGCTATTCTGGGGACGCATTTTGAATATGAAGGCGAGATACTCTATGACCGACAGGCTGTTAAAAAACTTCACCTCGAAAAAATTGTGGAACACAGAAAAGAAGGTGTAAGCTTACTCTTCCAGGATGTTAGACTGATTAAAAACCTTACGGTTTCTGAGAATATCCTGCTTCGTATCTTTAATAAAGACCGAAAAAAATTTGTCCCAAAAATGGAAGAATATGCCGCCAGATTAGGAATAGAAAATCTGCTTCATAAGAAAGCGGAAAACTGCTCGTATGGTGAAAGACAGAGAAGTGCTATTGTGAGGAGCCTGGTAAATCCTACTGACTTTCTGATCTATGATGAATGTTTCAGCCACCTGGATCTAAACAACAAAAAAATGGCATTCTCCCTGATTAATGAGGTGTCTGGGGAAAGCGGAAGTTCGGTGATCTTTTTGAGCTGAATGCGTTTCCTTTTGAGCACGACTGTCAAATTCTTCATTTATAACAGCGTATGAAGAAAATCTTTAATTCAATAATACTGTATGCAGGGTTATTTATAGCCTTTATTCTGGTGCTTTCCTGCCTTCAGCTCTACGAAAATGCCAACAGGCTCTTCGGAAGCAAGAGCAGTGACAGTAACTACTGGCTGACCTTCAGCAAGAAAATTACGCCTGATAATATCGGGCGAAAAGAACTTTTGGGCTTTAATGAAAACGATATCGCCAAGCTGAAGCAATGGGAAGAGGTGAAAAGTATTTATCCTTTTTCTGCCAATGAGTTTAAAGCTTCTGCCAATGGCGGGGATTTTATACCTTTTTACACGGATCTGTATTTCGAAGGGGTAGATATCAAGGCCATTGATGTTCCTCTGACTGAGGAAGATTTCCAGGTGAAAGGTGACGAAATTCCGATCATCATTTCAAGAGAATACCTGAATCTTTACAATTACGGATTTGCTTTAAACCAGGGGCTCCCACAGATTTCAGAAGATTTTGCAAAGAAAATCGAAGTGAACATCAATATCGTGGTCAATAAGGAGAATAAAAGCTATAAAGGAAGAATGGTCGGGCTTTCGGACAGGATACATTCTGTTCTGATTCCGAAAAAATTTCTTGATTCTCTGAATTTGGTTGCAAAGCCTGAATTAGCCCATCAACTGAAAATCTACAACAGGGTTCTGGTACAGGTGAAAGATTCCGGTGATGAGGGTCTGATCACCAAAATGAAAGAAAACAATTATGAATCTAACCAGGAAAGCCTGCGCTCCGCGAAGATCAAATCCAAACTTTTTCTTGTGCTGAAAGTAATTGCCGTTCTGGGAATTTTCATTTTTGCGCTTTGTCTTTATATTATCGTAAGCTTTATTAAAATCCGTTTCCTGGAAAAGCAGGAAGAGGTTTCTATTAAAAACAGTCTAGGATATTCTCCCAAAAAGATGGTAAGCGATATCAGCAGAACTTTTAGCATCAACTTGATGATTGTTTTGATCCTAAGTTTAGGCTTACTTGCTGTCGGGCAATATTTTTTGGCAAAATCGGGTGTTTCCAACGGATTATTATCCTTTTATATCAATCCTTTGCTCTGGATGGCCATCATTATTATTCCCATACTGGTTTATTTCTTTGTGAAAGAACTGATTTACCGATGGCTCATCAGGTCATGGAAAATATAAATAAAACGACCATCGTGCTGATGGTCGTTTTTATTTTGTATAGGTTTATTTTTAATCTTTTGAGCCAAGATCGTCCATAGGATCGTCCATCCCCTTTATGATGTTTGAATGATATACTCTTTCTGAGCCCAGGAAATATATATTATGTCTTGCTTTTGCTATAATTCCGTCGTATTCCTTTTCTGTCATTCCCTCCGGAATGTCTTTCTGCTGATCCGAAGGTTTTCTGTAGACTTCCAGCGCTCCGTTCTCATTAAGAACGGCTTTTGCTACTTTAGCCTGCTCAAGATCATCTGCATACACTACAATATTATTTTTCCCGATGCTGTGTGTTCTGTATGCATCCAGCATTTCAGCGTCGTGAGCGAAGACGTAATCGAAAAACCCTTTGGTTTTTTCGTCTTCCTGATAATGATTCAATCCACTTTCTACGTTAGATTTTGAAACAATAATATTTGCTTCGTTAAATCCTTTTTCTCTTAAATCTCTTTTGATTTCCTCTGTATCTACAGTCTGCGGAAATACTGAAACTACTGTATAAGCCATAATATTTTATTTTGGTTACGGTCTACAGTACAAATGTTATGCAATTTATTCTCTGGAAGCCAATTAGTTTAAAAATTTCTCCAAAATATCTACTGCACACTTGGGAAGATTGGTTCCGGGACCGAAAATAAAATCGGCTCCGTTGGCATACAGAAACTCATAATCCTGCTGGGGAATTACGCCGCCTACTACGATCGTAATGTCATCAGCACCCAGTTTTTTCAATTCTTCGACGACTTGGGGAACCAGAGTTTTGTGTCCGGCTGCCAGAGATGATACGCCCAGGATATGAATGTCGTTCTCCACCGCCTGTTTTGCCACTTCTTCAGGGGTCTGGAACAGCGGGGCAACGTCCACATCGAATCCCATATCGGCAAATGCTGTCGCTACTACCTTAGCTCCTCTGTCGTGACCGTCCTGTCCCATTTTCGCCACCATTAATCTTGGGCGGCGGCCTTCTTCTTCCTCAAACTTCTGAGTCAGGTTCAGGGCTTTTTCGAAATATTCGTTCTTTCCTGCGTTCATGGCATAAACTCCTGAAATGGTTCTGATGTTTGCTTTATATCTCCCGAAGCTTTCTTCCATCGCATCGCTCATTTCGCCCAGGGTAACTCTTCTTCGGGCAGCCTCAATGCACAATTCCAGAAGATTTCCTTTCCCGGTTTTTGCACTTTCCCTGATTTCATCGAGAATATGGTTTACAGCTTCGGTATTCCTGTTCAGCTTGATAGATTCTAATCTTTCGATCTGTTTTCTCCGTACTTCCGTATTATCAATATCCAGGATCTCAATCTGGTCCTGTTTTAAATCCGATTTAAAGGAATTTACTCCAATAATGAATTCTTCACCACTATCAATTTTTGCCTGCTTTCTTGCTGCGGCTTCTTCGATTCTCATTTTTGGGATTCCGGCTTCTATCGCTTTCGTCATTCCGCCTTCCTGCTCTACCTCATCGATGTATTTCATCGCTTCTTCGATCATCTGCTGGGTAAGGCTTTCCACGAGGTTGCTTCCTCCCATCGGGTCAACCACGTCACAGATACCGCTTTCCTGCTGAAGAATAATCTGGGTATTCCGGGCAATTTTCGCCGAATAATCCGTAGGCAGGGCAATGGCTTCATCCAATGCGTTGGTATGGAGAGACTGGGTTCCTCCTAAAGCTGAGGACAATGCCTCAATGGCTGTTCTGGTAATATTATTAAAAGGTTCCTGCTCGGTTAAAGACCATCCTGACGTTTGTGAATGCGTTCTTAATGCCAAAGATTTTGGATTCTGAGGATTGAACTGTTTTAAAAGTTCAGCCCAGATGTATCTAGCGGCTCTCATTTTTGCAATTTCCATGAAATGATTCATTCCGATGGCCCAGAAGAATGATAATCTTGGGGCAAAATCATCGACATTCATTCCTGCTTTTATCCCTGTCCTCACATATTCAAGACCATCAGCCAGCGTATAAGCCATCTCCAGAACCGGAGTGGCTCCTGCCTCCTGCATGTGATATCCTGAAATAGAAATGGAATTGAATTTCGGGATATTCTTCGAGGTATATTCAAAAATATCGGCAATGATCTTCATGGAAGGTGCCGGTGGATAAATATAGGTATTTCTGACCATGAATTCTTTCAGGATATCATTCTGAATGGTCCCTGAAAGCAGCTCCTGAGAAACGCCCTGCTCTTCCGCTGCAACAATATAAAAAGATAAAATAGGCAAAACCGCCCCGTTCATGGTCATGGATACTGAAATCTGATCCAGTGGAATTTCGTTAAATAGAATCTTCATATCCTCCACAGAATCGATCGCAACTCCTGCTTTCCCCACATCGCCTACCACTCTGCCGTGATCCGAATCATAGCCTCTGTGTGTTGCCAGATCGAAAGCCACAGAAAGTCCTTTCTGACCTGCTGCCAGATTTCTTCTGTAAAAAGCATTGGATTCTTCTGCCGTGGAAAAGCCTGCATACTGACGGACCGTCCAGGGTTTCTGAACGTACATTGTAGAATAGGGACCTCTTAAATATGGAGCAATCCCCGGAGAAGTCTGTGTTAACGCTTCATTTTTCACGTCTTCTTTGGTATATGAAGATTTCAGCTGTAATCCGTCTTTTTCAAATGGATAGATTTCAGTCTGCTTGCCGGTGATGCTAAATTGAGGAGTTTTATTTTGAACTTCCCGTCTCATACTTTCAGATTTATAGATGGCTAAAAATAAGCATTTTTGAAATAACAGCTTCATCATGATAATGGATTCGTTACGTGTATTTTAAATCTCCTTTATCATGTTTTACATTTTGTTTAAATAAGGATATTTAATGGGCAACAGCTGTTTTTATTTCATCTCAGGCAGAAAATCTTCCGAGAGAAATGTATATTTATAAAAATGGGAGTTAAGTGCTGCGTTTACTAAAACTAATCACTGAATATAAAAAAGAGACCGCCAAAAAAGCGGTCTCTCTGTATTTAAAGGCAAAAATTTATTTTCCTAATTTTTTAATGCCCATTTCATATAAGGCAAAAGACAATTTATCGGCACTTTCACCGATCACCTGTTCTGTAGATCTTCCGGCTCCATGTCCTGCATTTTTTTCAATTCTCAGCAATATGGGTTTGTCACAGCTTTGTTTTTCCTGCAGTTCTGCTCCGAATTTGAATGAATGCGCAGGTACCACCCTGTCATCATGATCACTTGTCGTCACCATGGTCGAAGGATAACAGGTTCCTTTTTTAACGTTGTGAAGCGGTGAGTATGACTTCAGGTATTCGAACATCTCTTTACTGTCCTCAGCCGTTCCGTAATCGTATGCCCATCCTGCTCCTGCAGTGAACTTATTATACCGTAACATATCCAGAACGCCTACTGCCGGGAATGCCACTCTTGCGAGATCCGGACGCATCGTCATGGTGGCTCCTACCAGAAGACCTCCGTTTGATCCTCCGGAAATAGCCATATAATCTTTGGACGTGTAGCCTTTGCTCTGTAGATATTCTCCTGCAGCAATGAAGTCATTGAAAACATTTTTCTTCTGAAGCTTCGTGCCTGCATCGTACCATTTTTTACCATACTCGCCACCACCGCGAATATTGGGAACAGCATAGATACCTCCATTTTCCATCCAGATGGCATTGGTAACGGAGAAGGCTGGCTGTAAGCTTACATTGAAACCGCCATAGGCATACAGAATGGTAGGATTCTTGCCATTAAGCTTGGTTCCTTTTTTATAATTGATCATCATCGGAACTTTAGTCCCGTCTTTCGAGGTATAAAATACCTGCTCTGAAATATAATCTTCAGGATTGAATTTCACCTTCGGTTTCTGATATACTTCTGATTTTCCTGAGTCTACGTTAAATTTATAGGTCGTGCCCGGCATGATGTAATTGCTGAAAGAAAAATACAGATCTTTTTCCTTTTCTTTTCCTCCGAAACCGCCTACGTTTCCTTTTCCGGGAAGAACAATATCTCTTACCAGTTTACCTGATTTGTCATATTGTTTTACCTGGTCGATCGCATCCACCATGTACGTGGCAAAGAAATATCCGCCTCCTGAAGAAACAGACAATACGTTTGCGGTTTCAGGAATCACATCTTTCCAGGTGTCGGGAGCGGGGTTTTTAATGGTTGTTTTAACCAGACGTCCGTTTGGAGCATCTTTATCGGTATAGATAAAAATGTTATCTCCTTCCGTGTCTACAATGTTTGCATTGATGTCAAAACCTTTATTGATCTGAACAAAGTCTCCTCCGTTTTTTAAATCTTTGATGTATACTTCATTTCCGTTGGTCGCATTGGCCGCAGAAATAATCAGGTATCTCTGATCTTCGGTAACCGCTGCACCTAAATATCTTCTCGGTGTTTTTTCGCCTCCGAAAATCAATTGATCTTCAGACTGTTTTGTTCCGAGTTTATGGTAATAGACTTTGTGCTTATCGGTCATTCCGGAAAGCACCGTTCCTTCTTTCGGCTTGTCGTAACTTGAGTAATAGAACCCGTCGTCTCCCTGCCATGAAATGCCGCTGAATTTTACGTCAATAATGGTTTCATCGATCTGTTTTTTTGAAACCGCATCGAGGATGATGATTTTATTCCAGTCGCTTCCGCCTTCCGAGATCGAGTAAGCTGCCAGATTTCCTTTTTTGTTAAAAGAAAGATTCGCCAGAGAAGTGGTTCCTTTTTCCGAAAACTTATTAGGATCCAGGAAAACCTCAGTAGCCTTTGTTCCGTTATGAGTTCTGTATAAAACAGACTGCGCCTGCAGACCGTTGTTCTTATAATAATAGGTATAGTCTCCTTCTTTAAAGGGAGCTGAAATTTTTTCGTAATTCCAGATATCGGTCAATTGTTTTTTGATCTGATCTCTAAAGGGTATTTTTGAAAGATAGTTTTGGGTATACGCCACTTCTTCATCCACCCATTTTCCGGTAGCTTCAGAATCGTTTTCAAGATCTCTGAACGGGTCTGCCACGGCAGTTCCGAAATACGTATCGGTCTGATTTCCTTTTAAAGGTTTAGGATATTTCATGCTCTGAGAATACAATGATGCCGAGAATACAACGCCGGCAGTTAATAGGATCGGTTTAAAATTCATATCAAATTCGATTTTTTCAAAAATACGTAATCTCTATTAAATAAAAAAAATACGTTTTTGATACGGAGGCCATTCCGTAGAAACCCCTTCTTCAGGAAGCTTTAAATTCTTCTTTTGCTATAAAACATAAAAAGCAATCGTACCGACTGCTTCAAAATGTATCCCGAAATGATTACCTGCCGGAATTGATATTTTTAAAATAGAAATTATTCAGTTTCCATAAAAGCTCCTGTGGCCCACCGTTCCAGTAATATACGGCATCTCCCTTATAAATCTGATATAAGTTGATTTTTTCACTGTAAGAAGCTTCCTTACTGGCGCTTAACAGCTCATTGGTTAAATTTTTCAGGTATCCCCTTAGTTCTTTGACGCTCATTTTTTTCCCGTTTTTAAAATCAATGACAGAAACCTTTGCCGGAACTTTAATCATCACATCATAAAACACTTCAGATACATCCTGGCTCTGAGAATAATCATTTCTCATTGTTTCAATATTTCTGATGGTATACGTAGCTGTTTTAAACCGGTCGAATAATACGGTAAAATAATTTTTAACGTCCTCACGGCATTCTTTACCTATCTTGTCGGAAAATCCGGAAAGAAAAAGATTCGTTAAACCTGTAATTTCCTGTTCCTGAGTAGATTTTATATTATTCTGGTAAACACCATCGTCCTGTACAAAGTTTTTCAGATAAGCATTAAGTCGGACCAGAGAAGTTTCGTCATGCCTTACGAAAGTATTAAAGTATAAACCGAAAACTTCATCCGGTTTTAAGACAGTTGATTGTGCGTTCAGGTTTTTAACACAAAAAATCAGCATTAAAAACAGCAGACATTTAATTCTTCCCATAGTTCAAATTATTGTTACATTCCATTGGACGTACCGCCAAAAAAAGCTCCTGATTCACAAGAGCTTGATTTATTTACGTTCTATATTAATAGTTATCTTCTTCGCCTTTCATCTTTTCGGCATTTTCGGCCATGATCACGGCATCGATCATTTCGGAAATATCACCGTTCATATAGGCGTCGAGATTATACATTGACTTATTGATTCTGTGATCGGTCACTCTTCCCTGAGGATAATTGTACGTCTTGATTTTTGCCGAACGGTCACCGGTAGACACCATAGATTTACGCTGTGCTGCTATATCGCCCTGAACCTTCTGCAATTCTATATCATACAATTTTGTTCTTAACATCTCCATTGCCAGTTCACGGTTAGCCAGCTGTGAACGTGCCTGCTGACAAACCACTACCATTCCGGAAGGTTTATGGGTAAGCTGTACCTTGGTTTCCACTTTGTTAACGTTCTGACCTCCGGCTCCCCCTGAACGCGAAGTCTGCATTTCAATATCTGCAGGATTCAGTTCGAAATCCACTTCTTCAGCTTCCGGCAAAACAGCAATTGTAATGGCTGAAGTATGAACCCTGCCCTGTGATTCTGTTTCAGGAACACGCTGTACCCTGTGCACTCCGGATTCGAATTTCATGACTCCGTATACGCCTTCACCTTCCACTTTCATGATCAGTTCCTTGTAGCCTTTAGCCGCTTCGTTAGCATCGGTCACTTCATGTCTCCATCCCTTCGTTTTGAAATACATGGTATACATTCGGTACACATCTTCTACGAAAATAGCCGCTTCGTCGCCACCGGTTCCGGCACGAAGTTCTACGATGACGTTTTTATCATCAGCCGGATCTTTCGGAATTAGTAATACTTTCAGCTCATCTTCCAATCCCGGAATTTTTTCCAAGGCCTCGTTTTTTTCGATTTTTGCCAATTCAACAAAATCTTTATCTGAACCGTCAGCAATGATTTCATCAGATTCTTCGATGGTATCCAAAGCTCCTTTATATTGATCGTATACTCTTACAATTTTTCCCAAATCGCTATATTCTTTATTCAGAGAAGAATATCTTTTCTGGTCCGAAATGACATCTGGCTGAATAATAAGGTCTGCCACCTCATTATATCTTTGTTTTATAGCTTCTAATTTTGGAATTAATGATTTAGACATTATGGAATTTTTGTGAATGCAAAGATAAGAATAATTAATTCATTCTGGATATGGATTACGGATGTATCAATCTGTTTTTAAAGCACAGTAGGTAAGTGTAATTTTTTAAATCCGCAGATCCTTTCTTATGTAAAAGTATATTCAAAAATCCTCTTACTGTAATAACAGAAGGAAATTATGAATCAGACAAAGGCCGTCTTTTATCTATTAAATACAGAATCATTCCAACTGCTACAATGCCGAGTCCGATAATGCTTTCCCGCGGATTATGAATAAAGGTAAAATACAAAATATAGATGCTGAACAACAAGAAGACAGAAGGAAAAATATAAAAAAGATCCGATTTAAATATCTTCCGGTCTTTCTTTTTGAGAAAGAAAACCGTAGATACGGAAAGACTGGCAAAAAGCTGTAATAAAAAAGCAGTATAAACAAAAATTTCTTTAAACGTTCCGGTGAGAATAATTAAAACAGCAATGACTGTATGCGCAAAAATAGCCCGTAGCGGGATTCCTTTTTTATTATTGACAGATAAAGATTTCCATAAATGGTTTTCTTTTGCAAAAGCCTGCGTCAGCCTGGAGCCTACCCATAAATATCCACTGATCGTCGCTACCAGCTGCAGGGCTATGAAAATATTCACCACTTTTCCGAAGCTCAGTCCGAGCATGTTATTGGCTGCTTTATCCATTACATCTTCTTTTCCGGCCAGCTGATCCAGTGAGGCATGCTTCAGCATGATATAATTAATTAAAACATAGCACACCGTTACGAAAACCGTTCCTATAATCAGTGATTTCGGTAAGTTTTTCTGGACATCTTTTATCTCTCCCGCAATATATGAAGCAGAATTCCAACCTGTGTAGGAATAGGTCACAAAAACCAATGAGGTAGCGAAGGCAGGCATCATCATTTCCTTCTGCCAGCTTTCTCCGAAGCTGAGACTGTTTCCTGTATCAGGATCCGAAAGGACGACTCCCAGAATAATAAGAACGATAACAAAAGCGACTTTGATAAAAGTGAAAAAATTATGAAATTTACTTGATGATTTTAAGCTAAAAGACAAAGACAGCGACACCAATATAATGATCGCTATGGAAAATCCTGTACCGAAAGTATAATTAAAAACAGAAAGGTATTTCGACATTGCCAGCGCAGCCAAAGCCACCGGAGAGGAAAAGCCGATAATCAGAGAGACCCAGCTGACCAGATAGCCCAGGATAGGATGGTACGTTTTTTTTAAATACAAAAAATCACCTCCGTTACCTTTAAAATGCGAGCCTAATTCGGCATAGCAAAAAGCTCCGAACAGTGCCAGCATCCCTCCGATAATCCAAAGTAAAAATATGCTGTAGGTGTTTGTAATATCTACCAGCTGAAATCCTAAGGTCGTAAAAATCCCGGTACCGATCATACTGGAGACAACAATAGCTACAGCGGTTTTCCAGCCGATCTGATGTGAAGGTGCACTCATTATTCGGATTTTAAATATAAAAAATAAGAAACTGCCCCATGGATTTGCGGTATTATTCTGGTACAAATTATATAGGTCATGGCTGTTACTGCTAAAAATTAAAATTAAGTCTTCCGAAAAAATAGCTTCCCAGTGTTCCCATCTGAACGGGCGCATATTTAAAAACCCCGTAATATGAGTTTTCATAAATCTGCAGATCCGGAAAGACATCGAACACATTATTGGCTCCAAGGGTCAAGTTAACATTTTTTGTAAGAGTATATCCTACACTCAGGTCTGTTACCACTTTTGGGGCAAACTCCTGAACTCCTCCGAATGGATATCCGTCTCTGGTAACTTTCCCGAAATAGGTATTTCTTACCAGAAAATTAAATTTCCCGATCCCGTAATTCAGTCCTAATGTTGCTTTTGTTTTAGGTGATAATGTTTCGATAATATTGATCTGGTCCGGTCCGAAAAACTCTTCCTGAGGGGTCTGCAGGTTGGCAGGGAAATGGAAATCCGTAATTTTTGTTTCGGTATAATTTCCTGCAAGGTTCATATTTAAATTTCCTTTTCCTAATTTCCAGTCGTAGGAAACTACCACATCTACTCCTTTTGTTTCCGTATCAATGGCATTGGCGAAAAATCTTGCACTTTCGACTCCGTAAGCCGCTAACCGGTCATCTGTAATATTACTTGTGATCACGATTCTGTCTTTTACCTTAATCAGATAGCCATCCAGCGTGATCAATAATCCTTTAACAGGTTTCAGGGTAAATCCGAGACTTCCGTTTACTGATGTTTCCTGTTTTAACTGATCAAAGCCAAGTACCTTCGCCGCTTCACTGTCATTATTAAAAATCCCTTTTATTACAATTCCGCTTCCTGTGGTTGAAATATCCGCATAGGAATTATTAAAATACTGCTGCTGCAAAGAGGGCGCTCTGAAGCCTGTTCCTACCGCACCACGAATGGCATAATTTGTAATAAATTCATACCTGACAGCTAATTTTCCGTTCAGGATACTTCCGAAATCCGAATAATTTTCAAACCTTGCAGCGGCATCGATATTTAATTTTTTATTCAGATCATAAGAAACGTCTGCGTACAAAGCTGTAGAAGTTCTTGATTTTTTCAAAGCATTCTCCGGTGAAAAGCCGATAAAGGACTGTGCCCCTCCATTCCCTTCCACAGTAGCTCCCGGAACCGCTATATTTCCATTCACATCATATCTCGCGTAGGAAGCTTCTTCTCCTGCCTTAAGCTCATATTGCTCAAACCTGAATTCTCCACCAAATGCGACATTAAACCTGTTGAGGTTTTTAGATACGTCAAGATTGACTGTATTCTGGAGGAAACTATGTGCCCCGGCATAAAAACTGGTGGGTGATTTTGCGCCTAATGATGCATTTACCGTATTGCTGACATCATAATTGAAGGTATTGCTTCCGAAAGTGTTGCTCAGGTCAAACAGCCATTGATTAACGTCATATTTCGCGCCCACTGCGTAAGAGATGTCATAAACTTTGGATCCTAAGGTCGGCTGAAATCCATTAGGATAAATAGAAGCTACCGTATTTGATTTTTCGTTGGGAAGCCTTCTGAATCCGAAGCCCTGCCCTTCTTTGATACTGAACCCTCCGAAAGAGTAGATCCTGAACTGGTCATTAACAGGATATTCCGAATTAAAGAACAGCTGAGCCTGTTTTATCTGTGCGTCACCAATCTGGAAATTAAAGTCGTCACGGGACAAACCGTTCTGAGCAATTAAAGCATCATCATCCGCTCTTGCTTTACCGGGGTCGGCCGCAAAATCATAGGCAAAGTTATCTCCGTAAATGTCCAGATTATGATTCTGCGTTCTGGTGGTTTTTCCCCGGTAGTTCAGCTGAAGAGACAGGTTGATATAACTTTTGTCTTTTCCTAACGAAGCTCCGTAGTTTATGCCGCCCTGGTAGGTTTCCCCATCATTCCTGCCTGTAATTCCATAATTGAGACTGGCGGAAGCACCTGTATTTTTTTTAAGAATAATATTAATAACCCCGGCAATGGCATCGGAGCCGTACTGGGCCGCAGCTCCGTCTCTCAGCACTTCTATCCTGTCGATCGCAATCACAGGAACCGTACTTAAATCTGTTCCTACCGAGCCATTGCCTACCGTATTCTGATAATTGACCAACGAAGTGGTATGGCGCCTTTTACCATTCACCAGTACTAAAACCTGATCTGGACCCATTCCGCGTAACGTTACCGGGTCGATATGCTCGGTTCCGTCTGAGGATGATTGCCTCACTGCATTAAAGGACGGGATGATATAATTTAAGAGATCCTGAACCGTAGTCTGTGGCGCAGACTGCTGAATTTTTTGAATATTGATGACATCTACCGGAACAGGTGTTTCCAGTTTTGTCCTTTTAACATTTCGGTTACCGACTATGACTACATCTTCTATCTGTTTTTCTTTTTCTTCTTCCTGAGCCGATACCAACACTGCTCCAAGCAATAATACAGATATGCTTAGTTTTTTCATCTCTTGTTTTTCTAAAATTATTAATATACCCGGACGGCCAGCACCGCCAATAAAGATCGTTCAAGAAATGGAATAAATATAAGAATATTGACTTCACTTATCTTCCCCCAATCGGGTTGGAATTAGCACCTTTACATCGATGAATGGTGTCGGTTGCTAAGGTTTCACAGGGCCAAATCCCTCCACCTTTCTTGATAATCTACTGCAAAGGTAGACTAATAATTTAATATGGCAAAAAATAGAAACCGATCAGCTTAATCGATCATTACCAATTGTGAATAACTTGTGGATAAGCTGTTAATTAGCTATCAGCAGTGTGTGAATTGCATATTGATAAGTCTAAATCAACTAAAGTTTTAAAATTTATATTCGTGGATAACCTATGGAAAACGTCTTAGTAAGCTATTAGTATCAGATGGATAAATGATATGCATTCCGCGGATAGCCATGTGAGTAAAATATGGAAAAGGTATTAATAATGCGTGGATAGCCTATCATTTATTGCGGATTAAATATGGATAAACAAAAAAAGAGATCACTCGCATGATCTCTTTTTAATGAACTGACAGACTTATCCACAGGCTATTTTACCATCATTTTCTGAATAGCAATTCCCGTATCTGATTTTAAATAAACCAAATACACTCCTGCCGGATAATTTATTTTCACTTCATCAATCCCATTCTCTCTGATAAGTTTAAACGAATCTAATTTTTTTCCGCTCATATCATATATAGTAACCTCTCCATTCTTCACCTTATTGTACTTTAGCTTGGCCACTCCGTTTTTTACCGGGTTATCCACAATCTGAAGAGACAACTTATTCCCTGCATTTTCATCTATTGTGGATAAAGTGGATGAATTGTTACCGAAAATTCTGAATTCCCCGGGCTGAAGTGTGACGGGAGCTGTCGTGGAAGTGACATCTGAAATTGTATTATCCATTAAATTCTTCCACTGTCCCGTGTACGGAAAATAAGGGACTACACTTTGTGAGGTGGTATTATAATTGGCCAGCACCACGATATTTTTAACACCGTTTACCGTATTATCGTATATATAAATTCTTGTGATAAGACCATTCGGGTCATTTGCGAGGTTATTAGACTCTACCGTATAGGTTTTAGATTTGAATACCGGATTGGTATTTCTGAGGTTAATAATTTGTGCCCAGGTATCATATACCGTTTTTCTGTTGGCATTCGTATCGTATCCTAATGTGAAAGCCACAGGCTTTTCATCTGTTCTGCAACCGTTATTTATGGATCCATCTGCACATCTGTTGATGCTGAAATCGTACCCCAATTCTCCAAACTGCCAGATCATTTTTGGTCCCGGAATGGTAAAGAACGTTGCTCCGAAAGTTTTCATTCTGGTAAGTGCCGTATTAAGATCTTTTACACTATAAGACCCGTTTATTGCTCCATATTCAAGGTTTTTAAACATCAGCCTTTCCTCATCATGACTCTCTCCGTAACCGACAGCATGCATATTGGTAAAGCCGTGAAGCGCATGATTCATCCTATCGTAATTGCTGTTCTCTTTGTAACCCATCGTATTTTGGTTATAAGGATCGGTCTGCTTGTTCCATAACATCACTCCTTTTCCTTCTGCAATTCTGTAATTTGCCCATTCCTGCTCTTCCTGATCTGTTCCCAGATGCTCAAAAATCATATAAGAATTGGGATCAGCAGCCCATTGCCTGTCTGCATAATATTTTAACACATCCACCCTGTCCTGTTGATAGGCATTGGTACAGGCTTCATCATTTTCAGAACAGTTTTGTGTAAAGCCTTTGGTTAAATCCCAACGGAAACCATCAATCTTATACTCCGTCAGCCACTGCTGCAGGCATCTTTCAACGTAATATTTAGTTGAGCTGCTTGAGTGATTAAAATCATTGAAAACATTATAGGAATGTTTCGGAACGGTATTAAAATATGGATTATTGGCAGCTACCTCTCCGTACCCGCCACCATCGGGATCTACATTCCACAGTCTTACCAGCGGAGATCTTCCTGTCGCATGATTAAAAGCCACATCCAGGATCACGGCAATACCATTCTGGTGGCAGAGATCGACAAACTCCTTAAATTTTTCCGGGGTTCCGTAAGCCTTATCTAAGGCATAATGGAAAGAGGTATTATAGCCCCATGAAAGATTCCCTTCAAATTCCATAATGGGAAGCAGCTCAACAGCATTAATGTTGAGTCCTTTTAAATAAGAGATCTTATTAATAAGGGACTGCCAGTTTTTTTCCTGAGTGAAATCCCTGAGCAATAACTCATACACCACCAGGTCATTCTTCGGAGGCCGTTGGAAGTTGGTCACCTGCCAGTTATACGGAGTCTGTCCTGTTTTAAACATCGAAACTTCAAAACCCTGTCCCGGAGGAAACTGAGGAAGGTTCGGATAAGTAGTTGGTGAGATCCACTGGTCATCATACGAGGATAAAATCTGTGGAGAATAAGGATCTGCCACTTTTTTCAGATCGTTGGTTCTATACTGGAAAGTATATAGCTGCTGTGGAGTTATTCCCGACAGTTCGATCCAGTATAAATCCGGATTCGAGGTATCTCTTTTCATCAAATATGTGTCATTTACTGTCCAGTTATTAAAACTTCCGATGACATGAACGAAATTTTTAGATGGGGCATACAGCGCCAGCCCAACTTTTGTCTGATCTGCCGGATCATAGTTTATGCCCTGTTTGATCCAGCTGGGAACAGATTCTGAAACGACGTTTCTCGGAACCTGCAGGATAAATGAGGAACTCTTGGATGTCGCACCTTGGCTCGCAATTAATTCCATATTCGCATCTTCTGTAACGGTATAATTATAGGAATATGAAGCAGAAGGTGTTGTGGTCGAATGCACTACCACTCCATTGGCCTTAAGCTGAAAAAGAGCATTTACATTGGTGGTTGCAGTGACTGCAATTGAATTTCCTGCGATCACTGAAGTCAGGCTATTGGCTGCGGGACTGGTCATAGTCAGAGCAAGCACTCCTACGTTGACAAAAATATCCGGAGAGGTCTGATGCGCGCCTGTTTTATCCTTTAATAAAAAGCCGAATCTTCCGATTCCCGTTCTTGCGTAAAACGAAGCAGGTGTAAACGTTAATGAATAAGTATCGGTCCCTAAATTATACGTAAGCCTGTTAGCCTCGTTTGAGCTGTTCCAGCTGCCGTTTGTAGGGCAGTCCTGGCTGTTCTGATAATTGGTATCGAACGACCACGTCCAGATGTAGACTGCATGATTCACAACTCCCCAGGCCGATTCATCGATTTGACTACCGGGCACCGTAAGCGTGATTTGGTCCGTTTCGTTGAACGGATTTGGTGTTATTGTATAGCTGATCTGTCCAAAGACCAGCGTAATCATCAGCAATAAAACACCGGAATAAAATTTCTTCATAAAATTTTGATTTTTCAGTTAGTATCTATACGAATGTAGTTTATTTTTAGAAAAATATTAATTTTTTTTCATCAAACCATGGCACAAAGATCCAGATATTTGATTGCCCAATTTCTACAATTACCATCAGCGCCTTCCGTTTTGTTTATTTGTAGTGAAAAATATTTTAAAACAAAAGGCCGTCACAACGAGTGTAAGCGGCCTTTATTATTTTTTTCAAACTTCTGAAATAATTATATTATAGAAGATGTTGAAGTCCCATTATTTTATTGTAAGACAGATTCTTTCGTCCATCGTTTTATCCGGTATTTTAATTTTTAATGATTTTATCAGAGAGTTTCTGCCCATTCTTTAATGTTAATTCGATAATGTATATTCCTTTGGGAAGTTCCTGCAGATCAACTTGGTTATCAGAAACTTTGCTCTTCATTTTCTGACCTCCAATACTGAAAATATTTACATTTTCAATTTTCGAATCTGCTTCAACGTTCAGAATTCCATGGGTAGGGTTAGGATAGATTCCGATGGTATTTAATCTGATATCAGAAGTGTTTAGTGACGTAGTTTCCTTTATACATCTTACTGCTGCACCCTGGCCTCTGGGCGCTCCGGATGAAGGGTTGGCATTTGTACTTCCGATGTATAAATATTTTCCTCCTGTACTTGCCGTATCGGCACTCCAGTAATACCCTCTCTGACCTACGAATGTAAATCCACCTGTAGTATTGCTCCGATATCCTGACGCCGGCATTTTCAATGTACTTGCATAGGCCGATGCAGGATTTATAATGGTTTCGGAGCCTACCAATAATGTCCAGTCTGCCTGAGACGGCATCTTCCAGTCCTGCCCAACGGCTTTACAGGGATCTGCCCCAATAGACGCTGTCACTGCAGAATCATCTTTTGCAGTCCATGCATCGCTCGTGGCGTTGGTAGACCACCAGGAACCTGTTCCCGATCCAATCATAAATGAATTGCTTCCTGCCAAACCATCCGGTGAGTTTAGAGAAGGAACTGATGAGGTAGCCGAATTTCTCAGCTGATGTCCATCGTCCCATCTTCCCCATTGGAATAAATCTCCATAAGAATCAACATCGGTCACAGAGGTCGCCACTTGCGAGCTTCCTAAATTTTGCTGTAACCAGATTTTTCCGTCGTTTCCCCTCACCGTAGCATAGGAAACCGATTGCCCTCTGTAGGTGAATGTAGCACATCCAAGGTCTCCCGGATTAGTTCCCGGATCAGTATTATTACATGTATTCTTGGAAAGATCATATTTTCCTGCTGTGTTGACTGCAAAATTATTGTAGATGGTATCTCCTGCTGTAGCCGTCCCTACGCTTCCAACATTTTCCCATTGCTGAGCAGGCGCCAAACTCCCCATAAGGGCTACCAATCCTAATCCTGCACCAATTTTTCGCATTCCAAACTCTAAATGTCCGAACATAAGCATTATTATTTTTATTTATTCTAAATTATATTTAATTTTGCACAAAATTACTTTACCTAATTCAACTGAAGTTATCATTTCCAAACTTTGTGTTATCCTATGAGAAGCTTTTATTTCAAATTGTACCAAGTCCGTCAAATCCATTCCGTATGAAGCATCAAAGTAAAAAAGGAATATTGTTCAGGTCTGAAGATATCAGAATTCTGATGCAGGAAGAGTCCTGTCCGGAAAACAGATCCCATATGATTGAGGGTAACTCGGGTTTTAATCTGCTTTTTTTTCTCAGCTCCAATATACATCTGAATGCCCACGACTGCGGAACTCAACTGTCGTTTAAAAAAAACCAGTATATTCTCCACTACTCTCCGGAAGAAAATAATGCGGACTTGCGGACGGAAAATAAGGAGTCTTTAGAATATCTCCACATACAACTTGATTATCAGTATATTTTTAATCTTATCAATCCCGAATCTCATAAGGAAAATGCCGGTATTCTGGAAAGTATGATTAAAAACAATTATATTTTTCTCCACAAAGGAACCCCACCCGACATGACCGTGGAAATGCATATGATTCTGAGAGAAATCATCGGTTATTCTAAGAAAGGGGTTATGCAGAAATTATTTATCGAAGCCAAAGTGATCCAACTTCTCATGCTTATTTTTGAACAGTTTGATCAAAAAAATATAATCGAAGAAGCTCCGCAAGCACCTGCTGTTATTAAGAAATTTATTGACGAAAATTATCATAAGAATATCAGGGCTGAAGAAATAGGGAAGCTCATGGGTTTCAATCAAAATAAAATCAGAAAAGATTTTAAAGCCTGCTATCATATGACGGTAACGGATTATATTTCTGAACTGAGAATGCTAAAGGCGAAAAAACTGATCACCGATAAGAAGATGATGATCAAAGAAATTGCTATTGAATGCGGATATGAATACGTCCAGAATTTTACCCGGGCTTTTAAGAAAAAATACGGCGTATCTCCTGAAAAGTTAAGAACCGAATAAATAAAAAACCACTTAATAAATTAAGTGGTTCCGTATATGTTGTTTTGCTTTGATATTGCTTTTTCAGAATTCAGGTGAAAAAGCAATGAGCATCAGTTAATGATGTCCGTGACTGTCGTGACCGTGATCATGAATAAAAGGCCCGTGACCTTTAGGCTCGTTGTAGATTACTTCCACACCTTCCTGCTCATAGATCATTTTGCTTCTGATTTCCTCAGGATCAAAAGGTTTTACTTTTCCGAAATACTCCTTTAAACCTTCTGTCAACCACATTGGAATTACCAACCCGAAGAACATAAAGATACACCAGAACCCTACTAGGAACATTACCACGAAGAAAATAGTCCAAAGGAACTGGTAAAACGGCCAAAATGCTGATAAAATCGTTATCATTTTCTTAAAGATTTTAGGCAAAAATAGGACTTTTTATTTTTTTACACAAAAGATACCTGTCCTATTTTATAATTTATACTGATTTTAATTTAAAAACAGACTAACCGAGGATAAACACCCATAACAGTTGCCTGATTTTTCCCGGTCTGTCTACTATTGATCTGTTAATGCGCAAGCGCTGCAAAGAAGTCATTCCCTTTATCATCGGTAATGATGAATGCGGGAAAATCTTTTACCTCGATTTTTCGTACAGCTTCCATTCCCAATTCCGGGAAATCCACGACCTCAACAGAGAGAATATTGTCTTTCGCCAGGATGGCAGCTGGTCCGCCGATCGAGCCGATATAAAAACCTCCGTACTTATGGCATGCGTCTGTTACATCTTTTGTCCGGTTGCCTTTTGCCAACATGACCATACTTCCGCCGTGACTCTGGAATTCATCTACATACACATCCATTCTTCCTGCCGTTGTAGGCCCGAAACTTCCCGAAGCCATTCCTTCCGGTGTTTTCGCGGGGCCGGCATAATAGATTGGGTGATTTTTGAAATATTCGGGCATAGGCTGTCCTGCATCTAAGAGTTCCTTTATTTTTGCATGAGCAATATCTCTTGCCACAATTAAAGTCCCGTTTAATTTTAACCTTGTTTTGATCGGATACTTCGAAAGTTCAGCCAGAATTTCAGGCATCGGCCGGTTTAAATTAATCTCAACTGCTTCTTCAAGATGTGGCGGTGTAGCAGGTAAAAATCTTTTAGGGTCCTGCTCCAGCTGCTCTAAGAAAATTCCTTCTTTTGTAATTTTTCCTCTGATATTTCTATCTGCGGAACATGACACTCCCATTCCTACGGGGCAGGAAGCGGCGTGACGCGGAAGTCTGATCACACGGACATCATGCGTGAGATATTTTCCTCCAAACTGTGCCCCGATAGAACTTTCCTGGCATATTTTCTGAATTTTTGCTTCCCACTCCAAATCTTCTGAATGCCTGTCCGGCTTCGTTTCCTTCAGTAGGAAGATGATCATAGTATTTGGCAGATGCTTTCTTTACCGCTGCCAGATTGGCCTCTGCAGAAGTTCCTCCGATAACCAGTGCCAGGTGATAAGGCGGGCAGGCCGCTGTTCCCAGATCTGAGATCCGTTCTTTTACAAAAGCTTCGAGAGATTTTTCGTTAAGTAAAGATTTTGTTTTCTGATAAAGAAAAGTTTTGTTTGCCGAGCCTCCTCCTTTTGTCAGGAATAAAAATTCGTAATAATCTCCCTTTTTAGCATAAATATCGATCTGTGCCGGAAGATTTGATCCCGAATTTTTCTCATCAAACATCGTTAAAGGGACCACCTGAGAGTATCTTAAGTTCCTTTTCTGGTAGGTATTGTAGATTCCTCTGCTCAAATATTCACCATCATCTACTCCGGTGTAGACATTTTCTCCTTTCTTACCCATTACAATTGCGGTTCCCGTATCCTGGCAGGATGGTAAAGCCCCTTCGGCAGCGACAGCAGCATTCTGTAATAAATTATAGGCAACGAATCTGTCATTGTCAGTGGCTTCAGGATCATCAATAATTCTTCTGAGACTTTCCAGGTGAGAAGAACGGAGCATGAAAGAGACATCTGCCATCGCTTCCTCCGCCAATAGCTCAAGTCCTTTCGGATCTACTGTTAAGATTTCCCTGCTTCCCAACTGTTCTAATTTTACATAATCTGATGTAAGTTTCTTATACACCGTATCATCTTTCTGAATCGGATACGGATCCTGATATCTAAATTCCATTTCAATTTTTCTTGGTGCAAAAATACGGCTTAGCCAAAAATACATGAGCAAAATCAGTGGTCAGACTGATATTTATAATGATTATAAATTGCATGTTTTTGTATTATTAATTAACTTTATAAGCTGAGGCTAAAGAGAAGATTCAGGATAAAATCTACCCGCTAAATCTAAGCTTTAACCGTCAACTAAACATAAACAAATATTTCCATCACAATGAATTACAGAATAGAAAAAGACACCATGGGTGAAGTGCAGGTGCCTGCGGACAAGTTTTGGGGCGCACAGACAGAACGTTCCAGAAATAATTTCAAAATAGGCCCGGAAGGTTCGATGCCACACGAAATTATAGAAGCTTTTGCGTATTTAAAAAAGGCTGCAGCCTTTGCCAATTCTGATTTGGGAGTTCTGCCTGCAGAAAAAAGAGATATGATCGCCAAAGTATGTGAAGAAATTCTGGAGGGAAAGCTCAATGACCAGTTTCCTTTGGTAATCTGGCAGACCGGTTCGGGAACACAGTCTAATATGAATGTAAATGAAGTGGTTTCCAACAGGGCACATGTAAACAATGGCGGAACTTTAGGAGACAAATCTGAAGTACATCCCAATGATGATGTCAACAAATCTCAGTCTTCCAATGATACTTATCCGACAGCAATGCACATTGCAGCTTACAAGAAGGTAGCAGAAACCACGATTCCCGCTGTTGAAAAGCTGAGAGATACCTTACATGAAAAATCGGAAGCTTTTAAAGATATCGTTAAAATCGGGAGAACCCACCTTATGGATGCTACTCCATTGACATTAGGACAGGAATTTTCAGGGTATGTTGCCCAGCTGAATTATGGAATTAAGGCACTAAAAAATACGCTGCCCCATCTTTCTGAACTTGCTCTCGGGGGAACAGCGGTGGGAACCGGTCTTAATACTCCCAAGGGATACGATGTGAAAGTGGCAGAGTATATTGCAGAATTCACCCATCTTCCCTTCGTCACTGCAGAAAATAAATTTGAGGCATTAGCTGCTCATGATGCGATCGTGGAAACTCACGGAGCGTTAAAACAACTGGCCGTTTCTTTATATAAAATCGCTCAGGATATCAGATTACTGGCTTCAGGCCCCCGTTCGGGAATCGGAGAGATTCATATTCCCGAAAATGAGCCCGGTTCATCCATCATGCCGGGAAAAGTAAATCCTACACAAAATGAAGCGATGACCATGGTGTGTGCTCAGGTTTTAGGAAATGACACCACTATTTCGTTTGCCGGAACCCAGGGAAATTACGAACTGAATGTCTTCAAACCTGTGATGGCCTACAATTTCCTGCAGTCTGCCCAGCTGATTGCTGATGCCTGTATTTCATTTAACGATCACTGTGCCGTTGGAATAGAGCCTAATCACGAGAGAATTAAAGAACTGGTTGATAAATCCCTGATGCTTGTCACAGCGCTGAATACCCATATCGGATACGAAAATGCAGCAAAGATTGCAAAAACCACCCACAAAAACGGAACTACCTTAAAAGAAGAGGCTGTAAACCTGGGTCTTTTAACCGCCGAGCAGTTTGATGAATGGGTAAGACCTGAGGATATGGTCGGAAGTCTGAAATAATGATTAAGTAAACATAGATTAAATGTAAGAGACCCCGGAGAAATTCTGGGGTTTTCTATTGTCACGGTATTATACCTGCTTAATATTTTAACTAAGTATTTTTTAGAGTTAAAATTTTTCATAATTTAGTGATTAAATACAAATCATTATAAAACAAAACATTATGAAAAATCTAAAGAAAATCACCAGACAAAATCTAAAGGAGGTATTGGGCGGCCATACCTGTCCCGGAAACCTTATCCACCTTACCTGGAACGGTTATCACGCCTGCTGCATTACTCCTCCGCCAGCCGGAAACCCATGCAACGGAACCTCATGCCTGATCCCTGTTGATATGTGTGACGGAGGTATTGGCTGATAAGGAGTACATAATTTTAAATAAAAATGCCGGAAAACTGTTCCGGCATTTTATCTTATGAATGTTAAATCACTGCTGTAGCGTTGCAATATACCCCTTTAAACCATCTCTGCAGGTTTGGAAACCTGATCGGCAAAATACTGTTCCAGATCTTTCAGCGTTTCAGGATTGGTCTGGATATCTTTCACAAGCACTCCCTTATTCACCACTACAATACGGTTACATACTTCTGTCGTATGTGAAAGGTCATGGCTGGAGATCAGGAAAGTTACCCCATCATGTTTTGACAGTTCTTTGATTAAGTTTTTCAGTTTGATCTGGGTGGAGGGATCAAGATTGGCAAAAGGCTCATCCAGAATAATAATTTCAGGATTTCCGATAATTGCGCCTACGATACCCACTTTCTTCTGATTTCCTTTTGAAAGATCTCTGACGTATTTTCCTGAATTTAAAATCTCTCCGTTAAAAAGATCGTGAAACTGTTTTAAAAATTCATCCACAGAAGCTTTATTCTGCCCTCTGAGCTCTCCGATAAAATAAAAATATTCTTCCGGCGTAAGATATCCTATCAAAAAAGTATCGTCTACAAAGGCTGATACTTTCTTTTTCCAGGCTTCAGATTCATTTACTTTTATTCCTTCAATACTTACAGAACCTGTTGTCGGCTGAATCAGATCCAGCATCAGACTAAAAAGCGTTGTTTTTCCGGCACCGTTATTTCCTACGAGTCCGAAGGTTTCTCCGTTCGGAATTTCAAGATTTTCAATATTGAGAACAGTAGCTGTTCCGTATGTTTTTGATAAATTGTTTATTGTGATCATATTAGTCTTTGTTTTTAAATGCTTCCAGTGTCGTATATTTTTCTACCTTATAATGCTTTACGATGATATCGAAGATTTTTTCCCGTAACAAAAAACCGATGAGTCCCATGATCGCTACACTTATCACCCCGGCAGTGATTCCGAAGAAATGCTGTACAATACCGAAAACAGCCATCGGTAATAACATTTTAGGGATCAGGAGCAGTAAAGATTTCAGATTAAAACTGTTTTTCTGTCCGAATCTTTTTTCCTTGGAATTCAGATCGATCTGCATTTTATTAAATGCTCCGGACCAGAGGGTAAATTGGGAATTTACACCGATATTATAAATTCCTGCCGCAAAGAAAGTCACATACATTTCCCAGCCAAAATAAGCATAGCAAACAGCCAATACCATAGATGCCGCCGTTACCATGTTCATCAGCCACCATTTTGCTTTTAAGTATTCTTTGTAAGGAACGTTCAGTGTCATCATCAAAGGATAATAGGAACTGTCGAATGCCGGAACCCTTTGTCCGAAAAGAAACTGAAAGCCTCCCGTTACAAAAAGTCCCATAAACATAGTCATTGCCGGCGTTTTATATATCGGAGACGAAAACATCAGCATTCCATAAAACAGAAACAGAACACTGCCCAATAAGATTCCTTTGGTTACTTTATTCCGTTTCAGCATTTTGATATCGTTATTGATAAAAGTTCCAATAGCGCCATATTTGTTCAGGAAAGCAATATTTTCAGTTTTGCCAACCGTTTTCTTAGCTTCTAAACCCTGATCAAGATAAAATACCTTTCGGATGTGTGTAAAACAGATCTGCCATAAACCTGCAAACAGTACCACAGAGATTAAGGCGAAATAAGGTCTTTCATAAAAACCGAAGAAAAACTTTTCTGAATATTCCAGTACGGGCACCATATTATAATAAGTAAGCCCCGCAACCGCTGCGAAAATACATCCGACAATAACGGCTACTGTTTCTTTATCGTTGAAAAGGATATTAATAAAATTATTAAGGTAAAACAATAAAGACACCCCGATAAACCACGCCAGAACACCTAAAGTATCATATCCGTTAAATAAAGCGATCCCGGAAAAGGTAATAAAAAACAGAGAATTCAGCCAACTGAAAGCAGACAGGAAAGTCTTGCTCAACATATAGTTCACCAGTGTTTTCTTAGGAATATTTAAAGTAAGAAAGGGTTTGATATTCTGAGTGGGCATTTCCTGCCACATGTATTTTAAAATGAGATCGACTGCCCAGGCCGCTATTAAAAATTTAGAAATGATTTTTAAAGCGTTTTCGTGCATTTCCTCCTGGATGTAATAAAAGGCAATAAACGCACCTGCCACCAAACATCCCATAAAATAAAGAATTCCGATAAACCGGAGGATCTTCATCGCCAGATTGATTCCCAAAGAAGAACCCCGAAAAAAACTTTTAAACTCTAATCTCAGGAATTTTAAAAACATAGTTATCTTTTTCTACATTAGTAAGGATATTCTATGATATGTTACAAATTTTCATGACCAGCCCTTAAAAAACTACAGCAAGAGACCGTTCCACAACTGGTGAAACGGTCTCCTGATACTCTATTTTTATGAAAAGAAGATTATTCTTTTACAATTCTTATATTTTTTCTTGTATTTTGATATTGTAATGCAAGAACATACGTTCCGTTTGGAAGACTGCTTAAATCAACAGACTGCTTTGGACCATAAAATACTTTAATAACATTTCCTCCAAGTCCAATTACTGAAATACTGAGAATTCCTTTAGGATCTTTTATGTTGATTACATTTTTAACAGGATTCGGATAGACCAGTGAATTGGCAGTAATATCAGGATTTGTTGCCGGCACTTCTACATCTTTTGAAATTGCTATATCATCAATATAAAGATTGTATTGTCCTGCATCAGAGACTGCGTTAAAACCGAAGAAATAAACGCCGCTGCTTGAAGGTTTGATGGTGGTTGTAAAAGTCTGAGCATTGCCTCCGGAGATTGAAGTCATATCGGTTATAATGGTGTTCATTGCAGAAGCAGAGGCAGAAGTTCCGCATGCAACTTTTAGCTTTTCTTTGAAATTCTTATCATTATTACCATATTTAAATGATATTCTGTAAGTAACATCGGCTGATAAGTTAATTCCCTGGGTATAATACCAGACATTGGCAGCTGAAGAAGGATGATATTTATAGGCTAGTACATTACTTGAAAAACCATTGGCATTTAAACGGGCGGTCTGCCATTCGTTCCCGGTTCCGACGTTCTGTACTGTTCCGCATATTGGCAGCAACGGACTTCTTGCATTTTCGAAGTCTTCCTTATAAGGAACTTCGGCAATAGCACATCCGGTAATGAATTTTACAGGATTAGACCAATCACTTCTTGAATCAGCTCCACATACAGATCGTACCCACAGGTAATACTGGGTTCCCGGTGTAAGATTCAGGCTCAATCCCGGAGTAGTAATATTATTAATGACAGGAAGAGTCTGAGCAGAAGGCTCTGCAGGTGCTGTACTGTAGTATATTTCGTATTTGCCGGAAGCAGAAGGCAGCCATGATACAGAAGTTACCCCAGGTACCGGTGAAGGCGCAACTGCTGGTGTTCCAGGCTCAGCACATGTCGAATTGATATCAATGTCAATGTCATCTACATATAAATTTTCCTGGCCGGCTTGCGAATATGCATTAAATCCGAAATAATACACGCCGCTTACAGATGGCGTGAAAGTACCTTTAAAATAATTGATATTTCCTCCTGTTACAGAAGGGAAGTCCGTAATAACATTGGTCATTGCAGCAGCAGCAGCAGAAGTACCATAAGCAACTTTAAGCTTTTCTGTACGATTGAGACTACTGTTTCCGTACTTGAATTTTATACGGTAAGTGGTATTAGCCGACAAATTAATTCCGCGGGTATAATACCATGATTTGGCCGGTTGAGAAGGAAAGGATGCCCTATACGATAAAACCTTACCGGAGAATCCGTTCGCATTCACAATACTAGTTCGCCAGTCATTTACGTTGCTCCCCATATTTCCTAAATGGACTGCTTCTCCTGTATTTTGCACAGTGGTACATACAGGAAGAGAAGGAACATGTACGGTTTCGAAATTTTCTGTGTAGGGTACATTTACTGCACTACATGGTGGAAACACAGAAGTGGTCACGCTTTCCCCCGGAGCTACAGCTTTTCCGGGTTTCGCATCTGGTAAAGTGATGTTTGCCAAACCATGTGCAAACAAAACACTCGTGAATAATAATTTTAACATAAGCATTATTTTTTGTGTTTTTTAAATATAGTAAATATTTAAATAAAACTAAAATTAAATACATATATTTAGTTAAAACGACAATATGGTTAAATATTTAATAAAAATAAGTGCTTTATTAAAAAAATATTATTCTAAAATAAAATTTCAATTAATGCTATATCTGAAAATAAATACTAAACAACAAAAAAAATACCTCTATTTGAGAGGTACATTTAATATTTAAAGTTTTTAAGATTATTGAGTGGTCATTAAGCTGAAAATTTCTGTTGAAAGATCTGCAATTAAACCAAGATTAAATTTCGTTACCAGACGGATGATTGTCTCAAAGCTACATACACGGTTTTAAAAAAGCTACGAAAAGGGCCAAGAGATCCTATCCTCAGCCATTACAATTATTTCTTAAGATTATCAATTTCAAACCCTGAATTTTAAACTTATGCTTCGTATTATCAAATGTATATTCCCCTCATTAACCAATCAGCTCTTTAGCCTGCGCCAACGCCGCTTCGGTAATCTTGCTTCCTGAAAGCAGCTGGGCAATTTCATTAAGCTTTTCCTGATCGCTTAAAGGAATAATGGTGGACTGCGTTTTGCCGGCAATATCCTGTTTGACTACTTTATAATTGTCGTTTCCTTTAGCAGCCACCTGTGCCAGATGAGAGATCACAATTAACTGCATGTCTTTTGACATTTCACGCATCAGATTTCCAATTTCCTCAGCTACTTTTCCCGAAACTCCGGTATCAATTTCATCTAAAATAAGTGTTGGAAGTTCGTCACTTTCCGCAATGATTTTTTTCACTGCCAGCATTACTCTTGACCTTTCCCCTCCTGAAATGGCCGTTTGGATAGGCTTTAAAGGAAATCCTGAATTAGCCTGAAATAAAAGCTGAATATTTTCTCTTCCAAAGGTGTTGAATTCCGGTGAATCCCACAATTCGATATCTACTTTTGCTTTTTCAAGACCTAACTGTTTTAATAAGCGTTCTGCTTTTTTAATAAAAACAGGAACGCTTTTCTTTCTGTTTTTTGAAAGTTTTTCGGCGAGAGACAGAAGTATTTTTTCCTTATTTATAATTTTTTCTTCAATTTCTGCAATCGTTTCTTCGAGTTCCGAAGCTCCTTTCTGGTCTCCGGACAGCTGATCCCGGATTTCTTTCAGCTCATCCACATCTGAGGCGTTATGCTTAATGAGCAAACTGTTAATTTTATTATTGAATTCGGATAGTGCAGCCAGGTTGGCAGGATTTATTTCAATTTTTTCAGCTTCATTTTCGAGTTCGGAGATGATATCTTTCAGATCTACAAAAGATGTTTCCAGCCTCTCATTAAGTTCGGCAAAGCCATTGGAAACTTCTGCAATTCTGGATAATTTATTTCTGGCCTCATTGAAGAAGGATAAGATCCCCACTTCTTCCTGATGAAATCTCGACAGCACCTGGGCCAGATTCTCAGAAATCATTCCTGCATTTTCCTGAATAGAAAGCTGATTCTGAAGGTCTTCGTAATCTACGTCATCCAGCTGCAGTTCTTCCAGTTCATTAAGGAGAAACTGCTTATAATCGCTTTCTCTGTTATTTTCGAGGAGCTCGGTCTGATATTTTTTAAGCTGAATTTTCAGACTCTGAAAATCTGCAAACTGATTTTGGTAGTCCTCTACCCATCTTTTATTTTCCGAAAGTCCGTCTATAATTTTAAACTGATACTCAGAAGTGAATAAATTGGAAGTTTCAAACTGGGAATGGATGTCAATAAGCCTGGATGATAATTCCCTGAGAACATCCAATGTGACCGGAACATCATTGATGAACGCCCTGGACTTCCCGGAAGGCAAAATCTCCCGTCTGATAATCGTCTGGTGCTCGTAATCGAGGTCATTTTCTATAAAGAATTTTTTGAACTGATTGTTGAGCGCAAATTCTGTCTCCACCACACTTTTTTCTTCCGCTTTCGAGATGGACTTTACATCGGCCCTTTCTCCAAGGATCAGCCTTAAGGCTCCTAAAATAATAGATTTACCGGCTCCCGTTTCTCCGGTAATCACCTGTAAACCATTGTTCAGTGATACTTCAAGTGTATCAATAAGGGCAAAATTTTTAATGTAAATTCTCGACAGCATGGATTGGTAGCAGATTATTTGGCTATGACAAATATAGAACTTTAGAGGTCAGGATTCAAACATGATTTTACTTCCACTTATTCCATTTTTCGGAATATTTCGGAGAAATGGTGTTCATGAGCTGTTTAAGGTCAGTCATCGGAATATTTCCGTTATTTCCGGAATTGAAAATATTAAAGATCTCATCATTCTTATTGTCCATAAAAGTATTGAAGAAGTAACTTTGCTGGAAGGTATTTTCGTAGTTTTTTAACTGGCTGAGTGCATCATAAATAGCTCTTTTGGCCTGCGTCTGATCCTGATTAAATAAATTATCGAGTCCTGCCCTGTAGTACGTGTATGCAGTGGCGCGGGTCTGGCTCCAGCTCGGGCTCATAATTTCCTTAATTAAAATAGAACGGCTTCTGGGCTCATTAATCTGTTTCCACCCGTCATAGGTGTTCTGAGATTCTCCGTTCTGGGCAATCTGCTGAGCTTTCTGAAACCATTGGGTGCCTCCCATTGACTGAAAACTATCTGCATCGTAGCCTAAAATCGTGTAGACATAAAAGCCGATGATATCCACTAAATTTTTCCCCGAAAACTGTCTTTCATTGAAAATGAGGTTTTCATTTTCAATATAATCGAAGGAAATTTTAGTATCCTGAACATTCAGCAGCGGTGATTCATATGATGAATTGTAAACCGGTCTCACGGCCTGAACCACCATATCACCCGAAAATCTGTTTCCGTTTCTTTCTTTAATAACCAGGGCGAATCCACATTTTATCTTCTCAAAATTCTGAAGTTTTCTCCCTGTCCAGCTTGTATTGTTAATAAAATCTCTGAGACTTTTCTCCAGAGCTTTGTAGGCAGACTGGTTACTTCCTCCCAACTGCTGGGAATTAACCTGTACGGTAGCCAGCAATTCCTGAGAAAACCCCATCGTAGATATGAAAAGCAGTAAAAATAAGCTTATGATCTTTTTCATTATTAAGTAAAAATTGAGAACGGAAATTTATTAAAATTATTTTAAAAGTTGATCCTCAACGAAATTGAGAATATCTGTAGCAACTTCGGCTTTTGATTTGAGGTTAAATTCTTTCTTTTCCGTCTTTGTAAATATTTTAATTTTATTGGTATCATTTTTAAAACCGGCTCCTTCATCACGCAGCGAATTCAGGATAATCATATCGAGGTTCTTTCTGTGAAGCTTCCCGATTGCATTTTCTTCTTCATTCTGGGTTTCCAGAGCGAAACCCACCAAAAACTGATGTTCTTTCTGCTCACCCATGGTTTTAAGGATATCCGGATTTTTAACCAGTTCAATGGTTAAATTCTCATCATTCTTTTTAATTTTTTCTGTGGCAACTTCTTTCGGAGCATAATCTGCCACGGCTGCACTCGCAATAGCGATATCTGCGTGTTCATAAAACTCAAAAACCTTTGCCAGCATTTCTTTTGCAGAAACCACTCTATGCACCGTCACATTCGGATCATGGATATTCTGAACACTGGGTCCCAAAATAAGAATAACTTTTGCGCCGCGCTTTGAAGCCTCTTCAGCCAGAGAAAAGCCCATCTTTCCTGACGAATGATTTCCGATAAACCTCACAGGATCAATCGATTCATAAGTTGGTCCTGCGGTAATCAAAACGACTTTATCCTGCAGGGTCTTTCTGTCATTTTTATTAAAAAATTTTTCAACAGCGTTCGCAATTGTTTCAGGCTCCGCCATTCTTCCCTGACCGACCAGCCCGCTTGCCAGCTCTCCGTTCTCAGCAGGAATAATGGTATGTCCGAAGCTTTCGGCCAATTCTATATTTTTCTGGGTCGATGGGTGTGCATACATATCCAAATCCATCGCCGGAGCTATAAAAACAGGACATTTTGCAGACATATAGGTGGCAATAACCAGATTATCACACATTCCGTAAACCATCTTTGCCAAGGTATTGGCCGTGCAGGGTGCCACTACCATGACATCAGCCCATAAACCGAGCTCCACATGACTGTTCCATGTTCCGTTATCACCATAAAAATCTGAATAGACAGGCTTTTTCGATAAGGTCGCCAGACTTAATTTTGTAACAAAATTTTCTGCATCCGGCGTCATGATAACCTGGACTTCAGCATTCTTTTTAACGAAATCTCTTATCAGAAAATGAATTTTGTATGCTGCAATACCTCCAGAAACAGCAATGAGAATTTTTTTCCCGGAAAGACTCATGTAGTTTAATTTTTTAAAATACTAAATTACTTATTTTTTCGCATAAACCTGTTTCCTAACAACAAAGGTCATAAAAAGAAATAATCCTTTTATGACCTTCACATATAAAAAACACGAATGTTTATTTTCTTTCTTCTGTTTTTCTGAAGTAGATATCTTCATTCAGCCATTCTTCAACAGCGATCGAAGTTGGTTTCGGAAGTTTTTCGTAATGTTTGGAGATCTCGATCTGTTCTCTGTTTTCGAAAACTTCTTCCAATGTAGAATTGTGAACAGCAAATTCGTCTAATTTGTTGTGTAACTCAGTACGAATTTCAGCATTGATCTGCTCTGCTCTCTTTCCCATGATAACAATAGCTTCATAGATTGAACCTACTTTATCTTCAATCTTATCCTTATCGTAAGTGATAGTATTTACTTCTGCTTTTGTATCTTTTACACTCATTTTGAGAAAATTAAATTATTTTAAGATCGCAAATTTACGAATTATCTTTGAATTTTGAAAGTCGCCGCCGGAGGAGGGGTATTTATTACCGCACTATCCCTCTGGATCTGCATTGCTTTCTTCTCGGCATCTACCTGATCCTTCATCTGCTGCTCTGTTTTATTCTGCGCAGCCAGCTTATCCGCTTCTTTTTTCTGTCGGGCTGTTAAAGCTGCAATTCTGGCTTCTGTATTCTTTTTTACAACAACGAAATCTTTCTTCTCTTTCTCCAGTTTTTGTCTCAGCTCCAAAGCTGTTTTGGAATATTCTGTATTTGGAAGATCTTTTTCGACCTGTCTGGTAAATGCCAGCGCATTATCAATACGTTCATCTTTAAGATCATAAATTGATTTTACCGCCAGCTGGTAACGGGATTTCATCATATAATCATAAATTTTCGGACGGAGTTTTGTACTTGGAAAATCTTCCAGTACATTTTCCAAAGCAACGTTTGCCGCTTTATAATCCCCCATATTGAAATACTGTCTTGCGTTTTCGTATGCTTTAAATTCAAGCTTGTAAGACAACTCATCGATTAATGTTGTGATATTCTTGGATCTTTCAGAGTTCGGATAATTGTTTAAGAAATCCTGAAGTTCGTTTATAGCAAGCTCCGTGCTAGTCTGATCCAGATTATAATCCATAGACCCTTCGTAATAACATAAAGCCGACATATAAGCTGCCTCTTCTGCTCTTGGATCTTTCGGAAAACTTACGGCAAAGTTCTTAAACTGGTGTCCTGCCAGTTTAAAGTTTTTATCGTAATAATTTGCATAGGCCGTATTAAAACCTACATTTGGAAAATCATCCGTTCCGGCAACAAGATTGGCAAGTCTGTCATAAAGAGCCAGCGCATTTTTCCATTTCTTTTTAGCAAAATTATCATTTGCTGCTTTTAGAATGAAATTTTTATCAGCACTTTTCATTGCTTTTTCCTGCTGACTCACGCATGATGCAACCACCGCTACAGCAAAAAGACCTAAAATATATTTTTTCATATAAAAAATTCAACAGTTTTCGGACTATACCACCGATTTACTAATTTGCAAAAATATAACTTTTTTGCCAATAGATTTTTTTTTATGATTATTTAACGTAATTTTAGTCTGCCGTGTATCCCAAAATAGCAAAAACACTAAGCAAGAGATTCATCCTTACCTTTTTCTCCGCTTCTTTAGCATAGGTTTCCTCACTTTTACTCGGAACATACAGTTCGTAAAAATTTTTATTGCGGATCACAAATAAGGTTGACCCGATAATGGTGGTGAGGATATCTTCCGGTTTGGGAGTAAATGTGAAAACACCTGAGGCGACCCCTTTTTTGATCACATCATCCAGTTTTTTGACAAACAGCTGATAGAAATCCAGCAATTCATCTTTGAGATTATCGGTATGGCGCAGTTCCTGGGTAACAAATCCGTGGAAATAATTGTATTTAAATAACTGCGAGACAATATATTTTATGATTTCTTTCATCTGCATTTCCGGTTTACCATCTTTAATGGTATCTGCAAATTCAGAAAAATTCTCTCTTGTTTTTAAAACCCGGTACTGATAGAGATAAGACATCATTTTCTCTTTTGATCCGAAGTAATAGGAGATCATTGCCACATTAATATTGGCTTTGGAACAGATATCCCGCACGGATGTTCCTTCATACCCTTTTTTCGCAATTAGTTCCTCTGCGATGTCTAATATGTGAATTTGTTTCTCAGTAAATTTTTTTTTCATAAAGTGCTGCTTTCAGGTAAAGTTAAGAAATTTTTAACAAATTTATAAACGTTCGTTTAATAATTTTATATTAATTCTAAATAACCTTATTTTTGACAAATGGAATTTTTTGATTTTCATCACCATAAGAATAATTTGAGATACGGTGTTTATAATGTAAACCTCAGAGAAATTCCTCCGGATTTCCCATATTCTATAGGCATTCATCCTAAAGAGATTGCTGCCGATGCCTTAGAGTCTCAGTTTGACTGGCTGCGTTCCAATATCGACAGTCACTGCTTTGCCATCGGGGAATGCGGACTGGATTCTTTTTCGGAAACTGATCAAAAAATTCAGGAAGATGTTTTTTTAAGACAGATTGAAATTGCCAACGAACTTAAAAAACCATTGATCATCCACTGTGTAAGAAAGTTCTATGAAGTCATTTCCTTTAAAAAATACGCAGAACAGTCTATGATCATTCACGGTTTTAATAAAAAGCACAGTATCGCAGAAGATTTACTTAAAAATAATTTTTATCTGAGTTTTGGAAAAGCGGTTTTGTATAATTTATCTTTGCAAAATACTTTGAAAATGATTCCTCTGGATAAAGTGTTTCTGGAAACGGACAATGATGATTTTATAATTGAAGAATTATATCAGAAAGCATCAGAAATCAAAGGGATTTCTTTAGAGAGATTAAATGAACAGATTTTAGAAAATTTAGAGACGATACAAAATGGATAAATACTGGCTGGAAAGAACGGAGCTTCTGATAAAAGAAGAAGGATTGGAAAAACTCAACAAGGCAACTGTTCTGGTCGTCGGCTTGGGAGGAGTAGGCTCTTTTGCTGCTGAATTTCTTGCAAGAGCCGGAGTCGGTAATATGACCATTGTAGACGGTGACACCGTAGATATCACAAATATTAACAGACAGTTACCCGCACTGCATTCTACTATTGGAAAGCATAAGGTAGATCTTGTTGCAGATCGTCTTTTAGACATTAACCCAACGCTTAATCTGGTAAAGATCAATGAATTTCTAAATCCTGAAAGAATGGACGAAGTATTGGATTCTGCGAAATTTGATTACGTTTTGGACTGTATCGACAGCGTAACGCCAAAACTTTCTTTAATCATTGCCGCTAAAAGAAGAAGAATAAAGATCGTGAGCTCTATGGGCGCGGGCGGAAAAACCGATCCCAGCAAAGTCATGGTAAGAGATATCAGTAAGACCGAACATTGTCACCTTGCCAGACAGGTGAGAAAAAGGCTGAAAAAAGTAAAAATTGACAAAGGGGTACGTTGTGTTTTTGCCAATGACATTCAGGATGAGGAAAGTCTGAAAATGACCGACGGGACCAATTATAAAAGATCTTTTTACGGGACCATCAGTTATATGCCTGCCATTTTTGGTCTTTATACGGCTTCGGAAGTTATCAATCATTTGCTGAAAGATTAGATTTTCACATGATCTCTATTTTTTTTGAGGTTCTATACACAAACATTGCCGGAATTAAAATTAATGACAGCAGTAAATCTCACACAGTCAGCCCAAATCAGACGGAGTATCAAAAAACAATAAAATATGCCTTATATTTACCATCCGTAAATGACAGATTCCAAATATCCCAGAGCAGAAAAGCTGAAAGCTAAAACTGAAATTGCCTTACTTTTTGAAAAAGGCAAATGGAGAACCTATGGAAACCTTAGGATCATTCTTTTAAAAGATAAGCCTGATTTCCCGGTAAGCTCTGCAAAATTCTCGGTTTCAGTATCTAAAAGATATTTTAAAAAAGCGGTACACAGAAATCGGGTAAAGAGGCTTCTCCGGGAATGCTACCGTATGAACAAAGACCTTTTCAAAGAAGCGTTCGGAGAAAAAACCGTGGCGATGCTTTTCTGGACTTCTCCGGAAATGCCCAAAAAATTTCAGGACGTGGAAACACAGTTTATCAGGCTTTGCCAGACCCAGAAGAAATCTTAATTCTTCTTTCCCGATATATTAGGGTCTTCTCAATCTTTCAGTTTTCATTGGAAATATTTTTTTTGTAACTTTCAGGGAAACAAATCATCCGAAAAATTAATATGTTAGAAAATGTTCCCTATCTATCCTATATTCTAAGTGCTTTTATAGGTATCGGCTTAGCTGCCGCCAGTGGATTCAGGGTTTTCCTGCCTTTATTTGCCGTGAGTCTGGCCTCGTACTTCCATTGGATCCCTATGAGCGAGCAGTTTGAATGGCTTACCGGGCTTCCTACTCTCATTACAACAGCAATAGCGACAGTGGTTGAAGTTCTGGCCTATTACATTCCTTTTATTGATCATCTCCTGGATACGGTATCGGTTCCGCTGGCAACAATTGCCGGCTCTCTGTTATTTGCCAGCCAGTTTGCGGGTATCGGGTCATTTTCACAATGGGGCCTCGCATTAATAGCGGGAGGAGGAACTGCAGCTACGATAAGTTCGGGCTTTGCGGGGATTCGTGCGGCCTCTACTGCCACAACAGGAGGATTAGGAAATTCTGTGGTGGGAACTACAGAAACGGCCGGCGCCGGGATTATGTCTATTTTAGCAATGGCTGCTCCTGTAATTGCTGTGATTTTTACGATCATCACAATTGTGTGCATTATAATTCTGGGAAGAAAAGCATGGAAAAAATTAAGAAGCAGAAAAAAAAGGGTTCATCATACATAAAAAAGACCAGGTTTATCTCCCAGTCTTTTCTCTTGTATTTCTTTTTAATTGTATTTGCTGATAAACTCCGTATCCAAAAGGAAAGAGCAGTGTTACATATCCGCGTAGCAATGCCTGTTTCCGGGATAAGTCAGGATAAAACATGACGGAAAACAAAAAACCCAGCATCAGGTAAGCTACCGTAAGCCCTATGATCTTCCTATTCATCCTGTATTAATTTTTGCTTCTGAAATCTTTTATTTTCTGAATTCTTTCTTCAAAATAGGCTTTCTTTTCCGGTGTTTTCTTAATTAATATTTCAAATGCTTTAATGGCTTTTGTATACAATTTCTGTTCAAAGTACAAAGTGGCGAGGGTCTCGGTCATTAAGTGAGAAATATCGTCGTTTCTTTCTTTGATAACATATGCAGACTCTTCTTTCAGCTGGGAAATTCTGGGGTTGTTTTCGATAAAGGTTTCAATCACTTTATTCTTAATCTCTACAATTTCTTTTTTGTCTTCTACCGGCACAGGTTCTCCCTCATGTCTGTCGATTTTAAGCCAGCTCTGCCATGTATTGATGAATCCCGGAACATTGCTGTCTGCAGGACTTTTAACTTTCACTTCAGGATTTTCCTGCTTTTCTTTCTCTGTATCGGATACAGGTTCAGGTTCGGTTTTTTCTGAAGACCATCTGGAAATATCAGAACTGAAGAAAGAAACATTCATGACCGGTGCTTCATTTTCCTTTTGTTCCGGTATTACTGATTCTTCCTCAATTTCAGAAATATGGTCATTCATTTCCTGTTTCTCCTGATCTTCCGTTATTTCCCGAACGTCGTCTTTTTCAGGTACTGTGTTTTCTTTTTCTGAAATTTCAGGTTCATTAACTTTTTCTTCCGGTTGAGAAGCTGTTTGTTCTTTATTGATCAGAGAATCCGGAACATGAGCTTCAAAACTCATAGGTTTCCACTCGTTTATAATTTCTTTCTCCGCTTCAGGCTCGTGAACTATAATTATCTCCTCATCCTGAGCATCCTGCGTGGTTTCTGGAACTTTCTCTTCTATTTCTTCCTCAGCGGAAACGATGTCAAAATTCTGGGTTTCAGCGAAACTGATATTATCATTACCGGCGGTCTCAGGCTCATCTGTTTTCTGCTCATCAGAAACCTTTCTGCTTTCCTTCATTTTCCTTTCTACCTGCTCAATAAGACGTCTTATTTCCTCCTCATGTTTATTTAAAACTCCTGCAGACGTTTCCTCATTTTGAGACTTCTGCTGGTCTCCCGGTACCTTATCCGGATCTGCCTCAGAATTGCTTTCAACAGGTTCTGTATTTCCGGAAATCAGTTCGGGTTTCTCCACTGTATCAGAAGGAATGGTCACGTCAGGCAAAAAAGACTCCGTTTCATGAAAACTGATATCAGATTCTTCTTTAACGGTATCTTTAACCTCTTCCGAAGCTATTTTATCTCCATCAATGATGGTTTCCGAAGTAAATTCCACCTCTTCTTTCAGGAGATGTTCTGAATTTTCACCTGAAATAATCTGTTCTTCTTTTTCTTCTTCTGTATTTTGTTCCGGAGTATCTGGCGAAATATCTATGTCAGCTATTATAGATTCTACTTCACTAATGCCGGTATCTGATTGAGCTCCTGTAATTTCTGTATCTGATTTATTTTCAGATCCGGTATTTTTTTCAGAACCTGATTCTTCTTCAGCAGCCAGAGGCTCTGCAGATACATCAGAAGCTGTTTCCTGATCATCATTTTCTATCTGAAGAGATTTCGGTCTGTACGTTACAATAGATCCGGATTCGAGTGTAGATTCAAGATCTATGGTTTCATAATTTTCTTCGCTGAGGAAATTTTCTTCACCTTCAAATAAAATTCTGTTTCTTTCACCATTTACATAAACCTCTACAGATTCCGGGGTGTTATTTTGGACAAGACTTGCCGCTTCAGCATATTTATTTTCCGCTGCTGTCTTCTCTGAGAATTCATTTTCCGGAATTTCTGACGGTTCCAATTGCTCAATAGGGGCCAAGGCCGGATTTTCAGCAGGAGCTGCTGTCTTATCTTCTCTTTTTAACGGAAAATTCTGACTTTTATAAGTATAGCTGAATGTATTTTTGGGAGCCTTTGTTTGTTCTTCAGCGACAAGTTCTTCTGCTGTATTTTGTTTCTGGTGTATTTTACCATTGATCAGCTGATATAGTATTTTTTTATCTGTGGTATAGGCTGCCGTTGTGGAAAGCTCTTTCTGATAATTCGCTTTATCATAAAGGTGAATACCATAAAGATGCAATGCCCTGATATTTTGAATAAACGGAAAAGAATCAATCTCTTCTTTCAAAAGATTGAGGTCTTCTGACTGAATATTTTTGGGGTTCTTTAATAATTCTAAAACTCTAGGATTCATCTTACCAGTTTGCTACAATATCGTTAAAAATCTTATTGATAATTCTATCGGTTACAATTTTAACCTGTGAATTTTCTATATCACTCTGAGATAGGCTATTATTGAAGACTGCTTCATCAGAATAGGTCCTGTCGAAACTGGAATCCGGATGAATTTTGTTTTCATAGTGCACTTTCACGGTAATTATCAGTTTGTTCTGAGATTCATTGATCACTCCTCCTGTCGTGGTGGTAGTCGTCGTTGAGCTGATTGTCGTAGGAGAAATAGAGTAATCCGTGATCTCACCTTCAATCAGAATATCAGGATTTTCTTTCGTTCCTTTTAAGGTTGTCCTTTGTAAAAACCGGTTTTGAATATCCGTTGAAAACTGCTGAGATAAAGCAGGATTCACCAGAGCGGCATTGTTTGGAAATTCATTGATCTGAACCGTTTTCTCATCTGTAAGAGATGACCCTGTAAAAGAGTAGCATTGCACGAACAATGTAAGGATAATAAACCCGAAAATTAATTTTGTTTTACTCATAAACCAATCTTTTGATTTTGCGTTTCTAAAACGTCTTTAAAACTCATGTATTTAATGCAAAGCCCAAGCGGAGCAGTAAGAAAAATACCGATACCACATGCCAGAATACCTATCTGTGAAATAACTCCTGCAAGAATCATGAAAATAAAAATCATCCAGAAGTTCTTTTTGGCAATTTTCCATGATAAACCAAAGGCTTGTCTAACACTTTGAACTCTGTATACTGAAATAAGCGGCTGCACAAAATAAAAAGATACAGAAAATGCAAACATCAATATTATAAAGAGGCAAAACCAGATTATAAATCCTCCGGCAAATAATGCTGAGCCTACAGCACCGGGATCGTTACCATATTTTGCAGCTGCCAGTAACGGAATTAATGAGAACTGTACCGGGATCATTAATATAAAGACTACCGCCATAAGTAATATCAATAACTTAAAGTACACAAAGAAATCTGTAAAATCAAAAATATCACCGGCCTGTACAGGTTTTCCTTCGTCAGCCTTTTTACAGATTTTATAAAAGTTTCCGATGGCCAATATTCCGCAAAAAGGGATAATGCTCATTATAACAGCTAAAAGGGTCGCCAATACAAAGCCTCCAATATCTTTTTTAAACAGATCAATTCCTTCGGAAATATATTTTCCTATGTTGAAATTATATCCTTTGTTTGTTATTAAATCAAAGTTCCCCATGCGTTTATTATTCCTCTAAGTTATACTGTTTTATTTTTCTGTATAAAGTTCTTTGCGAGATTCCCAACTCGTCAGCAGCTTTATTTCTGCGTCCTTTATGTTTTTCCAGTGCCTTGATAATCAAATCTTTTTCATTATTCTGCAGAGATAAAGATTCTGGTCTGTTTTCCTCAATTTCAATATCTTCAAAATCCTCATAACTCTCTTCAGGATTCGAAATAATGGTAGGATTCTGCACTGCAGGATGATGATTCTCTTCAAAATACATCAGAGAACCCGGACCGGCATTCTGCTGCGGTTCAGGAGTATAGATCCTGTTAATCAGGTTTTTCTCATGATTGCTCAGATCTGCGGCGCCACGATTTTTAATAAGCTCCGAAGTTAATGATTTTAAATCATTAATATCACTTCTCATATCGAAGAGAATTTTATACATGATTTCTCTTTCGCTGCCAAAATCCGTCTGTTTTGAATTATTGGGCTGGTTGACTACCATAGGAAGATGAGTTTCCATAGGAATATATTCTGCCAGCTTATCTACGGTGACATGCCTGTTCCTCTCCACCACGGTCATCTGCTCTACCAGGTTTCGCAACTGTCTTACATTCCCGGGAAACGTATAATTTTCTATATAATGTACTGCGCCCGGATCCAGCTCAAGCTCAGGCATTCTGTATTTTTCAGCAAAATCTATGGCAAATTTCCGGAACAGCAGATGGACGTCTCCTTTTCGTTCTCTTAAGGGCGGCATATCAATCTGTACGGTATTTAGACGATAATACAGGTCTTCACGAAATCGTCCGTCTTGAATGGCCTTCATCATATTCACATTGGTAGCCGCTACGATTCTTACATTTGTTTTCTGGACCTGTGAAGAACCTACTTTCATGAATTCTCCGCTTTCCAGTACTCTCAGTAAACGAACCTGTGTCTGTAATGGAAGCTCGCCCACCTCATCAAGGAAAATAGTTCCTCCGTCTGCTACTTCAAAATATCCTTTTCTGGTTGCTGTAGCTCCTGTAAAGGCCCCTTTTTCGTGACCGAACAATTCTGAATCGATGGTTCCCTCCGGAATGGCACCACAATTGACAACAATATAGGGCTGATGCTTTCTTTTGGATTCCGAATGAATGATTTTAGGGATAAATTCTTTCCCAACTCCACTTTCCCCGATGACCAGCACGGAAATATCTGTCGGAGCTACCTGAATCGATTTCTCCAAAGCGCGGTTTAGAGCTGGAAAATTCCCGATAATTCCGAAACGGTTTTTTATGTTTTGTAATTCGATACTCATAAGTAAAATTTAGATTATTGATTTGAGGCGGATCTTCGTAATAAACTGAAAATCTTTTAATTAGTTAAATGAATTTGTTATAAATTTTAACTGATTGCTTCCAAATAATCTTTGTTTCTTACTTTTGAAACCTTGCTTTTAAAAGATATGATTTCAGCAAAGCCATGTTGTTTGCCAAGTTTTTCGAAATTATATAAAATCCGACAATCTCTCTCTTCTTCTAAATCTATAAGCCAGAGCTTATAAAAACTGTGGTTATTCTGACGGTTTGGAAAGATATTTTCAATGAGATCAGCCGCATTTTGCTTCTGATGTATGGCAAAATGACCGACTTTTTTCTGAGCTGAAAGTTGCTGAGCCTTCTGACAGTCCTGTGAGATTAAGAGTTTTGTATAAAATTCGTAAAGTTTCTTATAATCTTCATGATCAGCACTTCCATGTCCTATCTGTGCCGAAACATTACTGCATATGATTACCAATAAAACACTGAGGCAATATTTCTGAAACTTTTCCATTGTCTATTACAGGTTATTGTTGATAATTTTTACGATTTACTATTGGCAGTACGTTATTAATCAATAAACGAATTAGCCTTTTACTGTTTCTCCTAAAAGTGTGCCCTGGGTGTTGTCAAATACAAATACGTCCACAATGTCACCTATTTTCTGTCCTTCCAACATATCAAAGACACAAACGGCATTCTGCGAATTTCTTCCCTTCCACTGATTTTTATTCTTTTTGGAAATTCCTTCGATCAGAATCTGATGGTTTTTTCCAACGTAGGATTTCATTCGTTCTCTGGACAGCTCACCTTGTAGCGCGATGACTTCTGCCAGACGTCTCTGCTTGATTTCCGCAGGAATATTATCTTCCATTTTTTTATGGGCCGGAGTTCCCGGTCTTTCTGAATAGGCAAACATATAACCGTAATCATATTCCACTTCTCTCATCAGACTTAAAGTATCCTGATGATCTTCCTCAGTTTCATTACAGAAACCGATGATCATATCCTGGGAAAAAGAAATATCCGGAACAATTTCTTTTGCCTTTTTAATCAGATCCAGATATTCTTCACGGGTATGCTGTCTGTTCATTGCTTCCAGCATCCTGTTGCTTCCACTCTGAACCGGCAGGTGAACATATTTACAGATGTTCTCATGTTTTGCCATCATTCTGAATACATCCAGGCTCATATCCTGAGGATTCGAAGTTGAAAATCTGATTCTCATTTCAGGAATGGCTTTCGCTACCAGGTCAAGCAATTGGGCAAAATTAACGGCTGTAGCTTTCTGCATTTCTGAGGCTTTCGCAAAGTCTTTTTTAGGACCTCCTCCATACCAGAGATAAGAATCTACATTTTGTCCCAAAAGAGTAATTTCTTTGTAGCCGCTCTGCCAGAGACTTTTACACTCTTCTAAAATAGAGTGCGGGTCGCGGCTCCTCTCTCTGCCTCTTGTAAAAGGAACGACACAGAACGTACACATATTATCACAACCTCTTGTAATGGTGACAAATGCTGTAACACCATTTCCGCCTAAACGGACAGGATTAATATCTGCATAGGTTTCTTCTTTTGACAGAATTACATTTATCGCATCTCTTCCGTCTTCTGTCTCCTTTAACAGATTGGGTAAATCTCTGTAGGCATCCGGTCCAACCACAAGATCAACCAGCTGTTCTTCTTCCAGGAATTTTGTTTTAAGCCTTTCTGCCATACAGCCTAAAACCCCAACCGTCATGTTCGGTTTTTCCTTTTTCAGATTTTTGAATTGGGAAAGACGCATTCTTACGGTCTGCTCGGCTTTTTCACGGATCGAACATGTATTTAAAAGAATGAGATCTGCTTCCTCTACCTTAAGCGTGGTATTATACCCCTGCTCATTCAGGATAGAGGCAACGATTTCAGAATCAGAAAAGTTCATCTGACAGCCATAACTCTCTAAAAATAGTTTCTTAGAGTTTCCGTCTTTCTCCGCGATGGCGAATGCTTCTCCCTGTTTTGTCTCGTCTATATATTTTTCTTGCACTGTAGTATCTTTTTACCATTCATTATTTAAAGCTCAAAGTTTTCCGACTTTGATTTTTTAAACTTTGAACTTCCTGAATTTGCAAAGATACAAAATCTTATGACAGAATGGCAGGACTATCTAAATCTCATCGAATTATAATAATTATCATAATATTTCTGCCTCTCCCTTTCCGGTTCAAAACTAAATTCCTGACGTAAGGAAATGCGCAAGTCTTTTTTGAAAGAAACACCATTAAAAGTGGCGGGTTTCCATTTACCCCCTATTTTTGTAATTCTATAGGCTAATTCTTTTCTGTCTCTCTCATTTAGTTTACTGTCTATAATAGCAACATCAGTTAAATCTCCATTATCATCAATCGAAAACACCAGCATAGATGAATTGTTTTCATTCTTAATTAAACTTCTGGAAAGTACATCTGTAACCTCGTCCCTGAATTTTTTTAATCCTTTGCTATATTCAGGTTCGGTCATTTTATTTTTTCTTAAATCTTCGTTTGTATAATAAAGGAAAAAAGGATGAAATTCAATCTCGGCAATCGCTCTTATCTTTTCGTTCTTAATTATTGCAGGTTCCCAATTTTTAAGATGTGGAATAATTTTCATCCCAAATTCATAGGCACATTTGTTATTTGCTATATTAATTGAATCGGAAAACTTTATAAAATTGATGGATGCATCGTTATTAATAATGACAGGAATTACATATTTTTCTTCTTTATTAGTACATACCTGTATATTTTGAGATATAATGATTTTTTTTATTTCTTTCAATAATGCTAATTCGCCGCCTTTATAATAGAACTGTCCTTTAGGATATCCATCATAAATTTGGTTTTGAGCATAAAGACAACAGGAAAAAATAGAGAAGAAGAATAGAAGAGTATTTTTAATCATGGTTAAATAGTCTGAAGTAAAATTAGTTTTAATTATTTTTTTGGAATGATAATGATTCTGGTTAAGTAGTTGACTTCGTTAAGTTTTGAAATTACATATCGGCAGACATTGAAGAGAAGTTCATCTTCAGTTTCATTTCGGATTTTACCGGCTGGCCGTTGCACAATGCCGGAGACCAGCTTTTCTTGATTCTTCTCACCACATACTGCATATCGTCAAAAAAAACATCGCTGTTTAAGACCTTCGGGTCCCCCTCTACATCAGTCACTTTACCCGTCGCATCGATGGTAAGGGTAAATGTAAAATCTCCTGTTAAGGTATAAAAATCGGAATTAAGATAGGTATACATATATTTCCTGAGCAGCTGTTTGTACGCCGCTGCTCCACCTTCAAATGCAGCAGGTTTAAAATCATTACAGTTTTTTACGGCAACCTGTAGAAACGGCTCCTTAATATCTATTTTAAGGAGATTTTTGTTGTTTTCAACAATAAAAGATTCATCCCTGTCCTCTAAATCCGTCTGGGCAAATGATAAATTTGCCATACAAAGTCCTATACATAATGCTATCGCTTTCATAGTGTATTTTTTTATTCAGGCTTACAAAGTCCAAAATTACACCAAAAAACAAAAAAAACTCCACTAAAAAGTGAAGTTTCCGTAAATATCTGATTTTATTATTTATTTTTTTAAAGGCTGGACCTGGCTCTGCTGCCCGTTTCTTTCAGCATCAGTGAAACGACAATCGCCAATACAATTCCCACGATCCAGAATAACACCGAATGTTGAAAATGTATGTTCCCTGCTGAAGTATCCAGGCTTTTCCCAAACCACCTGCTGAAAACAGGACTCAATAAAGTTGTTACTCCAAAAGTGATGAAATTAATGGCTCCCGTCGCACTTCCTTTTACAAAATCAGGATTCGCTTCTTTAATAACGGAATAGGGAATCATTGCCGCTCCGGAACCTAATCCAAGAACAAACATGCTGATTTTGGCAGGATACAGATCCGGCAGATAAATTAACTGAAGCAGGCTGATGATCATTAATGTGGCACCTGCGACCAAAACAGGCTTTCTTCTTCCTATTTTATCGGTAATAAAACCCAGTAACGGACATCCAAAAACCCATCCAAACGCAACCATGGCACTGGTAATGGCGGCTTCATGAAAAACAAACTGTTTGTCTTTCTGAAAAAAAGCAACCGCCCATGTCATCGCAAATATCGTGGTAGGCGCGAACAGCAGTCCTGAAGTAATTCCACACAGCCACGACTGTGGGTTTTTAAAAACAATTTTATACGGTTCCAGATAGCCTATTGGCTTAGCTCCCAATTCTCCCGGTTCTTTCGCTTTATCTTCTTTAGGAATAACGAGGAACAAACCCAATGCGGTGATAATGGTAACAATTCCTGACCAAAGCCAAAAAGTATCAATATTAACTCCTTTTTCCACCCATGGACCTACAATAAACTGCCCTGCAGTCCCTCCCAGCATACCGATACACTGAGTAAAACCGATGGCCGTGGCCAAAGACTTTGAAGAAAAACCTTTACTTGCCAGATAGACACAGCCTGGAAATGCAAATGCACATCCCGCCCCCTGCAACAGCCTTCCTGAAACGCCTGCCACCTGGCTTGAAATTAAAAACAGTAAGCACCCGATTCCTAAAATCAATGTCCCGGCAAAGAGTGATTTTTTACCCCCGAATTTGTCTAAAGCAATTCCCGCAATCAGACTACACGTGGAATAAGTGTAATAATAGGTTCCTACCATGCTGATCAGTTTCAGCTCAGTGGTGTTAAAATTACTGACCAGTTCAGGAATCATCACTGCCGGAGCAGATCTGATGACATAGTCTAAAAAGTAAAAAATCAGTCCGAATAACCAGGCTATGATATAGAATTTCTTCAGAGATGCACTCATTATAGCAATCCTTTAATATGTTTATAGTTTGTTTTTACGGTATCCAGCGCTTCTTCCATTTTTCCTCCCAGCATCAGCTGTGCCATGGATTTTGTCATTCCCAGAACCTGATCGAATTCAATTTTCGGAGGTAAGGCCAATGCATTCGGATTGGTAAAGATATTCAGTAAATAAGGGCCGGTATACTCCAGACATTCCTTTATCGCCGCTTCCACTTCTTCAGGTTTGTGAACATTTTTCCCGGGATATCCCATGGCATGAGCAATCATTGCAAAATCAGGATTGACCATATCTGTTTCATTGTCGGGCATTCCGCCAACTTCCATTTCCAGTTTCACCATTCCCAAAGCCCTGTTATTAAAGACAATAAGCTTTACGGGCAGTTTGTATTGAAAAATAGTCGCCATATCTCCTAATAACATAGATAATCCTCCGTCTCCGCACATCGCAATCACCTGCCGGTCCGGATGAGCCAGGGAAGCACCGATAGCCATTGGCATTGCATTCGCCATCGAACCGTGGTTAAATGATCCTAACATTTTTCTTTCTCCTGTTCCCGTAATATATCTGGCGCCCCATACACAACACATCCCGGTATCTACTGTAAAGATGGCATCTTTCTCCGCTAATTGGTCTAAGGTATGGGTTACAAATTCGGGCTGGATGGCATTTTCCTCTCCGGCATCTTTCACATACGTAAGCTGGGCTTCTTTCACTTTTTCGTAAAACTCCAATTGCTGATTCAGGAAATTAACGTCGGTTTTTTCTTTCAGCAGTGGCAACAGCGCTTTGATGGTTTCTTTCACATCACCGGTAAGCCCCAATTCAAGCTTAGCCCTTCTTCCTAATCTTTCCGGGCTTTCGTCAATCTGAACGATTTTATTTTTTACAGGCATGAATTTCTGGTAAGGAAAATCCGTTCCCAACAGAATGAGTAAATCTGCTTCATGCATGGCGTGATAGGCAGAGGGTAGCCCCAAGAGTCCCGTGAGTCCCACTTCGTTAGGATTATTAGGCTGAATGGCCATTTTTCCCCGGAAAGAATATCCTACCGGAGCTTTCAGATATTTTGAAAGTGCTATCACCTCAGCATTGGAATGCTCTGCACCGATCCCACAATAGATGGTTACTTTCCCGCTCTCGTTAATTAATGCCGCCAGCTGATTTAATTCATCATCAGAAGGGCGAATTACCGGATTGGTTCTGAATATTTTATTGGAAGTCGCAGCTTCTTCAGCATCCAGTTCGGATACATCCCCCGGCAGGCCGATTACCGCTACGCCTTTTTTGGAAATTGCATGTTGAATTGCCGTCTGTACCATTCTTTGAACCTGCTCCGGTCTTGTGATCATCTGATTGTAATAACTGCAATCATCGAATAATTTTATAGTATTTGTTTCCTGGAAATAATCCATTCCCATTTCTTCGCTCGGAATGGTAGAAGCTATTACCAGCATGGGAATATGAGAACGGTGTGCTTCATAGACTCCGTTAATTAAATGAACATGTCCCGGCCCACAACTTCCTGCGCAAACAGCAAAACCATCGAGTTCGGCTTCTGCCGCGGCGGCATAGGCACCTACTTCTTCATGCCGTACATGGATCCATTCTATGCTGCTTTTTTTTACGGCAATATTTAAATGATTAAGGCTGTCGCCGGTTACTGCATAAATTCTTTTCACATTTGCATTTTCGAGCATTTCCACAATTTGCTCAGCTATGTTTTTAGCCATAATTAATATTTTTTGGTGTTTATATAGGAAAACGGTGTGAATATGGATTGACGAGGTCTTTATAAGATTAAGCCTCTATCAAATTTAGGGAATAATAAATATTTCAAAGATTGTTTTGTATTAAAATTAGCTTAACTCCATAAAAAAACCCTGCCATTTCCTGCAGGGTTCTTGTATTTAGTTGATTACTTCTATCTGGTTTTTTAATAAATCCTCGAATTCATCTCTTTTTCTGATTAAATGCGCTTTTCCGTCTAAGAACAGAACTTCCGCCGGTTTCAGTCTTGAATTAAAGTTCGAACTCATTTCAAAACCATAGGCTCCCGCGTTGTGGAAAGCTAAAATATCTCCTTCTCTTACTTCATTAAGCTTTCTGTCCCACGCAAAAGTATCTGTTTCACAAATATTTCCGACCACGGTATAGATTCTTTCCGCTCCTTTTGGATTGGATAGATTTTCTATATTGTGATAAGAATCATAGAACATCGGACGGATCAGGTGATTAAAGCCTGAATTCACACCTACGAAAACGGTTGCGGTTGTCTGCTTGATCACATTGGCTTTTACCAATAAATATCCGCTTTTTCCTACTAAGAATTTCCCCGGCTCGAACCACAATTCGAATTTTTTTCCGGTAGATTTTGAAAATTCGGAAATCACTTTTTCCACTTTTTTTCCTAATGTTTTCACATCGGTTTCCTCTTCACTGTCCTGATAAGGAATTTTAAAACCACTGCCCATGTCAAGATATTTCAGATTCGGAAAATGTTCTGACAGTTCCAGCATAATATCTAAAGCCTGAAGAAAAACATCCGGATCTTTAATCTCGCTTCCTGTATGCATATGAAGCCCTTCAACATTTAAATTGGTAGACTTCATCACTCTTTCGATATGACGGACCTGATGGATCGAAATACCGAACTTACTGTCGATATGTCCTGTTGAAATTTTATAGTTGCCCCCTGCAAAAATATGCGGATTAATTCTTACTAGAATGGGATACGTATTTCCGTATTTGTTTCCGAACTGCTCAAGAATAGAAATATTATCAATATTGATATGCACCCCGAATGTCATTGCTTCTTCGATTTCAGCCAAGTCGACACAGTTGGGAGTAAATAGTATTTTTTCTTTCGAAAATCCGGCTTTCAGGCCCAGTTTGACCTCATTAATTGATACACAATCCAAAGAAGCACCCAAGTTCTTGACATACTTAAGGATGTTAATGTTTGTCAGTGCCTTAGCAGCATAGAAGAATCTTGTGTGTTTTAAAAAAGAAGATGTAAGTTTTTCGTATTGCGTTTTAATAGATTCAGCGTCGTAAACATACACCGGGGTGCCAAATTCATTGGCAATCTTTAATAATTCTTTTGAATTCATAATTTTATTTTGGCATAAAAAGGGCAGATTCTTCGAAAAGAGTCTGCCACAATAATTATTTTATGCAAGGCAACTCTTTTACATATTCCAAACCTTAGAAAACTTTACAGCTCCCTTTTTTCCGGTTTTATTTTGTTTAAAATTTTGCATTGCTTCGTTTTATTTTTGCAAAAATACTAATTCTTTTTTATTTCCTGAAAATTGATTTGCGAAGTGTTTCTTTTTAAGGAGATTATCGAGATCTGAAATTTGTACTTCAGCAACAATATCAATTTCATATTAAGATCGGAACTGCAGTCGATATTGCATTATTTCGGTAACGGCAGGGTTTCGAAATCACCCCGAAGTAAGGCCAGCTGTAAGTCATTATTTAAATCCGAAGACTGAAACAGAAGATCTATTTTTAATTTAGAAAGCTTGCTGAGTGTCTGAATCTGCGTAAACAGTTCATAAAAACCATACGAACAGACCTTCCCGTTTTCGATTATTAAAAATAATTTTTCGCCCAGCTTTCTTCCCTGTCCAAGCCAAAGTTCATTCCTTCTTTTAAAATCTATCCGGTTTTTAAAAATATTCAGATCATTATATTCTTCAATATCATTGATAAACTGAACAGCTTTTGAGCCCTGTGTAAAAGACCTGAATTTAAGAATCGGTTTTTCCGCTTTATTCAGGGTGTTCTTTTCAACAATGTATCTGTTGTTTCTGAAATACAATCCGAAAGGCAGAATGTCCCTCTTTCTGATATTTTTAGAGTTTAGAATCAGCTTGGCAATGATATCGGTACCCGTAAGTTCAAAATTGATCTGTTCTGTCCCATTCTGAATCGATTCCCATTTTTTGGATTTTGAGTTAAAAACCTTTTTAGAAAACTTATTAATATCCTGTACATGATCTGAAAAAATAATTTTCCCTGCATCATTCTGAAAATAAACGAAACCTTTCTCGTTTGGCAAATCCTGCGTTAACTGTTTGATTTTATTTATATAGGATTTAGCATTGGTTTCCTCATGCTGCTTCTGAATAATCTCGTTTTCAGTATCTTTTGACACCAGGAGCTTAAACAGTTCCAATGTGGCCCGGGCATCGCCCTCCGCCCGGTGATGATTCGTCAGTGGAATTCCGAGTGACTTTACCAGTTTTCCGAGTGAATAACTTACCTCATCAGGAATCAATTTTTTAGCTAGAGGGATCGTATCCAGCGTATTGATTGTGAATTCATATCCAAGTCTTTGGAAAGACTGGCGGAGCATTCTGTAATCAAAGTCAATATTATGACCTACCAATGTTGTGTTTTGGGTAATTTCCACTACCCTTTTGGCAATTTCGTGAAATTTAGGAGCGGTCTTGACCATTTTAGGCGTAATACTGGTCAGTTTCTGGACAAATGGTGTAATATCACTTTCGGGATTCACCAATGAGATGAACTGATCGACAATTTTTTGTCCATCGTACCGGTAAATGGCAATATCTATAATGCATTCTTTTCTGTAACCTGCACCATTACTTTCTATATCAATTATTGAATACATTTAAATATAAAACTAGCTTTAAATTAATTTTCAGTTACCTTTGACAAAGCTAAATCTCATGTCAGCTAATCAACTACATAACTTATGCCATACAACTGCAGAACTCACTTCAGTTTTTGTTTAATTGACAAAGGTAATCCTGCTAAAATAGCAAAAAATATACAAATTTTATCTTTTTCTTCCTCCTAAGCCCAGCATGCCCAGAATTGCTTTTGCTCCTTCCCGCATAAGCGTACTGGTAAATGTTCTTCCCGCTTTACTTTGCAATACCTGCTCAAACATTCCCGGCTCTTCTTTTACCGGTTTGGATTTTTGATTTGGCAGTGGATTTTGGGTTGCCTGCTCCATTCTTCTGACCAGTATTTCATAGGCGGATTCATTATCCACAACCTTTTCATATTTGGCCACCAGGGCTGACTTACCCGTTAACATTGAAATTTCCGCATCATTCAAAACATCCATCCTGGACTCCGGAGAGATCAGATAGGTATGAACCAGCGGTGTTGGGATCCCTTTTTCATCTAAGGCAGTCACAAAAGCTTCTCCGATTCCTAAGTTCTGGATCAGAGTGGATGCGTTATAGTAGTCTGTTGTCGGATAGTTTTCAACGGCTTTTGTAATCTCTTTTTTATCTTTTGCGGTAAATCCTCTCAGTGCATGCTGAATTTTCAATCCTAACTGCGATAAAACAGCCTCCGGAACATCACCCGGAATCTGGGTGATAAAATAAATTCCCACCCCTTTAGAACGAATCAGTTTTACCATGGTTTCGATCTGAGACAGCAGTGCCTTCGAAGATTCATCAAAAATCAGATGCGCCTCATCTATAAAAAGAACCAGTTTAGGCCTGCCACTATCCCCTTCCTCCGGAAAAGTCATATAAATTTCCGCGAAAAGAGACAGCATAAAGGTTGAAAACAGCTGCGGTTTATTCTGAATATCGGCTACTCTCAAAATATTTACCACTCCTTTTCCGTCTCTGGTTTTTAGTAAATCCTGTACATCAAAGCTCAGTTCACCGAAGAAACTTGCTGCGCCCTGCTGCTCCAGAGCCACAATAGATCTCAATATAGCTCCCAGAGAAGCAGAGGCGATTGATCCGTAATTCGCCGAAAGTTCAGCTTTACCCTGTGCATTTTCGGTAACATATTGTAAAACCTTTTTCAGATCATTCAAGTCTATCAGGGGAAGTCCTTTATCGTCGCAATATTTAAAAACAATGGAGATGATGCTTTGCTGAGTATCATTCAGCTCAAGAATTTTACTTAATAATACCGGGCCGAATTCGGTAACGGTGGCTCTTAATTTTACGCCTTTTTCACCGGAAATGGTCATTAATTCTACCGGAAAAGCCTGAGGATGGTAAGGTAACTGCGTTTTTGCATACCTTTCGTCGATAATGGTATTTTGTATACCCGCTTCTGCTATTCCGGAAAAATCCCCTTTAATATCCAGTACCAAAGAGGGGATTCCCTTATGGGAAAGCTGTTCGGCAAAAACCTGCAGGGTCTTTGTTTTCCCTGTCCCTGTAGCGCCTGCAATAAGTCCGTGACGATTGATTGTTTTCAGAGGAATGGTAACATCTACTTCAGGTACGACCTCTCCGTCAAGCATTCCCTTTCCCAATATAATATAATCTCCCTTCGGGGCATATTTTTTATTAAGTTCTTCAATAAATTGTGTTTTATCTGCCATTGATTCTTTTTTAACTGATAAATATAAAAAGTTTTTCCAGAATATGGAGGCATCGCAAAAAGTCATGACGAATTTCAGTATTCAGATCTCTTGAAATATGCTTACCTTAGTCATGGGGAAATAATCAATGATTTATTTAATATTTCACCATAATCTTACAGATCAAAACGTACAAAGACTTTATTGATTTATTCTATTGGTATAGATTTCTATATTTTAACCGATTTTAAAAAAATAAACCCGATTTTTGTACATTAAATAACAACAAATTGTTACAAAACAAATGAAAGTTGAACAAATATATACTGGCTGTCTTGCGCAGGGCGCCTATTACATAGTATCAGAGAATGAAGCAGTAATAATAGATCCTTTAAGGGAAGTGAAACCGTATCTGGATCGTCTGGAAAAAGATAATGTAACTTTAAAATATATTTTTGAAACGCACTTTCATGCAGATTTTGTCTCGGGACATTTGGATTTAAGCAAAAAAACAGGGGCTCCCATTGTTTACGGCCCTACCGCACAGCCAGATTTTAAAGCGATTATCGCAGAGGATTATCAGGTTTTTGAAATTGGGAAGATTAAAATAAAAGTTCTTCACACGCCTGGCCATACTATGGAAAGCACCACCTATCTCCTGATTGACGAAAATGGTGTGGAAACCGCTATTTTTACCGGAGATACTTTATTTTTGGGAGATGTGGGAAGACCGGATCTTGCGCAGAAAGCGACCAATCTTACCCAGGAAGATCTTGCGGGCATTTTATATGAAAGCCTTCACGCTAAAATTTTACCGTTGGACGACAGCATTACTGTTTATCCCGCACACGGAGCAGGTTCTGCCTGTGGAAAAAACATGCAGAAAGAAACAGTAGATCTTTTAGGAAATCAGAAAAGAACCAATTATGCCCTGAACCAGCCGGATAAGGAATCTTTTATCAGAGAGGTACTGGACGGACTTACAGCTCCTCCCAAATATTTCGGGATGAATGTTGCTTTGAACAAAGGAGGATATGAGAGTTTAGAAACGGTGATGAATAAGGGCCTTAACCAAGTTGCCGCCGAAGATTTTGAATCTTATGCCGAAGATACCGGAGCTTTGATCCTTGATACCAGAAGCCCTGCAGAGTTTCACAAAGGATTTATCCCGAATTCTGTCAATATAGGCCTGAAAGGAGACTTTGCTCCCTGGGTAGGCACCCTGATTGTGGATGTAAAACATCCTCTGCTTCTGATTGTGGATGAAGGAGCAGAGGAAGAAGCTATCACAAGATTAAGCAGAGTTGGGTTTGACAATGTTTTGGGTTATTTAAAAGGCGGTTTTGAAGCTTGGAAAAATTCAAATAAGGAAATAGATGAAATTAAAAGAATTTCTCCGTTAGAATTTGCTGAACAGTTTAATGAAAACTCAAAAGTGATTGATGTACGTAAGATCTCAGAGTATACAGCCGAACACATTGAAAATGCTTATAATAAGCCTTTGGATCTGATAAGCGATTGGATACAAACAATTGAAGATTCAGAACATTTTTTCTTACACTGCGCAGGAGGCTACAGAAGTATGATTGCAGCAAGCATTCTTAATTCACATGGAATCAGAAACTTCACAGAAATAGAGGGAGGCTTCAACGGAATTAAAAAAACAGAGAAGTTTCCAACCTCCAATTTTGTATGCCAGTCTAAAACGTTATAATGAAAATAAAAAATTTCGGAATTATTCTGATGGCAGCTTGCTTTTTGAGTGCCTGTCAGACCTCTGCCACCGCGGGTACTTTTTATACTAGTGTTAAAAAAGCCATCAGCAGCCCCGATGTTGTTTTGGTAGACGTAAGAACACCTGAACAGTATGCAGCCGGCACAGCAGATAATGCCATTAATATTCCTTTAGCAGAAATACATACTAAAGCGGAATCTTTAAGAGGCAAAAAGGTAGTGGTCTTCTGTAACAAAGGTGTACAGGCAGATGAGGCATTTAAAATTTTAAAGAAAAACGGTATTGATGTTTATGACGGCACCAGCCTGCAAAACGTAAAAGCCATTCAGGATAAAGCCATTTATTAAAAAAGACTGCTTCTGGTTGATTGATAACCTGATACATGCCTATCGGTATCGTTGACTGTACTATTATTTAGTTTAATCATTATAAGCTCTAAACTGGAAACAACCTCATAAAACAAAAATTATGTCACAAAAATTTCAGGAAATTATTGAATCCGAGAGACCTGTTTTAATTGACTTCTTTGCAACATGGTGTCAGCCCTGCAAGGTACAGTCGTCAGTTTTAACCACGGTGAAAGAAAATATAGGCGAAGGGGCCAGAATCATAAAAGTAGACGTCGACCAGTACCCGGCACTGGCAGTTCAATATGGAGTTCGCGGAGTTCCTACACTGGCCATTTTCAAACAAGGGGAAATGCTCTGGAAAGAAAGTGGTGTACATGACGTGAATACGCTCACTCAACTTTTACAACAATATGCTTAAACTGTGATTTTTCACAGTTTTTTGGTTATTACCTGTTTCGAATCCTGAATGACCTTGTAATGGATACAACTAACGTCTGATAGTTTTTAAAATTTAATTACACTTCCAACGAAAAAGAATCCCGGTCATTTAAAAACTGGAAATGACTTCGGAAGTCTTTTAATTCTGTAAGATCCAATTCGGCAGAAACAATATTTCCCATCTTCTCAGAAATTTCGGTTCCGTCCGCAAAAAAGCAGTGCGAACTTTCCTTATAAAAGAGATTATTCCCATCTGTTCCGATTCTGTTTAATCCAAAAACAAAAGCTAAATTCTCAATAGCTCTGGCCTTTAGGAGATGCTCCCAGGCACTTACTCTTTTCTCCGGCCAGTTGGCAACATACAATATCGCGTCATAGTCGTTGTTATTTCTTGCAAAAACCGGAAAGCGAAGATCATAACACACCTGCAGTAAAATTCTTATCCCTCTATAATTCACAATAACCCTTTCTTTTCCCGGCGTATAAACTTTATCCTCACCAGAAAAAGAGAACAAATGTCTTTTGTCATAAAAATTTACGGCAGAATCTGGTTGTACAAAATACATTCTGTTGTAAAAATGACCGTCCTCCTCTACAGAAGCACTTCCACATACCGCAGCATTTTTTTCTTTTGAAATCTTTTTTAAAAACGTGAGAGACTCTTCATATTTATCCGAAACTTCAGCAGCGTCCATACAGAATCCTGTTGAGAACATCTCCGGCAACAGAAATAAATCAGCTTCAGTATTCGCAATTTCCCTTTCAATAAATTGAAAATTCTCATTTTTATCTTTCCAGACGATGTCTAAATTAAGTCCTGCAATTTTCATATTTTATATTCAAAAACTTTCATAAAAATAAGATTTTTAATTGATTTCGGTTTCATTTTTGATGCGGATATTTTTTATTGTTAACACTAAAAATATAAAATTCATGAAGAAACTGGTTTTTGTGCTGATGTTGATTTTTATAAGTACTGCTGCCGATGCTCAGGCCTGGACCGGAAAAGGAGATCAAAAAATCCAGCTCGGATTAAGTGCATGGGGATATGGCACCGGAGTTACAGGAACGTACGATTATGGTCTCAATCAGTTGATATCTGTGGGAGCAGGACTGAATGCCTACTTTGGCGGATATAAAGATCATGATAAAGACAATCGGGTTTTTGTTTTCGGAAGACTTAATTTTCATTTAAAAGATGCTTTAGAGCTTCCCGAAAAATTAGATATTTATCCCGGTGTAGATGTTGGCGTTCTTGGCAAAAGCTTCGGAATAGGTGCTCATATCGGAGCCCGATACTTTTTCACAGAGAAAATAGGCGTTTTTGCAGAAGTTGGAAACAATGGCAGTCTCGGCGTCTCTTTTAATTTGTAAATAATACCGTACCCTATGACAAAGCTTCTCATTTTGAGGAGTTTTTTTATTTGGCATAGTTTTGAGAATTGTTACCTTTGCAAATTAAATCTAAATTTTATTAATGGAATTAGCAATCAAGATTTTCCAGTTTATATTAAGCATCTCTATTTTAGTAGTTCTTCACGAGCTAGGGCACTTTTTACCGGCAAAATGGTTTAAAACCAAAGTAGAAAAATTTTATCTGTTTTTTGATCCGTGGTTTTCCCTGGCAAAAAAGAAAATCGGAGAAACAGAATATGGGATCGGTTGGCTTCCTTTCGGAGGTTATGTAAAGATTGCAGGAATGGTAGACGAAAGCATGGATACCGAGCAATTAAAACAACCGGCGCAACCATGGGAATTCAGAGCGAAACCGGCATGGCAGCGACTGATTATTATGCTGGGAGGGGTTACTGTAAACTTTTTCTTAGCATGGATTATCTATGGATGCCTTTCCTTTTTCAATGGAGAAACTTCTTTTGATTCCACCAGGGTAAACGCCCCGATGCATTATACCCATATCGCAAAGGCTATGGGCTTTGAAGATGGAGATAAGATCCTTAAGGTAGACGGAAAGGTGCAGAATAATCTTGATAAATTGTCTTTGGATATCCTTTTAAGTGATCAGATTACGGTTTTAAGAAACGGTAAAGAAGTTACTTTCAATACCAATGATGACGGTAAGGCACTCGCCTTTAAAGACGAAAATCCTAAAGCATTCCTGACTCCAAGATACGCAGCGGTGATTGACACGATCGTCAATCCAAAAACAGCTGAGGCCGGATTAAAAGTCGGAGACCAGGTTGTTTCTGCAGGAGGTCAGAAAATCAGCTATTATGATGAGTTTCAGAATGCCGTAGTAAAAAGTGCCGGAAAACCCATTGCTCTTGAAGTAATGAGAAACGGAAGTGTGCAGTCATTAAACATTCCCGTTTCAAAGGAAGGAACTATCGGAATTGCTTCTTATAAGCAGCTGCAAAAATATGCACAGACTCAGCACTTCACTTTCGGAGAGTCTATCGGAAGAGGATTTACAAGAAGTATTGAGAGTTTAACCTACCAGATTAAGCAGTTTAAATTAATTTTCAATAAAAAAGTTCAGGGTTATAAAAAAGTAGGCGGCCCTATTGCGATCATTAAAAATATGCCGGTAGACCAGGCAAAGGACGGCAGTGTTTCCATCAACTGGACAGCTTTCTGGAGTTTTACCGCAATGTTTTCGGTTTGGCTTGCATTTTTGAACTTAATTCCTATTCCGGGACTGGACGGTGGACACGTTATTTTCACATTATATGAAATGATTGTAGGAAAACCGGTTCCTCAGAAAATACTGGAGAATGCACAGATGGTTGGAGTTATCTTCCTGTTAGGCTTAATGTTACTGATCTTCGGAAGTGATATTTTCAAAGCGATCACCGGAAGCTTATAATATTTTTGATTTTTTTAATAAAAATATTTGTAGGGTATAAATATTCGTCCTATATTTGCACCACTTAAAACATAGGACATTCCTCCTTAGCTCAGTTGGTTAGAGCATCTGACTGTTAATCAGAGGGTCGCTGGTTCGAGCCCAGCAGGAGGAGCAAAAAGACTTACAGAAATGTAGGTCTTTTTTTATATTCTTACCTCTTTATCCTGCATAAAGATATTGGAGCGTGTTTTTGAATAAACACAAATTCGGAATAGGATATTTAAACAGACATCCTGCACTCGGCGCTATTGAGCGGCCACGATTCAGCGTAACAAAAACATAAAACATTTTATCTTTATTCTAATCTCTGACTTCGTATCGAAATTTTAAAATAAATTTATTTTTTAATTAATTGAAAAATAACAAAATAGCGACTAAACACCCTCTATCAGAGGAAAAAAAATAAAATTTATAAAGCAAAAACTTGCTTGCTATTAATATTCATATTATATTTGCATCACCTTAAAAGAGGGACATTCCTCCTTAGCTCAGTTGGTTAGAGCATCTGACTGTTAATCAGAGGGTCGCTGGTTCGAGCCCAGCAGGAGGAGCCAAGAGACTTACAGAAATGTAGGTCTTTTTTTTATTTCTACTCAAATTCTGTGAGTTACCCCTATGTTTAGGGGATTTCACAATATTCTAAATATTCTATTTCCCATATTTTTATTAAATAATAGGCTTCCAAAAAGGTACACCTTCCTTTTAGCTTTGGAACACCATAATTTTTAAGAGCTGGAACTGGATATGCAAATAAAAATGGATCAGTTTCAAAAGTTGGGGACTATGCAAAAAGTTGAGGATCATGAACAAAAGTTGGGGACTATGCAAAAAGTTGAGAGAGTCTGAACAGGAAAAATGCTTTGTCTTTTACTCCCCGAAGCTGTAATCTGAAGTTTTTAATTTTAGCATTAAAAGATTCTGCCGAAGCGTTGGTACTTCTTCTGTCGAAAAAGTTTAAGATGCCGCTGTAATGATTCATTATTGTTTTTCTTAAAACTGAGAATGATTTAAAACCTGATGTTTCAACATCCCTGAACCAATGCGCTAACTTTGTCATGGCAATAGATTTGGGAATATTCTGATTGTAAATCTTTCTTAATCCATCCGATAACCCATATGCCTTCTTTAAATCAGGATATTCTGTAAATAAAATTTCAGCTCTCTGCATTTGAGAAGGCGTCCACTTTTCCCTGCTTTTGTAGAGTAAATACCTGCTTCTTGCCAGAAGCTGTTTGCGGGTATCACCGTTTTCAAACGTTTCTATCTCAATAGGCTCCCTGTTTTTCTTTGCTTCATCGAGCAGGCTATTTTCCCATTCTATAGCTTCCCAACGGTAGTTGATCCTTAATTCCTGAAGGGCTTCAGTGGCGAGCTTCTGAACATGGAACCGGTCTATGACCTTAATAGCATCAGGGAAACAGCGTTTGGCAATAAGCTTCATAGACCCGGCCATATCAAGGGTAATTTCCTTTACATTTTTGCGAAGCTTCCTGTTTATTTTCAGAAGCTGCTCAATGACCTCTTCACTCTGTGTACCTTTGATAATGGCAACAATACTGCCTTTCCTGCCTTTTGCTTTTTTGGAAGTAAGAACCGTGTATAATTCTCCCTGGGAAAGAGCAACTTCATCCAGAGACAGAGAAGAGGAGCAATTTTCCGGATAAAGAATCCAATCTTCCGCATGGGGCTTTTGGAGCCAGTCTTTGAACCCGCTTAATGATTTTTTGTATTGCCTGCGGAATGTCTTTCCCTGTACCCCATACATCTCACCGATGGTTTCTAAGGGAAGGGCTTTAGTATCGGCTGATTTTTTTTAAGAACTCCGCAAAGTCCTTTGTCATGCGGGTTCCAACGGCAATGAGATTCCAGTCTCTCTGCAGGATCTTACCAGATTTTATATCGGTCCATCTTCTTCGTCTGATGTGAAGTTTTACAGGTTTTCCACGGAGAGGAAAGTCATTAACCGTGATTTCTTCATGAAAGCCTTTGGATTGTAGATGCAAAGAGGAAAGCTCTTTGGGAACAGTATTTTTTTCCTCAAAATAAAGATGAAGCAATCCTTCTTTTTCTTCAAAATGGGTAATATCAAAGTATTCAACCAGATATTCCGGTAACAGTAATTTTAATAATTCTTTCTCAGATGACATCTGGTAAAATTACATTTATTAATTTTTCTCCCCAACTTTTTATACTGATCCAAAGTTGAGCTAATCTGAATAGGAAAAATGCTTTGTCTTTTACTCTTCGAAGCTGCAATCTGAAGTTTTTAATTTTAGCATTAAAAGATTCAGCGGATAACTTTATCATCGCAATAGATTTGGTATATTCTGATTGTAAATCTTTTTCAATTCATCCAATAATCCTTAAATCAATTTATTCGTTTTTTTCTCTTCAAATGGATGAAGCAATCCTTCTTTTTCTTCAAAATGGGTTATATCAAAGTATTCAACCAGATATTCCGGTAACAGTAATCTTAATAGTTCTTTCTCAGATGACATCTTGTAAAATTACAATTATTAATTTTTCTCCCCAACTTTTGAAACTGATCCATTCAAACCTCTATTAATTCTACAAAATCATGAACACTATAAGCATACTCTTTGTATTAGACAAAGCAAAGACAAACACTAAAGGTTTAGCCCCATTAAGATGTAGAATAACATATTTGGGAGAAAAAAAACCTTTTGCTACAGGATTATTCATTAACCCTAAATATTGGGATAGTAAACAGCAGAAAACTAAGCCACCCAATGAAGAACACAATTATATTAACAACCAATTGAGCCTGATTAAGAATAAGATTAATCAGGCTTTTTTATTACTCCAACTCCAAGATGAAAACTTTAATGTAGATGATATTTACAGACAATACAGGGGTGAGACTCTAGTGAAAAATTATTCTTTATTAGAGTACTATAAACTCTACCTTGAAAGACTTAAAAAGTTGATAGGAATTGATATTAAACAACCCACCTATAATAAGTTTGAATATATCAAAGATGATTTGGAAGAGTTTATAAGATTCAAATTCAAGAAATCAGATATAAAGCTAAAGGATTTAGATTTTGACTTCATATCAGAGTTTGAATATTATTCTAAAACTGAGCTGAAACATAGTCAGATTACTATTAACAAAGCTATTCAGAGAATTAAGAAAGTAATTAAAAAAGCTGTATCACAGAAACATATAGAATCTAATCCTTTTGAGGAGCATACACCTAAAAAAGTGTATCCTAAAATAATATTCCTCACTCAAAAAGAACTCAATCAGTTAGAAAATCACATATTCCAGTCTGAAATATTAAATAAAATCAAAGACTGCTATCTATTTTGTTGTTATACAGGACTAGCATATAAGGAATGTTTGAACTTAGAAAAGGAGATTTAATTACTAAACCTGATGGAATTACATGGATTTATAAAGAGAGGGGAAAGACAGGAAGAAATTTCTCAGTTCCCCTAATACTTCCAAAAGTTCTTGCTGTTATAGCTAAATATTCTTCTGAAAGTGAATATCTATTACCCAGAGTAAGCAATCAATATTTTAACAGACTACTTAAGGAAATAGCCTCTGCACTAGAAATATCTAAAAATCTTACTCACCACACAGCAAGGAAAACTTTTGCTTCAACAGTATTATTGAGTAATAACATCCCTATGGAAGTTATATCTAAACCTTTAGGCCACTCTAAGATTAACGCTACACAGGAATATTATGCAGAGATAATGCCTGAAAAATTAAGCTTGCATTTAAGAGAATTAGAAAAAAAGTTGAATCATTAAAAAAGAATGAAATAACAGTGTTATATTTATTAATTATTTATAACACTGTTAATTCTAATATTTATGAATGTTAATCACCACTTTAATAATTTTCCCATAGATTATTTCAAAATAGAAAAAGAGGATTTTATAGTACTTATGGTTCAGAGAGAGAGGCTCTTAATATGCAAAATGTTCAATATCAAAGAGAATTATCAAGAATAAGAAAAACTACTATTTGCATATCCAATTTTACTAAAGGTATTCAACAGGCACTTAATGATAATTCTGATTATCATTGGTTTTTGAGTTAGTTACTTTCACCATACTTTACTGTATGGTGAATTTTTCTATATTGATATACACCTATATATCAATACTTAACATAATAAAATAATTCATCTATGAAATGAATTATTACATATATTTACAACTCATTTTTAAAACATATAATATGAAAAAGTTTAAAAAAACTCTCTAAAGAGGAGCTTAAAACTGTAAAGGCAGGTCAAGTTTGGATTGCAGAGACTAGATGTGGTATAACTGCAACAACAACTCAAGATTGGACACCACAACAAGCAAGTGAATGGAGAGACAGGGTTGAAGCAATTAATTGTCCAACACCTACTTATAGTGGTCCTAGGCAAAACTTAGCTTAATTAATCTAAATTTATGCACTTATGGTAGATAACCTCCACTATAAGTGCAATCTTTTAATACCCCCCATGCATTACCATAAAAAAAAGCTACTTCAACTATTCATCTTATTTTATAGTGTTTTATCTCATGCTCAATCATACAAACAGGATACTTTGCATGGTGATTTTACATATCAGTTAAAAGCAAAATTTAATACAAATACTGATTATAGACACAAAGAATTTTTTACATTATTGATAGGGGATAAAAGAGCATTTTTTGCAAGTAGTAACTCCCTTAAAAGAGATTCTGTATTAGATAATTCAAGAGTAACAACACATAATTCAGATGGAAGTATTACCCTTGGTATTAAAAATGGAACATTAACTCCTGAAACTAATTTTCACTTTACCATATTACAATCCAATGAAAATATACAATATTTTGCACCAGTTGCCATGGCATTACTCACTTATAAAGAACCAGTAATAAAGGATTGGAAACTTATGGATGAAACAAAAGTCATCAATACAATCAATTGTAAAAAAGCAGAAGTTACTTTTAAAGGAAGAAACTGGATTGCATGGTACTCAACTGATATTCCTTTACCCTATGGACCTTATAAATTTAGTGGATTGCCTGGGTTAATTATAAAAATAACTGATGATAAAGGGGATTATGATTTTGAATTGTTAAAATCTGTATCAAATTCTAAATTGAAAGGAAAGTTGATTTCCATTAGGAAAAGCAGATATAATGATGCTATAGAAACTACACAACCTAAATTGAAACAAGTATTAAAAAATGCTGATGCCAATACTGCTGCTGTACTTGCAAGTTATGGAACTACAATCATAAAAGGACGGGAAATAATAAGACAAAGAGAAAAAGATAAGCAAGAAAATAAAAAATATGAAAATCCTCTAGAACTAAGCAATTAAGTAATGTGGTCTCTAGAGTATATCTTGTTATGAATTACACAGATTTATCTTTTTCTGTAGAAGATAGTTTTTTCTATTGTAGGTCAGTAGGTCAAATAAGTTTATAACTAGCAAAGTGATCTACTGGAATATCTATTTCCCTGCTAGCAAAGAGATAAGGCTAATTTACTTTTCAAATTCTTTTACATATATCAATGTGCTTTTAGAATGAAAAGGCACACTTTTAGGCATACCCTATTAAAAATTACATCTAAATAACTAAATATCAACATGAAACATATTAAGTATTGAGCCCAGCAGGAGGAGTCAAGAGACTTACAGAAATGTAGGTCTTTTTTTTATTTGAATCACTTCAAAGCAGCGGGCCTATTTAATGCTTAATGATTTGATAATCAAAGAGTAGAAATATTATATATTGCCGGCATTTATCTTTCAATAGAGCAATTATTTTAATTTTCTCCTATTTCACAGCCTCATTGTAGAACTTGGAAATTACCCATCTCTTTTAAGTGTCATTTTTAAGAAATATTTTATAGATAACATCATCATTTTGATGGAGTTATTTCACTATATTTGCAGCTTTAGACTTAAATTTAAATGTAGGCAATAAAAGTGCATACTTTTTGTTTATGCTAATAGCTTGAAGAAACTACAAATGTTAATTAACAATTCTACATATTACCCTCTATTTTTTCTTTTATTTTTCATTAATACTGCTTACGCTCAAAATACAGTCACCGGTAAAATTACTGATGCTACTACAAAGAAAGAGATCAGTGGTGTGGCTATATTTATAAACAACAGTGAAAAACCTGCTTTAACGACTATTACCGGAACTTTTTCCGTTCAGTCAGACAGCATTATAACCCGGTTGAAATTTGTAAAAAAAACATATACTTCAGAAAGTATTGACATTACTACTGAAAATGCCAATAACCTTCTGATCGATCTTACCCAGGAAAAGACTAACGAGATCAAGGAAGTAGTTATTCACAACGAAAAGCCGAAGTATAAAAACAAGAAAGAAAATCCGGCATATGCCATCATGCAGGAGGTCTGGAAAAGAAAAAGAAACAACGGCTTAGATAAGTTCGATACGTATACCTATAAGGAATATGAAAAAATTCAGTTTGATGCCAATAATCTGGATAGCACCTTTATGAACAGGAAAATATTCAACAAACTTGATTTTATATTTGATTATGCAGACTCTACGGCTAATGGAAAGATGGCACTTCCCATTTTCTTAAATGAGGCCATCTATGAAAACTACGGGGAAAACAGACCTGATAAAAAAAACAAAAGACTTTTAACCGCTCAGAAAACTTCCGGATTTCAGGATAACCAGATTATCACACTTACGGCAAAGAACCTTTACCGTGATATTAATATTTATGACAATACCTTAAATTATTTTGACATCGGCTTTCCAAGTCCTGTCGGCAATACCGGTTTCAGTACGTATGACTATAATCTGACGGATACGATTTCCATAAGAGGAGAAAACGCTTATAAAATCCGCTATCAGCCCAAGAGAACCGAGGTTTTGGCATTTCAGGGATATCTTTACATTGATACGGATACTTACGCTGTTCTCGGCGCTACATTAAAGTCCACTCAAAAAATTAATGTCAATTTTATTAATGGAATCTCGACCGAGTTAGAATACGACAATCCTGATGAGAATACTTTTCTTCCCAGAAAATTTTCCACTGAGATTGAGATGACTCCTTTTTCAAAAAAGAAAACAGCAAAAAGCATCGTTGCCAGAAGATCCGTTGACTATTCTGAATATGAGTTCAACAAGCCTTTGGAAGATAAAATTTTCAAAAGACAGGAAGAAGAATATGATGATCGATTTGTAGATAAGGACGATTCCTTTTGGCTAAATGCCAGACCGGATTCTCTGTCCAAAACCGAACAGGGCGTATATGAAATGTTGGACAAGCTGCAGCAAACCCCAAAGTTCAACCGATTGGTGAAATTATACGAAACGCTTGGATCAGGATATTATAATGTAGTAAAAGGTATTGACTTAGGACCCATCTTTTCTATTTATGGTAAGAATGAAGTGGAAGGAGACAGAATAAGACTGGGTGCCAGAACGTACTTTACAAGAAATGACCCTTGGAGAGTTCAGTTTTATACAGCATATGGTTTTAAAGATCAGCAGGTAAAATATGGCGCGGAAGCAAGATTTATGTTTAACAGGGTAAACAGATTTACCATAGGTGCCGGAACGAGAAGAGATGTTTTGCAATTAGGAGTACAGTTGACCAATGATGATGGAATCATGGCGCGAACTTTTGCTTCCTCAACGATTTTTGCGAGAGGTGAAAATGCATCCCTGAGCTCCGTTAATCAGACCAATGTTTTCACAGCCATCGAACCCTGGAAAAATTTTCAGATCAGACTGGACGGCACCATGCAAAGCATTAAATCTGCGAATCCTGACGGATTCAGTCTGATGTATTATAAAAACGGAGATTTAAGAAAGACAACCAACGATTCTCACTTTACATTAAGTTTAATTGCGAGACCCGGGGCAAAATTTTCGCAAACCGGTATCGACCGATATGAACACGGAACCCTGGCACCGACTATCATTTTAAAATACACCAAAGGTATTGAAGGCTTATTCGGATCCGATTTTAACTATAACAAATTACAGTTCATGTTTTACAAGCCTATTCTTATCGGAAATCTTGGGAAGCTGATGTTGAATTTTGAGGCAGGAAAAAATTTCGATACTGTTCCCCTGGCTTTACAGAATGTGATTCCCGGAAACCAGTCATACAGTTTAGCCCAAAATACTTTTGCGCAACTGAACTACTATGAATTTGTAGCGGACACCTACACAACGCTTCATCTGGAGCACCATTTTAACGGAAAAATTTTATCCTACATTCCTTTAATCAAAAAATTAAAGCTCAGAGAAGTTGCATTCTTCAGAGCGGCTTACGGCACACTAAGTGACGAATCAAAAGCCATTAACGTAGAAGGATTCAAATACACAGCTCCCAGCGAGCATGTATATTATGAATATGGCGTAGGAATTGAAAATATAGGCTTTGGAAATCTAAGGATTTTCAGGGTAGATTTTAACTGGCGCGGAAATTATCTCGACAGGCCTGATATTTCAAAATTCGGCATAAAGGCCGGCTTCCAGTTTGGATTTTAAAAAACAATCTCCTTTATAAAAATAAAGGAGATTTTTAATTCATTAAGATTCTGACGGATAATTTTTGCATCCGTTACAATGCGCTACAATATAAACGATATTGCAGGAAGGTCTTTGCCCTTCCGGAATACTGCAGTAGATATCACATGGGAGACACCCCGTTGAAGGCAATGCGCCCCCAGATAGATTTTTCAGTTCCTCGCGGGTGATTTTCTTTAAATTTTTCATAATAATCTGGTTTTAATCTGATGTCTATTTAGTATTGGAAATTTAAGCAAATTATTTCTCACATAAACTATAATATTGACAAAAAAAATGAACCAATGATATTCGTTACCAGAACATTATAGAATAGCAGGCTGACGGCAGCGATTATAACTATTTACCCATCCAAACAGAATTTCTACACCATCCCAATTAGTAAGGATATTATCAGTAAAATAGTACAGAAAGCGTTAAAAACTTCAAACAAAAAATCCCCGGCAAAATGCCGGGATCTGAATTTTATAAAACGCTGATTATGCGTTTGCTTCTACAGATACAAAAGATCTGTTATTCGCTTTTTTTCTAAAAACAACTTTACCGTCTACTAGAGCGAATAAGGTGTGATCTTTACCGATTCCCACGTTTGCACCCGGGTGGTGTTGAGTCCCTCTTTGTCTAACAATAATATTTCCGGCAATAGCGTCTTGTCCTCCGAAAATCTTCACCCCTAATCTTTTAGAGTGAGATTCTCTACCGTTCTTGGAGCTACCAACCCCTTTCTTGTGTGCCATTTTATTTTAAGGTTTTTGGGTTAAAAAATTATTCTGCGCTTTCAGTTACCTCAGCATCAGATTTTTTAGTTGTTTTCTTAGCAGGTTTTTCTGCTTTTTTAGCTCCTTCAAATCCTGTAATACCAGTGATCTGAATCTGAGTTAATGATTGTCTGTGACCATTCTTTACTTTGTAACCTTTTCTTCTTTTCTTTTTGAAAACGATTACTTTATCAGCTTTTACATGATCCAGGATCTCTGCTTCGACAGTGATTCCGCTTACAGCTGGGGCGCCAACAGTGATTGAACCGTTTACGGTAAGAAGTACTTTATCGAAAGATACTTTTCCTCCTTTGTCTCCTTTTAAACGGTTTACAAACAACTTCTGGTCTTGCTCAACTTTGTATTGAAGCCCTGCTATTTCTACAATTGCAAACATTGTTTATAAATTTTTAGTTATTTCGAGGTGCAAATATAAGAATAAATTTATAAATACCTTACAATCAAACTTATCTTTTTTAAATAAAAAAATTAACTATGTCCTGAATAATTTTTCACACAAAAGTGATAACGCGTAATATTTTATTTCATATCTTCGTTTACACCAAAAATATTTTATATGAAAAGAAACTTTAATTTCTGCTTACTAGCAGGAGCAATGGCTGTACTTTCCCTTACAGCGTGTAATGACGACAACTTCGAAACAACTTCGCAGGAATTGCAGACGGAAAATGCTAAAATCGAACAACCCGGTGAGATTGAAAAAATCTGTGCCTATGTAGATCAGTACTGGAGCTCAACCGCAGTTCTTACCACTGCCCTGCAGAATACGACAGATACCAATTTCATGAATACGCAAATGACTAGAATCGCGAGTATGTGGGGAAGAAGCAATCCTACACTACGGTTTGTGAATGATCCTTCCAACTACAATTCTACGTATAATGCCATTTCGTATTCCACAGGAAAGATCTATTACGGATTTGCCATCTATTATGATGCAAAAGCGAAAGGAGGAGATATTGTAAATGCCATGATTCTGGCTCATGAATATGGTCACCAGCTTCAGTATATATTCAATTTGCCTTCTGTTAACGAATCTACGGCCAGACCTAATGAGCTGGAGGCGGACGGCTTTGCAGGATATTACCTGAGAAGACCTAATGGCTACAACCAGACCTCTTTTGCCCAGATTGCGGCTGCATATGAATTTGCTCAGAGTATCGGAGATTACCAGACTACAAGTCCGGGACACCATGGTACTCCGGCTCAAAGGAGATCAGCAGTACGTTTAGGTTTCCTTTTGGGAGAATACAGTCTCTCTGCAGCGGACTTTGATTATAATTTCTTCTATTATTATCAGGGAGTGCTGAACGGAACTTACAAAATGAGCAAAAATTCAAAGTATCCCGAGCTAGACGCGTACATGAGTCAGTATCTGGAAGAATTAAGAAAAATTCAGACCGGAGAAATTTCTGCAGAAGAATTTAAACAGCTTAAATAAACATTCATTTTAGCATATTTAAAAAAGGAGGTAACCGATACGTTTACCTCTTTTTCATTTGCTTACATTCATAAAGTTTATTTACTTTTGAACTTTATCTATATTATCATGAACCGAGATCTTTATATTGATTTTGCAAAAGGACTGGCCACACTTTCCATCATATTCATTCATACGGCATTCTGGTCGGGGCAGTTATATATTCCGGCGGAAGTAAGAGTTTTTTCCCTTGTTTTTGATGTTGCCTTGTTTTATGCGCTGAGCGGACTCACTTCAGGCAGCAATGTTGAAAAAACATTTTACAGACTTCTGAAGCTGCAGATTACCTATATGATTTTTGTAACGTTTCTGTTTTTCCTGGATTACTTTTTTAAGGTTTTCGGGCTTACTTTCTTTTCAGTAGAGTGGCTTCAGAATTTCTATTCAACATTCGGATCAAAATATGCAGCGGCAAGTATTTCAACAGTTCCGGAATGGCAGAATCTCGGAAACTGGTATCTCCATCAATATACCAATGCCGATACATTTCCTGTCGTAATGGGAAGTTTCTGGTATCTTAAAGTCTATTTTATACTGACTGTTTTCGGTGTTTTAATTTTAAAATTTTTTCCCCGACATATCAATTGGTTCATCGGGATCTGTATTGGTCTTACCCTCCTGTTCAACATCTTTCCTCAGATATATCCTTCCGGGCAAGTTGGGTATGTGGCGTTTTACATGACCGTCTTTTTAATCGGCAACAGAATGAGGGGTAAAACAATCCCGGCCAGAACAATTCCGCTCCTTTACGGAATTGTTGCCGGCGCTTTAGGATGGATGTTCTGGTATTATGGGAATGAAATTTTCTTTAAAATCAACAGAAATAAATTTCCTCCTAAAATCCCGTATATCATCTGGTGTCTTTTTTCTCTGGTAACCTTATTTGTTTTTTATAACCGGTTGAAAATTACAAAAGAAAATGTGATCACCTACATTGGAAAGAATGCCATATTCTTCTATTTCGGACAGGGAATAAGTTCCTCACTGATTTATTTTCTTGTAGATCCCATGAAACAAAGTATGCCGTGGTGGATATTAATGATCATCATTTATCCCGTTAATATTATTTTGGCCTTTATTATTTCTGCAGGACTGAAAAAAATAGATACGGTAGGATGGAATCTTCTGAAATTTCTCAGAGAAAAAACAGAAGAAAAGATAATTTAATCATTTCTTCTTCCGCCTCTTACCAACAGAGCGATAATGATGATTAACAGAACGCCTCCGCCAATCAGATACGTAGGATCTGTATACCATTCGGTCGTGGTAGTCGTCTTAGTTGTATTGCTGGTTACCACATTTGAATCCTGGGCGAATAGCATCGCTGAACTTAATAATGTAAACATAAAGGCCATTAGTCGACCGGATGTTTTTTGAATAATCGTTTCCATTGTTTATTTTTTTAAAGTTATAATACATTTATATCAAAAAAAATACCATCATATTAATTAATTCAAAGAAAAATAAAGAATTGGATTATAAATTTTAAATGATAATAAAGATTATACTTACCGCAATTTATTTTAATTTTACAAAAAATTTAAGTCATGTTTAAGTTGAAACTTCCTACCGATCCAAGGTGGGCAAATATTGCAGAGGAAAACATCGGAGAAATTTTAACGGATCACGCTTGGTGTGAGCAGAAAGCGGCTACCAATGCCATCGGATTGATCACCATGCTTCCTGAATATCCTGAAATCGTAACAGAACTTCTTGCCATCGCACAGGAAGAACTCGATCATTTTAACCAGGTACATGAAATCATCAAAAAAAGAGGATATACCTTTGGTCGTACCCGAAAAGACGATTACGTGAATGAGCTGGTAAATTTCATTCAGAAAGGGGGCAACAGAGATGATCTTATTGTTGATAAAATGCTGTTTGCAGCGATGATTGAAGCCAGAAGCTGCGAGAGATTCAAGGTTCTTACCGAAAACATCAAAGATGAGGAGCTTAAAACTTTTTACCGGGAATTAATGATCTCGGAAGCCAATCATTACACTACATTCATCGGTTTTGCCAGACAGCTGGGTGATGAAGAAAAAGTGAATAAACGTTGGGAAGAATGGCTTGAATATGAAGCTGAAATCATCCAGTCTTACGGAAATAAGGAATCTATACACGGTTAAAAAAATACCTTAATAACCCAGTGAAAAAACTGACCTTCGAAAATATTGCCAATTTCTTTCTGAAAAATTTCTTTCAGGGACTGGTTATTATCGGTCCTATCGGACTTACTATTTTTGTAATCTGGTATGTTATAACCTCTATTGACAATATCATTCCTTCCGTTGCAAAGGAAATTCCCGGGTTGGTTTTTATTTCCACTATTTTAGTGACGGCCATTTTAGGTTTTCTGGGAAACAAATTTGTCCTTGGGAAATTTTTCTTCGACACTATGGACAGTTTACTGGAAAAAATACCCGGCGTAAAGCATATTTATACTCCGACGAAGGATGTCATGTCTTCATTCGTGGGAGATAAGAAAAAATTCAATGATCCTGTATGGGTAAAAACAAATGCTGATCCGGAGATCTGGCGAATCGGTTTTTTAACGCAAAAAGAAATGGCAGATGTAGATAAACACAATTACGTTGCCGTTTATCTTCCTCATTCCTATGCGATTTCGGGTTGGGTAATTATTACTGAAGAAAAAAACATCAAACCCGTAGTGGGGATGACGGCAGCCTCCGCAATGAAATTTGCAGTAAGCGGCGGTGTAGCAGGCTTCCATTCGGATGATAATATATTTAAAGCTCCTGAGTAATACTATCATACTTTTTTAAATATACCTGATGAATTTGAATTTATTTCAAATAGAATTTTCTTTATAAACAATCTAATATACATATCATGAATTTACCGTACGCGGAGCCTTTCCGTATTAAAATGATCGAAGAGATCCGCCAGTCAACCAGAGAAGAAAGAGAGCAATGGCTTAAGGAAGCAAACTATAATTTATTCAATTTAAAATCTTCACAGGTTTTCATTGACCTGCTGACGGATTCCGGGACCGGAGCTATGTCCGACAGACAGTGGGGCGCTTTGATGATGGGTGACGAAAGCTATGCAGGCTCCCGATCATTTGAACAATTACACCAGACCGTAGAGAAGATCACAGGATTTAAATATCTTCTGCCTACCCACCAGGGCAGAGCCGCTGAAAACGTATTATTTTCAGTATTGGTAAAAGAAGGCGATGTTGTACCGGGGAACTCTCACTTCGACACGACAAAAGGTCATATTGAGTTCAGAAAAGCGCATGCGATCGACTGTACGATTGATGAAGCTTTTGACATTAATGATCTTCATCCTTTTAAAGGAAATATCAATCTTGAAAAACTGGAAGCAGTTTACAAAAGCCATCCTAAAGAAAATATTCCTTTCTGTCTGATTACGATCACCTGTAATTCTTCAGGAGGGCAGCCTGTTTCTCTGGAGAACATGAAAGCGGTAAAAGAACTTTCCGATCAATACGGGATTCCTGTCTTTTTTGACTCTGCCAGATTTGCTGAAAATGCTTATTTCATCAAAAAACGCGAAGCCGGACAGGAAAACAGAACCATTAAAGAGATCTGCAAAGAAATTTTCTCTTACGGAGACGGGATGACGATGAGTTCTAAAAAAGACGGCCTGGTTAATATCGGCGGTTTCATTGCTTTAAACAGTGAAGAAATTTTCAGAAAGGCTTCAAATTTCACTATTATCTACGAAGGTTTCATTACTTACGGAGGTATGGCAGGAAGAGATATGGCAGCCTTAGCAGTGGGTCTGGACGAAGCGACTGAATTCGCTTACCTGGAAAGCCGTATTTCCCAGGTTGAATATCTGGGACATAAACTGATTGAATATGGAATTCCGGTTCAGAAACCCATCGGAGGACATGCCGTGTTTATTGATTCTCTAAATTTCTTACCAAAAGTTGACCGCTCAGAATATCCTGCGCAGACTTTAGGGCTTGAAATTTATAAAGAGGCAGGCATCAGAACTGTAGAAATCGGTACGTTACTGGCAGACAGAGATCCTGAAACAAGGGAAAACCGTTACCCTAAGTTAGAGCTGGTACGTTTGGCGATTCCGAGAAGAACATACACCAATAATCATATGGATTATATTGCAGCGGCTATTAAAAACGTTTATGAAAGACGGGATGATATTGCAAAAGGCTATAAAATTACCTGGGAACCGGATCTGTTAAGACACTTCACGGTCCAATTGGAAGAAGCGTAAATTTAACCCGGGATTTATTCCCGGGTTTTTTTATGATATCTTTTAAAGGATAGGAGCACGTACAAATTCATTCATCTATTTTCAAAAATAGGTATGTCCATTAAAAGCTCAGGCTCAAAACAACGTTTTGAGCCTGAGCTTTAGGTAGAAAAGATTATTTTTTTGAAATTTTGTATAATTTTCCACTATCGGTTACCGCATACAGATTTCCATCGGCACCATTGAGAACATCTCTGAATCTTTCTTTCTGATCGGCCAAAAGACGCTCCTCTCCTACCACTTTATTATTTTTCATGACAATCCTATTGATATGTTCACCACTCAGGCATCCGATCATCAGATTTCCTTTCCATTCTTCAATATTTCCGGTGTAGAACGTCACCCCACTCGGAGAAATTACAGGATCCCAGTAATAAACAGGCTGTTCAGTGCCTGCTTTTTGCGTGGTTCCGTTATTAATCTTATCTCCGGAATATTCAATTCCATAAGTCACATCACCCCATCCGTAATTTTTTCCGGGCTGAATTAAATTAATTTCATCTCCTCCCCTGGGTCCCATTTCTACGTCCCAGAGCGTTCCGTTCGGATCGATCGCCATACCTTGAGGATTTCTGATTCCATAAGCATAAATTTCAGGTTTAAATCCGGCTTTTCCTATGAACGGGTTTCCCTGCGCCGGCTTTCCCTCTTTTGTAATCTTTAATATTTTTCCCAGATAATTATCTGTTTTCTGAGCATATATCCTGGTCTCTTTATCGGAACGTTCTCCCGTGCTTACGAATAAATTTCCATCTTTATCAAAGGCCAGCCGGCTTCCGTAGTGTTTGTCGCCATCATAAGTCGGTGTTGCTCTGAAAATCACTTGTACTTCAGAAACAGTTTTAAGATCCGAAGATAATTTACCTTTTGCAACAGCCGTATGATTTCCTTTGCCATAGGGCTCTGAAAAACTGAAATAGATCAGGTTATTGTTCTGGTACTCTGGGTCAAGGGCTACATCAAGCATTCCACCCTGCCCTTTGGTATCCACTTTTGGAAAGCCTTCAATTTTCGACACCTCTTTTCCGTCTGCCGAGACTACATTCATATAGCCTCTTTTGTCTGTAATTAAGAACCTTCCATCCGGTAAATTGATAATTCCCCAGGGTTTTCCCAGGTCTTTGCTTATAACCTCGACATGATAAGGCGTTACCGTTTTTACCGCTTTAATTCTGGTCTGTCCCTGAAAGGCGGGCTTATATTCCGGAGAATTAGGTTTTTCTGTTTCTACACTTCCGTCTTTTCCGGTCTGCTGGGCCTGTATACTGTTCTTTTCACAGGAGGTCAACAATAAAAACAGGCTTAGAACAGGGATATAGCATTGATTTATTTTCATAATAATGTAATTTCGATAAAAATTATAAATGGAAAAATAGTGCCATAAAAAACCTGGTGGATACAGTGTCCGGCAGATTACTGCTTAATCATTTTATGTTTAAATGAAACTCCATTTTCAAAGTTTACTTTTAAAATATAAATTCCTGATAAAAGATCGCTGACATCTGCTTCACATCCACTGAACCTTCTTATAAACTTTCCGTCGACAGAATATATTTCTGTTTCCCTGATTTTTTTAGAACTTGATATCTTCACAATATTTACAACCGGGTTCGGATATATTTTTACCTCTGCAACAGAAATATCTTTCACGCCCAAAACATTAACAGCCTCACCCTGCAGATATACCGACAAAGGAAAATCTCCCTGCTGTCCTACAAATTGAGCATCCGGAACACTGATCATAAAGGCATGATTCCCGGGAAGCATGGTTCCTACATTTATTTTTCTGATAGGAATGGTACTTCCGGGACACCAGTTATTCCATGATGCCCACCATGCGGCAGATTGAGGATTAGTTCCATAAATCCCATTGCCCTGGGTATTATACTGCCGGTAGGGTTCACAAGATACGCCTCCGGGTTTATAGCTGAAAATTTCCTGGTCATTAAGGTAAATATAATGCTGTCTTCTCACATATTCTTCCCCTCCGGAGTTGGCACCGTGATTAGAGGTTATTAAATTAAAAGTTGCATTGTTAATCGTACTATTTAAGGCAAAAGACAAAATTCTGATCGTCTGGCCGGGTTCATCTGTTCCCGCATAATTGTTCAGACTTTTAACGGCTGCCATAGGAATCAGCAGATTGTTTACAGCCGGAATTGAGGTATTAATATCGGTCACAAAACTTAAAGATCCTTTAAAAGTATCAATTCTCGAGGCGCAACCTGCGACCTGCGTCTGCGCAGCATACGGAACACCCAGTACGGTAAATTCTATCCAGAAATCATACTGGTTCCTCAATGATACATCTTTAAAGATAGCTCCTGCGTTGTCGATCTGAAAACTATAGGGCACGCTTGTCGGAGAAACATTTTTGTTCATAAAAGGAGTGATAAATCTTCCTAATTCTATTTTTGTAACGGCATTTGTATCATAAGACGAAGCTCCTTTTGGTACAAATGCCAGGAAAACATGGGCAAGACGGTCATAATTGTCACATAAGGCTCCGATTGTAACGTTCATCGTCACCTGATTACCGAAAGAATCCAATTGGGCATCCGTCATCTTTTTGGTGTAGGTACTGTTGCTAAGCCGGACAGCTCCGGAAGGCAGTGGCTGATTAACCGTAGTAGCATACATATCATAAAAAACGGCCTCATCGAACAGTAAGACTGTACTTGGTGGCAGTGGCAATTTCATATCCTTACCATAGAAAGGTACTGCAAGAACTATGATAAAGAAATAAAGTAAATTTTGTTTCATTATTAATTTTTTTGATTTAAAAGCAAATATAACTCAAAATTAAGAATAATAAATTATAAACAAACTTCTAAAAAATAGATATCATTATAAAAAACATAATGAACATAAATTAATAAATATTGATCAAATACCGTTTTACATAGGAAAACACTCTGCACGTGGTATAGGAACGGTTAAAATATTAATCTTAGTGCGAGGCATTAAATGTCTGTTATTTCTTTTGTACTTTTGTTAGACAACATCATTTTATGCAATTTAAACTTCAATCAGAATATAAACCTACCGGTGATCAGCCAACAGCTATTGAAAAGCTGACCGAAGGGATAACAATCGGTGAAAAATACCAGACGTTACTGGGTGTTACCGGTTCCGGAAAAACATTTACGGTAGCTAATGTTATCCAGAATGTCCAGAAGCCTACCTTAGTGTTGGCTCACAATAAGACGCTGGCCGCCCAGCTTTTCATGGAATTTAAAGAATTTTTTCCTGAAAATGCCGTGGAATATTTTGTAAGTTACTATGATTACTACCAGCCGGAAGCCTATATTGCCACGACCGGAACTTACATAGAGAAAGACCTTAGTATCAATGAGGAAGTAGAAAAACTCCGTCTTTCCGCCACGGCAAGTTTACTTTCCGGAAGAAGGGATGTACTCATTGTAGCTTCTGTTTCCTGTATTTACGGCATCGGAAATCCTACGGAATTTCATAAATCGCTGATTTCCGTTGCCATTGGTGAAAAAGTAACGCGGACCGCACTCCTCCATTCATTAGTAAATGCCCTTTATTCCAGAACCCTCAGCGAATTCCAAAGGGGGACATTCCGTGTCAAAGGAGACGTTATCGATATCTTTCCTGCTTATGCCGATAATGGTGTCAGAATCCAGTTTTATGGTGACGAAATTGAAAAGATTCAGAGTTTCGATCCTGTGAGCGGAAACGTTACATCAAGCTTTGAACAGATCCAGATTTATCCTGCCAATCTTTTTGTCACGTCAAAAGAAACCCTGAATGGTGCTATCAGGAATATTCAGGATGATATGGTAAAACAGGTGGATTTCTTCAGTGAAGTCGGAAAGCCTCTTGAAGCCAAAAGACTTCAGGAAAGAACAGAGCTTGACCTGGAGATGATCAAAGAACTCGGATATTGTTCGGGTATCGAGAACTATTCTAGATATTTAGACGGCAGACTTCCCGGCTCAAGGCCTTTCTGCCTTCTGGACTACTTTCCAAAGGATTTTTTAATGGTTATTGATGAAAGTCATGTTACGGTACCGCAGGTACACGCCATGTACGGAGGAGACCGGAGCAGAAAAGAATCCCTGGTGGAATATGGATTCAGGCTTCCTGCAGCGATGGACAACAGACCCTTGAAGTTCGAAGAGTTTGAAAGCATCCAGAATCAGGTAATTTATGTTTCCGCGACCCCGGCAGATTATGAGCTGGAAAAGACAGGAGGTGCTTATATTGAACAAATCATCCGCCCGACAGGACTTCTCGATCCGATCATTGAAGTGCGGCCTTCTTTAAACCAGATCGATGATCTGATGGAGGAAATCCAGAAAAGGTCTGATGTCGATGAAAGGGTTCTGGTGACAACCCTGACTAAAAAAATGGCTGAAGAACTTACTAAATATTTCACCAAATTCGGTATCAGAACGCGATATATACACTCTGATGTTGAGACGCTGGAACGTATTCAGATTATGCAGGATCTGCGCCTCGGTCTTTTTGATGTTTTAATCGGGGTAAACCTTTTAAGAGAAGGTCTGGATTTACCGGAAGTTTCCCTCGTTGCTATTCTGGATGCTGACAAAGAAGGAATGCTCAGAAGCAGACGGTCGATGATTCAGACGGTCGGCCGTGCCGCAAGAAATATTAACGGAAAAGCGATCATGTATGCCGATAAAATTACAAAATCCATGCAGGCCACTCTTGACGAAACCGAATACCGCCGAGCCAAGCAGATGCAGTATAATGAAGAACACGGACAGGTCCCTCAGGCTTTAAATAAAAAAATATCTGAAAATTTAGTCGGAAGAAGCAAGGATTTTCCTGATGAAAAATATACTCAGAAAGAAATCCTTCAGAAAGTGGCAGAAACAAAGGCAAGCTACAGCAGTAAAGACATAGAAAAAGTCATCACTCAAAAGCAGAAAGAAATGGAAGTGGCAGCAAAGAACCTTGATTTTATTAAAGCGGCCAAACTGAGAGATGAAATTGCTGCTTTGAAAGGATAATTTCTTTTAAAATAAATAAAACTTAACCAAATGAAAAAAGTAACCGGTATCGGAGGGATCTTCTTCAAATGCAAAGATCCTAAAGCCCTTAAAGAATGGTATAAAACTCATCTGGGCATTGATGTTAATGAATATGGCGCAACTTTCGGATGGAAAGATATCGCTGAATCCAATGCCAAAGGATCTTTGACGTGGAGCCCTTCTCCCGAGACAACAAAGTATTTTGAACCGTCTGATAGAGAATTCATGATTAATTATATTGTTGATGACCTGGAAGCGCTGAAAGAGGAATTAAAAAGAGAAAACGTAGAAATTCTTGATGAAATCGCCGTTTACGACTTCGGAAAATTTGTACATATTCTTGATCTGGAAGGAAACAAGGTTGAACTGTGGGAGCCTAAATAATATTTTAATCTAAAAAATAGACCTCGTCAAGACGAGGCCTATTTTTTATTAAAACTTATACGTTTTTGATTTATATTTTTCATTATTTACTACCCCTCCCGAATCGGAATGAGCAGGTCCATCAACCCATTTAATTTGATCTCATAGATTGTCGAGAGCTGCATCCCCAATTTACCTTTTGGCATCCCATTGCGGTGAAACCACTCAAGATAACTGATCGGGAGATCGGCTAAAATAGTCCCTTCATATTTTCCGAAAGGCATTTTCACAACACAAATCTCATTTAATATCTCCGGATTTATCCCTTCCATTTTATACAATTAAATTGATTTTATCTTCTACATCATCGTTATCAGGTAACATCAGCTCAGGGGTATCATCGTCTGAAAATTCATTTCTGTAGACCTGGATCAGAAGAAGCGTCAGAGAAATCAATATCGGGCCGAAGATCAATCCCATAAAACCGAATAAATTCATGCCCATGATAATTCCAAAAACTGTGTTTAAAGGATGTATATCCTCCAGTTTCTTTAAGAGCGTAAAGCGAAGAAGATTATCGGTAAGACCAACGATTATGACACAATAAGCTGCAAGTCCAAGTCCATGCCCGGTATCTCCTTCTGCGATCATAAAAATACAGACCGGAACATAAACAATGGCTGCTCCCACCACAGGAATCATAGAAGCTGCTGAAGTAAGCGCAAACAATAAAACAGGGCTGGGCGCTCCAAAAATGAAGTATCCTACCAGGCCGACAAGCCCTTGTCCTAAGGCAACGACAGGAATTCCTATCGCATTGGCCATGATCAGTTTTCTCATCTTCTCCCCTATCAGAGAAACGTTTGCTCTTTTTAACGGGGCAGAAGATGCCAGGATTCTTTCGAAAAGCCTGGGCTGCTCCAGCATAAAATAGAGAATGAAATACATCGACAGGATGACGGTAAGCGTATTAAAAGTACCGCTCAATGCCTTGGTTGAAAACTGCCCTGCGAAAGTTTTCACCTTACCCATATTCTCTTTACTTAAAATGTCGAACCCTACTTTTGAATAAACATATGAATGGATTTTTTCCAGAAATACATTGAACTTATCCATATACGCCTGGGCATTTCCAAATTTTTCAATCAATAAATCCGCTATGAAGTAAACCGGTAAGATCAGAATAACCAGACTCGCAAACATAAGCACACATGATGAAAGCCATGGCTTCCATTTTTTCTCTTCCTGAAGATAAAAATTATACTTCCGGCAGACTACATAAATGGTAATGGCCCCCAACACAGAAGGTATGAAGAGTGCCAGGTTAAAACAGATTAATCCTCCCAACACTAAAATAATGGCAAGTAATGAAACCTGCTTTATGGTCACACTGCTTATCTGGTTGTCTTTGTTATTCATTATTTATTAAATAGTATTTGTCTTGGTTTTCCTAAAAAAGCGCAATACAAAGAATACATTACGACCATGATAAATGGAGCCGTAACAATAATCCCGATCCCGCAAAGGATAATTCCTGCAACAGAAATGATAAATCCGAGAAGGGTTGTACCTAAAAACGTACCATAATTTTCTTTAGCAATATTGAAAGACTTTCCGAGAGCCTCCGTAGCAGATGCATTTTCGAAAAGCAAAATAGGATAACCCAACATCAGTAACGGATACACAAAAAAGAACGGGAAGAAACAGAGTGCTGCTGCAACAGTGGAAATAATCCCGGAAAGAATGCTGTAAATCAAAATGTTTACAAAATTCTGACGGTAGCCGATAAACAAATCCGAAAACTCAATAGGACTTTTTGTATTGAATTTGTTGACAATGTAGATTAATCCCACATACAATGGTGCCAGCAAAAGCCCAAACAGCCATGATAACGACATATACGCGGTAAATCCTGGCGCTGCCCAGATGTTATAATCATAGTTGCCTCCCTGCATTTCTTCTGCCATCTCTGCAGAGTTAAAACCGCTGATCGACTGAATAACATACCCACCTACAAGGTAGATGATCATAGCAACGATCGCATAAAGGAAAACCCCCTTATACATTTCAAAAGCGTGAGAAATGATAGCCCCTGTGTCTCTGCTCGGGACCGACCCCTGTTGGTCAAATTCATTAAATTCTGACATGGTGTAAATTTTTTAATGTTACCACCAAAATAAACCTTTTTTGGCAGAAATCCATTAAAACCACCTTTAAATTTAACTTTTTTCAGAAAAAATATTTTTATACATGGCATAAATTATCGCATTCCAGAACGGAAAAGTAAAAAGTCCTCCAATGAAAAGGAGAGCAAATCCCATATATTTAAATAAGAACGCCACCATCACGCAGACCAGCACTTCGACAAAAAACATTTTTAAAGCCTGAAAATTCAATGCAATAGCTTCAAAAATTCTCTTATCCATAAAAAACATCAGTGGCGCGACAAAAACAGTAACCATTATCCAAATTACAGGCAAAATCACCGTGGCGAAAATCATATGATACACCAGAAACCAAAACAATGCATACCCGATGTATTTGAAAAAATTAAGTCCGCTGTAACCAGCAAACAGATCTCCGGGTTCGATCTTCTCATTTAAATCTACTTTTCTGAAAATTTTAAACAATCCCAGGTTCAGAGGATACAGAAAAACCATCGTTCCTAAAAATGCATAACTGAAGTAGCGGGAATTCTCAGACTGTCCCAATTCGGTCGCTTTCTGAACGTACGCTTCCGTACTCATCTTAAAAGCTTCCACCAATTCCTGCTGCTGATCCCAGATTCCGTACTTCGAAGCAAAGAAAAAGACCGATGTAAAAAAAACACCGAAATATACAATGGAAAACATTAACTGAAAGACCAGTGTTTTGTTCCAGTAGTAAAATGCCTGCTTCAGCATTAAATTTATTCCCGGCTTCTGAGGATAATTATTCTGCATTTGAAAAAATTTTTTGTGCAAAAGTAAACATCAATAATTACTTTTGTCGAATGTTTTCAATGAATCATCAAAAATTTATGAAAATGGATGAACTTTCCCTTCAGAAGGTTCCCTATTTTTTTATTATCGACTTTCTCACAGAAAATATTGAGATCTTCAGACAGGAAGAAATTGAAGAGTCAGGCTTAATGATTGATTTTCAAGGCTTCTCAACTATAAAAAAAACTCATGGGCTTACAAAAAAGACAGAGTGGAAGTCCTTTCCTGAAACGTTGGAAAATTTTAAAATCGGCTTCGACAGAGTTCAGGAAAATATCCATCTTGGAAATTCTTATCTTGTCAATTATACCCGGAAAACAAAAATTGAGACCAATCTTTCCCTTGAAGAAATTTTTTATCATTCTACTGCAAAATATAAAGTTTTTTATAAAGATTTTTTCGTATTTTTTTCTCCTGAAACTTTTGTAAAGATCCTGGACGGTAAAATTCTGACCTATCCGATGAAGGGCACCATCGATGCATCTCTTGATAATGCAGCAGAAATCCTGAAAAACGACAGGAAAGAAAAAGCCGAGCATTATACGGTAGTAGATTTACTTCGAAATGATCTGAGCATGGTTGCAGACGGTGTAAAAGTTGATCAGTTCCAGCACATCGATTTTATCAAAACACAGCAAAAGGATTTATATGCCATGAGTTCCGAAATATCCGGGATTATAAAACCTGAATTTGACGGAAGGGTAGGAAGTATTATGAAAAAACTGCTTCCTGCCGGTTCTATCTTAGGAGCTCCCAAGCCGAAAACCCTGGAAATTATTCTTGAAGCTGAAGGCTACGACCGGGGTTATTATACCGGTGTCTGCGGTTGGTATGACGGTAAAAATCTTGACAGCTGCGTGATGATCCGTTTTATTGAAAAAGAGGGCGATGAGCTCTACTTCAAAAGTGGCGGCGGCATCACCCACATGAGTACGTTAGAAGACGAATATCAGGAAATGAAAAATAAAATTTATGTCCCAATTCATTGAAAGCATTAAAGTAGAAGATCAGGAAACTTTCCTGATTGAATTCCATCAGCAACGTGTCAATCAGACTTTTGCCCATTTTGGAAAAGAAGGTTCTATTGATCTGGCTAAAATCTATAAAAATTTAGAACATGATGAAGACGGCCTGTTCAAATTGAGAATTGTCTATGATCTGGACAAAAAATTCCGTACCCAGATGATTCCGTATGCCATTCCTGAGATAGCAGACTTCCAGCTGGTGGAAAACAACAGTTTTGACTATTCTTTTAAATTTGAAGACCGGAAGGAACTGGAAAGGATGAAAATGAAATCCAGATCCGAAGAAATCATCATTGTAAAGAATCATCATATCACAGATACCTCTTACTCCAACCTTTTGTTTCTGAAAGGTAAAGAATGGTTCACGCCATCCACCTATCTTTTAAACGGAGTTCAGAGACAAAGTCTTTTAAAGCAGAAAGAGATTAAGGAAACCGAGATCACTTTACAGAATATAAAGCAGTTTTCTCATTTCCAGCTCATCAATTCTTTAAATGACTTTGACAAAAACTTTATTTATCCTATTGATAAAATTATTAACTTACCGGGAAGTGACGAATATCTTGATCTTTAGTTCTCTTTCATAAACTCAAAGTAAGCCTTCAGCACATCGGCACTGTTCTTTCCATACGTATTGACTTCTAATATTTTTGGTTGGGTGTCCGGCTTGAAGAAGTTCTCCAGAACACGGTCAAGCGTAGCTTCTTCATCCACTTTTGTATAGGAAAATCCAAAGTGCTTGGCCAGATATTCTGCGTTTTTATGATGTTTGGTAGCTATAAATTCGTCCAGCGTATTTGGGTTGGCATTGCCGGGCCCCGGAATAATTTTAAAGATATTTCCTTCTCCGTTGTTAAAGATCATAATCCTCACAAACGGCGGAATATACTGATTCCAAAGGCCGTTTATGTCATAGAAAAAGCTTAAATCTCCGGTGATTAACAACGTGGGGTTGGCATTTTTAATAGCAAATCCCATTGCTGTAGAGGTAGAGCCGTCTATCCCGCTTGTTCCTCTGTTACAATAGATTCTTCTCTTACCATAGTCAAATAACTGCGCATACCTGATCGCCGAACTGTTACTGAAATGGATATTGTAATTCTCCGGAATCATCTGCGAACTTTTATTAAAGAAATAAAAATCCGAGAATTCCACTTTATTTAAAAACACCTCGTGCTTGGCATCTTTTTTATCTTTTAAAACATCCCAAAGATTAAAGTAAGGTTTAGGCTCCAGTGTTACAAATTTCAGAAGCTTGGAAAAGAAAATCTCCGGCTTTATTTCGATTTTCTCTGTCAGCGCAAAATACGTATCGGGCTGCCATACCTCGTCCAGGTGCCAATGCTGTTTTGGATGTGCATTTCTTAAGAACTGCTTTACCTTTTTTGAAACAACGTTTTGCCCTACAGTGATCAATAAATCCGGAGCATAGGTTTTATAGTCTTCTTCCGTAAAATTAAAAATATAACGGTCGATATGCTTAAAAAATTTTTCGTGATACAGATTGGAATTCGCTTCACTCAAAACAACCACAGAATGATTTTTCACCAATTGGGTAAGCTGATTTTCAAGCTCGGGACTATGATCCATTGTTCCGACAAGGATCATGATCCTGTGAGAAGTATTCCATTCCGCGACAAGATTGGAAGGAATTTCGTATTCTTTATGCCTGATTGTTTTTTCTACGGTCGGGAAAGCAGGGAGTTCCGAAACCAACTCATACAGAGGCTCCTCTAAAGGAATATTGATGTGTACAGGACCCTGTTTCTCAAAACAGAGCTCTATCGCTTTTTTGATGATGTCAAAATTAATATCTTCCGCATTCTCCTTACTGTCTTCCAACAGCTGGAAATCTCCGTAAGAATGCTGGTGAAAAATAGTATTCTGCCTGATCGTCTGCCCGTCAAAAAGATCCACATAATCCGTTGGCCGGTCTGCCGTCAGAATCAGAAGAGGAATATTCTGATAAAATGCTTCTGTTACGGCAGGATAATAATTGGCCGCCGCAGAACCACTGGTGCACGTAACAGCAACCGGCTTTTTTTCACTAAGCGCCATTCCCATTCCCACAAAAGCTGCACTTCTTTCGTCAACGATACTATAAGCATGAAAAATTCCCGGCATTTCTGCAAAATGCATGGCTAAAGGCGCATTCCTTGATCCCGGTGAAATAATAATATCTGAAATTCCGTACTGCTGGAGAAGATGGGCAAGTATCTGAATACTTCTTTTGGAAGAATATTTTTTCATATCACAAATTTAGTTTATAAATCCCTAATTCTAAAAACATTTAATTTAAAAAACTGTAATTTTGCAGCTACGTTAAATTTCTAAAAATGGACAAAATACCTAGTGTAGACCTGCGTGATTTCCTTTCGGGTGACCCGGAACGCAAACAGAAATTTGTAAATGAAATCGGAAAAGCTTATGAAGAAATCGGATTTGTTGCCTTAAAAGGCCATTTCCTGGACGATAAGCTGGTGAGTGAATTGTATGGAGAGGTAAAAAACTTTTTTGAACTTCCAACGGAAACGAAACAGAAGTACGAAATTCCGGGAATTGGTGGCCAGAGAGGATATGTAGGATTCGGTAAAGAGACTGCAAAAGGTTTCAAAAAAGGAGACTTAAAAGAATTTTGGCATTTCGGACAGTATGTGTCTGATGATTCCCAATATAAAAGTGAGTATCCGGACAACGTAATCGTTGATGAACTTCCAAAATTCAACGAAGTAGGTAAGGAAACTTACCAGATGCTTGAAAAGACAGGACAGTATGTCTTAAGAGCTCTAGCTATTTATTTGGGGCTCGATGAATTTTATTTTGATGACAAAATTGCGGAAGGAAATTCAATCCTGAGACCTATTCATTATCCGCCCATTACAGAAGAACCGGATGATGCGGTAAGAGCCGCTGCTCATGGGGACATTAATCTGATTACCCTGCTTATGGGTTCTCAGGGGAAAGGCCTTCAGGTACAGAATCATAACGGAGACTGGATTGATGCCATTGCAGAGCCTGATGAATTGATGATTAACGTCGGAGATATGCTTTCGAGACATACCAATAACAAACTGAAATCCACGATTCACCGGGTAGTAAACCCACCCAGGGAATTATGGGGAACTTCAAGGTACTCTATTCCTTTCTTTATGCATCCCGTAAGTGGAATGTCATTAAATGCTCTTGAAAACTGTGTCGATGAAAATAACCCGAAGCTGTATGAAGATACAACAGCGGGAGAATTTCTTCATGAAAGATTGATCGAATTAGGATTAATCAAAAAATAATTAATAATATACAAAACCTTATAGGTCTTTGAACCTATAAGGTTTTTAATTTAACTTAGGGTTAACCTGTTATACAATAAAATTCCGGACAGGGTGTCGATTGGGTAAACGTTCCCCAGGGACAGATACAAGTATAGGAGTCTCCTCCCCCACCACTGCCCCCGCCGCCATTTCCAGGATCAACATAAGGGATACATCTTCCTCCTGAACAGATGTGACCGTCTGAACATCCTCCCGTGCCGGGACTGCCGCCTTCAATACAGAAAGCCGGAGACAGATCTCCTGCAGAAATTTTTTTCTTGTCTTCTCTTGATAATTTTCTGATGTTTTTCATGGTTTTATTTTTTGGTATTTGGTAGAATTTATTTAGTTTAAAAATTACTCATTTTCATTTAATAATCCAACTTTACCATATTTTATTCGCTACAAATGATCTTTAACCTGGCATTAGAAAGATGTTTCCTTATTTTCATAAAAAATTTTTAAGAAAAAAAATACCATATTTAGCTGAGTAATGATATTTTTAATTATCTTTACCATACTATCAAAATTTTAATTAAAACAATATGAAAAATCTAAAAAAACTAAACAAAGGCCAATTAAAAAGCATCTCCGGAGCAGGAGGAATTAAACTTCCTGAACCAGAATTCTGCATGTATTACTGCAACGGTACCGTAGTTTGTGCTACCTGCAGTGATGATTTCAAATGTCCGGATAATACTATGTAAGATTGAAAATCAGACCGAATAAAAACCCGTTTTCTTTGAAACGGGTTTTATTTTATAATAAATCAAACTTAAAAATAATATGAAAAATCTGAAGAAACTAACCAAAGAGAAATTGAAGAGTGTTTCCGGAGGAATAAGTTATCCTTTTCCCGGAGAATGTATTTATGTATGCAGTGACGGAATTACTTACCGCGCATTGTGCCGCAATGAATTTATTTGTCCTGATGGTGAAGATCCTGTTATTCACTAGAAACCATCTGACAAAATATATGAACGACCATCCTTTTGGATGGTTTTCTTATACTATCAAAATATAATCCTTGAATCTTAAATTATTCAAACAATCTTAATTGCTGATCTTTCGCACCTGTGAAATCAGCAATGGAAAGCTTAGGAAATTCTTTACCGTCAAAAAACTTTTTACTTCCAATTTTAAAAGTTGTATGAATCATTTCTGCAATATTGCCTTCCCCTTTCTGTCTGTCAAAATACCTTTTTTCGCCTAGATTTCCGCCTCGCATAGAGCGGATGAGATTTAAGACTTTTTGCGCCCTGTCAGGGAAAGTTTTTTCGATCCACTGTATAAAGACGGGCTCTACCGTATCATTCAGCCTTACCAGTGTGTACCCAAAGCCCTGAGCACCGGCATCTGAAACTGCTCTTAAAATAGACAGCGGCTCATCATTGTTTAATCCCGGAATAACCGGTGCTACCATTACATGTACAGGAACCTTATTTTCAGAAAGGATTTCAATGGCCTTCAGCTTATTTTTCGCTGAGCTTGTTCTGGGTTCTATTTTCCGTCTCAGATCTTCATTTATCGTAGGAATGCTTAATGATACAGAAACAAGACTTTGCTCTGCCATGGGCTTCAGAATGGGAATATCCCTTAAAACCATTGCATTTTTTGTCAGGATATGAACGGGATGGCGGTAATCAAGACAGACCTGCAGCAGTTTTTTTGTAATTTCAAACTGCCGTTCTGCGGGCTGATAGCAGTCTGTATTTCCGGAAAGTAAAATCGGGGCAGGCTGATAGCCTCTTTTCTGAAAAAATTTCTCTAAAAGTTCTGGTGCATTTTTTTTCACCATGATTTTTCTTTCGAAATCAATTCCGGCACTGTATCCCCAATATTCATGGGTAGGTCTTGCAAAACAATAAGCGCATCCATGTTCACAGCCTTGGTATGGATTCATCGAATATTCCATGGGGAGGTCTTCACTTTTAACCTTATTGACAATTGTTTTAGGAAAAATCTCGGTGAAGGTTGTTTTTACAGCTTCAAAATCATCATCTTCCGGCTCATAGGTATACTTATCGAAACGGTTAACAACATTTCGCTGAGCTCCCTGGCCTTTTATAATTTTTTCGTTCTGCATCATGTAAAATTAAAGCGGAATATTTTAAAATACGAATTTGAACAGTACAATTTCCATAAAAAAATCCAACACCGTAATCGTGCTGGACCTAAACATAATTGAATATATTTTTTTACTACTTCAATGCATAAAATTCTACTCCGTGATATTCATCGTCCAGATTTTTATCATCGAAGTGTCTGTAATAATCCGAATAGGTATCACTATATTTTTTATCCTTTTTATCTAATATCTTTCTAATTCCGATGATACTTAATACTGCCAGAAGCCCAACTCCTCCCGCCAGTAAAACGCCAACTTCTTTTTTCATATTTTGCAAGATTTAATAACCTGAATATTGCAAAAAGCATACCCAATTTATTTTTTTACATTATAATTTTTGTTAACATTAAAATTGTTTTCCGGGACTATATTATTATTTAAATGGTTTAATTATTGTTGTAACTAACAAAAATATTATTATGGAAAATACAGATCATGACAGAATGACCACCCTAAGCCAGGTGATGTCAAAACTTGCACAGAGAGGCATACACCGGGAGTTCAGAATGAATGAAAACTGTGAAATGAAATTTGAGAACTCTGAAAAAAATTATAAGCCTGATGAGTTGATTATCTTAAAAACATACCGTTTTGAGGGTGACAGTAATCCTGACGATAATGCCGTTCTGTACGTTTTGAAAGACACTTCCGGAAATTTGGGAATGATTATCGATTCTTACGGAGCACACAGCAATTATCCCGGTGAAGAATTTGATAAATTCTTAAGAGATATTCCGATTCAGGAAAGCGATGAATTTAACTTTTAAAATTATATAATCAAGTCCGGAATTATTCAGTTTCGGACTTTTCTTTTTTATTGAATACTCCATTCAGGAAACCTTTTTTTCTTCTTTTTTCGGATTGGGCTGTTGCTGTCCGGTTTCTGAACCGCTTTTATCCTGTTTCAATTCTTTTGCCGTTTGTTGTTTTATATTTTTTACGGTAGAAACCGTATTTTTCACAGCATCCCCGGTCTTTTTAAGATTAATCCCGATCAGCGTTTGCTTTAACCCGTCCTGAATTCCTTTCCAGAACAGATTGAAAAATGATTTGGTAGGATCACGCTCCATCTTTTCTACTGCCACTGACTCGGGAAATTTTCCGGAATCCGATTTCACAACCAAATTGGCAACAGCTGTAAGGAAACCCTTTTTCTCACGGTTACTTTTATCGAGAATGGTAACTTTAAGATCTGTATTTTTAAGATTAAATGTTCCGTTCAGACCAGCAGGATTTCCTTTAAAATTAAAAAGCATTTCATTGATGGTTCCAGTAGCGGTCACGTGAAGATAAGGCCGGATAAAAGGGTTAATTCCCTGTGCGGGAAGATGAGCCGCCCGTCCGGAAATAGCAAATAAATCCCGCTGATCTGCCACGTCAAAATTCCAGTTTACAGACAACGGCGCCAAATTCATAAACGAGCAGTTAATTTTAATATCTACCCGGGTAGGTTTTCCTTTCATCTTTGCCGAATTCAGATTTTTCACATTCATATTAAAATTACTGAAAGTCAGCTTTCCCGGACCCGCACTCTCAGGAGTGTCTTCTTCATAAACCAGGACAGAATTCTTTAAATCCAGATTATTGATAAACATCGGAATTTTTATAGACCGCAGCATTCTGGAATACAATGGTTTTTCTTTCGGGTCATCGTTCGGAATTTTACTCCTGAAAATATTGGCATCTGCTCCCTGAACGGTTACCTGGGAGGCGCTGATAGATTTATCTGACGAAAACAGTTCCCAACTTCCCTGTGCAGTAATCTGCTGCGCTTTTATGTCATATAAATCTCTTTCTACCGGAATCATTTTAATGAACTGGGCTCTTGAAACAAGAGGTTTCATGGCAAATCCGGTAATCTGAACTTTATTTCTATTCAATGCAAGAAGTCCGGCCGTCATATTATAAAACCGTGTTTTGTATGCAAAATTACCGGCTGTTAATGAATAATCTCCGATTTTGACCGTATGACCGCTATTATTTTGCTTTGGTGCAAGCTGAAAATCATTAATTTTCGCATTCAGGTTATTAAGAACGAGAGGCCCGTTTTCGCTAGTATAAATAATATTTGAGTTTTTAAGCGAGATATTCCTTACTAAAACTGAATTTATTTTATTTTCTCCCGTCGTTTTTTTCACTTTACGCTCCGGAGCTGCCAAAGTTCCGCTTACATTGTCCACTAAAACATCTTTAATGTCAAGATTCAGTTTTTTATTGACAACTTCTAATGTATTAATATTAAAGGCAACGAGACGTGTCTTAAAATCCGTAGATTTTTTTAGCGGATCCGCCGGAGTAGAAATAACGGAAATATTTCTCAGTTCACCACCTTTTTGATTAACCGCAACACGTTCAACCCTAAAATCCTGATGATTAGAGTATAAAATGTCTTTTCCGGCAAACTGAAAACTTTGATATCCCACCGGAATCACCTGGTCTCTCGTTTTTTTGTCAAACCTCAGTTTATTGATATTTAAGTTAAGGCTTTTGGCAGTAAACAGCTTATTCCCATCGGGCTTTATAATCTGAACGGTGGCATTATTTAGTTTAACATCATCCAGATTCATTTCAAAATCAAGAGGTTTTGCTGATTTCAGAGAAACAGCATTGGTATTATATATTAACAGGTCAGGATTTTCAAAATTAACATTGGCAAGTGACACCTTATTGTTATTCAGTACAATATCCTTAAATTCCATTTTCGGAATATCAAATTGAAAAAGTTTTGTTCTCTTTGGGTAAAATCTTTTTAGCTGATTTATATTCAATAATGGAATCAGCCTGAAACCCTGGACAAGCATCTGTCCGTTAGCCGTTGATATCCTGTTGATCGTTAATGCATACACCGGATCAGGACGGAAGAAAAAATGTTTTCCCCTGATATCATATTTATCAAAGATAACCGGCAATTTATTTTCTACAGATTCTTCAGTCATCTGTAGATTTTCAACAAATAAATCCAGATCCTGAACTGACAGTAACTTTTGCTTGGTGTGCCTGAAAACACTTATGGATCCTTTACTGATCCTGATATTTTTAAACAGCACCGGATTTCTTTTTTTTCCTGTTTTCTGGTCAATAGGCTTGGCAAGAATGACATTCAGATTGGGCCTGGATAGCAGGAGATCAGACGAATTGATCTGCTTATTAAAGACTGCATCATAAATTCCAAACCGGCTTATCTTTAAGGTATCAATAGTACCCTGGAGCCCAATTACACTGATGTTTTGAGGGTTTTTACTGTTAACGGAAATTCCTGTAGAAAGGATATTTCCGGACATAAGGTCAACTTCCAGAATCTTGTAGGAAACCTTATAATCCGTATTTTTCCTTATATAATCAGGAAGCTGGGTTTTAAGCCAGATATTAAGTCCGAAATTTGCCAGCAGCAGAATGACAAATAAGACTCCCAGACTTATCCAAAGCCTTTTAACCCATGTTTTCATTTTGTGAATTGGTTCTTATTTAATACATAAATATAATACTAATTTTTCACATTCAGCTCAATTTTATATCCTTCATGTCCTCGCACATTGATAAAGTTTCCTCCGTCGAAACTCAGATACTGTCCTTTAATTCCTACGAGTCTGCCTGTAAATTCAGGTTTTTTATCTAAGGTAAATGACGCTATTTTTTCAGGTTTGTCGTATGGAAAATCAAATTTCCATACCTTTTCGCCTTCACTGTAGAATTTTTGAAAATCATCAGGAAAATATTCTTTGATTTTTTGTTGAAAATCAATTAAATCTATTTCATCTTCATAATCATCCTGCAGCATTTTTCTCCAGTTTGTCTTGTCCGGTACATGCTGCTTTAAAGCAACTTCTATCATCCCGGCTTCGTAACGGTTTTCGGTTCTGGCAATAGGCAAAGCAAAAGTAGCCCCCTGATCGATCCACCTTGTAGGGATCTGGGTGTTCCTGGTCACCCCAACTTTTACTTCTCCGGTATAAGCAAGATAAACCGTGTGCGGCTGAAGCTGCATTTCTTTTTCTACTTCCAGGTCGCGCTCAGCAACTCCGAGATGTGCCGTTGAAAGTTCGGGACGAATGATGGTATCACTCGCATACGGACTTTCAAAAAAACAGTTTTTGCAAAATCCCATTCTGTACACCGGTTTATCCTCACCACAATTCACACACTGAAACCCTATATGCTTTACCGTCAATTCTTTTCCGAACAATTCATTCATATGAATCAGATCTCCGGAAAGATTAAGATAATATTGAATGGGTTGATCATCGAAACTGATCATTTTTAAAATTTGCCCTTGAAACTGCATATTAAATTTGTATTACTTTTTTAAGTAAATTTAATGATTATATTTTTCACAAAGTAAATTTATATTTTTGTAATAAGAAAAAAATACAGATGAATTATCTTGTAACCGGCGGAAGCGGTTTTATTGGTTCCCATTTGGTTGAACAATTATTAAAAAATGGACATTCTGTCATTAACATTGACAATTTTGATAACTTCTACAGTCATCAGATTAAAATCAAAAATACTTTAGAATCTATAAGTGAAATTTCGGATTTTGAGTATACTGATAAAGAAAATGACATTCAGACCCTTGTTTCACTGTCAAAATCATCCCATTATACACTTTATTATCAGGATATCCGTGATAAAGAAGGCCTCGAACAGATTTTCAAAAATCACAGTATAGATCTGGTGATTCACCTGGCTGCTTTAGCCGGCGTTCGACCCTCCATCGAAAGACCTCTTGAATATGAAGAAGTGAACATCCGGGGCACCATGAACCTCTGGGAGCTTTGTCATCAATTCAATATCAGAAAATTTATTTGTGCATCGTCTTCGAGTGTTTACGGAAACAACGAAAAAGTCCCTTTTGCAGAAACAGATAATGTAGACAATCCTATTTCTCCGTACGCCGCTACTAAAAAATGTGGTGAAGTTTTAGGTCATGTGTACCATCAGTTATATGCTATTGATATGATTCAGCTGAGGTTCTTTACTGTTTACGGGCCAAGACAAAGGCCGGATCTGGCCATTCACAAATTCACAAAATTAATTTCCCAAGACGAGGAAATCCCATTTTACGGTGACGGGACTACCGCAAGGGATTATACTTTTATTGATGATATTATCGATGGCATTACCAAATCTTTACAATATCTGGAAACACATTCCGGGGTTTACGAAATCATTAATTTAGGTGAAAGTCAGGTCATCAATTTAAATGAAATGCTCTCGACGATTGAAAATACGCTAGGAAAATCTGCCATCCGAAAAAATCTGCCATTACAACCCGGGGATGTCCAGAAAACCAATGCCGATATTACCAAAGCCAGGACATTAATTGGCTATAAACCTGACACCAACTTCCAAAATGGCATAAAAAAATTTGTGGAATGGTTTTTGAGAAAGTGACAGCAAGTGCGTTACAGAACACTGCCGGCAGGCTTTTTATGACGTACCATGAACGAAATTTTATAAAAAGAGTTGAAAATCAAGTATAAAAAAGCATATAATATAAGCTAATTTTATACTTTTGCAAAAAATTAAAAATTATGTACTGGACATTAGAATTAGCTTCATACCTAAGTGACGCCCCTTGGCCAATGACAAAAGCAGAGCTTATCGACTATGCCATCAGAACTGGTGCACCTATGGAAGTGGTAGAAAATCTTCAGGCCATCGAAGATGAAGGAGAAATCTATGATGCAATTGACGAGATTTGGAGCGACTATCCTACGGACGAAGATTATCTTTGGAACGAAGACGAATATTAATTAAAGCATTAAGCTTTAGGCAACAGCTTAGAGCTTTTTTGCCCTTTTTAAATATTAAATCTGCACGTTAAGTGTTATTAAAAACGCTTAAAGTATATCGCTTTAGGCATAAAGTAAAAAATTTATGAGTTTTTTAAACAAAGTTCTTAAGGGGTTTTTGGGAGACAAGAAAGCGCAGGACCTGAAAGAAGTAAAAAAAGTTGTAACAAAAATCAAAGCTGTTGAACCCAACATTCAGCAATTGTCTGATGATGGTTTAAGAGAGAAAACTGCTGAGTTTAAAGAAAATATTAAATCTGCAACCAGCAAAATCACAGCTCAAATAGAACAGATTAAAGAGCAGATAAAAAACTCTACCAATGTAGACGAAAAAGAAGCTCTTTTTTCAAAAATTGAGACTCTAAAAAAAGAATCATACGAAATTGAAGAAAAAGTTCTTCTCCAGATTCTTCCTGAAGTTTTTGCATTAGTAAAAGAAACGGCAAGAAGATGGGCGCAAAACGGAGAAATCCGTGTGAAAGCCTCTGACTGGGACAGGCAACTGGCCGGTATGGGGAAAGATTTCGTAGAAATTCAGGGAGATCAAGCCGTTTGGAAAAACTCATGGGATGCTGCCGGAACTCCTGTACACTGGGATATGGTACATTATGATGTTCAGTTTATCGGTGGGGTTATTCTTCACAGTGGTAAAATTGCCGAGATGGCCACTGGTGAAGGTAAAACCCTGGTAGGAACCCTTCCTATTTTCTTAAATGCCCTTCCTGCGAGAGGGGTACATGTGGTAACCGTAAATGACTATCTTGCCAAAAGAGACTCGGCATGGATGGGACCATTGTATCAGTTCCACGGAATGAGCATCGACTGTATCGATAATCACCAGCCTAACTCAGACGGAAGAAGAAAAGCCTATAATTCAGACATTACCTACGGAACGAATAACGAATTCGGTTTCGATTATCTGAGAGATAATATGGTAACTTCTCCTTCAGAACTGGTACAGAGAGAACTGAACTTTGCGATCGTAGATGAGGTAGACTCCGTTTTGGTAGATGATGCGAGAACACCTTTGATTATTTCCGGTCCGGTTCCTCAGGGTGACCGACAGGAATTTGATGTTTTAAAACCTTCTATCGACAGAATTGTTGACGTTCAGAAAAAGACCGTTTCTGCCATTTTTAATGAGGCTAAAAAGCTAATTGCTGCAGGAAAGACAAAAGAAGGAGGATTTAAATTACTTCAGGCTTACAGAGGTCTTCCTAAGAACAGACAGTTAATCAAATTTTTATCAGAAAGCGGGAACCGTGCATTGCTTCAGAAAGTTGAAGCTCAGTATATGCAGGACAACAACCGCGATATGCCGATCGTAGATAAGGATCTTTACTTCGTTATTGAAGAAAAAAACAATCAGGTTGACCTGACGGACAAAGGTGTTGAATACATGTCCCAGGGAAATTCTGATGCTAACTTCTTTGTTCTTCCGGATATCGGAACTGAAATTGCTGAAGTGGAAGCTAAAAACTTATCTAAAGAAGAAGAATTTGAAGCGAAGGAAAAACTTTTTGCAGAATTTGCTGAAAAATCTGAGCGTGTTCACACGATGAGTCAGCTTCTTAAAGCGTACACTTTGTTTGAAAAAGACGATGAGTATGTCGTTATTGACGGTGAAGTAAAAATCGTTGATGAGCAGACCGGCCGTATCATGGAAGGAAGACGTTATTCAGACGGTCTTCACCAGGCAATCGAAGCTAAAGAAAATGTAAAGATCGAAGCGGCAACCCAGACTTTTGCCACTGTTACCCTTCAGAATTATTTCCGTATGTACAATAAGCTTGCGGGGATGACAGGTACTGCTGAAACAGAAGCGGGTGAGCTTTGGGAAATTTATAAACTGGATGTAGTGGTAATTCCTACCAACCGTCCGATTTTGAGACATGACAAACAGGATTTGGTTTTCAAAACCAACAGAGAAAAATACAATGCAGTAATTGAAGAAATTGAAAGATTAACATCAGCAAAAAGACCTGTTTTGGTGGGTACGACCTCTGTTGAGATCTCACAGTTGCTCTCAAAAGCGCTTCAATTAAGAAAGATTCCGCACCAGGTACTGAATGCTAAGCTTCATAAAAAAGAAGCTGAGATCGTTGCCGGAGCAGGTCAGCCTGGAGTGGTAACGATTGCCACCAATATGGCAGGTCGTGGTACCGACATCAAGCTTTCCAAGGAAGTAAAAGAAGCCGGTGGTTTAGCGATTATCGGTACAGAAAGACACGATTCAAGACGTGTTGACAGACAGTTGAGAGGTAGAGCAGGACGTCAGGGAGATCCGGGAAGTTCTCAGTTCTATGTTTCTCTGGAGGATAACCTGATGCGTCTATTCGGTTCTGAAAGAATTGCTAAAATGATGGACAGAATGGGTCATAAAGAAGGTGAAGTTATACAGCATTCTATGATCAGTAAGTCTATCGAAAGAGCACAGAAAAAAGTGGAAGAGAACAACTTCGGTACGAGAAAAAGACTTCTTGAGTACGATGATGTTATGAATAAGCAGCGTGATGTAATCTACAAAAGAAGAAAGAATGCTCTGTTCGGAGACCATTTGAAATATGATATCACCAATATGATTTTCGATGTTGCCAACTCTATTGTTACCAAAGGAAAGGCAAACGGAAATTATAAAGATTTTGAATACGAGATCATCAAAACTTTCACCATGGAATCACCGGTTTCAGAAAGCGATTTTGGCAATAAGCAAATTCCTGAACTGACGAATATTCTATTTAAAGCGGCTCAGGAAGATTACCAGATGAAGCTGAACCTGTTGAAGGAAAAGTCATTCCCTATTATTGAGAATGTGTATCAGACTCAGGGTTCAATGTTCAAAATGATCCAGGTTCCTTTCACAGATGGTCACAAAACAATGACCATCGTAGCGGATCTGAAGGAAGCATTCGATACAAAATGTGAAAGTCTTGTTAATGATTTTGAGAAGAATATCACCTTATCAATTATCGACGAGAACTGGAAACTTCACCTTCGTGAAATGGATGATCTGAGAAGATCTTCTCAGGGAGCTGTTTATGAGCAGAAAGATCCTCTGGTAATTTACAAACAGGAATCTTTCCACTTATTCAGCGAAATGATCGACAAATTAAATAAAGAAATTATTTCATTCCTCTACAAAGGAGAAATTCCTGCCTAGGAAAAATAATAATTTATCATACAGAACCCGCATCAATACAGATTGTTGCGGGTTTTTCTTATTTAATGTATACTAATTACATGATAAATATCAATTTCATTTCTAATTTAGAATAATTAAAAACAATATATTTGCAGAAATTTTGAGTTTCATGAAAAATGTACTGATCTGTGCCTCACTGTTGGGGTCTATACTAGCGTTTTCGCAGGAAAAGGATTCTGTTAAATCAAATGATATTGAAGAAGTAGTGGTTAATGGAAAATATTACAAGAAATATGTAGAAAAAGAAGGATCTTCTTCGATGCGTCTGGATGAAGAATTAATTAAGATTCCACAAAACGTTTCCATCATTACCAACAGGGCATTGGAAGATCAGCAGGTAACTACAATGAGTGATGGTGTTCTTAGAAACGTTGCTGGAGCACAAAGGCTGGAGCACTGGGGAGATATGTACACCAGAGTAAATATGAGAGGTTCCAGAGCATCAGCTTTTATGAATGGAGTAAATGTTACTTCAAACTGGGGACCACTAAGTGAAGATATGTCGTTTGTAGATCACATCGAATTTATCAAAGGACCGGCTGGTTTCTTGATGTCAAATGGTGAACCAAGCGGTATTTATAATATTGTAACCAAAAAGCCTACCGGACAATCTTTAAACGGCTCAGCCAGAATTACTCTTGGAAGTTACAATATGTACAGAGGAGAAACTGATATTGACACCAAAATTACCGACAAGATTGCTTTTAGATTGAATTTAATGGCTCAGAATAAAAAAAGTTTCAGAGACTATGAATTTAATGACAGATATATCATAAATCCTTCATTAAAAGTAAATCTTACAGATAAAACAACCCTTACTGCAGAATACATCTATCAAAAGGCTAAGATGTCTGAAGTAGGTTCCGCATATGTTTATAGCTTTGAAGGATACGGAACAAAACCTGTAGAATTTACAGTGACCGATCCTGGAATTGATCCTACCAATGTCACAAATAATACAGTAAATGTAAATCTCCAACATAAATTCAATGAAAACTGGAAATTAACTACTCAATTGACGTATGTGAATGAATATACTATGGGTAGCGATATCTGGCCAGGACAATTTATTTCAAACACACAATTTATCAGAACATTAAATTTCTGGGAAGCAAGCAATGTTATGAAGTTTGGCCAGGCATTTCTGAACGGATATGCAAAAACAGGATCAGTTTCTCATAAGATTCTTGCAGGCCTTGATATGGGCTCTAAAAAATACTTAGCAGATTGGTCTGAGAGCGGCCCACTGGATACTGTTGATAAACCTTTTGATCTTAATTCTGCAGTATATCAAGGAGTTGTAAATTATCCACATTTTAATAATGAGGGAAAATCTCTTCTGGAAAGAGCCACCCCTTACGGCACTATTGAACAGGAATATACAGGGGTATATTTACAGGACGAATTAGGCTTCTTCAACGATGCCTTAAGATTAACTCTTGCAGCAAGGTACACCAATGTAAAAGAAAACAGTTACGGAACAAAAACTGAAGCGAACAGAATTACTCCCCGTATTGGTTTAAGCTATTCTATCGATACAGATATGTCTGTCTACGCATTGTATGATCAGGCATTCTCACCGCAATCCGGATTATTCAGAGACGGAACAACTGCAAAACCTATTACTGGGAACAATTTTGAAGTTGGTGCTAAAAAAGACTGGTTCGGAGGAAAATGGAACACGACATTATCTCTATATAACATCAATAAAAATAATGCAATCGGCACAGATCCAACAGATCCGAATGGAATGTTTTCAATATTCCTTGGAAAAACAAGAGTACAAGGAGCCGAATTTGACTTAAAAGGGGAAATTACTAAAGGGTTCAATGCTATTTTTAATTATGCATTTACAGAAAATAAATTTGTAGAGACTACTCCATTAGCCAATAAAGGAGACAAAGTTCCGGGATATGCAAAACACACCGTAAATGGTTGGTTAAATTATACCTTTACACAAGGTGATTTAGAAGGATTCGGATTAAGTTTTGGAGGAACTTTCTTAGGAGGGAGAAGCAGTTGGAATTGGGGAAGTACAAATGCTCCGCTGGAAATGAATGACTATTTGAAATTTGATGCCGGTCTTTCCTGGGAGAATACAAAATTCCGGGTTGGCATGAATGTATTTAATGTTTTCAACAGATACCTATATAGTGGAAGCAGCATCAACTTTACCATGACAGATAATACGCAGAGAGGAGGCTACTACTATCAGGCGGAAGCTCCACGAAACTTTAGATTATCAATAGGATACAAATTTTAATATACAAAAGTTAACCCCTACAAGGTTAACTTTTTACTATGAAGAAGAAACATCATCATAAAAAGAAACCTTCTTTTATAAAAAAATGGTCTGCCAAACTGCATTTGTGGTTTGGCTTGTCCGTTGGGCTGGTTGTATTCATTGTTTCTTTAACCGGGACGATGTATGTTTTTAAGGATGAGATTCAAAATCGGCTTCGTAAAGAAGCAATCTTTGTAAAAAAGGAAACGATCACCCAGACACCACTTTCAATCGAAATCCTTCGGGAAAAAGTCGATCTGGAAGTCAATGAAAAATTCCCGGTCAGTTCAGTAGAAATTCCTTTAAATAAGAATAAGTCATATAAATTTCTTTATTACGAAAAGGATAAAGAAGCGTGGAATTATTTTGATGAGGTTAAAATCAATAAACTGGTGTATGTCAATCCGTATACCGGTGAGATTTTAGGGATTTATAATGAAAAATATGACCTGTTTCCTATTCTAAAATCCATTCACTGGAGCCTTTTATTAAAAGCCGACTGGGGAAAGTATGTAGTGGGCATTCCTGTCGTATTATTTATGATCATGCTGGTTACGGGGATTGTCCTTTGGTGGCCGAAGAACAAAAAGATGAGAAAAGGACGTTTCTCCTTCGACTGGAAAAACGTGAAAACCTGGAAACGCAAAAACTATGATCTTCATAATGTTTTGGGCTTTTATGCTTCATTTATTGCTCTTCTGATGAGTATTTCAGGGATTTACTTTTCATATCCATGGGTGAAGAATGCTTTTAACTTTACATTAACAGGATCCGCAGAGCTTCCTAAAGAAAAAGAAATCAAATCTCCTGATTCTCTTTCCGCTAAAAACAATTCGGTTTTTGACCTCACTGCACAGGAAACCCGGAAGATGTATTCCGCCTCATCTAGTTTCAGAATCCCGCTGAACGGAAAAAATAAGAAAGGAAAAGAGCTAAAGAACCTCCCTGTTACCGTTTATGGTGAGGATGGAAAATTTGCAGTCAGACATCAACTGGCTTTTGACAGATATTCAGGGAAGCTTCTGTCTAATAAACCCCATCAGCAACTGAACAATGCCGAAAAATATGCTAACGCCAATTATGATATCCATACCGGTTCGTACTTTGGAATGGCAGGAAAAATCATCTGGTTTATAGCAGGATTAATCTGCACTTCACTGCCTGTAACAGGATTTCTGATCTGGATGGGCAGGAAGAAAAAAGGAATTAAAAAATGAAGAAAATAATACTATCGGCAGCGGTTTTAGCTGCGATCACCACGTTTGCCCAACAACAGGATTCTTTACAGGTGAAAGATGTGGACGAAGTGGTAATGACTGCATCCAGAAAAAAAGAAAGCATCAAAGAAATACCGGGTTCCGTGACCATTGTCGGATTGAAGCAGGTTCAGTCCCAATTAACCGTTAATTCGGATATCACCAGTATATTACAATATACGGTCCCGAGTCTGGCAACGAGTTCAGGACAAACCTCCAACACCGGACAGACTTTGCGGGGTCGACAGGTTCTGGTTTTGATTGACGGGATCCCCCAATCTACTCCTCTCAGAAACGGAGCCAGAGATCTACGTTCCATTGATCCATCCGTTATCGAAAGAATTGAAGTGATTAAAGGAGCATCTTCTATCTATGGCAATGGTGCTGACGGAGGAATTATCAATTATATCACCCGGAAAAGCAATTCTGCGCAAAAGATTTCAGGAATTTCCCAGTTGGGCATCACAGGACAGCCGTATGGCGGAACCTTGGGATTCAGGGCCAGTCAACTGCTTTCAGGAAAAATAACCAATAAGTTTGACTACGTGGTTTCATTAGCGTATGAAAAGACAGGCTATATGAAAGATGCGGACGGTGTCAATCTCAGTCCTACGTACAGCACCGCAAAGATGGATAATTATAACGGTATGATCAAGCTGGGTTATAATATCAATGCTGACCAGAGAATTGAGGCTTCCTATATTGGCTATGCTTCAAAATCGGATCTGAACTTAGGATTAAAGACCGGAAAATACGGTTTGATTCCAACGATTGGAGAAGGAGAAGGAAAGAGCCTAGAAACGACTCCACAGGGAACCCCGAGAAATCATAATTTCAAGATCAGCTACGACAATAAAAATCTCTGGAAGGGAACTGCATTGAATGTAAATCTTTATTTGCAGGATTTCAGAACCGTTTATGGATACAGCGATACTTTCCTGAACGGAGGACAGTCTAATGTGATCTCGAATAAAAAAGGAGCACGAATCAACCTGGATACCCAATTATGGAACGCTACAAACTCCCAGGGAGAAGTCATCTACGGCGTGGATATTCTGAATGATCAGACGGTTCAGAAACTGGAAGACGGCCGGTACTGGACGCCGGATATGGATATGACCAATATTGCCCCTTTCCTATTGGTTAAAATTGATTTATTAAAAAAATTAACGATCAAAGGTGGACTCCGTTATGAAAATATGAAAGTGAAAGTCGGTGATTTCAATACCCTTTCAACAATCAAATCTGACGGAACCTTCACCAAAAGCATTTTTGTAACAGGCGGAGATCTGGAATATAATGCTTTGGTAGCCAATTTTGGTCTCCGGTATAACATTAATCCGATGATCAATCTGTTCGGGAGTTTTTCTCAGGCCTACTCTATTAATGAGCTGGGAAGAATTTTAAGAACATCTACCTCCGATACGATCAGTAATCTTGAAACCAAGCCCATTATTGTCAACAATTACGAACTGGGCGCTACAGGACAGATTACCAAATGGATCAATTATGAAGTGACTTCTTATGTAAGTACGTCCAAACTGGGAGCCACATTTATCCAGAGCCCGGACAGAGCGTTAACGATTCAGAGAGCTCCGGAAGTGATTTATGGTGTTGAAGGGTTTTTACATTTTACTCCTGCCAGATGGATCAGTTTTGGAGGAAGCTACAGCTGGATGGAGGGAATCACTTCATTGAAAGATGACGGAGATTATTCGAACAGGATCAACAACAGCAGAATTTCAGCTCCGAAGGTACTGACTTATCTTCAGGTGAGACCTTTAAAGAGTCTGTCTGTAGGATTAGACATGCTTCACGCTTTTAAACAGGACCGTTTTGTTCCGAACGTGAAAACGGGACTCTATGCCTATGGCGAAGGTAAAGTTCCGGAATACACCGTTTTTAATTTTAAATCAAGCTATGAGGTTAACAGCAACTGGAAACTTTCTTTGGGCATTGAAAATGTTTTCAATAAGCTGTATCAGCCTGCCATCGCATGGTGGACCGCGAGAGACAGCGATTTTAACAACGCTTTGGGAATGAGGGGAACTTTTATGGTTGAATATAAATTTTAGTTGGATTTAAACATTAAGAAAATTTAAGTCGTTTAGGATAGCTAAGAACCATCTTGGATGTTTATGGAATACAACGCTTAGATAATTAAAAAAGTCAAATTTCTAAATCTATCTTTTTGGCTATTAAATGTCTTAACTTCTTAATGTATAACAAAAATTAGAAGAAGAACTTTGTATAATGTGTGAAAAAAATAAGCCCCAATTCTTAGCATAGCAATTTATAAACATTCTAAATAAAAATTAAATCTTATCTTTGCCGAACTTAAGGATAACATGAAGAAAAAGCATCACCACAGGAAAAAACCCAGCGCGCTGAAAAAATGGACCGGAAAACTGCATTTATGGTTGGGTCTTGGAATTGGTTTTTTGATTTTTATTATTTCCATTACGGGAGCATTGTATGTTTTTAAAGATGAAGTTGAAAATTTCACGAGGAAGGAGGTTATTTACCACAACGAGCAAAATATTGATCAAAAGCAGATTCTTCCGATCCGTACTTTAGAAAAAGCAGTTGCTGAGCAGGTCAAAGAAAAATATCCTATCCACTGGGTTAATATCCCGATCGATAAAAAAATGTCGTATCTTTTTTACTGGTATGAGCATGATCCGAAAGGCTGGAATTATTTTGAGGAATTTCCGATCTATAAGGTAGCCTATGTTAATCCTTACAGCGGAAAGGTTCTCCGAACGTATGACGAGAAAAACGGTTTCTTCCAGATTGTAAAGATGATTCACTGGAGCTATCTTCTGAAGCAGGATTGGGGAACTTATCTGGTGGGGATTCCGGTTATCATCTTTGTTATTATGCTGATCTCGGGAATTATTCTCTGGTGGCCGAAGAACAAGGCAGCGAGAAAGCAACGCTTCTCTTTTAAATGGCAAAATGTTAAAAACTGGAAACGAAAAAACTATGATCTTCATAATGTCCTTGGATTTTATGCCTCCATTTTTGCGCTGATCTTTTCATTAACAGGACTATTTTATGCATTTTTTGCCGTTCAGGCAGCATTTTATTTTATTTTCTCCGGCGGCAGCACGCAATATCCGGACTTCTCCTCGATTAAGACAAAAGCGCCTATTGAGATGAGAACGGAAGGCACCTTAGACAAAATAAGCAATACCGTAAAGGCAAAATATCCTGATTCCTATGGTTTCTCCATCGATTTGGGACACGAACATATGGATGATCATGAGCACCCCAATTTCGAGGTATATGTAAAACACTTATCCTATTCTTATCATAAAAGCAGCAGTCTGATTTTCGATGAAAATTCCGGAGAACTGCTTCACACTCATGATATGAAAGATAAAAATTTCGGTGAAAAAGCAGTGGGAGCCAATTATGATATTCACGTAGGATCCATTTTAGGACTGCCTACCAAGATTATTGCTTTTGTTGTCAGCATTATATGTGCCTCATTACCAGTCACCGGATTCCTCATCTGGTGGGGAAGGAGAAAAAGAAAACCGTAAAGACCGCTTAATTTTTTTTAAAATAAATGTTTTGTTAATAATCCATTAATCCAATCTTTTTTATAATTTTAACCTTTTAGAATTTAAGAATAGAAATGTCATTAATAGATTTATCGAAACACGTAGCCCTTGGAATTGATATTGGTGGTACAAATACCAAATTTGGAGTTGTAAACCACCGCGGTGAAGTTCTTGAAAAAGGAAATTTGAGAACGGATGCCTATGAAAAGGTTGAGGATTTTATCGATGCTTTATATGAACAGGTAAATCCTCTCATTGAAAGCCACGGAACCGAAAAAAACTTTGACGGAATCGGAGTGGGTGCACCCAACGGCAATTATTATAAAGGAACCATCGAGCAGGCGCCCAATTTACCATGGAAAGGAGTTGTTCCTTTTGCGGAAATGATGACCAGTAAATTCGGGATGCCGTGTACCATCACCAATGATGCCAATGCAGCAGCATTTGGGGAAATGCTTTTCGGAGCGGCCCGCGGAATGAAAGATTTTATCATGATCACACTGGGGACCGGAGTAGGAAGCGGAATCGTAGCGAGCGGAAGGCTGGTGTACGGCCATGACGGATTTGCCGGAGAGCTGGGGCATACCATCGTAAAGCCAGGTGGAAGAAAACACTGGAGCACCGGTTCTGAAGGAAGCCTTGAAGCCTATGCATCGGCGACGGGAATCGCGATCACGGCCAAGAAAATGAGAGCTGAGTTTCCGGAATCTATGCTGAGCCAGTTCCCTGAAGAGGCCATTAATTCTAAAACAGTACACGAATGTGCTTTAAAAGGAGATCCGATTTCGATTGAGGTTTTCAGGTATACCGGTCAGAAATTAGGAGAAGCTTTAGCTAATTTCGTGATGTTCTCATCACCCGAAGCCATACTTTTATTTGGAGGAGTGATCAAAGCCGGCGATTTTATCTTAAAGCCTACAAAACTTCATATGGAAAGGAATCTTCTTCCTATTTTCAGAAATAAAGTAAAATTGGTGTTCAGTGAACTGGACGAAGCCGACGCTGCTATTTTGGGAGCAAGCGCCCTGGTTTGGGAAAAATAACACCTGAATGCTATTTAAATATATGGAGCATCCTTTTAAGGGTGCTTTTTGTTTTTGAGTTTCCCACGGATCTCACGGATTCCCGCAGATGTTTAGGTTTAATTATTGTTTTACTATCAAAACTGTATAGATACAGCTTTGTTAGAATCTTCGGCTGCTTCGCGCTAAGGATGATACTCTTAATATGATCTGTCCAATTTCATTCGAAAATCTGTAACGCTGTCATCCTGAGCCTGTCGAAGGATCTTTTATAATATTTCAATTCTTTTCTGTTTGAGATTCTGCTTCGTTGAAATACTTCGGCTGCTGCACGCTAAGAATGATACTCTTGATAGATCTGTCCAATTTCATTCGAAAATTAGTAACGTTGGCACCCTGAAGGATCTTATTATATTTGAATCCTCCTTATGAGGCACAATTTTGTAAGAATCCTTCGACTATTGCCCGCTCAGGACTCCTCATCATGCAGAATTATACATGAATTAATTTGTCTCATCTATCATCATCATTTGTCTTTAGACGGGTTTGAAGACCCTACTTGAAAAACTTTTTCTTATTTTTGATTAGTTTTTTAATACAATAATCAACCTAAATGGATAACAATAAATTAGAACAGATTACTTTCGGAGGCGGATGTTTCTGGTGTGTGGAAAGCTGTTTCAATATGCTTAAAGGAGTACAGTCTGCTGTTTCCGGATATTCGGGAGGTCACAAAGACCACCCTACTTATGAAGAGGTCTGCACAGGAGAAACGGGCCATGCGGAAGTAGTACAGATCACTTACGATCCGGCTGTAATCTCTTATGAACAATTAATGGATGTATTTTTCTTTCTCCATGATCCTACCCAACTGAACAGACAGGGGAATGATATCGGAACTCAGTACCGTTCCGTAATTTACTATACAGATGATGCAGAAAAGTCAAAAGCTGAAGAAGCCATCAAAACATCACAGGAATCAGGAAAATGGACCGGCACATACGTAACTGAAGTAACGAAATTCGAGAAATTCTGGGCTGCTGAACAGTACCACCAGGGATATTATCATGAAAATCCTACGCAGCCTTATTGCAGCGCCGTCGTGGGCCCGAAAATCCAGAAGTTTAAAAAGCATTTCGGAGAACTGGGAATGCTGAATGAAGAATAAACGGAGTCTGCATTTATTAATACCCATCAGATCGGACTTTATAATTTTAAGACAATAAACGAAGCGAAGAGATATTTCTCTTCGCTTCTGTGTACAAAAATTAATTTGATATAAAGTAACTTAATATCCAGGGTTTTGTGTAAAATCTTTTGAGGCATCAATAGTGGCCTGCGGAATCGGGAAAATTCTTCTGTATGGTTGGGAAGCAGGTTTTGCGGTTCCCGGAAGGTCAAACTTTCCGAACCGGATCATTGCTTTTCTTCTGTACAATTCCCAATACAATTCGAAGCCACTTTCTTTAAACAAGGTATTGGCATCGAGTGAACCGATCGCAACGCCTGCAGTACTGCCCTTTAAAGCATCATTGGTTCTGCTGGTACGCAGCTTATTCACGTCAGCCAGGGCCGCTCCTGTATTCCCTTTTCTGAAATAGGCCTCTGCTCTCATCATATAAATTGTTCCCAGTCGGTACAATGGCACATCCATACCGCTTGTTCCGTTATTTCCGTATCCGGGATCAAATTCAAATTTGAAATTCCTTACTCCCCTATTGATCTGGGCTTGAGTTAATACGGCTTCTGCAGGATTATCAAAGTTAAGTTCAGGAGTAAAGTCAGCGGTAAGAGTCGTATTTTTTTCTGTAAACAGTTTATAGACTTTAATTCTGCCGTCAGCCGTCATGTCAAAATCTCCGCTGGCCAGAATTTTAGGGCCGTACTGCTGGCCCACCTGCAGCCCTCTGTTGAAATGAAACCAAGCCTTTCCGGTTCCTTCCACTTTGCTTGTGGCCGGCACACTTATATCTGTACCGTCATTCCGGAACCATGTCCCGTCAGCATACTGATAGGTTCTCTGGAAACGGGGATCATTAAAATTTCCGGTCCAGGAATAATAGAATTCCGGAGTCACACAATTGGCATTGGTTCCCCTGTTATCCGGTGACGGCTTCTGAATTCTTTCCATAGACATATAAGCCAGGTCATTATCCGAACCTTTATCCGAATTTGAAATTTTCTTCTGAACCACGGTAAAAATCATCTCTTTACTGGTATCATTATTAATATCAAAATTGTGGAAATAATTGGACTCCAGGCTGAAATTCGGGTTGTTGATCAGCAGATTACTATATTCTATCACCTTATCCATATCCGTTCCTCCTCCATTTACGGCGGGTTCCAAGAAGTTGAAATTACTTGCTGTTTTATTTTTCAGAACGGCCCTGTTCAGATACATATCCGCCAGAAGCGCATAGGCTGCCTGCTTTGTAAATCTTCCGGCATGGGTATTCTGGGTTTTAATATCTGCCAGATTGGGAATCAGCCCTTCCACTTCAGTAATTAAAGCATCAATCGCTGTTTCTGCTTTTCTGATTTCAATCGGGGCACTCAGATTTCCCGGATCTCTGTAAGGAGCCTGTCCGTAAAGATCGAGTGTGGTATACGTATAAAATACCAGCAATCCTTTTGCTTCCGCCAGAAACAATGCTTTATTGGCAATACTGCTCTTTTCGATGCTTGAAATTGCTGTTAAGGACTTTGTAATCCCGAAATTAAGATTGTTCCAGGTCGTTTTTACTACGTCATTACCGGCATCCCAGGTAAATTCGTGCATGGCTCTCCATTTTCCGCCGTCGCCCCAGTCGCTTCCTCTTGTGGGTAACATCGCCTCATCAGTAGAGTACTCCTGTAAGGCAAATACATTTCCGTGGTCTACAAAGGTTCCTTCCCCGAGCTGGCTGTAAGCAGCAGTAAGGGCAGCTTCGGGATCTATGTTTTCGGATCCCATTACCTCATCAATTACTTTTTCATCCAGGTTGGTACATCCTACTAAAGCCAGTGTAGCCACAGATAAAAAGATTCTGTTTATATTTAAAAATTTAGATCTCATACTTTCTTTCATTTAAATTAAAATTTGACAGTTGCTCCCAAAATAAAGGTTTTCGCCGAGGGATAAGTGGTATAGTCGATGCCCAGAGACTGGTTCCCGCCAACCTGCTTGTTGGTGTCCACAAGCGGATCATAGCCTGTATAATTCGTAATGGTAAATAAATTCTGTGCACTGACATACAGATTGATGCTTCTGAGAAATTTCAGCTGACTGATATCAAAAGTATAGCCTAATCTTACATTGTTAAGCCGTAAAAAATCTGATTTCTCAAGATACAGCGAAGACAACTGAGGCTGATTGGTAAAGCTTGCTCCCGAATCGTAGAAATTTTTCAGAACGTTTCTGTCTGAAGCCAAATTGTTGATATTTAAGTTCAAAGCGGTATTATTCACCAGATAACCGCCTGTCTGTCCTATGAAAGAGAATGAAAAATCAAACTTTTTATACTTCATATAGGAATTGATCCCGAAAGTGAAGTTAGGAATCGCTCCTTCAAATATTTTTCTGTCATTCTGATCTATTCTTCCGTCACTGTTGACATCTTCATAGATGTATTTACCGTTCGCATCGACTCCCTGGTAATTAAGCATATAGAAAGACCCCGCTTCATACCCGTTTTTATAGATATTGGCCGTGACCCCTGAAAGCCCGGGACCTGAAACTTCACCGGAATAAATCGCTGAAACCGGAAGATTTTTAACGACGTTATTTACCGTGGCTCCGTTGACATCAAAATTCCATGTAAAATTTTCATTTTTAATAATTTCTGATCCTAAAGTGAATTCAAAACCTTTATTGACGATCTCTCCTGCCGCATTGATCCAGTAGTTAGCGGTTGGGCTTAAAGGAGGAGCCGTGATGAATAGAATCGGATCTTTTGTTGTTTTGTTGTAATATTCCAATGATCCGTATACTTTATTTTTCCATAAGCTGAAATCTGTCCCGATATTGGTCTGTTCCACGACCTCCCACTTAAGATCCGGGTTAGGAGTTCTGATGATGACCACACCATTGATCAGGTTTAGGTTGTCATATAAATAATAACCTGCAGACTGTGCCAACGAATAACTTGCCTGCGTAATTTTATTGGTCACTTCCTGGTTACCGGTCTGCCCCCAACTTCCTCTCAGTTTCAACTCATTCACCATTTGAGAATCTTTAAGGAAATTTTCATTAGACATGGTCCATCCCACTGCTACCGAAGGGAAATATCCGTATTTGTTGTTTAATCCGAAACGGGTAGAACCATCGGCCCGTAATGAAGCCGTTATCAGATATTTTTTGTCAAAATTATAGTTTACTCTTCCGAAATACGACTGCAATTCATTTTCCTGTGCATATCCGGCTCCCGGAACAAATGCCGTTCCCGAATATCCCGGATTTATTTCCGGTGCAACTCCTGCTCCCTGAGCTGCAATATCCTTTACCCCGAAATAAGTCCCTGTCGATTTGAATTTCTGATAAGAAAAACCTCCCAGAAGACTGAAGTTATGTCTGTTTAAGCTGAGGTCATAGGTTAAATAGTGTTCCAGAAGCACATTATAAGAATCAAGATTTGCCTGAACATACATTCCCTTCGGGGTTCTGTCGGTAACGTTCGGATACATGGTTGTATTTCTTTCCGACATCGTCTTATCGATTCCTAAATTGAATTTATAATTCAAGCCCGGTACAATTCTCAGGGTAGCTTCTGTATTCCCCAATACTCTAAAGGTATTGGTTTTGTCATTATATACACTCAGGAGATACAAAGGATTGTAATGCGCATTCATGTTGAAATTCGTATACTTTCCGGTTTCATCGTATACAGAACGGGTGGGATTTGCCATCAGGGCATGAATGATGACCTGACCGTCCGACCCTGCATTCCCGCCATTTGGGATTCCTGTTTCCTTGATATCACTTGCGGTAAGATTTACCTTAACTTTCAGTCTTTTATTATCGAAAAAAGACTCTTCTGCATTTAAACGGGCTGTTGTTCTTTTGAAGCTGCTGTTCAGCACGATACCATCCTGATCCATATGAGAAAGGGATGCAAAATAGTTTCCGGTTTCGGTTGCTTTTGAAAATGAAACGGAGTGATTTGAGGACACTGCATTTCTGTAAAGCTCGTCCTGCCAGTCAGTGTTTCCGCCGTGATCATATAATTTATTAATGCCTGCAGCACGGTATTCATCAGCGGTCATCAGGTCCAGTTTTTTAATTACTGAAGAAAAACCCAGATACGTATCATAGGTAAACATGGGCTCTCCTCTCTTTCCTCTTTTAGTTGTTACCAAAACAACCCCGTTGGATCCCCTGGCACCATAAATAGCTGCTGCCGAAGCGTCTTTTAAAACAGTGATGGATTCTATATCACTGGTATTTAAGAAGTTTAACGGGTTTTTTGCCTGCGTATTTCCTAAACCGACGTTCGGACTCTGTGCACTCACCGCATCGTTACTCAAAGGAACACCGTCTACAACGAATAAAGGGGTACTTCCGCTCCTGATCGATCCGATTCCTCTGATGGAAACATTTACTCCTGCTCCCGGTTCACCGCTCGACTGAACAATTCGCACACCGGCAATTTTTCCCTGCATCAGGTTATCTACGGAGATATTCATTCCATCTTTGAAATTCTCGGCCTTCAGCTGGCTTACCGCTCCTGTTAAATCCGATTTTTTCTGAGATCCATACCCTACCAGCGTTACCTCAGCAATAGAGGTATCTTTTTTGGACTGCAGATTAATGGAAATGCTGGTGCCGGAAATCCGGACTCTCTGATCCTCGAACCCATCGTAAGAAACCGATAAGTTTTGTCCTACCGATGCTGCGATTGAAAAATTTCCTTCAGCATCGGTGGTGGCCGTTGCACCGCTTTCTATAACGGTGATGACCGCGCCAGCAACAGGTTTACCTTCCTGATCCAGGATCTTTCCGGTAATGTTTTCGCTGGCCTGTGAGAACACAGGGTCATTTTTGGTAAATCCTTCTGCATGAACATTTCCCGCTACGAGAAAGATTAATGCTATCGGAATTAGCTTTTTAAACTTAAAAAAATTAATTTTGTGGTACATATCATTAAGTAAAGTAATTGCAAGACATTACATTGCCTGATAAAAGCCGCTGTTGTTCCCGCAACAGTGGTTTTTCATTTCAGCACATTGTTAGTTTTTCGGCATACAAAGTAAATTCGTTTACATCGAAATCATTTTAACAGAGTATTATGTTAAAATCAACAAAATATAAATACCTTAAAACAACCCTACAGAATATAACTAACCCTCAATGCATTACCAATTGATATTTTTATCCTGTTACAAAAGCTTAAAAAACACTTAACATAATAGATCATCTGCAAGCAGTCTGCGTGCACTACCTTCGCAGATACAAAATCGGATACAATGAAAAAGGCAGTTTATACAGGCTTCTATTTATCTTTACTTTCTGTCAGCCTGCTACAGGCCCAGCAGCTTGATGATCTGAAAATTAATCAGATTCAGGTCATCGGCTCACATAATTCTTATAAAAAAGCAATTCTTCCGGAGGTGTACCGCTATCTGTCTAAAAAAGATTCGATGAATCTTCTGCCAAGAATTCAATATGAACACATTCCTATTCCTGAACAACTGGATATGGGATTAAGAAATCTGGAAATTGACGTGTATGCAGACAGCAAAGGCGGAAAATATGCCCATCCTAAAATTCTGGATCTGGTAAACACAACAATCCCTTTTGATCCAGAAGGAAAAATGAAAAAGCCGGGCTATAAAATGATTCATATCACCGATATTGACTATCAGACCTGGTATTATACCCTGGAAGACTGTCTGAAAGATCTGAAAAAATGGTCTGATGCACATCCCGATCATGACCCGGTTTTTATTACCCTTGAGCCTAAAGACGGGAACACCAACCAATTCGGAACCGAACCTGAACATTATACTTCTGCGCTTTTTGATGAATTGGATAACGAACTTAGAAAGTATCTGGGAAAGAATAAAATAATTACTCCTGATGATATTCGCGGCCGTTATACAAGTTTAAATGAAGCTGTTCTACATCAGAACTGGCCAAAAATAAAAGATGCCAAAGGAAAGTTTCTTTTTGTCCTTGATAATAACAGCGAAAACAGAGATCTTTATATACAGGGACATCCATCATTACAAGGGAGAATGGTTTTTACCAATTCTGCTCCGGGAACAGCGGAAGCTGCCGTTCTGTTTATGAACGATCCGGGTCCGGAGATCTCCGGACTTGTAAAGCAGGGCTATCTGATCCGGACAAGAGCTGATGCAGATACGATGGAGGCAAGAAAAGAAGATTATTCCCGATTTGAACGGGCAAAAGAAAGCGGTGCCCAGATTATCACAACAGATTATTATCAGCCCAGCAAACTTTTTAAATCCAGCTATAAAGTTAGTTTTGACAGTAAAACTTACGAAAGGAGGAATCCGGTTAATGCAAAATAGAACATTTTTTACCATTAGATTGATATGAAAAGGCTGTCAGAGTATTGGCAGTCTTTTCTTTTTTTCTACAGAGGCCTGAAGCTTGTAATCTCCCTCCAATCCCACAGATTACGCAGATGTTTGCGTTCTGCTTAATGTGTGATCTGTGCGAAAAATCATAATCTTCTGATTTCCTGACTTTCTAAATCTATTTCAAAATGATCCGCCGGATCACCGTTGGACAGTAACGAAAGAATTTTAAAGACTGATTTCAGTTGTATTATAAAAAAATCCTGCGATTGATTTTCCTCAAATAGCTTTTCCAAGGCTTGATATTGCCGTAATCTTTCTTTTGGAATATCCGTTTTCGCCAATTCATCTGCAGACTGAAATTTATAGAGATCCAGTAATACATCATTAAAATTCCATTTGCTGAAAGCTTTTGAGTTTATTCCTCTTTCTTTTAACTGACTCCTATTCTGAATTAATAATAACAGCTCCTCTCCATTCAGTTTTTCAGCTTTTTCAATAAAATCCTTCGGCCAATCGTTAGGAATCATTCTCAAACGAACGAGCTCTTTTAAATGAAAAAGCATAAAATCACGGTATGATTTCGACTGCAGAATATCTTTATCCCAGATGATTTTGGTTTTATCTTTCTGTAAGGTCTCATATTCTTTTTCATACAAAGGAAACAATTCATCAAAGCGGGGAACCGTATTTAAAACTTCCGTCTGCACTTCCATTTTTTGAGGCGAATGAATCGTCAGAATTTTATAGGCCGGAACATAAGCTGCCAAAGAGGGAACCTGAACATTCACCAGCGTATGATCTCCAAATACGCGAATTCCGGTGTCATTAATATGCATATGTCCGGCAAAATGAATTTGTAAACCCGCTTCCGCAAATGCTTTAGCTACCTCTTCATCAGGAACTCTTTCCAGCTGCCATTTTTTTTCGCCCAACAGCTTTTTGATCTCTCCTGTAGCACCATCATTAAAATCAATCATGGGATAGTGGGTAAATGCAATAACTGTTTTTCCGTTAATTTTGGCTTCCCGGGTTATTTTTTTCCCCCAATCGATCAGGTATTTTTTATGGGTCAAAACATGATTATAGCCTATACCTGCCCCCTGATAATTTGTCGGATCACCGGAATGTTCTTTAAAGTTTTTAGGAATGTAGGTATTGCCATCAATCGCCATCAGCCACACGCCTTTCACAGGCTCAACCACATAACTCAGATCAGGAACAGAGAATCCTTCTGAAACTTCGTACATCCTTTTGGAATAATCAGCATTTTGAACTGCTCTTGCGAAAGAATAGTATTTATATAGGATTGAATCAAAAGGAGTACTCCAATAGATATCCCCTTTTTTGGGATAGAACCCAAAATTTTTCAATTCTTCCAGGATTTCCAGATAGCCTGATTCGGCAATATCTTTGGTAATGATTTCAGGTTTTATTTTGCTAAGCTTCTCCCGGCTGTAAATTCCTACCGGGTTTCCATCTTCTCCTAAAAAATCATCTTTTCCTGCATCCTGCCGGAACGGACCTACCGGATCATGATTGCCTGTGGTGATGTAAAAATTGATTCCATATTTTTTATGATACTGATCTAAAATCCTGTGGAGCCCCCGCAGGTTGTATGCCTGTCCGTCATCTGAAAAATCACCGGGCATGGCAACAATGGTAATTCCTTTGGCTGCAATATCATCCAGTGCTTTCAGAAAAGCAAAATAGTTTTCATTAAAAATCCTGGTCGAATGCAGCTGAGCATCCATTGTCCTCAGAATAGTCGGTTTTCCGGTTTGGGGATTGATAATCCCTTTAAAGTCATGATCCGAAAAATGTCCGTACAGATCCTGAAAATGAACATCTGAAAGAAAAGCGATCTGCACCGGCTTCTGCTGTGCCGGAAACAACACGAGACTGCTGATTAAAAATAAGAATATTCCTTTATTCATCCTAAAATAAGACGAAAGTAAAGGAATATCGCGGGAATTGTTTTACGTGAATTTTAAATAATTGTGAAGGAATATTATTCTTCAACGAATAATGGTTGTGCATTTTCTCCTCCATGTTGAGCAAGCATATAATCAGTTGCTTCTTTAAGAGTCTTTCCAGTTTCTGGATTGATTCCAAAACTTGTGAAAAAATCAACATCTCCGTTACTTTTGTCATACCAAACTTTTCCCGATGCATTATCAACCGTCAATGTATCTGGTCTAGTAATACGTTGAAGATATTTAAAATCATATTCTTTCATTGGAATAACTTCTTTTTGAGGTCCGAGATCACTGCTATCTGTTGCAATAAATCTGTCTCCATCCCAATACATATAATCTTTTTTTAAACCAGATTTTCCCGTTGATAAAAAACCTAGGCCAATTGGAACTTGACCATCTCCTTTTTTTCCATTTGAAAACATAACTCCTCCAGTAACAAGCAATAAAACAAAAGTCATTTCTAAAATACCTAAACCATTTTTCTTAATGAAATCGGGCAATAGAACTGTTGGTGTTACTGTAATAATTATTTGCTGAAGCTTTTCCGATATATCATTAAAGCTTAATGTAAAAGTCTTTAGATCGTCATTTTCTATGTTTATTTTATTGCAAAAATCTTCAAAGTTATCATATCTAATATATTTACTCAAATAATCCAAAGCCAGATCATCAATATTATAGTCTGTATTCTCTTGGACTAAGCTTTTATAATATCTTACATATGCTCTCTCTTCTCTTTCAAAACCATATCGTTCCTCAAAAAGGGAACTTAGATATGAAGCAATAGAACTTTTATTTCCTCGAGAAATCTCATTTTTTGCTTTTTCAAACACAGTTTTCACTAAAAATCTTTTCTTCTCATACATAAATTTTCAGGTATTAATTATTTGCTGTCCAAATTAGACAAAAATCGGACAACTAATTTGCGGTTTACCGTAAAAATCAAATATTTACGCTCGATCTACCTGTCCGTCCCATGTCCGTAGATTCCATTACATCTATGCGATATTTGTAAAAGAAATCAGGGACAAAAAATAAAAACAAATCAAATCCTGATTTCAAACTACCAGATAAAACGGAAGAAAACTCCGGGTTGGGAAGCAGATGTTTCTCTTCCGTTTTTGAAGGTTCTACTTCCCAAAAAATTTAAGAAGCGCTTCGAAATTTTTTAATCGTGAATACTATCTGTGATCTGTTTCGCAGGGAAGAACACGAATGCTTTAACATTAAATTTTTTGAAAATGATCCAGTTTATTTTAATGCTATTTGGCTTAGCATTCTCACATAATAACGCAAATACAGCAGCATGTCATAACAACCAGAATCCGGTAACCGTTCAAAGCGGCCCAAGTGATCCGGGAGGAGATACAGGAACCGGTGGCAGTGAAGACGGAGGACCCGTAGGTGGAAATTCAGGACAATTACCTCCACCATATACACCACATCCATAATAATTAATGTAGGACAGATTGCATAAATCTGTCCTTTTTCTTACTTTGCACAAAACTATTTCATGAAAAGATTATTCTTTCTTATCTTAATCATATTCCTATTTTCTTGTAAAAAAGAGAATAAAATACTGCATAATAATTATAATTATCAAAAAGCCCGGGTATTCAGAGAGGCTAATGAAAAAGATTCAGCATTTTATTACTATAACCTGGCCAAAAATGATTTTTTAAAAACTTCCGATTCTCTGGGCATAGGTAATTCCTTAGTGAATATGGCTGTAATTCAGACCGGCAAGGGAGATTTTTTTGGAGGCATCGAATCTTCTCTTGAAGCCAATAAATTTCTTAAAAAACAAAATGACAGTGCCTATAGAAGGGCGCTATCCACCAATTATAATAATATCGGGCTGGCATATCATTTTCTTAAGGAGTTTGAAAGATCTTCCTCAAACTATATTACTGCGTTAGAATATATTGATAATGAGGAAGACAAATATTTATGTTACAACAACATCGGTGATTTATTGATAAGCCAGAAAAAATATGATTCTGCAAAAGCTTATTTAAATAAAGCACTTGCCACTACAGACAGCGCTACCTTCTCCAAAGTCATCAACAATCTTGCAAAAGCGAAATACCTCAAGGATAAAAATTATAATCCGCTGCCTGAGTTATTTCAAGCTTTACACATTAGAGAACGGAGTGATGACGCACTCGGCAGAAATTCAAGCTTTGAGACCTTATCAACCTATTATCTTGATAAAGATAACACCGTTTCATTATTTTTTGCCAAGTGCATGCTGCAGTCTGCTTTGGAAAACAAACTTCCCGATGATCAGATCACGGCATTAAAAAGAATTGTAACCTTAGATTCAGATCATTATCTGCAAAACTTCAAAAAACTTGATTCGATAAACGATCACCTACAGACAACCATAAGCAGGCACAAAAACCAATTTGCCAGTGTACGATATGATGTAGAACAGAAGAATGCTTTAAATCAGAAATTAAAAGTAGATAATTTCAAGAAAAATATCGGACTTCTCTCTTTAGGACTGTTGCTGATTGTTGGGACTTTCTATTTCAAAAAAAGAAAAAAACGCCTCGAACAGGAAAAAGAACTTGAAGTTAAAAACACTCAGCTTAAGCTTTCTAAAAAAGTTCATGATGTGGTCGCTAACGGGATCTATCAGGTGATGACAAAGATTGAAAACCAGGAAGAATTTGACCGTAATAAGGCTCTTGATGAACTGGAATTTGTATACGAAAAATCACGGGATATCTCGTATGATAAAGCCGGTGAAGAAAAAGAATTCAGTAAAGAGATTTCGGAACTTATTGCTTCGTTTAATAATGCAACCGTTAAAACCTTTACCGCAGGGAATAATCCTGCCATCTGGGAAAATCTTTCTCCTGCTATCAAAGAAGAGGTGTATCAGATCATCCGGGAACTTATGGTGAATATGAAAAAACACAGCCACGCCAGCCATGTTGCTTTTAAATTTGAAAGAACAGATAAAGAAGTCGAAATCCAATATAAAGACAACGGTATCGGGATTTCCGGAGAACCCGTTTTTCAAAACGGATTGCGAAATACGACTTCCCGCATTGAAGCCATCAACGGAACAATTATTTTTGATACGAAAATTGAAAAAGGACTGAAAGTAAATCTTTCTTTCCCTATCTCCTAAACATAGAAACATGTTCAAAAAAGTTTTAATCGTCGAAGATCAGGAAATAATGAACCAGGGAATCCTGAATACAATAAAAGAATTAAACATCCCTGATTTTGACTATGTAACGTATTGTGATGAAGCTTTAAGCAGAATCAGAACATCTTTAGAAAAGAAAAATCCATACGATCTGCTTATTGCTGATCTGTCATTTGACAAAGACCATATTCCACAGAAGCTTCTTTCCGGACAAGAGCTTATCTTTGAGGTGAAAAAGGTTCAGCCTGATTTAAAAGTAGTCGTATTTTCTGTAGAAAAGAAAGCTAAGACAATTGATGATCTTTACAAGATATATCAAGTTGACGGATTTGTAAGCAAAGCAAGACGTGACGGACAAGATCTGAAAAGCACAATACGGAAAATATTTAATGGAGAGACTGTTATTCCTCAGGAAGTTCTGAATACAATGCGCCATATTTCTTCTGAGTTTGATATGTATGATATTAAATTGCTTGAGCTCCTTGCTAAAGGGAACAAACAAAGTGAAATAAGTACCTATCTGAAAGAACATCGAATGATGCCTTACGGCATCAGATCCATTGAAAAGAGATTGAATGAACTTAGGGATAGTCTCGGTGCAAAAAACAATATTGAGATGATTGTGATCTGCAAAGATATTGGCCTGATCTGATGACCTCTGCTGAAAAGGTCATTTTTTCTTACGCTTTACGTGAAACCGTAATGATGAAAAAATAAATGAATATACTTTTGAGGTCTTAACCTATTTTTAAAATTAAACCGTATAACCATGTTCAAAAAAGTTTTAATTTCCGAAGACCATGAAAGCATCAACATTTCCGTTCAGAAAACCCTTGAGAGTCTGAATATCTCTAAGGTAGATTATGTATACTATTGCGACGACGCTATAGGAAAAATACAGAAATCTTTACGGGAAGAACAACCATACGACTTGTTAATTACAGATCTTTACTATGAGGATGATCATCACGAACAGAATCTTAAAGACGGAAAAGAACTCATCAGAAAAGCAAAAGAGATACAGCCTGATTTGAAAGTTATTGTATTTTCGGCTGAACATAAAACCGGCGTAATAGAAAGTCTTTTTTCAGATTATCACATTAACGGATATGTTCGTAAAGCCAGAAACGATTCAAAAGATTTGAAAAAATCTATTGCAGCTGTATACATCGGGGAAAATTATTTATCTTTTGATCTGAAGGAAGACATGAAAAAGTTCAACAGCTATGAGTTTTCTACATTTGACATCACCCTCGTATCCCTTCTTTCTAAAGGAATATTACAGAAAAATATTCCTGCTCATCTGGAAGAAAGAAATATTAAACCCTCCAGCCTGAGCAGTGTAGAAAAAAAACTCAACAACCTGAAAGAAGATCTTCAGATCACTAGTAATGAGCAACTTGTTGCTTTTTGTAAAGATTTAGGGATTATTTAAGCTTCTCCTATTAATCCTGTGATATACAAACCTTTCATTTTTGAAAGGTTTTTTTTATGAAGTAATTGCAATTTACGGTTTTCCGTAATGAATCAAGATTTAATGCTCATAATTTTGAAGTGTTAAACCAATAAAATTTTTGCAATGGAAAGAAAACCATTAGGAACAAAAGCAAAGACAGGAGAAAATTGTCCTGAATCTGGAGTTTGGAAAGTCGTTGGGAACCCTTCTACTACAGCCCCAATTTCAAAAGGAAATAGAATGCCTCCTTATGATGGAAAAGCAGTTACCTGGGAATTAATTCAGTACGCTTAACTAAGTCTTTATTTCCAGCGATTATTAATAAAAAATGTCGCTGGATTTTAATTAAAAAAAATAATAATCATGGGAAAATTCGTAATCACTCAAAGAGTTAACAGAGAGTATCAGTTCAATCTGAAAGCCGGAAACGGTGAAATTATTCTAACCAGCGAAGGATATGTTCAGAAAGCATCCTGCCAGAAAGGAATTGAGTCCGTAAAAGTTAATTCTCAGGATCTTTCAAGATACGACAGAAGGCTTGCAAAAAATGGAAAAGACTATTTCGTGTTAAAAGCAAGAAATGGTGAAATTATCGGAAACAGCCAAATGTACAGCACAAAATCCGGAATGGAAAATGGTATCGCTTCCGTAAAATCAAACGCTCCGACAGCAGAAATCGTTGATGAAACTTTAAAAAACTAAAAACTATGGATCTTAAAATTAAACTTGAGCAACTGCATCAGAAAGTAATTGGTCTTAAAGACAAGATAGGAACAGAAGAAGCGACAAAAAACGCCTTTGTAATGCCTTTCATACAAATCCTTGGTTATGATATTTTCAATCCTACTGAAGTTGTTCCTGAACACGTCTGTGATATCGGAACAAAAAAAGGAGAAAAAGTGGATTATTTGATCAAAAATAATGATGAACCCATCTTCATCATTGAATGTAAGCACTGGAAAGAAAGCGCTGATGCTCATAATTCGCAGCTTCACAGATATTATCATGTTTCAAAAACAAGATTCGGAGTTCTCACCAATGGGATTGTGTACAACTTTTATACGGATTTGGAAAAGCCTAATATTATGGATGAAAAGCCGTTTTTTACCATCAATATTGAAGATCTTAAAGACAGCTCCATTAAAATTCTGGAAAGCTTTACCAAAAAAGATTATAATCTGGAAAGTATCCTCGATTCTGCAGAAGCATTGAAATACATCAAAGCCATCAGAAAGGAATTCGAAAAAGAAATCGAAAACCCATCTGACGAACTGGTAAAACTTCTGGTGAACCGCTTCTTTGAAAAGCCCTTAACAGCCAACAGAATGGTTTCCTTCAAGGAATATGCTAAAAAAGCATTGACTACTTCTATTAATGAGTCGATCAGCTTCCGGTTAAAATCCGCTTTGAGCATCAATGAACAGATAGAAAAAAACGAAGACGATGTGAAATCATCACAGCCCATCGATCAAAATAACGATTCTAAAATTGTAACTACGGAGGAAGAGCTCGAAGGTTTTCAAATTGTAAAAGCTATTCTAAGGGAGAAAATTCCATCTTCAAGAATTGCTTACAGAGATACTCTTTCCTATTTCGGGGTGTTGTTGGATGATAACAACAGAAAGCCACTTTGCAGATTGCATTTTAATACAACGAATAAATATCTGGAGACTTTTCACAACGGAAAAGAAGCAGGAGAAAAGATGTTATTAAATACACTGGATGAGATCTCCAATTATAGAAATCAGCTTCATCTGACGCTGGAAAATTATGTATAAAATTAATAGCCATGAAAACTTTAATATCTTTCATAATACTGATATTCAGCTTATTTCTTTTAAATTCTTGTCTGAAAGCCAATGACAATGTAGGACACGGCGGAAGATGTACGGGTTCGGCCTATTGTTCCGCTTGTTCCAACTGTTCAGGATGTGCCCACTGCAGCAGTGGTGGAACTTGTGGTGTTTGTCGTGGTGGATCTTACAGAAAAAGCTCTTCTTCGGGAAGCTCTTCGAAAAGCAAGTCTAAAAAACATAAATCCCCGGATTCTTACAGATCTTCAAAGCCCCATACCAGTAAACCTCCAAAAGTATTTATTGAAAAGGTAAATATCAATCTAAATTCTAACAACAGATACATTGCAGGCATTGCAATAACAAATGTTTATGAAAAACCTACCTTTCGATCTAAAGTAATAACAAAAGTACCTAAAGATGCCAAACTGTTAAAGCTTTCAAAGGAAGGATCATGGTATAAAGTACAGGTCAAACCAAATGGAAAGACAGGATATGTCTTCAATAAAGATATAAAATAATCAAAAAACAAAATAATATGAACTTAAAGAAATTTTTAAATGAAGAACAGGATCCTCAAGCTGTTCAAAAGCTTTTAGGAAGAATTAACAGCCTTCTTACCTCAAAAGAAGCTGTAGAATATATAGCTGTTCAGAAAAAACCTGTAATAAATTTATCCCCTGATTGTATTGCCCTTACCAATAGAAGAATTATTTTCTGCAGGCCAAAAAACTTCGGCTTATCTATGGATTTTCAGGATTACAGTTGGGTGGATATTGCTGATTGTCACATCAAAGAAGGAATTGTTGGCTCTACCTTTATTATGAGAACTACAAAAAACTTTACAAATATGATGGATTATCTTCCTAAAAACCAAGCCAGAAAGCTGTATCAGTTTGCACAGGAAGTGGAAGAAAAAATGCGGGGGCTCAGACGAGAAAAAAATCTTGAAACATTGAGAGCCTCTGCAGGGGGCGTTACTGTGAATAATGCTACCCCTATTATCACACAACCTCAACAATTTCAGGAAGAAAAAAAGCCATTGTTGATAGAGAATGAAGATCCTTTTGCTTTATTGCAGAAGTTAAAAGACTTAAAAGAGAACGGAATCATTTCTCCTGAAGAGTTTGAAACAAAAAAGAACGAAGTTTTATCAAGAGTTTAAATTATGAAATCAAAATCTACCGCCGCATTACTTGCTTTTTTCTTGGGAGGATTAGGCATTCACAGGTTTTACCTAGGTCAAAATATTATGGGAATATTGTATTTGGTATTTTGCTGGACTTTCATTCCCGCATTAATTGCATTGTTTGATTTCTTTGTACTTATTTTTATGTCTGAAAGCCGTTTTAATTATAAATATAATCTCAAAACAGGATTTTAAGCAAACATTATGAAACCATTTCTCACCTTCTGTGCGTTATGTTGTTTCGCTGGTATTTTCAAACTTCCTATAGAATATTATACTTTTCTTAGAATTATTATTTCCATTGGAGCTTTATTGGTTTTATACAATACGCTGAGCTCTAAACAACATTATTTCAGTATATTATTTCTAATCATTCTCATTCTTTTCAATCCCGTTTTTCCTTTTTATTTATATAGGAAAAGCATTTGGATCCCGATTGATATCATCACAGGAATTTTATTTCTGCTGATCAACTTCGCAGAAAGAAAAGAACAAAAAAAGGAAGAAGAAGTTCCTGAAGAAACCACGAAACAATCTGCTCCCATCCAACAAAGAACTGTTTCAAGAGACAGAATCATTAATCCTAAAAAGCCAAAAGAAGAATAACCATTATGGAGAACAATCAAATAACTGAAAATCTCAAAGCACATTTTTTACGATTGTATCAAATGGCTATCTGTGATGATGATTTCAGTGCACTAGAATTAAAAATGCTCTACAAATGTGCAGAAGAAAGGGGAATTCCATCCAAAAATTTAGATGAAATCCTTTTAAATCCAATCAATTTAAAATCATTGGTACCACAGACTATTGAGGAGAAAGTAGATTATTTATATGATCTCACCGTAATGATCTGGGCAGATGGAATTGTTTCTCCAAACGAATATATTGCTATGCAAAAATACGTTCTGATGTTTGGTTTTGTAGAAGAAAATGCACCTTCCATTGTAGATTATCTTATTGAAGCCGTGAAAATCGGAAAGAATAAAAGCGAAATTTTATATGAATTAAAAAACTAACTTATCATGGATACCACCAGTATAAAAAATTTATTTAAACTCAAATCCGTTCCGATAGAGTCCAAACAGGAACATCTTCCTAAAACCGATATCATTCCAAGCGATGAATCTCTCGAAGAAACCCGAAAAAGAACCTATCATGAATCAGGTTACAGGGACAGCTCACGAACCAACGGAAACCACTCTACTCTATCCATTTGCCTGGATGCCGTTTATTCGAAATTTCAGAACGAAGAAAAGGAAATGGTCGAAAAACAGAAAAATCTGAAAGAATCCTACGTCAACGAACAAAAAAACAGAGAAACTGAAATTAAGGCGCTGACAGTATCACAGGAAACAAAAGAAGAGCAGCTAAAAAACAAAAATATAGAAATTGAAAATCATCAGCATACAATTGAAAATTTAAAAGCTGAAATCCTTGATCTACCCAGAAACCCGGAAAAGCACAATATAAAAGCAACAAAAGGAGCTTCTGCAAAATTCTGGATCGGGCTTTTCCTTTTGATTCCCATAACTTTATATTTAGGAACATTTTATATCTCAACTTCTTATTCAGCTTTTTTCAAAAGTTTTGATGCAAAAAGTACAATTATCCAAAGTGTTTTAGATGCACAGGCTTTCAGTAAAGCGTGGAACGAAGGAGTAATTGAAGGAGCTTTTGTTACCTTGATCCCGTTTGTATTTCTCGGGTTGGGATATTTGATTCATATGTTTTGGGAGAATAAAACAAGAGCCAATTATATCAAGCTGGGATTATTATTTATCGTAACATTTATTTTCGACTGCATTCTAGCCTACGAAATTGAGTCAAAATTGTATGAATTAAACAAAACTTTTGAATCACCACCATTTGATATTAAAATTGCTTTTACCAAAATTCAGTTTTGGGGAATTATTTTCGCTGGATTCATTGTATACATTATTTGGGGACTGGTTTTCGACTTTGTAATGAAAGAACACCGTGAAAAAGATAAGATCAAAAATGAACAGGAAATCAGACAGAAGAGGATTGAATTCTTTCAGGAAAAGATCAATATTCTGAAAAAGGAAATTGAAGAAATCCTGGCCAATATCGGAAGTACAAAAGAATCAATTATCAAAACACGAGGAAGAATAGAAGAACTTCAGAATATTATTGACGGTGTAATCATACCTACTAAAGATTACAAATTATATGCGTCAGAGTATGTTCAAGGTTGGATCACTTTTATCGGTGAAAAAATAGCAGTATCAAGAACGGAAAAGCAAACGATGATTGATGACTGTATTGCAACCTACAATGTCAATCTGGAAACGGTAGGTGCTAATTCCGACAACCAAAACTTAGTGTATTTATCATCCTTGTAAAATTACAAATTATGAAAAAATTACTTTATTTATTGATGATCATTTCGTTGGTTTCCTGTTGCAAAGGCAAAGATGACGGAACAGTCAAAGGAAATACGGATTCTATTGTTGTTGACTCAAACAATATCAATGTCAGCATTTTAATTGATTTATCAGACAGAATTGATACAGTAGCTAATCCTAATCCCACAATGGAATATTATCAAAGGGACACGGAATATATTAAGGCCATTGAAAAAGGATTTTTAAACCATGTCAAATCAAAAAAAATCATCACATATGATGATCAGATGCAGGTTTTCTTCAACCCGGAGCCTTCAGACCCGAAAATGAATGAACTTACAAAAGAGCTGAAAGTTTCCTTTAATAAGGATATTCCAAAAAGTTATTTTGATTCTGTTGACAAAAAATATTTGGAATTACCTTTACAAATCTATAAATCAGCCATTAAAGATAGAGAATACATTGGCTCCGATATTTGGGAGTTTTTCAAAAACAAAGTGAAAGATTATTGCATTAAAGATGATCGCAGAAACATTCTTTTCATTTTAACCGACGGCTATATGTATCATGAAAATACTAAGTTTGATGAAAAGAAGGAAAAATCATACAAAACTTCCTATTTAACAACCAAGCTTATAAAAGCTAATAACCTGACAACATCCGGTTTTAAAGATACCATTGAAAAAAATGGCTTTGGCTTTGTAAAAGCAAATGAAAACCTGAGTAATCTCGAAGTTATTGTTTTAGGAATCAATCCCGAAAAAGGAAATCCTTTTGAAGAAGCTGTTATTAAAGAATACTGGGAAAATTGGTTTAAAGAAATGAAAATCAAAAAGTACCAGATCAGATCTGCCGACCTCCCTTCCAATCTGGAACCCATTATCTTAAAAGCTATTTCAGGGAAATAAAAAACACACTCCAATATTTAACTAAAAACAGCGAAGAATTAAATTTCTTTGCTGTTTTTTACTTTCTCAACATTTCCGTATGAGGAATATTGTCTTCCAGGTATTTTTTTCCGGTATCTTCAAATCCGAAATCTGAATAGAATCTCAACAGGTAATCCTGGGCCGAAATTCTTATTTCGGAAGTATGAAAGCGGTTTTCTATGGTTTCTACAGCATACTGTATCAACTGCTTGCCAAGGCTCTTCCCTCTCGCTTTTTCTGTTGTCAGCACTCTTCCCAGAGAGGTTTCCTCATATTTTATCCCTTTGTTAAAAATCCTGCAGTAGGCTAATACGTCACCATCTTCCTTTGCCCAGATATGAAGAGCTTTCTGATCATAATTATCCAGATCAGGATAAGGACAGTTCTGTTCAATAACAAAAACATCGATGCGGGCTTTTAAAACAGCGTACAGCTCAGGAACAGTGAATTCTTCAAAACTTTTAATTTTCCAGATTGTATTACTCATCGAAACTTACCGCATTATTAATTAAAAACTCGTTGGTTTTCTGTATAAAACTCAGAATCTCTTCCCCACCCACTTTCTTTTCTGCAGAAGTCACATAAATTTCCGGCAGATCTTCCCAGGTCTTATGAAGTTCTGCTTTATAGTTTTCTACATTTTTAATGGCGATATTCGGTTTTAGTTTATCAACTTTTGTAAATACAATAGAAAACGGCACCCCGCTTTCCCCACACCACTGAATAAATTCCAGGTCGATCTTTTGTGGCGTGTGTCTTGAATCTACCAGCACAAAAAGATTGACTAAATTTCTTCTGTTTAAAATATAATTGGTGATGAGTTTCTCGAAATCTTTTCTGATAGATTTAGAAACCTTGGCGTATCCGTAACCCGGTAAATCGGTCAGGTACCAGTTTTCATTAACTAAAAAATGATTAATAAGTTGGGTTTTTCCGGGAGTCCCTGATGTTTTAGCTAAATCTTTGTGATTCATCATTGCATTAATCAGTGAAGACTTTCCCACATTGGACCTTCCGATAAAAGCATATTCGGGAATGGTAGGTTCCGGGCAATCCTGCCATTTTCCGCTACTCTTTACAAAATTTGCAGTTTTAATAACCATTTTTTTTGAATATTTTAAGAAAAATAAACCATTAAGAAAAGCTCTTAATGGTTCATTTATATTTTATTAAACTTTATTTTTCAACCAGCTGTAGAGAATCTCATTAAATTCATCCGGCTTCTCCATCATGGCAGCATGACCACATTTATCGATCCAGAACAAATCTGAATTCGGAATAAATTTGTGCATATCTTCTGCCACCTCTGGCGGTGTTACATTATCCTGTTTTCCCCAGATCAGGCAGGTTGGGGTTAAAATTTTAGGAAGATCATGCAACATATTATGTTTGATTGCACTTCTGGCCAGCATCACTGTTTTGATGCCTTTCATTCTGTCATTGACTACACCAAAAACTTCATCTACCAGATCTTCGGTGGCTACTGAAGGATCATAAAAAACCTCTTCTGTCTTCTTCCTTATATAAGAACGGTCGTTCTTTCTAGGAAAGCTGTCTCCGAAAGTTCTTTCATACAAACCTGAACTTCCCGTGAGCACAAGATTACTTACAAGATCAGGTCTTGCTAATGTTAAGATAAGTCCCACATGGCCACCCATCGAGTTTCCGACAATGGTAACAGGCTCTTCAATATGGCTCTCTATAAACTTTATAATATATTTTGCAATCGTGGTGAGATTCGTATTAAGTACCGGCAAATCATAGATCGGTAATTGAGGTACGTACACCTTAAATCCTTTCTCTGAAAAAAAATTCACCATCTTATCGAAATTACTCAAACCACCCATTAAACCGTGCAATAGCACCAATGGATGTCCTTCCCCCGCTTCTACAAAGGTATATTTCTTTTCTTTTTTTGTACTAAATATCATAAAATGCCTTAATAAAGCCTTGCAAAAATACAAATTAAACCTCAAAAATATTTTGATTACCCTAATTTAAAATAAAAATAATATAATAACCATTATTTTAACGCTTTTTTTGAAAATCTCTTAGTATGCCCCAAATAACACATTTCACAACCTATTGCACGTCAATTCATTACACTACAAAATCTAAATCTTTGATAAAACTTATTAACATTAAGTCAAAAAGTGGGAAAAAGTGGGAATTTTTGGAAATTATTATATAAATTTGCTCCAAATGAAAAGTTTCATTGGGACATATGAGTGTAAAATTGACGACAAAGGCCGCTTAAAAGTTCCTTCATCATTAATTAAACAGATGGAAAACTTCGAGGATAAGGCATTTGTAGTCAAAAGATCCGTGTTCCAACCTTGCCTGGAAGTTTACCCTATGAATGCATGGGACAAAGTGATGGGCAAGATTAATAAATTAAACCGTTTCATTAAAAAGAATGCTGATTTCATCAGAATGTTTACGGCAGGAGTAAAAACGGTAGAATTGGATAATGCTGGAAGATTACAGATTTCAAAAGACCTGATGCATTTTGCAACCCTACAGAAGGATGTTGTTATTACAAGTGCAGGAGAGCTTTTTGAAGTTTGGGATAAAGAAGCCTATGAAAAAGTAATTTCTACCGATGAAGTTGATTTTGCAAGCCTCGCGGAGGATGTAATGGGCGCTTTTGATGAAGAATAACCGCGCTGTTAAAAAGCGTAAAAAAACACAATTTAGACATGTATCATAACCCCGTTTTGTTGAAGCAAAGTGTTGATGATTTGGTGACGAATCCAGACGGAACATACGTGGACTGTACTTTTGGTGGCGGTGGTCATTCGAAGGAGATCCTGAGCAGACTTTCGGATAAAGGAAGGCTGTTTAGTTTTGACCAGGATTTAGATGCCCTTAAGAATACAATAGATGACCCGAGATTTACCCTGATCAATCAGAATTTCAGATTTCTGGAAAATTCCCTGCTTATGTATGGTATTTCTCAGATTGATGGGGTCCTGGCAGATCTTGGCGTTTCATCACATCAGTTTGATGAAGCGGAAAGAGGCTTTTCGACAAGAAGCGATGCGCCTCTGGACATGAGAATGAATGTAATGCAGGGGCTGGATGCCAAAAGAGTCATCAATGATTACGAGGAAGAGCAGCTGGCTGATATTTTTTATTATTACGGCGAACTGAGAGAAGCGAGAAAACTGGCCAGAGATATTGTTCATCACCGGAAAAACAAGAGTATCAACACCACGGAAGATCTGAAAAAATTATTCAGCTATCTTCCTCCGCATAAAGTTAATAAATTTTATGCCCAGCTTTTTCAGGCGATAAGAATTGAAGTAAACCAGGAACTGGAAGTTTTAAAGGAAATGCTGGTTCAGGCCTATAATGTTTTAAAACCGGAGGGCAGACTGGTTGTAATCTCCTATCATTCATTAGAAGACAGGCTGGTCAAAAGATTTTTGAAAAACGGAATGTTTGAAGGGGAACCTCAAAGAGACATTTACGGAAATTATAAAAAAGCATTCGAACTGGTAAAGAGCAAAGCGATCATTCCTGATGATAAGGAAATCGAAGAAAACTCAAGAGCGCGAAGTGCAAAAATGAGAACAGGAATAAAAGTGTAGTTTCTGGTTTACTGTTGAGGGTTTATAATCTCGCAACAAACAACCATTAACAGGTAAATGAGATGGCAAAAAGAGCAACAACAAATCGCCCTCAGAAAAGATTAACCTTTATTGACATTATAAAGGGGAATTTCCTGAACCGTGATGAGATCAAAATACATTATAAGTATTTCCTCCTGTTGTTTATCTTAATGATGGCCATGATTTACAGCAATCACCTTGTCAACAAAAAGATTAAAATTGTTAACGCTTTAAAAGAAGAAACAGAAGAATATAAATCACGAAACGCTTACGCCCAAAGTAAGCTGATCAAAGTAAAAATGGAATCGCAATTGGGGAAAGAAGTGGCAAGGGACTCTTTAATGACCCTTGAAAATCATCCTCATAAACTGCTGATAAAACTGGACAGTACCGATGCAAAAGCAAAGTGAATACGATAACAAACGTAAAAAAACGTTAAGGTGGGGCTACCTCTTCGCAGTGGTAGCTTTGTGCGTGTTTGTAATGTTCATTGCAAGAATTATAATCCTTCAAAACACCAATGTCCAGGAAATCAAAGACGATTACATTAATAAAAACTACCGCGAAGCCACTTTAAAAGCTGCCCGCGGAAACCTGTTTGCTTCAGACGGTTCGATCCTCGCCACTACCGTAATGCGTTACGATATCTATCTCGATTTCAAAACAATGAGGGATACCGTTTACACCAACAATATCGGTGCATTAACGGATTCCTTAAGCAAGATGTTCGGAAAACCAAGAGGTGAATTCAGAAAGAAATTTGATGAACAGAGAAGGAAAAAGAACCAGTATTATACTTTGGTGAAAGGTCTTGATTTTGATCAGTACGACAGAATAAGACAATTTCCTATTTTTAAAAAAGGTAAAAACAAAGGTGGTTTTATTGTTGACAGAAATTATAAACGGGAACTTGCCACATCTGAAATCGGAGCCGGAACGATCGGAATGGATGACGGTGAGCATACGGCCGGGCTTGAGGGTGCTTTCTCAAAATACTTAAGAGGGACCGACGGAAAAAGATTAGAGCAGAGAATCAATTCTTCCCAATGGAAGCCTATTGATTTCTGGAAAGTTCAGGAACCTGTGGATGGCGAAGATGTTTACACCACTTTAGACCTTAGAATTCAGGATATCGCCCACTCCGCTTTAGAAAAACAACTGATCAATTTTGAGGCAAAACACGGAACTGTCATCGTGATGGAAGTCGAGACGGGTAAAGTGCGGGCTATGGTTAATTTAAGAAGAACCGAAGACGGAGATTATGCAGATTCCTACAACTATGCCTTAAAAGATAATATAGAACCCGGATCTACTTTTAAAACCATTTCACTTCTGGCGGCAATGGATGATGGTTTTATTGACGAAAATACAACCGTGAACGTAGGAAACGGAGTTTGGGTATATGCCAAACAAAGGATTTCAGACGGTCACGGCGGCGGAACTTACGACATCAGTGACGTTTTGGCAAAATCCAGCAACGTGGGTACTGCAAAACTGATCACAAAGTATTATGCTGAAAAACCCCAAATCTTTCTGGATCACCTGAAACGCTGGAAGTTATTTGACAAAATGGATATCGAACTTCCGGGGATTACAAAGCCTAAAATTGTAACCCCTCAGAACAAAAGATGGAATGCTGCAACTTTAGCGTCTATCTCTTACGGTTATTCTTCAAACATTAATTTATTACAGTTAACGAGCTTTTATAATGGAGTTGCTAACGGTGGAAAAATGCTTAAGCCTTTATTCATCGACAAAATCATGAAAGACGGAAAGATCATGTACAGTGCAAAACCTGAAGTAATGGTCAACAGAATGGCATCTGACAAAGCGATTAAAATGATGACCAATGCGTTAACAAAGGCGGTTGAAAAAGGCACCGGACGAAGTATTTTTACTCCTAATTTAAAAATGGCAGGAAAAACCGGGACGGCCAGATTTGAATACTGGTTACCGGGGCCGATGAAATACAGAGCCTCTTTCGCAGGATTTTATCCCGCAGATCATCCTAAGTACACCTGTTACGTAATGATCAGTGAGCCCAATACGGCAAAAGGGTTTTATGGAGGAACGGTTTCAGCACCTGTTTTCAAAGAAATCGCAGGAAAAACATTCCTGAAGACCCCTCAAAATGTTGAGAAAGAAATGCTTGTAGACAGAAAGGTTAACCTGAATAAAATGGTTGAGCCTAATGTAAAAGTAGTGGTAAGTAATAAACAGATGCCAGGCGTCGTAGGTCTGATAGGAAAGAATGTAATTCCACAACTGGAAAATTTAGGCTACCGCGTTAATTTTAAAGGAGTAGGAAGAATAACAGAGCAATTTCCTATGGAAGGCACCACCATTAGTAAAAATCAGAGAATATATTTATCTCTGCAGAATTAATTAGAAAGAAGACTCAAAGAGATATAGACAGAATAGGCTGAATCCTATTAAAGAATAAAGAAATGCAGTTAAATGAATTATTGAACAGAGTTCCGGTCCTTGAAATTCACGGTGATAACACCCGTGAGATTTCAGATCTGGTATCTGACAGCAGGAAGATTACGGAAAACTCTTTGTATATCGCAATGAGAGGAACGGTTGTGGATGGACATTCATTTATTGCATCTTCCATTGAAAATGGAGCTAAAGCAATCGTATGTGAAGAATTTCCTGAAAACTTCGCAGATAACATTACGTATGTTATGGTGAAAGATTCTTCCAGGGCTTTAGGGCAGCTGGCTTCCAATTTCTACGGAAATCCTTCTGAAAAATTAAAGCTGATAGGAGTTACGGGAACGAACGGGAAAACTTCAGTTTCTACCCTGCTTTTCGATGTATTTAAAAATTTAGGCTACGATTCTGCTTTACTTTCTACGGTAGAAATCAGAATAGGAGAAAAAAAGATTCCGGCGACCCATACCACTCCGGATGTGATTACCATCAATAAAATTTTAGCCCAGGCTGTGGAAGAAGGTTGTGAATTCGCTTTTATGGAAGTAAGTTCTCACGGAATTTCCCAGAACAGGATCGAAGGTCTTCATTTTGAAGTAGCCGGATTTACAAATCTTACCCACGACCATTTAGATTATCATAAAACTTTTGACGGGTATTTAAAAACCAAAAAAAGGTTTTTTGATGAACTTCAGCATACCGCAGTTGCCATCACCAATATTGATGACAAGAACGGAAATGTGATGCTTCAGAACACAAAAGCAACAAAAAAGTCCTATGCCTTGAAAACAATGGCAGATTTCCATGGGAAACTTCTGGAAGTAGACTTTAACGGAATGCTGCTGAACTTCAATGGCAAAGAATTCTGGACAACGCTGACAGGAAAATTTAATGTTTATAATCTATTGCTTGTGTACGCGATCGCTTCAGAGCTGGGTTTTGAGCAGGATGAAATTCTGCAGGCCATCAGTAAATTAAAAAGAGTTTCCGGAAGGTTTGAAACCTTCAAATCCGGCGGAGGAATTTTCTTTATCGTCGATTATGCACATACTCCGGACGCTCTGGAAAATATTCTGGACAGCATCAATGATATCAGAACAAAAAATGAAAGACTGATTACTGTTTTCGGTTGCGGAGGAGACAGAGATCATTCCAAGAGATCAGAAATGGGAAATATCGCCACGAAGAAATCTACGCTGGCGATCATCACTTCAGACAATCCGAGAACGGAAGATCCTGCAGTCATTATAAAGGAAATAGAAGCCGGCGTGGAGCCTCAGAACTTCAGCAAATACACTTCAATTCCGGACAGAAGGGAAGCCATAAAAATGGCCATCAAGTTTGCAGAACCTAAAGATATCGTTCTCGTAGCCGGAAAAGGTCACGAAACCTATCAGGAGATTAATGGGGTAAAACAACATTTTGATGATAAGGAAGTAATCGATGAGCTTTGGAAATTAATGTCCAAATAAAATTGAAAGACCGAATGCATTTAAAATTTAAAAATTTGATAAAAATATAAGGAATCCATCTTAAATAGACTGAATTTTTAAATTTTTAAATAATAAAAAAAAAGAAACATGCTATACTATCTATATGAATATTTAACTGCCCATGGAATACACGTTCCCGGATTAGGATTGTTACGATACATTTCTTTCCGTGCCGGAATGGCAGTTTTGTTTTCTCTAACCATTGCTCTTGTTTACGGAAAAAGAATCATCAATTACCTGAGAGCAAAACAGATGGGTGAGCTGGTTCGTGATCTTGGACTAGACGGGCAAAAGCAAAAAGAAGGAACTCCTACCATGGGAGGTCTGATCATCATATTGGCAACGCTGATCCCTGTTCTTCTGTTTACAAAAATTACCAATATATACATTGTCCTTCTTATCGTTTCCGTCATCTGGATGGGCGCCATTGGTTTTTTAGATGATTACCTGAAGAAAATCAAAAAAAATAAAGACGGATTAAGTGGTAAATTCAAAATTGTAGGACAGGTGGGATTAGGGCTAATCATCGGAGTAACAATGTATTTCCATCCTGACATTACTGTTAAAAGAAAATATGCAGACGCAAAAGTGGTCAACAGGAATAATGTAGAGCAGAACTTCATGCCTACCGAGAAAATCACTGTTTCTACTGTTCCGTTTACTAAAAATAATGAGTTTGACTACAGTGGAATCCTTTTTTGGATGAATGATAAAGATGCCCACGAGTGGGCCTGGGTTGTTTTTATACCTATTGTTATATTCATTGTAACCGCAGTATCCAACGGCGCTAATATCACTGATGGAATTGATGGTCTCGCTGCGGGAACAAGTACCGTTATTTTATTGGCTTTAGGCCTTTTTGCCTACCTATCCGGGAACATCATTTTTGCGGACTATCTCAACATTATGTTTCTCCCTAATATGGGTGAAACCACCATTTTTGTTGTCGCCATGGTGGGAGCTGTTATCGGCTTTTTCTGGTATAATACATACCCGGCACAGGTTTTCATGGGTGATACCGGAAGTCTTATGCTTGGGGGCGTTATCGCCGTCCTGGCCATCATTTTAAGAAAAGAATTGATGATTCCTGTGTTATGCGGAATCTTTTTAATAGAAAACTTATCGGTAATGTTGCAGGTCGTGGTTTTCAAATACAGAAAAAGAAAATATGGGCTGGAATATGCCCAGACTAATAGATTGTTCAGAATGTCCCCTTTACATCACCACTATCAGAAGGGAGGATTTCATGAGAGCAAAATAGTTAACCGAATGATCATCATCGGTGTAATGCTGGCCATTGTATGTCTGATTACGTTGAAGATGAGATAATTTTTATAAAAGTAAAATAGTAAGGTAATCAGATTGAAAATACATGATATGCTTTACATTTTACATATTACAAAAAAATTAATATGAAAATAGTTGTTTTAGGAGGAGGTGAAAGCGGTTGTGGAGCTGCTTATTTGGCTAAAAAACAAGGTCTGGAGGTTTTTCTTTCAGACAAGGGAGCTATTAAAGATAACTATAAGCAGTTTCTTATTGAAAATGAGATTCAATTTGAAGAACAAAACCATGATGAAGAAAGAATTCTGAATGCCGACTGGATCGTAAAAAGCCCGGGAATTCCAAAGAAGGCCGATATTATTCATAAAATTCATGAGAGAGGAATCAGACTTTCTTCTGAAATTGAATTTGCTGCCGGGTTTACCGATGCAAAAATCATAGCCATCACAGGAAGCAACGGAAAAACAACAACGACTTCATTAATATATCATATCCTTAAAAATGATGGATTAAACGTTGGGTTAGGCGGAAATATAGGCTACAGTTTTGCCAGACAGGTAGCTGATGAAAACCATGAATATTATGTATTGGAAGTAAGCTCTTTCCAGTTGGACGATATTCAGAATTTCAGACCTTATATTTCTTTGTTGCTGAACCTGTCACAGGACCATCTGGATCAGTACAACTACAATTATGAAGAATATGCCTTAGCCAAATTCAGGATTACTGAAAACCAGGAGAATGATAATTTCTTCATCTACAATAAGGATGACGAAATGAGTAAAATCATTCTTGAAAAACTAGAGATCAAAGCCAAAATGATTCCTTTTTCCACAAAAGAAAAAGTAGCGGAAGGAGGTTTCATTAATGATGATAAAATAGAAGTTAAACTCAAAGATGATTTTTCAATGAAAATTGAAGAATTATCCCTTCTCGGAACACATAACGTAGCCAACAGTCTGGCCGCTTCCATAGCAGGTAAGATATTACAGATTAATAATGAAAGTATCAGACATTCATTAATGACTTTTCAGGCCGTCGAACACAGACTGGAGTTTGTTTCTGAAATCGGAGGCGTTAAATACATTAATGACAGTAAGGCGACCAATGTCAATGCAGCCTATTATGCACTGGAAAGCATGAAAACTCCTACCGTATGGATTGTGGGAGGACTGGACAAAGGAAATGACTACTCAGAAATTGAAGAGTTGGTTAAAAGAAAAGTTAAAGCGATTGTCTGCCTGGGAATTGATAATGATAAGATTATTAATTTCTTTAAAGACAAAATAGAGTTTATTTACGACACCTCAAGCATGGAAAAAGCGGTGGAGACTGCAAAAGCGCTGGCAAAGAAAGGAGATACGGTTTTATTATCCCCTTGTTGTGCTAGTTTCGACTTATTTCAAAGCTATGAGGACAGAGGACGTCAGTTTAAAGACCAGGTATTAAAAGCCATAAGCCAATAGCAATATATGAACGAACAAGACACAGAAAGCAGATTTGAATTTCTAAAGGGTGATAAAGTACTTTGGATGGTCATTCTTGTGATCTCCATTTTTTCTATCTTCCCTGTTTATTCTGCAAGTTCGAATCTGGAATATATTGTCAATAACGGGACCACTACCGGTCACGTTATCAAACATATGTTCTTTGTAGTCTTAGGCCTGGGAATTATGAGAGTGGTCGGGATGGTAAAGTATGAATATATCGGGAAGCTCAGCAGCATTCTTCTTGGGTTAATGATTATTCTGCTGGTCGTTACGATGTTTACAGGACAAACCATCGACGGAGCGAGCGCCTCCAGATGGCTGAAAATCCCGGGAACCCCGATTTCATTTCAGCCCTCTTCATTCGCTTTCTTAATGCTGATTATCTATCTGTGCAGATACCTGACCAAGAAAATTACCCGGGAAAGACTTCCGATCGAGAATATCATGTATATTTTCGGACCTATTTTACTGGTCTTTGTATTGGTGGCAAAAGATAACGGATCTACAGCGTTAATGATTTTAATGGTCTCAGTGATCGTTCTGATTATCGGTCAGCTGCACTGGAAATATATCGCAGGATTTATTTCAGCATCGTTTGTAGCGATTGTCTTCTTTTTAGTAATTGCACTCAATACGAATATGATCGGGGGGAACCGTGTTCATACCTGGATGAGCCGTATTGAAACATTTACATCAACCAAAGCAAAGACAGCCGATGTAGACGATGAAAGTCTGAAGGCCAAAAACTATCAGGTCATGCAGGCAAAAGCCGCCATTGTTCATGGTGGAATCACAGGTATGGGACCCGGAAAAAGTGCTTTAAAACAAATGCTTCCACAATCTGCATCCGACTTTATTTTCGCTGTTATTGTTGAAGAGTACGGTGTTATCGGCGCTGCTTTTCTCATCAGTTTATATTTAATTATGATGATCCGTATCGTGATGATTGCCAGCAAGATGCCCGCATTTTTCGGATCCCTGCTGGTCCTCAGCCTCGGGGTGATGATATTCATACAACTTGCTGTCAATATTGCAGTTGCAGTGAATTTAATCCCTGTTACCGGGCAACCGCTGCCATTGATCAGTTACGGAGGAACCTCGATGTTGGTAACATATTTGCAGTTGGGAATTATTTTAAACATAAGCTCCAGAATACAGATTTATGATGAAGAAGGAATGGGTAAAAAACAAAGCATAGCCGAGATCAACGATATCGCTTAACATCAGAGCAAGAGTAAAGAAACAAGATAAAAAAAAATGGACAATCAATCAGTTAATAGCCAAAAACCAAAAACCATCCGCGTCTTATTATCAGGCGGAGGGACAGGAGGTCATATCTTCCCTGCCATTGCTATTGCTGACGAGATCAGAAGGAGATTTCCTGATGCAGAATTTTTGTTCATCGGGGCTAACGGAAAAATGGAAATGGAAAAGGTTCCGCAGGCAGGCTACAGGATCGAAGGAATAGAAATCGCAGGAATAGACAGAGGAAATATGGTTTCAAATTTGGGTCTGCCTTTCAAAATCCTAAAAAGTTTATCTAAATCTAAAAAGATCATTAAAGCTTTTGCTCCGGATTTTGCCGTGGGAACAGGAGGCTTTGCGAGCGGGCCGGCTTTGTATGAAGCATCCAAAATGGGAATTCCTATTTTTATTCAGGAGCAGAATGCACATGCCGGAGTAACGAATAAAATTTTAAGTAAAAAAGCACAAGCCGTGTTTACAGCCTACCCGAAAGTGGAGGGTTTTCCGGCTGAAAAAATAAAATTTCTGGGTAATCCGATCCGTGAGAATATTATCTCAGGAATGCAGGATACTACTCAGGCAAAAGAGAAAATGGGCCTTGATAAGGACAGACTGACGATTTTATCTGTCGGCGGATCTTTAGGCTCAAGAACACTAAATAACGGCTGGAAAGACAATCTTGAAAACCTTAAAGAAAAAGGCTATCAGCTGATCTGGCAGACGGGAAAACTGGATTATAAGGATATTGTTGACCACTGTCAGTCGCCGGATGCTGGAACTGGCCCACAGGGAACAGCCAACAGCCAGATACAGATCAGGGAATTCATCAAAGATATGGAGACAGCGTATTCTGCAGCAGATGTGATCGTTTCAAGAGCCGGAGCAATTGCCATTTCAGAGCTGGCAGTAGCCCGGAAGCCGGTTTTATTGGTTCCTTTTCCTTTTGCGGCAGAAGACCACCAGACAAAAAATGCGATGAATCTGGTTAATAAAAACGCAGCCAGAATGGTAAAAGACTCTGAAATGCAGGAAAAATTCTGGGATACACTTTCAGAAATCTGTGAAGACGAAAATATAAGAGAAGAAATGTCTGTCAATCTGAAATATTTTGCCAAACCGGATGCGGCAAAAGATATTGTGGACGAGATATTTGATAAAGTGTAAAAAGTAAAATGTACAAAGTAAAATGTACAACGTACAAAGTAGAAAGTAGAAAGTAGAAAGTACGAAGTAAAATACATTATACCTTGTACTTTGTACCTTGTACATAATACATTAAGACAATAAAAATGAACAATTTAGAAACATATCAAAATTTTTACTTCGTGGGAATCGGAGGTATTGGAATGAGTGCTCTTGCACGCTATTTCCATGCTTCGGGCAAAAAAGTATTGGGCTATGACAAAACCAATACCAAATTAACTGCAGCTCTGATCAACGAGGGAATTGATATTGTTTTTGAAGATACCATAGACGGGAGAATTACTTTATTACAGAAAGAAAATACATTGGTCATTTATACCCCGGCCATTAAAAAACTTGACATCCTAGATTTTTTTAATGACCATCAGTTTGAAGTATTAAAGCGTGCCAAAGTATTAGGATTAATTACTGAAAATACAGATTGTATTGCCGTTGCCGGAACCCACGGAAAGACCACAACCTCTACCCTCGTGGCACATCTTTGTAAGGAGTCCGATCTGCCTTTTTCATGCTTCTTGGGAGGCATTTCAGAAAATTTCAGGTCCAATTTTCTATATAACGGTTCGCAATATTCTGTAGTGGAAGCAGATGAATATGACAGAAGTTTCCTGAACCTTTCTCCGGATTGGGCAGTCATTACTTCTACGGATGCTGATCATCTTGATATATATGGGGATAAAAATACCATTGAAGAAGGATTTAGGCAATTTGCAGCGCTTGTTCCGGATAATCAGCATCTATTTGTAAGAAAAGGAATTGACATCGGTAGACCTCATATCACCTATGCCGTGAATGAGGTGGCAGATTACTACTCCGATAACCTCAGAATGGAGGATGATAAAATTTATTTTGATTTCCATACACCCACCGAAACTGTTAAGGATTTTATCTGGGAAACACCGGGAATTCATAATGTAGAAAATGCAACGGTGGCCCTTGCCATTTTAAACAATTTAGGAGTAGATTTTGAAACTTTAAAAAAGGCAATTGCCCATTTTAAAGGAATCAAAAGAAGATATACCAAGCACAGATATCAGAACGGTAAAATTTACATTGATGATTACGCTCACCATCCTACAGAAATAAATGCGGTGATAAGCTCGATCCGGACCTTTTACCCTGATAAGAAGTTACTGGTGGTTTTTCAGCCTCATCTTTTCAGCAGAACGAGAGATTTTGCAGATGGATTTGCTGAGAGTCTGAATCACGCTGATGAGTTAATCCTGCTTGATATATACCCGGCAAGAGAACTTCAGGAAAATTTTGAAGGAATAACCTCAGAATGGCTGTTGGAAAAAGTGACATTAAGTAAAAAAGAAGCATCCACTTTAGCTGATGCGTTTAAGAAGATAAAAGAAAAAGATTTTGATATCCTCCTTACAGTAGGCGCAGGAAACGTCGATACGCTATATGACCCTGTCTGTGAGTGGTTACAACCTTTACAAAGTACATGATAAAATGTATTTTGAATAAAAAGTAAAAAATAATAATTTAATACATCAAAATATTGTACTTTTTACATTAGACATCGTACAAAAATTATGAAGAATAAATACAGAATATTAAAAATTGCGGTTACCGTCATCCTCCTAGGATTTCTGTTGAGTTTCTCATTGAAGAGGTTCAACAGCCAGAAGATTACGGACCAGAAGATTTCTGTAAAAATGAACGAAAAAACACAGGTCTATTTTGTTGATGAAAAAGATATCCGGGAAATTGTAAAAAAAGAAAACCCGTCAGAAAAAATAGGTGATCTCGACATTCCTGCTTTAGAAAAGAAAATTAATGCATTACCTGCTATTGACAGTGCCAATGTATATTTGAACTTAAACGGAAAATTAAATTTAGATATAAAACAGAGAGTTCCTGTTTTCAGGCTCAATAAAGACGGCAGAGACTTTTACGTCGATGAAAAGGGAATTGAGTTTCCCATTTCCAAAACCTATTCACATCCGTGTATGCTGGTGACCGGGAATGTGAAGAAAGATGAATATGAAAAACTGGCAGAGCTGGTTGAAAAAATCGATAAAGATGACTTCAGTAAGAAATATTTTATCGGAATATCCAAAGATAACAATGGAGATTATAATCTTCTGACCAGTGAAGGAAATTATAAGGTAGAATTGGGAGATTTAGATCATATAGACTTAAAAGTAAAAGGCTTTAAGGCATTTGTAGAGAAATACCTTGTATATCAGGATCCTCAGAAATATAATATGGTCTCTATAAAATATCAGAACCAGATTGTAGCTACTTTAAATCCTTATTTCAAAGAAAACGACAGTATTTTAAAAGCAGGGAATAAAATACTGGCAAAGCCTCCTACTCCTGTAATGGTCAAGAAAACAGAAGTAAAAAAGGAAATTAAGAAAACACCTTCAAAAGAAAGTAAAAATACAAAAACACTAACCAGACCCAAGGACTCAAAAAAAACAGAGAAACAGACGGCATCAAAACCGAAAACAAAAGCAAAAGTTAAAATAGAATAACGAAGGGCGTCCTAGCGGACTGATAGATGGATAATCTTATTTAACTTTACATTAAAACAGGGATCAACAGAAAAAAATCAAATCGAAATAAAAAATGGATAATCAAGAGTATTCAGTAGGTCTGGACATCGGGACAACAAAGATTGTTGCGATAGTCGGAAGGAGGAATGCACACGGGAAAATAGAGGTTCTCGGTGTAGGAAAGGCGAAAAGTCTTGGGGTTCACAAAGGTATCGTGAATAATATTTCACAGACCATTAATTCAATCAAAGCAGCTGTGTCCGAGGCACAGTCAAGCGCAGGAGTGCCCATCCGTAAAGTTACGGTAGGAATTGCAGGAAAACATATCCGTTCTTTGCAGCATTCTGATTATATTATGCGTGAACATCCCGATAAATTCATCACGGACGACGACATTGAAGCATTGAAAGATCAGGTGAAAAAGCTGGTCATGCTTCCTGGAGAAGAAATTATTCACGTTCTGCCACAAGAATACAAGGTGGATTCGGAAGGTGAAATACAAGAACCCGTTGGAATGCACGGAAAACGTCTGGAAGCTAATTTCCACGTCGTGGTAGGCCAAATGGGAAGCATCCGAAACATCGCCAGATGTGTAAGAGAAGCTGGATTAGAAATGGAAGCCCTCACTTTAGAGCCTCTGGCATCATCTGAAGCGGTACTTACAAAAGAAGAAAAAGAAGCCGGCGTTGCCATTGTAGACATCGGCGGTGGTACCACCGATATTGCCATCTTTAAAGATAATATCATCCGCCATACCTGTGTTATTCCTTACGGAGGAGGAATTATTACAGAGGATATCAAAGAAGGCTGTTCAATTATTGAAAAACATGCGGAACAACTCAAAGTAAAATTCGGTTCTGCGGTTCCTGAGCTTGAAAAAGACAGTACCTATGTTACGATTCCAGGACTTCACGGAAGACCGGATAAAGAAATTTCCTTAAAAACTCTGGCACAGATCATCAATGCAAGAGTAGAGGAAATTCTGGAAATGGTCAATACCGAATTAAAAGCGTACGGCGCTTTTGAACAGAAGAAAAAACTGATTGCCGGGATCGTTCTGACAGGTGGTGGTTCAAATCTGAAGCACCTCCGACAGCTTGCCAACTATACTACAGGTTTCGACAGCAGAATCGGTTTTGCCAATGAATATATTGCCAATGATAAAAATCAGTATCTTAAAGGTCCTGAATTTGCTACTTCTATAGGATTATTAATGGAAAGTTTAAAAATTAGAGATAAAAAACTTATTATTGTAGAAGAGGAAGTTGTTCAGGAAAAATCCGAGCAGGAGACTGTAAATAGTGCTGCTCCTGCAGAAACCGTTCAGCCGATACACGCTGCTCCGGTACAGGAGCCGGAAATGGTCAGCGAACAGCAACAAGTTAAAAAAGCAGCAAGACTGACATTCGGTCAGTCGCTGATGGAAAAAGTAAAAAAATTCTTTGAAGAAGTAGAGTAAAATTATAATGATGAATGATAATCGATAAATGACTTTCTTATCCATTATCATAAGTCGGTTATCAATTATTAAAAATATAAGCATGGAAAATATAGGAACACAGGGATTTTCATTTGATTTGCCAAAAGGGAATTCATCCATCATCAAAGTAATCGGTGTAGGAGGTGGTGGAAACAACGCCCTGAAACACATGTATGAGAAAGGGATACACGGAGTAGATTTCGTTATTTGTAATACGGATGCTCAAACGTTGGACAATAACCCGGTTGCCAATAAGGTACAGCTGGGAACTACGATCACAGAAGGTCTTGGAGCAGGTGCCGATCCGGAAGTGGGCGAAAAATCGGCAATCGAAAGCATCGAAGATATTAAGGCAGCCATGGGGCAAAACACCAAGATGGTTTTCATTACCGCCGGAATGGGTGGCGGAACCGGTACGGGTGCAGCTCCTGTCATTGCTAAAGTAGCCAAAGACATGGGTATTTTAACCGTAGGTATTGTGACTGTTCCTTTTAGTTTTGAAGGTAAAAGAAGATTAGAGCAGGCCGAAAACGGTCTTGATAAATTAAGAAATAATGTTGATTCTTTAATTGTTATTAATAATGACAAATTAAGACAGCAGTTTGGAAACCTTGGTTTTAAACAGGGATTCTCCAAAGCTGATGAGGTATTAACCAATGCTGCCAAAGGAATGGCGGAAGTGATTACCGGTTATTTCGATGTAAACATTGACTTCAGGGACGCGAAATCTGTCCTTCAGAATTCGGGTACAGCACTGATGTCTACAGGGACGGCTTCCGGTGAAAATAAAGCAGAAGAAGCGGTAAGGAAAGCACTGGATTCTCCGTTGTTGAACGATAATAAAATTACGGGCGCTAAAAACGTGCTGTTGCTGATCAGAAGTGGTGCCGAAGAAGTAACCATGGATGAGATCGGTATCATCATGGATCATATCCAGAAAGAAGCAGGACATACTGCTGATATTATTTTCGGGGTGGGTGCTGATGACGAATTAGGGGATGCAGTAAGTGTTCTTGTTATCGCAACAGGTTTTTCAAACGAAGACAAGAAATTTGCAGGACCTACAGAAAAAATAAAAATCAGCCTTAACGACAGTTTGGATACTCCGAAAGAATCTCCTTTTAAAACGAGAGAAGAAAGAGGATCTGCTGCTCCTGAATACAACTATAATTTCGGAGATAAAAACCACTTCAGACTGGATGATGAGGACAATGAAAGCCCTCAGTTTGGCATGACGTCCACTGAAAAAAAAATGATTATTGACAGTGAAGAGAAAAAAACGGAAGTAAGATTCTCTGATAACGAAGAAGATACCCCTTCTCATCACTGGAGAAATGAAGAAGAACACGAGGAGTCTTACAGTCTGTTTTCTTCAGAAGATGACAGTGAAGATCCGAATGATCTGGAAATTCAGTCTTTTTCATTTGATTTCGAGAAAAAAGAAGAGCCGCGGACAGAACAAACGCCGAATAATACTTTTTCAGAATCGAAACCTGTTGAATTCAGTTTCTTTGTGAATGACTCTGTCAATGAGCCTAAATCAGATTACGGACAGCCCAAAGCAGAGTTTCAGGTACCAGCCAATACAGCAGTTCAGATTACTGAAGAAACGACTCAGAAGATTGAGACCTTTTATCAGGAAGAGACCAGAACTACTATTGAAAACAAAAGAGAAACTGAAACGCCCCAGCCGGCAGATTCAGAATTTACCTTTGTTAACAAAACGGTAGATCAGGAAAGAATTATCGAAAGAAGAAATAAACTGAAGGAATTCAACTCGCGCTATCAGAGCTTTGACAGCACCAGCGAATTCGAATCTGTGCCTGCATTCAAAAGAAAGAATATTTCTATCGACGGAAACAATGCTTCAGAACAAAACATCAATACCTATCTGTCTGATAACAACGGAAACATGCAGATCAGAGAGAACAGATTTTTAAATAAAGACGTAGACTAAATTAATTTGAAAATGATATAATTTGAGAATTTGAAAGTTAACCGTATACATCAGGAACAGGTTATACCACTTTATAAATTTCAAATTGTCTCATTTTCAAATTTTCAAATCATAATTATGAGTTTAGAAAATACCATAAGTGAAGCCATAAAAACGGCAATGCGGGCAAAAGATAGAGTCGCTTTGGATTCCCTCCGCGCTGTAAAGTCACAGATATTACTACTGAAAACCGAAGCACGTGGCGCTGAAGTTTCTACAGAGCAGGAAATTGCTATCGTTCAGAGAATGATAAAGCAACGTAAAGATTCCTATGAGCAGTTTACTGCGCAGGGCAGAAATGATCTTGCTGAAGTAGAGGAAGCCCAGATGAAGGTCATCGAACAGTTTTTACCGAAACAGCTTTCTCCGGAAGAACTGGAGGATGAAATGAAAAAGATCATCGCTGATACAGGAGCGGAATCGATCAAAGACCTTGGAAAAGTAATGGGAATTGCTTCCAAAACTTTTGCAGGTAAATCTGACGGTAAAAGTATTTCAGAAATGGCCAAGAAATTACTTTCATAATGAGATTCGGGGTAAGGGATTAAGTTCTGCTCCCTAGCCTAATTCAGCTTAACTACCATACGGATATTCATCCTTTGCATATCGATTTGATTAAAGAAGCCCGGAACATCTATGTTCCGGGCTTCATTTTATCTTACTCCCATATCATCTGTTCAGACGGAATCTAATGTTTCAATGGGTTCAGAAGGTTGTAAATGTTTTTCTCATATTGTTTGTCTTCAGAATCATTTCAAATTTAACAAAATTATTCCTATATACCTGTTTTTAATTTAGATATTACAGCATATATTTAAATTATTAATATTCTTTCCATCTTATTTTCTTAATCACCTGATAGTTTTTATATATTGAACAAACGGCAGGAATTGTTTAACTTTGCATAGATTAAAAAACAAATTTTATGTATCCAACAGATTTAGTAATGCCTATGAAGGCAGAGCTTACAGATAAAGGTTTCGAAGATTTAACGTCACCGGCACAGGTAGAGGAAGCTCTAAAGCAATCAGGAACAACTCTTTTAGTAATTAATTCTGTATGCGGATGTGCTGCAGGAGCTGCAAGACCGGGAGTTGTTTATTCTTTAACAGGAGATAAAAAACCGGATCATCTAACTACTGTTTTCGCAGGTTTTGATACGGAAGCTGTTGTAGAAGCCAGAAAACATTTGGCTCCATTCCCTCCAAGCTCACCTTGTGTGGCTCTTTTCAAAGACGGAGAATTGGTTCATATGCTTGAGAGACACCATATTGAAGGAAATCCTGCAGGAGCTATTGCTGCGAATCTTCAGGCTGCTTATGATGAATATTGCTAGGAATAATACAGCAAAATATGAAACCGTTACTATTTGTAACGGTTTTTTTTATTTAACAGAGTAAAAAATTCCCTGAAAATTCAAATATTGTTATATTTGTTGAAATGGCAACGAAAGCACTTTTCAATACTGTGGTAAACTGGTTTATTCGTCAGAGAATAGATCAGATCCAGAATTTCATAGACCATCCTATTGAGACTCAGAAGGGTATTCTATTTTCCCAACTTTTTCATGCGGAAGATACCGAGTACGGCAGAAAGAATGGTTTTAATTCTATATCAAGCTACCAGGACTTTAAAAGTAAGGTCCCGATTGTTACCTATGAAGATTTCGAACCCTACATCGAAAGAGCAAGACAGGGACATAAGGATGTGAGCTGGCCTGGATATATCAAACATTTTGCGAAGTCCTCAGGAACGACCAACGCAAAAAGTAAATTTATTCCTATTTCAGCAGAAAGTCTTGAATATTGTCACATGAAGGCAGGAAAGGATATGGTTTCCATCTACGCCAATAATCATCCGGAAAACCAACTTTTCACCAATAAAAATCTGAGGCTGGGCGGAAGTTCTGAACTGTATGCGGACTTCAATACGAAATTTGGAGATCTCTCTGCCATTTTAATTGATAATCTTCCGTTTTGGGTAGAGATCACGACCACACCCAGTAAAAAGGTTTCTCTGATGGGAGAATGGGAAAGTAAGCTGAAAGCGATCGTCTCTGAGGTTAAAAATGAAGACGTGGGAAGTATTTTGGGCGTTCCCAGCTGGATGATGGTCCTTCTGCAGCGGGTTTTAAAAGAAACTGATATTAAAAACATTTCAGAGCTGTGGCCGAACCTTGAAGTATTTTTTCACGGAGGTATCAGTTTTAAGCCTTACCGGGAACAATACAGGCAGATTATCGGAAAAAAGATAAATTATTATGAGATTTATAACGCTTCTGAGGGCTTTTTTGGGATTCAGGACAGATCTGATAGTGATGAGATGCTTCTAATGCTCGATTACGGCATTTTCTACGAATTCATTCCTATGGATCAGTTTCACTCTGCAGATCCCAAAGTTATCAACCTGGAAGATGTGGAGACAGGAATAAACTATGCAATGGTCATCACGACCAATGGCGGCTTATGGCGTTATTTAATTGGAGACACGGTAGTTTTCACGTCTGTAAATCCATTCAGAATCAGAATCACAGGAAGGACGAAACATTATATCAATGCTTTCGGGGAAGAACTGATGATCACGAATGTAGAATCAGCACTATCCAAAGCATGTGAAGAAACCAATGCAGCTGTCTCGGACTTCACAGGGGCGCCTGTTTTCATGAAAGAAAATGAAAGCGGGGCTCATGAGTGGATTTTTGAATTCTGCGAAAAACCAGATAGCTTAGAACATTTTGTGGATATTTTTGATCAGCATCTGAAAGCCATTAATTCAGATTATGAAGCCAAACGATACAACGATATAACGTTAAAAAGACCCATCGTCCATATAGCAAAGCCCAACCTTTTTTATCATTGGCTGGAATCCAAAGGAAAATTGGGTGGTCAGAACAAAGTACCGAGACTGAGCAACGACAGAGAATACATCGATCCTTTGCTGGAGTTGAACAAATAGAAAAACCGCAGAACGATCTGCGGTTTCTTTTTTATTTACTTAAATCTTCTTTTAATTTTTTAGCGGCGTCTTCAACTTTCGAAGCTCCTTTCGCAGCAGCAGCTTTTGCGTCTTTGCCAACTTTATTTGCTTCTGTTTTGATGTCCTGTCCTGCTTTCTGAAGGTCCTGCTTCGTTTTATCCGCAGTAGCGTCTATTCTGTCTTTTGCCTTCTGAGCGGCATCATCTATTTTATTTCCGGCTTCATCAACTTTAGTCTGAACATCTTCTTTAGTCGCATTAATTTTCGAAGTGTCAACGTTCACACCAGGTCCGGAAACCGTGGTTGTGGTCGTTGTAACCGAACCATCCGGATTTTCAGTCTGCTCTGTTTTAGTGGTTGATTTTGTGCATGATACAATTAATAGAGAAACGATACCAGCAGTCAAAATGTTTTTTTTCATATTCTATATTTTAAAATAATTTTATTGTTTTGTTGTCTCAGCAGTGGCCGGTGTTTCAGTCTTTTGCTGTTTTTTTTCCTTTTCTGTCTTTTTCTTTTCTTCGTCCTGCACCTTTTTATTCTCTTTTTCTAATTCTGCCTTTAATTTCTCCTCCTGTTGCTGGGTTTTTAAAGCCTCTTTTACAGAATCCCTGTATTTCTGTGAAGACATTCTGATCTGGCGGATAATATCTACCGATGTCGCCCCTGCAGAAAAGGAATCTTTTGGCACCGTATCATAACTTGTCTTTGGCGTATCCTGAGGATACAGATTACCGGGCTCTTTTTTAGAACACGACATTATGATAAAGAAAAAGCTAATAATTAAAAAAAGAAAGTTTTTCATAGAACTAATTTAGCAGAAATTCTGCGATTACAGGATAATGATCCGATAATTTTACAGACTGATCTACTTTATAGCTTAATGGAATAATGGATTTTGAACTGAAAATATAATCGATCCTTAGGGGAACCTTATAATCGTGAAAACTGGAGGAACTTCCGTTTCCAGCCACCAAAAAAGCATCCTGGAGGTCTTTTCCCAAATTATAATATTCATAAGAATTGGGAACAGAATTAAAATCCCCGGCCAGAATAACAGGATATGGGGAAAGATCAATAATCTTTCTTATTTTTCTGATCTGGTCTTCATGAGCCTTGAAAGTAGGAATCATGTGAGAGAGGAGGTCATTTACTTTTCCGGCCTGCTTTTCTATTCCGTTAAATTTAAGCATGGATTTATGCAGTCTGAAAGGTTCCAGATAAACATTTACAATCCTAATGATTTTACCATTGATATCAATATCGGCGTAAAAAGAATTTCCACGCGAATTATCGGTGATCAGTTCTTCCTGTCTGACGATTTTATGTTTTGTTTTCAGAATAACGGAAGGGTATTTTACAAGATCCTGCCTGATCGCCCTGTTGGTATCCCTTTCCTGTACCAGGATAATATCTGCATTCTGATCTGCAATATATTTTTTCACTTTATCCCATCCGAAATCTCCGTATTTTACATTAAATGTAAGTACCTTGATATCTCTTATGCTTTTAACATTAGCTGTTTTGGGAGTAAGATTCACCCATCGTCTGATAGGGTTATAAAAAAGAAAAATTCCGAGGACAAACGCAATGGCCACTTTCTTCTGTTTAACGATCCAGACCAAGGTTAGTACAATATATAAAGTCATTAAATAAGGGAAACCCAGTGACAGCAGATTCAGAGCCCCCAAAAGATTAGGAGGGACCCATGCATTTCCCAGTGTGCATAATAGCAATACAGCAACGGAAATATGGACAAATAACAGAATCTGGTTAAATTTCATGAAAAGCTTATAAGTAATCAAATTTAAGCAAAAACTTTACCAAGATCAATACTTTAACTTTTTTTATAAGTTTACCGGCTGAGTTTAAGGGTAGAAATTACAGGATAATGATCTGAAATTTTTACTGAACGGTCCACCTTATAACTTATCGGTCTTACCGTCTCCGAGGTAAAAATATAGTCAATTCTTATTGGAAATTTATAGTCGTGAAAGCTTGTTGCACTTCCTTTCCCTGCTTCAACAAATGCATCCTGCAAACCTTCAGACAAATGATAATATTCATAAGAATTGGGAACTGAATTAAAGTCACCGGCCAGGATTACCGGATATGGAGAACCGTCTATTCCTTTTCGAACCTCTTCTACCTGCTCCTGATGCATTTTAAAGGTCGGGATCAGCCTTCTGACGATATTTTTAAGCTTCTGTTCGTCGGCATCACTGTTGCCGTTCAGTTTCACCATCTCTTTTTCAAACTTAAAGGGCTGGAGATACACGTTAATAAAACGGTAAGTCTTCCCTTTTATTTCGATATCCGTCTGGTTGGCATAAGCATTATTGTATTCATAATCGCTGTTGATAAGCTGCTTCTGGTCAATAATTTTATATTTTGAATAGATTGAAATCAGCTGGGTTTCCGGGCCGCTTTTCAATCCTTTGAATTCATATTTTTTCTTCCCTCCATATTCCTGCAGAAGGACCACATCGGCCTGAAGACCATTAATATATTTTTCAATATTTGCCACTCCGGTACCTCCTGCTTTTACATTAAAGGAAACAATCTTTAAATCGGCAGCTTCTTTTTTATCCGGTGAGTAATTGACCCATCGTTTAACAGGACCTGTGAATATTAATCCCAGAAACATAAAGACAAATGCTCTTTTTTTCCAGCTGAAGATCCAGAAAAAAGTAAGCAGTATATACCCTGTCAACAAAACAGGGAACCCCAGAGAAAGTAAATTGAACCATGGAAATATTTTCGGCGGAACGTAAGCATTCATTAACATTCCGACTAAAAGAAGGAAAATCCCTAAATGTAAAATTAAAAATATAAGACGAACGATTTTCACAGGCTTTAATTAAAACGGTATAAATGTTTTCTCCATATTTTTGCCAAAAGAAACCCAACCAGCGCACCTCCCACGTGAGCTAAGTGAGCCGTACCACTATCATTTCCACGGTATCCCAAAAAAAGAGAAATTACTATACTGAAAATAAGAAGATGTTTGGCTTTTATAGGAAAAGGAACAAATAAAATCATAAGTTTTGTATTCGGGTAAATTGTAGCAAACGCTGCTAATACGCCAAAAATAGCTCCTGAAGCCCCAACGAGAGGAGTAGAAATTATCTTTATAATTTTTTCAATTAATTCTTTCTGCGTGGCTATTGACTCTTGGGAACCTTTCAAAATCTGATTAGTATTTGAAAAATATTCATAAATATTAAACCCAAGACTTTCTAATTCTCTCGCAAAAATTTCAACCTGAACAAATTCCCAAGCATTAAATATTACATAAGCTCCTATTCCACTAAGAAAATAAAGTATTAAGTATCTTTTTCCTCCTAATATATTTTCTAAAAAAGAAAAATTATACAACATAAACATATTAAAAAAAATATGCATTAATCCTGACCCATCTCCCAATGGAGCATGCATGAACATTGATGTAATAATCTGCCATGATTTAAAGAACGGTGAAAAAGGATAATATGCCGATAGTATTGAATATAACTGAAAATTGCCTAAAGCATAAAGAAAAAAATTAGTTATCACATAGACAACAATATTTATAATGATAATATTTCTCGTAATTGGCGGTATATTATTAAACATCTTTTTAAAATTTATTTTTAAAATCATTAAAAGGAACTTCAAAGAAGCATCTTTTCCCGTTGGGTAAAAACTCAGGAAAACCCAATGCCGTAAAATCTTTGATCAGCTGTTCCGCATCCTTTTTATAAATAAAATCGAATCTTGATTTAGACTGCAGCTTGCCCCACTGATTCTGATAAAACTGCATGAATTCTTCTTCTGTTTTATATTCCAGAATCTCAAACAGATTTTCAAGGAATTTCATCACCTGGGTTTCTTTCAGCCCTTCCGGAACGGCATCGATTCTCAATACACTTTCATGAGCGACACTTATTTCGAACCCCAGCTCCGGGAGATACTTTTTGATCGATTTATACTTTGTATTTTCAATCTCATTCATATGATACTCCAGAGAAAACAGCAGGGCATGGCTGCCCGGTGCACTTCTTTTTGTAGGTTTACTGTTCTCGGAAACCATCAGCCTGTGCATTCTGCCCAAATCCAGCATTAATGTACGGTCTCCTTTATTGAACAGCCAGTATCCATTAGGCAACCTCATTAAGTCTTCATCAAAATCTTCATCTTCAAAGAGATTGATCTTTGAAGGCTCTGCTGTGATATTGGTGTGATACATTTCGGTGAGGTTCTGAATTTCTCCCTGATTAAAAACCTCCCGCTCTTCCAAAAACGGGTTATAATCTTTATCAACGATAATCTCCGGCATTCTAAGCACTCCTCCATTGCTTTTGCTCGGTGAGGTATTCATCATACTGTCCAATTCCGGATCTCTCTCGAAATCAAGACTTGGTGCTACATTATAAATCCCTAAAGATCTTTTTATCGTAGAACGGAGCAAAGCAAATATAAGATGCTCATCCTCAAATTTCACTTCCGTTTTCTGCGGATGGATATTCACGTCTATTTTCCCGGGATCAAGATCCAGGTACAGGAAGAATGTAGGTACATAACCCGGCATCAAAAGACCGTCAAAAGCTTCCTGAACCGCTTTATTAAAGTAGGCACTTTTAAAATACCTTCCGTTCACGAAAAGAAACTGCTCACCCCGGGTCTTTTTAGCTCCTTCCGGCTTGGCAACAAATCCCTGAAGCTTACACCAGATAATATCTTCTTTAATAGGAATTAATTGTGGCTGCAACTTTCTTCCGAATACATCGACAATACGCTGCATCAGACTTCCCTTTCTGAGCCTGAAAACAGCCTCATCATCATGAAACAGAGAAAACTCCAGACCTTCATGAGCCAGGGCAACACGTTGAAATTCATCAATGACATGTCTGAATTCAACATTATTGTTTTTAAGAAACTTTCTGCGGGCAGGAACATTATAGAAAAGGTTTTTAACCAAAAAATTAGACCCTTCCGCCGTTTGTACCGGATCCTGAAACTGAAAAACGCCGCCTTCAATATAGATGTTGGTACCAATGGCGGCAGCTTTCTGTTTTGTTCTTAATTCAACCTGGGAAACTGCAGCAATAGAAGCGAGTGCCTCCCCGCGAAACCCTTTCGTTATAATCTTAAAAATATCTTCCGTCCCTCTGATTTTGGATGTCGCATGTCTTTCAAATGCCATTCTTGCATCTGTTTCGGACATGCCCTTCCCGTCATCTACAACCTGTATCAGATTTTTTCCGGCATCTCTGAGGATCAACTCAATTTTGGTAGCTTCTGCATCAATAGCATTTTCCAAAAGTTCTTTCACGATGGATGCAGGTCTTTGCACGACCTCTCCTGCCGCAATTTGGTTGGCTACATGATCCGGTAAAAGCTGAATAATATCTGACATAAAATAAGTAAATCAACTTACAAAAATAGTTAATGAAAACCGGAATTAAAACTTTAAAACGGTGAATTAAAATTTAATTATCAACATTTTGACCACTTTATCCCCATTATCAGGATCCGTTTAAGTTTGGAAAATGACCCTTTTGTTTCCCTGTCTTTTAAAAGCACACCCCTTTTCCATGACAGAGAAGGGGTGTTTCACAGCTAGTTTACACAAAATTAATACTGATATTTATATCTTTTAGTATGGTCTGATGATCATGTACTCATCAGAATATCTATTCATCGAATACAAGCTTGCGCTTTTTTTCTCTTTTTGTTTTAAGTTCAGGAACTCCATGAATTTTATCGTACAGGTAGGCCATTAGATTTGGCTTCTTGTAAATTTTGCTGTACCTGTACTGGGTGTTGAAGTGTCTGATGTGAATTTTATAGGCATCATACCCGATCACGACTAAGAGACAGAGACTAATGACGTAAAATACTCTGAATTCCAGGTAATAATAAGTCAGCCCGGAGAACACTGCACCAAAAACATAGGCAACCATGATACTTGATAAAAGTTTGGCTCTTCCGATCAGTTCCCCGTTCTTCCTGAATTTCTTCTGCGTAAACATGGAAAACAGAATTCCAAGGTCGGTGGTGGTCCCCGTAAGGTGGGTCGTCTTCACGGAGAAATTGGAGATACTTGCCGTGAGACCATTCTGAAGACCTGTGGCAAACAGCATCAATGCGACCAGGTATTCCGTTTCTTCCAGTGTTTTCTGGTAGAAAAACTGCCCGTATACTCCTACAAACAACAAACAGATGATCTCCAGCACAATAGGCATCGAATGAGCAAAATATTTGCTTTTTTTATTGAAATTAATGACAATAAAATTCGATACGAAGCTTCCGAAGAAGAAAAGGAAGATCCAAAGTCCTACCACCGCTACCTGCGTCCAGTTTCCTTTACTGATCTCTGCTGCCAGGATAGCATAGTGCCCTGTCACGTTTGACGTAAAAGAGAGAAATATTAATAGGGATGCTATATTTATAGTACCTGCCGTAAAGGCAGTCAGCGTTCCCAATCTGATGTTGTCTCCCAACGTCCTGCTGTTACTATAATTCCTTAACATTGTAATAATTTTTAAATAATGGATTATTTTCTAGACCTCAACAAAAATCTCAGCCAACCTTCCTCTTTCGGGAAGCTTTTCCGGAATCTCAACCTTTACTTCATAAGATGGCAGATCCTTACAGTTTTTAATGTAGGGAATAAGGTCGAACTTGCCCTTTCCCTTGCTCTTAATCGAAGGCGAATAGTATGCCTCTTCAATATTTTCTGCCTTTACATAATTATTAAAGGCCCTCTGGAAACTTCCCGTAAAAACATCGCAAAGGATCTTATTGATCAGGTGAGGATATTTATTTTTTATGATTCCGAAAGCTTCGTTAAATTCCTGTGGTTTTATTTTGTTAAAAACCGTGCTCTTCGTCGTAAAGAGAAGATCTCTTATCGAATCTCCCATGTCATATCCTGAAACCAGCATAATGTCATACTGATTCGGGTCTTCATTCGTATCTTTCTCTTTGAGTATTTTCTTTAATATATTCAATGACTCAAGAGAGTAATCTGTGGCAATTAAAATTTTTCTGGTCATATGATGTATTATTTAGTTCCGTATTATCGTAATTTGATAATACAAAACTATCATGACCAAATTAAAAGGGCTTTGGAATAGAATTAAAATGTGATTAAAGAGATTAGAATGAGATTAGAAAATTGTTAACAGGAGTTAATATCACTCAAGAAGCCGGTGAAATAGACCCTAAAGCAAAGCTTGCGTCGGAGCAGGCTGACAATACCGATTATACTTCTTTGCTTTCCTGCTGCATGGTGCTGTAAAAATTAGGAAAGCGCATCTGAACGGTTGTTCCCTGGTTTTCATGAGAACTTACGATCAGTTCACCGTGGTGCATTCTTACAATATTTCTTGCCAGGGGAAGACCTATTCCGTATCCTTCGTAATTTTTGGTATTCGAAGCCCGAAAAAAAGGATCATATATTTTATTCATTTCCACTTCCGGGATTCCGATGCCGTAATCTTTTACAATGATGTACACATCTGTATCCGTCGCGCCCAGGGAAACTTTAACCTGCTGGAAGTCGGAATACTTACAGCCGTTGTTAATAATATTAGTCACGGCAAGATGCAGAAGCTGTTCATTTCCCTGAACTTTCAGTTTTTTCGGATTATCCGGCAGCATGCTTATATCCAGATAAATATTATTTCTTGAATCCAGCCTTCTCAATGTTTCGATAACGTCCCAGAGCAGCTGGTCGATTCTTACTTTATCAATTTTCTGAATTTTCCCGTCAAAGCCGGTTTGGGCAATCATCAGAAGTGCCTTGATCTTTTTATCAAGCTTTTCCGCTTCATCCAGAATGACTTCCAGGGTTTCTTTATATTCACCGGCCGTTCTGCCGATTGAAAGCGCAACATCAGCTTCACCCATGATAGAGGTGAGAGGCGTTCTCAGTTCGTGAGATACATTTCCGATCAGGTGGTTCTGCGTTTCAAAGGAGGTCTCAATACGGTTCAGCATATCATTAAAGGTATCCACCAATTCGTTAAGTTCTTTGTTATCCGGCTGAGCTTCCAACCGTAAATGAAGATTTTCAGAGCTTATCTCTTTTACCTTTCCTGTAATCTTTAAAATCGGCTTAAATAGGGTTTTAGACAGATAGAAAGAAAAGATCATACTGAAGAAAAGTGAAAGCACGATACAGGTGATCAGAGTTCTCTTTAAAAAACCTAAATAATAAACGACGTAGTGGTTTTTAGCTGACGCAATGGCAATATAATCTTTATCCTCATATTTAAAAGTCTGCCCGATATAATAAAATTCTTTATCATTATAATTGGCTTCGCCATTCCTTACAATGCTCTTAAAGAAATAATCCGGAATATGCACTTCATGAGAGATCTTCTTAAAATTGGAATCTGCAGGCACCGCGAACACATAATCTTTTTCCATAGGCAGTTCCTCATCATTGAGACTGTTGAGCACATAATTTTCCGGCAGATCCAGATCTTCTTTGCTTTTTTCGATCTGTATAATGGTAGTCGTACGGATTTTCAGCAATTCGTAAAACCGCTGGTGTGAAAAATTAACGATGGAGAAATAAACCAAACCGCTAAACAGTAATATGATGGCAGTAAAAACCAACATCAGGAGAACCATCGTTTTGGTTTGATTGGTGATCACTTTATTAAACATTCGTTACGGCTTTTTTAATACATACCCCATTCCTATCACCGTGTGGATGATTTTATTATCATCATGATGATCTAACTTCTTTCTCAGATAGTTCACATATACATCCACCACGTTGGTTCCCAGTTCATAATTAACGCCCCATACCGCGTCTAAAATTTCAGCCCTTGAAATTACTTTTTCAGGATTATTAAGGAAATACATCAGAAGCTTATATTCTGTGGAAGTAAGAGAAATTTCCTCGCCTCCACGGGTAACTTTTTTGGTATAATCATTCAGGATCAGATCTGAAAACTGAAAAACATATTCATTATCAATTTCCGGCTCTTCAACTTCCTGAATATTTCCATTACTCCTTCTCAACAAAGATTTTACACGGGCCACCAATTCGATAAATTTAAACGGCTTCACCAGATAGTCATCTCCTCCACTTTCCAGTCCGAGAACAATATTTTCGGAAGCTCCCAAAGCTGTTAAAAACAAAATAGGGACATGCTTATTGGTTTTTCTGATCTCTTTACAGACATCCAACCCGTTCATTTCAGGAAGCATAATATCTAAAATTACCAGATCAAATTCGTTGGACTGCACCAGATTCACACCGGTACGCCCGTCAAAAGCCACGGAAATTTCATATCCGTTTTCCTGGAGCCCTTTTTTTATAAAAGAGACCACGCTCGTTTCATCTTCGATCAGAATAATTTTTTTCATTGAAATAAGGAATTAGACAAAAATAGAAAATTATTTCGGGAATAACCAGCTTCGACCGGAAGTGAATAACAGACATTGAAACGATTAGACCGTAAAAAGAATACGGAAGTCAACGGACTGTTTTTGATGGATTATATTGACTCACTTATCAGAAAATCAATATATAGATTTTTCCGTCAATAGGATTATTGTATTTCCGGATGACATCTTTCAGATAATTATTCATGTCCTTATACGAAGCATCTCTGCTTCCGCTGAATTTATAATCAAACTGATCTCCGGAAGTATTAACTAATTTAAAGTTCTGGGAACCCGGATCTTTCAAGAAATTGAAGATAAATGTGTCTGCCTTTTTCTTGCTTATTTTAACATATTTTGTCTTGGAGAAAGTCTCGGCATAGCCTGAGGAAGTGCTTTTTATAAGTTCTATCATTTCAAAGCTATAGTCTCCGTCTTCAGAATATACTTTCAGAATTAAACCCGGCAAACCGGAGAATTTGTAGGGTCCTGCTGAAATTGGAATTTCAGGAGAAAATAAGGCAGTCCATTTTCTGCCATCCAGCTCTATTTTGGCTTCCTGAACTTTATAACCGCTAAAATCAGAAGTTTTATTATTAACCGTCCAGCCGGTTTTTAAAGGTTCATTAAAAACATAGTACAGGTCATTAAAATTTCCGTAATAAGAATATCTTTTATCTTCCTGTATCACTGTAAACCGCAGATAAGGCACCCGATTTTCTTTCGCATCGGCCATTGAATCATCTTTATTGCTAAAATTGTAGAAAATACTTTTAGAAGCCGAGGTTTCCAAACGCATATATTCTGTTTTGAGATCAGTATTATCCTTTTTGGGGTGAAAGTTTACTTTGTATAAGATCTGATAGTTTTGTGAAAACCCAAAAAATCCACTCGCAAAACAGAGTATAAAAAATAAATATTTCAGTTTGAGAATGGTCATTTATTATTAAATTTTTCTTTTAATACTTTAAGATAATATTCTTTATTTTCACTATTAATTTTATTATAATAATTAAATTTATTTTTAAAATAATAGGCCTGACATTTTTCAGGAAGATACTGGTTTACAGGATCATCTCCGGTATTTTCAATAACGGTATATTTTGGCAGAGTAATACCAAGCTGACTGCTGTATCTGGCCAGTTCACTCAGATTAGAATATTGGAATCTAACATCACAGTCAAAATTTTCAATATCCTTTACCATGTAGGTATTGTAGTAATACAACATCAACTCTTTAGATTGATGGTCAAGTGTTTTCTTGCCGGTCAGAAAAAGAAACAATGATGAAATCCAATCCTGAACAGCATATTTTTCCATCCGTTTGTATCTTTCATCCTCCCTTCCAAGCGGTGAAGCATTCATAGATCTTATTTTTGCCAGATATTCCGAAAGTATAAGCTCAGAAAAATTGATGAGTTCTTTGGTGTTTTTCTTTGAATAAAAGATATTCTGATATTTCACAACATTCTTGTACAGAATAGTATGCTGTTGATTGACTATCAATTTATGTAGCTCACCCTTATCACCCTTGAAATCAACATCATTATAATCATTTACAGTAAGATCTAATGATTCCCCACTGTTAAGAAAAATGGGTAAGGCCTGCTCTGTACTCTTTCCGTCATTCAGGGTAATATAGAGAAAATTAAGATCCTTACCGGTAATGGTTTTGGTTTCTCCCGTTTTAAGTTTAACCTTGTTATTATTGTATCGAAGTGTGATTACCGAAGTATTTTTATTTTCAATCGATATTTTCTGACCCGATCCCCACAAAAAAAGAAGCAGGAAAAGAATAATGTATACTTTACGATTTAAATACAATAAGCTTATTTTATGTAAATGAGACAAGGGTTTATTTTAGTTTTCACAAATATAATAATTCCAAAGAAGTTTCCATTGCATACATCTTCTTTCCGTGGCTGATTATCTCTATTTCCAATGTCGTAAGCTGTGGCAGTCGTAAAACCGGCAATTCCACGATCACCACCATAGATTGCCAACCCCTGTAAAAAAAATACATTTGACTATATTTTTAACATCATTCTTAAGCTGAAAACATTCTTTAAAGAGAATTGTCGCATTATAAATCATTAACTACCAGTTAATTAAATTTAACACCACATATTATTCATGTTAAGTTCACATATGTTTACAAATCGTCATTTAATTCTAACATTATAGATTTAAATTCACTTTTACAATTTCCAAAACGATCACATTTATGAAAACGAAATTATTTTCACTTATTGTTTTAGTAAGCTGCTTCATGGGAGCTCAGACTAAAAAAGTTCTATTTATCGGTATTGATGGTTGCCGTCCGGATGTTATGATGTCCGTCAACACGCCCAATATTCACAGCCTGATCAGCCAGTCTATCTATTCGCTGGACGGGCTTTGTGCCGCAACAACCTGGAGCGGAAACGGATGGAGCACGATGCTTACGGGAGTCTGGCACACCAAGCATCATGTTCAGGACAATAATTTCAGCAATCCTAATTTTGCCAACTACCCTGATTTTCTTACAAGGGCAGAGACCTACAATCCCAACTTAAGGACTATTTCGCTGGCGCATTGGGCGATGATTAATGATAAGATTGTTGAAAATGCAGATGTACAGACTAATTTTGCCAGTGATCTGGCAGTAAAAAATGCAGCCGTCAATGCTTTACAGACTGACAATCCGGATATTTTATTTGTTGATTTCGATGATGTGGATCATTCCGGGCATTCCTATGGATTTAATGCCAACACGCCCCAGTATGTTTCATCCATAGAGACTACCGATACCTATATCGGTGAGATCGTCAATGCGATGAAAGCGAGATCTACCTACAGTGATGAAGACTGGCTGGTGGTATTAACGACGGACCATGGTGCTACAGACACCTCTCATGGCGGAGGAGATCTTTCTGAACGAGATATTTTTACCATATATTCCAACCCGGGGTTTACCCCTCAGCAGATCAGTAAAACCGTTCTGGAATCTAACAAAACATTCAGCCAGTTGAGTTTTCCGGCAGGGACGTATGCAAAACCTGCCAATCAGGCGCCCTTTAACTTCGGTGCCAGCCAGGATTTCACCATTGAATTCTGGGTGAAACCCAACGCAGGCTATTCAAGCGATCCGGTAATGCTGAGCAATAAAAACTGGGACAACGGAAGTAACAAAGGTTTTGTCATTTCAGGATACTCGGGACAGACCTTCAGGATGAATATCGGTGACGGAACCAACAGGATAGATCTTACAGGCGGAAAAGCAGAAACCAACCAGTGGAAACATATCGCGGTAAGTTTTGACAGAGACGGATTGGTCACAATGTACGAGGATGGCGTTCCCGTAACTTTTGCCAAAATGAATATCATTGGAAATATCGATTCCGGACTTCCTTTAACAATCAACCAGGATGGGACCAATACTTATAATCTCAACTTATCCGCTTCTTATAAAGACATCAGGATCTGGAATTCGGCACTGCCCAATGACGTTATTGTCGAGTGGGCAAACCAGGGTATTACGCCTTCACATCCCTACTACAACCAGTTACTGGCCAATTATACATGCGACCAGGCTTTAGGGAACACATTAATTGATTCCAGCCCCCACAACAACAATGCGGTTATTACCGGTACTCCGGCTTTCGCTGCTAATACTTCGGCTACATTTAAAATTTATAATTACCTGAACACCCCCAGGGAAACAGACCATCTGCCGACGGTTTTGAACTGGCTCTGCATTCCTGTCCAGTCGTCATGGGGCATTGATGGTGTCAACAGAATCCCTGTCTGTCAGAGCGGAAGTTTATCTGCATCAGATACGGCTGAGGCCACCTATGATCATCTTAAAATATTTCCAAATCCTGCTTCACAGAGCATCAACATTCAGTTCAGGTCAGAAGATAAAGAAATGAAAACGGAGATTATTGATTCAAAAGGATCAGTTGTTTTATTAAAAAAGATAAAGTCTCGTAATGGATATTATGATGAAAAAATCGATACAGGCCGTCTCGCCAGTGGCATCTATTTTATTAAAATCAGCGGACCTTCAAAATCTTTGTCAAAAACCTTTATAAAAAAATAGTTTGAGCAATAAATAAGTAATAGATTTTCATTTTTGATATCAGGACAAAGATCATCCGGTCCCAGTTCTGATATCTTTTTTTATGAGTGATGCCTCCAGTCCCGAATTATTTTGCAATACAATGCTGATAGGAGAATCGCTAACCGGAATATGTTAAAACAGATTTCCTGTAGTTTCATTTTCAGGATCAATGAAATTAATAAATAAAGACACCGAATAAACAAAAAAAGCTGATAATCTAAAATTATCAGCTTTTTAAAGTACCCCGGGCGGGGGTACTATATAATTTTCTTTAATTTTTATTTTTTTTTAATTGATTTATATTCAATAACTTCGATATATAGAATAATTAGGTAATATAAATTTTTCAAATTTAAACCAATTTGAATTTAACCACCCTTTTAGCCACCCTTTATTTTATTTTAATAAATTTAAATACAGAATGAAGTTAGTTTTTGAATTAAGAAAGGAAAAGATTAATAAAAATGGTTCAATTCCAATTCAACTTACTATTAGAAATGATGGTATAAGAATTAGAAAAAACACAGGTTTAACTGTTTTAGAAAACCATTGGACAGGTCACCGAGTAAAACCAAATTTAAAAAAAGAAACTGATAATAACTACCAGCTTATTAATGATGATTTGCAAAGAATAGAAGAAAAGGTTTCTAAAATATTTCTTTATCTGCTTTCAATTTATCCTAATCCAATTAAAAATGGTGAATATTTGTATCTTAATAAAAAGGTAAATGAAATCCTTATTTATAATAGTGAAGGAAGACTGATTAATAAATCAAACTTAAAAAGCAATTCAATATTAATAGATAATCTATTGGAAGGTATCTATTTTCTTAAAACAGAAAATATGACCCATAAATTTATAGTTAATTAGTAATCTTTAAGACAAAAATCCATCTCAAACAATTTTGAAGATGGATTTTTATAAGTTTATTTTCAACTTAAAAAGAAAAAACTGTTCAGGTTTTAGAAATCCTGCCGTTAAGCTGTTCAGATTTTATAAATCCTGTTTTTTTGTTGGTAAAAATAGTATATTTTCTTTAAAAAACAATTTTTGACGGTTTCAAACTATTAATAAATTTTTCAGTCATCACTTCTTCAGACTGCTCGTTTCTTCAAAACGCTTGTCACTCGTTGCTCCTTTGTTCAAAATTTTTTATTTCTTGAGATTTTTTACGCTGTCGAAAATTCCTGTATTTCAACATTTAGATCTTCGAGTGTAGTTAAATAACTATTAATGACATTAAAATGAGCATTAGTAAGAGCTTGCATATCTAGATAAGCGGAATGTGCATCATTTGCTATATCAAGAACCTCTATCGCAATAGCATCTCTTGGAACATGATTCTTTGATAATTCAATTATAGGTAATAAAAAATTTGCATCAATTTTGTTATGATCAGCTGTTGATGTGTCATCATTTGCAATATCAGATTGTGTTAATTTAAAATATTCTTGCATAAATATATCATCAGCATTATAAGCCCATTCTATTCTTCCAGCATTTTCTCTATAATTAACGGCTCTCAAGTTAGAGAATTTAAAGAATTTTGTGTACAAAATTTGTCTATACCCATTTTTAAATTTTGTCTCATGAATATTATGTTTTGAGATAAAGTTATTTAGTTCTGATCTCAAATTTTCCAAAATCGTATCATTAGAATACAAACTAGCTAGCAGGTGATTTAAAGTTGTTATTCCTTGATCAGATTTTTCATTGTATAAAGTTCTTACTTTAATAAATTTTAAAAAATTTACTTGAAGTATAGGATTAATTTTTAATCTGAAATCTTTGTTTTCTATATATTCTTTCAAAAAACCAATTTGTACTTGAACGTTGTTTTGTAATTCCTGTAGATTATTTATAAACAATTCATTCTCAGATTTGATATTTCTTTCCTCCTCAGAAGCTTTATCTTTTTTATCCCGTTTATAAGTTCTTTCACCTAAATAATATGCAAACCAGATACTTAAAACTGTTATAGTGAGTGTTGACAAGAGTGATAGCCAACCAAACCAGCCCGGAGAGCTACTTTCAAACTCTCCAAATTGAAAATTAATTAGTGACATTTTATAGATTTTTTTTTCTAATCATTTGCCTTTTAAAAAAATCCATTAACTCCTATAAAATTATCCATACCATTGAAAGACATAAGTATTTCTATATTTTCTTCAACTGTATTACTTAAAAGAGATTCAATTGGAAGATAACTTGATTTATGCTCCGAATTTCCTTCGAAAATAAATATCATATTTAATTTATTGAAATTGAAAATGAAGGTACTTTTATTATATCCTTCATGTTTTATCAACTTTCTCATTCTATTAGTCTGACAATCGAAATCATAAAGATCTGCAAATTCATGCTCTTCCTTCAATTTAGTTATCATATTTTTTACAGTTTCAAAATATGCCAGGTTTTTGTCTTCATCCGCTTCTTTAGCTAAAATAAGGTTGTCTATAATTTCTTTGAATCGAGCTCCTGTTTTTGCAGCATTCAATTGAGGTTCAATAAAATTATACTTTGAATTTATCCATCTCTGTTTATTGACAAAAATGTGATCTTTCAAAATATTAATGATTATATAAGAACTATCTTGATTATACAATGTGAAAAAATTCGTTTCACTATTGTTAAATCCTTGGTCAAGTAAAAGTGCACAATATTCTTTTATGACTTTCTGTTGATTGTCATCAAAACTTGTCCATGTTAAATCTAAATTCATAATATTAGTTTTTGAATGTTATTATCTTTACAAATCTTTTCAATACAGATATCACTATGAATTGAAGAATACCCCCTCTTATAAATCATTTTAGAAGATTAGAATATTCCTAAAAATTTATATTTAATATTTAAATATAAATTAAAAACTATGAAGGAAAAGTTTTCCTAAATCATCTCGGTCATTTAGCTCCAAGCAAATTTCATCATGCGTGAAAATATATTTTTCCCCTTTTTCATCAGTAGGTATATCCGAATCAATCAATGATAGGATGTATTGTAAATCATATTCATCACAGATGCTTTTTACCTTGTTCAATAATTTGATTTTTATACGATCATCGAGCCCTTCTAAAATTCCATCGTGATAAGCAAATCTATAAAAAGAATTTTTACGATAGTGAATTAATAGAGCCAAATCAAAAGCCATACAAAGTATTTTTTTATATGTAGTACCCTGTGATTCAGAAGTAGTTAATAGATCGGCTGGATTTTGATAATCAGCACTGTATTCTACATTTCCTTGCTTGTTCAGCTGTATTGATATTAAAGCATTGGTTCCGAGAATATCAACAATAATATTATTGAAAATTCTGTTTATCTCTGCGTGCTTTCTTTTGCTCACAGCCTCCCTAATCGCTGTTACCGCATTTTCGACCTGCAAATGTATTCCCTGAATTTGTTCATCGATTTCCAAAGATTGGTCAACAGCTTTTATCTTATCATAAATTCTACTAATTTCTGCTTCTAATTTAGAAAGCTTTTTTTGGTATGATTTAAATTTTTCATAACTATCTTTCTCAGTCAGAAATGCAAGCTTATCACTTTTATCAATTTCAAGGCTTTTAAGTTCTTTATTTACAGCAGTAATCTGTGTCTTTAAATCTTCTAAATTTTCATTTAGATATTTCTTTCTGTCTATAGATATTGCTTCATTGAATTTTATTAAGTCTGAATAGTCTTTCTTTAAAACCTCAGGAAAATAAAGTTCAGTTTCTCTATATAATTCTTCTAAATCCTGAATTTTAATATTTAGATTTAAATGGGACAAAGACTCTTCAAGCTTGTTGACTTCATAATCCAAGCGATAACGCTCTGTGTTCAAGAGTTGTATTTTATTATCTATTTGCTCAATCAATTCTTTGTTAAGGCTTTTGTCCTGTTCAAAAAAATTAAATTTATCAATAGTGTGTAATGCTACTTCTAAATCCTGTTTTTTAATATCAAGCAAACCTTCTAATTTATCTTTGTCTTCAATGTTTATGCGAGCTTCTTCTTTCAGAACTTTTATAATTCCTTTTTTCTTTTCAATATCATCCTCTAATGATAGTTTTTTAATTATCAAATTACTGTCATATCCCAGGAGCTCAAATACAAAAGGTTTCCAATCAATATGTTTTCCTTTGAACTTGTCCAATTTGTAGACGTCAAGAAAATCTTGTTGTGTTCTTAAAAAATATGTAATAGTTTTTCGATAGTCAAAATTTATAACAACATCAAATCCCAAATATTCATTTAATTTTTTTCTAGACTTGTCGAAAGGAAGATTTTCTTCATCCCAAATAATAGGAGGATTAAAGTTTTGACTTTTATTGTCATCGATCTTAAATGAAATTTTCGTATTAGTATCTATTTCCCTTCTTATGGTAAGGTATTGTCCATTATTCAACTTTAGCTCCCCATAAAATATAACACCTCTGAAAATATCATTTTCAAATATTTTTTTATTGAAAGAACCTAAAAGAATAAAATTGATTACGTGTATTAAAGATGTCTTTCCTAGGTTATGAGTGTCTTTTTTATTTAATTTATCATTGATAGTAGCCAATACTACATTGAATTTTGGATTAAACTCAATGTTCTTAAGATTTTTGTTAGCGTATATTTTGACTAATTTCATTATCTAGTTTTGTTTGATAGAATCAAGTTCCTTTAAATAGTGAATTCTATCCAAAAGATATAAAAAAGAAAGTGCTTGCTCAAAATTCTCATTTGCTTTGTTTCCTATTTTTTGCATTAAGATATTTTTTAATTCATCGTACTTAATAATACCACTCAGCTGTATTTCTTTCAACATAATAGCAGAAAGATATACAACTGAATATTTTATATCTGTATGTTTGTCTGGTTTAAGCATCTTTTTTACCTATATCACAAGTGCAATACATATAGTGCAAAAATAGACGAATTAATCTTTTCTTTCCTGCTAATTCAGAATTATTAGTAATTACATAATCATATAATTCTTCCAACAGATGTTCAAAAGCATTATATGCACTTCTATTGATTACAATTTTGGCATTTAAATCATCTATTGTATCATCATAAATTTCTTTTAAAGATTTATTGATTGGATCTTTCAAAAAATCTCGAATAAAATCAAAATATGTGTAATTCTTTTTAATTATTTCATCAAAATAATCTTGACTTAAAGCATTAATCTCATTTTTACGTTCTATTGCCACATAAGTAAAATCTTCTTCACTTTTTCCTGCTATACTAGTATCGGGAATGGTTTTGTGAAATTCAATAATGACGTTTTTTAAGTCCTGCTCATCAAACTGTAATGGCGTTAACAAACTCTGTAATTTTGCTTCTTTAACTATATCAGGATAGGCTTGTAACCACTGTTGTATTTTCTCTTCTGCAATAACAATATTTGTAATGCCTGTATTTTCATCAATTAAATTTTCAATTTTCTCATCTTGCTTACCTGTTAATTTGCGATTTGTAAAAAGCATATAATACTCTACCTTTTTTACACCTTTCAAACGCTCAATTGCAGGAACTACATCATTCTTAAGAATCTTTTGAAAATCACTATCAGAACAACTTGTATTCTCCTTTGTTGTATGTTTTGCCTGAATAACTATTTTTCCATCCCAAGGTTCTGTTGTGCTTGGAAAACAATTTGCTTTTCCGTGAAATCTACCATCTCTTCCCCCGTCCGTACCTTTCGTAAAAGGAATAACAGCCTCTCCGAGAATTTTTTTACAAATCAATGTAGCTAAATTTTCAAATTCGGTATCATTTAAATAATGTAAGGGATATTTTCTCATAAAGTTTCAAATATAATTAAAGAAATCAATGATAATAAGATGATTTAATAAGTATGAGTCTATCAAATGACAATAGTTCTTATCTAAATAGATCTCAAATTTTGGTTTTATTATGATTAATCAGTTTTGATGTTCTCATTAATATTTACTACTCACGGTTATACTTTTTTTTATTTTCTTTCTTCAGGTAACCCCGTAAAAGCATTGTCATCATAAATAACAGCCTCTGTTAAATACTCTAAACTCTTTATTTTAACTAATGATGAGTTTTTCGAAGTATATTTAAATTTAGAAGAATCAAAAATAAGTGCATTATAACCTTCATAAACAGAACTTTTAAATAAAATTCCATCATACTCTAAATCTCTAATAATATCAGAAATAAATTGAGTTATCAAATATTGTTCATTCATCTCTGGGAGAATAGGAGAACATAATTCATCTGAAATGTCTTTGAGAAAAAGATATTTTTTTAAACTTTCTTTATCATCAAAATGATCATACAAATTTATAAATCTTAAATCTGCCATTTTAAGATCGTCCAAGTTTTCAAAGCAACCTATAGAAACATAATGCCCTGGTTGTGGTCTAACCTCTCCTAAAGCCACTCCTTCACTAGAAGCCAGGTATAAGTAAGAAACTCCTTGCCTGTTCAACCTACCCGAAGTTGATTTAAAAATTGGGGGAGACGAGATTGAATCTTTTTCGAAAGCTTTTTTTATTTTAACTGAAAATTCTTCTTCTATTTTTTCTTCTTTGTATCCTATTCTAGCTCTGTACAATAGAGTGCCGGAGAGCAAGGTGTATTTATTATCTTCAAAAGCTTGTTTGAATATTAAAGAAGCTTCATTTATTAAAAGGTAATGATTCTTTTTTTGTAATTCTGGTTTATATTTATGCCAATATTTTGAACCATTTTCTTTTAAAGAATAAGAAAACAAACCCCTTCCAGTATCGTCATACCCATAATATAAGTCATCAAAAGGATATTCATTTAAATCAAATAGTGTATCTATAAATTGATCTATTTCTTCTTCTCTAGATATTTTATCTGCAAATTCATGATTGATTATACTGTTCTGCATATAAAATGGAAGTGGAAAATCCTCTCCACCCCATCGTGAATTATATATATACTCTGGAAAATGATATCTAATTAAAAATCTGCAAAATCTATTAAATTTTTCGTTAATTGTTACATCTATATTATAATTATTAGATAAACAAATTGTGCATGGAAATGAATTTTTATTAGAGTTGATTAAAACATAATTTTTTAATGACTCATCTTTACAACAATTACTACATAAAAAAAAATTTTCATCCATAGTTCGAAATATACATTTTAGAGATTAATATATGCATTACAAATATAGTTACATTCAATTTTCTCCTATTATGGATTACCGTAAAAAATGAAAATAAATTCTACTTGCATTTATAATGGATCAGTATAAAAAGTTGGGGAGAAAAATTAATAAATGTAATTTTACCAGATGTCATCTGAGAAAGAATTATTAAAATTACTGTTACCGGAATATCTGGTTGAATACTTTGATATTACCCATTTTGAAGAAAAAGAAGGATTGCTTCATCTTTATTTTGAGGAAAAAAATACTGTTCCCAAAGAGCTTTCCTCTTTGCATCTACAATCCAAAGGCTTTCATGAAGAAATCACGGTTAATGACTTTCCTCTCCGTGGAAAACCTGTAAAACTTCACATCAGACGAAGAAGATGGACCGATATAAAATCTGGTAAGATCCTGCAGAGAGACTGGAATCTCATTGCCGTTGGAACCCGCATGACAAAGGACTTTGCGGAGTTCTTAAAAAAAATCAGCCGATACTAAAGCCCTTCCCTTAGAAACCATCGGTGAGATGTATGGGGTACAGGGAAAGACATTCCGCAGGCAATACAAAAAATCATTAAGCGGGTTCAAAGACTGGCTCCAAAAGCCCCATGCGGAAGATTGGATTCTTTATCCGGAAAATTGCTCCTCTTCTCTGTCTCTGGATGAAGTTGCTCTTTCCCAGGGAGAATTATACACGGTTCTTACTTCCAAAAAAGCAAAAGGCAGGAAAGGCAGTATTGTTGCCATTATCAAAGGTACACAGAGTGAAGAGGTCATTGAGCAGCTTCTGAAAATAAACAGGAAGCTTCGCAAAAATGTAAAGGAAATTACCCTTGATATGGCCGGGTCTATGAAGCTTATTGCCAAACGCTGTTTCCCTGATGCTATTAAGGTCATAGACCGGTTCCATGTTCAGAAGCTCGCCACTGAAGCCCTTCAGGAATTAAGGATCAACTACCGTTGGGAAGCTATAGAATGGGAAAATAGCCTGCTCGATGAAGCAAAGAAAAACAGGGAGCCTATTGAGATAGAAACGTTTGAAAACGGTGATACCCGCAAACAGCTTCTGGCAAGAAGCAGGTATTTACTCTACAAAAGCAGGGAAAAGTGGACGCCTTCTCAAATGCAGAGAGCTGAAATTTTATTTACAGAATATCCTGATTTAAAGAAGGCATATGGGTTATCGGATGGATTAAGAAAGATTTACAATCAGAATATTCCCAAATCTATTGCCATGACAAAGTTAGCGCATTGGTTCAGGGATGTTGAAACATCAGGTTTTAAATCATTCTCAGTTTTAAGAAAAACAATAATGAATCATTACAGCGGCATCTTAAACTTTTTCGACAGAAGAAGTACCAACGCTTCGGCAGAATCTTTTAATGCTAAAATTAAAAACTTCAGATTACAGCTTCGGGGAGTAAAAGACAAAGCATTTTTCCTGTTCAGACTCTCTCAACTTTTTGCATAGTCCCCAACTTTTGTTCATGATCCCAAAAACACTCTACGTAAAAAATTAACAAATAAGGACACCGAATAAACAAAAAAAGCTGATAATCTAAAATTATCAGCTTTTTAAAGTACCCCGGGCGGGACTTGAACCCGCACGCCAAAAGAGGCACAGGATTTTAAGTCCTGCGTGTCTACCAGTTCCACCACCAGGGCATGGCGTGGAGCGAAAAACGGGATTCGAACCCGCGACCCCAACCTTGGCAAGGTTGTGCTCTACCAGCTGAGCTATTTTCGCATACTGTGCGGATGAAGGGACTCGAACCCCCACGCCTCTCGGCACCAGATCCTAAGTCTGGCGTGGCTACCAATTACACCACATCCGCGTTGTTTATTCTGAAAACTTATTTTCTAAAGAACTTGTTTCGTTTTCCGTTTTCAGTGGTGCAAAGATAGGATAAATTCTTTTAGTTCCAAACTTTTTAGAAAAAAAAATTAATTTTTTTACATTTTTTTTCTCCCGTAGTCTTTATTACGATTGATTTTCTTACTTTTACATCGTTAATTATTATGATATGGAATTACAAGGAACGGTAAAGAAAATATTTGATGCTCAGACTTTTGCGAGCGGTTTCCAGAAAAGAGAAATGGTGATTTTGACGCAGGAACAGTATCCTCAGCCGATAAACATTGAATTTTTGTCTGATAAGATCGGATTATTGGATAATCTGAAGGAAGGGGAAAATGTAAAGGTCGGAATCAACATCAGAGGAAGAGAATGGGTTTCTCCTCAGGGCGAAACAAAATACTTCAACTCCATTACAGGGTGGAGGGTAGAAAAGGTATTCGATAACGGTTCAGAGCCTACGCAGGCTGCACCGTCACAATCTTCATCTCCTGTATCCAACGAAAATCCGTTTGCCGGAGACGATGACGATGATTTACCTTTCTAATGAGAAGAAAATACTTGAAATATAATCCTGCTTTCTTAAGTGGGATTTTTTTTCCTTAAAAAATGGTTCGATTAGAAGAAAGCGAGATTTCGTTCCCGGATCCGGAAATTTACGATGGCCACGACGGACTGATCGCTTTCGGTGGCGATCTTTCTATAGAAAGAATCTGGTTTGCTTATCAACTGGGAATTTTCCCCTGGTATAACCCGGGGAGGAGATTCTTTGGTGGTGCCCGGATCCGCGTTTTGTGCTGTATCCAGCCGAATTGAAGATTTCAAAATCCATGAAAAAAATACTTCAGCGTGGTATTTTCACCTTTTCTGAGAATAAAAACTTCAGGGAAGTTATCAGAAACTGTCAGCAGGCAAACAGAAAGGGCCAAACAGGAACGTGGTTATCGGATGAACTCATGGAAACTTTCATTCAGCTCCACGAATATGGGCTGGCCAGAAGTATTGAAGTCTGGCAAAACGATGAGCTGGTGGGTGGATTTTATGGTCTTCAGATCGGTCACGTTTTCTGTGGGGAAAGTATGTTTGCAAAAGTGAGCAATGCTTCAAAAGCAGGATTTATTTACTTTGTTGAAAATAACAAAGACACCATAGAATTAATTGACTGCCAGTCTCATACGGAGCATTTGGAAAGCCTGGGCGCAAAAATGATTCCTAAAATAGAATTTCTAAAAATTTTACATAAAAATAATGAACGCAGATAGAGAAAAATGGATTCTTCTGGTCGTCCTGAGTCTCATCTGGGGATCGTCTTTTATCCTGATAAAAAAATCACTGGAACATTTCAGCCCCTATCAGGTTGGCGCATTAAGGGTCTTGATCGCCGGAATAATTTTAATGCCTATTGCCATTTCAAAATATAAACTGTTTCCTAAAAAACATCTAAAATGGCTTTTGCTGGCTGCGTTTACGGGAAATTTTATTCCGATGTTTCTGTTTCCGATTGCCGAAACGGAAGTCAGCAGCAGCATTGCAGGAATCATCAATTCCATGATGCCCATTTTTGTAATTATTGTCGGTGCCCTGATCTGGAAGTTTGAAACAACAAAGCGACAGATGACAGGGACCTTAATAAGCTTTGCAGGCGTATGCTTACTCGCCTTCGGCGGTGACGGGGAAGGCGGAAAATTTAAACTGATTCCCATTTTATTATTACTACTGGCTACTTTATGTTATGCGTTGAGCACAACGACCGTAAAATCTAAATTAATGGATGTTTCCTCAACAGTCTTATCGGCTTTTGTTTTTTCTTTCGTATTATTTTTCCCCTCATTAGTTGCTTTATGCTTTACAGGATTCTTCTCCACCTTTAGTTTTAGTGAAAATAATTTGACAGGCCTGATGTTTGTAGGTCTGCTTTCTGTATTCGGGACCGGACTGGCTATGATGATGAATTACCGGCTGTTAAAAGTTTCCACTCCCCTATTTGCATCTACTGTTACCCTTCTGATGCCGATTGTCGCTATCATCTGGGGTCTTCTGGACGGTGAAAAACTTAGCGTTTTACAATTTATCGGAGCAGGTATTATCATTGCCGGACTGATATTTTTAAGAGCCCGGCCGGCTGCTATAAAAAAATAATCCTGCATTGCGGCAGGATTTTATCTTTTTTTTACCATCTGAATGAGTGATAAATGACTAATTTTTCTTTTTCACTTTTGCCTTGACCTTTTTCACCTCATCTTTGATGTAGGGATATTTTTTCTGCATATCTGTAGCCAGAGAAGGGTCTAATTCTAAAGCTTTCTGAAGGGATTCGGCCCCTTTTTCCTGATCTTTTAAATTAAAATAACAATTGCTGAGCTGGTAGTACAATTCTGCCCGGTCATGTTCTTTTAAGGCACTGTATAAAATAGTAACCGCCTCTTCATATTCACCCAGCAACATCAACACTTCCGAAAAAGCATACCAGTTATAAAATCTCGACGGCTCTGCATCCACTAATTTCTTAAGACAGGAAAGACTTTCTTCAAATTTTCCGGAGTCGATAAATAAAAACGCAAGTCTTTTCTGATAATCGAGGTTATTTTCGTTTAAATGGGTAGCTTCTTTTGCAAAGTGCAATGCTTCAGACATGCCGCCCATCTCTTCATAAAGATAAGACTGTTCCATCATCGACAGATAAAACTGAGGATCTTCCCTTAGCGATTTCTGGAAAGCATTTAAAGCAACGATCGGCTGTTTTAAGGCTTTATAACAAAGTCCTATTTTATAGAATGTAAAAGCTTTCGTATATTCAAGCTCCAACATTTCTTCATAAACTTCAATGGCTTTCTGGTACTGTCCTAATGCTTCATAGCAGGCAGCTTTATTAGCATATACTCCCACAGAGCTTGAGTTAATGGCCAAAAGATAATCATACCCTTTTATGGCCTCCTCATAGTTTTTTCTGTTGAAATAAAACTGTCCGTATTCAAACCAAGCGACTTCCGAATAGGCAAAGTCATCCAGGTATTCGTTAAGAAACGCAATGGCCTCATCGCTCTTATTAAGATCAGCAAAGCAGATCATACTGTTTTCCAGCGAATACTCATCGGTGGGGTCTTCTTTCAGTGCTTTCCTGTAATGTTTAAGAGCGTTAAAAGGATCTCCTAAATTAACATATTCATCGGCAATGAAATTGTGAAGGAAGTTTTCTTCTTCTTTCAGTTCCAGTGCTTTTTTACAAATTTCTATGGATCTTTTAGGATTTCCTAAATTCGAATAATACTTCGCATAGCATACCAGGAAGTCGGTATTCTCCATTGAGGAACCCTTTAACTCACTGATAAGTTCTTTTGCCGTATTATAATCTTCCCACTCCAGAAGAATTTCAAGTTTTTTTATCTTGATATCCAGAGAATTGGGATGAAGCTTCAGACCGTAATTTACTGCTGTATCAGCATAATTAAAATCTCCAAGCTCCAGATAATAAACAATGATATCTTCCAACTCTTCTGTATCAAAGTAGAATTCATCATTGTTTTCCATCATTTCCTCGAACTTTTTTACAAGTTCATTTCCAAAATATTCTTCCAATACTTTTTTCCCTCGTCAGCCAATGTTCGAATATGCTTACAAACCTCGACAAACTTATTAATTAATATTAATTCTGAAATTTATCATTCAAAACGTATGCAAAGTTGCGAAATTTTTTTGACATATATCTTTGTAAATTTCTATCTTAAAGATAGTGAAAAGAAGATAAGAATCAAATTATTCCGGAAAAATAAAGAGGAGTTATTGTTAAATTAACACAATTAATCGTCTTAGCCTGAAATATCTCTACTGTAAACCTTTCTGATATTTTTTACTTAAACTCTTTCTTTATCTATTTTTAATCTCCGTTAACAGCTGCCGCGAATGTTCCTGAATTCCCGGAAACGGATAACATGATCTGCTTCTCCATCGTTTATTTGAGTGTTTCTTTGAAAAAAAATGTGTTTTTAAGTAGATGTACCTACTGTAAAAGAACGGGACCTAAAGTCCCGTCCCGTTATATTTATTAAATCAAACTTTTGATTTTTGCGATAATATCGTCTCCTAATCTGTCTGCCTCTTCCTGAGATCGGGCTTCAGTATAAATTCTGATGATCGGCTCCGTATTCGATTTGCGAAGGTGGACCCAATTGTTTTCAAAATCTATTTTCACGCCGTCTACCGTAGAAACCTCTTCATTCTGATATTCTTTTTCCATCTGAGATAAAATATCATCTACATTGATCTCGGGAGTCAGTTCTATTTTCTTTTTACCCATAAAATAACTCGGATACCCTGCTCTCAATTCAGCAACGGTTTTATTTTCTTTCGCCAGATGAGTCAGAAACAAGGCAACGCCAACCAGAGAATCTCTTCCATAATGCAAATCGGGATAAATAATTCCTCCGTTTCCTTCTCCTCCGATTACCGCATTTTTTTCCTTCATTAAAGTAACCACATTTACTTCCCCAACAGCACTCGCAAAATATTCTGAATGGTGGGTATGGGCAACATCTCTTAGGGCACGGCTTGAAGAAAGATTTGAAACAGCCGCTCCATTTTTATTTTTCAGTAAATAGTCTGCCACCGCAACTAAGGTATATTCTTCCCCAAACATTTCGCCGTTTTCATCAATTAACGCCAGCCTGTCGACATCAGGATCTACCACAACTCCCAAATCAGCATTTTCTTTCTTCACCAATTCGCAGATATCTCCCAAATGTTCTTTCAATGGTTCCGGATTATGCGGAAACTGACCTGTGGGTTCGCAATATAATTTTATGGTTTCACAACCTAATTTATCCAACAACATTGGAATGGCAATCCCTCCTGTGGAATTTACAGCATCTAAGACAACTTTGAAATTTTTCGCTCTGATCGCTTCAGCATCCACCATTGGCAAATCAAGAATCTGCTGGATATGAATATCAAAAGCATCGTCACGGGTTTCATATTGACCTAAATTATCCACTTCTGCATAATTAAAATCCTCACTTTCAGCCAGCGCTAAAACCTCCGCCCCGTTTTCTCCGGTGATAAATTCTCCTTTTTCATTCAGTAATTTCAGTGCATTCCACTGCTTGGGGTTATGTGAAGCGGTAAGGATAATTCCTCCGTCAGCCTTCAGTTCCGGCACCATGATCTCAACAGTAGGTGTTGTAGAAAGTCCCAGGTCTATAACATTGATCCCCAGACCCTGTAATGTTGCTGTTACCAGAGAAGAAACCATCTGTCCGGAAATTCTGGCGTCTCTTCCGATCACTAAGGTTAAATCCTTTTTATTTTTATTATTCTGAAGCCACGCTCCGAACGCCGAAGCGAATTTTACAACATCAAGAGGTGTCAGATTATCATTCACTTTCCCCCCTATGGTTCCTCTTATCCCTGAAATAGATTTAATTAACGACATTATGTTTTTATATATATTTAATTGGTTTATGCCTCATTTCCGCAGCAAAGATACTTAAAAAGACTTTACCTATAAGATGGGGATCTTTTTCTGAAGCTTATCGTAGTTGCTTTTTACCACCTTTGGAGGAGCAAAGCGGTATCCTACATAAACCAGCCCGAAATAATTGCTGTTTTCCACCGTATAATTTTTTTTCTGACTGTAAGCATTGGCATTAAAGATCATCTTTCCTCCAAACAGGAACCGGTCTGTATTATACCCGATGTGAAGCCCACTGCCAAACCTTACGGTCAGATATTGGGTGTTTTCTCTCATCCCTTTCGTTCCGTCTTCCAAAGTATCTCTGAAGCTCGAAAATTTCGCTCCGAGCCCAGCTGCTATATAGGGAGCAATATTCACTTTACCGGCAATCACCCAATTGTAGAAATAGCCCATATTCGCTCCGATATTAATCTGGGTTTCTTTGCTTTTCTGTCCTGCTATGGTATCGCTGAAAATGGTATAATCGTAATCTAAAAAAGGAGTCCAGCTTCCCCTGCTTTTTGTCTGCCATTCACCCTGGGTATAGATGCTTTTCACGGAAAAATCTTTATTGAGCGCATAGGCGGTAGATCCTCCGAAAGTCTGTACCCTAAGATCCGGAAACTGAATATAGGCATCCTTATTTTTTTGCCATCCGGGCAGGATGTCCTGCATATTTTCAACATAAAATCCTTTTACATTCTTATAATACAGGGTTTGAGTAAGTCTTTTGGGAAAGAACCTGACCGTAAAATCGGTGTAAGCACTATTTCCTTTCAGAGGATTGTATTTATTTGAAGAAATAAATTTAGGCGCAAAAGACAGGGTTGCACTAATGATTCTGTAATCTACGGAAACAGAGGTTTTTATTTTGTTGTTGATGGAAAGTACGGTCTCCTTCTGATTTCCTTCTGTATAAAATGTATAGCTTTCTATATTCGTGTCTGCAGTAGCACGGATCATCACGCGATCTTCATACGATATGATTTTGGCAGAATCTTCCTGCGCTCTTCCGTGAACAGCGTATAGAAAAGGTATTACAAAAAATATTTTTCGGTGTTTCAATCCAAAATGGGTTTCGTTTTCAGAAAATGAAAATACCACATTTTTTAATACTCCTTATCGGTTTATTATGAACAACCGCAATCTTTATCACAATTTGTTCTTTTTGAACTGAATTTTTTCGGCGCAAAATTCTTTCTCAATATTCTGAATAAAGAATAGCATGCGAATCCAACGATCAGTAGAACAATGATATACTGTAAAATTAATGAAGATTCCATTACTTTAATATTTGGTAAGCAAACATCGACACAAAATAGGCCAAACCTGTCATCATCACAACCTGAAAAGCGGTCCATTTCCAGCTTTTGGTTTCTCTGTAAACTACTGCAAGTGTAGAGATACACTGCATTGCAAATGCGTAAAATAAAAGCACCGACACTCCTGTTGCAAAATTGAAGACCTTTTCTCCATTTGGCTTCACATCATGCCGCATTTTATCAATGACTTTCATTTCGGGAGCATCATCATCTAAACTGTATAAAGTAGACATGGTTCCTACAAAAACCTCTCTTGCCACGAAGCTTGTCAGGATTCCTACTCCCATTTTCCAGTCGTAGCCCAAAGGAGCAATTACCGGCTCTATCCCCTTTCCGATTTTGGCCAGATAAGAATGATCGAGCTCTACATTTGTTGCCACCCACTGATCCGGTTTTTGCTTCGGACCAAAATAGCTCAGAAACCAGATGATGATACTGACTATGAAAATAATTTTTCCGGCGCCGGTAATGAAATCCCAGACCTTTCCGAGCACCATTTTCAGATCATATCCGAACAGTGGCTTTTTATATGTCGGCAGATCCATCACAAGATAAGTCTTGCCTTTGCTTTTGATAAATTTATTAAGAATGGCTGCAGAAAGTAAAGCTACGAAAAAACCTAATAAATACATTCCCATCAGAACCAAAGCTTTATACTGTACTCCTAAAAAAGTCTTATCTGAAATGATAAGGCCGATAATGATACTGTAAACGGGAAGTCTGGCAGAACACGTCATAAATGGCGTCACCAGGATTGTCAACAGTCTTTCTTTTAAATTTTCAATGTTTCTTGTGGAAATCACGGCCGGAATCGCGCAGGCTGTTCCGGAAACCAGCGGAACAATACTTTTTCCATTGAGTCCGAACGGCCGTAAAATACGGTCCATCAGGAAAACTACGCGTGCCATATATCCTGAATCTTCCAGTAAATAAAGGAAATATAACAGAATTCCGATCTGAGGTGCAAAAATGATAATACCACCCAACCCGGGAATAATTCCATCTGAAATCAATGAATTTAAAGGTCCTTCCGGCAGATGCTCTCCGGTAAAAGCAGAAAGCCATGCGAAGGCATCATCGATCCAGTTCATCGGATATTCTGCCAAGAAGAATACGCTTTGGAAAATGAGGAGTAAAATCATCATAAAAACGGCATATCCCCAAAACTTATGAACCAGAACCTTATCCAGTTTCTCGGTTAACAGCTCTTTGAACTGTGGTTTTTTGGTGATGACATCAGACAGAATTTTATCAACGTTCTGATATCTCCTCACGGTCTCCTGAACCTGTAATCTTTTTGGAACCAGGCTTTTAGAATCTGGTTCATTTACTTGTCGCGCCAGCGCTCCGGTTCTCACTGAATCTGTTCCGAGCGAAAGGCTCATCCAGGCTTTATATTCATTATCGAGACCTTTGTGTGCCGCTATTTTCCGTATAAAATCTTTATGCTCATCCGGTGTTTGGAATGAAGCTTTGTCGGTTTTTACAAAATTATTTGCTAAAACAGCTTCTTTAATTTCATCAATACCCATCTGCTCTTTCGCATTGGTCTTGATGATTTTTATTCCCAGAGATTCTGAAAATTTCTGAAAGTCAATGGTAATTCCTCTTCTTTCTGCCTGATCGATCTGGTTGATGACCAGAATCATCGGAATTCCCAAATCCTGGATCTGCTGAAATAGAAGCAGACCTCTTTTTAAACTTAATGCTTCAAGGATATAGATAACGCCTGCATAATCCTTCTGGTGATCTAAAAGAAATTTGGAAAAAATGGCTTCGTCCTCGGAGCTTGGATACAGACTGTAAGAACCCGGCAGGTCAACGACCTCAACCTCCTCATTCCTGTACCTGTAATGTCCCGAATGGCTTGCTACGGTTACTCCTGCATAATTCCCGGTTTTCTGTTTTTTGTTGCAGAGCGCATTAAAAACCGTTGACTTTCCTACATTAGGATTTCCAACTAAAAGTACCTGCTTTTTCTTATTTTCCTGCATCAAATCAATTCTTCAACAATAATAAAATCTCCTTCCTCTTCCCGAAGGGCAATACGGCTTTTTTCTTCTCCAAATTCTACATACATAGGTCCGTTGAACGGAGCCTGGTACAAAATTCGGAACGATGTCTCCGGCAGAAGACCCATTTCAATGATCTTATTGGGCATCTTCAGATGTTCGTTATCATACCCCGATATTTTTCCCAGTTTATTTTTGGGAAAAGCACTCAACTTATGTAAATTCTTCTCTTTCAAAGCCTGATTTTTGTGTACGCAAATATACGCTATTTAAATTTAATCTAAATAACGATTTACATAAACAAAAAACCGGATATAAATACCCGGTTTTTGAAATTGTTCTGTCTATTTGTTTTTACGGCTGTACCGAATCAGATATTGATTTCAGACAGGCCAGCAAAGCGTCCAAATTGGTAGGCGGAGGAACCACTACAGCAACGACACAAGGATCAACTGCAATTCTTGAGGTAACCTCAATTTTTTTCGCTTCTTTACCATCGTTTTGAAGTGTCTTTTTAGCAACTAAAACTTGATCCTCTTTTTTTAAATCTGATGTTGGATTTGTATCTGCCGTTTTTGCAGAGGTAACCATGGAGATCATGAATAATGATCCGAAAATGAGTTTTTTCATGTCGAAATAATTTTTTAAAATGTTTTTTTTAAAAATAAACTAAATTAATCCAGCAGCCAAATATTTTAGTATATTTTTCATCAAATACACCTGTATTTGCGGCTATTTGCAATATCACTATACTATGCTAATTAAAAAAAATCACCCCAAACATAACATTTATGCTCGGGGTGACTTCAATATAATTTAGTTGATAAGAATGCTATTTTTTCTTTTTATCCTGAACCTGATTTTTTTCAATCGGATTATCGTTGGCGTTAAAAAAATCTTTTGCTATTTTTTCCTGTTTTTTGGCAAAATCCCCAATCGTAATATCCGAGCCCGGCATTTTCATAGTCATCATTTCAGGGCTTATTTTCTGACGGAATTCAGCCATCGGATCCTGCTTATATCCGGTGTAAGCTTTATCAAACTTTTCTTTAGTCGTAGGGGTCACGGTAGTAGGAATCCCATATTTAGCATTGATCTTGTCAGAATAGGTCAATTCTTCATAATTTTCGATTTTTTTATTTCCGCTCAGTTTCCATGAATAATTTTTCTCAGTGTCCTCAATTTTTACAATTAAGCCCGGCAGCCCGTAGAATTTATAAGGTCCATCCTGAAAAGGAACTTCTGTCGTAAACCAGGCAGTCCATTTTCTTCCGCCGAATTCCGTAGTTGCCTTCTGAGTATTATACGCTCCTATTTTTTCTTTTTCCGGTAAAATATTCCAGTTTAAGGTAACCTGATCATCAAAACCAAATAAATTCATACTGATTCTGTCGACATACTGCTGTTTCATATCCGGATATGTTTTCACAATTTTATATGAAAACTTCGGCATTTTTACCAGCTTGCTCATATCCTTGAAAGTCTTGGTTTTTTCCATTTCTTCTACAGCAGATTTAATAATGGAATCCTGTGCAGGAACGGTATAATCCTGATAGATGGATTTTTTTCCTGTAATGTCCAGTATGGCGATTACTTTATCGAGCTTTGCAGAGTCTTTCTTTGGTTTAAAGGTCAGTTCATAGAAAAAGCGGTTTGCCGTTTCTTTAGATTCCTGTGCATGAGCAAAAACCAGAACCATGATAAAGAATAAAGAGAATAGTTTTTTCATTTTAATAGAATGTTTATGGTTATTAGTTTATAGTTTACAGATTTTGTTACATAATTTTTTGTTTTTTTATTCAATACAGTAAAACTATATGAAATTTTCAGCTTCAGAACCCGGATGATTCTTTTACAATTTTCCGGATCCTTGATTTATCCTACGGACGAGACCGAAGCTGTACAGATATTCATCATTGGAACCATTACTGATTTCATGGTGTGATGCAGCACTTATGCTACTGACTTACCGTAAATCTTAGGTTTCCCGGAGCTTCTTCCAGTAAAAAACCAATCTCATTGAGATTGGTTTTTAATTTATTTAAAGTTGAACTTCACCGTAAACATTACCTGGCTTGGGCGAAGCTGTATTCTGGTATATCGGATGGCATTGAACTGTCCGTCCAGATCATAGGTTTCAAAGACTTTACGATTTCCGACATTCATCCATTTCAGTTCAAAATCGACTTTCTTTTTAGCCCATGAAAACTGATAGGATATATCATAAAATGGATTATCGTATTTATTCGGTCCGTTCACCGTATTGACCTGATCCCAGTTGAAACCTATGGTATGGTTTTCAATCGGGTAGAAAAAAACAGCCAGATTATGGTTATATCCTTTGTTCACGCCCAGAGTTCCTTCCCGGCTGTCCTGCTTCGTTCTTGAAAGACTCATATTATAGTCTACGCTCATCCAGCTGAAATAGGTATTGTTCAGTTTAAATCCGTAAGTCTGGGCGTTGTTCCTGTTCTTAAATTCTTCATCATCTAAAAAGGCATCTGAAACGGATGTTGTATTGCCATAACTGATCGATGCATTGGTCTTAAACTTCGGGAAATATTTTCCGACCTCGGCACTTAACCGGCTGCTCTTTGCATGATTTTCCTGATTTTTATACTGCATTAATGTAAATCCTGTGGCGGGATCCAGAATAGGAGCTGCCAGAAGATTTCTTTTGCTGTCGCTTAATGCGTAATTTACATTAAAGAATAAATTATTCAGCGGATTTCTGTATTCTATTCTTGAACCTGCGGAGGAAGTTGTTGTTTGTGGGATCGGGTTATTGGGATCCATCACATTAAATCCTGTCGGCGAAAGCAACATATATCCCGCGTAGGCCGATTTGATATCTCCGAAGTTATTGCTTATATTTCCGTTGACACTGGCTTTCCAGAAAGAAGCAAATGAATATTGGGCAAAAATATTCGGTGTGAAAGTCACTTTATTTAAGGATTTCGAAACCCCTCTCTGGCCGTCCTCCGCTTTAATATTGTTGAAATTAACAGGAAAGTTGGCGAATAACATCCAGTTTTCCGATTTATAATTGACACCCACTGATGCATTTGGATTGATCTCTGTAAATCTCAGATCGTTTTCGTAAGCGGGGCTGCTGAAGTCCGGCTGCAGGTCTCCGGGATTCACAGGAACTGCTGAACCGTTAAAGTTAGTATTTAACTGGTCTGATGAAAAATCCAGTCCAACCTGTGGCGTAAAGGTCCAGCCTTTGGTTGAAAAACTGATATTTGCCGAATGGGAAGTGTCTAATGTTTTAAGTCTGAATCTCTGTTCAGCAATAGATCCGGGGGCAAAATTAATTCTTCCGATCGAATCTGCACTTATTTTAAAAGGAATCAGCATATAGCTCGCAGGAGACACCTGAAGTGTTTGTGTATCATCCTGATAATTGATAAATGATTTAAAATTCACCATTTTTTCTTTCCATGGAATGATGGTGCTTAATGAATTCTGAAATGAAGAAGTCGGAGACTGTACAGATTCATTTCCTGTTCTGCCTTCCCTTATCGCAACGGCCCTATCTCCGTTCCAGAACTGGCTGAAACTGGTGGTGTTTTTAAAGAATCCTTTTTTCGCATTTTTCGTGAAGATGAGTTCTCCTTTTATTTTATCGGTATAAAAGTTATTTCTTATACTGTTAATTACTTTTGACCCGGCAAGTTCTCCTGTCTGGTACGTAGTTTCCCTGTAGTCTTCCCGTTCTACGGCATTGTTGGTATAATTCGCATTGGCTTTCAGCTCCCACTCCTTTTTGCTGTCGATATTGGTCAGGTAATTGGCCGATACATAATGAACATTATTCATCAGATATCTTTTTACAGGAGTATTCGGGGTACTTGCTGTTTCTACATTAAGCCAGTCGTTCTGAGATGCATTGATCCTTCTTCCTTCCCAACTGCTTCCGAAAGCGAGGATATTTCCTTCATTTTCGACCTGCTCCCCCATATTATTGGTTTTATAATTAACGACCCACTGGCTTTTCTGTCCGAAAAACATCGGGGTTAATTTTACATTCCAGAGCCAGGGATCTCCAAAACCTGTTCCTACTTCTCCCCTTCCCGTCATGGTAACAGAATTTTTCAGCTTAATATTAATAGCCGCCTGATCGGAAGGTACTTTATCCTGAAGAATTTTTACGGGCTGGTGATTTTCCAGAACTTCCACTTTGGATACGGCATCTTTCGGAAGAGAGTTGTTAATGGTGCCATACCCTCCTTCCATTAAATCTTTTCCGTTAACATAAAATTTGTTGATTGCATTTCCCTGGTAAAGAATCGTTCCGTCGGTATTCACTTCAATACCCGGAATTTTTTTCATTACATCGGCAAGGGTTCTGTCATTTTTATTATCGAAAGCCTTAAGGTCATAGGCGATGGTATCTCCTCTGGAGGTAATCATTTTGGTCTTTAGCTGAACTTCTTTTATTTCTGTGGTTTCAGACTGCATTTTGAAGCTTATTGTCTGGTCACTGTTTGAGATCTGCTGGGTAAGAGGTCTTTGATTAAAGGCTTTCACTTTCAGATCTACTTTAGGCTCAGATGACGTGAACGTTACTTTGTATTCACCTTTTGAATTCGAAATTCCATACGCAAGAATGGCATCTTTTCCCGGTTCTTCAATGGTGACACTTGCGCTGGGCACTGCTTCTCCATCTGAGTCTGTAATTTTCCCCGTAACCGTTTTTTGTGCATACGTGAGTACGGAGAAAAGAAGCATCAGAAATAAAGAAATATTTTTTTTCATAAATTATTATTTTCGTAATTAGTTCATGTTAACTATTTTTTGTTACACTTTTATAAAGATGTATTTTATAATAAAAGGTTAAAGCCCTCTTTATCACTACGAAACTAGTTATATTTTTTTTAAAAAAATTTTTTCCCTTAAAAAATACTACAAAAAAGATTCTCTTCTTAAAGTGCATCTAATTGGAAGTCATATAGGAGAATAAAATGAATAGAAATGTAATATAACAACCTACAATATAAACCTTTACACAATTTTGTAGTTAAAATAAAGTTTTATATTAGCAACAGAATAAATCCTTATTCATCAATTTGTGTTTTTGCCCTGTAATATTCTTACAGGGTATTTTGATGTTAAGATCTTTCTATTTAGTCTGAGTATTTAAAATAATGATTTGAATCATAGATTAAAAAAAATTTAAACACGGTATTGTAATCTTTTATTTAATAATTTTGTAACATAAAATTTATAAAATGGGAATTAACTTAAAGCCTATAGATGTTGTAGATGATATTACTCAGGAAGAGTTTATCGAAAAATATCTGAAGCCTAGAAAACCTGTTGTGATTAAAAACATGGCAAGAAAGTGGCCTGCCTACCAAAAATGGACGATGGAATACATGAAGGAGGTAGTCGGGGATGTAGAAGTACCTCTTTACGATTCTAAAAAGGCTGATCCTGCCGCTCCCATTAACACGCCTACCACAAAAATGAAATTCGCAGATTATATTGATCTCATTCAGAAAGAGCCTACAGATCTCAGAATTTTCTTTTTTGACCCTATAAAACATGCCCCGAAACTGCTGGAAGATTATATTTCTCCCAAGGCTCTGATGGGTGGATTTTTAGATAAATATCCGAGTATGTTTTTTGGTGGCAGAAGCTCCGTTACTTTCCTGCATTTTGATATCGATCTTGCGCATATTTTTCACACGCATTTCAATGGAAGAAAGCATGTCATACTTTTTGAAAACAAATGGAGAGAAAGACTTTATCAGATCCCCTATGCGACTTATGCACTTGAAGATTATGATATCGAAAACCCGGACTTTGAAAAATTTCCGGCCCTTGACGGTATAGAAGGTATCGACTGTTATCTGGAGCATGGTGACACTTTATTTATGCCAACCGGCTGGTGGCACTGGATGAAATATCTGGACGGCAGCTTCTCCCTCTCTCTGAGAGCCTGGGATAAGTCATGGACTGTAAAGGCGCAATCATTATGGAATCTTACGGTTCAGCGTAAGTTTGATGATATCATGAAGTCCAATTTTAAAAACAAATACATGGACTGGAAAGAAAAAGTTGCTATTAGACGAGCTGAATCCGCTTTAAAAAGAGGTTTACCCAAATAAATAAAAATGCGTTTCGATTGAAACGCATTTTTTGGATACCACATGTTGAGTCTTTTTCGAAAATGGTATACTTTTAGATTGGATGATATTACCACACTAAAAATATTACATATGAATTCATCTTCACAATCTGAAAACAACAATTCCCATTTCAACAGGGAAATTGAAAGACAAAAAGCCATTAAAGCCCTGGAAAAGGCAAAAAACATCAAAAGAAAAGTTGTTTTTCTTCCACAGGGAGCCACAGGGAATCCAAATTTTATATAATGGGTCCAATATAAAATAAGCTGCTCGGCAGCTTATTTTTTTTATCTAATACAGACCTCATCTTATCAGGGCAGCTATTTTTGTGAATCAGCCTTTATCTGAATTAATTAAAACGGGTACTCTACAAAACTTATAAAATTCTGCAGACAGGATATTGTCTGAAGGTTTTTTCCTCGAAGTAAGGCGAATTGATATAGATCCAATCCAGCTGGGCAGTTCCGTCCTCGGCAAATTTTTTATCAGAGGCTTTCTTCGCTTCAAATCTCCGCCTAAGACCTTTATCTTTTTTCAGTAATTCTGCTGCCGTATCTTCAAAAATATACGCGGAATAGTATTCTTTCTGCGCTACGATGCCATCAAAAAAATTCCAGTTGAAGAAGGAGTCTATTGCTTCCGGTTCCAGGGTTTCGATAATATATTTTATGCCTTCCTGGCTGGTTGAGACAATATAATCCCCCGCAGAGAAACTCTGCATTTTATCGGACTTTTCAACAGTGGTTTCAAAATGCAGATAATGCCCTTCATAAGGGTTTTTCACAGTCTTAAAATCATTAATTTTATAAGATTGTACAGCAATAGTGCTGTCACGCTGAATCATTTTCATCTGGATCTGATTCCTTCTCAGCTCTTCGATCACGCGGTATTGCGACCGGGGAATCACGTAATATTTCGGAATGGTGATATATCCTGTCGGAACGGCGGTTGTAAAGAGTTTTATTTTTTTCGTAAAGGGTTTGGTACGATCATAGTACAGTCTTGGCTTACCGGAAATTTCGCTGGGTTTATATTTTCCTTCATATCCTTTAAAATCCATCGAAGAATATTTCGTCGAGTCTATTTTCCACCGGATTCCATATTGTTTTCCTGCCTGGTACTGCTTTAAATTTTCAATTCGAAGCTGTTTTATCTTTTTGTAATCTTTATCTAAATTCTGAAGACTTATCAGCATATATTTGTAGGTCGCATCTACTCTTTTGTCATACGGTTTTAGCATGTGGGTTTCCGGGACGGTTCCCAAAGAATTGAACAGCGTCGTATACCCTGTAGAATATCTGGGTGAATCTTCAAACGAAGCAAATCCCACTTCCGGAACATCCCCGTGAATATTGACGTACGGTGTACTTTCGTAGCCCAGTTTCTTTAAATCCTCAAGATTTCCAGCCTGATAGCTGTTATAAAAATAATCGCCCAACACCTTTCCCAAACGTTCTTTAAAAGTGGAAATATAGGTAAATGTATATTGATAATCTGCGCCGTTGCTTACATGGTTATCAATAAAAACATCGGGTTTCAGCCAATGGTAGATTTCCTGGAAACTCCGGGCATTTTTAGAATCTGCTTTTATGAAATCCCTGTTTAGATCATAATTTCCTGCATTTCCCCTGAAACCGTATTGTTCGGGACCATTCTGATTGGCTCTGGAAAATGAACCGCGATTCAGCATGCCGCTCACATTATAGGCTGAGATTGCGGCAACGACAACGTTCTGCGGGGTTTTGATTTTCTTTGAGGCTAAATCTCTCATCAGCATCATGGTTGCATCGATTCCATCAGGTTCGCCGGGATGTATTCCATTATTAACAAAGAGGATGGCCTTGTCTTTTCTCAGCTTGTTTAAATCTTTCTCCGGAAAAGGATTATAAATGACCACATAGATTGGCTTTCCGTTGTCATCTTCTCCTTTTTTCAGATACTGGATAACGCTGAAATTTTGAGATAAGTTTTGATAATAGGCATTCATCTCGTCATAAGTAACGGTCTGATTTCCATTTCCTTTTTCAAAAGGCGTCTGATAGTTATTCTGCGCTGATGTTAAGGAAAAAATAAGGAAAAACAGGAGATATTTCAGTTTCATGGAGTAATATTTCAGTCTTCAAAATTACTCAAAGTTTGGAAAACAGGCTGTTGTTTTTTTGCGTATAATTTATCATTCAGAACGAAATGAAGTAGATTGAAGAATCTCTTCCCACCGACGTGGGATTCGTCTTTCCTGAAAATGACAGACCTGATGTTTAATTTTTATCCCACGGATTTCGCAGACGGCGCAGATGCTTATGCTTAAAAATTATCTTCCGGATCAAAGAGAGGAATATTCAGTGTTTTTTGGACCTTGCATTATCATTGTTCCTTCCTTTTTCATCAGGATACAACAACGGAAGCGGATCGCTTTGCCAGAATGCCTTGGTTTCAACATCCATGATTGTCAGAGCTCCCATAAAAGCGGCACCGGTATCCAGATTCCAGACGTTTGCCTTGTTGAGAGGTTCCCTGAATCCTAAGTGTAAGGTAGGTGTATGACCAATGAAAATTTCATTGTATAAAAGCAGTCTTTTGGGATACAGTTCTGAATTTTTGGATAATTTTCTATCCATAGCGACAGCCGTTTCCCACAGCGTTCTGTCCCAACGGTAATTACTGGTATACACTTCTTTCTCCGGCCCGTGCATTGAGGAATAACCGGCATGAATAAACAGACGGTTTTCTTCATCAACATAAAAGTTTTTCATCCTCTGAAAAAATTCCAGATGAGCTTCTAAATTTTCCTGACTGTATTCAGCATAACTGTCAACTGTACTCCGACCGCCATTTGAAAGCCAGACCTCGGGAGCTCTTCCGAAAGAAAGCCAGTCTTCTGCCCAGGCATCATGATTGCCTTTGATAAAAATGCATTGCTGTTTATCGGAAAGTCTGATTAAAAACTGGATGATGTCTGAAGATTCACTCCAGCCATCAACATAGTCTCCCAGGAAAATTAAGGTGTCGTTTTCAGTGACAGCAGCTTTTTTCAAAACCTGTTTCAGTGCTTTGAATCCACCGTGGATGTCACCGATTGCCAATGTTCTTTTCATTTAATTCGAAACATATTTTGCATCCACAAAATCGGTCAGCCAGACGTTATTCTCCGACAGATAAAACGCTATTCCGTCTTCGGACATTTCCTTTGTTCTGATGATCAGAATAACCGGTTTACCATGACGCATACCCACTCTAGTAGCGGTCTCTTTATCCTGACTCAGATGAACGTGCTGCCGGTTTCTTTTTTCAATCCCATTCCGCAAAATAGAATCGATATTACTTTGCGCTGTTCCGTGATACAGGAATTCCGGGGGCTGCTGTGGTTTAAGGGCCAGATCAATATCAATCGAATGTCCTTGGTTTGCCCTGATTCTGGTTTTATCTTCATTGAATACAAACCTTTTTTTATCGTTGGTTTCTACCATTTCCTCAAGTTCTTCAAAGGTAAAGCCATTACCATGATTTGCCGACTTTGCCATTAATTCATCAACGTCTGCCCAGCCGTATTCATCTATATTTAAATGGATGACTTCAGGTTTATGTCTTAGTACTAAACTTATAAATTTACTTATTTTTTTTCTTTCTTTTTCATTCATGTGTTATCTCTTTAATTCATTAATTTGTTTTCTAGCCTACCACATAATTTTTCAATATCATCTTTCCTTACAAGCTCCGACACCCATTCTTCAGGAATATTTTCAAATCCATAATAAATTCCTGCAATTCCTCCTGTGATGGCTCCTGTTGTATCGGTATCTTCTCCTAAATTCACTGCTTTCAACACTGCTTCAGCATAGCTTTCAGAATTTAGAAGACACCATAAAGAAGCTTCGAGACTGTGAAGAACATAGCCGCTGCCTCTGATTTCATCTTCCGGATATGCTGAAATATCGTACTTCAAAATCCTGTCGAAAAGCTGAACCTCATCTGGGTTAAAACCCTGAATTTCTGCCAATTCCAAAGCCAATTCCTGAACATGCCGATAGGTTTCTTTTTTATCTTTTCCTTTCAATAATTCAATTGCAAAAATGATATAGATGAAACAGGAGAAGACCGATCGGAAGTGTCCGTGTGTAATGGATGAGACCTCTTTAACGGTTTGATAGACTTTCCCGGTATCTTCTTCCTCTTTAAGGTAAAAGGCCAGGGGAAGAATTCTCATTAAGGAACCGTTCCCGTTATCTTCTTCAAAAATATTTCCTGAAAACCGGGCACTTTCTCCTTTGATCAATCTTGCGATAGCATGTCTGGTTGTACCGCCTATATCGAAAAGCTTTCCGTGGGCAGTCCAGTGTCCGTATCGGTTCCATTTTACAAAGCTCTGTCCTATCTTTTCCAGATCATATCCTTTTGCCAATTCATCTGCAAGGCAAAGTGTGAGCGAACTGTCATCACTCCAGGTTCCTTTTGGCTGATTCCAGGACATATATTCCAACATTCGGGTTACCGGAGACCGTTTTAGATCTTCTCTGGTTTTAAATTCGACAGGAACACCCAGAGCATCGCCGATACAGACTCCAAAAATCCCTGCTTTTACGCTATTTTTCATCGGGCCAGAGATACTAATTTATCAAATAATATTCTCATTCCGTTTGTGGCGGTTTCTTTCATCACAACGGCTCTTTGTCCGTAACCAAACCCTGTTTCATTGGGATTGATGACAATTAAAAGGCAGTCATCGTTAATATCATGAAGTAATCCTGCTGCCGGATATACCTGCAGAGAAGTTCCGATAACGAGGAAAATATCGGCTTCTTTTACTTTTTTCGTGGCTTCTTTCATCAACGGAACATCTTCCCCGAACCAAACGATAAAGGGTCTCAGCTGGGCGCCGTCTTCCCCTTTATCACCGATCTTTATATCTTCTCTCTGTTCGTAAATCAGACTTTTATTACTGCACGAGCATGATTTGAACAATTCTCCATGTAGATGAAGAATATTTGAAGAACCTGCTCTTTCATGCAGATCGTCAATGTTTTGCGTAATAATCTGAACTTCAAAATACTTCTCTAAATCTGCAATTAACCGATGCGCGTCATTGGGTTCCACTTCATGAAGCTGTCTTCGTCTCTGGTTGTAGAATTCCAATACCAAAGCTCTGTCTTTTCGCCATCCTTCCGGGCTTGCAACGTCTGTAATGCTATGATTTTCCCAGAGGCCGTCTCCGTCTCTGAATGTTTTTATTCCGCTTTCGGCACTGATTCCGGCGCCGGTTAATATGGTTAGTTTTTTCATGTTTTTATCTTTAGTTACCTGAAGATGCCTGCCATTTTCCAGATCTTTATGATCTGAAAGTGCGCACCTCCGAATAGTTAATCGGAATATTAAATTTACTCCAATAACGTTTTATAAATTTCTTCATTTTCATCATCAAAACAGACAAAAATGACTTTTTCAATCATGTCTGATGTGAAATTTTTCACTTCCTCAACAGCAATTTTTCCGGCCAGTTCCTTCGGAAACCGGTACACTCCTGTACTGATATTAGGAAAAGCGATGGTTTTGACCCCAAGACTTTCTGCTAATTTCAGGGAATTTTTATAACAATTTGCTAAAAGTTCGGAACTTTTTTTCGCGTCATTATCCCAAACCGGCCCAACGGTGTGAATGACATATTTTGCAGGAAGATTTCCGCCAGTCGTTACCACTGCTTCTCCTGTCCTGCATTTCCCCTGCCGGTTTCGGATAGCTTTACATTCCTCTAAAATAGCGCCGCCGCCGGCACGGTGAATAGCGCCATCCACTCCGCCTCCGCCAAGTAATGAGGAATTTGCAGCATTTACGACAGCATCTGCTTCTACTCTGGTAATGTCACCTTTTATCAGTTCAATATTCATCATTTCAGAATTATTTTAGCCTTAATTTTTGATTTAAATCTTCATCTGTAAAGAGCAATGGTTTTTCTTCAGGAATCACCAGGCTATCCAGGTCATGGTTTAATATAAATTGATGTTGGTCTTTTACAAAACCTGAAATATTTTCAATCATGATAATATCTTCTTTTGCAAAAGTCCTGATGAATTCATTTCTCAAACCAATCTGAATTGCTCTTCTTTCCAATTTCCTGCCAAAAGGATCGTGGTCCGGGTCCCACTGTAATCTTGCAGAGGATTCTTTCACCTGATTCTGCCATTCTTCTCTGCATATTCCCAATTCGTTATTGTAAGAAGAATAAACTGCATTTTTCAGGTATTTTATGAAGGCTTCCAATTTTAGGTGAATGGCCAAAACAGACTCCTGATTGTCCTTTGTTCCCCAACCGTTCCTGTACATCATCCAAAGAAAATTCGGTTTTATCCAGGTCATCCTTTCCAAACTGAAGGCTCCACCAAAATACTGATTTTCAACCGCAAATTGACCAATATCTTTCCGGTACGATTGATAGACAATAATTTTTTCATCATCATATTGGGCCATGATGTGATATCCCTTTTCAGGCCAGTCAGGTACTTGTTCTTTATATTTTTTTAAATGGAGTTTCATTATATTTCCTCAAATGGTTTTATTACTTCCTCTTTCTTCGTGAGGATTGCAAAAACCACTCTTTTAAACTTATTTTCATATCTTCCGTGAAGATGCTTTTTGAACAATTCGGCAATTTCTTCCGGATCATTTCTGAAAACACCGCATCCCCAAGCTCCTAAAATTAAGGTTTCGTTCCCTTGTCTTAAAGCCAATGCCAACATTTTATCAATTCTCACATCCATAGCTCCGAAAATTTCAACTTCTCTTTCAGGTTCCTGACGTTTTACCACACCCGCATTTACCGCAGGAGAGGTGATAAAATTGCATAAAACAGGTTTGTTCAACAATTCTCCTTTGTCTTTTCTGAAAACAGGAACCTTCGGACTGTAAATCATCATATCTGTATAAAAACAAGATTCCATTGCCCTGTGTGTATCGTAATATTCCCAGCACTGAAGCAAGCTGTCATAAAGCCCGGAAGTCCTTGCAAGGCTTTCTTCCTGTGCTTCTGCCCCGCTGACGAAACCTCCTCCCGGATTTTTTGCTGATGCAAAATTCAGACACATGAGTTTTTCCTGATCTTCTTCTTCGGCCAGCTGTAAAATTGCTTTTAAAGAACTGCATTTCCAAACTTCAAATTGAGTTTCGAAATGGGTTTCGGGAAGTTTATTTTCTGCCATTTCCGACAATTCTTCGGATGAAAATAAAAAGGTTTCTCTTATACAGGTTTCCATTTCATTTCCTATACTTATTTTTTCTTTGTGCTCGTTTATATAATATTTTTTAGCTAATATTTCCAACGTATCTTTTGCCATTCCTTTATTTGTCATAATTAGTTTTTAATTTTAGTATTAAATTTTCTACCTTATTATTTGCGGCTTCTTTAAAATCTTTTCCTATAAAAACTTTGATTACTATAATATTCCCGACAATGGCCTGATTGAATGTTTCCAATTCTTCAGAAGGAACCCACATTTCATTATGATTTCTTGCTCCTACATTTTGTGATGGATACTGGTTGGCTACTTCTTCCAAAACTTCAAATCGGGTTACAAAGCCCAAATAATTTCCCGCTTCATCCCTTGTATTCCATTTTTCTGCAATTTCAGATGCATAATCTTCATCTAAGACCGGATAAAAAATAGGCTGCCATTCCAATCTTGGCGGAAATTTTCTGTAATTACTTTCGATAATTAAAATCATTTCCTTTTCTCCAACGGGCCTGTATAAGGTTTTTGTTTTCATCATTCCTGTTTTGATAATTTAATGTCTCCTGTTTTTAATGTAAAGTTTTTTGCCAGTCTTTTTACTGATTTTAAAGTCGCAAGGCAAAGTTCACAGGCTATTCTGAATTTCGAATAATTGATTCATTCAAGATCATAAATATATACTTCCACTTCATTTTTCAGTAAAGTTCTTTCAATAATTGGTTCGATTTCTTCCCATGTTCCGCCTGCCAGACCACAACCGATTCGAGGCATATGTATACTCGCGTTCATTTCGAAAGCTCCAACAGAAAGCTTTTCTAAACACTTTTCAACAGCTTCATACCGAATCGGCGGAACTTTTTTTGAATGGGTGGTAATTTTATGCTGACCAATCATATTGCATACCCAGATAGTTTCTTCAACCTGAACCATCTGAATTTCACCAAGACAGAAATTTCCCCCACGTTTAAACCATTTTCTATATTCGTTTTCAGGATCGGACCACCGATTGGAAATGGCCTTCACAAAACCTTTTCCCCAACCTCCGATATCATTGCAGATATGGGCAACGATCTTCTTTCCTTCTGTTTGTGGACTGGTAGCGTCTCCTCTTATATATTGTATTGTTTTCATGGTCAATTATTATCTGATTTGACTACAGCCAGCAAATCTATTATTCTGAAAATGGGCTAAAGCCCATTCCTATTGATAAATGATTGCTTTCATGATTTAAATTTAATCAAAATCTTGCTTACCTATTCTTTTAAAATCTTTTGAATAAGGCGAATAAGATCCAAAAATCTTGTCAAATGTCACTTTAAGTTTTTGTATTTGAAATGTTTCCTCCAACTGATCCAGACAGGTTATCACCAAATTTTTCTTTTGGGCAACACCATAGGCCTGATCTGATTTTAAGGCATAATTCAGCAAATCATAATCTAAATCTCCGAAGCGTAAATCCTTTTGAAATTCATTGAATGTGCAGGTTTCTTCTTCATTATTTTTTAAAGTCAGTTCATTTTCATTACTCATCCATCCGCTTCCATGGCGGGTCGAGTAGCATCTTGTCACATAAAATATTTCGATATCTTCAATTTTCAGCAGACGGCATATTTCACAGGCATTTTTTGAAGTGGTGCTGGCGTATGTCACATTGGGAAAAACCCCATGATCCATATCCAGTAAAATTCCCTGGCTTCCTTCAAAGATAAGATGATCATAGGATTTTAAATACTCGTAGCCTTCTATTTTCCAATCGATTTCATCCACTGCTTCGAAAAAGTCCTCTAGAGCATTTTCAATGTCTTTTCCGTCTTCGAAACCATAATAATGGGCAATTCCCTTTAATTTTTCGATCAGCATCGTTCGTGGAGCGATTAAATCGACCGCAAATAATTTAAACGGACTTTCATTTCTCTTCATCGTCGCTCCTACTCCTTTCCCGCAGGTTCCGTGTTCTAAGTTTTTTACATTTTTTCTGTTGTATAAAACATCAAAAGGGGTGGTTACTTTCGCGAGAGGATGGATATACAGTTCCACACTTCCGTTTTTCTGAATGAGCTCTTTTCTTTCATTGAACAAAAACGTCGGATGAATCGTGCACTGTTCCGAGAAATAAGAAGGCAGACCGCGCAGCGCACCACTCGCAAAACTGGAATGAATATGCTTTTTGTCGCCAATCATCACCGTATGCGCTGCCTGTTGGCCTCCGGAAAACCGAATTACAATAGATTCAGGATGCTGCTGAGCCAGAAAATCGGTGGTGATTCCTTTTCCTTCGTCACCAAATCCCAAGCCTATAACTATTTTTGCTGATTTCATTTTAATACATTTGAATGTGATCTGATCCTCCTGTAGTTCCGTTTGATCGATTTGTAAAAGAATCTTTGAACCTGCTGCATACTACTTCTTTAATTACTTTAGGAACATCTCTGTAATCTTCTATAGACAGACAGTTCTGTCCCAACAGATCTTTCCAGCCTTTGTCTGCATTCACTGCCTGACCGGAATGTAAAACACTGATGTGAAAAACTTCGTATTTTTTTTGTGCTTCTGCCAGTAATTCAGTGTGCTTAAAAGTCTGCTGACCCGTTCCCATAATTTCCCTGATTGCAGAAGCCGGAAGTGTTTTGAGACAGGGTTCGTCACCTACGGTGAACAGTAATCCTTTCTGGTTTCTCTTTTCAAATGCATCTGTTTGGGTATGAAAGGCGGCAAAATACCATGCCAACAAATAACTTTCACCGGCATTGCCTCCGCCTCCGGATTCGATATACGTCCTCGTTAACCACATATCCAGCTCTTCATCTCCGGATTCAAACTGACCCACCTGCAGAGGATAGCCATCACATTCATGATCTCCGATTCCCAGGAATAAAAGTGCCGGATCGGGAACGCCGCCCTGGATAATTCCGCCCATCAGTTTCGGAAGTCCTTCCTGAATAAGATCATAAGGAATATGTCCCATGCTTCCGGTCACATCCAGTCCTAAAATAATAGGAACTGAATTCGGATGAACTTCAGAATCTCGCGACTCCCTGAAGGAAATACCCATGGGGTTCATCGATTCGTGTGCCTTTCTTTCCGCGTTCTGTGTAAAGATTTCAGCTGCAGATTTTGATGCATATCCTGCTTTTTTTGCTCTGTCATAACGAGCGTCCATATCATATCTTGTACTTCCCATAACTTAAAATTTTTTGCCAAATAAATATTCAAATCTTGCTTTGGTCACCTCCAGCTGAATATTTAAATTTCTGATGATTAATGATAACTCTATGTCTTTCTGAACGAATGCTTCCGGCTGAAAATCAGCGAATGTCAGACTGTTTCTGTCTAAAGGACTGATGTCGGTCAGACCTTCCTGTTCTCTTTCCAGTCTTTTGATTTTCAGTTCGATATCTTCCACTCTCCGCCTGTAAAGCAGCGCGGCATCTTCTCCGATAATGTGGGCACGGTCTTCTCTGATCTGGTCATTATTTCTCTGTAATGACTCGATGAATCTGGGTTTTAGGTCTTTTTCCATAATTCATTATTTTGTGTTATTTTTACGCTAATTTAAAAACGCATGGTTGTACTTTATTGTAACCGTATTATTTTTTAGAATACATGACGTCTGTTCTTAAAACATATTTTAAACCGGAGATCAATGTTTTTCCCTCATGTCTCAGGGGATGATAAAAAACCAATGCAGAACCTTTCTTGGGATTAACGGTAAACAGATTTTCAAATTCTGTTTCTCCGCCTTCAAAATCATCATTCAGATATATTAAAAAAGTATAAAAACTTTTCTCATTTTCATTTCTGATGTAGCTCCCGTCCCGATGCATTTTGAATCTCTGTCCTGCAGAATATTTATAAATTCTGAACATTTCATTAAAATCCAGAAGATTATAATTTTGGTGGGTCTGAGGAAGAAATTCAGCTGCTTTACGAAAGAGGGTTTCAGCTAAATCATGATCAAAAACCATCAGACGATCATTGTTCCGGATTCCCTTACTCATCATCTGCCGGCCTCCCATATTGATTTTTGCTTCTTCAAAGATTTTATCTTTTGTCAATTCAATATAATGATCGCATTCTCTATCGGTCAGAAAATTTTCAATTACGAAGATCTGTGGATGCAATTCTGTTTTTTTCATGATGAGTAGGTTGTGTTATACTGTGTGATTTTATCCTTTAAATTCATCTCTTACTTCCATTAGAGCAAATCCCAGTAAGTTTTCACCGTTCCACAATAGTGGGTTTTCAGCTCTTGAATCAGATTCCAGCATTCCGATTCCCCAGATTTTATCATACGGACTCGCTTCTACCAGAATTTTATTATTTGTAGATAAAAGAAATTCTCCAAACTTTTCGTTCTGCGAAAACTTCAGCAGATTTCCCTGTTTTACGATTTCATATTTATGCTCATCCCAGATTTTAGGATCAAAATTTCTTACTTTTCTGCCTAAGCTTTTAGCCTGATTCGGAGAACTGGCCTGCACTATTTTATCTAAAATTTCCTCATCATTGAATAATTTCGCTTTTCCGGCCATCATATAATGTTCAGCTGTTTTATACCTTGTTCCGTTTTCGGTAAACTCCAAAGGAAACCACTGGCTGAAACAGGCTTTTGTAATTTCATCTTTTACCGTATGTCCCCAGAAGAATAAAAATTTTAATTTTTCCTTTTTTTGAAACCGTTCAGTGATATTTTTTACTGTGTATTCCATGATTGCGTTATTATTACACAAATGTAGAAAATTATGATTTTATCTTCCAAATTAATTTGTGTTAATTTTACACTAATAGTGGTAATAATTTGATTTACAGTGCCTAAAATTTTATTTAATTGAGATCTAAATATTCAAAGATCTTTCACGAATTATTTATATTTATACATTTTGGCCAAAGCCCATCCGATATGCTTAAATAAGAGCCTACTGGATCCCGCTTCTATTGATGCAAAATTGTATTATTCAAAGCAAATTTCAACTCATCTGTCACTTTGCATCAGAAAAATCTCAACAGATTTAATTTACCTTTCATTCCTATTCCTTCCATTCAGAATAACAGGAAATTTTTTTTTGTGAAAAGTTGTGTGAAAGTCCGGGATATTTATGATTGAATTATTTGATTTCGAAGTAAAACCCTTGTTCTTCTAATTCCTTGTATTTTTCCTGATTGAAGGTAAATAACTTTCCGGGTCTGCCACTGCCTTCCTTTTTCAGAGTATTCGTATCATTCAAGAGCCCGTAACTCATTATTTTCTTGCGGAAATTCCGACGGTCGATATCCTGTCCAATTATGGTTTTGTAAAGGTTTTCCAGGTCCGAAAAAAGAAATTCTTCGTTCAGGAGATTAAAGCCAATCGGCTGAAACTGAATTTTTGTCCGAAGTCTTTTTAAAGCAAGGTCAATAATGGTCTGATGGTCGAAAGCAAGCTTCGGAAGCTTATTGATACTGAACCATTGGGCGTCATCTGCATCAGAATCGGCAAAAAGTTCGTGGTAAGAGGGATTGACAAGTCCCAAATAGGCTATAGAAACCACACGGTTCCGGGGATCCCGGCCTACATTTCCAAAAGTATAGAGCTGTTCCAGAAAATCCGGTTTTATGCCCGCTTCTTCACACAGTTCTCTTCTTACGGCATCATCCAGATTTTCATCATCCAGAACCAGACCGCCCGGCAATGCCCAGCCCCCTTTAAAAGGCTCTATATTCCTTTTTATGAGAAGAACCTGAAGGTCTTTTTTATCAAAATATCCGAAAATAACTGCGTCTACAGCAACTTTTATATCCTGTAATTTTTTTGGAGGCTCCATTGTGTTAATTTGCGTTGTGAATACACAAAGTTAAGCTTTAGAATAAACAATATCAAACTTTAAAGGGAGAAACTTTATTTTTTTAAATGTCTGATTCCAAATCATCACCATAATGATCGTATTGCATTTGGGTCTTACAAAATATTTAAGCATTAATACGAAGAAATAATTTGCAATTATTAGACTGATTTGAGTGAACAATTTATACGGATTATTATAACTTAATTAAGCTTTTCTTTATATATTCTGCTTTATTACTATCTTCAATTACTTCCTGTTTTACTGGAATACCCTGAAAGATGTAGTCTTTGTTTTTTAGATAAAATTCATCTTTTACTAATTGCGAATCCAGATCTGGAAGGCCAATACGCTTTCTGCTTTCATTAATTTTTGCAACCATCCGAATCGCTTTTTCATTTCTTTTTTCCGGAAAGAACCAAACATGAACAAAACAACATTCAGTATGTGCAGTGTTACTTACGACCTGATCTTTTAAAGGTTTATCAGTGCCGTTGCTGGTTGCGAATCCCATTATATTGAAATGTAGAGACGAAAAACTATTTGTACCATTGTTAAGGTCATAAAGAAAAGCTGCATTTTGAGGGCTTATTTTACCGTTATTTAAAGCTTTATCTAATGACTCAGAAAAGTTAACCTTTTGTGAACTATAAATATTAGTGGCCAATTGATGCCAAATGATAAGGTAAAATTTCTGTAACACAATATCGGATTTGTCGCCTATACCAATATTATATTCATTTGGAAATCCCTTATTGTCTATCAGCTTTAATAAATTTAGGGATGCAATACTATCGCTATTAGCTATTTCCTTTTGATATTTTGCATAATCTCCATTGGAAAGCTTCCTATTCTCCTGATCAATAGAATTTAGAGAATCCAGAGTCTTTTTGTAGGCTAAATCAATTTTTATATCGCATTTATCTATCTGTTTTTCCAATCCTTTAAAGTTATTGATGACAAAACTTTTGTCAAACGGATAACCCAGGCACTTTAATGCTTTAAATTGAGAATATGAATTCTTAGCATCGCCAGCCTTTAAGGCTGCCTGCATTGAGTTATAAAGATCCTTCGCCTGAGGACGATCAAGAATTTTGAATGCCTGCTTATAAAGGTCATTTGCATCAGACAGTCTACTATCTACAATAGCAAGCTCCGCTTTGTTTATTAATTCATAATATCTTATTAAATCTTTATTTTTAAGCTCAATGGTTTGAGAAAAAAAAGAGTCAGATATTAATATCAGTATCAGTAATAAATATTTCATCAGATAAAGCGAAATAAAGCCGTCTCATTTAGAATGACACGGTTTTATTTTAGTTGGTTTCAGATCCGGCGACCGTCGGAGCGGTACTGTTATTTAAATACCCTATGTTATATTCCTGAGAGGTCCAGTTCCCGGTTTTTGAGTTAAAAATGTATATTTTATGATCATAGCGATCTGTAAATATGAAGTTTCCATTCGAAACGGTAACACTTGGAGAATCTAAATTATTGTTGTAATAGCCAACATTAAATACCTGTGTTTTCCAATCCATTGTTTTCGTATTATAAACAGTTACTGAATGTTCATATTTATCAACAAATGCAAAATTGCTTCCCGAAGCAATGGCTGTGGGCACTATATTATTATTGGTATAGCCGATATTAAATTCCTGTCCGGACCATGTCCCGTTCGTATAGTTATAGACATACATTTTATGATCATACTTATCGATAAAGAGCGTACTACCATTGGACAAAGAAAATAAGGAAGGCGTAGTGTTATTGTTATTAATATATCCTGCACTGTAAGGCTGTGAAGCCCACAAGCCGGATCTAGAACTGAATATATACACTTTGCCGTCATACCTGTCTATAAACATGATATTTCCATTTTTGGCTGTAATTTCCGGGGTAGTATTATTATTGGTGTATCCGACATTATAGGTCTGGGAAGACCAGGTTCCTGTTTTGGAGTTTAAAACATAAACTTTACTGTCATATTTATCGGTAAAAAAATGATTGGTACTTTTCCCTTCAACAATATCATCCGCGACAGAAGAGGCGGGAGAAGTAACGTCCACCTTAGATGCGGTCATCGCATACGGAACACTCATCAGCTGGTTGGTTCCCACACTGGTATAATTGGTTCCGCCTGCCGGATCGATTTCCACTTTAATAAATTTAGAATTTAAAGCCCAGTTGATTCCGGAAAATGATCCGGAAACGGGTGTGCCCTGCCCGATGTTCAGATTGATCAGTCCTTTTGAGTTCGTTGTTTTGCTGTGGGTCTCCGTATACAGATTATTTCCTGAAGCAGCATTGTTCAGAATACTGATTCTCACTGTTACATTCCCGTTAGCCACCGGATTTCCCGAAGCATTAAAGGCAATGGCCTGATATGTAAATCCCTGGGGAATTTGTGCGAATAAAGTGGCTGTCATTAATGCCAGCAAAAAAGTATATAGTTTTTTCATTGTGATTGTTATTTTTTAATGATTTTAACGGGCTTCAGATCTGAATTTTTAAAAACAAGAAGATAGATACCTTTCATCAGAGAAGAAAGGTCAAGGCGGTCATTGCTAACTGCTTGCTGCATTACCAGTTTTCCGGACAGATCATACACGGATACTTCCTTTGGTTTTTCTTGAGAAGATATCTGAAGGGTGATATAATCTGCGGTGGGATTGGGATAGACATTTACTTTATCCTGTTTTACAATAACTTCACCAGCTCCCAAAACCTGTAAAGAAGTCTGATACAGCATTCCCAGTGTTCCAGAATTCTGCTGATCCGGATCATCGGGGATCACATAAATTTCACCTACAGTATACATAAGATCCTGACCGGATACCCCGCCGGAGTTTATGTTTCCCATGAGACTTTGAGAATAGAAGGTGGCAGATATAAGAACCCCTGCAAAAACATAGAGTTTTTTCATGAAAATTAATTTTCGGCAAATGTAAACTAAAGAATCTATTTTTTTCAAAATTTTTATGAGTGATTGACTACAAAAAAATGCCGGAAAATTCCGGCATTTTATATATAAGTGGTTTGATTTTTTAATCATTAAGCTTCAGAACAGCCATAAATGCTGACTGCGGTACCTCTACGCGACCGATCTGCTTCATTTTTTTCTTACCTTCTTTCTGCTTTTCAAGAAGTTTTCTCTTTCTGGAAATATCTCCTCCGTAACATTTTGCAGTAACGTCTTTTCTCAGGGCTTTGATAGTTTCTCTTGCTATAACTTTTGCTCCCAAGGCTGCCTGAACGGCAATATCAAACTGCTGTCTTGGAATCAGCTCACGCAGTTTTTCACACATTTTTTTACCAATGTAATAGGCATTGCTGTCGTGAATCAGTGAAGATAAGGCATCCACCATGTCACCATTGATCAGGATATCCATTTTCACCAATTTAGAAGAGCGCATTCCGATCGGAGAATAATCGAAGGATGCGTAACCTTTAGAAATTGATTTCAACCGGTCGTAAAAGTCAAAAACAACCTCCGCCAAAGGCATATTAAATGTTAATTCTACCCTGTCTGCCGTCAGATAACTCTGGTTTACAATTTCGCCCCTCTTTTCTATACAAAGTGTCATTACAGCACCTACAAAATCAGATTTTGTGATGATGGAAGCTTTGATATAAGGCTCTTCAACCCGATCTAAAAGATTGGGATCAATCATTTCAGATGGGTTATTAATTAAAATAGCGGTTTCAGGATCCTTTTTAGAATATCCATGGTAAGAAACATTGGGTACCGTCGTGATAACGTTCATGTCAAATTCTCTTTCCAAACGCTCCTGTACAATTTCCATATGCAGCATTCCTAAGAATCCGCAACGGAAACCGAAACCGAGAGCTGCAGAGCTTTCCGGTTCGAAAACCAGAGAGGCATCATTCAGTCGTAATTTTTCCAGAGAGAATCTCAACTCTTCAAAATCCTCAGATTCAATAGGATAAATACCTGCAAATACCATCGGTTTTACTTCCTCAAAACCGTCGATCGCAGCAGCAGCAGGATTCACAAAAGAAGTAATGGTATCTCCCACTTTTACTTCCCTTGCATCTTTAATACCGGAAATAATATATCCAACATCACCGCATTCGATTGTTTTTTTCGGAACCTGCTTTAGTTTTAAGGTTCCCACTTCATCAGCACCATACTCCTTTCCTGTGGCGAAAAACTTAATTTTCTCGTTTTTGGAAATTCTTCCGTTTACTACTTTAAAATAGGCTTCAATCCCTCTGAACGGGTTATAAACCGAATCAAAGATCAGTGCCTGAAGGGGTGCTTCCGGGTCCCCTACCGGCGCCGGAATTCTGTTAACGATCTGCTCAAGCAAATCATGAACACCTTCTCCTGTTTTTCCTGAAACTCTGAGAACATCTTCATATTTACATCCTAAAAGTCCCATAATCTCATCGGTAACTTCCTCAGGATTCGCAGACGGAAGATCTATTTTATTTAGTATAGGAATGATTTCAAGATCATTTTCCAATGCCAGGTATAAATTACTGATCGTTTGAGCCTGAATGCTTTGCGCTGCATCTACAATAAGAAGCGCTCCTTCACAGGCAGCAATGGAACGGGAAACTTCGTACGAAAAGTCTACGTGTCCCGGGGTGTCGATCAGATTTAAAATATATTTTTCTCCTTTATATTCATAATCCATCTGGATCGCATGAGATTTAATGGTAATCCCACGTTCTTTTTCCAAATCCATATCATCCAGGGTCTGAGACTGTAATTCTCTTTGGGTGACCGTATTGGTATACTCTAAAAGACGATCCGCCAAAGTACTTTTACCATGGTCGATATGGGCGATTATGCAAAAATTTCGTATGTTTTTCATTTAAGAACCTTGTAATTTGCAAAGATAAGAAAATGCAAGAGAATTCCTTATTGTTATTTTGTAGTGTAAAAAATTATTTAAATTATCCTGGGCTTACAATTTTAAGCTATGTTCCCTGCTAAGAAACAAAAAATGTTTTTAAACCAATAACCCGTCAGGAATGATCAAAAGTATCAGCTGAAGTTTAAAATAAGCTTTAATCGAATCAATTGTCTGAAAAGTCATATTCTCCGGTAAGCGGATCTATATAGATTTCAGTCATTTCATCTTTTTTATTTTTATTCTGTCTCAGGCTTCGTTCAAATATTCCTACCAGGCCTACGGCAATACCACCGTACATTCCGCCCTGAGCTCCGCCAACGCTTACAAATACCGAAGAATTTCTTGCTGGCAGGATAAAGCCTCTGTTGCTGACGATATAAAATCCGTTTTCGTTCTTGTTTAATTCCAAAAACCCTGAATATGTTTTTTTATATGCTTTTCCGTTTTCCACATAAGCGAATATTTCGTTCGCAGAAATTTTATCTTTCTTCCCGTTTTCTTCTTTAATGGCTTTTATTACCTGGCCTTTTTCATTTTTTTCCGGAACATAGCCGGGTTCGGGAGTCTGATTTAAAAATGAAGTATGATTTATATAAATTCCATCTCTCAATTGAGTATTCTTATATGCTTCTGAATTATTTTTTACATAGGTCTCATAATCGGAAAGAGCCTCTGCCGTAACCTCATTTTCACAAGGTTTCATCGTATAGGTCTTCTTCATGAACATCGCCATGATCACAGGAATATTTTTAACAACGGCATCAGAGATATTTTTGTCTTTAAAACTGAATACCGTATCTTTTTTGTATAAAAACCGGTAATTCTCTCCCTGTTTTAAGAAGGTTTGGGCTGAAAAATCGATATCCGCTTCCGTTTCCTTACCGACCGTTTCGCCCATAGAAGTTTTTAATTTTTTCAGGATCAGAACCATCTCATGTTTTCCTCCTTTATGATTGCTGTCCGTATACCATTGACTTAAAAATTTATTTACCGACAAAGGAAAAACAATTTCTTTCATTTCTTTCTGTTCACCAAAAGGCATTTCCCCTATTTTCTGATCCTCTCTCTGGTCAATTACTTCTAATGATTTATAGATATTGCCTTTTGGGTTTGAGAGATTTCCTCTTTCCTTAATGACCTCGGGACCCTGTGCAAAAGAAATAGCTGAAAGAAAAATAAAGATAATTTGAAATATTTTTTTCATGGTTTAGTAGATTTTCAGTCAAAAATATGAATTTATGGTAAAATGCCTCCTGAAAAATTTTAGAAGGCATGATTTATTTTGAATAATTTACTGTTGAAAATTATAAGAACCTGTTAAAGGGTCAATATATACATTCGTAAAAGTTGCTGATTTATAGCCGTATCCCTTCAGCATCCTTTTATTAGATTCTGCGTCAATGGCCGCTCCGATGGCTGCCCCCACGAGTCCTCCGGCTAAAGCTCCGATGACCACCCCGCCTGATTTAGCATCAGGAAAGAGTTCTGCTCTCGAAGAAACGATATAGAACCCCTTATTATCTTTTGTCATTTTTAAAAAACCTGACGGAGTATATCGGTATGCTTCTCCATTCTCGACGTAGCAAAATACATCACCCATAGGAACCGTGACCTCTTTTTCTTTTACTCTTACCACTTTTCCTTTTTTATTTTTTTCAGTATAATAACCGACGGCCGGCTCCTGATTAGAAAAACTTCTGAAATTCAAGTAAACACCGTCTTTGAGTTCCTGATGCAAAGATTTATTGCTTTCAGCTAAATAAGAATCATACCGGGTAATTTCATTTTCGGGTATATACTGGCTCATAACCGATCCTGCATACGTACCATTAATAAATTCTACGATAGCATATGAAAGGTTTTGAGATAAATATCTGGAAACACTGGATACTCTTCTTGGATCACACACAATCACATTGTCAAAACGGCTGATAAAATAATATCTGTCATTCCGTTTCAGGAAGCTTGAGATTTTAAGTCTGGCTTTTCCCAATCTAACCTTGTCATTGGGAGCCTGCTCATCATAAACCTTTAATTCCTCGAGCATCAGAACAATGTCGTTATTGCCTTTTGCCTTATTATCCTCTGTAAACCAATTCTGTACAAAAGCATTCATGTCTTCAGCAGGAAGTTTCAGTAAAGCTTCTTCTTTTTTATCGGATACCTTACCGATCTCCTTATCTGTCCTGGTATCCATCAAAATAAGCGATTTTGTACGCGCGTTTCTGTCTTTGATATTCTGTTTAAGAGAAATAATCTCCGTTTTCTGAGCAGATAAAAAGAGGGTGAACAAAAGAAATAGAAATGTTTTTTTCATTATTTATGTATTTCCTGCAAAAATAGAAGATTCATTTAAAATTAAACGACTCTCACAAAAAAAATTGTAAGAGTCGTCCAACATTAAAAAAATAAACTATTATGGGTTTTGTTTCTGTCTCGAAGTATTTGAGTTTCCGTGAGGCCTTCTTTCCTCCATCTTATCCTTCATCATCTTCTCAGACTGGAATAACTTCAAAACTTTCTGACAAGGAATCACCTGCTGCATTTTATCCGCATATTTCTTCCTATTATCTAACAATTTTTGTCCCACTTCAAAACTCTGTTGTAACTTGGCTTTAGCCTCATCTTCAGAAAGCGTTTCAGGATTAAAGTTTGAATTAAACTGACTTTTGATATGCTTTTGGCTCTCCAGATATTCATTATAAATTTCTGTAAATTCAGCCTTATCACTTGGATCAATATCAAGATTATCCATCACCATATTATTCCTGAACTCGGTGAGAAGTGTTTTTCTTTCTTCCGGAGAAAGATTGTTTATTACCTCTTTTCTTTGCTTAGGGTTCATCTTCTTCCAGTCATAATCCGTTCTTTGGGCATTTAAGCCAAAACCATAAATAATAAAAAGTGTAAATAATATCTTTTTCATCGTTTTTTATTAATTGTATAAATCCAAATAAACATCCTGTGTTGAATTACTTGCCAACTCTGCAATTTCAGAGTTAGAGAAAGAATCCAGATACTCGTTTACTTGAGCTTCTTCTTTTTTCGAAACAGGTTTTACTGTTTGCGTCACCGTCTTCTGTTCCCTGTTTTCACCAGCTTTTGTTAAAGAACTTTCAACATTTTGATTTACAAATGTTTGATTGCTATTTTCCACAGAAGTTAAATCCGATTTCAAAGTTTCATAAGCAATCTCGCTTTCTGGCTTTGGTTTTTTTTCATTAGATACTATTGCTGCCTGCGAACCTGTAGCTTCTGAACTGTCATTTGAATTTAAAACAAAAGTCGCTCCAAAAATCAAAGCTACTGACGCCGCCGCCGCATAGGCCCAGTTCAGTTTAAAAATAGGCGCTTTTTTAGCTGGCAGGACCCCATTCAGGACGTTTTGCTGAACATCATCAAATAATCCTTCGGGAACTTTGTAAATATTTTTACGTTCTAATTTTTCCAGATCGAAATCATTTATCCCGCTCAACACCTTTTCCTGAATATTTTCAAATAAATTATCGGGAACTGTGTAGATATTCTTGCGTTCTAATTTTTCTAGATCAAAGTCTTTCATGTTGTTGTTTCTCAAAAATTATCTCTCGTAATTCTCTTTGATATATTCTTCTATTTTCTGTTTGGCATAATGATAATTTGTTTTCAGTGTTCCTACCGACATATCTACAATTTTGGATATGTCTTCGTAGGGTAAATCATCATAATACCTCATCATGAATACCAATTTCTGCTTTTCCGGCAGACTCTGAATAGCACTCTGTAACAGCATCTGTATCTCTTCTGCATCACTTTCTGCATTATCGGCCACAAGATTCTGCATATAGTACTCCGGGTCTTCATCTGTTTTCTGCATCTTTTTCAGTTTATTGATCTGCTGCAACGCTTCATTGGTTGCGATTCTGTACAGCCAGGTGTATAACTGACTATCATTTTTAAACTGGTGAAAATTCTGATATGCTTTAATGAAGGTTTCCTGCAACGTATCCTGCGCAAGATCTCCGTCCACAATAATACGTCGTATGTGCCAATATAATCTACTCTGATAAGCATCCATTAGCGCTCGAACTCCTTTCTCCTGAGTTCGTGGGTTTTGCATCAACGTGATAATTTCCGCGTCTTTAATCTTCATAAGATGCTTTCATTGTTTTGGATTACAAAAATAATGGAAAGTTAAATTACTTATTCAATTTTCAGTCCAAATATTAAAAATAATATCAGACAGTTACACGGTAACTCCGGATTTTAAAGGCGGTATATAAATTTAGTACTGCTCTCAATCCTCCTCATAGTGCTTTCGTAAACTCCGGACAAAATCTTATCTTTGTTTTATGCAAATCGTAATTATCGGCTCCGGCAATGTTGCCTACCATCTGGCGAAGGCTTTTATCCTGAATACTATTTCCGTAGCACAGGTTTTCGGGAGAAATGAAATGGAATTGAGTAAAATTTCTCAAGAATTAAATATTCCTTATTCAACGGAAAAGCTGGAAGACGCAGATCTGTACATTATCTGTGTAAGTGACCGGTCTGTGGAAGATGTTTCTGCACTGATCACTAAAAAAGACTGCCTGGTGGCTCATACTTCGGGTTCTTTGCCTAAGGAAATACTGAAAGGAGGCTACAGAAAATCAAGTTTTTATCCTTTGCAAACCTTCTCTAAATCCAAAGATCTGGATTATACTCAGATTCCCTTTTTCATAGAAACGGAAACCGAGGATGACCAAAAAATCCTTAGTGATCTTGCTTCAGAGATTTCTGAAAGAGTGATGGAAAGTACGTATGAAAAAAGGAAGTATATTCATCTGACCGCCGTTTTTGCCTGTAATTTTGTCAATCATCTTTTTGCCAGAGCCAAGGAAATTTCGGACGCTCAGGAAATTCCTTTCAATTATTTCTTACCATTAATTGATGAAACGGTACGGAAAATTGATACGATCGAGCCTAAAGCAGCTCAGACCGGACCTGCGGTAAGAAATGATAAAAGAATTATGGAACTGCATGAACTGCTGCTAAAAGATGAAAGTCTTGAGATTTATAAAACAATGAATCATTCAATTCAAAAAATGTATGAGTTATAAAGAGAAATTAAAAGATATTAAGGCATTCGTATTTGATGTAGACGGTGTTTTTACCGACGGAAGTGTCTATCTGATGCCCGGCGGAAATATGTCCAGGGTCATGAATGTCCTGGATGGCTATGCCGTCGTTAAGGCGCTTAAAAACAATTATTTAATCGGTGTTATTACGGGAGGTAATGATGAAATGGTAAAGCACAGAATCAATTACCTGGGGATAAAAGATTATTATCCCAAATCACCTGATAAAATGGTAGATTTTGAAGATTTCAAAACAAGATATAATCTTAAAAACGAAGAAATCCTGACGATGGGAGACGATTTGCCTGATCTTCACATTATGAAAAACTCAGCGATTGCAGCCTGTCCTGAAAATGCGGTTCCTGAGGTTAAGGCAGTGGCCTCTTATATTTCTCCTGTGAAAGGAGGAAGCGGTGCTGTACGTGATGTGATCGAACAGGTAATGAAAGTTCAGGGAAAATGGCACAACGATAACACACAATCTATTTAAATAACTGATAATGAAAATATTATTAGCCTCTCAGTCTCCCAGGCGAAAGGAGCTTTTGTCTCAGCTGGGCTTTGAATTTGAAGTCGTAAAAATTGATTGTGAAGAAATTGTTCCCGACCATATAAAGGTAGGTGATTCCGCGGCTTATCTTTCAGAATTGAAAGCTGCTGCATTCGGAGTGCCTGAGAAAGGAGAAATTTTACTAACTGCAGATACTGTAGTTGCCATTGATAACCAATTTCTGGGAAAACCTGATCATGAAGATGAGGCCCGGGAAATGCTGAGACTTTTATCGGGTAAAGTGCATCAGGTATATACGGGAATTACCATTAAAACATGTGATAAAAGCATTACTGAAACTGATATGGCAGAGGTAGAATTCGATACGATCACCGATACTGAAATAGATTATTATATCCGGCAGTACCACCCTTTCGATAAAGCAGGAAGCTATGGAATCCAGGAATGGCTGGGGATGGCGAAAATAAAGAGAATAAACGGAAGTTTTTATACGATCATGGGACTTCCCACACATTTGGTATATAAAATCCTGAAAGAAATATAAATTTTTCCCATATAAATTTTTATTATTTTTACAAAATCATCAAACTACTGATAATAAAAAGTAGATTAGCGAGTTATATTGAGTAAATGAAAAAGAATATTATATTCCTCTTAACAGCATGTTTCCTGCTTTCCTGTGTTTCAAAACCCAAGAGACCTGAGCAGCGATCCAAGTTTATGAAAGGATTTTCCACATATTACAATACTTTGTTTAATGCTAAGGATGCATTGACCACTGAATTTGAAACCCGGGACAAAGCGCATAAAGACAATTTTTATGCACCTTATATCCCGATCCTTACCTTTGAAGATCAGCCTTTGGGAAGTGATCTGGGGCAGTCTTCAGCTTTTGCTGAAAATACCTTTAAAATGGCAGAAGTGAACAAACCTTCCGGGAGAAGTGCTCCGGGAATGCCACCAGCCATGCCGGGAGAAAGCCAGCCTTACAATTCCCAGAATGTATCCGGAAATGAGACCAGTTCCGATCCTGGACAGCCTACAGGGGCATCGACGCTGGAAATTGCTGAAGCAAAAGCCTTAAAGGCCATTAATAAATATTCGGTGATCAAACATGGGGAGGAACAGAATAAAAAGATCTTTGATGCGTATATCATCCTAGCCCAGTCTAGAATTTACCAGAATAAACCGCTTGAAGCTTTAGATGCGCTGAATTATGTCTTTACCCATATGAAGGATGATAAAAGACTTCCTCTGGCCAGAATATACCAGGGAGTTTCTTATGCAAAAATTAAAGACTATCACAGGGCTCAGGATATTTTTGCTAAGCTTAAAAGTGACGGAACCAGTAAGACTTACGGTAAGCTGCTGAGCATATATACCGCTGAAACATTTCTGGACGCGGGGAAAAAAGAAGAAGCAGCCAGAGAACTGGATCTCGCATTTGAACTGAATTCCAACCGGAAGCTGAAAAGCAGAATTGCTTATCTGAGAGGCCAGATATTGGAGGGTCTCGGTCAGAATGAGAAAGCCCGTGAAAGTTTCGCTTCTGCCTATAAATATGCCAATGACTTCGAATTTGAAGTAAAGTCCCAGATCGAGATTGCCAAAACCTTCAACGGAAAAGGCGACTATAACGGTGCTAAGAATTATCTGGAGGGCATCAGTAAAAAAGGAACCTACGGCTCAAGAAAAAACGAATTTTATTATGCACTGGGCCTGATGGCCAATAAGGCCGGTAAGAAAGAAGAAGCTCAGCAGTTTTTCAGAAGATCCCTTAAGGAGAATGTTTCTGATCCGCAGGTCCGCGGTTTGTCATACTACGAGATCGGGAACAGCTATCTTGAAAAAAACGACTATATCGGAGCCGGAAGTTATTATGATTCTGCCCTGGTGGCAATGACCTATGAGCCCTCAAAAGATCTTCTGAAGGAACAGGCTATCAACATTAAAAAAATCTCCAGAAATTACTATCTGATCAAGAAAAACGACAGTATTCTTTCACTGGCCCGTATGAGTCCTGAGCAGAAAAATGATTTCTTTACAAAATATATTGCAAAGCTTAAAGCAAAAGAAGAGAAAGACGAGCTGGAAAGAAGACGTGCCGAAAGAAGCAAAGGTTTTGATACCGGAGATTACAGCCAGAATTCACTTTTCGCCAACGGTCCCAATTCTTTTGCAGAATTTGGCACCACTACCAAAGGATTTTATTTCGCAAATACGAATACTGTGGCTAAAGGGACATCCAACTTTAAGCAGGTATGGGGAGACCGGGCTTTGGTAGACAACTGGCGTTTTTCCAAGAAAATGACTTCACTGGAAGATATGAAAAATGAAGCCCTGGGAGTTACGACAGCCCCTAATCCAAGGCGTTTTGAACCTGCTTTTTATATTGAGCAGATTCCGAATGATGCTTCAAAGCTGGATCAGCTTAAGAAAGACAGGGATACCGCTTCTCTGGGCCTTGGAATTATGTACCAGAATTATTTCACCAATACTCCCCTGGCGACAAAAACGCTGTATGACCTGATCGATGTAAAACCGGAAGAAAAAGTAATGCTGCAGGCTCTGTATGAAATATTTGCAATGAACTATGAAAAAACACCGCAGGCTGCAGAAAGAGCAAAGCAAATGTTGCTGAAGGATTATCCGTACACCTCATATGCAGAGTTTGCCAGAAATCCTAAGAGCAATACGTTTGTAAAATCTTCTGCTGAAGTGGAAAATCAATATAAACAGGCATATGCCCTATTCGAATCTGAGAAGTTCCAGGAGAGTAAATCTATACTGGACCAGGCTATCCAGAAATATCCGAAAGATGCTCTTATTCCGAAATTCTATCTGTTGAATGCCTTCAATTCAGGGAAAATGAGCGGTAAGGAAGTAATGATCCTGCAGCTGGAACAGATCGTTCTGAATTATGCCAAAACACCGGAAGGTTTAAAAGCTAAGGAAATGCTTAATTACCTGAAAAGCGATCTCAGTTTTCAGGCTACTGACAATAAAGGAAATGTGGTCTCTCAAAATTCAGTACCCGGGCAACCTGGGGGGCAGCCGCAACAGAATATGATGAATCAGCAGCAGTTTAATGGAAATGTAAATACACAACCTACTACCCCATCTTCCGGAAAGCCTCCAAAAATGCCAGGTAATAACGGAATTCAGATGGAAATGAAAAATCCAAATGCAGCCCCTGTAAAAACCCAATAAAAAAAGCGAAGAATTGTCTTCGCTTTTTAGGTAATTTATCACTGCATCAGATAGAATCGGATGATTTCTTTTTCTTTACTCCATGGAAATCCTTCAGATAGAACGGTTCGAAATAGGCGATATCTTCAAAGTCGTTATTTTCTATTTTCTCCAAAGTTCTCTTTATTAAATATTGTGCAGAAGGATAAATTGATTCCTGATAGTCTGCATCCGGCAGCTGTAGAATCTCTTTTGCTTTTACCGCACCATCGCCCACGAATACAATTTTTTTATCATGATATTCAGCAAAGGACGTTTCATCTAAAATCTTGGCTTCCGTCTGAGAAATCTCTGTACCCGAAATGCCGTCATATACAGCCGTATACACCTCCATTCTCCTCGCATCGATCAATGGGATAATATAGTCATACTTTTTATCTAAAAACGGCTCTATCATGCTTTCGAGAGAATTGATTGCAATAAGAGGAATCTTTAATCCATAACAAAATCCCTTGGCAGAAGCTGCACCAATCCTCAAACCGGTATAGGAACCCGGTCCTTTCCCCAGAGAAACAGCCTCAATATCTTTCATTGAGATCCCCGCCCCTTCCAGTGCCCATTCTACAAACGTGTGAAGGTTTTCTGACTGTTTATAGTTTTCCGAGACTTCTTCTGTGAGGCACAGCAGTTTTTCATCATCGGAAATAGCCACTGAGCAGTTCTTTGAAGAAGTTTCGATATATAAAATTTTCATTTTTTTATTTTAAGATTTTAAATTTACTAAAGCAGAACGCTTTGATTCTTTCTGCAAATTTAATTCTTTCTGAAATTACTTTCTGTAAATGGTTCTCGGTTCTGCCTGGGCAGCCGGATAAATGGTCATATCTGAAACACAAACATGTTTAGGCGCGTTGACACAGTACGCAATCGAATCTGCAATATCTTCTGCTGTTAAGGGTTGATATCCCGCATAAACCGTGGCCGCCCTCTCTGCGTCTCCTTTGAACCTTACTAAAGAGAAATCTGTTTCTACAGCACCGGGCTGAATGTTCGTCACCCTGATCCCAAATTCCGTCAGCTCAAGTCTCATTCCTTCGGAAATCACATCAACTGCTTTTTTAGTCGAACAATAAACAACACCATTGACATAAGTCTGCCGTGCTGCGACTGAACTAATGTTTACGATATGACCTGAATTTCTCTCTTTCATTGCAGGAATAATGGTTTTAGAAACATAGAGCAGTCCCTTCACATTTCCGTCGATCATCATATCCCAATCCTCTGTATTTCCATCAGAAAGAGGCTGCAGGCCATGTGCATTTCCTGCATTATTGATCAGGACATCAATATTCTTCCAACTCTCCGGCAAAGATTGAATGGCAGATTCCACTTCCTTTAAATTTCTGACATCGAATTTTAAACTAAAAACATCGGTAATTTGAGACAACTCTTTATTCAAAGCTTCCAATACTTCATTTCTTCTGCCACAGATAATAATCCTGTTCCCTTGTTTTGCAAAGAGTTCTGCCGTTGATCTTCCTATTCCGGAAGTTGCACCGGTAATTAATATAGTCTTCATAATTGTATAACTTTTTTGATATTTCGTATTTGTTTATTTATTGTCATATCTGAAATTCAACCTTGATATCAGCAGGACATTGATCAACTACAGCAAACGGATATTGATACGATGTGATGTATATCCATTAGTTTTATTGGCTATCGTAAATCAATAGTTTTAGATGGAGCAGGGTAGGGGCAATCCTAAAACTATAATTATAGATGAAACGACAATGCTGTAAATGATTTAGTAATATATTACGTTCTTATTATATGTCAGAGTACAGATTCCGTTAGTTAGCATCAAAAGACTTAAAAGCATCGATCATATGTTCCACAGATAAAATTCCTTTCTCATCCGGCAGGACCGATATGATATCGAATCGCGCTTCCTGATTTTTTTTGAATTCTTCCAGATAATGATTGGCAGCATTAACAATGGACCGTATTTTAGTTTTTGTTACGGCTTCATGAGGCATGATAAAAGTATCGGTAGAACGTGCTTTTACTTCCACAATAACGATCATCTGATCTTTTTCAGCTATAATATCAATCTCAGCTTTTTGAAAACGAAAATTTCTGCACAGAATTCTATAGCCATTTTTCACTAAAAATTCTACCGCAATATCTTCTGCTAATTTACCAAAGTCATTGTGATTTGCCATAATAAATTTATATTTTTGCCATACTTTTTTCAAACCTATGAAATTTAATTTACTTTTCTATTTTTTTGCATTAGTATGTTCAATGAGTTGTTCTTCATCTGAGGATATTAATGAAACTCCAGCAGATATTAAGACAAAAAATATAATGTTCATTGGTGCGATTAATCAATATTATGCTTTTGATTCAGGAAGTGGTCACTTAAAGTGGTCTTTTTCAGTTGCTAACGGAAGTTTTACATACAGTACCGCTTTTTATTATAATAATGTAATATATGTTGGTTGTACTGATAGCTATTTATACGCTTTAGATGCTAATAATGGAAGTTTATTATGGAAATTCAAAACAAATCAAGCAATCGAATCAAGCGTGTATGTTTCCAATAATACTGTTTTCTTTGGTAGTGATGATGATAATTTCTATGCACTGGATGCTACAACAGGAGATTTAAAATGGAAGTATACTACTGGTTTTAATGTAAGTTCTAGTCCTATTGTATCCGGAGAAATAGTATATTTTGGTAGTGATGATGGCTACCTCTACGCCTTAGATCAAAGTAATGGAACTCTGAAATGGAAATATTATGCTGGAAATATTTTTAATTCTTCTTCGCCTTCGATAATTCAAAATAACCTGTACATCGGAAATAGAAATGGTAATATTTACAATATTAATAAAGTTACAGGCGGATTAAATTGGAAAGTACAACTTGGAAGTTCTCTTGAATCTTCTTCTCCTACAATTTTGGATGGATATTTATATACTACTGATGAAAATTCTCTGTATAAAGTAGATGCTTCTACAGGAAATATCATTTGGCAATCCTACAACGCAGGTGGTTATTCCAGCAGTCCTTTTGTAAATGAAAACTATATTTCTGTAAATTCCAGCTCAGGTAGTCTTCTTGTCATTGATAAACAAACAGGAAGTATAAAGTGGCAAAAAACCATATATTCCAATAGTGCAGAAGCTGTCACTACTAAATCCACTGTTTTCATTGGTGGTGGAGGTTCAAATTTTATATATGCTTTTTCCGAGAACGACGGTACGCAAATATGGAAATACCCAATAAATTCAGTTGTTACTTCAGCTCCCGTAATAATCAATAACGATGGAAAATTAGTTTATCCAAGCAAGTCTGGCGGGAGAGATTAAACATTTCTAAAACTCAATCTTAACCTTATTCTTAGCCTGTAATTTCACATTCCCACCGATAATCAAAGGGCGGTTATCTTTGATATGCCCATTTGGAAATCCGAATACAGCCGCGAAATTGTACTTTGAAATTTTGTCTGCAATTAATTTATAAGCAAACGGATCAAAGCTTTCATGGTATTCGTCATTTTCTTTTTCATCGCCCATATTGGTCATTCCACCAACGATTAATCCTGAAATTTTATCGAACACTCCAGCCAGTTCCAGGCTCATGATCATTCGGTCCAAAGGATAAAAGTTTTCACCCACATCTTCAATGAACAAAATTTTATCTTTGAATTCGAAGGAGTATTTGGTTCCCATCAGGGCATATATAAGGGCTAAATTCCCTCCGACGAGTTCTCCTTCAATATTCCCTTCTTTATTTAATTCATGCGACATAAGGTTGTATTCCGGCATTTTGCCCTGCAGGGCATCAAAAATAAGCTCATACGTCTCGTCTGTTACTCCGGAAATGGGTGTTTTAACGGTTTGCCCGTGAATTGAAGCAAATCCGTTCTTCAGTAAATAACTTTGGATTACCGTATTATCCGAGTATCCGATATACCATTTAGGATTCTCTGCAAAACTGTTTAAATTAATATGTTCTATCAGATGCTGACATCCATATCCGCCTCTGGAAGCCCACACCGCGGAGATTTCCTTATCGTTAAAAGCCCAGTTGATGTCTTCTGTTCTTTCCTGCTCAGTTCCTGCATAATTGTAGCCGTTCGAAAATCTGGAATAAAGGTTTTTTCCTAAAACAGGCTCGAAACCTTTACTTTTAATAAGTTGAATTCCGCCTTCCAGCTCGGAAGATTCTACTGCTCCGGCGGGGGAAATAACAGCGATTTTTGCGCCTTTCTTAAGAGACTTGGGAAAGATTATCTTTTTCATTTTGTTTCTTGGTATTTAACTTCTTTTTTTTCAGCTTCTTCCAACCGTTTATCAAACTGATTGAATTTTTTGAAGCTTTGTAAAAAGATAAAAAAACTGAAGACAATAAGTATGCCTCCGACTATTCTTCTTATTTTATTGGCTAAGGTCTGAGTGAGTTTATCATGGAATTGTTTGGCCAGAAATATCTTAGCCAGATCAATACACAGGTAAGTGGCAATCACAATTCCGATATAGAGTATAAAACTGCCGGTATCCGGATACTGATTTCTTACGGAAATTACCGTAACCAGCCAGAAAAGAATCACCCCGACATTCAGAAGATTAAAGAAAAAACCATTCATAAAGGTTTTAAAATAGTTTTGACTGATGATTTTATCTTCACCCGGCATATGCATTTTGGTCTTAGTAACCATCATCACAATTCCGTAAACCAGGATGAGAATAGAGGTAATTCTGTAAAAACCGGGATGTTTGTCAATTAATGTTACAATATCTGCGCTCGCATAGTAGGCAGCCAGAATGCAGAGGAGATCTGCGGAAATAACTCCAATGTCCAATGCTAAAGCATGCTTCGGGCCCCTGGAAAAGCTGGTTTCAATAAGCAGAAAAAAAATAGGTCCTATAAAAACCAGGCTCAGCATAAATCCTAATACGATAGCAGATAATATAAGTTCAAACATTCAGTAGTATTTTAAATGAAAAACAAGTTTCATCCCGTTTATACAAATTTATACTTTATGATTTAATAAATCAACAATCCGGAAATGCAATTGCTTTCAGCTTATCGGTTCATGCAGTTTTCGTTGTACGTAAATTCAAAATCTTTTCTGATTTTCATTCCCAGTATTCCTCTTTCAAAAGTATACGTTATTTGGTTTTTAAATAGCATTCTTTTATAATCTATAAAAAAACTCCGGGTCATATACGAATACTCATAGGCATTGCCATTGAGGTAGATGTAGGTGGTTTTTCCTTTCTGATGGCTGTGCTTACTCCCGACTTCGGCCATCATATTTCTGAAGCAGTAGGTTTCCCTGACCGGATTCATACCCGTAAGGTAATTGATCAGAAAAAATGAATTGACTATCATTGGAAAGGTGACCCCGTAGAAATATTTCTTTCCTAACGGCCCTGTCTTCAGAATTTTTTTCCTGATCAGAACAGAACATACCATGATCAGAATGAAGATGATGGCTACAAATAAATAAAAACTGATAACAGTATTAAAAACTACTGTTACCAACAGGGCCACATTGAGCAAACTAAAAACGATATATTTATCGGTTTCCGTCATGAATTAATCTACAATTTTGAAATCAAGCTGTTTCTGAATTAAGTTGGCTTTCACCACCTTGATCTGAACCTGATCTCCCAACTGGTATCTTTTTCCGTGTCTGGACCCGTATACTGCATGTGTTTTTGCATCATAGGTATAAGAATCATCTACAAGATCTCTCAGCTTAATGAGACCTTCTGCACCGTTTTCGGGAATTTCTACCCAAAAACCAAATTCAGCAACTCCGGAAATGACTCCATTGAAGGTTTCACCCAAATGTTTCTCCATGAATTTTACCTGCATGTATTTGATGGAATCTCTTTCTGCATCGGCTGCGAGTCTTTCCATAGAACTGCAGTGTTTGGCTTTATCTTCCAGTTCCGGTCTGCTCGGAGATTTTCCTCCATCCAGGTAATGCTGAAGCAGCCTGTGGGCAAGCAGATCGGGATAACGTCGGATAGGAGAGGTGAAGTGGCTGTAGTAGTCGAACCCTAGACCGTAGTGACCGATCGGTTCTGTAGAATATACTGCTTTACTCATGCTTCGCATGGCTAAAGTTTCAATCATATTCTCTTCGCCTTTTCCTTTTACATCGTGCAGTAACCTGTTTAAAGATTCGGCTACCTTTTTGGTATTGGCAAGATCCATTTTGTATCCGAATGTAGAAACAAAATCTCTTAAGGATTCTAATTTTGCCGGATCCGGATCATCATGAACCCTGTAAATGAAGGTATTCTGAGTAATTTCTCCTCTCTTATTGAGAGATACAAATTCTGACACTTTTTTATTGGCCAGCAACATAAATTCTTCAATCAGATGATTCGAATCCTTACTTATCTTAAAATAAACCCCGATCGGCTGGTTATTTTCATCCAGGTTGAAACGAACTTCACTTCTGTCAAAAGTAATTGCTCCGTTTTTGATCCTCTTCTGACGCATAATTTTCGCCAGCTGATCGAGAACCAGAATTTCCTCCGCCAGATCGCCTTCCTTAGTTTCTATCCTTTCCTGAGCTTCTTCATAAGTAAATCTTCTGTCGGAATGAATAACCGTTCTTCCAAACCATTGCTTCTGAATTTCAGCGTTGTCATCCAGTTCAAAAACGGCAGAGAACGTAAATTTATCTTCGTGGGGACGCAGCGAGCACACATCATTACTTAAAACCTCAGGAAGCATAGGTACGACACGGTCTACCAGGTAAACAGAAGTTGCTCTCTGATAGGCTTCATCATCCAGAATGGTGCCGGGAACAACATAGTGTGATACGTCTGCGATATGAACACCTACTTCCCAGTTCCCGTTTTCTAACTTTCTCATGGACAATGCATCATCAAAATCCTTGGCATCTTTAGGATCTATCGTAAAAGTTAGTATATCACGCATATCCCAGCGTTTCGCGACTTCTTCTTCATTGATACTTCTGTCGATTTTATCAGCATCTTTTTCCACTTCTTCGGGAAAATTATAAGGAAGACCGTATTCAGCCAAAATTGAATGAATCTCTGTTTCATGTTCCCCGGGTGCACCTAAAACCGTAATAATTTCGCCTTCAGGATTTTTATCTCCCGGCCTCCATTCGGTCATCTTCACAATAACTTTATTACCGTCTTCAGCGCCTCCGAATTTGCCTTTAGGAATAAAAATATCAGTATTAATCGACTTTTTATCACAAACGACAAATCCGAAATCTTTATGAGGTACCACCTGAAGGGTTCCTACAAATTCGGTCCTGCTTCTTTCCAGGACTTCCAGTACTGAACCTTCAATTTTTTTACCTTTATATGTATAGGTTACGATTAAAACTTTATCACCCTGCAATGCATCTTTCACATTTTTAGAATGGATAAACACATCGTCTTCCATTCCTTCAACATTTACATAGGCATTTCCTGACTGGTTAAAATCGATAATCCCGGTAAGGGTACCTTTGATATTGAGATTAATGATATACTTTCCTTTATCAGTTTCTTTAATTCTTTCGGAGGACTGAAGTTTGTGCAAAGCCTGAATCACCAGCTCTCTCTGTCTTGGATTTTTATGATCTATTCCGTCTGCAATCTGTTTATAATTATAGATTTTTGTGGAGTTTTCGTTCATAAAGCGCAGGATCAGTCTTCCGATTTCCTGAAGTTTATGATCATTTTTCTGGCTTATATATTTTCTTTTTTTTGACATTTTTAATTTTCTTATTAATTAATCTCATCACAGTTTCCGGGTTTTGTATCCTTAGAATATATATCCGGCATACATCGTCCCGCCCGGTGAGAATTTTATTTTGTTTCTTATACAAAATCAGGATTTAGCTCTTCTGATATGTACGACTTTATTTTTAATTGACCACCAATACCGCTTTAGGGTTTGTAAGTTCACTTCATATATTTCCCCGGCAGCATTTATTATCAGAATTACATCAATTTTCCTTCCAAATTATTCTACAACTGGGAGTTTAGTTTTATAAAGATACTATCAATATGGAGACAAGTAGGAAAAAAAAACCTTTATAAATATCTTTTGATTATCAAGATAGGTTAGTGGAAATAACAGACTGGTATCATCTATTGGACATGCAAATATATGAAATAAAAAATAAATAAGGCCTGTAATTTGATTTACAAGCCTTTATAATTAGCAAAATGCGATTTTATCAACTCTGTTCTGGTGTCTGCCACCTTCAAAGTCCGTGGACAAAAACTTCTCTACGATTTCAATAGCCAGTTCCTTCGATATGAATCGGGCAGGCATAGAGATCATATTGGCATCATTATGCTGTCTTGCCAGGCTGGCAATCTCCGGCATCCAGCAAAGGGCACAACGTATTTTCTGATGTTTGTTCGCCGTGATCTGGACACCGTTTCCGCTTCCGCATATCAAAATACCCAATTCATTCTCTCCGTTCTCAACAGAAGTCGCGGCAGGGTGTACAAAGTCCGGATAATCCACACTGTCTGTGGAAAACGTTCCAAAATCCTGAACCTCAAAGTTTTCTGATAAATAGTTCTTAACAATCTCCTTATACTCGTAACCGGCATGGTCACCTGCGATAGCAATTTTTCTTTTCATAATTCCTGTATTATGTCTTATTCGATTTATTTCCACACAAATGTAAGTATAATGTGGATAAGTCTTAAATTTTAGGGAGTAATTTGTGAAATGCATTGTTAATAACTGTGGAAAAGTATCGCGAATTAAATGTTTCGTAACATTAGAAAAATTTGTAACGGAAATTTTATCAAAATTTTTTGTTCACAATTTTCAAAAAGTTTTCTGGGACTAATCTCCGGGTTTTCCATAAAGCACTTATTAATAACAGGGATTAATGAAAGTTACCCACATTTGTTAATAAGTATCCAAAATACCACGCTTACAGGATATTATAATGTAGATAACCTGTGAATTGAATAAAAATTATTTGTTATCAATTTTTAGAGTAAAACTTATCCCCGTTACTAACAAGACTCAACAACAACTACATTATTTCTTTTTTTAAAGAGAAGAAGAATATGTTGATTATTGAATGAGTGGTCTGGGGGAAACTTTTTAAAAACTTTTAAAAGGTTGCGCTCTTCAAAAATTTTAAAATCTTACATTTGTGAAACGAAAATTCAAAATATCCAGGAAGCTGACTTGCCCGAAATTTTTATAAAGCTTAGAAGAAGTCTGTTCCGGGATGACCGAAGAAATAATATAAATGTACATATGAAAACAATCAATGATTTCAATTTTAATGAAAAGAAGGCTCTTGTAAGAGTTGATTTCAATGTTCCGCAGGATGATCAGCTTAAAGTAACAGACAATACAAGAATCGTAGCTGTAAAGCCTACGGTAGATAAAATTCTGAATGATGGGGGATCTGTAATTCTGATGGCTCACCTGGGACGGCCAAAAGGAGAAGTGAATGATAAATTCTCGCTTAAACATATTGTTGATGAAGTTTCCAATGTTCTGGGCAAAGAAGTGAAATTCGTAGATGAATGTGTAGGGGAGAAGGCTGTACAGGCTGCCTCTGCTCTTAAAACCGGAGAAGTTCTTCTGTTAGAGAATCTGCGTTTTCATAGTGAAGAGGAAAAAGGGGATGCTGATTTTGCTGAGCAGCTCTCGAGACTGGGAGATGCTTATGTGAATGATGCTTTCGGAACTGCGCACCGCGCTCATGCTTCCACTGCCGTTATTGCAGATTACTTCCCATCAACTAAGTTTTTCGGTTTATTAATGGCTGATGAACTAAAAGCGATTGATAAAGTTTTAAAATCCGGTGAGCGCCCTGTTACTGCTATTCTCGGTGGATCTAAGGTTTCAACTAAAATTACCATTATAGAAAATATACTTCCTGCAGTTGATAATCTGATTATCGGAGGAGGTATGGCATTTACATTTATTAAAGCATTGGGTGGCAAAATCGGTACTTCGTTAGTAGAAGAAGATAAGCTGCCTTTAGCATTGGAAATTTTAGGAAAAGCAAAAGAGCATCAGGTAAAAGTTTATCTTCCGTCTGATACGATAATCGCTGAAAGTTTCAGTAATGATGCAGAAAGAAAGGAAGCTGATATTTATGAAATTCCGGAAGGCTGGATGGGATTGGATGCAGGTCCGAAATCTAGAGATCAGTTTAATGATGTTCTTCTTAATTCCAGAACAATTCTTTGGAATGGTCCGATCGGGGTTTTCGAAATGTCAAATTTTGCTGCCGGAACTGTTGCTTTGGGTGACAGTATTGCTGAAGCAACCAAACTTGGTGCTTTCTCTTTAGTAGGAGGAGGGGACAGTGTAGCATTTGTTAAACAATTTGGTTATGGTGAAAAAGTAAGTTATGTTTCCACCGGAGGCGGTGCCATGCTGGAAAGTCTGGAAGGATTGGAGCTTCCTGGAGTAGCTGCAATTAATAAATAAGAGATTTATTTTTATAAATGAGTCCGCTGAAATTTTTCAGTGGACTTTTTTATTTTCAAGAGTCTTAAATTAATTTTATAAGCTAAGATTTTTTTCGGTGGTCGGTAATCTGATTTGCAGTTTATATTGTTAAATCTTGGGTAACTGCTTTTAATTATTTTTCAGATTGATCACTGGGCAGATTAATCATATTAAACTTTTCATCTATTATGTTGATATTATAAGATAGTTATAATAATGTAAGGTCGATTGTTTAAAAAAGTTTTAATTATAAACTGAAATTATTTTTATTTCAAGAGTTACTAACGTTTAACTAACAAATTTAAGTGGGAGTTAGGCAATTTTTAAAATATAATCGAAATACTCAGAATGCATGGATTAGGGGAGTAGTTGAAATAGAAAAACCCGGAGTTAATTCCGGGTTTTTTTAGGTTTTTATAGAAGTCAGCGGGAAAATTGGCCTTCAGAAATAGCCCAAATTTCCATTTTCTACTTTTTTTCAATAATGTATATCAGACTTGAAAATTCGTTCGAAAAAAGGGCTTTTATGTTAGAAATCGTTCCGTAAAGTATGGCTTTGAACCAAAATAATGGTGATTTTTTATATTTTTCGCTCAGCATGGAGATGTAGTAGGAGTCTAATACCAATGGTTTTATTTTTCTCATTTTCCAATTCGGTTTTTTTGAAATCAGGTTTTCCATTCCGGTTTTTGAAAAATGATAAATATGCCGGGGTACATCATAGGCTGCCCAATATTCTTTATAATGTCTTGCGTCATAAGAGGTGGGATTGGGAACCGCAATAATCAGTAAACCTTTTTCTTTTAATTTGCTGTTGAAAATTTCGAGCATCTCATCCTGGTTTTCTACATGTTCAAAAACATGCCAGAGCGTAATTGCATCTAAGCTTTGATCTGCAATTAAATCGATATTATCTATAATCTTTGCCTTAGAGATTTTATTTTTTGCGGCGTTTCTTGCGTCAGTGTCAGGTTCAAAACCAAAAGCTTCAAAATCATTTTCTATATATTTCACAAACTCTCCTGCGCCACAACCGTAGTCCAATACTTTTGCGCCTTTTTTAATCCTGTCCAGCAGAATTGTTTTTTTATACTGTAAATTAAATGACTGTAAAAATTTGTAGAGTTTTTCTTTTATACTCCCTGAATCTTGATGGTGGGAGATATAATTTTCACTTTCATAGTATCTGGATATATTCGGTGGAATAGGGGAGGTCTTAAAGACACCTTTAGTCTCCGTTTCTTTAATTTCAAATATTTCCTGGGTTAGAAAATGATCTTTTATTTTCATTGAATTATTTTTCTTTACATTAAAATTAAGATATCTGTTAACAGGTTGTACCATCGCAGATATCTTAATTTTTTCCTTTTATCTGTGTAAATGTTTCACGTGAAACATTTATAATTTAACGTCCCAAATAGACTAATAAAACATTAATATCAGCCGGTGAAACTCCACTGATCCTACCTGCCTGGGCAATTGTTTTTGGTCTTACGTTTGACATCTTCTGTTTTGCCTCGGCCGAAAGACTTGAAATTGCTTTATAATCAAAATCCTCCGGAATCTTAATATTCTCTAAACGGTTGAGTTTGGCGACATTTTCTTTTTCCTTCTCAATATATCCTTTATATTTAATATTAACTTCAGCCTGTTCTCTCACTTCATCATCGAATTGAGAGGTGAATTCTTTAATGGTTTCGATTTGATCCAGTTTATCTAAAGTAATATTAGGTCTCGTAAGAAATTGTGAAGCTCTATAAGCCTGATCAACAGGATTACTTTCGATACTTTCCAATATCGGATTAATGATACCGGGTTTTAAAGAAGTTTCTCGGAGAAATGTCTCAAGCTCCTGGCTTCTAGCTACTTTCTCATTTACACGTCGTAGTCTGTCTTCTTTTGCTAATCCCAGTTCAAATGCTTTTTCTGTAAGCCTGATATCAGCGTTGTCCTGTCTTAAAAGAAGTCTGTATTCTGCTCTTGAAGTAAACATTCTGTAAGGCTCTTCAGTACCTTTGGTAATAAGGTCATCTACCAGAACACCAATATAGGCTTCGTCTCTGTTAAGAATAAATTCTTCCTTTTCATGTACTTTGTTATGAGCATTGATTCCTGCGATTAAACCCTGTCCCGCTGCCTCTTCATATCCTGTAGTTCCGTTGATCTGACCTGCAAAATATAAATGATCTACCAGTTTTGTCTCTAAAGTATGTTTGAGTTGAGTAGGGGGGAAGTAGTCATATTCAATAGCATAACCTGGACGGAAAACCTTTACATTTTCAAAACCGGGAATATGCTTCATCGCTTTAATCTGAACATCTTCGGGAAGAGAAGAACTGAATCCGTTAACATAAATTTCTACCGTTTTCCATCCTTCTGGTTCTACAAAAAGCTGATGGCGGGTTCTCTCTGCAAAGCGATTGATTTTATCTTCTATACTGGGACAGTATCTGGGGCCTAAACTTTGAATGGTGCCGTTAAACATAGGACTTCTGTCAAAGCCTTCCCGTAAAATATCATGTACCGCCTCATTTGTATATACGATATGGCAGCTTAATTGTTTTGTTAATTTTGGAGTGTCTGAATAACTGAATTTCTGAGGGTTTTCATCACCTTTCTGCTTTTCCATTTTGGAATAATCAAGACTTCTTCCGTCTACTCTCGGTGGAGTACCGGTTTTCATTCTTCCTGCTTCAAATCCTAAAGAAACCAATTGTTCGGTAATACCAAAAGCTCTGGGTTCTCCCATTCGTCCTCCTCCCAATTGCTTATCTCCAACGTGGATAAGACCATTAAGAAATGTACCGTTGGTGAGCACTACAGATTTGGATCTTATCTCAATTCCTAATGATGTTACAACGCCGACAGCTTTATTGTTTTCAACGATAAGCTGTTTTACCATATCCTGAAAGAAATCAAGATTAGGGGTATTCTCCAATGCAAGACGCCATTCTTCGGCGAAAAGCATTCTGTCATTCTGTGTTCTCGGGGACCACATCGCAGGACCTTTAGAAAGATTCAGCATTTTAAACTGAATGGCAGACTTATCCGCTATTATTCCTGAGTATCCTCCCATGGCATCAATTTCCCGGACAATCTGCCCTTTTGCAATTCCTCCCATCGCAGGGTTGCAGCTCATCTGTCCGATGGTCTGCATATTCATGGTAACGAGCAGGGTTTTAGAGCCAAGATTTGCTGCTGCTGCTGCTGCTTCACATCCTGCGTGACCGGCACCAACTACAATTACATCATATATTTCTGAAATCATTTTTTACTGCTTATTTAAAGCCTTATATTTTTATATTTTTACAAATGTTTCACGTGAAACATTGTTTATATTTTATAATTCTAAATGGTGTAACCATTAGTTTCATTTAGCCCCGATCGCAGCATCTGTCTGAGCTCATTTTCTTTTTTTCTAAAAGAAAATAGCGAGTGCGGAGAGCGGGATTAAGCTTCTTGAAAAATAGCTTAACTGTATTTTGCCAAATAAAAATCTTCTTTACTTCTCATTAGTTGTTCTTCTTCCGGAGTTTTGTCTTTATATCCTGAGAGGTGAAGAATCCCATGAGCCAAGACTCTTCGCAGTTCTTCTTCATATTCTCCGGATAGGGTAGAAGCATTATCTGAAATACGCTGCAAAGATACGAAAATCTCGCCGCTTATAGTCCTGCCTTTTACATAGTCAAATGTAATAATATCAGTATAGTAATCATGCTGTAAATAATCCTGATTAACTTTGAGTAAATACTCATCGTCACAGAATATATAGTTGATCTCACCCGGCTTTTTGCCTTCTGAGATAATAATGTCTTTAAGCCAGTCGATATAGTCTGTATTCACAGACTCCGGTAGGTTTTCGTAAAAAAATTGTATCATTGTTTTAAAACCAGTGTCCTAAAATAACACTGAATATGCCTTTTTGATTATTTTTGAGTGAGTGACTGAAGTTTACTTTAATCTGTCCGAATGGAGATTTATATCCGGCGGTAATTCCCAATGAACTGTAATTGAGTTTCACTGCATCTTCAAAACTTATATCGTCAGATAGATTGGCAAAAGAAAAGTTTCCGCTCAGAAAGTAGTTTTTATTAAATTTAAATTGCAGATCATTCGAGATCAATATAACATTATTGGTATTAAGCTGGGCAAAATAGAAACCTCCGAATCTTTTAAAATTGACGACATTTTGCTCAAAAATTCCACCTAATCTGTACTGATAGAATGAAGGAAGATTTTCACCAATTGTAATTCCCCCATAAAGATTCAGTCGGTAAGCGAATTGTCTGGTTAACGGTACGTTTATTCTGATATCCGCTTTCACCTGAACAATTCTTTTGTCTACTTCGGATTTCAGCAAATCCACTACTTTTCCTTCCGCACCAATATAGATTCCTTTACTCGGAAAATCTTTGTCGTTCTGGGTGTCGCTTTTTATGAAAACATAAGGGTTTAAAAAGCGGCTGTATCTGATATTGGCATCATTAATTTCAGCTTTAAAATAATCATGGCTGAGACCACCGCCAACAGCAAATTTATCTTTCCAGACGGACTGGATAAACATCTCATTCCTTAACCACTCCCAACGGTCAACGGTATTGTTACTGACATCTTTCAGATCAAAGCTCATTCCGGAAGAATAAATTCCAAAACCGGGAATATAGCCGTTGTCAATAAAATAGTTTAAATAATACCTGGGTTTATCACCTACCACTACATCCAGTGAAAGATTGGTATTTTTAAAAAGGAGACGTTTTGCCGAATAATTTAACAGGAGACCCGTTTTAAAAACATCATCATAATGAAGTCCGAATTTCAGAAAGTGCCGGGCATCATCTTCGGTTACATAAAGCTTAAGATAACTGGCCTCTCTGTCAGCAATGATGTCATAATTGATAAATCTGTAATTGTTAGTGGCTACCAGCTTATCGATCATTTTATTGACATTACCATAGGTCTGAAGAGAGGGGAGCCGGAGTCCCATCTTTCCGAGGACATAGTTTTTACCGTATATTTTACTACCGTCCAGAGACAGGCTGTCGATCTTATAAACATTGGAATATATGGGATTTGTAGGCTGTCTGAGACGGTCAAACTCCCGTTTGGGTAACTGCTCTAAAATATCGGTATATTTAAGCCCTTCTATATAGCCGTTATCAAGAATTTTTTTCTTGTCATCATAACTGGTAGCCGACATTCCTTTCAGGTCAGGTTTGATATTAATATCTGTATATTTATATTGACGTCTGGTATCTTTATGGATATTCATGTCAATTACCTGGTTCAGAATCGCAATAATATTATTTAGATCTTCTCTTTTGGAAAGATCCTGATTAAGATCAACCCCGATTACGATATCAATGCCTTTATCTTTTAAAGGTTTGGAAGGATAGTTGACGGTCATAGCACCGTCAATGTAAATACTGTCACCAATTTTTACGGGATCCATCAGTGAGGGAAAAGCAGAACTTGCCATAATGGACTGTACGAGATCTCCTTTTTCAAAAATCTGCATATTTCCACTTTCGAGATTGGTGGCTACACACATAAAAGGAATCGGCAGTTTGGAAAAGTCATCTATATTGGAAACGTTCTTGAAAAGCTCCTTTAATAAATATACATTCTTCTGTCCTGTGCTGATAGAGGAGGGAAGGGTAATCTTGCCGTTCTTCAGCGGAATCGACAGAAGATATTTGTCGACAGATTTATTAAAGAACGAACTTTCCTGTCTTGATTTAGGATCCGTAATCAGAGAATAGAAATCGGTGTCCATTACAATCTTTTCTATTTCTTTTCCGGAATATCCGGAAGCATACAAACCTCCGACGATGGCTCCCATACTGGTTCCGGCAATATAGTCAACCTTAATTCCCAAAGAATCGAGTACCTTAAGAACTCCTACGTGAGCAAAGCCTTTAGCTCCGCCTCCTGCCAGTGAAAGTCCTATTTTCGGATTTTTAGGAATCACCAGATCTTTTTTTACCTGAGATTGAATCAAAAATAGCTGAACTGTCAATAGAAGGATCAGGAGTTTTTTCATGGTTTAGTCTTTTATATAGATCCTTTTCACCCGGGGCGAAATGGACGTTAGTACTTCATACGTTATGGTCTTGCAATACGCTGCAAATTCCTTTAAACTTGGTTTTGCATTAAAAATGGTGACGGTGTCACCTTCTCTGACATTTGGAATAGCATCTACATTGATCATCATCATATCCATACAGATATTTCCGACGATGGGTGCGAAAGTTTTACTGATGCCTACACTGCCAACCTGGTTTCCAATAAGCCTGGGGATTCCGTCAGCATAGCCTACAGGAATGGTGGCAATTTTAGTTGCATGATCTGTTTTATATTTTCTGCTATAGCCTACAGACTCTCCGTTTTCTACCAGCGATATTTGTGAAATTACAGTCTTAAAACTTACCACAGACCGCAACTGTCTCTGTATTCCACCGTTCGGTGATTCTCCGAGCATCCCTATACCAATTCTTACCATATCATACTGATGATCGGTGTAGCTTGTAATTCCTGATGAATTTAATATATGGCGGATAGGAGTGTAGCCCAAATTTTTAATCAGATAACTTGAATTTCTTTCAAACGTTTCCAGCTGACTGAGTGTAAATTCTCTTTCGGCCGGTATATCAGAAGACGAAAGATGACTGAAAATACTTTGAACTTTTAAATTTTTATGAGATAAAACCTCAATCAGTTCATCCAGCTCAGAATTTTTGAAACCCAGACGGTGCATGCCTGTTTCAAGTTTAATATGAATAGGATATTTTTTATCAAATCCTGATTTCTGAACTGCTTCATTGAATAATTCTAAAACCCTGAAACTGTAAATCTCAGGTTCCAGGTTATAGTGGATGACTGTTTCATAACTGTGCTGCTCAGGATTCATTACTACAATAGGAACGGTAATTCCTTTTTTACGAAGCTCAACGCCTTCGTCTACAAAAGCAACGCCCAGATAATCGATATGATGGTGCTGTAAAAATTCTGATATTTCATAACTTCCCAGTCCATAAGCATTGGCTTTTACCATAGCCATCATTTTGGTTGACGGTTTAAGCAAAGACTGATGGTAACTGATATTATGAAGAATGGCATTCAGGTTAATTTCTAAAACAGTATCATGTTTTCGGAGTTCAAGTATATCTTTAAGCCTTTCGATCCCGAACTTTCTGGCTCCTTTCAGTAAAATGATCTGATTTTCAAGTTCCGTAAGGTGTTTACTGTCAATGACCTCCTGAGTATTAATGAAAGTATATATTCTGGCATTAAATAATTCACTGAATTTAGATATTTCTTCACCAATAAGGAATATAGAATCAAATTTCTGCTCATTAACGAGTTCAGAAACTTCGTCGTAGAGTTCCTTAGAATTAGACCTGACTCCAATAATATCAGTTAACACCAATGATTTTTTTGGCTTATTATATTCATTCAGAAACTGTAGGGCCGTTTTCAGAGAATCCAGATCAAGATTGAACGAATCATTGATAACGATATTACTCTTAATTCCTTCAATGGCTTCAAGCCTCATTTCAACAGCCTTTAAAGCATTGATTTTTTCGACTATTTTATCATTTTCGATACCCAGCTCCTTTAAGACCGTTACCAGTGCCAATGCATTCGTTAATGTAGCTTCATCTCTCTGATGAACGGGAAAAGATATTTCTTCGTTAAAATAACATACTTTCACGTCTTCATTTCTGGAGATACCGTCTTTAAAGAAAACATCATTCTGCTGTTCAAAACCGTAGGATATTAATTTTTTATCAGAATACAATTCCTTTATTTTTTTGTCAACCAAAAAATGATCGCCATTATAAATAATGACCTCCGATCTTTTGAAGAGTTTGATTTTTTCATCAATCAGTTCTTCTTCAGACGTGAAATTGGCAAGATGGGCAGTTCCGATGTGAGTCAGCAGACCGATTGCAGGATGGAAGATGTTTTCAAGCTTTTCCATTTCCTGAGGTCTGGAAATTCCGACTTCGAAAATGCCGAGTTGGTGGGCATTATTGATCTGCAGCAGAGAAAGGGGCAGGCCAGTCTGCGAATTAAAACTTTTAGGGCTTTTAACTGTTGGAAATTCATTCCATAGACATTGGTAGAGCCATTCTTTCAAAATGGTTTTGCCATTGCTTCCTGTAATTCCGATCGATTTCAGGTGAGCATTCTCAAAATGATATTTAGACAGTTTCTGAAGAAATTCTAGCGCATTTTCAACAATAATCCATGTTACATTTTCAAACTGAGGATAGTGATGTTCGGAAATAATAATATTAATTCCCCGGCCAATGGCAGATTCAATGAATTTTTCACCTGAATTTTTATAAGTATTGATGGCAATAAATGCGGCATCTCTGGTAGAATAAATAATCCTGCTGTCGAAAGCTATGTTTCTGATGATCAGACAACCATCACCAATGAAATGCGAATTGGTAATTTCTGCAATATATTTTATTGTGTAGTTCATAAACTACTTCTCTGTAATTAAATTATAATTGAAATTAGGATTTCGGAAATTATTAATCATATTCAAAAGATTTATTTGAGTTCCTGAAATTTCGTAAATGATCGAATTGTGCTTGGTAATCAATAATTTGTAGAAGTTTATATCTTCATATTTCTGATGTACAAGATTTCCGCTTTCAAACAAAGATATTTTCTTTTCTAAAACGACATAAAAATCCTCCAACACATCAAATCCCCAATTCGGGATCAGAAAGTCTTCTAAAATTTCTAAATCTGTTTTAGCTTTATTAGTCCAGTAAATGGGCATTTTTCTTTTTTGCAATTCTTTCTTTTACTTAATCCATAACGATTGAATGTTCTGTTATTTTTCCCCTTCTGACATCATTTAAACCTTCCTGAATTGCACTCAGTACATCATTTGAAATTCTTTCCGGTTCTATAATCTCAGCAATCTTCAGCAATTCTTCAGGAAGAAATTTTTTCTCTTTCATTTTTCTGAAAAAGGTAGGTTCGGAAATTCCGCTTTTCTCGATAATATATTTCAGCTTGAAAGGCGAATTTTTCAGAGTCTCATCAATAGAATTACTTATTTTAATATAATTTTTGATTTCTGATATCATTTTATGATAGTTTAAACTATTAAATTTTAAACAAATTTAAAAATAAATTTGATATTAAATCCCTTTTTTATTTAAAACTTCATCCACAAAAACTTTTCTGCTTACTGCATCGTAAGACTCTGTTTCTCCGAGTTCTACCAGGTCTTTCCCGGCAGAGGTTCTCATCGAATAGTTGGCCAGATTTCCGGTTCTCCTGCAGATCGCATGTACTTTAGTTACATATTCTGCAGTAGCCATTAAATTGGGCATTGGCCCGAAAGGTCTTCCCAGGAAATCCATGTCCAGACCGGCAACGACGACCCTCACTCCGGTGTTGGCCATCTGATTGGCGATTTCCACAATGCTTTCGTCGAAAAACTGTGCTTCATCAATTCCCACCACATCACAATTTGAAGCCAGCAATAAAATTTCGCTGGGGTTATCTACTGCCGTACTCCGGATCTTATTCTGGTTGTGAGACACCACATCTTCATCAGAATATCGGGTATCCAGCCTGGGTTTAAAAATCTCTACATTTTGTCCCGCCATTTCTGCTCTTCTCAGCCTTCTGATCAACTCTTCGGTTTTTCCGGAAAACATTGAGCCACAAATAACTTCCATCCAACCACTTTGTTTGGAATGATTAATTGTATTTTCTAAAAACATTTGTTAAATTAGCCGTATATTTCTATCATCAAAAGTACGCAATTTTAACAAGATTCTTATATGCAGAACATCCAAGATTTAAAGGAAAAGATTTTTTTCGAATCCAAGAATATCATTGGTATTTTGGATAAAATAAGCAACGTAGACGAGTTACTTTCCAAGCAGGATCTTGTGGATGAACTTGGTAACAGGATCTCGTTTCTGAGGTTACTGGAAAAAAACATAGAGTATTTCAGCGCCCGGAATCCGGCGGAAGATTCTGTAAATTCATCATTTCTTTCATCCGATATGCCTCAATTTGAATTTAACGATGAAAATCGTGAAGTTACGGAAGAGGAAGCCATCTTTAATAATGAGCTGAATGAAATCGGCGGGTATGAAGTTGGTTCCCAAAGTCATAAAAACGAAGATGAAGAAGCTGAATTCAACCATCAGTTAAACGAAATTGTCGAAAATGAGCTGCATGAGACGGTTGTACATTTAGCTGAAGAACATTCGTCTGAAAGAAATGCAGATATCGGAGAAACCCTTTCCCAGCATCTGGTAACGGAAGAGGAAGCCATATTTAATAATCAACTGAATGAAATTGATGAAACGGAGCCTTCTTCACAAGATAGCGGGCAGATATTAAATTTCGTTGATGAGGAAAAGATTCTCGCAGATGCTGAACCGGATGACGATGAAGGTATCGAGGAGAAGATGTTTTCTGATGAAGTAACGGAGGAAGAAGCCGTTTTCAATAATCAGCTGAATGAAATCGATGAATTTGAAAATCAGATTTCTGATGATGACGGAAATATCAACCATTTTGAGGAAGAAGAAAAAATACAGGATACTTTTCAGTCGATGGCACAGAGTGAAGATAAAGAATATGCCACTTCTGAACCAGTTGCAGGTACTTTCGACAGTGAGCCGATAGAGGATGAAGAAATTTTGATAGAAGAAGCTGAAGAGGAATATATGGCTTTTCCGGGAACGGCGGAACAGGGTGGCCCGGTATCAGAAACTTCCAATACAGAAGATCTACTGACTGATATTAAAAATGAAAATTCCCAGGAAGATTTAGTAAACCCAGAGACCAGCGAGAGAAGAAAAATTACGGAGATTGATAGACCTCACATTGAAAAAGAAATTCATCCTTCTGATGAAAACTTTGAGGACCTGGATCAGTACAATCACGAGAAAAAAATAAAATTAGCCAATATCAAAGGATTAAAATCCATTCATTCATTATTCGACAGCGATCCCCTTGACAAAGATTTTCCTGACCATAAAACAACTGGTGTTCCGGAAAAAGAAGAAACAGGAAGCATTCTGAAGACCAATATCCCGACCCATTTCATGGAAGCTGAAAAGGCAAAACCTGCTTTCAGGCTAGATCTTAATGACAGGATTGCTTTTACAAAAACACTTTTCGGCGGGAGTCAGGCAGATATGAATGATGTGATCGGAAATCTGAACAGTTTCAGAACATTGGAAGAAGCTAAAGAATACCTAAGCGATCTTTACTATGAAAGAAAATGGAGCGGGGTGGATGAGTACGCTCAAAGACTTTGGATATTGGTAGAAAACAAATTTTTATAAATTAAATTTTGAGCGGAATTCTTTATTTTGTTCCCACACCGATCGGGAACCTAGATGACATGACTTTCAGGGCGGTAAAAATACTGAAAGAAGCAGATTATATTTTATGTGAAGACACCAGAACTTCCGGAATTCTTTTAAAGCATTTCGAGATTTCCAAGCCTTTAAAATCTTACCATTTACATAATGAACATCAGGCTACAGAAAAAGTGATTGCTGATCTTAAAAGTGGTCAGAATATTGCCATTATTACAGATGCCGGAACTCCCGGAATTTCGGATCCCGGGTATTTATTGGCAAAAGCGGGCTCAGACCATAATATTGAGATGATCTGCCTGCCCGGAGCCACTGCTTTTGTTCCGGCCCTGGTCGTTTCCGGTCTGCCGAACAACGAATTTTTATTTGCCGGTTTTCTTCCGCAGAAAAAGGGACGGCAGACAAAGCTTAAACAGCTTGCAGAAGAGAAAAAGACCATTGTTTTATACGAAAGTCCACATAAAATCAATACGACCTTAGAACAGATCAGAATGTTTTTTGGTGAAGAAACTAAAATAAGCTTAAGCAGAGAAATATCGAAAAAATTTGAAGAAACCAAACGCGGAACAATCAGTGAATTAATCGAGTTCTCTAAAAGCAAAACTTTAAAAGGGGAGATTGTTCTGATTGTCAATAATGCTATCTAATTTTAATTGAAAAAACTATTTTTTGTACTGATTTCGTCGATTTGTATGGCACAGCAGACCGATCAGTACACTCAGATACTTTTATCCAGAAAGCTTGGAAAAGAAGTTCGGTCTTATGCTAACGGATACGGAGTCATTGTCGATCCCGAAACCGAAGGATCCGGAATTGTTGATTCTTCAGGAGCAGTTACTTTGGCACCGGCAGGAAAGAACGAGATCATTCATCTGCTCAAAAACAGGTTCATGCTAAGGGTTAAAGAAGCGGATTCAAAGATAAAAACGGCTTTAATTGACGAAAAAGGAAAACAGCTGATTCCCCTCGACATTCAAAAACTGGATGCATCCTGGAGTATTAATGAACGGATCATTTCCTCCAAAGAAGGAAAAGAATCTGTCTATGATTTTAATGGAAAAGAAATTATTCCATTTTCTGACAAGATAAAATTTGCAGGACAAAATAGGTTTTTCGTGAAAAAGGAGGGAGGATGGTATATTTATGATGCTAACGGAAAGCCTGTTTCCGACAGAAGATTCGATGAAAACCTGTACTTTTATAAGAACAGAGCCTACATAAGTTCCGGAGGCAGAAAAGGAGAGATTATTGATAATAACGGCGTGGTTCTGAATACAATTCACGACAATAATATTGACAATATCGGGGCGTATCCCTATCTCATCACCAAAAATAAAAAGGGTAAATACGGGATTATTGATGCCGATGAAAACCGCATTGCTGAAGAAATATATGATGAAGTCTTTCTGGGAACAAGATATATTTACCTGATCAAAAGCGAAAAAGTAAGTATCTTTTCTAAGGAGGCTAAAGAAGTTTTCCCTACCGAATTCGGTTATGTAAAATCCTTATTCGGTAATTTGTTTACTACACAGAAGACCCTTAAAAACCCTAAAATGGCAGTCATCCGGGTAAACGGCGAAGTAGTAATACCAAAAGAATACGATAATATTGAAGGAATAAAAATCTCGGGAGAAGATTTTATATATCTGATTAAAGAAAACCAACAGCGTTTTTTAGATAAAGATTTAAAAAATGTTTTGAAACCGGGCTATCAGATCGAAAGAATTTTTCCGAACAGCCTGATTCTCCGGAAAGAGAATATCTACTACAGATATACGGTTACCGATAAAAGTTATAAGGAGTTAAAGAATGTAACTTCTATAAAGGAGAACGGGGTTTTTTACTATCCCAAAACCATATTTCCTGCGATGATCTGCAAAAATAATTTAGGTTTTTACGGAATGATCGGCGAAAATGGGGAAGAAATACTTCCGTTCATCTATGATGATATTATCACTTTTCTTTCTGACAATGAAATTGTAGTACAAAAAGGAGGTAAATACGGGGTTACCAATTACCAGAATGAGCCGCTTAAAGAGGTGATCTTTGATAAGTACACTACTGACAAGCAAGGAATAAAACTCTATAAAGATAAAACTACCGATTATCTTTACTTTACCGATTCCGTTAATGAAAAAGATTCACAATAAATTCCATATAACAAAAAACATTATTAAAATTTTACTAAAATGATGATTTAAAATGCTTTGAATAACATTTTATAATATCTTTGCGACCATTAATTTTAGATCAAAATTAAATAGACTAAATTAGCCAACTTTCAAAAAGCTAATTAGTTATAAAGAAAATAATTGTCATACATATGAAACTATTAGAAGGAAAAGTAGCGCTAATAACGGGAGCTACAAGAGGAATCGGAAGAGGAATCGCTGAAGTTTTTGCACAGCAGGGGGCAAAAGTAGCATTCACCTATGCCGGTTCTGTAGACAAAGCGAAAGAATTAGAAGCAACTTTAAGTTCTGTAACTCAAATTAAAGGTTACCAATCTGATGCATCAGACTACGATGCAGCTCAACAACTCATTGAAGAAGTAATGGCAGAATTCGGCAAAATCGATATCTTGGTGAATAATGCAGGAATTACGAGAGATAATCTCTTATTAAGAATGTCTAAAGATGATTGGGATACGATTATGAAAGTAAATTTAGATTCTGTATTTAACCTTACAAAGGCTGTGATTAAGCCGATGATGAAGGCAAAATCAGGATCTATTATCAATATGACTTCTGTAGTGGGATTGAAAGGAAATGCCGGGCAGGCCAACTATGCTGCCTCTAAGGCCGGAGTTATCGGATTTACAAAATCGGTAGCCCTTGAATTAGGTTCCAGAAATATCCGTTGCAACGCGGTGGCGCCGGGATTCATTGAAACTGAGATGACGGCTGTTCTGGATGAAAAAACAGTACAGGGATGGAGAGACGGGATTCCGTTGAAAAGAGGAGGAAGACCTGAAGATATTGCCAATGCCTGTGTATTTTTCGGCAGCGACATGTCATCATATATTACCGGCCAGACATTAAATGTTGACGGAGGAATGCTGATGCCTTAATTAAGCTTACATTATAACCAAAATCCGTCTACTTGTAGACGGATTTTTTATTGTTTTTTCTTTCAATGGAATAACTTTCCAAGGAATCTCCGGTGTTAAACATTCAAAATCTTAAGACTTTGACGAGAGATCATCTCCATAAACCATGTAGATGGGACTCTTACATTACTTAATCTTTAAAAATCTGATTTTCCTGTTCCTGAACTCTGATAAAGGTCGTCCTTTTTGACAGTTCTTTTAATTTTGAAGCACCCACATAGGTGCAGGTGGAGCGAACACCGCCCAAAATATCCTTTACCGTCTCCGACACCGGACCTTTATATGGCACCTTAACGGTTTTCCCTTCTGAGGCTCTGTATTCTGCCACTCCTCCGGAATGTTTATCCATTGCTGTTTTCGAGCTCATACCGTAAAATGACCTGTATTTTTTACCGTTTTCTTCAATAATTTCGCCGCCGCTTTCATCATGGCCGGCAAACATTCCGCCCAGCATCACAAAATCGGCGCCGCCGCCGAAAGCTTTGGCAACATCTCCGGGAACTTTACAGCCTCCGTCTGCAATAATATGACCTCCCAGTCCATGAGCAGCATCAGAACATTCTATGATCGCAGAAAGTTGCGGATAGCCAACCCCTGTTTTTACCCGGGTGGTACAGACAGAACCCGGCCCGATCCCGACTTTTATAATATCTGCGCCTACCAACAGAAGCTCTTCTACCATTTCCCCGGTGACCACATTTCCGGCAATGATGATCTTATCCGGAAAATCAGCCCTGGCTTTTTTCACGAATTCCACAAAATGCTCAGAATAACCATTGGCAACATCTATACATAAAAACTCGATCTTCGGATGTCTGTCGATGATAGCTTTAATTTTTTCTTCATCAGATTTCCCTGTTCCCGTGCTTAAAGCAATATATTGATGGATACTTTCCGGCTGACTGTTTAGAAATGTACTCCATTCTTCTACAGAATAATGCTTATGGACTGCCGTGATAATTTTATCTTTGGCCAGCTCCACCGCCATTTCAAAAGTTCCCACGGTATCCATATTGGCCGCAATAATCGGAGTGCCTTCCCATTTCTTTTGAGTATGTTTAAAAGTAAATTCTCTTTCCAGATTAACTTCAGAACGGGATTTCAGGGTTGAACGTTTCGGACGGAACATCACATCCTTGAACCCCAGTTTTACATCATTTTCTATTCTCATTTGGGTAAATTATTTTAAATTGTTTACAGAATAAAAATAGTAAATAATATTAAATATCTTATTTTTGAGACGATGGATTTTCCTGTAACATTTCATCTTTTTGGTAAAACCATTCTTGCACATCCTCTGTTTGAAGCACTGGGGATGTTCATCGGTATGCGGTATTATTTTTATTTAAAAAGAAAATCAGCAGAAAAATTATCGTTTAATACTTCCGCAGCTGTATTGATAGGTGCTACGGCAGGAGCTTTATTCGGTTCGAAACTCATTGGAAACCTGGAAAATCCGTATCATGTTTTTGAACATTTTGATTTAAAAAAAATCTGGTCCAATAATACGATTGTCGGAGGTCTGGCGTTTGGATTGTCTGGCGTGGAGCTGGCAAAGAGAATCGTCGGTCATAAGGAGAGTACCGGAGATTTAATTGTTTTTCCATTGATACTGGCGATGATAATCGGACGGATAGGATGTTTTCTTACCGGAATTGATGAAGAAACATATGGTCTTCCAACAGATTCTGTTTTTGGAATGTACCTGGGTGACCAGTATCTGAGACATCCTGTGGCGTTATACGAAATTGTATTTTTAATTCTGCTCTGGATCGGTTTAAAATATATTCAGCAGAAAGAAAAATATCCTTCAGGCTTTATCTTTCAGATCTTTATGCTGACTTATTTCACGTTCCGGTTCTTCCTGGATTTTATAAAACCGAGAGTGGAAATTGCCGGAAATCTCGGAACGATCCAGATCGTATGTATTTGTGTAATTATTTATTACATTTATAAAATTCAAAATACCCTTATCATCATAAATATTAAGTCATGAAACTTTTAACACTTTTGGAAGTTGGAGATCTTGGAGGGCTGGTTGTAATGATCATTCTGATCATGCTGTTTGGTGCCTTATTCATTTCGGCTGTCGTCACCTTATTTATAAAATTAATTTATGAATGGAAGGACGGTAAAAAATTTTCGAGAAAACAGTTTATACAAACCATGATTATCTGTCTGCTGATCTGTGGTCTGATCAGCGGATATATTTGCGGGGGAGGGTTATAAAATAAAGAGATGCCAGTAAGAAACTATACGTATTACGATTATACCATCAGCCTGTGTCCAGAATGCCTGAAAAGGGTAGGCGCCAAGATTATTATAGAGGATGAAGCTGTTTTTATGACGAAGAGATGTCCCGATCATGGCTTTTTTAAAACAAAGATCGCATCGGATGTCCATTATTATAAAAACATCAGAAATTACAACAAAGCCTCTGAAATGCCTTTACATTTCGGGACGGAGGTAGAATACGGCTGTCCTTATGACTGTGGATTATGTGTAGATCATGAGCAGCATAGCTGTCTCTCTATCGTGGAAGTGACAGACCGGTGTAATCTGACCTGTCCGACCTGCTATGCCATGTCATCACCTCACTACGGAAGCCACAGGAGCCTGGAAGAGATAGAAGCCATGTTTGATATCATTGTCAAAAATGAAGGAGAGCCGGATGTGGTACAGATCAGTGGTGGCGAACCAACCATCCATCCTGAATTTTTTAAGATAATGGATATCGCAAAATCCAAACCTATTAAACACCTGATGCTGAATACCAATGGTATACGGATCGCCAATGATCCGGGATTCGCCGAAAAATTGGCTGCATATGCTCCGGAATTTGAGATTTATCTGCAGTTTGACTCATTTAAACCTGAAGTTTTAACGGATTTCAGAGGAAAGGATCTTACTGATGTCAGAATGAAAGCCCTGGAAAAATTAAATGCCTTAAATCTTTCAACCACTCTTGTCATCGTTCTTCAGCAAGGTAAAAATATTGATGAAATAGGTAAAATCATTGAGTTTGCCTTAAAACAGAAATGCGTTCGAGGGATCACTTTTCAGCCGGTAGAAATTGCCGGTAGAAACAGGGAAGATTCCTCACATGAAAAAATTACATTAACAGAAGTACGACAGGAAATTTTAAATCAGTTTCCTCTTTTAAATTCGGACGATATTATTCCGGTGCCCTGTAATCCTGACGCTCTGGCTATGGGATATATCCTGAAGCTGGAAGGAGAAATTATTCCGTTAACGCGTTATATCAATCCTGCTGATCTGCTGAATAATGAAACCCGGAATACCATCGTATACGAGCAGGACACCGGCCTACAGATGCAGCTTCTGGATATTTTCAGTACAGGTATCTCTGTAGATAAAGTACAGCCTAAAGTCAATCAGTTATTGTGCTGTCTTCCCGAAGTTTCTGCACCCAATTTAGATTACGATAATCTTTTCAGGATCATCATTATGAATTTTATGGACGCTCATGATTTTGATGTACGTGCTGTAAAGAAATCATGTGTTCATATCGTCAATAAAGACTTAAAGCTGATTCCTTTCGAAACCATGAACCTCTTTTACCGGGATGATAAAATTAAATACCTGGAAGAATTACGAAAAGAAGATAAGATTTTGTTTTAAAAAGCCTAAAAAGGGTGTAAAATTTAAACTTTACACCCTTTAATTTATTTTCAAATAAGCCAGCTTCTCGGATACAGTTTCCTCAGAGTTTGAGCAGAACTTTTCATGAATCTTCAGGTAATAGAAGGTCTGATTTCTGACCTAATCGAAATTCATTACTTTTTCCAGTGTTGCCATGTATTCGTAGGCTGTCAAGTCGAACTTTACCGGAACGATTGAGATATAGCCATTGGCCAAAGCAGTTTCATCTGCATCCGGAGATTCATCCATATTGTTGAAATAGCCTGTCAGCCAATAATATTTTTTGCCGTGAGGATTTACCCTTTCGTCAAAACTTTCTTCCCATTTTGCCTTAGCCTGTTTGCAGACTTTGATTCCCTTTATCTCTGCTTTAGAAAGTTTCGGGATATTTACATTCAGAACAATACCCTTTGGCATTGGATTTTCCAGTGTTCTTCTGACGATATTCTGGATATGCTCTTTGGCCTGCGTAAAATCTGCTTCCCAGCTGAAATCCAATAATGAAAACCCGATGGCAGGAAGATTTTCTACACCGGCTTCCACCGCGGCAGACATCGTCCCGGAATAGATAACATTAATGGAAGAGTTAGCTCCGTGATTAATCCCTGAAACGACGATGTCCGGTCTTCTCGGGAGAATTTTATCAAGAGCCATCTTCACACAGTCAACAGGAGTTCCGCTGCACGAAAAATCTCTCTGTGGACCTTCCAGCTGCACTTCTTCGTAACTAAGCGTAGAATTGATAGTAATGGCATGGCCTTTACCGCTTTGGGGAGAATTTGGAGCTACAACAACTACTTCTCCGATTTCGTTCATGAAACTGATAAGATTTCTGATACCAGGTGCTGTGATTCCGTCATCATTAGTAACCAAAATAAGTGGTCTTTCCATATAGAATTTTTAATTTTAACAAATATACTAATTGAATTTCTTTAAAATCTTTACTGTGAATACAATCTGAATCCTTTAATGCTTATTTATCATTTTTACAGAATATTGTATCTGATAATCTTTTTACCATTGTTTTTTTATCATAAAATCAGGATGATCATCCGCCGAATAAGCATGACAGTTATCAATTTGTTTTTTAAGATTTTTATTACCATTAATAAAGAAAAAATAAATTCGCCTATTACAGCAATAAAAACTCTTAAAACTAATTGATATTTATAAATAAGGTATTAAATTTGATAGTTTGTAACAGTAAATTAAAATTTACTACTAATTAAGATACTTTTTAAAATTAATAAAATTACATTACAGATTTATGTGGAAAAATTTTAAGCTAAATAAATTTTTACTCCTGATTCCATTAACAAGTCTAATGTTTTGTTTCAATTCGCCTAAAAATGATGATGAAAAGATGCAGACGATAATGGTGAGCGTAAAAAATACCCTTTCCTATTTACATTACAGTCCGAAACCGATCAATGATGCATATTCTAAAGATGTGTATAAGCATTATTTCGAGATGGTGGATCCTGCCAAAAGATATTTCCTGCAGTCGGATATGGATGAATTCGGCAAGCATGAGACCAAACTTGATGATTACCTGAACATCGGAGATCTTACCTTTTATAAACTTACGATCGACAGGCTTTATCAAAGGGTAGACGAAATCGATAAAATCACTCAGGACATTTTCAGCAAGCCCATTAATCTTGAAGAGGATGAAACTTTAACGCTTGAGCCTAAGCTGAAGAAAGTTCCTGCCAATAAGCAGGAGCAGTATAATGAGTGGAAGAAATTCATCAAATATAATATTCTTCAGGAAATTGAGTCTATGAATAGCAAAGAAGAAGCTCAGAAAGAGAAAAAAGACTCTGTTCAGAAGTTTAATTTAAAAGATACCATTACACTTAAAATCCTTACCCCTGAACAGAAAAGAGTGAAGGCTACCGATGAGGTAAAGGATCTGGTAAAAGAAACTTTCACAAGATTCAAGAAGAGAAAAAAAATGGACTGGTTTACGGTGTACATGAATTCTTATACTGAAGTTTTTGATCCCCACACCAACTATTATTCTCCTAAAGATAAAGAAGACTTTGACACTCAGTTTGTTGGAAAGGTCATTGGTATCGGTGCGCTGATTCAGGAGAAAAAAGGAAATCTTTATCTGGGTGCCCTTACGATTGGGGCTCCTGCATGGAAATCCAAGCAGCTTTCTGAAGGAGATAAGATCTTAAAAGTAAGATCAAAACCTAAAGAAGATGCTGTAAATGTCGTAGGGATGCTTTCTGACGAAGCGGTACGTCTGATCCGGGGAGAAAAAGGTACTCCGGTAACTTTAACGGTTCAGAAAAAAGACGGAACAACGAAAGATGTAACTATGATCCGTGAAGAGGTGGCCATCGAAGATACATTTGCCAGAAGTATCATCGTCAATTCTCCGAATGGGAAGAAATACGGATTCATTAACCTTCCGAGCTTTAATGCTGATTTTGAAGATGCTAAGGGAAGAAATGCTTCTGATGACATCAAAAATGAGATCATTAAGTTAAAAGCTCAGAATATTGAAGGAATTATTTTAGACCTTAGAAACAACGGTGGAGGTTCTCTTACCGAAGTAGGTGATATCATGGGACTTTTTATGGAAGCAGGACCTTATGTCCAGGTAAAAGACGGAAACGGAAAGATCCAGACCCTGAAGAATAAAAATGAAACGCCGGTTTGGACAGGTCCACTGGTTATTATGCAGAACGAGCTTTCGGCTTCGGCTTCTGAAATTCTCGCAGGGGTAATGCAGGACTACGGAAGAGCGATGATTATCGGGTCTCCACAGTCTTTCGGAAAAGGAACCGTTCAGACATTTGTCGATCTAAACAGATTTTTAAATACAGAAGATGACTTTGGATCATTAAAGCTGACGATTCAGAAATTTTACAGAATTACCGGAGAATCTACACAGAGAAAGGGTATCGTTTCTCATATTCAGATGAAAGATTTCTTTACGTATGCTGAAATTGGAGAAAGATATGATGATTTTGCCCTGGCCTGGGATAAAATTCCAAGTACCAACTTCAAGAAACTGAATTATTTCAATGTACAAGCTCTTGAAAAGGCGAGCAATGACAGAATGGCTAAAAATGCCAAGTATCAATTACTTCTGGAGTCTGCGCAATGGAGAGAAAAATTGGACAAGGAAGAAACCATTACTCTGAATATTAACAAATTCAACGAGTTAATGAAACAGAGAAAATCTCAGATAGAAAAATTCAAATCGCTGACGAAATCTGAAAATGGTCTTCAGTTTACTATGTATCCTAATGAGGTGGAAAGAGAGAAAAAAGATGAAGCTTTCAAAAAGAAATCTGAAATCTGGGTTAAGAATCTTAAAAAGATCTGTACCTTCAGGAAGCCATGAACATCATTGCTGATATGAATGTAAAATCATAAATATAAAAAATACCGCTAACGAAAATTAGCGGTATTTTTATTTAATAATCTGTCTATTTTATTTCTACACATCCAACTCTTCCACCCGCATTTCCGGTAGGCTGGGTATGGAAATCGTCAGCGGCAGCATGCACAATAATTCCTTTTCCGATGATATTTTTAGACTCATCGGCACAGCCAAGACACCATTTATCGGTTTTGAAGGTTAAAGTGGCATTTCCGCTCTGATCTGCTGTCAGATTTCCGATATCTCCCATATGGAAATGCTCGGCACCCCATTTTCCGTGATCGTCCTTTGCAGGATTCCAGTGTCCTCCCGTTGAGGTTCCGTCCGCCGCAGAGCAGTCTCCTTTTTCATGAATATGCACGGCATGAATTCCCGGAGTAAGATTGGTAACATCAAGTTTCATGATGACGTCATCTCCTTTCTGCATAAATTTTGCCGTTCCTCCTGTCTGAGTGTTGCTTTTTGCGAGTACAGAATACGTTTTTGTCGTTCCACAGGAAACGGCAAATAATGCACATCCTGCCAGTAGTGCTAATGTTTGTACTTTCATTTTTAAATGATTTAAAGTGATTGTACGATAAATTTAAACAACATTTTTCAAACCTCTTTATGATTTCGGCTCTTTTTTTAGAAATAGCAATAAAAGACAAACCTTTATAACCGGTTGTTAATACCTTTGTGCAAAACAACAGTATTGAAAGATTATAAAAAAAGAATGGTGAAGGCGATAGAGTATATTGATCATCATATTGATACGGAACTTACTCTGGAAAAAGTTTCAGAAATAGCCGCTTACTCACCATTTCATTTTCACAGAATCTTCAGGCTGATTACCCAAGAAACAATTCAGCAATACATCATTAGAAAAAGAATTGAAAAAAGTGCCTTTTATCTTGCGGTAAAAAAGGACCTGACTATAAAAGATATTTACCTTCTGGCTGGTTTTTCCAGTCATTCTGCCTTTCATAAAACTTTTAAAAAGCATTATGGAAGATCCCCATCCGAATTCAGAAATTTGGCTCCCGAAAAATTTCACAAAATTCAATTAAAACAAAGCAAGAACGGACAAGTGGATACGGTTTTTCAACAATACATTTGCACTATAGAAAACCTGTTAAACTGGACTGAAATGAATTTAAAGATTAAAGTAACGACTCTGCCGGAAATGAATCTTGCTGCGGTAATGAGTCTTGGCATTGCCAATGTGGAACCTTCTTACAATATTTTGATGAATTGGGCGAAAGGGAAAAAATTATTTCCAAAGGAGAATGTAAAAATGATATCTGTGTATCATGACAGTTTTAAAGTTACCCCTCCGGATAAAGTGCGGATTCATGCCTGTATGCTTCTGGATGCAAAACTGCAAAAGCAGGAGGGTGAAGTTTTTTCTGAAACTGTTGGCAGCGGAAAATTCATTATCGGTAGCGGAGAGTTCACGCTGGCTGATTTTGAGCAATGCTGGGTATCTCTTTTTTTATGGATGAATGAAAACAGATACTCCGTGAGAAAAGCTTTTCCCTTTGAAATTTATCACACCAATTTTAAAGAACATCCGGAAGGAAAAATGGTGGTGGATTTCTGTATTCCTGTCAGTTAGTCCGTCAAACATTTCCAATTCACTAAAGAAGAAGGGGTTTAAAATGGCAACAAAGCATTTTCCTGGATACATGGTATTTGGAAATGGACGAGCAGAAACCGTATAAATCGTTCCGTTTACCGGAACAAAAAATTAAAATTACCGTTCGGGATTCAAATTCTACGACTCAGCCATAAAAATTTAAAAGCGGCAGAAATTCATCTTACTTTTGATTCGAAATTAATGACAATGAAAATACGATTACAAAAAGTATGGTTTCTGTTTGCTTTTTTAAGCTTTATTCTGGGATATTCTCAGGTGAAGATCACGGGAAAGGTTATGTTCAGAAATAAGGGAATAAATGAAGTAAGTATTACTTTAAAGGATACTTATGATGGAGCGACAACAGACTCCAACGGGAATTTCTCTTTTGAAACCTCTGAAAAAGGAAATCATATCCTGGTATTTTCACATCCGAAATATGAAGAAACTGAAAAGTCAGTTGTTATTAACGGTGAAACTCTTATACTTACTGCTGAATTAAAGGAACAGATCAGTGAAATCGATGCCGTCGTCGTTTCTGCCGGATCCATTGAAGCCAGTGATAAGAAAAGAGCAACAGCCTTGCTCACGCCTATTGATATTTACACAACGGCAGGTGCCGATGGGCAGATTTCCTCAGCGCTTACTTATCTTCCCGGAGTACAGAAAGTAGGCGAAACGGAAGGCCTTTTTGTCCGTGGCGGTACTGGAACTGAATCTAAAATCTTCATGGACGGAAGTCTGATCAACAATTACTTTTCCAGCTCTGTTCCCGGAATTGCCGGAAGAGACCGTTTCAACACTTCTCTTTTTAAAGGAAATGTTTTCTCAAGCGGAGGGTATTCCGCACTATATGGGCAGGCGCTCTCCGGCGCGCTCATGCTGGAAAGCGTCGATCTTCCGGATCAGAGCTCGTATGATTTCGGAGTGTCACCGATATTTTTGAATGCGGGGTTTCAGAAGCTGAGTGATCAGAAAAATTATTCTTATGGAGCTACTTTAGCATATTCAAATTTAAAATTAATGCAGGAAGCTTTAAATTTCAACACCGATTTTACAGAAGCTCCCCAAGGGATGAATGCCGATTTTAACTTCAGATTCAAAACAAAAACCGGAGGCTTTTTCAAATATTACGGAATGTACGATTCCAATAGAATGGGAGTGAAAACCGAAAGCCTCGAAAACGATCATGAATTTAATTTAATAAGGTTAAAAGGTAAAAATACATATCATAACTTATCATTTAAGCAAAAATTCGGGAAATATCTCCTGAATGCCGGAGCTTCCTATTCATTCAACAGATCAGATCTTGATTTTTCCACGGAAAATAATACCGTAGAATCTGAAAATACGGGAATATTAACGGATGGAAATTACGTCAACTTTAAAACCGTTTTAGAAAGAAAAATAAATAAGATCAGTGCGCTGAGGGCAGGTATTGAACTGAACAGTACCGGCGAAAAACTGAATTACGGAGAAGCGATCAGTAAAAATTATAAAGACCTCATTTCTTCTGCATTTGCAGAAACAGATCTGGGCTTCAGCAATCACCTTTCTGCTAAAATAGGAGTGAGGGCAGAGCATTCTTCTTTTCTTGAAAAAAGTAATATCGCTCCACGTCTGGCTTTAGCGTACCGATTGGCAGCAAACTGGACAACCTCATTCGCATACGGCCTTTTCTACCAGAATCCGGAAAGCAGATATATCAATGGGCCGGCAATTTTAGATTTTCAGAAATCCCAGCATTATATTTTCCAGGTTCAGCGGACTACCGAAGGAAGAAGTCTGAGGTTCGAAGCTTTTTATAAACAATATGACCAGCTGCTAAAAGTGAAAAACCTGGATTTCAAAGACGGTCAGAACCAATATGTCCAAACCGCAGATAATAACGGTGGCTATGGATACGCAAAAGGCCTTGAGCTGTTTTGGAGAGACAAAAAAACATTTGACAATATCGACTACTGGATCAGTTATTCTTTTCTGGATTCTAAAAGAGATTTTATGAATTATCCGGTAAGCTTAAGGCCTAATTTTGCTTCCGAACATACACTTTCAGCCGTCGCCAAAAAATTCATTCCGAAATGGAAAACGGGAGTCAATCTCTCTTATACTTATGCAAAAGGACGTCCGTACTATGATATTGCTGCGGAGAATAGTAACGGAAATTCTGCCTATTATATCAGACATGAAGGAAAACTGAAAGATTACAACGCATTGAATATCAGCTTTAATTATTTGCCTAATCTGGGTAAAAAAGATGCAAAGGCCTTTACGATTTTTGTATTGAGTATTTCCAATGTACTGGGATCCAAAAATGTGTATGGCTATAATTTTCCGGCTAATGACAGTGGAAGAAGATCGGCTGTTGTTCCCCCTGTCAATAGCTTTATTTTTGTGGGAGCCTTCATCAGTTTCGGAGTTGATAAAACACAGGATGCCATTAATAATAATTTATAAAAATCTAAATAATCTGAACTTTTCAGCATTTAATGGTAAAGATTAAATACATATCTTTGAATAAAATATAACTAACCTTAAAAATAGAAATAAAATGAAGAAATATCTCTTAAGTTTTGCTTTCGCTCTTGTGAGCTTAACGGCTTTTGCTCAGAACACTTACGAAAAGGTAATGGCTGAAAAAATAATCCATATTGAAAAAGCTAAAACACCTGAAGAATTTGAAACTTTGGGGCAGGAGTTTAACAGGATCGGGGTGAAGGAAGGAAACCAGTGGCTTCCTTTTTACTATGCTGCTTATGCGTATATTCAGAAAGGAAGAGCCCAGATGACCGCAGGTAAAAAAGATGAATTGCTGGCATATGCCGGAGCAGCCAGAAAATATCTTGACAATGTAGGAAAGCTTGGAGGAACAAATAATGCTGAGGTTCAGCTGCTGAGAAAAATGGCCTATTCATTGAGTATGATGGAAAATCCACAGGTGCGGTATGCGACAGACGGAGTTAAAGCTACCGAAGCGATGAATGAGGCTAAAAAACTGGATCCCAATAATCCGAGAATTGCCCTGATTGAAGCTGAAGATATGTATTTTACACCAAAACAGTACGGAGGAAGTGAGGCTAAAGGCATTGAACTGTTTAAGCAGGCTTTAGAGAAGTTCAAGACGTACAAACCAAAGTCTGCTTTAGATCCGAACTGGGGAAGAGCAGAAGCTGAATATTTTGCAGGACAGACTGCTAAGAAATAGTCATCCGGACATCCATATAACGCCTTCCCATGTAACGGAAGGCTTTTTTGTGCAGTTCGGTCACGGAAAAATACCATTCGGAGAAAAATAATTTTTAATACTTATAATATCGACTAATTTTGAACCAGGAAATTTATTTATGAAACGTAAAAATCTTATCACCTTACTGTGGATCACAGTGGCTACTTCGCTGTTTTTCTTTTTCTTTTTTACAGATGAGCTGACGGTTCAAAACTTTATGCAGACCTTGCTGGTCTCTGCAATGTATTCATTTCTTCTGGGAGCGGGAAACGGTCTGATCAACGATTTTCTCAATAAGAAATTTCCATGGTCCGAAGCGACGACGAAAAGAACGGTTATAAGTATCATTTCTATTCTTGTTGCCAATACGATCCTGGTGTATTTCTGTAATTATATAAATTTTGTGGTTGTACAGAAAACCGCAAACACTCATGAATATTTTTCGGGAAGATATAATTTTATCAACTGGTTTACCATTAATATCGCTTTGCTCATTTCGACTTTCCTTCATGCAAAGGGCTTTATGGAAGAGCTTAAAAAAACTTCAAAAAAAGAGGTTGTCGAGCAGAAATTAATTGCGAAATCGGCCAATGCCCAGTTTGAAAGCTTAAAAAACCAGCTCGATCCTCATTTTCTCTTTAATTCTTTAAATGTTTTAAGCTCATTGATTGATGAGAACCCCAGACAGGCTCAAAAGTTTACCGCCTCAATGTCAAAGATTTACAGATATGTTCTGGAACAGAAAGATAAAGAACTGGTAACGGTGGAGGATGAAATAGAATTTGCCAAGACCTACTGTGACTTACTGAAAACCAGATTTGAAGACAGTGTAGATTTTATGTTCGATGTTGAAAAGGAAGACTTCCGCAGGTTTGTCGTCCCGTTGTCTTTGCAGCTGCTTTTGGAAAACTGCATCAAACACAATTTCGCCACTTCTGCAAAACCTTTAAGGATCAGAATATTTTCTGAACATGATACCCTATGTATTGAGAATAACCTGCAGGTCAGGGAACAGATGAAAGAAAGCTCAGGGATCGGGCTTTCGAATATCGTTCAGCGGTATTCACTGCTTACCAGACGAAATGTTTTTATTGAAAAATCGGAGGATTATTTTAAAGTAAAACTTCCGGTATTACCGGCTAAACAAAACGTTGTCAATAGTAAGATTGATAAAAAAGATAAAGCGTATGAAAGAGCAAAAAAGAGAGTACAGGAAATAAAAAGTTTTTACGGAAATCTTATCTCGTACTGCATCATCATTCCGGCTTTAATCATCATCAACCTCCTGACAAATCCTAAACAGATCTGGTTTTATTTTCCGATGCTGGGATGGGGAATAGGCCTTATCGCTCATGGAATGAGTGTTTTTGCCATTGGAAAAAACTGGGAGGAAAAGAAAATTCGTGAGATCTTAGAAAGGAACAACAAACCATAAATTAAAATAAACCCATGGAACATATTGACGAAAACGACTTCCGCTATAAAGAAGCCCAGCGAAGAGTGAAAAAGATCAAAAATTTTTATGTTTTTACCTTTGTATATTTTGCTGTAAATCTGTTTATTTTATTCCTTAATTATAAAAACTTACAACCGGGACAGACCATCTGGAGATGGCAGTATTTTACGCTCCCTTTCTTTTGGGGAATAGGATTGCTCATTTATGCCATGAGTGTCTTTCTTCCCAGATTCTTTTTTGGGAGTGACTGGGAAGAAAAGAAAATCAAAGAATTAATGGATAAAGAAAAAAGTTAGAGCCTGTTTAGGGCTTCCGTAAACCATTAAACTTTGATGTCCGGTTCAGGACTTATAAAAAAACTGTATAAATAAAAAATGAAAACATTAGAAATACTTTTTACCATTTCCATGTTCGCCTGGTTTTTAAGTGAATTCCTCTATAAAAGAATATTAAAAGCAGGAGAAAAAGATCCTAAGAATAAAGATAAATCCACACTTAATATTCTGTGGATTGCCATTCTTTTTTCTATAGCGTCTTCCGTCACGGTTTCTTATTTTACCCAATTCCCGATCACCCGCCATCCCTGGATTTTCTATTTAGGAGAAAGCTTTATTATAACCGGAATTATCTTGAGATTTATTATTATCAGATCATTAGGAAAATATTTTACGGTAGAGGTTACCATAAAACAGGACCACAAAATTAAAAAAGAAGGTTTCTACAGACTGATAAGGCATCCCTCTTACACTTTTTCGCTGCTTACTTCTCTTGGGCTCGGTTTATATCTGAATAATTGGGTATCATTGATTTTGGCATTTGTTCCTCCCTTGATTGCTTTTACCTATCGAATTAAGGTCGAAGAGGAGGCTTTGACTGAACAGTTCGGGGCAGAATATGTTGAGTACCGGAAAAAAACCAAAAAGCTCATCCCTTTTGTATATTAAGTATTTCTCTTAGAAGTAAACAGGTTTTCTCATGATTTGTTTATTAAGTAGAAGTGTAAAGAAAAGGCGGTTGTTAGCGCTTGACAATACTTTTTACAACTCAGTGATTATTTTCTACCGTTCGGTAAGATAAAATTGATCTGAGAACGATTCCCGAACTACATTTGTCTCAGCAAAACAAACAGATTAAATTTTTAAACTTAAAAATTATGGAAACAATCATTAGAAAAGAAGATCTTGCTTACAGAAAAGCTTCAAGAAGAGTAAAAGAATTAAAAGGATTTTATGGTAATCTGACCTCTTATTGTATGGTTATTCCGTTTTTAGTTGTGCTGAACCTGGTAACATCTCCTGATTATTTATGGTTCTTCTGGCCCATGTTAGGTTGGGGCTTTGGGATTACCGCACATGCGATAAATACGTTTGGGATCGGAAAAAGCTGGGAAGAGAAAAAAATAAGACAATTAATGGAGGAAGAATCAAAAAGTCCGAAGACATTCTAATAACAGTAATCATATGAAAACGAATACAATGAATTATAACCAGGCAGTACAGAGCGTAAAAGAATTAAAAAAGTTTTATAAAAGCTTAGTTTGGTTCGGAATCGTGACAGGAATTGTATATTTCAGGAATATTTCCGAAAAAGGAAAATTTGATTTTTCAATGTATGACGGATCAGTTATATTCGTGATCTGGGGAATTATTTTAACGGTGAAAGCGGCAAAACTATTTATATTCGATGCCGATTGGGAAAATGATCGTATGGTAAGAGAAATCAGAAGATCAAAAGAGCCGATTAATTTTAATTAAATTTATTTCAAATTAAAAAACGAAGACTTAAATGATCAGAACGGTTATTATAGAAGATGAAAAACCGGCTTCAAGGAAGTTGGCAAGGATGTTGAGTGAATTTCCTGAAATAGAAGTTGTTGCCCATATAGAATCTGTAGAAGACGGCATAGAATGGTTTTCGAATCATGAACATCCTCAGCTTATATTTTCGGATATTGTACTGGGAGACGGACTCTCATTCGATATCTTTGAGAAAATCCCATCCAAAGGTTTTATCATCTACACGACAGCATTTGATCAGTATACCTTAAAAGCATTTAAATTAAACAGTATCGACTATCTTCTGAAACCTATCCTGGAGGAAGATCTGACGGGAGCCATTGAAAAATTCAAATCATTTATCCCTTCGGATCATTCGGTAGCCTCGCAGGAAATAAAACAGCTGATTAAGAAAGATAAAACTACGCTTTCCAGAATTCTGGTGAAGATTGGCTATAACCTTAAGATTGTTCAGACCCGTGAAGTCAGCTGTTTTTTCAGTGAAAATAAAATCGTTTACCTGCAGACTCAGGGTAGAACATTTCCATCTGATTTTACCCTGGATGAACTGGAAGAGGTGTTAGACCAGAAAAAATTTTTCCGGGTAAACCGTCAGTTTATCATCAGTTCAGACCATATTAAAAATATCCATACTTCACCCACTTATAAAGTCGAACTGGATTTTCAGCCTGCAGAAGAAATTACCGTCAGCCGCGATCGCGTGAAAGATTTTAAAGAGTGGCTGGTGAGTTAATTCTGCTAAAGAAGTTAAAAGGTAGCGTTAAAAATATGTCACTACATTACTCAGATAATTTGAAAATAAGACAACACAATTATCTGTAATCAATTCTGTTAGAGTCCGTATCTTCAAGCTGTTTGACGATAGATTTCGGAATCTCTTCACTATCGATAGGGTAGCTGATGGACTCGGAAATAAAATTCTTCCGATCTGCTTTCTGAAAGATTTCGAACAGGGCGATCGGCTCCTGGTTAAAGCTGATACATGTACTTATAAAATGCAACTCATGGAGCTTATATTCCGGATTCTTCAGCTTTTCCTTGATGTCTTTTATTCTTGAAATAAAATGACGCTGGCGGATAAAGGTATTGCTGTTCATAATGATAAAAACATAATCCGAATAAGCCGTTACTTTTCCAAAGTATTTATGACGGTCTCCGCCGCTCCTTTCAATAAAATATTCCCCTGTGGTTTCCGACTTATAAATTTCTGTTGCAGAACGCCAGATCCGGTCTTCTTTTGCCTGTAAGGGACTTTCCGGAAGATTCCTGTTGTAAGAGTACCAGCAGCCCGTTAAGCGGTCCAGCAAATCTGTATTTTGCTGAACTTTATTCATGTCGATTTTTAAATCATTGAAATTGAACGATTCGGTACTGGAATTGACAAAATCTATATAGCTGGAATATCCGAGGGCTTTCACAATCATACTTAATTTTGCCAGATTAGGTTTACTGAGTACAGCGTTTTCATTATGGAGGTATTTCTTTAATTTGTTGATGATCAGATGTTCATACAGATAGTTTGATCCCAGAGTATCCGGTGCTTTTTTAATATTATGGTCCGTGCGCTGAACGGCAATCAAATCATTGATTTCATCGACAATGTATGACCATTCAGTTTTTGAAACATCTTCCCAGCGATGCTTCTTCAAAAAATGCTGACCCAAAAAATTCATCAATTTTTCGAGATGCAGAATATCTTCTTTTTTCATAAGACTAATGTAAGATTATTTTAAAACTAAAAAGGACCGTTGTGAGACTTTTATATTTTTAGATCGAATGATATTTGGGTAAAACTAAAATGTCAAACAATGGAAAAAGAAATCGTATTACAAAATGAGTGGCTTTGGAACAGGCTCAAATCTTTCTCTCCAGACGAAGAAATGGGCAGGTCTTTCTCACAAAAACTGGCCAGAGAAGAAAATTGGTCTCCTGCCTTCACGGAAAGAGCCATAGAGGAATACAAAAAGTTTATTTATCTGTGCTGTACTCTGCCAGACGGAGCGTCACCAAGCAGGATTGTAGATAGAGTCTGGCATATGCATCTGCTCTATACTCAGAATTACTGGGAAGAATTCTGTCCGAACATTCTCCGGTTCAGACTCCATCATCATCCTTCAAAAGGGGGTTCTGAGGAGAAGCAAAAACATAAACTTTGGTTTGATAACACACTGAAACACTATCAGGAGATCTTTGGTCGGCCTCCTGCAGATATCTGGATACATAAGAAAGAAAGGAAAAATCCCAAAATGAACCCGCTTACTATGATTTCAGCTGTAGGTCTCCTTTTGACTTTAAGTTCCTGTTCCGATGGTCTTGGGAATGTTTCAGCCCTATTTCTCTTCATATTTTTAATTTCATGGATGTTCGGAAGAAACAAGGATGCTGAATCTCAAAATAAAGGGCAGAATGGCAACGACGGAGGCTCCGGCAGCTGTGGCGGAAGTTCCTCAGGTTGCAGCAGTTCTTGTAGCAGTTCATGTGGCGGCGGATGCGGTGGATGTGGTGGTGGGGATTAAATTTCAAAGCAATGAAAAAAATAATTGTTCATACAGTCGCGGTTTTGATCAGCCTGATCTGGCTTTTCATCAACCATCATACCCTGAATCCGGTTTCCGTGAAAGGTCCCGTCTTTCTGAAGTTTTACCTGATGCTTCTTTTAAGCTATTATGTCTCAATTTTTATATTAAATTTTTTTAAAGAAAGGATTGGCAAAACAACATGGTGCTTTATGGTTTCTATTTTTTTTCTGGGAGTTATAAAGTTGATTCGGGGTATCTCCTTAGACAAACCTATCGGATTTTTAGTGATGATTCTAATAATAGAAATAGTGGTTACCCTAATGTTTGTCTTACTTAAACCAGAGAATAAGAGGAAGTGATTTTAAATACTTTCAAAATAAAACCCGAAACAAATACTTCGGGTTTTATACCATAACAGGGAAATTTATTTTTCTTTCGTAGGTTGATAACCATATTTTTTACACCCGTAATAAGTAATGGCCAATAGAATGGTACTTAATACTCAATGTGATTTTTCGGGATTTACGATAGCCTGATATAAATTATATCCAAAAACAAACGACACCACAAAGATTAAAATCTGATTGATCTGAGCATACTGATCCGTTAAAGTAGTTTTCATAATTAATAGATTAAATTGTTATTGATGAGTAAGTAAACCAATTCGGAATATGTTACACTAAATTTTATTTCTGAATATTAAAATGATAAAGCCTGAAAATTAAATTTCCAGGCTTACCTTATCTCACTAATCTCTAAATCCCCGATTAATGGCAACTCTTTTGTCTTTTTTAAAACCGTATTTCTGATACTGCGCATACTGTGATCTGTTCAGAATTTTTCTAAGTCGGATATCATATTCTCTTGGGCTGAGCCTCTGTTTGGAAAGCGCACTGATTTGTTTTTCCTGAGAACGCGTTAACCTTAGCCCATCAAAATCTCTCGGACCCTGGTGATATTCCACTTTATCATATCTTCTGTCGTCATTTCTGTGCTGTGCATTGGCTGCGAATGCGATAAATATACTGGCTGCAAACACTAACTTTTTCATAATAATTAAATTTTAAATTGATATTCTGTTTTGTTATTCTTATATAAGATTAAACAATAGATATGCCTGAATCCGGCATAGATAGCGGCTTATGGAAGTATAAGCCATTCTTATAGATGAACGTTAAAATTTAATCGACGATTAAGATATATGATGCTTTTAAATTGGTGTGACCTTACAGAAAAAATTATTTATTTTTGATTTAAAGCTGCTTAATTACGGTGAATTGTTGTTTGTATTATTTTTTTTAGAAGCAGTTTCCCGCTTTCGCTACTCGCTTTTCTAGTTTCGGCGGCGGCAAAGCCGCCGCCGAAACTAGAAAAGAGCTCAAACATGCCGCTCGATCGGGGCTAGGAATTAGTAACTGGTAAAAAAAACATCATAGGTTTCAAAACCTATGATGTTTGATATCTTATAAGGGCCATCATCAAAAAGCATTACAATAACTAAGCAATTACCCCGCTTCCGATAAGTTCATCACCGATATACCACGATGCAAACTGTCCCTCAGCAATGGCTGACTGCGGTTCTTCAAACTCCATATAAAAAGCATCCTCAAACTGGAAGATTTTTGCAGGCTGCAAAGCCTGTCTGTAACGGAATCTGGCCATAACTTCCATAGATTCCCCGATGTTCAGTCTAAGATCTTCTCTTACCCAATGCAATTCGGAATTATCTACTTTTAAAGCTTTCTTATGCAATCCGGGGAAGCTATGTCCTTCTCCCACGAAAATAATATTATTTTCCATATCTCTGGAAACGATAAAACAGCTTTCTTTGTGGCCGCCAATCCCAAGGCCTTTACTTTGACCGATCGTGAAAAACTGAGCCCCCTGATGCTTTCCGATCACTTTTCCATTAGCTTTTTTATAATGTATTTTTTGACTTAAATGTTCCAACTCTTTCTGTTTTGATGAAAACTGAGGAGTTTCCTGAGCGAAAAGAGGAGAATCTTTGAAGATTTCTACAATTTCGCCTTCTTTTGGAACGAGTTGCTGTTGTAAAAACTGGGGTAAACTCACTTTCCCAATAAAGCACAATCCCTGCGAATCTTTTTTATCAGCTGTTACCAGCCCGATTTCTTTCGCAATTTCTCTGACCTGGGGTTTGGTAAGTTCTCCAATCGGGAACAAAGCTTTTGACAGCTGATCCTGGCTCAACTGGCACAAAAAATAAGACTGATCTTTATTGTTATCCTTGCCTGCCAGTAAATGAAAAATTTCTTTTCCGCTTTCATCAAAGGTTGAATCCACTCTTGCATAATGTCCGGTTGCCACTTTATCTGCTCCTAAAGACATCGCCGTCTTCATAAAAACATCGAACTTTACCTCTCTGTTACACAGAACATCAGGATTCGGCGTTCTTCCTCTCTGGTATTCGTCGAACATATAATCCACGATTCTTTCCTTATAAAGATCACTCATATCAATCACCTGGAAAGGAATCCCAAGCTTTTGAGCAACCATTAAGGCATCATTACTGTCCTCGATCCAGGGACATTCATCTTCCAGCGTTACTGAAGCATCGTTCCAGTTTCTCATAAACAATGCCACCACTTCATGACCTTGCTGTTGCAGCAAATAAGCGGTCACACTCGAATCTACACCTCCTGAGAGGCCTACTACTACTTTCATTTATTTCAATTTTACGAAACTCTTAACGGGAGTTCTTAGTTTGATGCGGCAAAAATACAATTAAAAAGATTCGGAAAAAAACCATAATTTTAAACATTGACAAAAACAATAGAACATGAAAAAATTTATTATACCTGTACTTCTCCTGATTTCAGAATCCTTATTTTCCCAAGTTTCCGTTGGGGCTTCCCCGGAAAGTAACAATCGCTGGACCTTTGGTGGAGGAATCGGGATTGGCTTTGGAAGCCAGAGCTCCTTTTATCTCCAGGCTTCACCAAGAGTTGGCTACCGTCTTACAGAGGATCTGGAAGGTGGGGTAGTAGGCAGCATTTCCTGGCAAACCTCAGATTACAACCGGTCGACAATGTTTGGAGTAGGTCCGTTTTTAAATTATTATATCGCAAGAACATTTTACCTGGGCGCAAATTATCAGCATTATTTTATCAATTACGAAAATAAGTATTACGACTACAAGCTGAATAATGAGGAGGATGCCTTGTACCTGGGAGGTGGTTATATGCAGAGAATCGGAAACAATTCTTTTATGCAGTTTGGGGTGATGTACAATGTTCTCTGGAAGGAAAGGACCAGTATATTTTCCAGTGGGCTGGTGCCTAATATCGGTTTTGTGGTGGGGCTTTAGAAATTTACTACAGATTGTTTTCACGATGATTATAAATTTAAATTATTAAATCTAGGTCATAATATAATTAGCTAAAAATTTGTACTTTTAGCCCAACAATGGCAGACAAAGCATACATAACACCAAATGTTCTAAAATGGGCAAGGGAATCGGCAAGAATGTCCGAGGAAATTGCTGCTGCCAAAGTTACTGTGTCTATTGAAAAGATAAGGGAATGGGAAGAAGGAATTAGCCAACCTACTATTAGACAAGCGCAGACATTAGCTAAATCATATAAAAGACCTTTTGCACTTTTCTTTTTACCAGACATTCCTCGAGACTTTCAACCTTTGCAAGACTTTAGAAAATCGGGTTCGAAATCGCTGACAACATCTTCAATTTTTATAATTAGAGAAATACAACAAAAACAAGCGTGGATAAGGGATGTTTATTCAGATAGTCAAGAACAAAAACTTCCATTTGTTGGACTATTCAATATTAATTCAAATCCTGAGAAAGTAGCAAAAGACATACTTGAAACTTTAAATATTAATCCATTATTTTACAAATCTGATAATCCAATAAAAGAGTGGATTGACGCAGCGGAAATCAATGGAATATTTATCTCACGGACAAGTTTCATTCATTCTAGATTAAAATTGGACTCTGACGAATTGCAAGGTTTTGCAATTGCAGACTCATATGCTCCATTCATATTTGTAAATTCAGAAGATTGGAATGCTCCACAACTTTTTACACTAGTTCATGAACTAGCACATATTTGGATTGCGGAAACTGGTATTTCAAATGAAGTTGAACCTAATCTGAAACAAAAAGATAAATTTCATCCTGTCGAATTATTTTGCAACGAAGTTGCAGCAAATGCTTTGATGCCTAAAGAAATAATATTAAATTTTGATGCTTCATTATTTCAATCTTCAAAAGGTATTTTTAAAATTGCTAAACAATTAGGAGTTAGTTCGTTTGCATTGTTGGTAAGAGCATTAAACCTTAATATTATTTCAGTTAATACTTATCAAGATCTCAAAAAACAAGCGGATAAAAATTTTGCAGAATACCTAATAAGAGAAGCAGAAAAGAAAGCAAAACAAAAAGATAAGGAAAATCCAGGTGGACCAAATTATTTTTTACTACAATTAAATAGAAATAGTAGACTATTTACACAAACTGTTTTAGATGCATTTCGGGGTGGATATATTGAACCAACTTTGGCTAGTAATCTTTTAAATGTCCAAGTAAATAAATTTCAAAAATTAGAATCTCAATTAGTTAGATGAATACAAAGGCAAATACATATTGTTTAGATGCCAATGTGCTAATTCAAGCATGGCAAAAATATTACAATCCAACATTTTGTCCAGACTATTGGGATATATTGATTGAACTTGGCAAACAAGAAAAGATATTTATTCCTGAATATGTTTATGAAGAAATAGTAAGAACAGAAGATGATCTTTCTAAATGGTTGAAAAGCAGCAAAATTCCAATTAAAAAGGTAAGTGAACAAGTTGCAAATTGTTTAAAAAATATTTACTCATCAAATCCTAATCATATAAACTTAGTAGATAATACAAGAGCGCGTTCATTAGCAGATCCTTGGGTAATTGCACACTCAATACATGAAAATGCTACTGTTGTAACAAAAGAAGAAAAGGTAACTGCATTAAATTCCAGCAAAATAAAGATTCCAAATGTTTGCGACAATATGGGTGTACGTTGGATAAATGATTTTCAATTCATTCATGAATTAGACCTAAAGTTTAAATGTTTCTTGTCGAAATAAAAAGTTTCAAGGCTTAATAAATCGACTTTTTATCAATCTCAAAGATTTTATTCCCTCCTAATTTACACTTATTCATCTGAGCAATTTGTGGGGAAGATTTATTTAAAAACAAAAAGCATCGGAAAATTTCGATGCTTTCTATTTCTATTAAATTATTTATTCTATGATTGAGAAGACTTTTCCGCCGATTTTTTCGGTTTTGAAGTTTTCCCTGCCAAGGCATCTTTCGCCTCATTGAGATCAAGAACTACAGTTTCTCCTTCATTTAACTGTTTATTTACAAGCATTTCCGCTAGTAAATCTTCAATGTATTTCTGGATGGCCCTTTTTAACGGTCTCGCACCAAAATCTTTATCCCAGCCTTTTTCAGAAATAAAGTTTTTCGCTTCGTCGGTTAACTCTACTTTATAGCCTAATTTTTCAAGTCTGCTGTAAAGTTTGTTAAGCTCAAGATCAATGATTTTCTTAATATCAGTCTGTTCAAGAGAATTAAAGATTACAATATCATCAATTCTGTTTAAGAATTCCGGAGCAAATGCTTTTTTAAGCGCATTTTCAATGGTGCTTCTTGCTCTGGAATCAGTATTGGTCTTTTTAGCTGATGTTCCGAATCCTACACCATCACCAAAATCTTTAAGATCTCTTGTTCCGATGTTTGATGTCAGAATGATAATGGTATTTCTGAAATCAATTTTTCTGCCTAAGCTATCGGTAACATGACCTTCATCCAGGATCTGCAATAAAATGTTAAATACATCAGGGTGAGCTTTTTCAATCTCATCCAGAAGAACCACAGCATAAGGCTTTCTTCTTACAGCTTCTGTTAACTGACCGCCTTCTTCATAACCAACGTATCCCGGAGGCGCTCCAACCAATCTTGAAACTGCGAATTTTTCCATGTATTCACTCATATCGATTCTGATCAGAGACTCGTCAGATTCGAACAACTCTCTTGCCATAACTTTAGCCAGCTCAGTTTTACCGACTCCGGTAGTTCCTAAGAAGATAAAGGTTCCGATAGGACGGTTCGGATCTTTCAGCCCTGCTCTGTTTCTCTGAATTGCTTTGACAACCTTTTTCACAGCGTCTTCCTGACCGATTACTTTTCCGTTTAGTTTTTCGTCCATCTGAGCTAATTTATCAAGCTCATTTTTACCTACTTTTGTTACCGGAACACCACTCATCATAGAAACCACTTCCGCTACATTTTCATCGGTTACGGTTTCTTTTTTCTCCTTCACATCCTTATCCCATTTATCCTGGGCAGCATTCAGTTCCATCTGAAGTCTTTCTTCTTCATCCTTCAGCTTTCTGGCTTCAAGATAATCCTGAGCTTTTACCGCTTTCTGCTTCATTTCTTTGATATCCTCGATTTTCTTCTCAAAATCGATGATTTCAGTAGGAACCTTCATATTTTTAATATAGACACGGGATCCCGCTTCGTCCATGGCATCAATCGCCTTGTCCGGTAGGAAACGGTCTGTAATATATCGTGAGGTCAGGTTTACACACGCTAAAATAGCTTCAGGCGTGTAAACTACATTATGATGCTCCTCATATTTGTCTTTAATCTGATTCAGAATCTGCACGGTTTCTTCAATAGAAGTCGGTTCCACCATTACTTTTTGGAATCTTCTTTCCAACGCACCGTCCTTTTCAATATACTGACGGTATTCATCAAGAGTAGTGGCACCAATACATTGGATCTCACCTCTGGCCAATGCAGGTTTAAACATATTAGAAGCATCTAAGCTTCCGGTGGAACTTCCTGCACCGACGATCGTATGAAGCTCGTCAATAAATAAGATGACATCCCGATTTTTCTCGAGTTCTGTCATGATCGCTTTCATTCTTTCTTCAAACTGACCACGGTATTTCGTACCTGCCACTAAACTGGCCAGATCCAGGGTAATCACTCGTTTACCAAAAAGAACACGGGATACTTTCTTCTGCTGAATTCTTAATGCTAATCCTTCAGCAATTGCAGATTTACCGACACCCGGCTCACCGATAAGCAAAGGATTGTTTTTCTTTCTTCTTGATAAAATCTGGGAAACTCTTTCAATTTCTTTTTCACGTCCGATGACAGGATCCAGCTTACCGTCCCGAGCCAGAGAAGTTAAGTCTCTACCGAAGTTATCAAGGGTAGGAGTTTTACTTTTGGCAGAGCCTAAATTTCCCGTAGGCTTTCTCATCTGCTCAAAATCCTCTCTTTCATCATCGTCATCATAAGCACTCATTTGTGGTGCCTGACCGGAGTTTTTAAGCATGGTGTGATACTCTTTTGAAACGCCTTCATAGTCGATGTCATATGCTCCTAATATACTTGAGGTTGGGTCTTCATATTTATAAAGAATACCTAAAAGTAAATGAACCGTATTGATTTCATTACTTTTATATTGTCTGCATTCTAACTCTGCACGTTTGATCGCGTGATCTGCCATCTTGGTGAAAGAAATATTGGTAACTTCCTCAGAAATAGGATTAAGACCTGCTGTATTTAGGGTTTCAATTTTTCTTCTGATTTGTGTTAAATCCGCATTAAGGTTCTGAAGGATTTCTTTTGCAGAGTTTTCCGTTTTTATAATACCTAAAAGTAGATGTTCTGTATTAAGAAATTCACTTTTCAGCCGTTTAGCTTCGCTTTTGCTTTGTTTGAACACCTGGCTCAAACCTTGTGAAAACTTATAATCCATAATATATCTCATTAGAATAAAGGCAACATTACCATTTATTCATTATCTAAATTACAAATATTTTACCAAAAACAAATAAATGACGATATGGCAGAAAAAATTTTATTATCTTATTGAAAATGATTAAGTTTGTGATCTTCAAAATTCCTCACATGAATCCCGAAATTGCTACCTATATCGGATATTCCGCTTCCCTTTTTATTGTGCTGAGCTTCATACTGAAAGACATAAGGAAAATCAGAATTGTCAACATGATCGGCTGTATCTGTTTTGTCATTTATGGAATCTTCAGCGGAATGCTTTGGCCTGTCATCATACCCAACGGCTTAATCTGTTTTATTCAGATTTACCATTTGCTCAACGGAAAAAAGGGCTGATGCGTAAGAAAATTATTACGTCTGCTTTCAGTAATTTATCCACAGATCAGCGCATTGAAAAGATATGCAGAACTTTGTACGAAAATGGCTACGAGATAGAATTGCTGGGGAATAACTGGGGTGGTGCAGAGAAAATGTCCAGACCTTACAAGGTTTCAAGAATACCTTTAATCTCCACGAGTTTAAAAACTGCTTATTTTGAATTCAACTGGAAATTATACCGTGAATTAAAGAGAAAAGCGGATAAGAGTACAGTTCTGCACGCCAATGACTTGGATGCACTGCTTCCAAATTATTGGCTGGCTAAAAAACTAGGTATTCCCCTGGTTTTCGACAGTCATGAAATCTTCTCGGAAATGCCTGCCATTCAGGGTAAAATGTCACAGAAACTGTGGAGATATCTTGAAAAGAAAATGGTGCCGGATATACAGTTTATGATAACGGCAAGTTCCGGATATGCAGATTGGTTCAAAAATAAGTACAACGTTGATGCTACTGTCGTTCAGAATGCTCCGAGAAAATTATCCGGAAGTATCGAAATACCTGAAAATAAGCCCAGAATCCTACTGTATCAGGGAGTAATCAACCCGTTCCGTGGGATCGATAAAGCGATTTTGGCAATGCATCACTTGGATAATATTATTTTTAAGATTGCCGGTGACGGCCCTATGAAAAAAGAATATGAAGACCTGGTTACCAGAGAAAACCTTCAGCATAAAGTTTGTTTTTTGGGGAAATTACTTCCTGAAGATCTAAGAAAAATAACGCCGACGGCAGATTGCGGCATGAGCATCGAAGAAAATGGTGGGGAAAGCTATTTTTATTCCTTACCTAATAAAGTTTTGGATGGTATCCAGGCACGGATTCCGTTGATACTGTCAAATCTTCCTGAAATGCAGAATATTAAGCGACAATTTGACATTGGTGAAATTATTAAAGACCATCGACCGGAAAGTATTGCAGAAGCAATCCGGAAAGTTTTGGATAAAGGAAGAAAAAATTATCTGCCTGAACTTGATAAAGCGGCGGATTTTCTCTGTTGGGAGAATGAAGAAATAAAATTATTAAAGATTTTTGATAAGGCTTCAGCTTCTTTATGAGCTGATAGATCAAAAAACCTCGGCGGTATCAATATCATCTTATTTGCCCTGATGTATTCCTTCAGGTCTAAAGCATAAATTAGTATCTTTGCAGAAAGTATAAAAATGACCATTAAAGAAAAACAGCAGGAGCTTATTGAGGAATTTGCGTTTCTTGAGGATTGGGAGCAGAAATATGAATATATCATCGACCTCGGAAAGGAGCTGAAAGGACTTGCTGAAGATAAAAAAAATGATGAAAATTTAATTAAAGGCTGCCAGAGTAAAGTTTGGATCGATGCGGAATTTAAAGATGGGAAACTTTTTTTCGAGGCTGATTCCGACGGAATTTTACCTAAGGGAATTGTGTCTTTGCTGGTAAGCATCTACAGTGGTCATTCTACACAGGAAATCTTGGATTCTGATTTCGAATTTATTTCTGAAATCGGGTTGCAGGAATTTCTCTCTCCTTCCAGAGCCAACGGATTAATGGCGATGACAAAACAAATAAAGTTCTATGCAGTTGCCTACCAACTGAAATCATAATTGTGACCAGAATCTTAGCATATCGTTTTTCCGCTTTTGGTGACGTTGCAATGACCGCACCTGTTTTCCGTGAGTTTTTAGAACAAAATCCGGAGGTGGAAATCATTATGGTTTCCAGAAGCAATTTTGAGAATTTATTTGCTGATATACCCAATGTTATATTCAAAGGAATCAACTTGGATGATTATAAGGGTTTCTTTGGATTAAACAGGCTTGCGAATGAGCTCATTAAAGAATTCAGGCCGGATTTAATCGCCAATCTTCATGATGTTATCAGGACTAAAGTTTTAGATAAAATTTATAGGAGAAAGGGGTTTAAAGTATTTAAGATCAATAAAGGAAAAGAGGAGAAAGAACATTTAACCGACATCTGGAATCTCAATAAAGTTCAGCTGAAAAAAACAACAGAGCGGTATGCGGATGTTTTTCGTGAAATGGGCTTTAATGTAGTATTATCTCATCGGCTGAGACCGACCTCCACATCTAAATCCGGGATTGGTTTTGCACCTTTTGCCCAGCATAAAGGAAAAATGCTGCCGTTGGAAAAATCTTACGAATTAGTAAGAATATTGGCTCAAAAGCATAAAATCTATTTCTTCGGAGGCGGAAAACAAGAGACTGAAACCCTGGAAAGATGGGAAAGGGAAATACCCAACACCCAAAGTCTGTCAGGAAAACTGAGCCTTAAGGAGGAACTCAATAAAATTTCTGAACTGGAACTCATGATCTCTATGGACTCTGCCAATATGCATCTGGCAAGTCTCATGGGAACCAGATGCATCTCTATCTGGGGATCTACTCATCCTTACGCAGGGTTCTTAGGCTTTGGACAGAATGAGGAGGATGTGGTTCAGGTAAAGGATCTTACCTGCAGGCCATGTTCTGTTTTTGGTGATAAAGAATGTTATCGCGGTGACTGGGCTTGTCTGGAAGAGCTTAACCTACAGAAAATTATACAGAAAATTTAAATAAATGCCGTTTTATCATTGTAAAACGGCATTTTTGTTTCTTTTTATTATTTGGAATTGTTTTTAATAAAAGATTTTAATCCGTATTATTAATTGTGGGCAGATCCCTTTAATGTACAGGAATAGCTATTGTATTTTTTATCCTTTTCTGTTTGGCGAGATAGACTTCTTTTGTTTTCGTATCAGTCAGTTTGATATAATCTCCTGACCGGTCTATTTTTAAAACTATTTTCTCACTGTTTTTTGAGTTTGTAAGCGTAATGATGTCATCTTTAATGGTAGGCTTTAAAAGTGCTTTTCTGTCTTCTGTACCAACTCCCGGATTCATTTGAAAGAAAGCTTCTTCATTACTGAGAAAAACCAAAACTTTTGAATGAGCCTGCTGAGGTTTAGTAACACTTTTGCTTTTGTACTCATATGCCTTCGCGTTAGTAAAATCAGAATCAGTAAATTTTGATGGTTTCAGCACTTCCGGAGCATCTGCCTTTATGACTTCCTGAGAATAATAAGTGGCAAAGGGTAAGCATATGACCAGCAGGATATATAATTGTTTCATTATTATCTTAGATTGTTACATTTTACTTCAGCTCAGAAAAAGAACTGCTGTATCGGAAAACTTCAAAAGAATCGGAGCCTTTGGGCTTGTGTAAAATAATATAATTGGAATTCAGCATTCCTTCTTTTTTGTCTTCAGCGGATAATACACCCATGCCCTTATTTTGAGAAATATTTTCCAAAGCAACGGCTCTTCCGTGTCCCAGTATTTTTATGGTAAATTCATTAAAATCAGGAAGTAAGTCTTTGTGAGAGGAAAAATAATTTTTAAGATTTTCATTGTATTTTTTCTGGCCCTCTTCAGAAAGTCCGTCTGCAATAAAAAGATCGTTTTTAGCTTTAGAAATTTCTTTCATAAACTGATCTCCGTTTCCTGAATGCAGAAGATTTCTCAGTTCATCATATTTTGCAAAAACCTCATCGTGCAGCTTGCTTTTATCCATCTTTGAAATATCCTGAGAGTTATTCAGGTTGTTGATTCCGGGAGTGGCTTCTGCGTCAAACTCCCATTTAAACTCATAGGAAGGAACCGGCTTTTCAAGCTTTGGAAATTCAAGTTTTTTTACTTCCTGGATGTTATTGTAATCTTTATTCTGAAGAAGGTAAATTCCCGTATTTCTGCTTATTTCATTCAGGATTTCCGAAGTTATTTCTTTCTGATTTTTATTAGCTGAAATCTTTATCCGTACTTCCTGTTTTCCATTGGAGAAAATATATTGATTCAGTTTATAGGGCCCGGGAATTCCGTTATTTTCGTGGGATTGTCCCACGAGGAAATCATTTAAATATATTTCGTAGTCTACATTTCTTATTTCATGATTAAGAAGGTATGATTTCATTGATGGTATTTTTTTTGTGATATTTTGTTCGTTTGCAGGCTGATTGCTTTCTTTTTTTCATTGCCGCAGCATACAAACAGTAAGGTACAAGAGGTAACTGTTAATAAAAAATGTCTCATTATTTTATTTCTCCTTTATTTTTAAAAATATTAATCTTGTCTTCGTAATCAGGAATGAGTTGTACTGTTTTAGCATCACTTTTGTCGGAATATCCTGCTTCTGCCCATACTTTTAAAGTAACGCCGGCAAAATAAAAATCTGCATCCCAGTCATTATTTTTCCCGAAGTTTTTTCCCAAGGTAAGCGTTACGCTTGTGTTGGCTTCTGCCCCGATACCTGCTCCCAGAGATTTCTTTTTGTTCTCTTCCGCATCAAAAGACTTGTTTTTCTCTGCTTTTACATATATTTTAAGAGAAAAACTGGCATGCAGCACTCCCTTTAATTCTCCCTGTAAAGCAATACTGCCACTAAACGCTTCATCTGCAAAATTATATTTAATATTCGCAGGCGTAGATTCTCCGTCTTTAGAATCTGCCCCCACCAGTGTAATTGCAGCAGAGAGTTCAAAATACAATTCATAATTAACTTCCACCCGGCCGCCACTAAAAAGATTGGCAAGCCAGGATACAAGATCCAGCGCATCAATAATGGCTCCCCATGGCTTAAATTTACTTCCCAGTGCTAAGATATCTAATTTTACTTTAGCACCGATAATGGGATCTGCAACAATTCTGCCTTCTAACTCTGCTGTAATATGACCTGCCTTAGAAACTCCATATCCTATCCCCAGACCGACACCGATACTTGGAGGGTTAAGCTCAAAGCTCATAGGAAGTGCATTTAACCTGGCCATAAGTCCTTTCTGAGTGGCCGGAGAAGTCTGGAGCCGTCTGTTTTCTGCCTGAGCATCAGAAACCCCCAGATCTCCGTCTACTTTATTGACAATCCAAAAAAGAGGCTTAAGCATCGTTCTGTATTTTTCAGCAAAATCATGGCCCAATTTTATAACGTCGTCTTCGCCACTTACTTCGCATTCTACATACAGGCCGAAAGATGTTTTTCTGCCTACGTAATGCTGTAAATGATTGGCCACTTTTTTATCAAGAATATCTTTTCTTGTACTGTTGTTCTGGGTATTGACTTTTCCTTCATTAAATCCGCTATAATACTCATCCAGTGGAGTTGTGGTGTTATAGTAAAGGGGAGTATCAATATTATAATTAAAATTAATCACCCATTTCATATCCGGGAATACCCGGACTCCGGCTATTTGATTGGGGTATCTGCAGGTTGTAACGGGAACGAAGTAGGTCTGATGAATCTGCTCTTTGTTAAAAAACTTCAATAAGTATCTTACAACCCAGGCATTTTTGAAATTATCATTTAAAAGACCTTTTGACATATATTCCTGTTTCCCGTACAGGTAATTATTAATTTTATCGTCGTAGGACTTATTATACTTATATTTAAGTTTTAATGTAATAGAATCGTTGCCCTCATCAATGATAAAATCCGTTCCTTCCTGCAGTCCCTGAATTCCCGAAACGGAGATTCCCTTAAAAACTTCCTGCACTTCTTTGGGTTGGGGAGTTCCTTTCATTTCCTGATCGGTAGGGACTTTCTGAATGCTGAGTTTCGGAGCCTTACTGGCATTGGAGGGATGATACACCAGCGGACCTCCCGGAGCAGGAGATTTTGCAAGATCCAGAACTCTCTGTATAAATAAGGTGGGATCTTGGGAAGGCCGGTATTGTCCGACAATCCAGTCCATTTTAAAAACGTCTTTAATTCCTTCATGGGGCTTTTCGTCATTCAGAATCATCTGACACAGATATCCGTTTTTAGCAGTTCGTACGTTCTCAGGGACGGCATCTTTAGACTGAAGATATTTTGCGGTAATTTTTACATCCTTTGCTTCTTTATCTCCTGCTACAATATCCACCCATCTTTTGGTGCTGTCCTTTACCTGATCGCCCGTACTGTACTCATTGAAAATCTCATGATCAGTTTCTCCGTCGTTAATGATAATTTTTGAATAGGCACAAGGATTTTTATCTTTATAATTATAGTCAATATCACCAATATACTGTATCATATTGGCTTTTTTCTGCTCCAGCCTGGCCATCACCATTTCCATTTCCTCATACTTTACCCAGAAAACAGGAGAAACATCCAGATCATCAAAATCTCTTTTAGATTCGGAAATTCTCCGGATCTGGCTGCTGTCCGGCTGATAGGTATATTCTTTTTTTGTTTTAGTATTGGTAATCTTTATATCGACAGAGTAGGCTTTTACTTTTTTGTCCTTAATATGGATGGTATCTTTCCAGTCGGGATTAATAAAGATGGGAAATTCATAGGCGATATTGGCTGTTCCAAGACTGATGTGGATGCTGCCTGCATCTTTTACAGTAGGAGAGTAGTCTACCAACTTTCCTTTTATAATAGGCTCTTCCAATAAAACTTTATGGTTTTCATCTGTAAGCTTTATCTCAACCTCCAAATGTTCAAAAGATGGCTCTTCTTCTATTTTTCCGTACTTCGCTTTATACTGATCACTGATTTTGAGAGGGAGCATATGGGTCGCCACATGAAATTTAATAACCTCACCGTAAGAATAATAGCCATCATTGATCTTAAACTCTTTGATTTCGGGATCTACATTCTGCTTGTCAAAATATGCTAAATAAACTTTCGGTTTATCAATGGTCAGGAAGTGAAAATTTAAGCCTTTTCCCGGGATATGGCTGAAAACTTCCATTCTATGGTAATTCCCAAGCCAGACATCATGTTCGTTAGGGGTAATCTCTATCGCCGAACCCTGTTTATACTGATCATCAATTCCCAAATATTTTACAGAAACATCTCCGCCACCCAAATCTGCCCATAAGGGAAGCTTTTCATTTTCAGGGGTTTTTAAGGCTTCTCCATAGAGATACGATAAAATAAAAGCCCATTTTGCTCCGTGTACTGTGGTCTGGGGATTGGTGGTCTTTGATCCCAGAATGTTCGCATTGTTTTCCAGTACAAACCGATGGGTTTTTCCACTGAGAAGATAAACGACCACATCGGGAACTACGGTGAACTCCTTTCTTCCGTCTATCTCGTGATAGCAGGCCTTTATTCCTTTCAAAATATCTTCCATTTTATCTTGCATTTAACAGATCGTAAGGATAAGTAAGGGCATTATTTTTTAAATTCAGGACAGGATTGATATGAGACTGTAATTCTTCATCTCCATTCTGAATACTGCTTTCGGAAGGCTCCCCGATCTGCCCGGTTTTCAAAATGCTGATGCAGTCTTTTCCGCCAATAGGACAGGTGGCCTTGCTGTCTTCCAGTAAAATAAATCCGTCAGGGGGAGAGTATTTTTCTTTTTCATAGTAGCCGCTCCATTCTGTAACACTGGCTGTGCAGGGGCTGTTGTTCATCTTTTTACAGGAGCCGAATGTGTTTTTTTCGAAAGTAAGGCCTATATCTTTATGAGTAGCAGCCAATTTCGAACTGCCGTTAAAGTCATTAATGAAGTACTTCTGCTGGGTAAGTACTTTTAGTTTGTCCGGAGTAGTACCAAACTGACATTGGCACAAGGCTCCCTGTACTACCTTTTGTTTTAAGGACATATTAATATAATTTTGTGTGGTAGGTAAATTTAGTGTTTTTTATTCAAACAGGATTTTTACCAGTCGTTTTCATACCTGTTTTTATAAAATCCCCATGGATTAGGCTCAGAGACGACCATTCCGCCTGTGATAAAGGGGCTGTCCCTGTCTAGTTTTCGGTCTTTATATTCTCCGGTATTTTCCTGAAATTGGGTATAATTGATCCTTTTGATGAAAATTTTATTTCCTGCCCAGTCTTTTGTGTAAACTTCAAAATAGGCCTGAATATGCATTGGAAAATGATGATAAACGTCCATGTCAAAAATAACTTTTAGAGACATAAAGCAGCTTTGGTGGGTATAATGACGAGGGATAAAATATGGATGCGCAGCCATCTCGTTACTGTTAAATTCTATAACAAAAGAATGGTATTTTGTGGGGATTTTATGAATTAACTGCGTTCCTGAAAATTTTACAGGAGGTCTGTAAGGAATAACGGATAGGTTTAATGAAGTTTCGGTTGTTCTGAATTCGCCATAATCAATAAATTTAGGATGGAAAAACAGATTCCAAAACCAATCGTATTTTAAACTCCTTTCTACACTCGTTTTATCAGACAGCTTTTTATCAGCAGCAGCAAAAAAACTGTACAGAGAGTCACTTTGATGATTTTGTACTATCTTTTGTTTTTCCAGCTCCCACCGGGACATCGTTTCTTTATGGTTAAGTATTTCACTTGTGGTCAGTCCTTTCTCATTAATAACGGTCTGAAGCGGATACAACGCTTTCGATATTGATTCTCCCAATATCTCGTTAATACGGTCTGGCTGGTGCTGATTGTAATAGATGTTTTCCTTATGAACCGTCAAGGTCCCTCGGTTATATTCCAGGCTCAACTCCACATTTATATCATAATCTATTCTTTTTGAGGGGATTTCTTCGTTTTCTGAAAAGTATTTTACAGTAATACCATATTTTCTTTGAGTTAACCCAAAAGGTTTTATTCTAAGGCTGTTAAGTCTTCTCAGAATTTCCTTTTTTGACATTAATACGTCCATGGCTGATTCATTTTTTATTCAACACTATTTCTACATCTGAACCGAAAAATAGGGATATAAAGAAAATAGAAATAATTTCTTCATGAGTTTTCGATTGGTTATTATAAAAATAAAAAAATCTCTCAGAAGTCTGAGAGATTTTGTGGGCCCTGAGGGATTCGAACCCCCGACCCTCTGGGTGTAAACCAGATGCTCTGAACCAACTGAGCTAAGAGCCCGATTTTTTTTGAAAGGTTTCGTTTCCTTTTTGTGGGTCCTGAGGGATTCGAACCCCCGACCCTCTGGGTGTAAACCAGATGCTCTGAACCAACTGAGCTAAGAACCCTCTTTATCGTTGTTTCCTCGATTAGAGTGGTGCAAATATACGACTTATTTGGAAATCTCCAAATTTTTTTCTAAAAATTCTCCGACTACAAAGTTGCTTCCGCCGATAAAAATCATTTCTTCATTTGTACATTCCTCTTTTGCAGAAAGATACGCATCCTGTACCGTGTCGAAAATTTTGTAAGAAATTTTTGCATTCACCAGAAGATTTTCATACTCCTGAGGCGGCCTTCCCCTGTGGATCGCCGGTTTTGCAAAATAAAATTCAGAATCGTCCGGTAATATATTCATCACCTCATCTATTTTTTTATCATTTACAAAACCTAAAATAATATGTTTGTGTTTATTTATTGAATTTAACTGGTCAAAAACATAGGCTAAACCTGCCTGGTTGTGTCCGGTGTCACAAATGATCAGTGGGTTTTTTGAAAATTCAAACCAACGGCCGATAAATTTTGTATTCTGATGAACGTGTAAAAGGCCTTCTTCAATACTTCGATCAGAAATAACGATATTTAATTTTCTTAGTTCTTCAATTAAAGCAAGAACGGTTTTGATATTTTTTTTCTGGTAATTTCCTTTCAGATCGGATGACAAATCCGTGGTCAGCAGACTTGCATCCACGAAGGGAGCATTCTCTTCAATGGCTTTGCTTCTGATAATCTCTTTTACTGTTTCATTGTCATCTCCGGAGATGATGGATATACCGGGCTTAATTATTCCCGCTTTTTCACCTGCAATTTCTTCGATGGTATTTCCCAGGATATTCTGATGGTCGAGCTCTACATTAGTAATTGCGGCAACTAAAGGGGTGATAATGTTGGTAGAATCCAATCTCCCTCCCAAGCCTACTTCAATGATAGCAAAATCTGCATTTTTTTGGTGAAAATACTCAAAAGCCATAATCGTGGTAAATTCGAAAAACGAAGGAAGAATATCTTTCGGAAGGTTTTTAAGCTTCTGGATAAAATTATATACAAATTCCTTATCACAATTTTCACCGTTTATTTTGATACGTTCTGTAAAATCAATAAGATGGGGTGAATTATATAAACCTGTTTTGTAACCTTCTTCCTGCAGTACTGAAGCGAGCATATTGCTTGAGGAACCTTTCCCGTTTGTGCCGCCAATGTGGATACATTTAATTTTTTTTTGAGGATTATCAAAAAAATCACAGAGCCTTTTAATATTATCCAAACCAGGCTTATAAGCTTTCTCTCCATCGATCTGATAATTCGGAGCCTGTACAAAGAGCCATTCTACAGCTTCCTGATATTGTTCGTTTGTCATGATGCAAAATTCTTAAAAGTTTTTAAAATAAAATATTAATTTTTTGAAACTGTAACTTTTTTATATTTGACACGTCTAATCATGGAAAAATCTCATATGAAAAAAGTTTTGATTATTATTTTAGGATTATCCTGTCTGGGAATCGGCGCCCAGGAAAAATGGTCTCTGAGAGAATGTATAGACTATGCGGTAAAGCATAATCTTCAGGTAATCCAAAACGAATACTCAAAACAGATTCAGGACTCTAACCTCAGAATTGCGCAGAAAAGCTATCTCCCGTCTGTATCTGCTAATGTAGGAAATACGGTAAGTTTCGGTCAGACCTCATTCGGTACGGGAAGTTTGCGAAATGACAGATTCAGTAACAGTGCCAATATTGCTGCTGATGTTTTGCTGTATAATAACGGAAGGCTGGATAAGACGATCCGCAAGACGGAATTTGATGTAGAGGCAAGCCAATATGATATTGAAACCATCAGGAATGATATTTCTCTGCAGATTGCACAGCAATATCTTACCACTTTACTGAATAAAGAAATCGTAAAGATAGCTGAAGCAGCCGTAGAAAATGCTCAGAAACAATATGACAGGGCAAAGATAACAACGAAGGTAGGAACAACGGCTCAAACCGTTTTGGCAGAAGCAGAAGCGGCCCTTGCAAGAGAGAAACAAAACCGCAAAACTGCGGAAATTAATGTAGGAAGAAGCTTATTCGCACTTGCCCAGCTTTTACAACTGGAGGAATATAAAGATTTTGATGTGGAAAATGTAGAGGTTCCAGATCAGCTGGCTCCCCAGCTCAGAACTGTGGATGAAGTCCTGACTACTGCTTATGATACCCAGCCTCAGATAAAAGCGGCGGAAAGCAGAATAAAATCGGCAGAAGCACAGACCGAAGTTACGAGAACCTCTTTTTGGCCTACCCTCTCTGCAAGTGTGGGCATCGGATCTTTCTACAATAACCTCTTGACCACCAATACAACAGGGATAGACGCCGCCGGGAACATTATTACGGAAAGAAATTTATTCGGACAGTATAAGGATAACTTTGGACAGCAGGCTGCCATATCCTTAAATATTCCTATTTTCAATAAAGGAATTACCAGACTGCAGGTGGAACAGTCCAAAATTAACGAAAGCATTGCCAAAACAACTTTAGAGCAGCAAAGACAGATCGTTCGTCAAAACGTACAGAAAGCTCAGTTTGATGTGGATGCCAACTACGAAATTTACCTTTCTTCCGTAGAAACCGAAAAAAGTACAAAACTGGCATTGGATTTTGCAGATAAAAGCTATGCTGCGGGTAGATCTACCATCTATGATGTCAATATAGCAAGGAATAATTATGCTAATGCACAGGGCTCTGTAGCGCAGGCAAGATTTAACTATATTTTCAGTCTTAAATTATTGAATTTCTATGCGGGAATTCCTCTAAGTTTATAAAATGTCCATTCAATCATTAGAAAAATATTTACCGCCCAATACATTAGAATATTTAAAACTGTGGTTTGCCGATCATTATATTCATATAAAGATCACGCGAAACAGGAATTCCAAATTGGGAGATTACCGGAAGCTTCCGGATAAGTCCCACGAAATTACCATCAATTCGACTCTTGTTCCGGAGCTTTTTTTCTTCGTGCTTACCCATGAACTTGCCCATCTCATTGCTTTTGAAAAGTATGGCAGAAGAATCTCTCCTCATGGTAATGAGTGGAAGCTTACATTCAGGGAAATGTTGCTGGAAAGTCTCAGTATATATGACGAAAAGCTCCGCCCCATCATCATCCAATTTTCAAAATCTCCAAAGGCCAATTTTATGTCCAGCCCGGATTTGGTTAAATATTTTCATATTGAAAAACAAGATGATACCCTTCAGTTTATTGAAACCCTTCAGAAAGGAGATTTTTTTATGTATCGAAATGAAAAGTATTTATTAGAAGGTCTGATTAAAAAAAACTATCTTTGTAAGAACCTGGCTACAGGAAGAAAGTATTCTTTCAAACCATTAGCGAGGGTAGAAAAATGTAGTTAAACATGTCAAGATCAGATAAATACTGTGTGATTATGGCTGGAGGGATCGGTAGCAGATTCTGGCCCATGAGTACGCAGAAATTTCCAAAACAATTTCAGGATATTTTAGGGACGGGACGTACAATGATACAGCAGACCTATGACAGGATCAGTAAAATGATTCCGGATGAGAATATATTCGTCATTACCAATAAAGAATACGTTACGCTTTCTCATCAGCAGCTTCCTGAAATTCCTGAAGAAAATATAGTGGGGGAACCGATGGCGAAAAATACAGCCGCCTGTAATCTCTATATGGTAAACAAAATTGCCGAAATAGATCCTGATGCGACCATGATTGTCCTTCCTGCAGATCATCTTATTCTGAAAGAAGAGATTTTTCTTCAAAAGGCAGAAATTGCCTTTGACCTGGCGTCACAAAACGATTACTTAGTGACCTTAGGAATAACTCCTACGAGACCGGATACAGGGTACGGATATATTCAGTTGGTGGAAAAAGAAGGATCAGATTATTTCAAAGTAAAAACGTTTACGGAGAAACCTATTCTTGAACTTGCACAGAATTTTCTTGAAAGCGGTGATTTTATCTGGAATGCTGGAATTTTTATCTGGAATGTGAAATCGATAAAGCATGCTTTTGAAATGCATCTTCCGGAGATGACGCAACAGTTTATGTCCTGTGAATATAATTCTGAAAGTGAAAGTAGCTGTATTGAAATTATTTATCCTAAAGTTCAGAAAATTTCTATTGATAACGGTATTCTCGAAAAAGCTAAAAATGTATATGTAATTCCTGCAGATCTCGGGTGGAGTGATCTCGGAACATGGACTTCGGTTTATGAAAATACAGAAAAGGATGAAAATCAGAACGCAATCAATCAAAAATATCTTCTGACATACAATTCCGAAGGAAATCTCGTTCATATTAAAACCAACAACAAAATGGTAGTGATTGATGGACTGAAAGATTATATTGTCGTAGATACGGATAAGGTGCTTCTTATCTGTCCGCGGGATCATGATCAGCTGATAAAGGATTATGTTTTAGATCTTAAAAACTTCAAAAAAGGAGAAAAGTTCATGTAGCAACCTGTATGTTTACCCATTATGAACAGTTTAAAACTCAAATTTCCGGTACTTATCCTGATGCTTTCAGGAGTGTTTTTATTTTCCCAGGAGAAAATGAAATTTTCAGGAATTCCGAATATTCTCCAACGAATCGAACCGAATGGCAAAGTAGACTTCTGGGTGCTGGTTTATAATTCTTACGGGAAAGATAAAGAAATAAAGACTTCAGGAAGCAAGAAGACTTATATTCCTCAGTTTTCAGGATTCGACCTTTTTCCAAGTGAAGACAGTTTTTATTATATTGCTTATTCACAGGCAGGAAAGATGAATTATGTGCTGGACCTGCCCGGTCTTAAAACATTCATCGGAAAGGTAGATAATGTAGAGGAAGCAGCTATTGACGCTACGATAGAAGGATATTTTGTAGATGAGGAGTTTAAAGATATGGCGGGAAATTATTATGAAGATAAATCCAATTATTATCTGGAACTTGGGAAACTTACTTCCACAGAATGTCCATACCAGAAAACGCATTATACGTTAACAGTAAGCAAATCTTCAGGAAATGTAACAGACGTAAAAGATAACGGGACCTATATTGAGCTTTACAATAAAAAGTGCACGAATAATCCGAGGCTTTTAAAACTTGAGAAAAAAAACGAACCAAAAGATGAGCCTAAAAAATCTACAAAACGCCGATAGTTTTTATGAAACGGAAAGACTGATCATTCGTCCGATGTCATTGGAGGATGGTGAATTTATTTTTGATCTTTACAACAGGCCCAAGTTTATAGAATTTATCGGTAACCGTGGTATTAATACGGTTGCAGATGCTGAAAATTATATCAGGAACAAATTTCTGCCTCAGTTTCAAAGACGGGGATTCGGAAACTATCTGGTCGTAACAAAGGATCACAATAAAAAGATAGGGGGCGTAGGAATATTTGAAAGGGAAGGACTGGATATTGTAGATATAGGCTTTTCTCTTTTAGATGAATTTGAAGGCAAAGGATATGCCTATGAAGCTGCTTCAAAAGTAAAATCGATCGGAATGGATGATTTTGGGTTAACAAAAATCTCTGCGATCACGTCAAAAAATAATTTTTCTTCTCAGAAGCTGATCGAAAAGTTAGGGCTGAAATTTCAGAAATATGTTACGCTTCCCAATGAAGATGAGGAACTGATGTACTTCGAAACTGAATAGCTTCCCCTTTTACATCGAAGGGCAGCTTTAAGAATCGTAGAACAACCAGGTTTGCCATGCCGAAGATCAGGTAAAATCCAATCTGAAATCTGAATTTCAGCATGACAAATAGTGGTAAAAAACACCGGTTTAGTACTTGTTAATGAAACAGATAAATGAACAGAAGCAAAGTTATCCTTCTAAAATCTGCTGCGCTGCGGTCTTTGAAGTCACTTTTTCAATGACTCTTTCACAGATTCCCTTTTCATCGAAAATAAATGTTGTCCGTACAATTCCCATATAGGTTTTTCCAAAGGTCTTTTTCTCTTTCCATACTCCGAATTTTTCAATAATATCATGGGTTTCATCAGCAATAAGATCATAAGGAAAAGCAAACTTGCTGTGAAAGTTTTTCTGCTTTTTTACACCGTCTCCGCTTATTCCCAATAACTGAAATCCGGCTTCTTCCAGTTGAAAATAATGGTCGCTCAGATTACAGGCTTCTACCGTACAGGTAGGGGTGCTTGCCTGAGGATAAAAGAAAACGACAAGTTTTCTACCTGAGAATTGGGATGAGCGTACCGTTTCGCCATCCTGATTGATTCCTTCGAATTCCGGTAATTTGTCTCCGATTTTCAGCATAATAAATTAATTTTGTTCAAATTTAATGGTTACATGACAAAAAAGCAAAGAGCCGAGCTCGTACAAATAGAATTAGAAAAATTATATCCGGAAGTTCCTGTTCCTTTAGATCATACCGATCCGTATACATTGATGGTAGCAGTAGCATTGTCTGCACAGACTACGGATAAAAAAGTGAATCAGGTTACGCCTCATCTTTTTGCAGTGGCAGGAACACCGCAGCGGATGGCAAAACTGGAGGAATTTCAGATAAAAGAACTCATTAAAGAAATAGGGCTGTCCAATACCAAAGCCAAAAATCTGAAACGAATGGCTGAACTTTTATTAGAAAGGCACCAGGGAGTCGTGCCTCAGACTTATGAGGAACTAGAAGCTTTGCCGGGGGTGGGGCACAAAACAGCTTCTGTGGTGATGAGTCAGGGGTTCGGGTTTCCTGCTTTCCCAGTAGATACCCATATTCACAGGCTGATGACGCAATGGAAGCTTACCTCAGGGAAAAATGTGGTGGAAACCGAAAAAGATGCAAAACAACTCTGGAAAAAAGAACTATGGAATAAGCTTCACCTTCAGATTATCTATTACGGAAGAGAATATTCTCCGGCAAGAGGAAAAGGGGAGAAAGATTTTATTACGAAAATGCTGTTTGAAAAGTAACAGAATCCGTTTCAGTAAACGGATAGCCCAATCGAAAGATAATTGAAAAAATCCGTTTCCTACATTTGACTTTGTAAACATAGGAGACGGATGCCTTTTACAGGTCCAGCAGCCTTCTGTGGTAATTAACCTGCCCCAGATGATAATTTAGGTGCCCGACCAGATGGATCAGGAAATAATCTATCGTCATAGGATATCCCAAAGGTTCAATAGGGTAGGGTTTCTGTGTATCTTCTTCATTAAGCTGATCTAAAGTCTTTATTACGATCCGGATTGTGTCTTCCACTTTTCTAAGTAATTCGGTTCTGGGAATATCTTTCTGTGAAAATTCAAGATCACGGTCTCTTATGTAGCCTGAATCTCCCAGGATTGCTCCGATGTAATGGCTGAGGTTTCCTACGAGGTGTAGACAGAGATTTCCGGAAGAGTTGGAAATATTCTTGTCTGTTTTCCAGATCGATTCTTCATTCTGATACGATTCAATCTCCACTTTTAACCGGTTTAAATCTCTCTCGTAAAGAGATTTGATGGATTCTGTTATCATCTTTTATTTCTGTATTCTGATCTATATTTCTAAAGCAATATAATGAGATATAAAAAATTCACTATAATATATAAAACAAGGGAGTTAATAGCTGCCTGTAAATGATTGTTTGATATCAATCATCTCTGCTTCTTAGCCCAAAGTTCCATTTTTCTGTTCAGAACATTCAATGGAAGACATCCCTGGCTTAAAACTTCGTCATGGAAGTTCGCCAGTTTAAACTTACTTCCGAGCTCTTTCTGATACTTTTCTCTCAGCTCACGGATTCTCAATGAACCGATTTTATAGCCCAAAGCCTGTCCGGGCATTGCCATATATCTTTCTACTTCGGCTGTTGCTCCGGCTTCATCATAAGAAATATTGCTTAGAAAATACTTAATAGCATCTTCTCTGGTCATTTTTCCGGTATGCAGACCCGTGTCTACTACCAGTCTCACCGCTCTCAGCATCTGGTCACTTAAATAGCCCATTTTCTGATAAGGGTCAGTATACAAGCCAAATTCCGGGCCCAGCGTTTCACAGTAATGGGCCCAGCCTTCACCATAAGCCCCGAACCAGCCAAATCTCATAAACTTCGGAAGTTTCGTATTCTCCTGTTGAAGAGAAACCTGGTAATGATGCCCGGGAATGGCCTCATGCAGGAATAAAGATTCCATTCCGGAAGTTACGTTAAACTTTGAAGGATCAGGAAGAGGAACATAAAAAATTCCGGGTCTTTTTCCATCCGATGTTCCCTGAATATATTCTGCACTGGCACTCGCTTCTCTGAACTTTTCGGTCTGTCTGATCTCAAATTTTGTTTTAGGAGTTACATTGAACATGGTTTTAAGTTTCGGGCTGATCTTCGCTAAAATACCGTTAAAGCTTGCTAAAACCTCTTTTGAATTTTTATAAGGCATTGCTTTCGGATCAGTTTTTACAAAATTGATAAACTCTTCCAATGTTCCGGTAAAGCCAACCTGCTGTTTTACTTTCTCCATTTCTGCACGCAACAGGGCAACCTGCTGCAGACCTGTTTTATTGATTTCATCCGGGGAAAGATTGGTGGTTGTCCAGCTTTTAGCATAATACTGATAAATCTCTCTTCCATTGGGAAGACTGTTGTATCCGTCTGTATCTCTTGCTTTTAGCAGGTATTCCTTTTCTAAAAAATCTCCCATTTTAGTATAAGCCGGAATGATTTTTTGAATAATAACATCTTTATAAAGTTTTGAGAATTTATCTTTTTGAGCCTGTGTGAAATTTTGGGGAAATTTTCTGATGGGGCCGTAGAAGATATTCTTCTCCATATCGGAGGTCGTGATTTCTTCTGCTCGCATTTGGGGTATCATTTTTACGACCAGCTTTTTGGGTAAAACGATCTTGTTATTGATGCCGTCACAGAAATTTTCAGCGGCAGCATTCATCCAGTCAGGAAACTTTTCCATTCTTTTGAACCAGTCGCTGTAATCTTTTTCTGTCTTAAAGGGCTGGCTTCCTTCACCGCTGCCATATAACGGAAATGTTAAAGGAAGTCCTCCAAACTGGGTAAACGGAATGTATTCGGGATGATAGGCATAGACTTCAATCCTGTCCTTCAAAGTATAATCCAGAACATCATACACGACTTTATTATCGTCTGAAAGACTTTTATAATCCACATTAGAAAGCTGTTTCTGAACGGAGCTGTAGAAGGCGATCTCCCCAGAAATAAAATCTTTGTCTATATTAATCGGTAACTGGTCATTGTATCTCGGGTCTCCCTGTGAAGTGGCTTCCAGAGGATACATCTTAAGATATTGCTCATAATAATTAGAAGCTATGGAATCCAGATTACTCGGCGTGACTTTGGTTAAAGGGGAATCAGATTTTTTGCATGAAAACAAACTTATGGCTAAGCCTGCAGCAATAAAACCTTTCGATAAAATATTTTTCATTATCAGGATCTTTTGAGTAACAAAAATAAGTAATATTTAGAATAAGCTGAATGGTCTTGTGAAATTGATTGAAAAAATAACATTCAAAATATTTTTCACTTTCAATCTATTTTTTATCTTTGCTGAAAACGTTTAACAATCATATTATTACAGTTCTTTTTTAAGAAATAATGAAAGGGATTTTAAAAATTTACCATCCGGAGGAAACGCTAAAGTACAATATCAGAAATACTTATTGTAAAGCCGTTTACAGCAACCAGCAACACCTTCTTGAGGTTGAGATCATTACGGATGACGGGTTGGATCATGTGGATGATGATTCATTACAGTACAATTTTCCGCAGCTTTCTTTTGAAGTTTTTGATTTCCCCTTAGACTCGGGAGAAATTGAGGGAAAATCTATTACCATTGATGATTCCGATGAGGAAACCTATACGGAAGTAGACCTTTTTGATGATGAGGAAGCTTTTATTTATGATAATGAGCTCCAGTTTGAAAAAAACGAGGAGGGTGAGCTCCAGGTAATCTGGAAAGGAACGATTGACGATTTCTACACGGGATCAGATACACCCATCCCATTCAGGTTAAAATGCGAGTTTAAACAGGATGATATTGTGGTAGACGAAGATTAAATTCCTCTGCCCCTGTTTTTAGATCAAATTTCTTTTCAGAATTCTTTTTGGAAAGAAATTGCTGTTTTTGCGCAATAACAAATTTTTAAGTTGTTTTAAGCAATTTTTAAGATATCAATTGATAATATTCCACTACATTTGTCGTTAAAACTTTTATAAAAATACACATTAATGCTGTTAACGGAACTTACTCAGATTTTATTCGCACAGGTTGCTACCCCTGCAGTAGCTGCAGAAGATTTAGAATTTTCATTTTGGAAAATTATGTTTCACGGAGGAGCTTTCGCTAAAATAGTGATGGTAACCGTGTTGCTGTTGGGTGTGTTTTCTCTATACCTGTTTTTCGAACGCTTTTTCTTTATTAAAAGGTTAACTTCGAAAACAGACTCCAATTTTATGGATAATATCGAAGACTTCATTAAAGAAGGCAAAATAGAAGCTGCAGCCGATTATTGTAAAAGACAGAATTCCCCGGAGGGAAGAATTCTTGAAAAAGGAATTTCACGACTGGGCCGTCCCGTATCAGATATTGTAAGTGCTATGGAATCCCAGGCTCAGGTAGAAGTAGCCAATATGGAGAAAAACCTGAATCTTTTGGCAGTGGTACCCAGTATTGCACCGATGTTGGGTCTTTTGGGAACAGTTATCGGGATGATTATTGCATTTTTTAATTTATCTCACGCAAGCGGATCTTTTTCTCCCAAAACATTGTCAGAAGGTATTTATACCGCTTTAGGGCAAACTGCTGTGGGTCTTGCGGTGGCAATTCCGGCCAACTTTTTCTACAATATTCTTTTAACAAGAATAGACAAATTTGTTCTGAAAGCCCAGAATATGTCAGGAGAATTTTTAGATCTTATCAACAAACCTTTATAAATCTTCGGTATGAAAATTCAAAGAAGAAATAAAGCAAATCCTGAATTTAGTCTGGCCGCGATGACGGATGTTATCCTTCTGATGCTGATCTTTTTTATGATCACCTCATCTGCAGCCAATCAGAGCGCGATTGATGTAAAATTACCGAAGGCAGGAGCTGTGGATGATAATATTCCGAATCCGCTAACGGTAAGCATTAAACCGGACGGAACCTATTTTGTAGATGATAGCCCCGTGGACCGGGTGCAGCTGGAACAGATCATCGTTGATAAATTAGCCAGTCAGACCAATAAGTCTTTTACTATACGGGCAGATGAAAACACAATGCATAAGGATGTTGTTTTTGCAATGGAGATAGCCGAAAAGCACAAATTTAATATCGCCATTGCCACAGTTAAGGATAAATAGCAGTCCCGGAATTCCGGAAAAGATCATGTAAGATGAAAAGCCATATTGTAAACAAAGGAGAGGAAAATAGAGACCGGATTAAAAGTGCATTACTTTCTATCCTGATTTGGTCTGCGATCCTGCTTTTTGTTTTTATCTATAAACTGAAGCCGGAAATCGAAAAGGAGCCCGAAGTGGTAACGACAATGCTCGTTAATTTCGGGGACAACAGAAATGGAGAAGGTACTGAGGAACCTGCCGAACAGCCTGGAAGTTTAGCTGCTGCAAGTGAGGAAGTGACTACGGAGCCTGTAGAAGCTGCTGTTCCTGAAACAAAAGCAGTGATAAAACCGGAACCTGTTCCTGAACCGAAAAAAACGGAGGCCAAAGAGAAGGTCATTACGGGAAATAATTCTAAACTAAGCGCACCTAAAAAAGAGGATGCTAAAAAAACAGATAAAAAGTCTGCTACGAGCACTTCAGCTACTAAAAATACAAAGAAATCGGGTGCGGTGACAGGAAATTCCAAAACCGGCAACGGCGATGGAAAAGGAAATGCAGCGATTGGAAATTTACTGGCAGGAAGAGGAAAAAACCCGGGAAATCAGGGTGATGGAAAAGGACCAGGAAATGCAGGTGATCCTCTGGGCGGTGACGGTAATGGAGACAGCAAAGTAGGAATAGACCGGAAATTAGTTTCCTATATCCCGGGAACAATGGGAAGAGGCGGTGCGCAGCCTGCTAACAGCTGTACGGCAAGCGGAACAATCACCATAGCCTACACTGTGGATAAAGCCGGAAATGTTGTCTCTGCAAGAAGATCGGGAGGAACTTCAGATCCCTGCATCAGTTCAAACGCGGTAGCTTGGGTGAAGAAATATGTAAAAGCCGAAAAAGCCAGTACATCATCTACAGGAACCTATAAAATTACCTTCTAAAAATACAAAGCGCTTTATTCAAGTGCTTTTTTTATTTCCGAGATTCTGTTGATAACCGGGAGCGCAAAGATCCCGCTGGTTTGAAGATAAAGCTCATAAAATGTCTTGGCTTTGTCTAAAAACTCATTATCTTTCTCTCCCCGGCCTTTGAAATAGAAAAGGTTTCCTAACATCTCGTAATAATCTTTGTGGTCTCTTTCCTGCCTTTCATTCACGATTTCTATGATTTCCTCCTTGGATTTCAGTGAAAGGGTCGTGAAGTCAAATTTGAAAATATCTCTCATTAAAGAATCGAAGTCCAGTTCTTTCTGCATTAAGCTTTCTTCAGGTTTGTCTAAAATCAGTTTTTCCAGTGCCTGACTTAACTGGCGTATGAGTCTTAAAGTGAATTCTTTATCTGTTATCATAATTGATTTAAAGTTTTATGTTTAAAGTTATTAGTGGTTTCGGAAATCTCAATCACTAAGTTGTTTTCTGATTAAAAGAATTTATATACACGGGCGGTGGCTGAGGTTCTCGAAGCCTCCCGTATTTATTTAAGCAAAGAAAAGATGCGCCAGGATAATCGCTGTAATAACACCTACCAGATCCGCTAAAAGCATAGCAATTACCGTATATCTGGTGTTCTTTACAGCTACTGCCCCAAAATAAACGGCAATCACGTAAAACGTCGTATCTGAGCTTCCTTGAAGAACTGCCGCTAATTTCCCCTGGAAACTATCCGGACCGAAAGTAGCCATCGTATCCATCATCATTCCACGTGCTCCTGAACCGGATAATGGCTTGATTAAAGCAGTGGGAAGTCCGTCTACAAATCTTGCATCTAAATTGGAAGCATTGGCAACCCATTTCATTCCGTCAATAATGACTTCAAAAACGCCTGAAGTCCTAAGAAGTGAGATAGCGATTAACATCCCAACCAAATATGGAATAATTTTCACACTTGTAGTAAAACCTTCTTTTGCTCCATCTACAAAAGCTTCAAAAACATTGATTTTTTTATAAACAGCTCCCAGTATAATCGCGAGGAAAATGAATAGAATTAGTCCATTACTCAAAACCTGACTGAATATATCTAAAGCTTCTTTACTCAATCCCGTAAGATACCAAACCAGAGCGCCAATCAATACAGAAATTCCTCCAATGTAGGCTAAAAGAACAGGTTTTAAGAGATTTATTTTTTGATAAACAGAAACTATAATCATTGCAGCCAACGTCGCCGCAAAAGTAGCAATCATACAATACAGGAAAATATCCGTCGGGTTTTTAGACCCGGCAGAGGATCTCAGGGCGATAATCGAAACCGGAATCAAAGTCATTCCTCCGGCATGAAGGCAGAGAAACATGATTTGTGAATTACTCGCCGTATCTTTATTTGGATTTAAGCTTTGAAGACTTTCCATCGCTTTTAATCCAAAAGGAGTCGCAGCATTATCCAAACCCAGAAGATTCGCACTAAAATTCATCAGCATATGTCCAAAAGCCGGGTGATCTTTCGGAATTTCAGGGAATAATTTAGAAAAAAATGGTTGAATTAATCGGCTTAAAAGATTGATTCCGCCTGCTTTTTCTGCAATACTCATGAAACCCATGAACAGTGCCATGATTCCAATCAATCCCAAACAGATTTTTACTGCAGTTTCGGAAGTGCCGATTACGCCGTCTGTTTCCTGAACACGGTAAACTTTTACATCTTGTCTTAAAGAATCGGTTCTATAATGAATTCGGTTGTCTTCAAAACTGTTTTTTTTCATCAGACTATCCCGAACAATCGGTTCAACAACACTCATCTTTTGTGTTGCGATTTTTACCGTATCACCACCTTTTCCTACCACCATATCATTGAAAATGGTTTTGTAGTGGCTTGATGAAACGTATTTTATACTGGCAATGGCAATAGCTATGATAATAAAAGCCGACCAAATTCTGCTGAGAACCATTTTATTGAATTAAGATTGTTTAAACTTATCAAAAAAACTTCAGATTACAAAGAGGGGATGAATTTTTAAGTCATTGCCAGGCATGAAATAACGAAGTAATCTTTTAATATTAGTAGGAACGTGCTAAAGCCGATTTAAAGAATGACGGGTATCAAAATTGGCTCTGGCCAAAACATAGATGAATAAAAGGTTTATTAAAATAGATTCTTCACTCTGCATTCGCCTCGTTCAGAATGACAACTATATGTTAACCGTCAATATAAAAAACATATTATTTTTCATCCAGGTAAACCAAAAATCCGTCAAAATCATCATCCAGTTTCTTTAAAACTTTGGCTTCCTTCATTTTTTTCTCAAGACCATCAATAAAAAAACTTTTCTCAAAAAACTGGCGGTGTGTTCCCGGTAAAAGTTCCATGAAATAATCCATTCCGATCTTATTGTTATGAAGATCCATTTTGGTTTCTAATGGCTTGTTCGGAAACAGTTCTTCATGAAGATCTGTGATTCTTTTACAGAATTTAAGAGCTTTCTTTGGAGAGGAAACCTTGCAGCAGTACATCATGATGAGCGCGCACCACAATGCATGTCTGAAAGAATTTCCTATACCATTGTTGGATGCGGTCTTGGGAAACTTTTTCTGCGCAATGGTAAATGCCTGTAATGTCGCATGAAAGCTCAGCAAAGAAAATAAGGGGTGGGGCAGAACCAGCGATAAAAGACGCATGATCTTTTTAAAGCTCATACTTCTGACGGTATTGATAAATATCCTGAATGTCCTCATAAATAAAAATCTCTCCCCAATTAGAGAGAGATTGTATTGTATTGATTAGAAAATTTAAGCGTTTACAGCCAATAAGTTAACTGTTTTAGCGACTGTATCTCTGATTTCAGTTCTCTTGACAATGAAGTCAACAAACCCTTTTTCCTGTAGGAATTCAGAAGTCTGGAAACCTTCAGGTAAATCTCTTCCGATTGTCTCACGGATCACTCTCGGGCCTGCAAAGCCGATTAATGCTTTAGGTTCGGCCATGATGATATCTGCTGTCATTGCAAAAGAAGCCGTGATCCCCCCGAATGTAGGGTCACAAAGATAAGCAATGTACAGAAGTCCGGCTTCTGAAAGCTGAGCTAATTTAGCCTGTACTTTAGCCAGCTGCATTAAAGAATAGGTGGCTTCCTGCATTCTCGCTCCTCCAGACTGACAGATAATCATATACGGTAGCTTGTGTTCAATACAGTAATCTATTGCTCTTCTGATTTTTTCTCCCATCACAGAACCTAACGATCCTCCGATAAAGGCGAAATCCATACAGGAAACGACCATTCTGGTTCCTTTGACAGTACCCACAGCGTTTCTGATAGAATCCGTTAATTTTGTTTTAGCCTTTACTTCCTTTAAACGGTCAGCATAAGCCTTTGTGTCCTTGAAAGTAAGGATATCTATACTTTCAACATGAGCATCCAGTTCAGTAAATTTACCTTCATCAAAAAGGATGTCAAAAAATTCTGCACTTCCTATCCTTACATGAAATCCATCTTCAGGAGAAACATAATTGTTTCTTTTAAGTTCGTCATTCTCAACTATTTTTCCTGACGGAGTCTGATGCCAAAGACCTTTGGGAACATCCTTTTTTTCATCAGTAGAGGTTGTTATGTTTTTTGCCTGTCTTTTAAACCACTCGAATGCCATATTGTCTGTATTAATGTACATTGTAGAATGTAAAATGTATAAGAGCACCGGAGTATCTTATACATTTTACTTTTACAAAATTATTTTAAAGTATTTACGTTATTTAAATCTTCAAACGCTTTTACCAGTCTTGCCGAGAAAGTTTCTTCACCTTTTCTCATCCAGCCTCTCGGGTCGTAAAATTTCTTGTTCGGTTTTTCTTCCCCTTCAGGATTTCCGATCTGAGTCCTTAAATAATCAATATTGTCGATCATATAGTCTCTGATTCCTTCTGTATAAGCGAACTGAAGATCAGTATCAATGTTCATCTTGATTACTCCGTAGTCGATGGCTTCTCTGATCTCTTCTAAAGTAGATCCCGAACCTCCGTGGAATACAAAGTTTACAGGCTTTTCACCGGTTCCGAATTTCTCCTGAACATATTTCTGAGAGTTATCAAGGATTTTCGGAGTAAGGACTACGTTTCCTGGCTTATATACCCCGTGTACGTTTCCGAAGGCTGCTGCAACAGTAAAATTATCAGAAATGGCTTTCAGCTTTTCATACGTATAAGCAATATCTTCCGGTTGAGTATATAATTTCGAATTATCTACATCCGAATTATCAACACCGTCTTCCTCACCTCCTGTAACCCCGATTTCAACCTCTAATGTCATCTGCATTTTGGCCATTCTTTCAAAGTACTGAGCTGAAATCTCCAGATTCTCTTCCAAAGATTCTTCAGAAAGATCCAGCATGTGAGAAGAATATAATGTTTTTCCTGTCTGCTTGTAGTGCTCTTCACTGGCATCCAGTAATCCGTCGATCCAAGGCAATAATTTCTTTGCTGCGTGATCGGTGTGAAGAATTACAGTAGCTCCGTATGCTTCTGCAAGAGTATGAATGTGTTTTGCGCCTGCAACTGCTCCTAAGATTGCAGCTTTCTGCCCGTCGTTGCCTAATCCTTTTCCTGCATTGTAAGCAGCTCCACCATTAGAAAACTGAATAATAACAGGTGAGTTTAGTCTTGCTGCAGTTTCCATAACCGCATTTACGTTGCTTGAACCAATTACGTTTACTGCCGGTAATGCAAATTTATTTTCTTTAGCATGCTGAAAAATATCAGTAACTAATTGACCTGTGGCAACTCCTGCCGGGAAAATTCTGCTCATGTTTTACTTTTTAATATAAATTATTAGGGTGTTTTTTAAATTCCTGTAAAGGTAATAATTTTTAAGCTATTGTTAATTTCTTTTGTCCCTTCCCCAAAGTAACTTCTGGCGGATGGTCTCATAGAAGCTCAGATTGTTGGGCTGTACCAGAAGGATCTGGAAACTGGCCTTTCTGACGATGATCTCTTTATCGGTTTCTATATGGATCAGCCGGGAGTCCAGAGAAAGAGAATACTGTGAAACCCTGCTTTCCACTTTGAATTTAATTTCAACGCGGTCGTTCACCACCAAAGGTCTTACATTAAGATTGTGAGGGGCGATCGGGGTAATCACAAAGTTTTCATTATTCGGGGAAATGATCGGTCCGCCACAGCTTAAAGAATAAGCAGTAGAACCTGTAGGAGTAGAAACGATAACACCGTCTCCCCAGAAAACATTTAAAAACTCATCATTAATATAAGAATCCACCGTAATCATGGATGTGGTCTCCTTTCTTGAAACAGTTACATCATTCAGGGCATAGGGGAAAAAACCTTCCAGTTCGGGAGAAACCACCTGGATGACAGAGCGTCGGCTTGTTTTTACATCTCCTCTTAAGATAGAATCCAGCTCTTTGAACGCTTCTTCTTTGGTGAAGCTTGCCAGAAATCCGAGTCTTCCGGTATTAACACCTACGATAGGAATCTCAAGATCTTCAATAAAAGTAAGAGAATTTACAATCGTTCCGTCTCCTCCGAAAGTGAAAAAAAGATCCACCTCTTTATCCAGAAGATCCTGTTTGCTGTTAAAGGTTTCAAATATTTTTGAAAACTGAAGGGCTTCAGCCATTTCATCATACAAAACAGATTTTACGCCTCTGTTTTCAAGTTCTGAAACAAATTTGCTTAAATATAAAAAAGTATCTAGATCTTTTTTCTGAGAATAGATGGCTGCCTTCATTTAGTTTTATATTTCTATGAATTTTTGGAAAAAACCGAATCTGTCATCGAACAGATCTGATTTCTCATCAGAGTAATACTTCTGTACGATCCGATAATCATACCGGTCGAATGTTTCATCAATAGAACTCAGATTTTCATTGCTGATCTTTACGGTTACATGAATCAGCTCATCGGACATGAAACTGATAAATGCACCGTAAAATTTAGAGTTGTTGCTTTCTACGATATTCGCGATCTCTGTCATAGAGTATCTTCTGGAGGGAACTTCTACGGTGAGAATAGCTCCCGATTCCGAAAACAGAGGATATTTTGAAAAATCCTGAAAAATGTCTTCACAGCTGATGTACCCCAGATATTTTTCGGCCTTATTGATTACAGGGACCACATTGGCATTGAAGGTATGAAACAAACGTATGCTGTCCATAATATTATGGTCTTCAAGAATAGCAAACCGCTCGATCTGGTGTTCCAGATCTTTCAGCGTTCCTTCTTCTTCATAAAGGAAATCCTGCGCCAAAGCTCCGTAAAAATGATGGGATTTTTTAACGAAAACATGTGAATATCCAAAGTCCTCTAACATGTTTCTTGCTGATTCTATAGAGTCAGTCAGGCTAAAACACGGGAAATCTTTTGAGATATAGTCCTTGATAAACATTGTGCTAATTTATAAAAAATTAAACGAATCCTATTTGTAATATTAAAGTTTTTTTTCTCAAAAAATAAAAAATGAGCTCCAAAATTTGTTTGTGTTTAAAAAAAAAGTATCTTTGTCGCCTTTCATTTTTACTTTTTATTAGATTTATTTCAAACTGCACTGTCTATAAGACATATGCAGTTTTTTTATTTTAAGGCCTTGGCAAATTCCCACATTACGATCCCTCCGCATACACTTACATTTAAAGAGTGTTTTGTTCCCAATTGTGGAATTTCCAGGAAGGAATCAATATTGGGTAAGGCTTCATCGCTGATTCCTTCTACTTCATTTCCCAGGATGACCGCATATTTTTTAGATGCATCAATTGTAAAATCTGTAATCATCAGGCTGTTGGAAGTCTGCTCAATTCCGATAATTTCAAAGCCCTGGCTCTTCAAATCGGAAATGGTTGTATTAATATTATTTTCATGACTCCAATCTACACTTTCCGTAGCTCCCAAGGCCGCTTTATGAATTTCACGGTGGGGAGGCTGAGGAGTAATTCCGCAGAGAATGATTTTCTGGACAAGAAATGCATCTGCCGTCCTGAATGTAGCTCCTACATTATGCATGCTTCTGATATTATCTAAGACTACGATTAAAGGGATTTTTTCAACCGTTTTAAAAGTTTCTACGTCTATCCTGTTGAGTTCTTCCAGTTTTAATTTGTGTACCAATGTTTTATTTTGTTGAGATTAATTTTCCGTCTCTGTAAACTTCTGTTTTCCCAATGCTTCCGTCTTCGCGGTAATGAACTCTGGTTCCGTTCCATTTATCATTTACGAATTCGGTCTCCCTTTGGATTTTTCCCGATGGGTAAAGCATTTTCCATTTTCCTGTAGCCAACCCGTTGTCATAATTTCCGATTTGCTTTACAGACTTTCCGTTTTCATAAAAAAGTTTACTTTCGCCATGCAATTTACCAAATTTAAAATTTGAAATCTCTGTAATGACTCCCGAAGCATTATAAAAAGTGGCTGTCAGGCTGTTGTCATAAATGTTTTTCTCTCCGTTTCTGAAAACTTCTTTTGATGTTAAAACTCCGTTTTTATCAAAATATTGCCATTCTTTAACCTTATATCCTTTTTTATATTCGCCCTTTGCCTGAATTTTCCCGTTTTCAAAATAAAATACAGCACTACCCTCCAGTTTTCCCATTTTCCATTCGGCAATTTCTTTGATCTGCCCATTGTCAAAAAACTGTTGGCAGCTACCATACTGCAGGCCGTCCTTGAAGCCGCATGGTTTTTGTGCTTTGAACACTGAAAATGCGAGAACCGGAATTAAAAGTGAAAACTTCATCGTTTTTTATTTTAAAAATTGAACTTAATAGTGTAAAATATATTTTAATATCGATTTATGAAGATGATTTTTTAACATTTTACTCCCCAAATATGGGTATTTATTCGGTTTTGCAAAATACCTATATTTGGTTAAAATATACACTATGAAAGATGCTCTTATTCTGGTAACTGTGGTATCGGCCCTTTTTGCCAAAGCACAGAATACGTATTATCCTCAAGCTTTCTTTGACAAAAAGCAGGCTCAGCAAATGATCGGTTTCGGAAACGCAACCATTGAAGGAACGGCGTCTACCAAACAGAAAAACAATTGGGGAATAAAACCTTTGTTGGCCCAAAAACATTATGCACAGAAAGGAACTGTGGTCATGCTTTTTCCCGTAACTTCTTATTTTGAAGAATTCTATAGTATGAGGAAAAAATATGAAAATAAAAAAACAACGGTTTATATGTCTGAAGAAGCCTTTAAATACAGAATCGAAGCCCTAACGGACGATCATGGACGATTCAGGTTTGAAAAACTGAAACCCGGAAAATATTATCTTGAAACTATTGTTAATTTTACAGCTACGGCAAGTTACCAGCAGAAAACGGGTCAGTCAGATGCCTACAATGCTTATGGGGGATATTTATATTCCACGCCCATATACCAGACTTTTTTCTACGGTTATTCTGCAGGAAACCGCGAAAGTAAATTTGTAGAAATAAAAAAAGACGGAGAATTTAAAGAGATTAATCTTTAAAAAATCAGGTCATTTTTTGAACATGATCTGATGGACATTTTTCTCTATGTTCTGCGCTATCGTTTCCATAGGAATATCATTTTCATCATTATTGAACGGATCTTCAATTTCTTCTGCAATGAGTTCCAGGCTCATCAGTACATAATATACAAAAACCGTCAGCGGAATCATAAAAAGCCCGATGGTAATGACATAGGCGATCGGTAAAGCAAAAACATAAAGGATTATAAATTTTTTAATAAATGAGGAATAAGAATAGGGGATCGGTGTGTTTTTAATACGTTCACATCCTCCGCAAACATCCAGAAAACCAGAAAGCTGGGGATCCAGATAGAGCATGTCCATGTCTGAAATTTTTCCTTGTTTCTTCAGCATATTCAGTTTGTGAGTGAGCAGGATAATCATTTCGCTGGGACCATGGTTTTGCAGAGACTTTTCAATTTCAGAATAGTCTTCATCCAAAGCCAGACGTGTAGATTCTTTTGAAAGATGCTTGGCCAGAAAATGAGGAAAAAACTTTAAATACCTTGCGATCTGTTCTGCATCCTGTGGATCATCGGTCAGGATATTATTAATTTTTATAGCAAAATTTCGGGTATCATTAACCAGTTTACCCCATAATTTTCTTCCTTCCCACCATCGGTCATAAGCTGTATTGGTTCTGAAAACCAGTAATAAAGACAAGACAAACCCAAGCAAAGAATGAATCATTCCCACATTACTGATTCCCGATTTTGCCGTTAGATGCAGGTATTCCACTTCCAGATACTGAATTCCCCAGGAATATAAAGCGATCAGGACCATACTGGGGAAAAGGATCTTCAGAGTGTCACTTTTGTGTAAACTGAAAAGGATTTTAAGGAAATGTTTTGTGTTATAGACTCTCATACTTGACGTTGATTTTACAAAGATAAAAGTTTTTGTTTTATCATTACAGGGATGAAATTCTCAGATTATTGCCAATATTCTACCAGGGTTTAAAAAAACACTGTTTTTACTTCATACAGATCAATTGATTTTTGAAAACATTGGTACTGTTACTGAAAAAAGCGATCTGTCTTTCTGTGCTGCTGATCCGGAAATGTTTACAGCAAAGCTCAGAGACCTGAACAGAGATTAATATTGAAAGAATTTCCTAACCCTGAATTTATTTTTTAAATTTGGTGTTCATTTTTTATTATGGCAAAATCGAAGAAAGAAACCCCGTTAATGACTCAGTATAATACGATAAAAGCAAAATATCCTGATGCGCTTTTACTGTTCAGGGTTGGGGATTTTTATGAGACTTTCGGGCAGGATGCCGTTAAAACTTCCAAGATTTTAGGTATTGTTCTCACGAAACGGGCTAATGGCGAAGGGCATATCGAGCTTGCAGGTTTTCCTCATCATTCTGTAGATTCATATTTGCCAAAGCTGGTGAGAGCCGGACTGCGTGTTGCTATCTGTGATCAGCTGGAAGATCCGAAAACGGTTAAGGGAATTGTAAAGCGCGGCGTAACAGAACTCATCACGCCAGGCGTTACGTTCAATGATCAGGTTTTAAGTTCAAAAAAGAACAATTTTTTGCTTTCCCTGCATAAAGAAAAAGAGAAATACGGCATTGCTCTGGTTGATGTTTCCACCGGTGAATTTCTGGTAAGTGAAGGAAATCTGGAAAAGCTTCTTCATATTGTCAGTACTTTTGATCCGAGCGAAATTATTTATCAGCGAAGTGTGCAGATGCCCGAGCAGCTTAAAAATAAAAATGCCTTTAAACTTGAAGATTGGGCCTATCAATACAATTTTGCTTACGAAAAGCTGACTCATCACTTTAAAACCAGTTCACTGAAAGGTTTTGGTGTTGAAGGTTTACCGCAGGCCATTACTGCGGCAGGAGCTATATTCGCGTATCTCGTAGAAGATACCCATCATAATTTATTGGCACACATCACCAAAATCCAGGTTATTCCCCAGGAGGATTTTCTGATGATGGATCATTTTACATTAAGAAATCTGGAAATTATTTATCCGAGTCATCCGAAAGGAAAGTCTTTACTGGACATCGTTGATAAGACTTCGACCCCGATGGGAGGCAGACTGCTGAGGAGAAGAATTATTCTCCCGCTGAAGTCTGTAAGCGAAATTGGAAGAAGACTTTCATTAATTGATTTCTTTAATGAACATGATCAGTTGAAGTATGAGATTTCCCAGCTTTTAAAAGCCATTTCAGACTTAGACCGGTTAATGGGAAAACTGGCAGCCGAGAAAATTTCACCGAAAGAACTTGGATATTTGCGCCAGAGTCTGGTGAATATACATAAGATCAAAACCTTATTGCATCCTTTTGCTGATGTTTTGGCCTGGCTTGATCCTATATATGATCAGAAAGAACTGATTGAAATGCTTCAGGGCCATTTAAATGAAGAACTTCCGGTGAATCTGGCAAAGGGAAGTGTTATCAGGGAGAATATTTCTGAGGAGCTGGACCGGCTGAGAGGTCTTCAGTCCAAAGGCCGTGGCTTTCTGGATGAGATGTGTCAGAGAGAAATCGAAAGGACAGGGATTACAAGTCTCAAAATAGATTTTAATAACGTTTTCGGGTATTATATTGAAGTCCGGAATACCCATAAAGACAAAGTACCTGGCGATTGGCTGAGAAAGCAGACCCTCGTTAATGCAGAGCGCTATATCACGGAAGAGCTTAAAGAATATGAAAGTCAGATTCTGGGTGCGGAAGAAAAAATCTCCGTATTAGAACATGAACTGTATAGAAAAGTATGTTCTGAGACCATGATCTATATGGATCAGATTCAGGAAAACTCAAACATTATAGCACAGCTGGACATTGCGGTGGGATTATCGGAACTGGCCATTTCTGAAAGTTATACAAAGCCTGTATTGACGGAAACTTTTATGATTGATTTAAAAGAGGCCCGGCATCCCATTATTGAAAACGCACTTCCGCTGGGTGAAAAATATATCCCGAATGATATTTTTCTGGATAAAGATTCTCAGCAGATTATAATGGTGACAGGTCCGAATATGGCTGGTAAGTCGGCCATTCTGCGCCAGACCGCCATTGTTTGCCTGTTAGCTCAAATCGGAAGTTTTGTTCCTGCAAAATATGCTGAAATCGGAGTATTGGATAAGATTTTTACCAGGGTGGGGGCAAGCGATAACATTTCTGCGGGAGAATCTACCTTTATGGTTGAAATGAATGAAGCCGCGAACATCCTTAATAATATTTCCGACCGCAGTCTCATTCTATTAGACGAGATCGGGCGCGGAACTTCTACGTATGACGGCGTTTCTATTGCATGGGCCATTGCAGAATATCTCCATCAGCATCCTACTCAGGCAAAAACTTTATTTGCAACCCATTATCATGAACTTAATGAAATGACCGTGAATTTTGAAAGGGTAAAAAATTTCCATGTATCTATTCAGGAAAATAAAGGCAATATCATTTTTTTAAGAAAACTGATTCCGGGGGAAGCGAACATAGCTTCGGGATCCACGTGGCAAAACTGGCCGGAATGCCTTCAAAGGTGGTCAACAGGGCCAATGAAATTTTAAAAACACTGGAAGCCAGCCGTTCGCAGGCAGGCAGTTCATCAGAAAGTATCAAGAGGGTAACGGAAGAAAACATGCAGCTTTCATTTTTCCAGCTCGATGATCCTGTTCTGGAAAATATCCGTGAAGAGCTGACAAAAATAGATATCAATACCTTAACTCCGATTGAAGCATTAATGAAACTGAATGCGATCAAAAAAATGATTGGCGGATAAAAATAAGTCTCAGAATTCCTGAGACTTCATTATTATTGAAATGTTATGTACAGGCGAAAACTGTAGAGATGTCTTACCGGCTGCTCTTTAATTTTCGCAGGATTCCACTTTTTTTTCAGGGCTCCGCCAGCTTTCTCTGCTTGCTTATTAAAATCTCCAGACGCTCCGATGCTTGTGATATTAGATATTGTGCCGTCTTTTTCTATATTGAAATATACCCTGACTGTAAGGGTTCCTTGACTTTTTATGAAAGATATGTCTAAATGATCAGCTATCGTTTTTTCTATCACATAAGACCGTCGGGGTATTCCTGAAGATGATCCGCTGATATTGCTCCACCACTTAAATCAATTTTCGTCTTCAGAATCTCATAATCAGGCAAATCATAGACAGAATTGTTTTTTGCGGAAATATCCTGTCCGGATACAGCAGACATAAGAATAATAAGTATTTTTTTGATCATGTACTTTTGACAAAATAACCTTAGTATTTCTTCAGGGTCAGAGGGAAACTGTATAGATACCGCACCGGCTCACCATTGATTGTTGCGGGCTTCCATTTTACAAACATTCTCCTGATCGCTACTTCTGCAGCCTGGGCGTGCTGTTTATTGTCGCTGATGGCTTTTACGTACCGTACATACCCGGTTTTTTCAACAATAAAATATAGAGTTGTGTTGATTTTAGTACTTTTAACATCAATGACATCCATTTTTTCAGCAAACGTTTTTTTAAAGGCATCCTTTCCTCCCGGATATTCCGGCGGAACATCAGCTTTAGTGACCACATCATCAAGTTTCATTTTTGTTTTTAAAACAGCATAATCCGGAATGCCGGTTACAGTCGTATACGTGGACGTATCCTGTGCAAAAAGAAAAATATTCAGAAAAATTCCGAGGCATAGTGTTATCCTTTTCATTACGTAGATTTTTTTAGTTTGTATTAAATTATTCGAAGGCCATCGTCAGAGGAAGGGAATAAATAAAACGCACCGGATCGCCATTTAATTTTGCCGGAGTCCATATATTTTTAATGCTTCTTATAACCCGTTCTCCTTCTCTATTAAAATCATCATGATCTCCAACAGAAGTGACGTCTGAAATTTTACCGTCGCTTTCGATCACAAAATAAATGATTGATTGAAGTCTGTCTTTCGATGATTTTACATTTCCTAAGTCTATTGTTTCTGCGATCCTTCTTCTTAAGGTATGAATTCCTCCGTTAAATTCAGGCTCTGTATCTGCCTTAAGCTGGGCTTCAGTAAAACCGAATTTCTGAGAAATCTCTGTAGGAATAATGACAGACGACCTCCACATGCCTTCAGGTACCTGGGCAAAAACGATAAAATTAATTATCATTCCTATGAACAGGATAATTCTTTTCTGCATAATCTGTATTTAATTACACACTGTATGGTAATTTTAATAAAAAAATGTAAATATAGCCGTATTGAAGCACTATTTTTAACAATTGACATTAATATTTTTTAAACAGCAAAAAGAAAGCCGAATCCTTATAAGTAATTGTATTCGTACATTATGGTCATTTCAGTTTGTAAGCAAGCCTGTTTCCGCCATAGTTGTCCATGATTTTTCTTTGGGTACCCGATTAGTATGATGATCTGTAATGTTTCATGTTCAGAATAAAAAGATGAATCAGAGAATTTACCTGATATACACTGCTACGAAAACCCGCATGGCTTTTCAAAAAGAAAATCAAAAAACACCGTCAAAAATGGTCAGGACTGTTGGCATTGGATGTGCGCTCAATGTGAAAGTTAAAGAGTTTCCGGCGGCCGAAGGCCGCCGGAAACTCTATTGATCTATTATAGGATAGATGCTGATAAAGAAATAATGATCCATCTAAGCAACAGCAGAAAAGGTTATCAGTCTAAAAAAAATCCCATCATATGGATTTTTATATCATGATCTGCCTGTTTTATCTTTACTTTTGTCATCGTTACAAACCTATGTAGTAGCGAATAATAAAACCGGAGAAATGAAAATAAAAATCCGGCATAAAAAGCTGGAATAGATTATTATATTTTCAGAATTCCGCATAAAATACAGATCAAATGATACACTTCAAATTTAACCTGAAATATTTCCTCTTCACCCTGTTTATTTTTTTAGCTGAGGTATTAATAGCGACCCGGTTAAAAGATATATTCTTTATAAGAGCTTATCTGGGTGATGTGATTGTCGTCATGCTGATCTACACCTTTATTAAAAGCTTTTTTAAAACTAAAAACGACCAGAACATCATTCTCGGAATTTTTGTATTCTCCTGCCTGGTAGAGTTCGCCCAGTATTGTAAACTGGCAGACCGGCTGGGCTTCCCGGAAGGAAGCCTGATGTATATTGTTGTAGGAAATTCTTTTTCGTGGATCGATATTCTATGCTATGCTGTGGGATGTTTATTGCTTTTTCTTTTCGTGAAACTGAATAATCAGTCAGGCAAAGAAATCAGCACACGCTAATTACCTTCCAAAGCTGTCATATTTATCTTCTGCGTAGTTTATAAAACGGTTCAGCAAGGCTACATTTTCCTTTTCCATTGGCGAAAGATCGTTATCTACATTGTTAGAAACGGGAATGTACCAGTCTGTCTGTTCGAAGAAGTTCCGGTAAGTCGCTTTTTTAAAAGAATAGCCGTGTCTTGCAAAAACTGAATTCTTAATAATTTCCATGTCCAGTTTCCTGAGGTTTTTCAGATCTTTTTCTGTTAGTTTCTGTTTTGAAGCGTTCAGTTTAAAAACCGCGTCAGAGGCAATCCTGTTTTTGGATGCCGTATAGTTTTCAGCTTTACCAGTTTCTTCGTCTATGTATTTTTCGACAAACTTCTTTGGATTTTCCCAGTCGATCAGGTCAGAATTTTCATCCAGCATAAAGTTCGGGTTATAGACAAATGTCTTTTTGATCAGTTTCAGGCTTTTAGACGGTGCTTTTACCGACGATTTGTTGAAGGCATTCCAATTTCCTGTTAAGCTGTCCCGAGTCAGTTTCACTTCGAATCTTCCATCGGTCTTATCATTTCCGGGCTCATCTAGCACAAATGTTTTTGTATTTTCATTGAAAATTCCCCGGAAAGGTCTTTGATTGCCATCTACAATACTCTGGCCGTAAACACTGTCCTTCGTGATTTTATTTATTTTTAATGATATTTTTTTATATTCGGTTCCATCATAATATTCATCCGTTTCATTATCGTAGATTTTGCCTTCACCGGCGAACTCACCGGTATAAATTCCGTAATATTCCTTATAAACCTCAGGAACCACAGCAGAATCTTTCCTAGCGGTAAGGCTGTCTTTAGAAGAATCGGTGGTTTTTACGTCTTTTTTACATGCGATCAAACCCATGGTAAAAAACGAGATCAGTGATAATTTAAAAATTTTCATAGGTAGTTTTGTTGATTTAGAGGGGTTAAGGCATCGCAGAACAGCGATTATATCAATTTTTTAGTGATTAGATATTCAATTAAAATAAAATTGGGAATCCATCCGAGCCAGGCAATGATCTGGTATACGTCCATTGGGTTTGGATGGAATAAATATACGATAATTACCTTCCACATCCGTAAAGTAATTGCAGAAACTGTCAGTGCAAAACTGCGCCACATCCACTGCTTATGCGCTTTAAATTTTTTCTGCCTTGCGAGGTGATACGCTTTAAAAGTTGAAAACCACCATAAACAGCCGAGGATCACAAACGAAATTTTAGAATACAAACCGCCGTTGGCAAAGATTCCCATATAAATACCGGACGGAGCAGCCAAAAGCAAAATCAGGAAAATGTAAATCTTTCCTGCATTTCTATGGAAATTTTTCGATCCGAAATCTTTTCTGAGAATGGCCAGAAAACCAAAAAGCAAAACCAAAATGCTGGTATAAACATGGACATAAAAAAAGGAAAGATATTCCGGTCTTTGTCTGACTTCCGTTTGCTTGATCATTAAAAAACTCACCTCTGTATTAAAAGGAATATATTCCATAGTAATGGTAAGCATCAGCCAAAAAAAATATCCGAATCCAATGATTAAAAGGATTCTAAAAAAGAGCGAAGTATTCTTTTTGGCTAAATACATCTTATGATTTACTCAAAATTCATATGAAGAGGAAAAGTAAACCAGGTTTTTACCGGGTTGTTTTTATAGGTTCCGGGTTTCCATTTCATCTTTAAAGATTTTATGGCTTTAGCTAATTCCTGATTTAAAGATTCATTGTCTCCGGTTACCGTTAGCTCCTCAATCTCACCGTTAATATTAATGGCAAATTTGGCTTTTGAGGTGATTCTGCCTTTCGCCGCTTTTATTTTGCGGGTATTAATTTTATTCCCGATAACAGTTCTCAATGCCGTTAATCCTCCCGGAAATTCTGCAACTGTCGAGTCATCAGAAAGTTCCTGTCTTAAAGATTGTTCCGTTGGAGGAGCTTTTACACCTTCCTGTATTTGAGATAGAGCTACAGCAGGCACTAAAATAAAAATAAATGGGATCATTTTTTTCATGGTTATGGTATTTTATAATTCATTCAGATTCTGTGCAATCAGCCACGCCTCACTCCAGCATGCCTGAAAATTAAAACCGCCTGTCACCGCATCGATATTCAGAACCTCTCCGGCTAGATAAAAGTTAGGCAAAATTTTTGAAGACATATTTTTAAAGTTAATTTCCTTTAAATCAACACCTCCTGCAGTTACAAATTCATCTTTAAAAGTAGATTTTCCGGTGACCTGAAATTTCTTTTTACATACATTTTCAATAATCGTCTGCATCTCCTTTCCCGAAATCTGGGCGACCTGTTTATTGAGGTCAACTTTTGAAACCTCCAGAATTCTCTGCCAGAAACGATTCGTTATCTCAAAAATTTTCGACTGTCCGATGGTTTTCTTTGGATTCGACTGCCTGAAATTCTGGAATAAGGCCTCTGCATCCTCTATATCCTTTGAAATAAAATTCACTTCAATTTCAAAATTGTATTTTACCTTCGCCAAATTAATGGCTTCCCACGCCGAAATTTTCAGAATAGCAGGTCCTGAAAGACCCCAGTGTGTAATCAGAAGCGGCCCACTTTCCCCGGTCTTTAATTTAGGAATAGAAGTTTCCGCCATCTCAAAGCTTGTTCCAGCCAGATCTTTCAATAAATCATCCTTGATATTAAACGTAAAAAGGGAAGGAACCAGGGGAATGATTTTATGTCCTAAATTTTCGATGATTTTTAAAGATTTTGGAGAACTTCCGGTCGTATAAATCACAAAATCTCCTTCAAAATCTCCTATGCTTGTTTTTACGAGGTATCTATCCTCCCGTTGCTCAATTTCTTTCACGGAGCATTGAGTCTTCACTTCTACTTTTTTCTGCTGAATTTCGTTGAGGAGCGTATTGATAATAGTCTGTGAAGAATTGCTTTCCGGGAAAACCCTGTTGTCATTTTCTATTTTCAACGGAACTTTTCGCTGATCAAACCACTCCATTGTATCACCAGGCTGAAATTTTGTAAAGACACTCAATAATTCCTTATTTCCACGCGGGTAGAACTGAACCAGCTCTCTGGGATCAAAACAGGCATGGGTTACATTACATCTTCCGCCACCGGAAATTTTAACTTTCTGAAGAACGTCCGAGTTCTGTTCCAGAATGGTAATCTTATATTTTGTTTCGTCGAGATTGGATGCACAGAAAAATCCTGCTGCACCGCCTCCGATAATGATAATTCGCTTCATAATAACTTTAATCTTATGCTCAAGATTATTTTTCCAAAAGTACAATTTTTATAAACCATCTTATTTGAGTAATTTTGAAGAATATAATTTAATTATTCTAAAACCGATATTTAAATGATTTTTTACCATAAATTCGAAGTACGCTGGAGTGATCTCGATGCTAATAAACATTTAGCCAATTCATCTTACGTTCAGTATTGCGCCCAAACCAGAATGGCTTTTATGAAGGAGGAGAAAATGGGAGTTACGCAGATGAGCCGATGGGGAATCGGCCCGGTCATTATGCATGAAAGATTTTCTTTTTTCAAGGAAATATTTGCAGATCAGACAGTTATCGTTAGCCTGGAAGTGGATGCTTGTGCAGAAGACTGTTCTATTTACCGTTTTGTACATAAGTTTTACACGCCGCAGGGAGAACACTGTGCCACATCAGAAGCTACAGGAGTCTGGATCGATACCATGCTGAGAAAAATGACAACGCCGCCGGATGACGTGGTAGAAGCAATTAATAAGTATAAAACCCCGGATACGGTTGTTCTGACGAGAGAAGATTTTAAGAAATTACCTTTCCGTCCTGAAAATATTGACCCGTCAGTATTTGCTTAAAACAGGTAAATGTACAATGATCTGAATTATATTCAGGCATTTCCTGTGACCCATTACTCATTATTTATTATTAAAAGATATGTTTGAAGATAAAGAACCGGAATTAACCCCGATTTCCAAATTAGGAGAATTCGGATTAATTAAACACCTGACCGAATTTTTTCCGCTGTCCAACGAATCTTCGGAGCTCGGAGTGGGAGATGACGGTGCAGTCATTAATCCTGAAAATAAAAAAGTTGTTCTCACCACGGATGTTCTGGCGGAAGGCGTACATTTTAATCTAGGGTATGTACCGCTGAAACATTTAGGATATAAAGCGGTAGTTGTGAATCTTAGCGATATCGCAGCGATGAATGCCACACCTACACAGATTTTAGTTTCTCTTGCGGTTTCAAACCGTTTCCCGGTAGAAGCTTTAGAAGAAATCTATTCGGGTATTCAGGCAGCATGCGGCCGTTATAAAGTAGATCTGGTTGGAGGTGACACGACAAGTTCCAATGCCGGGCTTGTGATGAGTATTACCGCAATCGGACTTGAAAAAGATGAGAATATCGTTAAGAGAAGTACGGCAAAACCGAATGATCTTCTCGTGGTTACCGGAGATTTGGGAGGAGCCTACATGGGACTTCAGATTTTGGAAAGAGAACATGCCGTTTTTCTGGCAGATCCGAATATGCAGCCTGAAATGGAAGGATACGACTATATCCTGGAAAGACAGCTGAAGCCTGAGGCCCGAACCGATGTGAAAGGGATTCTGGAACAGCTGGAGATTAAACCAACTTCGATGATCGATATTTCAGATGGTTTAGCCTCTGAGATTCTGCATCTTTCTGACCAGTCCAAAGTAGGTTTCAGATTGTATGAGGAGAAAATCCCAATGGATAATTTAACGATCACTACGGCAGATGAATTTAATCTGAACCCTGTAATGACAGCTTTGAGCGGTGGTGAAGATTACGAACTTTTGTTTACGATTTCTCCAAATGATTTTGATAAGATCAAAAACCACCCGGATTTTACAATTATCGGGCATGCCGTAGATAAAGAAGAAGGGAATTTTATGGTAGCGAGAGGTTCAAATCAGCTGGTGGCTTTAACAGCACAGGGATGGGATGCCTTTTTAGGAAATCAGCAAGGATAAATTATTATTAATTTAAAATACCGAGCCACTGCTTTTTGCGGTGGTTTTTTTGTGAATAATTAAATAAAATAGTAATTTTTACAATATATCATTTAATAATAGTGAAAAAAGATGTATGTTTATGGAAAACTAATAAAAACCATTATGCGAATCAAATTTTTTCAAACCACTGTTTTGTGCTTTTTATTTATGTCATTCTCAATGACTTTTGCCCAGATTAATAGCTGGCAGCCACTGGGATCCCAGATATCCTCAGGTTCCATTAATTTTGCAAGCCTCGCCATAACCCAAAACGGAATTCCTTACATCTGCTATCAGGATAACAGCAATAATAATAAAGCTGTCGTAAAGAAATATAACGGAACAGACTGGGAAACCGTAGGTGCAGACGGTTTTTCACCGGGTACGGCTTCGTACATTAATCTTAAAATTGCCCCGGACGGTACTTTTTACGTAGGGTATGTAGATCAGGCCAACAGTAATAAAGTGACAGTCATGAAGTTTAACGGAATAAACTGGGTGCCGGTAGGCATGGCTGGTTTTTCACCGGGTAATGCTAGCTACGCAAGTCTTGATATTGCTTCGGATGGCACTCTTTACGTCGGGTTTGTAGACTCGCTTAATGGCTTAAAAACCACCGTCATGAAGTTCAACGGAATCCAGTGGGTGACTGTGGGAGCACCAGGCTTCTCAGCCAATATGGTAAATTATACCTGCCTTAGCATTGCTCCGGATGGCACCCCGTATATTGCATATAAGGATACAAGCAGTAATAATAAAGCTACGGTAATGAAGTTTACCGGTGCAAATTGGGTAACGGTAGGTATTGCCGGCTTTTCGGCAGGGGTCGCAGATCATATAACTCTCAAGGTGGCTCCCGATGGAACCCCTTACATTGCGTACCGGGATGATTACGCTGTCAACAAAGCCACGGTGATGAAGTATAACGGAGTAAGCTGGGTAAACGTAGGAACCGCAGGCTTTTCGGCAGGTGGTATTTATATGCCGAGTCTGGCTTTTGCTCCGGACGGAACACCATATGTCGGATATGAGGATGTTAGCAACGGATTTGGTGCTACCGTCATGAAGTTCAACGGAACTCAGTGGGCAACCGTAGGAAGTGCCGGCTTTACAGCGAATCAGGTTTCTTTTCCCAGTCTGGCCATAACTCCTGACGGAAATCGTATCATCATCGCGTACAGTGTTACACTCGGGACTTTAGGAGCTTTCGCAAAATATTATGATTTAAAAAGTTTAAGTACAGAAGAAATAAAAGGTAAGGAAACCAAAATCCATCCCATTCCTACCAAGGGGGAGCTCACGATACAGTCGGTTAAAAAAATAAAAACGTCTGTGATTTTAGATCTGTCAGGAAAAATAGTGCTAAAATTGGATACCGCAAAAGCAGATATTTCTTCCTTGCCAAAAGGGGTATATATTTTAAAGGTAATATTTGAAGACCGTACTTTTTCTTCAGAGAAAATTATAAAAGAATAACTTCCATATGTTAAACTGAAAAATATTTTAAATGTGAAGGCCCGGATTCGACAAAAGGGGAAGAATCTGTACATGAATATGATCAGGATGAATGATCAGAAAAGGCCGCCTCAGAACGTGAGGCGGTCTTTCTGTTGGTCTTTATTCGAACATGGGTGGAGGTTCTCAACCGCAGTATTAGTTGCGAATCACATCTCCTATGGTTTAAAAAGGTTGTTCGGTACACCGGTCATCACCAGGAAAACAAGGGGTTCCGCCACCACCACCACCGCCACCTACAGCGATGCACTGACCCGGATTTCCGTCATCATTCATTTCACAGGCTTTTCCAAAAGTGCACTCGCAGTCGTTCCAGCAGTACGCTGAATCTCCGTTCGCATGGCAACCAGGTCCTCCGCTGCCAAGAATGGCAGATAGAATCCTTTCTCATAAGTTTTTTAATGTTTTTCATAATTAAAAGTTTGTATTGGGTTAACATGTAAATATTTACATCACATAAAGATAAAAAATAAAAACTGTTTTTTAAAAAAATAAACCCATCGCCGTAGCAATGGGTTTATCTTAGTTATTAAATCTGATTATTCCTCTTCAAATTTTAAGGTTATAGGATACGAAAAAGCATATAAGATAGGGCTTCCTTTAATTTCTGCAGGTTTCCATTTTCCTTTATCCTTTATTCTGTAAAAGGCGGCCAGTATAAATGTATTGATATTGGCATTTTTGCCCTTTACCCGGACATCATACACATATCCTTTTGAATCTACGGTACATGTTAACCTGGCCAAATAAGTAGAACCTGGATAATTTAATAGAGAAATATTATCAGAATAAGCAGAGGATAAAAGTTTCTTAAACTGAGCTTCCCCTAGTTCAAATTCCGGTTTTTTTGTCACGGGCGGAACGGCAGGCGCGGGATATTCCGTGATTCCTTTTTGTTCTTCTACACTGATCTTTTCTAACGTTTTTCTGTAGGAAGCGAGCTTTTCCTCAAGGAGCAGTTTTTCCTGTTCCGATCTTTCTACGGATTCCTTAGGAGACTTTTTAACAAGCATCTTCATCTTTTTGTTATAAAGATCATCGGCCGTTTTAAATTCTTCTGTCTGAGAATAACCAAAAAAGAAAAACATCACAAAAAATAAAACCGAAATTCTTTTCATGACTTAAGCACTTACAATATTTATAATAACTTCAGTTGCCTTTTCCATGCTTTCCAATGCTACATATTCGTACGGGCCGTGAAAATTAATTCCTCCTGCAAAAATATTAGGGCACGGCAATCCCATATATGATAATTGGGCACCGTCTGTTCCACCTCTGATCGCTTTGATTTTAGGTTCAATTCCGGCTTCTTTCATCGCGGCTGCTGCAAGATCTATAATGTGCATTTTTCCTTCAAACTGCTGCTTCATGTTCCGGTACTGTTCCTTAATCTCGATTTCAGCCGTTCCTTCTCCGTGTTTTTGATTAAATTCCGCTACCTTTTCTTCCATGAATTTCTTTCGGATTTCAAACTTATCAGCATCATGATCACGGATGATGTATTGAAGCTTAGCCTCAGAAATATCAGCATTTAAATCCATCAAATGATAAAACCCGTCAAACCCTTTTGTCGTCGCCGGAGTTTCATCAGCAGGAAGCATCTGTGCAAATTCTGAAGCCAATAAAGCTGCATTAACCATTTTTCCGTAAGCATACCCCGGATGAACACTCAATCCGTGAATTTTTACGACCGCTCCGGCTGCATTGAAGTTTTCATATTCCAGTTCACCAACTTCTCCGCCATCCATTGTATACGCGAATTCTGCTCCGAATTTAGCAACATCAAACTTATGCGCCCCTCTTCCGATTTCTTCATCAGGAGTAAAACCGATAGCGATTCTTCCGTGTTTGATCTCAGGATGGGCAATTAAATATTCCGCAGCCGTTACGATCTCTGCACAACCTGCTTTATCGTCAGCTCCGAGAAGAGTATTTCCATCAGTTGTAATTAAGGTGCTACCGATATATTTTTTTAAGCTTTCAAATTTTGAAGGCGACAAAGTAAACCCAGTCGTCTGATTAAGAAGCAGATCACTCCCGTCATAATTTTCCCAAACCTGCGGTTTTACATTTTCACCGCTGAAATCCGGAGAAGTGTCATAATGGGAGATAAATCCAATAGTTGGTTTGTCATCATTTTCAAGGTTAGAGGGTACATATCCCATGATATAGCCGTTGTCATCTATCGATACATTTTCGAGACCTATTGTTTTCAGTTCTTCCACGATATAATTGGCAATGTCCCACTGTCTTTCGGTAGAAGGGGTGGTTTCACTTTCAGCATCGCTTGTTGAATATATTTTTACATAACTGAGAAAACGGTTCAGCAACTTTTCTTTCCACAACGGTTTGAATTCTATAGCACTCATTATTAATGATTAAATTTTACCAAAGTTAGCAAATTTGATGTTCAGAATACGTTATTTGTACCTGAATATAAATTATTGAAATTATGAATCAGATATAAAGGATTGAAAATCAAAATCATGGTAGTTTTGTGTAAAGCTTATATAAACTTGTTAAGTTTTATTATATTTGAGAAAATCTAAAAGTAAAATGTTTCTTACTGAATGTCCGCGTGATGCAATGCAGGGTTGGGGAGAGTTTATTCCCACAGATCAGAAAATAGATTATATCAACTCCCTGATGGATGTTGGTTTTGATGTATTGGACTGTCTGAGCTTTGTATCTCCAAAAGCAATTCCCCAAATGGCAGACTCTGATGAGGTAGCCGAAAATATTGATAAATCCAGATCCAATACAAAGGTTTCTGCCATTATCGGAAATTACAGAGGGGCCGAAAAGGCTCTAAAGCATCCGTCTGTAGATATTCTGGGATTTCCATTTTCTATTTCCGAAACCTTTCAGCACAGAAATACCAACAAAAGCCAGGACGAAGCTTTTCAGGAAGTTATTAAAATGCTTGAATTGGTGAAAGCTGAAGGAAAGCAACTGAATATATACTTCTCGATGGCCTTTGGAAATCCTTATGGGGAAATGTGGAAATGGGAAGATGTGGATTTCTGGGCGCAGCGGTTCTCGGAAATAGGAGTTAAAGACATCTTACTTTCTGATACGACAGGGGTTGCCACACCGGAAACGATCAGTCTACTGTTTGATAAGATACCATCAAAATATCCCGAAATTAATTTCGGGGGACATTTTCATAACCGCTACGAAGATTCTTATGTTAAACTAAAGGCTGCTTACGATAAAGGCTGCCGAAGATTTGACAGTGCCATTAAAGGAATCGGAGGCTGCCCGATGGCAAAAGATGATCTCGTTGGAAATATGCCGACCGAACAGGTAATTAATTTTATGAGTGTAGAAAAAGCCGACCACAAACTGAATTTACTGAACTTTGAAAGTTCCTATAATAGAGCAAAGGATATTTTTCATTTTTAATCAAAATTATACACTTCGTTCAGCATAGTAATGTCATCTTAAGCTGGTCAAAGAGCTAGTGAGAAGAGTTTCGACAAGTTTCAACTGAAATTCAGTTTTATTGTCTTTCAGAAGGCTGCAAAATAAAACATAAACAGGAGCGGGCCTTTAGCCCGCTTATTTATTCAAAGCTCAATTCGGTTTTGGCCCAAATCAATTTAACTAATTCAAAAAAATAAAAAATGTCACCAATAATCACTCCATCTGAATTAAAAAACGGATCAACCGAAAATCTTATTATTCTTGATACAAGAGTAGGTAAGGATGGGTATCAGAATTATCTTAATAAGCACATTAAAGGGGCAAGATTTATAGATCTGGATAAAGATCTGGCTGATATCGGAGAAGATGCGGCTTTTGGAGGGAGGCATCCTCTTCCTGACATTGAAAAATTTGCAGTGACTCTTGCCGGTCTCGGAATTTCAGAAGATTCTCAGGTCGTTATTTATGATGATAAGAATGGAGCCAATGCAGGAGCCAGGGCCTGGTGGATGTTGAAATCTTTTGGGCTGACGGACGTTCAGGTTCTGGATGGCGGATTTCAAAATGCAGAGCGGGAAAATCTGGAATTTTCAGCAGGAGAAGAAAGCTTTAAAAAAACGGAAATCATTAAAAGAGAAAACTGGCTTCTGCCTACTTCGACCCTGGAAGATGTTGAAAATGAACTGATCAACACATCTGCAACGGTCATTGATGTGCGGGATGCATACCGCTATAATGGAGAATCTGAACCCATTGATCTGGTAGCAGGGCATATTCCCGGAGCCATTAATATTCCTTTTTCTGAAAACCTGGATGAAAACGGAAATTTCCTGAAGCCGGAAATTTTAAAAGAAAAATACACAGAACTTTTAAAAGATAAATCTCAGCATTTAATCGTTCACTGCGGTTCCGGAGTGACCGCATGCCATAGTATTCTGGCTTTGTATTACGCCGGTTTTCCGATTCCCGATTTATATGTTGGCTCATGGAGTGAGTGGAGCAGGAGGGATGGAAAAGAAGTCGCGAAAGAAATTCAATAAGATATTCTGAACGACTAATTAATTAAAGCCTGGCTTAAAATTGAATTTCCTTAAATAAACTGAGCATTATTTATTACAAAGCAAAAATAAAAGGCTGTCAACATTCTGACAGCCTATTTTATTTTAATACGGGTTTTAAAGCATTCCCAACTCAAATTTCGCTTCTTCACTCATCATATCCTTGTTCCAGCTCGGCTCAAAAGTAAGTTCCAGATCAACGCTTTTTACGTTTTCCACCTCTGCGACTTTATCTTTCACTTCCTGCGGAAGCGTTTCAGCAACGGGACAGTTCGGAGTCGTAAGGGTCATTATAATTTTAACGTCCGCATCATCGGAAATCTGAACATCATAAACCAGACCCAATTCGTAGATGTCTACCGGAATTTCAGGGTCATAAACGGTTTTTAGTACACTGATGATTTCTTCACCAATGTCAGCAATCTGATCGTCTGTAAATTTCATTTTTTAATCTAATTGATGTACCTTTTCAACAAATCTTCCTGACGCATCCGCCGGAATATATTTGCCAAAGTTAACACATCTTTTTCACAATAGTCGACTATTCTCTGCAAGTCTTTCTCTATGTAGTAAATTGATGAAACCAGTGAGCCGTCAATATCATCCTTTGGAGTCGGGATTCCGAAAACATGAGCTAATAATTCAAGAGATACAAAGCTTTTGTAATCCCCGAATTTCCAGAGCTCCATTGTATCAAGATGAGGAATTTCCCACGGTTTTTTGCCAAACATCTGAAATGGTACAGGAGGCTGTATCCCGTTAATCAGGAATCTTCTGGCAATCCACGGAAAGTCGAATTCTTTACCGTTATGAGCACACAGAATGACCTCTCTCAGTCTGGGACTGTTAAAAATTTCTCCAAATTCAAGCAGCATCTTTTTTTCATCGTGATCCGCAAAGCTTTTGATCTTCAGAGTGTCATTCTTTTCGATCATCCCAATGGTAATACAGATTATTTTCCCGAATTCAGCCATAATTCCGGCTCTTTCGGGATAGAATTCTTCAGCGGAAACCTCTTCTTTTCGCTGAAATCTCGTTTTTTTTTCCCAGAGTTTCTGTTCGGTTTCGGGCAGTTCATGCCAGTTTCCTGTTCCTGGGACCGTTTCTATATCAAGGAATAAAACTCTTTCTAATGGAATATGTTGTATCATTTGTTTCTTACTTATCTATAATTAATCTGGATGAATGGCTTTTTAGCACAGACCAGTGGTTACAGGCGTACTGTGAGATCGACCTTATCCTACCTGCATTCCATTTTTTGTAGGCAGCGATGTTGTTAAAAGCGTAATATCTTTTGGATCCTCACCATATACTCCCAAAACCAGGCATTCGCTGAAAAAATTAGCAATCTGCTTTTTAGGAAAATTAACGACAGCCAGAATTTGCCGGCCAACTAAATCTTCTTTTGCATATAAAGAAGTGATCTGTGCAGAAGATTTTTTAACGCCCAGATCTCCGAAATCAATTTCCAGCTGATAAGATGGATTTCTCGCTTTTTCAAAATCGGTAGCGGCGACTATTGTTCCGGTTCTGATGTCCAGTTTTTCAAAATCTGCCCAGGTAATCTCGGGTTTTGTGGTCATGCTATGGTATTGATTAATTGTTCAACTTCTTTTTTTCGGTCGGCATATTTTTGTTGAAGATCGGAGTTTTCACCCATTCTTTTATAATATTCCAGCGCTTTATTTCCAAAAAACTTCTTGTGAAAATCTGAAACCTCTGGAATCTGCGGAAAAACTTTATGAAAAAGCATTTCGTAATAGGCCTGAAATTCCCGTTCGTTTTTATCTGCTACTGTATTTCCCGGCGCTTTCTGTCTTACATGAAGCATTTCGTGTGCCAGCATATTTAAAACCAGATTCAGATCAAAATCGAATAAATTTTTTGGAATCATTACTTTTTGAGGCTTTCCCAGCTCTCCTTCTGCAGTAAGCAGCATAGAATGTGGGGAAAGCTCCTCCCGGAAACCAAAACCCGCAAAGTTCTCATGCACTAGGTTAAATGAGCTGATTAAATAGTTAGCCGCGTCCAAAATTTGGTCATGTTTCTTATAAGCGTCAATATGGAAATTAATAGGGTCGAAATTCATCAGAAATACGTTTTAACAAATGTATTAAAATAATGAAAAACCGGGGAAGCATAACTAAAGGAATTTTTTACTGTTTAAAATCAATGAGTTGCGGTTTTTCTTTGTTTTTTCTTGAAATGTTACGCAAGATTCCGGAAAAATGGGATTTATATAAATGAGCGCTCAAAATAATTAATGTTTAATGAAAATTTTAAGTAATGAAGAGAAAATTAATTTTTAAAGCCTGTATGGCTGTTTTGATCGTATTCACAGGACTTTCTATGATCTCTTGTCAGGATGATTATGAGCCGGTGCCTGTTACATCAGATGATATTCCAGGAAGCTATAAAGCCAAACTGATAACGACACAGGGAAATAAAAAAACGGAGGAAATTACTGGTTTTGAAGCAAAAAAGGATACCATTAATTTGATGATTTTCAGATTGAAAGAATTGTAAAAACCGTAATTACAGATCCTGTAAAAGCAGAGGCGGCCATTGCAGCAATAGGAAAAGTGAAATATAATCTTAATTATACTTCAAAAATTGATACCCAAAATAATGTTGTGGAACTTACATTTGCGCCGAAAGTACTGGAATTAACAATTCCTGTAGACGGAACAAATAAAAGTACGAAAGTAACATTTAAAGATAATCAGAAAGGATTTTATGTCGGACAGGACTGGTCGTTAAGATTCGGTTTAATTGCAGAGAAAATAGAAGTTGACGGTGTACAGGTAACGCCTTATGAGGTGATTAAGTATGACTTTCCATACTGTCTGAAAAAGTAAAATAATTAGTTTATTATGCGAAATAGGTTGTGCTTGATAAGACACAATCTATTTTTGCATCAATTTTTAAAGATTGATCATCAGGTGGTCTTGCAGAATGTATGGAGGAAACTAAAGAACAGGATTTGGCGAAACGGCTTCTTTCGAAAGAAGAGTCTGCCTGGAAGGAGCTTTTTGGAGCTTATTCCGGAACGCTTACCTATGTATGCTCCAGATATATCGTCAGTAAGGATGATGTACATGATGTCCTGCAGAACAGTTTTATAAAAATGTTCCGTTCGATCGAATCATTCGAATACAGGGGTAGCGGCTCATTGAAAGCATGGATTACCCGTATTGTTGTTAATGAATCTTTGAAGCACATCAGGCAAAATCCTGATTTTAAAATGGTGACAGACTTCGAAATTCCTGATGTTCCTGATGAAGAAGAACCGGACCTGAATGAAATTTCTCAGGCAGCAATTATGAAAATGATCAGGGCTCTGCCGGATGGGTACAGGACTGTTTTTAACCTGTACGTCTTCGAAAATAAGAGCCATAAAGAGATCGCAGTGCTTTTGGGAATTGCAGAGAATTCTTCAGCATCACAGTTTCATAGGGCAAAAGCGATGCTTGCTCAGAAAATAAAAGAATATAAAATGTTAAAAACTGCGCACTATGAATAATGACTGGTTAGATGATCTGCGCATGAAAATGGAAGATCATGCAGAGGAAGTTCCGGAAGGGTTGTGGGACGATATTGAAGATGAGTTGTTTCGTGATGAAGACGGAATTCAGGCGGTTGTTCCGGCTACGGAAGACAATACGGTTAAATCGAATGGGGAAGAAGAGTCTGCTGTTTTTAAACTGAAACCTTTATACCGTGCTGCTGGAGCAGCAGCTGCCATTGCTTTATTTTTTGTGGTGGGGAATCGCATCTCTGATTATTTTACAGGAAATGCTTCTTCAGAACGTGTGATAAAAGCAGATAAAAAAGATGTATTTCAATCCATTGAAAATCAGGGTGATTTAATAGCAGATGAGCAGTATTCAACATCTGGTTTATCCGAGAAGGCCAAAATGCCGGAAGTGGTAAAATATCAAAATAATCGCACAGACATTTTTGAAAAAATCTTCCATATAGAAAATAAAAAAGAAATTGATATACAATCAATGATAGTTGAAAATGAAAAGATGAGTTCACTGGATGAAAATGAAGATACTCCACAAAAGCAGAATGAGGTCATTGAGAATAAAATTTCTGATGTGAAAGATGATTTTGCAGAACTTATTTCCAATAATGGAATAAAAAATGAAATTCCAGGACCGGCGAAAATAAAAAAGCAGGCATCCCGGAAATTATGGATGTTAAGCATGCTCGCCGGAAATGCAGCTTCTTCTGCCGATCAAATTCCGGGTTATGCTACAATAAGCGGTGCTCCGATAAAAGCGGATGACATCTATCAGAGTTCCGGTACCGAGGTAAATCCTCTGGTCGCCGTTTTGGTCGCCAATCAGGATCAGAATGTAGATGCCAGGTTTGTTCATAAAATGCCTTTTACGGTGGGAGCTTCTGTATATCACAGCTTAGGAAAAAATGGAAAATGGGGAATCGGTACCGGTGTTAATTATACCAAGCTTTCTTCAGAAGTCCGTTCAGGAAGCCAGGCAAATTTTATTAAAAGTGAACAGACGCTCCATTATATCGGAATACCGGTACAGGTAAATTATAACGTAATCCAAAAAGGAAAGTTAACAGGGTATGTTACAGTCGGGGCGATGATTGAAAAAGCAGTGGCTGCCAACCTTAAGACCCAATATGTTGTCAATGAAGAAGTGAAAGATAATACAACCGGGAAAACAGACCAGAAACCCTTTCAGCTTTCTGTAAACTCTGCGGTTGGAGTACAGTATAAAATTGTGAATAAAATCGGGCTGTACGCAGAACCCGGCGTAGGTTACCATTTTAAAGATAACAGTACGCTGAATACCATTTATAAGGAAAAACCTTTAAACTTTAATATAAAATTCGGAATCAGAGTATTGATCGAATAACCGGATGATCAACGGAATTAAAAGAATATGTAAGGCTTATGGGGTATGTATGAGCTTCAGGAGCATATTTTTTATTTTCTGGTGAAAAGGTAAAAACAGTCGCTAAATCAACCATTAAATATTACCATATGAAAACAAAACTCATTTTTTTGACGGCCCTGCTGTCTGGCTTTTTTACCTTAAAGGCACAATGTAATCCAGCGATTACAAGTCCACGGTTAGGAACCATGTTTCCTGATAAAGTTGTTTTTTGTAACAGCGAATCGGAGACATTATCCACCACGCAGGCATTTGACACCTATCAGTGGTACAAACAGGAATGGGACTGGCAGACGCCGAATAATAATCCGTGGGTGGCCATTCCCGGAGCAACTTCTCAGAATCTGACGATTGACGGTACAAACGACATGCTGTATTATTTTAAAGTGGCAGTTACCCAGAATGACTGTAATGCGGAAAGTCCGGAAATTCTTGCAGACGGTTATGCCTACGGTCTTCCGGCCATGATGACTACGCTTGCTCCCGGGACGTATGAGCAGACCGATGCTGATACCTACAATGTGTGTGAAGGGGCTACGGTGAGGTTTGAAAATATTTATCCCACAGTATACGGCGTTCATACCTGGTATAAATGTACACCCGGCAATATTCCTCCGGTTCCCGGAGATCCTTGCATCATCGGAGGGGCCACAGGAGATTCTTACGATGCGACAACCTCAGGATATTATGGCTTTTATGCCTGTACCGAATATTGTCCTGACCAGTGCGAGTTTCTGGGAATGGGCAGTTTCGTACAGCTAAATTTCGGAAACTTCCCGTTCTGTACTTTGGGAACCGGCGAAACGCAAACAAAAGAAGGCAATTTAAAACTCTATCCGAATCCCACGACTCAGCTTCTGTATGTAGGCAAAGAATCGGATAAAAATTATCAGATTTCCATTATTGATATGTCCGGAAAATTGATTATGCAAAAGTCTGATCATCAATATGATAAAGCGATAGATGTAAGTCAGCTGGTTCCCGGAAATTATATGATAGTCTCCAAAAGTTCTGGTGGCAAAATGTATAAAAATAAATTCATCAAGAAATAATACGAAAATAGATCCTAAGTTATTTAGTTTTTCAATCTTTATCTGATCGGCGCAAACGAAGTTTGCGCCTTTTTTATGTGACAAAATTCTTAAAATTCATGTTTTTAAAATAGTTTTTTATGAAATATTATACATTGTAAATCAGCATTTTGTAGAAAAAAATATTAATTATTTTTACGCCAAAACACGATCATGCTGATTAAAATTTACGGAAGTGCCATATTTGGAGTATCGGCCCAGACGATTACCATTGAAGTTAATGTAGATACCGGAGGCATAGGCTATCACCTTGTAGGTCTTGCAGATAATGCGATTAAGGAAAGCAGTTACAGGATTTCTGCAGCACTTAAAAATGTAGGGTATAAAATCCCCGGGAAGAAGATCACTATTAATATGGCGCCTGCCGATCTCCGGAAAGAAGGAGCTGCCTATGATCTGAGTATTGCCATTGGAATCCTGGCAGCTTCGGATCAGATTCTGGCTGAAAATATCCAGGATTATATTATTATGGGTGAGCTGTCTTTAGACGGAACCCTTCAGCCGATAAAAGGGGTCCTGCCTATTGCAATCCAGGCCAGGGAAGAAGGGTTTAAAGGAATTATCCTTCCCAGACAAAATACACGGGAAGCCGCTATAGTCAATAATATAGACGTATATGGCGTGGAAAATATTAAAGAAGTAATCGACTTTTTTAACGAAGGAAAGCCTCTTGAGAAATTTGTCATTGATACCCGTAAAGAATTTCAGGAGAAAATTAATGATTTTCCATTTGATTTTTCCGAAGTTAAAGGGCAGGAAACTGCTAAAAGAGCAATGGAAGTCGCTGCGGCGGGTGGCCATAATATTATATTAATAGGTCCGCCCGGCAGTGGAAAAACAATGCTCGCCAAAAGAGTTCCGAGCATCCTGCCTCCATTGACGCTAAAAGAGGCACTGGAAACGACAAAAATACATTCTGTAGCAGGAAAAATGGGTCTTGAAACAGCACTCATGACTACGCGTCCCTACAGGGCACCCCATCATACGATATCGGATGTAGCACTGGTGGGAGGCGGCAGCTATCCTCAGCCCGGAGAAATTTCATTAGCCCATAACGGAGTTTTGTTTTTAGATGAAATGCCGGAGTTTAAAAGAACAGTACTTGAAGTAATGCGGCAGCCCTTAGAAGATCGCGAAGTGACTATTTCGAGAGCTAAATTTACGGTAAACTATCCGTCAAGTTTTATGCTGGTGGCTTCTATGAATCCCAGTCCAAGCGGATATTTTCCGGATGATCCCAATAATACGTCATCGGTTTTTGAAATGCAGCGGTATATGAATAAACTTTCAGGGCCTCTGCTTGATCGTATTGATATCCACGTTGAGGTTCAGAAAGTTGAATTTGAGCAGCTGGCAGAAAAAAGGAAGGGTGAGAAAAGTGAAGAGATCAGAAAACGTGTTTTAATAGCCAGGGAAATCCAGAACAACCGTTATAAAGATTTAAAAATCAGCTACAATGCTCAAATAGGGTCAAAGGAATTGGAAAAGTTTTGTCAGTTGGACAGCACTTCATTTAACCTCATCAAATTAGCGATGGAGAAACTTAATCTTTCTGCCAGAGCCTATGACAGGATCCTGAAGGTATCCCGTACCATTGCGGATCTTGAGCAGTCCGAAAATATCCTGCCGCAGCATGTATCCGAAGCCATACAGTACCGGAGCTTAGACCGTGAATTCTGGAATGTATAAACTTGTAGTGACCAATAAGAAATTCAATGATCAGTCGGTGATTCAATATTTACCGGATCAGTTCTTTATTTAAAAATAATACGTCAAGTTTTGTCGCTGTGTATGTTGACGTTTGTAAGATAAAGCTAATACGTATTTAATAGAAAATAAAAACAAATCAATGAATACTACAGATATAAAAGAGTCCGTGCGTTTACTAAGTAAAAATTTTGCAGCCAATGAAAGTATTGTCGTTAATCTTGATTCAGCTGGTACTGGGGATGATTTCGGAACTTTAATGATTAAAAATAACACCGGACTATCGGCGCAGTTTTTATGGCAAAAGAATATAAGTTACACCTCCAAAGGTTACTTTAAAGAGATAAAAAATGACCTGGGCGCTTCTGTTGCTCACCACGATGGTATTATTGCCATAACCAACGGTGGAGTAGAGCAATATCTGGAAGCAGATCTAACGGAGTCATGATGTTTGGCGATTATTCAAAACTGAAAGTAAGCGGAATCTTAGAATAAAAGTCATCTTCCTGAGGTTTCGCAACTTTTTTGTTGCCGAATAAACTTTTTGCAATCTCCAGAGCACACATGTCCAGAAAATAGGTGTTGGTAGTTTCTGCAATTTCCAATACCTCATATTTCCCTTCTTTATTAATCCTGAATAAGACTTTGGATTTTATATGCGGAACAGCATCATAATAGACAAATTCCGGCACCTGATATTTTCTTTCGATTTCTGTACGGATACTTGTTCCGAAACATTTTTCGGGATCTGCATTTCCTTCACAGGACAGAAGGATGGGAACGTTCCAGTTGGTTGTATAAAGAGCCCGTTTTTCAAATACAGACTTTGTTCTCTTTTTGTTTTCATAGAATCCTTTGTAAGCGCTGTCCAGCAGCTGAATATGCTGCCTGTGAAATTCCTTTCTCATCTGGTTGTCGGCTTTGCTTAATTTTTCAATGTACCGATAAGCGTTACAATATTCTTTATATTTCTCATACAGCAGAGCATCGCGATTGTATAATTTTAACTGTACTGAATCTTTATGAGAGAGTCTGGGGCGTGCGATCATTATGGGTTGATTATCTTTAAGATTCTGTTCTTTTCTGAATTGCCGGGCTTCTTTATCGGCTAATTCATCGATATATTTTTCAGTGTTCTGATCAGCATTGAATATATCAAGAATTTCTTGGGTTACTTTTTCCTGGATAATCATCTGGGCCTTAAGGTCCTTATTTTTTACTTTTGAAGAAAAGGCAGGCTGCTGTGAGCATACTTGCATGTATACCAGAAGCAAAATAAAGGTAGAAATACATTTCATGGTAGTAATCGTTTTTAATTCTGTCTGAACTTAAAAATCTTCCGGTTGACAGTTTATTTAAAGTCTCCAAAAATAGGAAAAACCGTGAAGGAATACTTTCACGGTTTTAAAAATATATTTAGAATAATTAATTAATTGTTACTTTCACAACCTGCTGTACCGAAGGAATGGGATATTGATTTCCTACCTTTTTAATCGGGTTATTTTCAGCTTGAGGGGTCCCTCCAAACAGAGCCTGATGATTTCCTGCGCCAGGATATTGATCAATACCAGTTCCTGAATCGAATAATGCTGTCTTTGACGTGACATCACCTGTCATACCGGAAGATATTACCTGTTCATTTGCATAAAACCAATCATTAGAGAAGCCAAACATGGTTACATAAGCTATTTTATCTCCTGCACCTGATTGGAATGTGGTCATCACCTTACTTCCAGGCGCAATGGGTGCATTCCCGGCAACATATACCCCTTTTACATCAGGTAATGACTTTAAGTAGTTTTGAAGTTTCGTTACATTCCCAAATTGTGCAATCTCTTTCAATCCTTTTCCTGCATCTGTTTTTCCTGTTTCATAAATAGGGTTTTTATCACCTCTGTATACAACAACCAAAGCAGGGGAAAGTCCTGTCATTATTCCCGTATTGGCATTAAGTTTTGCGATCATCTTATCGGTCATTCCTTGCTGTGCTATCGCAGTTATTTCAGGATTCGATAAAGCATTGGGAGTGAAAAAAGGTGCTGAATTTATCAGCTGTGAACCGTTGTAATTGGACACAGCCCAGACTCCGGGAGAAAGGGGAGTTTGATTTGCAGTACCACCTGAAGTATTCGTAATGGTTAAGGTAAATTTAGAAGAAACATCATCATAAGCCAGGTTTAGTTTTACCAGTTGAGAAGCATTTATATTCATTACCTGGGTGATCGGCTTACTTTCAGCCAGTCCTGTAATATCATTTTTACTGCCATTGTCCCAGAGTAATACTTCTGAAGAAACGTCTCCCGTTATGGCATTTCCATTGCTGTCGAATAATTTAATGCCCGGTTGTTTGGAAGCAAAAAACCAATCTTTTGAAGCGCCGTACATGGTCGCAAACATGAGTGCCTGAGCTTTTCCTGCGCTGAATGTTATTGTCTGAGATTCACCGGGAAGGATGACTTTACCTCCCGCAGGAGCAAAAAAAGTCACTCCCGGGATTTCTCCGCTTTGTACAAAATCTTTAGGAGTTACGACATTTTCAAAGGTAATGGTTTTCTGTGAAGGCGTGTCTACAGTATCATTGCTATCACAAGAGGCAAGGGTAAAGAAAGCCATGATTCCTGTTGCTGCTAGAGTGATTCTAAAGATGTGTTTTTTCATAATAATTTTTTATTGTTATAAATTGTCTTTTAACCTTAGTCGCAACATCGTAAAATCCTGACAAAAAAGTCTTTTTCTATAAATCGGCTTAGTGGATGGTTTCTCAATGGAAATAAAAAAACCGCGAAAGAAAACTTTCGCGGTTCTTGAAATATATCAAAAGATATTATTTTTTCTTTTTAGGTGCAGCTTTAGGAGCTTTTGTTTTCGTATCGGCAGGCGTATTTTCATCTCTTACCAATTGCAGTTCGTCGATCAGTCTTCTTGCTCCGGCATATTTGTCGATGGTCCAAAGAACAAAACGAACGTCTACGTTGATGGTTTTTTGCCATTCCGGTTCAAAAACGATGTCACCGCTTAGTGCTTCACTGTTTCCGTCGAATGCAATACCGATAAGGTTACCGTCACCATCAATTACCGGAGATCCTGAATTACCTCCTGTAATATCATTGTTGGATAAGAAGTTGACAGGCATATACCCTTTTGCATCAGCATACTGACCGAAATCTTTCATATTGTAAAGATCGATCACTCTCTGGGGAAGGTCGAATTCTTCGTCCCCTTTTTTATATTTACCTACAAGACCGGTCATATCCGTATAATAGTTATCGGTAACACCGAAATAATTTCTGTCTTCTCTAACAGGTAGTTTGTCTACCGTTCCGTAAGTTAATCTCATGGTAGAGTTAGCATCCGGATAGAATTTCTTCTCAGGCATGGCTTTCATCAGTCCGGCTAAGAAAAGACGGTTGTTTTTAGCAAAGTTATCATCTACCTTTGAGAATCTTTCCGTACTCATTTTCTGGTCAGCTACGATACTGTTCGCAAGTTTCCACAATGGGTCTGCATCTAATTTCAAGGCATCAGGATTAAGAGTAAAGTTGGTTGCAGATGTTTTATTTGCAAAAATTGAAGAATAGGCAACATTGGAAACAGTACCCGGATCAATTCCTGAGATTGCAGCAGAAGCAACATTCTGATTTACTCTTTGCTTATAAAGTTTAGCCATTCCGCTTAACATCTCGCCTTCCAGCTGGGGGTTAAAGTTTTCGTAAGCCGCTTTAATAGCAGCGTCTACTTTTGGCTTCATCGCCAGTCTTCCCTGCATATCCTGAGCTACATACGCCTTTAATACAGAACCTAGCTGAATCGCAAGGCTGATATATTTGGCATTTCTTGAGAACTGAGAGGCATAGTTTCTTTCAACATTTCTGTCGGAAACCTGCTTGTAATAGGCTTCGATATCTTCCAGAACTCCGTCATATTCAGAATTTCCTGGCTGTACAGACCATTTTCTGTAAACATCTTCGATTTTCTGTTTATCAGTAATCGTACCGTTTTTTTCAACAGCATCTATCGTTCCCTGTCTGTTTTTCCAGTAGTTCGCTACAGAAGCATATTGGGAAGCATAGTTAAGCTGCGTAGCTTTATCCTTGTCCATATACTTCTTCATAATATCCATGGCAAGTTTAGAAGATTCTACCCAAGCCGGATAATCTTTGTTCACCATTTGCTGGATACCGTAAGAAGTTAAATAACGGTTCGTTCTCCCCGGGTATCCTAAAATCATTGAAAAGTCACCTGGTTTGATTCCCTTTAGAGAAACCGGTAAGAAATGCTTAGGTTTCAATGGAACATTGCCTGGTGCAAATTCTGCCGGATTTCCCGCCGCATCAGCATAGACTCTGAAAACCGTAAAGTCGGCAGTATGTCTCGGCCATTCCCAGTTATCTGTATCACCACCGAATTTACCTAATGATGAAGGGGGAGCACCTACCAGTCTGATATCTTTATAGTCCTGATATACAAAATAATAAAATTCATTTCCGTTAAAGAAATCTCTTACGACAACCGTATATTTGCCGTTTTCAGAATTTTCAGACTGAATGGCCTTGGTTTCGGCGTCAATCACCGCTTTTCTCTGTTCAGGAGTCATGCTGTTATTCAGTTTAGAATTGATTCTCTGCGTGGCATCATCCATTCTTACCAAAAATCTTACATAAAGATCTTTCGCATTGAACTCATCTTTCTGCTTCATGGCCCAGAACCCGTTCTTCAGATAGTCTTTTTCCGGAGTAGAAGCTGCTGCAACAGCACCGTAACCACAATGGTGGTTTGTGAAAATAAGTCCCTGATTAGAAACAATCTCGCCGGTACAGAAGCCACCGAAACTCACGATCGCGTCCTTCATGCTCGAATTGTTCACCGAATAAATCTCTTCCGGAGTCAGATGCAAGCCTTGTTTTTGCATATCGACACCGTTTAGCCTTTTGATGAGCATCAACAGCCACATACCCTCATCCGCCCTCATCTGAGCAAAGCCCAACAGAAAAGTGAATAGTAGAAATAGTCTTTTCATTTTATAAAATAATTTTTGTGTCGCTAATTTACTAATTTTTACGGTATTCTGCCTGGGAGTGGTATGAAAATGGAATCGGAGTCTCTATGGATAAGATAATAGTTTCAGTTTTTATTGTTTTGTGCCTGAATATTCTTACAAACTGCACATCTGTAAAGACCGATAATACACCCATTCAGAGAGAATGGATGTTGGTCTCTTTTGAGGGATTTACCAAAGATCAGTTCATTAAAAATAAAGCACGGATTAACTTAACAGCTCCCATAGAAGGAAAAAAGGTCAAAGGAAGTGCTTTCATGGGCTGTAATACAATGTTTTTTACTTCCGAATTTAAAAACAACGGAAAAGTAAAGATATCCGGGCTTGGAAGTACCATGATGGCTTGCCGGAATATGGACCTGGAAACAAATTTTGCTGCAACATTCGAAAAAATGATCAGATATTCGGTGGACGGTCATTTTTTGACAATCTCTGACGACGACGGACATCAAATGAAATTTGTAGCTTCAGATTGGGATTAATTTAACTGAATATCAGGAATAAGTCTGCTGTATCAGCGGACTTCATTCTTGATTGAAAACCCGGATTGATATCAGTTCTACAACTATTTCATATTTCCTGTACATGACTATACCCGGAAAGTCCTGCATTGTGTTACTTTATATTTCGTGAATTATTTTGTGTGCGGCATTTAAGGCTTCAATGCTTTTATAGAATTTAAAATTTAAAAATTCTCATTATAACGTTATTTAAACCTATGAGTCAGCAATCTGATGATTAAAATTAATATCTGGTGATAATTGGCGTAAAGATTGTTTTGCATTTTTTACCGAAAAATGGTAACTTGTAAATCTCACAAATATAGATAGAACTTAATGCTAGAAAAGAAAGAACATAATTACGAAAAGGCAGTTTTGGTAGGTGTTGTTACCCAGCATCAGGATGAGGACAAGCTTCAGGAATACATGGATGAGCTGGAGTTTCTGGCGTATACGGCCGGTGCTTCAGTAGACAGACGTTTTACTCAAAAGTTAACGCAGCCTGATTCTAAAACATTTATCGGAAGCGGAAAGGCTCAGGAAATAAAAGAATATGCTAAGGAAAACGAAATAGGAACCATTATTTTTGATGACGAATTGTCTCCTTCACAGCTCAAAAACCTGGAGAGGGAAATCGAAGTTAAAATCCTTGACAGGACCAATCTTATTCTTGATATTTTTGCTCAGAGAGCTCAGACCTCTTACGCCAGAACGCAGGTAGAGCTGGCTCAATACCAATACCTGTTGCCCCGACTGACCAGAATGTGGACCCACCTGGAGCGTCAGAAAGGGGGAATCGGGATGAGAGGGCCCGGAGAAACAGAAATTGAGACCGACAGACGTATCATCCGCGACAGAATATCCTTATTGAAAGATAAACTGAAGACCATTGACAAACAAATGGCCACGCAGCGGAACAACCGTGGAAAAGTGGTGCGTGCAGCCTTGGTAGGGTATACCAATGTTGGAAAATCCACATTAATGAACTCACTTTCAAAATCGGAGGTTTTTGCTGAAAATAAGTTGTTTGCAACCCTTGATACGACTGTAAGAAAAGTGGTAATCGGTAATTTACCGTTTCTATTAACCGATACCGTAGGATTTATAAGAAAATTACCGACTCAGCTGGTAGAATCATTTAAATCTACACTGGATGAGGTACGTGAAGCCGACTTACTGATTCATGTGGTAGACATTTCCCACGAGAGTTTTGAAGATCATATTGATTCTGTCAACCAGATTTTAATGGAAATTAATGCACATCAGAAACCGATGGTCATGGTTTTTAATAAAATCGACGATTTCAGCTATGAGAAAAAAGACGATGATGATCTTACACCGTCTACAAGAAAGAATATCTCTCTGGAGGAATGGAAAAAAACATGGATGGGCAAATCAAAATATCCGACCGTTTTTATCTCAGCTCTTACCAAGGAGAACTTCCCGGAAATGAAGAAAATGATCTATGATGAGGTCATGAAAATTCATATTTCGAGGTTTCCTTATAACGATTTCCTTTTCGAATATTTCGATAACGACGAGGAAGAAAATAACGGATAATGAAATATTACCTTTTCCTATTCGTGTTCTTGATTTCAATTTTTGGTTTTGCTCAGAAATCAAAAATTGATTTCAGGGAAATTGAGAAAAGTCTTACCGATTCTAAATCTCCTTACAACTACGAAAAGCTCATTTTCAAATACAAGGGATATCCAAAATCACTGGACAGCATAGAAGCACAGTATCTGTATTACGGCAGGAATTTTAAAAGTAATACCGTCAGCACTGATGATGCAGACTTTAAAATGCTTGCAGAAGCTTTCAAGAACAATAATTTTGAAGAATGTATAAAGCAGGGAAAAATTCTGTACGAAAAAGATCCTACCAATCTGGATATTCTCCTGATTTTGCTTCGTGCCTACGACAATAAAAAAGACGGGGATCATTTTATGCACCACATCGGCCAGTTTCGAACGCTTACCGATGCGATAAAATCTTCAGGTGACGGAAAATCAGAAAAGACAGCTTATCTTGTCAATTCCGTGGGGGATGAATACATTCTGCTGAATATTCTTAATATCGGTCAGGACTATACCCGAGGTTCAAAAGCGGCAAAAGACGGGATGTATGATATCTGGGAAAAAGGCGGCAACAAAATTTACATCAAAGTATTATATTTAAATCTATAAACCAAATTATAAAAAACAGCTTAGTGGAGTTATATTATTCATTTTCAGCTTTAATCGTATTAGCATCAATATTCGCATATCTTAATTACAGATTTCTTAAACTTCCGAGTACGATCGGAATCATGGTCATTGCCATTGTAGTTTCTATATTTCTGGTTTCTTTCGGAGAGACTATTTTACCCAGAACTTTTGGACACCTTCATAATCTGATGAGCAGCATCGATTTTACAGAGGTCCTGATGGGCGCCATGTTAAACTTCCTGCTCTTTGCCGGAGGAATTCATATCAATATTAACGATCTTAAAGAACAGCTGAGACCTGTCGTGATATTTTCCACGGTGGGGGTTGTGATTTCGACTTTTGTCGTTGGTTTTGGGATGTTTTATACGCTTCCGTATTTAGGGATTAATCTGCCCTTTATTTATTGTCTTCTTTTTGGAGCTTTGATTTCCCCGACTGATCCTGTGGCGGTTTTAAGTATTCTGAAACAGGCAAACGTTTCTAAATCTCTGGAAACCAAAGTGGCAGGCGAGTCTCTTTTCAACGACGGTATGGCGGTGGTTGTTTTTTCTGTAGTATTACAACTGGCGATTGGGAAAGAAGTAGATTTGGGAGTTGAGAGTATCGGGATATTATTATTAAAAGAAGCCGGAGGCGGAATATTACTTGGGGTCGTCCTGGGCTGGATCACTTCCAGATTAATGCGTGAGGTAGATGACTATATCATTTCTGTTTTAGTAACTCTTTCAGTGGTTATGGGTGGTTATTTGATTGCCAGGCAGATGCATATTTCGGGACCTTTGACCATGGTGGCGGCAGGTCTGTTTATGGGTAATTTTAATGTTAAGTTTAAAATGAAATCCATCACTCAGGATTATCTGATCAAATTCTGGGAATTAATTGATGAAATCCTGAATGCTGTTTTATTCTTATTCATCGGTTTTGAACTTTTAATGATTAAAGATTTAAGACATTTTATTGTTCCGGGATTGGTGGCTATCGTTATTGTTTTACTGGCGAGAGTGATTTCCATCTGGGGGCCGACCAAGTTTATGAGGAAAACCTTCAGTCCGCAAACGGTAAAAGTTCTGGTTTGGGGAGGAATCAGGGGAGGAGTGTCTATTGCTCTGGCGATGTCTATTCCTAAGAGTGAATACAGTGAAATTATTTTGAGTATCACCTATTGTGTGGTGGTGTTTTCCATCATTGTTCAGGGACTTACGATTGCTAAAGTGGCCAATCCTAAAAAAATTGCAAAAGAGGAAGAGGAACTGGAAAATATTGTTCTGGAAGAGCAACATGGATCATAATTTAAAAAAACTGGAGCATGCTGTAATGGTTTGCTCTTTTTTATACCCTAAAATATTATTGTAAACTTAGCAGTAGACAAATAATAGTAAGATGAACAGTATTAAAGAGATCACGGAAGCATTAGCCGCTTTATCCACTCCGGAAAAAACAGCATTTTTTCCAAAGTTTTTCAAAACCGGAAAAGGAGAATACGGTGAAGGAGATTTGTTTTTAGGCGTTAAGGTTCCGGATCAGAGATCCGTAGCAAAAGAATATTATGCTAAAATTTCATTAGAAGAATTGACTGAACTGCTTTCATCACAATATCATGAGCATCGTCTGACAGCACTTTTTATATTGATTTCAAAATTTGAAAAAACAAAAGATCAGGCCGTTAAGGATGAAATTATTACATTTTACCTTAATCATTTACCTTATGTAAATAATTGGGATCTGGTAGATTCCAGCTGTTACAAGCTTTTAGGAAGGTATGCTTTTGAGAATCACAAGGAAGAGCTTCTGAGAAATCTTTCAGACTCAGAAGTGATGTGGCGTAAAAGAATCGCCGTGGTAGGAACCATGTATTATGTAAAAAAAGGATCATTTGACCTGACGAAAGAGCTGGTTACGGCTAATTTAAAGCATTCTCATGATCTCATGCATAAAGCCAATGGCTGGCTTTTAAGGGAAATGGGCCAGAAGAGTGAAAATGATTTGATCGATTATCTCAACCGGCATTATAAGGAGATGCCCCGAACCTGTTTACGATATGCCATTGAAAAACTGGACGAAGATGTACGACAGGACTATTTAAAAGGCAGAATTTAGAAAATAAGATTGTATTTTTGTTTTTTAAACCTGAATCATGAAAATTTTTCTCAAGAAGTTGATGCTTCTTCTTCCCTTACTTTTGCTTACAAGCTGTTTCGACTTATTAGATAAAGTCAGTGTTAAAGCGGACGGTAGCGGTGAGTATACCATTATCCTGAATGCCAGTAAAAGCAAAACCAGACTCGCTTCTATCTCCAAAATGGAAACCATTAACGGAAAGAAAGTTCCTAAAAAAGCTGAAATTGAAAATAAAGTTAATGAAGCCGCAAAAATATTCAGGGCAACTCCCGGAATCAGTAATGTAAAAACTTCTTTGGATTTTGATAATTATATTATTAAACTAAGTTGTAATTTCAAAAAAATTGAAAATATCAATGCCGGTCTGGAGCAGCTGAAAGCCCGGAATTTAATCGGTAAAATGGTTCCGACGCAAATCTACAGTCATAATCCCGGCAAAAAGCTGTTTTCCAAAAACAAAGTGAATACGTTTAAAAGTGATTACGATAAAATGAGTAAGGCTGATAAAGAGATCTTTAATGATGCCCGATATACTTCTGTCATGCAATTTGAAAATACAATAAAATCGCAGTCTAACACCTCTTATATGCTTTCGCCAAACAGGAAAGCCGTAAAAATAGAAGCCAACCTCCTGGATTTTATCCTTCAGAAAAAGCAAATTCAAAATAATATCCTTTTCCAATAATTCTAATTATAAGCCATGAAATTAATTCTACAAAAAACACAGACCATTATATTCCTCCTGTATGGTTTTGCCCTAGTTTTCGCACAGCAAAACATGAAGCTGCCCCAGGATGCAGTATTCTATATGGAAATCAACGGGAAACAGCTTAATAAGAAAATCAACTGGCAAAAATTCAATCCTTTTTTACAGGAAGTTACTAAAAAGAGTAAAGAAAAGCCCTCATGGACAGATTATTCCAAAACAGGAATTAAATATGATGCGACACAATATCATTATGCAGGATTTAATGACTCGGTAAAAGTGTATACCGCACACTTTATCTTAGATAATAAGGACAAATTTTTGGAGTTTATAAACTCTACCAAGAAAAAGGGTCTGGAAGTGACAAAGAAGAAAAATTATTCTTACGTCGACATCGATGATGATATTTTTGTGGCCTGGAATGACAACCGGGCCGTTCTTAAAATGATCAGCTACAGCAAACCCTACAAAGATACCTGGACAGATGACGATATAGACAGCATGGCTGTTGCAGTAGACAGTGCTGCAGCTGTTGTAGACAGTGCGTATGCCGAAGAGCCGGAAAAGCCGTTCAATTATAAAGATGAAATACAGTATCTCAAAGATGATATAAAATATCTGAAAGAGAGTATAAAAGATAACAATGCTGAGATTGCCAGAATGCAGAAAGACATTAAGTATCTTGAAAAGCATCATGAGTACCCTAAAGAAAAAAAAGACTCTACGGATAAGAATTATTCTGAAAAAGATAATGAAATTCTGCCGCCTTTAGAGGACGAAAATATGGAAGGAGAAACAGAGGAAGATGCCGTATTCCGGAAAGAAATGGATTCTCTGAAAATAGAGACATTCAAGATTGTGAAAAAGCTGGCAGAAGATTCTTTTGATGAGTATTTTAATTCAAATCTGGAGCTGGAAATATCAAAAGACATTCTGGGTTTCAGAGATGCTCATTCTGATGTTTTCGTATATACCGATTATGGCAGAATTGTGAATGACGGGATCTACGGAAAGATGATGAAAAATTATGAGTTCGGGAGTATTTTTGAGAAAGCATACAATTCCAATTCTTCTTATAACCTGTACTTTGATCAGGATAAAGTAAAGCTGGTGAACAGCTACCAGCACAAAGATGATGAAGTACAGAAAAATATTTCCTCACTGTATAAGGGAAAGAAAAACAGAAATCTTACAAATCTTATAAACGATAAAAGCATCGGATACTATTCCTTAAATGTAGACGGGAGTAAATATTTTGATCTGATGTACAGCCTGTTGAAAAATTCGGGAGAAGGAGACTACCAGAAGGAAATGGAGCTGATGATGGAGACTATGAAAATTGTTCTTGATGAGGAGGCCATCGCTAAAATAGCACCGGGTAACGGAATTTTTGTATTAAACGAACTCAAGACAAAAACAGTGGAATACACAGATTATGATTACGATGATGAGTATAACGAAAAGGAGGTGAAAAAAACGAAAGAAGTAGCAATGCCTGATTTCACTTTTGCTTTTGCTACAGAAAATGAAGGCTATTGGACGCGTATTTTTAATTTGCTGACCACCAACAAAAAGACAGCGAAAAAATTTATTAAAAAAGGAGATTTTTATTCATTCAGGGAAGAAAAAAATGACGGTTATTTTGACCAGCTGCTATTTAAGGTAAAAGACGGAATCGTCTACATTACCACCTCATCGGAAAATATTATACCTAAAGCCCAGTCCGAAGTTTCTAAAAAATGGACAAAAGATGCCTCAAGATATGCTGCATCCGGCAGATTTGATGTTAAGAGGCTTTTAATAGGAATGGAAAAGGAATTCAAGAGCCCTTCCGAAAGAAAGACGCTTGATTTTGTAAAGAAAAATGTAGGTGAAATGTATTTTAAGTCGGAAGTGAAAGGCAGTAAGGTCGAAACGGAAATAGATTATCATATTAAAACGTCTTCTGAAAACAGCCTGATGTATTTCTTTGATCTGTTTGATGAAATTTATAAAATCAACGAATCCGAAAAAAAGGCACCCATATTATAAATGAAAAAGAAATTAATTGCCCTCGCGGTTTTTCTTATCGCAGTAACGTTGTATCTAATGTTTTATCACCATAAACAAACATTTACAGTCGTGCCTGCCCAGGCAGATGTCGTCATTTTACTGGATGTGAAAAAAATCAAAAGACAATATATTTCCAGCCTTCTTAGCCATCCTTCGGAATGGTTCGGAAGTAAAAATAAAAGCAAAAAAACAGTTTCTATAGAAGAATCGGGAGTGAAAATTCCCGATTTTTTACAGATCTTTCATCTGAGGAATTCCGGATTCTCCGATTGGTACAGCATTTTTGAAATAAAGGATAAGCAAAAGCTCATCACTTTTTTAAAGCAGGAAAAGTTTACGGACCGAGGAAATAATGTTTTCAGGAAAGATCAGATTTTTGTCAAAATAGAAAGAGATAATTTTATTCTGGGAACTTCTGACCGGGATTTTAAAAGTATAGACTGCCGGCTTCTTCCATCCTCTAAGATTAATATTTTGGATGCAGATGAACTTATTACACATGGTATCGGCAGTATTCTGATTCAGTCTGAAAAAGGCAGTCAGAACCTTTCCGTCACCGTAAATGACGATGACATCGAAATTAAAAATAACATATATTTTAATCCGCCGACTTCTCTTATTTCCAAATTATTAAACACAAAATCTTTTTTCGAAGCCGAATTGAATGCTCAAAACATCAATAATCTTGATTTTATTTTTAATCGGAAATCTCTGGATTCGTCTAAAATAAATCATCTTAAAGCAGTAGCTGATCTTGAACAGGTAAGCGATACTATGGTCACTTATGGCTATGATGACGATTTTAATGAGGTCGAAAAAAAGACAATTCAAAAAATTATTCAGCCCAATTATATCATCGGTCTTCAAAGTTCAGATTCACCGAAAACAGAAGAGTATTTCCGAAACAAAAAATGGATCAATGTACAAAATCAATTTACCGCGATTCCGTTTCAGCCGAATATTATTCAGAAGACCAGTGGTGGTTTTGAGATAAAATCTACCCGTAAAAAAATGCAGGCTGCGCAGAAGCTGAATGAAAACTATGTGATAATAAGAAATAATAAGCTCATGGTCTCTTCTCTTAAAACTTTAAATTCCCGTGAAAGAAAAATACTGCTTACCCTGGATTACCTTTTCTATACAAACCGCGATCAGGACTATTATCTACAGTTAAAATTTAAAAAAGATAAATTGCCTTTAATTTTAAGGTGGTAAAATACAATGAATTCTTCAGATCTTGCCTTGCTTAAAACGTGTACCCATTACTTTCTGCATTTTATTTTTCCATTGGGTATCGCTTTCACTTTTTATCGTGATAACTGGAAAAGAGTATATCTCCTATTATTGGCTACGATGCTCGTTGACCTGGATCATCTGTTTGCAGATCCTGTTTTTGACCCCGACCGGGCAAGCATCGGCTTTCATTTTCTGCATTCCTATTATGCCATTGCGGTGTATTTTTTGATGCTCTTTTTTAGAGGAAATATCAGAATTGTGGGCATTGGATTGTTATTTCATATGTTAACTGATTTTCAGGATTTTTATTTATGGAATCATTAAAAAGCTATTAATATTTTCTTTTAGAATTGCGAAAACAATAGATTTTTTGTATTTTGTAAACGCTTTATGAGATTAAAAGAATTTTTGCATTACACGTATATTTTTCCTGTTTTAGCGGTGGTTTATTACTTTTCCGGTTTGATGGGTGGTGGAGTGGTTTATGATATGATCGCCGGAATTTTACTCACCGGGAGTGTTTTATCGGCAGTACACCATGCGGAGGTGGTGGCTCATAAAGTAGGAGAGCCTTTCGGAACGATTATTCTGGCGCTCTGTATCACCATTATCGAAGTGGCATTGATCATCTCACTGATGGTAGCCGGCGGAGATCAGGCGATCACGCTGGCCAGAGATACTGTTTTTGCTGCTGTTATGCTTATTCTTAATGGTATTTTGGGAATCTGTATTTTAGTGGGAGGTGTTAAATACTATGAGCAGTTTTTTGCCAGGACCTCTGCGACCACTTATCTTGTAAGTATTATTTCTATTTTGGTACTTACATTGGTTCTCCCCAATTTTACATCAAGTGTTAACGGTCCGTTTTATAACCAGGCACAGCTGATATTCGTCTCTGTTGCCTGTCTGGTAATTTACGGTATATTTCTGATGGTACAGACGGTACGTCACAGAAGTTACTTCATCATTCCTGATGAACATCCTGAAGAACATTATATCCCTTCAGTGATGAAAACGATCGTGAGCTTTGTTTTTCTGGTCGTTTGCCTGGCCATTGTCGTTATGATGGCAAAAGGTCTATCTGCGACCATTGAAGATATGGTAAGAAGCCTGGGAGCACCCAAATCTCTGGTCGGAGTCATTATTGCTGCGGTTGTGTTGCTTCCGGAAGGGTTGGCGGCGATAAGAGCTGCCAGAAGCAATCAGATCCAGTCCAGTTTAAATCTGGCTTTAGGCTCCGCTCTGGCCAGTATAGGTCTTAGTATTCCGGCAGTTTCCGTAGTTTGTATTCTCTATGATATTCCACTCGTCTTAGGGTTGGATAAAAAAGATATCATTCTCCTTTCTTTATCTGTATTTATCGTAATGCTGTCGTTAAGCAGAGGAAAAACGAATGTTCTTTACGGAACAGTATTACTGGTTAACCTGGCGGCTTATATATTTACGGTAATTGTCCCGTAATAATGGGCTTTCCAATATAATAATCCTAATTCCGGTGTTTAAAGCCTTCGTGCCAGTTCCATTTTAAAAGCCATCAGCTTGGCAATATTTTCAGATTTATAAATGGCCATGTCTGCATTTTCCCCTTCAAAATTTTCTTCGATAGTTGTTCTCCATAATTCAAGCCATCTGTCGAAGTGCTTCTGTTCCATGGCTTCGATTTCGTTGATCGGAAAATGGGCTCCCATCGGGTTACCTTTGTATGTCATCTGGCCAAAAAGAACCGTTTCCCAGAATGAATACATTTTAGGAAGATGTTTTTCCCAATCTACCTTTGCAATATCTGTAAAGAAGAAGCCAATGGTTTCATCCCTAACTACTTTAGCATAAAATAAATTAACGAGGTTTTGAATATCCTCTCTTGATTCTAACTTTTTCATTTCTCAAAGTTAGGATAAAAATTAAATCCAAAAATCAACCGTCAGCTTGATAAATTTCATAAAAACAATATTTTATCTTTGCATATCGAAAATGGTTATCATTTAGCAGGTTGTCCAATCCTTATAAGGTGATGATGCATCAATGAAATAAAAAAATGGCACGAGATTTTAGAAAAGAAATTCATCTGAATAATACAGAGAACAGTGGTTTTGGGACCAGTGCTTCAGGAAGGTTTATCAGGAAGGACGGCCTGCCGAACGTAGAACGGAAAGGGGTGAATATTCTGAACAGATTCAGCTGGTATCATACCATGCTGGATTTATCTACGATTCAGTTTCTTTCTTATCTGGTTTCGGCCTATATTCTGGTAAATTTAATTTTTGCCTTTATTTATTACCTCATCGGCGTTGAGCATCTTACGGGAATTGATAAAAGCGATCCGCTGAATGAATTTATTGATGTTTTTTTCTTCAGTTCGCAAACCTTTACCACAGTAGGTTACGGGAGAATAGCGCCGGTGGGTTTTATGGCCAGTCTGGTGGCCACCTTTGAAGCTTTTTTAGGATTGCTTACCTTTGCCATTGCAACAGGATTGTTTTATGGACGGTTTTCGCGTCCCAGAGCGTACCTCAGATTTTCAGAAATAGCAGTCATTGCTCCTTTTCAGGAAGGTACAGGATTGATGTTCAGGCTGGCCCCTTATAAAAATAATGCGCTGACAAGTGCTGAAGTTGTTGTTTCAACAGCCATTGAGGTAAATGAAAATTCAGAGACGAAAACCAATTTTTATACCTTAAAAACACATTTGAATCAGATCAATACCCTGGCGCTGAACTGGACGGTGGTGCATAAAATAGATGAAAGCTCACCTTTTTATGGATTTACAGAAGATGACTTTAAAAATACACCGATTGAAATTATTGTTCATGTACGGGCATTTGATGAAGTGTATTCAAATACGGTAGTGCAGCGGACGTCCTATGTTTCGAAAGAAATTATTTTTGGGGCGAAGTTCGTTCCGATGTATTATCCGGCAAAAGACAATACGTCTACTGTACTGGATCTGGACAAAATTAATGAATATAAGGCAACGGAGATGCCTGTTTTAGCGGAGGAAAAATAGATGAATTTAGAATTATACAAGAAACAGGCTTTACAGAAGCAAAAGGATCATCAGAAATTTCTGGACGGATTAAAGAAAAAACCGCCTAAGAATCTTGATTATACTGTTCAGGAAACCCATGAAGAAGTATTTGAAACCATAGATTGCCTCCAATGTGCCAACTGCTGTAAAACCACCGGCCCATTATATACAGAGAAAGATATAGAACGTATATCAAAGCATCTGCGCATGAAGCCTGCTGATTTCGAAGCCAAATTTCTGAGGATCGATGAGGATAACGATAAGGTCCTGCAGAATCTTCCATGTTTTTTTCTGAATTCAGATAATACCTGTTCAATCTATGAGGTTCGCCCGAAGGCCTGTAGAGAGTATCCCCACACAGATCGTAAAAAGATATACCAGATCAATAACCTGATGGTAAAAAATACAATCATCTGCCCGGCAGCATTTGAATTTGTTGAAAGGATGATGAAAAATTTAAGAAAGTAGGAGGGTCATCCCAAATTCGTCATAAAGTTCTATAAAGCACATCAAATAAGAGTTTTAGATATATTATTAAAGAGTAGAGCTTCATACAAACAGGTGCTACCTCAACTGTTACGTCCGGTACCGCTACTGCAGAGTCAATGAAACCGGCAGATTCTACGGCCGAAACAAAAAATCCCGGAAGAAAAATCCAAAGTAATGCTGATATAGTAGAGTGGTGATCCTGAATGTAATGTTTCAGGATTTCTTTGAGCATACCGGTTTCCTATTATTGCAATTTGACAATGAAAAATAATTAATATCTTTTAAGGTGACTCTATAGCTTACCAATAAAAAAAGCGTTGAATACATCAACGCTTTCTCCTTTCACTTTTTACTTTTTTCCCATTTATAATCCCGGGAACAGGGTATATCAAAAAAGGTCAGGAAAACTTTCCCGACCTCTATATTTTATACGACTCCCTGAGCCAACATTGCTTCTGCAACCTTTACAAAGCCTGCGATATTCGCCCCCTTTACATAGTTTACATAGCCGTCTTCTTCTTTTCCGTAGTCTCTGCATGCTTTATGAATTCCGATCATAATCTCTTTTAACCTCGCATCCACTTCTTCAGAAGTCCAGTTAAGACGAATAGAGTTCTGCGTCATTTCCAGTCCTGAGGTAGCCACTCCACCTGCATTGGACGCCTTACCCGGCGAGAACAGCACTTTATTGTCTAAGAAATAATTAATGGCATCCAAAGTGGAAGGCATGTTTGCCGCCTCAGTGACACAAAGACATCCGTTTTCAACCAGAACTTTAGCATCCTCCAGATCAAGTTCGTTTTGAGTAGCAGAAGGAATAGCAACATCACATTTCACTTCCCAAGGACGTTTTCCGGCGTAGAATACGGCTGAAGGGTATTTTTTAGCATAATCTTCAGCTCTGTTGTTTCCTGAAGATCTTAATTCCAATAAATAATCGACCTTTTCACCATCAATTCCGTCTTTATCATAAATGTATCCGTCCGGTCCGGAGATGGTTACAACTTTTCCACCCAGCTCAGACACTTTTTTAATAACTCCCCACGCTACGTTTCCAAAACCTGAAACCGTTACGGTTTTATCTTTAAATGTCTGTCCGATGGTTTTAAGCATCTGTTCTGCAAAATAAACAACCCCATATCCTGTAGCTTCTGGACGGATCAGTGAACCTCCATAAGCAAGGCCTTTACCTGTCAGTACTCCTGTAAATTCATTTCTGATTTTCTTGTACTGTCCGAATAAATACCCGATTTCTCTGGCTCCAACACCTATATCTCCGGCAGGAACGTCGGTCTCAGGACCTACGTGTTTGCAAAGCTCCGTCATGAAAGCCTGGCAGAAACGCATCACCTCCATATCAGATTTTCCCTGAGGGTCAAAATCCGAACCTCCTTTACCGCCTCCCATCGGAAGAGTGGTTAATGAGTTTTTAAATACCTGCTCAAATGCTAAGAATTTAAGAACCGAAAGGTTTACGGTAGGATGGAAACGAATACCTCCCTTGTAAGGTCCGATTGCAGAGTTCATCTGAATTCTGAAACCTCTGTTTACCTGGATTTCTCCTTTGTCATCAACCCATGGAACTCTGAAAATAATAATTCTTTCAGCTTCAGCCATTCTTTCAAGAAGCTTCATTCCTGTATATTCCTTTTTCGTCATAATGAACGGAATTACAGTTACGGCAACTTCTTTTACAGCTTGTAAAAATTCTGGCTCATTAGGGTTTTTTGCCTCAATTTTTGCAATAAACTCCTGGATTTTCTGGTCAATATTATATTGTTCCATATATTAAGGTTGAATATTATTATCAACAAATTTAATTTTTTTTTCAAGATTCACAATACCTTATTTGCTGATTGTTAAAAATTTAATAATAATGTGTCGAAATATTATTGAATTAATAATTTACCATTAAATATTATTAAAAATTAAATGTTATCTCTGAAATAATGCAATATTAAGAAATCATTAATTGTTAGATTGCTACAAATTGCCTCCCGGAAAGCGATTTAATTCTCCCTAAAAGTTCCAATTCCAGAATTACAGGTAAGATTTTATAAGAGGGAAGAGAAATCTCATTACATAAATCATCTAAGGAAATGTATGGTTGGTCTACAACAGCACTATATATTATACTTTGATTTTCAGTTAATTGTATGGATAATCTGCTTTCCGGAAAAAGTTCGGGTATTCTGCTGTCAGGCTTGTTAAAATCCAATGCATCAATAAGGCCTTTCAATGTTGAAATAGCCGTTGCTTTGTTCTGAAAAATCAGTTGATTGCAGCCCTGGCTGTATTTATCGGTAATTTTTCCGGGGAGTGCAAATACTTCCCTGTTGTAGTTATTAGCAAAAGTGGCTGTACTTACCGATCCTCCGCCAAATCCCGTTTCAATAACGATGGTTGAAGGTGAGAGTCCGGCTACAATTCTGTTTCTCTGAATAAAATTTTCTCTGTCAGGCTTTCGGGATGAGTTAAATTCTGTCAGTAAAGCCCCTCCTTCCTGGAGTATTTTTTCCGAAAGCTTTTTATTTTTTGAAGGATACAGAAGATGAAATCCGTGAGCCAGTACCGCAACTGTAGGGATGTTATGTTGTACGGACTGTTCGTGAACCTCTTTGTCTACTCCTAAGGCCAAACCACTGACCGTGGTGAAAGGGTAGCTCTTGGTTTCGTCAAAAAAGTGGGTGATAAACTGCTTTCCGTACATGGTCATGTTTCGGGTTCCTACAAGACTTATTTTTTGTCTGGAATCATCATAATCTCCTTTTTGATAAAGGATAGCGGGAGCATCATCACACTCGCTCAAAAGACGGGGAAGCTCATTGCGGTGTCTTAATTTTATCCGGATATTATTCTTTTCACAAAAAAGAAGTTCATTTTCGGCAAATCTTAAATATTCGGGATTGCCAATTTCAGAAACGGCTTTCCAACCGATACCGTCGATGGTCTTGTATTCTTTTTTAGCATTTTCCCATGCTGTCCTGGCGCCGCCGAAAATTCTGACAAGTTTATAAAAATTCATATCGCCAATGAGTTTGCATTCACGCAGAGCAATGGCATACAGATGTTCTTCTGAATACATTTGTGTCTTTTGTTTTCACAAATGTAGAAAATTAAGTTTTATTTTTTCCGTAATTCGTCCAAATGATCCCAGATATCATCCTTTTTCTTATAAGGCAGTTCCAGAAAGTCTTCCGGATGATTTTCTCTGTATTCCTGCCATAATTTATCATCCTTTTCGTTATAATAATTGGGAAACTCCCAGATGTATTTTTTCTTTCTTTCACCTACCTTTTTGAACATAAATGCGATAATACTGCCTACCACAGCACCGGACAGGTGGGCCTGCCAGGAGATTTTACTAGGTTCATTAAGATTATAAAAAAACTCTTCCGGAAACATCCCCCAGATTAAGCTTCCGTAGTATAACACCACAAGCAAAGAGATCGTTAATAGTTTCATATTCCATTTAAACACTCCGCTGAAAAATAAGAAAAAAGCTAAAACATACACGACTCCACTGGCGCCTATTGTACAGCTGTACATATATTCACCGGTAACAATATCCACAGGAGGAAGAAGCCAGACCAGTAATCCTGTGGCCAGCCAGCCAATTACAAAAACTTTATTGGCGACGACCGGATAGAATTGATAAAGGAGAAACATCAGTACAGCGATCGGAATTGAATTACCCACGATATGATCAAAATTACCATGTAAAAGAGGGGACGTAATAATTCCTAATAAGCCCTCCGGCAATAAGGGAATAATTGCTCCGAAGCAATTTTCAAAAAAGCCGTTTAACTGTAGGAAATACCCCAGCCACATGGCAGAAAGCATCAGTAGAGGGTTGATAATAGCTCTCTTGGAAATTACATTTTTAAACATGCTGGTAGTACGTCAAATGAAACGCCAAGAGTAAATTTCGGAAAAAATGTCGATGATTTTAAATAGCTGTTGTTATTTTAAGACAAAAGGTTAGGATTTTCTTTTCTTTTTTAATTTCATGCTTAATATTGTGTCATTTAACTAATTAAAGTAGTTTATTATCACAATTAGAAATAAAAAAAACGTCTTGCCGAAAATATTCATGTTAAATTATTCTTTGTTCTTAACGAAAAAAATTATATTTAATATTTTTGCAAATGAAAATTTTGAGTAATGAAGAAGTTTCTATTATTTCTTTCCCTTTCTTTGGGAGTTTTTAGCAGTGCACAAGTAGTCATTGTAGACACGCCGGCCGTAAAGCAGCCCATAAAAGTGGTAGATACGATCAAGCATTGGTCAGTTTTGGGTAAACAAGCATTAATGATCAATCAGGCTGCCTTCTCAAACTGGGTGGGTGGTGGAGCAAACAATGTCGGTTGGCTGGCTTCGGTAGACTATAATATAACGTACGAGAAAGACAAAGATCTCTGGGAAAATATTATTCTTCTGAATTATGGACAAAATGATACCCAGGGTATCGGTGTGAGAAAAACACAGGATGTGATTAATATCTCTACCAATTACGGAAGAAAAGTTTCAAAAAGCTGGTATCTCTCCGTAGGGGCCGGTCTGCAGTCGCAGTTTTATCTGGGATACGAAGACGGGAATAATCCTGAAGCTAAGAAAATATCTAACTTTATGGCTCCCGGTTACCTGAATGTCGGTATGGGTATCACTTACCGGCCGAATGATAACCTGAATGTCACTTTAAGACCAAGCAATGCAAGATGGGCTTTTGTTTTGGACGAAAGCCTGCAGGTGGCAGGAAATTATGGTTTGAAGGCAGACGGCGACTCCTCCTTATTACAGTTCGGTTTTCTGGGAACGGCATCTTATAAATTTAAGATCATGGAAAATATAAGTATGACCAACAATGCTTCTGTTTTTTCCAATTATCTGGATCATCCGGAAAGGCTCGTTTTAGCCTACGGAATGGTTTTAAATTTAAAAGTAAATAAATTCATCTCTTCTAATATTACGGTAGATGTGTTGTATGACCATAACCAGATTCAAAAAACCCAGCTCAAACAGACTTTAGGAGTTGGTTTAGCGTATACACTCAATAACGGTGTAAAACGATCCGACAGAAAAGACAGCCAGTGGTGGATTAAAAAATAATATTAATAAAATCAAAGCAAATTTATCATCGATACGAGTGGGCTTCAGCCCACTTTTTATTTGCAGAGACAATCGGCTTTAGCCAAAATTTACCAAAACAAAAGCACTCCTGGCGAAGTGCTTTTTATCATCAATTATATATATTGTTAAAACTCTATATCAACTTCTAATTTCTCAGCCAGAAGCTTTGAAATTTTTTCTTTTAAAGGCTCAATATCAATATTCTGCATGGCATCATTGGCAAAAGCATATAATAATAAAGCCTGAGCTTCCTTCTTAGAAATCCCTCTGGCTCTCAGGTAGAATAACGCATCTTCGTTTAACTGACCTACGGTACAGCCGTGAGAACACTTCACATCGTCTGCAAAAATCTCCAGCTGAGGTTTTGTATCAATCTTGGCTCCTTCACTTAATAAAACATTGTTATTCTGCTGATAGGCATTGGTTTTCTGTGCAATTTTATCTACAAAGACCTTTCCGTTGAAAACACCGTGAGAATTTCCGCTGAAAATACCTTTATAATTCTGATAGCTTTCACAGTTTGGCTGATTGTGATGCACTGCCGTGTGATGATCTACCAGCTGATCTTTACCTATAATCGTAATTCCGTTCATGAAAGAATTGATATTCGATCCGTTCTGAATAAAATCAAGATTATTTCTTACCAGTTTCCCGCCAAAAGAGAATGTATTGACAGTGGTTAAACTGTCTTTTTCCTGCTTCGCGAAGGTATTGTCAATTAAATAGGAAGTATCGTTATCATTCTGAACTTTATGCCAGTCTGCTTTTGCGTTTGGATACGTGAAAATTTCCGTCACGGAATTGGTTAATACATACGTGCTGTCAAAATTGTGATGACTTTCGATGATTTCCACTTTTGCCCCTTCATCTACGATTAATAAATTTCGGGTATTATAGAACGTGTTCTCTTCCTGGTTTTGAGAAATGTAGAAAACATGGATCGGTTTTTCAATCACCACATTTTTCGGAACTTTCAAAAAGAAACCATATTTGCAGTATGCCTGATTTAAATTGGTAAAAGCAGACTTGTCAGAAGCAATGGTGTTAAAATAACGATCAAAAATATCTCTGTGTTTCTCGTCATTCAAAGCATAATTGAATGAAAGGAACTCAACATTTTCAATCGAAACTTTTGATAATTCTTTGCGAAGCTTGCCATTTACAAAAGTAATCCAGTCGAAATTTTCTTCTCCAAGATGCAGCTGGTCCAACTGCTCTTTGGTGATGTTATGACTTTCTTTCGGGAAAAAATTATATTCCTTTTCAGTAATTTCCTTTAGGTTGGTATATTTATATTCTTCGTCTTTTTTTGTCGGAAAACCAAGATTTTCAAATCTTTGGAGAGCAGCTTTTCTGTCGCCATCCAGAAATCTGTGACGTAGGCTCTCTAAAAATTCACCGTGATTTTCTATAATTTGTTCTTTTAATGCCATTACTGGTATATCTGTGGTTTGCACCATATTTCTTTTTATTTGAGCTAAAATATTATCATTACAATGAATGAATAATCTATTTGTCTTATTAGAGATTGTTATCGCTTTGATTCACGGGGAATGATGACGAGGAATTTTTTAATCTCTGAATAATCAAATTTTTCTTAGTTAAGAAGCCAGTCGTACCCTCTTTCTTCCAGTTCCAGCGCAAGAGATTTATCACCTGTTTTAATGATTTTCCCATTGGCCAGTACATGAACGTAGTCAGGTTGAATATAGTTAAGCAATCTCTGATAGTGCGTAATCAAAAGAACTGCATTTCCTTCATTCTTAAATGCATTGACACCATCTGCAACGATTCTTAGGGCATCAATGTCTAATCCCGAATCAGTTTCATCAAGAATTGCCAGTTTAGGATCCAGCATCATCATCTGGAAGATCTCATTTCTTTTCTTTTCACCTCCGGAAAAACCTTCATTCAGTGATCTTGAAAGGAAATCTTTTTTAATGCCCAATTGCTCAGATTTCTGACGAATCAAAGCCAGCATTTCTTTTGCAGGCATTTCGGATAGTCCTTTTGCCTTTCTGTTCTCGTTCATCGCAGCTTTGATGAAGTTGGTAACAGAAACTCCCGGAATTTCTACCGGATATTGGAAAGAAAGGAAAATTCCTTTGTGCGCTCTGTCTTCAGGGGCATCTTCGATGATGTTTTCACCCCCGAAAATAATTTCACCGTCTGTAACTTCATAATCTTCTTTTCCTGCAATGACAGAGGAAAGCGTAGATTTTCCGGCTCCGTTCGGTCCCATAATGGCGTGAACTTCACCAGGCTTTATTTCAAGATTAATCCCTTTTAAAATTTCTGCGCCATCTTCAATTTTGGCGTGCAAGTTTTTTATATTTAACATACGTTTAAATTTATCGCAAGGTCAAACTTTGAGTATTTACAAAAGCTTCAACGCTGGCGAATGAAATACTATTTCGTTTTTATTTTTTTAACATTAAGAATTTAAGTTTAATTCTAATGTATTATTTCTTTTTTAAGTAAATCAATGAAATTGATTTAAATTAAGATCTTTAAGCGTTCCGTGAATTCTTTATCCCAGCCTATTATTCCTGAAGTTTGACAAATATTCATTTACTAATAAGTCAACTTTTAGCCGAGTATCAATCTCAATCTTTTCATAATTGATTTTGGTATTGATTTGCTGATCAACCGAAAATCCTTTTTCTCTTAATTCCTTAATTAAACATTAAAATTTTAAGATAATGAAAACTTAACTTCTTAATGTTTAAATATGCTAACCTACAGAACCTTCCAGTGAAATTTCCAGTAGCTTCTGAGCTTCAATGGCAAATTCCATCGGTAATTTATTCAGAACGTCTTTACTGAATCCGTTAACAATCAGTGCAATTGCTCTTTCAGTATCGATTCCCCTTTGGTTACAGTAGAAAATCTGATCTTCCCCGATTTTTGAAGTCGTTGCTTCATGCTCCAGCTGAGCACTTGGATCTTTAATTTCTATGTATGGGAATGTATGTGCACCACATTCGTTACCCATCAACAGAGAGTCACACTGAGAGAAATTTCTTGCCCCCTTGGCCGTCGGCATTACTTTTACCAAGCCTCTGTACGAATTCTGAGATTTTCCTGCAGAAATTCCTTTGGAAATAATCGTTGATCTTGTATTCTTTCCGATATGGATCATTTTTGTTCCGGTATCGGCATATTGATGGTTGTTGGTTACAGCGATAGAGTAGAACTCACCGATTGAATTATCTCCTTTCAAAATACAAGAAGGATATTTCCATGTCACAGCAGAACCTGTTTCCACCTGAGTCCAGGAGATTTTTGCATTTCTTTCGCAAAGTCCTCTCTTGGTAACGAAATTGAAAACGCCACCTTTTCCTTCTTCATTTCCCGGGTACCAGTTCTGAACGGTTGAATATTTAATTTCTGCATTGTCCATGGCAATCAGCTCAACAACTGCAGCGTGAAGCTGGTTTTCATCTCTCGATGGAGCTGTACAGCCTTCAAGATAAGAAACATAACTTCCTTCATCTGCGATGACAAGCGTTCTTTCAAACTGGCCTGTTCCTGCCTGATTGATACGGAAATATGTAGATAATTCCATTGGACATTTTACACCTTTCGGAATATAGCAGAAACTTCCGTCAGAAAATACGGCAGAATTCAATGCTGCATAGAAGTTATCTCCCCGCGGAACTACTTTTCCCAGGTATTTTCTTACTAAATCAGGATGGTTTTTAATAGCTTCGGAAATAGAGCAGAAAATGATCCCTTTTTCCATCAGAGTATCCTGAAAAGTTGTCTTTACAGACACGGAGTCTATTACGATATCCACAGCAACGCCCGAAAGTCTTTTCTGTTCCTCAATATTGATTCCCAATTTTGCAAAAGTGGCCAATAATTCAGGATCTACTTCATCCAGGCTTTCTAGCTCTGGTTTCGATTTTGGAGCCGCGTAATATTTAATCGCCTGGAAATCCGGTTTTTCATACTTGATATTTGCCCACTCGGGCTCCATCATTTTCAGCCAGATTCTGAAAGATTCCAAACGCCACTCGGTCATCCATTCCGGTTCTTCCTTTTTAGCGGAAATCGCACGGACAATGTCTTCATTTAAACCCGTCGGAAAATCTTCATAATCAATTTTGGTTTCCCAGCCGAATTCGTATTTTTTATTTTCTAGATCGACTCTTAAATCGTCTTCAGTATATTTACTCATTATTTTTTTTTAGATTTCAGATGACAGATCTCAAGTACCGGAATTATTCCGACCTCTGAGATCCATCCTCCAATGTCTTTTTCTACAAAGAAAAACTTTCTCCGCATCCACATGTTCTGGATGCATTAGGATTGTTAAAAACAAATCCTTTTCCATTTAATCCCCCTGAATATTCAAGAATGGTCCCTGCCAGATAAAGAATTGATTTTTTATCTACAACAATTTTGATGTCATTGTCTTCAAAGATTTGATCGGTGTCTGTTTTTTCGTTGTCAAACTTCAAAACATATTCTAATCCTGAACATCCTCCACTTTTTACCCCAACTCTTATATAGTCTTCAAAAGGCTTAAACCCCTCTTCTGTCATCAGTTGGATGGCTTTTGCTTTTGCTTGATCAGATACTTTTATCATTGTATTTATTTAGAATGATTTAATAATGCAAAACTACGAACTAATTTCCGCAATCTCAAATTGAAGATATCTATTTTAACGATTCTGTTCATAGTAAAATCATCATTAAGATGATTCTTAATGTTAATTTTATATAATTTTTTCCGCGAAACATGAAAACCTTGCTTTTCGTTTAACTTTGACAAGTATTTTTCATCTATTTAAAAAAATTACTCTGAAAAAGATTGAATCATTAATAGTCATATTGATTTACCTACTTTACATTACAGCAAGTCGTATAGACTTGATGAAATTAAGTCAATATACATTCAAGAGATTAAAATTGCCGGTATTAATCTCCGAAAATATTCAGCAGAGTTAAGATGGATAAAAATTTAATAAATAAATACGGAATGAAAAAATTAGGTTTTATTGCTTTAGCCTTATTCGTACATACTGCTTTTGCACAGACCAACAGGTTTGTCTACCAGGTTACCATGAAATCGGATGCCACCAATAAAAATGAGGTAAAAACGGAAAATGCCTATTTAGATATTTCAAAAGACAAATCGCTTTTCTATTCTGAAAACAGATTTAAAAGAGATTCTATTATGCAGCAAAATTTTCAGAGTGGGGGCGGTAGAGGCTTCAACAGAGAACAGATGCAGGAATTAAGATCCAATATTAATTATTCTGTTGAAAAAGACAGAAACAATCAAAAAACTCTTTTTAAGGACAGGATCGGAAGAGATGCTTATGTGTATGAAGAAGACAGGCCTCTTAATTGGAAAATTTCTTCTGAAACAACAAACATCGGGGAGTATAAAGTTCAGAAAGCAGAAACGGACTTTGGGGGCAGACAATGGACGGCATGGTTTACAACAGATCTGCCTTATCAGGATGGACCCTATAAATTCGGTGGTCTTCCCGGCCTGATTGTAAAAGTAGAAGACACTCAGGGTGATTATTCCTTTGATTTGATGAAGAATTATAAAATCCCGGAAATAGCTGCTTTGAATCAATTTGGAAATACCATTAAGGTAAAACGAACAGATTTCTTAAAGCAGCAGGAAAAATTCAAAAAAGATCCGGTGTCTTTTATGACTCAGAGTGGTGGCGGTGGTTCTTCTCAAACCCGTGTGATGGGTAATGGGGGAATTGGTGCTCCAAGAGGTAGTGGGGGGCGCGGCGGAAATCAAAATCCTGCTGACATGAAAAAGAGAGAGGAGAGATTGAAAGATGAAGCAAAGAAAAACAGCAATCCGATTGAACTGCAGTAAGATAAAAATTCCGAAAAAACATTTCGGAATTTTTTTATCTGTAATGGATAATTTTAGTATTTAAAGCCTAAACAATATACAAGTGGAAGATGGGCATAATAAAAACTAACTAAGATTAATTTTATAGCTGTATTATTGAGCTATTGAGGTAATTTCTACTATTGTACTTTTAGCTCTTAATAACATTCCTGGTCCAGAGCAGTTTCCTGAAGAACCTCTACCGAGCGCGACCTTCCATTGGGAATTTGCTGGTAAAGCTGTCGCATAGACAATACTTCCTCCATGCTGAGAAGCACCTCCCGGGGAGTGTGATGCTGTACTATGTATTCTCACAGTATTTCTATCATTATCTGGAAAATCAGCAAAATAAGGTGATATTGTGCAGTCGGTGGCATTATGCGTGGCTTCATATGTCAAAACAAATTTATAAAAACCTGCTTTTGTAAAAGTAAATGTATTCGTTGAAGTACTATAGGTAACTCCATCGGCTCCATCTGTAGAAACAGAAATAGGGATGTTTTGACTAGAACCACTTGCAATTCCATTTAAGAAATTGTTCTGATTATTGGGAAGATAGTATATCGATGATTTCGAAGTTCCTTTTTCGCCGCTGTTTAATTTTACCCACTTGGTACCATTAAAATAATAAAATCCAACCGTATCTACATCTGCCGTCGTACCGGACCGACTGCCATTTGAGATACTTCTTATATAAATTATCGTAGAAGTTACTACTGAAGTCATGCTTTGAGCCCTCTGTCTGTCTACCCTCGGGACGAGTATACCGTCTGGATTTGTGGCTGTACCGGTTAATTGTTTTGCTGTAATATCTAAGGTAGCCTGAGGCTGGGCTGTATTTATACCTATCTGCCCGTAAAGAATCTCGCAGGGGAGGGCTAATGTCAATGACATTAGAAATGTAATTTTTTTTCTCATTTTATTGTGTTTTTCAAATATATAATTACCATGTAATTATATATTTCGGGCAAAGATAAAAAAAATTATTTATAATAAAAAAGTGAAAATTAGATGTTTTTCACTTTTATTACGAACCCCTGTTTAGATTTGTTATTTTTTGATTTATTTTAAAAGCTGATTAAAAGTGTCACCTTGTCTGATGTCTCCCGTATTATACCCTTTCATGAACCATTCCTTGCGTTGTGCAGAAGATCCGTGGGTAAAGCTTTCCTGATTCACATATCCTTGGGATCTTTTTTGAATATTATCATCGCCCACTGCTTCCGCTGCTTCAATAGCAGCATCGATATCTCCGGGTTCCAGAAAATGTTCGCGGCTATCGGTCTGTTTTGCCCAAACTCCGGCATAGTAATCCGCCTGTAATTCTGTGGCCACTGAAATTTTATTGAGTTGTGCTTCTGAATAATTTCCACTGGTTCGGGCTTTATTAGTTTCTTCTAAAACACCTACAAGATTCTGAACGTGATGCCCCATTTCGTGAGCCATGACATATGCAATAGTAAATTCTGTAACTTTTGCGCCGAATCTTGACTGAAGTTCTTTAAAAAAACTCATATCCATATAAACTTTACGGTCTGCGGGGCAGTAAAAAGGTCCCATTGCTGACTGAGCAGTTCCACAACCGGACTCCGTCACGCTTTCAAATAAAACCACTTTTGCAGGGCTATACTGCATTCCGTTTTCAGTAAATACCTTTGTCCAGGTCTCCTCGTTTTCGGCTGTAATCATTTGTACAAATTCACGGATTTTAAGTTCGTCGGGACTTAAATCTCTCTGCTCTGTACCGATACTGTTGCTTCCGGCATTTCCCGAATTAAGGATTGAAGAAGGATCACCGCCCAGGAAAAATACAATGGCAGCAATAATAAGAGTTCCAAGGCCTCCTCCAACAACGGCACCACCGCCTAAGCCCCGCCTGTCTTCCACATTACCGCTTCTGTCGTCTGTCCATTTCATAGTTTGTTATTTATATGTAAATTTAAAATTTTAAATAATATTTTCATCTAAAAATTATAAATAAAGTGAGAAAAGTTCAAGTTCCTTTTTAATTGTTAGATCAATCAGTCTTACAAAATGCCAAGGTAAAGATCTAGAAAAGATAGTGTAGGCGATGTTAGTATGGTTCTGAATTACAGTAGTTTGAAAACAATAAGTTACAAATGGGAATATCTAAAAACTTATAATTCCTAAAAGTAAGTCTCCAAAATAATTTATTAAATAAATTTATTAGTTTTGCTAAATGATCTAATAGTTTGGATTATGAAAAAATGGCATAAAATATTAATAGGTGTAGCTTTAATAATTATACTTATAAAAGTAGTCTTCCGGGAACCCTCAACATCTGCAATCACCACGCCAACAGATTGCTTTTCGCTCCCACCTATTAACAATACATCAAGATAGAGTACGCTGAAAATCTTAAGAGTAGGCAAAACAAATAATTACACAATATGAAAAATTTAAGAAAACTTTCAAGAGGAGAAATGAAAAATCTTAATGGAGGTATGAAATGGACAGACGATAGATGCGGAAATGTGATAGATAGAAGACGAGGAGCGAAGCCGGAGTGGATACAAGAAATACGTAACTGGTGGTGTAGTACTTTCGGGTAATGATATCACAAAATCTGTCTTACGGCTAAATAATATGGATAGAGAATCTTATATATAAGAGCCATTCTTAGGCAGAAGATAGATAAATACAAAAGAGACCGCTTTCACTGGTTTGACGGTCTCCTTTTTTCGATGTCCGGAAATTGTCTACTAAGCCAATTTTCTTTTTCCTGAAAGATCCTTTATTGAGTTCAATCATTCTTAAAGCTGTTACTGCTGGTTCACTATCATTAGTTTCCAGATCTCCGACGCTTTTCGTGATGAATCACTTTTGTATCATCCTTAATTTCATGTTCTTAACAAATTTAATGCTTACTTTTTTCGAAAGCACAAAATAAATTTAAAAAACTTACTGATTAAGCGCGTGGTTTTTCACCCAATGTGAAGTAGACTGATACGCAGATATGGTTTCGTTAACCAGATTTTGATTTTGTTTTTTCAAATATTTTTCGTCATAATGAATATTAAATTCCGGAGACAGCTTGGATGGTTCCGGGGATAATGAATATTGTTTTATTTTTTTTAGGGGTGAGATGACGGTCAGATAATTGTCTTTTATCAGCCCCAGATCTTCATAAGTTGCTATGTAAGCTTTTGGCTGGAACTTCTTACTGAACACATCCTGACCTAAGAACTTAGAGTGATAATTAAATTTCAACAGGCCGAAAAGCGTAGGCATAACATCGATCTGAGACATCAGTTTTGTAAATTTTTGAGGTTTAATAAAACCTTCTGATAAGATAAAGGCCGGAATTCGGTATTTATCCATCGGCAATTCTATGTCTCCCGCGCTTGAGGCGCAGTGATCCGCAATGATAATAAAGACCGTATTTTTGTACCAATCCTGCTTTTTTGCCATTTCGAAAAATTTTCTCAAAGAATAATCGGTATACTTTACGCCTCCTTCTCTTGATTTGGCATCTCCCGGAATATCTATTCTGCCTTCGGGATAGGTAAATGGCCGGTGATTGGAAACAGTCATCCAGTGATTAAAAAAAGGTTTTCCGCTTTTAGCTTCAGCATTCATGGTCCTGATGGCTTTTTTTGCCATATCTTCATCGGCAACACCCCATACATTGGCAAAACTGATCTCTTCGGGCTTGAAATTGTTTCGATCTACAATGCCATATCCGTTGCCGGCATAGAAGTCCTGCATATTGTCAAAATAGCTGTATCCGCCATATAGGAATTTTACGTCATACCCTTTGGATTTAAATATGCCTCCGGTAGTAAATTTCTTTTTATTATCCTCTCTTTTGATAATACTTTCGCCAGCTGTTGGAGGAATACAGAGGGTTAATGCTTCCAGACCACTCACTGTCCGGTTTCCTGTTGCATACAGGTTGGTAAATAATAATGACCGATCTGCCAGGCTGTCTAAGAACGGGGTGATTTTTTCTGAATTGCCGTAATGCTCAAGATAGTCAGCAGATAAACTTTCGACAGAAATAAGCACAACATTTTTCTTTAATTCCGGCTGATCTGCAGTGATCTCTCTTTTTAAAGCTGAAGGAGAAAACTGCTGTAAAAACTGTTTTTCTGCTGCTTTCTGGCTAATCACCGGGTAAAACTGGAAGTAGTCGAGTTCATTATGGGTAAACGCCCAGTAAAATTTGGGAATTCCATTGGCCTGAATTTCTTCTTCAAAGACGTTACAGGATTTAATTTTCGTCGTAAAACTTAAACCCAACAGGCTGGTTCCCATTAATATCATAAATAATCCCAGTAACAGGATTTTTTGTTTTATATCAGGAAGGTGAAGTAGTTCCTGTTTTGTTTTTGTGTAAATGTAGAAAGTAATGAGTGCTGTTGTTATGATAATGGATGTAAATAATGGAATTACAGGATAACTCTCCATGATATTGCCAATTACTTCGTTGGTATAGATAAGATAATCTACTGCAATGAAGTTGTATCTTAACCCGAATTCATTATAAAAGAAATATTCGCTTACCGCATTGAAGACTATCAGTAAAACATATAAGAATAAAGTTATGAAGTAAAGGGTATTTCTCATTTTTATTCTTTTTTCCGGCCAGAAAAACATAAAACCAAAGAAGATAATTTTTAAACCAACAAATACAAGAGCAATTTCTGCTACAGAGCCTCCATATTGTTTAAAAATATTGTTCGGAATTAAAAGAATATAGATAAAAAGTAATAACAGTATTCCTAAAATTACAAATCCGTAAGGCTTTTGATATTTTGAATTTGAAAGAAATAAAAGATAAAGAACTAAAAAAGGGCAGGTCAAAATGAATACAAAGAAATCATTAACAAAACCAACAGACAGAACCTTCAGAATATCCATAAATCCCAGGTGGACCGTTGTGATCGGATGCAGAAGGAATATAACTCTCGAAATTAATGAAATGATAATGTAAAATACACCTAGGTAGAAAAAAGGTTTTAATTTTTTTGGGTACATCTTTAAAAATCGGATAATAATTACCCGCAAAGATAGTTTGCATATTAAATCTTAAGATATAAAAAATAAAAACTTGATTTTTATAAGAAATTTTATGATATTTAAGTTTATCCTTAAATTATTATTAGATTAATAAATAAGGCTGTGTATATTAATTGATGCTTATTTTTAAACATAAAAAGAGCTGGGATACAGCTCTTTTTTATGATGTTATTTTTTATAAAATATGTTAAAATTAAGAATGTCCGAAGCCGATATATCCTTTTTTATCTGAAAGTTTTTTCCTGAAATCAATCATTCTTAATGCCGTAACAGCTGCTTCCACCCCTTTATTTCCTAAGTCACCACCGCTTCTTGCAATTGATTGTTCTTTAGTATCATCCGTCAGTACACAGAAAATCGTAGGAGTATCTGTCAGGATATTACAGTCTTTAATACCTTGCGCGACCGCAGAACAGACATAATCAAAATGTGGTGTTTCTCCGCGGATCACACATCCTATTGAAATTACGGCATCATACTTACGTTCCTTGCAAAGCTGCATGCTTGCATAGTTCAGCTCAAAAGCTCCGGGAACCGGAAAAAGCTTTATATTTTCAGATTTTACCCCTTCTTTCTGAAGGATTTCAAGCGCTGCATCACGAAGATTATAGGTTACAAAGTCATTCCACTCAGAAAAAACAATGCCGATAGAAAACTCATCGGCATTGGTTATATGAAGTGGCTTGTAATCGGAAAGATTAACTGTTGCCATTATTTAGTAATATTTAGTCATTTCAATATAAGAATCAGACATTCCGTTGTCGTAATCCTGGTATTTTTCGTCAATCGTAGCGAAATATTTTTTAGCGTCTGCATTTTTCTTTAATCCTAAAGCTAAAATACCTGCTTTTCTGGTAAAATAATAGGTGGTATAAGGATCATCAGAAGCAGAGGCTGCTTTATCCAATAACTGTAAAGCTTCATCATTTTTGTTAAGACCGGATTTAGCATCGGCCATAGCTCCGAATTTCATAGCTTCCATCGTCTTGTTATCTGAAGAAAATTTATCTAAAAGATCATAGGCTTCCTGGAATTTCCCTTCTTTAAATTTCAGCAAACCGGCATTGTAAGCAGAAAGCTTACCAATAGTGGTAGACGGATATTCATTTGCCGTTCCCAGAAACCCGGGATTTGCAGCAGATTTCCCACCCAGTGCTTCTTTATCTTTTCCTTCAGTAAGGTTTTTCTGAGCAGCAAGAAAGCTTTTTACAGCCTCAGCATTCTGAGGAGCAACGACAAATTGCCTGTAAGCAAAAAATCCAAGTACCCCCAAGATCAATGCCCCGAAGATAATACCGATCGGTTTTGAATATCTTTCGAGGAACCTCTCTGTATTTAAAGCCTCTCTGTCCAGGTCTTTAAAAAATTCCACTGTTTCTTTACCTTCTTGCTCATTTTGAGCATTCTTTCCCAATTTTGCCATAAATTCTTAAAAATTGAACTGCAAATTTAATTGTTTCTGAGTGATTTACAAAATACTTTGTTTGTATTATTGATAAAAGTAAAATAATTCCCGTCATAAGCTATAAAAAATGCCTCATGAAGCAAATCATAAAGCATTTTTAAATTTTATGGTACGAATTTTAATATTCCAGAATATGGTATACTTCTGCATTGAATTTATTTAATTTTTCTTCTCCGTTCAGTCCCTTGAGCCCGATCAGAAAACTGAACTGTGAAACTGTGGCACCTTGTTTCTCAACTAATTTTGCAGCGGCTTCCGTTGTTCCTCCTGTCGCTAAAAGATCGTCGTGAATTAAGATTCTCTGTCCTGGTTTGATTTGTCCTTCACGGGTTTCAATGATGGCACTTCCGTATTCAAGATCATATTTTTCTGAAATGACCGGCGGAGGAAGTTTTCCGGCCTTTCTTATTAAAATAAAAGGAACTTCAAGAGCTACAGCGATGGCAATTCCGAAAAGATAACCCCGGCTTTCGATTCCGCAGACCGCATCTACTTTTCCTTTACTGAATCTTACAAATTGTTCGATAACGGTTTCGTAAAGTTTTGCATCTAAAAAAATAGGAGATATGTCTTTAAACTGAATCCCCGGAATAGGGAAGTCAGGAATATTTTCAATAGTTTCTTCTAATTTTTGGATAAGTTCTGGTGAAGTCATTGTTATTATCAGTTGATTTTATAGCTGGAAATTTTCCAGTCCCCGTTTACATTTTTAAGACCGAATGTTACCTTCAGCGAGGTTGTTTTTCCACTTTTATCTGTAACGTCATACGTTGCATTTACACTTGCCACATTCGGATTGGTAGCATTGGTAGTAAGATTTTTTACACTTACATTTTTTACGGAACCAAAACCTGATGTAGGATTAGAGAATGATTCATAGCTTCCCCAATTAGGATTGCTGGAAGCATTATAAGCTGCTTTAAGATTTTGTGCACTTACATTATTCAGAAAGCTGGATACTGTATTTTTGGGATCAGCTGCGGGCTGTTTTGGAGTCGCCGGAGCTGTTGTTGCAGGGGTAGCTGTCGTGGCATTAGGGTCTGAAGGTACTACAGATCCGGGATTATTAGGATCAGTTACTGCAGGAGTCTGGTTTACAGCCATAGAATCTACTATCGCGGGAGCAGGAACTTTCAGTGCTGATGGATTTACCTCTAAGCCGATTTTTGACATTTTAAGTGTTTTTGCTGTTGTTTTTACAGAAACCGTGATGTCAATTTTATTGTCAACTACTTTTGCAGCAGGAATGGATGAGAATTTTAAGTTAAATCCTTTGAAATTATTATCCTGCATTAGGTTTTTAGCTGTCGCAAGCCTTACGCCATTGCTGAAAACTTCTAAAGTCGCTTCCAGACCCGCTCCTGTAAAGGAAACCGGATTTCCCGCGGCATCCACCAGTCTGGGAACAATCTGAATAGCGGTGGCTGCACCCGATCCGTCATCTCCCGTAGGTCTTGTTGTGATGCTTAGCGAGCTGGCCTTTACATCATTTGGATCACTTTCCTTAGCTTTATCGTCGCCGAAAATATTCATTTCTCCTAAGGACGGAGGTGCTGTACTTGCCCATTCAATCCCGTTTTTCTGTGCTACCTCATCGGCCAGTGCCAGAATTTCGGGAACTTTTTTACCGTTGATCAGCGCTCCAAGAGCTTTTAGTTCTGCAACATCACCGTCTGCTTCCACACCAAAAGTTTTCAGGATGTAGAGTGCCTCGTTAAACTTAATCTGTTTAATCGTCGTAAGGCTGGAAGTCATATCATTGATACTTGACTGCAGGGTTTGAGTATTCGTTGCATCTACATGGTCTTTCTTGCATGCTGTAAAAAGCAATAAGCTGAAAACGAGTAGAAAAGAAAACTTTTTCATTTTTAATGATTTGCTACAAATTTAATAAAACCTTTATTAATAGAAAGTTTTATTTTTTATTTTGTTGTTCTTTCAAATCATCTTTAAAAAATGAGCTGAACACTTTCTGCATATTGGGAAATGAGGCCTCTTCCCAGTAGTTTGTTGTATAGTTACTGTTATGGGTGTTGAATTTTACTTTTGCCTTATCCGCTTTATCGGTGAAGCTGAGTTCTGAAGGGTAGAAGTTGGTGTAAAGTATCAGCTGATTATAATCCGGTTCACTTTTGTGTTTTAATTTTAGAAATGAGATTTCATTAAACTCTACAAAGTCTTTAAGCGTTTTTTTGGAATCTTTCTCATATGAAACGTTGAGAATACTTCTGACATCGAAAAAACGATATCCGAGGAAAGCGAATTCTTTTTTCTGTAATGCTTCCCCGGTAATTTCTATCTGGTCTTTCCGGGGTCCCTTTAGCTCTTTGATCACCGTATTTTTTTTGGTTTTATAATCGAGAATATTTCCTACTTCTTTAATATCCGGGATTTCCAGTGCAGCGTCGTAATCCCACGATGAAGTCTGCTTTCTATCGTTTTTCTGATTTTCCAGTCTGAACATCCTATATTGTTCCACATATGTATTTTTCAGTTTCTTGGTCTCGTTGTCAAAAACATAGGCTGCAATTCCGTCTGCATAACAATTTAATGTATTGTTTACGGTCACATAAGCGTTGAAATTACCTTTGACAATAATGTATTTTGCCGGCTTTCCGTTTCTGAGGACAATGGGAGCAATTTCTTTCACCACATCATTTAACTTTATAACTTCCTTATTGAGATCAGCATAAGATAAGGTAGCAATAGGGTAGTTATCATAGACAAGCTGAAATTTTTCCTGATCGGGACGTAATACTTTTTTATCTATTTTACCCTCGATATCTGAATACGCCAGGATGCTTCCGTCTTTTCCAAACACGGAAACCTGGGGTAAAGGTTTTCCGTTGTTTTCTGAAATAAAAGTGATGGACTGCCCGCTGAACATCTGTGCAGTAAGAATAATAACAAGGAAAATGAAGTAATTTCTTTTCATAATGATTTAATTGAGTGGTTGAAGAGTTTTTATTGTGATAGATATTCCATCTTTATGATGTAAGTATGGGTATAAAAAAAGACTGATTATTTTACTAATCAGTCTTTTACAATTTTATTTTGTTACAAGTCCTTAGAAAGGATACTCATAAATTTCAGATTCGTGTAGGTAAGGGTTACCGGTAGGAATAAGTTTAAGTCTAGATAATGCAGTAAGCACTGTAAACATAAATAATCCAACGACGAATAAAACAGCCCCTAATATTAATATAAATACTTCAGGAGTTTTCCAGTATGGTCCTACTGTTCCCGGCATTACCATGTTGAAGTAATCTAGAAGGTGACCAAGGATAACCACTACTGCCATTGTGGTAACTACTTTGTAGTTTCTCTTGATACTGCTGCTTACTAATACTAATAATGGTAACACAAAGTTTACAATCAGCATAGGTAAGAATGTTGTACCATAGTGTTGGAATCTTCCGAAGAAGTAGTTAACCTCTTCCGGTACGTTGGCATACCAGTATAACATAAACTGAGCAAACCACGTATATGTCCAAAGCATACTTGTAGCGAAAAGGAATACTCCCAAATCATGAAGGTGATTATCATTGAACTGAGGTAAGAATCCGTTTTTCTTCAAGTAAACACTTAAAAGAATAATGACAGCAATACCACTTGACAGACAGCTCACCATTGAATACCAGATGTACATGGTAGAATACCAGTGAGGGTCAATAGACATCAACCAGTCCCAAGCCCATGCTGCAGAAGCAAATCCAAAGAATGCGATATATCCTACTGCCCATCTGTAAAGCATCTGGTACTCTACTTTAGACTTGGTTTCATCCACTTTTTTAGACTGATCTTTCAGTTTCCAGGCAAAGAAAGATGCTCCGGCTACGTAAATAATCGTTCTAATTGCGTAAAAAGGAATATTTAAAAATCTTTTCTTTTCGAATAAAATCACATCGAAATGAGCAGAATTAGGATCTGTAAGGTCCGGATCCATCCAGTGGAAAAGGTGTGCCTGGTGGAAAATGTTTAAAAACATTAATATTACTAATATAATACCACCGTAAGGAATATAAGAAGCAATAGCTTCCATTACTCTTGTAATAATAATTGGCCAACCTGCGTGTGCAGCGTGCTGAATACAGTAAAAAAACAATACAGCACAACTAATTCCAAAGAAAAATACAGCCACAAAATGCAGAGATGCCAACGGTTGATTATGAACCTGTAAGGCAGCATGCTCTAAATGAGCCTGGTGATCCTGGGGACCTACCATTTCACTTGAGTGTGTAGGAGCATTATGACCGGAAGCATGTACCGCTTCCATCATATGTTCGATTTTTTCAGTAGAAATTTCTTTGTTTAAAAAGAAACCAATACCAAACAGCACTAAACCTACAACAAGAAGTATTATAGAAGTTGATTTTAATTTTGGTGAAAAACTATACATTTCTTTTCTTATTTTTTAGTTTCGGTAGTAGTTTCAGTGGTTGCTGTCGCTGTAGCTGCTGCCGGTGCTGCTGCTCCTTTTTTGAAAGCATTCATCACATACATTGCCACTCTCCATCGATCTCCTGCAGTAAGTTGACCTGCATAAGATCCCATGTTGTTTCTACCGTTTGTTATTACATAATGAACAGATCCTACCGTAAGTTCTCTGTCAGCATAGTTCGGAACTCCGGAATATGCTCCGCTCTGTACGATTGGTCCTTGTCCATCTCCTCCTGTTCCGTGACAAGCCGCACAAGTTTTGTCAAATAACATTTTCCCTCTTTCGATATCTTTTGCAGCATTAGCAGAAGTTAAGGGAGAAGCTGTCATTTTTTTAGAAGCTTCATATCCTGCATTGTATTCGTCTACATTTTTAGGAAGCAGTGTTTCTTCAAAAACGCCGTCTTTATTTTGAGCAACACTTCCTTCTACCGGAGAAAGTCCTGTGGCACCATTATTTTTAACAAACGCAGGAATTTCATTGTCATGATCCGAATAGGCATCCTCAGCTTTCATCAATGGATCATAAGCTACAGGAAAGTACATATCAGGGAAATAAACCAACGGAGTATTTTCTTTCGGTCCGCAAGAATTAAGTAAAACTGTTGTTAAACCTAAAACCGCTGTAATTCTTAATACATTCTTTTTCATTTTAAGCGTCTTTAACAGTTATTTCTTCAACTCCAGTTTCAATAAGCAACTGTTTTACAGATTCTACATCTTGAGTTACAAATTCCATCATGAATTTATCATCGGTTGTTCTTGGATCCGGATTCTGAGCCGGAGCTCCAGGATACATTTTATTTCTTACCAAGAAAGTTAATGACATCATGTGAGCGGCACAGAATACCATCAATTCAAACATGGGAACTACGAATGCCGGCATGTTGTGTGCCCAGTCAAAGGCAGGTTTACCACCAATGTTCTGAGGCCAGTCATGATTCATCACATACCAGGTTACCGTAGCACCGATGGTCACTCCATAAAGAGCATAGATAAATGCAGCATCAGAAATTCTTGTTTTCTTTAACCCTAAAGCTTTATCTAGTCCGTGAACCGGGAATGGAGTATAAACTTCGTTTATCGCAATCCCTTTATCGTTGAATGCCTTAACGCCGTTCATTAAGTCGTCGTCATCGGCATAAAGTCCGTATACAATTTTAGTGGTGCTCATCTCCTTCTTTTGCTTTATAAGTTTCACCTGAGATTTTCAGAATCGATTTCAATTCGGCCTGTGCAATTACAGGGAATGTTCTTGCGTATAGTAAGAATAATACAGAGAAGAATCCGATTGTTCCTAAATATACACCCACATCAATGATCGTTGGCTTAAACATAGTCCAAGATCCAGGTAAGTAGTCTCTTGAAAGGTTGATAACGATAATATCAAAACGCTCAAACCACATACCGATGTTAATGATCAAAGCAATAATAAATGTTGCGATGATGTTTGTTCTGATTCTCTTGAACCAGAATAATGCTGGGATTACAAGGTTACAGATAATCAGTGACCAGAAAGCCCACCAGTAAGGTCCAACAGCAGCTCCCGGAGAAAGATAGGTAAAATCTTCAAATCTTGACCCGGAATACCATCCGATGAAATATTCGGTAGCATAAGCAACGGTTACCATACCTCCTGTTAGGATGATTACGATGTTCATAATTTCGATATGATACATGGTAATATAGTCTTCTAAGTGACATACTTTTCTGGCGATCAACAATAAGGTCTGCACCATTGCGAATCCTGAGAAGATAGCTCCTGCAACGAAGTAAGGAGGATAGATCGTAGAGTGCCATCCTTTAATTACCGAAGTAGCGAAGTCAAAAGATACGGTAGTGTGTACTGAGAATACTAGTGGTGTTGCTAAACCTGCAAGAACCAAAGAAAGTTCTTCGAATCTTTGCCAGTGTTTTGCTTTACCACCCCAACCGAAAGCCAGGAATGTATAAATTTTCTTAGTCCAAGGCGTTTTTGCTCTGTCTCTGATCATTGCAAAGTCAGGGATTAATCCCATAAACCAGAATACAGTGGATACCGAGAAATAAGTAGAGATCGCAAATACGTCCCAAAGTAGAGGAGAGTTGAAGTTCCCCCAAAGAGAACCGAACTGGTTTGGTAAAGGGAATACCCAATAACCTACCCAAACTCTACCCATGTGGATTACAGGGAAGATTGCCGCCTGTACAACTGCGAAGATGGTCATCGCTTCAGCTGAACGGTTAACAGACATTCTCCATCTCTGTCTAAATAATAATAATACTGCGGAGATAAGTGTTCCGGCGTGACCGATACCTACCCACCATACGAAGTTGGTAATATCCCAACCCCAGTTAATAGTTCTGTTAAGCCCCCATGCTCCAATACCTGTCCCGATCGTATAAGCGATACATCCAAAACCATAGAGGAATAGAACCAAGGCTGCATATAATGAAATCCACCATAATTTACCTGCTCTTTCTTCGATAGGTCGTGCAATATCTTCTGTGATATCGTGATAAGTTTTGTGACCAATAATTAGAGGTTCCCTTATCGGAGCTTCGTAATGTCCTGACATTTTTTACCTATTTATTATTTAAACTTTATTTTTCTACTCTGTTTCTTACTTTAGCGTGATAGAACACATTTGGTTTTGTTCCGATCTCTTCAAGTAAATAATATCTTCTGTTGCTCGAGTATAATTCTCTCACTTTAGATTCTTTGTCATTCATGTCTCCAAACTTGATCGATCCTGTAGAACAAGCCGCTGCACAAGCAACAGAGTCCTGGAATTCACCGTCTGTAACCCTTCTTCCTTCTTTCTTAGCATTAAGGATCGTTGCCTGTGTTTTCTGAATACACATAGAGCATTTTTCCATTACCCCTCTCGTTCTTACCACTACATCTGGGTTTAGAACCATTCTTCCAAGATCGTTATTCATGTTGAAATCGAACTTGTCATTCAGGTTATACGTAAACCAGTTGAAACGTCTTACTTTATAAGGACAGTTGTTTGCACAATATCTCGTACCGATACATCTGTTGTAAGCCATGTGGTTCTGACCTTGCTTACCGTGTGAAGTAGCCGCAACCGGACATACCGTTTCACAAGGAGCGTGGTTACAGTGCTGACACATTACCGGTTGGAAAATTACATCCGGATTATCAGCAGGGTGGTTCAATGCACCTCCGTCACCGAATGCAGTTCCGTATAATTCAGGAACAGCCAATCCGTCTTTTAATCCTTCGTATACCTCTACCTTTTGTCTTGAAGAATAGTAACGGTCGATTCTTAACCAATACATATCTCTTGACATTCTGATCTCTTCTTTACCTACAACAGGAACGTTGTTTTCTGCCTGACAAGCAATGATACATGCTCCACAACCAGTACAAGAATTCAGGTCGATTGATAAGTTAAAGTGAGGTCCGTCTGTATCATCAAATGCATCCCACAGGTCAATTTTTCTTGCCGGCAATGCACCGCTTATCGTATGGTATTCCAAAGGTCTGTTCCATCCTTTGTGTTCATCGTCAAATGCTACGTTAATATAATCTGCTAAAGGAACTTCCTTCGCAATTTCATAACGACCCATTAATGTGTTTTGAAGCTGAATACCGGCGAATTCATGATCTTCTCCTGTTTTCTCGATTTTAACACCGGAAACAACCAGGTTAGATCCATCAAATAAAGGATAAGCATTTACTCCTGTATCAGCTGTAGCTCCTGAGTTTTTCTTACCGTAACCAAGTGCAAGACCTACAGATCCTTCAGCTTGACCAGGTTGAATGAATACAGGAACGTTTTCTATTTTTACTCCGTTTACCGTAAGATTTACAATAGATCCATCCAACTGCATTCTGGCATTAAGATCATTTTCTATTTCAAACTTTTCAGCGTCTTTTGGAGAAATTGTCAGATAGTTATCCCAAGACATTCTTGTTAACGGATCCGGTAATTCCTGCAACCATGGATTGTTGGCCTGAGTACCGTCACCAATAGAAGTCTTCGTATATAATACTAATTCTAATTCGGAAGCTTTGAAATTACTTAGTTCAGCCACGGCCTGAGCACCATTTCCTCCTGCATAAGATAACGTTGTTGCGTTATTAGAAGTAGTGATACCGTTATATAAAGCCTTGTTGAAAGAAGTCCCTCCTAAAATAGAAGCTGCATTAGACTTTAAATAATCATAATAGTTGTTGGCAGCATTGTTTTTTCCGTTTTTCCAAACCAATAAAGATTCTTCGATCTGTCTTGATTTGTAAATTTTCTGGATGGTTGGCTGCATTAATGTATAAACTCCGGTCTGAGGTTCCATATCACCCCAGGATTCCAGCCAGTTAGCCACAGGAATAACAGCTTTCGCTGCCTTATACATTGCATTTTTCTTATCCGCAACGGCTACTACATAAGGAACTTTCTTAATTGCTTTTTCAAATTCAGCACCTTTATAGTGAGAGTAAATAGGATCTACATTATTCGTAATCAATACTCCAACCTGTCCTGCATTTACCCAGCCTAAAAATTCATTATATCTTGCTTTATCGAATTCTTTCAGGAAATTCGCTTTACCTGTGAAAGCTACTGAACCTAATTTCTGGTTTATCAAGTGTGCCAGAACCTGAGCACCTTTGGAGCCATCTGCGAATACAACCGCCTTACTACCTTTAGCCTGAATTTCTTTTACGATTTCAGCAGCAGACTGGTCAGCCGGAGCAGCACCTCCTACGATAGCATTATAAACTTCAACTAATGTTTTGTTTACGGCACTTGGCTTTAATCTGTATCTTGAATCGGCATTAGCACCGGTTAAAGACATATTAGATTCTACCTGGATGTGTCTCATCATGCTTGCTCCCGGAGTTCTCGCTGCAGCATAAGATGTTTCTAGGCTAGCAGCGTTATAATCTCCTAAGAAATCTGCCTGGAAAGATACTACCAGTTCTGTTCCTTTAAAATCATAAACCGGTAAAGCTCTTGTTCCGAATACTTCCTGAGCTGCATCTAAAGCAGCAGAATAAGGGAAAGCATCATAAGTTACCAGTTCAGCGGTAGGATATTTTGCTTTAAATTCAGCAAATAATTTTTTGAATGTAGGGGAAGCAAAAGATTGAGATAAAAGAACAATTCTTTTGTTTCCTGCTGCTGCTTCAGTTAATCCTTTAAGAACAAAATCATCTACTTTATCAAATGTCTCGTCCTTACCGTCCAGCTTAGGCTGTTTTACTTTATCGTTATCATAAAGAGAAAGTACAGCTGCCTGGGCTCTGGCGTTAGTTTTACCTAATTCACCAGCAGCCGGGTTCGGTTCAATTTTGATGGGTCTACCTTCACGTGTCTTTACTAAAACACTGGCGAAATCGAAACCGTCAAAATATGTTGAAGCGTAGTAGTTAGGAACCCCAGGGATAATATCGTGAGGTTTTACTACATAAGGAATCGTTTTAATTACGGGAGCTTCACAAGCAGCAAGCGTTACCGCAGCTGTAGAGAATCCTAGCAACTTTAAGAAATCTCTTCTTGAAGTACTTGATCCGTTTTGTTCAGCATCTCCAAGGAAATCTTCTACCGGAATTTCTTCCTGAAACTCTTTCTGAGCCAGCTTGTTATTTAAAGCCGGGTCTTTAAGTTCATGAATACTTCTAAATTGTATTTTGTTTGAAGCCATTTATACTTCTAATTTTTTAGTTATTAATAATGACATTTACCACACTCAAGACCTCCAATAGCATCTACAGTAATTTTACCACCATCTTTAGGGTATTGCTTCTTAAGCTTGTCATGTAGATTCTTGAAGTATTCTTTATTATAACCGTTGTTCATATCAACTTCCGTCGTTCTGTGACATTCGATACACCATCCCATAGTGAAGTCATTGGCCATCTGAACAACATTCATCGTGTCAATTTTTCCGTGACAGGCTTTACAGACAACATCAATCTTGTTTGTAGGATTCTTTTTGTTAAAAGAATTAATAATCGCCTGCTCACCAGCTACTACGTGCTGAGAGTGGTTGAAATATACGAAATCAGGCATGTTGTGGATTCTCGTCCATTCCACCGGCTGAGTTTTGCCCGTATACTGAGCTTTTTCAGGATCCCAACCTGTTGCGGCATAAATTTTCTGGATTTCTCCATCGTAGAATGCTTTGTCTTTTCCTGGCTCAAGATATTTTCCGTTATATTCAGAAATAGCTTTGTGACAGTTCATACAAACGTTCATGGATGGTATTTCGGAAACCTTACCGTATTTAGCACTGGAGTGACACAACTGACAGTCAATTTTGTTTTCTCCTGCGTGGATTTTATGAGAGAAGTAAATAGGCTGTTCTGGCTTATATCCTTTGTAGACCCCGATCCACATGATCCAGTTCCAAACTCCATAAGTAGCCAATAGCGCAAGGACAGCAATTAATCCTTTACCTACATAGTGGTATTTTTCATAAATTTCACTGAAAGATTTTACTCGCGTCTCATTAAGACCGGATAAATCTTCAGACTGACCTAATTTAACCAATTGTCTCAGTTTAATTAAGATCCAAACCAACAAACCTGCAATCGCCAAAAGTGAAATGATAACAACGCTGGTGGTGGTTTTGTCTGCTGGTGCCGCTGCTGTGGTAGCATCGGTTGCAGTCGCAGTTTCTGCAGCTTTTTCCGGCTCAGGTGCCGGAGGATTAGTTGTATAGGCTAAGATATCGTCTATATCCTTATCGGTAAGATTTGGAAAGACCTGCATCTCAGTCTTGTTATACTTTTCGAAAATTTCATTGGCGTATTTGTCCCCGGAAGCTCTCAGAGCTTTGTTGTCCTTGATCCACTTGTGAAGCCAATCAGTATCTACACCACCTTCTGTCTTTACACGTTCTACAACCCCTTTCAGAGGTGGTCCTACAACTTGTTTGTCCAGCGCGTGACATGCAGTACAATTCGCTTTGAAAAGTTTCTCACCGTTTTTAGGATCGCCGTCTTGCCCGTAAATTGAAGCACTTGTCGATAGCAATAAGCCTATTGCGATCAACGTTTGTTTATAATGCTTTCTCCAACTAATCATTTAAATTATCTTATGTTAGTAAAATATTGAACCAATCAATTCCGCAAAAATAATATTTTTAACAGGAATTTAACGGTATATGCAAAGGGGAAAATATCATTTACGTTTAATTTGTAATAATTCTAAATAACTCAGTTTGGTATAAATTTTTAATTGTATAAATTTGCGGAAACAAGTTGAAATGAGAAAATTGATCAGAATATTTTCGGTATTGTCTCTTTTGGGATTTTATACTGTTGAAGCACAACAGGTTGTAAAAAGAGATACCTTGGCCGGTACGGAACTGGTGATGACTATGGATTCTAAAGTGAGCAGTGCATTGGAAAATATTGAAGGTAAATGTGCTAAAGTGGCTGCTACTACATCGGTAAAAGACATGGATGGAGGAGAGCACTATGTACGGCCTGCAAAAATATATGTTCCTAGCAGAGAGCTTACCAATGCCGAAATCTGCAGAAAGAACCCCAGGATTCTGGGCTTTAAGATTCAGATTACTACGGTGAAAAGTAATGAGGAGGCCAATGAGGTGAAGTCTTATTTCAGAAAGAGGTTTCCGAGCCTGAAAGTTGAAACGGATGCTTCTTTAAGACCTAATTATAAAATTCTGGCAGGAAGTTATTTTACAAAGCAGAGTGCAGCGTCTGACCTTTCGAAGATCAGAGAGTATTTTAAATCTGCGGTTGCAGTACAGTACAGGATTTTCTGTGCAGAAGCGAAATAATATTATTTTTATATAAATGGGGCTGAGAATGAAAATTCTCAGCTTTTTTATTGGTAATTCTGATCTAAAAAAACAAAAAATTCTGACATTCTGATGATGTTATTGATGACTAAATACACACTGAGAAAAATGACTGTTATGGTCAAAACTGAAAATGCTTTTGAAGACTTTCTGTAAGCATAAAAAAGCCATCCCAACAGTAATGGATAAACGAAAACAAAGTGCCCGCCGTAAATGTATGACGTATGTATCCCGAATTTTAGAATACAGTGTATAATGATGTCTACCATAAAAGAAATCACGAGAATATGAACCAGTTTATTCTTAATATTTTTGACATAACTCCACAAAATAAGCAGCAGTAAAATCAGGATAAATACATAAGGAATCCATGAAGAATAGATGTCCATAATCAGTCCTTTGTAATGGAATCCCTGCATATTATGTTTATTACGGATGATAAAGTTTGAAAGTAAGATGTTTTCTCCGAAAAAGTAGGATAAAACAGCGTCCCACAAAGGAGTGGACCGGACATTCGAAAATTTCTCATATTGCTCATTGGTCCTGTGAAATATATTTTCGTACTTGAAATTGATTCTGTTTAAATATAACAGGGCAAAGCAGATGCAGGTAAGTATTATACTCAAAATGGCATGTCCGATTTTTTTCCTGTCTTTAAAAAGCCCTCTCTGGAAGCCTACAGGAATAAATACTTTGACAATGTTTGTGACGGTTAATCCTCCGATTGAAACTCCGGCAAAAATCAAGGCTAATGCGGGTATTTGCTGCTCTTTCTGAACTTTAAGGGCTGAATAGTGATTGAATAAAGTTAATAAAAACAATGTATATGTGAAGTTCTCCGGAGTAAAGGAGAGTATGATACTGGTGGAAAAAAAACTGAAAAAAATAACCAAAAGCAGGTTGACCTTAAAGGGTAGTTTAATGATGTTTTTTAAATATTTGAAAATTTGAAGTATACTTAAGCTTACCGCAAGATTGCTGAACCATGCCAGTACCAGTCTGAAAGTGGTGTCTGTTTTGCCGCCTGAGATATATAAAGCTAAACTCCGTAGCCAGTTAAAAAAATAGTAGGATAAAGGATGTCTTTCAAAGCTTCCTCCGGACATAACGATTGATTTGTTGTCGAAGCTGAAATAAGCATCCCAGGGTATTCTGCTGTCAAAAATAACCGTATAGTTAATGGCTATATAGGATCCCAAAATTCCGTATACTGAAAAAAACAGTAAGAATATACCTGATTCAATAGGCGATGCAGGGAAGATGAGTTTAAAGACATTTACAATCTTTGATTTGATTTCCACAGGTGAATTTTTTTGCAAAAATAAAATAAAAAAACTCACCAAAATTTGGTGAGTTCAATATACTTTTGTAATTAAAATTATTCTTTAATTACTTTTTCTGTAGAAGTTGTTCCGTCTGCGAATTCAACTTTTACCAGGTATGCTCCTTTTGGTAAAGAAGACAAATCTACTTTTTGTGTTGTAGAACTTAATACTGCTCTTCCTGAAACATCTAACACTGTTGAAGTTTTTATTTTCTTATCCGTTTTGATGTTAAGTTCTCCTTTTGTAGGATTAGGATAGATGCTGGTTTTTGTTTTTGAAGCAGAAACTTCACCTGTAGCAAGGGTTCCTGTTGTAACTTTTACATCATCCACCATAAACATATAACTATCTGCAGATACGCACTGGATACCGATACGCACGGTTTGTCCTGCATAGGCGTCCAGGTTAAATGTTTTTTGTTCCCAGTTCGGATAAGGAGCTGTTAACGAAGCTGCACCTGAAATAATGGTGAAGTTTGAAGAAGTAGTAGGCGTTCCAGAACCAACGTATACCCCGATCTTGTATTTTTCAAGGCCGTAAGAGCTAGACATTGATTTTACCCATAAAGACAATAGATTAGCACTTGCTCCTAATGTTATGGCAGGTGATACAAGCCAGTCATTATTAGCAGTAACAAGATCTGGAGAACCAGCCCAGCAAGCTGCATACTTTAAACCGCTGTGAGGATCGAAATTTCGAACTTCTGTACCGCTGGTTGCATTAGTTACGCCTGCAGCAGTAGGGTTAAAAATCTGAAATGCCATAGGAGCTCCCGCATTAGCCCACTGAGGATCATCAGAACCACCTGTGTAAGTGAAAAGCTGATCCAGATCTAAAGTTTGCCAGTTTCCAAAGCCGGAAATGACAAAATCCGTGTAAGAATCAAAATTTTCATTTAGTAATACGGTCTGACCTTGAGCTGCCGCTGCCGTAAATAATAAACTTAGAGATAGTAGAATTTTTTTCATGATACTTTATTTTCCGTAAAAGTACTAAAAAAACTCAATTGTGCATAAAATTTTAAGTTAAAACTTATATTAATAAGAATAATATAAAGTTTATGAACTGCACGAAAGGGTAGATGATCCTGAAATATCATTGTATTTTGAAGGTCTTTTCACTGATAGTTCAGAATATATTTCTTCGTAAGGATTTTGCAAAGCGTTCAATAAAATATTTAATTTTTCTGTCTTTCCTGAATTAATTTCTTCAATACATTCATAAAGCAGATAATTTCTTAATGTAAATTTTGGATTGGTGATTTTCATTAAAGCAACAGATTCTGTTTCGGAGATATTATTTTTCTTTAATCTCGTGTGGTATGATTTTATAAAATCTGTAATTTTTCCTAAATCGTCATTGTTTAAAAAAATATAGGAAATATTTTCAAATTGTTTACTCAAATCTGTTTCCATATCAAATTTCTCAATTTGTGTAAAAAACAAAGTGTAATCAAGCTGCAGTTCCTGCATCAGGCCCTGCCAGTTGGTGAAAAATTCTTCATCTCCTTCCAGAAGTTTATCAAACCCGAATTTTCTGCACAGCATCTGATCATGCTGTTTCCAGAAGTAATCTCCATATTTATTCAGGGTATCTTCCAGAAACTTTTCATCTTGAATGAGAGGGTGAAGAGCATTGGCCAGCTGCCAAAGATTCCACTGTGAGATTTGTCCCTGTTTTCCGAAGGCATATCTTCTGCCGGGAAGATCGGTAGTATTGGGAGTAAAGTTCAGGTCATATTCGTCCAGCATCGAAAAAGGACCATAGTCTATTGTCAGTCCCAGAATAGACATATTGTCGGTATTCATTACGCCGTGAACGAAACCCACCCGAAACCATTCCACCATTAAGTCGGCTGTTCGTTTTGAAACATTTTCAAAAAAGTCTTTGTATTTTTGAGGCCCTTCCGGGCTGATTTCTGTGAAATAGTTTTCAATAGTAAAATCAACAAGCTCCTGTAGGGTTTTATACTCTCTCTGGGCAGACATTAATTCGTAATGCCCGAAACGAAGAAAACTTTCTGCTGTTCTGACCACCACAGCTCCTTTTTCCTCCTGAGGATTTCCGTTATACATCATATCACGGACTACATTTTCCCCGGTGAGGCTTAAACTTAATGCCCGGGTAGTAGGAACTCCAAGATAATACATTGCTTCACTCATCAGATATTCCCTGAGTGAGGACCTTAAAACGGCTCTTCCATCAGCATGTCTTGAGTAAGGAGTGGCTCCGGCTCCTTTCCACTGTATTTCGGTTTTCCTTCCGCTGTCATTTGTTATTTCTCCGGCTAAAATAGCCCTTCCGTCACCCAATTGTCCGGCCCAGTTCCCGAACTGATGTCCTGCATAAGCTGTGGCGTATGCTTTAATATTTTCCGGAAGATCTGTTCCCACAAGAAAATTCAGGTCTTTTTCTTCGAACTTTCCAATACCTATTTCGGCAGATAATTCATCATTAAAAATAATGAGTTCCGGATTGGTAAAGCCGGCTGGGTCGATCGTGGAAAATAGAACTTTGGGAGTGTTTCTTTGTCTGTTGTTGCGTGAGAAATCCCCGGGAAATATATCGATAAAAGGTTGTTTAATATTTTGTGTATTCATCATTCAAAGATATTAATTATAAAAGAAAGACCTTCCAATTATATTGAAAGGTCTTGTATATTTCTAAAAGAGAATTTATTTATTAAAATCTACCTCATCCGAGGAATGAAGATTTTCATTAATATTTTCTTCTTTTTTGTCTGTACTCTTGGGAGTAGGATCTGCAGGCTTAGGGTTTTTAATCTCATCGATAGTCTGAAGTCCTCCTTCGTCTCCGTAGCCGCCGCCAATACCTTTAAGGTTGGAGCATCCGTCTTTCCAGTCAGAAGGTTTTACAAACTTATCATCCGGTGACACGCCCAGGGTTTTATCGGCCCAGACTTTTTTCATAAAAATAGCCCAGATCGGCAATGCCATCTTAGCACCCTGACCTTCACCGGTCCCATAGAAGTGGGTTGCCCTGTCTTCCCATCCGACCCATGCTCCGGTTGCTAATTTTGGAGTAATTCCCATAAACCATCCGTCAGAGTTGTTTTGGGTAGTCCCTGTCTTGGCAGCGATCTCTGTGTCTTTGGAAATTCCTCTTCTTCCTAACTCTCCCGAAGCAGTACCATATTGTGCCACTCCTTTCATTAACTCTATCATCGTATAGGCATACAGTGGGTTCATTACTTCTTTCGGCTCTACATTTACCTCTTTAATGACTCTGCCGTTAGCATCTTCAATTCTCCAGATCATTTCCGGTTTGTTGTGATTTCCATAGTTTGCAAATGTGCTGTAGGCACCCAGCATCTCATAGATCGTGATATCGGATGAGCCTAAGGCTATCGTGTTATTTCTGGGAATATCTTCTGTTACGCCCAAATCTCTTGCTGTTTGGATAACTGCATCTACCCCTGTCATTTCAATAAGTCTTGCAGCAATGGGGTTTTGAGAGTGTGCCAAGCCATCCTTGAGAGTGAGCATTCCCCCCGGCCCGGTACATGCCATCCCTTGTGGTCGTAGGTTGCATTAGATACTGCTGAACATGGAGTCATTCCAAGTTTCATAATAGCGGTAGCATAGACGAATGGTTTAAATGTTGAACCTACCTGTCTTTTTCCCTGTTTGATATGGTCATACTGGAAATGCTGCCAGTCGATACCTCCGACCCAGGCCTTAATCTCACCTGTTCCTGGAACCATAGACATTAGTCCTGCCTGTGCAATTTGTTTGTGATATCTGATAGAATCCCACGGAGACATTTCTACTTCTTCTTCACCATTCCATGTAAAACGTGATGTTTTAATGGGCTTTTTGAATTCCATCATGATAGAATCATCCGGCATTTTTTCAGCTTTAAGCATTTTATAACGCCCGGTTCTTCTTACTGCCTGCATCATCACGCTGTTGATCTGCTTATCATTCAGATAGTAGAAAGGCCTGTTCTTTCTTCCTCTCTGCTCTGCATCAAATCTTTTCTGTAGATCTGTTAAATGTTCCCTGATGGCATCTTCTGCATATTTCTGCATTTTTGAATCAAGAGTAACATATATTTTTAAACCGTCTTTAAAGAGGTTTAGTTTCTTGCCGGTTTCCTTTTCGTAATCGCTAAGGTATTTATCGATCTCCTTTCTCAGATAAAACTTATAGTAAGCCGAATAGCCGTCTGAAATGTTCTTGATCGGATGAAAGTCAACTTCAACGGGCGTACTGATCGCTTTATCATACGTTGCCTGGTCAATATAACCGGTCTTAAGCATTTGCTCCAGTACGACATTTCTTCTTTCTTTTGCTCTGTCCGGATTCCTGTAAGGATTGTTTTTCTCGGGTTCTCAAGCATGGCTACGAAAGTAGCTGCTTCCGGAAGGGTAAGCTCAGATGTTTTTTTGTTGAAATATACTTTGGAGGCCATCTCAACGCCGTTTGCATTGAAGAGAAAATCGAATTTATTAAAGTATAATGTAATGATTTCTTCTTTGGTATATCTTTTTTCAAGACTCACGGCAACGATCCATTCTTTAAGCTTCTGGAAAGCTCTCTGAACTTTATTCTGGGAGGCATTTCCTGTGAAAAGTAATTTGGCAAGCTGCTGGGTAATCGTAGATCCACCCCCTCTTTTGCCTCCATAAACAACGGCCCTGGCCACAGATTGTAAGTCTATGCCCGAATGTTCTTTGAAACGCTCATCTTCTTTGGCCTGTAAGGCATAAATAAGATAAGGTGGAAGATCCTTATAAAAGATAGGCTGTGTTTTCTCTTTTTCAAATTTTCCTAAGGTAACACCGTCTGAAGAAATAATTTCAGAAGCGACAAATATATCCGGATTCTCGAGTTCTTTTACATCGGGCATCTCGCCAAGAAACCCCTGGGAGACGGCAAAGAAAAGCCCTGAAATACCTAAAATTACCGCGATAAGCCCAATCCAAATAAATCTAACCCACTTTTTCCAGGAGGTATCTTTCTTCTTTTTAGGAGGAAGTGGGAATGTTTTTCCTTTACTTCCAGCGTTTTGCTTATTTTGTTCCATTTATAATTACGGTTTAGCCGTTTCTATTTTTACTCCGATATCTTCAATTCCCGGAAGAATGTCGTTTCTCATGGCCTGGATTAAGCCAATTTCGTATTTGCCCTTCTTCGGGAATTTATAATTCAGTTTATACTGAAAGAAAGTTTCCTTCGTATCGCCGAATCCTGTACCAAGCCACTCCCCATTAGGTTTTGCCAAAACATAATTCAGGGTATCCGTTTCCTTTTTTCTGGTTTGAAGATCTGTAAAATTGACAATAAATCTTATGTTGCTGTAAGGGAAATCGTTATTATTTCTTACAACAAATATAATATTTTTAGGATTTTGCGGATCTGAAATTTCAAGATTAAATTTCTGTTCACTTTTCTTACTCCATTTGCTGTTAACAGAATTCATCATCACGTCTCCTTCAGAAGAAGAGTTGCAGCTCAGGAAAAGGATAAGACTTAGTAATCCTAAAAATTTACGCATTATTATCTTTTTTTGGAGGAAATTTCTTTTTAAACTTTTTCTTATTCGGATTTTGTTGTGGTTTTTTATCCTGTTCAGAACCTGCCGCTTCTACTTTCTCCATTTGAGGCTTCGGTTGCTGAGGCTTGTGCTGTTTGGACTGATTGTTAGGCTGGGAATTCGGTCTTTCCTGTTTCTCCTGTCCTTCCTGCCGAGGCTGTTTTGATCTGTCTGATCTTTCCGCTCTCTCAGGACGATCGGCTCTTTCCGTACGTTCTTGTCTTTCAGGTCGGTTGTTGGGTCTTGTATTTCTGTTCTGACCCTGCTGTTGCCCCTGGTTATTCTGATTATTGCTCGGTTTATTCTGATTTCTGTTCTTGTTATTTCCTCTGTTTTTCTTTTCGAATCGGTCAACACTGTTTTCCTGAATCAAATCGATCGTTGCCAAAGGAATTTCCGGTTGTTTTAAATCTTCAAGAGGAAGAATTTTTTCACCCTTTTTGTTTTTGGCAATTAGTTTTTTAACTAAGTCAATATCAAAATCATACCATGCCATTGAACTGTCAACGTAGGCAAACCACATTTTCTTTTTGAAGACATCGATCTTGATACAAAAAGCCCTTCCTTTTTCGGTGTCCAGCATGGTGGAAGAAGAAGGGAAATTACTTAATGCGTCAAGGTAGCTGTCCAGTTCATAATTAAGACAGCATTTAAGCTTACCACACTGGCCTGCCAGTTTCTGAGGATTTATGCTAAGCTGCTGGTATCTGGCAACATTGGTGTTTACAGATCTGAAATCCGTTAACCAGGTTGAGCAGCAGAGTTCTCTTCCGCACGAACCTATACCTCCTACTTTTGCAGCTTCCTGTCTGAAACCGATTTGTTTCATATCGATTTTAGTTCTGAAGGCTCCTGCATAATCTTTTATCAGCTGTCTGAAGTCTACGCGGTTATCCGCAGTATAATAGAAAGTGACTTTGGAGCCATCTCCCTGATACTCGACATCCGTTACCTTCATTTCAAGACCTAGCCTCTGCGCTATTTTTCTGGCCTCCAGTTTTATGCCGTCTTCTTTTTTTCTTGCTTCCTGCCAAACTTCCAGATCTTTCTGGTTGGCCTGTCTGTATATTTTAAGGACAGATTCTTCTGAAAATTTTTTCTTTTTCATCTGAATCTTTACCAGTTCGCCGGTGAGACTTACCACACCTACATCATGTCCGGGACTTGATTCTACTGTTACTACGCTACCTATATGTAAAGGAACATTATTTACATTTTTATAAAAAGATTTTCTGTCATTTTTAAATCTAACTTCTACAAAATCACACCTGTTCGGTGCCGGATTGTTAATGTTAGAAAGCCAGTCAAAAACACTTAATTTATAACTATTACCACAGGTATTTACACTTTCACAGCCATTCGCGGTCTTCTTGGGTCCGCAAGAATGTGCAGAATCGCCGGATGTTTTACATCCACAACTCATATTGTATATATTTAATCTTGCAAATTTATATATTTTTATCTTATGCGATTGTAAAATAAGCAAATATTCCTAATCTGCATGTTTAACATTAAACTTTAAATTGGTTTAGCCTTGTCATATGTATTAAATGCTTATAAACTATGGGTTTAAGAACTGTATTTTCTAAACTGTTATTTTAAACATAATTTTATTTAGTTAGAATGTTTAAAATTTTAAGATTTATTAACAGACGTAAGTAAAATAATTTTATATTTGGGTTATATAATAATAGTCTATGAAAAAAATCTTAGTATCAACTGCTTTATTGGCGGGTGTTCTATCTTATGCAGGAGGCTTCAGAGTCTCTTTGCAGGGGGTAAAACAATTGGCAATGGCACATACCAGTGCGCATGCTGAAGATGCAAGTGTGGCATTCTTTAATCCGGCAGGTATGTCATTCATCCCTTCGAAGCTGAGTATATCAATAGGAGGTTTTGCAGCAGGTAATAAAGTTACATTCCAAAACCTGAATACTTTACAAAGCACAGAAACGGATAACCCTATCGGGACTCCTCTTTATGGCGCGATTACCTATAAACCTCTGGAAAAACTATCTGTAGGTTTCAGTTTCTCCACACCTTTCGGGAGTACCATTAAATATCCTTACGACTGGGAAGGAAAAGAAATGGTACAGAAGCTGGAGCTTAAGAGCTTCTACTTCCAGCCTATGATTTCATATAAATTTAACGACTGGTTCGCATTTGGAGCAAGTTATATTTATGCAAAAGGGCAGGTGAATTGGGATAAAGCGGTTACGCAGTTTAGCGGGAATCTTAATATTAAGGATGAAAAAGCAAGCGGCAGCGGATATGGCTTCGGTTTTTACTTCAGACCTGATCCAAAACTGGATGTGAGTATTGCTTACCGTTCACCTGTGGATATGAAAGCGAAAAATGGGACAGCAACCTTTGAAATATCACCGGCGGTATATTCTCAGTTGGGCTTAAATGCTCAGGGACAGGATAGCTTCACAGCAACATTGCCACTGGTAGAAGAATATACGGTTGGTTTAACCTATAAAATTACTCCAAAGTGGTTGGTTTCAGCTGATTTCAATTACCATGGATGGGAGAGATATAGCAAGCTTACTTTGGATTTTGCGAATGCTCCTGTTGGAAACCAGCCAGACCCGACTGTTTTGGTTGCTCCGAAAAATTTTAAAAATACAAAAACCTTCAGATTGGGAACACAGTATGCGTTCACAGACATGATCTATGGCCGTCTTGGAGCTTACTATGACGAATCTCCTTATTCTGACCAGAATTTCATTCCTGAAACTCCTTCTTATAACACCTATGTAGTTACCGGTGGGGTAGGATTTAAACTGAAAAAGTTCGGAGTAGATTTATCAGGAGGATACGCGATACCTCAGGCAAGAGATGTGAAAAACGACTATCTGCAGTTTTATGGACAATCTACAGCGACTGCGTTTTATGTAGGTCTGGGTTTATCTTATAATCCATTTTAATTAAAAGACTATGAAAAAAATTATAATTTCAACATTAGCTGTTTCTGCGCTATTTGTAACAACAAGTTGCGAGCACGATTTTGATACGGATGTAAAAGATATTCCTGTAACGAGTGGTGAGGCTGATTTCACCAGATACGTTTCTTTAGGAAACTCTTTAACTTCAGGATACAGAGATGGCGCGCTGTACAGTTCGGGACAGAACGAATCTTATCCAAGCATGATTGCAGGTCAGATGAAACTTGCAGGAGGAGGAGATTTTAACCAGCCTATGATGCCTAATGACATCGGTGGTTTTAGCAATTTAAAGGATGCGGCTGGAAATTTTTTATTTCCGGGAAAACTTGAATTAAAAGTGGTCAACGGAGCGCTTTCTCCTGAGGCTCTAACTACTACCACGGCTTTAGACAATATTTCAGCGGGAAGACCATACAGAAATATGGGTGTTCCGGGTGCTAAATCTTTCCATCTGGTGGCTCCTAATTATGGTAATCCTGCAGGATTAGCTGGGGGAACTGCCAACCCGTATTTTGCAAGATTCGCTTCTTCAGCTTCCACTACGGTCTTAGCCGATGCAATGTCTCAGGCTCCAACATTTTTCTCTCTATGGATAGGAAATAACGATGTACTTTCTTATGCGACTAATGGAGGTACAAATTCACAGGCCTCAGGAACGGTTACCACGTACTCGGCAGCGACAGTACAAACCGGAAACTTAAATCCTGGCACTTACAAATCTAATGATATTTCAGATCCGAATGTATTGGCCGGTTCTATAAAAGGGGTGTTGGATGGTCTTAAAAGTGTGGGCGCTACAAAAGGGATCATCGCAAATATTCCAGATGTAACCAGTATCCCCTTCTTTACAAGAGTGCCGTATAATGCTATTCCTCTGGATGCAGCCACTGCTCAGAAGTTGAATACAACTCTTTACGGTCCTTTAAAAGCTGTGCTTAACATCTATGGGCAGGGAAACAGACTTAATCCTGTAACGGCAGGAAACAACCCTGTTCTGATTAAGGATAACAAATTGGCCAATCTTTCTGCTCAGCTTACCGGTGCTCTCGTAGCTGGGGGATATCCTTTGGATCAGGCAACCTTTATCGGCAATGCTTTTGGGCAGACCCGTCAGGCAAAACAGGGTGAACTCATTCTCCTTACGGCAAGCAAGCTTTTAGGTCTGGATGCTATTACAAATCAGGCTCCTACAGCCAACTCTCAGTTTATATATGGTGCCAGTTTCCCGATTGGAGACCAGCTTTCTCTGACAGCAGATGAAGTAAGTAATATTTCAACAGCAGTTAAAGCATATAATGTTGCCATTAAAGGGCTGGCAGATTCTTACAATCTTGCTTTTGTAGACGCAAACACGAAAATGAAAGAACTGGATTCCAAAGCAGGAATTACCTGGAATGGGGTGAAGTATACGGCAACTTTCGTTACGGGTGGAGCTTTCTCTTTAGATGGGGTTCACTTAACCGGAAGAGGGTACGCCATCATTGCTAATGAATTTATTAAATCAATTAACGCAAAATACAAATCTACTTTACCACAGGTAGATCCCAACAAATATTCAGGGGTAAAATTCCCTCAGTAAAACTGAAATAGTAAAAACTTAGAAACCACAAGACTAATTCTTGTGGTTTTTTTTTAAATTTGCAAAATCTTTTAAAAAGTAAAAATGGCCGATCAGTTAAGTTATCTATTTTCTACAAGGACGAGTAAGGACCTGGCAGAGAAAATTGCCCAGTATTATGGGAAAGAATTAGGAAAAATCAACTTTCAGGAGTTCAGCGACGGGGAATTTGAGCCTGTTCTTGATGAATCTGTAAGAGGAGGAAGAGTATTCCTAATCGGATCTACATTCCCGCCTGCAGACAATCTTTTAGAGCTTCTTCTAATGATTGATGCTGCGAAAAGAGCTTCTGCAAAAAGCATTACTGTCGTACTTCCGTATTTCGGACTTGCAAGACAAGACAGAAAAGACCAGCCAAGGGCGCCGATCGGTGCAAAGCTGGTAGCTAATCTCTTAACAGCTGCGGGAGCAACAAGAGTGATGACCATGGACCTTCACGCAGATCAGATTCAGGGGTTCTTCGAAATTCCGGTAGATCACTTATATGCATCTACTATTTTCGTAGATTATATCAGAGACCTGAATCTTGAAGATCTTACCATTGCTTCTCCGGATATGGGTGGAGCAAAAAGAGCCAAAAACTATGCGGGTCACTTAGGCGCAGAGGTAGTGATTGCTTACAAAGAAAGAAAGAAAGCTAATGTAGTGGAGGAAATGTTCCTGATCGGTGATGTAGAAGGGAAGAATGTGATTCTTATCGATGATATGATTGATACCGCAGGTACCCTTTGTAAAGCGGCAGAGATTCTTATTGAAAAAGGAGCAAAATCTGTAAGAGCAATGGCTACACATGGAGTCCTTTCAGGTAAAGCTTATGACAATATAGAAAACTCAAAATTATTGGAAGTGATTGTAACTGACTCAATTCCTGTTAAAAATAATTTGTCAACTAAAATAAAAGTGCTATCTTGCGCCCCATTATTTGCAGACGTTATGAAGATGGTACATGAGCACCAATCTATTAGTAGCAAATTTGTTATTTAATTGGTTTTCAGTGAGTTTGCGAATTAAACTTAAAACAATTTTTTAAATTTTTATAAATGAAATCTATTACAATTCAAGGTACAAAAAGAGAAAGCGTGGGTAAAAAATCTACAAAGGCTCTACGTGATGCTGAATTAGTTCCTTGTGTTGTTTACGGAGGTGGTGAGCCATTGAATTTCTCTGCAGAAGAGAAGTCATTCAAAGGTTTGGTATATACTCCTGAAGCACACACGGTATCTATTGAAATCGACGGACAGGTAATCCCTGCTGTTCTTCAGGATATTCAGTTCCACCCGATTACAGACAAAATCCTTCACGCAGACTTCTATCAGTTATCTGAAGATAAGCCGGTAGTGATGGAGGTTCCTGTAAGAATTACAGGTCGTTCTAAAGGTGTTGTAGCTGGTGGTGTTTTGCGTCAGTCTTTCAGAAAATTGAAAGTAAAAGCTATTCCTGCTAACTTACCTGACGAAATCGTTGTTGATGTTACTCCGTTAAGAATTGGTAACAAACTTTATGTTGGAGGTATCAAGGCTGAAGGATACTCATTCGTTCACCCTGACAACGCAGTAGTAGTTGCTGTTAAGATGTCTAGAAATGCAATGAAAGGAGGTGCAGCAGCAATGGATGATGAAGATGAAGAAGAAACTGCAGCTGAAGGAGAAGCTCCGGCAGCAGAAGAAACTGCAGCAGAATAAGAATTGCTTATTTAAACAATATAAGAACCTGTCAACTCAGTTTGACAGGTTTTTTTGTGTGCTAAAAGATGAATATAAATGTGTACTAATGACTTGGTTGGATGAAGCCTGCCATATGATCCATTGAATCTTTCTATAAATGACAACCGTCAGCATCCGGGAGGAATCCGAAAAAAAGGCGTAAATTTGAGGTGTTCTAAATAAGAACGTTTTAATTTAAAATTTTAATAAATGTTTGACATTCAGGAAATCAGAAGTCAGTTTTCTATATTAGATCAGAAGGTAAACGGTAAACCATTGGTTTATTTAGATAATGCAGCGACATCACAAAAGCCCGACTCCGTTCTGGAAGTCTGGACTAAATATTATACGGAGCTCAATGCCAATGTACACAGAGGAATTCATACTTTAAGTCAGCTGGCAACAGAGGAAATGGAACTTTCGAGAAGAAAAATCCAGAAATTCATCAATGCCAGGCATGATTTCGAGGTGATTTTTACAAAAGGCACTACAGAAGGTCTTAATCTTATTGCTTATATTCTGACGCAGAAGCTTAAAAAAGATGATGAAATTATCATCTCTTATCTTGAGCACCATTCGAATATTGTTCCGTGGCAATTGCTTTGTGAAAGAACAGGAGCAAAATTGAGAGTACTTCCGATTAATGAAGATGGAATTGTGCAGCTGGAGCATCTGGATAAGTTTTTAAGTGAAAAAACAAAGGTTGTTTCTATTAATCAGGTTTCGAATGCGTTGGGGGTAGTAAATCCTATCGAAGAAATCATTGCGAAAACAAGGAAAAATTCTGATGCTTATATTGTAATTGACGGAGCCCAGTCCGCTCCCCATTTTACCATTGATGTTCAGAAGATGGATTGTGATTTTTTTGTGTTTTCTGGCCATAAAATGTATGCACCGATGGGAACAGGTATTTTGTACGGGAAACAGGAAATTCTTGAAGATTTACCGCCATTTCATGGGGGCGGAGAGATGATCGCCACCTGCTCGTTCAACGGAACAACCTATGCAGCCCTTCCGTTTAAATATGAAGCAGGAACACCCAACGTAGGCGGAAATATCGCTGTAGGAGCAGCTATTGACTTTATTTATAAAGTAGGGCAGGAGAATATTCAGAAACATGAAAATGCTTTACTGGAATATGCTCAAAAGCGTCTGTTGGAACTGGACGGGATCCGAATCTATGGTGAAAAGGCCAAAAGAACAGGAGTGGTTTCATTCAATCTGGAAGGAATAGGCATTGCTTCTGACGTGGGTATGATCCTTGATAAAATGGGAATTGCCGTACGGACAGGACATCACTGTACCCAGCCGATCATGGATTTCTTTAATATTGCAGGAACTGTAAGAGCAAGTTTCGCCGTTTACAATACCTTTGATGAAATTGATGCATTGGTGGAAGGGGTGAAAAAAGCACAGAGAATGTTGAGCTGATATTATAAGATATATTTAGACACTCCGGTCATCTGTCCGGAGTGTTTTCCATTTATAGATATTAACAATAAGTCAAATCTGAAAAATCTTTAATCTTATTCAGCATACTTGAAGTAATTTTGCAGTGTTAAATTTAAATTTATGGAATTAATTGAAAAGCTCAACTGGAGATATGCCACTAAGGCAATGAACGGTGAGAAAGTACCACAGGAAAAAGTGGATAAAATATTGGAGGCAGCCAGACTGGCCCCTACTTCCAGTGGTCTTCAGCCTTTTGAAATTTTGGTGATCACCAATCAGGAAATTAAGGAGCAGATTAAGCCTCACGCCTGGAATCAGCCACAGATCACCGATTGTTCGCATCTTTTGGTTTTTGCTGCCTGGGATAATTATACAGAAGAAAGAATCAATAAAATGTTTGATCTAACCAATGATATCCGCGGATTTAAAAATGAAGGCTGGGAAAACTACAGACAGATGCTACTGAGCACCTATCCGCAGAGATCTGCTGAAGAGAACTTCATACATGCTTCAAAACAGGCTTATATTTCATTTGGAGCAGCGATTATTGCAGCGGCCTTTGAAGAGGTGGATTCCACGCCAATGGAAGGGTTCTCCCCGGAAGCTGTTGATGAGGTTTTACATTTAAAAGAAAAGGGATTAAAAAGTGTACTGTTACTGCCAATTGGCTATAGGGATACTCCTGATGACTGGCTCGTAAACCTTACCAAAGTAAGAAAGCCCAAAGAAGATTTTATCACAGAGATCAACTAATTATTTTACCCATAGAAAAATCCCTTTCGAAAATAGAAAGGGATTTTGGTTTATGATAACAGTAAAGCCAGTTTCTTCTGAAATTAACGTAAATTAAAACTGAGAAGCAGGTTTCCAGTCCACTACCGCTCGGATAAACGCTTCTGCATTTTCCAAAGGAATGTTAGGTAAAATTCCGTGGCCAAGATTGGCAATATACCGGTCTTTCCCAAAACGGTTAATCATTTCATTGACCATCTTTTTAATTGTCTCAGGCGTAGAATGAAGTCTCGCCGGATCAAAGTTCCCCTGAAGGGTCATCGTATGGTTGGTAAGGGTTCTGGCGAATTCCGGTTTGATCGTCCAGTCCACACCTAAAGCCGAAACCGGTGACTGAACCATTTCTTCCAGAGCAAACCAGCATCCTTTTCCGAAAACAACAACATGTGTTAGCGGGCTTAAAGCTTCCACAATCTGGTTAATGTATTTCCATGAAAATTCCTGATAGTCTGCCGGAGAAAGCATTCCCCCCACGAATCAAAAACCTGAACAGCAGAAACGCCTTTCTCTACTTTTCTTTTCAGATAAGCAATGGTAGTATCCGTGATTTTCTGAAGCAGCAGATGAGCAGCTTCCGGTTGTTGGAAACAGAAAGATTTGGCAATATCAAAAGCCTTGCTTCCTTTTCCTTCCACACAGTAGCAAAGAATGGTCCAGGGTGAACCTGCGAAACCAATTAACGGGATTTCATTGTCGAGCTTCTGTAAAGTCAGTTCAATGGCATCAAAAACGTATCCCAGCGTATCATTCACATCCGGAACAATCACATTTTGAACGTCTGCCATTGTTCTGATCGGATTATCAAGCCACGGACCTACATTTTCTTTCATTTTAAAATCGATTCCCATGGCCTGGGGAACTACTAAAATATCAGAAAACAGAATAGCAGCATCCAAAGGATATCTTCTGATGGGCTGTACTGTAATTTCAGAAGCCAGCTCCGGGGTCTGACATCTCGTAAAGAAGTCATACTTGTCACGCAGAGCAATGAATTCCGGTAAGTATCTTCCGGCTTGTCTCATCATCCAGACAGGCGGTCTTTCTACGGTTTCACCACGGAGAGCCTTTAGGTATAGGTCGTTTTTGATCATAATTTATTTAGATTATAATTTGCCAATGTTGTTATCATGAAGCATGAAGAAATTTTTTAATCAGTGAAAAAATGGAGATTAAATTATTCTCTTCCGAAGTGAAAATTTCTTTGGAAGTGTACTTTTTCAATTCGGAGGAAGTCGTTTCCCCGATGGAAAAAAGCTTCATGTTTTCCAGTGAATTGTTTTTTGCAAAACTACGAACTCCACTCGGACTAAAAAAAACAGCAGCATGATATTTTTCAGGTATCAGAGGATTTAGCTCTTCAGTGTTGTAAACGGTAACTTTTTTATATTTAATGTTTTGCAGCGGAAGTTCCCGGTCAAGGACACTGATGGCCAGATTGCCGCAGAAGTGCAGGAAATTCTCATGCTGACAATGACCAATCAGGAATCTGGAGAGGGTGTCTGCATTTTTCAGAACCTTAAAGGTCCCGAAACCGTATTTTCTTAATGCTCTTTTTGTCTTTTCACCAACACAATAGATCTTATTATAATTTTTTGCAGTAAAATCTTCATTGGGTGTAAAGCCGTTTTTAAAAAAGGAATGTACCCCGTTTGCACTGGTGAAAATTAAGGAATGATCCTTTAAATCAAAAGAACGAACGGTCAGATGACTTGTCCTGATTACCTCAATACAATCGACCGCAATATGCTCTCCTAATTCTTTGGATATAACAGATGGGTCTATATTTTTGGTAAATAAGATTTTCATTTTTTGAAGCGTAAAGCTTAAGAAAGTATATTTTAAATCTGGCTTTTAATTTCGGACATGAGTTCTTTTCCGCCGTTTTCAAGAACTATTTTTGCGAATTTTTTCCCAAAGTTTTCTTCATCATTATATACAAAGCTTTCATCTGTGGTGATGCAGCTTTTGCCATCTAAAGAACAAAGGCCTGCTTTGAAACGGATCTGATCTTCAAATATTTCTGCGAATGCGCCAATCGGAGCAGTACAGCCGCCTTCTAATGTATTCAGGAAGTTTCTTTCCATCTCTACACAGATCTGTGTAGGCTTGTGATTGATCGAGCTTAGGATTTCGTTGATCTCCGTCTTTTCAGAATGTCCTGCAACAGCAATGACGCCTTGTGAAGGAGCCGGAATTAAGAAAGGAAGCATTTCGTAGTCGATTTCCATTTTCATCCGCATGATTCCTGCTAACGATAAAATGGTTGCATCAAAATCACCGTCCTCCAGTTTTTGTAGACGCGTCTGTATATTTCCGCGGATGTCGGAAAACTCTGCATGAGGATAGTTTTTCAGCCAAAATGCTCTCCTCCTGAGGCTGCTGGTTGCCAGCTTCAGCTCATGAAACTCCTTGTTTTTAGCTGATTCCTTGCGGATCAGAACATCCTGGGGAAAATCTCTTTCCAGGCAGGCAATGATTTTAAGGTTTTCAGGAAGATTGGTGGGAACGTCCTTTAAAGAATGGACCGCAATGTCGATCTCGTCATTTAATAAGGCGATATCCAGGTCTCTTGTGAACACGCCCGTGATTCCTAAAGAATAAAGCGGCTGGTTAAGATTTTTATCACCAGAAGATACAATAGGAACAATTTCGGTTAAATAATTTTTGTTCTGAAGATGTCTCGCAACTTCTCTCGCCTGCCAGAGTGCAAGGGCGGAATTTCTGGTACCGATTCTAATGCTTTTCATTGAATTCGTTGTTTGGTTGTTCAACTAATATTTCGTGCATTAATTTACTGATTTCTTCTGCTTTTAAAGGATTGTCAATAATATATTTTGCAAAACGGCTGGTGATTTTCTGAATCATCTTATCAGAAAGCTCCATATCAGGGATATTGATATATTTATTTTTTCTGTAAAAATTATGCATTTCATTGCGTTCCATATTTTTTAAAACCGCCTTAAAATGATGGATATTAGGTGCCAGTCTTCTCTTTTTTTCCCATTCAAGAAAATCTTTGGTCATTTCCTTGATGATTTTTTCGGCTTTCGGAATTTCTTTCTCTCTTTGCTGAATGGTTTCCTGAATCTGTTTCGAAAGCTCGTCAACATCAATTAAGGTTACATTCTTATTTTCCACTACGTTTTTATCAACGTTATTGGGGATCGAAAGGTCAATGACTAATGTTTCCTTTCCGTTGGGGAAGTGGGATTTATTTACAATAGGATGTCTTGCTCCGGTAGCGACAATCAGAATATCCGTGCCGCTGAGTTCCTGATCAAAATCAGAATAATCGATGTGAGGAATATTGTATTTCTCGGAGATCTTCACTGCTGTTTCCTGTGTTCTGTTGGCGATTTTAATTTTTGGCTGGTACACATGCTTTACCAGATTCTCAACAGTGTTCTGGCCGATCTCTCCTACACCCAATAGCAGGATATTTTTCTCAGTAATTCTTTTTTGGTTATTTAAAATATAATGTACTGCAGCGTAAGAAACGGAAGCTGCACCATTGGAAATTCCTGTTTCATTTTTGATTCTTTTCGAAATCTGAATAGCAGAATTAATCGATCTTTCTAAAAAAGGATTAGAATTTTTTCTTTCTTTTTTAAAGCGGTTGTATGCTTTTTTGATCTGCCCGATAATTTCAAAGTCACCGATGATCTGGCTTTCAAGACCTGCTGCCACTCTGAACAGATGGGTCAGTGCTTCTTCTTTCGTATGGATATTCGCAAATTTGATGAAATCGGTAAAATGCACTCTGATCGTCTTGCAGTATTCTTCGGCAACCAGAAGATAATTGGGCGAAGTAGTGTAGATTTCGGTTCTGTTACAGGTCGATACCACAAAAGCATCCCCTAAATCTTCATTGTGAATTCGGGTGACAAAGTTTTTGATATTTTCATCAAAGAATGCAAATTTTCCCCTGGTTTCTACATCAGCCTTTTCAAAGCTTATAGAAAGTACGGCGAAATTCGAAGTTTGATGTATATTGGAATACTGTAACATAAGCGGAGCAAATTTACGGTTTTTTTAATTAAAGATTTTCTGATAATGTATATGATAATTATCGTAAAAAACTATTTTGGTTTGCTTCTAAATAAGCAGTCTGGAATATGAAAAGTTAAATTTTCCAGATTAATTTTAACGTTTAAGAGCTCATAAATCATCCGGAGAATAATTTCTTTCAGATCCTCAAAATGATTACCTTCCATCTAACCCCTTCTAATCAATCATTAACTGAAATCTGGTTGAGATCAGGCTGTCTAATTGATTAATGTAAAAGTTAATAGAGGAGTTAAAATTTTAATAAAATTTTAACCAAATTAAGTGCTTGCGGAATTTCTTTGGTTGTCTTAAATTTATATCTTTGTAACTCTTTAAAAAATCAGAAGGAAAATATGAGTTTATTCGATATGTTTACGCAAGAAATTGCGATAGACCTTGGTACTGCCAACACCCTTATCATCCATAATAATAAAATTGTTATAGATCAGCCGTCAATTGTTGCAATTGAGCGTTCTACAGGGAGACCGATTGCGGTCGGGGAGCATGCGAAGCATATGCAGGGTAAAACTCACGAGGATATCAAGACCATTCGTCCATTGAAAGACGGGGTTATTGCAGATTTTCATGCTTCTGAACATATGATTAAAGAATTTATCAAAAAAATTCCTGGAATCAAAGGTAAATTTATTCAACCGGCTTTAAGAATTGTGATCTGTATTCCTTCCGGAATCACTGAGGTTGAAAAGAGAGCAGTAAGAGATTCTGCCCAGAAAGTAAATGCTAAAGAAGTACGATTGATCTATGAGCCAATGGCAGCAGCTATAGGAGTCGGGATCGATGTACAGAAACCTGAAGGTAATATGATTATCGATATCGGTGGGGGTACTACGGAAATTGCCGTGGTTGCTTTAGGAGGTATCGTTTGTGATAAATCTGTGAAAATTGCCGGGGATGTATTTACTAATGATATTGCATATTACCTGAGAACGCACCACAACCTTTACATCGGTGAAAGAACGGCTGAGAGAATCAAAATTGAAGTGGGCTCTGCTGTTGAGGATCTTGATGTTGATATTGAAGATATTCCGGTGCAGGGTAGAGACCTTATCACAGGGAAACCTAAAGAAATTATGGTTGGGTATAAAGAGATTGCCCGTGCATTAGACAAATCCATTATCAGGATTGAAGATGCCGTTATGGAAACGCTTTCCCTTACTCCTCCTGAGTTGGCTGCAGATATCTATAAAACAGGTATTTATCTTGCTGGTGGCGGTGCATTGCTGAGAGGGCTTGCGGATAGGTTACACAAGAAAACAGGTCTGCCTGTATTCGTTGCAGAAGATCCTTTGAGAGCCGTAGTTCGCGGAACAGGTATTGCGCTTAAGAATATGGATAAATTCAATTTCTTAATTAAATAATTTTAACTTTTACGAACACATCTGAATGGGATTTTTGCTGAGATTATTTTCGAAGAACGCACTTTTTGTCTTCTTTATATTCCTGCAAATTATTGCTCTGGTTCTGATATTCTCTAAAAATGCCATGCAGAAATCCTGGATCGCAGGTCAGTCTGCTGCGTTAAACTCCAGGGTTTCGGGATATATTGACGAAGGAGTTTCTTATCTGAAGCTTAAACAGATCAACGAAGATCTGGTTTCTCAGAATAAAGCATTAATGGTAGAGCTCTACGGAAAACAGGGCGCTGCAAATCCTCAGTTCAGAAAAGTTCATGACACCCTGGGTGGTGGACAGATCTATACATTCGTTGATGGTGAAATTGTTTTTAACAGCATCAACAGAAGAAACAATTACTTTACTATAAACAGAGGCAGAAGAGACGGGGTGTTTCCGCAGATGGGCGTAATGGCTCCAAAGGGAATTGCCGGAATTGTCATTAACTCTACCGATAGCTACGCATTGGTTCAGTCTGTTTTGAGTGTAAACACAATCCGAATAAATGCTGCCTTAAAAAATTCAGGATATTTCGGAACCTTAACCTGGAATGGTGATAATTCGAGAGTAATGCACCTGGCAGACATTCCTAAATATGTAGCTTTAAAAGTAGGAGATACCGTGATTACCGATGGTAAATCAGCAATTTTTCCTAAAGGGGTAATGATCGGTACCATTGCAGGATATTCGGTAGATAATAAAACAGGTTTCTGGGATATTTCAGTTGAATTAAGCGAAAAAATGGGCGCTTTGAATAAAGTGTTCGTTGTTAAAAATCTTAAAAAAGCTGAAGTACAAAAGATTCAGGATACCATGCAGGCTGTAATAAAAAAAGAAAATGATTAGCAGGACTTTATTTACGGACATATTAATCATGATTTTTCTGGTTGCATTACAAATATTTGTTTTGAACAGGATTACGATTTTCGGAAAATACACGCCGGTATTATATCCTGTATTTGTCATGTTTTATCCTTTTTTCAGAAATAAATTTCAATTCCTTGCGCTCAGTTTTTTAATCGGTCTCTCGGTAGATGCTTTCCTTTACTCATGGGGAATCAATGCGTTTGCTACAACATTGATCGCGTATTTCAGAACCTTAATTTTCAGAACCTCTACCGATACTTCCACCGATTTTTTCTCATTTCAGTCCCTCCAGTGGGCGCAGTTTTTGCTGTTTTTATTTTCAAGTATCTTTTTACATCAGCTTTTAGTGCAATATATAGAGTTCTTTAAGTTGAGTAGATTTTTTGAAATATTAATTAATGTATTGGTAACGAGTATAATTTCATTTATCTTTATTGTTATTTATGCATTAATATTTAAAATCAAACAAAAAGTTTGAACACACGTTATTTAAAAGTTTTTTCCGCTCTTGCTGTTATCGCCTTGATTTTCGTGGCGAGACTTGCTTATTTACAGTTGTTTACAGACCGGTATGCCTTAAATGCGGCCAATACATCCATTAAAATCGAATACGTCATTCCACAACGGGGAGTCATTTTCGACAGAAACGGGAAAATCATGGTAGGCAACCAGCCTGCATACGAGATTTCTTTTACACAAGCCTTAATGAAGCCTGATTTTGATACCATTGGCTTTTGTAATTTAATGAAGATCAGTAAATCTGACTTCATCACCAGGGTAAATATCATCAAAAAAGAAAAATATTATTCGAAGCTGACGCCGATGACTTTTATTAAGGACCTCAGCAGAGAAGATATCGCCAGAGTTCAGGAAATTATATTTAAATATCCTGCGTTCAGTATTGTTTCAAGACCTCAGCGTCAGTACGAAGTTTCTACTTCAGGAAACCTTTTAGGCTACACGAGTGAAGTTAATGAAAGAGAAATAAAAAAAGATTCTACATACTATCTGCCTGGAGATTTTATCGGGAAAACGGGAGTGGAAAAATCTTATGAAAAAGAACTTCGGGGCGTAAAAGGAATGAAATATATCCAGAAGGATATCCGGCTTCGAAACATTGGTTCTTACAAAAACGGGGCACTGGATAAGGATGTTATTACGGGAAAAGACATCACGCTGACTATTGATTATGATCTCCAGAGAATGGCCGAAGAAATGCTTGTGGATAAGCATGGCGCTATCGTCGCCATAGACCCTAATAACGGTGAGATATTAACCATGGCCACCGGCCCGGATATTGATCCGAACTTATTTACAGGTCCTAACAAATCCAAGAATCTATACGCCTTATCAAAAGATACGATTTATGAAAATAAACCTACTTTTGACAGGTCCGCACAGGCTGCTTACCCTCCCGGTTCCACTTTTAAGCTGCTGACCGCACTTTCAGCGATGCAGATGGGAGTGATGACAGAGAATACCATATTTCCCTGTGGAGGCGGTTTTAATTACAGAGGATTAAGAATTAAAGGTCACGGAGGAGCAGATCCTTTGATTCCGTCTATTCAGATTTCCAGCAACTGTTACTTTTCCTATGCTTATCTGGCTATTATTAATAAATATCCGGGCAATCCATCCAAGGGAGTAGATGAGTGGAAAAAAATCATGAACAGCTTCGGTGTGGGGGAATTTTTAAATAATGACCTGGCAGTAGGAGCAAAAGGCAGAATTCCATCAGGAGAATTTTATGAGAAAAGACAAAAAACGCTGAACAAATACAGCGGTAAAAAAGATTATAAAAACTGGGATCCTCTGGCCACCGGTGCCGTTTTTAACGGAATGGGGCAGGGGGACATCATGATCACGCCTCTCCAGCTGGCCAATTATGTGGGAGCGATTGCCAACAAAGGCTGGTACTATACGCCCCATATTGTAAAAGCGATCGATGGAAAACCTAATCCTGATCCGAGATTCAAAAAGAAACATAAGACTTTGGTAGATCCGAAACACTTTGAGCCTGTACTGAAAGGAATGGAGGCCGTAGTACTGAGGGGAACCGCGAGAAGTTTAAAATCCAACGACTTTACGATGTTGGCAAAAACGGGTACGGCACAGGTTCCGCAGGGAAAAGACAACTCAATTTTTGTACTGATTGCTCCTGCAGATAAACCTAAAATTGTGGTAGTTGCCGTGATGGAGCATGCCGGATTCGGTGCCACATGGGCGGGCCCTGCTTCTGCAGTCATTGCTGAAAAATATATTACAGGAGATTTAAAAAGAGAAAATCTTTATAAAAAAATGACAGGCGCCAGTTTCATGCCTGAATATAAGAGACAGTGGGTAGCTGATCTGAAACGTAAAGGTCTTTATAAAGATCCTGCTATGGATTCTGTGAAACAAAAAAGAATTCAGGATAGCCTTAAATTGGTTAAGGAACAGAAGCTTAAACTGCAGAAAAGGATTGACGAAGAAACAAAGAACAGTAAAAATACAAAACCTGCGAAGCAATGAAATGGACAGAAGGAATAGATAAATTAGGTCTTGGCTTATATTTCCTGCTTTGCATTTTTGCCATTGCAAATATTTACAGTGTAGACCAGAAATTGGGCGAAAAACAATTGATTTTCTTCGGTATTTCTCTGTTTGTAGGACTTATTATTTTTGTCGGAAGAAGTAAATTCTTTGAAAATATGGCTGGGATCATCTATATAAGCGGTGTTTTACTGCTTATCGGTCTTTTTCCTTTCGGAAAAGAAATTTTGGGCCAGAAAAACTGGTATAAATTCGGAAGTTTTACGATGCAACCTGTAGAATTTGCAAAGATAGGAACAGCCCTTATGGTTTCCAACTATGTTTCCGGTCCAGACTTTAATTTAAAAAACAGAAAATCACTTTTAACGGCACTTGGAATTATAGGGATTCCTGCAGTTGTGGTTCTTGCCATTCCTGATGTGGGTTCTATGTTGGTGTTCATCGCTTTTTTTATCGCGTTATACCGGGAAGGGCTGAGCGGTCTGCTTTTCGGCGTGGGCTTTCTTTTTGCAGGTGTATTTCTTGTTTCACTGGCTATACCTCCGGTATACGTTGTTATTACCATTTTGCTGATTGCAGGAGGATGGATCGCGATGAATTATTATAAAATGTCCTGGAATGTTATTTCTATTTCTGGGATTGCGGGATCTATTCTGGTCTTATGCGGACTTGCTTTTGGGTCGCCTTATATTTTAGAAAAACTGCCAAAACACCAGAGAGAGAGAATTGAGGTTCTTTTTAAAGGTGAAAAGGCTTTCAGGGATACTTCAGGATATAATTTACTGTATTCAAAAACCGCAATAGGATCGGGCGGCTTTTTAGGAAAAGGGTACAGGGAAGGTTCTGTAACCCAAGGGAAATTTGTTCCGGAGCAAGAAACCGATTATATCTTCTGTACCGTGGGAGAAGAATGGGGGTTTCTGGGCAGTGCTGTGCTGGTGTTATCTTATATGGTATATATAGGTAGGATCTATTACCTTGCAGAAAAGCAGAAATCTACCTTTAACAGGGTTTTCGGGTATTGCTTTGCCTCTATTCTTCTCATGCACTTTACGATTAATTTAGGGATGGTTATGGGACTTTTTCCTACCGTCGGTATTCCTTTACCCTATTTCAGCTACGGAGGAAGTTCTCTATTAGCCTTCTCGATCATGACTTTCATTTTCTTTAAACTGAATTACGCTGATAAAAACAGCCTGGTTTAAAAATTTGAAGCGACAGGTTGGATAAAGCATTATCGAATAAATTCCTGATTTATATTTACGACAAAATCATACTCTCATGAAAGAAGCATACATTTTGGACCAGACTTTCGAAGATGCCGTTTTTTCACAGTTTGAAAAAGGTGAATATGAAAACTGTGTATTCCGGAATTGTAATTTTGAATACGCAGATCTGTCGGGTTTCAGTTTTAGCGACTGTCAATTCGTAGCGTGTAATCTGAGTATGTCAAAACTTGTTTCTACGGCCTTTCGTGAGGTTATTTTTAAAGAATGTAAGATGTTCGGACTTCACTTTGATGACTGCAATGCATTTGGAATGGCTTTTAGTTTTGAGGGCTGCCTGTTGCACCATTCAATTTTCTACAGAACAAACATAAAGAGAACTCAGTTTAAAAATTCAAAGCTTATAGAGGCGGATTTTTCCGACTGTGATCTTTCTTTTGCCGTCTTTAACCACTGCGATCTGGCTGGGGCTGTTTTCGAGAATACCAACCTGGAAAAAGCAGATTTCAGAACATCAGTCAACTATTCGATAGATCCTGCTCAGAACAGGCTGAAAAAGGCTAAATTTTCACTTTCCGGAATCGACGGACTTTTGCAACAGTTCGACATCGAAATTGATAAAAATAGCTAACATCAGACAGAGTAGATATAGACTGGAAAAGATTGGCGATATAGAAAGTTATTAAAATTTAAAAATAAAAAAACCATCAACATATTGATGGTTTCATTATTTAAATCAATTATTTAAAATTAAAAACTTGTTGCGTTTGATGCTGGAGTTGTACTGGCCAGATTATTATAGGCTTCTCCGTTTTCGTTGATTACTCTTTTTCCGAATCTGTATTTAGGTCCCCAGTAAGAGTCATTTAATGAAGAAATCATTACCCCCCTTGATGTAGCAGCGTGAATGAATTTAACCTCCCCCTCTTCTGTTACACTTTCTACAATACCAACGTGAGAAATTCTTCTTCCATGAGAAAAGAAAATAAGGTCTCCTTTCTGAAGGTTTTCCTTTTCAATTTTTTCTCCTTCCTGTGACTGAGAGGCAGCTACTCTAGGTAAGCTAAGGCCTGCTGCGGCACCGAATACAGAAAGAACGAAAGCTGAACAATCGATACCATTTCTTGTCATCCCTCCATATCTGTAAGGTGTTCCCAAGTATGTTTCAGCTTCTGTTAAGACATTGTCGATCGTTTTGTTGTGTCTGATTGCCTTGGCTATCTCAGAATTCTTAACTGCGTTTTTAGCATTTACTAAAGATGCCGCTTTTTCTGCAAGGAAAGAATCAATTAATCTTTGCTTGTCCTGCTCCATCTTCTTCGTATCAAGAGAAGCAAGTTTGGCATCTGTTTTGTATTCTTTAGTGTAAGTTGCTGGTTTTGAAACTACATAATTGGTAGCGCAAGACTGTAAGGAAACTGTAGAAACTAAAGCAACTAAATAAAACAAAACTCTTTTCTTCATATAAATTTGATTTAACCGTGTTAAAAAAGGAATAGTATTTTTCAAAAGCACTACAAAAGTATGTATTCCAACTAAAAAAGCCCTGATATGATAATTGTCAGGTTCTTATTTTAACACATTTTAACATATTATTTAGGTATGTTAAAAAAAAATAAACCGCAGCCGCCTGTTTTAGGCAAGGATGCGGTTTTTTTTATTAAGATTCTTTAACAAAACCAATTCGATTTCCGTTGTTAATCAGGTGTTCAGTTTTAAAACTCTAATTTTTACGTTTGTTAATAAAGCAGAATATTTTAAACTAAGTTTACCTGCATTGCAATTCTAATTGCTCAAATCAGATGTTTTTTTATAATACGATCATCAATAGGTTTAAAAAGTTAAATAACAATTATCGATACATCATCAGAGGCATATACTTTTATAAGATGCCGAAAAAAAGGAGAATTAAAATAACGATATTTTAATTCTCCTATGGTTGGTATGATCATACAAACAGTATGCTCCAGTCTTAAATTAACTGTACAATTAATGGGAATGTTACGGCAGACTAATTGACTTGTCGTATATCTGATAATACATTTTGAATTTTCACAGATACTTCATCCATATCAAATGGTTTGGCAATAAATCCGTCGGCCCCGGCATTACTGGCGATTTCGTTGCCATCAACACTGGCGGAAAGAATAATTACAGGCAGATGCTCCAATTCTTTCGTTCCTCTGATTGTTCTTAACAACTGGTCTCCCGACAGTACCGGCATCCAGAGATCCATAAGGAGCAGGTCCGGCAGGGTCTGACTGATCTCTTTGATTAAATTGGTACTGTTGCTTTCTGTATAAACGGTATACCCTTCGATTTCAAGGATCATTTCCAGAACTTCCAATATTCCGGGGTCGTCATCACAAATCATTATTTTTTTTCCTTCCATTTTCTTATCTTTTCATAATTGGTAAAGTGAAATTGAATGTAGATCCCGAACCTATTTCACTTTCTACCCATAATGTTCCATTGTGTTTAGCGATGATCTCATGGCATATATAAAGCCCTATTCCCATACCCGGAAATTTTTTCTGAATGTCCCGGGCGCGGAAGAACCTGTCAAAAATCTTTGCCTGATCCTGCTGGCTTATGCCCATACCATAATCCTTTACAGAGACCTTTACAAAATTTCCGACCCTGTTACAGTATACATCAATCTTGTCTTTTCCCGGTGAGTACTTAATGGCATTGGATACAAGGTTATTAATCACCTGCGAGATTTGCAGCTCATCTCCCAGAATGTCTGCTTTAGTGTTACTGATGATGTTAATTTTATATTCCGGTGTTGCCAGTGCAAGATTTTCAACGGTATCTTTTATCAGTTTGTCGATATCGAACGGTTCCTTATGGATCTCAATATTTCCGGACTGGATTTTGGATGTATCCAACAGTTCTGATATCAGATTATTCAGCCGGTCTACATAAACGGATACTTTCCCCAGCGTAGTGACAAATTTTTCAGATGAATTTTCCGGAATCATTCTTTCAAGCAACTGCACAAAGCCCTTAATCGTCGTCAAAGGTGTTTTTAATTCGTGGCTTGCGATAGAAAGAAAGTCATCCTTGCGTCTGTCAATCTCTTTTTTGTCAGTAATATCCTCGATAGCAATTAGGATGCGGTCTTTATACTGCCCCTCAAACTCTACCCGGTAAGCATTAACCAGCATGATCTTTTTTCCTATATAAGGAAAATCGTGCTCGACTTCAAAATCGATCACCGGATTGTTCGTAGGCAGAATTTTTGTTAAAAGATCCTTTAACCGGTCAATATCCCACTGGTGATTACCCAGCTCAAAAAGGACTTTTCCAATGGTATCTTCAGAAGTGACTTTAAAAGAATTAAGAAAGTGCGTATTGGCACTGAGGACTTTATACTCTGCATCTAATACCAGCAGGCTCTCTCTTACCGTCTGAATAATACTTGAAAGAAATGCCTCGTTATCGCGAAGTTCCTTGGTGCGCTCTTTGATCTTTCTATCTACCGATGCTTTTTCTTCCCTCAACTCTGTTTCGTATTTCTTACGTTCTGTAATGTCATTCTGTACACCGATAAAGTGGGTTACATTTCCGTTATGATCAAGAACCGGAGAAATGATCAGTTCGTTCCAGAATAAATTTCCGTTCTTTTTGTAGTTTCTGATCTCTACTTTGCATTCAGTACCGTTCTGTATAGCATCCTTAATCTTTTGACGTTCAGGCTGAGACCTGTCCTGAGCCTGTAAGAAACGGCAATTATGACCTATAACCTCATTGTGTGAATATCCGGTCATATTCTCAAAGGATTTATTACAGTAGATAATGGGATTGTCCGGCTGTCTGTTATCTGTGATGATGATGCCTGATCTTGCTGAATTTAGTGCCTGCAGATAAATATTGTTATTCAGATTATCATTTATTGCATCACTGTCAATATATGTTTCCATATGGACTTATTACTAGATATTATATTATACGAAATATTAATATTTCACTTTTTTTCTAAATCAACTAAAATTGTGCCTTAATATTATTTAATAGTTATTAATAATAGTTTAATTTTTTACTTGTGAAGTATGGTAGGTAAGAAGTATATTTCATTCTCCATTTTTTATAGTTAACTGTCTTATTTATACTGTTTTTCTTGCAAACTAATAAATGATTTTTAACATATACAAAATATGACAGTATTTATAAAAATTGTATTGGTGAAAATATTTAAAATTTTAATAACCGAATACATATAATAGATTAATTTTATTATTCAAAAATACGTCAAGTTTTGACGTTCATGAAACATAATTTTGTTTATCAAAACATACAAACTTATAATTATGGACAAAGTTAGCCTAGGAAGAATCGAAAAACTGCACCCTTATGTCAGAGAGGAAGTGAAGCAAATTATTAAAGAATGCGATGAAGCATTAGAAGGAAGAGCAAAAATCAGAATTACCCAGGGTTTAAGAAGTTTTGAGGAACAGGAAAAACTCTACGCGATCGGTAGACTGACCACAGGAAAAAAAGTAACGAATGCCAAAGCAGGACAAAGTATTCATAACTATGGTCTTGCTGTAGATATTTGTTTAATTATTGACGGAAAAACCGCAAGCTGGGATACCGCTAAAGACTGGGATAATGACGGCGTTGCCGATTGGTACGAATGTGTAAAAATTTTTGCAAGACATGGCTGGGACTGGGGAGGAAACTGGAAAACTTTTAAAGACCTGCCGCATTTTGAAAAAAAGAATATTACTACGAAAAAAGGAGTGATTAAGACAAGCTGGAGAACTCTTTTGAAAATGACCAGGGATAAAGAAGGATATGTTATTTTATAAAACTTCGGTGAATGCATGTCCGATAAAATGATTAACGGCTGATCTTTTGTACTGAAGATGTTGATAATACAGGCTTCTAAACTGTATAAAACAAAATGTATGGAAAATTCACCATCATATGATATTATAGTAGACGAAATTTTTCAGATTCTACAAATGGTTTCTGTGAAAACTAAAACCTTGGATGCTAATGGATATTATTACATACAATTAAATACTTAGAAATATTTCAAACAAATTTCCCCTTTTAGAGAATTTATTTTTTAATACGACAAGTTCTGTCGCTTTCCGCGTCTACCTTTGGATTGCAGAAACGCTAAAGCAATATCTATAAAAGAGCTAAAACCAATAGTAAAAATCATCAACTATTGGTTTTACTTGTCTTAGGTTGCCAGGTTTTCTGTGAAAAAGTAAAATAACATGAAAAAAACAACCATTCTTTCTTTAGACGGGGGCGGAATACGGGGGATCATCACCTGTATTATTCTACGCTACATAGAGGAGCAATTGCAGATTCATGATAAGCCAAGCGCCAAACTTGGTGATTATTTTGATCTGGTAGCCGGAAGCAGTACAGGAGGTCTGATTGCGTCTATTATTCTATGCCCTGACGAACACCGAAAAGCAAAATATTCTATTCAAAAAGGATTAGAGCTATATGCTGAAAAAGGGGGAGACATATTTCAGGTCTCTTTTTGGGAAAGATTAGTAAATCCTTTTGGATTACTGAACGAAAAAATTTCTCAGGAAGCTCTTGAAAAAAATTTAAATGACTTTTTTGGAAAGTTAGAATTAAAAGAACTGATAAAACCATGCCTGATCACCAGTTATGATATAGAGAACCGAAGAGCAAAACTTTTTAACTCCTGGAAGGCCAATGTAAGCACAGATAATTTTTATGTAAAAGATGTCTGCAGAGCTACTTCTGCTGCTCCAACCTATTTCAGCCCTGTTCAGATAAAATCGATGTACGGACAGATTTTCAGTCTGATTGACGGCGGAATGTTTGCCAATAATCCTTCACTCTGCGCTTACGCCGAAGCCCGGAAAATATCTTTTGCAGAAGTGTTAAAAAACCATCAGAAAGCAAATCATCCGACGGTTAATGACATGATTATGATTTCTATCGGAACCGGTATCGAATCCAGGAGCTATTCATTTAAAAAAATGGAAAAATCCGGCAAACTGGGATGGGTGAATCCTATTATTGATATTTTAATGTCTGCCAATGCAGAGACTGTAGATTACCAGCTTTGTCAGATGTTTCAGACCTTGGGACTGCGGAATCAGAAAAATTACTACCGACTGAATCCTTCACTGAAAAATGCTTCTCCGGCGATGGATAACGTAAGAAGATCAAATATTGAGAATCTGATTCAGGCCGGATTAAGTTATATAGATGATAACAGGGAAACCCTGAACCAAATTGTACAGAAACTTATTAAAAACAAAATATAAGCAGTTTTCCTTATAATTATTAGATATAAGCAATTCAGCTAATATTTAAATTTAAAAATATTTCTAAAAACACGTCAAGTTTTGTCGTTCTTCGCTTCTATCTTTGAAATATAAACAAAGGCACAAAATACATCATTAAAAACTTTTAAACCTTATGGAATTCAACATTTATAAATGCTGGACAGCCTGAAATATGTTCAAATTATAAAACGCCAAACATGGAAACACCAAATTGCCAACCTGATATACTTTTCGATGAAGAGCTTTACACCATTGAATGGAGCGATATCGAAAATGCAGAGATAGACTATGAAAACTATCTCAACGATATTGAAAATTTCTTCCGACAGGATTTTGAGAGTGACATTCTCGAAGAAGATATTTATTAAACAATTTAAACACATCGGTTCTGTGCTGTTCAGCCTATTCCTCAAAAACCAATAATCATTTTTATGTCTCACCACCTTTGAACTCACCATTCACAAGATGCTGAACAGCCGGAACTGTGTTTAGATTACAATACATCATACCATTTTATTAAATACCAACACAAAAATATTATGACAACAAGAGAAAAACTAAAAAAATATTTTGAGGCCGGAGATAAGCCTACCCAACAGGAATTTTACGAATGGCTGGATTCTTACTGGCATAAGGAAGACGCGATTCCTCAGGACTCGCTTAACATTTTATACACGCATGTAAATCCCGAAAATTATTGGCAGGATTCAACCCTATTAACTACACCGGTTTTATGCCTTACCGTTCCTGAACAGATCAAGTCAATAGCAATTGGATCTTTTGCTTATGATACCAAAACAGAACAGATTGTGGAAGTTGTTTTTAACGACGGGTTGGAAATAATAGGAATGTTTTCATTTTACGGACAGAATATCAGGCATATTAAAACGCCCCCCAATCTAAAATCTGTTGAACCCGGTGTTTTTCAGAATCAGGAATATTATGGAGGTGCTTATGCAAGACTGGAAAAAATAACACTCAACGAAGGATTGATCAATATTGCAAGTGATGCATTCAATATTCCCAAAGCCACATTTATAAGGGATTTGTACATTCCTTCATCGGTTACCACCGTAAGTTCTAATGGTCTTGCCATTGCTTCGTTGGAGACGGTTTCTGCACCTGCGGGTTTAAATCTGAGTACTTCAGGTATTCCCGCTAATGCTGTGATTACTTATCGATAATTGTAGATATAAATTGAGAATATGGATTAGATTTCTTTTAAAAAAAAATAAAACACGACATATTTTGTCGCATTAAGAGCATATCTTTGTGGTACCAAACTTTTAACTGTGAAACAGGCTCAGTATTTTATCAGAAAATGCCGGCCAAAAAAAATTATTTCGAATGAAAAAAGATTTTTACCTGACCAGATATGCCTTAATCATAAAAAGATTAGAAAGTTCTCCGGCTACCTATTCGCAGCTGGAGGACTATCTGCTCAACTCTTTTGAATTTCAGGATGCGGGCATCAAGAGTTACTCGATCCGCACGCTGCAGAGGGATATCCGGGAAATTTCTGATCTTTTTAATCTTTCCATTCATAATAAAAAAAAGGGCGATAACCGGTATTATATCGAAAGCCGGCCCATCATGGAAGTAGACGAATACAACCAAAAATTATTGGAATCTTTCCAGGTGAGCAATGCTTTAAATCTTCATCCGGATTTTTCAAACTTTATCTTTTTTGAAAACCGGAAACCTACGGGAGTAGATCATTTTTATGATCTTTTCTTTGCGATCCGTAATAGAAGAATTGTCAGCTTCGAGCATTATAATTATAAAAATAAACTGATGACCTCACGAAAAGTTCATCCGCTGGCTTTAAAAGAATCTAAAGGACGGTGGTATCTTATTGCCATCGATACTAAGGATGAAATGCTGAAATCTTTCGGACTCGACAGAATCAATTATCTGGATGTCGATAAAAACAAATTCCGCGAAAAATACAAATACAACCTTAGAGAACATTTTAAAAATGCTTTCGGAGTGATGAACCTTGCCGAACAGAAACCTCAGCAGATTGTTATCAAATGCAGTAAACATCAGGGAGAATATATTAAAAGCTTCCCACTTCACCAATCTCAGAAAGAAACCAAAGAAACCCTTACAGAAACTTTTTTCGAATTTTTTCTCCATCCGACTTATGACTTTATGCAGGAAATCCTTTCTTATGGAAAAGAAGTACAGGTTTTGGAACCAAAAGGTTTAGTGGATGACATCCGCAATCACCTGCAGGAATCCCTGAACAAATATTTTGAAAATTAATTGTCCTTCAATCTCTGTTTTTTCATTACATTTACATAAATAACATATCGTGAAATCTCTGTTTCTTTACTTTTTTTGTTGGATCCCCTTTTTCTGTTTTTCTCAGCAGGCAGAAGAATTTAAGAATGTAAAGAACTATTACAACCAGCATCGCGTACTGCTTAATAACGAATTTCGAAAGAAATATGACGGTGAGCCCAATATGTTGAATAAAGATGCCATAAAAAGAGATTTTGTCTTTTTTATGAAGAAAATGGACAGTATCGAAAATACGGCATTAGTAGGTGCTTTACTGAAGGTTAAAAATCTGGAAGATCTTAGCAACATCAGGAATAAAACAGCAAGGCTTCCTGAACCGACCTCAGACATCACCTCATCCGAAGGTCAGATGGCTGAATATCCCGGCGGCATGAACACCCTGAGACAACAAGTCGCTAATCTTTTTTATATCGAAGGGGTACATTCCGAAATGAAGACCGCAAAAGCTCTTGTAGCCTTTATTGTAGAAAAAGACGGGACCATCAGCAATGTACAGGCGTCAGGAGATAATTTTACTTTTAACAGACAGGCAGAAATTGCTTTATATTCCGTTCCCCAAAAATTTACTCCTGCTGTTTTTAACGGGGAATCTGTACGATATCGTTTCAAACTTCCTTTAACGATGACTATTGAATAAACCAATGTTTACAGATGAATATTACATGAAAATGGCTCTGCAGGAAGCCGAAACTGCTCTTGAAAAAGATGAGGTTCCCATCGGATGTATTGTCGTTTCCAATAACCGTGTGATTGCCAGAGCCCATAATCTTACAGAAACCCTGAATGATGTCACTGCCCATGCCGAGATGCAGGCCATAACGTCAGCAGCTAATTTTCTGGGTGGAAAATATCTGATCAGCTGCACCCTGTATGTTACCATGGAACCTTGCGTGATGTGTTCCGGGGCACTTTCGTGGTCTCAGATATCAAAGGTAGTCATTGGAGCCCGCGATGAGCAAAGAGGATTCATCAATAAACACCTTTCCTTACATCCCAAAACAGAAATCATTACCGGAATTATGGAAAATGAATGTTCAGCGATTGTAAAAGATTTTTTTAGGTCAAAGCGTTAATCTTTATCCCTGAAAACAGAATACATCGGAATATCATAGTATTTGCCGTCTTTCTTGAGATGTTGTTTCAAAACAGCCTCCTGTTCCATTCCTATTTTCTGCATGATCTTTCCGGAAGCCGGGTTGTGAGGAAAATGAGTGGCGTAAATCTTATTAAAGCCCAGCTCTTTAAACCCGAAATCAATGACTGCTGTTGCCGCTTCGGTTACATATCCGTTATTCCAGAATGGTTTTGCCAGCCAGTATCCTATTTCAGCTTTATCAGAACCTTCATCATGAAGGCCGATCGCCCCGATGATCTGCTCATTTTTATTCCTGATAGCGAAAGTAAATCCTTTGTTTGCCGCAAATGTTTCTTTTGAAATTTTAAGCCAGAACTCAGCGTCTTCCTTTCGGTAAGGATAAGGAATGTTGGTTGTGAGCTCCGAAAAAATTTTTTCCTGAAGATATTCAACAATCAAATAAAGATCTTCTTCTCTCAGTTCAGAAAGAATTAATCTTTCCGTTTCTATTTTAGGGAAATTTTTCATTGCTTTAAGGTTGAGATTTTAAAGTGATTATTTCATTTCAGTAGAATTATAGATCTTTCCCTAAAAAATAGAGCCCTTTTAAGGTGTGCAGCCGGTCCATTAAATGAATTTTATCCGTTAATGGTTTATAGACATGGGAAACTCCACCGGTAGCGATGACGAAACAGTCATCATTCACCTCATCATTAATTCTGTCGACAAATCCTTCTACCATTCCTAAAAAGCCGTATACCATCCCGCTTTGCATACAGCTTACGGTATCTAATCCTAATACGGTTTCCGGTTTTTTTAATTCAATTTCAGGGAGTTGGGCGGTCTGACTGATGAGAGAATTCAGCGCTGTAATAATTCCAGGGGCAATAATGACACCCAGGGATTCTCCGGTTTCCGAAATGCAGCTGGCTGTAAGTGCTGTTCCAAAATCGAGAACAATCTTCTTTCTTCCCGGATAAAGCATGTGTGCAGCTACCAGATTGGCATAAATATCGGTTCCTCTCGACTTTGATTTTGCCTTAACGACAGACGGTGTCGTACTGTCAACAATTACCGGATTTATGCTATGAATTTTCCTTATTGCCGCACTCATTACTTTTGTAAGCTGAGGGACCACAGAGCCGATGATTACTCTGTCAATGTTTTCCGGTTCAACTTTATAGGTCTGGTACAGCATGAGCATCTGCACATATAATTCGTCTGCGGTTCTGTACGGTTTTGTATTGATGACCCAGGATATATCACAATTGTCATCATCAAAAAGACCAAATCTGATATTGCTGTTTCCTACGTTGATTACGATTGAATTCATTGACCTGTTTTTTCTGAAGGGTCTGCTTACAACAGAAACTCCTGTTTATTTTAAGGGGATAAATTTAATGATTTTCATAAAAACTATGGGTCAATCTCCCATAAATTCGTCCTGTCCTTAAAAAAGATTAAATAAATTTCCACGAACAAAAAATCCCACAGCATACGTGTGGGATTCAGTAATTATTTTTCAGGCGTGTTATTTCACTTCAACAAAATTATCCGCCGGATTAACATCTGCTATTCTCTGGCTGAAATCAATTCCTAAAACAGACAATTGATCTTTTGTGTAAGGCACCGTTATTACATATTCTTTCTGTGTCCACGGCCAGTAAAGCATTGTTTTAAAATCTCCGTACCCGTCTTTTGTTTTCCAGGTATGGGTCATATTTAACGGAATCTGGTAGGTGACCACTTTTTTATCTTTGGTCAGTACACTGAAGTCGATGGGCATTGGCACCTGACCGTTGTTCACTAAAGTAACAGTGGTAGATTTTGCTTCATACTTCACCTCTTTGATTCCATAATCGATTGTTTTTGTGGTATAGATCCAGTAATTATGAAACCATTTCAGATCCATTCCGGAAACTTTTTGGGCAATATGTAAAAAGTCTCTGTCCGAAGGATGTTTCAGGCTCCATTGATCATAGTATTGCTTCAGGGTCTCCGATAAATTCTGCTCCCCCATAATGTATCCCAACTGCACCAGATACAATTCTCCCTTTACATAAGAAGCATATGAATATGAAGTTCCGTTATCATGATGGTCGCCGAACCATATGGCAGGCTCCTCAATTCCTTTTTTGATAAAACTTCTGTAGGCATTCAATTTATCGGTAAACGGATTCGGAAGTTTTTCCGGAAAAAGCTGATGCATCACAAAGCTTTCGGCGTAGCTGGTAAAGCCTTCATCCATCCACGGGCGCATCGGTTCATTGGTAGCCAGCATCTGCTGGTACCAGGAATGAGAGCCTTCATGAGCCATTAACCCCATTAAATCTTTAATATCTTTGGATTCACCCAGAATCATTGTACACATGCCGTATTCCATGCCACCGTCTCCGCCTTGAATAAATGCATAGGTAGGATAGGCGTATTTTCCGAAATGAGAATTCATGATCTGGAAATATTTCGTCACGTAAGGTTGGGCTTCTTCCCAAACTTTAGTTTTATCATTGGGTTGATACACGAAGAAAACTTTAGGTCCCTGCGGAACATCAAAACTTTTTACAATATAATCCCGATCTGCACTCCAGGCAAAGTCCAGAATATTTTTAGCAGTCCATTTCCAGGTTGCTTTTTTATTTTTTTCAGCTTTAATTTTTGCATTGGTATTATAACCTTTTACTTCTGCGGGGTTTTCAAGAATCCCTCCGGCTCCGATGACATAGTCTTTGTCAATTTTAATAGTTACGTCGAAATCTGAAAACGGAGCATGAAATTCTCTTCCGATATAGTCGAAGGTTGCCCAGCCATCATAATCATATTCTGCAATTTTCGGATACCATTGGGTCATGGTCATATCAACGCCTTCTCTGTTGTTTCTTCCGCTTCTTCTGATCTGCTGAGGAATCACGGCATCCCATTCCATGGTAAAAGTCGTTGTGGAATTAGGTTTAATAGGTTCTGCCAGATATACTTTCATCACGGTCTCCTGAACCTCAAACTTTACCGCTTTACCATTCTGTTTAAGCCAGTGAATGTTTTGGGCCCCTTCTTCATTTTTCGGAATCGAAGCTAACCTCGAAATACCGTCTTTCTGTAATCTGGAGTCTCCGTTTTTTCCCTGGGCGGCTACTCTCTGATCCATCATAGAATTAGGCTTAAAAGCATTCCAGTACAGATGAAAATAAACCACATTCAGTTCATCCGGTGAGTTGTTGGTGTATTCTAAAGTCTGATTTCCCTGGTAAGTAAATTTTTCAGCGTTCACATCAATATCCATCCTGTACTTCGCACTCTGCTGATAGTAAGCTCCCTGCTGAGCCTGAAACTGAGAAATGATAAACGCAAAAATGATTGCAACCGATTTTTTCATTTAAAATTTTATTTTTTTTAAAGGTATGTATTTTAAATAACAACCTCAAACGTGGCGTTATATTGAGGTTGTCCTGTTTGTTATGGTTTTAGATTAATATTATTTTAATTGTTAAATTTTATCCTCTGAACTTTTTTTAACATCATGGTTGTCCGATATATAAAAAAGCAATGAGTTCGACAGTCTTTTGATCGCAGTAATCTGGTCAGATCTTCCCTAAAACAAAAAATCCTTCAAGATTTGAACTTAAAGGATTAGATCGATTCTTAATGAAGTTAAGAAAATTATTTTTTAACGGCAATTTCTTTATTTCCGCTGCGAAGGATCTTTTCAAGGATTCTTAACGTGATCAGGTAAGTCGGTTTTACACCAGTAAGCCCCAAACCTCCTGAAGAAAGTGTGCTTCCTGTTTCCAAAGGATTATCCGAAGCATAATAGGCATACATTACGAATAGATCCGGTGAAATATGATGTCTGATTTTAGAGGCTACCTGAATGGCTTTCTGGTAATGTGCACCTTCCATTTCAAGTCCGATTGCCTTCCAGGAAGTATTCATAAAATAGGAGAGGATGTCTCTGTTTTGAAGTGAGGTGCCTAAAACAGTGATCATCGGGCCTTCAAAAGCTTTTAATTCATCATCATCAAAATCTTCCAGCTTTAAAGCATTTTCAAAAGGGTAGTTGTCTGCGGTACCTTCAAAAATATGAGATGTAGGAATCATGATGTCTCCCTTTCCGCCAGCCAGAATCCCGGCTTTACCCATAATGGAGACAGATTTTACTTTCATCATATAAACCTCGCTTTTATGCTCATAAGGTCTTAATAGTTCGTCCATTACCTCGTAAGCCTGTTCGCCAAAAGCATAATCGAAAACCATAATCACATCGTCTCCGTCATATTTTATACCGCTGAACGGCGTATTTTTAAGATTCGTTTTACTTAAATCAATGATCTGAACATCAATATTACTTCCACTTTTATCATTAATATAAATCAAACCTTCCTCCAGCGCGTATTTAGAAACTTTATCCCGGAGTTCTTTTTTATCAGAAATCTCTCCGTAGAGTTTATAATCTACCTCTTTCGTGTCTTTTTTCTTTAAGGCATCGTTGGCATATAACATATTTTTCACCGAGTGCATATTGGCGGAAATAATATGCAGCGGGCGCATGTGAAGATTATTTTCAAATAAAACTTCTTTCACTTTATCTGCCCATTTTTCACCGAAATAATGATGCCCCACTCTTTCTTTTAATATGGCACTGAAATGAATTTCTCTTTCCCTTGTCTGTTTAGCATCTTCCAGACTTACTTTTCCTAAGTTGTAGATTATCTTAAATAAACGGTCCGGGTTGCTGTCATCACCGAAAGTATTGTAGGCATTTAGTGTTTCTTCAAAAGTCCTTCCGATTAAAGAAGACAAATGAATCAAAGCGACCTCTTTTTCTTTTCTGCTGAATTTCTTTTCCCCTTTCACCACTTCTTCAATAATTTTAAAAGCCCGCGTAGGTTTCCAGTTTTCTTCCTGGTTGAAAGCCAGGTTTCTGATCTTATCAGCCTCTATAAATAAGAAGGTAAGGTGCGTAAGAATATCATAAATTTCAGAACGTCCTAAAAGAACCTCAATATTCATTTGATGTTCATCTATTCTGTAACAGTTTCTTCTTCTCTTTTTAGGTACAATAGGTTCGAAACTTCCCTTATCAAAACCTTCATCTGATGTAAGATGAATAAAAGCACATTCTTCAATGCCTTCTGGAAGTCTGTCTAAAACATACATCAAACCATTCAATTCCAGCTTGCCTGGAACACTCATGGTACCGTAAATTTCCGGATTGATCGTCTTTAACAAACTTCTAATGCTTTCTCCGGAAACTCCGCTCGGCTTGAAAAAACCTCTATAAAACAGGTGTCTCATAGATATGTATAGTCTTTCAATGGCCTCGGTAGTTTCTCTTGCTCTAGAATTTGTCATATAGTAAAATTTTTATAAAAAGTCTGCTAAGTTACGAAAAATATATTTAATAATATAATTGATTAATAATCAGGTATATAATCATTGAAGCTTCTGTTATGCGTTTTAAAATTAATATATATTAAACAATCCGGGAAGCGATTCAGAATAAATTTTATTAATGTATGAACTGTAGCTTTATAACCGTTACCAATTATCAAATATTTGTTTAATTTTTAGTTAAAATTTAACTGACCCCTTAAATTTTGAGGGTAAAAACATTTTCAATACATTTTTTTTGTAAATTTGCCCCGTAAAAATTAACCTCATATGTCAACTTTAAGATTCAAAGCGTTAGAAACTTTACCATTCAAGGACTTTAGAAAGGATAATTCTATTGAAGTTCCTGTAAAATTGTCAGAATTATTCTGTCAGAATGTTTTCTCGGAAGAAACCATGAGAGAATATTTAACGAAAGAAGCATTCCAGTCTATTCTGGATGCTATGAAAAAGGGAACTAAAATCCAGAGACACATTGCAGACCAGGTAGCAGTGGCTATGAAAGACTGGGCAATGAGCAAAGGAGTAACACACTATACTCACTGGTTTCAGCCTTTGACAGGAACGACAGCAGAAAAGCACGATTCTTTCTTTACGCCGATAGAAGGGGGCAGAGCCATTGAAAGATTCAGCGGAAACTTACTGATTCAGCAGGAACCGGATGCATCTTCCTTCCCGAACGGTGGGATCAGAAACACATTTGAAGCAAGAGGTTATACAGCCTGGGATCCTACATCTCCGGCATTTATTATGGGAACTACATTGTGTATTCCTTCTATTTTTATCTCTTATACAGGAGAAACACTGGATTATAAAGCACCTCTTCTGAGAGCTTTGAACGCGGTAGACGAAGCGGCAACCCAGGTGATGCAGTATTTCGATAAAAACGTAACGAAAGTAACGCCTACTTTAGGGTGGGAACAAGAATATTTCCTGGTGGATTCAGCATTATTCCAGTCTCGTCCGGATCTCGTGCTTACCGGGAAAACTTTGCTGGGACACTCTCCTGCTAAAGGACAGCAGTTAGACGATCACTATTTCGGTTCTATTCCTACAAGAGTCATGAATTTCATGAAAGAGCTGGAAATCGAATGTATGAAATTGGGTATTCCGGTAACAACAAGACACAACGAGGTGGCTCCTAACCAATTTGAGCTGGCTCCGATGTTTGAGGAAGTAAATGTAGCTGTAGACCACAATTCTCTTTTGATGGATATTATGGCAAGAATTGCGCACAGACATCATTTCCATATTTTATTCCACGAAAAACCATTCGCAGGAGTAAACGGAAGCGGGAAACACAACAACTGGTCTTTAGCAACGGATACAGGTGAAAACCTTTTAAGCCCGGGGAAAAATCCTAAGAAAAACTTACAGTTCTTAACATTCTTTGTAAATACCATTAAAGCGGTTCACGAATATGCCGATCTTTTAAGAGCAAGTATCGCTTCTGCGAGCAACGACCACAGATTAGGGGCCAACGAAGCACCACCGGCAATTATTTCGGTATTTATCGGAAGTCAGTTGTTCAGAGTGTTGGAAGAGCTTGAAAAAGTAACGGAAGGAAAGCTTTCACCGGACGAAAAAACAGATTTAAAATTAAATGTAGTTGGAAAAATTCCTGAAATCCTGTTGGACAACACCGACAGAAACAGAACTTCTCCATTTGCGTTTACAGGAAATAAATTTGAGATCAGAGCGGTAGGTTCTTCTGCCAACTGTGCAGAATCGATGACGGTAATGAATACCATCGCTGCAAAACAGTTAAACGATTTCAAAAAAGAAGTTGATGCTTTAATTGAGAAAGGGCTTAAAAAAGATGAAGCCATTTTCAATGTATTGAGAGAATACATCAAGCAGTGTAAAAACATCATGTTTGAAGGAGACGGATATTCTGATGACTGGGCTCTGGAAGCTGAAAAAAGAGGGTTAAACAATCTGAAAACCACTCCTGAAGCGCTTAAGCAGGAAATGGATCAGAAATTCGTTGACTTATACGAAGAGATGGGAATTTTTAACCACAGAGAAGTTGAAGCCAGAAACGAAATCAAATTAGAAAAATATTCTACAGTTATTGATATTGAAGCAAGAGTTTTAAGTGATATCGCAAGAAACCACATTATTCCTTCTGCTTTAAAGTATCAGAACAGATTAATTGAAAACGTAAAAGGTCTTAAGGAAATTTTCGGAGATCAAGAATTCAGGACTTTGGCGAAAGAGCAGATGAGCTTAATTTCCCATATTTCTGAAAATGTTTCTAAAATTAAATTAGGGGTTGAAGATCTTATTCAAGCCAGAGAAACCGCAAAAGCTGTATCTGAAAGTCAGGAGCAGGCAGAAGCATACTGTAACGAAGTAAAACCTTTATTTGATATCATCAGAGAGGCGTCCGACGATCTTGAAATGATGGTGGATGATGAGCTTTGGCCGATGACAAAATACAGAGAAATGTTGTTTACAAAATAACATTTGTAAAGTTCCATATTGGTGAAACTCTCCGATTTTATCGGGGAGTTTTTATTTTTTCTTATCAGCTTGTTTGTACTGGCTTTGCTAGCTGAGGAATAAATTAATTGAATATTGGATGATCAGATTACCAAATTGATTGAAATTAAATATGAAAAGTATACTGATTAATAAAAAGTAGAACTTCAAAAAAAGTTTAATACGGCTAATGTTTTGTAGAAAAAATGGTTTTGAATTTATTTATCGTAGGCCGGCCCTATAATACTATTATTATTGGGCCTTTTATTTTTTAGAAATAATTATAAACTTGGTTTTATTATTTTTATCATCCTGAATATCTGTGTAAATAACTTTCAGTTTGTATAATTTTGCTGCTTCGGAATTGGCAATTGCCGCCGCTTTTTCTTCGGGATGTTCTGACACCCATTTCGCCGCTGCGGAAGTAGAAGAATATTCTATTCTGGGAATAACGGGATAAAGGCTGTCAAGAAAGTGTCTTGACTGCCTTAGAGCCTGTGGATGAGAATAGATCTTTCTAACAGCTACTGTGCCGGGAACAATCATTAAGTTTTGAGATATCGGGAGTTCTACCGAATCTTCTATCTTTAAATCTGAAAATTCTTTCAGTGCCCTTTCAGTGGCTAAAACGACGCCTCCTATTGAATTTTTTAAAGGAACAACTGCTTTTTCCACGCTTCCTGAACGTACAGAAACAAAACAATCTTCAATGCTGTTTTGAAAAACCAAAATTTGTGATGGAAATTTCTTTCCTGCTGCCTGATGAGTGAACGATCCCATAGGGCCCAGGCAAGCTATTTTTTTTGTATAAAAACTTTTGTTTGATATACATGCGCAGAGAAGAAGACTTACAAACAGGATAAATCCTGTTAGATACTGTATTGATTTAATTCTTATTGTGTTTTTTTTCATAATAAATGGGAATATTAAGATTATTGATGATGTTTTAATTAATTTCAATAAACACTCTTCCTGATGTCTTTGCTCATAATGGTTTATACATGACAGAATATTGCTGGAAACAACAAACAGCAGAAATTTTAAAAGTACCTCATCATTCGTTTTTTTAAAATTAAACTAATTAATTGAGTTTTTAATGAAGCTTTAATATATCTGCCTTATAGGTCTGAGTTTTAATAACCGGGTTAGAGTTCTGTTTAAAATATTATGAAATTTATCCGCTTTTTTTTGAAAGAATTCAATGTGGCGGAAGTTTATTACTTAATTTTTCAATATCTTTTCTTAATTCCAGAAACAGGTCTTTCAGATTATAATTTTCAAGCTGGTCGGGTTCAAAGTCTTCAGGAAAAATTCCGGATGCGTACTGCCATATTTCTACAACTTCTCCCAAAGAAATATCGTAAGGCTTATAAAATGAATTATCAGCAGCTACAGTGATCGACTTTTTCTTTTTGGCTTTCAGTCTTTTATAGGAAATACCGTCATTGAGGGTTACAAAAACATAGCTTTTATTCACCTTCAGTTCCTCTGTATTTTCAACATATTTTCCGATAATGTAGGATCCGTCTTTGAAAGGAGGCATGGAGTCACCCTGAGCAGGAAATGCCCTGTATTTTCCATTCGTTAAAAACGGTAATGAGATTCTCTGCAGGTTTTCAATGTATTCCGGATCACTGTAACCGGACAAATATCCCATAGATGCTTTCTGGGGAACAATTTCAATACTGTTGTTTCCCAGCCTGTCGACCACTACCGGTAATACGATTCTGTTGTCAGGAAGTTTCAGGATATCCTCAAGTGGGTATTTTCGGATATCCACGGTAAGAAGCAGATCAATACTTACATTAAAATACTTCGAAATTTTAATTAAAACTTCGTACGGTGCTTCTGAACGTCCATCTTCATATTTTGAATACCGAACCCTGCTCATCAAAATTTCATCCGCGAGTTCTTTCTGGGATATATTTTTCTGAGCTCTTAAAAACCTGATGTTATCTGAGAAAATTGACATTGATACAAATTGTATCAGCAAATATATGAAAAATGATACAGTTTGTATCTAATTTTGTAAAGTGAACCGAGCAATTGTACATATGGACCTGGATACATTTTTTGTATCCTGCGAGAGGCGTAATGACGAGCGGCTTGACGGGATTCCCCTGATTATAGGAGGCGGAGACCGTGGAGTCGTTGCTTCCTGTTCTTATGAAGCACGGAAATTCGGAGTCCGGTCGGCCATGCCCATCCGGATGGCGCTCAGATTGTGTCCGGAGGCCAAAGTGATCCGGGGTGATCATGAACTTTATTCCAATTTATCTCATACCGTTACCGAAATTATTCAGGAAAAAGTTCCCGTCATGGAAAAAGCAAGTATCGATGAATTTTATCTGGATCTTTCCGGAATGGATAAGTTTTTCGGCTGTTATCAGTGGACGCAGGAAATTGCGGCTGCAGTGACCAAAGAAACGGGGCTGCCGATAAGTTTTGCCTTATCCACGAACAAAACGGTTTCGAAGATCGGAACAGGGGAATCTAAACCGGTGGGAAGGCTGGAAATTAAGGAAATGGAAGTTCAGCCTTTCTTGAATCCACTATCCATCAAAAAGATTCCGATGGTAGGGGATAAGACGTTCCATCTGCTGTCACGGATGGGAATTCGTGCCATTCATACTTTAGCGGAAATGCCGGTGCAGGTCCTGCAGCAGATGATCGGGGTGAATGGTCAGGAACTGTGGAAAAAAGCAAATGGCATCGATGAAAATCCTGTGATTCCCTATTCGGAACGAAAGTCGATTTCAACAGAGAAGACCTTTACGAATGATACGATGGATATGCCAGAGCTCAGAAGACTCATCTCGGGAATGGCAGAACAGCTGGCTTATCAGTTAAGACAGGAGAAATGGCTGACTTCTACGGTCGTTGTAAAGATCCGTTATGCCAATTTTGATACGGAAACCAAACAGCATAAAGTTGCCTATACTTCAGCTGATCATACCTTGTCAAGGGTGGCACTGGAACTCTTCAGTAAAGTGTATACAAGAAGAATGCGGCTGAGGCTGGTAGGGCTGCGTTTCACAGGGCTTGTGCATGGTCATCATCAGATGAACCTGTTTGAAGATACGGAAGAACAGATGAGTTTATACCAGACGATGGATTATCTGAAGAACAGGTTTGGTACTGATGCAGTCGGCAGGGCATCCGGTTTTGATTTTGGAAAATAACGTGTAAACCTTTCTCATATGTTTTTAAATTGTCATTCCTTTCACAGCCTCCGTTACGGAGCTTTATCGGTAGAAAAACTGGTGCAGCAGGCGGAGGCGCTGGGTATTAAAGAATTAGTGCTGACGGATATCAATACGGTTACCGCGATTTATGATTTCAAGAAAGTGTGCGAAGGAAAAGGAATTAAACCCATCGCAGGAATGGAAGTCAGAAAAGAGAGCAGATTACTTTATATTGCCATTGCAAAAGAATTTTCAGGGATCGGTGAGGTCAATACAATAATTACGGCACACAACCGTAATGAAGAAGAACTTTCTGAAGCAGCTCCTGAATTTAAAAACGTTTTTGTGATCTACCCGTTACACAATATTCCGGAGCGCTTAAGAGAAAATGAATTCATAGGAATCCGCGAAGAAGAGCTGAATCTTCTGGTGCGTCCCGAGCTTAAAAAAAGGATTTCTGAAATGGTTGTTCTGCATCCTGTTACCTTCAGTACGAAAGAAGAATACAACCTGCACAGGATTTTGAGAGCGATCGATAATAATACGATTATTTCAAAGCTTGCCGAAGGAAATCTCTGTCGCAAGTCGGAGTATTTTAAATCCGAAAAAGAGATGATTCATACCTTTCAGCACCATCCGGAGATTATTCGGAATACCCGGTTTATTTTAAACCAATGCCATTTTGAATTTACCTATAAAGAGAAAGGAAGCACAGAAAATAAGAATAAAAAATATTATACCCAATCCCGGGAAGAAGATATAGAACTGTTGACCAGGCTTGCCTACGAAGGTCTGGAGAAAAGATATGGTACAAACGAAACGGCAAGATTAAGAGTTGAAACTGAATTAAAAGTAATAAGTGACCTTAATTTCTCTGCCTATTTTTTGATTACATGGGATATTGTTCAGCATAGCAACAGGATGGGATTTATGCATGTGGGAAGAGGAAGCGGGGCCAATTCCATTGTGAGTTATTGCCTGGGAATCACAGATATCTGTCCGGTGGAACTTGATCTTTATTTTGAACGCTTTCTGAATCTCAACCGTACCTCACCTCCTGATTTTGACCTCGACTGGAGCTGGCAGGACCGCGATGCCATTCTTAAATATGTTTTTGAAAAATACGGAAAAGAACATGTGGCATTCTGTGGAACCAATGTAGAATTTAAGTACCGGTCAATTTTCAGGGAAGTGGGAAAAGCCTTCGGGCTTCCGAAAGAAGAGCTCGATATGCTGGCGACAAAACCACCGGAAACGCATTATTCTGATAAAATCATAAAATCGGTGTATAAATATGGGAAGCTTCTGGAAAAATATCCGAACCAGCGGAGTATGCACGCCTGCGGCATTCTGATCTCTGAAGATCCCATTACCAATTTTACCGCTTTAGAAAGGCCCCCGAAGGGATTCCCGATTGCCCAGTTTGATATGGATGTGGCGGAAGACATTGGTCTTGAAAAATTTGATATTCTTTCTCAGAGAGGGTTGGGAACCATACAGGATACTGTAGATCTGATCAGAAAAACAAGAGGAATTGATGTTGATATCCGCGATACAAGGCTTTCCAAAGATGAAAAAAAAGCCAATGAATATTTAGCCATAGGGAAAACAATCGGATGCTTTTATATAGAATCACCGGCCATGCGCGGACTACTCAGAAGATTAAAATGTGACAATTACAGGATACTGGTTGCCGCTTCCTCTATTATCAGACCGGGAGTGGCCCAGAGTGGCATGATGCGGGAATACATCTTCAGGCATAATCATCCGGATCAGTTTCAGTATTTCCACCCCATATTTGAGGAGCATCTGAAAGAGACCTATGGCATTATGGTCTATCAGGAAGATGTGATTAAAATTGCCCAGTATTTCGGAAATCTGTCTCTGGCTGACGGAGATATTCTGCGGAGAGCAATGAGTGGAAAAGGCCGCTCCATTAAAAAACTTCGGGAAGTAAAAGCTAATTTTTTTAAATCCTGTACCGACAAAGGGCATTCGCTTCAGTTAACAGCCGAAGCATTCCGGCAAATAGAATCTTTCGCAGGGTACTCTTTCTGTAAGGCACATTCGGCATCGTATGCAGTAGAAAGCTATCAGAGTCTATACCTGAAGGTCTATTATCCTTTGGAATTTATGGTTTCGGTGATCAATAACCAGGGAGGATTTTACCGGACCGAAGTCTATATTCATGAAGCAAGAATGTCGGGAGGCAATATCCGGGTTCCGTGTGTCAATTCCAGTGATCTTCAGACAACACTAAAAGGAAAAGAGATCTTTTTGGGGCTGATGCTCCTGGAAGGCCTGGAGACCAAAATTGCGCACGGAATTGTTGAGGAACGGGAAAGAAACGGGGCTTATTCCTCTTTACAGGACTTTATTAAACGTGTTCCTGTCGGTATTGAAACCATACAGATCCTGATTTTTATCGGGGCATTCGGATTTACGGATAAACCTAAAAATGAACTCCTGGTGGAAGCCAGAATACTGCTGGTAAATTTCAAACCTGAAAACAGGGGACTTATGTTGATTCAGGAGCCCGTTCAGGAATTTCGGCTTCCTGAGTTAAAAAGAGAAAAGTTTGAGGATGCTTTTGATGAAATCGAACTGATAGGCTTTCCGGTTTCATGCAGCCCGTTTGATCTGTTGCAGACCCAATACAGAGGCTCGGTTTTTGTGAAAGATCTGTTGAGGTTCCATAAAAAACAGGTAAAGATGATGGCCTATCTGATTTCCAGAAAACATGTGCCGACTAAGAAAGGCGAGATGTATTTCGGAACCTGGATTGATGCGGACGGTGATTATTTTGATACGGCCCACTTTCCGGATAGCCTGAAACAATATGATTTTCAGGGTGGAGGATGCTACTTACTTTTAGGAACGGTAGAAGTAGATTATCATTTTCCGACCATTACCATTCATAAGATGGCGAAGATGCCCATGATCCCGGATCCCCGGTATGCTTACGATAAAGAAAAGCAATATGATATTCACCGGCAGATTAAGGAAGATGTAAGCATGACTAATAGAAAACCCTATCCTCAGGCCCATGAGATCGGATTGCCACGATATAAGATAGAATAGCAGTTAAATTTAAATAATAAAATGATGGATCAGCTGAGTTTATTTGATGCAGAAGAATTATACGAATTTCCAAAAGATCTTCTGGAGTACAGAGAACATTTTTTAAGTAGGGAAGAAGCAGACCGATTAAAAGAGACTCTGCTGGATACTGCTCCGTGGGAACAGCATACCCAGAAAATGTATGATAAAATCGTACTGACTCCCCGGCTGACAGCCTGGTATGGAGATCCAAAAGATGATAAGGCTGAAGAAGAAAGAAAACCGACAAATCTATGGACCCCTGAGCTGTTTTCTTTAAAGGAAAAAATAGCGAAAGAGTTTGGCTGCCGGTTTAACGGGGTCCTGCTGAACCTTTACAGAGACCACAATGATTCTGTGGCCTGGCACAGGGATAAGGAAAGCAGGTATGGGAAACGGCCTGTCATCGCATCCATTAGTCTGGGGCAGACCCGGAACTTTGATTTCAGGAAAAAAGATCACCATCAAAGCAAATACAGCCTTCCTCTTCCCCACGGCTCGCTACTTATTATGAAAGGCGATCTGCAGGAACATTGGGAGCATAGGATTGCTAAATCTGCCATTCCAATGAAGGAAAGGATTAATCTTACTTTCAGATTAGTGAATGATCTTATATAACCGGAATCATCTGATAAATAGTTTATCTTTCTGTAGGTATTAAAGCCCATTGTGAAATGACTGCCTCAATTTTACTAAATCAATACAGGGTTAACTAAAGATTTAGGTCAAATGTGTATCGAAGGGTTTCATAACTTTTTTTCATATTTCCAGTTTCTTCCTTTGCCTTCGGCAATCCATTCCAGCGCCTGTGCTATTCTTTTGTTCCTGGTAGCTTCAGTTTTTGCTTCAGCAATCCAGCTGATATACTCTTTTCTGAATGAAGCTGATCCTTTCTCAAAAACAGCAAGAGCTTTCTGATGGTCATTCAGTGCATTTTGAAACGCATCCGGAATTTCAGGCTCCTTTGCAGAAGGGACTGCTTTTTTTACGGTAACTCCCATGTCGGTCAGCTCCATCGCCTCAAGAATGGCATTTTTAAGCTGAGGTTTTGAAGGCAGCTCTTCAATTCTGGTAATTTTTCCTAAGCTGAACATCGAATTTTTCTCAATATTTTTCGTGATCTCCCGCATCGTTTTCATCTCCTTTTCCAGCCAGAATCCAAAGGTACAGTGCTGCTTAAATGAAGCCATTGAACAAAGTATTTTGCCTTTATAAGTGAAATTCGGGAAGCTCCATTTTATTGTTTCTTCCGCATCGGGGCAGTATTCATGAACAAGTTCGCGGAGATAATGTAAAACAGGCTTTGCAAAATCCCGGGACTTCTCAATATATTCATCCACCTGAGCGCTGTACTTTTTCATATTTTTATTGAAATAATTTTACCGTTTCGTTCACCAGGAATTTCACCTGATCAGGTCTTCCCCTGTCATTTTTAGGAAGGTTATTATAGCTTCCTGTTCTTACAATCACCATATTGTGTTCAGGAATCATAATGATATACTGGCCCTGTAATCCAAGGAAATAATAATGCCGGACAGGATTATCGTGATTAATCCAGAATCCCATTCCATAAATTTCTCCGGATTTCTGAGTAGGCATTCTCATTTGGTTAATAAAATCAGGATTTAAAATTTGCTGGTTTCCCACTTTTCCGTTGTCCAGAAAAAACTGTCCCAGTTTTGCAAAATCTCTTGCGTTGGAGTGGATGCAGCAATAGGTTTTTTCCATTCCGCTTTCATCAGTACTCCATTCTGCATTTTGTTCCATGCCCAATGGTGTCCAGAATTTTTCAGATAGATAACCGGCTAAAGACTGATTAACAGCCTTTCGTACCGCAAACCCAAGAAGCTGTGTGGAGCCGCTCTGATATTCAAATTTTTCACCGGGCTTATGTTTAAATTTTCTTGAAAAGGAAGCCTTTACCAGACTTCTTCCGTAGTATGCTTTGGCATTGGGAAGAAAAGGGTTTTTATAGTCTTCATTCCAGTTTAACCCGGCTTCCATTTGGGCCAGATTTTTTAACGTGACCTCCTTTCCGAATTCTTTTTGTTTGAATTCATCAAAATAATCGGATAATTTATCATCAATACTTTTAATTTTCCCTTCTTCCAGGGCTTTTCCCAGAAGCATGACAGTAACTGCTTTCGCCATGGAAAAAGAATTGGTTTGTGACAATGGAGTATAGCCGTTAAAATACTGTTCATGAACCAGTTTCCCGTTTTTAACGACAATGAAAGAAGCGGTGTGGGAATGGATCAGATCATCCGTTATATTCTGAGGCAGTTCCGTTGCATTATAGCCGGGAGCTTCTTCCCAGAGAACGGGATTTTTCGTTGCAATGATATTTCCTGAAAAGAGTTTGCCGTCATCAATATTGGCACTTGATTTTCCTTTCAGGTAGGTTTTTGAAATTCCGTTAAAAAGATATCCATATCCGAAAATATAAGTAAGGACGATGATAATGATAAGAATAATCAGAAAGGTCTGTAAAATGATCAGCCACATATTTAAATGATTAGGGTAAAACAAATTTAAAATAAAATTGACACGAAAATTAAAATGGATATGTAAATAAACTATTTTTGTGATTATTTGATAAAAACATGAATTTCAGACTTATTAACGGGTTATTTATTTTTATTTTCGGATTGTCTTTCAGTCAGATAAATAAGACTACAGACACCGCAGATTACGCACAGCGAAAAGAATTTATACAAACTTTCGATATCAATAATGAGCTGTTTATTAAAAAGATAAAATCGCAATATTCGGGTAAAACAGGGACTGAGCTTGCCAAAATTTATAAAGAATTCGGGACTGATTTTATGAAGCAGGTGAAAAACCGGGATTTTATCTTTAAATCAGATTATGACATCCACGTAAAATCGCTGATTCAGCGGTTAAGAAAAAATAGTCCCCAGATTCCGCAAAATTTAAAAATACTAATCGCTAAAGACAATACACCCAACGCATATTGCCTTCTGGACGGAACTTTTGTGATCAATATGGGGCTTTTTTACTGGCTTGACAATGAAGAGCAGATGGCTGCTGTTATTTCTCATGAGCTGGGCCATCGGATCAAAGAACATTCTTTTAAGCTTTTTGTGGAATTTGTTGAAAATAATGAAAAAGATAAAGTCGCCGTCAAAAATCTGAAAATTGAGCAAAAGGGGATTAATCAAAAAGCTTTTGATATTCTTAAAAACAGGATGTATAAAAAGGGTGCTGAAAAGAGACAGCAGGAGATGGAAGCCGATTCATTGGGCTATTCAATTTTTACAAGAGGAGATTTCCGTAAGGGTGAATTTGTCAATATGTTAAAAAAGCTTCAGGATTTTGATACGATATCACCCCGGACATTGAAAGTGGAAACCTATAAAAAGTTTTTTGAACTTCCCCATCAGCATTTTAAAGACCAGTGGCTTAAAAAAGAAGATTTCTCACTCTATAATTATGATTTTTATAAAGAAAAATTTAACAGAGATTCTTTAGCATCACATCCTGAGATGACCAAAAGAATAGAGCATATAAAGAAAATTTTCCCGGAGCTCAGCCAGGACACTGAAACCCTTAAACCTTCGCCTGCTTATGAAACCCTTGCAAAAGCAGCAGAAATGGAAGTTTTGCCCAACTATTATCATTCTGAAGATTACGGATTAGGAATTTATGTTTCGCTGCAGTTTTTACAGGATGGGAAAGATGAAGCCTATTATAAAAGCTGGCTTGGAAAATACTTTGCAAAAATTTATGAAGCCCGGAAAAATTATAATCTTAACAGATACCTGGATAGAATTGAACCTAAAAAACAGAGTGACAGCTATCAGCAGTTTTTAAATTTTATGTGGAATCTGAGCCTCGAAGAGATTAAGAATATTTCAGAATATTATCAAAATAAAAAATCCTGATCGCATGATCAGGATTCTTTGTCTTATCAGTAGTTCAGCCTTTCGAGACGTATTTTATTGAATTTTTCTTTTTCATTAAACTCCCGGAGTAGGATATAACCTTCTTTTCCGACATAAGGAAGTACGGTATAAGAATCTTTCTCTGAAATAGGAACGACTTCCTGCTTAAAGGTCCCGTTAATAAGAGTATTGATGAAGAGTTTCCAGTTTTTCTCCTTGGTTTCTTTATCTTTTTGTAAATCTCTGTAAAAGAAAACCACATCATTCCCGTCATTAATATATTGTGAAAACAAATAATCACTGGTTGCCAGCGACTTTTCTTTGGTGAATATCTTAGTTCCTTTTACTTTAAAGTCTTTATCTGTAAAAATATAAACCAGGTCGGTTGTTTTGGGAACACCGTAATTGAAGTCTATCTTATATTTTTCAAGGAGAATTCCCACGCTTCCGTCTTTTAAGAAAAAGACATCCCGGGGCTGTAGGTGATAGCTTTTTTCCACATATCCAAATTGATCAATTTTCGGAATGTAAGAAGACAGATCGGTAGTGTAATTGATCTTTTTGGTAGTAACTTCAAAAGTATTCTTATCAATGATCAGTCTTGCAAAGCCGACCCCTTTTTTATTTTCAAAATTTCTTCCGACCATGACAATTTTATCATCGAATGTTTTGTCGTTATCCAAACTTCTCGTTGTGGAAGAAAGTGAGGTGATGTGATCGACGGTGTCATCAGAAAGCCCGGAAATAGGTTTGCTGACCACTTCTTTCCCTGTTTTCATATCTAAAACAAGCAAAGTGAATTCTTTGGTGTCGTTGGTTTTTTTCTGTCTGATAAAGTAGATATGTTGGGCATCCTTTTCTACCAATGCCAGTTCTTCGGTATTTTTCTTATCACCATTTTCATTATATCGGTATCTCCAGACTTCGTTTTTGTTTTCATCAAACTTTATCAGGGAATTATTGTTGACATATTTACCATAATCATTGAGTTCAATAGCTAAAAAGCCGCCTTCTTTGATTTCAAAAACGCTTGAGTAGTAATTATACCCTTTGGCTTTTTTCTCTTCCTTGTTCTCCTGACGGGCAGTTTTCCAGTTTTTGGGCTGATTGATCACTTTGAAAGTCCCGTTGTCGTAGTCGTAATACGTCTTTTGCTGAACAGAATTACTTGCTAAGTCAATTTCCATGGAACGGGGCGTAAACAGTTCACCCATTTTAATCTTAGAATAATCTAATGAACTGGGACGCAGAATTACTTTTTTTCTGAAGTCTACATAGCCCATATACGAACCTGCCGTAATATCACCTTCGAATTCTTTATTGGCAACGGGATTCAGGTTTTTATCCAGGATGACATACTCGAATTTTTTTGTTTTGTCTCCGGATTTCCCATAGGAATAAAGAGATACATATCCGTAAAGGTTATCCTGCTCATCGAATAAAGCATTCATACCTACATGTTCTCCGGTAGCCAAAGCCGCCAGATCCTGTGTCTGGGAAAAATATAAAGTCTGAACTAAGCCAAATGCCAGTAAAAATATTTTTTTCATGATTGAAATTTGGCCTCAAAAGTAATAAATTAACTTATATTTTCATAAACTCTTATCAAAATAGGGTATAAGACGGGAGTGGAGAGGTAAGGCGGAAATTTCTGATGCATACCGATTACTTTGGTAATCTTAACCGCCGGCCTTTCTACTTTTTCAAAATAAAAAAGCCCTGATTTCTCAAGGCTTCTGATCTATAGTTTAGAAAGTAAATTTCTGAAATTCGTCTTTTCGTCGATGATCCTTCTCAGTTCTGAAACCGGAACTCTTTCCTGTTGCATTGTATCCCGGTCTCGGATTGTCACCGTGTGATCCGTCAGTGAATCATGATCAATAGTGATACAGTAAGGAGTACCGATGGCGTCCTGTCTTCTGTATCGTTTTCCGATCGCATCTTTCTCTTCGTAGAATAAGTTGAAATCGTATTTTAAGTCATTGAAAATCTGTTCTGCATATTCTGCGAGACCATCTTTCTTCATTAGCGGAAGAATTGCGGCTTTAATAGGAGCTAAAGCAGGAGGCAGTGATAATACCGTTCTTTCTGATCCGTCCTCCAAAGTTTCATCTTTCAGGCAATGCGCAAAAATAGAAAGGAATAACCTGTCCAGTCCTACCGAAGTTTCCACCACATATGGCACATAATTCTGGTTTCTTTCCGGATCGAAGAACTGCAGCTTTCTTCCTGAGAATTCTTCATGTGCTTTTAAGTCGAAGTCTGTTCTGGAGTGAATACCTTCCAGTTCTTTGAATCCAAATGGGAAGTTAAATTCAATATCGGCTGCTGCATTAGCATAGTGAGCCAGTTTCTCATGGTCATGAAACCTGTAATTATCATTTCCCAAACCTAACGCCAGGTGCCAGTTCAGACGTTTTTGCTTCCATTGTTCGTAGAATTCCAATTCTGTTCCCGGGGCAACGAAAAACTGCATTTCCATTTGTTCAAATTCGCGCATTCTGAAAATAAACTGTCTTGCAACAATCTCATTTCTGAATGCTTTCCCGATCTGGGCAATACCGAAAGGCAGTCTGTGACGTGAAGTTTTCTGTACATTCAAAAAGTTAACGAAGATCCCCTGGGCCGTTTCAGGTCTCAGATAAAGATCCATCGCAGAATCTGCAGAAGCACCCAGTTTCGTTCCGAACATCAGGTTAAACTGTCTTACTTCCGTCCAGTTTTTAGACCCTGTATCAGGATCAGCAATTTCCAATTCTTCAATTAAAGCTTTTACGTCAGCAAGGTCTTCATTCTCCAGAGATTTTGCGAGTCTTGAAAGAATAGCTTCGCGTTTTGCTCTGTATTCCAAAATTTTCGGATTCGTCGCAACAAACTGATCTTTATCGAAAGCATCACCGAATCTTTTCGCTGCCTTCTCGATTTCTTTGTTCTCTTTATCTTCTATTTTCAGGCAGTAATCTTCCACCAAAACATCTGCTCTGAAACGTTTTTTAGAATCTTTATTGTCAATCAATGGATCGTTGAAAGCGTCTACGTGGCCCGATGCCTTCCAGGTAGTGGGGTGCATAAGGATTGCCGAATCAATACCCACAATATTTTCGTTAAGCTGTACCATCGCTTTCCACCAATATTGTTTGATATTATTTTTTAGTTCAGCCCCGTTCTGTCCGTAATCATAGACAGCGGATAAACCATCGTAGATCTCACTCGAAGGGAAAATAAAACCATATTCTTTAGCGTGAGAAATCACTTTCTTGAAAACATCTTCTTGTTTTGCCATAATTTTTTTTACGTCTGAAGTGCAAAAATATGAATTTGAATTCCAATTCCATGAAATTCAAAAAAAAAGCTGTAAAAAACTTGAAGAGATATTCTTAAAAATGGTAACTGAAGGCCATCCCATGGCCGGTAAAACCGGCTTTATAATACGCGTGATTAGAATTACGGCGAGATCCGTTTTCCAGTTCGACCGCTTTATTTAAATTCTTTTTTGAACTCGAGTTAATGATAATTCCGATAAGGGTAACCCCTGCGCCAATTCCCGCCAGAGCCCAACCTCCCTGGTTTCTTTTATAAGTATAGGGAATGGACGTTCCATATCCGTAATTGAAATAAACCGTTTCATCTTTTTGTAAAGCTTTTACGATACCCGCTCCCATCAGTGCTCCTCCCGTAAAACCGAAAATCTGTCCCAATGTAGAGCTCGAACGGGATCTTTTAGCATACTTTAAGGCGTCGGCATTGGTAAAAACCTTTTTATATTCTGAGGCTTTGTACGTTTGATCTCCCCTGATATAAAATTCTTTATTGGTTTTTCCTAATTCCAGTGAATCTGAATTCTGTGCAAAAGAAATTAATGGAAAGCTGCTTAAAAGGATTGCAAATAATAGTTTTTTCATAGTCAAAATTTTGCGCGAAAATAGAGAAATAAAGATTTGTATACGAATTTTTATAGTTAAACTTTCAGGAGCCGGGAGCCTGCTTTCGCTATTCGCTATTTCGTTGTTTTCAGCGCGGCGGCTCAGCCGCCGCGCTGAAAACAACGAAATGAACTCAAACCTGACGGGTTTCAAAAACCCGTCAGGTTTTTATTCGCTGTCTGAAATCATAAAAGCTAATATCATTTTAACAAAATTGGAATAGATTTTCAGGTAATTTCAGCGAAGGTTTCAAGTGAATAGATTTGAAATCTCTACTTTTGCCGGATGCTAGAAATTCTTTATCGCGACGAACACCTTATTGCCATCAACAAACCCAGCGGATTACTGGTTCACAAATCCTTTTATGCAGGAGAAGCAGATACCTACGCTATTCAGGAGCTGAAAAAGCAGATCGGACAAAAGGTTTTTCCTGTACATCGGCTGGACCGGAAAACTTCGGGTGTTTTGCTGTTTACTTTGGATAAAGAGACCCTGAGGATCATGAGTGAGCAGTTTGCATCCCGGGAAGTCGAAAAGAAATACATCGCTATTCTTCGGGGTTGGGCCAAAGAAGAAGAAACAATCGATTATGATCTGGTTAATGAAAATGAAGTCACCCAAAATGCCGTTACGTATTATCGTCGTTTACAGACCTCAGAAATAGATTTACCTTTCTTAAAACATCAGACGTCGAGATATTGTTTAGTAGAAGCTACTCCTGAAACCGGAAGATTTCATCAGCTGAGAAAACATTTCAAACATATTTTACATCCTATTTTGGGCTGTCGTAAGCATGGGTGCAACAAACAGAATAAGTTGTGGCTGGAAACATTCGGTATCAATAAAATGACCCTTCACGCCCATCAGTTGATCTTTAATCATCCGGTTACCAATGAAAGAATTACGTTAAGTGCCACGCTGGATGATGAATTCAAAAGAGTAGGGGAAATCCTGAATTTTGACCTAAGCTCTTATTCGTAATGACAACCTCAATATATCCTTGTCAGAGTTTCAAACCTTGACAAGGGTCATAGATCAATAGACTTTGTCAGTTTGAGTGTTTTCGTAGAAAGCAGAGAAATGTATTGAGAACTTAACTAACTTTTAGTATGGTCTTTAAACCTACCTGAATTGACGTAACGTTATAGATTCAGGCTATTTATACATTCTTGATAAAATATCATACGTCAATTTAGGATTAATTTTAAAATGAGTATTTTTGTAAAACTTTTTTTCAATGTACAAATCGCTTATTCGCCCCATCCTTTTCAAATTTGATCCCGAAGAAGTTCATCACTTTACTTTTTCGATGCTTAAAAATTTTGGATTTCTTACCAGATTGTTTTTTCCTAAACCTATTAAAGACAAGCGTCTGGAAAGAGAAGTTTTCGGATTGAAATTTAAAAATCCCGTAGGACTGGCCGCCGGTTTTGATAAAAATGCGGTACTGTTTAATGAATTGGGAGATCTGGGTTTCGGATTTGTAGAAATCGGTACGGTAACGCCGAGGGCGCAGGCCGGAAACCCTAAAAAAAGATTGTTCCGTTTGATTGAGGACGGCGGGATCATCAACAGAATGGGGTTTAATAATGACGGTCTTCAGGCTGCTATCGAAAAACTGAAAGGGAACAGGGGAAGAATTATCATTGGCGGAAACATCGGAAAAAATACAGATACAAGCCCGGAAAATTATACTCAGGATTACCTAGATTGTTTTGAAGGTCTGCATCCTCATGTAGATTATTTTGTACTGAATGTAAGCTGTCCGAATGTAGGCAGCCACGCCAAGCTGGAAGATGTAGACTATCTCCGCGAATTGATTACGGAAGTTAAAAAAATAAATCAGTCGAAATCTGTTCAGAAACCGATTTTGCTTAAAATAGCTCCGGATCTCAATCATACCCAGCTTGACGAAATTATTGAATTGATTGCCGAGACAAAGATCGACGGGATCGTAGTTTCCAATACTTCAGTAAACAGAGAGGGGCTGAAAACTTCACCGGAAGTTCTGGAGCAAATCGGAAACGGAGGACTAAGCGGTAAACCGATTCGGGAGAGAAGTACCCAAATGATTAAATATCTTTCGGATAAAAGCAACAGGGCATTCCCGATCATCGGGGTCGGTGGAATTCATTCTGCAAAAGATGCCATTGAAAAGCTGGATGCAGGAGCTGATTTGGTTCAGCTGTACACTGGATTCATCTATGAAGGTCCGGAATTGATTAACGATATCAATAAAGAAATTTTAAAAAGAGCGGGCAGACTGCCGGGATAACATACAAAGCGTTTCAGCTGTTTTTATGTTTAACTATTTAGACTTTACAACAGATGCGTTTTTAGGGTCTACCGTTATATTGTAGGATGACCTGTTGTCGGATTTTTTAATATTGAATTTCAGAATTTTTGAGTCTTTATTTCGCGTGACTTTGGTATCGTAAATATTTTCCAGACAGCTTTCTGTGAGAAACTCCTCGTAGTTTTTATAATTCCAGTCTTTTGTAAAATATAAAACCCGATAGCCTTTTTCTCCTTCGCTTGCGCCACACCTTCCGCATGCATTAAAGTTGGAGGAATGCTCGAAATAGAGTAAAATACGGTTTCCGTTCTCTCCGGAAAAATAGGAAATGAGCTCATTTCCGCCATGCTTATTAATAAAATCAAAAGTATTGATCTTTTTATTATTGGGCAGAATCAGATAATTATTGTAACGGTAAACCATGGTATTACCGGTGAATAATTTTGCCGGATGTATTTTTTTATTCAGATAAAAACTGCCCGGAACAGGATTCTCTTTGAGGTCATTTTGCTCGAAGATCATTTTCTCCTTAGGAGATAATGTTTCTGCAATTTCTGTTGCTTTTTCTACTTTCTGAGGTGAGGTAATCTGTTCTCTGAAACTTTCAGAACCCTTTTTCTGATCGGCGAAATTAAATAAAGACAGTTTCCCGTAATCATAGATACCGGTCAATGGGATTTTCTTTTGGTATTTATCATAGTAATACCATCCGTCAACAAAATATTGGGACAAGTTGCAGTCCGCAATTCCTGCAAAATAAAGCTGCATCGTGATAGGAACGCCCGCAATATCTCCTTTGAAAACCTGCGATGAATCCGTTACTTTCTTCAATTCAACTTTCTGACAGAGGAGGAAGGTTATGTTCAAAGAAAATAATAAAAGTAGCGTTTTTCTCATGGCTCAGTTTTGTGGTTATGTTTCAGAGGAAGAAGTGGGAGATGGTATAAATGATGAGTCCGACCAAACCTCCGACCAAAGTCCCGTTAACCCGGATAAACTGAAGATCTTTTCCGACTTCGAGCTCCAGCTTTTCACTGAGCTCTTTTCCCTGCCAGTTTCCAACGGTTGAGCTAATGAGATCCCCGAATTGATGGGTGTTTTTAAGAATATATTTATAAGCAGTTACACGTACCCAGTGATCAATTTTATTCTGAAGATTTTCATCTGTTTTTAAATTTTGGGAAAATTCGTTCAGGTTTACCAATAAATAATTTTTTAATAAAGATTCATCCTCCTGAAGTTCTTTAATCAGCGAGTTTTTAATTGAAATCCATATATCGCTGGAATATTCATTCAGTTTATCGTTTTTAAGAAGATCATTTTTAATTGTTTTAAATTCATCCTCCCATTTCGGATCCTGTTTCAGTTCGGTAGAAAAATCGTAGATTTTTTGTGTAATTAATTGTCTGATTTCATGCTGCGGATTTTCTTCAATTTCTTTAAAAAAATCTGCAAGTCCATCTGCAACTTTAATTGCAATCTTATTATCAACAAAAGCAGGAATAAAAGTATAACTACCTTTTCTCACGCGATCTTTAATCATTTCATCGTTTTCAATAATATAATTTTTAATCTGGGCCGAAAGATTGGTAATAATTTTCTGATGATCGTTTTTGTCTAAAAGATAATTGATTCCGTTTCCCAAAAGAGCATTAAGTTTGATATTTTCAGTCATTTCAGAAACTTTTTTACTGATGAAAACACTTACCGTAGAATCATCCAGTTTGTTAAGAATATCCAAAACAATACCCGAAAGGTTTTTGATTAAAACTTCCTGATTTTTCTCCTTGGCAAGCCATTCTCCCACAAAATTTGAAACCTTCAGCTTTTGAATATAAGGACGTATGTTCTGAGGAGATAAGAAATTGGAAACGACAAAGCTACCTAAATTGTCCCCCAGCTTTTGCTTGCTGTTTTCGATAAGGTTGGTATGTGGAATCGGAAGACCAAGCGGATGCCGAAACAAAGCCGTTACCGCAAACCAATCTGCCAGGGCACCGACCATTGCCGCTTCTGAAAAAGCACGCACATACCCAATCCAATGAGAATCGCTTGATTTCTGTACAATTGTCGTAATAATAAATACCAATGCCATCAGCACAAATAATCCCGTGGCAAATGCTTTAAATTTTCTTAATTGTTTTCTTTTGGTTTCATCATTCATATTCTCAAATTTAGTAAATTTGGTTGTGAAGTTTAATATTTAACTCAACTACAGAAGATTTAGGAAAATTGTAACACATGAGACCCTAAAAATGATAAACTTATACCGATCGTATAAGAAAATCAAGCTATTTTTTAAATGCCGGTGCACCTTTTTGTTACAAAATGTAGCCTCCGACAAACTTATGTGTTAACTTTTTAATTTTATAGTCGAATATCAATTAATAATCAAAAAATATTTAAATAATTCTATGGAAAACGAAGCAAAAAACAATCCATACTATTCCAGAACCGATACAACAAAACTTAATATTTCGAATGACGAGTGGAAAAATATTTTAGCTCCTGATTTATATGCCATTTCAAGAGAAGCTGCCACGGAAAGGGCTTTTACAGGAAAATACAATGAATTTGACGAGATCGGAGAATATTACTGTGCAGTTTGTGGGAACCATTTATTCCGTTCTGATTCTAAGTTTTCGAGCAGTTGCGGATGGCCAAGTTTCTTTGAGGCAGATAAGGAAGGCGTCTATTATAAAAGAGATACCGCTTACGGAATGGAAAGAGTAGAGGTGCTTTGCAAGAGATGCGACTCTCACCTGGGGCACGTATTTGATGATGGTCCGCAACCTACAGGGCTACGTTACTGCATGAATTCCATCAGTCTGGAATTTGTTGGAGATTCTGCAAAATAAGCAACTTTTAAATCACGAAATCAGTAAGTTAAAGTTTCTTAAATACAGTTAAACTTTTTAGAGTTATTCCTCCTAGATAATTATGTTTTTATACATTTGCTGACTCAATTGAATTTAACATAATATTGAATGAAAGGATTTTATAGCTTATTAGGTATTGTTTACATGGTTACCACTTCATTCTATCTGTCTTCAGAAAAGGCAATCGTAAAGAATGAAATCAGTACAGAAAAAACTGAAAGATTAAACGAAATGAAATCTGAGAAGATCACAACATTATCTTCGTCGGAAGCATTGTACAAATCAATTCCGTTTGAAGAGGGGCACGAACTTAACGAAGAAGTTTTCTTTAAAGCCTTAACAGGTTTTGAAAATTTGAAGAAAGCTGGTTTGCTTAATCAGGATGCTCATTTATTAACGGTATGCGATTTTTCAATGTCTTCCAATACGAAAAGACTGTGGGTGATCGATACAGAAGAAAAGAAGGTTTTATTCAATTCACTTGTGGCCCACGGGAAAAATACAGGTGAAGAATTTGCCACCAACTTTTCGAATACCAACAGTTCTCTGCAGAGCAGTTTGGGATTTTACATCACAGACGCTACTTATAACGGAGATAACGGGTATTCTTTAAGATTGCTGGGGATGGATAAGGGGTTCAATGACGCAGCTTATAAAAGAGCCATCGTCATGCACGGAGCCGACTATGTAAGCGAAAATTTTGCCGCTGTACACAAAAGAATCGGAAGAAGCTGGGGGTGTCCCGCTGTACCGAGAGATTTGACACAACCCATCATTAATACGATAAAAGGAAGGAATTGCCTTTTTATTTACTATCCGGATCAGAATTATCTTTCCAAATCGGAATGGTTAAAATCATAAAATAAAGCAGTCTATCAGGCTGCTTTTTTTACTTATGTTAGCTTAAAATTTAATTTAAAGATATGTATGATGTAATTTAAACACATAAGACACAATAAGAACTTAAAACATTCAGAATATATAAGAAAAAAAATCAAAGATTTTCAAAACTCATGTGTTCTTGTTCGCGGTCTGATAGGTCTTCAATAATTTGCTGTGAGGGCTTTTCCATAGGTTTGAAGTTACAATCTGTTTTGGGAAATAAATTCTATCGTAAAAACACTTCCTTTTAACGACTCAGACTGTAAGGAAAGTCTTCCCTGGTGCATCTCAATAATTCTTTTTACAATCGATAACCCGATACCGTTTCCTTTTTCGTAATTTTTATTTTCCCCCCTGTAAAATAAGTCGAATATTTTGAGCTGGTCGGCTTCCGAAATCCCGATTCCGTGGTCTATAAAACGTATGATAAGATTTTTGTTCTGAACCTCAATTTCTACATAACAACTTTTATCACATGAATATTTACAGGCATTTTCCATCAGATTCAGAAATGCAATTTGGAGTAAATAGGGGTTTCCATGAAAATCATAATGGCTTTCATCCTTATCCGCCAGATTGTCCATGTAATGAATTCCTATTTTGTAGGCAGAATTTTTTTGGAGCAGGGCGACTTTAGCATCTGCCAGCACTTCATCCAGCCTTAGATCTGAAAAAGTGATCTGTGAAATATCATAACTGGCCCTTGCAAAATCCAGCAATGCCGATGAAAGCTGCGACGCATGATTGGCATCCTGTAGCGCATTATCTATCGAAATTTTATAATCATTAAGGGTAACATTAAGCTCTTTGGCAAGCTCAAGTTCAGCAATTAAGGTCGAAAGTGGTGTCCGGAATTCATGGGAAATGGTAGTTACAAACTGTCTGTGATGATTAAATGATTTCTCCAGGCGGTTAAAGGCTGAGTTGAACGTTTCGGTAAGTTCATAAATTTCATCTTTTGCTTTTGGAACCACCAGTCTCCGGTTGAGATTATGTTCTGAAATATCACGGATCTGTAAGATAATATCCTTCAAAGGCTTCAGCGTATAATAGGAAAACAAAAATCCGATAACGAAAATAATGATAATCGAAATAATATAAATCGTAATGACATCTTTTTTAAACTCTTCAATATGCGCTTTTCCGGTAATGTCGGTTGCGCTTCCGATAATGTAGAAGTTCTCACCGTTAAATTCATATTTAACAGCCATATACTGGCGGTCTTTGTTCTGCCACGTAATCCTGTCCCGTTTGGTTTTGATAATTTTATCCAGATATTTCAGATTATTTTTCGATGGTGGAATATCCGTAAACATCAATGATTTATCAGCATTATAAACACTGATGTCCGCTTCGTTTAACAGCTTTTTGTTGCGTTCGTGCAGCTCACGGATTTTCGAATCCTCAATTTTAGCATCAAAAATAAATTCTGATCTCCAGGTAATTTTGTATCCCAAGCGGTCATTGAACTCATCCTCCCTGTTTTTTTCCGACACAAAATAAAGCACATAGGCGAAAACAAAAAGAATTCCCGCAGTAAGAATGGCATAATTAAGCGCTGTTCTGGTGGCTATTTTCATTATTAAAGCTTAAAAATAAATCCCATTCCGGGCTTGGTATGAATAAGTTTCTCTTCAAAATCCTTGTCAATTTTTTTGCGGAGATAGGCAATATAGACATCTATATAGTTAGTGCCCGTATCAAAATGATTTCCCCAGACATTTTCTGCAATTTCTTCACGGCTCAACACTCTTTCTGCATTGCTCATCAGAAAAACCAGAAGCCTGAATTCCTTTGGTGTAAGATTGATTTCTTTATCATCTCTAAAAACACGATTTGTATTTTTATTGATGTTAAGATTATGATAGGCAAGGATGTGTGACTGCTCACTTTTCTCAGGTGAAGAAGATTTTCTTAATAACACGGCTTTTATCCGGGCATACAACTCCCTGATTTCAAATGGTTTTACCATATAATCATCTGCACCGGCATCAAAACCTTCTATTTTTTCATCAATAGTTCCCAAAGCGGTTAACATGATAATCGGAAGGTCAGGATGGTTTTGTTTAACGATTTTGCTCAGTTCAATGCCGTTCATCCGGGGCAACATGATATCGGTAATGATTACATCAAAGGAAATTCTTTTGATCATCACCAAGGCATCTTCTGCATCTTCCGAAATATAAATCTGATAGCCCTGACTTTCAAGGCCTCTTTTTAATAAGGCAGAAACACGGGCATTATCTTCTATAATTAAAACTTTCATGTGAAAATTGTTTCAGGACATTTTTGATCTCACCATACAATAAGTAGGGTCAATGAACTGATTGCCAGTAGTCCCTGGATTGCCGTACAAAGGTATTCTATATTTTTATTTTAAAAAGAACAGATTTATTTTTTTAATAAATTTCTATAGTATTTCTAATTGTTTTCTAATGATGTTCCTGGTCTTTCCAGCCTAATTTTGTCCCGTTGAAATCAACACTAAGGATTTAGAAAAAGAAATATTATGAATAGAAAATCTGTTAAAATCGGACTCATTTTAGTGTCAATTATGGGTATATGTTCAAAAATTGAAGCTCAGAAAAAGAACGATTTTAATAATCCGGGACTCACGCATTATCTGAATGACGAACATACAAGATACGTTTCTTTCAGCGGATATGCAGAACTCTGGGCACGATACACACAGCTCAATCCGGGAAGTCTGATTAATAATGAAGCAAAAACAGATGTTTCAGACCTGTCACTACGCAGAGTGAGGGTAAAAATGACCTATAAACCGACAGAAAAATTAATGTTTGTTTTGCAGGGCGGGACTACCAACGTGAATGTTAATGCAAAAGGAAGCAATTATTTTGATTTACTGGATGCGTATGCAGAATATACGTTTAATGAAAAAATTGCTTTTGGAGCGGGACGTTCAACCTGGAGAGGGCTTTCACGGTTTACAACCGGACCTTTAAATACGTTACTCTATGATCTGCCGGCTTATGCCACATCCAATGCGGGTGCCACAGACTATACAGTGAGAGAACTGGGCGCTTACGTCAAAGGTCAGCTGGGAAAATTCGATTATCGGTTGGTGGTGGCAGATCCATATACGATGGCAACTTCGGATCCTAAATATAATGTAGCTGCCTTCAGTAAAAATTCCCCTCATAAAGATTTCTCAGGATACTTCAGGTATGCCTTTCTGGATACGGAAAATATTTCAACCCCTTTTAATTCCGGAACTTATGGTGGAAAGAAAAATGTTTTGAGTCTGGGTGCAGGGTTCGATTATATTCATAATGCATTGTGGCATCAGGATATCGACAAAAATACCGTAAACGATGACATGAAAAATTTTGCGGTCGATTTATTTTATGATGCACCTTTAAACAAAGAGAAAGGAACTTCCGTAAGTGCATACGGAATGGCGATGCATAATGATTACGGACCGAATTATATCCGGTATGTAGGCACAAATAATCCGGCAACTTCTGTGGATGCCTCTTTGGCGAGTCTTAATGGGGCAGGAAATGCCATGCCGGTGATCGGAACCGGAAACACCTACTATGTTCAGCTGGGAGGAACACTTCCGTATTTAAACAAGGAAAAGAAGAATCTTCAGCTTCAGCCTGCGGTAGGGGTGCAGCTTTCTGATCTTAAAGGGCTTCATGATAACGCTGTTATTTACGATGCCGGAATTTCTTTATTAATGAATGGGATGTCTTCGCGATTAACTTTTGATGCCCAAAACAGACCTGTTTTTACCGGGAGTGCCAATAATAATGCGGTTGTTTCCGACAGACAATGGCAGTTTGTTTTAAAATACAGAATAGATTTTAACTAAAAAAAATAACAATGGAAAGAAGAAAATTTTTATTCCGTTCAGTGCAGGCATCAGCGCTGTTACTGATTTCCGGAAATGTGTTTGCGTCTGCCTTACCTATGTTTAACCCCGTAAAAAAGAAAAAAGTGTACTTCCATTATTTATTATTCTGGCTGAGAAAAGATCTTTCTGCCGCTGAAGTAAAAGAATTTGAAAACTTCTTTGAAGGACTTAAAAAATTACCTTATCAGAAAAATCTCCGCTACGGAAAACCTGCCGGTTCCAGTCCGAGAAATGTTTTAGATAATACTTTTACGTACAATGCTTCTATGGAATTTGATACGCTGGAAGAATTGGAAGCATACGGACAGCTTCCGGAGCATCTGGCTTTGGTAAAAAAATACAAACCGTTCTTTGAGAAAATGATCGTTCATGATACGGTTTACAATTAGAAAAAGAATTTAATTTTAGAATGAAAAATATAGTTAAAGGCATTAGCTTTGTTCTGGCATTAAGCACATTTGGATTGATGAATGCACAGCACAAAAAAAACAAAAATGTAAGTATCAGCGTAAATACCGAAGAATCGAAGGATTATATTCCTGCGGTAAGGTTGGTTAATAATCCTGACGGCTCCTGTACTTTCGAAAAAGGAAAAATTCCCACTTTGAAGCACATGAATACCACAACCTTCTGGATGAGTAATAAAACAGAAGACTGGGAGAAGAATGCGCATCCGGCTCCAAGAAGGCAATATGTGATTACCCTGAAAGGAAATATTAAATTTAAAGTTACTGACGGTTCCACTTTTATCATCAAACCGGGAACGGTTCTTCTGGCAGAAGATCTGAAAGGAAAAGGGCATAGCTGGGATATGGTGAAAAGCAAGGCGTGGGAGAGACTATATATTCCTATTTCTGAAGATGCAGATGATTTTTTTATTTCAGATAAAGATTCAGACTAATTTAGGGATATTTTCAGCGTTTTTATATTTCGTACAATGGTAAAAGCAGTCTAATTTTAGACTGCTTTTCATATTAAATCAAGCTGATTTTCAAATTACTTAAAAAGATAAACCTCCGGCATCTGCCACTATGTTGAGATCCACTGAAAATTAAGAAAACTTTTTAAAAATCAAAGTGGCATTATGCCCTCCGAATCCAAATGCATTGCTTAGAGCATACGTAATATCTTTTTCCTTCGCTTCACCAAAGACAATATTGATATCCTTCGGAATGTTTTCATCTATCTTATGAAGATTAATGGTTGGAGGAATAATTCCGTTTTCGATCGTTTTAATCGAAAGAATAGCTTCTGCTGCTCCTGCCGCACCCAATAAATGTCCTGTCATGGATTTTGTGGCACTGATATCTAAGTTTTTGCTTCCTTTAAACAGTTTATTTATGCCGTTAAGCTCCACCAGATCTCCCAGAGGAGTAGAGGTTGCATGGGGATTGATGTAGTCGATATCATCTGTGTTAATCTCTGCTTCTTTTAGAGCCAGCTGCATTGCTTTGATTGCGCCCACACCGTCCGGATGAGGTGCTGTCATGTGATACGCATCAGCGGTCATTGCGGCGCCGACCAGTTCTGCATAGATTTTGGCCCCTCTTGCTTTTGCATGCTCATATTCTTCCAGAATGAGCGCTCCTGCGCCTTCACCCATTACAAAACCATCCCGATCTGCATCATAAGGACGGCTTGCGGTGGCAAAATCGTCATTTCTGGTAGACATTGCTTTCATAATTGAAAAGCCTCCAACGGAAGCGGGAGAAATTGCGGCTTCAGAACCACCACTCACAATTACTTTTGCCTTTCCTAAACGAATATAGTTGAAAGCATCCATTATAGCAGTATTCCCTGTGGCACAGGCAGAAATCGTAGTGTAATTGATGCCCTGCAGTCCGAATTTCATGGAAATCATTCCCGAAGCCATATTCGCAATAAATTTCGGGACGAAAAAAGGATTGAACCTTGGGCTTCCGTCTCCCGCTGCAAAGTTCATGACTTCACTTTCGAAAGTCCACATGCCTCCCTGTCCGGTTCCCCAGATAACGCCGGTGTCAAAAGGATCCATATTTTCCAGCTCCAGCCCGGAATCTTTCAGCGCTTCTGCAGTAGAGTACATGGCATACTGTGAAAAAAGGTCGCTTCTTTTGATCTCGTTGTGGGTTAAATGAACTTTTGGATCAAAACTTTTAACTTCACAAGCGAAGTGTACTTTAAATTTTTCTGTGTCAAAATGCGTGATCTTATGGGCACCACTTACCCCGTTGATACTGTTTTGCCAGAATTCTTCAACATTATTTCCCAAAGGCGTCACTGCGCCAAGACCTGTGATGACAACTCTTTTCATGCTTAATTATTGATTTTGAATAGATTAGAGGTTCCTCTTGCAATTAATCGTGTTTTGTCGGCATTCCATATTTCGCATTGCGCATTGACGAATTGCTTTCCTCTTTTTATAATTTTTGTTTCGGCTACAATATTATCATTTTCTTTGGCAGCTGAAAAATAATCGATGCTGTTATTTATGGTGGTAATAAAAGATTTTTCGTTTAATGAAAACATGGTTGCCCCGATAATATCATCTATAATTGCTGCTGTTACGCCGCCGTGTAAATTTCCGACAGGATTCAGCCACTCCGTTCTTACGGTATATTGAAACGCCAGCTGACCTTCTTCTACAGAAAGAACAGTTGGATTCAGCCATTTCATAAAAGGGGAGGGTGACTGGTCAAATTTTTTCCCGATATATTGTTTTAATTGTACTAATCTATCCATATCTTCTTTTATTTTTCTAAAATCATTGTTATACCCTGTCCGCGGGCGGCACAAATGGAAATAAATCCTTTTCCGCTTCCTTTTTCGTGTAAAATTTTCGCTAATGTTCCGATAATTCTTCCGCCAGTCGCTGCAAAAGGATGTGCTGCTGCCAGGCTTCCGCCTTTTATATTCAGTTTGCTTCTGTCGATTTTCCCCAATGCCTTTTCAAGCCCGAATTGTTTAGCCAGATCATCATCCTCCCAGATTTTTAATGTTGCCAGAACCTGTGCAGCAAAGGCTTCATGAATTTCATAATAGTCAAAATCTTCAAGGTTCATTCCAGCTTTTTTCAACATTCTTTCGGCTGCGAAAACCGGTGCAAGCAATAAGTTTTTTTGATTATCAACATATTCAATCCCTGCAATTTCTGAAAAAGTGATATATGCCAGAATCGGTAAATTATTGGCTTTTGCCCATGTTTCACTCGCCAGTAAAACGGCAGAAGCTCCATCGGTGAATGGTGTCGAATTTCCGGCTGTTAAGGTTCCATTTTGCTTATCGAAAGCTGGTTTTAAAGAAGATAATTTTTCCAGACTGGTATCTCTTCGAAGATTACTGTCTTTATCCAACCCAAAAGCCGGAGTAATCATATCATCAAAAAATCCTTCATCATAAGCCTTTGCCATATTCTGGTGACTTTTAAGAGCCAGCTCATCCTGTTCTTCGCGGGATATCCCGTAATATTTTGCCGTAATTTCGGTATGACCGCCCATGACCAGTCCTGTTTTCGGCTCCTGGCCTTTGTAAGGAACCGGCATCCAGTCTTTCAGCTTCGGGCCTAACAGCTGTTTGATTTTTCCAAAAGCAGATTTTTCTCTACTGGCTTTTAATAAGGCTTTTCTCAATATGGGTGAAGATTCAAAAGGAATGTTGCTCATGGCTTCAACGCCGCATGCAATTCCGCTTTCAATCTGTCCTAAAGCGATTTTGTTTGCTATATAAACTGCTGCTTCAATCCCTGTATCACACGCCTGCTGCAGATCGCATGCCGGAGTTGCAGGATCAAGAGAGGTATTCATCACAGTTTCCCGGATGAGGTTGCTCTCGGAAATGTGTTTAATAGTGGCTCCTCCGGCAACTTCCCCGAGAAGTTTTCCTCTGAGGTTATAGCGGTCGATCAAACCATTCAGAGCAGGAAGCAGTAAGTCCTGATTTCCTTTGTCTGTATAGGCGGTATTCATTCTGGCAAAAGGAATTCTATTATATCCTACAATAGCCACTTTTTTTGTTTCCATATTATAAATTTTATGATGGAATGGTCAATTCATGTTCGATCATCCGGGTAATTCTGTCTAGAGCCTGGTTTAGAAATTTGTCATCTCCTGTTGTTTTGGATAGTAAAATTCCGCCCTCAATCAACATGATAAAAAGAGAAGCATATTCCCCGGCATTCGCTTTCTTATTTAGATCCCCATTTTCCTGGCCTTCAGTGATTACCGAAGAAATTTTTCCGATCCAGTCTTCAAATGATTTATTAACCTCAGTTTTAAGAGCTGGAAAAGAATCGTCGGATTCTGTTGCAGCATTCATCAGCGGGCAACCTCCGTTTAAAAAAACCGAACGCCAGTTTTTTCTGTAAAAATCTACAAACGCAAGAAGTTTGTCTGCCGTAGTTGGAAAATTATTTCCGAAAGACCGCGACACGCTTTTGCTCAATGTTCCTGCATTGTATTTGTAAACTGCTATTGCCAATTCATCTTTATTGGCAAAATTTCCGTAGATGCTTCCCTTGGTCAACTGGGTTGCCTGTCCGATGTCCGATAAGGTCGTAGAAAGATATCCTTTGGTATTAAACAAAGATGCTGTTTTCTCAATGATGAATTGTTTTGTTTTTTCCGCTTTTGACATTATCAAATAATCTGGCACAAATATACAAAAATATACCAATCGGTATATTTTATTTAGCGTGATTAATTCTTTTTTTGATTTATTGAAATGATTAAGGAGGAATTTGAATGGAAGGTAAACAAATTATGATGATCGCTTTCAGGTTTTGGCTAAAGCCCATTTGATGGTCATTCATAAAAAAACGGGCTGAAGCCCGTTCCTATTGATGTTGAATCATTTTATATGAAGTGAATTGATCTTCAACTTCTTAAATAAAATCTTCGTGTTCAGATTATGAATTAACCAAAGTAGCCTCCAAAGTAATCTCAAAATTGAACGCTGCACTTACAGGACATCCCTCTTCTGCTATTTTAGCATATTTTTGAAATTCTTCTTCTGAAATTCCGGGAACTTTTGCGGTTAAAGTCAGTTCAGATTTGATAATTTTTCCAATATTCGGATCCAGAGTAATGACTGATTTCGTAGTTAATTCTTCAGGAGTAAAACCGGCTTGTGACAATTCTGCACTTAGTTTCATCGTAAAGCATCCTGCATGAGCAGCGGCCAGCAATTCTTCCGGGTTTGTGCCCACACCGTCGGCAAAACGGCTGTTAAAAGAATACTGAGTCTGGTTTAATGTAGTACTTTGAGTCGTTAGGTGCCCGTTTCCTTCTTTGATGTTACCGTTCCACACGGCTGTTGCGTTACGTTTCATAATGTTTGTATTTAATTATTTAATGTTGTTTTGTTTTTGATGTTACAAATGTATGGCAGATTTTAATTCAAAGCATTAGATAAAAGGGTTTAAAAATTGTACTTTTTTCCCGGAGAGTAATTTTTTTTAAAATGTACAGGAGTAGTTCCTGTTTTGTGGGTGAAAAGCCGGTTGAAATAGGCGGGGTCATCGTAGCCGAGATCATAGGCAATTTCTTTCACGGTTTTGTCTGTATAAAAAAGAAGTCTTTTGGCTTCGAGTAAAATCCTGTTGATGATCAGCTGGTTTGGGGATTCCAGCTTCAGGCTTTTGAATTTATGGGTTAATGTTTTCGGGGCAATATGGAGAAGTCCGGCATATTCTGCTACGGTATGTTTCTCCCTGAAATGGATTTCCAGATAACGGCTGAAATCTCTGAAGACCTCCAGTTCGTTACCCGGAATTTTTACCTTATCATTGTCAAGATGCTGTTTTTTCCAGTTTCTGGTAGCCCGGATGATGATCTGTTTTACATAGGTCCGTATCATTTCCTCAGCAGAAGAATCTTTCCATTGCAATTCATCCTTTATATGAAGAAATAAATTTTTGATGTCCGAAGTTTCTTTATCATTAAGTTCCACAAAAGGAATCTCAAACACATTATGGAAAAGAAGCCCGTCGCAGGCTACCTCTTTATCATGAATCTGGATGCAGTAGAAATCGCGGTTGTAATACAGCATCATGGATTCTTCTTTGCCTGTTTCTATTTTCAGATGTTGGTTCGTAAGAAAGAACAGCGAATTTACTGAAACTTTATAATGATTAAAATCTACGGTGAGTTCATAGCCTTTTGGAATGAAAAAGATTTTGATATCGGACCTGAATTTAGGTCCGTTAAGAATTTGCAGATCACCCTGGGAGAAGATTTCAAGCCCCAGTTTTTTATAATGATCCTCAAAAATGAGCTGTTCCGGCATACCAGTACTATATTTTTAAGATACAAAAAAGAAAATTTGAACAGTATCCATCAATGAAATACCGTCTTGAAGTCTTTTCTGAATATAACATGTGCTGAATATTATATTTTGGATAAAATTATCCATTTTTATTTACTTTTTTAAATTAGAATAATAAAAATTATATATTAGTTGTTGGTTTTTTATCAATTTTGCAAAATGTACTGTATTGAATTATAATTTTTAATTTCTTCAAAGACTCATGAACAAGTTAGAAAATATTTTGAGAGAAATAACGCCCTTATCTCCTGAAGACAGCTTTCTTGTATTTGACAGGATCAAGGCATCTTTTGATTTTCCATACCATTATCATCCGGAAATCGAGATCAATTTTATCAGCAGAGGAAAAGGATATCGCAGATTAATTGGTGACCACACAGGAGAAATAGGTGATATTGAACTGGTCCTGGTAGGCCCCAATCTTCCGCACTGCTGGGCTAACCATACCTGTAAAAACAAAAAGACCCACGAGATCACCGTGCAGTTCAACCAGGATTTTTTTAACCAGTCGATGATGGATAAAAATATTCTTAAACCGATCAGCAAACTGATGAAAGACTCGATCCGGGGAATTTTATTTTCCGTGGAAACTGCAGAAAAGCTGAAGCATTCTTTCTTCAATCTATCAAAAATGAACAGCTTTGATTCTTTTATTGAGATCATGAGAATTCTTAACGAACTGGCCATCGCTGAAGACAAAACCATCCTGTCTTCATACAGTATCGAGCTTGAAACCTTTGCGGATAATGACAAAATGAAAATTGTGCATGATTTTGTCCATAAAAATTTTGAGAATAAAATAACACTTCATGATGCTGCTTCCCTTGTCAATATGAGCAGTGTTACTTTCAATAGATTTATCAAAAAAAGAACCGGGAAAACCTTTGTGAATTACCTGAACGAAATCCGGATCAGCTATGCCGCAAGATGGTTGATGGAGAAGAATCTGACCGTTTTTGAGACTGCTTTTGAAGCCGGATTTAATAACATCGCAAATTTTAATAAAGTTTTTAAATCGATCAAAAAAACAACACCCACAGAATTTAAAGAACTTTTTAAAGGTGTAAAAAAAATTGAGTAATACAGTCAAAAAGACATTTTAATATTAAGATCCGGACCATATGTCCGGATTTTTTGATAAATATTTAACATGTTTTGATAAAAAATGTCAAAAATATGCCCTATATACATGGCTATTCAAAAGTCTGAAATCAAGGTAAGTTATTGTTAGTCAGATGGTAACCATGAGTCATCAGAAGTACCTGAAAAAATAATATCGTTTTATGATAAAATAGTATTATATCCGACTGGCTACAAAATTTAGATTTGCTAATATGAATTAAATCTTAACAAAACTTTAATTATTTAATGCAAATATTGCAGAAAAATAAAGATAAACCTTGTTTTGAAATCTAAACGATATTTTAAAGTGATGTGATTGATTCTTAAAAAATCTTAATAAAACTAACCTTATGAGAAAAACTGTTATACCGGTTTTATTAGTTACTTCTTTGTCTGCCTATGCACAGGAGACCCAAAAGGCGGATACTGCTAGTACAACCAAAATAGAGGAGGTGGTTGTTACTTCTTTGGGGATAAAAAGGCAGGCACGTTCCTTAACCTATTCTAGCCAGCAGATTGGAGGGGATGAACTTACAGAAGTAAAAACACCCAATCTCCTGAATTCAATTAACGGGAAGGTGTCCAATGTGCAGATCAATAAAACCAACGGTGGAGCCGGTGGATCAGTGAGGGTGGTCATGAGGGGCGATAAATCTACACGAAACAGCCAGCCGTTATATGTAATCGACGGGATACCTATCATCAACAATACCGGTACTCAGGGAACCACCGGACCAAATGTGGATTATTTTGCATCAATGCCTGACACGGGCGATGTACTCAGCACGATAAATCCTGAAGATATTGAGAGTATCAATTTCTTGAAAGGAGCTTCTGCAGCAGCTTTGTATGGTGCGGCAGGAGGAAATGGGGCCGTACTGATCGTTACAAAAACCGGATCAAAAGGAAAAGGACTCCTGTCTTTTACTTCCAGTCTTACTTTTGATAAGGTATATAGCTTACCGAAACTGCAGTACAGCTACCTTCAGACAACTCCTTACAATTCATCCACAGGAACTACGGGATCTCAGGACAGCTGGGGAGAAAAAGGAGCTTCCAAAGATCATGTGAAAGATTTTTTTGATACCGGCATAACCTGGACGAACGGCCTCACGTTCCAGGCAGGAAATGATAAATCTTCGAGTTTCTTTTCTTTTGGAAATACTACCAATAAAGGAGTAATTCCTACCTCAACATTTGACCAGTACAATCTTAATTTCAGAAATACAAGCAAGTTTTTAGAGGACCGATTGGTTTTGGATGCGAATGTAATGGCATCTTTACAGGAATCCAGAAACAGACTTACGCCCGGAAGTTATTTTTCGCCTCTTACTAATATCTACTGGTTTCCGAGGGGAATAAATTTTGACAATTTCAGCGGAGACAACTATACCTATTTTGATCAGACCCGCTACCTTCCGGCGCAAAACTGGTGGGCAATAAAACCGGACGGCAGTTTTAACGGGAAAACTCCCAGAACCCGTATTGGATACTTAATAAAAATGCCGTGAATACAAAAAACAAAACTTTTTACGGATCTGCCGCACTGAGCTATACCATCAATAACTGGCTGGTCGCAAAGGCAAGAGGAAATTACAATTATTTCAATTCGGACAGCCAGCGTAATGTGGCCGTATTCTCCCTTCCGATTGTTCTGGGAGGCAATAACAACGGTAAACTTTATAAGAATACGGTTGAAAGAACTTCATCCTACGGAGACTTCATTTTCGTAGGTAATCCAAAGATCAACGACAATCTGAGCCTTGATTTTACGGTGGGAGGAAGTATTTCCGATTCGAAAACTACAGTGACCAACATAGAAAACAATAAACTCTTTATTGCCAATCTTTTTGCACTGAATAATCTGGACTGGGGAAACAGCTCAGGAGAAGGAACTGTAGGAAACGGACTGAATTATACAATTACCAATTACAACAGAAGGAATCAGTCTGTTTTTGCGAGCGCAAACTTTGGATATAGAAAAATGCTTTATTTGGATCTCACGTTCAGAAATGACTGGTCTTCCACTCTTGCAGGTGCGCCGAACAGGTCGTTTGACTATGAATCCATAGGTGTAAATGTTATCATGAACGAAATCTTCCGGCTTCCGGGCTTTGTTAATTTCTGGAAACTGAGAACCTCATATGCTACAGTAGGAAATGCATTGGATCCAAACTCTACATTGCCTCAGCCCATTTTTAACGGAGGCGTGGTTACAGGATCGTACACCTCATCTCCTGTGGATATCAGCCTTTATCCTGAGCTTGCTGCTCTTTTCCCAAGACCGGAAAAAACGAAGAGTTATGAAGCGGGAACAGAATTTAGATTATTCAATAATAAGTTAAGTTTTGATATCACCTATTACAATACATTAACGACAGACCAATACCTTAAAGGAGTAGATGCTACCGGATATTACACTACAACGATAGGAAAGTGGGATATTAATGCCGGTAAAATTCAGAATACAGGTTTTGAATCCAGCTTATCATATAAAGTGTTTAGTGGTGCTAAATTCGGATGGACTACCACCTTCAATGCTTCAGCCAATAAAAATAGAATTAAAGAAGTGTTTCCTTCAGGATTTTATTCTGATCCTGAAAAATTATTTACCCTTAACGGAGGAGGATTTAACGTCATAAAAAAAGGAGGTTCTTTTGGAGATCTCTATGGAACAGTGTTCTTAAGAGACGCGCAGGGAAGAATTATTGTTGACGAAAACGGTCTGCCATCGAAAGATCCCAATCAGAGACAGTATTTAGGCAACCCGAATCCAAAGTTCATGCTTGGTTTCAGCAATTCGTTTAACATCGGGAAGTTCAATTTAAATTTTCTGATTGACGGTAAATTTGGTGGAAGGGTACTTGGAATGACCCAGGCATTAAATGATAAGTTTGGAGTAAGCCAGACCACTGCTGATGCAAGAGATGCCGGCGGGGTAGTTATTCCTAATGCGGTCTATGCCAACGGGGAGGCTTATACAGCACGTACGGACGCTCACGCCTACTACAATCTTGTAGGAGGTAGTGACGGAATCAATGAGGCCTATATTTACAAAGCAACTACGATAAGGTTAAGACAGGCTTCTGCATCTTATACCTTCAGTGTAAACGCAAAATACTTCAGAGATGTCACGTTAAGTGTAATCGGAACCAACCTTTTCTTCTTTTACAAGAAAGCCCCATTCGATCCCGAGCAGGTATCCGGCGTAAATCCCGGCGGAGTGGGCGTGGATATGTTTGGAATGCCTATTACAAGGTCACTTGGTTTTTCTTTAAAAGCTAACTTTTAAAAACATAGAAAATGAATATCAAAATACTATTCGCAGCAGCTGCTCTGTTTCTTTCCGTAGCAAGCTGCACCGATGACTTTTCAGAAATAGATTCTAAAAGTTCTGAAGGTTTGGGAACAGAACAGCTGAACGCCGATTTTCTGTTGCTTACCAATCCAATGAAACAAATGCAGAGGAATCTCCAAAACCAGACCAACTGGGTCTATCAGCTGCAGACCAATCTTAATGCTGATATGTACAGCGGGTTGTTCAGTACAGCAACACCTTACAATGGGGGAAGGAATAATACTACCTATTTTATGATGGATGGATGGAATGAAAGGATCATGATGAACCAGCTGGAAGATGTGAATCAGCAATATAAAAACTTTAAAACCATTGCTGTAAAAAACTATGCCGGTGTTAATTTTTCGCACTCTTTAGCAGTACTTTCCATATTGAGAATCATGGCGGCCCAAAAAGTATCAGATGCTCACGGTCCCGTTATTTACAGTAAATTTGAATACCCGGATATAACCACAGGAATTACGGATTTTGATTCCCAGCAGGATGCATACCATAATTTTGTCGCTGACCTGGATGTGGCAATAGCTGCGCTTCAGACGAATATTGGAATAGAAGACAACGCAGTCCTTAAAAAATCTGACCTTGTATTCGGAGGAAATTCTGCCAACTGGGCGAAATTAGCGAATTCACTGAAACTGCGTTATGCTTTGCGTATCAGTTATGCAGACGCCGGAAAAGCTAAATTATATGCAGAGCAGGCACTGTCGTCTTCTGCAGGTCTTATCAGCGACAATATGGAAAATGCTTTGGTTAATTACGGAGCGGCTTCTCCTCTGAGTGATATTATTTACTCATGGGGAGACTGTAAAATAGGGGCTCCGTTAATGGCATACATGAACGGTTTTAATGATCCGAGAAGAGCGGCTTATGCCAAGCCTGCCACCGATCCTGCCGTAGCAGGACAGTACATCGGCGTTCGGCAGGGTGTTGACATGGGTGGAAGTAAAGACCGTTACGGAGACTTTTCCCAGCCTATAGCAGCATCTGCAACCGGAGATTACTTTTCTGTGAGCAATGGGAAAAATAAATTATTCACCGCTGCAGAAGCATGGTTTCTGAAATCGGAAGCAGCCATCAGAGGATATGCGGGAGCAGGAGATGCCGGAGTAAACTATAATAAAGGGATCGAAATGTCCTTTGCAGAATGGGGCAAAAGTGCATCCTATGCCGTGTATATCGCAGACGCGACCTCCAAAGAAGCTCCTTATATCGATCCTAAAAATGCATCCAATACCATTGCTGCGGGAAGTCCGTTATTAAGTACCATTACCATCAAATGGAATGATGCCGATACTTTCGAAAGAAAATTAGAAAGAATCATGACTCAGAAATGGATTGCTGTTTATCCCGACGGAGCCGAGGCCTGGGCCGAACAGAGAAGAACCGGATATCCGATAATCTTCAAAAATGTTCTTAATGACAGCCAGGGGACCATCAGTACAGATGCAATGATCAGAAGAATCCCTATCCCAACCAAATATAGAAACAATACCCTCAATTATGCACAGGCTTTACAATATCTCGGAGGCCCGGACACAGGAGGAACAAAGCTATGGTGGGATAAAAAATAATAATTTTAGCAGATCAGTCACAAAAAGTAAAGGGGCCGCCTCAAAAGTTAGATTTAATTTGGTTTTATTATTCCGGCAGAAGAGATCTCATGTTAGTTTTAAGATTCTTCAGTTTAGTTTCGTTCAGTCTGGAATGATGCTTTAGGTGGCCCTCTTTTCTTTAGTATTTTAGTTGAATATGGGAAATAACAGCTCTGAAAGACGTTTGATAAAGCCGATCTTCTGGATATCGACCTTATACTTTGCAATGGGAATCCCCTTTGTAACTATTAATGCAGTCTCCGGGATTATGTACAAAGATATGGGTGTTTCAGATGCTAAGATCACATTCTGGACGGCCCTGATTATGTTTTCCTGGACATTGAAGCCACTTTGGAGCCCGTTTCTGGAGATCTATAAAACAAAAAAATTTTTTGTTGTAGCCACACAGTTTGCCATAGGAATTTTGTTTGCACTTCTTGCGTTAAGCTTGCCGATGCCTGGTTTTTTCAAATACAGCATTGCTCTCTTCGCTGTCGTGGCGTTCTGCGGGGCTACCCATGATATTGCTGCAGACGGAACGTATATCACTTTTCTAACCAATAAAGAGCAGGCAAAATATATAGGATGGCAGGGAGCTTTTTATAATCTGGCCAAGATCATAAGCAGTGGAGTACTGGTTTATTTCGCAGGAGTTTTGGAAAAAACAAAGGGAGTGACTAATGCCTGGATGATCATTATGGGAATGTATGGCCTGTTGTTTTTTGCTCTGGCAGTCTATCATTATACCGTTTTGCCAAAAGAAAAAAAAAGGAAAAGCAGACCGGAAAAGTAGGGAACATCCGTGAGGAGCTGTTGGCAGTAATCACTTCTTTCTTCAGAAAAAAGAATATTATGTGGGCGGTGCTCTTCATTATTCTCTATCGTTTTGCAGAAGGATTTGCAATCAAGATTGCTCCGCTTTTTTTCAAGGCACCCAGAACTTCAGGAGGACTTGGGTTATCCACATCGGATATTGGGCTTATTTATGGGACATATGGTTCTGCCGCATTTATTTTAGGATCTGTGCTGGCTGGCTATTTCATTGCTGCAAGAGGGTTGAAAAGATCGCTGATCTGGCTCTGCACAGCCTTTAATATCCCATTTGTGGTGTACGCGCTGTTAGCCTGGTTTCAGCCTGCAGAACTACTTCCGGTAGGTATTGCAGTGGTCGTCGAATATATTGGCTATGGGTTCGGATTTGTAGGACTTATGCTGTATATCATGCAGCAGATTGCACCTGGCGAGCACAAAACAGCTTATTATGCATTTGCAACCGGTATTATGAACCTCGGGGTCATGATTCCGGGAATGTTCAGCGGAATGATCAGTGATTGGGTAGGGTACAAAATATTTTTTATCTGGGTTCTCATCGCTACCATTCCGGCATTTGTCGTGACGCTGCTTGTTCCGTTTTCATATCCCGAAAAATTAAAAAAACACTAAATCATTCATTAAACATATTAAAAGTAAAAAATACTTTATGACATTTCAACCATCAAAGATCCCCTGGCAGGATCGTCCGGAGGGCAGCCACGATATTATGTGGCGTTACTCTGCAAATCCGATCATCAACCGATACGCGATCCCCACATCCAACAGCATTTTCAACAGTGCGGTGGTTGCTTTTGAGGATGGATTTGCAGGTGTTTTCCGATGTGACAACAAAGCAGTACAGATGAATATTTTTGCAGGTTTCAGTAAGGATGGGATTAATTGGGAGATCAATCATGACCCTATCGATATGAAGGCCGGAAATACACCAATGATAGACTCGGATTATAAATATGATCCCCGGGTCGCCTTTATCGAAGACCGTTACTGGGTTACGTGGTGCAACGGATACCACGGACCCACTATCGGGATCGCCTATACTTTTGATTTTAAAGAATTCTTTCAGTGCGAAAATGCATTTCTTCCCTTCAACAGAAACGGAGTTCTTTTTCCGGAAAAAATAAACGGTAAATATGCCATGCTGAGCAGACCCAGTGATAACGGGCATACGCCTTTCGGAGATATTTACATCAGCTACAGCCCGGATATGGTATACTGGGGCGAGCACAGATGCGTAATGAAAGTGGCACGGTTTGAAGACAGTGCATGGCAGTGTACCAAAATAGGAGCAGGTCCTGTCCCTATAAAAACTGAAGAAGGATGGCTGCTTTTCTATCATGGGGTAATCAATACATGCAGAGGATTCAGATATTCTATGGGTGCAGCCCTGCTTGACCTCGAAGATCCGTCACAAGTACTCTACCGTACAAAACCTTATCTGATGGCTCCTGCAGAACTGTATGAACTTACCGGGGATATTCCGAATGTGGTTTTTCCGTGTGCAGCACTTTCCGAAGGAGACAAAGTAACGGTGTACTATGGAGCGGCAGATACGGTAGTGGCCATAGCTTTCGGATATATTTCAGAAATTATTGATTTTATGAAAAACAATTCCCTTTAAAAGGATAAAAAATTCAGAAAACAGATCAGCAGACCTTATCTTCCCGTTTGCCGAAACCCGCGATGGCTTTTATATTGTTCAATAAACCTTTATCTTGGATTTTTAGATTTCCATACTATGATTATGAAAAATGAACTGCTTATATTTTTACTCCTTACCTTGCTTTCGCCTGTTGGAAATGCCCAACAGCATAATGATATCCTTTCATGGGTTGATCCTTTCATCGGAACCGGTGGGCACGGTCACACATTTCCGGGAGCTACAACACCCTTCGGGATGATCCAGCTCAGTCCGGATCAGAATACCAAAAGCGGCGATTGGGACTGGTGCTCCGGATACCATTACAGCAGCAAAACCATTATGGGCTTCAGTCATAATCACCTTAGCGGCACGGGCTGGGCAGATCTTGGAGATATTCTGGTAATGCCGACAACCGGGAACATAAAGATGCTTCCGGGCTCTGAAGACAAGCCGGAAAGCGGTTACCGTTCTACATTTACCCACGAAAAAGAAACCGCATCGCCCGGATATTATTCCGTGATGCTGGACAGTTATGGAATTAAAGCGGAATTAACAGCCTCTCCACGGGTAGGATTCCACAAATACACTTTTCCAAAGAGTGATGAAGCCAACGTCATTATAGATCCTACAAACAAAATCTTCGGGAATATTTATCATACGCTGGTAAGCATTGAAGGGAATAATAAAGTCAAAGGCTACTGCTACAGCAACGGCTGGGGAGGCAAACGATTCGCTTATTTCGTGATGGAATTTTCAAAGCCTTTTAAATCATACGGAACCTATTCAGAAGGAAAAATTAAAGAAAATGAAAAAATTGCCCTGGCAAAAGATGCAAAAGCCTTCGTAAGGTTTTCTACCCGGGAAAACGAAAGTATTGAAGTTAAAGTTTCCCTGTCTCCCGTAAGTACAGAAGGGGCACAGCAGAACTTTGATGCTGAAGCAACAGACGTAGATTTTGCCAAAGCGAAAGAAACCGCTCAGAAAACATGGAGAGACCTGATCGGCAGATTTCACGTAACAGGAGGAACAGATGACCAGAGAAAAATTTTCTTTACCGCAGTGTATCATACCTTCATTGCCCCAAATCTGTATATGGATACCAACGGAGATTATGTGGCCGCACAGGAAAATATGAACACCCAATGGTTCACCAATTACAGCACTTATTCCTACTGGGACGGCTTCAGGGCAACACATCCGCTGCTTACCATTATGGATCAGAAGCACACGAAAGAATTTGCCAATTCCCTGATCAGCAGGTATACCGACCGTAAAGATCACATGCCGATCTGGGAACTGTGCGGATATGATAATTTCTGTATGCTTGGATATCACAGTGTTTCCGTGATCTGGGATGCTATTTCCAAAGGCGTACCGGGAATTGATCACGAAAAAGCTTTTGCAGCAATGAAAGATGCTTCCTTAACGGATAAAATGAGCAGTAGCGATGGCGGCGGCGGTCTGAATGATTATATTAAATTAGGTTACACCCCATCTGAAAACGGAGCGTCGGTCTCTGCAACACTGGAATACGCGTATGATGACTGGTGCATCCAGCAGCTGGCCGAAAAACTGGGTAAAAAAGACGAAGCAGAAGTTTACAGGCAACGCTCGATGAACTTCCTTAACACATTCAATAAAGAAAATAACCATTTCTGGCCAAGACAGAAAAACGGGGAGTTCCTTGCTGATTTTAAATTAAACGATTGGAAAAAACTACAGCCACACTGGGTTTCCGGAAATATCTGGGCATATGATTTCTTCGTTCCCCACAAGATCGACGAAATGATCAATCTGTACGGAGGAAAGAAAGGTTTTGGTGAAAAGCTGGATAAAACCTTTACGGAAGCCTTAAACATGGAAGGCGAGCAGCATGTGGATATCTCAGGGTTTATCGGATCTTTAGGTTTCGGGGACGAACCCGGACATCACGTGCCTTACCTGTACAACTATGCAGGAAGCCCTTACAAAACCCAGAAAATGGTGAAATTCATCCGCGATAATATGTATGCTGCAAAACCGGACGGAATCGTAAATAACGAAGACTGCGGGCAGATGTCGGCCTGGTATATTTTCTCTTCACTGGGATTTTATCCTGTAACACCGGGAAAGCCGGTATATGCGATCGGAGCACCTCAATTCCCGAAAGTTTCCCTAAAGCTTGAAAACGGAAAAACTTTTACAGTGACTGCAGATAAAATATCCGACAAAAATATCTATGTTCAGAAAATGTTCCTGAACGGGAAAAAATTTAAAAGCTGGGAAATTAACCACAGCGATATTATGAATGGCGGAGAACTTAAATTAATAATGGGAAGCAGGCCAGTAAAATAACATCAAAAAACAACGAAACAAAAAGTATAATGGAAAGGAGAAATTTTATAAAGACAAGTGCACTGGCAGGAGCAGGATTGCTGTTTACTCAAAATGTTCTTGCGAAAACATTGAGCCGCGAGGACTTCCCGGTGGTACGTGTTCCTAAAGCTAATAGACAGTTTACCAGTGAAGCCGTAGAAAGTGCGATTGCCGATTTTAAACAGAAAGTGAAAAATAAAGAACTTGTCTGGTTATTCGAAAACTGTTTCCCCAATACATTAGATACTACCGTTTTTTATAAAGAAATTCACGGAAGACCCGACACCTACGTCATTACAGGAGATATAGATGCCATGTGGCTTCGTGACAGCTCTGCACAGGTCTTCCCTTATCTTAAGTTCTCCGAAAAAGATGAAAAATTACATCAGCTGATCTCAGGAGTGATTCATAAACAGACGGAATTCATCCTGAAAGATCCGTATGCCAACGCTTTTTACAACGATGAGAACAAAATCAGCAAATGGAAAGAATACGATCACACAGACATGAAACCAGGTATTCACGAAAGAAAGTGGGAAATAGATTCATTGTGCTATCCTATCCGTCTCGCCTATCATTTCTGGAAAACAACAGGGGATACGAAACCGTTCGACAATAATTGGTTACAGGGAATTAAACTGACTTTACAGACCTTTGGAGAACAGCAGAGAAAGACTGGCTTAGGACCTTATAAATTCGAGCGTACCACGGCATGGGCTACAGACGGCATTCCAATGGGAGGTTACGGTTATCCGACAAATCCCGTGGGGTTAATCAGCTCAATGTTCCGTCCTAGTGACGACGCTACAATCTACGCTTTCCTGATTCCCTCTAATTTATTTGCAGTGGTAAGCTTACGTCAGGCAGCAGAAATGGTTTCAAAGATCAAAAATGAGCAGGCACTTGCCCAGCAGCTGAACAGTCTGGCCGATGAGGTAGAGGCCGCCATCAAAAAATACGGAATCTACAATCATCCGGAATGCGGAAAAATATACGCTTTTGAAACCAATGGATTTGGAAGTTATAACCTGATGGATGATGCCAACTGCCCGAGCTTGCTCGGATTGCCATACCTGGGCGCTGTGAAAGCCGATGATCCTGTTTACATTAATACCAGAAAATATGTCTGGTCAAAAGACAACCCATTCTTCTTCAAAGGAAAGCTGGCAGAAGGGATCGGCGGACCTCACATCGGTCTCGATATGATCTGGCCCATGAGTATTATCATGAAAGCGCTCACTTCCAATAACAAAAAAGAGATCAAATGGTGCATAGGCACTTTACAGAAAACCCACGGAGGAACCGGATTCATGCACGAATCTTTCCATAAGGACAACGATAAGAAATTCACCAGAGAATGGTTTGCGTGGGCCAACACGCTGTTTGGCGAGCTGCTATGGGAAACCTTTAACAAAAATCCTGACCTGCTGACCTAGCGGCATCGATTGGTATAACATCAAATACTGAACGTAATGGAAAAAAACAAAATTTTTACACCGGTAGAACAGTCATTTTTAAATGAGGTTCCGCGGAACAATAAGGTGAATGTTCCCTATATCGCTGTAGATAACTTTCCGAACTTAGGAATGCTTACAGCGATGAGGTTTCTGGAATGGGTCCATGATAACCCTGCCGGAGTGATCAGTCTTCCCACAGGTAAAACACCGGAATATTTTATTTTCTGGACCCAACACATCCTTGAAAACTGGGAAAACGAAAGCACGGTTGCCCTCAGAAAGAAACACGGATTGCTGTGGGAAGATAAACCGTCCCTGGCAGAACTTCACTTTGTTCAGATCGATGAATTTTACCCTATACAGGCGTCACAGGCGAACAGTTTTTACCATTACGTGAACAAATATTACATCGAAGGTTTCGGGCTGAAGCGGGAAAATGCACTACTGATCAATTCCAACGTAATTCCTTTAGCAGAAGGCAAAAGCTTTGAAGAAGTTTTTCCGGATCATAAAGTAAATCTGGATCTGAGATACCGTGAAGCTCTGAATCCTCTTGAAAAACTGCAGAAAGACTCTATTTTCCTCATTGATAGCTGGTGCTCGGAATACGAATATAAAATCCGCGCATTGGGAGGAATCGGTTTTTTTCTTGGCGGAATAGGTCCTGACGGGCATATTGCATTCAATATCAAAGGTTCCGACCGTTATTCCACCACAAGGCTCACCTCTACCAACTTTGAAACACAGGCCGTAGCAGCAGGAGATCTCGGGGGTATTGAAATCTCAAGGGAGAGGCTCGTGATTACAATTGGTCTGGAGACCATCACCTATAACCAGGATGCAGTAGCCATTATTTTTGCCGCAGGAGAGGCCAAAGCTCCTATGATCAAAAATGCACTTGAGCTGCCGCCGTCCAATCTGTATCCGGCTTCCGTGCTTTGCACCCTGCCGAACGCAAGATTTTATATTACGTTGGGAGCTGCAGGTATGCTGAAAGATTATACAGATGATTACTACCGGTCTGGAAGCTGGTCCCAGGAAAAAACAGATAAAGCAGTGATGTCTTTAACAAGAAAACTAAATAAATATGCAGAGCATCTGACTCCTGATGATCTGAGGGAGGACCCGTATACACACCTGATTCCCGGTCTTGGGGAGCATACCGTTCAATCTGTCATCGATTCCATTACCTGCAAAATCAGAAAAGGAACGGAACGGCTCAGCAGTGAAGTTTTTTATCACACGGGCCCGCATCACGACGATATTTCACTGGGATTGCTGCCCTATATTCATTATCAGTCGCATAATGAGACTAATGTCTCCCATTATTCGGTTCTTACTTCCGGATTTACGGCAGTTACCAATAAATTCTTAATAAGAATCCTTGCGGAAACCCTCTCATTTGTTCAGAAAGAAGAAATTGAGATGCTTCAGTACCCGGACTTTTTCGAGGCAGGATACAAAAATAAAAAAGACAAAGACGTTTATCATTACCTGATCAATATCGCCTCTGAAAATGCTTATGAAAGATCAAGGGCCGTTTCGCACAGGATAGTAAGAAATGTTGTTGAACTCTGGGATCTGAAAAACAGAACGGATCTAGAAGTCAGGATCAGTGCCATTATCACTGCGGTGAATTCAAGCTACGACGGTCAGAATCCGGAACCCAAAATCCAGACTTTGAAAGGGATGATCCGTGAGTACGAAGAAGAGCTGGTCTGGGCCCACTTTGGCGTCAGGACTGAAAATGTTCATCATTTGAGACTGGGATTTTATACCGGAGCAATTTTTACAGAAAAACCCGACCGGGAAAGGGATGTAATTCCCATTCTGAAACAGCTCAGAGATATAAATCCTACGGTCATAAGCCTGGCATTCGATCCCGAAGGCAGCGGACCCGATACTCATTACAAGGTGCTGCAGGCCATAGCTGAAGCCGTAAGAGAATGGGGTAAGGAAAAAGACCTTTCAAAGGTTAGGATATGGGGCTATAGAAATGTCTGGTACCAGTTTGATGCAGCAGAGGTTACCCATATTTTTCCGGTATCGCTGAATGCGATGAGTACGATGGATGTAAGCTTTACCAACAGCTATATGAGCCAGGTGGAGGCATCCTTCCCAAGCTACCGCTACGATGGAAAATTCAGTCATCTTTCCATTCAGACGTGGGTAGAGCAGCTGGAGGACGTACAGCTGGTCTTAGGAAAACCTTACTTTTATGACAATGAAAGCCCGCGCCTTAGGGCCGCACACGGCCTTCTTTTCTTCAGCGAAATGGACGCGGAAGAATTTCTAAAGTCTGCCAGGGAGCTGGAGAAGTCTACCGAAGGAGCATTTTAGCCTGAATTTATTGCCAATTAAATTTCAATAATGAAATTTTAGATAGTACCAAACAACTAAAAAAGCCACTATGAAAAAAGCCATTACCCTGATGATCGTAATGATCATCAATGCCATCCCTGTGCTTAATGCACAACAGCTTAACCCTACGGGAATATGCTATGTGGAAGTAAACAACAACAACCTTCTGAATGCAGGATCGTACAAGTTGCAGACTTCAGGTAAATATTTATTTAATGTCGTCAATATTTTTGCTGCCAATATCAATTACGATTCCAGCCGCAGCAGGCCTTATCTTTACTGTAACAATAACGTTACAAAAGTACTTACCAATGCAGATACTTACATAAAGCCACTACAGGCTAAAGGAATGAAAGTGGTACTTACCATCTTGGGAAATCACCAGGGAGCAGGACTTTGTAATTTCCCTACCCGTGAAGCTGCCAGAGATTTTGCCCAGCAGCTTGCCCATACAGTAAATACCTATGGTCTCGACGGGATCGATTTTGATGATGAATATTCTGACTACGGACAAAACGGAACCGGCCAGCCGAATGCCAGCTCTTTCGTAATGCTTGTACAGGAATTAAAGGCTTTACTGCCGGATAAATTAATCACATTCTATTATTTCGGACCTGCCGCTTCAAGACTTTCCTGGAACGGGCTAAGGGTAGGAGATTATATCAACTACAGCTGGAATGCCATGTATGGAACTTTCTCAGCACCCAATGTTCCGCCGCTTACCAATGCACAGATTTCCCCTGCAGCAGTATGGATGGGAAATACGTCCAGTTCTACCACCACCAGCCTGGCTACCCAGACCAAGAATGGCGGATACGGAGTATTCATGTGGTATGATCTTCACGGAACGAATGAAACCTCTCAGCTTTCAGCAGGAACACAAACACTGTATGGAGAACAAACGGTCTTAAGCACGCCTTTGCAGTCCTGGACCCAGGGAGCCAATTGTGATGCCCCGATAGGATTATTTACCGGTAATCTGACAGGAACAGGTGCCAGATTAAACTGGTCTGCCGTAGGAGCCAATACCTATGACGTAGATTATAAACCGGCTGCTTCAACGGTATGGACCAATGCGGTGACCGCTACAACGGCTACTTCAGTTACCCTATCCGGATTGGCAGCCAATACAGAATACGACTGGAGGATTAGGACGAACTGCAGCGTAAAAAGTACCTATATTTTTGCACCAAGATTCAATAGTGGATCAGGAGCAGCATCTCCGGGTTCAGCTTCTCTTTCTCTGGATGGAAGCACAGAATCAGGCACTGCTGGAAACCTTAATTTAAGCGGGTCCGCACTGTCTTTTGAAGGCTGGATCAAACCATCGTCTTTCAAATCAGCATCTCCTTATATTTCTTCGCTTATGGGAACGGAAGTGGGTGACAGCAATTCAGCGTTACTTCGTCTTGGAGATGCTAATATTGCCAATAACAAGCTTCAGTTTGTTTTAAGTATCAATAATGTACAGCAAAAATTAACTGCCGCTACAGCACTCACGGCCAATACATGGTATCACGTTGCCGCTACTTATGATGGCTCAACGATGAAAATTTATATCAACGGAGTTCTTGATGCCAGCAAATCACAGACCGGACCTGTAAATTCCAGCGGAGCATTCAATGTGGGCTACTCATACAGTACATCCAGAAATTTCAATGGGAAAATAGATGAGGTCCGTATATGGAAAAAAGCATTGACACAGACGGAGATCAGCCAGAATATGTGTAATGTAACGGCTCCGGCCACATCCCTTGCCGCCTATTGGAAATTTAACGAAGGCAGCGGTGCAACTGTTCAGGATAACTCAGGAAACGGAGTGACCCTGACACTTACGGGAGTTGATGCTTCCAACTGGGGAACTGACATACCCTGTACGACGGCTCAGCAACTTTCTTCAACGGCAAGAACCCGGAAAGCAGCAGGTCTTGAAGAAACAGCCGCCCAAGAACAAATAAAATTATACCCGAATCCTTTAAGTATACCTTCACCGCTTATTATTTCCGTGCCTGAAGAATACAGTAAAGGAAAACTGACCGTCTATAATTTTAACGGAACTGTTTTAGAAACAAAAACGTTGAATCCGGGAAACAATCCGTATGATTTCTCCGGACTTAAAATGGGGAATTATATCATTCAGTTTGAATCTCAGAACGGAAATCTGAAGCAAACCGAGAAATTAATTGTGAAATAACCATAAGATCACCGGGCCGCAGGCCCGGTGATCTTATTAAAATATACTAAAAAAGAAAATCAATCTTCTGTCGTAATGTTATTTTTTGCTCAGGATGCAGTTTAAACTCCTTTGTGAATCTGTTGTGAGGATGTAAACAACAATATGCTGAATTTGAAATGGTATGTTTTAAAATACAAGCCGTGATCAGAAAAATCAAATATAGTATAGTGCAAAATTTAGCAAAAATAGACATCGGAGGTTCGCATTACCAAGATCCGGGAGGTTATTGCTTCTGCGTAAATTAGTACCTGACGTAGCATAAAATCGACCTTCCTATTAAAATTTCCGCTATTTTTGGAGGTGCAGCCATTTTTGGTGTTGCAGTTTGAAGAATAACAAGAATAAATTTAACAAAATGATATCATGAAATCTCTATTTACAGGCTTTCTCATTCTATTCACGATCTTCACGTTTGCGCAGGAAATCTCTCCCGCTGACTATGTGAATCCTCTCATGGGTACCCAATCCAAACCCTCTTTGTCCCATGGAAATACCTATCCTGCAACAGGACTTCCATGGGGAATGAACCTGTGGACACCGCAGACCGGGAAAATGGGGGACGGATGGGCCTATACCTATGATGCAGACAGAATAAAAGGGTTTAAACAAACCCATCAGCCGTCTCCGTGGATGAATGATTACGGTGCTTTTGCCATTATGCCGGGTGTGGGGAAACTAAAATTTAAGGAAGAAGACCGTGCCAGCTGGTTCAGCCACAAAGCGGAAGTTGCAAAACCTTACAGCTACAGCGTATATCTGGCAGACATTAATGTGACCACAGAACTTACTCCAACAGAAAGAGCTGCTTTTTTCAGATTTGATTTCCCTAAAACGGACAGTGCCTATGTGATCATCGATGCTTTGAATAAAGGCTCATATATCAAAATACTTCCCAAAGAAAGAAAAATTTTTGGGTATACTACCAAATATGCCAGAGGGAAATATAACAATTTCAAAAACTATTTCGTCATCCAGTTCGATAAAGATTTTGACTTAGCTACCACCTGGAAGGACAGTGCTTTTGTCAAAAACCAGCTGGAAATTACCGGTGATCATGCCGGAGCGGTTATCGGATTTAAACTTAAAAATAAAGAAAGTGTATATGCGAGAACGGCTTCTTCATTCATCAGCTTTGAACAGGCAGAACTGAACCTCAAAAGAGAGATCGGAAACAGGAGTTTCGGGCAGGTAAAAGCAGATGCCAAAAATATCTGGAACAAAACTCTGGGCCGCCTTGAAGTGAAAGGAGGAACAGATCAGCAGATGAGAACATTTTACTCTTCACTCTACCGGACTTTATTTTTCCCTCAGAAATTATACGAGATTGATTCTGATGATAAAATAAAACACTGGAGTCCTTATAACGGGAAAATTATGGATGGGAAAATGTTTGCAGGAACAGGCTTCTGGGATACCTTCCGTGCATTGTATCCTTTCCTGAACCTCGTCTATCCAAGCATCAATGTAGAAATGCAGGAAGGTCTTGCCAATGCCTTCAAAGAAGGCGGATTTTTACCGGAATGGAGCAGCCCCGGATATTCCAACATCATGATCGGGAATAATTCTGCTTCTGTCGTTGCCGATGCTTACCTGAAAGGTTTGCGTGGCTATGATGTCGAAACCCTTTGGCAGGCGGTAAAGCATGGTGCCAATCATGAAGGTCCAATGGATGCCGTAGGCCGTAAGGGAGTAAAATACTACAATACGCTGGGCTACGTCCCTTATGATGTCAAGATCAATGAAAACGCAGCCCGAACACTGGAATATGCTTATGATGACTTTGCAATTTATCAACTCGGAAAAGCTCTCGGAAAGCCGGCTTCCGAAATAGACATCTATAAAAAAAGAGCCTATAATTATAAAAATCTTTTCGATCCGGAAACAGGCCTGATGCGTGGTAAAAACAAAGATGGAAAATTCCAGTCACCATTCAATCCTTTTAAATGGGGCGATGCCTTTACAGAAGGGAACAGCTGGCATTACACCTGGTCGGTTTTCCAGGATATTGATGGCTTGGCAAAACTGATGGGTGGCCAAAAGAAATTCGAAGCAAAGCTGGATGAAGTTTTTTCACTTCCTCCGGTATTCGATGATAGCTATTACGGAAGTGTGATCCATGAGATCCGTGAAATGCAGATCATGAATATGGGGCAGTATGCCCACGGAAACCAGCCGATCCAGCATATGATCTACCTGTACAATTATGCAGGAGTTCCGTATAAAACACAGTATTGGACAAGACAGGTAATGGATAAGCTGTATGATGCGGCGCCGGACGGATACTGCGGGGACGAAGATAATGGGCAGACCTCTGCATGGTATATTTTTTCAGCATTAGGATTCTATCCCGTGACACCAGCCACAGATCAGTATGTTTTAGGAGCACCGCTTTTCAAAGAGGCTGTGATTCACCTGGAAAACGGGAAAAAAATTGAAATACGGGCACCGCAAAACAGTGCCGAAAATTTATATGTACAATCCTTAAACGTAAACCTTCGGCCATACTCCAAAAACTGGCTGAGCCACAAAGAACTGATGAATGGAGCCATTCTGGAATTCAGGATGGACAGTAAGCCGAATAAAGAAAGAGGTTCGCAGGAAAAAGATTTTCCCTATTCCATGTCGAAAGAATAAAATGACAAACATTATATTTGAAAATAATTTAGAAAGGAACATAACTTATGAATGCAGAGAAAACAGAAATATTTAGTAAAATAGAGCAAATGCTGGCATCGCAGGGATTTACCATTGCATCAAAAGACAGTTCAAGACCCTGGGGCGGATTTTTCGTCATTGATGAAAACCAGGCGCAGGATTTTGCCAATCAGTATTTTGACGGAATTGATGTTGAAAGTCTGAAAATAGGAGGAAAGCTCAGTCCAAAAATCCTTCTTGTAGCTCCGAATACACGCCTGAGCTGGCAGTATCACCACCGCAGAGCAGAGATCTGGCAGGTTGTAGAAGGAATAGTGGGGGTCAAGACAAGCAATACCGATGAAGAAGGTGAACTGAAAGAATACCATCCGAAAGATCAGATTAAGCTTCAGCAGGGGGAGAGGCATAGGCTCATCGGTCTGGACGGCTGGGGCGTGGTGGCAGAAATCTGGCAGCATACCGATGTGTCCCATCCATCGGATGAAGATGATATCGTAAGAGTACAGGATGATTTCGGAAGATAATTGATCTGATGGTACCAAGCAAAGAGGCCGTCTCACAAGTCGTGAAAACGGCCTTTTTTATGAAATTTCCTGTATCCCTATGCGAGAAGGATTTTAGTTTAAACGATTCTCAATCCACATCGGTTAGTTGTAATACTTCCTTGTGTGATGTAGAATAAAAATTTTGAAGATGGATTTGTTGGGGCTAAACCTTATAGGTTTTTAAAACCTATAAGGTTTGAAATCATACCTTTACCGGATTAATGATTAAAAAGTCACATCCAGCCCTACATAAAAATTAGCCTTCATAATGGGCGCATACACCATTCCGCCGTCAAAATAATTTCCCAAAGGATTCCTGAAATCCACGATGGCATTTTTCTGATAATAAGACGTAAGATTTTCACCTCCAAAATAACCCCTGATTTTTTTATTGAAATTCCTTGAGATCTGTGCATTCAGTACCGCATAAGAATCAGAATATGCCGGAAGCCGGAATTCAGCCGGATTACCTGAAGTTTCCGGAAGTCTCTGTTTTCCTACCCAGTTTAAAGTTGTATCAAAACTCCAGAATCCTCCCTTACTGTTTTTGTTGGTTGCATAAGCTAAATTCACAAAACCTCTGTGTTTTGCCATAAAGGGAACAGTCCTCCTTCCATCCAGGTAATCTGCCTGAACATCGTAATATTTATAAGCCAGTCTCACGTCAAAATTCTTGAAAGCTGTAAAATCCCACTGCGTCTGAAAAGAATTCGCAAAAGATTTCCCGTCTAAATTATAAAAGGTAAGCTGCTGTGGAGATTGGTCTAAATCTACAAGTACCTGATCCTGGAAATCAGTTCTGAAAAAGTCTGCCACAAGCGTAGATTTTCTCCCGAAAATTTTGAATTCCTGCTGTAAACTTACACCGTAATTCCAGGCAATTTCAGGCTTTAAGCCATAAATATTGCCTCCATTCTCTATGATCTTCACAGAACGGTTGGATGCAAAATACTGCTGGTTCTCCGCAAAAACATTAGCTGTTCTAAAACCTCTTCCGGCAGAAAGCCTTACAATGGTCTGAGGACTAAAGTCATATTTGAAATTTAATCTCGGAGTAAATTGGGTTCCTGCCAGATTATGGAAATCTGCTCTGGCCCCTGCTACCAAGGTATATTTTAGCCCTGTCAATGTATATTCTGCAAAGATGCCCGGAACGATCTCATTTCTTTTCATATCATCCGTTAGATAGGTCTCTTCATAGCCGTCATATAAAAAGCTGGCCCCGGCTTTATACTTATGGTTGGTATTCCCAATGATGCTTTCAAAAATCAGGTTGGAATAATAAGTGTGCTGTTTCCCGGCATAATTTCTCAATCCGAAAAAGCTGTCCTGTTGGTGATAAACATACTGGTTCATCCATCCTAAGCTCTGGTAAGGCTTCCCTCTAAAAACATACCCGGTTTTATTCCATATCTGGAATCTTGAAATGTCAATCCCTACGCCGTACGCATTTTGCTTATCCTGCGCCAGATTTTTATCAAAACCGGTCTGTCCTGCGGTTCTCTCGTCCCTGATAAAATTGATTCCGAAGTGAGAACCGAAACCGGATCTTTCCAGATCATTATAATTTAATAAGTAAGCAGCATTGATCTGAGTACCTTTCGGACGGTCCAGGAAGGAGTCATCATTCATGTCCGTATTGCCGAAAGTTCCGTTTCCGTGCAGTAAAAAAGTCTGTGACCATTTCTCATTAATAGGGGATACGCTGGTAATATTGACTTCGGCCCTTCCGTTGAAATCAGCAAAGATATTGAGTGAAGTTTCCGGTTCTTTGGCATTTTTCAGCAGTTCGGTATTGATCTGTCCTGTGATGCTTTCGTAACCGTTGGTAACGGTGCTTCCCCCTTTGGTAAGCTGGATGCTCTCAATCCATCTTCCGGGAATGAAATTTAAACCATAGGCTGAAGCCAGTCCCCTGATTTCAGGTAGCAGTTCTTTGGTCAGGCTTGTGTATTTCTGGTCTAAACCCAACATTTTCAGCTGTTTTGTTCCGGTTACGGCATTGCTGAAAGATACATCTACCGTCGCATTGGTTTCAAAGCTTTCAGATAAATTACAGCAGGCTGCTTTTAATAATTCTTTTTTATCAATATTAAAAACAAGGCCGGCTTCTTTCTTACTTAGGGTAGTAGCAGCCTTTCCTCCTATTATGCTCACGCCCTCAATAAGCTTTTCATTACCATCATGGTCTTCGCCTGCAGAATGATAACTGTGGGTATCCAGGTGTTCAGATTCTGAACTTTCTTCAAAGTGTACTTTCGGGCCTATTTTACCAAGAGGAATCTCACGGTCATAGAGACAGCACCCGGGTAATCCGTTATATACTGAATCTGTCGACTTATATTTTTCATTATCGTGTCCAACGTCAGCGATTTTCTTTAAAATTCTGTCTGCAGACGTTTTTGAGGCATCAAAATTCAAAATGACCGTTTGTCTTTCTGCTGTCCACTCCGCTGAGTCTGCACCCGCGTCTTTTGCTGCTTTTTCAATTCTGGCTTTGCATGATCCGCAGTTTCCTCTGACATAAAATTCATTCTCTTTTTTTGAATGACGGTCATTATTTTTAACCGGCTGTGGCTGCGGATCTCTTTCATAATGACAGCATGCGGGAAGACTTTCGTATCCTTCGTCAGAAGCTTTGAATTTTTCATTGTCATGACCTGCTTCTGCAATTTTTTTAAGGATGACCTCTGCCGGAGCGCCGGAATCTGTTTCTAAGGTTAGGGTTTGGTTATCAATAGAATATCTTGCTGCTTTGGCGCCCGCTTTTCGTGCGGCACTTTCAATTCTTTCTTTACACATTTCACAGTTTCCTTTTACCTGAAACTGATTTTTTGAAAGATTCTGAGCGGATATAAATGGAGTAGATAATAGAAATAAACCAAGAACAATCCTGGAAATATATAATTTCATTTGTTTAAAATTTAGATTAATTGAACATCATGTAATAATATAACGATGTATTAGTTTACCAATCAGTAAGCTATTACTTCGTTACATTTTCAATTAACCTATTTTCGGCGGTTGCCAGATTTCTTTTAAACGGTCTGAAATATGAGGATCAGAATATCGGAAATATAGATTTTTGCTTGATTTGTAGTACGAAATCTCCAGTTGAAGATTCTTTGAAAAAGGAGTTTCCACAAAACTGCAACAGGTGGTACAGGTGGAGCAGCAGTCATCATGACAGGAAGACGATTTCTGTTCTTTTCCGTGATTATCTTTGGAATGTTCATCCTTACAGCAACTCATTTCTGAACCGGAGGTGCAGCATGTTTCCTGTGAAATTTGTGAATAGAATTTATCTTTGGGAATCAGAAAAATCCCCAGGCAGAAAATAATAGCTATGATCTGAAATAATTTCACAGATGCAAAAATACAAAAATTATGGCAAAGCTTCACCCACTTTTACGCCGCAATTATGCCAGGGTTCTCCATGGGCAGGATTCAAAGCAGGCTTCGGACCTGTGGGAGCAGGAGCTGAATTGGGTGCCGGTGTATTCTGAGCAATCGTCTGAACAGGTTGTGTTGATGCGGGAGCCGGTTTACTGTTTAAAGGCTGTCCGACAGGAATATCACATCGGTGTCCAGGCTGTCCGTGAGCAGGATTCATTCCCGCAGCTACCTTTACCGGTTTTCCATTATTCGGAATGACAAATTTACCCTTTGGCAGTGTATTCGGATCGATCTGAACAGCATTCGGAACATTGTTGACAGCAACATTCTTAGCTGCCGGAGCCGGTTTGCTGTTTAAAGGCTGTCCGACAGGAATATCACATCGGTGTCCCGGCTGCCCGTGAGCAGGATTCATTCCGGGCGCGGTGATAGCAGAAGAGGTACTTTGGATAGGCTGAAGACCGGACTGGTTAAGTAAAGAAGCCTTAGGTGAGTTATTTACAGCAACACCAGGCTGCTGAACGGCAGCCTCTTCTTTAATGTAGGTAGGTCTTTCATCTTTTTTACAAGAAACTGCTATTAACGTAACAGCAGCTAAACTTAAAAATGTATTCTTCATGTCCTGTTGGTATGAAACAAAATTAGCAAAACATTTTTAATTGTTTTGCTAATTTTATATTTATAATAATATTTAGGAATTAATTCTTAACTAAAAGTCGGAATCCTTCCCCATGAACGTTGATAATTTCCAAACCTTCATCATCTTTCAACAACTTACGAAGTTTTGCAATATAAACATCCATACTTCTCGCGGTGAAATAATTTTCTTTTTTCCAGATTTTCCTTAGGGCAAGATCTCTTGGCATGAAATCGTTTCTGTGGATGCAGAGAAGCTTTAATAATTCATTCTCTTTAGGTGACAGCTTGTATTCGTTGTCACCGACTCTTAATTGTCTCAGCATAGAATCAAAAAAAATACTGCTGATCTTAAATTGTTCCTGCTCTTCATTTTCCAATGTGGAGCTTCTCTGCAGGATAGCTTTGATTTTATATAACAGCAGTTCGGTATCAAAAGGTTTTGTGATATAATCATCTGCTCCCAGCTGATATCCCTTCAAAATATCTTCTCGCATATTTCTTGCAGTCAGAAAAATAATAGGCGTATTCTTATCGATCTTTTTTACGTCTTCGGCTAATGAAAAGCCGTCTTTTTTAGGCATCATTACATCAAAAATGCAAATGTCGAATTCATTTTCTGTAAATTCTTTCAATCCCTGCTCACCATCTGTGGCTAGGGTAACTTCGAAGTTATTGATCGTTAAATAATCCTTCAGTACTGCTCCGAAACTCTGATCGTCCTCTACTAATAATATTCTGTTGCTCATAGTTTTAAGTAATTAATAATTAAGAGGCAGGAATGTTATAAGCATTCCTCTCTCTATATATTTTGCTTGGGTCTGTTTTATGATTGATTATACTTTTATTTATTTTAACTCATCGGTAATTTTATAGTAAATATACTTCCTTCCCCTTTGTTGGAGTCTACTATAATCTGCCCTTTGTGTAAGTCTACAATTTTTTTTACGTAAGAAAGCCCTAATCCCTGACCTTTAACATTGTGAATATTCCCGGTCTCCTCCCTGAAGAACTTTTCGAAAATTTTTGTTTTATTCTGGCTTTCCATTCCTATTCCTTTATCCGAGACTTCAATAACATACAGATTTCCTTCATTGCTCGTTTTTACATGAATTTCAGGATTTTCAGGAGAATATTTATTCGCATTGTCCAATAAGTTTACCAACATATTGGAAATATGGAATTCATCAATTTTAAATTTATATCTATCGGCGGTAAATTCCTGGGTAAGAGAGCCGTTTCGCTGCTGTACAATCAGGTTAAATGATTCGGTTGTCCTCTTGATCAGTTCTCTTACATTGGTTTCCCTTAAGAACAGTTTGACTTCATTACGCTCCAGTTTCGACATATTGAGAACGTTTTCCACCTGCTTTTTCATCCGCAGATTTTCCTGCTTTATAAGTTCTGAATAATATTTTACCTTTTCAGGATTGGTTGCGATCTTATCATTGGCCAAAGAATCGGTAGCGACGGAGATGGTAGCCAGCGGCGTCTTAAACTCATGCGACATATTATTGATAAAATCGGTCTTCACTTCTGCCAGTTTTTTCTGCTTCATCATATAATTAATGGAAATGATATAAATTCCCAGAATGGTTAGGAGTGACAGGAAAGTTCCCAACAACATCGGCCAGTTATTCATCGCCAGTGAATATTCCTTTTTAGGGAAAACCAATGCGAGATTATATAAAGTTCTCTCTTTCTGGTCGGTAAAAAGAGGGTAGCTGTACGTATTGTTTTCCTTTTTTTCCTTATAATCTTTATTAACGACGCTGGTAAGATTATTATTCTTATCAATAATTCCATAGCCGAATTTGGATGAAATCCCCCTGATCCTCAGTTCTTTGGTGATCACAGAATCCAGAACTTTCTCATCCACTCTTTTAGTGATCGGTATATTATTACCTAAAATTTTAGCGTATTCTTTTAAAGAGTAATCACCATTTTCCAAAGACTGATTGATGTCCGAAGTTAAAATCTCACGGTTGGTCGTATCTCTTTTGATCTTGTAAGCAGCTTCATCAGTATATAATTTGGTCAGCTTGATAGAGTCTCCCTGCTGAGAAATGGGAAGCTGGGTTTTCTCAATAATATTTTTTGAGTAAATGATCTGTCTCTGGGCGCCGGAATCTTCTACCTGCTGAATGGTTGTCAGGGAAGGTTTATCGCTATTGGCTAAAATATTATTTCTAAGGTCCTTATAATCAATATTGAGATATTTGTCAACTTCAATTTCAGCCATGCTTTTGGAAGTACTTTCCAGAGCGGAATATACTTTATTGGAAAAATCCTGCTCAAGAGCACCATAATAACGTTTCAGCCAATAAAATTGAAGCGTGACGAAGACAATCAATGAAATTGTCATAAACACCGAAATTATTGGAATGAATTTATTATTCATGAGGGTATTTTATAATTCTTGTAATGATGAATGTTAAAATTAATTATTTTATGACTTAATGAACAAAAAACGAGCCAAAAAATTGTATAATTTTTCTTAAAAAGACGTTTTTTAACATTTATTTATGAATTTGTACGGCTTTTTACAGGTGCGGTAAGGTTACAAAATAAAAAAGTAGCTTTGTTTAAAACAAAATAGTATTATGGAATCTGATATCATTTTTAACAAAGATTTTGATTCGAACAGTGTATATATTATGAAGATATTTAACGCTGATGTTTCAGAGATGTGGAATTATTTTACCCAATCGGAATTACTGGATCAATGGTGGGCTCCAAAACCGTGGAAGTGTGAAACCAGACACCAGGATTTCAGGAAAGACGGAAGTTGGCTCTACTCCATGATTGGACCGGAGGGTGAAAGGCATTACGCGCAGATGAAATACGGTGAAATCATGGAACACAGAAGTTTTGACGGTGTCGATAACTTCTGTGATGAAAACGGGCAGGTAAATCCTGATTTTCCGGATACCAGGTGGCTGTTCGGTTTCACCGGCGTGGAAGAAGGAACAAAAATTACCGTTAATATTCATTTTCAATCGGAGCAGGCCATGAAGCAGCTACTGGAAATGGGTTTTGAAGACGGTTTTAAAAGAGGACTGGATCAGTTAGAGCAGATTTTAATAAACCCTTAATGACTGATATTTTCACGAAGAAATTCAATGATTTTATCAACAGGAACGGTCTTTAGCCCATTTACAAGATAAACGTATTAAATCTGGCTTTAGCCAAACTAAAAAACAAAAAATGGAAAGTAGGTTTTACTTTCCATTTTCAAATTATTTAATTTTCAAATTTTCAAATTCTCAAATCAATTCTTCATCCTGAAAATATTGAATAATCGCCTTTTTCATAAGCAGCGTCTGCTCATTAGGCCGCAATTCGGGAAGTTCTTCCAGCTGGTTAAAATGTGGCCAGCCATCTTCGTAATGCGAGAATTTATAGTATCCGAAAGGTTCGAGTAATCTGCATACGGCAATATGAAGAATATTTAATTTATCATCTTTGGTATATTTCTGCTGACCACTTCCTAATTCCTGCAGGCCAATTAAAAATAAGAGTGTCTCAATAGGCGGATCTTTTTCAGTGTCAAAATTTTCGGTAAAAAATTCCTGTATTTTTTTCCAGTATTCTGCGTCGTTAATCATCTTTTTTATTTTCTAATTTTAATAAGAAGGCATATTCCAGCGCATCCTCTTTTAGGGATTCGAATCTTCCGCTGGCACCTCCGTGTCCTGAGCTCATATCGGTCTTAAAGATCAGAAGATTGTCATCCGTCTTCAGCTCTCTTAATTTTGCCGTCCATTTGGCAGGCTCCCAATACTGAACCTGGGAATCATGAAGTCCGGTGGTGATCAGAGCATGAGGGTAGTCTTTAGCTTCTACATTGTCATAAGGCGAATAATCTTTCATATAATGATAATATTCTTCGTCATTCGGATTTCCCCATTCGTCGTATTCCCCGGTAGTCAGAGGAATGGTTTCATCCAGCATGGTTGTCACAACATCTACAAAAGGGACCTGCGCCACGATTCCGTTAAATAAAGCCGGTTCATAATTCATCACAGCACCTACCAGAAGTCCGCCTGCACTGCCGCCCATCGCATACAGATGTTTTGATGAAGTGTAATTTTCTTTAATCAGATATTTTCCGGCATCGATAAAATCAAAAAAGGTATTCTTCTTAAACATCATTTTTCCGTTCTCATACCATTCTCTTCCTAAATATTCACCTCCTCTGATATGAGCAATGGCATAAATGAAACCACGGTCTAAAATGGACAGCCTCACATTTGAGAAGCTTGCGTCAACGGTATGACCGTAGCTTCCGTAACCGTACAGAAGCAACGGGGTATCTGCAGATTTTTTCGTGTCTTTATGGTAAACCAGAGAAATCGGAATTTTTACCTCTCCATCCCGGGATTCTGCCCATATCCTTTCCGAAATGTAATTTTCCGGGAAAAATGTTCCACCCAGAACCTCCTGCTGTTTCAAAAGTCGGGTGGTTTTGTCCTTCATATTATATTCGTAAGTAGAGCTTGGCTGGGTCAGTGAAGTATAACCATAGCGTAAAATTTCCGTGTCAAACTCAAGATTGACGCCGATATAAGCAGTATAAGTAGGATCTGAAAAAGGAAGGTAGTATGATTCCTGTGTCTGTTCTTCAATGATTTTGATCTGCAGCAGCCCTTCCTCTCTTTCCTCAAGGACGAGATAATGTCTGAAAATTTCAAAGCCTTCCAATAGTACTTCCGGACGGTGAGTAATGACATCCACCCAGTTTTCCATTCCGCAATTACTGATCTTTGCTTTTACGATTTTGAAATTAAACGCATCATCTGCATTGGTAATGATGTAGAATTCGTCTTCATAATGCTCTACAGAATATTCCAGATCATCGATTCTCGGCTGAATGATCGTCCAGTCTGCAAAAACATTATCGGAAGGAATGAATCTATGCTCGTCGGAAATCGTACTTGAACTTGCGATGAAAATATATTCCAGAGATTTTGTTTTGAAGACATTCACGTCAAAAGTGTCATCCTCTTCATGGAAGATAAGAACATCTTCTGAAGCATCGGTGCCCAATTTATGTCTGTAGACCTGGAATGCACGTAGACTTTCATCTTTTCGGATGTAAAAAACATGCTCGTTATCATTAGCCCAGACTGCTTTTCCTGTCGTATTGTCGATTTTATCAGAAAGAATTTCTCCGGTCTTTAAATCTTTAAAATGAATGGAATAAATTCTTCGCCCTACTTTGTCTTCAGAGAAGGATACCATCTCATTATTCGGGCTTACCGCGAGGCTGCCGACTTCAAAATAGTCTTCACCTTCTGCCAGGTCATTGACATCGATAATAATTTCTTCTTCGTTATCCAGACTTTGATACTTTCTGCAAAAAATAGGATATTCTTTTCCCTCTTCGTAACGAACGATGTACCAGTATCCATTAAAAAAATAGGGTAGAGATTCATCATCTTTTTTATAACGGGCCTTCATTTCCTCAAAAAGCTCTTCCTGAAACGCTTCAGTATCCTCCATGATGAAATTTGCGTAGGCATTTTCTTCTTCAAGATATTTTATGACTTCCGGATTTTCCCTTTCGTTGAGCCAGAAATAATTGTCGGTCCTTTTATCTCCGTGTGTTTCCAGTATTTTTTCTATTTTTTTTGCCTGTGGAGCTTTCATTCGAATGTTTTAAATTTTTAAAGCGCTGCTACGTTTTTCTCCCTGAAAAAGTATCTTTTTGCAGGCGTTTCTTTTAATATTAATTCTTGTTCAAATTTAATTAAAAAAAAACCATCTTTCCTTTATGAAAAGACGGTGAGTTTGTATTTTATATCAAAATCCTACTTGTGTAGTGCTTTGATGTATTTTTCTAATGCCATGGTCATCGATGGTGTTTCCTTTGTAGGAGCCATTAAGTCTACTTTTAAGCCAGCTTCTTCTGCAGCAGCCGAGGTCGTAGTTCCGAAGACGCCAATCTTCGTTTCATCCTGCTTGAAGTCAGGGAAGTTCTGCTGTAAGGATTTAATCCCCTGCGGGCTGAAGAAAATCAGCATATCATAATCCTTAATATTGATATCGGTAAGATCACTGCATACCGTTCTGTACATAATGGCTCTGGTCCACTGAATATTGGCGGAATCTAATGTTTTAACAATATCAGGACTCAACACATCAGAAGAAGGAAGCAGGTATTTTTCCGTTGGGAATTTTTTGAAAAGAGGAGCAAGATCCGAGAAGTTTTTCTCCCCGAAACTGATCTTTCTTTTTCGGTAAACAATATGTTTTTGAAGATAATTGGCAATAGCTTCCGACTGGCAGATGTATCTCATCGTATCCGGAACGGAAAAACGAAGTTCCTCAGCCAATCTGAAATAATGATCAATCGCATTCTTGCTGGTAAAAATAATACCGGTATACTGCGTAAGATCTATCTTCTGTGTTCTAAGTTCTTTGTTGTCAACTCCCTCGACATGGATGAAAGGGCGAAAATCAATCTTTATTTTTTCCTTTTTCGCTATATCCAGGTAGGGCGAAGATTCACTAGGCGCTGGTTGTGAAACCAAAATAGACTTTATTCTCATCATTGACATTTATTAATAAAACAACAATTTCCAAAGCAACAAAAGTGGTGCGATTTGGAGGGTGCAAATATACAAAAATTTATAATACCATTTTTCAGGTAATACGTTGTTCTTGTGAAATAAATAGAAAAAAACCTTGAAAATGAAGACAAAAGAAAAGAACAACAGATAGTAATAAAATATTCTACTTCTGTCTACAGGGAAATAATAATGGACTACACATAAAATTATAAGCAGAAAAGACAGGATGAAATAGAATTTTGTGGAGGTGAAATAAAATACCGGCCATTTTTTTCCATCACCGATACTTTGGAAAAATAAGAAACCGAAAGATGATTTTAAGACATAAAATAAAATAACAACGGTTAAGGTATATCCGAATTTGTTCATCTGATAGCCCATAACCTGAAGATCGGCCACGTATTTTGGGACCGTGGGGATGTATTGGGATAATAAAACCGCAAGAGTAAGAGTGGTTACACACGAAGTGATGACCCAGCTGGGCAGATTGTTGCTGGCATCAAAGTATTTTTGAAGCAGGAAATCTTTTAAATTGGCATCTCTCTCGATAACATTCATCATAAAAATGAACAGGAAGATGCAGCCCAGCAGTATAAAAATTACCCAGTCATTGTTCTCGGGTATTCTTACATGGTTTGTGAAATTTTGTGATAACAGCAACAGAATGTTTTTTTGCAAAATTATAGATTATTTTGTATAAAATAAAAAGGTTAAATAAACTATCTTTGCAAATCGAAATGAAAAAACTGGTCATTATCCCCACGTATAACGAAAAGGAAAATATTGAAAATATTATTTCCGCTGTTTTTGCATTGGAAGATGACTTTCATATTTTGGTTGTGGATGATACCTCCCCCGACGGAACGGCTGAAGTTGTGAGAGATCTGCAAAGAAGATTTACTCACAACCTGCACCTCTCGGTGAGACATGTAAAAGACGGTTTGGGAAAAGCATATATCCATGGATTTAAATGGGCCCTCCAGAATAAATATGACTATATTTTTGAGATGGATGCCGATTTTTCACATAATCCCAATGATCTTCCAAAATTATATGAAGCCTGTCTGAATGCGGATATGGCGATCGGGTCCCGGTACTCTAAAGGAGTAAATGTGGTCAATTGGCCCATGGGAAGAGTATTGCTTTCTTATTTTGCATCCAGATATGTAAGATTTATTTTAGGACTTACCATTCATGATACAACGGCAGGTTTTGTTTGTTTTTCCCGGAACGTTCTGGAAGAAATCGGACTGGATAATGTAAGGCTGAAAGGATATGGGTTTCAGATTGAAATGAAATTCAGAACTTTTAAGAAGGGTTTCAAAATTGTAGAAGTCCCTATTATTTTTACCAACAGAGTTTTGGGAGAAAGTAAAATGAACGGCGGAATTATTCATGAAGCTGTTTTTGGAGTATTAAATTTAAAATGGAAATCATTAATCAACAGATTATGAAAAAGCTGATCTTCATTTTCGTTTTGTTAACTCTGTTTTCATGCGGAGATTATGTCGATAAGCCAAAAAACCTGATCGATACCAAAAAGATGGCCGAAATTATGGCTGACCTCGCAATCAGTGATCAGGCTACTTTTCTGTATCCGAACTCAAACATGGAAGCAGGAACAAGGTATGTTCTGAAAACACACCAGGTGAAACCTGATGATTTTAATGCCAGCTTCAAATATTATGTTGTTAAAAATAAAATGAAGGGAATAGCTGAAGACGCCCAAAAAATAGTATTAGAAAAAGATCCGAAAGCGGATCAGTATGTAAAGGATAAATTGAAGAAGAACGGGAATGTCCCGTCTTTCGCAAGATAGTTATGATGCAAAAATTTTTTAATATAGAAAAAACCTCTGAAGGCAAGGCCAGAGCAGGAGAAATTACCACAGATCACGGTAAGATTCAGACTCCTATTTTTATGCCTGTCGGAACGGTGGCCAGTGTAAAAACCGTTCACCAGAGAGAATTAAAAGAAGACATTAAAGCCCAGATCATTTTGGGTAATACCTATCATTTATACCTTCGTCCCGGCATGGAAACCATGCAGGAGGCCGGAGGTCTACACAAATTCATGAATTGGGATCTTCCTATTCTTACAGATTCAGGAGGTTTTCAGGTATTTTCCCTGGCAAGCAGCAGAAAGATGACGGAAGAAGGAGCAAGATTCAAATCGCATATCGACGGAAGTTATCATATGTTCTCTCCGGAAAAGTCAATGGAAATCCAGCGACAGATCGGAGCCGATATTTTCATGGCCTTCGATGAATGTACACCGTATCCCTGTGAGTATAATCAGGCTAAAACATCCATGGAACTTACCCACCGATGGTTAAAGAGATGTATTGAATGGACGGAGAGTAATCCGGAATTATATGGTCATAAACAAAGGCTTTTTCCAATCGTTCAGGGATCTACCTATTCTGATTTAAGAAAAATCTCGGCAGAGGTCATTTCAGAATCCGGAGCTGAAGGAAATGCGATCGGAGGACTTTCTGTAGGAGAACCTGAAGAGGAGATGTACCGGATCACCGACGAAGTGACCGATATCCTGCCAAAAGAAAAACCAAGATATCTGATGGGAGTAGGTACGCCATGGAATATTCTAGAGTCTATCGGGTTAGGTATTGATATGATGGACTGCGTAATGCCGACAAGAAATGCAAGAAATGCAATGCTTTTCACATGGCAGGGTGTAATGAATATGAAAAATGAAAAGTGGAAAAAAGACTTTTCGCCTTTGGATGAGTTTGGGACAAGTTTTGTAGACAGAGAATATTCAAAAGCGTATGTAAGACATTTATTTGTGTCTAAAGAATACCTGGCAAAACAAATTGCTTCCATTCACAATCTTGCATTTTATCTTGATTTGGTAAAGGTAGCGAGAGAGCATATCCTGGCAGGTGATTTCTACGAATGGAAACGCTCTGTTGTTCCCGTTCTCAGACAGAGACTTTAAAAATAACAGTTGAATAAACACTGACACCGGTGGGAAAATTCCACTAAAATGATCAATATTTAAAATAAAGCGCAGTAAGATGCTGAAAATAATAGACCGATATATCATTAAAAAATACCTTGGAACCTTTAGTTTCATGTTGATATTGCTGTCTATCGTGGTTTTGGTTATTGATGTTCAGCAGAAAATTCCAAGGATTGAAAATGCTAAACTCATTGATCCTAAACTGGATCTGACTTATTTTCTTATCCATTTTTATCCATTCTGGATCATCAATTTGGTGATGACTTTTTTATCCGTTTTGGTGTTCATTTCAGTAATCTATTTTACATCAAGGCTGGCCAACAATACAGAAATTGTAGCGATAATAAGCAGTGGAGCAAGTTTTCACCGTTTCGCAAAACCTTATCTGCTTACCTCTCTGTTTATTGCGGTATTGTCATTGGGAATCAATCATTTCGTATTGCCCTGGGCTAATATTCAGAAAAACCAGTTGGAAGCTTATACTTACAATGCGGCCAATAAAGAAAAAGTTTTGGGAACGGCACCCGTGTCTGCACAGCTGAGCAGAACGGAGTATATTTTTATTAATTCCTGGAATAAGAGGGAGAAAAGAGGTTCCGGGTTTATTTTCCAGAAGTTTGATAAGAACAGGAAGATGATTTATGAGCTTAAAGCTTCTGATGTACTTTGGGACAACACAAAAAAGAAATTTATCCTTAACAGTTACCTTGAGAAAACCATTAACAGTGATGATTCTGAGAAACTGGCCAATGGTTACGAGCTGATCAAAAGCTATGGCCACGATCCTGATGAGCTTTTCCCCAACGAACTTTTAGGACAGAATAAAACGACTCCTGAGCTTTTAAAATTCATTAAAAGGGAAACCGAAAAGGGAAACAGTAACCTTAATGCCCACCTTAACGAGCTTTATCAGAGGACTTCGATGCCTATTTCTATTGTGATTTTAACATTTCTGGCGCTTTCGCTTTCTTCTCAGAAGAAGCGTGGCGGTCTGGGGATTAACCTTGCACTTGGAATCTCTTTGGCGTTCGTATTTGTATTTTCGTTCGAAGCATTAAAGGTAGTATCGGAAAATAAAAGCATGTCACCTGTACTGGCCATGTGGTTTCCGAATATTGTTTTTTTTCCGCTTGCAGCCTATTTATATTTAAAAAGAGCGAATCAGTAAAGCAACTTTATCTCTTTGTGATAAAAACGCTGTAATCCGTCATTTTCCAGGTCGATCCACAGTTCTCCTTTTTCATCTGCATATCTGATGATGCCATTTTGTCTTTCTTTTTTGATCTCAAAAACCGAAACCTGATCTCTACGGAAAAGATTGCGGTTAAATTCTTCCATAATTTCCTGCTCAGAAGGATAGTTTTTTAGTTTTTCTGTCAGATAATTATGGAGTTTCAGGGTGAAATCTTCCAGCTCAAATCTCTGCCCCGTCTGGGTCAGAAGTGATCCTGCATTCGATATTTCATCAAAATTATCCTGAAGAACATTAAATCCGGCTCCCATGATAAAGTAATTACTCTGAATAATTTTTTTCTTTTCTATCAGAATTCCGACTATTTTTTTATTTTTAAGAATTATATCATTGGGCCATTTGATATAAACAGGGAGATCAGTCAATTTGGCAAGGAAATCTCTGATGATGATTGCGGTATAATAATTGAACATATAATCGGAGACTTTGAAATTTTGCGTTTTCACGGCTAATGTATACGCCACATTTTTTTCAGCGGCTGAAGCCCATGTATTTCCGTACTGGCCGCGGCCTTTTGTTTGATTGAATGTATGTAAACCTAAAAAATCAGATTTTTCGTAAAGTAAAAACTTTGATATTTCGTCATTAGTAGAAGAACAGGCTTTAAGATAAAACAATTGGCTCATTTAAGAAAACTTTAAGACTTTTAAAGGGCTAAAAATAAGGCTAAACTAAAGAAAAAACAATAAATTTGCAGATTATAGATATTTTAATGAATAAAACAGCAGAAAAGCAAGCGCTAATAGATAAAATTGTAGAGGCTATCCAGGATGTAAAAGGTGAAGATATTATGATTTTCGATCTTTCAAACATAGAAAACTCTGTAGCAGAAACTTTTATAATTTGTAGCGGAAATTCTAATACACAGGTATCTGCGTTGGCAGGAAGTGTAGAGAAGAAGGTAAGAAATGATCTTAAAGACAGACCATGGCATGTAGAAGGTACTGAAAACTCCATGTGGGTTTTGGTAGATTATGTTACAGTAGTCGTTCATATCTTCCAGAGAGAAACTCGTGAATATTATGACATCGAGGAACTTTGGGGAGATGCGAAAATTACAAAAATTGAAAGCGAATATTAAATTTTAAAAAAAATAGATGAATAATAAAGGATTCAACTGGTTTTTTCCGATTGCAATCATAGCTCTTTTGTTACTTTTCGGTTCTAATTTTTTAGGGGGTGAAAATGCAAAATCTATCGATGAAGATGGTTTCTTCAGAGAAATGCAGTCCGGAAAAGTTCAGAATGTAATAATATACAAAGATACCGAGAAAGCCGATGTGTTCCTTACGCAGGCAGCAAAAACAGCGATGGTGAGTAAAACCAAAGAAAACGACCCGCTTTCTGCTTTCTCAATGGCTCCAAAAGCAGATTATTCTGTAAAGTACGGAGATCTTCAACTTTTTCTTCAGAAATTTGATCAGGTAAAAGCCGCAAATCCGGCCATTAAAACCTCAAAAGATTACGGGGCTGGTAAAAATCCGTTTATGGATATTTTGTTCTCAGCACTGATCTGGATCGCCATTTTAGGATTATTCTATTTCCTTCTTTTCAGAAAGATGGGCGGTGGCGGAGGTCCCGGTGGACAGATTTTCTCCATAGGAAAGTCTAAAGCCAAACTTTTTGACGAAAAAGAAAGAATTCAGGTGACCTTTAAAGATGTTGCAGGTCTTGAAGGTGCTAAAGAAGAAGTACAGGAAGTTGTGGATTTCCTGAAGAATTCTGAAAAATATACGAAACTGGGAGGTAAAATTCCTAAGGGTGTCCTTTTAGTAGGGCCTCCGGGAACAGGAAAAACGTTACTGGCAAAAGCAGTAGCGGGTGAAGCTAAAGTTCCTTTCTTTTCACTTTCGGGATCTGATTTCGTGGAAATGTTTGTAGGAGTAGGAGCGTCGCGAGTAAGAGATCTCTTTGCTCAGGCTAAAGCGAAGTCTCCGGCCATTATCTTCATTGATGAGATTGATGCCATCGGACGTGCCAGAGGAAAAAATAATTTCTCAGGCGGAAATGATGAAAGAGAAAATACCCTGAACCAGCTTCTTACGGAAATGGATGGTTTCGGAACCGATACCAATGTTATTGTCATGGCAGCTACCAACAGAGCTGATATCCTGGATAAGGCTTTGATGAGAGCAGGACGTTTTGACCGTTCTATCTTTGTGGATCTTCCTGAGCTGCATGAAAGAAGACAGATTCTGGATGTTCACTTAAAGAAAATCAAACTTGATGACAATGTAGACCGTGATTTCCTGGCAAAACAAACACCGGGATTCAGTGGAGCAGACATAGCCAATTTATGTAACGAAGCCGCATTAATTGCAGCAAGAAATAACCATACTTCAGTAACAAAACAGGATTTCCTTGACGCTGTAGACAGAATCATCGGAGGTCTTGAGAAAAAGAATAAAGCCATTAAGCCTTCTGAAAAGAAGAGAGTAGCCTACCACGAAGCGGGACACGCCACTATTTCATGGTTGGTAGAACACGCTTCACCATTGCTTAAAGTAACGATCGTTCCAAGAGGACGTTCTCTGGGAGCTGCATGGTATCTGCCGGAAGAAAGACAGCTGACGACTACAGAACAGATGTTGGACGAATTATGTGCCACATTGGGAGGCAGAGCCGCAGAGCAGGTGATCTTCAATAATATTTCCACAGGAGCCCTTTCAGATTTGGAAAGTGTAACCAAAAGAGCACAGGCGATGGTAACCATTTATGGTCTGAGTCCGAATATTGGTAATATTTCTTACTATGACAGCTCAGGACAGTCTGAATATTCTTTTGGGAAACCTTATTCTGAAGAAACGGCAAAAAAGATTGACGCAGAAATAAAAGGAATTATTGAGACTCAGTACAGCAGAGCAGTTCAGATTCTTACAGATAATAAAGACAAACTGGATGCTTTGGCCAATAAGCTTTTGGAAAAAGAAGTTATTTTCCGTGAAGATCTGGAAGAGGTCTTCGGAAAAAGAGCCTGGGATCCTGAACTCACAGAGAAACCTGTTACCAACACGATTCCTGATGTGATAGAGCCTACTGAACAGATTATTATAAAAGAAAAAGAAGGAGAAACCGGAATTCAGTCCCCTGAAAGTCCTACTCAACTTTAAAATTCTTTACAAAACAATAAATTAAAACCTGACAACAAGAAAATTGTCAGGTTTTTTCATATTTAGAGGCAGATTTTAGGAGTCTATTATAATTAATTTTTTACTTTTGTATAAAGTAGACTAAAAATAAATTAAGTTGAATTTATTCAAGAGGATTGTTAGTAAATTTACCAACCAGCCTGAGGAAGAAGAAAAACCAAGCCTGGAAAAGTTAGGGGACTCGCTGAAAAATGCGGATCTCGACTATAAGTTTGCCCAATTGTTTACGCACTCGGGAGGATTTTTTAATTATTGTGCCGATGAAGCGGAAGCGCTACAGACATTACATCAGATTATCAAAATAGAAGGCATCGGGAAGGTATTCTGTTGGGATAAAGAACTGCAAAACTTCCTAAATGTCGTGAAAGTTCCTTATACCCCGGAAATGGAGCACTCAAGTGATGCGGCTTTTATCACCTGCGAATATCTGATCGCATATGACGGAAGGATCATGCTTTCTCATAATAACATCCTTCATTATCACTCATCAAGATTACCCGGTAAGATTATTATCATAGCCAATGTTTCGCAGATTGTCAATAATCTAAACGATGCTATGGGGAAAATAAAGAGAAACGGGAACATTAAGAATCTTACTTCTATCAGCGGCAGCCATTCGAAACTTGATACGTCTTCTCATTCCAATACAAAACTGTTTTTATTGTTGCTGGAAGATTAAGCTTTATTCTAAATTTTAAATTTTGGACAAAAACCTCATTCAAAGAACCCTTTCCGGAATTGTGTACGTTGCCGTTATTATTCTGTGTACAACGCCTTTAGGCGCTCAGCTTATTAACAGCATCTCTCCGGAATCAGCAAAGCAGGAATACCTGTATTACGGTTTAATCACATTTCTGATGGCAGTAGGCTCATGGGAATGTGTAAAGATCATGAAGTTTGGAAACAGTTATGAGAAATGGGTCGTTTTTCCACTGGTAGGATTTATCTTTTATATTTTTTCCAAAAGGTATTTTCATCATGATTTCTTTTTTGATTTCAGGCTCAGTGAGATTTTGGCTCTGGTCTTAATTGTGGTCGCAGTGGTCACTTTATTCAAGTATCCCAATGAATTATACTTTGACAGCGGAAAACTCATTTTTACGGTTATTTATGTAGCCTTACCCTTCAGTTTTGCGCTGGGTCTGCCTAAGTTCTCAAGTTATGAAGACCGGTTTTCCCTGGAGGTTCTGTTCTTGTTTATTCTCATATGGAGTAGTGACACGTTTGCTTATTTGACAGGAAAGTTCCTCGGGAAGCATAAAATGGCGCCTAAAATATCTCCTAAAAAGACCTGGGAAGGGTATGTCGGTGGAGTAGTACTGACTTTGGTATTATCATATTTTGTGGAGCAGTATCATCCTGATCTTCGCGGAAACTGGATGGTGGTAGGATTTCTTGTGGCAGCCTTTGCTCCTGCGGGCGATCTGGTAGAAAGCCAGCTTAAAAGAAATTTCGCAGTCAAAGACAGCGGAAACATTATACCGGGACACGGTGGCGTATTAGATAGGCTTGATAGTTTTTTAATCTGCGTTCCTGTCGTATATTTGTACTTTATTTTAGAAAAATTTATTTAATCTCATGAAATTACACAGAGAATCAAAAGGAACAATTACCGTTGCAACCCTACTGTTTATCATTATTGGTGCGCTGGCTATTTATTTTCTTGAAATGTGGTCATTAGTGATCGTGCTGCCGTTATTGGTGGTGTACAGTTTGGTATTTTGGTTCTTCAGGGTTCCGAATCGTGAAATCCTTGAGCACAGAGAAAATGTTATTGCCCCGGTTGACGGAAAGGTGGTCATGATCAAAGAAGTGGAAGAAGATGAATTTATTAAAGGAAAAGCCATCCAGGTTTCCATTTTTATGTCTCCTCTGAATGTTCATATATGCCGGTATCCTGTTTCAGGAGAAGTCATTTACAAAAAATATCATCCCGGAAAATATCTGGTTGCATGGCACGAGAAATCTTCTACTGAGAACGAAAGAACGACGATTGCCGTACAGAGTCTGACGAATCATAAGGTGGTTTTCAGACAAATTGCGGGCTATGTGGCAAGAAGAATTGTTTTCTACTGTAATGAAGGAGATCATGCTAAGGCAGGACACGAATTCGGGTTTATTAAATTCGGGTCGAGAATGGATGTCTTTTTACCGCTGGATACCGAGATTATCTGTAAGATCGGAGATATCACAAAAGGAGGTCTGGATGTGATTGCCAGAATGAAAGATTAGATTCTGTATTAAAATATTAACAGGACTGTTTCGAAGGAAGCAGTCTTTTTTTTCGTTATATTTAAATATGATTTAAAAATAAGCCGATGAAATTTTTCCTTTTAATTTTAATGATCGCCAGCCTCTGTTCATGCACCACGTTCAGCGAATATTCAAAAGATACAAAAACGGTGAAATGCGATGACGACAAACGGTATGTCTGTTTTGCGAATGAAGCTTTGCATTGGAACTATACTTCATTTGGAGGTGTATATACCGCAACTGACAAAAAAGAATTCAATAAACTGAAAGTAAAAAATGCTCCTAAATTTAAAAATGTATTGTTGTACGGACAATCATGGGTTTCTCAGGCAGAGTATTACATCCTTCTGAATAATAAAAAAAATTCCGGAGATTATATTTTAAAAGATACCTTAATTAACGGGAATAAAATTACAATAGCGGTCAGCAGAAAAATAAAGCACAAAAGTAATATATCCTTTCTCTTAAACGGATTTAATTAAAAGGATATGCAGTGCGTTTTTAACCGGTATATCAGACTTAAATAATCATTACGGATATTTTTATACCAGCAGGTATTTCAACTTGTTTCCATTGCCTTAAGCACCCGATCTCTCATTGTAATACAAAACGAGGCTGTTCTTGTTTTTCTGCATAAAAAAAGAGTACTTCTGCCAGGCTTGTGATTCTGCAGAAGTACTCTGATGATTTTACAGGGATTATTTAAATTATAATGAAGAGCCTTTAATCAAAATTCTGAAGCTCTACCAATTTCTGATAAGTGCCCTTCTTAGCCATAAGCTCATGGTGTGTTCCCTGTTCCACAATATCGCCTTTCTCCATGACCACAATCCAGTCTGCTTTCTGAATGGTTGAAAGCCGGTGGGCAATGACCAGTGAAGTTCTGTTTTCCATCATTTTTTCCAGCGCATCCTGCACAAATCTTTCCGATTCGGTATCTAAAGCAGATGTAGCTTCATCCAGAATCATGATCGGTGGATTTTTCAGTACGGCTCTGGCAATTGAAACCCTTTGTTTCTGTCCTCCGGAAAGCTTGCCTCCGTCATCACCGATATTAGAATCATATCCTTCAGGTAGTCTTGTGATAAAAGCATCGGCATTGGCAATTTTTGCTGCGGCGATCACTTCTTCCCGGGTGGCATCAGGTTTACCCATTAAGATATTATTATAAACCGTATCATTGAATAATACAGATTCCTGAGTAACCATTCCCAAGAGCTGTCGGTAATTTTTCAGATTTAGATTTTTTATATTCGTTTCGTCGATCATAATTTCCCCTTCCGAAACATCATAGAACCTCGCCAGAAGATTGGCAATCGTTGTTTTCCCACTGCCGCTCTGTCCTACCAGCGCTACTGTTTTTCCTTTGGGAATACTGAGCGAGAAGTTTTTAAGGATTGCATGGTCTTTATCATAAAAGAATCCGATATTATTAAACTCGATTGAATGATTTAGCGTTGAAATTGAAACCGGGTTGGGTGCTTCATCGATTTTTACATCAGCATCAAGGATTTCCAGAACTCTCTCAAGAGAAGCTTCTCCCTTCTGAACATTGGAGATAGACTGTGACAAACTCTTTACAGGAGGCAATATCTGGAAAAAAATACCTAAGAACACTAGGAAATCTGCCGGAGAAATGCTTTGTTCCACGATAATCTGTTTTCCGCCGTACCAGGCGATAATCAGGAACGTAACTGAACCTAAAAATTCACTCATGGGCGATGCCAGTTCTTTTTTTCTTCCTAACCGTATTGAGCTGTTGATCCAACGCTGCATAGACTGCATAAACCGGGTATCCATTATTTTCTCGGCGCTGAAAATCTTAATCACTTTGGTAGATTTCAGGGTTTCATCAACGATAGAAAAGATGTTTCCCATTTCGTTCTGCGCTTCGTGAGAATCCTTTTTCAGACTTTTTCCGATTAAGGCGATCATCGTTCCCATTACCGGCAGTACCAATAATGAGAAAAGAGTCATCTCTGTACTCAAAAAGAAAAGCGTCACCAGTGTACTGATTAACATAAACGGAGCGTTAATAAGCTCAACCAGGCTGCCTAGAATATTACCTTCCACTTCACCCACATCATTCGACATACGGGACATCAGATCTCCTTTCCGGCTTTCCGTAAAGAAGGAAACCGGTAAAGAAAGGATCTTTCTGTACATGGCTCCCCGCAGATCCTTGGTAACTCCTACACGATAATTGATCAGCAAAAATGAACCCAGATATCTGAAGATATTCCGAAGTAAAAACATAAAGGCCGTAATGATACAAAGCCACGCCAGTACGCTGAGTGCACCATGTTCTGTCACTAAACTCTGAACATAATAATTGGCGTATTCTTTGACATAGTCAAAAAAGTCTAAAATGTCACCCGAATAAACAGGTGCCGTACTGTATTTTTTAGCTTCAATGGTTCCGAAAAGCATTCCTAAAACCGGTAAAATGGTCCCTAAAGAAGCAATCTGAAATACGGAATATAAAATATTGAAGAATAAACTTCCGTAGATGTATTTTTGGTGAGGTCTCGCGAACTTTAGTATTTTAATATATTGGTTCATTCAATGAAAAAATTGGATAGCAAAATTACATAATTAAAATGATAAGACGTTTTTTAATAGTCTTTTACTTTAGTGTGATAAGTTACCGTTTACGAGGATTCGTTACAGTCTTCGGGCAATTAAAAGACTTTGCTGAAGATTTTGATTTAATATCAAATAAAAACCACCGGAATCAGTGGTTTTCGATAGCATTAAAATTTTATTAAAATCTTACTTTGTCATTATATTTAGGGGCAAAATTCTCTGGAGACAGCTTTTCTAAAGTTGTACCAAAATTATTGATGATCCGGGTGAGATTATCAAAATCCACTACAGTGACATCATCGCTTACCTGATGATAATGCTTTATTTTACTCATGTCTGCCGTAGAAATAGAATGGGCAATGATTTTCTTTTTCACAAAGCTGACGTTATCGGATCTGTAAAACAACTGTTCCTTAGCATATGGGTCGGGATGTATTTTCAGTCCGTTCGCCGCATTTTTATTAAAAATTCCGGCAAGATCTGAAAACCCGTCACCGGTCATGAATACTGCATTTTTGCCAAATTCTGATTCCGTTGCCACCATTTCAAAATTAAAAAGGGAAGTAAGATTATTGTAAATGGGATCCAGTGTCTTATCGGTAGAAATCGCTGTTGAGCCCAGCATCCCTTTTTCCTCTCCGTTAAATGCCATGAAAACCATAGAGAAATCTGGCTTTTTGTTTTTGAAATAGTCTGCAATTCCCACCAGTGTGGTAATGCCGCTGGCATCATCATCGGCGCCGTTATAGATGTTATCACCATTTGTTTTACCGGTTGTTCCGATATGATCGAAATGACCGGAGAAACCGAGATATTGATCTGTTTTTCCTTTCTTTATTCCACATACATTGTAGACCGTTTTTCCTTTGTAATTAAAGGGAACCAGGTAAGAATTTCCGGTGCAGTATTCTAAATTATTTTCTTTAAAAAGTGCAGCAATATAATGGGCTGCATTGTCATTTTCCGGAGTTCCGATTTCCCGGCCTTTCATTTCGTCGGAAGCCAGGGTAGAAAGTACGGTCCGGATTCTTTCTTCTGATACCTGCTGCGCAAAGGAGAAAACTGAAAAAAGAGAAAAGGTAAGATAGGTAAGTTTTTTCATTTTAAATCGAATTTATTAATAATCTGTCGTGATATAAACGTAAATGTTGCAACGAAATTACTTATTTCTAATAAGCCGAAAGAAATGACTGGCCGGCATAAAAAAAACAGCTCCTAAAAAGAAGCTGTTCTTACTCAAAAAATCGTTGTACGGTTATCGAAGTCTGTCTACAGATTTTACGAGCCTTTCATCTCTCTTGATGTATGTGTTTGAAATAATCAAACAGATCACCGCGATCAATGGAAAAACCGGCTCAATACCCTTCTCAGGAAACTGAATTCCTCCGGATAAGTTTTGCAACCAGTAAATCAATACACCAATCAACAAAGCGTTTATAATAATGCTGATGGTATTCAGCAAAATCTGTCTCTTTCTGTTTTTAAAGCTGAATACACTCAGTAATCCAACCAAAACCAGGATCACACAGCCTATATCAAGGATAGGAATAGAAGCTGAAATGATCATATCCTGCCCTGTAACGAACAGAAATACAGCAGCCAAAACTGCTAAAAAAGTCCATATTGTCTGTATTCTTTGTAACATTGAATATTAAATTCCAGGCAAAAGTAGTATAAATTTTGCACAATTCAAAAATAAGTGTAGATTTGCATTATACAATGTACTTGAAAATTAAAAGTCACCGGACTTACTTTTCTTACTCACAATTAATTACATTTTTACATTAAATATGTTTAACATAGAAACGTTAAGGTCAAAATCCGTAACGGAACTGACTAAAATCTTGAAGGATTTAGGCGTTAAAGTTGCAAGAAACAGCAATGAGAATGATAAAATATTTGCTATTCTCGACTTTCAAGCTTCTAACCCTAAAGTATCCAAAGATTATTTCAATACCACAGAAGCGAGTATAACTGCTGAAGAAGCGCCCGCCGAAAAACCAGCGAAAGCGCCTGTGAAGAAAGCTGCTGCTCCAAGGAAAACACCTGCAAAACCTAAGGTCCCGGCGGCAAAAGCGGCTGCAGAACCACAGGAAGCCGCAGAAATAAAAACTGAAGAAAAGGAAATTGTTTCCGAAGAAGTAAAAGCTGAACACCCTGAAGAGGCAAAACCAGCAACAACCACAGATGAAACTTCAAACGCCAACGCAGCGAAGAAAAAAAGAAAAAGAGTTCCTGTAGCGGAAACCGGTAATACCGAAGCCCCGCAGCCTAAAACAGAAGCTCCTAAAAACACAGAATCTCAGGAATCTGCTCCAGCAGAAGAAAAGCCTGCCAATCCTCAACAACAGCCTCAGGCCAGATCTCAAAAGGGACAAAACCAACCGCAAAACAGCGGAAACCAGCATAGAAATCAGAATCAGAATCAGAACCAGAATTCGAATCAAAACCAAAACCAAAACCAGAATCAGAATCAGAACAGACAACAGCATTCTGAAAGACAGGAGGAACACCACGAGCACAAAAAAGAGTTCAGTTTCGACGGGATGGTAAGCATTGAAGGGGTTCTGGAAATCTTACCTGATAATTACGGATTTTTACGTTCGTCAGATTTCAGTTATATTTCTTCTCCTGATGATGTGTATGTATCTACCGCACAGATCAGAAATTTCAGTTTAAAAACAGGAGATACCGTAAGGGGAATCGTGAGGCTTCCGAAAGAAGGTGAAAAATATTTCTCTTTATTGAAGCCAACAGAGGTGAACGGACGTGATCTTGCCTTTATTAAAGACCGTGTCGCTTTCGAATACCTTACCCCGCTTTTCCCGGAAGAAAAATTTAATCTTACCGGAAATAATTCTACCATGTCTACCAGAATTGTTGATTTAATTGCACCTATCGGGAAAGGACAAAGAGCCATGATCGTCGCCCAGCCTAAAACCGGTAAGACCATGTTGCTTAAAGATATTGCCAATTCCATTGCTGCCAATCACCCGGAAGTTTATATGATGGTGCTTCTTATTGACGAACGTCCCGAGGAGGTTACCGATATGGAAAGAAGCGTAAATGCGGAAGTGATCGCATCTACATTTGATGAAGCAGCGGAAAAACATGTAAAAGTAGCGAACCTTGTACTGGCAAAAGCACAGAGAATGGTTGAATGCGGACATGATGTGGTGATCTTACTGGATTCCATTACAAGATTGGCAAGAGCTTATAATACCGTGACACCTGCTTCCGGTAAAGTTTTATCGGGTGGGGTTGATGCGAATGCTCTTCATAAGCCGAAAAGATTTTTCGGAGCTGCCAGAAAAATCGAGGGTGGAGGATCATTGACGATTATCGCAACGGCTCTTATTGACACAGGCTCAAAAATGGATGAAGTGATTTTTGAAGAATTCAAAGGAACGGGTAATATGGAACTTCAGTTAGACCGTAAAATTGCCAACAGAAGAATTTACCCTGCCATTGACCTGGTTGCTTCAAGCACGCGTAGAGATGATTTGCTTCTGGATGAGGTGACGTCTCAGAGAATGTGGATTCTGAGAAAATATCTTTCAGAAATGAATCCTATCGAAGCCATGGAATTCGTAAGTAAAAACATCAGAGGAACCCGTAATAACGAAGAATTCCTGATGTCTATGAATAAATAAATTAATAGATTAATATTGTTAAAGAAGTACGGATCTCTGGGTCCGTGCTTTTTGTTTTTGATCAAATGATACATGGGTTGATTTCAGAATAATTAAATTTCAGGATAAAAAATTATATTTATCGAATTGTTATTATTTAATTCTCAATCCGCTGTAGGTCCATATTCAAGCTTCCTTACCTCCTAACTATCGTATTATAAATTAATATATCAATGTTAAAGATTTATTAAAGTAATCCCCTTTTTTTGAATATGGATTAATTTATGGCTAACTTTGGTTTATAACATTAAAAATAATAATTATGTCATTTGAATTACCAAAATTAGCATATGCTTATGATGCACTGGAGCCTACTATTGATGCGAAAACGATGGAAATCCACCATACCAAGCATCATCAGGCATACATCGACAATTTAAATAATGCCATAAAAGGGACCGACTTAGAAGAAAAAACAATAGAAGAAATCTGCCAGACAGGGACTGATAAACCAGCGGTAAGAAATAACGGGGGTGGACATTTTAACCATTCTTTATTCTGGGAAATTTTAACGCCTGGGGGAAGCAATGAACCTGTAGGAAATGTAAAAGCTGCTATTGAAACGTACGGAGGCCTTGAAAAATTTAAAACGGATTTTTCTGATGCTGCTAAGACAAGATTCGGTTCAGGATGGGCCTGGTTGGTAAAAAATACTGACGGTTCCGTTTCTGTATCTTCAACTCCAAACCAGGATAACCCGTTAATGCCTGTTGCAGACGTTAAAGGAACTCCGGTTTTAGGACTTGATGTATGGGAACATGCTTACTATTTAAACTATCAGAACAGAAGACCTGATTATGTAGCAGCGTTCTTCTCTGTAGTTAACTGGGATAAAGTGGAAGAATTATTTAATAAATAATTTTTGCTATATAAAATGAAAAGGTTCAGAATTACTCTGAACCTTTTTTATTTTTAACTGTTACCAGTAATAAATCACAAATTAAACTGATCATTAATACCGAGACGTATTTCAGTAAAAATACAATCCTTCTGGAACAGCTTCGTTTAATTTATTTTTTTACATATTCTTTCTGAACAATTGAAACTGCCGGAAAGTGGTCACTGTAGCCTCCGGTGAATCGGTCTCCATCCCATGAACGTAAGGGATATCCTTTCCACTGGCCTTCTTTGTTCACCAAATAGGAAGGAGCATAAATCTCAGCCTTAAAAATGCTGTAAGTAGGAGTCAGTTTTTCAGGAGAATATAAATTCTTTGAAACAATAATCTGATCAAACAGATTCGGAGCATCTCTGTAAGCAAGAGAAGCTACTCCCGCTTTAAATAATTTATACATTAAATTATAATAAGGATATTTATCAGATAAGTCGCCCGGATCACCTACTGCACTGAGATATTTTTTCAGACTCGGGCTTACGGGATCATCATTGTAATCGCCCATGGAGAAAATTTTGATTCCCGGATTTTCAGCAGTTATTTTATCCATTTCAGTTTTCAGTACGGTCGCTGCTGCATTTCTTTTGGCTTGTGAAATCGCTTCGCCCCCTCTTCTGGAAGGCCAGTGGTTCATTAAAACAGCTACTTTTTCACCATCCAGCAGGCCTATGGCAACCACAATGTCCCTGGTGTATTCTCTTCTTCCGTCTTCGTTAAAGATTTTAATTTCCCTTTTGTATGAATCTAAAACTGAAAATCTTCCTTTCTGATAAATAATAGCTACATCAATACCCCTTGAATCATAAGAATTGAAATGAACAATTCCGTAATTACTTTTGGCTAAAGCCGGCTGCTTAATCAGATCTTCAATGACCTGTCTGTTTTCGACTTCGATTAACCCGCAGATGGCAGGGTTATCGTTAGTATATTGTCTTCCCAGTTCTGAAATAACTCTGGCTTCATTTTCCAGTTTCTGGTTGTAGAACTTCGCGCCCCATCTTTTCGGGCTGTTTTCTGTAAATTCCTCTGCCAGGACCTGATGGCGTATCACTTTTTTACCTTTCAGAAGGTCGTCATTCCATTCCCCTTTATAATCTTCAGTTGTTTCCAGAAATTTCAGCGAGTCGACAGGCACACTCCTGTGAAATGCAGGATTGGAAACAGACAATGTTCCGTCTATATAATCTGCTGATGGAACAATGTCCCAGAGGTTTTCTACGTTCAAAAAACCTACAGCAGCCCTTTTTACCTGTTTTTGTTGTGAAAATGCAAATCCGTAGCAAAAAACTGCAGCAGCAATCAGATATTTTTTCATGCTCTTAGTATATTCAAAATTTTAAGGGGTTAAAAGTACTAATTTTATATAAAATACGGTGTTAAAAATATTTAACAATCTATGCTTATTGAATGTCGTGATTAATGGAAGACAAAAATATTTGACCTGACCGATGTGAAACCAGATAAATCATTTAATATTCTGCCTTAATAATAACAATTTATCTGTCATAATAGCTTATCGCACTAAAATATATATAGAGGATTGTTTTTGCAATCGATGGTAAATAGCAGGATTTATTATCGAAATACTAGTGCGTTAAGAAAAATTAATAGAATAAAATATTGAAAATGTTTGTGTTTATGAAAATAGTTCTAAATTTGTGGCCCCTTAAATAAATTAGGAGTTAAAAATAAGTTTATTATGATTAAAAAACTATCCCTAATCTCTTTGTTTACTTTACTGCCTGCTTCCTATTACTTTGCGCAAACGACTGTTTATGCGTATGTTAAAGATCAGGACGGTAAGCCTGTAGAGAGAGCAGAAGTAGATCTGGCAGAATCCGACGATGACAAAACTGCGGATAAAATTGGATACTTCCAGTTTGTGGATTTAAAACCTGGCCATTATCTTATTACCGTTACAAAATCAAGCTATGAATCTAAGATTCTGGAATTTGATGTGACGAATGATGAGAAGAGAAAAGACTTAGGTGTGATTACGCTTAATTACAGTGTAGGATCAGATGCAGGAGTTGTCGTAATTGACGATTCTGCCAACGACACAGAAGACGGAGGTTCTGCCATGCAGCCTACTGTGGGACTTTTAAGTTCCGGGAGAGATGCTTTCCAAAATGTTTCTGCTTTTGAATTGGGAGCCTACTGGTTCAGACCGAGAGGGGTGGATAATAGATTTGAGGACGTTGTTTTTAACGGGGTCTCGATGTCTAAAAATGATGACGGAAGAATAGACTTCAGCAATTGGGGTGGTCTTAATGATGTAACCCGATATCCTTACGAAAATGTAGATAATATTACTCCTTCAGAATATACTTTCGGAAATTTGGGTGGTGTTGTTTATTATAATACGAGAGCTTCCAGCTATAGAAAACAAACTTCATTGGCCTATTCATTTACCAACAGGAGTTATCTGCACAGATTAATGGCGACTTATTCTTCAGGTCTTTCGAAAAAAGGTTGGGCATTTACTTTCTCTGCCAGCAGAAGATGGGGTGACAATGCAATCATTGACGGGGTTTACCAGGATGCGTATGCTTACTTCGGATCTATTGAGAAGAAATTCAGCGACAGACACTCGATTAACTTAACAGCTTTCGGTTCGCCCACTTACAGAGCTTCCAACTCTCCAAACACCCAGGAAGTGTATGATATTATGGGAAAAGACTATAACTCATACTGGGGATGGCAAGACGGAGAAAAAAGAAATTCCAGAATCAGAAAGGTTTTCGAACCGATGTTTATGTTAACCGATTATTTAAAAGTCGGTAAAAACTCAAACTGGACCAACACGGTTTCTTACCAGATCGGCAGCGATGCAAGAAGCAGATTAGACTGGTTCCATGCCTCTGATCCGAATCCTACGTACTACAGAAAATTGCCGAGCTATGGTCTTCTGACAGCGGACGAGTTTAGAGCCCAATCTCAAATTGACTGGGATTATTTATATAATGCAAACCGCATTAACCTCACCAATATGGATGACTCGAAAAGAGGAGCTTCCTACACATTGGTAGAGGATGTAAATAAAGATAAAACTTTCAATCTGGCGTCACACTTTGATACAAGACTTAGTGATAACTGGAAATTGAACATCAACTTCAATTATCAGAATTTACAATCAGATAATTTTAGAAGAGTTAAGGATTTATTAGGAGCAAATTATGCTTACAATCTTAATCCGTTTAACAATGATGCGCAATATAATATTGATGATCCGAATTATCAGGTAAAAGAAGGTAACAGAACTCAGTATTCTTACCAACTTACAAAAAATCATTATACTTTAAACATATCTACAGAAGTAGATTTTGCAAAATGGAATTTTGTAGCGTCTATCTTCTCTTCCTACTCAGAATCTTACAGAAATGGAGATTACAGAAGCGGTATTGCGCAATTTGTAAATAATTCTAAAGGTAAAAGCGCTGTCTATGATGCTATAGACGCCGGGATCAAAGGTAAAATTACTTATAAAATTAACGGTAAGAACTTCATTGTCTATAACGGAGCATTTTTTAGTTTGGCACCGACCCTTAATGAGATTTTTATTAACCCAAGAGTTGTTGATTATTTGACTCCCGGAGTTAAAAATCAAATTATTAACTCTAATGATTTAAGCTATATCATGCGAGGTCAGATCTTAAAGCTAAGATTATCGGGTTATTATACAACCATCAGTAATTCCACGGAGATTTCCAGATATTATGCTGCCGCATCTTCTACAAGCACAGGATCATATAATACATTGATCAATGAAGCTATGAGTGGAGCAGATAAAAGGTATTTGGGAGCTGAATTAGGATTTGATGTAAAAATAACACCTACCTTGAATGCTGTGGGAGTAGCAAGTATTGGAGAATATAAATTTACCAATACTCCTCAGGTGTATTCATTTGATGACCAGAACGGGTTCAGAAGCTTCGGAGCTGCAAACATAAAAGATTATAAAGTTGCAGGCACGCCTCAAAAAGCTTTCTCTTTAGGGCTGAGATACAATTCTTCCCGATATTGGTGGGTTGGCGCTTCTGCCAATTATCTGATGGACCAGTATCTGGACTTTTCAGCACTTAACAAGACAGCAGCTCTTTACACGGTTCCCGGTACGACTGACATGTATTATGACGGCGTAACACCTGAACTTATCCAGCAACTTACGGCGCAAAAGAAATTTGATGATCAGTTTATGCTGAATGCCAATGCCGGTAAATCATTCCAGTTTGGGAAATACAGGATGGGAATCAGTATTTCGGTAAACAATATTTTAAACAACAGAGATTACGTAACCGGAGGTTTTGAGCAGGGAAGACTTGCTAATTTTCCGGATGCTTTGGAAGAGTACCAGAGAGCGACGCCTTACTTTGGTCCAAAGCTTTGGTATGACAGAGGAAGAACTTTCTTTACTAATGTTTATTTAAGATTCTAATTATGACTATTATGAAAAAATATAATTCAATTTTCAACTATATTTTTATTATCGTTTCGGCCTTATTTATTACAGGCTGTGTGCACGATGATAAATATAATGAGCCTGATCTTGAAAATTATCAGTGCAGAACTGCTGATTATTACACCAAGCCTGAAAACAATTTTCAAAAATGGTCATTGGCAGATTTAAAAGCAAAACCTCAGAATGTAACCATTACAGAAAAAGCTTACATCGAGGGATATGTTTCATCTACAGACGAGTCCGGAAATATTTATAAAACGCTTTATATACAGGATGCTCCTGTAAACCCAACAGAAGGATTAACCGTAAGTTTGGATATGGTAAGTACTTATACCAGATTTCCACAGGGATCTAAAGTTTATATTGAAGTTAAGGATCTTGCGATTAGTACGTATGGAGGTGTGAAGCAATTAGGGATGATTACTCCTGCCGGAACAAGAATTTTAGAAAAGGAAGTTCCGAACCACATTTTCAGAGACTGTAATATCAGAGCGAATATTGTTCCGAAAGTATTAACCATGACAGAAATGATGACAGCCAATGATAATCTTATCGGTTGTTTAATACAGGTGAACAATGTCGAATTTGACGGAAGGGCTCTTTGTACAACTTTTGCTCCAAACGGACAGACTGTTGATAAGACTATCGGTGAAGGATGGGATGCAGCAAATAAAAGATATCTGAAAACAGCAATCGTAAGAAATAGTGGATATGCATCTTTTGCCAACCAGACTATTCCTGCAGGTAAAGGAACATTTTTGGGAATTTACAGCAAGTACAATTCAGCTTATCAATTATATATTAATAAGGTGTCAGACCTGAACATGGAGGGAGATAAAGATGGTGATGGAATAGATGAGCATTTTCCTCGTTTGGATGGTCAGACAAAAAACCCATGCAACTTCAGTGAGACAGGGCTGACGGCTAAATCCGTTGCAGATATTAAACAACTCGCAGCTGGATTGGCTCCTAATGGGCTGGTTCAGATCACAGGTGATTTCTACGTTAGAGCACAGATAACCGCTAATGATGAAACCGGAAATTTATTTAAATATCTGTATGTGGAAGATGCTACCGGAGGTATTAGAGTGAATATCAACAGAGCTGACCTGTTTTTAGAAAACAGGTTTAAGGTAGGAAAAGATCTCAATATCAAATTAAAAGGTTTATACATCAGAAATGTAAGTGGAGAGCTTCAGATTGGTTCTAATGATTCCTCTTCTGCAGTCGCTTACAGAATTAAAGATGAAGAAATTTATAAATATTTATTTGATAATAATACCCTTGCAAAATCCGTCGTGGCTACGGAAAGAACAATCTCCCAGCTAAGTTCAGGAGATGTCGGAAGATGGATCAAAATCAAAGATCTTGAGTTTATAGATGGGGATCTCGGAAAAACATATGCAGATGGTACGGCTACATCGAACAGAACTTTAAAAGATTGTACAGGGAATACCGTAACATTAAGGACAAGCGGCCGTGCTATTTTTGGACTGAAAGCTGCCAGTACTATTGAAGTTGCCGGGGGCAGAGGAGATATTTATGCTATCGTAAGCATATTCAATAACACTTATCAGTTATGGATTCCTCAGTTAAATAATATAGTATTCACCAATCCTAGGTGTGACGGTTCGGTTTATAATCCATTAGCCACTATTTATAGTGACGAATTTGCAAACGGAGGATTCAGCGCAGACTGGACGGTAAAAAATGTTTTAGGACCTCAGGTCTGGACGACTTCAAACCAAGGAAACGGGACTAATTATTATGCAGTAATGAATGGTTTTGTAGGATCAAGCAATGCCAATGAAGATTGGTTAATTTCTAAATCGGTAAGTTTAGCAGGAAAAACAAAAGCAATTGTGAACTTTACAACTGACGTTAGATATGCAGGAAATGCTTTACAGGTCTATGCCACGGAGAACTATACAGGAGATCCGGCGACAACCACCTGGGTACAGTTACCGGCGACTTTAGATACCAATACTGCCGCATTTGGAGACTGGGTAAGTTCCGGAAATGTAGATTTAGCTGCTTTCTTAGGTAAAAATGTGAGAATTGCTTTTAAGTATACTTCTACAACTTCAGCCTCTGCAACATGGGAGATTGATGATTTCAAAATTAAAGCGCAATAATAATTTGCATTTAAAATGATAAAGAAAAGGCGGACTTTGTAGTTCGCCTTTCTTATTGGTATCGCGACTTTTACAGAATTTTTAGCATCTTTATTTTAACACGACTTATTTTGTCGCCGGGCAGCACTACTTTTACCAATCATAATAAAAATCAATACGTTATGATGAAGAAAAAGCATAAATCTCTTGGCCGGAACAATAATTAAAATTATATTTACCATGTAAACAACACAAAAAAAATTATAACGATGAAAAATTACCTTAAGAGGGATGCCTTTCTGCGGCATCGCCATCCATCCACCATCATCAGTAAAATAAATCATTAATCAATACGAATATGAAAAAACTCTACAGGAGTGCATTTTTCTTATGCACTATTTTAAATTTTTCTGCCCAGGAAGTAATCTGGCAGAAAGACATCCAATCCAACACCCAGGATTTTCTGAGCCAGGTCACTACGACCATCGACGGGCAATACCTAATTTCGGGAAGCAGCATTCAAAGTACGAAGATACCGTCTGGAGGCGGTAAACAGAACAAGGGCTATGAATTTCATTTAGTTAAACTCAACCAAAAAGGCGAAGAAGTCTGGGAAAAATATTTCTCGGGACAGAATCACGATTTTTTATCGGCAACAGTTGCTACGCAGGAAGGTGGTTTTCTTTTGGCGGGAACTTCATTTTCAGGAAAAGGATTGGATAAAAAAGAAGACTCGAAAGGAGGATCCGATATATGGTTGGTCAGAATTAGTCCTTTTGCTGAAGAAATGTGGCAAAAAACGATTGGCACCGCTTCTGATGAAGAGGCGAGAGCGGTGATCCAGACGACTGACCTGGGATTTTTCGTTGCAGGAAACGTCCAAAACTCAGCTAAAGGGTACGGATCGAAAGACGTTCTGGTGGTAAGACTCGATAAAAACGGGAAAGAATTATCCCAGATCGTTTTAGGAGGGAAAGGACTGGATGAAGTGGAGAAAATGATCCCGACAAAAGATGGAGGTGCACTGCTAGGGATATATTCCAGGAGTGCAGCCGGAGGCTCCAAGAAGACCGAAAACTTCGGGGAAGGCGATTACTGGATCATAAAACTTTCCAAAGACGGAAAAGTGGAATGGGAAAAGAACTTCGGCGGGAAAGGGGATGACCATTTAAGAACCCTGGCACTGACTTCTAACGGCTATATCGTTGGAGGAGAATCAAGATCGGAGAGATCAGGAAATAAATCCGTTGGGATCACCGAAGGAACGGATGTATGGTTGATTTCTTTAAATAACAGGGGAGAAGAAGTCTGGCAGAAGTCCTACAACTTTAAAAACAGGGATGTGCTGATGGGAATGAGCGTTATTGAGAAAAAAGAGAAAGGAGAAAAGAATAAAGACTCTACGACAGGGATTTTATTAGGAGGTTATACCCAGGCGGAAGGCAGGATAGAGGCCGATGATGAAAAATTCTGGATGCTGTATCTGGATGAGAACGGAAATGAGCAGTGGAGAAAGCATGTGAAAGGTCAGTCTTCTAAAAAAGAGGAAAGGTTATCTGATATTAAGCTCAACAGGGACGGCTCCATTATCCTGGCAGGCACCAGCGCTGAGGAATTAGGAAAAGAGAACTGGAAAATTGTAAAGCTGGGTGATCAGCAGATTGATCAGCTGATCGAGAAACAGGATATTAAGATCTATCCGAATCCGGTGTCGGACTATGCATACGTAGAGATTGGGATGGATTTCACGGATGCGGAGATTATAGTGTATGATATGGGCGGAAGACAGCTGCAGAGTCTGAAAACCAAGAATAAGGTGACTAAGATCAATACACAGAATCTGATTCAAGGTGCTTATCTGGTAGTCATAAAAACGGATACGGATAATACCGCTAACGCTAAATTAATTAAAAAATAAAATTACTTGAAATGATTAAAAAATTAAATATACTATTTTTTCTAAATATATTCTTGCTCTATTTAACCCAAACAAAACCTCCCGAAAGTTATTCATTAATTAGAGGTGTCAACGAAAATATTAATTTGCATTCTGGAACTGTAAATTTAGAAGTTCCTCTTTTTGAGATAACAGAAGGTAAATTTAAATTAGGTAACAGTTTATCATATGAATCAAGAGGATTCGTTCCTCACATGATGCCAAGTTATGTAGGACTTAACTGGAATATGCAACAATTTGGGAAAATTACTAGAGAGCAACATCGTATTGATCCAACAGTACTTAACATTTTAAGATTGGCACCTTTAACTGGTTCCGTAATTAATTGGAATCTCACCAGTGTACCATATAGGTTAAATGATTGTATATTTTCATCATTTGGACAAAATATTTATAAAAAAAATATTTTAAATGATCCAGCCAATACAAGTTATAAGAGTCAAACGATAGGGGCTGGAGGTGAAATTTATTTAAGTCATTATAAAGATTATGAACCAGATAAATTTTATTTTGATTTCCTAGGATATAAAGGATATTTTATTATCGATAATGAGGGTAAACCAATTGTTTATAGTGAAAATGCTTCATTAAAAATTTCAATTGATTCAAAATGTTATAATATTTTTGAAAATGTGGCAGCTTCACAGATTATAATTCAAGATGATAAAGGAAATCAATATTTTTTTGGGGGAGGTCTGAATGAACTGGATATTAATTTCAGTCAATCATATCTAAATTATTCTAATAATGATTATATAGGCGTTGGAAATGAGATAAAGAGGACAAATTATATTGACTCTTGGCTACTAAAGAAAGTTATACTAAATGATGGGACAGTAATAAATGGCTTTTATAAGGTTTCGAATCATTCTATTCTTAATAATTTTAGAGGAAATGGCAATTCTGCATATACTTTTGAGCCTTCTGGTGATATAGGTTCAAATTTTCCTACTAAAGTAGATTTAAATATCAATAATCTAAATATAAAGCATTCAAGAATATATGGGCGAACAGTTAGTTTCGTAGGAAGTTCTGGAATATATACAAATGTTAACACACAATTAGATACTTATACAAAAGAAGCCATGTTAGACAGTATCACTATAAATGACGTGACAGTTCATTACTCATACATTGATACACAGAATCCTTTAGAATTAACTAATAAATATTTGAGTGAAATTAAAATTAAAAGAAAAAATAAGTTAATAAAAAAAATTAATTTGAATTATGAAGACTATGGTTCAACCAACAAACGCACCTTCCTCAATAATGTTACCAGTAATGTTGGTGAAAATGTATATTTTGAATATTATAATACAACTAAATTTCCCCCTTATAATGAATTTTTAACAAATGATTTAGGTTATTGGAACGGGGTGATGACTTATGATGCTTCTAATTATGATATAATGCTCTATACTCCATTATCTGAAGATCAGTCAGTATATGATACAGGAATGCTGAAAACAGTGACATTCCCTACAAAAGGTACTTCAACTTTCTTTTATGAGCATGGTGATTTCTCAAAAGAATATAATATCGATTTCAATACTAGAAAACCAGTATTGTTTAATAACAATGGAACTACTAATTCGCCTAGACTTTATAAGAAAATAGAAAATGATCTTTCAGGAAATAATATAGAAACTCTATATACTTATAAAAATGATGACAATACTTCGTCAGGAATACTGGATGGAAAAGTAACTAAGACGTACATACAGGGAATTGACATGCAAAGTTTTAAGAATTTAGCTACTAATCTTTATTCTCAAAATTCCTTACATTATAGTAATGTCAAAGAAATAGTAACTAATAAGGGTTTTAAAAACTACAAATTTAGTGATAGGATTACAAATCCGGATTCTCTGGCCAGTAAAGTATATCCCGGCTCTCATTTTAGTATCTATGGTTGGGAGAGTTGGGATGAAATTGATAGGAAATATCTTTCCAAGGCTAATGAACGAGGAAAAATTTTAAGAGAGGAGATCTATAATAAAGATAATATTAAAGTAAAGGAAATAATATATAAATATTCTAATTTTCTTTCTAAGCTTCCAAATTTAGATTTAGTACAAAATTGTGCAGGTTGTAAGGTCTCCGATCTGAATTACTATGTATATACAAGTGATCATAATTCAGCATTCGTCCAATCGATGTATGTACCTGTAATACCTTATTTATTAAGTTCCAAAATAACTCGGGAATATTTTGGTAACAAGGTCGTGGAGACGGTCAACAATATTAGCTATCTGGATAAAATTCTGAAAAAGTATAATGAAGGATCTTCTACTAGTAAAGATTACACATGGTATCCTTATCCTAAAGAAATTATGCATAATACAATATTGGGGACAAGTATTAATAGGTATCTTTATCCAATTGATTTGTATAATGAAAATCCCTGTGTAAGCTGTAATGACAATATCACAATTGTTGGTGGGCAAAATGTTACCTATCAGCAACTTCACTATAAAAATGTTTTTACGCCTGTTGTAGAAATTGCTAAGAATAATGATAACAAGTTTTTATTAAAAGAAAACATTTTTTCTCCAACTACATCTCTTGTATCTGGCGCCTATGCGATAAAGAAAACGAGAAATTCCTTATTAAATTCGACATTTGATTTTAACAGCTATAAAATACCCGTTTCTCAAACAGAGGATAATTCTATTTTTGATTTGTATGATAATAAGGTTAATCTTATTCAACAAACAAGTAAATCAGGAATTCCCACAACAACTATATGGGGTTATAATCAAACTCTACCTATTGCTACTATTGAAGGGGCAACTTATCTTCAGGTAATGCAAGCTTTTGGTCTGAATTCAGGTGATAACAATTCTTATTTACAATTGGCTATTGTAGACAAATCTAACCTTGATATCGATAACAATTCCGAATCCACTTTGATATCTGAACTTAATACTTTTCGAAACAAATCTGAATTAAAGGACTTTAAGATTTCTACTTACACTTACAATCCGTTAATTGGAATTACAAGCATTACACCTCCATCAGGAATAAGAGAAAACTATATCTATGATTCTTCAAACAGACTTGAAAAAATTGTTGATATTAATAATAATATTGTAAAAGAATTTACATTTAATTATACTCCGAAAAAATATTATAACATCCAGAAAAGTCAAGCATTCACTAAAGAAAATTGTGGGCCAAGTACTTTAACAGAACCTCTAGTGTATAAAATTCCTTCAGGAAAATATACTTCAGAAATAAGCCAGGCGGATGCTGACCAGAAAGCACAGAACGATATCAATGCCAACGGACAAGCTTATGCTAACACAAATGGAGTGTGTAAACCTTATGTGTGTTCAGTTACACCCTCTTATAACGTTTCTATTTATTATTCGGCCTTTCAGGAAACATCAGCCAATCATATAAAAGCCATTATAAGCATACCGGTCAATGATCCCAACTTACATTGGTCTGGGGGAGTATTTATCGGAACACTTCAGGATCTATGCAGACCCAATTCTTATAAAAATATAAGCATTAACGGATGGAGTATTTCTATAGCTCCAAGCGGAGGAGTAACGTTATATTCAAGCGGAAGTTCATCTGGAAGTGTAGCTACCCTTAATTTTGAATACGATAAATAAAACAAATCATGAAAAAAATAATTATACCAGTAGCCACATTGCTTCTTTCCGGTTTAGTTCATGCACAGAATGCGCCGAGTCCTACAGAAAATTATATCCAGTCCAGAACCTATCTAGAGCCTGTTACAACATCCAGTCCGGATGCAAAACAGATTAACACCGTCCAGTATTTCGATGGCCTGGGACGGCCAAAACAGATCGTGAATGTCAAAGCCTCACCACAGGGAAAAGATGTGGTGACTCCTATTGAATATGACGGATTCGGAAGGCAGACCAAAGATTATCTTCCCATCCCACAATCCCAAACCTTAAACGGGGCTATTTTCCCGACGCCACTTGCCAATGCTTCTGCGTCTTACGGCTCAGAAAAGATCTATGCGGAAAAGGTTTTGGAAAACTCTCCGTTAGACCGTATTCAGCAGCAGATCCAGGTGGGAACGGACTGGAGCAACAAGCCGGTGAAATTTGATTATGATGCCAATGTACTAGCCGATGAAGTGGTTAAATACACCACTACGACCACCTGGGACAATAATGCGACCAAATCTACGATCAGTTATACCGGAAATTACGGAGCCAACCAGCTGTATAAAAATACGGTCACCGATGAAGACGGAAACAAAACCATTGAATTTAAAAACGGTCAGGGCCAGGTCGTTTTAGTCAGAAAAATCAACGGAACCGAAAAAGTGGATACCTATTATGTATACAATGAGTATAATCAGCTGGCATTTGTGATCCCTCCGAAAGCAGCCGTCGCTACAGACCTCAACACTGTGATGGATGATCTCTGTTATCAGTACCGGTACGACGGCAGGGCAAGACTCGTGGAAAAGAAGGTCCCGGGCAAGGGTTGGGAACACCTGGTGTATGATAAAGCGGACCGCCTGATTTTTACGCAGGATGCTGTAATGCGCGCTGCCGGAAAGTGGCTTTTTACCAAGTATGACTCGTTTGGAAGACCCATTATCACAGGGCGTGTTTCGGGGACCGACCGAAACGATATGCAGAATGTCATTGGGAATAATCTTATTCTTACAGAGCGCAGAGATGCAGCCGGTTTTACAAAAAACGGGATGCAGATCTACTATTCCAATGACAGTTTCCCGTATTTTGATACAGCGCTCACGGTTACCTATTATGATACGTATCCCGCCGGTTCACCCGCTGTCACCAATGTGTTCTCACAGGAGTTTCTGACTGATAACCATTCCAATGCCGTATCTACGAAAGGATTACCGGTAGCCAGTTATATCAAAAATATCGAAGACGACAGCTGGACCAAAACCTACATCTGGTATGATACCAAAGGAAGAAGTATAGGCTCAAAGAGTGATAATCATCTGGGAGGCTATACGGTGGTCAATCATAAACTTGATTTTGCTGGTGCTGTTCTTCAGACCAATACCTATCACAAAAGACTGGCGGGAGATCCCGAAACCGGTATTGCCGAAGTCTTTGAATACGATCATCAGAACAGGGTAAAAAAACACTGGCATTATGTAGGCAATAACCCTGGGGAATTACTGGCTGAAAATACGTACAACGAACTTTCCCAGTTGACCAATAAAAAAGTAGGGAATAATCTTCAGAGCATCGATTATGCTTATAATATCCGTGGGTGGATGACCAAAATCAATGATCCGGCTAATCTCAACGGGAAATTATTCGGATATGAAATGAAATATCAGACGCCAACGACGAGTTCTATTACAGGAGGGAGATATAATGGAAATATTCTTACAATCGACTGGAAGAATTCCAATGACGGGGTTTTAAAAAGATACGATTACAATTATGATGGTCTGAACAGACTGACCATGGCCCATTACCGCGAGCCAATGACTTCGGTGCCTCAAAATCATTTTTACAGCGAAGAAGCGGCTTATGATCTCAATGGAAATATTACAAATCTGTGGAGAAATGCTAAAAATCCATCTGGTGGGTATGAGGGAATTGATATCCTGACCTATCAGTATTCAGGAAACCAGCTGACGTCAGTGACCGATGCTACCATGAACCCATCAGGGTATGAGGGAGGCGGAAATACCATTGACTACGACCTGAACGGAAATATGATCAATATGAAAGATAAAGGTATCCAGAGTATTGCTTATAATTACTTGAGCCTGCCTGATTCTTATTCGATCACCCAGCAGGATCCGTTTGGGACCTCCGTTAATTTCGGATTGAGTTATCTGTATCGGGCTGATGGTACAAAGCTTCGTAACACCTATACCCGCGGAGGGGGGAAAGGACAGTCGGTTACCCATACAGTCACAGATTATCTGGATGGTTTTCATTATAACTTCAGTGAGACCGTGGCTCCTTGTGATTGGTGCCGAACCAGTGTCGCCTTTGAGCAGAGGGCATTTGGTGAGATAACGCCGGATCCTTTTCCTGGCACTGCTGAGTGGAAGCTGGATTTTGTCCCTACTTCAGAAGGATTTTACAGCTTTACGGAAAATCGTTATATTTACCAGTACAGGGATCATTTAGGAAATGCCCGGGTGAGCTTTACAAAAGACAGCGAAGGAATTCTTACAATAACCGATACGAATGATTATTATCCGTTTGGGTTAAACCATGTGGGAGGAATTAAGGGACTGTTAGGAGGTTATCAGAATTATAAATACAATGGGAAGGAACTTCAGGAGACGGGAATGTACGGAATGGATTGGCGACAATATATGCCCGATATTGGAAGATTTGGCGTTATGGATCCTTTAACAGGAGTCATTGCCGGTTGGACACCTTATCGTTTTGCATTTAATAATCCTGTATATTTTAAAGACCCTAAAGGATTATTTGAAGAAACCGGAGACGCTCTTGCAACTTGTCCTACCTGTCCAAACACACCAGAATTTAAGCCATATATTGATGATCAAAACAATACATACGTCTATAGTCCTGAGACAAACACCGCTGAAAGAGAAATCCAAATACAGGAAGTGGCTGTAACTGGAAAGAAAAGCGAGAGCGGAACATTAGATTATCTTAATTTTTTCAACGACAGAATTGGAGATACAGGCGATATCATTAGCCACAGACCCAATCAGGGAGGTTCTATTGGTTTTTGGACTTCTACTCTTAGAAACAGACAATTTGATGGCGTCTTTTACAACAGGGTTAATGTTAGATATTATAGCAGCAACTGGACAGGAGGAGGGAGAGCTCGCGTAAGAACAATGAATGTCTCCAAGTTTTTGAAAAAAGGCTCTATTGTAGCTTCTGTAGTTTTAGGTGCTGTAGAAATTGGTGATGGAATATCACAAGATTATGATGACTATCAAACAAAGGGAGAAACCAATGGGAAGAATACAGCGGTTGCTAGTGCAAAAGTAGCTACAGGGGCAGCTGTGGGTTGGGCAGCTGGAGTAGCTACAGGAGCTGCTTATGGTGCGATAATGGGTTCTTCTTTTCCTGTTGTAGGAACTATTTTAGGAGCTGCTGTTGGAGCTACTGTTGGATATTTTGCAAGTGAGGCTGCTGGAGAATTACTTGAACAAGCCTATGAATAAAATTGAATTATAATGAGAATAATTAATAAAAATAGAAATTATTTTAAAACTATTGTAGTAATAGTATTGATACTGTGTACGATGTATTTTCTAATATTTAAGTTTTTGCTTTATCCATCAGAACACACTTACTTTCTATTACCTACGAAAAATGCCGTCATTGTATTTTCTGTATTTGGAATTTTAGCTTGCTTACTAGCATTATTTTTAATTATAAAAACTTTATTTAGAAAGGACGCTGTATTAAAAATAGATGAAAATGGAATATTTAATGGTTTTTCTTTTTATAAAAACAAATTGATAAAATGGAAAGAAATTGATAAGATTGAAATCATTAGATATAATCACAATAATTATGTTGGTATTTTTTTGAGAGAATCAAAAAACAATGAAAAAGGGATAAATTATTTTCTATACAATATGAATAAAAGCTCTATAGGGACAGCTCATATAATTTCTTCGGGAGATTTAGATTGTAGTTTTGAAGAACTTGAAAAAGCTATATTTGATTCTTGGGAAAAGTATAAAAAGCAATCTATTTAATAATTTATTAGCAAAAGCCAGGTTGAACAGGTTTTTGCTAAATTTTACTGCTAGTTGGAAGTTGGAAATGGCGTAGCAGAAGATTACAATGATTATCAGATAAAAGGTGAAATCAACGGAAATAACACAGCAGTTGCTAGTGCGAAAGTAGTTACGGGGCAGCAGCAGGATATGTTGCAGGAGCGGGTGCAACGTGGCTTACTAGTGCTTTAGCAGGAGCAGCAGGTGGTTCCGTTGCACCAGGCGTAGGAACTGTAATAGGTTTTGTTGTAGGAGCTGCTATTGGATATGTTGCGAGTGAGTATGCAGGACAAGCAGTAGAAAACGCATATAAATAAATATTAAAATTATGATAGACATTATTTTCAAAAAGAATAAATCTAAATATTTACTTTTTATATCATTACTCTTACTAATTTTATTTATTGTAGCTTATATCAGTGCTTTGTTTATTTTTAATCCATCTGAATATATTTATTGGTTAATGCCAAATGAAGTAACTGTATTTTTAGTAGGTATTTTAGGCAATTTGGGCACTTTAATTTTACTTTACATTATATTAAAAAGCGTTTTTAATAAAAAATTTCTTATCAGGATGGTTTATTTTTAGGAATAATCCAATATTCTAACAAATTGATTTACTGGAAAGATATAATAGGTATTGAAAGTGTAGAAATTAATGGGATTAAACATATCGTAATTTATATTAAAAATATTGATTATTATAAAAATCAAGAAAAAGGAATTCAAAAACATTTTTTTATATCTAGAACTGAAAAGTATAAGACTCCCTTTATAATAAATGTGAGTGCTTTATCTGACAGTTTTAATGATATTATTAACTCAATTATTGTTAGTTGGGAAAAGTATAAAAAGCAATCTCTTTAATAATTTAGCAAAAGCCTGTTCAACTTGGCTTTTGCTAAATTTTACTGCTAATTAGAAGTTGGAAGTTGCGTAGCAGAAGATTACAATGATTATCAGACAGAAGGTGAAACCAACGGTAAGAAATACAGCAGTTGCATGAGGAAGTGTTGCAGGGGAGTTGCAGGAGGAGTTGCAGGAGGTGAGGCTGGTGCCGCCGCCGGAGCAGCAATCGGAGTTTGGCTTGATGGCGTAGGTGCTGTCCCTGGAGCCGTTGTAGGTGGTATTATTTTTGGAGCACTTGGAAGCTGGGGCGGATCAGAATTGGGAAAAACAGGAGTAGAAAAAGCATATGAATAAAAATTGCATTATGTATAGAGAATTTAAAATAAAAAAAGGTAAGTTATTTATAAATTTGTTGATAGGAATTGTTTTTATTTGTCTCTCTAACTTATTGATTGGCAATCCTGAAAAATATATAATTTCCTAACAAAAGATCCTTTAAAAATAAAAATTGTTGGAATTATTGGTTTGGTATTTTTTGGATTAGCATCTATAGTAATGTTTTTTTTAATACTACTTAGTTTAAAAAAGTCATTAGGTATAATTATAGATCAAAAAGGTATTTACTCTAATTATACAATGCCATCCGTTGGATTGATTGAATGGAAGGATATTTCTAATATAGAAATAAATAATGAAGAAGTAAACTTACAATTTACAAAAAGTAAAAAAATTAATCAAATAATTGTAAATTTAAAAAATCCAGAAGAATTTTTTAACAATAAGAATTTAATTTGGAAAGTGCTGTTTAAAAATCAATATAATAAATTTGGAACTCCTGTAGTTCTAAATCCTTTACTACTAAACTGCACATTTGAAGAATTAAAAGAGGCCGTATTTGACTCTTGGGAGAAGTATAAAAAAGAATCTTGATAGCGTGGATTCACAATCCGAGAATAATAGAAAAAGAAGCCGTCTCATTGTAAAATGAGACGGTTTTTTTGTAATTAATTTTATTGGATGCGATTTTAAATTAGATTGAGTTGTGGTAGCCATTTTATGACACTTCTTTTTCTTATATTGTGAGCTAAGCATGTAGTCCGAACTAAATTTCTACTTTTGAAAGTGATTTAAGCATAAATCGTTTAAAATGACTTCTGTGTTTGAGATGTGCAAACAGTTGTGAGACGGCTTTTTTATTTTAAAATCGTTGCATTTTGTTTCTTGCGATAAAAACGTCAATGAGCGTAAATACATAATCTTTATCCATTTTATTGACCACTGGCTCTGTTGCTTTATATCCTGAGCAAATTTGAAATATCTTATATAATAATCCTATCGAAGAACGTTCCCGGATTTGAAGGATAGCAGGTTAACTTCATAAAAAAATCCCTGTCTCAATACTGAAACAGGGAATATTTATTTAAGATTAATTCGGTTAGAAAGAAACTTCATTGACTTCTTTTCCTCTCTGGAAGCTCATTGTCTTCTGGCTTCCTTTATAAGCAATGTTAACCAGGTTTACCTGTTTTGGAAAAGCGCTTAAAAGGATCGTGTTTTTAATCTTTAAGGTATTAATATCAGAAACGCCTCCGGTTTCGAAATATACCCATACGGTTTCTCCGCTTACCTGACTTCCGGTGAATGTTATCGTTTTTGGAGAGCCATTTACATACACGTCAAAATTATTATTTACATATTTTTTAACCTCTGCTTCAAATCCGGCGGTATTCGCATTGATTTTTATGGCGTCAGAAATATGATTGGTATTCATCTTTGTGGTAAACTTTAATGTCTTGCTTCCATCTATATAATCCACTTTTGTCATCGAAGAGAAAAAGTCTACATTCATAAAACTCATCAACATAAAAAATGTTAATATTCCTAAGATATATAAAAGTCTTTTCATCTTACTTAATAGATTTACAATCATGATTGCTTTTTATAGGTCACAAATAATATGCCAATTAAAAATTAACATTTACGGAGTATTTATCATAAAATGCCTTGATATGGGCCACCGCTTCATCGGCAGTATCTACCACGCGGTACAAATCAAGATCACCTTCAGAGATCATTCCTTCTTTTAATAAGGTCTCTTTAAACCAGTCCAGTAAACCGCTCCAGAAATCAGTTCCTACCAGAACAATGGGGAATCTTCCGATCTTATTGGTCTGGATAAGGGTCAACGCTTCAGTAAGTTCGTCTAAGGTACCAAATCCTCCCGGCATTACGACAAATCCCTGAGAGTACTTTACAAACATCACTTTTCTGACAAAGAAATAATCGAAATTCATGGAATACGATCTATTGATGTAAGGATTAAAATGCTGTTCGAAAGGAAGATCGATATTCAGACCAATGGATTTCCCCTTTGCATTGAACGCGCCTTTATTTCCGGCCTCCATAATTCCGGGACCGCCTCCGGTAATAATTCCGAAGCCGATCTGTGTTATTTTTTCCGCAATTTCTACCGCCATCTCGTAGTATTTACTTTCAGGCCTTAACCTTGCAGAACCGAAAATGGAAACACAAGGGCCTATCTTGGCCAGCTTCTCATAGCCGTCTACAAACTCCGCCATTACCTTAAACACCATCCAGCTGTCCTTCGTAATGGTTTCGTCCCAGGCTTTTTGCTTCAGACTGTTATGAAGTTTTGTCTCATTTATATCAAATTCGGGATTAATTAAGCTTTCGTCTCTTCCGTTGATTTCCATCAATAATTATTTAAAATGTTTTTCGGCTTCTGTTACAGATTCCGGTCTCCCGACATCGATCAGGATGCTGTCGTGTACAAATCCGTGGATATGCTCCGTCAGCATCAGATCCAGATATTCTTCCATAACAGAAAATTTGCCTGTTCTTTTTATTTTCTCAAAGATCGTAGGATTGATGCAGTGAACGCCACTGAAAGCCAGTGCCCTGAATCCTTTATTGAATTCGGCAAGCCTCTGTTCGCCGGTCTGTACATTAAGCCAACCTCTTAAAACCATGTCGTCGTTGAAAAGCAGTTTTCTTGAACTCTCTCTGTCTGAAACGGCTAAAGTAGCAAAATCTTTCATCTTTTTATGATATTCTGCCAGCCTGTTGATATTTATATTGGTGAGAATATCAGCATTCATGATTATAAAATCTTCCCCATGATCCAGAAACCTTCTAGCAAAAATCAAACCACCTCCTGTTTCAAGAAGTTCATCGGACTCATCGGAAATTTCAATACGGCAGCCGAAATTATTATTCTGCTTTAAAAAATCAAGTATTTGATTTCCAAAATGGTGGACATTGATTACAAAATCCTGTATTCCGAAACTTTTAAGATACATGATATTCCTTTCCAGAAGCGGAATGCCATTTACCTTAGCCAATGCCTTAGGATGATGATTGGTAAAAGGTTTAAGGCGTGTGCCTTTCCCTGCTGCGAAAATTAAGGCCTTCATAGGATGTGAATCATAAATTGTTGGTACTGAGTCATAGAAGATTTAGGCATGATATGGGCAACACGTCTCATAACTTATCATTAAGTTGGTGCTGTTCGTCATGGTGAAGGCTGATTTCCACTTTTTCACCATATTTTTCTTCTATGAAATGAGCAATTTTTATAGCAGAATAAACAGAGCGGTGCTGTCCGCCTGTGCATCCGAAGTTGATTTGCAGGTTTTCAAAACCTCTTTCAAGATAGTTGTCGATATTCATGGAAACCATGTTTTTAACCAATTCTAAAAATTTCGGCATCTCAGTCTTGGTTTCCAAATATTCCTGAACGCCGATGTCATTTCCCGTCTGAATTTTGTATTCCTCAACTCTTCCCGGATTCAGAATTCCACGGCAGTCGAAGGTGAAACCTCCTCCGTTACCGGTATCATCTTTTGGAATTCCCCCTTTTTTATACGAAAAGCTGTGTATATCGATGTGTAGCATTTTTTTTTTATTTTTAATTATTTTGAACCATTAAACCTATGGTTGAATTCTGTCAAAAGACCTGTATTTATTAACACACTTAATATTTTAAAATTTCTTCAATTTTTACTGCGGTTTTTTTTAAACTCAATTGCCTGATTACTTTTTTAAGCTCAGGATAATCTTTCATCTGTTCCCAGTCTTCGGAAAACACCGTAATATTTTCGATTCCTTTTTCAATACTTAAAATAAAATGAGATTTCCTCTGAATCAGACCTCTGAAACCGTACGCTCCTAAAACCTGGAGAAATCTCATCAGTTGAATTGGTTTCACCGATTTTCTTAGTTGATCCTGGTAATCTGTACTTTCGAATTGCTGAATGTAATAGGTAAGCATTTCTTCTTTAAAATGTTCCGGGAAGTTGGCTTTGGCCTGGAACAGGAAAGAAATGACGTCATACATCAGGGGACCTTTCATTGCAGACTGGTAATCTATGAATGAAACCCCGTCATCATTATCCACCATAATATTTCTCGCCTGAAAATCACGGATCATGATTCCTTTAGGTTCAAGACTCTCAATAAGAGATGCAATGTTTTTAAATTCTTTCAGGAGCGTAGATTTATGGTATTCCAGCTCCAGCACATCAGCAATAAAGTTTTTGAAGTAATATAAATCGTGAATGACCGGCAGATCATCGTAGTTCTCATATTCAAAGGTCTTACTGTAGTCTATGGCGTTGCGGGTCTCCATCTGCAGTCTGAACAGTTTTTCCAGGGTCTGTTTTACTAAAGATTTAGTTTTCCCGGATAATCCGTCCTCTGAAATAATTTCTGAAAGAGTATGTTCTCCCAGGAATTCCTGAATATACATCTTTCTGTCTTCAGAAATATCAAAAATGGAAGGTGTATTTAAGTGGAGGCGTGAAAAAATTTCAGAGTAATATAAAAAACTTTCATTCTCCTGAACGTTTTCATTATAAGTAATAATATACTGCTGATCGTCAGATTTAGCCCAAAAATTAACCCTGGCAGAGCCGCTTTGAGCTAAAATTTTAAATCCAGATGGCTTTTTACCTGTAAAGTTTTCAAAAAATCTTTTTGCGTCGTCGGAAATCATAGTCGGAAACAAATATAGTAATTTACAAGCTAATTTTTATATTTGCATATGCTAAAGGACTTTAAGCCGGTTTTAGGAATTCTTTTCAGATTCATCATGATGTATCTGGTATTGCTTTTTGCCTACCAGTTTTACCTGAATTCTTTTGAGAAGTCAGGTCTTGATCCGTTTTCCAGACTGATTGCAGGACAGGTAAGACATATTCAGAATTTTATAGGCTTTCCAACCCGGTTATACAATGACGTAACAGGGTCGCAGGTATGGTTTTACGTGAAAAATGGATATGCAACCCGGATGGTGGAAGGATGCAATGCGATTTCTGTGATGATACTTTTTCTCTCCTTTATATTCGCATTTTATAAAGGCTCCAGAACTTTTATTTTTGCTTTTGTAGGGCTTATTCTGCTGTACATAATGAATCTGCTTCGTATTGTGGGGCTTAATGTGGTGATGACAGATTACAAACAATATGGGAAAGCAGTACATGATTTTGTGTTTCCTGCTGTTATTTACGGAAGTGTGGTCGTTCTTTGGCTGGTCTGGATAAAACTCTTTGCTTTAAAAAATGAAAATTCTTAATTGGTTCTTCATATTCACAGGGCTCTGCGGGCTCATTGGGGTACGAGCATTTGAAGGAAGCCTCTTTTATGATCCTTTTCTAGATTACTTCCATGAAGTCGATAAAAATCTGCCGTTTCCGTTTTTTGAATGGGGGAAGCTGATCCTGGGCTATCTTTTCAGATTTGGTCTAAACCTGTTTTTCTCATGTGTCATCATTCACTTCATATTTAAAAATAGGCAGTGGACGATGCAGGGAGCTATTTTAATGATGATCATTTTTGTCATCACTTTCCCGATTTATCTGTACTGCATTGCTGACAGATTTGAGATTGGCTATCTTTTCTCGTTTTATATGAGAAGATTTGTGATTCAGCCTTTGATTTTACTGCTGATTATTCCTATGTTTTATTACCGTAGGCAAGTGGATACAAGCAAAGACAATAAATAAAAGGAGACAGTTTTATTAATAATATAGTCTTCGACAGGCTCAGACTGACGGGGCTTGAACTGCGGTTTATTTAATTTTGAAGTAGTGTTTAGTATCATTCTGAATGCGAACCAACCGTCGGATTTAATTAAACAAAAAATATCACAAATAATCTGACGAATTACATGACGGTTTAATGGAATCGAGCTTTGCCCATTCTGTAAAATTTATAGGATCAACTTAGGCTTTAGCCAAAACTCAGATATTTAATCTCATTTTAAAATTTTTCTGCCATTTGATAATTCACGCAGATCAAATTCTCAGCGCCCATTTACTCCTTCATAAAATCTTTTCATGAACTGGCAATATTAAATGATGTATTATCTTATAAGGAGAAAATAAAAATTTTCTTCAATTGAACTTGCTTTACATTATTAAAATTCATAACGAGTAATAGTATCCTTAATATTTTGAATATTAATTATTTGATGTCCTTAAATGTTGGAAAAAACATACGGAATTTGTTGTGTTTCTGTTACAGAATTTTTCATTTCTAATGTTTAGGTTTGTGATGGTAACAATAAAAAGATACTTATGAAAAATTTGAAAAAATTCTCCAGAGAAAGTTTAAAGACTATTATTGGAGGAAGGGTAGATCCCGATTCTGGCGGAGGATTTGGCTGTGCGAGTGTCTGTACGCCGGGAAATGGTTTTTGTGAGCAGTATGGCCTTACTTGCGGAGTGTGGAGTACAACAGGCTCTGATGGATCAGTTACCACTGCCTGTTTTAAATGTATATAATAAATATAACCGGTGCACAGCATCGTTTATATTGCATACCTCAAATTGGATATGAAAAAGTATATGATCAGCTTATTGGTATTTATAATAAGTATGTTGCATTCTCAGAGTGTAACCTGTATATATGAATTAAAATTCAGACCAGATCAGGATAAAGATAGTTTGGTAGCCAGCCCGTTTTATTTAGAGATTGATGGGAAGAAATCTATTTTTAGATCGGGATCAGAAAGGAGATCAGATTCAATAGTACAAAAAACAGGCTTGGGCCCAGGCAGAGGAATGCTTTTTTTTACAGATTTATTTGCCAAGAAAAATCTGGATACGAAAGAAATTCAGAAAGTAATTATCACTCCGACAATGAGAACCAGGTTTTATATCGCTATTGAGGATAAACTGGACTGGAAAATGACAAGTGAGAAACAAAAAATAGGAGAACTGTACTGCCAAAAAGCAGAAGTGGATTATGGCGGCAGGCATTGGACCGCTTGGTTTGCGGATTCCATGAATCTTCAGGAAGGACCTTATATTTTTAATGGCTTACCTGGATTGATTGTTAAAATAGCAGACTCTCGTTCGGATTATGATTTCAGTTTAATACAGTTGAAGAATGTAAAGAATAGTGACTTTTTCACTCCTCCTTCCGGAAAAAAAATTACCTGGATGGACTTTCAGAAGATCATGCAAAGCTATTATAATGATCCATTTTATGAAGTGAAGAGCAGTGGAATTAAATATGTAGTGGGTGATGACAAAGGAAATATTTCTACCTTGAGCCCTAAAACAATATTAGAAAAATTTCAAGCCAATATGAAAAATAATGGAAATAATCTTTTAGAACTCAATAAAGCACTGATTTTTAAGTAAACGGGTTTATTCGAGCCAGATTATACTTTTAATAATAATAGAAGCCCTCCCCGTAAAAAAGTCTTTTCTGTAAAATCATGTATTGCCCGATACGGGAAGGTTTTCATTTAAAGATTCTGAACCTACACCGTCTGATTCTGACGTCATTCCTTTCCATTGAATTTGAGAAATTCAGATTATGGAAAAGGATTATTTTTTAATATTTTTAATCAGTTCAGCAAATTGTGAGCTTAGTTTTTCTGCCACATCTTTATCTGATAAATTAAAAACAATGATATTTCCAGATGTTGAATCGTCCTTATTTTCAAAAGTATTGTCTGTAGTGTTAATGTTTTTTATTCCATCTTCAAAAAGCTCTTTTAATTCCACTTCAAAGATCTCCGCAAGTTTTGGAATATATTGAGACTTCACATCAAACATTTCACTTTCCCAGTTTGCATAGGTAACTCTGTCGATATTTAATTTATCTGCAATATCTTGCTGAGAAAATTTTGTTTTGCTCCGCAGTCTTTTAAGATTAGTTCCAACTCCCATAATGTTATTTTTATCAAATGTAATATTTTTTTTATTCTGCGGAGTGTTTATCCATACAGGTCACATTTTCAGGAGTCCATGTCACTCTTTTTACAAAATCTTTTTCGCGGACCGGGCAGTTTGCAATCTGACAGATAGGGCAGGAGATGGGCTTACAGTCATCCATATGAAAGTTAAATTCAATACTTCTCTGTATATTTTCTGCTAAAAGAATGATCATTTTTTCCATCTCATTATGAGCCTCGCGAAGGCTGTAATACCAGGGAAGCGTAATATGGGCGTCGATATGAAGGGAAGCTCCGAACTGCTGGATTTTCATATTGTGAACGTCGATCCATTCTACCTTTCGGTTATCTTCTAAAATTTTAATGATCTGATGTAAAAGATCAGGGTCCTGTTCGTCCATAATTCCGCTCAGGGACTTCCGGACAATCTTGTATCCTACATAGATGATATAAAGCCCGAAAGCTAAGGCTACGACAGAATCCAGCCAATAGATTTTTGTAAAGTAAACGATAATCAAGCTGATGACCACACCCAGGGTCGTCATGGTGTCCGACTGAAGATGTTTTCCGGAAGAAATTAAAACCGGAGAGTTTTCATTTTCTCCTTTTTTGATGGAGATATATCCTAAAATATAATTCACAACGGCGGTCGCTGCAATGATCCAGATTCCCCAGTCCAGCTTATTTAAAACTTTTCCGGTAATTAAACTGTTAATCCCTTCATAGATGATCATAATGCCGGCAATAGCAATCAGGGCGCCCTCTATTCCTGAGGTAACAAATTCTACTTTTCCATGTCCGTACGGGTGTTCTTCATCTTTGGGTTTCGCGGCCAGATAGAGCGAATACAATCCCATAAATGCACTGATCACGTTGACAATGCTCTCCATGGCATCTGAGAAAACAGCATCGGAATTGGTAAGTTTCCACGCGGCAATTTTTCCGATAAAAAGGACAATGCCAAAAACAGCAATAAGTTTCTGAAAGGCTAATTTATCTTTTTTATGAGTTTTCTGAACGTTCATAGATTTGATAAAAAAAAGAATCTCAACTCTGAGACTCTTTTTTGTTTTGTTAGTTTAAACTAAGTTGTTTGATGCTAAGTATTCTGCGATCTGTACTGCATTTGTGGCAGCTCCTTTTCGGAGGTTATCTGCTACAATCCAGAGATTCAGCGTCTTGGGCTGGGAGAGGTCCCGTCGGATCCTTCCCACAAATACTTCATCTTTCCCTTCGGAATACAAAGGCATCGGATATTCATTGTTTTTCACATTGTCCATTACGACAACTCCCGGCGTTTCAGACAGTATTTTTCTGACCTCATCAAGATCGAACTCGTTCTCAAACTCAATGTTTACACTTTCAGAATGACCTCCCTGTACAGGAACCCTTACTGCAGTTGCGGTTAGATTAAAAGTGTCATCACCCAGAATTTTCTTAGGCTCCTTCATTAATTTTATTTCCTCCTTTGTATAGTCATCATCGGAAAAAACATCACAGTGTGGCAATGCATTTTTAAAAATCTGATAAGGATATACTTTTGCGATAGATTCATCACCGCCGATCTCCCCGTTTAACTGATCTACCGCGGCTTTACCGGTTCCGGTTACCGATTGATAGGTAGAGACAATCACTCTTTTTAAATCATATTTTTTATTCAGAGGTCCTAAAACCATCACTAACTGAATCGTAGAACAGTTTGGATTGGCAATGATCTTATCTTCTTTGGTCAATACATCAGCATTGATCTCAGGAACGACCAGTTTCTTATCCGGATCCATTCTCCATGCAGAAGAATTATCGATCACGGTAGTTCCTGCCTCAGCAAACAGGGGAGCAAATTCAAGAGAAGTACTGCCGCCAGCTGAGAAGATGGCGATATCCGGTTTGGCAGCTATAGCGTCTTTCATGCTTACAATCGTAAATTCCTCCTGTTTATACTTCACCTTTTTACCAATAGATCTTTCCGAAGCTACCGGAATTAATTCTGTGATAGGGAAGTTCCTTTCTTCTAGAACTTTAAGCATAACTTGTCCAACCATTCCTGTTGAACCGACTACAGCTACTTTCATTGATTTAATTAAAAATTATTTTGTTAATATATTTATGCCCCGAAGACTCTTGCCCAAGGGAACGCGAATGCAAATAAGCCCACCGCAATAAGTCCCATTATTACAATTCCCAGAGAAATTGTAGGGTTTACTTTTACTTTTTTGTTGATAACCGTTAACAAGACAGCCGCGATTAACATTGAAAATGGATGTTCTACATATTGAAATCTCAGCGCGGAATTCTTCATGACTTCACCCATATTTAATCCGTTTGTAAAATTGATGATCAACATAACGAGTCCGATCAAAAATTGAACGTGGAAGAAGATCATGGTGAATAAAGTTGTTTTCTTTAAAAATTTATTCACTTTTCCGCTAAATCCAAACATTGTCGCCAAAAGCGCAATCACAAATAATGAAGTTAAAAGGAGTTCCAAATACCCAAATCCTTTGTGAGCACTAAGCAAAATCTTGTAAAAATCCATATTTAGTTTTTTTTGTTTTTTCTGACACAAATATAGCAAAAATCCCGGCGAAAAGCCGGGATTGATATGTATAAAATCTAATATTTTAATTCATTAGAAGTTGAATGACAGGTTAGCTGACCAGGTTCTTCCAAATCCGAATAATACACGGTTTGAAGGATCTAAACCTTTGTATAAAGTACTCTGGTACGCTTCATATTGTTGTTGAGCTGTTGCAGTTGCACTGTCTTTAAAGTCTCCTTGTCCCTTTGCAAAGTTGTTTGTAGATGCATCAGAGATGTAGAAGGTATCAAGCAAATTATAAACATTTGCCCCGATAGTGAAGTACTGATTAGTATTATTTAATCTGATTTTGTAAGAAATACCTACATCAAATAAGTTAAAATCTGGTAACTGTAATACACCTTTTTCTTGTGCAGATTGATTAGAAAACGTTGCAATGTCAATAGAAGAATAAAGTTTTCCAACATATCTCCATGTTCCGAAAATGCTTAGGTCTTTAACAGGTTTCACTGTAGCACCCAATGATGCTGTCATTTGTGGGATACTGTTGTTACTAGTTCCTCCAACTTTTACTTTATCTAAGTAAAGTGTATTAGATGTTGTAGATGCTCCTGATAAAGAAAGAGGGTTGTTATTATCATCAAATGCAGCTCCGTTGGCATTTCCCTTATAGAAATAATCTCCCCATGAGAACATCCCGTTAATTTCTAAGAAATTAGTTGGTCTGTAAACTCCGTCAAACTCAACTCCCTGGTGAATTTCTGTAATTCCACTGATTTCGGCATAACCTGTAGTCGTTGTATTATCAGCTAGGGTAAAAGTTTGGTTTGTTCTTCTCAACCATCTGTCTCTCCATTCAGTTCTGTATACGTTAATGTTCGCCGAGAACTTAGGAGATCTGAAACCATATCCAACTTCAGCCGAGAAAATTTTCTCATTTGTTAAGCTTGGGTTTACAACCTGAAAGTTGCTTGGGTATACAGAGTTGAAGAAAGGTTGCTTGCTGTAATAACCAACGTTCGCAAATACATTATGTTGATCACTTATGTTATAGTTGGCACCCCCTTTAATGTTATATCCAAAAAGGTTTTTAAATCCTGTTTTAGTATTTACTACTTGTCCTTGTTGCTTAGTTACCCCGTCCTGAACGAAGTTATCAATTCTCTGATACCCTTGGTTAGAAGCTGATCCCTGTAAGAATGCAGAAAGGTTATTTTTAGAATATTCAACCTGACCAAATGCACTGTACCAAATAACTTCTCCGTCATTACTGTATCCGATCTGCTGGTTAAGCGGAGCTGTTTTTCCTCCGAAAGGATTCCAGGCAAGTTTTTGATAATCGAAAGTGTTTGTAACAGTATAAGGTGCTACGTTTTTGTTTAAAATTTCCTGGTAACCATTTGATCCATAAAGATCAGAAGCTACTTGATAGTGATATCCATAGTAGTATCTATCATCAGTACCAATTGAGAAATTCCAATTGTCGTTTATTTTATGTTGGAAATTTGCTAAGATACCATACCAGTTGTGAGAGTTGATGCTTGATCTTCGGATGATTCCATCTCTTACGGTTGATGTTTTTCCTGTTTTAGGATCTGTAACCTGGTAAGGTGTTCCTGCGACTAAACCGTTATTTAAATTGAAGATTTGATTGTAATCGTATGTTCCGTCATCTGCTCTTCTATAACTGTTAAGGTTTGTTGTGGTAGGATTCCCTGCAGCGTTGAATTTACCAGTCCAGTAGCTTCCTAGATCACCTGTTCCACCACCTCTACCATTAGACATATAAAGAACTGTGCTTAATTTGGATTTATCACTAATTGAGAAATCCCAGTTCAACATCATTACAGGTTTTGAGTAGTAGTTGGCTCTATTGGCAATATTTACTCTGTTCCCATTGCCATCGATGAAGTACCCCCAATCGGAGTTGTATGTTCTGTCCGGAGTCTGGTTATCTTCCTGATTATATCTTTTATAATCGGCAATCGTAGGTGAATATGTTCTTTGGTTGTGCCATTGTGGCGCAGAAGTTAAAGTAAATTGGAAATTATGTTTTTTATTAGCTTCCCAACCTAAAGCGAAGTAGTAAGCATAAGACTCATAATCTGTATTCTGAATATAAGTACTTCCTGCTTGTCTGCTCATTAAAATAGATGATGACCATCCCTGATCAGATTTACCTGTATTGTAAGCAAAAGATGTTTTAAGATAATCATTGTTACCCACTCCTAATCTTACGATACCTCCTCTTTTCATGTCAGCTGACTTTGTGATGAAGTTCATAGTTCCCCCTACTGAAGCGATAGCTAATTTAGATGAACCCAGTCCTCTTTGTACCTGCATGAAACTTGTTACGTCTGATAATCCGGTCCAGTTTGAGAAATAAACAGTACCGCCTTCCATATCGTTAACCGGCATACCGTTTACCATTACGGCAATGTTTCTAGACTCAAACCCACGCATAACAATCTGAGAGTCTCCAAAACCACCACCCCCTTTTGTAGCGTATACAGACGGTGTTGTGTTAAGTAATTCAACAAGCTCCTGGTTTCCTTGTCTTTCAAGAATCTGTGCAGCTTTAATAGTAGATACTGCAACAGGTGTCTTTCTATCTTTTGCGATATCCGTTACACCTCTTAGGATTACCTCTTCGATGTCTTTGGACTTTGTAGTAGTGTCCTGAACTTCTTGAGCGTAATAAATACTAGCCGTAGATAAGGTAATTATCGCAGTTAGCATCGATTTGTTGATTAATTTCATAATCGTTAGTAATAGTTAGATTTAAATTTTCCGCAAAATTCGGAAAATAATGTTTAACTAATATTAACTTTATGTTAATTTTTACTGAATCTTAATAAGTTATAATATTTTGATTTACAATGTATTGAATAATAGTTGACATTTTACATGAAAAAAATCATATTATTGAATTTTTAACAAATATGGGTTGTTTTTATTAAAAAATCAATGCTATCTCACGGCTTTGAGACTCAAATCGATATTCTCTGCAGAGTGAGTAAGGGCTCCGGCGGATATATAGGTTACGCCTGTAGAGGCAATTTCTTTCAGCTGGTCACGGGTAATTCCGCCGGAAGCTTCAGATTCGCAGGCATTATTGATCATCTTTACTGCTTTCTTCATCGTTTTTACATCCATGTTATCGAGCATGATTCTGTCTGCCTTCGCTTTAATGGCTTCCTGAACTTCTTCAAGATTTCTGGTTTCCACCTCGATCTTTAATTTCTTCTTATTCTTTTTAATATAGTCTTTCGCCATTTTTACGGCATTGGTAATGCTTCCGTTGTAATCGATATGGTTGTCTTTGAGCATGATCATATCGTAAAGACCATACCGGTGATTGGTTCCGCCGCCAATGGCAACCGCCCATTTTTCGCAGACTCTGAAATTTGGGGTTGTTTTTCTGGTATCCAGCAACTTTGTTTTTGTTCCTACCAGTCGTGAATCCCAGTCATGGGTCATCGTTGCGATTCCGCTCATTCTCTGCATGCAGTTTAAAACCAGTCTTTCAGTGGAAAGGATAGACCTTGCGCTTCCACTGACAATAAAAGCGATATCTCCTGTTTTAGCAATATCACCGTCGGCAAAAAAAGTTTCCACCTTAAGATTTTTATCAAAAGTTTTGAAAATAATTTCAGCGAGTTCTACACCGGCCAGAATACAGTTTTCTTTCACAAGGAGTTTGGCACTCTGCTGCAGATCTTTTGGAATCGTGGAAAGGGTAGAGTGGTCGCCGTCCTGAATATCTTCTTCAAGAGCATTTTTAATAAACTGTTTTAAAATTTTATCTGTGGCGTAGGCTGGTCTTTTCATTCTGTTTGATTTTAAACTAAATCTTTATTGTAAAATGCCCCCTTATTCTCCGTCATCTCCATAGACTGGGTGATGATGAGATGGGCAACGGTCGTTAAGTTTCTTAATTCAGATAGCTGAGGCGAAAGAATTGAATAGTGATAGATTTCGTTAACGGCCGCAGCGATCTCCTGATGCTTTTGAAGAGCCATGCTCAGACGCCTGTTGCTCCGTACAATTCCTACAAGATCGCTCATCATTTCCTGAAGCTGTTTTCTCAGGTAAGAAATGATAACCATTTCATCCATGATTTTCATCCCTTCTTCATTCCATTCCGGTACGGCTTTTAAATCGTCAAAGTTGAAATTGTTTTCATTCAGTAGTTCCACTGTTTTCATAGCGGCACTGTGTCCGAAAACCAATCCTTCAAGTAATGAATTCGAAGCCAGTCTGTTGGCGCCATGAAGTCCCGAATTGGTGCATTCTCCCACCGCAAAAAGATTTTTGATGGAAGATTGTCCGTCTTTATCGATTTCGATTCCGCCCATTAAATAATGACAGGCCGGTACGACAGGAATGAGCTGTGTAAAAGGATCAATCCCTTCAGCTCTGCACTTTTTATAAATATTAGGGAAATGTTCCAGGAATTTTTCGTGATCCATATCGCGGCAGTCCAGCCCTACATATTCGTCGCCTGTAATTTTCATTTCGGCATCGATGGCTCTTGCGACGATATCTCTTGAAGCCAGTTCTTCACGCTCATCGTATTTATGCATGAATTTTTCGCCTCTCTTGGTTCTTAATCTGGCTCCGTCACCACGTACCGCTTCAGAAATAAGAAACAGCATTCCGTCTATTTTGCTGTATAAAGCCGTGGGATGGAACTGATAGTACTGCATATTGGAAACCTGTCCTTTTGCACGGGCCACGAAAGCAATTCCGTCGCCTGTCGCAATGGTGGGATTGGTCGTGTTTTTATATACATGGCCGGCCCCGCCGGTGGCTACCAATGTTATTTTTGAGGTGATCTTTTTGATGGATCTGGATTTTTCGTCTAAAATGTAAGCTCCGTAACAGTGGATGTGCCCTTCGTGCAATTCTTTTCCGGGTACGTGATGCTGGGTAATGATATCAATAACATAATGATGGTCAAGAATTTCAATATTCGGACTGTTTTTAGCGGTCTCCAGTAATGCACGTTCGATTTCGAAACCTGTGATATCTTTATGGTGGACGATTCTGTTCTCAGTATGGCCGCCCTCTCTGCCTAAAGCAAATTCTCCATTTTTCATATCGAAATTGGCACCCCATTCCACGATTTCGTTAAATCTTGCGGGAGCTTCCGTCACCACCATTTCTACCACATCACGTTTGTTCTCTCCGTCTCCGGCACGCATGGTGTCTTCGATATGTTTGCTGAAATTGTCGTTTTTAGAATCGGTGACTACGGCAAGACCGCCCTGGGCGTACTTGGTATTGCTTTCGTCTTCATCAGATTTTGTTACGATAATTATTTTGGCATCAGGGAGTTGCTCAGAAATTTTTATGGCATAAGAAAGTCCCGAAATTCCGGAACCAATTACTAATACATCCGCTTTTATCATTATGCTTGCTTTAGGTACAATCGTCTCAATAATTAGATAAATTTAAACAATTTTTCGTTTGGTTTTCTTACTTTTTTCATGTGCTGGAAATAGTCTTCCTCAGAACGGTAGCCTAATGCGAGGGTGACGGTTACTTTTTCTGTCTCCGGATCGATACCTAAAATGCTCTCTATCACATCGTGCCGGAAACCTTCCATGGGGCAGGTGTCGATCCCTTCGATAGCGGCCGCATACATTAAATTGGCCAGTACGATGTAAGATTGTTTTTCTGCCCAGTTGAAAATCTCATCCTGGTTTTTCTGATTAATATGCTGGCTGATACTGTTTCTGAATAAATCGAGCTGCTCCAGAGGGGTTTCCCTCACTTCCGAAATATGCTTAAAGTACCCGGTAATGTAGGTTTCCTCAACTGTTTTTTTTGAAATAATGACGATCAAATGAGAGCAGGTGGAGATCTGCGAAGGATTGTAGAAGGCGGGGATGAGTTTCTGTCTCATGTTTTCACTTTCCACCACCAGAATTTTATAAGGCTGGAGCCCAAGAGAACTTGCAGACAGCTTTCCTGACTCAAGAATGTTGTGAAGTGTTTCCTCAGGGATAATCTCGCCGTTAAATTTCTTTACAGAATATCTTCTGCTTAAAGCTTCCAAATAATTCATAAGACAAATTTAAGAATTGAATGTGAATAAATTCTGTTTAAAACGAAATATCTCTTTCTAAATAAGCATAAAAAAGAATCACTTCAGCGGTCGAAGTGATTCTTTGGTCAATGAGTGTGTCAAAATTTTATTCTCCTTTTTTTACAAGAATCCGGTCGGAATATTTAATCGCTGTATTTTCATGTCGTTTTCATTCCACGAACGAAATACAGTAACTTCCGACAGGGATTTTTTGTCCGCCAACCGATCCCGATCCGTCCCAACGGTAATTGTTGGATATGTCTGCCTTGTGGATTTTCGCTCCATACCTGTCAAAAATAGTGAAAGCCAGGTTCTTTACCGGCTAATGCAGAATAGTCTATAGCGTCATTGATTCCGTCTCAGTTTGGGTAATCACATTAATAAAGGATTCGGAACAACTATCGAGATGTCGACGGGTTGGCAATCGTATGAATCTTTTACATATATTTTGCTCCTCCTCTTGTGACGTCTTCTTTTCATAAAAAAGGATCACTTCAATGAATGAAGTGATCCTCTGATATTGAATGAATGTTATTTTTTATTCTCTGTTTTTCACCAAGATCCAGCCGGAATATTTAAACGGCGTACTGTTTTTGTCATTTTCGTTCCATGTTACAGAGTACCAGTAGCTCCCGGTAGGTACTTTTCTTCCTGCAATTGTTCCGTCCCAACGGTACTTATTGGATTGGTCTGCCTGGTGGATTTTCGCTCCATACCGGTCAAAAATAGTGAAAACCAAATTCTTTTTACCGGCTAAAGCTGAATAGTCTATAACATCATTGATTCCGTCTCCGTTGGGAGTGATCACATTGATCAGATTTGGGACGACAATCGTAATATGGATCGGTTCACAGTCATAATCATCCTTTACGTAGATTTCGTGGTCTCCTCTCGACAGATTTTTGAATACATTCGAATCCTGCCAGTTAATTCCGTCCGCCGAATATCTGTAAGGCGGAGTACCTCCGATAACATTAATGGTGGCAGTATTATTGGAAATGTCCACATTCTTAATGACAGGTTGTTCGGAAGCAAATACTTTTACTGTCTGTGTGGCAACGCATTCTCCTGTTTTTAATTTTACCCAGTAGGTGCCGACGCCTGCATTGCTGATAACCTGGGTCGTTGCTCCGGTGCTCCACTCGTAGCTTGCAAAGCCAGACCCGGCATCCAGAGACGTTTTATCTTCCATGCAGATAATCTTATCTTTCAATACATTGGAATAAACAGGGGCAAGTACTGTCAGGGTTACTTTTGCAATGGCATAGCATCCGTTTCCGTTAGTCACTTTTATATATACTACTCCGTTTGGAGAGATATAAGCGGTAGGGGTCGTAATTTCATTGGTTTCGTTCTCTGCATCAGTTACAGAAGGATAGTATTTTTTAGTAATTCCTGTTTGCGTGGTTACGGCTGCTACTGTAAGGTTAAATGATGAAAGGGAAGGGGTTGATTCAATAAAGCAGGATCTTAAGGTGGCGTCATTGACAACCACGACCGGAAACAGGTTTAAGGTTACTTTTGCGGTGTCGATGCAACCCTGAGGGGTAGTCACTTTAGCATAGATTACTGCTGCCGGCGAAAAGAATGCATTTGGATTCTGAATCTGATTGATATTGTTGTTCAGATCATACATGCTGTTATAAAACTGCATGGTAACGCCCGGAACTGTGGTAAACGGTGCAGCAGTCAGGTCAAATATTGCCCCGCCGGCATTGTTGTTGTTACATCCGGTTAATGTCACATCATCTGCTGAGAAAGGAGATGGGTTTAATACAATTTTACCGTCGCCATTATCACACAGGGTAGAGGAGGGGTCTTTTACAACCACTGAAATGGTGGTGGTGCCTGCGGTATATTGATAGTTGGCAGGGGTTGTAATCTGGACTCCGCCGGGACCGTAATAGGAGAAAATATAATTGGCAGGATTTGCTACAAACTGATTCTGAAAAGACGTCAGATCCACAGATCCGTTTCCTGTAGCCGGATTTACACATACAAACGGTGTAATGGTATTGGTTAAAATAGGAACTTTATCGATGAATATTTTTGCGTTTTTAATCGAATGTCTGGCGCTGGCTCCGCCTGTTGCAGCCGAGAAGCCGAAATATCCTGTCGTCATCCCGATGGCATTCCCCGACGGAGCAAAGGATTGGTCTACGATCAGTACCCCATCAATTCTGATTTTGATAAGCCAGTTAGCGGCATTGGCGGGATCTGTTTCTCCGTTAACTTCAACATGCTTGTAGGTAGCACCTACAAAGGGTTGGGTAGGATTGAGATCGTTGGAATGGAAAGTGCTTCCGGGCGTATTGTTATATTCAATATTGTTGTTAGTGCCATTATTGGTTCCGTATAAAACGTGAACTTTACTCATTTGCCCCTCTGTGGTATTGTTGAAAATGTCGAAACCTACCATGAGTCCGTTGGCGTTAGCCGGAATTCCGAGGCCTCCTCCTGAGACAAACCCTGTTGGCGGATTGGCTAAATACCAGAATGTAAATCCGTCTCCTCTGCCAAACTGTGTAGTTCCGTTTCCGTCGATTCTGAAGTCAAACTCCACCTTCCATTTATCACAATACTTAAGGTTGATGGGATCAGTTAATTTTATAGCACCATACTGGCTGCCGATATCCTGGGTAAGCTGTATGAAGTCATTATTTACCGTAGCGCTGGAAACAAGATCCCAGCCGGTAATGTTAACAGGATTTCCAACAAGTTGATACGTTTGTGCTGAAAATAATCCTGACAAAAAGACAAGGAGTACTGAAAGATTGTAGAGTATATTTTTTTTCATATGTTATGGTTCTTTTTTTTTGTTGATTTTGTAAGTATATTAAAGTTAAAGTAGGTTAATTAAGGAATAGTAATTCAGATTTATCAATATAAAATGAAGTTGAGATAAAATTATTTTTTAAGTTGAAATAAAAAAGATCACTCCTCATCCGGAGCGATCTTACAATATATTATTCTCTGTTTTTTACCAATACCCAGCCGTTATACTTAGTTTGAGTATTGTTTTTGTCGTTTTCATTCCAGGTAATGGTGTACCAGTAGGTTCCTGTAACAATTTTTTTACCGAAGGCAGTGCCGTCCCATTTGTAATTTCTGATTTTATCAGCCTGGTATAGCTGGTTTCCGTATCTGTCATATACTGTAAATACGAGATTTTTCTTGTAGGCCAGGGCAGAGTAATCAATGTCATCATTGATGTTGTCTCCGTTCGGAGTGATGGCATTGATCAGGTTAGGTACGGTAATCTGCACATCAATAGGCTCGCAGTTATAAAAGTCTTTGACATATACTTTCACTTCACCTCTTGCCAGATTGGTAAAATAATTAGAATCCTGCCAGTTAATACCATCCAGGGAATACCGGTATGGCGGGTTTCCTCCGTTTACATTTACGGTGATCGTATTATTGTTGATGTCAATGCTTGAAATCACAGGCTGCAGAGAAGCATTTACCTTTACTGTTTGGGTGGTAATGCAGTTTCCTGTTTTCAGTTTCACCCAATAAACACCTACAGGTACACCTCCGATAGATTGTGTTGTAGCACCTGTATTCCATTCGTAACCGTCAAATCCGGGGCCTGCGTCAAGATCAGTTCTACCATCGATGCAGATTATTTTATCTTTTAATACAGAGGATTTCACCGGAGGCAATACAACAAGGTTAATCTTGGCAATATTGTAGCATCCGTTTGTATTTGTAACCCTTACGTACACTGTTGTGCTGGTCGTTACATAAGCGGCAGGATTCTGTATTTCATTGGTTCCGTTCTGCGCATTCGCCAGAGTGGTATAATATTGTTTTACGATTCCTGTCTGCGAAGGTTGTGTTACGGCAGCAGTGGTAAGATTGAACAGTGCCGTGGTTACATTCGTTTCAATGAAACAGGATTGCATGGTCACATCCGTTAAAGGTATTTGAGGATAAAAGGCAAGGGTAATCGGTGCTGAACCTGTACATCCCAGGGGAGTGGTTACTTTCACATACACCGTTCCGGCTATGGACAGGTACGCGGTCGGGTTCGTGATCTCATTCGTGCCGGCATTCAGATCTGCCATTGTTTTGTAGTACTTCTTTGTAGAGCCGGGAGGCTCATTCACATTGGCAAGATTCAGATTGTACATGGCTGTGCCGATATTGTTGTTGTTACAGGCGGTTAAAGTAGCCGGTGTCGCGGTAAATGGGGAAAGATTCAGCTGGATTTTTCCATCGGGATTATCACAGAGGAGTCCTGAATTGTCTTTAACTAAAACTGATACTGTAGTGTTGGCGGCAAACTGATAGTTGCCGGGCGTTGCAATCGGTGTTCCTGCTACACTGTATGAAAATGTATAATTAGCAGGATTGGTTACAAACTGATTCTGATAGGAGGTAAGATTTGCGGTTCCCTGTCCTGTTGATGGATTGGGGCAGAAGGTATCCGTAACGGTGGTCTGGCTGATGGCTACTTTATCGACATATACTTTCACATTTTTAACCGAATGTCGTGATCTGTTTCCTCCGGTAGAGGCGGAAAAACCGAAATATCCAATGGTCATGGCAGCAGTAGCAGCTCCTGCGGGGGCAAATGACTGATTGCATATGATGTTTCCGTCGATGGTAATTTTGATGATCCAGTTGGCGGGATTGGCAGGATCTACTTCTGATGTTACTTCAACGTGCTTGTACGTAGTTCCCTGAAATGGAAGCGTAGTATTCATATCCGGGGAATGGAAAGAGCTTCCCGGGGTATTGAAAAATTCTACATTATTGTTATCGGTCGTATTAGCGATCTGTCCATACCCTACATGGACCTTGCTCATTACAGCGGTTGTGGTATTGTTATAGGTGTCAAATCCTACTACTAAACCGATGGCATTCTGGGAAACTCCTAAACCGGAGCCCAGTACACTGGCAACCGGAGGATTCTGAAGGTACCAGAAGGCGATACCGTCTCCGTTAGCAGTCTGGTTCGAATCCATTCTGAAGTCGAACTCCACCCTCCATTTATCACAATATTTTAAGTTTATTTGCTCGTTCAGTCTGATGGATCCCGATTGGTTATTGGTGTCGGGGGTGAGTTGAACAAAATCACCATTTACCTGTGTCGGTGCAACCATGGTCCATCCTGTCGTCACTACAGGATTACCTGTTAGCTGATAGGTCTGTGCTGATGATGTTCCGAAAAAACAGATGATAAGAAGGGAAAGATAAGATAGTAGTTTTTTATTCATTTATTAACATACTTAAAATTAGACGTGTAAATATATTAAATCCTAATTAATAAATATGTATATAATGTTAATTTTGTAGAAAAAGCTGAGTATTTTATAATGAATATGAATTTGAAAAGCGAAAAAAGTAACGCAGTTAATATAAATTTGGTTTAATTAAAAATAAGTTTAAATTTTTCTTAAAACAGGGTATTGTTTTCCTGGCTTTCAAAGTACGTATCGACCTCAAGTTCCGGTGATGCTGCCGCTGCTACGGCCAACTTATCGCAAAGTTCATTTTCGAAGTGACCGGCATGTCCTTTTATCCAGTGCATTTTCGGATTATGTAAACGATAGAGCTCTATGAATTTTTTCCATAGATCAGGATTCTTTACATTTTTCCAGCCCCGTTTTACCCATCCGGAGATCCAGTTCTGGTTTATGGCATCGGAAACATACTTGCTGTCTGTAAAAACATGGATGTCGTTTTCTGTAGATTTCAGCTTTTCCAGTGCCGTAATGACTGCCAACAGCTCCATCCTGTTGTTGGTGGTCTTCCGGAATCCTTTTGAGAATGTCTTCTGGTAGTTTTTTTCAGGCACGCGCATAAGGATCCCGTATCCTCCTTTTCCGGGATTTCCGCTGCACGCTCCGTCGGTATAGATTTCTATTCTCATTTGTAGGTTGGCTGAGGTTTAGTGTAAGTTTAATTATTATGGGTCGGCATTGATCCTGACCTGAATTTTAGCCTTAATAATTAAAACGGAAAATCATCTTCATCATCAAAATCATTCATCGACGATCCGGAGAGTTTAGAACTGTCCGGCAGGTCAAAGGCGGCTCCCGGCTGAATGGTCGTCTTAATTTTATCAAAACCGCTGGGTTCCGCATTAAAATTGGAAGGATATCCTTCAGGTCCTCCCATAGCTGCTTCGACATCGCCGAATTTTGCAAAATGCTTTAAGAAAGAAAGTCGGACATCGGCTGTAGCCCCGTTTCTGTGTTTTGCGATAATCAACTCGGCCTGGTTTTCAGTGGAAGTTTCCTGTCCCTCTTCATCATTGTCCCAAACGGTAATTTTATAATACTCAGGTCTGAAAATAAAAGATACAATATCGGCATCCTGCTCGATCGCTCCGGATTCCCTCAAATCTGAGAGCTGAGGTCTTTTTCCGGGACGGGTTTCCACACTTCTGGAAAGCTGTGAAAGGGCAATTACAGGAACGTTTAATTCTTTTGCAATCGCTTTCAGGGAACGGGAGATCATGGAAATTTCCTGTTCACGGTTCCCGACTCCTTTTCCGCCGCTACCGGCAGTCATCAGCTGAAGATAATCCACCATTATTATTCTTACACCATGCTGCATCACCAGCCTTCGGCATTTGGCACGGAAGTCGAAAATAGAAAGCGATGGCGTTTCGTCAATATACAGGGGTGCATTTTCCAATTCCGAAACGTTGGAGAAAAGTCTCTGCCATTCTTCATCGTCTAAGGTCCCTTTCCGTAATTTTTCAGATGAAATTCTTGTTTCGGAAGCGATCATTCTGGTGATCAGCTGTACCGAGGCCATCTCCAGAGAAAAAAGGGCCATCGGGATTTTATGTCCCACTGCGATATTTCTTGCCATGGAAAGGAGAAAAGCCGTTTTCCCCATTGCCGGACGTGCCGCAATGATGATAAGGTCGGAGTTCTGCCAGCCTCCGGTTTCTTTATCCACATCCCTGAATCCTGAAGGTACTCCGGAAAGTCCTTCTTTATCTTTTAAAGATTTGATGGTTTCAATGGCTTGTTTTACCAAAGAATTGGCCGTATCAAATCCTTTTTTGATGGTGCCGTTGGTAATTTCAAAAAAAGACTGTTCCGCTTTGTCCAGCAGTTCAAAAACGTCTGTAGATTCTTTATACGAGGAATCGATTACGTTCGCAGAAACATTAATTAAGCTTCTCAGGATGTATTTTTCAAGAATAACACGCACGTGATATTCGATGTGGGCAGATGAGCTTACCCCCATCGTTAAATCTACAATATAATGATCTCCCCCGGCCAGATTAAGTTTTTCAGACTTTTTAAGATCCTGGATAATCGTCATTAAATCAACAGGCTGGTTGGCTTCGTATAATTTTAAAACGGTAGAGAAGATGACCTGATGTCTGGGATCATAAAACACATCGGGAGTAAGTAAATCGATGGAATGGTCCAGCCCCTTTTTGTCTATTAAAAAAGTACCGATCACCAATCTTTCAAAATCCACTGCATTAGGAGGCATTTTTCCATCAGCAATTGACAGCTCTTTTGCAAAGTTTCCGTTGGTAAGAGATGATAATGTTTCTTTCTGCGCCATGATGCAAAGATAGTTTATTTGAAAAATAATCTGAGATTAGTAATTAATAAATATTGTGGATAAGTTCCAAAATTCCAGTAATGAAGAGCCTTATATGTGTGAATAAAAAAAATCACCCCGAATCGGGGTGATTTTTATGGAAAGTGAAAATTAAATTATTCTCTGTTTTTAACCAATATCCATCCGGTATAGCTGGTTGGGGTATTGTTTTTATCATTTTCGTTCCATGAGATGGTGTACCAGTAGGTTCCCGTAATGATTTTTTTACCACCGGAAGTTCCGTCCCATTTATAATTTCTGATTTTATCGGCTTCGTACAATTTATTTCCGTATCTGTCGTAAACAATGAATGTTAAATTCTTTTTATAACCCAGTGCCGAATAATCAATATAATCGTTAATATTATCACCGTTGGGCGTAATGGCATTCAGAAGATTGGGAACGGTCACCTGAACATCGATCGGGGTACAGTCGAAAGCATCTTTTACAAATACCTTGTTTTCCCCTCTCGGAAGACCGGTAAATACATTAGAATCCTGCCAGTTGACTCCGTCAAGGGAATATCTATAGGGAGATTTCCCTCCGTTTACATTCACTGTGAAAGAATCGTTGGTAATATCGATACTCGTAATGACAGGCTGCTGTGAAGCATATACTTTTACCTGCTGTAAGGTGAAGCAAGGCCCGGTTTTTAATTTCACCCAATAGGATCCTACCGGAACATTTGAAATAGAGGACGTTGTAGCGCCTGTGCTCCATTCATAACCGTCAAATCCGGGTCCGGCATCCAGCGTAGTCGTATCTTCCATACAGATTGTTTTGTCGGTCAGCATGTTAGATTTTGCCGGCGGCAAAACTTTGAGCGTTATTTTAGCAATAGCATAACAGTCGTTTGTGCTGATTACTTTCACGTAAACATCCCCGCTGGCAGATACATAAGCCAGAGGAGTCGTTATTTCGTTGACCCCGCTTACCGCATTAGCAAACGTTGTATAGAATTTTTTTGTAATTCCTGTCTGAGAGGTTATGCTGGCCGTTGTTAAATCAAATGAAGCGGTTGTAACAGCTGTATCAATAAAACAAGATTCTATGCTGGCGTCTCTCACGACGACTACAGGATGAAATTTCAATGCTATTTCAGCTGTTCCGGTACATCCTTCAGCGGTGGTTACCTTTACATAGACTGTTTTTTCACCTGAAATATAATTGGTGGTGTTGGTGATCACATTGGTACCAGCTGTTAAATCTGCCTGGGTCGGATAGTATTTTTTAGTGGCTCCAGGATCAGAATACACATCTGCCAGTGTTAAATTAAATGATGCCGTTCCGGCTGCATTGTTGTTACAGGCAAGAAGAGTGGTATTGATAGGTTTTATATCCCCGAGGACAAACTTAAATGACCCCGTCTGGAAACATTTGTTCAGAGGGTTGGCCGGGTTATTTGGGTCCTGATATTTTACTCTGTAATAATAGGTTGTTGCCGTTACCGTTGTAGGAGAGGTAATAGGATTGTCTCCGGTAATGGCATCATTCATAGTGGTATGATAGGTTACGGTAAAGGCTGTATTTCCATTCAATATTCCACTGGTCAGAGAGTTGAAATTAAACGTCGTAGGAAGCGCGCATCTCGCAATTTCATTAGGCTGATTAGGTGTTGCGCTTGGTTGTCCAGGCGGCACAAACGGAAATGGGGTAAGGGTAGGATCAGTAAATGCTGATGATATTGTGGCAGTGCCTCCCCAGGCTAATGAAAAACCGTTTGCCGTACTTAAATAATTGTCAACCACCAGATAATAAGTTTCTCCGGCAACAACATCCATATAGGCACTCCATGCGTCATCGGTGTCCTGATCAGTCAGATCCAGTGTTAATCCTGTATCACCATCTGCTCCCGAATAATTACAACGGATCGGAGCGCCTAAACTTCCGCAGGTTTTATTTGGTCCGTATACTGCAAAATCATAATCGTCTGCAAATACATTAGGATGAATGGTAAAAGTTAAAGTTCCGGATGTAGCGATGGTAAAAGAATACCACACAGAAAAGTGCTCATCGGAAACCAGACATCCGCCCAGATCTTCATCCACAGTACCAGAGCCGCTGGGAGTATACGAAAAATTGGAGTTTCCGCAAACGGGAATAGCGGTATCACAATCCGATTGTGAAAAGTAAAATTGTGATAAAAATAAAACTAAAATGAATAGTAGTCTTCTCATTTTTTTAAGTTTATGTGAAGTTTAAATAATAGGGTTTCTTTTACGTGAAAAACCGCCCTTTCAAGCGGTTTTTTTTATAATATTAATTAGCTTAATCTCTGTTTTTTACCATTACCCAGCCGGAATATTTGAGTGGAGTATTTTTTTTGTTGTTTTCATTCCATGTGACAGAATACCAGTACGTTCCGGTAGGTACTTTTTTACCGGCGATAGTTCCGTCCCATTTATAACCGTTGTGTTTATCAGCCTGGAAGATTTTTGTTCCGTATCGGTCGTAGATGTTAAATACAAGATTCTGTTTAGTTCCCAATGCTGAATAATCGATCACATCATTCACTCCATCCCCGTTCGGGGTGATAACGTTGATCAGGTTAGGGATCACGATCTCAACATCGATAGGCTCGCAGTCGTAAGCATCCTTTACATAGACCACACCATTACCTCTTGGGACATTATTAAATACGTTAGAATCCTGCCAGTTGATATTATCCATCGAATATTTATAAGGAGCCGTTCCTCCTACTACGTAAGCGGTAACGGTATTATTGGTGATGTCAATATTAGAAACGACAGGCTGTTCGGAAGCATATACTTTTACGGTCTGTAGAGTGACGCATTCTCCGGTTTTCAGTTTAACCCAGTAGGTTCCCACACCGGCATTGTCGATCTTCTGAGTCGTTGCTCCCGTGCTCCATTCGTAAGACGCAAATCCGGGACCTGCATCTAAGGTTGTTTTATCTTCAATACAGATGATTTTATCTTCCAGCACATTTGAGTATACCGGAGGAAGTACTACTAAAGTTACTTTTGCAACAGCATAACATCCGTTTCCGTTGGTTACCTTAACATAGATAACTCCGTTTGGTGCGATATAGGTAAGAGGAGCAGTGATCTCATTAGTACCGTTTACAGCATCCGTTAATGAAGGATAATAAGTCTTTGTTATTCCGCTCTGGGTCGTAACTCCCGCTACGGTAAGGTTGAAAGATGCCGTTGCCGGACTTCCTTCTATAAAGCAAGATCGTATGGTAGCATCATTCACAACGACTACCGGGAAGAAGTTTAACGTAATCTTAGCCGTGTCAGAACAACCCTGAAGTGTCGTTACAGAAACGTATACAACACCTGTTGAAGATTGATATTGAATAGGGTTGGTGATTTCATTGGTTCCCGCGTTCAGATCATTCATCGTAGGATAAAATTTCTTGATCGCAGTAGGGTCGTTGAATACGGCAGCAGAAGTAAGGTCGAATATTGCCGTGCCTGCATTATTATTGTTACATGCCGTCAACGTTGCGTCATTGGCTGTGATATTTCCGAGGATAAATTTAAATTTTCCGATTTCCCGGCAAGAGTTGATCGGGTTGGCCGGGTTAGCAGGATCCTGGTAATGGATGCTGTAATAATAAATATCCGTTGTGTTCACGGTCTGCGGAGTCAAAATTGCATTATTCCCGGAGATAGCATCATTCTGAGAAGTATGGTAGCTCACCAGGAAATTAGCATTTCCGTTGACGATCCCACTGGTCAGTGAGCTGAAATCGAAAACTGCAGGGCTTGTACACACAATTACCTCTCTCGGATCAGCAGGGTTGGCCGCTGGCTGTCCCGGCGGAACGAAAGGATGAGGAGTAAGGTTCGGGTCATTAAACGGGGATGCCAGGGTAGCCGTTCCTCCCCAGGTTAATGAAAATCCGTTTGTATTTCCGGAATAGTTATTAACTAATAGATAATACGTCTCTCCGGGTAAAACATCGAGGTATTTGGCCCAGCCATCAGCATTAGAGCCGGGCTGCCCAAAATAATCATAAGGATCGGTAGAGGTTAAATTTAATCCTGTTGCACCGGCAGTATAAGGCGTTGAACATCTCACGGTATTCCCTTTGTTGTTACAGTCCACATTAGGGCCCCAGACGTAAAAGTCGTAATCTGCGGCAGTGGTTTGTAAAGGTGTAATCGCAAAGGTCAGTGTTCCGGCAGTAGCAATCGTAAATTTATACCATACCGAATAATCTTCCAGGTAAGAACCGCAATTGGCTTCAGGGAGTTCCTGAATACCATGACCGGAAGGCGTGTATGAGAAACCTGAGTTTCCACAGACAGCCAAAGCTGTTGCGCAATCTTCCTGCGCGGAAATTATCTGAAAAAACGAGATCAGAAAAATGAGTAGAGTTTTTTTCATGAAGGGGGAATTTTATAAAGCAAATATAAAAAATTATTAATCTGTAATTAAAGTTTTTGCTATATATTTAAAGAATAACGCAGATTCATTCCTAATATTGCATTTTTCTTAATTTAGAATTTGTAGTTCCTACCAATAATGCGATAAGCACGGTCATGCTTCCCCCGAAAATAACGGAACGGACGACTCCTAAAATCTTGGCACTCAGTCCGCTCTCAAACTGTCCCATCTCGTTACTGGACATGATGAAAATAGAATTTACACTTAAAACCCGGCCTCGGATATGATCCGGAGTCTTCAGCTGTACAATGGTTCCTCTGATGACCACCGAAATGCCATCGAGCATACCACTAAACACCAGGAACATGAAAGAAATCCAGTAGATTCTCGACAGTCCGAATCCGATGATGCAAAGTCCGAATCCGGTAACCACGGCCAGTAATATTTTACCCTGATTTTTTCTCAGCGGAACCAGAGATAGAATGGTAATAATGCACATCGACCCAATGTCTGACGCAGCGTTCAGTAAGCCGAAACCTTCAGCGCCCACTTTTAAAATGTCAGTGGCAAACACCGGAATCATGGCCACTGCCCCTCCGAATAAAACCGCGAACATGTCCAGACACAAGGCTCCCAGTATTTCTTTGGTCTTAAAAATATAGGCGATACCTTCTTTCATACTCTCCATGACATTCACGGTCTCTTTTTTGTGTTCAGAATACTGTTTATTCAGTTGCCAGAAAAATAAAGAAGCTATGGATATTAATGATATGATCACCACCAGGGTCCACTGTACCCCGAAATACCCGATCAGAAATCCTCCGACCGCATGCCCGCAAACCGAGGAAATAAGAAAAGTAGCCTGGTTTAAAGTAACTGCATTGGGGAGATTTTCCTTTTTGACGATCTTCGGAATCATGGAAGGTACAATCGGCCCGATAAAAGCCCTGGCTATTCCGGTAAAGAAGATCACTCCATAAATATAGTATGTAATCTGGTGGCCCGTAAAGTGCATTTCAACGTTCAGAAAAGCAGGAATTAACAACAGTCCGATGAGAAATACATAGGCGTAATTGCAGATCAGCAACAGTCTTTTCTTCTCGTTCATATCGATAACATGCCCTGCGTATAAGGCGCAGCTTACTGCAGGAATCACTTCTGAAAGTCCGATAAGTCCGATAGAAAAAGGGTCTTTTGTTAACTGGTATACCCACCATCCCAATAAAGTAGCAAGCATTCTGAAGGCTAAAACCATAAAGAACCTTCCTGTAAGAAGATTCCTGAATTCGACATTTTGCAATGTCTGTAACGGGGTGAACGAAATCATGCACAAAAATAGCCCTAAATATTGAGTTAAGGCTATGTATATGTCGGTTTTTTAAATGATAAATCAAATAAAATGTAAAAGATAAAATCTATTTTAGTCTGCTCTGGATGAGCTTAATACAAGGGCTGCCACTCCTGCAGCTCCTATGACCACTGCTCCGGCAGTAATCCCGGCTTTTCTGCTGTCTTTTACTGCTGCCACGTTGGATTTCGGAATGATCACCACTGTACTGTCTTTTTTTCCGGCTGTACCGATAATGTTATCACCATCTACGTTACGGAATAACATTTTTTGTTTTGGAGAACCGTCTTTCATCGTAACAACATATTTTTTTCCGGCTTCCAGATTCGAATAGTTATTCTTCGAAATGTCTTCAGAATATTTTGTCGTTGCACAAGAGGAAATAACAAATAAAGATGTAAGTAATGATGATTTTAAAAGTACAGATGCTTTCATTATTATTTTTTAATTTCTCAAATGTATAATTTTTTTTGAATATATGTTTTCGGAATTGAAAAAATGTATTTATTTTTTGTAAATTTCCAACAAATCGGCAATTTTTCTGTCATTGGCCAGTCGCGGTGTTTTGTTTTGTCCCCCGAGCTTACCCTGGGATTTTGCATATTCATGAAAGGCCCCTTTTTTCAATACGGTAAGATGAAGCTTTTGAAGAATACTGCCGGTTATCAGATCATCGTAATACGTATTTCGTTTTCTGAGCTGATCGTCAAGTTCGCTTTTAAATACATTTAAATTTTCAGGTTCCTTTTCGAACTCGATGAACCATTCATGATAGGGAAGTCCTTCATCAGGATTTACCTGCGGTGCAAGGTGGAATTCTGTAATCTGGGCGGGATATTTTTCCACAGTAGATTTCATAGCTTCTTCCACTTCGAAAGCGATAACGTGCTCGCCAAAAGCAGAAGTAAAATGTTTGGTCCGTCCACTCACCAGAATCCGGTAGGGTGTCTTATCGGTAAACCTGACAACATCCCCGATAGAATAAGCCCATAACCCTGAATTTGTCGTTAAGATCAAAGCATAATCTTTATTCAGTTCAACATCTTTCAAGGTCAGTCTTCTGGCATCAGGCCTGCCATAATCTTCCAATGGAATAAATTCGTAAAAAATGCCGTGATTGGTAAGAAGCAGAAGACCTTCTCTGGTGTAGTCGTCCTGAAAGGCAAAAAAGCCCTCGGAAGCAGGAAAAGTCTGCACGATATCCACTTTCCCACCCAGAAGTTCTTCCATTTTATCGCGGTAAGGTTCGTAATTGACGCCTCCGGTTACAATAAGCTGAAGATCGGGAAATATCTGCTTTATTTTTTTGCCGTGTTTCTCAGTCAGCTTCTCAAAATACATGATGAGCCACGGTGGAATTCCCGAAATCAAAGTCATGTTTTCGTTTTCAGTTTCTTCCACTATTTTATCTACCTTGGCCTCCCAGTCATCCATCATATTGGTTTCCCAGCTGGGAAGACGGTTTTTCTGCAGATAATTGGGGATATGGTGCGCTACGATTCCGGAGAGTCTTCCTGTTTTGATGCCGAAAACCTCCTCCAGCTCCGGACTTCCCTGTAAAAAGATCATCTTCCCGTTTACAAAATCTGCATTTTGTTTTTTGGCAATATAATGGAAAAGGGCACTTTGAGCTCCTTTGATCTGGTAAGGCATTCCTTCTTTGGAGATCGGAATATATTTTGCGCCTGAAGTGGTTCCTGATGTTTTGGCAAAATACTCCGGTGTCGAGGTCCACAGAATATTGGCCTGTCCTTTTTTTACTTTTTCAATATAAGGCTTCAGGTCCTCATAATCGGAAACTTTTACCCTGTCCTGAAAATCTTTTACGGTTCTGATATTCTCAAAATCATGCTCTCTTCCAAAAAGGGTTTTCTGAGCTGTATTTACCAGAGCAAACAACAGTTCTTCTTGGTTCTTCTCAGAATTTTTCTTGAATTCTTCTGCTTTTTGAACATGCTTTTTTGCCCAAATCAATGCTGCTTTTTTCTTGAGGAAGTTTAACATGATTCAAATTTATAAATTACTGAAGAATTTTGTGACATTTTTGAATAAGAAAAAACCGATGGGTATGTTCATCGGTTCTTCGAAATTTGATTATGAAAATAATAACTATATGTAGAGTTTATTTATTTGCCTTGTACCTCCTGTCCGGAGTGCCGTCCTTTTTAAGATTTTTATTGTCTTTATATCTCTTGTCGGGAGTTCCGTCTTTTTTCATTTTAACTGTCGGGGACGCCGGGTTTGTGGTGGCGGCAGTTTTTGTCGTTTTTGTTGTCTGCTGAGTTTTTGCAGCAGTAGCGGGAACTGTCTGTTGAGCGGTAGCAAATCCTAATCCTAGGGCCAGGTACATTGCTGCTAATAATTTTTTCATAACGATGATTTTTTGTTTTTGTAAAATCAAAGTTAAGTAAAAATGTGTTGAAAATGAAAGGTTTAGTAAATTTTACAAAAGTTTATCAGTGCTTAAAAAAAAATTAAGTTCAAGTGCATTAAATGCACTCTTCTAATCTTTAATCGCTATTGCCTCAGTTGATAATAAAAAGACTTTAGCTCCGGCCTCCTGTAAATGACACTTCTTCACCGGAACATCGGAGAATAAAAAAGCCGATGAAAAGATTCACCGGTTTTCGAAATTTGATTATGAAAATAACAACTATGTGTTGAGTTTAATGGGTAGCTTTACTTTTTTTATCAGCAGTGGCGGTCTTTGTTTTTTCAGCAGAAATCTCTTTTTTAACTTTGGCAGGTTTCGCTGTTTTTGTTGTTGGATTTGTTTTAGCCGGAGCTGTTTGCTGAGCAGTGGCGAGTCCTAATCCAAAAATGACGGACATGGCCAGAAATAACTTTTTCATAAGAATAATTTTACTTGTTTGTTGATTCAAAGGTATACAAAAACTGAACTTAAATACTCGATTTTAGAAACTTAACTAAAGTTTATCACAGCTTAAAAAAAGATTAAACAGCTTCCATTTTTCTTATAGAAATTTTCTGCAGGTATAAAAAACAAAACCTGCTCTTTTAAAGAACAGGTTTAATTTAAGCTGGAGGTGATTATCTGGTACAGTTGGCTGTCCAGGTTCTGCCATCTTTAATGTATAATATTTTCAGATCATTATTATCAATTCTGATATAAGAGGTTGCAGTAGATCCTACCATAACCAGTGTATTGTCTCCCTGTTGTTGAAATTCTACGCCGTTCAGATCAGGAATGCCATCCGAAAATGCGAAGTTGTATTTGGTCCCGCTGGCAATTTTGGTTACAAAAACACTACCGTTGGTACTGATGTTTTTGTCACTGTCAACATAGGAAATATTTCCTTTGTACGTTCCTGCGAAGAAATCATTGTTTGCCGGATCATCGTCATCGCTGCATGCTGTGATCGAAGTTACTGCGAAAAATGCCAGCATCAGCATTCCTAAAATTTTAATTGCTTTTTTCATAATACTATTTCTTTAAGTTGTGCATTCGAAATTTCAAAGTTTATGCCACGACGGTTTTTTAAGGAAATTTTTAACTTTTTGTTAAAAAAATTAGCAAAAAATTAAGGTATTTCAATAAAGTAATTATGTTCAGGGAGGCGGTCATTCTCATAAAAACAAAAAATAGTATTATCTTTGAGTGACCAACGATTCCGGGAACCTCCCGAAATCGCTTTTGTCGTTATACCATCACTAATTATGCAGTTAAAAACCATCAGCGAAAAGTTTCTTCCCGAGTTGCTTAAGAAAGAATTTGGAAAAGAAATTTTTATCCAGCTCGAAAACAATGACCATGTTTCTGTAAAAGGAGGTGCCGGATCTTCAGTCTCCATATTTATAGCCGAGCTTTTTCTCACCCATAAGAAAACCATCCTTTATATAGTAGATGATAAGGAAGATGCTCTATATGCCAATGCAGAAATGGAAGATCTTTTGGGCAAGGAAAAGGTTTTGTATTTTCCGGCCACTCATCTTGAGCCTTACCAGGTTGAAAAAACGCAGAACGCCAATCTGGTTCTGAGAACCGAGGTTCTGAATAAAATGAATTCCGGTAAAGCAGCTAAAGTGATTGTAGCCTATGCAGGAGCGCTATCCGAAAAAGTATTAAAAAAAGAAGATTTTAAAGCGATATCGCATCATATTAAAGTGGGCGACCAGCTGGATTTTGATTTTGTTGATGAACTTCTGAATCATTACAATTTCCAGCAGACCGATTTTGTTTCCGAACCCGGCGAGTTTTCGATCCGGGGAGGAATCGTCGATGTATTTTCCTATTCATACGAAAAACCTTACCGTATTACATTTTTTGGAAATGAAGTTGAAAACATTAAGACTTTTGATATTGAGACCCAGCTTTCCCTGGATAAGATAAAAGAATTTCAGCTGGTTTCCAATATGAACTTTTCAGTGACAGGCAGCCGGGTTTCATTACTTCAGCTTTTGCCCGAAGACAGTTTTGTAGTGTCCAGAAATGGGATTGCAGGAATGAATAAAATGAAAGCTTTCTATGAAAAAGCACTGGAAAAATACGAAACCCTGAGCAAAGATATTGCTCATAAAACACCCCAGGAATTATTCAGTTCCGATCAGGAATTTTTATTTGATTATAAAAAATTCAAAACAATAGATTTTGGAAGCCTCCCGATAGAGGGAATCAAAAAACTGACTGAAATCAGGATGGATCAGAAGGTTCAGCCGTCTTTTCATAAAAATTTCGAACTGCTTACCGAAGATCTTGAGGAAAAACAGCAGGCTGGTTTTGAAACCTGGATTTCTTTTTCATCGGACAAGCAGAAAGAAAGGCTGGAATCTATTTTTGAAGAGCTGGATCGTGAAGTCCCTTTTAAAAGTTTTAAATCTGAACTTCATGAAGGTTTTGTAGATCATCAGCATAAAATCCTGGTTTATACCGATCACCAGATCTTTGACCGCTACCAGCGCTATAAAGCGAAAAATACTTTTGCAAAATCCGAACAACTCACCCTGAAAGATCTGATGTCCCTGAAAATCGGTGACTATATTGCCCATATCGACCATGGAATCGGAAAATTTATGGGATTGGTAAAGGTGAATAATGACGGAAAAATTCAGGAATGTTTTAAACTGACCTATAAAAATGGAGATCTGCTGTATGTAAGTATCCATTCTCTTCATAAAATTTCGAAATACAATGGCCCGGATGGGCGGGAAGTGGTTTTGAGTAAGCTGGGATCGCCGACATGGAAATCTCTGAAACAAAAAACCAAGGCAAAAGTAAAGCAGATTGCTTTTGACCTGATAAGATTATATGCCCAGCGAAAAACAGCAAAAGGTTTTGCGTATACCCCGGATTCTTATCTGCAGAACGAACTGGAGGCAAGCTTCATCTATGAAGATACTCCGGATCAGGAAAAAGCAACGATCGATGTGAAAAAAGACATGGAATCTGATACGGTAATGGACCGGTTGGTTTGTGGAGATGTAGGTTTCGGAAAAACCGAGGTAGCGATCCGCGCAGCCTTTAAAGCCGCTACCGACGGGAAACAGGTCGCGGTTCTGGTTCCCACCACTATTCTGGCGTTTCAGCATTACAGAAGCTTTAAGGAAAGGCTTAAAGATTTCCCGGTGACTGTTGCCTATGTCAACCGTTTCAGAACTGCCAAACAAAAGTCTGAAACCCTGGACGGGCTTAAAAACGGGAAAGTGGATATTATCATCGGGACTCACCAGCTGGCCAGTAATACCGTAAAGTTCAAGGATCTGGGATTGCTTATCATTGATGAAGAACATAAATTCGGGGTGTCTGTAAAAGATAAGCTGAAGACATTAAAAAGCAATGTCGATACTTTGACATTAACAGCCACGCCCATTCCGCGTACATTGCAGTTTTCTCTGATGGCTGCCCGTGATTTATCAGTCATTAAAACACCGCCGCCCAACAGGCAGCCTGTAGATACCCAGTTAATTGGTTTTAACGAAGAGATTATCCGTGATGCTGTTTCTTACGAACTCCAGCGTGACGGGCAGGTCTATTTTATCAACAACAGGGTTGAAAATCTGAAAGATATCGCCGGACTGATCCAGAGACTGGTTCCTGATGCAAGAGTAATTACCGGGCATGGACAGATGGAAGGCAAGCAGCTGGAAAGAAACGTCCTGGATTTTATGGAAGGTAAATATGATGTTCTGGTTTCTACCACCATTGTAGAAAGTGGGGTAGACGTGCCGAATGCAAACACCATTTTCATTAATGATGCCCAAAGATTCGGAATGGCAGATCTGCACCAGATGAGAGGAAGAGTAGGGCGAAGCAACAGGAAAGCCTTCTGTTACCTGATCACGCCGCCTTACGATATGGTGACTTCGGATGCGAGAAAACGTCTGGAAGCTATCGAGCAGTTTTCAGATCTGGGCAGTGGCTTTCAGATTGCCATGAAAGATCTTGAAATTCGTGGCGCGGGCGATTTGCTGGGAGCAGAGCAGAGTGGCTTTATCAATGAGATGGGATTTGAAACTTATCAGAAATTAATGCAGGAAGCACTGGAAGAATTAAAAGATGACCAGGAGTTTGAAAATTTATTTGAAAATGAGGAAGAGCGGAACAAGCTTTTCAAATCCGTAAAAGAGGTTAATATTGATACGGATCTTGAGCTCATGCTTCCGGATTCTTATATCTCCAATACGGAAGAAAGACTGTTGCTGTATCAGAAGCTTGCTGAGATTGATAATGAACAGGATCTGGAAAAATTTGAGTCGGAATTGATCGACCGCTTCGGGAATTTACCCAATGAAGCCATTAATTTATTAAAAAGTGTTTCCTTAAAATGGCTGGCTGCGGAGATCGGTTTTGAAAAGATCGTCATGAAAAACGGAGTATTTCTCGGATACTTCCCAAGTAACCCGCAGGACAAATTTTATCAGACAAATAAGTTTAAGCACATTATCAGTTACTTAACCCAAAACCCTGCTGAAGCGCAGCTGAAGGAGAAAATAACCAAAGATGGAAATCACCTTATGATGAGAAAAGACAAGATAATAAATGTCGATGAGGTGAATTATCTTCTGAAATCGATCCTTAAAAATCATGTTTAATTCAACGCGGCAGGAAATAATTCCACTTTTTAAGTGATTTAATTTATGCTGTAAATTGCTTATTTCTATTGATTTATAACGGGGTTGTAGAATTTTTTGGGAAAATTTTTTTACCTTTGCAGCCCCTTATATGAAAAAAACTATTAACTACTGCGTAATCGGATTATGTTTTACAATCCAGTCGTACGCGCAGGTGGGAATTGGAACTAGTGCCCCCAATTCTACTCTCGACATCAACGGGCGTACCACCTTACGAAAAGAACTTAGAGTGAATGGAACCTCATCTCAGGCAGGAAGTGCCGGGCTGAATGGACAGGTTTTGGTTTCTCAGGGAGAAAACCTACCGCCGGTTTGGAAAACCGTAAATGTAACCTTCCTTGAAGAAGGACAGTACAAATTAATTAATTCATACCTTTCATCAGATCAGGCAGGTATTACGACACTTTCGAACGGAGTAGCCGGAGACGGGGTCTTCAAGAACAGTGTAAATGATGATATCACGGATACGAGTAAAGGCAAGTGGATGAAAATTGCAGGTCTGGAAGGTAATTTTACCATTAAGAATGCAAAAAACAGACTCACCTATCAGCTGCAGACCGGAGTTGAAATGAAGTCATCATCCGCCACCAGTATGCAGAGTGTAAGTTTTGCCTGTGGTGTGTTCAGAAACGGTAAACTGGTCGCCGTGCGACCGGATAAAATCTCATCCAACAATAATACAGATAAAGCTGGGCTTCAGGATTATATCTTTACCTTGAATTATACAGAACAAAATGTAGGGATCGGTGCCCAGAAAATAGAAGTGGCATGCCGGAAAATAGAGACGACAAGTAATAATGCTCAGTTTACAGTCGGACGAAATATCTCCAACACCAATACTGAATCTAACGCATTTACGCTGGAATCTGTTTTTAAAACAGATGTCATTGAATACGTAACCTACAAATCCAACTAATTAAATGAAAAAATTATATTCTATCCTGTTGGTAATAACAGGATTGTCTCTCTGCGCAGATCGGAATAAAAACTGATGCTCCGAAAGCAACGCTTGATGTAAACGGAGACACCAATTTCAGAGGTAAACTGGCTGTCATGAATGTTTCTGATAATAATAAATTATTTGAAGGAAGTAATGATCAGGTATTGGTGTCTCAGGGAGAAGGCCTGCCGCCGCTTTGGAAAACACTCAGAATTCCGGAATATGAAGCCAATAAGTTTTACCTGATTTTTAATAATTCATTTTCGGATAAAACAGGAGTGACGTTCAGCAGCACCGAAGAATCTACCAACGGAAGTTCTAGATCTACCTCCTTTACCAAGAACGTTGCTTACAGTACCCTGAACAGATTTAAGAAAATTGCAGCACTTTCACAGCCGATCACTATTTACAGTGCACAGAGCAAAACTTATTTTCAGTTTGAAACGGTGGTACAGGCTGCATTCCCTGTAAACGGGGACCCTGATATTTCGATTGATTATGCATGCGGGATATTTGTAGATGATAAACTGGTCAACCTGAGACAGAGAAATATTAAAGCCAGCAGCGCATCAAGTACTTTCATTACCCATAATCAGATCGGTATTGCCGATAATCTCACTAAAGGCCAGCATACGGTAAGTGTGGCGTGTTCCAGATTAAAATCCTATAATACGAATGTCAATCTGGGAATAGGGATCAATGTGGCGACTAACATCGACAGCTTCATTACCCAATCCTCTCTGAAAGTAGATGTATACGAAGTGCCTCAGGTATTTAACACAATTTTAAATTAATCATGAAAAAAATATTATTCATCACGTCCCTATTATTTTCGTTTTTGTATGAAGCCCAAGTAGGTATCAATACACCGGCACCGGCTACCATGCTTGATATCAATGGTGACTTCAATGTGCGGGGACAGATAAGAACAGGCGGAACCGATACTTTTAAAGGAACAACGGGTGCTGCCGGAACTATTTTTCATAACAATTCAGATCTGGCGGTCAATGACTGGAAAAGCATCAAAATTGCTGACGGACAGGGAAGCATGTCTATGTTTTTTATGAATACGGTTGCAGACCAGACCGGTGCTTCTTTCAGTGGTACGAATGGCTCTACGGACCCTTACACAGAAGGATCTTTAATCACCAGTACCTGGACTGTTCTTCCCGGAACGGCAGATACATTTTCAGTGAACAGCACAACAAACAAAGTAGCTTTCACATTCCAGACCACCGCACAGAAAACAGGAAACGGAAGCGCCTCTTCGGGCTTTGCCTGCGGAATTTTTGTTGATGACCGTTTAAGAGCCGTAAGAACAGACGTATTATTGGGAACAGATGGTACCAATAAGATCTTTAACCTTAATGCAACACTTACCAATCTTGCTGTTAAAAACAATTACACCGTAAAAGCAGCCTGTACGAAAAGAAATCTTAATTCAGGAACATTAGGCATTGGTACAGCGGTGAATACCACCTATCTGAATGCCGGAATGTCCCAGTCTGTACTGACCACATCGGTATTGCAACCTTATTAATTTATTGATTAATACCTTATAATTAAAATCTAAAAGCATCTGTTTTTAGATTTTTTTTGTGAAATAGATAGCGAAATATTTGTTTTTTTAATTCTTTCATAAGCTAAAATAAATTATATTTGGCAACGTGAAAATTTGAGTTACTTATGAAAAAAAACTATTTTTTTAAAGCTTTTGTCGCAGTGCTTCTTGGTCTTCTGGTTTCTTGTGACAATACGACCGATGATCCCATCAACCAGAATAATACAGGAAATAATGGAGAACCGACTATCACAGGTCCCAGAGTACTGAATAAAGTAATGAGCGGAACGGCAACATCAGAGGAGTATATAACTGCTTCAGGTGCCATTTCTCAGGTGATTCTGAAAGACATGGTCACGGCCAATTCTACAACAGCCACGGTAACCTATACCGGTGATAAGGTTTCCAGGATAAAATATATCGATAATCAGAATCCGCATGTGATCGATAATGAATATAATATCACGTATACAGGTGGAAGGATGACTGCTGTTACCCTTCAGCAGAATCTCGGTTCTGCCGTTAATCTCAGCGATTTTACCGTAAGTTATGATCCTGCAGGAACCCTGTACAGAATAGAGGAAAAGAAAAAAATGAACGGAAGTGCCACCTACACGCACTACGCAGAATATAAATTCACTTTTTCTGCCAGTAACGTGGTAAGAATGGAGCATACGGCGATGCTGATGAAAAATAATAACCCTGATCCTACAACGGCTTCTAAGACCAACTATGCTTACGACAATTATGATAATAAGATTAATCCTTATACAACACTGTCAAGAGAATATTTTATCGTTACCGGAATTTTATTCCCGGTTAATTTCAATATGATTTCTTCCAACAATGCCGGAAAGATTACAGTGCAGAACCCTGCAGGAGCTGTGGTATCATATCCTAAAACCTATTTGTATGATTCTCAAAACTATCCGGTATCGGATCAGGGGCAATCTACAAAATATATTTATAAGGCATTATAATCATATTTTTGATTATCGTTTTTTTTATAATATAAATAATTATGTAATTTTTATGCAAAAAAAAATTATATTTGTGGAAAAATAAATAATCCCTAAAGAATGAAACGAATTTTTTATTTTATTTTAATCTTAGCTGGTGTATCTTCCGTGTACTCTTGTAAGGATATGCTGGATGAGAACGGAGATCCGCTTTCAGATCTTAACAACAATACAGGTCTTAACGGGCCGAGAGGACTTTACAGGGAAATAACGGATAAAGACACCATCGCAGAGTATCATTATAACGGTTTGCTGATGACCAAAGTGCTTACAGACAGTGCTTCAGTAACAGATGTAATGTACAGTGGCGAAAAAGTAAGTAAAATTAATTTCAACGGTTTCCTGGATGTAGACGGTGACGGCAAACTGGATAAAGACAGCATCTCTTATACCCAGCTGTTTACCTATGGGAATACAGGAAGACTGGAGTCCATTTCAGAAACCCGCTCTTATTATAAAAGAGGTCCGGCTGTGCCACCGGCTACGCTGGGTCCGAAAGTTCTTTTTGCAAAAACCAAAAGTTTGTATAACCTGATGTATTCTGCGGCGACAGCCAAACTGGATTCTATTACGATGAAAACCGGTCCGGATATTTCCGGAAGTCCTTCCGGATTTACAGATTACTCACAGACAAAATATACCTATTTAGGGGATAATGTTTCTAAAGTAGTAAGACATTATGGCCCAATGGCCAATGGGGTACCAGGGGCAGCAACGGAAAAATACAGCTACGAGTATACAAGCTATGATAATCAGATCAGCGCTTATACACTATTGCCGTTTGCCTATAAGATTTCAAATCTTTTATCTACGCAGGCCAATGATTTCAGAAGTCTGATTTTATCTCCGAACAGTCCCAAAAGGATAGCGGTTACGGATCTTACGCAGCCTATTCCTACCCCAACGATTTTCTCTACGGATTATAATTATGATCCTCAGACGTATGTAACCAAAGGGTTTGGAATCAACTATATCTATAAACCTTTTTAAACGTATTTTTTAATCATAATAGCAAACTCAATCTTTCTTAAGGTTGAGTTTTTTATTTTAATACCTTAATTTTGCAAAAAATTTCTCAATGAAATATTTAATTGTCGGTCTGGGAAACAAAGGGCCTGAATACGAAAATACCCGTCATAATATAGGTTTTAAAGTTGCAGATAAGATTGCAGAACTGTTGGATGTTCCTTTTAATTCTACCAATTTTGGCTGGATGGCAGATGGAAAATATAAAGGAAGAAGAGTGCTGGTGCTAAAACCGGATACCTATATGAATCTTTCGGGCAATGCCGTTAAATTTTGGATGCAGAAAGAAAATATCCCTTTGGAAAACGTCCTGATTGTTACTGATGATCTGGCTTTGCCTTTCGGAACACTGAGAATGAAAGGGAAAGGTTCGGATGCAGGGCATAACGGACTGAAAAATATTAATGAGGTTCTGCAGACTCAGAATTATGCACGACTGCGCTTCGGGATTTCTGCAGATTTTTCAGAAGGAAGACAGGTAGATTATGTACTTGGAACCTGGAATGAAGAAGAATCGAAAACACTTCAGGAAAGAATCGAAAAGTTTTCCAAAGCAAGTCTGTCCTTTGTTTTTGCAGGAATTAACAATACCATGTCCTCTTTTAACGGAAAGTAAAAGATATATAAAGAAAAAAATAAAAGACCATCGAAAACCGATGGTCTTTCTGTTGTACTCTTAATAAAAATTAATTTCCAATCTATCTAACTATAACATTCTTCTGATAGTCCTTCTGCGAATCATTATAATGGATGATCTGATTTTATAACCAGGTTACCACTCCGGTTTCAACATCGTAATTGGCTCCAACGATTTTTATTTTATTCTCCTCTTCAAGCCTTCTCAGTGTTGAGCTTTGTTTGCGGATGTCTTCAATGGCGCTTTTTACGTTCTGCTGGTTTAGTCTTTCCAAAAGATCACTGTTACTGGAAGAACGCTCTTCCCCCTCTTCAATGACCTGATGGATGATAGGGTCAAAATGATTGATCAGATGATTCAGATTGTCCATTCCCATTCCCTCGATTTTAGCCGCATCCAGACCACCTTTCAGCGCGCCGCATTTGGTATGTCCTAAAACCACGACAAGTTTTGAGCCTGCAACATTACAGCCGAACTCCATGGATCCTAGAATATCCTGATTTACAAAATTTCCAGCAATTCTGATGCTGAAAACATCTCCCAATCCCTGATCAAAGATCAACTCCGCAGAAGTACGGCTGTCGATACAGCTCAAGACCACTGCAAAGGGCCATTGTCCTTCGCGGGTAGCATTTACCTGCTCCAGAAGGTCTCTGTTTGCTTTTAAGTTATTTACAAATCTCTGATTTCCTTCCTTTAAAAAATTAAGTGCTTTTTCAGGGGTAATCGTAGATTGAGTTTCAGATGTGTGTGCTTTCATATGTTTGTTTTATTCTTTTTAAAGTTAAAAAAATTATCGAATCAGAGCTACATTGCTCTTCTATGAGTGATTACAATGTGAGAATCTTCGTCTCGTTCATAATCTTTGTATGATGTTTTGAAGCCTAGCAGTTCTACACTGATATCTTCTTCTTTAGCCCTGATGTTGGCAAAATCCTGGATCATTTCCAGCACATCTGTAGCGATGTATGAAGTTCCCCGGGCATCAATGGTCACTGTAGAATTAGGCTTAATATTTTTTAATGTCTTTTTAATTGCTGCTTTATTTAAAAATGAAACTTCCTCAGCCAGCTTAATAGTGATTCCGTCAGCATCATCCAGCTTCTCACGGCTTAAATAATATGCCCTTTTCATATTTCCCTGGAGAATATAAAAAACAGATATTGCTAAACCGATTCCCACGCCTTTCAGCAAATCAGTCGCTACGACAGCGGCTACAGTTGCTACAAAAGGGATAAACTGAAATTTGCCCAAATGCCAGAAATGTTTAAATGTGGCCGGTTTTGCCAATTTATAACCTACCATGAGCAATACTGCGGCCAACGTGGCCAGGGGAATCAGATTTAAAATCATCGGAATAGAAAGAACGCAGATTAATAAAAGGAGTCCATGGATAATCGCTGAAAGCTTAGACGTTGCTCCTGCATTGGCATTCGCAGAGCTTCTTACCACTACGGAGGTCATCGGAAGCCCACCGATAAACGAACTGATAAGATTCCCGATACCCTGAGCTTTCAATTCAAGATTGGTATCGGTAATTCTTCGCTGGGCATCCAACCGGTCTGATGCTTCGATACAAAGTAAGGTTTCAATAGAGGCTACAATAGCAATCGTCGCTCCTACGATCCAGACTTTAAGATTGGTGAATCCGGCAAAATCCGGCATTACAATCAGGTTGCTGAAGTCAGCGGCAGATTGGGGAACCGGCAGAACAACAAGATGCTGAGGGGTGATGGCTAATGAGCTTCCCGTCATTTTGAAGAGTTCATTTAATACAATACCGGCTACTACAGCCACCAAAGCTCCCGGGAGCATTTTCATTCTTCTTAATGTCGGAATTTTATCCCACGCCAAGAGAATCCCGATAGAGACTAATGTAACAATAATTGCTCCCGGATGAACCGCTCCGAAAAGCTCTGTAAAATAACCGAAATTCAGCCCGTTGTCAAAGATAGACTCATGACCTTCATAGTCTTTGTCAAAACCCAGTGCATGCGGGATCTGTTTTAAAATAATAATGATCCCTATCGCGGCAAGCATCCCTTCAATAACATTATTCGGAAAGTAGTTTGAGATACTTCCCGCTTTTACAAATCCCAATACCAGCTGAATGAGACCCGCGATAATGCCTGCACAGAGAAAAAGCTCAAATGCTCCTAAATCTGTAATGGCCGTTAAGACAATGGCGGTTAATCCTGCTGCCGGACCCGATACCGAAATATTAGAATTACTGATGGTTCCTACAACCAGCCCTCCTACGATCCCGGCGATAATTCCGGATAATGGCGGAGCTCCCGATGCCAATGCAATTCCTAAACATAAAGGAAGTGCGACTAAAAATACGACGAGGCCTGAAGGGAAATTTTCCTTGATTCCTCCTATTAATGATGTGTTTTTCATGATATGAAAATGCTGTGATTACAGATGACCAGCTGTGATTGACCATTTGTAAAAGATTGGAAATTTAATTTTTAAAGCACATGACGATTCGATATCAGATTGATATGAATACGATTAAAAAACTAATGATACTTAAAAATCAGGCTTCCGGAGGCGGAGAAAATATCGTGAGTAGTGGCGACAGATGAAAGTCATCATCGATCAGTACGAAAGATTTACCCTGAAGATCGGGCTCGAAAAATTTTACGTAATCGAATACATCCAGGGTTTTTGGAAGTGTTTTTTCGTAAACGGTGAAAGAGGTAGAATGGGAGTGGGGTTCTTCTTCATTGATGATCATATTGGTTCTTTGCAATTCCCAGCCTAAAACGGCAGCGATACTTGGCAAAGCTGTAAAGTTCAGGAAAAACGTTAAAACAATAATACTCCAGAATTTCATTTTACATTTTTTTTGAAAAACTATTTTGTTTTTCTCGTCATGATCCAGTCGGAACTGATGAGGTTATAAATTTTTTGAATATCCTTCAGTATTTTTTCGAAGTCGATATCCAGATCAATAATTTTACCTGTCCTAAGATCAAACACCCACCCGTGAACAACAGGATATTCTTCTAAAATATACCGCTCCTGCACACAGGCCATTTTAATAACATTGATGCACTGCTCCTGAACGTTTAGTTCTACCAGTCTGTCATAGCGCCTGTCTTCATCTTCAATAGCGTCTAATTCTGCCTGGTGCAATCGGTAAACGTCTCGGATGGTTCTCAGCCAGGGATTCAGCAATCCCATATCCTGAGGGGTCATCGCTGCTTTTACTCCTCCGCAGTTGTAGTGCCCGCACACAATAATGTGTTTTACTTTCAAATGTTCTACAGCATACTGGATAACCGCTGTGGAGCTCATATCCAGGGTATTGACTACGTTAGCGATATTTCTTGTAACAAAAACTTCGCCCGGCTGTGTGCCCATTAATTCTTCAGCGGTGACTCTGCTGTCCGAACATCCGATATACAGATAATCCGGATTTTGAGTTTTGGCTAAATCTTCGAAGAAAGTGGGATTATTGGCAACTTTGGATTCTACCCATTTTCTGTTGTTTTCAAAAATAACTTCGTACGATTGTGACATATAAAAAATTTAAAGTGTTACAATTATTTATATCGTGTAAATTATTTCCAAATTCAATAGACCAAATCAATAATTCTACAAAAATATAATTTTTAGTGAAAGTGTAATCACTTTTAACAAAGTTTAATATTAAAGTATGTTTAAAATCATACGAATTTAAGCTTTAAAAAGCGATATCCTTGATGTTGTCTGTCCTTTTTTAAGTTTTTGATAGCCCTTATTCTTAAAAAGCCAGTATAAAATTACAAACAATGGGTGAAAAAACCAATATCCTGACGCAATTTAAGGAATAGTAATATTTAAAACTTTTTATTGATGCCTTATCAGTTTTTCGGAATTTTATATCTTATGATTAATATATCCTTCCGTAGCATTTTCAGATTCGTATATTTTTCCCGGGTTTCCCATAACCACTGAATTGGGGGGAACGTTAAAATTAACATAAGAATTCGGAGCAATCAGAACATTATTTCCAATGGTTATTCCGCCCACAATCACTGCGTTGGCTCCGATCCAGACTTCATCCCCGATGGTAGGGACGCCCTGGTTTTTCCCGCGGTTCTGTTGTCCGATGGTAACTCCCTGGGCAATATTGCAGTTCTTTCCTATGATAACTTTGGGATTAATAACTAAACTTCCCCAGTGTCCCAGATAGAAACCGGCCCCTATTCTGGTTTCCGGATAGATCTGGAAGCCGTATTTTATCTGATAATGCCTTAAAACCAATTTCCAGAATATTCCTGATACGGGCTTTCCCTGATATTGTTGGGCTTTCCTCAGAACATAAATGAAATGAAGATTCGGATTGATGCATTTTGTCCAGACCCGGGTGCCGGAAAGCCATTGTCCGCTTTCCCGGTAAAAATCCTTTTGAATGATGGAATATTTCATTATTTTTTATATATTTAACAAAACCACAAATGTAAATGAAAAAAAGAGAAATCATATGGATTTTAATTCCTATGTTGCTTGTATGCAATACACTTGTTTATCTGATGTTTGAAGAGGATTACCAAGGGATTGGAACAGGAACAACGACGGACAGCAGATTTTATATTGAAATTGCCGACAGCCTTCCATACCTTAAAGAAGCTCTTTTTCCGGTTCTTTATCCCATTGTAATCAGCATAGTAAATTTTTTAATTGATGATTATTATGTCTCAACTAAAGTGATTGGCTTTATGGTGATTGTTTTCTGCTATGCTTTTACCTATTACAAGAATTTTTTCTGGAAAGAGTTTTGGGGATTACTGGCATTTCCGGTAATGACGAGAATCTACATCTTTTCACTTGCTGAAATTATATTACTGCCATTGCTTATTTTACTTGTTTATTTAAATCATAATTATTTCAAGGAAAAGATTACTTATAAAAAATATATTTTTTGGAATGCAATTATTCTCGCGTTACTCTGTATCACGAAATATTCTGCATTTTTTATAATATTTGGCTGCTTTTTTTATTCGGCGGTTCTGTTTTTTTATAATAGAAAGAAATTTACTCCATTTTTTGTATCAGTCTTATCAGCATCTGTACTGGTAGGGATCTGTTTGATGATCAATAATATCTGTACTGGTACGCTTGTCGGCCAGAGAACAGGACCTATAAAGGATGAAATGAACATCAGGTATTCTTTTTTTAATATCCTTTATGTAATAAATCCTGTTGTTGCCAAAAGAATTATATTAGGATACAAGATAAATTATCTTTTACTGTCAGTTTTTGACTTTTTTATATTGTTAATTTACTTTATAATGATCAGGAAGGGATTGAAAAAAGGGAAGGTTATTTGGGAGACAGCATTCTGTATAACCCTGGGATTTATTTTTCTTGTCTTGACCATTATTTCTTACTTTCAAACCCATATTGATGATCTTAATCCACGGTTATTATTTCCCTATGTCTTTCTTTTCTTGACAGCCGTTATATTTTCTTCAAAATTGCGAAAGACGGGATATAACATACTTCTTATTATAATAATTTTTAGCCTGATATTATCTTTATTTAATGGAATCTATGAATTTTCAAAAACCTCTATAATTTTTGAAACAGAATTCTCTAGATTGAAAGGGATGTTATAATCCCCGAGTTTATCAGAATAGGATACAAAAGTCTCGGGCCGGGTCAGAGCCTGCTTCATCCCATTGTAAATTCCGTCTTCCGAGTTTTCTACAATTAGTCCCAGCGCGCCATGATCAAGCATCTCACTGGCTCCGGAAACATCTGTGGAAATAATCTTCTTTTTCAGGGTAATGGCTTCAAATAAAACCGTCGGAAATCCTTCATATCTTGAACTTAAAATATAAAAATCGGCACTTTTAAAGTACGGGTAGGGGTTATCCGTAAAGCCGAGCATCGTGGCTGTCGAGTCAACGCCAAGGTCTGATTTCAGTTTTTTGATATTCTCGAAATCATATCCGTCGCCTACAATGAGTATTTTATGTTTTAATCCCTCGTCCAGCAGTCTCTTATGAACCTTCAGCAGCCGGTCGAAACCTTTTTGAGGGAAAACAGTTCCTACAGAGATAAAGGTGGGAACAGAAGAATCGAAAGTATAATTGATAACCGGTTTTTCAGCCTTTGATAAAAATTCTTCAGTATCCAGCGGATTATAAATTCTTACAATCTTCTGTTTTTCGGAATTGTCTTTGGCCAGGGCTGAAAATAAATGTTCGATTTTTTCCGAAATAACCATAATTTTATCAAATCCGAAAAATTTCCGGATCTCAGCATCGGTGTAGCCTTTTACCTGCGAGAGGTCATTATGAATCCAGACGATTTTTTTTGAGCCCGTTAAAGGCGATCCTAAAATCTCATCGCGCATGCCATGGATGGCTGCAAATTCTATGTCGTATTGTTTATTTTTTAATTTTCTTCTGTACAGAAGTTTCGGAAATCTTTTTAATGTTTTTTCATGAAGTACCCGGGTTACTTTCCTCGGAATTTCGTGAGGACGGTTGGTGGTGATCATTTCACCTTTGTGGAGGTACAGTACATTGATCCATTCCGGAACTTCAGGTAAGTATTTTCCTGAGTATAGATTTAACAGCAAGTCGATTTCATACTTATCTTCCGGAAGATTCTTTAAAAAGGTGACCAACACTTTTTCTGCGCCTCCATGTCTTAGGGAACCGATACGGATCAGGATTTTCTTTTTTTTGATCATTTCTTTCTTACAGGTTTATAGTTATAGGGAAGATGGTCTTTGATGTAGGCTTCAAGTTTTGCCCGGTCCGGTTCCAGTTCTCTTGGGTACATGACATTGTTTTCCAGGGCTCTGTCGCCATATTCCTCTATGGTACAGATAAATTTTGCAGGAGTTCCCGCATAAACAGAATTGTCAGGCATGCTGGAATTCAATACCGAGCCTGCTCCCAGAATGCAGTTGTCTCCCATCTGGGAACCCGGAAGAAAAATACAGTTATTCCCGACAAAACAGTTTTTCCCAAGTTTTATCCTGCCGAAATTTCGGGCATCTTCATACTTTTTCATACTGCGGATGACATACATCGCACCATCATGATTGATGAATTTGCAACCTGCTGTAATTTTCGTCCGGTCTCCTATTTCAATTAAAAAAGGTTCAGAACCAAAATCCGGAGCTTCCACGAATATCACCTCTTTCCCGACTCTTAATCCTCTCGCCATGGAAATTCTGATATAAATCTTCTGAATCATCTTCTGATAGGTGGTATGAAGCTTAAGAATAATGCGGTACAGGAAAATCATTGTTCTTTTTTTACTAAGTTAGTCATGATATTTTCAACAGCATCAAAAATTTTCTGATTGTCGAATTGTTTTTCGATATCTTTCAGATTATCCGTAATCTGTGAAACCAGCTCAGCATCCGTAATAAATTTCTTCATAGCTCCATACATCTCATCTGTCTCATAATTGATGAGGTATCCGTTCTTTTCATGGGTAATCATTTCCGGAATGCCGCCAACATTGGTTGATATAATCGGTTTCTGAAGAATTAAGGTATCAGCTATAATCAATGGCCAGCCTTCGGACTCTGATGGCAGGATAAAGAAGTCGGCCTGTTTTACATACGGATAAGGATTTATCAGAGATCCCAAAAACTCGAAACTCTGAACGACTCCCAGACGTTCCGCCTGCTTTTTCAGATTTTCCTTTTCTTCACCATCACCGATAACGATAATATGATGATCAAAACCGTCTTTTAACAGTCTTGCGTGCGCCTCCATAAGCTTATGAAACCCTTTTCTGCTATGGAGCCTTGCCACAGATACGAAGACCGGCTTATCAGGAAATTCGGGATTGAAAGCGACTGCTTTTTTCTTCAGCTCCTCAATAGGAATGGCATTTAATATGACCTGGTTTTCAGGAATTTTTAGTTCAGGATAGGTTTCCACTAAAATGTCCCTGGTCTGCTGGGATCCGAATATAAAATAGTCAAACTGAGGAATCTGTTTTAGTATTTCAGGAACCAGCGGCTGCAGTTTGGGCAATGTAATGTCGGAATGAAACCATCCTATTTTTTTTGAATTCTTTTTAAGAGAGTTCAATACCGGGGAAAACGCAGAATAGGTAGTGGCAATTTCCACATCATAATTCTCTTCTAAAAGAACATCCGCCATCTTTGGATTTCTTAACGCTTTTTTCAGTTTAAGATTTCTGCGGACCAATTGTATTTTTTGTATCAGAGGGTTTTTAGAAAGATCTTCTCTTCCTCCCGTAAGGTAAACTTTTTTTACATGGGGCGGAAATTCGTCTCTCAGCTCGCCCTGGTTAATATTTAAACAGACAGTGATCTCAAATTTTTCCTTATTGAGGTTGTGGAGCATGCTTAATATCACTTTTTCCACTCCTCCCATCTCCATGGAACGATGTCTAAAAAGTACTTTAATCTTTTTATGATCTGTCATTATCTAAATATTTTTTGTATTCTGAGTTTAATTTGTTTTTTTATACGGAAGGGAATTTTATTTTGATATTCCAGAAGCTTAAAAATTTCCTGTGGATCCTGATAATCTTCAGGAACCGGTATTCCGTTAATTTCTTTTAGATTTCTTCTTTGGATCGCCTCCCAGATAGCCCAGGCATAATAGGCATACGACTTTTGTTTGTTATGGTTCTGAGAAATGCCTCCCAGGTGGGCTCTGTATAAATAATCGGTCTGATTGATAAACTGTACCTTACCGACTTCATACATTTTATAGTACAGGTCCTGGTCTTCTGCTATTTTCAATTCCGGATTTATTCCGGATGTTTTCATATACACCTCTTTTCTGAATGCTACAAACGGAGCGATCTGTATGGGAAAGTTGAAAAAATACTTTTCTCCGTTGGGAACCTGCATCGCAGCTTTGAATTCATGCAGAACATTCAGATGCTCGTCACATTTCGCCAAACGGGAATACGTAAGGACGACATCTTTCTTCTTTTGAAAAACTTCAACAGCGCTCTTCAATGCTTTTGGCTTAATGCAGTCATCAGGGTCCACATAACCACAGACGTCACCGCTGGACCGCACGATAAGCTCTGATTTTGTAACCCCTACACCATAATTGGCTTCATTTTCGTACAGTTTAAATCTTTCGTCATCTCCGATAATCTGTTTAATAATTTCAACGGAATCATCAGTGGAACGATCGTCAATGATGATGGTTTCCCAATTTTCATACTCCTGGGAGAGAATAGAATCATAGCAATCTTTAAAGAATTTACCATTATTATAATTGGCGATTAGAATAGAAAATTTCATACACTTGTGTTAATAAATTTTTACAAATATAATTATATCTGAAAAGTTACAGAAAAATCTTTATTTTTGTGTCTTAAATTTAACACAGTGAGTGAAATAGTAAGAGTTCTCAAAACGTTCGTTGCGTATCTTAAAAGACCGGATCTTTACCCTGAATTGGGCAGAAAAATTGTTAAAAACACCGTAAACCGCGGTAACGCTTTTAAAGGAAAGGAAAAAACAAATTCCTGGGCATCTTCCAGATCAATTTCCCAGCAGGAGGCTATAGCCAAGCTTTTTGGAGCAGACAGCTCTCCTTTCAGATCCGCATTTTCGGATGTTTTAAAACAGTCCGAGCAAAAAGAAAGAGCATGTCCTATTAAAATGGGAGGCCCCGGCGCTCTGGAATTGATTTATTATTCCTGCGAATTTGCCAATGCTAAGAATGTCGTGGAAACCGGTGTTGCATATGGCTGGTCTTCCCTGGCGGCCTTATTATCTCTGGAGAAAAGAGAGGGTACGCTGTACAGTTCGGATATGCCATATCTGGCTCAGGATGGAGATCAGTATGTAGGTTTTGTCGTTCCCGAAAATCTTAAGCGTTTCTGGAAGCTGTTCCGGTTTGCAGATAAAGAATCTTTACCCAAAATTTTCGCGGACAACGAAACTTTCGATGTAGTGCACTATGACTCTGATAAAAGTTACAACGGGAGATTATGGGCTTATCATGAATTATATAAGCATCTCAGAAAAGGAGGTGTTTTCATCAGTGATGATATTGGTGACAACTCTGCTTATCAGGATTTTTGTGAGGCCAGTGCAATCGATACGGTTGTTGTAGAATACGAAGGTAAATACATCGGGGTGTTTGTGAAATAATAGATGGTAATGTATTCGAATTTTAGTGAAAATTAGTCAGATTACATTTACAAGATTTATAGCAGCGATTGCTATTGTCATCTCTCATTTCAGCAAAGATCTGTTTCTGTATAAAATTAGGTATATCTCCGATATTTTCCTGCGGGCTAATGTCGGAGTGAGTTATTTCTTTATTCTTTCCGGCTTTATCATGATTGTTGCGTATCATAAAAAAGACAGGATCGTTTATTGGGAATATTACAGAAACCGGTTCGCCAGAATTTATCCTCTGTATGTTGTAGGATTGCTGCTGTTGCTGTTCACCAGATATTCTGATTTTAGTTTTTATAAAATTCTCTTATATTTATCAGGTCTACAGAGCTGGATTCCCGGTGATGCTTTGATTCTGAATTTTCCGGGATGGTCTATTTCAGTAGAATTTCTTTTTTATATGCTTTTCCCTTTACTGTATAATTATTTTTATTCTAAGGGAAATAAAAGCATCTGGATCGGAATAATTCTACTTTGGCTGATTACCCAGGTGTTTTCGAATCTTTATGTAAACTCCGTATTTTACCAGGGACCGCATACGATAAGCCATGAATTTATTTCGTATTTCCCACTCCTTCATCTTAATGAATTTTTAGCAGGTAATCTGGCAGGATTGGTTTTTGTTAAAAATTATAAAAAGATGAAGCTTGACTGGTGGATCATTCTGATTTTTGCTGCCATTTTATTTTCATTAATAAGTATTCCGCTGAATTTTCATAATGGCCTGATGGGTGTGCTTTTCATTCCTTTGATCTATCTGATTTCCTGCAATACAGGATGGATGACCAGGATATTTTCATTAAAGCCTATGGAATATTTGGGAGAGATAAGCTATGCAATCTATATTTTACACATTCCCGTTCTATACCTGGTGAGAAAAATTTTATGGGAAATCATGGGGTTTTTAAAAACCGACATTATTTTTTTAATTTATCTGATCATTTTAATAATTATTTCGGCGGTTTTTTATCAGTTTATTGAAAAACCGATGAGAAATTATTTAAAAAAATAAAACATTAAATAAAAATAGATATTTTTGTTCAACTTCAACAAACATATACACATGAGTGAAATAATAATTCCCGAAAATGGCTGTGGTCTCAAATCCGTAATGTATGGCCGGAACATATAAGTAATAAAATAATTTTAAAAATACTGTATGTTATTCAATTCCATTGGTTTTTTGATCTTTCTCCCCATCGTTTTTTTTCTATATTGGTTTGTATTTAATAAAAAATATCAACATCAGAATGTACTGATTCTTGTAGCAAGTTTTTATTTTTATGCCTGCTGGGATTGGCGGTTCCTGTTTTTACTATTATTCTCGATAGGGCTGGATTATTTTTCAGGCCTTCAGATCGAGAAAAGCAAAACAAAGAAAGAGGCTACGTTTTGGCTGGCGCTAAGTATTATTATCAACCTGGGCTTTTTAGGCTTTTTTAAATATTACAATTTTTTTATAGAAAGCTTTGCCGACTTATTGGGAGGTTTCGGATTCCATCCGAATGTCTGGCTTCTTAAAATTGTACTTCCTGTAGGGATTTCTTTTTATACATTTCATGGTCTTTCCTACGTCATTGATATTTACAAGAAAAGAATCCCGGCAGAGCGAAATTTTATCGATTATGCTGTTTTTGTAAGTTATTTCCCGCTTTTGGTAGCAGGACCTATAGAGAGAGCCACGCACTTATTGCCGCAAATTCAGAAGAGAAGAGTCTTTAACTATGAGCAGGCAACAGACGGCATGCGCCAGATTCTGTGGGGTTTTTTCAAGAAAATGGTTATTGCAGATAATTGTGCACCGCTAGTAAACGAGATTTTTGCCCATTATCACACAGAAAGTGCCAGTAACCTGGTTTTGGGAGCTGTATTATTTGCGTTCCAGATTTATGGTGATTTTTCCGGATATTCCGATATCGCTCTGGGAGTCTCGAAATTATTCGGTGTCGAACTATTGAAGAACTTTGCTTTTCCGTATTTCTCAAGAGATATTGCCGAGTTCTGGAGAAGATGGCATATTTCTCTGTCTTCCTGGTTCAGGGACTATCTTTATATTCCCCTGGGAGGCAGTAAAGGGGGACTGATGATGAAAATAAGAAATACTTTTATCATCTTCCTGGTATCAGGATTCTGGCATGGAGCCAACTGGACCTTTATTATATGGGGCGGGCTGAATGCCGTTTATTTTCTGCCGCTTTTGGTGGCCAGCAAAAACCGACAGAATCTTGAAGTAGTGGCAATGAACAGATCTCTGCCGTCATTGAAAGAGTTTTTACAGATATTCGTTACTTTTTTACTTACCTGCTTTGCCTGGATTTTTTTCAGGGCTGCATCTGTTTCAGACGCTGTTTCCTATATAGGGAAAATTTTCAGTCAGACGATTTTTTCGGTTCCGGCAAATCTTCCTTATAAAGTTTTGGCATTAATAGGAGTGATGCTGCTCATTGAATGGATTAACAGAGCACGGTTCCACGGATTGGAAATTGCAAGATTCAGTCCGTGGCTGCGAAGACTCCTCTATTTGGTCATTATATATATCATTCTCCGTTATGCTAATTTCGGGAATAACGAATTTATTTATTTTCAGTTTTAGTATGAAAAAGTTTTTATTTAAAGTATCGTTTTATCTGGTAGGATTAGTGGCTGTTTTTGGTGTTCTGGGATCTTTCGCTGACGGAAATACCGATGACAATTATATGCATTTCGCAGTAGAGAAGCCCCATCATATGATCTTGGGAGACTCCAGGGATCACAGGCCGTTTTCCCGAAAATTCTGGAAGGAAAGCTTCAGCGAAAATTTGATAATTTTTGTTTAAATGTAGTGCAGTCTCCGTATGGTCCGATTTACTATGAAGCGATAAAGAAAAAAATAAATGAAAATACGAAAGACGGTATATTTATTTTAACTGTTGATCCCTGGAATTTATCTTTGGACAAAAGGGTTAAAAAAATAAAAGATTTTCCGGAAGAACATTCTCCTTTAAAAAATATGTATTTCTACGACTGCTCTCCCAATTATGAATATCTCTTAAAAAACTACAGCAGAAGCTGGTTTAAAATTTATACGGAGAGAGAAGACACGGGGAAATCCAATACCTATCTGCATAAGGATGGATGGCTGGAAGTAACCGTAGATATGCAAAAAGATTCGGTGGCTAAAAGGGCAGTTGAAAAAGTAGATTTTTTTTATAAAGAGCTTGCACCCAATCAACAGTTATCTTCAGTAAGGATCAAGTCTCTGGAGGATATTATCGAATTCCTCAAAGATAAAGGAACTGTTTATCTGGTGAGAATTCCTACCTCTGAAAGACTGCTGAAATTAGAAAATTCCTATTCTCCGGATTTCAACCTTAAAATGAAGAAAATCTCGGAGAAACATCAGGTAAAATATTTTGATTTTACTCCAAACCCAAATTATTATCAGTATACAGATGGGAATCATATGTATAAGGAGTCTGGTAAAATATTTACTGCTCAGCTTGCAGATTCGATTCGATTATTAAAATAAATCCTTCCTGAAATTAATGTTATAGATCCCGGACCGGATACTGGGATAGTCTGTCAACAGATATTTTGTAATCATTCCCCATTTCTTTAAAGGCGGAGCCAATGCGATTTCGAAACTGCGGTGCATCCTTCTGATATGGGTTTTGATAGGTTCGGGAATGGAAGCTTCATGTTCAGACCAGCTGGAGATCTCCCTCCAAAGCAGTACTTTGGTTGAGGCAGGATTTATTTTACGGGTATTCAGTTGGGTGATCCTGTTGTCTTCATGAACGCCTCTCATTGCCACAGCTTTATCTAAAATTCCGGGATAAAGATTAAGATAATAAGACAGGCGGAACAGAAATTCGGTGTCCTGATGCAGCCTTAAATGTGTTTTGAAGAAAGGCTTTAGTTTTTGGACCATATTTTCCCGCCGCACCGTTAAAGTATCAATACTGAATAATCCGAAACTGCCCCTTAAATTAATTTGTCCCGGGAAAACATCTTTGGGATCATGTCTCTTATACACTGTGGTCAGACGGTCTTCAAAAATGCTGTAATATTGCTCTTTTGCTTTTTGAGAATAGTAGTGTACCCCAAGAGCGCCATATACTCCCTCCACTTCCGGATTTCTGAACAGTTCTTTTTCCGCATCAAAACGGTTCGGAAGAAAATAATCATCGGCATCCAGAAAGGCAATATAATCTCCGGTCGCCTTTTCCAGTCCCAGATTCCGGCTTGCTCCGGCACCATGATTTCCCTGGTCGGGGTGCTGAAATAGTTTAACCCGGTCATATTTTTCCGACAATGATTTACAGATCTGCAGTGCATGGTCCGGAGATTTGTCTTCAACCAGAATAATCTCATATACTTCCTGAAACTGCAGTGCCGATTCTACAGCCTGCGTTACATATTTTTCTGCATTATATACAGGTACAATAACTGATATTTTCATCCTTGATACAAATAAAATGGCTGTTATAATAGTGTTTTTCTGAAATTAATATTATATAATCCTGATCGTATACCGGTATAATCAAGAATTAAATATTTTATAATCATTCCCCATTTCTTATGTTTCGGGGCATTGGCAATCTTAAAACTCCGCTGCATTCTTTTGATATGGGTTTTTATATTTTGCGGTATAGTGTCCTCGCTCTGCGCCCAACTGTTTACTTCATTCCAAAGTATTTCTCTGGACACTGTCTGTTTTAATTGTCCGGTCTCGACTTTGGTAATCCTGTTATCCTCATGTACTCCGCGAACCGCAATGGGCTTATCTATACTGCCGGGATAAAGATCGAGATAATAAGAAAGACGCAGTAAGAATTCTGTATCTTCATGCATTTTCAGATGCGATTTGAATAATATATTTATTTTCTTTTCCAGGGAATCCCGTCGTAGCGTTAAGGTGTCGATACTGAATAAACCGAAACTTCCGAGCATATAAAGCTGGCCCGGGAATACATCTTTGGGCGGATGTTTCTTATAAACGGTAGTAAGATCATCCCGGAAGACAGAATAATACTGTTCTCTGGCCTTTTCCGAATAGTAGTGTACTCCGAGAGCACCGTACACTCCGTCTACTCCGGGATCTTTGAAAAGTTCTTTCTCGGCATCGAAACGATTCGGCAGGTAATAGTCGTCCGCATCCAGAAAAGCAATAAAATCACCTGTTGCTTTTTTTATTCCGAGATTCCGGCTGGCTGATGCTCCATGATTTCCCTGGTCAGGATGCTGAAACAATTTTACCCTGTCATAGGTTAATGCCAGCCGGCGGCAGACTTCAAGAGCATTATCCGGCGATTGATCTTCAATTAAAATAACTTCGTACACTTCATCAAAGTACAGTGCGGACTCTACCGCCTGGGTAACAAATTTTTCTGCATTATACACAGGGACCACTATGGAAATCTTCATCATTATCTGTAATAGTTAAATCTATATTTTGTTTTCAGAATCTCTGGGTTTTTTATAGCTTCCCATATAATACCGCAATACTTAGTCAGTCCTTTTTTTAAAGAAAGATTAAAAGAGGTATAACTCAGATAGATTCTGTTTTTATATTCAGCAGGAATATGAGCCGCCTTTGCCCAGTCATACAGGGACTTCCAGTACAGATACTGTCTCTGGTTATATTGTGGGGAATACTGTATGATTTTTGTAATCCGGTTATCATCATGAATGCCTCTTACCGCAACCGGCTGATCGATAATTCCTGATTTCAGGTAACAGTGATACGCCAGTTTAATATTGAAATCCGAATCCTGATGTACACGAAGATTAACATTAAACCTCAGGTTGTTTTTGTTGACTGCCGATTTTCTGATCGTTAATGCATTAAGATGAAAAAAAGTGCCGAATGTCTTAGGCGTCAGACTCATTAAGCCCCGGAATACTTCCTCGCCTTCTGCATGGTAGTTTACCGTCGTGAGCGGGGCATCTTTAAATTTCGACTGGTACTCCTGTTTACCTTTTTCGGTAAGGTATTCAATGCCGATAGCTCCGAAAACGCCTTCTATTTTGGGATCGTTAAAGATTTCTTTCTCGGCATCAAAACGGTTGGGAAGATAATAATCATCCGCATCCAGAAAGGTGATAAAATTTCCGGTTGCCTTTTCAATTCCTAAATTTCTTGTGGCCCCGGCTCCGTGATTTTCTTTGTCAGGATGCTGGTACAGGACCACCTTATGATATTCAAGCGCCAATTTCCTGCATATTTCCAGTGAATGATCGGTTGATTTATCTTCAACTAAGATGACCTCCCTTACCTCTTCAAACTGAATTGCAGAACGTACCGCTTTTTCTAAAAACGGGCCCGCATTGTAGACCGGGATGATAACAGAAACATCAAGCATTATTATAAAACATTTTGGTTGTTATGAGCCCAAAGGGCAAGTTGCAGCAGATTCCAGTGCTTATGGTCCTTCTTCTGGAATTTCTGAGCCGCCTCAAAATCGATATAGTTAAAAATCTTCTGGTCGCGGTTTCTGAGCAGATCGTCGGATAGTCTGATGAGATTCTCTTCATCGAACCATGTTTTTACACTCATCCCGAATCCTTGTTTGCGGCGGTTTCTTATCGTTTCCGTCCAATAGGAACCCATAGATTCCCGCAGAATGATTTTATCGTGTTCATTATTCAGTTTCAGCTGCTCAGGAAGCTGAATGCAGAATTCAGCAAAATCCACGTCCAGGAAAGGAGTTCGTACTTCGAGAGAATTGGCCATAGCCATCCGGTCGGATTTTACCATCATATTTCCCGGTACATATCCTTCCATATCCACTCTCATAATGTCATTCAGAGAATCCGGATCGGGAGTAAAGCTATAGGGCTGAAGATAATCCGATAGAATTCCCAATGATCTCTGCTCTTCTTTATTAAATGAATTCCGTACAAAATTCTGATGGAAGTCCAGGATATGCGGATGGGCCAGATTCTTCTTGGTGACAAAAGACGTTTCTTTCAGATTCTGATATAGTTTTAAGCCAAACTTGGCAATGATATTTTTATAGCTGAAATGGTTTCTCAGCGTATTTTCGACCCTGTAAAAATCATAACCGCCAAACAGCTCGTCACCCACATCTCCGGAAAGCACTACCGTAAGATCTTTTCTTGCATTTCTGCATATTTCATAATGGGGAATGAACGAAATATCGGCAAAGGGCTCGTCAAAAAATGGAGAAATCTTCAGAAGTGCCGTTGCAAGGTCCTGCTTTTTTTCGTGCACTTCAATATGGTTGGTGTGGTATTTATCGGCAATTTCCTTGGCATATTTCAATTCACTTTCTTTATGATCATATCCGAAGCTGATCGTCGTCTGCCGCGGTAAAAACTCGGCTACCAAAGCAACTACGGAAGAGGAATCTAAACCTCCGCTGAGGAAACTGCCGACTTCTACATCTGCCACCAGCTGTTTCTTAACGGCATTTTTCAGTAAATAGGTAAATTCTTCCTTTGCCTCGGATAAGCTCATGGTCCGGTCTTTTGCAGGAATGCTGTAATATCTTGAAACCGAAAATTTCCCGTCTTTCCAGATAAGCTGATGGGCAGGGGGAAGCGTAAAAATATTATGATAAATACTTTGATAGGTGCTTACATAGCCGTACTGCAGATAGTGGGAGAGGGCATCATGGTTTACTTGTGGCTCAATTAATCCTGAAGCCAGGATACTTTTTATTTCCGAAGCAAAGATAAATTCGTTATTTTTTCCGACTGCATAGAAAAAGGGTTTTTCTCCGAAACGGTCTCTTGCACAGAAAAGCTCCTGTTTTTCATTATCCCAGATGGCAAACGCAAACATTCCGGGAAGATCGTGGATCAGCTTTTCTTTTTTCCGCTGGTACATGGCAAGAATAACCTCCGTATCGGAACTTCCGTGGTAGGGATAATCGGCATATTGGTCTTTAATCGCCAGGTAACCGTAAATTTCACCGTTCAGAACAATACACTCGTTTTTCGTATTTGAAAACATAGGCTGTGTGCCGTTTTCCGATAAGTCGATAATCGAAAGTCTGCGGTGCCCCAGTGCCGCATTTTCATAAAACTCCGCATGTGAAGAATCCGGACCGCGATGTGCCAGTGCATCTGTCATTTTCTGAATTTCTTCCTGATAATTCCGGGCATTTCGGGCAATAATTCCTGCTATTCCGCACATAATGGTATTGTATTTTTCTAATTACGTTTAAATATATAAACTACTTTTCACAAAAGAAAATATCTTCATAAGGATTCAGACCTAATTTTTTATATTGATCTGAAATATTTATTCGGTTCACTTTAAATCCTGACTCTTCCAGTCTGGAACTGTAGTCCTGCCCGTATATTCTGACATGATCAAACTGTCCGAACAGCTCTTCTCTTTTCTTGGGATCTGAAATCGTAAAGTCTTCGTGAGTTTCCCAGGTGTTACCGGAAATAGGAACCTGTAATATCGCTTTTCCTCCGGGCTTCAGTACCCGGAATAATTCTCTCATAGCTTTCTTGTCATCCGGAATATGTTCCAGAACATGATTGCAGATCACAAAGTCAAAATAATGATCCGAATAAGAAATATCCAGCACATTGATGTTTTTTACATAATCGGCATAATAATATCCTGGTGTAAACAAGTCTCCACAGATATATTCTTTAAAGTTCTGATTAAGCAAGATCTCGGATAATTTAATTTCGGGAGCAATATGCAGCAGGCTGAGATTTTTATTTTCAGGGAGCCTCAATTCTTCTACGATAAAAGCATATAAAAGTCTTTCTCTATCCCGAGACTGGCACTTATAGCATCCGGCAGCTCTTCTTCCGCCTCCGACCACTTTTTTTTCCTGAAGCACAGGAAGATCATGGCCTACAACCTCCCAGTCTTTTGCGCGGTAGCCACAAAAAGGACAATAGTAGGTAAAGCCGGAATGTGATAATAGCTTGAGCTTGGTTTTAATTTTTTTCAGGATTTTCATTTGTGTGTATTTTTGTTATTATTATATAGATTTACTCATATATCCAGAAAAGCAGGCCCAACCCGGGTTACGATATTTTTCATTTCATGAAGTTCCTTCTCTTCCGATGTGATCTTTTTATACTTTTTGGATAGTTTTTTATAATCGGCAATTTTTCCGAAAACTATATTTTTAAGCATGCTCTGTTTAAGCGCTTTTTTTTCCGAATATAGCGAATCCGGGAGCTCGGGATTCATGATATTGGTTTCTACCCTCAGATCCGGATACTTCGAAGTATCTACTTTGGTTAACTGCTGTTTTCCGTCGTGTACTACTTTACTGGCAGGGACAAGAAGGGTCTTTTTCTGATGGAAAATTATCCGGTTCACATATTCCACATCTTCGCCATAGTGAAAAAAATAAGGATTGAAACCGCCTACCACCTCTATCGTATCTCTGGGGATCAGCCAGTGTGCTGCATTGATGAATTTTATTTCGTAATACGGTTTCAGATTCTGAAAATAGAGATCGGAAATTAATCTTGTTTCAAAGTTGATGGCGATATATTTATCAAGGAAAATATCCAGCAGCTTTTCTGTACCGTCAATATGCATGGGGCTGAGAATACCGATCTCTTTTTTATCCGGATACTGATCATAGATTTCCAGCAATTTTTCCATACTGTCCTGATAGAGCCAGGCATCCTGGTTCATTAAATAAAAGAAATCCGCACCTTCTTTATAGGCTTTTTCGATCCCTATATTATTGGCTTTTCCGAAACCGAGATTTTCTTCGGACTGGATAAAATCAACCTCCGGAAAATGAGTTTTAATGTATTTCTGGGTGCCGTCTGCAGAACCGTTGTCAATAACAATGGCTGTTACAGGAACAGACGACTGCCTCAAACTGGTAAAGCATTTCTCTGCCCATTTCATGGCATTATAAGTAACAATGATAATATAAATTTTAGCCATTCTGGTGTTTTTGAATATATTTCTGTGCCAAGACCTGTAAATATTCCTGCGGATCTGTTCCCGTAAAGAAATTTTCGGTTTTTTCATCAAAATCTACTTTGTAGAAGTCTCCCTCATCCGTTTCATTGTATTTTGCCGTTCTCCCCATCTGCTGTTCGAGAATCCTGATGATTTCTTTCAGGTTATAATAATAAGGAAAGGCAAAATTGATGGTCTGATTGTGCAGCTGTGCACAGGCGGACTCTAAAAAACGGGAAATATCATCGATGTCAATCAGGAGTCTTCGTGCTTTATTGTGCAGGGTGAATTCACGGTCTTCTGTAATCTGGTTTTTAAGGAAGTTGAAAAGCGTGTTGGGATTTCCGCCGTTTCCTACAATATTTCCTATCCGCAGAATAAGATAAGATTCAAGATGTTTTTTGATATAATCTTCCATCTCTTTTTTATGGAGAACATAATGGCTGTTTTGCTTCGACTGGTCCAGAATACTGAGTGTAGAAAAATAAACCAGCTTTCTGGCTTTGTTTTCTTCCACAGATTTTTTTAAAAGAGAAAATTCTCTTTCAAATTCCGAACTTCTGGTTTCGAGGGAATTTGAAACTCCTGAAGCGAAATACAGCATCGCTCCGGAGTCGATATCTTTCAACGCATGGGCAATAAGTCCTGTTCCTATAATCATTTATCAGTGTTTTTACTTATATAAAGCTGTTATTTTCTTGTTTGATTTTGTATTTCTGCTTTATAGTATGCCTGCTCCATTTTATAGCTAAATATAACTTCGTAGGGTTAAAAGAGAATTTAGATAAAATATTATAAAACAGATAACCGGCACTTGCCTTAAAAAATTCAAATTTTGAAATAGAATTTGAATAAGACATTAGTGTGAAATAAAAATAAGTTTTTAGTTTTAAAGTTTTATATTCTGCATTATATTTTTTTATAAAAGAAATGATGGCGAAGTCTTTTTTCATGGTTTCTGAAGTGACATTTTTTGAAATACTAGCTCCAAACTGCCTGTAAATACTCATTTGGTCGGGCAGAATCTTTATTTTTCCATAGCATCCTGCCAGTAAATAAAGGCATCTGTCTGCCGAGATAATATCGGTAGGAAAATCATCTTTTAAAATGCTTTTTCTAAAAAAGAATGTAGAGGTCTGACATATTTTAAGATCCGTTAAATCGTCTTTTGTCAGCGCATCGCCGGCATGGTCAGAGAAGCTGTGACTTGGCGCCGGAGTATCTTCATAAACAACTTTAGAGTCCGTTCCTATTGCTGAAAAATCCGGATGGCCTTCTAGGAAGTCAAACTGTTTTTGAAGTTTTGAAGCATCTATCCACAGATCATCACCGTCTAATATTGCAATATATTTTCCTGAGGCTTTTGAAAAAGAGAAAAGGGTATTTTTCACATATCCCAGATTCGGGACGTTCTTAAAATATTTAATCGCACTACCTTTGGGATGTGTACGGATAATAGTATTGATTATATTTTCGGTATTATCAGGAGAATTGTCATTGCAGACAATAATTTCATAGGTTCCTGAAAATTTCTGAGCGAAAATACTCTCAAGAGATTCTACGATATATTTTTCGTGTTTATAGGTGGTAATGCAAATACTGATGTCCATAATTATTAGATTGTAAATATATCGGCAGGTTTTAGATCCAGATATTGGTACCGGACACATTTTGCAATATAAAGCTTTTTACGTATAAATCCCATTGTATTGAGATAGGTATTTCTTCGAGCAATAAATTTTGAATACAATTCTGTCTTCTTCAGATCTTCTCCGGGAGATAGTTCTCCGGCTCTTTTTAAGGCATTCATATAAGGATGTACATAATCTTTAAAATACTGTTTACTTTTGGAGAGTTTTTCAACATGTTTTTTGTCAGAATTATATCTTAATCCATAGACCTGATTTGCATGAAGCCTGTACGAAGATAAAGATTTCGGAATAAAGCCAAGTTTATTTTTAATGCTCAGTTTCTGAACAATAAAATAATCATGGGCAATGGGAAAATTTTCCAAATGATGACTTTGTAATGCTTCTTTTCTAATGGCTAAGGCACATCCAAGGATGAAACTTCCTTTATTGACTAGAGCAGTGAAAAGCTCCTTTTCCGATATTTCTTTTAAAATTTCCTCGTGGGAAATCTTTTTCCAATTCAGATACGAAGAATGTATGGTTTCATTATCAATTAATTTCAAGTCATGAAATACGCCATCGAATTGTGTATTAGAGGTAAAAAAATGTAAAGTCTCCTTTACTTTATCCTTTTCCCAGACATCATCCTGATCACTGATAATAATAACTTCATGAGAACAGAGCTTAATTGCTTTTTCAAAATTTTTAATGAATCCAAGATTGGTTTCATTCTGATAAACCTTGAAAATACCGGGATATTTTTCCCGGTAGCCAAAGAGTATTGCTACGGTTTTATCGTTTGAGCCATCATCACAGATAATAATCTCATCTACTGCTACCGTCTGGCTGAGAATGGAATCTAACTGTTCGTTCAGATATCGCTCGCCATTATAAGTGCATAAAGCTACAGATGCTTTCATTTCAATAATCTTTACTTTTTGTGGTGCCTTCTTTATCTAAAACCCAGGAACTGCTTTGGTTCGCCAGGTTTACGTAATACTGCTGCTCGTCGGATAAGCGGTCATAATTTATATACCAGCCGCCATGTTTTGCGGTATAGTCTGACCCAATACGTAGTGCTTTATAAAAATCTTGCGGAAATTTCATATATTTTTTCGGATGAGGCTTATAAAGGGCAAATGTGGTATCGATATACGCTTCATAAATATCCTTTTCCACTTCTTTGGTCCAGTACTTTTTTTCCCAACTCAAAACTTTTTCTCGCGCGGGATAATGTAGAGGTATATCTTTTATTTCCAATGCAAATCCTACTTTCAGAACTTTATTATGGTATTTCATCAGGAGAAAAATCAGCTTTTTTAAAAAGTTAGATGGGAGCCTGGCATTGGGTTCTATATCGGCATCGGTAAGGATAAAGAAATTCCGGCAGTATTTATCGAGCAGCTGCGGAACTTCAAATAGAACCATATGTCCGTAATTTTTCTCCATCCTTTCTATGGTTACGAAGTGCTCTATTTTCTTATAATAATCCAATAGAGGAGGATAGGTAGATACATTATCTATAATGACAATATTTTTGAAATTATTCTTAACTGCAAAATCAACCAGTTTTTGTAAATAAAACAGTTGATTGAAGTTAATAATGATAAGAGGTATTTCTTTTGGAGATATAATTTGGGTTAAATTCTTTCGGTCAGATAACAGAAAAAATAAGTCCTTAAAGAACATATATTTATTTCCCAGAAGGGATCTTATAATAGATTTCATTGTACTGTTTTTACATCATTAATGTTATATAAAGTTACATTTTTAATTTTCTTTTTATATAAAAAATTCTTCTGCCTGCCTTTAAAGCTTTTATAAACTGAAATCTTTTTAAATAATAAAAGATGATATTAGGATTAGCATCCTGTTTCTGATAATAGCACCAGTTGAGATAATCATCCGTTACTTTCTCTACAAAGCTTTCCTGAAACCGATGCCCATATTTTATGATTAGTTTTTCCCGATATATATTGTAGGCGTGAGATTTTTCAAGGCTTTTTTCTTTAGATCCGGAAATGCTGTTAGGGAAAATACGGATGCTTACGGTTGCGTCTTTAACAAACAGGATGGGTTTTGTTCCGGAAAAAGACAGGATTGCCAGTTCATCGCTGCCCCATGCCAATGGTATCTTTTCAAATCTGTATTTTTTATACATAGAAGTTCTGAAAACATTTTCGGAAAGACTGCTGTCTATCTCTGCAAAATATTTTTTTTTCAAGATTTCCTCTGCTGTAATGAATTCTGTATTATAATCATGGATTTTATAAGTACTGCTGTCTTCATTAATCCAGTGGAATAAAAATTTTATAGCATTAATATTTCCTTCATCAGCTTTAGTGAGATGATGATAAAATTCCTCCACAAAATTTTCAGAGATAGTATCATCATCGCCAAGGATCTGGAACCAATCTTCTTTTACATTTTCAAGAATTCTTTCCCACTGTAATGCCAGATTTTTACCACCTAAATTATCTGCATACTCGAAATAGTAATATTCGTATTCATATAAATATTCTCCGATAATAGAAGTGGGGTCGTCCGGGCTTGCATCATTCCCAATATAGATAGTGAAATTTTTATTAGTCTGCGATGCTATAGAGCGAATAGTTTCTTCAAAAAAATCTATTTTGTAGTAAGGTATAACAATGGCAAGTTTATTTTGAGTTTCCTGAATCATTTTACCAGATTTTTATAATTTAGCATCTTTTTTTCAATGATATGCCATGAGCCATATGCCAGAATGTAGGTGATCATAATGCTTAGTATCGCTAGCTCAATTACTCCAAGATTGAAATAGAACATTAGTGTTTGCTGTACTATAAAACCATAAATATAGACACCGTAAGAAATATCACCAATTTTTTTACCGATACTATTCAGGACTTTGGTGCTGCTGGTACCAGCCATGATAATAAACAAGGGCAGAATAACCGGTGCTACATATCTATATACCTCAAAATAAAGTGCGGCAATTAAGGTCGCAAACAACAGCCATTTTACCCAAAGATGATTTATTCTGTCTAAATTGAAAAGAACCAAAGCACTTCCGGCCATAAAATAGGTGCAAAGCCTATAAAATTCAGCGGGCTGGAGATATATCTTCTTCATGGTATTCCCTAAGATATGGATATCCGTAGCGTTCAGTAAGAAGGATATTAAAAAGATCGACAATGCAATTATGCGGAGGTATTTTGCTTTTCTGAAAGGAAATAAAAATAACAGGGCAATATACATGGTGAATTCATAAGCCAAAGACCACAAGCTACCATTGATAGCCCTTGGATAGGGATTGGTTTCAAAGATTCCTTTTACTTCATACTGTACTTTATATAAAGAAATAGCATTAGGAAAATAACTCCAAAAAGTTTTTTCTTTAAAAATATTATTTCCCTGATAGATCATCGGAAGGAAAAGCATAGTAAGTACAAGAAGGACAGTGTAAGCCGGGTAAAGCCGCAATAGTCTTTTCCACAGATATTCCTGTGGGCTTTTACTACGTTGCAGGCTCGTCATGATAAGGTAACCGCTGATTATGAAAAAGCTATCTACAGATAAAGAGCCGAGGCTTAGCTGATCTTTGGTAAGTATACCTACAAATTCAAGCCGGCCAGTTAAAGGATAAGAATGGGATACTATTACTAAACTGGCGAAGAGTAAACGGAGGAAATCAAAATTATTAATCCTGTTAATATTGGGAATTGTGCTCATGCTTTATTCAAAAGATATTTTAATACTTCCTTTCTCTCAAGATAGTCGATATTTATATTCTTAGATTTTGCCATTCTATATACGAAATACCTCCCTTTAAGAGACATTTTTTCCGTAAAGCTGTAATGCGAAAATTTTCTTTTATCTATCGTTACCAGCAGTTTCTCGTTCTCATCATGGTAATATTTATCCGGACCCGTCGTCCAAAATGAATGAGACTGTCTACTTATTATTTCATATAAATTATTAATACGCGATTTCCAGACATCAATACTAAAATTATTCAGGATATACTGATATTGATTTTCTAAAGTCTCAGCCCGGTATTTTTTATCAAGGATCAACCTGTCCATCATATCATGCCACTGTTCCAAATTATTAGGATATATGATTGCATTTTCTTTATTTTCACTAAAAAGCTTAAATAAGAGTAGCGGTCTATAATGCAACACAAAAGGTATTTTGCGCAAAGCAGCCTGCAGAAGCGCTGTAAACGAAGCCATAGGAAAACCTTCAACATAGATATGAGTCTTTTCTTCAAGGCTAGCCAGCTCGGTTGATGATATAATCCCGTGCAGAACGATTCTTTCGTGATGAAAGTCTTTAATATACCATGTATCCGGACTTATTCCTACAATATTAAAAATAACATTAGGATGCTTCTCTACAATTTTATGAGCCTCTTGAAGGAAATTATAGTTTTCGGTAGGCTTATATTTATAAGCTGTTCCGGTACTTAAGATTTGTAAGGTTGAAGATGTATTTCCATCATTTATATTGCTGCTGTTTTCCACAGGGATCGGTAAAAAAAACTGTCGCTCCGGGGCGATACCTCTTCTGTCAGTGTCAATAGATATATTGGATTCTCTAATTTGGAGAAGAATATCAACAATAGAAGTTCCCAGCCAAAATACATGATCGGCATGGTTAACTAAACAAACCGGGGTTATAATATCTTTTTGTGATAAAACAATATTGGTAATAGTCTCGTCAGGATGTATATGCAGGATTATAGCTTCATAATCGTTCAAAGGAAGCTGGTTTAGCAAGTTTACGGATTCTATTTTTGATGAGGCTTGTACGCTGATCTGTTCTAGACCTTCGAAATCACCGAGATGGAAATGACTTACTTCCTGCAGCTCCTCCAGAGAGAGCCTTGTGCTTAAGACTGTATGCTTCTTGGAAGTATCATTTTTTATCCAGTTATAAAGTAGTTTAGAATGCCCTCCCGATGTATAAACCACTGAACATATATGAAGTATTTTATTAGTTTTCCCATGCTTCTTTTGCTGAAAGAAGTCCGGTAAAATCTTCTGCTGAATTTTAGCTAAAAGAATTTCTAATTTTTCACATTTGTAATAGCATGAAAAATTGAACCATCCGAAGGAAGCTGTTTTTTCAATATAATTAATGCAATCTTCATACAGCCCTTCCTCAAAAAGCTTCTCAGCAGTTTTGACACAGGATTCGAAATACTTTTTATTTGAAAACAGTATTTTTTCTATATCGGTATGTAATTTCTTTTTTGTCAATTTTGTGCTTAAATGTAAATGCTAATATTTTGGTAGCGGCTAATTTTAATACATATTGATAACTTCAATTACTTTTAGTACCTCTTCATCACTCATAACCGGTGAGATCGGCAGGCTTAGTACTTCCTGATGAATCTTCTCACTGATCGGAAAAGATAAACCGTTCCAATCTTTGTAGGCCTCCTGCTTATGGGGTGGGATAGGATAATGGATCAGAGTCTGTACGCCGTTTTCTGTAAGATATGCCTGTAGCTCATCTCTTTTTTCGGTTCTGACTAAAAACACATGCCACACATGCTCAGATCCTTTTTCCGGATTTTCCGGAAGAATAATTTTAGGATTGGAGATTTCGGCAATGTAGCGCTCTGCTATCTTTCTTCTCACTTCATTTTCCTGATCGATATATTTCAGCTTGACATCCAAAACAGCCGCCTGAACCTCATCCAGTCTTGAATTTAAGCCCTGGTAGATATTTACATATTTTTTATTCGAGCCATAATTCGCCAGAGCTTTGATGGTCTTCGCAAGCTCTTCGTCATTCGTAGTAACAGCTCCTGCATCACCCAATGCTCCGAGATTCTTCCCAGGATAAAAACTAAATCCGGAAGCATCTCCAAGGTTTCCTGTCTTCTTACCGTTCCATTTTGCTCCGATGGCTTGGGCATTATCTTCAATAATCTTCAGGTTATATTTTTTGGCTAAAGCTTCGAGTTTGTCCGAGAAGATAACCCTTCCATAAAGGTGTACAATTAAAATCGCTTTTGTCCTGGAAGTAATTTTTTCTTCAATTTTAGAGATATCGATATTATAATTTTCAATATCCGGCTCTACCAATACAGGAACCAGTCTGTTATCGGAAATAGCTAGGATTGAAGCGATATAAGTGTTAGAAGGAACCAGAATCTCGTCATTGGCTTTCATCAGTCCCATTTCGATGTATCCACGAAGGATAAGGCGGAGGGCATCCAGACCATTGGCTACGCCGATTGCATGCTTCGCCCCGATATATTGGGAAAGATTTGCTTCAAACGTCTTAAGTTCATTACCCATAAGGTACCATCCGGAACGGAAGGCCTTTAGAAGCCTTTCTTCAATTTCTTCCTGATGAGATAAGTTTATTTTTTGTAGATCTAAAAATTTAATCATTTGGTTTTTGTATATGAGATTTCTCCTTTTTCATTGATAGTTCCTCGTTGCTTAGCCGGATTTCCGAACCATACGGTATTTGGCAGCACGTCTTTCGTAATAACGCTTCCTGCGCCTATTAAGGCATTTTCCCCAATAGTATTGCCTGCAACAATGGTAGAATTTGCTCCGATGGAAGCTCCCTTTTTTACCAAAGTTTTGCTGAACTGTAAAGGATATTGCTTGGAACGTGGTATTAGATCATTGGTAAAGGTTACGTTAGGGCCAATAAATACGTTATCTTCTAAAGTAACCCCATCCCAAACCTGAACTCCTGGTTTTATGGTTACATTATCGCCGATCTTTACATCGTTTTCGATTAAAACATTGCAGTTAATATTGCAGTTTTTTCCAATTTCAGCATCTTTTAGAACAACACAGAATTGCCATATCATGGTATCTTCTCCTATGTTTTCAGATTGAACATCTGCCAGATTATGAACTTTATAATTCATTAATAATGCTTTTAAATTCATTATATTCCCGAATATAATCATCCTCAGTATATGGTTCAGAAGCTAAGCATAATAAAACTGCATTATGGGAAAATTTAATATCTCTCCATACCAGTTCGGGAAGATATAAGCCTTTTGAAGGATTGTCTAACGTGAAAACTTCTTTATTATTTGTTTTGTCCTCCGTATTAAATTCAATGATACCAGAAACAGCAACAATAATTTGTTTGAGATTTTTGTGAGCGTGCCCACCTCTTATAACATCCTGTGGAGTATAGTAGGTCCAGTACACACGTTTAATGTCAAACGGAATATTTTTCAGACTTTCAGCCACAGTAATGAAACCCAGAGAAGAGTTCCCTATTCTGTCTAAATTAAAATACTGAGGTATATCGCTATTCATTAAAATTTATATTATAATCAAAATTAGGTCTTATAACTCCAGGATATACATGAAGCTTTGTGCCAACTTTTACATTTTCAACTTCAAATCCAATAAAATTATCAATACCATATAGTAGCTCGGTTTGGTCTTTGCCGAAGTACAGTTTAAAATAGTAATTCCCTGCATTGAGTAATCCTGCAGGAATATCAAATTCTACGGTATAATCTCCTTTTTTGGAATCATTGTTCTGTGTAATCAGGTTTCCTACATGAAAAATAACAAGCTCTTCATAGTTTCTTAATTCAAAAGTTGTATCAAGATTAATATTTGGAGAGTTGTTGTAAAATGAAAGCTTTACGTGTATCCCGGAATCGATATCTATTAAGTTACCATGAGTAGGGGTTACCGTAAATTCTTTTATTCTGATATTATCATTCCCTAAAGCTTCGCTAATATTACCATTATAATGATAAGATGTGGCTGTAGAGCTGCTTTTTTGATATTCTATAATAGTGCTTAGCATGTCTCCTTTATAATCAAGCCTTCCTTGTGTAAGGAGAATGCCTTTATTGCAAAGCTCTTTTACGGCTGTCATATTGTGGCTTACAAAGAGAATAGTTCTGCCTTCACCTCTGGCTACGTCATTCATCTTCCCTAGGCATTTTTTCTGGAAGTCTGCATCACCAACAGCAAGAACCTCATCTACAATTAAAATTTCAGATTCCAGATGGGCGGCAACGGCAAATGCGAGACGTACATACATTCCCGAAGAATATCTTTTTACTGGAGTATCTATATACCTTTCAACACCGGAGAATTCTACAATTTCATCAAACTTACGCTTGATTTCTTTACGGGTCATTCCTAAAATGGCACCGTTTAAGAAAACATTTTCGCGGCCAGTCATCTCCGGATGAAATCCGGTTCCCACTTCCAGCAGGGATGCAATTCTCCCATTTGTGTAGATCTGTCCTGTCGTAGGTTTTGTAACTTTGCTTAAGAGTTTCAGCAGGGTAGATTTCCCTGCTCCGTTTCTACCCACAATTCCAACGGTATCACCTTGTTCGATTTCAAAATTGATATCCTGAAGAGACCATACATATTCTGATGTTCCTTTTTTGGTCCTGTCATTAGCTTCTCCTATTTTTAAATAGGGATCTTCTTTGCCTCTCACTTTGTGCCAGAACCTGTTAAGATCATGAGATAAGGTTCCTGTACCGACTTGCCCCAGGCGGTATTGTTTTGATATATTTTCTGCTTTTAAAGCCAGCATTTTACAATTTAATTAGGAAAATTAATAAATATTTTTTTAAACAGTGTCCATGAAGGTCTTTTCAACCTTATTAAAAATAACAGTACCAATAAGTAAAAGGCTCAATATAATAGCGGTACTTATGGCAAGCATTACTGGTGAAAAATTTCCGACACCAAGCCATGCATATTTGAAGCATTCGAATATTCCGGTAAGAGGATTATAGAATGAAACTTCTTTTAAAAATCCTGGTAATGCAGAGGTCGGATAGATAACAGGAGTAGCATACATGTATAAGCTTACGCCAAATCCTAAAAGCATAGCCAGGTCTTTATATTTTGTTGTAAGGGCGGAAAAAATCATTCCCACACCTAATGCAAACAGTGCCATTAAAATAATCAGAAAAGGAGTGGCAAGGATCCAGATATTAGGATGTACCTGATCTTTAGAAAAGTAATACGTCCAGCCGATAATAAAAAGTAGAAATTGCACCCCAAAACGCATCAGGTTTGAAATCACAATAGAAAGGGGAGAAACCAGTCTCGGAAAATATACCTTTCCGAATATATTTGCATTTCCTGCAAATGTATATGAGGTCCCAAGCAGGCAAGATGAAAAATAATTCCAGAGGGTAACGCCCGCAAGATAAAAAAGTAATGGCGGAGCACCATCTGTAGGGAGATTTGCAATCCTCCCAAAAACGATTAAATAAACAATAGTCGTTAAAATAGGATTGATAAAAAACCAGATTGGACCTAAAATCGTCTGCTTAAAACTGGATACGAAATCTCTCTTCACAAACATGTAAACAAGATCTTTATATCGCCAGACTTCTTTAAGCTTTAAGTCGAATAAGGTGTGGTTGGCTTCAATCGTTTCGGTCCACTTCTGTTGTGGTTCAGTCATCTATGTAAAAATTTTAATGCAAATTTATAATAATTAATTCTTATGTTACTCCACACCTGCGAAACATTATTCACCTGAAACAGAAAAACAACAACTAATATATTGATATTTGCTGTTATAAACAAAAACTATTGACCAATAAGGCCAATAGTTGATAAATATTTAAAGTTAATCGTTATTTGTTAACAAGTTTTTTAAGATATTCGCCATACCCGCTTTTTCCATACTTGGCAGCAGTTTCCAGCAGCTTTTCTTCATTGATAAATTTATTTCTGAAAGCGATTTCTTCGATACATCCGATCTTGAAGCCCTGCCTTTTTTCAATAACGCTTACAAACTCAGAGGCGTCATTCAGGGAATCGAATGTTCCCGTATCCAGCCATGCCGTACCTCTGTCCAATACCCCGACTTCAAGTTTTCCGTTCTGAAGATAGACATTATTAACGTCCGTGATTTCGAGCTCTCCTCTGTGGGAAGGCTGGATGTTTTTGGCGATTTCTACCACATTATTATCATAGAAATAAAGCCCCGGAACGGCATAGTTCGATTTGGGCTGGGTGGGTTTTTCTTCGATAGAAACGGCTTTGAAGTCGTCATCAAATTCTACCACGCCATATCTTTCAGGATCTGAAACATGATAGGCAAAAACCACACCTCCGTCCGGATTTGTTTTATTTTTTAGTAAAGTGCCCATTTCTGAACCATAGAAAATATTATCACCCAACACCAGCGCAGCAGCAGCATCTCCTATAAACTGATCACCCAGAATGAATGCCTGGGCCAGTCCGTCCGGACTTGGCTGTACTACATATTCAATATTGCATCCTATCTGTGAGCCGTCTCCTAAAAGCTTAATAAAACCGGCCTGGTCATGAGGTGTCGTAATGATAAGAATATCTTTGATCCCGGCCAGAAGCAGGGTAGAAAGAGGGTAGTAGATCATCGGTTTGTCATAAACAGGCATGAGCTGTTTGCTTACGGCTATGGTAAGAGGGTAAAGTCTGGTTCCGGAACCTCCGGCTAAAATGATACCTTTCATCTTCAGATTGTGTTTTAGTTGTATTGTTTATCGTAATATTTCTGGTAATCACCACTCGTTACATGTTCCAGCCATTCCTTGTTCTCAAGATACCAGTCGATGGTTTTTCCTAAGCCCTCTTCAAAAGTTACGGAAGGCTTCCATCCCAATTCGGAATTTAATTTCGTTGCATCGATCGCGTAACGTTTGTCATGGCCCGGTCTGTCTTTTACATAAGTGATTAACTTTTCTGAATGCCCTTGAGGTCTTCCGAGCTTCTCATCCATCTGTCTGATAAGTTCTTTTACCAGGTCGATATTCTGCCATTCATTGAATCCGCCGATATTGTAAGTTTCTCCTGTCTTTGCTTCGTTAAAAATCTGGTGGATGCCCTTAGCATGGTCGATGACGAATAACCAGTCTCTGGTGTATTTTCCGTCACCGTAGATCGGCAAAGGTCTCTCGTTGATGATATTTGAAATACACAGAGGAATCAGTTTTTCAGGAAAGTGATTCGGACCGTAATTATTAGAACAGTTCGAAATAATAAACGGCATTCCGTACGTGTTCCCGTACGCTCTTACTAAGTGGTCAGAAGCAGCCTTGGAAGCTGAATACGGAGACTGTGGATCATATGCCGTAGTTTCTAAAAAGAATCCTGTTTCCCCAAGGCTTCCATAGACTTCATCTGTAGAAACGTGGTAGAAAAGATTTGTTCTTTTCTCATCAGGAAATCTTCCGTGGGTGTGATCCGGATTTAACGTCCAGAATTCCTTACAGAGATTCAGAAGATTGGCCGTACCGTTTACATTCGTATTAATGAATGCCATAGGATCCGTAATACTTCTGTCAACGTGGCTTTCTGCAGCCAGGTGAACCACGGCGTCCGGATTATATTTTTCAAATACTTTTCTTAATTCTTCGGGTTTTGTGATGTCTGCTTTTTCGAAAACATAATTAGGTTCGTTTTCGATATCCTTCAGGTTTTCGAGATTTCCGGCATACGTCAGCGCATCAAGGTTGATGATGGTAGATTCCGGATTGTTTTTTACAAATTCTCTTACCACATGCGAGCCGATAAATCCTGCTCCTCCAGTAATGATTATATTCTTCATGTTTTTATATTATAAGTCACGGCTTATCGCTTTTGACTTTTTTAAGATTAATTGTCTTTAATTAATAATAGATGCTTACAATGGCTCTTAGCCGATTGTTCTGCGTCCGATACTTTTATAATAGAATCCGTTCTGTTCCGGAATTTCAAGAGGGTACAAATTTCTTCCGTCGAAAATAACCTTGTGGTTCATTTTCTGAGCCATGAGTCCAAAGTTAGGGTTCTTAAATTCGGGCCACTCTGTTGCGACAAACAATGCATCTGCTTTTTCCAGTGCATCATACATAGTTTTTGCATACTGAATCTGATCTCCCAGTATTTTTCGGACGTTATTTTCTGCCACGGCATCATACGCAACAATTTTCGCGCCTTTTTCTAATAGCAAAGCAATATTGTCCAATGAAGAGGCTTCCCGGATGTCATCCGTATTGGCCTTAAAGGCCAGTCCCCACATGGCAATGGTTTTTCCTTCGATGCTTCCTCCGAAATATTTTTCAATTTCTGAGACCAGGATCACTTTCTGGGCAATATTTACATTTTCTGTAGCTTCCAGGATCTGGAAATTAAAATCTTCCTGCTTGCCGGATCTTATCAGTGCTTTTACATCTTTAGGGAAACAGCTTCCTCCGTAACCGATGCCGGGGAATAAAAAGCGGTGTCCGATCCTGTCATCACTTCCCATTCCGAGTCTTACCTTGTCTACATCGGCGCCTACTTTTTCGCAATAATTGGCAATTTCATTCATAAACGTAATTTTTACGGCTAAAAATGAGTTGGCGGCATATTTGGTAAGTTCGGAAGATTTTTCATCCATGAAGATAATGGGAATTCCGGTATTGGTAAATGGCTGGTAAATTTTAGCCATAATATCTTTCGCTTTGTCAGAGCTCGAACCCACAACTACTCTTGCCGGGTTCATAGAATCCTCAACGGCAAAACCTTCTCTTAAGAATTCCGGATTGGAAACGACATCAAAAGGAATGCTTGTTTTTGAGGAAATAACTTCACGTACCCGGTCTGCTGTCCCTACCGGAACGGTACTTTTATTAACGACAACTTTATATTCTGTCATCATTTCGCCGATGTCACCGGCTACTTTCAGGACGTATGAAAGATCTGCAGAACCGTCTTCTCCGGGAGGAGTAGGTAAAGCCAGGTAGATCACTTCACTTTTGTCTAAGGCTTCTTTCAGATTAGTGGTGAAAAATAATCTTTCAGCCTGAATGTTTCTCAGGAACATCTCTTCAAGGTTCGGCTCATAAATGGGAACGATGCCGTTTTTCATACCTTCTACTTTTTTCTCATCAATATCTACACAGTATACTGAATTGCCAAGTTCTGCTAGGGTAGTGCCTGTTACTAATCCTACATAACCTGTTCCTACAATCGTTATATTCAAAATGTATGTTTTTAAAAATTCTAGACAAAAATAATAAAAATACCTTCACCACAACTTTTAATTTGATGTAAATCATTTTAACTTATTTGATTGATAATAAGGATATTTTGGTTTTTTAAGAAAAATTTGTATATTTGCATTGGATTTACGGAAAAAATGGGAAGGCCTTCGGAAGAAAGCCTTTTTTCGTACGGGTAAATCAAGATTACATTTTTTATGGAGTTTAGAAAGAGAATTGAAGAATTATTAAACGAATTCCTTGACACCAGAAAAGATTTATTTCTTATTGATTTAAAGTTTTCTGCAGGGGATGATATCACCGTTATTCTGGATGGTGATAACGGCGTTTCTTTGCAGGATTGCCTGGATGCAAGCCGTGCAATAGAGTTCAATATGGATCGTGAGGAGCATGATTTCAGCCTTCAGGTAATGTCTGCAGGATTGAGTGAGCCCCTGTCGACACCAAGACAGTTTGCAAAAAATCTGGGAAGAGAAATTGAAGTTTTACTAAATGACTCCACCCAGACAGAAGGAGAACTTGCAAAAGTGGATGAAGAAAAAATTACACTTATTCTGCGCTACCGCAAGCCAAAAGATATTGGAAAAGGGAAAGTAGATGTGGAGGAGGAAAAAGAAATTCCTTACTCTGAGATTAAAAAAGCGTTAGTAACAATTAAATTTTAAAAGAAAAAAGAATAAATGGACAATATAGCGTTGATTGAATCCTTTGGTGATTTTAAAGACGAAAAGGGGATCAGTAAGATTGATCTTATGGCAATTATTGAAGATTCACTGAAGACCCTTTTGAGAAAAAGATACGATTCGGATGATCATTTTGATGTGATTGTAAACCCTGATAAAGGAGATTTTCAGATATTTTTAAATAAAACCATCGTAGAAGACGAAATGTCTGAAGATGATGATTTGGAAATTGAAATTTCTGAGGCTAAAAAAATAGACCCTACCTTTGAAGTTGGAGAAGACTTTACCATGGAAATTCCTGTTGCTCAGTTGGGCAGAAGAAATATCCTTACTTTGAAGCAGATTCTTGCCACCAAACTGCAGGAGCATAACAACGCCATGTTGTATGAGCAGTTCAGGGATAAAATTGGCGAGATTGTTGTAGGAGAAATTCACCACATCCGTCATAAGCATGTTATTTTGCTGGATGATGAAGGGAACGAATTTATTTTGCCTAAAGAAAATCAGATTCCGTCGGATTTCTTTAAAAAAGGTGAGAATATCAGAGCTATTGTTGAAACAGTAGATTTCAAAGGTTCAAAACCACAGATTATTATTTCCAGAACTGCTCCTAAATTCCTTGAGAAATTATTAGAGCTGGAAATCCCTGAAATTCAGGATGGTACTATTATGCTGAAAAAAGTAGTAAGAATTCCTGGGGAAAAGGCGAAAATAGCAGTAGATGCTTACGATGACAGAATTGATCCGGTAGGTGCCTGTGTAGGGGTGAAAGGATCCAGAATTCATGGCGTGGTAAGAGAGTTGAGAAATGAAAACATCGATGTTATTCAGTGGTCTAAAAACCCTGAAATTTTGGTGAAGAGAGCTTTGGGAAATGTTACCATCAATAAAATTGATATCAATGAGGATCAGTCGTATGCACTGGTATACACGCCTATTGAAGAGATTTCCAAAGTAATCGGAAAACAGGGCCAGAACATCAGACTTGCTTCTTGGTTGACAGGTTATGAAATTGATGTGCATAGAGAAGCCAGCGAAGATGACGACGTTGAATTAAGAGAATTTAATGACGATATCGAGCAGTGGATCCTGGATGAATTTAAAAAAGTAGGTCTTACGACTGCAAAATCGGTACTGGATAAGGAAACTGAAAGTCTTCTGAATATGGTAGACCTTGAAGAAGAAACGATCGAAGAAGTAAAACGTATTCTGAGAGAAGAATTCGAAGATTAAGATTTTCAATAAATTTTAATAAAACAGTAAAAAAGAAATACTTTAATTTTATAGAATTAAAAAAACAGTAAATAGTATAGATGCCAAAAATTAGATTAAATAAAGCGGTTAAGGAATTCAATATTTCGATGTCCAGATTAGTGGAATTTTTACAAGCTAAGGGTATCGAGGTTGAAAGCAATCCTAACGCTCAATTAGAAGAAGCGGCATATTCTGCATTGGAAGCTGAGTTTGCCAAAGACGGTGAGCAGCGTAAAGCTTCCCATGAGGTGGTTATCACTAAAGTTCCGGAAGAAAAACTGGAGATTGAAGAGAAAAAGACCCCTGAAGTAATAAGAGCTAAAGCTAATAAACCGGAAACTAAAATTTTAGGTAAGATAGATCTTGAATCTAAAAAACCTGAAGTTGAAGAAACTCCTGCTGAAAAACCTGCACCTGTAGTGGAGGAGAAAAAGAGGAAGCTGCACCTGCTCCTGAGGTGAAAGCGGCTCCTGAAAAGCAGGAATTTAAAGTTCTGGATAAAATAGATTTGTCTCAAATAGAATCTAGGAATAGACCAGTGAAAAAAGACAAACCTAAAGAAGAGGAGAAAAAAGTAGAGGAAAAACCAGTTGTAGAACCTGTGAAAGAAACTCCAAAACCAGTTGTTGAGGCTGCTAAGCCTGCCGAGGTAAAACCTGTTGAAACGAAGAAAACAGAAGAAGAACCTCAAGAACCACAAAAAATTGAAACCGTTTATCAAAAGCTTGACGGACCTAAAATTGTTGGTGAAAAGATCGACTTAACCCAATTTGCACCAAAACCAAATTCCGGGGCTAAGAAGAAAAGAAAAAGAATTGAAAAGCCCGGTGGAAACAATCCACAAGGTGGTGGAAACAACCAGCAGGGTGGAAACAATAACAACCAGGGTGGTGCACAGGGAAACCGTCCTTATAATAATAATCAGGGTGGGCAAAACCGTCCTCAGGGACAGGGTGGGCCTCAAGGCAACCGTCCTCAGGGGCAAGGTGGCCAGAACCGTCCGCAAGGGCAAGGCGGCCAGGGTGGAAACCGTTTTGGAAACAACCAGGGCAGCCGACCGCCAGGTCAGGGTGGTCAGGGAAATCGTCCGCCGGGTCAGGGAGGAAACCGTTTTGGTAACAACAGACCTGGTCAGAGAACGATGCCTGTTGAATTGACAGATGAACAAGTTAAAAATCAGATCAAGGAAACGCTTGAGAAGTTAACCAATAAAGGAGGTAAATCAAAATCTGCCAAACACAGGAAAGATAAGAGAAACTTCCGTAGGGAACAGGATGAGCGTCAGCAGGAAATTGATGCACAGGACAGAACATTAAAGGTAACCGAGTTTATCACGGTAGGTGAACTTGCGAGTTTAATGAATGTTTCTCCGACAGAAGTTATTTCTGCATGTTTCTCATTAGGGGTAATGGTTACCATGAACCAGAGACTGGAAGCGGATACCTTGTTGTTGGTAGCGGATGAATTTGGGTACAAAATCGAATTCTCGGATGCGGATCTTGAAGAAAATGATGCAGAAGACGAAATAGATACTGAAGAAAGCCTGTTATTCAGAGCGCCGGTAGTTACCGTAATGGGACACGTTGACCACGGTAAGACTTCATTATTGGATTATGTAAGGAAAACCAATGTAATTGCAGGAGAATCCGGTGGAATTACTCAGCACATCGGAGCTTATAACGTGAAATTGGAAAACGGACAGAGAATTACATTCCTGGATACTCCCGGTCACGAAGCCTTTACCGCAATGAGAGCGAGAGGAGCACAGATCACCGATATTGCTATTATTGTAATTGCAGCGGACGATGATGTGATGCCTCAGACGAAAGAAGCCATTGCCCATGCTCAGGCTGCGCAGGTACCGATGATTATTGCGATCAATAAGGTTGATAAACCTAATGCGAATCCTGATAACATCCGTCAGCAGCTTTCCGGATTAAATCCGCCGGTATTGGTTGAAGAATGGGGTGGAAATGTTCAGGCGCAGGAGATTTCAGCTAAATTTGGTAATAACGTAGATGTATTGTTGGAGAAGGTTCTATTGCAGGCAGAAATGCTTGAATTGAAAGCTAATCCGGAACGTGCAGCCAACGGTGTTGTTATCGAAGCGTCTTTAGATAAAGGTAGAGGGTATGTAGCAACGATGCTGGTACAGACAGGAACTTTAAGAGTCGGTGACTATGTGGTAGCCGGTAAAAATCACGGTAAAGTAAAAGCTTTACTGGATGAAAGAGGTAAAAATCTGGAAGAGGCTGGTCCTTCAATTCCGGCAACGATCTTAGGATTGGACGGAGCACCTACAGCAGGGGATAAATTCCGTGTATATGCTGATGAGAGTGAAGGTAAGGCTATTGCTAACAAAAGAGAGCAGTTGCAGAGAGAACTGTCCATCCGAACCAAGAAGCATACAACTCTTGAAGAATTGGGAAGACGTATTGCTTTAGGTGAGTTCAAAGAACTGAATATTATCCTTAAAGGTGACGTGGATGGTTCTGTAGAAGCACTTTCTGATCAGTTACAAAGACTTTCAACGGAAGAGATCAGCGTGAAAATCCTTCACTCAGGAGTAGGACAGATCACGGAATCTGATATCAACTTAGCCGCAGCATCTGATGCGATCATTATCGGATTTAATGTAAGAGCCGGTGCCAACGCAAAAGATCTTGCAGACCGTGAAGAAATTGAGATCAGAACGTATTCTGTTATTTATAAAGCGATCGATGAAGTAAAAGAAGCGATGGAAGGGATGCTTTCTCCGGAAATTCAGGAGCAGGTAATCGGTAATGTTGAAATCCGTGAGGTATTCAAGATTTCTAAAGTAGGAACAATTGCAGGTTGTATGGTTCTTACAGGAAAAGTTACCAGACAGTCCAAAGTTCGTTTATTGAGAGATGGCATCGTTAAGTTTGACGGCGAGTTAGAAAGTTTAAAACGTTTCAAAGACGATGTAAGAGAAGTAACAAAAGGTTACGAATGTGGATTGAATCTGAAAGGGTATAATGATATCGAAACGGGTGATATTCTTGAAGTTTATGAAGAAGTAGCCGTGAAGAAAAAATTGAAATAATTTCACTTTTTGATTAACATAAAAAAACCACTTTTTTAAAGTGGTTTTTTTATTCAATTAATTTTGATTTAGAAAGTTGACCAGTTTGATCAGGTCTTCCTCTTTGTCAAACTTTATTTTATTGGATTTAAAGAATGTATTTAAAGCATCCTTTTTATCTGAAAAAGCTTCTGTGATGTCTTTTTGGCTTTTAGGTTTTTTGATCCATCCCTTTTCTGTTTTAATATAATAAACAGGCTGCTGAAGTTTAAACAATGCAGGTCTACCGGTTGCGTAAGAATTGGCTGCCGGAGCTGCATCTATAAATTTGGTTTTTACTTTTTTATAGAGTGCATTTTTTCCGCCTGCCAGTTCAAAAAAATATCCGCTTAAATCATCTCCGGTTTCCAATAAAACCAGTGTTTGCTGTGGTGATGATATCTCAATTCTTGAAAACTGACTTTCTTTTGGCAGTACAAGAGGGCTGTTATCTTTCTGAAATTCAACCTCATCTTTATAAGAATTATATCGCACTGAGATTTTTTCATAGTTGTCAGCGACCTTAGCCTGGTGGAAATTTTTATCAATATACGGAGATCCAGATATGTCCTCATATTTCATGGGCTTTTCTTCTCCTTTAGCACTGAAAACTGCATGGTCGCCCGTCACCTGATTTACAGATAATGTTTGCTGAGAATAACCCAGTATTGACGAAACGGATAATAGACCTGTAAGAATTATTTTACGATTCATGTTTGATTATGTTGTTGATTAGTAATTGAGTTGTTTTATGACACTTGAATTGCCTTTACAAATGTAGTAATTTATATTGAAGTTTAATTTATTCTAAGTTATTGACGAGGTAGAAGTTAAATTTTGTAAAAATATCTTTTTTTGGTGAATTATACGCTTTGTAATTTATAATTAATCTAAATAATATTTTATATGTTGTTGAAAAAATGTTAAATTAACTTATAGTGGTGTAAAAATTACGTATTATGGAATAAAATTCACTAATTATTATTGAGTATTACTATATTATAATAGTATTCACATTATTTAATAAAAAAATATTCTATATAAGTCATCAGAAAACTTGCAAGTGTTAATATTTATTAACATATTTGCCCATTAAAATATATTAAAATTTGTTAATATGAATGTTAAATTACGAGTATTAACAGCTGGTGTCATGTTTTTCACAGGACAGGCTGTATTTGCACAAAGCGACTCTACAAGAACTAAAGACGAGACTAAAATCGAAGAGGTAGTTGTTTTAGGGTATAGCAAAACTTCTACAAAAGCTAAGTCTACATCGGCTTCTGTAACTGTTGGATCTGAGACTCTAGAAAACAGACCGAATATCTCTGTTTTGAACTCGATTCAGGGTACTGCTCCCGGTATTGTAGTGAACTCAGCTTCCGGATCACCAGGTTCAGGTAAATTCAATATCTTAATTAGAGGTCTAAGTTCATTGAACGGTTCTACAGACCCATTATATGTAGTAGACGGTATTATTACGTCTGGATCTCAATTCAGAAACTTGAACTCTTATGATATTGAAACTTTCAGTATTTTAAAAGATGCTCAGGCTACTGCGATCTATGGTAACAGAGCGGCTAATGGAGTTGTCGTTATTACTACTAAAGGTGGTAAATTCAACTCAGGACTAAGAATTTCTTACGATGCTCTGACTTCTTTCTCTTATATGCCTAAGGTTGACTACAATATGTCTAATGCAAGACAGTTATTACAAATTCAGAATAACTATGGTGCAGCAGGTTTAGGAACGACACTAACGCAAGAGCAGATCGATAATTGGGGAATTGATACCGATTGGAATAAGCAATTCACTCAGGTGGGGATGTCTCAGCAACATAACTTATCATTAAGTGCTGGAGGTGAAAATATCAGTAACTTCCTTTCATTGGGATATTTGGATAGTGAGGGTAACGTTAAATCAACGGATTTCAAAAGATTTACCTTAAGAAATAATCTAAGTGGAAAATCAAAAGATGGCAGATTAACATTTAATACAATCGTTGGTTTAGGGTATTCCAAAAGAAATCAGTTGGATGATGAAACGAACGCTGCTATTAATGCAAACGTAATTCAAAACCCATTATTTGGTGGAGTTTTATCGCCATCATTTATGGCTCCTTCTCCATATAATAATGGTAGAGAGCTATTTAATGCAATCGGACAGAATAGTGCAGCAAACAGACCATACATTCTTTACGATAATATTAACGGAGGTATCAGAAATCAATTTACTGAAACAAGCATCAGTGCTCTTACCAATGTTAACTACAAATTGACAGATTGGTTAAGTGTAGGAAACAGAACAGGTATTGATTATAAAGAATATGAAAGGATTTTTGCCAGATCTCCGCTAGGATATCTTGCTATTTCCGTAGCTGCTGGTCAAGGAGCACAGTACGGAGGACTTGAGCAGTTCAGTACGACAAAAGACTTTACACTTAACTCAATTACGAACGTTACTTTTAATAAGACTTTTGGAGAACATACAATTTCAGCCGCAGCTTATTTAGATTATAATAAAATTCACTGGTATAATAATTCTCAGACTCAGAATGGTCTGAATCCTTTATTCTGGTCATTTGGAGCTGGAACAGGATATGTACCATTTAATCCAGATACTCCGAACATTTACAGACCTTCTGTTTCTGCACAGAAAGTTACCGGAGGAACGCTTGCTTATTTTGGAACAGTGGATTACGACTATAACGATCGTTATGGGGTAGGCGCAGTTGTAAGAAGAGATGGATCTTACAGATTTAACAGTGCTAACAGATGGGAAACCTTCTGGTCGGTAGCTGCAAGATGGAATATCGACAAAGAAAGCTTCATGGCTGACTCTGGATTCAGATTATTAAAGTTAAGAGCTTCAATTGGTACTACGGGTAACCAAAACTTAGCCGTACCTGCTAATAATACCAACCCACTAGCACTTTTACCTAATAACTATCTTGATTTATATAGCTCTGTATCAGGTTATCAAAATCTACCGGGAGTTTCTTTCTCTAATTTAGCAAACCCATATTTGCGTTGGGAGCAGGTAAAACAAACGAACATAGGATTAGACTTTAACTACAAAGGATTTGTTGAAGGTAGTTTAGAATACTATCAGAAAAGAACATCAAGAATGTTTAATGATTTAGTAACATCTGCTGCTATCGGTCAATACACTATCAGAGGTAATAATGGTGTGATGGATAATAAAGGGGTTGAAGGTACGGTAAGATTCAATGTATTGAAAGGAGCTGACACTAAATTAAGTATTTTTGCCAATGCAGCTTACAACTCTAATAAAATCGTATCTATGGATACACAGGATTTAAGTGGAGATGTAGTAGATGCAGTAGGAGGTCCTGCTAGTCAATATCAATTATATCCTTACATTGGGGTAGATCCTGCAGACGGAGAGCAGATGTTCCTGGATATTAACGGTAATATGACGAAATCTCCAGTTGCAGGTGACAGAAGATTAACCGGGAAATCTCCATATGCTAAATTTACAGGAGGTTTTGGATTTAACTTCCAGCATAAAGGATTCTTTATGGATACTTTATTCTCTTTCCAACAGGGAGGATATATCTATGATAACTTATATTCTTGGGTAATGGATCCATTCTATGCGGCTAATAATATCAACGTTTCTGCTGATTTATTAAACGCGTGGACGCCTGATAATACTAATACAGATGTACCATCATTATTTGCAAACAATGCAGGATTAGAAGGTTCTTCAGATAGATTCCTTTATAAATCAGATTTTATCAGATTAAAGAACATCTCATTAGGATATAACTTTACTAAAAGCCAATTAGGTAACTTGCCAGTGAGATCGGTTAAAGTATTTGTTCAGGCAGAAAACTTATATACCTGGACTTCATGGAAAGGGTTTGATCCAGAACCAATTACTACATATTCATTAAATGTTTACCCTAACCCAAGAACTGTTTCAGTGGGTGTGAATGTTGATTTTTAAAAAAAAGAATTTATGAAAAGAATAATAAATACAGTATTAATTTTAGCAACTCTTTCGGCCGCAAGTGTCACTATGAATAGTTGCCAGGATGCCATTGATATCGTTCAGCCAGGACAGGTAGGAGAAGATGAGCTTTTTGTTAGTGTAGCTAACATGAATGAATTCTTGATCGGATCTGTATATGGAAGTCTTGATACAAATAATGAAATTTACCTTGGAGCTGTAATCACCGACGAGGTTAAGCCAGGAAGTGGTAGTGGTGGACAGGAATTTCAACTACACAGATATTTTCTTGATCCTTCAGAAGGTTTGACAGGATCTATCTGGTTAGGTCACTATTTTACAATCAACAGAATTAATAGATTAATCGAAGGAGCAACGAAGATTACTCCTAACGGTACAGCTGAAACTAATCAATACAACAGTATTTTAGCTCAAGCTAGAGCTATCAGAGCATTCTGTTATTTACAGTTAGAGTCTTATTTCTCTACTGATATGAAGAATCCTAATGCATTAGGAGTTATGCTAGTGAAAGATGTACCAGCTACTGATGCTCAGTTACCTAGAGTGAAAAATCAGGATATCTATGACTTTATTAAAGCTGACTTAGATTATGCTAGAGGTGTTTTAACTGCTAACGGTACAACACAATATTATGCTGATAAAAACTTTGTAAGCGCACTATCTGCAAGATTCAATCTTTATATTGGGAATACTGCGCTAGCTAAGCAATATGCTCAGGAAACGATTAATAATTCAGGGTTAGTACTTACTACAGCCATGCCTATTGAAGGTACCAATCCTTATTCAGGTGCTGTTTCAGGACCTTTTAATCAAACACTTAATGTTGCTCAGTCTAGTGCTTGGAATATAGCATTTTATGGAGGAACATCGACTGCAAATGGAAACGGACTGAACGGTTCATTCAATCCTTATAGAAATATGTGGGCAGATCGTACCAGAGGGGAAATTGTATTCGCATTAAATAGATTGCCTGCCGGTGCTGGAAGCAGCATTGGAACAAGATGGAATACAAACACCTCGCAAGTATCTGGTGTTCCTATGTGGTTCTTAGGAAGAAACTTATATAATTTAATTAATGTACCGGGAGATATCAGAAGATGGGCATACGTAGATCCTTCTGCTTTACCAAGTACAAATTACCAGAATGTGTCTTCCACTGCTGATAGAATTGTTATTGACAAATATCCGGGTAAAACCAGCGCGCCTACAAGAAATGATCTTAAAATATTTAGATTGTCTGAAATGTATTTTATCGTAGCTGAAGCTGAAGTAGCTGCCAATAATTTAACTGCTGCTGCTGCTGCTGTACAACAAGTAAGAGTTGCTAGAAACTTTAATGGTACTGCTGTAACTCCCGCTTATACAAATACTCAGATCGCTTATGCTGATATTTTGAAAGAACGTAGAGTTGAGCTAGCCTTAGAGGGTCACCGTTATATTGACTTGAAAAGATTGGCAACACTCGCAGGTGTTACTATGGATAGAAATGCTAAGGATGATATTGTTGCTGTTACTAATCTTCCAAATGATAGCTACAAGTATACCTTACCAATTCCTATTCAGGAAACTGCCGGTAACCCAAATATCCAGCAAAACCCAGGTTATTATTAATAGATATTAACCATATATATAAAACCCTGCTTCAAGCAGGGTTTTTTATTTCCTATTATTTCTTATTTTTGCTTAACAAAATTTGATATTAACATCTTCGGTGTAGGATGGCATATGACTTTTTGAATAATATAAATAAATACATGAAGTATATACTTGCATTTCTGATTTTCTTTAGTTTTATATCTCAGGCACAGGTAGTTAATAAAACAGATTTTAATCAGCTTCCTAAAGAAGAAGACACTTTAGTCATCGATTCCGGAAAAAAGGATTCTATGAAAATATTTAAGCCTACGATTAATGATTATCAGTATCAGACCCAGTTTTCGGAGAAAAAGGTTTTTGATACCGTAATGACTTTTGATAAGACCTATATATTTTCTCAATATAACAACAGAGATAATTTCGGACGGGTGCAGTTTGCCAACGTGGGGTCAGGATTTAATCCGCTGTCTTATGAGGTGAATGCCGAAGAAAATTTGTCATTGCTGCCTGCCAATAAATCTTATGGGATTCTAGGGATAAGTGATGTTAAATATTATGATGTAAAAACGCCCACCGCCGCATTCATCTATCATAACTCAATGAAAAACGGAGCCGTTCTGAAATCTACTTATACCCAGAATATCGGGAAAAGGTTCAATTTTGCCTTAGAGTACATGGGACTGCGTTCACAAGGTCTCTACAGAAATTCCCTGGCTGCCAATAACAATACCCTATTTTCAGGACATTATACTTCTAAAAGCGGAAATTATGAAGTATTCGCCCACTATCTGCATCAAAATGTAAATAACCAGGAAAATGGAGGAATTGTCGCAGACAGCCTTTTCATGAGTGGCGACAGTGATTTTAGAAACAGGACGAACGCACAGATAAATCTTACCGGAACAAGTTCCCAGTTTTCCTACAGGAGATATTATCTGACTCATCAGTTTGCGCCTTTTAATTCAGAAAAGATTCCTTTTAAAATAAGACATACGATATCAAACCAAGGGAATAAATATTATTACCATCAGGATGCTTTAGAACCATATTTGTACGATGACGAATCTCAGCTTGTTTCAGGATTCCCGTTATCAACAAAGAAATATTCCAATAATTTCAGCAATACCGTAAGTATGGTCTGGGATAATGAAAAGTTTAAACTGGATGCCGGGGTCCGGTACCAGATGTTAAAGTTCGGAACCACAGAACTGGTATCTCCTAATTTTGATATTCCCAGTGAAATGAAGGAAAGCAGGATAGGAGCGGTTGGCAATCTGCAGGTAAAGCTGTTTGATAAAATACAGCTCAATTCATTCCTGGAGTTTTCAAACGGAAGTCAGTTCGGAAGTTACGTGAAAACGACCAATCAGCTAAAGTTTGAGCCGGTCAAAGATTATTTTGTCAATGCCAGGGTTAATTTTCAGAGCGCATCACCATCATTTAATTACCTTGTCAATACTTCTGTGTATAATAATTTTAATTATTACTTACAGGACGCCAAAAACCAGGCAATCACGGAAATCGGGGGGAGCATCAATTTAAAGTGGTTTAAGACAGAACTCTTTGCCAACTACTTCAGGATCGATAACTATACCTATTTTGATGCCGAATCGATGCCTGCCCAGAGTGAAAGTCCCCTGAATATTTCTCAGATTGGAGGTGACGCGACTTTCAGCTACAGAAATTTTCACCTGAACACAAGATTGCAGTTCCAGAACGCACTGACGAACAAAGAACTTTTACCAATGCCCGGTTTTATAGGAAGAGCCAATTTCTTCTATCAGTCAAAGGCCTTTAAAAATGCTGCTGAAATCCAGGCGGGAATAAAAGTATATTATTTCTCTAAATTTGCTTCCAGAGAATATTTTCCGGTTCTTAATGACTATATTTTACCGGGAACAAATTCTTTTTCCATCGGTGGGCAGCCTATCGCTGATGTGTATATTAATATGAAGGTGAAAAAGATGTTCTTTTTTATAGAAGGACAACAGGTCGGGACGCTTTTGTCTCACAATAAAGCCTATGCATTTCCCCATTATCCGGTCTATGATTTTAGATTAAATATCGGAATTGTGTGGTATTTGTTCAACTAAAACTTAATTAAAGTTGAAAACAATTAATAAAATATCGTTCAACGATATAGAGAGTATTCCTCAGCTTGTCAAAGATTTTTTAAATCAGAAAATAGAGGGTTTTGAAGAAAATATTTTTTCTTTTGATAATTTTAAAAAACAGATTCACCTCAAACAAAGCTCTTTTACAGAGGAACAGAGAGAGGTTTTATACAAAGTGTTCATCGACCAGTCAAAAAACCTTTCGCTTTCTTCAGGACAAAAAGAAAATATCGAAAGTCTCAGGCGGTCTGATACCTTTACCATCACCACCGGACATCAGCTCAACTTATTTTCGGGACCGGTTTTTTTCGTTTATAAAATCTTACAGACCATTAAAACGTGCCGTGATTTAAAAGAAAGCTTTCCTGATTTTAATTTTGTTCCAGTCTATTGGATGGCTTCGGAAGATCATGATTTTGCCGAGATCAACCATTTTAAAACAGAGAATAACTATTACGAAAACAACGAAAAACCCGGCGGTCCGGTTGGGAGAATAAAGATCAGCGATACTTATTTCATTTCTGAATTTGAAAAAGAATTTAAAGATTCGATCTTCGGAACCGAACTGATTTTGATGTTAAAAGAGGCATATCAACCGGGAAATACGCTGACAACAGCCATCAGAACTCTGGTAAACCGTCTTTTTTCAGAATTTGGATTACTCATTCTTGACGGAGACTCTATAGACCTCAAAAAACAGATCAGCAATACTTTTAAAGGAGAGCTCCTTCATTTCAGCTTATATAAAAATACAAAAGAAAAAGTAGATTTCTTAACGGCAAAGTATGGTAAGGTACAGGTAAATCCACGTGAGATCAATCTTTTTTATTTATCTGAAACAAGAGACAGAATAGATTTCGACGGAACACACTACCATATCGTAGACCGGAACATTCAGTTTACAGAAGAAGAAATTTTAACCGAGCTGGAGAACTTTCCGGAAAAATTCAGTCCCAATGCGCTGATGCGACCGGTTTATCAGGAAACGGTCCTGCCTAATCTGGCTTACATCGGGGGCAATGCTGAAATCATGTACTGGCTCGAACTTAAGGACTATTTTTCGAAAATTAATATTCCTTTTCCGATTCTAATTCCAAGAAATTCTATGCTCTTTCTGAAAGAAAAAACATTAGGTAAAATTGAAAAACTGGAACTGAAAGTTGAAGATTTCTTCCATAATTTTACTACGATCACCAACAATAAGATATTAAATAATAATGACATTCTGAAATTGCTTGAAGAGAAGGAGGATCTCCTTGCAAAGCAGTTTTCCGATTTAAAAGCGGCCGCTGAAACGACCGAACAGTCCTTTGGAAATATGGTAAAGGCAGAAGAAGTAAGACAGCTGAAATCCTTTAAAAGATTAAAAAAACGTCTTCTTCATGCCGAAAAAATAAAACAGACTGAATTGTTAGAAAGACTGGAAAATCTCTTTTTAGATGTACATCCTTCTAAAACCTGGCAGGAAAGGGTTTATAATTTTAGCGTATTCTTCGCAGATTATGGATATTCATGGCTTGAAACTTGTTTAGAAGAGATGGAAATAAGGGAGTCCAAACTAATAATTGTTGCCATTTAATTTTAAAGAAGTATTTTTGTACATATAATTTGCAACTATGATAAAGAGGTTTTTTATTCTATCCGGTTTATGTATGATGTTGGGAGTATCTGCTCAGAAATCGCATACCGTTGTAAAAGGAGATACTCCTTACAATATTGCCAAAAAGTACGGACTCACTGTAGATGAATTGTATAAGCTGAATCCGAAGGTGAAAGATGGTAAGCTGGCGCTTGGAGATATTTTAACCGTCAAAACTGAGAAAGCTGCAGCAGCTGCAGCACCTAAAACAGGGGTAGCTTCAAAGCCGGTGAATAATTCTCAGGTTGGAAAAATTGTGTTACAGCCTAAGCAGACCATCTACGGACTTACAAAACAATACCGCATTTCTGAAACCGATTTAAGAAAACTGAATCCCGAATTGGATTCCCATATGAAAATCGGAGATGAAATCACTTTACCTCTTGAAAGTATCAAAAAATATGGTGGTGACCAGCAGCAAAGTATTGCTGCAGCTTCCAAGCCTGCAGAAAGAGCTGTTGAGATACAGACCGCAGATCATCAGGCAACGGAAGGTGAATATGTGGTACAGTCGAAAGATAATTATTACAGAATTTCAAGACAATTTAATATTACCAAGGAAGAGCTCTTTGAGCTCAATCCGGGATTGGAAGAAAGAGGCCTGAAGCCGGGAGAATCAATTAAAGTGAAAGGAGCTACTTCCGGAACTACAGCTGTTGCGGAGACCAGTTCAAAAGCAAAAGTAGATGCCGGTAACGAAAGATCTTCCTCCACTACCACTACGGCTGTAGGAGATGATTATGTGACCTATACCGTTCAGCAGGGAGATACCGTTTTCTCTATTGTCAATAAGTTCGGTATTTCTATCGATGACTTAATCGCTTTAAATCCTGATTTATCTAACGGACTAAAATCAGGAATGATTTTAAAAATTAAAAAGCTTGATCCTGCTTACGTTAAGAAAAATGGTGATGCCCTGAGCGTTGTGCTAATGTTACCTTTCGGATACAGTACCAACGAAACTCAGTATCGGACCATGGCAACTGATTTCTTGACAGGAGCAAAGCTGGCTATTGAAAGAAATGCCAGAAACGGACAGAAATTAGATGTGAAAATAGTGGATTCGGGAAATGAAGCATCCTTCCGAAATTCACTGACTCAAATAAATCCGGATAATACAGACCTGATTATCGGACCATTCTTTAAATCAAATGTCGTTGACGTACTCGACTTCACTAAAAATCAGAAAATCCCGATCGTAGCGCCATTTGCCAACTCTCCGGAATTATACAATTACAGCAATCTGATTATTGTGGAAACCAATGATCAGACCTATGCGGATAAAATTATTGATGAAGTGAAATCGGCGTATTCTGATCAGAAAGTCTATATCGTTGCAGACGCTAAAAAAGACAATGCCAATTATATTAAAGCAGGCCTTGAAAAAGCATTAAAAACGCCCAATGTAATCATTGTAAATTCACCGGCAGATATCCAGCTGGATCAGAATATGATGACGGGGCAATCGGCTCCTGTGATTGCTGTTTTAGCAAATGATAATGGAACGGCCGGAGATGCTTTTGCGAGCAGGGTTATTGCCTTATCCAAAGAAGTACAGGGAGTGAAAGCTTTCAGTATGTATTACTCACCGGTTTTTGAAAAGAAAGTGGATGAGCTGAGCCAGGCAAATCTGGTGTATCTGATGGACAGAAAGATCAACGCAGAAGGTAGTTTTGAAAAAGAAATTCTCGCAGCTTATAAAAGTAAATATTGCAAGACGCCTCCAAAATATGCTGTTATCGGCTTTGATGTAGTAAATGACATGCTGAGCAGAGAAAACAGAAAAGGAGAAATCTTCAGACAGATCAATAAAGTTCAGACTCAGTTGGCAACCAAATTTGAGTTTGTAAAATCAAAAGCAAACGGAGCTTACGTAAATACAGGTTACAGGGTTATCAGACTGGTTCCCTAAATGATTTGAATCAAGTTAGAGAATATTGTTAACATTATATTTATATTTGCAAAATATTTTAAATTAATACATGAAAGCACTTGTATTTCCTGGGCAGGGTTCTCAGTTTGTAGGAATGGGGAAAGAATTGTATGATTCCAGAAAAGACATTAAGGACATGATGGAATCTGCCAATGAAATTTTAGGGTTTGATATCCTTTCCCTTATGTTTAATGGAACAGATGAAGACCTGAAAAAAACAGAAGTTACCCAGCCTTCTATTTTTATACATTCCGTAGCTGCGCTGAAAGCAGTAAACGGTCTTGGAGCCGAAATGGTAGCAGGACATTCTTTAGGAGAATTTTCAGCATTGGTAGCCAACGGCGTTTTGTCCTTTGATGACGGGCTGAAATTGGTTTCTGAAAGAGCGAAAGCTATGCAGGATGCCTGTAATGCCAATCCAAGTTCAATGGCTGCAATCTTAGGATTGGAAGATGCCAGAGTGGAAGAGATCTGCGCCCAGATCAATGGGGTAGTAGTTCCTGCCAATTATAACTGTCCCGGACAATTGGTGATTTCGGGAGAAACGGCCGCTGTAGAAGAAGCCTGTGCTCAATTAAAAGAAGCAGGAGCAAAAAGAGCCTTAATGCTGCCTGTAAACGGAGCTTTTCATTCTCCACTAATGCAGCCTGCACAGGAAAGACTGGCGGCAGCGATTGAGAAAACAAAATTCAGAAATGCGACCATTCCTGTATATCAGAATATTACGACGACAGCGATTACAAATCCTGAAGAAATAAAACAGAACCTTATTGCACAGCTTACGGGTCCGGTAAAATGGACACAGTCTGTTCAGAAGATGATTAAGGACGGAGCAACCAACTTTATCGAAGTGGGTCCCGGAAAAACCCTTCAGGGATTAATTAAAAAAATCGATTCTTCTGTAGACGTTGCATCAGCAATCTAAAAATTAAAAATATGAGCGGAATATTTTCACCGGGAAAGCTTATGCTTACTTCAGAATATTTCGCAATGGACGGAGCTCTTGTCTTAGCAGTACCTACCAGGCTGGGACAAGAGCTTTCCTTTTATCAAAAGGATGATCAGAAATCTTTGATTTTTTGGGAAGCCTATCATCAGAACAAATTATGGCTGAAAGCGGTCATTGATTATAAAAGCTGGCAGATTGTAGAAACCAATATTCCGTCAGGTGCTGAATTTATCCTGAAGACCTTAAAGAACGTTCAGGCACTCTCAGCCATTCGATTCAGAAACGACTTCACGTATCATTTAACAACCAACCTTCAGTTTCCTGCCAATTACGGACTTGGAAGCAGTTCTACCTTAATGAATAATCTCGCGGAATGGGCAGAGATCGATCCTTTCTTTCTTAATAAGATAAGTCTGGGTGGAAGCGGTTACGATATAGCAGTTGCTAAAGAGAAATCAGCAGTGCTTTTCCGGAACGTTCCTGAGATTAGTTATGAAAAGGTGAATTTCAGTCCTCCTTTCAAAAATGAGCTTATTTTCATTCACCTGAATCAAAAACAGGACAGCCGTGAAGGAATCAGTTTTTACAGGTCAAAAGAGAAGTCTCAAAAACGGGTTGATGAATTTTCGGATCTCACAAGAAATATTTTGCTATGTAACGAATTGGAAAATTTTTCTGAACTCCTGTTCATTCATGAGCAAAAAATATCCGATTTCCTTGAAATTCCCACAGTGAGACAACAGTTTTTTCCCGATTGTCCGGTTTTTATTAAAAGTTTGGGAGCATGGGGCGGAGATTTTGTAATGAGCTCAAAATTTGAAGGCTATCAGGACTATTTTTGGGGAAAAGGTTTTAACACTATTTTCGACTGGAATGAATTAATTATTTGATTAATAGTAACTTATAAGGCTTATTTTTTATTTGCCATTCTGACTTATATCATTATATTTAAACCACCTTTAACAATTAATTAATATTAATTTTGTTATACCCAAAAAAGAAATAGAAAATATAAGTAAAATGAAACACGCTAAAATCATCCAGGATTTAGAAAAATTAGGGATTAAAGGAAATTACGAAATCGTTTACAATCCTTCTTACGAAGAATTGTATCAAGATGAAGTTTCTCCTGAAAATCAGGGCTTTGAAAAAGCTGAGCTTACGGAATCTGGTGCAGTATCAGTAAAAACAGGAATTTTCACAGGTCGTTCTCCTAAAGACAGGTATATCGTTCAGGATGATGTTACAAGAGAAACCATCTTCTGGGACGGTAAAGTAAATTTGCCTACTACAGCGGAAATTTTCCAGTCTTGTAAAGATTTAGTGCTGGACCAGCTTTCTGCCTCAAAGAAAATCTATGTCGTTGATGCTTTTTGTGGAACCAATACGGACACAAGACTTAAAGTGCGTTTCATTGTTGAGGTAGCATGGCAGGCGCATTTCGTTACCAATATGTTCATCCGTCCTTCTCACTACGAGCTTGAAAACTTCGGGGAACCGGACTTTACCGTGATCAATGGTTCTAAAACGACCAACCCGAACTGGGAAGCGCAGGAATTGCATTCTGAAAACTTTATCATGTTCAATCTTACGGAGAAACTTCAGATCATCGGAGGAACCTGGTATGGTGGGGAGATGAAAAAAGGAATGTTTGCCATGATGAATTATTATCTGCCTTTAAAAGGGATGGCTTCCATGCACTGTTCTGCCAACGTAGGTGAAGAAGGTGATGTTGCGCTTTTCTTCGGCCTTTCAGGTACAGGAAAAACAACTTTATCTGCAGATCCCAAAAGATATCTGATCGGCGATGACGAGCATGGATGGGATAACAATGGAGTATTCAATTACGAAGGAGGCTGTTATGCCAAAGTAATTGATCTTTCTGAGGAAAAAGAACCGGATATTTTCAGAGCCATCAAGAGAGATGCCCTTCTTGAAAATGTCGTGGTGAATAACGGGGTTGCCGACTATACGGATGGGTCAATCACAGAAAATACGAGAGTATCTTATCCGATCTATCATATTAATAAAATTGTTCTGCCTTCAAAAGCAGGACATGCCAAAAAAATTGTTTATCTGTCTGCGGATGCATTCGGAGTACTGCCTCCGGTTTCTGTTCTGGACGAAAACCAGGCTCAATATCATTTCCTGTGTGGATATACTTCAAAACTGGCAGGTACCGAAAGAGGAATCACGGAACCTCAGCCATCTTTTTCACCGGCATTTGGTGAAGCATTCCTGACATTGCATCCGACCATGTATTCAAAAACGTTGATCGGAAAAATGAAAGAGCACGGAGCTAAAGCATACCTTGTCAATACAGGCTGGAACGGGACAGGAAAAAGAATTTCTCTAAAAGATACCAGAGCGATTATCGATTCGATCATTGACGGTTCTATTGAAAACGCTCCGAAAACAAGAATCCCAATCATGAATCTTGAAGTTCCTACAGAATTACCGAATGTTTCTGAAGGAATTTTAGATCCCAGGGATTCTTACAGCAATGTGGCTGAATGGGAAGAAAAAGCAAAAGATCTTGCTGCAAAATATATCACAAATTTTGAGCAGTACTGCAATACTGAAGAAGGGAAAAAGCTTATTGCTTCCGGTCCTCAATTGCAGGAACAAACAACAAACTAAGTTACAAAGCCTCATCAGTTTGATGAGGCTTTTTTAATATTTTTTACAGTTTTCAAGTAGCTCGTTCTGTTCATCCAATTGATAAATTACTGATTGAATTGATTTTTCATTCAGGTTTTTGATGATGATGCAGTGGTAGGCGGAAAAATGGTTTTCGTCATTCAGCATCTGATCCAAATATTTTGGGGTGGTAAAAACGACCCAGTACCTGGCGCCGTTAACTAAATCGATACTCACTTCTATAAGATCAGATTCTTCATCCGTTATTTCGTCGTCTATATGAATTGAAACTATTTCCGGTTCATTGTTTAAATCAAAATACCATTTTGCATACCATTTTAATTTATTTTCATCATTTTGTATTCTAATATTCTGTGGATTAATTTCTATGATTTTGTATGACTTCCTCTTAGTCAGTTGACCAGCATATATTCCAACGTTTTTACAGTACACCGAATCGCTTACTTCCATGACAACATCGGGAAATTACTTTAAACTTAAGATAGCCAGACGATATCCATCCAATCCGAATCCAGACAGCACAGCATCCGTATTCGCTGCTGTTACAGACTTCTGCCGAAACTCTTCTCTCTGGTAAATATTGCTGATGTGAACTTCCACTTTCTGCTTCCTGATATTCTTTAAACAATCTGCGATCGCATAAGAGTAATGGGTGAAAGCGCCCGGGTTGATCACTACGGCATCAAAATCATCTTCCTGCAATCTGTTAATCAGTTCTCCTTCGATATTAGACTGATAATAGTATAATTCATGACTGGGAAATTCTGATCTTAAGATTTCCAGATAATTTTCCATTGAAGTTGTCCCGTAGATCTCAGGTTCTCGTGTGCCCAACAGATTTAGATTAGGTCCGTTTACAATTAAAACTTTCATTCTATAAAATTAATTAAGTTTTTTTATTTATGCCGCAGTAGTTACGATTGTTTTCAGAAAAAAATAAACGCAATATCTCGCAGATATCTATAGACCACTTTTTGATGTGATTCTGAAATCGTACCTGACAAAACCCACTACGTACATGAATTCGGGCAGAGATAAATTTTTCCATTGCATTATTTTTAATGATATTTCTCATATTTATTAATTTAACATTTTTACGTAAGTAGTTGTTTCATTGGTTTTTGGTTAAAAATTAACTTAATTTTTGTGAAATTATAATTAATTTTTCAAAAGTCTACTTGTTTTATAGACTAATTGTTTTTAGATTTGCAGACCTATTTCGATCGGCTTATAAAGAAAGATGGAGGGAACTGACCCTGTGAAATCTTAACAACCTGCACAAAGCAAGGTGTTACATTCAGCCTTTAAAGGAAAAATAAGCAATTGGTTAATCGTATTGATCGGTGCCCTTTGCTGACTATTCTGTAAAGGGTAAATTTTTAATATTTGGTATAAAAAACTGATTATGATTAACAAAGATTCAATTAATTCAAAAGTCTGGATTCCGCCGGTAGCGGCATTCTTTCTCGGGATAGCACAGATTAATGCGCAGCAGACAAAAAATGATACGCTTCATGAAAAAGAGATCGATGAAGTCGTGGTGGTCGCGTACGGAAAAGCAAAAAGGACAAGTTATACAGGTTCGGTAGCAACCATTTCCAGCGAGAAAATCAACAACAGACCCGTTACCAATATCACGAAAGCACTGGAAGGGCAGGTTCCGGGACTTCAGGCAGTAAGTTCTTCGGGACAGCCGGGTTCCACGGCATCAATAAGAATTCGTGGGATCGGTTCTGTCAGTGCTTCCAGCAATCCTCTGTTTGTGGTAGACGGGATTCCTTTCGACGGAAATATCAATTCAATAAGTCCTAATGATATCGAATCGATCAGTGTGCTGAAGGATGCGACAGCGAGTTCCCTGTACGGATCACGAGGAGCGAACGGAATTATCATTATTACGACAAAATCAGGTAAGAAAGGAGAAGCCCGCGTGAATTTTAATATCAGTCAGGGCTTTTCAGGCCGTGCTGTAAAAGATTATGAGCAGCTGAGTACCGATCAGTACTACGAACTGTATTGGGAAGCATTGAGAAACGGGTATAAGTCCAGCCAGATTTCTTCTCAGCAGGCAGCGCAGATGGCAACGGATAATTTAGTGAATGCATTAGGCATTAATCCTTATGGAGCCAGCTATACAAAACCGGTGGGAACAGACGGGAAGCTGGTAGCCGGAGCGACTCCTTTATGGAACGACAACTGGAAAGATATCTTGCAGAGAGTGGCTTCAAGGAACCAGGTGGACCTGGACATCAGCGGTGGAAATGAGAAGAGCAATTATTTCTTCTCTCTGGGATACCTCGATGATAAGGGAATTGCCATTGAGTCAGGATTTAAGAGATACAGTACCAGATTAAAAATTAATTCTGAAGTCAAAAAATGGCTGAACCTGGGAGCGAACTTAGCCTATACCAACAGTCTCCAGGAAGCGCCGCCTTCATCAGATTCCAGAACGGATAATGTGATTAATGCCGCGAGAATTATTCCGTCTTTTTACCCGTATTATGAAAGGAATGCAGACGGAAGCTATAGGCTGGATTCCAACGGAAACTATATTTACGATTTCGGAAAATACAGACCGACCAGTGCATTACAGAACGAAAATGCAGCAGCGACACTGCCTTTAGATAAAAATGAAAACAGGGAAGATAACTTTTCAGGAAAAGGTTTTGCTGAATTTACTTTCCTTCCGGAACTTAAATTCCGAACAAGTTTTTCGGTTGATTTAGTGAATTACAATGGTCATTATTACACCAATCCATTGTTGGGTGAAGGTGCGGAAATCGGAGGGTCGGTAACGAAAACCAATTCAAGAACGCTTTCTTATACTACGAGTAATATTTTGACATATGATAAAAAAATCGGACAGCATCACATTAATATTTTGGGTGGACAGGAATTTTACCATTACGAATATCAGACCATTTCAGGAAACAGAAGCCAGTTCTCACTTCCTTATTACTACGAGCCTAATGCGGCGGCCTTATTAGGAGGATTCAGCGGAAGCAGTGATCAGTTGGGATTGCTGAGTTACCTTGGAAAAGCGGAATACGATTATCAGAATAAATATTTCCTTTCCGGATCGGTGAGAGCAGATGGATCTTCAAGATTTTCTCCTGAAAACAGGTGGGGGACATTCTGGTCTGTCGGAGGTTCCTGGAAAGCATCCAACGAAACTTTTATTAAAAATTTAAATTTCTTCAACCATTTAACGCTTCGGGCAAGCTACGGTGGCCAGGGGAATGATAAACTGAGTACGTATTATGCTTACCAAAGTTTGTATGACTTTTACAATAATCTGGGCGAAGGGGGCACGGTTGCCAATAAATTGCCGACTCCGGATCTGAAATGGGAAACCAACCTTAATTTAAACGTAGGTTTGGAATTCGCGATTTTAAAAAACAGAATTAAAGGGAATGTAGAATATTTCCAGCGCCAGAGTAAAGACCTTTTATTCGGAATGCCTTTGGCGCCATCACTGGGCTTCACAGAATATCAGGCAAATATCGGGGAATTGAAAAATAAAGGTTTTGAATTTTCTTTATTCACAACACCAATTAAAACAAGCGATTTTGAATGGAATGTAGATCTTAATCTAAGTACTTTAAAAAATGAGATCACAAAACTTCCGAAAGGTTCTATTGTCAGCGGAACAAAACTGTTACAAGTTGGAGGATCCATCTACGATTTCTTCATTCCGGAATGGATGGGAGTAGATCCGACAAACGGAAATCCGCTTTGGAAAACCATAACGACTGATGCTGCAGGAAATACGGTGGAAGGAACGACCTCGGAATATGCGAAAGCTACAAAAACTTTGCAGGATCATCACTTCCTAAGGTTATGGGTGGTTTAACGACAAGCCTGGCTTATAAAAACTTTGACTTTTCAACGTTGGTGACTTTCAGCGTGGGAGGAAAGATTTTAGATACCGATTATACCATGTTAATGCATAACGGTAGTTCGGCAGGACGGGCCTGGAGTGCCGAGATGATCAACAGATGGACTCCGGAAAATACAGATACGGATGTTCCGGCTTTAAGTACAACCACCAATAACTGGACTTCAACGTCGTCAAGATTTTTATACTCCGGAACGTATGCCCGGGTGAAAAATGTAAGTTTGGGATACACACTTCCGACCGATTATTTTGAAAAAATAGGACTGAAGAAATTCAGAATCTATGTACAGGCTGAAAACCTTTTAACCTTTTACAAACATAAGGGAATGGACCCTGAGCAGACCTTAGACGGGACAACATATTACCGGTATCCGGCGATGAGAACGGTTACCTTCGGATTACAGGCTACTCTTTAAACTTTTAAAATTAAACCAATGAAAAAATTAAAATATCTGTCTTTAGCTTTAATCACAGCCCTGTTTTTAACAAGCTGTGAAAGCGATCTGGAAACTGCTCCTACCAATCAGGCTAATGAAGCGGAGGTTTTCAAAACAGCCGAAAGTGCTGAAACTGTTATTAACGGAACCTGGGCAAAATTCAATGATGACGGACCAACTTATGCCAACATAGGATATTCTACCGTGTTGAGAACGAGTGATGCCATGGGAAGTGACGTCGCGGTTTTAACCAATAAATATGGTTTTCCAGGCGCCTACGCTTTCACGGATCTGGTGAACAATACCGGTAGCCGGCCTTTGTATATCTGGAATTCTTTATACTCCGTCATCAATAATATGAATAATGTTATTGCGAGAATTGATGCTGCAGAAGGAACTCAGGAGAAAAAAGACCAGGTGAAGGGCCAGGCAAAAGCGTTGAGAGCATTCTGTTACCTGAACCTGGCAAGTTTTTACCAGTTCAGTTATTTAAAGGATAAAAATGCACTCACGGCCCCGATTTATACCGAACCTACGACCACCAGCTCAGTCGGAAAGAAAAAAGCAAGCCTGGAGGAAATTTATACGCTGGTCAAAAGTGATCTGAAGGATGCTGATCTGTTACTACAGAATTATTCAAGAAATAATAAAGATAAAATCGACAGATCGGTGGTGAATGGCCTTTTGGCAAGAGCCTATCTGAATACGGGTGAATGGACGAAGGCTGCTGCTTCCGCAAAAATTGCCAGGAACGGATATGCTTTAATGACTGCCGAGAAATATAAGGATGGCTTCAATGACATCAGCAACGGCGAATGGATCTGGGGACATGGGCAGACGCAGGAACAGTCGGGTGAAAGCTATGCGTTTCACTTTTTGGATGTTTCCTCTTCGGGAAGCTATTATTACAGCTTTATGGCAGATCCTTATTTTAAAGATTTGTTTGATACGAACGATATCCGTTATTCTTTATTCTCATGGGATGGAAATCCGGGTAGGGAAGGGCTGTTGAGATACGCCAAGTTTAAATTTAAGGCAAATTTAATTGCAGACATCGTTTTCATGAGAGCTGCTGAAATGTATTTAATTGAAGCTGAAGCTGAGGCAAGAAACGGAAATGTCAGCAATGCCGTAGGGGTTTTAAATCAGTTGAAATTGGCAAGAAATGCCAATCCATATGCAGGATCTATGGCTCAGAATGAGGTCATCAAAGAAGTTCTGATTGAGAGAAGAAAAGAACTGTTCGGTGAAGGTTTTTCGTTATCCGATATTATCAGAACACAGGGAACCGTGGTAAGAAAACCATTTACAAATACTAGCGGACAGGCAATTCAGGTGCAGATTACCACTCCGGACGGCATCGTGAAAACCGTGAATGGAAGAGGGCATACGATTTTTGCTTTCCCGGACCAGTCCGCGTTTACAGCGAACAGCAGGTATTATTTATTTTCGATTCCGCAGAAGGAGATTGAGAATAATCCGAATTTATAGGTTCATACAATCTGTAAAACAGCCGTCTCACTATTTGTGGGACGGTTTTTTATGGTCTGCCATGCATGAATTCAATTGAAATCTAATGCTTTTTAAAAATAATGGAGAAATAAAAGTATTTTACATAAGTTGTAAATGAGATCTTCGTTGCAACCAACATTTTTGTCAACCGAAATTATTGTTTACCTATTTTAATGATCTGCTGATCAATAGCCTCTATATTGACTACCTGACCATTTTTTAAATTCCCGGGATAATATATTTCACCTCCTGATCCATTCAAACCGAAAACTGAAATGTCATATATCTTAGTAGAATCGACTTTAATATTAACTGTTCCTGTAGAATCTGTGATGTATTCACCAACTTTATTAAAAGTCTTTATTAAATAACCAATGCCCTGTTTTCTAATGACTATCGTATCAAACATATTGATTCTAGGATGTTTGGTTTTGCTGTCAATGGGTCTGATGGTTATGGTAATTTGGTTTTCTGAATCTTTTTTTCATTACAGCCTGCAATTAAAAATAGGGTAGAAATACAGACGATTATTTTTGATATAAGGATGTGGGATTGCATATCTGGTTATTTAGTTTTACCGATAATTTTCGGGAACTTGCTTTTTTTATATTGTTGAACGGAACTAATTTAATCATTTGTTCTGAGAAATAGCAACCTCTGCCGTATGATTGATGTATTTGTACAAACTTAGTTTTTTAAATTTCATTTAATTAATAATGAAAAGAAACCTCCCATATGCTCAATCGTTTTTACGGATTCAAAGTTTTCTCTTAAAATTTTATCGAGCTTATAACCAAGCAAAGAAGTTAAAATTATTTTTTCGGAACTATTCTGTAAGATAATTTCACTGTAGTAATAGTAATCATTGTAGGCAAATGAAAAGGCGCCAACTGAATTATTGAAATGCTGATGGGTCGCATATAGGGTAATGGACTGAATATTTTCTGCATGATATTCTTTATTACCGATAACCAGCTTATTTTTATAAACGGAAATGTCTTTAAAACTATTATTGTTTAAATAATTAATATGCAAAATAACGACAGGTAATAAAATCACCAGTAAGTAGAAACATATTGTCGAAAAAAAAAAGTATCCTGAATAAATCAAAATCAGTTTTCAGATACAGAAAAGACATGGTTCCGAAATATATTATACTAACTATAATCAGCTCTCTTAAAGCCTGTATTTGGCTTTTTATTGATATTTTTAAATTCATTATTAATTGTTGACCTTACTAAAAATCCATAAGGCCCTGCTAAAGCAACACCAGCTTCAGTGGCGGCAATAGCAGATGTAATTGTTGTTTCCATCCTGAAACTGAGCCTATATCCACAAATATTACCTTGGGAATATATAACTCCATCATACATTAATTGACCTCCAGCTGCTGAATAGGTTCCAAAAGTTCCTCTTTTAACTTTTTTAAATACAGAATTTATTGCCGTTTTTCTCTCGGATTATTAAAGCAAAAATTGATTGATCACCTCTTTGTTGTCACTATCTACAATGTATAACTGTATGACTGATTGATCCTTTTTAAGGATGACACAACTTTTATCCAATGTTTTGTAGGAAACTATTTTTTTATTATTGATTAATATTTCAAAATCTCCCGTAAAGTAGGTGCAATTGATCTTTTCATTATTAATGCTTACGGTATAATCTCCGGTGAATCTGATTACTTTTATTTTTTCATTTCCAATATTCCTGTTAAAATATCTGACTAATGAATTTTTGAATTCAAATGCACCGGAAAATTTGTTATTTAAATTTTCAATACCATTTTTGGAATAGGCGATATCCATTTTAGAATAACAATCATACTGGACTGTAATAAAATCAATTGTGTCATTTCTAAAAAAGCTTACCGGCGGGCTCTCTGAATATTCTATGGTATAAACATGATGAGAAATAAAATCTGCAGGTATGTAGGTTTCATATTTTTCCGGTATTTTCGAAGTCCTCTTAGAATTAAATATTTCCCTTATAAATAAATCGGGTCTAAATAAGATAAATATTCCTAAAAGTATAATCAGTATAAATAAATATATATTTCTTTTTTTCACGAGTCAAATGGTATAAGCTTACAAAACAAATTACCTATTCCAAAAAGGGAGTTTACCTTTGAAGAGAAAGTCTTCATTTTGTTAATAAATAAATTCTACAATATTAGATCTGGATATTTTAGATTTCACTTTTAATTGAATTTGCATTTTGTATTTCCTGCCTTTTTCTAAAGTATAAAATTCATACCAGCAGTTGAGCATGGTACAGGGATATTCCTTAAAAAGAGAGGTTGCATCACTATAAATACGAAAAGGATATTTTAATATAATGTTTTTAGATGTAGGAATTTCATCTTAATTTGACGTATGTCTTGATATGCCTTATTTAATATTTCTTTTTCTTTCCAATAAGAGTCAAGCTGTTCAGCAGATTCAAAGTCTGCTTTCCCAATTGTTTTATTAGCAATTCCACTTTCAATGAAGTTGCCCTTTTCATCGTATAAAAATACGGTTAATTTATTTGGACTTACCCCTATTGTTTTTACTTGATAAAAGTTATTATTGGCATATTCTATATCCTTTTTGATACTGATACTGCTTTCTGATTTTACAGTAATGTAGATGTAGTGTAGATTATCACTCACTTTTAAAGAAATACTCTGCGAAAAAGCACAGTTACAGTACAATAAAATAACTAAAAAAATAATTCTATTCATAATCCCGAAGTCTTTTTATGCTTATAATATTGTTGAACAGACCACAAATCTTGCGTATATTTTACTTCTCTTTGGTAGTTTCAGTACTCTAATCTATAGTTAGGTAAACCTTGTATTTGGATTTATACCTCATGTGTATAACAAACATAATATAAACTGTAAAAACTAAATCAGAATAGAAAAATTCCTACTCTGATTTAATATTTGACATGGAGTCAATTTTTTGGAGCTAATTATATATCTTAAAATCAAAGCTTTATACAATGATTAATGAATGGAATTTACTAGTTCAAGAATTGAATATACAACCCAGATAAACCTATCAATGCAAAAATTATAATCAATATATAATTTGATTTGGTGTATTTGTTTTTCTTAATATAATGACTGATAATCAATAAAATGCCTATCCAAATGAGACTATAAATAAAATAGACATACCCCAGATAGCTCAACCCAATATAAGCTTCTTTTTCCGGCTCTATAATATCATGAATTAATCCAGTGATATCAAACTTAATAAAAAAATATTTGAAAATAATGAAATACAAAAGCACTCCAATAACGATAAGTAAAAAATTATAAATTGTTGATTTCATATTTTAAAGTTTGAAAACTAGGACTTTATAAAAAAACTGGGACTTTATTAACTAGATAAGAATGCTCTCTCTTTAATATGAAATCCAGCCAAATGACGGTATATATTCTATTCAACACAATCTATACTTTTTAGATTATGCCGTTCATACTTTTTGTAAAACAAAATCCTTAATGAATCTATATATTTATTCAAATCATCGCTCTCGTAAAAATCTAACGCTTTTTTGAATGTCATTGTTGTTCTGACATCAGGATTATCCGTTGGCATATAAACAGGATAATCCTTTTTGAGCCATTTCAAAATTAATAAATTATAATTCTCATCATTATACGATTTATGGTCATCAGAATAAAAATCAGCTTTTAAACAATTTTCATTATATAATTCAGTGGACGATACATCCAATAAGGAATCGCATTTTTTTACGTGATATTTTTTTTCTTCCTGTCTAAGTGATTTTCGGTATAAATCTATAAAAGCATATCTTTTATGTTTTGATAACAATATTTCTATTTTTTTTAAATCTTGTTCATTCGTAGACTTTTTATTTGTTGTGCAATGTATTAAACTAAGTAACATAGAAATACTAACGAATATATATTTATAATTCATTTTAATAAAATTTATTATAGTATGGTGAATAAAGCGTATGTCCAAATACGCCCTGTCCATTTTTCATAAAAGCGACATCTACATGATATACACTTTCTGTATAACTTTTATCCTTGTATTGAACATTTATTCTTCAGCCTGATTTATTATATCCCTGACCGTACGTAATAAATTCTTAAATCGTCTGAATTGTTTCTTATTAATCCATATATGAACCCAATATAAAAAGAATAAAATATTTATTATCAATAAGAATTGATTTATTTTCTCATACAGAACTATTTTTTCCTTTTCTATTCCAATATCAAACAACTCTTTTTCATACTCTGCTTTAGTAATTCTACATTGCTCATAATTATATTCAGCATTTAATTTTTCATCAGAAATACTATACCTAAATATAACTTTAAAATTATAAAACTGATATATTGTTGCTAATAAGAATATGATATTAAAAATCTTAAAAATTTTCATAGACTAAAATTTTGAATCCATCATTAATTGGCGAGTTTTGAAAAACATATTTATATTTGAAATGTAATCAGATATCAATTTTTACAGGTTGAACTTCTTTCCATCAAAAATCCAATCAAAATTTTCCGCTGTTTTAATTTAATCTATCTGTTCCTTGTATACCCCATGAATTTCCGTCTTCATAAATCTTAATTGTTCCTTCTTAAACATCCCTGATTATTGTGCAACTTTATATAAACCTCCTTTTTCGTTAAACTAATTCAGTATGCCTGTGTGTACTAATCCATAACTTTCTTATTAGCATCAGCAAAACCAAGTTTAATTAATCTTTAAGTAAAGAGAGTGGTATGAATTATCTTTTTATTTATTTTTTTAGCATTGTTATTCCTAGAAATATTAAAGTATTAAAAATAATACATAAAATGATAGGCATCAGAATATCTTTTTTCCTATATTGAATATTAGCTAAATATTTATCCCAAAAAAAGAATTGAAGTATAGAAGCTCCACCAGCTGTCAAAATAATAAAAATCAAAATACTATATTCTGCAAAATAAATTTGTGCTAACTCATAAATATAGTATGACATTGCAGAGTAGGAAAAACCAAACAACATAACCGACAGCGCTCTCATTTTTTTCGAGATACTAAATAAATTAAGAGCTAATAAAACCGAACCTATATGTACCCCTCCAAAAACACTAAAATACCAAACAGCTTTTTGAGAATAAAAAATATTTGATAAATCTTTATCAACAGCATTAATATCCCATTTATTAATGTTAGTAATATTTAATTCTTTATGTTTTTTATTCTTTATCATCTGAATTATCATCTGTTCTTCAGAGATTGAAAAAATTACACCTCTTGCTTTAAGTATTTCATAGGCGATTTCTATTGCTTCATTGTACGTCTTCAAACCAACTTAGACATTTTAGTTTAAATCCTTAAGGAGGATTTTCGATTTATAAACTTACTAATTTTTGTTGGTTATATATTTGTCTTCTTTTTCGGATGGATTCCGCTTTTGTTTGCTTTCTTTTTTCCAAAATCTGTTCTGATCTTCCGAAGTACACATCTGCTGGAGTGAGGTTATTTATCGACTCGTGATAGCGCTTGTTATTGTAGTTTTCTACAAACTTCTCCAGTGCCTGGATGAGTTCCTCGGGATGATAAAAATGATTTAGTTTCACTACATTTTTCATCGTTCTGTGATAACGTTCAATCTTGCCCTGGGTCTGCGGATGCATTGGTTTTCCGTGAACCTGTTTCATCCTTAAATCGTCTTTCAGATAGCTTTTCAACTCATTGGAGACGTAGCAGGAACCGTTGTCCGAGAGCAGTTTCGGTTTGGCTTTGGTCTTTAATTTTGCTTTTTTAATGGCTGTGTCCACCGTTCGTTTCACATCTTCGGCTTTCATTGAGTCGCATAGCTCCCAGTGAATGATGTAGCGGCTGTAATCGTCCAAGATCGTGCTCAGATAGTACCATCCCCAGCCTATGATCTTGAAATAAGTAAAATCTGTCTGCCACATTTGATGCACAAATTCCGTTTTGTCTTTGAACTCATTTGCTGCCGAAAGAAGAAAATGATTCGGTGCCGGGATTAAGTCTCTTTGCTTCAAAATCCGGTAAACACTAGATTCTGAAATAAAAACACTTTGCTCATCGGTAATTTTGTAGGCCAGTTCCCTTGCAGATAATTCGGTGTGTTCCAAAGCGATCTCTACTACCAGATCTTTCTGTCTTTCAGGAATGCTGTTCCATTGCCTATGGTTTGTTCTTTTCGTAGTTTCCAAGCCATCATAGCCGTTTTCCAAGTAGCTTTGATACCATTTGTAAAAGCTGCTTCTAGCAATTCCAAAACTTTCCAAGGTTCGTTTCACGCCGAGTTCACTTGTGGTTACCGTTTGAATGATCTCGTATTTCTCAGCTGCCGATAATCTCATATATTTCCTGTATTTATCGATTAATCCAGCCTGTCTAAACTTTTTTTTACAATGTCATAGCGAACGACCAGATCAGCTACGATCTCTTTCAAACGTGCATTTTCCTTCTTCAGATCTGATACTTCATCACTCGTAGCCTCGCGAGCGACATCTCCATTTAAGCGCTTCTTTCCTGCTTCCATAAACTCCTTGTTCCAGGCATAAAACTGCGACTGTGCAATATTATGGTTCCTGCAAAGTTCGGCTACGGAAGTCTCCGCTCGAAGACCTTCCATCACGATTAAAATCTTTTGCTCTGCAGTGAATATTCTGCGGGTGTTCTGCCGAATATCTTTTACGAATTTCTCGGTCGGTTTCTTTTTCGGTGTTGCCATAATTAAAATTACTCTTTTTATGAAAACACTCCTTAAATTTTTAATGTCTAATGTCCACTTTTTGCTGACGATTTACACAGTGCACCGTGCTGTGCTGGTACAAAGCGACAGATTCAATAATATCATCTGCTTCTTCTGTCCAGTCGATGGTTAATACATCATTTACCGGAACGGGATACAGCCTGATCTGCTTCCAGAAAGATTTTTCATCCATCACGGGATCCTTTACGGCAGCAACCGTTCTGGCTTCCTCAAGTTGAGGGATTTCTTTAATTTCTTCCGCCGCTTTTTTACCGGTAGCATTAGTCCCCCGGTACCTTTGATTTCCGGCCTCATCATATTTAAAATACACCTCCGTTTGTGCGAAGCCCAGAAAGCTTAAAAATACAGAGATGATCGAAAGTAATTTTGTTTTCATGGGTGTTATTTTTTAGTAGAAAGAAGTTGTTCCAATTGTTTCTCCAGCTTTTCGATTTTCTCAGACTGGAGTTGTAATTTTTTATTCTGATCAATCGAATACAAAGTCAGCTCCTCAATTTTTTCAAGAAGTTTAGCATCCATTTCAGCGACATTGATGCCTTTCGTTATAATTTCTTCTGCAGAAGGAATATTAGGTAAATGTCCTTTTTCTTCAATGTGTTTTTCCACTTCTTCCAGAGAATTAAGCTTGTAATCTTTCTTAAAAACATAATCTGCCCATACATTGGCTTTTACTTCCACTTCCTTGGCGTAAACTTTACCATCGAATTTGGCAGTTTTATTATTAAAAAATTTTGCCCAGACCCCATGGGCATCGTTACCAAATCCGGTGTAGCTTAAACCGTCATTACTGTTGTTAGGGATATAAAAGATAATATTGGGAGATTGTCCCAAATTCCTTAAAACAGTATCCCCGGCAGCAGCTCCTATAGCGCCACAGTTAGCACATGATGATTTAAAGATCTGAAGCCTGCCCAGAGAATTTGCAATTTCGACAAGCGTATTTTCATTTTTAAAGATGCGTAATGCAGCATCAGAAGCTGTATTGTCATTCATACCCAACCGTACATTTCCTCCCACAAACATTTGCCCGTCATGTCTCAGGGAAAAAGCAATATCTTCTGTTCCTGTTCCGAAGACACTGGCTTTCATAAAATATCGTTCAGGATTTCTGGCATGATTTGTTCGTAATAAAAACTGGTTAGAGCCCGAAACTCCATTATCCTGAACCGTTAATTTGGCATCAGGATTATTAGTCCCGATTCCAATATTGCCGGTTGCACCATTGGTGGTTGTTGAAGTCGTTGAATTAGGCGTATATAATTGAGAATATACTGCACTGTTAATAATCAAACTACTTGCTAGAAATAAAACTTTTTTCATATTTAGATTTAATAATTATTTTTCTTTTTAATTTCTTCCCATTGAATAATAGAAGGATACATTTCTTTTACACCATATTTTTCATAGAGTGAATCTTTTTCGTAGTTTTTCAACACAGAATCCAGATCTGGATTATCGTGGAGTGGAGGGAAAAACATATATCTTGTTCCTCCTTTAAAACCTTTTTCTTTTTCGATATTCTGACCGATAGAAGTGGGTTGAATGATTTTATACGATGCAAAGTAAAAAACAGGAATAATAACGGGTAATAAAACAGGGATTTTAGAAAATTTATCTAGTCCCCGGCCTATGAGAATTATAATAAAGATATAAGGCACAAGCTGAAAGACATGAACATCCGATACATTATGTTTTATACAGAAAAATAAAAAAGGAAGAGCTCCGATAAGAATGTAGTCGAGCCATTTTCTGTTTTTAAGTGACCAGAGAATAAATAAGCTGAAAAATAAAAAATTATATCCCAGGATCCCCAGATTCTTGATGATGCTATTCAAAAGTGTTGCAGGATCATAATCAAAAAGAGAGTTTTCATAAGCATTATCGGTAAATATAGATAATAACGAATGACGTCCCAACGCAACAGGAATTAACAGAATTGAAAATAATCCAAGGGTTATAACTCCTCCGTATATAAAATGTTTTTTAAGAAATCTGAAATTTTTAAATATAAAATAAAAATAAATCGGACCGAAAAGAATGGTTTGGATGTGGACTAAAAAAAGAATACCTAGAAACACAGACATATAATAAAAATGTCTGATATCTTTTTCTTTAAGAAATCGGAATAACTGAATCAGGAATAAGATTACAAATAACAAGTAGAACGTATACACTTCTGTAATAACGGCTTGTCTCCAGAATGTAAATGAAAATCCCATGATCATAATACACATTAACGATGATTTCTCAGAAACTTCCAGTAAAAGCAATAATTTTCTGAGATAAAACAGAGCTAATAAACCTGAAATAATGCATATTCCAACAAATAAAAAATGAACATTGATAAATGGGAGTACTTTATGGGCTAACCCCAAAATATTGGAAAACAAAAAGTGATTGGTAGCATTAGATTCAAAAGCAAATCCATTATAGCCTTGTATCGTAAAACCAATGCTATCCCCTAAAGCAGGATCTTTACCAATTGATAAAAAGTATATAATTCCTAAAATTACCAGGAAAAAAAAAGTGTAGACTGAATATTTATTTTGCATACGTATCGGACTAAATTTACGTTTCTGCAAATCTAAGAATTGTGACCTTTATTTTTAAATTAAAAAGCCTGTAATTTATTGTTTTACAATATATTTGGATTTTATTGTTGTTTGCGTGGTATTTTGTACGTTAAAGAGTGAATAACATAATAATATTTACACTAAATTGAAATATGATAGAGATATGATAAATCGCTAAATTAATTATCTCATCATTCGGTGAGCTTTTCTGAAGATTTTTCTGTGCAATTTAATATTTCCGGAGATTTCCATCATATTCGGATGAGTTCAGATCGGACCTAAACAGCAATAAGCAAAGCGAGTAAATAAAATCTTATCCTTGTCTTACTGCTATTGAAACTTTTTAAACAAAGAAAATATACATGCCGGATAAATATACTTTCTGCAGCACTACTGTTGCTGAAAAATATTTACCTTTGTTACGATGAACCTGTTCAGATTTATTTTAGCATTTTATTTCATGGCCTTATCCGTAATGCCCTGTGAAGATGTGCATCAGAAATCAGGTCCAGGCCAGACAGAATTATCTTCAGGGATTGAAGAATCCCACTCCAAAGATAAGGGAGACATCTGTTCCCCGTTATGTATCTGCAATTGCTGCCAGATTACCGTGACCGCTTTTAAGATGGAACCATTATTCGAAATTCCTGAACAGATAAAAGCCCTTATTTCCAGGAAAATTTTTTTCCGGAACAATAATTTTGCCTATCAGGTATATGACCATATCTGGCAACCACCTAAGATTTAATCAATTATTTTAAACGTTTCGTGAAACTTTGCAATACCCTTGCAAAGAGCTTCATGATATTTTTGCATTTCAGCAGTATCAAACCTCATAGGTTTTTAAAACCTATGAGATTTAGAGAACACTAGCCTCAATTGCATTACTGAAGTGCCTGCATTTTCAATTAAAATTAACAGATTGTCTGTCTTACCTCTTGTATAATAAAGTCCTTATGGTCTTTAAAAATAGCGAATGGGCGAAATATAGAGCCTCAGCATTAAAAACAACACCAGGCAGACAATCACAAATTAAATCTCAGTTTGTGTTAGATAAAATCATAAAATTCAGTATCAAAAACAAGATCGTTATTGGAATAATGACCTTGCTGCTCATGGTCTGGGGACTGTGGAGTGCTACGAAGCTGCCTATTGATGCGGTTCCGGATATCACCAACAATCAGGTCCAGATTATTACCGTTTGTCCTACGTTGGCCGGACAGGAAGTCGAACAATTGGTAACTTTCCCGATCGAACAGAGCATCGCCAATGTTCCCGATATTGAGGAAACCAGAAGTATTTCCCGTTTTGGACTGTCCGTTATTACCGTTGTTTTTAAGGACAAAGTGGATGTCTATTTTGCACGTCAGCTAATCAATGAAAGGTTAAAAAAAGCTGAAGAAAACATCCCGAAAGGAATCGGAACCCCTGAACTGGCGCCCGTAAGTACGGGATTGGGAGAAGTTTACCAGTATATTTTACACCCTAAAAAAGGAAGCGAAAAAAAATACAGTGCAAAAGACCTCCGGACGATGCAGGATTGGATTGTGGCTAGGCAACTGTACGGAACGGAGGGCGTTGCTGAGGTCAACAGCTTTGGTGGGGAAGTAAAACAGTATGAAGTCGCCGTTGATCCCAACCGGTTAAAAGCCATGGGAGTGAGTATTTCGGACATTTTTACAGCCCTCGGAAAAAATAATCAGAATACCGGGGGAGCCTACATTGATAAAAAGCCGAATGCCTACTTCATCCGCGGAATAGGTTGGGTCACTTCATTAGATGATGTGAAAAATATTGCGGTGAAAAATTCCGGAACAGTTCCCGTTTTTATAAAAGATGTTGCCGATGTCCGTTTCGGAAATGCGATAAGATACGGTGCCATGACGTATAATGGGGAGACCGATGCCGTCGGAGGGGTGGTTATGATGCTGAAAGGTGCTAACAGCAATGAGGTGGTTAAAAGGATTAAAGAAAAAATCCCGACGATTCAGAAATCGCTTCCGCAAGATATGGTTATAGAACCGTTTTTGGACAGAACAGATCTCGTAGGCCGCGCCATGGGAACGGTAGAGAAAAATCTGGTGGAAGGAGCCCTCATCGTAATCTTCGTGTTAGTGCTTTTTCTCGGAAATTTCAGAGCGGGATTAATCGTTGCATCTGCCATTCCTCTGTCCCTTTTATTTGCGTTGGGAATGATGAATCTATTTGGAGTAAGTGCCAACTTAATGAGTCTGGGAGCAATAGATTTCGGATTAATTGTCGATGGAGCCGTGATCATTGTAGAGGCTACTTTGCATCATCTAGGATTGAGAAAATCTGTACAGCAACTCACACAGAGCGAGATGGACGAAGAGGTTTTTTTATCTGCCTCGAAAATTCGCGGAAGTGCAGCCTTTGGAGAAATTATTATTTTAATTGTTTACATTCCGATCCTTACCCTGGCCGGAATTGAAGGCAAAATGTTTTCTCCCATGGCTAAAACGGTAGGATTTGCAATTCTCGGAGCCCTGCTTCTTTCCCTGACTTACATTCCGATGATGTGTGCGCTCTTTCTGTCAAAAAATATTTCGCATAAAGAAAACTTTTCCGATAAAATGATGAGCAGGCTGCAAAAAATATATCAACCATTATTGCAGAAAGCGATGAAGATTAAATATAGTATTGTAGCGACTACAATTATTTTATTCTCCGTATCAGCTTTTATTTTCAGCAGGATGGGTGGCGAATTTATTCCTCAGCTGCAGGAAGGAGATTTTGCCTTTCACTGCATTTTACCGCAGGGAAGCTCTTTAAGCCAGAGTATTGAAACATCGATGCAGGCTTCCAGAATGATCAGGCAGTTTGATGAGGTAAAAATGGTGGTCGGAAAAACAGGTTCAGCCGAAGTTCCTACAGACCCGATGCCTCCGGAAGCTTCTGATTTAATCATTGTTCTGAAACCGCAGAATGAATGGAAATCAAAAAAGTCATACACGGAACTGGCAGAAGAAATGACAGAAAAACTGGAACTGATTCCCGGAGTATTCTTCGAAGCCAACCAGCCGATTCAGATGCGTTTTAATGAATTGATGACCGGAATCCGGCAGGATGTTGCTGTGAAAATTTTTGGTGAAAATATGGATTCTCTCGCAGTATATGCCGAACAAGCCGCTAAAGTGATTCAGAATGTTGAAGGAGCCACTTTGCCGCAGATTGAAAGAGTAGGAGGGCTTCCGCAGATCAGGGTAACCTACGACAGGACAGGAATGGCGAATTATGGCTTAAATGTGGAAGATGTTAACGACGTACTGAGTACTGCATTTGCCGGAAAGACAGCCGGGCAGATTTTTGAAAACGAAAGACGCTTTGATTTGGTAGTACGGCTGGACAGCATGTACCGGACCGGTATTGAAGATGTCAGTAATGTAATGGTGCCCACCAGTACGGGTACCCAGGTTCCCTTATCTCAGATCGCCGGCATCGAATACAGGCTGGGTCCGGCCCAGATCAGCCGTGAAGCCGGAAAACGCAGGATTGTTGTCGGCTTTAATGTAAAGGGCAGAGATGTAGAAACGGTAGTGAAAGATATTCAGCAAAAATTGGAAAAAGAAGTAAAACTTCCGCCCGGATATTATTTCACCTATGGCGGGCAGTTTGAAAACTTAAAAGAAGCCGGTCAGCGATTAATGATTGCAGTTCCGGCATCACTTTTACTGATTTTTATGTTGTTGTATTTTACATTTCATTCCTTTAAACAGGCGGTATTGATATTTACAGCTATTCCCATGAGTGCCATCGGGGGCATTTTTGCCCTGCTGCTGAGGGATATGCCTTTCAGCATCAGTGCGGGTATCGGATTTATTGCGTTATTCGGAGTAGCGGTTCTGAATGGAATTGTTTTAATCGGAACCTTTAATCAGTTGGAAAAAGAGGGCGTTTCGGATGTAATCAAAAGAGTAATGGAAGGCACCAAAATCAGGCTGCGGCCGGTTTTAATGACGGCTACGGTAGCCTCATTCGGGTTTCTACCGATGGCGGTGAGCACAGGTGCCGGTGCCGAAGTTCAGAAGCCTCTGGCAACAGTGGTTATCGGGGGGTAGTGTCTGCTACCTTCCTTGCACTGTTTGTTTTGCCCATGCTATACGTTATTTTTAATTCTACCATTCATTTTAAAAATAAATTTCTTAAAAAAACCTTAGCGGTCGGTGTTATCACAGGTTTTCTATGCTTGGGTCAGAATATTGATGCGCAAAATTCGAGAGTGGTTTCTTTGAATGAGGCGATAGCGCTGATGCAGAAAAATAATCCGTCGATTAAGGCAAAAGATTTAAATGTTCAGTCTTCCGAAGCATTGCAGCCCACAGCAAAAGAGCTCCCGAAATTAGATTTCAGTGCACAGCTCGGGCAATATAACAGTCCGAAATTCGACCAGTCGTTTGCTGTTTCTCAAAGCATTCCGTTTCCGACTTTATTCAAAGCAAGAAAACAACTGATCCGGGCAGAAGTTAAAAGCAGAAAGCTGGAAAGACAGCTCACCGAAAATGAATTGATAAAACAGGTGCGGACTTATTTTTACCAGATTGAATACCTGCAGCATAATCAAACCAAACTGCAGTATCTGGATAGTCTTTATGGCGATTTCATAAGGATTGCGACCGTAAGATTTAAAGCGGGAGATATCAAAAAAATTGAAATCAGCACCGCAGAAACCCAGAAAGGCGAAATCAATTTACTGTTTCAGCAAAATAAAGTGTATTTAAATAATGCTTATGAAAATTTAAAGGTTTTACTGAATACACAGGAACAGATTGCAGTACCTTTTTCTCAGGATTATCAGCCTTTAAGCGCAGGATATCTTCCGAATAGCGCTACCGTTGTCCATCATCCTTCGATTCAGATTCTTAAACAAAATAGAGAAGTCCTCGAAAAGAATAAAGATGTGGAAAAAGCACTGGGACTGCCGGATTTCACCATTGGCTATACCAATCAGTCGCTGATCGGTTTCCACTCGCTGAACGGACAGGAAAAATATTACGGGGCAGGTGACCGGTTCAGTTCCGTAAGTGTAGGAGTGGCAATTCCCCTGACATTTGGAGCAACGAAAGCCAGAATTAAATCTTTGGAATTACAGGAGCAGGTGGAGGAAAGCAATGTGAAATTTCAGCAGCAACAATTGGAAGCTCAACTAAAGAATTCGTTGAGTCAGTATCAGCAGGATCTTCAGCAATATGAATATTACCTCAACCAGGCGGTTCCTAATGCTGAAAGAATCGTTAAAGCGGCTCAGTTAGGCTATAAAACAGGTGAAATTTCTTACGTAGAATACCTCTTTGCCCTGCAGACTGCTACGGATATTGAACTTAAGTATCTGCAATCCATTCAGCAGGTGAACCAAACTGTGATCAACATCAACTCTTTAATTAATCAATAAAATGAAGTTAAAATTAAATATCAACATACTTATTCTTTTGTCTGTTTTTCTCCTCAATTGTAATAAAAACGAAAAGACGGAAGAAACAAAAGAGAAGACTGAAAAACATTCCGAAAATGAAAATAAGACCGTTGCTTCACTGACAGAAGAGCAGATGAATGCTGTGGAGGTAGTGCTTGGACCCATCGAAATGAAGGAATTGACGGCCGTGATCAAAGCCAATGGAGCGCTGAGTGTACCCAATAACAATAAAGCAAATGCTACTTCTCTGTACGGCGGGGTGATCAGAACACTGAATGTACAGGTTGGAGATTATGTGAAAAAAGGTCAGGTGATTACGACCATTGCTAATCCGGATTTTATTCAGTTGCAGGAAGACTATCTGACGGCAGGAAGCAGAATTACATTCGCAGAACAGGAATACAGAAGACAAAAAGAACTTTTTGATAATGATGCCGGAGCGAAAAAAAATCTACAGAACGCCGAAGCAGAATTAAAAATATTAAGAACTAAAAGAGCTTCTCTTCAAAGACAGATTCAGATGATGGGAATCAGCCCCGGCAGTGTTTCGAATTCAAATTTAAAGTCAGGATTGCCGGTTACCGCACCGATTAGCGGAACCATCAGCAATATTTTGCTCCAGATCGGAAGCTATATCGATGTTTCATCTCCTGTTGCGGAAATTGTGGATAACAGTTCCCTACATCTCGATTTACAGGTTTTTGAGAAAGATTTACCTTCGGTAAAAGTCGGACAGAAAATTCATTTTACCCTCACGAACAACCCTGTGGAAGAATATGATGCCGAAGTCTACAGTATCGGAACCGCTTTCGAAAATCAAAGCAAGACCATCCCGGTTCACTGTAAGGTAAAAGGGAATAAAAACGGATTAATTGACGGAATGAATGCGACAGCTGTAGTCAGCTTAAACAACAGATTAATGCCTGCCGTTCCGAATACAGCTATTACCAGTGCCGACGGAAAAGATTATATTTTTCTTGTGACCGGACAAAAAACAGAGGGGCATAAAGATGAAAAATCTCAGGAAAAACACAGCGGAAAAACCGTTAACTTTGAGAGAGTGGAAGTAGTAAAAGGAACTTCAGAAATGGGGTATACGGCAATTACTCCGGTAAAGGCTATTCCGGAAGGAGCACAAATTGCAGTAAAAGGTGCATTTTTTATTAATGCAAAGTTGACGAATTCAGGAGAACACGAACATTAACAGATGATCATTATGAAAAAGGATATTGAAAATAAATTAATCGACAAAAATACAAAACCGACGAGCATGAGGATTCTGGTTTATGATTTCCTGAGCACTCAGAACGCAGCTTTATCGTTGTCTGAAATTGAAAATAATTTTGAAAATGCGGACCGTATCACCATTTACCGAACCCTGAAGACTTTTGAAGAAAAAGGAATAGTGCACAGCATTCAGGAAACTACAACTACAAAATATAAACTTTGCCACGATGGATGTGATGAAAATACCCATCAGGACCGGCATCTTCATTTTTACTGTAAAATCTGTAAACAGACCACCTGCAGAGAGGATATTTCCTTTCCCGAAAATGTTCAGACCAATTTCAGGATTGATGAAATCAGGCTCTTTGCGAAAGGCATCTGTGAAAATTGCCTGGAAAGTTTGCAATAGCATTGCATTGAGTTTAAACCTACATTTGATTAAATTATTGAGTTATGGAAGAATGTTGCAGTACAAAACCTGGAAAAGAGCACGATCACCATCATAAAGGCCACGACCACGACCATTCACACGATATGGGAGATCAGTCAACATTGAAGATGTTTCTTCCCGCGATCATCTCATTGGTGCTTCTGCTGACAGGAATTGCTTTAGATTACTATATAAAACCTGACTGGTTTACCGGCTGGGTTCGGTTGATCTGGTATTTAACCGCTTATATTCCGGTAGGATGGCCTGTTTTGAAGGAAGCTTATGAAAGCATCAGGAACGGCGATGTGTTCTCAGAATTTTTCCTGATGGGAATCGCTACAGTAGGAGCATTTTCTATAGGAGAATATCCTGAAGGAGTCGCCGTAATGCTTTTCTATTCCGTGGGTGAAGTTTTCCAGGCCATGGCCGTGACCAGGGCAAAAACGAATATCAAATCATTGCTCGACCAGCGTCCTGATGAGGTAACCGTTTTAAGAGAGGGAAAACCTATGACTGTAAAGGCAGAAAAGGTAATTATAGGGGAAATCATCCAGTTAAAATCAGGAGAAAAACTCGGTTTGGACGGGGAATTATTATCTGAGACAGCCTCATTCAATACCTCTGCTTTAACGGGTGAGAGTAAACCGGATACCAAAACAAAAGGAGAGTCTGTCCTGGCGGGAATGATCAATCTTAACACGGTAAGTCAGGTAAAAGTGACCAAAGCTTATCAAGACAGCAAGCTGAGTAAAATTTTAGAAATGGTTCAGAATGCGACCGCTCAAAAAGCACCGACGGAACTTTTTATCAGGAAATTTGCAAAAATTTATACGCCGATTGTTGTTTTTCTTGCCATTGGCATCACCTTTCTGCCTTATTTTTTCATTGATGGGTACCTGTTCAGGGATTGGTTGTACAGAGCGTTGGTATTTCTTGTCATTTCGTGTCCCTGCGCTTTGGTTATTTCCATTCCATTGGGGTATTTTGGCGGAATCGGAGCGGGAAGCCGAAACGGAATTTTATTCAAGGGAAGCAATTTCTTGGATATTTTGGCAAATGTTCAAAATGTCGTGATGGATAAAACCGGAACCATGACAGAAGGGGTTTTCAAAGTGCAGGAAGTGAATTTCATGAAAGAGTTTAACAAAGATGAAATTTTAAAATTGGTCAATGCCGTAGAAAGTAAAAGTTCACATCCCGTCGCCACCGCCATTCATGAATATGTAGGGGAAGTCGACCATTCTGTCCCTTTGGAAAATATCGAAGAACTGGCAGGATATGGTCTAAAAACAACGGTCAAAGGAAAAGAACTGCTGGTAGGGAATTTTAAATTGATGGACAAATTTGATATTCGTTATAACTTTAAGCCTGAAAATATGGTCTATACCTTAATTGCCGTGGCATATGATCAGAAGTTTGTAGGCTATCTTACCATTGCAGATTCAATTAAAGCGGATGCACAATTAACCGTTAATACATTAAAGTCACTGAAAGTAAACACCATCATGCTGAGTGGGGATAAAACTTCAGTCGTAAAACATGTTGCGGACACTCTAGGAATCGAAAAGGCGTATGGAGACCTGCTTCCTGAAGATAAAGTGAATAAGGTCAAAGAAATCAAATCTAAAAACCAAACCGTAGCATTCGTTGGAGATGGGGTGAATGACGCACCGGTTGTGGCTCTGAGTGATGTCGGAATAGCGATGGGCGGACTTGGAAGTGATGCTACCATCGAAACCGCAGATGTGGTCATCCAGGATGACAGGCCGGGTAAAATCCCGATGGCCATCAACATCGGAAAACAGACTAAAAAAATTGTCTGGCAGAATATCATTTTAGCTTTTGCCGTGAAGGCAGTGGTTCTTGCTTTAGGGGCGGGCGGCCTGGCAACCATGTGGGAAGCGGTCTTTGCCGATGTGGGAGTGGCTTTGCTGGCGATCCTGAATGCAGTGAGAATTCAGCGGATGAAATTCTGATGAGGTTGAAAGAGGGACTCTGTTACTATCAATAGGGAGGCCGTCTCACAACTCGTGAAAACGGCCTTTTATATGAAATTTTCCTGTATCCCTATACAAGCAGGGTTTTCGTTTAAACGATTCTCAACCCACATCATTTAGTTGTGATACACCTTCTTTTTGTTAGAATAAATACAATCCGGCTTTAGCTAAACGTAATCATCTCCCGCAGATTCCACAGATCATGCTGATGATTCCATTTATTCTCAATTAACAAATCATCCGTAAGGCAGATAGAATTAAATTAAAATGACTTTCATCATAATCGATTGGTAAAAACAATTTCAGCAGTATATTTGCAGAACAGAAGTACAGTTGAAATTTTTCATTACCATATTTGTTATTTTCACCATTGCATTACGTCCGGTACTGCCGCTCATTAACTATGCTGTGAATTACGGTTATATCGTGAAAAATCTTTGTGAAAACAGAAATATTCCCCAGTCGACCTGTAAAGGAAAATGCTATGTGGAAAAAGAACTGGCAAAAACAGAAAAGCAATCCAACAGCAATTCAAATGTAAAAATTGCGGGATTGGATGTTTTCGTTTCCAATGAAATCCTGTTTTTTTCAGATAAAAACCAATTGGATATTCCTGTAAAAAATCCGGTCCCGGATTATATTGATTTTAACACCTCAGAATATTTTTCCAGAATATTCCATCCTCCTTTAACTTAGTAGATTTAAACTAAATTTCCGGTTAAATGAATATCAATAAGCTTAGTGAATATTAACAACTTGGTGGATACTGAGTCAGGCAAAGCTTTGCGGCTTTCATTTAAAGGATCAATATTAAATTTAGTTTAAGAAACAATCTGTTTTTATTCAATACCATTATTAATTACCATTTAATAAAATGAAATCAAAAATTATTTTAACGGCATTATTGTCGGTTTCGCTGATGGCCTGTGCCCAGGAAACGCCTAAAGTAAAGCATAAAAAATCAGATACCTCTGCAAAATCAAAGGTCCAAAAACTGAAATTTGCGAACGCTGCCGATCCGATTTGTCATATGCCAACAGAACCCGGTATGAAAGATACGGCAGTCTATAAAAATAAAACGTACGGTTTTTGCAGTGCTTACTGTAAAGACGAATTCAAGAAAAATCCTGAGAAATATGCCCAAAAATAAAAAACCAGATAATTCCAGAAGCAAAATCATTGTCCCCATTGCGGTTATTGCATTGCTTTTCCTGGGAATAGGTATAGGGATGGGTTATTTTAAGAAAAGTCTGTATACCGTAATGAAAGTTCCGGATTTTGAGCTGACGGATCAGAATAACAAAAAGATCACCAGTAAACAGATGCTTGGGAAAGTATACCTCGTTGAGTTTTTCTTCAGCAGATGCCCCACGATTTGTCCCGTCATGAATACCAATATGAGGGCCATCGAGGACGAAATAAACGATCCTGATTTCGGAATTATCTCCATCAGTATCGATCCCGAAAACGATACCCCCCGATTATTAAAACAACATGCTGAAAGAATTGGGGCGAAATCTCCCAACTGGCATTTTTTAACGGGAGACAGAGCGTATATCGGAAATATTGCAGATCAGTTTAATATTTATGTAGGTGACAAAGAAGATGAAGGCGAAAGCCTGAACCACAGCGGTATGATTGCCCTTGTCGACAAGGACGGTAATATCCGCTGCCGGTACAATAAGGATAATATGCCGATTCTGTACTACTCAGGATTAAACTATGAGGATGCTGAAGGCAAAACCCCCAAGCTCACAGGTAAATATCATCCCGACCGGGAAATGTTAATCGAAGATATTAAGAAATTATTAAAATAAAATGCAGGAAGATGAAGAGAGAAGCTGGTTCTCATACCCGGAAAAAAGTCTTTCAATTCAGGATTCCTGCCCATATACAAACCACAAAAAACAAGACGTTATGAAGATTATGAAAGTAGCTGCTTTAAGTGCAGTATTGGCAGCGCAGTTTGCGTTGGCACAGTTTAAACAAAATCCTTTACCTTATGCCTATAATGCATTGGAAGGGAATATCGATGCGCAGACCATGGAAATTCACTATTCAAAACATGCAGCAGCCTATGTTGCCAACCTGAATAAAGCTATCGCAGGAACTCCACAGGAAAAGCAGACCCTGTTCCAGATCATGTCGAATGCTTCGAAGCTGCCGGCGGCTGTAAGAAACAACGCGGGAGGGCATTACAACCACGAATTATTCTGGACCGTTCTTACTCCTGAGAAAAATACAAAGCCCTCTGAAAAACTGACAAAAGCCATTAACGCCTCTTTTGGAAGTATGGATGCATTTAAGGAGAAAATGAGCAAAGCGGGAGCCGACCGGTTTGGTTCAGGCTGGGCATGGCTTTCGGTAGATAAAAGCGGAAAATTATTCGTTTCTTCCACACCTAACCAGGACAATCCTTTAATGGACGTGGTAGAAGAAAAAGGAACGCCTATCTTCGGGATCGATGTATGGGAACATGCCTATTATCTGAAATATCAGAATAAGAGAGCAGATTATTTAACGGCGATCTGGAACGTTACCAACTGGAAGGAGATCAGCAGAAGATACGAAGAAGCTACCAGCAAAAAATAATTCATGAACTTTATTTGCAGCATATTCCTCACCTTATTTGTGGTATTCAGGCCTCTGGTACCGCTGGTGGAATATGCTGTAAATTATGAGTATATTTCACAAGTGTTATGTATCAACAAAAACAATCCTGACCTTCATTGTAATGGAAAATGTTATGTCAGCAAAGAAATTGCAAAAACCCATGATACAGATCCTTCACCTGTAAATAAAACAAAAAATCCGGGACAGAAATTACTGGATGTTTATGTTCTGCCCGACAATACGGAAATTCAGGTTACAGAGAAATCCTTTCTCGCCGATTTTAAATTCACGTATAAAACAGATTATTCCTTTCTGTTTCTGAAAAATATTTTCCGGCCACCGGTTTTTTAGGATATTTTATCGTTAGGGCGATCCCCTCTCCCGGCTTTTCCAGCACCCGGGTCGGGCTGTCCGCTCATATCTTTTTCAGATTCTTCCTCTGTCAGAATCCAAAAAAGGATAACCGCTACCATCCCTATCGCGATGGGGGCACCTCATTATACATATCACTAAAAAATCAACAATGAAAATTTATAAATTTTTATCATTACTTTATATTGCCTTCACTTTTTTCGCTTTGACCTCTTGTCGTAATAGTGACAGGGAAGACTTCGCGAATGAAACTCCCGGAAATCTTCAGCTTAAATTTGAAAACGGATTCAATAATCTTGGAGATATTGTTCTGAATCAAACTACACAAACCTCTTCGCAGGGACAAAAACATCAGTTTTCTGCACTGAAATATGTGATCAGTAACATCAGTCTGATCGATGAAAAAGGAAATGAGTTCAAATACAATGAAAATAATCCCGATAAAGGTGCCTTCATCGTAGACCAGGCAGATGCCGTAGCCGGAATTATCTATCTCAATCTAAAAGAAATTCCGAAAAACAATTATAAAAAAATAAAATTCGGATTGGGCATCAGTCAGAACGCTTATCTCCTGGGGCACGACGGACAGGCCGAATTCTGGAATAAGGCTAAAGCCAAAGGAATGTCATGGTCCTGGGCGGCCGGTTACATTTTTGTAAAGCTGGAAGGGAAATACGGAACAAATTCTCCCGGTACGGAATTTATGAATCATACCGGAAATATGGGGAATGTTACAGCCAACGGAACACCGGACCTTTACAGGGAAATTACCTTAAATCTCCCGTCCACGGCAAGGGTGACCAGCAATATTACCCCTTCTATTCATATTCTTGCAGATTTTAATCAATATTTGAGTGGGGGAAATTTGCTGTTCCTAACCTCAGCAAACGACATGATGATGGGATCCGGCCAGCATTTGGTCAAGGTTACCGATAATCTGACAAAAATGTTTACCGTAGACCATGTACACAATGATTAAAATATATAAAACAGGAGTACTCCTGCTTTCTCTTTTAAATTTTGTGGCATGTTCAGAGGAGGTGATGGAGCCATTGGAAAAAGATGAGATCTACAACCTGTCCTTTCCGTCATACTTTCCGGAAATGACTTTCGATCAGTCAGGTAATCCCATAACCAAAAATGGGGTGGAACTGGGAAGAAAACTATTCTATGAAGGAAAACTTTCACGAAATAATACCATTTCATGTGGATTTTGTCATATTCAGGAAAATGCATTTACCCATCACGGACATACGGTCAGTCATGGAGTGGACGACAGGACCGGAATACGAAATGCGCCGGCGATCCAGAATATGGCTTTTCTAAAACGGTACATGTGGGATGGAGTTATTCACAATTTAAATGAACAGCCGGTCATTCCCATAACCAACGAAGATGAAATGGATAGTTCAATGCCCGAAGTAATTTCAAAGCTTAAGACAGATTCTAAGTATAAAAAATTATTCAGATCTGCATATGGAGACGAAAATATTACAGGCGAAAGAATACTGAAAGCATTATCACAATTTATGGCGACGATGATTTCTGCAGATGCTAAATATGACCGTGTAAAACAGGGAAAAGAAAATTTTACCTCAGAAGAAGCTCAGGGAATGGGTTTGTTTCAGCAGAAATGTGCCTCCTGTCACAGCGGACCCCTTTTTTCGGATGAAAGTTTCAGAAATACCGGGATGTATTACAATATGCAGTTCAAAGATGCCGGACGTTACCGCGTAACACTCGACCAAAGTGATTGGATGAAATTCCGGGTTCCAGGTCTGCGAAATGTGGAATATACGGCACCCTACATGCATGACGGAAGGTTCTATACGTTAAAAGCGGTGCTTGATTTTTACTCGGATAACGTTGAAGATAATCCTAATCTTGATTCTCAGCTAACGCAAAACGGACATGTCGGAATTGCGATGAATGCCCAGGAAAAACAATTCATTATTACCTTTTTGAAAACGTTGTCTGACAAGAACTTTATTAATGATCCAAAATTTGCGGAATAATTTATTGAACATGAAGAAGATATTTTTAATCATAAGCCTGACATTATTTCATGTAAGTCAGGCTGAAATTATCATTGACAGTCTCTATATTCCTGCGGTTTCTAATCCCATGCTTTTTGAGGATTGTGATGCCTGCGGATGTGCCGCAGGCAACGGGTCGTCCGGTTTTGAATCGTTACTCAATCCTCAGTTTATCGGGATTAAATATTTTGCCCAGCATTATAAGGCAAAAGAAAACCTATTTGTAAAAGATTTGACGCAGGACCAATATTTTAATACCATTCAGCTTTGGGGTAAAATTCCCTTGACGCAAAAACTGAGTATGTATGGAAGCCTGCCGTTTCATTTTCATGAAAAGCAGACCACGCAGGGAGATCTTACAATCCATGGAATCGGAGATCTGAACCTGATGGGAATTTATCAGCTCTTCAGTTCAAAAGATAATCTGCATCAGTTCAATGGAGGACTTGGGGTAAAAGTTCCGTTGGGAAAATTTGATGAAAAAGGCGTTTCGGGAGTCAATCCAAGTTTTCAGCTGGGAACAGGGAGTTGGGATTATCAGATGGTTTTGAATTATAAATTTCAAAAAAATAAACTGGCTCTTCTGGTGAATACAGATTATACCATAAAAACTGAAAACAAAAAGGATTACCGTTTCGGAAATCAATGGAACTATGCGACGACAGGATTTTATCAGATTCTGTCCGGTGACAAAACTCTTTTGTCCGGCAAAATAGGTTTGCAGGGAGAAGTTTACGATACAAACAGACAATTTGGCGAAGCATTGCCCAATACCGCAGGAAGTGCATTATACGGAAAGCTCGGATTTGAGGCTTCCTACGGAAAATTCAGTTTGGGAAGTGAGGTCATGCTTCCTGCATATTCCAATTTGGCAGGAGGAGATATTGAAGCAAGATCCCGATTTAGTATTTTCTTAAATTTTGGAATTTAGAAAGTGCTTTTGTTTCCCACAGATTACACAGATTTTTTTAATTATTAATTTAAAAAGCGAAAAATATACCTTATCATCTGTGAAAATCCGTGGAATCTGTGGGAAATTATAAAATTTATTTTTAAAGTATTTAATTGAAAATCATAGAATTAAATTAAATTTTTATTCTATGATTTATTTTCTATCTTTGCCGCAATCTGGTGAGCCGTAAAAAGCGCTTAAAAGGGAATCCGGTGAAAATCCGGAACAGACCCGCTGCTGTAAGCTCCACTAAACAAGTTTTTGAAGATGATATCCACTGTTATTTAATGGGAAGGATTTCAGAAACGGAGTAAGTCAGAAGACCTGCCAGAAGATTTAACGTTTGACGCTTTCGTGGAATAAAGCTTAGGACATCATTGATTTTGTGCAGTTTACAGCTGTGCTCAGTCGTTGTATTCTTATATCCATTGGCGTCATCATTATTCTAAATGAGCTAATGGTGACAACATTTTTTACATCTCAACTTCAGAAGGTTGTTTTCACAGTATTTGTGTTAACGGCTACCCTTATATTTTCACAATCGAAGAAAGATACGGTAAAGGAACAGACGATCATTCCTGTTCATATTAAAAAGAAAAATTTTAAAGAAATCCTTCCTGCACAGGTTTTATCGGGTGAACAGCTGGATCGATTGAATAGCCAGTCCGTTGCGGATGCCTTACGATATTTTGCCGGAATTCAGATCAAAGATTACGGTGGAATAGGAGGTTTGAAAACCATCAATATCCGAAGTATGGGAAGCCAGCATGTCGGTGTCTTTTACGACGGAATCCAAATCGGTAATGCACAAAACGGGATTGTGGATTTGGGAAGGTATTCGTTGGATGATCTTGAGGAAATTTCGTTGTATAACGGACAAAAGAGTGAAATTTTTCAACCTGCGAAAGATTTCGGTTCTTCGGGTTCTATTTACTTACAACCGAAAATTCCAAGTTTTAAAGGAAACAGAAAGACAAATTTGGTTGTTAAATTTAAGAATAGTTCGATTGATCTTTTTAATCCTTCTTTTCGTCTGGAACAGAAAATTTCTGATAAAATTTCAGCGAGCTTTAGTTCTGAATTTTTGCAGAGTGACGGAATTTACAAATTCAGGTATAAAAAGAAGTATCCTGACGGACAGGTTGCCAATGACACTATTGCTAAAAGATTTGATTCTGATATAAAATCGAAACGTTTTGAAACTTCGCTTAACGGAAAACTGAAAGACGGAGAATGGACGTTGAGAGGATACGGATATTTGTCTGATCGGGGAATTCCCGCAGCCATTGTAAACAATCGTTTCGGCAGTCGTGGACAGCGTTTGAGAGACGAGAATTATTTTGTTCAGGGAAGTTTAAGGAAAAAAATATTTCCAAAATTTGAAACTCAGCTTAAAGCAAAATTTGCTTACGATTATACTTTTTATTCAGACACTCTTTCTACGGAAACAGATTTTCCAGTTCGTAATATATATGTTCAGCGAGAGTTTTATGTTTCTTCTTCCAATGTTTATTCGATTACCAAAGATTGGGATGTAAGTGCGAGTGCAGATTTCCAGTTTAATAATCTGGATGCGAATTTGGTCAATTTTTCCTATCCTAAACGATATACTTCTTTGGTAGCTTTCGCAACGACGTATCAATTAGGAAGATTAAAATTCTTAGGAAGTGTTTTGGGAACTTTTGTTTCGGAAGAAGTAGAAAAGAATTCAAAATCACCCGACAAGAGAGAATGGACGCCTGCAGCTTTTCTGTCTTATAACCCTTTTTCAAACAAAAATCTTACGGTAAGAGCTTTTTATAAAAGAATTTTTAGGATGCCGACTTTTAATGATTTTTATTATACGGTTATTGGAAATACAGCCCTGAAACCCGAATTTACCAATCAATATAATCTGGGTTTGACTTATGAAAAACAATTTTCAGGAAGATTTTTAAAATTAATCTATGCTAAAGCGGATGGTTATTTCAATAAAGTTGAAAATAAAATCATTGCAGCTCCGACAGGAAATTTATTCCGATGGACTATGATGAATCTTGGTAATGTTGAGATCTTGGGAACAGATGTTCATGTTCAGGCCGATCTTCAATTGGGGAAAGTGACGTTAAAACCTCAGATGAATTATACTTTTCAAAGAGCAAGAGATTTTTCGGACAGAAACGAATCTTATTTCGGAGATCAGATTCCTTACACACCTTGGCACAGCGGAAACTTTGTGATGATGGCGGATTACAAAGACTGGAGTTTCAATTACAGCTTTGTGTATGTAGGAGAGCGTTACGACGGACAACAAAATAATATTCAGTACAACTATATCCAGCCTTGGTATACGCATGATTTGTCGGTTCAGAAAAATATTAAGTGGAGAGAGCATCAGTTTAAGGCAAGTGTTGAGGTGAATAATGTTTTCAATCAATATTATGATGTGGTACTGAATTATCCGATGCCCGGAAGAAATTTTAAACTCATCGTAAGTTTTATATTATGAAAAAATTAAACTTTTATCTTTTTATCGGTGTATTATTTTCATTGGTTTCATGTAGAACGGATGAATATATTCCCCGTGAAGAAACGGTTCCGGGACTTGCCCAACCGGAGAATACGGCAATAAAAGGTTTTTATGTCCTGAACGAAGGAAACATGGGAAGCAACAAATGTACTTTGGACTTTTTCGATTATACAACAGGAACCTATCACCGGAATATCTATGCTGAAATCAATCCGAATGTTGTAAAAGAGCTTGGCGACGTTGGAAACGATATCCAAATCTACGGAAGCAAGCTGTATGCAGTGGTGAATGTTTCCAATAAAATAGAGGTGATGGACGCCAAAACTGCGAAACGTATCAAATCGATCGATCTTCAGAACTGCCGTTACATTACATTTAAAAACGGAAAAGCCTACGCTTCAAGCTATGCAGGTCCGGTTTCTATAGATCCTAATGCTCCATTGGGAAAAGTAGTGGAAATCGATACCGCTTCGCTGAATATTCAGAGAGAAGTCGTCGTAGGATATCAGCCTGAAGAAATGCAGATGGTGGGAAACCAGCTTTTTGTAGCCAATTCCGGAGGGTATAAATTCCCGAACTATGACCGCACGGTTTCCGTAGTCGATCTTACTACTTTTAAGGAAACAAAGAAAATAGATGTGGCTATCAATCTTCACCGGATGAAGAAGGACAATTACGGAGATTTGTATGTGACGTCCAGGGGAGATTATTATACCGTTCCTTCCAGTTTATTCTTAATAGATGCGGCAACAGGCACCGTCAAAAAAGATTTCCATCTTTCAGTAAGCGAAATGACAATCGTGAATGACAAACTTTATTATTATGCGAACGAGTTTAATTACAATACGCACACCTACAAAAAATCATTCGGAATCATTGATGTAAAAACCGAGGAAATTATTTCCAATAAGATCATTGGCCAGGAGTACGTAGATGCTATAAAAACACCTTACGGAATAGCTGTGAACCCAATCTCTGAAGATATTTACATTACGGATGCCCGAAATTATGTATCCACCGGTTTTGTGTATTGTTTTGATAAAAACGGGCAATTTAAATGGAAAACCGAAGGCGGAAATATCCCAGCCCATTTCACCTTTTTGTATAAATAAACTGAATTTGAAAAATGGAAAGAAAAACTTTTAACGTAATAAAAACCACTTTTCTCGCCCTTACTGTAGCAACAGTAGTTGGGTGCAAAAGCGACAGAGAAGATGAAGATACCTCAAACTTTACCGGTCTTGAAGAATCTTATACGATAAACCGTTTCAAAGTACTGAATATAAATCCGAAAGCGGGAGGAACCTTTACCTGGAGCATTAATGATTCTGTGATCTCTCAGAATGCTGAGCTGGATTTCATCAGTCCTGTTGTGAAAACCTATCCTTTAACATTAAAGATAGAAAGCAGCGGAGGTGTAAAAACCTACCAGTCTAAAATAATTGTCAGCCATGAAGCCGGAAATTACAGCAAATATATTTCTGATGTTTTAGATTTTCGTCCGGCAGTAGGCCAGTTTATCAATGAAGTTCCGGAATATACAGCGGGAAATACATCCGTTGATATGCTTCAGAAAGCCAAAACATCTTTAATCGGCGGAAACTCCACCATGATCACGCTGGGAGGATATGGCGGCTCTGTTACTTTCGGTTTTGACCATACCATTCCCAATATGAACGGTAAAGATTTTAAAATTCTCGGAAATGCCTTTTGGGGAAATGATACCAGCCAGCCCCGTTCGGGATCTTGTGAGCCTGGAATTATAGTGGTAGCCTACGACAGAAACAAAAACGGAAAACCCGATGAAGACGAATGGTACGAAATTGCCGGCAGCGAATATTTTAAAAATACAACCGTAAAAAATTACAGCATCACTTACTTTAAACCCAATGAAAATAAGATTCCCGTTCCGGGAAATGAGTTTTGGCAGACCGATACCGAATATATCAAATGGGAGGATAATTTAGGGAATTCAGGATTTAAAACAAAAAATACCTTTCATGGGCAAAGCTATTATCCGTTATGGCTTACAGATAGCTCGTACGGTTTTTCGGGAACAAAACTTCAGAACAATTTTTATGATCAGAGCGGAACGGGATCGTATTGGGTAGGAAAATCTTATGACTTCGGATATGCCGATAATGCACCCAATAATGACGACGCATCTAATATTGATATCTCCTGGGCTGTCGACAAAAACGGCAAGTATGTAAAACTTCCGGGGATTGATTTTGTAAAAGTGTACACCGGAATCAATCAGGAAGCTGGATGGCTGGGTGAAGTTTCTACCGAAGTAGCCGGAGCCTATGATTTACATCTGAATTAAAATTTAACAACAATATTTAAATCAATAAAAAAATGAAAAAGTTTTATCTTTTAATGAGCTTTTTTCTCTTCGCATTCTTCACCCATGCGCAGATTAAAGTACAGGGCGTGCCCCGGAATGATATTCAGCTGAATTCTGCCCATAAGAATGCAGCAACTATTAATTTTTCCGATATTCAGTATTGGGTAGGTACCGGAACAAACCAGGCGGCTTTCGCTGTTCAGTGGAATGACAGCAAGAATCCTGATGCCATCGTTTGGGGATTCAGATGGAACGGTTCTGCTACCGGTGAAGATATGTTAAAAGCTATCGCAAAAGCAGATCACAGGTTTTTCTCCCTGCTGTATCAGGGAACACAGTTCGGATCGGCAGTCGGCGGACTTGGCTTTGACCTGAACGGCGCCAACGCTAATGCCCTGTACAAAAACGGGAATGTTACGTACCCGTATTATCCGGTTGACGGAATCGTCAACACGACAGCTTATGATTTTGATGATTATACTGCTGCGGATGCTAACGATCACTGGCAATCCGGATGGGCTACCAACGGATATTGGGCGTATTGGGTAAAAGATCCTGCAGATCCTGATTTCGGATATTCCGGAGCAGGAGCTTCCAGCCGTGTTTTAGTAAACGGATCCTGGGATGTCTGGAACTTCAATGCCGGTTTTGCAGATTTCCCTATTTCTTCAACCATGACAGCCGTTTCACCTTATATTGCCTCGACCAATTTTACCAACGGCTATTTTATGGTGAACGAAGAATGGTACGGACATACAAACGGATCTGTAAATTTCATTGACAGTAATGGGAATATAAATTACAGAGTATACAGCAATGCCAATAACAATCAGGCTTTTGGAGCGACAACGCAATACGGAACTATTTACGGAGACAAGTTTTATTTTATCTCAAAGCAGGCTGCTGATGGCGGAGATACACAATATACTCCGGGCGGAAGGCTGGTGATCGCGAATGCACAGACGATGCAGAAGATTGCAGGATTCAATAATATCGGTGGAGGAGACGGAAGATCTTTCGTAGGCGTAAATGAACATAAGGGATATATCGGAGCGTCTAACGGAATTTATATTTTTGATATTGATCACTTACAGGTAGGAAATTTAATTCCTACAACCGGGGGCGGAAGTCAGTATGCAGGACAGGTCGGAAATATGATCCGTACGCAGCAATACGTCTTTGCCGTAAAACAGACCGTAGGAATTTTAGTCATTGATCCCAATACGGATACTGTGGTGAATACAATTTCAGGAGCTTTCCATTCCATTGTGCAGGCTAAAGACGGAAGTGTCTGGGCCATCCAGGATCAGAAGATCGTGAATATCAATCCGGTTACTTTTGCAAAAACAGAATATGCTATTCCGACGACCAAGTATTTAGGAGCCTGGGGAGCCTGGAATGCAGGAAGTTTAACGGCCAGCAGCCAGCAGAATGCTTTATACTGGATCAATTCCATCAACAGTTTTTCTTCCGGAACACAGATTGTAAAATTTGATGTGACAACGAAGACTTTTAACGAAAACTTTGCCGCAATTCCAGGACAGACAGGGACGTATAAGCAGATTCCTTACGGTGCGGGATTAAGAGTAAACCCTTCTACTGACGAATTAATTTTGAATACAACAGAAAGCGGCTACGGAGCCCATTATCAGAAAAACTGGATTCATACTTTTAACAATACAGGTGTTCTGACCAATACAAAAATATTAAATGACTATTACTGGTTCCCGGCGTTGGCCGTATTCCCCGATAACAGCGCACCGGTAGTAAGCAATACTTTCCCTTCTCAGGTAAACGTTGGCACTGCTACATCCATTGATCTTAAGACAATTGTTTCTGATTCGGATAATTTATCTGCTGCAATTCTTAAATCGGTGAAGTCCAACTCAAATCCTGCTGTGGTAACCGCTTCTGTTAATGCTAATGAAGAGCTGGTCCTGACTCCTGTTGCAAACGGAACCTCCGATATCGTGATCAGCTTTAACTCAAACGGAAAAATCGTTGAAAAAACACTGGTTGTTAATGCTACTGCTTCAGTCCTGGCTACTGCTGAGGTTAAGAAATTGGAATTCGCAGTGTATCCTAATCCTGTTACTGATATTTTATATATCAAAACTCAGGAACAGGTTAAAAATATTACGCTTTATGATATTTCCGGAAAATTGATTAACGTTCAGTATAACAATGGACAAATCAATGTAAGTGCACTTCCGAAAGGGATGTACATCTTACGTGCTACGACTGATAAAGCAGTTTATCAGCAAAAACTAATTAAAAATTAACCAAAACACGTTCTCAATAATTAGATTTTAATCGAAACCCTTTACCGTAAAAAGTAAAGGGTTTTTTTATGCATTGGCCTGCTTATTTTTACTGAAATTGGGACAGCAATAGCTTATGAAAGTCGATAATTTGACTTTCAGAATCTGAAAACGGATTTTAATCGTTTCCATAAGATAAAAACTATCTTAAGAATACTTTTTTCGGGTTTAGCTTTCTCATTTTTGAATAAGAAATTGAATACATAATCTTAAGGGTATTGCAAAAACTGATGAAAGATTGATTGAATTTGACCTGCACTATAAATTTATTAATAATTTATTATATGAAACATCCCTCACGTTTAAATCTTAAATCACCATTGGTATTAATCTTTATTTTTTTTATTCACTATGCTGCCCATGCACAGGAAGTAGAAAAAACTGATTCCAATGTACAGGAACTTGCCGATAAATTAGCCAATCCGGTTGCAAATCTTATCAGTGTTCCCCTGCAGAATAATATTAGCTATGGCATCGGGCCTTTTAACGGATCAAGATATACTGTGAATGTACAGCCCGTCATTCCTTTCAAGCTAAGTGAAAATTTAAATTTAATTACCCGTTATATTGTTCCTGTTGTAGACCAAAGAGACATTACAGGAGAAAGTACGCATGAGTTTGGTTTAAGTGATGCTACCATTACAGCATTTTTTGCGCCCAAAAGCGAGAAAATTATCTGGGGAGCAGGTCCGGCGATTTTAGCACCTATCGCAACCAATAAATTTTTAGGCACTGAAAAATTAGGGGTAGGGCCAAGTGTATTAATTATGCATCAGGCTAAAGGCCTTTCCGCAGGTTTTATAGCCAATCAGATATGGTCGGTGGCAGGAAACGAAAACCGTGAGGATGTTAATCAGTTCTATACACAGATTTTCCTTTCTCACAGCTACAAAAGTGGAGCAAGCCTTGGGGTGAATGCCGAGATCACTCAAAACTGGGCAGCCAATACCACCCTGATTTCCGTGAATCCTTCAATAGGAGCGGTAACCAAATTAGGAAATCAAGTTGTACAATTTGCCTTAATGCCTCTGATTCCCATAGTCGGACCATCGCAGGTAAGACCGGATTGGGGACTTAGAGCAGTGGTAGCTTTTGTTTTTCCTCACTAGTATCCCGGTCTGCAGCGCGTACAGGTTTGGATATCAATAAGGTATAGCCCAATTGAGCACTAAATGATATAGATCTTTTATTTATTTAATACACAAAACAGCCATATGAAAAAAGTATTTATCTTAGTATTAATATTTTCGCAATTAGTAAACTGCAGAAAAGAATCATCAGCAAAAAATACACCTGCTGATTTGGATTCTTCAGCTATAGAGAGAACTATTCTGCCCGGTCCACCCGCTAATATAATATTACCGGATGAGTACGTCAGGCAAGTGGCTTCATTCGCCTATCTGTGGGCTTGGCCTATGGTAAACATCCATAACAGGAAAGTATTGTTTGAAAAGCTTCCGGGACCTTTATATAAAGGGGGCGTGGTGCCGCTGAGTCCACCTAATCAGCTCTGTATGCTTACAGATTATATCAAGCCGGGAGAAAAGGATGTAGCCTGTCCTAACCAGGACGTTGTATACGGCTTTGGATTAACGGACTTTTCGAAAGATGCGCTGGTAGTCCAGGTTCCTGATTTCGGAGACCGGTTCTGGGTATATCAGGTCTGCAACCAGCGGACGGACGGATATGCTTCCCTGGGGAAAATGTATGGTACGGAAGCCGGATTTTATTTGCTGGCAGGGCCTAACTGGAAAGGGAAAGTCCCGTCAGGAATTAAAAAAGTATTCAGATCTTCAACAGACTTAGGTGTTGTTATTCCGCGTGTTTTTCAAACTGATGATCCAGCGGATAAGAAAGCAATTCAGCCTCTTATCCAACAGATATTAATGTATCCCTTAAGTCAGTTTGACGGTAAGATGAAGACAAAAGACTGGACAAAAATTCCCATATTGCCATCTCCCTCAGATGCAGGAAATGAAGAAACAAAATGGGTGAAGCCCGAAACTTTTTTTGATGAATTGCCGGTCATCATGAAAGAAGTTCCATCATTACCGGGTGAAGAAGCGATATATGGACAGATCCGATCTGTGTTAAATGCATCTAAAAATAATCAGAGAATAAAAGATATTCTGAAACAGGCCGCTGTAGAAGCAGATAAGAAATTAATTACACCTTTATTCCAATTCTCTAATGTGGGTTATCCATTAAAATACAACTGGAGCATCCAGGGAAATGGGGCACAGTTTGGTTTAGATTACCTCACGAGGACAGCATGTGCCAAAGCGAATATTTTTGTTAATAAGCCTAATGAAACGAAATATTTCTATCAGGACAAAGATATGAAAGGAGACCGTTTAAAAGGGGATCATAAATATACGGTTACTTTTGAAAAAGGAAATGTGCCTCCTGCGAAAGGTTTCTGGTCGCTTACACTATACAATGAGTACCACTTCTTTGCTCCGAATTCTATAAACCGGTTTTCTTTAGGAACTAAAAACAAAGACTTAAAATATAATCCTGACGGATCTTTAACGCTGTATGTGCAGAATACACCGCCTTCAGACGATAAATTAAGCAACTGGTTACCCGCTCCCAAAGAAGTGTTCTCTTTGTATATAAGATGCTATTGGCCGGAAGACAGAGTGATAAAAGGAATATGGACACCACCTGCGGTTGTTAAAGTGAACTAACGGATCGTTTAACTACAAAATATTTGAGTGCAACAGCATCGTTGGCGGCCAGAAATCCTTTAGACTTTTTCAGCGCAGAATAAATAACTTATACAGGCTTCATTAGAAGCACAGTGCCAGCGTAAACTCTCTTCTTATAATCGAATATTAATTCGAACCCTTTACTGTAAAAAGTAAAGGGTTTTTTTATGCAGATCGGTTTTATTGAGCAAGTGATATTACCGCCGGTAAATAACTATTTCTTACTTCCCTTAATATTGGGAAGTAGCGCGGTGATCACACCCATAAGCGGTAAAAATGCACAGATCTTAAAAACGTATTCGATACTGGTATCATCAGCAACTGCCCCTAACACAGCGGAACCTATTCCGCCCATTCCGAACATAAAACCAAAAAATAATCCTGCTACCAAACCGATCTTATCAGGCATCAGATCTGTCGCATAAACAAGAATTGCAGAAAAAGCCGATGCGATGATTAAGCCTATGATCACAGCAAAGACAATCGTCCATACCAATGAAAGATAAGGAAGACAAAGCGTAAATGGTGCTGCTCCCAGGATAGAAACCCAGATGATCTTTTTACGTCCGTATTTATCGCCCAGCTTCCCTCCCAGGATGGTTCCGACAGCTACGGCAGCGAGAAACATAAATAAATACAGCTGAGAATCTTTAACGGAGATATGAAACTTATCAATCAGGAAAAACGTGAAATAATTCGTCATCGAAGCCAGGTAAATATATTTTGAAAATACCAGCGCCAGTAAAATAGTGATAGAAAACAAAACTTTTTTTCTTGATAATTGAATATTCAGCACCAGATCATGATGTTTGGTTGTCTTTTTAACGGATAATCTATCAGCGTACCAGTTACCGATTCTCCAGAGGAGAATGATTCCTATAAATGCTGCAATCGCAAATAATCCCACATATCCCTGACCTAACGGAAGAACAATAAGGGCAACCAACAGGGGACCGATGGCGCTTCCGGAATTTCCTCCGACCTGAAAGATAGACTGTGCCAGGCCTTTCTGTCCTCCGGAGGCCATCTGCGCGACTCTGGAGGCTTCGGGATGAAAAACGGAAGATCCCATTCCGATCAGCCCTACCGCGATCAGGATTACATAATATTGGTGGGCGGCCGCCAGAAGTAATAAGCCAGCCATCGACAATGCCATTCCTATAGCTAAAGACCGCGGATTTGGTTTTTTGTCCGTATAAATTCCGACAAATGGCTGAAGGATAGAAGCCGTAAGCTGAAATACCAGTGTAATAATTCCAATCTGTGCAAATGAAAGGCTGAATTCTCCTTTCAGAATAGGATAGAGGGAAGGAATTGTAGACTGGATCAGATCATTCAGAAAATGTGAAAAACTGATCATGAATAAAATGGGATAAACAATTTTTGACGTATCGACTGTTTTTACCGTGGTATTTTCCATAGAATAATATTTTAAATCATCATATCATCTGATGAATTTTGTTAAATTTTTAGTTAATAGATTCTGTCAACGATTTGTTGAGCTATGAATTCAGCTTTTTCAGAATCTTTATTGACAATTGAATGATAAAGTTCGGTATGTATATTTTGAGAAATTTTAAAAGGTTCTGTATCGGTATGAGAGCTTTCAAACGATCTCATGATATGCTTGCTCGCAACGATGAAGATTTCTTTAAGTAAGGTATTACCACAGGCCTCCGCTATAGCTACATGGAAATTAATATCTGCCTCATAGCATTCTGTTATTCTGTTTTCTTCTGCCAGTGTATTCCTGAGATCAAGATACATCTTCATTATTTCCAGATCCTTCTCAGTGCGATGCATAGCGGCTTTGGCAGCGATCTTCGAATCTAAAAGAGATCTCACTTCAAATACCTCTTCAATCTGAGCCTTATCCATTTGCGATTCCAGAGATTCCCGGATATTTTTTGAAACAATAAATGTTCCCACACCCTGTTGAACACTTAAAATCCCCTTAATGGATAAAATTTTTATAGCCTCACGAATACTTGATCTCCCGACACCATACAGCTGCATCAATTCCGGTTCAGTAGGCAGCTTTGTTCCCACCATGAATTGGTCGGTGAGTATACCCTCCGTTAATCTTTCTGCTACCTCCTGTGCTAATGTACGTTTCTGAATCTGCATAATGATAACATCATATCATCTGCTGAATGGCAAAGATAAGAATTTTAAAACAAAAAAAGAGACTTTAAAAAATAAAGTCTCTTTGTAGCCCGTAGGGGAATCGAACCCCTCTTACCAGAATGAAAATCTGAGGTCCTAACCGATAGACGAACGGGCCATCTACCAAACTGTATTGCTACAGGGTTAGTATTTTGTTTTTATAAGTTTCAACTCTTATCCCAAACACCCGGTTAGCAGTGTTTAAGTTTTGTAGCCCGTAGGGGAATCGAACCCCTCTTACCAGAATGAAAATCTGAGGTCCTAACCGATAGACGAACGGGCCAACTATACTTATTAAGCTAGTTTGTTAACGTGCTTAGTTAATTTACTTTTTAAGTTAGCTGCTTTGTTTTTGTGGATAATATTTTTCTTAGCTAATTTATCCAACAAAGAGATTACTTTTGGCAACTGCTCAGCAGCTGCAGCTTTGTCTTCTTCATTTCTTAATACTTTCAAAGCCGTTCTTGCAGTCTTGTGATAGTATCTGTTACGAACTTTTCTAACTTCGTTTTGTCTGATTCTCTTAAGTGCTGATTTATGATTTGCCATATCGTTCAAATGTGAGTGCAAAAGTATAGACTTTTTTTTTATCTACCAAATTTATCTTTAAAAATTTTTAATTTTCTTCTGATAAATATTTTTTAAGCTTATCTATTGCTTGTTCTATTTTTAAATTTTCTTGTTCCTTATCTATTTTTCTGATTGTGCTTGTCAGCATAATCAATGCATTGTTCCATTCTCCGGTAGTATTGGTGAAGGTAAGTCCGTCAATCGTTACTTCAAAAGCGACCCTTTCTCCCGTCCTGTAAAGTCTGAAACTAATTTTATCATCCCTGCCTGCAATCCCGTCTTCATTGATTTTTAAATCATAACTTTTTGGGTTAGAGTGGATTTTCTTAAAAAGCAATTGTGCTTCTTGAATTTTTAAATCCGGCATGATATCAAATTTGGTAGCCTATAGGAGAATCGAACTCCTGTTGCAAGGATGAAAACCTTGAGTCCTAACCACTAGACGAATAGGCCAAATTTTGAGGTTGCAAAAGTAATGATTAACTTTTTAACTTCAAAATATTTTTTTTAATTATTTATACACTTTCTGAATGATCGTATTCTTAATTCCTTTAGCCTCAATGCCTTTTTGGGCTTTAACGGCATCTTCCAAAGTGTAAAATTTTCCATAGGTATAATAGAAAACTCCGTTTTCCTTGGTTCTTTCCACCTCTTTCAGCGTCTGCATAATGAAAGAATTGCCGTTCAGTTTGTCTCCAACATACAGCTCGATGGTATAATATCCGGCACTCAGTTTCTGATTAGGCATAAACCCTACCGCATATGCATTTCTGAATCCGGCGTCCTTCGCAGTTCTGATATTAATATCTCTTACAGAAGCAAGATTGGTCACTCCGTAATAGTATTTGTACTGTCCGTTCTCTTTAATCGGAAGGATGTAATTTAAGCCCTTTAAAGCGGGGTCTCCGTCATTATATTTCGTCGGGGAACTTAATAGTAAAATTCTGAAGTCATTTTTAAGAGCTACTTCTGCTAATTTATCCGGTTCCGGCTTTTTAGTAACTACGGGACCTCCTGATCTTCTGTCGATGGCTTTTTTATAGTCGATAATGGCCTGATAGATACTCTCAGCGATTTCGGTCTGGCCTCTGTCTGAAGCAAGGTAATGACTTTCTTCCGGATGATTGATGAATCCTGCCTCAATTAATACCGACGGCATCGCATTCATACGGAGAACGTGTAGGTTTTTCTGAAAAACACCTCTTGAGAACCTTTTGTCTTTATTTACAAAATTGCCCTCTACTAAACCTCCCAAAAGTAAACTTGATTCAAGATATTTACTTTGCTGAAGCTTCAGCGCAATCAGAGATTCAGGAGAACTTGCATCATATGACCCAAAAATCTGCTTATCTTTTTCGTCAAGAAAGATCACATCATTCTCTCTTTTGGCTACTTCCAGGTTCGTATCATTCTGATCTGGCCCCTGTACATAAGTTTCTGTTCCGTAGGCTGTGTTTCTTACAGCAGAATTACAGTGAATGGATACGAAAAGGTCCGCTTTACTTCTGTTGGCCAGATTGGTACGGTCCGAAAGCGAAGGATATTCATCAATCTTCCGGGTGTAAATAACTTTAAAATCTTTGTTTTTCTCAAGCATAGCGCCCACTTTCAGGGTGATGGCAAGCGTAACGTCTTTTTCGGCAATTCTTCCGATATCTGAATACGTTCTGTTTGCTCCGTGATCACTTCCCCCGTGTCCGGCGTCTAAAACTAATGTAAATTTCTTCTGGGAAAAAATAAAGTTGCTTGAAAGAATTAAGAGAAATGATAAAATTATTTTAAAATTTAGTTTGTGCATCTTACAGTTTTAAAAATTATACTAATTTTGGGCCTTAATTGTATATAATAAATATAATAAAAATTGGACAAAACCGTCTTCAAAAATATATTACAAATTTTAATTATCCTAATTTTTAACAATTTTTTAGCACAAAAAAATCCTGGAAAATTGCCTGAAAATGCGGTTAATGATACTATCCCCAAGAGGGATACCGTTGTAATTAAAAAGGAACCTTTAGAAGATATTCTGCAGACAAAAGCGGATAATATCCGCAGAGATTTCCCGAAAAAAATGATTTATCTGAACAAAAATGCTCAGGTAAAGTACCAGGATATGCAGATAGATGCAGATTATATTTCTATTGACGAACAGAAAAATATGATGTTCGCCCGCGGAAAACAGGATTCTCTGGGTAAGATTATCGAACCGGTAGTGACCACGCAGGCCGGGAAAAAATATGAAACCGATCAGTTCCAGTATAATACCAAAACAAGACAGGCTACTGCCTTCAATGCCCGTACGGAAGAGAGCGAAGGAGTGATTGTGGCTGAAAAGACGAAGAAATACAGCGATTCCGTCTTTGCCATGAGAAATGCCCTGTACACAACGGATGACTATTTCATAAAGAAAAAGGATACCGCGGCCGATTACCATATGTTGGCTTCCAATATCAAATTAATTAAAACGAAAAATAAATCTCAGATCATTACCGGTCCCATCCAGATGTATATTGAGCGGGTTCCGACCCCGCTGATTATGCCCTTTGCCATTTTACCGTTTTCAGATAAAAGATCAGCAGGAATTCTGATCCCGAGTTTTGGAGAACGACAGGATGTAGGGTTCTTTCTAAACGGGATAGGATATTATCAGCCTATCGGAGATCATTTCGATCTTAAGGTGCTTGCAGATATTTATACCAAAGGAAGCTGGAACTTAAGACCTGAAATGAATTATGCGAAGAAATACAGGTACTCCGGGAATTTTTCCGCAGACGTAGGAACGATGGTGCGGGGGATTAAAGGTTTGGATGATTATAATAAAAACAGCACGTACAGAATTGCCTGGAGACATACCCAGGATACAAAAGCAAATCCTTTCCTTAATTTTACGGCGTCTGTGGATATTGTAAGTACAAAGTTTTATAATAATACCTTGAATAATAACTATATTCTGAATCAGAATGTACTGAATACACAACAGAATTCGACGGTTACCATCACAAAAAGATTTCTGAAGCTGCCTATGACGATTACGGGAACAACCTCGTATTCACAGAACTTTGCGACCGGATTGTCAGATCTTCGTTTGCCACAGATGAATATTGCCATCAATCAGTTTTATCTGTTCAGATCCAAAACCGGAGTTAGATCAGGATTACTGGAGAATATTACAGTAAATACGGGAATCAACTTAACCAACTTTGTTCAAACCGATGAAGGCGAGCTTTTCACAAAGGCCATGTGGGATAAGATGCAGACCGGTCTGAAAAATAATATTGCGTTAGGTACAAATACCACGGTGGCGAAATATTTCACTTTCAGTTTGGGAGCCACTATTGATAATGCTTTAACAACAAAAACAGTTGACAAATTTTATAATCCCGTTACCGATAAGGTCGTAACAGAAACCGATAAAGGTATTGCCGGATATTCTACTTTTTCCACTACAGCAAGTCTTCAGACAACCCTCTACGGAATGTTGAAATTTAAAAAAGGCTCAGCGGTGGAAGCCATCAGGCATATGATGACCCCAAGTATCGGATTTACTTATTCTCCTGATTTTGGAGGTGCCGGATTCGGATACTATAAAAACTATTATGATGCCAATGGTGCTTTAACGCCTTATTCCATTTTTGACGGCGGTATTGTGGGAACTCCTACCAGCGGAATGGTAGGAGCCTTAAATTTTAATATCGGAAACAATATTGAAATGAAGGTAAAATCTAAAAGTGATTCTACAGGCGTGAAAAAAGTAAAGATTTTTGAATCCCTGAACCTTTCCGGAAACTACAACTTTGCGGCAAAGGACCATCCATGGTCTATTCTTACCATCAATGGGCAGTCCTCATTTTTTGATAACAAATTAAGTGTCAATACAAGCCTGTCTCTGGATCCCTATAAAACTATTTATATTCCGGGACAGGATGCCGGAATCAGGACGGAGGATTTTGGAAGCTTCAGCATACAGGGGTTTAACGTACAGTTATCTTATCCTTTAAGCAACGAAATTTTCGGTAAAAAGGAGGACTACGCTAAAAAATACGATACCAAAGGGGAAATCAGGAATGAAAATTATTATTTTGATAATGATAATTATGCCCACTTTGATCAGGCATGGACCCTGAATATCAACGCCAACTATGCTTATACAAAAAGTACAGCGTCAAGAACTCCGACAAGACTGGCTTCGATAGGTCTGGACGGAAGTCTTAAGCTTACCCCTTACTGGAATATCAACGGAAGTACCCATTACGATATGGTGACCAAAGAACTGGCATACACCAGGATCGGTTTCTCGAGGGATCAGCGAAGTTTCACCATTAATTTTAACTGGGTTCCTTTCGGACAGTATAAAGTATATGATTTCTTTATCGGGATTAAAGCCAATATCTTAAGCGATGCATTAAAGTATAAAGACAGAAGTTTTACACAACCTAACGCACCTTTCTAATATTGGAGTGAAATTTGCAAATATAAATTTTATATTTGCACCCAAAATAAATTCTGGTGAAATCACGGTAATGAATTTTATGATTGTAAAATACAGTAGCTGATGATTCCATATGACCATAGAAAATAAATATCCATATATGAAACAAATAATCAACACAGTGAACGCTCCTGCAGCAATAGGACCTTATTCTCAGGCAAACATGGCTAACGGAGTATTGTATATTTCCGGTCAGATTCCTGTAGATCCTGCAACCGGCAAACTAGTAGAAGGAATTGAAAAGGAAACGCATCAGGTAATGAAAAATCTTGAAGCTATTCTTACAGAAGCAGGAATGACTTTTAAAAATGTTGTAAAAGCTACGATCTTCCTTAAAAGTATGGATGATTTTGCAGTGATGAATGATATTTATGCTTCTTATCTGGACGCAGAGAGTTTTCCGGCCCGTGAAACGGTACAGGTTTCCTGTCTGCCTAAAAATGTTGATATCGAAATTTCTATGATCGCACATCAGGATTAATGAATTTTCTTAGAAATACAATTGCGGTTATTGTTGGGCTTGCTATTGCAGGGCTTACTATTACTCTTGGCATAAGAGTGTTTCCGCAATGGGTCACTTTCGAAGCTTTTGCTCCTTTTGAGCATTGGCAAAAATTCCTGTTCAGCATGCAGGATGATGGAGCCTTTTTTGGTTTCCTGCTGTTTATTTCCGGTTTGGGAACAACAATCGGAGGGGTGGCGACAGCAATTATTGTGAAGTACGCAAAAGTAGCCTATGCGATCCTTATCGGTTTTATCATGCTTTTTATAGCCATGCTGGATGTGATTGTCTTTCCTTATCATCCGACGTTTTATAAAATTTCTATTTTTCTTACCTTTTTTCCTTTCTCGTGGATCGGCGGTAAGATCGTTGAAGTTATTTATGAACGGAAAAAGAAAAAGAAGATCGCTGATAAGATGAATCATCAGTCCAAATAAAAAAACGCTGCAAAGATCTGCAGCGTTTTTCATTGATATGAAGAAATGTTTAGTTTAATGATTAAGGCATTTTAAATCCTTTGGTATAAATTCTTCCGTACTCATCCACAAATTTTACCTGTACGTTTCCGGAATACTTTTCAAGTATCTTTTCTACATCCTTTTGCGAATTCACAGGCTTTCCGTTGATTTCTATCACGATGTAGTTATCCACCACCCCGATTTTAGCCATTTCGCTTCCCTCTGATACATTTTTGGCAACAACACCGCTGTTCAGTCCATAGTCGGTCTTAAAACGGTCGCTTAACGGTTCAAAATCTGCACCGATCTTCTCACCTACACTCAGGTCAGCTTTGGTTCTCGTAGAGGTTCCGCCTTTCTGGTCTTTTAAAGTAACGGTCGTGGTATTTTCCTTGCCGTTTCTTAGATACGTAACTGCCACCTTATCTCCCGGACGCTTGCTTCCGATAGCGATCGATAGATCGGCAAAATCGGTTACAGGAGTAGCGTCTATCTTAGTGATCACATCTCCTTTGCTTAGGCCTGCGTCCTGAGCACCGCTGCTGTCACCAAAGCCTGTAATGTAAACTCCGGAACCGGATTTGATATTGGTTTTAAACTGTCTGTTATAAGCTGCTATTTGCTGGTCGTCAGAAAGATCAAGAGAAGTTACTCCTAAGAATCCTCTCTGTACAATACCGAATTTCTTAATATCTTCCACAATTTTTCTTGCCAGATTGGCAGGAACAGCAAATCCGTAACCCTGATAATATCCTGTGGTCGACTGAATTGCAGAATTGATACCGATAAGATCACCATTGGTGTTCACAAGTGCTCCTCCGGAGTTCCCCGGATTAATGGCCGCATCGGTCTGGATGAAACTCTCTATAGGATTAGCTGCTTTTCCCTGAGATCCCAAGATCCCGATACCTCTGCCTTTGGCTGAAATAATCCCTGCAGTCACGGTAGAGTTTAGCCCAAGCGGGTTTCCTACTGCCAATGCCCATTGTCCCACTTCTATATTGTCTGAGTTGGCAAAATTTAAATAAGGAAGACCTTTCTCTTCGATCTTCAGCAATGAGATGTCTGTGTTCGGGTCAGTTCCCACCAGGGTTGCGATGTAAGATTTTTTATTGCTTAAAACAACTTCAAGTTTGCTGGCTCCGGCTACAACATGGTTGTTTGAAATTATGTAACCGTCTGGAGAAATGATTACCCCTGATCCCATACCGGAAGGCATATTATCCGGTGCCTGCTGTTGTTTCGGTCTCTGCTGGTTTCTTCCGCCACCAAAAGGATCTCCGAAAAAGAAATCAAACAGATCCTGCTCTGAAGCCCGGCCGCCGCCGCCAGCTCTGTTCTGGTAATTTTTAATGGTTACCACAGCAGGAACTGTTGTTTTGGCTGCTTTTACGAAATCATCTCCTACGGCTGCGGAATTCATTCCTGCAAACGAAACATTAGACGATTTTGTAAAATAAGACTGGTCCCCGTTATCAGAGGTATGATCGAAATATTGTAATGCTCCAACGGTAGTGGCTCCTGACATAACGCCTACTACTGCAAAGGGTAATAGTTTTTTTAAAGTACTCTTCATTGTATATCTTCTTTATTTATATTATAATTATCGTTCTACGGTAAACAAATTTAATGCTAAATAGGTATGCAATTAGTATGCAATGTTTCAATTTTAACTAAAATTTAACAGGAATAGCAATAATTCATATATTTTGTCATAATTGTTAAAAAGCCAGTTAACTAAACTTAAAAATTTATTAAAAGGGATGTGACAAAATGTAAGAAATATGTGACAAAAGTATAGATCAAAATTATGATCTTCAAAAACTGGATGGGCGTAGTAGGTATAAGACCGATAAAGTAGCAAGAATTAATCTGGTATAAGTATGACATTTTTTCTGATAATATTTGGCATTCACTTAAAGCATTACCATTGCACGAGGATCTGAAAATTGCCGTCTCTGCTGTGAAAATTACAGAATCCAAAAAAGTAGTACCAGATGATTCTTACACACCCTATCGGTCAGATTAAAGGAATTTATTATCTTTGCAGAAATATTTTCTCACTTAAAACGTTTATAGCATGCAACTGTATAACACCTTAAGCGCAGAAGAAAGAGCTCAGCTTATTGATGAAGCCGGTAAAGAACGTCTTACATTATCTTTCTATGCGTATGCCAAAATTGAAGATCCCAAAAAATTTCGCGACGACTTATTTATAGCCTGGAATGCACTGGATGCGTTAGGCCGTATCTATGTAGCTCATGAAGGAATTAATGCTCAGATGAGTGTGCCGGCAGATCAATTCGAAGCATTTCGTGATACGCTGGAAGTTTACGAATTTATGCGGGGCATCCGTTTAAATGTTGCCGTTGAGCAGGATAATCATTCATTTTTGAAACTAACGATAAAAGTAAGACCTAAGATTGTGGCCGATGGTCTGAATGACGAAACTTTTGACGTTACCAATAAAGGAATTCATTTAAAAGCAAAGGAATTCAATACCCTGCTCGAAGATCCCAATACCATTGTGGTGGATTTCAGAAATCACTATGAAAGCGAAGTAGGGCATTTTGAAGGGGCCATCACTCCCGATGTGGAAAATTTCAGAGAAAGTCTCCCGATCATCAACGAACAGTTACAGGATTTTAAAGAAGATAAAAATCTTTTGATGTACTGTACGGGCGGGATTCGTTGCGAAAAAGCCAGTGCTTATTTTAAACATCAGGGTTTTAAGAATGTTTTCCAGCTGGAAGGCGGAATTATCGAATACACGCGCCAGATCAAAGAGGAAAATATCGAAAGTAAATTTATTGGTAAAAATTTCGTTTTTGATCACCGTCTGGGAGAAAGAATTACGGATGATATTATTTCACAGTGTCACCAGTGTGGCAAGCCATGCGATAATCATACAAATTGTGCCAATGATGCCTGTCATTTGTTATTTATCCAATGTGACGACTGTAAGGCAGCGATGGAGAATACCTGTTCTCCGGAGTGTCTCGAAACCATTCACTTGCCTTGGGAAGAGCAGGTAGCGTTAAGAAAAGGTTTACAGGTTGGAAATAAAATATTCAGAAAAGGGAAATCCGAAGCTCTGAAATTCAAAAATTCCGGCCATTTATCTACTCAGCCTTTAGCAAAAGCTGCCCCAAATCCTGAGACCAAAAATATCCGCCAGAAAATAAAAGTAAAGAAGACCTTGATAGGAAAGGCCGAACATTATTATTCAAAATCAAAAATTGCACAGTTTTTAATTGAAAATAGTGAGCTTTCCGTAGGAGACCAGATACTCATTTCCGGACCGACAACCGGGGAGCAGGAAGTTACCGTTACGGAGATTTATGCTAACGGAGGTCCCTGCACAACGGCGAAAGCTGGTGATCAGATCACTTTTGAGCTTCCGTTCAGAGTCCGTTTATCAGACAAATTGTATAAAATAATAACCTCTTCAGAAAACGCGTAATACTTATGCTGAAAGCTGAACTCAGAAAAAAATATATGCAAAAAAGAAAAGCCTTGTCTTCTGATGAGGCTTTCTTGTTATCTGAAAATATTTTTAAAAATTTTGTTGATTATTTCAAGCCTTTACCCGGCCAGAGGGTGCATATATTTATTCCGATTGAAAAGTTTAAAGAAGTAAATACCAAAATTTTTATTGATTATTTCCTGAGCAGGAATATCCACATTTTTGTGCCAAAAATTGTAGATGCAAAACTCATCTCTGTGGAGATTTCCGAAAGTACTGCATTCGAAACCAGCCCGTGGGGAATTTCAGAACCTGTCTCTGATACAGATTCCGGAATCCTGAATTTCGATTTTGTGATAACCCCATTACTTTACTGTGACCATAGCGGAAACCGGGTAGGGTATGGAAAAGGCTTTTACGATGATTTTTTTGAGACTATTCCGGAGAAGTCAAAAAAAATCGGAGTTAATTATTTTAACCCCGATGAAAATATCGATGATATACGGGAAAATGATATTCCTTTGGACTATTTGGTTACGCCTGCGCGGACGCTGTCTTTTGGTTTGGGTGTGGAATAAAAGTCCAGGAAATAAAATTTAAACTCTTTCTTAAACTTTATCGGTGCCGATACTAAAATGTATTGTGCATTTCTCTCGAATATTCCCAGAGATTTATTTTTATCGTCAAAATATTCCACACTGAATCTGGCAAAATCCAGGGTATCCTGCTGATAAAAGTCCTTATAAACTTCAAGACTGTTTACCTTGGCGGTCTTCACTTTCATACTGTCCATTTCCTGAAACAGCTTCTTAAAGGTCAGGCTGTCCGGTTTATGAAAATAGCCCTTCATTTGAGAATAGATCACGGTGTCGATCTCAGTATTTCTGTTTCCTGAAAGATAAAGTGTCGATAGATCCAGAAGTTCCTGCACCTTCTGCTTGGTAATAAAGTTAATGACCTGTGCACTGTCCATCTGTACCGCAGGATATGTTTTATTGGTATTGTTGCTGTTCCGTAATTTATCCAGATCACTCGGTTCTGTTTTTTTATTGTTACAGGCAACAACAGCCAGTATCAGGAGGGTAAAAGCTAGGAAATTATTTATTTTTTTCATCATTGCTGGCAATTTTAAATTTAATGGATACTATTTTTCCCTTGTCTTTTTTCATTTCGATCACGCTGAGATTTTTTAGAGAGGTGGTAGGGGTGGTTACTAAAGTGATGTACTTCTGTTTGTCTAAAGTTTCTATACCGAAAGTTTCATTGTCATACACCTGATAAATGGTGGCGTCGTTGCTGATCAGATTCTCAAGCTGTTTTCTTTTCTGCTTTATCAGAGCGATCTGTTCTTCGGGATTACCTCCCTTAACGTCTTTTACTGAGAAATAATTAACAGCCATTTTGTAGTCATCGGGCTTTAATTCCAGTATCTCTTCGTCGGGAGCGTTTTCCAGGCTCCGGTTTACTTCCAGATATTCATAGAACGGAGCACGGATCTTCATTTTCAGGACTTTGTCTTTTGTCGAATAATAAAAACATTCTCCAGGTTTAATCCGGTAGGTAATAGGCGACTCATTTGCTTTGATTACCTGAATTTCCAGAGTATTGATCACAGCAGTGCCTCTGTCTGCATCCCGGAAACAATAGGTATAAGTCTGAGAAAAAATTTCATCTTTAAATCCTAATAATCCTGTGATGACAATAAGGACCGAAGTAACGATAGCCCACGCATTCTTTTTAAAGAAATTTTTCTTCGGTTTCAGCGATTCCGTTTCGGTATCTGGAATTTTTCTAATTATCTGATTATCAGATATTGATTTTTGTAAATCGGTAATTTCCGGGGTTTTTGTTTCTTCTTTTGAAGAAGGAATTTCAGTTTTTGGAAGGTCAGGTGCGGCAGACACGGTCTGTTCCAGTTCCTGAATAACTTCCGGAGCTGTTTCCTCGTCATCCTGTAAGAGTTCACCCGCAAAGAGATGCTGTTTCTTAAATTCATACCATGAATCGTATCCCGCATAAATACTCAGAAGATTGAGCATGTCAATCCTTGGTAATTTTGTTACCGGTGAGTTTTTAAAGTAAGTATAGAAGGATTTTTCGCTGATGTTCCCTTTGGCTTTTTTACGGAGATCTTCCTGAAAGTATATGATATCGATACCCTTCCATTTCGAAATATCATCATAGGAAGGGGAATATTCTTTTAAATATTGAGCCTGAACTTCTTTTTTCAGCTGCTCAAAATGCAATAGATCTAAATCTGTCAATTTTAAAATATAATTAAATTGTTGATTTTCAGTATCGTTCTTTTGTAAAACAATTTTACAAAGGTATTACAATTATTTTTCCAAAACAAATTTTCTATCTGCTCTACCTTTGTCTTGTTCAAATAACGGAACAGAATAAAATTTTATAAAACAATATTAACAAAATTAAATTTAATTTATTATGAAAAAGTCATTATTCGTAGCTGCTATCGCTGCAATCTCTCTAGTTGCTTGTAAAAAAGGAGAAACTACTACTACTGAAGGTAACGCTGATTCTTCTGCTGCTGTTGCTACTGATTCTGCTGCTACTGTAGTTGATTCTGCTGCTAAAGTTGTTGATTCTGCTGCTACTACTGCTGTAGATGCTACTAAAGATGCTGCTGCTGCTACTACTGCTGCTGGTGCTGATGCTGCTAAAGGAGCTGCTGCTGGTGCTGCTGACGCTGCTAAAGGTGCTGCTGATGCTGCTAAAGGTGCTGCTGATGCTGCTGCAGATGCTGCTAAGAAATAATTTTAGCTTACGCTTAAAAATAAAAAGAACCGTTTCACCCTGTGAGACGGTTTTTTTTGTGCTTTAAAAGTATCTGGATCTGTTTGGGACCGCGAATTATTGTTTCTTTTGCCGTAAGGCCTCATAGCAGGTAATGGCAACGGCATTGCTTAAATTCAGGGAGTCAATACTTCCGGACATGGGAATAAGCGTGTTTTTTCCTTTGCCAGCCCAGAAATTACTTAATCCCGAATGTTCGGTTCCGAATAATACCGCAGATCTTCTGGTAAAATCTCTTTTAAAGAGATCTTCTGAGCTGCCATCCATGATGGTCGTGTAAATACTGAAGTTATTTTTCTGCAAAAAATCCAGAGTCTGATGATTTTCGGCCTGAAAAACCTGCATTCCGAACAGGCAGCCTACACTGGAACGGATGACGTTGGGATTATAGAAGTCTGTTTTGCCATCGGAAACAATCAGGGCATCAATTCCGAAAGCTTCACAGCTTCTTAAAATAGCGCCCAGATTTCCCGGCTTTTCCACACCCTCCACAACAATGACCGTTGAGTTTTCCTTTGGCTTAAAGGTACTGAGGTCTGATTCTCTGGCTTTGTACACTCCGATAATCCCTTCGGAAGTTCCCCTGTATGCTATTTTTTCATAAACCTTATCACTTACATAATGTACCTTTACGGTCGGGAGTTCGCCTTTAAATATACTTTCGCAAATATAAAATTCTACGGGTTCAAAATGATAAGCCCGGGCTCTTTCGTTTTCCTGCTGTCCTTCCACGGCGAAAACGCCGGATTTTTTTCTGAATCGGTTGTCCGAAAGGAGTTTGGTGATGTTTTTTATCTTATCGTTCTGAAAACTTTCTATTAACATTCCGCAAAATTATGGAAAATTCAACTTTAATATATAAAAAAATGCAGCATCACTATGAAACTGCAGTTTTTTAATTTTTCCAATGATTATTCTTCCGGAACGTCCGGTAAAATATGGGCGGAATCAATGAGGCTTTGCGGAAGCTCTTTTTTGTTCTTTATTCCCAGTGATTTTAATTTCTGAGTCTGGGTAATCAGGTTGTCGTTCCCTGTAGAAAGTTGCTTATAAGCATCATGGTAGACATTTTTTGCCTGATCAAGATTTTTACCTACTTTTTCAAGATTCTCTATGAACCCTACGAATTTATCGTAAAGTTTTGCGCCTCTTTCCGCGATCTCCATAGAATTTCTGTTTTGGTATTCACGCTTCCACAGGTCGGCAATCAGTTTCAGAGAAGTGATCAGATTGCTGGGATTCAGTAAGAGGATTCTCCTGTCGTAAGCATAGTTCCAAAGGTTCTGGTCGGCCTGCATTGCTGCAATATAAGCCGGTTCGCTTGGGATGAACATCATGACGAAATCCAATGATTTACCATAATCATCATATGCTTTCTGGCTCAGCTGGGAAATATGGTTTTTTATGGAAGACAGATGTTGGTTTAGCTTGATCCGGTAGACATCCTGGTCTGTTTCATCCACCAATTCTGTAAAGGCCGTCAGAGAAACTTTGGAATCTATAATTACGTTTCTTTCGTCCGGATATTTTATAACCGCATCGGGGCGCATTTTTTTTCCTGAAAATTCCGAAAACAGCGCATTGTTATCCTCATCACGCAGTTCATGCTCGAGGAAATACTCTCTTCCCTTTACCAGACCTGATTTTTCAAGAATGCTTTCAAGGATCATCTCGCCCCAGTTTCCCTGGGTTTTGCTTTCTCCTTTCAGGGCCCGGGTCAGCTTTTTAGCATCTTCGGAAATCTGCTGGTTCAGCGCTGCCAGTTCTTTTACTTTTTCTGCGAGGGAAAAGCGTTCTTTGTTTTCCTTTTCGTAGGCTTCGTTTACCTTATTTTTTAAATCTGTAATTCTTTCCTGAAAAGGTTCTAAAATGGTCTTTAAATTATTCTGATTCAAAGTCGTGAATTTTTCCGTCTTTTCTTCAAGAATTTTATTGGCTAAGTTTTCAAACTGAAGTTTCGATTCTTCCTGCATTTTTGTGATCTCTGTTTTCTGAATTTCAAGAGACTGCTGTAAGCTCTCATTCATTGCAGACAGCTCTGCATTTTTGGCATATACCGTCTGTTTTTCCGTCTGCAGGAGTTCGATCTGGTTATCCTGTTTTAGCAGGAGGAGTTTCTGCTCCGAAAATTGCGACTGCAAAGAGGCATTCTCTGCGGATATTCTGGAAAACTCATTTTTAAGGTCATTAAAAAGATCAGATTGCAGCTCCCTGGCTTCTTTTTCCTGGTAAGCGGCCTGAACCAATTCCTGAATTTTCAGATTCGAATTTTCTAAATCGGCCTGCTTTCTTATGTGTACAGTATTCAGTTCATCATAAGAGCTCCTGGAAACCATTGATGATCTGAATGCGAAATAGGATATCAGTGCTCCGATAATTCCTCCGGCAATACATCCTAAAATTAAATATGTCATCTCCATATTTCAAAATTACAAAAACAACGGGTGATTTCTTTTATGGGAAACCGTAGTTTTTTTTGTGTCATCAGATTTTTTCATTGTTCCCTGTCAGGATTATGGGTCTGAAGTGAGATCTGATCTTTGATTTTAAATGATTTTTGATGAATTTCCTGGTGTAATTTAATTGTGGAAGTCGTGACTGTAATGTCGGTTCACCTTTTACAATTGTTTTTGACTCATATTATTAAAAAAGTGAGCCATTGGACTCACTGTAATGGCTGCTTTGCTGCCGGTTTATGGGATGGCAACCGGTCCCGGATCTATCGGTCCGATGGGTCCTGTGGGCTGGCAGAATCCTGTGGCGATCATGCAGGTGCCTCCCATGCAAATATAGCCGGTCATAGTCGTAGTGCCGTTCGGGCATTGGATCAGCGCTTCACCATAGCGACCGCATTCTCTGTCTGAATAACAGTCCAGGGCAGGGTACAAAGTTCCCCCGAATACCTCTTTCAGTTCTTCTCTTGAAAGCCTTGATACGTTCATTTTTTTCATGGAATTAATTTTTTTGGTGTTAAATTGTATGTGATTGACAATGAATGTCTAAGGTAATAAAAAAATCATTATGAAGGTGCATAATGATTTTGTTTTAAATTTTTCTGATCCGGTGATCCGGATGTTGTATCATTTAAGAGTTTCCGGATTATTTCTGGTTCTCTTTAAGTCTTTTTATTTCTTCTTCCAGCATGGCGATGTAATTCTGAAGACTGTCGATAACATTGTTTGGGATATTGTAATTATTATTAATATCCTTAAGACCACTATAGAAGCCTGAATTATCTCCTGAAGAATTATTTTCGTTGTTTATAATAATGGTTGCCTCTTCTTCCTCATAAATATCTTCCAACGGAACTTCCAGGAATTTTGCAATCTTGTTCCATTCGTCATGAATGATTTTTACACTGCCGCCCTCTTTCCTGCTGTAGTTGGAAACATCCGTCGCAATAATGTCGGCAATTTGCTGTTGGGTAAAGCCTTTCTGCTTTCTTACCCTGCGTAATTTTTCTTTTTCCATAATAGGTATTTTTTACAAAATTGGGAAATTTAATTTTATTATGGAGAATTTCCGGAAGTTTTTTTATAGCGGGATCTGCTTTTGCGCATCGTTCTTATTGTCTTTAAGTTTAATTATCATCCTAATGATTGTAAGCAGATAGTAAAAGGAAAAGATATAAAACATTTAAAACCGTTGCTATAAAAGTAGCAATGAATACCGCTAAATTATCTCTCGTTTTGTTCGTTAAAAATTTAATGATAAGATAATTGATAATATAAGCCGGAACAAGCAAAAAGAATTGAAATACAATCAGGGAATTGACCAGAAGAATCAGGGAAAGCATGATGATCGTGCTTGCCAATGAAGCAATCAGGCTTCCTATGAGACTTCTTATGATCGTTTCTGCGTCCACTTTTAAGTTTTCAGTTACAAAGTGGATATCTGCATATTTTTTTTCTACAAGACTATCTATCTCTTTAGTAGATAAAATTTCAGAATGTAATAATGCAGCAACTTCCTGTTTTGAAGACTTATTTAAATAGTGCCGGTGGATTTCTCTGATGATCCTGTTGCGCTCATCCAATACTGATTTCTGATGATCGATTTTTCTGATGAAATCATCCAGTGATCCTCTTTTCGAGATTTCTTCCAGAAGCTCATGGCTGGGCTTACCCTGATAATCTGTTTGGTTTCTGTACGATTCAATCAGATCATCTTCAGAAAATTTACTGTAAAAACTCATAGAGTGGTGGTCTTTTGAGATTTCTTTATATACTTTAAACCGCGAGTGATGTCGTGGGTCTTACCCGAACAATAATGATAACGGATCCTCCGGGATGGCACCGGAGAATCTGTTATATTGACATTTCTGTCTTTTAAGTTAAAATAACCTTTACTTTATAACGGTGATATCTTCAAGAGATGAGGACATTCTAAACCTTCATATAGGAATATGAGATCAGAAGTCTAATCTTTTATTCTCAGAAATTCTTTTGCCAGTTCTATCATTTTAGGATCTCCGGTATATTTTCCGTGTTCATCTGAAAGTTTTACGGTTGGGATCCATTCTCCGTTAGGAGCCTGTACGCCGATTAATTTCATCACGATATTCATGGGTTTTAACCCGACGTCGTTGGTAAGGTTAGTGCCGATTCCGAAAGATATTCCTATTTTTCCGCTGCAGTAGTTGGTAATTTCTTCTACTTTTTCCAGATTTAAACCATCAGAGAAAATAATGTATTTGAATAACGGGTTGATTCCGTTGTTCTGATAATGGGCAATGGTCTTGTCTGCGAACTCCAGGGGATCGCCACTGTCGTGACGTACCCCGTCAAACAGTTTCGCAAATTTCTTGTCAAACTGCTGGAAAAATACATCGGTCGTATAGGTGTCGGAAAGGGCTACTCCGAGATCACCTCTGTAGACATCTACCCAATGTTCCAGGGCTAATTCATTGGCCATTTTGAAGCCGTATTCTGCTGCATGGAACATAAACCATTCATGGGCGTGGGTTCCGATAGGTTTTACCCCGTACTTCATGGCAAAATGTACATTCGAACTGCCGATAAAGGTTGATTCATTCTTTTGGGTCAAAGCTTCCATGACCAGGTTCTGGACTTTATGAGAGTGTCTTCTCCTCGTTCCGAATTCTGCGAAATTAACGCCTAACTTTGCTAAAGCATCTGCTTTTTCAATGGTTTTGCTCATGACCACCTCGTTAGAATCCCTCTCCATATGATTCATTTCGTAATGAAGCTCACTGATTAAGGCTAACAATGGCACTTCCCAAAGGATCGTCCTGTACCAGAGTCCTTCAACCACGACACTCAGTTCCGTTCCTTGCTGATGAATCTTTACTTCCGAAGGGTCATAATGGTAGCCTTCCAGAAAGTCCAGATAGGGAAGATCGATATAGGGGCAGGTTCTGGCCATATATTTTTTTCATCCTTGGTCAGTTTCAGTTCGGCCATTTTGTTGACGGCTTCCCGTAATGCTACATCAAAATCTTCCGGAAACTGATGTTTTCCCCTGTTGATAAATTCGTATTTTACCACAGAGCCCGGAAATAATTTTACCACGGCATTCTGCATGGTTATTTTGTAGAAATCGTTATCCAGTATAGAATTTAATCTGACGTTGTGCATAATTGTGTAATTTATACGCAAATATAATCATTAAAAATAAAATCACCTAAATGTAAGGTGACTTTTTGAATATTTGCGGATCTTTTATTTTCCAAGATAAGAATTGTACATCCAGACCTCTTTTTCCTGTTCGGTGATATAATCGCTCATCTGGGAGTTGGTTCCTTCATCTCCGGCTTCAGCGGTAATGTCCAAAAGCTCTCTCTGAAGATCGATCACTACTTTAAATGAGTTTAAAATGATTTCTACACTTCTGTTTCCATCAGATACTTCTTTGCTTTCCTGGATTGTGGAAACTTTTAAATAGTCCGAATAGTTGTGCGCAGGCGTGGCTCCCAAGGTGAGAATTCTTTCTGCGATTTCGTCGATCTTTAATACTAAACTGTTGTAAAGTTCTTCGAACTTAGGGTGAAGCGTAAAAAACTGATCTCCTTTGATATTCCAGTGGGAACCTCTAGTGTTCTGGTAAAATACGGAGTAATTTGCTAACAGAACATTTAATTTGTCTGCAATTTCTTTGCATTTGTGTTCCTGTAAGCCAATTATGTTGGAATTTTTCATAATTTATTTATTTTAGACGTAAATGTACGAAATATCGTGCCGAAATTCTGATAATTTAATAGATGATAACTATAGTAGAATTTTTTAAAATAATATTTAATCTTTTGCAGATTGTACTGATTGCAAAGATTTTACATTAGTAATTATAAATGATCTTCTGGTAAAAAAATCGGCGCAATCTGCTAAATCAGCGTGAGGAAAGTATCAGCATTCTTGTTTTCTGACTATTTAGTTTCTCGCAGATTGTGCATAGTGCGCAGATATTAAATGTAATCAATTATAAAAGATCCTCCGGTATGAAAATCTGCGTAATCTCCTGGATCGGCCTGAAAAGGTAGCATTTTTTTAATCTGCTGATTTTGCAGATAACGCAGATTATAAATTGGGTTATTTGTAAAAGCCTACTGTAAAAAATCTGCGTGATCTGCGTGATCTGTGCGAAAGAAATTACTTTCTTATTATCTCCTGCCAATTATGTATTGATTAAATATCTCCCTGATTTAATCTAAATAATATGCCTGTTAAAAAATCTTTCCTTATTATTGTCGCGATATGAAAAGTTTATTAATTACCTGTGGTTTGTTTTTCGGGATCTGCATCCTATATATAATAATGATGCTTATGAAAACTGACTTCTTTTTTACGTATACCCTGGACGATGCTTATATTCATCTGGCCATGGCAAAAAATTTTGCGTTACATAAGATCTGGGGAATGACACCTTATGCTTTTTCGTCTTCTTCATCTTCGCCACTGTTCACATTTATATTAAGTATACTGATCTTTATTTTTGGGAACAATGAGCTGATTCCTTTGGTCTTTAATCTCACAATGGCTTTTTTTGCGATTTGTTTTCTCAATCAATATTATACCCGGTATTTTGAGAACGAGCATCATGTTATTATTGCCAATCTATTCACCCTGTTTTTTGCGGTGGCCCATCTGCAGGTCATGGCAGGAATGGAGCATGTATTACAGCTGGCCGTTATCATTGTTAATATTTATTTCTTTCAGAACTGGATCCGTTCAGATTTTAAAAATTCGGAATCTTCTTACTGGTTTTATTTTACCCTTGCATTATCGGGTTTGATACGGTTTGAGAGTATGTTTTATTTTGTATCGCTGGCCTTTGTCTTCTGCTGTATCAGAAAATTTAAATATGCGCTCTTTACCTTATTCTGGGGATTTCTGCCGATTCTGGTATTCGGGTATTTTAATGAGCAGCATTCGGGTTATTTTTTTCCGAACTCAGTGGTTGTCAAAGGGACATCATTCGATCTGACGGGACATTATCTTTCTCAGATAAAATTCGTGGTTGTTGATAAAGTGCTTTTCAATGTCACCTTTTACAAGGTAGGGCTTTTCCCTCTTCTTATAGCTGCTGTTTTCATGTATAAGGACTACCGTAAAAAATATAGTTTCCATCGTCTGGTCGTCAATAATTTTCTGCTTACCGTATGGTGTCTTACGTTGGTTCTCCATGCCTGTTTTGGGAATTTCCGCGGTTTTTTCCGTTATGAAGCTTATATACTGGTCGCATTTTCAATGGTTTTAATTCCCAGGTTAAAAGGTTTCTTCGTAAATCCTTTACCTGAGTTTAAAAAAAATAAGGTTTTTGCTGTTTTGGTTCTCTGTAATATCTTTCTGATGTTTTATAAATCGGGATATGCCCACTTGATGATGATCAACGGGAGTCGCAATATATATGAACAGCAGGTGCAGTCGGCCAGATTTTTAAAGAAATATTATAATACCTCGAAAGTGGTGGCTAATGATATCGGGGCCATCTGCTATTTTTCGGATATTCATCTGTTCGATATTGCAGGACTGGGTTCTAAGGAAATGATTCCGTTTAATGAAAAAGGAAAGATTTTTGATCAGCAATTTGAAAACTTCCTGACCCAGTATACTGTTGATCATCAATATGACCTGGCCATTGTTTATGAAGAGTGGTTAGGTGGTCACGTTCCTGAAAACTGGAAAAAAGTGGCTGTTCTGCAAATTAATAACAATACAAATGCGGCCCTGGACCATGTCACGATTTATGCTATAGACCATATGATTTATGATCAGCTTAAAGAGAATGTAAAAAACTTTAAGTGGAATAAGCATGTTAAGGTAAATATTATTCAATAGGAGTGGAAGTCATGGCGTTAAGTATCCATTAAATAAACCTGGGGAAAATTATTATTTCTTTATAACTGCTTGTGGATTAAAAAAATATTAGTATTTTTGCACCCTAAAATAAAAAGCAATTAAATGCCTACTATTCAACAATTAGTAAGAAAAGGAAGAGCCACGCTTGCCAAGAAGAGCAAATCGGCTGCCCTTGATTCTTGTCCACAAAGACGTGGTGTATGTACGAGAGTATATACTACTACACCGAAGAAACCTAACTCTGCCCTTAGAAAAGTGGCAAGGGTAAGACTTTCTAACGGTAAAGAAGTGAATGCCTATATCCCGGGCGAAGGACATAATCTTCAGGAGCACTCGATAGTATTGGTTAGAGGCGGAAGGGTGAAAGACCTACCGGGAGTACGTTACCACATCGTAAGAGGTGCTTTGGACACCGCTGGTGTAAATGGAAGAACTCAGAGAAGATCTAAGTACGGAGCTAAGAGACCTAAACCAGGACAAGCTGCTGCAGCTCCTGCAAAAGGAAAGAAAAAATAATCATTAAATAAGGTACAGAAGCAATGAGAAAGACAAAAGCGAAAAAAAGACCGTTGTTACCAGATCCGAAGTTTAATGATCAATTGGTAACAAGATTTGTAAACAATTTAATGCTTGACGGTAAAAAGTCAATTGCATTCAAAATTTTCTATGATGCATTGGAAATCGTAGAAACTAAAAAAGGAGACAGCGAAAAAACTGCCCTTGAAATCTGGAAAGATGCACTTACTAATGTAATGCCTCACGTAGAAGTACGTTCCAGAAGAGTAGGTGGAGCTAACTTCCAGATTCCTATGCCGATCAGAGCAGACAGAAAGATTTCTATGGCCATGAAATGGTTAATCCTTTACTCTAAAAAGAGAAACGATAAATCTATGGCTTTGAAATTGGCTAACGAGGTAGTAGCTGCTTCAAGAGAAGAAGGTGCTGCTTATAAGAAAAAGAGTGATACTCACAAAATGGCGGAAGCGAACAAAGCTTTCTCACACTTTAAATTCTAATCTGAAATGGGTAGAGATCTTAAATTTACAAGAAATATTGGTATTGCTGCGCATATTGATGCCGGTAAGACAACCACTACAGAAAGAATTTTATTTTATACAGGGGTAAACCACAAAATTGGAGAAGTTCACGATGGTGCTTCTACAATGGACTGGATGGAGCAGGAAGCAGAAAGAGGGATTACGATTACTTCTGCTGCAACTACTTGTTCTTGGAACTTTCCTACAGATCAGGGAAAACCTGTAGCGGATACTAAGCCTTACCACTTCAACATCATCGATACCCCGGGACACGTTGACTTCACCGTAGAAGTAAACAGATCTTTAAGAGTATTGGATGGATTGGTATTCTTATTCTCTGCCGTAGATGGAGTAGAGCCTCAGTCTGAAACAAACTGGAGACTTGCTGACAACTACAAAGTTGCAAGAATGGGATTCGTAAACAAAATGGACAGACAGGGTGCTGACTTCCTTAACGTGGTAAAACAGGTTAAAGAAATGTTAGGATCTAATGCCGTTCCAATCGTTTTACCAATCGGTGCTGAAGAAGATTTCAAAGGTGTAGTAGACTTAATTAAAAACAGAGCAATCATCTGGGATGAAGCAGGACAGGGGGCGACTTTTGAAGTTGTGCCTATTCCTGAAGACATGAAGGCTGAAGTTCTTGAATACAGAGAGAAATTAGTAGAAGCTGTAGCTGACTACGATGAGACTTTGATGGAGAAATTCTTCGAAGATCCGGATTCAATCTCTGAAGACGAAATCAACGAAGCTTTAAGAAAAGCGACGATCGATTTATCTATTATCCCAATGACTTGTGGTTCTTCATTCAAAAATAAAGGAGTACAGTTTATGTTGGATGCAGTATGTAAATACCTTCCTTCTCCATTGGATAAAGATGACATCAAAGGTACTGACCCTAGAACTGACGCTGAAATTACAAGAAAACCGGACGTAAACGAGCCGTTCTCGGCTTTAGCATTTAAGATTGCTACCGATCCTTTCGTAGGAAGATTGGCATTCTTCAGAGCATACTCTGGAAGATTAGACGCGGGATCTTATATCCTGAACACCCGTTCAGGAGATAAAGAAAGAATCTCAAGAATCTACCAGATGCACGCGAACAAGCAAAACCCGGTAGAATATATTGAAGCTGGTGATATTGGTGCTGCAGTAGGATTCAAATCTATCAAAACCGGTGATACGATGTGTGACGAGAAAAACCCGATCGTTCTTGAATCGATGGTTTTCCCTGATCCGGTAATCGGTATCGCTGTGGAGCCTAAAACTAAAGCTGACCAGGATAAAATGGGTAACGCATTAGCTAAATTGGCTGAAGAAGATCCTACATTTACGGTAAGAACTGACGAGGCTTCAGGACAAACGATTATCTCTGGTATGGGTGAGCTTCACTTAGATATCATTGTAGACCGTATGAAGAGAGAATTCAAGGTTGAAGTAAACCAGGGACAACCTCAGGTAGAATACAAAGAAAACTTAACCAAAGTTGCTCAGCACAGAGAAGTTTACAAAAAACAATCTGGTGGTAAAGGTAAATTTGCGGATATCGTATTTGAACTTGGACCTGCTGAAGAAGGTAAAATCGGTTTGGAATTCATCAATGAGATCAAAGGGGGTAACGTTCCTAGAGAATTTGTTCCTGCTATTGAAAAAGGCTTTAAAGCTGCAATGAAAAACGGTCCTTTGGCTGGTTTCGAAGTTGAAGGTATTAAAGTAGTTCTTAAAGACGGATCTTTCCACGCAGTGGATTCTGATGCACTTTCTTTCGAATTAGCTGCTAAACTTGGTTTCAAGGAAGCTGGTAAAGCTGCTAAACCGGTAATCATGGAGCCTATTATGAAACTGGAAGTTGTAACTCCGGAAGAATATATGGGTAACATCATCGGTGACCTTAACAAGAGAAGAGGTACTATCAGCGGTCAGGAAGAGAAAAACGGAGCTGTTGTTATCAAAGGTTCTGTTCCACTTTCTGAAATGTTTGGATATGTAACAACTCTAAGAACACTTTCATCAGGAAGAGCGACTTCTTCTATGGAATTAGAGAAATATTTACCAACTCCACAAAACGTTGCTGAAGATATCATTGCTAAAGCAAAAGGTTAATTTTTAAATTAAAGAAATGTCACAAAGAATCAGAATAAAACTAAAATCTTACGATTATAACTTGGTAGACAAGTCTGCTGAGAAGATCGTAAAAACGGTAAAGGCTACCGGTGCTGTTGTAAACGGACCGATTCCATTGCCAACGAATAAGAGAATCTTCACGGTGTTGAGATCTCCGCACGTAAACAAGAAGGCAAGAGAGCAGTTCCAGTTATCAGCTCACAAGAGATTGATGGATATCTACTCTTCTTCCTCTAAAACTGTTGATGCTCTAATGAAATTAGAACTTCCTTCAGGAGTAGACGTTGAAATTAAAGTGTGATAACTTGCATACTTTGCAATGATTATAATAAATCCGTTCCTTTTTGGGGCGGATTTTTATTTTGTCCTGAATCTTCATTACTTTCCCTGTAATTTAATTTTTATTCAGTAGATATCAGCTATCATTGTATCTTTGTCAAAAATAATACTGTGAAAAGAATTATAATACTGATGTTATTGATGAGTTTGAATATACAGGCGCAGACTCAGAGATTTATTTATGAGATGCAGTTCAGAATGGACAGCCTTAAAGAAAACTACGAAAAGATCAGCTTTGCACTGGACGTGAATCCGAAAGATGTCAAATTCTATGAGTTCAGTTATCTCAAGACAGATTCCATCAATAAAAGCCGCGGAAATTATGAAAACCAATATGGAAGTTGGTTTCCATCCTTATTGCGGGACAGGAACTCATTTAAAAATCAAAATTATGAACTCATTGGTCATGATATGTTTTCGTTTCCTTCAGAAGATCAAATCAACTGGACGCTGACAAATGATACAAGGAAATTTGGGGAATATACATTACAGAAGGCGACGGCAAATTTCGGAGGGAGAAGCTGGACCGCCTGGTTTACCAAAGAGATCAGTATTTCTGAAGGACCGTATAAATTCCGCGGACTTCCGGGACTTATTTTCCAATTGGAAGACTCAAGATCTCAGTATATTTTTACTTTGATTAAAAATATAAATCTAGCTGAAACTTACAGTACAACCGGATTTATAGAAACCTACTACGGAAGAAAACCCTTAGAGATTTCTGAAAAAACCAGAGTCAGAAAAAAACTGGAATTTTATAATGATCCGTTACACGATATGCGAAACAGTTACAAAGATAATATGCAGGGCGAAATGTTTGTCATGGGAACCAAAATCACCAGCAGGGAACAGTTTAATGAGCTCAGTAAAAAGCTTCAGGAGATGATTCGTAAAACAAACAATCCGATTGAACTTGATAAGGCGATGGCCTATTAAATCCTGAAGCATTGATATAAGTGCAGATCTGCTGTTTCGGCGAAGTTTTTGATGCTCTTACGGTACTAAAATTAATGAAATGGCAGAAAAGAATCAGGACATTTTTGAGAGGTTTTCCAATTGGGCAACTAAATTCACAGGAAGCTCCTACGCATTTATCGGAGCAACACTTATTGTTTTGGTCTGGGCAATCTCAGGACCGGTTTTCAAATATTCGGAAACATGGCAGCTGGTTATCAATACTGGGACGACCATTATTACCTTTTTAATGGTTTTTCTCATTCAGAAAGCACAGAATAAGGACTCGAAGGCGATCCAGATAAAACTGAACGAACTTCTCGCCGCCAACGAAAAAGCCAGCAACAGGATCGTGGATATCGAAGACCTTACTGAAAAAGAACTTGACGACCTTCACTGTTACTATGAAAAGCTGTCAGATTTTGCTGAAGAGGACGAGGATATCCATACTTCACATTCTATAGATGCCGCCAAAAGAAACCAGGATTATAAGCATGAGTTTTTTAAACTGAAACATGAGGAATGGCTGCGGAAACAACAAAAAAGATAATTCACCAATTTTATAATTCATTATCTTAACGTATTAAAGTTAAAATAATAAATAGATATCAGGTATTTAATTGTTAAAAAGACGAATTTTCATGTATTATAATTAAAATATTATTTCAAAAGATTACTTTTGCTTGCCTAAAATTTTAGTTTACATGAAAAGACAATTATTTTGTTTAATACTGGTAGCAACAGCGGCTATGGCTAATGCCCAGTGGACTAAAAGCGTTCCCACACGCGAAGTAGTCAAAAAAAGTGATAACGCCGTGTATTACAAACTTGATATTAATAAAATCAGAACCCAATTGCTTACTGCTCCCGAAATTGGGAAAGGAACCGGAAGTGCTACGATCAGTATCCCCACATTAGAAGGAAAAATTGAAAGATTTGCGGTGAATAGTTTTCCGGTAATCGATCAGGAGCTGGCGGGTCAGTATCAGTTAGGATCATATGTAGGCGTCGGAATTGATGATCCGACAAGATACATCAGATTCAGTATTGCTCCCAATGATTTTCAGTCGATGATCATTACCAATGGGAAGTATGAATTTATAGAGCCTGCAACAACGGATAAATCATTTTATTCTATCCACGGAAAATCAGGTAAAAACGGTCATGCATTCACCTGTAGTACTAAGGAAAGTGCACAGTCGGTAGCCAATATGCAGAAAATGATGGCTTCTGGAGCTGCCGCAAAATCCGGAGATAAGAAATACCATACCTTACGGTTAGCCATGTCGGTTACGGGAGAATATACTTCTTTTTTTGGGGGAGCTGCCCAGGCTCTGGCCCAGGTAAATGCAACCCTGACCAGAGTGAATGGTGTATTTGAGCAGGAATTTAATTTACATTTAAATATGGTAAGTGCCCCGAATCTGATCTTTACAAGTTCTACTACTGATCCTTACAGCAATGCCAGCCAGATGTGTAAATGGAATAATGAACTGATGAATGTTCTTCATGGTGGAAACTATGGGATAAATGACGCAGGATTCGATATCGGTCACCTCTTTGGAGCCAGTGGCGGAGGCGGAAATGCAGGATGTATCGGATGTATCGGAAGCAATGATGTTTCTACGACTTCTTATTCCGCAGCCAACGGTGGATGCGGGTATGCTTATATAGCTCCGGATAATTACAAAGGGAGTGGTATAACTTCTCCGGCAGACGCTGTACCCATGGGAGATACTTTTGATATAGACTACGTAGCTCACGAAATAGGTCATCAGCTGGGAGACTCGCATACCTACAGTTTTTATGAGCAGTTTATGGATACGGAAGTAGAACCCGGTTCAGGATCTACCATTATGGGATACGCTGGTATAACCGGCAGTACGACAGATCTGCAAAGTAATTCAGACCCTTATTTCCACAGTGTAAGTATCGATCAGGTACAGGCCAATCTGGCTGCTGTGACGGCAGATGTGGAAACACCGATCATAAACAATCCGCCGGTTATAACTGCGATGAATACCGTTTATACTATTCCCAAGTCAACACCATTTGTATTAACGGCCAATGCAACAGATCCGGATGGGGATGCGCTGACCTATTGCTGGGAACAGATCAATCCAAGTATATTAGATAACGGAGTAACGAAGTCTAATATCGGAAATACCACTTCAGGAGCTAGTTTCAGATCCTGGTCTCCGACATCAAGACCGACACGATATTTCCCAAAACAGGCTACCGTTCTTAGCGGTGCTGTAAAAAATACAGCCGACTTTGAAGCTGCTTCTACAGTGGCCAGAACCACGAATTTCCGGGTAACGGTAAGAGATAACAGAGCCGCAGGACAGGCCCAGACAGCGTATGCCATACAGACGGTTGTGGTAGGTTCGGCAAGTGCATTTACTGTTAATACACCAACATTAACGCCCAATTCAAATTCTACAATTACCTGGAATGTTTCAGGAACAACAGCAGCACCTTATAATGCAGTCAACGTAAAAATTGAGTATACTGAGGATAATGGATCCACATGGAATACCTTAGCCGCTTCCGTTCCGAACAGCGGTTCTGCAAGCATCTTTATTCCTGCTTCATTAGCCAATAAAACGGTTTACATCAGGGTTTCTGCGATCGGAAATGTATTCTATGCTGTAAGGCAGGCAACGGTAGGGAGTCTGGCTGTATCAGAGGTAGGAAATATCAAAACAGTTCAGATCTATCCGAATCCGGCAGACGACGTATTGAATATTAAAAATGTTTCTTCAAAAGCGGTGTATGAAATTTACAACGCGGCTGGCCAGTTAATTATTAAAGGTACGGTAGGTGACGCTAAAATTGTAGTAAGAGATCTCGTAAAGGGTATTTATTTTATTACAGTAGACAATAATGGTACTGTGCTTCATAATAAGTTTGTTAAAAAATAATCAGTTTTCAATAAGCTGAAGAAGGTGTATCACAACTAAACGATGTGGGTTGAGGATCGTTTAAACGAAAACCTTTCTCGTATAGGGATACAGGAAAATTTCAAAAAAAAGGCCGTTTTCACGAGTTGTGAGACGGCCTCTTTTTTTTGTTTCCTACCTTTTGTAATATTTCGGCATCTTTAATTTTTAACACGACTTATTTTGTCGCCGGGCAGCACTACTTTTACCAATCATAATAAAAATCAATACGTTATGATGAAGAAAAAGCATAAATCTCTTGGCCGGAACAATAATTAAAATTATATTTACTATGTAAACAACACAAAAAAATTATAACGATGAAAAATTACCTTAAGAGGGATGCCTTTCTGCGGCATCGCCATCCATCCACCATCATCAGCAAAATAAATCATTAATCAATACGAATATGAAAAAACTCTACAGGAGTGCATTTTTCTTATGCACTATTTTAAATTTTTCTGCCCAGGAAGTAATCTGGCAGAAAGACATCCAATCCAACACCCAGGATTTCCTGAGCCAGGTCACTACGACCATCGACGGGCAATACCTAATTTCGGGAAGCAGCATTCAAAGTACGAAGATACCGTCTGGAGGTGGTAAACAGAACAAGGGTTATGAATTTCATTTGGTTAAACTCAACCAAAAAGGCGAAGAAGTCTGGGAAAAATATTTCTCGGGACAGAATCACGATTTTTTATCGGCAACAGTTGCTACGCAGGAAGGTGGTTTTCTTTTGGCAGGAACTTCATTTTCAGGAAAAGGATTGGATAAAAAAGAAGACTCGAAAGGAGGATCCGATATATGGTTGGTCAGAATTAGTCCTTTTGCTGAAGAAATGTGGCAAAAAACGATCGGCACCGCTTCTGATGAAGAGGCGAGAGCGGTGATCCAGACCACCGATTTAGGCTTTTTTGTAGCCGGAAACATTCAAAATTCAGCCAAAGGATACGGATCGAAAGACGTTCTGATGGTAAGACTCGATAAAAATGGGAAAGAACTGTCCCAGCTGATTCTGGGCGGAAAAGGCCTGGATGAAGTGGAGAAAATGATCCCGACAAAAGATGGAGGTGCACTGCTAGGGATATACTCAAGAAGTGCAGCGGGAGGCTCCAAGAAGACCGAAAACTTCGGGGAAGGCGACTATTGGATCATAAAACTTTCCAAAGACGGAAAAGTGGAATGGGAAAAGAACTTCGGAGGAAAAGGAGATGACCATTTAAGAACACTGGCACTGACTTCCAGCGGCTATATCGTTGGAGGAGAATCAAGATCGGAAAGATCGGGAAATAAATCCGTCGGGATCACGGAAGGAACGGATGTATGGTTGATTTCGTTAAATAACAGGGGAGAAGAAGTCTGGCAGAAGTCCTACAGCTTTAAAAACAGGGATGTGCTGATGGGAATGAGTGTCATTGAGAAAAAAGAGAAAGGAGAAAAGAATAAAGACCTGACGACAGGGATTTTACTGGGAGGTTATACCCAGGCAGAGGGCAGGGTAGAGGCCGATGATGAAAAATTCTGGATGCTGTACGTGGACGAAAACGGAAATGAGCAGTGGAGAAAGCATGTGAAAGGGCAGTCTTCTAAAAAAGAGGAACGGTTATCTGATATTAAGCTCAACCGGGACGGCTCCATTATCCTGGCAGGCACCAGTGCCGACGAACTGGGAAAAGAGAACTGGAAAATTGTAAAGCTGGGAGATCAGCAGATTGATCAGCTGATCGAGAAGCAGGATATTAAGATCTACCCGAACCCGGTGTCGGATTATGCGTACGTAGAGATTGGGATAGATTTTACGGATGCGGAGATTATAGTGTATGATATGGGCGGAAGACAGCTGCAGAGTCTGAAAACCAAGAATAAGGTGACTAAGATCAATACACAGAATCTGATTCAGGGCGCTTACCTGGTGGTCATCAAAACGGATACGGATAAAACGGCGAATGGTAAACTGATTAAGAAATAATTATGAAAAAATATATTTTATTAATAACGCTTTATTTTACAAATTTTCTTATTCATAGAGTAAATGCACAAGAAAATATTGAAATTTTACCGGCAAATATAAATTTTAAATCTCCACAAGCTTCTGAAATGGGGAGATATGGAAATATTGGAAATAAACTAGCGGTTGGAGAGCTCGATTTGAACATCCCATTAATTTCTTTAAATACAAAGTATTCAAAAGCAATAGATGTTTATTTAACTTATAATTCTAATGGGTTCATGCCATTCAAGGCACCAGGTATAGTCGGGATGAACTGGAATCTATTTCAAGGAGGGGTAGTAAATAGAAAAGTAAATGCAATTGTTGATGAGTATATCTCAGACAGTCCCGGAACAAAATTTAGTGGCTTTTTAACAGGAGTAAGAACAGATCCGAAAAACAAGTATTGCTTCTATGATTTTAGCTGTTTAAATATCGGAGGATTAAACTTTGGTATTGGGTCCAATAATTCTGGAAGATACGAAGGCGAACCTGATTTATTTACCTTTAATTTTATGGGATATTCTGGTGAATTTATGATTGGGAATGATGGAAACCCCGTTGTAAAAAGTTCTGCTGGAAATCTAAAAGTTGACGTATCAGGAATTGTATCATATTCGACCTTACAAAGATACAAAAACAAGCCCGCATCTGTGATTGTTTTTACCGATGATAGAGGAATTAGATACTATTTCGGAGAATCAATTGATGCAATTGAATTCACTACTAACCTTTCAGATGTATTCCATTCATTAAGTTCTACACCAAGTGTTAACAACTCCTGGTACTTGACAAGAGTTGTGTTTCCAAACAATGAAGTGATAAATTTTTCCTACGATAAACTAAATCTTAAAAAAAGTAGCGGACTGGATTATTCAACTGATCAGGAAATAGAAAGAGATGCTTCCAATAACTATTATAACCGGAGATTTTTAAGGTCTTACTATTTTACGGAGTTCAGTGGTGTACATTCTAGTACGGTTAATTGCGGAAGTAACTATGGATGTTTGTATGGGTATAACTCAGCAAATGGTTATAATACGACTAATCAAATACAAAAAAAAGCTTATATAAAAGAGATCGCATATAATGACCAGAAAATTACCTTTACTTATTCGGATAGGGGATATAAATTCTATGAAGTAGACGCACTGAAAAATGGTAATGAAATTGTTATTGATAATATTGTTTTAACTAACAATACAAGGCAAATTAAAAAGATACAATTCAATTATCAAAATAAGGGAGGAAGCCATCCTAGAACATTTCTGACAGGTTTGAGCATAAATAACATAGAGAATTATGCTTTTGATTATTATAAAACCGATAATCTGCCAAGTCCTCATACTTATGGAACTGATCATTGGGGCTATTGGAATGGTACAGCTCCTTTACAACCAATATATCCTGCTCACAGCATTGACATTAATACTGGCGAATATCAGATTGTTGGTACAGAAAAAGATTCAAATCCTAACTTAGCCGATGTATCGTTATTGAAAACAATCTCATATCCCACAAAGGGCTCAACTGAATTTATTTTTGAGCCTCATCAATATTCGAAAAGAATTGAGCGAAACCTGCAAACCAATTTCCTTCAGGGTCTTTATAATAAATCAGGTATTGTTGGAGGTGCACGAGTAAAGCAAATAATTAATAAAGATTCTAATGGTAATATCCTGTATGAAAAAAATTACAAATACACTGTTGATTATAACTCTGATGTTTCAAGTGGAATATTAAATAATTGGCCAAGATACGTTTATGCTTATAAGGAATATCTGAGCGGCACCCAATATAATACACTGACACATTGGGTTTCATCTAATTTGATTCCTGCCAGCCTTGAGAATGCCAATATTTATTATAAAAAAGTGTATGAAATTATAAACGGGAAAGGTTATAAAGAATCATATTTTTCTAATTTTGAAGATACTTCTGATGATTACTCAAATTTGGGAATGTATCGAATTGTGTTGGGATCAGGAACTGAAGCTACTGCCCAATATCAATTTAGACCCTATAATTTAGTCAAGAACCTGCATGGAATATATCCAAACTCTAAAAATAATTTCAGAGGAAATCTTCTATCAGAAAAATATTTTAATAATAACGGACTACTACTTAAAGAAATTCAGAACGTCTTTAATAATGAAATTGATAACAGTATAAATTCAAAATATGTTGTTGTTAATCATGAAACATGTTTGTTCTACGCCCAGAATTATAAATATTTTTTTAATTCTCCACAAATAAAAAAAACAATAATAACTGATTTCTATAATACTGGCAGTACCAGTACTTATACCGAACAAAATTATGAAGAAATTCTTCAAAATAATTTATTATCAAAAAAAACGGTTTCAGCTGAAAATGTAAGTCTTCTGACCGAATATAGGTATGCAAATGATTCAGGAAATCAGTTAATGATTTCTAAAAACATGATTGGCATCCCATTAGAAACCACCACGACTCAAACCAGGGGTACCACCACCAGAACTTTATCTAAAACGGAAACAATTTATCCCCTTAATCAAACAGAAGCCAATGCAAAAACCTCAGGGCTGGTATTGCCATTATCCTTAAAATCTTTTGACCTTCAAAATCCGGCGTCTGCGACCACAGAAGTCATCTATGATCAGTACGATTCCACAGGGAATATCCTTCAATATACTACTAAAGACGGTATTTCCACTACCATCATCTGGGGTTACAACCAAACCCAGCCCATTGCCAGGATTGAAGGAGCAACCTATACACAGGTTCAGAGCTTAGCATCCGGTATTGTCACAGCCTCTGATACCGATGCTTCTGCAGCACCGAATAATGATGAGACAAGCTTATTGCAGGCATTAGATGCTTTTAGAAACAATTCTGCACTATCAAGCTATCAGATCACTACCTATACCTACGATCCTTTGATCGGAGTAAGAAGCATCACGCCACCCTCAGGGATCCGTGAAGTATATCTGTATGATACCGCGAATAGGTTAAAGGAAATCAGGCAGGACTCCCAAACCGGTAAAGTCTTGAAAGAATTCAAATACAATTATAAAAACTAAAACACGATGAAAAAAATATTAATCCCGATAGGAACACTGCTTCTATCCAACATAACGTACGGTCAGTTATCTCCGACAGAAAACTATGTATACAGCAAAACGTATTTAGATTACAACGGAAATACTCCCACCAAAACCTCAGAAACCGTCCAGTATTTCGATGGCCTGGGACGGCCAAAACAGATCGTGAATGTCAAAGCTTCGCCACTGGGAAAAGATGTGGTGACCCATATTGAATATGACGGATTTGGAAGGCAGACCAAAGATTATCTTCCCATCCCACAATCCCAAACCTTAAACGGGGCTATTTTCCCGACGCCACTTGCCAATGCTTCTGCGTCTTACGGCTCAGAAAAGATCTATGCGGAGAAGATTTTGGAAAACTCTCCGTTAGACCGTATTCAGCAGCAGATCCAGGTGGGAACGGACTGGAGCAACAAGCCGGTGAAATTCGATTATGATGCCAATGCAGTAGCCGATGAAGTGTTTCAATATACCACCACAACCACCTGGGAAAATAATGCCACCAGATCCACGATCAGTTATACCGGAAATTACGGAGCCAACCAGCTGTATAAAAATACGGTCACCGATGAAGACGGAAACAAAACCATTGAATTTAAAAACGGTCAGGGCCAGGTCGTTTTAGTCAGAAAAATCAACGGAACCGAAAAAGTGGATACCTATTATGTATACAATGAGTATAATCAGCTGGCATTTGTGATCCCTCCGAAAGCAGCCGTCGCTACAGACCTCAACACTGTGATGGATGATCTCTGTTATCAGTACCGGTACGACGGCAGGGCAAGACTCGTGGAAAAGAAAGTCCCGGGAAAAGGCTGGGAACACCTGGTGTATGATAAAGCGGACCGCCTGATTTTTACGCAGGATGCTGTAATGCGTGCTGCCGGAAAGTGGCTTTTTACCAAGTATGACTCGTTTGGAAGACCCATTATTACAGGACGTGTTTCGGGAACCGACCGAAACGATATGCAGAATGTCATTGGGAATAATCTTATTCTGACCGAGCGCAGAGATGCAGCTGGCTTTACAAAAAACGGGATGCAGATCTACTATTCCAATGACAGTTTCCCGTATTTTGATACAGCACTCACGGTTACTTACTATGATACGTATCCCGCCGGTTCACCCGCTGTCACCAATGTGTTCTCACAGGAGTTTCTGACTGATAACCATTCCAATACCGTATCCACGAAAGGATTACCGGTAGCCAACTACGTTAAAAATATTGAAGACGACAGCTGGACCAAAATCTACACCTGGTATGATACCAAAGGAAGAAGTATAGGCTCAAGGAGTGAGAATCATCTGGGAGGCTATACGGTGGTAAATAATAAGCTTGATTTTGCAGGCGCTGTCCTTCAGACCTACACCTACCATGCAAGAAAAGCGGACGAAGCAGGAGTTACCGTCAGGGAACGATTTGTTTATGACAACCTGAACAGGCTGAAACAGCATTATCATCAGGTAGACAGTAACCCCGAGGAATTATTGGCAGACCATACCTATAATGAGCTTTCCCAGCTGACTAATAAAAAAGTAGGAAACAACTTACAAAGTATTGATTATGCGTATAATATCCGTGGATGGCTGACTGATATCAACAAAAATCAAATGACGGTGCCCGATTTAGGGGGTAAGTTGTTTTCCTATAAAATTAAATACACGGGCAGAGACGGAATAGAAAATCCCGGCACAGCACAGTTTGCAGGAAAAAATGTGCTTCCAAGATATAACGGGAATATTGCGGAAGTAGATTGGAGGTCTGTTGAAACACCAGGTGTAAATCCTTCTTTAACACCAAAGAGATATGGCTATGCGTATGATAAGCTCAACAGATTAACGGCCGGATATTACCAAAATCCTGACAATGCCTACAGCGCTGAAAATACAGAATCCCTGGAGTATGACCCGAATGGAAATATAACCCGGCTCTACAGGACATCGGTCATCGAAAATACGAATAGCCTGACGCCTACTACCATTGATAATCTGTCTTACACCTACCAGGGAAACAGAGCCACGACCATCAATGATAATGCGCATAACCCTAGTGGCTATGAAGGGGGCGGACGGACCATCACCTACGATTTGAATGGCAATATGAAAAGCATGCCAGATAAATATATCTCAAATATCGATTACAATTTTTTGAATCTTCCCAGTAAAATACATCGCGGAATCACGTTGGAGTATAAATATAGCGCCAATGGGGTTAAGCTTCAAAAGATAAACCCCAGAATTGAATGTGGAATTATGGATTGTTATACGGTATCGGATGTTACAGATTACCTGGACGGGTTCCAGTATTTTACCAGCACAACGAATCGTAATAACGGTGGAAGTTCTGAACTGCTTTCGTTATCATCAGCATCTTCCCGGGCAATGGAGATACAGGCATTTTCGCCTGAAGCAAAGAAGCTTCCTGTTCCATCATCCATCGGTCTGCAGTTTTTTCCGACAGCAGAGGGTTTTTATGATTACCAGAAAAAACAGTATATTTATCAGTATAAAGACCATCTTGGAAACGCGAGAATAAGTTTTACCAGAAACAGCCAGTCGCAGGCTATAGAAATCACCGATGCCAATGATTATTATCCTTTCGGGATGAATCTTCTGAAAACGGGTAGTGCAATGTTTGGGCAGAGTTCGTACAGGAATTATAAATACAATGGTAAGGAGCTACAAGAAACCGGAATGTATGATTATGGGGCAAGGTTCTATATGCCGGATATTGGACGATGGGGAGTACATGATCCATTAAGTGATGCTACTTTTCAACCATATAGTTATACAAATAACAACCCTATTTTTTATACCGACCCAACTGGAATGATTTCTTATCCAACTAACAATAATTACATTGCAAGTACTGATGTTGTTAGAAATTCCAATGGAGCCTATACTGTTGTAGGAGCCTATGATGATGGAGATACCAATATATATGTTGTTAACAACGAGAAAGAGAGAAAGAGAACAGGTGAAGTAATAGGAAAAACAATGCGTCCTTGCGATTTCTGTACGACAGATGATGAAACTGGTATTTATAAGTTTGATAAAAAAATATCTGGAGTAACCTTTAATTTAAATAACCTTACTGTTTCTGGAACTGCAAAAGATAAAAGTGGAAGAAGCGCGGAGTTAGAAGATTTAGATGCTGTAGGTCTTTTGCAATGGATTAAACAGTATTATATGGATACCATTAATGAAGATATGCCAGGAACACCATATGGCTGGCTTCAGGTATTAAGAGAATTATCGGCTAATGGTTCTATCTTGGATGTGAAAGTAAGTATGGGGTTATCTCCTTATACAGCAATCGGAAATGGTAAAAATGCCAAAGGAAAACCAATAATTACAACGCTTAGAGCAATGGGAAATATGGGATTTGGTGCAAATATGCTTTTAGCAAAACCTCCAATTGTAGGAAAGAATTTTTGGTATGGAGCTATTATGAATCAGGCAGGGCAATATAATCAGTCTCAAAATGGAGGCAACGGTTACAATAAATATTTTCCTTATTTTGGAGAACATTCTTATTCCGGAGGATATATCTATTTTGGTTATTTCAGACAATTTTATAAAAAATGAAAAAGTATTTAATTTTATTTTTTAGTCTTGCACTGTTTGTAGGATGTAAAGACAAAGATGCAGACAAAAAAGATCGTCTTTACTTAAAAGAAATACCAGTGAAAGGAAAAACCATAGAATGGTTCTATTATTCATTAATTGGCAATACAACCGCTGATTTTGTATTACTTTATGACCCGGTAAACGATAAGAATGATACTATTATAAAATCTACAAACTTAAAAGACGTTAATCTTTCTGGCAATAATATTATCTTATTGTTTTATGGAAAGCCTGAAAAATATAGTGAACCAATAACTGTAAAAAGTAATATAGCAGGATTTAATATTAAAGTAGATACAACTGCAGTATTTACAGGATATAAACGTAGAGAATCTTATCTAAAAAAGTAGATAAAAACAACCCGATTACTATGACTTACACAAATAAAGATAAAAAATTAGGGTTTTCTAGGCATATAAACCCCCGCTGCGCAAAGTCCTCGACTGTGAGCAAATAAATAAAGAATAGGCCGTTTTCACAAGTTGTGAGACGGCCTCTTTTTTACATAATCGACTGCAATTTAATTGGTTTAACAAAAGCATACAGGAGAGCGAAGACGTGTGTCTGTCGTTTTCTTATAGTTTTTGTATATCTAAATTTTAGAGCCAATATTTTTATCCAGTAATATCGGTAGATCCTACGAGATAATCCGCAGAGTCCGGGGATAGGCTGACCCAGATCAACGATCCGTCCAATTTGGGCAATGATCTGTTTGGTTATAAAATCAATTACAACCATGTCGAAGGTTTGGAGAATCCGAATACCGATTTTATGGATCTGAAAGTAAAGCCGAAATACAATGGAAACATCGCTGAAGTATCCTGGAAAACCTTAACAGAAGATAATGAGCCTTTAAAAAGGTACGGTTATGTGTATGACAATTTAAACCGTTTATCAGCTGGATTTTATCAGAAACAGGGTGCTGAGTCGGCGCGTGAATATTTTGAAAGACTGGAGTATGATCTGAATGGAAACATAAAAAGACTGCAAAGATCTGATGGACTGGTTTCAGGAAATACCGCTTTAATGATCGATAATCTTAAGTATGATTATGCAGGCAACAGGCTCACAAAAGTAACGGAAGAACAGATTGGTAACAGCAGGGGCTATCCTTATTTGACCACGCACAATACAATAGGATATGATGATAATGGAAATATGACCAGTCATTTAGACAAGGGAATTTCGGCAATCAAATATAATTACTTAAATTTACCAGAGCAGATTACCCAAATGACCTTGACCTTGACCCAATTTATGGGACAGTCTAAAATAACCCGTTATACCTACCGGGCAGACGGAGTAAAAGTGAAAAAACTCTTTGGTGACATTGAAACAGATTATCTGGATGGATTTCAATACAAGTCTACAACACCATCAGAGGAAAATGCAGGTTTGGTGACTGGTGGAATTATGGTTGAGCCTGCCCCAAATCAAACAGCAGTAATAAAATTAAGGATTATTCCTACTTCCGAAGGATATTATGATGCGCTTAACAAGCTCTATATTTATCATTATACAGACCATTTGGGAAATGTAAGATTGAGTTATGCAGATACCAACAAAGATGGTTCGATTCAGCCACGGCAATATTTTCAGAGTCTGTGTGACAATATACCATGGGATCCGTGGAATCCCCCAAGCTGCATCAGTATCTGGAAACCGGGCGAGATTGTGGAAGTTAATAATTATTATCCGTTTGGTTTACTGCATCATTATACACTGACTACTCAGAATGCGTACCAGTACAAGTACAACGGAAAGGAATTGCAGGAGACGGGGATGTATGATTATGGTGCAAGATTTTATATGCCTGATGTAGGCAGATGGTTTAGCCAAGACCCTTTGAGCGAAGAATATCGTAGATGGTCGCCATACAACTATACAATAAACAATCCAATTAGTTTTGTCGATCCTGATGGACGTGGAGTAGCAAGTACAGGTGTGAGGGACAACAAAGATGGGACTTACACGGTTGTAAATGCTAAAAATGATGGAAATATAGGAGTTTATATAACTGATGAGAAGGGTAATTATGATATAAACTCAAGCCAAAAAGTTGCTGAAACCCATCTTCCAACTGAATTCATGCAGGCAAATAATATTACGGGTAAATTTGAAGGACATATAAATGCAACCTTTAGCCTAAATCCAGAATACAATATGAAGATTAATGGAAAATCATATAAAAACTTAGATGGTAATGACATTAAAAATATTTATGTCAATTTGTTTAAAAAACTGACAAAGGGTATGGGCTGGTATGATACTCTTTCATATTTAAGAGATAATTCAGGAAATAGTAAGAAATTTGATATTAAAGCGAGTGTTGCTGGTTTCAGTCCAGAAAGTGTAGTTATGCTTGATGGAAAACTAACAACAATTAGAGGATTAGGTAATGAAATATTTGGAGCTAACATGAACGTAGCAGCAGATAAATCTCCATTCCATCAAGACTTTTTTTATCATCGAGTAATGCCAAGAGTAGGGGCTTACAATCAATCTCAAAATAAAGGAGCTACAGGATATAATTCAGGTTGGCCATTCTATGGAGAACATACATTTTCAGGATCGTATATTTTTCATGGTTTTTATGGGAGATTCCCTTACAGAACCGATATAAAATATTAAAAATGAGGATATTATTTTTAACAATTTTAATTTGCCTATATAGTTGTAAGAAAGAAAGGACAACTGAGCAAGAAAAAGAAAACAGAATTATTGTTAAAACTATTGATAATGGAAATCTTAAGGCAACTTTTTTTCAAATAAGTACAATATCAGATATCACAAATTATGTTGCTATAGAAAAGAACAATAAAGAAGATATTATTTTTCATGGAAACTTCGGTTCTGTGATCGATATTTATTTTAAAGGAAAAGATACTCTGTATCTAAAATGCTATAAACCATCTTCTAATATAATATATAAATATAAAGAGAATCTAAATGGGATAAAGGTTTTAAAAGATACTCTTATCACTGAAAAAGAATATAAAGAAAAAACTCGCAATTAATAACAGAGCCACTTAGATTTATTGATCTAGATGGTAGACAGGTTGAGGATTGGAGAAACAAAAATGGACAATTAGTTTATGATCCTAAAGCAAATGGAGGGAAAGGAGCTTATGATAGAAATTTTGGAGATGGATTACGTAATTCTGGAGATGTTGGAAATAAACAATTTCAAACGTTAGTGAATTCTGAACATCCTATCACCGTTAGTTATAACATGGAATCTACAGTTAAAGATAGAGGAGGATACCAATTAAGGGTAACAGGAAATGCGATAGAAGGACGAAAGATCAATACTAAAACAAATGAAGTAGTGGATGTTATAATATCCGAATCCAATATCACAATAAACGTTGGAGTTATTTCAGAATTTGTTTCTGATGTTAGAAGTGGAAAGCAAGACGCAACAGAGAAAGGTGAACAAATAATCAAAGAAAATACTAAACTTACTGCATTTGATATGGCAATAGCTGTTTTGGGCCATGAAATAGATCATTCGCAAAGTAAAAATCAAACAGATAAAGCGAATGGCAAAAATCCAGAAACAATACCAACTCAGAAAGCGGAACAAATTTTACATGATATTGCAAATAAAAAAAAACAATGAAAGGCATTAAATTGATTTTATTGATCATTTGTTTTGTTCTAACAAATGCTCAACAAAAAAAGGACTCTATTATACATATAAATAGTAGTTTCTTAGACCATAACGGAATTATAATTAAGCAAAAAATAGCAGATATAATTTTAAATAAAGAGCAAACTAATTTGATTAAGGAAGATAAAGTAAAATATATAAACAGACATTTTTTTATTAATGAAATTCTTGATAAGGGTTTAGTAAAAGAGAATAGTAAGGGAATATTTATAATTATTCCATCTATTAGTCATTCTCCATATTACCTCTTGTTGTTGGATAATAAGGTTAAAATTATTAACTTAAAAAATCTTACAAAAACAATATCTGAAGTTTTATCTTACTTCAAGAAGACAAATTTTTCAGAAGAGTTAAAATACAAGTACCTTATAGAAATTTTAAAATTTTATAAGATAAACAAAGAAAGCACTTAATAAGTAGCTCTTTGTATGGTTCGAGTGTCCCGCTTGTTCCTTTGAAGATAAAAGAAGTCGTCTCATTTCAAAATGAGGCGGTTTTTGCTCTTAATTTAATTGAAAATCGCAATGGAAAAATCCGTAAATACACCAAAAATAAAATGTCGTTTCCAAACAAATGACGCTGTAATGAAATCAGTCTATCTGGCTTTAAAAGAAGCAAGTGGTGCTGATGAAAGATACCTGAGAGATTTTATATATTTTACTCAAAGGGGTCTTTACTCTTTTGATAAGACTCATTTAAATAATTTTACTGATAATCTGTATCATCTGGTTACTACTCCAGTAAAACCCTTAGAAGTAACTGATTTATCTCCGGATATTTTAGATATTTTGACACAAACCAAAATTGAAGATAATATAAAATTAATAAGCGATTTGGATGTTCGTAAAATAATATAAGCAAAATTTCTCCTTATTGACTATACTACACCCTAAAATTAATTAAGTTTTATATCAAAAAAACCGTCTCAGCTTTTGCCGAGACGGTTTTTATCATTTAATATTAAAATTATTTCATAAAATAATCAAAATAAGAGCAGCTTCCCATTAAATTTTTTGCCGTTTCCGTACCGGAATACTGGGTTTTTAACAGGGCAAAATAGGTTCTGAACTTTTGATTTTTCAGGCGGTCCATTTCTTGCTGATGGGCATCGGTTTTCTCAGTATATTTTGGATCTGAATAATCTATCTTCACCGGGTTTTTGGCTTCATACTGGTAATACTTGCCCTGCTCTGCGCTCGCCATCTGGAACAGGATTCTTGCTTTTTGTTCTTTATTGGCAGAGGCATCCAGAGCTTTCTTATAGTAGCTTAGCGCGAGATCAAAATTGTCAGGCTCTATATAAGTAGTATTAAGGAAATTTTTATAATAATACTGGTATGGATTTTTTCGGTCAGTATTCCAGAAATCATATTTTCCTCCGTTGGAATTATCAATGTCCATTACAAACAGTTGCCTGTAATACCCTAAAATAGAAGTATTATACAGGAGGTTACCGATCAGCTGGTTGGCTTTTGCGGCCTTTTCGTCTTTTCCTGTACCCAATTTTTTCAACTGAATAAGCGCATCGGCCAGTTCCAGTTTATTCATCTTTGGCTTAATGAATGGGAACGGAGAATAATCTTCTTTGGCCATACTTGTCTGCTCATCGCTTTGGTAGCTTTCCCACACATTATGACCGAATACAAGATCAGAAATATTGGCATACCCGTTATACTGGGTGGCTTTATATTGCAGAGGGGTCACCTTCTTGGCATCGTAATTCCATTCAGACCGTGGAATTCCGCTGAAGTTTCCGGCTTTCTGATAATAGGATTTGGCCTTCTCAAAATCAGCCAGCCTCATCGCACGGTCTCCGTAAATCAGCGCAAAAAACCCTTCAATATTGCCCACATCATCCATATTCTTAGCAATGATCTGCTGTTCAAACTGGGTTTTATTAGGTTTTCTGTAGAATTCTTCAACACTTTTTACTAAGCTTGAATTCGGATTGTACTGCAGATCCGAAAGCTTATTGTTCATTAAAAACGATTTTCCGTCTTCCCCCTGTAAGAAATAGCGGTTGGCCATTACGTCCTTAAGGAAGTCGGCGGTGGAAGGAACTGTTCCGTAATAATCATACTCATCCGTTGCAGCCGTATCTTTTTTAACCTCTTTTTCTACGAAATACTCAGCATAATCTTTTATCAGGTGATCTTCATAAGCGGCATCGATCTTTGGCTGAGAAACAATGTCATTAAGAACTTTCATTCTCTTTATTTCTTCCAGATACTCGGGATGGGTTGTTTTAATATCATTCAGAATTTCCGTGCTTGCCTTATAATCTTTTTTCAGGAACTTTAAATACGCGTCTGCAATCTGCCAGTATTCATCCTTCGATTTTTCTTTTGTCTTTTCGGTAAATTTTTCCAGGTCGTCCAGGTAATCCTTTGTCTTCTCATCGTACCAGTAATTATTTTTGGTGTAAAAAGGAATTCTGTCCGGATTGTTGAGCAGCTCATCATCACTTTGGTCAGACTTACCATCAGCAGTTGCCGGATCAGACTTAATGCCGAACAACTTTTTAAAGAAACGTACGATCTTCTGCCAGAAAGATAGCTTTTCCTGTTTTACTTCCGATGCTTCGGACGGACTGCTTTCCGTTTTGCTTTCAGATGTCTTGTTGTAGCCGGAAGATCCGTGGGTTTCATTGGTGTTGTAATAATAGATCGGCAGGTAGCTTCTTTCCAGCTCGTTAATGCTTCTCACGGCCATCACTTTCAGCATTTCGGAATCAGGATTAATGTCGTACATTTTTTCCATGATAGGAATCGGGTTATTGAAATCTTCATAGCCCAGAAGAAAATAGGCCATATTTTTTTCTTCATTTGTGCCGGCCCGTTTCATAATATTATTAAATGAAGCGGTATCCGATAGTTTCATCGATACAAAAGCAGATTCCTTACGGCTCTTACTGTTCATGAAAACCTGGAAAAAGTTCCAGTTGGCATCGGTATTCATCTGCAGGCCCCGCTGAGCGCCGGCAAGCTGATCGAGAGCCATAAAATAAACACTGCCTCTTAGCTTTACAGGCTCAATATAGGTTTTAAAAGCCTGGGTCGCGGCATCATAGTTCCGGGTGTAATGATTGAAACGGACGAGCTGATAGCCATACCGCTGCTTAATTTCCAGATTTTGTGCCGCATTGTACAAAGAAGTTAAAGCGGCAATGGTTTTATTATAATCAAGTTGCGTGGCATTTTTACCATTCTGATTTCCGTCGTAATAAAATGAGTTTTCATTTTCGACAAAATTGATCCTCATGAAAGGCTCCAGGTACTTAGCCTCAATCAGATAATCAATTCCTTCACGGTATTTCTGATAAGAACCATTACCCAGCTTCTGAAGTAACGGATTGGTGGAGGCTCCTTTCTTCAGATCATTAAGATCATTCATTCCCATTTTGTATACCAGGAAATCAGTCTCGGAATACGTCAGCTGATTATTAAAGTATTTCTTCCATGATTCTACATTTTCATCAGGAATCTGAGACTTGTTATAATCCGTATAAAATCGGGTAGAGTAGCTGTGTAAAAAAGGCAGGTAGGATTTATCTTTAATGATGCTTTGCGTAAACAGGTTAAAGTATTCATAATCCGGATCAGACCAGGCGCAGGCATCGGACTTGGTATAAAAAAGAGAGACTACGGCGAGTGAAAGAATATACTTTTTCATATCGTGAGTGGTGTTTTTTGAGTTTATGGTGGTTTTAAAAATTAAAATTCCGGCCGGTTACAAATTTACTATCTAATTGATAATAAATAATATTGAATTGCGGTATTTTTTCCTCAAGGAAATCAACCACTTCGCGAAGCTTCTGATCAGAGATCTCTTCGGTCTTTATTCTGAATCCTTTATTTAAGTAATGCCCGAAATAGAATCCGTCTTTCATCACTTCCGCTTCGTTGGCTGAAATTCTTCTGAAATCCGGGTTGTCAAGGTCTTTATCAGATAGAGCATTAATGAGTTTATGTTTTTCCAGGTGATTCGTCACAATTCCCCACGAATAGATCGGGAGCGCGACTTCAATTTTTTTGATGGGATAATCATCTGCCTGTGAAAGATAATTTTTCAGAATACGGACATCCAGAATCGAGTTTTTATCAGAATTTTCCAAAGGAGAAGAAGTGGAATAGCACATCAGATATACTTTGCTTACAGGCGGAATGCCCATCAGGTTTTTATCTTTTACCTGGTGAAGACGCAGGGTGCAGGTAATTTCTTTTCCGGATATTTTTTTTAACTCCTGTAAAAATGCGAAATAATCATCCCGGGTTCCGGCGGTCCAGTCACAGTCGATCTGAATCTCTCCTGAATTTTTCAGTTGATATTCGGCGGTCTTTTTCTGAATAAGATCTAAAACGCTTTTCGCTAAAAAATGTATTTCTTCTTTTGTGATATACAGGAAAGTTCTGTTGGTTACAAATATGGTAGGAACGATCTGTTGAGCCGTTTCAAAGCTTTTATCTTTCGTAATAACACCGACCGGCTGAAATTTTCCGTCGATTTTGTCAACATCGAAAAATCTTGTATACACATAAGGCAGACCTGCCTTTTTCAATGCTGTTTTCTCAGATTCACTCAGCGAAAGCCGCGTTTTCCAGTAATAGAAACCATAAAGATGATCCTTTTTGTTATTGCAGGAGAACAGGAAAATAAGAATCGAGACAAAAAAGAGTTTAAGATACTTCATTATTGAAACAATTCGCCTTCACATTCACAGTTTGAGCTTTCCGTTTCCGCTACCGAACAGCAGTCTTCCGATTTCATGATATTTCCTTTTTCGTCGGTGAAATAGATTTTTTCTTTATTAAACTTAAAATTCCACTTCTCATTGTATTTTTTAAAGTGTACTTTCATAACACCGGTGTGATATTTTCCCACGTTGATATCTTCAGAAGTTTCTGTGCCGTCTGCCTGATTCACCTGTACATATCCGAAATGGACATCGCCGTTTTTCTTGACATCTACATAATAGGCAGGAGTTCCGCTGCCTCCGAATCCCTCCAGAATATTGAAACTTCTTTTTCCTGTAAAAGGAGTTTTTACCTGAGCGAACGATAAAATGCTGAAGCATAACATCAATAAACCAAAAAGCTTTTTCATATAAATAATTTTTTCAAAATTAAAAATATCTAAGCAAAAATTACACCGTAAAATCCCGGGGATTAGCCTGACGGAAGGTTTTAATACAATAACACCGCTCCGGAATGAAGCATGGTATATTTATTTGCATTAAATTGTATTAATGCGTTAAAGCCATGTATAAAATACCTGCAATAGCGGCTCCGGCAATCGGACCGAGAACCGGGATCCATGCGTAGCGCCAGTCGCTGTTTCCTTTGATGGGTAAAAGGGCGTGCATAATTCTGGGACCCAGATCACGGGCAGGATTAATCGCGTATCCGGTGGTGCCGCCTAAAGACAATCCGATCACCCATACTAAAAAGGTGACGGGTATCGCGCCTACCGATCCTAATCCTATTTTTGCATGAGTATCGGTATGTAATGTAATGTTTGGGTCTGCAAAATGAAAAATAACAAACACCAGGACAAAGGTGCCGGTCATTTCACTGATCAGGTTTGAAGAAGCTTTCCGGATAGCCGGAGAGGTGCTGAAGCACGCCAGTTTTGTGCCTTCATCTTCGGTGATGGCAAAATGATCCCTGTGGAATAGCCAGACCAAAAAGGCACCCAGCATCGCACCGGACATCTGGGCTGCAACATAAGACGGAACAGATCCCCACGGAAATTTCCCCGCAACGGCTAAACCGATGGTAACTGCCGGGTTCAGATGTGCGCCGCTCACGGATCCTGCAATGGTCACGCCTACAAAAACCGCCAGTGCCCAGGCAGTGGTAATCACGATCCAGCCCGAGCCGTGTCCTTTGGTGCCTTTCAGAACAACATTGGCCACAACGCCGTTTCCTAATAGAATCATAAACAGGGTCCCGATAAATTCTGCGGTAAATGGTGTCATACTTATTTTTTAGAAATTAATCTTCAATCCAGTTTTGTGAACGTTTTACCGCTTTGCCCCAGGTGTGGACCATCTTTTCAACCTTCTCTTTTTCCATCTGCGGGTAGAAATCCTGATCAATGATCCATTGAGACTGGATTTCATCAATGCTTTTCCAGTATCCCACCGCAAGCCCTGCAAGATAAGCAGCGCCTAAAGCTGTTGTTTCCAGTGTTTTCGGTCTTGTAATCTTAAAACCGAATAGATCCGACTGAATCTGCATCAGTAAATTGCTCGCTGATGCGCCGCCGTCTACTCTCAGCTCCAGGCTTTCTCTTCCGGAGTCTGCTTCCATAGCCTTCACAATATCATACACCTGAAAAGCGATGCCTTCCAGCGTGGCTCTGGCAATATGGCCGTTGGTAGTGCCCCGGGTGACCCCTACGATGGTTCCTCGCGCATACTGATCCCAGTAAGGTGCTCCCAAGCCTGTAAGGGCAGGGACAAAATAAACCCCACCGTTATCTTCCACAGTTTTTGCCAGGTCATTGATTTCTTCAGAAGACCTGATCAGTTTTAAGCCGTCTCTAAGCCACTGAATGGCAGCTCCGCCTACGAAAACACTGCCTTCAAGAGCATAATTGACTTCCCCGTTGATTTTCCAGGCTACCGTTGTCAGCAGGTTGTTTTTGGAGGAAACTGCTTCTTTTCCTGTATTCATTAAAAGAAAACAGCCCGTTCCGTACGTATTTTTTACCATTCCCGGGTGCGTGCACATCTGCCCGAAAAGCGCAGCCTGCTGATCGCCAGCAATACCGGCAATGGGAATTTTTGTTGAAAACAGGGTAGTGGCAGTTTCTCCGTAGATCTCACTGCTTTGTTTTACCGACGGCAACATCGACTTTGGAATCGTAAACAGCTCCAGCAAATCATCATCCCATTCCAGCGTATGGATGTTTAAAAGCATGGTTCTGCTCGCATTGGAAACATCGGTAATAAACATTTTTCCGCGGGTGAGCTTCCAGACCAGCCAGGTATCAACGGTTCCGAAGCATAATTTACCGGCTTCCGCTTTTTCGCGCGCGCCTTCCACCGTGTCAAGAATCCATTTTAATTTGGTTGCAGAAAAATAAGCATCCAAAACAAGACCTGTCTTTTCACGGATCATCTTCTGCATATCCCTGCTCTTTCAATTCGTCACAGTATTTTGATGTTCTCCGGTCCTGCCAGACAATAGCATTGTAAACAGGTTCTCCCGTTTCCCTGTCCCAGACAACGGTTGTTTCCCGTTGATTGGTAATTCCGATGGCTGCTACTTCCAGGCCGGAAATACCCGCTTTGGCGATAATTTCTGCAGCAGCAGAAATCTGGGAAGACCAGATTTCATTCGGATCATGTTCTACCCAACCCGGGGTCGGGAAAATTTGTTCAAAATTTCTCTGGGAGATAAATTCCGTTTCTCCTCTGTGATTAAATAAGATCGCTCTGGACGAAGTCGTTCCCTGGTCCAGCGCAAGAATCAGTTTCTCACGCATATCGTGTTTAATTTGGGTTAGTGTTTTTAGGAGAATAAGGCGTTAGTAAATATCCCTTTGCCAGTTCTGTAAATTCTTCGGTCTGCTGATGGATCCATTCTTCCGGTAATCCTTTTTCTTTTGCCATAATCGTAGCTACCTTTTGTGTGCTGTCGATCGCAGCTCTCGCATCCAAAAATAACAAACGAAGTCTTCTTGCCAAAACGTCTTCGATAGTTTCTGCCATTTCGTTTCGAATCGCCCATACAATTTCACCCACGGTAAATGGATGATCAGGATGTATTTTTTCTGAATATTCAGGATTATTCTCCTGTAATGCTTTTATAAAAGGAATATCCGAACCGTATACATACAGATGACTGCTTGTGTTGACTAGGGATGATTTTATATTTCCGTGAATAGAGAGATGCTCGGTCTTTGAGGTGGTCAACCCTAAATGGTGAATTTCCATCGCTTTATTAATCGTATCCTCCGCCATTTTCCGGTAGGTGGTCCATTTGCCGCCAATAATTGAAATTAACCCGGTTTCAGAAGTTACGACTTTATGGCTTCTGGAAACTTCTTTTGTGCTCTTGCTTCCGTCCTTCGGAGCAGCCAGAGGTCTCAGTCCTGCAAAAACGGATTTCACATCTTCCCGCCTTGGTTTTTTTGATAAATACTGACGCGCGGTATTGAGAACAAAGTTAATTTCTTCTTCCAGTGCCCGGGGTTCAAAGCTTTCACTTTCCAGCAGCGTATCCGTAGTTCCCACCAGGGCCCGGTCATGCCATGGAACCACAAATAAAACCCTTCCGTCCGATGTTTTGGGAATCATGATTGCATGATCACTTCTTAGAAAAGATTTGTCCAGCACCAGGTGGATTCCCTGACTCGGGACGACAAATTTTCCGTGTTCAGGATTATTCATATTCAGAATGTCATTGGTAAACACACCGGTTGCATTAACGACGACTTTTGCATGAATTTCAAATTGCTTTTTCGTTAACTGATCCTCTGCCACCACGCCTGTTATTTTATCAGAATTATTTTTCAGAAGGCCCGTTACTTTCATATAGTTCACGGCGCTCCCTCCTTTTTCAATGATCGTCTGTGCAAGATTAACAGCCAGGCGGGCATCATCGAACTGACCGTCCTGGTAAACGACTCCGCTCGCCAGGTTCTTTTGTTCGAGAGTAGGAAGTTTATCAATGGCTTTTGACTTGCTGAGGTATCTGGTTTTGCCCAAACTTAATTTACCGGCAAGAAAATCATAAACAGATAGCCCTATTTTATAATAAATTCCGCCCCACCAGTTGTAGTTGGGAATGATGAACGATTGATTTCTTACGATATGAGCAGCATTCTGGGCCAGTAAACCTCTTTCTTTCAGAGCTTCTTTTACCAGTCCGATATCTCCCTGCGCAAGGTACCGTACGCCTCCGTGCACCAGCTTCGTGCTCCGGCTCGAAGTGGCTTTTGCAAAATCATGCGATTCCAGCAAAAGGGTCCTGAATCCTCTGCTGGTGGCATCCAGTGCCGAACCCAGACCACTAGCCCCGCCACCTATCACGACAAAGTCCCATTCTTTGACGGTGCTCAGTTTTTCGAGTTCTTCATGTCGTTTCATAATGTTTCGTTATCTTTCATTTTCAAAATTATAAATTAAAATCGAAATCAAAAAGAAAATAAACGAAATTTTATGTTTCGGAAAAAAGTAATACTTTTGGAGAAACGAATTCATGGAAAAGCTGCAGCCGAGACATAGTGACATACTGAAGGAGATAGAAGAGAAAGACTATGTTCTCGTACAGGAACTGTGTGAAAAGTTCAGTGTTTCTTCTGTCACCATCCGAAAAGATCTTAGTTACCTTGAAAGCTTAGGGCTGCTTTTCAGAAACCACGGTGGAGCGAGTAAACATGTGCGGTATGCTTACGAAAAAAACGTTGATGAAAAAGAAAGCATTAATGTAGAAGCCAAACAACGGATTGCAAAGGCCGCCCTGTCCCTGATCCGGGAAAACGACTGTATCATTCTGGCTTCCGGAACCACCATGCATTATCTGGCCAGGATGCTCAAAGGCTTCGGCCCCCTCACGGTGCTCACTTCCTCTCTGCGGGTCGCTATCGAACTCTGCAATAATCCCAATATCAACATCATTCAGCTGGGAGGAGAGGTCAGAAAGAGTTCAACTTCCATTGTGGGATCTATTTCTGAATCTATTCTGAAACAATTTTCCTGCAACAAATTATTCCTCGGGGTAGATGGTCTTGATATGGATTTCGGCATCAGTACTTCCAATGCCGCAGAAGCGCATTTAAATCAGCTGATGATCGAATGCTCAGACCAGGTCGTTATTCTGGCGGATTCTTCTAAACTCAACAAAAAGGGCTTCGGCAAAATAGCGCCCCTTGACAAAATTGATTACCTGATTACCGATCATAAGATGATCGGTGAAGACAGAGACAGGCTTGAAGAAATTGGAGTGCGTGTCATCCTTACTTAAAATCAACTCCTTTTAAAATTTTTATATTTCCAAAATATATTTCCGGAAATCACGGGCGGATTATGCCAAAATTACCTAAATGATTAAAAATCAAAATATTTTGCAGCAAATATTTGTCAGTTCTAAAAATATTCATAAATTTGCACACTCATTTTAGGGGCGTAGTATGCCTATATCAAAAGTAGAAATTACTTCAGACCTCCGAAAAATGGTGATAAACAGAAGATAAATTTTATTATAACATAAACAATGTCAGGTATTATTGGTAAAAAAATCGGTATGACGTCTTTGTTTAACGAAGAAGGAAAAAACATTCCTTGTACAGTTATTCAGGCGGGTCCATGCTCGGTTTTACAGGTCAGAACCATTGAAAAGGACGGATATAAATCTGTTCAATTAGGTTTCGATGACAAGAGTGAGAAGAACGTTGGTAAAGCGTTAGCTGGCCATTTTAAAAAGGCTGGTTCTGCTCCTAAAGCTAAATTGGTAGAATTCTACAGAGAATTCGTTGATGAAGTTAAAGTAGGAGAGGAAGTAAAAGTTGATTTATTCGCTGAAGGTGAGTATGTTGATGTAACAGGTACTTCTAAAGGTAAAGGTTTCCAGGGTGTTGTTAAAAGACACGGATTTGGAGGTGTAATGCAAGCAACTCATGGTCAGCACAACAGACTTAGAGCTCCGGGTTCTATCGGTGCTGGATCGGATCCTTCGAGAGTATTCAAAGGAATGAGAATGGCGGGTAGAATGGGAGGTAAGCAGGTAACTGTACAAAACCTTCAGGTATTAAAAGTGGATCAAGAACAAAATCTTTTAGTAGTAAAAGGTGCTGTTCCGGGAGCTAAAAATTCTTATGTAATTATCAGAAAATGGAACTAGTAGTATTAAATACATCAGGAAAAGAGACCGGAAGAAAAGTAACTCTAGACGAATCAGTATTCGGAATTGAGCCAAATCAGCACGCGGTTTACTTAGAAGTTAAACAGTACCTTGCCGCACAGAGACAAGGAACTCATAAATCAAAGGAAAGAAGCGAAATTACAGCTTCTACCAAAAAACTTAAGAAGCAAAAAGGATCTGGTTCTGCAAGATATGGTGATATCAAATCTCCAACTTTCAGAGGTGGAGGTAGAGTATTCGGACCAAAACCGAGAGACTACAGATTCAAATTGAACAAAGCTCTTAAGAGATTAGCTAAGAAATCTGTTTTATCTCAGAAAATGAGAGATAACAGCATTACAGTTTTAGAAGATGTGAGCTTAGACGCTCCTAAAACTAAGGATTTCATTACTTTATTGGATGCATTGACATTAAACGGTAAAAAATCTTTGTTTATTCTTCCTGAAGCTAATAAGAATGTGTATTTATCTTCAAGAAACTTACCTAAAACTAAAGTAATGAACTTCAACGAAGTTAGTTCTTACGATTTAGTAAACGCAGGTGAGATCGTATTCTTCGAAGGTGCAGTTGAAAAATTCCAGGAAAATTTAAAGAAATAAGTCATGTCTATTATTATTAAACCAGTGATCTCAGAAAAGGCTAACTACCTTACAGATTTAAGAGGTTCTTATTCTTTCTTAGTAAACCCTAAGGCGAATAAAATCCAGATTAAAAAAGCTGTTGAAGCAGCTTATGGTGTAAAAGTAGCAGACGTTAACACGATGATTTATGCTCCGAAGGTTTCTTCGAAATACACTAAAAAAGGTCTTCAAGTAGGAAAGACAAACAAATTGAAAAAAGCGGTAATTAAACTTGTTGAAGGTGATGTTATCGATATTTTTGCTGTAAATTAATTATTAATTATAAATAATAGTAATGTCTGTTAGAAAATTAAAACCTATCACCCCAGGACAGAGATTCAGAGTTGTAAACAATTTTGAGGAAATTACTACCAACAAACCGGAGAAATCTCTAACCGTTGGTATTAGTAAGTCAGGTGGACGTAACCAAACTGGTAAAATGACCATGCGTTACACCGGAGGTGGACACAAAAAGAAATACAGAATTATCGACTTCAAAAGAAACAAGCATGATGTTGAAGCTACGGTAAAAACTGTAGAGTACGATCCAAACAGAACTGCTTTCATCGCTTTAGTGGAGTACGCAGACGGAGAAAAGAGATATATCATCGCTCCAAACGGGATCAAAGTAGACCAAAAAATCATTTCAGGTGAAAGCGTAGAACCGAATATCGGTAACGCAATGAAATTGAAGAACATTCCTTTGGGTACTGTAATTTCTTGTATCGAAATGAAGCCAGGTCAAGGGGCTATTTTAGCAAGAAGTGCTGGTTCTTCAGCTCAATTAACTTCCAGAGACGGTAAATATGCAATCGTGAAATTGCCATCAGGGGAATCCAGAATGATTCTTACTGAATGCTATGCAATGGTTGGATCTGTTTCTAACGGAGATCATCAGTTAACAGTATCAGGTAAGGCTGGTAGAAGCAGATGGTTAGGTAGAAGACCAAGAACAAGACCGGTAGTGATGAACCCAGTAGATCACCCAATGGGAGGTGGTGAAGGACGTTCTTCAGGAGGTCACCCAAGATCTAGAAACGGAATGCCGGCTAAAGGTTACAAAACAAGAAAGAAAAATAAAGTGTCTAACCGTTACATCGTATCTAAAAGAAAATAATTATGGCAAGATCACTTAAAAAAGGACCATTCATTCATCATACTTTAGATAAGAAGGTTCAGACAAACATAGAGTCTGGTAAGAAGACAGTTATCAAAACTTGGTCTAGAGCATCAATGATCTCTCCGGACTTCGTAGGACAAACTATTGCAGTACACAACGGGAAATCTTTTATCCCTGTTTATGTTACAGAGAACATGGTTGGTCACAAGCTAGGCGAATTTTCTCCAACAAGATCTTTCAGAGGTCATGGTGGTAACAAAAACAAAGGAAGTAGATAATCATGGGATCAAGAAAAAGAGAAAGTGCATTAGCACGTAAGTTAACAAATCAGGATGTAGTAAAAGCATTACATAATGATTGCCCGTCTTCTCCAAGAAAAATGAGATTAGTAGCTGATATCATCAGAGGAGTAGAAGTAGACAAAGCTTTATATATTCTAAAATATTCTAAAAAAGACGCATCTAACAAGTTGGAAAAAGTATTGCTTTCAGCAATGGCTAACTGGCAGACTAAAAACGAAGGTGCTGATATTGAAGAAGCAAATCTTATCGTTAAAGAAATTTTTGTAGACAGTGCAAGACAATTGAAGAGACTGAGACCGGCACCACAAGGTAGAGGGTACAGAATCAGAAAAAGATCAAACCACATTACATTAATCTTAGGTAAAAAAGAAAATTAATCAAGGTATGGGACAGAAGACAAATCCAATTGGTAATAGATTAGGTATCATCAGAGGATGGGATTCTAACTGGTTTGGTGGAAACGATTATGGAGACAGAATCGCGGAAGACTACAAAATCAGAAGATACCTTGAGGCTAGATTATCTAAAGGTGGGATTTCAAGAATTTATATTGAAAGAACATTAAAATTAGTTACAGTGACTATCACTACTGCTAGACCGGGACTTATCATCGGTAAAGGTGGTCAGGAAGTAGATAAATTGAAAGAAGAGTTGAAAAAATTGACTAAAAAGGATATTCAGATCAACATCTTCGAAATTAAAAGACCTGAGCTGGATGCCGTATTAGTGGCTGACAGCATCGCTAAGCAGATCGAAAACAGAATCTCTTACAGAAGAGCTGTTAAGATGGCTATCGCCGGTACCATGAGAATGGGTGCTGAAGGAATTAAAGTTCAGATCTCTGGTAGATTGAACGGAGCTGAAATGGCAAGATCAGAATCTTTCAAAGACGGAAGAATTCCTTTGTCTACTTTCAGAGCTGATATCGATTACCACATTGGTGAAGCATTGACTCAGTACGGTAAGCTAGGGGTAAAAGTTTGGATCATGAAAGGGGAAGTTTACGGTAAAAGAGAGCTTTCTCCACTAGTGGGACAACAGAAAAAAGGAGGTCAGTCTGACAGAAGAGATAACAGAGGAGGAGACAGAAGAGACAATAGAGGACCTAGAAAGAACAATAACAATAATAACAATAATAATTAAAAATTTTAGATAGAAATTTTGAATTTTAAATTACCGTTACTTTTTTAAAATAAAAAAAATCTAAAATCTAAAATCTAAAATCTAAAATTTAGAAATTATGTTACAACCAAAAAGAACCAAGTTCCGTAGAGTTCATAAGATGAAAATGAAGGGGAATGCCCAGAGAGGTAGTCAACTTGCTTATGGAACTTTCGGGATCAAGGCGACAGAAGGTGCTTGGATCACTGCAAGACAAATTGAAGCTGCACGTATCGCTGCGACAAGATATATGAAGAGAGAGGGTCAACTATGGATCAAAATCTTCCCGGATAAGCCAATTACTAAAAAACCTGCGGAAGTACGTATGGGTAAAGGTAAAGGTGCTGTGGAATATTGGGTAGCTGTAGTAAAACCGGGTAAAATTATGTTCGAAATCGGAGGAGTACCTTACGAGATCGCTAAGGAAGCTTTAAGACTTGCTGCACAGAAATTACCAGTAGTTACTAAATTCATCGTTGCTAACGACTTTGTTAAACCTCTTTAATCTTTGAATACAATGAAAAAAGCTGATATTAAAAATTTAAGCGCAGAGGATGTTCAGGCTCAATTAGCTGATGCAAAAGCTCAATATTCTAAAATGAAATTGGCTCACAAAATCAGCCCGCTTGAAAACCCGATCCAAATCAGAGATTTGAGAAAGACAATCGCAAGACTAAATACTGAGTTAACTAACAAACAATAATTTCATTTTACAATGGATAGAAATTTAAGAAAAGAAAGAATCGGAGTGGTTTCCAGCAATAAAATGGAAAAAACTATTGTTGTTAGTGAGACTACAAGAGTAAAGCACCCGATGTACGGTAAATTCGTTTTGAAAACGAAAAAATATACTGCACACGACGAGAACAATGAATGCGCAGAAGGCGATACAGTTTTGATCCAAGAAACTAGACCTTTGAGCAAGAGCAAGAGATGGAGATTAGTAAGAATCATTGAAAAAGCTAAGTAATAATGTTACAAACAGAATCAAGATTAAAAGTTGCTGATAATACAGGTGCTAAAGAAGTATTGGTTATCAGAGTTCTGGGAGGAACCAGAAGAAGATATGCTTCAGTTGGTGATAAAATCGTTGTTACTATCAAAGATTCCACACCATCAGGAAACGCTAAAAAAGGTCAGGTATCTAAAGCTGTAGTAGTAAGAACTAAGAAAGCAGTGAGAAGAAAAGATGGTTCATACATCAAATTCGAAGACAATGCTTGTGTATTACTAAACGCAGCGGGAGAAATGAGAGGAACACGTGTTTTCGGACCAGTTGCTCGTGAGTTGAGAGACAAAGAATATATGAAAATCATTTCATTAGCTCCTGAAGTACTTTAATATTTAAAAGTTTAAAAAAATGTCAAAGTTAAAAATAAAAAGAGGAGATAACGTCATCATTACTACCGGTAAGAAAGATATCAAAGGTAAGACAGGTGAAGTTATTGAAGTGATCAAAAAAGAAGGAAGAGACCCTAGAGTTATCGTTGCAGGACTTAATATCGTTAAAAAACACGTTAAGCCTTCAGCTTCTAACCCTCAAGGAGGAATCACTGAGAAGGAAGCTTCTATTCATATCTCTAATGTAGCTTTAGTTGGTAAAGACGGAAAAGCGATCAAAGTCGGTTACAAAATCGAAGGAGATAAGAAAGTAAGAATCAACAAACAAACGGGTGAAACTTTATAATTTTAAATAACACATGGAATATATAGCAAGACCCAAAAAAGCATATAAAGAAACGATTGTTCCTGCAATGATGGAAGAATTCGGGTACAAGTCAGTAATGCAGGTACCTAAATTGGAAAAAATCATCCTTTCTCAAGGGTTAGGTGATGCTACTGCAGACAAAAAAATCATTGATTATGCTGTTGAAGAATTAACGAATATCACTGGTCAGAAGGCTGTAGGTACGATCTCTAAGAAAGACGAAGCTGCTTTCAAATTGAGAAAAGGAATGCCTGTAGGGGCCAAAGTTACTTTAAGAGCTCACAAAATGTATGAGTTCTTAGACAGACTTACCGCTTCTGCTTTACCACGTATTAGAGATTTTTCTGGTATCAAGGCTGATGGTTTCGACGGTAGAGGTAACTATAACTTAGGAATTACTGAGCAGATTATCTTCCCTGAGATCGTAATTGACAAAGTGAAAAAAATCCAGGGGATGGACATCACTTTCGTAACAACTGCGAAAACAGATAAAGAAGCGAAAGCATTATTAACTCACTTCGGTTTACCATTTAAAAAGAACTAAGAAATGGCTAAAGAATCAATGAAAGCGCGTGAGCGCAAAAGAGAAGCACTAGTTGCTAAATACGCTGACAAAAGAAAAGCTCTTAAAGAAGCAGGTGATTACGAAGGTTTGCAAAAACTTCCTAAAAACGCTTCTCCTGTAAGATTACACAACAGATGTAAATTAACAGGTAGACCAAGAGGATACATGAGAACGTTCGGTATTTCCAGAGTAACTTTCAGAGAAATGGCAAACAACGGTCTTATCCCGGGAGTTAAAAAAGCTAGTTGGTAATAATTACTAATTAAAAATCGGGACAATTAAGTTGTCTGGATACTAAAGAATAATATCAGACCGAAGTTTTCTGAAGTCTGATATTTTACTCTTCAAGTCCTTTCAATACTGATTGTCTTTAACCAATAATTTATAAAAGAAAAATGGTAACAGATCCAATTTCAGATTTCCTAACAAGAGTAAGGAACGCACAAAGCGCAGGCCATAAAGTGGTGGAAATTCCTGCATCGAAAATCAAAAAGGAGATTACTAAGATCTTATTTGATCAAGGGTATATCTTAAACTACAAGTTTGAAGATAGCGCTGTTCAGGGAACGATCAAAATCGCTTTAAAGTACGACAAACAAACCAGCAAACCGGCGATCAAGTCTATTCAGAGAGCTTCTAGACCAGGTTTGAGACAGTACAAAAGTTCAACTGAGCTTCCAAGAGTACTAAACGGTTTGGGTATTTCTATCATCTCTACTTCAAGAGGAGTAATGACTGACAAGAAAGCTAGAGAAGAGAAAGTAGGCGGTGAAGTAATCTGCTATGTTTATTAATTTTTAATCACAGGAAAATGTCAAGAATTGGTAAAGCAATTATAACAGTTCCAGCAGGAGTTACTGTCACTGAAAATAATGGTGTGGTAACGGTTAAAGGTCCTAAAGGAGAACTTTCTCAGGAGCTTACAGCAGGAATTACTTTAGAACAGAATGATGGGGTACTGAACGTGAACAGACCATCAGATACTAAACAACACAAAGCGCTTCACGGTTTATACAGAGCGTTAATCAACAACATGATTGTTGGTGTAAATACAGGTTTCGAAAAGAAACTGGAATTAGTAGGGGTAGGATACAGAGCTTCTCACTCAGGTCAGAAACTTGAGTTGGCTTTAGGATTCTCTCACGGTATCGTACTAGAACTTCCAGGTGAAGTGAAAGTAGATACATTGACTGAAAAAGGTAAAAACCCAATTATTACTTTAACGTCTCACGACAATCAACTTCTTGGAATGGTAGCTGCAAAGATCCGTTCTTTCAGAAAGCCTGAGCCATACAAAGGAAAAGGTGTTAAATTCGTAGGAGAAATTGTTAGACGTAAAGCTGGTAAATCTGCTTAATAAATTATAAGTATTATGGCATTAAGTAAATTAGAAAAAAGAATAAGAATAAAAAGAAGAGTAAGAGGGAAAATCTCTGGATCTTCTGAATTGCCAAGATTATCTGTATACAAAAGTAATAAGGAAATTTACGCTCAGTTAATCGATGACAACAGTGGAAAAACTTTAGCTTCCGCTTCTTCAAGAGAGAAAGGAGTTGACGCTAACGGAACAAAAACTGAAGTTTCTGCTGCTGTAGGTAAAGCCATCGCTGCTAAAGCTATCGCTGCAGGAATTGAAAATATTGTATTTGACAGAAACGGTTTCGTATACCATGGAAGAGTGAAAGCTCTTGCTGATGGTGCGAGAGAAGGTGGACTTAAATTCTAATCATTAAATTTCGGAAAATATGTTAGGACTAGATAATATAGAAAGAGTAAAACCGGGAGGATTAGAACTTAAAGATCGTCTCGTAGCTGTTAACAGAGTAACAAAAGTAACAAAAGGAGGTAGAGCTTTCGGATTTTCTGCAATCGTTGTAGTAGGAGACGAAGCCGGTACTATCGGGTTTGGTTTAGGAAAGTCTAAGGAAGTAGCTTCTGCTATTGCTAAGGCAGTAGAAGATGCTAAGAAAAACTTGGTAAAAGTTCCTGTAATGAACCACACCATTCCTCACCAGACTTCTGCCAGATACGGTGGTGCAGATATCTTCTTGAGACCTGCTTCTCACGGTACAGGATTGATTGCCGGTGGTGCGGTAAGAGCGGTACTTGAGTCTGCTGGAGTTCATGATATCCTTTCAAAATCTAAAGGATCTTCAAACCCTCACAATGTGGTAAAGGCGACTTTCAAAGCATTGTTAGATATCAGAAGACCAGAAGAAATTGCAAGAATGAGAGGAGTTTCTCTAAGTAAAGTGTTTAACGGTTAATAGATAAACAATGGCAACAATTAAAGTAAAACAAGTAAGAAGCGCTATTGGTAGAACAAAAACCCAAAAGAGAACGCTTGAAGCATTAGGATTAAAGAAACTTCACCAAGTTGTAGAACACGAAGCTACTCCTTCTATCTTAGGAATGATAGCTGCAGTTAGTCATTTACTTGAAGTTCAAAAATAATTTTTAAAAAAGAAATTAAAATGAATTTAAATAACATAAAACCTGCTGCAGGATCTACTTTCAATTCAAAAAGAATTGGTAGAGGACAAGGTAGTGGAAAAGGAGGTACTGCTACGAAAGGACATAAAGGACAGAAAGCAAGAGCCGGTTATTCTCAGAAAATCGGTTTTGAAGGAGGTCAGATGCCTTTACAAAGAAGATTACCTAAATTCGGATTCAAAAACATAAACAGAAAAGAGTTTAGAGGAATTAACCTGGATACCATTCAGACTTTAATCGAAAATAAATCTATCACTGGAGATATTACAAGAGAAGTTATGATTGAGAACGGTTTAATTACTAAAAACGAATTAGTGAAAATTATGGGTAGAGGAGAATTGAAATCTGCGGTTTCGATCTCTGCTGACAAATTCACTAAATCTGCTGAAGAGCTTATCACGAAAGCAGGTGGACAAGCAATTACCTTATAATAATTACTAATGAAAGAATTTATACAAACACTTAAAAATATTTGGAGTCTTAAAGAACTTAGAGATAAAATTATCTTTACTTTAGGAATTATCCTTGTGTATAGATTCGCATCTTATATCTCTCTTCCGGCAATTAACCTTGCGGAAGTAGGAGATCTCTTAGAGCATTATAAAAGTCAGGGCGGTAACAAGCAAGGAGCAGGTCTCCTTGGCTTGCTTTCGTCGTTTACGGGAGGGGCATTCAGTCATGCTTCCGTGATGGCGTTAGGAATCATGCCTTATATTTCTGCTTCTATTATTGTTCAGTTGATGGGGATGGCAATCCCTTATCTTCAGAAACTTCAGAAAGATGGAGAGTCAGGTAGAAATACATTGAACCAAATTACAAGATGGTTAACGATCGGAGTCTGTTTAGTACAGGCGCCTTCTTACTTAACTTCTATTACTCAATTATTCTTACCATATGCTCAATTCTCTTCTGCATATTATGTAGAGCCAAATTCTATTATGTTCTGGTTACCAAGTATTGTAATACTTGTTGCAGGATCTGTATTTGCCATGTGGCTGGGTGAAAAAATTACTGATAAAGGAATCGGAAATGGTATTTCCATCCTTATTATGGTCGGTATTTTATCCAGACTTCCGGAAGCATTTGTACAGGAAATGGCCGTGCAGAACGGAAAAGGAGGAATGGGATCTATCATGATCCTTATTGAAGTAATTTTCTGGATGTTGGTAGTTCTTTTAGCAGTAGTATTATCTGTTGCTGTCAGAAAAATCCCGATCCAGTATGTAAGCAGAGCTCAAGCAAGAGGAGGTGTAAACAGAAATCTTATGCAAGGAGCAAGACAGTGGATCCCATTGAAAGTAAATGCTGCAGGTGTAATGCCGATTATCTTTGCCCAGGCATTGATGTTCGTTCCTGGATTATTAACGAAATTCGATGAATCAAACACTTTTCTTGCAGGTTTCAAGAATGTTTTTAGCTGGCAATACAATGTATTGTTTGCGCTATTAATTATTATCTTCTCATTTTTCTATACTGCGATTACCATTCCGGTAAACCAAATGGCTGATGATTTGAAGAGAAACGGAGGTTTAGTACCGAAAGTAAGACCCGGGAAAGAAACCGCTGATTATTTAGATGATATTTTATCAAAAATTACCTTGCCAGGTGCAATATTTTTATCTATCTTTGCAGTCCTTCCGGCAATTGTGCATGGAAGCTTTGTTCAGACAGATGCGTTCGCCCTATTTTTCGGGGGAACATCATTATTGATTATGGTTGGAGTAATTTTAGATACTGTTCAACAGATTAATACTTATCTGCTGAACCATCATTATGATGGCTTAATGCAGTCTAAATTATCAAGAACGACTGGATATTAATTTATGGCGAAACAAAAACATATTGAACAAGACGGCGTTATTACGGAAGCACTTTCGAACGCTCAGTTCCGTGTAGAACTGGAAAATGGGCATATCCTTATCGCTCATATTTCTGGTAAAATGAGAATGCACTATATTAAACTTTTACCTGGTGATAAGGTAAAATTAGAAATGTCCCCGTATGATTTATCAAAAGGGAGAATTACATTCAGATACTAAACAAATGCCAAATGGAATATTTATTTCATTTGGCTCTTGTTAAAAAATAAATACTATCAGAATGAAATCGAAAGATTTTATTGGCAGTTAAAAAAATAAATATTTTCAAAATGAAAGTAAGAGCATCAATTAAAAAAAGAAGTGCTGATTGCAAAATCGTACGCAGAAAAGGTGTACTGTTTGTAATCAACAAGAAAAACCCAAAATTTAAACAAAGACAAGGCTAAAATTAAATTATGGCGAGAATTTCAGGTATTGATTTACCAAAAAACAAAAGAGGCGTTATCGGTTTAACTTACATCTACGGAGTTGGAAGAAGTACTTCTTCTGAAATCCTTAAAGCTGCCGGTATCAGCGAAGACAAGAAAGTCAACGAATGGAATGACGATGAATTGGCTGCAATCAGAAATTATATCTCAGAAAACGTAAAAGTAGAAGGAGAGCTTAGATCTGAAGTGCAATTGAACATCAAGAGATTGATGGACATAGGATGCCAACGAGGAATACGTCACAGACTTGGATTACCTTTAAGAGGCCAGAGAACGAAAAACAACTCTAGAACCCGTAAAGGAAAGAGAAAAACTGTTGCTAACAAGAAAAAAGCTAGTAAATAATCGTTAGGAATTATGGCAAAACAAACTAAAGTAGTTAAAAAAAGAAAAGTAAAAGTTGAAGCTATTGGTGAAGCTCATATTCAGGCTTCTTTCAATAACATCATCATTTCTTTAACAAATAAAAACGGAGAGGTAATCTCTTGGGCTTCTGCCGGTAAAATGGGATTCAGAGGTTCTAAAAAGAATACTCCTTTCGCTGCTCAAATGGCAGCAGAAAATTGCTCTAATGTAGCTCACGAAGCAGGTTTAAGAAGAGTAAAGGTGTTTGTGAAAGGTCCTGGTGCTGGTAGAGAATCTGCTATCAGAACGATTCACAATTCAGGAATTGAAGTTTCAGAAATCGTTGACGTGACGCCTATGCCACACAACGGTTGTAGACCACCAAAAAGAAGAAGAGTATAATCTATAATTTTAAATTTTGAATTTTAAATTTTAAATGTGATTTCACATTTTTTAAAATCTAAAATCTAAAATCTAGAATCTAAAATCTAAAATAATGGCAAGATATATTGGACCTAAAACTAAGATTGCTAGAAAGTTTGGTGCTGCAATCTACGGAGATGATAAAAACTTCGAAAAAAGAAAAAACCAACCGCCAGGACAACACGGTCCTAACAAAAGAAGAGGTGCTAAAAAATCAGAATATGCAGTTCAGTTAGCCGAAAAACAAAAAGCTAAATATACGTACGGTATTTTAGAAAGACAGTTTGCTAACCTATTTGATAAAGCACACAGAAGTAAAGGGGTAACTGGTGAAGTTCTTTTGCAACTTTGCGAGTCAAGATTGGATAACGTAGTATACAGATTAGGTTTTGCTAAAACCAGAGCTGGTGCTAGACAATTGGTTTCTCACAGACACATCACTGTGAACGGAGAGCTGGTAAACATTCCATCTTATTTGCTTAAAGCTGGTGATGTAATCGCTGTAAGAGAAAAGTCTAAGTCTCTTGATGTGGTTACCAATGCATTAGCTGGTAAAGCAAACTATGAGTGGTTACAATTCAACGATGAGAAGAAAGAAGGTACTTTCGTTTCTGCTCCAGACAGAATCCAGATTCCGGAGGAGATCAAGGAACAGCTTATCGTCGAACTTTACTCTAAATAATTTTTTAATCAAATTTTTGCTCAACCCAATAATATGGCAATTTTACAATTCATAAAACCCGATAAAGTAATTTTACTTAACTCTGATGAATTTAAAGGTCAATTCGAATTCAGACCTCTAGAACCAGGTTTCGGGCTTACAATCGGTAATGCTTTGAGAAGAGTGTTGCTTTCTTCTCTGGAAGGATACGCTATTTCATCTATCAAAATAGAAGGTGTAGAGCACGAATTTTCAACTATTCCGGGAGTAATCGAAGACGTTACCGAAATTATTCTTAACCTTAAACAGGTAAGATTAAAAGCTACGGCAGAAAACCAGACGAATGAGCAGGTGATTGCCAAAGTTTCGGGTCAAAACGTTATTACTGCTGGAGATTTAGGTAAATCAATCAACGGATTTGAGATCTTGAATCCTGAGTTGGTTATTTGTAACCTGAACAGTGATGTAACTTTCGAAATTACCTTCAATATTGAAAAAGGTAGAGGATATGTTCCTTCAGAACAAAATAAGTCAAACAATGCACCGGTAGGTACTATTGCTATTGACTCTATTTTTACACCCATTAAGAAAGTACAGTATAGTATTGAAAATTACCGTGTAGAGCAAAAAACAGACTACGAAAAACTTGTATTAGATATAGAGACTGATGGATCTATCAGCCCTCAAAATGCTTTAACTGAAGCTTCGAAGATATTAATTTATCACTTCATGCTGTTCTCCGATGAGAGAATCACGCTTGAAACAGAAGCAGTAAAAGCATCGATCCAGTACGATGAAGAAACACTTCATACAAGACAACTCCTTAAGTCTAAATTAGCAGATATGGATCTTTCCGTAAGAGCCCTGAACTGTCTGAAAGCGGCTGAAGTAGAAACGCTTGGAGAATTGGTTTCTTACAGTAAGTCTGATTTGATGAAATTCAGAAATTTTGGTAAAAAATCTTTGACAGAACTAGAAGAATTAGTGCATTCAAAAGGTCTTAACTTCGGTTTCGACGTTGCAAAATATAAGTTAGACGCTGATAAATAATTAATAATGAGACACGGTAAAAAATTCAATCACTTAGGAAGAACGGCTTCTCACAGAAGTGCTTTACTTTCTAATATGGCTTGTTCTCTAATTGAGCATAAAAGAATCAACACTACTGTAGCTAAAGCTAAAGCTTTGAGAGTATATGTTGAACCTCTATTAACAAAAGCAAAAGAAGATACTACACACAACAGAAGAATTGTTTTTTCATATCTTCAAAATAAAGAAGCAGTTGCTGAATTGTTCAGAACTGTAGCTCCTAAAATCGCTGAGAGAAACGGTGGTTATACAAGAATCATTAAGACAGGTTTCAGACCAGGTGATGCTGCTGATACTGCTCTTATCGAATTGGTAGATTTCAACGAGCTTTATAATCCTAATGCTGAAGAGAAAAAAGCGACAAGAAGAAGCAGAAGAGCAACAGCAGCTAAGAAAGAAGCTGTAGTAGCTGAAGCTCCTAAAGCAGAAGAAAAAGTTGAAGAGCCTAAGGCAGAAGCAGCTGATTCTACAGAGGAAAAAACTGAAGAATAATATATTTTATATACTTCAAATAATTAAAGGGGCTTGTATTTTTACATGTCCCTTTTCTTTTTAAAACTATTTTAACCATGAAGAAAATTTTATTTTTAATTTTAATACAGGTTTGTATTTTCAATTTTGCCCAGACTCAAAACTTAGACTGGCAGCTTGTTTCCCCTTTTTTACGTCAGGAAGACGTTATGAAAATGGAAACCCTGCCAGACGGAAGCTACCTTGCCAAAAAAAGCAATAGCAATTATGATCTGATTATCACTGAAAACAACGGTAAAACTTGGAGACAGATCAATGATAATGGAAAGTCCGTATATGATTTTACCATCTACAACAATAAGGGATACGCTGTGATCGGACCCGATTTTAGGGTTACAGATTCTAAGTTTTCCACACCCGGAGTCTCCTATCCTTTTACGGGAAGTACCCAATCGATTTTTGTATTGAATGATAATATAATATTTGTAAGCTCGGGAAACAGCAGAATGCATAAGTCTACCAATGGCGGAGCAACATGGACGAGTTATCTTGTCCCAACGGTATATCAGGATAAAATTACAAGTGTGTACTTTACCGATGCCAATACAGGATTTTGTGTTTCGGATTCTACCATCGGAGACAGCTTTATTTTTAAAACAACAGATGGAGGACAAACGTGGACAAAAGTAAATACAAGTTCCGTAGAGTTCAGAAAGATCATTTTTAAAGATTCAATGAATGGGATTGCGACCCGATACGGCGGTAATCCGTTATACACCTTAGATGGCGGAAATACCTGGACGGAGGCTGCAGGGGTAGGCACTTTAAACGATATAAAATTATACAACAACCAATATATTGCTATAGGAAATCCAAATAAATTTTACAGAACTGCAACTGGAGAATCGTGGACAGATTCGGGTGATATGTATCCCTCTTCCTTTCACGTTTTTACAAGCCTTTCGATTCATCCGAATTTCATTCTTGCGGGAACTAATAATGAATCTGGAAGCAGCACCTTGCGTCACACGATTTTTAAAAGTACAGATCTGTTGACCTGGACTCCTTTAAACATGAAGTGGATTTATTGGGCTAATTATCAACAGGCTTATGCAGGTGATAATTTAACGATTGTACCTTTTAATTATTTTTCTTTAGATAAAGGATATTCCTGGGAAGCAGTAAAAAATAATTTTCCTGCAGGAGCTATGAGTATAAACCCGGATGGTAAAGGTATCGCCATAGGAAGAAGTACATCCCAGTTTTGGAAAACAAATGATAATGGATTGACATGGACTGAAGCTCTTTCACCAAATTTAAGGTTAACCATTCCGGCAATGAAGCCTAATGGAGATTTTGCGATTGCTAATTTAGGAACTAATGCCAATTCTTATACGGGATATATTTCAACGTATTCTGCAGCAAATGGATGGACTCCTCCGGTAAATGTTGAATGGGAAGTTTCTGCACTGAAGTTTGTGGATAATAATGTGGGCTTTCTTGTAAACCGGGATAAAGTTAAAAAAACAACAGATGGCGGATTAACCTGGACTGATACCACTTATCCCGGAGCAATACTTGATGCCAGAAATATTGTAGTCGGAAATTCAAAAGTGTATATAGGGAAATATTACACCACTAATTTGGGAAGTGCCTGGACTCAGGTGCCATCGCAAATGCTGAGCTTTAAAGATTATGATATTTTTTCAGATGGTCTTGGATATGCTGTAGATGGTGATAAAAATGTGTATAAGACGCTGAATTATGGATCTTCATGGCAAAAAATCATAAACACACAATTATTACTTACGCCCGGAAGTTTGATTAATAAAGTAACTTTTGCAAGAAATTATATGGTGGCCGTGGGATATTCCGGTTTCTATATACTGGATTTTGTAACCGGGAATCTCTCTACAAATGATCCTAAGCTGGAAGTGAATACGAATAAAATAAAGATTTATCCTAATCCTTCTTCTTCAACATTATTTTTCGATAGTAAAGATGAAATAAAAAATATCACTGTATTTGATATTTCAGGTAGAGTTTTTAAAAATATACAGAACCCAACCTCAAATTCAATAGATATTTCAGACTTACATAATGGAAATTATTTTGTAAAATTTATTTCAGCTGACAAAACTTACCTGGAAAAAGTTATTAAAAACTAAAATAAAAACCGTTCAGATTTCTGAACGGTTTTTTTATGATCCAAACTGAATGTCCCTTACAATTTGAAAGGGAAATTTTTATTTTAAATTTTAGTCTTTTTCAATTCAATAACATTGTTCCCCTGCTCAAGATGGATACTGTCCCCTTTTACTCTTGCGGTCATATCGTCTTTCTTATAAATCGTTTCACCTTCTTTTGTTTCCTTTTTTTCCAGGGTAAAGGTTTTCTTATTACTGGTAATGGCTACCGTATTTTCTGTCGGAGTATTGGCAAAAACCACTTTTACCAGTGTTCCGTCGGTTGCCTTGTAAACAAAATCTGTTTTTTCATTCTTTTTTCCATCGATATTAGTCGTCGATGAATGCATTGATGATGAATCTATTTTCCCATTGTTATCAACAACCATCGTTTCGGCAGAGTCGGTTTTAATAATGCTTTTGTTTCCGCTTTCAGTAGATTTTTTACAGCTGACAACTAATAATACGAACAGCAGGTTCAGCACGATTACAATTTTTTTCATGATTCTTTTTTTTAAGGTTAAGCCTGATTTTTGCTCTTTATTTTTACAAAAATTATGCCTCACAAATATGGACATTTTAGCAGATATTTCAATGTCCGTTCTAACAATTTATTTATAGATTATTCAAGATTTAATAAAATAAGGAATGATTAATTTCATTATTATAGCGCTTTTGATTAGTTGTTAAGCAGAATTAATTTAAAATATGACTAAAAATATTCTGTTTTGATGAGAAATTATTAAATTTAATAAAACTAAAATAAACACTGCCATGGACTCAGGACTTTAAAATTACACAAACGGGTAATTGATTCTGCCTTGTTTTCTGGCGACATTTGTTTCAAACAAAGAGCATGAGCATTTCCATAGTCATAGTAGAAGACGAAAAAAATTATAACAACGCCTTAAAAAAGGTCATCAATTATCAGGATGACATGAAGGTTGTTGCTCAGTTTTTTAATGGCAGTGAAGCGATTGAGAATCTTATAGAAATTTCTCCGGATGTTGTCATGATGGATATCCAGCTGCAGGATATGCTGGGCATAGAAATTATTGATAAACTGAGAAAGGAAATGCCGGAGACCCAGTTTATCATGTGTACCAGTTTCGACGATGATGAAAAAATTTTTAATTCTTTAAAGGCCGGCGCTACAGGCTACCTCATCAAAGGCGAAAGTATGGACAAAATTCTTGCATCGATCCGTGATGTCTACAATGGAGGCGCACCCATGAGTTCCTCTATTGCCAGGAAGGTCCTTAATCATTTCGAAAGAAAGAACAGCGTTGTAAAAGATATTGATGAATTGACAGACCGTGAAAAAGAAGTTCTGAACCTTTTATCAGAAGGTCTTCTCTACAAGGAAATCGGTGATAAAATATTCATCAGTATCGACACTGTTAAAAAGCATGTCGGAAATATCTACAGAAAACTTCACGTCAATAACAAAGTTGAGGCGATTAATAAATTTAACCATTTTAAAAACTAAAAACCATGGAAACCACACAACAAGAAAAAGTAATTTTAAACGGATCTGATCTGAACCCTGCACAAAAAAACTCAGGAGAAAAGCAGGTACGGATCCCAAAAGAGGCTGCAATAGCCATGAAACTGAAATTTTCTGAGACCTCCAGATTATTAACGGAAAATAACATCAGATTTAAGCAACCCTACAGACTTAGTGTCGATAACCTGGAGGACATGCTTTGGATCAATGAAGACGGAGAAGATAAATACAATGAAATAAGGTTCTATTTTATCTATTACTACAGTGAACTGAATAGCAGGTACGAGGAACTTGCACAGTATGATAAAACGCTTTATCTGGCTTATACAACTTGTAATAATAACAGTATAGAAAATTTTGACCATTATACCATATATTCTGCAACCAGTCAGGTAAAACTACTGAAAGAAGATTTTGATGCCCTGACGGCAAAATACAGAAGCATCGTTAAAAAAATTATAGATGCGCGCGTTCCGGATAACCTGCAAGGAAATACCGATTATATAAGAATACCCAGAGTAGAGCTATTAGCTTATTATGCGAAAATTTCGCTTTATAATCAGAATAATAACTCAAAAAAAATACAATATATTGACATTTTCCTTGCCGAGGCATTAGATATCAGATCTGTGGATGAAATCGAAAATTTAAATGAAGACAAAGAAAAAACGATACACTATATCAAAACTAAGGATTATGTACCTAATCAGTTAACAGCCATTTTCGATGCCATCGATGAAAATGGGAATCCCGTGGAAAACCTCTCTTATTATGACATGAATTCTTTATGCCCTAATCAATGCCCTTAAACAGGATTTATGAAATTGTTGTTTTGATCAGCTTTTTATATTCGATGTATCTTTGGCTCTGGAAGGGAAAATCAAAACAGCAATTTTATTTTTTTTTATATCTGCTTCTGGTAATAGGAGTGGATATTATTCCCGTGAATTTTCCTTATTTGCTGAAATTTGACAGAAATATACTGTTTGCCGGATACATTGTATTATCAATTTTATATTTTGGAATACTATATCTTCTAAAAGTTGAAAATAAGATTTTTAGAATTTTTAATATATTCGTTATTACTGTGCTTGTACTCTTAAATATCTATAAGTTTAATAATGAACAGGTGGAACAACTGAATTTTATTCCCATCATTAGCCTTCCTGTTTTATTTATTTTCAATTCGGTATTCTGGTATTTGTACAAATTGAAAAAAGTTGATGAAAGCAGGATTACGGATGATTTTCTGTTTTGGATAAGCTCAGGATTAATTATATGGTCGGTGTTTTTTATTTTTAGAGCAATTCCGATGTACTTTTTACAGAAAAATGATCCCCAGCTTTTAAATTTTGTCATCAGTGCTTTTACCATTGTGAATATCGTAACGTATCTCCTTTTCCTGCTGGGTCTAATATTGATGAAAGATGAAAGAACTTCCTGAAGAATTTAAGACCACTTACATTTTGGCCATTGTAATCATGATGTTTTTTGCAGGATTTATCATTTTTGTTGTTTTGATGTACAATAGAAAACAACTGCTGTTTTTAAAAGAAAAACAGCTCAAAGAATCCGAGCATCAGAATCAACTTCTGCAAAAAGAGCTGGAAAAACAGAAACTCCTCGAAAAGGAAAGAGAACGGATTTCCCACGACATGCATGATGACCTTGGTGCCGGTATTTCAGCCTTAAAACTTCAGGCCGAGTTTCTAAAGCAAATGGTTCAGGATGATAATTTAAAAAATGATATTGACGATTTATTAAAAACCTCCGAAGAAATGAATCTTTCCATGCGGGAGATGCTCTGGAGCCTGAATTCTGGAAATGACACTTTGGGAAGCTTTATAGAGTACTCCAAACAGTATGCCCATCATTTTCTGAAGAAAACAAAGATTCACCTGAATATAGAAGAGGGAAATATGGCTTTCGAAAAGGTGATTGCCACCGAACAGAGAAGAAATTTATTTCTGTGTCTGAAAGAAGCTCTGAATAATGCCTACAAACACAGTAAGTGCAATCAGATAATAATCTCGTTTGCGCAGGAACACGAAAAATTCATAATGAAAATTTCCGACAACGGAATAGGCATCCATCATGAAAAATCCGAAGGAAACGGACTGCGGAGCATGAAACGAAGAATGCAGGAGCAGGGAGGCCATTGCAAAGTAGTTACAGATCAGGGAACACATCTCATTTTTAAAATAGAATTATCATAGTTTTCAACTGAAAATTGAGCAGCATCATTTTAATGGTGCTGTTTTTTTTGAAAATCACCCGTTTGTGTAATTGACAGTGCTGTGTTTTTGTGGGAACTTTGAAGTAGAAATTTTAAAACTAATAACCATGCAGACACAAACATTACTCTTAACAATAAATGCATCCGAAGAATTTATAGCATTTATTCCGGTCATTCTTTATTTTCTTATTTTATTTCTGGTGTTTTGGAAACTGCGCAGAGATCAGGTAACCCTTAAGGAATTACTTCTGGATAAAGATGTTGTTATGGAAGTAGAGAAACAGCAAGCTAAACAAGCGCAGGAAACAGTGAGGATTGTTGCAAAATTAGATCCTATAACTGCTGGAACTTACGTTAATAATTTTAAAAAAAATGAAGTTAGCTCAGAGGAGGAAGCGAATCCAAAACAAACCCAAAGTATAAGCAGGTTATTAGCATTTATAAGCGGATTAATCTCCGTAGGCCTTGCCTGTACCATTATAACCTTTTACATGTGGAGTTATTTCAACAAGAATATCCCCAAACCAGAATTAAATGAATTGCTTACTGTTCTTTTGTCTTTAGGTGTCGGAGTAATTCCTTATGCTTTTAATAAGGTTGGAAATGCGCTTAAGAATTCGTAATAATTAGTTAAACACTTGTAACATAATAATAAACAACAAAAATCACAGCCATGAAAACTTTTTATTTAATAATTATTTGTCTGTTTACGATTCAGGCATTACATGCGCAAAAAACCAGAATACTCATTATTGATGTGTCTGATCCTAATGAAAATTCAGTATCGTTGAGTGGTCCCAAAAAATGTTCTTCACGATGTGAAAGAAAATGGCTTTCCATAAAACCGAGAGAATTGCTGGCAGTACAATTAAAAAATGCAAATCCACTAAAATATGAGTACACTATAAACGATAATAATATTTCTTATTTTATGGATACAGCCACTATTAACCAGCATTTATCTTCACTTGATATAAGTCCCGAAAATCCTTCTGTAAAAAATAACAGTGCAACGTATGCTTCGATTTTTGTGGAAAGTAAAAAACTAAAGGAAAAGCTGGATCATCTGGAAATATTTATAGATCAGTTTGAATTAAAAAGTATGTCTGAAGAAGTTCTTGGCGACGACTTTTTTCAGATAAGGGATTCTTTATACATTACATTGAAAAATGTTCATTATGAAGCTAAAAAATATAAAGCCTGTCTGGAACGGGGAAAAAATGTAGAATATTCGGATGCGATAACAGATGATCAAAAAGAAACTTCGAAAGAATTTATTAACTATAGTATAGAAAAATCGGAGACGATGCTGAAATCATTCGAAAGCAAATTCTTTTTTTCAAATACTTTTTACACGCTTCCAAAAGATATCCAGGGAAAAAACATAGATGCGGTGGAATTCACCATAAAAAGATTGGATAAAAAAACAAATAAAGAGGATGGAAGTTATGGCAAATATAATGTCTGGATAAGTGGAGGAGTTAAAATAGACATCAGTGCCGGTGTTTTTCTTACAAGCCTTTATGATGAAGAATATGAAACCAGAGATGTCGAAGGCGGTACGGGTCAAAAGCAAATTGCCTTAAAAAAGCAGGGAAGTTATGACTTTGCCTTTGGATCAACAGTCAATACAAACTTCAGAATGAATTCCTGGATACAGCCACAGATCAATTTTGGGTTTATTTTTACGCAGAATCAAAAATTTCAGGTTATTCTCGGGGGAGGTCTTATTTTCGGCAGGGAAGAGCGATGGATTCTGTCCGGTGGTCTCAGTATGGGAGTCGTAGATCGTTTAGCCGATGGATTTGAAAAAGGAAACGTTTACAATTTAGGAACCAGCGGACAGATTCCCGTAGTAAAACAGTTTAAATTCGGTCATTTCATCGGAATCACCTACAACCTTTCAAAAGTTAACGCCGTATCATTAAAATAACAATATAATGATAAATTTAAACAACCGACAACCAGTCAATATCTATGACCCGTCTTATGACAATCTGTTTGAAAGCTTACAGGGAAACATTCTTAAAGGGCATGGCAGATTTTACGTCACATATTTTTCTTGAATTTGATAAAAATAAAATAGAGGATTTAAAAAAATGGATGAGAGAGTTTGGAGGTAAAGTAGCTTCCTGTAAAAAGCAGCTTAAAGAAAATATTGCATTTAAAAAAGATCATATTCCCGGAGGAACCTTCTATGGCTTTTTACATAACTTCTTTAGGATATTCACTTCTTGAAAATCTAAATCATCCGGAGATTTAAAACCGTTTTTTCGGAAGTATGAAAGATGCTAAAATAAACGACATCGTGTCTACTGAATGGGAAAGCGGTTTCCAAGGTGAAATTCATGCAATGATACTTCTAGCAGATGATAATCCGACAATACTTAAAGAAGAGAAATTGTTGATCCGTCAAAACACAAAAAAGAATTGCAGAATGCAAAAATAAAAAACGGAAATATTATAAGAAACCGGGAAGGTGCAGGAATCGAACACTTCGGATATGCAGATGGAATACGGAAATAGATATTAAAAGTTTTGTGCATCTTCAGGCGGAGAATATTTCTTCGCACCTTTAATCCATTATCTGAAAGCTTTTAAAATTAACTAAAATTTAACTCAGGATAAACGTATAAATTGCCTTTGCAATACCCATAAAAGTTAAAAATTGATTAAATTTGTCTGAACTATAAAAAAAAGAACAATGAGTTACATTTCTTACATAGAAGCGAGACAAATTTTGGATTCAAGAGGGAATCCTACAGTTGAAGTAGATGTATTCACAGAAGGTGGTGCGATGGGTCGTGCTGCGGTACCTTCGGGAGCGTCTACAGGAGAGCATGAAGCAGTTGAGTTGCGTGACGGTGGTTCAGAATACATGGGGAAAGGAGTTCTTAAAGCTGTTGAGAATGTAAGAGAAGTAATCGCACCTGAATTGGTGGGGCTTCCTGTTTTTGACCAGAACCTGATTGATCAGATTATGATTGATCTGGACGGAACCAACAACAAAGGAGGTTTAGGAGCCAATGCAATCCTTGGTGTTTCTCTGGCTGCTGCAAAAGCTGCTGCAAATGAATTGAAATTACCTTTATACAAATATGTAGGTGGTGTAAATGCAAACACACTTCCTGTACCAATGATGAACGTGATCAATGGAGGTTCCCACTCAGATGCACCGATCGCGTTCCAGGAATTTATGGTAATGCCGGTAAAAGCAGATTCTTTCTCGCACGCGTTGAGAAAAGGAACTGAGATTTTCCATAACCTGAAAGCGATTCTTCACTCAAGAGGTCTTTCTACTGCAGTAGGCGATGAAGGAGGTTTTGCACCCACTTTTAAAGGAACGGAAGATGCTTTGGATACCTTACTTCAGGCTATCGAAAAAGCAGGCTATAAGCCAGGCGATGATGTGATGATTGCCTTAGACTGTGCTGCTTCGGAATTCTATAAAGACGGTGTTTACGATTACAGAAAATTCCAGACTCCGGATGCCGCTCAGTTTACCAGCAGCGAACAGGTCTCTTATCTTGCAGAGTTGGCAGACAAATATCCTATTATTTCTATCGAAGACGGAATGCAGGAAAACGACTGGGAAGGATGGAAAATGTTAACCGATAAAATCGGAGACAGAGTACAGTTGGTTGGTGACGATTTATTCGTAACCAATGTTGAAAGATTATCAAGAGGAGTAAAAGAAGGGATCGCCAATTCAATTCTTGTGAAAGTAAACCAGATCGGTTCCCTTTCTGAAACAATGGCAGCGGTACAGATGGCTCAGCATAACAAGTTTACGTCTGTAATGTCTCACAGATCAGGGGAGACGGAAGACTCTACCATTGCGGACCTTGCAGTAGCCATGAACTGTGGACAGATCAAAACAGGTTCTGCTTCAAGATCAGACAGAATGGCGAAATACAATCAGCTGCTTCGAATTGAAGAAGCATTAGGGGAAACGGCAATTTTCCCGGGCTTGGAAGCTTTCAAAATTAAAAGATAATTAATCGAATTTATAAATAACGGCAAACGAATTTTTAGTTTGCCGTATTTTGTAATTAGTAGTATATTTAGAAAAAAATAAATTAAATAATGTCAGACAACAAAGTAATATTGAATTACGCAGGTAATTCGTATGAATATCCTATCGTAGATAGTACTATCGGAGACAGAGGGATCGATATTTCAAAATTAAGAGACCAGACAGGTTTAATCACATTAGATTTAGGGTATAAAAACACCGGGGCTACACTTAGTGACATCACTTACTTAGACGGAGACAAAGGAGAATTATTCTACAGAGGATATCCTATCGAGCAGATTGCCGATAAGTCTAACTTCACTGAAGTAATGTATCTTCTATTACACGGTGAATTACCAACTCAGGACCAATTCAATACCTTCAACGGTAACATCAAAAAATATAATTTCGTAGCAGAGGAGATGAAAAAAATCATCGATGCTTTCCCTCGTTCTGCTCACCCAATGGGAGTTTTATCTACTTTGACTTCTGCTTTAACAGCCTTCAATCCGAAAGCGGTTAATGTAAACTCTAAAGAAGAAATGGACCTTGCTGCAGAATTGCTTATTGCTAAATTTGCCCATCTTGCGGCCTGGACGTACAGAAAAACGTTAGGTCTTCCATTAAATCATGGAGATAACAGCCTGAATTATGTAGAAAACTTCTACAAAATGGCTTTCAGACTGCCAAATGAAGACTTCCAGATCAATCCTGTGGTTACTCAGGCTTTAGATAAATTATTAATTCTTCATGCTGATCATGAGCAAAACTGTTCTACTTCTACGGTAAGAATGGTAGGTTCTGCTCATACAGGACTTTTCGCTTCTGTTTCAGCAGGTATTTCTGCACTTTGGGGACCTTTACACGGAGGCGCAAACCAGGCAGTTATTGAAATGCTTGAATTAATTGAGAAAGACGGAGGTGATGTATCTAAATATGTTGCTAAAGCTAAAGATAAAAATGACAGCTTCCGTCTGATGGGATTCGGACACAGAGTATACAAAAACTTCGACCCGAGAGCAAAAATCATCAAGAAGGCGGCAGACGATTTATTAGCAGCATTAGGTATTCAGGACAAAGCACTTGATATCGCCATGCAGTTAGAAAAAGTAGCATTGGAAGATGACTATTTCATCGAAAGAAAATTGTATCCAAACGTAGATTTCTATTCCGGAATCATCTACAGAGCGTTAGGAATTCCTACCGAGATGTTTACTGTAATGTTCGCATTGGGAAGACTTCCGGGCTGGATTGCTCAATGGAAAGAAATGAGATTGAAAGGAGACCCGATCGGAAGACCGAGACAGGTATATCAGGGAGCTCAGAAGAGAGACTATATCGATTTAGTAAACAGATAAGATCTCCTATCTATAAAATTAATCCTGGGTTTTGCCCGGGATTTTTTTATTTTTAAAAAATTAAATTAAAGCATGGAAAACGAAAAATTAAATTCATTAAGAGGCGTAATGCAAATTAATGCCGTTTTGTACTTTGTGTACGGCCTTATCTTCCTGATCGAAACATTTGATTTTCTTGAAATGCTGCATACAAAACCCGCCGATTTTCATCCCACGTATGATCTGGTCAATGTTATCTATTACCAGATGGAAATGATTATCTGTTTTTTGTTCGGTTTTAGCATCCTGTTTTTAGTCTCAATAAGGCAATCCGTTAAAACCATATTTTTCATTAATATGGCACTGCTTATTTTCAGAGCAGCTACCGTTTATTATCTGTATTTTTACAAAACTGTAGAAAGATGGGTTCCCTATATTTATAAAGAGGCGAGTGCATTCAGTGTACTATTTCGTGGAACTTTTGTTCCGGCCCAGTTAATTCTGAGTTTAGTGGCAGTCTGGTATTCCGTTAAAGCATTGAGGAAGATCAGAGAATAATTTTAAATAATTCATGTTCTCATTGCTTAAATTCTGACCTATGAAACTTATTAAAGCCCGATGTGGGCCCATTAATTATTAAAGATTTATCGGACAGTTCGGTGTCACCGTATATAAAAAATAAACCTGCTTAAAGAAGCAGGTTTGTTTCTGATGGATTAAGGACACTGACATCTGTCACAGGTATACAGCGTGCAGGCTCCTGTTTCAAAGTCCCATTCACAGCAGCGTTTTGCAGCAGCAGCACCTCCGGTGATCGCTTTTTGCTCTTCTCTTCCTAATTTTTGTGCATTTTTAAGCACCGTCTTTTTTGTGTTCATGACGTTTGGTGTTTTGATTGTTAATAGTTTAGAAAATATTTTCCAGCGAAAAATATATCACTAATATATGAATATTAATTAATATCATATTCATTTTAATGATAAAATATTCACAAACAATAGGTTGTGCATAAAATTATCTGTAAAAAGCCTGTGTTTAAGCGAATCAATAGCTTAGTTCTTCAATATGCTTTAGTAAAAAACTGCAATAAACAGATTTTTCAGAATTATCATAAACTATAGCGCTAAAAATGGAGTAAAAGTTTCCCGGATACTGTCCTTTACTTATATTTGTAGCATTGCGTAAATCTTTATGAAACTAAACATTAAAAATGAAACAGGGAGGCTGAAATCCGTGGTTTTAGGTCAGCCTAATTCACTGGGCGGAACGCCTGTCCTGGCAGAAAGCTATGATGCCAAATCATACTATTCCATTGAAAATAATATCTATCCGAAGGAAGAGGATATCATTGCCGAAATGAATGCTTTCGAAGCTGTTTTGAAAAAATATGATGTCGAAGTTCTCCGTCCGAGCATCATCAAAGATTATAATCAGGTTTTTGCAAGAGATGTCGCTTTCGTGATCGACGACAAAATGATCATTTCCAATGTCATCGCAGACAGAGCAGACGAACAGGGCGCCTACCAGACAGTCTTTGAAAAAGTAGCATGGCGAAAAATTATCAATCTTCCGGAAACGGCACATATCGAAGGTGGTGATGTCATCGTCTGGGACGATTTTCTGTTTATCGGAACCTGTTTCAGTGAAGATTACAGAAATTATAAAACCGCCAGGACCAACGAATATGCGATTGAAATTCTCAAAGAATACTTTCCTAAAAAAAGAATCATCGATCTTGAATTAAAGAAAAATGACAAAGTTCCGTACGAAGGAATACTCCATTTAGACTGTACTTTCAATCCCGTTGGAAAAGATAAATGTATCATCTATAAAGACGGGTTTGTAGATGAGAGCGATTACCGTCTGATTATTGATATCTTTGGCGAAGAAAACTGTTTCCATGTGACTCCCGAAGAAATGTTCGAAATGTGTCCCAATATCTTCTCGATCTCACCGGAAATTGTAGTATCCGATAAAACATTCACCCGGATGAATAATCATCTCAGAAACGAGTGGGGGATGACCGTAGAAGAAATTCCGTACAGGGAAATATCTAAAATGGGAGGCCTCTTACGTTGTTCCACGATGCCGTTGGTAAGAGAATAACTGAATCTGAGCATTTTTGTGTTGGAGAATTGTAGAGTTCGAATGATATTTTTTCTATTTCAGTAAAAATATAAATATGTCAGCCATTAAATTTCATCAGGATTTGAAGGTTTATCAAAAATCTTTTAAAACCGCAATGATCATCTTCGAACTTTCAAAGTCTTTCTCTAAAGAACAGCAAAACTCACAGATTCGGGACGCGAAGCAAGAGAACCGCAGACTTGGCTTCAGTTTGCTTTAGCCTGTACCTATATAAACGAAGAACAGTTGAATAATTTAAACATTCATTATAATCAAATAACCGGGATGTTGGTTAATATGATGAGTCAGTCCGGAAATGATGTTCTTTTTCACAAAATAAAAAAGAGTAATAATTTACACTAAAACATTCAGACTCTCGAACCCCAAAAACACCCTCAAACTTAAAAGTATGCAGACAACAGATACCGTATTAATGATAGAGCCCATCGCATTTGGCTTTAACGAAGAAACCGCAAAAAATAATTATTTCCAGGTCGAGCAGAAGGGTTTTGACATTCAGTTCCAGGCGCTGACCGAATTTAAAGCTTTTGCTGAAAAACTGAGAAGTAAAGGCATTAATGTCATTACGATCAAAGATACCTTAGATCCTCACACCCCGGATTCTATTTTCCCCAATAACTGGGTGAGTTTTCACAATGACGGAAAAGTGGTTTTATACCCGATGTTTGCATCCAACAGGAGAGTGGAAAGAAGAGAAGATATTATTGAAACCATCAAAGAACAGGGATTTGAAGTTTCGGAAATAGATGACTGGTCTCTCCCTGAGATCCAGGGTCATTTTCTTGAAGGAACAGGAAGCATGATTTTCGATCACGATCATAAAATAGCCTACGGTTCGGTTTCTTTGCGGCTTGATGAGAGATTATTCAGAGAGTTCTGCGAAAAATATGGCTTTACGCCTGTGGTCTTCCATTCATTTCAGACTGTAGACTCAGAAAGACTTCCGATCTACCATACCAATGTTATGATGTGTGTGGCCGACCGGTTTGTGGTTATCTGTCTAGACTGTATCGATGATGAACTAGAAAGAAATAAAGTGATGGAAACCATTAAAAATTCAGGAAAAGAGATCATCGAAATTTCGGAAGACCAGATGCATCAGTTTGCAGGAAATATGCTCCAGGTGCAGAATAAAGAAGGCGAAAAATTTCTTGTCATGAGCGAAACCGCTTATAAATCTTTAGATGAAAATCAGGTTTCCTCCATCGAAAAATACTGTGAGATCATTTACTCAGATTTACATACCATTGAAGTCAACGGGGGCGGAAGTGCACGTTGTATGCTGGCTGAGGTGTTCTTGCCGAAAAAGTAAGAAAATAACAGCAAATACCTTTATTTTAATACGCAGAAATTTAATAACAGGACAGAATTATTTATTAATACAGAAGGTATCATAAAGAAAGATTTTAAATATTATTTTAATAATCATTATTATATCTATAAGTCCCCGCAGGCACCATACTACCTGAAAACAGATGTAGAAGTAGAGTACACTTACAATAAAAAATGGAAGTACAGTATCATAGGAAATGACGTTTTAAACTTTAATAAAAACCAGATTATATTATCGACTTTACAAAATACAATGTTACAAACAAGCATAACCCGGAGGTTGCCGGGATATATAGGATTAAAAATTCGGTATAATCTGTAATTATTAATATTGATTAAACCTCATAGGTTTTTAAAACCTATGAGGTTTCTTAAAATAAAAGATGAAGTCTCTCTGTGTTTCAGTCAGCATTCGGAATTTTTTTATTTATTGCTGTAATTTTAGGATTTGCTTTTTTTGAGGAATTGATATGGGAAATATTAGTTTGGAACGAACATTTTTCACTGAATATACGGGTCTCTGAAAATTGGTTTCAGTTTTTAATTCCATTATTAGTTGTACCCCAGTTAACGCATTACCTATTAGACGGCTTTATTTGGAGAAAACCGAAAAAACTTAAGTAAATTTGTCATTAATGTAAAAAATATGAAGATGCAGAAGTACTTTTTCTTATTCGTCCTATGGATGGCAATGTCTGTAAATGCGCAGCAGAAGACATTTTGTAATCCCATTAATATCGATTACGGATATACCCCGTTTAAAAATTTTTCAACCCAGGGAAAACACCGGGCTACCGCAGATCCGGTAATCGTTAACTTTAAAAACAAATTATTCCTTTTTTCAACCAACCAGGAAGGGTACTGGTACAGTGACGATATGCTGGACTGGAAATTTGTGAAAAGGAAATTCCTCAGAGATAACAAATATCAGCATGACCTCAATGCGCCTGCGGTCTGGGCGATGAAAGATACGCTGTATGTATTCGGCTCAACCTGGGAGCAGGATTTTCCGATCTGGAAAAGTACCAACCCGACAGAAAATGACTGGCATATTGCAGTCGATACTTTAAAAGTGGGAGCCTGGGATCCTGCCTTTCATTATGATGAAGATAAAAACAAACTGTACCTCTATTGGGGCTCAAGCAACGAATGGCCTTTGCTGGGAACAGAAGTAAAAGTAAAAACATTGCAGTCCGAAGGTTTTGTAAAGCCTATTTTACGGTTAAAGCCCGAAGATCACGGTTGGGAAAGATTCGGAGAGTACAATGATAACGTTTTTCTGCAGCCTTTCGTAGAAGGAGCCTGGATGACGAAGCACAACGGGAAATATTATATGCAGTACGGTGCACCGGCTACGGAATTCAGCGGATATTCGGATGGCGTATATGTGAGCAATAATCCCTTGGAAGGTTTCGAATATCAGCAGCACAATCCTTTTTCCTATAAGCCCGGAGGATTTGCAAGAGGAGCAGGCCACGGCGCTACATTTGAAGATAAGTATAAAAACTGGTGGCATATTTCCACGATTTTTATTTCCACCAAAAATAACTTCGAACGGAGGCTGGGAATCTGGCCTGCAGGATTCGATAAAGACGATGTGATGTATACCAATACAGCGTATGGCGACTATCCTACCTTTCTTCCTCAATATGCTCAGGGTAAAGATTTTTCAAAAGGCTTGTTCGCCGGCTGGATGTTGCTGAATTACAATAAGCCGGTTCAGGTTTCATCAACGCTGGGAGGATATCAGCCCAATTTAGCGGTGGATGAAGATATTAAAACGTACTGGAGTGCAAAAACAGGAAACGCGGGCGAGTGGTTTCAGACCGATTTAGGAGAAGTTTCTACCATTAACGCCATTCAGATCAATTATGCAGATCAGGATGCAGAATTTATGGGCAAGACGTTGGGCAAGATGCATCAGTATAAAATTTTCGGATCCGATGATGGTAAAAAATGGACGGTTATCGTAGATAAAAGTAAAAATACAAAAGATGTTCCTCATGATTACGTGGAGCTTGAAAAGCCTGCCAAAGCGAGATTTCTGAAAATGGAAAATCTAAAAATGCCAACCGGGAAATTTGCTTTAAGCGGATTCAGGGTATTCGGAAAAGGGCAGGGAGCGGTTCCCCCGAAAGTGCAGAATTTTGTTCCGTTAAGAGCTGATCCTAAAAAATATGGGGAAAGAAGAAGCATCTGGATGAAATGGCAGCAAAATTCTGAGGCAGACGGGTATGTGATCTATTGGGGAAAATCTCCGGATAAATTATACGGAAGCATGATGGTGTATGGTAAAAATGAATATTTCTTTACCGGAGCAGACAGAACAGATTCCTACTATTTCCGGATTGAAGCCTTTAATGCCAATGGAGTCTCGGAACAAACCGAGATCTTTAAAGCAGAATAACCTATAGCTCGTAATGTTAAAATTAAACCCTTAAAAATTTTAAGGGTTTTGTTATACCCGCTTAGTACCTGTTTCATCAGAATCTATATCAGGCAAATGTATTCTTTAGATTGAATATTTATAAAAAAAGCCGAAATTTGCTTTAAAATAAATTAATAAACTATGAAAATACTTAAACTCTTTTTCTTACCCCTATGGCTTGCTGTTGCATTGGGTTGCAGCGATAACGAAGACGAAAAAAACGATCAGGAGGAACTGGATACGGCGGTAAAAAATATTCATGAGAATCTGCAGAAAGACCTGAACACAGATGTTCCGTCATTAAGTGTTTATGTTGTGTCTCCGAAAGGAACCTATTTCAGCACCGTAAAAGGTACAAATGGTTCCGCCGTAACGCCTGATATGTATTTCCGCTTTGCCAGCAACACTAAAAATTTTACCTCTGCGGCAATCTTGAAAATGATGCAGGACGGATGGCTTAATCTGGATGATAAAATCACGGGCAATATTCCCGGAACAGCAGTCCCATATACTCCGGACGGGCCAGACTGGAATTTCCCCCATAAAAATCAGATCACCATTCGTCAGATTTTACAGCATAACGCAGGAATTTATGATTTAAGTAATGATATTTCACAATATAACGTGGGAGGCGAAACTTATACGGACCATATGCTGGAAACTTCTCCGGATCATCAGTTTACCACTTCAGAATATGTAAAGCTTCTGACTGATCATAACCTCACCTATGGGGCTCCCAATACGGTCTATCATTATTCCAATACCGGATTTTCTATCCTGGGAGAAATTGTTGCAAGAATCTATTCGCAGAAAACAAACTCAGCAAAAACATATGGTAATTATATGTATGACCACATCGTAGGGCCGTCATCAAAAAAGCCGTTGCCTATCAGGTTTCCTGAACTTGCTACTGACAACCAGTTGCCTGCCCCATATATCAAAGGATTAATAAAATATGCTGATCATGGTGAGGTCACCGATAAGAAAAATGCAAGTGCCCATATCGCAGAAGGCAACGGAATAGGAACCATGGTTACCCTTACGGAATATATCAGAACGCTGATGAAAGGGGAGAATGTCTTGTATGCTTCCACTGCAGAACTGATGCGTACGAGCAAAGGCCTGGCAACGACCTCCCAGTATGCGTTAGGATGTTCTAACTTTCCTGGAATAGGATACGGGCATAATGGCGCTACGGAAGGATACCTTTCTTTAATGACCTATGATCCGAAGACAGATGTTTCAGTTATTGTTTTACTTCCGTTCTGGGATCTTACCAGCACTGCAAAATTCGAAAAATGTCTTATGACCCTTAATGTCACCGGACTGGAGGTAAAGAAAAGGCTGGGCTACTAAACGAATCTATAATATTATAACGCTTTGAAATTTTCAGAGCGTTTTTTTGGGCCGATCTTTTTCAGAAATCCGGCTATTTTCTCAATCAGGAAATCATCATGTGGTTCTTTTGCCCATCCTACATGGTCACCATCGAATTTATAAAGCTCATGATAAACATGGTTCTTTTTCAATACCGAATCCAGAATTTCTCCCTGTGAATCAGGAACCACAGCATCCTGCGTTCCGTAATAAGAAAGAGTAGGAGCAGACGTAGGACGAATCCAGTGGATAGGGCTTCCGAAAGTCATTAATGAAACATCAGGCTGAACGGTTTCAGGATCTATAAGATGCTTTTCCAGAAAGGAATAGTCATCATAGTTTTTAAATCCCGCATCTGATAAATCTGCAGGCCCTACAATATTAATCACCGCTTTTACTTTCTTCTTCTTGTCCGAGTGATAAGCATAAAACATGGATAAATGTCCGCCGGCACTGTTGCCGAGCAAAATAAATCTTGGCTTATAATCGAGTCTTTTTTCCAGGAATAAGATCGCCTTATGGATATCATCGGTCTGATTGGGAAGAGCGAAACGGGAGGCTGAGGCCAGTCTGTAATTCATATTGGCAAAAATAGCATTAGGAAATTTCTGCATAAGAGACAAGGTGAAATACGTAAGCTGCGATTTATTACCTCCGCGCCAGCCACCGCCATGAATGATAAGGAAAACATCCTGTTGTTCTTTCGGCTTATTTTTCGGCATATAAAGATCCAGCACCTGTTCGGTATCATTACCATAGTGAAGGTCTTCCTGACTGGTATAAGAAATCTCTTTTCCCAGATGAATGGTTTTGTCTTTACACTGATAGAGAAGCATGAAGATGACAGAACCCCAAAATATGATTAAACTTTTTTTCATAGGAATAAAGATAAAAAACTCACCGGTAAATCGGTGAGCTGGTGTACAAAATAATTTATATGAATGAAGAATGATTGTGTCCTTACCTTGTTCTGTTTTTGATGGCATCTGATGCCGCGTCGATATCTCTGACTTTTTTCACTTTCTGATTCCCGAAATTGTACGTAATACTTACCGTAAGGTTTCTTCTGTACATATCGTTCTTGATATAATTGTAGTTTCCGTTATCCTGGTAGTCTTCAATTTCTACCACATTGGTTCTTAAAACATCATTTACATTAACGGCAAATGTCCAGTCGTTCCAGTTTTTCTTGATGCTCAGGTCGAGGCTCATCAGGTCTTTCAGCATTCCCAATTCGATCTGTTGCTTGTCTACATAGAAAAAATTTACCCCCAGAAACCATGTTTTCTTTTTATCCAGACGTAACGTATTATTGCTGGTAATAACTACGCTGGTAGATTTTACTTTGTTGGTGTATACGAGCTCTTTTCCGTCGATATCCACAAAAGTATCTCCTGTTGTAGGATCTACAGCCAGCGTTCCGTTGTTAATATTATGTTGGATTCCGGCGTTGAAATTAAGGGTCAAATATTGTTTGAATAATGTTTTCTGAATTCCCAGCATGGCAGACATCTCTTGTTTATCTCCGAAATTCGTTCTGATGTACCTCAGCATATTTTGCTCACTGATCTTACCATCCAGAGATTTCACATACCCTTGCAACGGAACCTGAGTGATCTGGTCTTTTACATACGAGTGATTCAAAATAAGAAAGTAGGAGTTCTTGTACATATAGGTTAATTCCTGATTATACGTAGAGAATGCTTTTACAAAAGGATTATTTTGAGTGTAGTTATATTCTGAAATATAGTTTCTCACCGGGTTAAGTTCCCAGAAGCTCGGTCTTCTCATTCTGCTTGAGAATGAATAGGAAAGGTTGTTTTTGTCATTGATCGCATAGTTTAAGCTTAAATAGGGAAGCAGATTATTGTAATTTCTTTCAATTCTGCTATAATCAGGAGAAGAATTGTCGGACGTTCCCAGGCTATTGGTGATTTCATATCGTGCTCCTGCTTTTCCTGAAAATTTATCTGAAAATTTCTTTTCAAGCGTAACATAAGCACCGTAAATATTTTCATCGTAAACAAAATGATTGGGTGCTTCAGAATTTACAGGAGTTGGCAGAAGATTCTGGTCCTTATCTGTAAAAACAGTTGTATCGTTTTTAGTGTCGTTATCTGTTTTGGTTTTATTATAATTACCACCGACAGAAACGGTGAAATCATTTTTAAATTTCTGGATGTAATCTAACGTTCCTGAAAAATTATTGATCACCTGAGGAATATTCTGAATGATCTGTTTTCCAATGGTGGAATAATCATTAGACATTCCGGGTACTAAAGTTCTGTTATCAGAATACTGAAATCTTCTGTAATTCAGATAAGCTGCATTCGCATTCAGTTTACTTCCTAAAGAGTCGAGTTTTATTTCATAGTTTAAATTAACGGAGTTATTGTAATTTCGGGCATCTTCTTTATTTTGAGTTTTTGTGTACGTTGTGCTTTTCAAGCTTCCGTCTGTGTTATATTCTGTCAGAGTATTAAATAAATTAATTGTTGAATCATAACTTTTATTAGCCCACGAATTCCAGGATAAAGCTAAATTACTTTTGTCATTTAATTGATAATCAATATTTAAATAGCCTCCGAGATTTTTATTAGGATCATCAATGTCTCCTACAGATTCATTCTTTACCAGATCTGTCCCGTTTTTCAGAACATAACTCTGAGGCTGTATGTTTTCACCACCGCTGAGATTGGCACTGATTCCTAATTTATCTTTTCTGTAATTTACGGAGAAGCTGGCATTGCTGGAGTTGAATTTATTCTGGCTGTTAGACATTCTCATATTTCCGCTTGTGCCGTCGCTCATTTTTTTCTTCAGTACAATATTGATGATGCCGTCTGAAGACTCCACCTGGAATTCACTGCCTGGAACCGTGATCACCTCAATTTTCTGGATATTTTCGGCAGGTGTATTTTTCAGGAACTGAACCAGAGACTCTGCATCCATATTGCTTTTTCTGCCATTAATATAAATCAGAGCATTGTTCTTCCCGGCAATTTTTAATGTTTTATCATCTGTAGAAGACAGCAGTGGGGTCTGTTTTAAAATATCGAACGTTGTATTTCCTTTGGTCACCGGTGAAGCCGCAACATCATACACAAAACGGTCACTTTGTTTTTTGAAAATCTGTTTGGTTAAAGTAACTCCCTCAATATTCTGTGTTTTTACAGAGTCGGATTTTTTTTCCTGAGCGAAAGTCAGTCCGCTGAAAAATAGAGCTGCGATGAGAATAGGCGTTTTCATGTTGTAGAGTTTTAGAGAGTTTTAATTATAATAGCTTGTATTTGTTATTATTTAACATTGCAAAGATATATAATTAAAACAGTATCTTGCAATACAAAGTACTTAAAATATTTTATAGTTTATTTTAAATGACTGATTTTCAGTATGTAAAATTTTAGCTTAAAATCTAAATACTTTGGTTTTCTTACATAATAAGACAACTGTAATGGCAATTGCATTACAGTAAGATTTAAATTTTGTTAAAAATAATTTTTATTCTCTGTCGAAACGGGCCAGTTTCTTATCGACCCAGATCGTCGCAAAAGGAAAAAAAGCAGACAATAGTGCGAAAACAAAATCTTCATCATCCCACTTATAGATTTTTCGGGCCGGAAGGCATAGCAAAAGATAAAGGGTGAAAAAAAGACCGTGCAGACTTCCGATCACGCTGATAAATATGATCGAATACAGATTTTCATCATATCGGATCCAGATCATGGCAACTCCGTATAAAAGCATGCACGAAAGTGCTTCCGCAAGACAGATCTGCTTAAACCATTTAATAAGTTTTTCCTGTGGATATCTGGAGAAAAATTGTTCGATGAAATTCATAATGGTTGAGTTGAAAGGTTGGGATAACAGTAGGATGATTAACTGCCGGTCCCTGATTTCTGGTTGTACAAAATTACTTATAAAAGCTGCTTCCGTCCAAATATTCAAATACCTCAGGCGGGAGCATCGGTCTTACATTTTTACCCTCTTTGATCATGTTCCGGATTTCCGTCGCAGAAAGCTCGATCACCGGAGCTTTAACCAATGAAATATGATCATGCTGCAGATACTCGGAATCCGTTTTTTTACCTTCAAAAATTCTCGGATATACGATAATATGATGGTTTTTAATTAAGGTATCAGAATTCTTCCACCTGTGAAGTCCTTCAAGATTGTCTTCCCCCATGATTAAACTGAAAGAATAGTCCGGGTACTTCTCATGAAGATAGGTAAGGGTATCAATAGTATAACTGGGTTGAGGAAGTGCGAATTCTGCATTAGAAGCACGCATCTGCGGATAGTTTTTCACAGCAAGCTGCACCATATCCAGTCTGTTATGATCTTTGAGTAAAGATTTCTTGTCCTTAAAAGGATTTTGAGGACTTACCACAAACCATAACTCTTCCATATCAGAATTTTCAAGAATATAATTTGCAAGAATCAGATGTCCGATATGAATAGGATTAAAAGAACCGAAAAACAAACCTGTTTTTTTCATAACGCTTATTTTCTTAATCTCTGAATTTGACATCTTTAATATTGAGGTAATGCGTCACATTTCCTTTCCAGTGATTCTCTTCAAGCGTAAAAACAAGATCAAAATTTTTATTCTTAAAATCTTCTGCAAACTGTCCCAGTTTAAAACCTACACACTCAATATTTCTCCCGGTAGCCTCCTGGCGGATATAAAATTTAAGATGATTATTGTCTTTCCCCATCGTTTTGATATAGCCCGAAAGCTTCTGATTCGTCAGAGCCAGAATAGGTTTCATATTGTGAGGTCCGAAAGGGGCCAGTTTTCTGTGGAAATTAATAAACTCCCTATTGATATCGTCCGCCTGAATCTCCGAATCGATCGTAATGGAAGGTTCTTTTTGATGCTCCTTAAGTTTTTCAGAAACAATTCTCTCAAATTTTTCCTTAAACGCTTCAAATTTATCCTTTTCCATAGAAAGTCCGGCTGCTGCGTGATGTCCTCCGAATTTCAGAAAATACTCAGAACATAAATCAAGAGCCTCATGAACGTCAAAATCTGAAACGGATCTTGCCGAAGCAACCATTTCCCCATTATTTCCGTCTGTGAAGACCAAAGTAGGTTTATAATACGTTTCGATTAACCTGGAAGCCACAATTCCGATCACACCTTTATTCCATTCCGGATGATAAACGATGGTAGAATATTTGGTCTCCTGCTGTGACTCAATGATCTGATTCAATGCGGAAAGCGTAGAATTCATATCCAGTTCACGCCTTTCATCATTTAGATTCATAATATCGTTTACAATCTGATGAGCATGCTTCAGGTTATCGGAAACCATAAGTTCAACAGCTGCTTTACCGTGGGAAATTCTTCCTGCAGCATTGATCTTCGGGGCGATTTCAAAAACGATATTCGAAATTTCAAAGTGAGAAAGCTTATCTTCGGGAATCAGTAATCTCAATCCCAGATTCCTGGTCTTTCTGAGAATTTTTAATCCCATTTTGGCCAGAACCCTGTTTTCGCCGGTCATTGATACAATGTCGGCTGCAATAGAAATGGCAAGAAGATCGGTTAATTCAAACAACTCCGCTTCCGGAAGTTTGTAGATTGTATTTAGACCCTGGCAAAGTTTGAATCCCACCCCGCATCCGGAAAGCTCCTTAAACGGATATCTGCAGTCCCTTCTCTTGGGATCTAGAACAGCCACGGCATTGGGAATCTCATCTCCGGGTAAATGGTGGTCACAGATGATAAAATCAATGGCCAGGCTCTGGGCATAACTGATCATATCCAATGCTTTGATCCCGCAATCCAGAGCGATGATCAGTGAAAAGCCGTTTTCTTTAGCAAAGTCAATTCCTTCTGTTGAAATTCCATATCCTTCGGAATTTCTGTCCGGAATATAATAATCCAGGTATTTTTTCTCAACAATTTTGCTGAGGTATAAGTACATCAAAGCTACAGCTGTAGTTCCGTCTACATCGTAATCTCCGTATACCAGTATTTTTTCTCCATTTTCTATGGCGGTCGCAATACGCTCTACGGCTTTTTGCATGTCGGCCATTAAAAATGGATTGTGTATATCTGTAAGATTGGGTTTGAAAAACTCTCTCGCCTTTTGATAATTGTCAATTCCTCTCAGAACGAGGAGTTTAGATTCGAAAGTTCCAAAACCAAGAGACGAACTTAATCTGTCTACAATTTCCTCATCGGGTTCAGGCTTGTAAATCCATTTTTGACTCATTTCACAAAAATAGGGAAAAAAAATAGCATTTGAAATCATTAAAGCTTAAGTTTTAATTTTAAAATTGTTAAAAAAATAATTATCTTCGCCGTCCAAATTCAAATTAATGATTATGAAAAAAATCACCATGTGCCTGATGATTATCGGGGCAGTACATGCTGCGAATGCACAGAAAATAAATCTGGGTAAAGCCGCAGGAATAGTTTCAAATGGAGCTAAAGCCTTAACTTTTACCAACGCAGATGCCATCACTTTATCTAAAGAATCCGTAGAATGGATGGATAACAACAATAAAGTGGCCGGTCCCAAAGATCCGTATACAATCAGACTCAATAAACTTTTCGGAAAACACAAAAGCCAGGACGGGCTGAATCTTAACTATAAGGTGTATCTGGTAAAAGATATCAATGCATTTGCCTGTGCTGATGGAAGTGTAAGGGTTTTTTCATCATTAATGGATATCATGACCGATGATGAATTGTTAGCCGTTATCGGTCATGAAATCGGTCACGTTAAAAACCAGGATACCAAGGATGCTATGAAATCGGCTTATCTGAAGGCTGCTGCACTGGATGCTGCCTCTTCAGCGTCGAGTACCGTCGCTACCCTGAACGACAGCCAGGTCGGAAAGATGGCCAATGCTTTCCTGGATGCCTCTCACAGTAAAAAGCAGGAATCTCAGGCCGACACGTACTCATATGACTTTATGAAAGCGAATAAGTATAATGTAGTAGGGGCCTATACAGCTTTCAAAAAACTGGCGCTCCTTTCCGAAGGAAGTGTACAGACGGGCTTTCAGAAGATGTTCAATTCTCATCCTGATAGCGAAAAACGAGCTCAGGCCATTAAAAAAAGAGCAGAGAAAGACGGTTTATGGAAGGATCCTGGAACAGTCACTATACCGAAAACGAAACTTACAAAATAAGCCATAGATACGGATCATTCGATCTAAATTATAGGAATAAAGAAAGCCATTCAGACAATTCTGAATGGCTTTCTTTATTTTTGATGATCAGTTAAAGATTAAGAATACATTTTTTCTCTCAATTCTTTCACTTTTTTATCTGCAAGATAATCATCGTAAGTCATTTCTCTGTCGATGATTCCTGTCGGTGTCAATTCGATGATTCTGTTACACACGGTAGAAAGCATCTCGTGGTCATGAGAAGCCAGTAACAGATTTCCTTTGAAGTTGGACAAAGAGTTGTTCAAGGTCGTGATACTTTCAAGGTCTAAGTGGTTGGTAGGCTCATCCAGTAAAAGAACATTGGCTTTCTGAAGCATCATTCTGCTGAACATACATCTCATTTTTTCACCTCCTGAAAGTACTTTACAGGATTTCAACGCTTCATCTCCCGAGAAAAGCATTCTTCCTAAGAATCCTCTTACGAATTCTTCATGACGTTCTTCATCATTTTTGGTAAACTGTCTCAGCCAGTCTACTAAGCTCAGGTCTTCCTGGAAGAAATTGGTGTTGTCAAGAGGCATGTGGGACTGGTTGGTCGTAACTCCCCATGCAACGGTTCCTTTATCTGCCTGAACGTTTCCGGCTAAGATTTCGAAAAATTCTGTAATCGCTAATGAGTTTTTAGACAAAACAGCAACTTTATCGCCTTTCTTAAGGTTTAGATCGATGTTTGAGAATAGTAATTCTCCGTCTTTTGTTTTTTCAAGACCTTTCACATCCAGAATCTGGTCTCCCGCTTCCCTTTCCATTTCAAAAATAATGGCAGGATATCTTCTCGAAGACGGCTTGATATCATCGATGTTTAATTTATCGATCATTTTTTTTCTCGCAGTCGCCTGTTTTGCCTTTGCAACGTTAGAACTGAATCTGGCGATAAAATCCTGAAGCTCCTTTTTCTTTTCTTCTGCTTTTTTATTAGCCTGGGCTCTTTGTCTTGTCGCCAGCTGTGAAGCCTGGTACCAGAAAGAGTAGTTCCCTGTATAGAGGTTAAGTTTAGCATAATCCAAATCTCCGATATGGGTACAAACCGTATCCAGGAAGTGACGGTCGTGAGAAACCACGATAACGGTGTTTTCGTAATCAGCCAGGAAATCTTCTAACCATGAAATCGTATCGATATCAAGGTCATTGGTAGGTTCATCCAGGATCAGAACATCAGGATTTCCGAAAAGCGCCTGAGCCAAAAGAACCTTTACTTTATCTTTATTCTCAAGCTCACTCATCATCTGCCAGTGCATATCATCTTTAATCCCGACGTTTGAAAGCATCGTCTGTGCATCCGGTTCTGCAGTCCAGCCTCCCATTTCGTCATAGATAACGCCTAATTCACCAGCTTTAATACCATCCTCATCAGAGAAATCTTCTTTTGCGTACAACGCATCCATTTCCTCTTTTATCTCGAATAATTTTTTATTACCTCTTAAAACAGCCTCCAAAACAGTAAATTGATCGTAAGCAAAATGGTCCTGCTCAAGAACTGACATTCTTTTTCCAGGTTCCAAAGATACGTGTCCTGTAGTCGGGTCCTGTTTTCCTGTTAATATTTTAAGGAATGTAGACTTTCCTGCACCATTTGCTCCGATGATACCGTAGCAGTTTCCTTTGGTAAACATAATATTTACCTCGTCAAAAAGAACTCTTTTCCCGAATTGTAAAGATAAGTTAGATACTGTTAACATATAGTTTTGTAAATTTGGCGCAAAAATACGAAAAGAATTTGGGTATTTCGTAATAATGTCATACTCAAGTTTTTAAATATGGGGTATTTTTTATATATTTCATTAAAGAAATTTTAAAATGAAGATTGAAAAAACAGTTAATATATTTAACAGGAGAGCCAGATTCGAATACGAAATTATCGAAGAGACAGAGGCTGGTATGGTTCTTACCGGTACAGAAATAAAATCTTTACGCTCTTCGAAAGCATCTATTACGGAAGCTTTCTGTCAGTTTATTGATGGGGAACTATACATTATTAATATGATGATCGACGAATATAAATTGGGGACATTTTATAATCATAAAACAAAAAGGGAACGGAAATTGCTGTTGCACAAAAAAGAGTTGCAGAAACTTGAAAAGAAATTAAAAGATGCCGGTAATACGATTATACCCTTAAAATTATATATCAATGACAGGGGCAAAGCTAAAGTGTTAATCGCCCTGGGAAGGGGAAAAAAGCTTTTCGATAAAAGGGAGAGCATCAAAGATAGGGAAAGCAAACGTAACCTGGACAGAATATTAAAGAAAAGTTAAAAATCATTTGAAAAACTTTGTATATAAAGAAAAATTATATTTATTTTGCATTATCAATTATTTAATCATTTAATTCTATGAAAAATCTAAAATTAGGAATTTCAGCATTGGCGCTTACTGTTGCCTCTACTGTTTTCGCACAGACTACCAACAATCCGTGGATGATCGGAGTTGGTGCTCATGCCGAAAACCATGTAGCAGCCCGTAATAGCTTCAGTAATACGTTCTCTGCTAAAAATTTAACGAAGAGCATGTTCAATATGAACAATTTCTCTATTACACCTCCATTATCTAAGTTAACCGTTGCAAGAAACGTTGCTAAAGGTTTCGTTGTTGACTGGCAGACTACAGTAGGAAATGTTGAAAACAAAAGATTCAACATGGGTAAAGAGTTCTTCTTAATGACAGGTCTTGGTTTACAAGTTAAAGCAGCTGGTATTTTATGGAATGAAGAATCTTGGTTCGATCCATACTTGAGAGTTGGTGCAAACTACTTGAGACATGACTATACTTCACTTACTTTCCCTAGAGACAGTTACGATAATGGAAACGTTATTGAAAATGTTCCGAATGGAGAAGAAGGTAATGAAAATGGTAAAGCCAATTACTTTACAGTGTCTACCGGTGCTGGTGTAAACTTCTGGTTAACTAAAAACTTCGGTTTAGGAGTACAGGGAGATTACGTATCTACGCCGGGTGATAAATCTACAATCGCTAACTTCTGGCAAGCTTCTGCTTCATTGAACTTCAGATTCGGAAACAGAGACAGAGATAAGGATGGTATTTTAGATAAAGACGATTTATGTCCTGATACACCAGGTTTACCAGAATTCCAGGGATGTCCTGATACAGATGGTGATGGAGTTCCAGATAAAGACGATCAATGTCCAGACGTAGCTGGTCCGGTTGAAAACAACGGTTGTCCTTGGCCAGATACAGATGGTGACGGTATTATCGACAAAGATGATGCTTGTCCTACAGTAGCAGGTCCTGCTGAAAACAACGGTTGTCCTTGGCCTGATACAGACGGTGATGGTATCTTAGATAAAGATGATGCTTGTCCTACAGTTCCAGGTGTACCTGAGTACAACGGATGTCCTCCTCCAAGAAAACCAGACGTAGAAGTTGTTAACAAAACATTAAAAGATATCTTATTTGATTTCAACAAAGCTACAATCAAAGCGGAATCAAACGGTAAACTAGATACTGCTGCTCAAATTATTAAAGAAGCAGAAGAAACTAACTTCTTAGTAGTAGGTATGACCGATGCTAAAGGTTCTGCTGCTTATAACTTGAACTTATCAAGACAAAGAGCTGCTGCTGTAGTAGGTGCTTTAGAAGCTAGAGGTATCAACCCTAACACGCTTAAGTCTATCGGTATCGGTTCTCAGGAAGCAACTGTTCCTGCAAAAGCTTCTGATGCTGAAAGACAAGTTGACAGAAAAGTTATCGTAAGAGCAATCTCAGGTTCTGAGTGGGAAACTTACAAGAAAAATGACATGACTGTAGCTAAGCCTGCTGCTAAAAAAGCAGTTAAGAAAAAAGCTCCGGCTAAAAAAAGAAAATAATTAATTTTTCTAAATAATAAATACCTCCAATTTTTTTGGGGGTATTTTTTTTTGAAGACTTTTTGATTAATTTTGTTGAAATAAAAAAATAAAATGGGAAGAGCATTTGAATATAGAAAAGCTTCTAAAATGGCCAGATGGGATAAAATGGCTAAAACCTTTTCTAAGATAGGTAAAGACATTGCCCTCGCTGTAAAAGCGGGTGGTACAGACCCGGAAGCAAATCCGGCTCTGAGAAGATGCATCCAGAATGCTAAGGGTGCCAATATGCCGAAAGATAACGTAGAAAGAGCGATCAAGAAGGCGGGTGGTGCTGATGCGGAAAATTATGAAGAGATTACCTATGAAGGTTACGGCCAGGGAGGTGTCGCATTTTTTGTGGAATGTACGACAAACAACCCAACGCGTACCGTTGCCAATGTAAGAGCGATCTTTAATAAGTTTGACGGAAACCTCGGGAAAAACGGTGAACTGGCTTTTATCTTCGACAGAAAAGGAATCTTTACCATCGATTTAGCACAAATTAAAATGGACTGGGACGACTTTGAAATGGAAATGATAGACGGAGGCGCAGAAGATGTAGAAAAAGATGAAGAGGAAGTAATGATTACAACGGCTTTTGAAGATTTCGGATCCCTGTCCCATAAGTTAGATGAGCTTAAAATCGAAGCGAAAAGTGCAGAACTTCAGAGAATTCCTAATAATTCAAAAGAGGTAAATGCAGATCAGTTTAAAGCAAATATGAAAATGCTTGAGCGTTTCGAAGATGATGATGATGTTCAGAATGTCTACCATAATATGGAAATCACGGAAGAGCTGATGAACTCTTTATAAAAATAATATAACATTCATATACAGTTAACTTTCAAGTACTTTCTTTGCATAAAACTATGAAAAGAAATATTGAATTGGTTGTCATATCGGATGTTCATCTGGGAACTTATGGATGTAAGGCTAAAGAATTACTGAGATACCTCAATTCTATTCAGCCCAAAACTTTAGTTTTGAATGGAGATATTATTGATATCTGGCAGTTCAAAAAGTCTTACTTTCCTAAACCCCATCTGGAAGTGATCAAGAAGATCCTTTCCTTTGCTACAAAAAATACAGATGTCTACTATATTACCGGGAACCATGATGAGATGTTCCGGAAGTTCACCGATTTCGAACTGGGTAACCTTAAAGTCTGCAATAAAATCTGTCTGGATATTGACCATAAAAAAACCTGGATTTTTCACGGTGATGTTTTCGACGCCTCTGTTCAGCATTCCAAATGGATCGCTAAGCTCGGAGGAAAAGGCTATGATCTTCTCATTGTAATCAATAATATGGTTAACTGGTTTCTGGAGAAAATGGGTAAGGAAAAATATTCATTTTCAAAAAAAATTAAAAACAACGTCAAAAAAGCGGTTAAGTACATTGGTGACTTTGAGCTGACGGCTTCTGAACTGGCAATTGACAATCACTATGATTACGTTATTTGCGGACATATTCACCAGCCGCAGATCCGCCAGGTCACGAACAGAAAAGGATCATGTACCTATCTGAATTCCGGGGACTGGATCGAAAATCTTTCAGCATTAGAATATCATCATAAAGAATGGACTGTTTTTTATTATGACGAGCATAAACACATCCTGAAGGACAATGAAACCGAAGAGATTCAGGATATCGATCATTCAGCACTTTTAAAATTAGTAACCAATTTTACAGAATGAAAATCTTATACGCATTCCAGGGAACCGGAAACGGACATGTGGCAAGAGCTCAGGAAATCGTTCCCATTCTTAAAAAGCATGCATCCGTCGATACGTTGATCAGTGGACATCAATCGCAGTTAAAAGCCGATTTTGACGTTAATTTTCAACATAAAGGTATTTCCCTGCTTTATAACAAAACAGGCGGTTTATCCTATCGGAAAACACTTATTGATAATAATTTCTATCAGGCTTTCAAAACGATCAGGGAAATCGAACTATCACAATATGATCTGATCATTAATGACTATGAGCCAATAACGGGATGGGCCTGTAAATGGAAGAAGTATCCGATGATTGAGTTAAGCCATCAGGCAGCAATGTTATTTAAAGAAACGCCGAAACCTGAAAAAAAAGACGTTTTTGGAGAACTCGTGCTAAAATATTATGTTCCGAGTGACAGAAAAATAGGGTTTCACTTTGAAAGTTACCATCCGCAGATCAAAAAACCGGTGATCAGAAGAAAAATCCGAAATCTCAATCCGGATAAAAAAGGGTTTTATCTGGTTTATCTCCCAAGCTTTTCTGACGCTAATATTATTAAAATTCTAAAACAGATTCCTGTGGAATGGAAAATATTTTCCAAGCACAGTACATTACAGTTCAGGGATCAAAATGTCGAAATATTTCCAATAGGCGAAACTGAATATTTAAAATCTTTTGAAAACTGTGACGGTGTTCTCTGCAATGCAGGATTTGAGAGCCCGGCGGAAGCCCTTTTCATGGATAAGAAATTATTTGTTATTCCCATACACCATCAGTACGAGCAGGAATGTAATGCCTGCGCACTGGATAAGATGGGAATACCCAATTCCAAAATTCTGAAATTGGAAGAAATAGAAGAGTGGGTAGCTTCTGATTTTCAACTGAAAGTAAACTACCCCGATAACATTGAGGATATTTTAATCAATGAAGTATTAATTTTTTAGGAAGACATCTTCTACATCATTCATCCTATTCATTACCGCTCTGGCATATGAGCAGTGCGGATATACTTTCCAGTTATTTTCCCGGGCAAATTTAATAGCTTCTTCCACCAGATATTTACCCATACCGCGACCTTCAAATTCAGGATGAACCAAAACAAATGAAATGATAAATTTATGATCTTCCGGAAAGACTGTATAGGTTAATCTGCCGATTTCTTTAATTTCATTATTCAGAGTAATGACACCACCGTTTCCTGACTGATTGTTTTCGAATCTCATAATTAAGTTTTAATCCTCAGTAAAATACAAAAACCGCACCGCTTGTATTTTTACTTACAGGAAAATTTTCACCTGGTTCTGAATGAAGGAGCCTGTTTTCGGAGTATTAATTTTGTAAATCTTACGTGAATAGACTAAGAAAAATATAATGAGTATGAGCTCTATCGGCTCCCTTTCAGCTAAGCCTCAAAAGCTAGTGATCTTTTCCTGTGTAATAATTATAATCCTTGATAACGGTTCCGATAAATTGTCTTTCAGTTATTTTTGTTGCATCAACTTCCAGTTTTAAAATGCTTTTAATTTTATCAGAAAGTTTAGTGATGACCTGCCTGTCATCCTGTTGCAAAGCTTTGGTATAATTTTCTTTGATAATCCTCATATCATTATCACTTAAAGCTATAACCTGCGGAAAAGAAGGAATATAATCTTCTTTAATATTTTCTAAAATGGTATGCGAAATGTCAATACTGTTTTTTAAAGAAATGACGGCCGTGCCCGAAGCGATATCTCCCAGACGCTGATTGTTTTTTGAAACAATCATGGAAATCAAACCGATCACTCCTGCAAAAGAAGTATCGATCAATCTGAAAAACCAGCGGACAAGATAATCACCAAAATTTGCCTGGTAGCCGTCGATCTTTACCACCCTTATTTTCATCACCTTTTTTCCGGGAGTCTGCCCTTCCATTAAGCTTTCCAGAACGACGGGATAAATGAAAACCGGAAAAAGCAGAATGATATAGACCGCCCTTACAGACCATTGATCCAGTCCATTTAAAATATATTCTAAGTTCAATACATTAAAGAAAATATAAAATACCGACACTCCGTAAGCCACCTTGATCAGAAGATCGATAATAAAGGCAAGCATTCTTTCTCCAACACCGGCAATGGTGAAATTAATATTTACATTTTGTGAAGTATTTATCGCAATCTGAGACATATTTTTTATTATTTTAGCCTAATCATTATGAGAGAGGTCTATTTCATTAAACAAAATAAAGAAAAATGGTTGGGAATTGAACAGGTTATTCAGGGGAAAATAAAAAAAAATCCCGATGACCTGTCTTCGCTGTACATTAACCTGATCAACGATCTCTCTTTTGCGCAAACGTATTATCCCAAAAGTAATACTACGGTCTATCTCAATCATCTTTCTTCACAGATTTTTCAGAAAATTTACAAAACGAAGAGAGTAGAAGAGAACAGGCTGCTGTATTTTTTTAAGACAGAGGTTCCGTTACTGGTGTTCGAATACAGAAGATTTCTGATGTACGCCTTCCTGTTTTTCGCATTATTTACTTCGATAGGAGTGCTTTCAGCGATCTATGATAAAGATTTTGCCAATATCATTCTAGGCGAAAGCTATGTTAATGAAACCATTGAAAATATTAAAAAAGGAAATGCTGTCGGGGTATATCAGAGCGGTTCGACATGGGGCAGCACGATAGGTATTATTTTTAATAATATCGGTGTCGGAGCAAGACTGTATGTATATGGAATTTTCGGAGGGGTCGGTACTTTATTTACCCTGTTATCCAATAGCGTGATGCTGGGATCCTTTCAGTATTTTTTCTATGATTACGGTGCATTAAAAGAAAGTGCAAGGGGAATCTGGCTTCATGGTGTCTTCGAAATTTTTTCGATGGTAGTCGAAGCAATGTGCGGATTAATTTTGGGGGCTTCTATCTTGTTTCCAAAAACCCTGTCAAGATTTCATTCTTTTAAAAACGGATTTAAAGATTCCTTTAAAATATTCTTAAGTACCATTCCATTTACGGTCTGTGCGGGGATCATTGAGGGATATGTAACAAGACATGCCTTGAAAATGCCGTTAATGCTGAACCTGATTATTATTTTCGGTTCTCTTTTTATCATTGGATTTTACTATCTTGTATATCCGTCCATGGTCAGTAAAAAAATAAATAACCAAATCAATGATACAGTTTTATAAAAAAAGAGATTTCGGTACTTTTATAAGTGATACATTCAATTTCTTTAAATTATACGGAAAGAATTATTTTAAAAGCTATATTTTAATCAATGGCTTGCTTTTGATTTTACTGGTGGTCGTCGGAATCTTTGGATTTAAAGAACTCTTCGGCCAGGCTTTTGGCTCCAATCTGAATGGGAATGCTTATTATTTTGAGGAGTATTTTCAAAATAATCTGGGCATGCTTTTCATTACAGGAATGCTGATGTTTTTACTTTATTCAGCATTAATGGTTATTAATTTTCTGTTTCCGGTGTTTTATACCAAAAGAGTCTCGGCAGGAGAAATAAATATTAAAACAGATGAGATTCTGGGTGATTTTAAGCGGAATGCAGGGAAGATCTTTAAGCTCTATTTAGGGCTGACTTTTCTGGTAATGCCTGCTTCCCTCTTTATTTTCGGAATTTCATATATTTTAATTTTTGTCCTGATAGGATTAGTGATTCTTCTTTTTGTCACTCCTACATTATTTAACGTCATTACTTTTCTGAGCTATGACTATTTTAGCAGCCGCCGCAGATTTTTTGAAAGTTTAAGTTATGCGGTACGGTCACAATTCTCTTATCCGAATGGACGGGAAGACTCTCCTTACTGGAAATACTGGAGTTCTACGCTTATTTTGGGCATCATTTATTATATCATCAATCTGATATTTACATTTGTGCCGATGCTGCTGTTTTACGGTTCATTGTTTACAAATCCGTCCGATGGAAATTTTGAACAGAATCCGTTTTCAGGAACTTTAGGAATCGCCGTGTTTATTGTGTACGGAATCTCGGCCCTGGTTTCATTTTTAATGATGAATTTATTATATATCAATTCAGGATTAATGTACTACGACAGCAGAACAGATCTTCATCAGAAGGTAGAACTTGAAGAAATAGAAAAGATCGGTATTAATGAATAAAATTCTTTTTTTCCTGCTGGTTTTATTTTTCACTCAGAACGGATATGCTCAAAGTGATACAGAACCGGTGTTGCCGGCCTCTGAAGCCTATACGGATTCATTGGGATTGTCGCATTATGCAAATATGCTGCGTGCGGATTCTGTATTGCTGAAAAAGCCTGTATCTGAAAATCAGATCTATCCCAAAAAATTTAAAGAAAATCTTCAGTCACGATACAGAGGGAATGAATTTGATTATTCAACATCAAAACCCAGAGAGTCGTTCGGGCAGAAACTGATGCGAAAGGTGGCAAAGATACTGGAGAGTATCTTCGGTAAGACAGCGTTCAGCTCTTCAGCGAAAGGTGCTGAAATTCTGATCCGTCTTTTTGCCATAGTCCTTGTCGGCTTTCTTTTATATATTATCGTTAAATTTCTTCTGGGTAAAGACGGAAATTTTATTTTTGGCAAGAAGAATAAAAAATTAGATATTGCTGAAGAAGAGCTGCACGAAAATATTCACGAGATCAATTTTCCGGAGAGCATCCTGATATTTGAAAAATCACATGATTACCGTTCTGCGGTCCGGTATCAGTTTTTATATGTCTTAAAAAAACTCAGCGACAAAAAAATGATCAGCTGGAATCCTGAGAAAACCAATAAAGATTATGAAAAAGAATTAAAATCTGCACCTCTCAAAAGTGATTTCTCCGCCCTTTCTTATATTTTCGAGTATGTATGGTATGGAGAATTCAGTATCGATGAAGAAAATTATCTGAAATTCAAAACCCAGTATCAGTCATTTAAACCGTAATTACCTCTTACCATGAATAAAACTTTCAAAATATATGCTGTAATTTTCATCATTGTCATGGTGATTCTGGCATTGCTTGAAGTTAATAAAAAAGAAACGACGGATTGGCGAAAGAATTTCAGTGTTAATGAAAAGTCGCCGTTCGGATTATTTGTTTTTAATGAAGAGGCTAAAAGTCTTTTTCATAATCAGTTAAAAAAAATAGAAAAGACTCCTTATGATTACTATAACCAGCATAAAAAGAACCCTCATAATATTCTGATTGTCGAAAGTGAAGTAGATACAGAATCATGGAATAATATTCTGGACCAGGTTTCAAAAGGTTCGGATGCCATGCTGGTCGTAAGTGAAATGCCGAAAAACATCGCAGACAGTATAGGATACTACGATTCCCAGATCTCTTTTGCCGAACAGAATGTTTTGAAACTGACGGATAAAAAATATCAGAATGATTTTATTACCCTGGATAAATTTCCGTCGGGCCGAGGTTTTGTGTATATCAAGCCTCAGGTGGAAATTCTGGGAAAAATGATTGATGAAAGTAAACATGAGCAGGTTAATTTTATCAAAAGAAAATTAGGCAAAGGGAATATTTATGTCCACTGTGAGCCTCTTTTTCTGACCAATTACTATCTTCTGAAATCCGGAAATATCCAATATGCACAGGATGTATTCTCTTACCTTGATAACAAAGAAACCCTGTGGTTTGTAGAAAGCAGTACACAAACTTCACGTTTTTTTATGAGGTTTGTTCTCGCCAATCCGGCTTTAAAATATGCCTGGTGGGTACTTTTGGGAGGCTTGGTCTTATTTATTTTCTTCAATGCAAAAAGAAAACAGCGGATCGTACCGGTTATTGTGCCTCTGAGAAACACATCGGTTGATTTCGTGAAAAGTATCGGAAATCTTTATTTGCAGGAAGGAGACTTTCATGATATGATGGCCAAAAAAGCCCAGTATTTTCTAAACAAAGTAAGATTGGATCTTTTAATCGATACCCAAAATCTGAATGATGATTTTGCGAATAAACTTCAGCTGAAAACCGGAAAACCGATAGAATTGATTCTTGAAGGTATCGAACTGATCAAAAAAGCACAGGATCCCTATGCCAGTGTCATAAAAGAAGATCTTGTAAGAATGAATAAAATACTGGATGAAATTGTAAGAATCTAACCCTCTGGAAATATGGCAAAGTAACAATTTCCCCTATTGGTAAACTGTTAAATTGCTCAATTGTTAAATTAAAAAGAATATGGAAAACTTTGAAAACCAAAATATAGAAGATCAGATTTCTATAAATCTTGATAAAAAAGAAGATCAGTTTCAGTCAAGAATAGATATGATTGAACTTCGCGCAAGCCTGGAAAAAGTAAAAGCCGAAATTGCAAAAGTAATTGTAGGCCAGGAAACGATGATTGAACATCTCTTAGCCGCACTCTTATCGAACGGACATGTTCTGATCGAGGGCGTACCCGGAGTTGCCAAGACCATTACCGCAAAATTATTAGCCAAAACAATTGATGTCGATTTCAGCAGGATTCAGTTTACCCCGGATCTCATGCCTTCGGATATTCTAGGAACCTCTATTTTTAATGTAAAAAACTCTGAATTTGAATTTAAAAAAGGACCTGTTTTCTCCAACTTTATTTTAATTGACGAAATCAACAGGTCGCCTGCTAAAACCCAGGCTGCTCTTTTTGAAGTAATGGAAGAGCAACAGATCACGATGGACGGAACACGCTACATTATGGAAGAACCGTTTTTGGTAGTGGCTACTCAGAATCCGATAGAGCACGAAGGAACGTACAGACTTCCCGAGGCTCAGCTGGACCGTTTTCTTTTCAAAATAAATGTTGGCTATCCTAATCTTGAACAGGAAATAATCATCATTAAAAATCAGCACGAAAATAAACAGGAAGACAAAACAGAAGCTGTGGGCAAAGTCATTACAGCCCGGCAGTTGAAGAGCTATCAGCAGTTGGTTAAACAAATCATTGTCGAAGCGCAGCTGATGGAATATATTGCTAAGATTATTATCAATACTAGAGAAAACCAGTTTCTGTATCTGGGTGCATCTCCAAGAGCCAGTCTGGCATTATTAACGGCCTCAAAGGCATTTGCAGCACTACGGGGAAGAGATTTTGTAACGCCTGAAGATATTAAAGAAGCAAGTTACGCGGTACTGAGACACAGGGTCATTGTGTCGCCCGAAAGAGAAATGGAAGGCCTTACTGCGGACGAAATTATAAGACAGATATTAGAAGGAATAGAGATTCCCAGATAGAAATAATTACCGCTAAAATTGTCAGGTGCCCGTTTTAGCTTACTGCCAGAAATTATAGCCGCTAATGAAGAACTTATACATCAATACACACTTTTTTTTCATGCTCATCGGAGTAGGGATACTTTATGTCCTGGCATTCTTCTTTCCGGTTTTTATGTGGATGGCCCATATTCTGCTGGTACTGTCTTTCCTGGCAGCCTTTGTTGATGGTCTTTTACTGTTCATTGAGAAAGATGGAATAATCGCACAGAGAATTTTACCCGAAAAATTATCCAATGGAGATGAAAATCCTGTAAAAATAGATGTTAAAAACAATTACAGGTTTAAAATTACGGCTAAAATCATTGATGAAATCCCTTTTCAGTTTCAGAAGAGAGATTTCATGATACAAAAGCGCATTGAATCTGGAAAAAATACATTTTTCCAATATATTCTCGAGCCCAAAGAAAGAGGAGAATATCAATTTGGAAGCTTAAATATTTATGCAGAATCACCAATCGGATTCGTTTCAAAGAGATTTCAGTTCTTAAAAAATGCGGACTTAGCCTCGTATCCTTCATTTATTCATCTCCGGAAATATGAGTTAATGGCTATTCAGAGCGAATTTATGTTGGGTGGAATCAAAAAGATAAGGAAACTGGGCCACACGATGGAGTTTGAGCAGATCAAAGAATACGTTCCGGGGGACGACATCCGCACCATCAACTGGAAGGCGACGTCTAAAACAAACCGTCTGATGGTAAATCAGTTTCAGGATGAGAAATCTCAGCGTATTTTTATGTTGATCGATACGGGAAGAACGATGAAAATGCCCTTTAACGGGCTTAGTCTGCTGGATTATTCTATTAATGCAACGATGGCGCTCTCCCATATTATTCTGAAGAAAAGCGACAGGGCAGGAATGATGACTTTTTCCAAAAAAACAGAAAACAAAATTGCAGCAGAAAATAAATCGGGACAACTGAAAAAAATATCCGAGGCTCTTTATAATATAAAGACTGACTTTTTCGAGAGTGATTTCAACAGGCTGTATCAGGATGTTAAATACTCGATTAATCAAAGAAGTCTGATCCTGCTTTTTACGAATTTTGAAACCCTGGATGGTCTTAACAGGCAGATGAAATATCTTCGAGGGATTGCAAAAAACCATTTGCTGGTTGTTGTTTTCTTTAAAAATTCAGAACTGCAGACACTGATCCATAAAAACCCGGAAAAGATGCAGGAAATCTACGACGAAATCATTGCCGAAAAATTCGAATTTGAAAAAAAACTGATCATTCAGGAACTTCGGAAATACGGTATCTATACCGTGTATACCTTACCTGAGAATCTTAACATCGATGTTATCAATAAATATTTGGAGATAAAATCAAGAGGAATTTTGTAATTTTGCAAGAAGCCATAAGCCAATGAAAATAACACTTAACAGAATAAACGACGATTTTTTATTTGAATGCACCAATTCACAGGGAAATTCAATTCTTTTGGACAATACAACACAGCCGGGAGCGAAAGGAGTTTCGCCAATGGAAAGTGTGCTGATGGCAGTAGCAGGATGCAGTGGGATAGATGTCGTTTCCATTTTGAAAAAGCAGAGACAGGAAATTACGGGTTTTAAAGCTGAAGTGGAAGGAGAAAGAGTGCAGGTAGAAGATGCCAAGCCCTTCAAATCGATGTTGGTGAAATTTTATCTTGAAGGAAATATAGATCCCAAAAAAGCTGAAAAAGCAGCACAGCTGTCTTTTGATAAATACTGTTCTGTATCCAAAACACTGGAACCCAATGTAGAAATCGGGTATGAAGTGTATGTAAATGATGAAAAGATTTAATTTTCTTCGTATAAAAAAGTAAAAAAACCGGACTGTCAGTCCGGCTTTTTGTTGATTAGTATTGTTTTTAATTATCTTTTAATAATTTTCGTGCTTTTAACGGCGCCGTCTTTCATCGTCAACGTTAGAATATAAATACCTGCTTTTACCCCTTCAAGATGTAATCCTGAAGAAGGATTGTCAAAAGTTTTCACTACGACTCCTGAAAGATCAGTTACTACAGCATGTTTCACCTGGTCAGCTTTATCAATATTCAGAACATCTGTAAACGGATTAGGGTATGCTAATATCGGCTTCTCTGTTTTTGTTTCATTCGTTGCTAAATTCAGTGGCTCCAAAGTTACCGTTACCGTCCATGTATTGTTGTCAACTCTGTTATAAGAAGCATCACACCCTAAACTTTGGTCACCCCACATTCTCCATGCTCTTAATTCGAAATTTACATTGCCTGTTAAATTGTTGGCAATAGCCAGGCCGGTTCTGTTGTAAGAGTAGGTTCCTCCCGAAGAAGAAGATCCTGAAGAAACTTCCGTTTCAGTATTGCCGTTGGTTGTGCAAACCAGCAAACTTTTCTGTTCAGACATCCATGCCCCCGCCTGCGCCGTCATGGTATAAGATACACTGGTAGATTTTATCTTAAACCCGGCAGGAACGTTTACGGTAAGAGTACCCGGACAGCTTGCAGTGGATGTAGTGGTTGGAGTAAGGTCGCTGTATTCTGTATTGATATCTCCTGCAGAGTATGTAGTGGATATCTGTCCTGTAACGAATTCTTTCATTTTCCAGAAGCCTTGTGAAGAACCACAGTTTGATCTCACCCAGAAATAATAGGTTTGCCCGGTGGTCAGATTATTCAGACTCACAGAAGTAGTTCCTGCTGCAACGCTTCCCGAAGGAACGGTAGTTGCAGTGGGAGCCGTAGAAGAAGTACTGTAATAATACTGATATCCTGCTGATGGAGCATTAGCAGGGGCGGCCCAGCTCAGCACTGCTGTTGTAGTTGTGGTCGTAGAAATAATATTAGTAGGAGCAGAACAGGCATTATAAGCATCAGCTGAAAATGCAAAGATATTAGGCACACCTCCGGATACTTTGGTTACGGTAACACTCTGAACATTCTTTGATTGATTGGCTGCATTAATAGCTAAAGGAATCTGGTACAGTCTTGGGTTGGTGCCATTCCCTGATTCCAGATTGTCATTAGTCAGATTAATTCTTCCGATTCCCTGAATGGCATAATCGCTCCCGCCGTACCAGTCTGAAATATTTACGGCTGCAAATGACTGAGAACTTCCATCTGAAAAGTTAACATCCAAATCTACCACGCAGTCTCCGCTGCCACCCGTTGCCAGCATAAAAAGGCTGATAACCGGAATCGGATTGGAGAATGTAACGGTTCCATTGCTTCCTGCAGCAGGAAGTCTTAATGAATTGTTGGAAGAGTAAGAAGCAAGCTGATAACTCAGCCCGGATGTAGATCCCACAGCCGTATTGATGATTCCGTTAACAGGAAGCCCATAGGATAAAGGAGAGCCTGAGCCTGTCAGTTGAAAATCTCTAGATATAAAGGCATAATTTACACCATCAACATCGCTGTTTGTAGATGAAGCGGAAGGGCCGACCCCATTGGCAATAACATCAGCATTTAAACCACTTTGAATGGTAAGGGGCTGATATTCCTGCGCGTGAATAAGGGTTGTGAATAAACTTGACAGGACCAGGCCTGCGATAGGTAGTAGTTTTCCTTTCATAAGAATACTTTTAGTTTTGTTATGCTAATATAATTATATATTGTAAATAATTTACTATATTAATTGAAATGATATTAATTTTTTACTTATAGAAGGGTAAAATAATAGATTTGTTATGTTGCCTTTTAAATCTCATACTGGGATAATAAGAAGTAAATTTTAATGATAAAATGGCTGATATCTATGTGGAAATTCCCATTTAAATATAAAAAAAACCTCTTTAAAAGAGGTTTTACATTATATTGTCAATCTGGTTTTCATTAATTTGGCGACTGTGGCAGTCCAGCCCGTCTGATGCGAGGCGCCGACTCCGCGGCCATTATCTCCATGGAAATATTCAAAGAAGGTAATATAATCTTTAAAATTTTCGTCATAATTAAACTTTGGATTTCCACCATTGAAAGCACGTTCTCCATTCTCATCTTTCAAAAATATCGAACACAGTCTTCCGCTGATGTTCTGTGCCACTTCATCCAGGTTCCGCTTATCTCCGCTTCCGGTCGGCAATTCTACTTTCAGGCTGTTACCATAGTAAAAATGGAAACGCTGTAAACTTTCCACAATCAGGAAGTTGATCGGAAACCAGATAGGACCCCGCCAATTGCTGTTGCCGCCAAACATACGGCTGTCGCTTTCTGCCGGTGTATAATACACGATATTTTCAGTGCCATGAACAGAGAATTTAAAAGGGTTTTCCTGGTAAACTTTTGACATAGCCCTGATTCCGTACTGACTTAAAAATTCGTTTTCATCAAGCATTCTTGATAAAACTTTTGTCAAACGGGTCTTTCGGAGAATACTCATCAGGTGTTTTCTGCCATGTCCTTCCTCTTCCCAGTGGGATACCAATTTGGTAAGTTCAGGCTTATTTTTTAAGACCCATTCCATTCTGGCCTGGAAATTAGGCATCTTATCCAGGAGATGATGGTCTACAATTTCCACAGCAAACAGAGGAATTAATCCGACAATACTTCGCAGTTTCAATGAAACACTATTCCCGTTACCAAGCTGCAGAACATCATAGAAAAACCCGTCTTCCTCATTCCACAGCCCTTTGGTGCCTTCACCCAGATTTTCCATAGCTTCAGCAATATATAAATAGTGCTCAAAAAACTTGATCGCCATGTCTTCATACACCTGGTAATACTGAGCAAGCTCCATAGCAATTCTCATCATATTCAGGGCATACATCGCCATCCAGCTTGTCCCGTCTGCCTGCTCCAGGTGCTGCCCGTCTTTTAATTCCATATTCCGGTCAAAAGCACCTATATTATCCAATCCAAGAAAACCGCCTCCGAAGATATTTTTACCGTTTTTATCTTTTCTGTTGACCCACCAGGTAAAATTTAACAGCAGCTTCTGAAATACTTTTTCGAGGAATAAAAGATCCGGCTTTCCGTTTTGTTTCTCATCGATTTTAAAAACGCGGAAGCATGACCATGCATGTACCGGAGGGTTCACATCACTTAGATTCCATTCGTATGCAGGAAGTTGGCCATTGGGATGCATATACCATTCTTTCGTCAGCAAAAGAAGCTGTCCTTTTGCAAATTCAGCATCAATAATTGCAAACGGCACACAGTGAAAAGCTAGATCCCATGTGGCATACCATGGATATTCCCACTTATCAGGCATGGAAATGATATCTTTATTGTGCATATGATTCCACTCCGTATTTCGCACATAATTGGTAAAGTCCCTTGGAGCCTTAAAATTAGGATCACCTTTCAGCCATTTTCCGACATTATAATGATAAAACTGCTTGTTCCAGAGAAGTCCCGCAAAAGCCTGTCTCTGAACATTTTTTTCATCATCGCTTATAATATCATTCTGAATTTCACTGTAAAATTCGTTGGCTTCCTCTATTCTGGTATGCAGGATGTTATCAAAATCCTCAAAAGGTTCGTCAAGATCATGGGGAGACAATCGGAAATCAAATGTTTTAGATTGTCCGGCCCCGATGATTTCATCGCGCAAAAATGCAGCTTTACTTCCGTTTTTTTCAGGATTTACCGTGTTGCTTCCGTAAGTAATGTAGTCATTGATTCCGTCTTTATAGTAGGTATTTCCGGGATAAGGTGCCCCGTACAATTTAGGACCATTCGTTTCATTTTCACAGAAAACACTCTCTGCATCGGTATTTCTGGAATAGAATTTTTTGATCGGAACACTGTCATGATGGATGTCGATACAGCCATCACCGGAAGCATTCGTTTGTCCCTTGTAAGTATTATAACCCCACTTCCAGTTATTTCTGAACCATACAGTAGGAGCCACTACAATAGGAGCATCATTGTTACTTCTGTTGCAGACGGTCACCCGGACTAAAATATCATTATGTTCAGCCTTCGCATATTCAATGAAAATATCAAAATATTCGTCGTTATCAAAAATTCCGGTATCGAAAATCTCATATTCAGGTTCTTTCTTGCTTCTTCTTCCGTTTTCAGCACGGATATCATCATAAGGAAACTCATTGATAGGATACTTATACACCATTTTCATGTAACTGTGCGTAGGAGTATTGTCCAGATAGTAAAAAAGTTCTTTGATATCCTCACCGTGATTCCCCTGGGGATTACTTAACCCAAAAAAACGTTCTTTAACCATCTTGTCTTTCTTATTCCAGAAAGCAAGGGCAAAACAAAAAAGCTGTTTTACATCAGAGATACCTGCGATTCCTTCTTCACCCCATCGATAAGCGTAGCTCTCGGCATTATTGTGATTGGCAAAATTCCAGGCATCCCCGTTTGCACTATAATCTTCACGCACATTTCCCCACTGCCTGTTGCTGACATATGGTCCCCAATTTTTCCAGTTATGATCTTGTAATCTTTGTTTTTCGGCACTCATATTTCAACCTATTTCATTACGAAGGTAGTTTTTTTGGAAAAAAAATCCAACTTTCAAAATCTGAAAAATTGTTAATATCGTTTCAAAATCCTTCTGTTTATCGTTATTTACAATGTTAAATTAAATTTTTATAAATATTTAAAAAAAATGTTATATCTTTGCCGCATTCGATCATTCACATATTGAAAATGTTATCAAGAAAGGTTGAGGGATTAGACCCTGTGAAACCTTAGCAACCCTTTGCGCAAGCAGAGAAGGTGCTACGTTCTACCGAAAATTTTTTTGGACAGATAACTTACTGAAGTTCTTTCAGCCATTTCTTATGGCATTTTCAAATTGTATTATCAAAAGTATAATAGAATTGAAAACAGAACTAAAATATATTAATTTTTCGTATCAGACCCAATCAAAAAAGGAGTATCATATCCCGTTGAGCTATCAGCTGTTCGGGAAAGAGCTGTTTTCAGCTCCGGTTATTTTGGTGAATCATGCCTTAACCGGAAACTCAGCAGTTGCCGGAGAAAAAGGATGGTGGAAAAAATTGATCGGTAAAAATCAGGTGATCGATACCAATAAATATACGGTTCTGTGTTTCAATATTCCCGGAAACGGCTATGATGATTTTTTTATTGATGATCATGAAGATTTTACGGCATCAGATATGGCCGGAATTTTTTTACAAGGTCTTGAAAGTTTACATATTAATCGTTTACACGCCATTATCGGAGGCTCTCTTGGAGGAGGGATCGGCTGGGAGATGCTGGCGAATAAACCGGATCTTGCCGAAATTTTCATTCCTGTTGCCTGTGATTTTAAAACCCATGATTGGCTTCATGCCCAATGCCTGATTCAGAAATTTTTATTAAATCAGGATGATGAGCCAATACAAAAAGCAAGAATTCATGCGATGTTATGTTACCGGACACCAGAGTCATTAAATGACAGATTTCAAAACAAGTATAATAAGGAGAAGCAGCGTTTGGAATCAGAAGACTGGCTGATTTATCATGGGAATTCATTAAACGAAAGGTTTAGTTTAAAATCGTATAAGCTAATGAACCATCTGCTGATGAATATCAATGCTGATGAATATCAACTGGAAAGAATCCAGGCACGAATGCACATGATCTCCGTTGATACCGATTTATTTTTTCCCGCTTCCGAAATACGGATGTGTTTTGAAAAGCTTAACCGGAAAAAGGAAAATGTCTTCTATCACGAGATCACCTCAATTCATGGGCATGATGCCTTCTTAATGGAATACGAACAATTAAATAACATCATTAAAAATATTTTGTAGGATGAAAAATAATGCAAACGAAATAAAATTTTTAAAAAACAGATCAATCATCAAGTTTGAAGGGGAAGATTTCTTAGGTGAAATAGGGATTGACGGGAGAATTTTTAAAGCGCTTACTTTGGCGCGAATCAGTGTTGGAGTAATTTCTCAGCAGGCAATCGAAAACGGATTATCCATTTTGGTACAGGAAGCCGACTCTGAAAAAGCAGTAAACTGTCTGATTGACGAATTTGAAGCAGAAAGAAAATCAGGGAAAGTATCTCAGATTTACAGTATCAATAATGTGTCTGTGATAGGGTTTGTTACCGAAGATTTCAACAAAGTGCTAGCTGAGCTGGCAAGAAATAATGTTTTTCCTTTGCTTTTAAACCAGGTGGCAAGTGAAAAACGCATTAATATTATCGTCACTTCTTCACAGGACGAAAAAGCAAAAAATATCATCGAATCTGAAATTTCTAAAAAGCCTAAAACCGTCCATTTGGCCATTATTGGACACGGAAATGTAGGGAAAACTTTAATAGAACAGGTTTTAGAGTCATCGGAAGAAATCAGAAGACGCAAAAAAATCGATTTAAAAGTAGTGGCAGTGGCCAATTCAAGAAAAATCGCTTTCAATAAAAAAGGTTTTGATAACAACTGGAACGATGAGGTGCTGACTGCGGAAAAACCATCCGATATCAGGGAACTGATCAGATTCTCCAAAGAAAATCAACTGGAAAACCTAATCGTTGTAGATAATACCGCAAGCAAAGATTTTGTACATCACTACCACACGCTGGCTGAAAACGGTTTTGACCTGGTTTCTTCCAATAAAATTTTCAATACCCTTCCCATTGAAGAATACCGTCAACTAAGATATACGTTGAACAAAAACAACAGGCGTTATCTGTACGAAACGAATGTAGGTGCAGGTTTACCACTAATTGATACGATCAAGCTGTTACACCTTTCAGGCGAAAACATCACCAGAATAAAAGGAGTCTTTTCGGGAACACTGAGTTATGTCTTCAATAATTTTTCTCTGAGAAACGATAAGTTTTCAACCATCATCAACGAAGCTTTAGAAAAAGGTTATACAGAACCGGATCCAAGAGAAGACTTATCTGGAAATGACGTAGCAAGAAAGTTGTTGATCCTTGCAAGAGAATTAGATTTAATTAATGAATTTGATGATATCCGTATTCAGAATCTGGTTCCCGACAGCCTGCGGTCCGTTTCAAAACCGGAATTCCTTTCAAAACTGGAAGAATTGGATCAGGAATATGAAAAAATCAAAGAAAATCAGGAAGAGGGCCATGTCCTGAGATATGTTGGAGATCTTCACGGTGACCTTCAGAAAGATAAGGGTGAACTGGACGTAAAATTAATTTCCGTCCCTGCAACCTCTGCGTTAGGACAATTAAAAGGCTCAGATTCAATCTTTGAAATTTATACTGAAAGTTATGGGGAAAATCCGATCGTCATCATGGGAGCCGGCGCAGGAGCTCAGGTTACAGCGAGAGGCGTTTTCGGAGATATCTTGAGAGTAAGTGAAACCAAATAAAAAAGTCATTTGAACCCGACAGGGTTCAATATCAATAGCAGTAGGTGAAACCTATGGAAAAATAATAAAAATAATGGAAAACGAAAATTTCGAAACATTAGCCATTCGCACACAGACAGAAAGAACGCAGTTTGATGAGCATTCTACACCGCTGTATCTTACCTCAAGCTTCATCTTTCAGGATGCGGAAGATATGAGGGCAAGTTTCGCAGAAGAAAAATCAAAGAATTTATACAGCCGGTTTTCAAACCCTAATGTAACCGAATTTACCGACAAAATTGTAAAAATGGAAGGAGCAGAAGCAGGATATGCTTTTGCAACAGGGATGGCTGCGATTTATTCAACGTTCGCCACCTTACTGGATGCAGGTGATCATATCGTAAGCTGTCAGTCGGTTTTTGGTTCTACCCACACTTTATTTACAAAATATTTCCCGAAGTGGAATATTGAGACGACCTATTTCAAAGCGGGAGATGCAGAAAATATTGAAAAATATATTCAGCCTAACACAAAAATTTTATATCTCGAAACGCCTACGAATCCGGCGATTGAAGTCCTTGATTTAGAATTCTTTGGACAGATTGCAAAGAAACATAACCTGATTTTTATTGTAGATAACTGTTTCGCCACACCTTATCTGCAACAGCCCATAAAATACGGTGCGGACATCGTCGTGCACTCTGCAACAAAGCTGATCGACGGTCAGGGACGTGTGTTAGGAGGCGTAGCAGTAGGTCGGGAAGATTTGATCCGCGAAATTTATCTTTTTGCAAGAAATACAGGTCCGGCAATGTCCCCTTTCAATGCCTGGGTATTGTCAAAAAGTCTTGAAACATTAGCGATCCGTGTCGAGAAACATTGCGAAAATGCTTTAAAAGTAGCTCAGTTTTTAGAAAATCATCCCAATGTAGAATTAACCAAGTATCCATTTCTGCCATCTCATCCAGGGTACGAAATTGCTAAAAGACAAATGAAAATGGGTGGAAACATCGTAGCATTCGAAATCAAAGGAGGAATCGAAGGCGGAAGAAACTTTTTAGATAAAATAAAAATGTGTTCACTTTCAGCAAACCTGGGTGATACCAGAACGATTGTAACGCATCCGGCCTCTACCACACACTCCAAACTGTCAGATGATGAAAGAAATGAAGTAGGAATTACGGCCGGCCTGGTTCGTTGTTCGGTAGGATTGGAAAATGCAGATGATATTATTGCGGATTTAAAACAGGCATTGGATTAACAACAAACCCGAAGGGTTCAACATTAACAGCCGTAGGTATAACCTAACCTTTGGTAAAGATATAAAAAATGAAAAATTCAGAACAACTATACAAAGCATTATCCGAAAGAATTTTAATTCTGGACGGAGCCATGGGAACAATGCTGCAGCGATATAAATTTGAAGAAGAAGACTATCGGGGCGAGCGTTTCAAAGATTGGGAACATCCGGTGAAGGGAAACAACGATCTCCTTTCACTGACACAGCCTCACGCGATCGAGGAGGTTCACCGGAAATACCTGGAGGCAGGAGCAGATATTCTTGAAACCAATACCTTTTCCGGAACTACCATTGCGATGGCGGATTATCATATGGAAGATCTGGTGTACGAACTGAATTATGAATCAGCTAAGATCGCAAGAAAGGTATGTGATGAATTTACAGCACAAAATCCCGATAAGCCAAGGTTCGTAGCAGGTTCAATCGGTCCCACCAACAGAACGGCAAGTTTAAGTCCGGACGTGAACGACCCCGGCTACCGGGCCATCACATTCGATGAATTGAGGGTTGCTTACAAACAGCAATCAGAAGCCTTGTTAGACGGAGGTTCAGATATCCTTCTGGTAGAAACCATTTTTGATACGTTAAATGCAAAAGCTGCCCTTTTTGCCATTGATGAAATCCAGGAAGAAAGAGGCATCAAAATTCCGATTATGGTATCCGGAACCATTACGGATGCCTCCGGCAGAACGCTAAGCGGACAAACGGCAGAAGCATTTTTAATTTCTGTTTCACACCTGAACTTGTTAAGTGTCGGCTTCAACTGTGCTTTGGGAGCGAATCAGCTTACACCTTATTTAGAAACGTTGGCTCATAATTCTGAATTTCATGTTTCAGCTTATCCGAATGCAGGGTTGCCAAATGCTTTTGGAAAGTATGATGAAACACCTGAAGATATGGCGGGTCAGATCAAAGAATATGTGGAAAAAGGATTAATTAATATAATTGGAGGATGCTGCGGAACAACGCCCGACCATATAAAGGCGATCGCTGATCTGGTGGCACCATATCCACCAAGAAAATTGAGGACATTTGTCTGATATAATAGATTTTTTTTATTGAATCAATACTAAAGGAACGATTTTTAATAATAAATTTAGATATCACACAAATTTAATATTATGGAAAAGCCTATTTACTTAAAAGATTCAGAAGATACAAAACTGTTTAATGAACTCAGAAAAAAAGTGAGCCGGCGTGTAGAAGCCATTCCCGAAAACAGGGATTTATATATTCAGATCAAAGCAATTATTTTGCCTTTGGTCTATTTTGGTTTATACGCATTTGCCCTTTTTAATGCTGAAAAAACCTGGGTTTATATTGTAAGTTTTGTTCTGATGGGCATTTCTTTGGTGCTGATCTATTTAAATTTAATTCACGAGGCTGCTCACAATAATATTTATAAAAGCAAGAAGTTAAATGCGCTCGTATTGCAGATTTTCGACTTTGTGGGGGCTAATTCCTACATCTGGAAAAAAAGACATATTGCAAGTCATCATGCTTATCCGAATGTGGATGGTTGGGATACGGATATTGAACAGAGCGGACTTTTACTGATCGTTCCGTGGATTAAAGCAAAAGGCGTACAGAAATATCAGCACTTCTTTTTCTTTTTGGTGTATCCGTTATATCTTTTTAACTGGATGTTTATCAGAGATTTCAGAGACTTTTTTGATAAAGAGAGGGTAATTCTCAAAACACAGGGAGCAATTCCTGCAAATGAAAAAGTGAAAATGGTGTTTTATAAGCTTTTCTACTTCTTTTACCAGATTGCAGTTCCTGTTCTGTTTTTTAAGGTATCATTAGGATTAGCTTTGGGAGCCTGGTTCCTGCAGGTAATTGCAGCGAGTATTTTTGCACTTTTCGTGCTGCTGCCACTGCATCCGCTTCCGGATAACGCTTTTCCGAAGCTTAACGATAAAAACGGGCTGCCGTTCAGCTGGCTTCATCACCAATTTGAAGTGACCAATGACTTAAAGGAAAATAACTGGTTCGTAAGAAATATATTAGGAAATTTCAATTTTCACGTTGCCCATCATCTGTTTCCAAACTACAGCTATTGCTATTATAATGAAATTACAGAAGAAATAGAAGCATTTGCCAAAGAACACGATTTGGCATATAAACGATTTCCGATTTTTACGGCTTTGGGCAAACATGTTGATTTGCTGAAGCAAAATGCAAATAATGCATATTTTATTTTAGAAGAATAAATTGATGAAATATTTAAGATTATCAGGGCTTGAGCCTTTGATTATTACACCGGAAAGTAACTTTATCAATGTTGGAGAAAGAACCAATGTTGCCGGTTCGAAGAAATTTTTAAGATTAATAAAAGAAGAAAAATTTGGAGAAGCCCTGGATATAGCCCGCCATCAGGTTGAAGGAGGAGCTCAGATTCTGGATGTCAATTTTGACGACGGCCTGATCGATGGAAAAGCTTCGATGATCAAATTTTTAAATTTAATTGCTTCTGAACCCGATATTTCCAGAATCCCGATCATGATCGATTCCTCAAAATGGGAAATTCTTGAGGCCGGACTACAGGTTGCACAGGGAAAATGTGTGGTGAATTCTATCAGCTTAAAAGAAGGAGAGGAAGAATTTATCAAACACGCAAAAGCCATCAAGAGATATGGTGCCGCGATGATTGTCATGGCATTTGATGAGGTGGGTCAGGCCGATACTTATGAACGCAGGGTTGAAATCTCTAAACGGTCCTATGATCTATTGGTAAATCAGCTTAATTTCCCTGCAGAAGATATTATTTTCGATTTAAATATTTTCCCTGTAGCCACAGGGATGGACGAGCATCGAAGAAATGCAATCGACTTCATCGAAGCAACAAGATGGGTTCGCCAGAACCTTCCGTACGCGTCTGTGAGCGGTGGAGTGAGTAATGTCTCCTTTTCATTTCGCGGAAATGATACAGTAAGAGAGGCGATGCACTCCGTTTTCCTTTATCACGCGATTCAGGCAGGAATGAATATGGGAATTGTAAACCCTGCCATGCTGGAGGTCTATGATGAAATTAATAAAGAACTTCTTGAATTAGTAGAAGATGTAATTCTTGATAAAAGGGAAGATGCTACCGAAAGGCTTCTTGATTATTCGGAGAAACATAAATCAGTTAAAAAAGAGAAAGTAGAGGAGCTGGAATGGCGCACAAAACCTTTGCAGGAAAGAATTACGCATTCTCTGGTAAAAGGGATCGACCGTTTTATAGAAGAGGATGTTGAAGAAGCCAGATTACAGGCCGAGAAACCACTTCATGTTATAGAAATTAATCTGATGACCGGAATGGGAGTCGTGGGCGATTTGTTCGGAAGTGGAAAAATGTTCTTGCCGCAGGTAGTAAAATCCGCCAGGGTAATGAAGAAGGCAGTTGCCTATTTGCAGCCATTTATTGAAGCGGAAAAAGACGGCTCAAGGCCGGCTAACGGAAAAATTTTAATGGCAACCGTAAAAGGAGATGTTCATGATATCGGAAAAAATATTGTGAGCGTAGTTTTGGGGTGTAACAACTATGAAATCGTAGATCTTGGGGTGATGGTTCCGGCTGAGAAAATTATTCAGACTGCGATTGCTGAAAAAGTAGATGTTATCGGGTTGAGCGGGTTAATTACTCCAAGCCTCGATGAAATGGTATACATCGCTCAGGAGTTAGAAAGACAAAATCTGAACTTTCCTCTATTGATTGGAGGTGCTACAACTTCCAAAGCCCATACCGCTGTAAAAATCGATTTAAAATATAAAAATGCCGTTGTTCACGTAAATGATGCTTCAAGAGCGGTAAATGTAGTAAGTTCCCTTTTAGGAGACAGAAATAAAGAATATGTCGAGGATTTGAAAAGTGATTATTCTGATTTCAGAGAAAAATTCTTAAACAGACAGGTTGATAAAAATTATGTTTCCATTGAAGATGCGCGAAGGGATAAGTTTAAAATTGATTGGGAAAATGAACAAATATTTACACCAAACCAATTGGGCGTTCAGATTGTAGAAAACCAGGATCTGAATGAGTTGGTTCCTTTCATCGACTGGTCACCTTTTTTCAGAAGCTGGGATCTGCATGGCAAATATCCGGATATTTTAAAAGACGAAGTGGTCGGAGCTCAGGCAACGGAATTGTTTAAAGATGCTCAGGTTATTCTAAAGAAAATTCTGGATGGGAAACTATTAACCGCGAAAGCTATTTTCGGGATCTTTAAAGCCAACTCGAACGATACGGATGACATCCTGATTTTCGATGAAAACGATCAGGAAAGGGTTAAGTTTCTCACATTAAGACAACAAGTTCAGAAATCGAAAGGGAAAGATTATATCGCATTAAGCGACTTTATCGCTCCACAAAGTTCCGGGAAAACCGATTATATGGGCGCTTTCTGTGTAACGACAGGTTTCGGTACCGATGAGCTGTCGGAAGAATATGAAAAGGCAAATGATGATTACAACGCCATTATGGTAAAAGCATTAGCAGATCGTTTTGCAGAGGCGTATGCAGAATTTTTACATAAAAAGGTCAGAACCGAATACTGGGGCTATGCGAATCAGGAAAGCTTAAGCAACGAAGATCTAATTGCTGAAAAATATAAAGGAATCCGTCCGGCTCCTGGCTATCCGGCCTGTCCCGATCATCTGGAGAAACATGCTATCTGGGATCTTTTAAAAGTAGAAGAAAACATCGGAGTTTATCTTACGGAAAGTTTAGCGATGTTTCCTACAGCTTCGGTATCAGGGTATTATTTTGGAAGTCCTCATGCAAAATATTTCGGATTGGGAAAAATTACAGAAGATCAGTTGAAAGACTATTCCAAAAGAAAAGGGATTTCTTTACAGGAAGCAAGAAAATGGCTGTCACCAAATTTGGCAGATTAACAAAATAAGAATGAATGATAGTTGTTGTGCTGTTTAAAACAATTGACAGCTGACCATCAACACTCAACAAAAAATAAAATGAAAATAACAGATCATATAAAAAACGCAAACGGAAAAACTTTATTTTCCCTTGAGGTGGTACCGCCACAGAAGGGAATCGGAATTGAAGATTTATACAGGAATATTGATCCGTTAATGGAGTTTAAGCCGCCATTCATCGATGTTACGACCTCCAGAGAAGAATATATTTATATCGATAAAGGTAATGGTCTAATGGAGCGCCGAATTACACGGATGCGTCCGGGGACTTTAGGAATTTGTGCAGCCATCCAACATAAATACAGCGTAGATACGGTCCCGCATTTACTGTGCGGTGGCTTTACCAAAGAAGAAACAGAATACCTTTTGGTTGACTGTATGTATCTTGGAATTGACAATATTATGGCACTGAGAGGTGATGCTATGAAAGGGCATCAATACTTTGAGCCTACGCTGGGTGGGCATGCCAGTGCCATGGATCTGGTACATCAGATCAATAATCTGGGAAGGGGAAAATACCTGCATAATGAGGAAAAAGAGTGTGAAGAACATAACAAATTCTGCATTGGAGTAGCGGGATATCCTGAAAAACATATGGAAGCTCCGTCCATGAATTATGACCTGAAATGGCTGAAACAAAAAGTTGATGCCGGGGCAGATTATATTGTTACCCAAATGTTTTTTGACAATAAAAAATACATAGAATTTGTAACGAAAGCCCGTGAAATGGGAATTACTGTTCCCATTATTCCCGGAATCAAACCGATTGCAACGAAAAAACATCTTAAAATCTTACCCCAGATTTTTAAAATTGATTTACCGGAAGAATTAATTAACGAAGTGGAAAAGGCAAAAAATAATGAAGCCGTAAAGCAGATCGGAATTGAGTGGGCAGTTAATCAATGCAGGGAATTACTTCAATTTCATGTTCCGGTCTTACATTTTTACTCTATGGGGAAGAGTGATAATATTAAAAAAGTAGCCGGAGAGCTATTCTGATAGTAAATATTTAATGGAAAGAGAGCCTTTATTCAGGGCTCTTTTTTTATAAATAAATTTAGGCGCCTACATACTTTGTATACGAACTTAAAATCTACTAATAAAGTAATTGTTAATCATGCTAAAAAGGAATATGTGAATGGTAATACAAGCACAAATTGTATCGAGAATTTTTTGGGAAGTTTAAAACGTGGAATTATTGGAATTTACAGAGTTGTTTCAAGTAAACATCTTCAGAAATACATCTTTGAATTGGTATTTAGATATAATACAGGAAAAATGAGTTCAAGTGAAATATTTATATATTTATTATCAAATGTTAAAGGATGTAATGACCTGTTTAAAATACTATGATAGAGGCATTTAACATAATAAAATATTTCTCAACTATTTGATTTGTTTATATATATTTGTGACTTAACATTTAAAATTCACAAATATGAAAAGCTTAAAAAATTGTCTCGTAATGAACTTAAAACTGTAAAAGGAAGTAAAGCATGTAGTCAATGGTACACCATATACTCAGGCTGTGGTAAAGACTATTCTTTATGTGGTGATAACTATGCTACAATTGGAGACATGCATGATGCGATGAATGAGTTTAACAAAATTAAATGCGGTTAAAATTTAATGAGGCCGTCCCGCAACTCGTGAAAACGGCCTTTTTCATGAAATTTTCCTGTATCCCTATACGAGAACGATTTTCATTCAAACGATTCTAAACCTACATCGTTTAGTTGTGATACACCTTAATTAATAAAAAAATGAAAATTTATTCTCCCTTTTAATATTAATATTTGTACAATTTAAATCTCAAAAAATTTCTTTGGCTGGAAATTCTATGAAACCTTTTTCATATGATGAAAAAATAATAAGTACCGGTAATTACAATGTATATTATGAAGTGAAATTTGCTAAGGATACAAGAAAAACAAAAAAATTAGAAGAAGCTGTATGTATATTAATGTTGGGAGATAATTTGTCTTTATTTTCAGATTATAACGAAGTAAGGAGTGATTCCTTATCAGAAAACTATAGTCACAAAAATCAGATTAATGCACAAGAATTTAGCATGTATAATAATTTTATAGAAAAATGGAAAATTACTATTCTAAAAGATTTTAAACACAATAAAAATATTATTCAAGACTATGCTAAAGGTATTTATCAATATGAAGAAAAACATTTCAAATTTGATTGGAAGTTAGAAAATGAAACCAAAGAAATATTAGGATATGTTTGCCAAAAAGCCTTAACTGAATATAGGGGTAGAAAATATATAGCTTGGTATTCTAAAGACCTTCCAATGAATAATGGGCCTTATGTTTTTCAGGATCTTCCTGGATTAATAATGGAAATAGGAGATTCTAAAGACAATTATCATTTTAAAGCAATTGCTATCGATCATAAACCTAGTAAAATTTATTTGAAAACGGGTAAACATGTATTAGAAGTTTCAAGAGAGAGATTTAGGAAAGTTCAAAAAAATGTACATGAAAATCCTGGTTTTTATAGTAAACCAATCTATGATGCTAATGGAGAGCCAATCAATATTAAACTTAAATCAAAACCTTATAATCCAATAGAGTTGGAATAAATGAAGAGAAGCCGTCTCATTTAGAATGAGGCGGCTTCAATAGTAATTATTGATTTAAAAACTTCACTAATTTTATAAGATCAGCTTCGTTATTGAATTTTATTTTGTTTGATTTGGCAAATTCTTCAATAGCTTCTTTTTTATCAGGAAGCTGCTGGGTAATTTCTTTCAGGTTTTTAGGTTTTTTTATAAATCCATTTTCAGTTTTAATGTAATAGACGGGTTCTAATGTTTTAAAAGACGCAGGTCTGTCCGTTGCATACGAATTCAGAGCAGGAACCATATCAATGAACTTTGTCTTTATTTTTTTATACAGCTTATTTTTTCCATTGACAAGCTCGTAAAAATAACCACTCATATCATCATTGGTCTCAAGCAAAACTAATGTAGCTTTTTTAGGCGAAGCTACTTCTATTCTTGAAAATTTGGAGTCTTTTGGTAGTGTTAACGGTTTCCCATCCTTTTGAAATTCTACCTCATCAGTATAACTATTATATCTGATACTTGTTTTTTCGTAGTTTTCAGCAACTTTTGCTGGCGCAAAATTGATATCAACATAGGGAGATCCTGCAATCTCGTCATATTTTAAGGATTTTCCTGCATTTTCCGATTTTACGCCAAAAACAGCATGATCTCCTCCGAGGCTATTAACGGAGTAAGTACTTGAAAAGCTTGATTGATACCAGCCGGAGTATAATTCTGAGCAGTAACAATATTAAAAGATAATGCTAAAACAGCACTTAGAAATAGATTTTTCATTATTATTAATTTTGGTATCAAAAATACAAATTTAAGTTAAATGTAAAATGATCTTTTAATTTAGTTATTGCAATTCAGGATGCCGCTCAAAAGGCTTTTCTCTGTCAAATAAATACCGGTATGTTGCCAGTTTTCGCGTTACTTCCGTATCCAGATTTTCAGCAATTTTAATCATCTTGGGATTAAAATCACCTATCCACTGCAGTTCGGTTTCTGTGAAATCAGTATGCTTTCTCAAATGTTGGGTTCCTTCCCAGATCATATAGCCTTCAATACCTTTCCTTTGCCATTCCGGAACAACTCCAAAAACCAGCCCCACCATTTTTTCATTTTTTCTGGTTTTTTTTACCCATAGAAATTTCAGTTTTTCTATGAAGCCAAATTTTCCATTCAGATATTTGAACCATTGGTTCAGATCCGGAATGTTCATCCACATAGCAATGGGCTTCTCATTCTCATAGACAAACCATGAAATATGCTCGTTGATGATAGGCTTCATAGTTTTAAACATTTCCAGAGTTTTCGGTTCATCCAGGCATTTTCCCTCTCCATGAGATGCCCAGGCTTTATTGTAGATTTCAGTAAAGTCTTTGGCAAATTTTTCGAGATCATTCTTTTTCATCGGTCTTGCAGAAATATTCGGATTCTTACTGTGTTTGGCATGCATGACGGTGAAAACTCTTGAAACTTCCGCATAAATCGATCTTGAGAAGCAAAGCTGTTCAAAATAAATATTAAATCCATAGTTTTCAAGAAGATCCTTGTAATAAGGAAAATTATAATTCATTCCGTACAAAGGTTCAACAAACCCTTCGATTAGAAGACCCCAGAATTTGTCCCGCTCTCCAAAATTGATGGGTCCATCCATCGCTTCCATACCTTTTTGTAGAAGCCAGTTTTTACAATAGTCAAAAATAAAATTGGCAGTTTCCTGATCGTTAATACAGTCAAAAAAACCGAATCCTCCTGTAGGCTGTTTCTGCGTATAGAGTTCATTAACAAAAACAGCTACCTTTCCGACGGTCCTGCCTTCTTTGTTTTTGAATAAAAATCTTTTGCATTCTCCGGTTTTGAAAAATTTATTTTTCTCCGGATCAAAAAATTCTTCAATGTCTTTATCCAAAGGTCTGATATAGTTGATGTCGTGTTGATAAAGCCTCGCAGGAAACTCCAGAAATTCTTTTTTTTGATTTTCGTTTTGTACTTCTTCAACAGTCATCATAATTTTTTATGCAAATAAATGATTAGGTATATTTAAGCTAAATTGAAATATAACGAATAGATATTATCCGTATTTTTGCTGCAAATTAAATAAAAATGGTTGATTTTACGGATAACGATGATGATATTTTCACAGGAAAAGAACATACGCCTATAAGGAAGGATGCTTTTGATAAATCGCCACAAGAAAAAATAGAAAAAATAACAGAACTTTTCGGAGAAATCATGGACACCTTAGGGCTCGATATGACAGATGACTCTTTAAAAGATTCTCCAAAACGGGTTGCCAAAATGTATGTGAATGAAATTTTCGGGGGTCTGCTTCCTGAAAACAAACCGGGAATCTCTACATTTTCCAACAAATATAAATACCGGCAGATGTTGGTAGAAAAAGATATTACAGTATATTCGTTCTGTGAGCATCATTTTTTGCCGATTATCGGAAGAGCACATGTTGCTTACATTTCGAACGGTGAGGTGATCGGTCTTTCAAAAATTAACAGGATCGTTGATTACTATGCTAAAAGACCGCAGGTCCAGGAAAGACTTACCATGCAGATTGTAGACGCTCTGAAAGAAGCACTTGGAACTAAAGATGTAGCCTGCATCATCGATGCGAAACATCTATGTGTAAATTGCAGGGGAATAAAAGACACGGCAAGTTCGACAATTACCGCAGAATTAAGTGGTATTTTCAGAACAAATCCTATTACAAGACAGGAATTCCTGCATTACGTAGGAAGCCATGCGAAGTTGGATTATTAAAATTTAAAGTAATGATAAAATTTAAAAAAGTTTCAGATAAGATTTACGTAACCACTATTATTTGTTGTTGCTGTGAATACTGTTGTTAAAAGAAATATGTCTTTTAATATATTTAGACTTTAAACTAAACTAACAATCATTACATCAAAAAACAAAACGATGCAATTAAAATTATACAACTCGCTTACAGGAGAAAAAGAAATATTTAAACCTATTTTAGACGGAAACGTTGGAATGTACGTTTGCGGACCTACTGTTTACAGCAATGTACATTTAGGAAATGTAAGAACCTTTCTTTCTTTCGATTTTATTTACCGGAGCTTAACGCATCTCGGCTATAAGGTAAGATATGTAAGAAATATCACCGATGCAGGCCACCTTACGGATGACGGAGACGTGAACAACGACCGATTTGTAAAGCAAACCCGTCTTGAGAAACTGGAACCCATGGAAATCGTACAGAAATACACCGTTGATTTTCATAAAGTCCTGGATATGTTCAATCTGTTGCCTCCTAATATTGAACCGACTGCAACGGGACACATTGTAGAGCAGATTGAACTGACTCAGAAATTAATTGAAAAAGGATTTGCCTATGAAAGTAACGGCTCTGTATATTTTGATGTGTTGGAATACAACAGAAGAGGTCTGAATTACGGTGAACTTTCAAAAAGAAATATTGAAGAACTCTTCGCCAATACCCGTGACCTGGACGGACAGGGAGAAAAGAAGAATCCTCAGGATTTCGCATTATGGAAAAAAGCATCTCCTGCTCACATTATGAGATGGAACTCCCCTTGGGGAGAAGGTTTCCCGGGATGGCATCTTGAGTGTACGGCGATGAGTACAAAATATCTGGGAGAAACGTTTGATATTCACGGAGGAGGAATGGATTTAAAGTTCCCTCACCACGAGTGTGAAATTGCCCAGGGGAAAGCCTGCAATGGATCTGCGCCGGTCAATTACTGGATGCATGCCAATATGCTGACGATGAATTCTCAACGGATGAGTAAATCAACAGGAAATTATATTTTACCCATGCAGCTGGTGACCGGTGAAAATGATTTCTTTGAAAAACCTTTCCATCCGTCGATTGTACGTTTCTGTTTCCTGCAGGCTCATTACAGAAGTGTTTTGGATATTTCCAATGATGCGATGCTTGCCAGCGAAAAAGGCTTTATCAGGTTAATGGAAGCGATTAAAATTTTAAATTCAATCGGTCCGAACGATGACAAACAGTCTGGCTTCAACCTGGAAGAGTGGAAAAAGAAAGCTTATGATGCCTTATCCGATGATTTTAATTCGCCTGTCTTGATTGCGCATCTATTTGAAGCGGTAAAATTTATCTTTGCTTTAAATGATGCCAAAGAAACTATTTCAACAGAAGATTTACAGGATTTAAAAACTACTTTGAATGCTTTAATCTTTGATGTTTTAGGCTTACAGGCAGTAGAAGAAAACAACAACGAAAAACTGGACCAGACGCTACAGGTTTTAATCGAATTAAGAAATCAGGCAAGAAAATCCAAAAATTTTGATCTTTCGGACCAGATCCGCGACAAGCTCCTTGCAGAAGGGATCGAATTGAAAGACGGAAGAGACGGAACAACGTACGTTTTAAATTAAACTAAACTTCTTAAATAATATCTCTCGCAAATTTTGCTGATTACGCGGATTTTTAGGCTAAATCATCTGCCAAATCATCAAAATATGCGGGAGGTTTTTATAACGATCTTAGAGTCCGGGCGATCTTAATAAAATATTCGTACTTCTTTATCAGAAAATCTTATCTGATGGGTTTGGGCCATAACATCTATAGCTTTCGGAATAAAGATAAATTCTGCGACCTGCTTTCTCCTCATTCTGAATACAACATCATCATTCGTAAAATTCTTTCCAAACTGTAGAAATTTTTCATAAACTGATCTATAAATTATGTAACTTAGTCATACTAAAATGATTAAAAATAAATTTATAGATATGAAAAAACATTTATTCCCTTTATTTTTGCTTTTATCAGGAGCAACGATAAATGCACAACAGGATTTTTTTGCTTTGGTTGGAAAGGATACACCAAGCATTATTTTCAATGATTTCCGTGCGTTTGATGCCACGAACGGTACTTCAGGTGAAAAAATTTTTACATCTGATTCTTCAGCGAAGGTATTTTCACAGTCCGGAAAAGGTTCCGTTACTGAAGATAAAAATACCTATAACAATTCGCAGGCGATTACAATGGCAACATTAGCGTATGATGCTTCTGGTAATAACCTCGTCTATATGCCGATGTTTTCTTCTAATATTTATATTTTAAATACGAAGACCAGGGAAATTAATTTAATTGAAAATAATGTGGCCAGAGTCACCTCATGCGATATCAATTCCCATATCACCAGAATGACGACAGGATATGACGGGAATATTTATGCGATCAATAATGCGGGAACCCAGTTTTTAAAAATCAGCCGAAACGGAAACCAATATGTCGTCAGCGATCTCGGAATCATCAGGGATGACGTTTCCAACGGGAAAAATTCTTTTACCACTATTGAAACAGGATTTGGGGGCGATATGGTCGCTGATGCAGATAATAACTTCTACGTTTTTGCAACATCAGGAAATGTTTTCAAGGTTTCGACTAAAGAATTAAAAGCGAAATTTATCGGTCGTATTTCAGGGATTCCTGAAAACTATTCGGTAAACGGTTCTGCTGTCAATTCTAAAGGTAATGTAGTCATTGCCAGTGCAAAAGGAGCTGCTTTATATGAAGTGGATCTGAAAACTTTGAAGGCTGGAGAAATTGGTGGCGAAAAGAATCTCCATATTTATGATCTGGCAAGTAAATATTTTGCCAATGACAGAGCGGTTTCAAATATAATTTCAGCCAATCTGGATATCTATCCGACCCGGGTAGATGAGGGTGTTATTAATATTCAGGTAAATGATAGATCAGTAAAAGGAGATATCAGGATGGAAGTCTTTGATATGTCGGGTAAAAATGTATTGAAACTAAATCTAAGAGTGAAAGACGGTTTGCTGAATCAGCAGGTTGATCTTAAAAATCTGGTAAGTGGAGCTTATCTGATCAATATCACCGATGAATCAGGAAAAATAGTATTGAATAAGAAAATTTTAGTTACAGAATAACCTTAACTTTGAGGATGATTATCAACCTTTCCAACTTTTTGGGAAGGTTTTTTTAATGAATATTTCATATTCATTAAGTTTTATTTTTCGAGATTATAACGTATTTTTATAAAAAAATATAAATGAAGCTATATTTTAATGTTGGTTATAATACAAAAGTAGGTGAGAGTTTACAGTTGATTATCAATGAAGAAGGAGCTGTTCCACAGAAGCATATAATGTTTTATTCGGAAAACGGATTATGGAAATCTGAGGTCGATTTTTTTTCAAGATCTATTTCTTATCAATATCAGCTGGTAGATGAAACAGGAAATATTCTGAGAGAGGAATTTGTCTCTCACGAGCTCAATTTTCCTCACAATTACAAAGAATTTGTCATTTTCGATGAGTGGAATAATAAAAACTTTCCTGAAAATTATTTAAACAATAAAATTCTTTACAATAAGCTGAATCAGTTTTCTCCCGGAAAAATATCAGTGCTGAAAAAGCATACTCATCTTTTCCGGATTGAGGCACCGATTTATAATCCGGACTGGAAAATTGTTCTGATGGGTAATACCGCTTCATTAGGAAATTGGGAATATGACAAAGCCGTTCATCTGGCTCAGACGAATTTCGGAATTTGGGAGGCTTCGGTTGAAATTTCTGAAAACGAATTTATTCAGTATAAATATGCTATTTATGACCTTGTAGAGGGAAGAGTTATTGATATTGAAACAGGCGAAAACAGGTTTGCCGTTCCGAATATATCGAAGGAGGTCCTGCATGTAGTTTCCAATCATTATTTCAGGTTCAGGCTCTATCAGATGTATCACGATGCGGGAGTTGCCGTTCCTGTTTTCTCCCTGAGGACGGAAAATGGTTTCGGAGTCGGAGAGTTTTCCGATTTGAAAAAGCTGGCAGAATGGAATAGAGAAACTGGGCTCGGAATAATCCAGATTTTACCCATTAATGATACGACAGCCAATTATACATGGACGGACTCTTATCCTTATGCAGCAGTTTCCGTGTATGCCCTACATCCGCAGTACATCTCATTAGATAACCTTGATTTTGAATTGCCGAAAGATTTAGTTGAAGAGTATAACGCTGAAAAGACAGCATTAAATTCTTTAGAGTTAATCGATTACGAAAAAATGATTTCCTCAAAATGGAAATATCTGAAAGCAGTCTTTAATGAAGATAAAGATAAAATATACAAAGACAGAAATTTTAAAAAGTTTATTAAAGATAATGAAAGCTGGTTGCTTGCATATTCTGCATTCTGTGTACTAAGAGACAAGTACAAAACTCCGAATTTTAATGAATGGAAAACCCATAAAAAATACATAGCCGGGAAAATTGCCTCTTTTTTCACGGTAAAAAGCAAGGATTACGATTCGTCAATGCTTCATGCCTGGGTTCAGTATCAGCTTCATAAACAACTAAAAGATGCGGTAAATTATATGCACAGTTTAGGGGTTTCTGTAAAAGGTGACCTTCCCATCGGAATTTACAGGCATTCTGTAGAAGCATGGACGGAACCTGAACTTTTTGGAATGGACTTCCAGGCTGGGGCGCCGCCTGATCAGTTTACAGAATTAGGACAAAACTGGGAATTTCCAACCTATAACTGGGAGGCCATGAGAGCCAACGACTATACATGGTGGAAAAACAGGTTTAAAGCATTAGAACAGTATTTTGATGCCATGAGGATAGACCATATTTTAGGTTTTTTCAGAATATGGAGAATGCCTGTTTCTGCTACGCAGGGGATTTTAGGATATTTTTATCCTGCGGTTCCCATCACCCTGGAAGAGTTTAATGCATGGCATATCCCGTTTAACTTTGACAGATATTGTAAGCCATTTATAAACGATCAGATCATCTTGAAATATTTCGGTGAGAATACCAGCAAAGCCTTAGAATTTATGGATAATAACGGCGACGGGACATACTCATTGAAAGAAGAATTTAATACCCAGAGAAAGTTATCAGAATTCTTTAAGAAAACTCCATGCGGTTCTATTGAAGACCAGTTGATCTCACTGTGTGCGAATGTCTTGTTTCTCATTGAAGAAAAGAATGGGCAGGTAGTTTACCATCCACGATTCAAGGCATACACAACCGATTCATATCTATATCTATCGGATTGGGAAAAAAAGTCTATTTATGATCTCTATCACGATTATTTCTTTAAAAGACAGGATCATTTATGGTATGAAAAAGCCATGGAAAAGCTTCCTGTCATTTTGAATTCGACCAAAATGCTTATCTGTGGTGAGGATCTAGGGATGGTGCCGGACTGTGTTCCTGTAGTGATGGATGAACTGGCAATCGTGGCTTTAAAGGTTCAGCGTATGCCTTCTGATGACATTCCGTTTTACAATCCAAAAAATGCAGGTTATCTGAACGTAGTCACAGCCTCTTCTCATGATAGCTCAACCTTGCGACAATGGTGGAAAGAAGATCCGGCTTTAACGCAGAAATATTTCAACGAACAACTGGTTCAATATGGGAAGGCACCTGATGAATTAGATGAAAATCTTGCTGAGATTATTATGAAGCAGCATCTTTATAATGATTCTATGCTGGCCATTTTCCCGATTCAGGAGTTTTTAGCAACAGATAAAGATCTTGTTAACCCTGAAATGGATAACGAAAGGATTAATAATCCTGCTGTTTTCCCTCATTACTGGAGATACAGGATGCATCTGAATCTTGAAGATTTGAAAGCAGCCACCCATTTTAACAAAAAGATAGCCAATTGGGTAAAAGATAGTGGAAGATTATAAATTTTATATTTGATTGTCAATTACTTAATAATAAATTAAAAGAAGTTTTATCGTATGATTTAACTTCTTTTTTTTATTTATATCCAAAAGATAGAATAGAGAAATCTTACTATATAACCAATTAACGACTATAGAAATGAAAAAAATACTCTTGGGATTTGCTTTGACTTTGGCGACTTTGTCGTTTGCTCAGCAATATCCGAACAACGGATGGGGAGATGATGAATATTACGGAAGTAACGACGGATATTACAGCGATCAGGATGATCAGAATTACTTTCCGGATGATTATTATTACAACTATCCTCAGGATTATTATCCTACCGATTATTATCAGAATTATTACAACGATTACAGAAACAGTATCGTTAACATAAACTGGAATGTTTTTTTTAATCAAAACAGATTGAACAGATGGCAGATCGATCAGATCTTAAGATTAAATAATCTGTATGTAAGTTTCTCTAACTGGAATAACTACTACAGATACAATCCGGACCGCTGGTATTATGACAGATTCTATGCTTTGGAAAGAATTATGGGTCCTAGAGTATTTGTGGTTTTCCAGAATAATTATTACAGAGGTGCAAGCCCGGTAGTGTATTTCCAGAATTACAGAAGAACGTACTATACGCCAAGATACAGACCGATGCCCCGCTACAGAAACGTAAACATAAATATTTACAGAGTAGACAGAGCAAAATTCCGTAGAAGTGATAACCCTACTTTTAATATTGTGAGAAGCAACAGACCAAATAATGGGTTCAGAGGCGACACAAGAGATAATAACAGCGGGTTCCGTAATCAGTCTGATAACAGAACAAGAGGTAATAATTCCGGAGGTTTCCGTAATGATAACGACAGAGTCAGAAATAATAACAACGGTTTCAGAGGAAATTCCGATAATAATAACAGAACGGGAAATAATGGAGGATTCAGAAATTCTGAAGTAAGAAGAGAGGAGCCAAAACGAATTGAAAACAGCAGACCTCGTGAAAACAACGGAGGTTTTAGAAATCAAAGAGAAAATACCGCTCCAAAACGAGAAAACAACGGCAGCAACGAAAGAAGAAATTCCGGTTTTAGAAACGGATTTGCAAATAATTAATTTTCATATATTATATTTAAGTGGTGTGAGGGCAGATTTTTATAGTCTGCTCTTTTTTTATTTTAATTGTTATCGTTTTTATATTTAAATTTAACATTATTTATGAATATTTTCATTTAACTTATTATTTAACATATAATCAAAAAGATATATAACAATTAATTAGATATTTTTTAAAGATGAAAAAGTTGATTTTAGCAATAGCATTTATCGGAATCGGAAGTTTTGCGATGGCACAAACTACAAATTCACAGGACAAAGCAGCAACAAAAGCTGAGTTCAGACAAAAAAGACAACAGAAAGAGCAGGAGCATCTGGCTCAGATGCAGAAGGACCTGAATCTAAACCAGGGTCAGGTAGATAAAATTAAGGCTCTTCATGAAAAAAGAAAGGCTGAAATGAAGGCTGATTTTGATAAAAATAAAGATCAGAGACAGGCTAAGATGGCGGAGATGAAGGCAAAAAGAGCACAGATGGATGCAGATATGAAGCAGATTCTTACTCCTCAGCAGTATGATCAATGGCAGGCAGACAGAAAGGCAAAAATGGAGCAGAGAAGAATGGCAATGAAAGAGAGAGGAATGAAAGGGGGAAAGATGCATAAACCAATGAATACAGCTGCACCTGAAGTGAAGTAACAGCTTGAAGTTTCAATTTTTTAATGTTGAGAGGGCGGATGTATTCCGTCCTTTTTTGTATTAAATTTTCCCTAAATTTTTGATTTCGACGTTTTATTCCATAATTTTGAAGATAAAATTTATTACTTATGGTAAGCGAGAAAATTGCAAAATTAATTAACGAACAGATAGCCCACGAACAATACGCTGCACAATATTATCTTTCTATGTCTGCATGGTTTTCAAGTAAAGATCTTGAAGGAATTGCTAATTATTTCAGAGTGCAGAGCAAAGAAGAATTAATGCATGCTGATAAAATGTATGATTATCTTAATGATGTAGGGGGAGAAATCATTATCGGTGAAATTGCTAAACCACCTCATCAGTTTGACAATGCTATTGATATTTTTCAAAAAGCATTAGAGCATGAGAAAACGGTGACGAGAAGTATTTTCAATATTGTAAAAAATGCAAACGAAGAAGGAGATTTTGCTACAACATCTTTTCTGCAGTGGTTTATTAACGAGCAGGTAGAAGAGGAGGCCAGCGCATCTCAATATGTAACGAAAATAAAAATGGTAAGTGATAACCCTTCTGCATTGTACCTTTTCGATCAGGAATTGGCACAGAGAGTTTTCGTGGCAGATCCTACCGCATAACAAGTCTGAATAGTTGACAAAAGCAAAAAGAGCAGAAATTTCTGCTCTTTTTTTATGCTTGTTGATCAATAAATTAATGTTTTACAATCAGGTGTACCGATCTTTTCTCGTTATTAGCAAGAATGCTCACTACATACACTCCGTCAATCAGTTCAGAAATAGAGAATGATTTTTTATTGATCCCTTTTCTCATTCCTTCTCCGTTACTGACTGTTTTCAGGGTTTTACCGTTGTAATCCATGATCTGGATGCTCATTCTAGCGTCCTGAAGCAGATTCATCTCCAATGTAGCAACATCAGATGCCGGGTTTGGAGATAATTTTAGGTCCTGAACAATCATACTCTGAGCCTGGGCCTGTCTGCATTTCTCGTCACAGTAAGGCGTTCCGTTAGAATCTTTCTGATTGATCGATACCAGGAAGTGACAGGCTGTTCCGTAGATTTCGTCCGGTTTGTCAGAAATAATCTGAGTTGCTGCAAAATCATAGTTTTCAGGCGCCCCGTTACCATTGTTAGCCACGGAGAAACTTAAAGTCACCGGATAATATTCATCAGCTTCCAGGCGGATATTTCTTAGAATAACATTGGAAGGATCTACGACCAGCACCTCATGGGTATTGTAGTTTAAGATGTCAATTCCGCTTCCCTGCATTCCAGATTCTTTCCATCGGTCCCAAATGACATCACTCAGTTTAATAACCGTTCGTCCTATTGATTTGAACGGGGTATTGGAATCTTTTACCAATTGCAGACGGATATCAAATGGCATGGCATATCCGAAATAGTTTCCGAAGTAGAATCCCGAGAATTTCGAGAAAGTTCCGCTTAGGTTTACTAATCTTGCATTTCTGGTTACAATATTATTGTTGTTTACCACATTAGGTTCAAGGGGAGCATTTGGCCCTGGATTTTCGTTAAACATCGGATCATTGGCAGAAGTGATTCTTCCTAAGAAGCAGATGACATTGTCAGAATGTCCTCCGTAGATCGCCGGATCCACCGGTGTCCATTTCGCATCAATAATATATTCCTGCCCCGGTGCAATAGGAGGGATCTTAAATCCCTGTGCGGTTGCGTATGAATTGGAAGGGTTGAATCCTGTGTACGGGATGGTAAGTTCACCACCGGCAGAATATCCGTTAATCAGTCTTGTTCCGTTCCATGACTCCGGCCATGTTTCTCCTGTAGAGCCCATAGTCCAATACAGCTTAGCAAAACTAGGAGCCGATGTAGCACATCCAAGATTACGCACTCTGAATCTCATGACATTATGCCCAGGCCCTGCGTATCCGGGATTTTCGTGAGTGATGTTCAGGTTATCATTGGTTAATCTGTTCCAGATATCAGGACTTTGATAAATGTTGGCCCACGTGTTGGCTGAAGGATTGGGCTCCAATCCAATATCTGCTGCGCTGTCAAGAGCTGCCAAGCCTGACATGGATTTAGCTCTCTGCACTGCGGCATATGCATTGACCAATCCGTAACCCATTTGATTATGCCAGGTTCCGTTTGCTCTTCCGGACGCAGATGCATAAGCATAAAGGTCGGTTCTTACTTTTTGAGCCGTCTGCTCTATAATATCTCTTACCTGCTGGCCGGTTAAACACGGATTCACTGATAAGATTAATGCGGCAACCCCTGCGATAACCGGGCAGGCAGATGAAGTACCGTTAAAAGTCTGGGTATAATTTGACGAGTCATATCCATTATTTCCCTGTCTGTCTGTGGTAGCCATTTTTACCCCGGGAGCCATAATATCCAGCTGAGTTCCATAGCAGCTTCCCCAACTTTCTCCATCGCAGGAAGTATAGCTCTTTCTTTGTCCGCAGGGACTTAAAGCGCCCACTACCAGAATTCTTGGATCCCATATTCCCGGATATCTGATACTGGTATTATCTTCATTACCGGCTGCAAATACGACTACCATACCCTTGCCGCTTCTGCCGTTGACAAGAGCATTGGTAATTGCATTTTCAATAATGGCGGAAGGTGCATAACCTCCCCATGAATTACTGATGACATCCACTCCGTTGGTGGTGGCCCAGTTAAAACCATTGGCGAGCTGTTGTGGAGTGTTCGCAAACGTAAGATTAATACTGATAGAGATTAACCCGGTATTAGGCGCTACACCACTCACACCAAGATTATTATTTTGTACTGCTCCCGTAATTCCTGCGCAGGCAGTGCCATGATCTCCTCTTACCACTGAAGGGGAGGTGTTGGTCTGTGCATCGTATCCTGTTCCAAATACATTTGCTGCCAGATCAGGGTGATTCATTTCAAAACCGTGATCGAAAATGGCGGTTTTTACATTGGCCCCGGTAGACAGAGTCCATGCCTGTTCTGCTTTAATGTCGATTCCGGCATAGGCAGCTCCGTACTGTCCTGTATTTTTCAGTGACCATTGATTGGGAAAATAAGGATCGGCAGTAGCCTCAAGGTTATGATACATAAATTCGGGCTCTGCAATTTCAAATTTTCCTGTTTCAAAAAATAAATTAGCCATATCCATCGCACTTGCCCGCACAGAATTTTTAGTTACTTCTACGGTGTACCATAAGGGCATATATTCGTTATATCCTAAAACGGTTACCTTATTTTTGGCAGCAAGCTCCTGTAATAATCCAACATCATTTTTGGACTTCAGTTTTACATAAAAGTTATTGGACATCCCCATTTTCTGGCCTTCAGCGCTTATAAAACAAGGTGATGCGATCAATACTTCAGGGTTGGCATTTTTTTCTGCAATGTCAGCAGCATATTTTTCATCGGTAGCAGCGTCACTTTCTATCTCTGCATAGAATGTTCTGTTGTTTTCTAAAGATTTCCTGTCAGCAGCCACCAATGAGTTTCTGGTGAAATTTTCAACGACAGGGGTTTTTGTTTTAAGGGTTTTCGAAGCATCTGCCGTCCTGGTGGAGATCGCTATTGAGGATCTGTCTGCCTTTAGGAAATATTTTTTTCCCTGGTAGTAATAGAAATACCGGGATTGTGCACTTATGCCCAGTATCATAAAGAGCGATAAGAGGAGGGTAAAAATTTTAATTTTCATAATGATTTGTTTTCAGTGGTTAATATTTTGCAAACGGATTAACGAATGATCATTAAGGCGGGTGAAAATGTCTATTTGGCATAATTCATGTATTTAAAGTTAATAGAAAACTGTCCTTAAAATATTTGTAATCAATATCTTAAAGTAGCTTTTATTAAAGTTATAGGAAAATCCTTATCGGTAACCAGCTGGATTAATTAACTGATTACCGATAATGATTAAGTGATGTAATTAATGAGATAAGTGTGAATTGTAAACCGGGAAATGGTTTTTGCTGCTAAAATAATTATAAGTAAATAAGCTGGGTCTTTAGGACTTTTCTTCCCAACGATTCAAGAATCTTTTTATAGTTTTCTATCTGTTTTTCGTTCGCTGCAGTTTCTTCTCCCGTTTTGAAATCAACAATAATATAGCCCTCTGAACCTTTCAGTATACGGTCTGGTCTGTAGATTCGGCTTTCGCCGTTTTGGGAGATCATGATGTCTTTTTCATTGATCACCTGCCATTTTTCATCAAAAAACTCAGCGTGAGTATCCACGATTTCTTCCAGGGTCGTCTGGATTTCGTTTTTTTCCTCCATGATGATCTGCCCTTCGAGGACATAGCGCTCCAGTACTTTGGCAATATCCTTCTTTGTATTGATTTTGGATAACAGTTCGTGAACAAAAAGACCGATCCTTACTTTTTCATTACGTACCTGATAATTTTTCGACGGAGTTGCTATTTTAATAGAGGTATTGCCTTCGCTCTTATTCTTGTGGATATGGATATCCTTGGTTTTAAAAGATGAGGTTTTGTGTTTAGAGTACTTTTTCAGCATTTCCGGATGTACGTCATACAAATCAAACTCGTCCAGATTGTCGGGATTTTTTGTCTGGAGAAATTCCAGAAGTTCAAGATTATTGGAAGTCTTATTGGCTTTCTGGATATAAAAAAACAGCTGTTCCACAGGTCTTGTTGTCGCTACATATTGAAGACATAACCGGTCGATCAGGTTTTTGTAAGAATTTTGCTTATTAAAGATCTCAATTTCAGGATCATAGACTTCCAGGTTCTTATTAAACTGGTTAATGTTTACCGACTTCAGCGCTGCATCAGTGCTTGTCTCAAACCAGTTGGTAAATTCACTGTCCCTGTTTTTATTCATCATCGGGATAAATACAATCGGAAATTCCAGACCTTTGGCTTTATGGATGGTCATAATTTGTATGGCATCGATATTCTCTGACGCCTGAATGGTGTATTTGGATGCTTCTTCATCCCAATATTTAAGGAATTCCTTTGTACTCGCTCCGGCATTCTGAGTAAAGTTGAACAACATTTCCAGGAAGTTCAGCAGAAAGTCCGTTTCCTTCTCCTCAAAAGAAAATTCATTGATATAATATTCTATAAAATTATACAGGTTAAATCTCGGAAAATTCTCCTGTTTTAATTGTAAAGAATAGGTTTTCTCAATAAACTGTAAAATTTCTTCATGAGATTCAATATCCAGAATTTTGCTCATTTCCAGCGTGAAATCTGCCATTCTGACTCTCCCCAGCTGATTCAGATAATACATCATCATGATGAGGTTGGGCTTATTTTTGGGATTGGTTTCCCATTTCAGAAATTCAATCACGGCTTTCAGGGTATGAGACAGTTCCAGAGTCAGTCCCTTGTCGGATATGGTTTTAACATTGGTTTCTTCACCGTTATAGATGACCTTAAGATTTCCCAGCTTCTGAGAATAACTGAAAATATCAAAATTTCCGCGACAGAGAATCGTAATGTCGGAAAACTTAAAACCCTGATCCAGGCTCTCTTGGATATCTTTGCGCATTTTCTCCGACGTATCGTTATAAAAATCATCATTCGTTAAATTCTCAATGAGATTGACTTTCACCCGCCCCTCTTTCGATGATCTTGGACTCTGCCCGGCATCGCTTCCGAAAATAGAAGCATGCTCATCCTGTAAGTTTCTGGAATGGTACTGGTACAGTTCGTTATTGAAATTAACAATATTTTTTGCGCTTCTCCAGTTATCTTTTAAGACAAGAAGTTCAGCATCTCTTGGTGAAAATTCCTTCTTGTTGATAATATCCAGCATGATTTTACTTTCTCCTCCACGAAAACGGTAAATACTTTGCTTGGGATCTCCCACCAACGTAAAAGTAGTATTCTCTGTAGATACCGAATGATCTCGCAGCGGAACAAAATTCTGCCACTGAAGTGCCGAGGTATCCTGAAACTCATCGAAGAAATAATGCTGAAACTGGGATCCTACTTTCTCATAAATAAAAGCGGAAGGCTCGTTTCTCAGGTTTTCATTAATCAGGATATTGAATTTTGATAACAGGACCAGGTCATTCTCTTCTTCAATCTTATGGAGTTCATCCTGAATATCCTTATTTACTTTCAGTGGAAGAAGAGCAGATAAAATTTTCTCTTTTTTCTGTGTTTCTATATACAAAAGGATCAGCTGCATCCTGTTTTCAAGCAGTTGCTCCAAAATTTCAAATATCTCGGATTCTTTATTTTTAGATTTCGCAGAACATCCCTTCCTGTAATTATTAACTACGGATTCTTCCTGTGTTGTGGGAAACGGAAAACCTGTTCTCTGCTGATTATAAAAGTCAAGAACTTTTACAAAGAAGCCTCCGATCCCGTTTTTACCCTGAGCAAAATCTTCAACCTCAATATTTCTGGACCTGAAAAGCTCAATCGATTTTGTGGCAAGCTCATGAGCCTGTTTTCTATTGGCAATAATTTCTTTCCGGAGTGCATTTTTTATATTTTCATAATTGGCACTGTCGAAGTCTTTATTATTTTTGAGGTGTTCATAATGGATATCCTTTACAAATTCCTTTGCAGAATCATAAAGACTTTTGTTTAAATTGATTCTTTCATTGTTTTCAAGGCTATAGTCTACATAATCCATGAAAGAATTGGAAATCACTTCATTTTCTCCGATCTGATCAAGCATCTTATCTACCGCCTCGATCAAATAGGGTTCTGCTTCAATTTCAAGATTAAAATTTTTGGCCAGCCCCAGTTCATAGGAGAAACTTCTTACCAGCCTTGAGTTGAAACGGTCAATTGTTCCGATATTAAGTGTTGAATAATTATGAAGCACATAATCGAGGAGTTTTTTAGACCGGTTATGCAATTCATCAATAGTGATTTTCAGACCTTCTTGCTCAAATGCCTTCTGTATGTTTTTTAAATCCCCGTTTTCAGCATAAGAATCTGCCGAAAAGTTTCCCAGCCAGGATAAAATTCTTTCCTTCATTTCGTTGGCAGCTTTATTGGTAAAAGTGAGTGCCAGAATATTCCTGATCGAGTGCTGCTGATGAGGATAACGAAGACAGATCATCAAAAGACGCTGCACCAGGGCATAAGTTTTGCCGGAGCCCGCAGAAGCATTGATTACTGTATAAGAATTTTGCATTTTTATGAAGAATTGGAAGTGCAAGTTAGCTAAAATTTACATGAAATTTTAACAATACAGGCTCGCTATTTAACGGTTTCGAAAATCAAAATACTAAATAAATCCCAAAACGCGTTAACTGTGGTTAAACTTATGCTATAATTTAAAAATATTGATAGTTTTGTTTCATAAAAAACTATTCGTGAAAATTAAACTACTCTTTATTTTATTAACGCTATTTTTTATTACCGGTAATGCTCAGGAATACATTTTCGGGAAGGTGATGTCCGAAGAGAATCTGGAGATGCAGGATGTTACTGTTATTAATATCAGAACAGACGAACGTGTACCCTCCAATAAAGACGGTCATTTTATGATATCCGGAAGAGCCGGAGATGAGCTGAGATTTATTAAAACCGGCTACGATCGTTTCAATGTAAAAATTACGAAGGAAAATATCAGCGCACCGCTGAACATTAGGCTTACCCGCGCAAGCATTCAGATCCCTGAAATTGAAATCTCCAAAGGCCTTACGGGAGACCTGAAGATCGATTCCAAAACCCTCAACAGACCTAAAAAAGTGGAGCGGCTGGTTAGAGAGATCGATCAGTATATGGTAAAAAAGTCGGATCCCAGGATTCTGGCAGCAAGAGCCGGAGAATTTGTACAGCCTAAAGGACAGGGATTTTCTGTGGGGAAGGTGAAAAACAAATGGGATGATGTGGATTTTATGACTTATCTAACCAATGTATTGGGTGAGCAGTATTTTACAGATCTGAAAATAGATAAACCGAATATTCAGCATTTTATTTATTATGTCTTTGCCGGAGGTTTTGAAAGGAAAAATATATTAAAATACGGATATTGCAGCGATGCAGATTTAAACAGGTTTCAGAGAGCTGTTTTAACGCGTATCTCCTCTTACCGTGCACCTTATACTCAAAAATAAATTCTTGGTATGGCAAAAGGCAGATGGGGAATAATTTTAATTTTTCTCTTTGGAATAATTTATTCTCAGGAAACGGTTACCGGGAAAATTACAGATCAGGATCATAGTGACCTCGCATCCGTCATGGTTATTAATATGGCTACAGACCAGAAAACATACAGTGATTCTTCCGGAGAATTTTCAATCTCAGCATCAGAAGATGATGAGCTTAGGTTCGTAAAAGTCGGCTATGAAAGAAATTCCGTAAGAGTTTTGAAATCCGGGATAAATTCTAAGGTGTTTATGATGATGATAAAAGTTCCTGAAGAAATTGAAGAAGTAAAAGTGGCCAGAAAAGAAGATGCTGCCCGTAGGACTAAAGGGGAGCAGGTAAGAGATGCCGTAGGGCTTCCGCAACCCAGAGGTAAAATGAGAGAAAAACCGGCAGAAGTAAAGCAGGTGCTGATTCCCATTCTTTTAGGACAGTTAAATGTTCAGGGCGCATACGACCTGATCAGTGGAAAAGCACGGCGACAAAAAAGAGCTTACCGGTATGATGACTTACAGGAGCATATTTTATGGGTGAGAAACAGAGTCGATAATGATTATTTTACAAAAGCGGGAATTCCCGTTGAAAGAATTTCTGAATTTATCGAGTTTTCGTTTTCCGAAAACCCTCATATCAGAACCTATGTAAAATCTAAAAACCTATCCGGAGTTTTATTCAGAATGGAAGAAACTATTCCTACGTATCTTGAGCGTTTGCAAACAGGAAAAAATAAACGTTGAACATGTTAAAAAATCTTAAAATTGGAATGGGAATTGTTGAATCTAATTGTAAATCAAAACAAAAGCTGGTTTTATGAATAAAAATATTATAGCAATTGCCATTGGTGCACTTGGATTTATTATAGGTCTAGGGCTTTTGGGAAATGCCGTCAAAAACAGGAATAAATCTGAAAATACCATTTCAGTTACCGGATTAGGTTCTAAAAAATTTACTTCCGATCTCGTAACCTGGTCCGGAAGTTTTTCTAAAAATAATTTTGATCTGAAGGCAGCATATGATGAGCTGGCAATAGACAAAAAAACGATCAATGACTATCTTCTTTCAAAGGGAGTAAAGCAAAGCGAAATTGTTTTTTCTTCGGTTGACATTCAAAAGCAGTTCAGAAACTACACGGATGCCAACGGAAATAATGTTCAGGGGGAATTCTCCGGCTATAGCCTTACGCAAAGGGTTTCCATAGAAAGTAAAGAAGTTACTAAAATTGAGAATCTTTCGAGAAATATCACAGAAATTATCAATCGCGGGATAGAGTTTACCTCATCTTCGCCCAGTTATTTCTATACAAAGCTAGCCACCGTAAAACAGGAAATGATCGCTTCTGCTACAAAAGATGCTAAAGAACGCGCAGAAAAAATTGCAGAAAACTCAGGTAGTGATCTTGGAAATCTGAAAAAAGCAACCATGGGTGTTATTCAGATTACTGCCCCCAATTCCAACGAAGATTATTCCTATGGAGGAACATTCAATACATCTTCCAAAGAAAAAGAAGCAAGCATTACAATCAAGCTGGAATACGAAGTAAACTGATCTTACGTTTAATACATAATAAACTCCGGGGTTTGTATCCCGGATTTATATTTTAATGATAAACGACATCATAGATTTCATCTTTAATCTCCTTTATATTCTCAGGAGAATAGTTGGCCAGCAACCATAAATCGAGTGGTTTTTTTCCTGGTCCGTAACTTGGCTGAACATACATTTCATCAATCAGATGAAAACCGTTCCGCTCATAAAAAGAGTAACGTCTTTTGGCATCATCGCCTAAGTGGTCGGGCTCAATCTCCAGAATAATCCTGGGATAGTTTTCAAATAAATAACCGGTGATGTACGAACCTAATTTCTGACTCCGGAACTCCGGGAATACTTCAAAATGTTCCACAAAAGTATAATTGCTCAGTTCCCAGATAATAAGATACCCGACATTTTTAGATTCGGATGAAACCGAAATTATTTTAACTTTCGGATTTGAGAATAAGGCAACCAGCGTTTTCCAGTCTCTTCTCTCGTCTTCGGGAAAGGTACTGCAGTAGGAGTCGAAAATTTCCTGAACTCTGTAATCGTCAGGACTTGTAATTTGTAAAAATTCCATGGTTATAAATCAAAAACACTCGGTCTTCTTGTAATGAAAATATCTTTAATCCAAAGTGTAAAGGCTAATCCCAAATAAATAAGAAAGAAAAATCCTGCGGTAGCAAAAGTAGAGTAGATGAAAAATACCCTCAGCTTAGAGACAGGAATGCCCAGTTTTGCGCCTGTTCTGGTCAGAACACCAAACCATTCTCTTTCCATTTTGTGGCGAATATTATCAAACATTTGAAGATTCTTTTAAAAGTTTAAATCCGATACTGCAATTTAAGCAATTTTTTTCTTCACATGAATTTTTATAATGATAAATCAGACTCTGACTTTCTAAAGCGTTTTTGCAAGTCAATCCCAATCTTTTCCAATCACTTACCACGGCGTTTTTTTCAGCAGGAAGATGCCTGTAAAAATTCAATACTTCATCTGCTGTTTCCTCATTCTGATATTTCTGATAAGTATATTTCAGGGGTAAAACAGTATTTAAAATCAGCAATTCAACAAAGTCTCTGCTCAGCGTCTTTGGCTGGTGTACCGTAGAAATTTTTCCGAAATTGAAATGATTGTCCCAATATTCCGAAGCTTTTACTTTTTTAAATATTTCAAATATATCCTCTGAACGCTGAATATGAATAATTTTAGAAAATAAACTCTGATGCTGATGATAAAGATTCGCTAATTGTGATAAACGGATGGTCGGAAAATTAGGTGGCCGTAACCGTAAGAATTTGGGACGGAATTTTAGATCGGAAATATTAAATTTCACTTTAATAAAATCGAATTCGCGTTTCCAGATTTTCATCCGGTCATCTTCAGGGTTTTCCAGCCAACCGGAAATACCAAACAATAATGCTTCGAGCTGCGTCTCATTATGGCGGAGTTTGTTAATGATGCTGAAGTCGACACTTTCTGCGATCTGCTTAAAAATAAATGCATTAACTTTTAAACCGAAAGAATAGGCGAGGCTCTGAAATAAAACAGCTTCAAAATTGTTTTTAAACTGCTGTAAGCTTTTTTCTAATTCCAGGGACTTCTGCTCCAGTTTTTTTAACATGTTCTGTTCATGGAAATTAACCGGGATCCGGGTAGGATTAAAAATGGTTTCGCAGGGAATAAACTGACTTCCGCCCGCCAGTTTTTTATATTTCCAGAGAATATCCTGGTCGATGTAATTGAGTAATTCTAATGTCGGAATATGATTATGATTAAACTCCTCGATTTCCATGTCGTTTTGAAAAACAATATGAAGGATAATATTCTGATAATTAGGATCTGAAGAGTGGTTATGAAAGATCCAGTCGGAAGATTTGACGTGGAGCTCAATATTTCCGGCAAAAATAAGATCATTGATTTTAATTCTTGCCGATAAGAAATCCGGGCCGGAATCTGTATTCCATTTACCGAAGTCGTGTATTTCAACGGAATTCCCTTCAATATCCTTGAAGTCAAAATGTTTGAAAACCTTAAAGTTCCAAAGATATTGAAGCAGTTTTTCCGTCATAAATGTGACACAAATATAACAGAAATGCTACACTTTTGTCAACTCTTTTTTGAAATTTTCGATCGTTGTTCTATACATTTCTTCATAGATAGGAAGAATGTTTTTTAAATCGAATTTTATAGCCTGTTCTTTCGCATTTTCTTTCATTTTGGCTAAAAGTTCATCGTTGCTCAGCAGTTTAATGGTATAGTTGCTCATCGCCTCCACATTTCCGATTTCTGCTAAGAATCCGGTTTCTCCCTGGATGTTTACTTCCGGAATTCCTCCTGCATTCGAGCTGATCACCGGCGTATGGGCAGCCATTGCTTCTAATGCGGCCAAACCAAAGCTTTCCTGTTCCGAAGGCAATAAAAATACATCTGAAAGCTGAAGGATCCTGTATAAATCGTTTACTTTACCGAGCAGACGGATCTTTGAAATTAGATCAGGGTTTTCTTCTAAGAACTGACTGATCTTTTCCATATCCGGACCTTCACCGATGATGATTAATTTTGATTTAACCTTGTTCTGAACATTTTTGAAAATCTGTAGTACTTCATCGACTCTTTTTACCGGGCGCAAATTAGAAACATGGATCAGGATTTTCTCATCAGAATTGGCAAACTGGGTGCGCTGGCAGTCACTCGGTTCATCAAATTCAGAATTATCAATAAAATTGGTAATGACCTGAATTTCTTTTTTGATTTTAAAGAACTGTAAGGTATCTCTTTTAAGGCTTTCTGAAACAGAAGTGATGGCATCCGACTGATTGATAGAAAATTCTACCGCATGTTTGTAGCTTGGATGTTGTCCTACCAAAGTAATATCCGTTCCGTGAAGCGTGGTTACCAACGGAATGTCATTATTGTCTTCCCGCAACATCTGTTTTGCAGTAAAAGCTGCGTAGGCATAGGGTATAGCATAATGAGCATGCAGTAGATCCAGTTTGTAAAGATTCACTACCCGATAGATCATGGAACTTAATGCGATATCATAAGGCTGATATTGAAAAAGCGGATACGTCTGAACATTCACCCTGTGAAAGAAAATATTCGGATTGGTAATATCAAGTCTTGCAGGAAGCGCATTACTGATAAAGTGAACCTCATAGCCTTTGTTGGCCAGTGACATTCCCAGTTCTGTTGCTACGATTCCGCTTCCGCCGTATGTTGGATAGCAAAGTATGCCTATTTTCATTAGTTTATTGTTGTTTTGATGTTGTAAATAGCTGAATTCACCATTGTTTTGCAGTCGCAGTATCCAAATCGATACCCATTCCTGCCTTTAGTTGGTCATTAACCAGAACAGGCAGTCTGCCCCGGATTTTTGTCTTTCCTTTTAATGCATTGGCTGTAGCGGTCATCGAATCATCGTTATTTTCGTATGAAACGAGAACTGTGGACACTTTAGAAATATCAATATCCTTCAGCGCGTAAGCACTTCCGAAAACATTGAGAATAACATTCTGAGTTTTTGCCAAGTCTGCCAGGACTCTTTTCGATGTTTCTGAAATCTTATACGGCTTATAGGCTGTGGAATTATCTTTATGAAAGCCTACGATCACAGTCGAATTATTGGGAATGGTATTAATCTCTCCGGCTTTTTTTATGACTACATTCGATCCCAGTTCATCGACGAAAGTCTGATAAGGTGCTTCTTCCAGAGGAACATAATAGATTTGTTTTGTCTGAAGCGGAAGCAGTTTACGGTCGTCCTTTATTAAAGTTAAAGCATTCGAATATAAATTCTGAATCAATACTTTATGAGAATTGTTATTAATGTCTGAAGTGATGTTTTCCGCATTTCTGGGAGTATATTGATTAAGTCCCAGGAAATATTTAGTCAGTAGAATTTTCTTTACACTTTCTTCCACCCGTGATTGGGAAATTTCTCCTCTGTCAATGGCTTTTTGAATCAGTTTTTTTCCACTCGCCACGCCCTGAGAGAACAGCATAATATCGTTTCCGGCTTTGAAAGCCATTGCATCTAATTCTCCGGGTTTGTATTTATTCGCTACTGCTCCCATATTCAGAGCATCCGTAATAATTAAGCCCTTATATCCTAATTTTTCTTTCAGCAGGCCTGTGATAATGTTTTTCGATACGGAAGCAGGAATTCCTTTTCCTGACTCTAAAGCCGGAACATACAAATGTGCGACCATAACGCCTCCGATTCCTTTATCCATTAAAGCCTTAAAAGGGGCCAATTCTATTTTATTTAGCCGGTTAATATCGTGAGAGACTACGGGCAGGTCTAGATGTGAATCGGTATTGGTATCGCCGTGTCCCGGGAAATGTTTAATCGCAGCCAGAATACGGTTATCCTGAAGCCCGTTTGAATACGATAAAGCAGAACTGATCACATTATTCACTTCAGAACCGAAACTTCTGTTGCCAATGATGGGATTGTCAGGATTGGTATTAACGTCAACTACTGGCGCAAAATTCCAATTAATGCCCATTCTCCGGCAGTCTTCGGCAATTTTGGCAGACATCTGCTCAATTAATTTCTTATCCTGGATAGCTCCCAACGTCGTTGCCCAGGGAAATTTGTGTGCTGTTGGAATCCTCTGGTACAATCCCCATTCTGCATCCATCCCGATCATTAAAGGGATCTTTGATTTTTGCTGAAATTCGTTGACCAGATTTATTTCTCTTGCGGCATCATCCTGCATTAAAATAAGTCCTCCAATTTTATCATTAGTGATAATGTTTCTCACGCTACTGATTTCATTTTCACCTCTGTTGGTATATAAGGCTACGATAAAAAGCTGTCCTAATTTCTCATCCTGAGAAAGCGCTTGATAGGTCTTATCAACCCATTGATGAGCTATTTTCAACTCTTTTTTTGAGATGTTTTCAGGCTGGTACTGAGCGGATATGCCTGAACTTAAAAAAAAGAATATAAAGAGGGTAGCGTACACTAATTTCTTCATGATTTTTCGATATGAACAAAAATACAATTAAAAAAACGATGAAAACAAGGTTTTTGAAATTTTTGGTATATGATTTGAATACGCTTTATAAATAATAACTAAACTTCTATAAAATGAAAAAAATTTTTCCAATATTATTACTTGCTTTTGTAAGCTTATTTGTATTCAGCTGTAAGGACGATGATGAAGATTTCGATACTTATTCACAATCAAGAGATGTTGTTGGTTCTTTTACAAGTGCTAATAATTATGCATTTTCCCAGGGAATTAATATTCAGGGTACAGATGTTGTATTAGTTTACAGAAGTGCAGGAGGTGCTTGGCAGCAGATTCCAAAAACAACTTATTTAGATACTCCAAGTGCTACTGCAAGAAAATTTGATTATAATTTTGTTTTTGACTCTCAGGAGGTTCAGATTAGAATTGATGACAATAACTTTAGTTTATCATCGATGAGTGCAGGAGAAGTTAATCAATACCTGCAAAATCAGAGATTCAGAATTGTATTGGTACCTGCCAGCCAGAGTAAAAGTACCAATTCTGTAGATCACAGCGATTATAATGCTGTAGTAAAATATTATCATATTGATGAGTCTAAAATAAAGACTTACAAAGTAAATTAAGAATATATCTTTTCAGTTTTTTATAATTACAAAAGCTCCGGAATTTATTTCGGAGCTTTATTATTGTTAATTTGGAGAATCTTGCAATCTTTATACAAGCAGTTTATATAGTTAAAGGCCAGAATATTCTTACAATAAAAAACTCCGAAAGAAATTCTTTCGGAGCCCATGTTTTCTATAAGAAAATTTTAATTATCATTCTCGTCGAGTAAATGACCAAAATAATCTTTTTTAGTCTGTAAATATCCTCTGCTTACTTCATTGGCAGCAATTTGCAAAGGAATTCTTGAGTTAAGATGAATATTGCTTTCCTTTACATATTTTATCTTTTCAGGATTATTGGTTAGCAGATTAATATCTTTTATATCCAATATGTTTAAAATCTCAATAGCAACCCCGAAGTTTCTGTCATCAGCGGGAAGCCCCAGTTTCAGATTAGCTTCTACTGTATCAAATCCTTTTTCCTGAAGAGAATAAGCCTTAAGCTTATTAATGATTCCAATATTTCTCCCTTCCTGACGAAGGTAAATAATAATTCCTCCGTTCTCGTGGATATATTTCATTGCAGCATCTAACTGTTGACCACACTCACATTTTTTTGAATGGAAAACTTCTCCGGTGATACATTCTGAATGAAAACGTACATTTACAGGTTTAGAGAAATCTGTAGTATCGGCAATAATAGCCATATGGGGCATCCAGTCGTTTTCGTTTTCGGAAAAAGCAATCATTCGGAAGGTACCGTGTTCCGTCGGAACATTGGCTTCCGCCTGAATTTTAATCATTAATCGTTCTAATTAGTTTTAACTTCCTTTTATAACGTCTTCTATAATTGTGATATTGGTTTTTAACCGTACCAAGTACCTGTTAAGAACCTCATCGTCATCTTTGTTGAGATTTTTCCTGAGTCTTTGAATTTTTTTATAAGATCTTTCGAAATCTTTAACTGCTCTGTTTTTACCGCCTGCATTGTTGGCATCTATTGCATACAGATAATTCTGTAAGCTATATTTCAATGAAGAAACTTCATCATTAAGAGCAGGGTCTTTAAACTTAGGAAAGGTGGAGATCAGGTTTGAAATTTCAGAGGCATTCACATTTTCCTTGATGTTAATTTCTATGCCTTTTTTCAAACTCTTATCAGCATTCGAACCTTTTGATTCGCTATAAAAATTATTTGTCAACGGAGAAAAATTAAGTTTTTCCGTTGCGCAAGATGTTATTATTAATAGTACTCCTAAGAAAAATAGTCGTTTCATTTTTGCCCCTTTTGATAGAGGATTGGGTTAAGACTTTCATCATTATACATTTTCATCTGTTTGTATACTTTCATCTTAACATCACCGTTCTCAATATCAGCAAGCAACTGATCAATAGAAGTCGAAAGATCAATTTTCTGGGTTAGAAGGACGTCCAGTTTTTTCTGACAACTGGCTCTGTGTTCTTCTGAAGCAGATTCTCTATGAGCTTCTAATGACATGTGATAAACCTTTAGTGCAAGAATGGATAATCGGTCTACTGCCCAAGCGGGAGTTTCGGTATTTAATTTTGCATCCGGTTTAGGAGTTATATTTTCAAACTTTTTAAGAAACCAACCATCTATAAATTCTACCAAATCAGTTCTTTTCTGATTAGAAGCATCTATTGTTCTCTTCAGCTGAAGAGCTTCTGTCGGATCTATATTTTCATCTCTAATGATATCTTCTAAATGCCATTGAACGGTATCAATCCAGTTCTTTGCATACAAAATCCGTTCCAAACTGTCTTTTTCGAACGGGTTATTAATTAGAGTGTTAACGTCATCAAACATGTGATAATCTTCAATAGCTCGATTGAAGACGGCCCATGCAATCTCTGTAAAGTTCATTAATTCTGTAGAATTTAGTTGCTGGAAGAAGGATCATTGGCAGGAGGTGTAGAAGGCGTCTTTTTTTCTGCACCGGGTTTGTCTTCTTCTTTCACTGCATCTTTAAATTCTTTAATACCTGAACCTACTCCTCTCATTAGTTCCGGGATTTTTTTGCCACCGAAAAGTAATACCAGAAGTATCGCTACGATCAAGATATGTTGCCAAGATAAGGCAAGTATTGTTAGTGTATTCATGTTAATTCTTTTTGCAAAGTTAATCTTTTTTAATAAGAAACCCAACCTAATGGATCAACTGGTGAACTTCCGTTCCATACCTGGAAATCAAGGGTATAAGACCCGTCGAAATCCTGACCTACTGCTCCAAGAATCGTTCCGGCAGAAACTTGCTGGCCTTTGGAAACGTTCACACTACCCAAGTTTGAATAAATGGTGAAGTAATTCCCGTGTTTCAGCATAACGGTTTTTGTGCCGTCGCTGCTGGCGATTACTGAAGATACGGTTCCCGGAAATACAGATTTTGCTCGTGTACCGGAAGCCACCGATATTTTTATACCGTTATTTTCTTCGTAGATATTTTTAAAAACAGGATGTGGCTGTCTTCCAAAACGGTGAGTAATCTGACCGATCCTGTCGGCGGGATAGCCTAACCTACCTTTATTATCTGCAAAATTACTTCCGGCTACCGTGGTAACTCCATAATTGGTCATCGCTTTGCTTTCGGCGGCCTTTTTATCGTCTTCTTTTCTTTTTTCCAGAGCTGCTTCTGCTGCCCGGGCTGCCGTCACTTTATTGGCAGCTTCTCTTGCTTTTGCAGCCGCTTCTTCCGAAGCCTTTTTGGCCGCTACCTTTCGGGCTTCGTCTCTCGCATTGGACTCTGCTCTTGCAGCTTCCTCCGTACGTTTTCTTTCTTCTTCCGCTCTTTTTGCCGCTAATTCCGTTGCTTTTCTTGCTTCAGCTTCAGCCGCCAATCTCTCTCTTTCTAACGCCTCGGCCCGTGCTTTTGCTTCAGCTTCAATTCTTGCTTTTTCTCTTTCTGCAGCGATTTTTGCGAGACGTATTTTTTCTGCTTCAGCTTTTCGCCTTGCTTCTTCTTCAGCTTTTGCTTTTCTTATTTCTTCAGCGATAATGGTTCGGATCTGTCCTTCAAGAGCTTTTGACTGCGCCTGTTTCTGTCTCAAGTCACCTGTTAATTTTGCTTCGTTCTTTTTAAACTCTGCGACAAGCTGTTCTTTCTGCTGTCTTTCAATGTTAATCGTGGTTAAATCTTTCTGCTGATTGATCAGGAGCTGTTCCTTAGCTTTTACAGAAGACTGTTTCTGAGCGATGGTTCTTTTAATCTGGTTGGCAGCATCCGTAATTTCTGCGGCTTTTTTATCCTGGTAATCCGAGTATTGTTTCAGATATTGAACTCTTCTGATGGCTTCACCCATATTTTTCGCAGACAGAATGAAGGTTACCTTATTTTGTACCCCTTTATTCTTGTAAGCATTCACCAGAACTTCAGCATAATTCTTTCTGAGAACAGCAAGCTCTCTGTTTTGGCGGTTGATCTCCAACTGACGAAGATAAATGTCATCCTCAATAAATCTTTTCTCTTTCTGAGTATTGGAATAAACTTTCTCTCTTAAAACCAATTTCTTATTAACATTCGTCAGGTAACCGATCGACAGCTTAGACTCATTTCTGGTCTTCGCAAGATCTGTATTTATTTGTGCAATTTGTTTTTTAAGCTCGGCATTCTGTTTCTGTAACTGTTCTTTCTTTGGGCCTTGTCCAAATTGAAGTCCGAACATTACGATACCTATTAAAAAGCTAAATTTTTTAATCATTTAATCTCAATTTTCTTGTAACTGGACGGTACAGAATAGGGTGTTTCCATCCTCGAAAAGTCAAATTTCGTATTTTCCAGTAAAATCTGACTAGATTTTGAGCCTTTTATAATTATTTTAACATTTTTTGGAAGACGTATTCCACTCAATTCATCCCAGTTGCTGTATGAAATTTCCAATTCGTCAGGAGATAAGACATCTCTTAAATTGACACTTAATAAGTCGTAATTCGTATCATACTGTAAAACAATTTTATACTCTCTGGTTTTATCGTCTGTTACAATCTTTTGATTAGTATTGGAGACCAATTTAAATCCCCGGGCATTTTTTGTGAGGGTAAACTGAGAATCTGTAATTTTTACAAAAGTCCGGCCCATTAAAATTTTCTCTAGAGATTTGTAATCGATAAAATTAACGTTCAGTAAATTATTCAGGTAATCAAAATCCGAATCAATGTACGTTCTGCTGGTTTTATCCTGGCCTTTAATGCCTTCAGGAGTGGCAATTCCACGTGCAACATTAAATAGGAGAGCTGACAGATTCATCCAGACCTTTTTATTATTTTCAATATAGATCGTTGCATCAAGGGTTGGAATAAAACTGCCTGTTTCTACATTTACTTTACTGTTGATTTTGATCTGATCAAATTTTGGCGGAACCAATACGTGTTCATAGAATGTAAGTTTGTCTCTTACCGGTTCATTGGCATCCTTTGGATTATTACCGTTACCGGTAACATAAGTGCTGTCTGTTTTTATAGGGTTGTCTTTTTTCCGGCTGGCATTCCTGGTTTTGCAGGAAGTCACCACGAAAAGTAATACTATTAGCGGAATCCAATTTTTCATGTATATACCTTTGAGTTAAAAAATAAGGTGCAATATTAACGCCAAACCACACAAAAATATTTTGTGTGGTTTGGTTTTATGTAAGTTACGTTAATGATAATCTATTATTTAGATAAAAAATCTAAAACGGAATAATCTCCTAATGAGATCTCTCTGGATACCCCGAAGTACTGAGCCGAATTTCCAATCATCGAATTGGAAAGATTGCCGTGATTAATCCTTGTGTTTTCCTGAATCAATGAGTTTTCAATATTTGAATTCACAATGATGGTATTATTTCCCAGTGAAACGCCAGGACCTACTTTAGAATTGGAAATCTTTACATTTTCACCGATAAAACATGGCTGTATGATGAGTGAGTTTTCAATAACTGCAGAAGCAGGATAATTCAGCATTTCTTCTTTTTCGTAGTCCAGGATTTTGCTGTTTGTTTCGACGGTAGCATTTTTATTCCCGCAGTCCATCCAGTCATTTACTTTTCCTAAAGTAAATTTTGCCCCCTTCGCTCTAAGGTTTTCCAGTGCTGTTGTTAACTGATACTCGCCACCATTTTTAATATTATTATCCATGATGTAATTAATCTCATCCATCAGTTTTTCGGCACTGTTAAAATAATAGATACCGATAATAGCCAGATCTGAAACGAAAGTTGCCGGTTTTTCGACAAAGTCGGTAATAAAACCGTAGTTGTCCAATTTTACAACTCCGAATGCAGAAGGATCTTCAACACTTTTCACCCAGATCACTCCATCGGAGTTTTTATCTAAAATAAAGTCTGCACGGAAAAGGGTGTCTGCAAAGGCGATCACCACATCTCCTGTCATCGATTGTTCGGCACATTTGATCGCATGAGCGGTGCCCAGAGGATCATTCTGGTAATAGATGCTTCCTTTTGCTCCTAATTTTTCGGCAATCTGTAACAGAGATTTTTCAATCTCCGGACCAAAATCTCCGATGATAAATGCTACTTCTTCAATTTTTTCTCCTGCAACTTTAGCAATATCTTCTACCAGTCGTTGTACGATAGGTTTTCCGGCGATAGGAATAAGAGGTTTTGGAACCGTTAAGGTATGTGGGCGTAATCTGGAACCACGCCCAGCCATAGGAACAATAATTTTCATAAAATATATAAGAATGTTTTTATTTGTTTGTTTTAATTTCAGGTTAAAGATAATAAATTAAAACCCATCTTCAGAGTAACATTTATCATATCTTCGAAACCCTCGTCACGTTTTTCGCAGACTGTTTATCAGCAAAACAGAGACCAAAAGTTAATTTTTCCTGATTTTGGAAAGCAGCATGTCTTTTTCGGAGTATGCCAAAATTCCGATAAAAATTAAGAATAATAAATTACTGGTTACGATGTGATAGTTTAGATATTTCACAATAATAAGACTGAATACGCCGAGTAATATCAGGAAAAACGACATTTTTTTCATTCTGTAGGGGATAGGATAATATTTCTGCCCCAACAGATAGGATACAATCATCATAACGGCATAGGCCCCGAAAGTGGCCCATGCAGAACCGATCATACTGTGGAAATAGTTCAGTGCCAACAGGTTCAGTGCGATATTGATTCCCGCTCCGAGCCATGAGATAACAGTTCCTATACTGGTCCTGTCGGTTACTTTATACCAGGTTGAAAAGTTGTAATAGATCCCGAAGCAAAGATTGGCCACAACAATGATCGGAATGATATCTATAGCGATCCAGTAAGATTTATTGGGTATAAAAACGTCTTTCAGCCAGGCAATATTGGCAATGATTCCTAAGGCTACGGCACAGGCAAAAAAAGCAAAATATTCAGCCACCTTTGCATAGGTTTTTTTTGCGTCCCCTTTATCCATCTGTTTGAAAAAGAACGGTTCAATACCCATTCTGTAAGCCGTAACAAATAAGGTCATCAGTACCGCCAGCTTATAACAGCCTCCATAAGCACCGGCCTCTTCATCTGATATATGGTTTCTCTGTATAGATTTATCGAAGTTTTCATTCACCATAAAGGCCAGCCCTGCCAGCATTAAAGGAAACGAATATCTGATCATCCGGGCAAATAAAGAGGTTATGAACTGAAATCTTACCTTTATGATGATCGGAAGCAGTAATAAAAAGCCTAAAGCGCTTCCGGCAAGATTACTGAAAAACGGGTAATCTACATTCTGATTTAAACCCAAGCCTTTTGAGATACTTTGTGGAATCCAGAAGAATAAAGCTGCCGTGAAAAACGCCTGAAAAACTGCCTGAATAATTCTCACGGCAGAATATTTGACCGGCTTGTTATGAAAACGCAGCCATGCAAACGGAATCACCAGTAAATTGTCAAAAAAGGCGATTAGTGCAAACCATTTAATATATTCAGGATGGTCATGGTAACCTGCATAATCTGCTATCGGCTGGTTGAATAAATAACAAAGAGCCAGGAATAGGGTGGAGGTTGAAAACAGAAACCAAAATGAAGTATTGAAAGTTTTCTTTTCATTTCCATCTTCTGCTGAGAATCTGAAATAAGCCGTTTCAAAACCAAAAGAAAGCATAATATTAACAAACGAAATCCATGCATACAGCTGTGTGAAAACCGCAAAACCTTCATTGGGAATTTTGTAGATCAAAAGTGGATTAAGAATAAAAAGTATTATTCTGGGCGCTATGGCTCCTACTCCGTAGATGATGGTCTGCCCTAATAGTTTCTTGTACAAAGTCGAAATTTTTTCTGCAAATGTAAATATTTAGAAACAGATTTTGATCTGCACGGTCAAAATTCATTCATAAACCTTAATTTTGTTTTTATACGTGAAACATAATAAAGTAGTATTTAAATATAACTTCTTATGTCCTAAATATAATCTAAATAGTAAAGATGAAGACCTTAATTAAAAATGTAAAAATCGTAAACGAAGGGAAGATCGTTGAAGGCGATATTTTAATTGAAAATGATTTAATATCCAAAATAGATTCCCGGATTTCAGAGGAAACTGATCAGGTTATTGATGGCGGAGGAAAATATCTTCTACCCGGCGTCATCGATGATCAGGTGCATTTCCGTGAGCCGGGCCTTACCCATAAAGGCAACATCGAGACCGAATCGCGTGCAGCTGTTGCAGGCGGGATAACTAGTTTTATTGATCAGCCCAATACCGTTCCCAATGCAGTTACCCAGGAATTACTGGCCGATAAATATGAGATTGCTTCTGAAAAAGCCTATGCCAATTACGGTTTTATGATGGGCGGAACCAATGATAATCTGGAAGAAGTATTAAAAACAAATCCGAGAAATGTACCCGGAGTTAAACTTTTTCTTGGTTCTTCCACAGGGAATATGCTGGTAGACAATCCTGAAACGCTGGAGAATATTTTCGGCAATACAAAAATGCTTATTGCTGTTCATTGCGAAGATGAAGCAACCATCAGGGCCAATACTCAGAAATATATGGATAAATACGGTGATGATATTCCTGTAAAATTCCACCATCTGATCAGAAGTGAAGAAGCCTGCTATCTGTCTTCTTCAAAAGCAGTTGAGCTGGCAGAAAAAACAGGAGCCAGGCTTCATGTTTTTCACTTGTCTACCGCAAAAGAAACAGAACTTTTCAGAAATGATATTCCTTTAAAAGATAAAAAAATCACAGCAGAAGTCTGTGTTCATCACCTGACATTCACCAACGAAGATTATGATACCAAAGGAGGATTGATCAAATGGAACCCTGCTGTAAAAACTCAGAAAGACAAAGATGGGCTTTGGGAGGCATTGCTGGATGATAGAATTGACGTAATTGCCACTGACCATGCCCCTCATACCTGGGAAGAAAAGCAGAATGTCTATACAAAATGTCCTTCGGGAGCGCCTTTGGTTCAGCATTCCTTAGTCGTGATGCTGGAAAATTATATCGACGGGAAAATTTCTCTGGAAAAAATTGTTGAAAAAATGGCTCATAACCCTGCGATTCTTTTCAGGGTGGAGAAGAGGGGTTTTGTAAGAGAAGGCTATAAAGCGGATTTGGTTTTGGTAGATTTAAACGAAAACTGGACGGTAGAAAAAGAAAATATCCTTTATAAATGCGGTTGGAGTCCACTGGAAGGCATGAATTTCCACTCTAAAGTGACGCACACGTTTGTCAATGGAAACCTGGTTTATGAAAATGGAAAAGTTAATGATACAAAATTCGGGGAGCGTTTGCTTTTTGAAGTGGCAGAATAAATGATAAACAAATAATTATATCAATAGGAACGGGCTTTAGCCCGTTTTTTATGTTGAATCAATAGGCTTTAGCCAAAACTTATTGTAAATAATAATCCCTGTCAGGGTTCAAAGCCCTGACAAGGATTAATTAACTAACATTATTAAAAAAATTAATCAATCGTAATCTCTTCAATCGCTTTTTCCAAAGAAGTTTCCTGGATTCCCGGAATCGACAAACCTTCTGCACGGAAGACACTGACATCAGAAACTCCGTAAAAACCAAAAATATTTTTAATATACGGAACATTAGAATCATAGATCTGATAAGGACCTTCAGAATAAATATTTCCCGACGTAAAAGCAATATACAGTTTTTTATCATTCAGCAAACCTTTAGGTCCGTTTTCATCATATTTAAAAGTATATCCTGCTCTTGAGGTAAAGTCGAAATAAGCCCGCAAAGTTGCAGGAACAGAGAAGTTGTACATTGGCGAATCGATAACAATAATATCAGCTTCCTTCAACTCAGAAATTAAATCTTCAGAATATCTGTTGATAGATTGCTGTTCTGGCGAATGGTTTTCTGCCGGTGAAAAGAAAGTAATAATATGTTCTTCTTCTAAAAACGGAACCGGATTTTGGGTAAGATCACGTTCCCTTACAACACTGTCAGAATATTTTTCCTGAATCTTTTCGATAACAGCATTTCCTAATTTTCTACTTGCCGAAACTTCCTTTCTCGGGCTTGAAATAATGTGAAGTATGTTTCTCATTTTTTTTAATTAAAATTTCTTTCACAAAATTATGTACATTTGCTTATGAAAAGTTAGTAGTGAACTAAAGGTTAGCAGTAACTTTTTGGTTAGTTGAAAAATTCTGATGTATGGAAAAAACAATTACGGTAAATAATTCTGAATGCAGTAAGAAATGTTCTCAAAGTCTTTCATCTGTTGAAGATGCCCTGTATGTGATCGGAGGAAAATGGAAACTGAAGATCATCATTGTATTACAGGAAAGCGGAAATATCCGTTTTAACGAACTTCAGAGAAGTATTCAGGGTATTTCAGCAAGAGTACTCTCCAATGAGCTGAAAGACCTGGAACTTAATGGTTTTGTCAAAAGAGTCGTTCACGCAGAACAGACTCCGGTTATTGTGGAATATATTTCTACTGATTACAGCAGGACGCTTAAAAATGTAATCATGTCACTTTCAGAATGGGGACAAACCCATAAACGGAACATCAGAGAAGATGCATTTTAAAGATTTCATGTGTAAAACTGTCAGTCATATCATCTGTGATCGGGATATAATTTCGCCGTCAGACTCTACCCTTTATTTGAATTTAAAGATAATTATCTGTGAAGTCTGTAGGCTATGGTTCAGGGAAATCAATTGAAGGACTGCCTGAATTCCAACGGCGACATATTGGTTTTCTTTCTGAAGAGTGTACTGAAAGACTGAGAATGCTCAAATCCCAATTCATACGCAATTTCGCTCACCGAAAGTGCTGTTGTTGAAAGCTTTTCTTTTGCCTTGCTGATCAGTTTTTCATGAATATGCTGTTGGGTATTCTGTCCGGTATGCACTCTCAAAAGATCACTTAGATAATTGGCTGAAAGATTCATCGCTTCTGCAATTCGGTGTACTGTCAAAAGTCCTTTATCAGAAGATTCTTTATCAAAATAATCATTCAGATAGGATTCAAATTTAGTTAAAAGCTGATGGCTTCCGCTTTTTCGGGTAATAAACTGTCTCTCGTAAAACCGTTTGGAATAATTTAACAGCAATTCAATCTGTGACAAAATAATTTCCTGCGTATGATGATCGATATGCTGACATTCTTTATCGATTTTATACATTATTTCAAGCAAATTATTCTCTTCCTCTTCAGATAAATGCAATGCCTCATTCACGGCATAGGAGAAAAATCCGTAAGAAGAGATCGTTTTTGCCAATGAATGTTTCAACAGAAAATCTTCATGGAAGATAAGAAGGTATCCTGTATTTTCACAGTCCATGGTTTTCAGATCCAGGTACTGGACCTGATTGGGAGCAGTAAAACTCAGTACCCCTTTGTCATAATCATAATGTTGCTGTCCGTATTTTATTTTTCCTGTGGCATTCCGCTTCAGGGCAACACAATAATATCTGCTGACAAAGCCTTTCCAGACCTCATCTTCAATAAAAACACTTTCATGAAGATTGATCACACTTACCATCGGATGCTTTGGTTCAGGAAGAGACAGCAATTTGTGAAATGCTGAAACAGACTGTATGGTGTTCATAGTTTTAAACTTTTATTTTTATGGTGCGTACGGATTTCATTCAATCAGGGTTGTCAGAGTATTTCGTTCAGATATAAACCTAACAGGTTTTTAAAACCTGTTAGGTTGAATTGATTAATAAGTAAAGGTACATTAATAGTCCAGCAATCCCATACTGAATTCATCATAAGGTTTACCTGTATCTGTTCCCAACGGTACGATACTTTCCAGCTTCTGAAGTTCAGCTTCTGACCATTCAATCGTTGATGCTTCAATATTCTGTTCAAGATATTTTCTGCGTTTGGTTCCGGGAATAGGAAGAATTCCTTTACTGATGATCCATGCCAGTGCCAGTTGTGAGGAAGTGATATTTTTTTCTTTTGCAAGACTTTCAATCGCTTTCACCAATTCGATATTTTTATGAAATTGTTCCCCCTGAAAACGAGGAATTCCTCTTCTGAAATCATTTTCAGGCAAATCATCAATCGTCTTGATATTTCCGGATAAAAACCCTCTTCCCAGCGGAGAATAAGCCACAAAACCAATACCCAGTTCTTTCAGTGTTTTTATCACTCCTTTTTCTTCTACCGTTCTTTCAAACAAAGAATATTCACTTTGTACTGCCGAAAACGGATGAACGGCATGCGCTCTTTTTACCGTTTCAGAAGATACTTCCGACAACCCGATATATCCTATTTTCCCTTCTTTTACCAATTCGCTCATCGCTCCGACAGTTTCTTCAATTGGAGTATTTTTATCAAGACGGTGCATATAATAAAGGTCGATATAGTCTGTTTTCAGGTTTTTCAGGGAACGTTCAACTGATTTTTTTATGTACTCTTTTTTTCCGTTGATTTTCCACGTCACCTGGTCATTGTCATCAATTTCCCACCCGAATTTTGTCGCGATAATATAGGCATTGCGATTTCCTTCAATAGCTTTTGCGATTAACTGTTCGTTTTTGAAAGGGCCGTATAAATCAGCTGTATCTAAAAAATTACCACCGAGTTCCAGCGAACGGTGAATGGTTGCAATCGCTTCTTTTTCATCGGTTTTACCGTACATATCTGCATCTCCGAAACCTGTCATTCCCATACACCCCAAACCGATGTTCGGAACGATTAGACCCTGGCTTCCCAGTTGTATCTGATTCAATTTCATATTGTTGATTTTTATTGATACAAAATTCAGCAGAAATTAAGAATCTTATGTATGCAAAACCATGATTGTCGTATTCAAATTACGGATTGTTTTTTTATTGTACTCTTGCCAGAGTTAAAAACTTGATAAGAATTATTTCCGGGCTTTTGAACGCATATGAAAACTCAGTTTTCCACCATTCATAATATCAGAATGTTTCAGGGTATAGTTTTTTATTTCTTTTCCATTCAGAAGGATTTTTTCAACATATACATTTTTAGGACTCTGATTGACTGCCTCTATTTCGAATGTTTTTCCGTTTTCTAAGTTTAAAACAGCGTGATCAACCGCCGGACTTCCGATCGCATAATTTTCCGAACCCGGAGCCACAGGATAAAACCCAAGTGAGCTTAAAATATACCAGGCACTCATCTGTCCTGCATCGTCATTTCCGCCCAATCCGTCAGGAGTCGCTTTGTACTGCATTTCTAAGATGCGTCTTATTTGCGCCTGTGTTTTCCAGGGCTGTCCCGCCCAGTTATAAAAATAAGCAACATGGTGGGCCGGTTCGTTGCCGTGAACATACCCTCCGATGATTCCTTCTCTGGTAATGTCTTCAGTATCTGCAAAAAACTCGTCCGGTAAATGCATCGTAAACAATTCATCCAGCTTTGAGGCAAACTTTTTCTTTCCTCCCATGGCCTGAATCAATTGATCCGGGTTTTGAGGAACGAAGAAACTGTAGTTCCAGGAATTTCCTTCAATGAAACCCTGTCCGTGTGTACTCAGAGCATTAAAATCTTTTTTAAAAGTTCCATCCGCCAAACGTGGCCGCATAAACCCGACTGTTTTATCGAAATTATTTTTCCAGTTTTCGGAGCGTTTTATAAATTGGTTATAAATTTCTGTTTCTCCAAGATGTTTTGCCAACTGAGCAATAGCCCAGTCGTCGTAGGCATACTCCAAAGTATTGGAAACGGAAGTCCCGTTTTTTTCCGCAGGAATATAGCCAAGATCTATATACTGTCCGATTCCCTCGTAATCTCTCTTATTGGCCGTTTCTACACAAGCTTTTAGTGCTGCTTGTGCGTCCCCGGTGTAGTTTCCTTTAATAATGGCGTCTGCCACTACACTCACGCTGTGATATCCGCTCATGCACCAGTTATCATTGGCATAATGCGACCATATCGGAAGCATTTTCATCGAAAACTGGTCATAATGGGCCATCATGGATTTTACCATATCATCATTCCTCTTGGGCTGAATGATATTGAAGAAAGGATGAAGTGCCCGATAGGTATCCCAAATCGAGAAGGTGGTATAGTTGATGAAGCCGTCCGCTTTATGAATATTTTGATCTAAACCTTTATACTCTCCATTGAAATCTGTATATGTTGTGGGATTGATAAAAGTATGATACATTGCGGTGTAAAAGTTCATTTTTTCAGTGTCAGAACCTTTTATAACAATCTTGTTTAGTTCTTTATTCCAGCTTTCCTGTGTTTGTGCTTTCACCTGGTCAAAAGAGAGGCTTCCGGTTTCTTTTTCTAAATTTTCGAGTGCATTGGCCTGACTTACGGGAGAAATGGCCAGCTTAACTTCAATCGCCTCGTTTTCATCGGTATCAAAATCAAAATACATCTTCAGGTTTTTTCCTGCGATTTCCGGAAAGTTTTTGGTCTGGTCAAATTTCCTCCAGAATCCGTTATACACCTGTTTCCCGTCATAATTTTTCTGTCCGTACGACTTAAACGGTTTTGAAAACTTCATCGCAAAATATACGGTTCTTGTTCTCGCCCAGCCGTTGGTCTGTCGATAACCGGTAATGGTGTTTCCATTTTCTACGCGAATATAAGTCCATACATTCTTGCCGTCATAATTGTAAATTCCGGCCATCATATCTAAAATCAGGTGTGCCTGGTCAGATTTCGGAAAAGTATACCGGTGAACTCCGACTCTGGTAGTGGCCGTTAATTCAGCCAAAATATTATCATCTTCCAGTTTAACTTTGTAGTAGCCTGCTTCTGCCTGTTCATTCTGATGGGAAAATCTGCTTCTGTATCCGTTTTCAGGATGAGCTGCCGTTCCGGGATTCAGCTGTAATTTTCCCACGGTGGGCATGACTAAAAAATCTCCCAGGTCAGAATGCCCCGTTCCGCTGAAATGGGTAGCACTGAATCCTACAATTGTTTTGTCTTCATATCGGTATCCTGCACAGTATTTATAGACATCACCGTTGTATTTACCGTTCATTTCGTAAGAAATGGTATCGGTTTCCGGGCTTAGCTGGACAGCTCCAAATGGTGCCGTGGCTCCGGGATAAGTGTGTCCCATTTTTTCACTTCCGATTAACGGATTGACGTAGGGGTGTAAATTTTCTAATTTTTGAGCTTTACCATATAAACTAAAAAATAAAATAAAAAGAAAAACAGTAGTTTCTGGTCTTTTCATGAGTGAATATATTTTTTTCGGAGCTTAAATTTAATTAATTTTAAAATGTCTTTTTAGTTTATTTCGGAGGTTCAGGATTTCGGCGGCAAAGCCGCCGAAATCCTGAACCGTTAAAACCTTATTATTTTGAGCATATCATTTATGACGTGTCGAACAACTTAAAATCTTAAATTTACTGAAACAATAAAATTATGAATCCATATACACAGCCGATGTTGCGTGAAGATGCGCTTAAAGATAAAGTGGCGATCGTTACCGGTGGCGGAAGCGGCCTTGGAAAAGCCATGACCAGATATTTTCTTCAATTGGGCGCAAAAGTCGTCATTACATCCAGAAATCTGGAGAAATTACAGGGTACTGCAAAAGAGCTGGAGGAAGAAACCGGAGGAAAGGTTCTTTGCGTGGCTTGCGATGTAAGAAACTGGGATGAAGTGGAAGCCATGAAAGAAACTGCCTTAAAAGAATTCGGGAGAATCGATATCTTACTGAATAATGCTGCAGGAAATTTCATTTCTCCAACGGAAAGGTTAACCCATTCCGCTTTTGATTCTATTTTAGATATTGTACTGAAAGGAACAAAAAACTGTACGCTTTCTGTAGGAAAGCACTGGATCGATTCGAAATCTCCGGGCACAGTCTTAAATATTGTAACCACCTATGCCTGGACAGGTTCTGCTTATGTAGTTCCTTCGGCCTGTGCAAAAGCCGGCGTACTGGCGATGACACGGTCTCTTGCTGTGGAGTGGGGGAAATATAACATCAGATTTAATGCCATCGCGCCGGGACCATTTCCAACAAAAGGAGCTTGGGACAGGTTACTTCCGGGAGATATGAAAGATCAGTTCGATCTGGCAAAGAAAAATCCGCTAAAAAGAGTAGGTGAGCATCAGGAACTGGCCAATCTTGCCGCTTATTTAGTTTCCGATTTTTCATCTTTTGTGAATGGTGAAGTGGTAACCATCGACGGTGGCGAGTGGCTTCAGGGCGCCGGTGAGTTTAATATGCTGGAAGATATTCCGCAGGAGATGTGGGATGCGCTGGAAGCCATGATTAAAGCAAAAAAATCAAACTGATAAAGAAATACGTTTTCAGCTTAAAGATGAGAACCACAAAGCCTGAGTTTTAATAAGCTTTTATTTCAACTGACTATACATTAATTAAGTCATGTTGATCATTAGCTGCATTTTTCCATTATCAGGTTTGCTGTCTGGTGTATTGAAAAACGAACATAATAATTACACATAAGACTTCTCTCTTCGGAAGAAGTCTTATTTTTGTTCTTTATTAATTAAAATATATGATTATGAACTGGAGATTTTTTATGGTATTCCTGATGTTTTTCGGGTTAAGCTTTTCGCAAGACCTGAAAGTAATGAGTTTTAATATAAGACTGAATGTGGAATCCGATAAGGAAAATGCATGGCCGGAGAGAAAACAGGATGTCATGGACTTACTGAGCTATTATCATCCCGATTATTTTGGCGTTCAGGAAGCGCTTCCTGAGCAGATGCAAGATATCAAAACAGGACTGAAAAGTTATGATTACGTAGGCGTTGGAAGAGAGGATGGAAAAATGAAGGGCGAATTTTCGGCTATTTTTTATGATACGAGCAGACTTCAGGTTGTAAAATCCGGAACTTTCTGGCTGTCCGAGACCCCTGACAAACCTTCAAAAGGATGGGATGCTGCTTTGAACAGAATCTGTACCTATGCTGTTTTCAGAGACAAAAAATCGAAAAAAGAATGGATGGCTATGAATCTTCATTTCGACCATATCGGAAATGTAGCCAGGGTGAAATCTTCAGAATTGATTTTAAAGAAAATTAAAGAGCTTAATCCGGATAATTTACCACTGACGCTGACTGGAGATTTCAATTTAACTGAAGATTCGGAGCCTGTTAAGATTTTATCACAGAATCTCGAAGATTCTTTTTACAATTCGGAAAAACTGCATTATGGTCCGGTAGGAACCTTTACAGGATTTAATGTCAATGAAGTTCCAAAAGACAGGATTGACTATATTTTCGTAAAAGGATTCAGAATAAAGTCACACAGACATGTTAACGACAGAAGAAACAATTTACTGTATCCGTCAGATCATTTTCCGGTATTGGTAGATTTACAGTTTTAAATAGATAACAATTTATAAATCATAAGCTTTATTCATCCGGATAGAGCTTATTTTTTTGATCGACAAAGAATTTATTCCTTTGGGAAATTGATTTCAAAGCCGATTCCGCGCAGAGAAAGGATCTTTATTTCCGGATCGTGCTGAAAGTACTTTCGCAGCCTGCTGATAAAAACATCAAGACTTCTTCCTGTAAAATAATCATTCGTTTCCCACAGACGATCAAGAATATCATCTCTTTTTAAGGTCTTCTGATTATGGGCAAGGAAATAAAGCAGCAGTTCCTGCTCGCGAATGGTCAGCCGGATGTTGCCTGCCGGATGAGAGAGAAGCAGTTTTTCCGTATCAAGAACATATTGTCCTATTCTGATAGAGGTTTCAGTAGCGGTGGGAGCCGTTCTTTTCAGGATATTTTTAATTCTCAGGACCAGCTCTTCGGGATCACAGGGCTTTGCGATATAATCATCGGCCCCGATTTTCAAACCGGTCAGCCGGTCAATCTTTTGATTTTTAGCCGTCAGAAATAATAGGGGAAAATTGGGTTTTTCCTTTAAAATCATTTTGGCTAAAGAAAAGCCGTCGATATTGGGCATCATAATATCTAAAATACCCAAATGAAAATGAAATTCCGATGATAGAACGGGAATTATTTCTTCAGGATTCTGAAACCAGATTACGTCAAAATCTTCCAGTTCCAGGTATTGTTTCAGAATCATTCCGAAATCCGGGTCATCTTCAGCAAGGAGAATTTTAGTGTTCATAGGGAATGGATATTTTAAATACGGTACCGGAATTCACGGTGCTGGAAACGTCTACTTTCCCGTTATATTTTGTAATGATTTTCTTAACGAAATAGAGCCCCAATCCTAATCCTTTGGTGTTATGAATATTGTTGGACTGTATTCGGTAGAATTTTTCAAAGATATTGTTCAGTTCACTCTTTTCGATTCCGTCTCCATTATCCGACACCCCGATCTCAAGAGTATCCTTAGAAGAACTGATGTCAATTTTAATATCAGAAGCTCCGTACTTCACACTGTTTTCGCAAAGGTTTTTAATAACCGTCTCCATCAGATTCTTATCCAGATGAAACTCCTCACAAACAGTGTTTTTCAGGTTAAATTTTATATCCGGATAGGTGAAAGCCAGATCATGGACAAAAAAGTCCCAGTCTGCAGGCTTTATTTTGATCACTTCTGTCTCCGGTTCATCTGTATGCAGCTGAAGCATTAAATTTTCCAGACGCTGTATTTGTCTGTCAATGAGAGGAAGCGTTTCCGGATTGAATTCCTTTTTTAACGTTTTGGATGCAATTTTTAAGGTGGCGATCGGCGTTTTGAATTCATGGGAAATATTATCCACCACAGTGTGGAGCATATCTACCTGTTTCTGTTGTTTAATTAAATTTCTGACGGTAAAAAGATAGATCAGTAAAACACTTAACAGTAAGGAGGTACAGCATAGAATCAGCAATGTAAGTTCTTTGAAAACGATACTTTTAATATTTAAAATCTGAAATTCGGTTTTGCTTTTTACCAGAAAAGAATCGTTCTTTTCTAATTTTTTGTTTTCATCATTCGTAGCTGATGATGAGGTTTCCCATCTTCCTGAATTTGAGATTCCCACCTTTTCCAGTCTGTTCTCGGTGTCATATAAAACAATAGGATGATCGATTAATTTTGTGCTGTCGGGGATATAGATGATCGATATATACTGAATTTTGGCAGCAATGAGATAGCCTTCCTTCTCAAATTTCTGATCAATATATTTACTGAGTCTGCTCTGATTTTCTTTTCTGTTTTTTTCGAAATATCCCAAAAAGTCTTTCCTACTGATTTTTTTATGATGGTAATCGATGAAAAGCTTCTGAATAATGTCATCCTTATCCGCTTTTTTCAGTCCGCCCGCATCTTCTAATTTGTCGGTGTAGTGAGTAAGCCCTTCGTGTACGGTCCTGTAGATTTCACGTTCTTTCACCTGATAGGTTTTGTACATAAAATAAACCTGAATCCCAAGAAGGAGCAGGAACAGAGCCGCAAAGAGCGAGATCAGGTATTTACTTTTTAATATCATCCGGAGCAAAGATAAAATTTTAGTCTTTCCCTAATAGACATTAACCTTGCATTAACCTTCCGTTAACCGTAATTCTTTCCGCCAATCTGCAATTTTGCCAGTGAAGAATAATGAAACTGTTCTTCAAAATAGTATGTATAAATTTCTCTTTTTTCTCTGTTTTCCGTTTTTTATGTTTTCCCAACAAAAAAACCTGGAGGGGACCGTTTGGGATACAGAAAATCACAACCTCGATTCGGTGACGATTCATATTTACAATTCTCAAAATGTTCTGATTAAAACATTTTTAACAGATCCTGAAGGGCATTTTACCTTAGCTGAAATTAATGATGATCCTGTAAAACTGGTGATTCATGAAAATGAATATGATCCTTTTGAAACCATAATCAATCGCGATAGCCGGACGGAGATCTTAAAAATAATACTCAAAAGAAATCAGCAAAATATAGACGGGATCTCACTGACAAAGAAAAAGCCTTTGGTAAAAAGAAAAGTAGACCGTCTGGAATTCAATGTCGAAAATTCTAATATTTCGTCACAGAATGCCTGGGAGATTCTGAAGCAGACGCCTGGTGTGACATCAAATAATGAGGTATTGGCAATAAAAGGAAGCACGGGAATTATGGTTACTATTAATGATAAAAAAATAATGTTAAACGGTGATGAGCTTAGGAATCTGTTGGAAAATACACAGGGCGATGAGGTGAAGTCGGTAGAAGTTATTACGAATCCGCCTGCCAAATATGAGGCTTCCGGCAGTGCTGTCCTGAATATTGTTCTGAAAAAAAATACAATAGAAGGGTACCGGGGAACTTTATCGTCTAAATATACACAAACTCAGTATGCAAAGGGAAATGTGGGAATCTCCCAATATTATAGAAAGAAAAAGCTTTCTGTGATGGGAAGTTTCTACAGAGGAGCCGGAACCTACTACCGGGAAGGGACAGACTATGTAAATTACCCTGAAAATGGAACTACATGGATCAGTACCATGAACAGGAAAGACAAAAATAACAGTCAGAATACCGTTAATTTCAATATTGAATATGAAATAGACAGTCTTACCAATGCCAGTCTCAATTATTCAGGATATTTTACGCCTAAATCTTTTGGTACGTATCATGTGCCGACTCTCATTTATAATACCCAGAATCAGATCGAATCTTATTATCTTACGGTTAATGATCACCAGTCGAGGTCGATTAATAATTCTGTGAGTTTCCAGATAGACCGTAAACTGAATAAAAAAAGCAATATGGCCTGGATCAGTTATTTTACAGGAAACAATGCTCAGAAATATCAGAATGTTCTCACCCATCTTAATTTTGCCGGTCAGTTGCCCACAGAAGACAATTTTTTCACAGACAATAAAAGTGATGTTAAGTTGTATTCTACCCAATTCGATTATCAATGGAAAAATGATAAACTGGAACTGGAAGCCGGAACCAAATACAGTTTTGTAAAAACATACAGCCAACTGTATTTTTCAGATAACGAAAACGGTGAAATGCTGTACCAACCTGAAAAAAGCAGCCTCTTTGATTATAATGAGCATAATTTTTCTTTATATACCTCTCTCGGATATAAAGTAGGAAAATGGGATTTTAAAGGAGGCTTGCGTGCCGAGATGACCGATCTTGAAGGTATTGTTTCTGAGCCTTATGAGGTAAATAAAAATAATTACTGGAATATGTTTCCTACTTTTTATGCCCAATATACCACAGAAAGTAAACATGAGTTTGGCTTTTCTTACGGAAAACGTATCACCAGACCTTTTTATTCATGGCTGAATCCTGCCAAGTCGTATTTTAATCTTTTCTCCTACTACCAGGGAGATCCAAAATTAAAAGCTACGATTACCCATAATCTGAATCTTACCTACTCCTGGAAAGAATGGAATCTGGATCTGTATTACCGGAAAGAAATAAATCCGTCTATGGAAATATCGTATCAGGAACACAGTACCAGTCATCTGATTTATTATTTTACCAATATTGAGAAAGGGCAGGCCTTCGGTTTTAGTCTTTACAAAAACTTCCAGGTTAAGCCATGGTGGAGTGTGGTGATGTCTGAAAATCTTGAACATAATGAAAATTATTTCAAAGGAGTGGATGATATCGTTTATAAAAATAAGGTCTGGAACTGGGTTTCCAATCTATCCACGAGTTTCACTTTAGATAAAAATTCAGACTGGAAAATGGAAGTGGGCCACAAATATAATTCCCCGGGAATACAGGGAACCTTCAGAATATCGGATTCGTGGTCAGCTTATTTCGTGATGAACAGAAAGTTTTTCAGCAAAAAGCTGGAGGCGAGTTTAATTTTTAATGATATATTCAGATCCACACAGGAAAAAATAAGTACCCGATATGCCAATCAGGATAATTATTTTCTGGATTATCGGGATACACAGGGCTTTATACTGACATTAAAATTCAACTTCGGAAATCAATCCGTAAAGAATGCCAGAACGATTAAGAAAACAGACGAGCAGGAAAGATTATAAAATAATATAAAACTCGTTTTATAAGTGATTACCGGAAAGAATTAGCTGTTCTCTGTGACATTTTTCCTACTTTTGATATAAATTTATTAAAAGAGCAGGAGCTATGAAAAAACTTCTTTCCGGAATCGTAATGATGGTCTCATTATGGCAGTTTTCCGCGCAGGAATTATATATGCCGAGGAATATTAAAAAAGCTTATGAAAACGGGACCCGCGACCTCTCAGGCGCTCCCGGGAAAAACTACTGGCAGAATAAGGGGATCTATAATGTTGAGGTGAAAGTAGATGCTACTTCCAAAACGGTTTCCGGAAAAGAAACAATAGTGTATACCAATAACAGCCCCGATGATCTTGATGAACTGGCCATCCGGTTTGTCAATAATCTTCATAAGCCACAGTCTCCGAGATCAGGGTTTGTATCTAAAGATTTTCTGTCATCCGGACTCAATATCAAGTCGTTCAGCGTCAATGGTGAAAAATACAATATCAACAGCGAAGACTGGAGCACCGTTGAAAAAGTAAAGCTCACTTCCGTTTTAAAATCAAAAACAAAAGCTGAAATTAAAATAGAATGGGAATATCCGCTTTCTGTACAGAGTGGAAGAGAAGGACAGATAGACCCGGAAACTTTTTATGTGGCCTATTCTTTCCCTAGAATTTCCGTATATGATGATTATAACGGTTGGGATATGATTCAGCACTCGGACCGACAGGAGTTTTATAATGATTTCAATGACTACAGCTTTGCCATTACTGCTCCGAAAAATTATGTGGTCTGGGCCACCGGGGATTTCCTGAATCCTGATGCCGTACTTCAGCCGGAATATTTAAAACGGTATAAAGCATCATTGAAAAGTGACAAAGTGATGCACATCGCTACCGAACATGAAATGAAATCCGGAAAGGTGACCAAACAGAATAAATGGAATACCTGGAAATTCAAAGCCAGCCACATTACAGATTTCTGTTTTGCGCTGAGCAATCATTATGTCTGGGATGCATCCAGTGTGCAGCTTAAAACGAAGCGAGCCAGTGTACAGGCAGGTTATAAAGCAGGAGCTAAAGATTTTGAACGCTACGTAGAGTGGATGCGGTATAACCTGGACTGGTTCTCAAAAAACTGGCCCGGAGTGGAGTATCCGTACAATGTGATGACGGCTATCCAGGGATATGCCGACATGGAATATCCAATGATGATTAATGATTCCAGTATTCCGGATAATTTTCAGGATGCAAGGCTCACGGCAGATCACGAGATCGCCCACACCTATTTCCCTTTTTATATGGGAATAAATGAAACACGTTATGCATTTATGGATGAAGGCTGGGCAACTACCCTGGAATACCTGATCGGGATTGATGAAAACGGAGAGGCCGCTGCCAAAGAATTTTATAAAAATTTCAGAGTCAAAAGATGGATCAGTGATCCTTCTGCAGAACAGGATCAGCCTGTTATTTCCATGAGTACACAGGTAAGCGGAGCCGGATACGGGAATAACTCTTATGTAAAAGCTTCCCTATCGTATTTGGCACTGAAAGACTACCTGGGTGATGAATTGTTTAAAAAAGCCCTTCATCATTATATGAACAACTGGAACGGAAAACATCCTGTTCCATGGGATTATTTTAACTCTATGAATACAGGCTCAGGAAAAAACTTAAACTGGTTCTTTAATAACTGGTTCTATACCAATTATTATATTGATCTTAAAATAACTAATGTTTCTCAGATAAATGATCTCCTGACAGTAAATATAGATAATGTCGGAGGTTTTGCCATTCCTTTTGATGCTGTTCTGAATTACGAAGACGGCAGTATCGAAAAACTTCATTTCTCACCTGCACTATGGGAAAAGGATCAGAAGCAAACCATGCTGACAATACCTATCAAGAAAAAAGTAAAATCTGTCCGGCTGGACGGTGATCTATTTATGGATTATACACCGCAGGATAATTTGAAAAATTTGTAGTTTGCCTCTAAGAATTACAGGTTAAAGCAAAACCTTTCTCCGTACTGGAGAAAGGTTTTTTTGAGATAATATGAGTGAATGTGTTTTGTATTATGATTCTGCGAAACCGTTTTTAATGGCAAAAACAGCCAGACCGACCCGTGTTTTAAGATCTAACTTATCGCAAAGCTGGTCTCTGTAACTTTCGACCGTCCTTGGGCTGCAGCACATTTTTTCAGCGATTTCTTTATAACTGAGCTCTGTGACCGTATATTGTAGAAATTCTTTCTCACGGTCCGAAATCCTTATATTAACGGCTTGCTCATGGTTATTCATATTGGTGAAAATAATCTTTGAAGCCCATTCGGGATAAAAAAATCCGTCATTATTTAATTTTGTTAATGCCGTTTCGAGATCTTTCGGATGCGTATTTTTCAGGAGATATCCTTTCGCTCCGTTTTTAATCATTTTAATAACGCTTTTATCGTCACCCTGCATGCTGAGAGCCATTACTTTGATATCCGGGTGATTTTCCTTTAACCAGAGTACCGTCTCAAAACCATCCATAATGGGCATACTGATATCTAAAAGGATGATGTCCGGAATCCTGCTGTTGTTCTCAAACTGCTGAATAAGGTCTTTTCCGTTTTCGGCAACATAGATCACTTCGAATTCCTTAAAATTATCAATAATCCCTTCCAGAGCTTTTGCGATAAGTACGTGATCGTCTACAATGACAATGGTCTTTTTCATGGCTGTTTCTTTAAAATAATATTGAGCTTGGTTCCACAGTTTTCCGTGCTTTCAAGGCTGAATTCTGCACCGATGATTGCTGCGCGGTTTTTCATATTGGTCAGGCCGATACCATTGGAACTTATATTCGATTTATCGAAACCGATACCGTCATCCTTTAAACTCAGTTCCCAGAGATACTCATCAGAAGTATTCAGACTGATAAAAATATTCCTGCAATGGGCATGTTTTATACTGTTCTGAATAAATTCCTGAGTGATTCTGAGCAATACGTTTTTATGAACAAAGCTCAGATCCAGCCGTTTAAAATTATGCTTGAAATCTACAGCACATTTTTTAAAAGCATTGGTATTGTCTACTTCTTCCTGAATTAAAGTTACGATTTCCTTTTGATTTATATTATCATCGGTAAGGGTTTTAGAAAGACTTCTTAAATCCTGAAGAGACTGATTGATAATCTGGGATACCTGGTCTATTCTCTCACTTACTTCCGGAACCTTATTTTCATATAAAAGCTGTTGGGTATACAGGCTTACAAGAGTTAATTTCTGGCCGATATTATCATGAAGTTCGCGCCCGATCTGCTGCATAGTCGCCTGCTGAATTTCCAGCTGTGTAGCCAGAAGCTCTTTCTGATGAATCTCATTTTTCATTTCAATTTCATTGAGATATTCTTTTTTACGCTGTTTGTATTTTCGTATATAAACAATTACCGCAGCTACAAACAATACGAAAAATATGTTAAATAAAATAAGTGTTATTAAGAGTTCCGTCTTCCCCATATGAATGAAATTGAGAATAATAAATACATTACGATTCCTGATCCTAAAAAGTATGAAAAGTAAATGTGGTAAATCTCCCTGTACACTCTGATATAAGCAAAAAATGCCCAGAACGGTAAAGTACCAATATAAAATAAGGTAACTCCCAGATTAATGTAAAACATCGGATTCTTATTGAAATTAAGAATATTTGATGAATTAATCTGTTTATAATACTCCATCACTACCAGCCCCATCAGGATCAGACATCCGAAGGTATAATTGAACGAAAAAATTATTTTCTTGGTCATAAGAATTTCATTCGGGATAAATGACAGCAGGTATAAGGCGGATATCATACAAAACAACTTCGGTTTTCCAAAAGATTTTGCAGCATAGAGCCAATAGAAAAAAATAAATTCAATCGGAATAACAAAATAATTATAAAAAGCGGGTTTATTGTAATCGACTATATTATCGCCCCATTTTCCGAAAAGCTCACACAGAAACATCAGTACCAAATAGTAAGAAAAATATCTCCAGTACTGATTTTTGATTCGGTTGTAACAGAGCAGAGAAACGACAGCCGCCAGGCCTTCGATCCAGATCATAGATTCCTGTAAAATTCTCTCTAGTTCAGTCATGGGGTTTTCTGGTCAAAATCTAAATAGTAGATGAAGAATTAAAATAATTCAACTTTAATCTGGTTAGGCGGGTTAAGGGCACCATGATTCTGACTCATGATCTCTCCGGAAAGACCTTGGTTCTGGGTTGGCAAGGCCAGAAATTCTCCTTCGCTGCTTTCCAACGGATTGAAATCATAATTTAAAAGATCGCCGTTCTCATCTGGTTTTTTCAGAGTAGGGATCATGACCAGGGTGTGTCTCTCCGCATAATTTGTACCGACTGGGGTATTCGCCATCGTACTCCAGTTAGCTGTGGTGGGATAGGCTGCATAATAAAAACGAATTCCCAAATCTTCTTCCGTAATGTCAGGATTGTTTTTTTGAGCTTCAGTTTCAATATCGCTGATGAATTTTTTTAAAGTATCCAGACCGAAATGTATGGAATGGGAATCATCAAGGTTTAGTTTATCTTTAATCGCCACAAGATGATTATTTCTGTAATTGTCTACCAGCATCTGAATGAATTCATAGCTCATGGTGTTAGGAGCTGATGGTTGTGAAAAAGTTTCAGGATCTGGGGTAGGGGTTGTGTTCATAATGTAATGTTAGTTTTATAGTGAAATGTTAGTTAGTCCCGCAAATTTCGGAAAAATTTCAGGTTAAATACTACGTTTTTTTCCTGTTAATTCTCCGTGATTTTACGGATTGTTTTTTACGTTTTATAGTGTACCGGAAAAAGCGAACAAGTAAAAAATACGTGCCGCAGACATGATCTACAGCACGTATTACAAAAATTAATATATATGAAAAAAACTATTTATTTTTCTGTAGGTCTGAAAACCAGACCTGTTTCCTCAAAATAATCCAGCGTGATTCTGTCACCGTCATTCACGGTTCCGGCCAGAATCTCACGGGATAATTTATTAAGAACTTCCTGTTGAATGACTCTCTTCAGCGGCCTTGCACCAAACACGGGATCATATCCTTTATTCATCAGATAATCCACAGCATCCTGGGTAGCAGTCATGATGATATTTCGTTTGGCCAGCATATCATTGAATCCTCTCAGCTGATAGGTTACAATTTTTCCGATCTCCTTTTTTCTTAAAGGCTGGAACAGTACCACCTCATCAATTCTGTTCAAAAACTCAGGACGCAAAGTCTGTTTCAACAGATCGAAGACCTCATCTTTCGTTTTACCGACGATCGTATCCTGGTTTTCATCAGTGATATTTTCAAAATTCTCCTGAATAAGATGTGAACCTAAATTCGAAGTCATAATGATAATCGAGTTCTTAAAATTCACCACCCTTCCTTTATTATCGGTAAGACGGCCATCATCCAAAACCTGCAGCAATGTGTTGAAAACATCCGGATGTGCCTTTTCAATTTCATCTAAAAGGACTACGGAATAAGGTCTTCTTCTTACGGCTTCAGTCAGTTGTCCGCCTTCATCATATCCCACATATCCCGGAGGCGCACCCACCAGCCTTGATACACTGTGTCTCTCCTGGTACTCACTCATATCAATCCTCGTCATGTTGTTTTCATCATCGAATAAAAACTCAGCCAGTGCTTTGGCCAGCTCCGTTTTTCCGACACCGGTAGTTCCTAAGAAGAGGAAGGACCCGATCGGTTTTTTATCATCGCTTAATCCCGCTCTGTTTCTTCTGATCGCATCTGCAACGGCAGTAATGGCTTCATCCTGACCAACCACTCTGTGATGAAGTTCGGCTTCCAGGTTTAATAATTTTTCTCTTTCGGACTGTAATAATTTTGTTACAGGAATCCCTGTCCATTTTGCAATTACCTCAGAGATATTATCTGCCGTCACTTCTTCTTTGATCAGTTCATTCTGATGATTCTGCATCTCAAGTTCCAGTTTCTGCAAAGCATCTTCCTTCTCTTTGATTTTTCCGTACTGAATTTCTGCTACTTTGGCATAATCTCCTGCCCTTGACGCTCTTTCTGCTTCCAGTTTCAGAGATTCAATATCTTTTTTAATTGAGGTTAAATCCTCAGATTTCTGTTTTTCCTTAAGCCATTTAGCATTGATTTCATTTCTTTCCTCAGAAATTTTAGAAATATCTTCTTTTAAATGGTCAATTTTCGTCTGATTGCCTTCTCTTGAGATCGCAGCCAATTCGATTTCCATCTGCATCAGTTTTCGGTCGAGAACATCCAGCTCTTCAGGTTTCGAATTGATTTCCATTCTCAGTTTGGCCGAAGCTTCATCAATAAGGTCGATCGCTTTATCCGGTAAAAACCGGTCAGAAATATATCGCTGAGACATCTCTACTGCTGCAATTATTGCCTCATCTTTGATTCTTACCTTGTGGTGTGCTTCATACTTGTCTTTAATACCACGGAGAATAGAAATAGCAGATTCTGTATCCGGTTCTTCCACCATTACTTTCTGGAAACGGCGCTCCAGGGCTTTATCTTTTTCAAAATATTTTTGATATTCATTCAATGTCGTGGCACCGATCGCCCTTAATTCTCCTCTTGCCAGAGCAGGTTTCAGAATGTTTGCAGCGTCCATCGCACCTTCGCCGCCTCCTGCGCCTACCAGTGTATGAATTTCATCAATAAAAAGGATGATTTGCCCGTCAGATTTTATAACTTCATTAACTACAGATTTTAAACGCTCTTCAAATTCACCCTTATATTTGGCACCTGCGATTAATGCCCCCATATCTAATGAATATAAAGTCTTATCCATAAGATTTTCAGGAATATCTCCGGAAATAATACGGTGCGCAATTCCTTCTGCAATCGCAGTCTTACCAACACCCGGTTCACCGATCAGGATAGGGTTGTTTTTTGTCCTTCTTGAAAGAATCTGTAAAACCCTTCTTATTTCTTCATCACGGCCGATGACCGGATCCAGTTTTCCCTCAGCAGCGAGTTCGTTAAAGTTCTTCGCATATTTATTTAAAGATTGATAGGTTTCTTCTGAACTTGCAGAAGTCGCCTTACTCCCTTTCCTTAATTCTTTAATTCCACCTTCCAGAAGGCTTTTCGTAACGCCCATATCCTTGAGCATTTTTGAAACTTCTGAGCCTGTTTCCAAAAGTGATAGCCATAAATGTTCGATGGTTACGAATTCGTCACCCATTTTTTTAGCAATGTTGGGCGCATCAAGCAATACTTTATTCGCTGATTGCGAAAGGTAAATATTTCCGCCCTGTACTTTCGGGAGTTTTTCAAGATTCTCACGGTTGCGCTTCTTACCAACTGGGCATCTGCTTCAGATTTTTTCAGTAAGAATGGCGATATGTTTTCATCTACCTGGAAAATTCCTTCAAGGAGATGTTGAGGTTCGATCTGCTGATTACCAAATTCCATGGCCACCTGTTGTGCAGCCTGGATGGCTTCCTGTGATTTTACGGTATATTGGTTTAAGTTCATATCTTGTATATTTTGATTCTTTAAGTTTTGGTTTTCAATTTTAGATTTCAGACATCAGATTTCAGACCATAAGAGTCTAATAAATGTTAATTTTTAAATCCGATTTTCTAATTTCTGATGTCTTTGATCTTATTTAATCATTTAATTCTAACCGCTATATCGCAAAAACTGTTCAATTGATGAATTTTTAAAAATATTAGACAAAATTTCCGAAATTTGTATTTTTAAGAATGTTGATGAAGACAAAATTTCCGATTCGCTTCATATGAATAAGGAATTGTGGAAAAACAGTCATGTTTAGAAATCGAAATCCTTGAAGAATGTTTAACTTCAGATTGCCCGGATTAAGCTATAATTCATTACTACAGGAATAGCAAATTCTAAAGGTTTTGACGGAGTAGTGGAAATCAGAAATAAATCTCAGCTAAAGCCTGGTGATATATACAAGGATTAGGTCCATTCTGGCGAATGGTGAAAATCATTTTCTCAAAATCAAAATATTACAATCAAAATAATTACTTTTGCGAAGATCAGATGGAGTTAAAAGAAAAACAAAAGAAAATACTGGACGTTGCCGTAGAACTTTTCAAGGAGAAAGGGTATATGGGCAGTTCTGTAAGGGATTTGGCAACAAAACTCAATATTAAAGCGGCATCTCTGTATGCACATATCCGTTCAAAAGAAGAAATCCTGGAATGGATCTGTTTTGGAATTGCTCATGAATTCTTTGCTGAACTTCAGGAAGTTAAAAATACAGAGGCCAGTCCTAAAGATAAGCTGAATCTGTTTATAGAAAAACATTTGTCTGTTGTCCTGAAAAATCGTGATGTGACTCATATTTATTCTAACGAATGGAAGCATCTGGAAGAAAAACTTCCTGAATTTGTTGAATTGAGAAAAAATTACCAACAGGAAGTGGAAAACTTAATTTCCGAAATATACACGGCTGAAAACTGGGAACTCAGATCATCCGCTTTTACCACAAGATTTATCCTCCATACCTTAAACAATTCCTACTTCTGGTTTAAAAGGAATATTGAATCAACTACTGAAATTACCGATGAAATAAGGGATAAAATTCTTTACGGATTGTTGGGGCATCATAAGTAGACTTGCCTGATGTACAAACGTGTTTGTTGAGATATTAAGCCTTTATCGTATAATTGAAAATTTAAAATAGTTGCTAAAGGATTTTTAAATATTAACTATACTGTTCAATAAAATATTGCTGCAATAATAGTCAAAATCCCCGGAAATTCTTCTGTCGTGCCTGATTCAAATTATTTAGAATCATTCAAAATATGACAAAAGTCATAAATATTTTGTCACATTCCAAAATCTTTTTAAATTTACACCTAACAAATGTTAGTTAGCTATGGATTTTGATGTTGAATATTTGAAGCTCGACCAGTTGAGACAGCTTCAGTCTGAGCGGTTGGTTGAATTGGTTGATTATCTTGGAGAAAAGTCGGAATTTTATAAAAGGAAATTTAATGAAGCGGGAATAATCCCACAGGATGTCAGGTCGATTGAAGATATTACAAAACTCCCGATTACTTACAAACAGGATTTAAGAGATCAGTATCCGTTCGGATTATTTACTGTTCCGAAAGAAGAATTACAGAGAATTCACTGTTCGAGCGGAACAACGGGAAAACCGACAGTGGTAGGATATACTAAGGAAGATGTGGGGGTATTCAGCGAAGTGGTTGCAAGATCATTAAATGCAGCAGGAGCAAGACCGGGAATGCAATTGCACAATGCTTACGGGTACGGAATTTTTACGGGCGGACTTGGTCTTCATTACGGGGCAGAAAAATTAGGAATGAGCGTTCTCCCGATTTCAGGAGGAATGACGGTAAGACAGGTAGATTTAATCATCGATTTTAAGCCCGAAGTATTATGCTGCTCGCCTTCATATGCGCTGACCATTGCTGATGAATTTGCAAAGAGAGGCATTTCAGCAGACGAAATCAGCTTAAAATATGCGGTATTAGGATCAGAGCCCTGGACGGAATTAATAAGACATCATATTGAAGAAAGATTAGGTGTTCATGCGACTAATATTTATGGGTTAAGCGAAATCATTGGTCCTGGCGTTTCGATGGAAGATTTCGAGGAAAAAGGGGGCTCCTATATATGGGAAGATCATTTCTATCCGGAAATTTTAAATCCGGTTACAAAAGAGCCTGTTCCTTTTGGGGAAGAAGGAGTTTTGGTGATCACCACATTAACGAAAAAAGCAATGCCTCTTTTGCGGTACTGGACAAACGATATTACCAGTCTCTATTATGATGAAAATCAGAAAAGAACGATGGTGAAAATGAGGCCCATTCTCGGAAGAGCCGATGATATGCTGATCGTAAGAGGAGTCAATGTATATCCAAGCCAGATTGAAGAAGCTTTTTCACATGTAAAAGGGGTGGTTCCGAATTATTATTTTACTCCCGTTGAAAAAGAACAGATGTGTGTAGCATTGGATGTTGATGTAGAAATTGATGATGAATTGTTGACGGCAGAAAATTTAAATATCAATTCAGATGAATACCTTAATTTCACGCAAAATTTTGGAAAAAGCATCGAGAATGAAATAAAAAGAAGGGTAGGAATTACAACAAATGTGAAAATTCATGCTCAGGATAGCTTACCTAAATGCGAAGGTGGAAAAATTAACAGAATACTAAAAACAAAATGAATTCATTTTATAAATTAAAAACGGTAAGGGTTCAGAAAGATACCAACGATGCTGTCAATGTAGCCGTTGAAATTCCTGAAGAACTGAAAGATAAATTCAGATTCAAGCAGGGACAGTATCTGAATTTCCGGATGATGATCAACGGGAATGAGGAGAGACGTTCTTATTCGATCTGCAATGCGCCGAGTGAAAAAAGCAATACGCTGGAAGTATTGGTGAAATTACTGGAAAACGGAAAAGTTTCCGGGTATTTCAACGAGCATCTTCACATGGATGAAATCCTTGAGGTAATGCCTCCAATGGGGGGTTTCAATACTTCTTATCATCCGACAAACGTAAAAACGTATGTTGGTTTGGCGGCAGGAAGCGGAATTTCTCCGGTACTGTCCAATATCAAAGAGAGCCTCTACCAGGAGCCCAATTCCAATGCATATCTGTTTTACAGCAACAGAAGCATGAATCATGTCATGAAAAAGGCTGAAATTGATCAATTGGTGGATACTTTTAAAGGAAGACTGAAAGTGGTTTATTTAGTAAGCCGTGAGCAGCATGAAGATCCGATTTTCGAAGGAAGAATTTCCCCTGAAAAATTAGATCAGCTGTTTGAAAGATATGCGGATATCGATGTTAAAGAATCGACTTTCTTTATCTGCGGACCTTCAGAAATGATTAAGGGAATTGCAGATTATCTGAAAAAAGATAAAAAAGTGCCGGCGATACAGGTTTTATTTGAGTATTTTACTGCTCCTGACGAAGAAAATTCTGAAGAAATGAGCGACGAATTCAAGGCTATTGCCAATATCGAAAGTATGGTAACCGTTATCATTGATGATGATGAATATTCGTTCCACCTTAATTCTAAAAAAGAGAGTATCTTAGATAAAGCATTGAAAGACAATCTTCCTGTGCCTTTTGCATGCAAAGGAGGCGTTTGTTGTACGTGTAAAGCCGAAGTTCTGGAAGGAGAAGTTTTCATGGAGAAAAACTACGCGCTTACCGAAGAAGAAGTAGCCAGAGGCTTCGTTCTTACCTGTCAATGTCACCCGACAACGAATGTGGTGATGCTTAATTATGATGTTTAAGACAATTTGAAAATGAGGAAATGTGCTAATTTGAAAATGCCGTTTTTGCATTTTAATTTTCAGATTACCTAATTCTCAAATTTTCAAATTAATACATTTTCAAATTAAAAAACAATGGATTTAGAAAAATTTGTACAATACGTACACGACGAAAATAAAGTAGAACCAAAAGATGTAATGCCAGATGATTACAGGAAATTATTGGTTCGTCAGATTTCTCAGCATGCCCATTCCGAAATCGTAGGGATGCTGCCGGAAGCCAACTGGATTTCCAGAGCACCTTCATTGAGAAGGAAAATGGCTCTTTTAGCTAAAGTTCAGGATGAGGCAGGCCACGGTTTATACCTGTATTCAGCCACTGAAACTTTAGGAAACGGAACCATCAGAGCAGACCGCGACGCGACTTATGAGGATATGCTGGAAGGAAAAGCGAAATATTCAAGTATATTCAATTATCCTACATTGAGCTGGGCAGATATCGGTGCTATCGGCTGGCTGGTAGATGGTGCAGCCATTATGAACCAGGTGATGCTGATGGGGAATTCTTACGGCCCTTATTCAAGAGCAATGGTGAAAATCTGTAAAGAAGAATCTTTCCACCAAAGACAGGGATATGAGATTTTGATGGCACTTTGCCGTGGAACAAAACAGCAGAAAGAAATGGCCCAGGCTTCATTAAACCGTTTCTGGTGGCCGGCTTTAATGATGTTCGGTCCGAATGACGACAGCTCGCCGAACTCTAAGATTTCTATGAATTACAGAGTAAAAAGAGAAAGTAACGACAGCCTTCGTCAGAGATTTATTGACGTTACGGTTTCTCAGGCTGAATTCTTAGGATTAACCATTCCGGATAAAGATCTGAAATGGAACGAAGAAAGACAGCATTACGATTTCGGAGAACTTCCATGGGATGAATTTATGGAAATTTTAAAAGGAAACGGCCCTGCCAACAAAAAGCGTATCGAAACCAAGAGAAAAGCACAGAGGGAAAATTCCTGGGTAAAAGAAGCCGCAGCAGCTTTCGCTGAAAAAGAACAAAAAGAAGTAATATAATTTGAAAATGTACTAATTTGAAAATTTGAAAATGACCTTAACCACGTTAATTATTCTCAAATTTTCAATGACGACGATTCATCATTTTCAAATTAACCAATTTTCAAATTTTCAAATTAAATATGGCAAACTTAGATATGTGGGAAGTGTTTATTCAGACTAAACCGGGATTATCTCACAAACACGTTGGAATTGTACAGGCACCAACAGCAGAGATGGCTCTGCAAAATGCAAGAGACGTTTATACGAGAAGAAAAGAAGGAACATCAGTCTGGGTAGTTCCAAGTAAATATATTGTGACTTCAGAGGGAGTGGATAAGGAAGCTTTCTTTGATCCTGCTGACGACAAACTATACCGTCACCCGACATTCTACGAGATCCCGAACGATGTAAAAAATATGTAGATTAATAATTTGAAAATGTAATAATTTGAAAATTTGAAAATTACTTTAACTCCGTTAATTATTTTCAAATTTTTCAATTAAGGCAATGAATCAATTTTCAAATTAACTAATTTTCAAATTTTCAAATTAAAAAATAATGAACCCATTATATAATTATCTATTAAAACTAGCAGACGACAGTTTCATCATGGGCCAGCGTTTGTCTGCATGGTGTGGTGAAGGTCCTTATCTGGAAGAAGATATTGCATTAACGAACATCGCGTTGGATGAACTTGGACAGGCGAATAACTTTTATGTTTACGTTTCAAGAGTGATTGATAACGGCAAAAGTGAAGATGACTTGGCATTTTTACGATATGAGCACGAATATCTGAATGCGCACTGGACAGAACTTCCGAATGAAGACTATGCTCAGACGATTTTAAAGGTGTATGTTTTCTCAGTGTATCAGAAATTAATGTACGAGGCATTATCAAATTCTACCAACGAAGAACTTTCAGCCATTGCTCAAAAGTCTTTGAAAGAAGTGCGATATCATTATACGCACGCGGCATCATGGATGAAAATTTTCGCGCAGGGAACAGAAGAAAGTAGATCCCGTTTGGTAAAATCCATTGAAAATATCTGGGAATACACCAAGGGTCTGTTCGCAAAAACAGAAGGAGAGGATGATTTGGTAGCTTTAAACATAGCTCCTAATACAGAGGCACTCTATGAAGAATTTCTTGTGATTACACAGAAAGATTTCGCGGATTTCGGTTTAGAATATCCTACGAATCCTTTTATGCAGCCAAAATCAAGAACAGGTTATCACACAGAATATTTCGGATTTATGCTTTGTGAATTGCAATACATGCAGCGAGCGTATCCGGGGTGTACATGGTAAAAATGTTAATGAGTTAATTTGAAAATGAGTTAATTTGAAAATGGCAAACTACTTTACATTTTCAAATTTTCAAATTTTTTAATTCTCAAATTAATCAATGAAAAAACCTTTAGAAATATTAGAACTCGTTCCCGATCCGGAAATTCCGGTCATTAATATCGTGGAATTAGGCATTGTAAGAGAAGCCAAAGTTACCGGCGAGAATTCTTGTGAAGTAACGATTACGCCGACTTATTCTGCCTGCCCCGCTATGTTTACCATCGAGGAGGATATCATTAAACTGATGAAAGAGAATGGTTGGGATGCGAAAGTAGTCACCAAAATGTTTCCGATCTGGACAACAGACTGGCTGACAGATGAAGCGAGAGAAAAACTCCGTGTTTACGGAATTACACCTCCCGAAAAAGGAGCCGACGAACATCATATCGGGAAACCTAAAAAATGTCCGCGTTGCGGGTCTATGAATTCAAAACAGATCAGCAGATTCGGATCAACCCTGTGTAAAGCATCCTATCAATGTCTGGACTGCCTGGAACCTTTTGACTATTTTAAATGTCACTAAACAATTTGAAAATATGTAAATTTGAGAATGAGCTAATTAATAAAAATTACTTTAAAACATTTTCAAATTAAAAAAATCAATACTATGTATACACAACTCGATATTGAATCGCATTTTGAGGGGAAGCTGAAAATTGCTTATCTGAATCAACCGGATACTATGAACGCGCTTACGAAGCCGTCTTTATCGGACCTGAAAGATTTTGTTAAAGAATGCAGCGAAGATCCTACCGTAAGATGTGTAGCGATCTCCGGTAGAGGCAGAGCTTTTTGTTCCGGTCAGAATCTGGATGATGCTTTTGTTCAGGGGAATGAGCATCATGACAATGATATCATCAGAAAAATTGTGGTAGACTATTACAATCCTTTGGTATTGGAAATCACACGCTGTAAAAAACCTGTGGTAGCCCTGGTAAACGGTCCTGCAGTGGGAGCCGGTGCCATGTTGGCTCTCATTTCTGATTTCGTGTTAGCGGTTGATAAATCATATTTTGCACAGGCGTTCTCCAATATCGGTTTAATTCCTGATACCGGAGGAACCTATTTTTTACCAAAATTACTGGGAAGGCAATTGGCAAATTATTTAGCATTTACCGGAAAGAGATTATCTGCCGATGAGGCAAAATCTTACGGTTTGGTGGCTGAAGTTTTCAGTGAGGAAGAATTTGTGCCAAAATCAATGGAAATCCTTGAGAAGATGTCTAATATGCCGACTGCTGCCATTAAATTAACTAAAAAAGCATTCGCCGCATCTTACAGCAACAGCCTGAAAGAGCAATTGGAATTAGAGGGGGATTTACAGCAGACCGCAGCAGAAACAGAAGATTTTAAAGAAGGCGTAAGTGCTTTTTTACAAAAAAGAAAACCTGATTATAAAGGAAGATAATCAATTTGAAAATGAATTAATTTGAGAATTTGAAAATGTTTAAAAAGGATTAAATAATTAAAATGAGAAATGACAAAGAAAATATTATTGTAAATAAGACCTTCGACTTTGCATTGAACATCATTGAATTTTCGGAAGATTTATATGTAGATAAAAGATTTCCTTTAGCAAATCAGATTTTTAAGTCAGGAACTTCCATTGGGGCAAATATAAAAGAAGCTCAAAATGCAGAAAGCAAGGCAGATTTTATTCATAAATTAAAAATCGCTGCGAAAGAAGCTGATGAAACGGAATATTGGCTTTTGTTATGCTTAAAGTCTCCACATCTGAAATCACCAAACGAAAAATTAATTTCAGATTTAAAGGAAATTCTACTAATTCTGTCTAAAATTATTTCAAGTTCGAAGGTGAAATAATTTTCAAATTAACTCATTTTCAAATTTTCAAATTTAAAATATGAATGTAGGAATTATCGGTGCCGGAACAATGGGAATCGGCATCGCACAAGTAGCCGCAACGAACGGATGCAAAGTTTGGGTTTATGATGCTAACCCAAAACAAGTAGAAACGGCTACTGTAGGTTTGGAAAAAACATTAACCAGGCTGGTTGATAAACAAAAAATTTCAGCAGAAAAAATGACTGAAATTTTGGCAAATATTTCCATCGCTACAGAAATGAAGGACTTCAAAGATTGCGAATTAGTAATCGAAGCCATCATCGAAAATAAAGAAATTAAAACCAAAGTCTTCACAGAATTGGAGAAACACGTTTCAGAAAGCTGTGTGATTGGTTCTAATACATCATCCATTTCCATCACCTCTCTCGGTGCGGAATTACAGAAACCCGGGCGTTTTATCGGAATTCATTTTTTCAATCCGGCGCCTCTGATGCCTTTGGTTGAGGTTATTCCATCACTATTAACAGAAAAATCGTTAGCGGAAAAAATCTGCAGTCTGATGAAAGATTGGGGAAAAACTCCAGTTGTCGCAAAGGATATTCCCGGATTTATTGTCAACAGAATTGCCCGGCCTTACTACGGGGAAGCTTTGAGAATCGTTGAAGAAAATATTGCAACTATAGAGCAGGTTGATGATGCAATGAAAACAATCGGTAACTTCAAAATGGGACCTTTTGAATTAATGGATCTCATTGGGGTTGATGTAAATTTCTCAGTTACAAAAACGGTGTATAACGAATATTTCTACGATCCGAAATATAAACCTTCCCTTCTTCAGCAGAGAATGTCTGAAGCAAAACTTCACGGCAGAAAAACAGGGAAAGGGTTTTACAATTATTCAGAAGATGCTCAGAATCCGGTTGCAGAGAAAAATGATGCATTGTACCAACAGATATTTTTAAGAATTATTTCCATGCTGATCAACGAAGCTGTGGAAGCTAAACGATTAGGTGTTGCCAGTGATGAAGATCTTGAATTAGCAGTGCAGAGAGGCGTAAACTATCCAAAAGGTTTACTGGCGTGGGGAAAAGAAATAGGTTATTCAAAAATATCCGAAACCCTGCAAAATCTGCACATAGAGTATCAGGAGGAAAGATACAGACAAAGCCCGTTATTACGCAAATTGAATTAGACAATTTGAAAATTTGAAAATTTGCTAATTTGGAAATTCATTCAAACAGGTTTCCATTTTCAAATTCTCAAATTTATTTCATTTTCAAATTAATATTATGGATATCGATGAATTCAGGGCTGAGTTAGAAACTAGGCTTCTAATTGAAAAACAATACTTAACTCAGGAAGCTTCTTCTGCTAATGATGAGGAAAGACTTGAACTTTTAGGAAAGTTTAATGAAAAATATAAAGAACTGATCAGAAGGTTAGCTAATGAGAGTGGAATTGATTTAAACCTTTCCTATCCCTCTGGAAATTCATCAGATTCTGAAAATCTATCATACGGTCAAATCATTCTGGGTAAAACAATGAATATTTACGACAGATTATCGGATGAATTGTATAAAGAAATAATAAACATATAGGTATAGAAATGAATCCAAGACAAATAGCAGATTATATGTTCAATCAGGATGAGTTTTCCCAGTGGATGAATATCAGACTGATCGACGTCAAAGAAAATTACTGCTTAATAGAAATGCCAATCAAAAAGGAGATGCTGAACGGACTTAAGACCGTTCACGGGGGCGTTACCTTTGCTTTTGCGGATTCGGCATTGGCATTTTCTTCGAACAACACCGGAGATGCGGCCGTTGCACTGAATTGTATTATTAATTTTACCAAGGCCGGAAAAGAAGGTGATCTATTCAGAGCAGAGAGTATTTTGGTAAATGATACGAGAAAAACGGCTGTTTACGATATCAAAATTACCAATCAGGATGAAGAATTGGTGGCAAAATTTGTCGGAACAGTGTATAAGATCGGAAAAAAAGTAACGGAATTATAAATTTGAGAATTTGAAAATAAGGTAATTTGAAAATTACTTTTAATGCTTTATTTCATCTTCAAATTCTCAAATTAACACATTTTCAAATCAAAATTATGAACAACGTATATATCATAGATTACATAAGGACTCCTATTTCAAAATTAAGCGGAGGTCTTTCAGAAGTTAGGGCCGATGATTTGGCGGCGGTCGTTTTAAAAGAAATCGTAGCCAGAAACCCTGAAGTTCCTGTTGAAGAAATTGAAGACGTTATTTTCGGATGTGCCAATCAGGCAGGAGAAGATAACAGAAACGTTGCCAGAATGGGACTTTTATTGGCAGGACTTCCATACAGAATAGGAGGGGAAACCGTAAACCGATTATGTGCTTCGGGAATGTCGGCGGTAGCTAATGCTTTCCGTTCCATTGCTGCAGGTGAAGGTGAAATTTACATTGCAGGTGGAGTAGAGCACATGACGCGTTCGCCTTATGTAATGTCAAAGCCGAGTGCCGCTTTCGGCAGAGACAGTCAGATGTTTGATACCACTTTCGGATGGAGATTTGTCAATCCGAAAATGAAAGCAATGTATGGAGTAGATGCAATGGGTGATACTGCTGAAAATTTAGCAGAAATGCATAACATCAGCCGTGAGGATCAGGATAAATTTGCCCTTTGGTCACAGCAAAAAGCGACTAAAGCTCAGCAAAGCGGAAGACTGGCAGAAGAAATTGTAAAAGTTGAAATTCCCCAGAAGAAAGGAGAACTAAAAATCTTCGATACAGACGAATTCATCAAACCCACTTCCTCAATAGAAGGATTGGGTAAACTTCGTCCTGCTTTCAAAAAAGAGGGCGGAACAGTAACAGCCGGAAATGCTTCCGGAATGAACGACGGAGCGGCAGCTTTAATTCTGGCAAGTGAAGAAGCGGTAAAAAAATATGGTTTAAAACCAAAAGCTAAAATCTTAGGATCATCCGTTGCCGGTGTTGAACCAAGAATCATGGGAATCGGACCTGTTGAAGCGACTCAGAAATTATTAAAAAGGCTGAATCTCTCTTTAGATGATATGGATATCATTGAATTGAATGAAGCATTTGCTGCTCAGGCTTTGGCAGTAACCAGAACATTAGGATTAAAAGATGATGATTCAAGGATCAATCCAAACGGAGGAGCGATCGCCATCGGTCACCCACTTGGTGTTTCCGGAGCAAGAATTGTGGGTTCTGCAGCAATGGAACTCCAGAAGCAAGATAAAAAATATGCATTGTGTACCCTTTGTATCGGTGTCGGACAAGGGTATGCCATGGTGATTGAAAAAGTATAAATCAATTTGAAAATGTGGTAATTTGAAAATTTGAAAATGTTTTCACGGCGTTTTAATTTTCAAATTTGCCCATTCTCAAATTTTCAAATTAAAATTATGAATATCTACTCATATCACGGAATTCGCCCCATTATCAAACCTTCTGCTTACGTTCATCCGCAAGCAGTAATCATCGGGAACGTTGAAATTGGTGAAGAAGTTTATATCGGCCCGAATGCAGTAATTCGTGGTGACTGGGGAAAGATTATCATCAAAAACGGTGCAAATGTCCAGGAAAATTGTACCCTTCATGTTTTTCCGGGTATTGAAACCATTTTGGAAGAATCTGCACACATCGGTCATGGAGCGATTATTCACTCCGGACACATTGGTAGGAATTGTCTGGTGGGGATGAATGCTGTTGTGATGGACAAAGCCGTTATTGGTGACGAATGCATCATCGGAGCCTTGGCTTTTGTGCCTGCCAATTTTAAATGTGAACCGAGAAAACTGATCGTTGGAAGCCCGGCAAAAATTATCCGTGATGTTTCGGATGAAATGAGCAAATGGAAAACAGAAGGAACAATATTGTATCAGGAGTTGGCAAGAGAAGGAAAAGACGCCATTCTGCCTTGTGAACCTTTTACAGAATATGTTCAGCAGATTCCTACGAAGGTTGTTGATTACAGTATTTGGGATGATGTGAAATAGTTTTAAGAGTATACAAACCTAACGGGTTTTTAAAACCCGTTAGGTTTTAAGAAAATTAAGAGTGTAAAGATATAATGATTAACACAGAAAGTTTTGAGTTTGAATCCGTTTATCACATCTTTTCTCATGTGAACGGAAAAGAATTGATTTTCCGTGAAGAACTAAATTATCAGTTTTTTCTAAAGCAGTTAGATAAATATATTATCCCAATTGCAGATATTTATGCCTATTGCTTGTTGCCAAATCATTTTCATTTATTATTGAGATTTAAAAATATTGAGGTCGTAAATGCTGAAGATGAACATCATTCTTTAATGAAAAACTTGGGTAATTTTCTGAACTCTTATGCTAAAGCTTTTAATAAAAAGTATAACCGGAAAGGAGCTCTCTTTCTTAACGCAATAAAACGTAAGAAAATAACAGACGAAAAATATTTATTAAAAGTTTTGCATTATATCCATAATAATCCATTTAACCATGGACTTGTAAATAAATTTGATCAATGGAAACATTCTTCATATAATTCATATTTAAATCTTAAAAAAGATAGCAAATTGAATAGAATGGAAATCATGCAGTATTTTGATTCATTGGAAGTTTTTGTAAATTATCATCAATCTAGTATCGAGTATGATTTTTTAATTTAGAATAATTGGTAGTGAACTTAACCAACCTAACAGGTTTTTTAAATGAATAAGTTAATGTTGTTTTCGATTGAAACCTCATAGGTTTCTAAAACCTATGAGGTTTGAAAAAATGATAAATAAAGAAAGAAATATGATAAAAAAACTTCTCATTTTCTGCAGTATTCTGTTTACATTCCACTTTATGGTTTTTGCCCAGACTGAAAATGTAAAACCCTTGACTATTGGAGAAATCAGAACCATAAAGTCTAAAGTTTTAAATGAAGACAGGATATTAAACATCTATCTTCCGCAAAGTTTTGATAAAACAAAATCTTACCCCATTATCTATTTATTGGATGGAAGTATAAATGAAGATTTTATTCACGTTACCGGATTGGTCCAGTTCTTTAATCAGATGTATTCTATGCCGGAAACCATTGTGGTGGGAGTTGCCAATATTGATCGGAAAAGAGACTTTACTTTTCATACGGATCTGAAAGATTTACAGAAAGATTATCCTACAACGGGACATTCGGATCAATTTATCGGTTTCCTTGAAAAAGAGTTAAAGCCTTATATTGAAAGTCAGTTCAAAAGTACAGATACTTATATTTTTGGACAATCGTTGGGCGGATTGTTAGCAACGGAAATTTTATTAAAGAAGCCTGAGCTGTTCAATAACTATTTCATCATCAGTCCCAGTTTGTGGTGGGATGATGAAAGTCTTTTAAAACAGGCACCTCAATTACTCGCGAAAAGTAAAGATATCAGGAAATTTGTCTACGTTTCTGTCGGAAAAGGCGAACATCCGGTAATGGTGAAAGATGCAGAAAATCTTTATGATCTTCTTAAAAAATCAAATAAGAAAAACTGGACAGTAGAATATAAAATGATGGAAACAGATAATCACGCAACGATTCTCCACAGAAGTTTGTATGAAGGTTTGGTGAAACTATTTCCGTATCAGGAACCGAAAATTTAAAATGTAACAATATACCAATGTAAAAATCTAACAATTGCACAATGTCATACTGATATTTTCGAAGTATCTCATTGGTAAACTGTTAAATTGATACATCGTTAAATTAAAATATAAACTATTATATGGAAAAATTAAAAAATTATATTTACGGCGAATGGATCGAAGGGACCGGAAACGGCATTCCTTTGCACAATGCCGTGACAGGAGAGCAGGTTGCTATTTCCGATACAGAAGGACTGAATTTTGAGCAGGCTCTGGACTACGGAAGAACGGTCGGGTACAAAAATCTTTCTTCCATGACATTCTATGATCGTGGCGAAATGTTGAAAAAAGTAGCACTTTACCTTTTGGAAAGAAAGAAAAAATATTACGATTTATCATACAAAACCGGGGCAACACATGTCGATTCCTGGGTGGATATTGAGGGCGGTTTCGGAACTTTCTTCACTTACTCAGGTTTGGCGAAAAGAATGCTTCCGAATACTCCGTTTTGGGTAGATGGCGAAACGCAGAAAATTTCTGCCAACGGAACTTTTTTGGGAACGCATATTTTAACGCCGAGTGAAGGGGTTTCAGTTCAGATCAATGCGTATAACTTTCCGGTTTGGGGAATGTTAGAAAAATTATCCACTTCTTTATTGGCAGGTGTTCCGTCCATTGTAAAACCTTCTCCGTTTGGTTCTTATTTAACGAATGCGGTTTTTCAGGATATGATCGAAAGCGGTATTCTTCCTGAAGGAGCTGTTCAATTGGTCTGTGGAGAGCCCGGAAATATTCTGGATTATGTTCAGGACGGAGATTCTGTTTTGTTCACCGGTTCAGCAACAACAGGCAGAAAATTGAAATCTTTACCTTCTGTAGCAGGAAATGCTGTCCGTTTCAATATGGAAGCAGATTCCCTGAACTGTTCAATTCTTGGATTAGATGCAAAACCGGGAACTCCGGAATTTGATTTGTTCATCAAAGAGGTCCGTAACGAAATGACCACGAAGGCCGGACAGAAATGTACCGCGATCAGAAGAATTATCGTTCCTGAAAACTTAATCGGCGATGTCCAGAATGCTCTATCTAAAGCGTTGGACCAGACCAAAATCGGAAGCCCGTTAAGCAGGGAAACAAAAATGGGTTCTTTGGTCGGAAAACAGCAGTATGATGAGGTGGTAAGAAAAGTAAACCTATTGAAAGCGGAAACAGAATTAGTTTACGACGGACAGCACGAGTTGGTCGATGCCAATTACGAGAACGGAGCATTTATGAGTCCGAAATTGTTCTTAAACGATTCCCCGTTTACAAAAAATGTCTCTCACGATGTGGAGGCTTTCGGTCCTGTTTCTACATTGATGCCTTACAAGGATGCCGAAGAAGCGGCAGCCTTGGCAAAAAGAGGAAAAGGAAGTTTGGTAGGTTCTATTATTTCACATGATGATCAGTTCACCGCCGAAACTTCATGGAAAATGGCTTCCCAGCATGGTAGAATTTTCGTCTTAAACAGAGACAACGCGAAAGAAAGCACCGGGCATGGTTCTCCGCTTCCGACATTAATGCACGGTGGTCCCGGAAGAGCAGGTGGCGGCGAGGAGATGGGCGGACTGAATGGCCTTCATTTCTTCCTTCAAAAAACGGCGATTCAGGGTTCTCCGGATACGCTGACGGCAATTACGAAAATTTATCAGCAGGGAGCAGAGAAAAAATTCTCAGACAAACATCCCTTTCAGAAATATTTTGAAGAAGTTGAGGTTGGTGATTCTCTGGAAACTGCAGGAAGAACAGTTACTGATGCAGATATCGTGAATTTCTCTAATGTTTCATGGGATCATTTCTATGCCCACACGGATGCTACAAGTTTAACGGGAACGATCTTTGATAAGACTGTGGCTCATGGATATTTTATCCTTTCTGCAGCGGCCGGGTTGTTTGTTTCAGGAAAAAAAGGACCTGTTATTGCAAATTACGGACTGGAAAACTGTTCGTTCTTCAAGCCTGTTTATGCCGGAGATACCATAACCGTTTATCTAACGGCGAAAGAAAAAATCAACAGGGGAGTGAAGGGAAGAAATATTCCTTCCGGAGTAGTAAAATGGCTGGTGGAAGTCGTCAATCAAAGGGATGAAACCGTTTGTGTGGCCACTATTTTAACATTGGTTGCGAAACAGTCTCCTTTTATCGATTTAAACATAAAAAATATTCAGAAATCATTAAATAGATTAACTGAATCCACTCAGCCAACTTGGGGTAAAATGTCTCCTCAGCAAATGATCGAGCATTTGGAACATGGCGTTTTGGTAAGCCTTGGCGAGCCGGAAGCTGACAAATGTTTCACTCCTGAAGAGCAGCTGGAAAAATGGCAGGATTCTTTGTACAACCACAGAAAAATGCCGAAAGATTTTCCCGCTCCTTTCTTAGCTGAAGATGAGAAACTGCTGGAATTGAGACATAAGAATCTGGATATCGCCAAGCAGTCTTTCATGGATAATCTGAAAAGATTCCAGATTTATTACAAAGAAAATCCACAGGCAGAACATATGAATTTCGTCTTTGGAAAACTGAATAAAGAAATGTGGGAGCTGATGCATAAAAAACATTTCACCCATCATTTTGAACAGTTTGGATTGATTTAATTCAAAATAAAATATAAATTTATATCCCTTTTGGTTTTTACTGGAAGGGGTTTTTTTGATCCTTGTCAATGTTTTAAACCTTGACAGGGATCAATTGTTCATATAAATTTTCGTTGAAGAGCCTCCTTTTATTAAAAATGATAATTACTTTTACAGTAAAATCACAATCTTATTTATTTAAAAGAAAATATGGAACGACAATTTTTCAAAGACTTCGACTTTACCGGTTTCTGGAACGAAAGCAGTTATTCGGAGAGGGACTATATCGAAGAATTTCCTGATGATGCAGCGATAGCTTCTATTGAAGAAGAACTGGGCTATAAACTTCCGGCATCGTATATCGAACTTATGGGAATACAGAATGGAGGTCTGGTCAACAGATCCTGTTTCCCCACATCGGAAGAAAATTCATGGGCCGATGATCATATTGCAATCACCGGAATTATGGGCATTGGAAGAGAAAAAACATACTCGGTGTGTGGAGAACTTGGAAGTCGGTTTATGATAGAAGAATGGGGATATCCGGAGGATGGGATCTATATTTGCGACTGTCCGTCTGCCGGGCACGATATGATCTTACTGGATTATTCAAAGTGTGGTAAAGATGGGGAGCCGGAAGTTGTGCATGTGGACCAAGAAGCAGATTACAGAAAAACTTTTCTGGCAGCAGATTTTGAAACTTTTATAAAAGGCTTGAAAGAGGAAGAAGATTTTGATTTAGATTAAATGATTCCTATTTTTAAAGAATAAAATCAATTCAAAAAAATATATATGGAAAATAAATGGATACAGAAGTACGAAGAAGTGAAAGATATATTGGTTTGTCCCACAGATCTTGAATCGTATTTTACGACAAACGAAATTGCAGGTCAGCAGTTGGAGACCATGGAAATAGGAAATGTATCGTTGCCTTTCGGGAAAATAGTGGTAAGAGACCCGTTAGTTGCTCTGAATGCCAATCAGTCCCCTTATTTTGTTCAGGCTCCGATAGGAAATTTTCCCGTGACCATTTCCGTAGTAAAATCTGAAGACTGGGGCGACCGATATGCTGTGGTAAAAGTGGAATTTACAAAAGAAAAACCGGTAATTTACAGAGAAGCCCTGGTGGGAATTGAAGAACTGGAAGATGTTACCGAAGATGACTATTTCGGATTTGGGGTGGATGCCGGTTTAGGATGTATTACTGATGCAGAAGTATTGCCCTTTGTAGATATATTTATAGATGAAATAAATGTGGAGAATGTGTACGACGATTATTTTGCCGGACTTTTCGCACAAAACTATAAAGACAATCCGAAAAATCAAAGAGAGGCAGGAGACTGGATCAATTGGAAGGTTCCGAATACAGAATATCAGATTCCGATGTTCGCGAGCGGTTTTGGGGATGGGACTTATCCCGTGTATTTCGGATATGATGCCAATGAGGAAATCTGTGGTCTCTACATTCAGTTTATTGATATTGAACTGGCTTTAAGCGAAGAAGGCGACGAAGATGATTATGAGGACGATGATAGTGATGATGAGCCTGAAAACTTCGTTTTTCCAAAAGACTAAATATGTATAAAACTTTCGCTGAACAGGTTGTTGAATTTAATGAAAACCTGAAGTACTCCGGAAAATTGCCGGGCGATTTTCAGGTGTTAAATCCTTATTTGGATAATCCTGAAACATTGGTTGCCATGCAAAAGTTTTATCATCAATATTACAATGATTCTAACCCGAGAAAATTTATAATCGGGATCAATCCGAGCCGTCACGGGGCCGGAGTTACAGGCGTTCCTTTTACAGATACAAAGCGTCTGGAAAGTGTTTGCGGAATCAAGATGCAATCAGCTTATACACACGAAATATCCTCAGTTTTTATGTATGATATGATCGCAGAATACGGTGGTGCAGAAGAATTTTACAGAGATATTTACATCAATTCACCTTTTCCGCTGGCGATAGTCAGAAAATCTAAGGGAAGCCGGATTAATGCCAATTATTATGATGATAAAGAGCTTTTTAATGATGTGAAAGATTTCATGATCGATTCTTTGAAAAAACACATCAGTTTAAATCTCAATACTTCTGAAGTTTTTGTCTTAGGAAAAAAGAATGCGGATTTTATTTCAAAATTGAATAAAGAAGCCCGGCTTTTTGATAAAATGACGGTATTGGAACATCCGAGATATATTCAGCAATACAAATCCAAAGAGAAGCAATGGTATATTGACAAATATATTTTAGCTTTGAAGAAATAGACGTAAGACTATAAGACTTTTTGTAAATTCTCATTGAATGAATTCGTTTCCAAAAGATTTGAAATTTAAATATAACTGGAGAAAATACCAGAAAATTTTTCTTGATAATGCGAATAATTATTTATCCGATAATCATTTGCATATTGTTGCACCTCCAGGCTCAGGAAAAACAGTTCTTGGTTTGGAGATCATGTTACGTCTTAATAAACCAACACTTATTGTAGCACCTACTTTGGCAATAAGAAATCAATGGGTTCATCGGTTTTGCGAATTGTTTTTGCAGAGGGAAAGTGTTCCGGATTGGCTTTCTACCGATATTAAGAATCTTGGTTTTGTTACGGTGACGACCTATCAAGGAGTTCATGCAGCATGTAATAATTTAAACGAAAATGAACTTGATGATGAAAGTTTACATGAAAAATCTTCTAATTCTAATATTTCAGAGGTTTTAAAAAATCTTAAGAAACAAAAAGTAGAAACTTTTATTCTTGATGAAGCACATCACCTGAAAAATGCGTGGTGGAAAAGTCTGATTGAACTCAAAAGTAAAATTAATCCTACACTTGTTGCGCTCACAGCAACTCCTCCTTTCGATGTTTCTGGTGCTGAATGGCAGAAATATATTCAGTTAAATGGAAATGTCGATGTAGAAATTTCAGTTCCTGAATTAATGATCGCAGGAGATCTTTGTCCTCATCAGGATCTGGTGTATTTTACCTTACCGACAGAAACTGAAAAATATAAAATCAGAGATTATTATCAACATGCCAATGATTTTTTTGAGGAAATTAAAAATGATAAAATTCTTCTTCATGCTATAGAAAATAATCCTGTTTACCAGAATCCTGAGCAACATCTTGACTGGATCTATGAAAATTTTTCTTCTTATACCTCCGGATTGGTGTATTTACATTTTAAAGGAAAGGAAATTTCGAATATTCATTTTGAAATCGTTGGGGAACAGCAAAAATCTGTTCCAGTATTTGATTTCTGCTGGTTGGAGGAATTAATGGATTTTTATCTTTTTGTAGATGAAATTAATTTTAAATCATTTGAACACCATCGTTTGAGTATCGAAAACAAATTAAGAAGAAACGGCTTCTTAGAAAAGAAAATGGTCAGCTTTTTTAATAATAAAAACCTGGCGCAAATTTTTAATTCAAGCATTGGTAAACTTCAGGGAATCAAGGATATTGTTGATTTTGAATTTTCAGTTCTTAAAAATGATCTTAAGATGGTTATTCTTACGGACTTTATTAAAAAAGAATTTTTAACGAATAATAACCAGAATAATTTTGAATTGGATAAAATTGGAGCGATTCCCATTTTTGAAAAATTAAGGCGAGAGAATCCAAATAAAAAAAAGATAGGAGTTCTTACCGGAAGTATTGTCATAATTCCCAAAAGTTCTAAAGATATTTTTAATCATTTTTGTATTAAAAAGAATATCGTTAATATTTCGGTTTCTGAACTTTCTTACGATCGCGATTACCTTTTGATTACGATAACAGATCGTGTAAGACAAAATATTGTTCATATTATTACCGAAATTTTTCAAATTGGTGAAATTAATGTATTGGTTGGGACAAAATCACTCCTGGGAGAAGGATGGGATGCTTCGAAGATGAATGCTCTGATTTTGGCAAGTTTTGTCAGTTCGTTTGTTCTTTCCAACCAAATGAGGGGAAGGGTAATCCGAACAGATCAGGAGAACCCTTATAAAACAGGTAATATCTGGCATTTGGTCTGCTTTGACGAGAAAAGTGAAAATGGTGGCCAGGATTTCGATATTTTAAAAAGAAGATTTAAGACCTTCGTTGGAGTTTCCAATAATGATGATCCTTCGATCGAAAATAATTTTGAACGGTTAAATATTAAAATAAACAGGCAGAAAGCAGACTTCTCACTGATTAACTTACAGACGTTTGCTTATGCGAGAGACAGAGCAGGACTCTCAAAACGTTGGGATGCTGCTTTATGTAAGGGAAATATGTTAATAGAAGAAATGAAAATTCCGATCGAACAACTACATGGGAATAAAGAAACTAAAATATACTATCTAAGAAAAATGCTTGAGAACCTATCAGGCATCGTTTTTTCTACTTTATTTGCATTCCTATATGATGTTGTTTCAGAAGTTATAAAATCTTCTGATGGTATTCACACGCCAGACGGATTTTTCAAGGTTATATTGATGGCAAGTATTTTCGGGTTTGTTGTTTATGGCCGGAGGTTTTATATTGCACTAAGACAATATCTAAAATATAGAAATATTGCAAAACATCTTAAATTAATAGCAAATGTAATATTGCAAAATCTTATCAGTGAAAAAATTATTCTAACATCGGAAGATAAATTAAAAATAGTAACTTCAGGTGACCAGTATAAAAATTCGGTTTGCCACCTGGAAGGCGGCACAAATTATGAAAAGTCGCAATTTATTAAAACTTTGCAGGAATTTATCATACCTGTGGATAATCCGAGATATATATTGAAACAGAAGAAAAATTTCTTTTTTATAAAAAATAGTTTATTTTTCCCGGTTCCTGAGGTTTTTGCTAAAAATAAAAGGAGCGCAGAATTTTTCAATAAAACTTGGAGCCGGAATTTTGACACTTCTGACTTAATTTTTACGCGTACTATAAAAGGAAGGCAAATATTATTAAAACTAAGGTATCAGTCATTACTAAAAAGAAATTCACAAATTGAACACCTTCATAAATGGACCCGATAAAAAGAGGCCGTCTCACAACTCGTGAAAACGGCCTTTTTTATGAAATTTTCCTGTATCCCGAACGAGAAGGGTCCTCGTTTAAACGATTCTCAACCCACATCATCTAGTTGTGATACACTTTCTTATTACTTATGAAATCAGCACTCTGATCTTTATCACGTTAGAGCAGGCAGTCTTAATAGTGTTGCCCCGTGTTATAACAATTTATTTTTTAATAATCTTATGGGATTCAGATGCCGTTTTGAAGATATAGACTCCTTTAGGAAGTTCCGAAATATCAGCTTCGGTATTTCCTTTTTTAGCTTCAATGGTTTTCACCAACTGTCCTGCCTGGCTGTATATTTCAAACTTTGTATTTTCTAAAGCTTTAACACTAAGAGGCCCGTAGGTAGGATTGGGATAGATACTGTTTACTTTTTCAGCAGTTTTCACCTCATTAGCAGACAGTACAATTCCGCTGTCTTTTACCCATGTGAATGCATCCAGTGCCATATAACGGAAGTCTCCGCCAATGGTAAGGGTAAGCTGATCGACAACAATATTTGAATAATTTTGTCCGTTAAGATTGGTCAGGTCTATCAGCGTATATCCATTGGTAGCTCCTATTGAAGTAGTAAAACCCGTGGTCTTAGTCTGAGTAAACTTCGTTACCCCGGCAAGCTTTCCTGTAACGGTAAGTGTTCCCGGAGCCGATAAACTATTCAGTCTGTCTGCCAAATACACCCAGAATCGGTTAACCTTAAACAGGTTGGAAGTTGTTTTAATGGTTAAGGAAGAGTTGGCATACTGTGATGTAGCCGTTCCGGTATTGTCAATAAATCGATTATCTACTCCTACTCCGGACCATCCTCCTGCGGACAGCACAAATATATCATAGGTTGCCACAGCAGATATAATATTGAAAATAACGCCGTTATCAGTAAAGTTAGCACTGCCTACAGATTCGGTTTCAAACTGCTCTGTACTTGTCTGCGCGGATGTGAATGAGGAAATGAGCAGACTACAGATTAATAAAATAGTAGTTCTTTTCATGATTTAATATTTAGGTTGTTTAATTTTTAAGGTCGTGATGGAAAAATACCCTGAACACAGATAATATAATTCATTCCTAAATACGGAGGCATCGTATCCACCGGAATATTCTGTCCTGTAAAAGAAACCGAATTAGAATTAATAACCGTATCCGGAGCACTGTCTGCAAAGCTTGGAATCGCATCAAACTGTCTTCCGTTCGGCTGACCTGTTATTGCAATAGAGCTGGTGGCAGAAGGTGTCACGCTGCTGGCATTGGTATTGGATATCTTCAGCTGGCTGACAAAGCTGGGAAGATTTTGCTGTAAAAGTGTAGTCTGAGGATTTCCTGCAGCCTCTCCTAGGGCAATATTTTTTCCGGTATTTGAATTTCCTGCACCAAAGGGAGTACGCCCGTTAAGGTTCGGCAAAGCAAAAGTGGTTCTTCCGTCACCTCCGTAAGTAGTTCCCAAAAGTGAAAAAAGGGCTGTATTCTGGCTGATACTTAATAATGCTCCGTTGCATAGCATATACCCTCTCGGGGCAAAGTTACCGGCAAACATTTTAATGGTTCCTAATAATTCTTCGTCCATGATTATTGAATTAATTGTTATTATTTTATTAAATTATGGTCTTGATGGATAAATGCCTTCTGAACAGATGATATAATTAACACCTACATAGGGAGGCATGGTATTCACAGGTATATTCTGTCCCATAAAAGTAACAGACAGCATATTAATGGGCAAATTGGGATCTCCGTCTGCAAAGCTTGGAATGGCATCGAACTGTCTTCCGTTCGGTTGTCCTGTAATGGCAATAGATGAGGTTGCAGATGGCGTAACGCTGGTTGCATTGGTATTGGATATCTTCAGCTGACTGGCAAAACTGGGCAGGTTCATTGACAGTAACGTGGTTTGAGGTGCTCCTCCCATTTCTCCTAAATCATAGAATTGTCCTGTTGTAGAGTTCCCAGTACCAATCGGGGCACGCCCGTTTAAATTCGGCAATGCAAAAGTACTAATGCCATCACCACCATAAGTGGTCCCTAAAATCGAAAATAAGGCCTCATTTTGGGCAATGCTCAGTAAGGCGCCGTTGCAAAAAAGGTAGCCACGGGGTGCAAAGTTTCCTGCAAAGACCTTGATTACTCCCATCAATTCGTCGTCCATGATAATATTTTTTCAGTTTAATTCTTACTCTTTTTTTCCGGCTTTTCAGATTCCGCCGCTGTCATATTTATTGACAAGCCAAAGGAACGATATCTGTAAAAGGCAGAGTAGAGTAGAAAGCACCAAATTGCGCATTCCGTATTTTTACTGAATGGCCCGGGTCGGTTTTATCAGAATAGTTATCTTTATTCCTGCTGAAACATTCTTATTTATTATTTTTGTAAGAATCTATTTAAATCTTAAAAATGAACGAATTCGTAATTTCAGAACTTAAAAATAATATTGCCGAAATCACTTTCGGAACTCCGAAAAGCAACGCCCTTCCTGGAGCAATTCTTGAAAAACTGGCGCATACGATTGTAGAAGAAGGAGCTAAGGAGGAAGTAAAAGCTATTCTCGTGAAAAGTGAGGGTGAAAAAGCCTTCTGCGCAGGAGCAAGCTTTGATGAGCTTCTGGCTATCGAAGAACTGGAAGCATCAACGAATTTTTTCGGAGGTTTTGCTAAAGTTTTGAATGCCATGAGAAATTGTGGTAAAATTGTGGTCGTAAGAGTGCAGGGTAAAACGACCGGGGGCGGAGTAGGGCTAGCTTGTGGCGCAGACTATTGTTTTGCAACGAAAGACGCAGCTTTAGCTTTAACCGAGATCAATCTGGGAATCGGACCTTTCGTGATCGGGCCATACGTGGAAAGAAAAATAGGAAAGTCTCAGTTTTCAGCGATGGCTATTGATGCAGATTTCAGATCTGCAGAATGGGCAGAACAGCATAATATCTATCATTCTGTTTCTGAAAGTATTCAGGAAATGGACGCAAAACTGGAAGTATTTCTCAGGACTTTAGCTTCAAGAAGCAGTGATGCTTTAGCTTTGATTAAAAAAGTTTCATGGGAAGGAACAGATCATTTCAACGAATTGATGCCTTCCAGAATTCATATGAGTGCAAGTCTCATCCTTGAAGATTCTGCCAAAAAAAATATTGAAGGAATTAAAGAAAGATTACGGGCAAAATAATCCTGACTTTTTTATAATGTCATAACCGTTGGATCCGTCCGGCGGTTTTTTAATTATATGAAGTAAGTATCAACGGTAAAATTTTTTTAAGTTTCTGAAAAAAAACTTTTGGGATTAAAAATAATTTATAACTTTGTAATTCAAAGTTCTTTTTATGGATTCAAAAAACTATCACGAAGACTTATTGCATATCCGTTCCATGATGGAGCGCTCTTCCCGGTTTATTTCATTAAGCGGACTGTCCGGAGTTTTTGCCGGACTGGCAGCGATTATTGGGGCAGTATATGTTTACTTTGTTTTTAAAAGAGAAGGAATTGACTATTTTGCCGGTGAAAGAAATTTTTTTGCTCCTGCTGTAGTTGGGGAACTGGTAGTAACAGGAGCTGTCATATTGCTGACTGCTGTTTTAAGCGGGTATATTTTCACAGCGAATAAAAGTAAGAAGAAAGGCCTGAAAATTTGGGATGCAACAACAAAAAGATTGCTGGTTAATTTTTCCGTCCCCTTAGTAACAGGCGGTATTTTTTGCCTGGCTCTTCTTTTTCATCACCTTTTTGTCTGGATTGCACCCGCAACACTGATATTCTATGGATTGGCCCTGGTAAGTGCAGAAAGATATACATTACCCGATATAAAGTACTTAGGCTACTGCCAGATCATATTAGGGCTGCTGTCACTGTTCTTTTTAGGATGGGGACTCATTTTCTGGACCATCGGTTTTGGGGTGCTGCATATTGTTTACGGATCCATTATGCATAAAAAGTATAAATAAAACTCTAAATTTGCAGACCTTGGAAACTTCCTATAGAATCTGCATTGTTACCTTATTATGATTAATATAAATCAACTCAACAAAGAATTTGAAAGTCGTGTAAGATTAGGCATTATGTCTGTTCTTATGGTTAACGACTGGGTTGATTTTTCAGAGATGAAGAATCTGCTGGAAATTACAGACGGCAATCTGGCGAGTCACAGCAATGCGTTGGAAAAAGCAGAATATATCGAAGTAAAAAAAGAATTTGTAGGCAAAAAGCCGAAGACCTCATACCGGGTAACGCAATCCGGCAGGGAAGCTTTTACAGAACATATAAACGCACTGGAAAAATTAATAGGAAAATAAACTCTATTTTTTTATCTAATAACTTTGAATTACAAAGTACTTTTAAATATTAAAAATGAAAATATGATTACAAAAAAACAGACCTCATCGTTTATTTTTGCTGTACCGGCTCTACTCATGCTTGCAGCATTTTTTGCCAATCTTTATGCAGAAGGATGGAATTGGTCTCCTTCAGATTTTCTGGTAGCAGGAATTTTACTTTTCGGAGCAGCTTTCTTCGTGCTCCTGGTGCTCAGTTCAGGAAGATCGCTTTCCTCAAAACTCATTATTTCAATGATCATTTTATTGGCACTCGCTCTGATCTGGATCGAACTGGCAGTCGGAATTTTCGCAAGTCCTTTCGCCGGAAGCTGATATTGAGGTTAATTATTTCTAAAAATTATTAGTAAATGCAAATGAACCGTAAGACTTTTTTAAAAAGAATCGCTCAGTTGTCAGTCCTGGCAGCATTCCCAATGCTTTATTCATGGCAGGTAGAACCGTTCTGGCTTGAGTTTGTCGAAAAAAAGCTGCCGATCCGAAATCTGCCCAAAGATTTAGAAAGCAAAATAATAATGCAAATCTCAGATCTGCATGTCGGAAAAAGATTCAACTGGCAGTTTCTGATCGATTCTTTTCAGAAAGCACAAAAATATAACCCTGACTTTGTCGTGTATACCGGAGATTTTGCTAATCACGGAACACAGGACGAACGTGAAGATTTAAAAAAAGTAATGAAAAATGCAGTCTTCGGAAATCTTGGAACTTTTGGGATTTTAGGAAACCATGATTACGGAAAAGATTGGGAAGAGCCTGAAGTCGCTCAGAATATCACTGACATCCTTGAAAGTTTTGGGGTTAATATGTTAAGAAACGAGCAGAAAGAAAGCAGCGGATTGAATTTTATCGGATTCGATGATCTGTGGTCGGCCAACTTTCAGCCTATGAAAGTAATGCAGGAGTATGATCCTTCAAAAGCAAACCTCATTCTGTGTCATAATCCCGATGCCTGTGATATAGATATCTGGAACGGCTATCAGGGCTGGATCCTCAGTGGACATACTCATGGAGGACAATGCAGAATTCCGGGAGTAATCACTCCGGTTCTTCCCGTAAAAAACCGGAAATATGTCTCCGGGGAAATTGATCTGGAGGACGGAAGAATGCTGTACATCAATCGCGCCATCGGGCATTCTTTTCAGCTACGGTTTATGGTACGGCCGGAAATTACAGTATTCACTTTAACGCACGCTTAAAAATTTTAATCTATGAATAATAAAAAAATAATCCTGGTAGGAAAGTCATTCTTTTGGAGCTTTTTCATAATGGGAAATATTTGCCTGTTCGGTTATCTCATTTCTAAAAATGATCAATTCGCAGCTGGTGGATATCTTCTTTTAATTTTGGGGACGATAATCAACCTGCTCGCAATTTCAGGTTTAATGATTTATGGATTTATACATAGATCCAAACTTAAAGCCTGTAAGAATGCGTCGATGATTATCTGTCTGAATATTCCGATCGCAATCATCTATTTCTTTATCGGAATTTCCCTTTTAAAAATATAAACCATGAAAAAAATACGCGTTCAGTTTCTGCTTTTTGTCTACGATAACACCCAAAAACTGTATCGGAAGTACTTTAAAAAGAAAAAAAGACAATGGCAGTTTACAGAAAAGCAGCTGCTGGAATTTCAGGAAGATTCCCTGGGAAGAAAGCTGGGTGAATTTTATAAAAAACATGGCTTCACCATGATCCCTAAAATGGAAGATCATGACGTACACCACCTGATCACAGGCTGCGGGACCCATTTTGAAGACGAAATTGCCATGCAGTTTCTGCTGTTGGGAAACGGAAAGCTCAATGCCCACCTTTTAGCGGCTATTGTTCTGGGGACCCTGATATTACCGGAGTATCTGAAGATTTATATCAAAGCCTATAAAAAAGGGAAAGGTATGAGGCCGTTTTATCACTGGGATTTTGAAGCATTGCTCTGGCAGAATTTCGAGCATCTGAAAGATTTTATCCAACAGAAGAATCCAACGGTTTTATATTGAGTAGGATGGAAAAATTAAAATTCAGTGCCACCGGAAAAAATACATTTCTTATCTCATGGATCATCGGAACAGTGATACTCTTGTTATATGTCCTGACAAAGTCATGGATCCTGGTCTGGGCAGGATTTTATTATGTACTCGCAGCAGCTATTATCAATATGATTATCTTTTTCCACGAACTTCTGGCCTTTGTCATCGATGTGGCAGACCATAAGCCACATGGAAATTCAGCCTTGCTGATTTTGCTCAACGTTCCTATAGCAGCACTGTATTTTTTGATATTCTTTAATCTGTAAATCCTTCATCATCTAATTTATAATTAAAAACATGAAAACACATCATTATATATTTCTTACCACCGCCTTATTTGTTATATTGTTTTATAATGAAAATCCGGGGCTGAACCTTGGTATTCTCGGGCTTGTCTACTCATTTTTAACGTTGTTTAAAACTAATCGTAGAAACAGGACAAAAACGTTTTTCTTTCTCTTCATCACAAGCATCCTTTCCAGTGCCGCATTTGCCTGGTATGGCGATTCTTCTTCTTTTTTAGCAGTGGTAAGCTCTCTGTTGCTGCTTTCTTACCGGTCCAGAAACAGAAGAATGAAAATTTTATTTTTAATTCCTGTCGTCATCGTCAACTGCTTTACATTTCTGTGTCGCTCTTTAAGTTTTGATCAGTGGCTGCCCGTAAAAAGCAGGTCGGGACTTTGGCAGAAATTACTGGCCTTTATAGTCATTCCTCTGGTGCTTATTTCAGTCTTTTTTGGCATATATGCTGCGGGAAGTGATCATTTTGCCGGCCTTTTCAGCACGGTGGAATTGGATATCGATTTCTGGCAACTGTTCTGTATGGTGATATTGGGATTTTTTATTGCATTCAATTATTGGAATCACTCAGTTGAAAAATTAATTTACAAACAGAATCACCTACTCGACAATGACTTTAACGAGCAGCATAAGATTCAGAAATCTACCTATTCTTTTCTAGATCTGAATGCAGAACGAATGAGTGGCGTAATTTCTTTTTTTGCCTTAAATATTTTACTGTTGTTTTTTATCATTACTTATAATTATGAGCAGTTCTTCGAGACCGTAAAATCCCCGGTTAAACTCTCAGAAGAGACGCACGAGAGGGTAAATGCCGTAATTGCTTCCATTATCATGGCCATATTGGTGATCATGTTTTATTTTAAGTCTAATTTCAATTTTGACCCTAAAGCCTTTTGGATGAAAGTTTTGGTTAAAATATGGATTTTTCTGAATGCCGTTTTAGTCATTTCGGCGATGGTGAAAAATTCAGAATATATCCTTAATCACGGGTTTACCTATAAACGGCTGGGAGTATATGCATTTCTCATTTTATCACTGATAGGACTCGTAATGACGTTCATAAAAATCCAGTACAGGAAGAGAAATGTTTTTCTCTTTAATTCGATGGCATGGTACGGATACGGAACGGTTCTGATCTGCAGCTTTATTAACTGGGGCGGTATCATTACCTCGGAAAATATGAAACGTAAAGATTTTGCGGTCAGGTATCATCAGTCCCAAATTAATTTCAGCGAAAAAGCTTTGATAGAATATGCCGAAAAAAAACAGGATCATAAGTTGAAGCAGGAAGTCATAAAAAATGTGAAACCCCGGAAAAATGAAAATTTTCTTTCTAAAGTACTGTATTACCAAATGATTCAGGACTGATGATAGCAGATTAAATAAACATGAGGAGAAGAAAACAGAACCGGATTTTTATCTATAAACAGGCATTTTCTGTATGTTTCTCTACGGTATTCCGGGTTTCTAACTCTTTAAACTATTAAAACAAAGGTATGGAACAGTTTTAGCTTTTCAATATACTCAAATATAAAAAGACCTATTATGAAAAAGTCCTTATTGCTGATTCCATTAATTATCATTTCCTGTAAAAAGGATCCTGTGGTCGCTGATACCTCGAATAAAGACTCATTGGCAGTTACACCACAAACTGATTCAACATCAATTGCAGATTCCGTGGCTCTGAAAAAAAAGGATTCGCTAATCAATAATGCACCTGCGACTAAAGAAGTTCTGCGTAAAGGAGTCATGAGAAATATAAAAGACGATCAGATCATCAGAACAGCAGATGCAGAACAGCTGCCATTCACATTAGGTGAAGAATTTACAAAAGAAGGACAGGTGCTGGTTTTAAAAATAACCAATTATAATAAACCGGCTATTAAGGCGAAAATTTCAACAAAAAACAAAGATTTTAATATCAGGATCAATCAGATCAAGATGCCTAATGGTGAGTTTGACGGACCTTTCAGCCAGGAAATGACACACGAGGTTAAAGGCAAAGGTGAGGTTTGGCTGATGATCGGACAAAATAATATGGCTTCCGGAAATACGACAGGAAATTTTACGGTAAGTGTCGAATAACTATGTAAATTTTGGTATAATTTCTGCAAACTAAAATTAAATTTTAAAATTATGAAAAATATATTTTTGACAGCGGCAGCCGCCTCGGTGGTAATGGTAAGTTGTGGAACAGTACAGTCGTTGGTTCAGAATACATTTCCTTATACAGCCAATGTTTTAGTTTCCACAGGAGTCCCTGCAGATAAGGAGGTTTCATCCACATCCACTGCGTCCAACGTTCAGACCTGGTTTGGAGGTAATAATGATGCTAAGATAAAAGATGTTAGAATTTCGGATGCAAAGGTTTCAGTCGTAAGCCCTTCCGGAGGAAATCTTAGCGCTATAAAATCCATTAAGGTTTATGTTTCGTCTACCGGGACCGCTGAAAGATTAATTGCCTCCCGCACCAATATTTCGACCAATTCTTCCAGTCTAAATCTAGATCTTAATGATACAGGATTTCTGGACAGTGTCGTAAAAAGTTCGGGTCTTACCGTCAGAACGGTTTATGAATTAAAAAATCAGACGACTTCTGATATGAACCTAAAAATAGCACTCAATTTCAGCAGTATTCCTGCCAATTAATTCTTGTAAAAGTTTATTATTCAAGAAAACGTCTTTCAAATTTTGAAAGACGTTTTTGTTTATTGTTATTTAAAATCTGCAAGTTCTACATCGAAAATAAGCGTAGCTCCCGGCGGGATAACTCCACCGGCTCCGTTATCTCCGTAGGCAAGATCAGAGGGAATATAAAATCTGTATTTTGCACCCTTGGTCATCAGCTGAATTCCTTCGGTCCAGCCCTTGATAACGCTGGAAAGATTCAGTTCCATTGGTTGTCCGCCTCGGTTATCCGTAGTATCGAAAACGGTTCCGTCCATTAATTTCCCGGTATAGGTTACATTCGCTGTGCTGGAAGCGGTAGGCTTTGCTTTTCCGTCACCCGGTTTCAGCACTTCATACTGAAGTCCGCTGGCGGTGGTTGTTATTTTTTTGTTCTGCTTGTTTTTCGCAAGAAATTCTGCACCTTTCTTTTTATTTTCTTCAGCCTGTGCTTTAGCCTGAGCCTGTTTTTTTTCGTTTTCTTTCTGCATGAAATTCTGCATGAACGCATTCATTTCATCCTTTGGAAAAAGTTTCGGCTTATCCGAAAATTCGTCTTTTATCGCCTGAGCCAAAAGGTTCGGATCTATAGATAGTCCCTGTCTTTTCATATTTTGGGCAATATCCATTCCGATATAATAAGAGGCTTTCTGCTCATCAGTATAAGTAGCATTCTGAGCAAAAGAAAAGCTTACGCCTGCAAGAAGAACTGCGGTAATTAAGGTTTTTTTCATTGTATAATCTAAATATAAGTTGTTGTAAATTTAAGCTTTTGTAACAGAATCCATCACAATGGTAACGGGGCCGTCATTTACTAAAGAAACTTTCATATCGGCTCCGAAGATTCCGCTTTCCGTTTTCAACCCTGATTTTGAAATCTGTTCTTTAAAATAATCGAAAAGAGGAACCGCTTTACCAGGTTTTGCCGCTTTAATAAAAGATGGGCGGTTACCTTTCTTATAATCGGCCATTAACGTAAACTGGCTGATGCATAATATCTCTCCTGAAATATCCGTAACCGATAAGTTTAGTTTTCCCTCATCATCGCCAAAGATCCTTAAATTCAGAATTTTCTGTACCAGCCAGTCTGCATCTGATTTTTCGTCATTTTCATCGATGCCCACCAGAAGCATCAGACCTTTTCCGATTTCCCCGACCGTTTTCCCATTAACTTGTACACTGGACTCCGAAACCCTCTGAATAACTGCTTTCATTAATAATAGATATTTAAATCCTTCGTAGAAGGATTGTAATTGTATAAGTAGGTTTTCGGAGGAACGCTTGAAACAGCAGTAGGCTGACCGGTAAGCAAAATCCATTTGGCATTATCCTTTGGACAGATAATACTGACATTATCCTTTACTTCCAGAGTGGTATCGTTATCCGGGCAAAGGTGAGGTGCGTTTCTGTCATAAACTTTAAAGGTGGTATCGGGAGATCTTACCACGATCAATCCTCTTGTTCCCGATTGGGCAAGATCAAGGTAAACCCATCCATTCACCTGGTTCAGATTGTAATAGGCCGGTTGGTTCAGATTGATCGATACATTAATGGGAGAGCTGGGAAAGCAGTTAACGGTATCAGCGCTGCTTCCACATGAATTTATAGCTAAGATACTGAATGTCAGTGTAGTGAAAATACTTAAGATTGAAAAAGTTTTTTTCATTTCAATTTAAATTTTTATATATTTGTAAAAATAAACGATTACAACTCGAAAACATTGTCCGGCAAATGTCGGATTATTTTTTTATACTAAAACTAAATTTTGAAAATTATGGCAAGCTATGTTACAAAGGAGGGATTAGAGAAAATGAAAGCTGAGCTGGAACAGTTGGAAACTGTGGAAAGACCAAAAATTACCCAGCAGATCGCAGAAGCAAGAGACAAAGGAGATTTGTCTGAAAATGCAGAGTATGATGCGGCCAAAGAGGCTCAGGGTATGCTTGAAATGAGAATTTCCAAGCTGAAAGATGTTATTTCTACTTCTAAAATTATAGATGAAAGCCAATTAGATACTTCAAAAGTTTCGATCCTTACCACGGTGAAGCTTAAAAATAATGCCACCAAACAAGAACAGGTATTTACATTGGTCCCTGATAACGAGAGCGATCTTAAAACAGGCAAAATTTCTGTAAATACTCCTATTGCAAAAGGTTTGCTTGGGAAAGTTGTGGGTGAAACGGCAGAGATCACTTTACCGAACGGAAACAAACTGTCTTTCGAAGTACTGGATATTACGCTTTAAACAGTTGTTGTACATAAAATCTAAAGGCTGAATCTAAATATTAATTTCTAAAAGATGAGTACAATATTCACAAAGATCATTAACGGCGATATCCCTTCCTATAAAATTGCCGAAGATGAGAACTTTATTGCATTTCTGGATGCCATGCCCCTTGTAAAAGGACACACCTTAGTGGTTCCTAAAAAAGAAGTCGATTTGATTTTTGACCTGGACAGCGAGGAATACAAAAACTTATGGAGCTTTGCCCAGAAAGTGGCTAAAAAGATCAAAAGTGCCGTTCCATGCGTTAGGGTAGGAGTGGCTGTTGTCGGGTTAGAGGTTCCCCATGCTCATATCCATCTCATTCCACTGAATACAGTGGAAGATATGAACTTTAGAAATGAAAGACTGAAGTTATCCAACGATGAGTATACTGAAATTCAGAACTCAATTATTAATTCTTAAAAATTAAAGGAAACTCGTAAAAATTAACTTTACGAGTTTCTTTAATCATATCCGTATATATATATTATATAAAAATGAATTCAAACCAATGTTCTTTCTGTGGCAGAAAAAGAAATGAAGTACAGATGCTGATTTCTGGTCAGAACGGTTTTATCTGTGAAAACTGTATCGAGCAGGCTCACTCTATCGTAAAAGACGGTATTTCAAAAAACGAATATTCTCCTGCAGAAAATATAGACGAACTGAAGAAACCAAAGGAAATCAAGGAATTTCTTAATCAATATGTAATCGGGCAGGACCAGGCGAAGAAACAGCTTTCCATTGCCGTTTACAATCATTACAAAAGACTGCTCCACGCTCAGGACGAAAACAGAGAAGTTGAGCTGGAAAAATCGAATATCATCATGATCGGTGAAACCGGAACGGGAAAGACGCTATTGGCTAAAACCATTGCCAGAGAGCTGAACGTTCCTTTCTGTATTGTAGATGCAACGATTCTGACAGAAGCAGGATATGTAGGAGAAGATGTGGAAAGTATCCTGTCCAGACTTCTGATGGTGGCCGACTATGATGTAGAGAAGGCAGAAAAAGGCATTGTATTTATTGATGAGATTGATAAAATTGCCAGAAAATCCGATAATCCGAGCATCACACGAGATGTTTCCGGAGAAGGCGTACAGCAGGGACTGCTGAAGCTGCTTGAGGGGAGCATTGTAAATGTTCCGCCACAAGGAGGAAGAAAACATCCGGATCAGAAATATATTCAGGTGAATACCCAGAATATTCTGTTTATTGCAGGAGGTGCTTTCGACGGTATTAAAGAGATCATCGAAAGACGAATGAATAAACAGGCTATAGGATTCAGTGCTGAAAAAATAAATAAAGTAGAAGAGGACGAGGATGTATTAACAAATATTAATGCGATTGATCTCCGGTCTTTCGGACTAATTCCCGAACTTTTGGGAAGATTTCCGATCATTACTTATCTGGAAAAACTCACTAAGGAAACGATGGTAAGAATCATGAAAGAACCGAAGAATTCGATCGTGAATCAGTTTGTAGAACTTTTTAAAATGGACGGCACCAATCTGGTCTTTACCGACGGAGCTATTGAAAAGATAGTAGAAGAAACTATGGAGAAAGGTTTAGGGGCCAGAGGATTGCGCGGAACCACAGAAAAAGTCCTTGAAGACTATATGTTTTCAATAGGTGAAGAAAAGGAAATTATATTAACTGAAGATAATATTTTTGTTAATAAATAAAATAATTTTTTTTTTTTAGAAAAAAATGATACCTTTGCAGTTGAAGATATTGTATTAACACACAAATATTTATATACAATGAGAAAAAGTTTATTTGCTATTGGTTTATTAGCAGGCGTTTATTCTGTTCAGGCGCAGAATGTTTTACTTCATGTAGATAATGCTGCTACTACGTATGTAAGTAAAGGCACACTGGTTTACAGTGGTGGCGGCTTGCAGATGAAAGGTACTGGAGCAGTTGAAAACCATGGTAATTTTATGGTTTCAGGAGCATCCACAGATTCTTTTAGAACGATCGACAATTCTAATGTCGATAAAACGGAAGCGAATGGGGGAAGTAATTTTATAAACAGATTAAATGAGCCTACAGCTTACGCAAACCCGGGAGTTTCTAACAATTATACTTATGGTCAGCTTTACATTTCCGGTATTCCGCAAGCGAATATTACCGGTATTGTCGATCAGGAGCTTAGAGCCGTTAATCATGGGTCTTATCAGCAGATAGGTTTACCTTTTTATGATAAAACAGCTTCTACCTTAAGCACGGAATTAGGAAAAACATTTACGAACGTAAGAGGTTCCAGGAATGAAATCCTCAGTTGGAATAACAGTACGGTAGTTTCTCAGAACTTTCCGGTTAATTCCAGACTGGGAGTTACCAATCCGGGACTTGCTTATTATATGTTAGGTGGCCAGGGACTTGATCTTACCACTACCAGAATCGTTAAAGGTCGTCCGTTAACTGATATCGGATCTTCTGTTGTATTGGCAAATGCCGGTGCAAGTGTTAACTTCGGATCAACAGGGAATAATCTGAATCAGTACAACGAAAAATACTACAGCTATCTTCAGGATGGATGGGATGCGACTTCTGGAGCCTGGCAGGGTACTTATGGTAAAAATATCTACCAGTTTGGTAATCCTTATATGACGAATCTGGATTTGTCTAAAATCGCTTATGCAGAAACAGGTGCCGGAGACGGTAACAGACTGACAACAATCCGCGGAGTAAGAGTAGATGTTGTGAATGTTGTTTCTACCAATGGCGGTACGGGATCTTCATCGTACAGATTTATCTCTTTTGCAGGTGATGAACCAGTAGGAGACGTTGAATACAGAATGGTAAGACCAATGGGTACTTTTGTGGTAAAGCTGAGCAATAATTTAGCTGCAGGGGCTGATGCCACTCTTAATTTTGGTACCTTAAGAAGATTCAACTACTCGCCAAGAGCAAATGGTACGGACTACGGGGTAAGTGCGGCTAAAAATTCTGCGAAAGCAGGCACTGTAAAACAATTGGGAGTAATAGGTCTTGATGCTAATGGTAAAGAAATTGGCAGAACTTATTATGTAGTATACCCTAATGCAACAACAGGACATTCTGCGGATGCCAGATCTCAGGTTTCTGCGGTTTCTGCAAACGTTATCGGGACATTTGAAGAAGCTCCGAACGGAGGTTACGATAATAATTATACAGGTCAGTATTGGTTATACATCAATGAGGCCAATGAAACGAACTTCAAAGGTAAAAATGTAAAACTGGTAAATTATGACCTTAATAAGGTTAAATATTATAAGTTTGAAATCAGAGAAAGTGGTGAGCTTGTAAATGCAGGAACTCATGCACTGTCTTCCGGAACCGGTTTTTATTATAAAGCACCAAACGGCACTGTTCAACAGGCAAAACAGGGAGATGTAGTTACTGTAGCTGGAGCCGAATACGATCTATATTACGGAGAACCAACCACAACGAATGTTTTAGCAGTTGATAAACCAATGGCTACACCTTCCAGAACAATGGTTGTCTATAATCCGGAGATCACAAATTATATTGTTAGATTTGATCCTAAGTGGAAAAAAGCAGATATTGAAGTTTATGATATGAGTGGTAAACTCGTTATTTCTAAAAAAGCAGTTGACGCATCAAGGGATTTCGTAATAGAATTAGATGGTTCTGTTAAAAACTCTTACATTGTTAAAATTGTTTCAGACAAAGGAGAAACTGTTAATACCAAAATCTTAAAATAAAATATATGAAAACTATAAATAAACTAGTTTACGCATTTTTCTTGTTAGCTGTCTTGATGGTTAATGCACAAGATACACCCCCAGATCCGGGAGGAGGTGGTGGAGGAACGGGGCCAGGAGTGCCATCCGCACCTATTGATATGTATGTTTATGCATTAGGAACCGTAGCAGTACTGCTGATTGCTTTTTTTACAAAAAAGTACAAAAATCAAAAAATATAAAATTTTATTAAAATATTTGAAACTCTCTGATTAGTCAGGGAGTTTTTTTATTTTTACACCATGAAAAAGATTTATATACTCTCTACAGCATTAACTGCATTTTCTCTGCAGGCTCAGTTTACAGTTACGGTTCAGACGCCGGCTGACTTTAAAGATCAGGATGCTATATTATACTCATTAAACGGTTCCAAAGATATTATTGCTTCGAAAGAAAAGCTGAAAAATAATACATTAACGTTCAAGTATCCCGGCCATTATATGGGAATGATGAAAATTTATTTTCCGGATACCAATAACACATTCAGTTTTATCTCTGAAAATAAAAATGTGAGCATCAAACTCCTTACCGAGAACAATAAAATCAAAGACATCACCTACCTGGATGAAGCGAATGACCTGATGAGCAAGACCCAGGAAGGCTCTCAGAAAAAAGAACTGATACTTCCTGCACTGTCTCAGATCAAAGAGTATTATAAAGACAATACAGATTTCGGTAAAGCTTTAAAAACTGAAATAAACAGGCTGTCCGGTAATACGGAGGAGCTGAATCAGGCCGGTCATCCTTTTATTTATTATTATACTACCAACTACAATAAATATCTGTCTAATGATACTTCAAAGAAAGTAAGTCAGGATGAGATTATCAATTTTATAGATAAATCGAATGACATGCTGGAGACGTCATCATTACTAAGACCTCTGTTAGTAAACTATCTGAACTCAGGAGGAAATACCAATGTTGCAGGATCTGTAGATAAACTTTTAGACAGATTAAAAGTAGAGACGCCGAGGGGCCAGACCGTACTTTCTGAATTGATCGATATCTTTGATGTCTATGAAATGAAAGACCTCAAAGATAAATACCTGACTCAGGCTAAAAATCTTAAATGTACGATTACCGACCGTCTGGCATCAACGATTAATTCAAATAAGAATGTAGAGATAGGAGCTGTATTTCCGAATTATAAATTCCACTCTGCTGTGGGAACCACGGCAAAATCTATTCATGAGGTAAAGGCTGATAAAAAAGTGGTCGTTTTCTGGTCGTCAACCTGTTCCCATTGTGAGACTGAGTTGCCCCAGCTGTTAGCAAAATACAATAGCTTAAAAGCTAAAAACATTCAGGTGATCGGTTTGTCTATGGATATTGATAAAGATTCCTATACTAAAAAGATTTCCGCATTTCCATGGATTAATGATTCGGAATTACGCGGATGGAACAGCACGTACTCTGAAACATACAATGTTCATGCGACGCCGACGTATTTTATTTTAGATGCTAACAATAAGATAATCAGCAGACCAGATCACGTTGGTGATGTTTTAGAATATTTTAAGTTAATATAATTTTGGTGGAATGTAAATATTTTCTATATTTGCACCACCAAAACGGCGAGGTAGCTCAGTTGGTTAGAGCGCAGGATTCATAACCCTGAGGTCACGGGTTCAATTCCCGTCTTCGCTACAACAGCGAAAAAAACCGAAACATTTGTTTCGGTTTTTTTATATTTTAATATCAGATATCAACTTTGGTAACCCAATAGTTTTCTGATCTGGTAGAAGAATCTTTCAATCAATCTTAAATCCTGTGTAACAATCTCAGCATTGCCCTTAAGCTCTTTATCAAAAGTCAGCTGTTTATTATAACTTGTTTTTAACCCTTTAGGAAGAACAACATCCACATAGTAGTTTCCTTCATTATCGGGAGAAAGAGAAATATTCTGAACCTTACCTTCTACGATACCGTATTCCTGATACCGGTAGTTGTCTAATTTGATTAAAACTTTTTCTCCGGGTGTAATCTTACCTGAATTAGTCGCAGGAACCGACATTCGGCCTACTAATTTTTCTTTATTCTTTGGAAGGATAGATAAGATAGCATCGCCTGTTTTAATGAACTGATTTTCGCCGAAAAACTGTTGAAAGCTGGCAACACCATCAGTCGAAGAAATAACCAGATAATCCTGCTCCCACTGTTTCAAGGATTTTCTTAGCTGCTCAAACAGCTGCAGCGTCTGTGATGAATAAGTAATCTTGTCTTTTTCGGTATTAATAGCGGTACCGCTCTTAGTCTTATTGAGATTGGAAATACCTTCTTCCATCTGGGATAATGAAATTGTAATGTTTTCAAGATTCTGCTGAGCCTGGAGATACTTTATTTTTTCATTCTCAAGTTCCATAGACGCAATGACACCCTGGTTAAAGAGTTCCTGAGATCGCTGATAGTTTTTTTTGGTAAGCTCATATTTTGCTTTTTCAAGGCTTTTCTGCTGCTTGAGTGTAGTAATCCGCAACCTGTATTCTGAAATACTCTGATTGGCCGCTAAATGTTCAGGAGCATACGGCTGAAGTCTCGTAAATAATTCCTCATCCTGGAAAGCTTTGGCGAAATTGTTATAATCGCCCTGTAATTCACCCAATTTAAAATGAGAAGCAACATGAACGGGAAATTTGCCCAGCTGACTGGGACTTATGGAATCTACCATTTTTTTAAGCTCTAAAATATCTTTATAATTTCCGGAGGACTGCATGACCATCAAAACATCATCCTTTTTTACTTCCTGATGATCTTTAATGAATATTTTTTCAATTTTAGAATTGGTTCTTGCCTCTAATTTTTCTGGCGGATTTTGTGAAGTTACAATAATAGGCGCGGGTATAAATTCAGGATATTTGATTAAGTAACTCATCACCAGAATAAGGCCGAGAATCATCAATATAATCGTATTTCCCCATCGGATCATCCAGTGAGGGGGCTGGGTAAGGATATCCTGCACACTTTCTGAGCGCAGTTCAATATTATCTAATATATCTTTATCAGTCATCTTTAATTAATTTCCAAGTTCTAATTGATTTTTAACCAACCGGTAATATTCTCCTCTTAATGTCACGAGTTCATTGTGACTTCCTTCTTCAACAACTTTTCCTTTATCCAGCACAATGATTTTGTCTGCATGCTTTACTGTTGAGAGCCTGTGAGCGATCACAATGGCTGTTTTACCTTTGAAAAACTGTTCAAGATTTTCCATAATGACTTTTTCATTATTGGCATCCAGTGCAGAGGTCGCTTCGTCAAAGAAAATATAATCCGGAGCTTTATAAACCGCTCGTGCAATAAAGAGTCTCTGCTTTTGCCCGCCGCTTACGCCTAATCCTTCGTTTCCTATTTTCGTATTGTAGCTGAGCGGAAGTTCTTCGATAAAATCTTTGATGTTGGCAATTTCTACAGCTTTTCTCAGCTTTTGTTTATCGACATAATCTTCTCCTACCGCTATATTGTTGGCAATGGTATCGTTGAAAACATAGCCTTCCTGCATTACCACCCCACAATGGTCTCTCCAGAATCTTGGGGAAACGTTTTTAAGTTTTGTATTTCCGATCCGGATATCTCCGGCACTGGGCTCGTAAAACTTCATCAGTAGTTTTAAAAGCGTGGTTTTTCCGCTTCCGCTGGCCCCTACGATGGCTGTTGTTTTCTGATAAGGAATACTGAGACTTAAATTTTCAAACACCAAAGCATCCGAGCCGATATACCGGAATGATAAATTGTCTATTTCAATATCTTTTTCCGGAATCTCATGAGCATACTGCTCATCTTTGCTTTCTTCATCTTCTTTGTCATGTATTTCACCTAATCTTTCCAGAGATATTTTGGCATCCTGGGTTTGCTTGATAAATTCAATTAACTGTAACAGCGGGCTGTTAAGCTGTCCGATAATATACTGAACCGACAGCATCATCCCTAACGTCAGATTGCCACTTAAAACAAGCTTTGCAGAGAGGAAACTTACCAGAATATCTTTCATCTGATTGATGAAATTCCCACCCACAGACTGCCACTGTTCCAGGGAAAGAGATTTTATCCTGATTTTAAACAGCTTTACCTGCAGAAATTCCCAATCCCAGCGTTTTTGTTTTTCAGCATTATGCATCTTAATTTCCTGCATACCGTTGATAAGTTCTATTACTTTACTCTGTTCCTGGGAAACCTGGGAGAACCTTTTATAGTCGAGCTCCTTTCTTTTATTAAGAAAAAAGGTGATCCAGCCGATATAGGCTACCGCTCCCACGAGATAAACGACAAATAATCTGTAATCATAAAGTAATAAAACGATGCTGAAAATAACGAGGTTTACCAGTGAAAACAGCGTATTCAAAGATGAACTTGTAAGAAGCTGTTCTATCCGGTGATGGTCATTGATTCTCTGCATGATATCTCCTGTCATTCTTGTGTCAAAGAAACTGATGGGAAGCTTCATGAGCTTAATAAAGAAGTCTGAGATGATAGAAATGTTAATTCTCGCTGAAAGGTGCAGCAAAATCCAGCTCCGGATGACCTCAATTCCCATTCTTCCTATAAAAAGCATGATCTGGGCTATTAAGACAAGATAAATAAAATTAAGATCCTGATTCTGTATCCCGACATCGACGATACTCTGGGTTAGAAAAGGAAAAATGAGGGATAGTAAACTCCCGGCCAGAAGCCCTACGGCCAGCTGTATGACAAGAGATTTGTATTTTAGTAAGTATTTTGAAAGAAACGTAAAACTCGCTTTACTTTCCTTATCATCAAACTCAGTCTGGAAAAATGCGGGCGTCGTCTCCAGAATAAGCACAATGCCTTCTTCTGTTTTTTCATTGGCATTTTCGCCGATCCACAATTTGATGAATTCTTCCCGGGAATAGGTGATTAATCCATAACTGGGATCCGAAATATATACTTTTTTGTTTTTATCAATTTTATAAACCACTACAAAATGGTTTTTATTCCAGTGTACGATACATGGAAAAGGAACTTCTTCAGTAAGCGTTTCAAAATCAATCTGCACTCCTAAAGAACGGAAGCCCAGATCTTCGGCAGCATCACTGAGACCGAGCAGGCTGCTCCCTTCACGGGTGGTTTCCGAAAGATTACGTATTTGCTGTAGGGAAATAGATTTTCCGTAGTATTTGCTTACGATACGAAGACATGTAGGACCGCAGTCTTTTGAATCCGGCTGACGGTAAAAAGGAAAAGATTTCAACTTCAATTATCTATCTATTGGTTTAAAATAAGTTGCCGCCGTATATGGCGACAACTTCTCTTTTATTAAAAGTAATCTTTAATTAATAGCAATATCTATTACAAAGATGTCTGCACAAATCTCCAAAATCAGAGGGTGCATTGTCCTGGCAGGCAGTAATTGTAGAATAACAGGCAGTTGCAGCCGCCTGTGCTCTTGCACATTCTTCCGTGATTCCTCCCTTTACAGTTTTAAGGCTGCCTCTTGAGAGTTTTTTTAGATTGTTCATTGTTTAAATTCGTTTTGATTATCGTTTTAGTTTTTTTAATCTATCGGATAATAAGTACACAGATACGTACCTGTGCCGGCTCCCGATATCAGTCTGCAGGCACCATTGGCACAGCACCAGTCTGGTCCGCAGTCTCCGTCTTCCGGACACTGGCGGAAACCGCCTTTAATCGTTTTTAGATTCTCTCTGTCGATTTTTCTTAAATTTTTCATAGTAATTTAGTTTTGTGATTAATATTATGAGTTCAAGCTTTTCGATACTTATTATAATTATGCTTCCTAAAAGACTGAACCCGCTGACTGTTATCGTTTTTAACTTTTCCTAAATTAGTAAATTTAGGAATACGCCGACCTAATTATTTAAAGATCTTCATCTTCCAGTAATTCATTGATGAAGAACCGGATATCTTCACGGTCATATTTCTCAGGAAACTGGTATCCGTTAATAATAAAAACCGGGGTAAAGTTCAAGCCTGCTTCACTGTTTTCTTTTGACATGCCGATCAGCGGTCCCAGATTTTCCTGAATAGATGCTCCGGCTACTTTTTCTTTAATTTTATTTTCATCTTTTGTCTCATACCATAATTCGATTGCGTTCAGAAATTCCTTCTGAGACTTGTTTTTATACAGATACATGAAATCGGAGATAAGCTCTGTGTACCGGTCATCAGCCCGTTCCGGAGCATAATTGAATCTCATCTGAGCAGATACATCGTCAGGATACTTTTCCAGGATCTCTTCCAGGATTTCGTGAGCTCCTTTACAAAAGCCACAATAGGGATTGGAAATGATGTAGATATGAAGCTTTGAATCTTTGTTTCCTACAAAAAAAGTTTCTTTATCCGTGAAATTTATTTTTTCATGATCCGTCAGTTCCCTTTTGAAAAGCTCGTAATTTCTTTTAAACCTAAGATTTTTAGCATTGGCTTTCTGCAGTGTTTCTTTTTCTTCCAGAGTATTGTTGAGAAATAAGACTACGGAAAAGACAGAAACCCACAGAAGCAGCGTCAGTAAGAGAGATCCTGTACTAAAAGAGACATTTTCGAAAAATAAAATTCCCGTAGCAAGCTGTACAACTAAAACAGAAATGATCAGAAGACAAACACGGCAGAAGGTTTTTTCTACAAATGCCTGTACATATAGAGAGTATCCGATGGCAATTACCGATGCAAAGGTGAACCCTTTAATAATAAATGAGGTAGCCGGTAAAAATAATCCAAGTACTGCTATTCCTACAAAATAGATCAGTGAAAAGTCTGAAAACTTTAATCCTAAAATACTTGTTTTATCCTGTGTGATAATCTTATTACAGGAATTGACCGTCTGGGCCCCTTGAGGTGTTCCTCCACAAATGCTTCCGATCACAGTAGATGTTGTCCCGAATTTCTGATTGAAAATTTCGAGGGAAATGTATACCCCTGCCAACGAAAGGATATTAAAAACTGCTTCAAACCAGGCCAGGTTTACCAAAGAATAAATGGCAATAATGCCCAAGATGATATATACAAAAGGTTTATAGTCGGAAACCGATTTACTTTCTGCAGCAGCTGTTTTTTCAAACAGCAATACGAAGTCTGTCGATTTTTTATGAAGATCTTCCTTATTTAACGTTTTGGTCTTTTCCGAATAAACGGAATACTGAGTTCCCGATTTTTTTACCAGGGAAAATGAATTATCCACAATTGCAATAAACTCCTCCGGCAGCTCATCCCAGTATTCTTTATCTAATTCATAAGCATCATTGCGTACTCCCATAAAGTTTAATGTATCGCTAAAAGCCAGTGCCGACGGATAGTTAGGATGTGAATTAAACTGGAAGAGAAACTCCTGTTTGTCAAGTTTTAAGTAGTTTATTAGTTTATCAAATAGCATATTAATTTTTTTTAACTAAAATACGCAGATGTTTTAAAAAAACAAGTGTTTTTTCTTGAAATAGTGATTTACGGGTCTTTGATTATGAATCATGCAATTATACTGTCTCTAACGGTTTCTATTATTATAATCACGCGTGATTATTCGAGATTTATTGATGGTAGGAAATCCTATGGCTTTTCTTCTCTGGTTTATCTTGACAGTGTCAAAACGCAAATCATCAGCATGTTGAAAAATACCGTATTCAGTTTCCAGATAATTGATATACTGATGTTTGTCTACAAGATCCATGTAATCTCTTGGAATACATTCTCCGGATTTTACATGTTCTACTAATTTTATTTTAAAATATTCATAATGTTCCGATTGAGCTATATGGTTAAGAAGTGCACCCATAGGCATAAATAAATTATTGTTTCCGTAAAGGCCTATTTTCTGTAAAGAGGGGAATCCGTAATTCTTTAAAGTCCATAATAAAAGCTCTGCGTTCTGGTCGTCCTTTTCTTTCAGTCCCGGTGTTTCATAGATACGACCATTGTATTGATCTCTCTGGAAAGCAATTGAAAATGAATCTATCAATCTTTGGTTAAGAGATTTTTTCCATTGGGTCACTTTTTGCTCAACTTCTAAGCTGTCAATGCCATATTTTTTGTACAATTTAAAAAACTCGGCATCTTCCCTTTTATACTTCCAGTTCGGTGCAGATTGTGCGATTAGTTTGGCAAGACTTTTTCTACCGCCAAATCTTTTACCGTATTGATCGGCAAGCTTTATGTAAGTTTCATATTCCTCAATCCTTTCATTTTGAGCCGGAGGATATTTTCTGAATAACCGGCGGTATTGTTTTATTGCAGCTAATGTATCTTGGTTAATTCTGTAGATACTGTCTATATCATATACCTTATTATAATACTCAACATAATTGAGAGGTTTACTTTTACATGCTGACGTACAAAATATTACAGTCAGTATAAACACGCTTCGAAGATAGATTTTGGCTTTTTTCATCTGGTGTTATTTTCAATATTATGTTCTATTGAGGCCGGTTTTAAATGAGATCTCACTTAAAAAAATCTAAATGAATCTCTTGTGTGATTCCTGAATTTCTCATATTTAAGGATACTTTACAGCTTTATCAAGTTCAATCGGATTATAGTATTTCTTAATGTCTGATTGATATTGTGATTTTATTTCGTTTAGTCCCTCAATGGTTTTGATTCTTCGGTCATAGATGTTAAGCTGCCAATCCTGATCTTTCATATTTTCGAATTCGCTGAAGGGGTTGTTATAAACATCTGACAATAATTTCTGATATTTAGACAAAGTAATTTTAATGGCTGCATCGCCAAGATTGGTTTCCACAACATTATGGGTGTCAAATTCCACATCCATTTTCTTAAAAGAGATCAAGGTATAATTGAAATTATTTTTAGTATCAGATAATTGCATAATTAATCCCGGCAGACCTCTGAATTTATATGGTCCTTCGGGAATAGGAATGTCAGATGAGAACCAGGCTGTCCATGATCGTCCTCCCCAATAAGTATGTGCTTTTTGTACTTTATAGTTTTTATAATTTTTTGTAGAATCAAGGATTTTCCAGGACATTTGATCTGATGATGAAAATGTGTAATACTTATCATCTACATTTAAAAAGTTTTCATTTGTAAAACTACCTTGACTTCTTTTAATAATTTGTTGCAGCGGGATGGAGAATGTTACCCTCTTATTTATTTTTATAAGAGAATCAAATTTTAATTGTTTTTCAAAATAGAACTTCGTTTGCCTCTTTTGGAGATCCAAAATCATATTCATTGTTGTATAATTTTGATTTGTAGAATCTCTTTTATAATCAAATTTATATATCGCCCTGTAACTTTGAGAATATAAAAAGGCTTGTATTAAAAATACAAAGAATACTATTATTTTTTTCATTGTAAAATGTTATAAACTGGGAAAGTGATTAACTTTCCCAGACTCATATCTTTCAGAATATTGATAATCTGGCGCTCTGAAAATTACTCTTTCCATAATATTTGTAGAAACTAATTTAATAATATTAATTTGGTTTGAAAATATATGGAAACTATTTAAGTTGGCTCATACATCACTGCTATAATAAATGATCATTAGTCAGATTTTATAATAAATGAGTGCTTCTTTTTTTAATGGGTTATCACTCCATTTTTCCCATTCTGCTTTGTAAGGATTGTAACCACATTTCAACGGTTTAGAAGTGTCTAACTGTTCGTCATTGATATGGGTTCTTTCTGTATAAGCTCTACAGTCTGTACAGATATATCTGAACTCACAATCTTTACAAACTTCTATTTTATCTTTAGTTATTTCCCAATATTTTTTAAATCCAATTTGATTAACGGCATGATCCAAGGATGTATTACTGATATTACCAAAGCATTGGTGCATAGAAGGACAGTTTTTAATATTTCCATCTATATCAATACCCACTTTTTTATAAAGACAGGAGTTATGATAGGTTGCTTCGGCTACTTTATGAAGGTTTGTGTTAAAGTATTTTAGATCTACTTTTCCACAAGATGTTTTTCTTAGATGTTCTTTGGTAAAATTGACAGTAAATTTAAATTGATCTTTTAATTTAAAAGGAACTTTATCACACTTATAAAATACAATATTAAATATTCTCAAGCTTTTATAACTGAGTTCCTGAATCCAGTCTCTATTGATAATGCTATCATATTCGGAGTAAATCTCAATACCTGTAAGGCAACTTTTTTTAAAAATATCTTCTATCTCTAAAAATTCGTCAAATACCATTTTTCTATTACAGTAGATCACGAGATGTTTAATTTCTAATTTTTCTATTGAACCTCGTATAGAATAAAGAATCGCCAAAGCATTTAATTCTACATAAATGTTTGATATCCTATTATAGTCATAATAGTCGAGTGATAATGGAGGGAAATTTTTGTCCCAATCATCGTTGCTTATGAAACCGTATTCCTTTTCTAATAATAAATCGAGATATTCCTGAACTGCTCCCTGAGATTCTTGATCATACTTCTTTAAAATAACCTCAATAGAACATACTTTTAATTCCTCAATAAAATAATACAATTCTAGCGGATAAAGCTCTGAGGTATTTCTTTGCAAATCAGAGATAAGCATTCTACATGCTCCCTCTGTAATCATTATATTACTAAATAAATTAAAATACGTCATAGCATTCGGGTAAGGTGTTTTAGAGGTTTTTCTCTGATGAGAAAGTTGGTGTCATATTTATTTGATTGTAAATAATACGTGATATTACTGTTTAGCTTTACAATATTTTTACTTTTAAAAAGCTCAATATATTTAAATGTAAGCGGTAGATATTGGTTTTCTTTAAATTTTTTTTTCATAAAAAATCAGCTATTTCCTTTTCCAATTGATAATTATATACTAAAGAAACATCACCAAATTGCCCAATGGAATTGACTTCCAAAAAGTAGTATTCGTTTCCTTTTTTGATAAAGTCTAGTGATCCGCAGTTTAAATCTAATCTATGCATTAAAAGGTCAATTTTATTTTCAATTTCCTTAGGCAAATTATATTTAACATTTCTATTAGGTTTTTTCATATTGTACTTTCTAAAGTCTATTCTAGTCTGTTCATCATTTTGAGAAAAAATAGCCATAGACCAGCATTTTCCATGTAAATAAAAAGTTCTGATCTCAAAATCCTTTTCAATATTTTCCTGAAAAAAAGAAATGAAGAAGTCCTCTTTCTCTTTCTCCTGTATAATAGAAGTGTACATAAAACCATCATGATTTTTGGTAAGTTCGGTGAGTGTAACGTTACCATTAATAGTTTTAATAATAGTTTTTCCAAGAATAACATCATCTGTATTATCTGCCAAAAAATAAGAAGGAACTGTTAACCCTATCTTTTGGGCGTACTCAAGTACTAATAGTTTATTTAAATGGGCGTTTTTTTCTTTGTTAATATGCTTTTTGTCACCAATCGTTTTTCTTACATAATCTTCTAACCAATGTTGGGTCTCATACATATGGAGATTAATTGAAGGATTGCAATACTTTATCCGTTTAAAATTAAGGCCTCCTCTTCTGTACCAGACACTGTCAATCTCATCAAGGAAAAATGTATTCCGTTCGCTCTTCAAAAATATTTTCTTCTCATTTAATTTTATTTCAAAAAGTTCATCTTCGTGAATGCGGATAAATTCTTTATTCATCATAGAAAGCCACTTAATTACTTCATTTGTTGTTCTTTCATTGTTTTGTGAAATTATGAGAATCATATTGTATATATTTTATTTGTGTTTTATAAGGCACAGAAATTCCAGATACAATTAATAGTATCCTAATATAAAGCGTTTTATGTGTATGGATTTATTTCTGTCGATTTTTTATATTAAAATCTCGACCAATTTTTACAGATTTTTTTAAAGAAGGAAAACCTATTTCTTTTCTTCTTTTGTTTATTTTTATAGTATCGAACCGTAAATCATCAGCATGTTGAAAAATACCATATTCAGTTTCCAGATAATTGATATACTGATGTTTGTCTACAAGATCCATATAATCTCTTGGAACACATTCTCCGGATTTTACATATTCTACTAATTTTATTTTAAAATATTCATAATGTTCCGATTGAGCCATATGATTAAGAAGCACACCCATTGGCATGAATAAATTATTGTTTCCGTAAAGACCTATTTTCTGTAAAGAAGGGAATCCGTAATTTTTTAAAGTCCATAATAAAAGCTCTGCGTTCTGGTCGTCCTTCTCTTTCAGTCCCGGTGTTTCATAGATACGACCATTGTATTGATCTCTCTGGAAAGCAATTGAAAATGAATCTATCAATCTTTGGTTAAGAGATTTTTTCCATTGTGTCACTTTTTGCTCAACTTCTAGGCTGTCAATGCCATATTTTTTGTACAATTTAAAAAACTCGGCATCTTCTCTTTTATATTTCCAGTTGGGTGCAGCTTGGACAATAAGTTTATCAAGACTTTTTTTTCCGCCAAATCTTTTACCGTATTGATCGGCAAGCTTTATGTAAGTTTCATATTCCTCAATCCTTTCATTTTGAACCGGAGGATATTTTCTGAATAGCTTACGGTAATTCTTTATAGTTGCTAATGTATCTTTATCAGCTCGATGAGTACTATCTATGTCATATACTTTATTATAATATTCTACGTAATTCAGTGTTTTGCTTTTACATGAAAAGATAGAAAGTATTATAAAAAATAATAAAATGAAATTATAATATTGTCTATATATATATTTTAAATTTTTCATTCCTAAGTTTATTTCGTAATAATACTAGATTTAGAATTAATGTTTCGATTAAATGGCTGCCAAAAGAGACAGCCATTATTACTAATTAAATATAACTACTAATCTATTGATAAGGTACCAACAAATTTACCATCATTAAACATTTTAGTATCGCCTGTATTACCAGGGGAACCATCTGGACCGGTGGGTGTAGTCGTTCTAATATTTGTAGCACCTCCTCCTATGACAGAGTTCATATTTTTTAATTTGTTGTTTTCTAATGAAGCAAAGTTCTTCATTCCTGTTAATTTTTTCATTTTTTTGAATTTTAAAATTTAATAATAATTTTGTCATATTATCCCTGACATGGGTTTGCTGATCAGCTATCAAATTATTTTTGCACTGTACACTTACAAAAAATGAATTTGCATTTTAACTGAAGCAAAGATGCAGGTGATTTTTTAGCAAAACAAGAAATAGATCTCGAAATTTATAAATTTAGAGGTGTGTTTGGTGTATTAATGTATTGAATTTTAATATGTTATTTTTTCTTTGTAATGTGAGTTAATACCATGGATAAAAATATGTATTATTGCACCTGAATAATAGTAATATGCAGAAGATTACCCTTATATTTTTATTCATCATGTTTCAGAATCTATACTTTTCTCAAAGTGTAAAAGGATTTGCTGTTCCCGATTCTTTAAAAACCAGAAACCTTGAGCAGCTGCAGAAAGCTTATAACAGGGTATTCCGTATTGATAATAATAAAGCAGAGCTATTGGCCAATGTAATTCTTGTAAAAGGCAAAAAAGAAAACAATAACGATTATATTTATGATGGATACTATAAACTGGCTCATATCAGAGGATTAAAATCTGAAAACGGCTATCCGTATGCCGACAGTTTATTAAAGATTACCCAACACATAAACAGTAAGGAATATCCGGCAAAAGCCTATATTATAAAAGGAATATTACTGAATTACGAATATCAATATACCGAAGCACTCAATCAGTATATCACCGCACAAAAACTGTGTAAAAATAAAAATCCCGATCAGTTTTATTATCTCAAAAAATTAATAGGTATCTTAAAAACAGCTACGGGGGAAAATGAAGAAGCACTTCCGCTTTTCCTTGAGTATTATAAGTATGAAAAGCAAAAACAAGCCACAAAAGATCAGGATATCAAAAGCTATATAGGTTCTATTTTTTCAGTAGCCAATTGTTACAATAAAGAAAAACAGTACAGAAATGCTTTACAATATATTGATCTCGGGATAAATGAATGTAATAAATATAAGGATTATACCCATTATGCCTATTTTATATCTGCTGCAGGAATATCCAATTATTATATAAAAAATTATATAAAATCCGAAGGTTATCATTTAGAAGCTGAAAAAAAATTTCTAAAAAATGGAGATTCTTGGAATTTAGCCATTACATATTACTTTTTAGGTAAAATAAATTATGACACCCATAAAGAAGATCAGGCAATACAATATTTTATCCGAACGGATTCTGTTTTATCTGTTTCAAAAGACTTTGATCCTCTTACCAGGGATGGTTATGAAATATTAATTGATTATTATAAGAAAAAGGATGATAAGCCAAACCAGCTCAAATATATCAATAAATTGGTTTTTGCTGACAGTATTATAAATAAGAGGAAACAGTATTTATCGAAAGAAATATATAAAAAATATGATACGCCTATTCTTCTTGAAAAGAAAGAAGAATTAATACATGATTTAAGTAATAAAAATTCTCTGTTATATATTTTTTTAGGAATAGGTCTTTTTTGCATTTCTCTTTTGATCTATTTTTATAATGAAAATAGAAAAAAGATAAAAGAATATAAAAAACAGGCAGAGAGGTTATTAAAACAGTTGAAATTTAATGAATATTTTACGGTATTATCGGAAGAGGTGATCACAACGCAAGACCCCGTTGCGAAACCTGAAAGAATGAAGAGTGTGCCAGATGAGGTATTGCATGAAATTAAAATAAAATTAGAGCGCTTTGAAAATAATAAGAAATTTCTCCGCAAAAATACGACAGTAGACAGTTTATCCAGAGATTTTAAAACAAATCGTGACTACTTATCCAAATCAGTCAATGAGCTCAAAGGCAAAAATTTTTCACAATATCTAAATGAGCTGAGAGTAAATTACATTATCCATGAATTAAAAGATAATGAAAAATTGAGAAAACATACGATTGCTGCAATTTCAGGTGATATCGGATATAATAATGCTGAATCATTTTCTAATGCATTTAAAAAAATAACAGGAACTTTACCTTCATATTATATTAAACAATTGGAATCGTAGGCAGGTGTTATTGTTTGGATATCAGTTTTTTATTGTCTATTTGTATATCCAGATTTATAAATTTCGATAAGCACATTTTTGTGAAATCAGGGAAAAATATTTATTTTGACTCTTTAAAAATAAAATGAGCCTGAGATTCGAATACATGAGAATAAAATTCAAAAAAAATATAATAAAAGTACTACTGTTAATACTACTCTTATTTTCATTGAAGTATTATACACAATCTTTACCTTTTAAAACTACCGGGAATATTGATGATATTTCATTTGACAGCGAGATTAAAAAGCTCAATAAGGAAATTTTAAAAATTTATAGTAACAACGATAAAATTACATATGATGACAATATATTCCGATTATATATTTTAAATGAAGATTATAATAACGCATTATATTATTTAAATGAATTAAAGGGACTTTCCGTATATAAAGATTTGGATTACAGAGAAATTATAGGGCTGAGTTTTGAGCTTTATTCTTTGTCAAAATTAGATAATGGGCATAAAACTTATAAAGAAAAATATCAATCTATTTTTAATCAGAAGATTAACTGCATATCAGAAAAATCAAACACCTATTTAGATCAGTTTTTCATATCCGACGAAAGTAAACTAAAAGAAGATATACTTAGATTTATAAAAACGAATATAGTCGATGATCATATCTCTTTATCTAATGCCATTAAGCTATGCCGGTATTATACTTCTTATATCATCGCAAAAAAGACAAATCATATCGTATTTCCATTATTAAAGGAAGTAGAGCAAAGCCTGTATGATATAAAGGACAGTATGATCATAAAGACAAAAACAGGAAATGAAATTTCTCTTTTTTATGTGCTTAATAAAAAAGCAAAACAACCACTCCCTACCATCTTAAATTTTACAATTTATAATAGGAATAATAATAGTATGGCGATTGCTAAGGAACATGCAGACAAGGGATATCATATAGTTCAGGCCTATAGCAGAGGTGTTTATTTAAGTGAGGATGAACTTCTGCCGTTTGAATTTGAAAAAGATGATGTGAATAAAATTATAGACTGGATTGTAGAACAGCCTTGGAGTAATGGAAAGGTAGGAATGATTGGAGGAAGTTATAATGGCTTTAGTCAATGGGCGGCAACGAAAAATTTAAACCCAGCTTTGAAGACCATAATTCCTTCTGCATCTGTAGGATTTGGGATTGATTTTCCGATGGAAAACAACGTATTTAATACCTATATGATTAGATGGGCAGAAAATGTTACAAAAGGCAGATATAAAAAACATGATGACTCTGATCCTGATAAATGGAAAAACCTTGTTAATAACTATTACACCAAAGGAATACAATTTAATAAACTAGACAGTCTCAATGGAAATACAAATAGTATTTTTCAAAAGTGGTTAATGCATCCGTCTTTTGATACATTCTGGCAGTCAAAAATTCCATATAATAGAGATTTCAGGAAAATAAACATTCCGATTTTGACATTTACAGGATACTTTGATGATGATCAGCGTGGCGCAATGTACTATTATCATAATCATCATAAGTTTAATAAGAAAGCCGATCATTATCTCGTTATTGGTCCGTATGACCATGCTGGTGCTATAGGAAATATAAAGGATGAGCTAAGAGGTTATAAAATAGATTCAGTAGCTGACATAGATATGGATAAATTATCTTTCGAATGGTTTGACTATATTTTAAAAGGAAAGAAGAAACCTGTTTTCCTGAAAAATAAAGTTAATTATCAGGTAATGGGAACCAATGAATGGAAAAATGCTTCCGACATTGCTCACATCAGTAATAAAAAATTAAAATTATTTTTAGACGGAAAAAAATTGCAGAAATCAATACCAGATATTAATTATATTTCTCAAAAAATAGATTTTTCAGACAGAAGTGACACGTTGAAGAGCTTTGATAGATATAAAATTATAGACAGCATCATTGATAATAGAGTTTTAAAAGATAAACTGCTTTTTACGAGTGAAACATTTAATAATGCTTTTGAGATGAATGGAAGTTTTACAGGAAATGTAAAATTAAGTATCAATAAAAAGGATTTAGATATTAATATTAAGCTGTATGAATTAACAGCAGATGGAAAATATTTTTTATTATCAAGTTATTTAGGGCGGGCAAGTTATGCAAAAAAGAATAGTAAAAGACAGCTTCTCATTCCTGATAAAATAGAAACAATTCCTGTTTCTGATACTTATTTTGTAAGTAAAAAAATAGAAAAGGGAAGTAAATTAATGGTAATTTTAGGCGTGAATAAAAGTCCTATTGAACAAATAAACTACGGCACAGGAAAAGACGTCAGTCTTGAAACCATTGCAGACGCCAAAGAACCGTTAGAAATAAAATGGTATAATGATAGCTATATAGAAATTCCTGTAAAAGAATAAAAATGTCCCGTTTTCCTTATCAATTTTTCGACAAGTACATTGTTCGAACGCCCACCTTTTCCAATAAATATTTTCATGAGAAATTCTCAGAGGAGAAGATTTTAGATGAAGATATAAAAAAAATAGCCTCAGATCCTGTATTTCAGGAAGCCATTTATCTGGCTTCTCCATATCTGTACTCGGAAATGATACAATGGCTGGATGGTGATAAACAGCTAACCGTAAAAGAAGAGCAAAAACTGACCCAGACGTTGCTGAAATATTACAGCAGGATGAGCACACGGTGTACGCCATTCGGTTTATTTTCAGGAGCAGGTATAAAAAAGTTCGGATCGGAAAATTTGGATAATCATTCTGCGAAAGAAAAAATAAGGGATACCAGGCTGGATATGCATTTCCTGGTGGCATTATCCAAAGACTTGGAAAAAAATCCGTCCATTCAGAAGAAACTTTTATTTTTTCCGAACAACAGCCTATACCGGATTGGTAATACCATCCGTTTCATAGAGTACCAATATATTGATGGAAAAAGGGAATATATTATTTCATCCGCACCTTTTTCTGAAGAGCTGGGGAGAATACTGGAATCTACGAAGAAAGGAAAGACAATATCTGAATTGGCAGATCTCCTTACGGATGATGAAATTACCGGCGAAGACGCACTGGAATTTATTCAGGAGCTGGTAGAAAACCAGGTATTGGTAAGTGAACTGGAACCTAACGTTTCCGGGGATGATTTTTTAAACACGATCATTCAGGTCCTGAAAAAGACTGGAGCAGTACATGAATGGGAAGCTTTAGAGGATATCCAGGGTAAGCTTGAAGAATTGGATAAACATATAGGAAATGCGGTTGAGAGATATACCGAAATTGAAAATTCAATAAAAGAATTGGGCGTTTCCTACGAACAGAAATATCTTTTCCAGACGGATTTGTACAGCACAACAGGTAAGAATATAGATGTTCACTGGAAAAAGGAAATCAGAAAAGGGCTTCAGTTTTTAAATACACTGAGCCAGATTAATAAAAATACACAACTCATACAATTTAAGAAAGCTTTTTCCGAACGGTTCGAATATAAGGAAGTTCCTCTCGCTTATGCCCTGGATACTGAAATCGGGATCGGGTACCGGCAGGATATCAGTCCGAAAGGCGTACATCCTTATCTGGAGGATCTTTCTATTTCTGCAGACAGGGAAAAACAGTCACAAACGGTAACGCTGAATGCAGCACAGATCATTCTGAACCGGAAACTACAACAGTGTTTGTGGCAGAATAAACTGGTAATGGAGCTGACCGATAAGGACTTTAAAGATTTCGAATCCGACTGGAAAGATCTGCCCGATACCTTGTCCTGCATGGGTGATCTTATTACTGATCAGGGAAAGCAAAAACTTTTTCTGAAAGGCGGGGGAGGGCGCAGTGCAGCCAGCCTTCTAGCCAGATTCTGTTCCGAGAAGTCCGAAATCAGGGACTTTACCAAGGAGATTACGGATAAGGAAAAAGAACTGAATCCTGACAGGATTCTCGCTGAAGTCATTCATTTACCGGAAGCAAGAATCGGAAATGTGATACGGCGCCCGCTGTTGAGAGAATATGAGATCGTTTACCTGGCACAGTCTGTTTTACCGCAGGAAAATCAGATTTCAGTGGATGATCTTTATATTTCGGTGCGGAATGATGAGATCGTTCTTCGATCCCGAAAACTGAATAAAGCAATAAAACCTTACCTTACCAATGCGCATAACTATGCGTCCAATTCGTTACCCGTCTACCATTTCTTATGTGATCTGACACAGGATAAACGCTCCGGATTATATTTCGAGTGGGGTGGCCTTAAGAATCTATACTCATTTTTACCAAGAGTGGAATATCAGAATATCATCCTTTCAAAAGCTCAGTGGAAGGTTTCAGACAAAATGCTTGAAATCTTTATGTCTATGACGGAAGATCATGACCGGTTTTTACCTGCTTTAGCAGAGTGGAGAGAGAAAATGAAGATTCCCCGATGGATACAAATGGTTAAACTTGACAATACCCTGACGTTAAATCTGGAAAATCTGGAAATGGCACAATTATTCATTCAGACCGTGAAAACTGATAAAAACGTCATCCTTGAAGAATTTCTGTATGACGAAAACGAAAGCCATACCCATGAGTTTATTTTCTCTTTATATAAAAATAATTAAATGGAGCTGATAAGAAATTTTGTGCCGGGAAGCGCATGGCTGTACTGCAAAATATATACGGGCATCACAACTGCTGACATTATTCTGGGAGAGGTTATACAGCCTTTGGTAAACGATTTAAAGACCGGCAGGCATATTCAGAAATGGTTTTTCATCCGGTATGGTGATCCGAAGAATCACCTGCGACTACGTTTTGAACTTTCAGATTCAAATGAAAGTAATGAAGTTCTTGCTCTGATTCATAATGCGCTTGAACCTTATATAAATTCCGGCGAGGTTTCCAATGTTGTGTTTGAAACGTATCAACGTGAGATCGAAAGGTATGGTGAAAAAACCATGGAACCGGCAGAAGAGCTTTTTTATAAAAACAGTGAGTTTACGCTTAGCTGTTTAGCTTTTGACGATGAAGATAAAATAATTACCACACTGTTTTATATCGATCAGCTTTTAAATTCACTGGATCTTCCTGTCAGTGAAAAGCTCATGTGGATAAAAGAGAGCAACGAATCTTTTAAGAAAGAATTTAACGGAGATAAACATTTAAATGCCCAGCTGGATCGGAAATACCGGCTCTTCAGGGCAAAATATGCAGAATTTCTGGAATCGGATGACTATAAAGAATTCCGGCATGCGGTTACTTTACATATTGAGGAATGTGAAGAAATACTGGAAAAAATAAATCAGTTTCATGAAGGTTCTGTCCGGAATTTTTTCCAGAGTATCTTTCATATGAATATCAACAGACTTTTTGGGTCCAGTCAAAGGTTATTTGAAATGATTGTGTACGATTATTTACATCGATACTACAAAACGCTTTTCTTCCAAAAGAATAAGGCATGATCAATAAGATTTTTTTATACATGGTTAATAGATGTAAGACTGTTGGGAAATAGGGAGCCGGAGATGCCCAGATTAGTCAGACATTTTCCGACTCCTTCTTTACATTAAAAATTGATTGAACTTGTTGATTATTGTTTTTCTACAGGATTATTAATCATTTTATAAGCTTCCTGCATTTCTTTTCCCTGCTTGTCTACGAATTCACTGATCTTCATATCGGTTCCCGGCATCTTCATGCTGAGGATCTGCGGTGTCAGTTCACTTCTCATCGACATCAGGGGATTTTGTTTATAGTTTTCAAAGGTTTTGGTAAATTTCTGTTTGTCTACAATTTTTATATTCCCGTTGGTTAATTTTGACATCAGAGAATTATTGCTGTTGTCTGCCGCTTTTTTATTTCCCTTTAAAATCCAGGAATAATTTTTTTCGGTGTCTTCAATTTTTATGATCAGACCGGGCAGTCCATGGAATTTATAAGGACCGTCGCTGAAAGGGAGATCTGTAGAAAACCAGGCAATCCATTTTCTGCCGCCGAAATTCAGGGTTGCTTTCTGAGCAGTATATTCTCCGAATTTCTGTTTTTCTTTTTCGATTTTCCAGTCAAATCTGATGTTTTCTTTATAGCCGAGGATAATAGGTGTAAGGCCATTCATCATCCCTTCTGTAAACTGTATCTCCATAGAAGGATAGGTTTTGGTGATGGCATAGGAAAAGCTGGGATTCTTTGTGGCCGGCGGATTTTCAAACGTTCCTGTTTTCTGCATTTTTTTTAAAGATTCATTCGCGAGCGAGTCTGTAATGATCGATTGATAATCTTTAAACTCCGATTCGTCTTTCCTGATGTCTAATACCATCATCGCAGATTCTTTCCGCAGAGAATCTTTTTTAGGCATATAGGTTACTTCATAGAAAAACCGGTTGATCTCCTGTGACTTAATTTTTATAACAGTTAAAAAGAACAATGGAATAATAAATAAATATTTCATGGTAAATGAGAAATGTATAAAATTTTAAAAATAATATCTGTATCTGGCAAACAGCTTATAGGCAAAATCGGTGATCTGAACAGGCAGAAACCTGAAATAGGACACCAGCTTCCAGGGAAATCCGAAATTTGAAAATATCCTGAACACAGCTCTGGAGCGTACCAAGACCTCATCCTGATCAATAAAATAAACGGTCTGAAGATCAATAAATTTCACCCCTTTTTCCCGTAATATTTTGCGTGATTCCTTATTTCTCACAGAAAGAATTTCGAGAGAAGTTACCTCAGACTTGCTCCACGAGGAGAAGCGGGTACAGAACTTACATTCGGAATCATAAACGATGGTTTTCATGAGATGATCTGCAGCTTATTCGATGATTTTTCTTTTTGATACCGGTTAAAAAGCACTACTGATAGGACATTGCCAAATAGTAATCCTGCGATGATGATTAAGGCATTCTGAACTACAAAAGGGATCCTGCTGATCTGTTCCATGCTTTTCCCCATGGGCTGATGGTAATGTTTCGAAACAAACATCATCATTTCTGCATATCTTACAGACAGCGTCTGATCTACGACAGCGTGCATAAAAACATCAATTAAAAAAATAAAAACAGCAGTTAATAAAAAGATTCCTCCAACATAATATCTCTTTTTGATGTATTTTATCGCAGTGACAGCAGTATATTTCTTTAACGATAAAAACAAAAGTGCTGAGGTAGATAATAGCGTGATCATAAATATAATAAGCTGAATGAAAGACCCTTCAACCAGTGAGAAGCCATCATAGGCAAAGTAATAGGAAACTGCATAAATCAGAATCATACCGGATAAAGCAATAAGCATGGAAGTGATAAAAATATATTCCAGCGTCAGATAATTATTATTGTTGTTATTCATTGTATAAATTAAAAATTGTTATAAATCTCCCAATCCCGCTTGATTTCTTCTGTAAGATGTGATCGGATGAGCCTGAAATCGTCAGGAGCATATATGGTATTGAATTTTCCGTTCTGAAGATGGCCGATAGAATCGCAGCAGTGGGTTAAAGTTTCCAGAACATGGGAACTGATAAAAATAATTTTACCTTTAGCTTTCAGTTCTTCCAGTATAAAATATAGTTTTTCCACGCTTTCAAAGTCCAGCCCGTTAAAAGGTTCATCGAAAAGATAAACGGGTCTGTCTATGGAGATGTTGCAGAGAATAGCCAGTTTCTTTTTGGTTCCCAGGGATAATTTTTCTACCACGGCGTCAGCCGGGATATTAAAAAAGGTGATCAGTTTCTTTATATATTCTTCATTTTTTTTATTAATAAAGAGATCCAGAATATCTTTTACAGATAAGTACGGATAAAAATAATTTTCAGATTCCAGATAGGAAACATCATTCTTTCTGAGCTTCTGGTTATTTAATATCAGCTGCCCTGTATATTTTGTATTCTGATAAATCGTTTCAAAAAAAGTTGTTTTTCCGGCTCCGTTTCTTCCTAAAACACCAAAGACCTTTCCTTTACCGATGTGCAGATTGAGATCATCGAGTATGGTTTTTGACTTAAAACGAAGAGACAGATTTTGTATTTCAAACATATTGAGCTATTTTTTTTGCAACGGTTCTCTTATTAATGAAAATGAAGACAAGAGCAGGTACCACTGATGCCGTCATGAGCAGGAACTTAAAAAACTCCATGTCATTGGCTTTATTTTCCTTGACCTTCTCATTAAAATTCATGTATTTATGAATGATGATGACATGATTGATCACAATGATAAAAAGAATAAAGAAAACAGGATACATCTTTTCTGCAGGATTCATGATCACAAATCCGATAACAGCCGGTAATGAAAATATGACACAGAAAACCGATGAATACATAATTTTCTTTTCCAGTCCGGTTTTTGAAAACTGCAGGATCAGAAGTTCTTTCGATTCCTGGTAAGAATAAACGATCAGTAAAAGATAAATCCAGATCGCCAGCAGTAAAACCAAAGTAAAAGGATGGTAACCCAGAAAAAAGGAAACTCCGAAGAATCCGGCTAAAGCAAATGTATTCTTGCGGATAAATGATCGCCATTCTAATAAGATCACGGGAATATTATAAATAAATCCGGCATTGTTAAAATGTTGTCTGAATTTTATAAAAGGCAGAACAAAACATAAGGCAACACTTCCCAGATAGAGAAAGTCATTCGTTTTGAATATGAAAAATAAATTGGTCATCGCCCATATCAGCAGATATTCGGTTACCAGACTGATATAAAATTGTTTTCCCAGAATATTTTTGAGAAAATCAGCGTCTTTTCTCAAAAACTGAACCATGAATAAAATGGCGCAGGAAATAAAACCATACCAGTAACTGTTATCACTTTTAATAAAGACAAGCAATAAAAATATCCCGGTCACTAAAGCTCCGATGTCCATACTTTGGCTGGCGGCTTTCAACAGCAGTTTTATTCTGAGTTTTAAATAATTACGCAACATATTCTCTTTTCAGTCTTTTCTTTTTCAGCAAAAATATCCCTCTTTTCAAATACAGCCTAGCTTTCTTCCATTCTTCATCCGTAATAAGGAATCCGTAGCACATCATAAATAAGATTTCAAAGTCATGGATCATCATAAAAATATAAATACCAAGATGAATCATGATTCCCAACGCAAATACAAAATATTTACCTGTTTTGTGCCACACCAGAAAAGGAAAAAGCAATTCCCAGAACAAAGTAACATAAGTAGACAGGGTTACAAAAGTTCCGTTTTTGGCCAATACACTGTTCATATCGGTTCCTTTGAACCGCTCGATCTGAAGTGTATAGTACGTTGCAACACCGCTGAACCATACCTTCGCATTAAATTTAAACAGTGCCGAAACAAGATAAATCAAAGATAAATGAATTTTTATGGATAAAACTGAAATCTGATTCATAAAATAAGAGATGCTGTCTTTCTTCAGTTCCTTACTGTTGTTGACGGTAAAATATCGGTAGCAATCCGTAAAAATCATATACAGCAGAATGAACTTCAGAAGATTATCACCACCATTCAGGATAAAAGGGTAGGCTCTCTGGACGATCTCCACGGAGATGAAGAGCAGCAGAGGGGTAATATATCTGAAGATACCGAAGGCAAAAAGAATGCTTAATATAAGGATCAGGCTGATGATGATATTGATATTCTGGAAAATAGTGGCCTGCTGAATTCCCATGATCTGAAAAACAGGATCAAGAGGTGCTCCCTGTAAAAAAGTAGCATCGGTTATCAGGTCTTTATTAAAAAAAACCTGCAGATATTTTTTGAAGACATGGACTGAAATCAATATCCTGAAAATAGAAAGATATATATAGTGATTGGAATGGAAAAGCTTTTTCATTATAAAGGATATGGATTAAAATCAATAATATTGGCTTCCAGATTAGGCTTGGTGCTGTAACGGTTAGAGAATTTTTTGATCTCTTCACTGTTTATTTTGATATTGACAAATTTTATCTGCTTTAATTGAGCACCGGTAAGATTCTCCCGGCTGATGATTTTTGAATAATTTTTTAGCATTTGATAGCCGTTTATTTTTTCAGGACTGTTAATGATCTGCTGTCTCGCAAAGCTGTTTGACTCATCCGTACTCATTTCCGGATGTTTCACTTTCTCACGATCTCTTTTTTTAATCATCGAGTTTACAATATCATCTACCGATCCGTAAATGGTATAGTCTACCATTTCGGCTCTCAGGTTGAAAGGTCTGGTTTTCTTCTTTGATTCGATAATAGAAGAGAAAACTTCAAAAGCAGCCACTTCATTTTTATGCTCATCGAGATAACTGAAATACAGTTTGTAGTTCTGTTGTGGAGGCGGCGCAAAAAAACTCCATTTCTGTCCGAACAGAGTCGCAAATATCCTGATCTCTTTCTCAAGTTCGATCTTAAGATAATTATTGGGAGAATTGTATAAAAAAGTCATCATCCAATATATCGAAACGAAAACCAGCAGAGCTGTTTTAACTGTTTTCTTCATGATTATAAAATATGGCCCATTACAATAATGAGCCATTAATTTTTTTATTGGTCCGGATTAATCTAGGTTGTGGATGTCTGTTGACACATCATCCGTAGCGTGAAGACCGTCAGCAAGTGCAGAAACTACCATTACTGCTACAAGCACCATGCTTGCTGCTGCCGAAAGGCTTGATCCCGGAGGAGCTACCTTACCTGTTGTATTGGAAGACTGAATCTGGTTTGCATAAGCCACACCCTGAGCTTTAGCCACGTTAGGTACCAATACATTTAATGCAAATACGAATGTCATCCCTCCTGCAAAAATCGAATTTCTAATTTTCTTGTTCATAATAAGTTTTTTTTTGAATTAATAATTTTTTTGTCATACCAACCCTGACATGGGTTTAATCGAAATAATTTTTTTTGATTCTTATACTGTGCACATACAAAAATTCAGGTCTGTGTCTTTACCCTGGAGCAAAGATGTGAAGGATCAGGGTTTTTCACAAACAAAGAATATCGGAATTGATAAATTTCGGCTATTGTAACATCGGATTTGGTAAAAAGCCAGTAATTGGAGTATTTTTGCGGCTTGAAAATGTTTTTTTTTAATTAAATATTAAAAAACGAAGTAAAATATTAATGTCGTATTTGCCGGAAATTATGTATAAAATATCCCTCTTTATTTTCTTTTTACTTTTTCAGAGCATGTGTTTCTGTCAGAGTATAAAGAATTTCCATATTCCTGATTCGTTACGGACAAAAACCGCTGAACAATTAGAGAAAGAATACAGTAAGGTATTCAGAATTGATAACGATAAAGCGGAATTTTACGCCAATACCATTCTTAAAAAAGGAAAACAGGAGAAAAATAATAAACTGATATACGATGGTTATTATAAAATAGCTCATGTAAAGGGACTTGAGGGACAGAAAGCCCATCCTTATGCAGATTCGCTGCTTGCCATAACAAAAGATCTTTCGAATGACAAAGATTATCCTGCGAAAGCCTACATTATAAAAGGCATTTTATATAATTATGAATTTAAATATAAGAATGCACTGGATCATTATATTATAGCTCAGAATTTATCGAGAAACAGGAATACCGATCAGTTTTATTACATTAAAAAGCTGGTGGGTATTTTAAAAACGGCGACAGAGGAGAACGAGGAGGCCCTGCCGCTTTTTCTGGAATATTATAAATATCAGAAGCAGAAGGTCGAAACAAAAGATAAAGATGTAAAAAGCTATATCGGATCTATATTTTCGGTAGCGAATGCCTACAGTAAGAATAAGCAGTACCAGGAAAGCAAACGGTATAATAAGATAGGAATGGAAGAATGTAAGAAGTATAACGACTACACCCATTATATCTATTTCGTCATGTCTGAAGGAATAGCTGATTATTATCTTAAAAATTATACCGCTGCAGCCACTCATCTTTTAAAAATAGAAAAAGAGCTCATCAAAAATAAGGACTTTTCGAATCTTTCAGTAGCGTATTACTTCCTCGGAAAAATTAATAAAGACAGTAAGAAAGAAAAACAGGCCATCGAATATTTTATAAAATCCGACTCCCTCTCCTTTGCTTCCAACGATTTTATTCCGATCACCCGTGACCGGTATGAAGTACTGATCGATTATTATAAAAAAAACGGCGACAAGGAAAATCAGCTGAAATACATCGACAAGCTTTTTTATGCAGACAGCATTGTCAATAACAGTAAGCAGTATCTCTCCAAAGAAATCTACCGCAAGTACGACACCCCTATTCTGATGGAAGAAAAAGAACAGCTTATCAAAGATCTTGATAACAGAAATTATCTGCTCTACTGCTTTTTGGGAATCGGGGCCATTATCATCTTCCTATTAGGATATATCTATAGAAAAAATAAAATACGGATTAAAGAATACCAGAGACAGGCAGATCTTCTGCTTGAAAAATCGAAAGAGCAGAAAGAAACCGTACCGGTTTCTGAAAATAAACGGGCAGAAGAGCATGTGGTTAAAGAAGAAAAAAGCAAAAAGCTCTTGTCAGATCATCAGCTTCAGGATATAAAACTGAAACTGGAAGCTTTTGAAAATAATAAAGATTTTCTCCGTAAGAACATCACTGTCGACAGTCTCGCAAAAGATCTGGAGACCAACCGTGATCACCTGTCCAAATCGGTAAACGAGCTCAAAGGGAAAAACTTTTCACAGTACCTCAACGAGATCAGAATACAGTATATCATACAAGAACTTAATACCAATGAAAGACTGAGAAAACACACCATCGCATCCATTGCCGATGATATAGGATATAATAATTCTGAATCTTTTTCCAATGCTTTCAGAAAAATTACAGGAACTTTGCCATCTTATTACATCAAACTGCTGCAGGAGCAGTCTTAATAATGTATATTGAAAATCAGTGTGTTGTGAAATTTCGTACACGAAATTGGTAAATTTTGGGATGTATATTTTTGAAAAGCCGAATAATCGGGATTAATTTGCATCACAAAATTAGATACTTATAAAAATGAAAAAGGACACACGCAAAGAAAAAAAACTGTCACTGAAAAAACTGCAGATGGCAAAAATTACAACCGGAATGAATGCTATAAAAGGCGGAAAAACCAACCCTGCAAATGAGCTGGAAAATACAGGTGATACCCATACTGTTGTAGATCATACTTTATGGACTATAAGAACTTTACCAACCATGACGCTGGACTAATCTAACTTTTTAAATGAAAAAAATCTTCTTTTTATATTTTATCTTTTGTATTAATGTTGCTTTCTGTCAGAAAATCAGTTTGAATAAGATCAGTAGTAATACAGCCTCATATCCCGAAAGTCTTATTAAATATTTGGCTAAGGAATTAGAGATTCAATACAAGGAAAAAGACAAAGCCACTTATTATGATAATATTTTCAGGATAAGTATGCTCAATGAAGATTATAACTTATCTCTCATTCAGTTAGATTCACTTAAGAATTTTGCTAAAAGTAATCCTGCACTGGCCGATGTAGTCGGAGTACAGTTTGAAATTTATAACAAAACGCTTAAAAGGACCAATGCTGCTCATGAGTTTGAGAAAATATATAAAGAAGAGTTTATTAAAAAATATGACCAGCTGTCCGTAGGATCAAGGGCATTCCTTCCTCAGTTTTTTGCCACTAATGTTTCTTCATTAGAAAAGGAGATTGCTGAAATTATAAAAAAATACACTGAAAAAAACGATATAGATGTTGCCGAGGCTATGCAGTTGTGCAGAAAGTACAATACGTATAACGTCGCTAAAAAAAGCATCGGAATAGCAGTTCCTTTAATTAAAAAACTGGACAGGGAAGCTTTCGTCATCTACGACAGTATAAAAATTAATACAAAGGACAAAGCTGTTCTTAGCCTGAGTGTGGTATTAAACAATATCAAAGGAATTAAACCTGACAATACCATATTGTTGAATACCATATATTCCGGCAAAGAAAATATAGGAATTGCCAAAGAGCTGGCAAGTCATGGCTATGCGGTAGTGATTCTGAATGCCAGAGGAAAATATATAAGTACAGATCCGATTGAGCCTTTTGAACATGAGGCCAATGATATCTCTGAGGTGATCAGCTGGATTATCACACAGTCCTGGAGTAACGGAAATGTCGGGATGATAGGAGGGAGCTATCTTGGATTCAGTCAGTGGGCAGCCACAAAAAAACTCCATCCGGCTCTGAAAACGATTGTTCCCCAGGCATCCGTAGGAATAGGGACCATGGATTATCCGATGACTAATAACGTATTTATGTCTTACGCCCTGCGTTGGCTGAATAATGTTACCAATAACAGGACGACAGATTTTGAGAATTTTAATAATACAGATCGCTGGAATTCTGTTTATAAAAAATGGTATGAAAGCGGCAAATCGTTCCGGAAATTAGATTCGATAAGTGGGAAAACCAATCCTGTTTTTCAGAAATGGCTGGCGCATCCCGGATATGATGATTTCTGGAAAAGTATGGTGCCTTACAGAAGAGAGTATGCAAAAATAAATATTCCCGTACTCACCACTACAGGATATTATGATCCGGACAAACCGGGAGCCTTATATTATTTTAAAGAACATAACAGGTATTATAAAAATGCAGACCACTATCTCATTATAGGTCCTTACGACCATGCGGGCGCAGAAGGAAATATAAGAAACGAATTTAAAAACTATACCATAGATCCGGTGGCCAAAGTAGATCTGAATAAAATCTGGATGGAGTGGTTTGATTACATTTTTAAAGGCAAACAAAAACCGGCTTTCTTAAAAGATAAGATCAATTATCAGGTGATGGGAGCCAATGAGTGGAAAAGTACAAATTCCATAGAGACATTTGAAGAAAATAAGACCAAACTGTATCTTGACAATAAGGGAAAAGAACTGCTTCTTTCCGAAGTGAAATCCAATGGAAAAGATTTTTCAGCATTGAAGATTAACTTTTCAGATCGAAGCGATGCCGATGAAATCATCAGCCAGAAGAATAATATTATAGATACTTTGATTTATAATAAAAACAGTCTGGTTTTTTCTACCGGAGCATTTGATAAATCCGTAGAGTTTTCAGGAAATGTTACGGGAGATCTTAAGGTGTCAACTAATAAAAAAGATGTTGATCTTTATATAAACCTGTATGAACTGATGCCGGACGGAAAGTATTTCCAGCTGATAAAATATATCACCCGTGCAAGCTATGCGAAAAACCATGAAAAAAGAAATCTTCTGACCCCGGGAAAAAAAGAGATTATCCCGATCATCAATAATGATTTCGTAAGCAAGAAGATCGAAAAAGGAAGTAAGCTTGTTCTGATCGTGGGAGTATTGAAAAGCCCCCTGTGGCAAATTAATTACGGATCCGGAAAAGAGGTAAGTGATGAGACGATAGAGGACGGCAAAGAACCGCTTAATATTAAATTTTTTAATGACAGTTATATTGAAATTCCTGTAAGACCGTAATGATTCTACCCTGTACAGGATCAAAACAAAAAGCATAAACTAATAAACCATTTTATATAGGGCCGAATAAGCATTAATGTTTGTTCGGCTTGTTTTTTTAAGGAAACGATTCTGCTGTTAATCTGACTATATAAATTCTTTGTACAATAATCATGTTGTTTTCATCTTGAAAGGAGAATATTCTGAGCATAAGAAAATTCAGAACAAAAATTGAAAACGGATTTTCTGCAAGATTATAATCATCTTAGATCCGGTTTGAAAATAAGCTTCATAATAATTTATTCTCAATCAATCGTTTGATTTTTTGAATTTTTTTAATGAAAGTAAAATTTTAAATGTAATTTATTAATTCATTTAAGTATTTAATAATAAGTCATTTAAGTGGGAGTAAACTTTACTGAACTTAAAAAATCTTAAAATTTTCATAAAGTTGTAAAAAAGAAGATAAAAGTTTTTGTAGTTACAAAATATGTTGTACTTTTACAACGCCTTGAATGAGGGAACAAGTCAAGGTAATAAATTTTTTTTCATCATTTGTGTTTTTAGAATCGTATCGCCTGATACGATTCTTTTTTTTGCCCTTTTCTATTTTTCATAATTCTGGAGAAGATCCATAAAATAGGAATAGGTAACCGATCCTTCCTGCTGATTGCTTTTAAGAAATAAATTGTTGGTGAAAGCAAAAAAATCGTCCAGTATACCCTGATGCTTCAGAACAAATGTTTTCTCGTAATTTCTGTCTCTTTTCATAGCAGGTGAATATTGATCTAAAACAGCTTTGACAAATGCCGGATCTTCATCAAGTATAAATCCTAAAAGACTCTTCAGAGTAAAATATTCTGTACTGTATCTCAACTCGGTATTTTTCGAATGTATTCCCAATAAATACCCTACAAAATTAGCTTCCTGCTCTCTGGCGAAGCCAAGCTGGTGCGAGCTCTCATGAGCCAGGGTAAAAGGAAGATAGGTAGAAGGTAATGCTGAGTTATACTGTGCCTCTGCCGTAAAAGGGTTATAATAGCCCAGGATTCCCGTATAGCTCATGATATTTCCAAACAGGCTTGGTTTAAATGAATTGACAGCCGGAACTTTTTTACCGGAAATAAAATAAGGTAATTTCGATTGCTGCGAAAGGATTTCACACTGGATGGCCTTCCGGTCAGTGATCATAAAAACACCGCCTTTATCTTCTTTTAAAGAGTCCCGGGTCGCCTTACATCTCTCAAGATACCGCAAAGCTAATACTTTTGCTCTTCCGACAGTAGGCTTCTCCTGAGATGCCAGTTTTTTGAGAACAGGAGTCTGGAAATATAACATTCCCCAAAAGACCTGGTAGCCAAAATAGAAGATATTGACAGCCATGAATATCCTGACCGCAGATTTCCGCCGGTTTTCCTTTTTAAAACATTTAATGATGTGATAAATAAGGAAAAAAAACACTAGGATATACAATAGATCACCTACCGAAAACGGTACTAAGGAGAACAATAACTGGTGAGTGCCCTTCTGCAATTCGAAACAATATTCAAAAAAAGAAATTACCGGCTTCAGGGTAGAAAACCCAAAGAACAAAAGAAATTGGGCAAGTAATAAACCCGCCCAAAATCTTTTTTTATGTATGAATTTTATATGCTTAGTGACCACTGCCTTTTGCTATTTTATCAAGATCAATTCCCTGAGATTTAAGAATTCCGCTTACACGGATAGCATAGAAAGCAAGATACGCAAAACAGATCACCCCTACGATGTAACTTACATGAATGGTGGTTAAATCTGCCACATATCCCTGAATAAGGCTTACAACACCTCCACCCATAATCATCATGATCAATAGACCGGAACCCTGATTGGTATGCTTGCCAAGCCCGTTAATCGCCAAAGCAAAAATACAAGGCCACAGCGTTGAACAGAATAGTCCTACACTTGTAAAAGCATATACCGACACGATTCCTTTGGTAGACATACCGATTAATAATGCTGCAATTCCGGCAACAGAGAAAATCAAGAGCATTCTCGCCGGATTTCCTTTACTCATAATATCACAGATGATCATCGCAATGATAATGAGACCATATACGTAGAAAGGTTTTAAATCGTGATTGGCTATCGCATTTACAAGAAGGAAAACCCCAAAAGCTAAATATGGAGCCAGGAATCTCAGGATCTTTTTGAATCCGGCATTAAAATCGAAAGCATCTACCGCACCCGTCCAACGTCCGATCATCATTGATGCCCAGTACAGGGAAATATAAGGAGCCACATCTTTTGTTTCAAAGCCTAAGTCTTTTTCCATATACGCAGGAAGGTTACTCGCTGTAGAAACTTCCACTCCTACATACACAAAGATTGCAATCATTCCCATAATCAGTTGCGGATACTGGAATGCAGATTTTCTGTGCTCCCCGGGAACAGTATCATCCGTATTTTCAATATTGGTGGGAGTTACCGCAGGAAGCGACGAAAACTTCAGCATGATCGCTACCAATACAAAAGCAACCCCTAAAATAAGATAGGGCACTTTTACACTTTCAACACTGATGTCATTGCTTGCCGCTGTCGCAGATCCGAAAATAGCAAAAGAAACAATAAGCGGGCCTATGGTCGTTCCAAGGTTATTTACACCACCTGCCATCGTCAGTCGCTGAGAACCCGTTTCCGAAGGTCCTACTTCAATCGCCAAAGGGTTGGCTACGATTTGTTGTAAAGAGAAACCCAGTCCTACAATGAAAAGACCGGAGATCATTAATGGGAAAGACCCCATATTGGCAGCCGGATAGAACAATAGCGTTCCCGCTGCAGAAATCAGAAGGCCTATGATAAGCCCGTTTTTATAACCGATTTTATTAATTAAATCTTGTTTCAAACCTTTTGAAACAGCCATGTAAATTAAAGAACCTACAGTATATGCTACATAAAAGCATATTTGCACCAGCATACTTTCGGTTTGAGATAAATTAAATGCCTTTTTGAAAACCGGGATCAGGATGTCATTACTTGCCGCTACAAATCCCCAGAAAAAAAATACAGTAACTAATGGAATAAATTGTCCCCAATTAGTTTGCTTGGAATAATTTGACATATTTGTTAAAAATTTCTTAATAACAAATATATATTATTTCTTTTAATTAGAGTATTCTGCCAATGTTTTTTTTATTTCTTCAAAAGCCTTTCTTTTCAGCTCTTTCGGAGAATCTGATGGTTCCAGAATGCCGTTAAAATAAACCTTTACTTTGCCAGGATAACCTTTGGCATTGTCAAACGGGAACATTTCCTTTAATCCTATAAAAGTATAAACGGCAATCGGAGAATGATGTTTTGAGGATAAAGTGAAAGCTCCGTCCTTGAACTCGTCCAGAATAACTGAAGTGTCATCAGGAACTCCTCCTTCAGGGAAAATAGCGATGCTGTTTCCTTCTTCCATTTTTTCGGCACATCTCCTGTAAACATCAGCCCGGCTTCTCGCGCTGCTACGGTCTACCATAACACAGATTCTTTTGTAGATCGTCCCGAATATAGGAACTTTTACCAGCTCTTTCTTTCCGACAAAACAGATCGGATGTTTTGAACTTAAAATACACATCAGCATAATATCCATGATGGAAGTATGATTGGAAATAAAGACAAACGGCCGGGTGCCGTCAACGCTGTGTTTGCTGAGGTTAATGAGCTCATACCGGAGGCCCATCCCGTAAAACATCCCGTAGCTCCAGCCTCTGATGAAGGGATATGCATATTTATAATGCCCTTTATTAAAGGATAACAGATACACAGGAATTCCGAAAGTGATCGTTAAGACAAATGCCAGTAACAACAGCCAGATCCGCCACAGATAATTTAAAATTTTTACCACAGGTTAACCATTAAATATTACTTTCTTTTTAATCGAATAATTAAGAACCGAAACCAATAAAATGGCTGCAATCTTACTGATCATTTCCGGGCTTAAGGTATAAAAGGTAAGATCAATATTATCTTTAAATACAAAACTGTAGAAGATCTGAAAGAAGGCAAGACTTAATAATGTAGACACAAAGGATACACCCATAAAATAAACAAATTCTTTTCTTTTAGAATGCTTTCCCCTTTCAAAAACAAACCAGATGCTCAGAAAATAATTGCTGATAATTCCGCAGCTCGTAGAGAATATATTACTCAACGGGTAATGGATTCCATGAAAATTAACCTCTTGCGAAACCATATGAGGAAGATAGGTACTGAAGATCTTGAAACTCCCGATTTCTACAATAGCACTCAGTCCTCCGGCTATTATGAAAAACAAAACCTGTTTTTGGCGCAGTAGTATTTCTTTCATCCAAAATTTATATAATATGCAAATTTATAACTATATGTTAAACACTGAAAAAAGATGTTAAATATTTTTTTAGATTAAAAAATATTTATAATTTTAGTAAACTAATTAATGAACGATATACTTGATAATAAATTCATTTTCAACCCATTCCGTTGATGATTTTTCCTATCTTGTAACGTATGGCTGAGTCCTGCGATACTCAAATATATTCACTTTACCGCCAATCAATAACAATTATTTGTATGAAACGTCAAAACAGATACAGAAAATTCCAGCTTCAACAAACCCATATTGAAGCTCTTGAAAAGGAGAATTCTCGTTTTAAACGGGTGTATTCCGAATATGAAAATATGTCAGACGAATTGTGGAATCTTGAAAATTCAAAGGGAGATCCTGTTCCTGACGATTTTATTAATGCCATGATCCTTCAGACCTCATATCTGGAAGACGAAATAGAAGACTGGCTGGTACAGTTCAGTACAAAAGCTGATATTAAACAGTAATGATTTTAGACAGCTTCCGGATCGTTTGTAAGGGCCGTTTAAAGATAAATTCATAATTTAGCATCCTTAAACTAAAATGTAAAATATGGTTGCTGTTGTAGATGGTGGCTCCACAAAATGTGATTGGGTGATTTTGGATGACTTTAACCAGGTCTTTCTAAAAACGGAAACAATCGGATTTAATCCTAATAATATTGCCGCAGAACTGATCATCCCTGAAATTGAAAAAAATATCAGTCTCAGTTCTGTAAGAAATTCAATTACAAAAGTATTTTTCTATGGCTCAGGCTGTGGAATACCTGAAAATTGTGCCATTATCGAGCATGAACTGCATAAGTTTTTTACCCAGGCGGAAGTAGCTGCAAAAGAAGATCTTATGGCAGCGGCTTATGCGGCTTATAACGGAAAGCCTGCAATCGTTTGTATTCTCGGTACCGGTTCCAATTCCTGCTATTTTGACGGCCAAAAATTAAAAATAAAACTCCCTTCCCTAGGATTTCTGATGGGAGATGAAGGAAGTGGCAGTGCCATCGGTAAGCAGGTAGTACGTAGATTTTTTATGCAGAAACTTCCTGAAGATCTGCAACTTCAGTTTCAGGAAACCTATCAGCTGACCATAGAAGAGGCCTTAAAAAATATGTACCACAAGGCAAGGCCTAATGCCTATCTGGCAGATTTTAACAAATTTGTAGTCGAAAGAAAAGATCATCCTTATTTTCAGAAAATGGTATATGAGGAAATGAAGAATTTCTTCGATTACCAGGTTCTTCCTTATGAAGAATCAAAAGAAGTGGAGATCAATTTTATCGGTTCCATTGCTTATTATTACGAAAATATACTGCGTTCTGCTGCTGCAGAACTTCACTTAAATATTGGACATGTTGTGCAAAAACCCATTGAGAGTTTAGTCGACTACCATATTAAATATATACTTTAAATAAAAAATAAAATTTATGTCAAATAAAACCCACCGCGACGAAAAGAACTTTAATCAGGCCGCGTTAGATTATCATAAAGCCGAACCTAAAGGGAAAATTGAAGTGATCCCTTCAAAACCGCACTCATCTCAGAGAGATTTGTCTTTAGCGTATTCACCGGGGGTTGCAGTTCCTTGCATGGAAATCCATGACAAGCCGGAAACAGTTTATGATTATACGGGAAAAGGAAATCTTGTCGCTGTAATTTCTAACGGAACTGCTGTTTTAGGATTGGGTGACATCGGAGCTGAAGCTTCGAAGCCGGTAATGGAAGGGAAAGGTCTTTTATTCAAGATATTTGCAGATATCAATGTCTTTGATATCGAAATCAATGAAAAAGATCCGGATAAATTTATTGAAATTGTAAAAGGTATTGCTCCCACTTTCGGAGGGATAAACCTCGAAGATATTAAAGCTCCGGAAGCTTTTTATATCGAACAGAGATTAAAAGAAGAACTGGATATTCCTTTGATGCACGATGATCAGCACGGTACAGCGATCATTTCTGCAGCAGCACTGATTAATTCCCTGCAGATCGCCGGAAAAAATATTGAGGATGTGAAAATGGTCGTTAACGGAGCAGGAGCTGCGGCGATTGCCTGTACGAATTTATATATTTCTTTAGGTTTGAAAAGAGAAAACGTTCTTATGTGCGACAGCAAAGGAGTAATCAATCATAAAAGAGAAAATCTTACGCCTGAAAAGATCGATTTTATAGCACAGACAGATATTGAAACATTAGAAGACGCTGTAAAAGGCTCTGATGTATTTATAGGATTGTCAAAAGGTAATGTTATGACTCCGGAAATGCTGAGCAGCATGAACGAAAATCCCATTGTCTTTGCACTGGCCAATCCGGATCCTGAAATTGCGTATGATCTTGCCATGGAAACCCGTCCCGATGTCATTATGGCAACCGGGAGAAGTGACTATCCTAACCAGGTTAATAATGTATTGGGATTCCCGTATATTTTCCGCGGAGCACTGGATGTTCAGGCAAGAGGTATTAATGAAGCAATGAAGCTGGCAGCAGTTCACGCTATTGCAGATCTTGCCAAAGAGCCGGTTCCTGAAGCGGTAATTCTGGCATACAACGTTCAGAATTTACAGTTCGGAAGAGAATATTTTATTCCGAAACCATTTGACAACAGACTGATCACTAAAGTTTCAAGTGCTGTGGCGAAAGCTGCTATTGAAAGCGGAATTGCCAGAAAAACAATTGCCGATTTTGATGAATATGAAAACAGCCTTCTCGACAGAATGGGTAGAGACGAGAAGTTGGTAAGAATGATGCAGAGCCGTGCTAAGGCCAATCCTAAGAGAATTACCCTGGGCAATGCAGAAGAATATAATGTACTGAAAGCTGCACAGATTCTTTATGAAGAAGGAATAGCATATCCCAGCCTGTTAGGAAATAAACAGTACATTCAGGAGCAGATGGAGCGGTACGGGATCAGTTTAGACGTTCCGATTATCGATCCAAGTGACGACGACCAGAAAGAAAACAGAAAAAAATACAGGGAGACGCTTTGGAAACTTCGTCAGCGAAAAGGAATGAACGAGTACAAAGCGAAAAGATTTGTACGCCAGAGAGATTATTTCGGACCCTTAATGCTGAAGCATGGAGATACGGATGGACTGATTGTTGGTTTCTCTAAAAACTACGCTTCTGTTTTACGTCCTGTTTTAGAAATTATAGAGAAAGATAAAGGCGTAGATAAGGTAGCGGCCATGATGATGATTCTATCTGAAAAGAAACCTATTTTCTTCGCAGACACTTCAATCAATCAGAATCCGACTGCTGATGATCTTGTAAATATCGCTAAAATGGCGGAAATTACCGTGAAGTCTTTTGCAATCGAACCAAGAATTGCCATGTTGGGATTTGAAAACTTTGCAGCTATCTCTGAAACCTCAAAGAAAGTAGCCAAAGCAGTAAGTATCCTTCACGAAAAATACCCTAAAATGATAGTGGATGGAGAAATTCAGCCGGATTTTGCCATGAATGCAGATCATCTGAGTGATTACCCTTTCTCAAAATTAGGAACAACGCCGGCAAATACTTTCATCTTCCCGAATCTTGAAAGTGCTAACTTATCATACAAGATCATCAGAGGGATGAAAGTCGCCCAGGTAATCGGACCGATCCTGATGGGATTAAAGCAGCCGGTTCACGTTTTACAGATGCGTTCAAGCGTAGATGAAATCGTAAACTTGGCAACCATTGCCGTGCTTGATGCTCAGAAAAGAGAAAAAAAAGAAGGCAAGTAGCATAATAGAACAGAATTAGCAGTGATGAGGTTTGCCGGAATAATGATGACAATACCTGGGATTTCTCAGTTTATTCATAGCAGTTTCAGTGTAAATTATATTTAATAGGGAACACCGCATAAATTTCAGATTAAAAATTCATCAGATTATAATGTAAAGACTCCAGATTTTGGAGTCTTTTGCTTTTCGCTCAAATCTTTAAAATCTTATGTCAAAATTAAGTTAAAAATCATTCGTACATGAAATGAAAACATTAATTAGTTTAAATTACTATATTTGGGAGTTTTAAAAATTAATAATGATATTTTCTTTAAAAGGCACGGTTCAGGAACTTACGCCTGCTTACGCAGTGATCAATGTACAAGGAGTTGGTTACTATGTAGGTATTAGCGTAATGACCTCCCAGATGCTGACCCTCCATCAGGAAACTTTTCTATTTATTCAACAGATCATCCGCGAAGACGCCCATCTGCTTTTTGGGTTTAACAGTCGGTCGGAAAAAGAAATGTTTAATTTGTTAATAAGCGTTAACGGAGTAGGTGCTGTTTCTGCTCTTATTTTACTTTCTACATTAACCCTCGAAGAGATCGCTTCAGCCATTCTATCAAAAAACAGTGCGCTCATCCAAAAAGCAAAAGGAATCGGTGCCAAAACAGCTGAAAGAATTATTGTAGATCTAAAGGATAAAGTACAGAAATTCAACAATTCGGACGAAAATATTTCTACCCTTACAGATAATAAAATAAAGGAAGAATCGTTATCTGCATTAGAAGTTTTAGGAATTCCTAAGCGTATGAGTGAAAAAATTGCCGATAGAATATTGAAGCAGAATCCTGCTATTTCCGTAGAAGAATTGGTTAAACAAATTTTAAAAAACATTTAACATTTGGTGAAAAATAATAAATTTCTTAAAATATTTTTGTTTCTGTCGTTCTTATGCGTCTCGGCAACGGCTTTTGCACAGCAAAGACCACCGGTGCGTGATACCGCGATTATAAAAAAAGACTATCAGCTGGCAGATCCCACCCGGTATGAAGCATTTTATGATATAAAAACAGGAATGTACTATGTATATCCTAAAGTAGGTAATACAATTACGGGGCCACCTACGGCCATGTCGCCACAGGATTATAAAGAATTTATGCTGGCAACGCAGTCCAGGGATTATTACAAAGAAAAATCTGACCGGTATAACCTGATGTTCAGGAAAGATAAAAGCGGCGCTGCCAGAAAAGGCTTAATTCCCTCTTTAACGATCAACAACAGGCTTTTTGAAACCATCTTTGGAAGCAATAAGATTGAAATTATTCCCAACGGATATGCATCTTTTGACTTTGCAGGTTTATATCAGAAAATTGATAACCCCCTTATTTTACCTCAGAACAGAACCAGCTTTACCTTCGATATTGATCAGAGAATTCAGCTGGGCTTACTCGGGAAGGTCGGGGAAAACCTTCAGTTAAAAGCCAATTATGACACCCAAAGCGGTTTTGCTTTTGAAAACAGAATGAATCTGGTGTGGCAGGCTAAAGGAAGCTGGAAAGATTTACAGACCAAAGGTCTTCAGGATGTTGATAAACCTAATGCCGGGGGCGAAGATAAAATCATCAAAAGAGTAGAATTCGGTAACGTAAATATGCCGCTTTCTACCAGTCTGATCCGTGGCTCTCAGTCGTTATTCGGGGTTAAAACCGAATTTCAGTTAGGGAAGACATACGGTACTGTTGTGTTATCACAGCAGCAGGGAGAAGCCCGAAACATTGTTGTACAGGGAGGAGGTACCATGAGTAATTTTAAAATGAATGCTATCGATTATGAAGATAATCAGCATTACTTTTTGGGACACTATTTCCTGAATAACTATGATAATTCCTTGCTGAACTATCCTCAGATCAATTCTAAAATAAGCATTACCAGAATAGAAGCCTGGGTGCTGGATCAGGGAAACAGCAATTTATCCTATCAGAAAAGTATCGTCGGGATCAGGGATTTAGGAGACGGAAACGGGCTGCCCAACAATGACCAGCCGGGATTCAACCTCTATTCTGCCGTTAATGGCCTGGGAAGTGGTCTCAGAGATGCCAATACAGCCTATAATACGATAAAAGGGGCCAACTTACCGGTCGCAACAGGCGGTAACGAAACCTATCAGGATGGCGAACATTTTATTTTTAACAGAAAGGCCAGAAGATTAAATTCCAATGAATATATTTTCCAGCCGCAATTAGGATATATCTCGTTAAATCAGAAGTTAAATGATAATCAGCTCTTAGCGGTTTCATACTCATATACGGTTAACGGAAGTAACCAGGTTTATAAAGTAGGGGAGTTTTCAGAAGAAAGCCAGGTTCTGGTAACCAAAGTCCTGAAACCGAATACGACGGTAAAAACCACATCACCTATGTGGAATCTGATGATGAAAAACATCTATGCATTAGATGCCGGGCAGGTGAACCAGGATGGTTTCATTCTTAATGTTTTCTACAGAGATCCACAAACCGGAGGTAAAGTCAATTACCTTCCGAATACAAATGTTCAGGACATCAATTTATTAAAATTATTAAATTGGGACCGTCTGAATATGAACGGCGATTTGCAGAACAACGGAAGTTCAACAGGTGATGGTATATTCGACTTTGTCAATGGAATTACCGTACGGCCGGAAACCGGAAGGGTAATCTTTACAAAAGTGCAGCCTTTCGGAAGTTATATGGCCAGTGTACTTGGAAGTAACAATCCGCAGTATGTTTTCTCAGACCTTTATTCACAGCAGAAGCAGGTCGCGACTTCCAGTAACCTTGCACAGCGATATACCCTGGAAGGTCGTTACAAAGGAACGCAGGGACAGGGGATCTCATTGGGAGCAGTAAACGTTCCTCAGGGATCGGTAAAAGTTTCCGCCAATGGAGTACAGCTGACAGAAGGTATCGATTATACGGTGGATTATATGTTGGGTTCTGTAACGATCATTAACGAAGCCGTAAAACAGTCCGGACAGGCGATTAATGTATCTCTGGAAAACCAGTTAACATTTAATACCCAAAGAAAAAGATTTTTAGGATTAAACTTAGAAAGAAGATTTAGCGAGAACTTTATTTTAGGAGGAACCGTTGTTAATTATTCAGAATCTCCGCTTACTCAAAAAGTAAACTTCGGACAGGAAGCTGTGAATAATACCATGGCGGGGATCAACCTGATGTATAACAATCAGCTGCCGTTCCTGACAAGATTAACCGATAAAATTCCGTTCGTTAATACAGAAGCACCTTCCAGCCTCAATTTTAAGATGGAAGCCGCTTATTTATTGCCGGGACTGAATAAAGGAACCAATGATCAGTCGTATATCGATGATTTTGAACAGACCACTTCAAAGATATCCTTAAAAGAACCAACCGCCTGGAGCTTGGCTTCAAAACCGGAAAAGAATCAGGCAGATCCTATTTTCCAGGGAGCAGGTTCCAATGATAACCTTACAAATGGCTACGGAAGAGGACTCTTGTCCTGGTATAATATCGACCCTAGATTCTGGGGAGTAGGAGGAAGGGCGCCGGCCGGGATTACGCCGCAGTCGGTTTCGAATCACGCTTCACGAAGAGTTCAGTTCTCAGAAATTTATAATAACAGAGACTTCGTCGCAGGTGAGCAGACTTTCACCAATACCTTTGATATCTCATACTACCCACAGGAAAAAGGACCGTACAACGTAAATCCTGGAAGTGAAACCACCCAGCAGAGATGGGCCGGTATTATGAGACCGATCAGTGTCTCCAACTTTGTAAATTCGAATATTGAATATGTAGAATTCTGGTTAATGGATCCTTATGCAGATGGAAATACGATAGGAACAAATCCTAAACTATTGCTTCACTTAGGAAACGTTTCCGAAGATATCCTCAAAGACGGACTGATGCAGTATGAAAACGGATTGCCAACAGGCGCAGCCCCGTCTACTACAACATCCTCTAATTGGGGAACTCAGCCTAAGCAACCCCCGATCTTATATGCTTTTGCAAGTGAAGGAGATGACAGGAGAGCCCAGGATTTAGGATATGACGGTTTAAGCTCTGACCAGGAAGCAATGAAATTCGGGAATACATTCGTAAATCCTGTAACGAATATAGCTGACCCTGCTGTGGATGACTTTGTATTCTATATGTCGGATAAATTTACAGGAAGCCAGGCTTCATCACTTATCCAGAGATACAAATACTTCCGAGGTCCGGAAGGAAACTCCCAGAGCGGTTCGCTCGAAGTATCCACTCAGACACCGGATGCAGAAGATATCAATAAAGATTATAACCTGGATCAGAATGAAAATTATAACGAATATGTGGTTAATTTAGATCAGGGAAGTTTAGTATTGGGGCAAAACAATGTCGTTGATATGAAAACAGTAAAAGCTCAGTTCCAAAACGGGCAGAGTGCTGATGTAAAATGGTATCTGTTCAGAATTCCGGTTTCACAATACAATCAGCCCGAAGCACAGGGAGACCATGATCCTTCCGTTCTTAATAACGTAAGATTTGCAAGAATGATCTTAAAAGGATTTGATCAGACATCAACTTTAAGATTTGGAACCATGGATCTGGTAAGATCAGACTGGAGGAGATATCCGAAAAATGTTGCGGTTTACGGAACCGATACCGTAGCAGATGAAGCAACAAACGAAGGGTTGAATGATGTAACAGATCTTAATAATTTTGAGGTAGGAAGTGTAAATATTGAAGAAAATGCATTAAACCAGCCTCCTTATGTATTGCCTCCGGGAATCGACAGACAGGTACTTAGTGGAAATGCTGGCGCACAAAGACAAAATGAAGCATCTTTATACTTAAACGTAAAAGATTTAGCGAGTTCTGAAGCCAAAGGAGTATTTAAAAATACAACCCTTGATATGAGAAGGTACAAGAAACTTAAACTTTTTGTACACGCTCATACCGATCCCCGAAATGGAGATCCGCTTGGTGGACAGATCGATAAAAAAACGAAATTCTTTATCCGTTTAGGAAGCGATGCTACCGATAACTATTATGAATATGAAGCATCCTTAAAGATCACTCCGAACAATGCGACAGCTCCAATGGATATCTGGCCGTTTGAAAACGAAGTGGATCTGGAAATCCAGAACCTGGTGGATGCTAAAATCAGAAGAGATAAAAGCTTCCCTAATGATATTGCCAAAAGAAGAATGGATCCTCTGTTCGAAGAAGGAGATACCTTTAAGAAGTTATATATCAAAGGACGGCCAAGTTTAGGAAACGTAACGACCATTATGGTGGGGATCAGAAACGGATCAGAGAGAGGAACAGGAGCAACCTCTATCAGCAGAGTACTTTGGGTGAATGAAATCCGTCTTTCAGAAATTGAAAATGATGGCGGTTATGCAGGAAATGCAAGCCTTAATTTCAACCTTGGAGATTTTGCAACGGTAAACACCAGTGCATCTTATACTTCGGTAGGTTTTGGCAGTATAGATTCTAAGCCTGCAGAAAGAAACCAGTCTACACAGTCGGCATTCAGTATCAACACAGCTGTGAATGTAGACAAATTCCTTCCTGAGAAAAGCGGAATGAAAATTCCTCTTAACTATTCTTATTCGCAGACCGTAGAAGATCCGAAATATAATCCTCTGGATACGGATGTTGAATTTAATAAAGCCGCCAATAAAGCACAGCTGAAGAAAGTAGCCAGAACATATACCCAGCAGAGAAGCCTTGGTGTCGTAAACATGCATAAAGAAAGGGTGAATCAGAATAAAAAGCCAAAATTTTATGATGTTGAAAATATTTCCGTAACGGCAGTGTATAATGACGATCATTTCAGAGATATCTATACCAAGAAAAATTACAGACAGTATCTGAGAGGATATATCGATTATAACTATACCTTTAAGCCTTGGGTATTAAAACCGTTCAATAAAATGATCAGTGATACGGCAAAGTCTACAAAATACCTGAAATGGGTAAAAGAATTCAATTTTAACCCGATTCCGACCAGACTTTCTTTCAGAACGGAAATCGACAGAAATTATAACGAACTGGAATTTAGAAATGTCGAAGCAATTCTAAGCGGAAATATGGCTGAAGACTTTGCAGCCATCAAAAACAGAAACTTCTACTTTGGATGGCAATATGGCTTAGGATTTAACTTCACAAAATCACTGAAATTAGAAATTAACTCGGTGACCAGAACGCTAAATGATAATATGGATGTGAATATGATGGATAACAGTTCGATCTTCGGAAATGTATTCAGAGCCGGAAGACCTGTTTTATACAATCATAAAGTACAGCTGAGTTATAAGCTGCCGTTTCAGTATCTTCCGTATCTGGATTTTATCGATGCTGAGGTGCAATATGGTTTCACTTATAACTGGAATGCAAGGTCTACCTCATTATTAGGTTTCGTGGATCCGGATACCAATCAGCCGGCAAGCTTAGGTTCTATCGGTCAGAATACCAATATCATCCAGGCGACAGCTACGGCAGACTTTACCAAGTTCTTCGGACAGTTCAAGTATTTTAAAGATATTTCTGCCAAGCTTCAGAAGCGCAAGCAGGAAATAGATTCACTGAACAATGCCTACACTCAGCAATGGGAAAAAAACAGATATAACTATAAAAAGTACAAATTTAAAAACAGACTGACGCCACTTCAAAGTGCAGCCTATCTGTTAACTTCACTGAAACAGTTGGATATTAATTATTCTGAGAATAACGGTACCGTACTGCCGGGATTATTATCGGCACCGAATTGGTATGGATACGGGCAAACGTTAGGAGGTCCCTCCATAGGATTCCTGTTAGGATCACAGGCCGATATCAGAAGGCTGGTTATGGAAAATGGTTGGGTGAGTGATTCCCAGTATATGACAGATCCGTACGTCAAAATGTCTACGAAAGAATTCAGAGGGAATTTACAGATTGTACCCCTTAATGATCTGAGAATAGATCTCAATGGCTTACATACCTATAACCGAAACTTTACACATACCGGATTCAATTACAGAGACGCGTCAGGAAACCCTGATCCTGATTATACTTTTGCCAGCGATATGGTCACTTATTCAAATTCTGTTGTTATACTGAAGACCGCATTTAGCGACGGACAGGCGATCTATCAGTCCATCAGGGATAATGCCCGAGTATTGTCTCAGCAAATGGGAGGTCCTATCGGATCCGATGGATTTACGGAAGGACACAGTATTGCCAATGCGTATGTTTTAATTCCTGCATTCAGAGCTGCCGTAGAAGGAAAAGCGCCTAAACAGATGGGAAATCCTAAAAAAGCAGGTCTGCCTCTGCCCAACTGGAATATTACCTACTCAGGATTAAGAAATGTTCCGATTATTAATGGGCAGTTCTCTAAATTTGATATCTTACACGGATACAAAGCTACCTACACTGCAACAGGTATCCAGTCTAGTATAGACTATTTCAACACTCTTACTTCAGACTTAAGTACAGGAAGAGATATTAATAATGATTATATCAATCCATTCACTTTTGCTCAGGTAGGATATGTTGAGAACTTCTCTCCACTGATCGGAGTAGATATGACCATGAGAAACAATTTCCAGTTCGGACTGCAATATAACAGAATCAGAACATTGCTGTTAGGATTGGTAAACCATACCCTTACTGAAGATGCCAATACCGAGTACGTCGTAAAAGTAGGGTACATCATCAGAAACTTCAGACTTGGAACAGCCAATGTAAGAGGAAGAGGAAATGCAAAAGGAAGCGATCTTAATATCAGGGGAGATTTCTCATTGAGAGACAGTAAAACAAGTATTACCAATATACTGTTGGATGATTCTCAGATTACCGGAGGGCAGAAGCTACTGAATGTAAGAGTTTCCGCAGATTATAATGTTTCGGAAAATCTTAACTTAAGAGTATTCTACGAGCAGATGACTTCTAAATACAAAATTTCCACGGCATTCCCGCTGTCAACCATAAGAGCCGGCATTTCAGCGACCTTCACATTTGGTGATTCAGGTGGATTCTAACAAGATTATTAATATAAAAAAATGTCCTTCAATTTTTGGAGGACATTTTTTATACCGGATATTTGAACCTTATGGAATTTTGAATACATTTGTAAAAATAAAAATTTAAAAATGAACACACCATCAGAATTAAAGTACACGAAAGATCACGAATGGATTAAGATCGAAGGTAACGTTGCTACAATTGGTATTACAGACTTTGCACAGGGAGAGCTTGGAGATATCGTTTACGTGGATGTAGATACAGTAGATGATGATTTAGAAGGAGGAGCCGTTTTCGGAAGTGTAGAAGCAGTAAAAACGGTTTCAGACTTATTTTTGCCAGTCGCTGGAAAGGTGATTGAATTTAATTCAGAGTTGGAAGCTCAGCCTGAACTGTTAAATACAGATCCTTATGGAAACGGATGGATCATTAAATTAGAACTTGCTGACGGTGCTGATCATTCAGAATTGCTTTCTGCAGAAGAATACCAAGCTGTCATTGGATAGTATTTCAAAAATATTCAGTAGGATTTTGCCCATTTATTGGGCATTTCTTACTTATATGCTCCTCAGGCCTGGAGAAGAAAACCATGAATATTGGTTTATGTTCAGCGGCATCGATAAAGTTCTGCACCTTGGTATCTTCGCAGCGCTGGGATTCTGCTTTATGGCTGCCTTTCCCAAAATTAGATTTTACTATTTCATTCAGATTATTCTTATCTATGCTTTCCTTACCGAAATCCTTCAGAACGAAATGGGTCTCGGAAGATCGATGGAAGCTCTGGATATCGTAGCAGATATGATCGGCTGTCTTATGGGTTACTATATATATAAAGCCCTGATCAAACGATTTTTTTAATCAAAACAAACATTTGCATGATGAGGTTAGCAATTCCGGGCTTCTCCTTTTTCATCAGGAGCTTAATCAGGCTATCCGCACTCGCTATTTTCGTGAATTCGGGCGGCTTTGCCGCCCGAATTCACGAAAATGAGCTCAGACAAATGCTCCTATCCTGGCTAGGGTAGTGGGCATAAAAGCAATTCCGGCATTCCAATCAGTACAAAATATATATAATAAGGAAAAAACGTTCACCCAAACCTCATAGGTTTTGAAAACCTATGAGGTTTAAAAATAACAGAAAAAATCTTTCCCATTCTCTTCCAGCTATTATTTTTGCTTCTAACTTCTAACTTCTAACTTCTAAAATTAATATTCCACGCACTCAGCTGTTTACCTTTAAATATGAACTCAATATCAATATTATGTTAAATAAATTAGGATGGTATAGGATAAAGAGTGTACTTTTGCGGCACTGAAAAACCAGGAGTAGTTCAGTAGCGCAGAAGAGCTTTAAGGAGCGGAGAATATAAAACTGATATCTACGGATACATGAGATAAAAACTTTTTAATTTTTAGATAATAAAAGTTGCGGAGTTTAAATTTTTTAGTATCTTTGCAGTCCGGTAAAACGGGAGCGCAGGAGTAGAAGGATTGAGGGTTTTAGAGGGGATTAGGGTTAACAAAAAACTTTAAATTTTCTTAAGAAAACATTTGGTCAATTAGAAATTTATTTTTACTTTTGCACACGCAAATACGATAAAGCGAAACGACAGAAATTAGCTAAAGTAGGAGCGGAAGAATAGAGATCATTGAAATACAATATAACAACCAAGTAAGGAAAAACTAAAGCGTCAAAACTTTGAGTGAGTCAGAACAAACATACAATGGAGAGTTTGATCCTGGCTCAGGATGAACGCTAGCGGGAGGCCTAACACATGCAAGCCGAGCGGTATTTGTCTTTCGGGACGAAGAGAGCGGCGTACGGGTGCGGAACACGTGTGCAACCTGCCTTTATCAGGGGGATAGCCTTTCGAAAGGAAGATTAATACCCCATAATATATTAATTGGCATCAATTGATATTGAAAACTACGGTGGATAGAGATGGGCACGCGCAAGATTAGATAGTTGGTAGGGTAACGGCCTACCAAGTCAGTGATCTTTAGGGGGCCTGAGAGGGTGATCCCCCACACTGGTACTGAGACACGGACCAGACTCCTACGGGAGGCAGCAGTGAGGAATATTGGACAATGGGTTAGCGCCTGATCCAGCCATCCCGCGTGAAGGACGACGGCCCTATGGGTTGTAAACTTCTTTTGTATAGGGATAAACCTACTCTCGTGAGAGTAGCTGAAGGTACTATACGAATAAGCACCGGCTAACTCCGTGCCAGCAGCCGCGGTAATACGGAGGGTGCAAGCGTTATCCGGATTTATTGGGTTTAAAGGGTCCGTAGGCTGATCTGTAAGTCAGTGGTGAAATCTCACAGCTCAACTGTGAAACTGCCATTGATACTGCAGGTCTTGAGTAAGGTAGAAGTGGCTGGAATAAGTAGTGTAGCGGTGAAATGCATAGATATTACTTAGAACACCAATTGCGAAGGCAGGTCACTATGTCTTAACTGACGCTGATGGACGAAAGCGTGGGGAGCGAACAGGATTAGATACCCTGGTAGTCCACGCCGTAAACGATGCTAACTCGTTTTTGGGGCTTTATGCTTCAGAGACTAAGCGAAAGTGATAAGTTAGCCACCTGGGGAGTACGTTCGCAAGAATGAAACTCAAAGGAATTGACGGGGGCCCGCACAAGCGGTGGATTATGTGGTTTAATTCGATGATACGCGAGGAACCTTACCAAGGCTTAAATGGGAATTGATCGGTTTAGAAATAGACCTTCCTTCGGGCAATTTTCAAGGTGCTGCATGGTTGTCGTCAGCTCGTGCCGTGAGGTGTTAGGTTAAGTCCTGCAACGAGCGCAACCCCTGTCACTAGTTGCCATCATTAAGTTGGGGACTCTAGTGAGACTGCCTACGCAAGTAGAGAGGAAGGTGGGGATGACGTCAAATCATCACGGCCCTTACGCCTTGGGCCACACACGTAATACAATGGCCGGTACAGAGGGCAGCTACACAGCGATGTGATGCAAATCTCGAAAGCCGGTCTCAGTTCGGATTGGAGTCTGCAACTCGACTCTATGAAGCTGGAATCGCTAGTAATCGCGCATCAGCCATGGCGCGGTGAATACGTTCCCGGGCCTTGTACACACCGCCCGTCAAGCCATGGAAGTCTGGGGTACCTGAAGTCGGTGACCGTAACAGGAGCTGCCTAGGGTAAAACAGGTAACTAGGGCTAAGTCGTAACAAGGTAGCCGTACCGGAAGGTGCGGCTGGAACATCTCATTTTAGAGTCTCGTTTTCGGACGAGAATAAACAAAATTAAGGTACTTCAATGTACCATGCACTTACTTAAAGCGAAGCTTTAGTTTTTTATTTGGTTGCTATATATATAAAAATACACACCCACTAGAGATTAGTAACAGGGAACAAGAGATTTTAGATTATAAATTATAAATTTTAGATTTAAAAGTTATTTAAAATTTTCAATTTAAGATTTAAAATTATAACGAAGTCTCGTAGCTCAGCTGGTTAGAGCGCTACACTGATAATGTAGAGGTCGGCAGTTCGAGCCTGCCCGAGACTACTAATTGAAGGGAATTGCAGATTTTAAATTATAGATTTTAGATTATAACATATTGTTTTCATTTAAAATTTATCATTTAGAATTTAAAATTTCTACTAGAGGGGGAATTAGCTCAGCTGGCTAGAGCGCCTGCCTTGCACGCAGGAGGTCAAGGGTTCGACTCCCTTATTCTCCACGTATTGTATGGTGTACGGTAAGTACATACGTATGATGTATGAGGGTAATTTTACGGAAATGTATATTCTACATAATGACGGAGCCGTCATTAGTACATATTTCGGGATTACATGATTACAAGATTTAAGATCATTGACATTAACGGTAAAGACATCACAAAGAGAAAACCGAGCACTTATAAGTGCTTGAGTAACCTAAAAATAGGAAAGAAATCGTTAAGGGCGTATGGCGGATGCCTAGGCTTTCAGAGGCGAAGAAGGACGTGGTAAGCTGCGAAAAGCTCGGGGGATTGGCACACACGAATAGATCCCGAGATGTCCGAATGGGGCAACCCGGCATGTTGAAGACATGTCATCTTGATGTTTACATTAAGAAGCAAACCCGGAGAACTGAAACATCTAAGTACCCGGAGGAAAAGAAATCGAAGAGATTCCGTAAGTAGTGGCGAGCGAAAGCGGATTAGCCCAAAAGTCTTTATATATTTAGAAGAACGTACTGGAAAGTGCGGCCGTAGACGGTGATAGCCCGGTATTCGAAAGGTATATTTTGATGATAAATGAGTAGGGCGGGACACGTGAAATCCTGTCTGAATATGGGGGGACCATCCTCCAAGGCTAAATACTCCTGAAAGACCGATAGTGAACAAGTACTGTGAAGGAAAGGTGAAAAGCACTTCGAATAGAAGGGTGAAATAGAACCTGAAACCGTACGCCTACAAGCGGTCGGAGCCCACAAGTTGGGTGACGGCGTGCCTTTTGCATAATGAGCCTACGAGTTAATTTTACTAGCGAGGTTAAGGACTTCAGGTCCGGAGCCGGAGCGAAAGCGAGTCTGAATAGGGCGCATAGTTAGTAGGATTAGACGCGAAACCTTGTGATCTACCCATGGGCAGGTTGAAGCTCTGGTAACACAGAGTGGAGGACCGAACCGGTTGACGTTGAAAAGTCTTCGGATGACCTGTGGGTAGGGGTGAAAGGCCAATCAAACTGGGAGATAGCTCGTACTCTCCGAAATGCATTTAGGTGCAGCGTCGCAATAAAGTTTATTAGAGGTAGAGCTACTGATTGGATGCGGGGGTTTCATCGCCTACCAATTCCTGACAAACTCCGAATGCTAATAAATGTTCTGCGGCAGTGAGGGCATGGGTGCTAAGGTCCATGTCCGAGAGGGAAAGAACCCAGACCAACAGCTAAGGTCCCCAAATATATGTTAAGTTGAAGCAACGCGGTTGGACTGCATTGACAGCTAGGATGTTGGCTTGGAAGCAGCCATTCATTTAAAGAGTGCGTAACAGCTCACTAGTCGAGCGGTCCGGCATGGATAATAATCGGGCATAAACATATTACCGAAGCTATGGATTTATAATTTTATTATATCTGGTAGGAGAGCATTCTATTTGCGCCGAAGCAGTATCGTGAGGTATTGTGGAGCGGATAGAAAAGAAAATGTAGGCATAAGTAACGATAAAGGGGGCGAGAAACCCCCTCACCGAAAGACTAAGGTTTCCTCAGCCATGCTAATCAGCTGAGGGTTAGTCGGGACCTAACGCGAACCCGAAAGGGGTAGTGGATGGACAATGGGTTAATATTCCCATACTTGCTCACACTAAAAAGGGGACGGTTCGACGTAGCTATTGAAGACGGACGGAAGTGTCAAGGCCTAGCCTTCGGGCGAAGCTGTTATAGTGAAATCGGATCCAAGAAAAGCCGAAGTGAAGCAACCCGTACCAAAACCGACACAGGTGGTCGAGGAGAGAATCCTAAGGTGCTCGAGTGAGTCGTGGCTAAGGAACTAGGCAAAATAGTCTCGTAACTTCGGAAGAAGAGACGCCAGCAGCAATGCTGGCCGCAGTGAAGAGGCCCAGGCGACTGTTTATCAAAAACACAGGACTCTGCTAAATCGAAAGATGCTGTATAGGGTCTGACACCTGCCCGGTGCTGGAAGGTTAAGGAAGGGCGTTAGGGTAACCGAAGCGTTTGACTGAAGCCCCAGTAAACGGCGGCCGTAACTATAACGGTCCTAAGGTAGCGAAATTCCTTGTCGGGTAAGTTCCGACCTGCACGAATGGTGTAACGATCTGGGCACTGTCTCAGCCACGAGCTCGGTGAAATTGTAGTATCGGTGAAGATGCCGATTACCCGCAATGGGACGAAAAGACCCTGTGAACCTTTACTATAACTTCGTATTGACTTTGAGTAAGTAATGTGTAGGATAGGTGGGAGACTTTGAAGCAGGCACGCTAGTGTTTGTGGAGTCAACGTTGAAATACCACCCTTTACTTACTTGGAGCCTAACTTCTTTCAGAAGGACATTGCGTGGTGGGTAGTTTGACTGGGGTGGTCGCCTCCAAAAGAGTAACGGAGGCTTTCAAAGGTACCCTCAGCACGCTTGGTAACCGTGCGTAGAGTGTAATGGCATAAGGGTGCTTGACTGTGAGACCTACAAGTCGATCAGGTGCGAAAGCAGGACATAGTGATCCGGTGGTTCCGTATGGAAGGGCCATCGCTCATAGGATAAAAGGTACTCCGGGGATAACAGGCTAGTCTCCCCCAAGAGCTCACATCGACGGGGAGGTTCGGCACCTCGATGTCGGCTCGTCACATCCTGGGGCTGGAGAAGGTCCCAAGGGTTGGGCTGTTCGCCCATTAAAGTGGCACGCGAGCTGGGTTCAGAACGTCGTGAGACAGTTCGGTCTCTATCTATTGCGGGCGTTAGATGTTTGAGAGGGCTTGATTCTAGTACGAGAGGACCGAATTGAACAAACCTCTGGTGTATCAGTTGTACCGCCAGGTGCACCGCTGAGTAGCTACGTTTGGAAGAGATAAGCACTGAAAGCATATAAGTGCGAAACTCGCCTCAAGATGAGACATCTTTTAAGGGTCGTTGGAGATGACAACGTTGATAGGCTACAGGTGTAAAGTTGGTAACAGCATAGCCGAGTAGTACTAATTACCCGTAGATTTATAGCCTATTGGTTGCTATAATCTTAACTTTAATTAATTAATAATAAGACAAGTGCTTATAAGTGCAGAACTGGTTTTGCCTTTGTGATGAAATTTACCGATAAAATTTGTAAAATGTAAAAAGTAAAAAGTATCATGTCAATACATGGTACCTATTACAACCGACATGATACAAGATATACCTTATTTAGGGTGGTTTTAGCGGTGGGGCTCACCTGTTCCCATTCCGAACACAGAAGTTAAGCCCACCAGCGCCGATGGTACTGCGACAAGCGGGAGAGTAGGTCGCCGCCAGTTTTTATTAAAAGTCTCATACATTCATTTGTATGAGACTTTTTTCGTTTTATAACCAGGAGATAGACATGAGATATTAGATACTAGATGTCAGACTTCAGACAACAGATATAAGACAGCATACCAATAAGTCCCTTTTTTATTTACTGCTTGCAATTACCCGAAAGATTTTCTTTGCTTAATGGCTTTAGCCTAAAATTAAAATCTTTATTGCAGGATTCAAATTAGTTTTTCGCCTTATGTCACCAATCATCAGATACCCTCACAAACCATAAGCTGTTTCATAGCTTAAAATCTAATTTATAACACTAAAAATTTCCTGACCTTTTAATCTCCCAGATGTTTGGATGGGATTATTATTCTATTGAATTAAATCGCCACTTCATCGTTCGTCACTGATCGAATATCTTAATACAATCATAGTTATAATACGTAATCAAAACTACTGTTATTCCTGTTTTCCCACGCTTCACTTTCACGGTTTCCATTACCAAAAAAAATTACCGTTCTATATTATTTAATCTGTTAAAAAAATGATTACATTTATAATCTACCGTAAGTACCTTTTTATATTTTAAAAAATATTCCAAGGAAACATCCCATGAAATTTAAGCATATCCGGAAATAAAATAGCAACGTCATTCAAATCTTCAAGGTTTTAAAAACCTTGAAGATTTAATTAAACAGGCACCCTAAAGAAACATCTAAAAAATACGCTCTATCCATTTACTTTTCGATAGCCCACTACAAATTATAAAAAATTTTCCGGCAAAAATATTTTACATTTTTCTTTGATGTATTGTATATAAATTAATTTTGCTAACTGCTATGAAGAGTAATAAAACAGAGTCCTAGTAATAGTTCAGAAAATATAAAGTTAATGTGGGTAAGTTGGATAAATCTTTTAACATTAAACATATCAATACGTTAATTGAATGAGTTTTCCACAATAGCTCTTCCATATTAATATTATGTTAAATAAATTAGGATGGTATAGGATAAAGGGTGTACTTTTGCGGCACTGAAAAACCAGGAGTAGTTCAGTAGCGCAGAAGAGCTTTAAGGAGCGGAGAATATAGAACTGATACCTACGGTACATGAGATAAAAACTTTTTAATTTTTAGATGATAAAAGTTGCGGAGTTTAAATTTTTTAGTATCTTTGCAGTCCGGTAAAACGGGAGCGCAGGAGTAGAAGGATTGAGGTTTTGAGAGGGGATTAGGGTTAACAAAAAACTTTAAATTTTCTTAAGAAAACATTTGGTCAATTAGAAATTTATTTTTACTTTTGCACACGCAAATACGATAAAGCGAAACGACAGAAATTAGCTTAAGTAGGAGCGAAAGAATAGAGATCATTGAAATACAATATAACAACCAAGTAAGGAAAAACTAAAGCGTCAAAACTTTGAGTGAGTCAGAACAAACATACAATGGAGAGTTTGATCCTGGCTCAGGATGAACGCTAGCGGGAGGCCTAACACATGCAAGCCGAGCGGTATTTGTCTTTCGGGACGAAGAGAGCGGCGTACGGGTGCGGAACACGTGTGCAACCTGCCTTTATCAGGGGGATAGCCTTTCGAAAGGAAGATTAATACCCCATAATATATTAATTGGCATCAATTGATATTGAAAACTACGGTGGATAGAGATGGGCACGCGCAAGATTAGATAGTTGGTAGGGTAACGGCCTACCAAGTCAGTGATCTTTAGGGGGCCTGAGAGGGTGATCCCCCACACTGGTACTGAGACACGGACCAGACTCCTACGGGAGGCAGCAGTGAGGAATATTGGACAATGGGTTAGCGCCTGATCCAGCCATCCCGCGTGAAGGACGACGGCCCTATGGGTTGTAAACTTCTTTTGTATAGGGATAAACCTACTCTCGTGAGAGTAGCTGAAGGTACTATACGAATAAGCACCGGCTAACTCCGTGCCAGCAGCCGCGGTAATACGGAGGGTGCAAGCGTTATCCGGATTTATTGGGTTTAAAGGGTCCGTAGGCTGATCTGTAAGTCAGTGGTGAAATCTCACAGCTCAACTGTGAAACTGCCATTGATACTGCAGGTCTTGAGTAAGGTAGAAGTGGCTGGAATAAGTAGTGTAGCGGTGAAATGCATAGATATTACTTAGAACACCAATTGCGAAGGCAGGTCACTATGTCTTAACTGACGCTGATGGACGAAAGCGTGGGGAGCGAACAGGATTAGATACCCTGGTAGTCCACGCCGTAAACGATGCTAACTCGTTTTTGGGGCTTTATGCTTCAGAGACTAAGCGAAAGTGATAAGTTAGCCACCTGGGGAGTACGTTCGCAAGAATGAAACTCAAAGGAATTGACGGGGGCCCGCACAAGCGGTGGATTATGTGGTTTAATTCGATGATACGCGAGGAACCTTACCAAGGCTTAAATGGGAATTGATCGGTTTAGAAATAGACCTTCCTTCGGGCAATTTTCAAGGTGCTGCATGGTTGTCGTCAGCTCGTGCCGTGAGGTGTTAGGTTAAGTCCTGCAACGAGCGCAACCCCTGTCACTAGTTGCCATCATTAAGTTGGGGACTCTAGTGAGACTGCCTACGCAAGTAGAGAGGAAGGTGGGGATGACGTCAAATCATCACGGCCCTTACGCCTTGGGCCACACACGTAATACAATGGCCGGTACAGAGGGCAGCTACACAGCGATGTGATGCAAATCTCGAAAGCCGGTCTCAGTTCGGATTGGAGTCTGCAACTCGACTCTATGAAGCTGGAATCGCTAGTAATCGCGCATCAGCCATGGCGCGGTGAATACGTTCCCGGGCCTTGTACACACCGCCCGTCAAGCCATGGAAGTCTGGGGTACCTGAAGTCGGTGACCGTAACAGGAGCTGCCTAGGGTAAAACAGGTAACTAGGGCTAAGTCGTAACAAGGTAGCCGTACCGGAAGGTGCGGCTGGAACATCTCATTTTAGAGTCTCGTTTTCGGACGAGAATAAACAAAATTAAGGTACTTCAATGTACCATGCACTTACTTAAAGCGAAGCTTTAGTTTTTTATTTGGTTGCTATATATATAAAAATACACACCCACTAGAGATTAGTAACAGGGAACAAGAGATTTTAGATTATAAATTATAAATTTTAGATTTAAAAGTTATTTAAAATTTTCAATTTAAGATTTAAAATTATAACGAAGTCTCGTAGCTCAGCTGGTTAGAGCGCTACACTGATAATGTAGAGGTCGGCAGTTCGAGCCTGCCCGAGACTACTAATTGAAGGGAATTGCAGATTTTAAATTATAGATTTTAGATTATAACATATTGTTTTCATTTAAAATTTATCATTTAGAATTTAAAATTTCTACTAGAGGGGGAATTAGCTCAGCTGGCTAGAGCGCCTGCCTTGCACGCAGGAGGTCAAGGGTTCGACTCCCTTATTCTCCACGTATTGTATGGTGTACGGTAAGTACATACGTATGATGTATGAGGGTAATTTTACGGAAATGTATATTCTACATAATGACGGAGCCGTCATTAGTACATATTTCGGGATTACATGATTACAAGATTTAAGATCATTGACATTAACGGTAAAGACATCACAAAGAGAAAACCGAGCACTTATAAGTGCTTGAGTAACCTAAAAATAGGAAAGAAATCGTTAAGGGCGTATGGCGGATGCCTAGGCTTTCAGAGGCGAAGAAGGACGTGGTAAGCTGCGAAAAGCTCGGGGGATTGGCACACACGAATAGATCCCGAGATGTCCGAATGGGGCAACCCGGCATGTTGAAGACATGTCATCTTGATGTTTACATCAAGAAGCAAACCCGGAGAACTGAAACATCTAAGTACCCGGAGGAAAAGAAATCGAAGAGATTCCGTAAGTAGTGGCGAGCGAAAGCGGATTAGCCCAAAAGTCTTTATATATTTAGAAGAACGTACTGGAAAGTGCGGCCGTAGACGGTGATAGCCCGGTATTCGAAAGGTATATTTTGATGATAAATGAGTAGGGCGGGACACGTGAAATCCTGTCTGAATATGGGGGGACCATCCTCCAAGGCTAAATACTCCTGAAAGACCGATAGTGAACAAGTACTGTGAAGGAAAGGTGAAAAGCACTTCGAATAGAAGGGTGAAATAGAACCTGAAACCGTACGCCTACAAGCGGTCGGAGCCCACAAGTTGGGTGACGGCGTGCCTTTTGCATAATGAGCCTACGAGTTAATTTTACTAGCGAGGTTAAGGACTTCAGGTCCGGAGCCGGAGCGAAAGCGAGTCTGAATAGGGCGCATAGTTAGTAGGATTAGACGCGAAACCTTGTGATCTACCCATGGGCAGGTTGAAGCTCTGGTAACACAGAGTGGAGGACCGAACCGGTTGACGTTGAAAAGTCTTCGGATGACCTGTGGGTAGGGGTGAAAGGCCAATCAAACTGGGAGATAGCTCGTACTCTCCGAAATGCATTTAGGTGCAGCGTCGCAATAAAGTTTATTAGAGGTAGAGCTACTGATTGGATGCGGGGGTTTCATCGCCTACCAATTCCTGACAAACTCCGAATGCTAATAAATGTTCTGCGGCAGTGAGGGCATGGGTGCTAAGGTCCATGTCCGAGAGGGAAAGAACCCAGACCAACAGCTAAGGTCCCCAAATATATGTTAAGTTGAAGCAACGCGGTTGGACTGCATTGACAGCTAGGATGTTGGCTTGGAAGCAGCCATTCATTTAAAGAGTGCGTAACAGCTCACTAGTCGAGCGGTCCGGCATGGATAATAATCGGGCATAAACATATTACCGAAGCTATGGATTTATAATTTTATTATATCTGGTAGGAGAGCATTCTATTTGCGCCGAAGCAGTATCGTGAGGTATTGTGGAGCGGATAGAAAAGAAAATGTAGGCATAAGTAACGATAAAGGGGGCGAGAAACCCCCTCACCGAAAGACTAAGGTTTCCTCAGCCATGCTAATCAGCTGAGGGTTAGTCGGGACCTAACGCGAACCCGAAAGGGGTAGTGGATGGACAATGGGTTAATATTCCCATACTTGCTCACACTAAAAAGGGGACGGTTCGACGTAGCTATTGAAGACGGACGGAAGTGTCAAGGCCTAGCCTTCGGGCGAAGCTGTTATAGTGAAATCGGATCCAAGAAAAGCCGAAGTGAAGCAACCCGTACCAAAACCGACACAGGTGGTCGAGGAGAGAATCCTAAGGTGCTCGAGTGAGTCGTGGCTAAGGAACTAGGCAAAATAGTCTCGTAACTTCGGAAGAAGAGACGCCAGCAGCAATGCTGGCCGCAGTGAAGAGGCCCAGGCGACTGTTTATCAAAAACACAGGACTCTGCTAAATCGAAAGATGCTGTATAGGGTCTGACACCTGCCCGGTGCTGGAAGGTTAAGGAAGGGCGTTAGGGTAACCGAAGCGTTTGACTGAAGCCCCAGTAAACGGCGGCCGTAACTATAACGGTCCTAAGGTAGCGAAATTCCTTGTCGGGTAAGTTCCGACCTGCACGAATGGTGTAACGATCTGGGCACTGTCTCAGCCACGAGCTCGGTGAAATTGTAGTATCGGTGAAGATGCCGATTACCCGCAATGGGACGAAAAGACCCTGTGAACCTTTACTATAACTTCGTATTGACTTTGAGTAAGTAATGTGTAGGATAGGTGGGAGACTTTGAAGCAGGCACGCTAGTGTTTGTGGAGTCAACGTTGAAATACCACCCTTTACTTACTTGGAGCCTAACTTCTTTCAGAAGGACATTGCGTGGTGGGTAGTTTGACTGGGGTGGTCGCCTCCAAAAGAGTAACGGAGGCTTTCAAAGGTACCCTCAGCACGCTTGGTAACCGTGCGTAGAGTGTAATGGCATAAGGGTGCTTGACTGTGAGACCTACAAGTCGATCAGGTGCGAAAGCAGGACATAGTGATCCGGTGGTTCCGTATGGAAGGGCCATCGCTCATAGGATAAAAGGTACTCCGGGGATAACAGGCTAGTCTCCCCCAAGAGCTCACATCGACGGGGAGGTTCGGCACCTCGATGTCGGCTCGTCACATCCTGGGGCTGGAGAAGGTCCCAAGGGTTGGGCTGTTCGCCCATTAAAGTGGCACGCGAGCTGGGTTCAGAACGTCGTGAGACAGTTCGGTCTCTATCTATTGCGGGCGTTAGATGTTTGAGAGGGCTTGATTCTAGTACGAGAGGACCGAATTGAACAAACCTCTGGTGTATCAGTTGTACCGCCAGGTGCACCGCTGAGTAGCTACGTTTGGAAGAGATAAGCACTGAAAGCATATAAGTGCGAAACTCGCCTCAAGATGAGACATCTTTTAAGGGTCGTTGGAGATGACAACGTTGATAGGCTACAGGTGTAAAGTTGGTAACAGCATAGCCGAGTAGTACTAATTACCCGTAGATTTATAGCCTATTGGTTGCTATAATCTTAACTTTAATTAATTAATAATAAGACAAGTGCTTATAAGTGCAGAACTGGTTTTGCCTTTGTGATGAAATTTACCGATAAAATTTGTAAAATGTAAAAAGTAAAAAGTATCATGTCAATACATGGTACCTATTACAACCGACATGATACAAGATATACCTTATTTAGGGTGGTTTTAGCGGTGGGGCTCACCTGTTCCCATTCCGAACACAGAAGTTAAGCCCACCAGCGCCGATGGTACTGCGACAAGCGGGAGAGTAGGTCGCCGCCAGTTTTTTATTAAAAGTCTCATACATTCATTTGTATGAGACTTTTTTCGTTTTATAACCAGGAGATCTCAGACACAAGATCTCAGACATGAGATATTAGATGTTAGACATAAGACTTGAGATCTCAGATATCAGACATCGGATATCAGCCTGGAGACTTGAGATCTCAGACATGGGACATGAAATGAAGAATTGCTTTTTTAAGGGTAACCTAATAGGCAATCCCAAAAGATTTATCTTTCCTACTGCCTACTGCCAAAGCTTCCTGCTTCAGACCGACTTCCATGATCCACAAAATTTTGCCGTTTATAATATTTTGAACTGTCTGAAAAGTTCTACCTTTTATAATACATGGTAAACTCTTCCCATATTAAAAAATATATTCCGAGTAGACATCCGTGAGAATTTTTATACCTATCCGGAAACCCAAATAGAACCACCATTCCCATCTTCAAGGTTTTTAAAACCTTGAAGATTTAATTAAACAGGCACCCTAAAGAAACATCTAAAAAATACGCTCTACCCATTTACTTTCCCTGTCAGTTAATTGCAAATTATAAAAAATTTCGGCAAAAATATTCTGTGATTTTCTTGGATGTGCTTTATATGAATTAATTTCGCTAATCGCTAATCGCTAATCGCTAATCGCTAATCGCTAATCGCTAATCGCTAATCGCTAATCGCTAATCGCTAATCGCTAATCGCTAATCGCTAATCGCTAATCGCTAATCGCTAATCGCTAATCGCTAATCGCTAATCGCTAATCGCTAATCGCTAATCGCTAATCGCTAATCGCTAATCGCTAATCGCTAATCGCTAATCGCTAATCGCTAATCGCTAATCGCTAATCGCTAATCGCTAATCGCTAATCGCTAATCGCTAATCGCTAATCGCTAATCGCTAATCGCTAATCGCTAATCGCTAATCGCTAATCGCTAATCGCTAATCGCTAATCGCTAATCGCTAATCGCTAATCGCTAATCGCTAATCGCTAATCGCTAATCGCTAATCGCTAATCGCTAATCGCTAATCGCTAATCGCTAATCGCTAATCGCTAATCGCTAATCGCTAATCGCTAATCGCTAATCGCTAATCGCTAATCGCTAATCGCTAATCGCTAATCGCTAATCGCTAATCGCTAATCGCTAATCGCTAATCGCTAATCGCTAATCGCTAATCGCTAATCGCTAATCGCTAATCGCTAATCGCTAATCGCTAATCGCTAATCGCTAATCGCTAATCGCTAATCGCTAATCGCTAATCGCTAATCGCTAATCGCTAATCGCTAATCGCTAATCGCTAATCGCTAATCGCTAATCGCTAATCGCTAATCGCTAATCGCTAATCGCTAATCGCTAATCGCTAATCGCTAATCGCTAATCGCTAATCGCTAATCGCTAACCGCTAACCGCTAACCGCTAACCGCTAACCGCTAACCGCTAACCGCTAACCGCTAACCGCTAACCGCTAACCGCTAACCGCTAACCGCTAACCGCTAACCGCTAATCGCTAATCGCTAATCGCTAACCGCTAACCGCTAACCGCTAACCGCTAATCGCTAATCGCTAATTGCTAACTACCAACTGCCAACTGCTATGAAGAGTAGTAAAACAGAGCCTTAGTAAATAGTTCAGAAAACATTGAGTTAATGTGAGTAAATATAAAAAGACTTTTAAGGTCAATGATATCAGTATCTTATATCAATAAGTTTTCCACAATAGCCCTTCCATATTAATATTATGTTAAATAAATTAGGATGGTATAGGATAAAGGGTGTACTTTTGCGGCACTGAAAAACCAGGAGTAGTTCAGTAGCGCAGAAGAGCTTTAAGGAGCGGAGAATATAAAACTGATATCTACGGATACATGAGATAAAAACTTTTTAATTTTTAGATGATAAAGTTGCGGAGTTTAAATTTTTTAGTATCTTTGCAGTCCGGTAAAACGGGAGCGCAGGAGTAGAAGGATTGAGGTTTTGAGAGGGGATTAGGGTTAACAAAAAACTTTAAATTTTCTTAAGAAAACATTTGGTCAATTAGAAATTTATTTTTACTTTTGCACACGCAAATACGATAAAGCGAAACGACAGAAATTAGCTAAAGTAGGAGCGGAAGAATAGAGATCATTGAAATACAATATAACAACCAAGTAAGGAAAAACTAAAGCGTCAAAACTTTGAGTGAGTCAGAACAAACATACAATGGAGAGTTTGATCCTGGCTCAGGATGAACGCTAGCGGGAGGCCTAACACATGCAAGCCGAGCGGTATTTGTCTTTCGGGACGAAGAGAGCGGCGTACGGGTGCGGAACACGTGTGCAACCTGCCTTTATCAGGGGGATAGCCTTTCGAAAGGAAGATTAATACCCCATAATATATTAATTGGCATCAATTGATATTGAAAACTACGGTGGATAGAGATGGGCACGCGCAAGATTAGATAGTTGGTAGGGTAACGGCCTACCAAGTCAGTGATCTTTAGGGGGCCTGAGAGGGTGATCCCCCACACTGGTACTGAGACACGGACCAGACTCCTACGGGAGGCAGCAGTGAGGAATATTGGACAATGGGTTAGCGCCTGATCCAGCCATCCCGCGTGAAGGACGACGGCCCTATGGGTTGTAAACTTCTTTTGTATAGGGATAAACCTACTCTCGTGAGAGTAGCTGAAGGTACTATACGAATAAGCACCGGCTAACTCCGTGCCAGCAGCCGCGGTAATACGGAGGGTGCAAGCGTTATCCGGATTTATTGGGTTTAAAGGGTCCGTAGGCTGATCTGTAAGTCAGTGGTGAAATCTCACAGCTCAACTGTGAAACTGCCATTGATACTGCAGGTCTTGAGTAAGGTAGAAGTGGCTGGAATAAGTAGTGTAGCGGTGAAATGCATAGATATTACTTAGAACACCAATTGCGAAGGCAGGTCACTATGTCTTAACTGACGCTGATGGACGAAAGCGTGGGGAGCGAACAGGATTAGATACCCTGGTAGTCCACGCCGTAAACGATGCTAACTCGTTTTTGGGGCTTTATGCTTCAGAGACTAAGCGAAAGTGATAAGTTAGCCACCTGGGGAGTACGTTCGCAAGAATGAAACTCAAAGGAATTGACGGGGGCCCGCACAAGCGGTGGATTATGTGGTTTAATTCGATGATACGCGAGGAACCTTACCAAGGCTTAAATGGGAATTGATCGGTTTAGAAATAGACCTTCCTTCGGGCAATTTTCAAGGTGCTGCATGGTTGTCGTCAGCTCGTGCCGTGAGGTGTTAGGTTAAGTCCTGCAACGAGCGCAACCCCTGTCACTAGTTGCCATCATTAAGTTGGGGACTCTAGTGAGACTGCCTACGCAAGTAGAGAGGAAGGTGGGGATGACGTCAAATCATCACGGCCCTTACGCCTTGGGCCACACACGTAATACAATGGCCGGTACAGAGGGCAGCTACACAGCGATGTGATGCAAATCTCGAAAGCCGGTCTCAGTTCGGATTGGAGTCTGCAACTCGACTCTATGAAGCTGGAATCGCTAGTAATCGCGCATCAGCCATGGCGCGGTGAATACGTTCCCGGGCCTTGTACACACCGCCCGTCAAGCCATGGAAGTCTGGGGTACCTGAAGTCGGTGACCGTAACAGGAGCTGCCTAGGGTAAAACAGGTAACTAGGGCTAAGTCGTAACAAGGTAGCCGTACCGGAAGGTGCGGCTGGAACATCTCATTTTAGAGTCTCGTTTTCGGACGAGAATAAACAAAATTAAGGTACTTCAATGTACCATGCACTTACTTAAAGCAAAGCTTTAGTTTTTTATTTGGTTGATTTATAGGTAAAAAGGTAAAAGTAAAAAGAGCCAGGTAATTGGATCGTTAAAAAAATACTCCTTACCCACCCTTGCTTATAAATATATTAAAAATACACACCCACTAGAGATTAGTAACAGGGAACAAGAGATTTTAGATTGTAAATTATAAATTTTAGATTTAAAAGTTATTTAAAATTTTCAATTTAAGATTTAAAATTATAACGAAGTCTCGTAGCTCAGCTGGTTAGAGCGCTACACTGATAATGTAGAGGTCGGCAGTTCGAGCCTGCCCGAGACTACTAATTGAAGGGAATTGCAGATTTTAAATTATAGATTTTAGATTATAACATATTGTTTTCATTTAAAATTTATCATTTAGAATTTAAAATTTCTGACTAGAGGGGGAATTAGCTCAGCTGGCTAGAGCGCCTGCCTTGCACGCAGGAGGTCAAGGGTTCGACTCCCTTATTCTCCACGTATTGTATGGTGTACGATAAGTACATACGTACAATGTATGAGGGTAATTTTACGGAAATGTATATTCTACATAATGACGGAGCCGTCATTAGTACATATTTCGGGATTACATGATTACAAGATTTAAGATCATTGACATTAACGGTAAAGACATCACAAAGAGAAAACCGAGCACTTATAAGTGCTTGAGTAACCTAAAAATAGGAAAGAAATCGTTAAGGGCGTATGGCGGATGCCTAGGCTTTCAGAGGCGAAGAAGGACGTGGTAAGCTGCGAAAAGCTCGGGGGATTGGCACACACGAATAGATCCCGAGATGTCCGAATGGGGCAACCCGTCATGTTGAAGACATGTCATCTTGATGTTTACATTAAGAAGCAAACCCGGAGAACTGAAACATCTAAGTACCCGGAGGAAAAGAAATCGAAGAGATTCCGTAAGTAGTGGCGAGCGAAAGCGGATTAGCCCAAAAGTCTTTATATATTTAGAAGAACGTACTGGAAAGTGCGGCCATAGACGGTGATAGCCCGGTATTCGAAAGGTATATTTTGATGATAAATGAGTAGGGCGGGACACGTGAAATCCTGTCTGAATATGGGGGGACCATCCTCCAAGGCTAAATACTCCTGAAAGACCGATAGTGAACAAGTACTGTGAAGGAAAGGTGAAAAGCACTTCGAATAGAAGGGTGAAATAGAACCTGAAACCGTACGCCTACAAGCGGTCGGAGCCCACAAGTTGGGTGACGGCGTGCCTTTTGCATAATGAGCCTACGAGTTAATTTTACTAGCGAGGTTAAGGACTTCAGGTCCGGAGCCGGAGCGAAAGCGAGTCTGAATAGGGCGCATAGTTAGTAGGATTAGACGCGAAACCTTGTGATCTACCCATGGGCAGGTTGAAGCTCTGGTAACACAGAGTGGAGGACCGAACCGGTTGACGTTGAAAAGTCTTCGGATGACCTGTGGGTAGGGGTGAAAGGCCAATCAAACTGGGAGATAGCTCGTACTCTCCGAAATGCATTTAGGTGCAGCGTCGCAATAAAGTTTATTAGAGGTAGAGCTACTGATTGGATGCGGGGGTTTCATCGCCTACCAATTCCTGACAAACTCCGAATGCTAATAAATGTTCTGCGGCAGTGAGGGCATGGGTGCTAAGGTCCATGTCCGAGAGGGAAAGAACCCAGACCAACAGCTAAGGTCCCCAAATATATGTTAAGTTGAAGCAACGCGGTTGGACTGCATTGACAGCTAGGATGTTGGCTTGGAAGCAGCCATTCATTTAAAGAGTGCGTAACAGCTCACTAGTCGAGCGGTCCGGCATGGATAATAATCGGGCATAAACATATTACCGAAGCTATGGATTTATAATTTTATTATATCTGGTAGGAGAGCATTCTATTTGCGCCGAAGCAGTATCGTGAGGTATTGTGGAGCGGATAGAAAAGAAAATGTAGGCATAAGTAACGATAAAGGGGGCGAGAAACCCCCTCACCGAAAGACTAAGGTTTCCTCAGCCATGCTAATCAGCTGAGGGTTAGTCGGGACCTAACGCGAACCCGAAAGGGGTAGTGGATGGACAATGGGTTAATATTCCCATACTTGCTCACACTAAAAAGGGGACGGTTCGACGTAGCTATTGAAGACGGACGGAAGTGTCAAGGCCTAGCCTTCGGGCGAAGCTGTTATAGTGAAATCGGATCCAAGAAAAGCCGAAGTGAAGCAACCCGTACCAAAACCGACACAGGTGGTCGAGGAGAGAATCCTAAGGTGCTCGAGTGAGTCGTGGCTAAGGAACTAGGCAAAATAGTCTCGTAACTTCGGAAGAAGAGACGCCAGCAGCAATGCTGGCCGCAGTGAAGAGGCCCAGGCGACTGTTTATCAAAAACACAGGACTCTGCTAAATCGAAAGATGCTGTATAGGGTCTGACACCTGCCCGGTGCTGGAAGGTTAAGGAAGGGCGTTAGGGTAACCGAAGCGTTTGACTGAAGCCCCAGTAAACGGCGGCCGTAACTATAACGGTCCTAAGGTAGCGAAATTCCTTGTCGGGTAAGTTCCGACCTGCACGAATGGTGTAACGATCTGGGCACTGTCTCAGCCACGAGCTCGGTGAAATTGTAGTATCGGTGAAGATGCCGATTACCCGCAATGGGACGAAAAGACCCTGTGAACCTTTACTATAACTTCGTATTGACTTTGAGTAAGTAATGTGTAGGATAGGTGGGAGACTTTGAAGCAGGCACGCTAGTGTTTGTGGAGTCAACGTTGAAATACCACCCTTTACTTACTTGGAGCCTAACTTCTTTCAGAAGGACATTGCGTGGTGGGTAGTTTGACTGGGGTGGTCGCCTCCAAAAGAGTAACGGAGGCTTTCAAAGGTACCCTCAGCACGCTTGGTAACCGTGCGTAGAGTGTAATGGCATAAGGGTGCTTGACTGTGAGACCTACAAGTCGATCAGGTGCGAAAGCAGGACATAGTGATCCGGTGGTTCCGTATGGAAGGGCCATCGCTCATAGGATAAAAGGTACTCCGGGGATAACAGGCTAGTCTCCCCCAAGAGCTCACATCGACGGGGAGGTTCGGCACCTCGATGTCGGCTCGTCACATCCTGGGGCTGGAGAAGGTCCCAAGGGTTGGGCTGTTCGCCCATTAAAGTGGCACGCGAGCTGGGTTCAGAACGTCGTGAGACAGTTCGGTCTCTATCTATTGCGGGCGTTAGATGTTTGAGAGGGCTTGATTCTAGTACGAGAGGACCGAATTGAACAAACCTCTGGTGTATCAGTTGTACCGCCAGGTGCACCGCTGAGTAGCTACGTTTGGAAGAGATAAGCACTGAAAGCATATAAGTGCGAAACTCGCCTCAAGATGAGACATCTTTTAAGGGTCGTTGGAGATGACAACGTTGATAGGCTACAGGTGTAAAGTTGGTAACAGCATAGCCGAGTAGTACTAATTACCCGTAGATTTATAGCCTATTGGTTGCTATAATCTTAACTTTAATTAATTAATAATAAGACAAGTGCTTATAAGTGCAGAACTGGTTTTGCCTTTGTGATGAAATTTACCGATAAAATTTGTAAAATGTAAAAAGTAAAAAGTATCATGTCAATACATGGTACCTATTACAACCGACATGATACAAGATATACCTTATTTAGGGTGGTTTTAGCGGTGGGGCTCACCTGTTCCCATTCCGAACACAGAAGTTAAGCCCACCAGCGCCGATGGTACTGCGACAAGCGGGAGAGTAGGTCGCCGCCAGTTTTTATTAAAAGTCTCATACATTCATTTGTATGAGACTTTTTTCGTTTTATAACCAGAAGATCTCAGACACAAGACACTAGACTTGAGATATCATATCAAGAAAATTTCTTTTTTTAAGGGTCACCTAATTGGACAATCCCCAAAAAATTATCTTCGCCCTACTGCCTACACCGTCTATTGCCTACTGTCCAGTAGCTTCCTTCTTCAGACCGATCTCCATCAATAGAAACAGGTTTAGCCAATATCTATTAAATACCACTAACCTGGCTTTAGCCTAAAATTAAAATAGCTATTGCAAAACCTCTTTCTTGAGTTGGTTCGTCAACATAAAACACTGAGATGTTTAGTAGCTTAAAGTATTTGGTTGAGACAATATATTTTTTGTTATTCAAATATATTTACAATAAAAAAGCCTTACAGGAAGTAAGGCTAAAGCTGGAGTATTTTGTTTCAGAATTATCATACCTGAATAACGCCTAAATTAAATTTTTCTGTTATAGGAGAATGATTTGCCGCTTCTATCCCCATAGAGATCCATTTTCTGGTATCTACCGGATTGATAATGGCATCAGTCCATAATCTTGCTGCAGCGTACGTAGATTCTGTTTGCTTCTGGTATTTTTTTGAGATTGTATCCAATATCTCATTGTGTTCTTCTTCCGTAATTTCTTTTCCCTGCTTCTTTAATGTCGATTCTTGAATTTGGGCGAGTACCTTAGCTGCCTGGGCTCCCCCCATAACCGCAAGATCTGCCCATGGCCAAGCTACTATAAGTCTGGGATCGTAAGCCTTTCCACACATCGCATAATTTCCTGCCCCATATGAATTTCCTGTAATGATGGTGAATTTAGGGACTACGGAATTGGATACCGCATTTACCATTTTTGCCCCATCTTTGATAATCCCTCCATGCTCAGATTTTGAACCTACCATAAAACCTGTGACATCCTGCAGAAACACAAGTGGAATTTTACGTTGATTACAGTTAGCAATAAATCTTGTCGCCTTGTCTGCAGAATCAGAATAGATGACCCCTCCAAACTGCATTTCGCCTTTTCCGCTCTTTACCAGCTTTCTCTGATTAGCAACGATTCCTACGGACCAGCCATCAATCCTTGCTGTTGCACAGATAATACTTTTCCCATAATCAGCTTTATATTCTTCATATTCTGAGTTATCTACCAGACATTTTATAATTTCATAGGTATCATACTGTTCGGCTCTGGATACAGGCATAATTCCAAATATATTCTCTGATTTTTCTTTTGGAGGAAAACTTTCAATTCTGTCAAAACCAGCTTTTTCCGTACTGCCGGTTGACTTCATAATATTTTTAATCCTGTCTAAAGCATCCTTATCATCTTTTGCCTTATAATCAGTAACTCCGGAAATAGAACAGTGTGTGGTAGCACCGCCTAGAGTTTCATTATCAATACTCTCTCCGATGGCTGCTTTTACCAGGTAGCTTCCAGCCAGGAAAATAGAGCCTGTTTTATCCACGATCATCGCTTCGTCGCTCATAATAGGAAGGTAAGCACCACCAGCTACACAACTACCCATTACAGCTGAAATCTGGAGGATTCCCATAGCGCTCATCTTGGCATTGTTCCTGAAAATTCTGCCGAAATGCTCTTTATCCGGAAATATTTCATCCTGCATCGGAAGATATACCCCTGCAGAGTCTACCAGATAAATAATAGGAAGCTTATTTTCCATGGCAATTTCCTGGGCTCTGAGATTTTTTTTCCCTGTAATTGGGAACCAGGCCCCAGCTTTTACAGAAGCATCATTGGCAACAACGATACACTGCCTTCCGGAAACATAGCCGATCACAATCACAACACCACCGCTTGGACATCCGCCATGTTCCTCGTACATTTCAAATCCTGCGAAAGCTCCTATTTCTATGGAATCTGAATTTTTATCAAGAAGATATTCTATTCTTTCTCTTGCTGTCATTTTTCCTTCATCACGAAGCTTTTGAAGCCTCTTTTCTCCACCGCCTTTTCTGATTTCAGCAAGTAATCGATTAAGCTCTGATAATTTTAATCTGTTCTGATCTTCCCGTTTGTTGAATTCGATGTCCATAAATTTCAATTTTTTCCGTCTAAAGATACTATTTTTAAAAGAATTTTAAATCTAAATAAAACAAGTGTTTAATTTGTTGGTAGTCAGTTTTTTGTGAAATATTTAACATAAAAAGGTTTTTAAATCACTGATATTTTTTCTAACTTTACCAAAGAGTAATAGGGATAGTAGTCCCAGAATATTGCTCTAAGTTCCTAGTTTATTTTTTTAATAGTTTATTATTTGAAGGCCCTGAAAGTTGCATAAATTTTCAGGGTTTTTTGTTTTTCTCCGTTTTTTAATGTTTAAAGATAATTGTCGTTAATTTATACTTTTTGTACAGGAATTGTCAATGCTATTTGTAAATTTGCCTGTTAAAAATTCAAAGAATTGGGGATATGCAAAAATTGGCACTTTTCAGGTTGCATCTGATTGTTTTTTTGTGGGGGTTTACGGCAATACTTGGAAAACTGATTCATGCAGATGCTCAGATCCTGGTTTTTTACCGGATGCTGTTTGCTGCCATATGTCTCTTTATATATATCAGGGTTTTTAAAAAAGAAAGTATTAAAGTATCAAAGAAAATATTTTTTCAGCTGGCTGCTATAGGTTTTGCAATGGCTCTTCACTGGTATTGTTTTTTTTATTCCATTAAAGTGTCTAATGTTTCCATTGCACTGAGCTGTCTTTCCTTATCCACTTTATTTGCTTCTGTACTGGAACCGGTTATTTTCAAGAGGAAAATCGACATTTCAGAAGTCGTCATGGGCGTGGTGATCGTTTCCTGTATTTTATTGATTTTTAAAGCGGAATTCCAATATAAAGAAGGAATTATGTATGGGGTGTTCTGCGCCATATTCGGGACTATATTTTCTGTTTTTAACGGAAAAATGTTTGGTAAAACAAGCTCAGGAAATATTATCTTTTACGAGATTTTCTGTGGTTGGTTTATTCTGATGATTATTTATCTGTTTTCCGGACAAATTTTTCAAATGAATGAAATAAGTTACCGTGATATTGCGTTAATATGCTTGTTAGCAAGTGTATTTACGGCGTTCCCAATGCTGGAATCGGTAAACCTGATGAAATATATTTCGCCTTTTACACTAATTTTAACAGTTAATTTAGAGCCGGTTTACGGAATTATACTAGCTTTCTTTATCTTTGGGGAATCGGAACATATGAGTTCTATATTTTATATAGCATCAGGTGTTATGATTTTGGCAATCATTGCCAACGGACTATTAAAAGCTAAAAACAAAAAAAACTTAATTAAGCATTAACCTATATGATGAAGAAATATCTTTTATTTATATTTTCCCTGCTATTTGGATTCTCTCAGTCGCAGATTATCAGGAAATATTCCAACGAATTTTTAAATATCGGAGCCGGGGCGAGAGGACTGGCGATGGGTGGTGCGGTAGTGTCCAACCAAGATGATGTCTATTCTCCCATGTGGAATCCCGCAGGTCTCATGGCCATCGAAAGAGACTGGCAGGGAGCAGCCATGCACGCCGAGTATTTTGAGTCGATTGCCAAATATGATTATCTGGCGTATGCCAAAGTTTTAGAAACCGGTGTTTTTGGAGTTTCAGTGGTGAGGCTTGGAGTTGATAATATTCTGAATACCACACAGCTTATCGATACGGAAGGAAATATTGATTATGATAAAATTACAAAATTTTCTCAGTCCGATTACGCAGCGATTCTTTCTTATGCATTCAATCCTGGTGGAAATACCAAATTAGATGTTGGTATTAATGCTAAAATTGTCTACAGAAATGTAGGAAAGTTTGCGAATGGATATGGCTTTGGGTTTGATATCGGAGCGATTTACAAAATGGATAACGGATGGAAAATAGGAGGGATGCTACGAGATGCTACTACTACCGTTAACTTTTGGAGCATCAACCAGAAAGAATTATCTACCGTTGTGAATGGTGAAGAATTCAATCCTGCGCCTAAAGATAAAATGGAACTGACTATGCCAAAGCTGAATGTAGGAGCAAGTAAAATGTTTGAGATCAACAGCAGTGTATATGTCTTGCCTGAAGCAGGGATTAATGTTGATTTTGCTAAGACAGCAGCACTGGTTTCAACAGATTTTGCGAGTATTACACCCTACGCAGGAGCTGAATTAGGATATCAGAAAATGATTTTTGTAAGGTTGGGGGTCAACAGATTTCAGTCAATTACAGATATCGAAGATTTACGCAGAAAAGTTTCATTTCAGCCGAGTGCCGGTATCGGAATCCGGTATAGAGGTTTAACTTTAGATTACGCACTGACGAACTCAGGAATCGGGGGATCTAATTTTTATTCCAACTTTTTCTCTCTTAAGCTAGACATGGGAATGTTTAGAAATGACTAAAAAATAAAAAAATGAAAAAATTATCAGTACTAATATTGAGTGTTTATTCGGTGATTGCTTTTGGACAAAAGGTGTCCGATTTTAAATATGTATCAGTCCCTGAAAAGTTTCAGACGTTCAAAAATAGTTTCGGACTGGAAAAGTATCTGGCTCAGGCACTAAAAGCGAAACAGTATACTCCGGTTTCCGGAGATAAAAGCAAATGGCCTACTGAATTAGTTACCAACTCATGCAGCGTTTTGAATGCGGATGTGATTAATGACAAGACATTTTTACGAAACAGGGTTATTTTACAGTTTAAAGACTGCAACGATAAGGTAATCCTGGAATCAAAAGGAATGACCGATATTAAAGAATTTGAAGAAGGATATCAGGATGCTCTGAAACAGGCTTTACTCAAAGTTTCAGTATCCAATCCCGTAGCAACGCTTACCATTCAGCCAGCCAATACAGTCACCAATAATGTAGTGGTACCTTCGGAAGTGGTGACGGCCAATGATACTTCACCGCAAACAGGAGCCAGCAGATTCAGCAATAGCAGACAGGATTTCCAGAAAGTTCAGATTGACGCAAATCAATTTCTCCTGGTAAAACCAAACAGCTCAATTCCTTTTGCGACGTTTAAAGCAACGACTAAAAAAGATGTCTTCCGTGTAAAATTAGAAAACGGAAATGCTACGATCGGGTATTTTGAAAATGGAAATATTGTTATTGAAATGCCACAATCTAATGGCGAATACACCAAAGAAGTATTTTCAGGAAAATAAATTCGATAAAATTTAGAAAGTGACCCTCAATTTTGAGGGTCATTTCCATTTATAAAAATAATTTACGGAAGAGAGTTTACTTTTTAATGAATTTAATCGTCCGGCTTCCCTTACTATCTGTTATTTTTGCAGCATAAGCTCCGGGAATCAACTCTGAAACACCAATAGATATTTTATTTTTATGATGGGTTACTGTTTTTATTAATTTCCCGTTTAGATCAAATACTTCTACGGACTTGATTATGGTTTTGCCTTCAATATGTAAGACATCCGATACAGGGTTAGGATAAACTTTAGCTATAGTCTGTAATGAAGCTTCAGTAGTTGATAATGATGCGATATTGACAGTGTAATCCGTCCAGGTTCCATATCCGTAAGTAGCGCATGCAGAATCTGCTGTTGGTGTGCCTGCTCCGGAATTGGCAAGCCTGTTCCATATTCTCATTCTGTAAGATCCAGGCATTACAGAGGAAGGAATTATAAAATCACCGGTGTAGGTTTGATTTTGATTGGCAATATAAGCCGGTAAAAAAAGCACTTCTCCTGTATCATCAAAATCACCGTCTTTATTGAAATCTACTGCCATTCCGCAGCCTGTCCAGTTGGTTGTTGAAACATTAAGGGTGTAAGTCGTATCTACAGACAGGTTAATAGTTATAGAGGTTCTATCTCTACCTGACACGCAGTTCCCTGAATCAAAAGTATTACTGAAACTTGCTTGAGGAATGGCCACCTGAGCAATCCTCCAGAGAAAACAACCCGTGGGATAAGATGGATTACAATACGTCTGGGCGCTGGATAAACAGGTGAAGAAAGAGACCAATAAAAATGCGAAAACTTTTGTTAATTTGTAATCATTTGCCATAATTGTAATTATTTTAATATTAATTACTAAAATATTAAATAATTTAAAGAAAATGCAAATTATTAAAATGTTTAATTAAAAATATGTAATTGTGTAAATATTTTAATTAAAATCGTTTAAATTCACTATGGTGAGAATTAAATATTGAAGAAATCATGAACAACTTTCGCCTTACTTTTTCCTAAAATTTCTTCCAGAGTTTCCAAACTTGCCTCTTTTATACGTTTTACAGATTTTAACTTCGACAAAAGTAGCTCTACCGTTCTTTCTCCGACACCGGGAATTTCATCCAATTCGGATTTTATAGTAGAATTCTTTCTTCTCGTTCTGTGATGCTTCACCCCAAACCGGTGTGCTTCGTCCCGTACTCTCTGTAAAATTTTCAGTGTTTCAGATTTCTTGTCGAGATATAAAGGAATAGAATCTTCAGGGAAAAATATTTCTTCCAGCCTTTTTGCAATTCCAACAATTGTTATTTTTCCGTAAAGTCCCAGCAACCGGAGACTCTTCACTGCTGAAGACAGCTGGCCTTTACCACCGTCAATCAAAATGAGTTGCGGTAAACTTTCCCCCTCATCCAGCATTCTTTTATAACGTCGGTAGATTACCTCTTCCATGGTGGCAAAGTCATTCGGTCCTTCGACAGTTTTCGGGTGAAAAATACGGTAGTCTGCCTTACTGGGCTTTCCATCTTTAAAAACAACACAGGCCGATACAGGATTGGTACCCTGGATATTCGAGTTATCAAAACCTTCGATATGTCTCGGCTCCACAGGCATTCTCAACAGTTTTTGCATTTCAGCCATAATTCTGTTGGTATGTCTTTCGGGATCTACGATCTGTACCTGTTTCAGTTTTTCCAGACGGTATTCTCTGGCATTTTTTTCGGAAAGCTCAACGATTCGTTTTTTGTCTCCGACTTTAGGTACGATAAGTTTTACATTCGGAATCTCAACCGACAGATGGAAGGGCAGAAGGACTTCTCTTGAATCAGAGCTGAACTTTTGTCTGATTTCGATTAAAGCTTCTTCCATAATATCTTCATCGGATTCTTCGAGGATCTTTTTTATTTCTGTGGTGAAACTCTGGATAATATTTCCGTTCCTGATTTTAAAGAAATTAACATATGCTGCTGTCTCATCGCTGGTCATTCCAAACACATCCACATCATCGATATTAGAATTAACCACTGTATTCTTAGCCTGGTAATCCTCTAGAATATCAAGTCTCTCTTTAATTAACTGTGCGTTTTCAAACTGCAGATTCTCCGCATGCTTCATCATCTGACCCGTCAGATATTCTTTGGCTTTCCGGAAATCTCCTTTAATCATTCCACGGATGGCATCTATTTTTTCATCATAGTCTGCTTTGCTTTCCAGACCTTCACAAGGGCCTTCACAGTTTTTGATGTGATATTCCAGGCATACTTTATATTTTCCGTCATCGATCTTACTTGGGGCCAGATTTAAATTACAGGTCCTGAGTTTGTAAATATGCTTAATGGTATCCAGTAAAATCTTTGCGGGACGTACTTTTGCGTACGGTCCGTAGTATTCTGAGCCGTCTTTGATCTTGGTTCGGGTTAAAAAGATCCTTGGAAAATCTTCATTTTTAATACAGATCCAGGGATAGGTCTTATCATCTTTCAGCATCACATTGTAAAATGGCTGATGCTCTTTAATCAGATTGTTTTCCAATAAAAGCGCATCATACTCACTGTTTACGATGGTAGTTTCCAGCCTGTGAATCTTTCCTACCATAATTTTAATCCGGTAGCCGGAAAGATGTTTGTTGAAATAGGAGAGTACCCTTTTCTTTAAATTTTTTGCTTTCCCTACATACAAAAGCTGCTCATTTTTATCGTAATAACGATAAACGCCGGGTTCAGAGGGTAAAGTTTTAAGCTGTAATTCTAAAGAAGGATTCATAAAACAAAATTAAGCAATTTAAAGGCAAAAAAAGCCGTAGAATAGTCTACAGCTTTATAAATTTTGTTAAAATTAAATTTATCCGTTCGCAAGTTGTGTATACTCGCTGATCAGGAAACTGAAATAATCCCATTCTACAGAATTTTTAGGATATTTTTTTACAAATTCTGCATTATCCCCAAAAAGAAAATCATAATTGTCTTCAAAATCATCTTTATGAAGCCATAGTACTTTATTGCCTTTCTTCACATAATAGGATTTAATAACGCCACCTCCTAATTGCGGAGAACCCATCACGGAAAATCCTGTAGTTTCTTTTGCTCTCGGATCATGATAGACCGAAATGATATCATCAAATCCAGGATTAATGACCTGCATCAGGAATTCTTTGTCATCTTTCTTATTTTTTAAGGAAACAGTTTGGTTCACAAAATAAATACGGTCGTTTTTTGTGCTTTTATTTAAGCTTTTTGTTCCGAAATTTCTGATATTTCCCATATATTTTGCCACTTTTGCATACTTTTCCGCATTGCTCGGGTACACGTACATTTCACCGATCTGATCTGCATTGAAAACCATGCTCTTTTTTGAAATACTGTCTTTAAGGGAAACTTCGAAGATCTGTCCTTTTTTGGTATCGATCTTACTGCAGAATCCCTTGTGAGTGGTTCCGTCCTTTAGAACTACAGTAGAAGTTTTTCTTGGTGATGGCGTGTTGAATCCTTCATTAAAAAGATACATTTCCATTTTTTTGATTTCTTCTTTTGAATACTTTACTTTCTGGGCGAAAGAGGTTACGCTCACCAGAGAAAGCGCAAATAATAGAGCTTTGAGTTTCATACGTTATTACAATTGTTTTAAGGGCGTAAAAATAGTAAATTAAAGTACTTGGATGACAAATAATTTCGGAGGAAAAATTTAGCTTTTACAATTATCGTTAAATGTGTACTTTTAAACAAAATTAAGACAATGATATACGGGATAGATATTTTCAGTTTTCATGATGTATTGGAGATCTGTAAAAATCCGAAAAAAGCGAAACTTAATAAAGCTTCAAAAGAACAAATTTTAAAATCACAGAAAAACGTTCAGAAAATTGTGGAGTCCGATCGCTGTGTGTATGGAATCAATACCGGTTTCGGACCTCTGTGCGATACAAAAATTTCTGCTGACGAAACAGCGCAATTACAATATAATTTAATCATTTCTCATGCGGTAGGGGTAGGGAAGCCTATTGATAAAGAACTTTCAAAAATCATGATCATAGCTAAAGTTCATGCTTTGTCGAAAGGTTTTTCAGGAGTTTCTTTAGAAGTGATCGAGAGACTGATTCTCATGCTGGAAAAAGATATTATTCCGGTAGTGCCTGAACAGGGATCAGTAGGGGCTTCAGGAGATCTGGCCCCCTTATCACATTTGGTTTTACCTCTTTTAGGATTAGGACAGGTTTGGGAAGGAGACCAGGTTTTTGAAACTGCTGAAATTTTAGAAAAACATCATCTTGAACCGTTGGCTTTGGGACCGAAAGAAGGCTTAGGATTAATCAACGGTACTCAGTTTATCTTAGCGCATGCCATTAAAGGCCTGGAGAAATTCGAATATTTGCTGGACCTTGCGGATATGACTGCTGCCATGAGTATTGAAGCATACAGAGGTTCGGAAAGTCCGTTCAAAAAAGAGCTTCATGACATAAGACCGTTCGAAGGAAGCAAGAAAGTGGCGGCCAGAATGGTGAAATTTCTAAAGGGTTCTGAAAATATGCAGGCCCACGAAGATTGCGAAAGGGTACAGGATCCGTATTCCATGAGATGTGTTCCCCAGGTTCACGGAGCGAGCAGGAATGCTTTTGAACACCTGAAATTAATGGCCAACACCGAATTGAATTCTGTAACGGATAACCCGATCGTTTTAAGTGCTGAAGAATCCATATCAGGAGGAAATTTCCACGGACAGCTGATGGCCATGCCTTTGGACTATGCAACACTGGCTGTGGCTGAATTGGGAAATATTTCGGACAGAAGAAGCTACTTACTATTAGAAGGAAAATACGGATTGCCAAGATTGCTGACAGAAAGCTCTGGTCTCAATTCTGGTTTTATGATCCCGCAATATACCTCAGCTGCTTTGGTGACGGAAAATAAAACCCTCTGTTTCCCTGCCTCTGCAGATTCTATTCCTACCAGTCTGGGACAGGAAGATCATGTTTCCATGGGAAGTATTTCGGGCAGGAAATTCAATCAGGTTCTTGGAAACCTGGTCAATATTTTGTCAGTTGAACTGATGTTTGCCGCACAGGGATTAGAATTCAGAAGACCGGCGAAATGTTCAAAAATTATTGAAGAAAATTATGCCATTCTTCGTTCAAAAGTTGAGAAGCTGGAAGATGACCGATTGATCGGTAAGGATATGCTGGCCATTGCAGAACTGATCAACGAAAGAAAATTTATCGTTAATTAACTCTTAAACATCATAAGGCTTTCGTAAATGAAAGCCTTTTCTATTCTCGCGTGAATTATATAAGACGTGCTGCTATCTGCGCAGAACTATGATAAGAAGGATCAAAATCAAAAGTCATGACTATAAAAAGAACGGACTCGTCCGACACCGATTTTCAGAATTTAGTAAAACTTCTTGATGCTGATCTGGCCATCCGTAATGGCGAAGATCATGCATTTTACGATCAGTTTAATAAAATTGATGCGATTAAAAACTGTATTATTGTATACATCGATGCAACTCCCGCTGCGTGCGGAGCTTTCAAACCATTTGAAGAAGATACCGTTGAGATCAAAAGAATGTACACCCACCCGGATTTCAGGAAAAAAGGCCTGGCAACGGCAATCGTTGATGAGCTGGAAGTCTGGGCTTCAGAAAAGGGCTACACAAAAGCTGTTCTCGAAAGTTCTCTGGAGCAGAACGAAGCACTTTCAGTATATGAAAAAAGCGGTTATGAAAGGATACCCAATTACGGACAGTATATAGGAATTGATAAAAGCGTTTGCTATAAGAAAATTCTGTAATTTGTTATCGTGCACATCATAAATTTGATAAATTGATCATGCAAATTTAACTTTCCTATCATTCTAATTCAATATAAAGTGATATCTTAGGTCGACAATCAAAATTATTTTATATGAAAAAAAGTTTAATTTACCTATTGATCGTCTCCGTTTCGTTTACATCCTGCAACAGAGAGGATCTTCAGAACGGAACTTCACCCATTGAAATCGTACAGAAAGACCCACTGAACTCCAAACAGATTAACGAAAAAATCAATGGAACGATCAGAAGCGGTGAGCGTTTCTCATGGCAGAAATCTGCGGATCATTTTGTGTGGAGTGCTATTTTTAACGGAAACAAAATTGCTTCCGTTGGTTTTGGAACATCAGGAAATGATTTTGACCGGAGTTTATCTTCGGACAGCGAAAGGATTCAAAATGATATTTTAGAATTAATTGAGCAGTATGAAGGAAAAGCAGCCAGCCGTGTTTTAATGACTGCAGATCCATATCTCAATCAGATGGATGTCATTATCGAAAAACAGGAAACCATTATTGCACTCCGAAAAATGAAAAACATACGCTACGTGGAGCCTGCGGATTATCATTATTTTGAAAACGAAAGAAAATTCAGCGGCACAGCAAAGTCCAGCGGAAGTTCATCCGGCTGCGGTCTCGAATCTAATGCCTTAGCATCTACAGATTATTCAACTGTATCACCCAATGCGAAAGCGCCCTGGTCTTTTGCGAAACACAATATCACCACTGCCTGGAATTACAGTACAGGAGCAGGAATCACGGTAGGAGTTATTGACAGTGGTGTTTCTTCGGAGCAGAGTCTTTTGGGAAGCAGCTTCAATAACGGACTCTCGTCAGGAAGAACCATTAGTAAAAACGGAGTGTATGTAGACTCAGTCTGGCCATGGAGTACGGGATATGACGGCTCTGCAGACAAGTGCGGGCATGGTACCAGTATGGCATCCACTATAGCAGCTCCCAGAAATAATATGGGGCAGCCTGTCGGCGTAGCCTACAATTCCAGTTTAGTTACCTACAGGGCGGCTTCCAATGTGGTACTGGATGGTTACCACGAGCAGAACGGAGTGAAGATTGCCTTTACCGAACTTGGAAATAATACCAAAGTGAAAATTATTTCCATGTCAATGGGACATATTTTTTCTGTAGGGAAAATTGAAGACGGCGTAAAGTATGCGTATTCAAAAGGAAAACTGATTTTCTGTGCCGGCGGTACCTCCACCAGTTTTACCAACTTCGTAGGAGTTATTTTCCCGGCCTGGATGTCTGAAGCACAGGCTGTCACTGGTGTGAAAGAAAATACTTCCAATCAGAAATGTGAGGTGTGTCATTCAGGAGCAGAAATTGATTTTACCTATCAGATGGAAAGGTCCTCAGGGAATAATGTCCCGGTATTGAGTTACTATAACGGCCAAACGAACTATGTTGGCGGTTCTTCTGTAGCTACCGCTTCCACTGCAGGAATTGCAGCCTTGGTATGGTCGAAAAACCCGTCGTGGACGAGAGATCAGGTGCTTAACAAAATGAGACAGTCTTCCACCTATTATCCAAATCCGAATTCAGATTACGGGTATGGAAATATTAATGTTTTGCAGGCTGTTCAATAAAATGTAATAAAGACGGAACATTACAATCAGTCTCCAGGCTGATAATCCAGAGGCAGCATATTTTCAATTTTATTTTTTGAAAAATCACCTTCTGTAATCAGTAAATCGGGAGTGGTAATGTTCCCGTCTTTAGAAATTTCAAAGATTTCCCCTTCAGGATGTAAAAATGATGACAGCAAGACCGGTTTTTCAGTTTTTACAAATTCTTTTCCTTTCAGTTCGTAAAAGTACTTCTGGTAATTTACCTGAAGCATATCCTTAAAACTAAAAAGAACTTTTCCGCCAGGTCTTTTTACATAATCAGAATCCGGAATTAGAGTCTTTGTGACGGCCAGTGCGTAAGGTTTATGGGTGTTTTTTCTTCGTGAAATGTCCAGAATATCTTCAGGGGCATTCAGTATGCTCGTCACTTTTGCCATTTCCAGGAAGTTTTTCAGTGTTTTTAATTCCTCGTCGGTAGGATATTGTGGATTAGGAATTTTAACAATATGATTCACGATAAACCGATCGTCCGGAATGGTATTGTTGTAGATGCTTCTGAAAAAATGGAGCAGGCTGCCGTCATAGGCATTCAGACGGTTAAGTTTTACTTTCTGATTTTCCTTTGTCTCCCTGAAAAAACTGGTTCCGGTATAATTTACCATTTGAGATCCGAAATCTGCGGAAAAACTGATGAGATTATATTCGATCTCATAGCCCAGATTTTTATTTTCAATCAGTAAGGTTTTGGGCGCTTTTACCTTTAGCGTATTATTCTTTTTATCATAGGCAAACTTCAGGGAACGCTGATTTTTAATTTTCACGTTCTCCCGGTCATAACCGATAAAATTGTCAAGGAAATAAGTAATAAAATTTTTATATGCTTCTTCTGTATAAGGAATAATCTCTATCTCTTCGATTTCATTCGTTTTATTTAAAACAACTTTAAGCGTTCTGTTGAGAACCTGGGAAGAAGAAATACTGTAAGTCTCATACTGCTCTTTCTGGAAAACAAGATTTCCGCCGGTGTGGGCAGGCAGTTCTAGCATAAAGCTTCCGTCCTCTCCGGAAACAGTGCCTGTTTTGGTTCCGTCTAGGTAAATATTTACATTGGATAGCCGCTGTCCGGTATCATTGACTATACTTCCTTTAATATTCTGAGAAAACGAAACATAGAGGGGAAATAGAAATAAAAAAAGAAATATCGTTTTTGTCATGGTAAACAATATTACTAAATTTATAGTGATAAAAAAAATATATTATCCTATTCTCACGCTTGTCATGCTGAGTGATCCTCCAATTAATTCATCATTAAACAAACTCAGGTTTTCGGATCGGTCCTTAAGTCCTAAAGAATAGATCAGCGGCAGATAGTGATCCGGGGTAGGAATGGCATACTGCAGAGAGGTACCCTGTTTATGATAATCAATAATGGGCTGGAAATTACCATCCAAAAGCCAGCTATTGGTTTTCTCCCGGGCTTCAATGGCCCAGTCCCATCCGGCTCCGACCGTGTTGATGTTTCTCCAGTCGATTAACCTCAGATTATGAACAATGTTTCCGCTTCCTATAATTAAAATACCTTTTTCGCGAAGTCTGTTGAGTTTTTTCGCTAAATCGAAATGATACTGCGGAGGTTTTGTATAATCGATGCTCATCTGTACTACGGGAATATCAGCCTCAGGGTACATGTGTCTGATGACCGACCACGCGCCGTGATCCAGGCCCCAACTATGATCCTCTTCCACCAAGACAGGTGCTAAGAGTTCAGCCGTTTCCTTTGCCAGCTCAGGATCTCCCGGTGCCGGATACTGAACGTCGAACAAAGCCTGTGGAAAACCTCCGAAATCGTGAATGGTCTGTGGCAGGTTCATCGCAGTAACCATGGTTCCGTTGGTAAACCAGTGGGCCGAGATACATAAAATGGCATTAGGCCTTGTGATCTCATTTGCTGCCTGCCTGAATCCCCTGACAAACTGATTTTCTTCGATCGCATTCATAGGAGAGCCGTGTCCAAGGAATAAGACGGGCATTTTGGGGGTATTTTTAAAATGATCGCTGAGGTTCTGTAAATCGTTGAGGTTCATTTTTAATTATTATTAAATAAAAAAAGAGCAAAGGTAATCTGACTTTTCCTCTGCTCTTTTATTTTTACCTAGGTTTTTTTAACTTATGCCTGTTTAACAAACTGTAATTCTCCGGCAAGTTTCACTTCATCACTTACCATAACCCCTCCGGCTTCAAGAGCAGCATTCCAGTTAAGTCCGAAATCTTTTCTGTTGATTTTACCTTCAAATGAGAATCCGGCTTTTGTATTTCCCCATGGGTCTACGTTGATTCCGTTGAAATCTACCTCTAAAGTTACAGGTTTTGTAATTCCGTTGATCGTTAAATTTCCCGTCACGTCCCCATTCAGAGCCTGAGAATCAAAAGTGATGGTAGGGTTAGCTTCAGCGTTAAAAAATTCTGCAGATTTCAGGTGGTTATCTCTGTCTGTATTGTGGGTAGAGATAGAATCTGTCTGAATCGTCGCTGTAGTTTTAGCATTTGCGAAAGAGTCATCATCAGCTTCAATTTCAGCATTGAAATTGGTGAAGTTTCCTTTAATATTAGAGATCATCATGTGTTTTACTTTAAAAGTAATTTCACTGTGCGCTGGGTCCAGGTTCCATTTTGTTGCCATTGTATTATATTTTTTATTGTTATTTATAGTACAAATGTAGATCATAAAACCGTACGAAGTATTGACGTAGGATAAGAAATGATTTGTGTGATGATTTTATCATTTCTGATAAAACAATTATTAACATTAGTTATTGCGTTAAAAATTGTACCACCATGGAATCAGTTTGATTTGTCAATGTTTTAATTTAACACTTCTTAACGAATGATTTTAATTTCTTATTTTTGATGGATTCAATTTTATGCAATGAAATTATATAAATTATCTTTATTGATGCTGGTTTTGGGAAGCAGTGCATATGCGCAGACCCAAAAATTCACGATGGCGGAGGCTGTTAACGGGTTACGGACCAACTTAGCCGTAAAAAATATCTCTCAGTTTTCATGGTCTGCTGATGGGAAATCTTACATTCAGGCGGTAAAAGGCGGATACCTGATCACAGACCTGAAGACTGCTAAGCAGGATACATTGATATCGCTCACTCAGTTAAATAAAAACCTTGCAGATAACAAGTTCAAGGCCGTTCCGCAAATTAAATTCACAAGCAATTCCCACGGATATTTCAATTCGGATGGTAAAATGGTTTGGGTAGAAAAATCAGGAAGCGACTGGAAAACAAAAAATACGGTTGCTATCGATGAAAATGCATCGAATATCAAGGTATTTGAAGATCATCAGACTTTTGCATTTACCGTAAAGAATAATTTATTCGTTCATAAAAATGGAAAAACACTTGCTGTAACCAATGATTCAGATGAAAATATTCTGAATGGTGCTGCCAACGTCCACCGGAACGAATTCGGAATCGATTCCGGAATTTTCCCGGCTCCTAATTCTGAAAGTGTCGCTTTTTACAGAATGGATCAGACCATGGTGGCAGATTATCCGGTTATCGACTGGTCTGTAACGCCTGCTGTCAATCACAATATCAAATATCCCATGGCTGGCCAGACCTCTCATCAGGTCACGCTTGGAGTATTCAACCTCAAAAGCCAATCCACTGTATTTTTAAATATCGAGGGTGAAAAAGACCAGTATTTAACGGCTGTTACCTGGAGTCCGGACTCAAAATATATCTTTGTAGGGGTTCTGAACAGACGTCAGAATCATATGAAGCTGAACCAGTATGATGCCGCGACAGGAAATTTGGTGAAAATGGTATTTGAAGAAACAGACAGTAAATATGTTGAGCCGCAGCATCCACTGACCTTCTTCCCGAATTCAACTACAGATTTTATCTGGCAGAGCCAGAGAACGGGATACAATCACCTCTTTCATTACAGTCTGGAAAAAGGACTGATTTCTCAGATCACAAAAGGCGATTGGCTGGTGACGGAAATCTTAGGTTTCAACGAAAAGAAAAAAGAGATCTATTTCACATCTACCAAAGAAACACCTCTGGAAAAGCATTTATACAGAATCAACTGGACCAACTTCAAAATGCAGCGATTGGATCATGCAGAGGGAGTTCATACGGGAGTGTTAAGCAGTGACGGAAATTATCTGTATGACATTTACAGCAATGCCAACACACCGAGAGTGGCTAATATTATCAATACCAATAGCTTAAAAACAAATAACCTTTTAACCGCTGAAAACCCGTTAAAAAATTATCAGAGACCTGAAATTAAAAGTGTAAACCTGAAAGCGGATGACGGAACGGTCTTATATGGAAAAATAATCCTTCCAACGAATTTTGATCCGGCGAAGAAATATCCTGTGATTGTTTATTTATACAACGGACCTCATCTTCAGCTGATCACCAATACATTCCCGGCTTCAGGAAACCTTTGGTATGAATATATGGCTCAGAACGGATATATCATTTTCACAATGGACGGAAGAGGTTCTGCCAACAGAGGAATGAAATTCGAACAGGCCGTTTTCAGAAATCTTGGAACCACCGAAATGAATGACCAGATGAAAGGAGTAGAGTATCTGAAGTCACTTCCTTATGTAGACTCAGAAAAAATGGGAATCCACGGCTGGAGTTTTGGCGGATTTATGACCACGAGCTTTATGCTCCGTAAGCCGGATGTTTTCAAAGTAGGTGTTGCAGGAGGTCCTGTAATCGACTGGAAAATGTATGAAATCATGTATGGAGAGAGATATATGGATACCCCACAGGAAAACCCGCAGGGATATGCCGCTGCCAGTCTTTTAGATAAAGTTCAGAATCTTAAAGGGAAGCTGCTTATGATCCACGGAGCACAGGATGATGTGGTGGTTTGGCAACATTCTGTAAAATTTATCAAATCTGCTGTAGACAATGGAGTGCAGCTGGATTATTTCGTTTATCCGGGGCATCCGCACAATGTGATCGGAAAAGACAGGGTACATCTGATGCAGAAAATAACAGATTATTTTGACCAGAACCTGAAAAAATAATAGTGAATCCAACCGATGAGGTTGGATTTTTTTTTATTTTAATATAGAAAAGATGTCATCCGTTCTTATCAAAGATCAATGTATTTCATTGGTAAGACTCCTAATTTTGTATATCTAAAAAACAACAATATGGAATTAGGAATTGGAATGTTTGGTGACTTATCATTTGATCAGGCCACCGGAAAATATAAAGATGCAGGCATTAAGATCCGTGAAATCCTTGAACAGGTAAAATTAATGGATGAGGTAGGAATAGATGTTTTTGCCATGGGCGAGCATCACCGTCCCGATTATGCGGTTTCCTCTCCGGAAATGGTGCTGGCCGCAGTAGCGGGAATTACAAAAAATATAAAGCTGGCCAGTGGCGTAACCGTATTAAGCTCATCTGAACCCGTGAAAGTATATGAAGATTTTTCGACATTGGATTTGATTTCCGATGGCCGCGCAGAGATTTTTGTGGGCCGGGGCAGTTTCATCGAGTCATTTCCTCTGTATGGATATTCGCTGGGTGATTACGAAGCGCTTTTTGATGAAAAATTAGAACTGTTGCTGAAAATAAACACTGAAGAAAATGTTTCATGGTCAGGAAAGCTTCGGGCACCCATGGAAAATCAGACGGTTTACCCAAGAGCAAAAAATGGAGGGAGATTACCTATCTGGAGAGCCGTGGGAGGTACTCCACAGTCGGTTCTAAATGCAGCGCAGTTGGGAATGCCTTTGGTGGTGGCTATCATCGGAGGAATGCCCGTTCAGTTTAAAAATTTAATTGAATTTTATAAACAGGAATACCAGAAAGCAGGGCATGACGTATCAAAAATGCAGATTGCTGTTCATTCCCATACATTTGTAAGCGATGATCCTAAAGTAATTGACGGATATTTCCATAACTACAAATCTCAGATGGACAGAGTAGGATCTTCGAGAGGCTGGGCACCTTACACCAAAGAGCAGTATGAAGGAGGAAGAAGTAAAGACGGAGCTTTGTTTATCGGAAGTCCGAAAGAAGTGGCCGATAAGATTGTCTACCTGAAAGAGATTTTTGGAATTACAAGATTTATCGGACATATGGATACTGGGGACCCTTCTCATGAATTGATGATGAAGTCCATAGAATTGTTCGGAAAAGAAGTGAAGCCGGCCATTCAGAATCTGTAAAAATAAATCGCCGCTGAAATCTCAGCGGCGATTCTTTTATACGTATGTAATAACTGAACATTGTCTTTATAATTACGTCACACTTTATATCAAAAATGCTAAGATTTCCCACAGATCAGGCCAGTCATGCTCATCTGTTACATCAAAATCTGCGTGATACAGCAAGATATCACTTCCAATTATCAGATAATATTAATAATGCTTCCACGTTCCTCATCCTTTATAATTTCCAGGGCTACAGGAATTTTTTCCTTAAGCTCTTCCACATGCGAAATAATTCCTACGATTCTGTTTTCTTTCTGAAGAGCATTCAGGGTTTCAAATACAATATTGACAGACTCAAGGTCCTGAGTTCCGAAACCTTCATCGATGAAAAAGAAATTTTTATCCGATAATGCATTCGCCTGAACACTTTCTGCCAAAGCAAGAGCCAGACTAAGAGAGACCTGAAAAGACTGCCCGCCGGACAAAGTTTTTATACTTCTGCTGCGCCCTTCATTCAGATAATCAATAATTTCAAAATCATTATTTTCATTCAGCTGCAAACTGAGTTGATTCCGGGTCATTCTGTGGAATCGTATATTAGCATGATCACACAACTGACGGAGATAAATAGATGAAACATACTGCACAAAACCAGCCGCCTTAAAAAGATTGGTCATTGTCTTTAAATTTTCTGCACGCTTTTGAAGTATACCTAAATTTTTAAGCAAATCTTCTTTTTTATGGTGTTCTTTTTCTAATCTTTCAATTTCCGAAGTAAGTTTTACAACAGTGTCGTTTAGTTGTTTTAATTGCGTTTCTGCCGCATTGACCTCATTCTGCTGAGTTTCAAACATCTCATTGTCAAAAGTGAAATGTTTCAGTTTTTCTTCCAGTTCGAGAATTCCGTTCTTTAAAGTTTCAAAATCGATTTTAAATTTTTGAATACGGTTTCTGGAATCTTCTACATTAAACTCCTGAATTAAAATCTTTTCGACCTCAGCAAGATCAGAAAAATTATTCTCAGATAATAGTGTACCGATCAATTCCATATTCGAAGAAATTTCCAGTTTCAGTTCTGAAATCTGCTTTTCCAGCTGACTTAATACCGTTTTTTCTTCTGCCAGCCTGGGAGAAACCTGTTTTTCTTTTTCAATTAATCCCTGATAATTTTTCTCAGTCTCAGAATTGGATCTTGATAATTTCTGATAAATTTCCTCAACTTCTTCTGTTGCTTTACCGGAATAATTTTCCCAGCTTACAATTTTCAGATTAGATTGATGGATATGAATCTGTTCTTCTTTTTTAGCTTCCTGGATTCTGAAAGTTTCAAGAGCCTTCTGATATTTTTCTAAATTTTCAAGTTCTTTGGATAAGGTGTTGCGTTCTTTAGTGATCGTCTGACTCAACTGCTCAATCTGCTTTTCCGTTTCCAGTGATGCTGCCCGTTTCTGGTTAAATTCAGCTTCTTTTTCAGTATTAAATTCTGTCCAGATAAAAGCCTTTAAATGACTTTCAATATCCTTCTGAATTCCGGAGATTATGTTCTGTTCAGCTTTAAGCTGATGATCGAAAATATTTTTTCTTTCTGAGATCTTATCCGTTTCTGTTTCCTGTTTCTGAAGATTAAGGAGCGCCTGATCAACAGACCGCACTTTTTCTTCAAACTCCCGTAATTCAGCATTTACGTCATGAAACTCCACCACATTCGGATGTTCCGGAGAGCCACAGAGCGGGCAGGCTTCTCCGTGCTGAAGCTCCTTGGAAAACCTGGCCAATTCCTGCTGGATTTTTAAAGAATCCAGTTTTTGTGAAAATGCCTTCTTCTGAATTTCCAGTTTTTCTTTTTTAATCTTAAAATCTTCTTTGAAATTTTCAGGAAATGCTTTTAATTCATCTGAAATCTTCAGGATCTCTATCTGCTGCTTTTTTATTTTTTCAGAAGAATCTTCCTTCATTTTTTTCAGACCTTTGTATTGTGTAAACCAGTTTCCGACAGGAATAAGGATCCCGGAATCAAGTTTTTTGGCCTTTAAAATGTCAATTTCCTTTGAAAGCAAATCAATATTATTCTGGATGTTTTTTCTTTTACCCTCAACCTCCTTTACTTCTTCAGATCCTCTGTCTGTTCTTTCCTGAAGTTTTTTTATCTCTTCAGAATAGATCATGATCTGTACAATCAGTTTCAGGTCATTCTCCTGTATTTTCGACTGTTCTAATGCTTCAAACTGAGGCTGGAGACTGGCAATATGCTCTTTTATCGTATTAAATTCCAATTCCGTTTCATGTGCCGTTTTTCTCTGTATTTCTGCCTGCGACTGTTTTGCTGAAATTTCTTTCGAGAGTTTATTTTTCTCAGCAATTAAAGGGCTAAAAATTCTGGAAACCCTGTCATAAAGATCAGTCTGGCTTTCTAAAATATCAATCTCTTTCTTTTGTTCTGAAAGGATGGTAAAACGGTTTTTTTTCTGTTCTAAATTCTCAAAATCGGTTTTTAAATTTTTAAGCTGCTGAAAACGATCGGATATCTTCTTAAAACGTTCTCTGGCATCGGAAAAACTGTGCTGCTCTATTTTTAAAACTTCTTTCTGAGCGGAAATCTGTTCTTCGGTAATTTCTTCAAACCCTTTCAACTGTCCGTCCAGCTGATCGAGCTCAGATCTGTTTTTAACGTTCAGAGAAGCGACATTATTTTGGAGGTCAAAACGCTGAAGATTGAAAATTTCCTTCATCATGGTCGTTCTTTCCGTAGCGCCAAGCTCAAGAAATTCTTTGAACTGCCCCTGCGGAATAATGATCGTCCTTTTAAAATTGGCATAGTTCAGACCAATAATCTTTTCAGCATCTGAATGTTCCAGGGGAATCCATTGATGATTCTTCTGCTCATAAAATGTTACCGAGCTCGGTTTTACGTCCTCGAATTTTTTAGAATTACGCCGGAAGTCTCTCGTCGCCCGGAAAACTTTATTTTCAAAATTCATAAAATCAAACTCTATGTAGGAGACATTCGATTTCAGATTCATCATATTATATGCCCGTTTGTCACGCATATTCAGGCGCTCGGTTTCTCCGTAAAGAGCAAAAGAAATCGCTTCAAGAATAGATGATTTTCCGGAACCCACAGATCCGAAGATGCCGAATAATCCGGCGCCGGTGAGATTTTTAAAATCGATAATCTGTCGTTCCCGGTAAGAATAAAGTCCTTCGATAGTAAGCTGAACAGGGATCATGTCTTAAGCATTTAAAATTTCGTTAAACAAGTTCATCAGGTCTTCATTGGCTTCCTGTCCGCCGTTTTTTGATTTAAAATATTCCTGAAACAGAGATTCTATATTCTGATTCAAGTTGATTTCATGAACTGCATTTTCATTAAATTCATGATTTTTAATCTTCGGTATTAAGTACACGATACCGTGATGCGCCTGATACAGAAGTTTTCTTTCATCAGCCGTTAAAAAAGTAGGACTTTCCATTGTTAATTCAACAAACGTATTCTGGTTTTCAGCTAACCAGCTTACCGCTTTATCTATGGAATCAAAGGTCTTTCTGACCAAGCTCTTCCCGTTTTTTAGTTGAACTTTTTCAAAAGAAACGTTTTTTCCTCTTTCTGCGTTAACGACAGAAATATATTTTTTCTGTCCAGCCTCGCTGAAACTGTAGCAAAGGGGAGATGAAGAATAGATGACAGGTTTCTCTGGTGTTCCTATATTCTGAAAGCCATGCAGGTGTCCCAATGCAGTATATTGAATCTGATCCGGAATAATATCTGAAAAAATAAGATCAGCATTTCCTATTTTGATCGGTTTTTCTCCCTCTGGTTCTTCCAGGATACCGGCTCCTTTTTTATTCATGTATAAATGGGCAGTGAGAATATTAATACCATTCTCATCACAAAACTGGTCGGCAAGCTGTTTCCACTTTTCAGCTAAAACTTTATTAATCTCTTCTTCTTTATTTTCTCCAAAATATTCTTTCAGACGAATTTCATTGGCATATGGAGTGTGTAAAATACGGATTGGTGTTTCCGAATTTTTCAGGATCAGTTCTACAAAGCCTTCTTCTGATTTTGAAATCCGGAAGTAGGCAGTCTCGAAAGGATTTATCTTTGTTTTTGGATGTCCGATCAGAATAATACCGCATTCACGGGCTAAAGGATCCGGAGCATTGATCAGATTAGGCGAATCATGATTGCCGGCAATCGCAATAACAGGTCGTTTTCCGTTTAACGATAAACGTTTTAGGGTTTTATAAAACAATTCTACCGCGTCAACACCCGGATTAAAATTGTCAAAAAGATCTCCGGCGATTAAAACCAGGTCAACATTTTGTTCGTCGGCAATCTGAACAATCTCATCCATGAGCAGCACCTGCTCTTCAAGTCTTGAAAAACGGTCGAGACGTTTGCCTAAATGCCAGTCGGCGGTGTGTAGAATTTTCATAATGTATTATTCTCCTCTCTTGCTTTAAAATCCTCCCTGATTTGTCTTAAACGTGCTTTTCTTTCTATTTCCGCATTCTGTATTTTACGTTTTTTCTGGTCGATTTTCTTTTTATTTTTTTTCCTGTTGGCTTCGTTATTTTTGCTCATACTTATTTTTCCTCATGAGTAACTTAAAATGATCCGGTATCGGGATATCTTTATCAAAAATACTAAAGATTATGGGGTAAAGCAATTTTAGTGTGGAGTGAGGGAAATATTTGTAATGAATCATCAGTTCTCACCGGTTTCTGAAACCGGTGAGGCTTAGTTTACTTGAGTCGGAGACCTCAATCATCCACTATAGGTTATCATCAAAACAATTTTAAATCAGAAACCAGACAGCCACCGAAAATCCTTCTGCTTTAGAAATGAAATGAATACCTTTACAGCATTATGGAACAGCAATCAAAAGACCCACTGCACGGAAAAAGACTTGACGCCATTCTTGAAGAACTGGTGGAATACTATAACGGATTTGAAAAATTAGGGGAACAGATTAATATCAGATGTTTTACGGATAATCCCAGTATCAGCTCTTCTCTGAAGTTTCTGAGAAAAACAGATTGGGCCAGGGCCAAAGTTGAAAGTTTATATCTTTTTGTATTAAGGGAGAAAAAACGCAGTGAAAAAGAAAACCGGTAATTCTTATATTCTTCTTTATCTCTGTTTTCCGACCAATGTTTTCAAAAACAGTATATTTGTACTGTAATCGTGAAAAAGACTTCACGACAAAAAATTAAAATATGACAATCGAAAACAATCATGTTGTAGCTGTAAAGTATATACTTCACACGATCGAAGAAGATGGAAGTAAAACTCTTGTAGAAGAAACAACAGCAGAAAATCCACTTACATTTTTGTATGGTGTGGGAATGATGATTCCAAAATTTGAACAAAATATCCTGGGTTTACAGGCTGGTGATAAAGCAGATTTTGTAATTCAGCCGGAAGAGGCTTACGGTGAAAAACAACCGGATGCGATCGCACAATTGCCAATTGAAATGTTCAACGAAGCAGGAATCCCACCAGTGGGAGCTATTTTACCGTTATCTGATAATGAAGGAAATAATTTTCAGGCATTCGTAGTAGAAGTAACACCGGAAGCGGTAGTTGCAGATCTTAATCATCCGATGGCAGGGAAAGTACTGGATTTTCAGGTAGAAATTCTGAACACCCGTCCGGCTACTGAGGATGAATTATCGCATGGTCATGCTCACGGAGTTAACGGAGACGAAGCTCACTAAATAATATAAATGTCCGATCTGTATCGGACATTTTTTATTTCAAATTTTGCAGGATTATTATCAAGAATAAAAATCCATACGCGCTTTTAATGTATCGTAATTTCCGTCCTTCGGTATCAGGATATAAAATTTTATTCCAGAAATTCTCCATTCACATAAAACCAACGGTTTCGGATCATTTTGAATGTTGATAATTCATGATGAACCTGTTTCTGACCATCTTCATCGGTATAAAAAGCTTTAAATTCCACTTTGCTGACAGAAGGTTTATCTATGATTTCAAGCTTTGTCCATTCATTGATTTCTCCCCATTCCTGCAGATCTTTCCTGTTATGATCCTTTCTTTTGGCCGGAGCGGTGGTTTCCATTAGATATTCTCCATTCGGAATGGCAAACGCAGAAAATCTTGAACGCATCAATGCTTCTGCAGTGGGAGCATATTTTTCCTTGGTATGATAAGGCTTACAACATTCTTCGTATGGCTTTCCGGAACAGCAGGGACAATTCATTTTCTAAATTTTAAAGCACAAATTTACAGTAATATTTTTCATAAACAGCACAAATCATGCATCAACAGGCATAGGCTTTAGCCTAAACCTAAACGTTAAATCTGTCACATTTAAAATAAAAAAAGCATCCAAAATGAATGCTTCTATAAATTATTTAATAAAACCTCTGTTTCTCAATAAAGGTTTAATATCGGGATCATGTCCGGTAAAATCCCTGAAGGCCTGATTAAGATCTACGGAATTTCCTACTGATAAAATATATTTTCTGAAACGGTCTCCGTTTTCTCTCGTAAGTCCGCCGTTCTTTGAAATCCATTCCCAGGCATCATTATCCAACGTCTCAGACCACAGATAGGCATAATATCCGGCAGAATAACCGCCTCCCCAGATATGCGCAAAATATGGCGTATGATATCTTGGAGGGACAGTAGATAAGGTAAAGCCATGTTTGGCTAAGGACTGTTTTTCAAAATCTAACACCGGAATCAGTTGATTCTCATCGGTTACCGTATGCCAGTCCATATCCAGCTCAGCTGCAGAAACCAATTCTGTGGTCATATAGCCCTGATTGAATGTAGCCGCTTTTTTAATTTTATCAACCAAAGCCTGTGGAATAGGCTGTTTTGTTTCGTAATGAAGCGCATAATTTTTCAGAACAACGGGATCTAAAGCCCAATGCTCATTGATCTGTGAAGGAAACTCTACAAAATCTCTCGGTACACTCGTTCCTGAAAGGGACGGATATTTCTGACTGGCAAACATCCCGTGAATAGAATGTCCGAATTCATGGAAAATGGTGCTTACATCATCATAGCTGATTAATGAAGGTTTTCCCGGGGCCGGTTTTTGGTAGTTATAACAGTTGACGATTACCGGTTTGGTGCCTAATAAATAAGACTGCTCGACAAAATTACTCATCCATGCGCCTCCGTTTTTGGAATCTCTTGTGTAGAAATCCAGATAATAAATGGCGATAGATTTTCCGTCATGATCAAAAACTTCATAAGTAACTACATCAGGATGATAAACGGGAAGGTCCGTTCTTTTTTTGAAGGTCAGTCCGTAAAACTTCTCGGCAGCAAAGAAAACACCTTTTTCCAGAACAGTGGTGATTTCAAAATAAGGTTTTATCTGGTTCTCATCCAGATCGAATTTTGCTTTTCTTACCTGCTCTGCGTAGAATGTCCAGTCCCATGGCTCGACTTTAAAACCTCCTTTTTGCTGATCGATCAGGTCCTGGATATCTTTTGCCTCACGTCTTGCTGTTTCTACGGCAGGGGTGGCAATCTGGTTCATTAATTTGGTAGCCGCTTCAGGGGTTTTTGCCATCTGGTCCTGTAATTTCCATTCAGCATAGCTTTTCTTACCTAAAATCTGGGCTTTTTTAAGTCTCAGTTTTGCCAGTTTTTCGATCGTTCCTCTGGTATCATTGGCATCACCTTTTTCAGCTCTTAGCCAGGATGCCTTGAACAGTTTTTCTCTTGTTGCCCTGTTTTTAAGGTTTTGTAAGAGAGGTTGTTGTGTGGTGTTCTGTAAAGCCAGAAGATATTGCCCTTCCTTACCTGCATTTTTAGCATCAGTGGCGGCAGCCGCAATTTCATCGGCAGAAAGTCCGTCCAATTCTTTAGCGTTGGCAAAGAAAACTCCGCCCGCTTTTCTGGCTTCCAGTAATTTATTCGAGTACTGAGTGGAAAGAGAGGCCAGCTCCTGATTCACCTGCTTTAATTTTTCTTTATCAGCAGAAGAAAGATTGGCACCTGCGATTTCAAAATTTTGCTTATAATACTGCAGTAATCTTTTGCTTTCGGAATCTAACCCTTTTTCTGTGATGGCCTGTATTCTTTTGTATAGATTTTCATTGAGATACATTTTATCGGAATGAGCCGCAAAGATTGGGGCATACTCTTCATCCAGCGCCTGTAGAGTAGGATTGGTATTCGCACTTGTCAGGTTAGAAAATACAATAACAGCCCTTTTCAGAACCTCTCCGCTCTGTTCTAAAGCAACGATGGTATTTTCAAAAGTAGGCGCCTGCGGGTTGTCCGCAATTTTAAGGATTTCAGCGTCATGTTGTTGTAAACCAAAATCAAAAGCAGGTTTAAAATGTTCATTTTTAATTTTATCAAATTCAGGAGCTTCATACTGAAGCCGGCTTTTTTTAATAAAAGGATTGGATGACAGGGCATCGGGCACAGGGATTTCCTGTTTGTTATCGGCTTTTTTCATTGTAGTACAAGAGTAGTTAAATGCTAATGCAGAAATTAATAATACCGATGTAATATTTTTCATAAATTAGTTGTTAATAAAGTATAAAGATATTAAAACTTAAATTAAAATAATAAACATGAAATCAACACCTATTTTTATTTTCTCTGCATTCCTCTTACTGTCGTGCAATGATAAACATGAAAGAAGAAATAGTGATCAAAACACCGGTGAAAAAAGAGACTGGGTAGAGAAAGTGACCAATACGGATCACGGTCCCCTAAAACATAAGGAAGTAAGTCTGGATTTCGATGAAATTGAAGTGTCACAGGCTATTGATGCAGAAATTATAAAATCGGACGTTGAAAAAGTAGTGATCTCTGCTTCGGAAAATATTATTGATGACATCCTGGTGGAGAAAAAAGGAAGTAAGGTTCATATTCATTACAATCGGGGAATACGGGTGATGAATAATACTAAAGTGACGGCTAAGATTTATACTAAAGATTTTTCAAAAGTAATTGCCAATTCTGCTGCCAAGATTACGGTAAAAGATAAATTTGTTCAGGATAAAATGGATGTTGAGGTATCGAGTTCGGGCAGTGTTTCCGGAGACCTGGAAGCTAATGATTTCGAAATTTCTGTTGACAGCAGCAGTAGTTTCAATGGTAAAATATGGGCTGTCGATCTGGATGTCGAAGCCTCTTCAGCCGCGAGCATTGATGTTTCAGGGAAAGCAAAAAATGCTGATATAAGCTCATCATCAGGCAGCAGCATTTCAGCGAAAGGATTGATGGTAGAACATTTAAAGGCTGACGCATCAAGCGGAGCAAGTGTAGAAGTGAGTGTTACGACAAGCGTTAAAGCCGAAGCGTCTTCCGGAGGAAGCGTTAGTGTTTCCAAAAGAGGGAATGTAACTTCAGTTACTAAAGAGGAAAGTAGTGGTGGAAGTGTTGATATTCAATAAAATAAATACTTGTCTATGAAATGATAAGTTGAAAAGTCAGGGCTTGGATTTTATATCTGAGCCTTCTTTATTTAAAAGAAAACAGTTTTCAGGATTCTTCCTGTTCTTCTTCCGAAGAAGAGTCTTCCCATTCTCTGTTTTCGAAGCTAAGATTATCATAAGCCAGAAGATCCTCCTCACGCTGCAGAATTTCTCTTGTGGTAAACAGCATGATATCATTCTCTTCTGCTTTCAATTTGGCGAGCCTTCTTACGGAAGCCTTATCAATAGCCATGAATCTTTGTCCCAGGCGTCTTGCCGCATATTTTCTCATACCTGTTTCGTGAAGAACATCTACAGCCATATCTACAGCGGTGCCCAATGTTTCCCGGTAAATATTCTCGATACCGTTATTAAGATAATCATACGCATCAATCCTGTTTTTAGCCCTGACAAATATTTTGACATCAGGATAGTGTTCACGAACCAGGTCCGCAATGAATTTATTATCATTCGGGTCATCCAGACACAGAACCAATAATTCAGCATCTTCAATACCTGCGGCTCTCAGAATAGGAATACGGGTTGCATCGCCGTAATATACTTTGAAACCATAGCTTCGCAACAGTTTTACACGGTCAGAATCTCTGTCCAGAACCGTGGCCGGAATTTTATTAGCCTTTAAGAGCCGGCCAACTGTGCTTCCGAAATGCCCGAATCCTACAATAATGATTTTTTTCTGAGGAACTGCGCTGTCCAGAATATTAAAATCCTGCTCGCCTTCCGGTACCTCCTTAATGAACTTCGGAGTAATAAGTTTATCATTAATGATAAGCAGAAAAGGAGTAATACACATGGTAATTGCTGTGACGGCCATCATCTGAGCATTGAGTTCCGGACTCACAAGATAGAGGGTAGAGGCAAAATTAACCAGAACAAAGGAAAATTCTCCCACCTGCGAAAGAGCAAAGGCATAGAATAAACTCTGAGGGTTATCCATTTTAAAAAACTTCCCGATTGCCAACAACACCACAAATTTTATAATTAATACCGCAAAGACAGTACTGAAAATAAATACAGGATCCTGCTGGATAATGTTGAAGTTCATGGTAGAACCTACACTTACAAAAAACACAGCCAGCAGCAATCCTTTAAAGGGATCAATCTGAGCTTCAAGTTCATGACGGAACTCGCTGTTTGCAAGCATGACTCCCGCAAGGAAAGCGCCCAGGGCCGGTGAAAGGCCTATAGCGATCATCAGCTCTGAAACACCGATTACCAGAAATAATGAGGAAGCTGTTAAAAGTTCAGTCATTCCCGATTTTGAAACATATCTTAAAAACGGAACAAAAACATACCGCCCGAGCAGAATTAAGACAATAACGCCTAAAATTACTGTACCGGCCTGCATCCATTCGGGCAAGGTCTGGATGAGAACCTGGATTTCATTGTCAGCATGTCTTTCCTTATGATTAGCAATGATAGGTAAGATGGCAAGAATCGGGATCACGGCAATATCCTGAAACAGAAGGGTAGAGAAGGATGCCTCTCCGGCGAGTGTCTTAAGGCTGTTTTTCTCCTGTAAAGTCTGCAGAACGATAGCGGTAGAAGATAAGGCAAAGCACATGGCAATAGCAACAGCTTTGTCTATTCTCCAGCCGGCCCAGACAAATATGATAAAAAGTAAGGAAATGGTCAGAAGCATCTGGGTAAGCCCCAAACCAATAATTTTCTTCCGCATTTCCCAGAACTTTCTGGGCTCAAGCTCAAGGCCAACCAGAAATAAAAGCATGATCACTCCGAATTCACTCGCATGCATGATATCGTTGACATCCTTTCCGGTAAGTTTCAGAACATACGGACCGATAATAATCCCCCCTGCTATATATCCGATCACAGAGCTTAGCCCGAATTTTCGCGCCAGCGGAACCATAATAATGGCAACACCCAGGAAAATAAGAGTATTCATGGCTAAGGTAGATTCCATAAGTTAATTATTGATTAAGAAGTTGTACAAATTCTTTTTTATGAATAACGATTTCTTTTTTTGAAAGTTTATTAGCTTCATAAACCACTTTTATATTTTTGATATTGGCTTTGAAAACGTTCAGGGAAACGATCAGCCCGCTGATCAGTTCTTCTATCGTATACCGATAGGTCCCTTCTTTGGTAAAAGATCTTTCTTTGCCTCCTGTGGTGACGAGAATATGAATTTCTTTTCCTTCCAAAGGGTTATCCTGGCCGTCTTTAAGCCATTCACGATCAAAAACCTCGTCGATCCAGAGTCTTAATAAAGGGGGCATTCCGAACCATATTAACGGAAACTGGAAAATGAAACGGTCATAGTTCTGTAGTCTTTTTCGCTCCCGGAAGGCAGCAATATGAAAATCAGGGTATTCTTCGTAAAGATCCCTTAAGGTAAAATGCTGATGACGGACATAGAAGTTAATGATTTCCGCATTAGAGTTGGAGTGCTCTAAATAAGGATGTGCAAAGATAACCAACGTCTTCTTCATATACCTGTTTTTAGTAAAAATAGTGAATTTAAACTAAAATAACAGTGTTTCAATGAAAAATACCTGTTAAAAAAGGAAGACAAATTAATATTAAGGCCGGTTAATTACTTCTTTTACTTCGTCGAAAATATGATCTATAATACCTTTCAAATATTCTTTTGTGTAAATTATTTTTTTGCTCTCTTCAATGTCTTTCGGCAAATTGATATAATTTAGACTTGATAATAAAACTTCATCAGCGGTATAATGGTTTTCTGTAATTTTTGCGAGATCAGGTTTTCTATTATCATCATAAAATATAGTTATAACAATATTTTCCGAATTTTGAATCTGACTTTTTGATTGGTTGTAATGTACAACCTGCTTGTGTACAGATTTTAAAAGTTTTTGAGGCTTTGAGGTTGTTTTATAAGTATATACAGAAAATCCTCCGCGACCGTGTTCTTTTTTATTTTTATCAAACATCTCTATATTACCTTCTTTTATAGAAATACTGTAGTGGAGATAATCTTTCGAGGATAACGTGTCTATGTATTGATACTTTTCAATTTTTTCAGATAATTCTTTTTGTGCTGCCAGTGCAGCATTATTTTGACAAAAAAACATATTTGAAACAGTCAGAAATATGACCGTGAATAAAGTTCTATGATTAAATTGCACTTGAAATTAAGTATTTGATTACCATCCCCCCGATGCTCCGCCGCCGCCAAAGCTTCCGCCACCACCGAAGCCTCCAAATCCGCCACCTCCGGAACTGCCTCCACCAAAACCGCCCCCGAAACTTCCGGGGAAAGGAAAGAATCCTCCGGGATAGTTTCTGCGACCTCTTCTGCCGAGGATCACATCATCATCATCATCATTATTTCCACCTCTTCCTCCGCCTCTATTGCTGAATAAGAAAATGATAATAATAAAAATAATAAATGCAATGATAAAAATTTTTGTGATACTGCCCTTTCCGCCGTTTTCGGGATTTTCAACAGGCTTGAATTTTCCTTCCACGGCTTCCATAATAGCAGAGGTACCACGGTTGATCCCGTCATACCATTCTCCTTTTTTGAAATTCGGAGTGACAATATAATCTAAAATCTGTCCTGCAACCGAAGCCGTTAAATACTGTTCAACAGCTCTTCCCTGCTGGATTGACATCGTATGGTCTTCTGTAGCGATCAGAAAAACAACGCCATTATCAACATCTTTTTTCCGATCCCCCATTTTTCACCAAACATCGTCGCCAGAAAGTTGATATCTTCTCCTTTAGCAGAAGGGATGATGATAACTTCGATTTCAGTCGAGGTAGAATCTGCGAACTTTATAAGTTTATTGTTAAGCTCATTTTTTTCCTGTTCAGACAATAACTTTGCTTCATCATAAACAGGATATAAAACTGCGGGCTTTTCAGGAATTTTATACTGTGCTGATACAAAACTGTAAAAGCATAGTAATAAAAGTGAAAATAGTATTTTAGGAGAACGTAATCTCATTAGAAAGTTCGTTGTGGTTTTCTCCGGTCACCGGAAAATATTTTTTAAGTTCAACGCCTGTTTTAAGAATGGCACTTTTCATAGCCTTATAATAATTTCCTTTGGCAAATTCAGAAGTAATCTCATCATGAAGCTGATCCCAGTATGACTGATGTACTTTGTCATGTATTCCGGTATCCCCGATAATGGTAAGATACTTTTGCTCAAAGTTAACATGAAACAGCACGGCATTTCTGTGGGCAGTTTTATTCATACATAATTCTTCGAAGACCTTCACTGCAGCTTTTGCGTGATCGCCCTTCGTATTAGAATCGATGTGTACACGGATTTCACCGGTAGAATGTTCTTCTGCCGACCGAATAGCTTCCACTAGGGAAGCTATCTGTTGATCTGTAAGGAAACGGCTCATTATTCTGAGAATACATCAGGAGCTTTTTGAGCGCCTGCTTCCGCTTTGAAATAAGGTTTTTCCTTGAAATTGGTGAAATTTGCCAGGATATTGTTAGGAAACTGCTTGATCGAAGTGTTGTAATCTTTAGCAGCATCATTATAATAAACGGTTTCGCTTCTTATACTGTTTTCAATGGCGATATATTCCCTCTGGAAATTGAGATACTGCTGATCGGCTTTCAGATTGGGATATTGTTCTACAACAGCCATTAATCTGCTTAATGCACCTGATAATTCACCCTGTGCAGCCTGGAATCTTGCGATATCCTGTTCGGTCATATTGGTAGGGTCTACATTGATGGAAGTAGCCTTGGAACGGGCTTCAATTACTTTGGTTAATGTTTCCTGCTCAAATTTTGAATACGATTTTACCGTTCTTTCCAGGTTCGGAATCAGATTGGCTCTCTTTTGATAAACGGTCTCTACGTTTGACCATTTTGTATTAACGGTTTGTTCTTTATCCACAAAGCTATTGTAACCGCTCTTACCCCAGAAGAATAATACAGCAACAATAATAAGGAGAGCGATGCCAATAGTTCCGGCGCTCAGACAGCCCTTGTTTTTCATAAGTTTATTTTCTTTTAATTTTTTGTGCTAATCAAATATACAAATTATGTGCTAATTTTGTAAAAAATTATTTTAATGACAACAATAGTGGTGGCAATGGGAGAGAAAAACGAGATTGGTTTTAATAATCAGTTGCTTTGGCATCTTCCGAAAGATTTAAAACACTTTAAAGATCTCACGTCGGGGCATCCGGTTATAATGGGAAGAAAAACATATGAAAGTATCGGGAAGCCGCTTCCAAACCGTACGAATATTGTTGTTTCCAGGAAGAAAGACTGGTTTGAAGAGGGGATTCTGATTGTAGGAAGCATCAAGGAAGCAGTAAAGTTTGCAAAAAAGATCGATGAGGAAATTTTTATCATCGGTGGTGGAAACATTTATGAACAGACGATGGAAGCAGCAGACAGGTTAGAAGTTACTTTAGTGAAAGCTGATCTTGAAGCAGATGTATATTTCCCGAAGATTGATCCGAAAATCTGGAAAAAAACAGCCGAGACCGGTCATGAAAAAGACGATAGAAGCCAATATGATTTCTGTTTTCAGACGTACGAAAAGGTTGTTGGCTAATGGTGATTAGCTAATGGTCTTCTGAATGCTGAATATTTTTCAGGAAAGTTTTTACGATCAACTGTAAACGATCAACAATAAACAATCAAATTTGTTATCTTTGCACTTCTAAAATTTTATAATGAATAAGTACATAAAAATTGTAATTGCGGCGGTTCTTATACTTTTGGGACTCTATATGATGATTTTCACAAGAAATCTGGGATGGGGAATTGTGATCTTCCTCCTGGCTTCATCGCCTATTTTACTTTTCTTTAAAAATGAATATATTTTGCTGGCGTTCTGGCAGCTGAGAAAACAGAATATGGAGAAAGCGGCGGAATGGCTATCGAAAATTACAAACTATCAGTCTCAGCTTCACAAATCTCAGTATGGGTATTTTCATTATTTACTGGGATTAACGCAGGCTCAGGATCACCCGACAAAAGTGGAGCCTCTGATGAAAAAAGCATTGGAATATGGCCTGAATATGAAGCATGACAGAGCTATGGCCACTTTGAACCTTGCTGCGGCGGCGATTTCTAAAGGAAGAAAGCAGGAAGGTCAGAAATTGCTTGAAGAAGCCAAAAGACTGGACAGTGCCGGAATGATGGCCGATCAGATAAAAATGATGAAAGATCAGCTGAAAATGCCGACGATGCAGAAACATATGCACAATCCGAATATGAGACAAAGAGGAAAATTCTAAGCGGAATTTTTTAATTGAGAATATTGAAGTCCTGGTTTTCAGGACTTTTTCTGTTTTTGCTAGGCAGTTGTAATACCTTTTTTAATGGATTCATTATATTTCAGGCATCATGTAGCTGATCCGTTTCAGAGTCAGTATATCATCATTTTTATCTCATATTAAATGTTAACTGCTTTTTTTTACATTAATTTGCTCTAGGTGTATCTGAAATAAAATAAAGAAATAATAATGCCCGATCACATTTCAGAATTGTTTTCATACCCGTAAAATTTAGGAATCTGCCAGTGATATTTTACGGCCAGCGTCCGGATCGACACAATGAGCAGGATGGTAAAAACCTGAATAACAGTATACGAAAGGTGGGTAAGTTTGGTCAGGAGTAAAAAAGCCGAACCGCCGACGATACAGGCTGTTGCATAAATTTCTTTTCTGAAAATCAGAGGGATTCTGTTCAGCAGAATATCCCGTATAATTCCTCCGAAACATCCGGTAATGGTGCCCAATCCTATACATATTAAAGGATGGATATCTGCATTAAGGCCCTTCTGAACCCCGATAATGGTAAATAACCCAAGCCCGAAGCTGTCGAAAATAAATAATGTGACTTTAAAGTTCTTTTCAAATGACTTAAAAATCATTGTAAAGATACTGGTCAGAATAATTAAAGCGCAGGTGAGAAGATCATGCATCCAGAAAACCGGAATGTCAAGCAAAAGATCCCTTACCGTTCCGCCACCCACAGAGGTTACAAATGCAATGATAAGTACACCGAAGGGATCAAGACGTTTTTGCATGGCTGCAAAACTTCCCGACATGGAAAAGGAAATCGTTCCGAGTACTTCTATGGCAAAATTAAGCTGTTCGTGCATACATTTATATGGGTAATTGGTAATCAATGATAGCAAAATTACTCATTACCCCATTACTAATTAATTAAACTCTCACCGAGTCCGGAACCAGTAATTCATATTCACCTCCGTGGTTAATGATTTCTCTTACAATACTGCTACTGATAAAAGATTTTCCCGATGAGGTCAGTAAAAATACCGTTTCCAGTTTTTTATGTGCTAAAGTTCTGTTGGTATGGGCTATTGCTTTTTCAAATTCAAAATCGGCAGGATTTCTTAAGCCACGCAGAATATACTGTGCATTTTTTTCGAAGCAGTAATCTACGGTCAGGCCTTCAAAATAATCAACTTCCACATTCGGAAACTCAGCTACGGAATTCTGGATGAATTCCATTCTTTTCTCCATCGGGAACATATATTTCTTCTGAGAGTTTTGTCCGATGGCGATAATTAATTTATCAAAAAGCGGAGCTGCTCTCTCTATAATATCATAATGTCCTAAGGTAATGGGATCAAACGACCCCGGGAAAACGGCAATTTTCATGCGTATATAGTTATAAGTTATGAGTTATCAATTATAGGTTGCAATTGTAAATGGTGAATTCTCAATTTTGAATTTTGTATTCTGCCATTATCAATCATATTAATTTCTAACTTCTAATTACTAATTTCTGAATTTATTTAAAGCTTTTTCAACCTCGTTTCCACAAAGGTCCGTGATAGAAATTCCGTAAATCTTCGCCTGCTGGGGAAGAATACTTGCAGGAGAAAATCCCGGGTTTGTATTCATTTCAAGCATATAAGGAATACCGTTCATCAGAATAAACTCACTTCTCGAAAAACCGCTCATCCCAAGAGAGTCGTACGCTCTTTTTGAAATTTCCTCTACTCTGATTCTTGTTTCATCATCAATTCTGGCCGGTGTGATTTCTTCCGAAGCACCTTCGTACTTAGCTTCATAATCGAAGAATTCATTCTGCGGGACAATTTCGGTGATCCCTAAAACAATCGTTTCCCCTTTATAATCGATAACTCCGACTGATACTTCCATTCCGTCGAGAAAACTTTCAATTAAAATCTCATCATCTTCTTTAAACGCAACTTCCGCTGCAGCCACTAGTTCAGACTTCTCTTTCACTTTCGAAATTCCCAGTGAAGAGCCGGACTGGTTTGGTTTAACAAAAACAGGAAGACCAAGATTTTCTACAATCTCATCCACATTGATTTCTTCACCTTTTCGTAAATAAACACTCTTTGCAGAAGGAATCCCGTATTTTGATAATACGGCCAGCGTATCTTTTTTGTTGAATGTTAAGGCACTTTGGTAAAAGTCACAACCGGTATAGGCCTGTCCTATGGCATCCCAGTAAGCCTGGAGAATACCATTTTCACCCGGTGTACCGTGAATAATATTGAAACAGACATCGAATTTTAGTGTTTTGTCAGTACCCAGTGTTACAGAAAAATCCCCTCGGTTAATATCATATTTTCTGTCATCTTCGCCTAAAAAGTACCATTCATCTTTAAGGATAACGACTTTATATACTTCATAAAGATCTCTGTCTAAAGAATCATAAATTAATTGACCGCTTTTCAGAGAGACCACATATTCGTCAGAATAGCCCCCATCACTACGGCAACTTGTTTTTTGCTCATAACCATATAGTATCAATTAGGGCAAATTTAATCATTTTATATAATGGAATACGCAAATTCTGAAATTTTAAAATCAAAAGTGAAATGTGTTAAATAAAAAGCATGTTCTAAAATTATTAATTATATTTGCTGTCTAATTATAGTCATTTTAAGTATGCTTAAATCACTTTTCAATTGGAAAGTTTTACTGAACTTAGTCGTAGCCATAGGTGTTTTTGTGGGGTTGGTCTGGCTTACATTTCGTTGGTTAGAATACCATACTAATCATGGTCAGGAAATACCGGTCCCCAATGTTGTTAACAAATCTGTACATGAAGCGGTAAAAATCCTGGATGATGCAGGATTGGAATATGAGGTAGACAGTTTTAAATACGATCCTAAATACAGACCTTTTCAGGTACTGCAGGTATATCCTGCGCCAGGCTCACGAGTAAAAGACGGAAGAGCCATCCAGATTAAGGTAAATCCGAGAACCTGGGCTCCCGTTGCAGTTCCTGACGTCATCAATAAATATGCAGGACTGGCTTTCAGAAGACTGGATCAGGTGGGACTTAAAGTAGGAGATACGATCTACGAGCCGAGCATCCAGAAAGATGCGATCATCAGATTATTATTTAAAGGAAATGTGATACAGCCTAAATCCCTGCTTCCGAGATTCTCAACAGTAGATGTGGTCATCGGATCGGGACCTATGCGAAATATTTCAATTCCGAATGTAGTGGGATTAACGGTGAAAGAGGCAAGACAGGTGATCGCCAGAAGCATGTTTGAAGTGGGACTTGTAGAGCACGAAGACGGATCGAAGGATGAATCTGATATTATCTATTATCAGGATCCTGCTTCAGGTGATGTCAGGGACCAGGGAATGCAGATGGATCTCTGGGCAAGTAAGAAAACACCGGCAGAATTAAGCTCTAAGATCGAGCAGCTGAACTCCATTTACCGGATGAAAGTAGATACCGGTCTGCCTCCGGTGCAATATCAGGAAGTTCATCAGGAACCCGTATATGAACCGGTAGCACCTCCGCCTGCACCAAGAAGAGAAGTGCCGAAAACGGAACCTGCCAAAACCGATGCAAGGCCAGCCAGTGGGAAACCGGCAGCAACATCTGAGAGTAAGCCTAAATCGTCAACAACGGGAAGTAATTCAGGTACAGGAAATGCTAAACCTGCCAATACACCGCCTGCTGAAAAGCCAAAGGCGAAAAAGGTAATCATAGATTAATCAGGATAATTAACATATAATGATCAGGCTTCAACTTTAAATGTTGAAGCCTTTTGTATAAAAATAAAAGCAATGACAGAAGATAACGAAGATTTTTTAGATGAAGAATTGTTAAATATCACGGGTATTGATATTGATGAGGAAAACAGCGGATTGTATGAGCATCTGAATATCACAGTTGATAAAAAGCAGGAGCCGCTGAGGATCGATAAATTCCTTTTCATCTACCGTCAGAATTCTTCAAGAAATAAAATTTCACAAACCTGCAGAGCCGGAAATGTCGTGGTTAACGGAACTCCGGTGAAGCAGAATTACCGTGTAAAACCCGGTGATCAGATTTCTGTTTTACTCACACATCCACCGAGAGAGAATGTCATTATTCCTCAGAACATTCCGATCAATATTATTTATGAAGACGATGATCTCGTAGTGGTAGATAAAGAACCGGGAATGGTAGTGCACCCGGGATTTGGAAACTGGGACGGGACATTGGTGAACGCATTGGCGTACCATTTCGAGCAGAACAATGAAAAATCTGACCTGGACAGGGTGGGCCTGGTGCACAGAATTGATAAGGATACATCAGGGCTGCTGGTCATTGCAAAAAACGAATATGCCTTGAGTTTCCTGGCTAAACAGTTTTTTGAACGAAAAACTAAAAGATTATACTGGGCTTTTGTCTGGGGAAATGTGCAGGATGACGAAGGAACCATCACAGGACATATCGGAAGACATCCTAAAAACAGAATGCAGATGCATACCTATGTAGACGGAAGCCAGGGAAAACATGCCGTAACGCATTATAAAGTGCTTGAAAGATTCAGATATATGACCTGGGTAGAATGTAAGCTGGAAACCGGCAGAACCCATCAGATCAGAGCGCACTTTAAACATATCGGCCACACGCTCTTTAATGATGAAAGGTATGAAGGACACACCCCGTTAAGAGGGATTAATCTGCCTAAGTATAAACAGTTTATAAAAAATGTGTTTGAAATACTGCCCAGACATGCCCTGCATGCCCATACTTTAGGATTTATACATCCGACGACGAAGAAAGAATTGTATTTTGAAAGCCCAATGCCCAAAGATATGGCGGATGCTGTAAAAAAATGGAGAAATTATTTAGAAAACTAAAAATATATTGAGAATTTTTTTATATTTGTTGAATTGAAATCAAGATTTGTTATGAGAAAACTATATGCTATCGTGTGTTTGGCTCTTTTGTCAAATGCATATAAAGCACAAGAAACATTACCATACTATCAACAATATCTCTTGGATGGTGAGTTCCTGTTCAACCCTGCACAATACGGTAAAACAGACTACGTACAGCTAAATCTCAACTATCAACAACAATTTTCAAAATTCAGCGAATCTCCAAATGTACAATCAGTGGGGATTAATGCGAATATTTTTGATAGAGTGGGTGCTGGTCTTTCTGTTTTCAGAGATAGCAATGGTCCTATTTCTGCAGGAGGAATCACTGCGGGAGCTTCTTATTTTATTCCTTTGAGCAGTGAAGGAGACCGAAAAGATCAATTCTCTTTCGGTACAAGTGTAAGCATGTATAACATGAATTTTGATTATTCAAAAATTAATACTGAAGATGCATCAGACCCGTTATTACAGGGAAGCGAAAGTAATATCTTCATGGCCTATGCCAACTTTGGAGTTGCCGCTACGTACAGAAATATCTTTGCCGGAGTTTCCGTTAATGATATCGCTTTAACAAATGATGAGTCTATTGTAAACGGACGTGAGCCTTCTCCGATTAAGTTTTTCTTAAACTTAGGATATGACTGGCATTTTGCAGACAATATGTATGTAACCCCATCAGCTTTAATTAATTTAAATACCAACTCTACCAGAACGATTGATTATAACTTAATGGCAACATTTTTCAATGATATCAATGCATTTTCTTTTGGAGTAAGTTACCGATCTGTTCAAAACAGATTCGATAGCCAGCAGTTAAGTATTTCCCCGATTGTTAAAGTAAGATTTAACAAATTTATGGTGGGTGCTACTTATAACCTGGGAATGTCTGACATCCAGGAGTATGGAGGAAACAGCTTCATGTTGGGAGTAGGATATAACTTTGATAACTTCATTAATCACAGAGGTTATAGATATTAATCGATTTAATTTAAATAAATTTGAGCTCTGAATTTTCAGAGCTTTTTTTATGATTTATATTCACATTCCGTTCTGTAAGCAGAAATGCAGCTATTGCAATTTTCATTTTTCTACCTCTTTAAATTTTAAGGAGGAAATGATAGCGGCCATGAAAAGGGAAATCTTTTTACGGAAAGACGAATTGCAGAACAAAAATTTACAGTCACTTTACTTTGGAGGCGGAACGCCATCCATCCTTTCAGGTGATGAAATTCATTCTTTAATTGATGAGGTTTTAAAATATTTCAGTTTCGACAGAGATATCGAGATTACTTTAGAGGCAAATCCCGATGACCTGGATAAACATTTTCTGAAGACTTTATCCGGATCTCCTGTTAATCGACTGTCTGTAGGTACGCAGAGCTTTTTTGACGAAGATCTCAGGTTGATGAATCGTGCCCATAATGCTTCCGAAGCAGAAGGCTCTATCAAAAGAGCTCAGGATTTTGGATTTGAGAATTTAAGTATTGATCTTATTTACGGTTCGCCCACTTCCAGTCTTGAGATCTGGAAAGAGAATTTAAATAAAACCATGGCATTGGAAATTCCTCATATTTCATCTTATGCCTTAACGGTTGAACCCAAAACTGCCCTTGAAAACTGGATTGCAAAGGGAAAAGTTGTAAATCCCAAAGAAGAAGAACAGAATAAAGAATTCTATTATATGATTGATTTTCTGAAAGATCATCATTTCGAACATTATGAAATTTCGAATTTTGCGAAACCCGGTTTTCATTCTAAACACAATTCTGCTTACTGGAAATATAATGAATACCTGGGAATAGGTCCGTCAGCGCATTCGTATAACGGATTCGATACACGAAGCTGGAATGTTGCCAATAATCCGCAGTATATAAAAAAAATACATGCCGGTCTGCTGGCCAAAGAGGAAGAGATCCTTTCAAAGGAAGACCAGTTCAATGAGATGATGATGATCGGGCTCAGGACCGTATGGGGCGTAGATCTGGAAAACGTGAGAAATAAATTTCCTGAAAGAATGATTGAAAAGCTTTACACCGGCATTACCCATAAACTGGAAGACGGTCTGTTAACCATAGAAAATGACCATCTTAAAATCCCAGAAAAGCATTGGTTTATGGCGGATGGAATTGCAGCTGACTTATTTATTGTTTAGTCGCAAAGTCATAAAGCGTAAGAATGGTTGCGGAACAATGTTAAAACTTGGGTATCCGGTATCCAACAAATTCACTATTTTTGTATAAAATTTCAACTCAATTTTGAAAACTAAAAAGCAAAATTATTCGCACCTTTCAAAGAGCCAGCCAATCGGCATTTTCGACAGTGGGGTGGGAGGTTTGACAGTGGCTAAGGAGATCAAGAGACTTCTTCCCAATGAAGACCTGATTTATTTTGGAGATACCAAACATCTTCCTTACGGTGAAAAATCCAAAGAAGCCATTATAGAGTATTCTACCAAAATCACCGACTTTTTATTGCAGCAAAATTGCAAGGCCATTGTAATTGCGTGTAATACAGCGACGGCCAATGCTTTGAAGGAAGTAATGGAATCGGTTGCCGGTAAAGTTCCGGTAATCGATGTAATAAATCCTGTCGCTGAGAAAGTTTCATACGAAATTCATAATAACGTAGGAGTCATTGCGACTAAGGCAACGGTAAATTCAGGACTTTATAAAAAAAGCATAAGAAAACATAATAAATGGATCAAAGTAGACGAGCTGGCCACTCCATTACTGGTGCCTGCTATTGAAGAAGGTTTTAAAAATCATCCGATTACCCATTCCATAATTTATAATTATTTAAGTAACAGTAAGTTAAAAAATATAGAAACATTGATTTTGGGCTGTACGCATTATCCTCTTCTTATTGATGAAATAAAGCAATACTACGGAAACCGGGTCCGGGTCATAGACTCGCCGAATATTGTCGCCAATCATCTGAAAATCATCCTGGATAAGTATGATCTGTTGAATGAAAGCAATCCTAAACCCAATTATCAGTTTTACCTTTCGGATATCACTAAAAATTTTGAAAAGATCTCGAAAAAATTCTTTGGAAAAACGATCGACTTAGAATTAAAAGTACTATAAAACAGAAGCTGTTTCATTCAACAGGAAACAGCTTTTTTTACTCCTTTTTTTACGTCGGCATAATTTCAAACGGAATGGCTGCAAAAAAACACTCAGGATTACATTTCCAGAGTATCTGTTTCTTCTTTATTCGGTTCAAAAAAGCTGAAACTTACATTTCCGTATTTTCTGCTGTCAATAAGATTGGGATGGTCGAATTTCATCCGGCTTTGATGCTCAACGACCAGAATTCCATTGGATTTTAAATATTTATTGTTTAAAACCAGTGAGATTAATTCGTGGTATTTTTTTTCTTCCATTTCAAAAGGAGCATCAGAGAAGACGATCTCAAAAGATTTTTTATTCCTGAATTTTTTAAGCCAGTCAAAAACATCACCTCGCTGTACATTTACCTGTAAGCTGAATCCCAGCTCTGAAGCCGTAGAATTCAAAAATGAAGTGTGTTTGGGATTCATTTCCACGGAAGTGATATCCTGACAGCCCCGTGATGCAAATTCAAAGCTTATAGAACCTATTCCGGCAAACAGGTCAAGTACAGAAATCGACTGCATGTCATACGTATTCTCCAGAATACTGAACAAAGCTTCCTTTGCAAAGTCTGTAGTAGGTCTTACATCAAAATTTTTAGGAGCTGCTATTTTCTTGGCTTTCCACTTGCCTGAAATTATTCTGTACATAAATGGTTGGGTTTTGGGTTAGGTAATGGAGCAGCTCAGAAATAAGTCTTTTGATCTGCCACCTGCCACCTAATTTAGGATGAAGTTTTTGGTCGGAATATTATCAAATACAATTTTCAGATTTTTTACAAATTTCTGTAATTCCGAAATAAAAGTTTCGTTTTCAGTAGTTTCACCATAAGCAAAAAAATTGGTTTCATTAATTCCAAAACCGATTTTACTTAATGTAAACATGACAAAATAAAGAAAATCAACTTCCGAATTCACATCCAGGTTATTGTATAAAATGAGTTTTTTGTTATCTATTGCAAAAAATTCGCACTGATGATGATATAGATTAATATGAATCTCTTTTTTGCTTTTATGATGAATTGAATTTAAAAATCTTTCTCCTGAAAAGTTAAAGTGAACAGGAAAGGCAAGTTCTTTGATCTTCTTATAAAATTTTTTGGGGAACGTATAATAAAACTGGATACCGAATTTCTTGTTTACAGAAAGCATAAGTTCTTCATTTTCCCGTTCGACGTGAGCATTGTAGGAAATGAGATCATATCCTGCATCATGCTCGGAAAAACCTTCTGGCATCAGGGTGAAATGATTCAGTGCCGAAATGACCTGAATTTCATCAAATCTCTGTTTAAGTAAAACCTCATCCAGCTTTTCATCAATGAAATTTTCCGGAGACTCTTCGTTAACAAAATAAGACTTTTCTTCCAAAATGCTTTTATTCTTCACAATTTGGTAGATGAGCCCGTCTTTGGTAAAAAGTAAATTAAGTACGTTCATATTTCAATTCCTGCAAATTTAGTGAAATTCTACCATTACCGCACCCGATTGATGGTGAAGTATTTCCTTATTATAAAAATCCAGATGACTCTGGCTCTCCAGAACATCCAGAACCATTCTCTGTAAAACGCCGTCACCAATACCGTGAACAATCTCCAGCCTCTTCAGATTATTTTTCCTGCAGAATGCAATAACCTGCAGTAATTTTTCTTTCTGCATGAAGAGCCTTTCAAAACTGTCGTATTCATTAGGATATTTTACTAAATTATGAAAATGGAGGTCTAAAACCAAATGATTTTTCTGATGTTTTTTAGAAATTACTTTCCGGGGCTCGGCTTTTTTGATGACTTTAATATTTTCATAGAGATCAACATCTTTAGGAACAAGTTTGTCTTTTGGGTATTGATACGTAAATCCGTAGATATCTTTAAAAACAACCATATGATCATGAACCGAGGTTATCACTCCGCTCAGATCCTCATCTACTACCGAAACTTTATCACCGATCTTCATAATACCTTAGAATTTTGATCCGAGTTCAATAATTTCCAGATCTTTCACTTCACTTCCGTCAATCGTGAAGCGCATCATCGTTCTGGTTTTGTGCCAGCCCTGTTTTCCACATGCTCCCGGATTTAAATGAAGCAGATTATTTTTCTGATCAAACATGGCTTTTAAAATATGAGAATGTCCTGAGATAAAAAGTTTCGGCGCCTTTTCGGTAATCTCTCTCTTAGCGGCCGGAGTATACTTTCCGGGGTAACCGCCGATATGAATCATCAGAACTTCCACATTTTCACAGAAAAAACGGTTTACCTCGGGAAATTCTGAACGGATTTCTGCATTGTCGATATTTCCGTACACTCCTCTTAAAGGCTTTATTTTCTCAAGCTGTTCGATCACATCCGTACTTCCGAAATCTCCGCCGTGCCATATTTCATCAGCCTGACCGGCATATTCTAATATGCGGTCATCGATGTAAGAATGAGAGTCGGAAAGGAGGAGGATTTTTGTCATTAACTCAACTGTTTGAATCTGCAAATTTACTCAATAATACTGAATTGATTAACTTTGGAAAAATTAAAAAATGAAACAGAAAATTTCTTTTTTCTTTCTTCTCCTGGCGGTAGGGCTTTTTAATGCACAGATTGAAGAGAGAAAGCTGGACGAACTGATCCGAAATACCTTAAAAACGTTCGATGTACCCGGAATGTCCGTAGGCGTTATCAAAGATGGTAAAGTGATTTATTCTAAAGGTTTTGGTGTACGCTCATTAACGACAAAGCAGCCCATGGACGATCAGACCTTAGTGGGGATTGCGTCCAATTCCAAAGGCTTTACCTGTACGGCATTGGCCATACTGGCAGATGAAGGGAAGCTGGACTGGGATGATAAAGTGTCACAATATATTCCCGAATTTCAAATGTATGATCCTTATGTTTCTCAAAACATCACCATCAGAGATCTGGTGACGCACAGAGCCGGATTGGGTCTTGGACAGGGCGATTTAATGTTCTTTCCAGAAGGCGGAAATCTTACGGTAAACGATATCGTTCACCATGTAAGGTATCTGAAGCCTGAAAATCCGTTCAGAACGACATTAGATTATAATAATATTATGTTTATTGTGGCGGGAGACGTTATTCACAGAGTTTCCGGTCTAAGCTGGGCAGATTTTATTGAACAGAGAATTATGAAGCCTGTCGGGATGACTTCCAGCTTCGGAAGCTACAGCAGGGCAAAAGCAGTTACCAATAAAATTGATGCCCATGCGCCTGTAGACGGTAAAGCGGTCGCAGTTCCGCATGATTGGAATGAGACGGCCAATGCGGCAGGAGGAATTATGAGTAATATCAAAGACATGACGACCTGGGCAGAATGTCTGATGAATAATTTTACCACAAAAGACGGTAATAAATTAGTTTCGGATAAAAATGTTCAGCAGCTCTGGAGTCTGCAGATTCCGGACAGGGTCGCTGCAAAAAATCCATATGATACAAGCTTTTACGGATATGGGATGGGCTGGTTTCTAAGTGATGTGAAAGGTCACAAACAGGTTCAGCACACCGGCGGATTAATCGGTACCGTTACTCAGTTTACCATAATTCCGGATCTGAAGCTGGGAATTGTGGTGCTAACCAATCAGCAGTCCGGGGCGGCCTTCAATACCATTACCAATACGGTGAAAGATGCTTACCTGGGAATTGCAGACAGAAACTGGCTGAAAAATTACGGAGACAGAATGGAAAAAGCGGAGGAGGAATTTGCCAGGCAGAAGAAAGAAGCCTTTGCCCAATCAGAGGCCTTCAGAAAGGATAAAACTCTTCAGCCTAAAGCGGAGCAGTTTGTAGGAACATATCATGATGTCTGGTTCGGAGATGCTGAGATTTCCCCTCAGGGAAATTCTTACCGAATATTCTGCAAAAGCTCTCCACGACTGAAGGGAGAATTGCTTCCGTATTCAAATAATACCTTCATCATAAAATGGGACGACAGAAGTTATGATGCTGATGCCTATATTATTTTTGATTATGATGAGAACGGCATAGCACAGGCTGCACGGTTAAAACCAATTTCTGAAGTAACGGATTTCAGTTTTGATTTTGAGGATCTGGATTTCAAAAAAAAGTAAATGATACCAAAAAGCTCCAATAAAAGTTGGAGCTTTTGATTATTAAAAGTATTGTTTTTCTGTACCGTAGCCTTTAAAAATAGGTTTTCGTGAAGCTTGACAATACGCTTTAAGAAAATTTAATTTTAATTTTTAATAAATTTTTTAATAACATCACCGATCTGGATTATGTAGTTTCCTTTTATAAGCTGGCTTACATTGACCGTATTTCTTTCTATTCTGCCTGATACAATGAGATTTCCTGCCATATCGAAAATTTTATAATCTTTTGACTTAACATTTGCTACCGTAAGATATTCTTTGGCGGGATTTGGGTAAACTGAGATTTTATTCTTATTAGTTTGTTCAGAAACTGATAATGCTGCTAGGTCTGTTTTCAGTAATGAACCTGAGAAGAAATCTGAAACGAATATTGTTTTTTCCTTTGTAATAATTCCTGAAGGATAAATAAATTCACTGGAAGCAATACCCACAGACAGGACGGGGTTGGGCTGGGTGATATTGAATTTAGAAACTTTAGCAGCATCGGCTTCACATACAAATATTTCATTACCATAATGGCTAATACCTGAAGGGTAGCTTAAGCCCTGAACCACTGTTGTTGGTGCACCGGAACTGTTTAAGCTGACCTTTGAAACTTTACCCTGAAATCTTTCGGTAAAGTACAAGTCATTTCCTACAATTTCAATGTCAAACGGTGAAGCTGCGGACGCTATATCTTTCACTTGAGGATTGGGTTGAGTGACATCTATTTTGGCAATCTTATTATCTCCTTCGAGAGCTATATACAGATCATTTCCCGAAAACTCCAATCCTATGGGGCTGCTGATGTTGGAGAGCATAATTTCAGCACTTGTACCGGAGCCGTTGAGATTAAATTTAGATATCCTGTTTGCTCCGAACTCGGAAATATATAAAGTATGATCTTTCAGTGCCAGCCCGTAGGGTCTGTTAACACCGGTTACCACATCAGTAGGGGGCAAACCCGGCTGACTCAGGTTTATCTTCACTATTTTATTCAGCTCGTAGAGACCGATATACATTGTATGACCATCTATTACCATGGGATTCGGAGAGGAAAGATCGGTAATAAAGACAGTGGCTGTCGCCTGTGATTGCATTTTACTTCCGCTTAAAAGGAGTAGAAATAGGATGAAATAAAATTGTTTTTTCATATTATTTTTATTTAGAATAAATATTAATAACAAAATTATCTTATCCGTTATAAAAACGCAAGAGTGTAAACATGATATTTTCCCATGATTTTGAAGTCTGTACAGAAGTTTTTATAGTAGGGATTATAAGGCTGGCCAATTACTTAATTATATTTAGATCTTTTTGTACCCGCGACCATTCAGAATGTAAATGCTGTTTTTCAAAGTGCTTAAGGTCAGTCATCCGCTTACGATTATTATACCGGATGCCTGAATTGAGTTTCTGCTGGCAGAGTGAGCAGGCATGGGCAAAATGAGTGTCTGTTTCACCGAGACCGTTGGTGCCGTTTATGACACAGTTGGCGTTCAGGCAATGACTGATCCTGAACATATGTCCGATTTCGTGCGAACTGATCTTTATTAATCTCTCCAGACCTTTGTTAAAATTGGATTCCGTAAGGCTCCAGTCTGCAAAGCGGTACATTGAAGTTAGCCGACTCCGCCTGCATGGGAAGCCAGCCCAAAGACATAATTCCATTCAGGCTTTGGAAAAAGATCTCTTTCCGTAATTCCCATCACTACCACTGCATCATCCGGCTTACGGTTCATCAGAATACTGTCGAGAACATATCCTGCTAACACCTGTCCCTGCGCGTCTCTGAAAATTCTTTTGACAGACTTCGGGAAAATATTATTGGACAGAATGGGAAGAATCTTTGTTTCCAGTTGAAAATAAGCTTTTAAATACTCTCTGGTCAGAACAATTTCTTTTTGCTGCAGGTCATTAAATTTTCCGATAGGCTGCAGGTAAATTATATTTTTTCTATTAACGGGAATTATTTTCCGGGTCTTTTGAAATTCGGCAAAGGTCTGGAATGTTTCACTCCGGCTGTACCTCCATTCTCCGGGCTGAGGATCAGAGAGCTTCACGTCATAAAATGAAATTTTATCGAAATAAGTTACATGCTTCTTTTGGCATGAACAGAAGAGTAAGAAAGTAAAACAATACAGTAGTTTTATAATAATGCTAGATTTTCCCGGGTTCATAAAAGAATAAAAGCTTCTTACGGGCGCCGTCAAACTCAGACCACGAATTGCAGTCGATCTCAAAACCTGCAACACCGCAGGTCGGGAAATGAAAAATATTTTCCGACATAGAATTCGCAAAATTAGAAATACCATTGTTGTGAGAGAAAAAAGCCACCGAATCATGGCGATCATCCAGATCGTAAATGACAGATTCGAAATTTCGTTCCAGAGGATTATACAGTTTCTCGTTGGTGGTAATACTGGTATTATACGTCTGATTAAAAATTTCACATGTATTTAATGCGCGTACTGCCGGGCTCGATACGAGGTAATCTATCGAAATGTTGTTTGTTTTTAAAAAACGGGACATGTTTATGGCATCTTCTAAACCCTTGTCTGCCAAAGGTCTGTCGAAGTCTTCCGTTTCTTCAGGCCAGTCGCTTTTGGCATGTCTTACGAGGATGAGTTTCTTCATATTATTGCTTTTTGGAGAATTAAAAATATAAAAAAAATAATGGAATAAAACATGATTTATAAAAAAAACTGTGTTACGGATAAAATGACTAAATTTTCTTAAATTTGCAGACTTATGGGACAGATCATTGCAATAGACTATGGAAAGGCCCGTTGTGGTATCGCTGCGACGGACGATATGCAGATCATTGCGAGTGGTCTCGATACGGTACAGACTCAATCATTAGTTGAATTTTTGAAAAAATATTTCACTGATAATAAAGTAGATGATGTGGTTATCGGGCTTCCCGTAGATTTGAAAGGAAATATTTCTGAAATCGAAAAGGACATTTTAAAGTTCATAGATATTTTTAAAAAAGAGTTTCCGACCATTCAGGTTCATCGTTTTGATGAAAGATTTACATCCAAGATGGCCTCATTTTTTATTTCTCAGAGTGGAAAGACCAAAAAAAAGAGGCAGGAAAAGGGATTAATAGATAAAGTAAGCGCAACTATCATATTGCAGAATTTTTTAGAACAAAGAACAAGATGATTTTACCAATAAGAGCCTTTGGGGATCCTGTTTTGAGAAAAGTGGGAAAGGATATAGAAAAAGATTATCCCGAATTACAGGAATTGATTGAAAATATGTTCGAAACGATGAATAGTGCAAATGGCATAGGTTTGGCCGCACCGCAGATCGGTCTGGATATTCGTCTGTTTGTAATCGATGTTTCTCCGCTTGCGGATGATGAAGATTATGAAGATATTAAAGATGAGCTGAAAGATTTTAAAAAAGTTTTCATCAATGCTAAAATTCTTGAAGAATCCGGTGATGAGTGGAAATTTAATGAAGGGTGCCTTTCGATTCCGGACGTAAGAGAGGATGTAAAAAGAAAAAGTACCATTCTTATCGAATATTATGATGAAAATTTCGTTAAGCATACGGAAACTTTTTCCGATATTAGAGCCCGCGTAATTCAGCATGAGTATGACCATATTGAAGGTACGCTGTTTACCGACCATTTAAGTTCTCTAAAAAAGAAACTGGTGAAAGGGAAGCTGACGAAAATCTCTCAGGGTGATGTAAGCATTAACTACAAGATGAGATTTCCAAAATAATAATTGAAGTAAAAACAAAAAAAATATAGAGTAAAAGGTTACCATACCAGGCTTGTCAGGTATGAAGACTGATTGCAGAAATTAAAAAAATAAAATTATGCTGTTAGAAAAAATAATTTCAATCTCTGGAAAACCAGGACTTTACAAATTAGTTTCTCAATTAAGAAGCGGATTCATTATTGAAGATGTAACGAGTAAGAAGAAAGTAAGTATCGGAAATTCAAGCCAGGTAAGCTTGTTGGATAATATCGCGATGTTTACATTTGATAAGGAAGTTCCTTTGTTTGAAGTTTTTGAAAATATTGCCAAGAACTACGATTATAAAGAGGCTATCCCTCATAAATCGTCTGACGCTGAGCTGAAAGAATTCATGACGGCTTCATTACCTAACTATGATACAGAGAGGGTATATGCTTCCGATATCAAAAAACTGGCTCAGTGGTATAATATCCTTCAGAAAGCAGGATATATTACTCCGGAGAGCTTCGTAAAAGCAGAACCTGAAACTTTAGACGGTGAACCTGCTGAAGAGGTAAGCTTAGAAACTGAAGCGACTAAAAAAAGTGCAGCTCCGAAGACTGAAAAGCCCGCAGCTCCAAAAGTAAAAGCTACTTCTGCAGCAAAAGCAGCTCCTAAAAGTACGCATACCAAGAAAGGATAATTCATTCTTTTAAATTATCATATAAACCTTGTCAGAAATGATGAGGTTTTTTGTTTTTATGCCCGGTTTCCCTTAATGATCTGATCAGATAAAACTGCGTTAGGGCGTTTTATTCCGGACAGGAGCCATCAAAAAGATTTACCTTAAATTTGTATCACTAGAATTCTTATTTATGAATACCAAACAGGAAAAACTGGAAGCATTCGGAAGATTATTGGATATTATGGATGATTTGCGCGAAAAATGTCCGTGGGATCAGAAGCAGACCTTAGAATCTCTCCGGCATCTGACCCTGGAGGAGACCTACGAACTTTCCGATGCTATTCTGCAGAATGACCTGCAGGAAATAAAAAAGGAGCTTGGAGATGTGCTTCTCCACCTTGTTTTTTATGCGAAAATAGGCTCTGAAAAAGAAAGCTTTGATATGGCAGATGTCATCAATTCCCTCAATGAGAAACTAATTTTCCGCCATCCGCATATTTACGGAGACACAAAGGTGAAAGATGAAGAAGAAGTAAAGCAGAATTGGGAAAAACTGAAACTGAAAGAAGGCAATACTTCGATTCTGGGCGGTGTTCCGAAAAGCCTCCCGAGTCTGGTAAAAGCGTACAGAATCCAGGATAAAGTAAAAGGAATCGGTTTCGAATTTCATGATGCCGAAGATGCCTGGAAAAAAGTAGATGAAGAGATTCAGGAATTTCATCTGGAAACAGATCCTGATAAAAAAGAACAGGAATTAGGAGACGTTTTCTTTTCATTGATCAACTATGCCCGGATCTCAGGAATTAACCCTGACTCTGCCTTAGAAAGAACAAATCTGAAGTTTATTGCCAGATTCCGGAAAATGGAAAGCCTGGCTTTACAGAAAAATATAATGCTTGCCGATATGTCTCTGGAGGAAATGGATGTTCTGTGGGAAGAAGCCAAGAAAATTTTAAATGAAGATCAGTAATCCTACGACGCACAGATTTCAATATCTGCTTGAATTTAAGCAGACGGAAAGGAAATGGCATTTCCCCTTCCTGGCTGCATTATGTATCGGGAGCTGCCTGTTCATTGGGTATTTTCTTGGAAAGCCTAATTATGGAGCGCTTTCAAGTCTGGGCGCATTAACGATTTTATATTTTACATCGGCTCACATTACCCAGAAAATGATCCATCTCGCGATCTGTGCATTCGGAATCGTATTTTCTTTTACCATAAGTTCATTTTTTGCATTTAATATTTATTTTGCAGCAGTATCGGTCGGAATTATTTCGTTTTTAGCTCACTTTATTTCATCGTATTTTAAAATCCCGCCACCCGGAAATTTTTTCTTTATCATGGTGGCTGCCATGGCCAGTACGTATACCTTTGATCTGGAATTAATTCCCACAAGAGTAGGACTGGTTGCCATGGGGGCAATCCTGTCGTGCTCATTTGCCTTTATATATTCGGTCTTCATTGAAAAAAGTCGGGTGGTAACCGTGCCGAGAAGAGCTTTTAACAAACGAAGATATACCAAGTTTGTCGAAAGTGCCATCATCGGTTTCTTTATGGCGCTGACTTTAGTGATCGGCCATCTTTTACAGTTTAAAAATACATACTGGATTTCTATTGCTGCTGTTGCGATTATCCAGGGGCGAAACTTTGAACATGTGCGACAGAGGAATATGCACCGGATTTTGGGAACGTTCATAGGAATTGGTTTTGCATGGATTATTTTATTATTTAATCCCGATAAGATTATGATGATCGTCATCATCACCATATTGCAGTTTGTCATTGAGCTTCTGATTGTAAGAAATTACGGTCTTGCAGTAGTTTTTATCACTCCGCTGACGATTCTGCTGGCAGAAACCGGAAGCGATATTCATCATAATGTTGAAAATCTGATGCAGGCAAGACTTATCGATACGATTATCGGAAGTTTCATGGGGCTGACGGCTGGATTTTTCCTCCATCATCAGCAGATTATTAATAACTTAGAGAAAAATATAAGGTTCTCTTATTTCCAGTTTAAAAAATTAAAAAAATAGATATGTTGCGTGTTGTTATTGTATCGGCATTTTTGTTGTGGAGCTGTAATCCGAAAGCTCAGGATTCGCCTAAAAATGAAGACCTGAAAGTGGAGTTTTCGTTACCGAAGAAACTGAAGGAAGTTTCAGGTATTGCCCTGTCAAAAGATAAAAAGATAATTTGGGCGATTGAAGACCAGGGAAATAAAAATGTGGTTTACGCGCTGGATGCACAGGGAAAGCAGGTCGCTGATGTAATGGTGAATGATGCTGAAAATAATGATTGGGAAGATATTACTGCAGATCCACAGGGAAATATTTACATCGGTGATTTCGGGAATAACGATAACAACAGACAGAACCTGGCGATTTTAAAATTAGATTTAAAGGATATTTACCAGAAGAGCACAAATGTAATTCAGACCACAAGATTCCGCTATGAAGGTCAGACAGAATTTCCTCCGAAAAAATCGAACTGGCTTTATGACTGTGAAGCATTCGTGGAAATGGACGGAAACTTTTATCTGTTTACCAAAAACAGGAGCAAGGGTTTTGACGGTACTTTTTTAGTTTTCAGGATTCCCAATAAGGAAGGGGATTTCGAAGCAAAACTGATCGGCCAGTTAAAACTTAACGGAAAGTACAGCGATGCAGCGATAACTTCCGCCGCGATCAACAGTACGAAAGATAAAATTGTTCTGTTAAGTCATAAAAATATTCATGTCCTTTCAGGATTTTCACCCAATGATTTTAATAAGGCAAAAATTCAGAAGATATCATTAAACCACAATTCTCAGAAAGAAGCGGTAGTTTTCCTGGATGATAAAACATTGCTGATAGCCGATGAAAAAGACAAGAACACAGGCGGAAATGTATACCGGTTTTCTTTACAATAAAACAGATAGTCCGTTTCACAATTAGCGAAACGGACTATTTTATTTTTTCCTTGATCTGGAAACGGGTTTTGTTAAGTTTACATTATATCACTCTTAGAAAGTCATTCCCACGCCCGCAGAAACCCTTCCGCCATCTGAACCGTAGAAATAATTCAATCTGGCAGAAAACATTTCAACAATGCTTAGCCAGAATCCTGCTCCAACCGACTGATGCCATTTTCGGGATTCTTCGCCGTCATTCCAGACTCTTCCGATATCGTAGCCGAGTAATACACCCATATTGGCAGGAACTATATTATTTCTCACTCTTCCGAAGTCCCAACGGATCTCAGAGTTATTGGTAAAATAAGATCTCCCCGAAAAGCGGTCGTTTCTGAAGGCTCTCATCCCATTATTTCCACCAATGGCCGCAGCCTGGTAAAATTCAAAATTATTATTGTTGATCCACCTTACATTGCTCGAGTTAGCAAAAACAAAATTTCCTCTTTTATCAATTCTGTGATCAATTGTCAATCTTCCCGTTAAGGTAACAAAGTTTTTATTAAAATCTGAAAGATTGGTTTTCCAGTCTGCATTCAGCATCAACTCCGTTCCTAAGGTAGGAAAGGCATTATTGTCCAGGTTTTTGTAACTTAAGGTATAATTTGCTCCTCCAAATTGCTGGTTATTGAATACTTCAGGTCTCACATCAGAAGAAAGATCTACAAAACGGTCGCCGTTTCTCTGTACTTTATTGTTTTCAAAAGTCAGCTGGAATTTATTTTCCAGGTTCATCCAGCTTTTCTTTGAAACAGAAGGGGCAAAGAAAAACTTGGAAATTCTGGCTCTGTTGAACTCTCTTTCTGTTTCTTTCTTATCATATTCACTTTCATTAGAGAGCCCAAAGAAATTTTCTGCATAGCGGGGCGTCGTGTAAGAGGCATCAAGATTAAAATCCCAGCCTGAAATGGCTTTCTTAAATATTCCCCTGTACACAAGATTGAAACCTCCTGTTGCAGTATAAAAATTAGATTTCAGACTATGTTTTTGAGTATACGGAGCACGGATGAAATTATTGACGGTATAATTGGCAACAAGACCAATGATCACTCCGTCATCGGGATTGTAATCTGCATTCGGGTATCCTGCGAAAAAGCTGTATCGGGGATGCTTGTAATTATACGTATTGATATCATAATCATCGGAAATATTTTTTACAGCTCCGCGTGTATTGTATGTGTTCTTCTGAGATTTAAAGTCATAAATTCTCACCTTGCTTCCATTGGCAACATTATAGGTATCATGATTGTAACCACCAATTAACCTGATGTTCATTTTAGGTTTTCCGTCACCTGAAACTTCATAAATGTCATCGTCTTCCAAACCGTAAATCCAAAGTTCTCTTGTTTTGGAATCATCATATGTTTTTTCGAAGACCAGTTCCGGATTTTCCTGTTTTTTGTCCAGTTTATATTGTTTTACATTGACAGAGTGTCCTGTTTTGGTAATAACAAATTTATCAGGATTTACAGTCCCTGCCAGCGGTACTTTTTTCTGCAGAACATTATAATAACCTGCGGCGTAATCCTGTAGTTTTTTTATTCTTGATTTTAATTTCCTTTGGATATCAGCCAGTGTTTCATCTTTAACCTCCGTGGGCATATTGGTGAAAGCTTCATCAATATCCCGGTCTGTCAGATGCTCCTGAATATACTTTGCCTGTGCTATCCATTCCTCTTCCGTAGATCCTTTCAAAAAGATAAGATCCAGCGGGTATGGCTCCATATTTACCCACTTTACATTTTTAATGTCATCTTTAAAGGTCTTCATATGGCGGATGGCCGGAACATTCATGATGACTTTAAAGGCAGTACCGTCATATTTACTGAACGCCTGATCTCTGTCTCTGGGGATAGGCTTATACACAACCTGATTTCCATTCTGATATTCTGCCCATTTCCACTGATCAGAGTGTCTGTCCCAATCGCCGATCAGCATATCGAAAATTCTTGCCCGGATGTAGGATTCCTGGTCGACAGAATATTGATAACTTTTGTTGAAGTTCTTCAGAACGTCATCTGTAGAAACAATATCTTTGGCATTATCTAGCGATGCCAAAGTTACGGGATCAGCAGAAAAACGTTCTTCAATCATATACATTTCATCACCGTAGTTTTGATTATACTCTCCCAATGTATATTGTTTCGGAATATAGTAGAGTTTAGGGTTACTGTGATAAATATTAAGTTTATCCGCTAGATTTCCTACTGAAAAAGGAGTGAATGGATGATTGGTCGTATAAAAATCCAGCAGGAATCTTTCAGGAAAGGTATTGTTGAGCTCACTTCCGAATGTACTTTTTTTAAAGGCCATATTGTTCAGAAACCGGACCGCACTTTTTTTCACGCCTCTCATGACAAATTCCTGCCCGTTTGCCGCTCTCAGTCTTAAACTGTTAGACTGATTTCCGCCGCCTTCCCTAAAAGGGGTAAATCCACCACCGAGCACAGCCAGGTCGGCCGTGGGCGCTTCAACCGGTATTCCGTAATATTTGCGGTAATGATCTCCCCAGAGCCAGCGGTAAAACTTTCTCTTCTCAGTTAATGCTTTAGGATAAACGGTAGAAGATACTGTTGGTGGCAGTGTTTTAGGGAAATTATTAATAAACACATCTGGTTTTGAAATAACGGAGATATGGGAAAGCTGTTTTAAATTACTGTCTTTTGTTGAAAAATATTCAACATCAGTACTGTGATCTTTCCGGATATTTAAAATGGCAAAACCGTTACCGCCATATGAAAAATCTGTTTTTTCAGCGATGGTGGCAGGCGCTGTTTTTGAACCTGCTCCGCTGATGATCTGCCTGATGTTACGGTCTTCATGATATTGCAAATTATGGTCATGTCCGGACACGAAAATGATATTTCCCTTATCCTGAACAATACTTTTTAAACGGTTGGAAAGCTCTGCATAATGCCGGCTGTTAATATCTTCAGGATTAGCTCCTGAAGAACTTCTCACAACATTAATTAAACTTGCCACCCCGGGAACAGGGACTTTACTTTTTAGGGGATAAAGATGTGTCTTCGCCGAAGTAAATCCGGCATGTGTGCCGCTGCTGATCACCGGATGATGCAGTGCAACGATAATTCTTTTATCCTGGTTTTTATTGATCAGATCTTTAAATTCGTCAAAAAAATCTTCCCTGGTTTTAATAGCGCAGTTTTTATTAATTCCCGGCTGCTGATCCCAGTTTAATAAAGCCCATTCGGTATCGATAACAATTAATTTGACATCTTTGGTAAGATTAATATCATCAATAGGGCATGCATTTTTCGGAAGAAATGCTTTTTTATCATTCAGATATTTTTTAACAAAATCTTCCTGTGCTTTTAAGCCGTCTAAACCATGGTACCAATCATGATTGCCGGGAATGACTAAGGTTTTTCCCTTGAAATCTTTAGTTATGGCAAGCTGATTTTCAAGCTTCTGTTTTGCCAGACCGTAATCTTTGTCATTTTCGGCGGGCATTCCGGAAGGATAGATATTATCTCCTAAAAAGATCAGCATAGAATTTTTATCGGCAGAATCCAGCTTTGCTTTAAGCAGGTCTAAAGTGTTGCGGGCCTGTGGCTCGTCTGCATTTCCTGCATCACCGATTAAAAAGATTTTAAAGTCGTTTTCTGATGATATATCAGAATTTTTTACTTCGAATAAGTTTTTACCCTTTTTTACGTTATATGTTGCGCAGGAATAAAGCACTCCGGCAGATAAAGCTACTCTAAGGACAATAGAAGTATTTTTTAGATGAGTTTTAAAGGATAAATTCATAAATTTACAGTAACAAATTTTCGGTGATGAACATTTTAAACAAAGCTAAAGATTATGTTGAAATCTTATTCAAAGATAAGTTATCTTCGGTATATTTTTATCATAATTTTATTCATACTACCTATACGGTAAATAAGGCCGAGGAAATTATGAAAAATACCCCTGTTTCTACGGAGGATCAGGAAAAAGTATTATTGGCGTTATGGTTTCACGATACGGGCTACATCAAATGCGCACAGAATCATGAAGAGAGTGGAGTAGTGATCATGAAGGATTTTCTGATAAAGGAAAAGTATCCCCATGCTTATATCGATGATGTAGCACAGTTGATCTTAGCTACGAAAATTACCTATGAACCTCAGAATCTACTGGAGAAAATCGTGAAAGATGCCGACTGCAGTCATTTTGCGAGTCACAATTATAATGATATTTCTGATGCTTTGCGAAAAGAGTGGGAGCTTACCAATGTAAGATGTTTCTCTAATGATGAATGGAATGCCGGAAATATTGACATGCTGAAGAATAAGCATCAATTCTATACGGATTATGCTAAGCAAAACTGGGGGCCTCTGAAAGAGAAGAATATTAAGAAAATTGAAAAAAAGCTGGAAAAAGAGGACAGTAAAAAAGACAGTTCGGAAAATAAGAAAGATAAAGAAAAGGAATCGAAATCAGACCGCAGTGTTGATACTCTGTTTAGAGTAACCCTGAATAATCACACGAGGCTGAGCGATATTGCAGACAGTAAAGCCAATATTCTGCTGTCTGTAAATGCGATTATCATTTCGGTATGTCTTTCTGTACTGGTTCCGAAACTGGATGCTCCGAAAAACTCCCACCTGATTATTCCCAGTTTTATACTTTTGCTTTCAAGCGTTTTAACGATCATTTTTGCGATCTTATCTACAAAGCCTAATGTTACTAAAGCAAGATTTACGCTTCAGGATGTAGCAGACCGTAAGGTAAACCTGTTGTTTTTTGGAAACTTCAACAGTATGCCTTTCGGTGATTATCATCACGCGATGAAAGACTTGATCAAGGACAGGGATTATATTTATGATTCTATGGTAAAAGACCTGTATTACTTAGGAAAAGTCCTGGATCGTAAGTATAAACTTCTCTCGATAACCTATAAGATCTTTATGGCAGGAATTATTATTTCCGTACTCTCTTTTGGTTATGCTTTTCTTTCTCTTTAAAAATTAAGCTGAGATGATTATAAGAGAGCGTGAAAACTGGCTGAGAATGCTTCTTATATGGCGGGGTTCTGTATTAAAAAAAATTATTGTTCAGCTGGTAACGATAACGCTGTTTTCTCTGGCTATCTACTTTTTCAAAGGAAAAATTTTCGATTATAAGGTTCATCTTAATCCTACCATTTTTACGTTATTAGGTCTGGCATTGGCGATATTTATGGGATTCTGTAATACGGCGAGTTACGACCGGTACTGGGAAGGCCGGAAATTGTGGGGATTGCTGGTCATTGAAACCAGATCACTGACCCGTCAGATCTTTTCGCTGGTTGACGGCCCTTCAAAAGAGGAAAAGCAGAAAATAATCAAAATGATTTCAGCGTTCTCCTGGTCTTTGAACGATCAGTTAAGAGACCGGCAGGGGACAAAACGTATTTCCCATCTGCTGTCAGCGGATCAGATGAAAGTACTGGAGCATAAGAAATTTATTCCCAGTATTATTTTAGGATTTATAGCTGACTGGCTTAGACAGCAGCATAAAAAAGGGTATATTGATACGATTGTTCTGACACAGCTGGACCATCAGCTGAACCAGTTTTCTAATATTTCCGGAGGTTGCGAAAGAATTCATAATACCCCACTGCCTTTTGCCTATAGTGTTTTGCTGCATCGTACAGTTTACTTATACTGTTTCTGGCTGCCATTCGGGCTGGTCGACAGTCTCGGATGGATGATGCCGCTTATTGTAGTGTTGATCAGCTATACCTTTATTGCTTTGGATGCCATTATTCAGGAAATTGGCGAACCCTTCGGTGAAGAAGAAAACGATCTTGCTCTTAACAGTATTTGCAGAACCATCGAATATTCTGTTTTTGAACAGGCCGAAATTCCGCAGGATCCTTTAAAAGAAACGGATTCTTATATTGTCAATTGATTTTCTGCCAGTGAAACTCTGAGTGCCAACAGTCCTGTAATTCCCTGCAGATCCTGTACTCTCAAAAATTCAACATCATGTTTGAGAAGACCTTTCTTTTGGAGTCTACTCACGTATTCCAGATATTCTCTCTGGTTTTCAAGGCCGAAATAGACGATGGTAATTTTCCCGGGACAGGTAATTCTTTCGGCTGAATCTTTTACATGCGCTTTATCCAGACGTTTTTTGATGATCTCATAATAGGAATTGTAGGCTCCGTCGACATCGAAACGTTTTTCATCCATTCTGAAACGGATGTCTATTTTTTCGTTATAAACAAAAATCAGCGAGGCAATATCCAGTGAGATCGGAAGGTCTTCTTTGAATCTCTGGAACTCCAGCTCCATATGACAGACCGTTTCCAGCTGCCAGTATCTTAATTTCTGAACAACTTTTGAAGGATATTGGAGTTCAGGAGCAATATTAGGTCCGATATAAAGATTATGTTCGACTCCATCCGATTTAAATCTTTCATAATAATGCGGAAAAATCTGCTGTGCCTTTACCTGACTTTCATCCAGCATGTCTGCCAGTTTCCTGTTAAGCAAGGTAATAGAATCGTCCAGACTCTTTCTGTTGGCATAGAAAAGATCATTCTGACTGAAGACCTGTAAGAAATAATCCTGAATCTTTTCTCTAATTTCCGGAGTTGCTTTGGTTTCCAAAACCCCTTGGAGATAAGGATGAATTTCGTCCCTCAGCAGCCGTTGTAATCGCTGTTCTGTATCTGCTTTTATTTCATTATTCAATTCATTTTCAAAAATCTCCAGAGCCAACAGATATTTTTCTGAATCAGAATTTAGGACAGAAAAAATACCGTGAAGACAATCGATTTGCTGGTTGAGGTCTTCCAGCATTAGATTAAAGCGCTTTTCCGATGATGACCGGATATCGGAAAATCCGAACAGCGGCGTCAGATTTCTGAACGAGATCTGTTTCAACGTATATATTTTCTTAGCGAGAAAAGCATTGAAATATTTTTCGGCTTCATTTCTGAATTTCCAGATGACACTGTTATGAATGGTGGTATACTCCCTCTGTATGATGGCTTCGATCTGGTTGTTTCTCTCGAAAGTGAACCTGTTGAGAGAAAACAGTATCATATCTGCAAAAAACTCCAGTTTTTTCAGTTTTAACCCGTTGAAACTATGGGCTATCGGAGAAGTAAATTCCATGATGGCCAGAAGCTCATTTTCCTTCATGATCGGAATGACCATGAAACTATTAATGTTATTTTCCTTCAGAATACTGAACGAGGGTAACTTTTTAACCGCTGAATCCAGCTTGTCAACATCTGAAACTACAACCGGTTTTGAATTGTAATTGAAATTTTCGAATGTTGTTCTCCGGATATCCTCATCAAAAGTATTAATCCAAAAGTCCAGGATATGATTGGTAAATACATTCTCATAGATGGGCACCTTTTCCAGTCTCTTTTCTTTATTGTTGAAAAGCATCAGGCCGAAGTTAAGTTCCGGAACATCGAAGTAGGATTTAAAAGTCTCTTTTAAATTTTCATCGGGCGTAAAGTTTTCCGGATCGATCTGTATCATGCTTGATTTCAGGTCTGATAAAGCTACTTCTGACGTACAGTCGACTAACGAAATGATCGTGAAACCACTTAAAATCCATGATTGGGACGGGAAGTATTTTTTCCAGAGTTTGGTGTCGTCCAGATTTTCAAGCAGCATATCGATAACCTCGTCTTCCGGGATTTTAGCATCTTCCGTAGGATAAATATCACTGAAGTCGGAATTCACCGTAATTTTATAGTGCTTCATGATCCCCTGTTTATTAGGGATGTCATAGTAAAGAGGAATATAGCTTTTTACATCTCTCTTAAAATAAACCTGTAAAATAAGGCAGCAGCAGAAGACATAGAATTCATCATCTTCAATATCTCTGAGTTCTATTTCAAAATCTTTTCCGGCATCTTTAAGGATATTTTTGAACCTTTCGGTATAATTAAATGTAATGTTAGACAGCGGAATGCTGGCTGCTTTTATTTCATTATTCGTTAAGCCGGTAGGGAAAAGATCAGCCAGAAGAAGTTTAATAAGATCTTCGTATTTGTGGAGTAATGACAGGTCCTGAAATCCGTTTCTCAGTTCCTGAAAATTTCTTGTTTTCTCAATTAACGATTCCGCATAATTGACGCGGTACTCCAGTCTATCGTTATACCGGATATGTTCCAGCACATCCAAATACTTTTTGAATGAGATAAAAACCTGAAATGGAGCGTCTTTCTTATAAAGATTTGACAAGAGCTGTGAAATTTCAAGTAAAGTTATGAAAAAACTCTAAGTTTTCGGATGGTAGGGAATAGTTTCTTGGGAAAGGGTTGTAATTTGGTCATTCACAAAAGTCTTTCCTTTAATCAGATATCTTGAAGTTCGGCTAATGTGCTAGGTATATTTTGACTTTGCTGTTTTTTGACTGTATTTTGATCTGCATAATCTATTTGTAATCTGATTATTATATTTTTCAGTATAGAATTCCTTATTTAACAAATAAAATATTGACGCAGTTATTCCAAAATAACCAGTGATATTTGAGTCTAAAACAAAATTTTTATTTGTCTCTAAAGTTACAGTTGATATAACGCTGATTATTCTAGCGGATGGGAAGATTTAACATAAAAGTATATTATTAAACTATGTTAAAAATAATTTTTGTGTAACTTGTTCATATGGAAAATTGCAGCAAAAGGCGGGTAAAATGTTTGAAAAAGTTTTAAATTCAATCATAGGGTTAGATTGGCTTCATTTAATTATTACAGGGAACCAAGTAAAAATCGGTGGAATGTATAAAAATAAACCCAGAAATACAGTGCCAGATGGAGTGTAGGATTTAGTGAGGGATGAGATAAAGTATAAAACGAACACTCTAAGGATAGGTCCTTTTAATATCAAAATTCCAATTCCAAATAGACTTAACATATTGAGGTATTCTGGTGTCCAATATGCAGAAGTAAAGGCTATGGATGGTACATTATATGGCAGCTCAAATCAAGGTCCAATTAGGAAGCTATGATTACCTCGATGCATTCAAATGTAGGAGTGAGTATGTATGGAGTCAGTTTATGATTCGAACGACATCTAATTTAATTGAAAATCTCAATGGGAAAATCAGTAAATACACCAAAAATAAAATGTCGTTTCCAACAGATGATGCTGTAATTAAATCAGTGTATCTAGCTTTAAAAGAAGCAACTAAAAAATGGACTATGCCCATCCAGAATTGGGGTATTGTTCTTAATCAATTTAGGCTTATTTTTGAAAACAGGCTCAGATTATAAAATCCAAGCCTGACTTTTAACCTACACACTTTATGGGAGAGTGTCATTACAAGAATGCTGGCTATTAGTACATTGTTATCCCTTAAAGGTGATCCGCTTCCTTCTCGTTATAATGTATATACAATAAAGAGATCTAATACTCTTGAGCTTGCTAAAATTGGCATTACTAGACAAACGATTCTATCAATAGGACGCAAAGTCAGTTTTCCGGATTAAATGTAAGATATACGAGCTACGGTTCACATATATGGAATTTTATCCAGGAACCTGTAAGTCGGGAATCAGCATTATTATATGAGAAATATTATGTTTGGGAATATTTTCAACATTCAGGTAAAATGCCTTATGCACAATCTTATCCTTATCCTGATGCATTGACGAGATATTTAGAAAAATTTATATATAAAAAATGAGAAATATAATGTTTACCGCCTATTTTTCCAATTTGGAAGAGTTTGCAGATTTACCGGATTATAATGCCATCATGGAGTTGTTGATGATTATTAACATTCAAGATAAGTTGAATAGAGAAAAGAAGATGACTAAGGTGATGTTTTGCTTAATCACGGATCGAGACAATGATAACATCGAAAATTTCATTAAAAATTACTATAATAAAAAGGTCTGGCAAGGACTAATAAATCTCGATGTTGCCGCAAAAAACATCAACTGGAATGATCTTACCGACAAAGAAAAGAAAGAGTTTTTAATAGAGAAATGGAAGGTGCTTTTCAATAATTTATCTGATGATTACTTTGTAGTAGATAAATCTGAAGTGATAAGATCTCTGGAAGAGCTTAAATATTCCGAATGGAACATCATAAGCACCCTCTTTAAAAAAAAATTAAAATACAATAAAGAACTATATGAAATTGTCTTGGATATTTCACCTAAAAGAGCAGAATTGGCAATGATAAGTGAGTCTGATAAAAAGAAAATCAGCCTTAAGGAATATCAGACAAGAAAAATAGTTTTTGATCTAAACTTTAAAAACTTTAAGCTTATCAATGAAGGTACATTAATTTTAGAAAATAAATTAATTTTTCTACCTCCTGAAATTTTTGATTTAAAAGAAATCATAATAAATCAATAAACAACAATGAAGGTATATCAAAATTAAACGATGTGAGTTGAGAATTGTTTAAACGAAAACCCTTCTCGACATCAGATACTATTATTTCTCCAAGCATTTATACTTTGGGAGCCAGCTTTGGCAAGAGTGCCATTAGTATTCTTCATATGACCAGCCGATATAGAATGATTTCTGGAGAAATGCAGATAAGGTTTATACAAGGCTGGATGAGTAGTCCAACCAGTGCAACGTATCTTAAGTAATTTATATTATGAAGTATATATTATTAGTCTTTACATTTTTTATTTTAAAAACCAATATTATAATGGCACAAAACAAATTTAGGATTTTAACAAAAGAAGAAGAACAAGCAAATTATAACCTAAGAGATTTAAAATTTTACAAAATGTCGCCTTATAATGAAAGTATTGCACATTTTATTGATGAAAATAATTTACTTGTTCAGCCGAATGTGCCGACAGCCGAACATTCTATAATATTAAGTACTTCTGATTTCAATAGTAATAAATTTCCTCTACTCCCAGAAAATGACACTCCTTATTACAGACATAGGGAATTAATGAATACAGAAAGATTTACAAAGGAAATATGTTGAAAATTTTAAATGAGTTAAATTTCAATTATCAAAAAGATACATTTTATGCAGATGCAGAAAAATTTGTAAAAATGCTTTCATTAGATGATAAAATGAAATTTTTTGTTCCTGCATTATATTTTATCGGTGAAGATTTACACAAACTTTGTCCGGATGCAAAATGGCAGTTTCATACTTTATACTATTTTCAACCATTTTCCGAGGCTGGTCTATATTATGAAAAGTATAATTTTTCTTTTTATGATTTGAATCTATTATTAGAAGGTAAGCTATTGAAAAATAAAAGTATCAAATTTAGAGATATGTATATACGTCTTGAAAAGAAGTTTAATAAAGAAAAACCTAATTGGAATTATACAATTGAATTGGTTCCGTGAGATAAAAATTATTAGCAATTAGAACTATATAAAAATCCCGTATGAGTATTCAACTGTAATATTATGATGAGTAAATATTTTAAAGGGAAACTTATAAATTAAAAACCTTCCAGATTATTGGAAGGTTTAGCTTTTATATTTCAGTTTGGAATTATAATCCGAATACTCCTGCAAATAAATCCGGAGCAACGCCTAATATAATCACTGATGCAATGATGACCACCGCAACAATATTGTAGGTAACCGTTACTTTCTCTGAAGATTTAAATGTGCTTTCTTTAAAGAAGAACATGGAGATTATTAATCTCAGGTAATACGCTATTGAAACTGCTGAACCAAGAACGGCCACCAATACAAGGAACACGCCGTGATTGGAATTCATAGCCTGGGAGAATAAAGCAAATTTCCCCATGAAACCAGCCGTTAACGGAATTCCAGCCATGGATAGCATAGAAATTGCGGCTACTGTCGCCAGTAAAGGTTCAGATTTTGCCAATCCTTTGAATGCGCCGAATGAAGTTTCTCTTTTCAGTTTTTCAACATAAATCAGACACATGAATACCCCAACTGTTGATAAAGAATAAGCAAACAGATAGAATGCTAAATTATAAGTAGAGAGGCTTGTCATTCCGTAGAAAACTAATCCGATGTATCCTGCATGAGAAACCGAAGAGTAGGCCAGCATTCTTTTCGCATTGGTCTGAGCCAGACCCATCACATTGGCCAAAAGCAAAGTGATAATCAGGAATACGCCGAAAACATTAATCCATTCTGCGGTAACACCACCAAACCCTATGGTCATTAATCTGAACAGTGCAAAAAATCCTGATATTTTTACCACACTTGCCATGAAAGCCGTGATTAATGAAGGCGCTCCGAAGTAAACATCAGGACTCCACATGTGGAAAGGTGCCAGTGCCACTTTGAATGCCAGTGCACAAAGGATCAGTAAAACACCTAAAATGAACATGACATCTTTAGGGTTTGAAACTCCAAAATCCTGGATTTTATATAAATCGAAACTTCCGACACTTCCATAGATAAATGCGATACCGAACAGTAAGAAACCCGTTGCGAAGGCACCCATCAGGAAATATTTAATTGATGCTTCGTTGGATCTTAAATCAGTTTTATTAGCACCCGCCATGACATACAAAGGAATAGAAAGGATTTCTACGCCCAGGAACAGCGTTACTAAGTTCTGGTATCCGAAAAGGATGATTCCACCGCATAATGCAAAAAGCATCAGCGCGTATAATTCTGACTGGTGGCTTCTGTGGTTGCTGAATGCAAAACCGCCCAAGAAGAATAGTAATAATGTCGTTACGATTGATATCTTAGTAAATAAAGCAGTATTTGCAGTATACTCATACATGTGTCTGTACTTTTCGAAAAAAGCATATTCCGGCATGAAACTTACATATAATGCGATGATTAATCCCAAAATCCCAATGTATCTTGCGAATTTCCCTTGTTCAAAAACTCCTGAAAATAACGCAACAACTGCCGTTAGGAAAACAATAATTAAAACACTCATTTTTTAAAATATCAAATTAGCTTACCATTGACTGGTAGATAAACTTCAACGAACTATTCACCATTTCGATTACCGGTTGCGGGAAAATACCCAGTACAATCACAAAAACCGCTAAACTTGCCAATACGGAGAATTCTACTGCAGATAAATCTTTTGCTGTACTCAATACCGCATCATCTCCCTGTCCGAACATGGCTCTTCCGTAAAATCTCAATAAGTATACTGCACAAAGAATTACCGTAAGACCTGCAACCACTGCTGCCAATCCGTTGAAATCATACACCGATTTCAACAAGATAAATTCTCCGATAAATCCATTGGTCAACGGAACGCCCATTGAACCCAGTATAATAATCAGGAACAGCACAGCAAATTTAGGAGCTACTCTGGCAAGACCTCCCATTTGTCTGATGTCTCTGGATTTAAATCTCTTGTATAAAATATCACAACAGTAGAACAGACCAGCCACGTTGATCCCGTGAGCAAACGTCTGCACCAGTGCTCCTTCAGCACCTTCAATATTGAAAGTTCCTCTCAGGGTAACGATCGCAGAAGCGAAGATACCTGCCACCATTAATCCTACGTGAGAAAAAGATGAATACGCAATGATCTTCTTCATATCAGTCTGCACAATGGCGATCAATGCACCGTGTACAATTCCGATGATGGCCAGAATAATAACAATCTGTCCTGAAATTCCTGCAATCGGGATGGGAGTGATGGGTAAAAGATAACGCATAACCCCATAAATTGCCATCTTAAGCATAATCCCTGACAAAAGCATTGATCCCTGAGTCGGAGAATAAGTATAGGTATCCGGCTGCCAGGTATGGAAAGGAAACACAGGTAATTTTACTGCAAAGGCAAAAAAGATAAACCAGAACACCACCGTCTGTTGTGTCTCATTTAATTGGGCATTGTATAAATCTGTCAGCGCAAAAGATGCAGAGTGATTGTAAACATAAATCAATCCGGCTAACATGAATAATGACCCAACGAATGTATATACGAAGAATTTCGTAGTAAACTCAAATCTTTTATTTTCCTGTCCCCAAAGTCCGGCAATAAACCAGATCGGAATCAAAGTTACTTCCCAGAAAATGTAGAATAACAGTCCGTCAAGCGAAGTGAAAACACCTACCAATCCAAACTGCATCAGCAGGATCAGACCGTAGAATGTATTTCTGTAGCTTACATTTTCATTAAAAGAAGATAAAATAATAATAGGCGCCAGAATATTAGTCAGCAATAAAAGAAGCAAGCTCATCCCATCGATTCCGAAGTGAAGCGTACTTTTGATAAACTGCGACCATGGGTACGTGATCTCATACTGTAAAGAGCTGTCTACCGTCGGCCCAAAATTGAAATCCGATGCGATATAAAACGTTACAAGCATCTGAATCAAAGCAATTCCCAGTGCCAAATATTTGCTGGAATTACTCTTCCAAGCGAAAACTAATCCCGAACCTACTAGAGGTAATAGTAATAATGTTAATAATAAACCAGACATTATTGTAATATAAAGTTAACAATCAGTATAATTCCTACCGCTAAAGACATGATCAGAATGTAATTCTCAACATTTCCGTTCTGAATACGCTTCATCGCTTTTCCGCTGTCTTCAGCGCCTTCCCCTACGAAGTCTACAAAACGGTCCAGAACACCCCTGTCAAACATTCTTCCTCCGCGCCCTAATCCTTCAACAGTTTTTACAACAATGGCATTGTAAAGTTCGTCAATATATAATTTCTTAGCAGACAACTTTTCCCATCCCGTATATTGTTCTTCCGGTAACGCTCGTTTTTGCTTATTAACATACGTGTTTTTAACGATAAACCAAACGCAGAAGAACATCGCAACTGTTGCTCCCAAAAGAATCATTTCAGTACCAAACGGAACTCCAGAAAGAGTAGCTTCCATCTGTTTAAAGCTTTCCTCAGTAAGAACAGGTTTTAACCATTCCATGAGCTTAGCATAATGGCCGTGACCGATAAAGTGAGGAAGGTTAATTAAACCACCCAGAACCGATAGAATAGCCAAAACAATTAAAGGTAATGTCATATTGGTCGGACTCTCATGCAGGTGGTGCTTTTGTTCTTCAGTACCTCTGAACTCCCCGTGGAAAGTCAGGTAGTATAATCTGAACATATAGGTTGCAGTAACAGCAGCTAAAATGAATAAAAGTACCCAGTAAACCGGATTTTTAGCAAATGCAGCTACTAAAATTTCGTCTTTTGAAATCATCCCTGATAGCAAAGGGAATCCTGAGATAGCCAATGTTCCGATAAGGAAAGTAGCATGAGTGACCGGAATATATTTTTTCAGACCTCCCATAAAACGCATATCCTGTTCGTTGCTCATCGCGTGGATAACAGAACCTGCTCCTAAGAACAGCAATGCCTTGAAGAAAGCATGTGTCATTACGTGGAACATAGCTGTTGTATAAGCTCCAAGACCCAAAGCAATGAACATAAATCCAAGCTGTGAAACAGTAGAGTAGGCCAATACTTTTTTAATATCGTTTTGACGCAGTGCATAGAATCCTGCCAAAGCAGCGGTTAAGAATCCGATGAATAAAATGCCTCCCTGAACGGTTGGTGCTAAGGTAAATAAGAAGTTTGATCTTACTACCAAATAAATTCCCGCCGTTACCATCGTTGCTGCGTGAATTAATGCAGAAACAGGAGTCGGCCCGGCCATCGCATCCGGTAACCAGGTATATAAAGGAACCTGAGCAGATTTACCGGTAGCACCGATAAATAAACTCGCCGTAATAAAAATAATTACGTTTCCGTCCAATTCAAATTTTCCGGCATTTTCCGCTACGGTAAGGTAATCTACAGCATTAGTCTGGCCGGCGATCATAAAGATACCGATCAATAAAGCAAGGTCACCGATTCTGTTCATGATAAATGCTTTTCTCGCTGCTTTACCATATTCTTCGTTGGTATACCAGAATCCTATCAGTAAGTAAGAACACAATCCTACTCCTTCCCATCCGATGAATAAGATCAGGTAGTTGCTTCCCATAACCAATAATAACATAGAGAAGATAAACAGGTTCAGATAAGTGAAAAACTTATAAAAACCTTTATCATGACTCATATATCCGATAGAGTAGAGATGGATTAAAGATCCGATCCCTGTGATGATCATCACCATCATTAAGGATAACTGATCGATCTGGAATCCGAAATTGATCTGAACTCCGTTTACCCTGAACCATTCAAAAGCTTTTACGATAACCGCCGGACTTTCAGAATCGAAATTCATGAAAATACTCACCGCAATACAGAAAGGTATAAAAACCATGGCTGTAGCCAGGCTGCCCACTACTATTTTGGGAAGACCTTTCCCGAAAAGACCGTTAATAAGAAAACCTAAAAGTGGTAAAAGTATTATTGCATATATTAAATTCTCCATTCTTATCCTCTTAATTTATTAAATATACTTACATCAACAGAACGGGTATTTCTATACAGCATCGCAATAATTGCCAAGCCTACCGCTACTTCCGCAGCTGCTACCACCATAATGAAGAAAACCAAAAGTTGCCCGTCTCCATTTCCTTTATATGCTGAAAATGCAGCCAGTAAAAGGTTTGTAGAATTCAGCATAAGCTCAACACAACCCAAAATAACAATAGCGTTTTTTCTCAACAATACTCCTAACACTCCCAAACAGAATAACACTGAAGAAAGAATGATAAAATAATTCAGAGGGACGCTTTGTATAAATGTATTTACTTCTCCCATAATTTTATAAATCTTTTTTACCGATTAATACCGCACCTACAATACCTGCCAATATAAGGATGGATGCAAGCTCAAACGGTAAAACATATTCATTAAACAAAAGCCTACCCAGATTTTTAGTAAGACCCACGCCTTTGTCTACATTTTCAACAACGACATGATGGTCCTGAACTCCTCTGAAAACACCCAATACTCCGATTAACAGCAAACCGGCAGTAAAAACGCCAATAAATTTTAAAGTATTGCCCTTCTTACTTTCGTCTTCCTTATTAAGGTTAAGCATCATCAGGATATAAAGGAATAGTACCATGATAGCTCCGGCGTAAACAATAATCTGGATAATCGCCAGGAACTGCGCATTCAGAAGGATGTACATTCCCGCAATAGAGAACATTGTAACAATTAATGACAGAATAGCATATAAAGGATTTCTGGCAAATACGAAATAAACCGCACTTGCCACTGCTAAAAACGCCACCAAGAAAAATAAAAACTGATCCATTATTTTACCGCATTTTTTTGTTTCTCGGATTGTCTTTCAGTGATATCAATCCTTTGATTTATTTTTTCAACCAATTTATCTTTTCCATAGATGAAAGAACCTCTGTTGGTTTCCACGTCTACCAATCGGTCGGTAAGATAGATGGCAGATTTAGGACAAGCCTCCTCACACATACCGCAGAAAATACATCTTAGCATATTGATTTCGTATACTGAAGCGTACTTCTCTTCTCTGTAAAGGTGTTTTTCTTCCTTGGTTCTTTCAGCAGAAGTCATTGTAATGGCTTCTGCAGGACATGCCACCGCGCAAAGTCCGCAGGCAGTACATCTTTCTCTGCCTTCTTCGTCTCTTTTCAGGACGTGCTGACCTCTCCAGATTTCTGCTCTCGGTTTCTGTACCTCCGGATACGAATATACTGCTGGAGCACCTTTCAATACGGTTCTGACAGCATGCTTAAATGTAATCCCCATTCCTGTAAAAATCGCAGGTAAGTAGATTTTTTCAGCAAGGGTCATTTCTTTATTGGAAACAACTTTTGATCTGTTCGTAAGTTTCATTTAATTATAGATATTAGATGTTAGACTCATATTGCCTGTTATCTTAATTTAATATTTAATCGAACCTTCAAGGTTTTTTAACCTTGAGAGGTTTAGTTTCGTCAATTAATTTCCGAATGCTAAAATAACAGCACCTGTAATTAATAAGTTTACCAATGCCATTGGAATAAGCGTTTTCCAACCCAGGTGCATTAACTGGTCATATCTGAATCTCGGTAGCGTCCATCTGATCCACATGAAGATCAGAATTCCTATTACTGTTTTAGTTAAAAATGCGACGATGCTCAGGATACCGGCCGTATTTTCACCCCAATGCTGGGTTACCCATTCGATTCCGGGATAATTGTAGCCTCCGAAGAAAAGAACTACCATAAATGCATTGGAAATAAACATGTTCACATATTCACCGAACATGTATAGTCCTAATTTCATAGATGAGTATTCTGTAGAATATCCTGTTACCAATTCAGATTCACACTCCGGTAAATCAAAAGGGTGTCTGTTGGTTTCGGCTAAAGCGGCTACAAAGAATACAAGGAAAGCAATCGGCTGGTAGAAAATATTCCAGTTCATTCCTGAACCCCATGGAATAATCCCCCAAAGTTTTCCCCTGTCTGGCTTTCGGTGATTTCTTTTAAATCTAAACTTCCTGTCATCATAATGATAGATAGCAAAGCCAGTCCCATAGCCAATTCGTAGGAGATCATCTGGGAAGAAGCACGGATCGCCCCTAATAAAGAATATTTATTGTTCGAAGCCCAGCCTCCGATCATGATTCCGTAGACACCAATTGAGGCCATTCCGATGATAAAAAGGACACCCACATCAATATTAGCGACCTGAAGATCATAAGATGTACCTGCAATATTTAAACTTTTACCCCAAGGAATAACCGCTCCCGTGATCAATGAAATGAACATCACCAAGGCCGGTCCCAGTACGAAAAGAAATTTTTCTGCATTAGCAGGGGTAAAATCTTCTTTAAAGAAAAACTTTCCACCATCAGCAAGAGGCTGTAGCAATCCGAAAGGTCCGGCTCTGTTGGGACCGATTCTGTCCTGCATAATAGAGGCCACTTTTCTTTCTGCCCAGGTAGAGTAGGCTGCAATCGTTAACGAAAGCAGGAAAAGCGCTAGTACAAGTATAAGTTTAAATGTAAGTAAATCCATTCTGAATTTTAGATTTTAGATTTTAAATTATAGATTATAAGTGCATTTAAAATCTATAATTAAAATTTATAATTTATTATAATTTTTCGTCTTTTTCACTGATTTCTTTAGCCAGAGGGTTGTCTAAAACTCTTAGTTCATCCTTTGGTTTTTCGTAGTGATTTAATGAAATAACGGAGTGTCTGTCGATGTGTCTTGGACCTTCGATATTCCAGTCAGACAGTTCTTTTCTTTCAAAACGGCATGTATCACAAATGAATTCTTCAACTTCACCCCACTGATCTTTTCTGGCTGTAACTCTTATAATTTCGTTACCTTTCATCCAAACGGTAGCTTTCCCGGAACATTTATCACATGTACAGGTAGCATTCATAGGTTTGGTAAACCACACTCTGCTCGCAAAACGTGCCGTTCTGTCGGTTAATGCTCCTACCGGACAAACGTCGATTACATTTCCGATGAAGTCATTATCCAGAGCTTTATTAAGATAAGTTGAAATTTCAGCGTGATCGCCTCTGAAAAGAATTCCGTGCTCTCTTGAGTCTGTCAGTTGATTGGCTGTCAGAACACATCTCGCACACAGAATGCAACGGTCCATATTTAATTTGATATGGGGACCGAGATCATCTGCATCATAGGTGTTTCTTTCGAATTCAGTTCTGGTTTCGGGATTTCCATATTCATAACCCAGATCCTGAAGATGACATTCACCGGCCTGATCGCAGACAGGGCAGTCCAATGGATGATTAACCAATAAAAACTCAGTAACAGCCTTTCTGCCTTCCTGGGCTTTTTCAGAAGTAAGATTTTTCACTTCCATTCCATCCATGACATTGGTTCTGCAGCTGGCTACCAATTTCGGCATAGGGCGGGGATCTGCTTCCGATCCTTTAGAAACTTCCACAAGGCAAGTTCTGCATCTTCCTCCACTGGTTTCCAATTTGCTGTAGTAGCACATTGCAGGAGGTACAGATTTTCCACCGATCTGTCTGGCTGCTTCCAAAATAGAAGTTCCAGGCAAAACTTCGGTAGTCTGTCCGTCTATAGTTATTTTGAATTTTTTAACCTCTTCGCTCATATTCTATGCTTTCGCTTATGCTTTTAAGGCGGTAAGCTATATTTTAATTATACTTTTTTGTATTAAATGTATATCCGATGCCAAAATTGAACTGCGCATATACAAAATCCTGAGAAGCTTTATCAGGTTTATTATTCAGGGTGGTCTTAATGTCAGGCATATTAATATAACCCAATTTCCCCTCAGCCTGAACAACAATATGTCTTACTAACACCAGATTCACGGCGGCTCTGATATCGGTACCGAAACCTGCCAAATGGAACCTGTCGCTTCTTTCATTACCCATCAGCTGTACATTTGATTTAGGCAATAAAGCTCCGATTCCTGCTCCGTAACTCAAAAAAAGATCAATATTTTTTTTATCTAAAACATTGTGGTATTTCTGAGCGCCGATATTAATATAGTTAAGACCATCAGTATGTTCAAATGTTAACAATTTTGAATCACTGAGATCTGCTTTACCATTCTGTACCAGGGAAGAATATTCAGGATCATTGATATATCCTTTAAAATCTACCGTCTGGTTTTGATCCATCACATATTTCATATGATCCATTCCTAAGGTAATACCGAAATTGTCTTTCGGGAAATAGGTAATCCTGTAATTTACCTGAGGAATTGTAATAGATCCCGGATTGAAATAGGTCCCCCAATCAAATTTTGTCTGTCTGTCATGAGCCACAACGTTACTCAGCTGAAAATCATAACCATTTCCTTTAAAGTGGATGTCTGATTTTGAGTATACAGCATTATTCCAGCCCCAAAATACCATTACTGATCCTTTTTTAAAAGGATTTACCTCTTTTTTATTCTTTTTAAAAGATGTGGTTTCTATCTCTATTTTTTCAAAAGATGTTTTCTTTGCTTTTTTCGCATGCGGTAAAGCCGCAGGAAAAGCACATGCTTCTTCAAAAGTTCCTTCTTTGCTTAAAGTGTCTTTGATATTTTGTGCAAACACAAAATTAGACAACAATAATCCTACAGCAATAAGCTTCTTCATAATTCCAGACTCGTATTAATTACTTGCTGCAGCTGGGATAGGATCTGCATAATTTGCTAATCCATAATTTTGCGTTTGAGATAATTCAGGGTTTTTAATATGCCACTCAAATTCATCTCTGAAATGACGGATCGCTGCTGCAACAGGCCAAGCTGCTGCATCACCTAACGGGCAGATTGTATTTCCTTCTATCTTTCTCTGGATATCCCAAAGCAGATCAATATCTTCCATTTTCCCTTCTCCTTTCTCTATTTTTTTCAAAATCTTGTACATCCAACCCGTACCTTCACGGCAAGGGGTACACTGTCCACAACTTTCGTGATTATAGAATCTGGCTAAAGTCATGGTATGTTCTACCACACACTGGTCTTCATCCAATACAATGAAACCTCCTGAACCCATCATCGTTCCGGTAGCAAAGCCACCATCTGCCAATGATTCGTAGTTCATATATCTCGGTTCTCCGTTGACGGTCTTCAAGAGTAGATTTGCCGGAACAATCGGAACGGAACTTCCTCCGGGGATACAGGCTTTTAATCTTTTTCCGTCTTTAATACCACCGCAATATTCATCAGAGTAAATGAATTCTTCAACCGTGATGGTCATATCGATTTCATACACTCCCGGTTTGTTGATGTTTCCGCAGGCAGAAATTAATTTCGTGCCGGTAGATCTTCCTACACCGATTTTAGCGTATTCAGCACCTGTAATATCAATGATCGGAACGATGGCTGCAATAGATTCAACGTTATTCACTACCGTTGGCCTTTCCCAAAGCCCTTTTACGGCCGGGAATGGTGGTTTCAGTCTTGGATTTCCTCTTTTACCTTCAAGGGATTCCAACAGTGCTGTTTCTTCACCACAGATATATGCGCCACCTCCTCTCTGAACATAAATTTCACAATCGAAACCAGTTCCAAGAATATTTTTACCTAAAAATCCTGCCGCTTTAGCCTCTTCAATCGCTTCTTCCAGAATATCAGGAATCCACGAATATTCTCCACGGATATAGATATAAGAAACGTTCGAGCCTAAACAGTAAGATGAAATCAGCATTCCTTCGATCAGTAGATGAGGAAGAAACTCCATCAGATACCGGTCTTTGAAGGTTCCAGGTTCAGATTCATCGGCATTTACCACCAGGTGTCTTGGGACGCCTTCCGGTTTCGCCAAAAAACTCCATTTCATTCCGGTCGGGAATCCAGCTCCGCCACGTCCGCGAAGTCCTGAAGCTTTTACCTCCTCCAGAATTTCGTCCGGTGTCATTTTCAAGGCTTTTTCAGCTGCGGTGTAACCTCCCTGTTTCCGGTAAGTTTCAAAGTAGCGGATACCTTCTATATGTGCGTCTTTAAGTAAAAGTTTTTTACTCATTTTTTATTGCTTTCAGCGAATGCTTCTACACTTTGACAAACTCAGTGTGACAACTTACGCCTTTTTTAATTAGTTAAAATTTATTAGTCTAAATCAACCTGTCCTTCTCTGCAAAGATCAAGGATCTCGTCAACTTTCTCTATTGTTAAATTTTCATGAAAGAATTTTCCTAACTGCATCATAGGTGCATATCCACAGGCACCAAGACATTCAGCAGGCTTTAATGTGAACATTCCGTCTTCCGTAGTCTGTCCGTCCTTAATGTTCAGTTTTGTTCTGATATGGTCAAGGATTTTTTCACTTCCGCAAACCATACAAGGTCCCGTCCTGCAAACTTCCAAAACATATTTACCAACCGGTTTCATATTGAACATGGTATAGAAAGTCGCTACTTCATAGACCTCAATTGGCTTAATACTTAATAATTCAGCAACATAATCCATCACAGGAACGTCCAGCCATCCGCCGAATTCTTTCTGTGCCAAATGCAGAACCGGGAGAAGAGCAGATTTTTGTCTTCCCTCAGGATATCTTGCGATAATTTTATATACCTGTGCTAAACTTTCCGGTTTAAAAGCTATTGTTTCGCTCATATTTAAAGATTTTAGATTTTAGATTCTAGATTTTAGATGAAAAATCATAGTCTGAAAATCTTATCATTTTTATTATTTATCTTAAATAATTATTTCAGATTAATTTAAAATTTATAATCTAAAATTTATAATTTCAATTATGCGTCTAATTCTCCCGCAATAATATTCATACTGCACATCGTTACGATCGCATCAGAAATTACAGAACCTGTAATCATCTCAGGATATGCCTGGTAATAGATGAAACAAGGTCTTCTGAAATGGAGTCTGTAAGGGCTTCTACCGCCATCACTCACCAGATAGAAACCTAATTCCCCGTTACCGCCTTCTACAGCATGGTAAACTTCGCCCTTAGGTACATCCGTTTCTCCCATTACGATTTTAAAGTGGTAGATCAATGCTTCCATTTTTTGATAAACATCAGCCTTTTCAGGAAGATAAAAATCCGGTACATCCGCGTGGAATGGTCCTTCAGGAAGATTGTCGTATGCTTGTTTGATGATTTTAATAGATTCCCAGATTTCCTGCTGACGGACCATGAAACGGTCGTACGTGTCACCTGCAGTTCCTACAGGAATGATGAAGTCGAAATCCTCGTAAGAAGAATAAGGCTGTGCCACTCTCACATCATAATCTACTCCCGCTGCACGTAAGTTCGGACCCGTAAATCCGTAGCTTAACGCTCTCTCCGCTGAAATAGCTCCTGCTCCGATGGTTCTGTCCATGAAGATTCTGTTTCTTTCCAGTAAAGTACAGAATTCTTTGAATCTTGGTGGGAAAGTTTTAAGGAAATCCTGTAATAACTCGTGGAATCTTGGAGTGAAATCCCGCTCAAAGCCACCGATTCTCCCCATATTGGTTGTCATTCTTGCTCCGCAGATCTGCTCGTACATATCGTAGATCCGTTCTCTTTCGATAAACATGTACGTAAGCCCGGTGATAGCTCCGGAATCCATTCCCGTTACCCCGTTACAGATAAGGTGATCACCAATTCTTGCTAATTCCATCAGGATGACACGCATATAATCTACACGTTTAGGAACTTCAACGCCAATCAGCTTTTCAACAGTCATGTGCCAGCCGATATTGTTGATCGGTGCCGAACAGTAATTCATACGATCGGTAAGGGTGGTGATCTGAGCATAATTCCTTCTTTCGGAAATCTTTTCAAATGCCCTGTGGATGTAGCCTACGGTCTGCTCAGCATGAAGGATCCTTTCCCCGTCCATGGTTAAGATGTTCTGGAAAATCCCGTGAGTGGCAGGGTGGGTAGGACCTAAATTGAGGGTATATAGTTGACCGTCAATCTGCTCTTTACTGTCGTATTGGTTAAGTATATTAGATAATGAGTTATCTTTCATAATTTAAATGCTTTAGGCGATAGGCTTTAGGCTTTAAGCGTATGGCTTACTGCTTACTGCTTATTGCATTATTTTTTATCTTCCGAACATTGCATCGTCCTTATCGGTTCTTGTACCGTCTTCCAGGCGATATTCTTTCAACATAGGGTGGTATCCCAGATCTTCCATATTCAGAATAGGTCTGAGGTCGGGATGTCCCTTAAATTTAATTCCGAAGAAATCATAAGTTTCCCTTTCCATCCAGTTAGCTCCCGCATATAATTCCACTAAAGAATCTACTTCGATGTTTTCTCTGGACATGAAAATTTTCAGGCGCAGCCTGAAGTTAACCATCATATTCTGTAAGTGGTATACCACACCGATCTCTTTTTCAGGAAATTCCGGATAATGGATTCCGCAAACGTCTGTAAGAAAATTAATTTCTAAGGATGAATCTTTAAGATAATGAATGATTTTCTTTATATCTTCTTTCTTCACCTCAATCGTCAGCATCCCGTAAGGCTCTGAACTGGCGATTACAGATTCCGGAAATTCCCTTGTGATGGCTTCTAATACAAATTCGTTCGTCATTTCCGTCTTTTAGTTGCTTATGTTGTAAGAATCTAATAATTTCTGGTATTCCGGCATATCTCTTCTTCTGATGCTTTCGCTTTCTGCCAATGCCTGCACCTGCATTACACCTTCGATAATCTGTTCAGGTCTCGGAGGACATCCGGGAACATATACATCTACCGGGATGATTTTATCAATTCCCTGTAATACAGAATAGGTGTCAAAAATACCGCCGCTGCAAGCACAGGCTCCTACGGCCACCACCCATTTCGGCTCAGCCATCTGGGTGTATACTTCTTTCAGGACAGGTCCCAATTTCTTAGCTATAGTTCCGCAAACCATCAGCATATCAGCCTGTCTTGGCGAGAAAGAGTTTCTTTCCATACCAAATCTTGAAGCATCATACGTCGGGTTCAGGGTAGCCATAAACTCGATACCGCAGCAAGAGGTGGCAAAAGGCAATGGCCAAAGCGAAAACTTTCTTGCCATCCCGATTACACTGCTCAGTTTTGTTGCGAAAAACCCTTCTCCTTCAAATCCTTCGGGAGCAGGGGCATCTGTTCTTATTACTGGTTTGTTATCAGACATTTTAATTGATTTTAGATTTTAAATTAGATTCCGAATTAGTGTTAATGTTAACTTTGAATTCAAAAAATCATCATCTAAAATTTTTAATTTTTAATTTAATTTTTTTTATTTATCCCAATCTAATGCGCCGCGTTTCCATACATAAAAAAATGCCATGAAGAAAATCGCCACGAAGGTAAGCACTGCCAGGAATCCTTCCATTCCGAATTCTCTGAAATTGACAGCATAGGGATAAAAAAATACGATTTCGATATCGAACAATACGAATAATACCGCAGTCAGAAAATATTTAATAGAAAACGGTGTTCTTGCATTTCCTTCTACCGGGACTCCACATTCCCAGCTTTGGTTTTTAACAGAATTTCCTTTTTTCTGTTTAGGACCTAAAAAATGCGCGCCAAGCAGAGAAACCGCTACGAATGCTATCGCAACACCTGCCTGTAAAAGGATTGGAATGTAACTTTCAGGTAAATTCATTTTTGCATTATTATCTCAATTTGCAAATTTAGCGAATAAACAAGAAAGCATGAAATTAATAAGCTTAAAAGTGGGATGAAAATAGGGGAAAACGATAATTTAGAATCAGTAAAAATAAGATTTATTTCTTCATTTTTCTGAGGAGAGCATAGGCCATAAATGAAATGTACCCGAATAGTACACTCGCATAGACGATATTAACGACCGTATCAGACCGGTCATCTTCTAGCTTAAAAAAAAAGTTGTAAATGATAAATCCTGCGATTAAAACTGCAAAAATAACGAGGTGGGATTTCATAGGAAGGAGTTTTGAGTTATAAGTTAAGAGTGAGATTTAGGAATAGGATTGTCTGCCGGAATGATTATTCATCGATGGCTCATCATTATGAGCCTATCGTCAGCGAATAGGTTCTTCGTCTTTTATGGTTCACCGGGTTGTAATCCTGCCATAAAACCTGTACACTCTTGTTTTCCTCAAGCTCAGGATTGGTTTCGGCAAACTCAATACCCATACTGGTAAAGCGGACAAAAATTTCTTTAAATATAATTGCGGTCACTCCGCGTCTCTGGTATTCAGGATGAATTCCGATCAGGTAAAAATTGGCCCGGTCGTTTTTCTTGCTTGCCTGTAAGAAGTGCCACCACCCGAAAGGAAAGAGTTTCCCTTTGGATTTTTGCAGAGCTTTTGAGTAAGAAGGCATCGTAATGGCAAAAGATACCAGCTCATTATGTTCATCTACCACACAGATGACGTAGTTTTTATCAATAAACGGGAAGTATTTCTCCTTATAGGTTTTGATCTGCTCCTCTGAAATAGGGGTATAAGTTGAAAGATGTTTATAAGTTTCATCCAAAAGCTTAAACATGGGTTCTACAAATGGTAAAATCTCCTCTTTTGTTTTAAAGGGAAGAACTTTAAGCTTGTATTTCTGGGCGATAAGTCCGCTGAATTTTTCCACTTTTTCAGGCAGGATTTTCGGGAAATTCATTTCAAATTCCACCCACTCTTTTTCTTTCGTTAAGCCTAGTTCCTCAAGATGTTCGGGATAATATGCATGATTGTAAATGCCGATCATCGTAGCCAGTTTGTCAAAACCCATCGTCAGCATTCCTGCCTTGTCAAGATTTGTAAATCCCATAGGCCCCTCGATCTTATCTATGCCATGGTCTTTAGCATACTCAATTACCGTTTGAATCAGCGCTTTGGAAACCTCTTTGTCATCAATGAAATCAATCCATCCGAACCGGACTTTTTTAATTCCCAGTTCTTTTTCTTCCTTATGATTGATCATTACAGCAATTCTCCCAACTACTTTATTGTCTTTTTTTGCAAGAAATTGTTTCGATTCTGAATAGCTTAATGCCGGATTTTCCTTGGGATCCCAGATTTTGAATTCATCCTTAATGAATGACGGAACATAATAGGGATTATTTTTATAAAGGTCCATAGGAAATTTAACGAACTGTTTTAATTCATCTCGTGTTTTTACTTCAATTAGTGCGACTCCAGACATAGTTTAATAAGGCTAATTATAGGGCAAATATAATTAAATAAAATGTAATACTTTGGCACAGTTTTTACATCATACAGGCTAAAAATACACAATAAAGTTTAAAAAAATGATTGGTTATTATATAATTATAGGGATTTCCATGCTTATCAGCTGGTATGTATCATGGAAATTGAAATCGAAATTTGAATATTATTCTAAGGTACATCTCAGGAATGGACTTTCAGGAAAGGAAGTGGCAGAAAAAATGTTGAGAGACAACGGCATTAATGATGTACAGGTAATGTCGGTTCCGGGACAGTTAACGGATCACTATAATCCTGAAAATAAGACGGTTAATCTTTCAGAAGCAGTGTATATGCAGAGGAATGCGGCAGCGGCGGCTGTTGCGGCACACGAATGCGGTCACGCAGTGCAGCACGCTGTAGGATATTCGATGCTGCAGCTGAGATCCAAGTTGGTTCCGGTAGTGCAGATCAGTTCTAATTTAATGCAGTTTGTAATTATTGCAGGGTTGGTCATCATGTCAGCGACTGCGTCGATAGAAAATCCGAGGGGAAACACATTAGTTCTGGCAATAGGGGTTATTATGTTTGCCTGCACCACGCTTTTTGCTTTTATTACCCTGCCTGTAGAATATGATGCCAGCAACAGAGCCATGAAGTGGCTTAGAGATACGGGTACCGTGACTTCGGAAGAATACGTAGGGGTAAAAGACAGTCTGAAGTGGGCTGCAAGAACCTATGTTGTTGCTGCTCTCGGTTCCCTGGCACAGCTTCTGTACTGGGCATCTCTGCTGATGGGCGGAAGAAGAGATTAATTTTAAACTTAAGATCATATAGGGCATCCCGGAAGTTTATCCGGGACGCTTTTTTTTGACTTCATTACACGTTTTTTTTGTACCATTAAAATATAAACGGAGAGCATGAGTGTTGTGAATATCCGGAGCGGTACTTCAGGCTTTAAATTGCCAAGGTTTATTTTCTCGACTCCCATTTTTTAATTAATAGTTTTAACTGGCTATTTCTGACAAACGTATTCGTAATTTATTTAACTTCAGCCGAAATTATATTTCTGAAAACAATAATACCGGTAAAATTACCAACGCAGAAAAGTGAGAGATCCGAAGTGCAAATTGGTTATCTGATAAAAGCAATCGCTTTCTTCTGGCTTATTGCCAAAATCCTGAGTTATAAAACATGGGTCACAGAAAGGGTGTATCCGGTGATCCCTCCATTAGAAATCTTAAAGAATATTCCGGATTTTTTGCATTATTTTTTATTTGTCTTTTCTGTTTTATTATTGGTTATAACTTTATTTTTCAGAAGAAAACAGGTTTTACTTATTGTTCTATTTTTATCCGAACTGCTGAGCTGTTCCCTGGATACGGTACGATGGCAACCCTGGGAATATATGTATCTATGCTTTTTGCTGATTATTATAATTAATGATAACAGGCCCAAAAATATACTATTGCTGAGTCATTTGTTCTTAGTATCCATCTATTTTTTCAGCGGACTGCACAAGGTTGGCAGGGATTTTCTCTCTGAAGTATGGCTCAATATGGTGCTTGTAGATTTTTTGGGAATTTCAATGGATGTTATACTGAAATACAAACTGTTTTTTATTGGCCTGATCATACCTTTTGTTGAAATAGCACTGGCCCTATTGCTCCTTGTCCCGAAATTAAGAAAAAAAGTCAGCTATTTCCTGATTCTGATGCATCTGAGTATTTTGATTTTTATCGGGCCGTTCGGTCTGCAGTATAATACCGTCATCTGGCCATGGAACCTGGCCATGATATGTATCTTGTTAATTGTTTATGCAGAGCCTTTTGAGCCTGCGAAGACTAAAATGTTTACGTATCATCTGTATTGGCTGATCCTCTGGTTTGTGTTGCCGTTTTTCAGTCTTTCCGGAGGCTGGTATCAGTATTTATCATTCAATTTATATTCGGGAAAGGGAGATAAAATGTATATCTGCATCTCCGGAAATCCCCGGGAACTCCGGCCATTTCTGGATGCAGGGACGCATAATATCTGTAAAACAGAATATTCTGTAAATCTGCACAACTGGGCTTTGAAGGAAATAAAATCTGTCCCGGTTCCGGAAATTGAAATTTATGAAAAAATTGCCGTTTATTTAAAACATAAGTACTCGGCGGGTAACCTGAAAATAATGCTTTACAATCACAGAACTCAGAAAAGAACAGAATTATAAATGCTATGAGAGCGTATATTCTACATGCTGTAAATTGGATAAGGACTCTGAAATTTCGTCTTTATGTTTTAATTTTATCTTAGCAAGAATGGAAGCCTTTTCCTGGGAGTCAAAACTGATGATTTTTGCGTCAAATTTTGATAAAAGGGTAAAAATAATATTCTGCTGGTTAAAATTAAACCGGATGTCAATTTCCGTTTCCAGCTCTCTGGTTACAATATTCGCTTCTTCTAAAGTTATTTTTGCGCATTCTTTATAAGCCTTCACCAAACCTGAAACACCCAGTTTTGTCCCTCCGTAGTACCGGACGGAGATGACCAGTACATTGGTAATTTCATGGGCTAAAAGCTGATTGTAAATCGGTAGACCTGCACTTCCGGAAGGCTCTCCGTCATCATTGGCGCGATAGTTTTCACCATTCAGACCCATTCTGAAAGCATAACAGTGATGGGTCGCCTTCGGATGTTCAGTCCTTACTTTTTCTAAAGCATTTTTAAGCTCCTTTTCATTGTTTACGGGAAAAGCAAATCCGATGAACTTGCTTCCTTTTTCCTTTAGTAAGGTATTTTCTACGGATTTTTCTATGGTTTTGTATTCGAACTGCATTCAGTATTTCTGTTATAATTACAAAAATACGCTTTACAACTATATTCAAACAGGAGAAAATAAAAAAGAGCCCTAAAGCCCTTTTATAATTTTAATGTTTTTATTTAAATCTGTTCTACACCGCCGCAAGCGAAGGCGGAACATCTTCCGAACTGATTCATGCATAATGGCCAACCGCAGCCATCTTCTACCCATGGAGCTTTAACAGCACCGGAAACTTTCTTCAGGTCTTCTCTCGTAAGAGTTTTCATTTTTTTAAAATTTTTCATAGTAATTTGGTTTTGGGTTTTTCCTACTCTAAAACTTTTCGGATTCCGTTTTAATTTTTAACCAAATTAATAATTTTATGTGAATAATTTAAATAAAATAGTGATGAAAAATAAATTTTATTAAAATTGGGGCAGATACGTTGAAATTTTATTATCTCTGAAATTTGAAATTTTGGTGGGTTTAAGATCAAACTCAGGAGCCTTTGTCCCATTCTCCAGCTTCAGATTTTCGTTTTTTATAACCATTGCTTCATCCCAAAGATTGGCATTAATAAATTGTTGTAAAGTAAAACTCCCGCCTTCGATAATGACCGACTGAATCTGCTGCCTATACAAGGCATCCATTAAATCCTGGAGAAAATTCTCCTTACCGATCCTGATAAAATGAATATTCTGATGACTTTCTTCTTTAATGCAGTTAAAAACCAGCGTCTTTGCTTCATCATTGTATATCTTAAAATCTGCGGGAACTTTTAATTCAAAGTCAATTAAAATTCTCACCGGATTTATCCCTACTGCATTTCTTACGGTTAAACCCGGATTGTCGTTCAAAGCGGTTTGTGTCCCCACTAAAATACTGTGTTCATCGGCTCTCAACTGATGTACAAACTGATTGACCAAAGCATTGGAAATAGAGTAGGGCTTGAAGTTTTTGTCTAAAAATCCATCCCCGGATTCTGCCCATTTTAAGATAATGTAAGGTCTTTTCTTTTCATGATAGGTGAAAAATCTTTTGTTCAATTCAATACATTCTTTTTCCAATACTCCGGAAATAACTTCAATTCCCGCATCCTGAATGATTTTTTTTCCTTTTCCATTCACTTTATCATGAGAATCCATGGCCCCGATCACAACTTTCCTGAAGCCCATTTCTTTAATTTTCAGGGCACAGGGTGGTGTTTTTCCATAGTGAGCACAGGGCTCGAGAGAAACATAAATGGTAGATTCCGGAATGAGGCTTTTGTCCTCTACAGAATGGATAGCATTAATTTCTGCATGATTTTCACCTGCTTTATGATGGTAGCCTTCGCCTATAATTTTACCGTTATGCACGATGATGCTTCCTACCAATGGGTTAGGATATGTTTTACCCAATGCTTTCTGAGCAAGTTCAATACATCTTTTAATATAAAATTCGTCCTGCATATGAAAGAAAAAGCGAAGACAAATTTCTTTGCTCCGCCTGTTTTTATTTAGTTAAATAATTTTATTCTCCGGCAATGATATTGTGAAGATTCTGTTTTAATGTTTCCAAAAGCGCCTTTTTATCATCAATTGAATTGAAGGTATCCTTCAGTAAAGGATTGTCTTTAGACGGATTTTTGAAGAATGAAAGATTATTTTCGAGCTTCACGATTTCAGCTTCAAGATCAGAAATCTGACCCTTGATTTTTCTTGCCTTATCGGTGAGCTGATTTTCAGAAAGACCTTCCTCCTTAAGTTCCAGCTCATTAATTTTATTCAATCTCAATTTCTCTCTCAGTGCTTTATTAAATTCGGAGTTGATTGAAATTTTATCTCTCGGCACTTTCCCGATGTTATTCCATGCTGTTTTAATGGCTTCGATTTTTTCGATGCTGCCTTCCTCATCGGTAACGGTTTTCAGCTCATCAAGAAGAACTTTTTTATTTTTATAATTCTCTTTCCAGTTATCAGTGGATGCATTGCTTTTTTCCCTGTAATTGTTAAAGAATGTATTACAGGCATCACGGAATTCGTCCCAGATCTTATTGGTCATGCTTTTCGGGACATGACCGATTTTTTTCCAGTCTTCCTGAAGCTTCTTAAATAACGGAACAGCGATGTCCCATTCTTCATTATTCTTGTTATCCTGAGCTGTCTGGATCAGTTTCAGCTTTTCTTCAAGATTAGCCTGCTGGGAACCTTTTAAAGATTTATAATAGGTATTCTTTGTCGTATTAAAACCTCTCAGTGTTGTTTTAAACTCATTCCAGTTCTGGTTTGATAATTTTCTCGGAACACTTCCGGTCTTCAAAAATTCCGAACGCAGGTCTTCCACTCTTCTGATGGAGGTCTGCCAGTAATTGTGATTGGGCGTTTCTGCAGGCTCAGAGAGTTTCTTTATTTCCGCAATGATCTGATTTTTTTTCTCAAGATTAGCATTCTGTTCAGATTCAATCGCAACCGACAGTTCGGATTTTCTTTCGTGGATTTTATTGGAAATTTCTTTAAACTCTTCCCAGGTCTGTTCACGGAATTCTTCTGCTACCGGTTCTGCTTCTTCCTTCCAGAGTTTATGAAGGTACTGCAGCTCATTTAAAGCCTTCTGAATGACAGGCTCGTTTTCGAGTTCTCTGGCGCGGGCGATAATATGCTGTCTTTTTTCAAGATTATGATTGTATTCCTGCTCCAGAAACTCTTTATTCAGATCCAGCATCTGGTAAAACTGATTCAGATGATGGAAATAATTATTATTAAGAATTTTAAATTCGGATTTTGCTACCTGTCCGGCTTTGGACCATTCTTCTTTGATTTCACGAATGGATTTGAAAAGATTGGTTCCCGGCTCAGAATTGGTATACAGGTTTTTAAGCCTTTCGATAATATCCTGGCGGTGATCAAGATTCTTCTTCTGTTCTTCTTCCTGTCCTTTCTGATAGGTATCATGCTTTTCTCTGAAGATGTTCACCAGGGCCGAGAATCTGGCCTGCGAAGGATGTTCGTAACTGAAATTTTCAGGAGCATTTCCGGCATCGGTATATTCGTGCTTTTTGTCCTCGATCTCATCATGGATGTAATGACTTGCCTTTTCTTTGAGCAGATTGAATTTTTTGGAATTTTCACCCGCATTCGGGGTGTTGATCATTTTTTCCATTTCTTTCAGAGCATCGGCTAAGGAGATCTCTACCTCTTCGTGTTCTTCTTCATGTTCCGTATCTTCTTCATGCTGGTTTTCATCATGAGTTACCTGATTTTCCGGCGTCTCATGATGAGATTCTCCATTAGAATTTTTCTTTTCTTCGTTTTCAGAAAGGTTGTTTTCTGTAGTCATAGCAAGTCGTTTATGTGAGTGGCGTTATTATCCTCTAAATATATAGCAAAAGCCAAATAAAATACTAATTTATGTTATTTTTTTTGAAAATTCCAAATTTCCCAGGCTTTTTCTGCTTGCTGTTCAAGCATATAATACCCGTTCACAGTTTTGGCTCCTTTTTCAGACGCGTTGATGATAAACTGTGTATAATTGGGATTGTAAATTAAATCGATGATTAAGTGCTCCCCGGAGACTCCTTCGAAGGGGAAACTTAAACATTCTTCCACATTCGGGAAGGTTCCGACAGGTGTACACTGAACAATTATTTTATGACTGTCGACGGTTTCCCTGTCTAAGTTCTTAAGATTAACTTCGGTATTTCTGGAAACAGTGACTGAGGAAATCCCGTGTTTATCCAGGACATATTTTACTGCTTTTGCAGCGCCTCCGTTTCCGAGTATCAGAGCAGAGGTATGGTGCGGTTTTTTATGAAGGAGCAGCGTCTTTTCAAATCCGAAAGCATCGGTGTTATAGCCGGTTTTTTTTCCATTTTGGATCAGAACACAGTTTACGGCTCCGATTTTTTCGGCTTCATCACTCAATTCATCCAGATAATCGATTATTTTTTCTTTATAAGGAATGGTCACATTGAAACCCAGAAGGTCAGGCACTGAAAACAGGTTTTCCACTTCATTAATTTCACTAAGATCAAAAATATCGTAAGAATATCCCTTCAGCATCAGCTTCTGGAATTTGTCTTCGAAGAATTTTTTAGAAAAAGAATAGGAAATGTTTTTTCCGATTAAGCCTAGTTTTTTATTGGAATCCATTCTATAAAATTATAAAAAAAAGACCGGACAGAGCCGGTCTTTGTATAAAATATTGTTAACGTTTTATTCTACAATGAATTTTGTCACAAAACGGTCTGTCTTCAGGATATAATTTCCTTTTGTTAATCCTTTAAGACTGATCTTGTTTGAATGCTTGAAAGGATTAGCAATAGCATCAATTAACTTTCCTGAAAGGTCATAGATTTCAGCTTTTGAAATGGTGGTAAGGTTTTCCCCTTTTACAAACAGTTCGTTGTTTCTTACAGGATTCGGATAGATGCTGAATCCTTTTTCCTTTGTTGTTTCTACCGTTCCTAAAGAGTTGCTGTAGCAGGTCCAGCTAAGATTGTCAATAGCTACTCTGGCGCCTGTTTGGCTGGCAATAGGGTTTGTAATTTTAATCACCGCGTTACCGCTTACGTTTATATTACTGATGGTCGTCGTTGTGTTGGTATTGGCTGTCGCTCCGTAAGGAATAGTACCTACCTGCACTCCGTTGATCTCAACATTTAAAACTCCGGGTCCGGTTCCGTATTTCAATGCGGTCGTTAAGGTTAAACTCTGAACGCCTCCTGAAACAGTAGAGCTGGTAAGGTTTCCGACTCTCAAAGTGATCGCTTTCCCTGAAATGGTCTCGTCTGTTCTTGCATCAGTGGCAGTCCATGTAATTCCGGCATTGGTCCATGTTCTTGTTCCGTAGCCGTTTCCTCCGTTAGGAATATTCTCAAAATCTTCTGTACCACAGCTTCCGCCTCCCGGCTGCCCGGCTAAAGTAGTCGCGGTAGCGATGTTACTCTGTGGGGAAGGATTTCCGGCAGCATCTTTTGCAATGATATAAAAGGTGTATGTTGTAGACGGATTAAGGCCTGAAACCGTTGTGGAAGTTCCTGAAACCGTGCTGTAGAATGTTCCGTTTACATAGATGTCATATCCTGCAACGCCAATGTTGTCCGTTGCTGCGGTCCAGTTTAAAGAAACAGAATTGGAGGTCGGGTTACTTGCTGATAAATTGGTTGCCGCTGTAGGAGCCTGCGTGTCAATTACGGTTGTTCCCCATATCTGGTTTACATATTCCGGGTGATCGATAAAAGGGTTTCTGTTCCCCTGATATACATATGAGGCATTATTTCTGATGATTTCAGTCTGGGAAACCGGGTCCATAGCATTCCATGCCAGCAGCTGATCAAGTTCCCACTGCTGTAATCCCGGGAACGAAGAACCTCCCAACATGTTTCCTGAACTGAAACCTGAAAGCTGGGTTTCATATCTGGTTACGAAATAAAAGATCATCCTGGCAACATCTCCTTTAAAAGCGTCGATCGGTTCGAAAACAATACCGCCGTATCCCGGAGAAGCAGAATTTCCTAATTTAGACCCGTTTAGAGAAGTAAAACTTGCTGTTCCTACTTTTCCGAAAGGATAATTGGATCTCATTCCGTTCACTTTTCCATCGGTTGCACGGATAAAATGAATATCTGATTTCATCGGAAAGCCTTCATTGAAAAGACTTTGCGGAACGATATGTTCTCTGTTATAGCAGTTTCCTTCTGCACTGTAACTTCCGCACTGGTTGGTCTGGTACGTGAAGTTATACGGATCTGCGCCGTTAGGGTTTTCTGAGTAGATGTCAAGAATGGTTCCGTCGTTTTCGTAAGTCGTATCACGGTCAGTAGTCTGATATCCTATCCACAATCCGCCATATCCATGATCCTGGTGACCGGCGGAGATAATGTCTTTCAGTTTTGTTTTCAATGGCGCACCGCTGAGACCGGTCGTTCCATCATAATATCCCGATGGGATTTGTGCAAATGTACCCGCGAATACAAAGCACATTAAAGAAGAGAGTAAAGTATGTTTCATCCTAAAAAAATTGGGCCGTAAAGGTACAAAAAAATAAGCCCGGATGATTGTTAACTTTTAGTAATATACTCTTTGCTTATTTTTGAAAATACCAGGGAAATGATAAATCCGAACAGGGCAGCGGTAAGTGCAACGATAAAATAGTTTTTTCCTACGATCTTTACCGGGAAAGGCAACATTTCATTGGCCTTGAAGAACTCCGTGTACTGCTGGAAATAGCATAGTGCCGTTCCTACGAGTAATCCGGAAATAATTCCTAAAACAACGATCAGTATTCCGGTGTAAAAATATATTCTGCGCAGATCTCTTAAAGGAAGCCCTAAGGAAACCAGTGATTTTGCCTGTTCTTTTTTATCAAGCTGAAGAATAATGATGGCTCCGGCAAGGTTAAAGGTGGTAATGAAAATAACCAGGGCGAAAATCAGATAAATGAACAGTTTTTCCGTATTGATCATTTTCCAGAAGGCTGCATTTTCTTCTTCTTTGGTTTTGATCTGGATGTTTTTTCCCAGGGATGCCAGTAAGTTCTGCTTAACGGCGTCTGCGTTTTCGGGATTTTTTAATTTGATAACGATCTGGTATGCAGATTTTTTGGGAAGATCAAGCAATTCTTCGGCTAACTCCAGCGGGGCGATGATATAATTGTCCAGCTGGTCTTTTCCGGGAAAAACTCCGGTGACGATGATGTCCTTTTTATTATAGATATCGTCTTCTCTGCTGATGATTCCCGTTCCGGGCTTCGGCATCAGCACGGTCGCATAAGCGTTGGAGGTGTCAACGGGGATAGAAAGCCTGTTATCCAGGGAATTTTCCATGATGACTTCATTGGAGTAATCAAAACCAGGATAGGATCCGTAGATCACCTCTTTATTGATGGGATTTACGGTAACGTAAGCGGAATCCACTCCTCTTAAATAAGCAATATCACCTTTTCCGTTATAGCTGATGTATACTTTTTCTTCGATCATTTTAGAAAAATGACTGATATCTTTATGATCACTTAAAACAGTGGTGACTTTTTTAAGGTCTTTTATGGTCTTTCCGGAAGTGCTTTTAATCGTAAGATCTGCATGAAGATTGGAAATAAGGTCTTTGTTAAGATCTTCGAGTCCCGAAAAAACCGAAATAATAACGAACATTGCCGTTACGGCAACCGTCATGGCCCCGACCGCCAGCCACGTAATAAAGGTAACGGCAGTGCTTCCTTTTTTGGATAAAAGGTAACGGGAAGCGATATAAAATGCAATGTTCTTCAAAATCTATAAAACAGGGTTGTCACCATCTCCTCTCAGCTCTCTCTCCAGTTTCTCTACATCATCCAGCGCTGTATCAAGATAAAAATTAAGATTGGGAATGACACGAACCTGTTTGGCCATCTTCTGACCGATGAAATTTCTGTATTGTGCTTTGTTTTCTTCGATTTCTCTCATCACCGCAGAACGGAATTCCTGAGGGAAAATGCTTAAATAAATTTTTGCGATTCCTAAATCTGCCGATACCTTCACATCCGAAACCGATACCAAAATGCTCTGTTTGCTTTCTGCAGCCTGTTTACGGAAAAGTTCTGCGAAATCTTCCTGAATAATCTGTGCTACTTTTCTTTGTCTGTTACTTTCCATAAGTTATGCAAATTTAGTACTTTTGTTTGAATTGATACTTTGAAATTTGGAGTCTGTATCAAAATTACAACTAAAATTATACTTTTTATTTATGAAGTTAGAACATATCGGTATCGCCGTAAAGTCTTTGGGGATTTCTGACGAACTTTTCACCAAACTTTTAGGAAAGGAATCCTATAAAAAAGAAACGGTGGAAAGGGAAGGGGTCATTACTTCATTTTATGCCGCCGGCGAGAGCAAAATTGAGCTTCTGGAAGCCAGCAAAGCAGAAAGTCCGATCTCAAAATTTATCGGAAAGAAAGGGGAGGGCATCCATCACCTGGCTTTTGGCGTAGAAAATATCACGGAGGAAATACAAAGATTAAAAAAAGAAGGATTTCAGTTTATATCAGAAGAACCCAAAGAAGGTGCTGATAACAAATTAGTTGTCTTCCTTCACCCGAAATCCACCAATGGGGTCCTGGTAGAACTTTGTCAAGAAAAGCAATAAAAAATTTTGTAATGCCATAATTTTTACTATTTTTGCAATCACAAAATTTAACCAAATTTTGAGGTCCTATAGCTCAGTTGGTTAGAGCACCTGACTCATAATCAGGTGGTCCCTGGTTCGAGCCCAGGTGGGACCACTGAAAATTAGACACTTACAAGAATGTAGGTGTCTTTTTTTATGTTATTGCAAGAAAGTTGCAAGGTTTTAAAAGTGATAATACTTTGTCGGGAATAAATCTTATTGACAAATACGGTGATTTTGTAATGTTTTCCGGTTATTATTGTATTTTGCTAAGAATCTCGTCACATAATTGTTTACCCTTTTTTATTCTTCCGGAATCAAGGATACTTACAAATCCCAATTTACACTGATTTATCCTGTCATTATACTTGAATTTATAATTTCCAAACTCACTATCTTTTTGATCAATTTGAGGATATAATAACATACTTTTCGGGGATTCCCAATGTAGATTGTATACAAACATTTGCTTTAAATCTTCATCGGAAGGTTTATTGGATGTAGTAATTTTCCATTTTGTATCAATGATAAAATTTTCTCTGTCTTCTTTTGTTAACAATATGTCCGGTTTAATTCTTTTATTTTCCCAAAACTTATCGGAATTTTGATAAGAAACTTTGTAAGTTGCTGGTTTGTATTTATGAAGAATTCTAAAAATATACTCTTCCCAAAGTTTGTTCATATCGAATAACAAGGTTAGCATGTTCTCATTACCAGAGCTAATATTTGGTGAATAGTTTAGAATTAGCATTCTTGCAATTTGAATCGCATTTGTGTAAGGCTTGGTTTTCCGATTTGTTTGAATCTTTGCAAAGTGTCTTGGAGTTATCTTCACTTTGTCAATTTTATCAAATTCTAACATAATCCGATTAATTCTATCAGTAAATCCTCTGGTCTCTAAATGTTGTAATACGGATAAACCTTCAAGTAAAATTTGATGGATTAAGTTATTTCTATCATATACTTGATGGGAACAGTAGAACCTTTCTTTATGAACCAGATTTTTTTGGATGTTCTGAGAAAACAACAGTTTTCCTTTTAATGAAAGCTGATTGCTTTGATTCTTCCTGTATTTTTTTATTAAACCTCTCTTTATTAAGTACTCTATTTCATTCAAATAAATGTCATAATAAGCCTCAAGAACAGAATTATATTTCTTCTTAAGATGGGTTTCAGATACGTTATCAACCTGAATAAGTTTGCATTCCTTCAACATATGAAGTAAGACATCACGCCAAATTAATTTATTATCGTTGTTGTCTGCTTTCGGTAAAATTTCGATAGTTAATCCCCCAATTTGAATAACCCCCACATAACAATTAAATAGAATTCCTTTATGTACAGCTGTAAAATATTTATTACCGTTTTTCTCATTAAACAATACAAGAGACTGGAAATGAGTTTCAGTAAATCCATCTTGTCCAATTTTTAATTTTTGGTATTCAAATACTTGTATTGGTTTATTTTTGGACATCAGATGGTTTTAATTTTTCAGGATTATAGATTGAAATAAATGTTGCAGCATTCCAAGAATCTTGAGGAATGAACTTGAAAACTTCTTTTTCATCCAAAATTTCTGTATTATAAGCAAAATTCTGAGCCAAAATATTTTCACCATTAATCGTTTTAGAAATTACAAATCCACCGCCTAAAACTAAACCTATTTTACCATAATCACCATAAAAATATTCTTCCAGAAGAGGAATGATGTTATTTGCAAAGATATTTGACAAATCCTTGAGACATTTCACTTTTAATAAATATGAATGACCGATTTGATGATCTTTATCAATCAAAAATTCTATTCTGTCATTAATAGTTTTGAGAATAGTTTTCAAGCTTACTTTTTCTTCGAAGTAAGGATTTAATTTTTCAGCATTCTTTATATTATAACCTTCTTTAGTAAAACTGTCCCATAATTTAAATTTATCTTCTTCCCAATCAAGGTTAAACTCGAATAACTCTTTAAGTCCGTTTTCAACCTCTATCCATCTACTGTCATCCCATCCGACATCTTCATATTGCCATAAAGTATCATAAATAATTTTATTGGCTTCTACTAAGTCGGGATCGGAAGGCATTTCTGTAAATGAGAATCTTCTGCGTAGAGCTGTATCCATTGCTTCAACACTTCTATCTGCAGTGTTCATCGTTCCTACAATATAAAGATTCTCAGGTACTGAAAATACTTCGTTGGAATATGGTAAGATTGTTTCTATATATTCATCATTATCCACATAAACACTTTTTCTTTTATCAGCTTCAAGTAGAGTGATTAGTTCTCCAAAAATAGCTGAAACATTTCCTCTATTAATTTCGTCAATGATGAGAACATAATTTTTTTGAACAGAATCTTTTTCTTTCTTGAACATTTCTTTTATTACATCCTTCTTAACATCTTTGTCATAGAACTGATAGATTGTTTGTTGAGATATTCCTTTACTGACAAAAACATTTGAGTTTAAATTTAAATCTGTAGCCAACCATTTTACCTTTCTAAATTGATAATGTTCCAGATCTTTTTTGTTATCATAAAAGTATTCACTTTCAATCACCCCAATAGCATCAATTATTTTGTTGCCTTTTGATACTAAAACAATATCTCCAATTTTCATTCTTTGAAACCAAAACATTGCTTGGATTACATATTTACTTTCTTTAACTAATTCAGAATATTTTTCTTTAAATTTATCTCTGAACAAATTCCATTCTTCAATATCTTTAAAATCAGTAAAGTCTTTATCCTCACCCCATCCTAAGAAAAGTAACCCATTATCAATTGACCATTGGTGTTTTTCTAAATTCTGTAAACCGCCTAAGCTCATTTTGAAATAATTACAATTATCGAAATCGGTATCTAGCGAATTAGTAGCGACGTTGGCTGACTTAGCCACATTACACAATTCTTTGAAAATTCCAGATTTTTTTTCGTAGATAATCTGTCCATTAATCTCTTCAGGTCTTATTCCTTCGACAAAATCTTCATAACTCATACTTTGATGAAAGGTTGTAAATTTAATATGGCCTAAGTTTTTTAAATCTTCATATTCGTTTAAAATTTCTCCTCTGCTTCTTTTACGGATACCATTAATTATTTCTACAGCTATTTTTTTTGTTAAGTATGTCTTGCCTGTTCCGGGTGCTCCGTATAAAATTTGGTTTAAGGGGAATTTTGTTGTCATATCTGCTATTTCTGAATCTTGAGAGGTTTCCGTATTATTTATATTTTCTGTCTTATCTTCAATCCTATACATCCAAAAGAAAATTTGTGCCTTATAAATATCCTGATAGCTAATCTGGTCTAAAACTTCCTTATTCTTATTTATTTGATCGTCGGGCACAATAGCGATTTCAAAGTCATCATTAAGTTTTTTCAATAAAGAATCAAATTGGTTTGGAGCATCAACCGAAGTTAAATTATATGGAAATAGAGACCTTAGAAATCGATAAATAACAGTCCAATTATTTCCTTCAATTAGGGTTTGAGTTTTTTTGAAGCATTTGTGAATATCATTTTCTAATAAAATATTAAGAAGAATGGAAAAATTATTTGAAACTTTCTCCCTAATTTTTTTACGAACAGTTAATTTGATCAATTGATTTCTTATCGTTGAAAATCCGTTACTGGACATGAATAGATATCTCTCTAAGAAGTCCCCATTGATATTATTTGAAATAATTTTATATTCAGAATTTAATTCACTGTAGGAAGTGTACTTATTGTTTTCACAATTTTTCTTTAACTGAGCTATAACTTCTGTGTAAAGCTTGATGTCCTGATACCATTCCCAACTTTCCAGTTTTTCATGTTCAATGAAAAAATCATACTTTTTTTGTAATGTGTTTAAAGACATTATTTTTCTGGTTATGTATAGTAAAAAATCTTGAGCTATGAAATTCCAGTGTAATTCCGTTAACTTTTCAATATTTAATATTTCTATTATCTTTTGGACATTTATTTTGCTTTCTTTCAATAACTCTTTAACTGTCATATAGAATTCTTGATAGAATTCGAATGCTTTAAAATCTCTTTTGGGTGCATCGTGAATACTTGTTAGAAACATATGGGATGGTAGAGATTCATTGTCGTATGCTATGAATCTTTCCGGTTTATAAAAAGAAAGAAATGCACTTGTTTTTGGAAAACTACTAAAAGATAAAGTGAGATTTTCTTTATTGACAGAAATTTCACCATTCACAATTTGGTTTATCTTTAGAAGATCTTCGATTGTGACAAAGTCATCTTGATATCTGATTATTGTTAGAATAAAATTGACCCCTTTTACAGTGGAATTTGGTGAATATGTTTGCTTTTGGGAAAGTTCTATTTTCGATTTTATTTCTTCAAATGAATCATTTTGAAAATCAATATTTTTTTGAATCCAATCGATAAAGTTGAATTTGTAAATTTCTTGTGTTTTTAGCCAATCGGTGTTTGTAATTGCGTTATTGTATCTATTTACACAGGAATTTAAGACTTCTGGATTTACCATTGAATCGCCTTTGTTTACGACAATTTCAAAGCCCAAATCTTGAAAAGGTTTATTTACTTTACCACCAAATAAAGTGCTTTCATCTATTTTGTATTGTCTTAATTGAGCCATATATCTCATAATTTCTTTTGGAGGATAGGTTTTGCCCTCAATCAGAATTGAGTATTTGGTAGATTTGATTAATTCTATATTATTATTTCGAATAAATTCTATTGCTTCAAAAACTAAGTTTGAATTCATTAGTTTTTTAAAATCATTTGCTGAAATGTATTTCAATTTTCTTTCATCTGACATTGCGTAAATGTTGGTTAAATTTAAATCTAAGTTAAAATACAATAATACGAGTTAATCACTTAAAATAGACTTAATGATTTAAAAATATACCACAATTCTTAATTATGTGCTATATTGCAATATTAATCATGATAATACGATAGTTTAAACAATTAAACATGAGTAAAAAATTATTTTCGGAAAGAGATATTTGTACAAAATTTATAACTCCGGCATTAGAAAATGCTGGTTGGGATAAAATGAAACAGTTTCGAGAGGAAGTTAATTTTACAGATGGTAGAATCATCGTTCGTGGCAAGTTATCTACTCGTGGCAAAAAAAAGAGGGCAGACTATATTTTATATTATAAACCCAATATACCAATAGGAATTATTGAGGTAAAAGAAAATAATCATGAAGTCGGTGCAGGAATGCAGCAAGGATTGGAATATTCTGATATTCTTCAGTTACCATTTATCTTTTCAACCAACGGAGACCGTTTTTTATTTCATGACAAAACTAATTCTACAAATGTTGAAACCGAAATTGAATTAGATGATTTCCCTTCACCAGAAGAATTATGGAGTAAATACTTGAAATTTAAAGGTCTTAATGAAGACGATTCAAAATCTATTGTTGAACAAGACTACTTTTTTGATGGTTCCGGAAGATCCCCAAGATACTATCAACAGAATGCAGTAAATTTAACGCTTGAAGCCATAGCTAAAGGTCAAAACAGAATATTGTTGGTGATGGCAACCGGAACAGGTAAAACTTATACCGCTTTTCAAATTGTACATCGTTTATGGAAGTCAAGAACCAAAAAGAGGATATTATTTCTTGCAGATCGTAACTCTTTAATTGATCAGACCAAAAGAGGTGATTTCAAGCATTTTCGTGATAAAATGACCATTGTTCAAAAGAGACAAGTGGATAAATCCTATGAAATATATTTAGCAATCTATCAAGGCTTAACTGGAAATGAGGATGAGAAGAACATTTTCAAACAGTTCAGTGAAGACTTTTTTGATCTAATAGTTATAGATGAATGTCATAGAGGAAGTGCTAAGGAAGATTCAGCATGGCGAGAAGTTCTAAAGTATTTTAAATCTGCGACACAAATAGGTCTTACTGCAACACCAAAAGAAACTGAAACCGTAAGTAATTCAGAATATTTTGGTGATCCAATCTATACTTACAGTTTGAAACAAGGGATTGAAGATGGGTTTCTAGCACCTTACCAAGTTGTTAGAGTGACCTTAGATGTAGATGTGGAAGGTTGGAGACCTGAAAAAGATAAAAGAGATAAAGATGGTAATGTTGTTGAAGATAGGATTTATAATAGAAAAGATTTTGACCGAAATTTAGTTATAGATAACAGAACTTGGGCAGTCGCAAAAAAAGTAACCGAGTTCCTTCAAAATACAAGCAGATTTAATAAAACAATTGTCTTTTGTAGAGATATAGATCATGCTGAGAGAATGAGGTCTGCAATTGCAAGTCTGAACTCCGATCTTGTATTGCAAAATCATAAGTATGTTATGAGAATTACCGGAGACAATGATGAAGGAAAAAGAGAATTGGATAATTTCATTGATCCGGAACAGACTTATCCAGTTATCGCCACAACATCTGAATTAATGACTACAGGAGTAGACGCCCAAACTTGTAAACTGATCGCCTTAGATACCGAAATCGGATCAATGACGAAATTTAAACAAATTGTCGGGCGTGGAACCAGAGTGAATGAAGAATTTGGTAAGTTATATTTTACCATTATGGATTTTAGAAATGTGACAGATTTGTTTGCTGATCCTAATTTTGATGGTGATCCGGTAAGAATAAAAATTATTGATGAAAATACTCCGGCAAACGATGATTTCGATAATGATATTCCAGACGAATTCCAAACTGACGAAAAAGGAAGTATTGATCAAGTAAATGACCCTAAACCAGAATATCCAGATCCATTTACAGAAAAGAAAACAAAACCGTCAAAAGTCTACGTAAATGGTGTAGATGTCACTGTACTAAACTCAAGAGAATTATATTTTGATAAAGAAGGTAAACCGATTACAGTGAGTTTAAAAGATTATACTAAAGATCTTCTGAGTGAAAAATATTCTTCATTAGATCAGTTCTTAAATCTTTGGAAGAATTCCGATAGAAAAGATGCGATTATTCAAGAATTGGCAGAACAAGGTGTCATGGTTGAAGAACTTTTGCAGGCAGTAAACAAAGAATGTGATCTCTTTGATATTATCTGTCACGTTGCTTTTGATCAAAAACCTTTAACACGTAAGGAACGTGCAAATGAGGTGAAAAAAAGAAATTATTTTGCAAAGTACGGTGAGCAGGCAAGAAATGTTCTAACTGCGTTGGTGGATAAGTATGCAGATGAAGGTGTGGAGACTATTGAATCAATGGAAGTATTGAAACTAAACCCGATTTCTGAATTTGGTTCGCCCATGGAAATTGTAAAAACTTTTGGCGGGAGAGAAATGTATCTCAGTGCTATAAAGGAACTTGAAAATGAAATCTACTCAATAGCTTAAATTATGTTACTATAATCTTGGTGTAGATTTTTTAGGAACGTACTTTTGCAAATTAGAAAAATAAAAAATGAGTATTACAGGCGTAATAGAAAGTATAAGAAAGATAATGTGGCAGGATTCTGGACTGAACGGTGATGCACAACGTTTGGAACAATTAGGATGGATGCTGTTCTTCAAGGTTTTCTGTGATAAAGATCAGGAAATGGAACTTATGGATAAAAATTATGTCTCTCCAATTCCTGAAAAATATAGATGGGAAAATTGGGCAGGAAATGATGAAGGCATTACTGGTGAGATATTATTAAATTTTGTTGATCGTGAGCTGTTTCCTGCACTTAGAAACTTAGATTTAAGTACCGGAAATCAACGTGCACGTATTGTACACGAAGTTTTTGACGGTAATAACAACTACATGAAGAGTGGAATCAATATTCGCAAAGTTTTGAATAAACTTAATGAAATTGATTTTAACAATACAAAAGATAAACATGCCTTTGGAGATGTTTATGAAGGTCTTTTAAAAGATTTGCAGTCCGCCGGAAAATCAGGGGAGTTTTATACACCGAGAGCGATTACTCAATTTATTACTCATATTCTAGATCCCAAATTAGGAGAAAAGGTTTTGGATCCGGCATGCGGGACAGGTGGATATTTAACTGCGGTAATTGAAAATATCTCCAAAAAAGTTTCTTCTTTAGAGGATTTGAAATCTTTACAGGATAATATTATCGGGTGGGAATATAAACCATTACCGTATCTGCTTGCAACCACCAATTTAATTTTACACGATGTTGAAATCCCTAATATTACCTACCGTGATTCCTTAGACAAACCTTTGTCAGAATATCGTGAAAAGGATCGTGTGGATGTTATCGAAGCAAATCCTCCGTTTGGGGGAATTGTAGCGAATAACAATGAAAACAACTTTCCTCAGAATTACCGTACCAAAGAATCTGCAGATCTGTTTCTTATTTTGATGATTCATTTATTAAAAGTTGGCGGACGTGCAGGAATTGTTTTACCGGACGGATCTTTAACAGGAGATGGTGTAAAACAAAGAGTCAGAGAAAAACTGTTAAAAGATTGTAGATTACATACTATTATCCGGTTACCAAATTCTGTGTTTCAACCTTACGCAACTGTAGCCACAAATCTGTTGTTTTTTGATAAAGTTCATCATAATAACGATACGTCATGTTTTGCTACAAAAGAAGTTTGGTATTATGAACACCGATTACCGGAAGGCCAAAAGTCTTACAGCAAAACAAAACCCATTAAAGAATCTGAGTTTGATCCGATTAGAGAATGGTGGAATGATCGTAGGGAATCGGAAATATGTTGGAAAGTTTCAATTGACATTTTAAAGGACCGTAATTTTGATCTTGATATTAAAAATCCATATAAAGCTAAAGAAACAGCGGAATATTCTTCAATAGAACTTCTAGAAAAATTGTCACTATCATTTAAAAAGTCAGAAGAGATTTTTGAAATTCTTAAAAATAGTGTTTCATAATGGTATTCAAAAAATATAAACTCTCTGAACTACTTATCAGAAAAAAGGACCAGGTTAAACTAGTACCTGATGCTAAGTTTAAACGAATTACAATTCGGATGAATCATAAAGGGGTTGTTCTACGTGATGAAGAATTTGGGTCCAAAATAAAATCAACAATGTTTAAAATAAATGGTGGTGATTTCGTATTATCTGGAATTGATGCTAGAAATGGTGCATTCGGTATTGTTCCTAGTGAATTAGATGGCGCAATTATTACTAATGACTTTTGGTGTTTGACTCCAAATGAAAATTTATTAGATAAGCACTTTTTCTTGTTCCTTACATCAACAAAATTTTTTGATCACATTTGTAAAATAAGTAGCGATGGAACTACTCAAAGAATTAGATTGCAAAAAGATAAGTTTTTTAATTTTGAAATTTCTATCCCTGAGATAAAATACCAAAAAGAGTTGGTTCAAAAATTCAGTGATATAAGAATTGCAACTATAAATTTAAAAAAGGAGCATAACGAGCAAATAGTTCTTATTAATCAACTACGTCAGGCATTTCTCCGAGAAGCAATGCAAGGAAAATTAGTTAGTAACGAAACTTCTGATGGGAAAACCGGTGCTGAACTATTACAGGAAATTCAAGCAGAAAAGGAAAAGTTAATAAAAGAAAAAAAGATTAAAAAATCTAAACCTTTACCTCCAATTTCTGATGATGAAATTCTACTTGAAATTCCTGACAATTGGATATGGTGTAGATTAGGTGATATTATTTCTTATACGGATAATTTGGATGTTCAAAAGAGATTGGCTTCGGATACAGTCATAAACTATGTGGATATTGATGCGATTGATAATAAAAAATATATTATCAAAGAGGCAAAGCAAAAAAAAGTATCTGAACTTTCATCCCGAGCAAGAAGAATTCTTAAAAAAGACTATTTAATATATTCTACTGTTAGACCCTATTTAAAAAATATTGCTATCATCGAAGAATCTCTAGAAAATTATATAGGTTCAACTGGATTTGTAGTTTTCAAAACTCACCAATGTTTAAATAAGTTCGTATTTTATTTTTTGTTAAATCCTGTTTTAAATAAAGAATTTGAGGAATTAATGGTTGGATTCAACTCTCCAAGTATATCTAATGATACTTTTGAAAATACACTGTTTCCACTTCCATCACTTGAAATTCAAAATCGTATTGTTATTAAATTAGATGAACTGATGAATTATTGTGATGAATTAGAAAAATCAGTAAAAGAAAGTCAAAACTATAATGAACAACTTCTTCAACAGGTTTTAAGAGAAGTACTTGAAGGAAAGAATGAAGCAGAAAATGAAAATCTACAATTAGTTGCAGATGAATCTCCAATATATTCTATCCAAAATACAATTAACAAAAATTGTGATACCGGAGATATGGCAATTCTTGCAGGCTATATCATAAAAAAATTAAGTACTCAGAATTCAAAAGATTTTGGTCGGGTGAAATTACAGAAGATGCTTCATCTGGTAGAGTATCATTGTCAATTGTCTTCAGAATTAAAATATCAGAAGAATGTAGCCGGACCTTACGCCTGGGAATTGGAACATGTAATAGAACCAAAATTAAAGTCTCTAAGATTTTTTGAAATAAAGAAAGATGATTTTGGCAAAGCATCCAAAGTCACCTACACTCCTTTATCAGCATCCAAGGAATTACCATCTTTATTTAACCGAGAGTTTAAAGATCAGGCTGAAAGTATAAACAATCTTTTAGATAAGTTTCAAGCGAAGACCTGGGAGTTTTGTGAAATGATTTCAACTATGTATGCTGTTTGGAATAACAGATTGATAAAGAAAGAACTGTTCACCGATGATATTTTGAAACAAGATTTCCTTGATTGGGATGATAAGAAGAAAAGATTTATTGATCAGTTGGATTACGCACTTGAATGGATTAGAAAAGAGAAAATTGAACCAGTGGGATTTGGGGAATATATTGATAAGAAATAACTAATAACAAAATAAAACTAGCCATGACAACAATTAAATCTGTAACAGAGTATCTTGAATTAATCAAGGGACTAGAAATAAAAGACAATGTCTTTTTTAGAGGACACGCAAATGAGAATTATGTTCTTGAACCTGGTATATATAGAAAGGTAAAGGGAGATAAAACTTTGGTTGAATTTGAAGACCAGATTTTCAGAGAAGTGATTTCAAAATCGCCACAAGAGTTTGTTGGAAAAACAACATTAGAATCATTAGCGTTAATGCAACATTATGAGTCACCAACTCGGGTTTTAGATCTCACAGAAAACTCTTTAGTTGCTTTATTCTTTGCTGTCAATAAAGGTAATGAAAATGGTGAAGTTATTATTTTCGACATTCCTGACGAGTTTGTCGGTCACTATAATAGTGATCGAGTAACCATTTTATCAAATATTGCTAAATGTGGAAAAGATTTTAATTTTAACTTTGGACTAGTGCCCTTCTACAGAAATAAAATTGATGAATTAAAGTCTAAAAAAGTAGAGATTGAGTTGACCGAACGATTTGGATCAACATTTAATCAAGATATTACTGATTTTTTTATTTTAGATACAACGATAAATGAATGGATAGAAGCAGAGAAATATGAGCTAGAAAATATAGAAACATTTTATGAAAATTTAAAAAGAGATTTTGAGGAAAATAAAGGAGGGCTTATCGATGTAGCTCTAAAAGATTTCAGAAATTCATTTATTGAAAAATTAATAGGAATCTACAAAATAGGAGTAAGCAAAAGTATTCAAAATGTTAATTATAGACATTTCGGAAAATTACTACATAATATTCGAGAAGATAAGGCATATTTTGATTCCATAATTGATCCCTATGATGTGTCTAAAGTTTTTGCAGTTAGACCTAAATTAGATAATCCAAGAATTGTGAGACAGCATGGTGCATTTTTAATTTTTGGTATTCATGAAGTTCAATTTACAGGTTTTGGCAATTTTAAGCCTATGGCTGATCTAAATAGAGAGTGGATTTTAAAAGGAATCGACGAAGAAAGAATTTTGGTCGACAAGGACTCTAAAAGGTCAATATTAGAAGAACTTGAACAGTTGGGAATCAATCAATCCACGTTGTTTCCAGAAGTTGATAAAGTAGCAGACTTTGTTAGAAAAAAGTATCAAGATAAACTTTAAATAAACACCAATGAAAAAGTATTTTAGAAACTTATTTGGTATTAACCAGTTAGAAAATTCTGCTGAACGGTTGGAACTTTTATCTAAAAAACAGAGTGAAGATTTTGAAAGATATGAGACTGTTCAAAAAGAAAGAGAACAAAAACTAATTGATCTACTCAATAAAGTTCAAGATAATGAACATTATTTGACTGTTACAAAAGATAACAATATTGAGCTTACTCAAAATGATCAGATTGAAATTTCTAATGAAATTGTATTGGATGAAAACTTTACCTTTAAAAGGATTGATACTGACGAATTAGGGAAAAATATCAATGGTTTTACTTTAATTTCTAACGAAGAATCTAGCAAAGGATTACTTTCTTCATTTGCAGGATTATCCTCAAATGTAGGAACCGCCAAATATATGGCAAATTCCTTCTATACTACTACTGCAAGTCCTTCACAATTGATGAGGTATGCTAATAATACCTATAGTTCAATAATTACTGACGGTGGAAAGTTTTCAAAACATGTTGGTTTTGTCAAAGGTAATATCGGAGTAATGACACCAATGATAGCGTTTCAGGTTTTAACAATGGTTACTGCCCAAGCACACATGCAGGAAATTTCTAAAAAGTTAAATCTTATAAACGATAAAATTTCATTCCTATTAACTTTTCATAAAAACGAGAGGATTGCAAAACTAAAATACATAAACACTCAGTTGGAAGAGTTATATAAACGTTCTTTTTTTACCGGTGAAGATTTTGTTTTAATAAATTCCTTTAAATATGACTTACAGGTTATAAAGGATGAATCTTATCAATTATTTGTGAAAGCATTATTTGATATTCAGAAAAAACACAGTCTAACAGTAAATCCTGTACTGAATGAAGAAAACAATTTTCCTGATAATTCTGTAAAGAAAGTATGGAAACAAACAAAATTATTTTTTGAACATTCCAAGTCTGATGTGTCTAAATTATTAATGAGTTTTAAAGAATTTGATCTTTTTACTTATGGAGAAGTTGCTCTTACCGCAGAGAGATTATTTGACAATTTACTAGTAGTTGAACTCCAGTCAAATCTTAAAGTTAGAAATTTAGATCAAGATAGAATTGGTAAAATTGACGAACTAAAGAAAAGCTTGGAAAATAATATGTCGTCACCAAAGATTGAAGATGATATAAAGTTAGTTTTCAAAGATTTTAAAGAAAACCTTAATTATTATCTATCACAAAAGGAAGATAGTGCTTTTCAAAATATATTCTCTAAAAATAAGGAACAGATCCAAAATCTGAAAGAAGATTTATCAAATGATTTTGAGTTTTTAGAAACTCTTTTACAAACAGAAAACTCTAAAACCGGATCTGAAATTATCAGTTCTTTTGATGATAAATATGAAATTATGATTGATAATTCTGGCGAAAAAGAATTGATTTACATGAAACTGTCAAATAATAATTTAAACATTCAATAAATTTTTCACACTATGAGATTACGTTTAAACCATTCTTCAACACCTGCAAGAATTTATGGTCTTGACAATTATGATGAATTTGAACACCATGGTTTTTTAAAATTGAGAATAAACTATGAAGGTGAAACTAAAGAGTTTATCATTGGATATACAAAGCCGTATACGAAGAAGGCACTCAATATTTTTGCAAAACTAATTAATCTAAATCAAAATGGAGATCCGGGAGATAAGCTTGAATTTAATGAATGGCAGAAGTCTATCACAAGAAATAAAAACCTCATTGTTGATATATTTGATTTTCAATATTCTCTGTTAGATTAAATTTTCATTTATTTTGAATACCGTTTCATTATCTAAACTGTCCAAATAATGTTTTGTAACAGTTGTATTTGAATGTGATAACATTTCAGAAATTATATCAATTGAAACACCCTTTCTCCTTAGCACTGTCGCATAAGAATCGCGAGCGGTTTTTAGTTGTAGGGTAATTGATAATTGAAGACATTGTGAGATTTTTTTAAGAGATTTATTAATACTTTTTCTCATTTTACGGTTCATGTAATCAAAATTTTCATCAGTGTAACTTTCTTTTAAAAATCCAAGTACGAAAGGACTATTTTTATCACCAATTTTACTTAAAATATTTTCTACCTTATGATTTATCGGAACAACAATTTCCTGTCTCATTTTTTTTCGGGTATTCTCTGTTTTCTTTCTAAAAAATACAAAACAGTTACCATTTCTCTGATCCCATCGTAGTCTTAAAAGATCGGCAAAGTTAATACCATTACATCGATACAGTAATTCCCAAATATCACGGGCAAACTCTTCGTCATCACTCTCAAATTTATCCAAATTTATAATTTTAGATATTTCATCATTAGTAAAAACTTGTTTTTTCGGGAAATATTCACAAATAGAATAACCATCTTTTCCAAAGGGATAAAAATAATGAGCTGGCAATATGTTTTTCTTTTTCATGAAATAATTTATTACCGTTCGGAGGTCTCTAAAGTTTGAATTTATAGATGAAATCGATACACCTTCCTGTGATCTTTTTCGTTCAATTTTTTTCAAAAATTCCGGTGTGATTTCCAGAATCGTTAGATCATTGTTTTCTCTTGTAAAAACGTTTTTTGACTGTTTAATATGAATTTTCGTTCTAATACTTAAATGTTCATTTTCTTCACAATATGTTTTGAATAAATCATCTAATTTTAATGATATTTGAGTCGTTTTCGTTTGATTTTCTTGTGTATCCTCTTTAAAGAAAGATTGTTTAATAACATTTCTATCGAAAACCTTGATCTCTGAAATGATTTTTTCAGCTCTTGAAATCTGTTCCTGACATTGCCGACGAAACTCAATTGTATTCTGTCCCATATCTTTTTTAATAAAGATTTTGTTATATTGGCTTTCAGTCATCTTCGAAATGTTGAGATACAGTTGGTTTTTTCCATCAATAATGCGAATACTCAAATTATAGTTTTCATCTTTTAACTTCACTCTTTTATCAAGTACAAGACTACATGTTGCCATTTTTGAAAATATTTAAATTTAAACCACTAAAACCGGAATTCTTATCTCACTAGTCATATTCCCTCCTTCATCAATCCAACGGTCAATCTCCTGTTTACTGAATATCAGTTTTTTTCCGATTTTTTTAAAAGGTATCTGCTTTCTATTTACCTTTGAGTAAATCGTTGCCTTTGTAAAAGGGATATATTTTATTAATGAATTAAGATCCATATATCTGTTTTCTTCCATAATTAATGTTATTTTTGAAAACAAAGGCGTCGCAATGCTAAGCCTTTGTTTTGGTTTTGCCAAACCGGCAGTTGAAAATTTTAGCTTTAATCTTCTCTTCCCTAATTTTACACATAGATCATCCTGTTCACAGAAGCTGTGAATTAAAAAATTCGATAAAATTTTAGATTAAATTAGAGGAGAGGTAGATGTTACCATAAAGTTTTTATAGAAACTTCTATGCCGCAAGATCAATTTGATCATCGGAAGAGACAAAGTCATTTTTTAAAGTATGATATTCATTCTCATCATACTCGGAAATTCCTTTTTCAAGAACCTCTTTGATTTTTGGAATATTCTTGTCATAAAGTTCAGTCATAATAACTTTACGGTTTAACATCAATCCGGCGCGACCAACGGACCCCGTACCGGCAAATGGATCCCAAACTCTTCCTTCCTCAGGTATGAAGGATAAAATGAAAGGTAAAGGAAGCAAGGTGGGAAAAGAACCAAAAAAACCAGTTTGTAAACCACTCTGCTGTGATCTTTCCTTTGAGATATTCAATTTCAAAATCTGTTCAATATCATTGTCACAGAGAAAATTTCTCATTGTCTTATATTGGTTGGAAATATGATATGAAGTTTTTAGGTTTGCATCTTTGTTACCCTGTTCTGAACATCCTCTTTTGACGGTAGCCGATTTGCTTGGATCATAGATCTTCAACTGATTATAATAGTAATCCTTAGATTTGGAAAATATCAGTACAGATTCATAACCATTGGTAAATCTTTTGGTTTTGTTCCCCTGTGGTTTATTATTTGATTTCTGCCAGATTACCTGGTCTATGAAGAAAAAACCTTCTTTTTTCATCTCAAGGATTAGTAAAGGAACTACACCCACACAAATACCGTCCTGATATGAGTCATGAAGATTAATAATGATGACACCATCTTCGGTCATGTTATCCGCACCGATTTTCATAACGTCAACAATGTTTCTTACAAAAAATTCCGGTTTCTTTTCTCTTCCGATTTCGAACTCGCTGTTCTTGGAATCTTTTTCAGAATATTCAATCTGATTATAATACGGTATTGATGTTAAAATACCATTTATCAACGTTCCTTCGGGAAATTTCACATCAAGAGAATTCCCCGGTAAAATAATGTATCTATCAGATATTATGTTTGTAGCAATATCAATGTTAGTAGTTCCAGTTTCTTTCTTATGATTGTATTGACGAACAAGAGATTCTGTTTTTCTTAAATCATATTTTTTACTTAAAAATCCCTCAATGACCTTGGCTTCTTTTTCTTTCTCCAAATCATAATTGTTTTTTTTATCATTCAAAATATCCAAGACACCTTTTACACGATCAAAAGATACTTCGTTTTCCAAAAGTTTATTGGAAAGATTTAGGCTGTTTTCAGGATTCTCTTTTTCGAAAACCAAAGATTTTTTAAAAGTAATAACATTGTTTCTTCCCCAGCCTCTCCCGTATTGTTCAGATATAAACTTGTACTTTTCATTATAAGTACTTTCATCAAGTTCTGATTCGGTATCAACAACTCTTAAGTAATGAGAAAGAAGTCTTTTGCGTTCTTCCAGACTTGGAACAGACTTTAAGTTAAATTCAATAATCCAATCCTTCACTTCATCTTTGGAGTTAGGATAATTTTCAAGGATAATGCAATCGACCTCGTTTAAATTTAAATCCTTTACCGCTAAGAATCGTAAGACACCGTCGACGATAACATATTTATCTTCAAATTTAAAAACAACTATGGGATTACAATAACCCGACTTTACGATCTGTTTTTTAAGATTTTCAATAAATTGTTTCTTTTCTTTTCTCTCAAAAATTTCATCCCATTCTTCAGGAATTTCGAGTTGAGATAATTGCAATTTTGTTACTCTGTTAAATAGTGGTAAAACCACTCCTGCTGATAATGTTTGTTTTTGCATGATATTATTATTTAAATATTATGATGCAAAGGACTATAGATTACGAAAAAATGTGAAGACAAATTACATTACAAACCGGATTTCGTAACGTTACAAAAATGACAATTATGTTGTTTTGCTCTTATTCAAAACGTATCTTTCGTCCATAGAAATGATGTCTTTTTCAATGTTGATTTTATAGTATTTATCAGGGTTTTCAGTAAATGTATTGATCATGTAAAACTCAGCTAGTTTCACGCCGAGAGTATTATTAATTTCTTTATTGATGGAGTTTTTTTCTTTTAAAAATCTTTTATAGCCAGAATCATTTTCAAGTAATTTTTTTACGGCTTCAAGAATCTCCTTCTTCTTTAGTTTCAAATTATCTTCCCTAATTTTATTTTTTTCAATATTCTTTAATGTTTTCGTAGTTGGATGTCTAACTGTAAAATAAATTTCAAACAAATCCACTTCATATTCATCCAAACTATTTGTTAAAATACCATCCGTATGATTCAGAAAAAGATAGTACAATGATTTAGGTTGGTGTCCCAAACGAATTTCATGTTTTCCTATGGTAAGTATTCCCTTTTCATCCACACGTATCGGTTCTTTTGGAATTTGGTTTAGAATCAAACTAAAATTATCAACCATTGAATTCCGGATAGAATCTATAAGTGCCTTTAGATGAGTTATTATGACAATATCAATGTTTTCACTCAAAATTCTCTGAACACATGAATCGCAGATATATCCCTGACGAAGTTTAAACATAATTTCTTTTTTATTTCCACAAAAGTCATTTATACATCCAATAGATTCCATGTGAATATTGGGTTCAGAAAAAATATCATCAATATTTAATTTCATTAAAGACTGAATAATATTCTCTACAATTTGAAAGGCAATTCCATACTTTGAATCTTTATCCGAAAAATACTGCCAATCGTTGGAATCCACAAAGATATTATGACCGTTAAAACCACTGAACCAGCTCTCATCATGTTTATTTGGTGATATTAATACAGCATAATTCTCAGGTGGGATTTTATTAATAATCCTGTACATATTCAGGATTTCCCAATACTGTACAAAGGATAACCGTTTTTGAAGAGAATAATTCTTAATCTGTAGTTGGAGTATTTCGGCGGGTATTGTTTCACCTTTAACAAATTTTACCGTTCCGGGAACAGTATTGAGTAGTCTTACAACTTCATCCAATTCCTCCTGTGGATATTGAGGAAGTGCAGTAACAATAATATTCATTCTGAAAATTTAAACCCTAAATGTAGCGACTGTTTGGAAAATAAACAAGAAACGCTAAAAAATGCTAAAGTTTATTCTCTTTTTTGGTTTTTCGATTTTTTGCGGTTATATTTTTATTGAGGTCGGTTTTTCCGAAATCATAAACTTCCCTAAACAATACAATAATGGAAGAAAAAATATTTAAATATTCTGTAAGTAAAAGAATATTCAACAAAAAATTGGAGGATGGTCAGTTTAAAACCATATATAATTCAATGATTCCGATAAAATCAACAATAGAAGACTTTTCGAAATTAATTTTAAAGCCGGAGGCACACAGTTGGTGTGGTGGTACATTTTCAGGATTAATAAGTGATAATAACTGGATTGAATCTTCAATCATTGGGATGGATTTTGATAAAGGAGAAATCACTTTGGAAGATGTGTATTTAAAATTTAGAGAATTTGATATTATTCCAAATTTGCATTATGATACTTTCAGTAGTTCCGAACAACTACATAAATTCAGAGTTGTTCTCTTTTTTGATAGTCCGATTAAATGTATAAAGATGTACACAAAAATAATGAGAACTTTGGAAAAGTTATTCTCCACGGATCCCAGCTGTAAAAATCCTTCCCGAATTTTCTATGGTGGAACCAATGTTCATATAAAAAATAAAATTCCTCTTTCTCTAGAATATTTTATTCAATTTATAGATATCAATACAATTGCCAGAGATAATAATCTTACCAGAAGTACTATTGATACTAGTTCAATTGATGCTAATTTTTGTAAATCCTTATATACTAATAATAAGAATGTACATTTTTTAGCATCACATAATAAATTAAATTGTACTTCTATGGCAGGGGAACAAGTAATTGATTGGAATCAGGCGTGTGAAAAAATAAAAATCTTAAATGATTTCAATACCGGAGAATGGTTACATCATCAGGAATTATTTGGATTGGCGACCAATCTAATGTATATGAGAGGGGGATTAAAGAAAATGAAATCAATCATGAATAAATTTAACAAATCTGGTGAAACGGAATATTCCAAAAATAACTTTGCCATATTACCTTATGTAAAACTTAAAGAATATAATCCGATTCCAGTTCATAGGTTTTCATCCCATCAGGAAGATCAGGAGATTCATGATATTATAACCAAAGTTCGCAATATCCGGGGACATATCGAGGTCATAACACCGGTACAGAATATAAGTCTCAAAGAGGCGGAGGAAAAAATGATTTCAAAATTCAATGAGGTTATTTCAAATGATGAAACCGGTATAACCTATATTTTCTCACTGCCAACCGCTATTGGTAAAACCCGGTTGCTTGAAAATGTGGAAAAATGTATTGTTGCCTTACCGACCAATCATTTGAAAAATGAAATAATGGAAAGAATGAATGTTTCGTATACTTATTCACCGGATTCGATTCAATTTAATGACCCCTTTCTTAATAAAAAAATTGAATATTTTTATCAGATCGGATTACCGAAAAAATCAATGAAAATCATACGAAATATTGCAGAAGGAAAATATTCATCCAACAAGGAAGATGTACAGTTGGCAATAGATTACTGTCATCAACTTGACCTGTGTGATAATCCAGACATAACCGTTTTATCAACACACAAAAGAATAATCAATTCTGATTCTCTTTTGCACAATACCGTAATTTTTGATGAAGATCCTCTAAATACATTAATTGAAATAAAAACAACTTCAGTCAAAGATATAGTTGGAGTGCAGTATCTCTATACACCTTTAAAATCGGTAACAGACCACCTTTTAGGTCTTAAAGAGGGAATTTATGAAACCCCATTATTTAATATAGATGAGGATGATTTATTTAAATTTATTGATGATAAAAGAATATTGGAAACCAATGTGTTTGATTTCCTCAACAGTAAATTCTTTATCAGACATGAAGATTCTATTCATTATATTATGAAAAAGGAATTATCGGAAAACACAAAGAATATTATCCTTTCAGCGACCATTCCAATTGATTTTTATAAAAAACTTTATCCAAATATTGAATTTGAATCTATTAACATAAGAAATGTGGAACAGGTTGGAAAGGTAGTCCAATATACCGGACGTTCATGTTCAAGAAGTGGTCTGGAAAGATATGGGAAGAGCATAAGTGACGAAGTTGGTGATAAAACAGTCATTACATTTCAAAGACTCAAAGAATTATTTAATAATCCAACACAAGATATCCATTTTGGGAACTGTTCCGGATACGATTATCTTAGTGGTAAAGACTTGACCGTTGTTGGAACACCACACCGAAACAATATTGAATATTTTCTTCTTGCCAAATTAATGGGAGTAAAATTCGATTACTTCAACTCACCGTTCCGGTATCAAAAAATTGAATACAATGGGTTCAAATTTATGTTCAATACATTTGATAATGAAGAATTAAGGAACATTCAAATTCCCTTAATAGAATCAGATTTAATACAGGCAGTTGGAAGGGCAAGAACTTTAAGAAATGAATGTATAGCAGAGGTTTATTCCGGACTTCCATTATCAATATCTGACGAATTTATCATCAAAAAGAAATCTGCGTAATCATTAAAAGTCCAATTTAAGATACAAAATGTAAGTTTAAATTTGCAACTTTCATGTAGTTAATCATAAATCACCTACCTGGAATAGTAGGTGATTTTTTTTTGACCTATTTTAATAGGTTAATTCGATTTATTAATTATTTATTGGAAAAAATTGGTAAAAGGCTCTTAAGATTGCTTGAATTCTCAGAAGGTAGAATTGGTTGAGAAGTTGTAGGGGGATTAATTACATTTACCAAATCATTGATTGATAGCCACTCTTCGTATTTTAAATTATACGCTTTGTTTGGTATCGAAATATACTTTGAATCTTCTGATCGAAAAGCATATGCTGCATTTGCTGTGAATACAGATGCTATGGCAGCGTTTCCTTCTGTATTTATTTTTACACCTGACGTAACCGAAAATATTCCACTTTCTATCACATCAAAATTTCTCAAAAGGTAGATTTTATCTGAACTTTTTTGAAGTTTAAGTTTGTTGACTAATGCTTTTTTTCCATTATTATCTAAATCGTTTATAAGTTCAGAAAAACTCGTATTGCTCATTACTGGATAGTACGAAATATCCCATTTTACATGATGTAAATCGGAATTTGACATTAAAGCTTCAACACTCCCATAGATAGGTATTGAAACTTTCAAACTAGACACGGTACTTTTGTCAGTTACAGAACTTTCTTTCAAAACAGATGGTTGTGAATAAATAATAGAAAGACTTTTTAACGGAATTATATCACGAATTACTAGCTTACCATTTTCCATACTACCAATAACAAGCCCTCCTAATTGTTTTTCGACATCAATTAATCTTATTAGTTCAGTCTTAGAATCAAACTTAAGATTTGTTCCGATTGATAAGAGTCGTTCCTTGTTCTCAGTCCCATTATATAATTGTAATCCGCTTAAAGAAATTATTTGGTTTACATCATTTTTTGAATTTGGTATTGCAATGGGATCCAAATTATACTTTACATTTGATTCTGATGGACTATATTTAATTTTGATATTACCTCCCTTGTAAGCTAATGTAGTTATTGCCAGTTCACTGGGTGTAACACTTTTGATGAGTGGGTCAGAATTAGTTGTGGTAGTAGTTGCTTTAGCTACCATTTTAGATTCATTAACTTTTAGTTTCCCCTTGTCATCGTACGACTCAATAAATATAGTAATATCAGTCGTAATATAATTTTTGACAGTCAAAACTGCTTTGTTCTGTGCAAATATTGGTGATGTAACACAGAATAATAGTGCAAATAAGATCACTCTTGTTTTCATGTAATTAAATTTTATGGTTATAGTTATGTAAATTTAAGTGATATTTATGAAAAATAAAATAATAACTTATTAAATTATCAAATGATTAAAAATCATTTACAAGTCATTGTTTAGATTCAACTATTTGTGGCGTTTACCATAAAGTGTTCATTACTAATAATGAACAATTATTTGCTAACATATCAACATTAGTTATTGGAATAATTTTTAGGAAATTTTCTTACAGAACTCAAATACAATTATCACCAGAACTTTTTCAAAAAATATGATTATATTTTATCGGTAATTTATCATACATAATATAGTGTACAATAGTATATCCTATAAGTAAACTATTGAAAAGTTATCTGTAAATATCGTATGATTTTCAAGAGGAAAATTCGAGATTAAAAAAATAACGTAATTATCAAAAGTCCAATTTTTAGACAAAAAAATGGAAAAATTTTATTTTTATTTTGGGGTCTATTTTTTTAAGCAAAATTTTTTCCGGTTTAAATTTAAATCTTGCAAAGTCAGTTTTCTGAACAAAAAAAACGAAAAATTTTATTTTTAAAAATGGGTTTTAAAAAAATCTCAAAGTAATAAACCTAAGACTACGTATACACATTCGAGCTTGGTTTTTCAAGGTTCTATACACCCACAGGGGCAAGGGGGGATTTGATACCCCGGGCTCCCGGGGGCTATAGTAAATTTGATATATCCTGAAAAAAGAAATATTGCCCAAACGAGTAAAAATAAATTTTCTATCCGGAGATACAGCGGTTACATGCGCAATTACAGCTAGAGACTTCTACAGGATTTGCGCTAAAGATTATTTTGCTCTTCAGTTTACTGCAGTCACCGAGGGACCTTGAGAGCTTAATTTTATTTTGCTCTCCAACTATAAAAACCAAACTCCATTCCTGATCAACAGCATGTGATTATTATTTTGCATATTTCTGCGGTAATAAAATTTAAAACAAAAACTAAATCTATTTTAAACGCTAAATAGTGCTAAAAGCGTAGGCAGAACGGCGATTTCGCTGTAAATTTAATTCAGATTTTAAATTACCACAAAATGAGAGTTAAATATAATAGAGTTTCTACTTTAGGTCAGACAGGAAATCGTTTTGAAGCAGATACGGATAAATATGATTTGGTATTATTAGACAAAGTTTCAGGTACAGTAAATTTTAGAGATCGAGAAAAGGGTCGGGAGCTAATTAACTTGACTGAAAAAAATGAAATAAAAGAATTAGTGGTGGAGGAGATTAGCCGTCTGGGGCGAAATACAAGAAATATTTTAGAGACCCTTGAGTTCTTCGATCAGAAAGGGATTAATGTGGTGGTAAGAAACATGGGACTACAATCACGTCCCAATGGACAGAAAAATCCTATATGGACAATGGTCAGTACTATACTAAGCTCGCTGTACCAAAACGAACTTGAGACACAACGTCAACGTTGTGAAGTAGGTCGAATGGTCGCCCGTCAAAAAGGGAACGTGATCTTCGGGAGACCCAATGGAAGCAATGAAAGTGATGCAACCTTTATTAATAAACCAAAAAATAAAAAGGCATTGGAATATTTAAAAAAAGGAAGAACATTAAGAGAGATTGGAAAACTCCTTGAAATGTCAACCAAAACAGTACAAAAGGTAAAAAAAGTTGCTGTCAAACTTGATATGATGTAAATGTAACTAAGCGTAATCCATTGGATTTACCCTTAAATTTTGAATTTTTAAAAAAAACTAGCACTTGCTTGTTAATAGGTACGGTATTTTTGAGTGCAAAATAATATTGGTTTTTGTAATACATTCGACATAATCACCATTACACGTCATCAAATGAAGATTTCTGATTCTCCGGTTTAAATTTAAATCTCTTATAATTTACGGCAAAAATGTACCTTAAATGTACTGATAAGTATACATAAAGTCTTAATAACTTAATATAAAGTACACTTTCAACTAATTAATTTTGAGTTTTGTAGATTCTGCCACAATATTTACGTAAATAAATTTTCACCTTAATGATAGACTAATTATATTTGCCTTAAAAGGAATATTTAATCCTTTTCACGACATTTCGAAAACAGAAAGCTTGTCTAACGACATCCTCGGATAAATCTGGTAAATTTAACATGGAGGGAATTTGTTAGTCACTCTCATGTCATATATCTATATGGCGTGGGGGTGCTACTTATTTGACTCCAGCGGTTTACCAGAACCTATCCGATAAAATAAGTTAGTTGCCCTCACGCTTTCTTATTTAATATTAATTCTTTTTTTGGGGCTAAAAAGAAATAAAAACTTTTAACAATGAAAAAAGTTTATTTATCTCTATTAACTGTAATCTTATTAGGTTCATGTTCAAACAATGATTCTGAAACCACAGAAGAAAACAAAAATCAATCACAACAATTTGTCGGTAAATGGCACCGCTACAAAACGGTAATTCTCAACGGTAAAACCGACACTCCCCTAAGTTCTTACAATCATGCTAAATGTGAAATAGAAGCAATACATGAGTTTACAACAAACAGTAAATACCTATTGACAAATTATGTTTTAAATTCTTCCACTCAACAATGTCAACAAATAGGGAGTATAGAAACATATCCTTATTCTTATAACGCAACAACAAATATTTTAGATATTGATGGAGAACGTTATTACATTAAACATAGTGATTCCAAGGAATTAATTCTTCAAGATTATGACTACTATGATCAAAATGGTGATGGTACAAAAGAAAAGAGATTGAATTATTATAAGAAATAATTAAAAAAATAACTAAACCATGAGTTACATAAATTATTTAAAAGAATTCAATTTTGATATCCTTTTTAAAACATCTTTTCTACTACCTTTTATAGGTATAATAGTTGTCTTAAAGATTTTATCACTTTTATTTTTTTCTATTGGAAAATCTGAAGATGATGAGAATAAGGTTACGATATTTTCAAATATCTTTTTTTATCTAATCATATCTTTCTCTATTCTTACAATCTATGATAATGAAGATCGAAAAGGTGTTCAAAACTTTCGATTCTCCAATTTTGGAAGCGTACATCACGATGAAGATTTATCTGTAGAAAATGAAGTTGAGAAAAGTAATGATTTCGAAAATAATTTTTCAACCAATTTCACTCCCAGTGATGAGACATCATACATTCCAACTCATGAAGAACTTTTACGATTAGAGAAAGATCCGGAGTATCTCCAAACGTTTGAATATTTAGTAAAAGATATTAACAACATAAAAAACCTGAGTGAAGTTACCTCTTTTGAAGTTTGTGGACATGAAGATGGAAAATGTAAATGGTGCGGAAATGTTTTTTCTCAAGAAAAATTACTTAAACCTACCTATTTGGCTATGGGCGAAGTTTTGGGTTTTAGAATGACATTCATGGAAAGTGGATGGAATACATCGGAAATTTATAATTATATAAAAGACTATCAAAAAGGTATAAAGTTTCAATGTATTACCGAAAAGAAAGAATTCTGTTCCTTAAAATGTGAAAAAGAATTTAAAAATAATAGAGGATATTAAAATTAAAATCATACTTATGAAAACACTATCACTTATTGGAATTTTAATAAGTATTTTAGGAATTGTATTGTGTTTCGAAATTATTGATAATTATGTCGAATACGGCGATAAACTTATAGAATATTTAAATTTAAACCACAAAGAAATAAAATACGAAATTTTCTCAATGACTTCTATATTAGATTCCGGTAGAATCATCTGTTTTGCGCTAATGGGACTTTTTATATTCCATCTGTTTATATGTATTAAAGTTTACCGTTCTGAAACTTCCTAAGATATATTCCTTAATAATAATACAAATCAAAACCTGAAAATTATTTCAGGTTTTATTTTTTTATCCAAATTTATTTCTTGGCAGTCCAATTTCATGTTCCTGAGGATATGGTTTCCTAAAAGTCATACTTACATCCTCTTTAATTTGACGGTGAATATCATATTGTTTTTCTTTATCGTAAGAATAACGGGGATCCGGGATCATCGGCATCTTTGCCATTTTATGAATAGTAATGGTTGGAAAGTGAAAATCAACTTCAACCGTTCCGAGTAATAAATAACAACCACCTCCCTGAAAATCATATTCTTTTAAACTGTTTGGAAAATGCGCGGTGTCAAAATAATCACCGTTGACATCAATCCAAGTTCCAAAATACATCGTTCCTTTTTTAGTGGGAACATGTTTTCGAGAAATAAGATATGCTAACATCTTTACTTGTTTTTTATGAAATTTCAGTAAGTCTTTTACGAATACAAATCCTCTATATTTAGTTTTCAGCAAATCAAACGGAGTACATGAAACAGGAAATCCAATTAACTCAATTTCATCAAATGCATCCTCGAAACTCTCTCTTTTCAGTTGTGGAAGTTTAAATTCCTGAACAGGTTCTTCAATTAACATCAAACCTCTATTCTCAGGTTTAAAATTTGTTAGTAGTAATCTTGCTTCAACAAGCAATTCATTTTTTGGTTTAGCAGTAAACCGGAATGCTCCAATAAAAATTAGAATCTGTATTGTTTCAATCCCAATATTAATCCGTCTGATAAAGTCTTCTAATGATTTATAATCTCCGTTAGTTTCACGTTCCTTTACAATATCATGTGCTACTTTTGTTTCCAATCCTTCTAATAGCATCAATCCTAAATAAACATCTGTTCCTTTTAATGTTGTTTGAAAGTCACTTAAATTGACACATGGAACCTGAACATTTCCTCCTGATATTTTTGCCTCATGAATATAAACTTCGGTTCGGTAAAAACCGCCTTGATTATTAATGACTGAAACCATAAATTCTAAAGGGTAATATACTTTTAAATAAAGACTTTGATAACTTTCTACGGCATAAGATGCTGAATGTGCCTTACAGAAAGAATATCCTGCAAAAGATTCGATTTGTCTAAAAGCTTCGGCAGTTAATTGTTCCGAGTGTCCTTTTCTTTTACAGGAATTAAAAAAATTATCTTTCACCTGTTGAAGTTTTTTTAATGATCTTCCTTTTCCACTCATTGCTCGTCTCAGGATATCACCATCGGCTAATGACAATCCCCCGAAATACTGTGCGATCTTAATTACATCCTCTTGGTAAACCATAATCCCGTAAGTCTCTTTCAAATTTTCTTCAAATACAGAATGGAAATATTCAAATTTATCGGGATTATTATGTCTGAAAATGTATTCTTTCATCATTCCGCTTTGGGCAACTCCCGGTCTGATAATAGATGAAGCAGCAACAAGTGTTCTGTAATTGTCACATTTTAATCTTCTTAGTAATCCACGCATTGCCGGAGATTCAATATAAAAACATCCGATCGTTCTTCCTACTGATAAGTATTCATTGCATTTTCCTTCATCTTTGGATAGTGCTGTATCCCGAATATCAACTGTGAATCCTCTTGTCTTTTTAATGAGATTAACCGTATCATTAATAGTTCCTAATCCTCTTTGGGAAAGAATGTCAAATTTTTCAAGTCCTATATCTTCTGCCACATTCATATCGAACTGAACAATCGGAAATCCTTTTGGAGGCATTTCAAGTGCTGTGTAATTTGTAATTGGTTCTTCTGAGATCAAGATCCCACATGAATGCATACTCCGTTGATTAGGATACTTTTCTAATAGTCTCCCGTATTTCTGAACCATTTGCACCACAGAATTTCGGTCATGAGTTTCTATCGGTTTTGCTGCTAGATTATCCAACTCTTCCTTAGGCAAACCAAATACTTTTCCAACCTCTCTGAAAATTGATTTGTATTTAAATTCAACATTAGTCCCACAAAACGCAACATGATCTCTTCCGTAGCGATCAAAAATATATTCTAATATTATATCCCTGTTCTGCCAAGACCAATCAATATCAAAATCGGGTGGTGTTTTTCGGTTAAGATTTAGAAATCTTTCAAAATATAGATCCAATTCCAATGGACAAATATCTGTAATTCCCAAGCAGTAACTCACAATAGAATTTGCACCACTTCCTCTACCCACATGCATAAATCCCATACTATTGCTGTAAAAAATAATATCCCATGTAATAAGAAAGTAGGAACAGAAATTAAGCTCATCTATTACTTTTAATTCCTTCTCAATTCTTTTTTTTGCGATCTCATGATTCAATCCATATCTCTTTTCTAAACCTGAATATGCTAATCGGGTGAGAAGTTTCAGATCATCTTCTTTGGATTTGGTATAAAACTTTTTATTTTTAACTTGTTTAAAATTAAACTCAAAACGACATTCATCAATAATGTTTTTTGTATTGCTTATAATCTCAGGATATCTTTCAAAGATTTTTAAAAGTTTTTCTTCAGAAATAAAATATTCAGATTGCCTGCAAAATTCTTTCTTTGTTAATTTTGAAAGTAATGTATTATTATCAATTGCTCGTAGAATTTTATGTAATTCATATTCGTCATCAGTTTTGAAAGTAACAGAATGAAGAACCACCATTTTAGAAATATGTTTTTTATATTCAGGTCTGATTAAAAAATTTAGTTCATCGATCCGTACACCTATAAATTCATTTTCCTTCAATTTAGACGGAATATTACTCATAGGATATATCACAAAAACATTTTTAAATTCCGGTGCAACCTCTGACAGTTCTTTATTTTCACAGTTGTACTCTGTGACCACTTTATTCACTTCACCTATTCCTGAAAACTCTTTTGAGATTGTTATATAAAAAAGTTTACCATCTTTTCTTACTTCCATACCAACAATAGGTTTAATTCCTACTGCTTCACATTCTTTCTTGAAATCATAAATTCCAGTAACTGTATTGATATCGGTCAAGACCAATTGTTTAACCTCTAATTCATTCGCCTGCTTTACCAATTTTTCAATTGATAAGGTACCATAACGGAGGCTGTGATAAGAATGACAATTCAAAAACATATTTGAAAGATTTGTAGCATTTATTTTCCAAAATCAAAACCCGAAGCACGACCAATTGCATCAATTCCAAATCGGTTTTTGAGATAATCCATTGTTTGATATAAACTCATCTGTTCTTCGGTATCTTCAAACAAATTCATTTGATGATTACCATGTACCAATCCTGTAAACCTAATACCTATTAATCTAAGTCTCATTCTCCTGTTATAAGCCTTATTGAACAGTTCGAGGGCAACCTTTGATAACGTATGATCCACTGAAGTATAAGCTACTTTGGATTGTTTGGTTTCAGTGTCGAAATTGGCGTATCGAATTTTTACCACAACGGTTGAAGTCAGCCATTTTTCATGTCTTAGCTGATAGGTTAGTTTTTCTACCATCCCAGATATCAGTCTTTTCAATTTGATAATATCCATTGTATCATTGTTAAATGTTGTTTCCGTTGAAATTGATTTTCTTTCAGAATAAGGTACAACGGGATTTTCATCAATACCGTTCGCCTTCTTCCAAAGTTCTTTCCCATTTACACCAATCATTTGCTGAAGAACAAGTAACGGCATTTCAGACAATGTATGAATTGTACGGATTCCGATTCGTGACAATAATTGAAAGGTCTTGTCTCCAACCATCGGAATTTTTTTGATGGACAATGGATTTAGAAAAGGTTTTATTTCTGTCTTTTGAATTTCCAACCGTCCAACTGGTTTTGCTTCGCCCGTACCTATTTTTGAAACTGTTTTGTTAGTAGATAAGGCAAAACTTATTGGAAGTCCTGTTTCTTTAGTTACAGCTGATGCAATTTCTTTCGACCACTGATAACATCCGAAAAATTTATCCATTCCTGAAAGATCCAGATAAAATTCATCTATACTTGCCTTTTCCATCACCGGAACTTTCTGTTGGATAATCTCTGTTACAGTATGAGATAAGTCAGAATACATTTCATAATCACCCCGAATTACCTTCGCATCGGGACATAATCGAAGAGCCATTCTTATTGGCATAGCTGAACGTACACCGAATTTTCTTGCTTCATAGGAACAAGATGCAACCACTCCACGGTCTCCACCTCCAATTATTAGAGGTATTCCGTCAAGTTGAGAGTTGTTAAGCCTCTCGCAGGATACAAAAAACGTATCCATGTCCATATGTACAATTGCTTTATTCACATTACAAAGTTAGATACTAATTGTATCATTTTTTATATATTTGTAGATACAATTTGTATCAATGTCAATTTTCTCAGATAACATCAGGTTTATAAGGACTCAAAAAAAATTATCTCAGCAAGAACTTGCAGATAAAATTTCAATAAGTCGTGTTCGTTATTCAAAATACGAAGACGGACGTTCTGAACCACCTTATGAATTATTAATCGGAATCTCAAAGTATTTCAATGTAAGTATTGATTTATTACTTACAGTTGATATAAGAAAATATCCGTTAGAAGATGTCTTAAAACTACCGGATAATAGGATTGTTTTACCTGTTGTTGTTGATAAATTAGGAAACAATAGCATTGAAATTGTCCCTCAGAAGGCATCTATGGGATATCTGTCTGGTTATAGTGATCCCGAATATATTGAAAGTTTGCAAAGAATTTCATTACCTTATCTTACTAATGGAAAATACAGGGCATTCCCTGCGACAGGAGATTCAATGCCTCCATTTAAAGACGGTTCTTTTATTATTGGAAAATACATTGAGAATCTTGAAGATTTAAAATCCAATAAAAGTTATGTTTTTGTAACCCTGAATGATGGGATTTCTTATAAAAGACTCAAAGAAAAAAAGAAAAAAACACTCACTGTTGTTGCTGATAATTCATTCTATGAACCTTATGAAATTCCTTTAAGAGAAATTGTTGAAATTTGGCAGTATGCATCAGGAATTTTTCCAGAAGATTTTGAACCGGATAATTTCGAAAATTGTAATTTGAAAGATATGTTTTTAGAATTGAGAAAGGATATCAAAAACTTAAATCTTTATTTTAATCTTGACCATTAACGCAAAGCAATTTGATTTAAATTTAAACCAATATTTTTTTTATTTTATTAAGAAAACATTTATATTTAGTTCCTAATTATCAAGGACTTCAACATTAAGTTTAAAATTGTTAAACTTATCGATAATTTATATGTATAATGGAGAAACAAAAAAGTTACTTAAAAGATAAACGATCACCTTTAGCCTTAAATGAGAATGTTTCGAAGATAATGAGTAAAAATAAGGCAAAGAATACAAGACCCGAATTATTACTTAGAAAAATGTTATGGAATAATGGTTTAAAAGGCTATAGAATACATCCAAAAACAATCCCCGGAAAACCAGATATTTGTTATTTATCCAAGAAGATTGCAATTTTTGTAAATGGATGCTTTTGGCATAGATGTCCACACTGTAGCTTAACACTACCTAAGAATAATACTGAATTCTGGAAAGAGAAGTTTGAAAAGAATATCAAAAGAGATAAGGAGAAAAATAAAATTCTAGAAAATGATGGTTGGCAAATCGTCACCGTTTGGGAATGTGAATTAAAAAATAAGTTGGAAACAACATTTAAAAATATTGAATTACTAATCTCTAATTAGTTTAGTATAGCTTTAGTAAAAACTTAAACCATGGAAATAAAAAAGACAACAGAAATAAAAAAAATTTGGTATAAGGGAAAAATGAAGGATTTTCCTATTAGTGAGATCCCATTATCAAAATTAATTTACAATAAATATAATGGACGAATTAAAAGTTTAGTTTTATCATATGAATCTGGCATTGGTAGAATATTAAATGCAACAGATACTAAAGATAAAGGTATCATCGAGTCATATCTATATGATTCTGCTGCAAATCGTAATGAAAAAACTTTACAAAGTTTACAAGATTATGGGCAGCAAGAAATTGGTATTGTTACCAGTGATATGATAATTATTGATGGAAATCGTAGAGCTTCATTATTAAATAAATTACATCGTGAAGACAAAATTGAAACTAATGTTTTCAAAGCAATTATATTAGACGAGAAACTTGAAGACAATCCTCTTGAAATAATCAAGTTGGAAACTAACTACCAAATGGGAGTTGATAATAAAGTTGAATATAAGCCAATAGAAAAATATTTAAGATGCCATGAGTTAATTCATGAGCATCAAGTTGATATAAATGAAGTAGCAAAACTAATGTCTGAATCGGTACATCGAATAAACCAATGGTTAGATATTTTAAGTCTAATGAATGAGTATTTGATTTATTTAGATAGCCCAAAAGTCTATACCAGACTCGATAAAAAAGAAGGTCATTTTGTTGACTTATATAACTATATAAAAAAATATAAAGCTAGTAATATAAATGTAATTGAATTAAAGGAAGTTTACTTTGATTATATCAGATTGGGTGTGCCGGTACAACGTGTTAGAATAATCGGAAATCCCAATAATTCACAAAGCCTTTTCGCAAAGCAAGACTTATGGATTCCTTTTTATGAAAACCATAAAATGATTAAAGCTTCATATAACGAAACAAGTTTTAGTTCTGTAAAACCAATTTATCCCGATAAATCAAATGAAGAAATATTTGATAAACTTGACAATGATTTTCAGGACAAGATTGGTTTGCCATTGAAAGAAAATTTGACAGAAGGAGAAATTCAGCTTAAAATATTAGCAGATAGAAATGCCACATTAAAAGAATTGAATAGAATATTAAATTACATAGTAAAATTAAAAATTGTTGAAACTCCCGAAGAAGAAGTAGAACAAATTTCCAAACTATTAGAAAATATCTCACAAAATGCCATATTAAAAAGAGCAGAATTATAAATGATAACACATATTAAAGATCCAAACTCGGATAAATATATTGTGTTTATTCATGGTTTAAGAGGAAGCAAAAAGACCTTTAAGAGATTTTCTGAGTATTTGAGTGAAAATTGGAAGTTGGATTTTGGATTTATGACCTTATTTTTTTCATATTATAAAGAGTTATTTGAGAATAAAGTTATTAGCTTCTTATTTCCAATTTTTCCAAGTTTTATTATTAAGTCAGTATGGTCAAAGAGAAATGATTACAATGCAGATCGATTAGATAAATATATTGATAATGAGTGCAAAAATTGTAGCAATATTATTATTGTGGCACATAGCATGGGAGGATTAGTTGCAAGACAATACTTAGTAAATTGTCGAAAATCTCAAAAAGATATAAGAAAAATTAAAATGCTTATTACTTACGGGACACCTCATAAGGGTTCACATATAGCAAGCTTACTATCTATAAATAATATACCAGTCTTAAGAAATATATATAATCTTATTAGTACGAGATTTAACTACCGAATTTCTCCACAAATAGGAGATTTAGCAGAATTAAATCATTTCATTGTAAAATTAAATGAGGAGTGGCGTGACTATGATTTGGAAAGAAAACTATTATTTATTAGAGTTATCGGAACAACGGATAAATTGGTAAGAGCAGAAAGTGGTCATCTACATGCAGAAGATATTGAAAATATACATAGATTTGAATATGGTCATTCAAAATTAATAAAACCATCAGATAGAGTAACGAAGTTTCCGCCAATTGACTTATTTATTGATAAGATTTCTTCATTAAAATATGAAGAGGAATATTTCGAAGAATTAGAAGAAGAGATTAATTATGACGAAACCGAAACTGAAAATTTTTAATTATACAATAATATAAATTGTGTAAGTTTCGCTATTAGCTTAAAGTACAATTTATGGGAAACCGTAATTTAGATAATTAATATTATCATAATTTTGTGGTAAATAAATACTAAGAAATATTATAATGTTAATTCACTTTGAAATTCTATCGGAGTAAATCTAACATTTATATATTCTTGAAGTATAAATCTATATACAATTTTTTTCGAGATGAAAGATTTCGGAAACTTCTGGAATAAGTAAAAATAACTTATCAGTTGAATTAAACAAGATTTCAACTGATGTCAATAGAATATAAAGAATACTAAATGAATTATGTAAATACTACCTATCAAATAGCTCAAAGAGCTTTAGCCGACTTAAAGTCAGCGATACTCACATTGCTGACCGATGCCGGAGAGAATGGTATGACAAATGCTGAAATAGGTAGAAAATTAGGGATTTACCATGGTCACAGTGGTAAACATGAAGGTCATATACCTCGAGCTCTATTAGAAATTATGAATGGCGAAGGTGTCATCATTCAGGATACATCTACAAAAAGATGGCTAATTAAGAAATAATATTATGGAGCAATTATCCGTTGTAGATTTTTTTTGTGGTGCAGGAGGGTTTTCTGAGGGATTTCGCCAGCTAGGCTTTGATATTTTATATGGCTATGATCACTGGAGACCCGCGGTAGATACTTTTAATCACAATTTTGACTTGGATTGTGAACCTAAAAACATTCTAGATTTTAAGGATTCCATTGAAGAAATATTAAAGATTCCAGATACAGATGTTATTATTGGAAGCCCTCCTTGTGTTAGTTTTTCGAGTTCTAACAAATCCGGTAAAGCAGACAAATCCTTAGGGGTAGATTTAACTGAGACTTTTTTGAGAATTGTTGCTATAAAGAAGCATCAACCCAATTCTAAATTAAAAGCATGGTTTATGGAAAATGTCACCAATTCTAAAAGATATCTCCAACCATCATACACTTTTAAAGATCTTGGTCTTTCAGAATGGGCAGCTTCTCATCGAATTAGCCCACATAAGATCGCTATTGAATTACTGGAAAATACAACGAGTATAAATTCCGCAGAATACGGTGCCATACAATCAAGAATAAGGCTAATTGCTGGAGAAGTTATAAAAAAGAAAAAACTTGTCATACCACCTCCAACCTATAGATCACAAAAAGCAAAATCCAATCTTCCATTATATAAATCTGTAAAATTGTTGAGAGATAACTTTCCCTCTCCTTTCAGCAAAAAAAGCAATGATATAATTTCTGACCTACAATATGACCTTAGCATAAAACAAGATGAGATAACTGATCATTTTTATGACACCGGTGTATATGAGGTAGAATGGAAATTTTCTAGATATTGGAAAATAAACCATCCATATATGGGTAAAATGTCATTCCCTGAAAATGAAAATAATCCAAGTAGAACAATTACCGCTACTAAAATATCTCATTCAAGAGAATCAATTATTTATAGATCAGAAATAAAAAGAAGTGGAAATGGAGAATATCGATTGCCTACAGTAAGAGAGGCTGCTATTATTATGGGATTTCCTATCACATACCAATTTTTAGGTTCCGAAGGTACTAAATGGAGATTAGTTGGCAATGCTGTTTGTTGCTGTGTAAGTAGAGCTCTTGCAAAGGTGGTTATTCAAGAATTAAAAATAGAAAGTAATTCACCATTAAATGTCAGATTAATTCCCAAGTTAGAAAACGTTCCCAATCTTAATACTTATAATACTAAAACATTTGATAATCCACCAATTAAGAATAAGGGCGCAAGATTTAGAAGACACCCCTTTAAAGTAGGGAATATGACGGTTACTTTATCAAATTATGATATTGATAGTAATTCTAAAACTAAAGATAATTGGTTTACATCAATACAATATGGAACAGGTAAAGGATTTCCAATCCAAATGGTTGATGACGGGTATTATTTAAAACTTGAACCAATAATTAAAAGATTCGATGAAGGAAAAAAATTTATTGAAATAATCAATAATGGTTTTTCAGAAAAAATCGGAAATAAATTACAATTACAAGAGATGTATGAAAAACAGGTTTGTATAGATAATTTATTAGAACCAACGATATTAATCGATAAAATTCCTGAGATCATAGAAAGTGTTGGTTGTCCAAATGAACTATTTGAACAAGATGAAATAGTTATATTTGAAAATAAAGAGAAAGTTCCTATCTCTCAACTTTTTGCATTATATGCTGTTAATAGGATCGCTTCAAAAGTTAATCAAAAACAATGACCAAAGTATGGATAAAGCTGTACGAACTCAAAAGATACATGAAATTATAGAAAGAGATAAGAACAATCCATATCTTGAGATTGAAATTCCTTGGGAAGATGGGTTAAAACCAATGAAGGTTTATAAAATACCTCTTGAGCTACTTGTTTACAACAAATATAATGGTAGGATTCTAAGTAGAACTAAATCATTGGAAAAACAAGGGCGTATTCTTAATCCTGAAACAGATTTAGATAAAAAAATCATTGAAGATTTACTTTGGAAATCACATATAGAAAGAAATGCTAAAACTTTAAAGAATATTTCCGATTTTGGACAGCAAAAAGTTGGAATAATCACTAAAGACGGTATCATAATAGATGGAAATCGTAGAGCTATGCTTTTACAAAGATCAGGGAAATATGATTATTTCAAAGCGGTGGTTTTACCTGTAACTGTTGAAGAAAATCCAATTGAGATCGAAAAACTTGAGACATTTTTCCAAATGGGGGAAGATGAAAAGTTAGATTATAATGCTACAGAAAAGTACATAAAATCAAAGGAAATTTATTTAAGGCTTACATCAAGTTCCAACTTAAATATTCAAGAATTAAATGAGGAGGCAGTAAGTAAAATTGCTGACTGGATGGGAAAACCTAACTCAGAAATAAAAAAATATTTAACCACAATGGCTATTATGGATGAGTATTTGGAATATTTGGAGTATGATGGTATCTATACACAACTTGATAAGAGAGAAGATCCTTTTCTTAATTTAACTAAATGGCTTGATAATTTTTATAATAAGGAAAGCAATCGTGCTTTTGATGGATACACCAACAATGATGTTGATGATTTAAAGATTATTGCCTATGACTACATAAGGATAAAGTTCGAAGGAAAAGATTTTAGAATAATTGCAGATGGTAACAAAGACAAACATTTTTTTGGTGAAAAGAAAATTTGGGAAAGTTTTAGGGATAAACATTTTGCTATAAAAGAGAATTTACCTGAAGAAACTGAAATAGACTATGATTCTTCAAATTTAGAAGCCCACTTAAATGCGAGGGATAATGAATTTTTTAAAAGTGCTAATGATGAAAATGGTGACAACGAGTTTATTGAAAACGTAAAAGATCATCAGTATCAAATAGGTTATAAAAAAGCAGAAGGAGAGCCGGGTAAACTGGTCAAGCGAGCAATGCAAACATTTGAAGCGATTAAAACCGGTCACAAGATTTTCGAATCCGATGAAGTACAAAATTTAGTAGAAGAATTAGGAAATAAGGTCTTTGACACACTTCAAAAAAAATCGCCATCAAAGGTTTTAGATCATATCATTAGACTCTTGGATGAAATTGATACGGATAAGATACCAGAAACTGAGATCGAAAATGTTAAAGCTAAAACGAAACAGATACAGTCTTTAGGATATACCATTCATAAGGCCCTATAATGATAAATGTTTTAATTGATATTATAAACGATACAGACGTTCCTCATTTTAAAATAGAAGGAGATACTGAACTATTATCTAAAAACAAACGGTTGATATTATCTCTTAAAAGACTTAAATACTTTATAAAGGATAATGCTTTTTTTATTCCATTTAGAGAAGAGAACCAGATCGCAATTTTGCAGGAATTAAAAGATATTTTTACAAAATTTGGGATACAACAAGATCTTTCTGAGTCAGCTACTGATGAAGTATCAAATTATGAAAGGGAGATCAAACTATTCGAGATATTCTCAGAAAAGGCTAGATCGATAAGGAACAATGAATTTGATAATTATCCTGATCTTATCCAAGATTTCGATCAATTCCAATCTATAGTAGGGTCGGAATTGAAAAGAACTTTATACGACCTACAATTACTTTCATCGTTCCATTTAGCATTTGCTCAAAACGCTTGTAATTTTGCAGTTCCCGGAGCAGGAAAGACATCTATCGTATATGGTGCATATGCTTATTTAAAAAATCTTCCACATGACCATCCAAAACACGTTGATAAATTAATGGTCATCGGTCCACTATCTTCATTTGCACCTTGGGAGAATGAATATATTGATTGTTTTGGAAGAACGACAACTTTCCAAAGACTTTCGGGAGATATAAATATAAGCAAAAAGGAAAAGGTCGAACATCTGTATTCAGCCAATCCTTGCGAAGTAACCCTGATTTATCATGGAGGAGTATCTTTTTTGCAAAAGGAGATTACAGATTTCTTGAAAAATAATAAGACAATGATCGTTGTCGATGAGGCGCATAGAATAAAGAATCATGAAGGGGTTTGGGGAACAAGTGTTACCGAAGTTTCTAAAGAAGCTGTTGCAAGAGTTATCTTAACAGGAACTCCAATACCTAATGGCTATCAAGACATATTCAATCTATATAAATTTCTTTATCCTTTCAAGTATAAAGAAATATTGCAATTTCACTACCAAAATTTAGTAGATCTAACAAGAAATGCTTCGCCAGATAGTGAAAGAGTTCAACATTTAAAAGATAATATTTCTCCTTTTTTCATAAGAATTAAAAAGGATGACCTAAAATTACCTCCTGTTAAGGAATCAGTTATTAATATACCAATGGACGATATACAACGTGAGATCTATGATTTCATCGAGAATCAATATATTGATGAATTTAGGAAGAACCCATCTGCAGATGTCAAGGATATTTTAAACAGGGCAAAATTGATACGGCTAAGACAAGCTTCTACGAATCCTTCCTTATTGTCAAAAACATTAAAGGATTCCCTACAGATTGGAGAGGAAAAATGGGATACAGACCCTAATTATAAATTTTTAGAATATAGTGAAGAGTTTCTAGATGATTCAGATTTTTTCAGTAAGATATTAAAATATTCAGAATTACAAACACCAAGTAAATTCATTGCAATCTTAGACATTATAAAAGAAAAGATTCTTCCGACGAAGGGAAAGGTTATCATCTGGACTATATTCATTCAAAATGCAAAAGAACTGCAAAAATATTTAGAGAATAATTGTATAAATAGTAATTTATTGATTGGAGAAATATCTCAGGCGGAAAGAGAAATCACTATCTCTAAGTTCAATGACCCCAATAATTCAGAATTTTCTGTGGTTATTGCAAATCCCTTCTCTGTTGCTGAATCTATATCCTTGCATAAAGGATGTCATAATGCAATCTACTTAGAAAGAGATTATAATGCATCGAATTTCATTCAATCAAAAGATAGAATACATCGGGTCGGTCTTCCTGAAAATATTGAAACAAATTATTATTATGTTGTTTCAGAGAACTCTATAGATGAGATAATCAATTATCGACTGAGACAAAAAGTTGAAAGAATGGAACAAATAATTAATGATGATATTCCTCTATTCAGTAGAATCAATGATACTGACGAAACCGACTTAATCAAAGATTTGATTGCCAGTTATGCTAAAAGATCTTAGAAAATATAATAATCTTGGCTCGCCACTGTATTTCTATGAACTTTTAAATCTTGTGAAAAATCAAGAGTTAAAAGAAAATGATATTTTGGATTTCTTCTATAATAGGTCAATAGAAGGTAGAACAATTTTTGATGGATGTATTCATTTAGCTTTTACAATAAAATTACTTTATTTAGATGATGGCAAGAATATATGTTTGTCTGAAGCGATAAAGCATTCACTAAACAGTATTCGACAGATGTCAGATAAGTTCAATGAAATCCTTCTTTTAGCTTTAAAAGAGGATGAGGATTTATTGAATATTTTCTCATCAAAACACTTGGCGTATGATGTTATCTATAACTCAATTCAAATAAGAAATAACGCTTTTGGATTTAAGTTCTCTAATTTTAAACAGCTATTGATTGATTTTGAGATTATATACTCACACCCCACTCCTGAGATCAAAAATTATATTATAAATAGCAGATATAAAAAGTTATTCGACAAGTCAATTCTTCCTGAAATAAAGAAAAGAAAGATAGGAATAGAAGAATTAAATATATCTATACGACAACAACAAATCAACGGCGAAGAAGCTGAGATGTTTGTAGTAGCATTTGAAACAAAGAGATTAAATAATACAAAAGATGTAAATTGGGTCGCTGAGTATGTAGCAAATGAAGGGTTTGACATTATTTCATATAATTCTGAAGAGGATGAGCAACATAACAGATTCATTGAGGTCAAATCGTATCAAGGAGAAATTCCGTATTTCTTTTGGTCTAGAAATGAATTTTCGGTAGCAAAACAAAAAAAAGAATTATACTGGTTATATCTCGTTAATCGTGATAAAATTAACAATGCAAACTATATTCCACAAATGATTCAGAATCCTTCTAAAAACATTCTCGATAATGATACTTGGATCAAAGAAGTTGATAAATATAAAATATATAAGCTGCCCAAAAACTATAATTAAATAAATATCTCACTAAAGTTGTACTTTTAGGACATCTCCAAAACTATTTCATAAGGCTTAATTTTTGTAAAGTGGTGTTTCTTATCCTTAACTTGATATTAATTAGTTTAAAATTAAACTAAGAAAATTTAATTTCCTTTAAAATACAAAATTTGAATTATAGAATCTGAAAATAATGGTTAGTTTATCTTACAATACAAGGCACATATAATTGAAGGTGGAAATTTATATTCTTTCAAATGAATAAGCACAAAATATTTAAAATTTGTTTTTCAAATGACAAATTTTGCGGTCTTGACTTCTAGATTATTGGTAAATAAAGCAAGATCTAATTTTTCTTTTAGATCAAATATGTAATAAAGTCTTTCTAAATAATTTTAAATGACGTATTTTCATTTAAACTAATAACCGTATGATATACATTGCACTTGATACCAATACTTGGATTTATTTAGCGAATGGAACAGAACCTGCACGTTTACTCCATCAAATTAGACAACAAGTAATTACTTCTGAAATTGCCGTCTTGTTACCTACAATCGTAAAGGATGAATGGGATAAACATAAAAATGGAACTGTAAAAAAAGAATCTTTGAAGAGTTTCAACAACTCACTGAAAGAAATCGAAAAGACTTTAAAACACTTAGGAGATAAAGATAATGCCCTGAGATTTTTACTTGGAGACAAGTCAGATAAGGAAGAACTTAAAGAGTTGATCAATAAATTTAAAGAGAGAAAAAATGAAATTGAAAATGTTATTGAAGAAAACATTCAAATTATAGATGAAATTTTTAGGACTAAAGCAATTGTAATCAATATCGCAGACCACATATATGTAAAAGCCGGAAAATTTGCACTTGAAAAAAAAGCACCTTTCGGAATGAAAAATAGTTACGCCGATGCATTAATTGTTTTTAGCTTTTTGGATTACATCAAATCTCATTTAATAGAAAACAGTATGTTTATCTCTTATAATACTAAAGATTTTTGTGAAAACGATGATAAGAAGTCCTTACACTCAGACTTAGTGCAAGAATTTACAGATTCAAATTCTCATTTTTACAAAACTTTAAGTGAAGGATTTAACAAGATTAAAGAGGATTTCATATCCAAGGAAGAATTAAATCTTATAGAATATTTACAAAAAGATTACGAACCGTATTATTGTGAAGTCTGTAATGAAATGCACAACAGATTAAATCACGTTTCCTATCATAAGCATGATCTTATAGACGAAAGAATTTTTACCGAAAACGACGAATCTCAGCTAAAACTTGAATTTGATTTTGAAGAAGAAAAAGTTCACCAGCATTCGTATAACAAAACATACAGTTCTATCGAAGTAGGGTCATGCGATTGGTGCAATACTGAACACTTTATCTGCGTCAAATGCGGTACACAAAATGCAGTATGGGAACATGAATATGATGATAAAAAAGAATGTGAAGGTTGCGGGTTAAGCTATAAAATAGAACCTTATGATTATTACGAAGGAAGTCAGCCAAGCTATATAATTCCAAAAGAAACCATTACATGCGAAAAATGTGGAAATGAATTTAACAAAGAAGATATGATTGAAAACCTCTGTATGAAATGTGAAGATGAATATTCATACGATAACTAATTGTGGCATTTAAATATCTATAAAACATTTTATTAATTACATTCCCAAATTATTCTAAATGAATATTCCAGCCATTGACAATGAATTTTTTTGCATCTCAAATATTGATTCATATATCTTGTCTGCAATCGTCAGCAGTTATATTAACAAAACTGATGCTTACACATCTATGTATGAATTTTCAAATGTAACAGACTTTGAAAAGGAAGTGTCCGGTAATATAATTGATAAAGACCAGCCGTCCCGGAATCGGGCACGAGAATTTAGTATAAAAATAAAAAATATTTTACAAAAAATTAGTGGTTGCAAATATTTGATCTTAGTCGGTTTAACAGAAGAACAAAAAAGTTATCTGTCATTTACCTCAGAATATAATATAATTGAAATTCAGGATATCAAAGACATTGAGTTTTTTTTAGAACCAATAATAACAGGTAAAGAAAAACTTTCGGTAAAAGAAGAAGATGTAATTCAATCACTACCATACGCATGTTATCATAACCTCGTTTTACAAATTAATAATGAATCTTCTGATTTTAATTTAAAAATTGATAGACCCTCGGAAGTCTTAATTGTCATTGAAAATTACGCAAGAACATCAATAGTAATAGCTATAAATTATGGAGTATCGATCAATGCTGAAATTAGGATAATACCTCGTCCAATTCTTAACAAATCTACCGTTGAGAATCTTATTGAAGATTGGCAAAATGGAATCGAATCTGCGATGTATGAGCTAAAGACTTCAATATATCCTTCTATTGAGGGTATAAATTTTTCAGAATATAAATACCTAACATTTTTTACAGTTCACATACCTTATTCTTTAATAACAAACAATATCCTCCCTACAACACATGTTAATTTAAATCTTTATCCGGATTTGTTTATTTTCAACAATATATATTTTGAAAGTAATGGTACTCTCAGAGCAGGTGTTGTATTTTCTCCGGAAGAATTTAAAGATGAAGAAACAGATTTAGTAATTAACGAACTCAATAACAAAAATTTATTCGTAGAAAAATTAATTGGTAAAAATGCAACTGCGATAAATTTGGATTACTTAATTAAACTATTTCCATATGATTTATTTCACATATGTAGTCACGGAGGCGAAATTGACGGATATGAAATAAATCATAATTTTATAGATAGAGATGGTGTGTCACACACTATTCAATATGATGAAGTTGTAACATTTTCACCGGAACCGGGTAAGGAATTAATCAAAGTTACTACTAAAAACTTTTGGAGAAAGCTTGATGGTTTTAATTGGGGAAGTAAGGAACTTAAAGATCAACAGTATCCCCATTATGTATTTGAAGACATGACGAACTCTTCTTTCGAAAATCCTGATAAAAAAAGAATTAAAAAAAATAATGTTAGAGGATCTTCATCCATAAAATGTTCAGATTATCATTATCAAGCTTTGTTCAACATACTTGCATCAGGTGATAATCATCCTATAATTTTTAATAATACATGTAACTCTTGGTCACGAATTTCGGATCCCTTTATCAAATCCGGTGCTAGATTTTATATTGGAACACTTTGGAAAATTGATAATTTGACAGCTAAAAATGTTGCAGAGGATTTTTATAAAAATCTCAATAAAGACCCTATCTTAAACACTTTTATAGATGCACAAAAGCACACAATCGGTAATCGAAATGAAAATATTTACTTATTGTGGGGTCTACATTTTACTACCTTTAGAATTGATAAAACTAAGGATGAAAATCAAGAGTTTATTATAGATAGACTTTTAGGCTGTCTTTTTTATTGGAGAACTCAGAAAGACAAAGCTGCCGATGAACCGACAAAAGAAAACATTAAAGAGTTCATCTATTGGTACGCCAAATATTTAGCGTCTAATTTTAGAGATTCTTTAACTGAAAGAATAAAAAAAAACCGATGATGACATGTTAATAACTAAAGTGGTAGCAACAGTGGTAGCAAAAATAAATTCACTATTATAAACCACTATGGCTAGGACGAAGTTCTATATCCTCCAACTCCACAATTTGTTGCAAGATTTGTTGCAAGACTTTTATAGTAGATGGTCATAGAAGATAGGAAATGATCAAACAAAATAAAACGTCCCCTTTTCTGTCCCCTTGATTGACAGTGGATTACGAAAATCCTGCAATGACTCATAATCAGGTGGTCCCTGGTTCGAGCCCAGGTGGGACCACTTTTTAAATCAAGCACTTACAGAAATGTAGGTGCTTTTTTTGTAGTGAAAATGCTTTGCGATAGTTTAGGGATCATGGATCATGAACAAAGCTGGGGACTATGCAAAAAGTTGAGCGAGTCTGGACAGGAAAAACGCTTTGTCTTTTACTCCCGAAGCTGTAATCTGAAGTTTTGATTTTAGCATTAAAAGATTCTGCTGAAGCGTTGGTACTTCTTATGTCGAAAAAATTTAAGATATCGCTGTAATGATTTATTATTGTTTTCCTTACGGAGAATGATTTGATATTTCAACATCTCTGAACCAATGCGCCAACTTTGTCATGGCAATAGATTTGGGAATATTCTGATTGTAAATCTCTCGTAGTCCATCCGATAGTCCATAAGCCTTCTTTAAATCGGGATATTCGGTAAATAAAATTTCAGCCCTCTGAATTTGAGAAGGCGTCCACTTTTCTCTGCTTTGTAGAGTAAATACCGGCTTCTTGCCAGAAGCTGTTTGCGGGTATCACTGTTTTCAAACGTTTCTATCTCAATAGGCTCCCTGTTTTTCTTTGCTTCATCGAGCAGTCTGTTTTCCAGCTCTACAGCTTCCCAACGGTAGTTGATCCTTAATTCCTGAAGGGCTTCAATGGCGTAGTGTTTTCAAAAGAAATGCTATTACCTGATTCTGATAGAATATGACTTAGGGTGAATTTAGACTGTAAAAATGAAAATGAAAGCATAAGACGTTGATTATCTATGAATTAAATTTTATTACTTTAACTGTTATAACTAACTTAGCTTATTTTTTCTTCTTCAAAGTCTTTATCATAGTTAATGAAACTTATGTACGAACTAATAAACACGAGGAGGTAATTAATAAGACAAATTTCGATGTTCTTTTTTTAGTAATATATTTTCCCACCATGGTACTTAAAAGAGTATTTTGATCCCTTAAAAAACGTGTTTGAGAATAAGAATTAATGTTATAATTAGTTTTTGATTATGACGTTTTTATTTTTGCGAATTACCAAATACTTTTACCCTTAAGAATTGGAAGTACCGTAGTGATACAAGCTTTAAATATTCTTACTTTTTACCGTATTTTCGGAAAGAAGCTACAAATTGATAGATAAAGAATCCTGTAATAATTTTATTAAAATAGTCTATAAAAAGACTTAGACCATTAAGTTCATTTTTGTTAACTAAAAAATCAGTCCTGTGTGTGATATCTAGAAATGAAAAATAATAACCAATAAGATTCCAGTCTATTGAAGAACAAATAAAAATTTTATCAAGAGTCCAAAGATAGCAGATATAAAAAATTATTGAAACTATGATAAGCCATTTAAAAGGTCTGCCAATTGAAAGTCCATGATTATTAGAGAAGCTATTAACCCATAGTATTAACTTATCTTGTGCAGGAATGGATTCTATTTGTTTTAAAGCTTCATTAGAAACCATTTGAAGCTTTTGTGATTCATAAAAATTTCCTGAATTTTCTACTGTTTTTTTTAATTTTAAAAAAACTTCATATCTGTTTTTGTAATAATTATCATCCTTTTTTTCAGGATAATGTATATTTTCAATGGTTTTTATTTTTTCGAATTCAGCAAAGTTATTTGGAAAATCACAAGATATAAATGATGTGCTTTGCCCAAATTTATTTCTATATAATGAAATTTCAGCATATTTTGCTAATGAGAAATTATCAAAAATGACGTTATCTAAATTTGATTTGTGAAGTTCTAGTTTTGTACTTACAGTATCAGAAATAGTACGAGGTTTTATATCAAAGAAAATTGCTCCCTTATCTGTTGAAAAATTATGTAAATAAAAATTGTTAATACTTGAATTTTCTAATTGAATTTCTCCTTCAAAATTGCCGGTGATAGACAAACTATTAAGTATTGAATTATGTATTTTTGATATTATATGACCTTTACCAGCAGAATTTTTTAGATTTAGGTTAATACTAAGTTTGTTTTTATCTTCATTTGTCAAATAATAATGCAGACTTTTTTCTCCTGTAGTGTGCCTGTCTGATAATTTAAATCCAGTTTTACTATCTTCATTAAATTGGAAAGTTAATTCTTTACAGTCATTAATAAAGAATGAGTTTTTCTTTGGTAGGATTTGCTCAAAAGTTGTGTTTATTGATTTAAATAGATTAATCCATCTCTTTGCAAAAATATTCTCCTCTGTGTAGCTAATGTAAACCTTGTTAATATTTTGAATAAAAATATTATTGTTAATTATACAATTGTTAATTCCAACATAATTAATATTTTGATTGTTTATATTTCCACTTATTATAGAACTACTAAAATGTAATGAAATATTTGTTGATTTTATTTCCTTTATTTTTAAATCTCCAATATAACAATTTAAAAAGTTTATATTAATATCTCTAAATTCAATTTCTTCTTGATTTTCAATATGCAATGTTGTAAATCTGCAATTTACATATGATATAGATGGCCTCCCTTCTTGATAATCAATGCTGTCAAATTTAGATGCTTCAATCCGGATTATAGTTTCACCTGCTAATTCTTCGTTAGCAGTAGTCTTATACGGTATGGGGGATAATATTGTTGTCATCAAATAAATTATTAATTGGTTGTTTGCTATTTTAAATAATATAAATACTTTTCTAATAGTTAAGTTTTAATTTTATATTATTATTTTTTGAAAACAAGAATAAAATAAAAAATCAACGAACATATAATATAAGCTAACATTGTCAGTATTGCTATTAATTTGTAAGCGTTCAAAAATAAAACTGTTGAAATGGATAATAAGGGAGATAGCCATAAGAAAAGCTGCATTAATAGTATTCTATTACTTTGCTTTATTTTTTCTTTTTCAACCTTACTAAAAGATTTTTCTAGTTCTATAATTTTATTCTGTTCAAAAGTTGATTTATATTGAAGAATATTGTCGCTAATGAAGCCAATAGAGGATTTTTGGTTATTAATAAAGATTTGAATGAATACACAAAATATTATCAATCCTATTATTAGCAAATAATTTTTAAAAGAATTTATACTTTGATAGTCCAACGTAGATAAAGTGAATACTAAGGCAGTTGGAATGGCAATTAGTTTTGTTTGTGAATCATTTATAACAGACTGTAATTTTTGATTAAATTCCAACGCTTTTGAATCAAGCTCGACTTTCAGTTTGTTATATGAAAAATTCCGTAAATAATAGTTATAACTAGATTCCGCTTTATCGTCGTAATCATAAAAATTTTGGATTAAATATGAAAAACGAATATTTTCTTCTTTTGGAACTAGATATTCAACTAAAAAGTTCAAATAAACATTTTTCTTATCTACAAAAGCATTAGTTTGGAGAAGTGAAACAAACTGTTCTATTCTGTTTGCTACATCCACATTCAAGGATTCTAAATCTTCATAGGAATATGTTAATGGTAGAAATAAAGAAATTTCCTCTCTTAAAATAATTGCGTTCAAAACTTCTGCATCTTCATAAGTATGTTTTGAAAAACTGGATATTTTGGATATTAAATTAACAATTAGAGAATAATTTTGATGAAAAGGTAAATCATTCGATAAATAAGAGCTTCTTTCAAAAATATAAATTTCATCACGAGGAATATTGTAATAATTTTTTCTTAAAAATGATTCTCTAGTTTCAAAAAAACCAATACTAGAAAGTCTTGGGAGAGAAAATTCTAAAGTTATAGAATCTCCTAGTGAATAATCATCAATATCAGAATTTTCAATTAATTCTGAATTGTATAGTGTATCTAAAAATGATTTATCGTCAATTACATTTTGGCAAAATAAAACATTATCCTCAATACTTTTTGAGGATGAAGCATTAATTATATCAACTATTTGATTAAGCATTTTTGTTGCTCAATTCTTTAATTGTACGTCTTCAAACCAACTTAGACATTTTAGTTTAAATCCTTAAGGAGGATTTTCGATTTATAAACTTACTAATTTTTGTTGGTTATATATTTGTCTTCTTTTTCGGATGGATTCCGCTTTTGTTTGCTTTCTTTTTTCCAAAATCTGTTCTGATCTTCCGAAGTACACATCTGCTGGAGTGAGGTTATTTATCGACTCGTGATAGCGCTTGTTATTGTAGTTTTCTACAAACTTCTCCAGTGCCTGGATGAGTTCCTCGGGATGATAAAAATGATTTAGTTTCACTACATTTTTCATCGTTCTGTGATAACGTTCAATCTTGCCCTGGGTCTGCGGATGCATTGGTTTTCCGTGAACCTGTTTCATCCTTAAATCGTCTTTCAGATAGCTTTTCAACTCATTGGAGACGTAGCAGGAACCGTTGTCCGAGAGCAGTTTCGGTTTGGCTTTGGTCTTTAATTTTGCTTTTTTAATGGCTGTGTCCACCGTTCGTTTCACATCTTCGGCTTTCATTGAGTCGCATAGCTCCCAGTGAATGATGTAGCGGCTGTAATCGTCCAAGATCGTGCTCAGATAGTACCATCCCCAGCCTATGATCTTGAAATAAGTAAAATCTGTCTGCCACATTTGATGCACAAATTCCGTTTTGTCTTTGAACTCATTTGCTGCCGAAAGAAGAAAATGATTCGGTGCCGGGATTAAGTCTCTTTGCTTCAAAATCCGGTAAACACTAGATTCTGAAATAAAAACACTTTGCTCATCGGTAATTTTGTAGGCCAGTTCCCTTGCAGATAATTCGGTGTGTTCCAAAGCGATCTCTACTACCAGATCTTTCTGTCTTTCAGGAATGCTGTTCCATTGCCTATGGTTTGTTCTTTTCGTAGTTTCCAAGCCATCATAGCCGTTTTCCAAGTAGCTTTGATACCATTTGTAAAAGCTGCTTCTAGCAATTCCAAAACTTTCCAAGGTTCGTTTCACGCCGAGTTCACTTGTGGTTACCGTTTGAATGATCTCGTATTTCTCAGCTGCCGATAATCTCATATATTTCCTGTATTTATCGATTAATCCAGCCTGTCTAAACTTTTTTTTACAATGTCATAGCGAACGACCAGATCAGCTACGATCTCTTTCAAACGTGCATTTTCCTTCTTCAGATCTGATACTTCATCACTCGTAGCCTCGCGAGCGACATCTCCATTTAAGCGCTTCTTTCCTGCTTCCATAAACTCCTTGTTCCAGGCATAAAACTGCGACTGTGCAATATTATGGTTCCTGCAAAGTTCGGCTACGGAAGTCTCCGCTCGAAGACCTTCCATCACGATTAAAATCTTTTGCTCTGCAGTGAATATTCTGCGGGTGTTCTGCCGAATATCTTTTACGAATTTCTCGGTCGGTTTCTTTTTCGGTGTTGCCATAATTAAAATTACTCTTTTTATGAAAACACTCCTTAAATTTTTAATGTCTAATGTCCACTTTTTGCTGACGATTTACATTCTTTAATTTTGTCTCTTAATATAGGAGAAATATTTTTGATAGTTAATTTGTTCCCACTGCTATCTAAGACAATTGTATTATCTAAAATTAGTTTGGTATCAAACTCAATTTTAAATTCTTTATCAGAATAAGTAATTGTTTTTAGGAACTTCATACGTGCTTTATCTCCGCTTATGATTTCACTAACTCTATAATCTTCTTCAGTAGCAAAATCTTGAAAATACTCAGGATTATCAGGATTTAGAATACTAGAAATTGTCGATAAAAGAATTTCTTTTTTATTATCTATACAATCGTGGCAATAAGTAAATACTTTATTTTTTTTATTAATTTTTGTATTTCTATCCCACTGTTCAATATCAGCGTATGCTTCAATGGCATGAATTAACCGTTTTGTAGATTCTGTACTTGTATTTTTATTATCAACATCAATAAATGACATAAAATAATAACTGACTTCTTTCATTCCTTTAACGAAGGATAGATATGTCTTTCTCTCTGAAGGAAGATTATTTTCTATATTTACCCATTCTGTTAGATTGATTAAGCAAGCAACATCAACTTTACTTAAATCTAAGTTTTTAATATTATCTAATGTTAAACTTTTTTCATCAATAACGAATCCTTCCTTGTTGTTAATCATTAAAATTAAAAGTAGATCATTGGATGTTATTATATTTTTATATTCGCATATAATCATATAACCGCCAGTTGCAGCTACGGTATTTTCTAATACAATTTTATAATGATTCATCACATTAATAGAAAAATCATAAAATTGGCAGTCACCATTTATATAATCAACTAAACAATCTCTAAACTTCGGGTGTTCTTCCGCGAAAATCCCATAAATTGGACTAGATTTTTTATGATAAGACTTATCAAGATTTCCAAGAAATGTTTTTTCCTTTTCTCCAATTGTTAATAAATTATTAGCAGCCTTAGGATTAACAAGTCTATTACCAGCATCTTTTAATAGCTGATGGATTACTATATTTTTAACTTCTAAATTTTCTCCAATTTTTTCGAATTTTTTTGCCATATTTAAATTGTTTACATTCGATTAGTTTTTTCAAATATACAAACATTAGTAAATGTAGCATTTACGGTTTACCATAATTAATTTTTTGTCTTAGAAAATAATTATAGAAACACTAAATATTTTTACATGATTTAAAGAAAAGTTTCCCCTATAATTTCCCCTTTGTAAATACAATTGCTTGAAACTCCTATAAATAAAAGGTAAAATAAAAAACATCGAGCCCAGGTGGGACCATATGGACTGAAAACAGTTAAAAATAACTAAACACAGCTAAAAGTTAAATTCTTGTATCATTAGTAATACAAGGATTTTTTTGTTTATTTACTTTTAAGATTGTTCAATTATATTCATAAAATAGTGTCCTTTTTTAGTATCCCTAAAATGTAATTATTGTGAAAATTAACTTTTCTTTAAAGAAGCTAGGTCAACAGATTTAATAGTTTTGGTGCTTGCCCTAGATATACAATCGAGATATTTAATTAAACCAATACTTCAAATGAAAATTAATTATCCCGAATTACTAATGTTCTATCTATTGATAAGCTTCTCAAGCCTATCCATCATTTCGTCTTTTTCTTTCAGCATTCTTTCGTACAAAGCAATTTTTTCATCGTATAACTGAACAACTTTATCAATAGGATTGAAGGTGCAATATGGATTAACTGCGTTTAACGTTGATTCATCATTACTAGTAAATGTATTTGATATAACATTAATAGCAGCTTCTTCATCAAAATTCTGAAAGGCTTCTACTGGAATTTTCAAAGCCTGAGAAATTACTTTCAAAAGATTTTCTTCAATGACTTCTTTCTGCTCTAACAGAGAAATTTTCTTTTGATTCCATTCCTCACCTAAGTCAAAAGCCAGAGCTTCTTGCTTGATGCCAAGCATTTCTCTAAAGCGTTTCACATTTCTGCCCTGATGTATTCTCTGTTCCATAGCGGTAATCAAAATTTTAAAGGCTTAAAGATAAGCCATTTCTGTTAATTTATTTGAATAGTGAAATTAAAAAATTATCTGTAAAATACCCATTCACTTATATGTTTTATTCTTTTAAAGTGTAGATAATTTGCATACAAGAGCAGAATTTAGTTGGTTGATCGTGTTCTAATGAAATATAAAATATCCGGCAACCTTTATTACCACTGGGATTAACGATCCGCGGGTAGCCGCTTGGATGCCTGTTAAATTTGCCGCAAAATTGCAAGCAGATAATGTATCAAGAATCCCGTTTTGCTTAAAGTGGACTATAATGGCGGACATGGTGGACGTGATCTTCTTTTAAAACAGAAATACGCCAATCTATCAAATATTTTCGCATTTGCATTATGGCAATTAGGACATCCTGACTATCAGCTCAAAGAAAACAATAAAAAATAAGGTCTCGTTTCCCATATTATTTTTTTTGATGAGTATATTTTTCTGCTAGGAAAGAGCCAATGACTCTAATTTCTAGTGAAGATTTAGAAATAGTTGGTCATAATCACAGTTTTCAGGAAGCTATATATTTCGCATTATCACAGGCGTATGGTGAATATAGTAGTTTGATAGCTTTATTCAAAAAGAAGTTTTTCCAAGTAAATTCAAGAGCCTAAAATTACAGTTTAAAGTACTATGGCAGGTCATACTGTACATTGAAATCATTACCGTTCAACAGACATTGGTCACCATAAGATTCAGCAGTTCTTGTCCTTCTTTATCATCTTATGTTCTTTTTGCTGATTTTTATTGTTACCTATAAAAAAATTTTTAAAATCAAGAGGAGTTCATTATTAAGGCATATCAAAAATAAATAATTTAACAATAAATCATTAAAATATGAAATAAGTAACTGTAAATCGTGCTGTTTTTAAAATTAATACAGCTTATTAAATTATTTCTATTTAAATATTTAATTTAATAAAAACGACATATGTAAAATTTATCGATTTTATTTTTGATATTTTGAATAAAATATTATATTTGAAGTGTTATCGATAGCTAAATGTGCCTTTAATTTATTAATTTTATAACGATGAAAAAATTATTATTTACAGCAGTGTTATCAACTGTTACAACATTGGGATTTGCGAAGAGTTCTGATATTTTAGGCTCCGATATTGAAATGCAAAATCTGGTAGTATAAAAAAAGAGAGTACAGTAAAATCTCAAACTAAAAAAACAAAAGTAAAGGAACTACAGCAGCTAAAGCCGTTGTGCGTGCAGAATGCAGAACAGTAGTAGTGTCATGTACATCTGCATATACTTGTCAGAACTGGTCTGAAGATCAATGGAATACATGGGGGACTAATATTCAAAGCAATTACTGTATGTATGACAGCCCGTATACACCTTAATGGGTGCACAAAATTCAACTATTGAAATACGTTGATTAACTAGATTAATCTAAAATAAATCGTTCAAAAAATATTTGTGTCTGCTTTTAAAAAGTTATACTGTAATTAGTAGCTAACTCATTAAGATATAATGTGGAAGAAAGACCTATAAATATTTTCTGAACTTTTTTCAAGTACTAAATTATGAATCTTATAAAAGAACGAACCTTCATAACTCTATTTTTATTGATTTTCGCTGTTTCATTTTCTCAGACAGCTACGGTGGATTCGCTAAGAGGTGAATTTACCTACTTGCTTCAGTATAAGCCTAATACTTTACATGGAGATCACATTATAAAAGAATTATATACATTACAAATCACAGATAAACGTTCTTTTTTTAGTAGTGAAAATAAACTGAAATTTGACTCAGCTTTTTCGGCGGAATACCATAAAAAGGGCAGTATTATTGATTTAAGCGGTATTCCTGTTTCCAGATCTAACTTTTTAATCATTCAGACAAACGAAAATTCACAATTTTACGAGTCAGTTGGAATGACTCTGTTATCATATACTAATCCCGTAATTCATAATTGGAAGTTGATTCATGAAACGAAAGTGATTAATGCCATTCATTGCAAAAGAGCAGAGGTAAATTTTAAAGGCAGAGACTGGATCGCTTGGTATTCTACCGAAATTCCTTTCCCCTATGGTCCATACAAATTCAGTGGTCTGCCGGGTTTAATAGTAAAAATAACTGATAAAACAGCAGATTATGATTATGAATTAGTTAAAGCAGTGCCTAGTCATCAATTAAAGGGTAAAACCGTCACAGTAAATAAAGCACGGTATCAAGGGGCTAAATTGGTCACACAAAAAGAATTGTCAGAAGCAAGAAAAAATTTTAGAGCAAACGCCAGACGTGAGTTAGAAAGTATGGGTACTGTATTTTCACAAGACCAGACCAGACCCAAAATAACCGAGACGGAGAAAAAAGGACATAACCCCATTGAACTGGAGTAATTGAATTTATTCTTCTAAATTATTTTTATGTGATTTGAAATTTAGCACAACATTTAAGTCTAGTTTAAAGTATAAAAAAATATCTGAAAAATTAGTTAAAAATCAATCTGACCTTTGGATCGAATACATCATGCCGCTAATTCATGAATATATTTGAAAATATATTTATGGCTGCCCCTTATTTTCTACTAGACACTTATCCGTACTTTTCTTTCCATTCCTTTTTCAGGCGGGTGTAGATTTCATTCTGCTCTGCCTCTTTCCACTTTTTAAAAAAGATGTCGGCGGCGATCGCTTTTTCAGGATCACCGGTTCCGCGCTTCAGGGGTTCGTAATCATGTTCAGCATCATATTTTTTACCGCCTTTATAATTAAAATAACGTCTGGCACGCGTAAATCCCATCTGAAGGTATTTTCGGGCCATGTCTGCACCTACAAAGTCTGCGGTGTCCAGGTATTGAAGAAAAAGGGAATAGATTTTATCAGAACTTTCGGTGGCAATATCGGCCGTCTTGAACCGCCAGTACCGGCCAATTTCACTTTTGTAAGGCTCACAGATCAGTACGCCCTGTTCACCTTTACCCACTCTGTATTTTTCCGGAGATTTCCTGTAATCGATGTCCGGTTTCCAGGGATAGTCTGCAGAATTGAAATTTAAATAGGTAGGTTTTTTGCTGCTCATCCTGAATTTATACAAACAGGATGCCTTTATTGGTAATACCGGTTGAAATCCATTATGGACGGATACTTATATCAGCCTGTTATCCTGAACACAACGGTACAACAAAGTTTCAAGACTCTTTATGTCGAACGGCTTTATGAGCAAAGCATCAGCCTCAGATTCCGACAGCAGATTTCCTGTTTCTATGGTGGTCGTCATGATGATAATGGGTAGGAAGAAGTTAATGCTGATCTTTTCTGGCTGCGGCTTATTTCCCGGCCCTGCGGAAGGTGATAAAGGTGGTCCTCAATCAAAATAAGATCAGGCTGCAAGGCAGAGGTCTTTTCCGGAACAAAGTCCGATAGCGGTGAGAGAAAAGTATATCCGGCCTCCGTAATGATGATCTACATCACATCAGGTTAATCTCACAGTATTGATAGCACGGACCCACTCAGATTGGTCGCAGCGGGTACACTGATGATTTCCGGGAACTAGCTTTTTGACATGTCCGCAATAGGTGCATGCATAGATATCTTCATCAGAGACATTTTCTGATTTTTTCTGGTAGGGCTTAGGGAGAACCGGCAGACCATATTTAACCTCATCATCGGTAAAATAATAGAAACTGATTTTTCCCGTCGTTTCCAGGATGGCTGTTTTTACCTGCCCGATATGCTCAATAGATTCCTGTCTCATTTCAGAAAAAAACTCGTCTTTAGCGAAAGTATGATCTTTTCTGATGCCCATTACAAATTCGCCGTCTTCGATCACGTAGATAGGTTCCCCTTCGATAATGTTTTCAAACTTTTCACTCTTAATGGCAAAATAGGTAATGACACGGTAGAGGAGAATGATGGCTGCAAATACAATAACAGACGGAACTATCGGCGCCTCTTTGCTGAACATAGGATCGCCGGCGGCAGAACCTAAGGCAATAATGATCGCCACTTCGAACAGGGAGAGCTGGCGTACACCTTTTTTCCCGGAGAGTCGTAAAATAAGAAGTACCATGCTGAACATGATGAGTGTGCGTATGACAATTTCAAGGGCAAAGCTGAAATTAAGGTCTCCGATGAATATTTCGTTCCAATCTAAGTTCATAGTTTTTACTTTTGTGAATAGATAATAAGAAGGTCATGGTACTAACAAATTTGCAGCCAACAGTCAAATTTCTGCTGAAATCGTAAACATGAGTGAAGAATAATTTATTTTCACTTCCTTTACCAGGAATCGCCGAATATTTTGAACCCTGAATTACAAAATTAGATAGAGCTCTGAAAAACAATTAAAAATTAGTAAGGAGATTGAAAATTAAAATATGTTTAATTAAAAATTAATAATACTGACGTTTTTTTTCCCATTAGAATTTATAATGGTCCTTTTACGGTATGTAAAAAAGACACCTTACTTTTGGAGGATTTCTTATAAAGGAATTTGAAAAAACAGGAGCCCATACGGCGCAGTTGCAAATTGAATCGCAAAACGCATTCAGTAACTATACATTTTATCTGACAAATGTTTCCGAAAAAGATATGAAACTTATAGAAGCTTATTTTAAATATTTCTAATCCTTTATACTGTAGTATTTAGTTAACGAATATTGCCAATAAGATCAATGGCTGAACATACAAAAAAAACAAAATGACATCAATAAACACTATTGACAGATTTCATTAAAATTAATACATTTACACCATCTAAAAATGTCTAAACCATTCCGGATTATTTGATTTAACTAGATTTCATTTGATAGTTTTGTCGGTTATGACTTTAATACGAATAGAAATTTATGAGAATAATCGAGTGTCATGAGGAAAAGATCCATCTCGCCGGTCAGGTACAGGATTTAGGCTTTCTATTGGTCTTCCAGGACAGATGTTGTGTCGCCGCAAGTGACAATGCCCGTATCGAAGGATGGGAATCCTCCTCATTGGTAGGGAATTCTCTGGCTGACATCCTTAAAAGTCTGTTACCTGGGTATAGCGTTGAACAGGTCGAACAGAATATTCAGGATAAGATATTTTACCGTTTTGTTGAACGGATCCGCTTGGCACAGCATGATTATTTTCTGAGCATCTACCAATACGATGGTAGGATCTATCTGGAAACCGAATTGGCACATCCCGAACAGATCAAGACCACCAAACTGTATTATTATGCTAAATATATTGAAGATCAGAGCCGTATTGGCACATGGCAGTCGCTTACCGATCTGGTTCGTGAGATTATAGGTTTTGATCGGGTGATGGTGTATAAATTTCTGGAAGATGAAGGGGGACAGGTTATCGCAGAATCGAAACGGGACGATATCGAATCATTTTTAGGGTATCGTTATCCTGAGTTTGATATACCGAGACAGGCAAGAGAACTCTATAAAGTTTTTCATGCCAGACATACGGCTGATGTCGATGCACCTGTGCATGGGCTGATAGGACTGTCGAAGGAATCTGTGGATCTCAGCCGGTGCAGTATCAGGGCCATGTCACCGCTACACCTTCAGTATATCCGGAACTCCGGGGCAAAGGCCAGTGCCAGCTTTTCAATTATTATCGATGGTGAGCTGTGGGGTCTGGTTACCTGCCAGCATTATCACCCCCGACATGTCGATCTTTCGCAGAGGCATTTGTGCGTTTTTCTGACACAGTATGCAGTGAATAACTATCTGGCCGGAAAACAGAAAGAAATGTTAGCTTTTCAGGATACGATCGGTCATATGGAGACTGAGCTAAAAACCGAACTGTTGGTAAACAGGGGCAGATTTACTATTTTAGAAAAGTTCGGTTCACAGATTATGGATATCATGTCTGCTGATGGGGTGATCATCCGCCACGATCAGGGATTTAAACAGTATGGAGAAGTACCTTCGCCGGAACAGATCTTACAGATGGACCACACCATTGGCGAAAGCGGATACGAAGCGATTTATTCGACCCATCAGTTCAGGACGGATGGTGAGAATGAGGAATCAGGAAAAGCAGGGATCTTTCCGGGTGTGGTCCGATTGGATGTCATTCCCAGTAGTAACTGGTATATCTATGTTTTCAGGAAGGAAAGAATCGTAGACGAAATCTGGGCCGGGAAACCTGTAAAGATACAGGAGGTTGACAATGTTAATGGCGTAAGCTTCTATTCACCACGTACATCGTTTGATGCCTGGATCAAAACTACGGAAGGAAAATCAGAGGAGTGGAAGCTGTCTGAAATTCAGTTTTTAAAAGACATCGGCCAGATTGTTCAGCAGTCTATCGCCCAACGCGGTGGCGAGATTGAAGAGCTTAATAAGGAACTGGTCCGTTCAAATAATGCCCTTGAAACGTTCAGTTACACGCTTATGCATGATCTGAAAAATCCCCTGACGTCCATTCAGCTGTCGGCACAGCTGATTTCAGGCAAAAAGAATCTTTCCGAAGAAATGAAGCTGAAGATGGCGGCTAATATCATCGAGGGTTCGAAACTCATTACCGAAATGATGGATAAAGTCTATAAGATCTCCAAGGTGACCCAGGTAGAATTTGAGTTTGAAATGATCGATCCCGAATCTGAAATCCTGAGCATAATAGAAAATGCCATGCAGCAATATAAGGTTCCACATCTTAGATTTACGCTAAAAAACTGTATTCCGATATGGGGCGAAAGAACACTGTTGTACCAGCTGTTTTTAAACCTCGTAGGAAATGCCATTAAATACAGCAGTCAAGAAACCGAACCTGCCATTGAAGTGTACAGTGAATATGAAAACAACGAGATTTGCTATACCATTACGGATAACGGAATCGGAATGGATTTATCGGATAACCTCAATATTTTTGAGATCTTTAAGAGACTGCCAAATACCGATGGCTTTGAAGGCTCAGGTATCGGGCTCTCTATTGTAAAAAGAATTGCGGATAAACTTAATGCTTCCGTATCGGTTGAAAGTGAGCCGGGACAGGGGACTACCTTTACTATCAGGTTTAAAAAAATGTCTGATCAATAGAAAATAGGTACCACATCCGTATTCATTGCATAATTTTTGCATATTGAAGTTTGCCTGTCAAAGTATGGCAAGCATCCCTTAAACTATCAGAATATGAAAACAGTCTTTATCCTTGAGGATGAAAAAAATATAAGAGAAGCTTTAGAAATTTTATTATCGTTTGATAATTATAATGTGATCTGTTGCCCTAACGTGAGTGAGTTTTACACAAAATCATCTACTGTGATTCCCGATCTGTATCTTCTCGATGTAATGCTGCCGGACGGTTCGGGCATAGACGTGTGCAACTATGTTAAACAGACAGACGGAACCTGCAATGTACCGGTTATTATAATGAGTGCCCATGCCAAAGCCATTGAAATAGATCAGGCCTGCAGACCCGATGCATTCATCAGCAAACCTTTTAATATGGATGATCTCCTGGATAAAGTGGCACAGCTGACTGCAGGTACAAGATAGCCCATTCTGAGCAGATTAAAGTAAAATCTTATAAAGATGGTATCAGCATCAGATACCTGCCAGGGAAACAGACCTTTTAATTATCTGGTATTTGTATCTCTGCAGAAACAGGAATATCTTCCTCCTTTTGATGCGAATATAAATAACGGGCAGTTATTTAATGAGACTATTAGCGGGTTTATAAGATGGTCTCAGAAAACCATATCTTCTATTAGTAATTTAGCTTAAAATTTCTATGTCATATATACTGAAAACAACTACAGCCGGACTTATTTACATATGGCCATCCAGAGTGATCAATGTAAAAAAGCCGAATGCTATTGACGGGGCGAAAATTTTGGGTAAGCCGGTAATTGTTAATGTTAACCAGATAGGCTTTCTTAGTTTTAATGTAGAAGGCAAAGTAACTTTTTTTATGGCTAACGGATTCGAAATATCGATGAACGTACCGTATGATGCTGCTGAAGAAGCGTTAAACTGTGCAAAGGAGCATACTGAAAAAACCATCATCGGATAGCAGTATACCTATAACACTTAAGGTATTTAAGTAACCTGAGTTCGGTTTAAGCGAATTGTAAAAACAATTGGCCGTCATTTCCTTTATTGAGGTTTAGTGAGGGTTTTTTAGGGAAGAAGCAATATGCGGTTAATCCTCCCAAAATATTGATTATAAAATTGTTCACACTTCTATGTCTGGTATGTTCTATCTGGCAATGATTTTTAAGTTCATCATTTATAGTCTCAATTATTGCTCTTTTTCTTAATAAAATTTTGTCTTCCATCTTCATAATATGATTTTTCATATTTTTTCGGAGTTTGGTAAAAAGCTGAATGCCATCAGCGAAAAGCATTTCCCATAGAGCTTTTGAAAGATATCCTTTATCTGCAAATAATTTTCCAAACAGCTGCTGAGTCATTTTTTTTATATGTTTTGGATTTCGGTCATCTACATTTCCTTTTGTTAAATAGAAGGATAAGAGTTCTCCTTTTTCATTACAAACCAAATGAAGCTTAAAGCCATAAAACCAACCCATTGAAGATTTTCCACGTTCTGCCAAACCTTTGAAAACTTTATGATTGTGTATTCTTTGATTTCTGCAAACTCTCAGAGCTGTACTATCCATAAAACTTATTCCGGTGCATTTTCCCAAACATTTTTCTTTCAGAAACAAGGCCAAAACCACAAAGTTTCTTTGCTGAAGTTCAATAAACCGATTGTATGAAAGACTGGTGGGAAATAAATCTTTCCAATACCCACAAACTATTTCTTTGTAATAATGCTTAAATGTTTTGTGGGCACCTAAGTGAAATCCTATCATGATGGTGATAATTTCAGAATCAGACATTCTGGATGTTCTGTTTCTTCTTTTCTTGCTATCCCCAAGGGCCTGTTTTTTCATTTTTTTAATTTGAGCAGCAAACTCTTTACAAAAATCATTAATTTGTACAAAAATATTTGTAATTTGGTCTTTCAAAATCATAAGTAATAATTCGTTTAAATATTTGAACATCAATAACTTAAATATACGAATTATTACTTTTTCATACAAATTTTATTTCATTTCCTTATCCCGAACTCAGGTTAAGTAATATATTTCGCTTGGAAGAAGTACACTGAAGTTGTGTTGAAAATCTTTAATTTCTTCTGAAGCGCACTTAATTTTACGGTATTTTTTTTAGCTTTATAAGTTTACTTAAAGAGAGAGTAAATAAACACACCGCTACCGCACGAATCCCTTCGTGTGGTTGTCTGAAATCCAAAAGTTTTTTTAACACTTAAGTTATTTAAGTAATCTACTTTACGTGGAAGAAGTACACATAAGTCTCGAAAATCTTTGATTTTCTTCTGATGTGTTCTTGATTCTATGGTATTTTTTAAACCTTTTAAAGTGTATTTAAGTGTGAGATAGTAAATACCACACCGCTACCGCACGAATCCCTTCGTGTGGTTGTCTGAAATCCAAAAGTCTTTTTAACACTTAAGTTATTTAAGTAGTATACTTTGCGCAGAAGAAGTACACGAAAGTTTTGTTGAAAATCTTTAATTTCTTCTGAAGCGCACTTAATTCTATGGTATTTTTTTTAACCTTTTAAAGTGTATTTAAGTGTGAGATAGTAAATACCACACCGCTACCGCACGAATCCCTTCGTGTGGTTGTCTGAAATCCAAAAGTTTTTTTAACACTTAAGTTATTTAAGTAGTATACTTTGTGCAGAAGAAGTACACGGAAGCTTTGTTGAATCTTGATTTTCTTCTGAGGTACACTTAATTCTGCGGTATTTTTTTAAGCTTTCTAAAGTGGATTAGGTTTGAGATAGTAGATAACCACACGATAGAATCGTGCGGTAGCGTTGTTGTTGAACTGTTTATAGAGGGTTTTGCTGTATTATGTAATTGGTCTTTATATGATAAGCTGTGAATATAGGATTAAGATAGTAAATACCACACGATAGAATCGTGCGGTAGCGTTGTTGAGATGTTTATAGAGGGTTTTGCTGTATTATGTAATTGGTCTTTATATGATAAGCTGTGAATATGGGATTGAGATAATAAAATACCACATGATAGAATCGTGCGGTAGCAGTTTATTGTAAGAGTTCAAAAGCAATAGATTCTGAAAAAGGCCGTCTCAATCTATGAAATGGCCTTTATATATTTGTTAGCTTCCTATGCGGAAATGATTTTATATTATAATTTTCTACCGGTCATTCAGTGGCCGGGCAGGTTCTTTTCATAAATGTTTATGGCTGCCCGCTTCCGCCCGCAGCTCCATAAATATGCCCAGTGGTAAAGCTGGCATCATTGGCAGCAAGCTGAACGAAGATCGAAGCGAGTTCAGCAGGCTGTCCCGGTCTTCCTAACGGGGTATCTTCTCCAAATTTAACAAGGTTTTCCTGGGTCTGCCCGCCGCTGACTTCCAGAGCGGTCCAAACCGGTCCCGGTGCCACCCCGTTTACCCGTATTCCTTTAGGTCCGAGCTGTTTGGCCAGAGACTTCACATAGCTGGTGGTTGCTGCTTTGGTTTGGGCATAATCATACAGATTTTCTGAAGGGTCATAAGCCTGAACTGATGAAAGCCCTATTATAGAAGAGCCTGGCTTCAGGTGCGGAAGTGCTGCTTTTGTGATCCAGAACGGCGCATAAATGTTGGTCTTCATGGTCCTGTCAAACGCTTCGGTACTGATATCCAGTATCGAATCATTGCTTTTCTGGTGACCGGCATTATTAATCAGGATATCCAGTCCGCCCAATTGCTGTACGGCTTGGGCGACCAGTTTTTTGCAGAATTCCTCATTTCGGATATCGCCGGGAATGGCAAAGGCCTTGCGTCCCGCTTTCCGGATCAGCTCAATAACTTCTGCGGCATCAGATTCTTCTTCAGGAAGATAATTGATTGCCACGTCGGCACCTTCGCGCGCGTAGGCAATGGCTGCTGCGCGGCCGATCCCGGAATCTCCTCCGGTGATCAGTGCTTTTCTGCCCATCAGTCTTCCGGATCCTACATAGCTTTTTTCACCATGGTCCGGAACCGGATCCATTTTACTGGCCAGTCCGGGAAAGGGCTGAAACTGACTTTTGAAAGGAGGCCTCGGATATTTGGTCGTTGGGTCAGTAAGGTCAGGCCCTGTCATACTTCGTGGCTTCTGATTTTGAGATGACTGTGCCAGCGCTGCCGGAGCCACAGTTGCAATAGCAATGGTAGATGCTATTTTTCCTAAAGCATTTCTTCGTGTAATAGATTTTTCCATGAGATTTACTATTTTGTGATGGTTTGGGTATATATAATCCTCAAATTTAATGGATTTAAGGATCGATTAAATGTTTAATCAACTTATAAAAACTAATTTTATGCCGTTTGACCTACGATTTATAAATTATTGTAATCTATTTTCATGTTAATTTAATTTCCATTCAAGTTCAGAGGACATAGGCAGGGTTTATCATTCCGGGAAAGACATCACTAGGTAAGATGATTTTTTCTGGTATTCATATACCATTTTAGATGGGCAAATAAATTACTTTGTATATATTTGTCATATTATGATTACCCAAGAAAGTTTGTCGGATAAAGGCTTCAGCCTGGATTTAATCATTCAGGCATTAACCTCATCTTCGGCACCTACATCCATCTATTCAGGAGAAGATATGATCATTCGTTTTGCCAATGCGGGCATGTTAGCGCTGTGGGGCAAAGACTCATCCGTAATAGGCAAGCCATTGATGGAGGCAATCCCGGAGCTGGAAGGACAGCCCTTTTTAGAACTGTTGCGGGAGGTCTGGCGTACCGGCAAAACGTATTCGGTATCCGATGCTCCTGCAAAACTGATAAAAAACGGAGAGGAAACGCTCGATTATTTTGATTACGAATATAAAGCACTGATTGGTGATGATCATAAAACATGGTGTATACTTAATACGGCATTAGAAGTAACTTCACGCCGTGAATTTTTGCAGCAAATACAGCAGAAAGAAGAACGGGAGCACGCTCTTAATGAAGAAATGGCCGCCACGCTTGAAGAGCTGACCTGTACCAATGAAGAGCTCAGCCATTCTATAAAGCAGCTGGCTGATAGCAGGGAGTACATCCGAACGATCATTGAACAGGCTCCTGTAGGAATTGCCATGCTGAAAGGCCCGGAACATATCATTGAAATTGCCAACCCGGCCATTCTCACGATATGGGGTCGCACAGAGGCGGAGGTTATTGGCCACCCTCATGAAAATGCCCGCCCCGAGTTGCGGGACCAGCCAGTAAATGGTTGGCTCAGGGAAGTCTACGAAAGCGGAAAGCCTAAAATAAATACTGAGTTTAAGGTAAAGTTGCGCCATAAAGATGGATTGAGAGATGCCATCGTAAACTCGATATACCAGCCTATATTTTCTGATAACGGTAATATTTCAGGAGTTCTGATCATTCTGGAAGAGATCACCCGACAGGTCCTGGAGCGGCAGAAGAATGAAAATGACCAGCAGATGCTGGCCCTTGCCATAGATGCAGGGGAACTTGCCACCTTCTACTATCAGCCCGCGACCAATCTCTTTTCCGGAAATACTCTTCTCAAAACTTGGTTTGGTTTGTCCTCCGATGAAGATGTAGAGCTTTCCCTAGCATTGGCGGTCATCCTGCCGGAGGACCGGGATCGGGTAATGGCAGCGATTACCAACTCTTTTACGAAAGATTCGGATGGCTATTATTTTATAGAATACCGGATTAAAAATAATACCGACGAAAAGATAAGGATGCTCCAGGCCAACGGCAGAGTTTTCTATGATCAGCAGGGTAATCCGCTGAGCCTTAACGGTACGTTGAGGGATATTACTCAACAGAAGAAAGAGGAAGAACGAAAAGATGATTTTATGGGGATGGTAAGTCATGAACTCAAAACACCGCTTACTTCACTCAGGGCCTATCTCCAGGTTTTACACCGGATGGCAGTAAAAACAGAAAACCTCCTGCAGCAAAATACGCTGGAAAAGTCTTTAAAGCAGGTGGATAATATGACGGGAATGATTAATGGCTTTCTTAATGTTTCAAGACTTGACTCAGGACAGATGCATATTGATAAAACAGTCTTTGATTTCCAGGTGTTGTTTTCGGAAATTGAGGATGAGGTTCTTTCCACTATTTTTACCCACAGTTTTATCTTTCAGTCTTCGGGATCGCAATCTATATTGGCAGACCGTGAGAAGATCTCGCAGGTACTTCATAATCTTATCGGAAATGCAGTGAAGTATTCCCCGATGGGCACATCAGTTACCGTAGAATATCTCACGATTGGTGATAACCGTTTGAAAGTAAATGTTCAGGATTACGGAAAAGGGATTTCCGCGGATGATCAGAAGCGTATATTTGAGCGCTACTACAGAGTAAAGGATATTAATGACACATCAGTCGCCGGCTTTGGTATAGGACTTTATCTCTGTAAGGAAATTATTGAACTTCACGGTGGTACTATCGAGGTCCGGAGCTTGCCGGAAGAAGGTACTGTATTTTCATTTATTTTACCGATAAACGGACAAAAGCTCAGCTGAATTATGAATAGGCACATGTGATCATCGGATCAAATTTTTCTGGTCCTAAGAGCCCCGGAAGAACTTTCCTGCAATTCTGTGATATGAGCCCATACCTTAAAGATGACTTTACTGTAGAATTGATGAAGATGATACGCCATTATCATCTTATCCACCTTACTCGTTTTTCTCAAGCGGCAAGGTGAACCAGAATTCGCTGCCATTTCCCAGCTCACTCTCCACTCCGATCTTTCCCCCGTGATTTTTTATAATATCCGCACTGATGTAAAGGCCTAAACCAAGACCTGTAAACTTCTGACCATGATAATTGGTTCTGTAATAACGTTCAAACAGGTGAATAAGATTTTCCTTTGGAATCCCCGGTCCGTTGTCTTTTACACTGATCTTTATTTCTTCTTCACTTATTTTTTCAGCCTTTACGAAAATCTTTTCCGACTGGGGAGCATACTTAATCGCATTGGTGATAAAGTTGATCATCACCTGCCCAATCTGCTGGTTGTCAGCATTCACCATCTGGGCCGTATCACCCTGGAATATAATTTCCTGTTTTGTACTGTCTCCTAGGTTAGAACAGCAATTGTCAAACAGTTCTGAGAGGACAAAAGGTTTTTTATCCAGTCTCAGGTGTCCCTGCTCAATTCTGCTGGTATCTAAAAGATCAGAGATTAAATGCGAAAGTTTATCTAAGCTTTTAACGGACTGATCCAGAAGTCTTGCTCTGGTTTCACCGGAAAGTTTTTCGTGAGAACGCTGCAGAAGCTGCAGGGTAGCCTTTAAGGCCGTGACCGGCGTTTTAAGTTCGTGGCTGGCAATACTGATGAAGTCATCTTTTCCCTGTGTAATCATTCTGCGGGCCGTTACATCCATAAAAGTTCCGATACCTCCGGAAATTTTTCCCTCTTTGTCAAAGATCGGTGCAGCATTAATGGAAATGTAGAATTTATCTCTGTCCGGAGGCTGTACTCCGATTTCGTGGTCGAACACCGGTTTTCCTGTGGCAAACATAATAGACATGGGATGTTCTTCAGAAGGGAGGAGAGAGCCGTCCAGCCTTAAGTTCTGCCATTGCGGGTCATCGTAGGTTCTGTCTTTGATGGTACTTTCACTTATTCCTAATATTTGCTGTGCCATGGGATTAGCATAAATAAGTTGCCCGCTAGCGTCTGTTACACCCACTCCTTCAGCCATTGTTTCCAGAATACTGTGTAAACGCTGTTCACTGCTCCTGAGTGTTTCTTCAAGCGCAATCTTCTCCAGGATCGTCTGCTCTTTCTGCCGAATGGCCAAAACCTGCGGCGTGACCTCCATGGCCATATCGATTACTCCCGTCACTTTACCGTTTTCCATGTATGGGGTATAGGTAAAATTAAAAAAGCCTTTATCTTCTTTCCCGCCACGGTTTAGTTTCACAGAATTGGAATAATCCGAATGAGGCAATCCTTTCCGGTAGGTCTCGATCAGCATATTGGCTGCATGCTGCCCTTTGAGCTCCGGAAGTTCTTCAAATAATGGCTTCCCTATGATTGAAATATCTTTACCGATCAGTTCCAACATAGAGATATTAATCATCGTAATGATAAAATCATCTCCTTTGACCAGCATCATGGCTACCGGCGCCTGTGCAATAAGATTACTGAAGCTTGTCTCACTGTCAGAAAGCTGGTCATTAAGTTTTAGAATAGTGTTATTTAACTGGATGAGTTCTCTGTTTCTGTCTTCCAGAAGTTTATTAGAGCTGTCCAAATTGGAAATATCCTTCTGAAACCCTTGATTATCTACCCTGAGGTCAGCATTTTGGTTTTGCAGCAGATCGTTTAATATCGTAATCTGCTGATTGGCTGCATCCAGGTGATCATTGGTGGCAGCGTATTCCTCATTCAGTGTACCCAGTTCTTCATTAGTGCTCTGTATCTCTTCATTTAAAGCCGTAAGCTCTTCAGTGTACTCCTGTAACTTGAGTTCGCGTGCCTCCAATTCCTTTCTTGCCGTTACTCTCTCCGTAACATCTACAATTGTTGCCATTACTGCATCTACATGACGGTTAACATCCAGAAGAGGCTGTAAACTGATGTCGAGATATTTCATTTCTATATTACCATCTGCATAAGCATTAAAAACAATTTCCCTGATGGAGATCGCTGTGCTTGAAGAATAAACAAGATCAAGCTGATCAGACAGAACCTGGCCTTTGAGCATCGGGAAGATTTCCAGTAACGGTCTGCCTAATACTGTTTTTTGCGTATATCCCCAGATGGTCTGCATTTCGGGATTGGCTGTTTCAATGAGCATATCACGACCTCTTAATAAAGCCAGTCCGACGGGAGTGGTCCTCACCAATTCCTGCATTCTGTTTTCGGTAAACTCCAGCTTCTGGAATACTTTTGACAAACGGTTATGGGTATCGTTGAGTTTCTCGTTAGTCGCCTTATATTCTTCATTGGCAGCAGCTAACTCCTCATTGATTTTTTGTTCGCGTTCTTCCTTTTCCTTCACCAAGTCCCATGCTCTGACCTTTTCGGTCACATCCACGGTGGTATGGAGGATACAGTAAACCTTTCCTTCATCGTTCAGGATAGGTCTATAGATAAAATCAAAATAGGAGGTGACCATTTCGCCATTAATTTCAAGGGTGGCAGGCGTATTCTTTGCTTCATACGTTTCGCCTGTTTGCCATGCCTGTTTTAACAGCTGGGTGAAAGGCTGACCTTTTATTTCGGGTAAAGCCTCTTCAATCGGTTTTCCCAGAACAGACCGGTCTTTTCCCCAAATGGTAAGCATAGCATCATTAGCAAGCTGTATCGTAATGTCTGATCCTGTATAGATCGCTGTTGCATCACTGGATTGTTTAAGAATTTCAAGAAGTGCTTCCGTACCCAAGGCAGAGAAAAATCCAATCATAGATTTAAAAGAGATAAATTTTATAAAGCTTACCCGCTAAATCTCAATCGGTTCAACATGGATAAGAAGGTACAAATGTAGACATTTAAAGTAGATATTAATTAAAGAGTTTTTATAAAAATAAATTTTAAACCTAAAAGTTATTTTCAATTATTTGTAAATAAATCAATCCAATCATCTTTCTCTACTGTAAATGCAAATCCATACTATACATTATTTTTTTGTGAGGCTTATTACTGGTTATCGGATGCCGGAAGCTGTCAATTCATTTATTCTTTTCTCCAGCATATCCAGTTTTGAATGTAGATCCATGATTTTTAACTCCTGCTCACTAATAATTTTTTCCAGTTTTTCATTTTTTTTGTCTGATTCAGATAATTCCTGAATGCTTCTGATAATCGGGGCAAAAAGATCATTATACCGTACCGAAAGAAAATCATTATCCGATCGCCCATTATTGATAATGGCTGCGTTTTTGTAATTATTCTTACCCAGTGTATTTTCAAGGTCCTGAGCAATCAGTCCCCATTCCATCCGCTTTTCGGGATCATTTTTTTTAATATATTCTACAGGTTCAAGTTGGTTGATAAAGTCTAACCCCAATGGTATCGGAGCTATTTTTTCTTTATATCTTCTGTCTGAGGCCACCGACATCGCTACCTGACCTTCAATCACCGTGACATTTTCATTACCGATTCTTACTTTATTGGAAATATTGACCTTGGCTCCGTTCCCGATCGCAGTGGCATTGCTGATATTGGCAGCTGTAACATCGGCACTATTACCCAGCGCGGTATTATTGTTGCCATTTATATTATTGTAAAGGGCCAGATTACCTACGGCCACATTCCAGCTGCCTAAAGTATTGATGCGGGAAGCGTCATGGCCTATTGCCACGTTCCCTGATCCTGACGAGTTGTCTCTTCCCGCGTCTGTACCTACAGCTACATTATCATTACCATCCATATTGGCATACATAGAGGCAAACCCCAGGGCTACATTACCATTTCCTGTGGTATTGTTATACATGGCTTCTTTACCCATCCCTGTATTACTGCTTCCTGTAATGGTAGATCTCATGGAATTGATTCCATAAGACGAGTTGTTGGTACCGGTCGTATTGGAGTAGAGCGCAAAAGCGCCGGATGCTGTATTGTCATTTCCGGTAGTATTGCTTCGCAGCGACTGGATGCCTACCGCACTGTTATTCTCTCCGGAGGTATTATTCTGCATAGATTCCTTGCCAACGGCCGTATTGGAGCTCCCATTACCGCTGGCACTTAAAGTCCCTCGCCCGATGGCCGTATTGGCGCTGCCGGATACATTTCCGGTTAAAGCCTGGTATCCTATAGCCGTATTGGAATCTGTTGTGTTGTTTCTCAGAGCCTGATAACCTACAGATACATTTCCGCCGGTAACAGCATTGGAATAGGAGGCTTCAAACCCGACTGCCGTATTTCCGGAAGCAGTTGTATTTTGATTCATTGCATTTTTTCCAACAGCAACATTTTCACTTCCTGAAGTATTATTGGATAATGTGCTTGAACCGAAAGCAGCGTTATTATTTCCCGTAGTGTTGGCATATAAGGCATTGTCGCCGATTCCTGCATTATTGTTTCCGGCGTCACTGTTCCCCGACCTGTATCCGAAGAAAGTCTGTATCGTACTTATTCTTCCGGACCGTTCGTTATTGATTCTGAAGTTCAGTGGGGTATTGTCGATAGTCCCTAAAAAGTTCGTACCGTCTACTGTGGAACTGTTGCCATTGATGAGCCAGACCGATCCGGAATTATTCAAGGGAACCCAGGTTAACTGAGGGAAGTTCCAGTAATAATATCCCGGAGAATTTGCTCCGAAAGGTGATCCCGCGGGTGTAGGTAAGCTTAAATACACCAGCATGCTGTTTTGATCCGCCGTTGGATTAGTCACCGGAAACGAGTTAATCCGGGGAATGAGCAGTCCGTCTGTATTGGCTGGCGTATTGCTGTTAACGACAGAGATGTCTAACGTTGCCCTTGGAATTACGTTATTAATGCCTACCTGCGCATTGCCAGAGATAGCTAACATAAGAAGTGCTGGTACTAAATATTTTTTCATATTTAATTATTATGATGTTATATGGTAAAAATAATTAAAATTTTTAAAGAAATATCAAAATAAACTAAATAATATTATTTAGTTTTAGTAATTATGAGATTGAATTTCTATACACATGATACAAAATAAAAATAATCGTCAATGGTTCCTTAAAAAGATTAACAGAGTACGAATAATCACGGGGGTTATCCTGGGAATATTCATTACGCTCATTTCGGCGTGTATTGTGATCTATAGTATTTTTGATGAAGAACTGCACGTCTACAGTTTTGCGAAAATACTTTTTATCATTGTACTGATGCTTTTAATTATGGTGCTGGTTCTCAATCTTTTTTTCTTTAAAAGTTACACAGAAGTATTAAGGATAATGAATGACGATGATCTGCAGACCTTAATCCAAATAAGTGAATCCCGCTTCTGGCTGGAAAAATATCTTCCTTCATTTATCATTTACTCCGGAAAAATCAGGATCTTTACCTGGCTCAGACAACCCGACTTTTACTTTTCAGAATTAAAAGAAATTCAGATAAAGACCAATATCTTCACCAGAGGAAGGCAAAATAAACTGGTTATATTTAAAAAAACTAAAGGAAGGTCTTTTTTTTTCTCAATCGACAGTAATCCTGTGCAGAGAAAACATCTCCTGGAAAAAGCTGTTGTTTATCATCCTGAGATCATTATAAAAGGCGATTTATACTAGAAACTGATCATGACATAGTTAAGCCGCCGCATACCATTGAGTTGTCAGGCATGCTTTTAGATAGATAGCAACGAACAATTATCTTAATCCTTTGAAAATTGCCATAATCTGTAATGTGAGATAATGAATGATTAATTACATAGGGTTTGAAAATCACGTGAATGGTAAGCTGATGCAGATATTAATCTACTCATATGATAAAAAGAATTTTACTGTTGGCAGCAATCTATGCTGCTGCGACTATACTTCTTACGGTTACCATTTCTGAAAAGAAGTCATTCGTTACCATTCTGGTCTTACTGAATATGGTTTTTGCTGTTTTCTTTGCTCTAGGGGTGTACCAGTACTTCAGACGCTCAGCTCAGGATAACAGGCCATCGGCGGGTGCTTCTGATCGAAGTAACACTGTAAATTTTGACAGTACATCTGTTTTCAGGATTTCGCGGAAACCATTTCTTCTGGGCATAGAAAAAAGTTTCGTCAGCCAAGAAGATTTTTATTTTGACCGGGACTTTTTTTACGCAGTGGATGACGGAACATCGGCATTAAAATATCCGCTGTCAGATATCGCTGAACTCTGCAGTACCTCGACTCAGCTGAACAACAGCCGGGTCTGGAAGATCAAAGTATACAGGGGTCCAGAGCTCATAGAATATAAGTTTACACACAATTTTAGCATTTGGAATAAAAACTTCCGTAATTTTTATCAGAGAGTAAAAGAAATCAGACCAGAGGCCGTAACATCAGAATGGAGCCTGTGGCGCATGTAACAGTGGAAGGTTTGTATGAATTTATATCTTTCTGACATCACCTGGCTTTATATATCCGGAAGTTTCTTTGCCGTTTGCACTTTTAAAGTAAATATAAATCCAGTTTCCCTTTGTTATACGGTCAAGATTTAAAGTGACTGTGTCCCCTTTTATTAAATATGCGCTCTGTTTATATTTCTCAGCCGGTTCCGAATAGAGAAATGATTTTTCGGATGTTACCTTATAGTCTCCTGCTGTCGCATCCGAAATTTTGGTATACATTCCATTGAAATCTTCGGTTAAATGATCCGGGGCGCATTTTTCGAACTTTGCATGTAGAGCATTATTGATGAGTTTTAGTCTTACCGTACAGTCAGGGTCGTTTTCATCACTTTTTAAGACAGACTGCCGGTCTGCCAGAATTCCTGTCCCGTAATATGAGCCGGTCTGTGCAGTAGTGGTGTTCCACCAAGCAAATATTTCAGCAGTAATATGATTTTGCTTTTTAATTAATGAAATGTAACTGTAAGATCCATTTTTATTTTTCAATTCGTAAGTTCCGTCTTGCGCCTGGACAGAAAATCCTGTTGTAAGAATCGTGATTCGAATAAACATCTTTAACACATTTACTCTCAGGTTGCTACCTAATTGACTATATTTCATGTTAAAAGTTTTAATTGCCGTTCAGAAATATATGGTGACTCTAAATTAGTGAATAAATTTTCAGGATATACCGTAATGATATTTTATTCATAAATGACCAATCTGTCAAGTTCAATAGAATTGTTTTGATCTCTGATTCTTTTTTTAATATTTTGAGAAATATTTCTTGTATCCATTTTAATTTCATTTCCTTTTGGATCAACAATTTTTATCCTGGCACCGGTTGATTTTATGGGAGCGGATGGATCTGTATAATAGTCTAGTTGAAGTTTTTTTAAATTATCCCAGGTTATTTCTCTGCCTTTTTTCAGGATGAAGAGACTGGTATTGCTCGAATTTCTGGTGCTGATCAGATTAAAATCATATTCTGCTTTTTCATCAGAAATTTTCACGATCAAGCCTGGAAGCCCGTGAAAAATATAAGGTCCTTCCTGAATAGGAATATGGGATGTGAACCAGGCGGTCCAGTTTCTTCCACCGTAACGCACTGTTGCCTTCTGAGTATCGTATTCGCCTATTTTTTGTTTTTCGGAAACAATATTCCATTCCAGCGGTTCAGAAATTGTGATAAAATAATCTTCTTTAATAAAAGGTGTCGTGATACTTTTTATAATATGATTACGGATAAGATTTTTCTGAATATAAATCTGGTCAGAGTAAATCACACTCTGTCCGGTTCCGAATCCTGTTCTCTGTTTCAGGGAGTCAGATCTCCTTTCCTGTTCAGATCTGAATACAGATTCTTTCCCTAAAACATCTAAAATAAATATTTTGTTAGTTAGGCCGTTTTCTGTAAAATCCGGTTTATACCTAAGTTCATAGACAAAAGATAAATTTTGAGACATCAGTATATTTGATAACATCAACAGGAGGGTTAGAATAATTTTTTTCATGTTAAATATATTAGTATAAAGGAGATGAAAACACCTCCTTTATGGTTTACATACATTTCATACAGGTAGAAGTAATGATGCCCTGACCGTTGGTGAGTGCAAAAAATCCACAGGACAAACCGAACCTCTCACACACCCCATCACCAATTCCGCATGAATCTCCACAATTCCCGGTTTCAAAACTTGGATTTGCCGGTCCGGACCCTTTTACATTTTTAAGTTCATTCCGGCTCAATTTTTTTAAACTTTTCATAGTTACACATTTTTGATTAATAATTATTTGGGATTGCAATCTGATACAATAGTACAGGATTTAAATCATTAATAATTAAGGGAATCCGTAAGTGGTGCTCATTTGTTTTCACAATCATCGGATGCTCTTGATGAGATAGATCAATAGAATATACATCTGAATAATTCAGAAGAAAGGACATGGATATTATTACAGTACTTTTGATGATTACTGTAATATTTTTTTGTTTTTATCCATTTATGCAAACGAAAACTCCCTGAAAAATCAAGGGAGTTTTACTGTGAAAATGATATATCTAAAAAACTGTAACCTAATTAATTCCCCAGTTCAAGCTGGTTTTTAACAAGACTGTAATAGTCTGCTTTTCTGTTTACTAGATCCTGATGATTTCCTTTCTCAACCACCGATCCGTTTTTCAGAACAATGATCTGATCAGCATTTTTCACGGTGCTTAAACGGTGTGCTACGATAATAACCGTTTTGCCTTTAAAAAATTCCTGTAAATTATCATGAATGATCTTCTCGTTTTCGGCATCCAGAGCAGAAGTAGCTTCATCAAACAAAATGAAATGAGGGTTTTTATAGACGGCTCTTGCGATAAGCACCCGCTGTTTCTGGCCTCCCGAAATTCCGTTTCCTGCAGCACCGATCTTGGTATTATAGCCTAAAGGAAGATTATCGATAAAAGATGAAATATTGGCTACCCTTACGGCATTTTCCATTTTCCGGGTATTGATTTCCACTTCGCTGGTCGCAATATTTCTTTCTATGGTGTCGGAGAAAATAAATCCGTCCTGCATCACTACGCCGTAGTTTTCGCGAATACTTTTCGGTGATAAGGTAAGAATATCATCCTCATTGTAATGAATCGATCCGTAAGTCGGATCATAAAACTTTAATAATAATTTCATCAAAGTTGTTTTACCGCTTCCGCTGGCTCCGACGATGGCGGTAACTTTACCTTCCGGAATAAACAGGTTGACATCTTTTAAAACAAACTGTGATTTCGGGCCTTCGTATTGGAAAGAAACATTATTTAAGGTGATGCCTCTCTCTTCTTCATTTTGTATCGTGGTATTGTCCACGGCAAGAGCTTTCATTCCTTCTTTTTCCTCTTCTTCATGGTTCTGAACTTCATTCAGCCTGGAAAGGCTTAATTTGGCATCCTGTAAGGAACGGAAAAACGAGATCATCTGATTAACAGGAGAGTTCAGCTGTCCGATGATGTAGGAGATCGCCAATAATTCTCCGATCGTCATGGTTCCTTTTACCACCTGTAGGGCGGCAAAGAAAGTTACCAGTATGTTTTTTACCTGATTCAGGAATTCAAATCCCGAAAACTGGTATTGGTCAACCCGTAAGATGCGGAGGGTAGTTTTGAAAAGTTTGTTCTGAATACCTTCCCATTCCTGTCTTTTATAGTCTTCAAACTGGTTGAGTTTCATTTCTGAAACCCCGTTCAGAATTTCATATACACTTTCCTGGCTTTCTCCTTTCTCCCTAAAACGGTAATAATCCAGGATTTCTCTCTTCTTAAGCCAGTATTGCGCCCAGCCTAATGATAACGCCGTTAAAGCTGAATAAATTAATACGATAGCAACATTATAATACCAGAGAACTCCGAAAAATACAAGAAAGGTGATCATGGAGAAGAAGGTCATCAGACTCTGGGAGGTCAGGAAATCTTCTATTCTTTCATTATCCTGGATTCTCTGGGTGAAATCTCCTTTCATTTTGGTGTCGAAGAAACCCATCGGAAGGAGCAGCATTTTTTTAAGAAAATCTGAAATGATGGAGATGCTTATCCTTGTTCCGATATACAGCATCAGCCAGTTTCTTAAAATTTCTATGGTGATACTTCCCAAATACAGAACAATCTGGGAAATAAGGATAACGGTGATGATGTTTATATCCTTTGTATTTACTCCTTTATCAATAAGATTCTGAGTAAGAAAAGGAAAAACAAGGCTCAGGCAACTTCCAATTAAAAGCATTCCTGAAAGGAAAAGAAATTTCTTTTTATGTTCTTTAAAATACTTTAAGGCAAAAGAAAGGCTTATTTTTTCTTCTTCGGGAAAAGTCTGCTGGTAGAAACTGTTGGTAGGGCTTACAAAAAGAGCTACTCCGTTTTCTCCGTCAGAAAGCCAGCTTTTCAGGAAATCTTTTTCGCTCATCCAGATCATTCCATGGCTGGGATCGGCTATTTTATATCTTTTTTTGCCAGAGATCAGGCTTTTCTTTACATCGAGCAGCACGACAAAGTGGTTTTTGTTCCAGTGAAGGATGCAGGGTAAGCTGCCGTTTTCATCCAACGTAGCCAGTGTCAGTTTGGCAGGATAGGTCTCAAAACCGATCTCTTCGCACAGTTCGCTGATGCTTAGTAAGCTAACGCCTTCTCTTGAAAGATTGGCATTTTCTTTTAAAAAATGGAGCGGAATATTCTGACCGAAGTAAGAAGCCACCATGGCGATACATGCAGGGCCGCAGTCCATCTGATCGTGTTGAGGGATAAATTTTAGCTTCATGATACGAGATATTTTCTTTTGCCGATTTTCATTTTGTAATACTTTTCCACAATACCGTAAATAATCAGTTCGTGCATTCTGTGTCTGGATCTGATCAGCCGGTTAATGTGCATATGGATGAAACTGCTGACTAATCTTTCCTTTTGTTCCGTTTTCAGATTATCTATTTCTCTGCAGTTTTCTGTAATGGAAGTTGCAAAGTCCGAGAAATAAGAACCGCTATTTTCTGTTTCTACGATCTCCGTAATGATATTCAGGTTATTCCGGTATTTCAGGTCGAGCTGCTTTTTAAGATTGCTGTCCACATTAAATTCTTTTTGGAACCCGGTGTACAGCTTACTGATGATTTCGTATCTCTTATCCAGATCAAGATTAAAAACAGTAAAATACGTGTCAATACTTTTAATAGCATACAGCCAGAGATCGTCATTATTCTGAATGTTTTTCAATAGGTCAGTAGATAATAGGCTGTCATAGTGGAAGATATGCTCTGCTACATTGATGAATTCACCTTCATATCTTTCATACTCCCTGTCATACGTTCCTATTTCTACTTTGTTCACGATACCTTCACCGATGTATCTGTCAAAATAATCGTTGAAAGCGGTAATGATTTTAGCAGTATTAGTGGAGTCGCCATCGTTGATTTCCATTCTTAGCCTGATGTGATTATCCGGGTCGTTGTATCTGATATAAAACCATTTTTTGATGAGCTCCTCTGCACTCAGCTGGGGTAAAAGGCCGGGGAAAACATCCTGGAGTATTTTATCAGAAAATTTAGTTCCGCAATAGATTTTGTAATACAGCCACTTGTTTCCGGGAATAAATTTATTGTCAGATGCATTTACATGTAAAACATGTCCGTCCAGTGCTGTTTTTAAAGGTTTATAATTTCTGTTGATCATCGGGATGATAATTTCATTGTTGAATTCATCCGTATTGAGGTCATAGAGACATTCTGTTAACGTTACCATTTCCTTGGATCTCAGCTCATCAACCAGAAACAGTAATAAGTTTTCATTTTCAGAATCGATCAGCAATTTATTATCCCCCTGAGAAATAAAGAAATAGCGGCCTGTCTTTTTATCTGACAGATGCTGTTTCAGTGTTTTAAGGCTTTCTGCATTATTTTTAACTTTAATTCCTGCGACTTCATTCTGATATATTCTCCATAGCGCCGGTGTGAAAATAATATCGCTTCCGAAAGTAATGCGGGGAATATGGTCGTACATTAAGTAATTGGTATCTCCAATATTCAGAATGAGGGATGCTGAAATATCCTGATTCTGCAGGTCACACAGGAACTGATACACGGGAAGGGAATTATAATCAAAATTATGCGCTGTAGAATGAAAGATTTTGACTTCCTTATTCAGTTCCTTATGGAATAAAACCACTCGGCCATCCATCATTTTAATATAAAGATCCGTCAGGTTAATCGTGTTTTCTGAAGCCGAAGCCTTGGTAAGATAGGATAACTGATTTCCCCTCTTCACCTGTCGCAGCAGGATATTTCCCACTCTGTTGTCCGGTAGATGCAGTAATTCTGCGTAGATGAAATGGTCATCACTTTGTTCTTCATGGATAATTCTGTTCATCGGCGCCACGACAGATTCATCTTCATTGGAAAATCTGGCAATAAGATTCGCAGCGCTGGTGCCTCCTACCGTATTTACCGCAATTTTATCCGACACTTTTTCTATCATCACGGATAAAGATTTGGAAAGGTTGATTTCTTCGGAACCTTTAATGCTGTTGAGGTCGTACTGACTTAAGTCGATCTCAGTTTCGCTGTTTCCAATCGCTTTATTAATCGCTCTTCTCCAGAACTCATGAATCTTTTTATTGTAAGTGATTGTGAAAGAATCCTGATCAATATCTGGCCAGCTCAGGGTATCCAGCAGAGAGGAAAAATCATTTTCGCTGTTTTGTTCCTGGATATATCCGATTCCGCTTTCATTATCCAATACCTCCACCAAAGGAACCAGACTTTCTTCATACCGTGAATAAAATGCAGTTTTAAATTTTTCAAGATTTTCATTTACGATCTCATTTTCCTTGTCATAAAAGCAGGTAAGCGCATTGACTGCTTTCTTAATTTTCACAAGATCATCTTTTGAAACCGGTGAAAAGTCAAGGTTTCTCTTCAGGGATGAATTAATCAGATGCTTGCGGTCATATAGAACGGCAAACTGATTGGCAAGGGTGAAAAGATCATCATAATAGTCCTGGGGCTGTCCTACACCGGAATTTAATATCTTCAGAAGGCCGTCCATTTCAATGAGGATCTTCAGATATTCTTCCAGATCAGCATGAAAATCCTTCTTCGAATGAAGGTAGACAATGATCTGGTGTAAAGGTGAATGTTCATTGAGGCAGATATCAAAAGTACTCTTAAAGAACTGTGCCTCAATAAGACTGAAAATGTAATATCTTGCATCTTCTTCAGAAACACCTTCAACGTTTTCTGCGACCAGAGCTACCAGATCTTTGAAAGAGTAATGGTTTCCGGCAGTGGTATTAACCAGGAAGTCCAGAAGTTCATCTTTTTCCAATGAGCTTAAAGTATAGATTCTTTTCTCGTTCTGTATCGTTGTTTCAATATAGCGGTAATAGTCACCTAATTTGTAAACCGAATCATTAAGCGCATATTCGTGAACTTCCGGAAAATCTCTGTTAATTAATGCGATCACCTGAAAAAGAAAAGATAAATCCAGGGTCGTATAGCGACTGATAGAATTCATATTTTCTATTTCTATACCCTTATTTTCTGAGTTTAATTCGAACGCCGAATGAGACGCAAATGTTCCGAAGGGAGTAGATCTCGTGGTAATTCTGATGTAATATTTCAGAATGGAATTATTGATTTTACTTCTCTTTACCGCAGATAAAGACGGATCGTCCTGGCACAATCTTGCCCACTCGTTATACAACTCGTAAGATGCCAGAAAAATAGATTCTCTGAAGATGCTGTCATTCCATAATTCCAGAACGAAATGATCAAGATCCGTGGTACTTTTGGGAATATCTTTAAATTGTTTAAATGAGTAAAGGGCGTTCCTCATAAAACCAATATTGATGTTATCTAATTGCGTTTTCATGTTGAATAGATTGCAGGTTAAAGAAGTTGCTTATCGTCTCGGCATTGGCTGTTTTTCTATCACTGTCTCCTTCTGTATCGTACAGAATAAATTCATCGATTGCAAGCTTTTCATCAAGCGTTTCCAGCAATTCAAAAAGCTGCTCAAAACCGAGGTCAAGAATTTTAAAGGATTCCGATTCCTGCACGGCATCGGATTTTACGATATGGTTTTCCGAGAGATTGATAGCCAATGCCAGGGAAACTTGAGGAACAAAGCCGTTTTTCTCTGAAAATGAATCCTTGTATCTGGTAATTTCCTCTTTTTTACCTTCAAGATCCTGCAGGAACCTGCCGTTGTTGTGAAATGAGGATACACAGTAGTTAGCATGCAGATTAACCGCATCATCTACATTATTTAGAGAAGAGGACAGGTACCAGAGTTCAGGAATGAGTCCGCCGTACGGAGGGATCAGGATCCCCTGTTTCTCATTTTTTTCGGTTTCCGAATACAGGAGATTATGGATCTCTTCTGCATTTTCTTTAAAAACATTTCCGATTCCTTTTTCCAGCATATCCGGATTTAAAAGGTTCTTGGTGTGCTCGCTTTCGGGAACTCCTTTGGATAATCCAAGATCGATTCTTCCGCTGAATATATTGTTGATTAATTTATAGTTGGTCACTACGGCATAAGGAGAGTAGCTCGGAACAGAAGTTCCTGCAGAGCCTACTCTGATTTTTTCTGTCATTCCGGCGATCATGGCGATCAGAATATCCGGATTGGAGAAGGCGAGATTTCTGATGTCGGAGTAATGGTGCTCCGCCAGCCAGAATCTGCTGTATCCCAGTCTCTCTGCATGAAGGGCATAATCCACTACGTCGTTAAGAGCAGTGATTGAGTCTTTGCCGCTTCTGTATCCCAGTTCTAGTAATCCTATGCTATTTGTTTTCATGTTACAGTAAAAATTTTAGATATTTCGTTTTTTCAATAGTATCATTAAGAGCGATTAAAGCTCCGGTTTTTCCGAAAATTAAAGAGCTGTCAGGCTCCGTGAAGGGCAGATCTGTTTCCTTTTCCAGAATTTCCCGGGATTTTTTGAGCCAAAAGTCTTTGGCCTCCTTATACTCCGGACGAGGATCTTTCCTGTAAATTTCATCGTAGAGCTTTACAATTCCTGAAGTTCCGTGGCAGTACTGGATAAATTCCACTCCGGTGTTGGCCATCATTTTTCGTTTTGTGGTTTCCAGACCAATTTCGCGGGCCAGTATGCGGTATTTTTCTTCCTGTAGGATTTCTCCGGTTTTGTAGAGCAGGTACGAGAAGGAGAGATCGCTGTTGCACCAGCAAAGCCGGTTGTTATGGTAAGGTTTCAGCTGCTCCGGGGTTCCTTTGTAATTATAGGGTTTATATATTCTGGCATTTTCTATTTCATGAATATCAAAATTAGAAATAATGAAATTCATGCATCGGTCAATAATATATTTTGCTTTTTCCGTCATTACAGGAAGCGATAAAAGATTATTAACAATGGATAGATAGCCGTAATTGAATCCTAAGTTAATCCCATCTGCATAACTGTCGTTAAGTTTGTTTTCAAATGGAATGGGTTTGGAAATGCATTCATGATAAAGAATGTCTACAATTCCGCTGCTGTATTTTTCATTTTTAACGGTATTGAAATAATATAGGTTTCCGATGGGTCCGTCAAAAAAAGTAAAATTGTCTTCCTGCAGCATTTTTACAGATTGTTCGAAAATCAGTTCTTCGATTTCCTGAATCTGATCATCAAAATCATCATCTGTTAATCCGTCTTTTTTTAATAAATCCAGGATGATGGCTAAGCCTGTCATTCCTTTGGATAGAGTAGGGAGTGCATACACATTGCCTTCTTTCCCGGTGTTGCAGTTTTCGAAAACTTCTTCCAGGATTTCGCCCACTTTATGTAAATAGGCTTCGTTTTTATTTGCGTGATAATTGGCTAAAAAATAAAGAAGCAATCCCAGCTTTCCGAACAGCAGTCCGTCGTCGGGTAATGCTCTATAATCGAAATCAAGAATCTTCCGGTCGTATTCTTTAACGATATCAGCAATATTTTTAGAGCGTAAAGTTTCCATTATAGATCATAATTATAGAATGAAACATAGTCGTGACCGGTACTGATCACATCGGTCATCAAGGTAACTCCTATTCCGGCGATGCCCTGCCCGAAGGCCATATTGATGCTGTCGTATTCACTGTTGTAATATGCTTTGAATCCTGCCCAGCCTGAATTTTCATTTTTTTTGAACTGAAGAAGGTGTTGGTGCCAGTAGTTTTTAGCATTCAGAAAATCTTTATGATCCGTCAGGTGATACAGTTTTTTATAAAGTGCAGATAATCCTGCTGAGCCATAGATAAGTCCTGCTTCCAGGATGGCTTCGCGATCAGCATCTTTAAATTTGGTTGTGTTTAGTAAGATGTGTAATCCTCTGTCACAATAGTCCTGATGATGTAGGAGAAGTCCGGCATTGTAAAAGGTATAGCCGATTCCTATTTCTCCGTAAGCCAGGTTGTGATAATCGATATAAACATCTTCAAATGCGTTGAATGGGAAAAGATTTATGTTTTCAGAATCGTGTTCTTTGCAGCTCCAGATAAATGATAACCCTTCATGAATAAGCCTTATAGAATCATCACTGTAGACATTGTTTTTGTAAAGGAATAAAAGGTAGTTGATCACTCCTGTTACACCATGTCCCAAACCAAGCTCTACATAAGGATCTTCAGGGTTTCTCAGGTTAAATATCCAGTAACTTCCATTTTCATGGGATTGTGCAAGTTCTATGACTTTATCAAGCGTTTTATACAGCAAATGTCTTTTAGCATCAAGGTTTCTCAATACGAAATATTTGGCAAAGCTCGGAAAACCGCTGGTAAGGTCAAGATCACCTTTCCCTGTTTTCTGAATCAGTATTTCTTCCAGTATATCATCTATATTTTCCAGTAGAGAATCGGTATCGCTGTCTAAAATTCCCTGCTGTCTAAGGAAAATGATATATAATCCCAGCTCTCTAATTTCATCGTTGAAATGAAGACTTTTATAATCCTCCGTTAAAACAGATAAAGATTTCTCGATATAATGGGTTACCCGTTCTAATGATTCAGACTCCTGGGTCATTAGATAATGATAATAGTAAAACATAGAGGCACTTAGAATCCCGTTGTTAAGACCTATGCTCGTGAGCTTAGCTTCTTTTGTACGGATGCATTCTTCTATTTCTGAGATGATTTGTCTTTCTTTTTGCATGATCTGAGAGCTGTGAGATTATATAAAAGGTTAAAAAGAGGGAGGGAACTTTAAGATCTCCCTCTTTTTATAGGGAAGGATTACTTCGCCACTTTTGTCTGAACTACTGTGTTTCCACCGCAAGAACACTGTCCGCAAGACTGAGACGGGGCCTGTAGGCTGTTGGTACCACCTTTAAGGCTGTTCATCTGCTCTTCCTGCAGTTTGCTGATTTGCTCTTTGTTGATCTGTAATCCTTTGGTTAATTTGATTTTGTACATGATGTTTAATTTTAAATTGTTATATAAATATTTTCGAATTTTATAAGGAATAAATTATTTCGCCACTCTTGTCTGAACCACTGTGTTTCCACCGCAAGAACACTGTCCGCAAGACTGAGACGGGGCCTGCAGGCTGTTGGTACCTCCTTTAAGGCTGTTCATCTGCTCTTCCTGCAGTTTGCTGATTTGCTCTTTGTTGATCTGTAATCCTTTGGTTAATTTGATTTTGTACATGATGTTTAATTTTAGATTGTTATATAAATATTTTCGAATTTTATAAGGAATGGATTATTTCGCCACTCTTGTCTGAACCACAGTGTTTCCACCGCAAGAACACTGTCCGCAAGACTGAGCCGCCGCCTGTAGGCTGTTGGTACCTCCTTTAAGGCTGTTCATCTGCTCTTCCTGCAGTTTGCTGATTTGTTCTTTGTTGATCTGTAAACCTTTAGTTAATTTGATTTTGTGCATGATGTTAATTTTAAATTGTTTGTAATTATAGTAATGTGATTGGTTTAGAGGCCTGTTAAGCAATTCTTGTTTTTACTACTGTGTTTCCACCGCAAGAACACTGTCCGCAAGACTGAGCCGCCGCCTGTAGGCTGTTGGTTCCCCCTTTAAGGCTGTTCATCTGCTCTTCCTGCAGTTTGCTGATTTGTTCTTTGTTGATCTGTAAACCTTTGGTTAATTTGATTTTGTGCATGATGTTAATTTTAAATTGTTTGTAATTATTGTAATGTGATTGGTTTAGATGCCTGTTAAGCAATTCTTGTTTTTACCACAGTGTTTCCACCGCAAGAACACTGTCCGCAAGACTGAGCCGCCGCCTGTAGGCTGTTGGTTCCCCCTTTAAGGCTGGTCATCTGCTCTTCCTGCAGTTTGCTGATTTGTTCTTTGTTGATCTGTAAACCTTTGGTTAATTTGATTTTGTGCATGATGTTAATTTTTAAATTGTTTGTAAGTATATAATGTGATTGGTGTAGATGTCTGTTAAGCAATTCTTGTTTTTACCACTGTGTTTCCACCGCAAGAACACTGTCCGCAAGACTGAGCCGCCGCCTGTAGGCTGTTGGTTCCTCCTTTAAGGCTGTTCATCTGCTCTTCCTGCAGTTTGCTGATTTGCTCTTTGTTGATCTGTAAACCTTTGGTTAATTTGATTTTGTGCATGATGTTTAAATTTTAAAATGATTAGTTTCCGGTTATCTTTTCAAGTCTTAAAACCTTTATTGGACCTTACTTGCAAGTATATTTCTGTTTAGTTAACTCTGTTTCTTTCGTCTTCGTTTCCGAAGTTTCTGTCCTGTGCGGACTTCAGATTGTTGTTTCCGAACTTGTAGCTTAGAGAGATCCTGAAGCCTCTTGTGTCACCATAGCTTTTGAAGTCTGTCTTTACGCCATTGGATTCGTAACTGATTACCGGTCTTTGTCCATTCAATAAATCCTGTCCGGTCACCGTTAAGGTTAATTTTTTATCCAGCAGTAAAAATTTCATCGAAATATCCAGGATATTCATCGTTGAGATATGAAAGATCTGATAACGGCCCGGCAGCTGCAATCCGTAGTTAATGCTGAAAAATGTCGTTTTCGATTTGTTCAGGGTAAAATCATTGTTTGAATAGAAATAGGCATTATAGCCATCAATGGACCGGATAACATCTGTTTTGGATTTTACATTCTGATAATTGATATTAAATCCCGTAAAACTGTTCCACCAGGACCATTTATTAAAGTTGTAATAGGTGGACACACCGATCTGATAGGTATTTGCATAGTTCAGAGGAGTACTTCTCGTGATATTGGTATTGGGATCCAGGATGGCCAGCTCCTGACTGAAATCGGATACCTGCGAATAATAAACCGATGAGGCCCACTTCTGGTTTCTGACATAGGAAAATTCCAGGTTATCGATCACCGATGGTTTCAGAAAAGGGTTCCCTTCAGAATAATAATATGGGCTTGTACGGATCACAAAAGGATTCAGATATTCAAAGGTAGGTCTTCGGATCCTCCGGCTGTAGTTGAGGGAAAAAGAATTCTGATCATTTGGGTTATACGTCACATAAGCGGTGGGAAAAAGTTTAACATAATCGTTTTTATTCGTCTGGTTAAGATTCTGAGAATACCCCGTTGTCTGGGTAGCTTCCATTCTCAGTCCTGCCTGGGTTTCCCATTTTTCACCCAGTTTTTTATTTGCCGAAACGTATAATGCTTCATTATATTCTTTATAATTAAATACATTGGTCTGATCGGTGTTCAGCACGGGAACGCCCGTCTGTTGGTCAAATACGACCAGGTCATTATCCGTATTGGTATAGGTATATTTTCCACCGAAGCTCAGATTTGCCCATTTCAGCGGCATTTCTACATCTACTTTTCCGGAGTAGTTTTCTATGCGGTTTACATTGGTATTGGTTGCTGAGAAAAAGCTCAGCGGAATGATGTTTTTCTGATTGTCGAGTTCATTGCCTGCAAAGAAACTGTAATCCCTTTTTTTATAATTGAAATAATCAAAATCGGTTGTTATTTTTGTACCTGCAGTATCTATCTTAAAGGTATTGTACCAGTTTACAGAATTCATATCAGGCTTATTATTGGCCTCCACATCAGATGCGATATAGGAATTTACAGCGCCTGTTGTATTATTAATCCTTGTCGTCAGCGGACTGTTCGATGAGGTATCTTTTGTGAAACTTCCAAGATATTTAGCTCCGGTCGTCCAGGCTTCGCTGATTTTATAATCGATTCCAAATCCCAGGCCCAGGCTGCTTTCCTCAGACTTATTTTTTACATTCATTAACCAGAGTTCGTCAGGATAATAGATCTTGCTGTCGGAAGTGGTACGCAGTCTCTGGGAGTTGGTATTGGCAGAAACCTGTAATGACAGTTTGTTATAATTATAATTGAATATTCCCTGAAGGCCGCCTCCCGCATACGTTTTCTGTGTATAAGACCCTCCGATATTGGCATTCCATGAGTTGGCCTTAGCTTTTTTTAGTTTAATATTGATTAATCCGTTGTCCCCTTCCGCGTCGTATTTTGCCGGTGGGGTAGTGATCACCTCAATCGACTGGATATTGTCCGAAGGTATCGACCTTAATAAACCCGAAAGATCATCCTGCGACATTCTCTGGATCCTGTCATCGATCATCACCAGAACTTCCCCTTTTCCGACAATGGACACTTTTTCGTCCTGTACCCGGACCAACGGAGTGGTTTTTAAAGCATCCAGAGCGGTTCCTCCTGTTGCAGACACCGAGTTTTCCACATTAAACACCAGGCGGTCCACTTTTCTCTCTACGAGTTTTTTCTTTTTACTCAGGGTAACTTCCTGAATTTCTTTGTTGGTAGCAGGGGTGTCTTTGATCGTGTAATTTTCCTTGATATTGCCATCTATCGTGATCCTGTTCTCCAATACCTGATTTCCGTTCAAAAAGATCTTCAGGGTATACGCATCATTTTTGGGCAGGCTGATGGTAAAATTTCCATTTTCATCGGTAAGCGCGGAATAGTTGTTTTTATCTGCTGACAGCATCACTTCGGCATAGGGAATATTTTTCGCCTGTTCGTCAGATACTTTTCCCGAAATACTCTGAGCACTTAAGCTGATGCTCATTCCTATGAAGGATAATAGTGATATTAAGTATTTCTGTGTCATGTCTTTTATTTATTTCAAAAGTATCAGGTTGTGTTTTCTTTCTTGCTACACTGTTGGGTAGTCTTAGGCGATCTGCTGCAATACTACACTTTGGTGTAGGTCGCTCGCAGGTTTTGACATCAAATGGCAGTTTTTGTCAAGAAACCTTTTCAATCCGTTATAAGTCAGAAGAACAGCAATCGTTTCAGAGCCTAAATAATGAATCGGCTTGGCCAGAGTGATGGCTTCGATACCCATTAACTTCAAAACTTTTAAAAGCTTGGCATCACACTCCGCGATGGCAACAGAATTTTCATTTTGGCAAACTTCGTTAAGCGCATAAGCCATTAAAGTTTTGAAAACGCCGAACCCGGTTTTATCAATTCCTTTTTTGATGGCGAATCTTCCGATATGCCAGATATCGGTGCCTTTGTTTTTGATAATATCCTGAGGATTGATACTGAAAAGTTTTTCCAATGGCAGAACATCCGTACGATTCCATTTTAGCACCCTGATTGATCCATTAATTTTCTGATCGCTGTCGCGGGATACAAAAATTTTAGAATTATTAAAACTTTTTTCTTCCTGATAGATGTCATCTACTTCAGCCCTGAACTGCTCCGCGTCTGTGTCATTTTCGTGATGATTAAAATTCTCTGTAACAACGAATTCTGAGAGTTCGCGCAGGTCTTTATTACTTAAAGAACAAAAGTTAAAATATTCCATATTTTTATTATCTTTAGGTAAAATTATTTCACTGAATAGTAAATAATGCTACACTTTTGTGTAGATTTGTTAAAGTCTACACTATAGTGTAGTCACAGGAAAATCCTCTTTTTAAAACTAAGCCATGGAAGAAATAAATAAATTCTTTACAACAAAAAACAGTATCCAGAGTATCTCCGAGTCAGAAAGCAATCAGACCGCTGATTACTTAGAAGTCATTAAAGCTTTTTCGAGAATTACCTACATGAGTGTGTACGTGATCGATTACCAGAAACAGAACTTCGAATATGTATCCGACAATCCTCTGTTTTTGTGTGATCATACCCCTCAGGAAGTAGAAACCATGGGATATGCCTTTTATTTCAGACATGTGAAGAAAGAAGATCTGGAACTGCTCTTAAAGATCAATGAAGTAGGGTTCGATTTTTATGAGAATCTGCCTGTTGAAGATCGTAAACTATATACCATTTCTTACGATTTCCACTTGATTAACGAAAATAAGAATGCGGTCCTTATCAACCATAAGCTGACGCCGCTTTTCCTTTCCTCAGAAGGGAAAATCTGGAAAGCCATGTGTCTGGTATCCCTTTCACACAATCATCAGTCAGGAAACATTTCCATTGTAAAACAAGGAACCGATGAGATCTGGAACTATGACCTCAGTGAGAGTAAATGGATAAAAGATGAGAAAATTAAACTCTCCGAAAGAGAGGTCGAAATCCTGCGTCTGTATGCACAGGGGCTTACGATCAATGAGATCGCAGAAAAAATATTTGTGACAGGAGATACCGTCAAATTCCACAGAAGGAAACTGTTTGATAAAATGGGAGTCAACAATATTACGGAAGCAATGTCCTATGCTACCAGCTATAAATTGATATAATCTAACTCTTAATCCGAAATGGCATTGATGTAGAACTGCGGAAACGTTTTAAAAGGCTTTCCGGTAGCAATTTTAAACATCACATGCGTGCACATTCCCGCAACGATCCATGAAGCGATGGATAATTGCGGCGGGGGAAGATTCTGCTGTTCTGTTTTGTACTCATGGATGATGTTTTCGAGCCATTCATTCGGGCGTTCCCAGAACCGCAGGTATCCGGCGACATATTCGACCATTTTCAGCTCGTTGAAATTTTCATCCGTAAGGCTGTCCAGCGATAATCCTGTCGGCGTGATGACAGCAACCAGGCCTCCCCAGCCAAGATTGTAAGGATGTAAAATATGCAAGCCTTTTTCCTGGCATATCTTGTCAAAAACGATAGGGATATCACTCGTGAAATCGAGCGCATTAATGGCAATGCCATGCCCTTCAATGATGTCGTGCACATTCTCATGGGTGATAAACTCTTTCCGGAACTGAATATTTGCTCTAGGATTAATGTCTTTCAACCGGTTATAGAGAGTCTCTGCCTTAAACGTAGAGATATCTTTATGAGTATAATTCTGTCTGTTAAGGTTGGACTGTTCAATGGTGTCACCATCTACGATCGTAATATTTTCAAAACCAAAACGGAGGGCACATTCGGCAATATTGCTTCCGATACCGCTTCCGGCAAGTAATATCGGAATATTTTTTATCCTGTTCTGTTCTTCTTCGTGTACATAAAGTCTGTTTCGGGTGTATTGTGCTTCCATAACTGATGCTTTGATACAAATGTAGGGGGATGTGACATGATACAAGCTACACTCTAGTGTAGTTAACATCTTCTGGTTTTCTTTTTTCTTGATTATTTGATGTATAAAGGGTAAATTCAATAAAAATAAATCACAATACAGTGTTTTATAAAGAGTGTTTTACCTTTATTTAAAAAATTTCAGAAGTAATTCCAACCTTTTTGCTCCGGATGACATCTTTAATAGTAATGAGACTCATAAAACAAAAAGAGAATACAATGAAAAACTTATATATTGCATTTCTATTGGTGCTTCCCATATTATATTGGGCACAGATCCCGGTTATCGAAACACCGGACAGAAAAGGAGGGTTTGATAAGAATACACAGGTTGTACTGCAGAAACTCAGTATTGAAACAAAAATCACGGGCGGAATTTCGACCAATATCATCACCATGGTATTTAGAAATAAGTCAAGCCGGCTGATGGAAGGCCGACTTACTTTTCCGCTTCCGGAAGGAGTCAATGTCAGTGGCTATGCGCTGGATATCAACGGAAAGCTCAGAAATGCGGTTCCTGTAGAAAAAGAAAAGGCAAAAGAGGTTTTTGAAACCATCGAAAAAAGAAAGGTAGACCCGGGTATTCTTGAAAAAGTGGAAGGAAATAATTTCAGAACAAGAATTTATCCGATCAACGCCAACGGGGGAGAAAGAACGGTTCAGATTACTTACCATTATGAATTAAAAAAGACGGGAAATGATTTTCAGTACTTTTTGCCATTGAATTATCCGGAAACAATTCCCGACTTTACCATAAAGACAAGCATTTTTCAAAATGCAGTATCGCCGCAGCTGGAAGAAAAACCCGACGGAAGTTTCAATTTCACGAAAAACGGAAACGTCTGGGTTGCAGAAACCCATAAAACCAATTACAGACCGTCTCACAATCTTAAAATAAATGTACCTCAGAATGACAGCAATCCAGGCATATTAATGCAGAAAGCATCAGACCGGTCTTCTTATTTTCTTGCTGATTTGGGAGCCGAAGCAAAGGAAAGAGCAAAAAATCCGGCCAACAGAATAGCTATTGTCTGGGATAATTCCTTAAGCGGATCCAAACGTGATCACAAAAAGGAATTTGAATTGTTGAATGAATATTTTAAAACAAATAAAAGCCCTGTTGTCAACGTATATTTCATTAACAACAGCTTTGATGAAGGCAAAAAATTCAGGATCAGCAGAGGAGACTGGACCGAACTTAAGACCTACCTTTCCCAGGCAACATATGACGGAGGTACGGATTTCGGGCAGTTAAAACCCCTCAGGGAAGACGAAATTTTGTTTTTTACAGATGGTCTTTCGTCTTTCGGAGAGCTGAATCTAGTATGGAAAAATCCGGTGTACACTGTGGCAGCTTCCAATAATGCCAATTTTAATCAGTTAAAATTTATCAGCAGTAAAACGGGAGGTGAATTTCTGAACATTAATGAAAATCTACCCTCCAAAGAGGTTAAGAAACTGCTTTATGAACCTTTAAAGTTCTTAGGAGTAGAAAAGGATGCTGCTGTTTCAGAAGTATACCCGTCACTTCCGCAGGCGGTTTCAGATCATTTCCTTCTAACGGGTATTTTAAAAGGAAATCAGGCCACAATAAAAGTGTTATTCGGGTATGGAAATGAAGTGACAGAATCTAAAATAATCCATCTGAATGCAGACAGTCAGACTATTACAGATTGGGAAATATCGCAATTCTGGGCTCAGAAAAAATTGAACGAACTGGAAATTTTTGAAAAGAAAAACAAGGCAGATATCAAAAATCTAAGCAGACAATTTGGCTTGGTAAGCAATAATATGAGCCTGATGGTGCTGGAGAATATCACGGATTATGTCCGGTATGAAATCACTCCTCCTGCTGAATTACGCCAGGAATATGACAGGATCGTAAAAAATAATCAGCAGTTCAAAGATCAGCGGGTAAGTGACCTGATGCAGAGAGCCGAAAGCATTACCGCAAATCTTAAAGCATGGTGGAATACAGATTTTGAGCAGAGAGAAAAAATATACCCCAAGCCGTCAGGCAGGCAGTCTCAGACAGATACAACGGAGCGTGAAAGAAGAATTGAAGAGGTGGTCATGCTAGGGTATTCTGCAAAAAGAGCTCCCAATTCGATAGCTACGGTGAGCAGTTCAATCGTCGCAGAATCGGCAGTAGCAGACAGAATCTCAAGTTTAAAGGGTTCCGTTTCCGGTGTTAATGTGTCAGTAAGAGGAATGAGCTCACTGGGCGATAAGAGAAAAGAGATTCAGGAAAGTGTAATCAGTAAAGGAAAAATCAGCACGTTTGATGTGAAATCCGATGCGGAATACATGAAGCTCTTTGAAGGCTATAAAAAACCGGCCGAAATTTACCAGACGTACCTTAATAACAGGCTTGATTATCAGGAAACCCCGCAATATTATTTTGATGTTGCCCAGCTTCTTTTCAAAATGAATGATAAAAAGTCAGGATTAAAGGTATTAAGTTCTATTGCAGATCTGGATATTGAAAATGAAGAGTTGTATAAATTATTGGGTTACCGGCTAAAGCAGGAGGATATTTTTGATAAAGAGCTTTGGATCAGTCAGAAAGTGTTGGAGTGGAGGCCTTTTGATCCTCAGAGTTACAGAGATTATGCGTTGGCCCTGGAAGATAACGGAAGATACCAGGAGGCTCTGGATAACTTATATAAAATTCTGAATCAGACGTATACCCGTGAAATGGCTGCCCGTGATTACGGAATTGAAGAGACCATCATCATGGAGATCAATGAACTGATCAGCAGGCACAGTGACAGGCTTAGCGTAAAAAATATCAATCCTAAAATTATTGCCGATCTGCCCGTAAATATACGCGTGGTTCTGAACTGGAACAAAGACGATACCGACATCGATCTCTGGGTGACGGATCCTAATCAGGAAAGATGTATGTATTCTCATCAATCGACTCAGATCGGAGGAAGAATAAGCAACGATTTTACCGGGGGCTTTGGCCCGGAGCAGTTTTTACTGAAAAAAGCAGTCAAAGGGAAATATCAGATTCAGACAAATTTCTTTGGAGAAAGGCAGATCAATATCGCAGGACCTACCGCGATTATGGCTGAAGTTTATATCAACTATGCCACCGGAAAGCAGGAGCGAAAAATCGTTGTCTTTCAGAATCAGAAAGATCCCGGAGGCAACAGAAACGGTATTTTAATAGGAGAATTCGAGTTTTAATATTAATAGGTTAGGTAGAAACACAAATTAGTTCGTGCGCCCGCAGAAATGCGGGCGCTTTTTATGGAAAGTAGTGCATCGGGAAATAAATTTTGTATCTTCTATCACAGAATAATACAAAAATGATAAAATGTATCGCCGTACTTTCCTTTTCTGTCCTGACAGCCAATTTGAGTGCCCAGAAGGTATTTTCCACCCGATATTCAAGCCAGGCAGAGGTAAAAGTTTTTGTGACGGAGTATGAAAGCCAGGCAGATCTGAAAGTCTATAAAGTAACGTATGACAGCCAGGCCGGAAACAACAATGGAAAATGGTTTTTCACCCAGTATGAAAGTCAGGCGGCGAAAAAAATATATTTTACCGACTACGAAAGCCAGGCAGATTTAAAAATATTTTTTGTAAAATACGACAGTCAGGCAGGGTGGAGGAATAAAGACAAACAACACCTGATGTATTAAAAAGTTCAACAGTTAAGTTTTCAAAAGCGGCTTGCTGAATATAATTTCACAAGTATTTCCGGCGGGCCGTCGCAGACGGCCCGCCGGAAATACCAAGAGCACAGGCAAATGCAGGAGATATTGTACAGCCTTATTATATTCCAATGCACTACAGACTTTTAAAATTATATATTAACAGGAAGATTTTATGTAACCTTAACAAGTTAATGATAGTCAGGATCTTAAAATAATGTTAAATTAGAAGGATTAAAGAGCATTTTTTATGCGCACCCGAAAATTATTTTTACTTTTGATGAAATAACAAATTGAGAAAAATGATGTTTAAAACTAAATTTTCTTTGCTGGGATTAATGAGTGCAATCGGTTGCATTGGGGTGAACTTTTTACAGGCACAACAATCAATTGAGCTCACCAATCCACTTGATTTTCCAAGAAATGAGGTGCTTTCCCTTTCTGTAAACGATTTGAAATCAGTTTTAAAGAAAACAAGAGAAGCAGATCTAAGAATTAAAGACGAAAATAATAAATTTATTCCAATTCAGTGGATTGATTATGATAATGATGGAAAAAGTGATGAATTGCTTTTTCTGGCCAACATGGATGCGAAGAAATCGGTCATCTATAAATTAGTGGCCGACTCAAAATCGGTCATCCCTCAGCCAAAAGTTACCACTTACTCCAGACTGGTTCCGGAGAGAGTGGATGACTATGCCTGGGAAAATGATAAGGTAGCTTTCAGAGTATATGGTCCGAAAGGTCAGAAGGAAGCCGAACAGGGCGTTAAAGGAAGTACACTTTCCAGTGGCGTGGATATCTGGTTTAAAAAAACAGATCAGCCGGTGATTAATAAATGGTATAAAGGATACCTTACCGATCCGATGTATTATCATAAAGATACAAGGGGAGAAGGGTACGATCCGTATCATGTAGGGGACAGCCGCGGAACAGGAGGAATCGGAATCTGGGTCAATGAAAAGCTGCAGGTTTCAAAGAATTTTATCAGCTCAAGAACGATTGCAGAAGGTCCGTTAAGGACTGTCTTCGAACTGACCTACTTTCCGTGGAGTGATTATAAAGTACAGGAAACAAAAAGAATATCCCTGGACATCGGATCCAATTTTTCCAGATTCGAATCTGATTTCATATCCCAGAATCCCGTTCCGAATTATACCATCGGAATCAGTTTACATAAAAACGAAGGGCTTACCAAATTAAATGACAGAAAGGGATTTTATCTGCATTGGGAAAAGATAGATGATGCTTTTGTAGGAGAAGGCATTGTCGTCAATCCGAACATCGTCCAGAAATCTGTAGCGCACAGAACTGAAACCCCCGATCAGAGCAATCTGTTAGTGGTGACAAAACCTCAGAAAAAACTGATCTATTATGCAGGATTTGCATGGCAGAAAAGCGGACAGGTTCAGACGCAGGCAGATTGGGAGAAGATCCTGGACAGGCAATCGCAGATCGTAGCTAATCCCATAGCTGTTAAGTTTATTAAAGATGTAAAATGATACACATGAAAATTTCAATAGCCATACTTTCTTTGGCTTCTGCTTTATACTTTGCACAGGTGAAAGATACCCTGGCAGAAAAAATGCTGATTTATCAGCTTCCCAACGGCGGATGGGGAAAACAGCTGAATGATAAATCGGTGGTTGATTATAATGTCCCCATCGACAAAGCCCTCTTAAAGAAAATAAAAGAGACGGGTGATGATCATGCCACCATTGATAACAATGCCACTTCAAGAGAAATCAATGCATTGATAAAAGCCTATTCCGAAACTAAAAACAGCCAGTATCTGAAAGCTGCAGAAAAAGGAATCAGTTATCTTCTTCTTATGCAGTATAAAAACGGTGGTTTTCCGCAGTATTATCCCAATACCGGATTGTACAGAAAACAGATCACCTATAATGATAATGCGATGATTAATGCATTGACCGTTTTATACAATGCAGCAGAAGGAAAAAATAATTTTGACGGAGTCAGCCCGGCCCTAAAAGAAAAGTCTAAAATCGCCGTACAAAAAGGAATTGAATGCATCCTAAAAACCCAGGTTTTGCAAAAAGGAATACCTACCATCTGGGGCGATCAGTACAACGAAATTACCCTTCAGCCCGATAAAGCCCGGGCTTTTGAGCCTGTTTCCCTGGCCACCGCAGAATCAGTAGGTATTGTCAGGTTTCTGATGATGCAGCCGGTGACTCCCGAAATTGAAAAATCAATAGAGTCAGCGGTTACCTGGTTTAAACAACATAAAATAGAAGGCTATAGCTACAATGTAACCAAAGTCAACGGCAAAGCCGTACGAACTCTGGCAGAAGATAAAAATTCGGTGATCTGGGCAAGATTCTATGATATCAATACCAATAAACCCCTTTTCGGAGACCGTGACGGAAGTGTAAAATACGATTACAACGAAGTTTCCGAAGAAAGACGAAACGGCTACAGCTGGTTCGGTGATTTTGCCGATAAGCTGATCAATAAAGAGTTTCCGAAATGGCTTGATAAAAATAAAAAAGTATAACGACTTACTATGCCTGACGGATCTTCAAAACCGTCAGGTTTTTTTTATCTTTTTTCTGGAAATATAATGGAATTGACGGGATTACTTCCCTAAGAAAATATAGGTACCCCCTTTTTCGGTCTCAAAATCAAATACATGGGTTTGTGGGACAGGATACCCTTTCAATGGGGCTTTTTCTGAAATTAAAGGCGTTTTAATCGAATTGACCTGATAATATTCGTTAGGATTTTCACCTCTTGCCAATTGTAAATTTGCCTTGGTTCTGATTGTAGTATCTCTGGAAATCCTGATTCTCGCGTTTCCTCCCAAAGAAGATTTTACAACCAGTTTTGTCAGCTTGGAATCTTTCCAGTCGATATCTACTTCAAAACCGGCACGTGCTTTCAGACCTTTTACTGAACCGTTAGGTAAAGCATCCGGAAGAGCCGGTAAAATATAAAGACAGCCGTCATAACTTTGCAGCAGCATTTCTGCAATTCCTGAAGTACAGCCAAAATTTCCATCAATCTGAAAGGGCGGATGCGCATCCAGAAGATTCGGATAGGTACCTCCCGACTGACCTTTGCCTTCCATCGGAGCAGGAGTCAGCTGATCTGAAATTAATTTAAATGCTCTGTTTCCGTCCAGCAGTCTTGCCCACCAGTTTACTTTCCAGCCCATCGACCAGCCTGTGGATTTGTCGCCGCGGTAGATCATAGAATTTTTTGCAGCTTCCGTTAAATCAGGATTTCTGAACGGCGAAATCTGTCCCGAAGGAAACAAACCGTATAAATGTGAAATATGTCTGTGTTTATCATCGGTTCTGTCCCTATCTTCCAGCCATTCCTGTAATTGGGCATGCTGACCTATCTGCATAGGCGGAAGTTGCTTTAAAGCAGACTGAACTTCATCCGAAAGGCGGTGATCTTCATTTAAAATTTTTGAAGCATGAATAAAGTTGTTAAATACATCAAAAACTAACTGGTTATCCATGGTCGTTCCCGATGTGATTCCGACACTTTTCATATACGTGTTTTCAGGCGACATAGAAGGAGAAACCACCAGGTATTTCTTCGTAGGGTCCTGTTGAAGAACATCAAGATAAAACAAAGCACAGCCTTTTAAAGCAGTATAATATTTCTTTAAAAATTCCTTATCTCCGGTATACAGATAATGATTCCAAAGATGCTGGGTCAGCCAGGCTCCGCCCATCGGCCACATTCCGTAAAAACCACCGTCTACAATTCCCGTTATTCTCCACAAATCTGTGTTATGGTGCATATTCCAGCCTCTCGCATGGTACATTTCTCTTGCCGATTCCTGTCCTGTCACCGACAGGTCCTGAATCATATCAAATAAAGGCTCGTGCATTTCGCTGAGGTTGGTGTTTTCAGCAGGCCAGTAATTCATCTCCGTATTGATGTTCACCGTGTATTTGCTGTCCCAGGCAGGATTCAGCTGATAGTTCCAGATGCCCTGGAGATTGGCAGGCTGAGTTCCGGGTTGTGAAGAGGAAATCAGAAGATAGCGTCCGAACTGAAAATATAAAGCCACTAAATCCGGATCTTTTGAATTTCCAAACTCCTTTATCCGGAGGTCGGTTGTTTTTTTGGCCTGCCCGATAGTTCCTAAATCTAAACTTACCCGCTTGAAATATTTCTGATATTTTTCAATGTGAGCTTTTAATTCGGTATCGTATTTTTTAGTTAAAGCAGATTTTAAATATTCTGAAACTCTTGCATCAGGATTTGCTGAAAGGTCATTATACTTTTTAAAATTCGTCGCTATGGAAACATAAATGACCACTTCATCCGCTCCGGAGATATCCAGTTGATTTTTTGTTGAGGTTAATTTTCCGCCCTTTAAAACCGGAACAGCCACTGTTTTAAAATTAATTTTACCGGTTTTATTATCCACCGATCCGCTGGTTCCGGAAACTACCAGTTGGTTTTTCTCTGTAAAAATTGATTTCTGCAGGTGTGGAGTAGAGGCGTTGATGGAAAAATTCAAACTTCCTTTTCTACTGGAGTACAGTTTAATCATAATTACATGATCTGCAAAAGACGAGAAAATTTCACGTTTGAAAGTCACACCATTTACTTCATAAGAAACGGTACTGACTGCCTTTTCAATATCTAAAGTGCGGGTATAATTTTAAAAATTTTCATGACCTTTGAAATCCAGGAACAGATCGCCCATGGTCTGGTAGGGCATTCCGTAATTCAGATCTTTGGGAGCTTGCCTCGGATAGGTTCTGTTGGAAACATTTTGTGCTTCCTGAAATTTACTTTCATTCAGGAGTATTCTGATCTTCTGAATGCTGTCAAACGTATTTTTCGGAACATTATTTCCCGGTTCTCCTGCCCAGATGGTTTCTTCGTTAAGTTGAAGATGTTCCTGTGAAGCTCCGCCATAGACCATTGCCCCCAGTTTTCCGTTTCCGATCGGTAAAGCTTCGTTCCAGTTTTCGGCAGGCTTATGATACATTAATTTTAAACTCTGCTGTGCCTGGACAGAAACTGAAAATACGCTTACGAAAGCTATTGAAAATATTTTATATTGAATGAATTTCAGCATTTTTTATTTTTTAAAAGGGAGAACATTTACGCTATAAAATCCACTCCGTCAGTTCGATTTTTTTTCGAGGCATATTTAAGAAAAATGTATCCGGAGCCGGTGAGAAAAAGACATTATTCCCAATTCAAAAGTTCTCGATACGCTGTTATATGAACAATTTTTTAACCCAGTTCAGAATTATTATTTAGGTATTGTTTTCAGCCAGTCCGAGCATAACGTTTTCCAATTATCCGTAAGCTCAGATTTATTGGTAATCCCGATTTTATGCTCACCCTCAGGGAAAATAAACAGGGCTCCTTTTACTTTATTTTTCACCATTTCTTGATAATACATGATGCTGTTCATCACAGGCACTGTTTTATCATTCTGAGCATGAAACAAAATAGTAGGCGGCGTTTTTTCCGTCACCCGGTTTTGCATCGAATATTCTTTGATTTTATCAGCAGAAGCATTTTCCCCCAGCAGGCTGTTCCGGCTTCCGACGTGAGCAAATTCTCCCAAATCAATAACCGGGGAAACCAGAATAGCAAAATTGGGAACAGTCGGAATTGGAGCCCAGTCTCCTTTCAGTTCGGTATAGTCTGTAGGAATATTACTTACCGACGCCGCCAGATGTCCGCCTGCGGAAGTTCCGATGACACCGATCTGGTCCGGTGAAATGCCATACTGGTCAGCATTTTTTCTGAGATATTTTATTGCTGCCTGAATATCCTGCAGCGGAGCAATTTCTTTTTGTTTCAGATCGGGAGAAGTCGGAAGCCTGTAATTTAAAACGAAAGCCGAAATTCCTTGGGTGTTAAACCATTTGGCAATCTGATAGCCCCCTAGATCGTACGTCAGTTTATAATAGCCTCCCCCGGGGATCACAACAACGGCCATCTGTTTTCTCTCTTCCTTCGGAGGTAAAAAAGCAAAGAGTTCAGTTTCCTTAATCTGTATAATTCTTCCGTCTTTTTCTTCCGTTTTTAATGGTAATCCTTTAGAATTAGGCATCTGACCTTTTGGCCAGACCATTATTTTTTCCTGTGCCGGTAATTGAATGAAAAGGGAAATTAATACCAGGAAAGCTATTTTTTTCATAACCGATGATTTGGTAAATTATTTATTATTCCAACCTTCAGGGTCTCTAAAACCCTGAAGGTTTTATTTTTAAATTAATCTTTCAGAAAATCTTCTCTGAAAGGGGTAAAAGCGTCAATCAGCTGTCCGGCTTCCAGACATTTTACACCGTGAAAAATATTGGGCTGGGCAAAAAAACCGTCACCCTGCTGTAAAATTTTAACCTCATCATTTACAGTCACTTCAAACTTCCCTGAAGCAACGTAAGTGATCTGGGAGTGAAAATGCTGATGCAATGCTCCTACGGCATCTTCTTCAAACTTTACAATCACCATCATCACCTGAGAATTGTAGCCTATAAACTGTCTTGAAACACCGGCTCCTAAATCTTCCCAGTCTGAATTCCCATCAAAGAAGGGTTCTTTTTTAAAATTCATTGTTTATATTTTTGATATTTTAAACTAAATTATTCCACATTATCTTTTATGCCGGTTAAGAAGGAATCCAGGTTGGTGACTCCGCTTGCTTCATTCTGAATAATAAACATAGATGAAAAGTGTGGACTATTTTAAATCAGCGTAATCTGCAGAATCAGCGCGAATTTTATTTAATATACTTCTCTAAACCAATTTTCAGAGTCTTCAGATTTTTTACTGCCAGTTTTGCAACAGACTCCGCCCCTAATCTTGATAAATGCGTATCATCATCCTTTCCTTTCGGATAATAAGGTTCTTCGCCTTCTTTATAGTGCAAATGTAGCTTTTTGGACTTTTCCGGACCATAAGAAATTTCCAGTTGTTCTGTCAATAACTGCATATCCACAAACGGGACCTTCAGATCATTGGCTACCATTCTTACCACCAAAGGATATTCTTTATGAGTATCTACCAGGACACCGTTCTCCGTAAAGTCTCTTCTGACAATAGAAGTCATCAGAACAGGAGTCGCCCCCTTTGCCCTGGCTTCATTCACGTACCTTTCCAGATTGGCTCTGTACTGAGTGTAAGGATTGGTAAACTTCGTCGAATCTTTCACCTTCTGGTCGTTATGCCCAAACTGAATGATTACGAAATCTCCTTTTTTCAGTTGTTTTTCCACCTTATCCCATCTGCCTTCCGTCCTGAAACTTTTTGAGCTTCTTCCGTTCATTGCATGATTCTGAATTTCAATTCCTGTAGTCATAAATTGCCCTAAAACCTGTCCCCAGCCGTGTTCGGGATTTTTTTCAGGATTTTCTTTGTTGGCCATCATAGAATCGCCGATGAGGAAAAGCGTTGGTTTTTGTTGAGCCAGAATTAAAGTTGATACCGCTAAGGTGAATATTAAAATTATTTTTTTCATTTTAATTTATTTGTTTAAACTTGAAGATGCTTCGACAGGCTCAGCATCATACCGTTACCGATGTTGCTGAAATGGGACAGTTAATGTTGAGTTGTCATGTTGAGTTGGTTGAAACATTTCAATAATTTATTATTTATTTGGATTCCATCCATCAAAAATCTTTTCAATAGTATAATTTTTCAAATCTTTTTTGGTCAGCTGATGCGACCAGCTTACACGTTTTGACGGGTTTCCGCCTTCACCTTTGCTTCCGGATTCTGCATAATAAGCCGTTTTTTCTTTATCAGGAAACATTTTATCGCCTTTCCAGGGATTCCAGCCTTCCGGAAGGATGTGTTTTCCCATGTCGGTATTGATAAAAACCGTTTTTGCGTAAGGTCTCCAGGGTCTTCCCAGATAAACCTTTGTAATGCCTTCTTTTGCGATTAAGGTACAGTCGAAAAATACAAAACCATAGGGTCTGTCGGCTTTTGTAGCGGCTGCGGTAATATAAGAATCTGCAAGACTTTTAATGGTACAGTTTTTAAAAACAACAGTGGCCTGGCCGAAAATAAAATCGGTGGTTCCTTCGATATAACAGTTTTCAAAGTATTGTCTGCTGTGATTTGTCGCCGAATAAACCGTATCCTGGCATCCCAGAATTTTAGCATTTTTAATCATAAAACGGTCACCTTCCACATGAAGAGAAACCGCCTGTCCTTCATTGCATGAAGCGTTTTGAATGGTCAGATTGCTGATTTTAATATCATCACCCATGACCAGTAAAGTATAGGAATTGAATGTCGTCATTTTTTCATTGAACGAATCTGATTTTCCGGAAAAATCATTGTTGGTGATAATCGTATGGTCTTTATTTTCACCTTCCAATGTGATTTTATGTTTTGAAGAGGGAATAACCACCTTTTCATGATACGTTCCTGATTTAATGGTAATCAAAGCTTCAGCCGGACCCAGATCCCTCACGGAATTGATCGCCTTCTGAATGGAAGTGAAATCCCCGCTACCGTCTTTGGCAACAGTAATTTTGAGATAAGGATCATTTCCTGCCAAGAGGAAATTGATCATCGAAATGAATAGAATTAAAAATAATTTTTTCATAGACTGAATTATTTTTTTGACGCAAAGGTTTTTATGAAACTTATAATTTTAGAAAACAAAGGCAAATAAAATCTGCTTAGCGAAGCTATGACGATAACTTCATCAAATCAACCTGCTGATTCATCTTTGCCCACTAAAAATTCATTAGATTAAATAAATCTTTGCGTTTAAAATCATCATTAATTTTACTTTAAAACTTTATCTAAAAAGTCAACCGTTAAATTCAAGGTTTCTGTAAACCAGGGTTCTGCCGACCAGAAAGAATGGGGGGTATCTTTGATTTCATGAAACTCTGTCGGGATATTATAGCTCTTCAGCTTTTTCATCATATCATCTCTTCCGGCATGAAAACGGGGTTGAGAGCTGTTGATGAAAAGAGTAGGAGGCGTATTTTTATCCACATATTCCAACGGTGAGGCTTCTTTCCAGATTTCCGGATTGTCTTTTTGTGGGTAACCGAGCCAGTAGGCATCATAAGTCCCTTCTTTACCGGATTCCTCATGAACAAAAGAAACCACGCCATCTACATTCACAATGGCCTGTAGTCTGTTCTTTTTCTTAACGCCGACCAAAGTCGCCATCTGTGCTCCTGCAGATTCACCCAGCACCGCTATTTTCTTTTTGTTTAAAGAATATTTTCTGTGATTTTTTCTCAGCCATTGGATACCTGTTTCGATATCTTCGACGCCGGCAGGGTATTTTGCCACATCAGCCAGCCGATAACCGATAGCGATCACGACATAGCCTTTTGAAGCCAGTTCCATGGCCATAAATTTTTCATTTTCTTTGCTTCCTGAGATCCATCCGCCACCATGAACCATGGCAATGCCCGGATATTTTTTTGACTTATCGAAGGGATAGTATACATCAGATTTTAAAGAAATTCCGTTGATATGGGAATATTCCACATCTTTATCAATCCCGATATTTTGCGGAACCGGGCGGTCTATGGGAGTGGTAAAAGGATATTTCTTCCTGAATTTTTCAAACGTACCTTCGTTGGTATAAGGAGTAGCATTCGGGCGGTTTACCTGCCCGAATGCCATGGTCCCTACAAAAAAAATAGAAATATAAGTATGTCTTCTGTTAAAAATCATTCGTTTACGAAATTTTTTTAATACTGTTTTTTATTTTTGATGGGTTGGATTTTCTCAATGACACAAAGTTTTTTTGTTTTTAGAATGTATTTTAAGACTCAAAGACCCTTGATAGGCTCAGTGTGACATCTCTAATACTAACTGGTCATAATTTGTCATGCTGAGCTTGTCGTAGCATCAGTCTAACAAGATTCAGTGTGAAATTTTATCAAAGATAAAATCCTTGTGTCTTAAAGACATAAAGTATAAAATATCTTTGTGTCTTTGCGATTTACCAACTATTTCACTGCATTTTTCGCAACGTCCGTTCCGATAGAAAGCGAACTTTTATCAGCTGTAACTTCTTTCGGCAACACTACTGCTCCTGTTTTATTTCCCAAAACTTTCACAACCGGTTTGTTTGAAGATTCAAACTTCACTGTTGAAAGGTTGATGTTTTTACTGTTGTAAATGGTGGCTCCCGTTCCCTGGGAGTATTTCAGTTTTACGTTTTTCAACTGAATTCCGTCTGCATCTACTATAGTTAAGGCCTTTTTCGTATCAAACTGTGAATCCTCAATGACAATATTTTTAAGATTCATTTCTGCTAACCCGAATAAGGTAATGGCTTCATCAGAATTCACCGCATTGATATTTTTAAAGAAAATATTTCTGAAAGTAGGGGTTTCTTCGGTTACCGGGTAAACTTTTTCCGGTGCTTTGTTGCCTTCCTGTTTCTGTCCGTCTTCCAAAACCGGAGAAGCGCCTTCATAGAACATATTAAAACCAATGGTCTGTGTCGGAATATTGATCATATCAATATTTTTGATGTAAATATTTTCAACAATCCCGCCTCTCCCGCGGGTTGTTTTAAAACGCAGACCGATATCGGTTCCGATGAAAGTACAGTCGGAAACGTGGATATTTCTTGCGCCACCGGACATCTCACTTCCGATAACAAAACCTCCGTGACCGTGATAGACGACATTATTTTTAATGATTACATTTTCAGTCGGCATTCCTCTTTTTCTGCCATCCTCATCTTTTCCGGATTTAATACAGATCGCGTCGTCACCGACATCAAACGTATTGTCATAAATCAGAATGTTTTTACAGGATTCCAGATCTACACCGTCGCCATTTTGGGAAAACCACGGATTTCTAACCGTAAGATTCCTTAAAATCAAATTTGAACACATTAAAGGATGAAGATTCCATGCCGGAGAATTCTGGAAAGTAGGACCATCCAACAACACTTTGTCGCAACCCACAAGACTTACCATTACCGGACGGAGAAAATCTTTAACGGACGTTAATTCATCTTTGGAAATTTTATCAGGAACATTGAAGCTCGAGCTGCTTTCAAATCCTTTTTTATAGCTTTCTGACGGATACCAGTTTTTTCCGTCTGCAGATAATACACCTCCGGATTTTACGATGTTTTTCCATTCAGATTCTGAAACTTTGCTTTTTTTGATGGCTCTCCACGCATCGCCGCTTCCGTCGATGACCCCTTTTCCCGTAATCGCAATATTGGTTGCATTTTTCGCAGAAATAGGGGACTGGCATCGAATGGTGTTTAATCCTTCAAAACTTACATCTACTAAAGGATAATCGTTTTTATCTTTACTGAAAACGATAAAAGCACCTTCCTCAACATGAAGATTGATGTTACTTTTCAGCTCGATAGGACCGGTTAACCACATTCCTCTCGGAACAACCAGTTTTCCGCCGCCCTTTTTACTTAAATCGGCGATGGCCTTTTTGAAAGCTTCCGTATTTTTTACATTTCCGCCCGCAACGCCTCCATATTGTGTAATGGAAACTGTGTTGGCGGCGAATGATGTTTCGGTAACCTGCGGCATTTTAAACTCAATGTTTTTATAAATATCCAGATTCTGAGCACAGATCTGCCCTGAAAATATCATTGCTGCTGCTAAACCGATCACTTTAAGAGACTTCTTCATTTTATTTTTTTTGAGTTTTGATTACTTTTTTAAATTCCTGATATACTATTGACGCCACTGCTTCCGCTCCTTCCGGCTGAAAATGCGTATTGTCCTTCTGTCCTTTCGGATAGGCTTCGTACACATTCTCCGGCAGATTCATGAAGTAATGATTTGTTGTGAAATCCTGTCCTTTTTTGGAAAAATATTCCATGGAGAGACGGTTTAAATCGATGTAAGGAACATTCAGCTCTCTGGCGATATCAATCGGAGCCCGGGCATATTCACCGTGTACATTTTCCAGTTTCCCGTCTTTCCAGGGATAATTCCTGGCTACGGGTGTTAAGATCACAGGAATCCTCCTTTCTGTCTGGTCTGATTAACAAATAATCTTAAAAATTCTTTATACCCTTCAATATTTACGTACCGTTCCGTATGCTTTTCAGAACCGTCATTATGACCGAACTGCATGATCACATAATCTTCAGGCTGCAGATGTTCATAAACCGATCTCCATCTTCCTTCCTGGAAAAATGTTCTTGTACTTCTTCCGCCATGCGCTCTGTCGATAATGACCACTGAATCTGTTATAAGCCCCGGTTTTAGTGATGCCAGACTGTCTTTCACGAAAAAAGGCTGAAAAACCTGGCCCCAACCTGTAATCGGGTAACGGACTTTCATATAATCTTTTCCAGGTTCGTAGTTTCCGGTATAATCTGCCATTGTGGAATCTCCGATAAGGTAGATATAGGTGATTTTTTTATTGTGTTTTGCCGTTGCCTTTTGGGCATTGTTTTGTGACTGACATGCCGACAACAGCAAAACAACGAATAAAAATGAAACTATATTATAAATTTTCCTGTTCATTGATATATTGGGTTAATCCTTACGAAAACCTATAAAGCTTACATTGGAACGCCATCTTAATTTTTAGTTATTCTGAACCAGTCAAAATCTGCGTAACCTCCGCGAGGTGCTTTTGTTGTACTTACGCTGTATAAACCGACCTTTGCACCGATCCATTTTCCCGGTTTGGCCTGAAAAACATCGCCGACTTTTGTGAAGTTTTTCCCATTTTCGCTGTAGCTGAACTGGCACAGGCCATTAGGCTCGCTCACATTTACTTTCAGATAAGCTTCGTTTCCTTTTAATTTGGTTTCAAATAAAATTTTTTCTTCCCCTCCTTTATCTGCTTTTTCTGCTCTTCTCAACTGAAGATAAAATCCGTCAGGTTTGTTGGTAATTACAATGGATTCATGGTCTAATCCCATCACCAGAAGTCCTGCAGTTTTACCTTCTTTAGCATCCTCCGGGGTTAATTTAACTTTGGTGGAAGCGGCAAAATTCGGAGCCGGGAATTTTTGCGTTAATAAATTCGGGACGTTCCAAAGGTTTTTTTCCCCTTCCGGAACTTTTACAGAGAATAATCTTAAAAATTTCTGTCCCGGAAGTTTTGAAGACCAGACCATATTTTCGTTGGCACTCCATTGCCATTGTATTCCTAATTTTTCACCATCAAATTCATCTGTTTCCTGAGGCGTAACAATAGGATAGGATCGGCCGACGTTTGGTTTTTTGTATGTTAAAACCGGTTCTCCGATTCCGTTCTTGTTATTGTCAATTCCGATAACAGGCCAGTCTTTTTCCCACTTCATCGGTTGTAAATGGACGATTCTTCCGCCTGCATCCACGTCCTGAAAATGGTAAAACCAGTCTTCTCCTGAAGGGGTATCAACCCAGGCTCCCTGATGAGGCCCGTTGATTTTTGATGACCCCTGTTCCAATACGACTTTTTCTTCATAAGGGCCATAAATGTTTTTTGATCTTAAAACCAGTTGCCAGCCCGTAGCTACTCCTCCGGCCGGTGCGAAAATGTAATAATAGCCGTTTCTTTTATACATTTTCGGACCTTCAACGGTAGGGTGGGCATCGTGACCGTCGAAAATATGAACGCCTTTATCTAATACTTTTGTTCCTTCAGGATTCATCTTATTGAGCGTCAGGATACTTTTTACTCCGGCACGGCTTCCTGCCCAACCGTGAACGAGATAGGCATTCCCGTCTTCATCCCAGAACGGGCACGAATCGATCAGTCCTTTTCCTTCCATCACCAAAACAGGCTCGTCCCATTTTCCAAGCGGATCTTTGGTTTTCACCATATAAATTCCGAAATCAGGATCACCCCAATAAATGTAGAACTCTCCCTTATGGAAACGGATACTTGGCGCCCAAACGGCATCTCCTCTCCTGGGAACGGAGAAATGTTCTTTTGGCAAAACATCCTGAATCGCATAATTAACCAGTTTCCAGTTGACCATATCCTTCGAATGAAGAATCGGCAGTCCGGGAGTTTCATTGAAGCTGGAAGCGGTCATATAATAATCTTCACCTACACGGATGGCATCCGGATCTGAATAATCTGCATAAAGAACCGGATTTCTGTAGTTCTTTCCCTGATCGGCAGTCCACACTTCGGAAACGTAATTTTTTTCCTGTGCATTCAAATAGCTTGATGCCATTGAAAAAATGGTTACTGAAAGTATATTTACAATGTTTTTCGTCTTCATAAAATCCAGATTTAAATCTGTTGGCTAACTTTTCATATCGGGTAACCTTTGGTTATCCTTAATTTTTTAAAGCTTTACTTAAAATGGCTTAACTTATTGTTGTTTAATTATTTCTCAAATTCTAAACTTGCCAATATGAAAGGCCCGGTTCCTTTCCCGTCGTTGGAACGGATTTCCTCATTTACATAATATTCGTATGAGCCGTCTCTGTAAGGTTTTCCTCCCAATCCGGCAACGGCACAGCATTTATTTAGATTCACCACTCCGTTTTCATCCACCGTGATTAAATTTTTAATAATTCCGTCGTACCCTTTTTTTGCGGCAGCTTTGTATGATTTAGGAAGATATCCTTCATTCACCGATTTGATGATGGTATACACAAACATGGCAGATGCGGTAGCTTCTTCATAATTCCCGTTTTTGAGGGGTTTGTCTAAAACCTGATACCAAAGACCGGAGTTTTTATCCTGCACTTTAATGACAGCATCTGCATAGGATTTCAGATAAGAAATTAATCTTGCTCTTCCCGGGTGATCTTTTGGTAAATAGTCCAGAACATCTACCATAGCCATCCCATACCAGCCCATTGCTCTGCCCCAGAAATTCGCCGAAAGACCGGTTTCCTTACTGGCCCATGCTTCTTTTTTACTTTCATCCCAGGCATGATACAGCAATCCCGTTTTTTTATCTAAAAGATTTTTCTGAACAGAATCAAACTGGAACACAATATCATCGTACGCTTTCTGAGCATCGGCCCCTTTGGTAAAATCTTTCGTATAATGCGTGTAAAAAGGCATTCCCATATACAATCCGTCCAGCCATACCTGGTTAGGATAGATTTTTTTATGCCAGAAAGACCCTTCATTGGTTCGTGGCTGCCCGTCGATCTGTAAACGCAAAGTCTGAAGGGCCTTCAGATATTTCTCTTTTTTCTCTTTCTCATAAAGGTAAAGAAGAACATTTCCGCTGTTAAGCATATCGATATTATATTTCGAAATATCGTAAGTTACAATGGTCCCGTCTTCTTTAATCAAATCTTCACCGAAACCGCTGATATAGTCATAATATTCCTTTTTACCTGTTTTTGCATATACTTTTTCTGCACCATCCAGAACGATCGCTGACGGGTAAGTCCATTTCGGACTTTTACTGAAATCCAGCATCCAGGCTTCAGGGAATCTGTGCATTTCGGAAAGCAGCATTCTTTCGGACCATTTAAGATTGGTCGGAACTTTTTTACCAGGTTTTGAAGTTTCAGTTGAAGCAGTTTTTGCTGCAGTTGCATTTTTGGTCTGTGCACATGCCAGGAACATTCCTGATCCTAAAATGGCAACGGCGTATACTTTTATTGTATGATTGATGAAATTCATGATTCTAAACTTTAAAGTTGATTATTTTTATCTAAAATGTCCAGTTTTTTATCTAAATCCTGATAGAAGGCTTCTTCTGTTGCCAGGCCGTTTGGTTCCTGTGACCATGCACCCATAAAGTAATACGATACATTTTTCGTTTTTTTAAAAACGACGGTATGAGTAGATTTCGTAGTGACATATTTATCAAAACTTTCGAGAGGGTAGAAGACGGCCATTCCGAGGTTATCTTCTTTTTTGGCTAAAGTCTGCTGACCGTAAGTGGCTATGTAAGCCCATTTTTTATTTTTACTGATTCCGTTTTTCAGGGGAATATTTTTGATGGCAACAATGCCGGTGCAGAGACCTGAAATGCTGTTACTCAGGTTCAGATCTACTTTTACAAAACGGTCTTTATTAAAGATCGTTAATTTTGAGGTTAAATCGATGGCTTCACCCCAGGTTTTCCAGCCTTTGTAATCAATTGTTGCATAAGACTGATCTTTTTCATTGACCACTTTTGCCGTTGTATTTTTTACAATTTTAAATGTTTCAACAAAATCATTCTGTTCATCATACCTTCCATAGGAACCCACGCCAATTGTCCGTCCGGATTTCAGAATATCCTGTCCCCAGGGTGCATCATGATGATACGACTCAAAACCGTCCTGTCCCACTTCAGGTAAAACCAAAGTGTTTACTTTTTTACCGAAAATATCCGTTGCATTTCTCCAGTCCAGATATAATCTGTAGGCAATCTGGTTGTTTTCCAGTCCGATACCTTCATATCTGATGAAAGTAGAGTGATCGGTATGAGATTCGGGAAGGGTAATTTCCTGAATATTTTTGAATGTTCCGCCAACATATTTATTGCCTTCCCATTTTCCGCCCTCCTTTACAGAAAGCTCTGCGTATGAAAATGGCATTTTAGGATTCTTTCTGATGCTTTCAATCACAGAATTCTGTGCTGAAAGATTTGAAGATACTAATACTCCTGCCGTTACTATTTTAAACCAATTGAGTTTCATAATATTTTTCATTAGATAACTGATTTTAACAAAGAGTTTTCATGGTTATCGCTTATTGTTTCTCAGTTATTTTTTTTACAATATCATTAAAATAAATTTCGATATTATCGTAATTCTGATCCAGATCTCTTCCGTTGGCATTGGCCACTCTTGGATTTAATTGGTTCTTCATTTCCCATTCATCAGGCATTCCGTCCTCATCAGAATCGGGTAGAGGTTTTCCTGTTTTCAGATCCGGGAATCCACCTGCATCTTTCTGAGAATCGATGATTCCATTGCTGCTGCCTTTTGAACCTTTATAAGTGAAGCTTCCGTTTTTTATATCCTGTAAAACATGAAGATCTACTGCATCTCTCACGAGGCTTGCCCCTCCAACCTGCAATGTTTTATGATAGGCTTCTTTCGGAGTATCCGTTTTTACATTATTCTGAATAGCATGAGGCTGACTGATTTTTATCTTGCTTTTATCCTGAGCCGTCAGGTTATAAGAAGGTTTCATCTGGGCAAAAACGCCTTGTGTCCAGTTGTCTTTTGTGATTTCAGGATTTCCTTCCATCACATTTCCGCTGATGTAATATTTCCCCCAGATGTTGTAAACTTCGGTTTCGGGTTTTTCATTTTTATCGATGGCCACAATTCGGTCTTTGGTCAGCGTTGCAGGACCCGGTTTGTAGTAATTATTGACGATGTTTACATTCATTCCTTCACCTCCATACAAATTGTTGTGTCCCCAGTTGTAGATCACATTATTTCTGAAATCCGTAAGGTCAGTCAGGGCAAATTTACTTCCTGCATACTCTCCGAGTCTTGGATTTCTGCTGTCGTGATGGGCGTAGATATTATGGTGAAAAGATGCAAATTTTCCTCCTGCAATTCCGCCATATCCGTGAGCGCCTTTCTGATGGGCAGAGTTTCTTAAACTTTCCGTGATGATGCACCATTGAAGGGTTGTATTTTCATTAACATAGATCGAAACCGTCTCATCCGTAGACCAGCTCATCGAACAATGATCTACGATCAGGTTTTTTATGAATCTTGCCCCTAACGCATCACCTTCGAAATTTTTCTGATCACCCATTCTGAAACGCATGTAACGTATAACCACATGATCTGCACCTATAAAAGTTTCGTAGTTGGCCACCGTAATTCCGTCTCCGGGAGCAGTTTGTCCTGCAATGGTTACATTGCCCTCTTTAATTTTCAATGGCGATTCCAGGTAAATGGTCCCGCCCGTTTTAAAGACAATATATCTTGGCCCTTTCTGGTCCAAAGCATATCTCAGAGTTCCTTCTGAACCGTCATCCGTTAGTTTTGTCACGAAATAAACCTGTCCGCCGCGGCCCCCTGTAGTATATCTTCCGAAACCTTCTGCACCCGGGAAACTCAACACTTGCTGAGCATTTGCCCATGTGGAAATACCGGATAAAATTGCTATGGTGGAGAGCTTTATGAAGTGTTTTTTCATGACTGAAAATTCTTTGGTGTTTCTGAGGTTGGGAGTCGATTTATTTCGGACTTTTTTTAAGGTTCCAGTGATCTTTTCCTCCTAAAATATTCTGCAGGGTGTATTTCTTTTTTTCTTCCTTTGTCAGCTGGTGCGACCAAGGGACTCTCGTGGAAATCCCGGCTCCGCTTCCTTTTGAATTGAATTCTGCATAGAAAGTGGTTTTCTCGGCATCAGGCTTATTCCAGTTATGCCACCCTTCAGGTTTTATCGTTGAACTGATTTCACAATCGATGAAAACCGTTTTTGCAAAAGGCCTCCAGGGTCTTCCTAAATACACGGAGTGTTCCTTAGCATTTCCGGTAATTTTTGAATTGATAAAAACAAATCCGAATTCGTTTTCCTGTGGAGTAGAAGCGGCAGTCACATAGCTTGCTGTTTCTTTGGAGTAGATGGTGCAGTTTTCAAAAACAGCGGTTCCGGCTCCGAAAATATAATCGGTAGTACCTTCGATATAGCAGTTTTTAAAATAATTTCTTGAGGGTTTTGTTTTATCAGGTGAATCCTGAGCGCCTTTTAAGTATACCGTATCCTGGTTTCCCAAAAATCTGCAGTTCTCGAAAATGATCCGGTCACCGGAAGTCAGGATGGTTACAGCCTGTCCGACTCTTCCCGAGCTGTTTTCAAAGGTGATGTTTTTTGCTGTAAAGTCATTGGAATAAATAAAAATCGTGGAAGAACCTGTCGTTCCGATATCTTTTCCTTCAGCATTCTTTTTTGAAGCAAAATCATCATAGGTGATGATGGTATTCTGAGGGTTTTCTCCTTCCAGTATAATGGCCCCTTTTGTTTCAGGGATGATAATTTTTTCTTTATAAACTCCGGATTTTATTATAATTTTTGTTCTTGTCAGAGACCCGTTTTCAGCTGCATCTACCGCTTGTTGTATGGTGGTAAAGTTGCCTTTTCCGTCTTTTGAAACCACGATTGTTTTATCGGCAGCTTTAAAAGAAAGAAGACTTAACAATAGTATAGAAAATACTGAAATAAAGGTAAGATTTTTATAAATCCGGGGAGTTTTCATAAAGTTTTAAATTTGTTTAAAATACAGACTTAACCTGGGGCTAAGCCTGTATTCTTAACTTGATATGAATGTACTTTTAATGTCTAATAGCCGTAATCCTGAGTAAGATTATAGTTTGAGTTTACCACATCCAACGCTAATGGAAGCAATTCTTTTCTGTTGGGCTGGAAATAATAGGCATAACTCTTAATGGGGTCACCACTGATGTATGGCTGCGTCATGGCAAGTCTCCAGTTTACTTTTGTATAGCCGGAAGGTGTTGCCACACTTTGGTTCGGCGTGTAGAAAATATCTGATTTTGCAACTCCTGTTGCAGTATAGAAATCGATATCCGAAATGTTCTGTTGAGCCGTTTTGGTTTTGTCGTAGGCTACTTTCTTATAGAAAATATATTCCGGAACATTCGCGTACTCGCCTGTACCATTCATAAACTGGGTAAGCTTAGCTCTTGTTTCATTAATTTTGGTTTCTAACAGATTCCAACGGATCAAATCATATTTTCTCAGTCCTTCCCCTCCGAATTCCAATTGTCTTTCCTTTACAATATAATTGAAGAAGGCGGTTTTGCCTGTAGGAATGGTTCCTACCTGACCTAGATTACCCGTGTACGCTCTTCGTCTCACCGCCATTACTGCGTCGATCGCTTCCTGGGAAGGAGAGCCGTGCAATTCGTTATCTGCTTCCGCGAACATTAACAGGATATCCGAATATCTTAATAGAGGCCAGTCGATACCCAGGTTCTGGGAAGTACCGGTAATATTGGACCATGATTTTCTGAATTTCCCGTCATTCCAGTTGATGGAAGTCTGAAGTTCCTCCTGTTTTGTCGTGTTGACTCTGAAGATGGCAATATTGATATCTCTTCTCAGATCGTATTTGCTGAATTCATAAAAATAAGTCGGGATGGCACTGATACCTCCTGAAGATTTCCAGTCGGTGTCATCATGTCTGAGACCATTGTAGTAACCGATTTTACTGTCTGTTCTGGAGTTTCCTCCGAATGCTCCGATAGCATAGATAACCTCGTTCGTTGCATCCTGAGAATTGGTATGTAAAGATCTGAATAAACCTTCGTAGCTTGGATTTAACTGATGCTGTCCGGAATTGATGATATCTTTACATTCATCATAAGCGATCTGATAATATTTTTGAGGATTGGATCCCTGCAGCATTTGCTGTGGTGCTCTTCTTAATGAGTAACCAGCTCTTGCAAGCGCGATTCGTGCTCTCAGTCCTTTAACGGCTCCTTTCGAAATTCTCTGAGCAGTGGTGCCTCCTTCTGATCTCCATGGAACCAGACTTTCAGCCCTTAACAAATCATCGAGAATTTTATCATAGATGATGTCTCTGTCTGTTTTCGGAAGGTATAAGTCTGGAAGATCTGCTGAAGGAACATCCTGAAAAGGTACATCGCCCCAGTTCTTGATAAGATCAGAATAGAACTGAGCTCTAAGCGTTAAAGCTTCACCCAGATACCTGTCCATAAGTTTTTTATCTGCATCGGAACCTGTTTTATAAACCGGTGAAAGCGGAATATTTTTAATAACAAGGTTGGCTCGCTCAATACCTGCGTAGGTATCTAAAAAAGGTCTTAAAAGTTCTGTATTGGTAGTAATAGCCCCAAAACAGCTGATTCCTCTTCTGTCATTGGCATTATAGTCTCCGGAAGTTCTTAGATCATCTCCGGATTGGGTAAGGATAAGATTCATTCTCTGGCCATAGGTATTATCACCCATCGTTGCGTTATAAACGCCAACCAATGCAGAGAAAGTGTCGGAAGCAGAGTCGAATTGTTGTGCTTCTGCGGTGTTGGATAAGCTTTCCACATCCAGATACTGGTCGCATGAACTTAAAGATATTAATCCTGCAATGGAAAAGACTATAGCTAAAAATTTATTCTTCTTCATAATAATAGGGTTTAAAAAGTGATATCAACTCCGGATAAGATAAATCTGCTGCGTGGATAGGCAGCATAATCTACCCCGGGGGTTAAAGGGTTTCTTCTTGTATTGGCTTCCGGATCATATCCTGAGTATCCGGTGATGGTAAATACGTTGTTCATGGTAAAATACAATCTGAAATTTGAAAGACCCAGTTGTTTGGTAAATTCTTTTCCAAGGGAATAACCGATAGTAACGTTATTTAATCTTAAAAAAGAACCGTCTTCGATAGCATACGAGTGTAAGAAATAGGCACCTGCAGGAGGAGTCCATCCGGTAGTATTGGCATTAAGAGCGGCCAAAGCAGCGGGATCATTCACCTTTTGCCCTGCATCATCAAACCATCTCCATCGGTCTGCCACCTCAGCAAGCATATTGTTGTCTCTATATAAATATTGAGTTGAATATTCGATTTTATTGGCATTATACACTTTATTTCCGACCGAAAAGTTGAATAGTAAGCTCATGTCCCAGTTTCTGTAACGGAAAGTCTGGTTGAAACCACCGTAGAACTTAGGTTGTGCATTTCCTAAATCAGTCATATCCTTATTGTCGATGATGCCGTCACCATTCAAATCCTGAAGTTTCAGATCTCCAGGCTGTACCAGTTTCGCACCATTGGCTGCCGCAGCAGAACTTGGAATACCTGCTTTTAAAGTATATACCTGCGTAGCAGCGTTATAATCGAAATCACTTACCTCATATCTTCCTGCCGTCTGGTATCCCCAGTAGGTACCTACAGGCTTACCTACCTGTACCAGGAAGTCATTCAGGCTGTTTTGCCATCCTGAAGGATAAAGGTAAGAAAAAGAGCTTGGCGAAGCATTGTCACCCAGACTTTGAATGGTATTTCTGTTTGACGAAATATTGGCATCCATTTTCCAGGTGAATTTATCATTGCTGATAAGGGTACTTCCTATGGAAAATTCAATTCCTTTATTTGTAGTGCTTCCGGAGTTTTGGTATTGATATTCGTATCCTGTGGTTTTAGGAATCTGTGCTAAAAGTAACAAGTCTTTGGTGTCGGTCTGATACAAATCAAGGGTTCCGTAAATTCTTCCTTTAAATAATCCGAAGTCTAAACCAATATTTTTAGACGTTGCAGATTCCCACTTTACGTTTTTATTCGCCAGGATGTTTCCGGTTGTCGCACCGGGGGTTACATTGCTTCCGAATGCATATCCGTAATCAGAAGATGTTATAAAGAAGGTATCATACAGGAAAGATCCGATCCTGTTATTTCCTGAAAGTCCGTATCCCAAACGAAGTTTTAATTCGCTGACTGTTTTATTGCCTTTTAAGAAATCTTCTTCGGTGATCTTCCAGGCTGCAGAAGCGGCAGGGAAATATCCCCATCGGTTTCCGGGCCCGAAAACACTGGAACCATCTGCTCTCATGGAAGCGGTAAGGATATATTTATTTTTGAAAATATAATTGGCTCTCCCAAAAAATGATGCCAGACGATCGGGGTTTCTTCCCGCTCTCGGTGCATCCTGAACCAATCCTCCCGGGGGAGACGCCGACTGAATGTTGGCAAATGCCTCCTGAGCGCTGATAGATTTGGGAAACCACTTAATGGTCATTGCTAACGATTCGCCGTCAGTTTTTACAATTTCCTGACCGGCTAATAGATCTACTTTATGATTACCGAATGTTTTTCTGTAATTTAAAGTATTGGTATTCGTGATTCTTCTTGTTTGAGATTTACTTAAAAGAACAACCGGCTGATCGTTATTTTGTCTTGCAACGGATGTTATCGGTCCGGAAAACTGATTGATGTATTCATCTCTCTGTACATATCCGATCACACTTCTGAATGTAAAATCTTTACTGATTTTGTATTCTATGGTCCCGTTAAGTAGTAAATCATTTCTGCCATTTTCCTTGATCTCGTTATTGGCTAAAAGGACAGGGTTTACAAGATTGGTCTCATTGGCAAACAATGGGTCGAAATCATCCACATCTACTGAAGAACCTCCTTCAAAAGGCTGATACCTGACCGCATTTCTAAGCCTGTTGGTACTTTGTGAACCCGTAGATGATGTTCCCGCTCCGAAAATCGTCTGTCTGCTGTACCTGGCATTCAGGGTCATATTCAATTTCTTGGAAATCTCGTAATCATACTTGAAGTTGGCCATATTTCTTTTGAAGCCGGATCCGATCATGATTCCGTCTTCCTCCACATTATTTAACGATAAAGAGAAAGAAGAATTATCAGACCCTCCGGTGACAGAGAGGTTATGAGTAAAGTTAAATGCTTCTCTTCCGAATACTTCATCCTGCCAGTCTCTTTTTTTTACGGTCTTGTAGTCTTCAAGCTGATCATACGTACCGTATCTTGCTACAAATGCATCCATATCGGTCTGTACGCCACCCTTATTATATACTTCATACTGATAGAGCACAAATTGATAGGGATCTAATACGTCAATGGTATTCTGTATTTTTCTTACGCCTAAAAATCCGTTATAATTAATCAGTGTTTTAGCTCTTTTACGGCCTCCTTTCGTTGTAATCAAAACAACTCCGTTAGCTCCTCTGGCTCCATAGATATTGGTAGAAGAGGCATCTTTTAAAACCTCGATAGACTCAATCTCTTTTGGAGATAAGACCGATAGTGCATTATCCATCTGTACTCCATCCACGATATACAGGGGGGCATTGCTCCCCGTAATAGAATTACCTCCACGAATGACGATATCCACATCAGCTCCCGGAGAGCCTTCACTTAATGAAACCTGTACCCCGGCCATTCTTCCCTGAATTGCTTCAGCAGCATTGGTGGAAGGCATATCTTTGATCGCATCTGCTTTTACAGAAGCAACAGAATTGGTAACATCTTTTTTAGAAACTTTGGTATATCCCACCAAAACCACCTCATCAATGTTTTTTTCGATTTCCTTTTTCGGTTCTTTTTCTTGAGCCATAGCAAGGACAGGAAGTAGAAAGACAGTTAAATATAACCACTTTATTGAATGTACTCTTTTATCCATTTTAGTATCCTTATAGTTTTAATTCTTTGTTGAAAGTTTTCTCAATCTTTGTTTTTTTGTGGATTTTGTAAGTATTCTATGTTAATAATAGCGGTCAATATTTTAGAAGTCGTACGCTTTAGAGTGCAATCGATTGCGTAATTGATCGTAATAAAATATCCTGGCTCCTAAACTAATATTATTTTCCAATACACAAAGAAAAAAATATTATTTTTCTATTAATTTGACCGTTTGATTTATTAAAATTAAAAGCACAATCATTTCTTTGGTGAATTTAAATAGTTGTAAATGAATATTTTATATGATTTATTAAGTTTAATACAAATTATACTTGAAAAGTAAAAAATCTATTAATTAACTATTTAAAAACTTAAAATTTGCTTAAAAATTGCTTAATTTTTATCATAAAAAATTCCCAAAATTGTCAGGAGCGAGCCAAATTTTACTAAGTTACCTGATTTTTATCATCTTTTATAAAGATATAAACGGTCATATTTGATACTTAATAATAATTATCGGTATTGTATATAAGATATAGCTTAAATTTCACATATGTTTATCAAATCATTATTCGATAATGACTGTTTTATTTTGGCATGATTTTATATTAATACTTTAGTTCAACCTTTATTTTGGTAATTGTTCAATACCTTTTTTTCTCTTAATTTCTATTAAATTGCATAACGATTTTATTTTTTTGAACTGACAGTCAGTATTTTATAAATTAAAATTAATTTTTTGTTAACTAATTGAAGAATAATGATATATTTATCCCATAAGTATTTCTATCAGATTTTAGTGTAATTTATGCAATCGATTACGCAATGTATAACAGGTTTTGTTAAAACCGCAAAAGAAAAGTATAAAGCAGTATGTTACAGTCAGAATTTCGTTACGCCCATCATCCCGAAGATGTAAAAAAGTATACCACTGAAGATCTTAGGAGGGAGTTTCTAATCCATGATTTATTCAGTGAAGATAAAATCAAACTCGTCTATTCTATGTACGACAGGCTCATTGTAGGAGGTATCATGCCTTCTGCACAGTCTTTAAGGCTGGAACCTACTGATGATCTGAAGGCTCAGCATTTTCTGGACAGAAGAGAATTGGGATCATCAATGTGGGAGATGCCGGAAAAGTAACAGTAGACGGAGAAGTATATGAGCTTGGAAACAAAGAGGCCTTATACATCGGAAAAGGGGCAAAAGAAGTGGTTTTTGAAAAATCAGGCGATGCACAACCTTATTTTTACATCAACTCAGCGCCTGCACACCACACTTATCCTACCAAAAAAATTACAAAGGCTGAAGCCGAAATTGTAGAATTGGGTGAAGAAAAGTATGCTAATAAGCGTACCATCAATAAGCTAATTGTAAATTCTGTACTGGAAACCTGCCAGCTTCAGATGGGAATGACCGAACTTCATCCTGGAAGCGTATGGAATACAATGCCTGCACATACCCATACCAGAAGAATGGAAGCTTATTTCTATTTCGACCTGGAAGAAGGACAGACGGTAAGCCACTTCATGGGACAGCCTGATGAAACGCGTCATATCTTTATGACCAACAGGCAGGCAGTACTGTCTCCGGAATGGTCTATTCATTCGGGAGTAGGAACTTCCAATTATACTTTTATCTGGGGTATGGCCGGGGAAAATATGGACTACGGTGATATGGACGGTATCAAAACAAACGAACTAAAGTAATTTTTCTGATGAATTTATTTGATTTATCCGGTAAGGTAGCAGTCGTTACAGGCGGTACTCACGGATTAGGAATGGCCATGGCAGAAGGTCTGGCCGCTGCAGGTGCTGAACTGGCGATCACCAGTACAACCCCGTCAAAATTAGAGGAAGCTTTAAACTATTACCATTCTAAAGGATACCAGGCAACCGGATACCTTTTTGACGTAACGGACGAGCTGGAAGCCGCTCAGAAAGTAGCTTTAATGGAAGCTACCCATGGAAAAATAGACATCCTAGTCAACAATGCAGGAATCATCAAACGTATTCCCGCCATTGAAATGGACGTGGAAGACTTCAGAAAAGTAATTGATGTGGATCTTACGGGACCTTTTATCATGTCGAAATTAATTGGCAAACATATGATAAAAAGAAAATCCGGAAAGATCATCAACATCTGCTCGATGATGAGTGAGCTGGGACGCGACAATGTAGTAGCATATGCTTCTGCTAAAGGCGGCCTGAAAATGCTTACCAAAAATCTGGCTACAGAATGGGCAAAACATAACATCCAGGTAAACGGAATCGGTCCCGGATATTTTGCTACTTCCCAGACAGAACCAATACGGGTAGATGGACATCCTTTTAATGATTTTATCATCAGCAGAACGCCCGAAGGAAGATGGGGAAATCCCGAAGACCTTGCAGGAACAGCTATTTTCTTAGCTTCTGATGCCAGCAGATTCATCAACGGGCAGATTATTTACGTGGATGGAGGCATTTTGGCAACCATCGGGAAACCTGCTAATGAGTAACAACAGATTCAAATTAGAATGAAACCCTTTATAACAGATCAATTTTTATTACAAAATAAATACGCTGAAGAACTCTACTTCAGGTATGCAGAAAAACAACCCATTATTGATTATCACAATCACTTGATTCCTAAAGATATTGCAGAAGATACGGTCTTCGAAAATATCTCAAAGGTCTGGATTGCAGGAGACCATTACAAATGGAGAGCCATGCGTACCATGGGCGTGAATGAAAAATTCATTACAGGAGATGCCTCAGATAAAGAAAAATTTGAAGCATGGGCTAAAACCGTTCCTTACACTCTGCGAAATCCCCTGTATCACTGGACGCATCTGGAGTTAAAAAGATATTTCGGGATTAATGAATTGCTCAATGCAGATAATGCATCTGAAATTTATGAAAACATCACGGCTCAGCTTCAGACGCCTGAAAAATCAACAAGAGGATTATTAAAAATGATGAATGTGGAATCGCTGTGCACAACGGAAGATCCTACAGATATTCTGAATTATCACCAGGATTTGGCGAAAAGCGATTTTAGTATTAAAGTAAGTACGGCATTCCGCCCGGATAAGGCCATTTTAATCGAGAACCACAATTTTGCAGATTATATCTCGAAATTGGGAGAATCCGCAGGAATAGAAATTAATTCTTACCAGACCTTGTGTGATGCTTTACTGAAAAGAATTGAGTATTTCCACGAAAACGGATGCAGATTATGCGACCACGGATTAAATAATATTTCTTTCGAAGAATTTACAGAAGAAGAAGTAAGCACAATTTTCAATGATAAAATTTCAGGAAAAGTGATCGCTGAAAAACAGGTGAATCAGTTTAAAACTGCTATTTTATTATTCCTGGGTGAAGCTTACCACCAATACGGCTGGGTTCAGCAGTTCCACCTGGGAGCTTTGAGAAATAATAATGAAAGAATGCACAGAATTCTGGGTCCGGATACGGGATGGGATTCTATCGGTGACTTCGTGCAGGCTGAAACTCTGTCTAAGTTATTAAACACTCTGGATGGTAAAGATAAATTAACGAAAACAATCTTATACAATTTAAATCCTGCAGACAATGAGATTTTCGCGACCATGATCGGAAATTTCAACGACGGCAGCATCAAAGGAAAAGTACAGTTCGGCTCAGGATGGTGGTTTTTGGACCAGAAAGACGGGATGATCAAGCAGATGAACGCCCTTTCGAACATGGGGCTGATCAGCTGTTTTGTCGGAATGTTAACGGATTCCAGAAGTTTTCTTTCGTACCCAAGACACGAATACTTCAGAAGAGTATTGTGTAATCTTTTCGGAGAAGAAATGAAAAACGGCGAACTGCCGGATGATATCGAGCTTATCGGGAAAACCATTTCAGATATCTGTTATCATAATGCTAAAAATTATTTTGATTTTTAAATAACTAAAGCTGAAAACGATGAGATGCTCTGACAGGCTAAGCATGACAGCGTTGAAGTTACACTTAGCACTCGAAATGTCACACTGAGCCTGTCGACGTGTTTTATCTTTGATTTCAACAAAATTTCAAATTAAAATAGAATAAATTCTATTCAAGTTTAAAAAAATGAGTAACCAAATAGTCACATTCGGAGAAGTGATCATGCGACTTTCCCCACCCGGAAACAGAACCATGAAACAAAGTCACGAAATGGAGTTCTTTTTCGGCGGAACAGAGCTTAATGTAGCATCTTCATTGGCAACCATGGGTTGTGATGTGAGGCATATCAGTAGTGTTTCTGATGATTTTGTGGGAGAATCGGCACTTTCTTTTGTTAAAAGTTTCGGAATTGACACCCGTTTTATTTCTAAAAATGAACATCCTTTAGGTTTGTACTTTTTAGAAGTAGGATCGTCAGTGCGTGCCAGCAGAATTGCCTATAACAGGCTGAACGGCTCTTTTGCCAATATTAAGCCTGAAAAAATTGACTGGAAAAAGGCACTGGAAGACTGTCAGTATTTTCACTGGACAGGCATCAGCCCGGGAATTTCCCATGCAGCTTACGAAAGTTTGAAAGAAGGTCTACAAACTGCCCGTGAACTGGGAATAGAAGTGACCACCGATCCTGCTTACCGTTCCAATCTTTGGAAATATGGTAAAAACGGAAATGAAGTTCTGAAAGAGCTGGTTTCTTTATCAACGATTTTTGTCGGCGGAGTGAATGAAATTAATGAAATATTGGAAACTCAGTTTCCTTCAGATAAAGAAGGTTTTCTGGAAGCTGCTGAAGAATTAAAGAAGCAATGTCCTTCTGTTCATAAAATCTTCGACAAAATAAGAATCGGTGTTACGGCGAGTTCCCAGCAGACGCAGGGACGAGCTTTAGTAAACGGCAATTATTTTGAAACGAATCTTTTGGAAGTGAATCCTGTGGTCGACAGAATCGGAACAGGAGATGCTTTCGCAGCAGGTTTAATTTATGGTTTAATGAATTACGATGACGCAAAAGCTCTAAATTTTGCGAACGCGGCATGTGCTATAAAACACACGATTTTGGGCGACATTAATTACAGCAGCGCAGAAGATATTCTCGAAGTAATGGACGGAAACTCCGGAGGACGTATCAAGAGATAAGTTCTCCAAAAAGTCTTGAAAGAACAGCATACTAAAGGATGGATTTAATCCTATTAAAGATTATTTTCAACAAAATAATTTAATAAAATGACAAAGATTCAATCAGTTACCAATACCATCATCAATCAGGGAGCTTTACCTCTGTATTATAATGCTGATGAAACGGTAACTTTAGAGATATTAAGATCACTTTACAAAGCAGGAATCCGTGCAGTAGAATATACAAGCCGTGGGGAAGCTGCGTTGAGTAATTTCATTAAAATGGTGGAAGTTCGTAACGAGGAAATGCCCGAAATGCTTTTGGGAATCGGAACCATAAAAAATCTACAGAAGGCTGAGGAATATTATAAAGCGGGAGCGGATTTTTTCATCAGTCCTGGTTTTGTAGCAGAAGTGGCCGCCTATTTAATTCCCAAAGATCTGTTATACAGCCCGGGTTGTATGACACCTACGGAAATTATTACGGCTGAAACTGCAGGCGTAACCTTCATTAAATTATTTCCTGGAAATGCTTTGGGAACAGGTTTTATGAGTGCCATTAAAGATGTTTTCCCAAATCTGAAATTTATGCCTACCGGTGGTGTAGACACCACTAAAGAAAGTATTGCAAGCTGGTTTAGTGCCGGTGTTGCCGCAGTAGGAATGGGTAGTAAACTGGTAAGCAAAGAATTGATGCTTGCGAAAGACTATCTCACGATAGAAAATGAAACCAGGAAGGTGCTGGAAATTATTCAGACTTTAAAGCAGTAATGGTTCAGCAGGGTAAGGTTCTCTGGAACAGATCGTATTCAATAAATCTTTTCGGACTCTGCACTAAAATAATTTCATTATCAAAAAAACAATATAACTAATTCAAAATATTATTATGAGTTCGGTTAAATCTCTTAAACCAAGTCAATACAGGTGGACTATCTGTTTACTGTTATTCCTCGCCACCACTATTAATTATTTAGACCGTCAGGTTTTATCATTGACGTGGAAAGACTTCATCGCTCCGGAATTTCATTGGAATAATAATGACTATGGCAATATCACTGCGCTATTCTCTATTTTTTATGCCATAGGAATGCTTTTTGCCGGAAAGTTTGTAGATTGGATGGATACCAAAAGAGGTTTTCTCTGGGCCATCGGCGTATGGTCTGTTGGTGCAGTTCTGCACGCATTCTGCGGAATGGCAACGGCAGGTATTCTTACAGACAATTGGCTGGCAGGTTTTCAGGGATCTAAAGACCTGATAGGAACAGTATCCAATACCTCTGCCATCATCAGTACCAGCGTAACTCTGTTTATTTTTGCCCGTTTTGTTTTAGCTATTGGTGAGGCCGGAAATTTTCCGGCAGCTATTAAAACCACAGCAGAATATTTTCCTAAAAAAGACCGTGCATTTTCTACCAGTATATGGAATGCAGGAGCTACGGTAGGAGCTTTGGCAGCACCCATCACAATTCCTTTCATTGCAAAGTCAATGGGCTGGGAATGGGCATTTATCATCATTGGTGCATTAGGATTTGTCTGGATGGGACTTTGGGTTTTCGTATACAAGAAGCCCCATTTACACAGAAGAGTTAATGAGCATGAATTAAATTATATCAATCAGGATCAGGACGATCTTCCCAACGAAGATACTTCGGTTCCGGAAAAGGTATTTACATTCAGAGAATGTTTCAGCTACAGACAGACCTGGGCTTTTGCCTTCGGAAAGTTCATGACAGACGGAGTCTGGTGGTTCTTTTTATTCTGGACTCCGGCCTATTTGAGCTCAGTATACAAAATGGATTCCACACAAAGCGCATTCCCGTTATTTGTTCTGTATATGATTACGTTGTTGTCTATCATAGGAGGATGGCTTCCGAAATATTTTGTTGAAAAGAAAGGAATGAATGCTTATTCAGGAAGAATGAAAGCCATGTTGATCTTCGCATTTTTCCCGTTATTGGCATTATTGGCGCAACCTTTAGGTTCAGCGACCTATTGGATTCCGGTTTTAATTATCGGGATTGCAGGAGCAGCGCACCAGGCATGGTCAGCAAATATTTTCTCTACCGTTGGCGATATGTTCCCTAAAAAGGCGATTGCCACTATTACAGGAATTGGTGGGATGGCTGGAGGAATCGGGTCATTCCTAATCAATAAATCTTCGGGGTTATTGTTTGATCATGCGCATAAAGCCTGGTCAACGGTTGACGGAATTCCTTTATTGGAAAAATATCCTCAGTATATTAATGAAAGATTGCCGGATGGATTTTTTGAGCAATTGGAGAAATCAGGAGCCATTATAAAAGACGGAATTGATAAGGGATATATGATCATTTTTTCAGTCTGTGCCGTAGCTTATCTTATCGCATGGACGGTCATGAAAACATTGGTTCCGAAATATAAAGTAATAAGTAAATAGTATTCGATAAATAAATTAGTATTAAACCTTCAAGGTTTTTAAACCTTGAAGGTTTGATTTAAAAAATATATATATCAGGTTTTAAAAAGAAACCTTAGCGCCTTTTGTGTTAAAAATAAAATCATCAATAAAAAGATGGAAAATCAGACAAAACAAAAATTAAATCGTGAATTACAAGGTTCCCAGGAAAAACTTCCAGTCAAAATTGTACAGTTTGGAGGTGGGAATTTCATGAGAGGATTCACAGATTACGTAATTGATAAATTAAATAAAGAAGCAGGATTTAATGCAGGAATTGTAAATGTTCAGCCAACGGCGGGCGGCTCGGTTCATAAACTGGAAGAGCAGGATAATCTGTACACACTTTTTACAAGAGGAATTAAAAAAGGAGAGATCATTGATGAAAAACAGGTAATTTCTGCAATTCAGAAGTCGATCAATCCCTATACAAATTACGGTGAATTCTTAGCGTTGGCAAAAGAAGAAGAATTAGAATTTATCTTCTCAAACACCACAGAAACAGGAATTGCTTACGATGAATCGGAGAATAATTATCTTGGACCGCACAAAAATTTTCCCGCAAAATTAACGGTTTTACTCTATGAGAGATTTAAGCATTTTAATGGGGCGGGCGATAAGGGCGTCCGAATTATTCCATGTGAGTTAATTGAAGACAATGCCTTTGCATTAAAAGATATTATCCTGAAGTATAGCGAACTCTGGAACCTAGACCCTGACTTTGTGCAATGGATTAACCAGAATAATTATTTTCATAATACCTTAGTGGACAGGATTGTTCCGGGTTATCCTAAAGATGACGCAGAATCATACGAGAATCAGTTGGATTACGAAGATCAGATGATGGTGGTTTCTGAGACATTCCTGCTTTGGGTGATTCAGGATGCCGGAAATCTGAGAACCAGAATCCCTTTTGATCAGATCAATGAACAGATTTTAGTAGTGAACGATATTCAGCCTTATCGCCTGAGAAAAGTGAGAATTCTGAATGGTGGTCATACGTTAATGCTGGCTCCGGCGGTTTTATCAGGAAAAGAAACAGTAAAGGAATCTATTGAAGATGCGTTTATCGGTAAATTTTTAAAGAAAACCATTTTTAATGAAGTGAATCCTACTTTAGGGCTAGATGAATCGGAACTGAAGGATTTTGCAGATGAAGTTTTCGACAGATTCAGAAACCCTTTTATTAAGCATTATCAGGCCAGTATCGCTTTATATTTTGTTTCTAAATTTAAAGTCAGAATTCTTCCGAGCTTGCTGGGTTATGTTGAAATCAACAAAAAATTACCGCTGAATCTGGTATTTTCTTTAGCCAGTTTAATCAGGTTCTATCAGGGAAGTTTTGGAGAAAAATCATTACCTGTTAATGATGAGGAAGCTATTGTTGATCGATTCAAAGAAATCTGGAAAAATGCAGATTATGAGAAAGTAGCAGAACTGTCATTAGGTGAAACCATCTTTTGGAATCTAGATCTTACACAGATAAACGGACTGAAAGAGGCGGTGGCAAAAGCCTTGTGGGAAATAGATCACAATGGTGTAGAAAAGGCCTATCACAACTTTATACAATTTTATTCTTAAAAAAATGCAAAAGAAAGTACTGAAATTAAATCCCAGAGATAATGTAGCGGTTGCGCTGGTAGATCTTGCGCAGCGGGAAACGGTTACTTTGGATGAACTGACTTATGAAATCATAAAAGACACGAAAGCAAAACATAAATTCGTGACCGAAAACCTCGCCGTAGGTGATTCTATCATCATGTACGGTGTTTTGGTAGGAAAAGCCAGTCAGCCGATCCGGAAAGGAGAAGTGATTACCACTGAAAATGTAAAACACCAAAGCGCAAAAGTACAAGGAAAAACAGAAACCACTTCATGGACGGCTCCGGATGTGGCTAAATGGAAAGATAAAACCTTCATGGGCTATCACCGTGAAGACGGACAGGTCGGAACGGAAAACGTATGGCTGTTCTTTCCATTGGTTTTTTGTGAAAATAGAAATGTCGAGATCTTAAAAGATGTTTTTGAGAAAGAACTGTTGTTTGAAAAAGTGACAAAGCATCAGTTGCTTTTAAGATCACTAATTAATAATTCTGAAGCAGAAACTCCTGTTGAAGAAGAAAAAGAAACAAAAGTATTTCAAAATATTGATGTTAAATTCATTACACATCAGGGCGGCTGTGGCGGTATTCGTCAGGATGCCGAAGCACTGGGAAGACTGCTTGCCGGATACGTTAACAATCCGAACGTGGCAGGAGCAACGGTTTTAAGCCTGGGATGTCAGAATTTGCAGGTTCAGATTTTTAGAGAGGCCTTAGAAAAGATAAGTCCCGATAACAAAAAACCGATCATCGTTTACGAGCAGCAAAAGTCCGGAACGGTAGATGAAATGCTTAACGGAATCATCAAAGATTCCTACCAGGCCATCAAACAGGCTAATGAAATAGAAAGAAAACCTGCCCCGATCTCTAAATTGGTTTTAGGATTGGAATGTGGTGGTTCAGATGGTTTTTCAGGGATTTCTGCCAATCCTGTTTTAGGACAATTGTCGGATTTAATGGCAGGAATCGGAGGTTCAACCATTCTTTCTGAATTCCCGGAATTATGTGGAGTAGAACAGGAGCTGGTTAACCGTTGCGTGAATGAAGCTGATGCAGAAAGGTTTTTACAATTAATGAAAGATTTTGAAAATTCAGTCGTTGCTGCAGGATCTGGCTTTGATATGAATCCGTCGCCGGGGAATATTAAAGATGGACTAATAACCGATGCTATGAAATCTGCAGGAGCGGCTAAAAAAGGCGGATCATCGCCAATCAATGATGTGCTCGATTTTACAGAATACATCAGGGAGCCCGGTTTAAATCTGCTGTGCACACCCGGAAATGATGTAGAATGTACGACCGCTTTGGTCGGTTCCGGCTCCAATGTGGTTTTATTTACCACAGGCTTGGGTACACCTACAGGAAACCCTGTCGTTCCGGTAGTGAAAATTTCTTCAAATACAACATTAGCAGAAAGAATGCCTGATATCATCGACTTCAACACAGGTGATGTAATTACCGGTGAAAAGTCGATCGATGAAAAAGCCGAAGAACTGTTGGAATTTATTATAGAAGTTGCCAGCGGAGGAGTAAAAACCAAGGCTGCCATTCTTAATCAAAATGATTTTATTCCCTGGAGAAGAGGAGTAAGCTTATAATTAATTTTAATTTAATAATTATTGTTTTAATTATATAAATATTAGGGTTGAAAATGCTTTCCATTGATGGAAGGCATTTTCTTTTGATTTGCCCACAAAAGTACAGGCATTTTTAAAATATAGATACTAATAGAAATAAACCAACTTTTAAACTTTGTATATAGTAAATGGGCTTATTCAATAATTTCTAGGAAAATTTTTTTATTAACCGTCTGGCATTTTTTTCAATTAATTCATATGAAATTGCTGAAAAAATTAATAAAACCAAAACGAAAATAGAAAAGAATTGTAGGTTATTAGTTGGTATATGATAATGTATACATGCTTTTTCCATTATTACATGAACAGGATATTGAAGTATATATAGTGAATAACTGACTTCTCCTAAATAATGTAATATTTTATTATTAAATATTTTTGTTATGTAACCATTATTTGCAGATATCAAAATTATTAGTGGAGCAAATGTTACAGCCAACAAACCATTATGCAGTTGTAATGATGTGAATTTGAAAATGATAATTGTTATTAATACAAATATTATTATTAAAATGTCATAGTTTTTAACTTTTATTTTTGTTAAAAAAAACAATGCGGATAAATTTCCAATTAGAAATTCATTTAAATGTATGACTGGAAAATAAAATACAAAATCATGGCTTTTTGAAGGATATCCTTCATAAAAATACATAAGAAAAAAGTGGGTAAATAACTGGCTTATAATCCAAAATGTAATTATAGCTATTGATACGGTCTTAAAAGTATACTTTTTAAGAAAGTAAAAAATGAGAGGGAATAAGCTATAAAAAAATATTTCAACAGAAATAGACCATCCAGGCATATTTAATGTTAAAGGAAATCCGGGGATCCACGATTGTATACCTAAAATATGATAAAGAATCAGTGTCTTACTGTTATTGTCCGAAATTGTTAAAAACAACAGTAATGCAAAAATGTACATAGGATATATTCTGGCAAATCTGTTTTTATAATAATCAAATGCATTAATACTTTTATTATTATAGGCTATAACCATAATAAAACCCGATAAGATAAAAAAATAGCTTACACCAATATTAGCATGAGAAATGATAAAATTGATATAATCATTTTCATAAAAAAAAGTATTATGTCCGAAATGAAATATCACAATTGATATTGCAGCTAAAAACCGGGTAAAAGTAATTTGATTTATCATCATAAAATTTGTGCTACGATTTGATTGTACACAATGCACCAATCCAAACTATAATCTGGCAAAAATAATGAAATTAATAATAATACAAAATTTTTAGTTCGTGTTATAAAAGCCTATTGCTCAGGACGGATAATAAACCATTTCTTCCTCGCTGGTAAATGTTAGCGCGGTTAAATGGTGGTGTTAAAATGACAGTGTTAAAATAATAGCGAGGGTTTGTTAAAATGATAGCGCGTTAAAATAATAGCGCGGGTGTAAAATGATAGCGTAAAATGATGGCGCGGAGTAAAATGATAGCGCGGTAAAATGATAGCGCGGATTTGTAATCCGTGCTTAACTAACAACAATAACATTTAACGGACTTTCCAACTCAGCATAGTTTCGGGCACTACTGAAATAGTAATGTTCCGGTTCTGTCACTATTTTTTGTTTCACAGGATTTTGATGAATGTAATTAATCTTTTGCCTGATCCATTTCTTTGAAAAGATTTCTTCCGCATGATATCCATCTTGCCATACTTTAAAATTCTGTTGTCTGGACAGATGTTCACACGCTCTGCTGAAATATGCTAACATCCATTCTCTTCTGCTTTCAGCCTCAGAAAATATCGTTTCGATAATTTTTTTTGAAGTAAATTTTTTAAAATCACGCATAATTTCGGGTAAGGTATATTTACCATCCGCTTGGCAAAATAAATGCAGATGGTTTGACATTATACAGTAGGCAAAAATGATGAGACCTTTTTGAGCCTGACAGTATTTTAACGATTCTATAATAACCATTTTTTGAGATAATCTTGTAAATACATCGATCCATCCAACAGTAGTTATGGTAATAAAATAGGCCTGATCAATATTCAGGGCTTTGTACTTTGTAGACATTTGTGTTTTTATTTAAATCTACAAAATATTTTTGTATTTGATAGCGCGGATTTGCAATCCGTGCTATTTATTATCTAAACTATTGCCTTTTCGAAGACTTCCTGATATAAAGCTGAGGCGCCAGAACCACTTTTTTCTCGGTAGAAACTCCCGAACCATACTCTTTTACACTTTCCAGGAAAACCTGTCCTGCCATTTTTCCCATTGTCACTGGGGTTTGGTCTACAGAACTCATAGGAAGTTCCATAAACTGGGTAAAAGGTTCATTGGAGAAGCCGATAACAGCTACTTCTTCAGGGATTTTGATCTTCCGTTTTTTCAGTTCCTGACAGGCCCCTAATGCAGCAAAATCACTTGAAGAAAAAATTGCATCAGGAATAGACTTTCGGTCCCATAATTTTTTGATCGCTTCAATGCCGGCATCAATTGAACTTCCGGTGGTAATGATATTTTCTTCCTTTACTGGGAATTGGTGATCTATTAAAGCCTGTTTGTATCCGTTTAAACGGTTCTGATAGATCTCAAGATTAAGATCACCGGAAAAATGACAGATATCTTTGTACCCTTCTTTTATAAGATGTTCGGTGGCGATATATCCTCCGCGGTAGTCATCGATAACAACGGTACTGATTCCGGGAATATCTTTCTTCCTGTCAAAAAACAGGATGGGGGTATTGGTCGTATCTAAAATACTCTGAATATGCTCCGTATCAACGGTCGTCTTCGAAACCGACATAAAGATCCCGTCTACCTGTGCGTTAAGCAAAGTATTCAGGTGTCTTTTCTCTATAGTAACGTCTTCATGACTCTGACAAATGATCACATGATAACCGAACGGCGAAAGCTCTTCCTCAATGCCACGGATGACGGACGAAAAGAAGTTGGTATTCACAAAAGGCACAATGATTCCCACATTTTTTGTTTCACCGCTTTTTAAAGCTTTGGCCAGATTATTCTGCTTATAATTCATTTCTTTAGCAGTCTTCTTGACCAGGTCTTTGGTTGCCTGGCTTATTCTCGGATGATCATTAAGTGCTCTGGAAACAGTGGCCACACTTACATTTAACTTTTTCGAAATATCGTATATGGTGGCACCTTTTTTATTCATAGATGTTTTTTTCTGGCTGTTTTCGTATGTCAAAATGAAATACATGATGACGTAAATTTAATCAAATTATATCTATCAAAAATTAAATATTATGTATTTTATAGAAGATGGGTTTTAACGGCAATTCAAATGCCTGTCATATTTTTTTAAGTGATTGATTATGTTTAAATTAAATTGCGTATTGCTGCGGATAAATGATTTTTTGAACTGAATGACAATGGTTGGATAAGACTGAAACAGCTGTTGCTTCTATGGTAAAAGGTGGCAGAAAATAATCATTGGCTCAACTGAAAAGGACACCGAAAACCGATGTCCCTGAATTACTAAGTATGATGTGAAAAAATATTTTATTTCTTCCAGATCTTTTCAATTTCTTCCAATGATTTTCCTTTGGTTTCCGGAACCATCTTCCATACAAAAACCAATGATAAAAGGCTCATTACCCCATAAAAACCATAGGTGAAAGCTCCGCTGAATTCCATCATGAACGGGTAGGTTGAAGAAATTAAATAATTTGCCGCCCACTGAGCTGCTACAGCAATCGCAATGGCAGATCCCCTGATTTTGTTAGGAAAGAGCTCGGAAATTAATACCCAGCAAATCGGTCCCCAGGACATCATAAATGAAGCGGTATATACGATGATAAATACTAAAGTAGCAATACCGATAATGTGCAGGTATGAGAAAACCGCGATGGCAAACATTCCAATTGCCATTCCGACAGAACCTACGATCAATAAAGGTTTCCGCCCCCATTTATCAACGGTAAAAATGGCGACAACGGTAAAAATGACATTGACCAGTCCCATCACGACGGTCTGTAGCATCGATGCATCTTTGTGTACCCCCATACTCTCAAAAATCCTGGGCGCATAGTATAATGCAACGTTGATCCCTACAAACTGCTGAAAAACGGATAGTAAAATACCAATAATAATAACCGTCTTTCCAAAAGCGAAAATCTCACTTTTATGTGCGGCAACAGTGCTTTTAATCTCATTGAAGATCTGATGTCCGCGGAGCTGACCATTAATTTTGGTTAAAATTTTAAGCGCTTCATCATCTTTTTTAATCAACGTGAGGTAACGTGGTGTTTCAGGAACGAAGAATAGTAGAATTCCGAATAAGGCTGCAGGAATCGTTAATGATAAAAACATATAACGCCATCCGATATCATTGATCCACGCTACCGGTTTTCCGTCGGCAATTCCCCAATTCACAAAATAAACGACCAGCATCCCGAAAATAATAGCAAACTGATTTAAGGAGACCAGTCTTCCTCTTACTTCTGCAGGGGCAATTTCTCCGATATACATCGGGCACACTGCAGATGCTAGCCCAACACCGATGCCTCCGATAATTCTGTAAAAATTAAACGCCAGTAAAACACCTATTGAATGCTCGCCCTGCCTAAAGAACAAAAATTCAGGATATGCAGCTCCTAAAGCACTGATAAAAAATAGGAAAGCAGAAAGCATCAATGATTTCTTTCTTCCCAGTTTAGACGAAAAATAGCCGGAGACCGCTCCTCCGATAATGCAGCCGATTAAGGCGCTGGAAATGGTGGCTCCGTGCGCCAGAGAGCTTAAGCCGAGAGGAATGATGAGGTATTCCTGAATCGATTTCTCGGCTCCGGAGATCACGGCAGTATCGTATCCGAACAAAAGCCCGCCCAAAGTGGCAACCAGGGTAAGCATAGTAACATAGGTCATATTGATTTCCGCCTTGGTTCCGGGGGAGTATTTCGGACCCGAATCTATTATTTGCATAGTTTCATAGTTTAAATGGTTAAGCTGTAGGATTTTAGCGTCGGTAAACTGCACAGAGATAATTTATTTAAGATACGTTACATCCGTGCGTTTTACCAACAAACACTATCCGGAATATTATAGATACTGATTAATTAAACTTTCCAGATATTCCTGTTTTCCGCTTTCTCTTCCCACTTCTCCCAGGCCTTCAGCATGAGCGGCAAGATCTGTTAAAGAAAGCTTTCCGTCTGCGAAATCTTTTCCTTTTCCGCTATCGAAAGAGGAATATCTGTCGGTTCTGATTTCAGCATATTTAGATTTTTCCAGAATAGCATCCGCAGCAAGAAAAGCCCGTGCAAAATTGTCCATTCCGCTGATATGTGCAATAAAAATATCTTCTAAATCTGTAGAGTTTCTTCTGATTTTTGCATCAAAATTAACACCGCCGCCCTGAAAGCCCCCGGCCTGGATGATCACCAGCATGGCCTGAGTCATTTCATATAAATCAACAGGGAACTGGTCTGTATCCCAGCCATTCTGGTAATCCCCGCGGTTGGCATCGATGCTTCCCAATACATTATGGTCTGCTGCCACCTGAAGTTCGTGTTCAAAAGTATGCTGAGCCAGCGTCGCATGGTTAACTTCAATATTAAGCTTAAAGTCATCCAGCAGATCATACTGACGCAGGAAGTTCAGACAAGTGGCGGCATCGAAATCGTATTGGTGTTTTGTAGGTTCCATAGGTTTGGGCTCCAGAAAGAAAACTCCCTTGAAGCCCTGGGAGCGGGCATAATCTTTTGCCAGATGTAAAAACTTTGCCAGATGTTCCTGCTCACGCTTCATGTCGGTATTCAGTAAGGACATATATCCTTCCCGTCCACCCCAGAAAACATAATTTTCGCCCTCCAGCTTAATGGTGGCATCCAGTGCATTTTTTACCTGCCCGCCTGCATAGGCCAATACATCAAAAGACGGATTGGTCGCAGCTCCGTTCATGAATCTTGGGTTGGAAAAACAGTTGGATGTCCCCCACAGTAACTTTACACCGGAAGCAGTCTGCTTTTCTTTGGCATAGTCCGTGATGAATTCCAGTCTTTTGGTAGACTCTTTGAAATGATCGGCTTCGTCTATCAGATCATAATCATGGAAACAGTAGTAAGGAACCCCTAATTTGGTGAAAAATTCAAAAGCAGCATCCATTTTTTCGGTGGCTTTCTGTTTTGCGTCTGAAGCTGTAAGCCAGTCAAAATTTTGCGTTCCCACCCCGAACGGATCTCCTCCTGTGGCACAGAAGGTATGCCAGTAAGCAGTGGCAAATTTAAAGTATTCCTTCATGGTTTTTCCGCGAACCACTTTATTTTCGTCATAGAATTTAAAAGCAAGAGGATTATCGGATTCCCTCCCTTCAAATTGGATTTTGCTGATTCCCTTAAAGTATTCTTTGTTACCTAATGTAATTGCCATTATATTTTGTTTAATTAAATTTTCAATTAGATGCAATCGATTACACTCTGACCGCAATTCCAAAACATCTTTTTATTTAAACAGATAATATTTTGGAGTTTGTACAGTCCGATTGATTTTTCGATGTCAATTATCAATTAAAACGGATGTTTTATTAATAATTCATAGTCGTTAAATGTAATAATTTTATGTAATATGCAATCAAATTTTTACAATATCTTATTTTGTATGATAAGGGTAGGTTTAGTTTATTATTTAACAGTATGTTAATCGTTTTTCTATAACCTTATTTTTAAGATAATTTTTCAAATAAAGCAGACAGAAAATGATCTGAGTTCCCCCGAAAATGGAATTACGAAACAATTCCGGCTTTTTTTATGGTTTATTTGAATAGTTTTGTGAGACTATTAATAATTGTACACCATGAGATGGCAGACTCGGATATTAGGCACTTTTTTAATATTAATATCGTTTTCGGAGAGGATTTCGTCACAGAATCCACTTGATAAGTTTAAGGAAAAAACAGATTTCTATTTATTGGAGAATTTTGTTTCCCGGACTATAAATGACAGTATTTTTGTCAGCAGCACATACCAATATGAGGCACCTGATTCTACCAACGACGGCGATTTTTATTTTCGTGATCGTAAAACGAAAAAAAAACTGTTTCCTTACGGATTTGAAATGGCTTATCCGTTTGTAGGACAAACAGCTGTTGTAAAATATAAAGGCCGGTGGGGGCTGATTGACCGAAGCGGAAAATTTATTTATTATTCGGAATCCGATTATCCTGTAAAACTAACTTCTTACGAGCAATATGCAGTATTTGATAATACCATAATGTATGATCTAAGCTCCGGCACTTTACAAAAACATTCTATTTATTGTGCCGAACCCGCCACTCCCGACTATTTTCTGACAACATCGAAAACCGGAAAATATAATTTGAGGAACAAAAAAAATGAAAAGGTATTTAAAACAGAACTGGATACCATCATAGCCCGTACTGATTTCCTGTATGAAGGAAATTCAGGCAGAAATATATTAATTGTGAAAAAGAAAAATAAATATGGGCTGTTTCACACCAACGGAAGTGAAATTCTCCAGACACAATATGAAAATGCCAGGTTCATAGGAAATTATATCATGCTGCTCCAAAATAAAAGATGGAATTATTATCTCTATCAAAATAATCAGCTAAGGCTTATTCTTTCAACTCCGGTAGAATGTATTACGCCTGCCTATCAGGCTAAAGTTATCGGGGCATTCAAAAAAGGCAGCCGATACAATCTGTTAAAAATCAACGGAGAAAGTTTAACTGAAAATTTTGATTATATCGGTGGTAATGCAACGTACGGCGTAAAGGAAAACGCTCTTATGATTTTTGATTCTGATGCGAATTATTATACTTATACCGAAAAATAACGTCTACATTTGATCATGAACAACAGGAATCGCGGAAAAAATACAGGTGACGATATCTTATTTTCTTCGCAAAAACAGATTGATAAACTTCAGCATGCAGTTCAGGATATGCACTATCTTTTGGGAAGGAACTACGCCGAAAAAACGTCTTCCGAACTGGTTGGAAATCATTACAGACTAAAATCCAGACAAATTCAGGCCGTTCGTGGAGCTTCTGCGTCGGTAAATCAGATTCAGAACAGAAAATCAAAAGAACTGGAAATTTCAGATTTACGGAATAAGACCATCTACCTCGATGGTTTCAATATTCTGATTTTATTGGAAAGCCTACTCTCAGAAGCCTATATTTTTGAAGGAGCCGATGGCTGTTTTAGAGATCTTTCAGGCGTTCATGGGACTTATAAACGAGTAAATCAAACTTTAACTGCCATTGAACTTATTGCATCTTTTTTTCAGAAATCTGGTGCCGGAAAATTGATCTGGATTTTCGATAAACCCGTTTTCAACAGTGGCAGAATTAAAGAAATTATTATGGAATTTACCGAAGCAGATACTCTGAACTGGGAAGTTGAACTGGAATTTAATCCGGATAAATTTTTAGCTCAGAATGCCGGAATCGTCGTTTCTTCCGATGCATGGATCCTGGATCACTGTAAAAATTGGTTTAATCTTGCAGCCTTTCTAACTCACGAAGAACGACTTTCTGTTAATCTGGTAAAAATGTTTTTATGATGAATGTATTCGGGCAATTGGAACCCTATTTCTCTCAGGAATGGAAAGAAAAATATAATGTAATTTTAGCCGAAGAGCATGTAAAAAGTTTAAGTGAAAATATTCAGAAATTTAAAGAGCGGACGTTAAACTGGGATCAGCCTTCCTTCATTGATGAACTTAAAATTGATCGGGAGAATAGTTTTAAAAAATTCATTGGTATCTTGGAATCACAAAATTCAGAGGCGTTTAAAACCAAAAAACTGGAAGAAACTTCTTTTGAACATTGGCTGAATATTTTAGGACAACGCTTAACCCCGGCAAGTCAGCGGGATCAAAATGCCGTTCCGCCATTGAAAGACAGATTGATAGAGGCCTGCGAAAAGCCTTTTAATCATGAGATCACCATGGCGCAGAGAGCCTGGGAAAAACATGTGGGAAGAAGAGACGATAGGTTTTGGGGTGAGATCAAAGGAAATAATCAGCAGAAACAGCAACTCGTCATGGAAAAAATCAGTTATATTCTGGATCATAAAACATGGTGGAACGTATTTTTTCATTACAAACACCAACTTGTTTACGAAGTCAGGGAAGAAGGCGGCCATGGAATCCGTTGGAGTCACAGCGGAACAAACCTCATCGGATTTCTGGAAGTTTTTAACAGTGAATAAATTAAAACCTAGGTAAACGAATCATTTTTAAGCAATAAGGTATGATCAGGACAAATGATTTTGATTTTTAGGGATTCAAATCTTATTTGGATATTTTGTACTCCTAACATATGTCATTTCCTCATAAAAATATTCCCTGCGTAAAAACATTGCGTATAATACACATAATTTTGCCGATGCAGATACAAAGAAAGAGGTTTTCCTGATCCAATCTTTTTAAGCACGGAAAGGGGAATCATGTTTTACACTTACATGCCTTAAAGGAATGATGTCTTTTGATTACAAAAATTGATAAAATTGCTAAAAATATCAGGAAACTCAGAATAAAAATAAAACAAGAAATTTAATTAGATAAAAATGAATACATTCATTGACATTGGTATCAATTTAACCAATAAACAGTTTCACAACGAACAGGAAGAGATCATCAATCGGGCCCTTGATCAGGGAGTGGAGCAGATGATTCTCACGGGAACAAGTGTCCGTGGAAGTAAAGAATCCGCGGAAATTGCAGAAGACTATCCGGAAATTTTATTTTCAACAGCGGGAATTCATCCGCACGACTCCAAATCTTTTAATCATGAAAGCATTAACGAATTAAGAAAATTGCTGCGAAAGGAACACGTCGTATCTGTCGGAGAATGCGGACTTGATTTCGACAGGGATTTTTCACCGAGACCTGTTCAGGAAAAATGTTACCAGGCTCAGCTGGAATTGGCTGTTGAAGTAGGTAAACCTCTTTTTCTTCACGAAAGGTCAGCTTTCAGAAGGTTTAATGAACTGACAGATGAATATTTGTCTGAACTTCCAAAAGCGGTCGTCCACTGTTTTACAGGAACTTTAAGTGAAGCTAAAATTTATTTAGACAAAGGATTTTATTTGGGATTTACAGGAGCAATAAGTGATCGGAACAGATTCGGACATTTGGAAGACATCATAAGATATGTTCCTCTCGACAGGATAATGATCGAAACAGATGCGCCTTTTATGCTTCCGAAAAATATGCCGCGGGTGCAGAATCGCAGGAATGAACCTTCATTTTTACCTTACGTCGCACAGACGATCGCCGGTTTAAAAAAATTAAGCCTTGCTGAAGTTGCCGAAAAAACCACAGAAGTCACCCGTCAATTTTTCGGGATATAAAAAAAGAGTTCTACAGATTGTGTAAAACTCTTTTTATAACGGTCGGCACATGACTTATCCGACATAGATTATTATAAACTTTTCCAGGCGGCTTCCAGAGCCAGTTCCATCATTGGTTTTAATGCTGTTTCTCTCTGGTCTGCTGAAATTTTTTCGTGGGTAGGGATGATATCTGTCACCGTAAGAATGGTCGCTGCATTTTTTCCTAAATGTTTCGCATTGGCAAACAATCCGAAGGCTTCCATTTCTACAGCCGGACAGTTGTATTTTGTAGCGATCGCAGGAACAGCCGGATCTTTTCTGTAGAAAATATCACTGCTGTGAACATTGATGGCTTTTGCTTCTAACGACAGTTCAGCCGCTGTAGCATTTATGGTATCAAAAATAGTCCCCTGGTGAGAAAGAAGATCTTCTTCAATTTCCCAGGCATACTTTGCATAAGTACTTTCACTGGCTGCGTTTTCAACATTTAAAATGTCAAAAGTTTTCAAATCGGTAGTATAGGCCCCGCAGGTTCCGATTCTGATGATGGTATCCACTTCATACTCTGTGAATAACTCAAAAGAATAGATGCCGATGCTTGGAAAACCCATTCCGCTTGCACCAACGGTGATCTCCTTGCCTTTATAAAGACCGGTATAATAAAAAATGCCTCTCGTCTTGCTGACTAATTTTGCATTTTCCAAATAATTTTCAGCAATATACTGTGCACGGAGCGGATCCCCCGGCTGCAACAAAACTTTAGCAATTTCTCCTTTTTCTGCACTGATGTGAATACTCATAATTTTATTTTGAATGGACAAAGATAACAATTATCGAAATAGTGGAATGATCTGTCTTAGGTGTCCTTTGTAATAATTATAGACAATGATATACCAAATAATTAAACATCTTTCAGTTTTAAAAATTTCTGTCTAATGTTAATTATTTAACTTATACAAAAATATCAAAAGCATTCGTCAAAAATGCTTTTTTATTTACATAATAAGACAAATTAATTCAATATAATGAGAAATATTTTTAAATATAAATTACGGTTTTCCGTACTAAATAAGGGACTTAACATAATAAAAAATATCTCTTTGATATGAATTAATTGTATATATTTGAAACTTAATTTTAAAAAACATACAATTATGAAAAAATTAAAAAAGTTAACTCGTGAAGACCTTAAAACTGTAAAAGGTGGAGCTAAACAAGTGTGGATTGCAGAATTTTGTGGTCAGACTGCTACAACAACTCAAGATTGGACACCACAACAAGCAAATCAGTGGCTGGCTAATCTTGAAGCAAATTACTGTAATTAATATTTGTTCATATTAATTATTTGCACTTATGACCTAATAAAGTTATAGGTGCATTTTGCTTTACAATTAAAGATAATTCTATGTATTATTATAAAAAACTATTTCAATTATTAGCCTTATTTTTTAGTATTTTATTTTTTTCTCAATTGCATAAAAAAGATACTCTGCGTGGTGAATTTACCTATTTATTAAAAGCTAAATTGAATACATTAACTCCTGATTATAAATATGAAGAATTTTTTTCATTGCAGATAGGTGATAAACGCGCATTTTTTGCGAGTATTCAATCACTGAAAAGAGATTCAGTATACCAAGCACTTCCAATAAAAAATTTAGAAAATGGAGCAAAGCTATTAAGTTCAAAAGGAGTATCCGTTCCAAAAACAAAATTTTCCTTTACCATAATACAATCAAATGAAAATATACAGTATTTTAATTTAGTTGGAATGTCAATACTCACCTATAAAGAACCAATAATAAAAAATTGGAAACTTATAAATGAAACAAAAATTATCAATACAATCAATTGTAAGAAAGCAGAAGTTACTTTTAAAGGTCGTAATTGGATAGCATGGTATTCTCCTGAAATTCCGCTGCCTTATGGTCCATATAAATTTAGAGGTTTACCAGGATTAATTGTCAAAATAACAGACGACAAAGGAGATTATGATTTTGAACTAGTAAAATCTATACCTGCATCTAAATTAAAAAATAAATTAATTACCATTAAGAAAAGTAGGTATACCGACGCTATAGAAACTACTCGGCCTAAATTTGAAAAAGCATTAAAAGATGCTAATGCGAATTTAATTGGTGCACTTCAAAGTTCTCAAACAACAATTATACAAGGCCAGGAAATTATAAGACAACGACAAAAAGAAAAAGAAGAAAATAAAAAATACGAAAACCCAATAGAATTAGAACGAGATTAGCCGCTAGCTAATCTTTTTCGTTTGTTGACTTTAAGTTACTCAATGCATCAGTTGAAGAAATATTCTTATAAATGAAGTGATCTTGACTTATTAAAAAAAAATAGATTAGTTGTTTGCTATAAAAAAAGGGATTAGGAAATTAGTGCCGCTAAACAAAAAAAAATCCTATCCCTTGTACCAAGTACTAAGCAAAGATACAATAGAATTAGAAATTGCACCTTATATTCCAATTGGAAAAAGAGGTTTCAAATCAAAAGCACCTATTTGTGAGATTATTAACTGTATTTTATATAAACTTAAAACAGGCATTCAATGGTATCTTTTACCTGTTTTACAATTGTTCAGTAAAGAAGTTCTACATTATAAGACAGTTTTCGGCTACTACCGTCAATGGTGTAAAGCCGGAATATGGAGAGCCTGCTGGAGTGGTATTTTACAAAACAATAAATCAATGATCGATTTGTCCAGCGCAGATGTAGACGGCAGCCACACTCCGGCGTTAAGGGGAGGTGAAGCCGTTGGATATCAGGGTAGGAAAAAGCGTAAAACAACTAATGCCCTTTATTTGTCGGATCGAAATGGCTTGCCACTGGCCATGTCGATCCCTGTGTGTGGAAATCATAACGATTTGTTTAATATTGAAAAACATTTTACAGAAATGACCAATTTTTTACAGGAGTCGGGTATCTCATTGGATGGTCTTTTTGTGAATTTTGATGCCGGATTTGATGCGGAGAATCTACGTTTAAGAGCGTCAGAATTGGGGATAATAGCCAATATTGCTCATAATAAAAGAAACTCTAATACAGATAATGACCATTATTTTGATCATCAACTATACAAAGAGCGATACGCCATAGAAAGAACAAATGCCTGGCTGGATAGTTTCAGATCGGTGCTCAACAGGTTTGATACCACCATTACCAGCTGGATAGGATTTAATTATTTAGCTTTTATTGTTATTGCCTGTAAAAAGATGATGAAAAAGTCGAGATGAGTTCAATATATAAATTTCAATAATATGAAATCCTTAAAAGAATTTATCAACGAACAATTAGAAAGCCCAATCGAAAACCCTATAAAGGAAGAACAAAATCCTGAAGTTAATCAAACAAACATTCAAGAAGCTGGATAACCAAATTCTGAAGAACCTGCATCAGAAGAAAAATAAAGTATTTTTTATAATCTGACGAAATAAGATACTATGAAATCGTTAAAACAAGCAATACAAGAAAGCCTTCAAATTAACGAAAGCAAGCAATTTGATAGTAAAAAACTATTGTCAACATTAATTGATGAATACCCTTATTTAAATGATATGAAACTTATAATTATTTTGTTATTTGTTATGATTTTGAAAATTTAAAATCATCGATTGGTACATCATTATATATAATTATCTTTAAAAAGAAGAAACAGAAAATACTATTTAATTCATAATGATTCAATTAAAAATTTTATTCTCTCAGAAATAATTTTATTTTTGTTACATGATGCCAACCGAATGTCCCTTTTTAGATACCCTGTTTCTGCTTCGGAAGGAGGAGTGTATCACTGTTTATACAGATATTCAGGAGATTTCCAGAAAAGAAGAGCAGGACGCTGCAGCATATTTTGAATCTGAATTTCAGAAAGAAAGATTGGAATTTCTCTCGGACAGCATAGACTGCGACAGTGAAACGGCAGTGTGGGCGGGAAAAGTGTTTTATCATAGTGCACAGCTACATCTGATAAGAGGAAATACCGCAAAAGATTTACATACATTAATTCCGGCATTTAATGGAAAAACAGGCGTATCAGCTATATTATCTGCAGATCTTTCACTGAGATTTTTACCACAGATGATAGCTGTCCTGAAAAATGCTGACCCACAGGATCCTCTGATAACAATGCTTGAAAATATTTTAAAACAATTTCATTATTCAGGAATAGGACTTCAGCTTGATCTGGAAAATGTAAGATGGGAAGAAGAACTAAAAGATAAAACCTACCGGAAATTGTACCTGGAAAGAATTGTAGATAAAAAGGCTTATCATCTGGCAGGAATTCCCTATATCTTTCAGTTGCTGACCGCTGAATTCGGAATATATAAGGATATTTTCTGGCGAGAATTAAAAATAAACCCAAAGGATAATGAGCAAGGAAACAGTATTTGATTTGATCAAAGATCTCACAAAAGAAAATTTTCTTACATGCAGAGAATTAGTCATTACCAGTCCGGACTAAAATTCTCACTCTGATGACGTGGATATTATGGAAAAGCTTTACCAGATTAAAGAATAAAGAAAAAAACATATTCAGCAGAGGTTAATGAAAAATGAAGGTAGATATCCCGATGTTTTAACATTGGAAGACGGATCTGAATTGTATTTTGATATTACCGATGCGCATCAGAGAATCGCCTTTTTGTCTGGAAAAAAGATAAAGATGCTTAAAATAAAGAAGAAAAACCGGAAAATAAAAACCGGTGGAATTTTTAAAATCTAATTAATGACTCAAAACATAGAAAAATTAAACACAGTTCTTACCTACGTTAAAGATACCTTTGTCGGTAAAAATGACGTCGTCGACTTATTGGGAATCTGTTTGCTGGCAAGGGAAAATGCCTTTCTGTACGGTCCTCCCGGAACCGCAAAATCAGCTATTGTAAGAACCTTGGCAAAAACCGTAAAAGACGGTAAAAACTTTGAATATCTTTTGACCCGCTTTACCGAACCTAACGAGATCTTCGGACCATTTGATATCAGAAAATTAAAGGAAGGCGAACTGCTTACCAATACAGATGGCATGATGCCGGAAGCGTCTATGGTTTTTCTGGATGAGATTTTCAACGCGAATTCTGCCATTCTGAACTCGCTTTTAATGGCCTTAAATGAAAAGATTTTTAAAAGAGGAAAAGAAACGAAAAATCTTCCGGCACTGATGTTTGTGGGAGCAAGCAATGTTCTTCCCGAGGATGAAGCACTGAATGCCTTATTCGACCGTTTTCTGATCAGAATTAAAGTAGATTATGTGAATCCGGATCTTCTTCAGCAGGTACTTTTAGCCGGAAGGAAACTTGAAAACAATATTTATACGGAAACCCCTGAAATTCTGCCGCATGAGATCACAGAACTTCAGCATCAGTGTAAAACCATAGATCTTAAACCTATTTATGAGGTATATCTGAACACCATTATCAGTCTCAGGAATACAGGAATAGCGATTTCAGACCGAAGAGCCGTAAAACTTCAGAATCTGATTGCGGCAAGCGCTTTAATCTGTGGTCGTGGTGAAGCCATTCTTTCAGATTTGTGGGTTTTGAAACACATCTGGGATACTGAAGAGCAGATTGAAATTCTTGAAGGAATTATTAACAGAACGATTGAAAAAGAAGATCACCCGGCATCTCATCCGCAGGCTTTGCAGAACAAGACGCCGAATCCGGAGGAAGTAATGAAAGACATAAAGATTTTGGTGGAAAAATGGAACAGTGAAACTTTGAGCTTTGAAGAACAAAATGTAATTAAAGACAAATTGCGATACCTTCAGACACGCTGCGACTGGATCGGAAATTCCGAACAAAAACAATATATTCAACAGGAAATCGAAAGTCTATGGCAAAAGATTCTTCAGACAGTGTAAAAGAATTCTGGGCAGAGCTTCCCCGGGCAAATAAAGATTTTTTAGGCTCGATACGGGACTGGAAAAATATTCAGATGGCGGTAGAAGAAGAAGTGATATGGCTGAAAGGTTTTACTGATGAGCAGGCTGCCTCATCACAAATCAGGCAGTTTCCTGATTTTTTGTTGTATGAATTAAGAGAAGGTCTTCTATTTCGCAGGGATGCCCTGGTACCGAGTAAGAAAGTACGGACAGCTTTGTTTTGGTCACCCATTGACAGAGCTTTAAGACTAACTTTTCCTCCTTCCAATCAGAATTTTTTCGGCATTGATGAGAAAATCCAGGTCAGACTGCAGCCCAGTGACGAAGAGCAGCCTGCCTATGCTTTGCTGAGTTCAATAGAGGAAATCAAAGAAACGGTTATCGCTTTACCCAAATTCAAAGCGGAAAAAATGAGCTGGATTGTGATTAATGATAAAGCATTATTCCTCGGAACTCCACTGCTGAGCTTTCCGGGAAAAACCTACTGGACGAAAGACGGACATCTTTTGCCGTCGGGTTTTGATTTCGAATTCAGAAATCTGAGCGTTTTATTACAGAGAAAATATAATGCAGATCACGGGCACTGGCTTTTATGGAATGAAAACGGAAGTGTTTTAGCCCTCAGTAAAAAAGATTTCCGGAAACTGTCTGTAAGCTCGTTTCGTCTGACTGAAAAAGCAAGAGCATGGAACTGATAGAATATTTCCAATCGTATGAAAATTATTTCTGGGAATGGGAGACCGATAACGATCTCCGTGACAATTCCGGGTACCATGAAAATAACCTTGTTTCTATTCCGAATGTAGGAACCATTGCCTACAGACCCTATCTAATCGAGATTTTAAAGGAACTGCAGGGGCAGGGAATTCCTCCGTTGGGGTCCTTACTTTTGGTAATGTACGCCACTCAGGAAGGATATTTAAATCTTGATGGAGTTTTTTATTTTTTAAGAAGATTAAAAAAAGAGGAAAACAATCAGATTAATGATAACATAAAAGATGCCTGCTTATTTTTAGAAAATTTAAGTAAAATAGGAAGATCTCTTAAAAAAGGACAGAACAGGATCAATCTTTTGCAGACTATTTTCAAAGATTCTCATTATTTGATGTCTGCAGAAAAATCCGGATATATCATCAAGAGCTTCAATAGAGGGCCTCAGGAATTATTTCATGCGGCCATTAAAATCCCGCTGACTGATGCTGTAATATCAAAAGATATCCGGACGCTTTCGTTACTCTATAAAAAATATCCCACGACAGAAGCGATAGTAAATGCCATGCAGGGAATAGGGAGCGAGCCTGAGCTTGATGCAGAAATTACAGATGAAGTGGTCGCTGCAGAATCAGGCCGTGGTTTTATTGAAGAATTGACTGAAGAGCCTAAAACTTTTCAGGTCGGAAGCTTAATTAAAAGAATATGGAGCGGACTGAAAATCCCCATGCGCGATCTTTCACCGGGAGAACAGCCCATTGGAGGAATTTCCGATATGGCAAATAAAGGTGAGTTCCACAGAATGCTTTTATCCGAATTTGCCAATGAAGATGAGGTCTTCATGAACCGCGTGGCCAATAACGAAGCCTTATATATTCAAAGGGAAATTCCGCCGGAAGAGAATGTTTTTGAAAGAATTATTTTAATAGATACTTCCCTGAAAAATTGGGGAACGCCGAAGGTTTTGGCTTTTGCATCGGCTATTGCAGTAGTCAGACATCCGAAAGCACATTCAGAATGTAGAGTTTTTGCGCTGGGACAGACCGCGATCCCTGTTTCCCTGAATAATATCAGCGAGGTCATCGAAAATCTGAATCTTGTCAGCGGAATTCTGGATATCTCGGAAACGCTGGAGACTTTTTTTCAAAAAGTGCATACCGAAAAAGATCTGGAGGTATTTTTTATAACCCATCATGAAAATCTGGTCCATGAAAAATTACAGAAGGTCATTCAGAAAAACAGGAATAAACTTAAATTTCTAATCACCACGTCTGCTGACGGTGAACTGAATTTTTATAAACACCATCAGGGAACCAGAAAGCATGTCCAGAGAATAGTGCTGCCTTTACAGGAATTGTGGTCGGATCCGCCTAAAAATAAACACAAAAGATCAAATACCTCCACTCAGAAAGGCAATAAAACGGAGGTGCCTCAGAATTACCCGATATTGTTTCCGACTCCTCAAAATCAGATCACCCGATTTATGCATGAAGGAGAGTACTTTATTCTGAGCAGTAAAAAACAACTGTTAAGAACGTATTTATCAGATAATTATTATAACAAAACGTATTATGATCACTATAGGACATTCCACGGATGCTCCGTGTTGTTTGATGAAATTTCCATAAAAGATAAAGGCATATTTGCCCTGGCGAAAAATAAACAGCATGAATTTATACTGTGCCAGTATCAACCGGATAAAAAGCTGCTCTCAAAACTTAATATCAATACAAAGGAATATTCTGAGCTGAATGTAACAGGGTGGCATATCCCTTCCCATTTTGAATTGATTTATTTTAATAAACATTTTTACCTGTACGGAGAGAAAGCAGATTCGTTTTTTGAAATTAATATAGAAGGGGATGTTTCTTTACAGGCCGTGGATCGTGATCCGGAAATTGAGAAAAATACAGCTAAAGTGAAGGTTGAGGTAGGAAAATTACTGAATAATAAACATCAAATTCTAAGCAACTTTACGCAGATCGGAATCAATAAAAATGATAATCTGGTGATTTCACAAAGTGAGCTGATGACCATGTATAACAGTTCTATCTGCTTATACAGAAATAAATCGGCCATGAAAGTTGTGGCCAGTCAGAATAAAAATAAATTTACTTTTTCAGATGGAAGTGAGATCATTGCCGATTCCCGGGGAATGCTGACTTTCAGAAGTATCAATGCCAATATCCCGATATTTTATATGCCCACTGTAAAATTCAGTGCTGCGGCGCTGGCAACGGAAACCGAATTTGGAGGATCTGAGTATTATTTGCCTGAAAGCACCTTGTTAAAAGTGAAGACGATACAGGAAATGTGCGAAGATTATTTACATAAATTTATAGATCACGTGCTGAGTTATGGAGTTGAGAATTAAACCGTTTCCGAAAAATAAGTACCCCAGAAAAGGACTTTTAGTTAAAGGTGCGTCACCATTGGTATGGCTTAGGGAAATCGATGCTCTTGCTATTGACATCAGTGTGGTAAAATCTTTTGCAGTTCCTTCCAACGAGCCGAATGTTCTGTATGGCTGCTTTTTGATTTTTGATCAGAATATTCCGGCAGAAATTGGGAAGAATGCCTATTTCCAGTGTTTTGATGATATGCTGTTTATCCCCGAAAATACAGACTTTTATCCAAAAATAAATGCAGAGGACTGGCAAAATGCAGACACCGAATATTTAATTATTCATCCTGAATTCGGATTGGTAAAGTTAAAGGAACCCATAGACTGGGTTTCTCTGCTGCAGGAATCTCCGAAAGCTGAAGATCTCGTCAGAAAACCGTTGAACGGTGTACCCATTCCTCAGGAGATCAAAACATTTCTGGTGGAGATGAATGATGACCGTCTCTTGGAAGAGCTGGAAAAACCCCAGACGGATGAAGAGTGGATGAAAAATCTTCCATTTGACAAAAAGAAGCTCCTGGAGGGAAATCAGGAAGAAATTGAAAAATACCTTGCTTATATTACCAGGTATCCCGAACGGGCAATTTATCTTGGAATTCCTTTAGATATCGGCGGCACATTCCGGGGAGATGGATTTGGCAATTTTAATTTTGACCCGGGTTGGTTTGCCGGTCTTTTCGGAAATGCTCTTCCGGAGGGAGATCACAGTCAGCCAGAATCAAATAACAGCCCGAAGAGAAAATCAAAAGATTACCATAAAATTCTGATGGCCGTATTACTTCTTGTTATTGTCGTGGGATTTGCGGTAGGTTCGGATCATAAGAGCAGAATAAAATCAGAATCAGCGGATCTTTACAGCGATTCTGCAGTGGAGACGGCTCCGACCGGTGATGAGAAGATGGCAACACTGGCATTTGAATCCGGATTTACGGAAATTGATATGAAAATAGATTCTCTGTACCGAAAGGAAAGAGCCGGACTGATGGCTGCTTATGATGCCGCGATAGCAGAAAATTCCTCGGGGGAAATCCCATCTTCATTAAACTGGGAAATTGAAGGCTACCGGGTACGGGAAAAGCAGTCACGTGATTCACTTAAAGTGATCTATAACGAAAAAATTGCCGAATATGTTGATGAAAAGACAAAGTTCTACAAGGAAAAAGTAGCGGATTCTCTGAGAAAATATATAACCATTTCCTCTGCTTCAAGAAAACTTTTAATGGATGAAACGGTAGAAAAACGGAGAATGGCAATCACAGACTCGCTGACGAATAGATACGGAACCGCTAATACCATCGATCCTGTTGTTGTTTATAAAAATAATTCTTTTAAAAAGATGTTTAAGGTTAATGAAAATTCGTCAGGAGAATCCGGAGCTTCTTTTCCCGGACTTATTCTATTACTGCTTTCAATAGGAGGAGCGGTAGCGTTTTACATCTACTTTGTAAAAGACAAACCGCTGGATATAGGTGGGAGCCATATGCCGCAGGGAATTAAAATACTCTTGATGACACTGCTTGCAGGAATGATATTGTATATTTTTTATCCCCTGATTTCGATGTTCGGATACAACTGGCTGGTATGGATTCTTGTAGTGGTTATTGCAGTGGTTCTGTACCGTTTGTTCAGTGAAGATGAAACAATTTTAAAATCCGGGAAAAATGAATAAACAAAAGTTTTTAGATAAATTTCTGACGGTATTTTTTATCCTTGCGGCCCTAAAAATAGTGGGAATACTCGTGCAGCTCTCCCGTGCTGACCTGGTGACCGTTCTGGGGAATCTTGTATTATTTGCCATCATCGCAGCCATCGTTTTTTTTATCATTGTCGTTTTACGGGACAAGCAAAAGGATGCGTCACCGGCACCTGTAGGCAGAAACGCCGGAGGAATAGGAAAAGGAACGTATGTAGATCCTTCACTATTTGATAAATTGAGAAGTATCTATGAAGAGATCGCTCAAAAGCATATTGCTGAAAAAGAATATAAAAAAGCAGCCGTCGTATATATGAATTTGCTGAAAAATGACTATCGCGCTGCCCAGACCTTAAAGGAAGGCGGCCTGTATAATGAAGCTGCTGCCGTATTTTTAAAAAGGCTGAACAGTAAAGTAGAAGCCGCTGACTGTTATGTCCAGGCAAAGCAGTATCGAAAGGCAATCGACCTTTATCGGGAACTACAGCATAAAGAGAAAGTCGGAGATCTGTATAAAGAGATGAATGATACTGAAAATGCACACCTGTATTATCAGATGGTGATAGATGATTATGTAAGCAATGGGCAGATGGTAAAAGGATCTCTGATCTACCGACAGAAAATGGAAATGCCAGGTGAAGCACAGAAAATTCTGCTGAAAGGCTGGGAAGAAAATAAAGATGCATTTAACTGTCTGAATAATTATTTTGCCAATATTTCCGACGTGAAAGTACTCAACATACAAATTCAGGAATTGTACGACAAAACACCGTCCGATAAAAAAATCATTTATCTGGAAGCGATGAAGTATGAATTTAAAAAAGATCAGAAACTTCAGAACACCTCAAGAAATATAGCTTATGAAATCATTGCGGAAAAAGTGGCGACACGTTCTGAAATCGTTAATGAATTAAAATATTTCAATCCCGATGATCAGGTGATTCTAAAGGATATTTCCAGATATAAGACAGGGAGAAATAAGATGTTCAGGAATTAATAATGATGGTAATGCTTCGTCATTGCGAGGAGCAAAGCGACGAAGCAATCTCAAAGTGAAATTATATAATATACATTGCTTCACCTTTGGTTAGCAATAACAAATTATGAAATATATTTATAAATCATTTATCTTTGCACCAATAAAATTATGACAATACAAAGAGCACATATCAGTTTAAATCTATGCGATCGCCCTTTACTAAAGGGATCGTTTGGATATGAATGGATGATATCAGATGAGGCGAAATGTGCTTGCTTTGAAAATTATTTACTGTAAACTCGTAAAGATTTAATCAAAATACTGCAGAAACGCCTCGGTTACCGGGGCGTTTTTTGTGTTTTTAAGGGTGTAAATTATTTAGAATGAAAAAAAATAACCATAAAATTGAAAATTATTTAATAACAAATGAACCATTAATAAGAAAATAAAGCGTGATCAATAATCCGGTGAGAGACAGTCATTTAGGTATTTAAGGCATCTGTAAAATATTACGGACGGAAATCTTCTACCCTAAATATTGCGTTTAAATAACTGATTATCAATATTTTAAATAAAAAATAAATTTGCAGATTAAAAAAAATCATCTTTACTTTGCAACCGAAAATTGAAAGCAACAAGTTTTCAGCCTTTCAGTGAAAACAATTTTTAAATAACAAGAATATTATGAAACCATTGCATAACATATCTGATACATTTTCAGGACTATACAGACAGGAACCGAAAGGGAACGGGTATGCTTGCATTATGCTTCTTGATAAGGAATTTGTGGATAAAAGGTGCTTATATATAACGGTCAGCTAATAAACTGACACGTCTAAAATATAAAGCGCCTCCCGAAAAGAGGCGTTTTTTTTATGGTTTCTTTAGCTTATTTGGTAAAGCGTCGGTTTGTGGCACCGGAAAACAGGGTTCGATTCCCGGAGAGACCCAAATTTATAAAATCGCATAGCTCAACGGGTTAGAGCATCGACCTGATACGTCGAAGGCTGAAGGTTCGAATCCTTCTGCGATTACAAAAAAAGGTCTGTTGAGGTAATGGCTAACCTGCCTGACTGTCGCTCAGGCACTGCGGGTTCGATTCCCGCACAGACCGCACAGGTTCACGGATAATTTTCTGATCCGACTGTCTCTCGGAATAGAATTTTGAAGTGAATCTGCAAAACTGGAAAGATAACGGTGGTTGTTTACCCGCCTTGGACGCGGGAGGTCGTAAGTTCGAATCTTGCTTTCCAGACCATTGCTCCATTCGTCTAATGTTTTAAGACGCAATAAATAAGGGTTCGATTTACCGTATGGAGCACAAAAGATTTCGTAGCTCAATGGTAGAGCACTGGTCTGTTAAACCAGAAGTTGAAAGTTCGAATCTTTCCGGAATCGCAAAAACTAAATGTTAATTGTTTCAGAAGAGAAAAGAAAAGGTCTGTCGGGAGCAGAAGATCTTTACGCCAAAAACACAATATAGGCAGGCTTTTTCTTAACTCACTTGAAGCTGGATGATTAAAATTGCTGAGGAAAGTTTAAACATAATTTACATTTTTAGGTAAATAAAGCTTGTCAAAGCGCAGAAGTTCTTATATCAAACAAAAAATGAAGACAGGCTTTATTTTCAAAATAATTTAAGATCAGAAATTATAAAGAAATATTTCTGAGTATGGATCCTGAAAAACGATGGTTCGCCGAAGTGGAAGAGTCGGGGCGGTCTGCAAAACCGCTGCGTAAGCTGAGTGGGTTTGAATCCCATAACCATCTCTAATAACTAAAATGAGATGAGTTCCGAAGAAAGAAAAAGTTTGTCGAGCGCAGAAGTTCTTACATCAAACTAAAAATTAAATACAGGCTTTGTTTTTCCTCACAAAAAAGAAATGAGATGCCAGAATTCAGGAATCTGGTATGATCCAAAACGGTCAACTCATAAAACCGGAAGTACGCCAAAGCTGAAAAGTCGGGGCACAGAGACAAGAGAAATGAATTGAACAATTCTTCTAAAAAATGAAAAATAGCGTTAAAATTTGTTGCTTCATTGCTGAATAGGTTCGAATCCTATTACTTCTACCAATATCACTGATAATGTAATGGCAGCATGCAGGAAATGTACTCTTGTTGTTCAGGTTCGACTCCTGGTCAGTGTTTTTTTGCTCCATTCGTCTAACGGTTCAAAACGTCTGCCTTTCGGGCAGAAAATAAGGGTTCGATTCCCTTATAGAGTACTTTTTCAGACCTTAACGGTGAGTGGTAGCAATGTATAATGTACAATGTATAATGTAAAAAGTACAATGTATAATGTATGATGTAAAAAGTATAATGTATAATGTAAAAAGTACAATGTATGATGTACAATGTTAATATTGGAAGGCAGATTTAATTCTGCTGATGTTTAGAACTCATCTATTCGCGGAAATGGTGGAAATGGCAGACACACCTGATTTAGGCTCAGGGTTTTGAGGGTTCGAGTCCCTCTTTCCGTACAATGTATACATCAATAGTGTGTTGATTTATAGCTTATTATTAAAATAATTTACAAAACAAATTTAAAAACATGTAGAAAAAATGGAAACGCAACAACCAAAATGGCAGAATATGAACGGGAAATTTTTCCAGCACGCTATCACACAGCTGGTAGAAGAAGCCATCATCCGCGAACAGGCCAGTGGACACCGGCTGAAAGTATGTGTAGGTTCAGACTCCCACGTATATGGTGACGCCATTAATTATGCCACGGCAGTAGTCTTTATTCGCGAGGGAAAAGGAGCGTTTTCCTTTATCAGAAAAGAAAGAGAAATACAGCGTATCAGTATCAAGGAGCGAATGTTGAATGAAGTCAACAAATCCGTAGAAATTGCCTATGCTATTTGCTCGATACTGGAAACTTATGAAGTGGAAATGGAGGTACACGCAGATATTAACACCGATCCGGATTTCAAATCCAATGTGGCTTTGAAAGATGCCATGGGATATATCCTTGGAATGGGGTATGTGTTTAAAGCAAAACCTTACGCATTCGCAAGTTCCAATTGTGCCGATATGATGGTGTAAAAGGCTGGATTTTAAACGATTCAATTACTTCCATCCCTCCGGCTTCCATCTAAAAATAAATAAACCATAAAAACTAATAACCATGTATTTTCTAATTCAGGCTAATGTCTATTTAGATCCCGATCATTACAAAATTTTTGATGCTTTGGAAGAATTAAATATTGAGTACACCGTCATTAATATTCTTCCGACTGCAGAAAAAATAGACTTTGAAACCGACAGAAAAGATATTTTTGTATATGGCTCGGTGACCCTAGCAAGGCTGGCAAAACAAAATGCCGGCTGGTTTCCCGGATCTTTTTACGGAGGCAATCATCTGTACGAAGTGTATTCAACATATTATAGTGAAAACCTTCTCAATCATACCGTATCTGTTCATAAAATTTCGGAAGAATTGATCTGGAAAAATAATGAAATAAAATTTATCAAACCTTACAGCGAAGCGAAAATTTTCACAGGAAAAGTTTTCAATGAATCAGAATGGAAAGATTTTGTTTTTGAATCAATAGAAAATAAATCCAACAGAATTTCAGTAGATTCCCTGGTTCAGGTTTCTGAAGCCAAACGGCCCATAAAAGAAGCGAGGCTCTGGATTGTTGGCGGGAAAATAATCGATGCAGGATATTACAAATTTGATGATTATATTCTTTTTGAAGAAAAAGTTTCAGAAGACGGATTGCATTTTGCCAATGAAATGATCCGGATTTTCGATCTTGAAAAAGCTTTTGTTATGGATATTTGTTTAACCGGTGAAGGCTGGAAGATTGTGGAAATCAACTGTATCAACAGTTCCGGATTTTATCCGAATACCAATGTGAAAAGTATCTTCAGAGCATTGAATATTTACTTTTCCCATTAATAAATAAACCGATGGAAATGACAAAAAGATTATTGTTCCTGGATGATATCAGATATCCGGTTGAGGTATACCGGTATACCAAACAAGATGTTTTCCTTAGAAAAGACTGGCATATTGTCCGGAATTATGAGCAGTTCATTAACCGGATCCTGGAAAAAGGACTTCCCGAAATGATTTCTTTTGACCATGACCTTGCTGATGAACATTATTGGGACCCCAATTCCCGGGAAAGGGTTGAAAAAACAGGATACGACTGCGCAAAATGGCTGGTAGAGTATTGTATGGATCATTATTTGAACTTGCCAAAATTCTACTGTCACTCCATGAATCCCGTTGGAAAGGAAAATATTGAAAGCCTTTTAAGAAATTTCAATAACTATTAAAACTAAAAAAATGATTTTTAAAACATACAATTCTATGGAAAATGCTTACCAGGCCCGCGTGATCGATCAGATCAGGTTGCAGGGTTTTGGGGATGAGGTTTTCATCGTGCAGGAGAAAGTTCACGGAGCTAATTTCTCTTTCTTTACCGATGGAAAGGAAATTAAAATTGCCAAAAGAACCGCCTTTATCGAGAAGGGTGAAAAATTCTACAATGCCCATCAAATCTTAGAACGTTACAGAAAAAATGTAATCAGTGTCTTCGAAAAAGTGAAAACTATGTATCCGGATGTCGAAAGTGTTATTATTTACGGAGAATTGTTCGGGGGTGGCTACAGACACAAAGAAGTTGAGCCTGTAAAAGACGCGGTAACAGTTCAGAAAGGTATTGAATATGCGCCTTACAACGAATTTTACGCATTCGATATTAAACTGAATGGTGTAACTTATCTGGATACGGATTTAGTCAACCTAATTTTTGAAGAAACCGGATTTTTCTATGCAAAAATCTTGTTTCAAGGGACTTTGGATGAGGCTTTGAAATTCCCCAACGCTTTCGATTCTAAAATTCCGGCATGGTTAGGATTACCTGAACTGGAAAATAACAGCTGTGAAGGAACCATTATAAAAACGTTGAAAACCAAATATTTCGGCAATGGCTCAAGGGTCATTCTGAAAAATAAAAATGAAAAGTGGATTGAAAAATCCAGGGTGATCAGAAAACAGGATAAAACGGTTAAAAAAACAGTTAACTTTAGCGAAAAAGCTCAGGATATTTGGGATGAAATCCAAAAATATGTTACTGTAAACAGGTTGAATAACGTTATCAGCAAGACTGGTGAGTTTGAACCTAAAATGATGGGGAAAGTGATCGGGCTTTTGGCACAGGATATTTTGGAGGACTTTGAAAAAGATTTTCCGGAAGTTTTTACAACCATAGAAAAAGAAGAACAGAAAAGAATCAACAAAAAAATGAATTCTTTAGCCATTGATCTGGTAAAAGAAGAATTAATGACGGTAAAATTGGAGTTTCGGTAGTTAATGACCGAAACTTTTTAAGTGTTAAACTGAACCATAAAATGACAAAGGTTTTATTGATTGAATACAATTGTTATCCAGTAAAGATTTAGTAAACTTTGCGGAAGTAATGATTAAATCTCGTGCTTTGATTCTTTCAGAATGACAAACGTCTCCAGAGTTTTTATGGTTAATAAAAATTAAAAAATGATACAGGCAGAAATAAAAAATCTTTTAAAAGAAGACATCAGCATATTAATAAAAATTCCCAACTCCGGAAAACATTACCTGTGTGATTGCGGTGAAGCCGGTTTACTGACCGTTAGAGAAGTGCAGTCCGTTTCAGCAATATTCATCAGCCATACGCATATTGATCACTTTTCAAATTTTGACGGAATTTTCAGGCACCAGATAGGAAGCGGAGAAAAAGTTGTGATCTGCGGACCAAAAAATATACATTTACAAGTTGAATCAAGGTTGAAATCTTACACCTGGAATTTGGTGGGTGAAAAAGCAATTGAGTATGAGATACGTGAAATTGTTTCGGAAAAAGAAATCCATGTTTATAAAATTCATCCGCCCTATTGGAATCTTGAATTGGTGACCCGCCAGAATTTCCTTTTTGAAGACGATTATGTGAACGTTGACTTTGCCATTCTGGATCATAAAACAGATTCTATAGCGTATCTGTTCAGGGAAAAAGACACGATTACCTTTCATGAAAATGCTTCCGTATTTAAAAATGGGAAATGGATCAGTGAACTGAAAGCTGCTTTTGAAAATGATGATCCGGACCGGAAAATTCAGATAGAAGAAGCCGTTTACAATGCTTCCGATTTATTTTATCTTCTGACAAGAAATGAAGGTTATACATTAGGGGTAATCATGGATCACGCCGTTTGTGAAAGCAATTATGAAAAAATAAAAAAGGTTTTTACAGGAGCGGATAAGGTGTATATCGAAACATTTTACAAAGATGAAGATCAGGAATTTGCCAAGATTAATTACCACAGTTATGCCTCTGCATCCGGAAGAATCATGAAAGAATGTGAAGTAAAAGAATCGGTCCCAATCCATTTTTCCCGAAGATATGTAGAAAGCGATCAACTGGAAATTGAAGAGGCATTTTATAAAGCGTTTCACGGAAATTAAAAAAACTTATATTTTTTTTACAACAGACCAACACTTAGGCACGAAAATATGATAAAATTCTACTAAGGACCTTTTGAGTCTTGGAACAGATGAAATAAAAGAAATGAATACAACCAACGAAATATTAATGGTCGATCTGGAAGCTACATGTTGGGAGAACGACCGGATCCCGACGGGTCAGAAAGTCGATATTATAGAAATAGGAATTTGCGAATTAAACAGAACAAGCAAAATAATTTCCAGAAAGCAAAGCATTTATATCATTCCTGAAAGGTCTAAAATCAGTAAGTTTTGTACGGATTTAACAGGAATTACACCGCAGTTAATTAAAGAAAAAGGAATTGATTTCGAAGATGCCTGCGAGAAAATTAAAGAGGAATATCACTCTCATTCTCTTAGCTGGGCAGGTTTCGGAAGTTTTGATAAAGAACAGATGATGCAGCAATGTGATGCTCTCGGTATTGAAAATCCTTTCTCGCAACATTATATTAATGTGATGAATCTATTCAGCAATTATAACGGACTTCATAAAATGATGGGTTTGAAAAGAGCTCTTCGCGCGATGAATATGAATTTTGAAGGCCATCATCACAACGGAGCAGACGATGCTTACAATGCAGCCAGAATTTTAAGAGAAATTTTGGGCTGATGATTAACCAATTAAATAACAGAAATTTGCAGATTACTGACACTCAGGTAATATTAGTTTTAAAAGTGATCACTAAAAAAACTAAAGTGTTCTAAAGTGTAAAAAAATCTCAGCAGCAGATTATAAAAGACATCACATTTTAACACTTAAGTAGTATGAAGTAAAAATAATGCTTGTGAAAAGTACACGTAAGTTTATGAAAATCTCTGATTTTCTTCTTATGTGACCTACTATTTTTCAAAGTGATCCACTAAAAAAACTAAAGTGTTATTAAGTGTAAAAAAATCTCAGCAGCAGATTATCAAAACATCATGTTTTAACACTTAAGTAGTATGAAGTAAAAATAATGCTTGTGAAAAGAACACGTAAGTCTTGAAAATCTCTGATTTTCTTCTTATGTGACCTACTATTTTTCAAAGTGATCCACTAAAAAAACTAAAGTGTTCTAAAGTGTAAAAAAATCTCAGCAGCAGATTATCAAAACATCATGTTTTAACACTTAAGTAGTATGAAGTAAAAATAATGCTTGTGAAAAGAACACGTAAGTCTTGAAAATCTCTGATTTTCTTCTTATGTGACCTACTATTTTTCAAAGTGATCCACTAAAAAAACTAAAGTGTTCTTAAGTGTAAAAAAATCTTAGCAGCAGACTATAAAAGACATCATGTTTTAACACTAAAGCAGTATTAAGTAAAATAATGCTTGTGAAAAGTACATGTAAGTTTATGAAAATCTCTGATTTTCTTCTTATGTGACCTACTATTTTTCAAAGTGATCAACTAAAAAAACTAAAGTATTCTTAAGTGTAAAAAAATCCTATTATCAGAATATAAAAAGACATATTACTTATCAAGTAAGAGATGATCTGCGACTTATGTCAATAAAAATTTAAACGAATGAAAACAACAGACAATATATTAATTATAGATCTCGAAGCGACGTGCTGGAATGACCGCCCGCCGAGAGGTCAGGCAAGTGAAATTATAGAAATCGGCGTCTGTATCATGGATGCAAAAACCGGCAGGATTTCACAAAATGAGGGAATTCTCGTAAAACCACAATTTTCAAAAGTAAGCCCGTTCTGTACGGAGCTGACTTCTATTACCCAGGAGATGCTTGATGACGAAGGCATTCTATTGGAAGATGCATTAGATATTCTGAGAGCAGAATACGATTCTGAAGACCTGACCTGGGCGAGTTACGGAAACTATGATCTGAATATGCTTAAAGATCAGGCAGGAAAGTTTAATGTCGATTATCCTTTAAGTGATGCTCATATCAATGTGAAAACATTGTTCGGAGAACTGCATCCGACCGTCCGCAAAAGTGTCGGAATGGCAAGGGCTTTAGGCGAGCTGAATTTTAAACTTGAAGGCACCCATCACAGGGGGGTGGATGACGCAAAGAACATTGCAAAAATTTTACACTGGTGTCTGCAGCGGATGAATAATGTAACAATGTAGCAATGTAGCAATGTAGCAGTGTAGCAGTGTAGCAGTGAGCAATTTAACAATTTACCAGTATAATAATGTAACAATGTAACAATGTAACAATTTTATTTGTATACTATTGGCTCCCTTTTTTAAAACGGGAGTTTTTATTTATATAGCGATGATGAATTATTCTATCTTTGCCGACATGAAAACTAAGGCATTTCTATTTTTAATGATTTCAAATTTTGCTTTGGCCCAAAGTTTTGAAGTTTTTTATCCAAACACGGAGAATATGTACTTTGTGGATATTTCAAAGAACGATCAGGATTATAAAATGAAATTTCAGTTCAATAATTATGAAAATAAATTTTATGTTATGAACCGCTTGCTTTTTGATAACAAAACAGCAAAATCCCTATTGTATATAAAATTTCTGAATATTTACGCCGTCAGTAACAGAAGGCAGGTGAATTTTTATGGTTTTGGTGAACTCTTCCCTAAAAAAGGTTTCTATAAAACAGGTAATACGAAAAATTTCCTGGGAGAAAAAGCTGAAGAATATAATTTTGACAGCGATATTTCTCCGATTAAATTGTGGTTTGCAGACGGAACCCAGGCCGAAAATGAAATGTACGGTTATCTGAAGGATCTGAATGTACTGCAAAATATCCCTAAAAATAAAAAACTGGTCGGAGTAAGTCTTCATGATATCGTTTTTGATAACAGCACTGCCGGGAAAAAGGAAAAAAGTTTTATGAAAAGCAGTCTGGAAAACTTTATCTGGAGCGGTGGAAATTCGGAATACAGCAAGTGTATGAAAAACTTTGAAGAAAACCGGAAACTGGATCTGGCATTGGTATCAATACCTAAAGAAAAAAAATTCACGTATGAAATTTCAGAAAAATATACAGGTAGGGAGTTTACCAGAGAATATTCCGGATTTTCAGATGATACCAGAACCACTTTCATCAGATCTTTCACGGATAAAAAGACGAATGAAAATAAAGCCTATTATTATGATCAGCCCAATAATTCCGTTTTAACCGGAAGTTTGAAAGAGGGTACTTTTTACTATACCGGAGCCTACAGGTTCAATGATGAATGTAAAGGGAGTGACTATAAAAAAATAGAAGAGAATGAAGATCACATTCTGATTCTGAGATATCCAACCACGGGAAAATATGAACTTGTGGTCTGCGAAATCCAGAAAAAAAACGCTCCAAAATTTTTTTATGATGACCTGAAAGCAACAGGATTTTTAAAATCGATTAAAAGCTTAAACAGTCACCTGGACGAATACAGTTCCACTGCTGATGTTAAGAAATCCAATACTCAAATAATCTTCGAAAAAAAATGATGAAACATTTTATCACTCTCTTTTTTTTATCTGTATTCTCTTTCATGAATGCACAGACCCTCGTTCCGTATCGTGATAAAAATCTGTGGGGATACAGCGACGAATCCGGAAACGTAAAGATCAGTCCGAAATATGACAGTGTTACTTTTTTTGAAACGAAATTCACCGAGGAAAATGTCCATCGTTTTGCCAAGGTTAATGATAAGGGAAAATACGGACTGATCGATGAAAAAGGCAAAATGGTTTTGGATGCAAAATATAAAATGATTGATATCGACCGTGGTGAATACGGTATGTCTGTCATCGTACAAAATGAAAACGGAAAATTTGGGGTATATAATTTTAACACATTGCTGATCCCGAAGAATTTGATAAAATCGAATTGATAAGAAATGACTCTTTTCTAGTTAAAAAGAACCGGAAAATCGGCATGATTGATCATACCGGACAAACCGTTATCCCGGTAGAATATCAGCAGATTAACTATATTGAAGGGAATGCCAAAGAGGTGAAATGGCTGGTTTCTAATGATAAAGAAACAAAATATATCACTACGCCTGCAGCAAAGTTCTCCAACAGATCCACGCGTTCTATTTATCAGGAAGGGTTTTCTCCTCCCGGGGCCACAAAGACTGCTGATGCAGCAGCTGTTGAAAAACTAAAGGCTAAATACAATCTTTCAAAATGCGATCCCTATTATAAAGAAAAGTGTATTTACAGGCAGAACAATAAATACGGATTTTATGATTTTGAACTGAATAAAAAAACAAAGCCCGAATATGAAAGCCTGAAAATTATAAAATCATCCGGTGACAAAACATACCTGTTGGCAACAAAAAATGAAAAAAATCTTCTGATAGATGAGCTTGGAAACTCATTAATCCCGGTTGATTTTCAGGAAATAGAAGACCGGTACGATAGGCTAACCTTTACTAAATATAACAGAAAAGGGTTTTATTTTATTGATACCCAAAAGTATGTAGAACCCAAATACCAACTGCATAGCTGGAATAAAACGCTTTATACTTCAGGTCCTGTCAGAAATCTTGAACTCATCCCTGTTTATACTGATCATCCGAAAGACTGGTTTTATATCGGCAGCAATGGATTGATTTTCAAAGCAAGATAAGTTTTAAATTCTTATCTGCGAATACAATGAAGACATTTTTTATTAAAAATGTCTTTTTTTTATCATCATCATATTCTGCGCAAAAAGATTGCGTAATCGTATTATTACTTTGCATCATCAACATAAAACAATACTGAAATTTTGTGAAATAAATTTTAGTCAAAATATCAGGCAGGTCTTGTTGAGTGTTTCTGTACAGCACCATTGCAGGAGAATTTGTTGAAAGACATTATTGATTCTGTTCAGCTTGACCTGAAGGCTTTGGGAGTTTGCCAAAAAACTTCTGCCATGCGCTATGGGTCGGAGGTTCGAATCCTTCTGTTTCCTTCGGGGAATATAACTCAGTCCGGTTAGAGTAATAGCTTTTTTGGATGCGTGGGTTCGACTCCCACCCTCACTTCGAATGAGGCAGCTCAGTTGGTCAGAGCACTACACTTTCACTGTAGATTGGAAATAGAGTTCATCTATTTTCATTAGAGTTGAACATCTCGTTAAAAATGTTCACTATGGAAAATCTGAATTTTTTTCAGTTGTTGGATCAACATTCTGAAAAGCCTGTAAGAAAAGATTTTTTCCGGAAATAAGATTTGTATGATGAATACGTAATATTAGACAGAATGGTCTAAGAAGGACAATTTCCGCGTGAGCGATGGTAGCGGATACCCCGCAGGGAAGAGCCGGAAGGCGATGAACGAGGAGTAGAAGCGAACGTAGCGACCCGGGCTGTTGCTTTCAGCGATGGCTAGGGACACGCCCGGGATCTGACTCATTAGATCATAAGTTTTAATATCTGTTCTGAAACAAATGGAGTTTTCTGAAAAACTATGATTCCGCCATTTTTGGAAGAGAAAATTTCAGTTTTTCCTTTTTTAAGTTAAAATTAATAACACTTTAAAATAAAATATGATGTTTAAAAATATACAGATTAAAGCCTATCAGGTAGGTCTGGTTTTCAGAAACGGTAATCTGACTGAAATTTTAAAAGAAGGAAACCAATGGATTTTCGGAAATAAAACCGTAGAGATCTATGACCTGAAAAATAAGTTTATGACCAGTGAAGATCTGAATCTTTTGCTGAGGAATGAAAATCTGAACGCAATGCTTGAAGTAATAGAAGTAAAAGACGGTGAAATTGTCCTGGTTTATGAAAATGGAATTTTCAGGGAAGTATTAAGTGTAGGCCAGCACGCTTTCTGGAGAGGTATTATAAACAGAGCATTTCAGAAAGTGGATTTAACGAAAGTTGACATCACAGAAAAAATTTCGAAGACCATCCTGGAGAACATGAAACTTAAAAATTTCACAAGAAAGTTTGTTGTGACAAATCAATATCAAGGATTGCTGTTAATAGACGGAAAACTGGACAGCATTCTGAATGCGGGAACATACTATTTCTGGAATAATGAGATTTCCGTTGAGGTAAAATCCGTTGATATGCGGATGCAGCAGATGGAGATTGCGGGTCAGGAATTGCTGACAAAAGATAAAGCGATGTTGCGTATCAATTTCTATGTGCGTTTTCAGGTGGAAAATATTGAAAAGGCATTAATGGAAAACAAAGAATATGATAAACAGTTATATATTCTGATGCAGCTGGCTTTGCGTGAATTGGTCGGGGCAGTGACACTGGATGAATTGTTGGTGAAAAAAGATGCTGTAGGAAAAGAAATTCTGGAAAATCTCGGAAATAAAGCTGAAGAATTGGGACTGAAAGTTTCCGATGCAGGAATCCGCGATGTGATCTTAACCGGGGAAATGAAAGAAATCATGAATCAGGTTCTGATTGCGGAGAAAAAAGCCCAGGCCAACAGTATCATGCGCCGGGAGGAAACCGCTTCCACAAGAAGTCTGCTGAATACGGCAAAACTTATGGAAGAAAATGAAGTGCTCTGGAAGCTGAAAGAAATGGAATATATGGAGAAAATTGCCGATAAAATCGGAGATATCACGGTTTCCGGAAACAGCAACATTGTTTCCCAGCTGAAAGAAATTTTTGCAAAATAGGAAAACTAGTAACTGTCATTATAGAGACGGGCTTTGTGAAAACAAAGCCTGTCTTGTTTTGTTCAATCAAATCAAGAGAATAATAACAACCTGAGTTCGGGATAAGGAAATGAAATAAAATTTGTATGAAAAAGTAATAATTCGTATATTCAAAGTTTTGATGTTCAAATGTTTAAACGAATTATTGCGTATGGTTTTGAAAGGCCAAATTACAAATATTTTTGTACAAAATGATGATTTTTGTAAAGAGTTTGATGCTCACATTAAAAAAATGAAATTTATAATATTTTTTCTTGGAATTTCTACATTTTGTTTCTCCCAAAAATTTAGTTTTATTTACGAAACAAAATACAAACTGAATTCAGAAAAACCAGATGATGTTAATTCCGATATTATGATTTTGGATTTAAAAAATAATATTTCAATTTTTAGAGAATCACAAGACAAAAAAACAGATTCAATAAAGTTGAATAATGGAAACGGAAGGTTTAAAATGGGTGTTGAAAACCAATTCTATGTCAAAAAGAATCTAACTCAAAAAAGAATTGAAAAAGTAATAACTTATTTGGGAACAGATTATTTTCTTCCGATTGAGGAAATATTAAATTGGAAAATATCTTCCGAACAAAAAATAATCGGAAAATATAAATCTCAAAAAGCAGAAACAAATTATGGAGGAAGAAACTGGATTGCTTGGTTTACTACAGAATTGCCTTTTGGAGACGGTCCATATATTTTCAATGGTTTACCTGGGTTGATTGTTTCTATTCAAGATTCAAACAATGAATATTCATTTAATTTGATAGAAGTCAAAAAAGGCGGGAATATATTTGACGCCCGCACAAAAGCAATAAAAATTGATTGGAAAAAATATGAAACACTTGCAAAATCATATTTTAATGATCCATATGATGTAAATGCAAAAGTGGGAATGGGAAAAACAGTTACATTTACCGACCCGAATGGTAATACAATGGATATTTCAATAAAGAGTAAAGAAATGCAAAATGATATTTTACAAGAAAATAATCCAATTGAATTAAATCACAAAATAAACTACAAATAAAAACTTGTGCTAATATAGAACTATCGTAAAAGCAAGAAAATTATCCGGTGAAATTATTCACCGGATGCTGTTTCTAATTCCTTTTCAAAAGTTTTTCTCCATTTGGCAATGGTGGTTCTGCTGATCTTATATTTTTTCGACATAAAACTGGTGGAAAGTTCATGCTTTTTTTGATACTGTAACAGCCTAAGCATGGTTTTTTTGTCGTAAGTTTTCAGTTTCTGGTTATTCTGCTGGCTCTCTTTAGATTGCTTAAAGATTTTTTCGTTAAAATTCAATACATCTTCTGTTGTATTGAGTTTCTTCAAAAGCTCCTTTATTTTGGGGTCTTTTAACTTTTCAGGATCATCCTGCTTCAGCATATCATAATAAATTTTACTATAGTTGGGACGCATTGCTTTTTATTTATCCGTTATTACTACTTTTTCTGCAACCAGCGGTGAAGCGTACTTTTTGGAATAGAATATTCTTTAATGATCTCATTATGAGTCATTTCTCCGGATATAATTTTTCCAATAATGAAGTTCTTAATTTCCTGGGTATAAATGTTTTTCCTGAAATAAGGAATCGTACTCGTCTTTGTTTTTGCAGATTTGTTGATCGCTGAAGGGGGAGAATATAAGATCAGGTGTGTACTGTAAAGTCTGAAAAAATCATATTCTAAAAGTTTGGAGCACCTTAAAAGCAGATCGGTATCAATAGATTTACTGTTATAGATATTCTCGACGAAATCTTCGTCCTTATTCAAAAAATTACAGATTCTGTCAACGGTAATTTCCATATCATTTACCCTCTCCTTGATAAACTGACCTATATGTATGTCTTTATATAACATTTTATTAAATAAAATATTTCTTTTGTGTTAAACAATGTCGCATGATTGTAAGTTTTATTAGTAAATTTTTCGATGAGTGAAGACGTCAACCAAATGTTTTCATTTATTTACGACAATACTCATTGTGGAATCTTTATAAATTCTGTTGAATTAATCTACTTATAAGTCGTGTTAAAGAATTTCCTGCGCATTCAATCATCTGTTTGCTTTTAGCGTTTATTCCTGTTATCATCTGACTTCATGTAGTAAAGATATCCTCTAAGTACAAAAATATTACTACCAAAGCACTTTCATGCTATTCTTTTAGCTGTGTATTAATTCTGCCATAATTATGTCGAATGCTAAGGAAATATCCTGATTGTCAGAAATCCTTAAGAAATCAACTTGCTGGCAGTCAAAATTAAAAAAAATATAAGTCAATGCAAAGAATTAGCTTTATATTTTTTATTTAATATTATTATTAATGAAAAATTTATAAATTAAATGGACAATTATGTGAAATATAATATTCTTATAGATAATGTTTTATAGCCTGTTTTAATGTTAAAATTGTCCATGAATATGCATATTATTATAAAATATTGTACGTTACTTCTCAACTTCCTACCTTTGCGATCTCATGAAAAATACTATTGCTTTATTCGATTTTTCGAAAAAAATAAACTACAAAAACGAGCTTCTGGCAGGTTTTACTGTAGCAATGACCATGATTCCCGAATCACTTTCATTTGCTATCCTGGCGGGGCTTTCCCCTCTTACCGGATTATATGCCGCTTTCATGATGGGGCTGGTCACCGCAGTTTTGGGCGGCCGTCCCGGAATGGTTTCCGGTGGTGCAGGTGCTACCATTGTAGTTTTAATCGCATTAATAAAGACCCATGGTATAGAATATCTTTTTGCAACAGTGGTTCTGGCCGGTATTTTTCAGCTGCTGGTCGGATTTTTCAGACTTGGAAAGTTTGTCCGGCTTATTCCCCAACCGGTAATGTACGGTTTTTTAAACGGTCTGGCAGTTATTATTTTCATGGCTCAGGTTGAGCAGTTTAAAATTATTAATACCGACGGAACAGCCGGATGGCTTCAGGGTACTTCTTTATATGTTATGCTGGGATTAACGGCGCTTACCATTGCGATCGTTTACTTTTTTCCAAAGCTCACCAAAGTAGTTCCGGCTTCACTAATGGCCATTATTATTGTTTTTGCCATCGTTTTTGGATTTAATATCCATACAAAAACAGTGGCGGACATTGCTCATATCAGTGGTCATCTTCCCCGTTTTCATTTTCCGGAAGTCCCGTTTTCTCCGGAAACTTTTCAGATTATTTTTCCGTATGCTTTAATTATGGCAGGAGTCGGTTTGATCGAATCTCTTCTGACCCTTTCAATGGTTGATGAAATTACCAATTCTAAAGGAAACGCCAATAAAGAATCTGTAGCTCAGGGGCTTGCTAATATCACCAATGGTTTCTTTGGCGGAATGGGAGGCTGTGCAATGGTGGCTCAGACTCTTGTAAATCTTAATGCTGGCTCAAGGGCGAGGCTGTCGGGAATTATTGCTTCTTTTACCATTCTGATTATTATTCTGATAGGCGCTCCGCTCATTGAGAAAATCCCGATGGCTGCTTTGGTAGGTGTCATGATGATGGTAGCCATCAGTACCTTTCAGTGGGTGTCAATCAGAATTATCAATAAAATGCCGAAATCAGATATATTTGTGGGCATTACGGTGGCCTTAATCACAATAATACTGCATAATCTGGCGTTGGCAGTTTTAGTGGGTGTTATTATTTCAGCATTGGTTTTTGCATGGGATAATGCCAGAAGAATTCGGGCAAGAAAGTATATTGACGAAAACGGAACCAAATATTATGAGATTTCCGGACCTTTATTCTTCGGTTCTGTAACAGCTTTTACCGATAAATTTGATCCCGCCGGTGATCCTGAGCAGGTTGTTATTGATTTTAAAGACAGCAGAATTGTTGATATGAGCGCGATTGATGCTTTGGATAAACTCTCAAAAAAATATGCTCTGTTAGATAAACAATTGCATTTAAAACACCTGAGCGAAGACTGCAGGAAAATGCTGAAGAATGCCGAAGCCGTCATTGAGGTAAACATTCAGGACGACCCTACTTACAAAGTGATGCCTGAAAAGTAGAAAAGGTGTAAAGCCGGGAATTGGAGAGGACGAATAGTTAAAGATACTGCCAATACATTTTACCATTCTGAGATCTGAATCTTCAGATCGTATTTCAACGTTCTGAAAAAAATAAATTAATTACGGGAAATCATAAAAATATCTTAAAACATCACCCTACATTTATCCATTAATAAGAAAAATTCTATCTTTGGGAGAACTGGAAAATTTTAAACACGGATTGATGACAATTAAAAATAACCATTTAAATCTTTTTCAAAGCTAAATAAAAACTTTTAACTTACATTATTTTGAAAACAGATATAGACATCCGCAGTCACTCCCATTTTTCTTTTGATCTGTGGCTTACCCTGATAAAATCTCATCCTGAATTTAAAGCAAAAAGAGTTGAGCTGTTCTCCTCGTTTTTTGAAGTCGAAAAACCGATGGAAGAGGTGGCAAAAGTCGTAAAATATTATGACGATCTCTGCAATACGATCAATGAAGTAATTGGCGGTAATGTGGATACTTATGAAATCTATCTGTTGATTCTGAATTCTTTAGGGATAGATCTGAAACAGTTGGACCCCGGTAAGCTCAATGAGTTTTATCAGAAGAGCGAGGATCTGTTCCTGGAATATAAACCTGTGGTGATATTCGACGGTTTGCATCAGTTTTTTGATGAAATCAAAAATCAGGGAAAAACCATTAATATTTTAAGCAATACCGGATTTATCAAGGGAAAAACCATGCGTAAATTCCTGGCCAGTGAAAATTTGGACCCGTTTATCGATTTCCATATTTATTCTGATGAAATCAACTGTTCGAAACCAAATCCGCAGATTTTTCAGGAAGTAAAAAAGTTAATTAAAAATCAGGATTTGGAAATGCATCAGATTCTGCATATCGGAGATAACCCGATAGCAGATTATAAAGGCGCAAAAGATTTTGGTTTCAACGCACACTTACTTACCCACAAAATATAATTATGAACAAGAGGTATAGCTTACACCACATTCATTCGGCAGATGAATTTACTTTTTCACCTGCAGAATACAGCTATTTCAAATATGGCGATACGTCATATGCCGAAAAATTTGCAAAAGAACTATTCGAAGGATTTGTTTCCAGTCACGAAGAAATTTTAAATACCGATAAAGAAATTGTCGTATTGCCGAGTCCTTATATGGCCATTCCGACCGCTTCCAATTTTTTATGTTTTTATTTTAAAAAATATCTGGATTTTTATCTGTTTCAACGAGGAAAAAAATCCAGCATATTATCAAAGATCAACAGAAACCATACGTATACTACAGATTATGGGAATTTAAGCTTTGAAGACCGTAAAAATCTGATTGCCAATGATACTTATTATCTGGATAAAGATTTTTTAAAAGGAAAACTTTGTATTTTTATAGATGATATTAAAATAACAGGAAGTCATGAGTATACGGTGAATAAAATTCTTGACGAATACCATGTAGAAGCAGATTTCCTATTTATGTATTATGCCGAGCTGGTCAATTTTGAACTGGATCCTAAAATTGAAAATTATTTTAATTATTATGCAGTAAAAAATGTTGAACATATTGCTGAAGTAATGCTGAAGCCCGGTTTCCGGTTTAATACCAGGATTGTAAAATATATTTTAAGCTTAGATTCAGGTAATTTTGAGTATCTTACGTCTAAAATAACAAAGGAGCACATGGATAGCCTTTTGGAATTGGCAATCAGTAACAATTATCACTTGATAGAAGAATACGGAAATAACATTAACACTTTAACGAAAACAGAATTATATTATGGCTATTAACTTACAAAAAGGACAGAGAGAAAATATAAATGCACCTAAATTTACTGTAGGTTTAGGTTGGGATACCAATAATACGTCTACAGGAACAGGATTCGACTTAGATGCATCTTTATTTTTATTGGGTGAGAACAAAAAGTTAGTTTCTGATAATCATTTTATTTTCTATAATAACCTCGAATCTCCGGACAGAGCAGTGATCCATTCAGGAGATAATCTTACGGGCGACGGTGCCGGTGATGATGAGCAGATCAGGATTGATCTTACCAAAATAGATGATGCCGTAAAAGAAATTACGGTAGTGGTGACAATTCACGATGCAGATGCGAGAAGACAAAACTTCGGGCAGGTAAGAAATTCGTTTATCAGAATTTTCAATACCGATACAAATGAGGAAATCCTGAAATATGAGCTGGATGAAGATTTTTCAATTGAGACCGCTGTAGAATTCGGAAGAATTTATAACAGAAACGGAGAATGGAAATTTGAAGCAGTAGGAGCAGGACAGAGAGAAGGTCTTGAAAAATTTGTATCAATCTATCAATAATTTACCATGGATAATCAGGAAAATCAACCCATAGATCCGCTGGGATCAATTGAGCCGCTTAAAACATTCGAACCGACACCTGTGCCTGCACCGGCGATGAACCAGCCTGCCCAGAATGCAGCCCCTGCCGTTCTTGTCGATCGGGAAGGAAATGTAAACCTCGCTCAGCTGCAGCCAGAGGAACGCCAGAAATATGAAGTCCTGGCAGATTCCATTGATGAATCCAATCCGGGTTCCATTGTGAATTTCGGGGCCGACCTTCAGAGGACACTGTCTAACCAGAGTGACAGTTTCCTTGGAAATGTCAGAAGATCAAATTCCGGGGAAGTAGGTGAATTGATTAATAATTTATTGGTCGAACTTAATTATGTAGACGTAGAGGAATTAAATCAGAATAAATTTAAAAGCTTTTTAAGCAAGCTGCCCTTTATGAAAAGCATTGTAACGCAGATTGAGAATCTGTTTGCAAAATATGATAAGATCGTTAATAATATCGATCAGATCGCTTATAAGGTAAATGCAGGGATTATTACTTCTACCAAGGATAATGCGGTTTTACAAACGATTTTTGAAAGCAATGTTAATGCAGTCAAGCAAATCGAAGGTCTTGTCATTGCCGGGCAAATGAGAATGGAAAAAGCAGGAGTGGAACTGGCCGGGATGGAAGCCGCACCCCAGAATTACCAGGATTACCAGATTGCAGATAAAAGAGATTTCATCGCGAGATTAGACCGCAGGCTGGCTGATCTCAAAGTCGTACGGGTCATCATGATGCAGTCGCTTCCCCAGATCAGACTGGTGCAGAACAATAATGTTTCGATCGCTGAAAAAGCGCAGACGATTCTGACCACAACCCTGCCATTATGGAAAAACCAGCTGTCTCTTGCCGTAGCCATGTACAGACAGCAGCAGAATATTGAAATTCAGCAGAAAGTATCAGCCACCACAGAAGAAATTCTGAGAAAAAATGCTGAGCGTTTAGGGCAGAATTCAGTTAATGTTGCCAGGGCCAATGAACAGACCATTGTTTCTATTGATACATTAAGGGAGACCACTTCGAAATTAATCAGTACCTTAAACGAGGTGAAGCAGATTCAGAAACAGGGTGCAGAAGGCAGAAGAAAACTGGATCAGGATTTGATGACTTTAGAACACGAATTAAAAGCAAACGTAAGAGGATAAATAACAAAGTGTAAAGGTGGATGATGAAGCGGTAAACATACTGTCTCAAAGCAAAAGAAGATTAACCAAGCTTAAACTTCTTGCCAATTTTTTTGAAAATGTTGACATCATATCGATCTACATTAAGACCGATATCATTCATCACCTTTTTCAGGATAATACCGGATTGGATTACAGTAAACTTGAGCTTTTTCATCTTCAGTATACCGACAGCCTGATCGAATTGCTAACCAAAATCAAACGTCAGAAAGAAACCGATCTGCTCGCTGTTATTAATGAGATTGACGTTAATAATAAGTACATCTCAGGATTCGAAGAAAAAAAGACAGATGGCTTTGAAACCGACAGGAAAATGTACAGCAGTGTGTTTTCCAATCAGTTAAAAAATATTTATAAAGATCTTACGGAAGATAAATTTCGGGTAAACTGGGATAATGTTCTGTATTTTTATAAAAAATATGCTGCCGAGTTTTACAGGTCTGATGTTGATGAAGAACTGTTAAAATCAGGATCGTTTCCGGCGTATCAGTACCAGGATTACCAGATCGAAAGGAAATTACTGGGAAGACTGAATATTCAGAACTTTAAAGTTCGTTTTGTCTGTGGATATGCGATTGCGGGAAATGAATATGAGCTTTTTAAGATCTTCCAGTCGGATGATCAGTTCATTTTTGACATCGAAGGCAAAAAAATGTATTTAATAGATCCTAAAAAACTGGAAAAACTGAATACGATGCCTAACGAATCCAATCAGGGAACGATTGTTCATCAACTACGGAGAAAAAATGAACATCTGGAAGAAACCATCAACGAAAGAAAGCGGGTATTACCCGAACAGGTTATCGGGGTATTGGCAGATTATCTTAAAAATCTCGAAAATGTAGATATTATGAGCAAAATATTTGATATCAATGAGGAAACAAATATTTTACGGGCAATGCTTAATTTAAACTTAAATAACAATTAAAAATGAAAAGGGCAGTGCGCTCGGATTTTCATTTAAATAACAAACTAAACATAAAAAGATGGCTATTAACTTACAAAAAGGTCAAAGAATTAACCTTACGAAGGAAAATGGAACCACTCTTACGCAGGCATGTGTAGGAATAAACTGGGGAGCAATCGAGAAAAAAGGTTTCTTCGGCGGGGTAACCAAGGAAGCGGTTGATTTGGATGGAAGCTGTATTCTGTATGACTCCAACAAAAACTCGACTGAGGTCATTTATTTCGGTAACCTGAAATCAAAAAACGGATCTGTAAGACACAGTGGAGATGATTTAACAGGGGATGTCAACGGCAACGATGGTCTCGATAATGAGGTTATTACGGTAGATTTCAGCAGTCTGGATTCCAATGTTGAATATGTTGCGATGGTTTTGAACAGCTACAGAGGTCAGGATTTCGGGTCGATCCCTTTTGCGTCAATCCGTATTTTCGAAGGCTCTCCAACCCAGGTAAAAGACGTTTTTGCCAAATATGATATTGCCAATGATGCGTCTTTCAAAGGACACGTTTCTATGGTGATGGGTGTTTTCTATAAGAGAAATAACGAGTGGAAATTCAATGCCATAGGAGATCCTACAGCAGATAAAAAATTGCAGGAGACTATTGAAACGGTTAAGCAGAAATATTTGTAAAATCTAATACTGAGCAGCAATAGGTTAATCGAAAATTGCGATTTTTTTTCGTAAAAATTTATTTGCTGTTGAAAATTATATTTTTAAAGTGAAAAAACTGGCAATAATTGTACATCGTACAGCTATTGCTTTTGTAGTATAATAACATAGTATAAAAGTGGACAAACATCAAGGTATTTTAGATCTTCATCCAGGACTGGTGTGGGGATTTGCGGTAACAGTCGTTATCATGCTCCTGCTTGACTTAGGAGTTTTCAATAAAAAAAGTCATGAGGTTTCTTCCAAAGAAGCCACAATCTGGTCAATCGTCTGGATCTCGCTGTCTATGATCTTTTCGGGCGTGGTGTATTGGGTTTTCAATACCGACGGATCTCCGATGAGCCACGACATAGCAGTAGAAAAATTCACACAGTACCAGGCCGCGTATTGGGTTGAAAAAGCATTGTCGGTGGATAACTTATTCGTATTCATCCTTGTTTTCGGATTCTTCAAAGTTCCTAAATATCTGCACCACAAAGTTCTCTTCTGGGGAATTATCGGAGCATTGATTTTCAGGGCCATCTTCATTTTTGCGGGAGTAGGGTTGATTAATCTGACCTATTTACCTGAAATGACTATTTTTGGAAAAGCTGTTCAGATTAATATTGTGATGGTGCTTTTCGGTCTTTTCCTTGTGTACGCGGGAATAAAATCCTGGGGTGACGGTGATGATGATGACGATGAAGATTACAGCAATACGGCAGGTGCAAAACTGATCAAAAGGTTCTGGAAGGTTTCCGATAACTATGTCGGAGATAAATTCTTTACCGTTCAGAACGGAATTAAAATGGCAACTCCGCTTTTAGTAGTTGTAGCCGTTATCGAATTCACCGATGTACTTTTTGCAGTAGATTCCATTCCTGCAATTTTTGCGATTTCGGATGACCCGTTCATTCTTTATACCTCAAATATTTTCGCTATTTTAGGACTTAGATCTTTATATTTCCTATTGGCCAATTTTATTCATATGTTCAGCAAACTTCCTTATGGACTGGCCATTATCCTGTCCTTTATCGGGGTGAAAATGCTGATCGCACCATGGATTCATATTTCTTCACCGGTTTCGTTGGGAATCGTAGGAGGAGTGCTGGCCATTTCCGTTATTTTATCCGTTATTTTCCCTGACAAAAAGGAAGAAATACAGAATAAAGAAGAAATTGAAAAATAAACTCAGTGATATCCATTCAAATGGATGCAATATTAGATTCTATAACATTGATTGAATATTGAATCATATAAATAATTAAGGCTTTGCAGATCACGGTAAAGCCTTTTTTATTTGTTTTTGATGAAATGTCAGCAGTTGATGTGCGCGTACGTGGTAGAAATTAAAATTCAAATCCGGAATAGCGGTATAAATATCCGGATTTTATCATTTGTACTTCAACAGCTTATTAATCTTCAGTCTGGTCTGCATGGAAACTTTATATGCTTCTTTTCTCAGGGTCTGTATTTTACCCACAGGCTGAAAAAATGGCTTACTTTCAAAAGGATTAAAAGACAGCAGCTCGTTTTCACATGATCGCGGATCTAAGAGGTTGTTTTGATCTATTTTTACTTCTCCAATTTTGATGAAAGGTGATTTTTTCCATTCTACATTCAACCGGTTCACCGGTTGATTTTCCAGATCGTAGCAGATCTGGATCAGAACTTCCGCAGTAAAATCGGAATTTCTCAGGTAGTTTTCCAGAGCTTCTTTTACCTCCAGCTTCTTACCGTAGTTTCTGTCAACGGATTTCGGTCTCAGTTTTATCTTGATCATATTTTCACCAAGTCGGTAAGCACCTACAGAATGGTAGTCAAATGACAGCAGAAAATCATTTCTTTTAGACCATAATTTAAAAAGATTCTTCAGAAATGAACCTGTGAATGTTGAGGGGATGACCTTCAGTATCTGGCTCACCAAAGAAAATGAACTCCATTTTTTTATGAAAAACCGATTGACTGAAGTAAATAACTTCAGAAAAGTACTCACGGAATTGATGGGAAACAAAGGGAAATTAACCAGTGGATAGTTGGCGATTAGGTCACCATTTTCCTCTTTAATCTGGACAGAAAAACCGTACGCAGGAATATCTTTTTTATGATGGTTTATCTTCAGATGGGCATTTGAAAAACGAATGGTTAAAGCGTATTTTTCCCTGTCAAAAAATTTCTGAAACTGCCCGGGAATATTTTTACTGATCAGAAAATCACCTTTTGCGACGCCATACGTTTTGGCATGGGCGTTTCTGGTAGCATAGTTTACATCACTTACCGAAGGAGAATGCTCGACAAAATCAGCAATGCTGTTTTTTGCAATGTCGAGTAGTTCTTTTTCCTCATCAGAAAGCTGATCAAATTTCTTATTATATTTTACTGGATCTGGCATTTAGTTTTTAAATTCAATTATAGCGCCAAGTTTTGAGAAGGACGTTAACGGAGTATTAATGTTATTTGAATTTTTAAATTCTTTATATATTAACGAGATAAGTATGATTAATATCCTGATAATAAACACACTCTTATTCCATCAGGTTTTTACCTGTCCATCAAAGCATTTCCCTTTATCAAATCTTCTTTTTAACTTTTTTCTTTATGTAGAATGGTATCCGTAATAGGTGTAACCAAAGCCACACCGGGCATCTATCTAAATATCGGATCACCTATCAAAAACTTCAGGTTTTCACCATAGGACTACCTCAAAATCTTATCTTTGTAAAAATTATCAAGTATGGGAGTAGCAGATATGTTATTTAAACGTAAAAAAGAACAAGCAGAGAAAAACCTGAAAGACGGTCAGGAATATATGGCAGAATACGGCAAAAGAGAAAGCGTAGTAGAATTGCCGAGCGGGTTGCAGTACGAAATTATTACAGAAGGAGAGGGCGCAAAGCCGGGTCCGAAGTCCACCGTAAAATGTCATTATCACGGTACAATAATTTCCGGTAAGGTTTTCGACAGTTCTGTAAAAAGAGGAACGCCAGCATCTTTCCCTTTGAATAAAGTAATTAAGGGATGGACTGAAGCGCTTCAGCTAATGCCCGTAGGAAGCAAATGGAGACTGATTATACCCCCGCATCTGGCATACGGAGACCAGCAGATCAGTAAAGAGATCGGACCTAACAGTACCCTTGTTTTTGAAGTGGAATTGTTGGATATTAAATAAATTCAGATTAAAAAAAGCTTAAAAATTTACCTGGTTTCCGGGTAAATTTTTTTATTTATGTATCTTCGTATAAAGAAGCTCCGGTGCACAATGCGGCAATTAATAGCACACATCAATGAAAAAAATATTTTATCTTATTGCTGTTTTCAGTTTATTGATGTCCTGCGTTTCAAAGCGGAACCAGGTAATCAGGCAGAATATTCTTACCTTAAGAGACAGCTACTGTAAAGCACCTTTTCTGTATCATTACACTAATACTTTACCATCCTCCGATTCAGATTCTATTATAGCGGCCAATCAGGAACTGAAAGGATTGTTTTCTGATCAAAGCATCCTGATTCTGAACGCCCTTGGAAATCTTGACGAAGTACATAAAATCGTTGAACTTAAAAAAGATTCGACCATACAGTCCCAGGTGAAGGTTTTACAGCTGAAGAGCATCATCAACAGTAAAATTACCATCGCACTGACCGAACTGGACGCCGTAGCCGCGGAATTTGACTGCGAAGGGGAAAGGGTAGCCCAAATCGGAAACTATGTGGATAACCTGAATGCTTCCAGGAATAATAAACTTATTCTATATTCTATTGCAGCGGGCGCTGCTGCCTCTATTGCCGGAGGCATTGTGAAAGATAACGGGTGGAGTAATGCGATAGATATCAGCGGGGGGGTATTGGGAGCAGGATTTGGTCTCGCAACCCTTAATCCGAAAGGGAAAAAAGTAGAATTTATCCATTCCAGAAATCTTTTGCGGGATATATGGAAAGATAAACTGGAATCGCCCAATTTTCCACCATTTATCTGGTATATGTATACAGAAAAAAAGTTTTCAAATATGGAAAAGCATTCCATCATCAGCAGTATGAGAGAAAGGTGGCTCCATTATCAGTTTGATGATGACAAGGCCGCAGCGGACCAGTCTGTTATTTTCAGCGACGGAGGTTTTTACCGCGCGGATGATCTCCATAACCGTGCAGCCATGCTTAATCAGATGCAGTCTGCCACCAGGACCATTAATCAGAATATCAATTATTTACTCCTGGATCTGGATAAATTAATTCTTTAAGAAGAATTTAACTGTAATAATATTTGTTACAATTAAAATTTTATTTACCTTTGTCCGGTAATTCAATGAATAATACAAGATTTGCTACGGCAGTACATATCATGACCTTACTGGCTAAAAGTCCTCGGGAGTGGCTTACTTCTGAATGGCTGGCTGGCAGTATCAATATCAATCCCGCGGTTGTCCGGAAAGAGTTGAGCGTTCTGAGGGAAGCAGGATTAATAGTCAGCAGACAGGGAAAAGAAGGAGGAACCCGGCTTTCAGTAAATGCAGATGAAATTACGATTTCAGAAATTTATTCAGCTGTTAAAAATACAGACGTTCTGGGTAAAAAAAATCAAAACCCTAATCCGGTCTGTAGTGTAGGAAGGGATATTAACGATCATTTAACCGATCTGTTTGCTGAAACAGACAGACTGGTGCTTAATTTTTTAGGGAATAAGAGTCTGAAAGAATTTACAGATCAGTTTGAATAAATTTTTTTGACTTTAAATGTAACAAATTTTATTACAGTTAATTAAATAAATATTATGAAAAAAGTAGCAGTAATCGGCGCCACAGGATTTGTGGGAGCACAGGTTGTAAAAGAACTGGTTAACAGAGGTTATGAGGTAGAAGCAATTGTAAGAGATGCTTCAAAAGTTCAGGAAAGTGAGCAGGTAAGCGCAAAAAGCGTTGATGTGAATAATGTGGAAGAACTGTCGGATGCCGTTAAAGGAAATGATGCCGTCATCAGTGCATTTAATGCAGGCTGGACCAATCCTAATCTTTATGATGATTTCTTAAACGGATCCGTCAATATAGAAAAGGCAGTTGAAAATTCCGGGATAAAAAGATTCATTACCGTGGGTGGAGCAGGAAGCCTTTATATCGACGGGAAACAACTGGTAGACGGCCCGGATTTCCCTGCAGACATCAAACCGGGAGCTACGGCAGCAAGAGATTACTTAAATAAAATTAAAGAAAACAGTACATTGGATTGGACGTTCTTCAGCCCGGCTATTGAGATGCATCAGGGAACTGCAGGCGTGCGTACAGGGAAATACAGAACGGCGCTGGAAAACCCCGTTTTTGATGAAAATGGAAGAAGTGTGCTCTCGGTAGAAGATGTTGCGGTGGTTTTGGTAGACGAACTGGAACAGAACAATCACATCCGAGAACGATTTACAGCAGCATACTAATCTGTTATTTTACTGTTAATCAAATTAAAATAGAGGCGCTGAAGATGATCACCAGATTACTCAGGGAGCCGGTAAAATTAATAAAACGGCCGTTTCATGATAAAGTGAAACGGCCGTTTATTATTAACTGAAAATTTCTTACAAATTCATAAATAATTTCGGATTGACGGGCGTATTGTTTTTATGTACCTCATAATGTAAATGAGGACCTGTAGAACGGCCTGAGTTTCCGGACTTCGCAATGACCTGACCCACTTTTATTTTATCATTTACTTTGGCAATCAGTTGAGACAGGTGCCCGTAAAGGGTGGCCAGCCCATTCCCGTGAGAAACAATGACACAGTTTCCATAGCCTCCCTTCTGACCCGAGAAAATGACGGTTCCTGCAGCAGTAGCGATGACATCGGATCCAAACGGAACAGCAATGTCAAGTCCTTTATGAAACTGCATCTGATCAGCTTCGGCAGGTGGATTATTTTTTTCCGGCGGTTTCGTCGTTGCTGTATTTTTTACGGGTAAATTCGCGGCAGGGGCAGCAGCAGGCGCGGAACTTGCTTTTGGAGTTACCATCACTTTAACCTGCCTTTTATCTCCATAGCTGTCGGTAATTTCAATGATTTTTTCAACGGGTTCTGCCTTCACTTCTGGTTTCGGAGCGGCCGCCACGGCAGGTTTTGTTTCAGCGGCTGTGTTTCCCTTTACCGATGCATATACCGTCTTAAAAGGAATGGGATTTTTTCTGATTCCGAAATTAGATGAAATATAGCCGTCGGTAGGCATTCCCAAAGGGACCTGCATCAGTTTTTTCTGAAGATCCATCAGGTACTGGCTGTAGCGGTTGGCCTGCTTAGCCAGATAAATGGCGTTTGAAATACTGTCTTTGCTCAGAACCGTTACCTTTTCACTCGGGACATTTTTAGATTTCAGAAACGTATTCAGCTCGGTAACCGTCTGATCTACCAGGGTAAGGTCTGTTTTGATTTTTAAGTAATCGACACTGTCTTTCTCTGTGTTTATTTTTACAAGATTTACTTCATAGGTTTTATCATCTTTTTTTGAAAATAAGCTGGCTATAAAAATACCCTGTGCAAAAACGATAAGCAGAAGTGCTCCCAAAAGGAAATTCACATTCTTTTTGCGGCTCAGAAATTTCTTCATTTTTCTTTTCTTAGTATGAAACAAAGCGGTTTAAGTCTGCAAAATTAAATAAAAATAAATTTTCAGCATTATTTTTATTAACTTAATAAGTTTATGTGTTCGTTCTTACTTAATATTTCTTTGACTTGATTGGATGTTATTTAACATTCAATTGTGTAGTTATCCGGTAATAACGGATAATCCCCTTTTTTAGTGTGCCCGGAAAGATTTGAGTACAATTTTTTTTAACTTTCTATTTTAACTTTCAGCTTCGCAACTTATTCGGGGCAGAATAGCAGAATTAGCTGTAAATAAAAATTACAAAATAGAAGATGTTTTTGTCTTTTATTTTATATCTTTACCCAATAAAAATTAATTATCCTAATTTTGGAAATGCCATATGATGTCTGGTCAAGGATCAGACAGTAGAATACGGATCCAAAGTGGTGTGGAGATTTAATAACGCAAAAAGAATCTGATATGGGAGTTTTTTCTAAGACATGTGAGTATGCGATGCGGGCAGTATTTTATATTGCTCAGAAATCACATCAGGGCCATAAAACAGGGATCAGGGAAATTGCACAAAATATCAATTCTCCGGAATCTTTTCTGGCTAAAATTCTGCAGAAACTTAGCAGAGAAGGACTGATCAGTTCTGCAAAAGGCCCGAATGGAGGCTTCTATCTGGACGAGAAGGATCTGAGCCGTCCGCTGGCCGATATTGTTTCTGCGATAGAGGGAGACGATCTGTTTAAAGGTTGCGGAATGGGTCTGAGTTACTGTTCGGAATCTAACCCATGTCCTTTGCACGACGAATTCAAAAAAGTAAGAAGTCAAATTACGCTCATGCTGCATCAGACCACCATCGGAAAATTTAATAATGAATTAATCAATGGACAGTTAACTTTAAATAAGTGAAAAAAAAATTTAATCAAATAAAGGACATTTTTGTCCTTTATTATAATCTTTAATAAAATGACAGAAAATCAAAAAGAATTAGTGAAAAAAACAATCCCTGTTTTAAGAGAGCATGGAGTATTGTTGACGAGCCATTTTTATAACAGGATGTTTGAGCACAATCCTGAGCTGAAGCATGTTTTCAATATGGGAAATCAGAAGAATAAAAAGCAGCAGACCGCCTTGGCTATGACTGTTCTGGCCTATGCTGAACATATTGAAGATCCGGGTGTACTATTGCCGGTAATAGACAGCATAGGTCATAAGCATACCAGCTTAGATATTAGACGCGATCATTATCCCATTGTGGGAAAGCATTTAATTGCTTCCATTAAAGAAGTATTGGGAGATGACGCCAGTGATGAATTATTGGAAGCCTGGACGGTAGCTTATCAGCAATTAGCCGAATTAATGGCAGGTCATGAGCAGGATATTTACGATCAGAAAACGATCAGAAAGGGGGGCTGGGCCGGTTGGAGATCATTTGTAGTTCAGAGAAAAATAAAAGAATCGGAAGAGATTACCTCTTTTTATTTATATCCGTCAGATGGGGGAGCTGTTTCTGATTTTATTCCGGGACAATACCTCAGTGTAAGGCTGTTTCTTCCGGAACTCAATTTATTACAGCCCAGACAATACAGTATTTCGAGTTCGCCGAACGGCATGTATTACCGCATATCGGTGAAACGCGAAGCCGGAAGCCAGCATCCTGATGGGATGATCAGTAACCGTCTTCATCAGTTTATCCAGGAAGGTGACATAGTTGAGGTATCTGCTCCTGCCGGAAATTTTGTTTTAGATGTAAATTCCGATCATCCGAAAGTATTTATCAGCGGAGGGGTAGGCCAGACACCGCTCATGTCTATGCTTGAAAAGTTAATTTCAAATGATAATGCGGCTGGTGTGCCGATCACGTGGATTCATGGCTGCAGAAGCGAGGCGGTACATGCATTTAAAGACAGGTTAGAAGAACTGGCAAATCTGGATTGCTTAAAAAAACATATTTTTTACGACATTCCGGGAAAAGACGGTGCTGATTTTCACTCCGGCTGGGTAGATTTGTCCATGATTAAAGAAGATGTCCTGATGCCTGAATCCGACTTCTATATTTGCGGACCTGCGCCGTTTATCAGCAAACATTACCAGTTTCTTTTGCAGAATGGGGTCAGTAAAAAGCATATTCATTTTGAAGAATTCGGACCGGCTTCCCTGCAGTTGAATTAATCTTTGTTCTGCAGTTCATGCGATCAGGTAGAGTGCGGGTTTTGCTCAAATCGCTCAATGAGCTGCAGAATATACTTCGATAGCTGAGTCTCCTGAAAAGCTAAATCATTCGCGCAAAAAGAATTCAACATATGACAACTTTTGGAGTCTTTATTTTGTGGACTCTTCAATTGATAACCGCTATTGATAATTTCTATATAGGGATAAATTAATATGAAAAACCTTATGTTCGGGATTTTTTGTTTTAATTCTGCTATTCAGTAGGTTATTTTTAATAAGCCTTGCCTTCAGAGAGAGATCAGAATTCCGGAGCCGGATCGTTGAGGACCTTATAACAGGCTTGTTATTTTTATTTATTCTAAATATATTTAAATTTGTCACAAAATATATTCATGAAAAAAATATCCTTAGCCTTTATCATCAGCATCACGTTTGTTGGTTTTTTTAAAGCTCAATCCAATGCCTGTAACGCGGTGAATGTCCCTTACGTTGTCCCTCTCGATTCAGCCGTGCCTCCACTCTTTCCGGAATGTACTTCGGTAATTAATTACGGTACAGGAAACAGCTGGAAAATCGTAAATTTTCACGGCAATGGCTTTACAGGCAATATTTTAAGGTATCAGTATCACCAGACAAATCCTGCCAATACCTGGTTTTTTTCACGGGGAATCAATCTTACCGGCGGAACCCGATACAGAATAAAATATAAATATGGAAATTCCGGAATTTCCTACCCTGAAAAATTAAAAGTAGCCTACGGTATTTCAGCCTCTGAATCCGGAATGCTTTATCCATTGGCAGACCATCCCAATATAACGAACAGCATCGCCGCCGGTAACTCTGCAGATTTTACTCCTGCCAGTAGCGGAATTTATTATTTAGGATTTAAAGCCTATTCGGATGCTAATATGAACAGGCTGGAGTTAGATGATATCAATATTACCGTGGCGCCATTATGTGATGAGCCTTCGAATGTAGCTGTGAATACCATAACCGGCAGTACAGCTTCCGTCCAATGGGCAGCTCCGGCTTCACCACCCACAAACGGGTACGAATATTATATTTCTACCAGTAATACTGCTCCGGGCAGCGCTACGGTACCTACAGGTGCTGTCAATCAGTCATCCGTTCATTTATCCAACTTAAATCCGGCGTCAAAATATTACATATGGGTGAGATCGGTATGCTCGGCATCAGAAAAAAGTGTCTGGAGTGCGATTGCCAATTTCGTTACCGAATGCGCAGATATTGCGAATTTTACTGAGAATTTTGACTCCGGTCAGGTGGGTAAGTTACCAGGGTGCTGGAAGAATCTGGGAGCCGGGAATTATGCGGGAATTCAGCAGGAATCAGTGGGAAGCGCTCCCAATGCTTTGTATATCCATACATTTCTACCTTCTACCGGATTTATATCTTTGCCTCCGGTAAATACCTTACAGCTGGGGACACATCGTTTAAAATTTAAAGCAAGAGCCAACACAACTCCCGGCGGAACGGTAGAGATCGGTTATCTGGACAGTTCTGATCATTTCAATGTACTGACGACCTACACCTCTGCCAGCACCACTGCTGTTGATAATTTCTCGTTTGCAATACCGGTGTTGCCTGCTGGAGTAAACAGGCTGGCCATGAAACACACCGGAAATCCGTCCTATAGTGTTCTTATCGATGATATCATTTACGAAGAATCGCCTCTCCTGGCGGTCGGAGATGCTGAAAAAGAACAGTTAAGGATCTATCCTAATCCCTTTAAAAATGCTTTACATATTGATCGGGATCAAAATATAAAGTCCATTCGTATTTATGATGTATCAGGAAAAATGGTGAGGATGATCAGAAATCCAACTTCAGTTTTACATTTGGAGGAATTGAGCGCGGGGATGTATATTTTCGTTATGGAAGATGATCAGGGCGGTAAGGTTATAAAAAAGATGAGTAAGCAGCAATAAAGAAGATTATTCTCTCCGGAAATTCGATACATGCAATAGAGCTATAACCGGAATATGAGATGAACGTTCTTAATAAAATTCTACCCTTATCAAATTTCCTATCAGGTACATTCAGAGACTGTCTAAAAAGGCAGTCTTTTTATTTATCAGAGAACGTATGATTATTTAAAATGACTTGCATAAGAGCATGCGACAATTCAATATGCCCGTTTACTATGTTAATAGGGAACTAAAGGCTCGGAATTTTTATAATACTTAAATCCATCCGGGTAAAATCTGTTTTAGATGTCCCAATATCCCCTGCGAAGATATCCTGCTGATAGGTTTCAACGCTATCAATCATAAAACAGCTTCCATCATAATTATAAGTAAAGGCGAATTTTTCCGCGCCATTCTCATAAAAGCTTTATCTGTATACGTACAAACCAGTTCTGAACCTTGCCATTCATATTTTTTAAAGCAAATATGATCTGCATTTTTGTCCTGAACTGTACTCATTTTACTTTCGAGCTTATTTTCTCTGAAGGCTAAATGTTCTGTTATTTTATAGGATTGATGATAAGAGATAAATGTAATTGCAGCATTCCCCTTTTTATCCTTCAGAATACTTTCTACCTCATCATCAGAGTAGGCATAAAAAGAAACAGTATTGAGTTCTCCGTTTTCATATTGCTTTTCATATATTGCTTTTTTATTTTCAAAATAAGTTTCAACATATACAGTTCAGAAAGTGATTTGTGTGTATCTTTTGTGATGGTAATTTCTATTCCACCATCATTAATATTTTACGATTTCAAACATAACTTCTGCGATAACAAGATACTAAATATACGCAATGTGATATAGGATTTCTTATTGTCTTTCGGATTAGGTTTCATATTAGCAGAGGGAAAGATCACAATGCTTTCAAACGGATAATTGATCAAACAGCTGTTTAAATATTTTTTTATAGATCATAGGTCTACATACAGACAGAAATTACGACAGATCTAGCTGAAGTATATGAAAAACAATATTTTGCATTCATTGCTGAATGCGGTTTTCCTTCAAAAAAAATCATAAATTATAGTTAAGCCCTTATCACGGTCTCTATTTTGCTTTAATCTTTTCACACCAATACAAAATATACACTTATGTTAGCAATGAATTTCCGCGGACCTTTCCGCGTGCGCGCAGACCGCAATATGCCAGAGCCGCAAATAGAACATCCGGAAGACGCCATTGTGAAGGTTTTAAGATCCTGTATCTGTGGTTCCGATCTGCACCTTTACCATGGCCTTGTTCCCGATACTCGAGTAGATACTACATTCGGACACGAATTTATCGGGGAAGTGGTTGAAATTGGCTCCTCTGTACAGAAACTGAAAGTAGGCGACAAGGTAATGGTACCTTTTAATATTTCCTGCGGAAAATGTGCTTTTTGCAAGCAGGAACTTTACGGTAACTGCCACGAATCAAATCCAATGGCAACTGCAGTGGGAGGCATTTTCGGTTATTCCCACACAGCCGGCGGATATCAGGGCGGGCAGGCAGAATATGCCCGGGTGCCTTATGCAGATGTAGGTCCTACTGTGATTCCTGACTGGATGGATCCCGACGATGCAGTGTTGCTTACCGATGTAGTGCCTACAGGCTACCAGGCGGCAGAAATGGCAGGTATTCAGAAAGGCGATACCGTAGTGGTTTTCGGCGCAGGTCCTATCGGTATTATGGCAGCCAAATCTGCATGGCTTTTTGGTGCAGGAAGGGTAATCGTGATCGACTCTCTGGAGTACAGACTTGATTTTGTAGCGAAATATGCACAATGCGAAGCTTATAATTTTAACAGTATCGGCGACCCGGTGGTTTTTATAAAAACACAAACCGATTCCTTGGGTGCAGACGTCTGTATAGATGCAGTAGGCTGCGAGGCGAAAGGAAATCTTACCAATACGATCCTGGGAACAAAATTACTTTTACAGGGCGGTTCTACCACGGCACTTCACTGGGCCATTAATTCGGTGAAGAAGGGTGGAATTGTTTCTGTTGTAGGTGTTTACGGTCCTACGGATGCCTTGGTGCCTATTGGAAATATCGTGAATAAAGGAATTACGATCCGGGCTAACCAGGCAGCCGTAAAACGTCACCTGCCAAAGCTTATTGAACACGTAAAAAACGGTATTCTTGATCCTAAACAGATCATCACTCACCGGGTACCACTGGAAGAAGTGGCCGAGGCCTATCATATATTTTCGCGCAAGCTGGATGGCTGCATAAAGACAGTGCTTATTCCGCCAACTGCTTAACTAGTTTTAACTCAAAAAATCACGACATGATTACAGACGAAACAAAACCCTCCGATTTTAAAAAAAGTGAACAGGCAGATTACAGTCATATAAAAGGTTGGGGAATAGATGCCGATCCTGAAAATGATCCCGTTTATCCCATGAAAAAGCGTACCAACGAAGAACATGATGGCTATGCATGGGAAAGACCGCCACAGCAACCTGAAGACGTAGAAATTCTGAAATCCGTAGAGCGGCCCAACTTAACTGCTGCTTTTGGTACCGCATCACCGCCTAAAGGTCTTAACGGTGAAATCAGAAAATTTGCTTTTAAATATAGTGAATCCAGCTATGGCAGATGGCTTCCTCTTGTCCTGGCAGACCGTGTCGGCGCAGTGGAAGGAATTATTGATGACCTGAAGAAAGGTCATTTGCCCAATATTTTTGCCGAGCGCGGCTGGGGAGCCGAATGGAAATATAACAGGAAAAATTTTCTCCTGAAAATGGCTGTGGCCGCTACAGTGACAGCCGTCGCTATAAGCGTAATAACGTCAAAAAAGAAAAACGAAGATTAATCTAATCAGGTCGGAATTTTTTCCGGCCTTTTTTATTTTAAAGTCCTATCGGAAGTTTATTATGGGCTATAATTTGATCAAGATAATCCTCCTGCGTGTATGAATTTATCACTGGAAGACCTTCCCGGTGAAAAGTGGAAACCGAATCCTAATCTTACAGGTTATTTTGCCATTTCCAATAAAGGAAGAATAAAAAGACTGGACAGCTGGAGTGAGAATAGAAACAAAACTTTTTATAACGAGCGTATTATTGCTCTTTTTCTGGACACTCGTTCCAATACAAACTCCACCTTGTATACCAACTTAAGTTATAATGGCAAACGGGTTCAGATAAGACTATACAAATATCTGTATTATTGTTTTGTCAAGAAATTTGATATGAACGACCGCTCACTTGTTGTGATCAACAAAAATGAGCCATCATGGAATCTGGATACCTCAAATCTTGAATTGTGTTCTGCGGCTTATCATTTAAACAAAAAAGACAATACTAGATTGTCTTAACTATTTGAATTCAATAGATTACCAGAATATATTAAAACGAATACTTTAATTGGACCTTTTGTTTCATTGCATTTGATCTGTTTGAGATTTTATTGATCACGGATAGAAGCTACAATCGGTAATAGAAGAAATTAATAAATAGAGCAATAAACCTGAATTTTATTGCTCTTCATTTCTCATTGCAGATTACTCTAAAAATGCTTCATATTATTTTCTCTGAATTCTGAATATTATCAGTGAGAAAATAGTTTATTGTTTTAAGTATTTAATTAATAAAATTCTTTAATCTTAATCAATCAACAAAAATCATTTTATTTAAATACGCTTATTTTACATCTCGTGACAACTTCTATAGAATGCTTCAACATTCAGCATTTAGTTTAATTAGCATTCTGAATAAATTTACATTCATGTTTTATGTGGTGTCAATATCGCATAAAATGTGGTATATGTTTGGTTATTTGGCATTGAAATTGCACAAATTATATTAACCAAACAAATTAATATATCATGAAAAAAATTTTTACTCTTATCGGGCTTATCTCGACAGCTGCATTTTGTAATGCTCAGATTGTAATTAATGAAATTTATACGGGAGGTGGAATTCTAGGAGCAACGCTGACCAATGATTTTATAGAACTGAAAAATATTGGGACTTCTACCTCTACGCTTACTGGCGCAACCATACAGTATGGACCCGTTTCCGGGCCGTTTACCCAGTACCATACACTTCCTGCTATTACTTTGGCTCCCGGACAGACCTATTTAATTCAGGAAGGTTCTGATGGCGGCGGGATCATCAATCTTGTCAACCCCAACCTTATCGTTAACGTCGTGCTTAATTTTGACGGAACCGGTCCTACCGTAGGTTTGGGCTTAGGTCTCGCACTCACTTCAGGAAAGGTTGCTTTGGCAAGCAATACCACACAGGTTACCGGATCTACTGCATCAAATGTTTTAGACTTTGTAGGATATGGCCTGGCTAATCAATACGAAGGTTCGGGAGCAGCTCCTTCTCCAAGCATTTTAAATTCAATTACGAGAGTTTCAGGGGATACCAATAATAATAACGTAGATTTTACAGCTACTGCTCCTACACCACAATCCGGAGTTTTGGCGGTAAATGATATAACCAACCAGTCTACACGATACGGATTTATTAAGAATTCTTTAGTTAAGAACAATGAAATCGTATTCGGAACTGATGTAAAAGATCTTAAAATTTACTCGATTTCAGGACAGTTAGTTAAAACTTCTTCCGTAAAGACAAATGAAGCTTTAAATATCGCAGATTTGCAGAAAGGAAATTATATTATTACCGGAACTGTTAATAACGAAACAGTTTCTCAGAAAATTTTAAAAGATTAAACGAAATTTTTGTTCCTATACCTGCAGGCAGCATAGATTACCTTAATAATCAGGAAGGTTATCCCATTTCGGATAACCTTCTTCATTTAATACATTATCCAAGGATGTTAAGCGAAGTTATCGCCTCAACTTTCAGCCATACCTCCGAAACATGTCTGGAGAGGTAATCACTGCAATGTCGAACGCCTGTTGATCTGATAATGAAAATTACTAACCACTAAAAAAGTAGGTAACTAAACAATAAAAATAGAACTTAAAATATATAATTATTTTATTGTAAGAACTAATCATCTGAAAGTGTTAATTTTATCAAAAAATCACTTTTATCATGCTGGCGAAAGCCCTTCTCAACCTTTGTTTTAATATATTTGCAAATCACATTTTGTTTTATGGCTAAAAAGAAAACGAATTCGGAATCTTCGAATCCGAAAAAGAATAAAAATAATATTTCGGTAGGTGTTGTAGGAAGCGGAAGTTTTGCGACGGCAATTGTAAAAATGCTGGTTGAAAACTGTAAACTGGTACACTGGTGTGTAAGAAATGAGTTTGTAAAAGGAGCAATCGAACTTCGGGGACACAATCCAACCTACCTTACCGCCGTTAATTTCAACCTTAAAAATCTGAAACTGACAACAGACATCAATGAGCTGGTTTCAGCCTGTGATATTGTGGTCCTGGCGACCCCGTCTATTTATCTGTCAGATACCCTGGATAAAATGAAATGTGAATGTAAAGATAAAATCTTTGTTTCCGCGATCAAGGGTATTATTCCTAAAGTCAATGATGTCGTGGCACATTATCTGAGAGACGAATTTAAAATCGGTTTCAGAAACCAGGCGGTCATTGCAGGACCGTGTCATGCCGAAGAAGTTGCCATGGAAAGACTCTCTTATCTTACAGTGGCAACCGTTGAAGAAGAAACGTCTAAAAAACTGGTAGATATCTTTAATTCCGATTTTATAAAAGTACATTCGAGTAAAGACATCTTAGGAAATGAATACAGCGCCATCCTGAAGAATATTTTCGCTATCGGAGCGGGAATCGCAAGCGGGCTGGGTTATGGTGATAATTTTACGGCTGTATTTGTGTCTAATGCCATCCGAGAAATGGAAATTTTTCTTGAAGCGATCTATGAAGCGCCAAGAGATGTTAATGAAAGTGCTTATCTCGGAGATTTACTGGTAACGGCCTATTCTTTATTCTCCAGAAACCGCAATCTGGGAAATCTTATTGGAAAAGGATATACGGTGAAATCAGCGATTCAGTCCATGAACATGGTTGCGGAAGGATATTATGCGGCAGATTCTATTTATAAGACAGCCAAACAGAAAGGTCTGGAACTTCCTATCATTGATACTATTTATGCCATTCTTTATGAAGGAAAAAATGCTGAAAAACAGTTTAAGAAACTGACTTCAAAATTAAATTAAGCGATTCAGAGACCCTTCGGAAAGATCGCCGACATTATCCGGATTATTTATTAAACGTGACATCCTTGACGTTGCAGCATTTCTCTTATCGAATCTGATTAATCGTTTCAATACCGGTTAATTGATAATTTCGATCATATTTTTTAGCATAAGAAAAACTTGCTTTTGTTAAAAAATAAATTGGCAAACGCATCTCTAATTTTAAAAACTTTTACCGAAATTTGATATAAAATTTAGAATTATGCCACAATCGCTGATAAGCAGAACGCCGAAACCAAAATATGATGTTGTTCTCGTAGGTGGAGGAATTATGAGTGCCACTTTAGCTACCCTTCTTCACGAATTTGATCCCAATCTGGAGATCGCGATTTTCGAAAGACTGGGCAGGTTTGCCAAGGAAAGTACGGCAGCCTGGAATAATGCCGGAACCGGGCATTCGGCTTTTTGCGAATTGAATTATACCCCGGAAAAACCGGACGGAAGCATTGATATTTCCAAAGCGGAAAGCATTGCAGAACAGTTTGAAATTTCAAAGCAGTTCTGGGCTTATCTGGTTACTAAAGGATATATTCAGGAACCTAAGGATTTTATTAATTCCTGCCCTCATATGAGTCTGGTGTTCGGTGAAAAAGATGCCGAATACCTCAAAAAACGACATGATAAAATGAGCGGATCTGTTCTTTTTAAAGGCATGGAATTTTCCACGGATCATAAAACACTTACAGATTGGATTCCTTTGATCATGAGCAAAAGAAAAGAATCCGAAGTGATGGCAGCTACTAAAATGGAAATGGGAACCGATGTGAATTTCGGAACTCTGACCAGAAAAATGGGACGGCATCTGGTGGAAGATTCTAACGTAGATGTTTTCTTGTACCATGAAGTGAAAGATATCGATCCCAGAAGCGACGGAAAATGGGAAATGAAGGTAAAAGACAGAATCCACAAGCATAAACAGGAGGTTGTTGCCGATTTTATGTTTATCGGTGCCGGAGGATATGCACTTCCATTGCTGGACAGTTCCGATATTAAAGAAAGTGAAGGATATGGAGGCTTTCCTGTTTCCGGGCAGTGGCTGGTAACCCATAATCAGGAGCTGGTGGAAAAACATCAGGCAAAAGTATATACGCAGGCAACGGTAGATGCACCGCCGATGTCTGTACCTCATCTTGACCTCAGGATCATTGACGGACAGAAAGCGCTGCTCTTTGGACCATTTGCCGGATTTTCTACAAAATTTTTAAAAGAGGGCAGCTATCTGGATCTGCCGGAAAGTGTCAACACAAAAAATATAAGATCCTTATTCGGGGCATGGTGGCACAATCTCCCTTTAACGAAATATCTCATTCAGCAGGTGGCGATGAATAAAACCCAGAGAATGCAGCATTTGAGAGAATTTGTGAAAGATGCCAAAGAAGAGGATTGGGAGCTTAAAGTAGCCGGACAAAGGGTTCAGATTATCAAAAAAGATGAAAAAAACGGCGGAAAACTGGAGTTCGGAACTGAGGTTGTCGTCAATAAAGCCGGCACCATCGCTTCATTGTTAGGGGCTTCTCCGGGAGCTTCCACAGCAGTATATGCGATGCTGAATGTTCTTGAAAAATGTTTTCCTGAAAAGATCAATGGCGAATGGAAAGATAAACTGTTGGAAATCATTCCTTCTTACGGTCAGAAGCTGGCTGCCAATCCTGAACTTACAGATCAGGTGAGAAATTATACTAAAGAAAAACTGGAACTGGACTATTAGCAATACATAATAAACATTGAGTAATAAGTAAATGGAGTATCTTTACCATTACTTATTACTCATTCTGTTATCTCATAAAAAGTGGAAGAAGTCGTTATTAAACCTGTTATTGCTAAAGAATTGCTGGAATCTCTTCAGACAAAAATAGAAGAGGAGAAGCAGGTAATCGTACATTGCTGTTTTCCTGCATCCCCGTTTTTAGGAAACCTGATCAGGATCTGGCATTCCACCTATCTTTTCGATAATCAGTCTGAGCACCGGAGCTCTTTGATTCATACGGAAAATATCACCGTGTTTCCGAATTGGACACCCGTTCCTTTCATGCGTGATTTCTGGTTTACCTTGGTGTTTTCCGGCCTTCCGAAAGACTGCAGAAGTTTTGACCTGAAAGAAGTCATCCCCGAAGAAGGCGGTTTCTTTGTGGAATCAATCAAAAGGAATTCTTCAGATATATATCGGGTGAAAATTTCAGAATCCTACTGATCAGGAATGGCTCTGAGAGCATATATTATGAGTTCCTGTACCGCAGTATTATATACGGCCGGTGAAGCGGAACGGATATTCTTACGGTTGGCTGATTTTGTAAGCTTTTGAAACGGGGACCATCAAAAATACATAGTTTTAAACTTTAAAAACGATTTATGAAAAAATTAATACTGATCTTACTGGTTGTTCCCCTGTTTGTCTTTTCTCAGAAAATGGTTTCAAAAGAAATCCTGGAAGTGAAAAAATTTCAGGAAGATCTTAATGCTGAGTATTTAAATCCAAAGGAAACTCCTTTGAGAGGAGATCATTTTAAAAATTTTAAAGGACACCCGTTTTTTCCGTTTGATCCAAAATATAGGGTAAACGCCACATGGGTAAAAACTGAAAACTCCAAACCTTTTGATCTTCCCACTTCTTCCGGGAAAACAAAATCTTATAGAGAATATGGGAAAGCAAGTTTCGATCTGGACGGTAAAAAATATACATTAACCGTATATCAAAGTCTCGACTTAATGAAGCAGAAGAAATACAAAAATTATCTTTTTCTTCCTTTCCGTGATGCTACGAATGAAAAAGAAACCTACGGGGGCGGAAAATATATGGATCTCACCATTCCCGGAGGAAATACCATTGTGCTGGATTTTAATAAATCCTATCAGCCCTTCTGTGCATATAATGCTTACGATTACAACTGCCCGATCGTTCCTGAAGAAAATAGACTGCCGGTTGAAATCCGTGCCGGTGTCATGTATGAAGATATTTACCATCACTAAATAGATATGATTAAACTAAAATTTTACGAGCCCGAAGATTTTCCTGAACTCGATTACGAACTGGACGAAATTCAGTCGCAGTATACGGCAACGGCCAAACAGGCCTTGGAAAAAATCGAAGCGAGAAACCAGAATGAAGATTTTTTTGCCTATCCGATCACGATTCTTTATCAAGAAAAAGTGGCCGGTTTCTTTGTGCTGGATTTCGGGGAAGATAAATTGGGTCTTACCGAAAATCCTGATTCGGTTTTATTACGTTCATTATCTGTGAATCCCGCTTTTCAGGGTCAGGGAATCGGCAGATCTGCCATGACTGAAACAGAGCATTTTATAAGAGAGCATTTTTCAGACTGCAACGAGATTGTTCTGGCCGTCAATGAAAAAAATACATCGGCTTTTCAGCTGTATGCAAAATCGGGGTATATTTTTGAGGGTAATATGAGAGAAGGAAGAAGCGGACCGCAGTATTTAATGTCCAAAAAACTTTAAAATTCACTGAAAACAGATCTCTGTAATATCATTCATACCCATGATCTGAAACTTTAAGGAATTTTTAAGGACCGCATTTCTGTTTGGCTTGATTCTTCCATAAATTCGGATACATCAAATAATCAATATGGAAATATCACTTCATCAGCAGGTTGCTGTCGTCACAGGAGCCTCCAGCGGAATCGGTTCAGGAATTGCAAAATCCCTTGCTTCAGCAGGAGCAACCGTTATTGTCAACCATTCTTCGGAAAGATCTACAGAAGAGGCGGAAGCCGTTTTGAAAGAAATTACCGACGCGGGTGGAAAAGGAATTACTTATCAGTGTGATGTTTCTAAAGAAGATCAGGTCATCAAAATGTTTCAGGATGTCATTTCCAGATTCGGGACCTTTGATATCCTGGTCAATAATGCAGGCGTACAGAAAGATGCCAAGTTTACGGAAATGACCCTCGACCAGTGGAATACGGTTATGGGCATCAACCTTACCGGTCAGTTTCTGTGTGCAAGAGAAGCGATTAAAGAATTTCTGCGACGCGGAATCGATACCTCCCGTTCCGTGGCCTGTGGAAAAATCATTCATATCAGTTCAGTTCATGAAACTATTCCATGGGCAGGTCATGCTAACTATGCCTCAAGTAAGGGTGGCGTCAGAATGCTGATGCAGACGTTAGCTCAGGAATATGGCGCCGATAAAATACGCGTCAATTCCATTTGTCCGGGTGCCATTCAGACTCCAATTAATAAAGACGCATGGGAAACCCCCGAAGCACTGAACGCTCTGCTTGACTTAATTCCGTACAACAGAATCGGACAGCCCCAGGATATAGGAAATCTGGCTGCATTCCTGGCGAGCGACCTCTCAGATTATATTACAGGAGCCAGCATCTTTGTGGATGGAGGCATGACGACTTTGGAAAGTTTTTCGAACGGCGGATAGTTTCGGGCGCACATCTCCGGCTTTCACTACTCGCTTTTTTGTGCCTTGCATTTCCCAGGCTTACAAAAAGAGCTCAGACAGACCGTTCAATCCGGGGCGCAGGTGAATCTTATAATGGCCGTAGGTTCGGAGATACGATAGCGATTCACACTTTTGTAATCAGGAATGAGAATTCAGAGCCTTCAGCATATACTATTAAAATAATTGTCAGGTTTGGAAACGCACAGAGTTTTCTCAATCAACATCAGATATTGACATCAATATGAAAGAAAAAGAAAGACTGTCCGAGGTCTCATGGAAAAAATGGGGCCCCTACGTGAGCAATCGGGAATGGGGACTGGTGCGCGAAGATTACAGCGACAACGGAGATGCCTGGAATTATACGAACCATGATTCTGCTGAAGCAAAAACCTACCGGTGGGGCGAAGAAGGAATCTGTGGGATCTGTGATGATATGCAGAAACTGGTATTCTCCGTCGCCTTCTGGAATAAAAGGGACAGAATGGTGAAGGAACGTTTTTTCGGGTTATCCAATGATCAGGGAAACCACGGGGAAGATGTTAAAGAATACTTTTATTACCTCGATGCTACACCTACCCATTCTTATATGAAAATGTTGTATAAATATCCGCAGAATGCATTTCCATATGAAGATCTTGTAAAAACAAACGCTTCAAGAACAAAAGATGAACCTGAATATGAACTGATAGACACAGGGATTTTCGACCAAAATGAATATTTCGACATCTTTATCGAATATGCAAAAGAAAGTCAGACTGACATTCTGGTGAAACTTACGGTTGTCAACAGGTCCGAAAAAGAAGCTTCTCTTGTTATTCTTCCGACCGTCTGGTTCAGAAATACATGGAACTGGGGATATAATAACTATAGGCCCCAATTAAACTCAGAAGAAGCAACTACCATTAAAGTAGATCATCACGATTCAGACGTTAAAAACGTTTATGCCAAACAATCGCTGAAAACATTGTTCTGTGATAATGAAACAAATAATGAAAGGCTTTATCAGTCGACTAATACGTCGAAATATACAAAAGACGGAATCAATGAATTTATCATTAAGGGCAACTCCCAAGCCGTAAACCCGAAAGATATCGGAACAAAAGCAGCCTTCCTGATTGATGAAAATTTTGCCGCCTCAGAATCCAAAATATTCGAATTCAGAATGTCTGATAAGGATCTGAAAGAACCTTTTAAAGATTTTGATGAGGTTTTTAATTTGCGACAACAGGAATGTGATGAGTTTTATGCTGAAATCCAGCAGGGAATTCAGACCGAAGATGAAAAGCTGGTTCAGAGACAAGCTTTTGCAGGAATGCTCTGGAATAAAATGTTTTACCATTATAATGTGGAAAAATGGCTGAAGGGTGATCCTGAAGGCATAAAACCCTCAAAATCCAGAGAACAGATAAGAAATGACGGATGGAAGCACCTCAATAATGAGCATATTATTTCTATGCCCGACAAATGGGAGTATCCCTGGTATGCGACCTGGGACCTGGCTTTTCATGCCATCAGTTTTTCATTAATAGATCCTGATTTTGCAAAACAACAGCTGAAACTTTTTCTTTTTGAATGGTATATGCATCCTAATGGGCAGCTTCCTGCCTACGAATGGAATTTCAGCGATGTCAATCCACCGGTCCATGCGTGGGCCGTTTTCAGGGTTTTTAAAATTGACGAATATTTTAAGGATAAACCGGATATCGAGTTTCTGGAAAGTGCTTTTCAGAAGCTTCTGATGAACTTCACGTGGTGGGTCAATAAAAAAGACATCAATGGCAATAATATTTTTGAAGGAGGTTTTTTAGGACTTGACAATATAGGGGTCTTCGACAGGAATACGCCGCTTCCGAACGGTGAGCACCTGGAACAGTCGGATGGCACCAGCTGGATGGCGATGTTCGCGCTCAATATGATGAGAATTGCACTGGAACTGGCTCAGTATAATAAGGTATACGAGGAAATGGCGACGAAGTTTTTTGAACATTTCCTCGCCATTGCCAATTCTCTGGATAATATGGGAGACGAATGCTTCAGCCTTTGGGATGAGAATGATGAATTTTTTTATGATGCCATCTCCTCCGGTAACGGAAATCATATGTATTTGAAATTGCGTACAATTGTGGGGCTGATCCCCATGTTTGCCGTTGAGGTAATTGATGATGAAATGATAGAAAATCTTCCGAATTTTAAAGCCAGAATGAAATGGGTCATGGAAAACAAACCTGAACTGGCCGCTCTGGTGTCTCACTGGGAAGTAAAAGGTCAGGATTCAAAACATCTGCTTTCGCTTTTACGCGGACACCGTTTAAAAAGACTGCTTCACAGAATGCTGAACCCTGATGAATTTTTGAGTGAATATGGGATCCGTGCTTTGTCAAAAGAATATGAAAAAAATCCTTATACGTTAAATCTAAACGGAACGGATTATACCGTGAAATATACACCCGCAGAAAGCGACAGCGGTCTCTTTGGCGGCAATAGCAATTGGCGTGGTCCGATTTGGTTTCCGGTTAATTTTTTAATCATAGAAAGCCTACAGCGTTTTTTCTTTTATTACAGCCCCGATTTTATGGTAGAATATCCTACGGGAAGCGGAAATTATTCGAATTTGGATCAGATAGCGGAGTCCTTAAGCAAAAGGCTATCATCCATATTTCTGAAAGATGAAAACGGAATGCGGCCGGTGAATGGGCAGTATCCGAGATTTCAGACTGATCCGGGGTTCAGGGATTATATTCTTTTTTATGAATATTTTCACGGAGATAACGGGCGTGGAGCAGGGGCTTCTCATCAGACCGGATGGACCGGGCTCATCGCAAAGATCCTTCAGCCAAGATTTACCCGTAAAGACATTGCAGAAGCTGAAACGGAAATGCCGGATGATCCACGATAACTTTGACAAAGTTCTGTTCACGATCGTTATTCAAAGATCTGCTGAATGACCTCCAGCGATGCCGGAATTTTAAAATCAGTGACATGATAATGATAATAAACCAGCAGACTGTCTAAAAAATCTTTCCTGAAAGAAGAATGAATCTTAATCTGGTAAGGATTTTCGGTGATAAGAATATTTTTCCAGATCATGGAAATCTCTTCAGTAAACAGGGGATGGGTCGTATTTTGTGAGAATGTGCCGGTCTCAGGATCCAGGAAATTCCCCTGGTTGATCAGCGGGGCGACGCCCTGTATTTTTAAAATAATGACCAGAAAAATCAGGTGGGCCTGATAATTTTGATGCGACAGCTCCTCAATAAACTCCTCGATCCTGAAAAAAACATTTAAGTTCTTATTTTCGTTTCTTAGGACCTGGTTCAGGAAGTCTGAGATAAAAAAGATAACCGTAGTGCTTTTAATATCGTTGTAAATATCATTGCTTTTTACCAGTTCCAGTCTGGAAACAGACTGGATACCATTGCCTCTGCCCGGGTTAACCGAAAAGTTAAGCTTATTTAAAGGCAGCAGCAGTGCTTTTTTTTTATTTTTTTTGGAATAGATACCTTTCAGAAAATAGGTCTGATAACCGTCCTCCTCTGAAAAGCAGTGGAGGACGGCATCATTTTCACCGTATTTTATGTAAGATAGTAAAAAACTGTCTTGTGCATTCATTAATTGACCACAGCTATTTTTGCAGTAGCTTTATCGGAAGCATCTTCATTGGTCATCAGTACAAAATAAATTCCAGAAGCTACTCTCTTTCCTTTGTTATTATTAAGATCCCACTCGTAGTATCCGCCTCTTGCTACGGCAGCATGTACTACATTTCCGGCAGCATCTGTAATTCTGATATTGGTTTTTTCCGCTAAACCTTTAATGGTTACTTTTCCTTTGAAGTTTGAATAGACCACAGGATTCGGATATACCAGTACATTTCCAAATCCGGAAGTTACATCAGCGACATCTCCCTGATAGACCATAACGCCATCCAATGTCACAAAATATACTTTTCCGGTTTTACTGTCGACTTTAATATCCGTTACGCTGTTGGTGGGCAAAGGTGAATTTTCCTTGGTAAAGTGTTTTATGGTCTGCTCGCCTGTTGCAGACATATAATATACACCACCGCCATCTACAGATACCCACTTGTGATTTCCGGAATCTGTTTCAATCTGTAGAATCGTATTATCCCGGAATAATTCTTCGGCAATACCGTTTTGTTCAATGACAATGGCCTCCGTTTGCGGGGAAGCTTCCGTAATGGCCGATTTCGGATTGGAAAGAATCCTTAATCCACCCCGGGTTCCGATCCAGACGTTATCATCTTTATCTACAGAGGCAGAAACTGTTCCGCTCGCCGGCAGATTATTACTTTTATTGATAATTTTTAAAGGGGTAGAGGTAGAAGTAGGATTGCTGCCATACTGCTTCATAATTAAGCCGCCGGGATCAAAAAACGGACTTGGAATATAAAGAATCCCGTCTTTGGTCAGGGGTTTCAGTACATTTCCGCCTGCAATGACAGGAACAGTCGCAAAGTCGTCTCCGCTTCTGTTATAGAAATAATATCCTGTATTTGCTGTTTGGTTTTCGATCACTCCTAATGATACAAAAAGCTGATTGTTTTCGTCAAAAGCCAATCCTCCCGGACGATTGTAGTTGCTGTTGGAGTCATTATTTTTATATACTTTTTTGAACGTATTATTTTCCATACGGTAGATCCCCTTTTCGTTGGGACGCAAGGAATAGTTCACAAAGAAAACTTCACCCGCATTGGATGGGTTGGGTGCGACATCCAGAATATTGAAAACAATAGGATTGTTGATAAAATAATCAGGATAATTCCATTTTCCGCCGTCGAAATGATAATAACCCAGATTTCTGTAGCTAGGGGCATTATAACTTTCCATACTGCCCGTAGAGATCCATATCTGGTCGTTTAACAACGAAATTTTATAAGAAGTATTTTTATAAGGTCCGTCCGGTCTGAAAAGATTATTGGTCTCATCTTTAATTCCTGATAATACGGTTCCTGCATAAAGCCTTCCGCCAATGGTTGTCGACGTATTACATTCTTCACCAAAACTTGCTGCAGCAAGAAAATTTCCGTTGGTATTGAAGGTATAGGTCCTGTTCTGGTCTGTTACGATAATATTACTGGGGTTAATCACCATATCCCGCACAGCGGTAAAAGTCTGCGAAAGGGGCGTTGATACCCCGTTATTATACAGATAAGCCGTAGTTGCCGACGAATAAACCAATGCTGATTCAGAATCGATATGCTTGAAATTTCCCGGCATTTCCGTTGTCCAGGTTGTGAATACAGGAAATGTGGTATTCAGTTCGTGGCTTTTTAAACCCGTATTGGTAACGGCAAATACTTTGTTTCCGAGAATGGTGGCCTCATTGCTGGCTTCATAGACCCCTGCCGTAAGAAAAAATGCAGAGTCTTTAAATTCCTTTTTCTTTAAGTCAAATATAGAAACCCCATAGCCTACAGAAATGATCGCCTGATCGCCTGTAATAGAGATATGATTGATCTTTTTGGATCCGCTGTATCCTGTTGCAATGGGAATATCAACAATATATGTGACACCGTCCGGAGTAATGACATCCAGCGATCCGTTCTGATATCCTACCAGTCCTGTTTTGGTCTGCGGATTATAGTCAAAAGCAGAAATTTTCACTTCATGTAAGCCATTGGCTTTGGATAACTTTGTAATTTCTCCTGATGAAATTGTATAATAAAATATTCCGTTCTCTGTAGCGGCAACAATTTTTCCGTTGTCTTCCTTCATCGCCAAAACATTATTGTAGGAGAAAAGATCCTGCCACTTTTTAGAAGAAATAATTTGTGCTTGTACCGATGGCAGTGACGCCAGAATACCAAGAGAGATTAAAAGTTTTTTCATATTATGCTATTATGCTGCTGTCAATAACCTGATTATTCCAGGAAATATGTTTTACGTTTTTATTAGAATCGAAGAAAAAGTCTATTCTTCCCAAAAGAAGCCCGGCCCAGCCTACCTGGTTTACCAGGACATTTTTACCTTGCCGGTTGATAAAAGTCTGAGGTTCCGGCAGGAAGGTGTGGGTGTGTCCCCCTAAAATAAGGTCGATGTTTTCTGTTTTAGCCGCCAGGACTTTATCACTTATTTTATCGGACTCATCCCTGTAATCGTAGCCAATGTGCGAAAGACAGATCACAAGATCACACTTCTGTTCATTTTTGAGGTAGTTGGAATAATGCTGCGCGACCTCTACAGGATCGGAATATACGGTTTCTCCATATTGTTTTTTGCCAACCAGTCCCTCAAGCTCAATGCCTACGCCGAAAAGGCCTACTTTGATGCCGTTTTTACTGAAAATCTTATAAGGGGAAGTCTTTCCGTCAAGAACGGTATTTTTAAAATCATAATTCGAACAGATAAAAGGAAATTTCGCGTTTGGCAAAACCTTTAAAAACCCGTCCAGGCCGTTATCAAAATCATGATTTCCCATGGTGGAAGCATCATACTTCATCATAGACATCAGTTTAAACTCCAGCTCACCCCCGAAAAAATTGAAATAAGGCGTTCCCTGAAAAATATCACCGGAATCGAGAAGCAATACATTACTTTCCTGATTTCTGATTTGCTGAATCAGACTGGCTCTTCTTGCGAAACCACCCTGATTCGGGTTTTTGGTATAGCTTGCATCAAAAGGTTCTATCCTGCTGTGCTGGTCATTGGTATGAAGAATAGTCAGTTTACGGGCAGATTTTAAATCAGGAATATTCAACCCTTCTGCCATCATCATATTGGGAGCTAAGGTCATCGCTAAAGTTCCGCCACCTATTGCTTTTAAAAACTTTTTTCTATCCATTACTTTTTGCCGATAAAATTTAAACGAACCTCTGTACTTGCATTCACCTCAGGATTTTTCTTAAAATAATCGATAAATAGATCTCTCATTTTCAATCCTGTCGGAATAGATTCTCCTTTTGCGAAAAATTTCATGTTGTCACCACCTAAAGCCAGGTAATCAGACGTTGCGATATAATACTCCTGATTTGGGTTTACCGCTTTTCCGTTGATTAAAGATTTCGCAGATAGTCCGTTATTGGTTTCAATATATAAATGAGAAACCGGATTATTGACCTGGGTTTTTGCGTAATAGTCAAAAAGTCCTTGTAAATCGGTTCCTTTCATTTTTACAATGACGATTTCATTTTCAAAAGGCATTACTTCAAAGACGTTTTTGAGTAAAATATCACCCTTTCCGATCGTAGTTCGGATTCCTCCGATATTGATCAGGGCAGCATCTACGTTTTTCTGAAGGTTTTTTTTCGCCCATTCATCTGCGCCATCGAAAGTATAATCTGCTAAAAGATTGCCCAGATTGCTGTTGTCGCCCTGTTTGGTAAGATCCGTACTGGTATGAGATATCTTCTGATTCATTTCTCTGTCCAGCTTTTGCTTATAGGGTTCGATAAATTTTACAAACTCCTCATCATTCCTCAGCTCATTATTAATAGAAATATTTTCCTGAGCCTGCACATAGGCTACCTGTAGCGGAGAAGCCGTCTTACAGGCAGAAAGTGCAGCCAGAGCAATTCCCAGTAATAAGAATTTATTTTTCATATCATCTTTTAGTATATGCAAATATAATTATATGTATAATAAAACATTCTTATTTATTATAAATTCTTATCGTAAATTATTAAATTTGACAAAAATAATTTTAACAGATGAGCATTTTAAAAGGAGTAGGTGTTGCGTTGGTAACACCCTTTAATGAAGATTTATCCGTTGATTTCGACAGTTTAACGAAACTTGTGGAATACAATGTCGAAAACGGAACCAGTTATTTAGTTGTTTTGGGGACTACAGCAGAGGCAGCAACGCTTTCCAATGAGGAGAAGAAACAGGTGGTAAATCATATCATTAAGGTGAACAGTAAACGCTTACCTTTGGTGTTGGGAATCGGTGGGAATAATACGCTTGAAGTTAAAAGACAGATCGAGGAAACAGATTTATCGGAATTCGAAGCGGTACTCTCTGTATCTCCTTACTATAACAAACCAAATCAGGAGGGTCTTTATCAGCATTATAAAGCATTGGCTTCTACAGGTAAAAATATTATTATTTATAATGTTCCTTCAAGAACAGGACAAAATGTGGAGGCGGAAACGACTTTGCGCTTAGCCAATGAATTTCCGAATTTATTCCTGATCAAAGAGGCGTCACCCAATATTCTCCAGTATTTTGATATCTTAAGAAAGAAACCCGAAGGATTCTCTCTTGTTTCCGGGGATGATGAATTCACCCTTCCTGTAACACTGGCGGGTGGTGATGGTGTAATTTCTGTGATTGGACAGGGGTATCCAAAAGAATTTTCTTCCATGGTACAGTTAGCTTTCGAGGGAAAAGTAAAAGAAGCCTATGCTATTCACAATAAGCTGGTGGATATTACACGATTAATTTTTGCTGAAGGAAATCCTTGTGGAATTAAAGTAGTTCTAGCAGAAAAGGGAATTATTAAAAATTACCTGAGGCTTCCTCTGGTTCCTGCCTCGGAAGGACTGTATGCTAAAATTAAAGCTGAAATGGCAAAAATTGCCGGATAAGACAAACTGAAATTTCCTGTGAAATTTTCAACATTACAATGAGATTTAAAGGTGGAAAGTCCGTTACTTTTCACCTTTTTTCTATACCATTGTTTCTTTAGAAATATTTAAGATTCTGTATTAACAATAGACAAAGTTTAAAACAATGAAATTTATAAAAGCAACAGAAAATGATATTCCTCTGATTCAGGACCTGGCAAAAAGATCCTGGGAGAATGCTTATGCAGATATCCTGTCTGCCGGACAGATGGAGTATATGCTGAGAGCCATGTATTCACACGATGAAATTGCCGGCCAGTTACGGCATCCCAATTATCATTATTATTTAATTCAGGATGACATGAATGATGCCTTTGAAGGCTTCATCGGATATGAAAATCACTATGAAGACACAACGACAAAGCTTCACCGGATTTACCTGGTACCCGGGAGTAAAGGAAAAGGTCTTGGCAAAAAAGCATTACAGTTTTTAACCCAAAAAGTTTCGGAAAATCAGGATACAAGAATTATTCTGAATGTCAATAAATACAACCCTGCAAGAAAATTTTATGAATCTCAGGGATATACAATATATGATGAAGGTGTTTTTGATATTGGTAACAACTATGTCATGGACGATTATCTGATGGAATTCATAATTCACATGGAATAGACTTAAAATTCTGTAACATTATCCTGTAATTCTATAACAAGTGATATTTAATTTTGTCAGATCTTTGTATAAGAACCAAATCACCTATAACAATACATTCATATGCTTGGTTTAAGCTGTAAAGCTTTTTATCAGTATATTTTTTTCATCCTTAGTGTTTAAATTCCTGTATTTCATTATGCAGGAATTTTTTTGTGTTTAAAAGGAAAATACAGAAAGATTTTCTATTTCACGCTGATATGAAATAAATTAGTATATTTACGAAGAAATTTAGACACTCAATCAGGATGAAAATGTATGTAAAATTTGATTTCAATGCTCTTTGCAAAAAGATATTGGATGAAAAGCTTAAAGAGCACGGCTTAAAATACCGACTGCTGAATTTTGGAGAAGTAGAATTTTATGAAACGCTCACTCAGGAGCAGCATAAAACTTTTAAAAAGAATCTTGAAGATTACGGTATTGAGATTATTGAGAATCAAAGATCGACTTTGGTTCAAAAAATAAAGGATATTATTGTAAAGCTGGTTTTTTCAGAAGAAGTAATACCGGTGAAAGCTTCTATCTATATAGCGGAAAAATTAAATCACAGCTACGGCTATCTTTCAAATTTATTTTCTGAGGTTACCCATACCTCTATAGAGAATTTTATTATCCTTCAGAAAATTGAACATGCCAAAGAACTGATCATAGGAAATAAGCAGAGTCTTACAGAAATTGCTCATAAGCTGAATTATTCCAGTGTTGCTCATTTAAGTACGCAATTTAAAAACACCACAGGAATTACCCCTTCGCAGTTTCATCGGATTGTAATGAAAAAGAGAAAGGCAAAAAGTCTCATGATTACTTCGCAAATGAATTATGAATAGGGAATTTCTGAATGTTATCCTTGCTGATGACGACGAAGCCGGCCAAATTCTTCTGAAAAGTATATTTAAGGAATTAAAAATAGAGATCATGGTTCAGTGTTTCCAGAGTGAGATACAGGTAATGGATTATCTGAACAGTACAGAGGGTCGCATCCCTGAGATTTTACTGCTCCATAATACGTTATCGGGAGGAATAAGTAAAGAATCTATTCAGGAGATCAGATCAGAAGTGAGGTTTGGCAATATGATTATCGCAGTTTATGGTGAAAATCTTCCTGAAAGTGAAATAGAGGATTTCTTTGTAGCCGGTGCGCATGTTTTTATCAGAAAACCTAATACCTATGCAGATCTTAAAAAGATCGTTTCAGATGTAGTTGCCGTAATATGGCAGTACCAGACCTCAGGACTTAATAGAGATAATTTTATTCTGAAAATTTAAAGACTTCAATATAAATACGGTCTGTTCGTTCATCAGGTAGGAATATATTCGTAACATAGTATTCACACAAAGGTGAAAATTGTGTAATTAATTATTGAAATCATATAAAGATTATTTCCTCAGGTATCATCATTTTTGTAACGACAGACAAGCAATGCGAATAAAGCATTTAAAGACAGGTAAATAAAAAAAATAGTTGTTTCAGTATTGAAACTGAATTATATAGATCACAATGTTAGTTAAACAAAATGAATTATATCACTTTCCAATTGATAAGCGCAGAAGATCTTTAAACAAAACGGTACAATCATGAAAACTCGTAAGTAGTGACGGATTTTAATGTGTTCATATTAAATATCCTTTATCGAAAGCCTGTTAGTTTTTATAATAATGATTGGAAACATAATTCATTTTGTTTTTTATTTTAGTCGTCACCCGGGTTATTACCATCCTTGATATTTATATAAATTTTGTGAATATAGGAACCATAGCTAATAAATTGAAATAGTAATTTCTTCTAAATAACAGTTTTATAAGGGGGGCCGCGTGAAGAGAATCTTTGCGCGGTTTTTTATTTTAAGAAATCTTGCTCCATTTATTTTTCCCTTTATAATATTTCAGATAATAACTTTTAATAGCAATGTGATCAGGTCTGTTGAGATGCGGGTCATTTTCAAGAATTTTCTCTACCGTTTTTTTTGTTAGTTTTATAATAGCCGAATCATGAACAAGATCCAGTCTTTTAAAATCTACCACTCCGCTTTGCTGAGTACCCAGGATGTCGCCGGGCCCGCGCAGCTGCATATCAACTTCAGATATTTTAAAACCGTCATTGGTCTCGGTCATGGTTTTTATCCTGGTCCTGCTGTCGGAAGATAATTTATCGGAAGTCATCAGAATACAGTAGCTCTGTTCCGCACCACGACCTACGCGCCCACGGAGCTGATGAAGCTGTGATAAACCAAATCTTTCAGCACTTTCTATCACCATCACCGAAGCGTTCGGAACATTTACTCCAACCTCAATTACAGTGGTCGCCACCATAATTTCCGCTTTTCCGGAGGCAAAATAATTCATAGCCGCATCTTTTTCATCAGGTTTCATTTTCCCGTGAAGCATGGTAACATTATATTTTGAAAAATTATCCATTACGTTGTCCATTCCTTCCATCAGGTTTCGGTAATCTAATGTCTCAGATTCTTCTATCAGGGGATAAACAAAATATACCTGTCGTCCTTTCTGAATTTCCTCCCGGCAGAAATCATAGACATACGCCCGATCTTTTTCTCTTCGGTGAGCCGTAATAATAGGTTTTCTGCCTACCGGCATCTCATCAATCACGGAAACATCAAGATCAGAATAGAAACTCATAGCCAGCGTTCGGGGGATGGGCGTTGCAGTCATTACCAGAATGTGTGGGGGAATTTTATTTTTTGCCCAGAGCTTGGCTCTCTGTGCCACCCCAAACCGGTGCTGCTCATCAATAATGGCTAATCCCAGATTTTTAAATTTTACTTTATCCTCCAGAATGGCATGGGTACCCACCAGAATGGAAAGTTCACCGTTTTCAAGTTCCTGGTGGATAATTTTTCTTTGGGAAGCTTTTGAAGAACCGGTCAATAACCGTACGTTGATACCGGTTTCAGCCAGAAGATCTTTAATTCCGTTATAGTGCTGTTGGGCAAGAATTTCAGTAGGAGCCATCATACAGCTCTGAAAACCGTTATCCATCGCGATAAGCATGGTCAGTAAGGCAACCATTGTTTTTCCCGAACCCACATCGCCCTGTAAAAGTCTGTTCATCTGGACCGGTCTTTTCATATCCAGCCGGATTTCCTTTAAGACCCGTTTCTGAGCACCGGTAAGCTCAAAAGGCAGATGGTTTTCATAAAAACCGGTAAAATATTCACCCACAACGGGAAAAGGATTCCCGAAATTATGGGTTTTATGGTGAAGCTTCTTCAGTCCGTATCCTAACTGGAAAAAGAATGATTCTTCAAATTTTAATCTGTAATTGGCTTTTTCAAAATACTCCATATTTTTGGGAAAATGAATATTTAAAAAAGTATGCTGTCTTGATAAAAACTTAAAATGTCTGATCATATAGTCAGGCATATTTTCCTCAATAAGATTAGGAATCTCTTTGCAGATGTTTCTGAGAACATTCTGGAAAAACCTTTGGTTTAATCCTCTTTTGGTCAGTTTTTCAGAACTTGGATAGATGGGTTTCAGACGGCTGTCACTTTCTTTTTTTTCTTCAACTTCAATCTCCGGATGCGGCATTGAGTACTGATTGTTAAAAACATTAATTTTTCCGAAAATAAAGACTTCTTTGTTGACCGGAAGTTGTTCCTTCAGCCATTTTGAATACTGAAACCATACCAGATCCATCGATCCTGTATCATCCCTGAACTTGGCAGCGAGTCTTTTTGTTTTACCAGTCTGGATCTCCTGAATATTTGTAATTTTTCCTTTCAACTGGACATCAAGGTTTGATTCCTGAAGCTGGGAAACGGTATATACCTTATTTTTATCCAGATAACGGATAGGGTAGAAGTTCAGAAGATCTTCTACATTGGAAATAGCCAGCACATTTTTGATGAGTTTGGCTCTGTCCGGGCCGATGCCCTTTACATATTCTATGGAAGTTTCTAAAGTCATTTTATCTGAGACCCGGGATTTCAGATCAAAGTTTGAACGGAAAATTAAAGCCCGAATTTCGGTAAAATAAAAAAGACTTCCAAAAAAATTGAAAGTCTTAGTTATATATTTTGAGAACAGACCTAAAAAACAATGGATTAATCTTTAATTCTGGATTTGAACTTCTTCTGGTAATCTTCCCACTGTGGTCTTGTTTTTATTTTTTTATAAAGGTCTTTGGAAATCAATTCTAAATAAGGTTCCAGTTCTTTTGCAGACAGCTCCCCCTGAAGAATGGTAATAGGTCCGCCGCTTTCATCAAGAAATACAGTGCTTGGAACAGCACCCACATTCATATATTGGGTGAATTCGTGAAGGGAGTTTTTACCTTTCTTGTGTTCTTTATCTGCGTTGGCAAAAGTTCTTCCGAAAATTTCAACGGATTTTTTTTCTTCTGCATTAAATTTTACGGGATAAAAATTTTCATTTAAAATATCAGCAATCACCTGATGTCCGTATGTTTTTTTGTCCATTATTTTGCAGGGTCCGCACCATTCTGCGTAGAAATCAATCAGGATCTTTTTAGGATTTTCTTTCTGTGCCTGTAAAGCCTCTTCAATCGTCATCCACTTTACCTGGGCAAAACTGAGACTTAACCAAAAAATGCAGATTATGCTTATTATTTTCTTCATGATTGGATATTTAAGTAAAAATAAGCATAATTTACTTATCTTTATTTTACCTCCTGCATTAATTTTCTTACATAAGGAGAGATCAAAATTAACACTACGCCCGCAATCACAGCGTATAATCCCAATTGTTTATATCCATCGGTATAAGTGATAAAGGCATCATAATTGGTCGATCCTTCTTTAGCTGTGGCTAACCCCGCCCCGATAATTCCTGCTACATATTGTCCGTACGCCGAAGCCAGAAACCACATGCCCATCATCATTCCCTGCAGATTTTTGGTAGAAAGCTTGGTCATGATGGATAAACCGATCGGTGACAGGCACAGTTCTCCTAAAGTAATAACCAACAGGGCAATGGTAAAGAAATTCAATGAGGTGATCCCTGAAGGTTTACGAAAAGTCTTGTGGCAAATAATACATAATATCCTAATCCGAGGAAAATGAATCCAAGACCGAATTTGATAATGGTGTTGGGTTCTATTTTTCGCTTATTGAGCCAAATCCAGAGCAGACCGATAAGCGGAGCGAGGAAAATGATGAAAAATGCACCTCCGGAATTGTTAACCCCGTTCGGATCTAACCCTAAAAGATCTTTATTTAAATTTTTCGCTGCAAAAATACTTAGCGAACCTCCGCTCTGCTCATAAATTCCCCAGAATAAAATGGAGAACAGGATGAAGACCAGTGCCGCCCATAATTTTTTACGTTCCGACGGCGTTACTTTTGTCATCTCGTAGAATAAATAGACCAGGGTTAATGGTCCTATTGTCCACATAAAATAATCAGTATATTGGGTTTTTGCCACCATGATCATGATGATGGGAACAAAAATTAGTGATAAAACATAAACCCCATACTCCTGCCATTTCGGGATTGGAGAAGATTTGGTTTCATGATCAGGATGACCCGGCTGAAGGCCTATAGATCCTAAACTTCTTTGGGTAAAAACAAAATTAATTAAACTGATCACCATAACGATAGCTGCAAATCCAAAGGCAAGATGCCATCTCAGATCTTCGGGAATATAGCTGGCAAGAATTTCTCCTTTTCCGATCGCAATACATAAATATCCGCCCAATAAGGCTCCAAGATTGATTCCGGCATAAAAAAGTGAAAAGCCGGCGTCTGCCCTTGAATCATTGGGCTTATAAAGCTGTCCTACCATAGAAGAGATATTCGGCTTAAAAAATCCGGTTCCTACCACGGTAAATGCAATTCCCAGGAAGAAAAATTTGTGCGGATCTGTTGCGAGAATCAGACTTCCCACAATCATTAAAAGTCCGCCCCAGAACAGAGATTTTCTGAAGCCTAAAATTTTATCGGCAAATAACCCTCCGATAAATGTAAAAGCATACACAAAAGCCTGCGTCGCACCATATTGAAGATTGGCTTCACTTTCGTGAAAATTGAGTTGTGAAATCATAAAGAAAACCAACATTCCTCTCATTCCGTAGAAACAGAAGCGTTCCCACATTTCAGAGAAAAACAGACTCCAGATTTGCCTAGGGTATTTTCCTTTGAAATTTTGTATTTCATCTAAAGTTAAGCTCATAATGATCTATGATTAATTTAATTAGGGGTTTTATAGTCTTGTTGATCGAGTTCAAAACGAATTCTGTCCTGATCAATAATTTGTTTTAATTCTTCTTCTTTGGGAAGATACAGAAGATACTTGCTGGCGAAAAGATTATTTTTGTCATTAAGAACCGAATACTTTACAATGGTTTCATCTTTTTCGGAGCACAGTAAAATTCCGATCGTCGGATTATCACCTTCACCGCGTTTCAGATCGTCATACATTCTTACATACATGTCCATCTGGCCGATGTCCTGATGTGAAAGTTCGCCGGTTTTCAAATCGATAATAACGAAGCATTTTAAGATATAATTGTAAAAAACCAGATCGATATAAAAATCTGAAGTATCTGTGGAAATATGCTGTTGTCTTGAAACAAAAGCAAAGCCTTTCCCAAATTCCAGTAAGAATTTCTGAATATGATCGATAATAGCCGTTTCAATCTCTTTTTCGGAAATTTTTTCATCGGTTTTTAGTCCCAAGAATTCAAAAATGTAAGGATCTTTTAAGACACTATGAATCGTTTCGTCGGTGTTCTTTTTATGTTCCAGAACTCTTTCATAAGCGAGAGAACTGATCTGTCTTTTCAGGTCCCGGGAATTCCAGTGGTTTTGAACAGATTCATTGATATAATAATTCATTTTATCTGAATTATCAAGCTTTATTAATAATCTGTAATGGGTCCAACTCAATTGTTGACGCAATGCGTCAACAATTGGAAATGCAGTATAAAACTTACGCATATTGGAAAGGTTCGTGTAGTCAAAGCCTTTTCCAAATTCTGCAGTCAGCTTTTTTGAAAGGTTTTTTAAAGTAAATTTTCCGTACGCTGCACGTTCTTTTCCTTTTTGTTCATCTTCAACGATGAGTTTTCCGATTTGCCAATACGTAAGCAAAAGAGTAGAATTCGCCATTCGAAAAACTTTTTCGCGCGATTGGGTAATAAGCTCTCTTACTGATTGAAATAAAGAATCTTCGGAAATTTCCATCTTACGAAAATAAAAAAAACCTCTGACTTGGCAGAGGTTTTCATTGTATTTTATTAATGCAGTTAGTTTACACCGTGCATCATTTTCTTTAAAATAGGAGAGATTAAAGCTAAAATTACAGCAGCAATACCACACAGTACCACGAATACCATAAAGAATTCGAATAAGTTATGGATCTCAAATCCGGCGAACGTAGGGTTTGCCAAAGGTAACTGAGCCTTTTCAAAAGCGGCCACCTGATTTGCATTTAAGGTAACCTTTTTATCTAAAACATCCTGAAGATTTACCCCGATTTCCTGTGCTTTGGAGAATTTATCGCCCGTAGCCGGAATCAATGCTCCCAGCGATCCTGCCAATGCATATCCGGCAGCATTGGAAATAAAGAATACTCCATATAATAAAGAGGCAAATCTTTTTGGAGCCAATTTACCTACCAATGATAAACCGATTGGTGATAGACAAAGCTCCCCGCAAGTTTGAATGAAATATAAAAGCATTAACCATTTAATAGCCAATAAACCAGAATTTCCGAGATCTTTTACGTTGTGTGCAATGATAAAATAACTTAATGCAATCAAAGCCAAACCAATCGCCTGCTTCATAGGAGATACCGGCTCCTTTCCTTTAGCTCTTAATTTATCCCAACACAGACTGAAAGGTACCGCCAATAGGACAACGAAGATACCGTTAAAAATCTGAACCATGGATGGAGGCATGTTCCATCCGAAGATGTTTCTGTCTGTTTGATTATCTGCAATAAATGTTAATGAAGAACCTGCCTGCTCGAAAGCTGCCCAGAAGAAAATAATAAAGAATGATACGATATAAATTACCCAGATTCTCTGTTTTTCCACCTTGTTTTCAGCAGAGCTCATAATTAAGAATGCTAAAGCAATACCGGCCGCATAAATGAAAGGATAAATAACTCCTTTGATCAGCTGTCCCATTTCTACTGCTTTAAACCCGAATTCTCCCACCAGTAAATATCTGAAAGCGAAGAAAAGAATAACAAAGATACCTCCTGTGATCCCTAATGACGCTCCGGAGAATTTTGCCGTCTGAGTTTCACCTTCTTCAAAATCTGCACTTGTATTGTTTTTAGGTAATCCGCCGATAGGTCTTCCTTCAGGGGTTACGACATATTTGTTTTTAAGGATAAAGAAGGTTATTGTTCCGATTACCATCGCAATGGAAGCCGCTAAGAACCCCCACTTAAAAGCGAAAATATCTCTTACTCCTGTCGCAGCATCCTTAACGTCTCCTACGTACGGACAAATAAACTGTCCTAAAAACGCACCGATATTGATTCCCATATAGAAAATCGTAAAAGCGGAATCCAGTTTTGATTTTTCCTGCTTAGGATAAAGACTTCCTACCATCGAGGAAATATTTGGCTTAAAGAATCCGTTACCGAAAATAATAACGAATAAAGCCAGCCACATGATCGTTTTTGCACTTCCTAAGTCAGCTGAAAAGCTTGATGCGCTGATGAACAGTAAAAACTGCCCGATGGCCATTAATGAACCTCCGATCAGGATCGCGTTTCTGTTTCCGATATATTTGTCAGCAATGAAACCTCCCAAAAGCGGAGTAAGATAACATAAAGCTAAAAATCCGCCATAGATGATCGCTGCATCTGCTTCTTTTATTAGTAAGGAATTTACCATGAAGAGCGTCAGAAGTGCTCTCATTCCATAAAAGTTGAAACGCTCCCACATTTCTGTTCCGAAAAGTACCCACAATCCTTTTGGGTGTCTGGAACTTCTTTCTACAATTTCATCCGGCTTAGGACCTAATGCTTGAGTATTATCCATTTTTATTGTTAATTTTTGTTAAGACTGACAAATATAGTTTTTTTTGTGTTTTCAGCAAGATTTTAATTTTATATTTAAATAAAAAAGCTGCAGACCTATTCTACAGCTTGATTTTCTTTATGTTTGTAAAATTAGTGTCCTTTTTCTTTCATGATTTTGTTGAGTCTTTTTAACATCGATAGCCCCAATAGTGTGGCAAATATCAACAGCGCAAAGTTCACAAGGAAGTAATTCATCTTATTGTCGTAGCTGTACCAGGTGCTTGCTAAAATCCCTGAAAGTTTATTACCTACGGAGTTAGCCAGGAAAAAGCCTCCCATCATCAGTGCCGTAATTCTTGCAGGGGAAAGTTTGGAAACAAATGAAAGACCCATGGGAGAAAGGCAAAGCTCACCGACAGTAATAACTCCATAACTGGCCACCAGCCACCAGGGCGAAACTTTCACTGCGCCGTTATCTCCGGCCCAAACTGCCAGCACCATGACCAGACAGGACAATCCTGAAATAAAAAGTCCCAAAACAATTTTTGTAGGGGTCAGAGGTTCTTTCCCTTTTCTTCTTAACAGGGCCCAGAACCCCACGATAAGTGGTGTTAATGCGATTACCCAAAACGGATTGATCGATTGAAACAGTTCTGTATTGTAAAGATAAACTTTCTTTTCAGGGTTGTTTTCCAATTCTGCACGCTGTTCATGTGAGATGTTTTTAAAATAGATGTCTTTGCCCTGTTCTTTGATGGTATTTCCGTCTTTATCTTTTTGGGACTGATACTGATCGTCATACACAGAAACTTCCTTGTCTTCATAACCTTTCCCGTCAACCATATAAATTCCTTCCAAAGGTTTCTCCAGAGCTGCGGGCACACTTCTGTCGGTATAGTAATTGGCCCATCTTGTCAAAGCTGTTCCGTTCTGCTTGAAGACAGCCCAGAAAAACATACTGATCAGAAAGACCGATAACAGAGCTCCGATGGATGATTTTTCCTGGGGTTTTGCTTTAAAATAAAGAGAAGCATAAAAATAGATGACAGGAACGCAGGCAAAAATAAAGGCATCCGTACTGTCGCTTCCGAAAATATTTCCCGGTATAACCCAACCGATCACTCCTGCAATGATAGCCGGCAGGAAAACCTTAATCATAATCTCAGAAAGCTTTGTATCACCTTCCTGTACTGGTTTCATCTGAGCAGCATGGATATAGTGCTTTCTTCCAATGGTAAAAATAACCATCCCGATGAGCATCCCGACTCCGGCAGTGATGAAAGCTTCGCCCCAGCCGAATTTATTCCGCATAAAGGCTGCAATGATATTACAGATAAACGCTCCGATATTGATTCCCATATAAAAAATATTATATCCCGAATCTTTATTGGCCTTATAAGGTTCTTCTGAATATAAATTTCCCAACAGGGTGGAAATGGTAGGCTTAAAGAATCCGTTTCCAATGATAATCAGAGCTAAAGAAGAATAAAAAAGCGTCAGATCTTTAAATACCCCCATCCCGATATATCCGGCAGCCATTAAGATTCCCCCAAGATAAATAGACTTTATATATCCTAAAACCCTGTCTGCTAAAAACCCGCCGATAAAAGGGGTGAGATAAGTCAGGGCAATATAGGTTCCGAAAATATCATCTGCTGTTTTGTCGGGAAGCCCAAGTCCGCCTTTTATTCCGGTAGGTTCAATAACATACAGAACAAAGATTCCGAGAATGAGATAGTACCCGAAACGTTCCCACATCTCTGTGAAAAACAGAAAGGGAAGGCCTTTAGGATGTTTAGTCTTCATATAATCAAATTTCAAATTTCTCAAAAATAAGTTTTTAATTTCAATTGATAAAATAAATAATATTAAGCAGAAATGATAAGTGAAATGAATCCAGTATTCCAATGGTGCATTCGGATGATAGAGAACAATTCTGATTGATTTTACAATTTCTATGGTTTATATGTGCGAATAAATGTAGAATTCCGATCGGGAACTGGGATGAGAAAGAAAGCTTCTGATCATTTAAAATTTGTATTGTTTATGTACAGATAAATTGCATAAAAAACACAAGCGTATTTCTCCTGGATGTGATATTAGTTTTCTAGTTTCGGAGTGTCAATAGTGACAAATAATCATTAAAAAAAACCATTATGAAAAATTTAAAAAAACTTTCGAGAACAGATTTGAAATTTATTGAAGGAGGTTTTGTAGAAGAGAATAGCGAAGGAGGACGCTATAAATGTTGTTCTAATAACAGCGATGCATGTAGTGAATGTGTTTATATCAGGTCCAGACCTAAATGCAGTAGCGGATCTTATCCTGTACCTTGTTAAAAACAAACGAGGCCGTCTCACAACTCGTGAAAACGGCCTTTTTAATGAGTTTTCCTGTACCCTATACGAGAAGGGTTTTCTCAACCTACATCATTGAGTTGTGATACACCTTCCTTTATTGTTAAAATTAAATATATGTATAGTTATAGTAATCTTAAATATATAATAATTTTCGTCTTTTGTATTTTCCCCCTTGTTTCTGCCCAGAAATATCGTTTCGTATATACTTATGCCTCTATACCTGATACCCTGAATAAAAACCATATTATCAATGAGAATATGCTTTTGGAGATTGATAAGGAAAAATCTGTTTTTATCAGTCAAAAAAAGATGATTTCTGACTCTACCATGATCGAAGATGCTAAAAAAGAAATTATAACAATGCCGGATGAAAATATTAATACAAGGTATATTGTTATAAAAAAATATCCTGATCTTAAAACCTCTTTAATAACAGATGAATTTTCAACATCCTATAATTTTATTGTTTCTGACGACAGGTCCTTAAACTGGGTTCTTCTTCCTGAAAAAAAGACTATTAGGACTTATGACTGTCAAAGAGCAGAAGTAGATTTTGCCGGAAGAAGATGGATAGCCTGGTTTACGGAAGAAATTCCATTTAATGATGGGCCATATAAATTTAGAGGTTTACCAGGGCTAATCGTAGAAATTACAGACACTACAAATTCCCACAGCTTTCACCTTCAGGGAATGAAAAAGGTAACGGATAACTCTATCTCAAATATAATCGATGAAAAAGAGAAACCCCGAAATTTTACTTTGAAAGATTTCGTTAAATTTTATAAAGAATATCGCAGAGATCCTGTCAGAGAATTCAGACAGAAAGCTTTGAGTGGCGATATATATTATGAGTCAGAAGAAAAAAGACAGGAACATATGAGATTAGTAGAAAATCTCAGAAAAGAAAGATTAAAAAAAGATAATAATATTATTGAGATTGATTTGTTGAGATAATTGAGGCGTCTGAACGGTCATTTCCAAAAACATTTTCCTGGAATAATGTAAAAGAACCACCTCTTAATCTGGATTACTCTTCAGTGACTTTTAATTTATTTTTTAATTCCTCGTTTTCTTGTTTGAGAAGTGCATTTTGCTCTTTTAGAATAGTAATATAATCTTGTAAACTATCTAACAATACATTTGGTATATTAAAATGTTGATTATAATAGTTGCCTGAATGATCGTTAAAAGTCGAGTTGTCATTGTGTACCATTTTCAATTCTTTCTCTTCTTTGATATCTTCAACCGGTACTTCAAGAGCGTCAGCCAACTTTTGCCATTCATCATCATGAATTTTTACTTCTCCTCTTTCTTTGCGGGAGTAATTGGATGGATCTGTAGAGAGTATCTTAGCCATTTTTTCCTGAGACATACCTTTTTGTTTACGTAAGTTTCTAAGTTTTTCGTGAATCATCATTAAAATGTTTTTTACAAATATGCAAAACATGTAACTATTCTGCAAGAAAATTACAGGAAAAATGCATGAGTCATTTCACAGTCATTTGATTTTTGTTTTTAGATTTGGAATGTCAATAGTGATCAATAATCATTAAAAAAACTATTATGAAAAAAAATGATTTAAAAAAATTGAAAGGGAGCTTATCCAGAAACGAATTGAAAACAATCAGAGGAGGCGTAGTAAGGGAGGATCCATATGATATGGGTTGTGCATGTATAAAAGCAACTTGCTATGTTATGTATGGTAATGGTGATTGTCATTGCAATGATACTCCTGAAGGCTTTTGTTGCCCTACTAAAAGTTTATAAAACATATACAGATTCTGCAAGAAAATTGCATAAAAAATACAAGCGTATTTCTCATAGATGTGATATTGGTTTTCTAGTTTCGGAGTGTCAATAGTGACAAATAATCATTAAAAAAAACATTATGAAAAAATATGATCTGAAAAGCATGAAAGGAAGCTTGTCGAGAAATGAGCTTAAAGTAATTACAGGTGGGAGAGCATCAATAGAAGAAGCAGGATGTGCTTGCACAAATGCAGCTTGTGCAAATACCCATGGCGGGAATGGTGATTCTTACTGTAACGGCACTTTCTGTTGTGGATAACTGACCAGGTTATCAAAAATGGCAACAGGAAACTGTTGCTGTTTTTAAATGTAAAAGATATAGTAAATGACACGCAAAAGTTACACTGCAGTTATCGATTATTTAGCCCACAATAATATCCCGATAGATCAGGATGAATTTGAGCTTCAGTTGGAAGGGCATCCCGATTTCCCGAGTCTTCTGGCATTTTCCGATGCCTTGAATTTTTTCAGTATTGATAATTACAGTTATAGAATAGAAAATAATGAAAAAGATTTCTTACCGGAAGATTTTTTGGCTTTGGTAGAGAGGGAACTGGCTGTTGTAAAACATACAAATGATCAGTTTACTGTAAATGGTACTATAGAACAGGATTTTCTTACAAAATGGGAAAATATCATCCTTGTTGTAGAGCAGGAAAAATCTGTAGCACCAAAAATTAAACTTAATTATTCCTACGTTAATTGGGGAATTGTCATCCTGTTACTGGTCTTTCTGCTGGGATATAATTTCTCTGATGGAATTTTGAAATTAATATTTGTCTGTACTTCTGTAATAGGTTTTATTATGGGATTGGAAGCTTACAAAAAGACGCATGGAAAAGGAACATTTATTCCGGTAGGTGTATGCAGAAGCAACTATTTAAATACAGATTGTGATCTGGTATTTAATTCAAAAAAGTGGAAAATTTTCTCGAAAATAGATTTGTCTGAGATTTCATTGCTGTTTTTTACCGGTCAGATCACCTGTTTTATTCTCTTTTCACTGTCAGGAAATACCGGATTCTTTTTTCAGGTTTATCAATATGGTTTGCTGGCATTTATCCCTATGGCTATGATATCTTTATACTATCAGATATTTAAGGTTAAAAAATTCTGTCCGGTCTGTATGGTGATCATCGCCTGCGTACTGACCCAACTGGCAGCCGCTAACTTTATTTTTTTCAGTCATACAGCTGTCAATATTCGTGCAGTGATCCTATTTTTAATTGGAACTCTGGGCGCAATGATTGTTTTGCTGAATCTTAAAGCTAAGGATGAAAGCATTCAAAAAAATGAGTATATCATCAAGAAAAGTCTGAAGTTCAGGAGAAATTATCAGTTTTTTAAAAACAATCTGTCTTTTCAGAAGAAACTGAGTAATACTGATTTTTCGGGCGCTTTTGTTTTTGGAAATGAGAATGCTGAACACAGCTTAACCTTTGTTACCAATCCTTTCTGTAAGCACTGCAAAGATTTTTATCCAGTTTTTATGAAACTGATCAAAAAATATTCTGCCGATCTGAGAATCAATATTTTCTTTGATGTAGATCTCGGCAGGGATGATCCCGATAACAGAACCGTTCATCTCAACCTAACCAATATTTATCTTAAAAGCGAAAATAAGGCAGAGTTTCTGGAAGCTTTGAGCAATTGGTATGACGTCCAGGGATATAGTGAAGACAAAAGCGGATGGTACAGAAAATATTCAAGATACTTCGAAAGCTCGGAAACCGCCCTTGAGGTACTGAAAAATCATGAAAAGTGGGTAAGGAGCAATAACATCCATTTCACCCCAAATATTTTTATCAATAATACGGAATATCCGGTACAGTATGAACGGGCAGATCTGGAATACTTTATCCCGGAAGTTCTATCTGAAAATTAAAATCAACTATGAAAAACATATTTTTTTTCCTGCTGGGAACGGTTATGTTCTTTTCTCAGAATAACAGGTTCATCTACGAAGTGAAATATAAGAAAGATTCAACATCAAAAGAGATCACAAGGGAAAATTACTATCTGGATATTACAAAAGAAGATATCGCCTATTATAACAGACTGATTTATATCAGCGATTCGACATATAGTGCTACAGGCCGATATCCGTTAAAAGGGAACAGGCTCACATCGTTTCTCATCAAAAAAAACAAAAGCCCCATCTATCAAAACTATGAATATATCGGGGATGCAAACTATTATAAATTAACAGAAGAACCAAAACAACAATGGATTATTACAGACAGTATAAAAAATTCAAATAGTTTTCAGGTTCAAAAAGCAGTTGCAGAGTTTGGAGGGAGAAGCTGGATTGCCTGGTTCACCCGCGATATCCCAATTCCTTATGGACCTTATAAGTTTAACGGGTTGCCGGGATTAATTATGGAATTATACGATACCAGAAAGGACTACTGTTTTAAGGTGATTAAAAGTGAAAAAATACTGAATGATTACCAGCGTTATTCATTAAATGCCTCTATATCCAGGGCAATACCCGTAACTCAGAAAGATTTAAACAAATTAAGGCTGGACCTCTATTCTAATCCCTTTAAATATGCATTCAATGGAGTATTAACGATACCGGAAGGAAAAAAACTGCAATTGGATGACGGTACGGTACTCTCTAAAGAGCAACTGAAGCCTGCCGAAGCCAATGAAAGGAAAAAATTGAAATCTTTTAATAACCCGATAGAATTGGACACAGCCGTGAAATATCCGTAGTACTGAAAAGAATACATCACAACCTTTGCATGACATATTTATTCTATATTTACTGATATGAAAAAAATATTATTTCTATTCTTTTTAGGTACGCAACTACTCTTGGCTCAGAATAAGAGGTTTATTTATCAGTATACTTATGTTCCTGATTCAACAAATATAACTTCTGCTTTAACGGAATTAATGTATTTAGACATTACTGATCAGAAATCTTTATTTTACAGTCAGAATAAATATGCTGAAGACTCCACTTCAATTGCTGAGGCAAAAAAAGGGCAGTTCTATATTCCCAATGCCAATGTTTTTTATAGAGTTGAAAAAATAAAAGATAAAGTCTTCTTTTTAACCAGTGATTACGGAGTGGAAAATCTCAGGGTTGAAGATAACAGGAGAATGATGTGGAATATATTACCTGATAAAAAAAGTATCGGAGAATATAAGGCACAAAAAGCAGTAACAGATTTTGGAGGAAGAAAATGGATAGCGTGGTTTACTGTAGATATACCTCTACAGGACGGACCCTATAAATTTGCCGGACTGCCGGGGCTTATTATAAAAATAGAAGATGCCACTCAAAATCACTCCTATCAATTGGTGGGAGTCAGAAGTATAGATCACCAAACCCAATATCCTGCGTTGAATTCAGGAACAAAAGAATTAGTCCTGAACCAGAAGGATTTTAATAAACTGTTCAAACGATATAGAAATGATCCCGCAAGTAGTATAAAACAACTTTATATACAAGGGAAATTACCTGATCATACAGATACCTCAGGAAAATTCCGGACAGGGGCCGAAATCGTGAGAGAGGTTGAGCAACTGGTAAAAGAAAGATTAAAAAAAGATAATAATATTATTGAGATTGATTTGCTGAAGTAATTGGGAAGCAAATGTTTTGTCTCGGTGTATACTACCGGATAAACAGTAAAAAGCCATTTCAAAACAGTTGAAATGGCTTTTAAATGATGTAAATTAAACTATAAATTATTTAAAATGAAATCTGTCATTTTCTGATACAGTTGTGGCCTTGTCTGCCCGCCGTAAATCCCGTGGTTTTTGTCAGGGTAAGCCATGAAATCAAATTGTTTTTTATTTTGGATTAATGCTTCCGAAAACTCCATAGAATTCTGGAAATGTACATTGTCATCTGCTGTTCCGTGAATTAAAAGAAATTTTCCTTTTAACAGATCGGCATATTCAGTAGGTGAATTTTTATCATATCCGTCAGCATTTCCCTGAGGGGTTCTCATGAATCTTTCCGTGTAGACCGAATCGTAATACCTCCAGTTGGTTACCGGTGCTACAGCGATACCCATTTTGAAAACATCTGCTCCCTTGGTCATCGCGAGACTGGTCATATAACCTCCGAAACTCCAGCCAAACATTCCGATTCTGGATTTATCGATATACGACTGGTTCCCGAACCATCTGGCAGCGGTAATCTGGTCTTCAATTTCATATTTTCCTAAATTCATATAGGTTACCTTTTTGAATTTAGCGCCTTTGTAACCTGTTCCACGCCCGTCAACGCAAGCAACAATATAGCCCTTTTGCGCCAGCATTTCAAACCAGATTCCGTTTCCGTTATCCCACGAGTTGGCAACCTGCTGAGAGCCCGGCCCGGAGTACTGGAACATAAACAAAGGATATTTTTTATTCTTATCGAAGTTTTTAGGCTTTATGATCCAGGCGTTCATCTGATCTCCTGCAGCGTTTGGAATGGTGATGAACTCTTTTTCAGTGAAATTATCGGCTTTTAATTTCTGAAGCTGCTCCTCGTTATTCTGAAGCTCTTTAACTACTTTTCCGTTTCCGTCTTTTAAAACGAAAGTATAAGGCTTTGCAGCGGTGGAAGAGGTTTCGATGAAGTAATTATAATTTTTACTGAAATTCGCAGAATTATTTCCTTCTGCGTTTGAAATCAGCTGGGCTTTTCCATTTTTAATATTGATCTTTGAAATCACTTTATTGATGCTTCCTTTTTCAGTCGTCTGGACATAAATTTCATTTGATTTTGGATTAAATCCGTAATAATCTGTCACTTCCCAGTCTCCTTTTGTAATCTGCTTTTTCAGCTTCCCGTTTTGATCATACCAATAGAGATGACGGTATCCGTCTCTTTCTGAACCCCAAAGGAAAGAATTATCTTCTAAAAATTCCAGTGTCGGGCTGTCTGTATCGATCCACTTGTCATCTGTTTCAGTGAATAGTTTCTGAACAGCTCCTGTTTTTGTATTTACTTTCAAAACATCAGAGGCATTCTGAATTCTGTCTGAGGTAATCAGCACGATCTCATCCGGTTTTGCGGTCTGAATCACGTTGGGAATATAGTAGTGTCTGAAATTGTCTAAATTGACTTTTGTTTTTTTTCCGCCATTCAATTGGTAGATATGCGCTGAAGCCACGGAATTCCTTTCTCCTGCTTTTGGATATTTGTAACGCATTTCACCGGGATAAAGTGTTTTACCGTACACCGGAATATAAATTTCAGGAACTTCTGTTTCGTCTAGTTTTACGAAAAGAATTGCGTCCGAATTTTTTGTCCACTCATATAATCTCGCGTGTCCGAATTCTTCTTCATATACCCAGTCGGCAAGACCGTTTAATATTTTGTTTTTAACGCCATGCTCGGTAATTTGGGTGATTTTTCCCGAATTCAAATCCTGGTAGAATAAATTATTATCAACAATAAAGGAGATTTTTGTGGCATCAGGCGAGAATCTCGGTTCCTGTACAAATTTTCCCTCATTAAGGCTTACTGTTTTTCCTGACTTTAAATCTTTAACCTCATATTTTCCCAGAAAAGAATGTCTGTAAATGGGTTGGCTATCCTTTAACAGAAGGATTTTTGACTCGTCATCTGAAAATTCGTAACTTTCAAACTGTCCATCCACAATATTTCCTTCTTTCTGAGAAGTCTTATAAGAATATTTAGCAATTCCTGCAGGTTCGATAACCAGATAATTTTCACCGTTTTTCATGGAGGTGATTCCCGCAATACCTTTGCCACGGTAATATCCTGAATAGATCTTATCTAAAGTGATCTCCTGTGCGGAAAAACTTTGAAATACGGCGGCTGCGGTAAGGGTAAGTAAGAATTTTTTCATTTCTAATTTTAAAGCTCTCAAATATAATAATTTTAAAATGCTAAAAAAAGCTTTTTAAAACACTGCCTTTGGCAACAAAATTGAATAAGCTACAGCATATAATCAATCAAATAATAATTATGGAAACGAATGCTTATGACCAAAAACTGAACCGGTATGTTTTGAGTGATCAGACCCTGTATACCGGATTTTCAAGTTTTAATGATGCGGAAGAATATGCACAGAAAAAGAACGGGACTTTGGTAGAAGTAGGATTTAAAGATGGCAATGACAACCCGGAGATCGGTCAGGAAGGTAAGCTGATAGAAAATAAGCTTCATTTTTTCGTAGACGCCGGACCGGAGTATAAGTTTATCCATTCATCGGATCCCGGATTCAGAGAATATGCAGACGAACTTCAGAAAATAAAAGCGAAACTGCTGCAGTCTCCACCGGATGAGAGATACATTGCCAATTTTGAGATAGAAAATGCAGAAGACCCTATCATTGTTCTGAAAAATGATCAATTGGAATCCGTAACGTCAAGAGAACGTTCGAAATATCTGAAACATGCCAATGTTTATGAAATAGCAGTTTCCGTCCCAAACTCTTAAAAATATATCATCATGAGCAAAACAAAATATTCGGAAAAAGCTCAGGACAAAATTGGCGAAGTGATGCAGGAATTCAAGGAAGGAAAGTTGAAATCATCGTCCGGAGACAAAGTGAAAAGCAGAAAACAGGCCGTTGCCATAGGTATTTCTGAAGCCAAAGAAAAAGGGCTGAAAGTGCCTAAAAAGAAAAAGGAATAATTAAAAAAACCGGTTTGAATATTTCAGACCGGTTTTTCTTTATGTGGTAATTTATTATCATTCCGTCGATCGGGTGTTTTTCAGAATAAAAAGTATCGGGAATTTTTAGATTAATAAACTTCCCGGTACGATTTTTATTTAAATCCACCGGGAGCAACAGAACGGTATTTTATCTCTTATCGGGAAAAAATTATCCTTTGTAATCATAAAGCAGCTTGTAGTACTCATCAGCCATTCTGTCGCTGTTAAACTGATCCTTAACGTCATTCATCGAATTATGCTGTATTTTTCTCCATTGATTCGGATGGTCATAGTACGCAGGAAGAATTTCGTTCTCAAGAATTTCATATAATTTTTCCAGATCATAATTATCCTGCTCATAAACACTCATATTCTCATAATCTGCTTTCGGAACTACAAAAGAATTTTCACCGTGCTTTGCAAATTCAGGGATCCATCCGTCATCCGTTGAGAGATTTACCGAACCGTTCATCGCAGCGGTCATTCCTGAAGTTCCTGATGCTTCTCTGGGAACTCTCGGGTTATTTAACCACAGGTCAGATCCTTGTTTCAGTGATTTGCTCAAAGCCAGTTCATATCCTGTAAGAACGGCCATGTTTTTATGATTTTTGCTTTCTTCAACCAAGGAATTAAAAGTTGAGATCGCAGAATAATCCATGGGATAAGGTTTTCCGGCCCAGATCATCTGTACAGGATATTGGGGGTGATTCAGCAACTTATAAAAGCGCTCTTTATCATGTAAAAGAAGATCGGCCCGTTTGTAGCCTGCAAATCTTCTGGCCCATACGATAGTGAAAATATTAGGATTAAAAAGGTTCCCCGTCTGATCAGCTACAATTTTAAACAGCCTTTTCTTTAAGTGCTTTTTACGGTAATCAAAAACGGTTTCGTCATTTTCATCTTTTGCGTTATACAGGGGTTTGTCAGCCCAATATTTGAATTCCTGAGCATTGGTAATGGATTTAATTTCACAAATTCCTGAATATTTGCTCCACATGCTTCTGGACACCACTCCATGAAGCTGTGAAACTCCATTGGCTACCTTTGCCATTTTCAGGGCACAAAGCGAGTGATTGAAACGGTCGTCCTCAGAACCTTCAATATCTTTAACCTCCTGGATGCTCAGTCCTGAAAAGTACGACATATCATAGCATAGCTTTACGTTGTGCTTTTCATTTCCTGCCTCTTCCGGAGTATGCGTGGTGAAAACCAGTTTTTCTTTCACCTTATTCAGATTTCCGTTATATTTTTTCAGTAGATGGAAAGCGGCAGGCAGTCCGTGAGCCTCGTTTAAATGATATACCTCCCTTTCAAGGTTCAATTCATCCAGCAATTGGGCTCCTCCTTTGCCTAATAAAATGTACTGAGCAAGCTTCGTGGATTCGTTAGCATCGTACAGTCTGTGGCAGATGGTTTTTGAGACATGATCATTTTCGGGAACATCGGTGGATAAAAAGAACATGGGGGCGGTGTTGAAAATTTCGGGATCAAGATACCATACTTTCACCCAAACCGATGCGCTGTGAATCTCAATCTGAAATTTTATGCCCGTATCTTCAAGAAAGCTGTACATTTTCTTGGTCCATGTCGGCTGCAGGGTCTGATCATGGTTTCTTGCCTGATCATAGTATCCGAATTTCCATAAGATACCGATTCCGACGAGATCCTGCTTAAGGTTATAAGCACTTCTCATATGAGACCCGGCTAAAAATCCAAGACCTCCTGAATATATTTTCAGCACCTGTTCAATGGCAAATTCCATTGAAAAGTAAGCTATCTTTTTAGAATATTGGGGATTAACGGTGAAGGGTATTTTAAAATTTTTAAAATCCATAGGAACAGTTTTATATTTGAATAGTTAAAGGTATTAATTATGAAAGTAAATTTTATATTAATTCTTTTATAATTAACGTTATAACCCTATTTCAGAAACTTATTTTTGTGTATCTTTAATACGTAAAATTTTGAAAATCATCAAGTTCATGATGTAAAACCTATGGATTTACCGGTATTATAACAATTATAAATTTAACACATGAAAAAGGCATTTTCTGATGAAGATTTAATTAAAAATCTAAGTTTATATTATCTGAACGGGTATTTGAAAAAAAAACCGATAGAAAAGTATCATCGTAAAATAGACGAGTCTCCCTTACACGACCGCGAAAAATACAGGAAAAAAGCTGAAATTTTACTTCTGAATTCTTTTATGCATCATTTTCCCGATGTACAATTTGAAAACCTTATCTGCGAAAGTCCGGACTTCATTGCCAAATTCAACGACAAAAAGATCGGAATCGAGTTGACGGAGGTGATCAACCATCTGGAAATGAAAAAAGTGGAAAGTAATTTAAATAAAATTTTCCGTCATGCTGAAATACTGTTGGAACAAGAGGACACTGCGAAATATCGTGGTGTTTATTTTTTATCATTTAATACCCATATCAGGCTGGGTGTGCCGGAAAACCATGAAGTAATTATTTCCGATATTTACAAAAGCATCAGAAAAGGAAAGCCTGTGGGATCTGTCAACAGTGTCCGGAAATCTTCGCATCGCAGAAATGTCTTTATTACCCATGAGTATAATATGAATTTATTTGATGAACTATGCTCGGAGAAAATACTTGAACTCATTGAAAAAAAGAATGAAAAATTTCCTTATTACGATGCCTCTGTGGATGAATGCTGGCTGGTTATTGTTTCGGATATGAATTCTATCGCTTCACGGTATACTTTTATTCAGGATAAAGAACATCTTCGGAAGGTAAAAAGTCCCTTTCATAAAATTCTTCATTTAGAAAATCTTTGCGGAAATATTACGAGTATAAAGTGATTTGTTATTAAAAATTCATTATTATTTCGTTTTTTTTGAATAAATTATTTTAAATAAGGTGTTGTTGGTATGAAATGTTTATATTTGACATACACATTCTTAACTGATGACTTATGAAGAAAACTTTACTGCTTATTCTTTTTTTTACTTCCCAAACATTTTTCTCACAGGAGGATTGTGCTACTGCATTAACGGTTTGCGGAAATTCAGATATCACCTATTCCCCGTCAGGGATCGGAGCCGTTAATGAAAACCTCGGAGGATGCCTGACAACAGGGGAACATAATTCAATATGGTATAAAATAACGATTGCCACCGGCGGGACTCTGACTTTTAATCTGGTGCCCACAGATCCTGATGCGGATTATGACTGGGGGATGTACGGTCCTAATGTGGCATGTGGAAGTTTGGGAACTCCCATCCGCTGTAATGCGGCTACTGTAAACGGGGTGGGAGCATCTACAGGACTCAATATGACCAGCACGATCACTTCCGCGCCCGGGGGCTCGCTTACCCCTTACTGCAGGTATCTGGACGTTCTGCCGGGGCAAACCTATTACCTGTACATAGACAACTGGGTGGATATACTTAACCCGACAACAGCCCCGTTTTCGCTGACCTGGGGTGGGACGGCAACGTTGGCTTCGCCATTTACGGATCCTACAATACAGCCCCATCCTTTTGTTCCGCCGGGAATTCCTGCAGCGAATCCTGCGGATCCCAGAGAAATTATCATATGCACCAACCCTGCAGTTTTTGATTTCAGCAGTTTAACAGCGGGTATCCTCAACAATAATCCCAATTTTATCATTACCTACCATACCACGCAAAACAATGCGCTTTCAGGAGCTAACCCTATTGTCACGCCGCAGACTGTAAGCACAACAGCTACTTATTATTACAGCATACATTATGAAGATCCCGCAAACCCAGTTAATCCGATTAATTCCTGCAGGCAGGTAGGAACTTTTAAATTTAAGCAGGGAAGTATTACGGGTACCAATACCACACTGTTTCAGTGTAATAACAACAATGCAGGAGTAGCAACATTTGATCTTACTACTGCTGCGGTATTTGGTGATCCCACGGCTATCAAAAAGTATTATCATTCGATGAGTGATCTTAATGCGGGAATTAATGAGATTTTAAATCCAACGGGATTCGTCTCCGCGGAAGGAACGGTTTACGTTAAAATAACGTCTCAGTTCGGATGCACGGCAACAGCACAGATCTCTCTTAAATTTTATCCTGCAGTAGTCGTTAATGATGCAACGTTAAGATCATGTTTCATTGAGACCAATCCTTCGACAGCGCTGTTCAATCTTACGGCAGCCGGGGTCACTGTGCAGAGTGGTATTACCAAAACCTATTATCCTTCACTCACCGATGCGGAAAACAGTACCAATGAAATCCTGCTTCCGGCCACTTATATAGCACCCAACGGTGTTGTTTATATAAAAGTGACCAACGGAAACGGATGTTATGCCATTGCTAAAGTCACACTGGTGGTTCTTCCTCCTGTTTATTCAGATGTATTAAAAGACAAAACCATCTGTATGGAAGACCGCACCACGCTGGATGCCGGACCCGGGTTTACTGCTTATGAATGGAGTACAGGAGCTACTACCCAAAGCATCAGCAATGCAGGAGTAGGCACCTATTGGGTAAAGCTGAAAACCGGAGAATGTATCGCTACACAACATGTGAAAATTTATGCTTCTGAACAGCCTGTCATTTCAAGCGTAGAAATTTCCAATAATTCTTTTAGTGTCATTGTCAATGGCGGAACTCCACCGTATAAATATTCCATGGATGGTATCAACTGGCAGGATTCCAATCAGTTTACCAATGTCACAAGAGGAGATTATCAGGTGTTTGTAAAAGATGCTTATGACTGTGAACCTATTAATGTTATGATCGTTGTTCCCAATCTGATTAATGTAATTACTCCGAACGGTGATGGTGTGAATGACTTCATCGATTATTCGGCCCTGGGAAACAAGCAGAATTTGATATTTACTATTTTTGACCGTTATGGGACCCGTGTTTTCCAGGCGGATAAACTCAGAAGGATACAAGTGGGACGGAACCATTGCCGGAAAAAAGGTGCCGACAGGTACCTACTGGTATTCTGTAACATGGACTGAAAATGATAAAAAAAATACCCCGTTTAAATATACAGGGTGGATATTGGTAAAGAACAGAGATTAAATTCACAGATAAAAGCCATTTCGAAAGAGATGGCTTTTTCAGTTGAAGGCTTCTGTATCTTTAAAATAATCAGAGAGATAGAGGATTTTACCGCATTGTGAAAACTGAACAATGGTACAGATTTCATTTTGATAGATCCCTTTTCCAAACATATTTCCTACAGAATGGGTTTGATAAAAATATTTGTTGTTTCCTAAAGGAAAAATTTCGGAAACACGCCATTCAATCTTTTCATACCGTCTGAAAATAGCCCTGAAGAGCGCTAAAATTCTGCTTTTACCCGAAATCTCTTTGGAAGGCGGAATCCAGATGGTACTTTCATCAGTAAACCACTTTTCAAGATGCTCTGTATTTAAAGAATTTAAATCCTTCATAAAATGACTGATCTTACAATTCATAATTTCCATTTAATTTAATATACGCGAAAAACCTTAACTTGGTTTTATAGTATTGATATGAATGATTTATTTATAAAGCGTTTTAAATATTATAAAATGCTCGGCGACAAGACATTTCAGCAGCTTCAGAAACGCAGTTTTTCTGGCAATTTAATGATGAAAGCAACTCAATTGCGGTTATCGTAAAGCATATTGCAGGAAATATGCTGTCCAGATGGACTGACTTTTTAAGCGAAGACGGTGAAAAATCCTGGCGGAACCGGGATGAAGAATTTGTAAATAGATTTGAAACCGGCAAAGACATCCTCGATTATTGGGAAGATGGCTGGAAGTGTCTTTTTGAAGCTTTGGACCAGATTAATGATGAAAATTTACAGTCAGTAATTTATATAAGAGGAGAAGGACATACCGTTTTGGATGCGGTCCTCAGACAGCTGGCCCATTATCCTTATCATATCGGGCAAATTGTTTATATCGCTAAAATGATGAAAGATCATAACTGGGAAACACTTTCTATTGCAAGAAATAAATCTCAGGAGTTTAATAATGAAATGAAAAACAAAGTTTCGAACGATAACCTAAATTCAAATTCTTCGCCGGTATGCTTTCAAAACAGTCCTGACATTCGCGGTGAATATTATCAATAGACTGAATCAATTTAAAAATATAATTAAATTACTATCTTTGCACCCAGAAAAAAGGAGTATTTACATGTCAACTTTTCAGCGAACAGCCGCGTTTCACACCCTGGGCTGCAAATTAAATTTTGCGGAAACATCTACTATTGCCCGTCAGTTAACAGAGGCAGGTTATGATAAGGTGAGTTTTGATGAAAAGGCAAACATTTATGTGATTAACACCTGTTCCGTAACGGAAAATGCTGACCGTGAATGTAAACTCCACGTGAAAAGAGCCATGAAGGCCAATCCTGAAGGTCTGGTCGTGATCGTAGGATGCTATGCCCAGTTGAAACCAGAAGAAATTTCACAAATTGAAGGAGTGGATCTGGTATTAGGCGCCAAAGAAAAATTCAATATCTTAAGCTATCTTGATGATCTTGAGAAATCTGAAAATGAAGGTATCGTTCATTCATGCGAAATAGAAGAAACTGATTTTTTTATCGGAAGTTATTCGATCGGAGATCGTACCAGAGCTTTCCTTAAAGTTCAGGATGGCTGTGATTATAAATGTACCTACTGTACCATTCCTTTGGCCAGAGGAATTTCACGTTCCGATACCATCGAAAATGTATTGAAAAATGCTAAAGAAATCGCTGAGCGGGACATTAAAGAAATTGTTCTTACAGGGGTTAATATCGGTGATTACGGTAAAGGCGAATTTGGAAATAAAAGACACGAACATACTTTCCTGGACTTGATTTCGGAGCTTAATAAAGTACAGGGAATCGAAAGAATCCGTATTTCTTCCATTGAGCCGAATCTTCTCAAAGATGAGAGTATCGAACTGGTTTCTCAAAGTAAAAGCTTTGTTCCGCATTTCCATATTCCGCTGCAGTCGGGAAGTGATGATCTGCTGAAAAAAATGAAACGGCGCTACCTTACCAAATTATATAACGACAGGGTGCATAAAATCCGTGAAGTAATGCCGGATGCAGCCATAGGTGTAGATGTGATCGTTGGGTTTCCCGGGGAAACCGAGGAAAAATTTATGGAAACGTATAATTTCCTGAACGAGCTTCCTATCACCTATTTACACGTTTTTACCTATTCTGAAAGAGAAAATACAGAGGCTGCAGGCATGGAAGGTGTTGTTCCGATTCCCGAAAGAAAGAAGCGGAATAAAATGCTCCGAATCCTTTCTGAAAAGAAAAAAATGGCTTTTTACCAGACGCAGCTGGGTAAAACGCTTCCTGTTCTTTGGGAACATGAAAATAAAGACGGCAAAATGTACGGCTTCACCGAAAATTATGTAAGGGTACAAAAAGATTTTGACCAGGCTTCCGTAAACCGGATCGAATTTCTGAATCTGGAAAAAATCCTGTCAGATGGCACAGTTTCTGTGCAGTCTTCGTACGAAAGTTTTTTAGCAAAAGCATAGGCTCTTTGCGAAAATTCCACTAAATTTATTTTAACTTTAAATACTACATTCATGAGAGATAAGTTTTTATCTTGGGGAATTGTATTAGTCATTGCTACGTGGATCGTAGCATTGCTAATCAGAGCGCATTACTGGATACCGATTCTGTTAACTGCCTTCTACGCACTGGGCGTGTACAACACTTACCAGTCCAAACACGCTATTTTAAGAAACTTTCCTGTCATCGGGTATTTCAGATATTTTTTCGAAGGCATTTCCCCTGAAATGCAGCAATATTTCATTGAGAGAGAAACAGATGGTAAACCTTTCCCGAGAAATCAGCGTTCTGCAGTATACAGACGGTCAAAAAACTTAAGTGATACGGTTCCTTTCGGAACGCAGCTGGAAGTGAATCACAGAAAATATGAAGGGATTAAACATTCCATTTACGCCAAATCCCCATCAGAAGAACTTCCGAGAGTCTGGGTAGGAGGCGAGCAGTGCACACAGCCTTATCACGCTTCATTATTCAACATTTCGGCCATGAGTTTCGGAGCCTTAAGTGACAGGGCACAGATCTCATTAAACAGAGGGGCTAAAAAAGGTAATTTTTATCATAATACAGGAGAAGGAGGAATTTCCCCACATCACCTGGAAGGAGGAGATCTGTGCTGGCAGATCGGAACCGGATATTTCGGATGCAGAGATGAAGAGGGAAAATTTAATCCTGAACTGTTTACAAAGTACTCCAGTCTTCCTAATGTAAAGATGATTGAAATCAAATTATCCCAGGGAGCAAAGCCCGGCCATGGAGGAGTTTTGCCTGGCGTTAAAAATACTCCCGAAATTGCTAAGATCCGTCATGTCACCCCGGGAATGACCATCATTTCACCGCCGTCACACTCCGCTTTTTCCAACGCGGGGGAACTGCTGAGGTTTGTACAGCAGTTAAGAGAGCTTTCAGGAGGAAAACCTGTAGGATTTAAGCTTTGTATAGGAGATACACGGGAATTTGAAGATATCTGTGTTCAGATGAACGTCCAGAAAATCTACCCGGATTTTATTACTATCGACGGAGCAGAGGGAGGAACAGGAGCGGCGCCTCCTGAATTTTCTGATGGAGTGGGAATGCCGCTGGAACCGGCTTTGATTTTTGTGAACAGAACTCTTAACAATTATAATCTCAGAAATAAACTAAAGGTAATTGCCAGCGGGAAAGTTTTAACCAGCCTGGATATTTTGAGAGCCATTGCCATGGGTGCCGATATGTGTAATAATGCACGGGGATTTATGTTCTCTTTAGGCTGTATCCAGGCACTGAGATGTAATAACAATAAATGTCCTACCGGAGTTGCCACCCAGGATAAAATGCTGATTAAAGGTCTTGATGTGACAGACAAGGCAGAGAGAGTGTATCACTTTCATAAAAATACGCTGCATACCTGCAACGAGCTGATTGCAGCCGCAGGAAAGAGTTCTTATGAAGAGGTGGATGCGACCATGTTTATGAGAGGGGATGAATTTGATCATCTGGCAGATCTTTATTTCCCTGATATTTTAGGAAACGTAAGGCAGAAAGCAAGATATTAAGAAAATAAAAACCACTTCTCATCGAAGTGGTTTCTTTTTTATATGTACAAAATATTAATCCTGATCCGCAGGTCTTGTTTCGGTCTTGTATACCTGGAAATTAAATACGAAACTTCTGTTTCTGAATGAATATCCTGTATAGTTATAATGAGGATCTCTTGCAAAAGCAGCTCTTGAAGGAACAATAATAACACCCTGTAAATTATAATTCGCTTCGTTCGGAAGATCGAAAGCTTTGAATTTCTGCAGAGCTTCGTTAAATCCTTCAATCATATAATATCCCTGACTTTTTGTAGCATCAGTTGTTGCATTTACGATTAGAGGGTTTTTCTTAGCGATATAGTAATACGTAGGATCCAAGACTGGAGAAGCGCCTCCGTCAATCGTGTTCACAAAATCACTTCCTGAAATAAAGGCAACATTGCCATCGGTATTGGCCGCAAGGTAGGTTTTAGATCTCAGCATAAGCTTTACGATATCCCTGTGCTCTATTGCAGTTCCGGTTGCCGGTTGTGCTCCTGCTCTTACGATATAGACAACTCCGGAAGGAAGCTTTACCGGTGCCGGGATCATGGCACTTAATTTGGTCTGGTGATCATCCGCTGTATCCGTAGAACTGAATGCTTTTATATTCCCTTGGGCGTCCAGATAATTGGCATCTAAAAATTTTTCAATGGACTGGTCATCATACGAATTCTGCACTGTAATATCTTCCGGTTCTACATAGGTAGAAGTATCATCATCATCCTTTTTACATGCAGTGAAGCCTAATGAACCCGCAAGGATATATAAAAATATTTTTTTCATTTCAAAAAAGTTTAATTACTTTACAAATAATATAACGGCAAAAGTATAAAAAATTATGAGAATAGATAAATTTTTGTGGTGCATTCGTTTTTATAAAACCAGAAGTATTGCAACAGAGGAGATTAAAAAGAACAGAGTTTCTATTGGAGCGTCCGCCGTAAAGTCTTCAAAGGAGGTAAAGGAAGGAGATGTTATTAAGATCAGAAAAAACCAGATCGATTATAAAATTAAAGTCCTGCAGATTCCGAAAAGCAGAATGGGAGCCAAGCTCGTACCGCTTCATATTAAAGATGTAACCGACAAGGAGCAGTATGACCTGTTAAAACTCCGTAAAGCTTCTCAGAATTATTACAGAATAAAAGGAGAGGGTAGACCTACCAAAAAAGATCGGCGGGACATCGATGATTATTCTGAAAATGATGTTGAAGCAGATTTTACCGATTGGGACGATTTCTTCGGTGAAAGCGGCAGTGGTTCTGAAAGTCCGGAAACTGAGGATTAACCGATGATGGAAAAGCTCTAGAGATAGAGCTTTTCTATAATTTCCTGAACAATGGCTTCAGGTTCGCGGGAGTCGGTATTCACCTGATACTGCGCTTTCCCGTAAAATTCGTTTCTTTCAAATAAATGTTTGGCTATAAATTCAGGAAGGTCCTCGTCCGAAATATTGGCAATCAACGGTCTTTTTTCTTTTTGTTTTGAAATTCTGCCGGCTAAAGTTCCTACAGATGCTCTCAGAAAAACACTTTTGGAATTGAGGTTGATGATTTCCATATTGTTATAATATGCGGGAGTACCACCACCCAGACTTAAAATTACGTTTTCTTCAGAAGCAAGAATCTCCTCCAGGGTCTCGCGTTCCAGCTTTCTAAAGTAGATCTCGCCCTTTTTCTCAAAGATTTCAGGAATGGTTAATTTATTTCTTCTGGAAATCTCTTTATCGAGGTCAATTAATTTAAAATTTATTTTTTCGCTTAATATTTTGGAAATGTGAGATTTGCCACTTCCCATGTATCCGACCAGTGAAATTATCATGAATTTTTTTTAAACAAATTTGCGAAAAAGTTTTGAGATAAAGAAAAAACTCATATCTTTGCACCACTAAAAACGAGTGACATTATCACAGTGTTTATCGGAAATAAGTGACCGACTCGGTAGCTCAGCTGGTAGAGCAATACACTTTTAATGTATGGGTCCTGGGTTCGAATCCCAGCCGGGTCACTAGCATATAAAATTACTGGATTTTTGTAATTTATTGCCTGCGTGGTGAAATTGGTAGACACGCCATCTTGAGGGGGTGGTTTCCTAAGGATGTGCTGGTTCGAGTCCAGTCGCAGGCACAGCAGAAAATTGAAATAATTGATGTGATAATAAGAATTTTATTTATATTGTCATTACAATTGTGGCCGACTCGGTAGCTCAGCTGGTAGAGCAATACACTTTTAATGTATGGGTCCTGGGTTCGAATCCCAGCCGGGTCACAAATTTACTGAAAAGTAAATTTTTTTCATATTAATATTTTGTGATTTGGTGTTTCAAAGGCTTCCGCAAGAGGCCTTTGATTTTTAAAAATAAATTTTGCAGGAACAGAAAAATTTGTATCTTTGCAACTCTTAAAAATAAAAATCGTTTTTTTTAACGGATTTATAATTAAGTGACCGACTCGGTAGCTCAGCTGGTAGAGCAATACACTTTTAATGTATGGGTCCTGGGTTCGAATCCCAGCCGGGTCACAAGTTTACTGAAAAGTAAATTTTTTTCATATTAATATTTTGTGATTTGGTGTTTCAAAGGCTTCCGCAAGAAGCCTTTGATTTTTTTATATGGATTTAACTTTAAGCAGTCAGGGAATGGTTAAAGTTAAATTCAGGCTATGCAAGATGCATATTGTCAATCAATCGTACACCGTCTACCACCACTACAATAAAAGCTCTGTACTTTTTATCTTTGTAGAAAAAATCGGTCTCTTTTAATGACTCTTCATTGGCGATCATAAAGTACTCCAGCTGCATGCCCTTCTGGTCATCAAAGATGTCTTTCACTTTATCTTTAATTTCAGAAACGCTTATTTGCCCGAACCATCCGGTCACTTGTTTTAATGTTTCATAAATAACTTTTGACGCTTGCTTTCTGTCTTCATGAAGTCTTTGGTTTCTTGAGCTCAGTGCCAGTCCGTTTTCGGCTCTGTAAATAGGAACACCTTTGATTTTGACGGGAAGTCCTTTTTTTTCGACCATTTTTCTGATAATGGCAAGCTGCTGGAAATCCTTCTCTCCAAAATAAGCATGGTCCGGCTGTACCTGTCGGAACAGTTCTTCCACTACAGTTCCTACGCCGTCAAAATGTCCTGGTCTCGACTTTCCTTCCATTTCATTCTCCAGGCCGTCGAAATCGTAAGGCTGGCTTTCGGCTTTTTCAGGATAAATATCGGCTACCTCTGGGATGTAGACAGCATCTACCAATCCTGAATTCTTAAGGATTAGCAGGTCTCTGTTGATATCTCTGGGATATTTCTCAAGATCCTCGGGGTTGTTGAACTGAGTAGGATTAACAAAAATTGATGAAACGACCAGATCATTTTCTTTTCTTGCTTCTTCATACAAAGAAAGATGGCCGTTATGCAAAGCTCCCATAGTAGGGGCAAAGCCTATCTTTTTACCCATTTCTTTCTGTCTTTCAACGAAATCCTGCAGCGTTTTTTTGTTTTTTAGAACTTCCATAGTTTATATTAATACTAATTCAAAAATACTAAAAATATCACATAATAAAGTGTGGTTTTAATAATTGGGAAAAGGGAATTATCGTAAAAAAATGTTAATTAAAATAATGTTGGATGTTTTTTTGTAATTTTGCACATTAAAGCAATTTTACAAAAATTAGATAGAAGTTTATGCCGAATCAAAAGATACTGTACATTACTACAGAGATGTTCCCATATCAAGAAGATACCAATATGGCTACCGTAGTAAACAAAATGGCACTTAAGATGCACAATGAGGGTAATGATGTTAGAGTTTTTATGCCAAGATTTGGACAAATAAGTGAGCGGAAATTCCAGCTTCATGAGGTGATCCGTCTTTCAGGGATGAATATAATTATTAATGATCTTGATCAGCCCCTGATTATCAAAGTAGCGTCTCTTCCGGGGGAAAGACTGCAGGTCTACTTTATAGACAATGAAGAATATTTCAAAAGAAAACAATACTATGTTGATGATGAAGGGAACCCTTTTGATGATAACGACGAGAGAGCGATTTTCTTTGCAAGAGGAGTGATTGAAACCATTAAAAAACTGAACTGGGTTCCGGACGTTATTCATCTGAATGGATGGATGGCTTCGTTTGTTCCCGTTTATCTCAAAACATATTACGAATCCGATACTTATTTCAAAGATGCAAAAATCGTACTTTCGTTATACAATGAAAAGGAAGCCCCTTTGGATAAGAATATCGCTGCAAAATTAGCATTCGATAATATTTCAGGATTAAAAGCGTTAGAAAATCCGACAACGCAGAGTTTCGTTATCGAAAGTATGAAATATGTAGATGCTGTGATAAAAGGAGATGAGTTTTTGGATGGGGATCTGGATCATGCCTTCAATGAGACAACCACTTCAAAATCTGAATATCTTGATGTAGATTCTATAAATCAAATTTATTAAAAAACACATTTTTAATGACTTATACAATTAAAAGGACATTCGCTATATTTTTTTTAGCGATTTTCGGAAGTGCATTACTGTATAATTGTGAGCCGGATCCGGATACTTTAGGAGAACAGCTTTTTTCGGATGGCGCTGCGCAGGGTAATGAAAAATCCTTTGAGGTGATTGGTTTTAATATTGACAATCATGACAGCATCCGGAGTGATGCTTCCAAATTAACAAGTGCTGCACTGGGGGCTTTTAAAGAAGGTCAGTTTGGTATGCAGAGAGCTTCTTATATTACTCAATTAAGATTATCGTCATACAATCCTGATTTTGGGACCAATGCCCAGGTAGACTCCGTAGTTTTGGTTATAAAACCGACTTACTCTTCTGACTCCCTGACCACCACGACGGATGAAAATTATGTATATCCGGATGGAAATGTAGATGCTAAAAAAGTCGTTAATACCTATCCGGTTAATAAATACGGCCGAGCCAAAAAGCAGATGACCCTGCAGGTTAATGAGGTGCTGGACTTCCTAAACAGCCCTACCGATAGTGTAAAGTCTAACAAAACATACGCCATCAACCCAACACCTCTTGCTACGAAAGTGTTCAACGGAAAAGTAAGTACAGTGACCATTACGAAAGATTCTGATGCTTCTTCGTTATTTGCAACAACTACTCCTGCCATCAGACTGCAGTTATCACCTTCATTTTTCCAGTCGAAGATCATCGCGATGAAAGGAAAGCCTGAATTGCAGGATGCTTCGAACTTCATCAGATATTTCAGAGGGCTAAGAATTTCTGTTTTGGAAGATGACGGATATCTGATGCAGATCAGCCCGAATGACATGGAGCTGATTATGTATTACAAATCTGATAAAACGGAGAACGGAACTACCACAAGAGCTCAGACCACTTATGCATTTGCATTAGGTTCTGCGAATGCGCATATCGGTCAGTATGAATACGACAGATCGGCATCAGCAGTAGACAATGCAAAAAACTCAGGTTTAATAGGAAATAGAAGTACTGGAGATCCAAGACTTTATACGCAGGGGATGGGTGGAAACTCAATGGGTATCAAAATTCCTGATGCTACCATTAATGAGCTTAAACAATTATATCAAAATAATAAAGCTGCGATCATCAGTGCAAAGGTGAGAATTTATACGGACACCAATGACTGGAACCAAAATTCTTATGCAAAACCAACAGCGTTTACGATTATTCAAAGATATATTGACAGGAAGGATAATAATAAGTTAAAATTCGGTTTTACATCTGATCTGACAGATATTGCCGGATCAAATAATTTTGCGATCTATAAATCATTTGATCTGGACAAAAGCCAGGCATACTATGAGTTTACGGTTACAAAATCTGTAAAAGATCTTGTGGAAAAATCGGATTCAGAAGTTGATAAAGCTTTACAGTACTTTAAAATAGATATGGGAAGCTTCCTGACAACCTCTACAGGTGCACTGGCAGGATTCCAATTTACATCCAGAGCGTATGCCAGAGAAAGAGCTGTGTTTATCGGAAATGATACGGCAAATGCAAACAGAATTAGCCTTAGAGTAATCTACGGAACAAAATAAAAATAAAAACACTTGATAAAATTATGTGCGGAATTGTAGGATATACAGGATTTCAGGATGCTTATGATATCGTTATTAACGGTCTTAGGAGATTGGAATACAGAGGCTATGACAGTGCCGGTATTGTTTTGGAAACGGAAAATAATAAACTGGAAGTTGAAAAAACAAAAGGAAAAGTAGAAGATCTTGTTAATATTTCTAAACAACTGAAAGGGATCGCAAAAATAGGGATGGGACATACACGCTGGGCGACTCATGGAGTACCGAGCGACAGAAATTCTCACCCGCATTTATCCAATAACGGAAAAATAGCACTTGTTCATAACGGGATTATCGAAAATTATGATACCATAAAAACAATGCTTATCGAAAAAGGGTTCAGCTTTAAATCTGAAACCGATACGGAAGTACTGGTAAATCTGATTCAGTATTTTATGGATTTAAATACCGAAATGGATTTCCCTACGGCAGTAAGATACGCCCTTAATGAGGTATATGGTGCGTATGCAATTACGGTTATGCATGAAGATTATCCGGGAGTATTGGTGGTAGGGAGATTAGGATCTCCGTTAGCCATCGGTATCGGAGAAAAAGAATATTTTATTGCTTCAGATGCTTCTCCTTTCGTAGAGTTTACAAAAGAGGCCATCTATCTTGAAGAAGGTCATATGGCTACCATTTCATTGGAAAGCGGAGTTGATATCAGAACAATTAATGATAATTCCAAAATTGAACCTGAAATCCAGGAGCTTAAACTGAGTTTGGAGCAAATTGAGAAAGGTGGATTTGAGCATTTTATGCTTAAAGAAATTTTTGAACAGCCCAAATCTGTACATGATACCATGAGAGGGAGGCTGATTGTAGATGAAGGCGTTATTAAAATGGCCGGAATCTGGGATCATATTGAAAAATTCAAAAACGCCAACAGAATCATCATTATTGCCTGTGGAACTTCGTGGCATGCAGGTCTTATCGGTGAATATCTTATCGAGGAGTATGCAAGAATTCCTGTAGAAGTAGAATATGCATCGGAATTCAGATACCGAAACCCTATTATTACAGATAAAGACGTGGTTATTGCCATTTCTCAGTCCGGAGAAACTGCAGATACAATGGCTGCCTTAAAGCTCGCTAAAGAAAAAGGAGCATTTATCTATGGGATCTGTAATGTGGTAGATTCTTCTATTGCAAGAATTACTGATGCAGGTTCTTATACACACGCCGGTCCGGAGATCGGAGTAGCGTCTACAAAAGCCTTTACGGCGCAGCTTACTATTCTTTCTTTAATTGCTCTCAAATTAGGTAAACATAACGGTAATTTAGGAAATGCCGAATTTATGAGCTTAATTGCCGAACTGGATGCAATTCCTAAAAAAATTGAAGAGGTGCTCAGTACTACCCATGAGTTGACACAAAGCATAGCCAAAGACTTTATTGGTGCTACCAACTTCCTTTACCTGGGAAGAGGATATAATTATCCTGCTGCATTGGAAGGTGCTTTAAAATTAAAAGAAATCTCTTATATTCATGCTGAAGGATATCCGGCTGCAGAAATGAAGCACGGACCTATTGCTTTGATTGATGAAAATATGCCTATCGTAATTATTGCTCCTAAAAAAGGACATTATGATAAGATTGTAAGTAATGTTCAGGAAATTAAAGCCAGAAAAGGGAAAATTATTGCTGTTGTCAATAAGGGAGACAAGCAGGTAAGTGCAATGGCAGATTATGTTATTGAGATTCCTGAAACTTCGGAATGTTTCTCGCCCATCGTCGCATCAGTGCCCTTACAGCTGCTGGCATACTACATAGCAGTGTACAGAGGAGCAAATGTCGATCAGCCGAGAAACCTTGCCAAATCGGTAACGGTAGAATAATTGTTTGTAGGAAATAAAATAAATTTAGATTTCTTCCGTTATTTCAAAAAAAATCTTAAAAGTTTCTTAAAAAAATTATATATTTACGGCTTAATTATAAAAATTAACATGAAAAGGATATTTCTTTTATTATTGTCTGCGTCAGTAGCATCGGTATCTTGTTCAGGTGGAGGAGCCTCTTCAGTAGGTAAACCGGGAACAAAAGGAGAGTTGATACCAAGAGAAAAAACTAAATCATTTGTTGCAGAAAGACCATACGGAATGGTTGCAATACCTGCAGGATCATTTGTTGCAGGTTTGGCAGATCAGGACCCTACCAATACTCCTGAGAAAGCAGCTTTGAAAACAGTTACGGTTTCCGCATTCTTCATGGATGAAGCAGAAACGACTAATGCAGAGTACAGAGTATTCATTAATTATGTAAGAGATTCTATTGCCAGAACTTTACTTGCTGAAGCTGCCGGTGAAGGTGGTGAAGGTAAAGGAAGAGGGACCAACATAGGAGATTATGCTTATCTGGCTCAAAAAGAAGAAAATTTAACACCATATCAGGAATATTTAGAAGGACAGGGAGGTAGAGAAGATGAAGGATACGATGCAACCAAAAAACTGGATTGGAAAGTTCCTTTGCACTGGTCTACATCAAAATATCCTGATGTAGAATACGCAGAAGTGTTAGAGTCTATGTATCTGCCGGCTTCTTCAAGAATATCCAATGAAAGGATTCTTGATGTGAGTAAACTGAAATATAATTACAAATGGGGAGATATGGATGCTGCACTTGCTGACAAGGAAAGAGGAGTAAACTACCTTAGAAGCTCCAGTATTGCCATCTATCCTGATACCACTGTATGGGTTAAAGATTTCCACTTCGCTTATAATGAGCCATTATTTGAACAGTATTTCTGGCACAAAGCATATAAGGATTATCCGGTTGTAGGAGTTACCTGGGATCAGGCAAGAGCTTACTGTAACTTCAGATCAAAATTGAAATCTGACTACAACGAAAGTTTAAAGAGAAAAAAACAAAGACCGTTAATATTCCGTTTACCTACAGAATTAGAGTGGGAATACGCCGCAAGAGGGGGAATGCAGAATGCTACTTACCCTTGGGGAGGTCCTTACCTGATGGATGACAGAGGTTGTTATCTTGCAAACTTTAAGCCAAAAAGAGGTAATTATATGGAAGATGATAAAAAAGGCACTTATACATATACAGCTCCTGTAAAGAAATTTAAGAAAAATGGATTTGGGTTATATGATATGGCCGGTAACGTTTCTGAATGGACTGTATCTGACTATAACAACTCATCATACGGATTCTCATCTACGCTGAACCCTACAACCAAAGGTCAGACGGATACGAAAAAATCTGTTAGAGGAGGCTCTTGGAAAGATGTGGGATATATGTTGATGACGGGTGCCAGAGATTGGGAAAGAAAAGATTCTGCCAGAAGTTATATCGGATTCAGAACTGTACAGGATATTCCTGAAGCAGCTGTTAAACCAAGGAGAGTTAACAGATAATCTTTGAATAACTATTTTTCAATAACAATTTTATTTAACATTAAAAAAACTAACGTATATGTTTAAGACTAAAGATGCTTGGATGAATTTCTTCTATTCATTCGGTGCTGCAATTGTAATTCTTGGAGCTTGGCTTAAAATTACCCACATCACTTTGGGGCCTATTAATGGTAACATTGCTCTTACGGTAGGACTTATTACTGAAGCAATTATCTTCATCATCTTCGCATTTGACCCTCCAAAATCTGAAGAGTCTTACGCCTGGGAAAATGTTTATCCTGAATTATTAGATAAGCATGCTAACCCAAACCCTTTGCATTCCAATGTATCTTCAAGAAATAACAACGCTGCTGCTCAATTTGCTGAATTGGAAAATTCGCTTTCAACAAAGTTGGACAAAATGCTGGAAGATGCTAAGTTAGACGTTCAATTATTTGAAAGACTAAGAACGGGGATCGATAAATTCTCCAAGTCCGTTGATCAGATCAATCAGACCGTAGATGTTTCTGCTTCCACTCATAAATATAATGATCAGCTTAACAAAGCGGCAACTCACATGGAAAGCATGAATGCTTTATATGCCATGCAGTTGGAAAGCGGTAAAAGACAATCGGAATTTGCTAACAAATATGTAGCAGACATGCAAAAATCTGCTGAACAATCAGAAAAATTCAATCAAGAGTTACAGGGCTTAACATCTAACTTAAACAACTTAAACAGAGTGTACGGTGGTATGTTAACAGCAATGAAATCTTAATTTCCTGACCTATTTTCTAAATTTAACTACTTAATCAAAAAACAAAGAAAAAAGAATGGCAGCAGGAAAACAGACCCCTCGTCAGAAGATGATCAACCTAATGTATCTGGTGTTCATCGCTATGATGGCCCTAAACATTGATGCAGAAATCATCAGATCATATTATGACTCTACAGTTTCACTAAAAGATACTAGATTTTTAACAGAAAGAAGAAACGAGGATATTTTTGAGAAAACTTTACAGGCAAAAGCACAACAAGTACCGGATACTTATGCTCAGCCTTGGGCGCAATATCAGGTATTAAAAGAGAAAATTAATATTTTGGTTGCTCACGCTCAAAAGATTAAAGACGGATTGAAGAAAGAATCCGAATTTGTTGAGATCGATCCGGTAACTAAAAAACTTGTTGATGTTAGTGAGAACTTCTCCGCATTAAACAACAATGAAGCGACGACAAAGTATTTCTTTACGGAAGGAGATGAAAATACCCCTTCTAAAGGAGCGTTGGAGCTTAAAGCTAAAATAGATGATGTAAGAAATTATATCAACAGTACTTTTGGTAATAATCCTCAATTGAAATCTTTAATAGAGAGAGCAAACAAATCTTTGATTGCCGAATATGCTAAAGGGCAATCTCCAAATGAGAAAACATGGTTTCAGAATAAATTCTATCACCAGCCGTTGATCGCAGCGATCTCTAATTTGGAAATCATTCAGAATGATGCAAGAAACGTACAGTCTGATGCACTGGCTTTAATGCTTCAGGAAAAAGTGGATGCCAGCATCAAGTTCTCAAGCTATGAAGCGATTGTATCTGCTCCGGTAGATGTAGTAGCGGGTAAACCGGCTGAAGCAGTTATTATGTTAGGAAATTATTCTAACAGTAATAAAATTGTAATGTCAGGAGTGAGCAGACAGGAAAACGGAAAAGGATATGCTTCACTTAATACGGGTGGAATTGGTCCTCATACTTTAAGTGGTAACATTACATTAACTGATGCAAGCGGTAAAGCGCAAAGCTTCCCTTTCACTCATACATATAATGTGATCGCCGGTCCGCAAGAAGTAAAACTTCAAAAAGGTTTATTACTTTCTGCTGATAAGATGAATGTAATGTACAGAAATCTTGATAACCCTGTTACAGGATCTATTTTGGGTGCTGATAATGCTAAACTTTCATTATCTGCTCCGGGAGCTGCTGTAAAAAGTACAGGTCCGGGTAAATGGGATGTAAGACCAGGTGCAGGAAATGTACTGAAGATCACTTTATCAGGAACAGACCCTTATGGTAAGTCTCTTACTCAGGTATTCGAATACAGAATTAAAAATGTGCCGCCACCGCAAGGTCAGATCAGAGGAAAAAATATGTTGACAATGCCTGCAACTTCGGTGGAGAACCAGTCATTATCGGCTACGATTCCGGACTTTGATTTCCCGGTATCTTTCAACGTAACATCGTTTATGGTAAGAGTGCCTGGTAGAGCAGCGATGCAGGTTCAGGGTAATTCATTACAGGGTGCTGCTGGAATGTTTAAAAATTTAAGACCTGGAGACGGTGTGTATATATTTGAAATTAAAGCTTCGGCTACTGGTTTAGGAGATCAGAAGATTGGAAATATCTCACCTGTTTTAATTAATATCCAATAAAAAGTATTATGAAAAAATATATTAGCAGTTTTTTAGTTTTAGTTTCTGGTTTTATGTTTTCCCAGACGATTCTAAATGCTTCTTCTCCGGAGGAATTTAGAAAAATGAGAGCTGAAAACAAAATGAAAGTGGGAGATACTGTCATTGACAAGAAAGTAAAGCCATTAGAATATGGATTTGTTGATGATAAAGACATCATGAAAAGTATGTTTGTCTGGGAAGTCATTGATATGAATGACAAGATCAATCAGCCATTCTATTATAACAATCCGGACGGATTGCTGGCAACACAGACCGTATCCCTATACAAACTCTTATTAGACGGAGCTTTAAGCGGTCAGATCGCTGAAGTGTATGATGATGAGAACTTCGTTCAGAGACTTACTCCTCAGCAAATCAAAGACCGATTGGTGAGTGTGCGTGTTGATGATGAAGCTGTAAATATTCTGAACAGCGGACGTCAGCTGACAGAACAGGAGAAAAAAGAACTTACCGATGTTTATGAGACAACAACTGATAAAGTTAGAGTCTTAAAGGTATTCGGTATGTGGTTTATCGATAAGAGAGACGGGCAGATGAAGTACAGACCTCTAGGTATTGCTGCAATGGGTCCTGATCCGCAGATGATCGGTAGGTTAGGTCCTGATGGACAGCCACTTGATGGTGCTAATGATTTGATTGACCTTTTCTGGGTATATTATCCAAATGCCAGAGAGATCTTAGCAAATAATTATGTTTATAACAGAAAAAATACCTCTGCTGATTTATCATTCGATGACTTAATCAATGCGAGAAGATTTTCTTCTGTAATCTTCAAATCTTCAACAGGTTTAGGAGATGGCGTTATCAAGGATTATATTCCTAGAGATGCTGATGACCAGATCGAAGAGAGCGACAGAATTAAAGCTCAGATTCTTCAGATGGAAAATGATATGTGGAATTACTAAATTTCACTTGATAATTATAGAAAACCTGAGTACATTTACTCAGGTTTTTTTATTATGAAGAATGTAGAATATATTATCGTGGGAGACGGCTATGCAGCCCTGTTCTTTGCCCATCAGCTGATTAAAAACAACAGGACTTTTGTTCTCTTTTCGGAAGAGAGAAAAAGTGCTTCACAGGTTTCTGCAGGGATCATCAACCCTGTTGTTCTTAAAAAATTCACTACATTCTGGAAAGCTCAGGAGCAGATCGATTTCCTTAAAAATGTTTTAAAAGAAATTGAGTCGTATACCGGAGAAAATTATCTGATCGAAGCACCTATTCACAGAATCTTTCATGATGAGAATGAACAGAAGCTGTGGCTTAAAAAATCAGATCATGATGAACTTACCCAGTTTCTTGATAAAAAAATTGATCACATAGAGGGTATAAAAAACGAATATCATTCAGGAAAGGTTAACCAGTCTGCCAGACTTAATGTAAATGGATTTTTCACGGGTTTATTTGATTTTTTAAAAAGAAATTCTCACTTTGTAAGCGAAAAATTCGATTATACCAAGATTGATCCTGATAATTCGGTGTATAAAGATTTTAAATACAGAAATATAATCTTCTGTGAAGGAATGGGAGTAAAGGCAAACCCTTTTTTTTCGGAGATTAAAGTGGAGGCTAATAAAGGCCATCATATTAAAGTAGCATTATCTGAAAACATTCATGAAAATATCACCATTAAAAAGAAGCATTTTTTATTTCCTACCCATAACGGGATTTATTTCTATGGCGGAACCTATGACAGGGAGCAGCTTCATCATCACGTAGATGATTCTGCCGTTGAACAGCTGATCAGGGGCCTGTCTGAATTTTACCCTTACGATTTTGAGGTTAAAGAGGTTAATTTCGGTTTCAGGCCTACAGTAAAAGACCGGAGGCCGATAATAGGAAGCCATTCCCAATATACAAATCTGCACGTTTTTAACGGTCTGGGAGCAAGAGGAATTCTAAATGGATGCTACTTTTCAAAAAGCCTGTTTGATTATATTGAATTTAAAGTGCCTTTGCACGAAGAAATTTCGGCAGACCGGTTTAGATAATTGATGTTCAGTCAGGTCATATTAAAGATCCTGTTATCCAATGCCGAAATCAATATATCTAAACAGTTCGTTGAATGACAAATCACCTCAAAGCTGAATAAAAATACCACGTCATCTCCAAATGGCACGAAAATCCATGTAGTAAACATAAAAGTATACTATGAATGAAAATGTCTTAGGTATTGTTGCAGGAATCCTTACTTCAGTATCCATGATTCCACAGCTTATAAAAGTTCTTAAGGATAAAAATGTCAATGATTTGTCTTGGGTGATGCTTCTTGTTCTCATCACCGGGGTTTCGTTATGGGTTTGGTATGGCGTTGTTAAAGATGAGTGGCCGATCATTCTGTCCAATGCATTTTCTGTAATGGTTAATATAAGTCTGCTTATCTGTTATATGCTGTATAAAAAGTCTTAATGCCTATATTTTAGATAACAGGCCTCAATTATTTAAAATAAGGATTAATCTTTTAATACTTTCGCTAAAAAGCAAAAGTCACTTTACGGAATGTAGAGTGACTTCATTATGTTGATGTGTTTTATGAAAATGAATTATTGCTGCCGTACAAATTTTGCCAGAGGAGCCATTTTTGCTTTGTTAAGACTCAGTGTGTCACCATTCACAGTATAATTGTCAGCAGCCAGCAGGGCTTTGGTAAATAACTGCTCTGTAGCAAGATCCTCACATGCGATCATCGTAGACATTCCCTGATTGAATTTTATCCGCATAACATCGGGCTTTAGTTCAAAAGTTCCGCTTACGCCGTTACATCCTCCGTTACCTTCATACCTCATATCAGGCATGTTCAGCTTAAAGTAAGGGTTACTGTCAGCGTTGACCAAGACGACGGGTTTGCCGTTAATTTCAGTAAGCTTCCATGTTTTTCCGGTAATGTCATTGGAAGGCTGGGCCGAAGATGCCGTTCTGCTTATACAAGAAGTTAGTGCAATTCCTAAAAGTAGGACAGATAGATGGCTGAATACATTTTTCATAAGCTTCAATTTTATTATTTAGTTTAAAAAAATTGATATGCTAATAAGATGCCATCTTGGTAGATTCTGACGAACGGCTTTTTTTAGAGCGAAACAGAACCATGTCGTAATCTCTTTTCAGAAAAATAATATTTCCATGGATATTGGAGTATTGGTATTCTGAATTGTGAGCAGTGTATTCAGGAAGACTTTCATTCTTTTTAAGCTCATAAGTGTTACCGTCCAAACGTATCGTTGCCGTATTTTTTGTATGATTGATAATGACCTCCATCTGTTCTCCCAAATCATTGCTGAAAACCTCTTTTGTGGTTTCATTCTCCGTATGTACAGTATTTACGGGTGTTGTTAAGATGGTTTCCGTTTCCTTGCCTGAATGTTTGCATGCTATAACAGAAAATAATAGAAATACTGTTGCAAAAATTAATAATAATTTTTTCATATGATAAGTGATTTTTAGATGGTGTGTACTAGTGATAATATTCATTAAATATACAAAAAATAATATAAAAATGTTAAATTTTAATAATTTAATTATAATAATTCATTCGTATTCATGAATAATTCCTTTTCATGAAACAGTCTTTTTTTGTCCGTAGCGGTTTAGCAAAAAAGGAACAAAGTATACTGTTCCTTTTGAAGTTTGTGTTTCTAGAATCTTTATTACTGACAAAACCAGTTTTAAGAAAGCTTAATAATCTCTGATAGAATTTATCTGGTTTATCTACCGGCTTGGGAAAATCCGGCTACAGAGAAAAAAACCTCTTATAAAATAATTTCTTTTCATGCATCATATTTAAGTTTATCTTAAAGTCATTTTAAGTTCAGTCCCGCTGTGCCATTTCACATCAGGGGGATTAATTTATTGTAAAGATAAGATATATTATCAAATACATGTTAATAATTCATAATAATTTCTATTAATATTACGATAATTTAATTTTTAGTATCATTTTTTTCAATTAGGTAAAATAAAATTGAGAACATTAAAATTATAATCAGTATATTTTAAGTTAAATGTTGAAATATGATGATAAATATTAATAAATTGATCCTGGTGGTAGAGTGTTAACTATTTGGATACAGTCTAATAGAAGATCGCGGCTCCAGTCATTGTGCAATAACAATTGGAAATTAGAGGTTTATGCTGCTAAGGTGCATTTTAATAGCATTCAGATAATTTAAAGGAGCGTTAAATAATGTTAATATATATCCTGACCATAAAATTACTCATCTCCGTTTTTATTCTAAAGCTTACCTTTGTGGCTTAATTATGAGAAATTATATCGTATACTTTTTGACAAGTCTTTTCCTGCTATTCGTAGTGGAGAGCAAAATTAACGTCAAAACGTTACGCAATGATTATAACAGTCATACTTGTCATCAATTACCTAAAAGAGCGAACCGCTTAAACCAGACGTACGAAAAACTTTCTGTACAGCAGGCGTCTGATGATGCAGGGAATTCCTATTCTTTAGAGCTCACTGAAGACGATTTTCAATGGTCGGATACTACTTTTCAGACCACAGTTCTGCTAACCAGTATTTTTACCCTGGTATACATTTTCGGTTTAGAAAGTTTTAAGAGAGCTAAGCCTGTCATTCATGGTTTTCCAGCTCATTTTGCTTCCATAAAAAGATTTATCCTGATTCGTTCGATCAGAATTTAAAAAATTCCATTTTTTCAATCTGTTTTCTGCTGACTGTTCGGCAGGAAAGAAGGTGCGTTGTGTCCGCCGGTAATCATCACATCGCCTTTTTTCTCATTACCCTTTTCATTTTAAAACATTAACGATTTATATAAACTCCAGAATTATGATCAAGAGAGTTGTCGCAAGTATTGCGCTAAGCAGTCTTTTATTGTTCAGCTGTAACAAGAAAAAAGAAGAAAAAGAAGAAGTGTCAGTTTATCCTGTAACCACTCCGGTGATGATGGATACCGTGATTGACAAAGAATTTGTAGCTCAGATCAGATCCGTCAAGAACATTGAAGTCCGTGCACAGGAAAAAGGTTTTCTTGAGAAGATCTATGTAGACGAAGGACAGTACGTTCATCAGGGACAAGTATTGTTCCAGATTATGCCCAAGCTGTATCAGGCAGAGTTACTGAAAGCCCAGGCAGAAGTAGCCCAGGCTACCATCGAGCTGAAAAATGCAAGTACGTTAGCCAACAGCAACATTGTTTCTAAAAACGAAAGATCAATGGCCAAAGCTAAATTGGATGCAGCCAATGCAGAAGCAAACCTGGCTCAGACGCATTTGTCATTTACCAATATTAAAGCTCCGTTTTCAGGGATTATCAACAGGTTACCCCTGAAACTGGGAAGTTTGGTCGATGAAGGCGATTTGCTGACCTCCTTATCGGATAACAATGAGGTCTATACCTATTTCAATGTTTCAGAACCGGAATATCTTAATTATCAGATGCATGCAGCCGACAGAGGAAGCAATCAGATTTCTTTAGTCATGGCAAACGGAGATATTTACCCTCAGAAAGGTGAAGTTCAGACGATCGAAGGAGAGTTTGATAACGAGACAGGAAATATTGCATTCCGTGCGAAATTCCCGAATCCGGATAAATTATTAAGAAACGGAGAAACCGGAAAAGTAAGAATGACTTTACCTTTAAAAAATGCGATGATCATTCCTCAGAAAGCAACCTATGAAATTCAGGATCAGAAATATGTTTTCGTGGTTGGAAAAGACGGGGTGGCAAGATCTAAAAATATAAAAGTAGCTTATGAGCTTCCGGATGTTTATGTAGTCGGTTCAGGCCTGGCAACAGGAGACAGGATCTTGCTGGAAGGAGTACAGAAAGTGAAGGACGATCAGAAAGTTAAAGTTAAAGCACAGGATCCCAAAAGAGTTCTTCAGTCATTGAAATTAAAAGCAGAGTAGGACTCTATAAATGAAGCAGTATTATGTTTAAGAAATTCATTCGCAGACCCGTTCTGTCTATCGTAATCTCATTGATTATCGTATTTATGGGAGTTTTATCACTTGTAAAACTTCCCGTAACACAATTTCCGTCTATCTCACCGCCAAAAGTAAATATCACCGCAGAATATCCGGGAGCCAACAACGAATTGTTGGTCAAATCCGTGGTTATTCCGCTGGAAAGAGGTTTAAATGGTGTTCCGGGCATGAAATATATGACTTCCGACGCCGGAAACGACGGGGAAGCCTCCATTCAGGTAGTTTTTGATCTGGGAACCGACCCGAACGTAGCCGCCGTCAATGTTCAGAACCGAGTATCTTCGGTTGTCAATAAACTTCCGCCGCTGGTGGTACGTGAAGGGGTGAAGATTACCCGTGAAGAGCCCAATATGCTGATGTATATTAATTTATACAGCGACGATCCGAAAGCTGACCAGAAATTCCTTTTCAACTATGCAGACATCAATGTTATGTCTGAATTGAGAAGGGTAGGTGGTGTAGGTTTTGCAGACATCCTGGGAACAAGGGAATATGCGATGCGTATCTGGCTTAAACCTGACCGGTTAACGGCTTACAGCATCTCAGCAGATGAAGTAATGGAATCATTAAATGCACAGAGTCTTGAAGCATCACCTGGAAAAACCGGTGAAAGTTCGGGAAAAAGATCACAGTCATTTGAATATATTTTAAAATATCCGGGCCGTTTCAATAATGAAAAGGATTATGGTAATATTATCCTTAAAGCAAAAACAGACGGGAAATTTGTAAGGCTGAAAGATGTTGCCGATATTGAATTCGGTTCTTCAATGTATGATATTTACTCTACATTGAACGGAAAACCTTCTGCAGCAATTACGGTAAAGCAATCTTACGGTTCCAATGCCAGTGATGTAATCAAAAATGTAAAAACCCTGATGGCCGAGCTGCAGAAAACCAGCTTTCCGAAAGGAATGCATTACGACATCAGTTATGATGTATCAAGATTCCTGGATGCCTCGATTGAAAAAGTAATACACACCTTATTTGAAGCCTTTATACTGGTAGCCATTGTTGTATTTCTTTTCCTGGGAGACTGGCGATCCACCTTAATTCCTGCCATTGCAGTTCCGGTATCGCTGGTCGGTACTTTTGCGATCATGTCCGCTTTTGGTATTACGCTGAATATGATTTCACTTTTTGCTTTGGTAATGGCCATCGGGGTTGTCGTGGATGATGCGATCGTGGTGATTGAAGCCGTGCACGCTAAGATGGAAGAGAAACATCTGTCTCCGCTGAAGGCGACCGAGGAAGCGATGCACGAAATCAGCGGAGCGATTATCGCCATTACTCTGGTAATGGCATCTGTATTCATTCCTATTGCATTTATGTCCGGTCCGGTGGGAGTATTTTACCGACAGTTCTCCATTACGATGGCTTCTGCGATTATCCTTTCGGGGGTTGTGGCCCTAACCCTGACGCCTGCTTTATGTGCCCTGATCCTAAAAAATAATCATGGAAAAGCAAGGAAAAGAACGCCAATTACCATTTTCTTAGGTAAGTTTAATAATTTATTTACGAAAGGAGCAGGAAAGTATGAGAAAATGTTAAATAAAACGGTTAAAAAGAAAACATTTACTCTGCCGTTATTATTGGCATTCTGTGCCTGTACATTTTTCTTAAGTAACTCACTGCCTTCAGGATTTATTCCGGCAGAAGACCAGGGGATGATCTATGCCATTATTCAGACGCCTCCGGGTTCTACCCTGGAAAGAACCAATCAGATTGCAAAGGAGCTGCTTAGGGAGTCTGAAGGTATCGACGGCGTACAGTCTGTCTCGTCATTGGCGGGTTACGAAATCCTAACGGAAGGAACAGGTTCCAACTCAGGGACCTGCCTGATTAACCTTAAAAGTTGGGAGGAACGTTCGGAATCTGCTGCAGAAATTATCGAAAAGCTTGAAGAAAAAGCTAAAAATATTCCGGGAGCCAATATAGAGTTCTTCCAGCCGCCATCCATTCCGGGATATGGAGCAGCCGGTGGTTTCGAACTCCGTTTGCTTGATAAGGCCGGAAGCGGTGATTATCAGAAAATGGAGAAGGTGAGCAACGACTTCGTGACCGAACTGAAAAAGCGTCCTGAACTGGGATCTGCATTTACCTTCTATTCTGCAAGTTTCCCGCAGTATATGCTGAAAATTGACAATGACCTGGCTGAACAGAAAGGAGTGACCATCGAAAAAGCCATGGACAATTTATCGACGCTGATTGGCTCGAATTATGAAACGAGTTTCATCCGTTTCGACAGGCCATATAAGGTGATTGTTCAGGCGGGACCGCAATATCGTGCATTACCGACGGATTTATTAAAATTATATGTTAAAAATGATAAGGACCAGATGGTTCCGTACTCAGATTTCATGCACCTGGAAAAAGTGTACGGCTTATCAGAAATTACAAGACATAATATGTATAATTCTGCTGAAGTAAGCGGAACCCCTGCCCCGGGCTACAGTTCCGGACAGGCGATCGCAGCGATAAAAGAAGTAGCAGACAAGACGCTTCCGAGAGGTTTCGGCATCGACTGGGCGGGGATTTCAAAAGATGAAGTGAGTCGTGGAAATGAAGCAATATTTATCTTCCTGGTGTGTTTGGGATTCGTTTATCTGATCCTTGCTGCACAGTATGAGAGTTTTATTCTTCCGTTACCGGTGATTTTATCTTTACCCACAGGTATTTTTGGAGCCTTTTTATGTCTGAAGTTACTGGGATTGGAAAACAACATTTATGCCCAGGTGGCCATGGTAATGCTGATTGGTTTATTAGGTAAAAATGCCGTATTGATTGTTGAGTTTGCGGTGCAGAAGAAGGCAGAAGAAGGTATTCCGGTGGCACAGGCAGCTATTGAAGGAGCTGCGATCCGTTTCCGTCCGATTTTAATGACCTCATTTGCCTTCATTGCGGGACTGATTCCCCTTGTAATGGCAACCGGACCCGGAGCGATCGGTAACCGGACCATCGGTACAGCGGCGGCAGGAGGAATGTTGATCGGAACCATATTCGGATTAATGATCATTCCGGGATTATATTACATTTTCGGAACGATTGCGGATAAATCCAAGCTGGCACGATATGAAGAGGAAAACCCTCTTACAGAACAAACAGAACCTTATCAACACGACAACAAACATGAAGATTTATAATAAATATATAGCAGCCATTGCTTTATCGCTTGTCTTAGCAAGCTGTAAGGCACCCATGGCAACGGTTATAAAAGATGAGGTAAAAGAAAATGTGCCTCAGAATTTTAATCAGGAAGAACAGGCAGATGCCAATAACAACAGCGGAACAACTCCATGGAGACAATTTTTCACGGATCCGAATCTGGTGGCTTTAATTGAGACCGCTTTAAAAAACAATCAGGAATTAATGATCACCCTGCAGGAAATTGAAATTGCAAAAAGCGGGGTTTTAGCTAAAAAAGGAAGGCTGACACCCACTGTTTCTGCAGGATTGGGAGCCGGAGTTTCAAAAGTAGGACGCTACACAAGTGAAGGAGCAGGGGACGCCAGTACAGAGATCGAGCCCGGAAAAAAGATGCCGGATCCGCTTGGAAATTTTGAAGGTGGATTAACGGCAAACTGGGAGATCGACATCTGGAAAAAACTGAGAACAGAAAAAGAATCTGCCGTAGCCCATTATCTTTCAACAGTGGAAGGGAAGAATTTTGTCCTTTCAAATTTGATTGAGGAGGTTGCAGATAATTACTATGAACTGTTGGCTCTGGATAATCAGCTGGATATCATTCAGCAGTATACCCAACTTCAGCAGAGAGCTCTGGAAATATCAAAAATTCAGAAAGAAGCTGCGGCGGCAACTGAACTGGCAGTGAAAAAGTTCGAGGCAGAACTGGCAAAATCAAAAGCATCAGCCTATACTATCCGTCAGGAAATTACTGAAAAGGAAAATCAGATCAATGCGCTTTGCGGTCGCTATCCGCAGACCATTGTGAGAACGAAAGAAGATTTTATGACCATTATTCCGCAAACGGTATATACAGGAATTCCGTCACAGTTATTGGCGAACCGTCCTGATATCAAACAGGCAGAACTGGAATTGAAATCAGCAAAATTAGACGTAGAAGCCGCAAGAAAAGAATTTTATCCTTCACTGGAGATTTCTGCAACTTTGGGATTAGAAGCATTTAAGCCTTCTTATCTGGTAAAATTACCGGAATCTGTTGCAACCAGTCTGGCTGGAGAATTGGCCGGTCCGCTCATTAATAAAAGTGCGATAAAAGCGAATTTCCAGACGGCGGATGCAAGACAGATCCAGTCCTTGTACGAATATGACAAAACGATTCTGAATGCGTATTTAGATGTTGCCAATTTAATGTCTAAAGTGAAAAACATAGATCAGTATTACAAGTTGAAGTCCGAACAGGCAACGGCTTTGGACCAATCTATCGATATTGCGAATCAGCTGTTCCGGAACTCAAGAGCAGACTATCTGGAAGTTCTTCTGAACCAGAGGGATGCCCTTGATGCGAAAATGGAATTGGTTGAAGCAAAACAGAAACAGCTGAGTACAGTTGTTGATATTTATAAGAGCTTAGGCGGAGGCTGGAAGTGATTGTAAATCCTTAATGTTTTAAAAAGAAAAGAGGCTATCCAAACGGGCAGTCTCTTTTCGGTTTAAGGATAGAACTTGTCTTTAAGGCTCCTGTTAAGGAATCTGTCAAAATTTACCTGCAGGACATTAACCAACTAAAATATGTTTTCAGGTTATTAGTTTGTTATATGATAAATGGTTATTAGTTTTTAAAAAAATAAAATGACAAAAACCAGACTTCTGTAGGTATTGGATCACCATAAAGAAGGTCTGCATTGATCATCATTAGTTTCGAAATAATTTTTAGTCAGATTTGTGTTTTATCGATTTAATTATTTCAAAAAAAAGTGTTTTATAATGCAACTAACTTTAATGTCATTTCTTAATGAGCGCCATGCAGGTAATTTTGTTTTAAATTCTGAACCGAAATTATCATCTTGATCTGACAAAAAAAAGTACTTATGGTCTCTATTCGTGAATTAAGACGTCCTAATTGATGAATTGGATTAATTTAATCAGTTGATTAATAACATATTGAATAGTGATTCCATATCCATGGAGCTCTAAATGTTAATTCCCGATTCTATGGCAAAAAACTAAGGTATTTTGTGTATTTTTGACTCCTGATCAGACCTTGAATAACTAGTAACGTGATTAAAAAGCTCCTCTTTTTACTTTTTTCCGGATTTTTTAATTTTCTTCTTTCACAGGAAGCTTCCCTTGATTATTATCAGATCAGGAAAAAATACGAGAATCTTGAAGAAAATAATTCACAGGCTTTCCCGTCTTTGCACGCTTATATTAATAAAGCAAAAAAAGAAAAGAACTATGAAAAGCTGGTTCAGGGTTATAAGGATGGTGTTTTTTATTCTTACCTGAATGAAGATAAGCTAAAATATGCAGACAGTATTGTCTGGGCTGCAGGGCAGTCTAAAGATGGTGATCTTAAAATAACGGCCTACCTGGAAAAAGGAATTGTCTACTATTATCATTACAAAAAGTACCAGCTCGCACTTAATGAATATCTTAAGGCTTACGAGTATTCCAAAAAGACCCAAAATAATTATCTGAAATTCCAGAATCTCTATCATATAGGGGTCGTAAAAAGTTATTTGGGATATTACGAAGAGGCTTCCGTCATTTTCAGACAGTGTATCGATTATTACAAAAAAGTATCGGAATCCGATATTCATCCCAATTTAATCTATAATAATAAAAAAGGATACCTGAACAGTCTTCATCAGCTGGTCATCTGTGAAAGGCATTTGGAGAAATTTAAAGAAGCCGGTCAGAATATCAACAGAGGACTCGCCGAAGCAGGCAATAATCCTGATTATGCGCAGGAAAAAGCCTATTTTCTGTTATCTAAGGGAATTTCTGAGTATAAAGATGCTCAGTATCAGCTGGCCCTTTCGGATCTGAAACAATCACTCCCTTCCATTAAAAAAAGCCGGGATTTTGCAAGACTTTCCGTTAACTATTTTTACATTGGCAAGAGCTATCTTGATTTGAAGAACCCTGAAAAATCTATAATTTATTTCAAAAAAGTAGATTCCATTTTTCAGAAGAATCAGTTCATCTTACCGGAATTAAGGGAGAATTACGAAATTCTGATCAATCACAGCAAAAAAGAAAGTAATAAGGAGCAGCAGCTGCATTATACAAGCCAGCTCCTGAAAGCGGACAGTATTATTTCTAAAGATTTTATCTATTTGTCCTCTAAGATCCATAAAGAATATGATACCCAGACTTTACTGGATGAAAAGAATGAGCTGCAGAAAATTAATTATCTGGGTATCGTCGTGATTACCGTTTTGCTGATCTGGGCAATAGGACTTGTTACTTTACTGACCAGGCGCCATAAAAAAGCTAAAGACATTCAGCAGAAATATATTCTGATTGAAGAGAAGTTTGCAGAACAGCAACATCCAGATGCGGAAGCAGTCCTTCCTACTCAAGAAAAGAAAGTGAGTCTGAACGAAGATAAAGTGGAAGAGCTGCTGGGTAAACTGAAAACTTTTGAAGAAAAAGGAGAATTTATTCAGAAAGGTCTTACCATGGGTAAGCTGGCAACACAGTTGGGTACCAATTCAAACTACCTCTCACAGGTGATCAACGAGCATAAAGGCGTTAATTTTAATAAATATCTGAGTGAACTGAGAATACGTTATATCACTAATCTACTTTTTGAAGATCCCAAATATCTGAAATATGGGATCGAAGGTCTTGCGCAGGAATGCGGAATTGCCTCCCGACAAAATTTCTCCGATCTCTTCTTCGAGATCAATGGCATCCGCCCGACAGATTTTATCAAGAAAAGGAAACAGGAACTTGATCAGAAAGGGCGAGATCCTATTTGAGGAATTTATGATGTGGATTAGGTTTATATCAATTAAACTCTATAGGTTTAATCTGAAACAATCAGATATTTTGACTCAAATTGTCTGATGACTGTTATCTCTTATTATATTACGACGAGTTTTGTCGTACTCCGTTATTAGCTTTGTACAGATCAATGAAATAGTATTAATAATATATTAATTTTTAATAAATCATTATTCAATGATATAAAAAGACTACTTTTGCGGAAAATTTTAACTAATTAACTGGTAAACTCTACATATGATAAAATTCTATACGGGTGCATTTTTCCTATGCACTATTTTAAATTTTTCTGCCCAGGAAGTAATCTGGCAGAAAGATATCAAATCCAACACCCAGGATTTTCTGAGCCAGGTCACTACGACCATCGACGGGCAATACTTAATTTCGGGAAGCAGCATTCAGAGCAGTAAACTTCAGGCCGGGGCGGGTAAGCAGAACAGTGGCTACGACTTTCATTTAGTCAAACTAAACGAAAAGGGTGAAGAAATCTGGGAAAAATACTTCTCCGGACAGAACCACGATTTTTTGACCGCGACGGTCAATACACAGGAAGGCGGATTTTTAGTTGCAGGAACTTCGTACAGCAATAAAGGACTGGATAAGAAGGAGGATTCTAAAGGAGGATCAGATTTATGGTTGATCCGGCTAAATGAGTTTGGAGATGAACTCTGGCAGAAAACCATCGGCACCGCTTCTGATGAAGAAGCGAGAGCGGTGATCCAGACCACCGATTTAGGATTCTTTGTAGCTGGAAACATCCAGAACTCAGCCAAAGGGTACGGATCCAAAGATGTTCTGGTGGTAAGACTCGATAAAAATGGCAAAGAACTCTCCCAGCTGATTCTGGGCGGAAAAGGCCTGGATGAAGTGGAGAAAATGATTCCGACAAAAGACGGCGGGGCTCTGTTAGGCATTTACTCCAGAAGTACCGTTGGAGGCTCTAAGAAAACCGAAAATTTCGGGGAAGGCGATTACTGGATCATAAAACTTTCCAAAGACGGAAAAGTAGAATGGGAAAAGAACTTCGGCGGAAAAGAAGATGACCATTTAAGAACCCTGGCACTGACTTCCAGCGGCTATATCGTTGGAGGAGAATCAAGATCGGAAAGATCGGGAAATAAATCAGTTGGGATCACTGAAGGGACAGATTTATGGTTGATTTCTTTAAATAACAGGGGAGAAGAAATCTGGCAAAAGTCCTACAACTTTAAAAACAGGGATGTGCTGATGGGAATGAGCGTTATTGAGAAAAAAGAGAAAGGAGAAAAGAATAAAGACTCTACGACAGGGATTTTATTGGGTGGTTATACGCAGGCGGAAGGCAGGATAGAGGCTGATGATGAAAAATTCTGGATGCTGTATCTGGATGAGAACGGAAATGAGCAGTGGAGAAAGCATGTGAAAGGTCAGTCTTCTAAAAAAGAGGAAAGGTTATCTGATATTAAGCTCAACCGGGACGGTTCTATTATCCTGGCAGGCACCAGCGCCGAGGAATTGGGAAAAGAGAACTGGAAGATTGTAAAGCTGGGTGACAAGCAGATTGATCAGCTCATTGAGAAACAGGATATAAAAATCTATCCGAATCCGGTGTCGGATTATGCGTACGTAGAAATCGGGATGAACTTTACAGAAGCGGAAATTGTGGTGTATGATATGGGAGGAAGGCAGCTGCAGAGTTTAAAAACTAAAAATATGGTGACCAAGATCAATACACAGAATTTGATTCAGGGGGCTTACCTGGTGGTCATAAAAACGGATACGGATAAAACGGCGAATGCGAAATTGATTAAGAAATAAATACAAATGAGAAAAATAAAATTAAGTATTTTTTTAGGCTTATATATAGGGATAAGCGCTCAAGACTTGCCAACAATGAGTGTATTAGAAATAAAATCTCCACAATCTTATGCTTTTGAAAAACATGGGAATGTACCGGTTAATTTATATACAGGAACTTTAGATTTAAAGATTCCTATTTATTCACTTCCCACAAGTAGCGGGAAAAGTCTGGATGTGTTTATCTCATATGATTCATCTGGATTTTTGCCTCATAAAAAATCTGATTATGCAGGAGTAAGTTGGTCACTGCTTGCGGGCGGAAGAATTACCAGAAGCGTTAACAGAATAGCAGATGAATATCTAGGCAATCCTACATCCAATTTAGGTAATCCTTTTGGGCCCGGGGCAGATCTTAACGGCTTTCTAACGGGTGTCCGATTAAATCCGTATCAAAACAGTCAAGTTTATGATTTGTATGGTGTCGCGGGTGGACTTAACGGATTAGATTGGAGATTGGGGACTGCTCAAAACGGATATGAAGGCGAGCCTGATACCTTCCACTTTAACGCAATGGGACTTTCTGGAAAATTTATGGTGGGAAATAATGGTACTGTCTTAGTCGAATCTAATGATCCGAATGTGAAAGTAGATCTGTCTGGATTAGTATCTTATGGAGGTAAACAGTTTTGCAAGCCTCCCAACGAGACTATTGTGATTACCGACGGGCAAGGTAACAAATACTACTTTGGAGGAGATTTTTCCAAATATGAAATTGGATATTTGCTAAAATCACCAGGGCTGCATAAAGATAACCGATTTGAAAGCTTTCCTTATATTAATTCATTCAGTCTTGCTAAAATAGAGTTTACTAATGGGCAAATCGTAACTTTTGATTATGCGGCAGACACTTTGAATAATATTTTTTGTAATCTGACCACCAGTTCAATAAATCTTAAAGCAAATGCTAAAGTACTCAACTTTGAGGGATATTTTCAGGATGGAACAAGCTATGGAGAGTGGCAGAATTGTCCAGGAGGAATAGGATGTGAATATGTATCAAATAATTCACCCAGTAATACGGAAAATTTTATATTAACGAAACGATCTCTGTTAGAGTCTATAAAATATGAAGGTAATGAAATTAAAATCAATTATAAGGACACTGGCTATCCTATTAAACATTATGAAGGAGTATCCAATTCGTTGGAATTCAATGAATATGTGCTAGATAATATTCAGGTTTTGAATAATAGCCAACTAATTCAAAATACAGTATTTGCCTATGATGATCTTGGAGGAGTAAATAAAAGGCCATTTTTAAAAACGATTACAGAAACTAAAAGCAACAGAGTATATAGTTTTGAATATTTTAATACAACAAACTTACCTAAATACATAACGAAAGGTCTAGATCATTGGGGATATTGGAATGGTAGGGATGGAAATACGAGCCTATCACCATTTGATACTTACGACTTTACAACCGGGGATTATACATTAAACAATACGTTCAGAGATACGGAAATTCAAAAGCACAATGTTGGAATGCTGAGTAAAATCATCTATCCTACAAAAGGGTATTCCACTTTTGAATATGAACCTAATTTTTATGGGAAAAGAATTGAAAGAAATTCAGGAAGTGCTTTTTTACCAACTTTGACTAATAATGCGGGGGTAGTAGGAGGTGCGAGGATTCACAGACAGTATGATTATTCTGAAAATGGAGGGATTATTAATGATAAAACTTATAAATACACCACTACAGTAAACGGAGCCATTTCGTCAGGGATTCTTATGAACTGGCCACGATATATGTATTATATAGAATATTCAGGGCCGGGCTTCATTCAAAAGGTAATGAACAGATCCAGCTCCAATGTTCAGCAAAATAGTTTGGATAGCTATAATGTAGGATATCAGAGAGTTTATGAGATTAATTCAGGAAAAGGTTACACAGAATATAATTTCACTAACTATGAAGATTATCCTGACATTTTGAATCCTGATTCTGGAAATATTAGAAATTATTTCATAATAAATCCAAATATGGGAACCTATCAAGCTTCCCCCGAAAATTTATATAAAAATTTCAGAAATCTATATGGGATTGACAGAAGCATTTTAAGAGGAAAGCTAAAATCTGAGATTATATATCCTGAAAGTTCAGCAAATCCATTAAAAAAAACAGAGCATATCTATAACGACAATATTGATTACAATCCGAATACTTCTCAGGATAATAATAATTATGTAACTCTAAACCATCAAACAGGATATTGGGTGCAGGGATATAAGAGATATTTAAACACCTCTGCTATTAAAAAGAAAATTGTCACTGATTTTTTAAACAACAACCCTATTGCAACTATAACGGATTATTCTTACAATAGTAGTAATCATTTAAATCTTACAAAAGAAAACATAGTTCTGTCTGATAACTCTGAATTAATTAAAAATTATTTATACGCGCAGGATTCTAATAGTTCAAATGCTTTGATGGCTTCGAAGAATGTGGTGGGAATTCCAATAATTATCGAGGCTAAAAAAGATAATAAAGTCATTTCTAAATCTGAAACAATTTACCCTACTTCTGTACCCACGGCCCAAACAGGAACTCTCGTATTGCCATTATCCTCAAAATCTTTTGACCTTCAAAGTCCAGCGTCTGCGACCACAGAAGTTATCTATGATCAGTACGATTCAAAAGGGAATATCCTTCAGTACACCACCAAAGATGGTATTTCCACTACCATCATCTGGGGGTATAACGGAACGCAGCCTATTGCTAGGATTGAAGGAGCCAAGCTATCCGATATCCCGCAATCTGCTATCGATGCTATTGTTAGTGCATCTGTAACTGACGCGCAGCAGGGAACAACTGCTTCTGATGAAAGTTTAATCGCAGCGTTACATACTTTTAGAACGAGTTTATCCGCTTACTAGATTACAACCTATACCTACGATCCTTTGATCGGGGTAAGAAGCATCACGCCACCCTCAGGAGTCCGTGAAGTTTATCTTTATGATACAGCAAATAGACTGAAAGAAGTAAGAGAAAACAATGAAGCAGGCAGGCTGTTAAAAGAATTCAAATACAATTATAAAAACTAAAAACACGATGAAAAAAATATTAATCCCGATAGGAGCACTGCTTCTATCCAATATCATGTACGGTCAGTTATCTCCGACAGAAAACTATGTATACAGCAAAACGTATTTAGATTACAACGGAGCTACTCCTGTCAAAACCTCAGAAACCGTCCAGTATTTCGATGGCCTGGGACGGCCAAAACAGATCGTGAATGTCAAAGCCTCACCACAGGGAAAAGATGTGGTGACCCATATTGAATATGACGGATTCGGAAGGCAGACCAAAGACTATCTTCCCATCCCACAATCCCAAACCTTAAACGGCGCTATTTTCCCGACGCCACTGGCCAACGCTTCTGCGTCTTACGGCTCAGAAAAGATCTATGCGGAAAAGATTTTGGAAAACTCTCCGTTAGACCGTATTCAGCAGCAGATCCAGGTGGGAACGGACTGGAGCAACAAGCCGGTGAAATTCGATTATGATGCCAATGCAGTAGCCGATGAAGTGTTCAAATATACCACCACAACCACCTGGGAAAATAATGCCACCAGATCCACGATCAGTTATACCGGAAATTACGGAGCCAACCAGCTGTATAAAAATACGGTCACCGATGAAGACGGAAACAAAACCATTGAATTTAAAAACGGTCAGGGCCAGGTCGTTTTAGTCAGAAAAATCAACGGAACCGAAAAAGTTGACACCTATTATGTATACAATGAGTATAATCAGCTGGCATTTGTGATCCCTCCGAAAGCAGCCGTAGCTACAGACCTCAACACTGTTATGGATGATCTCTGTTACCAGTACCGGTACGACGGCAGGGCAAGACTCGTGGAAAAGAAAGTCCCGGGAAAAGGTTGGGAACATCTGGTGTATGATAAAGCGGATCGTCTGATTTTTACGCAGGATGCTGTAATGCGTGCTGACGGGAAATGGCTTTTTACCAAGTATGACTCGTTTGGAAGACCTATTATTACAGGACGAGTTTCGGGAACCGACCGAAACGATATGCAGACTGCCATTGGGAATGCTACCATTCTTACCGAGCGCAGAGATGCTGCCGGTTTTACAAAAAACGGGATGCAGATCTATTATTCCAATGACAGCTTCCCGTATTTTGATACAGCGCTCACAGTTACTTATTATGATACGTATCCTGCCGGTTCACCTGCTGTCACCAATGTGTTCTCACAGGAGCTTTTAACCGACAACCATTCCAATACGGTATCCACAAAAGGGTTACCGGTAGCCAGTTATATCAAAAATATTGAAGACGACATCTGGACCAAAATCTACACCTGGTATGATACCAAAGGAAGAAGTATAGGCTCAAGGAGCGATAATCATCTGGGAGGCTATACGGTGGTCAATCATAAACTTGATTTTGCTGGTGCTGTCCTTCAGACCAATACCTATCATAAAAGACTGGCGGGTGATCCCGAAACCGGTATTGCGGAAGTCTTTGAATACGATCATCAGAACAGGGTAAAAAAACACTGGCATTACGTAGGCAATAACCCAGGGGAATTACTGGCTGAAAACACGTACAACGAACTTTCCCAGCTGGCCAATAAAAAAGTAGGGAATAATCTTCAGAGCATTGATTATGCGTATAACATCCGGGGATGGATGACCCAGATCAATGATCCTTCCAATTTGGGCAATGATCTGTTTGGCTATAAGATCAATTACAACCATGTTGAAGGTTTGGAGAATCCGAATACCGATTTTATGGATCTAAAAGTAAAGCCTAAATACAATGGAAATATCGCTGAAGTATCCTGGAAAACCTTAACGGAAGATAATGAGCCTTTAAAAAGGTATGGTTATGTGTATGACGATTTAAACCGGTTATCAGCAGGATTTTACCAGAAACAGGGTGCTGAGTCGGCGCGTGAATATTTTGAAAGACTGGAGTATGATCTGAATGGAAACATAAAAAGACTGCAAAGATCTGAAGGGCTGGTGTCAGGAAATACCGCTTTAATGATTGATAACCTGAAATATGATTATGCAGGCAACAAGCTCACAAAAGTAACAGAAGAACAGATCGGCAACAGTTTAGGATATCCTTATTTTGCCACTCCAAATTCAATGGGTTATGATGATAATGGAAATATGACCAGTCATCCGGACAAGGGAATTTCAAAAATAAACTATAACTTTTTAAATCTTCCGGATAACATCAGTGTAAGACCGGGTACGAAAACGGCAAATACCAGCCGCTTAACGTATAGAGCAGATGGTGTTAAGGTTTCGAAGATATTCAGTACCAATGCGGGAGGATCGGTAACAAACACGGGTTATTTAGATGGCTTCCAGTACAGTTTTTACACAGGATCAGTAGGAACAATAAATCCGTCAGGGTTACAGTTTGTCCCGACTTCCGAAGGATATTATGATTTTATAAATAATTCTTATATTTACCATTATACTGACCATTTAGGAAATGTAAGATTAAGCTATACCGATACGAATAAAGATGGGATTATTCAACCGAGGCAATATAAAGTCCAGCAATGTGACGGACCGAATAATCCACCCTTTGAGATTCCCAATTGTGTAGACTATTATAAGCCGGGCGAGATTATGGAAGTTAATAATTATTATCCGTTTGGTTTACTGCATAATTATACACTGACTACCCAGAATGCATATCAGTACAAGTATAATGGGAAGGAGTTACAGGAAACAGGAATGTATGATTATGGAGCGAGGATGTATATGCCGGATTTGGGAAGATGGGGTGTTGTGGATCCTTTAAGTGAAAAGGGACATAATTTTTCTCCTTACAGTTATGCTATCAATAATCCGATACGTTTTATTGATCCCGATGGTTTATGGATTAGTATTTTTGATGGAAATAATCAGTATCGATATTCTAATGGACAAACTCAACATCAAGTAAACGGAAAATGGCAAGCAATTGATTCAAGCGTAACTTTATCAGATAACGTAATAGGAATTGTTGCAGGTTTGTCAGCATTAGAAAGTGGCGGAGATACAGGAAAAGAGTTAGTTTCTTATTTTGATAATGCAGATCATAATGTAAGTCTTGTATATGAAAAAGGCAGTATGGAGGCGGGAATCGAAAAGTCTGATCCTATAAAATTAGACCCAAAAATGTCAAGAAAGCTTCCACAAACAAATGGATTTCAGGAATCCCCATTCTTCGTAAATCTTGGGCATGAATTAGGGCACAAAATGGATCCTAATAAATATGCTTTATTCGGAAGCTGGACAGATCCAACAATAAGTGCAAGTGAAATTTATGCAAGTCATATAGAAAATAAGATCAGAGCAGAAAATGGATTACCATTGAGAGTTTCCTATGGAATTAATTTGAATAATAAAGTTGCTAATGGTGTAGATCCTAGAACAATGCTCATTGATAGTACAGGCAACAGTGTGTATTACAATAATTATGGGAAAAATATTCGCTTTGACATGAAAGCAGGTGACCTATTTAATGCTTATCTTGATTGTATAGGATGCGGAAAGCCTTTGACAAACAGGTTCAATTATTATAATAACGTAAAAAAACAAAAAAAATGAGAATCTTTTTAATAAGTACTGTTTTACTTCTTGGTAACTCCTGTCAAGCACAAAATAACCAAATTTCACAATCAGATATTGCTTCTTTTTTTAAAATAGATGGTAAGGAAATTAAAAATTGTCAAAGAGAAAGTGAAGAACTTAAAAAGCAAAAAATTGACAAAATAACAATTAATACTGTACAAGATGCTTGCATTGCTAGATATGAACACTTTAATTTTTATAGAGAAAACACCCTAAAGATGTTAGAAAAAATTCCAAAAGAAAAAGATTTTGTAATTATTAACTACATCAATGATAACTCAATGATACCTCACAGTACAAAGACAATATTAAATTTTGAAAATAATTATTTTGGTTTTAAACATTATTATAATTATGAAAATGATAAGTTTATTGAAAAAAATGAGAAATTTGAAGTTAATAAATCTGACATAGAAAATATTCAGAAAATTGATGAATATTTAAAAACGGGTCAATCTCAATATGTTGATATGAAAAGCGCTGGATTGATAGGTAATAATGCACATTGGCATATTGTTGCAAGAAATAATGGAAAAGTTAGAATGATTGAATTGTTTAGAATAAAATAATCCTCGCTATCACACGATTTTATCGTGTGGCAGATAAGCGTAAACCCTGCCAATTGCGAGGGTATTTATCAATATAAGTGTAACGGAAAAGAATTGCAGGAAACGGAATGTATGATTAACTTCCTAGACATTAGAAAGTAAAACTATTTTTAAATATACTTTCAGAAAATTTCCTTAGTATTTAATTAAAATGACAAATAATCCGTCTCACTAGTTATTCAGTGAGACGGATTATTATTTTATCTTTACAAAAACTAAACCCAATCCCCATGAAAAAATCCTCTTCCTCATTCTATTCAAAACAACGGAAATTTAGATTATGGCTGGAGAAATAGATCCCGGAGAACAGCACAGAGCAAGGTTTGAACCTCTTGATTCTACTCATTGGGGTAATGTTTCAGTGTTACTCTCAACGCCATTCAAGGACACCCAAGAGAATTTACAGCAATAGCAGGGCAGTTGAGGGTTCTTCACAGTTAGCAGATTGACGAATAAGAAATTGGAATGCCCCTTCAAGTATAGCAAAAAGCCGTATTTTTGCAGAAGTAATGAGTACAAGGCTACCCGCTTCCGCTCAGGCGTTAGGGAAATTTTCAAAAGCTTTAAAATGGGGAGGTAGAATTGTTGGTGGAATTGGAATTGCTAACTCTATATACCAAGGTATGGAGGGTAATATTTCTTCAACTCGTGCAGCTGTAGATACTGCCATGGGAGTTGTAGGTTTTTTTGGACCTTGGGGAGCAGCAGCATCACTAATATATTTTGGTGGGATGGCAATTGATGAGACGAATTTTAATGATGGCAAAGCAGTATTTTAACATGATTAGATTTATAAGATTACTTTTTTATCATATATATTTATACTTCTATAAAGTAGATAATGGGAATAAAGCACTTGCTAAGTTTACAACATGGTTGATTTTCACATTACTTTTTGGAGTAATTATATACTCCCTATCTGTGTTTATTAGGTTATACCATGATAATGATGTTATTCATACATTTTATATGTATTATATTTTAATATTTACAATTATTGGATTTTTTGTTGGAAGAAATATATATATAATTGGCTTCGAAAGCCTTGACTCCTTTAGAGACTACAGTATAAAATATTATTTTTATTTTTTCTTAATTGTTGGCTTTACATTCATATTAGCGTTTTATTCCATGAACGTCAATCAAAAGCGAATTTTCGAGAATGAAAAAATAGAAAGTCATGGCAGAGCAGGATAATTTCTCTATTGAACAAGTAAAAAAATAAAGAAAGGGATCATAAATAATCCCGCTGAGCAATGTTTGTAACTTTATGCAGATTAAAAAGTCACCACATTGCTGTGTTTTTTTAAAAAGTATAACACATTTATTATGCCTTTCTGGTATTAAAGTTAAAGACTCAGCACCTTATGGGTCTCAAAAATTTTAAAATATGTCAGTTAAAAAAGTATATTGCTATTTTTTCTATAAACTGTATAAGTTTTGGGATGGTGTTTCTTATCCAAAATTTTGGAGTGATTGGAAATCCAGCTTGACGTTAGATTGTTTAATTTATTTCATAGTAACATCAGCTTTTATTTATTATAAAGTTTTTTTTAATATCACGGTACATTTAAGTGAGAATAATAACAATATATTTATTTCAGTTATTGTAATTGTATTTTTCAATTACTTTATATTTCATCATCAAGATCAATGGAAGGATCTTATTACTGAATATGACAAATTACCTGAACGAAAGAATAATATTGGAAGTTGGATCGTTTTTGGAGTAATCCTGTTGATTGTTGGAAATTTAATTTTTTCATTTTACTGTTTAGATCAAAAAGCAAAAGAAAATCAAACAGGACCTTATGCTTCAGAGGTTATAACAAAGAAAAGGAAGAAAGATTCACTACAAAAAGCCCAACAAATTCAAAAGCTTAAGAAGATATATGGAGAGGATAAAAAGTAAATTTTTCATAACGGGTGAAATATTTTAAAAATTATCTGGCAGGCAATTTATGATTACCTGCCAGATCTTTAATAAGGCTTTGTCGTTTCATAGAGATCCTATTAGAGATAGAGAGCCTCAATCCCAGACATCGAACTAAATGGGGAAAGGTTTAGCTATCGCTTTATTAAACCTTAATATTGTAGTAAGATTAATTCCAAATTAAAATTTATGAACAGATTTTTCCCAATAGAATTAAATAATAAGGAACTAAGTAAACAAACATTACAATATATTTATTCAATCGAGAATAGCTATGTTGAATACACCTTATATTTAAATATTTTAAATCCCCTTGAAAAATACGGAGATTTGAGAAAACATGAGTCTTTTTTAAAAGAAAGATTGTCAAAACTTGAATTTTCAATAGATTATGACGAAGTAACCTTTGAAAACAATATTTCGGGCTATCTTGATAATAATTACGAACTCCTTCGAAAATTATCTGATAAAAAATTCGAACTAGAAAAGTTATCAAAAGAAATTTTTTGGTCAAATAACACTGAAAAAAATATTTATCAAAGTATTAGCGACTTTAATTGTTTTGAAGACAAATTTATTCCTGCTGACAAGATCAATAAAAAAGTAATTAATATTCCTTTTAATATAGATGGATGGGGCCTTTATTACCAAAAATTATTACAAATAAAATTTCCTGAATTTTCAGAGGTAATAGTTGTAGATAAGGAAATTATACAATATAGGCACCTTAAAGAAGATTTTTACTTAGGAATAAAAATTAATTACCAAACATTAAAATCAAATCTAAAAAAAAATTTTGATGCAGAACCTAATCATAAATTAGTCATATTCAAAAAGATTGATAAAAAGAAAATAGATCACGTAGTAACATTTGATAAATTTGTTCATCCTCATTTTAATCCTCCTGCATATTCATTTGGTTGGTATTACTACGCAGAGAATTCTTATTATGTCAATAATAATGAAATGAGATTAAATTATATTATCGAGAAAGACTTTTTGGAAAATGGAAATGTTCGGCTATTTATGTCTGAAGAGTTTGGAAAAAAGTTGAAAAAACATGCATATTTTTATTACCATATGCTACATGAAACAACTAAAGAGTATATCAAATTTATTGAAGAGTCTTTTATACTATAGGAATACTTAGTAAAGAGGTTAATTAAAAATCTTAAATAATGAGAAACTTAAAATATATTTTTTTTCTACTACCTTTTTTGTCTTATTCACAAATAACAATAGACTATACTGCAAATAAAATCAACAATAGCCGAAAAATATTTTTATCAATAAAGATTACAAACGAGAGCGGAGAAAAATATGCTATTCCCATTGATACTACTGGCTTTAGAGTCTACTATAGAGATGAATCTTATTCCAATTTCTTTTTTGGAGGTGCAGACCGAGGGTTGGGATTAACTGTACTCTTTAGTAATAAAGGAGAGTATCAAAATGGCCAATCGGGAGGAGGCTATATAAATGAAGAAAATTTCGATAAACAATCTATTAGTAATCAGTCTGATAGTTATCATAGACAATTAGAGAAATGGAAGACTAAATACAATATTAAAGTTGACTCGATAGCAGAAAAGAACAAATATTTTTTTGAGAGTATAATTTTATTAAATCCTCGTCAAGCTATCGAATTTAAAACTGAGTTGGATCCTAATCTATTTAATCAGGATGAAAATCTTATTTTGTTTAATACATATTATTTGCAACCCGAAAAACAGTATCTATTTTCCCTTTATCATTGTATTGATGCAAAATCTTATCAGGTCTTAACTCATCGGCAGAAAAAAGAATTATATGGTTACAGGTTATTTAGTGGAAATATTAAGTCGCAAGAAATTCAATATAGTTTTACAGAAGGGAAAACTAATGAGACTATTAAATGAATCAAACTCTTGCAAATATATTGTTCTGTAGTAATTAGATTCTCTAATAAAGTAGAATTTACTAAATCTTATGAATTTATAATTTAAAAAAACAACCCTGGTAAATTGCTGGGGTTTGATTTTAAATGATAGTTTATGGTCCAACGGGAGTGTGAAGTAGGGAGAACTTTCATAAAAAGGATTTTTTTTTGGATCATCTTGATAATACATATTTTGGAGTGATTTGACAAGAAGCTTGATGTTATTGCAAAATGTAGACACGATATAAATGAGTTGAGATTGAATATTAAAATTTATTTCTAGCGGCTTATAGTATATTTGGAAAATATTTACAAAATTAAAAACTAGTCCAACTATTATAAACCTTTAAAATCAATATGGATAAAAAAATAATCCTAATGAGTCTATTATTTATAGCAGTGTTATTTAACTCGCAAATAAAATTAGAAATAACGTTAATAAAGAATAATGGTGATAAACTTACAAAGCAAATTGAGATAAAAATAACTAATAAAACAAATGATAAGTATGTAATTCCCATTGATACTACTGATTTTAAACCTTTTTTCAACGGCGAAAACTGTTTGAAATATGACTTGTTTTCATTCAGAGAAACAAATGATTTATTATTTGCACTAGCCTTCATAAATCCAGAAAATAATTTATTTAATAATAAAATTTACAATGATCCTGATCCTTCACTGCTTCTTCATTCAAGTATGAAAGTAAAGACTGAGTTTAAGAAAGAGAAAGATTCAGCAAATAAAACATATGACCGAAGCATCAATCGTTGGATAAAAGATTTTGGGCTTAATCCCAATAGAAATTGGGCTGAGATGAATCACAAGTTATTTTCAAGCGTTCTATTTTTAGAACCCAATCAGGAAATTGTTTTAAAAAGACACATTGATCCCTTAAAACTGTCATCATCAAAAATGCACGAGACAGGAAATTATTTTTATTCTTATCATTTAGAGAAAAACGTAAAATATAATTTCCAACTCTTCTATTGTATAGATAAAAAAATGTATGAGTATTTAACGAGAGAACAAAAAGAAAAATTATCAGGCTATCAGCTTTTTTCGGGTAATTTGAGAAGTAATGTATTGCGGTGGGACTAGATTATAGGATATGGTACTTTCATATTTTCAATTCTTTTCACTCACAAATAGTCATGACATGGAAATCAAATCCAAAAGGAGAAGCCAAATTAAAATACTAATAATTACTATGTTGTTCTCAACGGCATTGCTGAAATCTCAAATTACTATAAACTATGATATAAAAAAAATTCCAGAGACACGTAATTATAGGATATATATCAGTATTAAAAATAATACTGATAAAAAGTATGTAATTCCCATTGATACTACGGGTTTTCGTGTATACTATCCTGATGAACCCGTTTCTGAATTCTATTATGAACAAGCTGACAGAGGCTTAGGTCTAATTTTGTTATTTAAGGATGTCGATAAATATGTTACCGGAGAGTCAAGATCACATGCATTCAGAGAAACGGATATTGATGACCACATGTCGAAAGAATACAAACAAAAACAAAATACTTATAAGAAAGAAATAGATCGTTGGAGAAAAAAATATAAGATCAAAGACGAGGATGCTGCCAAAAAGAATAAATATCTGTATAATAGTTTAAAAATCTTAAATCCAGGAGAAATTCTTTCTTTTTATAAAACGTTTGATTTCTTAGATTTTAATGATAATAAGGACTATTATAATCTATATCCACTTGAATATGATAAAAAATATAACTTCTCATTAGAATATTCTGTTGATAAGGAAATATATTCTAATTTGACTTCTGAACAAAAAGAAATTTTTAAGGATTATATTTTTCTTTATGGAAGGCAAACCAGTGATATATCGCAATTTGAAGTTAGTGAAGAAGAATATAAAAGAAATTGATTGGATAATACTGATCGTAATAGCGATTCTATAGCTTATGTGTTTCTGAAAATGATCTTACAAATTCATAATCGGTGAGACTTGAAATAAAATCCTGGCAAAATTGCTGGGGTTTTATTTTAAAAAATATGAAATCAATTGATTATCCATTTTTTTTGTACCAAAATATTACCGAATTGTATGACATTGAGTGACAAGTCGTATGAAGAAATTAAACAGCATTTCAATAAATAGAGAAGTTTTAACAGGGTGTGAAAATGTATATAAAAATCCAAAAATGCATCTGGATTATAAAATTTATTTTACATGGCTTCATTGATCGGATATGAAGGAGCACATTGGGGAAGTCCTATTCATGGGAAGGCAGGATAGGGGATCCTGATATTAAAATTCTTGGAATATACATATAGCAGACATGGAGCAAGTACAGTTCCAGAATTATTCGCTATCCTGCTACTGTTATTGATAAAGTTCAAAATTATTGGTCAAGATTAGACCGGGCCTCGTCTATCTATTGGAACAGTTTATCAAAAAAATAAAATATTATGAGAAACATATTATTGATTTTTAGGTTAATTTTTAGCATCAGTTTATATTCACAAATCAAAATGAAATTTGAATTTTGACAAGTATACTAATCCGTCTCACAAGTTATTCAGTGAGGCGGACTTTTATTTTTATCTTTACAAAAACTAAACCCAATCCCCATGAAAAAAATTCTCTTCCTCATTTTATTCAAAACAACGGAAATTTAGATTATGGCTGGAGATAGTATCTTCCGGATCTTGGAAAATGGAGCGGGATAGATCTGTTATCGGAGCAGTATATCCCAACCAGTCCTTATGCTTATGTCGCGATTAATCCTGTTTCGAGGGTGGATTTTGACGGAAGACGGTTTAATGATGATGGCACTATTGATGTTTCCGGACATACACCCGGTTTTGTTACAGGTAAACAGTATCAGCAGTCTTTTCTGGGAAGAACTCCTGATGAAGGCGGCGGTGGCGGATATACCTTTTCAGGAAAGGATGCCATGTCTATGTTGATTATTTTGCAAACGGAAAGTATGGGAGCACTTTCTTTTAGTAACGGCGAGGCCATATGGTGGACAGGAATTAAGAAACAAACTACTTATAATATTGCAGGTGACATTTACAGTGAGGGTGAGATTGGAGAAATGCATAGATCGACAATGAGTAGCAATGATGAACCTAGCTTTTTTTGGTGATTTCATTGAAGGTGTAATATATGCAGATAGAAGTAATTTCGTATCAACTTCAGCTTTCATTGGATGTAGTGGTCTTCATTTGAATGAGTATTAGGGTCTTTTAAAACTAGGAGCGAAAGGAGGATCAATAAGTACTTTAAGACAAGTATCAAAAAATTTAAAAATTGTACACAACAATACCAGATAGAATTGCTTCAGGTATAGATAATAGTAGATTGGGAACAGGTTTTAATATTTTTAGTGAACTAAACGATTAATTTATGAACATTAATAATTTTTTTGATTATCATTATTATAGAATAGCAAAATTTTATTATAATAGAGATGGAGCTGATGCGACAACAGCTTTAATAAGTGTATCAGCAGTCCAAGGATGGATTATTGTGAATATATTACTTTTCTTTAAAGAATTATTTTTTCAAGGCGAAAAAATAAAATATGGATGGATTTTTTTTCTAATAATTATGGTAGGAACTATTGTTTACAATAAAAAAAAATACAGAAAAAAATATTTTCTTTTGAGAGATCAATGGATCAATGAAAGCAAAGGCGATAAAATTAAAAAAGGTATACTGATTATTTTTACTATTATAATTTCTTGGTCACTAATATTTTTTAATGTATTTATTTTTAATAAGATTAAATAATTAATTCATGAAAGTACCCTAGCGAAATTGCTAGGGTTTTAATTTTAAAAATTCTGAAAATCAATTGACTATTCATGTTTTGAACCAAATATTACCGAATTGTATGACATTGAGTGACAAGTCGTATGAAGAAATTAAACAGCATTTCAATAAATAGAGAAGTTTTAACAGGGTGTGAAAATGTATATAAAAATCCAAAAATGCATCTGGATTATAAAATTTATTTTACATGGCTTCATTGATCGGATATGAAGGAGCACATTGGGGAAGTCCTATTCATGGGAAGGCAGGATAGGGATCCTGATATTAAAATTCTTGGAATATACATATAGCAGACATGGAGCAAGTACAGTTCCAGAATTATTCGCTATCCTGCTACTGTTATTGATAAAGTTCAAAATTATTGGTCAAGATTAGACCGGGCCTCGTCTATCTATTGGAACAGTTTATCAAAAAAATAAAATATTATGAGAAACATATTATTGATTTTTAGGTTAATTTTTAGCATCAGTTTATATTCACAAATCAAAATGAAATTTGAATTTTGACAAGTATACTAATCCGTCTCACAAGTTATTCAGTGAGACGGATTTTTATTTTATCTTTACAAAAAACTAAATCCAATCTCCATGAAAAAAATCCTCTTCCTTACTATCTGTGCCTTTATCATCCTTATTGGCATAGTTTTAATCAGGACCTTCACCTATCCTTTTAAAAAAATAGCTTCAGGAGAGGCCGAAGGCTGGAAACCGGTGAAAAATGATTCTGCGGTGCACCGGCTTTCCGGAGGCATTAAAATTCCTACGGTTTCTGCCGGGGAATTGGGTAATTTTGATTATTCAACGTTTGAGATATTTAAAGCATATTTAAAAAAATCGTATCCCGAAATTTATCAGAAGACAGAGCATTACGAGATCAATACCTACGGACTGGTTTTTAAATGGAAAGGTAGCGATCCTGCGCTGGATCCCATTTTATTTCTTTCTCACATGGATGTTGTGCCTCCCGGGGATGCGGATGTTAAGTCAAGAGAGGAAAATGTTTTCAGACCTGATGATCAGGCTTTGCCTCCCGTTTCCAAAGTCGCGGAAGGCTGGGATTATGCTCCCTTTTCCGGCGCCGTTGCCCATGGCAGAATTTATGGAAGAGGAACGATCGATATGAAAGGAATGCTTTTTTCTTTAATGGAATCCCTTTCAAACCTGATTAAAAATAAGCATACTCCGCAACGTGATATCTATATGGCCTTCGGTTTTGATGAAGAGGTGGGCGGACAGAAAGGAGCGGCACAGATTGCTGCGGATTTTAAGAAAAAGGAATACACTTCGATGCCGTGTATGATGAAGGCGGACTGATTTTAAGAAAGGGGAGTATAGCAGGAATACATTCTGATATAGCCGTAATCGGCTGTGCTGAAAAAGGTTTTCTTTCTGTAAAAATTAAGGTTAAAGGGCTGGGCGGTCATTCATCGATGCCTCCCTCAGAAAGCGCGATCGGAAAGGCGGCCATCATTATGCAGCGGCTGGAAGATCAACAAATGAAACCGGTAATCACCCCATTGATTAAAAATTTCTTTGATAATATCGGAGGATCCATGCCGTTTGCCAGCAGGCTTGCGATTTCCAATCAGTGGTTACTGAAACCTTTGCTTTTATCTCAGCTGACTAAAAATAATTCTACCAATGCGCTGGTACGGACCACCACTGCACTTACAATGATGAAGGGAAGCGACGGACCGAATGTGCTTTCTCCGGAAGTCGAATTTGTAGTTAATTTCAGATTACTGCCCGGAAATACAATAAAAGATGTAAAAGAACATATTGCCAGGGCTACAAAAGGTTTTGACGTAGAAATTCAGGAAATTGATAATACCAAAGAAGCGTCAATGGTCTCATCTGCCCATACCAGATCCTTTAAACTGATAGAAGAAGGAATCAGGCAAATTTATCCTGATGCAGTTGCCACTCCTTACCTTACCATTGCCGCAACAGATGCCTTCAAGTATCAGATCGTAAGCAAAAATATCTACAGGTTTATGCCGCTCAAGATCAATGAAGCGGAAAAACAGAGCATCCACGGTACCAACGAATATATCAGCATCGAAAACTATTTAAAAATGATTCATTATTTTGAATATGTGATGATGAATTATGATAAGTAAAAAGTAAAAAGTAAAAAGTAAAAAGTAAAAAGTAAAAAGTAAAAAGTAAAAAGTAAAAAGTAAAAAGTAAAAAGTAATTTTTCTTAAAGTTCTGAATTGAATCCTGAAAATGAGTCTCTGGAAAAATTCCCCCGTTTTTATTTTAAAAATAATTTTACAATCTTTGAAATAATTTTTTAAAGCGTCAAGTTTTGACGCATTACGCTCCTAGATTTGTCGTATCAAAATGACAAAGCTATGGAACTGCCGTTTTATTTAAGTTTTAAAGAATTCGAGAATGCCTATTATAATGATCTTGAAAAATGGTTTGAAGAATATCATAATGCCAGCGAGATCGATTATCTGAAGGCTCTTGCCAATCTTTACAGCCCTTATGTGTATTATAATTTTACGAATGACAGGCTTATGGCAGATGCTACCCTCGAGATCAAAGACTGTTTTTTTCCCTATTACGATAAGCTCGGGATTGCATTCTGCACATCCTGTGAAGATGAAGACAGAAAACGTTTCAAAAATACGAAAAATATGAACCATATATTCGAATGGAAAACCATTACGATGATGGAATATGCACAACATATTTTAGACAAGATTAACAGACATTATTCCAGGAATAAAACCGATCAGCATAAAAGTATTTTAGATTCCCTTAATGATCATCAGATCATCACCTACAGAGAAGGCGCCGGATATTGTGTCAACTACCGTCAGCATCAGTCAACCATTCCTTTTTTGAAAGCGTACCTTCCGGTATGCGGACTGAACGTTGATATGGCAGTGTACAGGGATTTTATTTTCTCAATCGTTCATATTGCAGAATATATCGATTACAAACTGAAAGAGATAAATGCCTCCGAGTACAGTATTTATTCAAAACTTAAATCCCATGCCAAATTTAAAGTCCAGATGAGCCACCAGTTTCTGACCATTTGTAATTAATTACGCACCAACATTCATAACTAGATTATATCGTCTGAAAATATTTAGATAAAATTTTCAGACAAAACCACCTGATCAGGACTGTTCAGGTGGTTTTCTGTTAAATTGAATATTTATAAAATAAAAGCTCCCGGATGTTTTTGCCCGGGAGTTTGGGTATTATATAATGACTTAGCTCAGCATGACCTCTGACGTCTTAAGTTTTAAGAGTAAATTACTAAAATCATTGCGCAAAACCGCGATGTCTGTAGCTGAAGAATCCGTTTGGCTTTGTGATTTTGTAATGGGAGTATTGATAATCATGCCCCGGCTGTTTGTGTCATCGTAACCTGAAATGTTGACAGGAAAACCGTCTGTATATTTTCCGAGCACTTCCACAACAATATCCAAGTCCCAGAGACTATTCGTAAGCATATCATCATCACTCTGCCTGAAGGAAATGCTTGATTTGTTATTCTTAATATATCCCCCTGTAGAAACAGGGAGTTTTCTGAAATCATTCAAAGTCCCGGTATAGCTCAGCGGATTGACACTGGAAACTGAAATGATTTCCTCTTTTATATTGGTGAAATCACTGTCATACTAATATCCTTTTGTGGTTACCTTAAGATAAAGATCCCCCGCTGCAAAATCTGATGTGAGATCATCAAAAGTAAGATCGATATATTTTCCGGACGGAATCCTTTGTACAGTAAAACTTTTTCAAATACAACGCTAAAGTCACTTGAGGGAAGAAAACTGATCATTCTTCGAATCGCAGGAGCATCGTTGGTTACTCCGTCTCCGACAGCCCCGAACCTTTTAACATAAACGGTCCTGTTGGAAAGCCACTCAACATCTGCGTAATATTCGCTTCCCTTTTGTCTGTAAATAATACCATCTGATCTTATTGGGCGTCATGAAAGACCCATCATGCCAGAAATCAACTTTTTAAAATTAACATTTTTCATGGGTATAGCTATCGACTAATTGTACCAGATCATCGTTTGGATAAGTACTTCCTGTTGAGAAAAAAGCTTCTGTGTAAATCATTTTGTAATGGGTTTAATTGATAATTGTCGTTAAGAATTCTTGTACGGGGAGGGTTAATTAACTGGGACAAAAGTAAGGTCACACAACGTCAGAACTTGACGCAACAATTTTCAAAATACTAAAACTTATACACTTTTATTCGGAACAATACGGTTAATCAAGTATCATATGACTTAATGCAGCAAGGTATCAGATAGCTCAATTATATGTATATATTACTTGATTCGGATAAACAATATTCAGTTTATCAAGTAAATGAATAAAATTTAATTAATTGGATTAAATAAAAATGGTATATTTGTGAATAATATACGGTATGATCTATTTTTTTAGTCATATTATATTTTTTAAAGAAAAATTTTACATAAAACACTATTAATCCTAAATAATTAAAATGAAAAAAAGTATTACATTCTTTTGTATGATTGCATTTAGCTTCAGCTATGCACAGGTCGGTATTAATACGACAAACCCTCAGGGAGTATTCCATGTTGACGGAGCTAGGGATAACCCATCCACAGGTGCTCCTACAACTGCTCAAATTAACGATTTCATTGTGACCTCCACAGGAAATGTAGGAATTGGAATTGTAGCCCCACAAAAAAAACTTGACATTAACGGGATCAGTATAAAAAGTTGGGGAGAAAAATTAATAAATGTAATTTTACCAGATGTCATCTGAGAAAGAATTATTAAAATTACTGTTACCGGAATATCTGGTTGAATACTTTGATATTACCCATTTTGAAGAAAAAGAAGGATTGCTTCATCTTTATTTTGAGGAAAAAAATACTGTTCCCAAAGAGCTTTCCTCTTTGCATCTACAATCCAAAGGCTTTCATGAAGAAATCACGGTTAATGACTTTCCTCTCCGTGGAAAACCTGTAAAACTTCACATCAGACGAAGAAGATGGACCGATATAAAATCTGGTAAGATCCTGCAGAGAGACTGGAATCTCATTGCCGTTGGAACCCGCATGACAAAGGACTTTGCGGAGTTCTTAAAAAAAATCAGCCGATACTAAAGCCCTTCCCTTAGAAACCATCGGTGAGATGTATGGGGTACAGGGAAAGACATTCCGCAGGCAATACAAAAAATCATTAAGCGGGTTCAAAGACTGGCTCCAAAAGCCCCATGCGGAAGATTGGATTCTTTATCCGGAAAATTGCTCCTCTTCTCTGTCTCTGGATGAAGTTGCTCTTTCCCAGGGAGAATTATACACGGTTCTTACTTCCAAAAAAGCAAAAGGCAGGAAAGGCAGTATTGTTGCCATTATCAAAGGTACACAGAGTGAAGAGGTCATTGAGCAGCTTCTGAAAATAAACAGGAAGCTTCGCAAAAATGTAAAGGAAATTACCCTTGATATGGCCGGGTCTATGAAGCTTATTGCCAAACGCTGTTTCCCTGATGCTATTAAGGTCATAGACCGGTTCCATGTTCAGAAGCTCGCCACTGAAGCCCTTCAGGAATTAAGGATCAACTACCGTTGGGAAGCTATAGAATGGGAAAATAGCCTGCTCGATGAAGCAAAGAAAAACAGGGAGCCTATTGAGATAGAAACGTTTGAAAACGGTGATACCCGCAAACAGCTTCTGGCAAGAAGCAGGTATTTACTCTACAAAAGCAGGGAAAAGTGGACGCCTTCTCAAATGCAGAGAGCTGAAATTTTATTTACAGAATATCCTGATTTAAAGAAGGCATATGGGTTATCGGATGGATTAAGAAAGATTTACAATCAGAATATTCCCAAATCTATTGCCATGACAAAGTTAGCGCATTGGTTCAGGGATGTTGAAACATCAGGTTTTAAATCATTCTCAGTTTTAAGAAAAACAATAATGAATCATTACAGCGGCATCTTAAACTTTTTCGACAGAAGAAGTACCAACGCTTCGGCAGAATCTTTTAATGCTAAAATTAAAAACTTCAGATTACAGCTTCGGGGAGTAAAAGACAAAGCATTTTTCCTGTTCAGACTCTCTCAACTTTTTGCATAGTCCCCAACTTTTGTTCATGATCCCTTACTAAGACCGCAGCAAATGTGTATACCATTACCAATAACGGAAATGTGGCAAGAACCTATACATTGACTATTTTCAGGTTGTAATACGTAATATAATTGAGCATTGCCATGATCAAATTTTAATTTTGATAAGTCTGAAAAGACTGAACCCGGCATGAAACAATAAATATAAGAAACCCATAAAATGACAAACCTGTAATTCCGGAAATTACAGGTTTTATTTCAGGCAAAAAGCAATTTAATAAATTGTTTTAATTCCTGTTCAGTAGTATGTTCAGTCTTTATAATTAATACGATATACAATATAAAGTGGTGTGGAATAACAGAAGTACCAAAATTGTCATTAGAGAATTAATCTGCACGACGACTGAGTACACATGTGAACAATGTAAAAAGCCGGCAGGAAAAGTTCTGCCGTTTGAAATTCCTATATTACCGTATGATAAAAATAAAAAGTCTTAAGCATAAAACCTAAGACTCTGATTTTCAGCAGAAAGGAAGGGATTCGAACCCTCGATACAGTTACCCGTATACTACCTTTCCAGGGTAGCTCCTTCAACCACTCGGACACCTTTCTAATTGAGATTGCAAAAATACAGTAATTTCTTGAATAAGCAAATTATTATGGCAAAAAATTACTCAGATATTTCTCCACATAAGCTTCTGGAGAAGTTATCGGCAAAACTTCCCCTGTAGTCTGGGTTGTCAATTAAATGCATGGCCTTGGTAATAGCACATTCAGCCGTCATGTCCTTTCCGCTGATAGCACCGATTTTTGAAAAGATATTGCTGTTTTCATATTTTCCGAAGGATATTCCGCCTGAAATACACTGACTCACCACCACGATTTCAGTTCCGTTGTTTCTGATCTGCTGTAGGATTTCTATCGTCTTTTCGCTGCTGAAAATGGTTCCTGAACCGAAAACCTGAAGAATAAGAACTTTCATTCTGGGAATTTCTTTAAAATGATTCAGTTTCATTCCCGGAAAGATCCTCCAGAACAGAACATTGTCACAAATATGTTCATCTACATGGAATCCTATTCGCGGATCGCAACGGTAAAGATTGTCTTTAATAATATTCAAGTGTACTCCCGATTGCCCAAGAATAGGGTAGTTGGGACTTGAATAGGCATCAAAATACTCTGCAGAATATTTCAGCGTTCTGTTGCCTCTCAGTAATTTATATTCAAAATAAATCGCCACCTCCTGAATCACGGCTTCATTTTGCTCGTATAAACTCGCATAATACAGGCTGGTCAGAAGATTTTCCTTCGCGTCCGTTCTTAAATCACCGATCGGGAGCTGCGAACCGGTTAAAATAACGGGTTTTGTAAGACCTTTTAACATAAAGCTTAGTGCCGAAGCGGTGTAAGACATCGTATCTGTGCCGTGAAGGATTAAAAACCCATCATACTGATTATAGTTTTTGTGGATGTAATTAGCAATGATTTTCCATTCTTCCGGCCCCATATCCGAAGAGTCAAGGGGTTTTGCGAAGGGATGCACGAAAACTTCACACTCCATCAGTTTCATTTCGGGCATTTTTTCGAAGATATTTCCAAAATCAAAAGCCCGGAGACTTCCGGTTTCATAATCCTTTTCCATACCAATGGTGCCTCCAGTGTAGATGAGCAGTACTTTTCGTTTCATGTAGCTGTTTGTATTAAAGTAAAATGAACCTCAGTTCAGGTTCATTCCTCAAAATTACGTTAATTTGCAAAGATTTGAAAATGAATGAAACGTTTATGACAGAATTTTACAGCACTAAGGCTGTCATGATGCGCGTTACCACGGTATACTGAAAAAATATATGATTATCAGATGAAAGATTTAGCACAGACTTTTGAATATTTAAAACAGTTTTTAACCGAAGAACGGTTGGCAAAAATTCATCATTTCTCCCGGGAAAGTTCTGATTTTATCCTTCCCGTTGTAGAAGATGTCTATCAGTTCAGAAATGCAGCAGCAATTGTACGTTCTGTGGAAGCATGCGGTTTTCATAAAGTGGTGGCTTTGCAGGAAGAATACAGCTTTGAGCCCAATCTCCGGGTCACAAAAGGAGCAGATACCTGGGTTGAGGTTGAAAAGCTGCCCCGGAACATGGAATCTTTTCAGAAAATTAAAGACAGAGGATATAAGATCGTGGCCGTTTCCCTGGAAAAAAATGCGAAAATGCTTCCGGAATATGAAATTACCGAGCCCATTGCTTTGGTTTTCGGAACTGAAATGGAAGGGGTTTCTCAGGAAATTCTTGATTTTGCGGACGAAACACTGGCCATTCCCATGTACGGTTTTACCAGGAGCTTTAATGTGTCAGTGGCGGCTTCCATTTGTATGTATGAATTGAAACAGAAACTTCTAAAATCTGATCTGGATTATAAGTTAAATGAAGAAAAACTTTTGAGAATGAAGATCATCTGGGCGGTAAATTCTATGAGAAGCGGACCACAAATCTTCGAAAAATACCTGAGAGAAAATAATATCGACTGGAAATAATCAGTCGGAAAGAAAAAAGAGAAGGCCTGCAAACCTTCTCTTTGTGTTATTTATATCATCTGATAATAATTCCATGCTGCGACAAAAACACCTGCAGTCTCCGTTCTCAGTCTCTGATTTCCGAGTGATACTGCTTTGATCTGATTTTCTGCCAGAAATGCAATTTCCCTTTCGGAAAAATCACCTTCGGGGCCTATTAAAAAAGTAAATTGTTCACATGAAGGAATGCTCTTAAGATCAATTCTTTCTAAATTTTCATGGCAATGGGCAACAAACGTATGTTCGGGATCGGTATTCTTCAGAAAATCGGTGAGTTTTACAGCGTCGTTGATTAACGGAAAATGAAATCTCAGGCTTTGCTTTGATGCGGCCACAGCCTGTTTTCTGATTTTGTCAATATTAATATTTTTACGCTCCGTTTTTTCAGTTATGATAATACTGATCTCAGAAATTCCCATCTCTACGGCCTTTTCTACAAAGAACTCAATTCTGTCGATGTTTTTGGTAGGGGCAATAGCAATGTGAAGTCTTGGGTTAAAATCAAGTGAACCCATCTTTATTTCGGAAACTTCGATATTTGCTTTTTTACCTTCAACAATAAGTTTTCCTGAAGCCACATTTCCTTTGCCATCGGTCACATGAATTTCCTCTCCATTCTTCATACGGAGAACTTTTAAAATATGCTGTTGCTCCTCTTCATTAATAATTACTTGGTTATCAAATATTTCCCCGTAAAAAAGTTTCATAAAGTCAATTGTTTTTAAAACGTAATTTCGTTCTCGCTTAAAAATGCTACTCCGGTTTTTATTGTGGTGTAAACATCACCTTCGCAGTCACGGTAAGAACATAGATAAATTTCTTCCACCCAGACATTATTCATGAAAATCATATTCAGATATTCATTTTTTCTCAGATTGTTTTTAATAGAAAGATAATCTCCTTCTTTAGGCTCATATGCGAAACTGAAAACGTTCTCCGAATTTATTTTTTCAATAATTTCTTCTTTTATATTCTGAATATATCCGGTTTCTGAGCTTGCGGGAAAATAATCCGTTGAAAGCCCTGAGGTATCATTTTTCCCGGTGATGGTTTCTAATATCCAATAATACTTAGAGTTCTTTTTAGAATGCTTTCCGAGTACTTTTTCTTCTAAGAGTATTTTCATAAATCGTATTTAGCTGTTGCAGAAGTCCTCAAATCCGTAAATTCACCTCTTTCATATTTCAACTGCGCCACCATGGCGATCATCGCTGCATTATCGGTTGTATATTCAAATTTCGGAATATAAATATTCCAGCCGAGTCTTTTATGATTTTTCTGCATCGCTTTTCTTAACGCGGAATTGGCAGAAACACCACCGGCAATCGCCACTTCCCTGATTCCTAAATCTTTTGCCGCTTTTTCCAGTTTATTCATCAGTATTTCAACGATGGTCTTCTGAACCGAAGCACAGAGATCAATTAAGTTACTTTTAATAAAATCAGGATCTCTTTTTACCTCTTTCTGGATGAAATATAATACAGAAGTCTTTACTCCACTGAATGAATAATCGTAATTTTCAAGTTTGGGTTTATTAAACTTAAAAGCGTCAGGATTTCCATTTCCAGCCAGTTTATCGATAATAGGGCCGGCCGGGTAATCCAGGTCAAAGATCTTTCCGATCTTGTCAAACGCTTCGCCCGCCGCATCATCGGTAGTTTTTCCAATGATTTCCATATCAAAATAATCCTTTACCAATACGATCATGGTATGACCGCCACTTACGGTAAGGCACAGAAAAGGGAATTTAGGCGGCATAGGATTTGCATCCTCAATGAAATGCGCTAAAATATGCGCCTGGAGGTGGTTTACTTCAATTAAAGGGACATCCAGACTCATTGCCAAAGACTTAGCAAATGATGTTCCCACAAGCAGTGATCCTAAAAGTCCGGGGCCGCGTGTAAATCCTATAGCAGAAATTACATTTTGTTGTATATTTGCTTTAGTTAAAGATTTTTCAACAACGGGGATGATATTTTGCTGATGTGCACGCGAAGCCAACTCGGGAACAACGCCTCCATATTCTTGATGGATCGCCTGATTCGCTGCAATATTAGACAGAATAGAATTTCCCTTGATGATAGCTGCTGATGTATCGTCGCAGGACGATTCAATACCTAAAATTATAGAGTCGCTCATAATAATGGCAAAGTTAGAGAATAATAACGAGAATGAGAACAAAAAATCAGTAGCTGGAAACCTGGGTGACCAGGTACAGAAAGCTGTTGAAAATGCTGAAGGAGTAGTAAAGGATACCGTAAAGGGAGCATCTGAACTGGCTTCAGATGCTATTCATCATCCGGTAGAAACGGCTGAAGAATTCGGGAAACAGGCCGTGAAAGATGTGACAAGCTATTCGTGGTGGGCTAAATTGTTGCTGATTATCTTCTGGCTTGCCGTTTTTATTGTTACTGCCATTGTCATCATCATTAATCTTCCGGCTACCAAACAGTGGGCTGCCAATCAGGCTCTGCAAATCGTTAACAGGGATTTCAAAGCAAAAATGTCTACGGAAAGTGTAGAGGTTAATTTCTTTGGGAATGTGAAAATTAAAGGTCTTAAAATTAAAGATTACAAAGGACTCGATTTTATCACCGCAAAGGAATTTATTGCCAATTCCGATTGGTTTTCTCTGGCGACCAATATCGGGAAGAACAACTCTTTAAGTTTTAATTCTCTTACCCTTAAAAATGCAGATGTAAAAGTCATTACTTATAAAGGAGACAGTATTTCGAATTTTATCCGTTTTACCCAATTATTCGACAGCGGAAAGAAAAGAGATCCGAGTAAGCCGCCTTTTCAGTTAAATTCCAGACTTCAGATTCTTGATTCCAAAGTTTCCATTGTCAACCTTAATTCACCAGGAGAGGCCGGAAAATGGCTGACGGCAACCCATTTCAATTTAAAAGCTCCGAATGTAAAGGTGAACGGAGCCAATATTTCTGCGCTGATCAATAATATGTCCTTCGTCACCAAAAGATGGGGGAAATCTCATACGGTAGATACATTTTCAACCGAGCTTTCGATGACCCAGGATTTTCTGGCTCTGAAAGATCTGACCTTAAATACGGATCATACCCTGTTACAGGGAAATATTAAATTCAATCTCAATAACGGATCGTGGGCAGACTTTGCAGACCGGGTACGCTGGGATATGGATCTTAAGCAGGGAAGTCAGCTCAGCGGATATGATATCAGTTATTTTGTTACCAACTGGGATAACAGTAAGCCTTTCAATGTTTCCGGAAAAATGACAGGTCCACTTAATAAATTTCACCTTGATAACTTTCTTATCCGGAATCCGGACGTGAATATTGCCACCAGGACCATGAGGGTAGACAATTTGCTGAAGGGGAATTTCCTGATTGAGACCAACAGCCTTTCGACAGACTTCACCTATAAGGATCTTAAAGCCATGATGCCTTCATTTATTTCGGTAAAAATGAAGAATTTTGCTGATGATTTCGGAAAATTAAAATATAATGGTGCCGCAAGGGTGACTCCTCAACAGGTTGATGTGCCAAGCGGTAGCCTGATGACCGGAATAGGGCAGGCAAAAATTACCAGATTTTCTCTTAGAGATTACAGTACAGCGCTTCCTAAATACAGCGGTTATGTAGAAGTGAGAGACCTGAATACTTCTGTGATTACAAAAAATAAATCGGTAGGCCTGATTTCCGGAAATTTTGATCTCAATGGCCAGAGTTTCGATGCTGAATACCATGCGGATAACGACAAAATCCCAGATTTCAAGTATCGAGATTATGAATAAGGAAATCAATAACCTTAATCTGGATGGTTTACTGGATCATAAAAAATATAATGGTCTTATTACCGTAAATGATGAACAGGCAAAAGCCACGGTGAAGGGGCTGATCGATTTCAGCACGCCAAGGATTTCAATGAATGTGGATGCTGATGTAAGCTATTTAAATATGAATTATTTTACCGACAAATCCGGAAACCAGATCGTAAGTGGTCAGGTAGTTGGTAAAATGTCCATGTCTTCTCTTAATGATCTCGTTTTGGATGTCGAAGCCAATCATGTCAATTTTGCAACAGCTGATCAAAAATACAGTATTCCCAGTGCTAAGCTTAAAACTTTTATTGAAGCAGGGAAGCGGGTGATCGATGTGGATGCTCCCGGAGCCGTTAACGGTACAATTTCAGGGAGATACAACCTGGCAGACTTATCCGGGATGGTTCAGAACGGATTAGGTAAGATACTGGTAGGACCGCCACCGAGAAAACTGTACCGAGGACAGGAGTTTGATATGAATTTCGAGGTTCAGCAGGGACTGGTAAGTTATTTTCTGCCGGATCTGAAGATTCCGCAGGGAGCCAAAGTAGAAGGAAGATATGACGGGAACTCAAATAATTTAATACTGAACCTGGATGCAGCTGCTTTAAAATATATGATGACCCAAAAGGAGGAAATCACAGAAGCAGACAAGGCTCTCGCTGCAGCAAATCCTGAGTATAAAATTAATGACAGGGGAAATATCTCCCGGGACAGTGCAATGGTCGACAGTGTTATGGTGAGAATAAATACTGCGAACCTCGATGAACAGATTTATGCAAAAATAAACAGGATACAGTACAATCAGAACATTCTAAAAGATATCACCCTGAGTGGCAGAAACGAAAATAATTCCGTCCTTCACCTGGCTGCAAAATTTAAGCATGGCAATCCGGAAGATGAGACGAGTGGTAATCTGAAAGAATACGCCATCAATGTGAATCAGTCTACTGATCCTGTCGGGGATTACGTATTCAGATTTGAACCTACGGAGGTAAAATTTAATAATGTAACCTGGGCCATTGATACCAGTACGGAATTAGATCATTCTATTACTTACCGGAAGAAGACCGCAGATTTTGACATTCATAACCTGCGCATTTACTCGGATAACAGTGCGCTATTAATAAAAGATGCGCAGTTTAAATCAGCAAAAGATTTTTACGTAGATGCCGATATTGATAATTTTTCAGTTGAAAAAATTCTGGAAATGCAGCCTGGCGGAAATTCCATGAATATCAAAGGGCTGGCAAACGGTAGTGTGAAAATTAAAATGGACAAAAGTACACTTCAGCCTTTGGTGGATATGACCATTGATGATATTGAAATGAATGGAAATGACATGGGGAATATCACCATTTCTGCAACGAATGGTTTTTCCTTAAATGTTTATGATATCGATATCAAAGTGACGTCGGCAGGCGTTATCGGAAATAATAACCTGAGTGTTATCGGAACGATCAATAACAATACAGCTTCTCCTACCATCGATCTGACGGCTGAAATGAGAGACTTTGATGTTGCTTTTGCCCAGCAGTTTGTACATACTGTTTTTGGTAATTTAAGAGGTAAGGCTACAGGCGACCTTAAAGTGACGGGCAAGTTCAGTGATCTCGATTACAGTGGTGATATCGCTCTGAAAGGTTTCGGTCTGAAACTGTTATTTACAGGGGTAGATTATACCTTTGATGATACCGTGATTCCTTTAACGAAAGGTCTGGCCATCCTTAACAATATTGAAGTGCATGACGGACGCACAAATTCCAAAGGAAATATTTCCGGAGCCATCCAGTTTGAAACCATTTCTTCCTTGGGGGTCAACCTGGTGATGAGAGCAGACAATTTACTGATGCTGAATACGGCTCAGAAGGATTATGATCTTTTCTGGGGTAGGGTCTACGGCCAGGGCGACCTTTATGTGGACGGACCTGTTTCGGGCTTAAGTATAACGACGCCTAATATGAAAGCCCTGAATGGAAGTACCTTTACCTTTAATTCCGGTTCCACGTCAAATGTGGAAGAATTTAAGATGCTGAGGTTCCTGAAAGAAGGAAAAGACGGATTAATTACTCTTGAAGAAAAGAAAAAAACGGGAGCGAATATGAATCTCGACTTCAACCTTGATGTTGATAAAGGGACAACCGTAAATGTTCTGGTAGGAGACGATGTTGGGAATATTATGGTAAAAGGAGTGGCAGATGACCTGAGATTCCAGATGAGCAGACAGGGAAATATAGCCATGGGCGGTACCTATAAAGTCGATAACGGGACATTCGTCTCAAAGGCTATTCTGAATAAAACATTTCAGATCGAGAAAGGGAGCAGTATCCGCTGGGACGGCGATGCGATGAAGCCTGCCCTGGATATCAGCGCCAATTATGTGAGAATGGTCTCCAATGCAGGGGAATACCTTAATATGGGAAGCCTGCAGCCGATCAGTATTCTGCTTCAGGCCAATATTACCCAATCATTAACCGATCCGAAGGTGGATCTTAACGTTTCTGCCCTGGATGTTTCCAGTCAGGTAAAAGAAACACTTGCGGCAAAAATGAGTCAGGATGGGGAAAAGGTGCTGCAGTTCGGCTCTATTCTTTTGCTGAACAGTTTCAACGTTTCCAATACCGGGGGAGTAGAGGTGGATGTGGCCGGTGTCGCTGAATCTTCAGGGTATAATATGCTGCTGAAGCAGCTGGGTTCTGTTCTTAATACGATGAGTAATGAATTTCAGATTGACCTTAATTACGTAAAAGGTGATCAGTACTCCAATATAGGAGACCGGGCCAATGCAGGAGTAAGTTTTGCCCTTTCACCACGTATCAAAGTAAAAACCGGTTTAGGGATTCCTCTAACAAAAACAGAAAATACAGAAACCAATTACCTCTCCGGAGAAGGATCCATCGAGTACGACATCTCTAAAAAGAACGACGGAGGTTTGATCTTAAGAGGGTATTCCAAGCCTTCCAATATCGGTATGGTGAATGGTGCGGGGTCAAACGGAACTGCTAATCAGGCCTATGGTGGAGGTATCGTATGGACCAAGAGCTTTAATTCTTTGTTTAAAAAGAAGAGAAAAGATAAAAAACAGGCAGATGCCAAAACTGAAATAAAAACAGATTCTACAAAATCAGGGGGTAAATAATCTGAATATTTTAATGATTTTTATCATCTGTGTTAATTATTGTTAATATTTGATATAATTTTTTTAGTTAAATAATTTTTTATAAATTTGCAAAAAATACTTATATTTTTTAAGGAAATTGTAATTTAACTAATATGAACTATCAACTGGACGAAATAGACAAGAAAATTCTTGATTTCTTAGTAGAGAACACAAGAATGCCTTTTACAGAGATTGCTAAGCAGATGGATGTTTCTGCTGGAACAATTCACGTAAGAGTGAAAAAGATGGAAGATGCAGGTATTATTTTGGGATCATCTCTTAATATCGATTATGGTAAATTAGACTACCATTTTACAGCATTCATTGGTATACTTTTAACAAAATCCAACCGTACTCAGGAAGTACTGAAGGAGTTAACCAGTATTCCTAATGTAATTGAAGCAAGTGTAATTTCAGGAAAATACAATATTTTCTGTAAAGTAAGAGCTAAAAATACAGAAGATGCGAAAAGAATTATTTATCAAATAGATGATATTCAGGATGTCATGAGAACTGAAAGTATGATTTCTATGGAAGAGTACCTAAGTGACAAGAATAGATTGATCAACGCTATTTCTATTTAATTCAAATTTTAAACGAATTATATAAAAGAACTTATGAAATCTCTCATAAGTTCTTTATTTTTGTACCTATGGAAGAATACAGTTATTTTGACGAAGATCCTAAGAAAGGATGGGGCTTTATTTTGGCATTTGCTTCTTTAATGCTGTTTACGATTATGGGCCTGGGAATCGATTTCGATGAATATTTACAGCATGAATTTCTTAATATTCCCAGATGGTATTTCTATATCATTTTTTCAATAGATTTCCTGATGATGGTAAGCCTGGTACTGATGTTCTTTTACAGAAAAATAGGCATCTTCACATTTCCGGCTTTACTCGTGCTGCACTTTTTTATGCATAACTATTACTTATCCACGTTTCTGTATACGGATGTTACCAATCTTTTCCTGTTTACAGGATTCGGGATGCTGGCGATTATTCCAAAATGGAAGTTTTTTAAGTAAATTCCAACTGCAAATGATATTTGATTATTCTTCAGAAATCCGGGCATTCTCTAATAATAAAACTTTATCACACAGTTCTCTCACTTCTTCAGGGTTATGACTGATAACAAAAATGATTTTTTCTGATTTGAGTTTTTGTATTAAGCCGTAAATAAATACCTTATTTTCTTTGTCTAACGAAGAGGTAGGTTCATCTAAGATTAAAAACTGCGGATCATGGTATAAGGCCCTCATCCATCCCAGCAGTTGTTTCTGCCCCCCGGACAGGTTAATTCCTTCTTCCCCTACAAGCGTTGAAAATCCCTGTGGTAAGATGTGGATCAACTTATCAAAACCCAGTGAAGTTAATTCCCGTAATTTTGATTCATCTGCCTGTCTGTCAATAATAATATTTTCAAGAACATTTCCGTTGAATACCTGTATGTTCTGCGGAACAATGCCGGTTAAGCGGCGCCAGCTGTTCAGTGAAACATCTTCCAGACGGATAACTCTATTGATAATAAGTTCCCCTTTTTCCGGAAGATAATTTTTTTGTAATATTTCAGTTAAGGTGGTTTTACCGCTTCCGCTTTCTCCCAGAAGACAGGTGAGGCTTCCTTTCTGCAATGAGAAAGAAACGCGATTGAGCAGTCTGCTTCTTCCATTGAACCGGAAATCCATATTTCTGATATCAATAGAAATAAGGTCTTCTATTTCCACGCCGCCTGATTTTTCCTTTTCTAACGAAGAATATTCAAACATTCTGTCAAAAGCCACTTTAGCTTCCTGTATCGGAATACTGGTTAAAGCCAGATTAGCCACTGAGGAGAGCAGTGAACCTGAAATTCCTATAATGGCCATCAATTCACCGATTTTAATCTCATTATTTAAGACATGATAGGAGGAAAAACCGATAATGAGCAGCAGAAAAATAACCAGTGCTGTTCCGGAATACAATGAAATAAAAAGATTAATTTTCCCCAATTCAAAAATTTTCGTCTGAAAAAAGCTGAAAACAGTTTCGTTTTTCTGTATGAACAGTTCCTGTTTCGAAAATCCTTTAACCACCTCTATTCCCCTGATGCTGTCTATATAATTCGCTTCATTCGAACTGTAGGACTGCATAACGTTTCTCTGAGCCTCTATAATTTTCTTATTAAAACTGAAAATAATATAAAAAATTACCGGTGAAACAGCAATACAGATGAATGCCAATTTCCATGAGTAAAAGAAAAGAAATCCTATGGATATAAACAGGCTCAGAAAATCTACTACAGTGCCGGTGATCAGTTGTTTTATAACCGTCTGAATTCTCTGGGTATCATTCAGTCTTGCTGCAAAGTCCCCGATTCTCCTGCTGTCGAAAAACATTTTGGGAAGATAAAGAAGAGAAGTATAAAACTTTTTATTGATTCTTTCGTTAAAAGCTTTGCTCTGTTTAATAATATATAATTCCCTTAATGCCTGTATGATGACTTTCGAAAAGAGCACGAATCCCAGAAAGCAAATACTTAAAATAAGAAGAGCTGTTTTTCTACCGGGTAAAATGTCGTCTATAAGCTTTTGAGAAAAAACGGACATGGACAAGCTCAGTATACTTAAAATGATCCCCAGGAAAATAATACTGTACAACGCTTCCTGATCTTCCCGGATAAGGCTTTTAAGCCATTTTCTCTTTTCTGTGTTTACCTGATCTCTTCTCCGGAACGTGGCATTAGGCTTTAAAGTGAGGCAGGTCTTAGACTGCCAGACTTCTTCCAGATATTCTTGTGTCCAGTACTTCAGGCCGCTGGCAGGATCTCCGATAAGAAACTGATGAGTTCCATTAAAAGGGCAAGAATAGCATATAACATAATGTTCAAATTTTTGGTCTATGATAACGTGTAAAATCACAGGCTCCCCATGTTTTTTAAGCGCCTCTATATCCGCTTCGCAGCCTTCAGCATCAAAGCCTATAGCCAGGGCGCACTGGTATAAACCGAGAAGGGTGGTCCCTGTTTTGCCTGTTCCGCTTTTTTCGCGGAGCATCTCCAGTGAAATATCTCCGCCGTAGTACCGCACCAAAGACTGCAGACATCCTGCGCCACAATCTGTCAGATCTTTTTGAAGAGCAAATGTTTTTTGTACCCGCTTAGTTATTTTCATCAGTGATGCTCATTAATTTTTCAAGTTTTACGACGCCTGGATTTCTTTTGATCAGGCGGTTGTTTCTGTCATAAATCAGGAAATAAGGAATACTGCTGATGCCCAGTTTTCGGTAGAGCACTGCCTGCTCATCGTGACACCAGAAGATGTGATCTTTTTTCTCCAGCTGATAGTGCCGGGAAAATTGCCTGATTTCATCCAAAGGCTCGCTGGCCACCCAGATCCACCGGACATTTTTATAGTTTTGATATTTTTTGGATAACTCCTCCGCCTCTGCCTGACAGAAATGGCAGCCCGGGCTGAAGTACAGCAGTACTTTAATTCCGGCGCCATCCATCATATCATCAGAAGAGAAAGAAGTTCCGGAAATGGTGGTGAGATGAAATGCAGGAGCATTTTTCAAAGCTTCTGTTTTTTCCTTCTTTTCCCGGAAGCTGAAATATAGATAAACCATAATCCCAATCAGTAAAATCGGGATAACAGCAGCCGATATTTTTAAAAGTTTCCTCTTTTTCATTTTTCTTAAGTTTTTTAAAGGTTATCCGGGACCTTTATTTTTTATCCTGATGATATTTTACCACCTGCATGACAGCGAGGATCAGAAAACCACCCGCACCTATGTAAGACCATAGGCCCGCCATTCCATACCCCTGTACCATTACATTAAGAATGGCTATAAAGAGAAACGTATACGCTCTATATTTAGGATTCAGCATGTCAGTACTGGGCATTAAGGATAAAAAATGAAACCAGGCCGACCCAGAATAGAAGTCCGACTCCATAGGTAAGAGCGACCAGGCCAAAGGATTTAAAATAGCTTATCTTATTATCGGAAAGCTCCCGGATTCCCCAGGCAAGAATTCCCCAGTAGAAAAGCTCAAACAGGTTCACCAGTTGTAAAGGATATGCCAGCCATTTTTCAGTGGAAATGGAATTCCGCAAGTTAAGCAGGGAAATAGGATAATAGGTCTGTAAAGTTTCCATGGAATAATCCGTATCGATCCAATAGAAATTGGCGAACTTATAAAATCCTGCGATGATAAATACAGATTCTCCTATTAATGCGAGAAGAACAAGATCTGAGAACTTGATATTATCTAAACCCGGCAAATCTAAAAGCTTAATAAAATTGAGACAAAAAGCGACCAATAAAACCTTTAATCCAATGAGTAAAGGTGTAGCTGCGTAGCTAACCCATCCCCATTTCTTCTGGCTCTGCAAATAATTTTGCACCACTTCGCTTGGATAATCTTTAGCTAGAAAATCTGTGATTTTGGAATAGGTGGTAATATATGTTTTGTCTAAATAAGTCAGTAAAAAATAGCATAAAACAATGCTTATGTAAAATGTAAGGTTTTTCATCAAAATATGTTTTTAAAATAAATACTAATTGCTTATCCAGTTATTGTTCAATATATGAAAGCTGTAAAAACAAAAAATCAGGAACATTAAAAAGTAATTAATAGAATTCTTTCATTCGCAGAAAAATAGAGAAACATTTTTTCAAAAACGGTTTTTTGGTTTTTGTTTCTTATTTTGATCCTTTCTATAAAATGCATCTTGGCTATTCAAAAACCAGAGGGGGGCCGCCCCTCTAGTTAATTAGTATTAATCTATTTATAGATATCTTACACATGTATAAAATACTGTTGCACCAATATCTACTAATGCAACATTCCTCGTTGCAACACCTGCAACTACCATCCAGGAAGAGAGAAAGCAATTTCCACCATGGATATTTTCAAGTCTATTTTTTGATATTTTTTTCATTACATTGTTCTTTAGAATTAATATATACTACATTTGCCAGAACACATAAAGCGGGTATCAAGAATAAATAATAATAAACATCATTCTTAATTTTTAAAATATTACTTGGAGATAAAATTAAATATAACGTGATCAATGTAATACTTATATAGAGTCCATTTCGAATTTTTACCTTTGTGTTCATCTTTTTATTTTTTAATTAAGGAAAACAGTCGCCAGCAGTAGAAGCCAGACCAATCATACCTGCAAGTACTGCTGGGTAAAAGGCAGCAACGGCACCCATACCAAGAATAGCAGCTCCTTTTAAAGCGCAATCCCTTCCGTGGCCACTACCTTGCAAATTTTCCATTTGCGAAACATTTAATTTTTTCATTTTGTCAAGATTTTAAATTTAGTATTTTTTTTTGCCATATAATCCCTGGCATGGGTATTTGCTGATCAGCTTTATATCTATATTTTTTGTACTGTACACATACAAGAAATAAAATATTTGTTTTTCCTGATAACAAAGATGCGAGGGAATAATAACTATAACAAATAAAACACTCCAAAATTGACCAATCTTAGTTTAATTGAAATCAACATTGACCAATTTTGGAATTAAACAGTATTCAAATTATTAATTTTCAACACTATAAACTATTTGGTAAAAATAATAAAAATGTGGTATTATTGCATTTCAAAAAACACTTATGCCTAAAATTTTGTTACTTTATTTTCTTTTTAGCAGTTGTATACACTTTTCTCAAAGTATAAGCAATTTTCATATTCCTGACTCTTTAAAAAATAAAACTTTTGAACAGCTAGAGAATTATTATAGTAAAGAATTTCGGAATGATGACAAAGCAATATTATACGCAAATACTTTTTTAAAGAAAGCTAAAAATGAAAAGAATACCAAAAAACAGTTTGACGGATACTTTTTTCTCTTCACAAAATTTAAAAAGAATTTGAAGTATACTGACAGTATACAAAATGTCATTAATAAAAACAATAGTATAGATGTATTATCATATGGAAATTATAAAATTGGAGATATCTACTTCAATTGTCATAAATATAATCAGGCATTAAGTAATTATCTAAAAGCACTTTCCTATGCAAAAAAGAATAACAATATTAAAGAAATAATCCTTATAAAGCATGCAATTGGAAAAATAAAATATTTAACATATGATTACGAAGAAGCTTTAGAAATTTTTAAAGAAAATTATAACTATATTAAAAACGAGGAAAAAAAAGACCCCAATAATTATTTATCGATTTTACATAGTTTGGCAATTACATATAACGCTATTGGAAAATATGATTCGGCTTATAATTGTGCAGAAATGGGTAGGTCAAAATGCCTTATTTATAATAAAAAATATTATTTCAGAGTATATGATCTCAGTTGCTATATTATTAAGTTTTATCTCAAAGAATACTCTAATTCAATTAATGGATTAAAACTAAATATTGATTATTTTAAAAAATATGATTCTACCAATCTTGGGATATCATACATGTACCTATCCATGAATTTCCAGCAATTGAATAATAGACGCGAATATTTTTATTATTTTAATAAAATGGATTCTGTACAGAAAAAAATAAAATTTATTCGTCCTGAATTGATAGGTTTATACAAAAAATCTTTACAATATTATGAAGAGGAAGGAAATAAAGATAAACAAGTTTATTTGATTGATAGGCTTATAAACCTTAATGATACTATTTATAAATCAAATTATGAATTTTCCAAAGAGATTCACCAAAAGTTTGACACTCCTGAACTGTTAAATCAAAAACAGAAACTGATTTCAAATTTAGACAAAAAAAATACAATATTGTACTGGTTTCTCGGTGGAGGTTTGGTGCTGTTGCTTATATTCGTTTATTTATACAGTATAAATCAGAGCAAATTGGAAATATATCAAATTAGGGCTCAAAAATTAATTGATATACAAAATAAAAATTTGGCGATTGATCAATCTGATAGTTTTAAAAAACTTGATGGAGAGATTGAAAAAATACAGGTTCCTGAGATATCAGGAGATCAGAAAAATAAAATTAGAAGTCAAATCCCTGAAAATATAAGACAGGCACTTATATTAAAATTGAATGATTTTGAACAGCAGAGAATATTTTTAACTAAAAGTATTACCTTGTATTCTTTATCTAAAGACTTTGAAACTAATAGAGACTATCTGTCTAAAATAATTAATGAAACAAAAGGTAAAAGCTTTTCAAATTATATAAATGAATTGCGAATTAATTATGTCATTACCGAATTAAAAGAAAACAAAAAATTAAGATTAAAAACTATAGCTGCTATTGCAGAAGATGTTGGGTTTAATAATGTCGAATCCTTTACGAAAGCATTTAAAAATATTACTGGTACGCTGCCGTCATATTACATAAGAATTTTACGAGAAGACGACAATCAATAATTATTAACCTTTTTATGACTTAACAATACGATATTGATCAATATCGGTAACATTCTCTAAACATATTTCGAAAAAAAGCACTTATTTTGAATGGTAATCTAATCTTAAAAATCAAATAGAATGAAAAAACAAAATGAAAAAACGCAAAGGAAATTATCTTTAAAAAAAATTCGAATTATTAATGTTACTAGTTTGAGAAAAATTAAAGGAGGTGATGGAAGTGACGGAGGAAATAATACAGGGGATCTAGGGCAAAATACATCAATCCAAAGTTTGAATATTATAAATAATTTTTAAATAGAATTCTAGATCAGCATTTTTAAGATGTGAGGTACTACTTTAAGTTCCTTGCATCTTTATTTTAAATTATAATAATATGAAATATATAATTTTGATTTTTTGTAATCACCTTCTATTTTCCCAAACACCGGTTTTGCTTAAGCAAATACCTTCAACAGATCAATATTTCGGAAAAAAGATAATTGATGAATATCGTCATCTTGAGCATGTAAAAGATTCATCTGTTTTGGACTGGATGAAAAGTCAAAATCGTTATGCTGACACTATTTTAAAGTCGATTTCAAACCGTCAATATTTGATTGACAAACTTAGTGAAATGGACAGCGAAAGCGAATATTCAATATCCCATCTGCAAATTACAGATAACGACAAATATTTCTATTTAAAGAGAGAGGTTAAAGAAAATAGTCAAAAACTTTATCTCCGAAATGGGCATGATGGAAAAGAAGAATTATTATTTTCTTCTGCTGAATACAAAAAAAATAATAAGGAGTATGTTATAAATTATATAAAACCTAATGGTGATGGATCCAAAATTGTTGTTGCTCTAACCGAAGGAGGAAAAGAAATTGGAGAAATGATCATTATTGATGTTGAAAAAAAAATCATATTGCCTTATCTGATTACGCATTGTTGGCCATCTGACGGGGGTGGAGTTTCCTGGTTACCTGATAATAACGGCTTCATTTATCTCCATTATCCTATAACGGATAATAAATCAGATTTGTTTTTAAAAAACATGGCTGCCGTAGTATATAAAATAGGTAATGATCCTGAAAAAATTAATCCCATATTGTCAAAAACAGAATATATAGAGCTAAACTTAAAAGAAGAAGATTTTCCTATTGTTTCAATTGACAAAAATAACAAGAACTACCTGATAGGAAAGATTGGAGGGGTTGCAAATTTTTCAGACACTTACTTTGCTTATTCTTCAGAATTGAACAGTGGATATATTAATTGGAAATCCCTGTATAAAAAAGAGGATAAAGTTGTAGATTATACATTGGTAAATGATGATTTATATTATGTGAGTGCAAAAGATTCAAAAAACAATTTTGTTGCACACACCTCTTTAAAAAAACCTGATTTCCTATACCCAGAAATTATTATAAACGAGATGAATGATGAGGTGATTGGATCTTTATATTCTACAAAAGACGGCTTATTTATTACAACAACAAAGAATGGAGTCGAATCTAAATTATACCTTTATAATTCGCGAAAAGAACTTCATGAAATTATTTTACCGATTTCGGCCGGTAATCTAAACTTAACAACAAAATCAAACAACTATACTGATCTTTGGGTAACTTGTTCAGGATGGAACAATCCGGACAGACGATATAAATACAATGTCTCCGAAAACAAATTTATTCCTGAAAATATAAATCCTGTAATAGAATTTTCTGATTTTAAGAATGTTAAGGTTTTAGAAACAACGGTAAAATCCTTCGATGGGAAAGACATTCCCTTATCCGTCATTTATAATAAAGAACTCAATCCGAAAGATAAATTACCATTATTGGTCTTGGGCTATGGAGCATACGGAACTTCCTACAGCCCATTTTATGCTAAGATTGCTTTGTTATGGGCTGTAAAAGGAGGGATCGTGGCATATGCACATGTAAGAGGTGGCGGAGAAAAAGGAGATGAGTGGCACTTAGGAGGATTTAAAAAGACAAAACCTAATTCATGGAGAGACTTTATTTCCTGTATCGAATTTATGCATCAAAAAGGATATTCAAACCCAGGTAAGACGGCAATTTGGGGAAGTAGTGCAGGAGGAATAGTAATGGGTAGGACAATGACAGAAAGACCGGATTTAATAAAAGCGGTAATTATAGCAGCCGGATCTCTGAACACGGTAAGAATGGAAACATCTCCGAATGGTCCTAATAATATAAAAGAGTTCGGCACAGTCAATAATAAAGAGGAGTTTGATTATTTATATGAGATGGATTCTTATCACCACATTAAGAAAGGAATAAAGTATCCTGCAACCCTTATAACAGGGGGATATAATGATCCAAGAGTCCCAGTATGGGCACCTGCAAAATTCGCAGCGAAACTAATGGCTGATAATGCTTCTGAGAATCCCATCTTACTGAAGGTCGATTTTGACGGTGGTCATGGAATTGATAGCACTAAGAAAAAGGCATATGAAAATATAGCTGACATTTTCGCATTCGCCTTCTGGCAGTTAGGACATCCGGATTACCAGCCTAAGAAAAATACAAAAAATAAATAACCTGTTGTGCAGATAAATTTTAACGAACCTATTATGCTGTAAGAATCAGAAACTCCCCACAAAAAATGTGAGGAGTTTTATTATTAATAGTCTTAAATTATTTCTGCACTGTTGAGTCCGCACTCCAGATTCGGCACTGTACTTCCATATCTTTCGGTATGTAGAATACAAGAGGAAGTTTGCTGTTATAGGGTGCGATTTCCCAGATTCATATTCTTTCAGAATATTGATAATCTGATGTTCTGAAAGTTTGCTCTTTTTCATAATGTCTTACAAACTAAATTTAATATTTTTTTAATTCGTCTGAGAGACAGGAAAGTTTATCGTCCGCGTAAGTGGCTTTCATATATTTTGTTTTTCTCAAAAATATGAAAAAAAATAAATTTACATTGATAATCAGGGTTTTGTGCTTTTTTTATAGAATTGTAGTAAAATATTTATCTGCCATTTAAAATAACAAAAAAAGCATCCATTTTTGGATGCTTTTACTTTATATCAGATAAAAGAATACTTTATTTTTCTAAAATTCTCTTCACTGTTTCTTTCACGGCAGTAGCGTCGATTTTATATTTTTTCATCAGTTCAGCAGGGGTTGCAGATTCCCCGAAAGAATCATTTACCGCTACGAATTCCTGTCTTGTCGGTCTCTTTCTTGCAAGCATACCTGCAACAGACTCACCCAAACCACCAAGATAGTTGTGTTCTTCAGCCGTTACAATTTTGCCCGTTTTTTCAACCGATTTTAAGATGATTTCTTCGTCAAGAGGCTTAATCGTGTGGATATTGATTACCTCGCAGGAAATTCCTTCTTTTTCAAGTTCGTCAGCAGCAACCAAAGATTCCCAAACCAGGTGACCCGTTGCAACGATCGTTACATCCGTACCTTCCTGTAAAAGAATTCCCTTACCGATTTCGAAAGGCATATCTTCAGGAATGAAAACCGGAACCGTAGGTCTTCCGAATCTTAAATATACAGGACCTTCGTGATCAGCAATCGCGATGGTAGCAGCTTTTGTCTGGTTATAATCACAAGGGTTAATAACGGTCATCCCGGGAAGCATTTTCATCATACCGATGTCTTCCAGTACCTGGTGTGTTGCTCCGTCTTCCCCTAAGGTAAGTCCTGCGTGAGAGGCACAGATCTTTACATTTTTACCGGAGTAGGCAACAGACTGACGGATCTGGTCATATACTCTTGAAGTAGAGAAGTTGGCGAACGTTCCCGTAAATGGAATTTTTCCCGTAATGCTGAGACCTGCGGCAAGTCCGATCATATTCGCTTCTGCGATACCTACCTGGAAAAATCTTTCCGGAGCTTTTTCAATGAATTTCTCCATTTTCAGAGAACCGATAAGGTCTGCACAAAGAGCTACAACATTGGGATTTTTATCAGCAAGCTCAGCTAATCCGGCTCCGAATCCTGAACGTGTGTCCTTTTTTTCTGTATATGTATATTTCATTTTTTAATTTTTAATCGAGATTTTTTAAATAAGTGTTTAATTTCTTTTTATCAGATTGATCTAGTTTCCCCTGAATTTCATTAAGATAGAGAACTTCCCTCCGTATTTCATCCAATGTGATTTTGATTCCTACCGAATGGTTATCTGCCTGGGTGAGATACAGGTCACATATCTGACCGACATAATTTTTCAGATGACCGCCCAGCTCCTTATTACTGAAAGAAGGCAGCTCGGTTTCGAAATTCTTACAGTGTTTCGGGATGCCTTTCAAAAGATTTTTATTGATCACATTATGAATGGCCAGGTCAGAAGGTCCGCTCTGAACATTTTTGTACTCAGAAACATAATCCGGAATGTAAGAATCAACTTGAGTATCAGGTACAGGATCTGCAAAAGCCGCCGCAGTATCTACATCTACAAATGCAGAATCTGCATACACTACCGAATCTGTTTTCATATTACTATATTCCTCTTCCTGTCTCTGCTGAGCCAGCATGATAGAATCCTGTTTTCTCTGTTGGCTCATCATCGTTTTCAGATGATCAAAATACACAAAGTCTTTGGAATCTTTTATCGAAGTAGCTACAAAATATTCTGTATCATAGGTCTTTTCAGGACCGCCTTTTAAAATGAGTCCTTTTACCCCTGAACTTTTTAGTTTTATACTCTTATCAAAAAAACTGATGAGTCCGCTAAGAACAGGAATATTGTTATATGCCGAATGATCATCAATACAGACTTTAAAAGATTCCTTTCCTTCGTCACGGTCTTTCCGTTTAAGAGTAAGCAAATAATGAGAACAGGAAATGCCCAATAGCGTTTCTCGGGTATCTAATTTCTTACTTTCAAGATCATAGTCTTTCTTATCTCGTGAATACCCGCTGAACCCGTAATACAAAGATGAAATTAAAAGGTCTGAACTTTCGAGACGGTTATTCATGACCAGATCTACCGCAGACGTTCCGATCCTGTCTGTAAAGAAATAGACAGGCAGGTTTTTAAGCGCCATCTTAGTCAGAAATTCTCCGTTTTTGCCGGTATAGGTCTTCAGGAAACCATCAGCCTTGTTTTTATCAATGACTTTATAATCAATTTCTTTGTCGAAATAAATTTTCTTTTCCTGGGAAATCCCGGAAAAAAAACTGAAAAATAAAAAGATCAATAAAAACTTTTTCATGGTAACTGAATAAATCTGATATAAGATATTAGTAATCAGCCGGAGCTTCTAAGTATAATTGTTTGAATGCAGTATCTAATTGCTCATCATTCGGCGCTTTTCCGTGCCATGCATGGCTTCCCATCATATAATCTATTCCGAAGCCCATTTCTGTATGCAGGATGATAACGACAGGTTTTTCTTTGCCCGTTTCTGTTTTTGCTTTTTCCAGAATAGCAATCACCGCTTCAAGATCATTACCGTTTTTCTCTTCAAGAACAGTCCATCCGAAGGCTTCCAGTTTTGCATGAAGATTTCCTAAACTCAATACATCATCGGTATCTCCGTCGATCTGACGACCATTGTAGTCGATGGTTGAAATGATATTATCCACTTTTTTAGCAGCCGCATACATAAAGGCTTCCCAAACCTGACCTTCCTGCAGCTCACCGTCTCCGTGAAGGGTGTACACCAAAGAATCGTCACCGTCTAATTTTTTGCCCTGTGCAACACCTAATGCTACAGAAAGACCCTGTCCAAGAGATCCTGAAGCAATTCTGATTCCCTCAAGCCCTTCGTGAGTAGTAGGGTGACCCTGCAATCTTGAATCTAATTTTCTGAAAGTTCGCAACTCATCTACCGGAAAAAAGTTGAATCTCGCTAAAGTAGAATAGTAAACCGGAGAAATGTGTCCGTTCGAAAGATAGAAATGATCCTCATTTTTACCCTCCATGGTGAAAGGAAGATTATAGTTCATGACCTTTCCGTAAAGGGCTGTGAAGTATTCCGTACAACCTAAACTTCCACCCGGGTGACCGGAATTTACAGCATGAACCATTCTTAAAATGTCTCTTCTGATTTGCGTAGTAAGAGATTTTAACTCTTCGATACTTTTACTCATTTTATAAGATTTATTTGCATGCGAATTTACAATTTTTTGCCGGCTTACGGAAATGCAAAAATCCGGATTGAAACCCGGATTTTGAGTTGGTATGATTAATATGATACTAATTTATTTCAGATAAAATGTAAAATTATCTTTTTCTGATCAGCCAGAGTCCTATAAATGTCAGGAATCCGTTGATGATTAAAAGTTCTAAACCGATTTTAAATTCTCCGAAAATAATTTCCTGATATTTATCGATAAAATAAGAAGCGATAGGAGAGGCGATGCAGACGAAAGGCACCAGTTTATCCTCCACTTTGTATTTCGTAAAAATCCCGAAGGCAAAAAGTCCTAACAGAGGTCCGTATGTAAAACCTGCCAGTTTCAGGATCAGCCCGATCATGGAATTATCGTTGATGAGTTTAAAAATAACCACCATAATCAGGAAAGAAAATGCTACGATCAGATGCACATTTTTTCTGAATCTTTCCTTTTTCTTCTCATCCCATTCTTTTCTTTCCTTCATTCCGAAAACATCGATACATAAAGAAGAGGTAAGAGCAGTCATGGCACCGTCTGCGCTGGGAAACAGAGCCGAAATTAAAGCAATGATAAAGATAATGGAAATAAACGGCGGCATATGATTGAGTGCAATATCAGGGAACAGCTGATCTCCAGCACTTGTTACCTGTTCTTCAGCACCGTAAAGATGCAGAAGACCACCCATATAAAGGAACAGGGAAATTACGCCAAGCAGGATAAATCCCAGGGTTACCATATTTTTTTGCGAATCTTTTAACCTGGTAACCGATAAGCTTTTCTGCATCATTTCCTGATCTATTCCGGTCATGGTAATCGTAATAAAAGCTCCGGCCAATATCTGTTTGAGAAAGAAACTTTTTTGATGTGGATCAAAATCAAAGATTTTAGTGTATCCTTTTTCATTCATGGCGGTTAAGCTTTCTCCAACATTCAACCCTAGATGATTCAGCATATAAACAGTACAGATAATCAATCCCAAAAGCATACAGGAAGTCTGCAGGGTGTCGGTCCAGACAATGGTCTTTACACCGCCTTCGTAAGTGTAAAGGATGATCATTGCTAAAATAATGAGTGTGGTCACGATAAACGGAACTCCCAGACTGTCTAAAATGGTAATCTGTAAAATATTCACGACAAGGTATAATCTCGCTGTGGCACCTACCAGTCTTGAAACAATAAAAATCCAGGCTCCCGACTTATAGGAGAGCTGTCCCATTCTCTGCTGAAGATAGCCGTAAATGGATGTCAGCTTTAACCGGTAATACAGGGGAAGGAGCACATAAGCAATAATGATATACCCGATGAGATAGCCTAAAGTTATCTGAAGATAGCCAAACTTATCATTTCCCACCGCTCCCGGGACACTTACGAAAGTAACTCCTGACAGGGAGGTTCCGATCATTCCGAAGGCAACAAGCATCCAATTGCTTTTACGGTTTCCGATAAAGAAACTTTCATTATCACTTCCCTTTCCGGTTCTGTAAGCCACCCAGAGCAGCAATGCGAAATAGATGATAATAATGGATAATAATACAATTGGAGACATATTTATTCGATTAAAATTTTACAAATATAGTTTTTTTCTGTTCTGTTCAAAAAAGAAAAAACCTTCCGGATCTGTATTCCGAAAGGTTTGTATTTTGTGTCTGAAATGCTTAAGTAAGGCAGACAGGACCACGGTATAAATTTTGTTTTAATAAAAAGCAGCGTGTATTAAAGATGTTATGCTGAACCTGTTGAACTCAATATAAAATTCAGAGTAAGCTTTAACATCCTTTATCTTCTGTAAATCTAAGCCTGAGTCTGATTCACTAAGACATCCTGGAGCTCCTCATGCTTCTGGAAGGTGGCTTTCGCGAAAGGACAAAGCGGAATAATCGTTTTCCCGTTTTTTCTTGCAAAATCCACAGCCGCTAAAAGCATTTCTTTGCCCACGCCTTTCCCGTTATATTCTTCACCTACCTCCGTATGGTCTATAATAAATCGCTCCTCTCCGGCCCAGGTATAAGTCATTAATCCTGCACGGGTTCCGTCTATGAAAGCTTCAAAACTTCCGTGTTTCTCGTCATTGTTTTGTTTTACTTCTGTCATATTATGAAAATTTGGTTTGAATTTCTATTTCGTTTGTTAAGATTTTATGGATCGGGCATGCATCCGCAATCGTACGAAGCCTCTTCATCTTTTCCTCATCAAGATTCGTTCCTTCAAAGCTAATGTTTCTTTTGAAAACAGCAAGTTTTGTTAACGGAAAATTTTCAAGTTCCACTTCCACATCTATTTTTTCCACGTCCCATTCTTTCCGGTCGATATACATTCTTAATGTCGCTGCAGTGCAGCTTGCCAGCGAGGTTGCCAGGATCTCAAACGGGTTGAATCCTTTATTCTGTCCACCTTTGTCGACGGGCTCGTCGGTTATCAGGGTATTTTCACCTGCGATCACTTGTGTATAGTACTTTTCTTTTCCTAAACTTGCTTTTACGGTTACTGCCATTGTAGTCGATATAATTATTTTTCGGTTTTAATCTGATTTTTAAAGTTCCCGATCTTATCTTTCAGTTCCTTCAGCAGGTCAGGATTGATGACACCGCTTTCAAAATCAAAATTTTCATAAAATTTAGGCAGGGAAAAAGTGTCTTTGATATCGGCGCCGAACTGGGGAAAAATGTTTTTGCGGTATTCATTACATTTCCGCCGCCATAGCCTCCCGGTGAGGTAGATAATAGAAGCATCGGTTTATTTTGGAAAACCTTAACGTCAATTCTTGATGCCCAGTCGAACACATTTTTAAATGCCGCACTGTAAGACCTGTTGTGCTCGGCCAGGGAGCATATGATCACATCGCATTCCCCGATCACTCTAAGGAAATCATGAGCTTCATCCGGAAAACCTTTCTTTTCGCGGTCTACAGAAAAAACAGGCATGTCGAAATCATTCAGATCGATTAAATTAATTTCATCATCCTGAAAATCTTTTAAAACAAATTTTACCAGTTCCCTGTTAATAGAGGTAGAAGAGGTGCTTCCTGCAAATGCTAATATTTTCATCTTTTTTATATTTGTAATGCCTAAGGTTTTCTGTTTAAAATGGCTTTCGGTAGCGGAACATAGTCCTCTTCGTCTCCCGGAACAAGAGGGAAAGCATCGTGATTCTGGTCATTCCAGTTTACTTTTGCCTGCTGGATCATTGCTCTGTCTGAATTTACAAAATTCCAGAAAATAAAACGTTCTTCATCGAAAGGTTCACCGCCGAAAAGATAAACGGTCCCGTTTTCGCTCATATCAAATTCACACAGTTTGGTGTCTTTGGCGATCATTAATTGTTTGGAGCCATACGTATTTCCTTCCGTAGTAACAGTTCCGTCTAAAACATACATGGCCGCTTCGCCATACAGGTCTTTTCCGATGCTGATTTTTTTAGCGTCTTTTGTTTTAATCTCAATAAAAAACAACGGACTGTGAACAGGGACCGGAGATTTTTTTCCGAATGCTTCGCCTGCAATTAATTTATAGTGTATCCCATCTTCTTCCCAAACCGGGATGTCGTGGGCTTCGATATGGTGAAAAGTCGGCTCAGACTGTTCCAGATGTTTCGGAAGTCCTACCCAGATCTGAAATCCGTGAAGCCTTTTTTCAGAATGTCTCAGGTATTCAGGAGTTCTCTCCGAATGGACAACCCCTTTTCCGGCTGTCATCCAGTTGACAGCTCCCGGCTTGATTTCAAGAGCACTGCCGATGCTGTCTCTGTGAAATATCGATCCTTCCAGGAGATAGGTTAATGTTGAAAGTCCGATATGAGGATGCGGAGGAACATCAAGATTCTGATAATCTTTCAGTTCTGACGGACCCATATGGTCGATGAAGACGAAGGGCCCCACGGCTCTTTTTTCACGGAAAGGCAATAACCTGCCCACCAGAAAGTTTCCTATATCTGCTGATTTCTCCTCAATAATAAGTCCTATATTTGACATGATCTATAATATGGTTTTAAAATTTTGTCTAAGCTAATGTAATTAAATTTTCTGCGATGTATCACACTTTAATGAAATTTAAAGTTGATCGTATCCGTGAAACCTTTCATCGACAACACGTTTCCATTCGGGATTTTTTTTAATGAATGAGACAATGTACGGACAGAAAGGAAGTGCCTTCCTGTGATGATCTCCGATATACTGGAGGGTTTTTTCCACCACTGCAGCAGCGGCACCTGTTCCTGAGATCAGTAGATCTGCCTCAGTATGATTTAAAGCGATCTGACTTCCTATTTCACGGTAATCGATGAAGGCAGAATGTCCGTTGAACTCGATTTCAAATCGGTTTTCTGTCTGTGTTAAAGGAATATTCTCAAATTCAGGTTTCATCATTATATTTTTTGTTATGCTTTGTCTTCTTCAGGAAGGTCATTTCAGTCCTGATCATAGTGGTGATACTAACATCCGGCCTTTGCAGAAATTACCCGAAGAACATCATATAAAATTAAGAAAAAGAAATAAGTGAAATTTGATCTTATTCTGCCAGATATCCGAATCTTCCCAGATTGTAATCTTCAAAGGCCTGCATGATCTCCTCTCTGGAATTCATGACAAATGGACCATGTGGATAAATAGGTTCTTCCAATGGCATTCCGCTGATGATTAAGATCACCGAATCTTCTGTAGCTTCAATGGTAAACAGCTCTCCTTCATTTCTAAATAAAACGAAATTATTCACAGGAGCCTTCTCTTCTCCGTTGATGATAACATTCCCCTCTATGATCAGGGCACCTGTATTGAAACTTCCGGGAAAACTAAAATCTGCTTTTCCTCCCTTTTTCAGTTTTGCATTCATCATATGAACCGGGCTGAAAGTAAAGGCCGGACCTTTTTGATCCCGATACTGACCGGAAATTAATTCGATAAAGCCATTTTCGCTAAGATCAATTTTTCTCATATCCGAATTTTTGATAGCCTGGTATTTCGGACAGCTCATCTTATACACGGAAGGCAGGTTGACCCAAAGCTGAACCATCTGAAAGATTCCGCCTGTTTTAGCCCACTCCGTCTCGTGATATTCCTTGTGAAGAACGCCTTTCGCAGCAGTCATCCACTGAACATCGCCTTCACCGATAATTCCGCCGCCGCCCGCACTGTCATGATGCTGAACACGACCCTGATAAGCTATGGTTACGGTTTCAAAACCACGGTGAGGATGGACGCCGACCCCCCGTGGCTGATCTGTTCCGTTAAAATGAAATTTTGAATTATAATCAAGCATGATGAAAGGATCCATTCTTTTCATATCCAATCCATGCACCCCCGGAATAAAATTATGAACTCTAAAACCGTCACCCACAAAATGAGCGGGTTTTGGAGATATTATCTTTTCTACTTTTTTCGTTGTCATAATAGTGTGTATTTATGAAACAAACTTACGGCACCTGAAAATCAGGTGCATTGACCTGTGATAATTAAGGAATGAACCAATAACTTGTATTGGCCTGAAACCCATTTCTGGCGTTCCATATACAAGGAAGTATGATCAGAAATTTTTGTGATCAATGCTACCCAGACTTATCATTCATCGCTCTTATTCCTCCTTAGACTGCATATTCTTACCATCAGAAATATGAAGTCTTCTGAATACAAACCCGGAAAGAATCGTTAAAATGCCCACAGTAAGGAATGTGCCTCTGAACGCGTTATGAACTTCCCCGTTGACAAGATCTGAATTTTCGAATATTTTCAGAACAATGAGCCCGAAAGCAATTCCGAAACCGATGGCAAGCTGTTGATTTACGGCTAAAAGTGAGTTTCCGCTGCTGGTCTGGAAGTTTCTCAGGTCAGCGATCGAAATGGTATTCATGGAAGTAAACTGAATCGAGTTGAAAAAGCCTAAAACAGCAATAATCGGGATAAACCAGTACAACGAAGTATGGATATCAGGAATGGCAAGAAGACAGATCAAAGTCCCGATGATGAAAGTATTGGTCATTAAGGTTTGCCGGTATCCGAATTTATCCAGGATTTTAATGACGTAAGATTTTCCGAACATTGCGGTGATGGCCATCGGGGCAATAATCCATCCCGAAGTTACCGCCGACTGTTTATACGCAATCTGAATCATCAGCGGCAGCAATAAAGGAACTGCACTGATTCCTAATCTGGTGGCCAGATTTCCTACGATCCCTACCCGGAAGGTTCTCACCTGGAATAAGTTCAGGGGGAAGATAGGACTTTTATCTCTTTTGGCGTGCCGGTAATAATAATACATAAAAAGAAAGCCTAAAATGAAGATCACCAAAACAGGTGTGGTATTCTGAAGATCGCCGAAAAGCTCCAGCGAAACAGAAAGCAGGAGGGAGGCAGCAGCAAAGATCAGAAAACCTTTTAAGTCGAAATCTACATTTTCGGATTTATAGTCAGGCATGAATTTTAATCCTAAAACAATTCCGAGAATCCCAATGGGGATGTTAATTAAAAAAATCCAGTGCCATGAAAGATAATCTACCATATAACCTCCTACCAAAGGACCTAAAACAGGGCCTATCAGTGCAGGAATAATAGCGTAATTCATGGCTTTCAGCAATTCATTTTTATCAAAAGTTTTTATTAATGCCAATTTGCCCACAGGGGTCATCAAGCTTCCTCCCACACCCTGAATGACCCGGGAAATAACAAGATGGGTAAGGTTTTGGGACATGGCACAAAACAGCGACCCCAGACTGAAAAGAATTAAAGAAAAAATAAAGACCTTTTTTGTTCCGAACCGGTCTGCCAGAAATCCGCTTGCCGGCATAAATACCGCTAATGTCAATACATAGCTGATAATAGCATTCTGCATATTAAGCGGAGATTCGTTCAGTTCTCTCGCGATAGAAGGCAGGGAAGTGTTGAGGATCGTCGAATCCAGCATCTGCATAAAGATGGCAGTGGCCAGAATCAGCGGGAGAATTTTTTTAATTGAAGGGGGTTGTGAGATTACTTCTGACATTTTTCATTTACTGGAACCGTAAAGACTCCAGATTTTTTTAGTTCAAAGACTACTGTTCAAAAAACAGTCCATTCTTTTAGATAAAGAAGTCTCTATAAAATTAAAAAAGTCCTGTGAAATTTCACAGGACTTTTAAGTTTTATTTTCTGGATTTTTCCACTCCTTTCCATTCATCACCGGCTTTTCTGTACTGGCTCAGATAGAACGTTTTGAAGTCTTCTGTTTTGTATTCTATATTGTCTGTATTCTGTTCAAACGGCATGATGTAATAAAAATTAACGTCTGTCTTATCCGTTTTATTCCCTTTTTTTACCGAAGGTACATACTTGGAAAATTTATAGTTCGGAAGATATTGCTTTACCCTGGCGTAGAAATCTTTATTGTCTTTCTCATTAGGAATAATATCTACAATATGAAAACCGTCTTTTTTCTTGTCGATCCAAAGGTAATAGGTTTTATCTTCACCGGAGTTCCTGTTATTCGAGTTAAAAGCAAACAGTTCTTTAGGAACCAGCTCTTTTATTTTTTCAGCGTCCACTTTTGTGTAATACTGGCCTTTAGAAGGATCTACATAGGTTTCAAGATTATACATCAGGACAGAATTATTCTCAAAATTTTTATTTTTAAAATATTGGTCTAAAGATAATTCTGCTGTCTTTCTGAGTTCTTTTCCACGTTCATCCAATGTTTTAGTCGGATTCTGAGGATTTACCTTCTTTACAAATTCGTATAAAACCACAGGTTTTATATCCTTCAGGTGAGGATAGGTTTTTAACTGCTCTGCTTTTACCAGCCAGTAGTACTGCTGATAATAATCATCTTTATCGGCATCCTTCACACTTTTATAGGATAAAGCAAGCTTTCTTGAATTAAGATATTTGCCGTACTTTCCCTGTCCGAAAGCAAAGGATATAGATAATAAGGCAAATAAAATAGTAAGGTTTCTTCTCATTTTCTTATAGTTGATATTTTCGTTTTCCAAATATAATTATTTATTAGATATTATTTTTGATTAACGGTTAAATTCTGACAATATTGTTATCGTTAATTCAAAAGAAAATCCTGTATCACTACAGGATTAATAAATTTTGACTAAGAGGTCAGAAGTTCAATACAAAAACTCATCACTCATCACTTATAACTCGTCACTACTATTCATAAGAAGTCTCATGCACTTTCACCGCTCTTCCGCTTGGATCATTCATTTTTTTGAAAGCTTCATCCCATTCCAGGGCAATAGGAGTGGAACAGGCTACGGATGGTACGGAAGGTACCGTTGCAGCAGAAGTTTCACTCGGGAAGTGTTCTTCAAAAATTGTACGGTAACGGTATTCTTCTTTATTCTGAGGAGTATTTACCGGGAATCTGAATTTCGCATGAGCCATCACCTCATCAGAAACTTCTTTTTCAGCCACCTCTTTTAAAGTGTCGATCCATGAATACCCTACGCCATCAGAAAACTGTTCTTTCTGTCTCCATACGATAGAATCGGGAAGTACATCCTCAAACGCTTTTCTTAAGACCCATTTTTCAATTTTTCCTTCAGAAGCACTGATCATTTTGTCCTTAGGGTTCACCGTCATGGCAATATCCATAAATTCCTTATCCAGGAAAGGAACACGGCCTTCAATGCCCCAGCTCATTAAAGCTTTGTTGGCTCTCAGGCAGTCATAAAGATGAAGTTTTCCCAGTTTTCTTACGGTTTCATCGTGAAATTCCTTGGCGTTCGGTGCTTTATGGAAATAAAGATATCCGCCGAAAAGCTCATCGGATCCTTCGCCGGAAAGAACCATTTTGATCCCCATGGATTTGATCACTCTTGCTAAAAGATACATTGGGGTAGATGCCCTGATCGTCGTCACATCATATGTTTCCAGATGGTAAATAACATCACGGATCGCATCCAGGCCTTCCTGAACAGTAAAGTTAACTTCATGGTGAACAGAACCGATATGTTCAGCTGCTTTCTGAGCGGCGGCCAGATCCGGGGAACCTTCCAGTCCTACCGCAAAACTGTGTAATCTTGGATACCAGGCTTCCTGTGTGTCTCCACTTTCAATTCTCTGCCTTGCGAACTTGGCTGTGATGGCAGAAATAACCGAAGAATCCAACCCTCCGGAAAGCAGGACACCGTAAGGGACGTCACTCATCAACTGTCTGTGTACAGCATCTTCCAGTCCTTTTCTTATTTTTGAGATATCAGTTTCATTATCTTTTACATGGTCAAAGCGCTCCCAGTCTCTGGTGTACCACTGCTGAAGCTGGCTGCCATCTTCACTGTATACAAGATGTCCCGGTAAAAATGTTTCGATCGTTTTGCAGATTCCTTCCAGTGCTTTCAGTTCGGAAGCGACATAGTAATTTCCGTTTTTGTCCCAGCCATGATAAAGAGGGCAGATTCCCATATGGTCACGGGCAATTAAATAGGTGTCATTTTTAATGTCATAAAGTGAGAAGGCAAAAATGCCGTTGAGTTTCTCTACAAAATCTTTTCCGTATTTCCCGTAAAGTGCCAGGATAACTTCACAGTCCGACTGTGTCTGAAATTCATAATCCGGAAATTCCTCTTTTAATTCCCTGTGGTTATATATTTCTCCGTTTACCGCTAAAACAATGGTACCGTCTTTCGAAAATAACGGCTGTTTTCCAGAGGTAGGATCTACAATGGCGAGTCTTTCGTGGGAGAAAATTACCTTTTCATTTTGAAAGACACCGCTCCAGTCAGGCCCTCTGTGGCGAATTCTCTTTGACATTTCCAAAACCTGAGGTCTCAATATTTCTGTTTTTTGTTTGGCATCAAACAAGCATACAATTCCGCACATATTATCATTTATTTTAAACAAAAATATACATGTGGTTTAAAATTAACAACAGAAATTTTAATTTAGTTTAAAAAATTAACCAAATTAATTATTTAGTAGTATAATTTTAATTATTCTTTGTTAAAAATGGGTTTTTAGTTAATTTTTTTCACTCTGCAATCGAAATTATCAGCTGTATACGAAATAAAAATCAAATATTTATTAATCTATGATAATTAATATTTGAAATTTTTAGCTTTACTTTGTGGTTCGAAATAATTTTTTTTCATCATTTGTGTTTTTACCTTCTTGCAATTCAGTTTGCGAGAAGGTTTTGTTTTATTCGGACCCTAAGAGTACTCCCGAAACATTCCAGGAACTGAAGCTTGTTCCTTCCGGCAGACCCTGAGGAATTTTAATCTGAATGCGGTGTTTGCCTGCTTTGAGGTCTCCGAGAGGGATGAAATTGGGGTTGGTAACCGTTCCGGGACACCAGTTGGATCTGCTGAGGTCTGATGATGAAAGCCCGTCCGGGAAATTTCCTGAAGCTGGATTATAAAGACGGTAAGAGCCACAGTCTGTCCTCCAGGGAACAAAAGAATAAGCCATTTTTCCATCGAGAAAAACAGAATTGGTTTTAGGAATGAATTCGTCTCCGTTTTCCCAGCCGCCATGACCTGTTGTGATATATCTCAGCTGTGCGCTTTTCAGATCTTTTTTTAACGTGAATTCTACCGATAAACCATTATCGTTATTGAACATAGTGGAATAGTCCTGTCCCGCCATTTCCATAATATTTAAGCTGTTGAATAAAGGGATCACCGTATTGTTTCTGCTGACGGTCTGATCACTTTTATGGATCGTGATTTCCAGACTTACCTGATGGCCGCCTTTATCGTAATTTCCTATAAATACGCCTACCCAGAGTTCTTTTTCAGAAAGTGACGGTTTCAGCTCTGTGATATCCTGACGGTACGGGCTCACACTTTGCCAGTTTTTATCTTTCAGCTGAATATGATTAAACTTATTAATGCCAAAAGCCGTAAAGAAGCGCATCATTTCAATGGCGGGACTGTAGTTTTCTGTAGCGGTTATTCCATAATACTGTTTTCCGTTTCCATTATCGTATACCGGAAGTGTCTTAGCTCCTTTTTCAAGTCCGTCAAAAAAAGACTGTGATGTATTTTCCGGAACAATAAAAACGGTTCCTGTCCGGTCATAAGCATCTCCATTAGATTGTTGTCTGAGTTCGGTAAAGATAAGCTCACCCTCAGAGATCTTCGGAAATTTGATTTTTTTGAGAATGATGGTTCCGTTGGCAAATCTTTTTATGTTCCCATCGGATTTTGACTGGTCCGAGAAGTTAACCGTTTCATGGTCGAAAATATTTAATGTTGTAAACCTGCTTTTCCATAGCAGGTCTTTATAACCTAACTGATCAGTGGGACTGATGGATCCTTTCAATACATTTTCTATACCCGTTTTTTTTACTTTTCTGATCGAAGTGGCAGTAATCATTGAATTTTTATTTCTTTCAATTTCAAGGACGAAGCCCAGGTTCTGTCCAAGAGCAGAAGGTCCGCCTTTTATTTTCAGATCCTTGGTATACCAGACTTCGATGGTGTTGGAATTAATTTTAGTTACCGCCTTTTTGCAGGTATAGCCCAGGATTTTCTTTGTTTCGTCTGTCAGTTCGAAAGTCTGTTTTCCTACCGATTCTGTATCTGATGCCGAGATGATCTCATTCGGTTTTAAAAATGCAAAAGAGATAACAGTATTGGCTGGTTTCTCGACTTTTGTTATTTCAAACGGATACTCCGCCTTCCGTTCCCTGATTTTATTAGTAAGGATGTAATTTTCTCTTTCGTTGGCCCACACCAGGGTAGGCGTTTGTCCGGTCACCTCTTTTCCGTTGTATGAACTGGTGTACTGAACTTCATAAGTCTGCGCAGAACTCAGATAGAACAATAGAATAAAGAAACTTATTAAAATTCTTTGATGCATAATAGAAAATCGTTTTTACAAAGATAAATTTTTAGTTTACAGACAGTCAAACTTTGTCAGTTTTAAATAATTTGATAGGATAAGGGTGCGGTTTTTTTGTAAGAAGCTACGCTGCAGAATTAAACTGCCGTTTACAGACCTCGCATTCTCACCCCCAGAATAAATCTTTTAAACTGTAAGAAAATAAAAGACTACCCCGAAAGCAGAGTAGTCTGTAATATTGTTAATAAAAATGGTTATACTAAGAAACTCTTTCAATTAAAGCCATATAGAATCCATCGTAGCCCTGGCTCGGCATTACCTTTTCCTCTTTGATCATTCTGAAATCAGGATTGTTCTTAATAAACTCTTCAACCTGTCCGTTATTTTCCGATGGAAGAATGGAGCACGTTGCATAAACCATTTGTCCGCCTTTTTTAAGCATTTTCGAGTAATCCTGAAGAATCTGCTGCTGCTCTTTTTTGATTCTGTCGATAAAATCCTGATCGATCTTCCATTTGCTGTCCGGGTTTCTTTTCAAAACTCCCAGGCCTGAACATGGCGCATCGATCAGCAGTCGGTCTGCTTTCTCATGAAGTCTTTTAATCACTTTGTTATCAGAGATCATGCGCGTTTCAATGTTGTGAGCTCCGGCTCTTTTGGCACGGCGTTTCAGCTCTGCCAGTTTCCATTCAAAAATATCTAAGGCGATGATCTGCCCTTTATTTCCCATTAAAGCTGCCAAATGAAGTGTTTTGCCACCCGCTCCCGCACAGGCATCCACAACCCGCTGTCCTTCTTTTACATCAAGGAAATACCCGATTTTTTGTGACGAAGCATCCTGAACTTCAAATAATCCTTCTTTAAATGCAGTGGTCAGAAAAACATTCTTTTTTTCTTCCAGCTGAACGGCATCAGGATAGTTTTTAATAGGATGAGCGACAATATTTTCATCGGAAAGATCAGAAATAAGCTCTCTTGTGGTCGTTTTTAGAGAATTGGCTCTTAAGACGGTAGGTGCCTGCTCATTCAGAGCATACATCTCTTTTCCCATTGGTCTCCCAATTCCTTTTGCAGCGTTTCGGCAAGCCACTCCGGAATAGAGTGTTCGATTGCTTTGGTAGGAACGGTATTTTTTTTAAGTTTTGTAAGGATATCGGCGATCTTTATTCCGTCGAATTCTTCAAACTTTTTATAATTAGTTTTACTCCAAAGCAGATAGGCAATGATTAATTTATAGATATTGTTAGGCTTTACGCCTTCTCCCATATAATATTCAAGACGTTTTTTCCAACGGATGATATTGTAGAAAATTTCAGAAACAACCGCTCTGTCTTGGCTTCCCCATTTTCTGTGTGCCTTTAAAAGTCTTTCAATTACTTTATCGGCGTATTTATTTTTCTCGAAAAATGTTTCTTGTAAAGCATCGTGAATTCCGATGGCTAAATTTCTGTGAATAAGTTCCATAAAATTGGGTTCTGCTGTTTTGAATCTGCAAAAGTACGAAAATTTAAATGTTTTTTTAAGTAAAGATTGTAAGTTCTGTTTCAGGAATAAAAGATCCGCTCGGCGTTCAGTATGGTATAATGATTACTTTACGGTATACTGGTAAGAGAAACTCATCACCTATAATTTTCAACTCATCATCCAAAAAGCTACCTTTGCAAAAAAATAAAATATGAGTGATACTGTACTTTGCCCGAAATGTGGTTCCGAATTTACCTATCCAAGTGATAACATGACCGTTTGTTCCCAGTGTTTCTATGAGTGGAATGCTGACGAAACAGCTGCTGAATCTTCAAACGAAGGAAAAATTCTTGATTCGAACGGAAATGAATTGCAGGACGGAGATTCTGTTGTAGTTATTAAAGATTTACCTGTTAAAGGTGCTCCAAAACCGGTAAAAGCTGGTACTAAAGTTAAAAATATCCGGTTAAGACCCGACAGCGATCATAATATTGACTGTAAAATTGACGGTTTCGGTTCTATGGCTCTGAAGTCAGAATTCGTGAAAAAAGCATAAAAAAAGGAAAAAATTGGACAGTGTAATCTTTCAAAAACTTGATTGTCCCGTTATTGAACAGGACTAATGTCCGTCTTTAAGGCAGAAAGAGAATTAACCAATAATTTCCTTATGCTGTGGAAATACAAATGTAAGAAAAAGTTTTAAACACAAGTCTTATGTTTGTATTTTTTTTATTCATAAATTTCTAATAAGTATAAGTTAATGTGCAGGTTATCTTGTATTCCGGGTAGTTTCTGGTATCCTGCATTCTGAAACATATGCGTATTCTATAATGTTGAAATAACCGGCAGGAGTATTGTTAAACTTTATCTACTGTTCAGATGACACGATTACTCAAAGGAAATGGTTACCTGATGTTCTGCCTTTTCGTCCGTATACATAATCAGCTCTTTCCCCTTTGCTCTTATTTTGTTCCAATAATGGCTTCCTGCAAATCTGCTTTCTATAACTTCTGCTTTACAGCCGGTTTCAGAGATTTTTATCTGGTGTGGATAGTAACAGAACCTGGAGAGATTAAAATCTGCCATTTCTTCATCACTGAAAATATTCACCTCACCAAAAAGCCTTGCTACATAAGGTTGGTAGGGGCTTCTATATGTTTCCTCGGGATTTTCGTTCTGGATAAGTCTACCGTCCTGTAAAATAACAATCTGGTCCAGCCAGGGGATCACATCCTGTAATTCGTGGGTCGAAATAAGCAGAGAAATATGATTCTGCTTCACGTACCGGAACAGCTTTTCGCGCAATTCTATTTTTCTTGAAAAATCAAGGTTACTGAAAGGCTCGTCAAGGATCAGAAGTTTCGGAAGTACAGAAAGGGCCCGGGCAATAGCTACTCTCTGTTGCTGCCCGCCGCTCAGATATTTAGGAAGAACATCGGCATATTCGGATAATCCTACCACTTCAAGAAGTTCGGCAACGGTTTCTTTTTTCTGAGTGAGGTTAATATTTGAAATAAATTTCCCGACATTTTCTGCGACAGTAGCATAGGGCATCAGATCAAAATTCTGAGCAACAAATTTCATGTCTGCTTCTCCGGGAACAAGATTTCCTTTTGGTCCCAAAAGAGGCTTTCCCCTGAAAATAATATCTCCGCTTTCCCAGTCCAGAAGACCATAAATTAAGTTCAGTAAAGTCGATTTTCCGCATCCGCTTTCACCGGCCAATGCAATGATCTTACCTTCTTCGAACCTTAGATTCAGGTTCTGGAACAGAGGTTTTTCCTTGGTATGAGAGAAGTATAAATTGTTTATTTCTAACAGCATCATACAAATGTACTGAAATGTTACGTTTTTAGGAAAAAATAGAATTTTTTATTATATTAGCACTAGTAATAAAAATGAATGAAAAATATGAAAAAAGGACTGTTTTCGATAGCCGTTCCGGCTTTTTTTGCTGCTGCCGTATTGATTTCGTGTACAAAAGAAAAACCTCTGACCAGTGAGAGCAATGAAGTGGTGACTACAAAAGACGGAAACCAGTACGTGCTGGATACTTTAAACAGTAGAGTAGAATGGAAAGGCTATAAAATATTTAAATCTGAAAACACAGGTCATTTTGGAACAATAAAGTTTGAAAGTGGAGATGTGACCGTAAAGGACGGTAAACTTAAAAGCGGAAAATTTGTTGCTGATATGAATTCTTTAACTTCTGAAGATCTTAAGAATGATGCTGAACAGTTGGATAAATTAAACGGTCATCTTAAAAGCGGAGATTTTTTTGAGGTAGAAAAATTCCCAACCGCTTCTTACGAGATAACAAAAGTTGCGCCCTCTGCCGAAGGTGATTACAATACGACTTTAGATGGGAACTTAACGGTAAAAGGGATCACAAAACCAGTACAGTTTAAGGCCAATGTCGCGGTGAAAAACGGAGAAGTAAGCATTAAAACCGAACCCAAAGATATTAAAAGAGAGGACTTCGGAGTGAAATTTCAGGCTCCTGCTGAAAATGGCGTCATTAAAGATGAGGTAACGCTCCAGATCAACGTGAAAGCTTTAGAGAAAAAATAATTTTTTTATTTAAGTGAAATAAGTGATTGAAGTCTGCTTCCCAAGAGGAGGCAGATTTTTTTTAACATATTAAGGAAATTTATTTCGCTGAAAAACCGTATTTTTGCAAAACATTTTGAAAGGGTAAAACAATGATAGAAAAGATAGAAGAACTACTGGTTGAGGTAAACAGCTTCAGTACTACATCTAGGGAAGAGATCGAAAACTTCCGCATCAAGTATAATGGTAAGAAAGGAATTCTGAACGATTTTTTCGAAAAATTTAAAGAAGTTCCTAACGATCAGAAGAAAGAATTCGGTCTGAAAATCAATACCTTAAAGAACGCTGTCAACGTAAAGCTGGAGGATTTAAAAAATTCTTCCGAATCTTCTGTGGTCTCAGAGAAAGAGGACCTTACGAGACCTGCTTTTCCTTTAGATTTAGGGTCAAGACATCCTATTAATTTAGTCAAAAACAGAATCATTGAAATTTTCAAATCCATCGGCTTTGCAGTAGCAGATGGTCCTGAGATTGAAGATGACTGGCATAATTTTACCGCCCTGAATCTTCCCGAATATCATCCGGCAAGAGATATGCAGGATACTTTCTTTATTGAACAAAACCCGGATATCCTTTTGAGAACCCATACTTCTTCTGTCCAGATCCGATATATGGAAGAAAATAAACCGCCCATCAGGATTTTATCTCCGGGACGGGTATTCAGAAATGAGGCGGTATCTTCGCGTTCTCACTGTATCTTCCATCAGATCGAAGGATTGTATATTGATGAAAATGTAAGTTTTGCAGATCTGAAACAAACCATTCAGTTTTTTACGACCGAGCTTTTCGGAAAGTCGAAAATAAGAATGAGACCTTCTTATTTTCCTTTCACAGAACCAAGTGCCGAAATTGATGTATATTGGGGACTAAATTCGGAAACGGATTACAGGATTACGAAAGGTACAGGCTGGCTTGAAATCATGGGTTGTGGAATGGTAGATCCTGCTGTTCTGAAAAATGTGAATATCGATGCCGAAAAATATTCCGGATATGCTTTCGGAATGGGAATTGAAAGAATTGTAATGCTTCTTTACCAAATGAGCGACATCAGAATGTTCTTTGAAAATGATATCAGAACATTGGAACAGTTTAAAACCCTGTAGAAACCGACCTAAATAAATTCAAATCCTGTAAAATTTAATTTACAGGATTTTTTTATTAATTTTATCATAAATCAGAGGAAAAATGTTTGAAAAACTGTTGAATTTTAAATTAAGAAAAATTGTTCATTATTCTCTCATTGTCTGTATTTTATTAATACAAATCATCATAGCCGCATTTTTTTATAATGAATTTATCAATAGGAAAAATTTAGCTTTTATTGAACAACAATTAAAGGGCATTCACTCGTTGGAAAACCTGACGGATAATTCCAGAAAAGAACTGATCAATGCACAGACCTATCTTCAGAAATATGTCATCAGCGAGGATGATCGGTATCTGAGCTCTTACTTTCAGTCATTAAACAAACTTGGGAGTAATTTGGACAGCATCAGCCATTACAAAAATAAATATCCAAAACTTAAAACTTCTTTAACGTCTCATAAAAAAGATTCGTTAGAAATAAAAAAATTAAAATTACTGATTGATTCTACACACCAGTTTTCAACAAAACCTAATTTCAGAATACGGAATGATCTTCCTAAACTTGAAAAATATGATTTCGGAAACAGCTTAGACCTATTTAACTTTAATGTTGAGACAAAGACCTATTCTGATACGATCAAGAAAAAAGGATTGTTCGGACGCATAGGGGACGCCATATCCGGAAAAGAAAATGTACGTAAAGAGAGTACGGTGATTACCCTGAAACATAAAAAAGCGCCTGATGCTTCCGTGATGCGCAAGGATCTGGACAGTATTTTTCAGTTGGTTAATAATTATTATACGGGGGAAGTTAAAAAAATACAGGTGAATGCCACCGACAAGCAGAATAATACCAGCGAAGTGTATAAGATGTTCAGTAATCTGCTGATCTACAGCGATGGTCTGATGAACATTTATGAATCTGCCATTAAAGGATCGAAAGCTGATCTTGAAAAAGAATATAATAAGCAGAATTCCAGAAATAACAGGATCAGAACCAATCTTATATTCGGATCGATGATTCTGATGTTTATTGTATCCATACTGATTATGCTGTTAACCAGAATAGCATTTGTTTATGAAAAAAAACTGAACATTGCCAATGCCCAGATTAAAGAAAATCTGAATTTTAAAAACAGGATATTGGGAATGCTGAGTCATGAACTGCGCTCACCTCTGAAAATTATAGGGTTGTTTATCAACCGGATCAATAAAAAGACAGATGATGCTAAAATTAAAGAATATCTTACCTTTATCAGTTTTACGAATGATACGCTGCTCATGCAGGCCAATCAGATCCTTGAATATACGAGAAATCAGGCGGTTGAAAATAAGCTGATTCCTGTTGTCTTTAATCTGAAACAGGAAATCCAGTCCATCTTACATTCGATTGAACCTTATATAGAAACAAGGAATAACAGGTTTATCATTATAGAAAATATAAATCCTGAAGTGGTCGTGTTTTCAGACAACAAAAAAATAAATCAGGTTTTTATGAACATTCTCGGAAATGCCAATAAGTTTACAGAAAATGGAGAAATCAGCGTTCATATAAGCACGGAAATGATTAATGAAAATGTCATTTCCTTTACTGCAAAAATAAGCGATACCGGAATCGGAATTTCAAAATCCGATTTAGAAAAAATATTTGAGCCTTATTACCAGGGAGTTTTATCCGAAGATGTAGATAACCTGGGTGCCGGCCTGGGATTAAGTTTATGCAAAGAGATCGTCGAGCTGTACGATGGAAGCATTACGGTATCCAGCGAAATGAAAAAAGGAACGACTGTGATTTTTTCGATAAATTTAAATTGTAATAATGAATGAGATAAATAAAAAAACGATACATTTTCTGCTTGCTGATGACCACAGTCTTATAAGACAGGGAATCATGTTTCTGTTGGAAGATATGGAACTGGAATATAAAGTTTTCCAGGCCTCTAATCTGCAGCGGGCATTGGAAAAGATAAGAAACAGGTCTATAGATATCGCCATAATAGATGCTCATTTTCCCGACGGGAACAGTATGACCATTCTGCCGGAAATAAAAAAAATAAGTCCAGATACTAAAATTCTGATTTTTACGGGAATCGAAGAAGATAAGTATGCCCTTAAATTTCTCAGTGCCGGAGCCCACGGTTTTATAAGCAAGATGAGTGAGGAGGAAGAAATAAAACAGGCCATTTTTAAAATGCTGCAGAATGGGGAATATATCTCGCCGGCTACACAGACTTTACTCATGGAGTCGGTAAAAAATCCCGGTTTTATTAATCCGCTGTCCCGTCTCACAGAGCGGGAATTACAGATTGCAGAAATGTATGCGGCCGGATATGGAAATCTCGAAATTGCAAATCAGCTGGACGTTAAACAAAATACAGTAAGTACGATTAAAAGAAGAATATTCGACAAACTTCAGATAGACAATATCGTAGCGCTGATCGAACTGATCAAAAGTACATAATAAAATTGTAGATAAATATCTACAGGTCTTTCGATATATATCTACAGGGTTTGTCATAATGCTTCATCTATATCTTAGTACCTTTGTGAAGCAAATAAGAAAATTATTAAAAAAAATTTGGTTCTGCTTACAACACAAATGATGAGAAAGAATCAAAGCTGACACAACACAAATGATCGAAAAATCCAAAACCTCCGAATTATCGGAGATTTTGGATTTTACCTTCAGAAATGATATTGAATTTTTGTGTGCAATTATGGCTCATCGCTTTTTGTAGAAAAATATCTATAATGCCGACGATATATATCTACACTTATTAAGAGGATTGATTGATGAGATGTTGGTAAATTTGTAATCGAAAAAAGAACGAGATATTTTTAATTAACCTTTTGATTTCTATAAAACACAAATGATGAAAAAGAATTGAAATTTCTCACAAACACAAACACAAATGGTTAATGAACCTCCGAGGCTACTTGGAGGTTTTTTGGTTAATATTTTTAAATGCAGGAATTGAATAGAGATGCTTCGTGTAATAATAAACCGCAGAGCATGAAAAGTAACTAATTGATATTTAGTTATAAAATAAGATAATTATAGAAAACATCGATCGTTTGAAAGATATATATCTATAGAATTAATGATGTATAATTATTTCTATATTGATATTTTTGTACCACAAAGCAACAAATGAAACTGATCTTGGTTTTGACAGACATTAAGATGAGTAGAAGTAATGATCAAAGCACAAATGATGGAAAAATCGAAGCTCCGAAATTTTTCGGAGCTTTTGGTTTAATTAGTGACCTTAGAAACAAAACGTAATTAAACCTCTGTATCATTATAAAAATATAGCACCGTATCCATAAAAAGATGCCGGCTTCTTTTTTTTAAATCTGCTTTAAAAGATAAAATAGCGTAGTATGTTTATATGACTGTATCTGATGATTGTTACTATATATAATCGTGATATGAAAAATATTACATCACATAAAAAATGCCCGCAAAATACTGCAGACATCTTTTCCTTAACTAAGTTATTTATTTTGTGAATTTTAGTGGATATTTCACATTTTTATAATCATCAATACTGGCTTTCAGGGATCCGACAGCCAGTTCGGCTTTCAGCAGCATCGGAACATGATTGGCGTCATTAGAGACCCACATGGTCACGCCTTCTTTTTCCTTGAAAACCCTTCCGCTTTTTACAGACGGAATAATCTTTAAACAATTAATCGTTCCGAATTTGGTTTTTAAATTTTCTGTGCCTACTACTTTCAGCTGAAAAGGAAACATTTCATCATCAATCCATATATTCATATTGATGACAGTTCCTACTTTCAATTCAGCAGGGCTTTTGCTTCTCAGATAATAAAAGCACGAAAGCATATCCTGAACACCTTTGACAGATTTGATCACCTTAGAACCGTTGGCAGGAGTTTTTTTATCTGTTAAAATCAAAGTATTGTTATTATGATTGAAAACCGTTTCAAAATGCTGACGGTAGCTGCCTTCTTTGACATTTCTCACATAAAAGCTGGGAAGTTCCGTCTGGATATTGATAAAACTTTCATATAAGTCCTCTACTTTAAAGAAAGCTTTAACAGCGCCTGTCGTAGATCCGGTACCTTTTACATAGAGGTGTGGAGCGCCGAGATAGGTTGTTGTTTTTGTGGTTAAATTAGCAGTACCGGCATTTAGAAATCCATAATGAATCCGGAGGGTTATCGATTCGCCGTTGGCTATATTATCAATCTGAGCTGTTCCCAGACCAAACATCAGTAAAGTTAAAAAAATGAATACTTTCTTCATATCAAGTGGTTTACAAAAAGGTTGCCAATAATAAGCGTTCATGGTATTTGATAAATCTCAGTTTTTTATTTAGACTGAATTAAATAGGCTTCGCATTAAAATTAGTAAATTTGCGGCTATATATATAATTAAATTATCTTTAAAATTATGATAACGACAGACATATTGATTATAGGAGCAGGACCAACGGGGCTTTTTGCTGTATTTGAAGCGGGTTTGCTTAAGATGAAATGCCATATCATTGATGCACTTCCTCAGCCTGGGGGGCAGCTGGCAGAATTATATCCTAAAAAGCCTATTTTCGATATTCCGGGTTATCCTTCTGTAAATGCAGGAGAATTGGTAGATAACTTAATGGAGCAGATCAAGCAGTTTCAGCCTGGGTTTACCTTAGGAGAAACAGCTGTTTCTTATACAAAAGTAGATGATGAATGGTTCGAAGTGGTTACCAATAAAGGAACTGTTCACAGAGCTAAAGCTATCGCTATTGCAGGTGGGTTGGGAACTTTTGAGCCCCGGAAACCTGCCATGGATAATATTGCCGATTATGAGGAAAAAGGTCTGGAATATTTCGTAAAAGAGCCTGAACATTTCAGAAATAAAAAAGTGGTTATCGCAGGAGGAGGCGACTCTGCGCTTGACTGGAGTGTATTTTTATCCAATGTGGCCAGTGAAGTCACGCTGATTCACAGAAGAAATGAGTTCAGAGGAGCGCTGGATTCTGTAGAAAAAGTTCAGGATCTGAAAAACCAGGGTAAGATCAAGCTGATTACCCCTGCTGAAGTTACGGCTATTAAAGGGGAGGGAAAAGTAGAAGCGATTACCGTACAGGTAGATGGCCAGGAAGCTTATGATATCGAAACGGATTATTTTATCCCGTTATTCGGTCTGACACCAAAATTAGGTGAAATCGGGAATTGGGGATTAAATATCGAAAAAAATGCGATCGTAGTAAATAATGCTTTAGATTATCAGACGAATATCGACGGAATTTATGCCATCGGAGATATCAATACTTATCCGGGAAAACTGAAACTGATTCTTTGTGGTTTCCACGAGGCTACGTTGATGTGCCAGAGTGTCTATAACCGATTAAATCCGGGTAAAAAATTCGTATTGAAATATACTACCGTTAGTGGGGTAGATGGTTTTGACGGAAGCAGAAAAGAAGCGGAGAAAGCAGTTGTGAAAAAAATTGACTAAATTTGTAGTCAGTAACGGTTATCAGTTGAACGTAAAACCATCAGCTGTAAACGATCAGCGATTCAATTAAAATGAGCGATATAAATATAAAAATCACCGATAGAGAAGGTATAACTCACGATGTTGTTGCCCCAACAGATATGTCCATGAATTTAATGGAAATTATCCGTTCGTACGAATTGGCAGAGGAAGGAACAATCGGAGTTTGTGGAGGAATGGCGATGTGCGCTTCATGCCAGGTATATGTAACCCATGATCCCGGACTTGAGCCGATGGGAGATGAGGAAGATGCTATGCTTGCTGAAGCATTCCATGTAAAAGATAACAGCAGACTGGGCTGCCAGCTGCATATGGCCTTGGAAATGGAAGGGCTTGAAGTGGAAATTGCTCCTTATCCTTAGAAAATCCTATTTTAAAAATACAGAGCTCCCGAAGATTTTTCTTTGGGAGCTCTGGTGTATTATAATCCGAATATTTCAGAGATCTGCTCGTATAGATAGTATAAATATTCATTTCCGGGTGAGCAGTTTCCGTTGCTCATGGTTATTAAATAATCTTTTTTAAGAGCGTAAACCAGAATACCACTCCCATCATTGCAAAGAGACTTTACATGATAATCGTTTTTTTCCCAAAAGCCATGCTTATATAACAAGTGTTTAAATTCACCAAATTCAGAATTAGTAAGTCTTCTTTGCTTTAGAATTTCAAATCTTTGGGGTTGGTAATTACCCGTCTCCTGATCATATGAGCTTTTGAAAATTTTTTTTACTACTAGAGTTTTCAGATCTCTTTTTCTTTCAACGCGGATAAAATAGTCCTGTCTGAATGATGACCATTTGAAAAACTGATAAATCTCTTCATTATTTTGAAGCTTTGATTTGTCTATACATTCCAAAGGTTTTTCTTTTAAATACTGAGAAATATAATCACAGGCATTGTCTTTATTTTGAGAAAATGAGACACAGGGAATTAATAATAAAAAAATAATTAAATTTTTCATACTTTTATTCTAAACTTCCTCCTTTGAAATCCATTTTCCAACCGTTGGAGCCTCATAATTTTTCATCATATTCAGCAGTTCGTCAATGTTGTCACTTATCAACAGCATATCACGGTTAACCTGCTTTAAAAATCCTTTATCGGCCATCGTTTGAACAAGCTTGATCAGGTCATTATAAAATCCGTCAATATTTAAGACCGCAATCGGTTTTTGGTGAAGTCCGAGCTGTGCCCAGGTGATCATCTCGAAAAACTCCTCCAGCGTACCATAGCCTCCTGGGAGAACGATTACACCATCGCAGAGATCATTCATCCTGGTTTTTCTTTCGTGCATGGTTTCAACCAAAATCAATTCGGTTAATTGTTTATGGGCAATTTCTTTAGATTGTAAGAAATGGGGAAGTACCCCTATTACTTTTCCTCCTGAATTTAATGCTCCATCAGCAACAGCGCCCATTAAGCCAACGTTTGCGCCGCCATAAATCAATTGGATATTATGCTTTGCCAGGGTTTGTCCAAGCAAAGTTGCCTGTCTTTTATATTTTTCATCCGAACCGAAACTTGATCCGCAGAATACGGTGATGCTTTTCATTATTTAATTATAAAATGTTTTAAATCTTTCTCTTATCCGGAAAATATCTGTTAGAGAAAAACGATAAAATTTCTACATTCCCGATTCGTATACGGTAATACATCGTATTGAATTTAAGAATGACTGCTTTGTGAATATGGTAAAGATTAATAATAAAAAATATCCAAAATCAAGTGACTCTGGATATTCAAATATAAATTTTACTGTTATTTGTGAGGGATATTCGCCAGAATATCCTTAGTGAAGTTCCAGAATTTCTGTGTTGAAGTAATATTTGCCTTTTCATCCGGTGAATGCGCTCCTCTGATGGTAGGCCCGAAACTTACCATTTCCATTTCAGGATAATTGGCGCCGATAATTCCGCATTCTAATCCTGCATGACAAGCGACAACATGAGGCTTATCTGTGAATTTTTCAATATAGATTTTCTCCATCAGCTGAACAATTTCAGACCCCGGTTTCGGTTTCCAGCCAGGGTAAGAACCGCTGAATTCCACATTCATTCCCGCTAATTCGGCTACAGATTTTAACTGCTCTGCTACAGAATCTTTTGATGATTCTACAGATGATCTTGAAAGGTTTAAGATCTTAAGCGCTCCTTCTTTTAATTCAACTCTTGCCACGTTATTGGAAGATTCCACAAGATCTTTTACATCCGGGCTCATTCTGTAAACGCCATTGTGAAGAGATTTTAACACTAAAATAATTTTCTTTGAGTCTGCTTCTGAAATGGCTTGTTCGGATGAAGTTGCATTCTCAATATTGATTTGAAGATTAGGCTCAACAGTTGCAAATTCTTCAAGAATTTCTTTTTTAAGTCCGTTGGATAATTCTTCAATAAATTCCTGAACATTTCTCACGGAAGCAATAGCAACACCTTCTCTCGGAATCGCATTTCTCAATCCGCCGCCGTCAATGGAAATCAGCTGAATATTTTCTTTTTCAAGACCTTTGTATAGCAATCTTCCCAAAATAACATTGGCGTTTCCGAAACCTTTGTGGATATCCATCCCGGAGTGGCCCCCTTGTAATCCTTTTACTTCAAATCTTACAATTTGTCCCTGAACCTCAGCTTTTTCATACGTTTGAGCAATCGTTACATCAATTCCGCCTGCACATCCGATATCGATTTCATCGTCTTCTTCCGTATCAAGGTTTAGTAAAATCTGCCCGGTTAACTGTCCGGGTTTTAATCCTAAAGCGCCTGTCATCCCTGTTTCTTCATCAATCGTAAAAAGTGCTTCCAAAGCTGGGTGCGGAATATCTGAGCTTTCAAGAATAGACATTATCGTAGCTACACCCAGGCCGTTGTCGGCTCCCAGCGTAGTTCCTTTAGCTTTTACCCAGTCGCCGTCCACTTCCATCTTGATTCCTTCAGTCTCAAAATCAAAAGTAACATCATTGTTTTTTTGGCAAACCATGTCTAAATGAGACTGCAGAACAACGGATTTTCGGTTTTCCATACCTGCCGTGGCGGGCTTTCTGATGATCACGTTTCCTACTTCATCCACTGTGGTTTCCAATCCTAAATTTTCACCAAATTCTTTGATGAAAGCAATTACTTTTTCCTCTTTTTTTGATGGTCTCGGAACAGCATTCAATCTGGAGAAATTTTTCCATATGATCTGCGGTTCTATATTAGATAATTCCATGAAATTTATTTTTCTCAAAATTACGAAATAAAAAATGCTCCTGTAAATTCAGGAGCATTATTTTTACTGGAAGGAGATTAACATCCGCACTCTCCGTAGATAGGCATTGTTTCTACAGTTCCGTCAGGTTTTTCAACCGTTAAGGTTCCCTCGAACAACAACGCCTCTTCATGCTTTATTTTCTTACCCTTCACCGAAATTTTATAGTGATCACTTTCAATCTCTTTGGTTAATTCTTCATCCACTTCCATATCGCTGGATGAGATCAGCTTCATGGCCAGTCTTTTACCGTCCAGTTTCATATACGCTGTTTTCCCGGCATCATCGGCATAAATATATTTTTCAGCTTCAAAATCAGCCTTGCTTTTAGCAAAATAGCATGAGCATTCTTTAATTTCAGCAGGAAACGGAAAAGTTTCCACTAAGATTTTTCCTGAAGTAGGCTCTGTTTTTGCAGAGTCCTGAACAACGGTAAGAGAATCTGCTGCTGCTTTATCAGAAACGGTTGGCTTATCTTTTTTACAGGCGACCAGGGCAAAGGCCGAAAACAGAATAATCAGATATTTCATTGTTTGTGGTTTTGTATTGTTTTATCCTCTTGATCTTTCGAGAAGGGTCATCATTAACAATGAAAGGATTACCAGGCTTTCTTCCTCATCATCAATATCGATCAGTCTGTCCAGCTGGAATCTTCTTCCGAAGAAAGACGGCATTTTTTTAAGTTTGAAATAAACTTTTCCGTCAATTCCTGTTACCGTGTAAGTAGGATTAAGGAAGTAACCTGTAAACATTCCGATAATAGGAATTTCACCTACAAAATTATCCCAGAATCTTACCCAGGCACTGTTTTCCTGAACTTTGAATTTCGGCTGATCCTGAGCATCCAGAATATCATAGCTGGCCTTCCACAGCGAGCGCATGCCTTTTCTGGCCAGTCGTCCGAAGTTTTTTCCGGTATTTACCTCCGTGAGTGCATATGAAGCATTAAAATCAATCCATTTGTTCGCACGGATTCTGAAAAGCTCTTTTGATTTGCTTTCATCATTGAAAACGATAACATCTTCTTTGAGTTTAAACATTTTCTGACGTACATAAGCCACATAATTCCCGTTTTTGTCCGTAATGTTGAAATCACTGGCAAGCGTCGTGATTTTGAATTTAAAATCCAGCGGATAATTTAAATTGTTAAGTACCATTCTAGTTAAATTTTCAATTAATATTAAGGATGTGCAAAGATAGAAGTTTTTTTAAAGATACCACAATAAGTTATGCTGATGAATACTTATATTACGGGTAATAGTAAGAGAATTTCAACAGCACATGTATTGATAAATCAATAAGGAATTGTCGCATAATTGTATAGTGACAATTCATACTTTACAACTATTATCACTATTTTTGCAGCTATGGACTATCCTAGTAAAGTTTTAGCAAAAGCAGTAGATGAAATATCGGGACTTCCCGGAATTGGCAGGAAAACAGCTTTGCGTCTGGCATTACATTTATTAAAACAACCTAACACCAGAGCGGTCACTTTGGGAAATTCCCTTATTAATCTTGTTAATGAGATAAAATACTGTAAGGAATGTCATAATTTTTCGGATTTTGAGATTTGCGAAATCTGCAGTAATGAAAAAAGAAACGACCAGGTAATCTGTATTGTTGAAGATGTTAGGGATGTCATTGCCATAGAAAACACAGGGAAATATACAGGAAAATACCTGATTCTCGGAGGCAAAATTTCTCCAATGGAAGGAATGGGGCCAAATCAATTGAATATCTCAAGTATTGAAAAGAAGCTTAATGAAGGTAATGTAAAAGAATTTATCTTTGCCTTAAGTGCTACAATGGAAGGGGATACGACAGCGTATTATATCTATAAGAAATTTAAAGGTTTTCAGGTGAATTTTTCCAGTATTGCCAGAGGAATTTCTGTGGGTGATGAACTGGAATATGCTGATGAAATCTCGCTCGGAAGATCCATTTTGAACAGGTTGCCCTATAACGAAAGCAATTCCTAATTCTTTTTAACTCTTTTAAAACTAAATCATGATCTCCGTAATAATTCCGATGTATAATGCTGAAAAGACAATTGTCAAAGCTTTAGATTCTGTTTTTCAACAGAATTATAATCGGGAGGAATTCGAAGTTATTGTGATCAACGATGGCTCTGAAGATCAAAGCAAAAAGGTTGCTGAACAATATAAAGCCGCTCACCCTGAGATCCATATCATCATAATTGATCAGCCAAACGGTGGTGTTTCAAAAGCCAGAAATAAAGGATTACATACTGCAAAAGGAGACTATATTGCTTTCCTGGATGCTGATGATGAATGGCTACCCGATAAAACAGAAAAGCAGATGAAGTTTCTGACTGATAAAAACCGTTCCGTAGATTTTATTACAAGCCTTCGGAATGGAGAAAAAATCTGGGTTCCCTATGCCGCAGATAAGAATAATCTGGCGCGTATTACCCTGAAGAAATTGCTGATAAGAGTGGACGGACAAACATCAACGGCTCTTTTTAAAAGAAAGATCATTGATAATACAGGCTTGTTTGATGAAAATCAAAGGTACTCCGAAGATGCCAATTACTGGATGAAGATTTCTGCGAACAATGCTATGTATATTTTAGGGGAAGAACTGGTGCGCACGGGCGGAGGGAAGAGATCCTTCGGCGTTTCCGGACTTTCTGCCAATATTCCGGAAATGGAAAAAGGAATTCAGAAAAATATATTGGAAATGTATACCATGAACAGAATTAATTATTTTGAGTATATTCTGTTTTTTTTGTTTTCGAAAGTAAAATATTATGTTCGCATTTTAAAAATGAAACGATGATCTATAAAATATTTTGGGCATTGAGAGCAGTTTTGTATGCACCTTTTTTCGGGAAATTCGGTTTTCCCTCGTATTTGGGCAGGCCATTGTTTTTAATGGGGACCCGGAAAGTTTTTATAGGAAAAAAAGTAAGGATTTTTCCTCATCTGAGGATGGAAGTCCATCGCTCGGGCAGTATTCATATTCATGATGACGTGGTGATTTCACAGAATGTGCACATCACATCGGCCGGAAATCTGGTCATCGGTAAAAGTTCCCTGATACTGGCAAATGTCTTTATTACCAATATTGATCATGATTATGAAGAAATTAATAAACATGTGGTGAAACAGGAGTACCTGATCAGAGATACGGTCATCGGAGAAAACTGCTACATAGGCATGGGATCGGCGATCATGGCCGGAACCCGACTTGGTAAGCAATGTGTGGTAGGAGCCAACTCCGTAGTACGGGGTGAGTTTCCGGACTATTGTGTCATCGTGGGGGCACCTGCAAAAATTGTAAAAACATATAATTTTGAGACTCAGAAATGGGAAAAAATACACGAATGATATGAAGAAGATTCTGATAACCGGAGGAGCCGGATTTATAGGCAGCAAACTTTCTCTGGAATTGCAACAGAAAGGGTACGAAGTAACGATATTAGACAATCTCTCTTCACAGATTCACGGGGAAAATCCTGAGTCGGATTCGCCCCTATACAGAAGTATTCTCGGGAAAGTAAACTTTATCAAAGGGGATGTTGCTAATTTTGAAGATTGGGAACGCGCACTTGAGAATCAGAATGTCGTTGTGCATTTTGCTGCAGAAACCGGAACCGGCCAATCGATGTACCAGATTGAAAAATATACGGAAGTAAATGTTTCCGGAACCGCCATCATGCTGGATATCCTGGTCAATCAGCCGCATAAAGTCACAAAAGTTATTATCGCTTCTTCCAGAGCAGTCTATGGAGAAGGCAAATATCTGCATCCGGAATTGGGATTAATCTATCCCAAACCCCGAAATGTAGAAACCATGCGGAACGGGAAATTTGAGATTATTTATCCCGACGGGCAGATGCTGACGGCACTTCCGACAGACGAAGAATCGAAAATTCATCCCACTTCCATCTACGGAATTACCAAATATACCCAGGAACAGATGGTCATGACGGCCTGTTCATCAATGGGGGTGGCCCCGGTAGCCCTTCGCTTTCAGAATGTCTACGGAGAAGGGCAGTCGCTGCTTAATCCATATACCGGAATTTTATCTATTTTTTCATCACAGATCCTTAACGGAAACAATATCAATGTTTTTGAAGACGGTAAAGAATCAAGGGATTTTATTCACGTGGATGACGCCGTTGAAGCCACAATAAAATGTATCGAAAATGACGCTGCAAACGGCGAAGTATTCAATGTCGGAACCGGTGTTTCAACCTCGGTAACCACCGTTGCGGAAAGTCTCAGGAAGTTTTATAACATCGATTTTAAAATCCATGTTTCAGGACAGTTCCGTTTAGGAGATATCAGGCATAATTTTGCGGATATCAGCAAGATCAGGACAAAGCTGAATTTTCAGCCACGGATATCTTTTGAAGAAGGCATGTGTAAATTCACCAGTTGGGTATTACAGCAGAATATTCAGGATGTGAAGTTTAAAGAATCACTGGAAGAAATGAAAATTAAAGGTCTTTTAAAATAATGGGTCTGAAAGGTAAGAAAATACTTTTTCTGTCAGTAAGCTTTTTTAAATATGAAAGAGCGATCGCCAACAGGCTTTGTGAAATGGGGGCTGAGGTTGATTTTTATGATGAAAGACCGTCTAATTCCAATTTTTCGAAAGGAATCATCCGTTTTAATAAAAAGCTGTACCATGCGAAGATCAGTTCATATTATAGAACAATTTTAAAAGAAATAGAGAATAAGGAATATGATTATTTTCTGCTTATTAAAGGAGAAGCTACACCTTCTTTCTTTCTTGAAAAGATAAAACACGATCGTCCGGGAATGGAGATGATCTATTATAACTTCGATCCTCTGGGAGAATATCCTACACTGATTTCCCATTTGGAGTATTTTGATAAGAAATTTACCTTTGAGTACCACGATTCCGTTGCGTATAACCTCAGCTTCCGGCCTTTGTTTTACGTTGATGAATATAAAAATCTGAATAATCATATTGATTCATTCGATTATGATATCATTTTTATAGGAAGCGCACATACGGATCGGTATATTGTAGGAGAGAAGGTAAAATCTATGGCAGATAAGCTGGGGTTGAAGGCCTTCTTTTACTATTATGCGATGGGAAAAATTGCTTTCAGATTAAAAAAACTGGTAGATAACAGTCTGGAGCAGTTTGACCTTAAAAAATTAAGCTTTGAAAAACTGAACCATCAGCAGATCATTTCATTCTATCAGAAAACAAAAACGGTCCTGGATATTAATAAGCCCTTTCAGAATGGTCTGACGATACGAACCTTTGAAGTTCTGGCCGCTGGCAGAAAACTCATTACCACCAATGCCGATATCAGAAATTATCCTTTTTACAGTCCGGATAATATTTTAATTATAGATCGGGAAGACATAAAGCTGAACTCTGATTTTTTTAAAAGCGATTTTCAGGAACTCGATGATCACGTTCTGCATATGATGTCTTTGGATTCCTTTATCAGTGCTTTGTTTTCTGAGGATCAGCATTCGTACTGGACTTCCTTTAGAAAGAATGAGTTAAAATAAAAAAGCAACCCGGACAGGTTGCTTTTCTTATATATAAATAGTTTATGCTTATTGAGCCGGTGTTACCGGAGCCTGAGCCGGAGTACTTGTAGAAACCGGAGCAGATGACTGTTTTGCCGGAGCTTCCTGCTTCGCCGGAAGTTTCGGGGCCGCCACTGAAGGTTTACCTGTAATAACAACACTTATAAGAATAAGAACAATAATGACTGCACCCAGGCTCCATGTTGCTTTTTCCATAAAGTCATTGGTTCTCTGTACGCCAAACTGTGCAGAAGATGCACCTCCGAATGTACTTGAAAGACCTCCACCTTTAGGGTTTTGAGCCATAACAACGATTACCAGTAAAACGCTAGCAATCATAATAAGAACCATCAATAATATAAATATTGTATCCATTAATTTGATATCTTTTTGAATGGGCAAATTTAATCTTTTTTTACCGAATAGCAAAGAAAGATGTCCGCAAATGTTAATAAAAATAAAAACGGCAACAATGGTTGCCGTTTTTTATATGAAACAGGGCGATTCTTATTTGAAATCTGAATCTTTAGCCTGATTTACCAGATAGGATTTTACAGTCAGGTTGATGTCCATCCCACCCATGTTCTGGATGATCGTGAATGGTAACTTCACTCCTGAAACCTCTTTGTAATCGGCATAGCTTGTTGGGATAGAACCACCTTCCCCGGTTTTTACTTCTCCGGTTTTCAGACCGGTTTTTACACTGTAGTAATACGTTTCTTTTGCCCCTTTTATAACGTAAGAATCTTCATTATTATACTTTTCGATTCCTGCCAGTTTATATTCAGCAGATTTTGCAAACGTTAATTCCGGGAAAAGCTCGGTGTCTTTAGACATTTCTGCTTTCTGCTTGTCACTTAACGGTTTTTTCTGTCCCTGAGCTTCCATATATCCTTCTTTTCCGTCAAAAACGATTTTCTGAACGGTATTTCCCATCATGCTGATATTCATAGACATTTTTCCGCCTTTTGCCTGAACCATCTTCATGCTCATATCCATTCCCTGCACCTTTGTAGTGGCGTCAGTGGCAATAGAAGTAATTTTCTGAACGGCAGCTGCCCCGCCGATGGCATTGATATATTTGTCAGCTACAGATCCGATGGTGACACTGGCGTCAACTTTCTGAGCAGTTGGCTTTGCAACCGGATTCGCGTCTTTATCATAATATTTCACAGGATATCCTAATTTTTCCAGGCCTTCAGAAATATCCGAAGCTTTACCTGCAATGAAGATTCTGCTTTGAGTAGGTAAAATAGTCGATTTTACAGCGTTTGAAACATCTGCAGCTGTAACCTTGTCGATGGATTTTAAATAATTGGTGTAGAAATCATCCGGCAGATCCTGAACCTTCTGGTTTAATGCAAATCTGGCGATGGTTTCAGGCTTCTCCAGAGACATGATGAAAGAACCTTTTAACTTCGCTTTAGCATTGGCCAGTTCTTCAGGTTTTACCGTAGAAATAGCGTTCAGTTCATTCATGAATTCCTTAACAGCCTTGTCAGTTACTTCGTTTCTTACACTTGCTTCAGCAGAGAATGCCGGAGAATATTTACTTGCGCTCAAGCTTGAATAGGCACCATAGGTGAAACCGTTTTTTTCACGAAGATTCATGAAAAGTCTTGCTTCACCTCCACCTCCGAGGATATAGTTCGCGATCGTGGCCGGAAAATAGTTAGGATCCTTCATCTTCAGCGTATTCAGGTTATTTAAAGAAACAACCGACTGTACTGCAGAAGGAACATCCACAACATTAATTTCCGTTTTGGCAACATTGGAAGCCGGCTCGAGTTGAGAAGCCGGCGTATTGGCTTTCTTCCATCCGCTAAACGATTTTTCAACTAATGATTTTACTTGGTCAAATTTTACATCTCCTACGATGACCAAATAAGCATTGTCGGGAGCGTAATATTTCTTGTAAACATTCTGCACATCCGATAACTGGATTTTGCTTACGGATTCTACGGTTTCAAATTCTCCCCTTGACGTGTTTTTTCCGTACATCAGAGCATTGGAAACTCTTGAAGCAATAGAAGAAGCATTTTTCTCATCAGATTTCAGTCCTTCGATTGTTCTCTCCTTTGAATTCTGAATTTCCTCAGCAGAAAACTTTGGATTGATAATAGCGTCAGCCATTAAACCCAATACTTCCGGAAAATATTTTGAAAGAGAATTGGCAAAAGCACCATTAGATGAGAAGCTTAAATTAGCCCCCAGATAATCCACTTTTTTATTGAAATCATCCTTGCTCATGTTCGTTGTTCCGTTTTCGAACTGTTCGGCCATGATAGAGCTTACCCCGGAAACTGCTCCTTCATAGTATGGAGGTCTGTCCATCGAAAGGTTGGCACTTACTCTTGGTAATTTGTTGTTTTCAACCACCATTACCGTAAGCCCGTTGCTCAGCTGGAAAGTTTTTGGCTTGGCAATGTTAATGGCAGGAGTAGGCCCCGGTTTTGGCATTGCATTAAGATCTATTTTTTGGGCTGAAACCGTTCCTGCGAATAAAAACGCTGCAGCTATATATGTTAATTGCTTTTTCATTTGTAAAAATTTAATTTTTAATAATTCCTTTTTTTAACAATGGATCATGTATATATCCTGTTTTGTTTCAGAATTATTTTTTTTCAGGTACGTAATTAATGATTACTCTTTGATTAGAATTCAGGTACTTTTTAGCAGCATTCTGAAGATCCTGTCTCGTAACCGATCTGTAAATATCGATTTCCTTGTTGATAAGATTGGTATCTCCCATCAATACGTGATTTGTCGCCAAAGAAGCCGCAATTCCCTGAATGCTTGAGTTGGCATTCACAAACTGGTTTTCATACTGGTTCTGAAGCTTCTGATAATCTTCTTCAGAAATTAATCCGGTCTGAAGTTTTTTGATCTCCGCATCGATGTCGGCCTGTAACGTTGCTTTCGTCGTCTGTCCCATCGGGATGGCAAAGAATGCGAAAATACCGTAATCCTCAAGTCCCTGATTGAAAGCAGCTACCTGCAGCGCCTTTTTCTCCTGATCAACTAATTTTTTGTATAAAACGGAAGATTTACCATTGCTTAAATAAGAAGAAAGCATATCTAAAATATAGGCGTCCTTTTCTTTATTTCCAGGAGTTCTGTATGCGAAAACATATGCAGGAAGCTGGATGTTCGGGTCCGTAGCGGTTACTTCTTTTTCTTTGGTGATAGGCTCATCTTTCGGGAAATTTTTCGGAGCTACCGTTCCTTTTGGAATCCCTCCGTAGTATTCCTGAATCCATTTTTTGGTCTGCTCGGGTTTGATATCTCCCGCCACTACTAAAGTAGCATTATTCGGAACATAGAATTTTTTATAAAAAGCCTGGAACTCATCCAGTTTTGCTGCATTTAAATCTTCCATAGACCCGATCGTAGGCCAGTTGTATGGGTGATTGGTGAAAAGGTTTTTCTGAATCGTTGTGAAAAGATTCCCGTAAGGCTGGTTATCCATTCTCAGTCTTTTTTCTTCTTTTACAACTTCTCTCTGGGTATCTACACCTACCTGGTTGATCACCGCATGACGTAATCTTTCTGCTTCCATCCAAAGTCCGAGCTGCTCGTTATTGGAAGGGAAAGTTTCATAGTAATACGTTCTGTCGTTGGTCGTGTTGGCATTATTCTGTCCTCCGTTTGATGAAACGATCTTGAACCAGTCGCCTCTTTTGATGTTGGGAGTTCCTTCAAATAAAAGATGCTCAAAGAAGTGAGCGAAACCAGTTCTTCCTTTTACTTCATCTTTGGCACCTACGTGGTACATGACACCTGTAGTGACTACCGGTGCAGAATTATCCTGATGAAGGATTACATGAAGACCGTTTGGTAAGTCATATTCTTCAAATTTAATTTGTTGTGCATTTAAGGCCATTCCGAAAAACGCCGCTGCAACAACAGAAAGAAGTCGCTTTTTCATATAGTAGAAATTGTTTTGTCAATGAGTTCCAAAAATACCTTAATTGTTACAGTTTCCGGAATATTTTTTTCTAACCTTTGTGAGATCAGCTGCAGATGGTGCAAATAGAAATATTCTATCAGTTTCCGTATGGACTGCAGAGCCTGAAAGGGCAGATGCTGTTCTGAAAAAATATTCAGGGTCAATCTAAAATTTGAATTCTCCATATAATACACTAATTTTGTGTTCCCAAAATTTTTTGCAGCATGGAGGATTATCTGAAAGGACTTAATGAATCACAATTTGACGCCGTTACCACATTACAGGGACCATTAATGGTACTTGCCGGGGCTGGTTCGGGAAAAACACGTGTGTTGACAATGCGTATTGCTCATTTAATTACGAATGGAGTAGACCCCTTCAATATTCTCGCGCTAACCTTTACCAATAAAGCAGCAAAAGAAATGAAAGAACGTATTGCAAGAGTGGTGGGCCAAAGCAATGCAAGAAGTCTCTGGATGGGAACATTTCACTCGGTGTTTGCAAGAATTCTGAGAGGAGAAGCACACCTCCTTGGTTTCCCCTCCAACTTTACGATCTATGATCAGCAGGATGCGCTGAATGTGATCAAAAAAGTAATCAAAGACATGAACATCGATGCCGATTTGTACAAGCCTAAAAAAGTTCAGTCCAGGATCTCTACCTATAAGAACAATCTGATCACAGTGAGAGCTTATTACAATAATCCGGAACTGATGGAAGCTGATGAAAAAGCGAATATGAAATTCATAGGGAAAATCTACGAAAAATATGTCGATGCCTGTTTCAGAAACGGAGCCATGGATTTTGATGATTTGTTATTAAAGACCAATGAGCTGCTGACCCGTTTCCCCGAAGTGCTGGCAAAATACCAGGACAGGTTCAGATATATCCTTGTGGATGAGTACCAGGATACCAACCATTCCCAGTACCTGATTGTAAAGGCACTGGCTTCAAAGTTTGAAAATATCTGTGTGGTGGGTGATGATGCTCAGTCTATCTATTCATTCCGTGGAGCTAATATTTACAATATATTAAATTTTAAGAAAGATTATCCTGACGCTATTACGGTCTCACTGGAACAGAATTACCGTTCTACGCAGAATATCGTGAACGCGGCAAATGTGGTGATCGCCAAAAACTTACAGCAGTTTAAGAAAAATGTATTCAGTGAAAATGAAGAAGGAGAAAAAATAAAAGTCTACCGGTCACTTTCTGATGCTGATGAGGCAAATTTCGTAGCAGGAAATATCTGGGAAACCCGGAACAGGGAACAGAGGAAATACAGTGATTTCGCGATCTTATACCGGACCAACTCTCAGACGCGTGCTTTTGAAGATGCTCTGAGACGCAAAAATATTCCGTACAGGGTATATGGAGGTCTGTCTTTCTATCAACGGAAAGAGGTGAAGGATTTAATTGCTTATCTGCGTCTTCTGATCAATGAAAATGACTCCGAGGCATTAATGAGAATTATTAATTATCCGGTAAGAGGTATAGGGGAAACCACGCAGAATAAAATCATTGTTTTTGCAGATGCCCATAATATTTCTGTCTCGAAAGTTTTAGACAGTCTTCCGATGTATGCTCCTCAGCTAGGACTCAATAACGGGGTTTTAAATAAACTGAATGATTTCTGGTCAATGATCAAAGCATTTAAGGTCCTGCTTAAAACAGAAACGGCCTATGATGTTGCGATGGAAGTGGCAAAACGCAGCGGTTTAATCAAGTTTTTAAAAGACGATCAGACACCGGAAGGAATTTCGCGTGTGGAAAATATTCAGGAATTAATGAACTCGATGCAGGGATTCATAGAAGAGCAGATGCAGATTGAAGACGGAGATCCGAGTCTGCCGAATTTTCTTGAGAATATTGCCCTTTCTGCAGATACGCAGAATAAGAATGATGATGAGGAAATGGTTTCGCTCATGACCATTCACCTTTCAAAAGGCCTAGAATTCCCGGTAGTTCACCTGGTTGGTCTGGAGGAAAATCTCTTCCCGAGTTTTATGAGTTCGGCTACCAGAGAAGATCTGGAAGAAGAAAGAAGACTTTTTTATGTGGCTTTAACAAGAGCTGAAAAGCAGGCCTTTTTCTCATATGCGGTTTCCCGTTTCCAATGGGGCAAAATTACGGATGCGGAGCCTTCCAGATTCTTAAGCGAAATTGATGACCAGTACATTGAATTTGTGAATCCGGCCATTGAAAAACGCTTTATCAACAATTCCGGAGTGAAATCCAATATTTTTGATGAACACCCTTCCGAAATGAAAAGCTTTAAAAGAGTCGAAAAAAAGACGATTGAGAAAGCAGAGGGCTCGAAGCCTATTGCGGAACCCCGTAAGCTGAAACCTGTTGCCACCGCAAAAATTATTAACCCGAGCGGTGCTTCGTCACAGGATATTGAAGTAGGTGATAAGGTAAGACACGACCGTTTCGGGATCGGAGAAGTAACATTCCTGGACGGAACGGATCCCCAAAATATTAAGGCAAAAGTAGTTTTCATGCATGAAGGCGAAAAGAACTTAATTTTAAAATACGCTAAGCTTACAAAAATATAATTTAAAATCTAAGCATTAGTTCCATTACCCAATGGTTTGATCTTGATTATCATAAATAAATCTCAGAATGAACCTGAGAAAGACAGAAAGTCCGCTTCATTTACTGTGAGGCGGACTTTTATTGATATTCCGGAATTCAAGTGAGCACGGTTTCCTGTTCCAATTAAGAATTTCGTTTAATATTAGGATTCTGTTGAATAAAAATAGATTTGATCGATGACGAATTTCTGTTATTTTAATCTACTAATTTTGTAGACTAATAAATATGAATTACTTTTGCCCCTCATATAAACAAATTAACATAGAAGGTATGGCAAATAAAAAGACAATTTTTTCAGCTTCAGTTTTATTTTTTCTGGGAGCTTATGCCTTTGGACAGGAGAAAACCGATACGGTGAAAACATCAGATCTGGAGGAAGTGGTTATTTTAGGTTCAAGAAGCGGAGCAAGATCAAAAACAGACAGTCCGGTTCCCGTAGATGTTTTTAATATAAAAGAATCTTCCATCGTTTTACCTCAGACCAATATTTCACAGATTTTAAATGCAGTGGCCCCTTCGTTTACATCAACCATTCAAACCAATGCAGATGGGACCGATCATTTGGATCCGGCTCAGTTGAGAGGTTTGGGTCCGGATCAGGTACTGGTTCTGATCAATGGTAAAAGAAGACATACTTCTGCTTTGGTCAATGTCAACGGAAGTCCCGGAAGAGGAACCGTAGGTACGGATTTAAATGCAGTTCCTTCTTTCGCCATCAACAGAATAGAAGTTTTAAGAGACGGCGCTTCCGCACAGTATGGTTCTGACGCGATTGCAGGAGTTATCAATCTAGGATTGAAAAGAGATACCGGAAAACTGACCGGTCAACTGACTTACGGTGGAAACCTGACCTCCGCGGCAAATGACCATACCGGTGATTTTGACGGGCAAAATATTCAGGTGGATCTCAACTATGGTAACAAGATTGGCAGGAAAGGAGGCTTTTATAACATTACCTGGACTTCACAGTTCCGAAATCCGACCTACAGAGCCGGAACGGAAAGCGGAACGATTTTTAATGCGTACAATGCCATTGAAAAAAGAGCCCTGAACGACGGGGTTAATCTTTCTTCACTGTTTACCAATATCAACTCAACCCCTGATTCTCAGCAGTTGATTAATTATATACATCAATATGCTCAGGGAGTAAATTATTTTTCACAGGCCTTTCAAAATCAGATTCAGGGAGCCAATACCATTGCTGCGTTGCAGGGGATTTTGAATCAGGATGTAACCAATCAGGAACTGGACTACAGAGGCCTTTCCAGAAAAGATTACAATATGCAGGTCGGGCAGTCCAAACTGAACAACCAACAGCTTTTTGCGAATGTGGAAGTTCCGATAAACGATCACTGGAAAGTGTACACTTTTGGAGGATACAGCTATAGAAGCGGTACTTCGGGAGGGTTTTACAGAAAACCGAACCAGAGCCGGACATTTACAGGCCTGTATATCGACGGCTACCTGCCCCAGATCGGGACAGATATTCAGGACCTTTCACTTTCTGCCGGAATCAAAGGAATTTGGGAAGGCTGGAACGTAGATTTCAGCAATACTTTCGGACAGAACGCTTTCGATTATACTATTCAGAATACGGGAAATACATCTCTGAGGTTTGTATCTCCAAGAGAATTCCGCGCGGGAGGATTGCGTTTTTCCCAGAATACCATTAATCTGGATATTGCTAAAAAATATGATGTGTGGAGCGGTATTAATGTTGCTTTCGGAGCAGAACACCGGTACGAAAATTTCAAAATCACAGCAGGAGAGGAAGCTTCTTATGCCACGTATGATGTGAACGGAAATGTCTGGAATAATACCACTCAGCGTCCCACAGATTTCTTTGGAAATGCCCTTGCCGGCGGTTCCCAGGTTTTTGCAGGGTTCCGACCGGAAAATGCCGTAGATAAAAACAGGCAGTCCGTAGCGGGATATGCCGATGTAGAACTGAATTTTACCGATTGGCTCCTGGTAGATGCTGCTGCGAGATATGAAAATTATTCTGATTTTGGTTCTACCTTTAATTATAAATTAGCATCAAGAGTCAGATTGGCTCCCAATTTGAATTTCAGATTTGCCGGTTCTACGGGATTCAGAGCGCCGTCCATTCACCAGATTTATTATAATGTAACGTCTACCTTATTCACAGACGGGCAATTAAGGGAAGTAGGAACCTTCAGCAATGATTCTCAAATCGCTGAAGATTTTGGAATTCCGAAATTGAAACAGGAGACGTCAAAATCTGCAAGTATAGGTTTTACATACAAAATTCCGGATTTCAATCTGAGCTTTACGGCTGATGGATATTTCACAAGAATTGATAACAGAATTGTGTTAACGGATCAGTTTACAGGTCCTTTGGTGAATACTTTAGGGGTAAACGGTGCACAGTTTTTTGCCAATTCTATCGATACGGAAACAAAAGGGCTCGATATTGTTGTTACTCAGCAGGCACGGTTCTCGGATTTTAAGCTGGACAGTAATTTTGCGCTTAATTTAAACCATACCCGCAAGGTCGGAGACACCCACACTTCTTCTAAACTGGAAAGCCTGGGACTGGAAAATACTTTTTTTTCAGAAAAATCAAGGGTTTATCTTGAAGAAGCGGTGCCGCAGGTGAAAGCCAGTTTATCACATAGTTTAGCCTGGAGAAATGCCAGTGTTTATTTAAGAAATACGTATTTCGGAAAAGTGACAGGGGCCGACATTATCGACGCTAATGGAGACGGAGTTATCGGTTTCAATGAGCATCAGAAAATTGCAGCTAAAATCATTACAGACATTTCTCTGGCCTATCAATTTACAAAAAACGTAGGGCTCACCCTGGGCGTAAACAATCTTTTTGATATTTATCCTACCGAAAACCTTCCGGCATCTACCAATAATGATCAGTTCATCTATTCACGGTCTACCTCACAGTTTGGCCAGAACGGGAGATATGTGTTTTCAAGGCTCAACATTAATTTTTAAATAATCAAAAATCTCTACGGAACGGATTCAATATTTTTTTGAGTCCGTTTTGTTTTTTTAAAGATCGCAGTTTTAAGCTTATTTTACGTCTGACTGGAGTAAATTTGTATATTTAAAGCTTAAAATGATTATGATGCCTAAGATTATCACTTGTTTAGTACTGACCTTAATTTCTCTTAACGTATTTTCACAGAAAGATCATACTTTCAGTAATATTCATTACTACGATGAAAAAATAAACAAATCAGATGTTTATATCAACGAAAGGTGTATTCTGGATCTGTACGTTCCTGAGAATGCTAAAAATTTTTCCACCATACTTTGGTTTCACGGTGGGGGCCTGACAGGAGGACAGAAAGAAATACCTGAAGCTTTAAAAAATAAAGGTGTTGCCATCATCGGGGTTAATTACAGGCTTTCTCCTAAGGTTAATGCTCCGGAATATATTAAAGATGCAGCAGCTGCTACGGCCTGGGCTTTTAAAAATATAAAAAAATACGGAGGCCGTGAAGACCTGATCTTTATTTCGGGACATTCCGCAGGCGGTTATCTTGCCGCGATGGTAGGCCTCAACAAATCTTATCTTGATACGTATGGAATTGACGCCAATAAACTGGCCGGAATTATTCCTTTCAGCGGACAGATGATTTCTCATTTTACGGCCAGAAAAGAAAAAGGGATTGATGAGCTGGACGCAAGAATTGATGACTTTGCACCCCTTCATTTTATCCGTGCCGATGCACCTCCTCTGTTGCTGATCACCGGTGACCGCGAAAAAGAATTATTGGGAAGATATGAGGAAAACGCCTACATGGCGAGAATTATGAAATTAAAGGGACATAAGGAAACGACTTTATACGAGCTGGACGGTTTTGATCATGGAGGAATGGCCCAGCCCGCATTTCCGTTACTTCTGAATGAAGTAAAAAGAGTGGAGAAACTGAAAAAATAAAAAGACTTTCAGTTATTGGTAAAACAGGATTGATTATCGCTTTGCAGGATTACTTTTGCACAGCTTTTATTTTTAAACTTTGATGAAATTAAATTGAGTCCGGACAATGGGAATATTTTATAACAATGCGCTCTGTGATATTTACATAGGGAAGAGTGCAGGAGCAAAGCTGATGCAGGATATACGAAATGCAAAGAGCAACGTGAAAATTGTTTCTCCCTATCTTTCGCCTTTTCTGATCAAAGAATTAATTGATCTGCACTCACGGGGAATCCGGATCAGGCTTATTACAAGCGATGAGATAGAGGATTTTTACGGTTATGACAAGAATATTCACAAGCTGATTATTCAGCATAAGCATGTCGATGAAAAAGCAAAAGAAAAACGTGATAGCCTTGTTACGTTATCCGGAACCCTGCTTTTTGCCATGATCGGTCTGGGAGTGGTTCTGCTTCCTTTAATGTATCTTTTAAACAATTTTAAACCGGCCTATGGTTTTATTCTCGTTGTCCTGATGTTCTTTGTGAGAGATTCTGTTGTTAAAAAGATCAAAAGAACAAAAGTTTATCATTACACCTATAAACAGCTTTTTCCCTTTAAAGTATTTGTCTCTCCGAATAGTGGAAATTCTTTCAATAAAACATTCATTCACAGCAAAATTTATATCATCGATGATGAGGTTGCCTATATGGGCTCCCTGAATTTTACCGGAAGCGGGGTCCGGGACAATCATGAAACCCGAATCAGAACTTCGGATCCCAATGCTGTTGCCAAGATCACAGAAGAGGTGAAAGAGATTTTTTACCACTCTAACCTGGTAGAAAGAGACATTCAGTTCTGGGGAAGTCAGTTGTACGAGGAACCGGATAATTAATTAATTTTCTGCGCAACGATAAAATCCACCATTTCATCGGCGAGCCGGTTCAGATCATCTTTATCCGTTGTTCTGAAACCATGATTTCCCTCTTCGACGATGGTTAAAGAACTTTTTATATTTGCTTTCTGAAGGGCTTTCTGAAGTTGTTTTGATTGCTTTAAAGGGACAATCTTATCTTTATTCCCCTGTAAAATAAGCGTTGGAACCGCATGGTCCGCATAGGTAATGGGAGATATCGTTTTAAAATAATCGACAACTTTTCTTTTATCGCTTTTAATTTCGTAACCTGATATTCCGCGGATCAGATTTTCTCTCAGGGTGACGATCTCTTTAGAAAACAGTCCGACAACAGATGCCGGAAATCTTCCGATCCTGGTCAGTAAAAGTTTATTTAAATCGGCAGGTCCGAAATTATTAACCACATAGCTTACCTTTGCCGAATATCCGGATAGTTCCGGAGCTCCCACGAATTCATTATCCTGAGTATACGCTGCGAGCATTGACAGATGTGAACCGGCAGAGGCTCCGAACAGACCGATATTATTCGTATCGAAATGATAGGTTCCCGCATTCTTTCTTACCCATCGTACCGCATCCTTAGTGTCATTTACCGGAGCGGGAAAATGGACATCTTTACTGACCAGCGTATAATCTATGCTGATAACGGCAAACTTTTTCTCAACCAGTTTCAGAATGGTATTTTCGATATAGTTGTCTGCATGGATGATCTTATCACCGCCGACCCAGCCGCCTCCATGAACGTAGATTACCACCGGGAAATTTTCGGCAGGCGTATTTTTCGGTCTGTAAATATCCAAATGTAAAGAATTTCCTTTTTCGTCCGTTTTATAAACCACATTTTCTGAAAAATCGGTTTTTTCCGGCAGAAGTGTGCTTTTCGGAGTTTTCGGCTCCATTGGATTTTGAGAAAAGCTTAGCGAACATAAGCCCAGGAAAAATAAAAAAAACAGGTTTATAGAAAACCTGTACATGATATTGTGATTCATTGATTTCATAGAATATTTTTGAAGTATTGTTATTTTACTAACTCCTCAAAAAGTTTACCAAAAGTAGTTTCCAGATCTTTGGATTTTCCGGGATGGGGTCTTGAAGTCTGAACGACAGAACTCCTGACGGCCGTCAGCCAACGGAAACGTTCAGGAATATCAAACTGAGCAATCGGTCCTCCGTCTTTGTTTCCTTCCGCTATTTTTTTGAAGCTTTCCAGATTCCTGGTGACGTCATCATAATCAAGCTTACTGTGCATTAATCTGAATTTATCCGGACATAGATAAAACTCTACCCTGATAAATTTTTCTCTTTTAGAAAACATCACCAGCCCTATATTGAAAAATTCTTCCCTCTCAACTTTCGGAACCAAGCGTATGACAGCATATTCGTATATTTTATCCTCTTGCATTTTTAGCTTCGTTTAAAAAGATTTCAGAATTTTCTAACCTTGTTTTCAGGAATTTGAAATAAACATCACGGATTTCATCAGGTGTTTCATCAGCATCGTTCCAGTGCAGCCAGTCTTCAGGAATGGTATTGACGATCTCTCTGAAGAGATTTTCATTCAGAATTTCCTTTGCAAATTGGTCCGCTTCATTCAGCATGGTCGCCTGGGGAAGCAACACATGGTCTTTTACATACTTGAACGGTGTTTTGGCCGCGGTGTCAAAACTTTGCCACGAATGATGGAAATAAAAAGAGGCTCCATTATCTATAATCCATAATTCTTTATTCCACATCAGCATGTTCGTGTTTTTAAAAGTACGGTCTATATTGGTGATAAATGCATCCAGCCAGACGATCTTTGAAGCCAGGAGCGGATCTGTGTTGATGCCGGGATCATACGTTATGGAGCCTGAAAGATAGTGCAGACCCAAATTGAGACCCTCAGAGTTTTTCAGCAAATCCTGAATTTCTTCATCAGCTTCTGCTCTTCCAAAATCTACATCAAGGTTGATAAAAACCAGTTCAGGTATTCTCAACCCTAGTGCTTCGGTGATTTTTCCTCCTAATAATTCGGAAATCAGCATCTTAACGCCGTGGCCTGCACCACGGAATTTCAAGACATATTTAAAATCATCATCAGCCTCTGCCAAAGCGGGAAGCGAACCTCCTTCGCGGAGAGGCAGAATGTAACGCGTGACGGTTACTGTTCTTAAATCCAACATATGGCAAAAATAAGATTTTACTTTGTGTTTACGGGTATTTTTAATATTTTTAAGTGCAGAACAGATTTCGAATGAATGTTAGCGGTAAAATTTCCTGCTTTGATGATCAGATTACAGGATTTATCATGTAGCGCAACATTCTGGAAATAAAAATACCAGGATAAAATATGAAGATCACGAAAAAGCAAAATATTATTATTTCAAATCCGGAAACCAGAGATTTTTTAGCAGATGCATTTTACCCCGAAACAGGACAAAAGCTGCCGCTGGTCATTTTTGTTCACGGTTACAAAGGGTATAAAGACTGGGGCGCCTGGAACCTGATGGCAGAAAAGTTTGCACAAGCGGGGTTCTTCTTCGTTAAGTTTAATTTTTCCCACAACGGAACTACTCTGGAGGATCCTCACAATTTTGCTGACCTGGAAGCTTTCGGAAATAATAATTACTCAAAAGAACTTTCTGATTTACGGGCAGTGATCGATTATTTTATTAAAGATGCTGAGGTTGATGCTGAGAAAATCATTTTAATCGGTCACAGCAGGGGAGGAGGGATCTCGATTATTAATACTTATGAAGACGAACGCATCAACGGACTGATTACGCTGGCAAGTGTAGATTCTCTCGAACGTTTTCCTAAAAATGAAGCTTTTGAAAGCTGGCAGAAAGCCGGTGTTTATTATGTTGTTAATGGAAGAACAAAACAGGAAATGCCCCATTATTACCAGTTCTTTGAAGATTTCAAAAAAGATGAGCATCGGTTTGATGTGGAAAGGGCAACCGAAATGGCAAAGGCCCATGTTCTCATCATCCATGGAACAAATGATGAAAGCGTAGCGGTTAAAAATGCTGAACATCTGCATATTTTAAATCCAAATTCGGAATTGTACCTCATCGAAAATGCCAACCATACGTTTGGCGCAAAGGAACCCTGGCACGATGAAAATTTACCGGCTGAGTTGAAAACGGTTGTTGAAAAATGTATAGAATTTATCAATGAGAAGATTGTAAATGAATAGAAAAAGGAGTGATATTATCACTCCCTTTTATTTTTAGTGAATTACCATTAGTATTATTAAATGATAATTTTCTCCTAATATTTAAAAATCATTTAATAAGAATTTTCCAGGCCTCGTCGATTTTATTTTCCAGTAATAATTTCTGAGCCTCCTGATGGATATTTTCGTCATCATAGCAATTTTCAGAAGGTAATACCTCGACATTAGCAAGCATTCCCAAATCATTTCCGGTAAACACCTGACTGTATTTAATGGAGTCCGGCAGAAGATCGAAGCCGATTCCTTTCGTTACCAATGGTTTGGGAACTTCAAAAAGATTATCTTCATTGATTCTGGAATACCAGTTTCCTCCCAGGCGCGCTACCATATCCAGTTTTTTCTGGTCGATATCACCTGTTTCATTTAGATATTCTTCCCTGATATGGATTTTCTGAACTTCACAAATCACCAGGTTTCCTGCTCCTCCCTGATCTCCCAGAGGTTTTACTTCCAATACCTTACACTCAAAGTTAACCGGGCATTCTTCAATAAGTTTAGGGGTGACCAGGTCTGCATCTTTCATGGTGAGTCCCGACTTTATAAATTCATTCACACCATTTTCATATTCCGTTGATGCTAATGAGATTTGCTGGACAATCGGAAAATTGACCGTTCCTATCACCACTTCAGGGATTTCCAGAATATTTTCCAGCGTATGCTTCGTTGTATTGTCACGAACTCTCCTGGATGGTGAAAAAATCAAAATCGGAGGAACCGTACTGAACATATTAAAAAAACTGAAGGGAGATAAATTGATAGTACCATTTTTGTCGACCGTCGAAGCCAGCGCTATCGGGCGTGGTGAAACGGCCGTCTGCATTACAGTTTGTAATTGTACCGGAGTTAATTCGGATGGAGTTACTGTTTTCATCTTTACATTTAACACTTAAGTTAAATTAGTTTTAAATTTTTGCTTTATATAAGTTCACTTTAGTTTTCTAAAAATCTAAGATTTTTATTCCTTTGGAAGTGTTTTGAAAATTTTTGAGGCAAAGGATTCACAGCCTTCATAATAAACATTGATGACATTAAAATTGATAAGAAGTGACCTTGGTAATTTTAAAAGATTCATGTAATTAATTGTTGGGCTCTATGAATCTGATGAATTTCAGAAACAGATTTCACTTCTAAAATCACCAAATCTTCGATCAGAAAATCACATTTTAATTTACAATCTATAAGTTTTCCCTTGTATGCAAAAGGAATTTCAAGTTCACTTTTGTAGTTTAACCCCAACAGTTCAAATTCAGTTTTCAAACATTGATGATAGACACTTTCATATAATCCAGGACCAGCCTGTTTATGAACTTCAATACAGGCTCCAATAATTTTATATGAAAGATCATTTATAAATTTTTGAGTTATCATCAATTAAAAGAAAAATAAAAATCGTAGATTTTTAGAAAACTAAAGTGAACTTAAATTATAATTATATCAACTTAAAAATGCTTAAGTGTTTGATTATTTTGTCGGAATAATTTTTCCACTCACTTCACCGAAACCTACTCTCACGCCATCTTTCTCAGCCCATGCTTTCATGGTTACCGTATCATGGTCATTGATGAATTTTCTTTCCTCTCCGTTGCTGAGCTGAATCGGGTTCTGACCTCTCCAGGTAAGCTCAAGCATGGATCCGAATGATTTTGGATCACTTCCTGAAATCGTACCGCTTGCATACATATCTCCAACTTCCAGATTACAGCCGTTTACCGTATGATGAGCGAGCTGCTGCGTCATATTCCAGTACATGTGTTTGTAGTTGCTTTCTGAAATCAGGTTTTGCTCTCCGTTTTCAGGCTGTAAATAGACTTCAAGGTTGATGTCATAATTTTTATCACCCTCAAATTTAAGATAATCCAAAACTTCAGGATCCTGTTTAGGAGAAGCTGTTCTGAATGGTTCCAGTGCTTCCAGAGTGACCACCCATGGCGAAACAGATGAACCGAAATTTTTCGCAAGGAAAGGTCCTAGCGGAACATATTCCCAGGACTGAATATCTCTGGCAGACCAGTCATTAAAAACAACCATCCCGAAGATGGCATCTTCAGCCTCCTGGGTAGAAATACTTTCACCCATCTCTGTATTTTTATTGATGATAAAAGCCATTTCCAATTCAAAATCCAGTTGCTGACAAGGTCCGAAGATCGGTTTTTCCGCATCTGCAGGCTTCATCTGGCCTTTCGGACGGTTAATCTCTGTACCCGACACTACAATAGATGAGGCTCTCCCATGATATCCTACAGGTAAATGTTTCCAGTTGGGTAACAAGGCATTTGCCGGATCCCGGAACATTTTTCCGACATTGGTGGCGTGTTCGATGCTGCTGTAAAAATCTGTATAGTTCGGAATGTGCACCGGCATCATCATTTTTACCTGATCTAAATCGTAGAATGCATCTTCGATTGTTTTTTCATCTTTTGACAATATTGAACCTTCCTGTAATAATTCCTGAATTTTTAAACGGACTGCATTCGTTACAGGTTTTCCCAGCTCAATGAATTCGTTCAGGGTGTAGGCTTCAAAAATATTGTCCTCAAGCCCATCGATGTCTTCAAAATACGCAAGATCGTACAGTGTGGCAAGATCAATGATCTGATCCCCGACTCTTGTGCAACATGCGATATATTCTTTGTTGAAAACCGCTACTCCAAATGGGATATTGTGTATTGAAAAATCCGAATTGGAGGAATACTCTACAAATGACTTCATAAGCTTAGAATTTAATTTGAATTAAATAATACGTTAAATTTATTTTCAAATATCCGGGATTTCAAAGCACAGCTATTCATAGTTTCTACATATAGTCGGATTGCCAATTATATATTGGTAATCTGAAATGAAAAATATTGAATATTATGACGATGAGATGCCTTATTGCGTGGCATACCCGAAATGTTTATTTATTTTTCACCTTAGAATAAGAGGCTTCGTCGATCCATCTGGCTCTGGTGTTGATATCAATAAGATATAAAATATCATCCTGCCTGGTCAGTAATAAAGTTTTGGTAACCGGGACAGGAACCTTTTTATTTTCAAGCATATCTGCCCGTAAAGAGAATATATTTCTTTTATTTCTTATAATATCACCCGTAAAGACATTGGAACTTGTTTCTCCGGTAGCTTTATCATCAAAAACTTCCACATAAGTAACCGTGTTTCCTTTTATGATAATAAAATCTCTTTCAGTGTGATCTGCTTCCTCTTTTATATAAACAAACTTCTTGTTATCGATGTTTACATTTTCGAGATTCTGATTGACTCCCTTTCTTTCCTCAAGCCTGGTAAGAATATCATTTAATGAGCCGTATTGCGCTTTAATACCCAATGTCGCTGCGAAAAATGAAATTCCGATCATAAATTTTTTCATAATAATGTGTCTCATAAAAAAAGTTTTGTCAAGACTTTTCATCCTGACAAAACTTGATATTGTTGTTGAAATTAAAGATTTCCTCTTCTTTCCTGTTCTCTTTCCAATGCTTCGAATAACGCTTTGAAATTACCGGCACCGAAACTCTGTGCGCCGTGTCTTTCAATAATTTCGAAGAACAGGGTAGGACGGTCTTCTACAGGCTTTGTAAAGATCTGTAATAAATACCCTTCCTCATCATGATCAATAAGTATACCTAAGTCCTGTAATTTCTTAAGATCTTCGTCAATATGACCCACTCTTTGCGGAACCATGTCATAATATGCCTCTGGTGGAGCGGAAAGGAATTCTACACCGCGCTTTTTAAGTTCAGTCACCGTGTGGATAATATCTTTTGTAGCCACAGCGATGTGCTGTACACCTTCTCCTTCATAGAAGTCAAGGTATTCTTCCACCTGGGATTTCTTTTTGCCTTCTGCAGGTTCATTGATCGGGAATTTTGCAAATCCGTTTCCGTTGGACATCACTTTGGACATCAATGCAGAGTATTCTGTATTGATCTGTTTGTCATCAAAAGAGAGGATATTAACAAATCCCATTACTTTTTCGTACCATTCTACCGTTGGAATCATTCTGTCCCAATCTACATTTCCCACACAGTGATCTACATATAATAATCCCGCCTCTTCCGGTTGATAAGTGCTTTCCCACTTTTCGTAACCAGGCATAAACGGTCCTGTGTAATTTTTTCTTTCTACAAACATATGTACCGTTTCTCCGTAGGTGTAAATTCCGGACATTCTTACTTCCCCATGTTCATCAGTAAGTGTTACAGGCTCCAGATAAGGTTTTCCGCCTCTTTTGGTAGTTTCTTCAAACGCTTTATAAGCATCATCTACCCATAGGGCAAGGATTTTCACTCCATCACCATGTTTTTTTACGTGCTCGTTAATAGGTGAATCGGATTTAAGACCCGTGGTTAAAATTAATCTTATTTTTCCCTGTTGAAGAACATACGATGCACGGTCTCTCACACCGGTTTCAGGACCTGCATAAGCTACAGACTGAAAGCCAAAGGCCGTTTTGTAATAATGGGCAGCCTGTTTTGCATTGCCCACATAAAACTCAATATAATCCGTACCGTTAATTGGCAAAAAATTCTCTGCCTGAGCAATTTTTTCGGCAAATGTAAGTGTTGACATATTTTCTATTTTTACTTTTATTCTGGGATGCAAATTACGAATTTCTCATCAATACGGAAATTATAAATAAACTATTCACCAGCTATCGATAACCGGAGATGAAAAGTTCATTTAAGTACGCTTAAGTTTATGATTCAGTGTTTATTTATCTCTACCTTTGTATCGAAGACAAATGAGAAAAAAGTATTTTTGAAAGAAAAGCCGTAGAATATTCTACGGCTTTCTTGCAAATGTTACTCTCTTTTATTTAATATTCCGGCATAAGGATTATAATTATCCCAAATTTTCCAGACATTGTCGATTTTCCGGAGAAAATAAATCTGAGTGCTTAGCCGATTGACAAAATGCTGTTCACCGGAACTTCCTACTTCAAATAAAAGGTTCCAGAATTCCTGAGCCTCCAGTATTTTTTTTTCGGGCTCATCCGTAACCAAATGAACATCGAAAACTTCGTAGTTAGAACGGTTATTTTTTGTAACTAAATGAAAGTCTCTTTCACAAAGCTCTTTACTGAATTGTGATACTCTTGCTAAAAAAGGCGAATCTTCAAATAAGAGATCTTTCAGCAAGTCTGTATTGTGGTTAGGAAATTGTTTACAGAATTCGAAGGCCACAGCACAGTAATCATAAACCATCTGCAGAAAAAACTGATGTTCACTTTCTTCGGACCTTGCCATTTTCTCCTTTACAAACTGGATATAAGCATTTAAATCTTTATAGCCTAAAAAAATACAGATTTTATCCAGTGTTTTCAAGAATCTCAGGTCATTATGCGTTTTGTCCTGGTAATCATTTTCAAAAAAGCGTTGTAAGGTGACATGTGAAATGGTATTTCCGATTTCAAATTTTTTTCCGCCTTTTAATTCCTCGGCTTCAGATAATTCATATTTTATAATGTCGGAAAGAATTATATAATGGCTTCTTTTCCATTCTTTAACATTCCCCAGAACAGAATTTTTCACTTTAGAATGTTTTACAACCTCCTCTCTTATGGAATTATATATGGTCTTCAATTTTCAATATTTAACACGATTTATCAAAAATATTGCCAAAATCTTAAGCTCTATTCGCGATTTTTATGATTAGTTAAATGTACGCTATTTTTTATTACGAACAAAACACCTAGTGTTTGAATCTTTCATAAGCTGCTTTTTCAAGCATTTCCCGGTCATCAGGATGGGCGATACTGATCAGCTCCTGAGCTCTCTGGCGAAGGTTTTTACCGTATAAATAGGCCGTTCCGTATTCTGTGACCACATAATGAATGTGTCCTCTTGTTGTGACCACTCCGGCACCCTGTTTAAGGAAAGGGACGATTCTGGAAACGCCTTTTTTTGTCCGGGATGTTATTGCAATAATTGGCTTGCCGTCTTCACTGAGTGCTGCTCCTCTCATAAAGTCCATCTGTCCGCCGATACCGCTGTATTGTACTGTTCCTATAGAATCTGCGCATACCTGTCCTGTCAGATCAATTTCAATGGCAGAATTAATGGCTACCATTTTTTTATTTCTCATGATATTGATAGGAAAGTTGACAGCGCTTACATCATTAAAGGCAAACACGGTATTATCATCTACATAATCATAAAGTTTTCTTGTCCCGAAGCAGAAACTGGTTACGGTTTTGTTGTTGTGATATCCCTTATATTTATTGTTTATGACATCGTTCTGAATCAAATCCACGACTCCATCGCTTAACATCTCGGTATGCACGCCAAGATCTTTATGGTTTCCCAGGCATTTTAAAACGGCATCAGGAATAGTTCCGATTCCCATCTGAAGTGTTGATCGGTCTTCAATGAGTTCCGCTACATTTTTTCCGACTTCCATTTCTTCCGGACCCACTTTAGCTCCGTAATCAACCGTAGGAAGCTCTTCTTCATGCCATACAAGTTTATGGATTTTACTGATGTGGATCATTCCGTCTCCATGGGTTCTCGGCATCAGGGGATTTACAATAGCTACGATAATCTTTGCGGTGTCCACTGCAGCTCTTGCGACATCTACAGAGGTACCCAATGTGCAGAAACCATGTTGGTCCGGTGGAGAAACGGTAATCAATGCAACATCCAGGGGTAAAATATTTTTTCTGAACAGAATTGGAATCTCACTTAAAAAAACAGGAACAAAATCTCCTCTTTCGGAATTTACCGCATCGCGTACCGGCGTTGATACAAAAAGAGAATTAACGAAAAAGTTGTTTTTATACTGAGGTTTGGCGATCTCTACATTTCCCTGTTGGGTAATGGAGACCATCTCTACATTTTCAAGTCTGTGAGATTGTCTCGCAAGCTCGTCTATTAAAAAATTAGGAGTACATGCACTTCCATGAAAAAATACGCGGTTTCCACTTTTGATGGTATAAATGGCTTCTTCTGCGCTGATATAATTATGCATAGTAATATTTTAGTTTTAATCTCTTAAAGATACTTCATATTGCGTTGATCTGTCTTAAAAATGACCTGTTTTTTTTAAAACATTTGTCATATTTTAGTGCTTTCTGCAAAATAAAAGGACTGAGCATATACCCGGTCCTTCTTTAGATTTATCAATAATATGAGTGTATTATTTTGTTCATTATTCATCCAGCCATGAAGTTTTGTAGGAAGGATCTTTCTACCTTTAAAGCTTCCTCCGTAATTTTTAAGGGACGGAAAGGATCTACCATTACGGCATACTCTTCTGTAAATTTTTTGCCGATGCTTCTTTCCATCGCTCCGGGATGCGGCCCGTGAACAATCCCTCCTGGGTGAAGAGTAAAATCCATCAGATCGATGTGGTTACGGCTCATAAAATCCCCTTCTGTATAGAATAGAACCTCATCAGAATCAATATTAGAGTGATTATAGGGGGCAGGAATAGCCATAGGATGGTAATCGTACATCCTCGCACAGAATGAGCAGACCACAAAATTGTGCGCTTCAAAAGTCTGGTGCACCGGTGGTGGCTGGTGGATTCTCCCCGTAATCGGCTCGAAGTTCTTAATGTTAAATTTATAAGGATAAAAATAACCGTCCCAACCCACCACATCGAATGGATGGGTGGCATAGATAAAATCGGTGATCTGGTTTTCCTTTTTTACCTTAATTAAAAAATCTCCTTTTTCATCCTTTGGTTCAACAAAAGTTGGAGTGATAATATCTCTTTCGCAGAAGGGCGAATGTTCCAGTAGCTGTCCGAACTCGTTTCTGTATCTCTTCGGGGTATAGATCGGGGAGTGGCTTTCTACTACAAAAAATACGGTATCATCTGAATTCAGTTCAACCTGATAGATGGTTCCTCTGGGGATAATAAGGTAATCACCAACGGAAAATTCTAAATTTCCGACAAAGGTCTTTAGTATTCCGCTTCCTTGGTGCACGTATAAAAGTTCATCACATTCCGCATTTTTGTAAAAATACGCCATAGATTTTCTGGGCTTCGACAATCCCATTTTGAGATCATTGTTGACCATTAAAAATTTCCGGCTGTCCATAAAATCATCCTCAGGAGTGACATTCATTCCTTTAAACATTCTTGGCGTCACGTTCTTATCGATCACGATCTTCGGGCTTACATCTTTTGCCTCACCAATAGATTTGATCTGAGTAGGACGGTGGATATGGTACAGCAAAGAAGAAATCCCGTGAAAACCTTCTGTTCCGAAAAGCTGTTCGTAGTAAAATTTATCTTCAGGCGATTTGAAAATCGTATGCCTTTTTTGTGGGATATTTCCCGAATGATGATATCTCATATGACTTGTGCATTTACTTCCTCAAATGTAATATTTTTTCCCGAATTCACACGACAACATTTTTTTTATTGAATTTTTGGTATTCCCAAAATAATTGTTAGCTTTGTCTAACAATTTTAATTACATGAAACGAATGTTATTCTCGGCTGTTTTATTTTCAGGATATTGCTTTTCACAGGAAGCTGATAGTCTCCGTTTGGATCAAACCGGAAAAAAAGATTCGGTAGGGATCTCGAACAATAACATAAGCACAAAAGATATTGATGACGTAGTCATTACCGGTACTCTAAAACCGGTAAGCAGATCAGAAAGCCCGGTCGCCGTGGAGATCTACAATCAGAAATTTTTCCGGAAAAACCCTACACCGAGCATCTTTGAGGCCATTGCGATGGTCAACGGTATTAAGCCGCAACTGAACTGCTCGGTCTGTAATACCGGAGACATTCACATCAATGGACTTGAGGGACCTTACACCATGATTCTGATTGACGGAATGCCGATCGTGAGTTCACTGTCCACCGTCTACGGTTTGAGTGGAATTCCCAACAGCCTGGTCGACAGAATTGAAGTCGTGAAAGGGCCGGCTTCATCCATTTACGGCTCTGAAGCCATGGGCGGTGTCATCAATATCATTACCAAAAATGCGCTCACTGCACCAAAACTGAGTGTGGATGTGATGACCACCACATGGAGCGAAAATAATGTGGATCTATCAACGAAATTTAATTTTGGGAAAAATGTGGCTTCATTATTAAGCCTTAATTATTTTAATTACAATCAAAGAACAGATCAGAATAAAGACAATTTTACAGATGCTGCTTTACAAAACAGAATTTCAGTGTTTAATAAATGGAACTTTCAGAGGAAAGAAAACCGGCTGGCAGGTTTTGCACTGAGGTATCTTTACGAAGACCGTTTCGGAGGTGAAATGCAGTGGAATAAATCTTACCGGGGAAGTAGTGAAGTATACGGCGAAAGTATTTACACCAACAGAGCTGAGGCTTTCGGGGTCTATCAGTGGCCGCTGAACGAAAATGTCATCACTCAGTTTTCTTATAATTTTCATGATCAGAATTCATTCTATGGAACCAGTCCTTATACGGCAACTCAGAAAGTGGCTTTTGCCCAGACGTATTGGGATAAGAAATTGGGGAACCATGATCTGATGCTGGGGATTACTTTTAAAAGAACGTTTTATGATGATAATACTCCCGGGACATTATCAGGCGACGGACTTACCAATGAGCCGATGAAATCACCGATTTTAGGGGTGTTTATCCAGGACCAGTGGAAAATTAACAAAAAAAATACGTTGCTGTTAGGCTACCGACTGGATTATGATAAAATACATCATGACATACATTCCCCCCGTTTTGCATGGAAGTTTTCTCCGAATCCTTTTCATACGCTGAGGTTCAATTTCGGAACAGGTTTCAGAGTGGTTAACTTGTTCACGGAAGACCATGCCGCTTTAACGGGATCACGGGAGGTAGTGATTAAATCAGAACTGAAACCTGAGAGATCCGCCAACGGAAATTTAAATTATATCTGGAAAATTCCTGTCAGTGACCAATTGATTAATCTTGATGCGTCTCTATTTTATACCTATTTCAGCAATAAAATTGTGGGTGATTTCGATACGGATCCACAGAAAATCATCTATGATAATCTTCAGGGTTACGGCATTTCACAAGGAGCTTCTCTGAATGTAGACTATACTTTCAATTTTCCGCTGAGTATAAATTTGGGAGTTACCTATCTGGATGTCTACCAGAAATTTGATGGTGATAAGGGAAAAGTTCAGCAGCTGCATGCTCCAAAATGGAGCGGAACATACAGTCTGTCGTATAAATTTCAGAATAATATGACCATCGATTTTACAGGCCAGTTTTACGGGCCGATGCGATTGCCCGTTCTGCCGAACGATTACCGACCCGAATATTCACCATGGTATACACTGGCCAATATTCAGGTTTCTAAAAGTTTCAGATCAGGACTGGAGATTTATGGAGGAATTAAAAATCTTCTCAATTTCACACCGAAAAATCCTTTGATGAGACCGTTTGATCCTTTTGATAAAAATGTGGATGACCCGGTTATTAATCCCTATCGCTATACTTTTGATACCACCTACGGATATGCTCCGATGCAGGGGATCCGGGGATTTTTGGGACTAAAGTATACTATTAAATGAAAAAACTTATACTATTTTTAATGTTTGTGCCTTGTTTTTATCTTTCACAGATAAAGACAGGCACTTTTTCTGATCTTGAGATGAAACATCAGGAAAATTCCAGACCTGTTATTATCCATATATACACCGATTGGTGTTCGGTATGTAAAATTGAATCCTATCAGTTAAATAGGAACAAAGATTTGGTTTCATTAATAAATGACAAATTTTATTACATTGATTTTGAAGCAGAAAAAACAAAAGATAAAATCAGTTTTCAGGGAAAGGAGTTCGCGTACCGTGTGAACGGAAATTCCGGGATTCACGAACTGGCGCTGGCACTTTCTAAAAATAAAAGACAATCTGTTTATCCTTTATGGATTATTTTAGACCGGAACCTGCAATTAGTGGATTATCATGAAGGTCAGTTTAAACCAAAAGAGCTGAAACAGAAGCTTGAAGAAATTTTGAGTTTGTCATTTCTGTAAATTTTACGGATATCATGGCTTCTTTGACCTTCATCATGACCAGATATTCTGTTTATTATAAAATTAATTATGCTCAAGCCATAGTTTTACAAGTTCAGGATGATTTTTCACCCATTTTTTGGCGGTGGCCTGTTTATCTTTGCTGTCTTCCATTTTTGTTAAAAGATCGGTCATATCGGCGTCATCAAAATGCATTTTAGAAAAGAATTTTGCCAGTTCCGGATGGTCTTTACCAAAGCTTTTTCTGCTGTAGGTTTTAATCTGCTCTGCTTCACCGAATGTCTTTTTAGGATCATCCAGAAATTTAAGTTTCATCTTTCCGAACATCCAGTGGGGTTGCCAGCCCGCCACCACGATCCATTCTTTACGCTTAATGGCGTTCTGCAGTTCGGTGATCATAGCAATCGTAGATGAATTGACCTGTCTATAATTCAGTGCATAATCTGTGATGGCTTTATCCGTACCAGCGGTTAATCCGGCTCCTTTTTCTATTCCAATGATTCTGTGACTGAACTGATCAGTATGCTTATTAAGTTGTTCAATGGAAGTAACGGGGACATAATCAGGGACTACCAGCCCGATCCGGCCATTGTCATAATTGTTTCCAAGGTTTATCAGTTCCGGAAACCTTGCGACTTTTACGGCGTGCGTGTAGGGCAGCCAGACTCCCATAAAAAGGTCGGTATCTTCATTATTCATTGATGCTAAGATCATATCGGTGGATGCCTTCTGGATAATGACATGATAGCCCTGCTCATCCAGAATGGCTTTGACAACATGGGTCATGGCAACATCCTCCGCCCAGCCGTCGACCATTCCGATGGTGATATATCTTGAGTTCTTTTTTTCGCATGAATTAAATATCCCGAAAGAGGCAATTAAAACAGCAAGTATAACATATTTTATATTCTTCATTTTATTGTTTTTTCTTTACAAACCCCTGCGTAATACGGTCAAGTATAATGGCCAGAATCACAACGGATAATCCACTTTCGAATCCCAGTCCGATATCAAGGTTATTAATTCCTTCCAGTACTTTTTCTCCCAGGCCTCCTGCGGCAATCATTCCTGCAATAACAACCATGGAAAGTGATAACAATATCGTCTGGTTTACTCCGGCCAGAATGGTCTGCGTGGCCAGAGGAAGCTCTACCTTAAACAGGATCTGGCGGTTGGTTGCTCCGAAAGCCCGGGCAGCTTCCACAATATCTTTCGGAACAGCCTCGATTCCCAAGGTGGTTAACCGTACTGCCGGGGGCATGGCAAAAATAATGGTGGCAAATGCTCCGGGAACTTTACCGATACTGAAAAATAAGACGGCAGGAATCAGATATACAAAGGCCGGCATCGTCTGCATCAGATCCAGCATCGGACGGATCATTTTTGCAGCGAATTTATTTTTAGCAGCCCATATTCCCAACGGGACCGACAGCATTAGTGCTGTAAGCGTGGATACAAAAATAAGTGCCAGCGTTTCCATGGTTTCTGTCCAGAATCCCATTAAAAATATAATGCTCAGTCCCGCTAAAGTCATCACTGCCGTACCTTTTCCGGCTTTCCACCATGCTAAGGCTGTAAACAGGAGAATGATCACATAAAAAGGAGTATGTACCAGAACCCATTCGAGTCCCATGATCGAAGAGTTACCTGCATGTTTAATAATATCGAAAAAAGGTTTTCCGTGTTCGGTGAGCCAATTGATCGCTGTTTCCACATATTGGCCTATATCTATAATTTTATTCATCTTACTGGTTGTTTGCGATTTCTTTTAGTTCTATAATTTCTTCTTCGTTAAATTTTGTCGCTTCTATCACCAGGGATAACTGGCTGATCAGTCCCAAAAACTTATTATTTTCGTCTACAACAGCGATAGAAGACTTACTTCCGGAAATAAGCGGTAACATTTCTTCTACCGTAGCTTCGGGGAAAACAGAAGGAACATTGGTATTGATGACCGATTCTACGGTAGGCTCTTTACGTCTGGCGATCATCATAATATCACTGAGAGTGACAAATCCCAAAAATGTATTCTGAAAATCCACTACGGGTAAGTTTTCAAGGCCGGTAGCCCGCATCTTCCTGAGAGCACCTTCCGGACCGTCTTTTCTGAAACGCACGACAGTAGGTTTATCAAACATCAGAGATCTGGCCGTAATGATGGTTTTACGGTCTACTTTTTCTACGAAAGCTTTTACATAATCGCTTGCCGGATTGGTTAAAATATCTTCCGCAGTTCCTATCTGCTCGATCACCCCGTCCTTCATAATCACAATCCGGTCTCCGATCTTAATGGCCTCATCCAAATCGTGGGTTATAAAAACAATTGTTTTTTGGAGGGTATTCTGAAGTTCCAGCAGCTGATCCTGCATTTCAGATTTTATCAGCGGATCGAGTGCGGAGAATGCCTCATCCATTAATAAAACTTCCGGATCATTGGCCAGTGCTCTGGCTAATCCCACTCTTTGCTGCATTCCGCCGGAAAGTTGGGAAGGAAACTGATTTTCAAAACCGTTTAACCCCACAATGTCTAATGCTTTCTGCGCCTTATTTTCACGGGATGCTTTGTCTTCACCCCGTATTTCCAGACCAAAAGCAGCGTTGCTCAGAACGGTGTGATGGGGAAGGAGCCCGAATTTCTGAAAGACCATGCTCATTTCTGTCCGTCTTACTTCCAGGAGGTCTTTATTATTCTTATCGGTAATATTATCATCGTTGATATACACTTTTCCGGATGTGGGTTCATTCAGCCTGTTAAGACAGCGCAGCAGCGTTGATTTTCCGCTTCCTGATAATCCCATTATGACAAAGAATTCACCTTCGTAAATTTCAAAACTGGCTTTATTGATTCCAACAGTACAGCCTGTTTTTTCAAGAATTTCTTTTTTTGAAAAGCCTTTCCCGAGAAGTTCCTGTGCCTTTTCTTTTTGCTTTCCGAAAATAATCGTAAGGTCCTCTACTTTTAGTTTTACTTTTCTGCCGTTTTCAATATGATCCATATTCAGTATTTTGTGGTTATATAAAATTATTGTTCATTAGAGTACAGATTAAACGTATAATCTATTTATTTTCTGGATGGACATAATACGGATCTATTCAGGATTCAAAAGAATCATGTATGAAAAACGAAAACATGCAAAAGACGTAAAGTCTGATGCTATATTTTAAATATTTCTATAGATGGTACTCAAAAGTGAGCGTATCATGAAAAAAGAAATTAATCTTTCAATAGATTTCAAAATAATTACCGCCCGGATAATTAACAGATATTTGTACTGAACAACTTGAATTTCTACATTTTATCAAAATGCAGGCCAATAAAAAAAGCAATGCTTTATTTCTTATCGGTTATGCAAATTTACGAATTTAATATTAAATGGATTTTAACGCATGTAACGCGTTGAATATCAATAGTTAATATAAATGGGGTGTAAAGTTAATTTCATTTAAAATAAAAGAAGCTTTCACAATACATCATGAAATTATAAGTTCCGGTACTGTAAGAATTTGTGTTTATAATAAGCGTGGCAAGCTATGTTATTATTTCAGTAATACAGCTATCATTGCCAGGATAGCAGGAAGTGCCTGAACGAAAAATATTTTTTTTGTAGCTGAAATGGCGCCATAAATTCCTGCAACAGCCACACATCCCAGAAAGAATAAGGCGATATTGGTCTGCCATTTGGGGTCTTCTATCAGGAAAGACCAAAATAACCCTGCAGCGAGAAATCCGTTGTAAAGTCCCTGGTTGGCTGCCAGTCCTTTGGTCGGTCTAAACATTTCAGCCGGCAATGCTGCTTTGAAAACTTCTTTTCCTTTGGTTTCCCATGCGAACATTTCCATCCATAGAATGTAAAGATGTTCGATCGCTACGATGGCAATTAAAATTTTGGCTACGACTTCCATGATTTAATGTTTTGTCATTGTAAAACTAAAAAAATAAAGTTAAGTTTGGATACAGAATTTCAACAATGGAAACTTTTAAGGCACATTTAGATAAATTTATTTCAATAGACGATCAGGAATTTGCTTCTGTTATTTCATATTTCCAGATCATAAATACCGGAAAAAAAGAAAATCTGATGCTTGAAGGTGAAATTTGTAAATTTAAATATTTTGTACTGGAAGGATGCCTCAGGAAGTTCTTCATTAACGAAAAAGGAATCGAGCAGACTACGGAATTTGCCATCGAAAACTGGTGGATTTCCGATACATTTGCTTTTGAGAAACAGATGAAATCCGACTTTAATATCCAGGCGGTAGAAAAGTCCAGGATTTTAATGATCGACTATTCTTCGCAGGAGCACCTGCTGGAAAAACACCCGGTTATGGAACGCTATTTCAGGATGGTCTACCAGACGGCTTATGCTGCGGCTGAAAAAAGATTGCGCTATCTGTATGAAATGACCAAGGAAGAGTATTATATTCACTTCAGTACTCTGTATCCCTGGTTTATCCAGAGAATTCCACAATACCTGGTTGCCTCTTTTTTAGGTTTTACCCCGGAATATTTAAGTGAAATAAGAGCGAAATTACGTTCTTAAACCAGTTTAAGATTTTTTAGGCGCAGAAATCACAACTTTGTCCTGTTCAGAAAAACAAATATAATGACAGGCAAAAATTCTTGGTTTTCGCAGCTATTCTTAAGACTGGCTATTTCTGTGACGATGCTTTCAGCGGTCGCTGACCGGTTGGGTTTCTGGGGTGAAAATTCTGCATGGGGAAACTGGGAGAATTTTGAAAAATATACCCGTAAGCTCACTTTTTTTCTTCCTGAAAACCTGAGTGTATTTTCTGCTTATATGGCGACATTTCTGGAAATCATTTTTCCTTTGATGCTGATTTTCGGTTTTAGAACTAAAACCGGAGCATACGGTGCCGGATTTCTGTTACTCACTTTTGCTCTATCGATGACCGTGGTACTGGGAATTAAAATGCCTCTGGATTATTCTGTCCGGATAGCAGGTACAGCTGCATTTTTATTGGCAGGACAGGAAAAATACTCATTTACATTGGCTATAACGACAGATGACAGGAAGTAAATTATTAACTTAAAATATATATAATATGAGCGCAAGAATTAACATGGCGACCGCAGATGCCGCCGCTTACAAGGCGATGATGGGACTTGAAGGGTATCTTCAGACGATTTCTTTAAATCAAATTCAAAAAGAATTAATAAAAATCAGAGCTTCGCAGATTAACGGATGTGCCTTCTGTCTGGATATGCACACGAAAGATGCCGTGAAATACGGTGAAACTCCACAGAGAATTTATCTTTTGAATGCGTGGAGAGAGGCGAAGGAATTGTTTACTGAAGAAGAACAGGTATTGCTTGAAATGACAGAGGAAATTACCTTGATCAGCCGGAAAGGATTGACTGACGAAACGTATGGTAAAGCACGACAGATTTTTAATGAACATCAGATCGCACAAATCATTATGGCCATTATCACCATTAATGCATGGAACAGAATTGCGATCAGCACCCACATGCCGGTTGCCAAATAATCCGGAATTTATCACCTTCGAAAAGAGCTTCTCTTATTTTTGAGAAGCTCTTTTATTTGTCTATTTATCATAACGTTTACAACGTCTCTGATTGAAAGGCTATTGACTGCAGTTGATCTGCAAAACATTCGCATTTAGCGGCTGCTCGATTTTCCTTTCCAGTTTCTCATCATTCACAGCTACGTAAATTTCCATAGATCCTGTTCCGACACGAAGGGATAAAATATGTCCACCAACAGCCTTGAACTGATCATCTGTTGCGATGCCGTGAACGTGGATGGAAGGACCTTTTTCATTCCAGGCGACTGAACCTGTTAAACTGCCCATTTCCACTTTCTTAAAAGTTTCAGGATTAAATTTCTTCGCCTTGAAATCATAAAATCCGAAAGTGACCTCCGAGGCAAAGCCTATGCCTGTAAAACTGGCTGACGGAATATTTTCTGTTTTGGCCAGATTTTCAACGTGAGCCAGAACATCGTCATCCTGTCGAAGGACCATCAGGTATCCCGTCGGAGTTTTAGTATATCGGCAGGTTTCCTTCTGCTGGGCAGAAAATAAGTTCATCGCAAAAAATAGACATCCTGTGACGGTTGTTTTCAATACATTCATAACCGGTTTTATTTTTATATGGTATAATGAAATTTTTACACCAAATCAATAATAATTAAATTCATTCAGGTCAGAATTGTCAGCATCAATTATTCTCAGGATCAGGCAAACATCAGGGCTGCTTTTTCAGTCACCTGAGAGCATGAATAAGATATTACCTGTTTAATTCTTTTACAATGGCCTCACCGACACTTTTTGCAGATTGAGGGTTTTGGCCGGTGATTACTCTCCGGTCTGTCACTACATGGTTCTGCCAGGGTCCTGATTTCTCAAATTTTGCACCTCTTTCTTTCAGCTTATCTTCCAGCAGAAAGGGAACCACATGGGTTAATTTTACTTCAGCTTCTTCTTCGTTGGTGAAAGCATTTATTTTTTTACCCTCCACTAAATACTTACCGGTATCCAGTTTAATATTCACCAGGCCGGCGGGACCGTGGCAGACAGCCGCCACAATCCCTCCGTTCGTGTAGATTTTCGAAGCGATAGCGGCCAGTTCCGTATCATCTGCAAAATCCCACATCGCACCGTGACCGCCTGCATAAAAAATGGTTGAATAATCTGAAGGATTTACCTGTGAAGGAGTAAAAGAATGCTCTATCTTATTTCTGTATTCTTCATTTTCCCAAAATGCTTTGTTTACCGGATCCTTTAGATCGAATCCGTCAACGGGCGGTGTACCTCCTTCCGGACTTACAAAATCAATTTCATATCCGGCATTGCGAAGAACTTCCCAGGGGTGAGAAACCTCTCCAAGATAGTACCCGGTGTTTTCACCCGTATTTCCTTTTTTGTCATGACTGGTTACGACAAATAAAATTTTCTTTTTCATCTTTTCAGATTTTTTCGTTTGAGACTGGACGAATCCTATAGTGAACAGAGTAATCACTAAAAAGGCTAATTTTTTCATGAAAGGTTGTATTTTAAATGATAGTGGTCAGAAAAATCTGTGGCTTTTCCTGCAGTTTTTCATCCACTAAAGCTCCAAAGGTTTCAATATAGGACTGCTGATTATGCAGGGCTAATCCTTCTTTATTTTTCCAGATTTCGTAGAACACAAATTGATTTTTATCTTCGATTCCCTGGTGCAGGATGTACGATTCGTTGGCTTCCTCTTTCCGGGTTTCTTTAACCATATTCTGAAGAACTTCCATGACTTCCGTCCTGTATTCTTCTTTTGATTGTATTATTGCAGTAAGATAAATTTTCATGACACTAAGTTGGGTTTTAATTCTTTTTCAAAAACTTTGGTAATATGTTCTCTGTAAAGCTTCATATCGCGGTCGATATCGGCATTTTTTTCGACATCGTGGAAGTGGAAACTTTCCAGTTTTTCTAATGAAACAAAGGCATTCATCCGATGGAATCCGAATAGTGGCCCATCATCCACACTGGTTTCGCTGAAAAATTCTCCCGGCAGGGTAAATGCAGTTTCCGGCGCATTCCAGCTTGTGGTTACCATATACTTTCTTCCACCCAGCATTCCTCCTGTTCCATAGTTGATTTCAGGATTTTCAGAGGTTCTTCCGTCATTCATGTAAATTCCTTTCGCGTGTCCCGCAGTGAACACTTCATCGATATATTTTTTTAAACCGTTCGGGAGCTGAAACCACCAGATCGGAGTGTGATAAATGATATAATCGGCCCACACAAACTTTTCTACTTCTTCATTTTTCTCGTAACCTTCTCCTACGTTGGTGATTCTCACTTCGATATCTTGAAATTTCTTAAGAGTTTCCACTGTGTTGTCAGCAATGGTTTGGTTATATTTCCCTCCGGAATGTCCGAAATTCTGACCACCATTGATAATTAATACTTTTTTCATTATTGTATGATTGTTTAAATTTTGTAGTACAAAGTTATGTTGGATGGATGTATAATAAAAATAATGTAAATTATAGTTAAGTATTATAAAAATAATACATGAATTAAGAATGCAGAATATTAAATTCTGATCGTATCAGATAATCGACAAGTATTAGCTTAGAAAATATAGAGAAATATTAGTGCTTAAAATCATCAGTTATCTGATTATTTTATAAATTTGTATCAGAATATTAATACCTGGAATTATGGTTAATCTTGAATGGTACCGAACTTTCAAAGCAATTTATAAGACCGGAACCCTAACCGGAGCTGCAGATGCTCTGTTTATTTCGCAGCCCGGTGTCAGCCTTCATCTTGGTTCCCTTGAAGCATATGTGGGATATAAGTTATTTGACAGAACCGGAAGGAAAATGATTCCGACAGAAAGAGGAAAAGTATTATTTAATGCGATTTCCGAACCCTTGACCAAACTGGAGGAAGTGGAGAAAAATTTCCAGAAGTCAACAGAAAAACATACCCCGACCATCAGTGTGGGAATGTGTTTTGAAACTTTTCAGACTACACTAGAACAGTATGTTTCGACCTTGCCCTTTAATCTGATTATCAGTTTTGGGGAATATCCCGAAATGCTGGATCAGCTGGATAAAGGAATTTTAGATTTAATTATTACCCCAAAAAAAGGGACATCTCCTAACATCTTACATGAAGCATTTTCTTCTGAACAGATTATTTTAGTAGGTGGAAAAGATGTGGATACAGAAGATTTTAATAAGATAGCAGCCACACAGGGGACAGAGTATATCGAAGCTTGGTTGAAAAAAGAAAAATGGTACGGAACTACCGGAGATATGGAGCACCTATTTCAGTTCTGGATTTTAAACTTTGGACATAAACCTGATTTCCGTCCCAACTACATTGTACCGAATTTAAACTCCATTATCCGTTGTCTGAAAGGAGGAACCGGACTGGCCGTCGTTCCGGATTTTCTGTGTAAAAATGAGATCGAAAACGGAGAGGTCAAACTGATCTGGGAAGGTGAAAAAAAACTGGAAAATACATTATATTTCGGATGCCGGAAAAAAACGATGTACCAGGAGGAAATAGATCACATCAAAGGTTTATTCAGAAAGATGATGAGTAAGGATGAGCCGTTGGTTGTTTAATATTTCCTCCCTAGGTGTCGATTACAAACTCATATGAATAACCGGATATTCTTTCCCTGAGCCGTCTTTTTCAGATCTTCCGGTTTTTCTGAATCCTAACTTTTCGTAAAATCCGATAGCCTGCGGATTTTGTTCGTTAACATCTACCTTTGTAAAAGGGGTTTGTTCCTGCATCATCTGGTAAAGCTTTTTACCCAATCCTTTTCCCCGCACCTCATTATGAATGAAAAGCATTTCCAAATTTCCTTCTGCCACTGCGGCAAAACCTTTGGCCTCCTCATTTTCAGTAACCAGATGTATCTCAAGAACCGGCAGGTATTCCAGGGGAATAATCCTTTTATAATATTCAAAATCTTCTTCAGTGAGAAAATGGTGCGTCGCTTTCACGGCAGATTCCCAGATTTCCATGATTCTGAAATAATCTTCCGGTTCTGCAGGTCTGAATTGAAGTGGCATAACTTTAATTTTTACAAAACTAAAAAATTAAGTTTTAATATTGAGAAATTCTTCATAAAACGGGATCATTCGCCGATCTTCTTTAACGGAGGAGAAAAGGTGTGGCGTTATATAATAAGTAAAATTGGTAACCGGAAATTCCATAATTTTATCGGAAATTTGTTTGACTTTACATCAAAAATAAAAACAGTATGGAGCAGAAAACATATACAGGGCAACCTGTCATTACCTTAAATAACGGAGTAAACATTCCTGCGCTGGGTTTCGGAGTCTGGCAGATGGAAGATCTGAATGAATGTGAAAATGCTGTCCTGACAGCCATTGAAACAGGATATCGGATGATTGATACGGCTTCCATTTATCAAAATGAAACAGCGGTTGGAAAAGCGATCAGAAACAGTGGAATAGACCGCGATGATTTATTTGTGACTTCAAAATTATGGGTGCAGGATACGACCTATGAAAAGACAAAGGCGGCTTTCCAGAGAACACTGGACAGATTGGCGCTTGACTATCTGGATATGTATCTGATTCACTGGCCGTATTCAGATTTCAACGGAGCATGGAAGGCGATGGAAGAATTGTATCAGGAAGGGAAGATTAAGGCAATTGGAGTCTGTAATTTTACTATTAAAAAAATGGATGAGCTGAAAGCAAATGCTAGCGTTCCTCCGGTTATCAACCAGATCGAACTGCATCCGCTTTTCCAACAGAAAGAACTTCAGGAATACAACAGAGAAAATAATATCATTACGCAGCCGTGGAGTCCGCTTGGCAACGGGAATGCAGGACTTCTGGATAATGAGGAGCTGAAAAAGATCGCTTCAGCCTACCATAAGACAGTGGCACAGGTGATCCTGAGATGGCATTTGCAGGAAGGTTTCTGTGTCATTCCAAAATCTGTAACACCTTCCAGGATTGCAGAGAACTTCAATGTCTTTGATTTTGAGTTAACGGAAGCTGACATGAATACCGTCCGTTCTTTAGACACCGGGAAAAGATTATTTTTTGATCCTGAAGACCCTGCATGGGAAGAAAAAATGCTGAATGCAGTAGCCGATATCTAATCAGAATTTTTATAAATTTTAAAGGAAGCAGTCATTATCGCTTCCTTTTTTTTATTAATTTTTGTAAAAAGTTAAAAAATAAACTTATCTTTAAATATAATCACAAAAAATTTAAGTTATGATTTCTAAGAACCAGTCAGAAATTACCGACCCCATTGCGCAGCCCGATGAGGGCGCCAAAGAAGAAACTTCCGCGGAAACTTTAGAAAGTATTTATCAGAATATAGTTCATTCTGTTGATCCGTCAGAAGAAAGTGGTGAGGATCGTAAGGCAACTGACGATACAGAAGAAAATAAAGGCACCATCCGTAATGATGGTGAAGATTTTAAGGATTAATCAATAGCCCAGGCTATAAAAAAGATCTGTATTCAGTGAGTACAGATCTTTTTCAGATATCAATTATTATTTTATTTCGTCAAATCGAGACCTCCGAAATTACCTGAGCTCATCATCAGGAAAACTCCCTGGGTTTTATCCAGAAGATCCCAATAGGCGTGGAGCTCTTCGGCATCAGTAAAAACTTTTAAGTTTTCATTTTTAAATTTTTCTCTGATCAGTTCCGGAGAGATCGGGTCCATTCTTTTGATCTTCAAGGCATCTTCAGAATAAAAAACGACTGCTTCATCCAGGTCATCCATCGCATTGTCATACTGCTCCAGAAAGGCAGGATTCAGGCTTGAATAGGTATGAAGTTCCAGGAAACCGTATTTTTTATCTTTTTTAAACTGCTCATTAAAGGCTTTCACGGCAGCTTTAACTTTACTGGGAGCATGGGCAAAATCTTTATAAAGTGTTCCGTGATCTTCTCTTTCCACTTTTTCAAGTCGTTTGGAAGCACCTTTAAAGCTCATAATCGCTTCGTAGAAATCTTCATCCATCACGCCCAGATGATGGCAGATGTGTCTTGCACCTTCAAGGTTCAGAAGATTGTGAGCACCAAAAACGGAAAGCGGGATATCTCCCATTTCAGTTTTTAGATGAACTTTTCCACTTATGATCTCATAATCCGGCGTATGGTAAGGGATTTTTCTGAAATAATTCTCAGCCGCCTCCACTACTTTCACGACCTCAGGATCTTCCTCATTGTAGACCAGAATTCCTCCCGGCGTAATGCTGGCCACGAATTTTCTGAACTGTTCTGTATAATCGTCAAACGTTTTGAAAACATTGATATGATCCCATGCGATTCCGCTTAACAAAGCAATATTCGGCTGATACAACAAAAATTTTGAACGCAGATCGATAGGAGAGGACAGGTATTCATCGCCTTCCAATACCATAAAATCATTGTCCGGGGTAAGTTTTACCATACAGTCGAAGCCTTCCAGCTGGGCGCCTACCATGAAATCAACATCTTTCTGATGAAAGTTCAGAACATGAAGGATCATCGAAGTAATCGTAGTTTTTCCATGAGAACCGGCGATCACCACTCTTGTTTTATTTTTAGACTGCTCGTAAAGGAATTCAGGATAAGAATAAATTTTTAAACCCAGTTCTTTTGCTTTTGCCAATTCAGGATTGTCCTGATGGGCATGCATTCCGAGAATAACAGCATCAATATCAGAAGAGATTTTTTCGGGAAACCAGCCTAACTCCTCGGGTAAAATTCCCTTCTCCGCCAACCTGGATTTTGAAGGCTCAAAAATAGCATCATCTGAACCTGTTACCTGATATCCTTTGTCTTTTAATGCAATGGCAAGATTATGCATGGCACTCCCGCCGATAGCGATAAAATGGGTCTTCAACTTATTTACTGTTTTTTACATTATTATTAATGATCTCCTGAAACACAGTGATGATGTTTTCCCAGTTGGTTTTATAATTGGGCATGATCGAACTGGCATCGGTTTTACTGCCTTCATTAGGACTTTTCTTTACATTGATGGTCGTCGCTACGATATCATAAATCTTCTTATGATCTTCCTGTATTCTTCTGAAGTTATTTTGAGAAAGGGTAGCCGTTATTTTTTTTAAATCTTCGTCAGAAATTTTAAAATCCTGCTTGTGCTTTTTTCCCTGCCCTTCAAAAGAATAGTGGGCACTGTTATCCTTGATCAGTAAGTTTTCATAAACGGGAGCAAGTCCCCCGCTTCTGGAATAGCTGATATCAAAATCTGAATATACCTTCTGGCTATTACATGAAACTAATACTATGAGTGCGAATAAGATTTCTATTATTCTTTTCATCTGTTTTACTTTAATTATCTGATTCCTTTTGTTCTGATTTTTTAGCTTTCAGTTCTTCATCATACTGGTGCAGCAGGTTAAAATCTTCTGTCTGCTCTATGGCAGTCATGATTTTTAACAGGATTTCATGAGCATTTTCTTTATCGTAATCGATATCCAGAGGCGCTTTAAACTCCATGGTAGGTTTTACACCCGTTACTTTCACACGAAGACCTTTTTTATCGAATGCTCTCCGGAATCCATTAATTTTAATGGGGATCACAATCGGCCGCTGGTTTTTTACCAGTTTTGCAGTTCCTTTTCTTCCCTGGGCAAAAGCAGAAGTGGTACCCTGAGGGAAAGTGGCTACCCAGCCGTTATCCAGAGCTTTCATAATATTATCTACCTCCGTGAGGTCTACCAGTCTGTTGACATTTTTACCCTCAGCTCTCCAGGTTCTCTTTACCGTTACTGCGCCTGCAATTTTAAAAATTTTAGGAAGAATACCTTTATTCATGGTTTCTTCAGCTGCTACATAATAAAAATCGATCTTTGGATTGAGCAGGTAAATCGGGTTTTTGATCGTATTCAGGTATCCGTTATTCACAGCACAGAATGCATGATACATGGCCGCAACATCAGCAAAGTAGGTCTGGTGGTTGGATACAAATAACACATTGGAATCCGGAAGATCCACGAGGTGCTCAGTACCTGTTATTTTCAATTTATTAAAGCCGTTGAATCTTCTGTAAGACACAAATCCTAAAATAAAAATAATTACCCTCTTAAAAAAATAGGGTGTACCGAATGCATCAGTGAAAATATTTTTCTTCGCCATCTCTCAATTAAACACGATAGTGCAAAGTTACATTTTTTTCAGCAACTGGCTGAATTCGCTTAAAATCATTGCTGTGGCACCCCAGATGATGTATCCGTTGAAATTAATAACCGGTACCTCATGGCCTGCAGCGCTCGGAAGCGCCATCATTTCAGGCTGATCCGGAAGATTTAGGAAAGAGGTAACTGGAAATTCGATTACTTCTACCGCTTCGCTTTGCTGTAAAATGAATTCGGGATTTTTTTTAGTGTACGAAATGTAGGGGTACACATAAAAATTACTCGGAGGAATATAGATCGGTGACAATTCCCTGATCATTCTCACATAATGTTTTTCTATACCGATTTCTTCTGAAGTTTCACGGACCGCAGTTTCTGCAAAATCCTGATCCAGTTCTTCGCGTTTTCCGCCAGGTAAAGAGATCTGGCCACTGTGTCTGTCGTGTTCGTTAATCGTTCTCTGGATCAGCGGAAAATGCCACTCGTCATTTTTCAGATACAAAACTATATTCACGGCAGCAAATTTTGGATTCTTCTTCAAAACCTCATCATAGGTGAAGACGGGACGCGAGGGTGGTGAAAATACTCCATGAGCATTTATCCCGGGCAATTCCGTGGTTTTTATTTTTCGTAATAAATCTTTTCCAAAACTCATACCTCAAATTTAAGAATATATCCCGAAGAAAAGAAGCGCGCAAAATGTTAATTAATCATAATTCACTATATGTAAATCTAGATTCATCATTGTTTTGCTGCTTTTGTTAATTAGAAATTTTAATGGTTTTAGTCGATAATAAAGTTATTTTTTTATTAAATCCGTACTGCTGAATGATCAGGATAGATTGGTAAGTAATTTATAAGGTCTGTAATACGGATACAGTATGTCTCTCTGTATTTTCTATTATCTTTTTGATAAGAATAGATTTGCAGATACTATTCACAGAAGAGGCAGAAGAAAAATGTATAAAAAAGGCCGTTTTCACTGGTTGTGAAAACGGCCTCCTAATTTTGTCTTAATTAGAATATCCAATCAGCTCTTCTTTGTTGGCATTATAAATTCTATATTCTAAATATTTAAAAGAATCCCTGGGAATGATGGTTACCCATTTTTTGTATTTAACAAACCATTTCATCTGGATGCTGTTGATCCCTTTGGTCAGGAATGCTTCCACGAAAGGATGAACATGCAGGTACAGTTTTCCTTTCTCCTTCTGCATAATTGTTCTGAGGGTTTCTCCCATTCTTTCCACAATAACGATCGGAGCAACGATTTCTCCGTCTTTATTAGGGTTTTCTTCTTTGGTTTCGATCTGTTTTTCCGGACGGTTTCTCTGTCTGGTAATTTGTATCAATCCGAACTTGCTTGGCGGAAGAATCTTGTGACGTGCTTTATCACGTTTCATTTCTTCTTTAAGATGTTCGAACAGATCTCTTCGGTGTTCAGGATTGGGCATGTCGATAAAATCGATCACGATAATCCCTCCCATATCACGGAGACGCAGCTGTCTGGCGATCTCTGTGGATGCCATTTTGTTCACATGTAATGCATGCTCTTTATTGGCGGTATTTCCGGCTGTAATGTTGTTGCCGGAGTTGACGTCTACGACGTGAAGGGCTTCTGTGTGTTCTATGACCAGATAAGCACCTTTGGAACTTGGAATATTAACGTGTTTTCCAAAGCTTTGTTTAAGCTGTTTTTCAACGTTGTAATATTCGAGTAGAGGAATGTGGGAATTATAAAAATGGACAATATTTTTTCTTTCCGGAGCAATAACTTCCACATAATTTTTCATTTCTTCCACCATTTGCTCATCATCGCATGTAATGCTGACGAAATCCTGGTTGAAATTGTCTCGTAAAATAGCTGAAGCTTTGTCTTCTTCGCTTAAAACCCGGGCCGGAACTTTATTCTTCTGAATGTTTTTAAAAGTAGTTTCCCATTTCTGGATCAGCTGATTCATGTCATTATGAAGATCGGCTACTTTTTTACCTTCGGCTACGGTTCTGATGATGACTCCGAACCCTTCAGGCTTAATACTTTCAATAAGTGTTCTCAGTCTTTCTTTTTCTTCGAAACTTTTAACTTTTTTAGAAATTGAAACTTTGTTATCGAAAGGTATCAGTACCAAAAAACGGCCTGTTAAAGAAACCTGAGTAGAAATTCGGGGTCCCTTTGTAGAAATAGGTTCTTTGGTAATTTGCAGCAAAACAAGATCATCTTTAGCGACTACTTTGTCTACTGTTCCATTTTTGTCTATTTCGGGTTGTATTTCGAAATTTTTTAAGCTTGAGGAGCTTTGTTTTTTAGAAATCGTATCTTTCAGAAATTTACGGTAAGTAAGGTATTGTGGTCCCAGATCCTGATAATGCAGGAATGCATCCTTCTCATATCCTATATTTACGAATGCGGCATTAAGGTTAGGGGCCAGTTTTTTTACTTTTCCAACAAACAAATCTCCAACTATAAATTCGCTTTTGTCCTCTTGCTCATGAAGTTCACATAGTCTTCCGTCTTCCAGCAATACAATCTTTGTAAGATCATCCTCATGCGAAACTATTAGTTCTTTCTTCATTTTGTTATAAGGTAATTGTTAAGATTAAAGGAAATAAGCATTGTTTTTTTATTATTGAATGAATCTTAAAATTAAGAATTAAATTAAAACATTCATGATTTCTTAAAAAAAAATCTTTAAAAAACGCTTTATATCCACGGAATCCTATAGTTGCAAAACAAAAATATAGCCGGTGAGCTTTTAAAATTTTAAAATCACCAACTATATTATTATATTGTAAATCTCGAGAAAAAGAGATTATTTTTTCTTATGTCTGTTCGCTCTTCTTCTTTTCTTTCTCTTGTGTGTTGCAACCTTGTGTCTTTTTCTTTTCTTTCCGCTTGGCATAATTTTAATTTTTAGTAACTAGTTAATATTCAGTTAATTTTTATTTTACTGCAACTTTTGTTTTTACTTTCTCAACAAAAGATTTTGAAGGTTTGAAAGCAGGAATGTTATGAGCAGGAATCTCAATCGCAGTGTTCTTAGAAATATTTCTTCCCGTTTTAGCAGCTCTCGTTTTAATGATAAAAGAACCAAAACCTCTTAAATAAACGTTATCCCCATTATACATAGAAGTCCTGATCTCCTGCATAAAAGCTTCTACAACTTTCTGTGTTTCATTCTTTTCTGTTCCCAACTTATTTGAGATGGTGTTTACCAATTCTGCCTTTGTCATTTCCTTTTTTAATTTTAAATTTTAGGTGTGCAAATTTAGTTAAAAAAATTGAATACTAGCAAATTAGTGGCAAATTATTTTTATTTAAAATGTTGAGATATTAGTGTTTAATCTTTGTTCATCTAATATTAAATCACTTTACATGCTGGAATTGTAATATCCATTCTCTACGCAGAAGCGGATGAGATGCAGTTTTGTTTTCAGTCCGAGCTTTTCGGTAAGCCTGTTGATATAGGTATCTATCGTCCTGGTACTCAGGTTCAGTTTTTCTCCGATTTCTTTATTGCTGAAGCCTTCGTAACAGAATTTCATAAGCTGGATTTCAGTAGAAGACAGCTCTTCCTGGCTTTTTTTCTGCCTTTCCATATAATCCTGTACAGCCAGCGGCTGTTGTTCCCATTCTTTAGTATAAGCTGTATAATCGAAGGTGTCGGATGCAATTTTTCCCTTAATAATATCTTTGATAATATTACTTTTTTTCTGACAGTAATAAATATTGGGCAGTTTAGAAAGAATTTCCGCCATATCTTCCTGGTAGGTGCTTGAATAAGTGATGACAGGAGTTTCAGGATTGTTTTTTCTGATGTATTTAATAGCTTCGATTCCGCTGAGGACAGGCATGAAAAGTTCAATGATGAAAACATCTTCCTGCCTTCTGTAATTTCGGCTGATAAGCTCGTGACCGTTATTACAGTCATTTAAAAGCATGAAGAACGGATTTTCAGTAAGTGTCCGGATCATTATTTTTTTAAAATAAAAATCACTGTCAGCAATAGAAAATCTCACAGTATTAGTTAATGATTTACTCATTTTTAATATCGATTTGGCGTGTGATATTTAAAATTTTTAGAGTCCTAAGGTATGAAAATCTGGTGATATTAAAAATTAATCATAAATTAATTAACATTGTAGTGCCAATTGATTTAAAAAGTTAAATTTTGTGAATAAGTTATTTTTTTATAATTTCACAGGCCAAACAAATCACAATCGTATGTCTTCGAACAGGGAGAAAAAATTAAATAAATCGGACGTCAGGATAGGCATTTGGAAATTTGTTCTATCATTTATCGTTTTATCGGCAGTTTCTTTTTGCTGCGTTTTCTTTTTCTTTAAGAGTTATGATACTCAGAGAGAGGGAATTAAGAAGGAAGCGGATGCTTATAGAGAGTTGCTCACCCGGGGCGATCTTCTCAGAACCCATGTAGACAGTATTTTCTACAGGATGGATCAGCTGGACATCGGCAAGGTCAATAATGATATTATTCTCAAAAATTATATTCTCGATAATGTTCAGGATGCCAAAAACATCATGGGTAAAGACAGCGTGGATAATTTTAAGCATTACTCTATTTTAATGAAACATATAGAGCCAATGCTGGCCCTGAAAAACCAGATCGTAGGCGTATCGTACAAAGAGCAGATTGCTTTAAGAGATGTCAGCGAATGCCGGGGGAAAATCGGAATTGCCAATAGTGAACTGAAGGTAGACCCTACCAGAAAATTTACCGGAAGCAGAAGAAGAAAATAAAAAACACAAGTTATGCAGGGACACATTTCGTTATCAAAAAAAGAAAAGCATTACCAGTTTATTTATTTAATATTAATGCTTGCCGCCGCCATTGTTTTTTTAAGTGTAATCTTTTTAAAAGGATTTGAATCACCATTTTCTGACGAAGATGTAATTTCTATCCGGAATCTTGAGGAAAAATCAAAATTTGATCAGCAGCAGAAATTTACCTATAAATTATTAGACAGTACGTTCTCACAGATCAGGAGGCTTACCGATGAGCCCCCTTCTCCTTTTGAAGAAGACCGGATTATGAACGGAATTAATGATGTAGCCAATTATTATGCAAATAATAATACACTGGACATCAGAAAGGAAGCTTATCCTCAGATTGCCAATTTTTATAAAATGTACTTCGATGATAAGAAGATCATTTCAAGTAAAACAGAGAATATCAAGAAACTCGAAAAACAGTTTGAAGATTGCTCGATAGGTTTTAAAGAAAAGAAAAGCCAGCTGTTCCAGCGTGAGAATGCTCTGAAAGCCAGAAGCCAATAATCAGATTAAGAGAATTAAAGAAATAAAACACATCACACAATCATTAACTATGAATTACTTTCAAAAGAACAGGAAAAACATTATTATCGGTGTCATTGCGACGCTGCTCATTGCAGCTTTGGTCGTATTGTGGCTGCAGAAGAAAGTCATCCACTCAGCCGATGATATTGTAGGAGTTGTCTATCCGTCTTCGGTGGCTGTGGGAGATACCCTTTTATTCGAAGACAAAACACAATTTGCAAAAACCAAAAGATGGAACTTCGGGGATGGTACCACATCAGACAAAAGCAGCGGAATTCATTTTTACAATAAACCGGGATATTATCAGGTAACCTTAATTGTGGACAGCAAGTATTCTAAATCATTTCCCGTAATGGTTTCTGCAAGAAGTCTTCCGAAGCCGAAGGATACGATGAAAATCAAAACCACGATTGATGGTCCTTCCCAGGCTATGCAGTTCATTAATGTGCAGTTTCGTGCGATTTCTGAGGCTAAACAGTTTACATGGAAGTTTGGGGAAACAGGAAATATAGATTCCAAAGACAAGATGGCCATTTATTCATATAAAAAACCGGGCGATTATGTGGTAACCTTGTTTACGGATGAGGGAAAAGAACCTATACTGCACCATATCAAAATTCTTCCGGCCTATGACGCCATGGAAGAAGAAGTAAGTGTGGAAGATGCCTACGCGAAAATTGATAACGATTTTAAATATCACCTGCAGCAGATTGCCAACGGGAACAGTTTCAATACCCATTACAATTATTTACTGAGAACGTATCTGTGTAACAATGAAAACACAGTAGTCAAAGTTAATGACAGCAAAGCCAACAACTTCTATATGTATTGTGCAGGGCTTCAGTTTGATAAAAATAATGTCATTCAGACCGTAAAAGTAAATTTTGACGATGCACAGAACTGTGTCACCAAAGTAGATATCAATCAAAGTAAATAATCTGTCGGCTCATTTTCGGGCACACCAATCATAAAAGAAATAAGGATGAAAAATAAATTTCCTCTAGCAGCATATTACATAGGAGTTTCGGTACTGTTAACGGGTTGCCAGGTCAGGCTGCCTTCCAAGAAAACGCCTGAGCCGTCACAGTATGGCCAGGTTGATAATTCACCTGTTGTCAACGGCTTTCCGAAAAAATCGGTTCCATGGATTGCGATATCAGACCGGTCCAGAAATACGGCTTATCTCGATAAAAGTGATGAAAAATCATATAAGGAAGTTAAATTTTTAGAACCGCTGATGGTTTTGAAACACAGGGACGGGATGGTGAAAGTAGCAGAATATGTTCCTGATGCTTTAATGAAAAAAGTTTCTTCAAAATCAATTAAAACCTACGGCTGGATTCCGGAATCCGACCTGCTGCTTTGGAGTAATTCCTTAAAAAGCGAAAAGACAGGCTTCCCTGTAAGGGTCGCAGTACTTCCGAATAACAGTGAAGTGATCAGAAGTTCTGAGAGATATTACAAAAATGATTCGATCATGGTGTTCAATTCTCCAAGTCTGATCGAGCAGGCAGACGTAAAGATTCCTAACGGACAGATGGTGTATGTATATAAACAGGCAGAAAATAACAAAAGATTTCTGGTCGGGAAGAAACCTTCTGTTGATATCGACAGCATCAGTACAAGTCTGTACGGATGGGTGAGTTCCAACGTTATTTCAGCCTGGGGCGAACGTTCTGCGGTTAAAATGAAAAATACCACAGGAATTTCAGAATCAGCATTAGGAATTCATGAAGGGCATCCGGGAGGGAATAATACGGACAACAGGACGGCTGTTCTTCTGACCGATGTGAATAAAAGATCTCCTCTTGAAAATATTTATCCGATAAGTTTACCCCTGAATGAAGCACCCACTCCTGATTCTAAGACAAAATATTTCACGAATGTTTTAGATTACAGTAAAAATTATGTTTTCAATGTACTGGGAGAACCTATTTATTTTGACCGTTACAGAGAAATTACCGATAGAAATAAAAAAATAAATATTGTTTTTGCTCTGGATATCAGTGCTCAGAATGCACCATATGCTCCTATTGTAAAGTCGTTGCTTCAGGATCTTCAGCTGAAATTTGAGAAACCTTCTTATTTTAATACCGTAAAATACGGAGTGGTCTTATATAAAAATAATTCGTGTGGAGACAATGTTGCAGTATCTGACTTAAGCACAGATTACAGTAAAATCACAACGTTCATTGACCAGAAGACCAATGAAATGAACTGTCCCAGCAATATCGGAAACCAGCCGGTAAATGAAGGGCTGATGGCTGCCGGGAATCTCCTTTCCAACGTTCCGGATGAAACCAATATTGTGGTTACGGTAGGAACATCTTCCAGCCAGAGCGGGAATATGTACGGTGTGATCAATTCACTGACACAGGCCCAGGCAAGAATCATTATGTTTCAGACCAATGCGAGATCGTCTGATACCTATAATGATTTTGTATTGCTTTCTGAAAATGTAGTCACCAATACAGCAAAAAATATTGCAGAACTGAAGAAGCAGAAAATTATCGATCAGAATGATGTGCTGACCAAAAATAACTTCAGTCTTATTGAAGGTGATGCCGGATTCTTCTCATTAGATTATCCTAAACAGAGCATGTCTCAGGGCTTTGTGATCTTTCCTAAAAAAGGAGATATCGGAACTCCGGGATATCTTAAAAAATCTGTTGACAGTTTAATTGCACAGGTGACGCTGGATAATGAAACACTGGATAAATCCCTGAACAAATCTTTCCACTCTTCGGTAGGAGCGGGAAGAACAGATGTAGATGTGAAATACAAATATCTGTATCCGGGACTTACCAATCCTGTTCCGGCAGGCATTGCGGCCCAGCTGATCAATTATGGAAACCCATTTCTGGCAAAAGGATATATTCCGCAGGAACTGAAAGATTTCAAACCGGGATTGGAAAAAGGAATCTTAATTTCTGAAACAGAATATGATAATTTAAAAGCCTTCTACACCGAAGTATACATGAAAACAGGTGCTGAAAGAGCAGACTTCAGCCAGTCCAGAGCCGTGAGAGAATATGTAAATCTTCTTAAGAAATACAATCCCACCATTAAATTCCTGGATAAAAGTGATCTGTATGAGCAGCCGATGTCTTATTCGGTAGGAGTAAGTACAGGATTTGATAATTCCGAAGAGGAGCTGATGTCCAAATACAAACTGAAAGGCTGGAAAAAATCTAAGATTGTAACCAATGAAACCGTAAGGACCTATTTCCGAAATTATAAAAATCTTTCAGAGAGAATGTTGAACCACAGAAATGATCCGGCGGTGAAAATTCAGCAGAACGGGCAGACCTTTTACTGGCTTAACGAGTACTTCATGCCTACAATGCTACCCGTTGAAGAACCCCAGTATACCAAACATTAATCATCTATAATATTGAAAAGCAGAAATTTATTTCTGCTTTTTTTATTTTTTAATGTAATTTTTTTATCTTTATGATACCAAATTGTAAAGTATGTCTACCCAATCATCTCCTCACGACGGAAAGCATTTTGTCGTTCAGAAAGGCAAAGCCCAGTGCAATCAGGGTGATCAGTTGCCACAGCATAAAGTGACCTCCCATCAGCATCATTACTGGAATGATTCCGATGGTAAAGCAGATTTCCTGGCCGTAACGGAAGATGATCTGCAGTTTAATCCTCCCGGGCCCAGTTTTGGTTTGTGCAAACTGAAGCCCACTCCCGGCGGATATTTACCCTGTACTTACGCACCGGCAGGAAAATGGCAGAAAACGTATAATAAAGTTAATATTTTAGGAAAGAGTATCGTTACTGAGATCTCAGAACTGCAATGCTGTATTGGCGGTCTGATCACCATTAATGATCATGGACAGCGCGGACAACTGAGCAAACAGAATGTGAAAGCAGCAGACAATAAAACCGTACAGCACATCAGCCCGCTGGTAAAAATGCAGGACTTTAAAGAGCTTGTGGAAGAAAGTGAAATAGATGCTTATTAACCTTTAATCATTTTCTCTATGTCAAAACAGGGCGTTTCAAGAATTACCGGAAATCCTCATCCGAAAGTGGGTGAGCAGACATCCTATACTATTGAGGAATGGTATCCGGCAACTCCCCAAACTAAAAAAAATCCGGCTATGGTAACCTGGGAACTGTTTAAAAGACGTTTCAACGGAAGCTATACCACCACTAATATCAAGAAAGTAGGAAGCGGAGATTTTACATTCGGAGAAGTAGCTTCAAAGCATACCTATCGCCTGGAGGCCTATCTTCATTCTTCGGAAGGCCAGGGCCCTTCCACGATCGATATTAACCCCGTACCGGCAGGTGTTCCGAAAATCAATAAAGTAGAACTGCTTTATAGCGACGATTCCGTAGGAACAGTGTTCAGTTATCATGAAAAATTAATTGCTAAAGCTCAATGTGTTAACCTCAGAGGTGAAAAATTATTATTTACACTTTGGGAAGACAGTGCAGCAGGCAATGGTCATAATACAGGAAATTTATTTGTGGACAGTAAACAGGCCGTTGTTGAAAGTAACGGGACTGCCACAGCCGAATTTATACTGACAAAAGCACTGATGCAAAAAGCAGTGAACGGGGAAAGAGAGCCTCAGAAACTGGAGTTTTATGTCACCGTAGAATATTATGAAAACAGAAAGCATGCAACGAACAATATAGACGTTCAGAATCCGGAATACAGAGGACCCGCCCGGCCTGGAACAGCAGAACCGGCACAGCATCCCGCACCTTCCCCGGATAATAACCCGACTGTACAACCGGAAGAATCAGCTACCGAAAAACCTGCTTCTAAAAAAGAAGAAAACGGAATCGGAGATCCCGCTGCTGAAAAACCGGTTGACTATCAGGAAGCAAAGGGAACGGTAGAACCTGAGCAAACCCCTACTCAGCAGGCTCCTGAAGGAAAAAGTACCAGTGTGGTGGAAGAACTGAAAACGGAAAGCCTTCTTGATGCTTATTTTGCCAAAGAAGAGTTTACCGTACAAACGGACGAGCCCGACGGGCAGCATACGTATACTTTTCAAGGCAATAACAATAATATCAACAAAGACAGTGTAGCCAATATCATTAAAACGAAGGTAGATGCTTCAGTGAAAAAAGATAAAAAATATGCTAAACTTGAAACAATAAAAGCAGCATTTACCAAAACATCCTACGCGAAAGGAGAATCTGTCTCTTTTGCCCTCCATAAACTCGGGCCGGCTTATGTAAGAATCAACAATGCTCCACTGGAAGATGAGGTTTATATAGTAGCCACCACGATGTTGCTGGACGGTAAGGAAGTAAACATTAACATACGCGAAAAAGAGCCTATTCTCGTAGAGAAAGATGCAAACCTTCCGGTATTGGAAGCAAAAGAAAACGGAAATGAGCTCACAACATTAAAGGCCACTGCCCAGAACGGTATTGCAAAAGTGAAGATTAAACTTCGTCCGAAATCTGACGACACTTTGAAAGCCTGGCAGGATAAACTGAGTGGGATCAAAGACGGAACACATACTTACACCTTTGGAGGTAACGGAAATAATACGGGAACCGAAGCACAGAAAAAGAGGATTGCCGGGATTATTTTAAATAAAATCAAAGCCGAACTGACTGAGCAGAAAAAGTTTGCGAAGGTAGAAACCATTGAGGCTGCTTTAACGAAACAGGTTTACAATAAAGACGAGCAGGTAACCTTTGATGTTTATAAAAGTGTCACCGAATTTCTGTGGCTTAAAGCAGACTGTCAGGGAAACCTTAAAAAACATGAGGGCGAATTCCTCAAAAAGGAAGGTGCCTATTTTGAAATCGGAAAAAAATGCCCGAGGTGTAAAGAGAAAATCACGCTGGAACAGATTGAGTCTTTATTTGGCGTACTTCCGAACCACAAGGCTTTCAGACAGGAAATCGTCGATAATCTGAACAAATACATTTTCGATTCCGGAAAAGATATTCATATTGATACCTGCTTGCGGAAAGCCCATTTCTTCGCTCAGGTAGGCGCTGAAACATCAGGAATAAATCCCGACTGGATGGTGGAAACCGATGCCGTTCCCTATGGTGCCTCCAATATTACGGCAAGTTTATTTGGGGAAAGAGCGACGAAACTGAGCAGTCAGGGGAAGATCAATGAATATTGTGCAGAAAGACCTCAGAAAAAATTACTTAGCTTTTTATATGCCGCGGAAAATGGTTTTGGAAACGGAAACGGGAATGAAGCGAGTGGCGACGGATATACTTTCAGAGGGCGCGGCCTGAAGCAGTTAACCGGTCGTGGAAATTATAAACAGGCGTCCACCTATTTAAAGGAGATTTTCCCTGACGAATATATTGATCTTGAAGCCAATCCCGACAAAGTAAAAGAAGCCAAGTATGCGGTGCTCTCTGCCATTGCTTACTGGGAAAGCGTGGAAGTCTGGAAAACTGCAGATACCATAAAAGTGTCTACCGATGATAACATCAAAAAAATAAGAAGAACCGTCAATGGAGGAACAGCTGGCTGGAAAAAAGCCAAAGAATATTTCGAAAAAGGAATTGATGTATTTAAAGTAAATTCCTGTTCTCCCGTAGAAAGCGACTCTACATGGCATGATCCTATCGATAATCCCCAGAGGACTTATTATAACTCATCAGGAGCACATAAGGAGCAGAATGGTGCTTTCGGACCGGTAAGAACTAAAATAGAAAATGGAGTAGCCGTTCCGAAAAACCATCAGGGACTAGATATTTTTGCAGATGTGGACACGCCGTGTAAAGCCTGTCTTGACGGGACTATTGTAAGTTACAGCAACGAAGGAGCCAACGGATACGGCAATGTACTGGTTCTGGAAGTTAGCGGGGAAGATCTGCGGAATGCAAAAAGGGCCTATACTCATGAATTTACCGCTGAAGTGGAAAGTGGAACCGGATTTGATATCAATGCAGAAAAATTTTACCTCCGGTATGCCCACTTAAAATCGGCGGAAAAAACCAGCGGGACGGTAACGGCAGGAGAACTGATCGCCCATTCAGGAGATTCGGGAAATGCCAGCGGAGTGCCGAATCCGCATCTTCATTTTGAAGTAGCCATGAAAGCTACAGGAAACGGAACAGGTCTTCAAAACCGATATAATCCGGCTTATTTTGTGAGATTGACGGCGATAGACCAGCCGGCTCAGGAAACCGTGAAAAATGCAAGATCATAGGTGAAAACAGAAATAATCAGGTCAACAGAATAAATAGTGAACAGTAGATAAGATATCATGCACAGGTTTTTAAAAGTATTTTTTTTATTTGGATTATTCCTTTGGAGCTTATTGTACAACAGTCAGCTGTCTGAGGTGAAATTTTCTGAACGTTCAGGCGGAAGTTCGTATGGAAATAAATTAAAGGAAATTTCTTTCGATGCCATAGGTGCCTTTACCTTTAATCATAAAGAAAACTCTTTCGTACACAAAACAACCAGACTTACAGATACGAAAGATGGTGGTTTTGATATCTTTAAAAGAAATAAGAAAATAACCCATATCGATTTTTCGGATTTTGAAGGACCGGGATTTTCGGTGTACTCGTATCAGTCCAGTAAGGATAAAGCAACAGAAATTATCATGATCGAAGGACAGGCTGATATAGGAACCGCATGGTATTACGCCGTAGTAGTCAAAAATGAGAAGCTGCTTGATCAGTTTTATATCAATGAACCCAGAAGTAATTCTGAAACCACGGACATCAAAGATTTTATCAGCATTTCCCTGATGGATAAAAAGCTGATCTTTAAATTTAATAAAGATAAGATCGCTCCCTATTCAGTAGCTTCTGAGAGTTTGAAAACGGATAACCGGTACCTTTATCTGGAAAAAGAAATACAGTAACAGAAACAGATTCCTATGAACAATATAAAAAATATCAAAAGTTTTTGCCTTTATATACTACTTCTGTCACTTTTATTGCTGTCGGGATGTAAAAAAAGCGCAGACCCTGAAATAAAGAACGATGCCGGGAAGACAAAATTTTCTTCGGTTAATGCAAGCGTATCAGTTGGTGAGAAAATGACCGCTCCGGTACCGGAATATAAGAAGGATAATAATAAAGAAGGGTCGTATGTCGCCGATTTAAAAGGCAGCTGGGCCGTCAACTGTGACAACGGACTGACCGAACTTTCTATTGATAAAAATGAAGGATTTATGACGTTGTATTCGGATAATGCCATTTACATTAATGTGACGGTTAAAAAATCACCGGATACTCCTGATTTCCTGATTTACTTTAAAAGCACCGATTCGCAGAAAAGATTTTATAAAGACAAACCGAATGTCAACGATTCGGAAATTTCTAAAGACAAACCTATCGGAAAATTATCTTCAGATAAAAATAATCTTAGACTAGAATGGTTTGGTTTATACAACAACAGAATTCAGAAATTTGAATTTAAAGACAATTTTATCATGATCCGGGAAAACGGAGGAAAAAATCCGGTCACATTATCTAAATGCACATAAAATAATTTTATCTGAAACATAGTCAGGTTGTAGAATATTCTATAACCTGTTTTTTATGAAAATAATAAGAATATTGATCATATGATTTTTGGCACTGCAATTGCTTCAGGAGCGTTAAACAAATGTTAAATTATGATTGAAAAAAAAATTATAGGCCTGGGTCTCCTGTTCTGTCTGGCATTCTCTGCCTGCAAAGAGACTGAAAAAATAGTAAACCGGACCGATAGTGATTCCGTTTCGGCTGAAAAGGCACGTGCCATTAAACCTACAGTTCCGAAAGCAACAGTTCCAGCGGAAAAAAAAGCAGATTCTCTCACCGCCGCTGAAATGGCTATGATTGAAGGCAAATTTACGGCTAAAACCTGCGAAGACGGAAGATTTTCCATCATGCTTGAAAGTAAAGGCAATAGAATTGGTTATAAAATTTTTGATAAGAAGAAAGTATTTGCATCCGGAAAAGCCAATATTTATAAAACAGATAAAAGCAACGAATTTAATCTGTCCATCGGAGCGATGGGCGGAATTCTGAAGGGAGATACGCTCACCATACAGAATTACGGAAATTCAATGAACCAGTTTGATCATTTTGGTCAGTGTGCTGATAAATATCTCAATTTTGTAAAGTAAACTTCTGATATAAAGATAAAAGCAACGGAATATTTTTCGTTGCTTTTTCTTTTAGACCTCACCATATATGATTTAATAAAAATAGTAAAGGAGAATATTTGTAAAATAAATATTTTGGATTAAATTGTATTCTGCCAAAAAAAGAAATGATATGATGGTTCATTTTATTCTTTCCGGGGAAACACTGGAAAGTATATCTGAAGAAATACGACTGGAAAATCCAAAATACCTCAAAGAATACCATAACCAGCGGTGTGCGAGAGTAGACTATATACATGACCGGCTGGTTCCGGGCAAAAGGCTGCTGATTCCCGGTATTAAAGAGATTATAGAATATAACAGCAGGAACGATGCTCCTTTCAAAGCAGTCCGGCTGAATCCTGAATTAATCTTTAACCCTGAGGGCCTTGATGATAAATATTTTGTTGAAATTATAGAATCTGCTGAGAGAGACGGGGAAAATATCGGGCGTAATTTTCTTACCTATGCCGCCCGTGTAAAGTGGATCAGGCAAATAAATAATCAGCATCTGTTTGAACTGTCCAAAACTGACTTTTTCAATATGGATGGCAGCAAAATGGCGGATCTCGCAAGAGAATGTATGAACTTTATTTATCCGATGAAAATCTATACAAATCTGCAGGGAGAGGTGATGAGAATAGAGTTGTGGGATGAAATTATCAAGGGTTTCAAACACAATAAAGAAAAACTGTTCGATCTCTTCCCGGATAAATATGCCGCGATTTATATTGAAGAATTTGAGTTTATTGTTCTTGATAGAGAACTTTTTGACCGGCGAATGAAGGAGGACAGTTTTATTAAAACCTATTTTGCGGCTATAAGAAATAAATTTATTAACGGGACCTCTCACTTTGACCAGACCATCGGAGAAGAAAATCTACCTATACAGGTTCAGCAAAAAGTTTTAGATGAGCAGTATTCAGATGAAATTGTACTCTCACAAAGCCTGATTTCTCTGCAGAAAGATATCATGTATTCGGGTACTTATTCCCTGTATACCGAAAATTCTGTAATCAGTAAAGCGGAAATTGATTATTTTATTTCGCGATACAATGTTCAGAATAAAACTAAAATAATTATTAAACATTTACCTTAAATCTCTGTTATAAGAAGCTAAGAGTGTTCTTTAATTCAAAAGTCGTAGAATTACGACATCAAATCGTAGAATTACGACAAAATTAAAGATTTAAATAAAATTACTTTCAAAAAAACAATAACGGTTTTATCTTTGTTTAACAATCACTGAGTAACAACATTATTAACGATTAAAATTTACAAATCATGGCAGCAAATTCAAGAGGAATTTTAAAATTCAACGGAGGTGAAGGACAAAAGCTATTAAAGCTGAACTACGGAGTATCAAGATCTACAGATGTATCCGGCAGAGTAGCTTCAGACCCTTCCAACGCACTTATTAAAGTAACAGTAGAGGCTACTGAAAAATCAGACATCCTTGAAAGCTTATTGAACGGAAAATATAAGCCAACGACAGGAGAAATCACATTCAACAAATCTCACGAAGAAGGTACATTAATTACTTTAAGCTGGGAAAACGGATATGTTATCCAGCATGAAGTGGACTTCGATGCAGTAGATGAAAACAGCATGTTGATCAGCTTTATCGTAAGCGCTGAAACCATCAGCTACGGTAATTCTGAATATAAAGGGTTATGGCCTGGAGTATAATCAGCATTTAACTAACATTCATAATAAAAGACTGTCCCTTCAAGACGGTCTTTTTTACCATTACAGAACAGATCTGTCTTATATTGCTATGCATTGAATAATATGGATAGGTTATTTCTCAAGACCTATTTTTACAATATAAAAAAAACTAATATCTTAGTAAAGAATTAAAACTGTTAATGATTATGGTTTAATCCTTATAGAACATTACAGAAAACCAAATCAAAGACATCACATCACACCGGATAAATATTAATTTGAGAAAAATTGTAAAATGGGAGTACTAGTAACCAACGAAACAGTAAAACAACTCTTTCATATCGCACAGTCCATTGCCAGGGAAAATTATAATGCGTCCTACGGCGGTCCGCACATCCTTCAGGCTCTGATGCATAAAGATATCGGATTAAACGAATTTTTAAAAAGTATCGATAAAGATCCCGGATATTTCTATGAATGGGCCGATGTGCGCATAGAGGATTATCCGAAGACCACCCATCTTCCCAACGAAGTAGGAGAAGATGAATTTGTTGATAATATCGTTGAAGAAGCTGATGATATCCGTCTGAAATTAGGCCTGGACGAAATTACCCCGATCTGTATTCTGACAGCTATTGTGAAGCCCCAGGTTGCTTTTACCCTACAGCAGCTGAAATCATTGCCGCTCAGAGAGCACGAAATTTTTAATTTATACAGAAAAGATACTCCTTACGAAACTGCAGACAGCGGAGAATTCTCATCCATTTTTTCCAATGGCTCAGATTACAGCGATACTTCTTTCCCGTCCCTTAAAAGCTATTGCATCGACAGAACGGCGCAGGCCCGGAAAGGAGAACTGGAGAATATCATCGGAAGAGATAAAGAATTAAGGATGCTTGTTGAAATCCTTTGCAGAAGAAGTAAACCCAATGTGATTATCATCGGTGAGCCGGGAGTGGGTAAAACAGCTTTGGTGGAAGGATTTGCCACAGAAATTATCAAAGGGAACGTTCCTGAAATGCTGAAAAACGGTACTTTACTGGAACTGGATACCGGAGCTCTGCTGGCCGGAACTTCTTATAAAGGGGAAATTGAAGACCGTCTCAAGAAAGTCATCAACGAATGTAAAAAAATAGAAAAAGCCATCCTTTTTATCGATGAAATTCACACTCTTTTAGATCCGAAAGGAAGTATCGGAAACGTAGCCAATCTTCTGAAACCTGAACTGGCAAGAGGGGAAATTACGGTAATCGGTGCGACGACCCAGGAGGAGTACAGAAAAATTATAGAGCCGGAACAGGCTTTTAACCGCCGGTTTGAAGTGCTGACGGTAAATGAACCTGATGAAAAAACATGTGTCAAAATGATTGATGTTTTACTGGAAGGTTATAAAAAGCACCATGGCATTGAAGTTGAAAAAACCGCACTTCCTGAATGTGTGCGTCTGGCAAAAAGATATGCAAAAGGCAAAAAGCTGCCGGATGCTGCCATCGATTTGCTGGACAGAACCATGGCCGCAATAAAAATGCTGGATGAGCTTTCTGAAAAAGAGCTTGAAAGCTGGAAAGCAAGATATGACGAAATTCTGCAGGAAGAATTTTTTGACGATAAAGATAAAGCAGATGAACTCATCTGGACCTATAATCTGTTACGGGATAAAATAAGTCCGATTTTGTGGGGTTCGCTGAGTGAGCAGCCACAAATCGACAATTCGATGCCGGTAGAGGCTATTCAGAAAATTATTGAAGATACCTACACCGAACTTCTGCAGCATGCAGCGGTAAAAAGAGAAAAGGTAGACCGTCTGGAACTGGCAGCAGTAATGGCCGCGAAAACCAATATCCCGATCGGGAAAATTCAGGCGCAGGAAAAAGAAAAGCTACTGAATATGGAAGGCCTTCTCATGAACAGGGTTGTAGGGCAGGATCATGCTTTAAAAATTCTTTCCGATGCCATCGTCGAAAACCGGAGCGGATTGAATAAACCCGGCCAGCCTATCGGTTCATTCTTCCTTTTAGGACCTACAGGAACCGGAAAAACAGAGCTGGCAAAATCAATGGCAGAATTGCTTTTCAATGATGAAAAAGCCATGGTGCGTTTTGATATGTCAGAATTTAAAGAAGAGCACTCAGCAGCACTTCTCTACGGTGCCCCTCCGGGATATGTAGGCTATGAGGAAGGAGGAATGCTGGTGAATAAAATCAGGCAGCAGCCTTACACCGTCGTATTATTTGATGAGATAGAAAAAGCCCATCATTCTGTTTTCGATGTGTTTCTGCAGATCATGGACGAAGGAAAGGTGCATGATAAGCTTGGAAAGGAAGGGGATTTCAGCAATGCCCTGATCTTATTTACATCAAATATCGGAAGTGAAGAAATTGTAAGACAGTTTGAAGAAGGAAAAATACCGGAATCTTCATCATTAATGCAGATTATGTCGAATTCAGGACGGTTCAGGCCGGAATTTCTGGCGAGAATTACGGAAATTATTCCTTTTGCACCGATTACCGAATCTATTGCAGAAAGAATATTTAATATTCAGCTGAAATCACTGCACACTTCATTAACGCGACTGGGAATGAGCCTCAGAATAAGTGATGAAGCGGTGAAACATCTTGCTCTTGGCGGATTCAGCAGTAAATACGGAGCCCGACAGATCTCCGGAGTTATCAGGTCCCAACTGGCGAGACCCATTTCAAAAATGATCGTACGGGAAGAAGTGAAATCCGGACAGACCATTCATGTTGACTGGAATACGGAGGAAGAAAAACTAACCTGGAAAGTAGAATAAACTAATATATGCATTAGCCTTATTCAAAAAATAAAACAATGAAACCAAATCTCAGAAATATCTTACCTATTCTTATCATACTGACTTCACAGCTGGTACGCGGGCAGTTTCTTTCTGCATCCGACACCTCAGAAAGCAGTGTGAGAAGATATAAATCCATTATCAGTTCTAACAGGGAAATCGTTCAGTTTATTGAATATTCGCTTTCTGAAAAAGGTCTGCCGAGACACCTCAGAAATTTAGCATTAATTGAATCACATTTCAACAGAAACATTACCTCCGGGGCCGGAGCCGTTGGCGTATGGCAGTTTATGACTTCCCATGCCAACCAGTATGGCCTTACAGAGCAAGATCGGAATGATTTGTATAAAAGTACCAAAACAGCAGCCGTATCCCTTTCCAGTCTTTATAAAAAGTACAATAACTGGGTAACGGTGGTTGCCGCCTACAACTGCGGAGAAGGAAATGTTGCCAAGGCAATGCAGGCAGCAGGATCTTCCCAATATCATATTTTTTACAAATACCTTCCTGCTGAAACCATAAACCACGTTAAAAAATACCTCAATGCCTGCTATGCAACAGGAGAATTACAGAGTGTGTTAAGCAATTATAATTCATCGAGAATGAATACTGTTTTCTTTGGTAATGGCGGGAGTAAAATCAACAACGGTGACCTGTCACAAACAGAGATTAATGCAGGTTTTAATTTAAAAATAATAGCCGACGAACTGAAAGTAGAGGAAGAAAAACTGCTTTCCTGGAATCCCGGGATTGATCAGGAACTTCAGAATAAAGGAGTAGGTACACTCTACCTGCCGACAGATTTAATGCCGGATTTTTTACTGCGAAAGACAAAGATTCTTTCCCGGTCGATCAAAGAAGGCGTAAAATAATCACCAAATAATATGAACACTGAGCGATAATGTTTAACCGTTCCAAATACAAGGTAATATGAAAACAGAATCACAAAATATACTAAAAAGCCCGTCATTCCGTCCATCACAAAATGCAGACGGCGTATCGGAAAATCATCATGCAGGAATCAACAGGCTGGTCAAGCTATCGGTGGTCATCGAAGGTAAGGTGATCAGATATTACAAACATTTTAAGCTAAAGCAAAGCGCAAAACGTCATCACGAATTTACGCTTACCCTGGCCCACGATGCGCTGGGTGACCGCCAGACCCATACCCTGGAGGAAGCTAATAAATTTCTCGGAAAACGCCTGACAGCAGTAATCTCCTATAAAGACATCGAAGACAGTCCGGAGAGAACTTTCGTAGGGGTCATCACCGGAGTGGGTTTCAGCCAGGAAAAAATGAGCCTGGGCAATATTGTTCTTTCAGGATACAGTCCGACGATTTTATTGGACGGTGCGCCCCACATCCAGAGTTTTGGAGGCGGACAACCTGTCAATATGGGAATTATCGCGGAAGAAGTAATTAAACAGGGAATCGACAAGAGCCGCTTTGATGTACGGATTGACACCAATGATTATTCTCAGATCATCTACAGCAGTCAGTACGATGAAACCCATTATAATTATCTGGCCAGGATGGCTGAAGCCTATGGCGAACAGTTTTATTATGATGGTGAAGTTCTGCATTTTGGAAAGCTTCCTGCACAGAACAAACCCATTACCCTTACTTACGGAAGCAGTGCCAATGATATTAAAGTTGAATTAAAGGCTGTACATACCAAGCCGCAGTTCTATGGATATAACAGCAATAAAAACGAAAAGCTGACTTCCGGGGAAACACCCGTTCAGCATGTGAGCGATTTGGCAAAAACGGCCTATTCCCTTAATGATAAAATCTATAAAACCCCTGCTTTGCAGGTAGCCCCCATTAAAGCAACAACCCATCTTGATATTGAATATTCTCAGAAAAGTGCGTCCGGAAGTGAAGCGGTGAATGTTTTTTCGGTATCAGGAAACACCACGGTTCCTTTTTTACATCCGGGATGCATCGTCGATATCCAGATGAGAAAAATAGATACCAATGAAAGTGATTATTTCACTAAAATTATGATCACGGAATCCACCCATGAAATAGATACCATAGGTCATTATTCCGGAAGTTTTGAAGGGATAGCTTCTGATACGGGATTTTTACCGAAACCTGAGTTTAAAATTCCAAAAGCAGAGCCTCAGATCGCTACGGTTATTTCCAATGCAGATCCGGCAGGCCAGGGAAGAGTTCAGGTGAGGTTCGACTGGCAGAATAGTGACACCACCCATTTTATCAGAATGATGAGCCCCGATGCCGGAGGAACAGACCAGATCAGCCAGAACAGAGGATATGTCGCCATTCCGGAAGTAGGGGATCAGGTGATGGTGAATTTTGTTCACAGCCATCCCGACAGACCTTTTGTAATGGGAGGAATGTTCCACGGTGGAGTAGGTCTTGGAGGCGGAGCCAACAACAGGGTAAAATCAATCCAGACCAGAAGTGGGCACAGAGTAGTTTTTACAGAAGATGAAAGCATTATTATTACCGATAAATCAGGAAACGAAATTCACTTAGATACCACAGGCAGCAACATTACTATTACAGCACCCGAAACCATGACGCTGAACTGTAAAAATATGAATATCAATGTCGGAATGAATATGACCACCAATGTGGGAATGAATAAATCCGATACCATCGTTGCGAATCATACCGAAAGCGTAGGATCTATGAAATATCTGACTACCGGTGCCGATTTTATGACCAATGTGGTCGGAAAAATGAGTCACTACGTAAAAGGAGATATGGAAGTGTACGGTGAAAAAGAACATAAATTAACAAGCCTGAAAGGCGTTGAGGTAAACAGTCAGGGGAAAGTTGAACATCACGCAGAAAAAGAAGTTCAGAATAACAGTGGTGAGAAATCTAAAAATCACTAAAAATGAGCATTGAATACTTTGTAGAAGGTAAAACCACCACTCAGACTGGTGGCAATTACAGAACCTATGCTAAAGAAGGTATTGACCATAATAGCGGAGTAGCGGTAGAGCAAAAGGGAAAGAGCAATGGCGTAAGCTATAATAAAGCAGAAAAGGTAAATCCTAATGATAAACCGGTAAATACTATTGATGTAAACCTTAACCTGTTCTTTGACGGAACACAAAATAATAAGACGAATACAGGTCTTGGCGGAAAAAACCCCACTTCCAACGGAAACGACAGTTATGCAAATGATTTCAGCAACGTGGCACGAGGATATGATGCTATAAATACAAGTGCTCCAAAACAGGTTACCGTCTATATCGAAGGGATAGGTACGGTAGATGGCAGCAGGGACACCATGAAATGGATGAATGACTATCCAAATAATGTAGGTTCTCCTTTAGGAAAGGGAGAAAGGGGTGTTGAAGCTAAAGCAACCAAAGGATGCAAAACCGGTGCCGAAGCCATCGCCAAAAAATTTAAGGGAAAAGAAATTGATACCTTAACAATCAATGTCTACGGATTCAGTCGTGGGGCTGCGGCAGCCAGACATTTTGTACATGTTGCGACAACATCGTCGAGAGCAGTTTGGAATGAAGATAAAAATAAATATTATGTCTATGCCCACCGCTGGTTCGAACAGTCGAAACAGGAAGAGGATGCCGGATCGCATAATGAACAAAATATCGAAATCAGCGCGGAAGATAAAGAGCATATATATCTGCAGACTTTCGGGTACTTTGGAGCATGTCTTCTGAAAAATAAAATTAAGATTAAACGTGTGCTCTTTAATTTTATAGGACTTTACGATACGGTGGCATCATTTGGAATGAACCACCGAGGAGTGAAAGTGGGTCCGTTCAGTGTTATCGATAATGATTCTGAAGAATTGGGATTAAATGCAGTGAGACAGGCGAGATTTGTACTTCAGATTGCTTCAGACAATGAATACAGGGATAATTTCAGCCTTACTGATATCGGAAGTACGGGCATTAACGGGCTGGAATTTACACTGCCAGGAGTACACTCTGATATTGGAGGCTCTTATCCGGATAATGAAAAGGAAAATTCAAACCTTTTTAAAGGAAGCAGATCAGAATGTGAAGAGATGAAAAAGATTCTGGAAGAGGAAGGTTGGTTTACAACCGGAGAACTGACGATCCATGAAATAGAAAAAACATTTCTCGGGTACAATTACAGTACGGTGTATGAATTGAGAGGCGTAAGATTCTTATCTAATCATTATGATAAAATACCTTTGAAACAGATGTTTCATTACTCAAAATCATTTGAAGTGGAATATGTGGATAATTTGGTAAAAGATCATGAGATTATCGATCCCATTATTATGAATGCCTTTAATAAGTTGGTTGCTTATATGAACCAGTGTAATCAGATCAGAAACGGATATGTCGCTAAAAGCAACAGGGGGGAAAAGGTTTCGGTTTCACAATATATTAAAGAAGTAAAAGAACAATCTTACCTTTCTTATATCGATGAAGAATTATTAAAAAAATTAAGGAACGGTTTTTTCCACTGGTCAGTTAATCTTGGCTCTACAGGAATGGGGCCGAACATTGCCAGTGTCGCGACTGCGGATAAAAGGAAAAGATACATCATTCCCGGATAGAAAATATGAATTTAAAAACTAAAATAATAACGTGCCTGCTGGGATTATCACAGCTCATCAGTTGTCAGCAAACAAAAAAAGAATCTATGTCTAAGAAAGAATCTGTACCCGTTTACAATGTAGAAATATCACATCCGGACAATTCTTATTTAATAACTCCTGTTGAGGATAAAATTATTACATTTGAAGGAAACGACTCCAGTCTGCCTTATGGAAGTTCATCAGGAAGCTGGGGAGATTCCGGGAAAACTTTTACAGAAAGAACAGGAACTCCGAAAGGGGTTGATATTGTTTATTTTTCAAGATACGAAGATACTTTTTACCATCTGAAGACCGATTTTCCTGAACATGATATCAAAGATATGGTTCGCAGGGCCTACGCCGACGAAGAAGATAATGAGTGCGGCGTACTGAAAGAATTTGTGTATACCGATAAAGAAAACTACTGTGCTGCCTATAAAAAATTGGGCGATCTTGTTTTTGGCTTTGCACCGAAAGGAATGGTGGTAGTCTGGCTTCGTTTTGGTTATGTGCAGAAAGAATTAGGAAAATTTCAGGCTGAAGTTGTAAAAGATGATAAGAAATACGCAGATCAGCTTTTTTCTAAGATTTCTCAGACTAGAGAAGGTATTAAAAAAGATATGTTTATAGAAAACGCATCTCCGGAGCTCTGGGAGAAATACAGAACCCGCTACAATTGGTCTCCGGCCGTTCATTCGGATCATAAAGGTTTTAAGATTTTTAATATTCAGACCGAATATTATAACGGAGAACGTGAGGTTATGCTGCGTCCGTGGGTAGAAAATCCAGCTGCAAAAGAAAGGGCTGTCCCAAAAGAAATGACCTTTTTCTGGGAAACCGGGAAAGGAGAAGCTTTTGAAGGCAGGGCATTTTTTAACTGGGAAAAAGTAGATAATCAGTTCAAAAAAGCAGGTAAAGATTTCAAACTGGAGATAAAAATCGCACCAGATAATAATTCCTGTCAGGTACTTCTTAACGGTGATCCTGTAAAAGTGGACAGTACCAGGATTTATAAAAGCAATTTCACCTTTAAAGATTCTTACCAATAAAGATTTAACTTAAAATAATAATGACAGCAGAGATGTTGTCATTTTTTGTACCGTGCAATGAAATTGTCTTTTTGAGTACATTTGTATTAATAAGTCCTTGTTTTCGGGTTTAAGTAATAAATTTTATTTTAATGAGGTTTATTTTTATAATCAAATGTATTTCAGATGATTATTTTAAATTCCATGTGTTTTTGTACGGCTTGAACTTAAATTTCATGATATGATGCCGTAATTTGCACGAATTGAATAACAAAATAACAGCTTCCTGTAAACGGTAGTTTGTAATAAGAAAAAGCCTGAGATAAAAATAAACTCTGGCTGCACAGTACTGAAAAAAAACACAGAATGGACAAAAAATTACTAAAAATAGTATGCTTTTTTATACTTGTCACCCAAAATATGAGCTGTCAGAAACATAAGGAGGAAAAACTTCCTGAATTTACTGTAGAGATCAGCCACCCCACGAATAAGCTTGATATCAGTCCAGTTGAAGATAAAATTATTACTTTGGAGGGAGTGTCCGCGAGCCTGCCTTATGGAAGTTCGTCCGGATCTTGGGGATGGTCGGGAAAAGGATGGACAGAACAATACGGAACTCCAATTGGTGCAGATATTATTTATTTTTCAAGATATGAAGACACTTTTTATCATTTAAAAACAGATTTTCCCCTTGATAAGATTAAAGATTATATGAAACGGGCTTATGCAGAAGGTGAAGCGTCTTTGTATACAAAACCAATTGAGGAATACAAAAATCTTGGCAGATTCGAGCATTTCGGAAGTACAGAAAATCCTTACAGCAGCTTTTCGACATTGGTTTTTGGTTTTGCTCCGAAAGGAATGGTCGTTGTTTGGTTGCGTTTTGGTATCATTCAAATTGAATTAGGGAAATATCAGGCAGAAATCATAAAAGACGATAAAGAATTGGAAAAGAAATTTTTTTCAAAATTGTCTGTCACCCGTGAAGAGATGAAGAAAAGTAGATTTCTGGATATCTCTTCAAAGGAATGGGAAGATTACAGGACCCGATACAATTGGAAACCAATAATTTCATCTGAAAACGAGAAGTTAAGAAGATTTGAAATGAATGTGATGTACTTCAATGGTGAATCAGAAGTAATCTTGCGTCCCTGGATTGATAATATACCGCTTAAAGATAGAGCAATTCCTAAGGAACTGAATTTTACATGGGAAACAGGACCAAATGAGCAATTTATAGGCAGAGCCTATTTTAATTGGGGGAAAGTAAACCAGGTATTTAAAAAGTCTGAAAATCAAGGGAATTTAGAATTTAAAATTTCGTCTGATAACAGCAGTTTTCAGATTCTGTTAAACGGAGAACTGTTACCTGCAGATAGTATAAGAGTTTTTAAATCAGAAAGAGACTTCCACGAATCTTATAAATAAATTCAAAGTTCATATAATTTAAAATGACAGCAGAGATGTTGTCATTTTTTGTACCATAGAATGATTGGCCTTTAAGTTAACTGGTGTTAACAAATCTTAATATTTCCCTTACAGGTGTAAATATCTGATATTATTTTTATGTATTGAAGGATTATAATAATCTGTTTTTCAATAAAATATTTAAGTGTATATATCCCTGGATCGTAGAATTACTACACGAAGTCGTAGAATTACTACAAAAGTTTAAATAGCGGTCAAAATACTTTCAGCTGAAATTAAAGTGGTCTATATTTGCTAAACACAATCACCAAGTCACAAAATATTAACGATTAAAATTTACAAATCATGGCAGCAAATTCGAGAGGAATTTTAAAATTCAACGGAGGCGAAGATCAGAAACTGTTAAAGCTGAACTATAGTGTATCAAGATCTACAGATGTATCAGGCAGAGTAGCTTCGGATCCTTCCAATGCATTGGTTAAAGTTACAGTAGAAGCTACTGACAAATCGGACATTCTTGAAAGCTTATTAAACGGAAAATACAAACCGACATCAGGTTTAATCACCTTCAACAAATCTCATGAAGAAGGTACTTTAATTACTTTAAACTGGGAGAACGGGTACGTTATCCAGCACGAAGTAGATTTCGACGCTGTAGACGAAAACAGCATGTTGATCAGTTTTATCGTAAGCGCTGAAACGATCAATTATGGTGATTCCGAGTACAAAGGATTATGGCCTGGCGACGGTGGTCAGAGAAACTAAAAAATCATCATCTTAGTAAAATAAAATTGGTACAGAATAGTAAACTCATAAAGAGGAAACTATTCTGTTTTTTTCTTTGTGGGAACAAATGAAATACAGATGAATATCCATCTGACAATAACGATATTCCATTTCATTTGTATGACAGATAATTTTCAATTGATACTCATTAATTGAAAATATTTTGGTTCGATATATGCTGTAAGTATTTAATAGTGAATGTTATATCAAAATAAATAAAACACAAGATACCATGTTTCAGGATAAGAAATCAACAAAACTACAGAGTCCGGATACCGTAGATCATTCTACGATGAATATAAAGGATGAGGCTAAAGATGAAGCCGCGAAAGTGGCTGAAGAAAAATTGCAACCGCTGAACGAGTCCATACGGAAAACAACTCAAAAAGTAGCTGAAGCACAGCGGGTTTCCCCGGCAGTTACCGGCAATATTCCCCATATGTTTATGAACCAGCTGACCGGAGACAATGACCCCTCCGTCGTGGAAGATAAAGTATGGTCTAAACAGCCGACCTCCAGAATATATAACGCAGAGGCCATTCCGGAAAGCCAGGTGATGGGGATCAACCGGGTGGTAAAGCTTGACATTGTCATTGAAGGAAAAAATATACAGCATTTCAAACATTTTAAGCTGACCCAAAGTGCTGTAAGACATCACGAGTTCAGCCTTATGCTGGCATACGACAGTCTGGGGAATGCCGAAAATCATCAGCTTGAAGAAGCTCAGAACTTTCTGGGAAAACGCATTACCGTTGTTTTCAAATATAAAGATGTTGAAGACGGTCCTGAAAGAAATTTTGTCGGCGTTATCACAGAAGTAGGTTTCAGTCAGGAGAAAGGAAGTTTAGGGAATATTTTACTGACGGGTTTCAGTCCAACCGTTCTTTTAGACGCGGCTCCCCATATTCAGAGTTTTGGAGGAGCAAAAGAAATAAGTTTAAACAGCATTGCCCATCAGGTCATAAAGGAGGCCTTCGGACAAAATAAATTCGATTTTCGCGTAGATGCCCAGCATGGAAATGTCTCTTACAGTTCGCAGTATGAAGAGACCCACTACAATTATCTGGCAAGAATAGCAGAAGCTTATGGCGAGCAGTTTTATTACGATGGTGAAGTTCTCCATTTCGGAAAGCTTCCCCCACAGGAAAAACCGGTCCGCCTTACCTATGGAAGCAGTGTGAATGATGTAAAGATCAAAATGAAGGCTCAGCATGTAAATCCTACCTTCTATGGCTATAACAGCAGTAAGAACGAAAAACTGACAACCGGAAATTCAAAAATAAACCACACCTCCGATATCGCAAAAAGAGCATACGAAATTTCAGACAAAACATTTCAGACCCCATCCTTAAGAGTGGCACCCATTAAGGCTGCTTCATTCATGGATATCGACGCTTCCCAAAAAGGAACGGCAGGAAGTAAGGCTGCAGATGTATTTTTGACTTCCGCCACCACAACGGTTCCATTTTTATACCCCGGATGTGTGGCAGATATTGAAATGCGTAAAAAAGAGACCAATGAGACCTCTTATTTTACCAAATTAATGATCATTGAAGTGACCCACGAAGTAGATGCAAGAGGATACTACGACGGGACATTTGAAGCCATCGCTTCAGATACCGGATTTATTCCGCGTCCCGAGTTTGAACAGCCAAAAGCCGAACCGCAGTTTGCAAAAGTGGTCTCCAATACAGATCCGCTGAATCAGGGGCGTGTACAGGTCCAGTTTGACTGGCAGAGTGGAGCGGATACTACAGAATTTATCCGTGTGATGTCTCCTGACGCGGGAAGCAGTGATAAAGTAAACAAAAACCGCGGCTTCATGTCTGTTCCCGAAGTAGGCGACCAGGTGATTACCAATTTTGTACACCAGCACCCGGACCGGCCGTTTGTGATGGGCGGAATGTTTCATGGAAGTATCGGCGCTGGCGGCGGTACAGGGAATAATATTAAAAGTTTAAGCAGCCGTAGCGGGAATAAGCTTGAATTAAATGATGGTGAAGGTTCCGTCTATCTAACCGATCAGGGAGGAGCTAATATGAAATTCGATGGGGCGGGAAATGCTACTACCAATACCAACAATGATAAAATCGTCAATGTCGGAAACAACAATACAAAAACAGTTAAAAATAATAATACGACGAGTGTTGGTTGTAAGCATACTACAGATGTAGGAGAAGGGCAGAGTGTGCTGACTATGGGAAAAGATGGAGTGATAGACCTGAGCGGAGCAGAGAAAGTAACTTTGAAAGTAGGTGAAAGTTATATTGAGATCACAGGAACTTCCATTACCATAAAATCTGATACGGTACACATAGAAGGAGTAACCACCACTAATGTAGGGAAAAAAGGCGGCAGCCCGGGAATGGTGGTGAACAGCAATGTAATCATTAAAGGTGGTCAGGTAGATATAAATTAGAAAAAATGGAAATAATTAAATACGAGATAAAAAAAGGAGATACATTAGAATCAATAGCTATACAGCAGGGATTGCCTGTACGGGAACTTGTAAATTTTCATAATGAGAACTGTGGATTAACGAATATGATTATTGGAGATAAAGTTCCAATTCAGTTGACATTCATATTACTGGAAAAAGAAAAAAAAGATATAAATGAAGAAGATATATTTGCTGCCAGGTACAGATGTGAACAGATCAACACTTCAAAATTTAATGGAAATCTGGTTCATTATGTTGAACAGAATTTTCAATATCTGCTCAAAATTAATTTCCAGGAAAAAACAGGGCATGTAAAACTTGAAGATTACAAAAAAAATATGTCTCCTGCCCTGATTGCTGAAACTTTTGATTTTATTGAGGCTACCGAAAGGATAAAAAATAATGTCAGCTTTAAATTGAATTCTAAAGGTAAAATCAAAGAGATTACCAATAAGGAGGAAATTAATAAGAACTGGAATGATTTTAAGGAAAATACTTTTAATAATCTTGCTTTTATTAAGAAGCTTCAGGAGGTCAATCCGTCTGCCGTACATGAACTTAAGAATATAGGGGACAGGCAATTTTCTCTTTCTGCGAACAATGAAGAAGAATACTGGAGAAATTTCTTCTATTTCTGTTGTTTTGATCAATATCTATTCAATAATGATCATTGGGATGAAATGAAGTTTGATTTTGTATCTACTATTGTACCGCCCATTATTATACCTTTGTCAATACGGTATGATAAAGTAGATGAGAAAGACGGTATCATAACTGTTAGGAAAGTGGCTGAATATAAACTGACGGAAAACCTCGAAAAAGAAATAATCAAAAGATACGATGAACTTCACAAAAGTGTTGTTAAATATAACTTTACAGCATATAAACTCATCTTCAGATCTACCATTGAAATAGATAGCAGCAATAAAACCTTAAAAACAGGAAAAGTTGTCTTAAAAGAAGAAGTATCGGATAACATAGAAAATGAATGTACCTTCATTATTAAAAAATTAGAAAATTTCACACCATAATATATGGAGAAAAAAGAGTTTAGATTTCAGGGATTGGACGCGGAAACTGAATTAAGAATATCACTATTACTGATTATCCCTTCAGTAATTATTATGATCGTAATTTTATATTTTTCACACGTAATATTTCCCGGAATATTTTTTCTGATACCGCTAATCTTAGCCGCGATACTTACTATTTCAGTAAGCATTATTTTGCTAAGACATCTCACTAAAAGAATTAATGACAAAGAATGGACTATCAAAGTTGATAACGGACAGAATGTATTTATAAAATTCAGAAATAAAGAATATAATTTCGGATTAAAAGACATCCTGATGATTAAAAATATGGGGAATGTCAATATTCGTTATCTGACTCTCAAAACAACCCTGGACACCATTAAAATCCGGGTTGGAAATACAGGTTTTGCTCCTTTTTCTACACCAGAAGATATTCATGAATTGGATTCTTTTGTAGAGTTTCTGAAACCTTACATAGAAAAGAACTTTAATAAAAAGATTTTAAAAAACGCAGCTAACCCCAATATTATTCCAAATTTTGGGGTATATATTGAAAAACAGCAGAAAATTCGCTACACCTTAATTAATAAGCTAAAACCTTGGCAGATAGCAACGCTTATTGTAGGAACCCTGATGCTGATTATGTTTACATTGATGAAAGTTTTATTTTATTATTTTGATAACCATTAAATAAAATCTCAATGGCAGTTTATTTACCACAAAGAGTTTATGCTGTATGTACAAGCCAATTGAGCTCTGGATACAAGCAATTTGAAATCAGTGATAAGAGACCCGGCAAAACAGTCCTGCTTGGCTCACAGAATCGTGTTTTTCTGGTTAAATTGGATAAAAAATTATCTGATGATTTTACTTGCAAAAGTGGATGGAGCTCTGGAGCCGGAACAGTTGCTTTTGGGGGAGGTGTCGTAGGAGGGATGTTACTTGTAGCCGCTACAGCAGCAACTGTTCCTGTAGCAGGATGGATTGTTGGAGGTATAATAGCAGTTGCCGCTATTGGTTTCGGGATTTGGCAGATGATGCAAAGTCCTACCTGCAGTGAAATGATTGGTTATGATGAAAGCATGTGGAAGCTTTATCATGAAAAAGTCAGTTTCGATAAGAATTGCATCAGAGAAGATTTATCCTTGGCCCTGACTAAAAAATCTATGCTGGCGTGCAAGGAGGGCGGAGTATTATTGCCTTTCATCAGCGAAACCCAGGCGAGTATAGCTGCAAGTAATATAGCTTCTAATAATAGGATGGAGATGGGAGTGAATATAGGATCAGGTTTAATAGCAGGTGTTTTGTTTGGTTTTAGTTTAGGGACTGCTCTGCCGGCTGGAGGCTTTCTGGGTGGTGCCCAAAGTCTGCATATCTTAACACAGACTGCTGTTTTCGGGGCATGGTTGCCAATAGGTTTTTTTATCATTAACCCCATCGCTTCGTCCTCGGGACAGATGCTGAATAGTGTACAAAGTGATGGAGCTTATCAGAATGTGAAAGGGAATTCAGCTGAATCATCAAGTCTCATACAGCCTACAGATAGCTGGGATCCGCTTTCTCCAAGAAATGATATGATGGCTATAAGAAACAGATTGATTCAAAATAATGCTACAAGAAATGATATAGCGGCATTTGATGCAGGGGTGGCCGAAGCGGAAAGACAAGGCACTTATTCCCTGAGGGAAAATCCGCAGCTTAGGGAAATGATAACAAGGATGAGAAACGGCAATTTCGGCCCGGAGCTTCAGAATATGGTAACAAATAGAAATGGAAACCTCAGAGGAATGATTAACGAGCGGAACATCAACAATGTTGCTAACTCTCATTCGGAACGGGGAAATACTTCAATTATGGAGAACATGAGAGCAAATCGTGTTTCTTCTGCAACGGCTGTCGGAGGTATTATTACTCTTATTGCTCCATTCGTCAGTAATTATTTTGCTGAAGCTGCCATTAGAATTGCCGGAGAAAGCTTTGCTGCAGATACTGCAGAAAGCATAACCGTAAATGCAAATGAGGGATAATTTTATTTAAAATAGGACGGTCAGAAATTTCTTGATCTGGGAATTGAATAGTATAACGGGAAAATATAGTGAAGCATCTGTTTATTTTGAAAAAGCAGAAACTTAATAATATAAAGGCTTTAAGGTACTCCGGGACAATTGATCTGGAATCTGGCAAACCATAAAAAACCATTCCCAAGGTTTAAAGACTATATTCAGTCACTTGATCCTAAGTGAAGATGGTAAATTTGCGTACAGTGATTTGGGGTAGCCGGTTTTAAGACAGACTTTCGGTAATTGTATAATACCATCTGAAAAAACCATCTGTAAAACCAGGGCAGACAAATACAATACCGATACAATATTCCGGAGATTATAAAATGGATTTTGAAGCTGCAAGTTTGGCAGCTTTAGGACAGAAGAGTACACCCAAAGGATATGTCTGGCATCATCTGGATGATTATGATCCGGTAACCAATACGGGTACCATGCAGCTGGTAAAGCAACAGGCTCATAACGGGATTTCGCATGTCGGGGGTTGTAGCCAGTATAAAACAGCTACTGGTAACTCATATACTTTTAAAACTTGGTAAATATAATTATTATGGAATTTGAGCAGACAGAAAAACAGCTAACTGAACTTGAGATTTCAGAATTTGAAAAAACAAACGGGATTAATCTTCCTGAGGATTTTATACAGCATTATCTGAATTATAATGGTGGATATCCCCCTTACGAATATGTAAAAGGGGTAAGAAATATCTTTACAATTAATGGTTTTAATTCATTGAAGTATGGCTCTTTGCCTATTGAACAAATTATTGCAGATTATAGAAAAAGCGGAATTATTTTCGAAAAAAAGATTCCGTTTGCCTATGATAATGGGGGCAATGTTTTCGTAATATCTGAAAATGGACAGGTACACATTATTGAAGCGGAATTCTTAGCTGACAAAAAATTTATTTTAGTTTCGGAAACTTTTACAGATTTTTTGAATTCTTTTTATAACGAGTAAATATTTGAGGATGGACAATGAAATGATCATAGGTAAAGACGCTCATATAAGCATCATCTCATAAAATAATAAGGAAGAAATGACCTTTCCAATGATGAATTAAAACGTTAATATATGTTATAAAGATCTTTCCAAAAACAGAAATTTATTATCTTTAATATTCAATTTAATTTTAATAAAAACAGTATGGAAGCCTACAATTTTGAAACAGCGATTAAACCCTTTTTCTGGGTGTCATCCGAAAAAACTTCTTCAGTTTGTTTAAATGCGGGAACGTACAAAACCGGATATCTTTGAATGGAGAAAAGATGAAGGTTTTGAAGGGAATGGTTATGACTGGACTTCACTGGCAAAAGTTTTTATCAGCGAGAAAAAACCACATCTTGCTGATGATATTAAATTCGATCCGGAAGCCGATATGTTCTGTGCCTACTCCGAAAAGCCGGAAAGCCTGAAAGAATTCATTTCAGATTTCAAAAAAACCTGTGATGACGATATGGTAATTCAGGATTTGTTTTCCAAAGCAGAATTAGATTAAAATCATTCTATATTGAAAGACCTCATTTTTTAAGAGGTCTTTTTATTTTAAATAGAAAAAGCGGTAAATAGAACAACTTATTTCACGAGACTTTCACCCGGACTCATTATCTTTCAGCACAAAAAAGAACTCTTTTTCTTATCTTTGTAAATATGGACGCGACTCAAGATAAAAGATTATTTCTCATCGATGCTTATGCGATGATTTTCAGAGGATATTACGCACTGATCAGAAATCCGAGACTTACCAGCAAAGGAGTGGATACCTCCGCTATTTTTGGTTTTACAAATTCTCTGATCGAACTGATCCGACGAGAAAGACCTACCCATTTAGCCGTTGTATTCGATGTAGGACAGGCCAGTGTAAGAACCGATGATTTTGCAGAGTATAAAGCCAACAGAAACGAAACCCCTGAAGCAATAAAGGTAGCGATTCCATATATTCAGAGGATTCTGGAAGCCATGCACATCCCCCATCTGGGAGTGGAAGGTTACGAAGCAGATGATGTGATCGGAACCATTGCCTGTAAAGCTGAAAAAGAAGGCTATACGACTTTTATGGTAACTCCCGATAAGGATTTTGCCCAATTGGTTACCGATAAAATTAAAATATATAAACCCGGTCTAAAAGGTGGAGACATCGAAATTCTGGGAGTAGAAGAGGTAAAGGCAAAATATGAAATCGAAGATCCGAAACAGGTGATCGATTATCTGGCCATGATGGGCGATGCCGTAGACAATATCCCCGGACTGGAAGGGGTCGGAGAAAAAACGGCCATGAAATTCCTGAAAGAATTCGGAAGCATCGAAAATCTTCTGGCCAATACCGATCAGCTGAAGGGCAAGCTTAAAGAAAAAGTGGAAGCCTCGGCAGAACGTGGAATTTTATCTAAAAAATTAGCCACAATTATTTGCGACGCTCCCATCGAATTCCACCAGGAACAGTACGATCTTGAAACCCCGGATTTTGAAAAAGTAAAAGAGGTTTTTGACGAAATAGAATTCAGAAGATTATACGAAAACCTTTACCGTGCCTTTGCTCCGGCTGCAACTTCAACAACGGTGGTTGCTGAGGTAGAAGTGACGGTTACAGAAACGTCGCCTCAGCAAAAAGTGGCGCAGGCGGTAGGTCAACTGGATCTTTTTGCGACTTATGAAGAGCTGGATCAGGCTACCTCAACCAAGTCAACCATTGATACCTACGATCATCTCTACCAGTTCGTAGATAATCCGAAAGCGCAGAAAGTTCTGGTCAATAACCTGTTAAAGCAGAAAGTAGTCTGCTTCGATACAGAGACAACTTCCCTGAATGAGCTGGAAGCAGAACTGGTCGGCATGAGCTTCTCTTATAAAAAAGGATTGGCTTACTATGTTCCCTTACCCGAAGATCAGGGTGAGGTTCTGCAGATCCTGGAGATTTTCAGACCGTTCTTTGAGAAAGAAGACCTGCTGAAAGTAGCTCACAATCTGAAATTTGACTACAAAATTCTTCAGAGATATAATATTACCGTAAAGGGAGCGATGTTTGATACCATGATTGCTCATTACCTTTTAAACCCGGACGGCAGGCACGGGATGGATTATCTTTCGGAGATTTATTTAAACTATAAACCGGTTTCTATTGAGACCATTATTGGTAAAAAAGGAAAAAATCAGGGTACTTTCAGAGATGCAGATCTCAGGACCCAGACCGACTACGCGGCGGAAGATGCAGACATCACTTTTCAACTGTATGAGCTGTTTGCCCCCCAGCTGAAAAAGGAAAAGCTTGAAGACTTATTTTTTACTATAGAAATGCCGTTGATGGAAGTTCTGGCTAAAATGGAGCTGGAAGGCATCTCTCTTGATGAAAAATGGCTGGCTCAGGAAAGTATAGATCTGGATAATGATTTAAGAAAACTGGAAGCTAAAATATTTGAAATTTCAGGAGAAGAATTCAACATGAACTCGCCAAGACAGCTGGGAGATATTCTGTTCGATAAAATGCAGCTGGATCCGAAGGCTAAAAAAACAAAAACGGGCCAATATGCCACTTCTGAAGATGTCCTTCAGAAATTAGCCTCAAAACATGAGATCATTCAGCATATTCTGGAATACAGAACCTATCAGAAGCTAAAATCAACGTATGTTGATGCATTACCTTCACAGATTGAAAAAACGGATAACCGGGTACATACCAATTTTTCACAGACTACGGCGGCAACAGGTCGTCTGGCCAGTGTAAACCCAAATTTACAGAACATCCCGATAAGAACACTCAGAGGTCAGCAGATCCGTGGCGCTTTTGTTTCAGGAGAAGGGAAAAAGATTATTTCTGCCGATTATTCACAGATCGAACTTCGTTTGATTGCTGAAATTTCCGGTGAGGATAATATGATTAAGGCTTTCCAGGATGGAGAAGATATTCATGCTTCCACCGCGGCAAAATTATTTAAAATCCCGTTGGAAGAAGTGTCGAAAACCCAAAGGAGCCAGGCAAAAACAGTAAATTTCGGAATTATTTACGGACAGGGAGCTTTTGCCCTTGCAGAACAGACCGGACTTTCGAGAGCGGAGGCCAAACAGATGATCGAAGCCTACTTTGAAACCTATCCCAAACTGAAGGAATATATGTCGGATCAGGTAAGAAAGGCCCGGGAAATAGGGTATGTGGAGACTATTCTGGGAAGGAAGCGTCATTTAAAAGATATCAATTCCAATAATTTTGTGGTGAGAGGTCATGCCGAACGGAATGCAGTAAACGCCCCGGTTCAGGGAAGCGCTGCTGATGTGGTAAAAATGGCGATGATTAAAATTCAGAAAGAACTTGAAAAAGAAAAGCTGAAGACAAAAATGTTGCTGCAGGTTCATGATGAATTAATTTTCGAAGCGCCGGTTGATGAGCTTGAAGTAGCTCAGAATATCATCAAAATGGAAATGGAAAATGCCATCGAAACGCAGGTTCCGCTATTGGTGGAAGTCGGAGTAGGGAACAACTGGCTGGAAGCGCATTAAGATTCAAAAAATAGAATGATGCTTCGGCATGCTTAATATGACAGATTTAATACTAACTGTATTATTTAAACAGTGAGTTTGTAGCCATGTCATGCTGAGCCTGTCGAAGCATTTTTTATACAATGATATTCTATGCATCTTCACCATGATTAACATGATAGTCACCGATCTGTAATGCAGAATAAATATTCATTACTTTAAATTGTTTAAGAAAGCGCAAACATTAAAAACGCGGTGAACATTACAGCACTTAAAAACAGGATAAATAATGCTGCTTTTTTAATATCACTTAAGCCCCGCCCGTCTTTTAAGATCAATCGCCTGAAGCCTCCGGAAATAAGAGACAGTAGAGCGATGAAAAAGAGTAATCCCAGAGCGGTTGCAATCCCGAACCCAAACGGTTTTGATGTTGAACCTTCATGAAAGAGAGGTAAGAAATCATAGAGAAATAAAAGATTCCAGATGATAATAAAGACGATTGGCAAAAAAGGCTTCAGAGGAAAACCGCCCTGTTTTTGCCGGGAGACAATTCGGGAATCATTTTTTATTTCCGGTGAATTTCTTTTTTCTAAAAACCGGTATTTTGAATCTCATTAATGACAGACTTCGGATTTTTCATGGTCCAGAAAATGATGTTTTCATGATAGCTCTCCACTTTATGAACGATTTTTATTCCCTGCCCAACTAATGCAAGTGAAGAATATGCCTTAATGGTAATAATATCCTGAGGCTGAAAAATAAGATTTCCAATCAGCGAAGCATTGATTTTCAGGATGTTTTCATCGACATATAAATCTGCAAAAGGATAGGTGGCGTTAGCACGTCCGATTCTGGCTCCCCCGGTAATTTTGAAAGATCTGCTCATCGAATAAATAAGTTCTGTTTTTTATTTAAGGAATAATTACTGGAATAAAAAGATGATCCTGAACTTTCAGACACTGTATTCAATCCCGCCGATGTATACCAGAGAAAAGAAATCATTTTCTACGGAAACAGGTTTTGGGATTTGCTTATTCAGAAAAATAATCGAATTGATATCCATATCAAGATTCATCGCATTGATTCTGTTAATTAAAATAGGAAGCCATTGCTCTGCGAATGAATAGTCTGAAAACTTTTCATAAAGTCCGATATTTCTGTCATCAAAGCCGTATTCTACAAAATCATGATCAAGCCAGATGGTGTCCTGGGATTCTGCAAATTTTGAAATGTATTTCTCGTCTGATTCTTCTTCCAGATAAAAATTTTCATCCTCTTCTACAAAGTCATAAAAATCCTCCTCGCTGTTGAAATTTCCTACCCAGAAATCTAGTGTTTCTATTGTCATAATTGTTTTACTATTAACTTTTTATATATGAATTTATTTCTGTTTTTAGATATAAAAGAGCTTTGTCATTAATGTCTTTTGATAATAAATAAGTGAATGATTCAAGTGTCATTTGGGATATTAAATTTAAACTTTGTAAATATTCCTTGTAGAATAACAATAAATATTTACCCGGTATATTACTTAATGCTAATTGTTGTGTTTTAAAATATTTTTTAAATTTTCGTAACTGATTTGAAAGTGAGAATCTTGAATTAATGTTCTTTAACAAAATTTGAATTTCATCATAATAATCTGTAATGAAATTCATTCTGTAACAAGGATACGGAGTTGAAAAATCAAAATCTCGAGCATTATTTATTTTATAATAAGGATGGTTTAATGATTTTTCTTGAATTATTATAAATACGCATGCCAATTCTTTTAAACATTGTACAGATTGTTTTTGCATAAATTTATAATTTAATAATAAGTCAATTTGGTGATTTTTTAATTTAGGATCTTTTATACGTATAATTTCATAGATTGATTCCTTTTCAAATAAGTAATTTTCAATTGAATATTTTCTTAAATAAAAAAGATTATCAAGGATACTGACTCTAGAAAGTATTAAATCAAAATCTAAATCAGCAATGTATATTTTCTTTTTATTCCCATGATTAATGCCTGCAGAACTTATAATATTAGATTTTCCATTTAAAGGAAAAATTTTTTCAAAGACTAAATCAGGAAATAATTTTTTTAGAATATTAAAGTATAAATGTTCTTGATCAGTATCTTCAATGTAAAATTCTACTTCATTAAACTGTGTGTAAAGAATATCCTGTCCCAATAAAAATGAATCAGTAAATTCAGGAAAACCAATTTGAGTATTATTCATTATAAGGTAATAAAATTTTAGTTTTTATTCTTTTTTTATTTGCTAATATAGGAGAGTGTGTTGCTAATATTAATTGTATACCACTAGGTGTTATTCTTTCCAACTGATCTAAAAAATCTTCTTGCCATTTAATATGTAAAGAAAGTTCAGGCTCGTCAATTATAAAAATTTTACCATCTTGACTGTTAAAGGCAATATATGAGAAAAGTATTAAAAGCTGCTGCTCTCCAGATGATAAAAATCTAAGATCTCGATATGGATTTAAAATTTCACCTCTTCTATCAAGAGTATGAAAACATAGTTCAGCAGTATCATCTTTAAACAATATTTTTTTTGAAGAATCTTTCAAAAAAAAATTCAAAGTATCTATAAAATTAATAATTTTCTCTAATTTCTTATTTGATTCGGTATCAAATTGTTCAAACTCTTTTAGTAATTTATTAACCTTAACAAATTGACTTGAATTTAAATTATATAATAATTTAAATGTTGGATCTGTTGAATTTTCATCATATTTAATAATAACTTCTTTTAAGTTGGTGAAAAAATTAGATATAATTTTTTTTGCAGTATTGTCTAATACACTTTTTTCGATATTTATAAAATAGTCATTTACTCTTTTTTCAGCTTTTTCTATTTGATTAATTGTAAGCTTATTCCTACTAGTTACTGATATAGAATCTAATGTTATACTACCTTCAAATGAGGATAACATTAGGTGATTTTTTAGATTATTAGTTAGTTTTAATATTTCATTTTTTTTTCTTCTATATTCTTTGTTCAATATATCTTTAACTCTATCTAATGGAGAATATTTAGATATTGATTTCCTGTTAGCTATAGATTCATGACTGCTTTCATAATATAAATATTCAGATTCTTCTGCATATAAATTCCTATCGAGACCGATAACAGTGGGGCTTGGAAATGTAGAAATTAGCTCCCAAGTTTCTTGTTCTTCAGAGTCAGGTTTTAAACGAGCATATTGAGTTATTAAACTATCTCTAAGTGATTCGTTTTCATTTAGTTCTGAGGGTGGCGTGATAATTTTGACAATTAAGGGATGAAATTTAACTTTATTACGTTTAATGTTATAAGCAAATTTTATTTTATCATGTTGGCATTTAATTTCGTAATCATCATTGTTAAATGTGAAAAATAATTGAATATAGTCAAATTGAGTTATACAAAGGTTTTCAATTGATGGTTTTAATACCCAATTTATAATATTAAGTATACTGGTTTTACCTGAACCATTTATTCCCACAAGCAATGTTAAATCGTCATTGAATTCAATTGATTTATCTATATAACCATATAAATTTTTTATAATAATTTTATTGATTTGCATATATATTACTTTTAACAAATATATATATAATTACATAAATGTAATAAGGAAACCCGTAAACCTACTTTTATCATATAATTTACAAAACTCTTTTCTCCAATTCACTTTCTCTGATGGTCTTTTCCAGTCGCGACAACCTCGTTTTCTCCTGCTTTGCCCGCATGATCCAATGCAGCATTACTTTTTGGTAAGAAGGAGCCTGACTGTTAAAAAATTCCCAGGCTTTTTTATGGGCTTTAAAAATCTTTTCAAATTCAGGATCCAGCGTTGCCGGTTCTTTTTCGTGAGAATAAATGGCTGATTTTTCTTCCTTTCGGAGCTCAAAAGCTTTTAATCCTTCAGGTTTCATTAATCCGGCTTCTGAAAGCACTTCAACTTTTTTAATATTGATGGCACTCCAGATGCTGGTAGATTTTCGGGGAGTAAAACGGATGCTGTAACTTTCATGATCAATCGATTTTCTCACTCCGTCGATCCATCCGAAACACAGTGCCTGATCTACAGACTGTGACCAGGTAAGAGAAGGTTTTTTCGTTCCGACTTTATAGAATCCGACCACCAGCTCTTTCGCAGTGATATGGTTTTTCTCCAGCCATTCCCGGAACTCTTCCTGTGTTGTAAAAAATGTGGCAGTCATTTTTATAAATTATAAATTTCTATTTTTTCTTTCAGTCTGTTTCCAAGATACTCATTTCCGTGATGAAGCTCTTGCAGAATAACTTCGGCTTCTTTCTTATATTTTCGGATCTTTTCTTCGGTCCAGAAATGAGGCGGGCGTTGCAGATTGGTAATTCTGTCGGCTAATTTTACAGCCCAGACTTCTTTTGGCTGCTGCTTAATTCTTTTCAGGCTGTCACCCATTCTCTGGCATTTTTCGAGATCAGGATTTTTAGTTAGTGCCAGAACACCCTTGGCAACAGCATTTCCAAACCCGCTTTCCAGCTGTTCAAAAGTCAGATCCGTATCTTCCAAGGTATCATGCAGCAGGGCCATCTGAAGAGCAAATGCCGTGTCAAAATTTTCAGTATTTGCTGCTGCTACGAGTATTTCCATAGCGACATTGCTGAGATGGACCACATACGGAAGATCTGTCCCCGGAATGGTCTGATTTTTATCGGTATGCTTTCTGGCAGCAAATTGTATGGTTTTCTGGTAAATATCCTGAATATTCATAAATCAAGTGATTATTATTTCTTCAATGGGTCCGAAATTCGCCCCAGAATGAGAGATTTATAGTATTTTTTTATTTTTCTGTACAGTTGATCATGTGAAGTTGTACGATTAATATCCATTCCGTTAAAATAAATCGTGGTTTTAGTATCACTGATGCTTCTCATGGAAAAATCAAGATTTCGTAACGTATCCTGACCGATAACCATGGTATTAATCTTGTAAAAATGAATATCCTGGCTTCTTAAACCGGGAATTCTCTGATGGGTAAATTCACTCATAGGATAGATGCTGTCGAAAACCATATTCGCCTGTCTCAGTTTTTCAATAACTTCCTCCTGGGTGTGTTTTACGGTGATATTACATTTGTAACACCGGAAATTACCATCGCTGTAGGTGTAGTAGAAGCTGGGCGGAGGAGAGGTTGACATCAGGACCAGGACGGTTGGAAATAATACCAAAAAAGGTTGGATATTCTTAATTTTAAAAGTATTCCATTCCTTTATTGTATGCATTAAAAAGTAAGGGACGGGCAGCAGAATAAGAACAGACAGATCAGAATAATCTACAACCCTTGTGATCTGAATAAAGGTCAGTTGATTATAAAAATCGATAAGGCTTTGTGAGTACGGAGATTTCCAAAACGTAAACAACAGAGCACTGATCCATATCGATTTTGTTTTAAGCTTCGGGAAAATATAAGTCAGCAGCAAAGGCAGTATAACAATCCCAACGATATCGGAAAGCTTTCCGGTAAGGCCATTGGAAAACTGAGCTTTCAAAAAATGATCGTTTACAAATAAGACCACCAGGCAAATAATAAAAATATAATTGAGAATTAAATATTTATTTCTTTCTGTTTTCATAAATGGAGTAAAGAGTACCGAATTTACTTATTTTCTGAGAAAAATAAGTAAAAATACTCTTCCGGATTAGCAAATGTTTTGAGGCGGGAGCAAAGCTCCCGCCCGAAAACAGATCTCATCAGACTCAGGTCTGAATCCCCCGAACATCATACCTCTTCTCCCCGGAATATTTTAAGAAGATTGTCTATGGCATCGGGAGCATGCAGCATCCCGGTACTGGATAATGTAATTTCTGTAACTGCAGAGGCACGTTTCAGCATAGCCCGTTCATAAGATGAGATGGCAGATTTTATATCCCTGAAAGTATCGCCCGTAAGACATTCTGCTAATTCATAAGCATCCTGCATCGCCATGTTGACCCCTTCCCCGGCATAGGGCGGCATCCTGTGGGCGGCATCACCCAGCAAAGTGAGATCTGGTCTGCTTTCCCAGTTCTGATCTGAAGGATAGTGGTATTGGGGGCGAGGAACAAAAGATATCTCATCACTTCCGAATATTTCCTGCCAGGTTTCATCCCATGTGCCAAATTCTTTTTTAAACCAGTCTGAAACCTGTTGCTTATTATTAAAATCGATTCCGGAACTGTAGATCCAGTTTTCATCTGTTTTACAACCTGTGTAGAAGGTTAAGGTTCCGTCTCCTTTTGTGCTGAAAAGCAGTGAACGGGCATTATCCAGTGCGAAAATTTTCCCGCCATTCACGAGTTTCCAAAGCTTCGGAGCGTTGATTTCAGCATGGTGAATATTCCCTTCGACTATGGTAATTCCGGAATAAACAGGCTTGATATCGGTAAGATAAGGCCGGATCTTTGAATGGGCTCCGTCTGCAGCAATAACAATATCCGCATAATGAGATGAGTTGTTTTTAAAGTATAACCTCCAACCTTCACCTTCTTTTTCCATGGAAACCAACTGACAGTCCCAAATCACGGTACCAGGATCTAAAGATTCCAGTAATATTTTCCTGAGCGGTGCCCTGTCAATTTCGGGGCGGCCTTCGGAATGAGATCCTGCTTCGGAATGTTCATCTAAATAAATATGTAAATCCTTATCTAAAACCTTTAGTTTTCCGGCACCGGGACGGTAATTTTCTTTGAATTTTTCCATTAAACCCGCTCTGCGAAGCGCTTCCAGTCCGGATTCTTCGTGGAGGTCCAGTGTAGCACCCTGAACTCTTATCTCCTGATGTTCATCCCTTTCATAAACTCTTACATCAGCATTTTTCAACTGTAAGAGTCTGGCTAGAGTCAATCCGCCGGGGCCTCCGCCAACGATGGCGATTTTCTTGTTTTTTATGACCATAACTTAATTTTTATGATACAAAATTACTTTTTGGGCAGAACAGAAAATTGTATAAATCGGTCGTTTTTGTTTAGGCTCAATTGTTTGGGAAGAAATCCGGAAAGTTTTTTGACTTCTCTAATAAAATGGGACTGATCAGAAAAATTTTCTTCGGGAAATAGTTTTCCTTCTTTAATATGCTGGAAAGAAGCTCTGAAACGTAATATACCGCAATAAGCCTTCAGGGAAATTCCAAATTGCTGATTGAAATAGCGGTTGATCTGTCTTTCACTCCAAACCACTTTTTCTGACAGTACTTTTACGGATAATGAACCTTTGGAAGAATAAATCAAGTCGAACAGTCTTACTTTTCTCTCATCAATTTTCTGAGTGGGGAGTTCCTCTTTTATTTTAACAGAGATTTTTTTGCAGAATTTTTCAAAATCATTGAAATCATCAGCATTGAAATTCCAGAAGTCACAGGATAAAATTTCAGCAGTATTTAATAATCCTGAAATACTCTGATGCAGAATATATTCAGACGCCAATAAATTAAAGCTGACCGCAAAAATTTTGGTTTTTTCTGCAATGGTGACCTGCTCGGGAAGGGTTCCGATTCCTAATAAAACCACATGAAAAGCTTCTGTCGAAGATTCTGAAAAGATGAGATCAATCCTGCCATCGGGCAAAAGAACGGCTTCCTTATTTTCCGACGGATTGTCCAGCATCCAGAAACTCTCGACAAAATCCGAAAGGGAAGAATCTGGTGGCTGGGATTGATATATCAAACTGCTCATGAGGCAAATTTACTTAAAAACTAAAATAGGGTATGGGTTTGAAAATCAATTTGGTTTAAATTTTAACATGATCTCATTACCATTTAAAAGATCATGGAATTATGCGATGCTGTAATCCAGTAAAATAAAGAAATATGTTATCAAAAGTTTTTTAATTTATGATTTAAAATTTTTAACAAATAATAAAAAAGTTTCAGTTAATTAATGTCAGTTCGTTATTCGAATCTCGATTCATTTTCAAATACCTTCATCATTTTGTCTGCTTCTTCATCAGTGCCGGCAATAATATTAAAGACTACATAACGCTGCCCAATCTGCGCAAAATAAAATATGAAGTACTGCTTCGTATCATTTCCGCCTTCGAATTTAAAAGCGGATTTGTGAAAATCCAATCCCTGAAATTTTTCTTCAGAAATTGTTTTTTCGGTGTAAATATCAGAAGCTTTTTTTTTGATCTCCTGAATAAAATTTTGTTCGAAAATTTCTATATGTTCTTTAAATGTACTTTCATCCTGCGGAGAGTTGATATACAATATCGAAAGTGAAGTTTGTCTGTCATTTTTGAAAATCATTTTTTCAACTCTGCCACTGGGAGATTTTTTGACAGGTTTCTTAGGCTCGGGAATTATTTTAAAGCCGTCCGGAACAGTGAGTTGCCAGCCAATTTCATCAATGGTATATATTTTTTGTTGTGCATTCATGTGGAATATCCCTGAAAACAGGAACAGGATAACGAAGATTTTCAACTTCATCTTGTTTTTTAATTTTCGCTAATTTAATTAAAAGTCCTGTGAAACCTTTACGACGGTGTATTTAATGTGAAATAAAATGTGCTTCCCTGGTTTAATGAGCTTTTCACCCCAATTTTACCATTCTGTTTTTCGATGAAATTTTTAGAAATGGCCAAACCGAGACCCGTGCCGTTCTGATGCTCTCCGGGAACCTGAAAATAACGGTCAAAGATCTGGCGGAGATATTTTTCATCGATTCCTTTTCCGGTATCGGTGATGCTGAACTGTATTTCCGAATCTGTTTTTTCAACTGAGATTTCAATTTTTTCATCCTGGAAAGAATGCTTTATGGCATTGCTCAGGAAATTATTCATCACCCAGACCGTCTTATCAAAATCTGCGGAGACAAGAGCATCATCAGGCAGTAAAAATTGGGTATGGATGGTAATATTTTTCTGCTCAGCCAGTTTTTCAATATTTTTTATAGCGGTCTGAACGATTTCCTTTGGTGAACAATTTTCAATATTCAAACGGATATTTCCGCTTTCCACCTGCGATAAGTTTAACAGCTCTCCCGTAATATTCAGTAAACGCTGGCCATCTTCATTAATGCCTTTCAACAATTCCTGCTGCTGATCATTCAGGGCTCCGAATTTCTGATTTCCAAGCAGCTGAACCCCCATTTTTATGGCCGAAATCGGTGTTTTTAATTCATGCGAAATGGTCGCGATGAAATTGGTTTTTGCAAAATCCAGCTCTTTAAAAGGCGTAATGTTCCGCAATAAGATAACCTTCCCGATGTACTTTTTTTCTTTCTCTCCGGTCCGGACAATATTAATAGGAACAATATCCTGTTCGAAATAATTTTCTTTATGATCGGAAACAATTTTAATGGGTTCTTTTACGGGATGATCTATATTTTTCAACAATTCCCGTATCAGGTCATTATTAACAGCCACCTCATGAACTGTTTTCCCGATGATTTCCTCTTTATTTAAGTTCGTGATTTTTAATGCTTCATCGTTGATCATGTAGATAAAATGATTTTCATCCAGGCCGATCACCGCATCATGCATATTATTCACCAGCGTTTCAATACGCTTTTTATCCATCAGTTGTTCAGATAGGGTACTGCTTTCATATTCCTGCAGTTTTTCGGCCATGATATTGAATGAATTCGCAAGATCACCGAACTCTTCACTGCCTTTGAAATGAACTCTTTCGTTGTAATTTTTATTGGCGATCTGGCGGATACTGAATGTTAATTGATTAATGGGTTCTGCAATCGCCTGAGGAAGATTAAACAGCAGAATGAAAGCGATTAAAAAACAGACCGTGCCCAGGCTCACAATCCAGAAAGTAGCATTTTCTGCTGTAATGATCGCAATGTCGCTTTTTCTCTCAATCCCTTTCATGTTTAGAGACATAATCGTTACCAGATCTTCGCGGATCAGTTTTTCTTTCTCTTCGGTAGGCTGGCTCAGATAACTTTTAAAATGTAAATTAAGGTTCTGAGTGGCTTCTTTCTCACCAAATTCAGTTAAATTTTTTTCCTGTAAAATGCTGTTTTTGCGGAAATCTTTAATGGCAATGCTGCTGTCAGTTTTCATCTTATCTAAAGCAAGAAGCATGTTTTTGGAGAATTCTATACTGTTGTAATTGGCGGTAAGAATTTTCTCTGTATCAGATTTCAGTTTGTTGATATACACAGATCCGATCACCGACAGCAAAACAATCAGAAGAAACAGAAGACCGACTCCTAAGGTGAGTTTTGTTTTTAATTTCATTGTTTTTAAGATAAAATAATAATGTCAATCTGTCTCTCATTCAGCCGGTTCATCAGTGGGTAAATCCAGCTGTAGCCAAAAATCCTTTGCCAGAAATGAACGTGGGGTTTTCCGATACATACGGTGGTGATATTATGCTCGATAACATAATCTAAAATTCCTGTGTGAACCCTGTTTTCCCGTACCCGAATCACTTTTGCTCCCAATTCCTGTGCTAAATTAAAATTATTAATTAAATAACGCTGTTTGTTTAAGGCTATTTTTTCAGGATTTTCTGCGGGCCTCTGGATGTATAAAACGGTCCATGGACTGTTGTAATAACTTGCCAGTCTCGATGTTTTCCGAATGATGTTTTTGGCGATCTTATCATTACTGCTGATACAGGCAAGAAATTTTACAGGCTTGAAATTTTCAGTTTTGATTTCGGTTTCTACCTTTCTTTCCACATGAGTGGCCACCTCTTTCAGAGCCAGTTCACGAAGCTGCAGAATAGGCCCGCTCCGGAAAAAATTATTCAGGGCCGTCTGTATTTTTTCCTTTTTATAAATTTTCCCTTCTTTAAGCCGGGTTAAGAGTTCATCCGCCGTCAGGTCAATATTCACAACCTCGTCTGCAAGCGCTAAAATTTTGTCAGGAATACGTTCGGAAACTTCTATACCTGTTATTTTTTTGACTTCTTCATTTAAACTTTCAATATGCTGAATATTCATCGCGCTGATCACATTGATGCCGTTATCCAGTATTTCCAGTACGTCCTGCCATCTTTTTTTATTTTTGGAACCTTCGATATTCGAGTGTGCCAGTTCGTCTACTAAAACTACTTCGGGATGGGTATTGATGATGGCCTGCAAATCCATCTCCTCCAGGTTTTTCCCTTTATAAAAGGAAGATCTCCTCGGAATTTCCGGAATTCCTTCTACCAAAGCCTCCGTTTCTGGTCTGCCATGGGTTTCGATATACCCGATCTTAACATCAATGCCGTTCCGTAATAAAGAATGGGCTTCCTGAAGCATACGGAAAGTCTTTCCCACACCGGCGCTCATTCCAATGTAAATTTTAAATTTCCCTTTCCGGGATTTTTGAATCAGTTCTAAAAAATCGGTGGCTGATGACATTGATTTTATTCTTTTTAATTTTATTTTCTGAAACATAATGTTGCCGGAACTAGGAAGCCGTAGGCCGGAAGTGATCATCACCATTTTTTATTCCCGATCTCCGGCTCCGTTTTCCGTTTAATTAAAACCAGGCCGCAAGACTTGTGGTAATGAAGAAATTTCCCTGTCGATATTCATTGTTTTTCATAAAAATGGCATCTTTGGAAGAGAAACCTCTCGCTTCTGTACGGAAAACGACATTTTTCAGGATAGCATAGTCCACATTCACGGAATATCCGAAAGTCTGGAAGCCATTGGGGGTTTCCGTTTTGATAATCACGCCGTTTTTATCACTGTAATATTCCAGTCTGCCGGCTAAGGCCCACTTGTTATTCAGCTGATATTTCATTAAAATATTAGGGGAATACCAGATATTGTAACTTTCACTTTGCTTTTCTTTCTGTTCAGCTCCGATATCAAAACCAAGCAGGGCCGAAAATTGTTCCGTCAGCTGGAAATTTCCATATAAATCATGGAAATAACGCATCTTTTTCTCTTCCTTCGGTTGATCATTGCCCACGAACGAACTGCTGTTCAGGGTAATTTTTTCGTTGGGTTTATACATAAGCTGATGTCCGAAAGAGAGGCTTTGGTTGCCCGGTGTTTTAGCAATTCTCTGCCAGCCGTTTAAAATAAGCCCACTGAGAAACCATTTTCCGTTATCCGAAGTATAGGAAATTTTAGCTCCCGTCTCAAAGTAGGGCGAATTTTCCGCTGCAAAACTTCTGGTAAGGTTCATATTATCTTTCCCGATCGCACTTTCCCAACCGATATGGGAAGGCATAATCCCGGCATCGATCCACAGGTTCTTTGTTTCTGAGATTTTGATCCCGATATTGGCTTCGTTGACATATCGAAGTGCTTCCTGTTCCGCACTCATATTGTCCTGGGCATACGTTCCCGCCATGAAAGCCAGATTTGCCCGGAGATTATCATTTTGATAAGAACCCTTAATAAGCCCGAGATTCAGGTTAAGCTCGTTGTGGCGGTTGTACGAATATAAAAAATCCTGGCGGCGGTGATTGGCCGGTTCGTTAAAATCATAGGTGTAAAACAATTCTGCATACGCGGAAAATGTTACTTTATTTTCGGCCTTTAGAGAATCCGATGACTGAGCTTTCGGAAAAAATATTCCTAAAAGCAGGGTGTTAATTATATATTTTTTCATGACTGTAGTAAAGCTTACTTCAATTTGTTTAAAGCGATATTCAATTTTAAAACATTGACTTTAGAAGGACCGAAAAGCGATGTTTCCGTTTGATTTTTAATCAGATTTTCAACTTTATCAGGAGAAATATTTCTCGCTTTTGCAATTCTCCCGGCCTGATAGAAGGCGCCTTCCGGAGAGATATCGGGATCCAGGCCGCTTCCGCTTGCCGTCACCAGTTCTACCGGGATCTTTACATTTTGCATCTCCGGATTCTGCATTTTTAAGGTGTCAATTCTTTTCTGAACCGTTTGCAGATATTCTTCATTGCTTGGTCCCTTGTTGCTTCCCGCACTTCCTGCTGCATTGTAATCTACTGCAGACGGGCGGCCGTGGAAGTATTTCGGAGATGAAAAGTTCTGCCCGATATTAACATAGAATTTTTGTCCCTGATCATGGATGATTTCCGCATTTCCCTGAGTTGGTAAAATTTTAGAACCCGCATAAACGATTCCTAAATAAAGACCGACGATAATGAGCATAACCAGGGATAATCTTAATGCGGATAGAATATGATTTTTCATTGTAATTAAATTTTTATATAATGATAGAAAGTAGGAGCGGGATGATGAAAGTTAAAAGCCACGTGTCTGGACTTCCATTATCATGCTCCCGGTTTTTAGAAGAATAAACTGATCAGCAGATCGATAAGTTTTATCCCGATAAACGGAACAATGATCCCGCCAAGACCGTAGATGAAAAGGTTTCTTCTTAACAAGGCACTTGCCCCGATCGGTTTATAGGCAACTCCTTTCAATGCCAGTGGAATCAGGAAAGGAATAATGATGGCATTGAAAATAATAGCAGACAGAATCGCTGATTCGGGGCTGTGAAGATTCATAATATTCAGCTTCTGGAGGGCCGGAATAAATGTGATGAACAATGCCGGAATGATTGCAAAATATTTAGCAACATCATTCGCAATACTAAAGGTGGTCAGTGTGCCGCGGGTCATCAGCAGCTGCTTCCCGATTTCCACGATTTCGATGAGTTTCGTCGGGTCATTATCCAGATCCACCATATTTCCGGCCTCTTTGGCGGCCTGGGTTCCACTGTTCATGGCAACGCCTACATCAGCCTGTGCAAGGGCGGGAGCATCATTGGTTCCGTCACCCATCATGGCGACCAGTTTTCCTTCCTGCTGTTCTTTCTTAATGTAATTCATTTTATCTTCAGGCTTGGCTTCAGCGATAAAATCATCCACGCCGGCTTTTTCAGCAATGAATTTTGCCGTTAAAGGATTGTCACCGGTCACCATTACGGTTTTTACCCCCATTTTTCTCAGGCGTTGGAAACGTTCCTGGATTCCTGTTTTAATGATATCCTGAAGCTCGATCACGCCCCAGACTTTTTCATTCACCGATACCACAAGCGGCGTTCCTCCGTTTTCGGAAATTTTTGTCGTGGCTTCCTGCGTTTCCTGAGGGAAAATATTCCCTGCCTTTTCTGTCAGCTTTTTAATCGTGTCATAAGCTCCTTTTCTGATTCTTGTGTTTTCAAAATCGATACCTGAAGTTCTGGTTTCAGCCGTAAAATCGATATAAACCGGGCTGCTCACCAACAGATCTTCGGATTTTAACTGGCTTAGTTCTATAATGGATTTTCCTTCCGGGGTTTCGTCGGCCACAGAACTCAAGGCCGACGCTTTTATAAATTCATCAAGCTGAATTCCGTTTGAAGGATGAAACTGGGTAGCCTTCCGGTTGCCGATGGTAATGGTTCCTGTTTTGTCAAGGAGCAAAACATCGATGTCTCCGGCTGTTTCAACGGCTTTACCGCTTTTTGTGATGACATTGGCTCTCAGTGCTCTATCCATTCCGGCAATTCCGATGGCAGAAAGCAGACCGCCGATCGTTGTGGGAATCAGACAAACGAAAAGGGATATCAGTGCTGCGATTGTAATCGGGGTCTGCGAATAATCTGCAAATGGTTTGAGGGTAACCGTAACAATGATGAAAGTGAGGGTAAACCCTGCCAACAATATGGTTAATGCAATTTCGTTAGGTGTTTTCTGCCTCGAAGCACCCTCTACGAGGGCAATCATCTTATCAAGGAAGGATTCTCCCGGTTTTGTGGTGACTTTTACCTTGATTCTGTCAGATAATACTTTGGTACCGCCCGTCACAGAACTTTTATCACCGCCCGCTTCCCGGATGACCGGGGCACTTTCTCCGGTGATGGCCGATTCGTCAATGGTAGCCAGACCTTCAATAATTTCTCCGTCCATAGGAATCTGGTCTCCGGCTTCACAAAGGAAGATATCGCCCATTTTCATCTCCGCAGATTTCTTTAAAACCGTTTCCACCCCGAATCCCGGCTTATTGTCTTCAACTACTTTTGCGGGCGTTTCTTCACGGGTTTTTCTCAGGGTGTCAGCCTGGGCTTTTCCTCTGGCTTCAGCAATGGCTTCAGCGAAATTGGCAAATAAGACCGTGAAAAATAAGATGATAAAAACCAGGAAATTATAAGTGAAACTGCCTTGAGACTGATCTCCTGTTAAGCTGAATATGCTTACTGCCAGCATGACCACAGTTCCGATTTCCACCAGGAACATGACAGGGTTTTTAAACATGATTTTTGGATTCAGCTTCACGAAAGACTGTTTAACAGCTTCGTTGACCAGATCTTTTTGAAACAATGTCTGTGATTGATTTTTCATTTTTTTGAAAGAGTTATGTCATTGTAAACCAATATAAACCATTAAGACCAATCAAATAAAGTAACGTTAAAATGGATAATTATTTAAAGTGTATGAAAAGTGAGACTGGTTTTAATTATTCGATTCACTTAATGGTTTGCTATTGATTTTTAATTATTAAGATGTTTTTTTTAGCCATTAAGAATGATGTAAGAAGTAAAGTTCAGTTAAAAATACCTTACATCCCTCTTCATGGTTTAGTGATCTGTTTTTATTTTGAAAAATACTGAAGCTGTTCCGAGATCGGTCCTAAAGTCAGGGCCGGGAAGAAAGACAGGGCGGCAATCAGAAGAATTACGGCTAATGTCATAAATCCGAAGGTGGCCGTATCCGTTTTTAATGTACCGGAACTTTCAGGGATGTATTTTTTCTGTGCCAGCAACCCTGCAATCGCGACCGGACCGATGATCGGGATGAATCTTGACAGCAACAGAACAATGCCTGTTGAAATATTCCACCACGGGGTATTGTCGCCCAGTCCTTCAAATCCGGAACCGTTGTTGGCTGAAGATGAGGTAAATTCATACAGCATCTCGCTGAATCCATGAAAATCGGGATTATTTAAGGTCTTCGCTCCGAATTCCGGCAGATAGGCTGTCAAAGCTGTTCCTACAAGGATTAAAAACGGGTGAAACAAGGCAACGATCATCGCAATTTTCATTTCTTTGGCTTCAATCTTTTTCCCTAAAAACTCGGGTGTTCTTCCTACCATCAGACCGCTGATGAATACGGCGAGAATGATGAATATAAAGTAATTCAGAATCCCGACTCCGCATCCGCCGTAGAAGCAGTTGATCATCATGGCCAGCAGCTGATTCATTCCTGAAAGAGGCATGGTACTGTCGTGCATCGCATTCACCGAACCGGTTGAAATAACCGTGGTTGCAATGCTCCAGTAGGCAGAAGCAGCGCTTCCAAACCGGATCTCTTTTCCCTCCATGGCTCCCAGGTGCGAATCTGTTCCCATTTGGGTAATTAAAGGATTTCCATGGGTCTCGTTAATAACATTCGGAATCGTTAACGCAAGAAAACCGATGGTCATTACCGTGAAAATGGTCCACGACAGTTTTCTTTTCTTCAGATAAAATCCGAGAGCAAAAACGAGGGCAAACGGAATGATCATCTGGGTCACCATTTCGGTCATATTGGTCAGGTAATTGGGATTTTCCAGGGGATGTGCAGAGTTGGCTCCGAAAAAACCGCCGCCGTTTGTTCCTAAATGTTTAATGGCGATAAAAGCGGCAGCCGGGCCTCGTGAAACATCAGTTTTCTGCCCTTCCAGCGTAGTGATCTGATCTTTGCCTTCAAAAGTCATGGGACTTCCGTTCGCAGAAAGAATGAACGCGACTACAATACTGATCGGCACCAGAATTCTGATCACCGATTTGGTGAAAAAATCATAGAAATTCCCCAATTCAGTGGTTGTTTTGTCTCTGAAAGCTTTAAAAAGGACGGCCATGGCTGCCATGCCCGTCGCTGCCGTAACAAACTGCAGAAACATTAAATACAGCTGACTCAGGTAACTTACTCCGGTTTCCCCCGAATAGTGCTGGAGATTACAGTTTACGAGGAAAGAAATTGCCGTATTGAAGGCGAGGTCCGGGGACATATTCGGATTTCCATCAGGATTTAAAGGGAGCCATGACTGGTTTAATAAAAGTAAAAATCCGATGATAAACCAAACCATATTGATGGTCAGCATGGCGAACATATTTTGCTTCCACGTCATAGGTTTATTCGGGTTGATGCCTGAGATTTTATAAATTAAATTTTCAGCAGGCTGAAAAACGGTATCTAAAAAAGTTTTTTTATAACCATAGACATCAGCAATATATTTTCCTAAAAAAATACCGATCACCAATGTGATGATAAACATTACGATAATGCCCAAAATTTCTGTATTCATCATTTTTATTAAAATTTTTCAGGTTTTATCAGGACATAACAGATGTATACAAAAGCTGCTATTGAAAGAAAAAATAAAGTCCACATAATTTTATATTTTATCAAAGAATTCAACAGATTGATATAACATCCAGAACAGTACTACGCATAGTACAAGTAAACATACCAACATCATATCGCTGCTACCAGAATTAAAATTGTGAGCAATACATATGATACCATCAATTCACTCCATTCTGAGTGTTCCTTTTTTTTGAATGTTTTTCTTGAAATTGTCATTTTTTAAATATTTTTATTCTAAACCGTAATGCCAAAAAAAAGTCCAATCAGAAGAATGGTGAGTTAATTTATTGATTGGTAATAGTTTGTGGGTTTATGAAGCAGTTACAAAAAACAGAAAAGCCTATCAGAATGATAGGCTCGTTATTAAAATGATAGGATGCTTTAAAAAGAAGTAAGCTATAAGCACTCATTACTCATTACTCTCAACGTAATTCATATTCCTCAAGCTTCCGGTACAGCGTTGCAATCCCGATTTCAAGCAGTCTTGCGGCTTCTGCTTTATTGCCTTTGGTATATTGTAAAACTTTCAGAATATGTTCTTTTTCCAGAGATCTGATACTTAATGAATCTCTTTCTGCAGAAACGGTTTTGGAATATAAAGGCAGAGTATCGACGTCCAGCGTGTTGTCATTCATTAAAATTAAACTCCTTTCAATGGTATTTCTCAGCTCGCGGATGTTGCCTTTCCAATCATTTTTTTCTAATGCTTTGTAATATTCAGGAGTTACCTGAACAGCTGTTAAATGTAATTTCTGGGAAAATACGGCGATAAAATTTTTAGCCAGAGCTTTCAGATCTTCTTTTCTTTCACGAAGTGCGGGAAGGGTAATCTCAAAAACATTTAGCCTGAAATATAAATCTTCACGGAAATGGCCCTGTTTTATTTCGTCTTCCAAATGCCTGTTGGTAGCAGCAATCAGTCTGAAATCAGATTTTGAAACTCTCGTTTCTCCCATTTTAATAAATTCTTTGGTTTCGAGAACACGGAGTAGTTTAGCCTGAAGTTCGATGGGCATTTCTCCAATCTCGTCGAGGAATAAAGTTCCGCCGTTGGCTTCTTCAATCAGTCCTTTTTTATCCTTTATGGCTCCTGTGAAGGCTCCTGCTTTATGCCCAAACAGCTCACTTTCCAAAATTTCTTTACTGAAAGCCGAACAGTTGATGGCCACAAAACTGTTTTTCTTCCTGTCACTGCCTTCGTGAATGGCGTTGGCAAAAACCTCTTTTCCCGTTCCTGTTTCACCGGTAAGAAGAACTGTTGCGTCCGTTAAGGCTACTCTTTCTGCCAGTTTTTTCGCCTGAAGAATCAGTGGCGAACTCCCGATAATTGTTTCAAATCCTTTTTGATGGTGGTTTTTCTGTACCATTGCAGATCGGTTGTCTTTTCCCTTTTCCAGTGCTTTATAAACCAGCGGAATAATTTTTTCGTTGTCGTCACCTTTCACCAGGTAATCATACGCTCCGTTTTTCATGGCCTGAACAGCATCCGTAATATTTCCGAAAGCAGTCATTAAAATGATTTCCAGGTGAGGGTATTTTGCCCTGATGGATTTTATCAGGTCAATCCCAAAAGCATCAGGAAGCCGTACGTCGCTTAAAACAACATCAAATTCGTACTGTTCGAGCATCGTCATGGCTGAACGTGCTGTTGAGGCTTGTTTTACGTTAAAATTTTCTTGAGAAAGGATCATTCCCAGTAATTTCAGGAGTTTGATCTCATCATCGATGATCAGAATGTTTCCGGACATGGTTGTAATTTTTGGAAAACCACTGCAAACTTATCGAATTTATTTTGAAAAGGTAAAGAAAAAAATGAACGTATAGGCTGATAGTATGTTGCCCTACCAGTGTTTTAAATCTTAATCTGGCTCATATCTCATGACAAGAGCAGAATCATCTTTATTCTGTAAATCACCGTTAATTTCAACAAACCCTAGCTTTTTATAAAGACCATATGCCTTAAGATTCGTCTTTTTCACTTCAAGACAGATTTCCATATCTCCGAACCGGGTAGATGCTTCGTCAATGAGTTTACCGATCAGGCGGGCGCCGGCATTATTTCCCTGGAATGCTTCTTTAACGTACAGCTGATAGATATTTCCATGCCCATCTTCATTTTTCACAAAAGTGCAGATACCGATTAGCCGATCTTCAGCAAAGGCTCCTACCACAAATCGGTCAGCAGATTGATTTTCAATATCATATTCTATTCTCAGTTTCTCATTTTTTATGGCTTCTTCATAGGTGATTCCGAAAGATTCAGGAAACTTTTGCAGACTTTCAAGTCTTATGTGTCTGTACATCTGACTTTCTTCGGGCAGAAGCGGTCGGTATTCAATATTCATTGGCTGGATATTTGACTTAAAACAGGTTAAATTTTATTACAAATCAAAACGATAGATGGAATGATAGGGAAATGATCATATGTTCCTTTTGATTGCTTACATTTGTATACATTCAGATTTAAAGAATGAAAATGAATTTATTTATGACGAATAAAAGATACATCGAGACTACGTATAAAGATAACAATAATAACGAATATATCACAATTTCCAATGATGAAAATAAAGTAAGGATTTACACGCTTAAAAACGGTTTAAAGATCTTTCTTGCCCAGAATTTTGATGCTCCGAGAATCCAGACTTATATTCCTGTAAGAACCGGTAGCAATAATGATCCTTCTGATAATACAGGACTGGCCCATTACCTTGAGCATATGATGTTTAAAGGAACATCCAAAATAGGGACTCAGAACTGGGAACAGGAAAAAGTACTCTTAGACAGGATTTCAGATCTGTATGAGCAGCATAAAGCTGAAGCTGATGCGAGTCGGAAAAAAGAAATCTATAAAAAAATAGATGAAATTTCCCAGGAAGCAAGCCAGTTTGCGATTCCTAATGAATATGATAAGATCATTTCTTCACTAGGCGCGACGGGTACTAACGCACATACCTGGTTTGATGAGACCGTTTACAAAAATAATATTCCTAACAACGAGCTTGAAAAATGGCTGAAAGTTGAAAAAGAAAGATTTTCAGAGATTGTTCTAAGACTCTTCCATACGGAGTTGGAGTCCGTTTATGAAGAATTCAACAGAGCGCAGGATAATGATTCAAGACTGGTGAATTATGAACTGATGGACGCCCTTTTTCCAACGCATCCCAACGGACAGCAAACCACATTAGGAAAACCGGAACACCTGAAAAATCCTTCGATGAAGGCCATTCATAAATATTTTGATGAATATTATGTGCCTAATAATTATGCCATGGTTCTGGTGGGTGACCTGGATTTTGAAAATACCATACAACTGATCGATCAGTATTTCGGTACAATTCCTTACCGGGAGCTTCCTGAGAAAACAGCAATTGTAGAGAAACCGCTGACTGGGATTATCAAACGAACCGTCAACAGTCCTACAACCCCGCGGGTTCAGCTGGCCTGGCGAACTGATGATTATGGGTCCAGAGAAGCGATGCTGGCCGATATTGTTGCCAATATCCTGAGCAACAGGGGAGAAGCAGGACTATTGGATCTTAATATCAACCAGACGCAAAAGATGCTCTGGGCACAGGCTTTTTCGGTGGGATTAAGGCAGTATGGATATTTTTCTATTGTGGCAGTTCCGAAAGAAAACCAGACCCTGGATGAAGCCAGAGACATGATACTTGAGCAGATTGAATTGCTTAAAAGGGGAGAATTTCCGGACTGGATGCTTCCCGCTATTATCAATGATTTCAAACTGCAGAGGATGAAAGGGCTGGAGACGGCTGATGGTCTGGCCACCAACCTGTATGATACCTATATCAAAGGGAGAACCTGGGAAGAAGAACTGAACGAGATGGATCAGTATGCTGCCATTACCAGAGAAGATGTTATCGCTTTTTCCAATGCGTTCTTTCAGGAAAACTATGTTATTGTATATAAAGAGAAGGGAATCAATGATAAATTGCTGAGAGTGGATAATCCGGGAATTACCCCTGTAAAAATTAACCGTGACGCTCAGTCAGATTTTTTAAAACAGATTCTGGCAGAAAAAACGACAGATATCAGACCTGAATTTATTGATTACGGGAAAGAAATCCAGACCGGTCTCGTTAAAGATAAAAAAATCAGTTTTGTTAAAAATAAACATAACGAAATTGCTCAGGTACACTTTATTTTTCCTTTTGGAGCAGACAACGACAGGGATCTGGGTGTTTCTGCACAGGTGCTCCAATATATGGGGACGGATGCATTTTCTCCGGAAGATCTTAAAAAGGAATTTTTCAAGATCGGGGTAAGCAATGATTTTAAAACAACCAGTAACCAGCTGACCATTTCTTTAAGCGGGCTGGAGGAAAATATCGAAAAAGGAATTGCGCTGCTTCAGCACTGGATGCATGAAGTACGCCCTGATCAGGAAATTTATAACCAGTTTGTAGAAACCGTACTTGAAAACCGGGCAGCTGCTAAAAAAGATAAAAACCGGATCATGACGGCCTTGACAAATTATACGAAGTTTGGAAAGTTCTCGCGTTTTACGGATATTATTTCAGAAGAAGAACTGAAGTCCAGCAGGGTAGAAGTGTTTACGGACAGGATAAAAAACCTGTTCAGATATCCGTATCAGATATTTTTCTATGGGAAGAATATCGGAAGTTTTAATGGGTATATCCAGAAATATGTGGAAGAAACGAGTTTAGAAATTCCTGAGGCTAAAGACTATCCTGAACCTGAAACCAATGGCAGCGTATATTTTACAGACTATGATATGGTGCAGATGGAAATGACCAAAGTTGGCAAAGGACGTCCGGTGAATACGGATAATTTCGGTAAGGTAAATGTCTTTAACGAATATTTTGGAAGAGGATTATCATCCATTGTATTCCAGGAAATCCGTGAGAGTAAGAGTCTGGCCTATTCTGCTTACGTTTCCTATGCTGCCAACGCAGAATTGGGGCATCCCGATTATGTGACGACTTATATTGGAACACAGCCAGACAAACTTCAGTTAGCTGTAGATACGATGTCTGAGTTAATGGCTGAACTTCCGGAGGTTCCGATTCAGTTTGAAAACGCTAAAAATTCAGCTTTAAAGCAGATAGCTTCAACACGGGTAACCAGAACCAATACGTTCTTCAACACGTTAAGATTAAAAAAACTGGGGGTTTATCATGATTTCAGGAAGGATATTTACGAACAGATCCAGAATCTTAGTTTTGAAGATTTAAAACAGTTTTATCAGACGGAGATCAAACCCGTTCATTTTAATACCGCTATCATCGGGAAAAAAGAAAACCTGAACAGAGAGACTGTAGATCAGATGGGCAGCTTTACAGAGGTGAGTTTAGAAGATATTTTCGGGCATTAAAATAAATCAAAAGAAAAACATTGAAGGAAAAGCCGGAAATTGATCAGCACCTATGCGGATCAATTTCCGGCTTCCCTTTACCTCAATATTCTAAAAAAATCAGGTCATGGCGCAGTCACCGTCACCGTCTTGAAATTTCGGAGAAAAATCAGCGGGAAGATGTTGGATCATCTGTTCGTGGAACATGTATCGCCTTTCTATATCTCTTTGGTGAATTTTTGGGAATTCAGGAGAAGTTTCCAGCTTTTCATTAAGTTCGGAATGGTAGCTCACCAATACTTTAATTTTATTTCTGACAATAAAATAACTCAAAAGGCCGATGAATTCATCAAAACCTGATTCAGAGAAGAAGTAGGGGATTTTAAGATAACCATCTCTTACGAGGAGGAGTGCGCAACTCGTCACTTTATCTTCAGCATCAAAAATTTTGATCCAGAAATATCTGAAACTTTCTGAGGCGCTTGAAAATAAATAATTTTTTTCTTTATCATGTCCCTCAAGGATCCACGGGTTGCGTATGATCCAGTTTATATCATCACCCGTACGGTTGCTGTGAAACCGTGAAATAAAATCTGAACTTTCAGGATCTGCAGTATCGAGGATTTCAAACTTAAAATCAGGTTTTCTGACGAAGCTGTTTTTTAAACTTACGAATGAATTCAGCAGACGGTCTCCGATGGAAAACAAAGGCTGGAATGGCTTCATTGATGGTTTTTTCGAAGGAATAATCGCAGCCAGTTCGGTTCTGAAGTAAAATCTCTTTCCGGCTTTAGGCTGAATATACCGGAATACTCCGATTTTGTTGTAAAGGCTTTCGGCTTCCGGAGTGAATTCGGTGATGGCAATATTTCCGTTGTATTCTTCAAATGCCTTTTTTAAAAGACTCTGGGCGATTCTTTTCCCCGGAATTTATGACTTACATACAAGGTACTCAGCCAGGCATACGAAAACCTTTCACCATTCAGATCAAAGTCATCCGGGAGACATCCGAGATAACCTGCCAGCTGCTCATCATCATAAGCCAGAATCAGTAACGTCTGGTGATGATCTGCTTTAGGGTTTTTGATCTGTGATTTAGCCCTGTGCTCACTGATCGGTAAAAAATCGTGTTTTTTGAAATCACCGGATGACACCAATTCTTCAAGCTGTTTTTTATTCAAAGTTCGTAAGTGGATCATCTTCTGATAATTTTATTTTTGTTTAAAAATTTTTTTACCTTAAAATAAGCAATTTCTTTATTTATAATGGCGGCGGCACTTTCGCCGGTTTCCATTGGGATTCTCTGGAAATTTTTCTCCACACTGTCGAGTTTGAGTCCAGCGCTTCCGAAAGTACAGAATATTTCATTATTTTTAAAAACCTCATTAAAAAAAGCTTCGCTCACTCCAAAGTCAGTAAATGGAAATGCAAAGCTTTCGTACAGGAAATGGTGCTCTTTTAAGTATTCTGACGTCCTGAAGGTGGTGTCTAACTGCTGTTGCAGAGAAAGCTCGTGATAACGCGGATGATCCCAGCTGTGAGAAGAAATCCCGAATCCTTTTTCTGTTAAAGTATTTAATTGGTCGAAGCTTAAATAGGGCTTTTGCCCGTTTAAAAAAGCATTGAAATTTATGTCCAGTATATCTGCCGCCCTGTCCAGTTTTTCTCTTTCGGCATATCTGATTTTAAGAAGCTGCGTTTTAAGATCTTCCTGAGAGTGAAAAATTCTCTGAATTTCGGGATTGAGGGCAGGCATTTTTTCTAATCGGTCAACGATCAGGCTAGCTTTGCAGCGGAACATCAGATCCCGGTTATCAATAAAGGCAGGATTGATGAAATTGATGGCATAAATTCCTTTTCTTTCCAAAATAGGGGCAACGACATCATAAAATTCGCGGAATCCGTCATCGAAGGTTAGTAAGGCGACTGTTTTTTCAGATCTGAAATTTCCCCTGATGAATTGTTTAAACTCATCCCAGGTAATGAATTGAAAATACTTTGAAAACTCATCCAGATCATTTTCAAACTGCCTTACATTTTTATACTGGATCACATTCCTGATGTGCGGCAGGTTTTCATCAGAAACACAATGATACACGGGCAGGCAATACGGCAAAGGAAATGATTTCCCGATATTTTCTTTTCCGAATCCTGATAAAAAATTAATAATGCTATCTTTCATTGCAGATCAAAAATAAAAAAAGAATCTATTTAAATTAAGGTCAATTTAAATAGATTCAGATATTTTAAAACGTAACCGTTTACTTAATTACTTTCATTTCATCGATCAGCCATTTGGAATCGGCAAATTTATCAATGATGAAAAGGATATATTTGGTGTCAACCATAATGTTACGGCTGAAACGCGGATCATAATTGATGTCACTCATGGTTCCTTCCCACTGTCTGTCGAAATTCAGTCCTACCAGGTTCCCGTAAGCATCCAGGGCCGGACTTCCGGAATTTCCTCCTGTCGTATGATTGGTAGCCGTAAATCCTACAGGAACATCGCCTGTTTTGTCTTTATAGTTTCCGAAATCCTTTTTGCTGTAAAGGTCGATCAGCTTTTTAGGAACGTCAAATTCATAATCTCCGGGAATATATTTTTCCATAACTCCTGCCAGGTGGGTCTGATAGCTGTAGGAAACGGCATCTCTAGGCGAGGATCCTTTTACTTTTCCATACGTAACCCTTAAAGTTGAATTGGCATCAGGGAAGAATTTACGGTCTTTATCCGTCGACATCTGCTGGGCCATAAATGTTTTCTGCAACGCATCGATTTTGGTCTGCATAGCCGTAAACTGAGGATCGGCCTTCGTCATATAGGTTTCTCTCATGACCACGTAAAGCTGATAAACAGGATCCTTCTTCAGTGTTTTGATCAGTTTGTCCTGATTGGAGAATGCTTTTTCAATATCTCTGTTTAAAGCCGTTCCATTGACCTCAGCTCTACCTGAGATAATGGAGTTTTTAGACATCTCTTCAATCGCCTGAATATTCTGGGCTTCATTTTTATACTTTTCAAATCCGGCCGGCAAAAACTGCGGAGCCGTTTTGTTGGCATACAATGCTAATAACTTGGCCGTTACTTTTGCATCCAGTTCTCCGCTGTAATCTTTGTAGAATGAAGAAAGCCTGCTTTTTAATTTGGCCAGCTCATTGTCATTCATTCTTCCTGCTTCCACAGAGGCAATGTATGTATAATAATCTCCTGCCAGTTTTAAGGTTTCCGCATTTCTGATCACCTCAGTGTAATAGGCATTATTTAGAGCATAAGGAGCCTGGTCATTGTATAATTTGTTAAGCTGATCCAAAGTAGATTTAATCTCATGATTTTTAGCAACCAGAGAACCTTCATACATTACTTTTTTCTCAACGGCATTGGATTTTTTCAGACCTTCCACTTCACCGATCCATTTTTTCCAGTAATTGGCTACCGAGGCATATTTTGAAGCATATTTAATCCGCGTGGCATCGTCGGCACGCATTTTTTCGTCAAGCGTTTTTAAAGCTACATCTCTCACAGCGATTCTTGCCGGATCGATCTCCTTCATGATCTTTTCCACAGCAACAGCCGGAAGATATTCTGTTGTTTTTCCCGGGAAACCAAAGACAAAAGTGAAATCATTTTCATTTTTATCCTTTATGGAAACCGGAAGATAATGCTTCGGAACATACGGGACGTTGTCTTTGGAGTATTCTGCAGGCCTGTTGTCTTTATCAGCATAAATTCTGAACATCGAAAAATCTCCCGTATGTCTCGGCCAAACCCAGTTATCCGTATCAGAACCGAATTTGCCTATACTCTGAGGCGGTGCTCCCACAAGACGGATATCTTTGAAAGTCTCGATGGTATAAGCATAGTATTTATTTCCGTAATACATAGGTTTTACAGAAACAGACTGAAACGGTTCCGTTTTTTGAGAATTTTTATAAATCTCAATATTATTGGCGATTTTTTTTGAAAGTTCAGGTTCTGTAAGGTTATCGGTGCCTTCTAAAATCCGGGTCGATACTTCTTTGATGTCTACAATGAAATCTACGGTCACTCCGGGATTCGCAAGTTCTCCACTCATATTTTTAGCCCAGAATCCATTGGATAATAAATCGTTTTGAACCGTAGAGTGGGCCTGAATCTGTCCGTAACCACAGTGGTGATTGGTCAGTAATAAACCTTTCGGGGAAATGATTTCGGCAGTACACCCGCCGTTGAACTGAACGACAGCATCTTTTATACTTGCTTTTTGAGGATTGAAGATGTCTTTAGCAGAGATTTTCATTCCCAAATCTTTCATTTCCTTCTCATTAAGCTCTGTTGGAATCCACATTCCTCCATACTGCTGTGCAAAAGCCATAGCAGCCGGCAAAAGAAATACAGATAATAGTATCTTTTTTGTCATAATCAAAATTTTGCCCTAATTTACAAAGAAAATAGGAATTCTGACTGATGAGTTTTTAACTGATAATAAAGAACCTGTTGAAAATTTTTCAATAGATTTTCTATAACGGATATTTTAGTATGACAAAAATAAAAAGGTACATAGATTTTTATGATTTAAATTTTGAACAGTCTCTTACAATTGGGCAGTGGTACTCAATGGTTGTATAATTAAGGTTTTTTATATATCCTTCTGATTATCCATCTTCTGTAATATCATATTAAATTTCGATCTGTATGTAAATTATACCACCTGTAATGTTTTGATTTTTAAATAGAAAAAACTGTATATTTAATTAATTAATTAAAAAATAGTATGGAAAAAGATGATGAAAGCCACTGGAAATGGGGCGTTTTTTATTACAATAAAGATGACAGGAGACTTTTTCCGCCGAAAAGAAATAAATTCTTAGGTTGGACGGTTAATTTTGCAAATCCTTATTCTGTTTTAGCCATGTTCTTAGCCATTGCTTTACTTGTATTCATCGTAGAATCTATTAAAAAGATGTGACTGTCTTAAGTTTTTATCAGTAACTGCAGGAATAGCGTCGGTCAGCCTACCGATGCTACAACTAAAGATCTGTATGTTTTCAAAAAGAATAAGGCTGATCCCAGAAGTTTTTCAAAAACTCTGATTTTAAAACTGGTAGGCTATTATTTTATCATCCGTCATGAGATTTTTCATTAATGCTTCGTGACGTGTATTTTTGCCGGTAACGATCCACGTTGTGGAAAGATTTCCCTGAGTATACTGTTGTTTTGACAACGAAAATTTCAGTTGATGATTCTTAAAGAGCGCTTCGCAGTGCGAAATATCATGATAATCCGTAACGGCTATTTTATACTCTCTTATTTTGTGCACCTTATCAATAAACCTCTCAAAAAAGGTGAGTGAATTTAATACCAGAAGCACCAGAACGGTTCCCAGTAAGGATAAATACACGTAGCCTGAACCGACTGCCATTCCGATGGATGCGGTGGCCCAAATGGTCGTTGCAGTGGTGATCCCGTCAATCTTATTATCTCCTTTAAAGATTACGCCCGCCCCCAGAAACCCTATTCCTGTAATAATATTGGCAGCAATACGATCGTGATCATTGGCTCCGATTTTAATAGAAAGTATGGTGAACAGGCAGGATCCGAAACATATCAGAATAAAAGTTCGCAGTCCCGCAGATTTATTGCGGTATTCTCTTTCTGTACCAATAAATAAACCCAGAATAACCGAAATAAATATCAGCAGTAACTTATTTTGAATTGAATGATCCTGTAAAAATTCCATGTTTTGTACTTTAAACTTACCGATTAAAATTACGATAAAAACTTTTTATAATTTATGATTCAGGTTATCTTAAAAATAAAAAGACTGCCTAAAAAGACAGTCTTTATTGGGTAATACTATTTCAAATTTATTTTTTAATAAACTTTTCTGTGATTGTCTTATCTTTTGTCGATAATCTGATCATATAATTTCCTTTGGGAAGTTCAGAAACATTCACCGAGTAATCTTGTACACTTACAGATTTTAAAACCCTTCCCGCTGCATCATAGATTTCAGCTTTTATCACAGGATCTTTCGATTTGATGAATAAAACATCCTGTACAGGATTAGGATAAACAGAAATTATATTGTTTTGTATTGTTGCTTCTGCTGTTGCCAGTACATTTTGGATCGTAGTCGTATACGTATTGGTAATGATCGGGAAATTGTAATCAAAATAAATTTTAGCGGTATTGCTGAAACTGTCGCCGGTATTCAGCGTAGATTTTGTTTTGATTTTAAACGAAATATAACCGTCATTATCTGCATCATTAAAAGGAAGCTGTATGTTTTCAAAAATAAACTCTGCTGTATTTCCTGAAATTTTCGTGTTAAATTGATGACTGGCAGTAAGAGGAACCAGGGTTGATACATCAAATTTTGCAGCATCAATTTCGTCTTTTACCACAATATTCTGCGCATTTGCTGTTCCCGTATTTTCAAACCTGATCAGGTAATGAACATAATCACCGACTTTAGCCTGTGAGATTGAAGCTCCTTCAAGACAGGTTTTATCATTCGGATCAAAAGAATTAACCACGGTCTGGTTCAGTGTGAAAATATTATCGGCAGGGGTTTCATCGGCAGCACCCGTGATCTGGGCAGTGTACTGAAGAAGATCTCCACCATTTAGGGAAGGCGTGGCAGTGGGAGTATTGAGTTTGAACGTCACCATGATTTCTTTGGATTCCAGAGGGAGAAGATTGGCAAAACTCCAGTTCAGTACTCCGGTTGACTGAGAGCCCGGAGATAAAGTGGATGTCATATAGTTCATGACATCATCATTATAATTAAATGCAATTGTTCCCGACTGGGCATTTGTTCCTTTGTTTCTGTATACAATCTTGTATTTCGCGTCAAATCCCGGACTTGCCACTGTTACCGGAATGATAACAGCTTCAAGATCGTTATGTAATCCGTTGGCCGTAAGGCAGAAATTCTGATTCAGCGGGCTCGCCTGCGTTGGGAAATTGGCAATCACCTGGGCTGGTGAAACCGTAAAATAAGCAGGATTCTCGATGACAGGTTTTATCGTATGTGTTCCTGCCTGTAACGGAATCGAATAATTTCCGGAACTGTTGGCAATCACACTGCCGGAATTGTTTCCGCTGGTAATACTGAATTTTTGAAATGCCTTATTAAGATCATTCGTATCACAGCCATTATTGTTACTGTCATACTTAGTATTTCCAAGAACAGTGTAGAACGTTCCGCCTGGAGTAAATGAACAGTAGGTCGTAGCCTGATAAGTAGAATAAAAAAACGGAGCATTGGTAATCATATTCTGGAAAGTCGCCAGTTCACTGTCATCACAGCAGATTACCAGGTTGGGATTATACGCTACATTGGTAGAGGTACTTAGTTTACCGTTCTTCAGATTCAGGAAACTCATTCCATTTGTAGCGCAGTTGATGCTGTAAAACTCCGGGTTTTGAGACAAATCCAGCGACTGAATCGAATTATTATGACAATCCAGTAGTATTAACTGAGGATATATAGAAAGATTAAGATGGGTCAGAAGATTATTGTTACAATAGATCATTCTCATATCCGGACATCCCGGGGCACTCAGGCTTGTCAAATGATTTTCACCGCAATACAGAACCCGCAGATTGGTCTGATTCTGAATATTCAGTGTAGACAGGTTATTTTTGGTGACGTCAATGATCTGCATATTCGCATTGGTAAAATTAATAGACGAAAGCAGAGGATTGTTTTTAAGATAAAAAACAAAAATATTCTGAAGATTGGAAGCATCGAACGTTGTAAGCTGAGTATTCTCAATATCCAGTTCTTCAATTTGGGTGGATCCGGAAATATTGACACTGGTCAGAGGGCTGTTAAAAAGATACAGTGTCTTTAAGTTCGGTCTGTTCTGTAAGTCAAGTGTGGTGATGGCTGTATTCGTAAAATGAACTCTGTTTAACTGGTTACAGTTGGTAATATTAAGAGCACTCAGCTGAGTCGTTCCGTCAAGCATCAATTGTCCCAGTTTTGTATTAGAACTTAGATTAAGTGAGGTGAGACTGTTCCCCGAAATCTCCAGTGCTCCTAAATTTGTAAAGCCCGCGATTCCGGTAAGGTCAGCGATCCCGCCTCCGTAAAGCCTCAGTATCCCGACCTGTAAAGCTTCCGATACTTCAATTTCGCCATTATTATTGGTGTCAATCTTGATATTAAAATTACCCGAACTGGTAGAAGCAATACCGTTTGTGGTGTCCGCAGCGAGAAGCTTGGCTTTGAAGTTGGCATCAGGAATATTGATGATTTGCGACTGAAACACCGCAAAGATCATCAAAGAGACGATGAAGTAGATTTTTTTCATGTAGTTATTAGTTGAATTATTTCAATGAGCAAAAATAAATTAATAAATGTATACTTCAATACATAATTTACTAAATATTCATCATAGTGGAATAATGTTAATCTCATCTTCAAATAATGCCCGTCTGTACTCATATTTTACGAATAATGCCTGTCGATTGTTATACAATCTGAAATAAAAAGACTGCCTTTGCAGACAGTCTTAATTTTGGTAATATTATTCAAATTTATTTTTTTATAAACTTTTCAATGATTGTCTGATCTTTCGTGGATAATCTGATTATATAATTTCCTTTAGCAAGTTCAGAAACATTTACCGAGTGATCTTTTACGCTTACAGATTTTAAAATTCTTCCTGCTGCATCGTAAATTTCAGCTTTGATTACCGGGTCTTTTGATTTGATGAATAAAATATCCTGTACCGGGTTCGGATAAACAGAAACTGCATTGGCTTTGCTGTTTATTTCAGCTGTTGCCAATACATTCTGAACATTTGTCGTATAGGTATTGGTGATAATCGGAGCATTGTAATCGAAATAAATGTTGGCTGTATTGCTGAAGCTGTCGCCGACAGCTAAAGTAGATTTTGTCTTCATCTTAAATGAAACATAGCCGTCATTATCTGCATCATTAAATGGAAGCTGAATGTTTTCAAAGATAAATTCTACCGTATTCGGATTTGTAATTCTTGTGACAAAATTGTGACTTCCGTGTAATGCAACCAAACTCGAGATATCAAATTTTGACGTGTCAATCACATCTTTCACAACGATATTTCTGGCGTTGGCAGTTCCTGTATTTTCAAATCGGATTAAATAATGAACATAATCTCCCACCTTTGTCTGGGTAATGAAGGTTCCTTCCAGACAGGTTTTGTCATTCGGGTCGAAGGAATTGACTACAGTCTGGTTCAAAGTAAAAATATCATCCGAAGGAGTTTCATCCGTTGCCCCGTTTACCTGTGCCGTATAATGAAGAACATCGTTACCGTTTAAAGGCGGCGTAGCAGTAGGCGTATTTAATTTGAACGTTGTGATGATCTCTTTTTGTTCAAAAGGAAGCAGATTGACAAAATTCCAGGTTAAAATTCCGGTAGATTGTGTATTAGGAGCTACGGTAGCGGTCAGGAAATTCATCAGGTCGTCGTTAAAATTCAAAACAATACTTCCAGATTGCAGACCCGTTCCTTTATTTTTGTAAATGATTTTATATTCTGCATCAAAACCTGGGGCTGCAGCAGTCACCGGAATGATCATAACTTCCAGATCATTATGGTTCCCGTTGGCTGAGATACAGAAATTCTGTGACAGCGGACTGCTTTGTGCCGGAAAATCTGCGGTCACGCTCACTGGTGAAACCGTAAAATAAGCAGGATTCTCAAGGATCGGGGTTACGGTATGAGAACCTGCTCCCACAGCAATAGAATGATTTCCTGAACTATTGGCAATTAAACCCGCAGACACTGTCCCGTTATCAATACTGAACTTCTGAAAAGCTTTATTCATGTCATTAACATCACAGCCATTGTTATTGCTGTCATATTTTGTGTTTCCCTGGATCGTATAGAAAGTTCCGCCCGGTACAAAAGAACAGTAAGAATTAATCACCAGGTTATTATAACCATAGGTATTGGCCATGCTTGATATATAACTTACTTTGTCATCATCACAACAGATAAACTTCAATTGAGGAAGATTGTTGATGCTGATATTTCCCGGAGGATTTGGAGTGCCGCTTTTTATGTTAATATTTTGTAAATTAGGGTTGTAACCACAGTCTAAATTCCAGAGTAGGGGATTATGACTGACGTCCAGCGACTGAAGCAGGTTTTTGGTGCACTGCAGTTGGGTAAGGGCCGTATTTTGGCTCAGATCTAACGTCTGAAGCTTGTTCTCGTCACATCTCAGTAGCTGTAATGAACCTAAAGACGAAGTATTTATTGTACTGAAATTATTCTTAAACAGATCTAAAATTACCAGGCTTGGAAGATTATTGGCAGTTAAGCCCGTAAGAATATTGTTGTAATTCAGGACCAGTCTCTGGAGAGCCGCGCAATTAGTGGCACTTACCGCACTTAAGCCAGGATTATTGGAACATTCAAGTTTCCAGAGTTCAGGAAGGTTCGCTACATTTATACTTGAAATACCACAACTGGATACCGAAATCGAATAAAGCTTAGTAGAACCCTGAAAATTGATATTCTGCAGCTGACTATTGCTCAAAAGATTTACATTCTTAAGATTTGCTAGGTTTGATAAATTAAGATTGGTAATCTTTGTGGCCTGTATAGAAAGGCCTACCAGGGCAGGACAATTCGTAACATCCAGCTGATTGAGGTTTCCACCGAATAAAGTTATATTTTTCAGTGAAGGGGAAGCCAGATTTAAAGAAGTAAGCGCTGAACCACTGGAGATGCTTAAATTCTCAAGAATCGAACAATTGGTAATATCCAGTGTTGTTAAATTATTCATGGCCTGAATCGTCAGATAATTCAGAGCGCTCATTCCGCTTACATTGACAGTGTTCGCTCCGATACCGAATAAGGTAAGGCTGCTGAGATTGGAAAAACTCTGAATTCCTGTAAGATCATTGATCATTGTAGAAGATCCTGAAATGGTAAGGAATTTAACATTGGCCGCTTCCGACACTTCTATTTCTCCATTGCTGTTGGCGTCAATTTTGATGTACTGCCCGGCGCTGTTTGAAGCGATCTGGTTATTGGTAGTGGTGTTGGCAGATAAAAGTTTCGCCTTAAAGGTAGGATCAGGAATATTCACAATCTGCGCCTGATACACAGCAAAGATCACCAGGAAGATGACGAAGTAGATTTTTTTCATGTATTATTAGTTGAGTTATTGTTTTTTTATCAATGAGCAAAAATAAGCCATTGAAATGCAATTCCAATGGCTTAATGTGTTAAATATTTTCAGAAATTTTATTGTTTTTCTATCAGATCCAGAAACTGCTGTTCATCGAGGATTTCGATGGTCCCGATACCCTGGGCTTTTTTCAGTTTGCTTCCTGCCTTTTCTCCCACGACCAGGAAGTTAAGGTTTTTAGAAACGGCAGAGATGTTTTTTCCGCCATGCTTTTCTACCATATCTTCTGCTGCTTCCCTAGTGAATAAAGAAAGTTTTCCGGTGAAAAGGAATGTTTTTCCCTCTAAAACATGAGATAAAACTTCATTGGTGCTTTCGCCTTTTTCAAGCTGTACCCCATAGGATTTTAATCGTTCAAGCATGAGAATATTCTCGGAATTGGCGAAAAACTCAACGATACTCACAGCGATTTTTGTTCCGATATCTTCCACCTGGCAAAGTTCTTCCACGGTGGCCATTTTAAGCTCATCGATGGTCGAAAAGTTTTTTACCAATTTCTTAGCCACCGTTTCCCCGACGTGTTTTATTCCGATTCCGTATAATACTTTTTCAAAAGGGATCTCTTTTGATTTTTCGATCCCTGAAATGATGTTTTGTGCCGATTTTTCAGCCATTCTTTCCAGGGGAAGAAGCTGCTCTTTCGTTAGGGCATAAAAATCGGCAGGGTTTTCAATCAGTCGTTCTCTGTACAGCTGTTCGATGGTTTCGCTTCCTAAATTTTCAATATTTAATGCCTTTCTGGACACATAATGAATCATTCTTCCCACCACCTGTGGCGGGCAGTGAAGATCATTCGGACAGAAGTGGATCGCCTGATCTACAATTTTTATCAGTTCCGTACCACATTCAGGACAGTTTTTGATATATTCGATTTCTTTGCTTTCGTCTGTTCTTTTTTCGGTATTGACGCCAACAATTTTGGGGATAATTTCACCGCCTTTTTCCACATACACGAAATCATTTTCATGAAGATCCAGTTTTTTAATGATATCCTCATTGTGCAGGGAGGCTCTTTTTACTATGGTTCCGGCCAGTAAGATAGGTTTCAGGTTGGCAACAGGAGTGATGGCTCCGGTTCTTCCGACCTGATATGAAACACTTTGCAGCTCCGTTTCCACCTTTTCCGCTTTAAATTTATAAGCCATGGCCCAGCGCGGGGATTTCGCAGTATAGCCCAATTGTCTCTGCTGTTTCAATGAGTTTACTTTCAGTACGATACCGTCAATCTCAAAAGGCAGGTTATGCCTTTCGACATCCCAGAAATTAATAAATTCTTTAACCTCGTTCAGTGTTCTGCATAATTTAGCCTGCTGGGAAATTTTAAAGCCCCAGCCGTGAGCTTTTTCCAATAATTCCCAATGGGTTTCTGCGGGTACCTCTTCCGAAATATACTGATATAATACCGATGACAGTGCTCTTTTCCTTACCTCAGCACTGTCCTGCATTTTTAAACTTCCGCTTGCGGTATTTCTTGGATTCATAAATGGGTCTAAGCCTTCTTCCTCCCGTTGTTTATTGATTTTGTCGAAATTTTTTCTGGTTAAATAGATCTCACCGCGCATAAAGAAATGTTGCGGAAAATCACCTTTCAGTTTCAGTGGAATATCTGAAATTGTCCGTACGTTGGATGTAATTTCATCACCCTGAAATCCATCTCCACGGGTAACGGCCTGTACCAGTTTTCCGTTTTCATATAAAATAGAGATAGAAGCCCCGTCATATTTTAATTCAGCGACAAACTCCACAGGATCATCGATGGTTTTAATGATTCTTTTTTCCCAGTCTTCAAGATCATCAAAATCATAAGAGTTGTCCAGAGAATACATTCTGAAATCGTGCCGGATCGTCGGGAAAACCTTCGTTATTCCTCCGCCTACCCGTACACTCGGCGAGTTCTCATCAAAGAATTCAGGATGTTTGGCTTCCAGTTCGCGGAGTTCCTCCAGCAGCATATCAAAATCATAATCTGAAATGGTAGGCGTATCCAGAAGGTAATAGTTTTCATTATGCTGATGAAGCTCTTTGCGGAGGTCTTCTATTTTTTGTTGAATATTGTCGGACATTGTATTTCTATCTTTTGAGCAAAAATAACCAAACTAATGTCATTTAAAAAATATGGGAATTAAATATTTTGAGAATATTAAAAACACGTAACATATTCCAATAAACTGATTATCCATAGGATAAATCACGTGTTTAAATTTATTTAACATAATGTTATAATTTAATTTAAAAAATGTTAAAATTCACGTAAACGGGAACGGTAGGAAGTAGCGATACCTTTGCGCTCAGCTAATTTGAAGATATGAGAAAAGTAAAGATTGTACTGGGATTGTTATTTCTGAGTTTTGGAACCCTGGCGTATGCACAGACGACGCAGGCTTCGATCACAGGAAGAGTGACAAGCGCTGGGAATGCAGCCCGGGAAAAGGTTAAAGTAACGATTATCAATGAATCGACAGGTTTTAAAACCGAAACCGAGACCAACTCCAAAGGAGAATATATTTTTAAAGAAATCCCTTTGGGCGGTCCCTATACCGTGATCGCGAATGACGAACGAAAAGAAGGCTATAACGTTAACTTCGGAGATCAGGTTACCGTAAACATGAATTTGGGGGACGGCAAAGAAAAAGCCATTGAAGAAGTCGTGGTCACCGGAAATCTGAAAAATAAAATCGGAAACCTCGGTGCCGCAACTGCTATTACTGCAAAAAATATCGGAATTCTGCCGGTCAACGGAAGAAATTTCACCAACCTTACAGAACTTTCACCTTTAAGCGGTAAAGGGGGAAACCTGTCGGGACAGCTGGGTTCTTCCACCAACTTTACCATTGATGGGATGACAGCGAAAAATCCTACTTCAGCAGGATCTACAACAAGCCGGAGCGGTGCGCCGTATTCCATCTCGATTGAAGCGGTGCGCGAATTTAAAATTACCACCAATCAGTATGACGTGACGCTGGGAAGAAGCGGGGGAGGAACCATAAGCGCCGTAACCAAATCGGGAACCAACAAATTCTCCGGAAGTGCCTGGGAATATTTGAGAACCAACTGGCTTTCGAGTCCCTACGATATCCGTGGAAATAAAAGAACCAATGATTTCTCAACTTCGCAGTTCGGATTTTCATTAGGCGGGCCGGTCATCAAAAATAAATTACACTTTTTTGTTGCCTGGGATCATCAGCTGGATTCAAGACCATTGCTGATTGCGGATATCAAGTCAAAAGAAGATGAGCTGAGACTCAATACCACTACTGAAACGCTAAACCAGTTCCTGAATATTGCAAGAGCAAAATATGGAGTCGGAAATACCCCGCAGTTCGGTGCATTTGACAAAGTGAGAAATTCTGATGCAGCCTTTTTACGTTTAGACTGGCAGATTAACGACAAACATTTACTGACTTTAAGGAACAACTTTACCTACGACCTGAATAAAAACGGACTGGGAGACAATACTTCCATCAATTTCTTCGAATCGTATGGAACCGACAAAAACATGGATAACAGCCTGTTGCTGACCCTGAGATCGAATATAAAACCGAATATCACCAATGAACTAAAAGCCCAGTATCTGTATACCTTTCAGGACAGTTATCAGAACAGCGAACTGGGGCATCCCGTGCCGAGAGCGATCGTGGAAAATGTGATTTCGAGTGTCGGAGCAACGAATATTCAGATCGGGGGACACCGTTTCGCGCAGGAAAGTTTCAGAAATAATGTATTACAGCTGGTAGATAATTTATATTATAATACAGATAAGGTAAAATATACTTTCGGAGCAGATATCATGTATACCAAAGCCAGATCGGTATATGGAAGTGAGGTAAACGGAAGGTTCCATTTCAGGGAAAATGCAACCAATCCCAGCCCTTTTTTCAATTTCGAAAATCTGACGCCCTACAGGTTTTACCGAGAAGTTCCTCTTATGGATGATCCTTCTGTAAAATCCAATATCTGGAATGTCGGTTTCTATGGACAGTTTCAGACAAAAATCGCCAGAGGACTGGATTTAATGGCGGGGCTGCGACTGGACTACGGAGGATATCCGAAAGCGCAGTTTAATCAGAAATTATATGATGAAATGGGAATCCGGACGGATAATCAGATCAAATCATTTGTGATTCAGCCAAGATTCCAGTTCGAATGGAATATGAATGAAGGCAACAAAGATTTCCTGAAATTCGGAGCCGGAATCTTCTCTTCCGATATCAATAATTATATGGTGATCAATAACCTGGTCTTTGACGGAAACCACTTGGCGACAGTGGATGTCAATCCTACCCAGATCGGTCTTACGCCGGACTTCAACAGCTACAGAGATGATTACGGAACAGTGCCGACGCTTCCCCAATATCAGCTTCCGACCATTAACTATACCGGAAAAGATGCGAAAATCCCGATTGTCTACAAAGCCAATATTTCCTATACCCATTTCTTCAACGAGAGATTCAGGGCAGGAATTGCAGGTTATATGGCATTAGGAAGAAACAATTATTTCTATTACGACAGAAATATGAAAGCAGATCCTTTCTTTACCCTTGCCAATGAAGGAGGAAGAGGTGTTTTTGTTCCGGTGACTGCTATAAATGCCAACGGAACGCTGGACTGGAAAGCAGGAAGAATCAATCCGAATTTCGGTAGGGTTCTTGAGCTGGTGAGTGATGGCAAAGTAAATCAGTTCTCCTTCGTGGTAGATACCAGTTACCGTTATTGGAAAGACGGTGAAATTACGGCAAGTTATACCTGGTCCGATATCAGGGATAATACTTCTTACAACGGAAACGTAGCCAACTCGGCAACATTATCGACTTTGGTGCAGAGTGACCCGAGAGACCTGAGGATGTCCTACTCAGACAACCAGTTCAGAAATAAAGTAGTGCTTTACGGAAATTCGCCTACCATTGCAGGATTTACGGTAGGAATAAGATATTCGGGAATCGGAGGCACGCGCTTCTCATTAACTGCAGGAGGAAATGTAAACGGCGATTTTGTTGATTCTAATGACCTGGCCTACATCTTCCCGAATCTTACCCAGACCTTACTTGATAATCCGGAAGCAGGGCAGGCCCTGAAAGATTATATTACCGAAAATAATAACAGAGTGGCAGAGCGTAATGGCGGTAAAAACGCATTTTATGGCGTCTGGGATGTCCGTGTAGCCAAAAAAATCAAGTTTGAAAAGATCGGGGCTTTTGAATTGTCTGTTGATATTTTCAACGTCGCCAACTTACTGAATAAGGAATGGGGCGTTAATAAATCGTATAACAATGCGTCACTGTACAGGATTACAGGATTTGATCCGGTAGCCAAAGAATTTAAATACAATCTCAATAACAGTGGTTTACAGCCATTGGGAGGAAATCCGTATCAGATTCAGATCGGGGCGAAGTACAGTTTTTAACAATTAAATATTATCTTTATCTAAAAGTTTCACGGCTTTTATATTAATTATCTAATTATATTATGAAAAATTTTATCTTAGGGTTAGCAGTTTTAAGTACAGTTGCAATGAAGGCACAAACCCAGATTGTTGCGCACAGGGGATACTTCCAGTCGCAGCCTCCGACAACGGAAAATTCAATTAAATCATTAGAAAATGCCCAGAAATTAAAGATTTATGGGGCGGAATTTGATGTAAGAATGACAAAAGACGACGTCTTAGTAATTAACCACGATGAGCATCACGGGAAAATGGAAATTTCAGAAACCGATTTTAAAGAACTCGAAAAGCTGAAATTATCCAACGGAGAAAAATTTCCTACCCTGAAAGATTACCTGAAGCAGGGCAAAAATGATGCTGATCTGGCATTGATTATTGAGATCAAACCGGCAAAGACAAAAGAAAAAGAAGATGAACTGGTCGCAAAAACCATTAAAATGGTGAAGGATATGAAGCTTGATTCTAAAAGTCAGTTTATTTCTTTCAGTCTGAATATCTGCAAAGAAATCAAAAAAACAGAGCCGAAATTCAAAGTGCAGTACCTAAAAGGAGAATTGTCGCCGGAGCAGATCAAAAACGAAGGTCTGGACGGGTTAGACTATCACTACAGTATTTATCAGAAAAATCCAACCTGGATTGCAGAAGGAAATGCGCTGGGTCTCATAACCAATGCCTGGACGGTGAATGACCCTGAAGTATTTGATGAGCTGAAGAAACAGAAAATCGGTTTTGTGACCACCAATATTCCGGATCAGCTGAAAAACAGATAATTGTATGATTATTTAGGTCTTTATATATTATTTAACCTGTCTCATTGGAGGCAGGTTTTTATTTGAGTTAACCGGAGCAATATCGGTTTTATGCAGGGAGAAGATGAATAGGTTCCCAATTATCACATACCGACTTATTTTGAGCAAAGAAACTTCCCGTCAGTTCGATTTTTCGCAGCAAAACGAAGAAAAATGGTATCGAGAACCGGTGAGCGACAAACAGCTAGTATTACTCCACTCAAAACTTCTCGATACGGTTTTTCAAACCTACCCGAAGTGACGAATGTAAAATAATACCCTATAAATTCACTCCGTCGGTTCGAGTGATTTTTCGCAGCAAAACGAAGAAAAATGGTATCGAGAACCGGTGAGCGACAAACAGCTAGTATTACTCCACTCACAACTTCTCGATACGGTTTTTCAAACCTACTCGAAATGACGAAAGTGAAATTGCAAAACCCACTCCGTCAGTTCGAGTGATTTTTCGGAGCAAAGCGTAGAAAAATTGTATCGAGAACCGGTGAGCGACAAACAACTATTATTACTCCATTCAAAACTTTTCAGCGAAAGACAATAAAGGTACACAAATATGATATGCTGTCCATATTAAAAAGTGTTCATTATTTTAAACGGTTACTAATCAAACGAGTGTGTATATTCGTTAAAATTAAATTAATACGGCGTTTAATATTTCTTTAATAAATGTTAAAATAGTATTAAACCATCAGTCATAATGTCGTTTTAATTTTGCGCAAACAAAAAAGGATATGCGTAAAGAGACACAGAAACTGTTGATCTTGTCACTTATGGGATTGGTCAGTGTTAATCTGACAGCCCAGGAAAAAGCTAAAAGAGATACAATAAAATCCATTGATGAGGTCGTCGTGACTGCTTTGGGTATCAAAAGGCAGGATAGGTCTTTAGGGTATGTTGCCGAAACTATTAAATCCGATGAATTACTGAAAACCCAAAACAATAACTGGTCGCAGGCATTGGAAGGTAAGGTGGCAGGTCTGAAAATTCAGACTGCGGGAGCCGGGCCTCTGGGCAGTTCGGTTATTAAATTGAGGGGAGACATTTCTATGAATGCCGATCAGAACAATGCCCTTATTGTGGTAGACGGCGTTCCGATGAACAATAATACGACCGGAACCGGTTTTTCCGCTTACGGTGCAGGATCAAAAGCAGATTTGCCCATCGATTACGGAAATGGGATCAACACCATTAATCCTGATGATATTGAATCCATTACGGTTTTAAAAGGATCTACCGCTTCAGCACTGTACGGTTCCAGAGGAGCAGGCGGGGCGATTATGATCACCACAAAATCCGGAAAAACCAAAAAAGGAAAGGTACAGGTTACCTTAAACTCCTATTCCAGTTACGATACCGTTCTGAAATGGCCGGATTATCAGTACCAGTATGGTCAGGGAACCATGCAGAAAGATACTTCCGGAAATTATTTCTATTCTTATCAGGCTTCAGCAGATGGAGTAAATACAGGAAGTACAAGCAGCGCTTTCGGACCGAAATTCGAAGGACAGTATTATTTCCAGTATGATCCTGCAACGGAAGGGCAGAGTGCAACAAGACAGTTGTGGCGTCCTTACAAAGACAATATCAAAGGGTTCTGGGAGACCGGAACGACTTTCTCCAACAATATTGCCCTGGAGGCTTCCAATGAGAGTACCTCGTTCAGATCATCTTTAACATATCTGAAAAACGAATGGATGATGCCGAATACAGGCTTCGACAGATTTAATGCTGCTTTTTCAGTAGACCATAAAATCAATGAGAAACTGAAAGTAGGAATTAAATTCAATTATAATAAAACGAAAAGTGACAATTTACCGGCTACGGGTTACAGCAACCAGTCGATCTCTTACTTCATGATCTTCCAGAATCCGAATGTTGATTTAGCCTGGTACGCACCGATCTGGAAAGCCGGAAAAGAGCAGGTGGATCAGATCCACCCGTTCAGTTCGTTTATCGACAATCCTTATCTGATTGCCTACGAAATGCTGAACGGTGTTGATAAGAACTTCATCACCGGAAATGTAAACCTTAATTATAAAATCACCAAAAATCTGGATGTCATGGTAAGATCAGGAATGGAGTTAACCAATGAACTCCGTACCCAGAAAAGACCCTGGAGCTCTGCGAACTACCTTCAGGGGATGTACCGGGAGCAATACATCAGATTAATGGATCTGAATAACGATGTTTTATTCACTTACAGAAATAAATTCAGTGATTTTGATTTCAGTGCGTCAGTAGGGGGTAATATCCGTTATACAGAATATACCATGAATGATTATCTGGCGGAAGGGCTTTTAAAGCCGGGAGTATATACGATGCCCAACGGGATCTCCACGATCATGAAATTTGCAAAACCTAATGATAAGCAGGTGAACAGTACCTACGCTTTAGCTACTTTAGGCTATAAAAATAAATTTTTCTTAGACCTTACGGCAAGAAATGACTGGAGCAGTACCCTTCCCAAAGCCAACCGTTCGTATTTCTATCCATCGGTAGCAACATCATTTATCCTTTCAGATATTTTCAAACTGACAACGGATAAGTTTAATTACTGGAAACTGAGGGCATCCTGGTCGAAAGTCGGAAACGATACCGATCCGTATCAACTGATCAAATACTATAACAACAGCGATTTCAACGGATCTATAGAAATACCTTCGATGTATCCCAATCCGAACCTGAGACCCAATATGATCACGAATATAGAAGCAGGGATGGATTTCAGTATTCTTAAAAACAGGATTAACTACACCATTACCGCCTATCAGAACAATTCCAAAGATCAGATCGTGAAAATTCCGACCTTATGGGAAACGGGTTACAGCACCCGCGTGATTAATGCCGGAGAGGTAAGAAACAGAGGTATTGAAATGACATTGAATACCTACCCTGTTAAAAATAAAAATTTCTCATGGAGCGTCAATGCCAACTGGTCGCTGAACAGAAATAAAATACTTTCGCTTCCGGAAGAGTTCAACGGTGAGCCTTACACAATGGCCAGCGTGGGAGGAGTAGTGTATTATAATGCATTCGTAGGAGGCTCACTGGGCGATATGTACGGATACGGACTGATGTATTCTCCTGACGGACAGGTGATCTTTAATGCGACAGACGGGCTTACGGCAAAGCCTACCCAGATGAAAAAAATAGGAAATGCCTATCCGGAATGGAGAGCAGGTCTTCAGAATGAGTTCAGGTATAAAAACATTACAGTGAGTTTCTCATTCGACGGCCAGTATAAAGGAATGGCGTATTCGCAGTCTCATCATAAAATGACGGAGCAGGGGAAACTGGGGCATACTTTAATCGGAAGAGACAACCCGGGCGGCCTGATCATCGGCGAAGGAGTCGTTCAGAATCCCGACGGTTCTTTTTCTCCCAATACCAAAGGAGTACTCGCATCCGCTTATTATTCCGATTATTACAGAAGAGCCAATGTAGAGACCAATACATTCGATACCTCTTTCATTAAATTAAGAGATGCCCGGATTTCATATTCTTTCCCGAGAAGTGTTACCGAACAGCTTAAAGTGACAGACCTGACACTGGCTTTATTCGGAAGAAACCTCTGGATGTGGACGAAATTCCCGTTATTCGATCCCGAAGCAGCCACCCTGAATGATAACCAGATTACACCGGGAGTGGAAATGGGACAGCTGCCGACAGCACGAACGGTAGGTATTCAGCTTAATGTAAAATTCTAAAATGTAAAATCATGAAAAAATTACTTTTAAATATCGTATTAATCGCAGGAATTGGATTAGTTTCAGTTTCTTGCGACAGAAGCCTGGATGAGGTGAATGTTGACGAAAGCAGAATCAGTGAACCTGTGGCTTCAAAATTATTAGTACCGGCTCAGTATAATATTTCTGCCATCAATTATATGAGAGCCAATGATTTCACATTCGATATTATGCAGGTTTCCCTGGATTTTCCAAATGAAGGAAATTCATTGAGCCGGTATTATCTAACCGAAAACACAGGTGCCGGTTTCTGGAATAACAGCTATAAATGGATCATGCAGATCCAGGACATGAAGAGAGCTGCGATACGGGATAATGATGCGAATTATCAGGCTATTGCGTTAGTTTTAAATGCTTTGATGTATTCGAATCTTACCGATACGTACGGTGATGTACCATTTAATGAAGCGTCAAGATTGGATGAAGGAATTTCCCAGCCGAAATTTGACAGGCAGAAGAATATTTATCTTCAGCTGCTTGATGATCTGAAAACAGCCAACTCACTCTTCGTCACAACAAAACTTCTTACCGGGCCGGATCTGTTTTATAAAGCAGAAAGTGATGTTAATGGAATTACCAATTGGAAAAAATTCTGTAATTCTCTGTCGTTAAGACTTCTGACAAGAATTTTAAAGAAAAACGGGGAAGTCAATGTTCATGAAAGAATTCAGGAGATTATCAATAATCCAACTCTATATCCTGTTTTTCAGAATAATAACGATACGGCAAAACTAAACGTAACCGGCGTGGCACCGCTTCTCCCACCGATCGCAAGACCACAGGATTTCACAACCGGAAGAGCGGCTTCAGCATTTTTTGTTGAAACCCTGAAAGCCAATAATGATCCGAGAATGGCCCTGTTTTTCGGTCAGGCAAAAAGTATTCCCGGTAATGCCAACATTGGTTATAAAGGCGTTCCTTCAGGCTATGCTTACGGGACCACTTTTGATTATCAGCCTTCCAATATGAATCAGAATCTGGCAAAAGCCCCTCTGAACATTTTAATTTACCCTTATGCTGAGCTGCAGTTTACATTGTCCGAGCTGGCTCTTAAAGGAATTATCCCGGGAAGTGCGCAGGCTTTTTATGAAAATGGTGTAAAAGCTACCATAGAGCAATGGGGTGCTGTAATGCCTGCGAATTATTTTACTAATGCCAATGTTGCCTACAACGGAACCTTGGAAAGAATTATGCTGCAGAAGTATGTAGCCCTGTTCTTTGTGGATCAGCAGCAGTGGTTTGAAAAAAGAAGGACAGGTTTTCCCGTGCTTCCTAATAACGGAGGGCTGTTGAACAACGGAAATATGCCCCAGAGACTCATGTATCCCCCTAATCCTAAAGTTTTAAATACAACGAATTACCAGGCAGCAGTTCAGCAGATGGGAGGAGATGATATCAACATCAAGACCTGGTGGAATCAATAATAAATTAAAATAGAAATAAAATGAATATAAAATTTGTAGTACCGTGTCTGCTGGTTTCAGCAATGGCATTTTCTCAGGCTTCCGTTTCAGGATATGTGTTTGAGGATATCAACAAAAATCAGAAAAAAGAGAGCAGGGAAAAAGGAATCGAAGGAGTGGCTGTTTCCAATGGAGTACAGGTGATCCTTACCGACAAGAACGGAAGGTACAGCCTGCCGGTTCAGGAAGGACAGACGGTTTTTGTCATTAAACCTTCAGGCTACATGACGCCGGTAAACCAGAATAACCTTCCGCAGTATTATTATCAGTACAAACCAAAGGGCTCACCGGCTGATTTTAAATATAAAGGAACGGCACCTACCGGAGCACTTCCGAAAGAGATTAATTTTGCTTTAAACAAACAGAACGAAGCCAGGAATTTTGATATTCTGGTGTTCGGAGATCCCCAGCCTTACACCGAAAAACAATTGGATTATTTTAAAAGAGCCATTGTCAGTGAGGTGAAAAATACCAAAAAAAATGCGGTTTTGGGAATCAGCCTGGGAGATCTGGTCGGGGACAATTTAAGCCTGCAGAAGCCTTATGCTGATGTGATGAAGGAGATCGGACTGCCCTGGTATAATGTCATGGGTAACCACGACATGAATTATGATGCAAAAGAAGATATGCTTTCAGACGAAACTTTCGAATCCAATTTCGGGCCTGCCAACTACTCCTTTAATTATGGAAACGTTCATTTCATTGTATTGGATGATATCCTTTATCCGGATCCCAGAGATGGCAAAGGATATTGGGGCGGCTTCCGTGAAGATCAGCTAAAATTTGTCGAGAATGATCTGAAATGGGTGGATAAAAACAAACTGATTGTTGTGTCTTTCCACATTCCGCTGGAGCATACCAATGAAGATAATTTCAGAAACTCAGACCGTCAGAAATTATTTGATTACCTGGCTCCTTTTCAGAATGCCCTGATGTTATCAGCACATACGCACATTCAGCAACAGCTTTTCTACGGAAAAACGGCAGGTTGGAACGGGTCAAAAGACCTGCATGAATATAATGTCGGAACGACCTGTGGTGACTGGTGGTCCGGAACATCTGATGAAGCGGGATTGCCTACTTCTACCATGAGAGACGGTACCGCGAAAGGGTATTCGTTCATCAGTTTTAGGGATAATCAATATAAAATTAAATATAAAACTGCCGGCAAACCGGAAGATTACCAGATCAGCTTATATGTTCCGAAAGCTGTTCCGCATCCCGGAAAAACGTCTGCCAAAATTATGGCTAACTTTTTCATGGGTAGTAAGAAAGATAAGGTGGAATACAGAATAGACGGGGCAAAGTGGGAAGAAATGCAGTATGACGAAACAGTAGATCCGGCCTTTGCCATGTCTGTATTTAAATGGGATTCTACACAAAATCTATTTCCGGGAAGAAGACCTTCAAATCCGGAAATGTCAAAACATATCTGGACCGGAGATTTCTCCAAAAAACTCTCTCTGGGAAAACACAAAGTTGAGGTGAGAGCCACAGATATGTATGGCCATCAGTTTTCAGCGTCAGAAGAATTTGACGTTCAGGAACCTGTCCTTATTCCTTAGTTTTTCATTTTTTACTATACTTTCAATAGAAACCGGCCTCATGTGAGGTCGGTTTTGTTTTGATGCAGTGGTATGTACATCAGTAATCATAAAAGAGGCGGCCTCACTTTTGAGGCCGCCTCTTCTACGACTATTTTTAAAAACCTACTTCAATTGATAGGTATTTCCGTTCCATAGATAGGTTTTTGAACCTTTTTTCTTCTTTTCCCGATCATGATCGTCTCTTTCCATTTCCTCCATTTTTAAAATAAAGGCATTCGGAATCCCGCCTTTATCATTAGGGAAAATAAATTCTTCAGAATGATAGTATACATCAGCATCGCCGACATCCATCAGCTGTGGCAGGGCAATTAACTTCCTGTCCTTGAATAGGACATACTGGTCATAACCCGGAATTCCGCAGGCTTCCCCTGAAACCCCGGCCTTTAAAGTGAATTCGACATTCTGTAGTTGATGATTGCTTTCAATGGCGAACGTTGCGTAACTTAAGCTTTCGCCGGATCCTGTCTCAAAAGCAACCTCATCAACGAGTGTATTTCCTTCAATGACTTTAATGGCTGCCATATTTTGCCGGATGATGCTTTCCGGATACTGCTTGTCTTTTTTATTGATCGTCTTTGTAAGACCAAACAGGAAGTCATAGCCATTTTTATTTCTGTACCCGACACAGAGATTTCCACCCCAAATATAACCCTCGGAAGTTTTATCATCTTTCCGGTATGATACGCTGTACCAGTTTGCCCCTCTTTCGCCAAGTTTTAAAATCGCGGTATCCTGTTTAATAATCAGAACCTGCTGATTGGTCGGCAGCGAGTCCAGGATCGGAGCGTCAACTTTTGGTGAAAGCCGTACCCTGGTGTGTTGTGTAAAAATTTTCTGGGGCTTATTTTCTTCGAAATTAAAAATTCCGTTGCCATACACCATATCTTCTTCCTGTGCGGAGAAAACCTGAATGACAAATAAAAGCAAAGCCGTTACCAAAGATTTCATATTAATATTTTGCAGTGTTTTTATCTTTCAAGTAATAAGCTTACCCATTCTTCCCGCTGAAGTTTCTTTTTGAGTTCAAGTCTGTTTTCTTTGCAGACTTCCAGGATATCGTCTACATCAAAGAAACATAAACCTGAAAGCAACAATTTACCCCCTTCATTCAAAACAGAAACATAGGTAGGAATATCGGACATCAGAATATTTCTGTTGATGTTGGCCAGAATAATATCGTATTTTTCTTTTCCTAAATTCTCGGCGGTTCCCTGCTCTATATCCAGTTCAACGCTGTTTCTTTCAGCATTTTCCTTTGAGTTTTCTACCGACCATTCATCAATATCGATGGCTTTTGTATTGCCGGCTCCCTGCTGTTTTGCATAAATCGCCAGTACGGAAGTTCCGCATCCCATATCCAGAACTTTCTTCCCGTTAAAATCAATATCCATCATCTGCTGAATCATCAGGTGTGTCGTCGGGTGATGTCCCGTTCCAAAAGACATTTTAGGCTGAATGACGATCTCATGCATTCCCGGCACAGAATCATGAAATTCTGCGCGGATTAATACTTTGTCATCAATATTGATCGGTTCGAAATTTTTTTCCCATTCCTCATTCCAGTTGATATTAGGCATTTCCTTAAACGTATATTCTATTTTCACTTCCTGATTCCGGAAAAGCGGAAGTGATTGTAATGCTTCTTCATTAAACAAATCTTTCTGAATATATCCTAAAATGCCCTCCAGCTCTTCCGTAAAGCTATCGAAACCTATTTCAATAAGTTCTGCCATTAATATATCACCCCACGGCTGAAGAGGAGAAATTTTGAAATCGAATTCTAAATAATTTTGCATGTGAATAATTTGTTGCAAAAATAAAACTTGTTTTTTGATTTACCGGAATATTGTTCCTTTGTTTTTAGGGTTTGGGAATTATGCATTTTTGTATAAAAAAGGATCTCCCGTCTTATTGTATTATTCAACATCGCCGTTAATAATTTAATGACTTCGGTCGTTCATCGTTTCGTTTTGCTTTTTGATACTAAATCTGTACATCACTGAAAGGATACAGAAATAGCGGACCGGGGCCCGCTATCATAAGTTTTTTGAACACTAAAATACTATGGATTCGTAGAAAAGATTGAACCGTTCGCGATCAGTGCTCTTCGGTTCATCTTCAGGATATCCCTTACCCATTCTGCAAAATCTTCAGGCTGAAGAACCTTATCAGGATTCCCATCGGTCAAACCTCCCTGAATAGACATATCAGAAGCAATCGTACTTGGTGTTAATGTAATCACACGGATATTCTGTTTTCTCCATTCTGCCATCATAGATTGAGACAGAGAAACGACAGCTGCCTTGGAAGCGGCATAGGCCGACATGTTTGGCCCGCCTTTCAGACCGGCTGTTGAAGCCACATTTACAATATCGCCTTCTCCTTTTGCTTTCATAAAAGGATGTACTGCTTTCGCCGCATAATATACTCCGAAAAGATTGGTTTTAATCACCTGTTCCCAGGTTTCAGAAGGCATTTCTTCAATGCTTCCGAAATCACCGATTCCTGCATTATTAATTAAAATGTCAATACCGCCCAGCTGTTCTGCCAACTGGTCAATCCCAGCTTTTACCTGGATCTCATTATCAACCGTGAAAACCGCGTACGCCGCATTAACACCGGTGTTTCGAATTTCTTCTACGGTCATTTTAAGATTTTCTTCATTTCTTCCCGTGATCCCAATATTTACTCCTTCATTGGCCAGTGCCAGAGCCACCGCTTTACCAAGTCCCCGTCCACCACCGGTGACGATGGCATTCTTTCCGTTTATGTTCATATTGATAGAATTTTTTATTTTAAACAAATTTACGAAAGCAATATTTGTTGGGCCATGAATCATAGAAATGTTTTCATAAATAATCCCATTCTGAATACAATTTTTTTTAACGACAGAAAAATATTTAAAAGCTTTTACTGCACAAGATACCTTGAAACAGATTGTAAAACAGGCTGTTTGAGTAATTGAATGCGGTCATTTTAAGTAAAATTGCTGATGTCATAGAATTTAGTAGGTCTATAATTTTCATTTAAAAAAACTAATGGAATGTTTCATCAGTTTTTGTAGATTTGACCCCAATAAAAAACAAATGATGTCAAAAAATGATCTAAAAGGAAAGGTCGTCCTCATTGCTGGCGGCGGTAAAAACCTTGGAGGCCTTCTCAGCAAGCGTTTTGCAGCTCAGGGCGCAAAATTAGCCATTCATTACAACAGCGAAAGCTCACGGGTTGAAAGCGAGAATACCCTATCAGAAATTCTGGCACTGGGAGCGGAAGCATTCCTGTTTCAGGCAGATCTTACAAAAGTAGAAAACGTATCGCGATTCTTTGATGAAGCACTTGCAAAATTCGGACACATTGATATTGCTGTTAACACCGTCGGTATGGTGCTGAAAAAGTCATTTACTGAAACTACGGAAGAGGAATATGACAAGATGTTCGGAATCAATTCTAAATCAGCGTATTTCTTTTTGCAGGAAGCCGGAAAAAAACTGAGCGACAATGGCAGGGTATGTACGATTGTCACTTCATTACTGGCGGCTTATACCGGTTTATATTCCACTTATGCCGGAGCAAAAGCACCTGTCGAGCATTTTACAAGAGCAGCTTCCAAAGAATTCGGCTCCAGAGGAATTTCTGTTACAGCGGTAGCACCCGGCCCTATGGATACACCATTTTTTTACGGCCAGGAGACTTCTGACGCTGTTGCTTATCACCAATCAGCATCAGCATTGGGAGGACTTACGGACATCAAAGATATTGCCCCGTTGGTCGAGTTCCTGGTCACCGACGGATGGTGGATAACCGGACAGACTATTTTTGCCAATGGTGGTTATACCACACGGTAACAGCCTGAGAAAGACAGTTACCATGTAGCTGTCTTTCTTACAGCTTAATTATCCAAACCATAAAGTATCAATGGGTTTCTAAGCTGTTTTGATGGAGTGAAGAATTGCTTTCTTAACAATCTCGATTGATAATCGAAATTTTCGGTCATGTAAAGTCAGCTTCATTTTCCGTTCGAAACCGAATATGAATTGATCAGTGCAGAAACAGGAATAAGATGAAGCAGGTATCACCAGCGGTTTATGTGTAACCATAGACACTTCTGCTTATGAAGTCTAATCAGGATCCAGTAATTTTAAAAGCAGGATACGGCCAGCGACAAAGTTTGTAGCGGATTCAGCGTTTATATGTATCACACCAATGAGTAAAATAGCATCATTTTTTGAGAGTAAGAAGTATGAATTATTGCTTTTTGCCTTACTTCAGCATCTCTATACGGGTATTTTTATCCGTGACCTGGATTTCTATACGCGGGTGGTATGGCCGCTCAATATGTTAATATTAGGATTGGGAAGCATTTTTATATTTAAAGGTAAATACAGTTGGAGGCATAGATTCAGGAATTTACATTTTGTGCTGGTATTGCTGTTGCCTGTCGGTATTCCTTTTTTTAGGGATATACACTGGTACTTCATGTTTCTGAATATCAATTATATTGTATTTTTTGCATTTATGTTTCTGGAACTGTTGCGGTTTTTACTGAAGCCCGGATATATCAACAGTGATATTATTTCAGCTTCTGCCTGTGGCTATTTTTTATTGATTGAAATTTCAGTATTCCTGTTACAGGCCTTTGAATATAATAATTTTGGCGCTTTTAAAGGTATTGATGTAAGCTCCTCGGCGGGTATTTTTACGGATCTGGTTTATTTCTGCTCGATCACCTTTACGAGTATCGGATTCGGAGATATTACTCCCAATACGCATGTTACAAAACTCATCACGGCCTTTATCGGAACTGCGGGTCAGTTTTACACCGTTGTATTGGTGGGAATTCTGATCAGCAAATTTTCGTCCAATACTGATTCCTCACGATGAATGTCGGTCAGCATACCGCAAAAGCTGTTGATTAAGGTTAATACATGGAAAATTATTACACCTGATTGTCAAATAAAGTCTGTTATACCCCAAAACAGAAAGGAACGGGTGTTTTCAAATAGACCGCTTAACGAATTATTGAATAATGATAACGGCAGATAATCATTAAGCTACGCTTAAACAAATAAAAAAAATGGATGATCAGAAGAATATAAAAAAGAAAGATATTCTGCCTGTCAATACGATAATTATATAATAAAAAAACAAAAATGATGAGTATAGAATCAGTAAGAAAATGGTATCCTAAAGCTTTAACGTCCGTTGATACCGTCAACCGGCTCCTGGATACGATTGAAAAGCACCTGGGATTAAAGCCGAATCAGCTGATGCATGCAGACAGCATGTGTTGTGATGATGTTAATGCCATACAATATCCGCCGAGAGCTCACGAAATGCTGGGTCCTTTTCATTTGGGAGGACTGAACGGTTTTCCGTTTGCCGGACTTACAGGAATGGGAGCTTTTGCCCATCATGTTCCTGAAGAAGGGGCGGTCATCATCTTTTATGCTCCACATATCGGCATTACGAAAGAGGGGGAGATCGGGGAGATCAGCAGAATAGGGCAGAGCAGTAATTCTGCCTGTTGCGGCGCAGCAAAAGGAGCACTCGGGAAATTGATGGCAGGAAAAATTATTGAAGGAAATATCACCTCCCTCGATTTTCAGATGAATACGATCGAACAGATCTTCCTTCATCAACAGGAGAGAATTCTGAATGCAGAAAATAAGATTTACGAGGCGACGGAGATCATGTATGAAGCGATAGACGAGCGCATTGAAGTACTGGTACGGGAGACCAGTTATCCATGTAAATACGTGATTCTTGTGGGAGGTATTTTTATTAATGGAGATCAGGATATGGGATCTTTCTGCCAATATAAAAAATTTGAATATATCGATCTTGAGACCAAAAAGAGAAAAAGTTTAATGGACGAATATTTTATGCATTGAGATTCCCTGGTTCTGATGTAGGATAAATGATGGACCGTCTTACAATCACTTAAGATGGTCTTTCCATATCTTTATCGGTCCGCGATCTGAATGTAAAATAATTCGAGGAATCATTTTTTGAAATTTTTCCGATTCATTCCTGAAATGTCTGAAAAATGTCTGAATAAATATAGTATTTTGATCTTCTTTTAACGGACAAAAATTAATTGAAAACAAAAAAAGCCCCTGAAACAGAGGCTTTTAATTAAAGTGAGCGCGAAAGGATTCGAACCTTTGACCGTCTGCTTAGAAGGCAGATGCTCTATCCAGCTGAGCTACGCACCCTAAAGGCTTTTATTGTCGGGGCGGCAGGATTCGAACCTGCGACCTCCTGGTCCCAAACCAGGCGCGATGACCGGACTACGCTACGCCCCGATGGAGGTCATCTTTTAACAAGAATTACCTTGTTTTTTGTGGTTGCAAATATATAAGCTTTTTTTGAATTATAAAAATAAAATACGGAATAATTTTAATTAATATTTCAGGATAATTTTCTGCCGATTTTACATCGCTAATAACCATAAAGTTATGGGGAATTATTTAATTGGTAAGAATGAAATTTTATTCATATTTTGTTTGTTGATGAGGATTTCAGGGATTTTGATTGTTTTAAATTGAAGATAATTACATTGATAACGTTAATTGATGAAAGAGATGGGATATGCAATTTATTGTCTATCTTTCCTATTATTTTGTAATTATTCCAATTATGCGGTAGTTGATAATTTTAATTGGTCTGAAAAATTGGGAAGTGAATAAATTAATTAAATTTATCATAATATATATATTGAACTCATCTCGACTTTTTCATCATCTTTTTACAGGCAATAACAATAAAAGCTAAATAATTAAATCCTATCCAGCTGGTAATGGTGGTATCAAACCTGTTGAGCACCGATCTGAAACTATCCAGCCAGGCATTTGTTCTTTCTATGGCGTATCGCTCTTTGTATAGTTGATGATCAAAATAATGGTCATTATCTGTATTAGAGTTTCTTTTATTATGAGCAATATTGGCTATTATCCCCAATTCTGACGCTCTTAAACGTAGATTCTCCGCATCAAATCCGGCATCAAAATTCACAAAAAGACCATCCAATGAGATACCCGACTCCTGTAAAAAATTGGTCATTTCTGTAAAATGTTTTTCAATATTAAACAAATCGTTATGATTTCCACACACAGGGATCGACATGGCCAGTGGCAAGCCATTTCGATCCGACAAATAAAGGGCATTAGTTGTTTTACGCTTTTTCCTACCCTGATATCCAACGGCTTCACCTCCCCTTAACGCCGGAGTGTGGCTGCCGTCTACATCTGCGCTGGACAAATCGATCATTGATTTATTGTTTTGTAAAATACCACTCCAGCAGGCTCTCCATATTCCGGCTTTACACCATTGACGGTAGTAGCCGAAAACTGTCTTATAATGTAGAACTTCTTTACTGAACAATTGTAAAACAGGTAAAAGATACCATTGAATGCCTGTTTTAAGTTTATATAAAATACAGTTAATAATCTCACAAATAGGTGCTTTTGATTTGAAACCTCTTTTTCCAATTGGAATATAAGGTGCAATTTCTAATTCTATTGTATCTTTGCTTAGTACTTGGTACAAGGGATAGGATTTTTTTTTGTTTAGCGGCACTAATTTCCTAATCCCTTTTTTTATAGCAAACAACTAATCTATTTTTTTTTAATAAGTCAAGATCACTTCATTCAAAGATGATTAGAAATATAAAAAACTATTTGCTTTTATTTGTTATCTTATCATGCAATCTTTTAGGGCAAAAATCAAGCTTTATATATGAGTTAAAATATAAGCCCCATACTGACAGCATAAGACTTGACACCATTACGTATTACCTGGATACAGATAAACACGTATCATTATTTCGTTCTGTAATGTTTCGAAAATCAGATTCATTAGCGGCTAAAAGAGGATACCCTGATGGGTTTGATACAGAATTTAATAATAAGCAACTCTATGTAAAAAAGGATACTAAAGAAAATACTGTTTTAAAGTATGTTTTCATTCCTATAGCATATTCAACCTTTGCCATAAAAATGAATGAAAAGCTTGATTGGAAAATATTACCAGAAAAACAAACAATTGGAAAATATTTTTGTCAAAAGGCGGAAGGATCTTATGGCGGGAGGATCTGGAATGCATGGTTTACCTCCGAAGTTCCAATTTCTGACGGGCCGTATATTTTTAATGGTCTACCTGGATTAATAATAAAGATAACAGATGATAAAGGAGATTATGATTTTGAATTGGTGCAAATCAAAGATTTCGAATGGAAAGAATTATATCCGGCAAAATATAAAAAGTTGATTTCTTGGGAGGATTTCCAAAAAATACAGACGGATTTTTATAACAGTCCTTTATCTACGCTTAAAAAAGGAGATGTTTTAAATGAAGATGCTTCCGGGACTCTTTCCGAAGCAAATCACAGAGACATGATAAAGTCTATCAGAAAAAATATTAGAAGTAAAAATAATCCAATAGAGCTAAATTATAAAGTAGATTTTAAAACTAATTAATACTGGAATTTTTATTTGCATATCCACCTTCCTGTTGTTTAGGTTTTGGTGATACCCCTCTTTTTTGAGATCAATTTTTTTGTGACTTGTAGCAGAAAACCAGTTTTGGAATTTTAGAGATTTCATAAAAGTAAATTTTACTTGATGTCTCGTTGAAAGGGTAGGAGAGTTTAAATTTTATTAAGATAATTTTAGATTCTTTTTACTACTATTTACCAAAATTCCTAACCCTAGTCAGAGCCTTAGCAAAAACAAAAAACCTCACAACAGAGTTGCAAGGTTTATGTGAGCGCGAAAGGATTCGAACCTTTGACCGTCTGCTTAGAAGGCAGATGCTCTATCCAGCTGAGCTACGCACCCATTGGGTTGATTCTCGCTTAGTCAGTTAAAATAAGCGCGTTAAATGTCGGGGCGGCAGGATTCGAACCTGCGACCTCCTGGTCCCAAACCAGGCGCGATGACCGGACTACGCTACGCCCCGAAAAGATATATAAAAGCGGAGGGTAAGGGATTCGAACCCTTGCGACACTTTCGCGTCGACAGTTTAGCAAACTGCTCCATTAACCACTCTGGCAACCCTCCTGTTTATCTCGTTTTTTAATGATCGTTGTTCCGTTATTGCGAGTGCAAATATAGAACAGATTTCTTTATATACCAAATATTTTTCAAGAAAAATTTGTGTATTTTTGAGCTAATAAATGATTAAAAAATTAAACTAATGCGTAAGACATTATATATCATCGGATTAAGTACATTTGTTTTTTCGTGTACTTCACAGAAAAATGTGACGAAAAGTTCATATAAGCCCAAAAACCCAGTGACACAGCCGAAAACTGCTGTAAAGCCCCAAACTCCGGAGAAGCCGAAAGCGCAGATTACCAATGATCGCGGCGTGGAATTTTATACCACCAATATTGCAGATATTACAAAAAATGATAATACGGCCAGTTACGGGTCCATCGTCTCTGCAAAACCTGCAGGATATAAAGTGGTAAAAACCTATTTTCCTGCCATTGCGCAGAATTTCAGACAGCGATATCTCATTCTGCATTATACGGCACTTCCGGATGACAAATCCATTACCGTGCTTACCCAGCAGTCGGTGAGTGCACATTATCTGGTTAATAATACCGGAGATAATGAAATCTATCAGCTGGTAGATGAAAACAAACGTTCTTATCACGCCGGGGTAAGTGCCTGGAGAAATGATAAAAACCTTAACGATACCTCGATCGGAATCGAAATTGTCAATACCGGCTATACGGTTGATGCTGCCGGAAAAAGGATATTTGCAGTTTTTAGTGATGATCAGGTAAAAAAGGTGGCAGCATTAGCAAAAGATATCGTTACCAGATATAATATTCCCCCGACCAATGTTTTGGCACATTCAGATATTGCCCCTACCAGAAAGCAGGATCCCGGACCTACATTTCCTTGGAAAAAACTGTATGATGAATACCAGATCGGGATGTGGTATGATGAAGCTTCAAAACAGAATTTCATAAGTCTCGGGCAGGTTGATTTTACGGCGAAATATAATGAACCTTCATTTGTATACAGCGTGCAGACCGCATTGCAGAAATTCGGGTACGCCCTGGATCTGAGCGGACAATGGGATGATATGACCAAAAAAACCATTGAGGCCTTCCAGTATCATTTCCGCCCTCAGAACTACGACGGAATCATGGATATCGAAACATGGGCAATATTGCAGTCTTTAAATCAGAAATATCCCGTAAAATAAGTAATTTTGAAAACGCATTCGTAAAGGATGCGTTTTTACTGTTCAAAAATAAAACACGTTAAAAAAATCTGTAATGGAAAATTTCAGAAAAGAAAGTGATTTACTCGGTGAACTGGAAGTTCCGGTAAATGCTTATTATGGAGTACAGACTCAAAGAGCCATCAATAATTTTAAAATTTCAGGACAGCTGCTGTCTTCCTATCCTGATTTCATCAAAGGACTGGCTTTTGTAAAAAAAGCTGCGGCCAAAACGAATTACGAGCTGGGATTGCTGGACGAAGATTTATATTTCAACATTGCAGAGACCTGTGATGAGCTTATCCAAGGCCAACTTCACGACCAGTTTCCGATAGATATGATTCAGGGCGGGGCAGGGACCTCAGTGAATATGAATGCCAATGAAGTGATTGCCAACAGGGTACTTGAAAAATTAGGAAAAAAGAAAGGTGAGTACCAGTTCTGCTCTCCAAACGATCATATCAATCTTTCTCAATCCACCAATGATGCTTATCCTACTGCCATCAAGATGGGATTATTGCATATGAACATCGGTTTGGTTGAAAGGCTTAAAAAAATTGTGGAAGCCTTCCGTTCCAAAGGACAGGACTTTCATGATGTGATCAAAATGGGAAGAACCCAGCTTCAGGATGCTGTGCCGATGACGTTGGGACAGGAATTTGAAGCCTTTGCAGCAACACTCGAAGAAGATATCTCTAAATTAAACAGCAATGCCGACCTTTTTGTAGAAGTAAACATGGGAGCTACCGCCATCGGAACAGGCTTAAATGCTCCGGTAGGATATGCTTCATTGTGCGCGAAAAACCTGGCTCAGTTAACTGGTTTTCCGGTTATTTCCGCACCGGATCTGGTTGAGGCGACACCGGATACCGGTTCTTATGTGATCTACTCTTCAGCAATGAAGCGTCTGGCTTTAAAGTTGTCGAAAATATGCAATGACTTGAGATTGCTTTCTTCAGGACCCAGAGCCGGTCTTTTTGAAATCAACCTTCCTCCGATGCAGCCGGGATCATCCATTATGCCCGGAAAAGTAAATCCTGTGATTCCGGAAGTGGTAAACCAGGTATGCTTCAAAGTAATCGGAAATGATTTAACGGTAACCTTTGCCGCTGAAGCCGGACAATTACAGCTAAATGTAATGGAGCCCGTGCTTTCTCACGCCATTATGGAAAATATCAATTTCCTTTGCAACGCTTTGGATACCCTTCGTGAAAAATGCGTAACAGGCATTACGGCTAATAAAGAGGTATGCCTGAACATGGTGAAGCACAGCATCGGAATTGTAACGGCACTGAATCCTTATATTGGCTATAAATATTCTACGGAGATCGCGAAAGAAGCTCTGGAAACAGGAAAAAGTGTCTATAATCTCGTATTGGAAAAAGAAATTCTCTCCCAGGAAAAACTCGATGAGATTCTGGATCCTAAAAACATGTTGAAACCTCATAGCAAATAATATTTCGTGAGTAAAATAAAAAAAACAGTCCGGGCATTACAGAATATAGCGCAGGAGCCAAGTCTGCTAAACCTGGTGCTTAATGACCGGGAAGTAAGAAAAAAAGAATTTCTCAAAAAATATCCTCATTTGGAAACCCTTCCTCAGATCAGCTTTTCTGATCTGAGGGCGGATTTTGAGGAAAATATTGAGATCTGTTTTCTGGACGGAGCTTCTCTTCCCACCGATCTTGCTTTGCTGAAGACTCTGGCAAAAGACAAAAAATCCTATTTTGAAATCGGGACGTGGAGAGGAGAAAGCGTGTGGAACGTAGCAAAAATAATTCATGACTGTACCACACTTAATCTTTCACACCACGAAATTCTTCAATTAGGAATCGACAGGAAATATGCAGATCTTCATGGAATTGTTTCTAAAAAAAATCCTGAGATTCTTCATCTGGAAGGCAATTCAAGGACCTATGATTTTGCCGGCTTAAATAAAAAATATGACCTGATCTTTATCGACGGAGATCATTCCTATGAAATGGTGAAAAACGACACGGAGAAAGTCTTTCAGCACTTGGTGCATGACGATACCGTTGTCGTATGGCATGACTATGCTTTCAACCCGGAGAAAATCCGGTATGAAGTGTTTCAGGGAATTCTGGACGGTCTGCCCGAAGGATATCATGACCAACTGTATCATGTAGCCAATTCAATCTGTGCAGTCTTTATGAAAGGCAATTTTAAAACAAAGAAATTTAAAAATTTAAATGAGCCTGAATTTTTGTTTGAAGTAAATTTGAAAATAAAAAAATAAGGTGCGGTTTTTAATTATCATCCCTGCTCACAACGAAGAACATCATCTTGCCTACCCGCTGGAATCTTTGAAAAATCAAAGTTTTAAAGATTTTAAAGTCGTGGTGGTAAACGATGGCTCTGTGGACAGAACTCCGGAGATCATCAAAGGTTTTACGGAGCAGGATCCGCGTTTCGAGACGCTCAATCTTGAAAAATCATCGCATCAGCCGGGTTCAAAAGTAGTCAGTGCCTTTAACAGCGGTTTGAAAACTCAGGATATCAACGATTTTGAGATCATCTGTAAATTTGATGCAGATATTATTCTGCCTGAAAATTATCTTGAAACAATAGAAAAAGCATTCCGTGAGAATCCGGTGTACGGGTTGGTCGGAGGATTGCTGTACGTAGAAAAAAACGGAGATTGGGTGTATGAAGGGAATTCCAATAAACACCATGTCAGAGGACCGTTGAAGGCCTATCGCAAAGAATGTTTTCTGGCCATGGGCGGACTTCGTGAAACCTTAGGCTGGGATAATATCGATTCTATATTACTGGATGATTTAGGATGGAAAGAAGTGGTTCTGCCGCAACTGCACGTGAAACTGATCAAAGTAAAAGGATCCGATTATACCCTAAAACCCGCTGACTATTACGGAAGATATTTCTATTTTTTAGGATTAAACAGGTTCCTGACCTATATTGCCGCTTCAAAAGAGGCCATGAAAAGCAAATCTCCTGAGTTTTTTGTTCAGATTGTCAGGTTTTATGAAAGCTGCCGATCAGACAAGCCCGAACTGAAACTGTCGAAAGCGGAGCAGAAAATTGTCAACAACAAACGTTGGCAGCAGCTCAAAAAAAAATGGCTTAAAATATAACCTTGTATTACATAAAATACATTATGAAGCTGTGGAACGAAACTTTCTCGCAGATCTGATAACTTAGTCAAAATTCCGTCACTTGAAGAAAATAGCGTACATAGAAATAGATAACCATGCAGAAGTAGCCCTTTCATTTATGGAAATTATGGAAGGTTCGCAGCTGTTTTCAGTAGATTATTATTTCTCAGAAAAAATAAAGAAGCAGGTGGGAAAGGATGCATCTGTTTACATTTCCGATTGTTCGATAATTACAGGTCAATTAAAGGAAAAAAAATATGATCTCGTGATTATCGGCACGGTACATCGTTTTTTCAGTACTTTTCAGCAGATTGTTCAGCAGTATAATACGGCTGTTATTGCTCATAATCTGAATTTTATAAAAATTTCCAAATTCGGGCTTCTGAAAAATATGTTCAGGGAAGATATTATTTACAGACTTAAATTATGCCTGAAAGAAGGCTTGCTTTACGCACCGGAAGTCTATCAGAAAGCCCAACTTTTAGTGCTGGATCAGTCTCTTTTATCCGAAAGGTATCAGTTGCTGCCAATTTTTTACACCAAAAATTTTGAAGAAGAAGAACATCCGGTTTTTACCGTTGTTATTCCCGGCGGAGTTTCTCAGAAAAGAAGGGATTATAAAAAGGTATTCTCAAAAATAAAAGAACTGGAAAATGAGTTTAGAACCGGAAAGGTTTTCAAAAATAAATTAATTGAATTTATATTTTTAGGGAAAATCACAGAAAAGAAAGCGCTGACGGAAATAAATGACCTGGAGAGAACTCTTGAATATGTTAACATCACCTATTTTACAGAAAGAGTCTCTCAGGATGATTTTGAAAGATGGATGACGAAAGCGGATATTCTGTGGTGTCCTATTCAGCGGAATACTCAATTTTTCAGTCAGAAAGAAGTCTATGGGCGCACGAAAATGACGGGTAATATCGGTGACGCCATCAAGTATGGCAAACTGGCGGTTTTTCCGGCAGATTATCCTTCAGAATCAGAGTTCATTATTCCTGAAAAAGAAAATGTAATGGCCCAGTTTGAGGAGCTGAAAAACATACGCTTCGATTTCCGGAATCAATTCAGTAAAGCAATAGTGCAGGCAGAACTGGAAAAGGTTCTATTAAACCTTATTTCTACTTGAATTTAAACATACTTCTTAGGAAATTTATATTTAGATAATCCTCAACCGGGAAAATTTTAGTGAAATAATTTCCGATAAAGATTAGAATCAAAACCACCGCCGGCTTGTAAAAAAGGTTGATAAAATTGTTGTTAAAATTAGGCAAAACGATCGCTACAGTAATAGCAAGCGTACAGATAATAGAAACAAATATCATTTCAATGGTGAGTGGTGACACTTTAAACATGATGTAATTGAAAACAACCTTCACTACATTATAAGTCGTTAAAGAAATCGCGGTAGATAAGGCAATTCCAATAAGTTTCAGGTCGGTATTTTTAATGAAATAAAGATTCAGTCCGATGGTAAGTCCCGCCAGTAAAAGCATCACCAGGATATTAAATTTATAATACCTGGACAGCGAAATAATATTGCCGTTGAATCCTGTCGCCAGGTCCAGTAAGACTGCAGATCCCCAGATCCATACGACCGGTTCATATTCTCTCAGCATCGTTCCGTTCTTAGGCATAAACTGCGTCAGGTAAGGAAATCCTACCATAATACATGAAAACAACACAGCGCCTAAAAAATATAAAGTAAGAGACGTCTTCTTGTGGAATTTATCCAGTCCCTCCATATCGCCGTCCGCGAGATTTTTACTGATAATAGGAGCGGAGACATTGAATAAGCCCAACTGAGGAATTGAGATCAGCGAAATTAAAGCGTACAGAACGGCATAAATCCCATTTTCTTCCATTCCCATGAATTCACCGATCATCAGGCTGTTAATCGCCAGGTAATTTCCAAACGTTCCTAGAAATCCAAAGAAGCTGTAGTTGAAAAATTCTTTCCAGAAGCCGTCTTTCTTGAAATAATCGGTGCTGAAATCCAGTTTTATTTTTTCTAATGTATTGGTATAATAGATATAGCCGAAAAGCATTAAGGCAAACATCCCGAAGAAAAATGCGAAGGCAACACTTTGGGAGAGTGAAAAATAAATAACCAGGCAGAAAGCTCCTAAATTGGCTATTTTCGGGATCAGATTATCGAAAATATTCGAAACCACGATTCTTTTGTAATTCGAAATGTATTTGTTGAAAACCGCACAGAAAGAAAGGATAACCACCAACGGTAAGATGATTTCTTTAGCTTTCCATGCTTCCGAATATTTAAACTTGGGATAGACATAAGGCAGTATGAAGAAGACCACCGTAAAAATTAAAAAATTAATAAAGACCGCAAGAAGCGATAGCGAGAGCATATTTTGCTTTTTGCCGTCTTGATCTACCGCATGGAAGAACTTTACATTGGAATAAGAAATACCCATCACCACAAACGGAACCAAAAATTCCGCACTGGGTAGAATATAGCGTAGTTTACCGTAAAATTCAAAATCATTAGGGAAAATAAATATGGCCGATACGGTACCCAACAAGAAACCGATGTACCCGATAATGGAATATTTGAAGCCCTGTCTCGCTACTACACTCATATTTTAATTTTAAGAATTTTTGGGAATAAAGATGATATTATTGATGTAGTCGGTTTTATTTTTTTCATCACTGGTATTTCCTGAAAGAATGCTTTCAGTCAGTTTTTCCAGGGTAAAGGTAGTCCTGTTCAGATAATGGACATTATATCCCCAGGATTGAACTTCGGAGATCCCTTTCCAGATGGGCGTGTCATGGTGTCTCTGTTCTATTTCTACCATTAAAGTAGGAAAAAACTGTGTAATGATTTCTTTGGCACCATACAGCGTTTTCATTTCGTTGCCTTCGACATCGATTTTAATGAAATCCAGTCTGGTAAAATGTTCAATAGCGGCCCAGTCATCCAGTTTTATCACTTTTACTTTTTCAGTATAGCTTTTCTCTTCCCCTTTTTCTTTGTAAGCGGTTTTCAGGGTTCCCCTTGAAGCGATGGCTTTTCCGTTGATGACGGGAACTTTAAATTCAGCCGTTGTATTCTCATCAGAAAGAGCCAGCGGAAAAATCCTCATTCCCGGAAAAAGTCTTTTCAGTCTGCGGTACAGTTTTTTATTGGGCTCAAAGGCATAAATATGCTCATGATCCAATGTATTTTCCAGCTGGTAAAGAAAGGATCCCACATTGGCGCCAATATCAAGGATAACCGCTTTTTTGGGCAGATAATCTTTGATCCAGACCAGCTCCGGCTCTACATTACGTTTTGAAAAGTTTTCTTTAGTAAGATGATTCAGATTTTTGAAATATCTTTTTTTATAAAAACCGGGACTGATGTACTGTAGTTTTTCTGCAATTCTTTGGTATAGAGACATCCTTAGATTTTTTGACGACCAGCAAAGATAAGCAAAAATGTTAAACTAATGTTAAATAAATACAATTGTAATAGGTTGATTTACAGGTGTTAATTATCACCTGCTTCTGTATCCGGCTGAATTCTAAAAGATTTCAAATCGGGCAGCATCGTGCTGCAGAATTGTGGAGCTTATTGTAGAGGAGTGTTCAGGAAGTCATTCAGCGGTTTCATCAGCCTGAAAATGGCGGATAGATTTTTAACCGCATTTTGATTCAGTATTTCTTCATCTTTTAACGGATAAGTCACAATAAAATTTTTAAGTTTCAGGTATTCTGCCATCGGATCTTCTTTTTCAAAGCCCTGAGGAACTTTTTTCAGCTTGCCGTCCTGATCAAGCTCAGGGAAGTGCTTCTTAAAATCATGATGGTTTAAAATTTTCATAAAATCTTCTCCATACAACGATATTTCTCTTCTTAATTCCTTTAAGACCTGAGGTTCGGGCATATAAATTCCGCCTGCTATAAAGGATTTTCCAGGCTCCAGGTGAAGATAATAACCTCCTTTCTGACTTCCTTTTCCCATTCCCAAAGAAGCTCCGAAATTAGTTTTGTAGGGAATTTTATCCTTTGAAAACCGGGTATCCCTGTAAATCCTGAATAGTGATTTTTTAGCATCGATTTTGGCAAGCGCCTCATCAAATGCTGTCATTTCTCCGATCAGTTCTTCCAGAAAAGCAATAACATTCTGTTGCGATTCGGTATAGAGATTCTTATTTTCAGTGAACCATTCACGATTATTATTTCTGTGAAGTTTTTTTAAAAATTCGAAAGTTTTTGGAGATAAGATAGCCGGCATACATTTTATTTTACTCAAAAATAATCAAAACTATTCAGACTCCCAACGGGAATGATTTGAGTATTCTTAATTTTAATGTTTAAAAATGATTTTTTTGATAACCTGAATTGTGTTTGGAATATTATTAAATTAAAAATAAAAAAATTGTCGTATTTCTGTTGAAATTTAAAAATGCTTATGGTTTTATAAAATAAAATTATTAATTTCGTAATATTGTATAAAAGAAAATTCAAATATTAGTTGTATCTTTGCAAAAATTTTAAAATATTTAATGAATTTATTTACGGAAACCAATTTAAGTCCTGATATTCTTAAGGCAATTGGCGAACTGGGTTACGAAAGCCCGACAGAAATCCAAAAACAGACTATCCCTTTTATTCTTTCAGATATTCGCGACTTGATCGCACTTGCGCAGACGGGGACAGGCAAAACAGCAGCATTTTCGCTTCCGATTTTGGATATGATTGACGATACGAGTCGCAAAATCCAATTTTTGGTGCTTTGCCCGACACGAGAATTATGTCTTCAGATTACAAAAGACATAAAAAATTATTCTAAATATATGAAAGACATCAAAACGACTGCAGTTTATGGTGGAAGTAGTATTATGGACCAAATGAGATCTTTGAAGGATAAACCACAGATTATTGTGGGAACTCCGGGAAGAGTAATAGATCTTATCAACAGAAAAGCACTTGACTTTTCGGCAATTCACTGGCTCGTATTAGACGAAGCCGATGAAATGCTTTCAATGGGTTTCAAAGACGAATTGGAAACAATTCTAAGCGAAACACCTGAGACAAAACAGACTTTCCTGTTCTCAGCGACTATGAGTAAGGAAGTAGAGAGAATCTCTAAAAATTATCTTACACAACCTCACAGAATTTCTGTTGGTTCTATTAACGAAGTTAAGAAGAACATTAAGCACGAATACTATGTAGCAGGTTACCGCCAGAAAAAAGAAGCCCTTAAAAGATTAATTGATTCAAACCCGAATCAGTACTCGATTATCTTCTGCAGAACCAGAATGGAAACTCAGGAAGTTGCTGATTTCCTGATGCAGAATGGCTATGCTGCTGACGCGCTTCATGGTGATCTTTCTCAGGCTCAGAGAGACACGGTAATGAAAAAATTCAGATTAAAGAACATCGATATCTTGGTAGCGACAGACGTTGCAGCCAGAGGACTGGATGTAAATTCACTGACTCACGTTATCCATTATTCTTTACCTGATGATCCGGAAGTATTCGTTCACAGAAGCGGAAGAACCGGTAGAGCCGGAAAAGACGGTATTTCGATTTCTTTAATTAAGCCTGAAGAAAGCAGAAAATTAAAGCAAATCAAATCGGTTACCAAAATTGAGATTAATGAAGCTAAAATCCCGACAGGAGAAGAAGTGATTAAAGCTCAGGTAGGCGGTGTTTTCGAAAGTCTTTTTGAAGTACACGAAGATTTCTTTGAATTTGACGATTCTTTAATTCCTGATCTGTCAGCGTTTACTAAAGAAGAATTGGTTCACAAATTACTTCAGTTCCAGTTGAAAGATCTTGCCCTTTATTATAAAGACAGACACGATCTTATTGAGCAGAAACTCAGCAGCAGGGATGATGACTACTCATCAAGAAGAGGAGACAGAAGAGACCGTGACAGAGGAAGAGACCGCGACAGAGGAGAGAGAGGAGAAAGAAATGACAGAGGAAGAGAGCGTGGTGGAAAACCGAGAAAAAAAGATGAAAACATGGTAAGATTCTTCTTTAATCTTGGTAAAAAAGATCAGTTGAAGAAACTGGATGTATTAGACATTATCAATAAAGCAACATCCAATACCAAAAGCAAAAAAAGAGCTGAAATCGGTGATATTGAAATTTTAGAGAAATTCTCTTTCTTCGAAATTGAAAAATCATTCAAAGGAGACCTTTTAAGCAACATCTCAACGATGAAATTCAGAGGTAAAGATATGCGAGCTGAAGAAGCGAACTAATCCCATCATAAATGATCATAAAACCGGCTGTAAAGTCGGTTTTTTTATTTGGTAATCAGGAGTTAAGCGTATGTTAACAAAACTTAATGTTATATAGTTTCAGGTAAGATGCTTTTTTAGGAAATTTGCACTCGAATTATAAATACTATAAAATGGGAATTGGTAATATTTTCCACGCTTTTCAACCAAAAGATAAAATCTTCTTCGTACTGTTCGAAAAAGTAACAGAAAACCTTGTAGCCATGTCTGAGGAATTCAATCACGGGATCAAAGATTTCGATCTTAACGACGATTCTATGTTGAAAAAGATGAGCGATTATGAACACAAAAATGATGAATTAACACACGAGATCTTCGTAGAACTTGGAAAAAACTTTATTACGCCGTTCGACAGAGAAGATATTCACACGTTAGCAACAGGATTAGATGATATCGCAGACTACATCTACGCTTCTACAAAATATATTTTCTTATATAAGTCTCCGGAGATGAAAGCCTATTCGGATTTCTCATTACTGATCCATAAAGCTTGTCTTGAGATTCAGAATGCCATGAAAAATCTTAAAGGGTTTAAAAACATGGACCAGGTGAAAGAAGCCTGTATCAAAGTAAATTCTATTGAAAACATTGCAGATGATCTGCTTTCAAACTCAATGGTAGAGTTATTTGAGACCAACGATGCCATCAATATTATTAAAGTTTCATCGGTACTTAATTATCTTGAAGTAGTAACTGACAAAGCAGAGGATGTTGCCAATACGATTGAGAACATCATGATTAAATACGCTTAATAATAATTAACAAAAATGGAATTTCCTATTTTACTTATAGTTATTATTGCGCTGGCTTTAATCTTCGATTATATCAACGGTTTCCATGATGCAGCCAACTCAATTGCAACTATTGTTTCTACAAAAGTTTTAACTCCGTTTCAGGCTGTACTTTGGGCAGCGCTCTGGAATTTTGCCGCTTTCTTTATCGCTGCATACATTATCGGAGAATTTAAAATCGGTAATACAATTGCCAAAACAGTTAACGAGAACTTTATCACCCTTGAAGTTATATTTTCAGGATTGGTTGCAGCAATTCTTTGGAATCTTTTAACGTGGTGGTTCGGAATACCTTCTTCCTCATCCCACACATTAATCGGTGGATTCCTGGGAGCAGCGCTGATGCATGCTTTCATGATGGATTATCATGATGTAGTGGCTGCACAGCCTGATTTAGGACTGTGGGCAACGTTTAAGGAGGCCGCCTATCAGGTAACGACGCAGAGTGTTGTCAAGTTTGATAAAGTAATCCCTATTTTCCTGTTCATTTTCATGGCACCGATCATCGGGATGATCATCTCTATTATTATTACGTTAATTATTGTTCATCTTTATAAAAGATCGAATCCTCATAAAGCTGACCAGTCTTTTAAAAGATTGCAGCTGGCGTCTTCGGCGCTTTTCAGTTTGGGACACGGTCTGAATGATGCACAGAAAGTGATGGGGATCATCGGCGCAGCATTGATTTATTATCATGTCAATATGCTCCAGGATCCGGTGTATCTGAATATTCCTTCTGCGGGTCGTTTCGACTACTTTGCGGAACATTATCTGTGGGTTCCCCTGGTATCATTCCTGGCCATTGGTTTGGGAACCATGAGCGGGGGTTGGAAAATTATTAAAACAATGGGTACCAAGATTACAAAAGTGACCTCTCTGGAAGGGGTAAGTGCTGAAACGGCAGGAGCAATTACACTGTTTATTACAGACCACTTCGGTATTCCTGTTTCTACAACCCATACCATTACAGGATCCATCATTGGTGTAGGTTTAACAAAAAGAATTTCAGCCGTAAGATGGGGGATTACCGTAAGTCTTCTATGGGCCTGGGTATTAACGATTCCTATCTCTGCGATCGTAGCCGGAATTACCTATCTTATTGTAACATTCCTGACTCAATAGAATTTACAAATTCATTTAAAGAAGTGATCTTGACTTATTGAAAAAAAATAGATTAGTTGTTTGCTATAAAAAAAGGGATTAGGAAATTAGTGCCGCTAAACAAAAAAAATCCTATCCCTTGTACCAAGTACTAAGCAAAGATACAATAGAATTAGAAATTGCACCTTATATTCCAATTGGAAAAAGAGGTTTCAAATCAAAAGCACCTATTTGTGAGATTATTAACTGTATTTTATATAAACTTAAAACAGGCATTCAATGGTATCTTTTACCTGTTTTACAATTGTTCAGTAAAGAAGTTCTACATTATAAGACAGTTTTCGGCTACTACCGTCAATGGTGTAAAGCCGGAATATGGAGAGCCTGCTGGAGTGGTATTTTACAAAACAATAAATCAATGATCGATTTGTCCAGCGCAGATGTAGACGGCAGCCACACTCCGGCGTTAAGGGGAGGTGAAGCCGTTGGATATCAGGGTAGGAAAAAGCGTAAAACAACTAATGCCCTTTATTTGTCGGATCGAAATGGCTTGCCACTGGCCATGTCGATCCCTGTGTGTGGAAATCATAACGATTTGTTTAATATTGAAAAACATTTTACAGAAATGACCAATTTTTTACAGGAGTCGGGTATCTCATTGGATGGTCTTTTTGTGAATTTTGATGCCGGATTTGATGCGGAGAATCTACGTTTAAGAGCGTCAGAATTGGGGATAATAGCCAATATTGCTCATAATAAAAGAAACTCTAATACAGATAATGACCATTATTTTGATCATCAACTATACAAAGAGCGATACGCCATAGAAAGAACAAATGCCTGGCTGGATAGTTTCAGATCGGTGCTCAACAGGTTTGATACCACCATTACCAGCTGGATAGGATTTAATTATTTAGCTTTTATTGTTATTGCCTGTAAAAAGATGATGAAAAAGTCGAGATGAGTTCAAAATATAAACTTTGTCCGTTTTGGGCAAAGTTTTTTGTTTTATAAAGCCTTTAAAAATTGTATTTTTGTTCAAATTATAAGATTTTATGGAATTTTTAGACCGATACCAGCAGATTGTTGCTGACGCCATTGCTAAATATACTTTTAAAGATAAACCCACGGAATTATATGATCCGATGAACTATATCATTTCCCACGGCGGAAAGCGTCTCCGTCCGATTATGGTTTTGATGGCTTGTGATTTGTTTGGGGGAGATCTTAAAGAGGCAATCAAACCGGCCCTGGCAATAGAATTTTTCCATAATTTCACTCTTATCCATGACGACATTATGGATGAAGCACCTTTAAGAAGGAATAAGCCGACCATCCATACTTTGCATGGAATCAACGTAGGAATTCTTTCGGGAGACGGCTTAATGCTGAAAGCTTATAAATTCTTTGAAGATCTTGAGCCTGAGATTTTTAAAGCCTGTATCAGAATTTTTACCCATACCGGTCTACTTTTATGCGAAGGCCAGCAGTACGATATTAATTTTGAAACTCAGGAAAATGTAACCTATGATGATTACATCAGAATGATTACCTATAAAACGGGAGTTTTAAGTGCCTCTTCTTTTGAAATCGGGGCTTTAATTGCCAAGGCAAATTTCAAAGATGCCAAGGCTATTTTCAACTTCGGAAAACATATCGGAATCGCATTCCAGATCATGGATGATTACCTGGATGTATTCGGAGACCAGGCACAGTTCGGAAAAAAACATGCCGGCGATATTTACGAAAACAAGAAAACCGTACTGTATCTGCTGGCGAGAGAGTATGCCACTGAAGAAGAAAGAAAAGAGCTGGACTACTGGTATTCCAAAAAAACGGATAATATTGACAAGGTATATAACGTTGAAAAGATTTTCAGAAGAACAAAAGTGGATGAAAAAGCATTGCGCCTTATTGAAAAACACAACGAGATCGGCCAAAGCTATCTTCAGAAAATAGATATTCCTGAAGAGAAGAAAAAGCCGTTTGCAGAACTGGCCAATTATTTGTTGAGAAGAGAATCATAATCCGGTAATAGGTCAGTGGAAAATCTGAAGATGAAAAAACAGGGATTTAATTTTCAGATTGACACATTCTCACATTTTCAAATCGAGTGAATGAAATTCAGGACAGAAGTTGATATAAAAGCGTCGGGAAAGAAAATTGAAGTTGAAGATAAAATATTTTCAATAGGATCCTGCTTTGCTTCGGAAATGTCAGATCTCTTCTCTCAGGGGCAGTTACAGACCGTCAATAATCCTTTTGGAACCATTTTCAACCCCTTTTCAATCAGCAATTCGGTCAAAAGGCTTCATGATGCAGAATTTTATACCGAAGAAGAACTGATCACCTTTAATGATGAATTTATTTCATTAGATCATCATACGGGTTTCGACAGCCGGTACGTTCACCGGACCTTACAGAAAATCAACGGGGAAATAGAGAAAGGAAATTCCTTTCTTCAGACAGCCAACTGGGTGATCATTACGTACGGCACATCCTTTATCTATGAATTTGTTCCCAAACAAAAACTGGTAGCCAACTGCCACAGAATTCCCCAAAAATTTTTTGAAAAAAGACTGTTGACCTATCAGGAACTTACCGACTCCATTTACGATACCATTATGAATCTGAAAGATATCTGTGTAGATGATGTTCAGATCTTATTTACGGTTTCACCGGTGCGCCATACCAAAGACGGAATGGTAGAGAACCAGTTAAGCAAATCAAAATTAATAACGGCGATTCATGATATGATTGATGAACTGGAATACTGTCATTATCTTCCGGTTTACGAAATTCTGATGGATGATCTCCGGGATTACCGTTTCTATAAAGAAGATATGATTCATCCTAACAGTCAGGCAGTGGCTTATATTTTCGATAAATTCGGGGAGGCCTATTTTTCTGAAGCTACCAAAAGTTTTATCAAAGAAAATTTTAAGATACTCAAAGCTCTGGAACACAGAGCAAGTGACGACAAGGATCCCAAATATATAGAGTTCAGAGATAAATTAAATCAGAGAATTGAGATCCAGCAGCAAAAGGTCAGACATAAAATATTTTCAGATGATTGATTTTACGACTATTGATTATCTGAAAACAGGAAATAACAGGCAAAGAAGAGCTTATGAAGTTCTTACTCAATACAGAATATTTGAAAAACTGAGTGATTATTCACCGCTTCTGGTAGGAACAGTCCCTATCGAAATCGATATTGAAGGAAGTGATCTGGATATCATCTGTCAGGTTGATCTGAGATTCAAAGAAATTTTTTTAGATCGATTAAAGCTTAGCGAAATAATTCCCGGTAATGCAGAATATAACATTGATTATCCCGTGATAAGCGGAGAAAAATGTATGGTTATCAATTTCATGCTGGAAGAATTTCCGGTTGAAATTTTTGGACAGAATAAACCTGCAGATCAGCAGAACGCCTATCGCCATATGATTGCTGAATATAAAATATTACAGGAAAAAGGAGAATATTTTAAACAAAAAATAATAGAACTAAAGACAAAAGGAATCAAAACGGAACCGGCTTTTGGATTGCTGCTGGATCTGAAAAATCCTTATGAAGATCTGTTAAAATACTGATAAAAAAAATGATTGATACCCATACCCATCTCTATTCGGAAGAATTTGATGAAGACAGAAAAGAAGCCATTCAGAGAGCATTGGATAAAGGAATTACCGAATTTTACCTTCCGGCCATAGATTCTGAATCTCATAAAAAAATGCTGCAGCTGGAAGCAGAATATCCCAACCGAATCTTCTCAATGATGGGTTTGCATCCTTGCTATGTAAAACCGGAATCCTGGGAAAATGAGCTGAAAATTGTTAAAAATTATCTTGATCAGAGAACGTTTCCGGCCATTGGAGAAATCGGAATCGACCTGTACTGGGATAAAACCACTCTGGACATTCAGGTAAAAGCATTTGAACAGCAAATCGACTGGGCTCTTGAAAAGGATCTTCCAATCGTTATTCATACCAGAGAAAGCTTTGATGAAACTTTTGAAGTACTGGAAAGAAAAAAACATCCTAAGCTAAGAGGTATCTTCCATTGCTTCTCCGGAAATCTGGAACAGGCCAGACATGCGGTCGACCTTAATTTTATTCTGGGAATCGGTGGAGTAGTGACCTTCAAAAATGGCAAAATCGATCAGTTTTTACATGAAATTCCACTGGATAAAATCGTTCTGGAAACCGATTCACCCTATCTCGCACCCGTTCCGCACAGGGGGAAAAGAAATGAAAGCTCTTATCTGGATCTGGTCGCCGGGAAACTCGTGAATATCTACGGAAGAGATTTCCCGGAAATCGATAAGATTACGACTGAAAATGCCAGAAGAATGTTTAATGTGCAGCCTTAGATCCCTTACTGTTTAAGCCTGTAGATACCAAAAACAAAATCACTCGGGTGATGGCATAAAAATTCATCCTCCAAAGCAAAAATGTTTTCGAGGATGAGTTTTTTTTCAGCATCTACCTCTACGAAGTGATGTGCAATATCTTTAAAGACGCTTTGAAGGATATTATTTCCGTAAGATTTTTCATCAATGATATCAAATTTCTGATGGATTGCAGGGATAATACGCTTAGAATCTACACATTCCGAAGGGTCTGCAACAATCATTCTGATAACACCGGAACCATAATATTTATTTTTATAGATCCCAGTCTTGAAGATCCGTCTGAATTTTTTCGGAATTTTCTCTAAAGCTTTATTAATATACTGCAGCTGAATGGCAGAATACTGCAGTCTGCTGTTTCCTACAAATTCATTAATGATGATATATCCTTCCGGTTTCAGGCTCTTAATAACCACATCATTCAGGAATTGCGGAATATGATCAAAATGATGCAGTGAGGCGTGGAAAAAGACAATATCGTAGGCTTCAGGAGCAAATGAATAAGTCAAAACATTTTCAGCAAAATAAAAGATGTTATTAAGATTTTTCTGATCCGAAATATTTTTCGCTTTTTTCAATAATTCGTCAGAAAAATCATAACAGTGGATCTCAATTTCGGGATTAAGTTCTGCAAGTCTTATTTCGTGACTGCAGACCCCGGTTCCCAAGGCCAGAATTTTTATATGGCTTTTATCCTTGAAGAAAGATGCTGTCAGATACTCTTCATAGGTTGTATTTTCATCACCGGTGATCAGCTTATTCCATCTTTTTCTGACCTCAGGAATGATCCAGAAGTTAGACGTCTGTATCTCTCTCTCGTTAAAAGCACTTTGCGTTCTTTTATAAGAATTAAAACTCAGTTTAGATAAAAGAAAGGGCAGACCCCTCTGATGAAGTTTAATATAAATATCTTTTAAATCTTCAAGGGTTAAAATTCTCATGCAGAAAAGGGTTTTTAAACAAATCGAAAAATATTTTAGCGACAGATCTATTTACTTTTTTCTGAAAAAGCTCTTGTTTTTCGGCTTTTTATATCCTACAGCAGCTGTTGCAGAAGGCTTCTTTTTATCTTTCGAATTGGCGGATCCCGCAGGGCTTGATGTTCTTGGCCTTCCGCTACCTGGAGCAGTCGGTTTATTATTAGAATCTCTTTTCTGAGCAACTAAATTATCTGTATGAAACGGATGGTTTTTGACTACCGGAATTTTTTTACCGATCAGCTTTTCCGTATTCTTCAGATTCAGTAAATCAAGTCCGTCTACAAAAGAAATGGAGCTTCCTTCGGCACCCGCTCGTCCTGTTCTTCCGATTCTGTGAACATACGTTTCGGAAACATCAGAAAGTTCAAAATTGATGACGTATTTCAATTCGTCGATATCAATTCCTCTTGCAGCGATGTCTGTGGCGACCAGAACTCTCGTTTTTCCGGATTTAAAATTGTTCAGTGCATTTTGTCTTGCATTCTGGGATTTATTTCCGTGAATAGCTTCTGTGGTGATCTGATCGCCCTGAAGTTTTCTGGCGATTTTATCAGCACCGTGTTTCGTTCTTGAAAACACCAGAACAGAATCTGAAATATCATTTTTAAGAATGTGAGCCAGAAGGTTTAATTTATTCTCTTTTTCAACGAAATAAACAGATTGCTTGATGGTGTCTGCTGTGGAAGAAACCGGAGTTACTTCTACTTTTACAGGATTATTTAAGATAGAATCAGCCAGTTTCTGAATCTCTGAAGGCATGGTTGCGGAGAAAAATAAAGTCTGTCTTCTCTGTGGCAAAAGCTTGATGACTCTCTTCACATCATGCACAAAACCCATATCCAGCATTCTGTCGGCTTCATCAAGTACAAATATTTCAATATTTTTTAAGCTGATAATTCCCTGAGCAATAAAATCAAGCAGTCTTCCCGGAGTGGCAACCAGAATATCAACACCTTTTCTTAAGGCTGCTTCCTGATTTCCCTGTTTGACGCCTCCGAAAATAACCAATTGTTTTAATGGTAAATATTTCCCGTAATTATTGATATTTTCTTCAATCTGAATCGCCAACTCTCTTGTGGGAGTTAATATTAAGGCTTTAATATTTTTATTGGGCGTTTTATTTTTAGCAAGATTCTGTAAAATGGGGATGGAGAAAGCCGCTGTTTTTCCGGTTCCTGTCTGCGCGCAACCCAAAAAGTCACGACCGTTTAAAATTTCAGGAATTGATCTCTCCTGAATAGGGGTTGGGTTGGTATATCCTTGTTCTTCAATTGCTTTTGCAATAGGATCTATTAATTGTAAGTCTGTAAAATTCAAATGACTGTTTTTAATTTAAACAAAAATTCCTTCATTTTGAAGGAATTCAATTTGCAAAGGTAGTTTAAATATTTTTAAGTGATCAATTCACTTTTGTCCATTGCTGATTATGTCTTAATTCTTCGAAAAATTTATAAACTTCTTTCAGTTTTTCGGTCCCGCGCTTTCCGTAGTCTTCTACATTTTTTGAAGTTCCGTCAGTCATATTGATTCTCAGATAAGAGGTCGGCATATCGGAAATATTTCTCTCACCATAGTTATCCTTAAGGTTTTTCACATCCAAGCCATCTAACAGGGTTATCAGTTTATTGTAATCCTCCTGTGTTATGGTTCCTTTAAAAGTTCCTTCACGGGGCTTTGAAAACTCATCTTTTGAAGGTGTTTTTGTAAAATTAAAATGCTCGGCTTCAAACATGGCAGTTCTGTCTGCATTGATGGTCATTTTAAAAACGGGACAGAATCCAAAACATGGAGTTGCTTCATATTCTATCGTAGAATATTTTGACTGTACTTTCTGCGAATTGCATGAAAATAAAAATATAAAGGCACAAAGACCCAGTATATATTTCATAGTTTTATCTTTGGCTGGAATCTTTCAACAATTGTTCCAAAATGATGCTACCTGAATTCATATCCTACATCTTCATTTAAAAACCCGGTTTTGCAGAAAATATTTTTCAGTAATGATCCAAAAAAAGTACACCAAAGTGTACTTTAATATATTTAGTAAATTATTCTAATTTTATCCGTGAAGCTGTTTCCAGATGGCATCCTTTAATTCCACCAGACCTTCACCGGTAACTCCCGAGAAAAACAAAGGCTGTTTGTTTTCAGGAAATTCTGCTGCGATTTCGTTTTTCAGTTCGTCGTCCAGTAAATCGGATTTTGAGACGGAAATAATAAAATCTTTATCCAATAGTTCAGGATTGTATTCCTTCAGTTCATTTTCAAGAATTTTAAATTCCTGGAAGTGATCTTCAGAATCTGCTGGAATAAGAAATAATAAGATTGAATTTCTTTCGATATGTCTTAAAAATCGGTGGCCTAATCCCTTGCCCTCTGCGGCACCTTCGATGATTCCCGGGATGTCAGCCATTACAAAAGATTTATAATTTCTGTAATCTACGATTCCAAGGTTAGGTGTTAATGTGGTAAAAGCGTAATTGGCAATTTTAGGTTTTGCCGCAGAAACTGATGCTAAAAGAGTAGATTTCCCGGCATTCGGGAAACCGACAAGACCTACATCGGCTAAAATCTTAAGCTCAAAAACTACGTAACCTTCCTGTCCGTCCATTCCCGGCTGTGCAAATCTCGGCGTCTGGTTAGTAGAAGATTTGAAATGTTCATTTCCCTTTCCTCCCATTCCGCCTTCCATCAGGATGATCTCCTGACCATCTTCCATGATCTCTCCGATGATCTCACCCTCTTCATTCTTAGCAATAGTCCCGATCGGAACTTCAATATAAACATCAGCTCCGTATGCTCCGGTTAACTGGTTTTTTCCTCCGTTTTCACCACGTTCCGCTTTCACGTGACGGGTATAGCGGAGAGGGAGTAACGTCCACTCCTGAGCATTTCCCTTCATAATAACGTGACCGCCACGGCCCCCGTCTCCTCCATCAGGACCTCCCTTAGGAATATATTTTTCACGGCGAAGATGGGCAGAACCTGCACCTCCATGTCCGCTCTTACAGTGAATCTTTACGTAATCTACAAAATTTGACATTTCTTATAATTATGAGTTATGAGTTATGAATTATGAGCTATGAATTTTAAAACTAATAACCCATCACTCATAACTTTTAACTATTTTACTTTTTCTACTTCAGCGAAAAGTTTTTCAGAGATTTCGTTGATATCTCCCACACCGTTAATCTCTACATATTTTCCTTGTTGTTTGTAAAGCTCGGCTACTTCCGCTGTCTTCGTGTAGTATTCTTTAATTCTATTTTCGATGATCTCTACATTGCTGTCATCAGATCTCCCGCTGATTTCTCCTCTTTTCAAAAGTCTTTCAACCAGGATCGTATCTTCCACAACCAATGAAAGGCAAACGTCGATCTCATCATTCAGTTCCTCTTTTACTATTTTTTCCAAGGCTTCTGTCTGAACCGCAGTCCTCGGATATCCGTCGAAAATAAATCCTGCAGCATCCGTTGGTTTTCTTATTTCGTCAACCAGCATATCTGTTGTTACCTGATCCGGAACCAGTTCTCCCTTATCGATGAATGATTTTGCCAGCTTTCCAAGTTCAGTGTCATTTTTCATGTTGAACCTGAAAAGATCACCGGTTGAAATCTGCTTTAAATTAAATTTCTCGATTAAGTTTTGTGCTTGAGTTCCTTTTCCACTTCCTGGAGGGCCGAACAGAACAATGTTTATCATAATGTTGAAGGGCTTTGGCAATTGGCAGTTGGCTTTTGGCTTTTACCGTTAGCTTATCTGCTTTTAGCCTTTAGCATTTTTAAGTTATTATTAAATTTATTTCTTATTTACTTTTTTAGGCTAAAAGCTATCAGCTAATAGCCAACAGCGTTAATGGTTGATCTGTCCTTCTTCCAACTGGTACAGATTCGGTAGGTTTCTCCCTAATTCATCATAATCCAATCCGTAACCTAAAACAAATTTGTTGGGAATTTCCTTGCCGATATAATCGAGATTAAAATCTTTCTTATACACTTCAGGTTTCAGTAGGAAGGAAGCAATTTTTACAGATTTCGGACGTTGTGTCTCATTGAAATATTTAAACAGACTTTCAACGGTATTTCCGGTATCCACGATATCCTCTACCAGGATGATATGACGGTCCTTTACATCTTTCGTTAATTCCATTTTCTGATAAACGATTCCCGTAGATTCTGTTCCGGCATAAGAGCTCATCTGGATAAATGCAATTTCACATTCTCCCGGATAATGCTTCAAAAGATCTGAGAAAAACATGATCACTCCGTTCAGAACACCAATGAATACAGGAACTTCATCTTTATAATCTTCATAAATTTTTAAAGCTGTAGCCTTTACAATCTCCTGAATTTCGGCGTCCTCCAGATAAGGAACGAAAGTTTTGTCGTGAACTTTAATACTTTCCATAAAATTTTTAGTAGGCCGCAAAGTTACGGATTTTTGATGAAAGTTTTTTTGAGGTGTTTTAGTTTAGTAAAACATTTAGCTTTAAAACCTTAATTGAAAACCGATAATTCGTTGAATTCCTTTCAGAATGATGGCTGATGTCAATCATTTGCCTGATTATATGTTATAACTGTTTCTTGACTGTTTTTAATGGAATTCTTGATCTGACCCAATGGTAACACTTTCTGAAATATTTAAAATGATTATCTTTGCAACACAATCAAACCTCAATAGAAGAATGTAGGATATAATTTCTTTCGGATTTAATAGACGATAACAGAAAATGTTATTGCAGTTTTAACTTTACTAAAAGAAAGAAATTATGCTTTTTCTACATCACATATCCTTTAGGTTTCCTGCGGGGAACCTGCTCTTTAATTCTATAAATTTAACGGTACAACCTCATACGAAATCTGCTCTGGTCGGAAGTAACGGCATGGGAAAATCTACCTTGCTGAAAATTATTGCCAGTGAAATTGAGCCTTTGGAAGGGAGTGTCAATAGTCAGGGCAATCTTTTTTATGTTCCTCAGATGTTCGGGAATTTTAATAATCGCACGGTGGCTGAATGTCTGAACATCGATAAAAAACTTGATGCCCTTCACAAAATAACCAGTGGGGAAGTGGATGAAATAAATTTTGAAATACTGAATGACGATTGGGACATTGAAGAACGTTGCCTGCAGGCTTTACATTATTGGAAACTTGAAAATTTAAATCTCGACCAAAAACTGGAAAACTTGAGTGGAGGACAAAAGACCAAAGTTTTCCTGGCAGGAATTCAGATCAGTCAGCCTGAAATTATTTTACTGGATGAGCCTACGAATCATCTCGATCTGGAAGCGCGGAACCTGTTGTATGATTTTATTGAAAAAACAAGTTCAACCGTTGTAATTGTCAGTCACGATCGAACTTTGCTGAATTTGGCCGATACGATTTTTGAACTCAGCAATCAGGGAATTTCAACGTACGCCGGAAACTACGATTTTTATACCGGACAAAAAGAAATTGAAAATGAAGCCCTGCAAAATGACATTCATTCCAAAGAACGGGCGCTAAAAAAAGCGAAAGAAAAGGAACGCGAAACGCTGGAACGAAAGCAAAAACTTGATGCACGGGGAAAAGGAAAGCAGGATAAATCGGGTGTGGCGAGAATTATGATGAACACGCTACGAAATAATGCCGAGAAAAATTCTTCGAAATTAAAGTCTGTCCATGCTGAGAAAATCAATGATATTTCCGGTGATCTGCGGGATTTACGTTTATCTGTAAGAAGTTCGGATCAGATAAAGGTGAATTTTAATGATTCTGATCTGCATTCGGGGAAAATTTTGATTTCTGCAAAAGAAATTAATTTTAAGTATGATAATGAAAATCTTTGGAATGAAAATCTTAATCTTGAAATCCGAAGTGGTGACCGAATTTCCATTAAAGGGTCGAACGGTTCAGGAAAAACGACTTTAGTTAAATTATTGTTGGGAGATTTACAGGCATCTGTCGGAACAGTTTCGAGAGCAGATTTTCAGACGATTTATATTGATCAGGAATATTCTTTAGTCCATAAAAAGACCACCGTTTATGATTTTGCCCAACAGTTTAACGATACTGTATTGCAGGAAACGGAGGTGAAAACCTTATTGTCGAGATTTTTATTCGGAAAAGAAACCTGGGACAAAAACTGTGATGTTCTGAGTGGAGGAGAACGCCTTCGACTTCTTCTGTGCGGACTTTCCATTAGCAGTAAAGCACCCGATCTGATTATTCTCGATGAACCCACCAATAATTTAGACCTTCAAAATGTAGAAATTCTGACGAATTCTCTTAAGGATTATCGTGGAACTTTAATGGTGATTTCGCATGATGTGGTGTTTTTGGAGGAAGTTGGGGTGAGTGGTGAAATTATTTTGAATTAAATATTGCTTTGTGAATCTAAACCTAACAGGTTTTTAAAATCTGTTAGGTTTGCGTTTTATTCATCTAATATAGATGATATCTATTTACAGGAAACCTTCAAAGTTTTTGAAACCTTAAAGGCTTATTATTTATTCATCCAATCTAGATGATATATCCATTTTTTGATGAAGAATTCTGATGATTTCAATTTCTTTATATTTAAGATTGATTCTATAAAAAATAAAATGTGATTTTACTCTCGAACGTAAATATCCTTTTCTGATTTCATTGTAATCTTTTCCAGATTTTGGATTTTCAGATAAATATTCAATTTCATCCATTAATAAATCAAAATAATGATCTGCCTGTTCTTTCGACCAGACCTCAAATGTATACAGCCAAATTTTTTCTAAATCATTCGACGCTTCTTTGCTGATTCTGTATTTCATTACTCAGCAGAATGCTTTTGATGAAGATTTTTAAGGAATTCCTTGCGGTCAAAATTCTCAACAAACCCGGATTTTTCGCCTTTTTTTAATTCGCTGATTAATTCTGATTTTTTAGATTCTTCATACTCAAACATGCGTAATGCAGCTCTCACGACTTCACTCGCAGAAGAGAATTTTCCTGATTTAATCTGTTGACTAATAAAATTATCGAAATAATCCCCTAATAATATGGATGTGTTTTTTGCCATTATTTTAATTTTAATTCAAAGATACCAATTCTTGGTATTTGCTCACAATTGAATTAGTACTTTATATAAGTTCGTTAAATAGATTTTTTTTATACTCTTCTAGTGTACAATTATTTTCATTGTCAAGTTTTATTAAAAAGTCTATATAACTTTCGTCACTCGTTGCTAAATAGTTGACGGATTGTTTTAGTGAAATTAGATCTATAAGATAATGTAATTGGTGATTGAATCTTTGAGTTAAATTTCGTTTTACAAAAATTCTATGTTGAGATAAAGGGAAGATGTAATCGTCTTCATATACTTTAATAAGATTATTCTCTTTAAAAATAATTGGAAAGTCTGAACAAATTGAAGGGAGTTCTTTTGGTCGAGCAAGAATGTGATATTGTGTTCTGCAATTGAATCCACGAATAGAATCTAATAAAGAGTTATAAAGTTTATATGCTTTATAAAATTCAGGTTCATTCTTAAATTTTTCGCTTAGTTCTTCATTATGATTACCAAATTCATCAATTATTTTCAAACCTAATTGTTTTAACTTATATTTTTTAATGTCATCTTGAAGTATATTTTTGTTAAATGGCGATCTCCAATACATTTGACTAACGAAATTATTAATATATGGCATGTCATCTTCATTGACTCCAAATCTATGTTCATAATTACTGTTATTAATTGTATGAAGAATTTTTGCAAAGTTATTATCAATTTTTTCATAAAATTTCTCCATAAAATCATCTTCTCCGAAATCAGTTGTAATTGTATTATCTTTTAAAATATAAAAATGAAAAGAAGGAGAAAAAAGTTTTCCATTTTGCTTGAACTTCTTTGTTTTTACATTGAAAATTTTAAATTTTTCATTTTCACTTGCAAATCCTTTAAGATAAAATATAGGCAAGAAATGATGCTTTACAGATTGATTCATACTTTTAATAGTAAAGAAGTCAAATATAGTCAAGAAGAAAATGTAATGCAATTATTTTTAACCACATGATTTCCACCCACCCAAAAATAAAATCCCCCTCAAATTTGCCCACCCAATTTTTTAAAAGTAATTTTGCATGAATCTAAAATAAAAGTAAAATATGTCAACTTACGTAGTTGTAGGTCTTCAGTATGGAGATGAAGGTAAAGGAAAAATAACGGATGTTTTATCGGCAAAATCGGATTACGTTGTACGCTTCCAGGGAGGGGACAACGCGGGTCACACGGTTTATGTAGGGGATGAGAAATTCGTTTTGCACCTTCTTCCATCGGGAGTTCTTCAGTGCAAAGGGAAATGTATCATTGCCAACGGAGTAGTGGTCAATCCTAAATCTTTCATTAAGGAGGTGAATCAGATCGAAAGCAAAAACATGAGAACTGATCACATTTTCATCAGCAGAAGAGCGCATGTCATCATGCCTTACCACATTCTTTTGGATACGTACCGTGAGGAAGAGCACGGAGGAACACAGATCGGAACCACGAAAAAAGGAATCGGACCTTGCTATGAAGACAAAATTGCAAGAGTCGGAATCAGAATGATCGATCTTCTGAATCCTGAAATTTTAAGAGATAAAATCGAGAAGAACTTAAAAATTAAGAATTCTCTTTTTGAAAAATATTATGGAAAACCGACTTTAGACGTTGAAGAAATTTACAACGAATATTTAGAAATCGGAAAGCAGCTTCAGGACAGAATCGTGGATACGGAACTGGAACTGAACGAAGCCATCAGAGATGGTAAAAACGTTTTATTCGAAGGCGCTCAGGCATTGATGCTGGATATCGACTTCGGAACCTATCCATACGTAACTTCATCTTCTCCATCTACAGGAGGGGTGTGTACAGGAGCAGGAGTTCCGCCAACGTCACTTCAAAACCTGATCGGTGTAGCAAAAGCATACTGTACAAGAGTTGGAAACGGACCTTTCCCTTCAGAATTAGATAACGAATTAGGAGAAAGCATCAGACAGATCGGTGGTGAGTTTGGAGCGACTACAGGAAGACCAAGAAGAACAGGGTGGTTAGACCTTGTTTCCTTGAAGCACGCTTGTATGATCAATGGGATCAATAACCTGGTTATTACGAAATTAGACGTTCTTACAGGAATTGAAACATTAAAAATCGTTACCCATTACAAAACAGAAGACGGTAAAATAATTGATTATTTTACATCTTCAACAGAAAAATTATACAACTACGAGCCAATCTATCAGGATCTGCCGGGTTGGACTGAAGATTTAACGAAGGTAAGAAGCTACGACGAACTTCCTGATACTGCTCAGAAATACATCGAGTTTATTGAAAAGTACTTAGGAATCAATGTTTACTTAGTTTCTGTTGGGCCTGAAAGAAGCCAGAATATTATCAGAAAAGAATTATTCTAAGGAATATTTTAAACACATGAAAGAGACTGCCAGTTTTTGGCAGTCTTTTTTTATGCCATTCTTAGAAGTAATAATAAGCTTGTTTTTAAGCCATCCTGCAAAACAATCTCTATGGATCAGTTGGTAACAACAACCATTAACTATTTTAAGAACTTTTCCGGCTATCTATTGCAATTTCTTTTGACGAGATCGATTGTACTTATTGTATTAATGCTGGCATCAGTATAAGTCTTAAACTTTTATTTTTTATTCCGATCAATTTTATCATTATTCAAATTTTAATTTTCTCTGTCGCATTAACAGGTTATTAGGTATTAATCTTGAGATTTTGACTGTTGTTCTTACTGTTTTTTTAATTTGGCAGTTAACAGAAGATGTTGAGAAAAATGAAATTGAATGTGGACATACAGAAACATACTTACTATCCTTTACATAGTTAATTTTATATATTGTTATAATTATTTTTAAAATACTGATATTTTGGTAAGAATTTGGCAAAAATTTTGCTGTTGAAACAATGCTTGTCGATAAGAGCTATAAAAATAATAATTACCCTTATATAACAGTTTAAATATTTAATAGTGATGAAACACCTAATGGAAAATAAAGAGTTTCGATTTAATGAAGTTCTTTTCGAGCACCGCAACAAAGAATACGGTGCTTATGTACTAAGAAATGAATCAGATAAAATACTTACCAAAGCCCTTTTTGTGGGCGTAAGTCTTCTGGCAGCTATTTCTGTTACTCCTCTTATTATCAATTCATTTAGAACCTCAGAAGTAGTAACAGAAGGTGGCTTTGAATTGCCACCGCCTGTAATTATTGTTGATACAGAGGTACCTCCGCCACCTGCTGTGATTCCACATCAGGCCACCGCTGCCTCTCAGGTAAGGACTACTGACGCGAGAGTACCGGAACCTAAAAAGGAAGTGACTCAGGAGGTCGTTTACGAAAAAATAGAAGGAGCAGTTGCAGGAGTTAAAAATAATGCTGATGGAGAAATTGCAACTCCAAATGTTCCTATATCCACAGCACCAACGATCGGAACAGGAACAGTTCCAACTATCCCGTCAACTTTGGTTGTTCAGAAAGAAGATCCTTCCAAAATTGTAGAAGGTGATGAGCTGAGTGTTGAAGCGAGTTATGAAGGCGGAATCAATGCTTTCAGGGATAAAGTAATGAACAAATTTGATACCTCAGGATTTGAAGACAGCAATGGTATTGTAAAAACAACCGTTACTTTTATTGTTGAAACCAACGGGACCATCTCCGGAATCAAAGCGGATGGTAAAGATGTGGCTTTCAACAGTGAAGCAGCAAGGGTCATCAAACAGATTAAAGGGAGCTGGAAGCCCGGTAAAAATAAAAAGGGACAGGCAGTAAGAAGTTACTTCAGATTTCCGATCTCCATGAAGTTTGAAAATTAATCTCCAAACAAATTTTTAAATAGTTATCCACAAAGATTTTTTTTTGTGGATAATTTTTTTTATTGTTAAGAGGTTTATTAACAGTATTTTAACTCAATTTTGGTTTTCCCCATCCGTTGAGAGCAAAGAAAAAAGTGTATTTTTGACACTTAAAGTTCTAATAATGGCAAAAATCATAGGTATCGCTAACCAAAAAGGTGGAGTAGGTAAAACTACCACAGCTGTAAATCTTGCAGCTGCATTGGGAGTATTGGAGAAAAAAATATTAATCATTGATGCCGATCCGCAGGCGAATGCGACGTCCGGTCTGGGAGTGGACTATGTTCAGTATTCCACCTATAATCTATTAGAACACAGCGTTGATACCATCAACTGCATCAAGCAGACCGCAACTCCAAATCTGGATATTGTGCCTTCTCATATCGATTTAGTAGCTGCGGAGATTGAATTGGTAGATAAAGAAGACCGGGAGTACATGCTTAAAAAAGCATTGGTAAGTGTAAGAGATAACTATGATTACATTATCATCGACTGTGCTCCGAGTTTAGGTTTGATTACCGTAAATGCCCTTACTGCGGCAGATTCTGTAATTATTCCCATCCAATGTGAATATTTTGCCCTGGAAGGACTTGGCAAATTACTGAATACCATTAAGAATGTTCAGAAAATTCATAATAAGGATTTAGATATCGAAGGGTTGCTTCTCACCATGTATGACAGCAGATTGCGATTGTCTAATCAGGTCGTGGAGGAAGTAAACTCCCATTTTCCTGAAATGGTTTTCGAAACCATCATCAGCAGAAATGTAAGATTAAGCGAAGCTCCAAGTTTCGGGGAAAGTATTCTGAATTACGATGCAGAAAGTAAAGGAGCGATCCAGTACATTCAGCTGGCAGAAGAAGTTCTCCTGAGAAACGAGAAATTGATAAAAAATTAATAGCCATAAACAAACAGCGTAGAGTAGACTATGAAGGATAAAAAAAGAGTGATGGGACGTGGTTTAGGCGCAATTCTAAGTGCAGAATCCAAAGCAACAGTTAATTCAGCGACCGATGAAGGAGCAGATAAATTTGTAGGGAATATCGTAGAAGTAGCCCTTGAAGATATCTATCCTAACCCGACTCAGCCAAGAACCTACTTTGATGAAAAATCATTAAACGAACTCGCTCAATCAATTAAAAATCTTGGGGTAATCCAACCCATTACCTTGAGAAAAGAGGGAGAGAAATTTGAAATTATATCCGGGGAAAGGCGTTTCAGAGCGACCAAACTTGCCGGATTAACATCCATTCCTGCTTATATCCGCCTGGTTAATGATCAGGAACTTCTTGAGATGGCTCTTGTAGAAAATATCCAGAGAGAAGATCTTGATGCGATCGAGATTGCATTAACCTACCAAAGGCTGATGGACGAGATCGGGCTTACGCAGGAAAATCTGAGCCAGCGTGTTGGAAAAGACAGGAGTACCATCACCAATTCTATCAGATTGCTGAGGCTCAATCCGGATATTCAGAATGCGATCAGAAGCGGAGAGATTTCTGCAGGACACGGAAGGGCCATTATAAGCCTTGAAACTGAAGAGCATCAGCAGGCTTTATTTGATTTGATTATTCAGGAAAAACTAAATGTTCGTCAGGCTGAACAAGCAGCTACTGCATTAAAGAATCCAAAATCACCGGCTGCAAAAAAAGTAAAAGCAGAACTTTCTAACAGTTATAAGAGAGCGCAGAAAACGATTGCAGATATTTTAGAAGTAAAAGTGGAGATCAAAGCTTCTCCCAATGGTAAAAAAGGTAAAATTGTTCTTGACTTCAAAAATGAAGACGAACTGGAATATATTTTATCTCATATTAAATAAATGAAAAAAATACTTTTCACATTTTTCCTGAGTCTGTTTGCTTTTGCATATGCGCAGGTAAATCCCAATGATACCATCCGGGTGGAGTACCATCCGAAAGACAGTATCCCTGCTGCAAAGCCTGTGAAATCCGAATCTAAAGTGATTACGGATCTTGAAAAGGCAAACGGACCCACAAACAAAACATTAAAACTAAATCCCACAAGAGCAGGGCTTTATTCAGCAGTATTACCGGGTCTGGGACAGTATTATAATAAAAAATACTGGAAAGTTCCAATTGTCTGGGGTGCTGTAGGCGCAGGAGTGGGTATCGCCATCTGGAATGATAATCAGTACAAAAAATACAGAGAATATTATATCGCAAAACTTAACGGTACGCCCAATGAGTTTGTTGATAATCACCCTTTCCTGGATAAAACAGCATTGGGAAATGCGCAGGACAGAGCAAAACGGCAAAGGGATTATGCCATTGCCATCACGGGGCTAATTTACATTTTAAATATCGTAGATGCTGTTGTTGATGCCCATCTCTATGAGAGCCGGCATGATCCGGACCTGTCCTTCAGTCCTGCGGTCATCCAGGATCACTATGGGATCAATCCGCCAAAAACCGGGTTGAGTTTAAGTTATAGATTCTAAATAATTAACAATAAATTCTGTTTTTGCAAATCATTGCGGACTTTGTTAAGTGACATGCCTTTGCGAACTTAAAACGTTTAGTAGTCAAAAAAAACTTTGCGACCTTTGCGCTAAAAAATAAAATCAGAATTTAAATAAAAATTTAGGCTGTTAAAAAAGCCGGCAAATATATAAAAATATGAAAATAGCATTAGTTGGATACGGTAAAATGGGCAGAATTATTGATGAAATTGCTACCAAAAGAGGTCATGAGGTAGTAGCCCGATTAAAAGAAACTCCAACTGCTGAAAATCTTAATAATCCCGATGTTGTTATCGAATTTTCTTTACCGGAAGTCGCCTACAGTAATATCAAATCCTGCCTGGAAAATAAAATTCCCGTGATTTGTGGAACAACCGGATGGCTTGATAAAAAAGAAGAAGTAGAAAGAATAGCTCTCGAAAACGGAACTGCATTTTTGTATGGTTCCAACTTCAGCCTGGGTGTAAATTTATTCTTTGCCCTTAACGAAAGGTTGGCTGATCTGATGAAAAATGTAGAGGAATACTCATGTCAGCTGGAGGAAATTCACCATATTCATAAACTTGATGCACCGAGTGGAACTGCTATTTCCATTGCAGAAGGGATCTTTAAGAATAATCCGAAATATGACGCCTGGAAATTAGAGGAAACCCAGGGAAATCAACTGGGGATCTTTGCCATCCGCGAAGATGAGGTTCCCGGAACACACAGTGTTTTTTACAGAAGTGAAGTGGATGAAATTGAAATCAAGCATACGGCCTTCAACAGAAACGGCTTTGCACTGGGAGCTGTAGTCGCTGCCGAATGGATCAAAGATAAAAAAGGAAATTTCACCATGAAAGATGTTTTAGGTCTTTAATTTTGTAACAATTTTCCTACATTGCAAACTAATTGGATTTATAAGACAGAAAATTAAATATTTATTGCTTATAACCAATGACTCATATTATAGATTAGGCACAAAAAATTTATGAATTATTTTTTAACTTATACAGTATATGTTCTCATCTTATCCGTGTTGATGGGGATTTCCACTTGGAAGCTGTTCAAAAAAATGGGGTATAATCCTTTATTTGCATTTATACCTTTTTACAACTATTTTATTATTCTTAAAGAAACGAATCATCCTAAATGGTGGGCCATTTTATCGTATTTACCGATTGTCGGCCCGATTATGATGACTGTTTTTCATATCTATTTAATGAAAAAGTTTGGGAAAAATCTTTTTCAGCATCAGCTTCTGACGGCAATTCTTCCGTTTATCTATATGGCGACGGTTAATTATTCCAAAAACGTAGAGTTAGAAGATGAAAATGAATTGTTCTTGACCGATGAGGAAAAAAACGAGAAGAAGAAAGATTCATTTATCGGTTCTATTACCTTCGCAGTAGTTTTTGCGACGATCATTCACGTTTTTGTCACTCAGCCTTTCGGAATTCCGACAGGATCTATGGAAAGAACTTTATTGGTCGGAGACTTCCTGTTCGTTAATAAATGGAGTTATGGATACAGAATGCCAATGCGTCCTTTAGCGATTCCTTTCTTACAGGGAACTATTATGGATACTGGTGAACCCGGAAATCCTAAAGATGATCCGAAATCTTATGTAGACGGAGTAGCATTACCCTATTCAAGAATTCTTCAGTTTAATAAACCGCAGAGAAATGATGTAGTTGTTTTCAACTATCCTCAGGATTCTGTACATACTGCGATCGACAGAAAAGACCCTTATGTTAAAAGATGTGTGGCGGCGGCTGGTGATACTTTCGAGATGAGAGCAGGAAGACTCTTTGTGAACGGCCAGCCTGAAAAAGTCTTGGGAGATCAGGAAGTTCAGCACAGATATGCGGTAACAACAGGCAGTCAGTTGGATATTCCGGGATTGTATAACATCTATGGTTTCCTTCCGGTACAGGAACAGCAGACGGATAAAGGCTTTGTTTATTTCTTTCTGGGGCTGACAGATAAAACGGCTGCTGAAATTAAGCAGCTTCCTCAGGTAATCGATATGAAGGAGGATGTGCAGGAAAAAGGGGTCGCAGCTATTTCTTATCACCTTAATGCTGATAAAACGGGATACACCAAAAGCATCGATACCACTCAGTCAATTTTCCCGATTAACAAACCATGGAATGCAGACTGGTACGGCCCGGTTCGAATTCCTAAAAAAGGAGATGTCGTAGCACTTACACAGGAAAGTCTGCCGATGTACCAATGGATTATCTCACAATACGAGCATAATAGCCTTGAAAATAAAAACGGGAAAATCTTCCTTAACGGAAAAGAAGCCAATCAGTATACCATCAAGCAGGATTATTTTATGATGGTGGGAGACAACAGAGATGCTTCGTTAGATGCCAGATTCTTTGGTTTCGTTCCGGAAGAAAATATCGTTGGGAAACCAATGTTTACATGGATGAGTTTACAGGGCGCGTTCAAGGATGCTAGCTCTTCTTATCAGGCACCGTTCAAAGTTCGATGGGACAGAATGTTTAAGGCGACCAACACAGGAGAGGCCAACAAAACTTCATACTGGTGGATTGCAGCCATGATTCTGATCCTGTTTTTCGGATGGGAGTACTTTATGAAACTATTCAAAAAGAAGAATACTGAAGACGAATTATAAGTAAAATTAAACTAAAATAAAATGAAGTATTTGCAAGAGTACTTCATTTTTGTATTATGAATATGAAGAATGTATTATTACCGGTATTTTATTTACCTCCGGTTTCCTGGTTTTCGGTGTTTTTAGATCCTGAAAACGAAATTGTATTTGAACAGTTTGAAAATTTTCCAAAACAGACTTACAGAAATAGATCCAATATTTATGGTGCCAATGGTCAGTTATCATTGATAATTCCTATCCATCATAACGGAAAAAGAGAGCTCAGAGATATTGAAATCTCTTACCGGGAAGATTGGATGAACCTCCATTGGAAATCCATAAAAACAGCCTACCAGAGCTCGCCGTATTTCGAATATTATGAGGATAAATTCAGGAAAATATTCAATACCAAAGAAAAATATCTTTTAGATTTTAATATTAAAGGTCTTGAAGTTCTTCAGCAGATCTTAAAAACAGAAAAGGCATACTCTTTGAATGAAGAATATATCAAAAATCCGGAAGCGATCAATTACAGAGAAAAATTTTCTGCAAAGTCGCCTTCCGAATTTGCTATGGAAGAGTATTATCAGACTTTTTCAGACAAGTTGGGTTTTTTGAAAGATTTGTCAGTCTTAGATCTTATTTGTAACAAAGGTCCTGAATCTCTGACCTATATTAAAAATATTAAACAATTATACTAACATGAAAAAGGTATTATTAGCTGCTGTTTTTTTAGCTGGTTTCAGTTTTACTTCTGCTCAGGATGCACAGGCAAAAAATGGAAATCAGAATGAAAGTAAAGATTTGATGACTTGGTATCATAAAGATTTCTCAACGTCAAAAGTATATGGTGTCAATACGGAAAATGCATATAAATATTTAGAATCCAAAGGTCTTAAACCTACTACTGTCGTGGTTGGAGTTTTAGACAGCGGCGTTCAGGTGGATCATCCGGGATTGGTGAAGAATATCTGGTCAAACCCAAACGAAGTTCCCGGAAATGGTAAAGATGATGATGGAAATGGGTACATTGATGATGTTCACGGATGGAACTTTATTGGTGGCAAAAATGGCGATATTGATGTAGATAATATGGAAGTAACCAGAGTAGTTGCGAAATACAAACCCGTTTTTGAAGGAAATGATTCTACAAAAAACAAAGCCAATCAGGCGAAGATGCCTGAAGATTTTGCCATGTATATGAAGGCAAAAGAGCTTTTTGCTAAAAACAGTACAGAAGGCAGACAGGGTTTTCAGACCTATTCCATGATCGGTGAGCTCGTTCCCAATATGGTTAAACTTTTAGGAGGTAAACCCGTTACTGCTGAAACGATTGCGGCAATTAAAACTCCTACGGATCAGAGAGATGCTATTGCTCTCCAGGTACTGAAGGATTTCTCCCAAGCTCCGGAATTCAAAGGTAAATCTTCTGTTGAATTTGAAAAAGCAGCAAAGGATCTCGTAAAAGAGGCATTAGATGAATATGGGCCGAAGGCTAAGCAGTATGATCTGAACTTTGACCCCCGAAAAGAGATTGTAGGAGATAACTATGACGATTATTCTGAAAAAAATTACGGAAACAATCATTACGAAGGCCCGGATGCTATGCACGGGACCCATGTGGCGGGGATCATTGCAGGCTCACCTCAGGGAAAAGAAGTGCAGTATGGTGTTGCTTCAAGGGTTGCAAAAATTATGTCTGTACGAACAGTTCCTAATGGGGATGAGAGAGATAAGGATGTAGCCAATGCCATCAGATATGCAGTCGATAACGGTGCTAAAGTTTTAAACATGAGCTTCGGTAAGCCGGTTTCGCCTGGTAAGAATGTAGTATGGGACGCGTTTAAATACGCCCAGGATAAAGGAGTGCTTCTGGTAAAAGCAGCAGGAAATGAAAATGAAGATGTGGCAGAACATACCGCTTATCCGACCAACTTCAAAAACGCTACAGATGAAACTCCTTTTGTGAATAATGTTTTGGTCGTTGGAGCAAGTACCAACGATAATGGAGCATTAAGAGCTGGTTTCTCAAACTTCAACAAGAAAATGGTTAATGTTTTCGCTCCCGGACAGGAAATTTACTCTACGGTTCCTCATAATGAGTATAGATACCTTCAGGGAACCTCTATGGCTTCTCCTGTAGTAGCCGGAGCTGCGGCTGTATTGCTGGCTTATATGCCGGGACTTACCCCTGCTCAGGTCATAGAATCATTAGTAAAATCCAGTAACGCAAGTACAGCCAACGGGTTTACCGATTTTTCCCAGGCCGGTGGTGTAATTGACCTTAAAAAAGCAGCAGAATATGCCTTTATCAACTTTTATAAAGGTAAAAGTACCAATGTGAAAAAGGCTGCGAAATCCGTAAAAAAGACTGTTAAAAAATAGTTTAAATATCTGTTTTTAAGAGTATAATATAAAGAGTCCGGATTTTTCGGACTTTTTTTGTTTTTATTTATCAATTTGGCACGGTTTTTTGTAACTTTATTATAACAAAATAATAAACGATACAAAAATGAAAAAGTTACTACTTGCAGGGTTGTTGGGGACATCACTTTTTGCAGTGTCTTGTTCCGGAGTAAAAAATGCTCAGACCGCACAGAATCAGAGATCAGAATTTCTTAAATTAAAAGGCGACTGGCAGATTGTGAGCGTTAATTACGAAAAAGGCTATAAAATTAAACCCTTTGATGACGGAATCGATGCTCAGTGTTTTGTAGGAAGCCACTGGAGGCTGATACCTAACAACTGGAGCGGTGCGTATACTGTAAACGGAGGCGGAAACTGCGGCAGCGGATTTACCCAGCCTATCAAATTTGAAATAAAAGATGGAAGCACTTTTACATTCAAAAAAATTGCTGACGGTACCAAGGCGAAGCAGAATATTGCAGGATATACATTGAGTGTAACCAATCAGGCTACCGACCAGTTTTCACTGGAGCAGGATGTTCCTTTTGACGGAGGAAATGTAAGAGTTGTTTACAATTTCGAAAGAACAGGAATGAAATAATTAACTTAAATAATAAAAAAATGAAATTTAGCAAAACATATATAGGAGGTATTTTCTTGTCATCAGCTTTATTGCTGACAAGTTGTGAAGCTGTAAAGAATTCTAATCACCAGCAGAGAGGTACCGCTGTAGGAGCTGCTTCAGGAGCAGTTCTGGGAGGTATATTGGGTAACAATGTGGGTAAAGGAGGAAATGGCGCTCTTGGTGCTGTTTTAGGAGGCGTTATCGGTGGTGTTGCAGGTAATGTTATCGGTAACAAGATGGATAAGCAGGCTAAAGAGATCAAAGAAACACTTCCTGGAGCAGAGGTAGAGAGAGTAGGTGACGGTATTAAAATCACCCTTAATGAAAGTATTGTTAATTTTGATTTTGACTCATCCAACTTAAGAGCAGCCTCAATCACTAATTTAGATAAACTTGCAGGCGTTCTTGCTAATAATCCTGATACCAATATCAATATCTATGGTCATACAGACAGTAAAGGTGCAGATGATTATAATATGAAGCTTTCTGAAAGAAGAGCAAATGCCGTAAAATCTTATCTGGCTGGTAAAGGAATTGCTTCCAGCAGGTTATTTGCTAAAGGTGAAGGTGAAAGCATGCCGGTAGCATCTAATGATACCGAAGACGGTAGAGCTAAGAACAGAAGAGTGGAATTCGCTATTACAGCAAATGAAAAAATGATTAATGATGCCAAACAGGGGCAGTAATTAATTAACATATAAATATTTTCGTAAATAACCGCTATTGCGGTTATTTTTGTATTTTTATGAAAGATATTTTTTTAATTCTTACTTTTGCATTTGAAACCACATAAATGAAGAAATATTTTAAGCTGCTCCGCGTAGAGCAATGGGTAAAGAACCTTTTTGTCTTTGTTCCTCTGTTTTTTTCCGGCAATACCACCAATATTGATCTGCTTTCAAAAAGCATTTTTGCCTTTATCATTTTTTCACTGACAGCAAGTGTCGTTTATATTCTTAACGATTATAACGATATTGAAGCAGACCGGAAACATCCCGAAAAAAGAAGAAGACCCCTGGCCAGCGGGGCAATCTCAAAATCTAAAGCGATCGGAATCCTTATAGGACTGGTCATTCTGGATATAGCTCTGGTCTTCGTGGCACAGGCATACTTTCATCAGAGTTTGTGGAAATTTGCAACCATCATTGCATTTTATTTTGTGATGAACCTTGCGTATACATTCAGACTGAAGCATGTACCTATTATTGATATTTCAATTATTGCCATAGGTTTTGTTTTGAGGGTATTGTCAGGAGGTTATATTACAGGCATCAGTATTTCTCAGTGGGCGATTCTCTTAACTTTCGTGCTGGCTCTGGTGCTGGCAATAGGCAAAAGAAGGGGAGAGCTGATTAATGCTCAGGTATCAGGTAAAACAAGAAAAGCACTCGACGGATATAATGTTCAGTTTGCCGATATTGCTCTTTCCATTTCCGTTACATTGGCCATTGTATGCTATCTGATGTTTACATTATCTCCGGAAGTTCAGGCAAGATTTCACGAAAGAGTTTTTTATACCGTAATTTTTGTGGTATTTGCCTTCTTAAGGTATCTGCAGCAGACCCTGGTTTATAACAGAACGGAGTCGCCGACAAAAATAGTCTATCGGGACCGATATATTCAGATCACCTTAATATTATGGGTTGCTGCATTTTTAATCCAAATTTATTTTAAAAAATGAAGCCTAATTTTATACAAAAAGTCACCAATTGGGGCAACTTTCCTGTAGTGGAAAAAGAAATGAAGTCTGAGGACAGCTTCAGAAAAATAAAAGAATTTGTCCTAAACCATAATGAAGTGATCGCAAGAGGAAACGGAAGATGTTATGGCGATGCTTCATTGGGAGAACATATATTCTCAACAAAAAAATTAAATAAATTTATCAGTTTCGACCGTCTGAACGGGATCATAGAATGTGAATCAGGAGTCCTGCTTTCTGAAGTTCTGGAAATTTCAGTTCCTCAGGGATATTTCTTATACGTAACACCGGGGACAAAATTTGTTTCTGTAGGAGGTGCTATTGCTTCTGATGTCCATGGAAAGAATCATCATGCAGAAGGCTGTTTTTCAGAATACGTCATTGAATTTAAATTAATGAATGAGAGCGGGGATATTATGACCTGTTCCAGAGAAGAAAATTCAGATAAATTCTGGGCTACGATCGGCGGAATGGGATTGACGGGAATTATTCTTACTGCAAAATTTAAATTAAAAAATATTGAATCCGCCTATATCCGTCAGGAAAGCATTAAAGCGGAAAATCTTGATGAAATTTTCAGATTATTCGATGAAAGTGAAAGCTGGACCTATACCGTTGCATGGATCGATTGTCTCCAGAAAGGGAAAGATATCGGCAGAAGTATTCTGATGCGTGGAGAACATGCTTTCCAGCATGAATTACCTGATCACCTTAAAAAAAATCCGTTGAGGCTAAAAGGGAAATTTGAGCCTACCGTACCCTTTTACTTCCCGAATTTTGTCCTGAATTCATTAACGGTCAAGATCTTTAACCTTTTGTATTATAAAAAACAGGCCAAAAAAGAAGTTAAAAATTTTATTGATTACGAGACCTTTTTTTATCCCCTGGATGCCGTTCACGAATGGAACAGAATCTACGGAAAATCAGGGTTTATCCAGTATCAGATGGTGATTCCCAAAGAAACTGGAAAAGAAGGAATGAAGAAAATCCTGGAAACGATTGCGCATAGTGGGAACGGATCCTTCCTGGCCGTACTGAAGCTTTTCGGGAAAAATAATCCGCAGGCTTATAATTCCTTTCCGGTTGAGGGCTATACGCTGGCCCTTGATTTTAAAGTGAATTCAAAGCTCAAAAAACTGGTCGATAAGCTTGACGAAATTGTTCAGGAATTTGGAGGAAGAATTTACCTTACCAAAGACAGCATGAGCAGATCTTCATTAACCAATTATCTTAAGAATATCCAGAACCCAAAATTTGTGTCCCTACAGCACAAAAGAATTATAAATAATAACTAAACATAAATGATCGTTTTAGGAAGTACATCGGAAGTAGCACAGGCTTTTGTGGAAAAGGCACTGCAGGAAGGAGAAAAGTTTGAGAAAATCTATCTTTTTACCTCTAATAAAGAAACTGCCGAAAGGTTTGCAAGACATATTGATGTGAAGTTTGTTCAGCAATCTGAAATCATTGAGCTTGATCTTACCAGAGAAATTGATTATACTACATTTGATAATATCAATTCAAATGTATTGTTTTGCGCTACGGGATATTTGGGCGAAGGCACAGAAGAAGGACTGTATGACAATAAAAATACAGAAAAAATCATACATATCAATTACTCAAAGTTAGTCCCTGTCATGAACTATTTTGCTCAGAAATTTGAAAGCAGAAGATCGGGGACCATTATCGGATTGTCATCCGTGGCAGGAGACAGAGGAAGGCAGAGCAATTTTATTTACGGAAGTGCAAAAGCTGCTTTTACCGCTTACCTGAGTGGGTTAAGGAATTATCTGTTTGATAAGAAAGTTCACGTACTTACGATAAAACCGGGATTTATGGCAACCAAAATGACAGAAGGCCTGCCTTTAAATCCTAAATTGACAGCTACGCCTAAACAGGCCGCCACCTGTATATATAAAGCCTATAAAAAGCAGAAGAACGTGGCTTATGTATTGCCAATCTGGGCGGTCATTATGATGATTATCAGAAATATTCCTGAATTTATATTCAAGAAGCTGAAACTGTAATCGTCTTAATATGATAGTAGATGTACACGAAGGATTTGTTAACTTTCTGTTAGTAATCAAATATTCACGATACGTTTGCGTTAAAGAATAATTAAAATTAAAAAAAATCCAATGAAAAAACTGTATTGTTTTGATTTTGACGGAACCTTAACTTACAAAGATACCATGTTCATGTATCTTAAATTTTACAATCCCACCAAATTCCGACTGCAGTTTTTGAAACATATCCCGCTTTTTATTTTATTGAAATTGAAACTTGCAGAAACAGAAAAGGTAAAAAAAAGTTTTATCGGATCTATTCTTAAAGGACAGACCCGGGAAAAAATCGAAAAAAGATCCCAGCAGTTTTTCGAACATTACTATCCCGGGATAGTACGCGAAAATGCCCTGGATTTTATTAATAATATTGATAGAGATAATACGCAAAGTCTATTGGTAACTGCTTCTCTTGATATCTGGGCGAGACCTTTTGCTGAAGCCTTTGAAATGCAGTTGGTAGCCACGCGTGCGGAATTTAAAAATGGGGTTTTTACCGGAAACTTTATCGGTAAAAACTGTAACGGACAGGAGAAGCTGGAGCGGATTAAATCAGAAATTATCAATAGTAAATACGACAAAATCATTGCTTTCGGAGATACTTCCGGAGACAGGCCAATGTTGAAATGGGCAAATGAAGGTCATTATCAATTTTTTCACTAATTTTGAGTGTAAAAAATGTAAAAATGAAAAGACTGCTTATTTTGTGCTCGGCAACAATTATCAGCTGTACGAGTACTCGGGCTCAAAAATCATCAGAGATGCAGAATAACGCGAAAATTATTGTTTCCGAATCACAGGGTGGTGCGGAAAGTGTTGGTTTCAGGATTATTACAAATAATCAGGATTTTCAAAAAGCAATCCGAGGAAATTCAATAATGGTTGATATGGGAACCGGAACGGATAATTCCCGATATAATTTTCCTAATGATAAAAAAGTGGTTTTATATAATTTGGGAATGTTCAGATCAGGAGATCATAGAATTTCAGAGATTAAATCTGTTTCCGTGAAAAATGATATTCTGTATGTTGAGGTTCCATATGTAGAACACGGTGGAATGGAAATTCAGGTGATTTCTAATCCATATATTATTTTTACAGTTCCTTCAGATTACCAATTCAGTTCCGTAGAATTAAAATATTCAAAATAAAATGAATAAAATATATTTAGATAACGCTGCAACTACGCCTATTTCAGAAGAAGTTATCGATGCCATGGTAAGTATCATGAAAATAAATTTCGGAAATCCTTCTTCCACACACAGCTTCGGTCAGGAAGCTAAGATTCTTATTGAAAATGTAAGAAGGCAGGTTGCTGATTATCTACACGTAACTCCTGCTGAGATTATTTTTACATCATGCGGTACGGAGTCCAATAATATGATTATCAAATCCAGTGTCGAACATCTTGGAGTAGAGACGATCATCAGTTCCCCGTTAGAACATAAATGTGTTTCTGAGAGTATTCTTGATATGAAGAACAGAAAAGGGGTGGAAGTTAATTATATCCGTCCTACAGAGAAAGGGGATATTGATTTAAATAAACTGGAGGAATTATTAAAATCTTCCGATAAGAAGACATTGGTAAGTTTAATGCATGCCAATAATGAGATTGGTAACATTGTCGATATTAAAAAGATTGCAGAACTATGCAAGGCCAATAATGCACTTTTCCATTCTGATACCGTTCAGACAATGGCCCACATGAATCTTGATCTGTCAGATATTCAGGTTGATTTCGCCTCATGCAGTGCTCATAAGTTTCACGGTCCGAAAGGAGTGGGTTTTGCCTTTATCAGAAAATCAAGTGGGTTAAGAGGAATCATCACAGGGGGACCTCAGGAAAGAAGCCTGAGAGCAGGAACTGAAAATGTGGCAGGAATTGTGGGATTGGGAAAAGCCCTGGAACTTTCTTTACAAAACATGGAAGCGTACACTCATCACATGCAGGAAATTAAAAATTATACTGTTGAGAGACTGTATGCTGAAATTCCAGGAATTAAATTCAACGGCAGAAGTGCTGAAAACGAAAACAGTCTCTACACGGTATTAAGTGCCCTATTACCCTATAAAAATCCGTTAATTGGACTTCAGCTGGATATGAAAGGAATTGCCATCTCTCAGGGGAGCGCATGCTCATCAGGAGCTTCGAAACCTTCTATGGTCATGATGATGGTTCTGTCCGAAGAAGAGATGGACCACTGTACGCCGCTTCGTATTTCTTTCAGTCATATGACCACTAAAGAAGACATTGACCAATTGGTAAGCGCTCTAAAAGAAATCTCCCGTGATTTTATCATAGAAAATACAAATGTTGAACATAGATAACCATATTACTTAAATGGCGTAATTTTGGGTATTCTATTAAGGAGGAAAATAAGAATATAATATTAATTTAAATAAAAGAAACAAAATGGCTTTAGAAATTACAGATAGCTCATTTCAGGAGGTTTTAAAATCAGACAAACCGGTATTGGTAGACTTTTGGGCAGTATGGTGCGGACCTTGCAGAACATTGGGACCTATCATTGAAGAAGTTGCTACTGACTTTGAAGGAAAAGCGGTAGTTGGAAAAGTAGATGTAGACAACAATCAGGAAATTTCTATGCAATATGGTATCAGAAACATTCCTACGGTTCTAATTTTTAAGGGCGGTGAGGTTGTTGATAAGATTGTTGGAGTAGCTCCAAAAGAAGTGATCGCAGAGAAATTAAGCGCACACTTATAAAAATAATAAATGTGATAATGAAGGCCTTCCGGTTTTGGAAGGCTTTTTTTTAATAAATAATTTGCATGTGAAGAAAAAAGTCGTACTTTTGCAATCACAAAAAAGAAACAACGTTCTTTAAATAAAACAAAATTGATCCGGTAGTTCAGCTGGTTAGAATGCCGCCCTGTCACGGCGGAGGTCGCGGGTTCGAGTCCCGTCCGGATCGCATAAGTTTTTCAATTTACTTCAAAAAAATTAGATCCGGTAGTTCAGCTGGTTAGAATGCCGCCCTGTCACGGCGGAGGTCGCGGGTTCGAGTCCCGTCCGGATCGCATAAGTTTTATCAATTTACTTTAAAAAAATTGATCCGGTAGTTCAGCTGGTTAGAATGCCGCCCTGTCACGGCGGAGGTCGCGGGTTCGAGTCCCGTCCGGATCGCATAAGTTTTATCAATTTACTTCAAAAAAATTGATCCGGTAGTTCAGCTGGTTAGAATGCCGCCCTGTCACGGCGGAGGTCGCGGGTTCGAGTCCCGTCCGGATCGCATTATAAATCCTACAGTTATTGTAGGATTTTTTGTTGATATGTTTTGCGTTTATATTCTATACTCTCCGTCCAGAAATGTTTATTACAAGGGTTTTTCAGAAGATGTTGAAAAACGCCTGGGGTATCATTTAAATTCCAGTGGAAAATATACTTCCGGGACTGATGACTGGAAGATTGTCTATGTTCAGAAATTTGAATTGAAGTCTGCAGCTTTACGGGAAGAGAAACGTTTAAAGAAATTAAACAGAGCGTCTATAGAAAGGCTCATAAAGGGATAGAATGCCGGACTGTCATCTCGTCCACAGACGAGACGGGTTCGAGTCCCGTCCGGATCGCAACTATTAAATCAAAATAGTACAAAAAGCTTTAAAACAGATGTTTTAAAGCTTTTTTTGTTTTGTGCTGGTTCCAAAAGGAGCTAAAAAAACACAATCTGAAAGTGACCTATTCAGTGACCTGTTGAAAAGGTAGAAAAGAGGTCACTAAAAAGTAAGAAAAAAGCTTGTTCATGGGCTTATTCAGAAATTGAACATCTTGTGGAACGTTTTTAAAGAGTTTAAGTTTAAAATTTTTAAAAGCAGCATAAAATGAATAAGACATTCAATCTACTTTTTTATCTTAAAAAAGCTAAAGCCAACACTAAGGGAGAAGTGCCTATCTATATGAGAATTACGATTGACGGCAAAATTTCTGAGGTAAGTACAAAACGAACCATATTACCTTCGAAATGGAACTCTCAAGCTCAAAGTGTGAAAGGATCTTCAGAAGAATGTAAATCTCTTAATTTCTATCTTAAAACGTTTGAACAGAAAGTTTATGATACCTATCACAAAATGATAAGGGATGGAGAGTTATTAAGCAGCGAGCTCCTTAAGAACAAACTATTGGGAAAAGATCAAAAGAATCGAATGTTGGTCACTATATTTCAAAACCATAATGATAGAATGGAGAAGTTAGTGGGGAAGGAGTATGCCAAAGGAACGTTAACTCGTTATAAAACTTGCTTAAGCCATACCAAAGAATTTTTAGAATGGAAGTATAATATTTCTGATATTGATATTAGAAAAATTAACTATGCTTTTCTCAATGATTTTGAATTTTTTCTACGAACTGAAAAATCCTGTAGTAATAATACGGCTGTAAAGTATATTAAGAATTTTGGAAAGATCATAAGAATTTGTTTGGCTCATGGTTGGGTGGAAAAGGACCCATTTATAAATTATGATTCAAAATTTGATGAAGTAACAAGAATATTTCTCAATGATCAGTAGTTAGAGAAGCTTTTTGTCAAAGATTTCAAAAATGAGCGTTTATCATTAGTAAGAGATATTTTTTTATTTAGCTGCTTTACAGGGTTTGCATATATTGATACAAGACAGTTAACTATCAATAACATTAATGTTGGATTAGATGGAGCTCGTTGGATTTTTACCAAACGACAAAAAACGAAAACAACCTCTAACATTCCATTGCTCACTCAAGCTGAATACATTTTCGAAAAATATAAGAATCATCCGTCTTGTGTAAATAGAGGAAGATTGATTCCTATTCTCAGTAATCAAAAAATGAACGCTTATCTGAAAGAAATTGCCGATCTGTGCGGTATTAATAAAGAATTAACCTATCATATAGCACGTCACACTTTTGCAACAACAATTACTTTGTCAAATGGAGTTCCTATTGAGAGTGTAAGTAAAATGCTGGGGACACAAAAACATGAGAACCACTCAGCATTATGCAAAAATACTTGATAGAAAAGTAAGTGAGGATATGATATTGTTAAAGCAGAAATTTATAAAGAAAGGAGATTTTATTTAGTTATTAGAAAATGATAATTAAGACATCTTATCTCAAATGGTAAATTTTCCATAAAACTTTATTTGTGAGACTACCAATATGTAGTTATTCTGGAATAAAAGACCGTATTGAATAAATCAGTACGGTCTTTCCACATCTCATACAATTAAAATACTATCTAAGGATAAGGGATTGCATTATCTTTCTCAATTGGTAAATAGTATTTTTTTATGTTGTCTTGTAAACTTTTTCTTTTTCTACTAATTTCTTCAGGGGTACTTAGACTTTGTTCTGAATCTATTGTGCCTCCTTTTTTAGCAAAACTCTGAAGAACCTCAACAATGTTAGTATAATAATCTAATTTGATTTTTTGATATTGCTTTAGTGATACAGATATTGGTTTTTTTCCATAATGGGTTTCTAAAAAACTATTTGTGTCAAATGTTTCAGGAAGATTAAGGCTTTTTATTAAAGAATAATGAAATATATTTTCAGAATCACATATTTCAAAGATTAACCCAGATAAGCCTGTAAATTTATAAGGCCCTTCCTGAAATGGAATTTCAGAACTAAACCAAGCTGTCCATTTCCTTCCGCCAAAGTTTGTACTTGCTTTTTGAAGTGTAAAATTGTCGACCTTTTTTGTTTCCTTTTGCAATTTCCAATCTATCTTATCTTTTGATGTTATAACAAAGTAGTCATATGTGTGTGTATGAAAAGATTTATTCTCTGAACTATTGGTTCGTCTTAATATCAATTGATCTACTTCAGAATTAGTTTGTATATCCTCTCCATTTTTTTTCCGGAGAGAGTCAATCTGAAGAAACTCATAGTCATAGAATTTGACATGATTTTTGTCAATATCGAGTACCATGTTGGTTTTGTTAACTTCCCCATTCTTTTGAATTGCCAATTCATAGATAAATCTATGTGTTTGAGAGATTGCAGAGCCATAGATAATAATAAAGATAAGTGTAAATATTTTTTTCATTTTTAAATAATTTTCATAAACTAATGATTACTTTTCCTTTTAAATCTAAAATATTGATAGGCCCAAAAGTTCGAGAGTCTATGGAACCTGCTCTATTGTCTCCTATAAGAAAGTAATGGTCATTTTGAAATGTATAATATTTATTATTCTTCCAGTTTTTGTTGTTGGTTAAATTTAAATTATTATTTATTTCAGAATTGATTAAATTTTGGTATAAAGAGACTATTTCTGGGGTTAATTTAATTTTCATACCCTTTTGGGGTATTTTGTATGCTCCCATATTATAGGGAGTCCAGTTTCTACCAAAATTATAATAAATGTCAGCCTTAGTAAATATATCGATACCTGAACTATATTTTAAGATGACACTTGACGGAGGAGAAACAAATTTATTATTTAAGTATATTTTACCATTTATTATTTTAATCGAGTCTCCCGGCAGGCCAATACAACGTTTTATGAGGTTTTCTTTGTTCCATCTAAAAATTACAATATCATTCTGCTTTAATGTGTATAAATTTTTTAAAATCAGAACTCTATCTCCATTTTCATATGTATTTTTCATTGAACTCTGATTAATAGTATATACTTCTACAAAAAATAATCTGAGTACTATTAATACTAAGAGAAAGAGAATAAAAAATATTACCTTTTTCTTCATAATCCACATTCAATAGCTTTAGAATACAATCTTTTTGCTTTATCATTATCATAAAATGCTCCAAATAAAATTAAATTTTGGCTTTTATCAAGGAGCATTGTGTTATAAATATCATCTAGCAAAACAAATTTATTTATCGTTTTAAAAGAAAAGTATTGTTGCTCATAATAAATGGGGTAAGGAAAGTTAGTTTTTTTTATGGCATCTAAAACATAAGTTTTAGTCGGTGCACTTGCAATAAAAATATAATCAAGATCATTATTTTCTGGCATATTCTTTAGTCCCGATTGTATCATTTTAAGTTCATTTACACATTTGTCACAATCGGCTGTAAAAAAATGAACTATCGTATAGTTCTTTTTTGTTGTTAGAGCTTTTTCTATATTTTGATGATCAGAAGTTAAGCTATTGGTTAAAATTTCCATATTTGAGGGGAATTCAACTCTCTTCTTGTACCATGTTTTCATTATTCCTCTAATTTCTGATCTTGTACTATCACACTCATTTTTACAGGAAGTAAATAGAGGTATTAAACCGAGTAGGAAAGGTATTAATGTTTTCATTTTTAGAAATTTAATGTTGCTGAAAAAATGTTTGCCTCCTTGTCATCATAGCAATAAAGTATACTGTTTTTACTATCAATATTTATTTTGCTTACCTCCCTATCTAAAATCACTTCTTTAATAAATTTACCATCCCAATTGAATATCAAAATTCTATTTGATGTTGTTCTCCCTTCATAATTTCCAGAATACAAACCATAAATATATTTTTTATTAGAGGCAATGGATAAATAAGCATATTTGGTTTTTTCATTTTCCTCAATGGAAAATCCCTTTTCAAGCTTTGTAACCGTCATAATTGGACCGAAATTTTCTTGGCTATGTAATATTTTTATTAATTTATCATTTGCATAAAATTCGGCTCTGTCAGCTCTATTATAAAAAACAGCAACTTTATTTTCAGTTGGGTGCTTAATACTTATTGCTTTAAATATAAATGCTTTATTGGGAAATTTAGTATTTGGACGGTCAAGGAGCATATCACCATTAGTAACATCTGGAAGCGTTCCCACTTTTTTGATAATTTTCTCAGTATTAGCATATAGATATCGGTTATCATCGAATGAAAATGTTGTTGCCAATATCAAGCTATCATTAATAATATTGGGTGAAATTATATTTTTTAATTCTTTACCGAGAATAAACTCCTTCTCAGGAATATAATTTTTAGAATTTACCGAATGATCTTTACTAATTTTAAAAAATTTGCTTAAAGTTATATCATAAGCCCATATGGAAGAAAAAGAATTACTTTCTATGGATAATTTTGCTACCGATAATCCTTCATTCGAACCTGTACCACGTATAATTATTTCATTCAATAATTTTCCTGTTTTCAATGAATATAAATTAATAAGTTTAGGATCCCTTAAATTACCACATATTAATAAACTATCTTCAGCTATAATATCAGTAAAAATCCCGTGGATATTTATTGGATGTAGAACTATTTTATTAGTATTACTTTTCGAAGTTTGAAATATAGAAATAGATGATTTTGCATCATTGATTTTGTATTCAATTAATTTTGGATCTTCATTACTGCATGATATGAATAAGAAAGTAAAGAAAACAGGAACAAGATTCGAGAATTTTAGCATAAACAAATGGTAAAGGTATTAGTGAAAATAAACATATATTTACTGAATCCCATTATAATTTTTGCACCTCTTAAGATTTGGATAAAGAGCACCAGTTTCTAAAGATAAACAATCGGAATTACTTGAAGGACAGTTGCAATATGCCGGAGCAATTTTTGCACTTGCCCGTAGACTTTCCAAAGAGGAATTATCTACTGATATAGAAAAGACTGTGATAGTAATTAACACAATACATGATAATAAAATTTTAAAATTCTTTTTATTCATAATAATTATATTTGTGATTAAGATAGTTTGGGTTGTACTAAGAATCATCATTAATATTTTAAAAATAAGGAGATAGCCACTATCTCCTTATCAAGAATTTCCCTATTGTAATTTTATAGGACTAGATTACTCCACTGAATTATCAATAGATTCCTCAAATGCTTTTCCTCCAATCGTTCCAGCTTTATATCCTGTATAGATATTTCCTGTAGATGGTGATAAGCAATCGCTGTTACTTGCTGCAATACATTTTGTTCCCGCAGCCATTAATGCATTAGCACGAAGACTCTCAAGAGATGAATCTTTAACCGATAAAGTGAATGCTGCACCTGTTGCTAAAACAGCAGCACCTGAAAAAAGAATTGTTGAAATTTTTGCTTTCATAAGATTAATATTTAATGATTAAAAACTAATGAATAGCATCAATTATTTCCTTCTCTTGTATTGGCCACTACAAAAACAGAAAAATAAATTGTTTGCTTTTCGAAACAAACATAGATGAGATTTTTTTAGAAAGAAAGAATTTATTTTATAGATTCAAGAATTTAGATCTAAATTCTTGAATCTAATAAACAAAATAATGAATGGTTTAAATTAAAATAAAATTGCTAAACTAAATCTTTCATTTTTTCAATTTCTTTTAAATAAATACTAACAGGAGTTCCTGTTCTTTTTTTGAATGCCATGGCAAAAGCCTGTTCATTGTTATACCCTAATCCCTCTGCAATAAAAGGTATTTTATAGGAACGAAACCTTTTATCATTTGCCAATCTTCTTATTGCATAATCTATACGTAAATCATTCAAATAAGTCGCAAAATTTTTTCCTTTGTAAATATTTATAACTTCGGATAAATATCGCGAATTAGTTCTTATTTGTTTTGCTAAACTATTCAGGGTTATGTCTTTTTGAAGGAAAAGTTCATTTGTTTCAAAAGCATTTAATTCTTCTAATATTTCCTGAGCAATATCTTCAGAAGTAACTCTAATTACTTTATCCTCAATATCATTAGGTTGTATAGAAGAGGAAGAGTTGTTCAGAACACTATCTTTACTTCTCTCAATTTTAGGTTTCTCATAAACTGATTGAAGTAATTCCTGGGCTATTTTTCGATATTTCTTTTCTGACTTTTTTGATCGATAAAATAGATAAATCACAAATAAAAGAAGAAGTATCAAGACTCCAATCAACAGGTAATAAACTTTCTTTCTATTTTTTAAATTAGAAATAATATTTTCTTTTTCCTTAATAAGATTAGGAACATCGTATTGTTTAGGAAGTTCTTTTGCTATATATCTAAACTGAGAATCTAGTTTTTCATGTACTTTTAAAAAACTATCAATATAATAAAGTTGCTTTTCTTTATCATTCTTTTCTTTAAAATATTGTATAAGGTATGAATATGTTTCCCGAAGCTCAGGAAAAGTATTATTTGTCTTTTGGAAAATAGAATCTATAGCTATAAAACTTTCCACTGCTTTTTCTTTTTGTCCCAGACCAGCATAGGATTTTCCTAAATATAATGTAGCATAACTTATACTTAAAGCATTTGCTTGTGCCTTAATTAAATATTCTTTGCATTTACTTAAGTTAATGATAGCTTCTTGATATTTCTTTTGTTTTAGCTGATATAACCCTAATAAAGACAAATATTCATTATAACGATATATATTATCCTTACTTTTGGAGGTCACCAAGCCTTCATTTATAAATACTTGGGCAGAGTCCATTTTTTCAAGATCTAAGTATGTACTCGTAAGATTTAGATGAATGTCACTCAATTCACTTTCACTAAGATATGGAGCATTAAATAAATAATGTCTTAACTTCTTTGCTGCTTCACTGTGTTTACCAATATAATTATTCAAATATGCAATACTTATGTCTGCAAAGGCTATTTGTCGTTTATTCCCCTTTTCTTTTGCATATTTTAATCCTAATATATAATTGTCTAAAGCTTCTTTTCCATGATCAAATCTAAAAAATAAATTACCCTTAAGTAAGTAAACACGTGCTGGATAAGTATTTTTCTTTGAGAGTCTTGTTATCGATTGTAAGCTATCCAGATATTTTAAAGCTTTTGGTAAAGTTTCGTTAAAATACATCAAAACATAACCTTCCTCAATTTTGTCAATATTTTTTTCTGTTTTTGCTTTTTGAAGATAGTATTGAGCAATTAATTGAGCTTCTTTTATTTTATCAATCTGATCAAAACCATAAAACTTAGCTTCTAAATCTAAATATGAATATTTACTTAAGGAATCGAGCGGACTACTTTGCAAAGATAGTAAACGGGCATAGGATAAAATAAACAGAAAAATAAATATACTTCTCATTGGTGTTTTTTAGTATAGTAAAAATATAATTTATATTCTATATAGCCATTAAGGCTCTATGCCATTTCTGTAATTTAGAAGTAGAATTATCTGTTAAACATATTGTTGAAAGCAAAAAAAATGATTTATAAATTCAAGAATTTATAAATCAACCGTAGGTGAGATTTTTAAAAATTGTGTTTTATTTGTAGTAAATCTAATTTTTAAATTTAATTCAAAATGAAAAAACAAAATGAAAAAAAATTATCTTTGAAAAAAGTACAGCTTACAAAGATTAATAGTATGGCTAATATTCGTGGAGGAAATGATAATGGAGGAGGGGATGCTTGCCTTTGTCCAGAGGACGCAAGTAAACCTGATCACGGTATAAAAACCCCTACACAATAAAATAACAAAACTTTATGAGAGATAAAATATTTATCATTACTTTTTTTTAACACTTTTTCTGCATGCTCAGAAATCTAATCTTGGTCCATCTAAACCAGTTATTGATGAATATTTTGGTACTAAAATCGTTGATAGTTACAGGAACCTGGAAGTAAATGATGCATTAACGATGAATTGGATGAAATCACAGACAGATTACACTAACGCTGTTTTAGGAAAAATTCCAAATTGGGATAACTATTTAAAGACAAGATTAACGTTGGATAAAAAACAAGGATATTCTGTATCTGATTTAAGAATTACAAGTAATGATAAATATTTTTATCTAAAAAGGAATGCGGGTGAAAAAACATCGAAAATTTATTATAGATTAGGATTTAAGGGAAAAGAAGAGCTATTGTATGATCCTTCCTCTTTTGTCTCTTCTTATAAAGATGTAACGGATCATGAACAAAAGTTGGGGGCTATGCAAAAAGTTGAGCGAGTCTGAAGAGGAAAAACGCTTTGTCTTTTACTCCCCGAAGCTGTAATCTGAAGTTTTTAATTTTAGCATTAAAAGATTCTGCCGAAGCGTTGGTACTTCTTCTTTCGAAAAAGTTTAAGATGTCGCTGTAATGATTCATTATTGTTTTCCTTAACACTGACAATAATTTAAACCTGATGTTTCAACCTCTCTGAACCAATGCGCTAACTTTTGTCATGGCAATAGATTTAGGAATATTCTGATATCATTCTGTAACATATCTTAAGTCTTTCTTTGGCGGTTTTGTACATGCTAAAAAAACGCCGTTTATAACCTAGAACAATTATCACATACCGATTACCAAGAAATTAATATCTGCATTTAATTATTTTTTACGAAAAGATTCTGCCATTGGTCGTAATGATAACTTGGAAAAGTCTATTTCCCACAGGTGCTCATTTTCACTAATTACACGCAGGGTTGTATCATTCAAATCAAATTCTTTCACAAAACAAAAGTAAAGCAACCGTAAAAGCATTCTTCTATTTACAACCCTTTTTATCCGTTGATTGAAATACAGTTTGGGATATTTATCATGTGTTGCAAGGAGAGAAACAATCTGATCTTCTCCAAAAAAGAGAATACCGGATCCCCATCCGCTCAGCCTCTTTACTCTCCCTTTGTTTGAAATAGCATATTTACCTTCTACACCAGGTAGTGGTTTCCACTCTTCATCTGGTAGATCCTCTAAAGATAAGTCGAAAATAGCAGGTGGGTTCTTTTTATCAATCTTGGGTTTACCTAATTTTTCCCAGAGAGAATGATTGAATATTTCTTTAGAATTAAAAACAGTCCTTACCTGAGTAGCAAGCTTTTTATTTCTTTCACCAAGCATTTTAGTAGAAGATTCTAAGGTCAGTTTCGCAATATCTATATCCCAGTGAGGATCACTTTCGTTTGTGACCAGCAGATTTCTGTTTTTAATATCGAATTCTTTAATAAAACAATAGTAAAGCATTCGGGTAATTGCTATATTATAGACTTTCCCATTACAACTTAACCTGGTACGAAGAAAATATTTTTTATTATCAGACTTGTATGCAGAGAGCGAGATAATTTGCTCTTGCCAGAAAGTCTTGCTTGTATTCTGCGTCCAGGCATTCAGTCTCTTTATTCTTCCTTTATTGGAAATAAGATAATTTTCTTCGAGATCAGGTAATGGTTTCCACGTTTCACCGGGAAGATCCTGTAGTGATAAATTCATGCAGGCCGGTGGATTATTTTCATCAATTTCCGGCATCTCCAGCGTTTCCCAAAGTTTTGTATTGAGTATTTTTTCGGGCTTATTTTTTCGTTTCGGTATAAAATCTTTTTCGGTTGGTTTATATCCTTTCTCAAACCATAAAAACTTTCCTGAAGTAATCTTTTTTTTGTTGAGTACCGATAGAATATGCGGGGGATAAATACCCAAAGCTTCACTTGCTTCATAAATATTTTTATAAGAAGCTACAAATTTTCCATCGTCGGTATATTGACTGACCGCCTGCTTATAATTCCCTTTCTTACCTCTGCCGGTATTCAGTGTCTTAGAATGAAGTTTGCCCACGGTTAGCTTTTCCAGATTGCTGAAATGCACATTAAAACGGTTGTCATCTTTAAAAGAGATGAGAAAAGAAAGATCATCCATATCAAATTTTTCAACAAAATGATAATACACAAGGCGCGCTACTGATTTGCCATATGATTTTCCTTCGGAAAAAAGACCGCATTTCACAGCATAGAAGTGAGACTTCAAATAGTTGTTATAATACCGGTTAGTCTGCAGTTTCATAATTCTTTCGGGAAGGAGAGTTTCTCTTCCATAGGAATTTATAACAGCTCGCTCCAGGCTTTTTACGCGGCCATAATTCGAAATTGCATAATTTTCAAAATCTTTAATCAGTTCCCACTCTTCATCCGGCAGATCTATCAGAAGAGTATTGGAAAGAACATTGTTGATGTATTCATCTCCTAATTCAGTAGGTAATTTCATAAGATAGGAACATTCAAATATATTATTTTGATATAAACTGGGAACTAATTTAAAACGAAATTTTATAAGATCAAAATATCTCTGACGGCTACATGAAAGAATGCAATATGATACGGATACAAATATCACATGGCAAACGTAAATCCAATTTTATTTAGGGGTAACCTATTATGCATTTAAAGTAAGCTGATTTATTTGTTGAAGCTCGTTTTTAAACATTAATAAATTCAGATATTGAATGATTATAAAAGGAATAACGCAAACAATTTTCACGCAGAAATTCCAGTTAATTTTTCCTTTATCATATGATTGCCGTAAAATAAAAATACCATCATTTAGATGGTATTTAAGGATCTGATCTATGTTAAAAGTTATTCATGGTCAGGTATGGTGATTACCTATATTTACATGGGTTATTTATATGTTAAAAGTACGGAGGTTATATTTTGCAGCCACTACACTTTAGTGTAGTTTTTATAATAATATTATCATGATTGAACCGGCGTCCGTTTTTTTACGGTATTTTAAGCAATGATTTTTATTATCCGGTTTTAGGTCTGATATTTGTATTGAGTAGCAAAAATAGCTGAACCGTTCAATTTTATGAAAAACATATCTGTGAAGAAAGCATTTCTATCGACCTTACTATTCTCCATACTTTTAGTTTCCTGTAAAAAAGAAATTGAAAAAATAAGTGATACGTTAAAAGATACCACCCCGACGAATGAAACTGCAGTAGTGGAGCAGGACTCTATCAAAAAAGATTCGGTAGTACAAAAAGAATCCATGCCACCGGCGATGCAGGAGGATGGTTTTTACAATGCCTTCATCTTTCCTAAAGACAAAAAACTTAAAGACTCCCTGTTTTCTATATTTAATAAAAAATATACGGAAAAAGAGCGTTATGCTATTTTGGCGCTGAACAGACTTGATTCAAAAAATAAAAGGAATGCCGATACGTTGGTAGTCCCGGCTAAAATAGATACCACCCTCATGGAATATTCACCGTTTCCAATGCAGCTGGATGTATTAAGCGGAGTAAAAAAGTTTGTGATTTTTTCATATCCTATTCAGGCATATGGAGTATATTCTAATGGCAGCCTGGTTAAATGGGGCCCAACCAGTATGGGTAAGAAGACTGCAAAGACAAAAACAGGCTTAACATTTGCCAACTGGAAAAAGCAATTGGCTATTTCCACAGTAAGCAGCGAATGGAAACTTCCGTACAATTTTAATATCTTCAATTTAGACGGAATCGGATGGCATCAGTATGATCTTCCGGGATACCCTGCCTCACATTCTTGTTTAAGATTATTGAAAAATGATGCAAAATGGCTTTATTCCTATGCTGATACCTGGGTTCTGAATCCGGGAGGTGCCACCACGAAGGCGAGAGGTACTGCAGTAATGGTATTTGGAGATTATAAATGGGGAGGGAGAAAACCCTGGCGAAAATTACTGGATGATCCCAACTCAAACAATATCTCAGTAGAGGAAATGACAAAAATGATCGAACCCAATATTGAGAAAATACTGAAGGAGCAGGACAACAGAGAAAAAGTAGTGGATTCGATTAAGGCTGCCAAAGCCCAGATAGAACAGATGCCACAGACTGCAAAGACCGTAGTCCCCTGATCAATCATCATTCTTTTCAAAATGTAAAGTAGATTCTTCTGCAAATTTCCGCAGTTTAAGCATTTCATCCTTTCCTTTATGCTGTCCGAACCTTGCCGCTGCGTAGGTCAGTACAATACAAAAAAGCATTGCGAAAGAAGCATTCAGTGCCCATGGAAATTCAGTGCTTTTAATTTGTTTTTCTACATAATACATTGAAAAGAAAGTCATCCATAAAATAGAAAAAGAGAAATAGAGAAACATAAAGAATGTCCAGACTGCTGAAGTAGGTCCAAAGATACCTCTGACAGCAGTTTTTTCATCTTCCGTTTCTATTCTTAAAGATAATTGGGGCTTCCAGTAATGATCATATTCTGTTTTTACACATATGGTAGCCACTTCATGATTAATATTTCCGGAGAATTCCTCCTGGTGTTCATTAAGATAATTTTTCAGGTGCTCGGCATATTCTTCTTTGCTCACTTCCGTAAACATTTTAAATCGGGGTCTTGATCTTATTTTATCGACCGTTGTTTCTTCTGTATTCATATTATTCCTGATAAGGTATTGGATCTTCCAGCTGAAATTTTACCGTCAGCTGCTGTGTTTTTCTCTGTATGATCATGGTAATACTCCTTCCTTCGTAAGATTTCATTATTTCCATAATTTTTGCTAAACTCATATCTGCAGTTTTGGTGCCATTAATAAAAATAATCTGATCATCTTTCTTTAAGCCTGCTTTGTCAGCTGGAGAATCTTTACGGACTCCGGAAATTGAAAATACCGGTTTGAGCACAAACTTATACTGAAACCTCTCAGCAGCAGTAGAAAATTCACTGGTGGCCTTGTCTGCTTTTACGGTCTCTATCTTAACCAGATCTTCCTGCCATTGCATTCCGTCCTGCTTAAAATCCAGACCACTCATATTGAAATGAAAAGGGTCATCAAAATTCCGATTAGGTCTAAGGTATAGCATTCCCCCGTAATAATCAAATATTACGGTAAAACGGCGCATAATCTCGCCTCCGACAGAACCTTTTCTCCCTTCTACCATATGGACATGCTGAATAGAAAATTCATCGGGCATAGCAGTCAGAGGTTTTTCGAATCTAAAATCTCCAATATAAAAATGGTGAATTCTGCTCCTTTTGCCATAGATGTCGCCGTTGAACCCTCTTCCCAGGAAGTCTTCGATATTCGGACGATTATAAACAAAATCTTTAATTAATACGGGAAATAACCATATCGCATCACTGTTTCCAAGGTCTATTAGTAATTTTGAACTCTTTTTTTCATTGGTCATTTCGACGTCACCATAGAGGTAAGGCTTCCCCTTTTCTATACTCACAGGAAGCTCACGAAATTTTTTCGTTCTTCGCTTCAACAGTTCCCGGTCATTATAAATGGTAATCTTTTCAGAAGAATAGTCGATAGAAACTGGATGATTTTTGAACAGATGAAAGCCAATCACTCCATTCACAGGAATGCCTACATGAGAAGAAATATTGAATTCCTGGTCCAGGATAAGGAAAACAGTCATAGAATTATTGATCATATGCTCTCCGATCTTTCCTACGTTATTTTCAGATTTAAATCCGTCAATACTTAAATCTCCTCCCAGTCCGGAAAATTTTATCTTTTCCACATCACTTAGTTTTACTTCCTGATTGTCTAAACTGAAAAGTAAAGTTTCTGCCACGCCCGTATCTAATAAAAACGTAAGGTTAACTCCATTGATATTAACCGGAATAAAGATTAAATTATTAATTAACTTAAAAGGAATAACAGTTTTCTTTACATCTTTTATTTCAAATGAATTTTGCGCACTGGTGAAAATGCTCAGAAAAAAAAATAATATAAAATGTAATGATTTCATTTACTGAATTTAGTTAATTTATTGATATATAAAATAAAAAAACATTCTCTGAGCGGAGAATGTCTATATAATTGATAATGATTTGAAAGAAATGCTATTTTATCGGAATTTACTTTGAAAAGAAATCCATAAGGTCCATATAATTTTTCTGGTTGACGCCATGTCCGCTCATGTATTCTCTAAAGGTGAAATAGCAGCTCAGATCATAAAGAAGATCAGCTGCTTTTCTTCCCCATTCCATTGGAATTACTGCATCATCAGTACCATGAGATACAAAAAAACGGAGTCTTTCCAGTTTTTTCTTATCTTTTACAATATCCTGTAGAATTTTCTCTTCAGGATAGGCGCTTAGGCAGGCTATATAATTAAACATTTCAGGATGTTTTAAAGCCAGCGCATAGCACAGAATTCCCCCCTGGCTAAAGCCGCACAGGTGAGTCTTTGCTTCGGTCAGACCATAATGATTTACTATTTTCAGTATATTTTCCAGAACCGCATCCACAGATTCATTAGCCTGGCTGATATTCATGAAATTTTCGGGGTCATTGAAATCAATATCATACCATGAAAAACCCTCGAACTGAGTTTCTTTCGGAGCTCTGAAGCTCACGATGATCCAGTCTGCCGGAAGCGTTTCTCTAAAGCTGAAAAGGTCTTGTTCATTGCTTCCGTAGCCGTGAAGCATAAACAGAATAGTGGTTTGGGAAGTAATATTCTCAGGTTCTCTTACGATGTAATCTAAATTCATAAGGCAAAGATAAATAATAAATCATTTGGTGAATCTCACATAGTGCTTTAAACTTAAATAACAGATGATATGCGGTCAAAAAAAAAGATTAATTTACCTTAGCGACTTCAGAAGGTCGTCGATTTTGCAGAGCTAATATTTTTGTAGATTTGATATTATTTGGAAATCTTTATTGGAAAATTTTCATAAAAGTTATTTTTATATTGATAAAAAAGCTATATTTGAAACATTAAAAAATCTATTTGGAGAAATGAAGCAATTTTACAAATCAAAAAGTTTATCTAAACTTTCTTTTTTATTCATCGTCTTATTTTCAGTAGTTTCAGTAGCTCATTCTTGTAAAGATGATGACGATGAGGATGAATTTCAGGATCATATCGTAAAGTTTGAAGTGAAAGGAACTACCGGGGTAGAATTTAAAACTATTGTAACACAGGTGGGAACCAGTCAAAATCAGATTTTTGATCAGCCGGGAATTTCCTGGAATAGTGGTGAGATGTTTGTAAATTCCAGCCAGTCTCAATTGAATCTTTCAGCAAATGCACTCCTTCCTGATGCCAACGCAAAGCTTATCCTTAACATTTGGGTTGATGGTGAAGTGGCAGAAACGGATACGATTAAGAATCTTTCAGGGATTCAGAGTTCATCTATTGCTCACAGTTTCTTAGAATTGTAAAATAACATTACTTAATCATATAAAACCGTCGATCTGACGGTTTTTTTTATTCTTCAATCATACGGTGCTGCAGTGCAATAGTGATAAGTTCTGAGGAATTTTTTGCCTGAAATTTCTGGAGCAGATTTTTTCTATGGGTATCTACGGTTAAAGGACTCAGGAATAATTCATCAGCAATTACGCTGCTTGTTTTTCCCTGAGCAACCAGCTGCAGGATTTGCTTTTCCCGCTTCGTTAATCTGGGAATTGCCAGTTCATTTTGAGAGGGCTTACTGATGATGTGTTTTGTTTCATTACAAAATACAATATTACCCGAAAGAACTCCACGTACGCATTCTATCAGTTCTTCGATGGATGTGTTTTTAAGAAGATATCCGCTTGCACCATTTTGAACAGATTGCGTAATGACACTCCTTTCAGAGCGATTGCTGAACATAATTACGGATGTATCGGGAGATATTTTTTTGATCTCTTTACAAAGTTCAATACCGTTGGCATCGGGAAGCGTGATATCTAATAGGATAATATCAACTTCATTAGATTTCACAAAGTTCACAATCTCTGAGCCTAATGTAAAACTTTCCAGAACATTGAAAAATGACTGGTTCTTAAGCATGGTTTTCAATCCTTCGATAACGATAGGATGATCATCTACAATAACAATATTTATTTTGTCAGACTGCATGGGTATTAAGTTCAATATTTATGGTTGTTCCTTCATGATCGGAGCTGATCTCCATTTTTCCTTTTAGATAATTGACACGGTTTTTAAGATTTCTGAGCCCCATACTCTTGGTTTTTTTTTCAATGTCTTTTCCGAAGCCTCTTCCATTGTCTTCAATGGTGATAAAGAAATTTTCATCAGATTGGGAACATTGTAATAAAATGCCTGAAGCCTGGGAGTGTTTTACAGCATTAGCTAAAAGTTCCTGGACAATTCTGTAAATATTCAACTGAATGGTAAGAGCAAGGTCTTTACGAAGACTGATCGCTTGAAAATCTATGCTGAGATCTTTCCTGATGTAAAATTCACAGAGGTCTTGCAGTGCGGTTTCCAGTCCGAAATTGAGAAGTGATTCAGGCATCAGGTTTCTAGCGACATGTCTTAACTCATTTACCGAATGATCAAGCTGCCCCAGGATTTTATTAAACTCCAGATCCGTTGAACCAAAATGAGTGGAAGACCATGTTGAAAAATTGATTTTAACACCGGCCAGCATTCCTCCGAGACCGTCGTGCAGATCTTTGGCAATCCGTTCTCTTTCCCGTTCCTCACTTTCAAGAATTGCTTTGGTGATATTCAATTCTTCTTTCTGCTGAATCTCTTTTAATTTTTGCTGAAGGTTTATCTTCCTTTGCTTTGCCAGTTTTTTGGTATAGAAATAAATAAAAATTATTAAAATCATTAAAAAGAAGGAGGCAAAACCAAGCAGCCACAGATATTGGTTTTTTTGGTTTATTTCAAGCTGTTTCTGGGCTTTGTCAGTATCCAGATTCGCTATTTTCCTTTCTTTTTCTGCCGCATTATATTTGGCTTCAAGTTTATTGATTTCAAGTTTTGTAGTTTCGGTACTCAGACTGTCATTAAGGCTGGAATACTTTTTTTCCCACGTCAGTGCTTCCCTGGAATTTCCCATTTCTTCATTGAGTACGGAAAGCTGTTTATATATTGTTTTCCTGTTATTGAGATCAAGAACCAGAGATTTTTCCGTCAGGATATCTTCCAGAACAGCTTTTGCTTCCGGATACCTCTTTAATTTTTTTAAAATGTCGAACTTGTTAAAGTAAAACATCTGAGCTAATAGGTTTTGATTAAATTTTTTAGTATAAAACAATCCTTTGTCAATAATTGGCAGAGCTTCTTCGTTTTTCTGTCTGGTGATGAATAAAAGGGTCTTCCCGTAATAAAAAAAAGCATTGGATGAAGAATCCGGGTATGGAAGGATCAGTTTTTCTGCCTTATTCAGAAATTTTTCTGCATCATCACCTTTAGCCTGATAACAATAGTTACTGGCTGTATGCAGATAAGCGTAAAACAATTCTGCTGAAGCAGGATAATTTTTTTCAAGAATTTTCAGTGCTTTTTTATTATAATTTCCTGCTTTTTCAAATTCTGCATTATAGGTCAGAATAAGGGCAAGCTGTGAATATAAAAATCCTAAATTTCTGTTGGTTTCATATTTTTCTACTAAAGGAATGCTTTTTTCAAGAATAGTTTTAACCAAAAAAGGATATCCTTCTTTGTTCTTTTGGGACACTCCGTAGTTATACCACGCCAGCGATTGGAAAAAATACGATTCTTCTGTTTTAAATGTACTTAAAGCTTGGATCGCCTGCTGATAGGCAGCTGCAGCTTTAGTTTTGTCTTTCTCAAGATAATATTGGCCTTCGTAATAATGATATTTAGCAGAAACAAAAGAATTTGCAGACCTTAATGTTTTACCGTTTTCCAGATATCTCTTACTTAAAATACTGTCTGTATTTCTGTAATAGTTGGATAAAATGAAGAATGCATTGGCTTTGGAATCACGATCAGTACTGTTTTTTACTATTTTTTGTAAGCTGTCGAGATAGGGCTTTTCATTAAGCGGAAAAATCTGCTGAGATGGTAAGACAAGTGAAAGTAAAATAAAAATTACAAAGGCTAATTTCTTCATGATCATCAGGTCAGAGTATATGAGTAGTTTTATTATAAAACAGTCAATTTAATTAAAATTTCCAGTATAAAAAAATACCTGAATTCAGGTATAAAAAAATACTGTTTTTTAAGGATTGAAACCGGAGCGGTACTCTGGTAATTTTGCATATACCAAATCGATCAAATCATAGAATTTTTAACCAACAGTAGTCCAATTTAAGCAAAAAATTATGAAAAAAATGAAGTTGAAGCAAGTATTTAAAGGAACATTTTTAATGCTGGCAGCAGCATTGATTTTCGGGTTCGTATCATCATGCAGCGACGATGACGATGACAACCCCGTTAATGGATCCGGAGAAACCCACAAAGTAGTTTTTAAGGCAATAGCTTCTTCAGGAAGTAATATTGATGTAGCAGTGTACGGAATCGACGGAAATCCTACTACTGCAAGCAGTCTGAGCGGAACAACATGGTCAAGCCCTGAGGTCACTGCCGAAAAAGGAGCTTATACAGCTAATGTAGCCGTAAACGCGATAGGGTCCGGTGCTTCATCCACACTGAAGGTTCAGATCTGGGTAGACGGAGAGTTAAAGAAAGAAGGAACTTCCAGCGGACAGTATCTGTCAGCGTCAACTTCTTATACATTCTAAAAAACTAATACCTTTCGAAATAGTTGTATTAAAATCGCGGCAGGAAGATCCTGCCGCGATTTATTTTAGGTGGATTTACGGGAACCTCTTCATAGAAAAGTCCCGTAAATTATTATTTGATCTAAATGACTTTTACAATAAAATAGCTTTTCTTTCCTTTCTGTAACAGAAGGAATTTTCCGTCAATCAGGTCGGTTTCGTTAGCAGTATACACTTCATTTACCTTTTCCTTGTTTACGGAGATCGAATTTCCTTTCAGTTCTCTTGTTGCCTCGCTTTTAGATTTTAGAAATCCTGATTTCTCTGAAAGAAGATCAATAATATGAATTCCTAAAACATCAGCTTTAGCAACTTCTTTCTGAGGAACACCGTCAAAAATTTCAAGGAAAATTTCTTCATCAAGACTTACCAGATCCTCGGCAGTGGAACGGCCGAACAGAATTTCAGAAGCTTTTAGAGCTTTATTATATTCCTCTGTTCCATGAACCCAAACGGTAACTTCTTCAGCCAGTTTTTTCTGAAGTTTTCTTTCGTGTGGAGCTGTTTTATGCTCTTCGATTAAAGCTTCAATTTCTTCTTTTCCGAGAAACGTATAGAATCTGATAAATCTTTCAGCATCCACATCCGTAGCATTTAGCCAGAACTGGTAAAACTTATAAGGGGACGTTTTCTTTTTATCCAGCCAGTAATTTTCTCCGCTTTCAGACTTTCCGAATTTCGAGCCGTCAGCTTTGGTGATCAGAGGAACGGTGAGTGCAAATGCTTCACCCTGCGCTTTTCTGCGGATCAGTTCGGTACCGGTCGTGATATTACCCCATTGATCGGAACCACCCATCTGAAGTTTAACGTTATTATTCTGGTACAGATGTAAAAAATCGTATCCCTGAATCAGCTGGTAGGTAAATTCAGTAAAGCTCATTCCGTCAGCACCGGATTCTCCGGAGAACCTCTTTTTCACAGAATCTTTAGCCATCATATAATTTACCGTAATATTTTTTCCAATGTTTTTTGCAAAATCAAGGAAAGAAATATTTTTCATCCAGTCGTAATTGTTAACCAACTCGGCCTTATTGGTTTCATTTCCTTCAAAATTTAAAAATCTTGAAAGCTGGTTTTTCAGACAGTCTACATAATGCAGAAGCGTAGCTTCGTCCAGAAGATTTCTCTCTGCAGATTTCCCTGAAGGGTCGCCGATCATTCCTGTAGCGCCGCCTACCAGTGCAATGGGCTTATGACCATGCTGCTGGAAGTGAGCCAGAATTTTTATCTGAATAAGACTCCCGATATGTAAAGAATCTGCGGTAGGATCAAAACCGATATAGGCTGTTGTCATTTCCTTATTCAGCTGTTCGTCCGTTCCGGGCATCATGTCGGCATAAAGCCCGCGCCATTTCAGTTCTTCAATAAAAGAGTTCATTATTTTTTTGCTTTAGAATTTAAGCTGCAAAGATAATAAATTCAGGATTATAAAGAGTGAAAAGGCAAAGAGACGGGAGGTTAATATTTCAGGAGCTTTTTCCCGCTTTCCGTTGCAATCTTTTTTTCAAAAAGGATTTTCTCTGCAATCGGGGCTAGGGTATTAGCCGCTTTATCACTGTCAATACATAATATAGGTTAATTTTGAAAATGAAAATACTTTGGTGAACATCAGATCCTTAAAAGGACTTTATATCGGATAAGACCTTTTGTATATTGTCTTTTTGCCCGGAATCAGTTATATTTGTTCATAATGAACGACGAACAATTATTCACCCTTATTCAGAAGGCGAAAGAAAAAGACCAGAAAGCTCAGACCAGACTCATCAATGTTTTTTGGGTAGATGTTTTTTCCTTTGTCATGAAAAAAGTAAAAGATGAAAATGATGCCGATGAAATCACCGTGAATGTTTTTTCGAAAGTTCTGTCAAAGCTGGATATGTATGATCCCCATTTTCAGTTTAAAACATGGGTTTTAACGATTGCCCAGAATACGATTATCGATTTTTGGAGGAGAAAGAGCAGGGAAAATCAGGATCCTACAGAGAATCTGGACGTCGTGAAAAATCAGTTTGCAAAATCACCTGAAGAATTAATGATTTCTGCCGAAGAACAGAAGAAAATCATCAAAACAATAGAATCCCTGGACGCCAACTACCAGGATATCATCAAATTGCGGTTTTTTGAAGAAAAAAGCATCAGGGAAATTGCAGAAGAACTGGGAATCTCCGTTGCCAATACGAAGGTACGCGTGATGCGTGCGAAAAAAGTATTAGCTGAATTATTAAAAAATAATGATTTTGAAGATCATTAATCAGCTTTTAAGAAACCTGCAGAAGATTAAAAACTACAAATACACTTTTTCCTTCGTCTGAGGAAGAGAAATTTCTCTCCGTTGGTCCTGATTTCTATTCTGAAGATTAATTTTTAAGCCTTTTTTAATAAAAGTTTCGTTTTTAGACTTTCCGTATTCTTTAGTATTTTCAACTTCCTTAGCCAATATTAACCGGCCTGTTGAGAGATTAAAATCAACATCCGTCCAATATTCTTCGGGTTTTCCGGAGCTTGACGAATAGCCGATCAATTCAAAATGTCCGTTCTGAAATCTGTATTTGTCGGTATATCCCCATTTCCAGCTGCTGCCTCCGGCCTGCGTGATCTCCAGAATTCCCTTTTTTATTTCAGTACTTTGATAAGGATCACCCATCATTCCGCCGGCATTACTGCTCAGGACAGCATTTCTGGACTTCTCTAAAATTGCCCATTTTCCATTGCTGTTTTTCAGAATCTGTATTTCACGGATATTGCCGTAAGCGGTGGTGTCTTTCGTATTATAAATAATAACTTTCTCCGGAATATGGTCTCCGTCAAGATCACCGTCTACAGTTTCAATAACTTCAGAACCTGCGGGCTGAAATTCTTTTTGAGCAAAACAGAATATGCTGAAAACAGTAGCTAAAAAACAAAATGCAGTTCTCATAGTAAATATTGTAGGTAAAATTACAAAATTATATGTTTCATCAATACCGCTCTTTGATTGTTTCGATTAAAAATTCCTTAACTTTGAACCTCAATTTGAGAAATAAATGGAAAATTTAGTTCAGGATACTACCGTTCAAAAGCCAAAATGGATTCGCGTAAAACTTCCTACCGGAAAAAATTACAGAGAATTGAGAACTTTGGTTGATAAATATAAATTAAATACAATTTGTCAGAGTGGAAGCTGCCCGAATATGGGTGAGTGCTGGGGTGAAGGAACAGCAACTTTCATGATCTTAGGAAATATCTGTACACGAAGCTGCGGATTCTGCGGAGTGAAAACCGGAAAACCTCTTGATGTGAACTGGGATGAGCCTGAAAAAGTAGCGCGTTCAATCAAATTAATGAAAATTAAACATGCCGTTCTTACCTCTGTAGACCGTGACGACCTGAAAGATATGGGATCCATCCTTTGGGGAGAAACGGTGAATGCCGTCAGAAGAATCTCTCCCGGAACAACAATGGAAACACTGATTCCTGATTTTCAGGGATTGACGAAACACCTGGACCGACTGGTAGAAGTAGCTCCAGAAGTTATCTCGCACAATATGGAAACGGTAAAACGTCTGACCAGAGAAGTGCGGATCCAGGCGAAATACGAAAGAAGCCTTGAGGTTCTCAGGTATCTTAAAGAAGCGGGACAGAGAAGAACAAAAACTGGGGTAATGCTGGGTCTGGGAGAAGAAAAACATGAAGTGTTCCAGACGATTGAAGATATCAGAAACGCCGATGTGGATGTCATTACATTAGGTCAGTATTTACAGCCGACTAAGAAACACTTACCGGTGAAAAAATTCATCACACCGGAAGAGTTTGACGAGTTCGGGGATTTTGCCAGAAGCTTAGGTTTCAGACATGTCGAAAGTTCACCTTTAGTAAGAAGTTCTTACCACGCTGAAAAACATATTCATTAAAAAATATAAATCGCTTCAAACCCTGAAGCGATTTTTTATTTAAAAACATTATACATTATACATTATACATTATACATTATACATTTTCCCTAAGATTCAACCCTACTCAGGTGTCTTTTCTTAAACGCAGAAGGCGTCTCACCGATATACCTTTTAAAGAGTTTATTAAAATAAGAAAGACTTTCAAAACCCACCTGGAAACAGACTTCTGTTACGCAGGAGTTTTGGAGCAGTAACAGTTTTGCCTGATTGATTCTGTAATTATTGACAAAATCCGTAAAAGTTATATTCGTCTGTTTCTTGAAATACCGGCAGAAAGCGGGCGTGCTCAGACTGACGTTTTCAGCAATGGTATTTACATCCGGGCTTTTATCATAATTTTCATGAATATAATCGTAGATCGTTCCCATCCTGATTTTGTCATTTAAAAACCATTTGATTCTCGTATCTTCTACATTCAGTTCTTTTACCTCATCCGAATGGGCAAGAATCTGTAAAATTTCAATTAAACCAATAAAAGAATCAAAGGAGTTTTTATTTTTCAGAATGTGAAGTTTTTCAACAATATTTTTTTTGGTCTCACCGAAAAATGACAACCCCAGATAAGAGCGTTCCAGCAATTTTTTGATATCATCAAATTCGGGAACAGGGAAAATAAGCTCCTGAAGGAAATTTTCACGCATCTGCAGCACCAGCTGCCTGCATTCTGTCTGAATACGGTAATCGAAATTTAAATGGGGAACATTGGAACCGATGAGCAATAAATCACTTTCCGTAAAATCAGAAATATTTTTTCCCACATGTCGGATCCCGTTGGATGCTTCCACGTAGACAAGCTCGATTTCCGGATGATGATGCCAGAAAAAGCAGTTTTTCATGGAAGGTGAAAAAAGTCTGAATGATTTCCCTTCTTCGAACTCTATGATTTCCTTCTGAATTTTCATTACGCTTTATTTTGATGAATTAGAATGGTAAAATTAATCGAAAAGGTTAATACAGAGCAAATTTATATCATTTCTGTTAAAGTATAACTGCTTATTTCTGCCGACTTTTGCATCTTCAAAAAAGTGCTGAACATTACAGCACCATTACAAAAAGAAATAAAATGGGGATTGATAAAAGAATAATACCGCTGGCAATAGGCGGATTGGGAATCGGAACGACAGAATTTACCGTGATGGGACTATTGCCGGATATTGCAAAATCTTTGCAGATTTCCATTCCTGAAGCGGGCCACCTGATTTCTGCGTATGCATTGGGAGTAGTGATCGGAGCACCTCTTTTAATCGGATATTCCGTGAAATTTGCCCCTAAAAAAGTTCTCATTGCGCTGATGGTCATTTTTACGATATTCAATGCCTTGTCGGCGATTGCCCCGGATTACACGTCCATGCTGGTGATCAGATTTCTTTCAGGTTTGCCCCATGGTGCGTTTTTCGGTGTCGGAACGGTAGTTGCTGCAAGAATGGCAGGGAAGGGGAAAGAGGCTTTTTATATTTCACTCATGTTCACAGGGCTTACCATTGCGAATCTTGCGATGGTTCCTTTGGTGACTTATATCGGGCATACCTTTCACTGGAGATGGTATTTTGCCATTGTTGGTATAATTGGATTATTAGCATTGCTGTCTTTAAAACTTTGGCTTCCGGTTATGGAAGCCAATCAGAATACCCATTTTAAGGAGGAGCTGAAGTTTCTTAAGAAAAAGCAGGCATGGCTGGTATTAATGATTACAGCCATCGGATTCGGAGGGCTTTTTACCTGGTTCAGTTATATTACGCCTTTGATGACGGTAATTTCAGGAATTAAAGAAAGTCATATGGCGTACGTCATGATTCTTGCCGGAGCCGGGATGGTGGTAGGAAATCTGGCAGGCGGATATTTGTCAGACCGTTTAAGTCCGGAAAAAACATGTGCCTTATTGCTTTTTCTGATGATGGTTTCCCTGGCGGGTGTATTTTTATTGGCAGAATATCAGAATATATCTTTGGCCTTAACTTTCATCTGTGGAGCATTATCCATGTCTGTAGCAGCCCCTATTAACATCATGATGATGAAAGCAGCCCCCAAAAGTGAAATGATGGCAGCGGCGTTTATGCAGGCAGCGTTCAATATTGCCAATGCGATGGGTGCATTTTTGGGAGGAATCCCTTTGGAACAGGGATATTCTTATAATTACCCTTCATTAGTAGGAGTTGTAATGACCTTTATAGGTTTGGTAATCGCTTTACGCTATAAATATAAATACGGATCAAAATCTCCGGATCAAATTACCGAATCGGAATGTATCACTTGTGATCAATAAAAAGAGAAGCATCAGGCTTCTCTTTTTTTGTAACAGATCTAAGGTCTAAGCCTCTACCTCATTGCCGTTTTTACACCAGTAAAGGGCATTGTATAAGTTTTCTTTAGGGAAAGATTTAAATTCTCCGGGCATCACAACACTGAAAATATCAGTGAAATTCTGTACACCCTGTTTGTCTGTAACAATAGCAGCACGGTTCCATTTCGTAAGATTTTTCAATCCCAAAAGTGCATCCTGCAGCCATGCTCCCATGGTAAACTGATCAAGGTCTGTGTCTAGGTACAGAAGATAATTAAGCTCGCCGTATTCATCTACCTTCTGATTTACACGAGGGACTACAAGATTTTCAAAATCTTCTCTGGTTACTTCTCCTGTTGCGTTGAACGCAGCAACATTTTCAGGAGCTTCTGGAATAATATTTATCATAATAGTATATTTATGTGGTTTTGGTGATAGTGAGATAACAAAAATTAAACCAAGATTAAATTCTATAGGCGAAAGGCGTGATTATTGATAATCCGTAGTAAATAATATTCCTATGAATCTTAGATCGAACGAACCTTTTTGGCTACTCAAAAACGGTCTTGTTTCTTCATACCCCTCTCTGAAATCTGATGAAGAATGCGATGTTCTTATTATCGGAGGAGGAATCACCGGCAGCCTTATAGCCCATCAGATGATGAAAGACGGTTATCATACAATAATTATCGATAAACGTGAGATCTGCAACGGAAGCACTTCCACTACTACTTCTATGCTGCAGTATGAAATTGATGTTCCATTATATAAACTTACAGAATTAATAGGTGAAAAAGGCGCGTGCGAAAGTTACAAAGCCTGCTCAAAATCTATTGATGATCTTGAAATGCTTACCAAAGAAATAAAATCCCGAGCAGGATTTAGGAGAAAGCAGTCACTGTATTTTGCTTCCAGAAAAAAAGACGTCTCCTGGCTGATTAAAGAATATGAAATAAGAAAAAAAACAGGATTTGAGGTGAGCTGGCTTGAACCTGGAGATATTGAAGAAAGATTTACCCTGCAGAATACCTATGGCGGCATTTTATCTAAACAGGGCGCCAGTATCGATGCCTTTAAGTTTGCCCATGAATTGTTGAGATTTAACAGGAACAAAGGGCTGAAAATTTTTGATAAAACAGAAATAAAATCCGTAAAGTACCTCAAAGGATATAATTTTGCCCTTACAGAACACGGCTTCAATATTAAAGCGAAAAAAATTATTTATTGTGTCGGCTATGAAAGTACCACGCTTATCAAGGAAGACTTTGTAAATCTTAAAAGTACATTTGCCACGGTTTCGGAAATAGATACCGCTATTTTTAAGAATATTGAAAATACACTGGTCTGGAATACGGATGCACCCTATATGTACATGAGAACTACAGATGATAACAGGCTTCTGATAGGCGGAAGAGATGAGGATTTTATAAACCCGGAAAAACGGGATGCCTCACTTCGTAAAAAAGAAAAGGAAATTCTGAGGACATTAAAAAAGATAAAACCTGATTTTAAATTCTATACCGATTTTGTCTGGGCCGGAACGTTCGGAGAAACTAAAGACGGGCTCCCCTATATTGGAGAACACGAACATTTTAAAAATTCGTATTTCGTTTTAGGCTTCGGAGGAAATGGAATTACATTTTCCGTTACCGGAATGGAAATGGCGTCCGCTTTTATGAAAAATAAGAAACATAAACTGAGTCCGTATTTTAAGTTCGGACGATAGGTTTTAGTTTGGGCGGCGGCAAAGCCGCCGCCCAAACTAAAACCGGTGATCAACTGATCACCGGTTCACTACATAAGCTGTTTTTACTGCTGAAGATTTTCGATAAGTGTTCATTTAAGATCACCTGTCGTTACCATTATTTGAATCCTGACTATCATATACATTAACGCCTTTCTTTAAAGGATTTCATATTTGGTTTTAATGCTGTACTTCAGCTTAATATTTTCGATGTTTTCGAAAGAATAATCTACTCCCGTATCCGCAGATTCAAGCTGAACATTGCTCATTTTTACTGATTTATAAGCCATGGGAACAACCGTGTCGCTCATATAATCTTCGATCTCCACGATCTCGATCGGATTTCCGGTTTTTTTACCGATGCTCTCCAGAAGATAGTCTGCTTTCTCTTTGGCTGCTTTTAAAGCATTGACCTTGACTGTTTTTCTGAAATCTGCGATTCTGGTATTTTTAACCTCTGAAATATTCAGTTGAGTAACCCACTTTTGATTTAAATCTTCAAAAAGTTTACTGATATTGGTTTTTGCACTGGCTTTAAACTGAAAATTTTTCGTAAACTTCACCGTCTTTGAATACAGGTTCTGGTACATGGATTTAAATTTGATGTCTTCATTTTTAACACCGTCATTTTTTAATGTCTCAAATAATTTTTTTTCATGATCCGCGAGCTCATTCTTATTATCTGCTTTTATTGCGATTGAAAAGATGATTTCATCCGGTTCTACTTCCATTTCGGCAACACCTGTTACTTCGATTGCGTTTTTTTTCATTTCCTGTGCATTGATAAGACTCCCAAAGGTTAATAATCCCATCAATAAAAAATGTTTCAATTTCATACTATTTTGTTTTAAATTTTAAACTTCTGAAGTAAAATTACTCAGAATCACAGATGAAATTTCGGAGACTTGGTGAAAGGGAAGTTTGACTTGGTGAATCTTTAAACTTAATAAAAAATAGTCCCTGAGAACTTTTTTTATTACCGGTTAGTCATAATGATCGATTTTCCGTTCCGGGTGATGAGTTTTTTCTCTTTTGCGAATAATTTTGTTCTGATGGTGATTTCATTATCATGCTCGGAGATCCGATAGGTACTGGCACTGAAAAGAGCATCATTTACAAAATGTTCAAACAGTTTTACGGAATCCGACTGACTGACAGAATAAAAATCTACTTTATAGTCGTTCAGGCCCGTCTGGTAATATCTGTAAATAATCTGCTCATTCAGGGAGTTGGAAATAACTTTGGTTTCAATAAATCTGTTTTGCTCAAGAAATGAACAGCTTTGAAGAAACAGAAATGATAAAACAAGAAAGTGTGAGTTTTTTTTCATAGTAATAGTCGTGTATTCACAAATGTAGCTAATTATAATGCGTTGACTGTTAACGAAATTTCAATAAATATTAAGGTTTTGCGAGGAGGTTTAAATTCTTCACTTCTCCGGTCGGAGTGACCAGGATATAATGGTTGATTTCTTTATTTTCCAAAGGGTTTGTTTTTGAATTTTTGTCTTTTTCCTTCTCTTTTTCTCTGCTGATCGTGAGTTTTACTTCATACATCACCTGGATAACAGGTTCATGAATCACAGGATTAATGACAAAATCAAATTCTTTATCTAAAATCGGCTGGTAATAAGAAGTGGTAGATTTATTAGCCTGGCTTATATTTGAAAATTTGCTCAGTGCCATGGATGAACTGTTGTAGGCTTCATAAGATTTGTACATCTCTGTGGGAAGTGAAACCCGGTACCCGTCACTGATATTTTTCGTTGCTGTAGTAAAGCTTTCGCCAAGCAGGGATTCAAAATTTTTTACTTTTTCCTGAAGAGCAGCTTTTGCTTTGTTCATCAGCTCTTTTCTGACCGCTTCAATCGTTGTTGAAAAATAATCTACCCGTACAAGATCATAAATTTCATTTTTGGATAAAACAGAAATAAATTCATTCATCTGGGAAGGATCCGTAAACCGGATGTGTATGTTTTTCTTCAGTTCAAATCCAGCCGGAACTTCATTATATGTTTTTTTACTGAATATTTTCTTCTCCACATTATACTGATAAACGGGAACAAAAGAGATCATATCAATATACGCTTCGACACCTTTCATTGTTTTTATTCCGGCCAGTGAAGTATTAATGCGCTGATCAATTAAATCATTAACTTCTTCAGCACTTCCTCCTACCTGCGTTATACTGAAAATAGCCACATACTGCTCGGCTTTTATATTGGCCAATGCTTTTACACTGATTATATTTTCATTGATGACTGGATTTACGGCGGGAGTTCCTATATTAATATTGCTGTCAGAATACTGAACCTGATTTCTGTAATTCATATTCCCCGATATTTGTGAATAAGAGCACTGAAATAATAAAGCCGAAGCTAAGCATACCATGTTTTTCATAATGATTAATTTAATTACAGCCGCAAACATAGCCCGGAAAGCAGCCGGAAAATATCTGAACTTGGTGAAAACAGCTTTTCACTTGGTGAATAGTTCTTGGGCAGTCTGGATATATGCATATCTTTGTTTTATGAAAATGCTCCAGCTTTTTGTGATCGTTCTGTTCTTCCTTTTTGTGGATAATTTATATTCTCAGACCAGAAATGACGTGGTGTATGATGTTCAGATACAGTCTAAAAAACTGAAAACAGCCGTTGACAGCAAAAATGAGTCTGCTCAGGCCGATTCCTATTTCCGGATCGGGGAAACATTTTTTAATGACGGAAACTTTTCTAAAAGTGAAGAATATTATACCCGTGCTAAGAACATCTACGAAAAACTGAATGATAAATCCAATATCGAAAAAGTTAGCCGGAAACTGGCCCGGTCTCAGGAAAATCAAAATAAAATAGCACCTGCGATCAGCAATTACAGCCGGGCAGCAGAAATCAATTACTCCGAAAAAGGCAAAACCATTAATTCCAACGACGCAGCAAGACTCTCTTCAGCTTCTAAAGAGGTAAAAACGGAGGCAATTCAGAGTAATATCGAAATCAGTAAGAAAGAGAACAATAAAGCTGATCTTGCAGCAGGTTACAGCCAGATGGCAGAGGTTAACATTCAGGAAAAAAATATTCCGAAAGCAGAAGAAAACTTAAAAAATGCCTATAAGATTTCCAAAGCAGAAGCGCCACAGCAGGCTTTGGAGATTAGTCAGAAATTGACGGATTTTTATGTCAAGAACAAAAAGTTTGACAAAGCCATAGAAACTAAAGAGAAGGTACTGAAAGAGAATTTTGTGCAGGAAGATTCCCGGGAAAATGTCAATCAGATTCAGGAACTGGCAGATATTTACATTAAAAAAAATGATCCTGAAGAAGCCATCGGTTTACTGAAGAATGCATACGGAATTGCTTTACAGAAAGGACACACCCTGGAAGCGCAGAAAAGTGTTAAAAGACTTGACAGCCTTTACGCTCTTTCACAGAATACAGACGCTTCAGTGAGACTGTACCGTGATTTTCTCGGAAAACTGCCGGAATTGGTGTCAAAAGATAAAAGCCTGGTAGACCAGAAGATTCTGGAAGATACCGAAGAGAGAATTTCACAACTGGAAAAAGAAAGGTCGCTGAAAGACGAGCTTCTCCGGAAAAAGAATGTTTTCAACTACAGTTTAATCGGAGTTTTGGCCGTCTTATCGGTTTTGGTCATCTTTATTTTCAGGACATTAAAAAAAGTTCAGGTCAAAAATAAAAAGATCGCTTTACAGTCTCTACGCCGGGAGATGAATCCTCATTTTATTTTTAACAGCTTAAACAGTGTTAATCATTTTATTGCTACGAATAATGAGCTCGAGGCGAATCTGTATTTAACGAGATTTTCAAAATTAATGCGTGGCGTAATGGAGAACTCTACCGAGGATTTTATACCGTTTCAGCAGGAACTGGATCTGCTTCAGAATTATCTGGCCCTTGAAAAAACACGGTTTGCAGATAAATTCGATTACGAAATTATATTTGATGAAGACCTGAATATACAGAGTTTAAAAGTTCCCGGAATGTTGATACAGCCGTTTCTGGAAAATGCGATCTGGCACGGACTCCGGTACAGAACAACCAAAGGCTTTTTAAAATTAATCTTTGAAAAAGACCGTCAGCATCTGAAGATTACCATTGAAGACAACGGTATAGGAATTAAAGAAAGTAAGAAACAGAAAACCACTCATCAGAAAAGCAGGGAAGGCCGCGGTATGAAAAATACACTGGAACGTATTCAGCTGCTGAATGATTTGTATAAAAATGATATTATGTGCACGATCAATGACAAAGAAAACAATAAAGGAGTGGAAGTGACGATCAGAATCAGTTTGACATCAGAAAAATAGGTTTATCCTCTTTAATTAAAACTAAAGTTACCTTCACCGTCAGGCAGGAAGTGACGAAGACTGAAAAGATGTAATCGATAATAAGCTTAACCAGAAAAAATATGAAGATACGATCCGTAATTGTAGATGATGAATTCATTGCCCGGGATGTTCTGAGGAACTATCTTACCAAATACTGTCCGCAGATTGAAATTATAGGGGAAGCGGAAAATATAAAGGAAGCCGTCCCATTAATTACCGAAAAGCAGCCGCAGCTGGTATTTCTGGATGTTGAAATGCCGTTTGGAAATGCTTTTGATGTATTGGAAGCGACAAAAGAATTTTCTTATGAAACAATTTTTATCACGGCATTTTCACAATACTCTCTACAGGCACTGAATAAGTCTGCAAGTTATTATATTCTGAAGCCTATTGATATCCAGGAGCTGATCTTGGCAGTAAATAAAGTGGCTGAAAGCATTGAAAGTAAAGAAGAACTGAACCGCAATAAAATTCTTCTGGAAAATTTAAAATTAAAACCTGAAAAACAACAACTGATATTGCCGACTTTGCAGGGTTTCGATGTGGTAAAGACAGAAGATATTCTAAGGCTGCAGGCTGACGGGAACTTTACACAGGTTTATCTTACCGATGGCTCTAAGAAAATGGTCTGCAGGTTTTTAAAACATTTTGATGACCTGCTGGAAAATCCCTTTGTAAGAGTTCACCGTTCCCATATTATCAATACCAATTTTGTGAAATCATATCATAAAAGCGGAACAGCCACTCTTTCCGACAGCACGGAAATCGAAATTTCCGGAAGTTTTAAAGACCATTTTTTAAAGATTTTTTCTTAAAAAACTTAAAACGGCTGTCTGATGGCCACTGCCATTTCAGGCATTATTTTTGAAGCTTTCATGATTACCACAAACATCTATTATTATGAATACTTTTAAAAAAATTGCCATTCCTGTCACCTTGGGTGTTTTAGGATTAATGATTTTAAATTCCTGTTCGGTAGGTATTCCTAAAGGAGCAGTAGCCGTCAGTAACTTTAATGCAGATAAATATCTGGGCCAATGGTACGAAATTGCCCGTTTCGATTATAAATTTGAAAGAGATATGGATAATGTCACCGCTACGTATTCATTAAATCCTGACGGAACAATTAAAGTACAGAACAGGGGATATAATTATGTAAAAAAAGAATGGAAAGAGTCCGTTGGCGAGGCTAAATTTGTCAATGAAAAAACCGAAGCCCGGTTAAAGGTTTCATTTTTTAAACCCATCTGGGCAGGATATAATGTGATTGATATTGATGAGAATTATCAATATGCCCTGGTCGTAGGAAATAGCCTGAAATATATCTGGATCTTATCCAGAAACCCTGAAATTCCGGAAAGCATCAAACAGAGATTCCTGGAAAAAGCAAAAAATATAGGATACAATACAGATGAACTGATCTGGGTAAAACACAATCAATAGTTCATTACGCGTAATCATAGTATTGACAGTCAATGTTGGATATTCAAACCTTATAGGTTTTAAAAACCTATAAGGTTTCTTTATTATAAAGATTAAAGGCCCATCCTTAATTCAGCATCTGCGCTTTATATTCCTTCCATTCCTGAAAGCGGTGATCAATCATCTGTTTCATGAGATCGTAGTTTTCCCAAGTATCTTCAATATGGTAAAATGTCTCGTATTCAAAGTCCTTTTCTTCTGCTTTGGCGTCAAAAAGATTGATGTAATCGTCCGCAAAAGAACTGAATTTATTTCCGAATTCAGTGTCATCAGCATAATAATCTTGGGCAAAGCTGTTTCCCAGGTCATTCAGATCATATTCAGAAAATTTTCCATCGCAGAAGTCCATTACAAATTCTGCCCCGGTAATGTCTCTTCTTTTTAGTTTTTCAATTCCTTCTTCAGCATCCTCTTTCATCTCATCAGAAATAAACCCGTTGGCAATACACCAGTTGAGAAACATTCCGGTATGAGTTGCACCATTTTTTATCGGAAGTTCGCCGGGAAAATCTCCACTGTAGTGCCATGAGGCATCATCATATTTCGTCATAGTTTTAAACAATTTACTTCAAAAATAAAAAAAATCAATTTATATTGTCCGTCAGCAGGAAATTGCCGTCATTTGCAGGAGAAATTTTCGAAAAAATTATGGAAAATGCCGTTTTAATTACAATTGGTGATGAGATCCTTTCCGGAAACACGGTGGATACCAATTCTAATTTTATTGCCACTGAACTCAAGAATATCGGAATAAAAGTTTCTCAGATTTTAACCATTTCAGATGAAATTGAAACCATAAAAAATACGCTGGAATCTGCCCTTGCAACAGGTGACCTGATCATTACAACGGGCGGTTTGGGGCCTACCAGAGATGATAAAACAAAAAAAGCCATCGCTGAATTTTTTCATGATGAAATTGCACTGGATGAGGCTACTTTTAATCATCTGAAAGCTTATATGGAAAAACGGGGAAGATTGGAAATCCTGGAAAGGAACCGTGAGCAGGCTTTTGTGCCTACGAAGTCTACGGTATTTCAAAATCATTTCGGGACCGCACCCTGTATGATGATGGAGCAGGACGGGAAACTCCTGTTTAGTCTCCCGGGGGTGCCGTATGAAGTGAAACCGCTGATAAAAGATCAGATTATTCCCTATTTAAAAGAAAAATTTAACCTCAGTTATATTTCAACAAGAATTGTTTCTGTAGTAGGAATTCCTGAAAGTATTCTGGCAGATACGATTGAAAGCTGGGAACTGGCCTTACCCGGAAACCTGGCCCTGTCTTATCTTCCGGTGGGAACGCGTGTCAAGCTGCGGTTAACGGCAAGTGGAGAGGACGAAAGCATTTTGCAGAAACTGTTGGAAACAGAAATCCAGAAGCTGTTTCCCATCATTGGTGATCATATTTTTGCAACTTCTGAAGATAAAATAGATAAAATTCTCGGCGAGATCCTGAACGAAAGAAAAATGACTGTTTCTACCGCAGAAAGCTGTACAGGCGGGGAACTCGCGAGAATGATCACCTCAAATTCCGGAAGTTCAAAATATTTTTTAGGAGGTGTCGTTCCTTATGCTACGGAAAAGAAAATTAAGATTTTAAAAGTAAAAAAAGAAACTGTAGACGAATTTACCGTAGTCAGCGAGCAGGTGGCAACGGAAATGGCAAAAGGATGCCAGGATCTCTTCGGAACAGATATCTCGTTATCTACCACAGGAGTGGCGGGGCCCGGAAAAGGCGAGGACGGAAACGAGATCGGAACTGTTTTCTACACCATAAGAGTTCACGACAAAGAAGTTACTTCAAAATTATATATGCCTCATCTGGAAAGACAGGATTTTATGTATTTCGTCTCTCAGAAAATCATTCAGGATCTGGTTGGGATTTTAATCGGTAAATAATTTACTGAAATAAATACGGTTGTTTTTCTGCTGAAATCCATTTGAAAAAATTAAAAATAACCCGTAACAAAATAAAAAAATAATATACCTATTGTATAAATTGTTATCATAATGAAAAAATTAACTCTTTCCTTGTTTTTATTAGCAGGAGTTTGTTCACTGAATCTGGTGAATGCTCAGTCTAAATCAAATAAAGCAGCGTTGGCTATTGCTGATAAAACCGGTGCTTCAGATAAAGGTTTAGAACTGAAATATATGGACAAATCTGTTCGTCCGCAAGATGATTTTTACAACTACGTGAACGGTACGTGGATGAAGACAGCCAAAATTCCTTCTGATAAACCAACCTGGGGAAGTTTCAACAAACTGGCTGATGATACAGATAATAATTCAATGACGATCCTGAATTCCCTTCTGAAAGATAAATTCGAAGCAGGAACCGAAGGTAAAAAGATCCAGGATCTGTACGCTACGTACATGAATATGGATAAGAGAAATGCAGACGGCATAAAGCCTATTCAGGAAAATATCAGCAAGATCGATGCGATTAAAAATCTTACGGATCTTCAGAATTATCTTACTTCTGTGACGAAAGAGGGCGAAAACACTTTCTACGCGTGGGGAGTGGACGCAGATTTGAAAGATTCTAAAATGAATGCTGTTTACTTAGGCAATGCTTCTCTCGGTTTAGGAAGAGATTATTACCAGAAAGTAAACGAAAAAAATACCGAAGCTATTGCTGAATATCAGAAGTATGTAGCTTCTATGCTGAAAGAATTAGGATACAAAAATGCTGAGGCTGCTGCAAAAGGTATCGTAGATTACGAAAAAAGTATTGCCCAGACTTACCTTACAAACGAGCAGAGTCGTGATAACACCCTGCAGTACAATCCTGAAACCATGGCTCAACTTTCCGCTTTGGTGAAAAACGTAAACCTTCCTGCTTATCTTAAAGCGGTGGGGGTAAACACCGATAAAGTAATTATCGGAGAACTTGGATACTATAAAAACTTAGATAAATTTATCAGTACAGAGAATCTTCCTGTCATTAAGGATTACCTTAAATTCCACATGATCCACGGAAGCGCTTCTTACCTGAGCCAGAAGTTAGGAGACATGAAATTTGCTTTCTACGGTAAATATTTAAGAGGTCAGCAGGAGCAGAGAGCGTTAAACAAAAGAGGATATGAGCTGATCAACGGTTCTTTGGGTGAGGCTTTCGGAAAGCTGTATGTTGAAAAATATTTTCCGGCAGAAGCTAAAGCGCAGATGGTTGAACTTATTGACTATTTAAAGAAAAGTTTTGCTGTTCACATCAATGGTTTAACATGGATGTCAGCGACGACAAAGGAAAAAGCTTTGACGAAACTGAACAAATTTACAGTGAAAGTAGCTTATCCGGACAAATGGAAAGATTATTCCAAATTAAACATCGTATCCGAAGCTAAAGGCGGAAATTTGTATTCCAACCTTCAGAATATCGGAGAGTGGCAGTATAATAAGGATTTAGCCAAAATCGGAAAGCCGGTGGATAAATCGGAGTGGGGAATGACTCCACAGACGGTTAATGCTTACTACAACCCGGTAAACAACGAAATCGTATTCCCGGCTGCTATCCTTCAGCCTCCTTTCTTTAATCCTAAAGCAGATGCTGCCGTTAATTTCGGAGGAATCGGTGCTGTAATCGGTCACGAAATGAGCCACGGATTTGATGATTCAGGTGCACAGTTCGATGCAGATGGGAATTTAGTAGACTGGTGGACTCCTGAAGATAAAGCCAACTTCGAAAAAGCGACCAAAGCGCTTGCTTCTCAATACGACAAATATGAGCCTGTAAAAGGAACCAACGTTAACGGAACGTTCACGAACGGGGAAAATATTGCTGACTTAGGCGGGGTGAACATCGCTTATGACGCACTTCAGATGTATCTGAAAGATAAAGGCAACCCTGGTTCCATCAGTGGTTACACTCAGGATCAGAGATTCTTCTTAAGCTGGGCAACCGTATGGAGAACATTATCAAGTGAAAAATATATGGTAAACCAGGTGAAAACAGATCCGCATTCTCCGGGATATTTCAGAAGTTTTGGGCCGTTATCCAATGTTGATGCTTTCTACAAAGCGTTTGATGTGAAACCGGGTGACAAATTATACAAAGCTCCTCAGGACAGAATTAAAATCTGGTAATCAATACCCGATAATAACAGAAACCGTTCAGAAATGAGCGGTTTTTTTGTTCAAAAGTTATGCATAAGATATGATCAGCAATACGTTAAGAATTTATCTCCATCTACACTTTTATGTGCTTTTTTTCAATCATAATTACTAACTTATAATTCATCATTAACAACTTATTACTTACTCTTAAAATAATTCATCAGAATTCGTATATTTGGTAAGTTTGTGTAAAATCAAAAATTATCACTAATGAAAAAGCTGAATATCGGAATACTTGCCTTTTCCGGGCTGGTATTCTTAAACTCGTGTGGTGCGACAAAAACAACCGGCAGTACCAATGCTGAAACCTCAGTAGCCGTTGCAGAACCAGTGAAAAAGGAAGAAGTAAAAGAGGAGGGAATCACTTTATCTTATATGGATAAAAGCGTTCGCCCACAGGATGACTTTTTTAGCTACGTTAATGGAAACTGGGTGAAAACTACTCAGATTCCTGCTGATAAAGCGAATTGGGGCTCCTTCAATGCATTAAGAGAAAATGTAGATGACGCCTCTTTAGATATCCTGAACAAAATTTTGTCCGAATCTTATGCGGAAGGCTCTGAAGGACAAAAAATTCAGAACCTGTATGCCTCTTTTATGGATACGTCAAAGAGAAATGCCGAAGGCTTAGCACCTATAAAAGGAGATCTGGCTAAAATTGACGCCATTAAAAATCTTAATGATCTTCAGAAATATCTTTTGGAAGCGACCAGGTTGGGTGACAACTCTTTTTATGGATGGAGAGTGGGTGCCGATATGAAAAATTCTACGATGAATGCCGTCTATCTTGGCGGTCCGGATCTCGGATTAGGAAGAGATTATTACCAGAAAGTAAATGAAGCCAATACCAAAACTCTTGCAGAATACCAAACCTATGTAGGAAAATTATTCGGGGTTTTAGGATATAAAAAATCAGATGCAGCTGCTAAAAACGTAGTGGATTTTGAAAAGCAGCTGGCTAATTATTTACTGACCCTTGAGCAAAACAGGGATGCGAATCTAAGATACAATCCTAAGACAGTGGCTGAGCTGCCTGCCCTGGTGAAAAATGTAAATCTTGCAAAATATCTGACAGATGCCGGCGTAAAAACAGATAAAGTAATCGTCGGGGAATTGAAGTATTATCAGAATATGGATCAGTTCCTAACCCAGAAAAATCTCCCTTTGCTGAAAGATTATCTCAAATATCATTTAATTAACGGTAATGCCAGCAATTTAGATGAAAATTTGGAGCAGATAAGATTTGACTTCTATGCAAAATATCTTCAGGGACAGAAAGAGCAGCGTCCGATGAATAAAAGAGGTCTGTCTCTTGTCAACGGCGTTTTGGGAGAAGCATTCGGAAAATTATATGTTGAGAAATATTTTACTCCTGAAGCAAAAGCGCAGATGGAGACTTATATCCAGTATATTTTAAAATCATTCAAGACCCACATTAATGATATGGATTGGATGTCTCCAGTTACAAAAGTAAAAGCTCAGGAAAAATTATCAAAATTCACCGTGAAAATCGCTTATCCCGACAAATGGAAGGATTATACTCCATTAAAAGTGGAGTCTCCGAAGCAAGGGGCAACACTGTATTCCAATCTTCAGAATGTGGCCGCGTGGCAGTACCAAAAGAGTCTGGATAAAGTAGGAAAACCGGTCGATAAAACAGAGTGGGGCATGACTCCACAGACGGTAAATGCCTACTACAGCGGTTCAAATAATGAAATTGTTTTTCCGGCAGCCATTCTCCAGCCCCCTTTCTATAATCCAAAGGCAGATGCCGCAGTGAATTTCGGTGGCATCGGTGCCGTGATCGGTCACGAAATCTCTCATGGATTTGACGACAGCGGATCCAGATTTGACGGGGACGGAAATTTAAATAACTGGTGGACGGATGAAGACCGTAAAAATTTCGATGCGAAAGTAGCGCAGCTGGCCAGTCAGTACAGCGCCTATGAACCGGTAAAAGGAAGCTTTGTAAACGGTAAGTTTACAAGTGGTGAAAATATTGGTGATCTCGGTGGAGTTGCTGTAGCCTATGATGCGCTGCAAATGTATCTTAAGGATAACGGAAATCCCGGACTCATCAGTGGGTTTACCCAGGATCAGAGATTCTTTATGAGCTGGGCGACCGTGTGGAGAACTAAAGCGACCGATCAGTACATGATCAATCAGGTAAAAACGGATCCGCACTCTCCAGGTGTTTTCAGAGCCTACGGCCCGTTGGTGAATCAGGATGCGTTTATAAAAGCGTTCGATATCAAACCGGGGGACAAAATGTATAAGGCACCTCAGGACAGAATAAAAATTTGGTAAGACAAACCAAAATTGTTAGAAAGAAAAACACATCAGAAATGATGTGTTTTTTTATTATTTTTCCTAGTTTAGTAACATGATAAATTAATTATTTAATTCGTGAATTGTTCATGTATTAAATATTTCAAGAAAAATCTTAACAAAATTTTGTATGTTACAGTTTTTTTTTAAATTTAGACATTGGATTGGTCAGTTATTTGATGATCATAAAACCAACTCACACCAAAACAAAGAATCTCAAAATAACAATAATATGGCAATGTTTAATTATGGCGTTGGCGGAAACGAAGTGAAAGTAGACGCTAATGAAGCTATTCAGGAAATTCAGGAGAATAAATCTCTGATTGTAAGCCAGCTTACGACAGATGAATCTTATGTTCCTGAAATTGTAACGGGACTAAAGACTGTGGACGACGTCTTCAAACATTTCCAGCCTTCTGTAAGCGTGCAGCACGAGACGGAGGACGGCAATGTAGTGGAAGAGGAGTTCCGTTTTCAGAATCTTGCGGACTTCACCCCGAAAAATCTTACCCAGAAATCAGATTATTTACAGAACCTCAGCATGGAACAGGAGCAGTATAACAAAATTGTCCGACAGCTGAAAACAAATAAAATTCTGCGTAATATGCTGGAAAACGATCAGACCAGAGCTGCATTCGTAGAAGTATTAAAAGAAGTGGCACAAGAACTTGAAAAATAATTTAAAGACTTTACATTAATCATGGATAGTAAACTACAGGCAGCAGAGGGTCAGCAACAAGGTCAACAGCAACATACAGGTCAACCGAAGGGTAATCCGCTTGCCGAACTCAATAAAATAGGTGGTTTTGGTTTTGTAGAATCCGTTGTAGACGGGATCGCAAACATGAACCCCACAAGAAAAGCCAGAAAAGAAATTTTTCTGAATGACGGAAATAAAGCAGAAGAAAGAAAAGAACTTCTGCAGAAAATAAACCTTTGGGTAAACCTTCTTGAAAGTAATGAGTCTGCTGATAAAATGGCCGATACGTGCAAAACAAAAGCTCAGGCTGCAGATCAGAATTTAAAAACAAATCTTAAAAATACCCTGGACGCTGTTCGACAGTTAGAAACAAACTACAGAACCGTTGCTCAGTTTTACAAAAATACGGAACTTGACAAGGTTGACAATGTCAGTATTGTCAATGCCAGTCTGGATCAGGTCTCCGATCTTGACAATCCGCTTTTCATTGACGCTATTGCCGAAGAATTTAAAAATTATTATGACCGTTTAGACCTCAGAGATAATTATTCGATTCTTGCCATTCCCGGATACTTAGGATCTAATAAGGTCATTGAAAAATGGGCGAAAATCTGTAACGAGAATAAAGTAATGATGGTCACGGATTTTGCGAATCTGGATAAGCCCGATGATGTCGTTGATCTTTTCCATTCCGCGAACCTTACAGGAGGTGAATTGCACCGAAGTAATGTGATTATGACGTGTAACTGGCTTGTAGGACGTGGAAAAGCAGAAGAAGTAGGAGAGGAGGAAAATGTTGAACTTCCGCCATCGACCTCACTAGCCGGTAAAATCCATAAAACACTGATGTCACAGGTAGCAGCAGGTAAAAAGCATGGTAATATCAATGAAGTGGACGCCGTAAAATTTGAACTGAAGAAAAGTGAAATTTCCCAGCTCGAAAAAATGGGACTGGTTCCGATGGTGAATGAATATGGTAAAATCATGGCATTCTCTGCGAAAACACTATTCACCGGGGATAATATAGGTCTTCAGACGTATTCCGTAGTTCGTGTATTTGATTATGTAACCAAGGTCTTACTGGATTTCCTGAACCGAAGAGCTTTCGAAAACTGGAATTCTAAAAATGAAGATGACCTGAGAAGACAGGTGGTCACTTTCCTGGATAATATTAAAGGACCTGATAAATTGATTGAAAAATTTAAAATCGTCCGATTTGAACAGGATAAAGTAAACAAAGACAGAGTATGGCTGGATATCCGGTTAACGCCTTACTTCCCGACAAAAAGTTTCGTTATAAAACTGGACGGACATAAAGGGGACGATGGAAACGAATGGGATGCTGAATATATTCAGGATTAATTAATCCGATAAAAATAAAAAAACCGATGCAATCTTATTACATCGGTTTTTTTCTATCAAATCATTAAAACTATAATTATGAAAGGCAGGTTACCGTACTTTTTGCCATTACTGCTTATGATTTTCAGCTGTGAAAAGAAAGAGATGCAGATCCCTCATGAAATTGATCTTTTTGCACAAGAACGGAGGGAAGGGAAGGCCTATATAATGAGTGCGCAGGAATGTTTCGATGCAAGTGATCTGGTGGTTTCAACAGCCGGTATAAAACTTGTGGATAGCTCCACAGGCCGTGGAAGATCCTTCTTTATCTATAAAATCAATTCTGGTGAAATATTGAAATCAACACGGGATTCAGTACTTGGTTTTCCTTTCCAGATGGTGTCTGCACAAAGGCTGAAATTAAAAAAAGAGCCTATCTATGTATATCTTAAAAAACTACAGGGATACCGATTTATTGCTGAAGAAAAAAAATTAAAATATCAGTGGCTTAAAGGTGCTTCCGTTTATACAGTGAAAGAAGAAGATTAAATTATCTTTGTATCATATTAAAACAGATCCGTTAAATTTAAAAAACGGATAGGTTAATATTCAAAAGCACTCAGGAGAAATAATGTTTCTCAATAATAAAGCTAAATTTTTTGGAAAATACAGAAAGCCGGAACTTCAGACCTATAGGCAACAAACTTCTTGTCTGGTATAAACAGAATGCCAGGGATTTACCCTTCAGACAGACGAAGGACCCCTATAAGATCTGGATTTGTGAAATCATATTTCAGCAAACGAGAATCAGCCAGGGGCTGGGGCATTATAACAATTTCATCAGGAGATTTCCTGATGTAAAAACCTTGGCAGAAGCTGAGGAAAATGAAGTTTTACTCTATTGGAAAGGACTGGGATATTATTCCCGCGCGATCAATATTCATAAAGCTTCCCTGCAGATCATAAATGATTACAATGGAAGTTTTCCGGACCAGTATGACGATATTTTACAGCTGAAAGGGGTTGGAAAATATACAGCTGCCGCAGTTTCAAGCATTTGCTTTGGCGGAAAAATGCCTGCTGTGGACGGAAATTTTTACAGAGTACTGAGCCGTATTTTTGCAGATGATTTTGATATTTCCGGTTCCGGGGCATTCAGTTATTTTTCAGAGTTGGCCCATTTGATTCTTCCTGAAAATGTAGGGGATTTTAATCAGGCGATGATGGATTTGGGCTCAGAAGTATGCAAGCCTAAGAATCCTCTATGCAGTGAATGTCCTGTGAATGAAGACTGTCTTGCATTTTCATTAAATAAGGTATCGGAATTCCCCGTTAAGACAAAAAAAGTGAAGGCATCAGACCTGCATTTACAATATTATTTTGTTCATAGAAACGGGCAGTTTCTAGTTCAGCAAAGAAAAGATGACTTTATCTGGAAAAAGCTTTTCGAATTTCCACCGGCAATCCCTGACGAACTGCTTCCCTTTATTAAAAGTGTAAAAAAAGTACATCATAAACTCACGCACAAAAACTTAAGCATCGAAATTTTTAACGTTGAGGTAGATTCAGAAGAAGTATGGAAGGCATTTGTTGCAGACCATGATTACCTAATAACAAGTGTCGAAGGTTCGCATGAAATGTCTTTTCCCAAACCTTTGGAAAACTATATTCAGAGTTATGATCATGCCTACAGGATTCTTTAGGAATAAGAAGTGAGCTACGGAAGTTTACAGAATAGCGACTGGAAATCCATAACTCCAATCTAATTCGTTACGAATGGCACGAGTGAAAAATATCAGTGTCATATCTAAATAAAATGTCTGTGTAAACTTAAAAACGCACAGTATTTAAAGAAAGCTTAGTATCCATCTAAATCAAAAGACAAATATTATCAAAAATTTTAAAACAAAATTTAATTTCAGCAAAATCAGATATAAAACCCATTGAAATCCTGAAATTTGTCTTCTTAAATCTAAAATCTAATTTGTACTTTTGCAAAATGTTTAAAAACGCCATTTTTATTTTTGTAGTTTTACTTTTGGTGTCCTGTGGGAAAGATCCTGTTCCGAAGCCTTATGGTGAGCTTCGCTTAGAGTACCCGGCACCAAAATATCAGAAATTTGAAAATAACTGTCATTATACATTCGAATATTCTGATTTTGCGAAAATTACAGACGCCAAAAAACCGTGTTGGTACTATCTGAATTATCCTCAGATGAAGGCCAAAATCTTTGTAACCTATTATCCGATACAGAATGATTTTGCGTCACATATCCAGGAGGCTGAAAAAATGGTGTATGAGCACACGATAAAAGCCAGCTCTATCGATACGAAATCTTTCGAATACCCGGAAAAAAAGGTTTACGGAAATTTTTACGAACTCAAAGGACAGAGCGCTTCCAATCTTCAATTTTACATAACAGACAGTTCGAAACATTTCGTGACTGCCTATTTATACTTCAATACAAGGCCTAAGCCTGATTCTTTAGCTCCTGCAGTAGATTATATCAGGAAAGATATGAAACATCTGCTGGATACTTTTGAATGGAAAAATTAATTTACGTTTAAAATATACTTTGAAAAAAATATGAAACTTTTAGTTGTAGGAAGCGTTGCATTTGACGCCATTGAGACGCCATTTGGAAAAACAGATAAAATTTTAGGAGGTGCAGCTACGTATATCGGGATCACTTCATCTATTTTAGGGGTAAAATCCGGAATCGTTTCTGTAGTAGGAGGAGATTTTCCACAGGAACACCTGGATATGTTTACAGACAGAGATGTAAATATCGAAGGAATAGAAATCGTAAAAGACGGAAAAACATTTTTCTGGTCAGGAAAATACCACAACGACTTAAATACACGGGATACTTTAGCAACAGAAGTAAATGTTTTAGAGAACTTCGATCCTAAAATTCCGGATTCTATGCAGGATGCCGAGATTTTATTATTAGGAAATCTTCACCCCGGCGTACAGCTGTCAGTTCTGGAAAAAATGAACGAGCGTCCAAAACTGGTTATTCTTGATACCATGAATTTCTGGATGGATTCTGCATGGGATATTCTGATGGATATGATTGCTAAAACAGACGTGATCACCATTAATGATGAAGAAGCAAGACAGCTTTCAGGAGAATACTCTCTGGTAAAAGCGGCTAAAAAGATCCATACCATGGGACCGGAATATGTGATCATTAAGAAAGGAGAACACGGAGCCTTACTTTTCCATGATGGTAAAGTATTTGCGATTCCGGCCCTTCCGCTGGAAGAAGTTTTTGATCCGACCGGAGCAGGAGATACGTTTGCAGGTGGTTTTGCCGCTTACTTAGCCAAAAAAGAAAAAATAGATTTCGAAACCATGAAGTCAGCCTTAATCGTAGGTTCAGCCATGGCCTCTTTCACCGTAGAAAAATTCGGAACAGAAAGAATCCAGGAGGTTAGCGAAGCCGATATGTTCAGCAGATTGAGACAATTCAAAGAATTAACGACTTTCGATGTAGAAGTACAGTAAATACTTCTTTTTAAGAAATATTTATAATAAAAAATTTAGTGTGATTCATTAAGAATTCTAAATTTGCAACTTGTTTAAAATAGTAAAATGATAAATAAACTAAAGATCACTTTTCTTTTTGCAGTTTTTGTGATGCTGTTGACTTCAAACAGCATGAAAGCTCAGGTTAAACCGGGAGAACTAGTGGATGGTATTGCTGCTGTAATCGGTGATGAGATTGTTTTGGAGTCTGATGTAAATGAGCAGATGAATTATGCAAAACAGCAGGGCGCTTCTAATATTGATAAATGTGACTTCCTGGAAAATCTTCTTAACAATAAACTTCTGGTATACGAAGCAAAAAAAGATACTTTGATTGAAAACCGGTCTGCTGCCATCAAAGAGCAGGCAAATGGTAAATATCAACAGTTGCTTTCTCAGTTCCCCGATGAAAAATCGATGTTGGCGGCTTATAAGTTCAGAACAGGGTATGAGATGAAAAACGCGATCGAAAAGATCGATACCGATACCTATTACGGACAGGCAAAATATCAGAGGGTTACAGAAAAAGCTGACGTTACCCCCAATGAGGTAACCGATTTTTATACGACTTATAAAATGCAGCTACCGGAGATCAAGGATGAAGTATCATTAGCTCAGATCATGATGTATCCGAAGCTTACAGAAGCTCATAAACAGGATCTTATAAACAGACTGAAGAAGATAAAACAGGACATTGCAGGAGGAGAGACGTTTGAAAGCCAGGCGAGAATCTATTCCGAAGATCCGGGTTCTGCTTCCACCGGAGGTCTGATGAAGAATATTTCAAAAGGACAGATGGTAAAACCATTTGAAGCTGCGGCATTAAATCTTCAGGAAGGTGAAATTTCCGACCCTATCGAAACGGAATTCGGATACCATATCATCCAATTGACCAGAAAGTCGGGAAAGATCTATGATGCAAGACATATTCTTCTAATGGCAACCCCTACTGATGATGAGGTGAAAACAGCCAAGACAAAACTGGACAGTATCAGAACTTTAATCGTTGACGGAAAAATGACATTTAAAGACGCTACATTCAGATTCTCTGATGATAAAAGAACGAAGTTCAACGCAGGTTTGATTCCCGGTGCTGACGGTTCAAGTAAAATCGAAAGAGAAAGTGTTCCGGGAACCATCAGCTATGAGCTGGCAGGTTTAAATAAAGGAGACATCACGACCGCATTTGATGATGAAGACGAAAGAAAGAGAAAAGTCGTGAAGATCATTAAAATTGAAGATGTGATCCCTGCCCACCAGATTAAGCTGGAATCCGATTATGACAGAATAAAGCAGATGGCACTGAATAAAAAGAAAAATGAAATGATTGAAAAGTTTGTTAATTCGAGACTTTCAACAACATTTATCTCAATAGACGGCCGTTATGATTCCTGCCAGTTCAAAGGAAACTGGAAAAAGGACGCCATTAAAAAATAAATTTAAACCTTCAGATTTTCCTGAAGGTTTTTTTGTGGAAAAAATTCTTTCATGGCCTTATATAAAGTGTTTTTTATTATTTTTACCCTATGGGCAATTTTATAGATTTTAATTCAGCAAAAAAGCTTAGCGAAATGCAGTCACAGCAAAATAAAATTACACAACTTTTTGAGATACAGTATCCTGTTATCCAGGCAGGGATGATCTGGCATTCGGGCTGGAAACTGGCTTCGGCGGTTTCCAATTGCGGTGGTCTGGGACTTATCGGAGCAGGAAGTATGTATCCGGATGTTTTAAGGGAAAATATTCAGAAGTGTAAACAGGCTACGGATAAGCCCTTTGGTGTAAACGTACCCATGCTTTACCCTAATCTGGATGAGGTGATGCAGATTATTCTGGAGGAAGGTGTAAAGATTGTTTTTACATCAGCAGGAAATCCTAAAACATATACCGGGGCTCTTCAAAAAGAAGGAGTGAAAGTCGCTCACGTGGTTTCTTCCACCAAATTTGCCATCAAATGTGAAGATGCAGGCGTAGATGCAGTAGTTGCAGAAGGCTTCGAAGCAGGCGGACATAACGGAAGAGATGAGACCACTACGTTCTGCCTGATACCGAACGTTAAAAATCATATATCGAAACCTCTAATTGCTGCCGGAGGCATTGCTTTAGGATCTCAGATGAAGGCAGCCATGATTCTGGGTGCGGACGGTGTCCAGATCGGTTCCCGTTTTGCCGCAACAGTGGAAGCCAGTGCTCATGACAATTGGAAAAAGAAAATCACGGAACTTAATGAAGGCGATACTCATCTTACCCTGAAAGAGCTGGCACCGGTGAGAATGGTGAAAAATAAGTTTTTTAATGAGCTGGAAGATATTTATAACCTGGGAAGAAATACAGAAGCTTTGGTCGCTTCACTGGGACGTGCAAGAGCCAAGCGGGGTATGTTTGAAGGCGATATGGAAGAGGGCGAACTAGAAATCGGACAGGTTTCAGCATTGATTCATGATGTTCTTCCGGTTGAGACAGTCTTCAAAAATCTATTGAAAGAATTTCAGCAGGCAGAAAATCCTGTTTTATAATATACCATTATCATGATAGAAGGAAAATTAGTTGAGGTAAATGGTCAGCAACTTTATATAGAATACAGTAATTCATTTGAAAATAGTCATACCCTGGTATTTTTGCACGATTCGTTAGGTTCGGTGCAGCTTTGGAGAGATTTTCCTGAAAAACTTTCACAGGCTGCAGGCTGCAATATTCTGATATATGACCGCTTAGGATATGGAAAATCATTTCCAATGTCTACTCATGAACGCGATAATGATTATATGGAACGGGAAGCAGATCTTCTGAATGATCTGCTTACCGGATTAAATATAAACGATGCCATTCTATTCGGACATAGTGACGGAGGAACAATCGCATTGATAACCGCCTCAAAATATCCCGAAAAAGTTAAAGCACTGATCTGTGAGGCCGGGCATATATTTGTGGAAGAAGTTACAGTAAAAGGTGTTGCAGAAGCCTTAAAAGCTTATCAGACTACCAACCTTCCGGAACGCCTGCAAAAATACCACGGAAATAAGGTGGAAATGATGGTAAAGGCATGGACGGAAATCTGGTTAAGCGAAAAATTCAAAAGCTGGAACATTGAATATCTTCTGAAAAATATAACCTCACCCTTGCTTTTCATTCAGGGGGAAGCCGACGAATACGGAACTTTGGACCAGGTGGAAAAAACAGTCACTCAGATAAGCGGAACAGCAGAAAAATTTATTATTCCGGGTATCGGGCATACGCCGCATAAGGAAGCTCCCTCAGCGGTATTGGCAAAAAGTGAGGTTTTCATAAAAAGTATAATGGATTTAAAAATTTAAGATAAAATCCTGTTTTTTAAATTTTATTTTCTTTTTTAAGCGTGAGTATCTGATCCTTAAGAATACTGTCCTGAGTCTTTAATGATAACTATTTTTTAGTTTTTTTCGGCTGGTAATCGGGGTGCCCAAGTTGCCATAATGCAAAAGCAAACATATCTCCTAAATTAGCATATCGTTGTGTTGGAGGAATATTACCTCCATGGCCCCCTTCAAAATCTATTTTCAATAAAGTAGGATTATGAGAAGCGTTATTAGCCATTAATTTTGCTGCAAATTTTACAGGTTCCCAAACGGTAACTCTTTGGTCGTTTATTCCTCCAGATATAAAAGTTGCAGGATATTTTACTCCTTTTTTTATATGGTGGTAAGAATCCATTTCCAGCAGAGCCTTAAACTCTTTGGGATCTTTTACGCTTCCGAATTCTTTGGGCTGGCCATTTGGTGTTGTTTCATCTCTAAGAGGGTTCATTACGCCAACTTCTGCAATAACAGCTTTAAAAAGGTCTGGTCTCTCAGTCATGGCCCTGCCCACTGTAATTCCTCCAGCACTGGCGCCCCAAATAGCTACTTTATCTTTTGAGGTATATTTTTCTCTTATCAGATATTCTGTACAATCTATTAAATCCCTCCAGGTATTGGGTTTTGTTTCTTTATATCCTCCCAAACGCCATTGTTCACCTTTTTCTCCGCCACCTCTCACATGAGATACCGCAACCATTCCTCCCTGATTAATCCATAACAAATACATTTTTGCGAAAAAAGGAGTATAGGATATTCCATAAGAACCATAACTATCAATAAGCAACATATTTTTCCCATCTTTTCTGAGATTCTTATTATATATTAATGATACCGGTATTTCTTCTCCGTCCCTAGCTTTTATGGAAATTTCATCGACTGTCATCTTTTTGAATTCAGGATACTCTGTAATAGGTGTAAGATTCTCAGGCTTCAGAGCATTAGTCTCTACATCATACTTAAAACGTTGTCCCTCATTTGCCCAGCCTGAGCACGTTATCCAAAAATCAGAGTAATTTACTCCTTTATTTTCAAAAGTAATATTTCCTGATGGATATGGGAGTCGGATAGGAATATCTTTTCCACCTTTGTATAAATATAATTTTGCTTCTACTCCGTTTTTTGTTGTAGTATAGTAAATCCCACCTTTAGTTATTCGATAGGCTCATTTAATTCCCATTCATAATTTTTTTCAATACCCAGTCTATTACTACTATAATCTATTCTAGTACCAGTTGGAAGATTATCTAAAACTTCTTTATTATTTTTTAACAATAATTGATCTTTTAATTCAACAAATTTTTTCATTTCAATTTTCGGATATTGTTTAAAAGAGGGGACTAAATTTATATTTTCCTTATAATCAATTTCCACCTTTTCTGCTTTCCAAATATTATATGATTTATTCTCGACCCTTAAGTCTAAAATTAATCCAGGTAAGCCAAAAAACTTAAATGGTCCAGTAGAATAGGGTAAATCTTTTGCAAAATAAGCTATGATATTTGACCCTCTAAAATTAGTTGTTGCTTTAATACAATTATATCCTGCAATTTTTTTTGTGCTTTTCTCATCAATACTCCATTTAGGTTTAAGAACTACATCATGAATGAAGTAATTATCATTAGGATTATTTCCATTAACAGGAGATGTAAAGAAAAAGTCTCTTTCGATTTTATCTTGATCATTTATTGTAGAAATATAATAAAATGCTCTTGTTGATTTTGAAGGCTTAAAAGCAGTGATATTTCCACTAGACATATTTTGATTCTTAAATTGGATAACAGAATCCTGTCTGGACATTACTTTATTCTTGTCAATATATAAATCTTCATAAAGTGTTGCAATTTCTGAGCGGACATACAAATATTTGACATGAATTTTTTGACAAAAGCATAAATTTGATAAAATTAGAATGTTTAAAATTAAAATATTTTTCATATAATTTGAAATATATGGGAAACTACGAATAATTTCCCATAATGATAGTTTTTAATTCATTGATACGCTAAAACCCGCTTTTTGTAATCTGTGTATTACCAAACTTTGCCACATTTGGCAGTTTTGTAAAGAAGATTGATCGGATGTTATCATATCATAGCCTGAAACATTTCCATCACCATCATAGTAAGTCACACTCACACCACAAAGTTGAAAAGGTTTAACATCAGAAACTTCAGTTTTGTTTTCTAAAACTTTCACCTCAGAGGTTTTCGCATTAATAAATCCTGCAACTCCGAAAGCTGCTAAAAGAATTACTTTTTTCATAATTGTTTAATTAAATAAATTTTAAAAATTAGTTTTTGTCATATAATCCCTGACATGGGTTTTTGCTGATCAGCATTTTATATCTGTAGTAAACTTAGATAAGAAGTAAGTATAAAAACAAACAATAGGTATAAGGATTTATAAATCTATATTGCGAAAATATTATACAAAATATTGATTATCAATGCTTTGATTGATTTGATGTTTGTTTATGTATTTATTGCTTTTTAAGATTAAGAAAGATGTAAATTTGTAGTAAACATTTACAAATGATGAAGTTTATGTATCCTATTGTACTACTTTTAGGCAAATTACTATATGCTCAAAATAGTAAAGCCGACACTTTAAATAACTTTACATATTCTCAATTGAAGAATAAGTTTTATGAATCTTACGAAAATGAAGATGTTTTCAAAACCAAGCTCATTGCTCAATGTTATCTAAATAAAGCAAAGAAAGAAAAAAACAATCTCCAAATTGCAGAAGGCTATATATTAGCACATTTTAATGAAAATTTCTCTTCGGCTTTGCAATATATTGATAGCCTTGCCATTATTTCAAAAAATATAAATGGAAGTTTATACCCCACCCGAACATATTTGATGAGAGGAAATCTATATTTTAAGCATGATTATCTGAAGAAAGCACTAGACAATTATATTATAGCTTTACAATATGCGAAAGACAGGAAAGATCAAAAACAGTTTGCCTATGCTAATATAAATATTGCTTATTTAAATAATTACTTGGGTAAATATACAGAAGCTGCCAAGACATTTAGATATTACTTATATAATTCAAATGATATAACCAACGATTCCCAACATAATCAAATACGTGTAAGTCTTATTTATTGTTATATTGAGCTTGGTAAACTGGATTCTGCCAATATTCTAATCAAAGAAGGACAAACATCGTCATTTACAAGAAAAAGTAAGTATAGTGTTAGCCAATATTCTTATTTTTCAGGATATTCTTATCTCAAGCAAAAAAAATATAAATCTGCTATAACAGAGCTATTAAAAGCATATGATTTTTTTTCCAGTATCCATGATCATAATGCGAATTATGCACTATATAGTTTGGGTAAATCTTATATTGGCTTGAAAGATAATAATAAGGCGGTACAGTATTTTATTAAACTAGATTCCAATGTGCAAAAAACAAATAAGACTTTTCCTCAACTACGGGAAGTATACACTTTTCTTATAGAATATTATAAAGAAAAAAATGATAAAGAAAAGCAATTGTATTACATTGATCACTTTTTAAAAGTAGATAAAAAATTAGATGAACAATTTAAATACTTAGCTACGGAACTTCCTAAAAAATATGATACCCCCAACCTTTTACAGGAAAAGGAAAGTATTATTAATGACTTAAAAAACAGAAAAAAAATTTTGTATGTCTCCATCAGTATTTTAGCTATAATACTTTTGTTGGTTTTATTCCTTTATTTTAAAGCAAAGAAAACAGCAAAAGAACACCGAAAAATTGCCCAGGAACTCATCCAAAATATTGAAAAAAGAAATTTTGAATCTACTACAGATAAAAAAGAAATTCCCGAGCTGCCTCTAGTGCCCGAAAATGTTAAAACACAAAATGCAATAATTAAAACTGTTCCGGAAGAAGTGACCGTGTCCATTCTAAAAGACTTGGAAATTTTTGAAAATAAACAACTGTTTTTAAAAAATGGGATTACATTAGCCAGTCTTGCAAAGAATATGAAAACCAATACAGCTTATTTATCTGAGACTATTAATAATCATAAAGGAAAAAATTTCACTTCCTATCTTAATGATCTGCGCATTGATTATGTTTTGGAGCGGCTTGTAAAAGATAAAAAATTCCGGTCTTATAAATTACCGGCCATTGCGGAAGAAATTGGTTATAACAATGTGCAGGCATTTGCGGTTGCATTTAAGAAAAGAACAGGAACTACCCCTTCAATTTACATTAAAGAAATTGAGACTCAACAATAATTTAATTAACTGATTTTCAGTTTTTTTAATTTTAATAATTTATAAATTCATACTATGGATTTATAAATCCTGATACCTATTGCTTTTTTTACTTTCAACTCTTGCTTAAGTTTGTCTCAGGTAAAAACACCAATATTTTCTTTTCATAATGCGCAGTATGAAAAGTATAAATAGAGCTGATCAGCGAAAACCCATGTCAGGGTTTATATGACAAAGTAATTTACTAAATTTAAAATATTAACAAAATGAATTTAAAAAATTTAAATGTAGAGGAGCTTAATGCTCAGGAAGTACTAACAATAGAAGGAGGAGGTCTTCCTAAATGGGTAAAAGGAGGAATTGTAGGATATATTGTATCAGAAGCAATTTCAAATTGGGATGACATCGAAAAGGGATTTTCTAATGGTTATAATACTGCACGTAATTAAACTTTAATAATTAAATTATTATGAAAAATTTAAAAGAATTATCATTATCTGAATTACAACAGATTAATGGTGGAGAATCATTTTGGTATAGAGTTGGTCAGGCTGTGGGTTATGTGGCGGGCGTTTTACATAATGTGAATGATGCTCATCGGGGAATTAGCTATTGTACGTCTTCAAACCAACTTAGACATTTTAGTTTAAATCCTTAAGGAGGATTTTCGATTTATAAACTTACTAATTTTTGTTGGTTATATATTTGTCTTCTTTTTCGGATGGATTCCGCTTTTGTTTGCTTTCTTTTTTCCAAAATCTGTTCTGATCTTCCGAAGTACACATCTGCTGGAGTGAGGTTATTTATCGACTCGTGATAGCGCTTGTTATTGTAGTTTTCTACAAACTTCTCCAGTGCCTGGATGAGTTCCTCGGGATGATAAAAATGATTTAGTTTCACTACATTTTTCATCGTTCTGTGATAACGTTCAATCTTGCCCTGGGTCTGCGGATGCATTGGTTTTCCGTGAACCTGTTTCATCCTTAAATCGTCTTTCAGATAGCTTTTCAACTCATTGGAGACGTAGCAGGAACCGTTGTCCGAGAGCAGTTTCGGTTTGGCTTTGGTCTTTAATTTTGCTTTTTTAATGGCTGTGTCCACCGTTCGTTTCACATCTTCGGCTTTCATTGAGTCGCATAGCTCCCAGTGAATGATGTAGCGGCTGTAATCGTCCAAGATCGTGCTCAGATAGTACCATCCCCAGCCTATGATCTTGAAATAAGTAAAATCTGTCTGCCACATTTGATGCACAAATTCCGTTTTGTCTTTGAACTCATTTGCTGCCGAAAGAAGAAAATGATTCGGTGCCGGGATTAAGTCTCTTTGCTTCAAAATCCGGTAAACACTAGATTCTGAAATAAAAACACTTTGCTCATCGGTAATTTTGTAGGCCAGTTCCCTTGCAGATAATTCGGTGTGTTCCAAAGCGATCTCTACTACCAGATCTTTCTGTCTTTCAGGAATGCTGTTCCATTGCCTATGGTTTGTTCTTTTCGTAGTTTCCAAGCCATCATAGCCGTTTTCCAAGTAGCTTTGATACCATTTGTAAAAGCTGCTTCTAGCAATTCCAAAACTTTCCAAGGTTCGTTTCACGCCGAGTTCACTTGTGGTTACCGTTTGAATGATCTCGTATTTCTCAGCTGCCGATAATCTCATATATTTCCTGTATTTATCGATTAATCCAGCCTGTCTAAACTTTTTTTTACAATGTCATAGCGAACGACCAGATCAGCTACGATCTCTTTCAAACGTGCATTTTCCTTCTTCAGATCTGATACTTCATCACTCGTAGCCTCGCGAGCGACATCTCCATTTAAGCGCTTCTTTCCTGCTTCCATAAACTCCTTGTTCCAGGCATAAAACTGCGACTGTGCAATATTATGGTTCCTGCAAAGTTCGGCTACGGAAGTCTCCGCTCGAAGACCTTCCATCACGATTAAAATCTTTTGCTCTGCAGTGAATATTCTGCGGGTGTTCTGCCGAATATCTTTTACGAATTTCTCGGTCGGTTTCTTTTTCGGTGTTGCCATAATTAAAATTACTCTTTTTATGAAAACACTCCTTAAATTTTTAATGTCTAATGTCCACTTTTTGCTGACGATTTACATTAGCTATGCAACTTGGAAAGATAAATAATATAAAAGCTGAATTCAAGGCTGCTGAAAAGTGGCCTTTTTACTATGGAAAAAAAATATAGCGAATTCTTAAAATTAATTTTTAGAAGAACGGTTATTGCTTTTCTTCTGTCATCCATTATATCTTACTTATTACATTTAATAAATCCTATTGAATACAACGGATTTTCGAGTGAAAATGCATGGATTGAAATTTTTGTTGCTTTTATTTTTGCTCCTCTTATTGAAACTGTAATATTTTTTTTCCTCACTTACAAAATTATCAATGCGATAAATTTTTTAAAGTATAAAAAAAACCTTTATATCCTTTTTTCTTCAATCACTTTTGGTCTTAGCCATTATTATAACATAAATTATATAATAGAAACATCTATAACCGGATTATTTATGGCTGATTTATTTTACACACTAGAAAAGAAAAGTAGGTTTGGTTTTACAGGTGTTTTTTTAATGCATGGTATATACAATATTTTTGTTTTTATTTTAAACTTACTTCTCTGAAAGGGTATGACTTAACCAGTTTAGCAAAAAGTATAAAAATCAATACTTTTTATTTATCCGAAATTATTGATACCCATAAAGGAAAGAATTTCAATTCCTATCTTAATGACCTGCGTATTGATTATGTTTTGGAGCGGCTTGTAAAAGATAAGAAATTCCGGTCTTATAAATTACCGGCCATTGCGGAAGAAATTGGTTATAACAATGTGCAGGCATTTGCGGTTGCATTTAAGAAAAAAACAGGAACTACCCCTGCAATTTACATTAAAGAAATTGAGGCTCAACAGTAATTTAATTAACTGATTACAATTATTTTTAATTTTAATAATTTATAAATCCGTACTATGGATTTATAAATCCTGATACCTATTGCTTTTTTTACGTTCAACTCTTGCTTAAGTTTGTCTCAGGTAAAAACACCAATATTTTCTTTTCATAATGCGCAGTATGAAAAGTATAAATAGAGCTGATCAGCGAAAACCCATGTCAGGGTTTATATGACAAAAAGGAATTTTAAAATTTAAAAAAATTAAACAAATGAAATTAGAAAATTTAAATCTAGTAGAGTTAAATCCTAAAGAATTACACGAGACAGAAGGGGGATGGATTATTCCCGTTGTAGTAGGATTAGCCTTATCCGCGATCAACAACTGGGGCGATATTCGGGAAGGCTGGCATGATGGAGGAACGGGGCACCCTAGACATTAACAATAATGATAAAACCTGGAAAAATAGAATATGGTTTTTTTATTACAAAATCTGTATCAGCAATTTCTTTTGCTTAATAGTATTTTACTGTTAGCCTATTACTTGGAATAACAAAATTTAACAACATGAATAATAAAAAATTAATAAATTTAACTGAATATGAATGTCTATCAATTAATGCAGGTGAATCTGCTTGGTATTGGATAGCTTACGGAGTACGTCGATTTAGAGATTGGTCCTCTGACAATGTGCATGTAGGATCTTGGGCGGATAAATAATTTATATCATCTCCCTCTTAATAGGAGGGAGGTTTTAGTATGAAAACTTTTAAGTTATTTTTATCTTGCTTGACAATCTCTATTGCTACAAGTTATACATTCGTTTGTCTGAATCATCGATTTTTTCATTTTAAAGAACAAGATATCAACGGTGAAAAGCCACCTGGATTAGTTTTAATAATATGTATCGCGCCTCTCATTGAAACTATTATTTTTCAATACATTATGCATCATATTTTAGTGTATATTAAAATCAGAAACGGGTGGACACAGATAGTTTTAATGAGTTTAGTTTTTGCATCTTTTCACCTATATAGCAGTTTTTATATGCTGATGGTTTTTTGTAGCAGTATCGCGTTGAATTTTTTTTATATTAAAACCTCTAAAGTAAACATGTTGCTTGCGGTGTTACTAACCGCTCTTTTACATTCACTTTATAATTTATTTGGTTACCTATTTGTTGTATAACTGAATTTTTTCCTTAAAATATTAGTCTATGAATTCTACAAAATATAATTCTATTTTCCTTATAGTAGGAGTAATTTATTTTATTGATGGCATTTCAACGTTAGTTTGTCGAGATTGTCATGCTTTTAACTTTCTCGGTTATTCTATTTCTAAAACCCAGGAACTTTTCAGGCAATTTATAACAGCATTTATTTTATTTTTTGCGTACTGGAAATTAAAACATAAATAAAAAAATTATTTACACAGGAGTTTAATCCTTTTACGATCGCTTTAAGCATTTTACCGGTTATTTCCATATGGTACAATAATAAGTACCGTTTTCTTCCATGCGTTATTTAATCTTTACGGTTATTTATTTATAATGTAAAAATTATTTTTTTTCAATGTTCAAAAAATCAATTTATATAGGAATATTAATTCTTGTAGTGGCCTTCCTATGCATTTTACCAATAATAAAAGTCCCCATTTCCTCTTCATCAAGAGGTGTGATACGATCTGTTCAGGAGAACACCAAAATTTCCGCAATTGTTTCAGGGAGAATTATTTATAGTAAAATGGACAAAAATAACCAGGAACTCAAACAGGGTGATACTTTGCTCATCGTAACAGCAGAACAGCTGGATACCCAAAAGAATTTGCAAAACAGCCAAAGTTCAGATTATTCAGCACAATTGCAGGACTTAACTCAACTGACAAGAGGACAAATTTCAGGTTTACAAACCGGGCAATATCAAAGAGAATTATCCGCCATGCAGGAGAAAATTGCTCAGGTACAAACACAGTTGTCTTTAGCTCAAAAAGATTTTGACAGGGCGGCTACCCTTTATAACCAGGGAGTAATCCCCAAAGCAGAATATGATAAATTTTTCTACACTCTGCAAGGGCTTAAAAACCAGATTGCCGGAATAAGGGAACAGCAAATTGCCCAATGGCAAACGCAGAAACGAGAAGTAGAAAGACAAATCCGTTCTTTAGGTTCAGAAGTACAGCGTATTAACCAGGAACAAAAAAACTATATCATTACAGCTCCCATTTCCGGAAGGCTTGTCAACTTCTCCGGAATTCAGAAAAATAACTTTTTAGCACAGGGACAAAATATAGGAGAAATTTCCCCGGAGGTTTCTCTGGTTGCAGAATGTTTGGTTTCACCCAAAGATATAGGTTTTATTCATACAGGCCAGAACGTAAAATACCAAATCGACACGTATAATTATAACCAATGGGGATTATTGGAAGGCAGGGTTTCTGAAGTTGATCAGAATATTAAAATTAACGAGCAAACCGGGGAGGCCTTTTTCAGAGTTATTTGCCAAATGGATAAAAATCATTTACAATTAAAAAACGGATACCAAGGACAGGTTGATAAAGGAATGACTTTCACAGCACGTTTTCATCTCATCGACAGCACATTATGGCAATTGTTGTTTGACAGAGCAGATGATTGGTTTAATCCAAAATTGAAATGATAAAATTTTACCTGCATTCCCATCAAACCTAACAGGTTTCCAAAACCTGTTAGGTTTAAAAACGACGGAATACAAAAAAATACAAAAGTGAAAAAAAATACACTAATAAAACAGCATGACATCAAAGACTGTGGTGCTGCATGTCTTGCATCGGTAGCCATCCATTACGGATTAAAAATGCCTATTGCTAAAATCCGTCAGATCTGCCATACCGATACAAGAGGAACGAATGTTTTAGGGTTAATACAGGGGTTGGAGCAGATGGGCTTTAATGCCAAAGGCGTAAAAGGAGGTACTGACGCTTTACCGGAGCTTCCGTTACCTGCAATTGCCCATATTATAGTTAACGGTCAGATGCATCATTATGTGGTCATTTACAAAGTTGCGAAACATAAAATTACCGTAATGGATCCGGCAAGAGGAAAACTGGAGGATTACAAAATAGGAGATTTTTCAAAAATATGGACAGGTGTTCTTATTCTATTGGAACCTAATGAGTATTTTAAACAGAGAAATGAAAAAACAAGTCTCTACAAAAGATTCTGGAACTTGGTTCAGCCACACAAAAGTATTTTGATCCAGGCTTTATTGGGAGCCTTGGTATATACTGTTTTAGGATTATCAACCTCTATTTATATTGAAAAAATAACAGATTATGTTCTGATAGATGGTAACAAACGGCTTTTAAACCTGCTTTCTGTAGGAATGATTATAATACTGCTATTTCAAATATTTATTGGAGCCATGAAAAGTGTACTGGTTTTACAGACCGGGCAGAAAATGGATAAGCACCTTATTCTCGGGTATTACAAACATCTGCTAACACTTCCGCAGCGCTTTTTCGATACCATGAAAGTAGGAGAGATCATTTCAAGGGTGAATGATGCCGTCAAAATCAGAACGTTCATCAATGATGTTTCCATACAGATTTTTGTAAACTTGTTTATCATTATTTTTTCATTTGCATTAATGTTCACCTATTACTGGAAGCTGGCTTTGATTACAGCATTGGTGATTCCATTTTATTTTTTGGTGTATTGGATCACCAATACATTAAATAAAAAAGCAGAAAGGCGATTAATGGAAGAAAGTGCCGAATTGGAATCTCATTTGGTTGAATCAATAACATCTGTAAAAACCATTAAGCAATTCGGAGTAGAAATTTTTGCCAATAATAAAACGGATAATGCTTTTTCAAAACTGTTAAAAACAATTTATGTTTCGGTAATGAATGCTTTATTTTCAGGAAACTCCTCTGAATTCTTATCCAGGATTTTCACCATTGTATTGCTTTGGGTGGGTTCAGGTTATGTGATTGACAGAGTGATCACTCCCGGAGAATTGCTGTCGTTTTATGCTTTAATCGGATATTTTACCAATCCTGTATCACAATTAATCGGGATGAATAAAACGATTCAGAATGCTTTAATCGCAGCCGACCGTCTTTTTGAAATCATGGATCTGGAACGTGAGGAAAATACCGGTAAATTAGAATTAACAAAGGAAAATATTGGAGACATTGAGTTTAAGGGGGTAAGTTTTAGCTATGGAAGCAGAACCGAAGTTTTTACAGACTTCAATTGCCTTATAAAAAAAGGAGAAACAACTGCTATTGTTGGGGAAAGCGGCAGTGGTAAGACCACCTTAGCTTCTTTGGTTCAAAATTTATATTCACTCAAAGCAGGAAAAATTATAATTGGAGACTATGACATCAATTATATTTCCAACTACTCTTTACGGAATCTAGTATCCGTAGTTCCGCAAAAAATCGATTTGTTCTCCGGAAATGTGATTGAAAATATCGCTCTTGGAGAGGATTTTCCGGATATACAGAGGATTTTAAACATCACAAAAAACTTGGGGATATTAAGTTTCGTTGAAAAATTACCCAACGGTTTTCAAACATACTTGGGGGAAAATGGAGCTTTGTTATCCGGCGGACAGAAACAAAGGATTGCCATTGCAAGGGCTTTATACAAAAACCCTGAAATTCTGATATTGGACGAAGCCACTTCTTCATTAGATACAGAATCGGAATTGGTAATTCAAAATACTTTACAGGATTTCAGAAATCAGGGAAAAACCATGATTGTTATTGCCCATCGACTGAGTACTATCGCGAATGCAGATACTATTTTGGTGATAAAGGACGGACAGATTATTGAAAAAGGAAACCACAATGAACTTCTAAATAAAGATTCTGTTTATCAATCTATGTGGGAAAAACAGACCTTAACTTTATAGCCTTATGTTGTTTGTAACATTATTATTTATTCATATATATCATATAATCAGAATCTTGTATTTGTAAAATTATATACCCAATGAAAAAGGAGAGAACGGGGAAATTCCAAATTAAAATTTCCGGCAGATTTTATGCCGGATTCAGAACGGAACATTGTGTGAAGATATCTCTGCACCGGAGTTTTAAATTTTTCTGAAAAATAATCTGTGAAATGCAGCTAACTTTTTATTTCCACTTCTATATTCTCTCTAGCCTGGAGTTCATACTTTTCTCTGAAATATTCAGTTTTAAAAATATACTCAAGATCCAAAAAGTGCTTCAGGACTCTTTTTCTTCCGGGTTTATACAGTAGATCCGGGTAAACAGAATATTCTTTCCGGATTTTCCTGGTATACTCAAAATAGGTTTCCGGATCTTTTCCGAGAATAGAAAGATCGGCATCCAGAAGATAATTGGTATCAGGATCATCGGACTGCTGATGAGATTTTGTCGCCATAATCTGTCGGGTGATTTTATCGGCCGCACCGGAGCTGATATTTATTTTTGCAAGTTGGCTTACTGCAAACGTCGCGCTTTTTTCTTCATTATTTTTTGATGAGGCATCATAAATAACATCATGATAGAAAACAGAAAAAGAAAGACTGTTCATGTCTTCAACCCTGGCAGTTACAGAGTCGAGCTCTGCAAACATACTTTCAAGATGGGCAAAGTTGTGGTAATGCCTGCTTTTTTCTGTATACCTTTTCTCAATCTCAGACCACAATTTTTCAATAGTATCGGTTTCCCGGGTAAACAAAAGACAGTTTTGCCGGAATCTTTCTTTTAGAGTCATATGTATTATTTTAAATAAAAAAAAGGAACTTTAAAAAGTTCCTTGATTTGCTTCCAGATTAGCTTTCAGTTCCGTCCAGCCACCGCCGTTATATCCTTCTCTCAATCCCTGAGCGTTAAGATAATCCAGTGCTTTACCGCTTCTGTTGCCACTTCTGCAGAACAGAATTACCGGCTTCTCGATCGATAAAATTTCATCTTTTCTGGCTTCTACCTCTCCCAATGGAATGTTTTTAGCCCCTTCAATATTTCCGTCCATTTCCAATTCCATAGGTTCACGAACATCAATTAATTCATAATTTCCTGATTTTATTACTTCTGTTAAAGACATAGCTGTTTTATTTTTAAACATTAAATATTAACGAAAATACGCAAAATTTTAATTGTTTTTTCTATTGATTATTTTTTTTCTGCCGGTTAAAATAAAGTATATCCGAAGATCAGGGACATAGTAGTATAATCTGAATCCCATACCATATAATTTCTCAGTAAAGTTCTGGGCGTTCCGATCCGGAATTCGACTCCAAACCGGTCATTATATTTATACCCGGCTCCCAGGATAAGATTATTTCCGGAATTGACTTCCAGGTCAAGATAATCATATTTTAGATTGGATTTAAATCCGAAATCAACCAGATAAGCAGCATTAACGAAGATCTTTGATTGATCGTTAAGGAAGAAATAGTGTCTTATTCCGAAAGGAACTTCAATAGATTTGTAATCAACGCTCCTTTTAGATTTTTGCTCAAAATAAGTGCCCGGATACATGGTAGTCTCTATCTCCGATTGGTAATAGTTATAAGTAGGTTCCACAAAAAGAGACCATTTGTTTTTATTAAAAGGCAAAACAAATTCAAGTTCAACACCGGCTCTGAAAGTCGTTTTATTACCAAACTTCGTTTCGTCTGATGCAGAATAGGAACTGTATACTGTTTTCAGGGAAGAAGAGCTGATTCCGGGTCTTATCGTAAGATTAAAAAGGTCTTTTTTCTCCGCGCTCTGTGTATGATCGGTAGACTGACCGCCTGAACAGTTATTATAGTTCATAAATAACTTTGAAAGATCATTTTGCTGATATCGTACACGCTGCAGTTCCTTTTTTTCAATACCGCACGTTAAAGCAGTCAGCTGGTTTTTATATTCCTCGTTGTAACTGATCTGCGATTCGTTAATATAATAAGGTTTATAAAGGAGCTGTTTTACGTCAGAATCGTCTTTGCTGAAGAAAAATTTTCTTATATTGGAGTTTTCATAGTACAGCAGATCTGCCTTTCCTTCAACAAGATATTTTAAAAATAAAGTTTCCTCTACAAATTCGGGATCCCGTGTTTCAGACATCTGGCGCAGTTCATCAGACGACTTGTCGATCATCACTGTTTTTCTGATGTATTTATCACCATGATCCATACCGAATTCCTGCACGTTTTTTATATTTTCCTTTTGGATAGCGCCCGATTCATCCGTTTTATATTCAAATTCCGTAGGATTATTTTTCCAGTCGAGGTTTTTAATGAAAACTTCAGTCCTTTCCCCTGAATTATGGATGAGGTAGCCTTTTTCGAATTTTATCTGTGCGTTAAACAGGGCGGCAGAAATAAGTCCTGTAAGCAGTGTGAGTTTTTTCATGGTTTTAATTTTACTGTACTGTAAAAGGTTTTTCACCTTTTTTAAATAAGAGGCCTTTAAACGCCGGCAAAATTATAAAATAATCTTAATTTTGCAATATTAATGGGTCCAAATGCCGGGAAATATTCACAACTAGTTAAAACCAAAGCCAGAAGTTTTGGGTTTCAGAACTGTGGAATCTCAAAAGCTGATTTTCTGGAAGAAGAGGCACACCATCTTGAAAAATGGCTGAAGAATAATTTTCATGGAGAAATGAAGTATATGGAAAACCATTTTGATAAAAGGCTCGACCCCAGGTTGTTGGTAGAAGGCTCAAAATCCGTGATTTCACTGTCCTATAATTATTTTCCTGAAGACAGAATATCCACCCTGGAGAATTTTAAGATTTCGAAATATGCCTATGCTGAAGATTACCATGAAGTGGTGAAAGAGATTCTCCGCGATATGGTGGCCGAACTGCAGGATGAAATCGGGGAGTTCGGATTCCGGGTCTTTGTAGATTCGGCTCCGGTTTTAGAAAGAAGCTGGGCCAAAAAATCAGGGATCGGCTGGGTAGGTAAGAACGCCAATTTAATTACCAAACAGAATGGTTCTTTCTATTTTTTAGCCGAAATTATCTGTGACCTGGAGCTTGTTCCTGACCATGAGACCACCGATCACTGCGGAACATGCAGAAAATGTATCGATGCCTGTCCTACCAATGCTATTGTGTCGGAAAAAATCGTAGATGGCAGCAAATGCATTTCCTATGCAACCATTGAGTTGAAAAATGAAATTCCGGATTATTTTCAGGATAAAATGGACGACTGGATGTTTGGGTGCGACGTCTGTCAGGATGTCTGCCCATGGAACCGCTTTTCAGCACCTCATCAGCAGGCCAGGTTTAAACCCAACGATTCTCTTAAAAACTTTAAAAAAGGAGAATGGAAAGAACTTACCCAGGAGCTGTTCTCGGAAATTTTCAGAAAGTCGCCTGTGAAAAGGACTAAGTTTGCAGGACTCAAGCGTAATATCGAGTTCCTGGAGAAGGATTCAGATAAAAAATAGCTTTAATCTTCAGAGACAGATCCTCATCTGGAATTTTTAAATTCCAGAACAATAGCGGTAAACAGCCATTCTTTACATTTTTGACTGTAAAGAGGAAAGGTTTTTCAGATGGCAGGCAATGAAAGTCTTCCTTAAAATGAAAATTGACTTTCATGAGACCATATCCCATCGAAAATCAACGCTTTTTCTGTACTCTTTTCGGAGCTACTTTTACTCTTATTTTAAATCTTTTTTGGGATTTGATATTTTTACGCATATTTGTGAATGTTTCCTACTTAAATTTACCATATTTTTCGATTAAAACAAATACTTTTACGAAAAGTTGCAGATTAAATTTTATTAATTCATTAAAAAAACAGGATTGTGAAAAAGATGATTGTACTCGTACTGAAAATTTTGGGAATTGTTTTGGGAATTGTTGTCCTGTATATAGCATTAGCTTTTGCATTACCATTCATAAAGGTTTCCGCAAAAGATGACGGACAGAAAAAAGAAATTCCCGTTTATATTTATACGAACGGTGTTCATACCGATATGGTCATGCCCGTCAGAAATGAGTTGCAGGACTGGAGTACTAAAATTCCTTTTGCCAACACGAAATCGAAAAGGACAGATTATCAGTATGTGGGAATCGGATGGGGCGACAAAGGTTTTTATCTGGATACACCTACATGGGCAGATCTGAAGTTTTCCACTGCTTTTAAAGCGGCCTTCTGGCTGAGTAAATCTGCCATGCACTGCACCTATTATAAAACCATGACAGAAGGCAGCGACTGTAAGAAAATAATGATCAGTAAAAACCAGTACAGGAAACTGGTGGAGTTTGTAGAAGGTAAATTCGACAGAGATGCCAGCGGTAACTTCATACTTGTTCCTACCGACGCCGTTTACGGTGACAATGATGCGTTCTACGACGCCAAAGGAAAATACAGTTTTTTATATACCTGTAATACGTGGACGAATGACGCACTGAAAGCCGCCGGGCAGAAGGCCGCTTTCTGGACTCCTTCTGATTATGGCATATTTTTACATTATAAATAATCCAGTGAAAAATTTTAGTCTGATTTTTGCATTTCTGTTGTTTCTTTCGTGTAAAACAGAAAAAAAGAATAATGTGGAGCCTGTGAACACACTCATAAAAACAGAAGAAAAACAGGAAATAGATCCTGATAAAACAAGATCCAAAGCACAGGAAGCATTGCTGTTCTGCCAGTCACGGGACCTGAACACCGACTTCTGCATTTTAATAGATATGAGCATTCATTCAGGTATCAAAAGATTGGTAATCTGGGATTTTAAGACATCTTCAGTTTCAAAAAAATACCTTGTGGGACATGGTTGCGGAAACTATCCATGGAGCCAGGACGGTTCGAAAGAAAATCCTTCGTTCAGTAATGAAGACGGAAGCCATCTTTCGTCTTTGGGAAAATATAAACTGCAGGGAAGAGGCCACAGCGACTGGGGAATTCATATCAAATACCTGATGCACGGCCTTGAGGAAACCAATAATAATGCTTTAAAAAGATTTATTGTTTTTCATTCCTGGAACAAAATGAGCGATGAGGAGGTTTTCCCGGAAGGTTCTCCCGAAGGGTGGGGCTGTCCTACCGTTTCAGACAATGCCATGAAAGAAATAGATCCCCGTATTCAGAATTCGCAGAAAGCGGTTTTAATGTGGATTTATAACTGATATGTAAGTGAGGAAGATCATACATATGTAAATGGCAACTCGACAGTTATAGTAAACGTCTGCGAGTTTTGTTTTCTGCCGTTAATCTTTGGGAGTTAAAAGAGCTTACCAGGTTGCAGAACAATATTTTTAATAATAAGTACAATGGAGAAAGTGAATGTTTTCTGGTTTCGCAGGGATTTAAGATTAAATGATAACGCAGGATTATATCATGCCCTCAAATCAGGCGCCAGGGTAGTGCCCGTTTTTATTTTTGATACGGATATCCTGGATAGGCTCGAAAACAAAAGCGATAAAAGAGTAGATTATATCCACCAGGCTTTGCAGCAGATGCATACCGTCCTGAAATCACATGGAAGTGCCTTAAGCATCTATCATGGTAAACCCCTTGATATTTTCAGAAAACTGACTGAAAAATACGATATTGAAGCGGTATTCTGTAACAGAGATTACGAACCCCAGGCCATAAAACGGGATCAGGAAGTTGAAAAATTTCTTCACAATAATCATATCGGTTTTAAAGATTATAAAGACCAGGTAATCTTTGAAAAAAGTGAAGTCGTAAAAAATGACGGAACACCGTATACTGTATTTACACCATATTCAAAAAAGTGGCTTGAACATTTCAATAAAGATAATTTCAGAGAATTCACAACCGATTTTTCCCGGTTTCTTTCCTATACATCGCATTTTCCGGAATTGGAAGATATAGGTTTCCAAAAAACAGACCTGGAATTCATCCAGCCGGTGCTGGAAAATAAAATTATTGATACCTATGAGCAGTACAGGGATTTTCCGGCTCTGGACCATACCACTCATCTGGGGGTAGCACTGCGCTTTGGAACGGTCTCGGTTCGCAAATGTGTGGGTTTTGCATTAGAGCACAACCAGACGTGGCTGAAGGAACTGATCTGGAGAGAATTTTTTATGCAGATTTTATATCATTTCCCAAAAGTAGTCCGTCACTGTTTCAAAGAGAAATATGAAAATATCAGTTGGCGGAATGATGAAAAAGAGTTTCAACGGTGGTGCGAAGGTAAAACCGGATATCCGATCGTGGATGCAGGAATGAGGCAGCTTAACGAAACAGGGTTTATGCATAACAGAGTACGGATGATCGTTGCCAGCTTTCTTACAAAACATCTTTTGATCGACTGGCGCTGGGGAGAGGCCTATTTCGCAGAAAAACTCCTGGATTATGAGTTGTCATCCAATAACGGAAACTGGCAGTGGGCGGCAGGATGCGGATGTGATGCTGCACCCTATTTCAGAGTTTTCAATCCCTCGGAGCAGACTAAAAAATTCGATAAAAATCTGAAATATATTAAATCCTGGCTTTCTGAAAAAGAAATGAGCAGCGAACCTATCGTTGAGCACACTTTCGCAAGACAGAGGGCTCTGGATGCGTACGGAAAAGCCGTGAAAGAAAATTAATTCATATCACACGAGGATCATCCATAGCTGAGAAATTTATTTATAAGGAGCTTTTTCCTGCTCTCCGCACTCGCTATTTCATGAATTTGGCGGCGCGTCGCAGACGCGCCGCCAAATTCATGAAATGAGCTCAGACAGATGCTGCGATCAGGGCTAGGGTGGCAGTATCTCTTTAAAATACTCACCACATCAGCAAAGTCGGTCATGCTTTAAAAGAACATATGAATTGTATGCTCTTTCAATGTTTCCATAGTGATATTAGCGGTAAGAACAACAAAAAAACCGGAAGTACTTACTTCCCGCTCTGCCCAAGCTTTAAAATTAAGTTTTTTTAACATTCAAAAGCCGGGGTACTCCTTAAAAAATGCCTATTTTTGCGGCATATTCACCGTTTTTATTCAAAAACAAATGTTCTGATTGGGCATGGCAGGTCTTAGGTCGTTTATCTTTTTTTATTTAATGTTGGTTTTTACCCTTTTCAACTCGAAATGGGCGGAAAAATCATTAAATAAAATACCATGTATTCCTCCGCCGACTAATATTACGGTACTGGATGTCTACGAGGAGGCAGATATGAATACCCATGCGCTGCCTGCTGCTTCAAAAATCCTTAAATATTCCATTCGAAGAGAAGATGGTCAGACAACCATTGGGAAACTGTCTGCTATTCATGATGTTCCGAAAAAAGGACTTTCTGTCGTTTCCGAATTCGTGGTCTGCGGAGCCAAATCCTTTCTCCATCTTCTTCAGCTCTTTTAAATTAAGTTATTGAAATTCAGTCTAGTTTAACGAAATTTTTATAACTTAAAAAATATTACATGTATTTTAAAAACGTAATAATTTGCTGTATGGCAATATTATTCTCTGTGTCATGCAGTAAAGCCGAAAAAATAAAAGATCAGCAAGCCGCCGATGTTCCCGTCCTTAAAATCCGGGAAAAAGATACACTGGTTACCAATCAGTTTGTAACGGATATTCAGGCTAAAAAAAATGTCGAAATCCGTGCCAGAATTGGAGGAATTATCCAGAAAACGTACGTTAATGAAGGGCAGTTTGTCAAAAAAGGGCAGCCTTTATTTAAGATTAATGATGCCGAGCTTCAGATGGAACTGCTGAAAGCCAATGCGGCCCTGAAGCAGGCGGATGCAGAGGTGCGTATTGCTGAAGTGGAACTGAAGCAGATTGAAAGCCTGCACGCCAAAAAATTTGTAGCCGGTAATGAGCTGGAAATGGTGAAAGCCCGCCTCTCATCCGCCCGCGCAAAACGCTCCTATGCCGATGCCGAAAAAAGAACAGTTCTGCAGAAAATCAGCTTTACCAATCTGGTTGCCCCTTTCGACGGAGTCATAGATACCATTCCCTATAAAGACGGAAGCCTCGTTGAAAACGGATCTCTCCTGACCACTTTATCTCAGCTGAACGAAGTCTACGCCTATTTCTCCATTCCCGAAAATATGTATTTTGAGTTGCTGGCAAGCGACAGGCTCGGAAAACATCAGAAAATTGAACTCACGCTGCCCAACGGCGTTAACTATGAGTATAACGGGACACTAAAAACCGCAGAAGGGGAAATAGACCGTGCCACAGGATCAATCCGGTATAAAGTGGTTTTTCCGAATCCCGATCATCTGATCAAGCACGGAACTTCCGGAAAGCTCGTTATTTCGGAATATCAGCCCAAATCTATTATCATTCCGCAGAAATCTACTTTTTCCATTCAGGATAAAACCTATGTTTTTGCCGTTGACGGCCAGAATAAAGTGAAGATGACCAACATCCGGATAGGAACGACGCTGAGAGATTCCTACCTCGTAGAAAACGGGCTTAAGAACGGTGATTTAATTATTTATGAAGGTACACAGTCCCTGAAAGACGGTGACAGGATTACTATTAAAAAGAAACTCTAATCTTTCATAAATTTAAATCAATTAGCGATGGTAGAAATGTTTATAAGGCGAAAAGTTCTTTCGCTGGTAATTTCCATATTATTTGTTTTGCTGGGACTGATGGCTCTTTTGAAAATGCCTATCACCCAGTTTCCCGATATTGTACCGCCTTCTGTAACGGTAACCGCAAAATATACTGGAGCCAATGCGGAGGTTTCGGCCAATGCCGTGGCGCTTCCGCTGGAACGGGCGATTAACGGAGTTCCCGGGATGACCTATATGTCGACGGTGACTTCCAATGACGGGCTTACGCTCATTCAGGTATTTTTTGAGGTAGGTACCGATCCCGACGTGGCGGCAGTTAACGTACAGAACCGGGTAACAACGATTCTGGACGAACTTCCCGAAGAGGTAATCCGTGCAGGGGTGACCACCGAAAAGGAGGTGAACAGTATGTTAATGTACCTTAATATCACCAGTACCGACGAAAGCCAGGATGAGCAGTTCATTTACAACTTTACGGATATTAATGTTCTCCAGGAACTGAAACGTATCGACGGAGTGGGACGTGCCGAAATCATGGGACAGAAAGAATATTCCATGAGAGTCTGGCTCGATCCCCAGAAGATGGCGTCATACCGTATATCTGCCGATGAAGTGGTGAGCTCTTTACAGAAGCAGAATATTTCTGCCGCTCCCGGGAAAGTAGGGGAGACTTCCGGAAAAACATCAAGTCAGCTGCAGTATGTGATAAAATACAGAGGAAAATTTTTTGAGCCTAAGCAATATGAAGAAATTCCCGTTCGCTCGGACGAAAACGGAACTATTTTAAAGCTTAAGGATATCGCCAAGGTGGAATTCGGAGCCATGAATTACGGAATGGTTTCCAAAACCAACGGGAGACCCTCTGCATCCATTATGATGAAGCAGAGACCGGGTTCCAATGCCTCTGAGGTCATCGAAAATGTTAAAGCTAAAATGGAAGAACTGAAAGGCTCCTCTTTTCCTCCCGGCATGGAGTTCAATATGGCCTATGATGTATCGAGATTCCTGGATGCTTCCATCAGTGCCGTTTTGGTAACCCTTATCGAAGCTTTTATTCTGGTAGGAATTGTTGTGTTTATTTTCCTTCAGGACTGGCGCTCGACCTTAATTCCCGTACTCGCGGTACCGGTAGCATTAGTCGGAACCTTTGCATTTATGAATATGCTTGATTTCTCTGTGAACCTGCTGACGCTGTTCGCGCTGGTTCTTGCCATCGGTATTGTTGTGGATAATGCCATTGTTGTGGTAGAAGCCGTTCACGTAAAAATGGAAGAAGGTTTACAGCCTTTGGAAGCCACCATCAGTGCTACCAGGGAAATAGCCGGTGCTGTTGTGGCGATTACCGTTGTAATGTCTGCGGTATTTATTCCCGTAGCATTTCTGGATGGTCCGGTAGGGGTGTTTTACCGGCAGTTTTCCCTGACGCTGGCCATCAGCATTGTCATTTCGGGAGTGAATGCCCTTACACTGACGCCGGCATTATGTGCCCTGATCTTAAAACCGCATCGTCATGATAAAAAGAAAACAGTGGCCGATCGGTTCTTCTCGAAATTTAATACCGGTTTTGATAAACTTACCCGTCAATACACCGGTATTCTTTCGAAATTTGCCACAAAAACAACCGTCACGTTCGGGCTGTTATTCCTTTTTATCGGATTAACTGTTGTGACCGGTAAATTTTTACCGACCGGATTTATCCCGATGGAGGACCAGGGAATGGTGTACGTAAGTGTGACCACGCCGCAGGGGGCTACTGTAGAACGGACCGAAAAAGTGCTGGATGAGGTTACGGTAATCGCCAAAAAGATTCAGGGAGTGGAGAATGTCACCACCCTCGCAGGATACAGCATCGTAACGGAAATTGCAGGGTCCTCATACGGTATGGCAATGATCAACCTTAAAGACTGGAAAGAGAGAAATATCTCGGTAAATGACCTGATCACAGCGCTTTCCGAAAAAACAAAAGGAATCTCCGATGCACAGATAGAAATTTTTGCACCGCCTACCGTGCCCGGGTTCGGAAATACCAGCGGCTTTGAGTTGCGTTTACTCGACAGAACCGGCGGTACCGTTGAAAACACCGACAAAATCACGAAGGAATTTGTGAAAAAGCTCAATTCCGCGCCGGAATTGCAGAACAGTTTCACCAGTTTTGATGCTACTTTCCCGCAGTATATGATCAATATCGATTATGATATGGCGGCCAAGAAAGGAATTTCGGTGGACAATGCCATGTCTACCTTACAGACCATGCTGGGTTCTTATTATGCGACCAATTTTATCCGGTTCAGCCAGATGTATAAGGTGATGGTCCAGGCAAGTCCCGAACACAGAGACCGTCCCGAAAGCATTCTGAATTTATATTTAAAAAATGATAAAGGGGAGATGGTTCCGTTCTCAACATTTATCACGATTGAAAAGGTGTACGGACCTGAGGTTCTGACCCGCTATAATATGTATATGTCGGCGATGATTAACGGGGAAGCCGCCAACGGATACAGCTCGGGAGATGCCATCGCTGCTGTTGAGCGGTAGCTGAAGAAACACTTCCCAAAGGTTTCGATATTGAGTGGTCGGGAATGACAAGAGAAGAAATCTTATCGGGAAATCAGACGGTTTACATTTTTATGATCTGCCTTCTTTTCGTTTACCTTTTATTAGCTGCACAATATGAAAGTTTCCTACTTCCCATGCCGGTTCTGTTAAGCCTTCCGACAGGGATTTTCGGATCTTATATCGCACTGGTCCTGGCCGGCCTGGATAATAACATTTATGCCCAGGTAGCCCTGGTCATGCTGATCGGGCTTCTCGCCAAAAATGCGATTTTGATTGTAGAATTCGCGGTCGCAAGGCATAAAGAAGGAGATGATATTGTGCCGGCAGCGATCGAAGGCGCAAAGCAGCGTCTCCGTCCTATTCTGATGACCTCCTTTGCCTTTGTGGCAGGGCTGATACCGCTGTGTATTGCTTCCGGTGCCGGTGCCATAGGAAACCGTTCGATCGGTACAGCGGCTGCCGGAGGAATGTTGATCGGAACCGTCTTCGGATTGGTGATCATTCCAGGACTGTACATATTTTTTGCGAAATTTGAAAATAAAAAGAAGGATGAAAAAATTAAATCATAAAAGTATAGGGTATGGAACGGCATTTCTGGTTATGGCATCATGTGCAGCACCCAAAGTCGCCGGGCTCAGAAAAGCAAGAGAACTGCCCGGTGAAATCGTCAGTACACATCAGGGCTCTGTCGTGTTTCAGGAGATCAATTTAAAGGCCTATTTTACCGATCAGCATTTGCTGGAGCTTTTCGATAAAGTAGTACAGGCCAACCCTGATTTCCAGATTGCCCGGCAGCGGGTGGAAATTGCCAACAGCTTTCTGCAGCGTTCAAAAATGGACCTGCTTCCGTCCCTGGAAATCGGAGCTTCTGCTTCGGGGGACCGGTACGGAAAGTATACCATGGAAGGCGTCGGAAATTATGATACTAATCTTTCCCCGAATATTACGGAAGATCAGAAAATAAACCGTGATTTTACGCCCAATTACTGGCTGGGTGCAAGAAGCAGCTGGGAAATCGATGCCTGGGGAAAGCTGAAGAATAAAAAGCTGGCTGCCCAGAAAAAGTACCTCGCATCGGCAGAAGGACTGCGGTTATTGCAGGTGGAGCTGTTCACCGATATTGCGAATTTATATTACCAGCTGGTAGCGCTTGACAACCGGTTGGCCATTTATGAAAAAAATTACAGCCTGCAGCAGAGAGCTTTTGAAATTGTCCTTGCGCAGCGGGAAGTGGGAAAAGCAACAGAACTGGCCGTTCAGCAGTTTAAGGCTCAGAATAACAACTGGCTGGCAGAGATTGAACATATTAAAGTTGAGATTGTTACCGTAGAACAGGCGATGACTACCTTAACCGGAAGCTATGGCGGAGAAATCAGGCGGGGAAGTGTTTTAATGCCAACGAATATGGAAATTCTGAACAAAAACATCAATGTAGAAGCCGTCATCCATTCCAGACCGGATGTCGCATCCAACTATTATGTCCTGGAATCTTCCCAGGCAGACGCAAAAGCGGCAAAGGCAGCCTTTTATCCCAGGATCGATCTGGGGGCAGGTTTTGGACTGAATGCTTTTTCTGCAGGCACATTTTTCAATCCTGCTTCTCTGGCCGGACAGCTTTTGGGAGGTTTGATGGTTCCGGTTTTCAATAAAGGCCAGTTGAAACATGAATTCAATGTCGCTACCAGCGAGCAGGAAATTGCATTTTTAAATTATCAGAAGAGCGTGACCACAGCCTTTAATGAACTGCAGTCTATTTTAAAACAGACCCGGATTTATGAAAAGGTTTTAAAATTAAAAGCAGAAGAAGTCGGTTTCCTGGATCGGGGCGTTGAGGTCTCCAATGATCTGTATGTTACAGGATATGCCAATTATTTCGAACTGATCAATTCCCAGAAAAGCAAGCTGCAGGCAGAGCTGGATCTGCTGCAGTTCAGACATCAGAACACCCGTAATAATGTTTTACTTTTTAAAGCATTAGGCGGAAAATTAAATTAATTTTCAGTCCCGGATCAGATATGATCCGGGATTTTTCATGGAAATTTATAAGGTAATATCCCATGATTCTCACCGACTTTTGTTAATTTCGGTGATTATTTACATTCAAACATAAATTTTATGCTGCAAAGATGTTCGGTGGTGGTGTGTTTCGTTTTCCTGATGCTTGGATCTTTTGTCAATGCGCAGGAAATACCGTGTATTACAAGCGCAACCTATTATGCATTCAGTGGAGGAAAAGGTTTTCCGCTTAAATATGATATTCATGACGGGTTTATTGAAGTAAAGGAGATGAGGAAAGACAAAGATGAATTACTCAATACCTATAAAATAGCAAAAGTCGTGAAATGCAATTTCAGAAATCCTGCGAACTCCAATCTGATTTTTAAGATCAATTCTTATGATCAGGTGAGTGATAGTTATGGCGACAAAGAATCTGAGATTGAAATCAATATCATGGAAGGAAAAGGGAAAATTTTTGTCCGCCAGCCCGGCCTGCCTGAAATGGCTAATCGCGCTACTGCTACAGCTCCCAGAAGATAAGGGAACAGTTTTCACATGAGATCCGGGAGTCTCATTTTAGAGTTTTATGGAAAAGTCAATCAGTTAAAAATAATGGATGAAACGATATTTCTGACCGGTAGGCACATCATTAATACTAAAGCCTCGTTCCTGCTATTTAAGATCATTGAGATAAACTTCCCTATTTGGTAAACAAATACATCAAAAATATTCCTCAGAATTTATCAAATTGAAAAATTGATATAAAAGCAGAATTTATAAGGTCCACTTAACTTCAGTCATTTGAATAATTACTTTAAAATATTCCGATTTTTATTCAGTAATACATTAATATCAACTTTAAAGTCATTTACAGGCGATTGAAAAGAAATATCAGTTAATCTACAAATATCTGCTACTATTAAATATTGGTCTTCAAACACTTATCAACATACATCTGCGGAATTTTCTCCTGTTCCAGCCTGTTTTTCTCCAAAGTCTTTAAATATTGGAAAAGATCGTTTTCTTCTTTGGTCAAGAGGTTTAGATTTTGGGATTTATTTCTTGCTCCACTTACTGCATAGCTTTGAAAAGTTTCAAAAGTCGTCCGGTTCATCATGATGCTTTGGGCATGCGGATGGTATGACCGTAGCTGATGCAGAATCTGGAAGCCATGTTCGTCAATATCGCCCCAGTACAGGATTTTTTTGTCTGATAGCCAAACCGCATTTTTGAGATAGGAAATATTAAAGCCACCTCCACTCCAGATGGCGACAGTAGATTTTAATAGCGGTAAGGTTAGAAAATTCATTTTGTTCTCAGCGATCAGGATATTTTCCACAGGAAGTTCAAGCGTTTCAAAATCGGAGAGTGGAATACTGATGTCCCTGAATTTAAAATCCGGATTTGGGTTTTCATCCAGAAAGCGGAGCCTGATCAACGGCTCATCGTACCGCAAAAAGAAACGCTCGGCGAAACGTTTTTGTTGAGGTGATCGCACATGATCCGGAATCAGGAAATCGAGTAAGGATTGAATCAGTGTATTGTTTTCTTCAATAAATTTGGTGTGGATCTCGATAGGTAGCTGCCGCAGGTAAAGGTTGGGGCGGGGCGTCTGTATAAAATAGAGGCAAACCTTCAGCACATCTTCCCAATCGATATGGTGATCCGTTAGCCATAAACAATGCTGTAAAGTCCAGTCTTTTAATACAGGAATGATGCTAATGACCTGTTCATAATGCTTCAGAAAGACGGTCCAATCTTTTTGATATTTCGTAAAATAAAGGTAGTCTTCAATACTTTCAAAAATAATGGTATCCGGCAAATCATGGCTGCCTGTCCGCCTGAAATTCCGGCCGGCGGTCTGCACGAGGTAGCCTTTAACGGTTTGGTTTTTAGAATAACGATACAGTTCTTCTATTTCCTTTTGAAGGATTTCAAACCGTTCCGTGATGTGACCCGATTTTACTTTTCCGATACGGTCTATTATTTTCGGAAAAAAGACTTCTTGCTGGATATGGCTTTGCAGCAGAGGCTTCCACCATTTTAATGCCTGTTTTTTAATTTCTGCCGGACTAATCATGCATCAGGGGTATTGGGAAAGATTCCGTTATGTTTATCGCGTTCGATTTCATATTCTTCTTTGGTAAAATTACTGACCTGCGAATTGTTGCCTTCCCGGTTACTCACAAAATGAAAGGAGCTGACATGGCCTTCAATGACATGGATTTTTTGCAATGGCGTCACAATCAACAGTTGGAGATTCAGTTTTTTAAACAATTCCAGTCCGTAGCGGGTACTTTCATCGCTGCCTCTGCCGAAGGCTTCATCAATCACTACGAAACGGAAACTTTTACTCTTGCGCTCTCCGAACTGCAAACCAAACTGATAGGCCAAAGCACTGGCCAGAATGGTGTAGGCGAGTTTCTCCTTTTGTCCACCGCTTTTTCCGCCAGAACCTTCATAAAACTCTTTTTCTGTTTCATCAGAGCGGTAACGTTCACTGGCGTTAAACTCAAACCACTGGCGTACATCGGTAACAGTTGAAGTCCATTCGCGGTCTGCATTTTCCATACTGGCAAAACGGTCTAAGATCCTTTTTACCTGTTCGTATTTCTCTTCCGTATACAGGTCATTATGGCTGCTGAAGGAATGGATATAGCATTTTTTCAATTCCTCCCTGAAAAGCCGTACTTCTTTATTCGGGGTGGCATCCATTAAAATGGTGATATAGGTATCCTGCACGGCATTATACACAATCTTCGAAAGATGGTCGTTAATGGTCCTGATTTTCTGTTTGATGTCTTTTTCGTGTTTCTGCAGCTGGCTGTCGAATACAGCAATGCTGTTGATCACGTTTTTATTCAGCTCTTCCTTGAAGCGCTCTTCGTGCCGTTTTAAGTCTTCAGACTCCAGTTGTCTGAATTTTTTGATATATTCGGCACGGGCATCGATGCTGTCGGTAACTTCACTGTATTCGGCACGGGAATGTTCCTTGATTTCCCGCATCTTTTTCTCAATGTGGGTTCTATGACCAGCCTGACGTCCACGAAGCCTTTTCAATTCGCCGTTTTCACCCTGAAATTGTTTGCGGAATTCTTCCTGCCTTTGCTCAATGCCACGTAGATTGATTTTTATTTCCCTGAGTTTCTCGTCGATCATCGGATACCATTTTTCTTTCAGGTGGGGCACTAATTGTTCCTTTTGCTGTATGGCCTGGTGTTGTTGATCCTGATAGTTTTGAATTTTCGTATTTAACCCGCCGATGTTTTGAGATAGTTGTTTCTCTTTCGCTTTTCCATCTTTAATCTGCTGGTCTACTTCACTTTTATTGCGTTCCAATTGGGCAAGTTTATCACTGTTATTCAGTAATTGATCACGTTCCTGTTCCAATTCATAGATTTTGGCAACGTGGTATTGCCAGTTGATGCGGGAAAAGTCTTTCACGTAAAGTAAAAGTCCCAACAGTTGCTTCTGTTCGCTGTTCTGTTTCTCTTTTTCTTCAATATCCTTTAGTCTGGATTTTAGCTCATAAATATTTCGCTCCAGCTGATCTACCGAATTTTCCAGTGCTTTTATTTTCTCAGCATTGCTCCAGCCCAATACATAATTACGCCGGTCGTCAATCCGTTTGCGGTCGTCTTTAGTATGGCGGATGCGGCCGCTCTTGATCAGACCTTGCCGTGTGATACCAAAAGGAACATGCTGTAAACCATCGACATCGGTACAAATATAATCGCCGAAGCTGCGTTGCAGGTAATTTTCCAGCCAATCATAAAAAGGTGTTTCAGGTTTGATGTCTATTTTATAAGCAATGCTGTCTTCATCCAATTCTTTTAGAAGTCGAGTGTTAGCATTCAGATCCGCTTCCAAATAGGTCAGTTTGATGCCCCTTCCGTCGGCACCCTTCAATGGATTGCTGTTAACATAATGGCTGACACTCCGGTAATGCTTTCCGGGAACGAGTAAGCTGATGCCTGCATCACGGAGCAGTTTTTCGATTGCGCCTTCCCATTCGGTTTGCTGTTCATTCACTTTCAGTAATTCCCCGGCGAAAGGCAAATCTTCCTCGTCAATTCGCAAATCGGCACAAAGTTGTGACCGAAAGGCAATCAGCCAGGCCGGAATCTGGGTTTTACGTTCTTTGAGTGATTGCAGTTCTTTTCGCTCTGCCTGATATACCCCTTCCTGTTTACGCAGTTCACTAATCTCGTTATCCCGTTGTTCCCGAAGTTTTTCTTCTATCTGACCACATTTCTCCATTGATTCGTTAGCCCGCTTGATGTTATTCTGAAAATCACTTTCCTGCTTTATACTTGCCAACCTGGTCTTCAAGGCGAGACGCTCATAATCATCGAATTCCTTTTGCTTGACTTCTTTGTCTTGCTCATGCCGTTTCATCTCTCCGGCAATTTGTTCGATCCGTGTTCCGCCGTTGCTCGCAATGTCCTGTATAATCGTTTGCCGGCGTTCTTCCCAGGCTTCTATTTCCTGGGTAATGGTATGCAGCTGTTGTGTTGTTTTTTCCAGTTCCTGACCCGCATCTATGATGGCCTGTTCCAGCAGTTCCCATTTCTTTTCTGCAAACCAGACGGGCATCACTTCCAGCATGGCTTCGATGTCCTCAATTTCACGGGTAACCTTTTCATAGGTTTCACTGGCTTCTGCTAAGGGCTTCAGGATCTGGTATTGTTCCCGGGTATGTACCACCGCAGCGTGGGCTTTATTGAGGTCATCAAAACGTTTCAGTAAGGCATCAATCTGTTCTTTGACATCAGTTTTTTCCAGCATCTGTTCGCGGACAAAATCGGTCAGGCTGCTGACAGATTTCATGGAAACGGTCTGGTAAAACAGGTCAATGGCTTTATCGCTGTTCATTCCGAAAAGCCTGCGAAACTGCTCGCTGTATTGCGAAAAATTATCGTTGAACAATTGTACTCCCGGCGTATTGCGCAGGCTCTTCCGCAGCTCATTGATATCGCTGAAATGCTGAAAATGGTCTTTAATGGTTAAAGGAATTGTTCCGATGATGAGCAGTTTTTCTACTTTTCCCTCTTTGCCGATCCAGAAAAACTGGGCCAGGCAAATGTGTTCGTTATAGCCCTGGTTGTAAAAGTTTCCGATAATAACGGTATAGGTATGATCATCTGGACGGAGGTAGACCTTCTTTGCGGTTTTAGTGATTTCTTCCTTTTCTTTTTTAAATTCTCCTCTCACGTAACTCAGCAGGTTACGCTCTTTCCCTTCGGCACCGGCGGCTTTATTGAAGATGATCTTATGATGAGGCACAAGCAGGCAGGTCAGGGCATCCACGAGCGTAGATTTTCCTGAACCGATATCGCCTGTCAGCAGGGCATTTTGTCCGTTAGGCTGGATCTGCCAGCGCACCTGGTTAAAGGTCCCCCAGTTGAGCACTTCCAGGTATTGAAGCCGGTAGCCGGCCAGGTTGAGGTCTTCCGGGTGGGTCTCAAATAGTTCTTCCATAAATGAGTTTATTGTTTCGATTGGTTTTCAGCAGCATAGTTCCTGAACTTCTGCAGGGTTTCATCAATCACATCGGCATTCACAAAACCTTTGATGATCCGGTGTATTTCGTAGTTTTTTTCATGGTCTTCCAGTTTTCTGAGGAATCCGATGTCGCGTACGCGGTTGATGGCGGTGTTAATCTTTTCCTGTTGTTTGGCTTCATCATTCACATTGGGCAAGAATACTTTCACCCGGTTGATGATTTCCTGATCGCTGATGATGGAACGTACTGAGCCACCCTGAGCATCGTGTTCGAGTAAAAATTTTCTCAGGACGATACAGACTAAAGAAGTCATGAAATTGAGCGACCGTTTTTCAGCTATTCTCGGCAAAGGTCTTTCGTCGTCTTCCCATTCCTTCTGGCGCAGAAAGGCGTAGCCTTCGCTCTTATCCAGAAAGAGTTCCAGCCCGATCGGGATAAAATATTTTTTGACATCGGGTTCGTACTGCAGCAGGTTTTCCCAGGTTTCTTTCTGGTGGCTGTATACGATTCCTTTCAATAAGGCAATGAGGCTTACAGAGTAGTGGTATTCCATTTTTTATCGGTTAAATATGATGATCGGGGTTTGCATGCGATAGGTTTTTCCGGTGGATTTGTTTTCGATGAGGTGATATTCGAATTGATCACGGTTGACGAAATGTTTGCCTTCGTTAGTCGCGATTTGCATATAGCCCAATATTTCAGCAACGCCTTTGGTGGGCTTGTAATGATGGAGCAACTCGGAAAGCGCAACCTGTGAGCGGGTTTTCAAAAGGGTTTTCACATGGTTTCGCAAGATTTCCACATCCACATAAAACTGTTCAAACAGAAGGTTGGTATCAGCCGTAGCCACTCCGTCGGCAATTTCGGTAGCAGCAAAGGCAACTTTAACCGGTGGGTTAAAAAGCGGCCGGTCCATGGTAAAGGAGGGTTTAAAAACCTCATCGATTTCCATCCAGGTAGCTTGCGGGTCAAGTGTTTCCTTATACTCCAGCAAAAGACTTTCCATTTCTTCAATACTTTGAAGGATATGGCGGCTTTCGGACAGGTTCTTTTGTTCCACAAATTTCCGCAGCTGCTCGATCAGGCCGTCGTTGCTCCGGTTTACTTTATCCCCGGCATCCACCAGGTTGGTTTTGATACGGTCTACGGTCTGTTCTTTCTTGATTTCGACAATCGCCGGGATGGTATTGATCTTATCCAGCAAGTCTTCGAGTTCTTCCTGCATCTGCTCGCTCATCAGAAACTCCCAGAAAGCCTTAAAACTCTTGCCCTGATCGGTATTCCAGAGGAAATCCTGCTGCTGAAAAACATTATCGAGCAGATCTGCTTTGGCAAGATTGCTTTTGATGATGGTCTGGCGGGTCTGGCTATCCAATTCTCTGAAATTTTCTTCGACCTGCCGGAAATCGGATAACAAACGTTTCGCAGTTTCCTCGGCCAGAAAATAGTTTTCTTTCAGCTGGGTATCGGAAGGTTTCGCATAATTGCCCTGGCGGATCTGTTCGATTTCCTGATCAATTTTCCGGCGTTCTTCCTGCAACTGCCGGATGCGCTCATAGGGCCCGGAAGTGGTATTGACAATGCGTTGCAGCAGATCAAAAAACTGGATGAGCCGGCTGTGGGTGCCCACAAATTGTTGTTTATTGAGATCTTCGAGCCATTTTAACGCATTTTCCGTCGCCGGGGAAAGTTCATACATAGGTTCGTCGGCCCGCTCATAGTAACGACGCAGATAGCCTTGCTCCGCCCATTTCTGTAAATAATCTACCGGCGTTTTCTGGTAATCTTCAATACCCAGCCTTTGGAGAGAAAAGATATAATCGCCCAGGATGCTCTGCAATTCGGTTTGCAGGTACGAAATCCTGTCCTGCTGCTTGAAGACGAGGTGGAAAAAGCTCACCAGCAGCGGAAAGTGTTCAGCCCGCAGGAGCTGAAGGGTTTTGTCGTTTTTGTAGAGGGAGAGCGCTTTTTCGTAGTTCATTTTTGGTAAGAATTCGGGGAGTTGTTGGAATTATTTTTTAGGATTAGACAAAAAATTGAACGGTTTCTTTTAATCTGATGGAGCGTTAATGATTGGTGATTACATGATAAATAAAAATTTAATTATTTATAATTTTCCGCGGTAAATGTATTATTTTCATTTCCAAATTTATCGTGTAGATTAACCCAAAATCTAGAGGGAGGATAAGGAAAGGTCTTTACACCATACTTAGTTTCCCTAGTAAATGACTCCGATCTCAGAAGGATACATGTTTGTTTTGCTCTGCTAATACAAACATAACAAAGTCTTTGATCTTCATTTAGCGCAATTTCATTACCTATATTTAAATAATATGGGAAGTTTCCTTCCTCCATTCCTAATAATATTACGGCCTCAAATTCTAATCCTTTTGAGCTATGCCGGGTTGTAATAGTGACCTCGTTTTCGGGAGATCCAAGATTTGCAAATCTTTTTATCTCTGCATCTTTTAAATTGCGTAAGTTAGCTTCATCTAATAGCTTATTTAAATTATCAACTTCATTTGGATACATCTCAGAATTACTAAGCGTCTCTTTAAGCTCTAATTGGTTTATAATATGGCTTAACCATTCAAAACAATTATTACTTTCCAAACTATTAGCAAGTACTTTATAAAATCTTGTTTTTAAATATATTTCTTCTTTATCTTTCCTAGTATCATTATGATTATTTATTAATCTTCTCCAAAAATTAAACAATTCATCAAATGATTGTGTTTCTTTATCAATACTCCATTGGGCACAATCTTGTAACCATACAACAACTGCACTGTTTTCAAAACTCCATTTAACAATAAAGAAAGGGATTTCTTCTTGTTTCATAAAAGTTGCCATATGCTGAATTTGAGCATTAGAACTAGTTATAATTCCAATTTCATTTAGAGGAACACTTTTAGCTAACAAATTAGGAATTATCTTTTTTGCTACAATCTCATACTGAGGTTCCATCCCATTGTCACAAGTAATAAAAGTGAAATCAGCTATATCATCATTTCTTTTCCCTGCTATATATTTTGGATAAGGAGGAACTGGTTGCAATGCTTCAATGGAAGCGTCGATAATGTGTTGGGAGCTTCTATAATTTGAAACAAGATTAATAGTTTTTATATCATCATTTGACATTAGTTCCAATAAGAAATCTGGATACCCTCCGTTAAACCCATAAATAGATTGGTTTGTATCACCAACCGCATATAATTTTATTCCAGCATTAAATACTAGTTCAAGCACCATTTCGTGTAATGCCTTACCTAAATCCTGGTACTCGTCCACTAATAGCCAAGGAAACTGACTTTTTAATGTTTCCCTAACATATTGCTGTTCATTTATGATTTTAGCAGATAAGTTGATAATGTTAATAAAATCTATAAACTCAGTCTCATTAATCTTAGCTTCATAAAGTTCCGCTCCTTTCGCAATGAGGTCAGTTGTGCCCATTTGAACCATACTGCGACCTCTTAGGGAAAGGGACCTGTGTTTATTGATATCAGCCAGAGATAATTGACGAGAATCCTCAACATTCAGTTCCTTAAGTACAGAATTGTAGAGATTATCTTTTATATCATCTGGGATAATTTTAATCGGGTATGCTACATTATATTGGGGATATAGATGCGCAAAAGGTTGGATAACATGCAATAAACTAAAGCTATGAACTGTTCCTATAAAGTCTTTGTTAGTAGGAATATAACCGTAAGCCCTTAATCTTTTCTTAAGCTCTCTAACAGATTCTCTGCTGTAACTAATACAAGCTAGTCCAGACGGTTTATTAATATGGCTTTTAGCAAGCGTTACAGCTTTTAAAGTTAATACACGAGTCTTACCACTCCCCGGACCTGCAACAATTACAGAACTCTCCATTGATTGATAAGCTTCGTACTGTTTAGCATCTTTTTTTATCAGCTCTAAATCTTGAAAAAATTGACTATTCATAAGACTCATTAACCTTTTGAATAATTGCTTCAATACCTTTGCCTATATAATCCGGAACTAATTCTAGAATAAGTTCTTCAGCTAATCGCTGGGCAAAACGTCCTTTGCTAATATTTCCCTCGATCTTTTTAAGAGCAGACCAATAATCTTTATTATCAAGTGCTCCTTCAAAATTCTCTTGCATTTCATCTCCTCCCGGCTTGAGCTCATCGTATACGGTTTTGAGTATTTCAATTCCTTCATCGCCTGAATTGTTCATCATATCAACTTCAAGAGTATATTCTCCTATAAAACCTCCTTTATCTCTTATTTCTTCTTCCTCTAATGTAGAGCCGTCTGCTATTATTCTAAGCATAGTAAGAATATTTACAATATTCTCATTTCCTTTGTGCCCCCAAGACCTACCTGTATTTTGATCCATTATATGATAAACACGTTTGGTCTTATGATTTCCGTCTTCATCTGTATGTTCTTCAATTTCATAATAATCTCCATCTGTAAATAGCACCCATGGAATATTTAATGCTTTAAGTAATTGAATGTATGGCCTAAAATTCGTAGAGTCGATATTACATACTACAATCCCATAATTATCTAATGGTGTATCCATTAAATCTGCAGCAGCAGGAATAAAATATTCCTCTGTAATACCCTCAGCCAAAATAACTCCTTTGCCAAAATAAATTTCTCCCCGCTTCGCATCGATATAACGCTCTATATCCTTTTTTTCTTTATCATCAAGAGATAAATTAGCTGTTGAGAAAGCTTTACTGCTTTCACTTACTTTTCGAATATGGACAATATAGTTTAGTGGCGTTACAGATGTAATATAAGTTGAATGAGAGGTAAATATTACTGAAGTATTACTGTTATGCAATACCTCTCGATAGATCAACCGCTGTAATGTTGGATGTAAATGCGCTTCTGGTTCTTCTACCGCTAAAATTGTAAATGCCTGATGTTTATAATTATGTTCATCCATAAAATCATACAATGATTCAACCTTGCCATCTTCAATTTCTTGCTTCAAGATATAGTTTCCTTTATCACTTACTTCATATAGCTCTGCTAATAATCCACCTCCATCTTCGGCCGCTAATGATTCAAATTGGGCAGGTTTTATAATGGGCAATATAGTTTTGTCTTTTAAAAGGAGTAACATTAAAGAGATATAAAGAATATTGGCCAGGCCTAAGCTTAATTCCGAGACAGATCTTTCCTTTAATCCCATATATACCTGCAATGTATATAGCAATCTTTCAGTATCAATGTCGAATGTTCTTAATGTAATTTGGTGATCAGTATGTAATCCAGACAATGTAGTGAACTGATTCGTAAGGACATTTTTTATATGTTCAATTTCATCGAGTTCAAGAATTCCCTTCGCTGCATATTTCAAAGCGTTCGATATTTCTTCAAGATGTTCAGAAGATATTTCATACTGTTTGACAAGTTTATACAATGGAGAGTTTTTGTTTGCTTTTAATTCTCGTTCAACATCTCTCAATGCCTTTATAACATAAATATTAATATAATTGCGGTCTTCATTAGTAAATCTTTTTTCTTCATTATTCCCTTTAAATAACTCGTATTTATAATTAATGATATTACCGAATTCATCAACATTAGGCTTAAACTTATAGGTGAATCTAAGAGTTGGAGGAGTATCTGATATTACTGCATCTACAAACTGGGCCTTAAGTTTACTATTATGTTCATACCCCCTTATTTCAAGATTAATTTCGATTACCTCACCATTTTCCATAGGAGACTCAATACTCTCATGAAAATCTTCAGGAAGTAATTCTCGATCAGCATCGGAATAACTTTTATCCAAGATTAATTGGATTGCTCTTAAAAAATTTGTTTTCCCAACATTATTCTCTCCAATAATCACCTGTTTGTGATCCAAAGCCACATCCACATCCAAAAAGTTTCGAAAATTTTTTATTTGTACTCTTGATATGTATGGATTTTTAAATTGTGCCATATTCTTATTTGATTTTTATTTATGATTAACCTCCACCTTACTCCTGCCGCTCTGCTGCTTACTCACTTTGATCTGCACCGGAATCCGTTCGGTCATTTCCTGGACGTGCGAGATCACACCTACTTTTCGGCCCTGGTTGTGCAGGCGTTCGAGGGCATCCATGGCGATGTTGAGTGTGGTAGGATCTAGCGAGCCGAAACCTTCATCAATAAATAAGGATTCTACTTTCATGCGCCTGGATGACAGCGAAGCCAAACCTAAGGCCAGAGCCAGCGACACCAGGAAAGATTCTCCACCCGAAAGCGAGTAAACCGTACGCACTTCATCGCCCATGTCCTGATCCACCACCTGGAGACCCAATGATGCCGGAATGCGTTCGATCCGGTAGCGGTTGGTCAAGGCCTGCAAATGGATGTTGGCATAACCCAATAGCACATCCAGGGTATATTCTTGGGCAATCTGGCGGAATTTCTTCCCATCGGCTGAACCAATGATCTCGTTGAGCTTTGCCCAATTTTCGGTGATGGCTGCCTGTGTTGCGATACTTTGCAGTAGGTCGCCGATCCGGTTTTTGTTAGCTTCATCCTGTTGCAGGCGGAAGCTATTTTCTCCTTTTTTATGCTTCTTTTCTTCCACTTCTGATTTAACCGTAACGTTGAGGGTGATGAGTTCTTCGAGTGGGATTTGCGATGCACCATTTTGCTGATGACGCGCTAAAGCCTGTTGTCGTTCGGCAAGAATGCTGTTGGCTTTGGTCAACTCTTCATCAATCGCCTGCAATGCTTTGCGTTCGGTGTCTATCCAGTTGTTGCCCAATGTCAGCAAATTATGGAGTGCTTCTAGGCTGAGCGGCTGATCATTCTTTTGGTTATACTCCTCCAGCCAGTCCAGCAGATGCTGTGAAGTTTTCTGTATCGTGCTTTTCAATGTATTTAACGCGGCCATGAGTTCCTCCTGCCGGGTAAGGGCTTTGGTACGATCGATGGCCAGCTGTTGTTGCATGGCTTTTAGATGGTCAAATACTTCCTGGGCTTTGCTGATGGCCTGTTTCAGTTGAAGTTCCTTTTCATCAGCAGGCTGCCCTACAAAAAGGTCTTGACGTTGTTGGCTCAGATCCAGGTAAAATTCCTGTTGAGAGAGATGAGTTTCCGTTTTCCTTTCGGCTTCTGATGCCAGTGCTTTTGCCTGGTGTTCCATTACTTTCAGAGTCGCTTCCAGTGCTGCTTTTTCTCGGGTACATTGATCCAGTTTTTCGGTATGGGCTTTCCATTGTTCGGTAAAAGTTGTAATGCCATCTGTAAATGTAGCAGGGGTAGCCTTCCAGTTTTCCATCCAGCCGGATGCGGAGAAATATGGCGATAGAAGTGCTTCAACTCCTTTCAGATGGGTCGAAGCTACTTCCTGTTCGCGTTTCATCTGGTTTTGCTGTTCCTGAAATAAGGACAGGTTGTTTTGAATATCTTTGATTTGATTCGCCAGGCCGTCGGTATTTTCCTTTAGTTGATCCATCATATTTTTAGCCGTTTCCAACGCTTGTTTTTGGTCTGCATAGGTTTGCAATTGAGTGATCAGATCAGCCTGTTTTGCTTTAAAAGCCTGCAATTGGGTGTCAATCCATGATGCTTTTTCCGCATCAGTTATAGAAAGACTGTTTTTCGACGCATCCGATTGTTCCCAGGCTTGTCTTTGGATCTTAAGGGCGGATTGTTTCACCTGAAGATCTTCCTTCTGTCGTTGAATGGTGGTTTGCAGGCGCTGGCATTCCTGCTCTAAGGCCTGATGTTTGCTATGGCTGGCCAGATAGATTTGTTCTTTTTCCTGATGGGCTTTTTCGAGTTGAGCCAAAACCTTTTCGAGTTGGGGGTTTTCCACCACATAAGGATGGTGTGTGCTGCCACATACCGGGCAGGGTTCATGCTCGATCAGTGCTTCCCTCAACGTTTCTACATTTTCTGCCGATGCCAGCCGGGCCTGTTGCAGTATTTGATCAGCTGTATCTCTTTCCGCCTTGATGACCGGCAGTTGTTGGTAAAGCTCTTGTAGAAGCGTCTGTTTGTGTTGATGATCGGTTTGATCCTGTACCTGCTTCTGCTTTAAACTTTCGCATTCGGTCTGTGCATAATAGTACAGTTGCCATTGTGCCTGTGCCTTGATCAGCTCTTCTACCTGAGCGTCAGTTTTAGTTTTATTGCGGTTCAGGGTTTCGATCGGAATGGGCAGTAATGCTTCGGATTGGGCATTGCAGCTTTTTTGTTGATTTTCGAAAGCCTGCAACTGCTGTTTCCACTGCCGCTCAATATTTGTTTTTTGGGCTTCGGTGGTTTGGATTTTATTCTGTAACTGTGCTAAACTTGCCGCAGCATTTTGCAGCGCTTCCAGCAGTTTTTGTGCATCTTCCAGTTTGGAGAGGATGAGATTTTTATTTTCGGCAACCGGCTTTCGGGAAGCCTGTTCAGTCTGCCATTGGCTGATGGTGTCTATTTCTCCCAGCAGTGCAACAAATGCTTCCTCTTTATTTTTAAGTATAGCCTGATGTTGCCAGTTAACTTCATTTACTTTCTGAGCCTCTTCTTTCAGCTGGCTGACCTGCTCTTTTTTCTCCGACAGCAGCGTATCGAGCTTTCTGGCTTTTTCCAGTAAGGGTTGCGCATCCGCAAGGGCTTTATGTTCAGCAGAAAGCTGATGGTCGGCTTCTATTAGCTGCTTTTCAAGTGTTTCCTGTTGTGCTTGCAGTGAAGCCAGGGTTTCCTTTAAAGAGACCAGCAGGGCTGATTGATCGGTCTGTTGTGCTTGTGCTTGCTGTAAGGCATCTGCCCAGCTTCGGGTTTGCTGTGCCTGTTCGACTGCATGTAATTTAAGGCTTCTCGGTAAAGCGGAAGTTTTGGTTTCAGCAGCTACTTGTAAGACATTTTGTGCTTCATCGTTGCTTTGTTGAAAGTTGACGAGTTGTTCGTACCATCCGATCCCGGCAGTGTATTTTTCGATCTCTGCTTCAAGGCTTTTGATCTGGCTTTCCAGCAGCTCCTGATCTGCAGATAGGGCGTGCTGTTCTTCATCACTCAGGGTGACAATACCTTCTTTACGGACATGGAGATCGCGTAGGTGTAATTCTTCGGCCTTGTATTTTTCAAAGATCTTCCGGGAGATTTCAGAATAAATATGGGTTCCCGTCAGCTTTTCAAGCAAAGAAGATTTCTCGTCGCGGTTGGCTTTCATAAAAGCGGTAAAGTCACCCTGCGCCAGCAACACCGACCGGGTAAATTGCTCAAAATTCAAACCGACCAATCGTGCGATTTCATTGAAGGTTTCTGCTTTTCTGCCGGGCATATCGACTGCGGTGCTGAGGTTTTTTAGCGTCACCGAATCAGATTGTATGCTTCCATCGGCACGGTTCCTGGCCCGCCTCACCCTCCAGGTAGCGCGGTAGTTTTGCCCATCGACTCCTCTGAAATCGACTTCAGCAAATCCATCAGCAGTGCCGTCGCGCAGAATGCCCCGCACATCGCCCTGGCTTAGTGTGCTTCCCAGTACATCTTGAATTTCAACGCCTGTTTCCCTGGCTTGGAGATAACGGGGCGTTTTTCCGTACAAGGCCAAACATAAAGCATCCAGGATGGTTGATTTTCCGGCTCCGGTAGCACCGGTGATGGCGAAGATCCCTATAGAACATAAGGGCTCGTCCGTAAAGTTGATTTCGGTGACTCCTTCTAATGAAGCTAAATTTTTAATGCGTATGGCGAGAATCTTCATCTTATTCGGCTTTATGAGTTACTTCCTGCACCACCTGTTGAAAGAGCTGCAACAAATCATTGGGAACTTCGCTATTGTATCGGGACTGGTAGACTTTGCCGAATATATCAAGCGGCTGCAGTTCATTTAGTTTTTCAGGTGTGATCAGTTCCGGTGTTTCTTTAATTGAACTCGGATATTGGGCATCTATTTTTGCAAGTCTGACGCCTTTGCCAGCCAATGCGGATTCTACTTTATGGCGCAAAGCGGGCTCTGGTCCATCCAGCAAGACACGCACCTGTAGATAAGGAAGCTTTTCCGGACTGGAATCGGCTGATGGCAATTGTTCCAAAAGGGAAATGACTTCATGCAAAGGCTGATGCTGATGTGGAATTCTTTGCAATGGCACAGATACCGGAATTTCAATCGCCTTCAGATCGCTGATTTCCTGATTAAGATCAAAAACAATGACCTGATGTTTGTAATGAATTTCGGAAAAAGACATCGGCAAGGGGCTGCCGGAGTAACGAATATGCTCCTTTCCACCAATTTTTTGCGCTTTATGAATATGTCCCAAAGCCACATATTTGATGTCGGGATGAAAAGCTGTGGCTGAAATGCATTCTACACCGCCCATGATCAGCCTTTCGGTTTTGTCAAGATCAGTAATCTCTGCCTGCTGGGTATGCAAATGCCCCATAGCAATGATAGGTTGATTTTCCGCGTTATGTTTTTGAGCAAAATCAAAAGCGTCCTGATATAAAGCTGCCACGCCTTCAGTATAAGGATTGGCGCAATCGGCAATGGCCGGATAGTCGCCCATACGCAGGAAAGGAACGGCCAGACACCAGGCTTTGATGGCTCCCGAAGCATTATGTATTTTAATCAGCAGTTTTTCATAATCAATATTTCCCTCGGCATCTTTTTCTACAAGTCCGATAATATGAACATGAGAAGACTCAAGCAATGGTTTGGGCGCCTCCAAACGTGCCGCCGAGTCGTGGTTGCCTGCCGTAATGATGATTTGCAGATCCTGAAGTGCTGTTGTTGCCTCATTCAGAAAACGGTAGAACATCCTCACCGAGGCTGCCGACGGATTGGAACTATCGAAGATATCGCCACTGATCAGCAGCACCTCGATTTTTTCTGCGACCAACGTTTCCACCAGCCAATTCAGAAATTGCTGATGTTCGTAGCTACGATCATATTCATGAAACAGCTGACCAATATGCCAGTCTGCAGTATGCAAGAATTTCATAAAAGGAATTTAGTACGGTAAAAATTTACCACATAAAAATATGGGTGCTTAAAACAACTTAGCCAAAATATCCTGGCAAAATTAAGTGACGCTGTCAGTAAAGCTGATTATAGAATACAATAGGTATGGTCTATTTGATTTTTTCATAAGGAGGCGTTATTAGTTGACGCAATTTAATAATTAATTTAAAATCAGCATCATCGTTTTAAAAACAATTGATATACCCATGATTCCTTTTTCACACTTTAATAAAGTATCACTCCAAAATTAAGCACATCAAACTGTATCCCAGTGAGGGAAACCGTAAGGTTGGGAAGTTTATTTTGATAAGAGCTATCGCTATTGGGACAGAAAAGAATCCAATAAATAAGAATGTAATTTTATAGGATCAGTATCAAAAGTTGGGGAGAAAAATTAATAATTGTAATTTTACAAGATGTCATCTGAGAAAGAATTATTAAAATTACTGTTACCGGAATATCTGGTTGAATACTTTGATATAACCCATTTTGAAGAAAAGGAAGGACTGCTCCATCTTTATTTTGAAGAAAAAAATACTGTTCCCAAAGAACTTTCCTCTTTGCATCTACAATCCAAAGGTTTTCACGAAGAAATCACGGTTAATGACTTTCCTCTCCGTGGAAAACCTGTAAAACTTCACATCAGACGAAGAAGATGGACCGATATAAAATCTGGTAAGATCCTGCAGAGAGACTGGAGTCTCATCGCCGTTGGAACCCGCATGACAAAGGACTTTGCGGAGTTCTTAAAAAAAATCAGCCGATAAAGCTCTTCCCTTAGAAACCATCGGTGAGATGTATGGGGTACAGGGAAAGACATTCCGCAGGCAATACAAAAAATCATTAAGCGGGTTCAAAGACTGGCTCCAAAAGCCCCATGCGAAAGATTGGATTCTTTATCCGGAAAATTGCTCCTCTTCTCTGTCTCTGGATGAAGTGGCTCTTTCCCAGGGAGAATTATACACGGTTCTTACTTCCAAAAAAGCAAAAGGCAGGAAAGGCAGTATTGTTGCCATCATCAAAGGTACACAGAGTGAAGCGGTCATTGAGCAGCTTCTGAAAATAAACAGGAAGCTTCGCAAAAATGTAAAGGAAATTACCCTTGATATGGCAGGGTCTATGAAGCTTATTGCCAAACGCTGTTTCCCCTGATGCTATTAAGGTCATAGACCGGTTCCATGTTCAGAAGCTCGCCACTGAAGCCCTTCAGGAATTAAGGATCAACTACCGTTGGGAAGCTATAGAATGGGAAAATATACTGCTCGATGAAGCAAAGAAAAACAGGGAGCCTATTGAGATAGAAACGTTTGAAAACGGTGATACCCGCAAACAGCTTCTGGCAAGAAGCAGATATTTACTCTACAAAAGCAGGGAAAAGTGGACGCCTTCTCAAATGCAGAGAGCTGAAATTTTATTTACAGAATATCCTGATTTAAAGAAGGCATATGGGTTATCGGATGGATTAAGAAAGATTTACAATCAGAATATTCCCAAATCTATTGCTATGACAAAGTTAGCGCATTGGTTCAGAGATGTTGAAACATCAGGTTTTAAATCATTCTCAGTTTTAAGGAAAACAATAATGAATCATTACAGCGACATCTTAAACTTTTTCGACAGAAGAAGTACCAACGCTTCAGCAGAATCTTTTAATGCTAAAATTAAAAACTTCAGATTACAGCTTCGAGGAGTAAAAGACAAAACATTTTTCCTCTTCAGACTCGCTCAACTTTTTGCATAGTCCCCAACTTTTGTTCATGATCCCACATTTCCCTCCCAATAGGTAGCGGCTATTTTGCAGTTAAGAAATTCGGTTTACGCCACATAATTTATAAAGTCGGAGGTGTGATAAAGTGGTACAGGATAGATTCAAAATGACTAAAAAAATAAAGTCGGGAAAAAAGTAGGAGGTGATAAAAATAAAACCTCTGAAAATCAAATGATTTCAGAGGTTTTTTGTACCCAGGACCGGGATCGAACCGGTACTCCTAAGAACTGGTGTTTGAGACCAGCGCGTCTACCAATTCCGCCACCTGGGCTGATGTTTGTTTTAAATTGGTGTGCAAATATAGGAACTTTTTATAATACGCCAAAAGCTTTTTGGGGAATTTTTTTAAAAAGATAGCTCCAAACCGTCGTAGGCAAGGTGCATTCCGGGTGGAAGTAGTTTATCTTCAATATCATGCAAACCTAAGTGGTGACTGATATGGGTTAAAAATAATTGTTTAGGTTTCAGTTCCTCAAACAGTCTGATCACATCAGGAAGAATAAAATGAGCCGGATGCGGATCAAATTTCCGGATGCAGTTTAAAATAAGTACATCGAGATCTTTTAATTTCTCTTTTTCCATATCGGAAATAAAACCGGCATCGGTAATGTAGGCCATGTTTTTAAATTTATATCCGAAAACGGAAATCTTAAAATGAATCACCTCGACCGGAGTGATTTCGGTGTCTAAAACAGTGAAAGGCTTATTTTCAATTTCGTGCAGATCAAAGGCGGGCGCTCCGGGATATTTGTCATCCGCAAATGCATAAGGAAATCGGTTTTTGACCTCGTTTCCTACTCTCGGATAACAATACAGGGGAATGTTTTTTCCACTTTTAAAAATCAGCGGACGCATATCATCAAGACCGATGACATGGTCATTATGTTCATGGGTAAGCAGGGCGATATCCACATGGGTCTCATGGTTTAAAAGCATCTGCTGCCTGAAATCCGGACCGCAGTCGATCAGGATTTTTCTGTTTTCCTCCGTCGTCACCATCACAGAAGACCGGAATCGACTGTCCTTAGGATTTTCTGAAGTACACACTTCGCATGTGCAGCCGATAACGGGTACACCCTGGGAAGTTCCGGTTCCTAAAAATTTCAACTTCATTTTCTTTTGAGGTTGGTTTAATTTTGGTAAATTTACGAAAAATTTAATGTCCTAATGTATCAGAAACTAACTCCTAAACAAAAAGCATTAACCATTAATCTAGATCCTACTATTTATGGTACTTTCGCAGAAATTGGAGCAGGGCAGGAGACTGTTCGACACTTTTTTAGAGCAGGGGGAGCTTCCGGTACAATTGCTAAGGCAATGTCGGCTTATGACAAAGATTTTAGTGATGCGATCTATGGAAAAGAGGTAAAAAACAGGTATGTTACCCAAAACAGACTTCGCAAAATGCTTCGTTATGAAGTAGCTCTGATCGAAGAAAGAATTTCCAGAGAAAACAATCCCAACAGAAAGTTTTTTTCCTACGCCAATACGGTAACGACCATTAATTTTGATAAAACCGTCAGAGGCCACGGCTGGGTTGGCATCCGTTTTCAGGTAAAGGAAAATGAAGATTATAACGAAATCGTCATCCACGTAAAATTCAAAGAAAATGATGCTACGCTGCAGCAGGAAACCCTCGGGAATCTTGGCGTGAACCTTATTTTCGGCGCATTTACCTACTATGATAATCCGAGAAGACTTATAGAATCTCTGTATGATGACGTGGCAACGGACAATCTTGAGATCGACATGATCGATTTCAGCGGACCGGCCTTTGCGTATGTGGATAATCGCTTGATGTCTTTACAGCTGGTAAAAAACGGAATGACTGATGCCGTAATTTTCAATTCGGAAGGAAGTAATATGCTTCCGGCTGACAGCCTTTATAAGAAAAATATTTTTGCCGTAAGAGGCAGTTTCAGACCGGTAACGAAGGTGAACATCGATATGCTTCAAAACGGCATCGATATGTTCATGAAAGATGCCACCTGTACGCATGAGGAAACCGAAATTCTGATAGAAATTACCATCTCCAACCTCCGGGCAGACGGAGACATTGATGAAAGAGATTTCCTGGACAGGGTAGACGTCCTCGGAAAGCTGGGATACACGGTGATTATTTCGAACTTTTCAGAATATTACCGACTGATTGATTATTTTGCCTCCTATACCGGAGGAAATATCGGAGTCGCAATGGGCGTTAACAACCTGTTGATGGTATTTGAAGAGAAATATTATAAAAACCTGTCGGGTGGAATTCTGGAAGCTTTCGGTAAATTTTTCAGAAACGGGATGAGGGTGTATCTGTATCCTTACAAAGATCCTGAAACCCACGAGCTGCTGGATTCCGAAAATCTGAAGGTGGAAGAAAATCTCAAGGAACTATACAAATATTTTAAACTGAACAACCGTATTGTAGACATTAAAAACTATAATCCGGAGTTCCTGGAAATTTATTCCCGGGAAATATTACGAAAAATTTCCTGTAACCTTAAAGGCTGGGAATCCCAGGTTCCGGAGGGCGTTGCAGAAATGATAAAAGAGCGCGGAATGTTCGGCTATAAAGAAGAACTTTCATTTAAACAATTCTCTTAAAAACAAAAATAAAATGTCAGAATTAAAGAAAAGACTTTCCTCTATTCTTGAAAGTCCAAAACATAATACAGAAGAGAAACTTGAAAAAGTTTGCCACCTGCTGGATCAGGAAATTGCCTATTTTAACTGGACCGGGTTTTATTTCAAGAACGGAGATAAAGATGAGCTGAAATTAGGCCCTTATGTAGGCGCACCGACGGATCATGACATCATTCCTTACGGAAAGGGAATCTGTGGCCAGGTTGCGGTTTCCAATGAAACATTCGTGGTTCCCGATGTGCATCAGGAAAGCAATTACTTAAGCTGCTCGATCGATACGAAGGCCGAAATCGTTGTTCCTATCTTCAAAGACGGTAAAAATATCGGTCAGATCGATATCGATTCGCATACCGTAGATCCTTTTACTGCCGAAGACAGAGAATTACTGGAATGGCTTTGTAACGAAGTTTCCAAAATTCTGTAATAAAGATATCTTTAAGAAAAATAGAACTCCGGCTTTAGCCGGAGTTTTCTGTTATAAGGTTAATGAATCTGTTTTCTTATTCAACTGATTATAAAAATAACAGAATGAAAATCGGTGTATTCAGTGAACACATCAATATATTACTATTCAACAGGAGCGGGCTTTAAACCGCTTAAAAAGTATTTAAAATCCATTGGCTTTAGCCAAAACTTATAGAGCAGGATCGATATCCGTAATCAGTTCCTTAAAATAATTTTCACATTTTGCGATATGCGTTCCGTACCAGGAAAATGCTTCCCCATCCACGATCATGATCTTCTTATCCGGATAGAATTCTTTTAATTCCTCAACATGCTTTTCTTGAAAAGGAAAGGGCTCTGAAGAAAGCATAATGATCTCAGCATCTGCAAGGTCTTCCGTAGTGATCTCAGGATACCGGGTGCGGTTTTGGAAGATATTTTCAAAACCGATCTCAGACAGGATTTTGTGAATAAAAGTATCAGAACCGATCGTCATATAAGGATTTTTCCAGATCAGGTAAGCAACTTTGATAGTAGAATTTATTTTAATCTGATTCAGAATGTCATAAATTTTTAAGTTGAACAGTTGAGCTTTTTCTTCCTTCTTAAAAAGAAGACCCAGATTTTTAAGCAGATAATAATTGTCTTCGATATTTTCAACGTTTGTGACCATCACTTTAAAATCCTGCATCAGGCTTTCCACCTGCTCTTTGATGTTTTCTTCTTTATTTGCTAAAATGAGATCCGGCTGTAATGCCTTAATCTTATCAATATTAATATTTTTCGTTCCGCCGATCACAGCAACATTCTTTACCCGATCTTCAGGATGGATACAGAATTTTGTTCTTCCGACCACTTCATTCTCAGTCAGACCCAAATCAAATAAAGCCTCGGTAATTGAGGGAACTAAAGAAACAACTTTCATTGTAATATTTTAGAGGTGGTCTAAAATTACAAAAGTTTACCGGTTAAGAAAAGTCCGGCTACGGAAAAGTATATAATTAATCCGGTAACATCCACCAGGGTAGCTACAAAAGGGGCAGACGAAGTGGCAGGATCTAATTTCAGTTTCTTTAAGATAAACGGAACCATGGAGCCGGAAAGTGTTCCCCATAGCACAATCAGTACCAGGGATACCGCAACGCTTAAGCCAACAAATGCCCAGTGAACCCCATAGTTGAAAAATCCGGCTTCATGCCAGATCATAATTCGGAGAAATCCGATGATACCCAGAATCCCGCCAAGAAATAAACCTGTGAAAATTTCTTTTTTCATGACATACCACCAGTCTTTAAGACCGATTTCCTGCAGTGCCATTGCCCGGATGATCAGTGTCGCAGCCTGTGAGCCTGAGTTTCCTCCGCTGGAAATGATCAGCGGTACAAAAAGTGCCAGTACCACCGCCTTTTGAATTTCATCTTCGAAATAACCCATTGCAGAGGCCGTCAGCATTTCTGAAAAGAAAAGGATGATCAGCCACATTCCTCTCTTTTTCACCATTTCGATGAGAGAAGTCTGCGTATACGGAAGATCTAAGGCTTCGAGACCCCCGAACTTCTGGATATCTTCAGTATTCTGCTGTTCGATCTGATCCAGGATATCATCAATGGTCACAATACCTACCAGAACGCCGGCTTCCGTAATAATAGGCAGTGCGGTCCGGTCATATTTTTCAAAATAAGTTACCGCATCTTCCTTTGTCGTCGTTGTCGTAATCGCTACAAAATGATTGTCGGTCATATCTGAAATTAAAGTATCTTCTTCGGCAAGCAGTAAACTTCCCAATGCAATATCATCGATCAGGCGGTTTCTTTCATCCACCACATAAAGGTGGTTCATGGTTTCCACTCTTTTCCCGACTTTTTTAATCTGCTGAAGGCATCTTTTCACGGTCCATTCCTTACGGATCTGGATGTAGTAAGGAGTCATCAGACGGGCAATGGAATCAGAATCATATCCCAGCAGCTTTAAGGCAATTCTCCTTTCCTGCGGATTCAGATGATTGATGGAGTACTTGATGAGCTCATCCGGAAAATCCTCAAACAGGGAAGTCCGGTCGTCGGGAGTCATCGCATTCAGGATCTCGGAAACCTCATCACTGCCGATACTCCGGATCGTTTCTTCCTGGAAATCAGCTTCGAGATGTGAAAATACATCCGCTTTGTATTCTTTGGGAACTTTTAAAAATGCCAGCAACCTCTCATCAGCGGGAAGTTCACTAAGAGTTTCGGCAATATCGGCAGGGTTAAATATAAGTTCGTCTCTGGAATTCAAAACGTGAAATTTTTGGATATGCAAAAATAATTCAAATTTTTAAGACAGACCAGCAATGGCGCAAAATTAAGATTTATTTAAAGCATTACTTTAAATACCGGGTCCGAAAATTAAAAAACACCCGTGGGAAAAGGGTGCTGAAAAAATTAAATTTAAAATAAATTGAAGTTCATCGTATAAGGACGGGTACAGACCGGAATCTCCGGAAAGAGTGATATTCCATGTTGGACAGCACTGCGTTTCACGATCCTTTCCGCCGTAATCATTCTCTTTACTGCTGATGGCTTACCTATTTCGTGGCCTCCTTTCAGCTTAATCGATAGGGCGGGAAATATTTGAGCAACGGTCATAGCAGCACCACAATCCCAGGCAGTCATTGTCGCTTCTGCATCTCACGGGAATAGCACCTCCGCCAACCTGCGCCTGTTCTTTTCGGGTAAGTTTTTTCAGATTTTTATAGTCTTTGAAATTAAGGTTCAATACAAGCATATTCTACACACGTACCTCCACAGCACCAGCCGATGCTGCACTGGGAATGATCGGTACATTTCTTCAGACCTCCGCCGTTGATCAGCTGTTGTGCTTTTCTGGATAACTTTTTTAGATTTGAATTTTTCATATGATTTAGTTTTGATGAAATACTAAGTTAATGAAAAAAAATAATATTATTCACTATATAATGAATATATTGATTTAGAAACCAGAATTTTATAAGATTTATAAATAAAATACCTGCCGGAATTAGCAGGCAGGTATTGAAAATTATTGAGTGAATTAAAATTTTTTAAACTTCGGGACAGTTGTAATAAACACACATTCCCTGGCAGCAGGAGCCTCCCGGGCATTCAAAATGATATTCACATCTCGGAGGTCTTATGCCTCCATTGATTTCTTTTTGAACGTCTCTGGTTAATTTTTTTAAATTTTTCATAGGTTTAGATTTAATGTTGATCTAAATTAATAAAAAATATTCAATTTATTCACAAAATAGAGATTTTTATTCGCTGAAATTCAATGCGTAGGGTGTATCATCATGAAAAAACAGGCTTATGGAACTGAGGGCTAAAATCCGACCTCTGAAGACGGTTTTATTTTTCGGAGTTTTTTGAGAACATCTTTAATGGCGCCGTTGGTTCCTATTTTTACAGAATTTACGGTAGAGCCCATCAGACGCATATTTTTACGGTACGTGTCATAATCGGCTTCTGTAAGAAGATTGCCGGCAGCATCAAAGAGTTTCATACTGACGATCACCTGATTGGAAAAAACATATTTCCCGATACCGACTTTAAAATATTTTACTTTCGGAACAACGGCAAAATCTGCATCGTTATTGAGGCAATAATCGGTGATCGTTTTCGTATCAATACTGTCAAAAGAAATCTGTGTTTCCGTACGGAGCATCCGGTTTCTCCTCTCACTCAGGTTGTCGGAAACAGCGCTGAAGAAAGCATGGTTGGTAGGTTCTTTAATTTCTTCAATATCAGGTTCTACCTCAGGATTGAAATAGAGGATCTTTTTTATTCTGTCATCGGTATTTTTCTGTGCTTTTGCCGAAAAACACATGAATAAAGTAATAGCGAACGTAATAAAAGTAAATAATTTTTTCATCATCTATTTCCTATGCAAAATTACTGCCTTTTAATGGTACTGCATAATTTTTTTAAGAAATATTTAACATTTTTTTCTATCAAAATTCATTTATGAAATCAATAATGTTGGTGAAATCAAAAAATAGTCGTAATTTTGCAGCCGTTACATAATAATCATTAAACAATATTGGAATGTACTTAACTACAGAAAAAAAGCAGGAAATTTTCACAAAACACGGAAAATCTGCACAGGACACAGGAAGTGCTGAAGGACAAATCGCTCTTTTCACTTTCAGAATCAATCACTTATCTCAGCACTTAAAGGCTAACCGTCACGATTTCAACACAGAAAGATCCCTTGTGAAATTGGTAGGTAAGAGAAAAAGTTTACTAGATTACCTTAAAAACAAAGATATCGCAAGATATAGAGCAATTATTGCTGAACTAGGTTTAAGAAAATAATCTACAAAGATTTTCAAATAAAAGCAATCTCGAAAGGGGTTGCTTTTTTTGTTATACTGACGGCGATGTCTGTTATTCTATGGCAGGTATAATATCTGAAGAACATCTGTTTTTTAACAAAGTCATTAACGCGGTTCTGAACTTTCATGACTTCTTCTGATATGCCTTTATCCGGCAATAATCCATCTTAAACCCAATATGGGAGCATAATTATTGTTTCTATACAGCTGTTCTCTCAACTTACCAGACTGATCATTAACAGAATAATATCTATCCGATACCGGTACAATCCATTAATCAGAGCAAAAAAAAATGAGACACTGAAAAGTATCTCATTTTTATTTTTAAATTGTTATTAACGTAATTAGTGCCCCGATTTAGATTCTGCAGCCTGTACATGACCCAGGTATTTCGTGCAGTACGCACCGAAAATCAGAATGATCAGATAACAAAAGACGGGAATGATGAATGAATGCTGAACACCAAACTGGTCTGCCAGGTATCCCTGGAAGATCGGTACGATCGCTCCTCCTAAAATGGCCATCACCACCAGTGAAGATCCCTGACTCGTGTATTTTCCAAGCCCCGAGATAGCCAGCGTATAAATATTGGAAAACATAATAGAATTGAAAATCCCGATTCCCAGAATACTGTACATCGCCAGTTCTCCCTGATTTACCATGGCGGAGATCAGTAAAATAACGTTGATTCCCGCGAAGATAGAAAGTGTTCTTGCCGGAGCCGCTTTACCAATGAAAAAGGCTATGAAATTCAATACGATAAATACAAGGAAGAAACTGATCTGGGCAAAAGTCAGGTCTACGATGCTGAAGATCACCAGGAAAACCACAGCGGCAGCGCCTAACATAAAAAGAGCTTTTTTGCCCTGACTGATCGAATGGTTCAATGAAATAGCCCCGAGAAAACGGCCGATCATCGCACCTCCCCAATATAATGAAAGGTAATTTTTACTGATCGCCTCATTGAATTTCATCGTTTCTTCAAGGAAACTGATAATGAAACTTCCTACCGCAACCTCGCCGCCTACGTAGCAGAACATGGCAAAAACCCCGAATTTAAGATGGCTGTAGTTCAATGCTCCCCAGCCTTTCACGATCTCTTCTTCCTGGGTCTGGAAAGACGGAAGTTTTACTCTTGAAATTAATAAAGCAACAAGTAACAAGATTCCTGCAAAGATTAAATAGGGAATTCTTGTCGCTACAGCACTGAATGAGCCGTCGGCAGAAGAAAAGAATTCAAAGATCAGATGGCCTCCCAATACAGGTGCGATCGTCGTTCCGAAAGCATTAAAAGCCTGCGTCATATTCAGTCGGCTGGATGCAGAATCTTCCGAGCCCAGCAATGAAACATAAGCATTGGCTGTAATCTGTAAAACAGTAAATCCTAATCCCAGAATGAATAAAGCTCCCAAAAAGAGAGGATAGTAAGAGAATGTGGCTGCAGGATAAAACAGGATACATCCAAATGCGGCCAGAAAAATCCCAAACAGGATTCCTTTTTTGTACCCTACCTTATTGATCGGGTCACCTTTGGAAATGGAAATGAAAAAATAGATTAACGAGCCGATAAAATAAGCGCCGAAGAAACAGAACTGAACCAGCATCGACTCAAAGAAACTGAGTTTGAAAAGCTGTTTCAGGTAAGGAATCAAAATGTCATTCATACACGTGATGAATCCCCACATAAAGAATAAAAGCGTAATGGTGATAAGCGGAACGGTATAGTTCCTGCTCTGCGATTTTACTTCATTATTAGTCATATACATACATATTTAGTAAAAGAGAATTTATGATCTCCTTTTAATTCAAGTCATCACAACCGGTTGATAATCTTCTCTTTAATGGATCCTCTAATAAAAGTCCGAACTTTTTATTATGATTTTATAAAGAAGTCAGGCAAATATAGGGGAACATCATCTTTTTTTGCAAACTTTATGATGTTTTTATCTTAAATTTTATTTCATGTATTTTTGAATAGGTGATTATTGCCCCATTAATTTAAGTATTCTAAAAAGAAATTCCTGTAGTATTTAAAACTTTATAATAAAAGGATACATCATTTGTTTTTCTCAAAGTGAGACTTTAGAAGACGGATCAATCATTATAAAATAGTGTATTTTAAAGGATAAATTCATGCTTTGACCTGATATTTTGACACTAAAAATTTAAAAAATCATTATAATATATTACCTTTGCATACGAAAATTTAAAAAGTTTAAATATTAATCGTACTCAATACGGAGTACCAGAGACGAAAATTTATGAGTATACCTCAAGCGTTTACAGAAACGATTACTCTTGCAGATGGCAGAGAAGTTACTTTAGAAACGGGGAAATTGGCGAAACAGGCCGATGGATCTGTGGTCGTAAAATTAGGCGGAACCATGCTTTTAGCTACTGTGGTAGCCAATAAAGAAGCCAATCCAGGTGTTGATTTTTTACCATTAACGGTAGATTACAGAGAAAAATTTTATGCAGGAGGAAGAATTCCAGGAAATTTTTTCCGAAGAGAAGCAAGGCCTTCTGATCAGGAGATCTTAACGATGCGTTTGGTAGACCGCGTTCTGCGCCCGCTTTTTCCTGAAGATTTCCACGCGGAAGTTCAGGTCATGATTTCATTGATTTCTTATGACGGACAGACAATTCCTGATGATTTGGCAGGTTTGGCGGCTTCTGCTGCGATTGCCATTACGGATATTCCTTTCAACGGGCCAATGTCTGAGGTAAGAGTCGTAAGATTCGACGGAGAATTAGCCATTAACCCGAGCTATGAAGCTTTAAAAAGTTCAGAACTGGATATTATGGTGGGAGCTACCAAAGACTCCATCGTAATGGTGGAAGGGGAAATGAAGGAAATTTCTGAGCAGGAAATGTTAGAAGCCATTAAATTCGGTCATGCTGAAATTAAAAAGCAGATCGAAGCTCAGGAGAGACTGGCAGAAAAAGTAGGAAAATCTTTCCCTAAAAGAGAATATTCTCACGAAAACCACGATGAGGCGATTCGTGAGAAAGTATGGAAAGAAACTTATGATAAAGTATATGAAGTGGCAAGAACGCCTTCCGGAAAAGAAGAAAGAGGTGAAAAATTCAAAGCGGTACGCGAAGAATTCCTTGCTCAGTATGTAGATAATGCAGAAGAACTGGAAAGAGTAACACCTTTCGTAAAAGTATATTATCACGACGTAGAGAAAGAAGCGATGCGTCAGATGATCCTTGAAGACAATATCCGTCTGGATGGCCGTGATCCTCAGACGATCCGTCCGATCTGGTCAGAAATTGATTACCTTCCGGGAGCACACGGTTCTGCCGTATTTACAAGAGGAGAAACCCAGTCTTTAACAGCCGTAACTTTAGGTTCTGTAAAAGACGCCAATATGGTAGACAGCGTGATTTCTCAACATGACGAAAAATTCTTCCTTCACTATAACTTCCCTCCATTCTCCACCGGAGAAGCGAGACCTCTCAGAGGAACTTCAAGAAGAGAAGTAGGACACGGAAACTTAGCTCAGAGAGCTTTACAGGCTGTCATTCCTGAAGAAAACCCGTACACCATCAGAATTGTTTCTGATATTCTGGAATCTAACGGTTCGTCTTCTATGGCAACAGTGTGTGCAGGAACGTTAGCATTAATGGATGCGGGAGTACAGATTACAAAACCTGTTTCCGGTATTGCGATGGGATTGATCACGGATGCAAAATCCGGTAAATTCACCGTACTTTCTGATATCTTAGGAGATGAAGATCACCTGGGAGATATGGACTTTAAAGTAACAGGAACCGAAGACGGGATCACTGCGTGTCAGATGGACATCAAAATTCAGGGACTTTCTATGGATATCATGGAAAAAGCACTGATGCAGGCAAGAGACGGAAGATTACATATCCTTAATAAAATCACGGAAACAATTTCTGAACCGCGAGCTGATGTGAAACCTCATGCTCCGAAAATGGTGGTAATGGAGATCTCCAAAGACTTCATTGGTGCGGTGATCGGACCTGGCGGAAAAATCATTCAGCAGCTACAGAAAGATACCGACACGGTTATTGCTATTGAAGAGCAAGGTGAAATCGGACGTATTGAGATTGCAGGTACCGACAGAGAGAAAATCAATGCTGCGGTAGCCAGAATCAACGAAATCACTTTTGTTCCTGTTGTAGGCGAGGTTTATAGCGGTAAAGTAGTAAAAGTAATGGATTTCGGAGCTTTCGTAGCGATTGCGAAAGGTACTGAAGGTCTTCTTCACATTTCTGAAATCGAGTGGGCGCGTTTGGATAAAGTTCCGTATGCAGAAGGGGATGAAGTAGAAGTGAAATTCATGGGTTATGATGACCGTAAAAAAATGAAGCTTTCAAGAAAAGTTCTTTTACCAAGACCTCCAAGACCGGAAGGAAAACCAAGACCGGAAGGTCAGGGCAGGCCAGAAGGACAGGGGAGACCAGAGAGACCGGCAAGACCGGAAGGACAGAGAAGACCTGAAGGGGAAAAACCTGCGGATGATCAAAATCCTTCAACTGAAGCGTAAAAGCATCAATTCTAAATAAAACAGATCCCTCAAAATTTTTTTTGAGGGATTTTTTCTGTACATCAGTACCGTGATTTTAAAATCTCATACAAAGTCATCCCTTTATGAGAAGGTGAATCCTCGATTTTGTATTTCCATGAAGGATCCAGTTTATCGAGAATATAGCCTAATGCAGCGCCTTTGTCGTAGGAGGTGGATCGGGTCAACAGATAATAATTTGCTTCATCATGAAGAATCATTTCCAGTCCCTGTGAAAAAGAAAATACCTTCCCCGAATGATCCGTAATAAACTGCTTTGGCTTACCAATAAGAGCAGCATATTTATACTCAATATATCTGGCTGTTCCCTCTATAGCTTCACTGTTGGCTTCGTTAATAAGCTGGGGCCATCTTTTATATCGTTCTTTTCTGATCTGTACCCATGCTCTCATGATATCATTTAGTTCTATCGTATCATCAGTTCTCAGACCCTGATCCAGTAAGACATATTCTTTTTTCAGAAGGTCGAAATGTTCTTTATTAAAAGGATAATCGATGATGTGGTCATTTGCGTCTTTATCATACATCCAGGTCTTTTGGGCATATCCATGGAAGGCTTCATGCATGGAGAAATATTTAAAATCCGGGAAGCTTCCTTCTTTTTGAAATAGTTCAGGATAATACTTGAAGGCCAGCACTTTTTTGCCTTTAAGAAGGCTGAAAGTAAACGCTCCCGGAATCCAATATTCTGCAGACAGACTTCCCAGGGTGGTCGCAGCGTATACATCGGTGAGATAGGGATTTCCCGGAAAATCAATTTTTTTGAATTTTTTAGGATCAATATACCTGCCGGCATTGATTAAATAGACATACCGCCAGATCGATTTATTTTTCTGAGACCGGATAAGAATGAGGGGTTTCTGATCGTAGCGGTAAGAAGAAGTCCAGATTGCATCAGGTTTCTCTCTAAAATTTTTGTACTGAAGAGTCAGTTCGTCAAACATTTTTCGGTCTGTGGCATCCAGCTGACTATACTCCTTTTCAGGCATTTTTTTTATTAAAACAATGAAAAGCAGCAGTAATGCGAGAAGAAATAACAGCGTGAAGGCAATACCTTTCACCAGCTTTTTTAGAAATTTCATAGGATGTGTTTTTACAGATTGCTGCGTGCCAATTTTATGCCAAATAACTTGGTGGAATGATCTCAAGTATCTGAAAATCATAGCAATAATTAATTAAGATGATTAATCTCACATTCAGGATATTATCGGTCTTTAAATTCCTCAGGAATCCCAGGAAGTTCGGCTAGATCAATTTCCAGTTGTGTTGCTCCTTCATCTGCTTCTATACCGGCGGTGAAAGCACCATATACCGTATTTAATACCAGAGTGGCTTTTCCGTCGGTGACGGCAATCAACGGCTCTGAATTATTGAATGACGGATGCAGGTGAAATTTCACAAATCCTGTTAAGGGATAATTCGGATGGGTGCTGATGACCTCAAGGGTCACTTTATATAAGGTGGAGATATCGGAGGATTCCACTTTTGCAGTCACTTTTCTTTCATTCGTTTCTGACAGTCCGCCCCATTTTCCTTTCTGAGGATCATCAGAATCACTTCCGGCCATTTTATTGATATTGGCTCTTAAAGCTTCCAGGTTTTCGGTAATTCTTTTACCGCCTCCGATGTCAGTCATTTTCTGCTGAGTATCATTGACGGCTTCGGCGATGGCTTTTACTTTCTGTTCCTGTTCTTCCAATTTCTCTTCCAGGTTATCTTCCACCTTTTTTACCATCCCGATAAAATGAATCCGGGTCCATAAGTACACCGATAGGAATCCAAGAATTAAAAAATACAGAATAATGGATATGATGACAGGGGAGCCTACGGTATTATCTTTCAGGATTCCCGAAAAGTAAATTCCCAGCCTGCTCAGGTACCCCGGAATATTATTCAGCTGTGTCAGTCCCACACCTACGATTATTTTGGTGAGCCAGTCACTGATCTGGACCAGGTTGTCATTCTGGCTGATGATCTTTCTTTTGTCAGCATGATTGCCTTCAGGATTCAGGATCTTAGGAACGCCGAATAAAAAGCCTGATAAACCACCGATTCCAAAGCTGGCGCCACCGATAAGGATGAAAATTCCGGACAGCTCGAAATAGGTGGTGAGATTGGTTTCGATTTTTTGCAATCCTACCAGGAAACAGATCGCAAGACCTGCAATAATGGAGATCAGGAGAAAGTCCCAGATCGTTTTCAGATCCTGGTTTTTGTGTTTTAAAGGTAATTCTTTCATGGTATCGTTTTTATACCTTCAAATTTCTCAACTTTCAGGTCTTTATTCAATACCCCTTTTGTGTAGTTTTAAAATTGCGTTTACCGTTCTTTCATCAAAAAGAAAACCACCGATTCTTCGATGGTTTTAAAGTTTTATTTTTTAGCTTCTTCTGTCAGTTTTTTGAATTCATCTTCCTTTACGGGTTTCCCTTCAAAATAATAACTTACCGTTTTGGTTCCGTCCGGAGCCGTTTTAGTGGATCTTCCGTGAATCTTATCCTTTTTGTAGTAGGATTCGTTGGCAGTGCCTTTTCCGTCGTACCATACATTTCTTATCCGTTCGCCTGCATCGCCGTACTCCGTTTCAGAATAAATTCTGTAGCTGTTATCTTTTTCATAACTGATCGCTTTATGAATGCCTACCGGTTTGCGGTTTCTGTATTTATTCGAATGGATAACGTTACCATTCTGGTCATAAAAGGTTTTCTCCCCGTCCGAATGCTGGATATACTGCGTTTTACCATTTTTAAAATAGGCGATGGATTTTACAAACTGATAGTCTGCATAGACATCTTCGGCCTGCAGCTTCCCTTCTTCGTCGAAAACTTTTCCGGAGATCTTTTTGTCATTTTGGTAAAGCTCCTGGTGTTTCAGAATATTTTTCTGGTAGACTTCACTCAATCCGTTCTTTTTATCATCCTTATAAGTGATGATCCCGATAACATCCCCTTCAGTACCGTAATTTTTCCAGGTCCCTGTTTTATTTCCCGACGGATCATAATACGATTCCGATCTTATCTTTCCCGGTGCGTAAAAGCTTTTATGCGTACCGATGGGTTTTCCGTAACGGTACAGGTTCTTCGAAAGCAACTCACCGTCTTTACTGTATTTTTCGACATAACCGTTAAATTCATTATTGAAATAGGTTGCCGAATAGCTTTTTATACGCTTTTTGGGCTGCTTAGGATCTTTTCCGTCACCGTTGGTGATGCTGTATGCCGTATAGACTCCGTTTCTCACATCCCGATCGATGATGTTGTAATCCACCAGTGGGATGCCTTCATAGGAAAGCTCTACTTTTCCTTTCCTGAAATCACCCGGATAAATGATTTTAAGCTTATCGTTCAGGATCGTTATCGGGCCAATGAGACCTCCGTTTTTATACGTGCCTTCGATGATGTATTCTTTCTCATCATACCGGTCCTTCCGATCATTGAAATAAACTTTTTTGACCCCGTTTTTAAGATTATTGCTGTACGGAACTTCAGACAGCAGTTTTCCGGATTGATCGTAGACTTTGTAAAGGCCTTCTATCTTTCCGTTTTTATAAGGAATTTCCTGAAATGTAATACCTCCCGGATAATAGATTTTTTTGACCCCGTCAATAACATTGTTTTTAAATGGAGTCGTAGTGGTAAAGCCGTCATAAATAACGGTTGTGAGTTCTGCAGTTTTACCTTTGGCCGGAAGTGATGCCAGAACATCGTAATTTTTATCCAGTTTTGTAATTTCGGTATAAAATTCTTCAGGTGAGAATTCTATCTCTTTGAAGAAAGCCTCTTCATATAATTTCGATTTATCTTTGCTTAATACGGTGTAATTTAAGACTTCAGAGTCATAATCACTGTTTCCGCGGTATTGTGCCGTTACTGAAATACCGGTCAAAAGAAGGGCGATGCTGTAGTATCTGAATTTCATAGTTTAGTTTTTAAAGTAAAGCTGGCCGTTTTTATCTGCGTATCCTAATAAATCACCTTTCTCGTCTTCCAGGGCAATCAGTAAGCTTCCTTTCTTGCCGTTTCTTGCCGATGTTGAGGAAAATACACTTTGCCAGTACGGATACTGCATATACACGTTTCGGATCCGGTACGGGAACACCGGTTCCAGGAAGTTAATCCCTGAAGTCGGTTTCTCTCTGGTAGGCGTTAAAAATCCATATTTTCCGTCCTTTTTAAGACGAAGGTAATTTCCGTAGCCGTTTTCAACCTTTTTATTAACGATCTCATCATAAACAGGCTGCAGGATCAGTTCTCCCTGAGGATTGATTACACCATACTTTCCGTCTTTCTTAATGGTCCAATAGCTGAAATCATAGTTTCCGAAGACATCGTTCACGATCAGCTCATCAAATTCAGAAAACTGCCGCTGATTTCCGTCCATGAACGAAAACTTCATCTTTCCGTTTTTCCTATCCTTCTGGCCCAACAGGTAAAGAATCCCCTGGTATCCCGAGTCTCTGCTTGGATTCAGCATTTTTATGCTGTCATATTCCGTGGCTTTATCTCCGGTGATCAGGATGGCTTTTTTATTTTTGGTGGTATATGTGATATAATTGCTGTATGTATACACAGAATCCCCACTTTTTCTCTGAGGCTGGCTGCCCTTAAAGCTTTCCACCGCTAGGTTTTTTATTTTGCGCGGCAGCTTCAGTCTTTTTGTCACTTTTTTGGCATCCTTCTGATAACCGTAGCTGTACACGGCTTTAGGAATGTTGTTTTCCAGCGAATAGCTCACCTGGATATAAGACGGCATTTTCGGCGCAGCTTCACTCACAGCAGAAGTCCCGGCAGGCTTTACTTCAGATGAAGAACTTCCCCTTCCCGTAGATGGCGGAGGAGGCGGTGGCGTGTAGCTTACGCTATCGGAATAGGTGTCCGGAGATGCATAATGAGGTGCTTTTACACCTTCCTGGGACCCTCCGTAATAAGAAGATCTTTCCGGAATATGTTTTACGATCATTTCCCTGTTATTTTTCGTAACATACGGGACCAGGCTTTTACCATCGGAAACTAAGGTAACTTCCGTTAAAGGGTCCGGTTCATTTTTTCTGAAACTGAGGTTTAGCTGTCTGGATTTTTTATCATCTCTTAAAGCAATGGAGTAGTAATCTTTATAGATGAAAGTGCTTTTCTGTTCTTTAGGATTCCATACAAAGAGATCTTCTCTCATATTGTCATTCAGCAGATGAAAAAGCGTACTGTACGTATTTTCAGCATACTCTTTGCCAAAACTTTCGGATCTCAGAATACTTAATACAGGTTGTTCCGTAATTTTTATCCCGGATTTATCGATGATCATGCGATGCTTTTTTTCATCATCCATTTCTCCGATGATATACCCCCGGTAGGTAGCGAAAACATCTTTGTATTCAGGCAAAAGGGCTTCCTTTCCATCAAGAATAACGCCTCTTTTTCCGTTTTTATACGTATGAAAAAGCTTGAAGTCATAATCATCCTGCACATTGAAGCTGATGGAATCGTATTTCGGAGCGATTATTTCTGTTCCCGCCTCATTGGAAACACCCCATAATTTACCGTCCCGGTACGGAATATAAATTTCCTGAGCTGAAAGGTTAAGACTTAAAAAGAATAGAGGTAAAAGACCCGTTTTCTTTGAGAATATAAATTTCATTCTATAGTTTTTGCAAAAGTAGGTAATTTTTTAAGTTTTAAAGGGTATAGGCTGGAAATAAAGATAACAGTAAAATTAAGGTTATCATCGACTGATAACCTTAAATGATCCCTGAGAAAGTTCTTTTTAAAACTTCCTTATTTCCCGCTTTCTTATCAGGATATCTGATACAGTTCTTCCCTGATGTTCACCAGAATCTTTGTCGTTTTATCGAGGTCGGGAAACTCGGGCAGAGTCGATCTTGAATGATAATGTTCAATCGACTGAATCAGGCTTTCAGCTTTGTCCATCACAGCTTCATAAGACCAGTTTCCGGCTTTGATCTCCAGCAATTCCTCACGGTTTTCTACACGGATATTCAGGGAACCGGTTTTAAAAATCTGCTCGCAGGACTGTAGAAGGCGAATGGTATGCATCATATTTTTGCTGTCGTAGTTTTGCCCGTGCGTCTGATTGACATTGTAGCGGTCTTCATTCCGCTCCGAAACCCATTTCCAGTATTCGCGGTAATCTTTGCAGTAAGTAGAGTAGGCATCCAGGTTACAGAACAGATAAGCGACCGGGTTTTCATCTTTCGGAACTGATGAGACAGAAACCTGATTGGCTTCTTCATTCTGAATAATTCCTTTATAATTCAGATCTCCCGTTTCGCTGTAAAAAAGCGCAAACATTCCTTTGGTATTGTCTATGCTCACCAAACCACATTTTTCCTGATCTTTCCCGCTCTCCCGCAGCCATTTCTTCAAAGACACAGAACCTTGATTCTTCAGAACATAACAGAAATCGAGAATTGTTTTTCTTTCTTTGTCAATAGGATTCAGGATTTTTTTGTTGAGTCCTTTGGCCTTCCTGATCTGTGAAATGGCATATCCGGCAAACGTATCTTTACACAGTTTCGAAAGAAAGTCTTCAGGCTTCAGCAACTCCATCAATGGATTTTTATGTTGGATACAGTCTTCCGGACTTGCCAGGACTTCAAGGATATTCGGATTGTTTTTCTGTAGCAACTCTACAAATCTCCCGATCTCATAATATGTAATATCATTGGTCTCATTGGAAATCTGCGGAATATAATGGAGACCGAAAAAGTCTTCTTTCGGCAGATAATAGACGCCCCGGATATCGGTATCGGAATTTTCTGTAGCGAGCCCGAAGGAACGGCTTCCTGAGATGGACTCGAGGAGGATGAGGTTGCGGGATTTCAGAGATTTTATAGCTAACATATTTTGATTATTATTTTAGAATGAAAAAATCTATTTTTCCATTCGATTACTTTCTGTTTTCAATCTGGCTAAGGTTATTTTCTATCCTGTATTTTTTTCGCTTTCATCGAACTCTATAGTATTTTCAGACAATAGTTTCATGTTTTTCTATCATGTCTTTTATCTTCATCAAAGCATCACTTGCTCTTTCTTTGATCAACATATATTTTTTTGTCCCAGAAAAGCGTTCAAAGAAATAACTGTCTTCTTCGGTATTAATTTCAATCAGATACCCTCCGTACTGTAAAACTGTTTCTGCAATCATTTGAGGTAATGTAGTTGCTCCAGAAGTTCCGATTATAAAGAGAATCCCTGTCTTTTTTGCAGCCCTTAACGTAGAGTTTAGAAAATACAGTTTTTCATTATACGATTCATCAAACCATAATGTATTGGGACGAAGCCAGTCTCCGCAGTTCTGACAATGCAAAAGTTCTATGTCTTTTTCTGTAAGATCTTCGGTCAGTTCTTTGGATTTTAACTCTGCAGGCATCAACATGATACTGCTGCATTCTGAGGCGCACCGTATCGTTTGCTTATTTCCGTGAATTTCAAACACGTTTTTACTGCCTGCTTTTTGATGAAGTCCGTCTACATTTTGGGTAATCAATTGAAATTTTTTATCCAGCAGATTTTCTATTTCAGAAAGGGTAAAATGCCCCTGATTGGGTTCAGCTTCCTCGATCAGCTTTTTCCAGAATAAATTGTACTGCCAGACTTCTTCCTGGTTTTTACTAAAATATTTAAATGTCCCAAATTCTTCTGGTTTGTGATACTGTGTTCCTTTGATCCAAATACCATCGATTCCACGGTAAGTAGGCAGTCCGCTCTCTGAGGAAATTCCTGCACCTGTAAGAAACGAAAATAAATTCTTTTTCTTTTTTTGTAAATTCTCCTGTATAAGTGTTTGTAATGTTGGTTTCATTTTTTTAAATTTAGTATCTCCCGAAAAACCCTCTCCATCTCATTTTTATCCGCGTTCCCCCCTTTCAGAAGTCTGGCTCCTTCCTCATTAATCTTTACCATCTCTTCCAAAAACCCAAACAGCTCCCAGTCATTCGGATGGTAATACGATTCATCTTTAGTAGCCTTTAATGCGATTAAATTTTCTATTTTCATTTTGGTGGAAGCATTTACCAAAACCAGCAATTCGCTGAACAAAACCGGTGGAACCGTTCCTTTTTCCAGAATCCATTTTCCGGTTAAAGCAGTTCGGAGACAGTAAAAGTAGGATTTTAGTTTTACTTCATCACTTCTGCAGGCTTCCAGGTATTTTTTGCTCATGCTCAGATAATGGTAAGAAACCGCTATCGGGGAAAAGCATTCGTCAGCAAGAGGTTTAAAAAGCTCAAAAAACCGATCGTTTTTTATGTATATGATCGGTGAGTAAAACCAACTCAGCAAGGCAGCATTCGATTTGTGCAGAAGATGAAAAGTTTTCCGCAGATCCCATCCGGAACCGTCGAGATCATCTTCTGTCATAAATTCTATCGTTTCATCCTTATCCCAGGGCGAAAGATACCAGTTTTTTTCGTGCCGGTAGATAAACCGGATGTCATAGTCGCTGTCAGGAGAAGCAAAACCCCAGGCGCGGCTTCCGGACTCTACGGCAAGAAGTATTTCTATCCCCCTTTTTTCCTCAACTTCTTTCAGCTTTTTCAGTATTTCGGGTGTCATTGTTTTAATTTTATAGGACAAAGTAATACAGGAACTGCGTAATCTTTTTGCGTCGTACTTTTTAATGGGAAGTTTTATAAGATATCATTATAATTTTCCACTTTCTCATTCTGAGGTTGTTAAACTTATTCAGGAAAAAGAGTTCCGAGAAAATTAGCAATTTTAGATTGCAATGTAAAAGACTAACAATCTGCAACTCATCAGCAAAGATAAAATAGAGAAATGGATTTTACCATTTAAGCAGAGGGAAAAGAGAATTTTCTACGAAGTTTGACTTGGTAAAAATAATTCAGATCATTATAAACGGCTGAAAACCGGTTGTCAGTGGTGGAAACTTTCGAAGGACTATTTCGGGAAGAGAATTAAGTGTGCTTCAGAAGAAAATCAGAAGATTTTTAACAAGACTTCAGTGTACTTCTTTTGCGTAAAGCATATTACTTTAATTAACTTAAGTGTTTAGAAATCTTTTGGATCTCCTTTGTGGCTTGCTACAGACAACCACACGAAGGGATTCGTGCGGTAGCAGTGAAAGGATTCGTGCGGTAGCAGTGAGGTAGCAGTGTGTGGTATTTACTGTCTCACACTTAAGTACACTCTAGAAAGTTTGAAAAAAGTACCGCAGAATTAAGTTCACATGAGGTGAATCAAAGATTTTCAAAAAACTTACGTGTACTTCTTTTGCGTAAAGTATATTACTTTAATTAACTTAAGTGTTTAGAAATCTTTCGGATCTCCTTTGTGGTTTACTACAGACAACCACACGAAGGGATTCGTGCGGTAGCAGTGAAAGGATTCGTGCGGTAGCAGTGAGGTAGCCTTTTCTGTATGAAGGCATGAAAAAATAGCCTGTAAAAATTAAATTTCTGTAGAATTACATAGATTTTAGTAATTTGCAAAAACATATTAGACATCAATGTTTGCAGACGAATTACAACACAAAATTGATTTTAAAACAAAACCCCTGGGGGCTTTAGGATCGCTGGAGCAGTTGGCTCATAAAATAGGAATGGTTCAGCAGACCACCTCGCCGGAATTAGTAAAACCTCACCTGATTGTTTTCGCAGCCGATCATGGCATTGCCGCAGCGGGAGTCAGTGCTTATCCGCAGGAAGTAACCTATCAGATGGTGATGAATTTCCTGGGAGGCGGAGCAGCGATCAATGTATTTTGCAGGCAGAACGGAATTGATCTTAAAATTGTAGATGCAGGAGTTAATTTTGATTTTCCCGAAGGCCTGGAGCTGATCGATAAAAAAGTCAGGAAATCAAGCCGTAATATTTTGGAGGAGCCGGCAATGACTCTTGAGGAATATCAGCAGGCGCTGGAAAACGGTCAATCTGTTGTTGAAGAAATTGCAGAAACAGGCTCTAATATCATCGGTTTTGGTGAAATGGGCATTGGAAATACCTCAGCATCTTCACTGATGATGAGCAGGTTATTTACTATCCCTATCAAAGACTGCGTGGGCCGTGGAACCGGTCTTAATGATACCCAGCTCCGGAATAAAATCAGCATCCTGACAGAGGCTGCTGAAAAATATCCTGATCTTAAAATGGCTGATGAAATTGCACAAACCTTCGGCGGGCTGGAGATTGTCCAGATGATCGGTGCCATCGAAGAAGCTTACCGGCAGAATATGCTGATCTTAGTGGACGGATTTATTGCAACCGTAGCAGTGTCGGCAGCGTGGAAAAAGAGTCCTGAAATTTTAAATAACTGTATCTTCTGTCATGTCAGTGGTGAATATGCACACCTCAGATTACTGGAATTACTGGGACAGAAGGCGCTGCTACATCTTGATTTAAGGGTAGGAGAGGGAACAGGCTGCGCATTGGCATATCCGATCGTTCAAAGTGCGGTTAATTTCCTGAATGAGATGTCCAGTTTTGGAGATGCCAACGTTTCAAATAAAGAATAAATGAAGAGTCTGAAGAATGAACTGATCTATTTTGCAACGGCTCTGATGTTTTTTACAAGGATTCCGGTTCCGTTCAAAGTTCCGTATTCCAGTGACATCATGAATAAATCCCAGAAATATTTTTCGTGGGTAGGACTGTTGGTAGGTTTGATCAATGCGGCGGTTTTTTATATCTCTCTGAAGCTTTTCAATCTGGAAATCGCTATTGTTGTAATGATGATTTCCAATGTACTGCTGACGGGTGCTTTTCACGAAGACGGTTTTACAGATGTCTGCGATAGCTTCGGTGGCGGCTACGGTAAAGAAAAGATCATGACGATCATGAAAGACAGCCGTGTCGGCGCCTATGGAACAATCGGAATTATTTTATTGTTTGCACTGAAATTTTTCAGCATAAAAGAACTGGCCACTGCAGATGTCATCAGAATATTGGCCATTATCATTCTGGCGCATACCTCAAGCCGGTTTATGGCAGGAACGATGATTTATACGCATAAGTACGTGACGGATATAGACGTCAGCAAGTCGAAACCACTGGCTCATCAACCGTTGGACAGGATTTCTCTGTTCATAAGTTTTATGGCTGTTATAGTTGCTTTTTCGTTGATTCCTGACTGGCGGCTGATCTTTGCCTTGATGATAGCCTATCTCGGGAAAATATACCTGGGATGGTATTTTAAGAAGCATATCGGAGGATATACCGGAGACTGCCTCGGCACCGTTCAGCAGGTTTGTGAAGTGTTATTTTATTTAGGAACGATCATCGTATGGAAATTCATCTGATTCGGCATACTGCCGTAGAAAATCCGGATAATGTATGTTACGGATTCGCAGAAATACCGCTGAGGAATAATCCCGATGATCTTAATTCAATTTCTCTGGATAAGGATTTTGATCTCGTTATTTCAAGCCCGTCCCAGCGCTGTCAGTTGCTGGCAAAGCATTTTCAGCTGAATTATGAAACTGACGAAAGAATCAGGGAAATGAATTTCGGAAACTGGGAACTGAAAAAATGGACGGATATTCCGGAAAAAGAAATCCAGCTGTGGTATGAGGATTTTATTCATGTAAAAGCACCGGACGGCGAAAGTCTTATGGATATGAAAACCCGCGTTTCAGCATTCTGGAACGAACTGGTTTCCAAAGAGAATCTTAATAAAATATTAATCGTAACCCATGCCGGTGTGATCCGTCTTGTGCTTCAGTCGGTCTTACAATTTCCTCTGGAAAATATGTTCCGAATCGAAACCGGTTATGGCAGAAGAACGGTGATTGTCGTAAAGGACGGCCTGACGTCAGTAAAAAGTCTAAACAGATAAACGGTATCCTGTATGCATGCTATATGGATTCGCGAATCATTCTGACCGGAGAGGGACAAAATAAAAAAACCGCTAGCAATTAGCGGTTTGTATAAAATATGTTGGAATATTAGAATCTTCTGAATGGTCTTACCCTTACCATATTGTAGCTCTTGGTATAGCCCCACATATAACCGGCATAGCCGTCCAGAATTCTGGCATCACTGGAGTTCTGTGCTTCTGTAGAACTCCAGAAATATTTATCAGACACATCATTCCACGGATTGGTAGCAATATTATAAACGTTTTTAGAACTTTTATAAAACGCCATCAATTCTTCTTCTGATGGCAGGAACCAGTCATTCAGGCCGTTAATGGTATAATTTTTACACAGTCTTGCCGCACAGTTGGCTTCTGTACACTGAGACATAATTCTCGTTGTATTGGCTGAACCTGATCCCATGACAGATTGCGTCTGGTTGACCATGCTGCCGGTGCATCCCCATCTGATTTTGTTGGAACCGTTATAGATCAGGTTAGCGGGTGCAGCTTCCATATATCTCCATCCGTCTGTAAACTCTCCCTTATCGTAAAATATCACTCCCCCGGAAGCACCCGTTGCTCCGGCTGTTTTAAACGTATATTCAGCAGAGTAGTATACTTTGGAACCTTCTTTGGTATACGCTTTTACATAATAGGTAGTATTAGGAAGCAGAGAGGTTACTTCCAATTCTAAATTAGGAGTATAATAGTTGGGAACAGTATTCAATACTTTCTGACCATTCGTAATATTTACCCCCGCACTGGTTCTGTAACAGAATCCCTTTTCATCCGGTGTGATAGAATCCAGATAATACACGGCAATCTCTGCATTCAGGGTAGCCGAAGTCGTGTAAATCGCTTTTGTTGTTTTTGGATTCAGCATCAGTTTTTCGGGAGTTGTAAAAGTTACATTATCCCCATAAGCAACTTCTCCGTTGCCCATCACGACATATGCTCTTACATAATACGTGGTAGAGGTTGAGAAATCATATGAGAATGTTTTTGTCAGGAAATAACTGCCGACGGTATTCGTACTTTCAGATACGGACTGTCCGTTATTGAGGGTAGGGTTGATATTCAGCCCCCAGCAGAATCCTCTGGAGTAATATCCGGATCCGGTAGATACCACATTTCCGTTAAACTTGATTTCGCCCTGAGTAAAGGTGGGCGCTGAAGTAACGACTTTTGCACTTACATTCGACTGACCGCCCGGATTGTAATCGCTGCCACTGTCGCTGCCCGAAGAGCATGAAGATATGGTAAATACGGCGAGTAAAAGAAATAATAATTTTTTCATAGAGATTAATAGTTTTATTTTTTTAATGAGTACGCTTATCTAAAATTAAGCGGCTGCAAATATAGGTAAAAAGATGATATGCTGTCTCAATCTTTTGAAAAACAGGAACCTCAAAAAAACAGGATTACTCATTATTTTTCATAAATCAGCCTTGCGTGGCGTGGTCCTGCAAGGCTGATTCTAATTTTTATCTGTACGATAAGGGTATAAAATGGCAGTTTTTGAAAATTGTCAATTACGCTTTTCTGAATTTTTTCTTTTTCTTCCACGGTGCGTTTTTCTGAACGTCTCCCGCCATAATACATCCGTAGGGCAGCACCTCATCCAGAACTTCACAAAGTCCGTATTCTTCTATCTGCGCCCGCACATTTTTGGCACTTTTATAGGCTGTGGGAAGCTCGGAAATATCAATCTCATTAGAGAAAAAACGGATATCCAGCCCTTTTGTCTCTTCTTCAAAAACTTCTGCAATCGTTTTATGAGCCAAAGATTTTTTATGCTGCGTCCTGCTGAAATTTCTTCCTGCCCCGTGAGGAGCAAAACCAAGATTCCGCGCATTCGTTTTTCCCTGAACGATCAGAACAGGCTCTGCCATATTCAGCGGGATCAGTCGGGGACCCGTGATATCAGGCATGAATTTATCATCCAGCGGTGTTGCACCTTTTGCGTGGTAAAATAAATCCCCGTCCCTGAAAACAAAATTATGCTCATTCCAGTACCGGTCCAGTTTCTCGGTTTCCATTTTGTTTACCACGGCATCGTGAATCGAAGTGTGGTTTTCCTTGGTCCATGCTCTTATTAACTGCAGGGCCTCCCAATACGATTTTCCTTCTTCGGTTTCATAGGGAATCCAGGCATTTTCTCTCAGTGTTTCAGGAGAAATTTCCAGTCGGAACCTGTTGGCTACCTTCATCCCTTTATCGTACAAAGCCGCTCCGGGAGCTCTTGATCCGTGATGAGTCACCAACATGGTATTTCCGGTATTTTTTGAAACGCCTACAAATAAAAAATGATTTCCGTCACCCTGCGTTCCCATATGAGAACGGGCGATGCTGATTAATTTTTCATCATTCAGGAAATCGTTTTTTCTGAAAGCTTCCATCAGTTCCCGGGACATCTCCATTTGCTCACCTCTCGGTCTTCCTCCGTATCCGAAATGCGTGATCGAATGGGCGGCATCAAGAACTTCTTTAGGATCTGCTTTTCCCATATCGGTCAGCATCACCGAACAGCAGATATCTGCACTGTGAAATCCGGGGTGAATCGCATTTCTGGCCACCACGACCCCACCCACCGGAATCTGGCCTTCAGGACCTGTAGGGCAGGCATCCGGCATGATGGCACCTTCCACCAATGTAGGGGTTTTCATCAGTACTTTCATGGTATTAATAACTTTTTCCACATTATCGTTTTCGCTTTCGTGTTCAGCACGGATGTTGATGATAAAGTCTTTAGCTGTTTCATGAAGCGGAACGAGTTCTGGCTGTCTGAACTGTTCTAAATATTCACTGATCTGGGTTTCGTCCCATGTATTTTCGTTAATATGGGCAATGGCTTCCCTGAACCATTTTGCCGGTCTGTATCCTAATTCTATTAAATGATCTCCTGTAAATTCCATATGTTCTTTCATTTTGTTGATGCAAAGTAACGGTACAAGTGTGCAGTGTTTTTGCGTAGATAGGATTATTTTAATTATTTTTGGTGAAAATTTTGAAAATATGGTATTAGAACAGCTGAAAAACGCACCGCAAACAATTCAATTCAAAGACGTGATCGCTCACATAGATGAAAATTACAGCTTTACCCCTACAAAATTCTCCAACGGAAATACCGTGAATGAAGCAGATCAGAATAACGGTTCCTGTAAAGTATTCAGTTTTGCAAAAAAGAAAGGGTTGTCTAAGGAAGATACTCTAAGTCTGTTCGGTGATTTTTACAGAGAAGAAGTATTAAAAAATCCTGAAGGAACAGACCACCAGAATATCAGAAACTTCATGGAATACGGATGGAACGGAATTTCTTTTGAAGGGGAGGCTTTAACGGAAAAGTAATGTTTCTGTGCACCGCGTCCGCGTGAGGGATGCGGAAGGTCCGACTGAAAGGAAGAGTCCCGTTGTAAGACGGGACCGGAACGAAGTGAAGCCTGCAGCAGCCCGGCCCGGAGTGACGAAAGGTCAGGTGCCGGAAAACGAAGGGACACGCCCAATACAAATAAAAAAATCATGTCATCTAATAAAAACGCCCTGATCCGCTACAAGACATTAGATAAATGTCTGAAGAACAAGTACCGGAAATATACTTTAGAAGATCTCATCGACGAATGTTCGGAAGCACTGTTCGAATTTGAGGGAAAAGAATCATTTGTGAGCAAACGTACCGTACAGCTCGATCTCCAGAATATGCGCAGTGAAAAATTTGGCTATGAAGCTCCGATTGAGGTCTACGAAAGAAAATATTACCGTTACAGTGATCCCGATTACAGCATTCATAATATTTCGGTGAACGAGAGTGATCTGAAAGCGATGAATAATGCAGTACAGATCTTAAAGCAGTTTAAAGATTTCTCGATGTTCAAAGAGATGAACGGGGTGATTCAAAAGCTGGAAGATTCAATCCATGCAACCCATCAGAAATCGATTATTCATCTGGATAAAAATGAGCAGCTGAAGGGGCTGGAACATATCGATATTTTATATGATGCGATTTTGCATAAAAGAGTTTTAACGATTGGCTACAGAAGTTTCAAAGCCCGAATCTCGGACTCTTATGTTGTTCATCCTCAATTGCTGAAAGAATTCAATAACCGTTGGTTTTTAATCTGTTCCAATAAACATAATATCTATAATCTGGCTTTGGACCGAATGGAAAGCATCAGGATTGAAGAAAAAATAGATTACGTTGACCTGAATCTCGATGGTGACGAATATTTTAAGGATATTGTCGGGGTGACGGTTTCACGTACCATGGCACCAAGAAACGTTGTATTCTTTGTGGATTCTTCCAATGCGCCGTATGTAAAAACCAAACCTCTTCACAAAAGTCAGGAAATTGTGAGTGAAACAGAAGAAGGCACCGTATTCAGGATTTGTGTTCAGCTGAATTATGAGTTGGAAAGGCTGCTTTTAGGTTTCGGAGAATGTCTGATTGTGCACAAGCCGAGAAAACTCAGATTAAGGCTGCAGGAAAAATTTAAGGCAGGTTTCAGGAATTATGAGCAGCTCGTTATAGAAGACGAGGGTTAAAGTTAACGGTTCAGGTAGCAGCAGGAGAAATTTATATTGAGTTTTCAATTTGATACCGTATCGGTTTTTATCCGGAACAGTTATTCAACACCGCGTATAAAACGTTTATACATCAGTAATTATTCTGATTGAGATATCTATTGTTATGATCATATGTGAAAAAAATGACAGAAATAAATCAGACGGCTTAATATTATGGCTTGAAAATTGTAATTATTAAGAAAAATAAACATTATGAAATCCAGAATATTAAAAGCAGTCGTAGCCCTTGTAGCCCCTTTAGTTATTGAGTTTGTAGTCAGAAAAATATCTGAACAGCTTGACAAAAAGGTGGATGGAGATAAGCAGCTGCCGGCGCCGATGTAAAAGTAGTTAGTTCGAAATTATAGAAAAAGAGAGTGTTTTTTTTTAAGCATTCTCTTTTTATTTTTCAATGATTGACTTCCTGCAAAATTTTGAAATAATGGTACGGCATAGCTGCTAAGACACGGTGATCACACAAAATCATACACCCCATTTTTCCATCCCAGCACTTTTGAAGAATCTGCTTTGAGCCAGTTTCTGAGAATCGTTGCATAGACTTTCCGGAAATCTTCAGAATAAATCAGGTCTCCTTCATTCAGATGGGTTAAATCAGGAAGTGCATTTAAGATTCCCTTCTTTTTCAGGCCGCCACTGATGAAAAACATTTGGTTGGCAGTTCCGTGATCCGTGCCGTTGCTGGCATTCTGGGCCACCCTGCGGCCAAATTCTGAAAAGGTCATAAGCAGAATATTTTCAAAAAGTCCATGGGCTTTCATATCTGCCACAAAGGATTTTACGGCCTCATTGATGTCTCCGAATAATTTCTGCTGCCTTTCATTTTGGTTGATGTGGGTGTCAAAACTTCCCACAGAAAGGTAATAAACACGCGTGTTAATGTCAGATTTTATTAATGAAGATACGGTTTTAAAGTCTTTTCCCAGCTGGGAGTTCGGATAGCTCTCGCCGGTCTTTTTGGCTTTGCTTTTCTCAAAAATGTAATCTGCATTATTAATGGTAGAACCTAAGGTCTGGTATAGATAGGATACGGTTTCGTCATCGTGATGATGGTCATACAAAGATTTGAAATATTTTTCCTGGCTGGTCTGATACAGCCTTTTGGGATCTTTAAAAGCAAATGCTTTATTATGGTTACCTTTTAAGGCTAAGCTCAGCATGTCATCTACTTCCAATGCCTGCGTAGGATGCTCACAACGGTAACATTCCTCATCTAAAAAACGTCCCAGCCAGCCCGTTTCCAGATATTCATCGCTTTTACTCGCCGAATGCCAGATATCCATACTCCGGAAGTGTGATTTATCCGGATTGGGATAACCTACATTATTCATGACGGAAAGTTCTCCGTTGTCATACAGTTCTCTGAAATAGGATAGTGCCGGGTTGATTCCCGCTTCATCAGTCAGGGGAAGAGAATCTGTAATGGCAATCTTATTTCTTTCTCTGAAATAAATGTCGTTCTTTACGGGAATAATTGTATTAAGCCCGTCATTTCCCCCTGTAAACTGCAGTACCACCAAAATTTTCCGGTCGGGCTCCAGAGCTTCATCGAAAGCCATGGCTTTTAAAAAATTGGGCATCATGAAAGAGGCTGTAGCCAGTGAACTTATTTTTAGGAATTCTCTTCTTTTGATTAACATAATTTAGTTTTTGAGGTTAAAACGGCATCTCACATTTACATTACATCAGCTGGTATTCCGGAGTCGACATTAAATTTATAACATTCATTTTAATGCTGTTGTCCGAGAAGTTTTTTACAGAGGTCATATCCAGTGAAGAACTGTTCTGAATCAGATAGTCTTCAACTTTTTTTCCGTGAAAAATATTTTCTATCCTGGACCAGTCAATGGTGATGTTGGGGTTTTTGAAGCTTTTGGTAAGCGTATCGGTCTTATTTTTCAATCCCATATCCAGGTCATCATCTTCTTTAGGCCGATAATCGAGCGGACGTAATCCTGACCAGATCTGGGGAATCTGTAGCCGCAGCATCAGCGTGGAACTGTCAATCCATGATTTCCCGCTGGGCCATCCCGCTACATTCGGAGGATATAAAAGCATCTGACCCAAAAGCTTCTGATAAACAATAAGGTTTTCAGGGTTCTGAATATTCATGGGAAGCGTTCTCATCATTCCCGCCATCAGTTCTACAGGCGATTTGATTCTGTTTCCGATATTTTTCTGATCGTAAAACCACGAACCGGAAAACAGGTCGGTCATCAGCTTCCGGATATCATAACCGGAATGGTAAAATTGTTCGCTCAGCTTATTGATAATGGCTGCATCGCCATTTTCGTTGACGAAGAATTTATAAATCTTAGTGGTAATAAAATGAGCTGTAGCCTTTTTATCAAGAATAATGTTCAAAGCATCGGTTCCGGTGAAATTACCGGTTTTGCCCAGAAAGTCTTTTGATCCTTCATCATGAAGTTTTTTTCGTTCAGTAAAATTTCCTTCCTTATCATAGCCCCATCCTGTAAACGCTCTTGCGCCTTCTCTGATATCTCTTTCGGTATAATTTCCCCTTCCCATCGTAAATAACTCCATCACTTCGCGGGCGAAATTTTCATTAGGATGATCCTTTTTATTTTGCTGGTTGTTCAGAAAATTCAACATAGCAGGAGCCTGGCTGACTTCAAATAAAAGATCTCTGAAATTTCCCAGTGCATTTTTCCGCATCACATTCAAAAGGTGTCTGTTGAATTTGGGGTTCTGTACTCTCGACGCGAAATGTCCGTGCCAGAAAAAGGCCATTTTTTCTCGTAACTGCTCTTTGCTGTTAACCATTTTATTAAGAAAATTAAGATTCAGCTCCTCATTTTGCTGTCGGTTGATCCTCTGCATTTCTTTTTTCTTTTCAGCTGGGGATTGATCGCTCATCAAATCTGCGATATCAAGATCAGGCGTCTCGTAATCCACCTCCGTGAAATTTTCTTCGGTAAACAGATCTTTTATTAAAACGGAAGGGTCTGTTTTATCAAGGTTTTTCATCTGATTAATGCCTGCGCCGAAGCCCGCGCGCCAGAGAAGATGCTTGTTATGAAGTAAAGAGGGACCTGCCATAAGAATATTTTAATTTTGATGGTATTGGTGAAAAAAGGTTAAAATGATAACGGTTAAGATTTATTAATATTACCTGAAAGAAGTTCCGGAAGTTTTTACTTGAACCCCATTACTATTTAACAGCAGTAAGGTGATTTTTTACTTAAACGTGCATTTAGTTTTTACTGAAATTTAATCAGCTGATTCACATTTATTTGAATGCTTTTTGAGTATTAACATGATGACAAAAGGCTTTGTTGGCACGATTTTTACATGTCTATGAATAGTAAAATTTAAAATTAGAGTTATGAAAATGTTAAAACAGACAATACTGCTTGCTGGTATGATGACGGCAGGTGTACTAAGTGCTCAGGACTCACAAATGAATAATATGATTAAGGTAGGGGCTAATGTTGGATTAGCAGTCCCTTCAGATAATACTTCTGCTGCAGTTGGAGTAGATGTAGCTTATCAGAACCTTATCACTCCGGGATTTGGATTGGGTGTTGCGACAGGATATACCCACTACTTCGGAAAAAGCAACAACGGATATGATAACAATGATGTAGGCGTAGTACCTGTAGCAGCATTAATCAGAATCTATCCGAAACAAACCGGTTTCTATTTCGGAACTGACTTAGGATACGGTTTCCTGGTAGGAGACGACAAAGTAGCTTCAAATTCTACTCTTGACAGACCGAACGGGGGTTTCTATATCAAGCCTGAAATCGGATATCACAACAGAGACTGGAATTTCTTTGTACAATATCAGAAGGTATTCGTAGGAGATAACGGAGATTTGCCAAACCAGGACTATAATGTAGGTAACCTCGGGGTAGGATTCTCCTACAATATTCCATTAGGAAAGTAGTTAGATTTAAATATAAGCAATTATTTGCCAAACCTTTTCAGAAAATCGGAAAGGTTTTTTTCTTCCCTGTAGAATTTACGAAAAGTATTATTATATTTGATAAAATTTGAGGTTATGATATTGAATCCAAAATTTCCGCTTTATTTGCCGGGAGTAAAAAACAGTAATAATGATAATATATCTATCATTGGGGCAAACCTTCGCGAGGATATTACAACCTTAGGTTATTTTATTTCCAGTAACGAAGGCCTTGACATAAAGATCCAGAACAATTATCCTACGAAAGAATATGCTTCTTTTTCAGAAATCCTGAAGAAGTTTATCCACGATAACGGTTTGGACAATGTAAAAAGATTGGGAATAGCAGTTCCCGGTCCTGTCATTAACGGAAAAAGTAACCCTGCAAGAATAGGCTGGAATTTTGACGTACAAGCATTCACTACTGAATTCGGATTCGAAAAGGTAGAAATGCTTAATGACCTTGAAGCTTCTGCTTACGGGATGGCACTTCTTGAAGATTCCGATCTTGACCCTATTTATACGAGCGGTCATCTGGAAAAAGGAAATGTAGCTATTCTGGCGCCGGGACACGGATTGGGAGAAGCAGGATACTTCTTTGACGGAAAATATCTGCGCCCGTTTGCTACGGAAGGAGGTCATTCGGAATTCTCTCCGAGAACGAATGTAGAGGTTGAATTTTACCAGTTCCTGAACAATATCTACGGAATTGTGAGTTGGGAAAATGTACTTTCTAAAACAGGTCTGTTTAATATTTACAGATTTTTGAGAGATGTCAAGAGACATCCTGAGCCGGAATGGCTGGCGGAAAAATTAGCCGACGGAAACTTTGTTGAGGTGATCTATAAAGCAGCAGTGGAAGATGACGTACTCATCTGCAAAATTGCACTCGATACCTTCCTTGAGTTCCTGGCAAGAGAAGCCAATAACTTAACGCTGAAACTGAAAGCTACGGGAGGACTTCTTATTTCAGGAGATATCCCGCAAATGATCAGCGATTATATTAATAAGGATAAGTTCTACGAAAAATATAAGATCAGTGATAAGATGGAGGAAATGTTGAGAAACATTCCGATCTACCTGATCAAAGAAAGTCAGACGGCCTTAAACGGTGTATCACTCTATACCGCTTATTATCAAGAATAAATAAAAACTCCGAAGTAATTCGGAGTTTTTTATTGGATGATATTATTCATGAAAATTATTATATTTATTGATATACATCAATGAAATCTATCGCATAAGTTGGCTACATTTGCACCGTTAAATAACAAGTAAATAACTTTATACAATGAAAAAAATATTTTTACTAGCAGTTTTAGCTAGCGGTTTAGCTTTCGGTCAGTCAAAAAAAGTAGTAGCCTCTGACGTTCACTGGTGGGGATACAAAGTAGCAAAGTCTGAGGCGAGTTCTCATGACGGAACGGTAAAAGTAAAGTCAGGAGATATGATCATGAAAGGAAACCAATTGGTTGGGGGTTCTTTTGTTTTAGATATGACAAGCATTAACGCTACCGACTTATCGGGAGAATACCAGGGGAAACTGAACGGTCACCTGAAAAACGGAGATTTCTTCGAAGTTGAAAAATTTCCTACGGCCAGCTTTAAAATTACTTCAGTAAAGAAAAATAATGATAAAGTTTATAACAGCCTTGTTACAGGAAACCTTACTGTAAAAGGAAAAACCAACACCATTTCTTTCCCGGCCAAGATTTCTTACAGCAAAGGGGTAGTAAGTTTAGTGTCCAATAAATTCTCTTTCGACAGACAGAAATTTGATGTAGCCTACAAATCTACAATGCAGGATGTTTTTGTGAAAGATGATATCGATATGCTTGTAAAAGTAACTGCGAAATAATTTAATCAAAAAAAGATTGTTAAAAGTGTAGAAGTTCTACACTTTTTTTTATTTTTGTTGAATTGTAAATAAAAAAGAATGAAAAGATTACTATTGTTTGCTATGATGTGTGTAAGCATATCATTTGTTTTTGCTCAGAAGAAAGGAGATAAGGTGGTAAAGGTAACTTCATCAGACATCAGATGGTGGGGATATAAAGTGGTAAAAACCGTAGCATCATCACATTCCGGAACAGTAAAACTGAAAAGCGGAAAATTTACTTTTGATAAAACGGTTCTGGTAGACGGTGAATTCGTGATCGATATGAAAACGATACTGGCTGGAGATGTTTCTGACGAAGATCAACTGAAATTAACGAATGATCTCAAAAGCACCAACTTCTTTGAAGTGAAAAAATTCCCTTTGGCGAAATTTCATTTAACGAAAATTATCCCTCTGGCAAACAGTGAGTACAACTCTACGATTTACGGTGATATCACGATTAAAGGAACAAGAAAAACAATTTCTTTCCCGGCAAACGTATACATCACCCAGTTTACCGTTGTTATAGAATCTGCTAAATTTTCTTTAAACAGAAGAGATTTCAAAGTATTTTACCAGTCTTCTCTAAAAGACTATTTTATTAAAAATGAAATGGATTTCCAATTCAAAGTTTCCACAGAGAAACTGGATAATGAAAACAGAACCCCGGTAAAGAAAAAATAATCTTACAGATTTTAGGAATATAGAAATGAGTAACACGACTGTTGCTCATTTTTTTATGTATTTTTTTAAGGAGTCAATTCAGAATACCATCTTCTGTATTATCTGACGGTCTGGAAGCAGACTGTTATGTCAGGCTTCAAATTAGACCAATTATAATGATAAATTAAGCATCGCTTTTTTAGCTTTGACGGAACTTGGCTTTTTCTTATTTTAGTCTTATGAAAATTTATGTTGTAAGCGGCCTGGGAGCAGACTTTAAGGTACTGGAAAGACTGGAATTCCCGGCGGCTCATGAGGTTGTGTTTATCGACTGGCTGATTCCCGAACAGAATGAAAGTTTTCCGGATTATGTTAAAAGAATGGCAGAAAAGGTAGATGCATCTGAGCCTTTTTACCTTTTAGGCTATTCATTCGGAGGGATCATGGTTCAGGAGATCAACAAATTAAAACCTGCCAAGAAAGTGGTTATTCTGGGAAGTATTAAATCAGATCGGGAAAAATCACGGCTTATCCGTGCCGGAAAAATCACGGGAATTCCTAAACTTCTGCCGGTAAGCTTTTTTAATGACAGAACCACGAGTGCTTATTCAGTACTGAGGAAATTTTTTGATCCGCGGAATCCCAGGGTTTTACAGTACTTCAGAGTGAGAGATCCTTATTATTTAAAATGGTCTATCGAAAAAATATCTGACTGGAAGTGTGAAGAAACACCCGGGGTGATTCAGATTCTGGGAGACCGGGATATTGTTTTTCCGATCAAAAATTCAAAACCCGATTATATTATCAAAGGGGGTACTCATCTTTTTCCTGCCATGAAATATAAAGAAGTATCTAAAATATTAAAAGAAATATTTGATTAAATAGTTTTTTTCAAATACAGCCCCTAATATTTTTAGGGTTAAAACTTAAAAATGTCTGTTTTTATAAAATTTATGTTTAATTTTGACGGGGTTAAACATTATTTATATGACTGTTGGTTTAAAATGGATCGTTTCGTTTGTTATCATTGCACTCGTGGCGGTTGGCGGACTTTTTTGGAGTCCGATTGCAGATTTTCCGAATACCGGTGACTTTTTGCCGGAAGATAAAATCGTAGGGGCTGACGTAGCCTGGATATTGGCAGCAGCCGGATTAGTACTTTTAATGACTCCGGGCTTATCATTCTTTTATGGGGGAATGGTGGGTAAAAAAAATGTTATTTCAACCATGTTGCAAAGTTTCATTGCATTGGGCGTCATCTCCATTTTATGGGTAGTAGTCGGGTTTTCCTTATCTTTTGGTGATTCTATCGGTTTTACCATCGATGGCGAGCATTACGGCATTATCGGGAACCCGTTAAGCTATCCGTTTTTCAGCAGGGTAAGCGTACTGCCTCATAAAGCGATGGCTTCTACCATTCCTTTTATTCTTTTTGCCTTATTTCAGATGAAATTTGCGGTTATCACACCGGCATTAATTACCGGTTCGTTCGCAGAGCGGGTCCGATTCATATCCTATCTTCTGTTTATGGTGCTTTTCAGTCTTTGTATTTATACACCGCTTTGCCACATGGTGTGGCATCCGGACGGACTTTTAAATAAATATTTTGGCGTAAAGGATTTTGCAGGCGGTACTGTTGTTCATATGAGTGCCGGTTTTGCAGCTCTGGCCGGAGCTCTCGTATTGGGAGACCGGAAAAATCCTCATCATGAGCCTTCCAATATTCCGTATGTTCTTTTAGGAACAGGAATGTTATGGTTCGGATGGTTCGGCTTTAATGCGGGCTCTGCTTTAAGTGCCAATGCTACGGCCGCGACAGCTTTCGGAACGACGACTATTGCTTCTGCTTCGGCCATGATGACTTACATATTTTTCGACCGGATCAATAAGCGAAAGGTTTCTGCGCTGGGAGCCTGTATCGGTGCTGTGGTAGGACTGGTAGCCATCACGCCGGGCTGTGGTTTTGTATCGATCTCGGAGAGCCTTTTTATAGGTTTTATTTCCGCAATAGTGTCTAACGCAATGGTCAACTGGAAAGCTTTAAAGAGAATAGATGATACCCTGGATGTATTTGCATGTCATGGAGTAGGAGGAATTATGGGAATGATTTTAACCGCTATTTTTGCCCATGGAGAAAATGCAAGTCTGCTTCACGGAGGAATTGAAGTGTTTGCCCACCATATGGTTGCTTTGATCCTGGTATCTTTATTCGCCTTTTTCGGTTCGCTGCTACTGTACAAAATCACAGACTCTATCATTACCTTAAGGGTCTCTGAAGATTCCGAAAACGAAGGTCTTGATCTGTCTCAGCATGGTGAAAGCCTGAAATGGTGATATCTTAAATCAGATCGTGTCAGATTCTGTGTTCCGTTTTAATTTTACCGGATGGGATTTCCTGTCATGCGTATTTACTGAAAATTAGTAATCAGGTCTGAAACTCATCCTGAATGTATTAGATTTATCATGTATCTTTGTTAATGGAAATGTGATTAATCATTATATGGAATCAATATCGGTTTTTGAGATTATTAAAGTAGGAATAGGTCCTTCCAGTTCGCATACGATGGGGCCGTGGAATGCAGCTTCTGCATTTATCAGAATTATAAAAAGAGAAAGATCAATCGCTGATGTGAAGGAGGTTTTTCTTGAATTCTTTGGCTCACTTGCCAAAACGGGAATAGGTCACGGAACGGATATTGCCGGAATGCTGGGCCTGAATGGTGAGGATTTTAAAACCATCGACACCACAAAGATTGACGAAAAAATAGAAAAAATAAAAAGCACGCAGATTCTTAATCTGGGGGGTGAAAAAGAAATTCCTTTTATTTACGGTCACCATTTGGTACTGAATATGAAAAAGTCGCTGGATTTTCACCCCAACGGAATGATCTTTAAAGCGGTTTTTGAAGATGGCACCGAGCTTGTTCAGGATTTTTATTCGGTAGGAGGAGGTTTTATCAAAAGCCAGGAGAAAAATTCTATTGAAAAGCAATGTGTGCGTACCTTATATCCCTGTCACAAATCATCCGACATTGCCAGATACTGTGAAAAACTGGGGTTCGAAAAAATGTCGGATTTAATACTGATTAATGAAGAAAGCTGGAGAACCCAGGAAGAGACAAGACAGGAAGCCCTCTACATATGGCAACAGATCAAAGAATGTATTTATAAAGGCGTCAATAAAGAAGGCATCCTGCCCGGTGGTCTTAATGTTACCCGGAGAGCTGCCGGAATGAACCGCAAACTTTTAGGCGACCAGATTTACAGAAATAAAGAAGAATGGTTTAAGCAGGTAGTGAATGCTGAAGAAAATTTCACCAATATCAATAAATGGATTGCCTGTTTTGCGTTGGCCGTGAACGAAGAAAATGCAAGCTTCGGAAGAATTATCACTGCGCCTACCAATGGGGCAAGCGGGGTGATCCCTGCGGTATTAATGTATTCCCAGGCCTTTACCGATTTTACCAGTGAGGATGATATTGTGAGATTTTTATTGGTTGCCGGAGAAATCGGGACGCTGTTTAAAAAGAACGCTACCATTTCGGCTGCGATGGGAGGATGCCAGGCGGAAGTAGGAGTTTCATCAGCCATGGCGGCTGCCGGTCTTACCGAAATTCTTGGTGGAAGTGTAGGTCAGGTTCTAATGGCTGCTGAAATCGCCATGGAGCATCATTTAGGCTTAACCTGTGATCCGATAAGAGGGCTGGTACAGATTCCCTGTATCGAAAGAAATACGATGGGTGCTATTAAAGCTATTACGGCTGCCAATATTGCGCTGGAAAGTGATCCTGCCAAAGCAAAAGTAACATTGGATGAGGTAATCCAGACCATGTGGGAAACTGCACTTTCAATGAACGACCGCTTCAAGGAAACTTCTGAAGGAGGACTGGCCATTGCCGTGAATGTTCCGGAATGTTAGAATGTCCGTAATAATCTTAATTATTGAAAATAAATGCCTCGACAGGCTCAGCATGACAACGATGATATCAATTACTGGTTAACGGCATCATGCTGAGCGTGTTTAATAATTTTATTTATCCAAAATTCCTCTGATTTTATTCGCATTGGAGATCAGTTCTTGCAGATATTCAAAATTTTCTTTTTCTAAAGCTACTTTAAATTTTCTTAACTGGGAGATATGCTCATTCAGCACATCCAGCACATTTTCCTTATTCTGCCGGAAAATCGGAACCCACATTTCAGGATGGGATTTTGCAAGGCGAACGGTGCTGGAAAAGCCTGAACTCGCCAGCTGAAAAATAGTTTCCTCTTCTCGTTCTTTCTCCAGAACCGTATTGGCCAAAGCATAAGAGGTAATGTGGGAAATATGGGAAATATAAGCCGTATGGACATCATGATCTTCAGCATTCATATAAATTAAATGCATTCCCAGGATTTCAATAATTTTTTCCGCCAATTGCAGGGCGTCCGGTGCAGATTCCTCTTTATTGCAAATCACTCCTGCTTTCCCCGAAAAACTTTCTGAAACAGCAGATTGGGGACCGTTGTTTTCAGTTCCCCACATCGGGTGGAAGGCTACAAACCGTGAGCGTTTCGGATGATGTTCAACAGCTTTTACAATTCCTGCTTTCGTGGATCCCGCATCCATTACCGTTTGATTTTCAGATACCCAATCCATAATGTCAGGTAATAATTTTCTTGCAGAATCTACCGGAATGGCAAGAATAACCAGATCTGAATTTTTGATTCCGTATTCCAGATCTACTTTTGCATCAATAATTTTACGTTCCAGTGCTTCATTAAGGTGCTTATCGCTGTGATCAATTCCGTAAATAAAATCTACAATTCCGCTTTCTCTCAACTTTAAGGCCATGGAGCCCCCGATTAAACCTACCCCGATGATACTTATTTTCATAATCTGTAACTTTTTTAAATGAAAAAACCCCGTCCAAGGACGAGGTTGAATGTATGTACATAAGAATCTCTATCCCAAATCTGAGGCTAAAATTCTATAATAATATGTTTCTTTAATGATAATCACCATACGAAGGTAAGAAATATTTTTTAATCTGAATGAACAGAAATGGTGAATATTGCCGTGCAGGTCAGGAAAACTTAACTATCGATAGGCACTGCAATATCCACCCATTTGCATTTTTTAAATCTAAGGATTTGAGATAATCAGGGTAGACGGGATATCCGAAAGCCAGAGACTTTTGGTATCAATAAGACTTTTCCAGCTTTTACTGCTGATTAACATCAGGTCCTGAGCATTCAGGAAGTCCTTTTCGATTTTCTTCTCGTTATATAAGGTAATGTGGTTGGGTGCCACCTGCTCGATACTTCTGATGAGTTCCTTTACTTCAATATTATTTCTGATCTGCCCTGCCACGTCGAGAATAATGATCTGAGAATTATTATTGTTAATCAGTCTTTTAGCATATTCTAGCAGATAGAAATCACTTAAATTAAAGATGGGAACAAAAACCCGGTCTGCTGTCTGAAATTCTTTATCAACCAGGATACCCACAGGAATGGTTGCTTTGCCCAGCACCTGCAGCGTAATGTCATCAAAAGGAGAGCTGTTAAAGATATTTCCCTTTCCCTTAACTGTATTCAGTAATTTTTCAGGATTAATGATCTTTGTTGTAAATCCTAACAGCCTTCCGAGTAAGCTTCCTTCATACATAGATTTTCCAAGCATGATCAGAAGCAGATCATAATTTCCTTTGTTCGTGATATTGGTAAGATCGTTTTCAGCGTCCGTAGAAGCCTTGAAGAGTGTGGTCACTTCCAGGTTCAGCTCGTTTGACGTTTCGATCACCTCCCTGAACTGCTCTTTTTCAAAAGTATCAATATCAAAAGCATGCAGCTCATCTACCGGGGCAATGTTCATCGCCGTCACACTTTTATTCCCGTTCATTTTACGGGTAAGGTTGTCAGCCAGTTTCAGCAATGTACTTCCGGCCTTAGGAGTTTCAAAGGATAAAAGAACCCTGTATTTTGCATCGTGCTCATCATTCTCCTCATCTTCCAGCATTGATTTTTTTCCTTTGAAAAGATAATTAATAAGATCAAGAGAAGGACCTGTCATAAAGGTGGTGAATAATGCCATGATAACCAGCATGGCAAACAGCTCCGGACCTAAAACTCCAAGGTCATACCCGATATTCAGGACGATAAGTTCAGTAAGCCCTCGGGTATTCATTAGTGCGCCGATGGTAAGACTGTCTTTCCAGCTTATTTTAAGGAATTTTGCCGTTAGTGCGCTTCCTACAAACTTTCCGATGACGGCAGTAAGAATAATGAAGCCTCCTATTTTCCAGAGATGAGGATCATTCAGCAATCCGATCTGCGTCCGCAATCCTGTAAATACAAAGAAAAGCGGAAGCAGAAGAACCAGTGCCACATCTTCTACTTTTTCTACAAACAGGTTTCTGAATTTCACATTTTCAGGCATGACGGCACCTGCCATAAAGGCTCCGAATAAAGCATGAATCCCAATAACTTCCGTCGCATAGGAAGAGATGATCAGAATCAGGAAAAATACGGCTACCAGGGCTTTGCTGATAAAGCCTTTTCCTTTTTGTGATTCGGCGATCCTCTGAAGAAATGGTCTCACCGCTTTTATCATAATAAAAACATATAATATCGCCATGACAATCACAAAGATGGAGCCTGAGAAAGATCCTGCTTTCACAATGGCAATCACGGCTGCCAGAATACACCATGCGGTAATATCATCAGCAGCGGCACAGGTGATCACAACAGTACCTATTTTTGTTTTATGAAGGTTCCGCTCCTGGACAATTCTCGCCAGAACCGGAAAAGCGGTAATACTCATGGCTATGGCAATAAATAAAGCAAATGAACTGAACCGGACGCCTTCGGGAGCAAATTCTTTGTAAATAAAATAGGAGAGTCCTACGCCCAGTGCAAATGGAAAAATGATACTTGCATGGCTGATAACCACTGCATCGTGGGCTTTTTTCCTCAGAACACTAAGGTCAAGTTCCATTCCTACGATATACATGAACAGAATTAAACCGATCTGGCTCAGAAACTGCAGATTTCCCAGTGATTCTTTCGGGAAAATAAATGCTGAAAGTTCCGGAAAATATAATCCGAAAAGGGAAGGGCCCAAAACGATCCCCGCGATCATTTCACCAATTACAGAAGGCTGCTTAAGTTTAACACAGATCCATCCGAAAAGTTTTGCCACCATGATAATGGTCACAATCTGGGCCAGAAGAAGAGCAAGCGGATGATGGAGATTCGTCAGGAATGAATCTGTAAAGTTCTCCCACATCGTAGCTCCTGTTGCTTTATCCGGGGCAATATTTTCTCCGGTTTCCAATGTTTTTCCTTCGATAAAAAACCAATACATCAGAAAGGAAAAAAAGGCAATGGTACAGACGTAAAAAATAATATTTTTATATTTCGCCAAATTCATGATTCCAAAATTTTTGTAAAGTTGATAAGAATATAATTAAGATAAATACCTTTCTTTTTAAAATGTAATAAGCATCACAAATAATGTAATGAAAACCTGCCCGTGAAAACTTACAGTGCCAATCCCATGTTTCTGATCCCGTTCTGAGATCATTTTTCAACCTTGTAAAGGGTGTTTAAAAGCAAAAGCAAGCCTCCGCGATATGATAAAACGCGATGTAATACAGGTATTAAATTTTATAATGAAACTGAATAGTCTGAGAAACTATTTTCCGAACATTTCCATCAGTGTATTTTTATAAGTCTCTCCGATCTGTAGCTTTAAAAAGTGCTCGGCTTCAGTTGAAATTGTAGTGATAATCTCGTTTGTTGAAAAAGCTTTGATGGAAGATAACGCAATGATTTCTTTCTTATTAACCTGTGCGAAATCTTTTGCAGGAAGCATTTCCAGAAGGTTTCTGAAACTCAGGTTTTTTAGGACAATGGTCGTTCCGTCAATGAGAATAATCTCTTTGTCACGACTGTCGATCTCAGATGTTTTTATATAGGCAATCTGCTCTGTAAAGATGATGGTTTTTCCGATATTGGTATTCCATTCGATAAGATCTTTTTTTTGTGCAGTCTGCACCAGTTGTTTGGCTTTTTCGAATGCCTGGATGAGTCTTTCTTTTTTAATCGGTTTTCTCACATAGTCCACGACATTGAGGTCAAAAGCTTCGGCTGCATACTCTTTGTAAGCAGTGGTGAAAATAATTTTTTTCGAATCTGAAATCATTTCTGCAACCTGCAGTCCGTTCATTCCCGGCATTTCAATATCCAGGATACAGAGATTGCAGTCAAGGGTGCCGATTTCATTTAAAAATATTTTGGGATCATTAAATGCTTTTACGACTTCTACTTCGTCAATCTGCTCACACAGAAGTTTTAAATAACTGATGGCCAGCAATTCATCATCAAGAATAACGCACTTTATCATAAAATTCTCCTAAGTTGATTGTTAGTTCTGCGGTGAAAATACCGTTTTTTGAGTTTTTTTGAAGCGAATAATAATTGTTGTAAATCATTTTCAGCCGTTGGTCTAAGGACTGGCTCCCGAAACCGCTTTTTTCTTTTTCCAGGGCATTTTTCAGAGAAGCTTTATTGCTGACTTTCATCCTGAAAACACCATCTTCAAGATCCATATGAATCGCAATAAATGAATCCTGAGCCAAAAAATCAGTATGTTTAAAGGCATTTTCTATCAAATCAACGGAAATCAAAGGGGCAAAGACTTTCTCTTCGTATACTGCATCAGATTTATCAATCTTCGATTTGATTCTGAAATCAAAAAGGGGATTGATTTTGATTTTATTGATTTCGATAAGGCTTAATGCGAAGTTTAATTCTTCTTTCGGACTTACGAATTTATTGTTGCTTTCGTATAAAATATAGTCTAAAACATTCGCCAGCTTATCCAGTGACATATAAGTCTGGTAGGCATGTGACTGGACGGAGTTTAAAATATTTTTAAATAAATGGGGATTCAGTTTTGTCCCGATGTGCTCCAGCTGGACCTCATTTAGTCTCTGTTCAATGATTTTATTGGCCTCTGAGAGTTGGGCGTTCCGGATTTTAAATTTCTGATTCTGACTGAATAAATAAATACTTACCGTAACAAAAAAGAAAATGGCAAACACCCCAATGAATATCAGGTAATCATAAATCATGTAGTAATTGCCTTCCATTGTCTTTAATTTTATTTTTTAAACGTTCAGTATCTGATAAATGTTATACTGAAATTTTAAAAACCCTCTATCTGTTTATGATTAGCCATAAATAACATTTAAGATCGTGAAAAAAAAGGAAATAAATAAGATAGGTCCTTATTTAAATCGTAACCTTTTTTCGTATTTAAAAAGCTTTATTTATTTCAACTTTTTCAGAGAATTCAAAGTTGTGGTTTCCTCACATTTTTCGAAAGTAATTTCGTATACAGGATTTTTTTTAGGATATGAAAGAAAATAATCAGGACAAGGCTTTTTCTGAGCATGACTTTTATCGAAATTGACCTCTCCATTTGTAATGATACTGTCTCTGACGAATTTTTCATCGATCTTCAGCGTTGCCATTTCGCCCTTAAATTGTTCAGAATATCTGAAATCTTTAGAAAGTGTTTCAGCAATGACACGGCTGTTGGGAAGGTAGCCACTGCAGCTTGCCCCTTTCTTATTCAACACAAAAAATACGATAGCCAGTCCCGGAATGAGACCGATAAAAAAGAATTTCAGTTTTTTCATTAGAAAATTAAAAGATTGATATCATGATAAGTAAGTCCGAAACGGTCGCAGATGCTTTTTTTTGTATGTCTGCCTTTATACATATAAAGACTCTGCTTCATATCGTTTTTGCGAACCAGCATGTTTTCGAAACCGCCTTCTTCATCATAATTTAAAATATAGGAAAGAAAGAAATTGGAGATTGCCTTTGTGGTGGTTCTCGGCATTCTTGAAGTAAGATTCGGAAGACCGCAATGGATAACACCGTGTTTAATGACGTAAGGATCTTCCATGGTTGTCAGTTCCGATGTCTCAATTACTTTCCCGTTGTCGATGGTGATATCGATAATAACACTTCCTTTTTTCATTTTCATCACCATGTCTTCAGTCACAATGGGAGTCATATTTAATCTTGGAAGTGCTCCGATCACTACATCGGCGCGCCTCAAAGCTTTGCTTAATTCTTTGGGATCAATAATGGAAGTGGGCACCCTGCTGTCCACAAGGGTATGAAGTCTTCTTAATTTAGAAAGGGAATTGTCAAATACTCTGACGCTGGCCCCCAGACCGATGGCTGCTTTGGTGGCAAACTCTCCAACGATGCCTGCGCCTAAAACGACTACTTCCGCAGGTCTTACTCCCGTAATTCCTCCCAGCATTAAGCCATTTGACAGGGCCAACAGCTCGGAAGCATATAATATAGAAACGGTGCCGGCAATTTCCCCGACAAGCCTTACTAAAGCCAATTGTTTGTATTGATCTACAATAAATTCAAACGCAATAGCATTAACTTTCTTCTCCGCCAGTTTCAGGAAATAATCTTTATCCCTTAAATTGATCTGAAGTGCTGAAACCAAATAACTGTTTGGCTTTATAAATTCAATTTCTTCCTCTGTAGGAGGATTGATTTTTAAGATCAGATCCTGACCGAAAGCTTCTTTAGGATCTTTGGTAATTCTGGCTCCGGATTCCGAATATTGTAAATCTGTAAAAAAAGAACCTTGCCCTGCTCCGGCTTCTATGATGATCTCATGGCCGTGCTGCACAAGGACCTGAACGGCATCAGGTGTTATACAGGTTCTCCTTTCGTTCAGGCAGGTTTCTCTAGGAACGCCTATACTGAACTGTTTTCCTTTTCTTATTACTTCCAGCTTTTCTTCTTTCGGCATTAATTCTTCTTCGGTAAAAGGAGTAAAAATATTTGTAGTGCTCATCCTTATTAAATTATGTCTTACAGATAATTATTTTACAATTGAATTCATCAGCAAAGATACATAATATTTAGTCGAATAAAATTTCTCTGCTTTCTCCGGTATTATTAATGCTCATGGTGTGATATTCAAGACCGTACAGCTCGTCTTCATACACTTCAGGCCACTCGATAATACACAGATAGGCATTATCAAGATATTCTTCAATTCCGATATCGTAAACTTCTTCCAGATTTTTCAGACGGTAAAGATCAAAATGATAAATTTTTCCCTTAGGAGTATAATATTCATTGACAATAGAATAGGTAGGAGAACTTACTTCATCCTCACTTCCAAGCTGGTGAAGTAAGAACTGCGTGAATGTCGTTTTTCCGGCTCCCAAATTACCTTTTAATAACAAAATAGGATGTTGCAGCATAGGAATGATCTCCGATGCAATTTTCTCCCAGTCTTCTAATTTATTGATGGTTATTTCCATTATTGAAATGAATAATTTACACTTAATTTTCTCCAAAAATAAATAAATAAGCCTGAAAATAAAAGTCAGATGTTTGAATATTTCACTTGAATTTGAATTTTAGATGCAAAATTTATAATTTTGTATAAAATTTATTGATTCTCATGATGATGTTCCCAAAATCAAGCAGCTGTATTTCAGAAGCGATAGCCATTCACCGGAATTCCGGGAGCCACGTTCCTGCTATCTATTCTCTAACTTGTGGTTACGTGCAATAACAATACTGGAGTATATAAAGTATCTGAAAGAGCTTAGCTAGGGATTGATAAATATTTTTAGTACACACAAAATTAGTAAAGAAACAATTAAAAATGAAAAAAAATGACTTTGACTGTATGTTCCTTACATCCGCTCAACTTATTCCATTCAGCGTCATTAAGTTTAAACAGACGATCGGTTTATAATACAATACAAATATGTTAAATATCCTTCAGATGAAGCCCTCTGATCTCTCTGCGGGTTCTGGTTCATTAATGGATGTTTTCCGGAAATGAAGGTATTTTTAAAATATTTTTTCAAATCTTATTTTTAACGAATGATGCATGACTGAATATATAGAGAAGATTTTCTGTTTTTCATTATCAAAATTCTGCTGACCGGATTTATGTTGAGAATAAACAACACATCTGTTCCTTCTAAGTATAACCACAGATATAGTCTCGCCTGAAATTAAATGCACATACTGCATAAAACCAAATAAATATAACAAAATGACAAAACCATCACAACTACTCTTTTTATTATGCTTGCTTCTTCTCGTTTCCTGTGGAAATGTATCCATGGTTTCCAGTCTTGCAAAGGATGATTACAGCTTTACGCAGGATCCTGCTGAAAAAGTTCTTCTTATAGCTCTTACAGGAGATGACGCCAATCGGAGAAATGTCGAAAACACGATGAAATCTAAATTGGTAAAAAAAATTCCGGAGGTACAGACTTCTTATGATATTATTAAAAAAGGGGAAAGCACCGATAAATTATTGAATTTTATCCGGGAAAATAATTTTACCCACATTATTACCATGCATCTTGCCGGGGTACAAAAGGAAATAAAATTAAAATCCGCTACAAAGACCGATTATTACAGTTCATTTCCGGAATATTACAGAGATTACGGTGTATATCTTGATAAGACCTGGGGAACCGCTTATGAGGCAGCAGCAGGCGGCGAGCGTATAGAATATGCGGTAGAAACCAATGTTTATTCCTTAAAGGATAAAGGATTAGTTTACTCTGCGCTGACTTCATCCCATGGAGGAACAGGATTCGACAAAACCCTTAATGCCACACTTTCTAAAGTAAAAAATGATATGAAGAAATCGGGTCTTTTTAAATAAAATCATAAGGCAATTAAAACATAAATAAAATTAAGACAATGAAAAACAATCTATTACTCCTATTATGCAGTTTTCTTTTTCTGACTTCGTGCGGAAGTGTTTCACTGGTAAAAAGCTGGTCGAAACAAAATTATAATTTTAAACAGGATCCTGCTGAAAAAATACTTCTGGTAGCTCTTACTAAAGATGAAACTGCCCGCCGTTCTGTAGAAGATGATCTGAAATCAAAATTGACAACGCTGGTTCCCAATGTTCAGTCTTCGTATAATTTTGTAAAGGCGGGAGACAGTGTGGATAAACTGACCAATTTCATTAAAGACAACGGTTTTACACAAGTTATTACCATACGTCTTGCTAATGTGGATAAAAGTATAGAGTATACCCCGGGAGCTTATTATCCGGCTACCTATTACAGCTCTCTTCCTGTTTATTACAGAGATTACGGTTTATATCTGAATAATACCTGGGGAGCGGCTTACGCTCCGGGAAGTTTTCAGGAATATACCGAGTATACATTGGAAACCAATGTTTATTCTATAAAGGAAAAAGGTCTGGTATACTCTGCGCTCACTTCTTCATTTAAAGGTACAGGCTTTGATAAAACGGTGTATGCAACGCTTGATACGATAAAAAAAGATATGGAGAAAAATGGAATTTTTAGCGAACCGCAAAAAAAATAACAGATAGAGACTCTCTAGATCTGTATTCTGATTTAAATATAACAAATAACACCTATTGGTCATATTAAAACTTACGGTAGTATTTATGCAGACTGCTGCTGAACTGCTACCGTTAAAATTTATGGATTTTAGTATTCCGGCCACTGATAAAATACAAATAATAGGGTTTAACAAATTCGCAAAACCACAATTTTTCAGGCCTGAACAAGAAACACACCCATCTTAAAACCACTATAACGGTAATAGAACCTCACCTTTGAACAAATACAAATGAACAGAATATTTACTTCCCTATTTTTTAATTTAGTATTCGGAATGCAGATCTTATTGATCACATCCTGTATCAATACAAAAAGTGAGGAAGGAAAGGCACCGGCATCAAATCACGCTTCATCGGATCTGGAAACCGGAAAGATGATTTGGATTCCGCCCGGGAAATTTCATATGGGTACAGACGATCCTAAAAGTTTTGTGAATGAACGGCCTGCAGAAAGTTTTACAATAGAAGGTTTCTGGATGGATGAACATCCGGTAACCAATGCAGAATTTCAGCGTTTTATTAAAGCCACCGGCTATATTACTACTGCTGAAAAGTCTGTTGACTGGGATGAGTTACGAAAGCTGCTTCCGAAAAATACCCAGAAACCTGAAGATTACCTGCTGATGCCGGGATCATTGGTTTTTACCCCGCCTTCCGGGGCTGTAAATTTAAACAATATGTCTGCCTGGTGGACATGGACAAAAGGAGCATCGTGGAAACATCCTGAAGGACCGGATGATAGTGTTGACGGTAAAGAAAATTATCCTGTGGTGCAGGTTTCTTGGGACGATGCAAATGCTTATGCTGAATGGGCAGGGAAACGTCTTCCGACTGAGGCGGAATGGGAATATGCGGCCCGGGGCGGCGCCGAAAGTACCCGCTATTATTGGGGCAATGATTTTAAGAAGAATGGTAAATTTATGGTAAATACCTTTACCGGAGATTTCCCATACAACAATACAGGGGAAGACGGCTTTAAACTTCTTGCTCCCATAAAGTCCTTTCCGGCAAACGGATATGGTTTATACGATATGGCAGGCAATGTATGGAACTGGACTGCAGATGTGTATACCGAAAACAGGCAGATCCGAAAAGAAGTTACCTGCCATACAGCCAGTGGCATACAAAATACGGTACACAATTTATCCGGCGAACTTCGAAGGGTCATCAAAGGCGGATCTTTTCTCTGTAAATCAGTGTATTGTGATAGTTATCGGCCCACTGCCCGTCGTGGAACACCTTACACTACAGGAATGCAGCATATAGGTTTCCGATGTGCGAAAAGTGAAACAAAATATCAATAACATTGCACAAAACTAGTAGAAAAGCGGTAGTTCAGTAAGAATGCAAATGAGTCGGTTTTCTTAAGAGCAATAGATCCTGAATACAGAAGTTTACTTTTTCTATTAACACGACAACCTTCAGTTGCATCATGCCAGGAGGACTATGTATGTCCTGGGCAGTATTCCATGGGAGCCCGGAACTTTGGCGAAACGTTTCCTAATTAAGGTGACAGGCTATTATCCTGCAGAACCGCCTTTCTGTCATACAAATATCCAATGGGAGTATGGTATACTGTCAAACAGCATTTACACTTTTTTCTCTTTATACTTTTATCTAACCAAAATATTCATTTATTTTCAAGTCGGTCGTAAGACCGGCTATTTTTATGACTGTGAATGACTTGAGCGGATCTGTTTTATTTTTAATGATTCTGTTTCCTATAATAAAAGCGATTTCTTAATTTTACACCATGATATCCAAACAGACGATCGATAAAATCTTTTCAACCATTCGGGTAGAAGAGATTGTGGGGGAATATGTACAGCTGAAGAGGGCCGGATCTAACTTTAAAGGGCTAAGCCCGTTTCACGAGGAGAAATCTCCCAGTTTTGTAGTTTCACCCAGCAAACAGATCTGGAAGGATTTCTCAACCGGAAAAGGCGGGACTGCGATTTCTTTTTTAATGGAGATCGAAAACTTTACGTATCCGGAAGCACTTCGACATGCAGCCAAAAAATATGGAATTGAGATAGAGGAAGATCAGCGTGAGTTTTCAGAAGAAGCTAGAAATGCACAGTCAGAAAAAGAACTGTTATACAAAATTCATGAAATTGCAAATGACTATTTTCAGAATTTTCTCTGGGAGGCGGAAGAAGGAAGATCTATCGGTTTATCTTATTTTAAAGAGCGCGAACTTCGGGATGATATTATCAAGAAGTTCCAGTTAGGATATGCCCCGGAGAAAAAAAATGCTTTTACGGAATTTGCGTTTGATAAAGGATATTCTAAAGAAATTCTGGAAAAATCGGGACTATCCATTTTTCCTGAAAATGCCCCGAACGGAATCGACCGTTTTCGCGAAAGAGTTATTTTTCCGATTCACAGTTTTTCGGGCAGGGTCTTGGGATTTGGAGCAAGAATTCTAAGGAATAATATAAAGACTGCCAAATATCTGAATTCTCCGGAAACAGAGATTTATCACAAATCCAACGTTCTTTATGGATTAAACCAGAGTAAGCAGGCAATTTCCAGAAAAAATATCTGTCTGTTGGTGGAAGGTTATATGGATGTCATTTCCCTTCACATGTCCGGAATCGAAAACGTCGTGGCGAGTTCAGGGACCTCCCTCACTACCGAACAGATCAAGCTTATCAAAAGACTTACTGAAAATGTAACCATCCTTTTTGACGGAGATAATGCAGGGATCAAAGCCAGTTTCCGAAGTATTGATATGTTATTGGCAGAGGGAATGAACATTCGGGTGATGCTGTTCCCGGATGGTGATGACCCTGATTCTTTCGCCAGAAAACATCCGCAGGATTATGTAGAAAAATTCATTGAAAATGAAGCAATGGATTTTATCGATTTTAAAGCAGAAATTCTCCTTAAAGAGGTCGGAAATGATCCGATAAAAAAGGCTGAAGCAATAAGGGATATTGTAAAATCTGTTGGCTTTGTGCAAAATGCTCTGAAGAAAGAGGTGTACTTAAAAGAAGTCTCAAATAAATTCGGACTCTCTGAGCAGAGTCTCTTTAATGAGCTGGAAGTTCAGAAACAGATAACCCAAAACCAGAATCAGCATACCCATCAGCAGAAAGAAAATAATAAACCGGCCAAATTAGAAATTGTTCCGAATGCACCCGAACTGCAGATCGATTCTGTACAGTTCAATATTCTTCACCAGGAAAATAAACTGATCGATACCATGCTGATGTTCGGCGATATGGTTCTGCAAAGAAAAAATGACAATAATGAAGCGTACGAAATCACTGTCATTGAGGAAATTCTCCACCATTTCGAAGACGAACAGTATGAATTTCAGGTAGAAACCAATAAAAAAATTATTCATGATATTAAAGAAGGAATAGAAAACGACGAGCTGCGTGCCGGAAATTTTTTTATTACTTTGATGGATCAGGATATAACGTCGAAAGTGGCCGATGCACTTATGATTCCTGATGAACTCAGCAACTGGGCCAGCCGGAATATTTATCCGCCGATCCTGGGTGATCATATCGATGAAGAAGTAGAGTCTAATATTCTGATCCATAAGTATTATTACGTTCATTTTATGATTAAACAGGTGACGGCAGAGCTTGAAGAATACCGTGATACGAATCCCGAAAAATATTTTGAATCGATTAAGAAAATAATGATGCTGAATCAGTTTTCTATACAACTGATCGAAAAACTGGGCTGGTCACCTGTGACAAAAAGTCCTATAAAATTTTAGGAATAAAAGTTGTAATTTAAACTTTGTAAAAATTAAATAATACACAACAGAAATATGGACATAAAAAAAGAATTCAGAGATTTCTCTGTAAAGCATTTAGGAAATAGCGGTTTAGCAACCGATCAGTATATGGGAATGTATGGTCCGACAAATCTCACCCCGTACATCATGGAAGAAAGAAGGTTGAACGTTGCTCAAATGGATGTTTTTTCCCGTTTGATGATGGACCGGATTATTTTTCTGGGAACAGGAATCGATGACCAGGTAGCTAATATTGTAACAGCACAGCTTTTATTTTTAGAAAGCGCCGATCCTTCAAAAGACATTCAGATCTATATCAACTCTCCGGGCGGAAGTGTGTATGCAGGGTTGGGAATTTATGATACCATGCAGATTATTAAGCCGGATGTAGCAACCATCTGTACCGGTATTGCTGCCTCAATGGGTGCTGTATTGCTTGTAGCCGGAGAAAAAGGAAAACGTTCCGCGCTTAAGCATTCCAGAGTAATGATTCACCAGCCTTCAGGAGGAGCGCAGGGAGTGGCTTCGGATATGGAAATCAATTTAAGAGAAATGCTGAAGCTTAAAAAGGAGTTGTATGACATTATTTCTGAACATTCAGGGCAGACCTACGAATGGGTAGAGAAAGCATCGGACAGAGATTACTGGATGACTTCCACTGAAGCTAAAGATTTCGGGATGGTAGATGAAGTACTTCAGAGATCGGTAAAAGACAAAAAATAAGATCTCTTAAAAGATAAATAATTGAAACGTGCCAGTTTTGGCGCGTTTTTTTGTTGGCAATGGTCGACAAACTTCTTGTCTTGTCGCTTTCTGACTGCTATTTCCGTCAGATGCCGGAATTTTAATTTATTAAAAATCAGCCTCGTGGCTGCTGTTTTTCCGAATTATTTTAAAATTAATATTCTATTTAAGATCAGTTTATATTCAATATCTACTTTCGCAGCCATATAAGTGAATATGAAAAAAATCTTATTACCGATACTTGCTTTCATGGCTCTGACTGCCTGTAATAATGATGATAATATAAATAATCAGGAGATTAGTTATTCTAAGCTTCCTCAGGAATTTCCTTTTTCTACCTTAATAACTCTGAACGGAGTAAATGTCATTAATGGAGGATTTGGTTCCGGGGCTACTGCGCATCCTACTCAAAAGGAGGAATTTTATGCCATCACCGATCGCGGTCCTAACGTAGCCTACCAGAATGGAATTAAAATTCTTGTTCCGGATTTTACCCCGACGATTCTGCATTTTAAGATCAATACTGAAGGAAATATTGAGGTTATCAGATTTATTAAGCTTAAAAACCCTTCCGGTCAGCCAATCACCGGTCTTCCGAATCCTGCAGGAATGGGAAGTACGGGAGAAACAGCATATGCAGCAGACGGAACCATCTTAGGAACCGATAATTACGGACTGGACAGTGAGAGTATTGTGGCGGCTGCAGACGGAACTTTTTGGGTTTCTGATGAATATGGTCCACACATTGTGCATTACAGTGCCGATGGAGTTGAACTGGAAAGAATAAGCCCGATCGGAGTAAATACAGGAGCAAGAAAGCTGCCTGCTGTTTTTGCAAAGAGAAGGCCAAACCGTGGAATGGAAGGCATGTGTATGACGCCAGACGGAAAAATGCTTGTGGGAACGATGCAGTCGACCATGTATGTTCCTACAAAAGCGCTGGCTACTAATACGACATTAACCAGAATTGTAACTTTTGATCTGGTTACAGGGCAGACAAAACAATATTTATACAAGCAGGATGGAGGCGCTTCGGATTCTGTATGTGACATAACTCCTGTCAGCAACACCGAATTTTTAGTGATCGAAAGAGACGGGACCTTCGGTTCTCTGGGTGGACTTAAAAAAGTCTACAGGATCAGCCTTTCGGGAGCTTCTGATATTTCAGGATCAGACCTGTCTGCAGTTGACGGGTTGAAAATCAACGGTAAAACTTTTGAGCAGTCTACATGGAATGAAATTACCGCAGCGGGATATAAGCCTGTTACAAAAACTTTAGCGGTAGACCTTGTTGCAAAACTGGGTTATGAACATGACAAATTTGAGGGAATTGTCTACCTGGGCAATAATAAACTGGCCGTTTTTAATGATGATGATTTCGGAGTAGCTGATGACGGAAACGGAAATCCTAAAACAAAAATTCTTCCTAAAACAGGAAAACAGGATAAAGGAACGATGTATGTAGTCGATATTCAATAATTAGATTTTTAAAGAATCCGGCGGCATCAAAGATGCCGCCGGATTTACTTTTGTTCTTACCCGGGTAAAAATGGTTACCATACAGTAATTCTATGATCCTGTAACTTACATCAAGAAGACACTAATAAAACAGGGTCCACACATAATCAATGCCGTATGAAATTAATGTTCAACTCAATTACTGCTTCTCTGCCCTGAAATTATGATTGTGTGAAGGATCATCAATAAGAGTGCTCCATAACAGATACAGCAGTTTAGTCTGCAAATAAAAATAACGTGCCGGCAAGCACGTTATATATGGTTATGAATAAGTTTTATGAGTTAAAACCTTCGATAATTTTTGAGAAATCTTCCAGCTTCAGAGCTGCTCCGCCGATCAGACCTCCATCGATGTCAGGCTGGGAAAAAATTTCCTTGGCATTATCAGGTTTTACAGAACCTCCATACAGGATCGAAACCTCATCGGCAACTTCCTGTCCGTATTTTGCTGCAATGGTGCTTCTGATATGTGCATGAATTTCCTGAGCCTGTTCCGGAGTGGCCGTTTCGCCGGTTCCGATAGCCCAAACCGGTTCATAAGCGATGACCACTTTTTTAATTTCTTCTGCTGAAAGAGTGCAAAGGGCAACTTCAGTCTGGTTTTTTACCACATCAAAGTGCTCACCTGCTTTTCTTTGCTCTAAGGTCTCACCGTTACAGTACACAGGAATTAATCCTTTATCTAAAGCCAGTTTCACTTTTCTGTTGCAGTGGGAATCTGTTTCGCCGTGATACTGTCTTCTTTCAGAATGTCCGATAAGAGAACCGGTTGCATCGATCGATTCCAGCATATCCGCAGAAAGTTCACCGGTATAGGCTCCGCTTTCGTGCTCGCTCATATCCTGTGAGAATACTCCGATTTCGTCTTTTTCAAAGATATCTTTGGCCATCATCAGGTATAGAGACGGCGGTGCGATCCAAACCTCGCAGTTGGTTGTATTGCTATTTTTATAACTGAGTAACTGAATCATCAACTGCTGAGCATCAATTACATTTTTGTTCATTTTCCAGTTTCCTGCAACGATTTTTCTTCTCATAATTTTTTTGATTTATTTAATCTTCTTCTATTTTAGTATCAATAAAGGTATAGGTATCGTCTTTTTGACCTAATATATTTACTGACTGAAACCTGACATCACCATTCCCCAAAACTTCGTACGTATATTCATCCGTAACGTTATCTACGTTGTGGAGTTCATAGTACTTACCGTTGTTGGTCCACCATTTGCCGTTTTCAGTTCTCTGTTGCACATTGCCTTCTCTATCAATAGCCACGTACATCAGAATACTTTTTCCTTTTTCCAACCGGCACGAGATCCAGTATTTAGACATTCCGTCAATCTGCTTATTGTGTTCAGAGCCTTTGTAGCAACCCATCATTTTTTTGTCGTACTCTTTTTTTTGAGCGGTTATCCCTGTACCTATCATCAGGAGAGATATCATAAAAAGCTGTTTCATAATTTATTTGGTAATTCCTTCCAGTTTAAACATAAATGCATACACCAATGCGAGGTCCTTAAGATAATCGAATCTTCCCGAAGCTCCGCCATGACCGTAATCCATGTCTGTTTTTAGCAGAAGTACATTTTTATCTGTTTTCATATCTCTTAATTTGGCAACCCACTTAGCAGGCTCGAAATACTGAACCTGGGAATCATGCAGGCCTGTGGTTACCAGAATATTCGGATATTTTTTCTTTTCTACATTTTCATAGGGAGAGTAGGATTTCATGTAAAAATAGGCTTCCTTATTGTTGGGATTTCCCCACTCATCATATTCATTGGTCGTCAAAGAAATGCTTTCATCCAGCATGGTATTCACCACATCTACGAACGGAACCTGTGAGATAACACCATTCCATAAATCGGGACTCATATTAACTACGGCACCCATCAGCAACCCTCCCGCGCTTCCGCCCTGGGCATACAAATGTTTTGGAGACGTATATTTTTCTTTAACCAGATACTCACCGACACTGATGAAATCGGTAAACGTATTCTTCTTTTTCATCATTTTGCCATCCTCATACCATTGCCTCCCCATTTCCTGGCCTCCCCGGATATGAGCAATCGCAAAGGCAAAACCTCTGTCCAGAAGGCTCAGTCTCGTACTGCTGAAACTTGCATCCATCGAGTTTCCGTAAGAACCGTAAGCATAGAGTAGAAGAGGACTGTTTCCATTCTTCTGATATCCTTTTTTATAGACAATGGAGACCGGAATTCTTGTTCCGTCTTTTGCCGTGGCAAAAAGTCTTTCGGTGATGTAATTTTCCTTATTGTAACCCCCGAGAACTTCCTGTTGTTTTAATAATGTTCTCTTTCCTGTTTTCAGATCCTGCTCAAACTGAGAACTGGGTGTGATCATGGAAGTATAACCGAAACGGAAATTATCGGTATTGTACTCAGGATTGCCTGACGGATAAACAGTATACGTAGGCTCGTCAAACTTCAGGAATTCTTTTTTACCTGTTTTTCTGTCATAAATCGCCAGTTGTGACAATCCGTTCTGTCTTTCGCTGAACACCAGGAAATTCTTAAACTCACTGATTCCTTCCATCAGCACCTCTTTTCTGTGCGGAATAAAATCTTTCCAGTGATCTATACCGGTCTTATCCAAAGGTGTTTCCATCACCTTGAAATTTAAAGCATCTTTATTGGTTGTGATGAGGAATTTATCTTCCAAAGCTGTGACATCATACAGTACATCTTTTATTCTCGGCTGGAAAACTTTAAATGTTCCGTTGGGTTGAGCAGCATCCAGATATCTTGTCTCCGATGAGGTAGTGGCTCCGGAGTAGATCATAATGAATTTTTCATTCTTCGATTTTCCGACCCCTATATAATTCGATTTGTCTTTCTCCTCATATACCATCGCGTCTGCGGAAGAAGCCGTTCCCAGCGTATGTCTGAAAATTTTCTCAGTTAAAAGCGTTTCAGGATTTTTTCCGGTGTAGAAAATGGTTTTGTTATCATTGGCCCAAACCGCAGTTCCCGTGGTGTTTCTGATACCAAGATCTGTTGTTTTTCCAGTTGATAAATCTTTTAAAATTAATTTGTATTGCCTTCTGGACACATCATCCACACCATAAATCAATTTTGTATTATCGGGACTGATGCTGAAGCCGGATGCTGAGAAATAAGCATGTCCTTCGGCAAGCTGGTCAACATCCAGAAGGACTTCTTCAGGAGCATTAAGATTTCCTTTTTTCCGGCAATATTTAAAATACTGCTTTCCTTCTTCGGTGCGGGTATAATAATAATATCCGTTTTTAAAGCTTGGTACAGATTCGTCTTTTTCTTTAATCCGGGCTTTCATTTCTTTGAAAAGCTGTGCTCTGAAAGGTTCTGTATCTTTCATCATACCGGTCCAGTAATTGTTTTCAGCCTTTAGGTAATCGACGACCTTGGTCGAATCTTTTCCTTTTTTAAAATAATCGATCATCCAATAATAGGGATCATTCACTCTATCTCCATGGATTTCTCTGATATGTTCCTGCTTCTCAGCTGTCGGAGATTTAAGGTCCGGGAACTTTTGTGACTGAAAGGTAACTGTACTCATTACGAATAGGGATAAATAAATTTTTTTCATCGTTATATATTTTTTTTATCAGTTTAATCCAGGTTCCAGAGACTTTTTAAATGTTTATAGAAGCTATGCTCTTCATCGGTTACCTGGTTGTCCGCCTTTATTAATGTTTTGGCAAACTGAGCAAACTTTTTACGTTCTTCCTCTGTCGAATCATCCTTGAAACAACCGGCATGAAATTCAAAGTGATTTTTCCACTCGTCTGGCTGCAGCATCGCAAGGGTATCCAGTTCGTCATCAAGATCTATTCTGAAAGGGAATTCATCTGCAAGGTACTGTTGGATCACCATTCCTTCTTCAGGAGCGAAATCTCCGTCTACAGAAGAAAGGATCATTAATAAGTGGTATCCGGCGATTGATTTATTTGATTTTTGCATTGTTGAATGTTTAGTTTAAAAATTTTATTTCAAGTTTAGGGATAAGACTGAGCAAGCAACGTATTATTTTACGTAATCTTTTGCAGGCTGCTTATCTGTAATTTTTCCGTTCTGTAAAATTAAAACAAAAGGATTGCTTCTGGCAATGGTTTTTATGGCCGTCCCGTCCATCATCATATTTTTGATGGTCTTAAAAGTATTCGGATCCGTAGAAACACCGTAGAGCACATCAGCTTTTTCCGCTTTTACTTTAGCCTCAAGCTTCTGAAGCAATTCGGGCGAGACCTCTTTCGGATGATACGAAAATACCAATACCGCTTTCGGAGCATTAATCACCTGATCGGTAACGTCCAGCCCCGTAGGATCTTCGATTTTAAATTTTACGATTTCAGACTTATAGCCTTCCTTTACCAGAACAGATTCATTTTTTCCGTCTTCGATTTTCCAAGGAGAGCCTTCTGCCCAGTATTCTGTTTTCTTAATATAATCGTCCTGATTTACTTTCTTTACTTCTCCCGTCTTCTGGTTTTTAAGAGAGTAAAAGGTTTTATATTCAGATGGATTTTTATTGATTTTACCCTTTTCGGCTTTTAAATCGGTTCCTGTTTTATAATCCCGGAAATCAATCATCGGTTCATGCATAATGCCCTGAGCCATAATATAGATCATTATCAGGGAAAACAGTCCCAGTATCCAGTACTTAAATGTATCGGAAGCCTTTTTTCTGCGGTCAAAAGTATAAGCATCTTTCTTCTTAAAATCTTTTCTGTGAAGGATAAATACGGCAATTAACCCGATCAGAAGCACCACATCTTTCACAAAGCTCTGCCAGGGTGTAAACTTAATGGCATCGCCAAAACAGCCGCAGTCTGTGACTACATTGTAATAAGCTGAATAAAACGTCAGGAATCCAAAGAATATACAGAGCGCAATTAATGCTGAAAGGGTAAACTTAAGTTTCAGCTTTATCAAAAGCATACATCCTAACAGAAGTTCCAAAACCACCACAATGATTGAAAAAAGGAGTGCAAATTTTTCCAGGAACGGCATATTGAAAACCGGAGGAGAAAAATACTCTTCCATTTTGAAAGAAAAACCTACCAGATCCACTGCTTTTACAAACCCTGAAAGGATAAATATAACAGCAATAACGAAACGTAATAAACCTTTGATCATATGAATTAGTTTTGGGGTTCTTTTTCCGAGAATTTTATCAGGCAGAAAACAGCATAATTAAGCATATCAAAATAATTGGCATCCAGACCCTCCGATACAATGGTAAGCCCCTGGTTATCTTCTATCTGTTTGGTTCGTAATACTTTCTGGTAAATAAGATCGGTAATCGAAGAAATTCTCATATCCCGCCACGCTTCTCCGTAGTCATGGTTCTTTCTTTCCATCAGGGCTCTGGCTTCATGCGAGTAGTGATCATAAAGTTTCATGATTTCTTCCTTATTTTCATTAAAATCATTTGAAAAACCTTTCTCCAGCTGAATAAGTCCTATAATAGAGTAGTTCACCACGGCAATGAATTCACTTTCTTCACTCTCATCTACCATCTTTTTATCAGTCATCTGTAAGGTACGGATCCTGTTAACTTTAATGTAAATCTGATCCGTGATGGAGCTTGGCCTTAAAACCCGCCACGCCGGACCGTAATCCTGCAGCTTTTTGCTGAATAATTCCCGGCATTCACCGATCACTTTCCCGAACTGTACTGATGTTTCTGACATAAATTCTCTTAAACTTTCAAATATACAAAATAGGTTTCAGTTTTCAGGTTTCAGAAGAGGAGTTTTGGGCGATAATGGCAGAGAATCCTGGACTGACAAGTTAATGTTTCGCATGATTCTGAATGAATAAAAGTTTTCATGATCAACGGGAATTACTTAATCAATCTTAAACTTTTAGTTTAATTTTGCCGGAAATTAAATTCTTTTCTAATGTCCGCAACAAATCCGTTGGTTCCGAATGGTAACCCTCGCACCCATACAATTAACTGTAATGGAGGACTGGTCGATTTATCAGCGCCGAAAATCATGGGCATCCTGAATCTTACCCCCGATTCATTTTCTGACGGAGGAAGGTTTAATAATGAAACAGCAGCTTTGAACCACGCCGAAAAACTTATCAGAGAGGGTGCGGAAATTATTGATATCGGTGCACAGTCTACCCGTCCGAATGCTGAGTTTCTGACTGCTGCTGAAGAAATAAGAAGAATCGGATCTGTGATCGCAGGCATTAAAAAAGAATTTCCGGAAACATTGATTTCGCTGGATACTTTTTATGCAGAAACCGTAAAATTCGGCTACAGCGAAGGAATTGATATCATTAACGATATTTCCGGCGGACAGTATGATGAACAGATGTTGGCTTCCTCAGCTGAGACAGGACTTCCATATATTTTAATGCATGTGAATCCGTCATATGAAACCATGCACAACAAAATACATTTTGAGGATATCACTCTTTCCGTGAACCGTTATTTTTCTGAAAAAACAAATGAACTTTTAGAAAAAGGAATTGTCGATATCATTATTGATCCAGGTTTTGGCTTCGGGAAGACAGTGGAAGACCAGATGAAAATGATCGATGAGGTCGGATACCTTGGTTTCGGAAAATTTCCTTTATTAATTGGGATTTCAAGGAAATCTTTTATTTATAAACCTTTGGGCAAATCTGCTCTGGACATCAATGAAGAAACGCAAAAGCTGCATATGAAAGTTCTTAAACAGGGCGCCCGGATTCTGCGGGTACATGATGTGAAAGCCGCAAAGGAAACGCTTAATCAGTTTTTAAGGCTTTCATAAGCTTAAAATATACATTATTTCACGATGTCCTGAGCATTTGAAATAGTAAAGCTGAGTAAGATACCCAGCTTTACTATATCAGTGATAATGAACACGCACTTTGACTACCGTTCCAGGGTAAAGTCAGAGAGGACCTTGGGACGCACGTCTTCATTGGCTACTTTCCAGGAAGTCCGATACATCCATTCAGTCATTTTAAAGAGTTTTTTATAATTAATGTTTTCAGATTCATCCTGCGGCGTATGATACTGATCGTGCAGGACACTGGTGAAGAATATCGCTGGAATTCCGGCTTTCGCATATGGAAGATGGTCGCTTCGGAAATAGAAATATTCCGCGTGTTTCGGAGAATCCCAGTCCTTCAGATATTTGAATTTCGCACTTTCGTCATTGGCTTTTTCAGCCATTTTCACCAGCTCTTCAGAGTTTTTATGAGGTGCATTGCCTCCTAAAAGGGCAGCTTCATTATTATCATTCCTTCCGATCATATCTCCGTTTAAGACGGCAACAATATTTTCTTTCGGAACTACAGGATGAGCGGCATGCCATCTTGAGCCTAACAATCCCCGCTCTTCAGCACCGTGGAAAACAAACAGAATGCTTCTTTTGCCGGGTTGCTTTTTATAGGCTCTTGCCATGGCCAGCATTGCGACACACGTGCTGGCATTATCATCGGCACCGTTGTAGATAGTGTCGTTTTTTACAGGATGCCTGATTCCGTCATGATCCTGATGGCCGCTTAGCAATACGTATTCGTTCTTCAGTTCAGGATCGGTACCTTCTATTTTTCCGATAACATTTACAGATGGATATTTGTAGGTTTCAGTAATGAGGTGAAGAGAAGCAGAAGGGTTATTTTTTACCCAGGCTGCATTTTCCCTTTTGATCCATAACACCGGAATATGATCCGTTACTTTTTCTCGCAATCCTTCGACACCATAACTTCCTCTTGTCATTTGCGGAAGTACCTCAGCCCAGCTTTTATCCGCAGTGTCATCGGTAATAAAAATAATTCCCTTTGCTCCGAGTTCCAGCGCTTTGGTGTAATATTTTGTTCTGATAAATCCGGGATATCGTCTGACGAAAAGAGTCATGTCACGGTCGATATTTTTATCAGAAGCATGTACGGCAAGTATTTTTCCTTTGATATTCAATTTAGAAAGTTCTTCAGGTTCAGCATTTCCCGCATAGAGAACATCAGCAACCAGATTCGAGTTAACAGGTTCGGCGACCAGAAAATCTTTCCATAGGGTCAGCGGCTGGTTTCCGATTTTTAGTGTCGTCTGCGGAAGGACCTGGTGCCTGTACATATTAAAATACTGGAAGAAAGTCCCGTTGTCTCCTGCAGGTGCCATCCCGGCTTCTTTGGCTTTATCGGCCAGCCACATCGATACTTTCAGTTCATCCAGCGTTCCGGCTTCACGACCCCAAAACTGGTCTGCTGCCATTTCAAACATATCTTTTCGGAGATCAGTTTCTTTGATCGCGGAAACCAGTGGTTTCGGATAGGACTGTGCATGTCCGGTCGCGAAAATAAATAGCCCGGCAAGAACTGCAATACATCTCTTTCTCATTTAAATTTAATTAAGGTTAGCCAGTTTATCAGCAAACTGTTTTGAAAACTCTTTTCGGTCCTCTTCCAGTTTTTCCTGATTTGAAGGTAATATATAATTGAAAAGAATTTTGTCTTCCTGATCTAAAAAAACTATTTCCTTTTCTTCTCCGTCGATCATCTGTGCGAAAATTTCCCACATCGAAGTATCTTTTAGTTTTAAAAGCTCAAAAAACTGTTCTGCCTGTATTTGTATTGATTTCATGATGTAATATTTTATAATCAGATTAAAACTCCAATAGTTTCAGCTTAAACTGGATGGCAAAATTCTGCTTAAAATTTGGAGTGGTATAATATCCAACCCTGTAAAATAATCCTAAATTAAAATAGGTAGAAAGAAAGTTACTCCATTCCAGGCCTACTTCCTGATAAAGGTGATCCAGCTTCCGATACCTGAACTGGTGGTATTCCGGATGTTTCATGTCTCCGATGGTTCCCCTCAGCACAAAATCGAAACTCGAAACATTTTTTCCGAAGCTCTTGAAGTAGAAAGGAAGCTTATGAGTGAAGTAATAAGCGATGAATTTATTATTGTAATATTTACCTCCTTCCAGTGTTGCAAAACCGAGGAATGAGGTAAGGTTGAAATTAAAATCTTTGCTTGGCGAAGCAAGTCCGTTCATGGTAAAGTTTTTCCAGATAGGAGCATCACCGAACACCATGCCTCCGTATAACCGGAATCCTGTAGTTCCGATCCTTGTTTTAAAATTGTGAACAAAAAGAGCATCAAAACGGGTATAGTTAAAGTCTCCGCCCAAAATTTTATAGCTCTGTTCATAGTTAAAATAGAGCTCAGGATATTTCTGGTCGATCAGAGATTTTCCCTGGGGGGTCATGATGTTCGTGGAATTCGGAGAGTATTTCAGGGTGAAAAGCGTATTAAAATTATCAAATGCAGCACCCCTCTCTCTGAACTGATAATCAAAAAGGGCTTCCTCAAAGTTTCTTCTTGCCGCGAAAACCAGTGTCAGCCCGTTCGTAACATCATTCAGATAGGAGACAGAAGCACCTCTGATGTGGTAATATCTGTCATTATTGATGTTGTTCCCGTAGTTGGCCATTTTCATTTTAAAGTTCCACAGTCTTCGGTAGAATTCTCCGGACGCTAATACATCATCGTAATAATCCACTCTGAAAAATGAATTTTTGTCGAGACTGGTTTTAATGTCCAGTCCGATTCCGTATTTCCATTGGTCGTCCTTAAATCCATAAGCAAAATAATAATCCGGTGAAAAATAAGGATTGAATGTCTCATTGAGCTTTGCCTTTAAACCGACTCTGAAACCTTCATATGAGTTGAAGTTTACGATTTCGTCTACGGCAAAATCTACCACGCCTGTCCGGATCTGTCCGTTGATTAACCCTGTGAGTACACGCGCTTTATTATCGATATTATAGATTTTTCCGAGGCTGTCGATCGTGGTGTAGGTATTTCTTTCCCTTTCGGTAAGCGGATCGGTCCTGTATCGGTCGAGTGTCTTTCCGTCAGCATTTTTTACCGAAAAAGTATACCCTTTAAAGTCATTGCGATTTTCTTCAACCGGCGACCGGAAATCGAAATATTTTGATGTCAGAAAAGCATAAGTTCCGAAGCTTTTTTTGTCTTTTCTATAATCTTCGTTTTCAGCATTTTCTTTCGGTTCTTCTTCCATCGCCATTCTGCTCATTCTAAGTTTTACGGTTTCATTGGAAAGAAACCACTTGTTGTTGTAAAAAATCCAGGTACTGGCGATGATGCCGTCGTTTTTTACTTTGCTGAAGTTTTCGATTTTCTTGATCCCGTACGTTTCCGTATCGATGTAAATCGTTCCGTTGTATTTTCTTTTTTTATCCTGTTTCCGGTAATTGACTTCCCTGAAGCGAATGACGAAATTTTTTCTCCCGTCCATTTCAATCGTATCAGTCAGAAAAAACCGGTACAATCCCCTGTTTTCCTGCTTCAGCTGGTTGGGAAGCTTATCCCTGTTGCTTTGCTGCATGGCGATCATCTCATAGATCGGCTGTTTAAGACCCGAGATTCTGTTGTCGAGGATCGTAATCTTTTCGCCATATTTCTTTGAGTACAGAAATTCCTGAGCCCGTTCCCATAAGAACAGCTTGCTTCGGGAAAATATCTTTCGCGCAGAGATATTATTTAAAGAATCTTTTTCCCTTTTCTTTTTAAATAGGGTTTTGTCTTCAAAAAACTGCGCAAACTGTGAGATGCTGTCTTCATCAATGTCCAAAGATATTTTTTCGTACGATTTATAAGAATAAGAATGAAGCGTTTTAGGAGAATTCTCCCTGAATAGCTGATTAACCTTTTTTAGAATTTCCAATGCCCTGGGATCACTCTTGTCTTCCAGGACAACCATTTCTATAGAAGTTGTTTTAGAATCGGTACGAAGCAGGGAAACATTCATATTTTCTTCTGCAGTAACCGTTTCTTTCTGATAGTTTTCGGCTTCAATGCGGATATTTTTGCATTTGGACTTAAACTCCAGATATCCCTGCCGGTCTGTATGTCCCAGTATTTTACCGTTGCAAAGGACCCTGGCGCCGGAAATGGGAACATCATTGCTTTCATCTGCAACCCTGATTTTCGATTGTGAAAAACCAAAAACAGAGATTAAGAAAAATATAAACAGTAAAACCCTTTTCATTTAAAAAATACTCCGTCAAAAGTACTAATATTTATTGTGTTGGAAAAGTTTTGTTAATGGATATTAATGGTATCCACCTTTAGGATTATCCTGAACAGTAATAGAAAAACGTCCGGAATTTCCGGACGTTTCTTTATATAAAATTTTAATGTAAAACCTGTTTTAAACCTCAAGCCATTAAATGTTCAGCGCTTTCTGATAGGCACTTTCAAGACCTTCGAGATTTTTTCCTCCGGCCGTTGCGAAGCCCGGATTTCCGCCTCCTCCGCCCTGGATTTCTTTCGCTAAATCTTTCACGAGAGCACCCGCCTGATAACGGGCTGCCAAATCATCCGAAACCCCCACAGTGATCATCGGTTTTCCGTCTGCATCAGAAAGAATGATGGTCACCGAAGTCGGAATTTCTTTCTTCAGCTGGAATACGATATCTTTTACAGAACCTGCGTCCAGAGAAGTCTTTTTCACTAAAAGCTGTTTGTCACCCTTCTGTTCGTAAGCGTTTTTCCAGTCGCCGATTTCACCTTTGGCTTTTTCTCTTTTCAAAGCATCAACTTCAGATTTTAGTGCTGTATTTTCCTCGATCAGTTTTTCGACAGCGCGTACCATATCTTTAGATCTTAACAAATGGGAGAGCTCAGTAACCTGCTGTTCCAGGTTTTTGAAATATTCTTCCGATTTATCTCCTGAAATTGCCTCGATTCTTCTGATTCCTGCAGCTGCGGAACTTTCAGAATTAATTTTAAAATGACCGATCTCACTGGTGTTTTTTACATGCGTGCCTCCGCAAAGTTCTTTGGAGCTTCCAAACTGGATCATTCTCACGCTGTCCCCGTACTTTTCCCCGAACAGAGCCATTGCTCCTTTGTCAATCGCTTCCTGGATCGGGATGTTTCTGAATTCCTGCAATGCAATATTTTCTTTGATTTTTGCATTTACTTTTTCTTCAATCAGCGCCAGTTCCTCCTCCGTCATTTTGCTGAAATGAGAGAAGTCGAAACGAAGATAGTCGGGACCTACATAAGAACCCTTCTGCTCAACATGAGTGCCTAAAACCTCTCTTAGAGCCTCATGCAGCAGGTGAGTTACCGAGTGGTTTGCCTGAGAGTTCTTTCTTTCTGCAGCGTTCACTTTAGCGTAGAACAGTGCACCGGCATCTTTCGGGAGACCGTTGATTAAAGAAATAATCAGTCCGTTTTCCTTTTTTGTTTCCAGAACTTCTAAGCTTTCTACGGCATTTTCAAGAACGCCTTTATCACCGACCTGTCCACCACCTTCAGGATAGAAAGGGGAATTGCTCAGCACAACCTGATAAAATTCTCCGTCTTTATTTTCTACTTTTCTGTATCTTGTAATATAGGTTTCGGCCTCGGTCTGGTCATAGCCCACAAAGTTTTCGGGTTTTTCCTCTAAGGTCACCCAGTCGTATACTTTCTGGGCAGAGTCAGCTTTTGAACGGAGTTTCTGTTTCTCCATTTCGGCTTTAAAGCCTGCTTCATCGATGGTAAGTCCTTTTTCCTCTGCGATAATTCTTGTTAAATCATCCGGGAAACCATACGTATCATATAATTCGAAAACCTCTTCGCTTGGTAAAACCTTCGACTGGCTTCCGATTGTCTGCTGAATTAATTTTTCAACCCTGATCAATCCGGTTTCAATCGTTTTTAAGAAAGATTCCTCCTCACTTTTAATAACTTCGGTTACCAAAGTTCCCTGTTTTTCCAACTCCGGGAAGAAAGCTCCCATCTGTTCCTGTAAAACAGCAACCAGTTGATAAAGGAACGGTTCTTTCATCTCTAAAAATCGGTAAGAATAAGAAATCCCCCTTCTTAAAATCCTCCTGATCACGTAACCCGCTCCTCCGTTTGAAGGCAGCTGTCCGTCTGCGATTGCAAAGGAAACCGCTCTGATGTGGTCTACTACAACTCGAATGGCAATATCTTTTTCATTATCTAAAATCCCGGTGTATTTTTTGCCGGAAAGCTCCTCCACTTTAGCAATTAAAGGGGTAAATACGTCGGTATCATAGTTGGAAGATTTCCCCTGAAGCGCCATACAAAGACGTTCGAAACCCATTCCGGTATCCACATGCTGAGCAGGAAGTTTTTCCAGGGAACCATCTGCTTTTCTGTTGAATTCCATAAAAACAAGATTCCAGACTTCCACGACCTGGGGGTGATCGTTATTCACCAGTTCAAGTCCGGAAACTTCAGCTTTTTCTTCAGCAGTTCTTAAATCCACATGTATTTCAGAACAGGGTCCGCAAGGTCCGCTTGCCCCCATTTCCCAGAAATTATCTTTCTTATTCCCGTTGATAATCCTGTCTTCAGAAATGTGAGATCTCCAGAAATCATAAGCATCCTGATCCCTGGCAAGATTCTCGGAAGCATCTCCTTCAAATATCGTTACGTACAGGTTTTCCTTTGGAATTCCATATACTTCAGTCAGCAATTCCCAGGCAAAAGCAATAGCCTCTTTTTTAAAATAATTACCGAAAGACCAGTTCCCCAACATCTCAAACATGGTATGATGATACGTATCTCTCCCCACATCATCCAGATCATTATGCTTCCCTGAAACCCTCAGGCACTTCTGGGTGTCGGCAATTCTTGGGGCAGTGGGTGTCTTGTATCCTAAGAAAAAATCTTTGAACTGCGTCATTCCCGAGTTGGAAAACATGAGTGTGGGATCGTCTTTCAGAACGATAGGAGCCGAAGGAACGATAAGGTGGTCTTTACTTTTAAAATAATCTAAAAATTTCTGACGGATCTCTTGTGATGTCATCATGATCTATATTGCTTTGCTTTTTTACAAATTTTGATAAGATGCAAATTTAATGTTTTTGGGTGATTTAATATCAAATATTTGACATTTTGAAAAGATATCTGTCTGCAATCGGATGTGTTTTCCGGAGCTTTTTCCCGCTTTTCATTGCAATTCCTCGTGGCGCGGCTCCACTTCGTTCCGCCGCTTCACTGCGGGATTTTCATTACAATCGGGGCTAGGGGAAGGATACTGTTAAATAACACCAGGCTAAAAATGATCGGATTTTCTCCACCTTTAAGGAGTAAAGTGCTTATACTGAATATTTTTTGCAGTTTACCATTTAACTTATTATATTCGTTATGATCTGAAAGAAAAAGCATACATGATGAAAAACACAACACTGAAAAATTGGGTAGAACAATATTCCGGACCGCTTTTGAGAAGAGCTGCATATCTGCTGTCAGATAAAACAGAAGCAGAAGATATCGTTCAGGAAGTTTTTGTTGCCGCATTTTCCTCATATGATTCCTTTGATGGGAAAAGTAAGCCGCTCACCTGGCTTATGGCTATTTTAAATAGAAAAGTGGCCGATTTTTACCGGAAAAAGTATAAAACTGAACCCAGCATAAAATTAGACCATTTTTTTGATGAAAGCGGTTTTTGGAAAAATAATGATGTCCTCAATGCCTGGAATGTTTCGAACGCAGAAGCTGAACTCCTGGACAATACAGATTTCAGTAAAACCATGGAAGATTGTATCGAAGATTTGCCGGTCAGATGGAAAATTCCGATGAAAATGTACTACCTCGAAGAGAAAAAAGCACCTGAAGTGAGTCAGGAACTGAATATTTCCAGGACTAATCTCTGGAAGATTTTACAACGAAGCCGGATGCAGCTGCGCGAATGTCTGGAATTTAACTGGTTTATCAAACTATAAAGGAATAAAAAATGCTGAAAAAATTTATAAACATCATGTTTCTGTCATGTTGTGAAGCCACTTTGCTTATGGAAAAACGCTGTGCCGAAGACATTTCTCCAAAAGAAAACTTCAGGCTCAGTCTGCATATCAGAATGTGTAAATGGTGCAGAATATACCAGGAAAAACTGGAAATTTTAGATGGAATCCTGAAAAGAAAACTCTTTCAGGATGGAAAAACTAATATTAATCAATATGATATTCAGTTACTTAAAGATAAGATTATTAAAAATTTGAATATTTAAAAAGAAATATTGTCCTGATTTCGAAGTTCTTCCGACTATATTTTTTAAGAAATAATTATTTATTTAAATAGATGATCAGAATGAACGGAAGAACATTACAGACTAAGAAAAACCGTATGGGCAGGATCGGATACTACCTTTCTCTCTTCTCCACCTCACTTATTCTGCTGTGGATCGGAGCTTTTAAGTTTACGACTACAGAAGCGAATGCCATAAAACCACTAGTAGAAAACCATTTTCTGACTTTTTTCGTATATGATATTATAAGTGTTCAGACCGTGTCAAATGCTATCGGAGTGATAGAAATTATCATTGCATTACTTTTACTGTTTAGTGTGAAATTTGCATCACTCAGAACCTATGCGGCCCTCGGAATGATTGTGATTTTCCTGACCACCCTGAGCTATTTAGTGACCACTCCGGGAATATGGAAAATCGTGGATGGTGTTCCGGTAACGGACTTTTTTATTCTGAAAGACCTGATGTTTTTAGGATTTGGCTTAATGATTTTAAATGAAAAAAATGGATACAAATAAAAAGATAAAAATGAAGAACCTATTGGTATTACTGGGAACGTTTCTGGGAATCGCCGTGTTTGCTGCGAGTTGCGGAGATTCAAAAACGATGAGGACAGCAGAAACGAATAAAGAAAACGAGACGATTATGAATAATAAAAATGTAAAGGAGGTATATTTTGCAGGAGGGTGCTTCTGGGGCACGGAACATTTTTTCCAACAGATTAGGGGCGTTGTAGGTACGGAAGTAGGCTATGCCAACGGAAATAAAACGAATCCTACTTATGAAGAGGTAATTAGTCACACAACAGGTTTTGCGGAAACGGTAAAAGTGAAATATGATCCCGAGCAGGTAGATCTGAAACTCCTGATTGATCTGTATTTTAAAACAATTGATCCTACAAGCCTTAATAAACAGGGAAATGACCGTGGAGATCAATACAGAACAGGAATTTATTCCACAGATAAAGAAACGGAAGCGATTGTAAAAGCTGAAGTTGAAAAATTGGCAAAAAACTATAGTAAGCCGCTTGTTGTTGAAACCATTCCTCTGAAGAATTTCTACAAAGCAGAAGATTATCACCAGGATTATCTGGATAAAAATCCGGGAGGATACTGCCACATCGAGCCGGAACTTTTTGAAATGGCCAAAAATGCCAATCCACTACCCAAAAAAGAGACAAATAAAATGAAATATAAGAAACAGGATAAAGCGGCTCTTAAGAAAGAATTAACAGCAGAACAATATAAAGTTACGCAGGAAAACGGTACCGAAATGCCTTTCCAAAATGAATATTGGGATGAAACCCGGGAAGGAATATACGTGGATATTACCACCGGGGAGCCTTTATTTATTTCAACGGATAAGTTTGAGTCCGGCTGCGGATGGCCAAGTTTTTCGAAACCAATTACCAAAAAACTGGTTGATGAAAAATTAGACCGGTCAGCAGGAATGACCCGAGTGGAAGTAAGAAGTAAAACCGGAGATGCCCATTTGGGACACGTCTTCAATGACGGACCGGAGGACAAAGGCGGACTCCGCTACTGCATCAATTCTGCTTCTCTGAAGTTTATCCCCAAAGCAGAAATGGATAAAAAAGGATACGGAGAATATATTTCTCTTCTGGAAAAAAAATAAAAGTGATATTTAAGTGAAAAGGTGATTGAAGGGCTGCTGAAAGGCAGTCTTTTTTTATAGTGCAAATCGTTCTTTAATACTTAGCATCGACATATTCACGAAAAGCAGAAAACCGAAAACAATATAATAAGCAGCTTTCGGAAGTTTAGAAATATTTTCAAAAAAAGTCCTGTAAGAATCCCTCCTGATAAAATCTAAAACTGATGCTCTGACAGATGTATCCTCATAAACTATCGTATCATTACAAAGCAGGCATTTAAATTCTTCTTCCCTGGCATTGGGGTCGATATAATTTACACCCGCAAACAGATGTCCGGTTTCCCCTATATCTAAACCATAAGTCTCGTGTCTGGCAATAGCCATGTCATTGAGCAGGGATGCGAGATCTCCATAGGTATTATTGTTGTCCAGAATAAATTCGATTCCGGTATTTTTTTCGTTTCTCTGATTAAGCTTTTTAAGTTCGGAAACATAAAATGCTGAGTTTTCTTTTGCTTTGGCAGGTACCACTTTAATCTTCATGTAATCCCAATTTCTGTAAGGTTCGAAAGAATATATCGAATGTACCGCTCCTCTTTCTAATTTTGCGGGAAGTCCCATATCCATAATATTGTACTTTGTTATATCAACATAAGGATTGATGTAATACCAGAACAGCACAGGAATAACCAAAGCACTCGCTAACCCCGGGAAATAATATATTTTTTTCATTTAAATGTTTTTTTTAACTGCAGATTTTCTTTGATGCTGAACATGGAAATATGTAAAAATATCAAAAACCCGAAAATGATGTAGTAGGTCTGCTTAGGAACATGATTAATATAGGTTTCAGGTTTAAAAAAATTTAAAGCAGCTTTTTTTAAATCATCAATATAGACTATACACCCCCTGATGGAACCATGGCCAGGTTCAGCTATATTGGGGTCTTTATAAAAATGAACGGCAAAAATATGATTTGTCTTATCTATATCCACTCCAAAATTTTCCTGTTTCGAAATCTGCATCGCTTCTATTAACGCAATAAAATCCTGATAGTTATTCCGATCATCAATGACAAACTCAATTCCGGTTTCCTTTTCATTCCTGACCTGAAGTTTTTTCAGTTCCGAAACATAATATTGCTGATTCTGTAAAGCGGTATTGGGCTGAACAATGATCTTCTTATAATCCCAGTTTCTGTAAGGCTCAAAAGAATTTATTAAATCTGTCATTCCTTTCTTCGGTTTTGCAGGAAGGCCCAGATCCATTACTGTATATTGCGGATGAACGCTCTGATTTCCATAATACCAGAACAGTGCAGGGATAATCAGGGCACTGATCAGTCCTGGAACATAATATATTTTTCGCATAGATCCCATGAGGATAAAAGTAATAAAAAAATTGATTCATCAATTCTTTAATACCCAAAAAAAAGTGGTTCATTTGAACCACTTTAATTTATATTTTTGAACTAACGGGTTACCAGTCTCTCTTTCTTAGAATCCAGTATGATCCTAAAATGAAAACAGCACACCAGGCAAGACAGGCGATAAGGCTTTCCGTAGGATAGTGGAATTCGTATTTCAGACCCATCATTTTAGCCATATTCAACCTCATCATTGGGTTGGGAATAAGGCTCGACATACTTTCCAACGGTAAAAGATGAGATACAAAAAAGTCATTTTGCAGGATTTCATTTCTCTGGGCACCCTGCATTCCTTTTACTTTCATGAAGACTTCTGCAGTAGATAGAACACCTTCCACAATCCAGAAAATAAAAACAGCAAGAAAAACAAAAACCGATTTTCTCAGTAAGACGGAGAGAAACATCAGGAAGCAAAAGAACGTAAATAACTTGACAAAATAATTTCCGATGAAGAAAATTTCCTCGAAAACCCTGTCAGATGAGGTCACTGTAGAATATTGATAACCTAAGAACAGCGTGATGGCAAATACGATAAGCGTTGAAATAATGGTAAAGATACCGATCGTCAGTAATTTTGAACCTATGAATTCTTCTCTGCTCAATCCATCAATAATATTCTGTTTAAACATCCGGTCACTGAATTCCTGACAGATTGAAAAAACAATGATGAGACCGAGGAAAATTTTCAGTAAACCAACGATCCATGTCGTAAAATTCCATATTTCAGGAAAATTGTAGATCCCCTGTTCTTTTAAGTTGATCGTGCCTCCGAAAAGATCAAAATCAATTAATCCGATAAATAGCAAAGCAGTAAGAATTACAAAATAGAGGAGGGTGAATACCCTGAATGGTTTGTAGTTCAGGTTTTTATAATATTCTAATTTTAATAGTTTATTCATGGTTACTTTGTGTTTTTTACAAGTTCTAGGAATTGAGTTTCAAGAGACTGTTTTTTCCTGGTCAGATGAGAAAGGAAGATCCCTTTTTCAGCCAGTTTTTGATTTAATGCTGAGGCTGAAACCGAAGCATCATCCCTGATCTGAGCTTTAATAAGTTCGCCATCCTGATTGACAACCGTAAACCACTGGAGTTCGGTCAGAGCACTTAACAGTAAGGTGTTATTATCTGCTTTTAATTCAAAATATCCGTTATCGGCGGTCATTTCATCCACTCTTCCGGAATAGATCGAATTGCCTTCTTTCAGCACAATGACATGGCTGCATATTTTTTCAATCTCATCCAGCAGATGGCTTGCAATAATAATGGTGATACCCTGTTTGGCAATATTGGTGATGATATCCCGGATCTGGATAATACCTTCAGGGTCCAGTCCGTTGGTGGGCTCATCCAAAATCAATACCTCAGGATTGTTCAGCATGGCTGAAGCTATAGCAAGACGCTGTTTCATTCCCAAAGAAAAAGTTCTGAACGTATCTTTTCTTCGCTCATACAAATGAACGGTTTTTAAAACTTCCTCAATTCGCTGGTAAGAAGTCCCTTTAATTTCAGCAACGATTTTAAGATTAGTTTCAGCACTCAGATAAGGATAAAAATTGGGCTGCTCAATGATGGCTCCGATTTTTTTCAGAGTGTCGGGGTCCGTTCCTTTTTTACCAAACCAGTACCAGTCTCCGCTGGTAGGGTTAATGGTTGAAAGCAGCATTCCGAAAGTAGTGGATTTTCCGCTTCCGTTGGGGCCCAGTAACCCATAAACATTCCCTTTTTCAACATCAAAGGAGATATTATTGACGACGACTCTTTTGAATTTTTTTGTCAGATTCTTTACTGATAAAATTTTTTCCATGGAATTTGTTTTACCTAGTAGTAGTCTGTATTCGGTACGAAATGTTACAGAAATATCATAAATCAATTTAAATTGAGCTTAAAATAGATTAAATTTGGTAGAATTAATCGGTAGTTATGAAGTTAATCGAATTGGCAGAAGAGCTGAAGGTTTCTGCGGAAGCTATAAAACAGTTTATTCAGGATTTTGACCTTGAGCTTGGGGTCTGCATCAGTACAAATTTTGAAGTAAAAGACGATTTTGAAAAGTTTGCCCGCGAAAATCTGGAATTTCTGAGACTTTATGAAAAAGATCTCGACAAAAATAAAACGCTGGAGCAGATTGCAGAAACAATCAACAAACCTAAAGATAAGGTCGAAAAAGTGATCAAAGAAGCGGATCCCAATATCTTTGATAACGGTTTTTTCAAATCCTCCATTTCCAGCTACGGAATAGATAATAAACTGGGAGGAAATTACCAGTTTGTTTACGATTACTTTGGGCATAAAACCAGTCTTCAGCACAGAGACTTTATCGGATACAGAGACCTATTTTTCTATATTTCAGAAGTACTGGAGCCATTTTTAAATCCGCAGCAGATCAAAGACTGGGGCATCAATAAGCCCGCCGGAATTATTCTTTACGGTCCTCCCGGAAGCGGAAAAATTTTCTGGGCCAATAAAATTGCAGAAATTATAGGATACCAGTTTAAGGAAGTGAAGAAACATTATATGGGAACCTCATTTGTAGACGGTAACAGAACCAGCTTCAACGACTTTCTGCTGACTATGATGAAGAATGATAAAGTCCTGCTTTTTATGGATGATTTTGATGAAATCATGATGGAAAGAAAAGCCGAAACAGACGTTGCTTCATGTAACCTCGAGACCCAGGAAATTATTCTTCATTATATCGGAAAATTCCAGAAGGAGGATCTTCTGATGGTAGGATCTGCCAATAGTCTTTCTGAAATAGATGAAGAGATACTGGCGCCGGGAAGGTTTGATGTAATGATTCCCATTTTCCCTCCCAATGCAGCCGAAAGATCTGAGATCATTCTGTATGCCATGACAAAAGATCTGGAAAAAGATGCTTTGCTTTATAAAATCCTTAAAAACAATAAAGCAGATAAAATCCCTTTCTGGCAGGCTATCTCTTCCCAAATGAAAGTGTTCAGCAATACCATGCTGATTGATTTTACCCAAAGTCTGAAAAAAAGAATTAAAAATCTGTATCAGAAAACAAAAAATGAAAATCTGAAAATAGACCAGAATATACTGGAAAGAGCTTTAAGGGATGCAGCCGGAAAGCTTACCGAAGAATATTTAGACCAGATTGCAAGATTTTTAAGCGATGCGGTTATTAATAATTTTGATGATTTTCAATACAGAATCCAGGCTTTGAAAAAAGAATTGGACAGTTATAGAATTGTGGAACAACCGCCAAGGGAAATTGGTTTTCAGCATAATGGGGAGAATGACGGTAAAAGTCAGGGGTAGATGATCTGCTGACAGTTACCAATATATGACGGAATTCTGCAGTTAATATTAATTCCGCTTCCCCCTGTCAAAAATATCATCACTTACTTTTTATTCTTATTTTTGCAAAAAACAAACATTCGTGATCAACAACGACCAGATAAAAGAAGTTCAATCAAGGATTGACGACCTCCATAAATATCTTCAGATTGATAAAAAGAAGATAGAAATAGCCAATGATGATGAAAAAACGGCAGCCCCTGAGTTTTGGGATAATCCTAAAACGGCAGAAGTATTCCTGAAGCAGCTGCGCTCTAAGAAGAAATGGGTGGAAGATTATGACGACATCAATACTCAGTTTGAAGATCTGCAGGTATTGGCAGATTTTGCAAAGGAAGATCCGGATTCTGAAAAAGAACTGGATGAAACTTTTCCGAAGTTATTGGAAAAGATTGAAGATCTTGAGTTTAAAAATATGCTTTCCAACGAAGGAGATGAGCTTTCCGCAGTCCTCCAGATCACTGCCGGTGCCGGCGGTACGGAAAGCTGTGACTGGGCGGCGATGCTGATGAGGATGTACACCATGTGGTCTGAAAAACAGGGGTATAAAATCCGTGAACTCAATTATCAGGAGGGTGATGTTGCAGGCGTAAAAACCGTGACCTTAGAGATTGAAGGCGAATTTGCTTTTGGATACCTGAGAGGCGAAAACGGCGTTCACCGTCTGGTAAGAATTTCACCTTTTGATTCCAATGCCAAACGTCATACAAGTTTCGTGTCAGTTTATGTATATCCTTTGGTGGACGATACGATTGAAATTAACATCAATCCAGCGGATATTTCATTCGAAACCATGAGATCTTCCGGAGCAGGAGGGCAGAACGTAAACAAGGTGGAAACGGCTGTCCGTCTTCGCCATGCCCCGACAGGAATTATCATCGAAAACTCAGAGTCGCGTTCGCAGCTTCAGAATAAGGAAAAAGCGATGCAATTGCTTCGTTCCAGACTATACGAAATGGAGCTGGAAGAACGTCTGAAAGCCCGTAATGAGATTGAAGCCAATAAGATGAAGATCGAGTGGGGAAGCCAGATCAGAAATTACGTGATGCATCCTTACAAACTGGTAAAAGATGTACGCTCGGGACATGAGACTTCAGATGTGGATGCGGTAATGAACGGAAACCTGACGCCATTCCTTAAAGCATTTCTGATGGCTGACGGAACGGCCGTTTCCGATGATGACATGGACCTGTAGAAATCATATGGAGATTTGTTAAAAACTTATAATTAATTTCCTTTTGAATTTTATTAAGCTTATTTTTGTTACTTATCAATACGTATGGAAGATTTCACAAGTTGGAAGGAATTATTAAACCCAGAATTTTACATTAAATTAGGAGGATTTTGGTTGATTCTGTTTATTATTTTTGCCGAAACCGGTCTTTTTATAGGCTTTTTTTTACCGGGAGATTCGCTACTGTTTGTTTCGGGAATTTATGCGGTAGATATTATCAAAGAGACTTTTGGTTCAACGGGGAGCGATCTTTTAGACACCACGATTTTAGCATCAGCGGTTGCACTGGCTGCCATCATAGGGAATGAAGTTGGATATTACTTTGGAGTAAAAACAGGACCTGCCCTTTATAAAAAGCAGGATACCATGCTTTTCAAGAAAAAATATCTGTACCAGGCACATAATTTCTTTGAAAAACACGGGGCTCTGGCGGTAATTATGGCAAGATTCTTACCGGTAGTCAGAACGTTTACGCCCATCGTTGCAGGTATTGTGAAAATGGATAAGAGAGAATTTTTAAGAGATAATGTCATCGGAGCCGTTTTGTGGTCTTTCTTATTGATCTTTGCAGGACATTATCTGGATAAGCTGTTTATGGATCAGTTTGAAATTGATCTTAAAAAGAAACTGGAGCTTATTATAATTGTCATTGTATTAGTGACGACTTTACCCATCATTATTAAGTTTTTATTTGGTAAGAAAGAAGATCTTTCCAAATATGAAAATCATTTCGAAAACAAGAGTGAAGAAGAGTAACAGATCATCTTCAATTAATTATATGGTAACCTGCTAAGAAAAGCAGGTTATTTTTTTATCCATTCCAGAATATGGGGATAAATGATGCTGTCTCTTTTCTTTTTACTGAAAAACCGGGGAGCGTGTCCCGTATTCTTCATAAATACTAACTGATGGGGAATCTTCTTTGCCTGCAGGGCCGAATCCAAGGCCAGCCCCTGGCGCTGATTCACCAGGAAATCCTGGTTTCCCTGAAACAACAAAGTTGGGACATCAGAAATATTGGCCACCGGACTTGCTTTCCGGAACTCGTCGGATAAATTTTTTCTGTCGAATCTGACACCTACGACTTTCTGAATAGTGGGAGCACTGTATTTTGAGTAAAAAGAGTCCAGATACTCTTTAGAATAAAAGTCGGTGGGTCCGCTTAACGAAATGATCTTTTTGATCTGATCAGGATGACGGTATCCGTATAATAAGGCGAGATGTCCTCCGGCGCTTTCACCAAGAAGAATATAATGGTCAGGTTGTAATTCTGCCTTTTTTGCCAGGGAATTGAATTTTTTAATGGCTTCAGCAATATCTTCCAGCTGTTCTTTATACGTTATTTTCTTGGATTTTGATACAAGCCTGTAATTCATGTTGATGCTCGGAATATTGTTCTTAAAAAGCATTTTCTGAATCTGTATCATATGCTCTTTTCTGCCGTATTTCCATGCTCCTCCGTGTATCAGCAATACTACAGGTGAATCTTCTGCATAATCTGAAGGGAGGAAAACATCCATCTTCTGTCTCTTATGCTCTCCATAATTGAGATTATAAATTTTCTGATCATTGTTGGTGCCTACCCAGACTCTGAATCTTGTATTGCATGAACTGAGGATAAAACCAAGACTTCCCATTACGAAAAAATGATACCTGAGAATTAATTTTTTCATACGCTAAATTAGTAAAATATTAAAAGTAATTTGCAAAATAATAGAAATGCAGAAAAGATAAGCTATGCCAATCATGTCATGTAGAAACAGAACTTACATGCCATAATCTCAATCATTGACCTCATTCAGTCTGTATTAATGACAATATAAAATACTAGGAACAATAAGCAATAATCTTATAAAGAGCCTCAATTGTAGACACATAAAGTCCGGTTGAAAATTAATTTAAAATAAGAATGCAGATCACTGAATAAAGGTCTCTGTTTTGATTAAAAACTTAAAATAGTTATTTGAATCGTTCTAAGATAACGTAAGGTTCTCCTAAAACAGGAGATAATCATATCAGAAATCGAATTAAATATCTATTTTTGCTCCACTTAACAAATATTAAAAAAATATTAAAATTTATGGCATCTGGTTTTTTCGCAATTTTGGATGATATCGCTGCTCTGATGGATGATGTGGCAGTGACGAGTAAGATAGCAACTCAGAAAACAGCAGGAATTTTAGGAGATGACCTTGCTGTAAATGCTGAAAAAGCAACCGGATTCCTTGCTTCAAGAGAGCTGCCGGTGTTGTGGGCAATCACAAAAGGATCTTTTATCAATAAACTGATCATTCTGCCTGTCGTTTTCCTGCTCAACTGGCTGTATGCGCCTGCCATTAATTATGTTTTAATTTTAGGAGGACTTTACCTGGCATTCGAAGGGGTGGAAAAAATCATCGAATTTCTTTTCCACCGGGATAAAAAAGGCCATGAGGTAGCAGAAGAAATCAAAGAAGACCAAAGTGCAGAGGAAATAGAAAAAACAAAGGTAAAATCAGCCATTACCACCGATTTTATTTTATCAGTTGAGATCGTCATTATTGCCTTAGGGACTGTACTTGAAGAAAGTCATCCTTTTATTACTCAGATTTTAGTGACGAGTTTAGTTGCGTTTATCGCCACGGTAGGGGTTTACGGAATTGTAGCATTAATTGTGAGAATGGATGATGCCGGATTTAAATTGATCAAGAAAAGCAATGATAAAGGATTCTTCGGAAAGCTGGGACATCTGTTGGTAAAAGCTTTACCTATCGTTATCAAAGCCCTGGGCGTCATCGGAACCATTGCCCTGATCATGGTGGCCGGTGGTATTTTTGCCCACCGTGTGGAGTTTCTTCATCATTTTCTGGATTCGTGGTCTTCCAATAAGATTCTTACCATCTTAAAAGAAATTATCCTGGGACTTGCAGGCGGATTGGTCGCTTTGGCTATTTTCACAATGGGAAAAGGAGCTGTTTCCTTAGTTAAAAATAAATAGAGATTTGATAAATAATAAAAACCCGGGCGGCTTCAGGAACTGAAGCCGCCCGGGTTTATTACATGCAATAATACCCGAATTGTCCATTATTAAATACATCCATGTATTTTCCCGGATTAAGCAAGTTGTGAAATAACAAGAATGTGAAAATTTTTCATGATAAATAGGAGTGCTTCATTACGTGTGGTATTTCTATCATTAATCTATACTGCTGTCATTATATAAATTGAATTAATACAGGCATAAGATAGTCTTTACTATTCTATTTTTTTCCAAGATTAAACGATGACATCCATAGCCATAAAAAAAGGATTCCCATAAGAATCCTTTATATTTAGTTGAATAAATCTTTCACCTTATCGAAGAAAGTCTTTTCCTTCCCGGAGGGTTCTGCAACCATTTCCCCACTTTCCATCTGCTTTTCGAAGAAATCTTTCTGATCTTTCGTCAGTTTTTGCGGCGTCCATACGTTGATATGAATGAACATATCTCCCTTTCCGTAGCTGTCGATACTCGGAAGACCTTTTCCGGCCAGTCTCAGGATCTTACCCGATTGTGTTCCGGGATCAACCGTGATCTTCACTTTACCGCCTACGGTCGGCACTTCTTTTTTGGTTCCCAAGGCTGCTTCCGCAAATGAAACATATAATTCCTGATGAAGATTATCGCCTTCTCTTTTAATTACCTTATCTGCTTCTTCCTCTACGATTACCAGTAAATCTCCTGCAATACCTCCAAAAGGCGCGTCATTACCTTTTCCTCTTACATTAAGCTGAATACCGTCTCTTGCTCCGGCCGGAATGTTTATGGTGATTTCCTCTTCGTCTTTTACCAGACCCTGAGCATTCGCTCCAGCCGGTATTTTATCAGCGACTTTCCCGATTCCCTGGCAGGTGCCACAGGTAGTCTGCGTCTGCATCTGTCCGAACATCGTGTTCATCACTTTAAGCTGAACTCCTGAACCGTTACAGGTAGGACAGGTTTTTGAAGTGGCTCCTTCCGCCATCTTCATTTTTTTTACTTTAATGGTTTTCTGAGTTCCGTTGACCATTTCTTCAAGGTTCAGTTTGATTCTGATTCTTAAATTAGAACCCTTTACCTGCTGGCGGCCTCCGCCACCGCCGCTGAATCCTCCGAAACCGCCACCAAAGATATCTCCAAACTGGCTGAAAATATCTTCCATGTTCATTCCGCCTCCGAAACCGCCACCTCCGAAGCCGCCGTTTCCGCCAACCCCGGCATGACCAAACTGGTCGTATCTTGCCCGTTTCTGTTCGTCGCTTAACACTTCGTAGGCTTCTGCGGCTTCCTTAAATTTGTCTTCAGCCTCTTTGTCACCCGGGTTTTTATCCGGGTGAAACTTAATGGCCATCTTACGGTATGCTTTCTTTATTTCGTCGGCTGAGGCAGATTTGCTGATCTCAAGAACTTCGTAATAATCTCTTTTTGACATGTCTTTATAATTGTTATTGATAAATGAAGTGTTTTACCTTAAGCATAGGGCTTATAGCATTTATCATTTATTAATATTAATTACCCGTTACTACTTTTGCAAAACGAATCACTTTATCACCTAAAGTGTATCCCGTCTCAATTACATCTACAATTTTACCCTTAAGATCATCTGACGGGGCAGGAATTTGAGTAATTGCTTCGTGGAAATCTACGTTGAAACTATCACCGGCTTTTACTTCCATGGTCTTTAAGCCTTTTTCAGTAAGTTTATTTTTAAACTTATTATAAATTAATTCAACTCCCTGAAGATCAGCGGCATTTCCGTTTTTAGCAATTTCTTTAATTGCTCTTTCAAAATCATCCAGTACGCCGAGCATAGAGATCATCATATCCTGATTAGCATACTGAAAGAATTCCATTTTTTCTTTGGAAGTCCTTTTTTTATAGTTTTCAAACTCAGCATATAATCTGATGTACCGATCCTTTTCTTCTGCCAAAAGTTCCTCTGCAGAAGGTTTTGCTGTCACACTTTCTTCAGTTGTTGCTTCGTTGTGAATATTTGTATCTTCTTGATTATTGATGCTTTCTTCGTTAATATCCTGATTTTCCATAATTCAATATTTATTTTCATTATTATTTGACAAAGATTCTGCCAAAGAAAAAATAATGACATTTAGGCAGATATCGTGAATTATATAAAGCATTCGCTTTGCCGGAATAGGAAATAAGTGTTTAAATGAGGTGCCAATGTATGATCATGATGATGGTAATGATCATTGGACTCTAGATCTAGCCCCGATTGTATTGAAAATCCTTTTTTGAAAAAAAAGATTGTAAAGGAAAGCGGGAAACAGCTCCAGATATCAGTGGATGCAGTATTTACCTATTATTAAAGCTGAATTCACATTATTTTCCGGTAAAAGTCTGATACAGTAAGTAGAGATTTAAAATTATAATAATTATAGAAATAATCCATACGGAGATCTTTAGAATGGGCTTGTTCACAAATTCTCCCATCTTCGCCTTATCATTGGTAAACATAACGAGGGGCACTACCGCAAAACTCAGCTGCATGGACAGAATGACCTGACTCAGGACCAGCAATTCGGTTGTTCCTTCTTCACCATACAGAATGGCCACTATCAGAGCCGGAATCACGGCAATTAATCTTGTAATCAAACGTCGCAGCCATGGCTTTAACCGGATATTTAAGAAACCTTCCATTACGATCTGGCCTGCCAATGTTCCTGTTAATGTTGAATTCTGACCGGATGCCAGCAAAGCAATGGCAAAGGCAATACTTGCCATAGACGCTCCAAGAATAGGAGTCAGCATTTTATAAGCATCGTGAATATCAGCGACATGGTTATTTCCTGTAATATGAAAAGTTGCTGCTGCCAGGATCAGGATCGCACCATTGATAAAGAAGGCCAGCATCAATGAAACTGTACTGTCTAAAGTGGCAAATTTTATAGCTTCTTTTTTACCTTCCTTGTCACGGGTATAATCTCGTGTCTGTACGATGCTGCTGTGCAGGTAAAGGTTGTGAGGCATGACGGTTGCACCCAGAATTCCTATCGCAATATAAAGCATCGCCGGGTTCTGGATAATTTCAGCTTTTGGAACCATACCTCCGAGAATTTCATTAAAGGCGGGCTCGGATATCACGATTTCGTAGACAAAGCAGGCAAGAATAATAAAAATAAGTCCACCCACAATACTTTCTATCCATCTGAAACCCTTCGACTGCAACAGAAGAATGATAAGAACGTCTATAGTTGTGATTACAATTCCCCAGGTCAGAGGAATTTCAAAAAGCAGGTTAAGGGCAATCGCAGAACCGATCACTTCCGCAAGATCACAGGCGGCAATGGCAATTTCACAGAACAGCCAAAGCATAAAATTGGTTTTGGGTCCGAAGTGATCTCTGCAGGCCTGCGCCAGGTCTCTTTCTGCAACTACTCCCAGTTTTACCGAGAGATGCTGTAAAACCATAGCAAAAATATTGGAGATGAGAATTACCGACAGTAGCGTATAGCCGAACTGTGCTCCACCGGCAATATCTGTGGCCCAGTTTCCAGGATCCATATAGCCTACCGCAACCATCAGTCCGGGGCCGGCAAAGGCAAGGTATTTTCGCCAGAAGCTTGATCCTTTAGGAACTTTTACGGAAGAGTAAACTTCAGATAAGGAATGAGATGTTTTTTCTTGACGCCAGGCGTCTTTTAAATTAAGGTTCATAGAATGTTAGAAATGGCTAACAAATGTAATTAAATAAATGAAAAGTACAAAGAATGAAAAATAAATCCCGAAAATGATTTCCGGGATTCATATATATTTTCCTTAATGGTTGTTATTTTGCAAATCGTACAGACATTTTTCTGTCAGTAGCTCTTTCAGCATCAGAAGCTTTTGCATCTACTTTCGCAAACTGGCTTCCGTATCCCTCGGCATCTAATACCTGAGCTCCTACGCCCTGCTTACCTAACCAGTCTTTAATAAAGGCTGCTCTCTCTTTTGAGATTTTTAAGTTGACAGCTTCATTTCCTGTTTTATCAGTATAACCTCCGATCTTAATTTTTGCATCAGGGTACGCCTTTAAAATGGCTACCAAATTTTGTAACTGACCTTCAGATCCTGCTTCCAGCTGATTTCCGCTTCCGGTTTTAAAATTTACATGGTCAAAATCATACCATTTATCTTTTAATACAGCATCATCAGCGGCATTTTTATAACCATCAGATTTCAGAAATGCGATCATCTGGTCTTCAAGTCCGCCTTTATAACCGTGAAGTGCTGTGCCATTCAGGTCAATATTTTCATCTACTCTTGTATTTGCGGACATTCCAGATCCTGCAGTGTTTGTTGGCACAACCGCTGTAGCTGTGTCGGCAGATGTATTGGCAGAGTCAGTTGAAGTCATCGTAGTTGTGGTTTCTTTTTTCTCACATTGTTTCCAAAGGAAATACGCTGCAGCAATTAAAAGTAAAAGAGGGAGCAGCCATTTCCAGATTGAGCCTCCGTTATCTTTATTTCTTTCAGGGAAAGTCCCGTTAGGAGCTGTGCTTCGTGTTACTTCCACTTTAGGCTCTTCATGAGACGGCTGTCTGATGGCATCCTGATCATTATCAAATTTATATCCCTTGGCCCAGTCACCTAAATTTAGGGAAGCCAGAGAAAGTCCTGCTGGAAGAAGAGTGGAAACAATTCCTTTTTGATCGCTCAGCAAACTTGAAATTCCCGATTTATCAAGATTATGATCAGCCGCATATTTTCCGATAGAACCTACCGTTGCTCCGGTTACCAGATTTAATAAAGAGCTGGATGAGTTATTACTGATTCCTGCAAAGGATGCAATAGAATTCACCAGTCCACTGAGTTTATCACCAAAAATAGAAGATAACAAAGTTGAAATAACAGGGCTGCTAGAAGTGCCTCCTAATAAATTTCCTAAAAGTCCGCTTGATGACGCACCGGTGATGGCGTCCAATACTCTTGGGTCATTAGCGTTGTTGGCCAGTCCTCCGATTACAGCAGGCAATAAGCCGCTGATGGCTTTTGAAATACCTGATTCACTTTCTCCCAGCTGAGAAGCAGACTGGGAAACTAAAGCGGGACCTAATTGTCCTTTGATTAAATCAATAAGGTTTAGAGACATAATAAATTTATTTTAAAATTAATGTTGCGTAGATCTCATCAAAAACTCGTCCAAAGTTGATTAAAATAAAAAAATCTTTAAAAATTACATGAATTTTTAAAGATTTCTCAATTTATCATGTTAAGTTTAGTATGCCTTTGCAAATAAGACCCGCCTTTTTGAAGGTTTTCCCGAAATTAGGGACATACCTTCTTCGATATCATCGTCTAAAGGAATACACCTGATTGTTGCTTTAGTTTCTTCTTTAATCTGCTCTTCTTCCTCAGAAGTTCCGTCCCAGTGTGCGTAGATGAATCCACCTTTTTCTTCCAGCACTTTTTTGAATTCTTCATAAGTGTCAACTTTCGTGATGTTGTCCTGTCTGAAGTTGGCTGCCTTGGTATAAAGATCTTTTTGAATGGTCTTTAATAAATCATCAATATAAGAATCTAACCCTTCGATCGAACGGACTTCTTTCGTCAGATTATCTCTTCTCGCAATTTCTACAGACTTGTTTTCTAAATCCCTTGGTCCCATGGCAATCCGTACCGGAACACCTTTTAACTCGTATTCTGCAAACTTCCAGCCCGGTTTGTTATGCGTGTCATCATCGAATTTCACAGAAATTCCTTTCGCTCTAAGCTTAGCCTGGATATCCAATGCGACTTCACTGATTTCATTTAACTGTTCTTCACCTTTAAAGATCGGAACAATGACCACCTGAATCGGTGCCAGGGTTGGTGGCAATACCAATCCGAAATCATCAGAGTGGGTCATGATCAAAGCTCCCATCAGACGGGTAGACGTTCCCCATGATGTTGCCCATGCATGTTCTATTTTCCCTTCTTTATTGGTGAATTTTACGTCAAATGCTTTTGCAAAATTCTGTCCCAGGAAGTGAGAGGTTCCGGCCTGGAGAGCTTTTCCGTCCTGCATCAGGGCCTCAATACAGTACGTCTCGTCAGCACCCGCGAATCTTTCAGAAGGTGTTTTCAACCCCTGAATTACCGGCATTGCCATAAAGTTTTCAGCAAAATCTGCATATACTTTATTCATTTTTTCTGCTTCTTCTACGGCTTCATCTTTGGTAGCATGAGCGGTATGGCCCTCCTGCCATAAGAATTCTGCTGTTCTCAGGAAAAGACGGGTTCTCATTTCCCAACGGACAACATTGGCCCACTGGTTAATCAATATCGGTAAATCCCTGTAAGACTGAATCCAGTTTTTATATGTATTCCAGATAATGGCTTCCGAAGTCGGACGCACAATAAGTTCCTCTTCAAGTTTAGCATCCGGATCAACAATAAGTTTTGATGGATTGTCCGGATCTGTTTTTAATCTGTAGTGAGTGACTACAGCGCATTCTTTAGCAAAACCTTCTGCATTTTTCTCCTCAGCCTCAAACAAGCTTTTGGGCACAAAAAGCGGGAAATAAGCATTAACGTGACCTGTTTCTTTGAATTTCTTATCCATTTCGTCACGCATTTTCTCCCAGATTGCATAGCCGTACGGTTTGATCACCATGCATCCTCTTACTCCTGAGTTTTCAGCTAAGTCAGCCTTAACAACCAACTCATTATACCATTTGCTGTAATCTTCGCTTCTTGAGGTTAATTTTGCCATTATTTTTTTTAATTTTTTAACTTTTTCCTATTATTGTTATCTAAAAATAAAAATCTATTTTTGATAGATTTTTTGTGCCGGTATTTGGTACATTTTTGGTACAGATTGCAAATATAATTTAAATTAAAAATCTTTACGTTATCATGAAAAGAAATATATATAAAAATTTACTCGGTATATTAAAATCCAAAGGGGTTTTAGCCATATCAGGTGGGTTATTGCTTATGTCTTGCGGTGCTCAGATGGGAGGGTACAGCGAAACAGATGGGGTATATTATGATCCCAATAAAGACACATTACCGGAGGGCGTGATTATCAATGATGGCGGAAACAGAGTGGGGCAATACTATGATTATTACCAGAACTCAAATGTTATTCAGAATGCTGAAGCCAATTCCAGACAAAACAGATATGATTCATGGAATGACTACAGCTCCAACGGAACCGCTACTGATTCTGACTGGGGAACATTTGCAGGATCACAAACCAACTATTATGATACTTCCTGGGGCTGGGGCGGTTACTATAGCCCTTACTGGGGCATGTACGGAGGCTGGGGTCTCGGAATGTCCTGGGGTTGGGGTACTTCCTGGGGCTGGGGCGGCTGGAATATGGGCTGGGGATATTCACCTTATTGGGGTGGGTGGTATGATCCGTTCTGGGGTGGATACGGATACCCTTATTGGGGTGGCTGGTATGGCGGCGGATACTGGGGTAATGGATATTACAATGCGCCGATATACAGAAGAAGCGGATCTGACGGTCGAGGATTTAACAGCTACAGTAATGTAGCCGGTTTTAGAAACAACAGTAACAATACGATCATCCGAAACAGCGGAGGTTTCCGAAACAGCAATACTTCAGGAGCATCAGGATTCCGCGGATCGAATAATACCGGAGGTTTCAGACAGGGAAATTCGAACGGAGGATTCAGACAGCCTGGTAATATGAACGGAAGCTACAGAAACCAGGGTTTCAGAAATCAGAACTCTCAGACCAGACCTAATTATAATTATCAGCAGCAATCTCAACCACGATACAGAAATGAAGGCTTCAGATCTAACGACAGCAACAGCGGTTTCAGATCTAACGGAGGATTCAATTCCGGCGGCGGATTCAGAAGCGGCGGTTCATCCGGTGGAGGCGGTGGCTTCAGATCCGGCGGTGGAGGCGGCGGAGGCGGCTTTAGAAGATAATTTTAAAAATTAATAACTATTCAAAAAATAATGTTAAAAAAATCTTTAGTATTAATGAGTATTTCTGCCGCATTTTTTGCGCAGGCTCAGGATGTTTCTGTAATAAGAAATTCTATTGATGTATATTCCAGCTCTCAAAATATAGGGTCTGCCAAATTTAATGCGATGGGAGGCTCTAACGGGGCTCTGGGAGGTGACGCCAACTCTTTACTCACCAATCCGGCCGGTTTGGGGGTTGCCATTTCAGGAGAAGTATCTGGTACATTATCCATTTTAAGCAATAAGAATACCTCTTCAATGGCAGGTTCTTCAGTTGCCTATAAGTCAAATCAGGGAGATCTCGGTAACGTTGGTGCTGTAATGACTTTCCAGTTGATGACTGAAAGTGCATGGAAGTTTATCAATGTCGGAGTGAATTATTCAAACCAGTCTATTGACAATTATGTGGAAACTCCCGGGAATAGTAATTTGATTTATGATTTCAACAATGGTAATAGCTCATCATTAGCAAGGCACGCCTATGACCGATATGGATACATGTCAAAAACAAGTCTTGGTGTCGGGGCTAATTATAATCATAATCTATATATCGGTGCCGGATTGAATTTCTTCAATTCATCTATCGATCAGTCCGATACAGCAGCTTTTACATCACTTCAGACCGGAGCTTCAGAATACTTCAGCAAACAGAATACTCCTTTTTTCGAAAGAGGAAATGGGTTCTCAGCTTCACTGGGGGTTATCGGTAAGGTAAGTCCTAACTTCAGATTGGGAGCTGCTTTGGAAACACCTACTTTCTGGAATATAGACAGAAGTTATAACTTTTATAATGATGCGATCTACGGTGATGATTACGCTATTGAAAACAGAAAGTTCACTTCTCCGCTCAAAGCGACCGTAAGTGCTGCTTTTATTGCCAATAAAAGTTTCTCTTTAAATGTAGATTACAGTCTTGGACTAACGACTCCTAAATATAAAGAATACGGAGTTGCTGAAACAGAACTCAATGACTTCTTTAAAGAAAATTCTAAAAATGTATCTGAAGTGAGATTGGGAGCAGAGTATAGATTAAAGCAGTTCCGATTAAGAGGAGGATACGCCTACACTTCAAATCCTCTGGATGCGCTGGTCATCAGCAGCTTTAATAATGATGGTTCCACATCAGATAAATCATACAATAACCTGATGCTGAATAACAGAAATGCCCTTTCATTCGGTTTGGGATATGATTTCAAATCATTCTATATTGATGCTGCGTATCAGAATATCAGTTCGAAATACACCAATCCTTTTATGAGAGGAGTTGTAAATGATAATGTTGAGGCAGGTTATTATTCTCCAACTCAGCTGATATCCAGTGATTCTTATGCGGTATCGGATGTGAAAAATAACAGAAATAATTTCTTCATTACCTTGGGCTGGAAATTCTAATCCGGATCATGTAATATTATAATAAAAGCTCTGTATCAATAGTGATGCAGAGCTTTTTTCTGTATGTTTAATTTCAATATGAATTCAGGTTTTATCCGGTTGTGACAGCAAACAGTTGTGCAAAGTGGTTCCTGAGTTTTTGGACAGACACTCCGTATCCACATTTCTAGGTTTTGGCGGCTCGTCGAAGACGAGCCGCCAAAACCTAGAAATTGTGTTCAAATCAAAGATATAATACAACTATGATAATAATAGATGTTCACTATGAATAACCACGGTGGGAAAAAATGAAAAACGATTAATGCTGATGCCCAACAGGCAAATGTCCATGGAAAAGATGCATGAATAGAGCGAGTGAAACTCCTATAATTACCAGTCCTATTTTTGTCCAGTCTATATTGTGATTCTTATTACTCTCAAAAATAATCACAGAAGAGATGTGCAGAAAAATTCCGCCTACAATGGCCAGAAAATAAGGCTGCAGATCCGGATTGAAGTAATTTCCAAGAAGCATTCCCATAGGTGATGCCAAAGCAAATAAGGCCACGATCAGTAACGAGGGATAGGAATTACCTTTCGTCCCTTCTTTTCTGTTAAATAAAAAAGCTCCCAGGATGAATGAAATGGGCAGGTTATGAAAAACAATCCCCATAAGATAGGGCGACAGGGCCTGTTCCTCATTCGCAAGAGGTATTCCTTCAATAAAAGCATGAATAAACAGGCCCACCATTAATGCGACAGGAAGAATATTGCGCTCACTGTGGTGATGAAAGTGACCGTGTTCAAATCCTTTGGTTAACGCTTCCAGAATCATCTGCAGCACAACTCCGGCAATAACGAAAATTCCCAGACTGCGACCTGCGCCGGCAGTATAAACCTCTGGAAAAACTTCGTTTAAGCAAATCGTTATTAAAAATCCGGCGCTAAGAACCAGTAAATTTTTAGCAAGCTTTTCTTTCTTCCCAAAGTGTTTTCCCAGAAATACACCGGCGACAACACTTAAAATCAGTAAAAGTACAGTGATCATTAGTTTTTCTTAAATAAATTGATGCAACGCGGGGAAGTATTTTTAAATTCATTCAGCTGATAGTCTCCCCAGATTTGCATTCTTTCAAAACCACAGTCTGAAGCATAAGAATTGATCGCTTCCGGAGAATGAAGCTTTACCTTTTCAAAGAAATGGAAAGGTCGTCCGCCATCTTCGAAACGAATATCCTTAATAATATGCCGTCCTTCGATCTTCTTCAGAATTCTGAAGTCGATATCTCCGCGTCTGACGGTAGATTCAGGAATGAGATGGTGGCGCACATAGGCCTCGTTAAGATAGTCCAGTACAAAATACCCTCCGGGCTTCAAAGCTTCATATACCGATTGGAAGACTTTTTGATCATCATTTTCGTTATCGAAATAACCAAAACTGGTGAAAAGATTAAAAACGGCATCCACTGGATCGGCATTAATAGGATTTCTCATATCATGAACATCAAAAGCCAGGGTCCGGTTTTCAAATTGTTTATCATGCTCAATGCTCTGCCGGGACAGGTCCAATCCCAGGACATCATATCCCAGTTTATTCAGAAAAACCGAGTGTCTGCCTTTCCCGCATGCTAAGTCGATAATCTTTGAATTTGGTACCAGCTCAAGCTCTGAAGTGAGCTTTGTAATAAAATTTTCTGCCTCCGTAAAGTCTCTGTTGTTATAAAGTAAATGATAATAAGGGGTATCAAACCAAGATTCAAACCATTCCATAATGCAAAAATAACTAAATTTGTGCGGTTAAAGGCAAAGTATTTTAAACATTAGAATATAGGAAGATTCAATTCATCGCTGAATTGATCGCTTAATCTTTAATTTTTAAACCTTTAAATTCTTTAATTATTTACTTATGGATACAGAAAACCTGAAAATTCAGATAAAAACATTTTTCGGATTAGAGGAAATTTTAGCAGGAGAAATCAAAAAACTGGGCGGCAGAAATGTGGAGATTAAAAACAGAGCCGTCAACTGTGAAGGAGATCTCGGTTTCTTATACAAAATTAATTATTCTGCGAGAACAGCATTGAAAATTTTAATTCCTGTTTATGAATTTAAAGCTTTCAATCAGCAGCAGTTTTACAATAAGCTGTTTCAGTTTGCGTGGGAAGATTATTTAGATGTAGATCAGACCTTCGCTATTGATGCTACCGTAAATTCGGAAACATTCAAACATTCACAGTTTGTCACTTTGAAAATGAAGGATGCCATTGTTGATTATTTCCAGGAGAAATTTAAAAAACGTCCTAATATCGAAACGAGATCCCCAGATATTAAGTTTCATCTGCATATTGACAGAGAGCTGGTAACTATTTCCATGGATTCTTCGGGTGATGCATTATTTAAGAGAGGGTACAGAAAAGAGCAGGGAGAAGCGCCAATTAATGAAGTGCTGGCAAGCGGAATGCTGCAACTGGCAGGCTGGGACGGAAAAGGAAACTTCCTGGATCCGATGTGCGGTTCCGGAACATTACTAATCGAGGCGGCTATGATTGCCCTGGATCTGCCGGCTCAGATTTTCAGAAAGAGATTTGCTTTTCAGAACTGGAACAATTACGATGCTGATCTTTTTGCAAAGATTAAAGAAGTGCGAATCGGCAGGATAAAAGAATTTACAGGAAAAATTGTAGGGTATGATATTGATGCCAGAATGCTGAATGCGGCAAGGACAAACATAGAAGCTGCTGAAATGGAAGACGTCATCGAAGTAAGAAAACAGAATTTCTTTGAATCTAAGAAGGATCTTTTTCCTTTGTTGATGGTGTTTAACCCTCCTTATGATGAACGAATCTCTATTAATGATGAAGATTTTTACAAAAAAGTGGGAGATACTTTTAAAACGCATTATCCTAATACACTGGCATGGCTGATTTCATCAGATCTTGAAGCGGTAAAGAAAATCGGGCTCCGTCCGTCAAGAAAAATCAAGCTTTTTAACGGCAAACTGGAAACCAGATTTTTACAATACGAGATGTATGAAGGAACCAAGAAACTTCATAAAGCTGAAGGAAAAGAACTATAAAAAAATACTTTTTCAAGTGAATTGATGCCATGCTGAGTCTGCTGAGGTTTGTCAAAGATCCGGCGGCTCAGCCTGGCCATTCTCATTTAAGCATTGTTTATGAATTAATTTTAAAAAGAAGATTCAGAAATTAATAATATATTTGAAATATTTAGATAATACATATGCAGTTTGATTTTTTTGATATCGTGGAAGGAATCGGGGATATTTTTACCATTTTTGGAGACGGTAAGTCGTCTTCTAAAAACTTAGGATACGACAAGGGGCCTAAAACGAAAAAAAAGTCGAAATATATTGTTGAAAAAATAAGTGCCGGCTTTTTATTAATTGCTTCCATTCTGTTATTTATTGTAATTAAAGATATCTTGCCACTTGAAAGTGAGGTCAATACTATTTTAGTCATTTCGCTCATCGGATTGGGGATTTCTTTTATCTTCTTTTTTGTCCTGCACGTTCTGGAGCTCTATTATTTTAAAAGTATCTTTCAGTTATTGCTCTTCAGTGTATCTTCAATACTGATGTTTACCTCTTTGTTAATGACTGTTTATTTCAGATCAGGAATTTTTTAGACAGAAAGACTGGTTAAATACATTACCAATGTTTTTTTTACAGTATCTGAATTTATTTAGATGTTATACCGGATTAAAATTACCGTAAACTGTTGTAAGTTCATTTCTGAATAAGTAATTTTGAGAAATTTTCAATTTGACTCCTACTATTTCCATCATTGTTGCTATCTTTAACCGAAAAGACGAGCTTTTCGAATTGCTGAGCTCGCTTACCGTTCAGTCGGATAAAGCATTTGAAATCATTATTGTAGATGACGGATCCTTTGTAGATCTTAAACCTACCATTAATAATTTTAATTCTGCGTTAGATATTAAATATTTCAGGAAAGATAATTCCGGTCCGGGACTCACACGAAATTTCGGAGCCCGGAAGGCAAAGAATGAATGGCTGGTGTTCGTTGACAGTGATGTGATTGTAGAAAAAGATTATATTGAACAGATCAAAAAAAGTATTCTCGATATTCCCTGCGATGCTTTTGGAGGTGCTGATAAAGCACATAAAGGTTTTAATCTGATGCAGAAAGCCATTTCTTATTCGATGACTTCTGTTTTTACTACCGGAGGGATCCGGGGCAATAAAAAGGCAGTATCGAAATTTCAGCCCAGAAGTTTCAATATGGGCGTGAAAAAAGATGTTTTTGATCAAGTAGGCGGTTTCTCGGAGATGAGAATAGGAGAGGATCCGGATCTGTCGATGACCCTATGGGAAAATGGCTACACAACAGCCTTTTTTGATACTATAGCAGTATACCACAAACGCAGGGTAGATTTCGGTAAATTTTCTAAACAGATATATCAGTTCGGTTGTGCCAGACCAATTCTTAATCAGAGACATCCGAATTATGTGAAAATATCTTTTGCTTTCCCGACCTTGTTTATGTTGGGTTATATTTTCGGATTTATCGAGTATTTTATTTTAGGAAGAGGCATTATTCTCGCCTTTTACGGTCTATATACTTTCATGGTACTGTTCCATGCCTTATGGGTAACTAAAAATATCAGCATTGCCGGAATGGCAGTGATATCTACATACATTCAGATGTTTTCTTACGGCTATGGCTTCCTGAAATCCTGGGTGTTACTGAATGTTTTGGGAATGAAGCCCGAGGAGGCTTTTCCAAAGCATTTTCATAAGAGAGATTAAAAACAAAAGCCACTGTCACCAGTGGCTTTCATTACAATAAAATTAGAATATGGAATGGATTTTCTGAGAATTGAGAATGCCTGTTTTTAGCATGCATTCTTTCATTTTTTCATAGGTTCGTGCAATATCATGATCCAGACCGATGGAGAATCTGATCAGTCCGTCAGAAATTCCCATCGCTTCACGTTCTTCTTCCGGAATTTCTGAAGAGGTCGAGCTTCCCGAGCATGAGAATAAAGTCTTATAAAAACCTAAACTTACTGCCAGGTATCCTAAATTTTCCTGTTGCATCAGTTCCATGAGTTCGTTGGCTTTTTCGGTAGTTCCGGCATCTAAAGTCAGTAAGCCTCCAAACCCGTATTCTTCATGCATCATGCTTTTCATTAATTCATGATTTTTATGGGATGGCAACCCGGGATAGGACACTTTTAATCCGTCTTTTTCAAATCTTTCGGCAAGATATAAAGCATTATAGCTGTGCTGTCTGATTCTGATATGTAAAGTCCTCAGATTTTTCAGAATACTTGCCGACCGGAAACTGTCCATGGTAGGACCGAGGAGCATACAAGCGCCATTATTGACATTTTTGGTATCATCCACAAATTCCTGGCTGGCACAGTAAACGCCTCCTACGGTATCACTGCTTCCGTTGATAAATTTTGTCAGGGAATGGATCACGATATCGGCTCCAAGCAAAATAGGAGAAATGTTGAGAGGAGAGAAGGTGTTGTCAACAATTAATTTCAGGTTGTATTTTCTACAGATGGCCGAAAGCCTCTTCAGGTCTGCTACTTCTAAAAGGGGATTGCTTACGCTTTCGCAGTAAATGACTTTTGTGTTGGGCTGTATAGAGGCTTCAACAGCTTCAAAATTATTAATATCCAGAAATGAAGTTTCTATATTGAAAGGAGGAAGAAAATTTTTAAGAAAGGCATACGTTCCTCCGTAAATGGTTCTGCTCGAAATGATATGGTCGCCGGCTTTACAGAGCTGCATTAACACCGATGTGATGGCGCCCATTCCCGATGCAGTGACGTTGGCAGCTTCAGTATTTTCCATTTTAGCCAAAGCCTGCGAAAGATACAGATTCATGGGAGATGAATGTCTGGAGTATAAATAGCATCCGTCTGCATTTCCTTCAAAGGTGTCAAACATCGTTTTGGCAGAAAGAAATGTATAGGTAGAGCTGTCTGAGATCGATGGATTCACCCCGCCAAATTCTCCAAAATATTGCAGATCCTGTATTTCGTTGGCGGCATTAAAATTTTCCATAAATTTTTTTACTTTTTATTGGATTAAATATGAAATAAATCTGCAACTTTTACAATGAATTTTTAATAAGTCAGAGTATAAATCTACATTTAATGTATTTTGCCGAAAAAAAGTTTATTATATTTGAGATATACAAACTCTGACCAAAAAATTATCTATGGACTTTGATGATATTGACAAAAAACTGCTTCTGTTTCTGCAGGAAGATTCAAAACAGACAACCAAAGAGCTGTCCTATAAATTGGGTTTATCGGTTACAGCCATTTACGAGCGTATTAAAAAGCTTGAAAATAACGGAGTGATTTCAAAATATGTTGCGCTGTTGGATAAGCAGAAAATTAACAGGGATTTTATTGTGTTATGTCATATAAAGCTGGTACAACATAAAAAGGAATACGTACTTCATTTTGAAAAGGAAATTATGAACCTTCATGAAGTCACGGAATGTTTTCATGTAAGTGGTGATTATGATTACATTCTTAAAATAGGCGTGAGAGACATTGCTGACTACAGAAATTTTATGCTGACCAAGCTGACTGCTTTACAGCATATCGCCAGCACCCAAAGTTCATTTATGATCTCTGAGGTGAAGAATACCACAGCCATTGTTCTGTAATTTTTTAGACCAAAACGCCGTTTTTGGAAGCAATAGGATCCGGAAGATCGGTTTCTCCGGTCATTTGTAAGAGATCAATCTCTATTGTTCTGCAGATGGAAAGCATCGGAACATCAAACATCAGGCCTGCAAAAGGATTTTCGGAATAATCTCCTACCAGTTCCATCATAATATAGATCCACCCGATCGTGATGCAAAATGGAATAGATGACCATATTCCCCAGTCTCCTAATTTTTCAAATTCATTAACGAGTCCTAACGGAAGCAATAGTATAAAAAGGAGATTAAAGATAAATGCGGTGCTGGCAAACTGCCGTGGTGACGGAAATTTTTTGATTCTTTCTGCCTGTCCCTGGAAACCGTAAAACTCATTCAAAGCAGTTTGCAGCTGTACCTGGTTAAAATCGGAGATCGCTTTGCTGTTTTTTAAGTCATTGATATCTTTGGCCTGCTGGGAAATCAGATAGGTGGCAAAATTTTTATAGGTAGACTGAAGTTCTGCTTCTTCCTCCGAAAGGTATTTATTAAGAAAAATGGGCGTTCTGCCATAATCAGGAAAACCTGCTTTGATCAGTCTGTTCCTCTTGTGGTTGATATTAAAATGATGGTCTTTTTCGGCTCTTATATGTTCCCATTCTGTAGGGACTAAAAGCTGTTCCCGAAATGCATACAGCCAGGCGATGTGGCGGCATACTATTTTTTTTCTCCTTTCTTCAAGATCAAATGTTGAGGTTTCTTCGTTTCTATCATCAAAAGCATACACCATGGAAGCAAAAGAACGGCTAGAATTTACAATACCACCCCATATCTTCCTGGCTTCCCACAATCTGTCATAGGCCTGGTTGTTTTTAAAACCCACTAAAAAAGCTTCTGCAGTACCAATGAGTGCAACGGGTACCCACGGTATCGTCATCCATTGCCAATGAAAAAGATGAAATAAAACTGCTATCAGGGTACACCAGAGTGAAATCCAGATTAAATGAAAACCTGATAAGTTGAGAACCTGTTTATAATTAACATACTTTGTTGTAATCATGATTTGTGTTGTGGATTTTATACAACTTATGACCTAAGCAAAATAAATACCAATTGAATTTCAGAATAAGCCTTTGAAAGAATTCTTTTCTGGGAATATTATTAATTGATTCATATTTTATGCTAAAAGATATCACAAAAAAACCTCTAAAAAAATTAGAGGTTATATCGTATTTCAGGAATGTAACATTTCTTCGATTTTAACGGTAAGTTTTTCAGCGTTCGGAAGCATTTCTTTTTCCAGAACCAGGTTAATCGGAACTGCCGGAACGTCTAAAGATCCCATTGCTTCGACAGGAGCATCAAGATATTTAAAACAATTTTTGGAAATTCTGTGAGCGAAAGCTTCTGCAAACGAATTGTTGAGCTGCTCTTCAGTCAGAACAATACATTTCCCGTGGGCTTTTACTCTTTCAAAAACTAATTCCTCATCCAGAGGAATAAGGGTTCTTAAGTCAATGACTTCCACTCGTCCGTTAAAGTTTTTAGCTGCTTCTTTAGCCCAGTAAACTCCCATTCCATAGGTTACGATTACTACAGTTCTTCCTTTTTCAGTTTCATCTTTATCAGCCTCAATAACTACTTTTCCCTTTCCAAAAGGTAAGATGTAATCTTCTGCAGGTTCAATGGTTTTGGCATCTTCAGTACCCGGAACTTTGCTCCAGTAAAGACCTTTATGCTCCAGCATCACCACCGGGTTAGGATCATAATAAGCTGCTTTTAATAAACCTTTAAAATCTGCCGCGTTGCTCGGATAGGCAATTTTTATTCCTTTAATATTGGCTAAAATACTTTCAACACTTCCGCTGTGGTAAGGTCCACCGCCGCCATAAGCTCCGATAGGAACCCTGATGATGTTGCTGACCGGAAATTTCCCCTGGCTTAAATAGCTCGATTTTGATATCTCTGTAATTAACTGATTGATTCCCGGATAAATATAATCTGCGAACTGTACTTCAACAATAGGTTTTAAGCCGACTGCGCTCATTCCTGCCGTAGAACCTATAATATAGGCTTCCTGAATCGCCGTGTTAAACACTCTTTTACTTCCGAATTTTTTTCCCAAAGTCACCGTTTCACGGAAAACACCGCCAATCCTTTCACCGACATCCTGTCCGTACAGAAGGGCCTCAGGATGTTTCCACATCAGCTCCTGAATCGCATGAATGGCAGCATCTACCATCACGATTTTTTCTCCACCTTCAGGTTCACGTGTTCCTCTTTCTTCAGTGATCGGAGTAGGCACAAAAACATGTTGCATTACCGTATCAGGTGCAGGATCTGCAGCATTTTTGGCTTTTTCGAAAGCTTCTTCCACTTCCAGGCGCGCTTTTTTAGTGATCTGTTTTAATAATTCTTCGTCTGCGCCGGCATCAAGTAGCTGTTTTCTGAGAATTTCACCCGGATCTTTGGATCTATGCTTTGTTAAATCTTCTTCATCTCTATAGAATTCTCTTCTTACTCCTGAGGTATGATGACCGATTAAAACAGTTTTTGCACAGACTACCAAAGGCCTTCTTTCTGTTCTCACAAAATCGAAAGCCTTTTTCATGACCTCGAAACTTTCAGTAAAATCGGTCCCGTCGACTCTCATTCGGCTCATTCCGGTAAATCCGGCTACAAAATCATACGCATCACAAGTCCGCGCCTCTTCTTTTGTTACCGAAATTCCCCATTCGTTATCCTGAACCAGGAAAATAACAGGAAGCTGATGCAAAGCGGCAAACTGCAGCGCTTCACTTACTTCACCTTCGGTTACCGAATTATCACCCAGACTGCATACTACCACCGGATTGTTTTCAAATTGCTGTAGGTTAAAATCCTGAATATATTTGATTCCCTGGGCAACACCGGTTGTAGGAATGGTCTGCATTCCGGTTGCTGAGCTCTGATGAATAATTTTGGGTTTATTTTCATCCCTGCTCGAAGGGTGAGCATAGTAAGATCTGCCTCCGGAAAAAGGATCTTCCGCTTTTGCCAATAACTGGAGCATTAACTGATAAGGCTCAAAACCAATACCCAGAAGAATGCTTTCGTCTCTGTAATAGGGAGAAACCCAGTCTTCTTTTTTAACTGATACGCGGTGGCCAGCTGAATCGCTTCATGACCTCTTGAAGTACTATGAACATATTTGCAAACATTTCTGTTTTCTTCGTAAATGTCTGCCATAGCCTTCGCAAGCATCATATGGTTATAAGCCTTAAGCAAGATATCCCGAGAAACTTTTTCGTGAAGTGTATTTTCCATAGAAAGCAAATATACATAAAAAAACAAAATACTAACAAGCGTTAGTATTTTGTATAAAATTATATGTTTTGATCGTTATTCTTTGATCACTTTCTTCGTAATTACGTCTTTATCAGATTTTACTTCAATGATGTAAATTCCTTTAGTATAAGAAGAAATATCAATCGCTTCTTTGTCACTGTTGATCACACCGCTCTGTAATTTTTTTCCGGATAGATCATAAATAGTGAAAGATGATTTTTTAGGAGCCTTCAATACATTGACGATATCTTTTGTAATGGTAGGGGCAATGACAATTCCGTTGTCCTTCGTAACTTCTCCCGTTGCTAAAACCTGCTGAGTATATCCTGTGACAGCGATAGAGTAGTTCTGAGAAGGGGTCGTTAAAGTTCCTTTGTTGGAAATTTCAATTCTGTACTGTCTTCCGGCCACAGGGGCATCAATGACTACTTGCTCCACATTGTCTACGGTATTGTCTGCTTTCGTAGCAGGGGCAGATGGAGTTACCGGATTAAGTTTCCACGGATAATAGACCGTGTTGTTTGAAGTATCAATGATTCTTAAATCCAGGTCATTCACCAATCTTGAAGATCTGTTATTGTAAGCGTCATTCCATGACAGGTTAGCGGGAAGCTGATAAGCAGGATCGATCCATGAGATGGTAACTTTTAAAGGCTCACTACCTGAAGCAACTACTGTTTTGATAACAGGCGTTCCGCTGGTTAATGACTCATCATTAAAAATTACGGTATTATTTGACTTTCCTACAAGAAGTTCAGCACCTTTCTTTGCATCAATGAATCCCCATCCGAATAACGGGTCAGGTCCTATGTTTCCAGCTTCTGCCGCAGAATGGATCATTAAAGTCTTTGCTGAAGCAGCATTCAGTTCGGCATTGTTAAATAATTGCTTATTGATTTGAGTCCATAAACCGATAACAGCCGTTACAACAGGAGCAGAATATGATGTTCCGTCACCCACGGTCAAACTGTTGCTTCCTGTAGTGTTTTCTGCTGTAGAAGCACTTCCTACACTGGTTCCTACCGCTGTAATGTCCGGTTTGATACCACCATCATCTCTAGGTCCTGCACTGCTGTAGTCAGAGTGTACGACATCACTTGCAGTTATATATCTTCCGTTGTTTGCTGTAATGATATCGGTTGCCCCTACTACAATAATATTTTTTGCAAGAGAACCTGGCCCGATACAATCTCCTCCATTACTACAGTTTGTTGTAGGAAGGGTATCTGTTGCCGCAAACTGAACGCGTGTTCCGTTGTCATCGGTGTAGTATTTCGGGAAAGCGGAAGTCCCCGGATAATCAGGTCCGTACCCAAAATAATTACCCGAAGATTTTACAATAATATAAGAAGGATTGGTGTAAACGATATTATCATAATTCTGATCATTCGTAAAATAGGTTCCCTGTAGATCCATCGCGGTAGAAGGACTGCCATAGACACCGTTCCATACCCATGCGTTTGCTCCGTTTACTGTGGCAATATTCCACCCCACATTACTTCCGTATGAGTGATTGGAAATTTTAGGCTGAGCAGTGATGATTTTCTGGAATACGGTACTAGGGGAGGTATTTCCTGGTAAAGTGGTTGTACCGAATGCATACGAATCCATCGTTGAATTTTTTGCAATACCCTGAAAGTTGATCGTTCTTGGCGCACCATTGATGGTTAATGTCTGCGTATGGGCTCTGGCTCCTATAAATCCAGCCACAGAGGTAGAGTGCGCACTATAATTCATGGTGCTGGCTTCTTTATTCGTGATTCTGCCCGGCAGGTTATCAAAAAAGGCATGTCCTCCGAACACCCGGCCACCGTCGAAAATGGTATACTTGATATTTTCCCCGTTGAATGAACCTGTCAATCCAGTAACAGTCCCGTTTTGAAGAAAGTCAGAATTCGAATTTTTAATCTGATCCATATCTTCAGGATGTAAAAAGTAAGGTTTGCCACTAGGGTCAAATCCTGATAAACTTTTTCTCTGCTCTTCAATCTCTTTTAAAACTTCCGGAGATTTATTAGCTCCGTAACGTTTTGCAACATAAGAATCAAACTTCTCGTTGTTCTTATTGTTTTGCTTTTCAAATTCTCTTTTTAAGGCATCATTGCTTTGCGCACTTACTAAAGTTATCGCCAATGTGCTGATTAAAAGTAAATGTTTCTTCATAACAGCTGTTAATTATTAAAAAAGGTATAAGTAGCAAATATATATAAATTTTTCATTTTGTGGTACATTTAATTTAAATTACTCATCGGTTTTTAATTTTTTATTAATTATTTTATTGAAAAGTTGATCGGTTGCTATTTTTAATATTATTTTTATTATTAAAGCATCATGAAAAATATTTTTTAAATTTTGGGTGATCTGGTAGGTTTGCAGGGTGCGGAAATATGAATTTTCCGAAAAAATGGAGTAACTTTACATTCACTTTTAATTAAAGCTGGAAAAAATTATATGTATTTAGTTTTTGACACTGAAACCACAGGTTTACCAAAAAATTTCAACGCTCCTCTTTCAGATTCAGACAACTGGCCAAGAATGGTTCAGATTGCATGGCAGTTACATAATGATGATGGGACGCTTATTGAAAATCAGGATTATATTATAAAACCTGAAGGATATGATATTCCTTTTAACGCAGCCAGAATTCACGGAATTACAACGAAAATCGCCAATGAAGAAGGTCGTGATCTGGAAGAGATTTTAAAAGAGTTTTCTGAAGTCCTGGAAAAAGTAAGGGTAGTATCGGGACATAATGTTGAGTTTGATTATAATATTGTAGGGGCTGAATTTTACAGAAAAAATATAGAAGACAACCTTCAGAAGAAACCACGGGCCGATACGATGATTCTGGGTACCGATTTCTGCCAGCTTGGAGGAGGTCGTGGAGGAAGATTCAAACCACCGAAGCTGGAAGAACTCTACGAAAAATTATACGGTCATAAGTTTGATGAAGCTCATAATGCAGCAGCGGACGTAAATGCGACTGCTCAGGTTTTTTTCGAAATGATGAGAATCGGGATCATCCCTGCTGAGGTACTGAAAACGTCTGAAGATCAGCTTGCATACTTCAAAACACTGTATCCGGATCCTATTAAGCCTTTCAGTATTGTGATCAGAAGGCAGGTTGCGGACTTTAACAATAAGAAAAAACAACAGGATTTCGGAAGTATTGACGAGATTGATCTCGGAAGGTATTTCAATTTTGATAATCACAGTGTGTTTTCTACTTTGTCTGCTACTTCGAGTATCGGCGATCTGATCAAAAAAGCGACGGACGATAATTTTCCTGCCGTCGGTATGGTGGATCTGGGAAATATGATGGGCGCTTTTAAATTTGTTTCCGCAGTAGAAGGAACGAATAGCGACCGGGCAAAAAAGCATAAGGAATATCTTGCCAAGAAACAGGAAGCGGAAGAAAACGGGACCCAATTCAATGAAGAAGAACCTGTTTCCGAACCTTTGATTCCCGTTGTCGGATGTGAGTTTTATATTTCAGACCGCTACGAGCAAAAACAGTTTACCAAAGATGATCCCGACAGAAGAACACAGGTAGTTCTCTTGGCAAAAGATTTTAACGGTTATAAAAACCTGGCGAAACTGTCAAGTATTGGCTTTTTAAAAGGATTCTATTTTGGGGTTCCGAGGATCAGCCGTGAGGTCATTGCTGAATATAAAGAAGGACTGATTGCGCTGACTTCAGGTATTATGGGGGATATTCCCGATGCGATTTTAAATACCGGGGAACAAAAAGGGGAGGAGCTTTTCAAGTGGTGGAAAGATACATTTCAGGATGATTTTTACGTTCAGATTCAAAACCATAAACTACCTGAGGAAGAGCATTTGAATGATGTCCTGCTTCATTTTGCAGATAAATATAATGTTAAAATATTAGCCCAGAACGAAACTTTTTATACCAACAAGGACGATTCCAATATTCAGGATATTGTAAGCTGCATCAAAGATGGCGAAAAACTGACGACACCTGTGGGAAAAGGATTCGGGAAAAGACGAGGTTTGGCTACCGGAGAATATTTCATCAAAAATTCTGATGAAATCAAGGAAGCCTTTCTGGCATATCCGGACGCTTTTGATGCCTATGAGGAGTTTACGGCCAAATTTAAACCTTATACACTTAAAAGAGATGTTCTTCTTCCTAAATTTGATATCCCGGAAGAATTCATTCATGCAGAAGATGAAATTGACGGCGGTAAACGCGGAGAGATGGCCTACCTTACTCATTTAACCTATGAGGGAGCGAAGAAAAGATATGTCGATACGGGAATTACCGATGAAATAAAAGAGCGTCTTGATTTCGAACTGGATGTTATTGCCAATACGGGATATCCGGGTTACTTCCTGATTGTACAGGATTTTTGTAATGAAGCCCGTAATATGGGAGTTTGGGTTGGCCCCGGACGTGGTTCTGCCGCAGGTTCGGCAGTGGCCTACGCGATCGGGATTACTAACGTGGATCCTATTAAATATGATCTCCTTTTCGAGAGATTTCTGAATCCTGAAAGGGTTTCAATGCCCGATATCGATATTGACTTTGATGACGAGGGCCGTGATAAGATTATCAAATGGGTTGTTGATAAATATGGGAAAAACCAGGTCGCACAGATCATCACCTACTCGGTTTTGGGTGGGAAATCTGCGATTAAAGATGCGGGGAGAGTGCTGGATGTTCCGATTCCTGATACCAACAATATTGCAAAGCTTATCCCTGCGAGCCCGGGGATGAATATTGCCAAAGCTTTGGCGAAATACGATAAACTAAAGCCTGAAGAACAGATGCTCGTTGATGAAATGAGATATGTTTTAAGCAGTCCTGATGATGCCCGTCACGGTGTACTGGCAAGTGCCAAAAAAATGGAGGGCTGTATCCGGAATACGGGTATTCATGCCTGTGGGGTTATTATTACGCCGGAGGATGTGAGTAACCTGGTTCCGGTGACGATTGCTGCCAAAGATGCAGACATTTTAGTCTCGCAGTTTGATAACTCGGTGGCGGAAAGTGCGGGGCTTCTGAAAATGGATTTTCTGGGTCTTCGAACGCTTACGATTATCAAAGATGCTTTGAAGTTGGTTAAGGCCAGACATGGAGTTGATATAGATCCGGATCTGATTCCTCTGGATGATGTTAAAACCTACCAGTTATTTAAAGAAGGTAGAACGGTCGGGATTTTCCAGTATGAAAGTCCTGGAATGCAGAAATATATGAGAGAGCTTAAGCCAACGGTTTTTGCCGATCTTATTGCCATGAATGCTCTTTACCGTCCGGGACCGATAAAATATATCCCAAATTTCATTAACAGGAAGCATGGGATTGAGGAGATTATCTATGATTTACCTGAAACTGAAGAATATTTAAAAGAAACATACGGAATTACCGTTTACCAGGAGCAGGTGATGCTTCTGTCCCAGAAGCTTGCCAACTTTACTAAGGGCGAAGCGGATACTCTGAGAAAAGCAATGGGTAAAAAACAGATCGACGTTCTGAATAAAATGTACCCGAAATTTATTGAGGGAGGGCGCAAAAATAATCTGAATGAAGAAAGACTGGAAAAAATCTGGAATGACTGGAAAGCCTTTGCCGAATATGCCTTTAATAAATCTCACTCTACCTGTTATGCCCTGATCGCTTATCAGACAGCATATCTGAAGGCCAACTATCCGGCAGAATACATGGCGAGTGTTATGAGTAATAACATTAACAATACGGATTCGATTACCATGTTTATGGAGGACTGTAAAAGTATCGGAGTAGATGTTTTAGGTCCGGATGTTAACGAATCTCAATATAAATTCTCCGTAAATGAGAAGGGACAGATCCGTTTCGGCCTGGGAGCAATCAAGGGAATCGGTGAAGGTCCGAGTGAAGCCATTACCAGAGAAAGAGCCAATGGAAGGTTTAAAAATATTTACGATTTCTTCGAGAGGATCTTACCTTCCCAGATGAATAAACGTGTAGCGGAAAGTCTGGTATTGGCCGGTGCTTTTGATGAACTGGATTCTTTTCACCGTGGGCAGTATTTTGATGTGGATATGGCCGGGAGAACCAATCTGGAGAGACTGATAAGATATGGGCAGAGTTTTCAGGAAAGTAAAAATGAGATGGAGTTTTCTCTTTTTGCCGATTTTGCCGATGAGGTGCAGATCGAGCAGCCCAAGTTGGCACCATGCCCGGAATGGCCGAATATGCATAAGCTTAATAAGGAAAAAGAAATTATAGGATTCTATCTGTCTGCTCATCCGCTGGATGAATTTAAATACCAGTTCGAGTTTATCGCTGGGAACCTGTCGAAAAAATCGGTACTGGAAAAAGAGGATGATGAAAAAATAGTAACGGATGAGGTTCCTGTTCTCGAAAAAGATTCTGTAGATGACGTGGCTGAACTTATAGAAATCGTGTCCGATGATCTGGTCGCCGGAGAGGAGGAAATTATAGAAGAAGTCATTAAGAAGGCTGAGCCGAAAGGTAACTTTATGTTTTTAAATCTTGATGAGGTAGATGCTTATAAAGAGCAGGCTTTCTCCAACAAACAGGAAGAATTGTTTGAAGAAAAGAAAAAGGACTGGAAAACATTACAGAAAGAAAGAGAAAACGGCGGGGCAGGAAAAGAATATACAGTTGCCGGACTGATTACGGAATATGTGGTGAAAGATGGCTTCAGAAGCGGTGAAAAGGTTGCTTTTGTTACACTGGAGGACTATTCGGGATCTTACTCATTCAGGCTGGGAGACCGGGATTATATGAAACTGAAGGAAAAGCTTGAAGTTCAGCGGTTTGTTATTTTTAAGATAAAATTTGCCCAGGTGAAAGACGGGCGTGTTTTTGTGAATGTGAATGATGTCATTGAGCTTCAGGAAGCTTTTGAAAAGTTTGCCAAAAGTATTTCGCTGGTCATGGATGTCATGGATGTGAGGCCTGAAGATTTGTCATTTTTCCGGAGGGTTTTGGAGAGAAATCAGGGAAATCAGAAACTGAAATTTTTTATTAAAAATATTGAAGATGATTCTCATATAGAAGTGCAGTCGATGAAACACTCCGTCAATCTGAGCGGTGATCTGATCAAACAGATTCAACTGCTCAATAAGTATGAGTTTTATCTGAATTGATAAAGAAAAATTTATGTATAAAGTGACTTTTAGGTCACTTTTTTTTGTTTAATAATGAATATTATAGTAAAGTTATTGCGGGATTTGTTATTTATTGGTTTTTTATACGGTGTCTAATATTATTAAATACCTAACGTATATCCATTAAAATTTTAATTTTAATGGATTTTTATCAAATTATTTTGAGAATATATAATATTTTATGCCTTTTTATGATTTGTTTTTAATTTTTATTATATTTACGTTCTAATCAATTCTTATACGATATGAAAAAACAAAATTTACTCTTTCTGCTATTGATGGTTTTTTTTGCCTGTCAGATGTATGCGGCACAGAGTTTTACACTTTCTACCTGCTTTACCGGAATCTCTACCAATACATATGGTCCGATGAGCAGTACTACTACTGCCAATGACAAAAACAGAATGGCATTTATACTTCCGGCTTCACAGCTGGTGAATATTGCCAACGGAACGATTACATCCACTTATTTTAAAAGGTTAACGGCTGCCGGTACTCTGAATGCTACCACCACATTCAAGATCTATCTGAAGAATACTTCAGCTATCGATTTTGGATCAGGATCACCGGATTGGGCTGCTGAAGTAGGGACTGCGACACTTGTGTATGATTCCAGTCCGGCGGTTGCTGTAGGAAGTTCAGCTGGGTTTAAACAGTTTCAGCATGCTGTTAATTTTGTCTATGATTCGGGAAGTAACCTTGCCGTTTATCTGGAATATGTGCAGACAACAGCGCAGACAGCTAATATCCAGTGGGATTATGAATACGGTTCAAGCTGCATCAATACATCAAACAGCAATACGACAAAGTATGTGAAGACCTCCGGCGCATTCGGTGCCACGCTTACTTCTTCAAATTACAGAAGACCGGTCATAGCATTTGATGTTACGGTGCCTCCTCCGACTGCTGCTCCTTCCTGTACCACGGTTTCTGCGCCGGCTAACAATGCCACCGCGGTTTCCGTGACGCCTACTTTTGCATGGGCTTCTACGGCGAGCACGTCAAGTTATACAATCAGTGTGGGTACAGCGCCCGGAGGAACGAATGTCATGAATAACGTAGATGTTGGTAACGTTACGAACTATGCTGTTCCGGCGGCATCTCCACTTGCTTACTCCACTCAATATTACTTAACGGTGACTCCTAAAAACGCGATAGGTTCTGCAACGGGATGTACAAGCACAGCTTTTACAACCACTACCATTCCTTGTCCGTCGGTTTCAGTTCCCGCTGTAGATGCTACAGGGGTTTCTCTTACTCCAACTTTCACCTGGGCAGCGGCACCACAGGCAACCGGATATAGATTAAGAGTGGGAACTGCTGCGGGAGGAACAGATATTGTTAATAATCTCGATTTAGGAAATGTAACGACTTATACATTACCGACTCCTCTGGCAGCATCTACAAAATATTATTATTCAGTTTCTTCTTACAGTGCATCAAGTAATTCTGCCACCTGTACGGAAAGAAATTTCACCACATTATGTACCAATGCGATTGCTACGCTTCCGTGGACAGAGAACTTTGATACTTTATCAAACATTGGCGTAGGAATCGTTCCGACATGTTGGTCCGCAGTGGCAGGTACAACAAACTGGACTTCAATGAACACTTCGTCAACTATATATAATGCACCAAAGTCAGCGCCGAACTACATGACTATTCCATATGGGAATACAGTGGCGAGTCAGCTCTGGACACCTGGTTTTGCTTTAACGGCAGGAACTGCTTATGAATTCTCGTTCTATTATAATACCAATGGAACTTCAAGCTCGTATACAGGTTTTACAGGAGATGTTCAGGTAAATAGCACACCATCCATGAACGGAGCGGCTTCTCTCGGTTCACTTATCTCATCCACGCAGGGTACAACTTCCTACACCCGGTACAAAGTGATTTATACGCCTGTAGCTACCGGAAATTATTATTTTGCGGTAAATGTATCTTCTACAAGTTCGCCATGGCACCTAGGTGTTGATGACTTCAAAATGCAGATTGCTCCAACCTGTAGCGAGCCATCAAATATTATGGCTGCCAATATTACTACTTCGTCAGCTGATATTTCATGGACTGCTCCTTCGGTCGCTCCTGCAAACGGATACGATCTCTATTACAGTACAAGCAGTACGGCACCTACTTCTGTAACCGTACCTAATTATACTGCGATCAGCGGAACTTCCCAGTCTTTATCAGGTCTTACGGCTTCCCTTCCATACTATGTTTGGGTAAGATCCCGTTGCAGCAGTGATCAAAGTATATGGGACGGTCCTTATGTACTCACTTTATTAGTTACCAATGATAACTGTGCTTCTCCGCTACCATTAACAGTAGGGACCGATTTCGCTTCAAGTGCAGTTAATACATCAAATGTAGGAGCTACCAGTGACGGTACAGCGAGCTGTATGGTATCAGCTTCTGATGTTAATAATAATGTCTGGTATTCTGTAGTGATTCCTGCAAGTGGAAATGTTATAATTGAAACTGCAGCAGTTGCCGGATCACCTTTTGTCGATTCCGTAATGGAAGTGTATTCAGGGACTTGCGGAAACTTCACCTCTTTAGGATGTAATGATGATACTAACCTTACATCAAGCAGATTCTCAAAAGTTACTTTAACAGGACAGACTCCCGGGTCTACTGTGTATGTAAGTGTATGGAAATACTCCTCAAGTAATAATTTAGACGGGCAGTTCCAGATTTCTGCTTATGATGCCAGTAACCTGGCAACCAGCGAAGTTTCCGCTGCTAAAAATGCAATTAAAGTATATCCGAATCCTTTTGAGGACGTACTGAATATCTCAGATATCAGTAAAGTGAAATCTGCATCGGTGACGGATATGGCCGGGAAGCTGGTGAAAACAATTGCAAATCCTTCTGCAATCCTTCAGCTGAGTGGCCTGAATTCCGGGATGTATCTGATTACTCTGGAACTTAGAGACGGTTCTAAACAAACGGTCAAAGTGATTAAAAAATAATTTTAGATGATGATTGAAATGTAATAGCGGCTGATTTTAGCCGCTATTTTTTTTATTGAAGTTAGTATTAAATTACGTTAAATAAGTGTATGATAAATAAAAAATTAACATAAATCATAAAGTATATTAAATATATTCATACATTTACGACCTAATCAATATTTTTACTAAGTATGAAAAAACGAAATCTACTCTTTCTGCTGCTGATAGGGCTTTTTACCTGTCAGATGTATCTGGCACAGAGCTTCACACTGACAACGTGTTCGTCGGGACTTTCCTCGAATACGTATGGCCCTATGAACAGTACTGCTACTGCGAATAACAAAAACAGAACGGCATTTATTCTTCCGGCTTCACAGCTGGTCAATATTGCCAACGGAACGATTACATCCACTTATTTTAAAAGGTTAACGGCTAGCGGAACTCTGAATGCTACCACCACATTCAAGATCTATCTGAAAAATACTTCAGCTATCGATTTTGGATCAGGATCACCGGACTGGGCAACGGAAACAGCGACTGCCACTTTGGTATATGATTCCAATCCGGATGCCGCCGTAGGAAACTCAGCCGGGTTTAAACAGTTTCAGCATGCTGCCAACTTTGTATATACTGCAGGAAGTAACCTTGCCGTTTATCTGGAATATGTACAGACAGCTGCACAGGCTGCCAGCATTGCCTGGGATTACGAATACGGTTCAAGCTGTATCAATACATCAAACAGCAATACCACAAAATACCTGAATACTTCCGGAGCATTCGGTGCTACGCTTACTTCTTCAAATTACAGGAGACCGGTCATAGCGTTTGATGCTACGGTGCCTCCTCCGACGACAGCGCCTTCGTGTACCACGGTTTCTGCACCGGCTAACAATGCCACTGCAGTTTCCGTGACGCCTACTTTTACATGGGCTCCTGCAGCGATCACGTCCAGTTACACAATAAGTGTGGGTACAACGCCCGGAGACACCAATGTTATGAATAATGTAGATGTAGGTAATGTTACGACCTATGCTGTTCCGGCGGCGTCTCCCCTTGCTTATTCTACTCAATATTACTTAACGGTGATTCCTAAGAATGCCATAGGTTCTGCAACAGGATGTACAAGCACAGCATTTACAACCACTACCATTCCTTGTCCGTCGGTTTCAGCGCCGGCTTCCGGTGCAGCAGGAGTTTCCCTTACTCCGACTTTCACCTGGACAGCGGCACCACAGGCTACCGGATACAGGTTAAGAGTGGGAACTACTGCGGGAGGAACAGACGTTGTTAATAATCTCGATTTAGGAAATGTAACGACTTACACATTACCGACTTCTCTGGCGACGTCTACCAAATATTACTATTCAGTTTCTTCTTACAGTGCATCAAGTAATTCTGCCACCTGTACGGAAAGAAATTTTACAACGGTATGTGGAAGTGTATCTGCACCGTTTCTTGAAACATTCAGTGGGGGCAGTTTACCGGCCTGCTGGTCTACATCCAGTACAAACAATACAGGATATGCCCTCTGGTTATTCGGCGGAACTCCGGATTACGGAACCACCAATAATGGTGCCGCTTCAGGTACTTATGCATGGGTAGATGCTTCTTCGCCATATACGGGAGTGCATGATGTTACTTTAACATCTCCTCAGATCGATCTTGCAGGTCTTTCGACACCATATGTTCAGTTTAAATGGTTCAAAAACCATCTTTCCACAGCAACGGGAACTACCCAGCCGGCATATGATAATAATCAGCTGACCGTGCAGGTAAAAGCAATTAACGGGACAACCTGGGAGACTGTGTTTACTTCTTCCGCAAACAGCTCTTTGTGGAGAACGGAAGGGGTGGTATTGCCTTCATCATATATCGGTACAACGGTGCAGGTAAGATTTGTGGTAGATAAAGACGTAGCCGGAAACGGATATTTTTACGATAACGTATTGCTCGATGATGTTGAAATTAAAAATGCACCTACGTGTACAGCGCCTGTTTCACCGGCAATCACCGGAACGACCAACCTTACTTCTGAAGTCAGCTGGACGGCTCCTGCATCTGCTCCTGCCAATGGATATGATATATATTACAGTACTTCGAGTACTACGCCTACAGCAGCTTCCACGCCTACTGCAACAGGTGTTTTGGCGACAAGTTATGTAATTAATTCTAATGTAAGCCAGGGCAATACCTATTATGTTTGGGTAAGATCACGCTGTTCAGCAAATGATCAGAGCTCGTGGGTAGGACCGGTTTCATTTGCTCTGATGCCTTCTAATGAAGATTGTGCTACGGCGGTTTCTTTAACCGTAAATACTGATCTTTCGTGTGGTGCTACCACCGCCGGAACTACATTGGGAGCCACTGCTTCAAATATCCCTGCGGGAACCTGTACAGGAAACCCTGATGATGATGTGTGGTACAAATTTGTAGCAACAAGTACTTCGCACCTGGTTACTTTATCAAATGTAATCTCTACAGGTACATCTTCATCTACCAGTTTATATACTCAGGTCTTCACCGGATCTTGTGCAACGCCGGTAAGCATAAAATGCGGAACGACTAACAGTACTTCTGTCACTGGTCTTACCATAGGAGAAACTTATCTGGTAAGAGTGTATAACAGCAACGGCGCAGGATACAGTAATAGTTTTAATATCTGTGTAGGTACGCCACCGCCACCGCCGTCAAATGATGAGTGTGCAGGAGCAACCTCTCTTACCGTAGGAGGGAGTTTTGCCACGGCTGCGGTTAATGCTACCAATGCCGGCGCGACGACCAATATTACGTCGACCTGTCAACCTACCAATTCTGCAAACAATATCTGGTTTACCGTAGTGATTCCGGCTTCAGGAAATGTGACGATCGAAACCGGTGCAGTGTCAGGATCTCCATTTACAGATTCTTTACTGGCTGTCTATAGTGGAACTTGCGGATCTTTAACTCAGATTTCGTGCAATGACGATATTGCATCCGGTTCAAACCTGTTCTCAAGAGTTGCTTTAACAGGCAGAACACCGGGTGAAGTGATCTATGTAAGTGTATGGAGATATAATCCGACAGGTACGGACGGCCCGGTTCAGGTAGGTGCCTACGACAGTTCACTGTTGGCTACAGGTGAGATTTCGGGAGCTAAAAATACCATTAAAGTATATCCGAATCCATTTGTGGAGGTATTGAATATTACTGATATATCAAACGTAAAGTCAGTTTCTGTAACAGATATTGCCGGAAGATTGGTGAAAACCATTACAAACCCTTCTGCAGCACTGCCGTTAAGTGAGCTGAATTCTGGACTTTATTTAATCACTCTGGAGCTTAAAGATGGTTCTAAACAAACGATCAAAGCGATTAAAAAATAATCTAAACAACTTAAATAATGAATTAGCGGCTAATTTTAGCCGCTTTTTTATTATTTCAAATTAGCATTAAATTAAGTTAAATAGCTGTTTAATAAATAAAAAAATAACATAAATCGTTAATTATGTTAAATATATTCATACATTCGCTGTTCTAATTTTATTACTAAGTATGAAAAAACTTCTACTGATGTGCATGATGGCGCTTGGGATGGGCGCGTCTGCACAAATCACTTTGGGTAGTGGCACTACGACAAGCTACTATCCTGTGTATCCTTACTACGGATACTCGTATTCTCAACAGATATTTCCAAAATCGGAAATTAATGCAAATGCGGCCGGTAATATCACCGGACTGAAATTTTATTGCGGATCTACAGTCAGCCTGACCAACTCCAGTGACTGGACGGTGTATTTGGGAACCACTGCTAAAACAAGTTTCAGTTCAAACACAGACTGGATTGCTGCTTCAGCACTCACTCAGGTTTTTACAGGAACGGTTACCAATAACGCAGGTGTGGTGGAGATTGCTTTTGCAACCCCATTCAGTTATGATAACATCAATAATCTGGTGGTTGCTGTAGATGAGAACAAATCCGGATATGACAGCGGATCTACAGGGAATTTCTATTCTTACTCGTCATCATCTAATACAAGTATCTATTATGCAAGTGATTCGACAAATCCGGATCCATTTGCTCCGCCAACGGCAACCAGCAGAACGGCAAGGAAGTCCAATGTCACTTTCCTGGGTTTACCGCCAAGTCTTCTTCCTACCTGTCCTACGGTTTCGACGCCGGCAAATAATGCAACCGGAACATCTGTAACGCCTACTGTTTCATGGGCCGCCCTATCAAACGCCACCGGTTACAGACTTTCTGTAGGTACCACTACCGGAGGAACCGACGTTATGAACAATGTAGATCTTGGAAACGTTACTTCTTACGCATTTACTTCCCCTTTATTATATGGCAAGCAGTATTTCTATACATTGCGCTCATATAATGCCAACGGGTCATCGTCAGTATGTTCTGAAATGAACTTTACCACAAGGAATATCGGATGTCCTGTCGTTTCAGCACCGGCAACCAATGCAACGGGTGTTGCTTTAACTCCTACGATTTCCTGGGGAGCAGTGACTGATGCTACAGGTTACAGAATTTCGGTAGGAACCACTGCCGGAGGTACGAATGTACTGAATAACGTAGATCTAGGAAACGTTACATCATACACATTGTCTTCACCGCTGGCCCCTGCAACGAAATATTATTACACCGTAAATGCGTATACGGCAACCAATACTTCAGCCAGTTGTACAGAAAGAAGTTTTACAACATTGTGTTCAAACATGGTAACTACGCTTCCGTGGACAGAAAATTTTGACACGCTGTCATCGATAGGTCTTGGAATTGTTCCGACATGTTGGTCTGCAGTAGGAGGCACAACAAACTGGAGCTCAATGGATGCTACTTCTACTACCCGTAATGCACCGAGATCAGCACCGAACTATATGACGATCCCGTATAGCAATACAGTTCCGAGTCAGCTTTGGACACCTGGTTTTGCTTTAACGGCGGGAACTGCTTATGAATTCTCGTTCTATTATAATACCAATGGAACTTCAAGCTCATATACAGGTTTCACAGGAGATGTTCAGGTGAATAGCACACCATCGATGAACGGAGCGGCTTCTCTCGGTTCATTTATTTCCTCGACACAAGGGACCACTGCCTACACTCAGCATAAAGTGATTTATACGCCCGTGGCTACCGGAAATTATTATTTTGCGATAAATGTATCTTCTACAGGTGCACCATGGTACTTAGGTGTTGATGACTTCAAAATGCAGATTGCTCCAACCTGTAACGAGCCTTCAACTATTACAGCGGCTAATATTACAACGTCGTCAGCTGATATTTCATGGGCTGCCCCTTCGGTCGCTCCTGCAAACGGATACGATCTTTATTACAGTACAAGCAATACGGCACCTACTTCTGTAACCTTACCTAGTTATAGTGCGATCAGCGGAACTTCCCAGCCTTTATCAGGCCTTACCGCTTCCACTCTCTATTATATTTGGGTAAGATCACGTTGCAGCAGTACTGATCAGAGTATATGGGCCGGACCTTATGTAATGACTTCATCTATTACCAATGATAACTGTGCTTCTCCGCTAGCATTAACGGTAGGAACTACTTTCGCTTCGAGTGCAGTTAATGCCTCAAATGTGGGAGCTACCAATGACGGAACGGCGAGCTGTATCACAACAGCGTCCAATATCACGAATAATGTCTGGTATTCTGTAGTGATCCCTGCAAGTGGAAATGTTGTGATAGAAACTGCGGCGGTTGCCGGATCTCCTTTTATTGATTCTGTGATGGAAGTGTATTCAGGGACTTGCGGAAGCTTTACCTCTTTAGGATGTAATGATGATATTAACGGTGCCTCAAACAGATTCTCAAGAGTTACCTTAACAGGACAGACTCCGGGATCTACCGTGTATGTAAGCGTATGGAAATTTTCCTCAAATACCAATTTAGACGGGCAGTTCCAGGTTTCTGCATATGATGCAAGCAGCCTTGCAACCAACGAGACTTCTGCGGCTAAAAATACAATCAAAGTGTATCCGAATCCTTTTGCTGACGTACTGAATATCTCAGATATCAGTAAAGTGAAATCTGCATCGGTTACAGATGTTGCAGGAAGACTGGTAAAAGCAATCGCTAATCCGGATTCTGCTCTCCATTTAGGAGAATTGAAATCAGGAATGTATTTGGTTACTTTAGAAATGAAAGACGGTAGTAAGCAGACGATTAAGGTGATCAAAAAATAAATTTAACTCATAATCATTTAAAAAATGATGAATAGCGGCTAATTTCAGCCGCTATTTTTTTTATAATATCTAAAGTTTTTTAAGAAATATTGAGAGTTTATCACTAATTTTAAGTTCACAGCAAATTTATTAATTATGACAAAATTTTTACTCTCGTGCCTGCTTACCGCAGGTATAACTTTAAATGCCCAGATAAGTCTGGGAGCAGGCAGTACTGACGTCGGCGTCGCTCCGGTAAGTACGTATTATAGTTATTCCTATGTACAGCAGATTTTTACTAAACAGGAAATCAATACGAATACAGCAGGTAATATTACAGGATTAAAGTTTTATCTGGATCCGTCATCCTCTATTGCAAGTTCTTCGGACTGGGTTGTCTATCTCGGATTAACGACCAAGACCTCATTTTCTTCAGAATCCGACTGGATTCCTGCTGCTCAGCTTACTCAGGTCTATTCAGGAAGCGTCAGCAATAATAATGGGGTAGTCGCCATCACTTTTACTGCTCCTTTTCCGTATGATAATCTGAAAAATATCGTCGTAGCTGCAGAAGAGAACTCACAGGGATACGACGGTAACGATGAAGCGATGTATGTATATCCCGGGTCTGCCAACTCCGCTATTTATTTTAGAGATGATTCTGTAGATCCTGATCCTGCAGTACCGGAAATCGGCAACCTGATAGATTATAAATCGGTAATCACTTTTGAAGGACTGGCACCAAGTCCCATTCCGGGATGTCCCGTTATCACTTTTCCGGCCAATAATACAGCTTTCACCCCTTTATCGCCAACGATTACATGGAATGCTTCTACTGGAGCTACCGGGTACAAAATTTCTATAGGAACGACGCCCGGTGGAACGGATGTGGTCAATCAGCAGGCTGTCACCACCAATAATTTTACGCCGGCTGTTCCTTTTGCACCATCTGTTAAGCATTATGTTAAAGTAGTGGCTGTAGGATCAGCAGGAGAGTCTTCAGGATGTTCAGAAAGCGTTTTTGAAACCATGCCTCCCGTACCTACGAACGATGATTGTGCAGGAGCGATCACTTTAACGGTGAATCCCGATCTCAACTGTGGATCCATAACTTCCGGCTATACCATTGGGGCTACAGATTCCGGGCAGTTACCGGATCCCTGCTATGGTGATCCTGACGATGATGTCTGGTTTAAGTTTGTAGCAACAGCAGCCACGCATAAAATATCACTCAGTAGTATTGTTTCTATCGGGACAACTGCAGATGATGAAGACACTTATTTTCAGGTATTGGGAGGTTCGTGCAGCAGCCTAAACAGCATTTTGTGCTCCGACCCGGCTTCAGGAATAGTTTCCGGCCTGACTCCCGGAGACACCTATTACATCAGAGTTTACAGTTACTATGGAAGCGGGTCGAATCAGAGTTTTGAGATCTGTGTCGGATCATTTCCGCCACCTCCTGTAAATGATACCTGTTCCGGCGCAATAACAGCTTCTGCTTTTCCGTACACTTATACTCAGTCCGACGGAGGAGGAGCCACAAACAACGGAGGATTTGTGACAACGTGCACTGACAAGATGAATGACGGAACATGGTTTACCATGGTAGGAGATGGAAATACATATGATATCAGCGTTTCGTTACCCGCAGGAAGTGAATTTGATACCCAGATCGGAGTTTATACCGGAAATTGCAGCAGCCTGGTATGTGAAGGTACTGTAGATGATGCCGGAGGCGGTGATACAGAAACCATTTCTCTTACTACCACCGCAGGAAATGTTTACTACATTAATGTAGGAAACTTCAACGATTCTATAGATGAAGCGGAAGGTACCTTTACGATTAACATCAATAATAATACATTAGGGACTTCTGAAAACTTGAAAAGTAAGGAAGATCTTATTAAAATATATCCTAATCCATTTGCCGATGTACTGAATATTACACAGTATGATGAGGTAAAATCTGTTTCTGTGACGGATATTTCGGGAAGACTCGTGAAAACACTGGGAAATCCGGGACCTGCACTATATTTAAATGAATTAAAATCAGGAATGTATATCGTAACCGTGATGATGAAAAATGGTAAAAAACAATCAGTGAAAGCAATTAAAAAATAATTCCGCAGGAATCTGACTGGTAAAAAAGGCTGTCTCTAAAATGAGACAGCCTTTTTATTTATTTATTTATTTATTTACTTATTTATTCGGAACGGGCTGTATATCTCCCGTATTCAGATTCTCGAAGACAGCCGGGAAGAATGTTACCAGTATGAAATAAATGATAACCATTAATACGATCAGTGCAAAAAGTATAACAACTAAAGTGTTGGGTCTGTTTTTCTTTTTCGGTTCCATGATGTTGTGATATTTTAATTAATAGATTGATTTGATATTTTACCTAAGCTAATTTCTTGCCACATTGTTTGCAGTACCTGGCATCATCATCAATATCTTCGTTTCCACAGCGCTCACATATTTTTTCGAGGTTTTGTCTTTTATTTCTCATTTCGGCAGTTACAATTCCGGTAGGAACAGCAATAATGGAATAACCGGCAAGCATTAAAACGACCGCAAAGAATTTTCCCATCGGAGTAATCGGAGATACGTCACCGTATCCCACAGTAGTCACCGTTACCACTGCCCAGTAAATAGACTGGGGAATCGTTTCAAATCCCGGTCTTCCTCCCTCTACCATAAACATCAGCGAACCGACAATAACGGAGAAAATGATTAAAAACAACAGGAAAATGTAGATTTTTCTGGAACTGTTTTTTAAAGCCCTCACGATGACGGTTCCGTCATTCATAAAATCCAGAAGGTTAAAAACCCTGAAAACCCGCAGCATTCTCAGCATCCTGAAAATCAGAAAATATTTGGTAACAGGAAAGAAAAAGCTCAGATAAAAAGGAACCAGGGCCAGAAAATCAATCATTCCGAAAAAACTGAATATGTAATGCTTTTTGTTTTTTAACACCGCAATTCTGCTCCAGTATTCAGCCGTGAAAAATATGGAAATAATCCACTCCAGGATAAGAAAAGTATAGTGAAATCTTTTATCGAGTTTCGGGACACTTTCCATCATAATAATGAAGGTGCTGATAAGAATCAGGGACAGTAAAATGATGTCGAATAACTTTCCGAGTTTGGTGTCGGAACGGTAAATAATGCGGTAAAGAAACCTTTTCCAAAGGACGTCTTCAGGAACAAGGTTGTGTTCTCTCTCCATTTTAATGTTTTTTTAAAATTAACAAATTATCCCTATTTTCGTGACAAACATACAGAATAAATGACAATAAGTGAAGTAATTTCAAAAATAGAAAAGCGTATTCCGCTTCAGCAGGCCGAAGATTTTGATAATGTAGGACTGTTATGTGGAGTTCCGACAAGAAATGTAAGCGGAATTCTGGTTTGCCATGATGCACTGGAAAATGTAGTAGATGAAGCCATTCATAAAAACTGCAATCTGATCGTATGTTTTCACCCTGTCATTTTTTCAGGATTGAAATCGCTGACCGGGAAAAATTATGTAGAGAGGGCTGTCCTGAAAGCGGTAGAAAATAAAGTGGCGATCTATGCCATTCATACGGCATGGGATAATGACTTTTTCGGCGTTAATGCCGGAATCTGTAATCATCTGGGACTGAAAGATCTGAAAATTCTTCAGCCTAAGAAAAGCAATTTAAAACAATTGACGGTTTATGTTCCGGAGGACTATTCTGCAGAGGTGCGGGAAGCTCTGTTTTCTGCGGGAGCCGGAAATATAGGATTTTATGATGAATGCAGCTTTACGATCAGCGGAAAAGGAACTTTCAGGCCAACGGAAGGGTCAAACCCTTTTTCCGGACAGCAGAATATCCGTGAAAATGCTGATGAAGAGATGATTTCCGTTATTTTTGAAAGCTATAAACAGAGTCAGATCATGGCTGCAGTGAAATCGGCTCATCCCTACGAAGAAGTCGCCCATCAGATTTACAGCCTGGACAATGAAAATCAGTATTCCGGATTGGGGATGTATGGGGATCTTGAAGAAGCTATGGACGAAAGAGATTTTTTGAAGTTTGTGAAACAGAAATTCGGTCTTGAAATGATAAGACATTCTGATTTTACAGATAAAAAAATTAAAAGAGTAGGCGTTTTAGGAGGTTCGGGAGCCAGCGGAATCCGGTCTGCAATTTCCAAAAAATGTGATGCTTATCTTACCGGGGATATTAAATACCATGATTTTTTTCTCGCAGAATCCAAAATGCTGATCTGTGATATCGGACATTTTGAATCAGAACAATTTGTTACTCAACAATTATTTGAAATTTTATCACAAAAATTTAGTACATTTGCAATCTCAAAATCTATTGAGAAAACAAACCCGGTAAATTATTTCATTTAAAATATGGCAAAAACCAACGATATTTCAGTTGAAGAGAAGTTAAGAGCTTTATACGATTTGCAGATCATTGATTCTAGATTGGACGAAATCCGAAATACAAGAGGAGAATTGCCAATCGAAGTAGAGGATCTTGAGATTGAAATCGAAGGTCTTGAAAAAAGAGCTGAAAAATTTCATGCTGAAATTAAAGATCAGGACGATCAGATCAAAACAAAGCATGAAGTAATTAACCATGCAAAATCTTTAATTGAAAAATACAAGTCTCAGCAGGATAGCGTAAGAAACAATAAAGAATTTGAAGCTTTAGGTAAAGAAATCGAATATCAGGAACTTGAAATCCAGCTTTCTGAGAAGAGAATCAAAGAATTCGGTGTTAAAATTGCTCACAAAAACGAAACTTTGGATGAGTTGAACTCAAAAATCAACGATCTTAAGAATCACCTGAAATTCAAGAAAGAAGAATTGGAAGGTCTTATCTCTGAAACTCAGAAAGAAGAAGATTATCTGATCGAGCAGTCTAAAGAATATGCCGGTAAAATCGACGAGAGATTATTAGCATCTTATAACAGGATCAGAACAAACTCTCCCAACGGTCTTGCTGTTGTAGGTTTGGAAAGAGGAGCTCCGAAAGGATCTTTCTTTACGATTCCGCCTCAAAAGCAGATGGAAATTGCTCAGAGAAAGAAAATCATTATCGATGAACATTCAGGAAAAATCCTTGTGGATGACGAGTTGGTAATGGAAGAAAACGAAAGAATGAAAACAGTAATTAAATTCTAATTATTGCTTTACATCAATATAAGCTGCTTCAGTACTGAAGCAGCTTTTTTGTTTTGATAGTATATTTAGTGTAAGTACCTGATTAATGTGATAGTGTCTGTTCCAATATTCATCTTAATGATATTTCCCTGAAAATCGAGGTAAGCAAAAGGCTATTTTTAGATCCCGTAGAAAGAATACATACCGTTAAATAATTTGTCTATGCTAAGCCTGCTGCTGTACTGAGGCGGAAGAATTTCCTTTCCCGGGATATCCGAATGGTCAGATATACCAATAGAAAAGTCTGATTCTGTATTGCAAAAAAAAGCTGCTTTTCATCAAAGCAGCTCATGTTTTTATGATTCGTGATGTGCATACATCTTATTGTAGAGGGACATGAATTTCTCTTTGATCGCTTTTCTCTTCAGCTTTAAAGTGGGTGTCAGGAGTCCTGCATCAATGCTCCAGACCTCTGGCGTAAGTTCTATTTTCTTTATTCTCTCCCAGTTTCCCAGATGCTCATTGATGCCGTCGATTTCCTTTTCAATTCTTTCTTTCAGTTCGGTACTCTTTGCGATTTCCTGTGGAGTAGAGCCAATATTTAAATTATTTCTCATCGCCCAGTTTTTTGCAAATTCAAAATCGGGTTGCACCAGTGCACAAGGCATTTTTTCACCATCGCCGACTACCATGATCTGTTCTATAAACTTGGAAGCTTTTGCCAGGTTTTCGATCGTTTGAGGCGCAATATATTTTCCGCCGGAAGTCTTGAACATTTCCTTTTTACGGTCGGTGATCTGTAAAAATCCTTCGCTGTCGATGTGTCCGATATCTCCGGTTTTAAAGTAGCCGTCTTCCGTGAATACCTCTTTGGTCATTTCTTCATTTTTAAAATATCCTTTGAAAACGGACGGCCCTTTTACGGTGATTTCTCCATCTTCCTGAATTTTCACGCTCAGGTTATCCAAAGGTAAGCCAACGGTTCCGGTCTTCATTTTACCAAAAGTATTAACGGAGATTACAGGTGATGTTTCTGTTAATCCATAGCCTTCCAGAATAGGAATTCCGGCATTCTGAAACATCAGATTCAACCTTGTAGACAGAGCAGCCGAACCCGACACCAGGGTAACGATCTCGCCGCCCAGCCCTTCTCTCCATTTCTTGAAGACCAGTTTATCAGCGATAATTCCCTGTAAACCGGAAGGTCCGGAAACGGTTTTCTTTTTAGAAATTAAATTGAGGGCCCAGAAAAATATTTTTGATTTTAAACCGCCCGCCGAAGATCCTGTATTATAAATCTTATCATATACTTTTTCCACAAGCCTCGGTACAACGCTCATATAGTGCGGTTTTACCTCTTTTACATTTTCGCCCATTTTTTCGATGCTCTCTGCAAAATAGATCGAAAAACCATTATACTGGAAGAGATAAAAAAGCATTCTTTCAAAAATATGGCAGATGGGTAAAAAGCTTAATACCCTTGTATCTTTATAATCCAGGCTTCTCTTTTTGGGGATTCTGGGAATGGAGCCCAGTACATTGGATACAATATTGTGGTGAGTCAGCATCACTCCTTTAGGTCTTCCCGTAGTTCCGGAAGTATAAATAATGGTCGCAAGATCTTCAGGATTTATAGCCTTTGAAAGATCTTCCACCTCAATCTGGGTAGAGTCATCTTCTCCCAAATCAAGGATTTCCTTCCAGTTAGCTGCTCCGCTTACGTGATCAAAAGTAAAAAGACCCTGTAGAGTAGGGATATTATGCTTCACCTTCATCACTTTATTGAAAAGTTCTTTGTCGGAAACAAAACAGTACTGTATTTCAGCATTCGTAAAGATAAACTCATAGTCTTCCGGTGAAATACTTGGATATACCGGTACGGAAACGACCCCTATCTGAGAAAGCCCCAGGTCCATTACGGCCCATTCCGTACGGGAATTAGTTGTAATAAGAGCAATCTTATCTCCGGGCTTTATTCCCAGTTTTAAAAGACCCCTTGATATTTTATTACCCTGATTGATAAATTCCTGGGTGGAAGTTTTTTGCCATTCCCCCTGGTATTTGGTTACAAACATATCCGTTTTGGGGTATTTCTCTAAGGCATAGTGAGGTATATCGAATAATCTTTTGATGGTCATGATTTTTTAAGTAATAGTTAAAGGATTTTAAATATAAGCATTTTTTTTAATTGATGAATCAGAAGGCGATAATTAAAAAATACTTAAATGTTTACCATAATATTTTGAATAATTCCTGTTGTAGCAACGATACTTTATAGATAATTCAGCAATTGCAATATTCCTTTGAAAAACCTTACGGTCCGTTGTTTTTACACCTTTAAGACGAAGTTGCAATTCTATTTTCAGATTTGCTCAAAAAGTGTAAATTAGCGACCATCTAATTATTAATTTTATGGACTTTAATTTATCGGAAGAACAGCTGATGATTCAGCAGGCAGCAAGGGATTTTGCGCAGAACGAACTACTACCCGAAGTTATCGAAAGAGACCGTGACCAGAAATTTCCTGCTGAACAGGTAAAGAAAATGGGCGAAATGGGACTTTTGGGAATGATGGTAGACCCTAAATACGGTGGTGCCGGAATGGATAGTGTTTCTTATGTGTTGGCAATGGAGGAGATCGCAAAAGTGGATGCGTCTGCAGCTGTTGTAATGTCTGTAAACAACTCTCTGGTATGTGCCGGTCTTGAAAAATTCGCTTCTGAAGAACAGAAAGTGAAATATCTCACCCCTTTGGCAAGCGGACAGGTGATCGGAGCTTTTGCACTTTCTGAGCCCGAAGCCGGTTCTGATGCCACTTCTCAGAAAACCACTGCAGAAGATAAGGGAGATTATTATCTTTTAAACGGAATCAAAAACTGGATCACTAACGGTGGTACTGCTACCTACTATATCGTCATTGCCCAGACAGATCCTGAGAAAAAACATAAAGGAATCAATGCGTTTATCGTTGAAAGAAGTTGGGAAGGTTTTGAAGTGGGAACAAAAGAAGATAAACTGGGAATCAGAGGAAGTGATACCCATTCTTTAATTTTCAACAACGTAAAAGTACCGAAAGAAAACAGAATCGGGGAAGACGGCTTCGGATTTAATTTTGCCATGGCAGTCTTGAACGGCGGAAGAATCGGTATTGCTTCCCAGGCATTAGGGATCGCTTCCGGAGCGTATGAACTGGCTCTGAAATATGCTAAAACAAGAAAAGCTTTTAAAACAGAAATCATCAACCACCAGGCTATTGCTTTCAAGCTGGCAGATATGGCTACTCAGATCACAGCGGCGAGAATGCTTTGCTATAAAGCGGCTACTGAAAAAGATGCCGGAAAAGATATCTCGGAAAGTGGGGCGATGGCAAAATTGTACGCTTCCCAGGTAGCCATGGATACCACTGTAGAAGCAGTACAGATCCACGGAGGATACGGGTATGTAAAAGAATATCATGTAGAAAGAATGATGCGGGATGCCAAAATCACCCAGATTTATGAAGGAACTTCTGAAATTCAGAAGATCGTGATCTCAAGAAGCATTGCGAAGTAACTGCTTACTTTATTTGAAATAGTAAAAGGCTCTCAGTATTGGGAGCCTTTTTACTTTAAAACGAACTATAAAATAATAGTATAATATATGATTTTACTTGAGATTAAAATTAGAAATAAGCGTTTTTATATCTCTGAAAATGTGATTAAAATATTATTAAAATAAAATCTACCGCCAAAATAAACTGCAGAAATTTAATGATGATCATTATCAGGCAGCTTTTTATTTCTTTTTTTATAGAAGTAGTATCCAATGCCGGCAATTAATATCAATGGCCATAACGGGAGGATGAACAGGAAAATCGAAGTGACCACTTCCCAGCCGGAAGAGAGAGCCGCCAGTGATTTTTCACCGAAGGTTTCAGGCGCTCTCTGGACTTCAGTTTTATCTGACAGTGTGATGGATATACTGCAGATCGAATTCTCTGCATACTGATTTCCGAAAACTTCTATATTTTTATTCTCAATCTCACCCATATTACTCAGATCATTCATCAGGTCATCAAAATTCCGGAGAGGGATTTTTACCTGTATTTCGTAGACTTTGTGATTATTTTCAGCGTAGGAGGAGGATGTATTTTTTGCATGCTCATTTACGGTATAAGAAAGGTTTTCACTCTTAATAAATCCGTTATTTCTTTTTACCTCTTCTTTAATTACTTCTTTTACAGTATCTGCATTGTCTGTATTAAGGGAGATAAATCCGGATTTTACCATTCTGTTTTTAGCAGCGGTAATCTCATAGTTTTCTTTTTTCTGCTGGTCTTTGTACACAATTTTGGTCTCCCTGATAATTTTCGGGGCAGGAACATGGACAATGATCTTTTCCTTCTTTTTTTCCGCAGAGTCAGTCTTTTCGGCTTTAGTTTCCAGTTTTGTCGATGAAATTTTATCGGATAGAGAATCGATGCTTTTGGAAGTGTTCTCCATTTTTTCTCTTACTTCATCTTTGACATGGTCGAATTCCTTTATTTTAATGGAGGCAGAGTCTAACGCTTCACTGGCCTGATCACTTACTTTATTTATGGTTTCGGACGCTGCTGTCGCAGTACTGTCTGCGGAATTTACCGCTTTTTCAAATTGGGACTGGGTAGTTTCCCCTTTCTTACACATAACAAAGCTGCCGGATACTGCAATCATAAGAATGAACTTTTTCATAAGATTAATTTTTTTGATGAGTTCAAAGTTAGAAGGTAAGGTCGCGGCTCTTTTGTAAATGGGCAGCATTTTTCCGGTAAATTTATAAGTTGCTTTAAATCAGTTTTTTGTAAAATATTTACAATTGTTTTACAATTTTTTTTCCTGGCATGCTGTATTTTTTTTCCCTCAACCTCATGGGGGAAGAAGATCTGGTCATTAGGAATAAATTAACCTTTTTAGCAATTTGTTGTTTAAAATATTTAGTATTACTCAGAAAAATTTATAAGTAAATAATTAATATATTTGTCATTATGATATGATAAATATTTTTTTTGTTTGTTGTTTTTGTTCTTTAGTATTACTCTTTTATTGTGTTAATTTAAAAAGTGCACGGCGTTTTAACCAACAAAATCAAAATTTAGAAAACATAGAATTTTTAGAAATCAGGAGACTTACCATCAGCAGTAATTTAAAAGAGGTAACGGTTGTTACAACCACAAAAGATATGAAAGACATTACCGAAAGCTGAACGATTCTGAATATTCTAAATCGGCCCCGATTCCGGTTTTGGAAAATGATACTGAATTTTTTTTAATAGTAAAACCACGGGAAAAACATACAGAATAATGATATTGAGATTGAAAAAGTAGAATCTGAGGGATCTGTTTTATGGGGGCATACAGAGAAATTCAAAATGACGGGTATCGAAAAAAAAGACCATCAAATCCTATTGTTATTATTAAAATTTTAAATAAACCGAAAAAAATAAAATTAAAACTTATATAGTGAATTTATGAAAAAAAATTTATTATTTCTTGCAGGCTTCCTGGCGATTTCGGGATCTGCATGGGCACAGCAGAACCAATGGACGAAAGTTTCTGAAAAAAATGTCAGGGATTTTCGTGAAGGAAATATTACAGTTTCAGAATATAAGCTTTTAAGCCTTAATAAAGACGTGCTCAGCGATCAGTTATCTGCAGCTCCGGACAGATCCAGAATATCGACAGCCAAAGGGGTACTGATAAAATTTCCTAATGATCAGGGAGCGTTTGATACCTATGAGGTTTATGAAGCGTCAACCATGAATGCCGGGCTCCAATCCAGATATTCGGATATCAGATCATATATAGGTACGAAAGCAGGAGAACCATCAAGTACCATCAGGTTTACTCTTGATCCGTATTTCGGACTGAATGCAGTCGTAAAAAATACAAAAGGGATGTATTATATCGATTCTTATTCTCAGGATAATAGGATTTACAGAGTATATGACCGTAAGAATGCATCTTCTCAAAGCAGGTTTGCCTGTCTGGTGAATGAAGATGAGATTCTTAAGCAGACATCAGGCGGAGGATTGCAGAATAAAACAGTTATTGACGGCTTATTGCGCAGATATAGGCTGGCTATCACCACAACTACGGAATATACGGCTTATATTTCCCAGCAGGCGGGAGTAGGAGGAGGAACCGATGCTCAGAAAAAAGCCACAGTGCTGGCTGCAGTGAATCTGGTTGTGGCCCGCCTCAATCAGGTTTTTGAAAATGATATCTCCGTAACCCTGCAGCTGATCGCCAACACAGATTCCCTGTTCTTCATCAATACGGACACTTTTGATGCATTGGATGCAGGTCAGATGATTGATCAGAATATTACAGTAACCAATGCCGCGATAGGAATTAATAATTATGATATCGGACATGTCTTTTTTCAGGCATCCCAGGGAAATGATAACGGATTGGCCTATACCCCTGCAGTCTGTAATAACAGCGTAAAAGCCGGTGGCGTTACAGGATCAGCGGCTCCGGTGGGAGATCCTTTTGTCATTGATTATGTTGCTCACGAAATGGGACATCAGTTCGGGGCCAATCATACCCAGAATAATGCCTGCAACAGGAATACGGCGACCTCTATAGAACCCGGAAGTGCCAGTTCAATTATGGGGTATGCCGGAATCTGTTCTCCCAATGTGCAAAGCAACAGCGATGCCTATTTTCACAGTGTAAGTATCCGGGAAATGTATCTCAGAATCACGGGAGCAGGAAACTGTGGCGTTAATACTGCTACGGGAAATAATGAGCCGACTGCCAATGCCGGACCCGACAGAACCATTCCTATCGGGACGCCGTTTGCATTAATAGGTGTAGGTTCTGATCCTGACGGTAATGCGATTACCTACAACTGGGAGCAGATCGATGCAGGCGCAGCTTTAATGCCACCGAGACCTACCAATACCATAGGACCAATGTTCCGATCGATGTGGGGTACTACCTCTCCGACACGATATTTTCCAAGATTGTCGACGATTGTCGAAGGATATGACCCTTCTGTTTTAACAGCATCAAATTACAGATCGTGGGAAAAATTACCTACCGCAGCAAGAACACTTAATTTTTCTCTGCTGGTAAGAGATAATAATCCGGTAGGCGGACAAACGGGACGGGATGATATTCAGCTTACCGTATCAGCTGCAGCAGGACCTTTTACCGTAAGTTCTCAGAACACAGCTGGAATCACGTGGACTGCCGGTCAGCAGCAGACCGTTACCTGGAATGTAGCGAATACGAATGCAGCTCCTGTCAATACGGCGAATGTGAGTATCCTGATTTCTATGGACGGTGGCCTTACATTTCCTCATACCTTGGTGGCAAGTACTCCGAATAACGGTTCCTATACATTCACCGTTCCCAATGGGCTGGGAAATTCCTCCAATGCCAGAATTATGGTTAAAGCAGTAGATAATGTATTTTTAAACGTTAATGCAGCCAACTTTACCATCAATTCCAACCTGTCTACTGGCGAAACAGGAAAAGAAAACGGGTTAAAAATCTATCCGAATCCTTCTAAAGGAATATTCACGATAGAATCGGATTCTAAAACCAATATTTCTTATACCTTATATGCAATGGACGGAAAATTGGTACATCCTAAAAAAGAAGTTTCCCGTAATGGAGGAAAAATCGTTGAAAAAGTGAATGTCTCCGATCTTCCGTCAGGAGTTTATATTATCCAGGTAGATCAGGAAGGGCAGAAGATTTCTAAAAAACTGATGATCAATAAATAGTTAGTTTAATCTGCAATAAAAGTAAAACCGTTCAATAGCACTGAACGGTTTTTTTATTATTAAATCACATATAAATTTATAATTGATCTGCTATCAGAATTCGTCTGTAATTAGCTGTTCTGAAATTCACTGATGAAATGCAGTTTCACATTCGGAAACTTTTCCTGGGTCATGTGAATGGTAAATGATGAATCTGCAAGAAATACCAGCTGATTGTATTTATCTCTTGCTAAAAATCTCTGCTTCAGTCTTGCAAACTCTTTGAACTCTTCAGATTTTTCGTCAGCTTCAATCCAGCAGGCCTTATGCATAGAAAGTGGTTCGTAGGTACACTTTGCTCCATACTCATGTTCAAGACGGTACTGGATCACCTCGTACTGAAGGGCACCTACAGTTCCGATGATTTTCCTGTTATTCATTTCAAGTGTGAAAAGCTGTGCAACACCTTCATCCATCAGCTGGTCAATGCCTTTAGCCAACTGTTTTGCTTTTAATGGATCATTATTGTTAATATATCTGAAATGCTCTGGAGAGAAACTCGGAACACCTTTGAAACTCAGTTTTTCACCACCGGTGAGTGTATCGCCGATTCTGAAGCTTCCCGTGTCATGGAGCCCCACGATATCTCCGGGGAAACTTTCGTCCACCACCTCTTTTTTATCCGCGAAAAATGCATTCGGAGAAGAGAACTTCATTTTCTTACCTTCCCGTACCAGGAGATAATTTTCATTTCTTCTAAATACCCCGGAAACAATTTTTACGAAAGCCAGACGGTCCCTGTGTTTAGGATCCATATTCGCATGAATTTTAAAAACAAACCCTGTAAAAGTACTCTCTTCAGGTTTTACCAGACGCGTGTCACTTTCCTTAGGCTGTGGCATCGGAGCAATATCGATGAAAGCATTCAGCAATTCACGGACTCCGAAATTATTTAATGCTGAACCAAAGAAAACCGGCTGCAAATCTCCTTTCATATAATCTTCACGATTAAATGCAGGATAAACAGACTGTACCAGATCAAGTTCTTCTCTCAAAGTAGCCGCTGCCTTTTCACCAATAATCTCATCGATGGTGGGATCATTGATATCATCAAACTTTATGGCTTCTCCTACTTTTTGTTTTTTTTCTTCAAGAAATAACTGGATATTGTCTTCCCATATATTATAAATTCCCTGGAAATCCGCTCCCATACCGATTGGTAAAGAAAGCGGACAAACGGTTAATCCCAATTTCTGTTCAACCTCATCCAGCAAATCAAAGGCATCCTTTCCCTCACGGTCCAGTTTATTAATGAAAACCAACATCGGAATATTTCTCATTCTGCAGACCTGAACCAGTTTTTCAGTCTGCTCTTCAACTCCTTTGGCAACATCAATCACTACGATCACAGAGTCCACAGCCGTTAACGTTCTGTAGGTGTCTTCAGCAAAATCTTTGTGACCCGGGGTATCCAGAATGTTGATTTTATGATCTCTGTATTCAAAAGCCAATACGGAAGTAGCCACAGAGATCCCTCTCTGTCTTTCAATTTCCATAAAGTCGGAGGTCGCTCCTTTTTTTATTTTATTGGATTTTACAGCACCCGCTTCCTGAATAGCCCCTCCAAAAAGCAGCAGCTTTTCCGTAAGGGTTGTTTTTCCGGCATCGGGGTGGGAAATAATTCCGAAGGTTTTTCTTTTTTCTATTTCTTTGATTAAGTCTGACATATCATATATTGAAGTTGCAAAAATCGTGAATTTTGTCGAATCCTGAAAATTTCATTTTTTATTTTAGCATAAAAGAAAAAAGTGACCGATTTTTATAAAAATCAGCCCTCTTAACTTTTGACCTTTTGAAAACGAATAGAAATCAGTGTGCTGCTGATTTTATTTTAAGCAGATAAGCCAATCCTAACCCAACAAACACCATGGCAGCACTAAAAGGGAAAATATAACTCATACCATACAGATCTGCGACACCGCCGATGAGCGGACCTGCAACACCTAAGGAAAGATCGATAAAAAGGCCGTATCCGGCCAATGCAGAACCCTGACTTGACGGCGAAACACTTTTGATGGCAACAACGCCTAAAGCGGGAAAAATCAGGGAAAATCCTAAACCGGTTACGCCGGCTCCTAAAAGTGCCATCTGGGAATTTGTTGCAAAAGCTATAATTAAAAGCCCGAGGGTCTCTACAAAAAGACAGGCAATCGCCACTTTAATCCCGCCATAATTATTGATCACATTGCTGAAAACCAATCTTCCGGCAACAAAAAGACCACCGAAAATACTGAGACACAGCGCTCCGTTATTCCAGTGAAAATAGTTGTAGTACAGCGTAATAAACGTGGAAATACTCGCAAAGCCGATTCCGCCCAATGCGAGGCAGACTCCAAAAGGCGCAACTTTTCCCAGGACCTTCCAGAAAGACTGAGCTTCCTGAGTGTGGGTATTGGTTTTATTTTCTTTGGTTTTTGCAAAAACGAAGCCCAGAATTCCTAACAGAATAGAGAGGATTCCGATGCCATAGAGACTGAATTGATGTTCAATCAGTATGCCCAGTGAAGCTCCGATGGCAAGGGCACCATAACAGGCAACCCCATTATAGGAAATGATTTTGGCCGTATGTTTTTCACCAACTGCCATAATAGCCCAATTGATCGGACTTGCACCGATCATTCCTTCTGCACAGCCTGTGAGAAGACGGGTGACAACAAGAAAACCCAGGCTGATCATGGGAGAAAGCCTGAAATAATAGGCAATTATCAAAAAAACACCTGTTAAAGAAAAACTCAGCATGCTGAATAATACCGCAGGTTTCGGCCCCTTTCCATCGATAATTTTTCCGGAATATGCCCTTAGAAAAAAAGTCGATACATATTGTAAACTGATCACGATGCCGGCAACGACGAGACTGAAGCCTAAATTTTTATTAATAAAAATAGGAAGAACAGACAGAGATAATCCTATGATGAAATATCCTACAAAAGTAAAACACACATAAGTAAGCAGGGATAAGTTAACATTCTCTGACCGTTTGACTAAACTATCCATGTTGAAAAATTAAGGCGCAAAGTTACTCCATAAAAAACAGCTTTAGCGGAAAATATACCTTAAAAAAAGCATAAAATTTAAATAAGTTCAGGTAAAGTCATCTTTAAACGAATGATATAAGTTTTTTAAACAATAAAGGATAAGCTGCAAATGGTGCAGGTAACCAGGTTTTTTATAAGTGTGATTAAGGCATATTTATTAAATACCGTAAATAAAATTCCTTCCTGCCTGCGAGGTCTGCTGATTCAGAATGAAATCTGATGGTAGTGGCACGCTAAATAAGTATTTCCGTTTTTAGTTGCCTGACGCTTTCAAAAAAATTACCTTTGTTTTCAATAAATTTTACAGCAAAGCATGGAAAACAGTAAATATCCTAAATTTACATTCACATGGATCGGCGGAGTTGTTCTGTTAGGAGGATTATTCATAGGAACGATGTTTGTTTCTTTTTTCAGTACTTTTTGGAAAGTTGTTTTCGGTGAAAACCTGTCTCTTAAAGAATGGTACCTTGCTGCTGCCAATGCCGCCGGATTTTTAACAGCCATTGCATTTTTTGATTTTTTCATTGTAAGGCCTACCACCAAGAAGAAACTGAATTTCAATTTTTCACCTACCAATTTTTATACCTATCTCCTTATTTTTCCAATGATGACGGGGATGATGTTTATTGCAGAATTTATTACTTCCCAAATCCCGACCACAGGACCTTTTTTTGGAGAATATTATGAGTTTTTTAACCGGTTAATGGAGCAGCTGACCGAAGATCCTCTCGTGATGATCATAACTGCCGTAATCATGGCCCCTGTTTTTGAAGAGATTATTTTTAGAGGAATTATTCAGAAAGGCCTCATCAATAAAGGAGTGAAACCCTGGAAAGCCATTCTTTTTTCATCGCTGATCTTTGGATTGGTGCACGGAAATCCATGGCAGCTGGTAGGAGCTGTTCTGCTGGGCTGTGTTCTGGGCCTGGTGTATTATAAAACAAAATCTCTGCTGTTACCGATGCTGCTGCATGCCTTCAATAACCTATGCTCATCGTTATTGATCACATATACTAAAAATGAAAGTTTTGCAGATGCATTTAAAATATCTGAATGGATGATATTAACTATCGGAATTATGCTTTTTTCTCTGTTCTGTTATCTGTTTATAAAGAAATACAAAGTACATTATTCTGAAATTTAATTTAACGCAAATAATGCTACAGTACCACCGTTAATACTAAGGTTGGTTTTTTGTAAAATATTTGTACAGATCTTATTAATAAAAAAATGAAATTGGATATGGAATTACTGGTGGCTACTCACAACGAGCACAAAAAAGAAGAAATACAACAGATTTTAGGAAACGGATTTACGGTAAAAAGTCTTACAGATTATAATATTCACGAAGAAATTGTGGAAGATGGCGATTCGTTTCATGCCAATGCTTTAATTAAAGCGAAATACTGTTTCGAAAAAACAGGAATTCCAAGTCTAGGAGATGATAGCGGCCTTGTTGTAGAATCTTTAGACGGAAGACCCGGAATTTTTTCAGCGCGTTATGCCGGAGATCACGATTTTGCAAAAAACATCTCAAAAGTTCTGAGTGAAATGGAAGGTGTTGAAAACAGGACGGCCTATTTTATAACGGTACTTTGTTATTATGACGAAAGCGGACCCCGGTATTTTGAGGGAAGAGTGTACGGAAATCTATTAACTGAAAATAAAGGATTCAAAGGCTTCGGCTATGATCCCATTTTTGTCCCGGATGGTTATGGAATGACATTTGCAGAAATGAATCCTGAGGATAAAAACAAAATAAGCCACAGAAAAAAAGCTCTGGATTTATTTCTGGATTTTCTGAAAGATACGGAATAATCCAGGGCTTAGCTTAAGACAGGATTGCAGTTTCAGAGTTTCGATTTCAATTGAATATCAGCCATAGCCGCAAACCTTATTCTTAACCTAAATCCTTACATTTGTCATCTATTAAACTTTCGATTTGAGTACTTATTTAACGATATTAGGATTTAATTCAGCGATTCCGACAGTTAATTCTTCACCGACTTCACAGCTGCTGGAGATGGAAGAAAGACATTTCCTTATTGATTGCGGTGAGGGAACCCAGGTGCAGCTGAGAAAAGCCAAAGCCAAATTTTCAAGAATTAATCATATTTTTATCTCACATCTTCATGGAGATCACTGTTTCGGTCTGCCGGGACTCATTGCATCTTTCAGATTGTTGGGAAGGGATACTCCGCTGCATGTGTACGGTCCGAAAGGAATTAAAAATATGCTGGAAACCATCTTTACGATCACGGAAACGCACCGTGGATTTGAAGTGGTGTATCATGAGCTGGATAAAGATTATTCCGAGAAAATTTATGAAGACAACAGGGTAGAAGTATATACCATTCCTCTGGATCACAGAATCTACTGTAACGGTTATCTCTTCAGAGAAAAACCGAAAGACAGGCATCTGAATATGAAAGAAATTTCTAAATATGATGAGATTGAAACCTGTGATTATCATCACATCAAGGCCGGAAAAGATTTTGTTTTAAGTGACGGATATGTTCTGAAAAATGAGAAGCTGACCACCAGTCCGGATCCTTCTGTATCTTACGCCTTTTGCAGTGATACCAGGTATCTGGAAAGTATTATTCCGATTATTAAAAATGTGACGGTTCTTTATCATGAATCCACATTCTTGCACGATTTAAAAGAAATGGCAGATTATACCGGTCATACCACGGCTTTAGAGGCCGCAAGAATTGCCCGGAAAGCTGAAGTGGGCAAATTAATTCTGGGACACTTTTCAAACCGGTACGGTGATTTGACCGTTTTTACAGATGAAGCCAGAACGGTCTTTCCGAATACATTTTTACCGAAGGCCCTGGAGCCCGTGAAAATTTAAATGAACATGTTAAAATTTGAAGAGCTGAAAAGCTTCCTGGACGAAAAGGCAGATCAGTACAACAGTCCGGATTTCATTGAAAATGATCCTATCCAGATTCCGCACCGTTTTTCGCTGAAGCAGGATATTGAGATTGCAGGTTTTCTTGCGGCAACCATTTCCTGGGGAAACCGTAAGTCTATTATTAATTCAGCTGAAAAAATGCTGGCGGTTATGGGAGATTCTCCTTATGATTTTGTACTGAATTATTCTGAAAATGATCTCAGAAGCATTCAGGATAAAAGCATACACCGGACATTTAACGGGGAGGATTTTGCTTATTTTATCAGGCAGTTCGGCAGAATTTACAGAGAAAATGAAAGTCTTGAAAGCCTGTTCACCGTTAATGATACAGAAACGAACTTTCAACATGCCATTGAGAGATTCCGAATCGGTTTTCTGGAAACTGAAAAGCACAGAAGCCACAAACACGTTAGTTCGCCTTATAAAAACTCTTCGGCAAAAAGAATTATGATGTTTCTTCGATGGATGGTCCGGAAGGATAAGCGCGGCGTGGATTTTGGAATCTGGGAAAATATTGATCAGAAGCACTTATCTATTCCGTTGGATGTGCATACAGGAAATATTTCCAGAAAATTAGGCCTGGTTTCCAGAACCCAGAACGACTGGAAAACGGTAGAAGCACTGGATCTTGCTATCAGAAAGCTTGATGACAAAGATCCTGCGAAATATGATTTTGCATTATTCGGAATTGGAGTGACAAAAGAATTATTATAAATCGACACGATGAAAAAGCAGGAAGAAAAAATAGAGGTCTTAGAAAAAATTGCCAACGGTATTACCTGGTGGATTGGTTCCATTCCTTCCCTTATCGCGCATACGATATTTTTTATAGTTTGCTTTGTGCTTCCCCTGTTAAAAATTGTGGAATTTGACAAGATGCTTCTTATTCTGACCACCGTTGTTTCTCTTGAAGCGATTTATCTTGCCATCTTCATTCAGATGTCAGTGAATAAAAGCCACGAAAAAATTGAAGATATCCAGGAAGATATTGAGGAGATCAGCGAAGATATTGAAGACATTCAGGAGGACATCGAAGAAATCAGTGAGGATATCGAAGAAATTAATGAAGATATTGAAGACATTCAGGAGGATATTGAGGAAATCAATGAAGAAGAAGAGGATGAAGATCACGTAGAAAGAGCAAAAAATGTGATGCTCAAGAGCAATATCAATTCGAATAAAAACGAAATAAAAGCATTAAAAGATAAGATACTGGAACTTCAGAATAAAATTGAAGAATTGAATAAAGATTAAACTTACTTTCACCAATGGATCAGGTGGTAAAGAAATACCATAATTGAGGATACAGTTCTTACTGAGCCGGATCAGAAATGAAGATCATTTCCGGAAACGGTTTAAAAGAGATTTTTCTTACAGTACCTAATTAAAAAATTTCAGCATCAGATCAATCCATACGTTGGAAATTCCAATACCTGTTAACTAAAATCAAACCGTAATACGACAAGTCCTGTCGCTGTATCCGCCTGTCTGTTATTTCAGAAGTACAATTTCGCATCGTCCATTCACACCTGAAAAATAATATAAAATATTCTCAGCATAATTAATATTTTAAACACAATAAAGGCTGTCAATCAGATAATTAGCCTCTTTTTTCATTTTGCAGCATAAAGAATTGACATTGTTTTACAATTGATTTATTTTCGTGGGCAACGATATCAATAAAAACATAACAGATGAAAAAACAATTACTCTCGTTGGCCTTTTTCACTTTCACCTTTTCATGGGCACAGACCTGGAATACGACAGGAAACGCAGGCACAACTCCCGCAGGCAATTTTATAGGAACCACTGATGATAAAGAGCTTGTTTTTAAAACGGGGAATACCGAACGCCTGAGAATTTTTAGCGGTCCTTATGTTAACGGGATTACAATAGGAAACAGAAGTGCTGTGGGAACTCCCGCCGGGGGAAGATTAGAGATCACCACCGCTTTGTGCAGTGGCTGCTCATCCCGTTGGGCAGTACCGTCTGATGTAATCATCCGGACAATGGGCAGCAGAAATATGGAATTTCACATGCCTAATAATGCCGCGGAAGCGGATCCTGCTTCTGTGAGTACCCCGGGTTCTCCCGGGATTACAGCTTGAGAATGTATACAGCAGCTGGAACGGCGAATTGTATCAGGTTAAAAATCGCCTCACGGGCGCTGTGCTTTGGGAGCTCAAAGAAGCCAATGCCAAAGGTCAGGTGTTGAAGGCTAAATTAGGAGCAGCGGATGTTAATAACAGCTATGATGCCAATGGATTCTTAACCAATGTCAACCATTCATCAGCCGTAAAGCCAGGCATTTTACAGCTTTCCTACGCCTTCGATGCGATAAAGAATGAGCTAAGGAGCAGAACAACAGGCGGAGATTTTAATATAGTAGAATCCTTTGATTATGACGATAATAACCGTTTGGTCAACTGGACCAATCCGGTAACAGGGATTAAGCCTTCTTTAAACAGAAACGTTTATGATGTAAAAGGCAGGATCATGGAAAATGACCAGGTAGGAAAGATTAAATTTGAAAACTCAGCTAAAATTTACCAGCCTACGGGAATGACCTTAAATGCAGCCGGAACCCAGAATTATAATAATGACCTCATCCAAAGCATTGTGTATAATGAAAATAATGACCCTGTGTTTATCGATGGAGAGAAAGGAGATGCAGCCTTCCAGTATGGTTTAACTGCCATGAGACAAAGCGTTACCTACGGAGGAAACTTCAGTACTGATGGTGAAGGTAAATTTACAAAATATTACAGTGAAGACGGAAGCTATGAAGTGGTAAAAGACAATACGACCGGAAAGGAAAAGCACATCATTTACATTGGGGGAACTCCCTATGAATCCAATATTGTATATTTAAAGAACTTTACGGAGAATAGCGGTTCTTATAAATTCTTGCATAAAGATTATATCGGAAGTATTCTGGCCATCAGCGATGACGCAGGAAACAAACTGGAACAGAGACATTTTGATGCCTGGGGTAATTTTACACATCTTCAGATTGTTAACGGAGCCATCATTACAGACAAGAATCTTATTGATAATGCTTCATTGTTGTTAGAAAGAGGTTACACCAGCCATGAGCATTTTGCAGAGGTAGGAATCATCCACATGAACGGTAGATTGTATGATCCGCTGTTAAGAAGATTTTTAAATGCAGATGAGAATATTCAGGATCCTTATAATACCCAAAACTACAATAAATATGGGTATGCAATGAACAATCCTTTATTATATAATGATCCATCAGGAGAGGTTCTTCCGTTTTTAGTTGGTGTGGGATTAGGTTGGCTGGGTGCTACAGTACTTTCAGGAGCAATTATAGGAGCGGCTATAAGCGTTGGTATCTACGCTTTGCAGGCAACACTTACTAATAATTGGTCTTTTGGAGGATTTGCGAAAGCTCTATTGATAGGATCACTTACTGGAGCTGTATCTGCAGGAGCTGGAGAGATATTTAGTGCCGGTGGCTTTTGGTCTACAGTCGGGAACGGGGCAATTGCCGGAGCTGGCGGCGGCGGTATTACTTCATTAATTAATGGAGATAATTTTCTGGAAGGATTAGCAAAAGGTGCGGTGATTGGTGGTGCTGTCGCAGCGGTATCCTATACTGTAAATTATATTACAACTTCAGGTAATGAAAATAAACTTACTGAGGATGATCTAGGATTTGATGATAATACAATTTCTTCTGAACAACCATATAATGATAAAACCCTACATGAAATTAGACAAAAGAATTTTGGAACCAGAGGAATGAAAGATTGGGCTGTAAACTCTGATACAACTCATAGTGATCTCTATGAAATGAATTCTAATGGAGAATTTTATCAAGGCGATCCAAAAAATAGTTTTGTTGCTTATACAGATCCTAAACCCAATTTTTGGAATGGAAGAAGTACAATACATTATTCAAAAAGTTTATTCAAATCATCTGAAAGGATACTAAAAACGATGAACCATGAATCAGTTCATGCTTTCGGAAATACACCAGCAGGTATGACATTTAGGTTAGCAAGAAAAATAGATATTGATGGGATAGATCTTGAACATTTAGCAATTAGAAAAGCAGAATGGTCTTTCCTTAGAGTTAATCATCTTAGTTCAAAAGGAATGAATATGTTAATTGAAAGTAGAATAGATATTTATTATAGGCGATTAGCTCCAAGTTCAAAGATTATTTTTGATACTATGTTCAAATATATTAATCCACTATTTTCTAAAAAAATAATAAAATGAAAAAATTAATTTATCTCATCCTGTTTTTGGGTTGTAGTCAATATCATAAAAAAGACTTGATTTCATTTGATATTGAGGTTATTGATAATCAATATTTAGAAATAAAAATTTCCAATAATACTGCTGGCAATTATTTTTTTGCGATTCCTAAGCTATATCTAATGAGGGAAAGTACCATAAACAATAATATTCTGGTAGAAGATGTTATAACCGAAATTAATTATGATTACAAAAAGATGTTGGACAGCGAAGATCATCGTTTGATCAGGATTGACGATTCCGTTACAAACTGTAATTCGATTTTTTTAAAATTGAAAAAGTCAGAATTTATCATATTGACCTATGAAATTAAAAATAGAGAAGAGGTACTGTCCGGAAATTATTCTGTTGTTGCAAATGATATAAATTGCACGATCGAATCTATAAAAATAGAAACCCCAAAAGGGTATATATATTATACTGATTCATTATCTGTCCCGAAGAAAATACAAATTAACTGATTGGCCGTATTTGTATCTTTTTCTTGAAGAATCAATATTGAATATACAGTGTTTAGAAAAAGATGATTTAGATTTAGTGGAATTATATGAGAAATGGAATGGAAATCTGGATAGAAAAAGATTATATTCCTATTTGATTGAACTCAACTCTTCCGGAAATATGATAAATTAATTGCAGAAAATTCAGCTATTGAAATTTAAAATAGAATTTTTGAGGAAGCCATATAGATATCTTCAAGTAAATATTCTTATGAGAAGACTTCAAATTTTTTATTAAAGAACAGCGTGAAGGAAGATAAGATTAAAATACATTAATAAATAGGCTAAGTCCAATATGTAGGTCGTCTTGTATAAGTTCTGCTTATTTAAAAATGAATGCCATTCAAAAATTACTAATTGACAATACTTTTACTAAGCTCCAATTTATATTTAATCGCATTATGCTAATAAAATAAATTATGAAATCTCCAATAACACTTTTAGTAATCATTATTTCTTTCTTTGAATGTAAATCACAAGAAATAAATAATAAATTTGACCAAGGTATTGATTTTAAGTATAGTAGAATATACTACAAAGATGCTACTGTTATAGAAAGTAATATATATGATAGTTCTACAGGATTATATAAATATAATGAAAATAATTTTGGTTTTGGAAAAGATAAAAATGTAAGTACAATTATAAAATTGAAGGAAAAAGAACTGCGAAGTATATATCAGTCATATCTATCTTTAAATCCAAAATATCTTAGCGAATACATATATAAAGAAGGTAAGCTTTTATATAAGTCAACAATCGAATTTAAAACGAGACAAGACAAAATGCTGAATAATAATGATTGTTCTGATGATAAAAATGATCAGGAAAGATATGCTGAACTTGAAACACTTGTTTATCGTTTAATAGTAAATTCACCAGCATATAAGAAATGTTTTTACTGGGAATTCATAAAAAAATAAAAGGGGAACGGAACTGAATCTAATGGGCCAACGCCCAAATCTTTAATTGATTTTTTTAAATTATGAAAATATATAACGGAATAATAAAAGAAAATAACTTAGAATTAGATTTAGCCTTTATAGGGCATATTCTTAGTATCGAACAAATATTATTTTTAATGAAATCGTTAAGCCCTAATTTTGTTGAAAAGGAGGATCAAATATATTTATTGTCCAACCTTCAAGGATATGGAAGTGATATGAATAATTTTGATAACTCAACGTCTGGGAAAGAGAAATATATAAACAATATATCTATTTCTGATGTTTTTTATTTCTCAGAAGATGATCAGTCAAAAGAAAAAGAAGTTCAAATGGAAATAGGTTCATATATACTGGAGTTTTGGAAAATGAGATTACTTTATCTTTTTCCACAAAAAAAATTTAATTTTTTAATATCAGAAAATGGTCTGTTCGATGAAAGTGGTGTTTGTATTACGTTCTATCAAACATATGATTAGAGTAAAAAATGTATAAAATAAAATTTTAAATATTAAAAATGAAGATTCAATTTTTTTATTTCTTATTTCCTTTATTATTGCTCGTACAATCTTGCAAAGGGGAGGATAAGATATCTGTATCTATTAATATTAATAAGAATGATTCTACTCTAATTGTAAAATATTTTAATCCAAATTCTACAAATTATTATATAGATTTTACACCAGAGTTTCATGATAAATATTTTGAAATTTCACCTAATAGTAGAAGTAAAGATATTCTTATATTGGACTTTATCCCTAAATCTGTCAATAAAGAAGATAGTTTGATTAGTAATCAGTTTAGATGTGCTATTTATAATATGTATGAGAAAAATTCTCTCTATCGGTATCCCATCTATTTAAAAAGTAAAAGTAGCAAGGTATATAGTTTTAAAATTAAAAACTATTTGTCTGGAAAACAATTGGAATTTAAAACTTCTGAAAATCCTTATCAGTCTTTTTTAATGGAAATGAAAGCTTCAAATTCTAATAATGAAATAAAAAAATTGATTTATCTGAATAAATATAAATGTGAAAATTACAAATATTTTACAGGTCAATTTATGTATAATCCGAATGCTTTCATTTTACCATAAATTATTATAAAAAGGAGAGTGTAATACCCCAATGGCAGCCCTACCCATAATGCTACTAAAGCATGATTTTTAAAGAGTTTTATTACTTCTTTTTTTACCGGAGGCATCAGTGCCGGATTGGGTGCGCTTAATGTCTTTGGAAATGTTTCTGAGGTATTGTACTACAACAAGGTGCTGCTATTGGAGCTACCGGACGTGCAGTGGATGCTGTTGTAAACGGAAGAAATGTTTTACAGGGAGTATTAAAAGGACTATAATTGGCGGTTTATGAATATATAAAAAATTTATCTGTAAAAATAAAATAATGAAGAAAGTAATATTAATGGCATTTATTGTCATTTTTAGTTGTAAAGAAGACAAAAAGCTAATTAAGAACGCAGTTTCAATTAGCATTTGGAAAAAAGAGATGTTGGATGATAATAGCTTACTAATAGAGTTACATTTCAATAATAATTCTGAGACCAACTATTTATTACCCATATCTTCTGATTATATATTAGAAAATAGAAAAAAAATATTCAACCCTGTTTTTGGGCGGATAATTAGTTCTGATTTTACAGATATCGATAATTATAAAATTAAATCTTTACTAGAAGATTATACCGAAAACCACTTTTATAAAGGGTTTTCGCACGAATCATATAAAATGGCAGTATATAAAGATTATGAAGGCTATACAAATTCCCTGATATTTATTCCTAAAAAAACCGAAAAAAAAATGTTTTTAATATTTAATTTATATGAACCTTGTAAGGATTCTTTTCGAAAATGTCATGGTGTTTTTCATGATGATTTGTCAAAAATTATTGTAGGAATCAGAGATGCTGATGATATTAAAGTGTTGGATTCCTTACTAAAAAAAGAAAAAATAGATTATAATATTTACAGAAAATCACTCTATTTAAAAGATTCCCTTTTTATCAATAGATAGTATTTATTGCCCTTAGAAATAAGCAGTTATTAAGGTCTTGAAAACCTCCCGTGTTTTCTAAGAATAGGTCAAATAACTGGATAGCTCCTACTGTGGCTATTGAAGTAGTGGAACTCAATTGATGATAACACTGGTTTATTGAAAGGATATTCATTTAAGTATGTTGGCCCCTATAAAGGAAATATTTATCCTTCAACTGCAATGAATGGTGTACCTACAATGAGAATAGAAAATATAAATACCGGAGGTGTTTTTAAAATTAGATTTATAATAAAACCATAATGGAAAATTATAGAAAATATCTGGAAGAAATATTTAGCAAACAAATTATAAAACAACTGGTGAAATTTGTTTCAATAGATAATTTTAAATTTATTCAAAGCAAGAGAAATTCTTTTTACAATGGAGAATGTATAGGAAAAAAATATTCCGGAATTCTTAATATTGGTTCGGGCATGGCTGATATTGATGATGTCAAATTGGATGAAGTGGAGAGGCTTTGTATGATCTTTAAAGAAGAACATTTTTTCTTTATTTCAGATTGGATAAAGCAATATGATCTTGAAGGCATTACATTATGTTTTGATGCTGAAATATCATGGGAAGAATTATCCGGAAATTTGAAAAATTTTGAGCATTTTTTCAGTTCCACCCCAGTACCGGGAAATTGGTGGGTCAGTAAAAATTGGTGTAGATATATGAGCGGGGCCATGAGTGACAGCTATAGTCCGTATTATAAAAAAGTATTTGATATTCCTCATGAACTCATAGTAACAGAACGATCAGATTTTGAAAGAATTGAAAAAATATATTCGGCTAAGTATGGAAAAATATATCCGATACTGGATTTTCAGGTTTTTTTTGACGCAATCTTTGAGGATGAATTTAAATATCTTCTAACTGATAACATATATATCACGCAATCCTCCATTGAATATATCAAAAATCAATTATAATATGAACTAAGCTGTCTTTTATTTTTGGATTATGAAAATATACAGCGGAGTTATAAAAGAAAATAACTTAGAATTAAATTTAGCCTTTATAAGGCATATTCTTAGTATCGAAAAAATTATTTTTTAATGAAATCGTTAAGTAGATATCCACTTACAATTCTTTAGTGAAATTTTGAATAAATTAAATTATTATTGGTAATTAGCGGGTTTATATTCAGTTTTTAATTCAAAAAAATAGTATTTTTGAACAAACAACAATAAAATGTTAAAATTTATGTTGAAAAACTACTTTTTCTTATTCGCATTTGTATTCATTTCGGGTTTGTTATTTTCTCAGGATGCGCCCAGAAAACCACCCAAAAACGTTTCGGCAACATTTAATAAAAAATCAGGTGTTTATATTGATGTCAATGCCGCTTCCTATGCCGCTTCCGGTTTTACACCCGAACAGTTGGTGAAAAATATTCTGATCAACGGAGGAACAAACTGTTCAACGCCCAATGTAAGTAATGTTACCGTAACACCTAATCATCTGGTGACCAATACTGACCGATTTTGGGGATATTTTCACAAAGCCACTACCAATTTTCCTTTTACCGACGGGATTATTCTATCCACGGGAAAAGCTAAAGACGGAGGAAATACCGCTACATTTGCGAGTTCAACAATAGGAACAGGAAGTGATCCCGATCTTATAGCAGCCATTAACCCTACGGTTTCAACGCAGGATGCTGTATCCCTGGAATTTGACTTCGTTCCGAACTCCAACCAGATAAAATTTAACTATATCTTTGCCTCTGAAGAATATACAAGCACCTATCCTTGCAGCTATTCAGATGGTTTTGCATTACTGATAAAGCCGGTAGCCGGTGGCCCATATGTTAATGTGGCAATTCTTCCGAATAATGCAGGTGCTGTAAGCATGACCAATATTCACCCTGAAATTACGGGCATTGGCGGATGTAACGCGATTAACCAGAACTATTTTGCCGGATACAACAGTAATCCCAATATTGAAACCAATTATGAAGGAAGAACAATTCCTTTAACAGCAATCGCAGACGTGGTACCAGGCCAGGCCTACCACTTTAAAATGGTATTGGCTGATGCGAAAGACCCATCTTATGATACTGCCGTATTCCTGGAAGGAGGTTCCTTCGATATAGGGATCAAGATCACAGATGCCAACGGAGTTCTGTTACCTAACACCATCAATATGTGTGACAATACTCCACAATTATTGAAAGCACAGGTTTCTACCGTTCCGGGAATGACTTTCCAGTGGTATAAGGACGGAGTGGCCATTCCGGGAGCCACTAATATAACGTACACTGCTACCCAGCCGGGAGTATATGAAGTTAAAGTTTCAGTGCCGGGAAGCCAGTGTCCGGGGTCGGCAACGATCACGATTGTGGGAGGGACGAGCCCCACGGTTCAGAATGCGACATTAACTGCCTGCTATACTGCCGGAAATGCTATTTTTGACCTTACTTCGGCACAGTCATTTATCAGTACAACTTCAGGAGCTGTATTTAAATATTATGTGAATCAGGCAGATGCAGTAGCAGGAAATACTTCCAACATTGCGGCACCTACCTCTTATTCCAGTGCGGGAGCTCAGACCATTTACGTGAATGTCTCTAAAGGTTTCTGCTCTAAAGTAGCCCAGCTTCAGCTGGTGAAAGCTGCACAGATGACCGCTGCTATTGCGGCCCCTGAAAAAATTACCTGTGCCAGTCCGCAGATTACACTCAATGCATCGGCATCGGTTTATCCTGCAGGTTCTACATTCAGCTGGGCAGCCTCAGCGGCAGGAAATATTGTGTCAGGTGCAAATACCCTGAATCCTGTCGTAAATGCAGTAGGAACCTATACTTTGACGATTACAAAATCATATCAGCCGGGCGGAACATGTACGGCAACATCATCCGTAACTGTTCTGGAAGATAAAGTAAAACCGGTCATTACCGCAGCAGCTCCGAGATATAAAATCTGTCAGGGTGAATCTGTAATGATCACTGCAACCGGTGCCGTTACTTATTCCTGGTCCGGACTTACCGGAAACAGTGGCACACAAACCGTGAGCCCGAACACCACCACTACCTATACCGTAACCGGTACGGCGGCAAATGGCTGTCAGGCTGCTGTTCCCGCAACAGTTACCATCGAAGTGGTTCCTGCTATCGTATCGAATGTAAAAGGGGGTCATATCTGTCTAGGAGATAACATTACCCTGGATGCCGGGACAGGACCGAATTATAAATATGTCTGGAATACAGGAGCTACTACGCAGACTATAACTGTTGCAACACCGGGTGCTTATTCTGTAACCATAGATAACGGAGTTTGTTCAAAAATATTTACCGTTCAGGTTATCCAGGCAGTTGTTCCTCAGATTACAAAAGTAGACTATAGCAACAACGGTAATCTGGTTCTAACGGCAAGCAACCCGAGCAACGGACCTCTGGAGTATTCAGCAGACAACGGATTGACCTGGCAGAACTCCAATATATTCACGAATATTCCTAAAAATAAACTCATCACCATCAGAGTAAGAGTAAAAAATACGAGCTGTGAAGGATTTTTGGAGTATTTCACTTTTGTTATGCAGAATGCAATCACTCCGAACGGGGATAATAAAAACGATATCATCGATTTCAGAGGAATAAATATGTACAAAGATTTCAAAGCTTCGATATTCGACCGCTATGGAAGAGAGGTTTTCAAAGCTGAAAAAATAACACCGTATTGGGATGGTTATTTTCAGGGCAAACGTTTGCCTACGGCATCGTACTGGTATCAGATCGCTTTTGAAGATCCTGCTACCAAGCAGATTGTTGTAAAAACAGGATGGATTTTGCTGAAAAATTTTGAATAATTGAAAAATATAGATAAAAAGGCTGACTGTTTGTTAGCCTTTTTTCGTTTACAGCCAAAGTAAAATTGATATTTTACAATGAATAAGATTGTATTAATAACAATGTAAATTATGAAGACGTAAATTTCAATTAAAAAAAATAGTATTTTTGTTTAAAATATTATAAAATGTTAAATAGGAGGACAAGAAGTTTATTTTTGGCTCTGTTTTTTGCTCTCATCAGTACTTTTACTTTTTCACAAAGTAGAGACCGGGTGGGGACGGTTCAGAGACCTTCATCCCAATCTATGAAAGCAGGAGCATTTATAGATGTAAATGCAGCAGGATATCCTGCATCAAACTTTAATATCTCACAATTAGTAAAAGATGTTTTAATTTCCGGCGGATCAAACTGTTCCAATGCAAATGTAAGTAATATCACGGTCTCTCCTAATTTAGCCGTAGGCAATGCCAACAGAAGCTGGGGGTATTTTAATAAAGCAGCCACCAATTTTCCTTTCGCGGAAGGAATCGTGCTTTCAACAGGACATGCTGCGAAAGCAGGGAATACCTTCCAGGGAACTCTGAGTGACGTGCTGCCGAGCGGGGGAGATGCTGACCTGGCCACTGCTTTGAATGTTCCGATTGATAAGCTTAAAGATGCTACTTCTATAGAATTTGATTTTGTTCCGAATTCTACAGAGGTTACATTCAGATATCTATTTGCATCAAAAGAGTATCAGAATAATTTTACCTGTAATATCTCAGACGGTTTTGCGTTATTGCTGAAAAGATCAACGGATCCTACCTATACCAATTTAGCTGTTCTTCCCAATAACGCAGGACCTGTAAGCGTAACCAATATTATTCCTTCAGGAATGCCCTGCGGACCCAAAAATGCACAGTATTTCGGAGGGTTAAATAATCCTCAGATAGAAACCAACTTTAACGGGCGTACGGTTCCTTTAACAGCAAAAGCTACAGTAATACCCGGTCAGACCTATCATTTTAAAATGGTACTCGCCGATTATGACGATACCAATTTTGACTCGGCCGTATTCCTCGAAGCAGGATCTTTCGATATCGGGGTCCAGATCTTAAATCCGGCGGGAGTCGCTCTTCCGTCTTCTGTTAATATGTGTGATAATGAGCCTCAGACCTTCACTGCATCAACACAGTTTGCCAGTGCCACTTATATCTGGTCTCTGAACGGAACTCCGATTCCCGGTGCCACAGGACCCAGTTATACTGCAACCCAGCCTGGTGTCTATACCGTACAGGTTTTTCTTGCAGGAAACACCTGTCCCGGAAGTGCCAGCATAACAGTTGTGGGAGGGACAGGCCCTACAGTTCAGAATGCCACCTTAACGGCCTGTTATACCCCCGGGAATGCCACCTATGATTTAACCTCTGCCCAGTCGTCAATAAGCACCACTGCAGGGGCCGTATTTTCATATTATGCCACCCTGGCAGATGCCAATGCGGGAAATACAAATACCATTGCCGCACCTACTGCATATCCCAGTGCCGGAGGTCAGACGGTCTATGTTCGTGTAACAACAGGGTTCTGTTCAAAAGTTGCTCAGCTGCAATTGGTAAAAGCACCGCAAATGACCGCAACAATTGCACCGCCTGCAGTTTTAACCTGTACGAACTCACAGATAACATTGAATGCCTCCACATCAGTGTATCCTGCAGGATCCACATTCAACTGGACGACGGTAGGAGGGAATATAGTTTCAGGAGGGAATACTTTGACACCTGTCATTAACCTTGCAGGCACCTACACGCTTACCATTTCGAAAACATATCAGCCGGGTAATGTGATCTGTAGTACTACGGCCACTGTAACAGTGACCGGAGACAGCGCGCCGCCCGCAACAGGCTTAACAGCCTCAAAAATATCAATCTGTAACGGAGAATCAGTTACGCTCACCGCTTCAGGAGGCGCAACCTATAATTGGGTAGGATTACCGGGAACCGGAAATACACAGACGGTTTCCCCTACTGCCACCACTACCTACACCGTGACCGCAGTAGGTGCCAATGGATGCGTTTCTCAAAATCCGGCGACCATTACCATTGAAGTTTCCCAACCGATTACCGTTCAGAATGCGACCTTATTAAAATGCTATGAGCAGGGAGGAATTACGTATGATTTAACTTCAGCTCAGCCACAGATAACATCTGCAGGTACTGCAACATTTGCTTATTATCTACTGCAGGCAGATGCCAACGCGGGAAATACGAATACCATTCCGGCTCCTGCAACGTTTTTAAGTGCAGGAAATCAGACTATTTATGTATTGGTCAGAAACGGGGGATGCAGTTATGTCGTTACTCTGCAGTTATTGTCGACCCCTCAGACTACCCTAACAATAGCTGCTCCACAAACCATTACCTGTACGACGAGTCAGGTTACATTAAATGCGTCGGCGTCTGTAGTTCCTGCAGGCTCTACAGTTGCGTGGACGACTACGGGAGGAAATATTGTTTCCGGAGCCACGACCTTAACCCCGGTAGTGAATGCCGGCGGAGCATATACATTAACCGTGTCAAATGTAAACCAGCCGGGAAATCTGAACTGTACGTACACCGCTACAGTAAATGTTGTTCAGGATACCGCTCTGCCTGTTGCTGCCGTAGTTTCATCGGTTCCCAGGATTTGTGTTGGAGAATCACTTACATTAACTGCTTCCGGAGGGGTAACTTACAATTGGGTCGGACTGACAGGAAATGGAAATACCCAGACTGTTTCTCCTACTACAACGACCGTTTATACGGTATATGCAGTGGGTGCAAACGGATGTATTTCTGCCAATCCCGCTACAGTAACCGTAATTGTAGGTCCGCCTATTGCCGTGGTAGCTGCCTCAAAAACAAAAATATGTGTGGGTGAATCTGTTACCTTAACCGCTTCAGGAGGAATTACCTATAATTGGGTAGGTCTTACCGGAAACGGAAACACCCAAATTGTTTCTCCTACGGTGACCACAGTCTATTCTGTGTTTGCATTGGGAGGAAATGGATGTAGCTCTGTGAATCCCGCTACCGTTACTATCGAAGTAGTACCGGCTATCGAATCCACGCTGGAAAATGTATATGTTTGCGAAGGAGATACGGGGATTCTGGATGCAGGAGCAGGGCCGAATTACACCTATATATGGAGTACAGGAGCTACCACACAGACCATCTCTACCAATGTAGTAGGAACGTATTCAGTGACGATAAGCAATGGAGTATGTTCTAAAGTGTACACCGCACAGCTGCTGAATCCTGATCTTCCCAAATTTACCAACGTTACGTATCTTGATCATGTATTGACTTTATCCACAACGAACCCCAACGGAGGTGTACTGGAATATTCTATTGACGGAGGCGTAACATGGCAGTCGTCTAACGTTTTCCATAATGTACTTAACAATACGAATTATAATCTAAAAGTAAGGGTAAAAGATGCTAACTGTAATACATCATTAGACTTCTTTACTTTCTTTGTCATTAATGCCATTACGCCCAATGCAGATGGCAAAAATGATGCGGTGGATTTCTCAGGGATAAGCAATTACAATAATTTTGCTGCCTCTGTCTACAACAGGTATGGTCAGGAAATCTTTAAAGCTACCAAAGCTGATGCCGTATGGCGAGGAAGCATCAGAGGAGTGAATTTACCTACAGCTACCTACTGGTACAGAGTTCAGTGGGAAAATCCTGCAAGTAAAAAACTTGAGCTGAGAACAGGCTGGATTTTACTGAAAAACAGAAATTAATCCTTTTAAAAAAAACGTAAAAATTAAAATTTATTATAAACGAAAGTCTCTCCAATTGGAGAGACTTTCGTTTTTATGATAAAAAAAGTTAAATATCTATATAGGATGTATAAAAAAAAATTAAATTTGTTGAAACAAAAATATTATGAAGAGATATCTACTGTTATTTTCCTTATTTTTAGTCTCGTCCAATTTTCTTTTTTCACAAAATTTACCCACCCGAAAAGTTAACATAAAGCCCAGGCCCGGCCTGGATAAAAAAGCAGGTACTTTTATTGATGTTAATGCTCCTTCTTATGCTGCAACAGGCTATAATATAACCCAATTGGTAAAAGACATACTCATTTCATCGGGTACCAACTCCTGTGTAACACCCAATGTCTCCAATGTAGTGGTCACTCCTGGATTAGCTGCAAGTAACAGTGACAGAGCCTGGGGATACTTTCATAAAGGGACCACAAACTTCCCGTTTAAAGACGGTATCGTCTTAATGACCGGCAAAGTCAGTGAGGCGGGAAATGCATATATTGATGTAAATTCACCGGTAAGTACAGGTGGTTTCAATGTAGGAACCGGGAGTAATCCGACCTGGTGGCAGCGACTAACCCTACAGTCTCATTGCAGGATGCGGTAATCTTGGAATTCGATTTTGTTCCTACCTCATCCCAGGTTAAATTTAATTATCTTTTCGCTTCAGAAGAATATACCGGTACTTTTCCCTGTAACTATTCAGACGCATTTGCGTTATTATTAAGACCTTCTACAGGCGGACCTTACCAGAATATGGCGGTATTGCCCAATGGTGCAGGTCCGGTGAGTGTTACCAATATCCGTCCGGATACCCAGTTTGATGGGAGTAATCTCTATTGCGGACCTGTAAACCCAACGTTTTTTGGAGGTTATAACACAACACATATAGAAACTAACTTTAGTGGAAGAACGATTCCTCTTACTGCAACGGCTACGGTGACACCGGGACAGTCCTACCATTTTAAAATGGTGCTTGCCGATGCGACCGACAGAAGTTATGACTCGGCAGTGTTTTTGGAAGGAGGCTCTTTTAATATCGGAGTAGAGCTATTAGATCCTACGGGAGCGACTCTTCCCGAAGAAATTAATGTATGTGATAACGTTCCGCAGGTAATTACGGCATCCGTAAGTGACCCGAATATGTCTTACCAGTGGTTTTTTAACGGGACACTCGTGCCGGGGGCGACAACTAATATCATTACTGCTACCCAGCCCGGAAATTATAAAATTCAGGTGACCTACCCGGGAAGTCCATGTCCTGGAGAAGCAACCATCAAAATAAACGGAGGAACAACGCCTGTTGCCAATGACGCCACATATCTGCTGTGTACTACTCCGGATATTACAACATTCGATCTCTCCGGGGCTATGCCGTTAATCAGTACGACGCCGGGAGCTGTTTTCCGTTTTTATGTCAATCAGGCTGATGCCGTTGCCCAGAACAATAACTATATTCAGAATATTTTAAATTATAACGGTACTGACGGTCAGATTTTATATGTAGTGGTTTCTAATGGTGGCTTCTGTAGCAAAACTATAGAACTTACTTTACAGAAGGAGCAGACCCCTAAAGCAAGTGTTGTTGCATCAAAATTGAAAATCTGCCCGGGAGAATCTGTAGATTTGACGGCAACCGGGGGAACAACTTATTTATGGAGCAACTTTATGGGAACGGTAAATGCGCAGACGGTAACGTTATACAATACCACTACATTTACGGTATATGCCATCGGGCCGAAAGGATGTAAATCTTTACAGCCTGCCACTATTACTGTTGAGGTAGTTCCGGAAATTACATCTTCATTAGCGGATGTTCAGGTATGTCTGGGAGACAGAGTAGTGCTGGACGCAGGAGCAGGACCGAATTATAAATATTTATGGAATACAGGAGAAACAACCCAGACCATCGTGGTAGATCAGTGGGGATTATATTCAGTAGCTATCGATAACGGATACTGTACAAGAACATTTGAAGCTAAAGTGGCAGCACCGGCACTTCCTTTCATCTCGAATATAGATTACGTAAGCAATACTTTGACGGTTACGGCAGAAAATCCCCCGATGAACAATACCCCAAGTACGTTGGAATATTCTGTCGATGGAGGCGTGACATGGCAGAATTCAAATGTGTTTCCGGGATTACAGAATAATACCAATTACAATATTCAGGTGAGAAGAATAGGGACACACTGCGTGGGTATCCTGGACTTCTATACTTTCAATATTTCGAATATTATCACACCCAATCAGGATGGTATTAACGATGTACTTGACCTGACAGCTTTAGGAAGTTTCAAAAACTTTAAAGGATCTGTATATGACAGGTACGGATCTGAAATTTTCAGATTTACGAAAGAAACTCCGATCTGGGACGGTACACTGGGTGGGAAGAAACTCTCTACTGCAACCTATTGGTACAAGTTCAATTTTGAATATCCGAAATCAAAAACTCAGATGAACTGGTCCGGATGGATCATGTTGAAAAACAGAGAATAATTTACTCAGAATAATATAAAAAAAGCCTTTCAAATCAAATTGAAAGGCTTTTTTATGAACCTGAAAACCAGGTCAGGAATATCTCATTATTGATTTCCTTTCCAAAGTATCGTAAAGTCGATAAAGTCGGCGACACTTAATTCTTCGGCTCTTTTATCCATGAATTCATGAGTTTTCAGAGCTTCGGGGATGTTCAGTACCTTTAAAGCATTGGACAGCTTTTTTCTTCTTTGATTAAATCCGGCCTTTACAATTTGCTTAAACAGAACCTCATTTCCGGCTAAGCCTTCTTTAGGGTTTCTGGTAAGTCGGATTACCCCCGATTTAACCTTTGGCGGAGGGTTAAAAACATTTTCATGAACCGTAAATAAGTACGAAGTATCATAATAGGCCTGTATCAGGACCGAAAGAATACCATAATCCTTTGTTCTCGGAACAGCGGCCGTTCTCTCTGCCACCTCTTTCTGGAACATACCCACCATTTCAGGAATCAGCTCATAATAATCAATAATTTTAAATAAAATCTGTGAAGAGATATTATACGGGAAATTACCGATGATCGCAATCTGTTCTTCAGCAATAAAGTTAAAATCCTGCTTTAGAAAATCGCCCGTAAATGAATTCTCAGTAATGCCTGGATAGTTGTTTTTCAGGTATTCGATAGATTCGGTATCGATTTCTGCCAGATAAATGTTCTGGTCCTTTTCCAAAAGATATTTGGTAAGAACTCCCATTCCGGGACCGACTTCCATGATATTCTTATAGCCTTCAAAACTAAGACCTTCTACGATTTTTTTCGCGATGTTTTCATCCGTCAAGAAGTGCTGACCCAGATGTTTTTTTGCTTTTACACTCAAAGTTTTTATGATTTTATTAACAGTGATTTTCTCTTTTTCGTTCCCAAATTTCGGAAGTTTTTTTCTATTTTAGCCAAAAATTTTAATATTAATGGCTAAATCTGTAGATGAATTTAATAAGAAAAGGCTTAGGTCTAGCAATATTACTGTAGTAATAAGTATCGCCTTAGTGTTATTTTTGTTGGGATTAATGGGACTTATTTTAATTAATGCCCAGAAATATTCCGACTATATCAAAGAACAGCTGGTCGTGAATGCCTACTTTGATGAGAACTATGATGCTAAAGACTCTTTAAAAATTGCTAAAATGGAGGCCGAGACCTTTAAAGAGGTACAGACTTTAGCTCCGGTAAAAAAAGCTACTTATATTACACGGGAAATGGCTGCCAAAGAAGCCAAAAAAAGTATGGGAATCGATAGTGATGCCCTTTTTGAAGAAAATATATTCCCGTCTTCTATAGAAATTGCATTAAAACCTGAATTTGTAGACCCTGCCAAAATTAATCAGGCGATCAAAGCGATTAAATCTGTTCCCGGCATCATCGATGTGAAAAATGACAGTACCCTGATGGTAGATGTTTATAACAACCTGAGCAGAATTCTGAAATGGATCCTCGGATTCTCTATTTTATTTCTGGTATTGGCTGTTGTTTTAATTAATAACTCTATCAGGCTGAAGATATTCTCCAAAAGATTTATCATTAAAACCATGCAGCTGGTGGGAGCGAAGAGAAGATTTATCCTTAAGCCGTTCATTACTGAGGCGGTAATTCTGGGAGCCATAGGTTCCGGGATCGGACTTCTGGCTTTATGCGGAATCTGGTATTATTTTACAAGCCAGATCGGTTCAGCATTTGTTCAGGATAATCAGCAGTATGTATGGTTGGTAATCCTGGTATTCGGGGTGGGCATATTTATTTCCGTACTCAGTACCATTGTGGCCACCTGGAGATTCTTAAGATCAAACGTTGACGATTTATACTATTCTTAACATGGGCAAAAAAACAAATAAATTTTCCGCTGCAAATTTTGGTAAGGAAACTACCGAAACTCCACAGGAGAATACATTCTATTTCGGACAGCAAAACTTTAAGTGGATGCTTATTGGTCTTGCATTTATTGTGGTGGGTTTTCTACTCATGATGGGATCTGATGCTAATACCGTAGATGGTAAATTTGATCCGGATTCCTGGAATGACGGTATATTTTCGATCCGAAGAATAAGAATCGCCCCGTTGTTTGTGGTGATCGGATTTGTGATTGAAGGATATGCAATCTTAAAAAGAAAATAACAATAATGTATTTTGAAGATTAAGAAGTAGCGGAGTTCAGAATAATCTGAATTTCAAAACCTCTTAATCTTTAAATTTTTAGATGTACTATGGATTTAATTGAAGCAATTATTATTGCCATTGTTGAAGGATTAACGGAGTATCTGCCTATTTCTTCAACCGCGCATATGGGATTTACAGCCAATTTAATGGGCTTACCGGAAGATGAATTTTTAAAAATGTTTCAGGTTTCCATACAGTTTGGAGCCATTCTGTCTGTTGTGGTAGCCTATTGGAAAAAATTCTTTGATTTTAATAATCTTAAATTTTATTATAAATTAGCTTTTGCGGTAATTCCTGCGCTGGTATTAGGCTATTTACTGGATGACAAGATCGAAGCGGTTCTGGGAAATCAGATTGCCATTTCATCTGTTTTGGTATTGGGAGGAGTGGTCCTGTTATTTGCAGATAAATGGTTCAAAAACCCTAAAATTAATGATGAAAAGGGAATCTCTGTTAAAAATGCAGTCATGATAGGATTCTGGCAATGTCTCGCGATGATGCCCGGAACCAGCCGAAGCGCAGCCTCCATTATCGGAGGGATGGCCCAGGGACTTACCCGAAAAGCTGCGGCCGAATTTTCATTCTTTCTGGCGGTGCCTACCATGTTGGCGGTTACTGTATACTCGGTTTTTGTAAAAACATGGGGTAAAGAAACCGGAAATCCTCAGAAAGGGTACGAAATGATTATGGCTTCACAGGATCATATCACGATTTTCATCATAGGAAATGTGGTAGCTTTCATTGTGGCTTTAATTGCGATCAAGGCCTTTATCGGAGTGCTGAACAAATATGGTTTCAAACCTTGGGGATGGTATCGTATTTTTGTAGGTATTGCCCTTTTAATTTACTTTCAGTTTTTTAAATAGATAGTATAAACTTTGCCTGCTTAAGCCTTTTATTTGGAGTCGTTTCTATGCTCTGCTCAACAAAATAACAGCCCACAGGATAGAGAATATTCTGTGCATTTAAAAGATGATAATCCCACGCGGAAACTGTTGTTCGTAAAGAAGCAGTTGCCGGCTGTCAGATCACTGTCAGTAAACAATTTAAATAATTATTTCGAAATTTTAAAATAATGACAGCTGAAGATCTTCAATCAGGATATATATTTTTATTGGATAAGCCATTGGACTGGACTTCTTTTCAGGCAGTCAATAAGATGAAATATAAGCTCAAACGAGAGTTTAATCTTCCTAAAAAATTTAAAATCGGTCATGCCGGAACTTTAGATCCGCGGGCAACGGGACTTCTTATTGTCTGTTGTGGAAAATTCACCAAAAAAATTTCCGAAATCCAGGATGCACCTAAAGAATACTGGACCGAAATAAAAATCGGCGTTCAGACAGAATCCTATGACACCGAAAAACCTGAAATTCTGCAACAGGACATTTCAGAAATTACTGAGGAACATGTTAACAAAGCCTTAGAAAAATTTGTGGGAGAAATAGAGCAGAAGCCTCCGGTATTTTCAGCGATAAAAATAGATGGACAAAGAGCCTATAATCTGGCAAGGGCAGGAGAGGATGTAGAAATGAAGTCCAGGAAGACCACGATTTTTTATATTAGGGATATTGAGATCAATTTTCCTCTGGTAAGCTTTACCGTAGGATGCTCGAAAGGAACTTACATCCGGAGTCTTGCCCATGATATCGGGCAGGAATTGGGTGTGGGTGCTTATCTTACCCAGTTAAGAAGAACAAAAATAGGAGATTATACCATAGAAAATGCAACAGATCGGTTTTTGGAAAACGAATTCAGATTTGAAAATTTATGATTAAAAAATTATTTTTTCTGATGGCAGCCCTTTCATTCATTCCTGCTCTTTCACAAGATCAAGAAATGAAAAAGCAGAAGATGAATTTTTATTTCAATCCTTCATTGCATGTGGGTTTTAACCTGACTAAGGAAAAAGAAGTGCCCAATAACACTCAGTATATCCAGCCGGAAGTACCTCATCAACTCACCTATGGAATTACAGCTGTCGCAGGTTATCATTTTCTTCCTAACTTTGCGCTGGGAAGTGGGATACGATATAGCTTCATTGAAGATAATTATCATCTCTTATATTGGATGATTCAGCCGAAGTTTATTTTTACACCAGGTGATCATCCTTTCTATATAGATGTTAATTATGGGAAACAGATTAACAGTTCCGTCGTTTCTGATTCAGAGTTTTGGGGCTTGAGATTAGGGATGCAGGTTTCCTATTCGAAAAGATTAAGTCAGGAAGGAGGTATTGTTTTTGAAAATCACAGATTGGGAAATTCAAATCCGTTCCTTATTGGGCTAAGTTATGGAGTGACTATTTTCAGTAATAAAAATTATACAGGTTACGGAGAAGATTAATGGAAAAAACACGTATTAATAAATATTTATCAGAAGTCGGGTATTGCTCAAGAAGAGCAGCCGATAAACTTCTGGAAGAAGGCAGAATAAAGATCAACGGGATTATTCCTGAAATGGGAACAAAAGTTTCCGATGAAGATGTCATTGAAGTAGACGGGAAACCCATCCGTGAGCCAGAGGAAGATCATGTATACATCGCTTTTAATAAACCGGTGGGCATCGTCTGTACCACTGATACCAAGCGGGAGCAAAATAACATCATCGAATATATCAACCATCCTAAGAGAATTTTCCCGATCGGAAGATTAGATAAGCCTAGTGAAGGACTTATTCTGCTCACAAGTGACGGAGATATCGTAAATAAAATTCTGAGAGCAAGGAATAATCATGAAAAGGAATATATCGTACGGGTTGATAAACCGATTACTCCCAAATTTCTGGAAAAGATGAGAAACGGAGTTCCTATTTTAGACACCGTCACCAAAAAATGTGAAGTTGAAAAAATAGATGATATGAATTTCAGAATTGTTCTTACCCAGGGTCTAAACAGACAGATCCGCAGAATGTGCGAATTTCTGGGCTATGAAGTGAAAAAACTAAAGAGAATCCGGATAATGAATATAAAACTAGATCTTCCGGTTGGAAAATGGAGAGATCTGACAGATGAAGAACTCTCAGTTCTTACCAGGAGCCTGGAAAGTTCCAGCAAAACAATAAACTAATTCTATGAATAACTAAATAATCAAAACAAAACAAAATTAAAATGAGAAAAATAGCTTTTATATTGGGATTACCCATGCTTTTAATTAACTGTAGTAATGAAGTCGAGTCATTAAATGAGACCAATCTGTCTTCAGCAAATAAAGCCGAATCACAGGCTACCAATAAAAACACAGGAATAGCGGTTTACAGATTTTACAATGGGAGAAACCATTTTTATTCAACAAATTACAGCGAAGGCATAAATAACGGATACAGTTATGAAGGGATTTTGGGGTATAGTGTAGGCGGAGGAACTCTTGTCAGAAGATTTTATTATGCTGCTAAAAATGATCATTTTTATACCTTATCAAACCCTGCAGTTGATCCTAATAACCCGTTTAATGTGAATTGGTATTTTGCTGCGAATATGTTTGCGGCTTATGATCCTGCTGATCCAACCGGAGTCAGAATTTATCAATATTTCAATCCGAGCAAGGTAGATCATTTCTATACGAATAATTATGGAGAACTGGGTGCCGGCGGACAAGGTTATAATTATGAAGGAGTTGCATTCAGACTAGATCAGTAAATATAAGATAACAATACCATATTCATAGAATAAACAGGAATAAGGATGCTTAATAACCATCCTTATTTGATATACAGCCTCATCCTCGTTTCATATTCCGGTTTGAGTTTCAGAAATTTCCAGATCTTCTTATCATTCTTTTCACTGATCCTGTAAAAAATGATTTTATCAGCCGAATATTTAAAATAGGGGTGGTTTTTCAGCCATTCCTCAGGAGCATCAGATAGTGTGTATTTTTGGACACCGGAAGAATCTAAAAAAGCGATGGACAATAATTTCTGTGTTAATTCTTTGTCGATATTATACGTCGTTAAGATCTGATCCTTATTGACAAATCCACCCAGTTTATTTCTAAAACCGATCAATGAGCCTGCTGCTCTTTCATCAAATCCGAACTCTAAAAGCTGTTTAAAGGTTATTTTATTTAAATCAATTTTTGAAAAGTCTGTTTTTTCCTGTCTTAATTCTGTTTTTTTACCGGCCGGTTTCACAATGGTAGTTGGATTAAATTGGATATAAGGCTTTATTTCTTCAAATTTCTCACTGGAAATCACAAAGCATTTGCGGATTTCTTCTGTATTTTTAAAGCTTCCTTGCAAATTCCGATCCCGGTAATTGACAATTACTTTTGACTGCCCGGCTGAGAATCCTAAGCGTTGCCAGCCTTCCACATCCAGAATATTGGGATCAAAAGGGTGATACTGGATTTTGCTTTTTGAAGTATTTTTGTTTTCAGAATCATTTTTAAAATGGTTTGGAGTCTTATCCGGAAGAATAAGATAGGGTGCGAGTTTTATGTAATTTTCATCGCTAATGATAAAACATTCTTTAAACTTGTCTTTGCTTATAAAACTTCCGCCCAGATAATTTCTGTATTTTAGTATTGCTTCTGCCTGACGTTCAGTAAAACCCATTTTCATCCAATCGGTTTGTGAATAAAGATCAGGATTGAATTTTTTATGAATCACAAGAGATGTAGATGCGAAATTTTTTGAACCCGAAAATTTTGTCTCTTTATTGGTTTCAGGAAGCAGAATATAAGTAGCCAACAAAGAATATTTCTCAGGTGATATGGCATAACATTTTTTAAGCTGCTCTCTGGAAATAAATTTCCCTCCGACCATTTCTTTATATCGGAGAATTGTGGAAATCTGCTTTGCCGAAAATCCTAATTTTTTCCATTGCCCCTCATCCAGAGTGTTGGGATCAAAATCGGTTAAAGCAGGTGTAACATTTTTTTCTGAAATAAATTTCACATTAGAAAAATCCTCTTTTGCTCTGCCTGTATATTTCTGAAAAACAAATAAAATAATCAGAAATATTCCCAGGAACGCGATCTTTTGGTAATAGCTTTTTCTCATCATTGAGTAAACTTAGTAATAATACTGAGGTTTAACAATGAGCGGATGATGATTGATTTATATCAGAATAGAATTTTAGTTTTGTTATGGTTAATGTAAACCAAATGATAACGCTATTAGAATAATTTTAATACTCCGTATCTTTTTCAGCCAGAGAATCTTTAAGTTTTAAAAGCTCCGCTCTGATGAATTCGAGTCGGTCTATGATGGTTACTGTTTCGGAAATTTTACTGTTGGTGGTCAGTGCGATACGTGCTCCGTCGAGGGTATAGCCTTTTTCTTTTACCAGGTGATAAATCATCTGTAGATTTTTGATGTCTTCCGGAGTGAAGTACCGGTTCCCTTTCTTATTTTTTTTAGGCTTAATAATGGGGAATTCCTGTTCCCAATACCGTATCAGTGAGGTGTTTACATCAAATGCCTTTGCCACTTCTCCTATTGAATAATACAGTTTGTCGGGTAAATTTATCTTCATGTTTAGAATCCTGATCTCCAAAGATAAAAATTTTTAAAAAACACTACAAATATAAAGGAAGGTATTATGCTTTAAGCTGTTTATCATAAAGGATTTCAATCAATAATATTTTCGTTAATTTTGATCAAAATATCATAAAATATGGATTCTATCTCGGTGCTTCATATGGATCTTTTTCAGGCGGGTAAGGATACTTCGGATTTTTACTTTAATAACCTGAAGAATCATCTGGTTGTGGGCCATCGTCATCTTGAGAAGCCGCACCGTCATGATTTTTTTGCCGCCATCCTCTTTACCCGGGGCACTGGTGTGCATGAGATAGATTTTCAAAGATATGATGTTTCGAAAGGAAGTCTTTTTTTTATGTCTCCGGGACAGATTCACAGCTGGGAACTGTCTGAGGACATTGATGGATATATTTTCTTCTGTTCACAGCAGTTTTACGAAATGCATTATGTCAATCAGAAATTAAGACATTTTTCTTTTTTCGGATCTGTCACCTATCCCAGAAAGCTTCAGTTAACTGCATGTGAACTGGAAAGGAAACTATATCTCTTTAAGGAGTTACAGAATGAATATCTTTCCCGGGATCTCCTGAAAAACGGTTTGATCCTTTCATTGATGTCACAGATTTTTATTCACTCGGCAAGAGCGTTCTCAAAAGATGCGGATCACCTCGCCTCATCGACAAGTCTTTCTTATTTTAAACATTATCAGGATTTCGAAAATCTGGTCGAACAGTATTTTATGGCTGAAAAATCCATTGCATTTTATTCCTCGAAAATGAATATATCATCAAAGCACCTCAACCGGATTATTCAGACCGTCGTTCAGAAAACAGCAACGGAGGTCATTACAGAACGGGTAATATTAGAAGCTAAAAGAATGCTGATCTATCTTGATGAGAGCCTGGTAGAAATCGCATTCCGGCTGGGATATGAAGAGTACTCTTATTTTGTAAGAGTATTCCGGAAAACTTCCGGAATGACTCCCACAGAATTTATAAGGAAATATAAGGCTTAAGATAATTTGTCATTTTATCAGAGGAGAAGCCTGAAAGGACCTTCAAATACGGTTTCAAAAGAATCCAGCATTTCTCCCTTTTCATCAAATACACCGATCTTTATATTCTGTTTGGACAGTTTTATCTCCTGCTCAGGAAAGGTAATGTTAATATTTCCTTTCAGCATTTTATCTCCCTTCAAAACGATTTTATCCGAACCGAAATAGGTGATTTCTGCGTTGTCGGGACTCAGAACCCTGATGGTGAGAATCTTTTTTTCATTCGTTTTGTTGAGAAGAGTATAGATGAAAGTGTTGGTTATTTTCCCATTCTTGATAAAAAATGTTGATCCTGCAGGTTTTATAAATTTAGCCTCCATTGAACCTCTGTCATACATTAAAAATCCCTGCAAAACTATTAAGAGAACAAGAAAAGCGGCTGTGGCCTTCATTCTTGAAGTAAATCTGAACTTCTCCCGGTTTTCAATTTCGGCTTCTGTAGCATACCGGATCAATCCTTTAGGCAGCCCTACTTTTTCCATGACCTCATCACAGGCATCAATGCAGGCAGTGCAGTTAACACACTCCAGCTGCTGTCCGTTTCTGATGTCAATCCCGGTAGGACATACGATAACACATTGATGGCAGTCGATACAGTCGCCTTTTCCGACGGTTTTCCGATTTTCATGATTTCTCCATTTTGACCGGTTTTCCCCCCTTTTGAAATCATAATAAACATTAATGGTCTGCTTATCAATTAAGACACCCTGAAGTCTTCCGTATGGACAGATCAGTGTACAGACCTGCTCCCGGAGCCAGGCAAATACAAGATAAAAAGTCATGGCAAACCCGATCATCCCTAAGAATTTCAACGGATGCTCAGCAGGCCCGTCACCCATTATTCTGAAAATCTCCTCATAGCCAACGATGTACATGAACATAAAATGAGTGATGATAACAGACATCAACGCAAAAACTGACCATTTTGTCAGCCTTTTTCTGATTTTTTCTGCATCCCACTCCTGTCGGTCAAGTTTCATCTGCTTATTTCGGTCACCTTCTATCCAATATTCAATCTTTCTGAAAACATTTTCCATAAAAACGGTTTGCGGACAAAGCCAACCACAGAAAATTCTTCCGAAAACCACCGTAAAAAGCATCACAAAAATCACAGAAATGACCGCTCCCAAGGCAAGAATAAAGAAATCCTGAAGATAAAATGGTTGTCCTGATATGAAAAATTTTCTGTCGATAACATTGAATAAAAGGAAAGGATTCTTATTGATCTTAATAAATGGCAATCCGAAAAATAGCAACAGCAGCACATAACTTGTATAATTTCGGTAGTTGGTATATTTTCCTTTTGGCTTCCGGGGAAAAACCCATTTTCTTTTTCCTGCCTGATCCATTGTCCCTACCGAGTTCCTGAAATCTTCATCTTCGATCTTTGAAATTTTGAAATTATCGGGCTGTATGTTCATTGTTTTAAAATTTGATTAAATTGTAAAGTGAATGCCACTATTTTTTAGTAAACACTTATTATCCTTTTTTGGGATCCGAAAAGATTTTTAGCTTAGACCCATGCAAAGCTCTGTATTAAAAGTCTTATTAACTAACATGATCTACTTCTTAAATAGTACAATAAGGACATTTTAAGCAATTTTCTTAATGATTCAAAATGATGAAATAATCTTTGAAACAGGGGTTTTCTTATTGTAAATTGCAACGGCTAATTGTTACAGAATGAAGAATATCCTTAAAATAAGTTTAGTTGGTTTGGTTTTCGCATTAGTAAATTGCAAATCAGTAAATTATAACAAAATGTTTTATGACAGAGTAAAACCGGAGAAAATTTCGGATCAGTTTAGTTTTACAGAAGGACCGGCTTCGGATAAGGAAGGAAATGTATATTTTACAGACCAACCGAATGATAAGATTTATTACTGGGACTGGAAAACCAATAAAGTAGTTGAGTTTTTGGATAAAACCGGGAGAGCCAATGGTACCCATTTCGACAAAGATGATAATCTTATTACCTGTTCCGACAATAACGGGGAAATCTGGAAAATATCAAAAGACAAAAAAATTCAGGTTCTCGTAGAAAATTTTGAAGGGAAAAGATTAAATGGTCCTAATGATGTATGGAATGATGCACACGGCGGAATGTATTTCACAGACCCTCTTTACAAGAGAGATTACTGGGTAGATTTCAAAGAGGAAATTCCTAACAAAAGTCTGTATTACAGAAGTAAGGAAGGAAAGGTTGTTAAACTGGAAACTTTCACCCAGCCGAACGGAATTATCGGAAGTGAAAAATTTAAAAAGTTATTCGTTTCAGATATTGATGCCGGAAAGACATACGTCTATGATATCCTGGGTGAAGGGAAGTTGTCCGAGAAGAAACTTTTCTGCGAAATGGGCTCAGACGGAATGACCCTTGACAATAACGGAAATCTGTACCTCACAGGAAACGGCGTTCATATTTTTAATAGGGAGGGAAAGAAAGCGTATCATATTCCGATTGATGAAGAATGGACTTCAAACGTCACTTTCGGTGGAGAGAACAATAATATTTTATTTATTACCGCTACAAAATCAGTGTATATCTTGCCGACAGATGTTAGAGGAGTTCGGTAATCTATAATATCGGGTTTGAAAATACAGTTTTCTGATTAAATCAGTCCGTTATAATGAGCTGATATCACCATTCCCGTCACTCCGGGTAACGCAGCAAAGCGGAGTGTATCGAAAAGTTTTTACTGGAAAGATTAATACTTGTCTGGTGTAGCACTTCTCGATACGATTTTTTCCAAAAATCTACTCGAAGTGACGATAGTATCTCATTAGATATTGGGGGAAGTAATACACCGTTCCGGCACTTCGGGTAACGCACCAAAGCCGGAGTGTATCGAGAAGTTTTTACTGGAAAGACTAATACTTGCCTGATGTATCGCTTCTCGATACGCTTTTTTCCAAAAACCTAATCGAAGTGACGGCGGTATATGATTAATCAGCACAAATCAGATCAATAGGAACGGGCTTCAGCCCGTTTTTTTATTGTAATCAACCAATCAGGCTTCAGCCAAAGCATAAAAGACTCTTTCTGTAACCATTAAGATAAGCCGGATGTATAATCTGCACGGTGTCTGACGCAAAGATTTACAAATACTGACGAATCTTAAAAAGAAAAGCAAAGGGTTCTCTTAGCAAAGCGAAACTTAAGAATACAGCTTCATCAATCAACAACATTGATTCGCCTTGCCCCTTAAGTAAATCTCAGTTTAAATAAACTTTGCGTCAAAAAAATTACATTAAATAAGAAGATTCATAGCATTGATTACTAAATATCCTCAATCATGATGATTTCATTTTTAGAATGTAAGTAGATTATAATGATTCCAAAATCTTAATAGGCAACCTCCATTTTCACCTTCTTGCCCTTTAGTTTTTCATTCGCCAGTTTTCTCAAAACAGCATTTACTTTAGTTCTGGAAACGGCTACATACGAGGTCGTATCTTTCACTTCAATAACACCCAAATCTTCTTTCTGAAGTTCGCCTTTCTTTAAAAGGTAACCCACAATATCCACTTTATTGACTTTATCCTTTTTTCCGGCACTGATATAAATCGTTTGGAAAGGAGTTTTTTCAGGAATTTTACTAAATTCTGTAACACTTTCTTCCGGAGTATTGCTTTTGATAAACGGAAAATTTTCTTCGGCCGTCATAATCAAATAGGCAAAACCTTTAGCATTCATTCTTGCCGTACGGCCGTTTCTGTGAATGAAAGCATCTTCTTTCGGAGGAAGCTGGTAATGGACAATAGATTCTACTTCCGGAACATCCAGGCCTCTTGAAGCGAGATCAGTGGTGATTAAAATTCTCGCAGAATCATTCCTGAATTTAAGGAGGGCACGTTCCCTTTCGTCCTGTTCCATACCGCCGTGGAAGGTCTCCCTGTCGATCCCTTTCTCGCGTAAGAGTTCAGAAATACGGTCTACTGCTTCGCGGTGATTGCAGAAAATAAGAGTTCTTTTGTTTCCTATCTTACAGATCAGATGAAAAAGCGTATCCAGCTTTTCCTCAGAAATGGTCATCACTTTTCGCAGCTGGATGTCAGGTTTTACCTCACTCAGTTTTAGAAAATCAACCAGTTTTTCATTTCTTAATCCGGTGAACGCAGGAATTTCGTCCATTGCTGTTGCTGAAGTTAAAATTCTCTGTGAAAGTCCTTTCAGAGCGCTGGAAATAAATTCCATGTCTTCATGAAAACCAAGTTCCAAAGCTTTGTCAAACTCATCCAGAACCAAAGTTTTAATCGTTTTCGGATCAAAATTATTATTTCTTAAGTGATAGACCACCCGTCCTGGAGTTCCGATCAATACGGCAGGAGCTTCAATTAAATTATTGACTTCAATTTTTTTATCATGACCACCATAGCAGACCGAAACTTTAAAATCGGTACCCATCGCTTTGAAAACCTGCTCAATCTGTAATGCCAGTTCTCTTGCCGGAACCAAAATTAAAGCCTGGATTCCGGAAATCTCTTTTTTCAGATTTCTGAGAACCGGAAATAAAAATGCCAGGGTCTTCCCTGAACCGGTAGGGGAAAGTAAAACAACGTCCTGTTGGTTTTCAGTAGCTTTATAGGTAGATTTCTGCATCTGATTCATATCCTGAATCTGCAGTTTCTGATAAATAGATTGTAGTTCCATGGTGCAAAGATAAGGATTTAGTTAATGAGTACAGGCTTCTGGTTTTTAGTTAAAGGTCTGATATTTCCTGTGTCATTTACATAAAAGCAGCAAAATAAAAAATGATCAACCGGCAACGACTAACCATTATTCAGGAGCTGTTTCCGGCTTTTCACTATATCTTTCGGATTCCGGCTTCCGCTCCGCTTCAGCCGCAACCCAAAAGGATGCCGTTACAATCCGGGCTGGGAATCAGGCATCCGGTTCAGAAGACTTTAAGCGCTCTAGCCAGGATGCTTTCTTGGTAAGCGAATTTTAAATATTGATTATCAAAACATTACAGCCATTAAGCAGATTGTGTGAATTATTGTTTATGTTAAATAAATTTTATATCTTTGCACCCACTTTTGTGGCGAAAGGTTTGACAAGTAAAATACTTATAATTAATTACTTCCGTATTTTTTAAATCCACATTTATTCAGACCGTTAAAAAAGAAGGAATACAAATTTTATTAGAAAATGTCAAAAGAGACAAATTCAGCAGAGGTTATTTTAAACCAAAACGTAGCACCGGAACAATTTGACTGGGATTCTTTTGAATCAGGTCTTGATGCAGATGCGAGAAAAGAAAAAAGCGATTTAGAAGAAATCTACAACGGATCTCTTAACAGCCTGAACGACAATGACGTTCTAGTGGGTAGAGTAGTGAGATTAACGGATAAAGAAGCTATCGTAGACATCAACTTCAAATCAGAAGGTGTTATCTCTCTTAACGAATTCCGTTACAACCAGGGCCTAAGTGTAGGTGACGAGGTAGAAGTAATGGTTGACAGAAGAGAAGACAAAACCGGACAGTTACAGTTATCTCACAGAAAAGCAAGAACGCTTAAAGCTTGGGATAAAGTAAACGAACTTCACGAAACTGGAGAAATCGTTAACGGTTTTGTTAAATCAAGAACCAAAGGAGGTATGATCGTTGACGTACACGGAATCGAAGCATTCTTACCTGGTTCTCAAATTGATGTGAAGCCAATTAAAGATTACGATCAGTTCGTAGGTAAAACAATGGAGTTCAAAGTTGTGAAAATCAACCCTGAGTTCAAAAACGTAGTTGTATCTCACAAAGCATTGATCGAAGCAGATATCGAAGGTCAGAAAAAAGAAATCATCGCTCAGCTTGAAAAAGGACAGGTTCTTGAAGGTACGGTTAAGAATATTACTTCTTACGGTGTATTCATTGACTTAGGAGGAGTAGATGGATTGATTCACATTACAGACCTTTCTTGGTCTAGAGTGAACCACCCATCTGAAATTCTTGAGGACGGACAGACTGTGAAAGTGGTTATCCTTGACTTCGATGATGAGAAAACAAGAATCCAGTTAGGTATGAAGCAATTAGAAGCTCACCCTTGGGATGCTCTTTCTGCTGACATGAAAGTTGGAGATAAAGTAAAAGGAAAAGTAGTAGTTCTTGCTGACTATGGTGCATTCGTAGAAATCGCTCCAGGTGTAGAAGGATTAATCCACGTTTCTGAAATGTCTTGGTCTACTCACTTAAGATCTGCAGGTGATTTTGTGAAAGTAGGAGATGAAGTGGAAGCTGAAGTATTAACTTTAGATAGAGAAGACAGAAAAATCTCTCTTGGTATCAAGCAGTTAAGCAAAGATCCATGGGAAAACATCGAAACTAAGTATCCTGTAGGATCTAAGCATGTAGGAACGGTAAGAAACTTCACTAATTTTGGTGTATTCGTAGAGTTAGAAGAAGGTATCGACGGTTTGATCTACATCTCTGATCTTTCTTGGACTAAGAAAATCAAACACCCTTCTGAGTTCTGTGCAGTAGGTGATAAATTAGATGTTGTAGTTCTTGAATTAGACATCCAGGCTAGAAGATTATCTCTAGGTCACAAGCAATTGACTGACAACCCTTGGGATGCATTCGAAACTAAATATGCTGAAGGAACTATCCATGCTGGTAAAGCAGTAGAAGTACACGATAAAGGTGCTTCTGTACAGTTCGAAGATGCTGAAGTTGAAGCTTTCTGCCCTTCAAGATTATTAGAGAAAGAAGATGGATCTAAAATCAAAAAAGGTGAAGAAGCCCAGTTTAAAGTAATCGAATTCAACAAAGAATTCAAAAGAGTAGTAGTTTCTCACACAGGGATCTTCAGAGACGAAGAGAAGAAAAATGTGAAAGACTCTTCTTCCAGAAACGTATCTTCTTCTTCAAACAACGAAGAAAGATCAACTCTTGGAGATATCGATGCTCTAGCAGAATTAAAAAGAAAAATGGAAGAAGGGAGATAATCCTTATCACCATTTGTAAATAGGGAGCCGTTCGTAGAGCGGCTCCTTTTTTTTGCTCATACATTATTATAGCCTGTAATACAGGGCTCTCTGAAATAATATAAATTATCTGTAAAAAGAAAACCGGAGCCAAATTACTGCCCCGGTTAAGTATTGATATTCTCCCTTTCAGGATATAGTATTGCGAAATTAATATACAGATATTTTCTTTTTGATGACACCTTCTTTAGTCTGTACTAAAACAACAACCACAGACTGTTTAAAAGCTCCTGCCTCAATGGAAATATGGGTGTCAGAGGTAGAAATCTGATGCAATATCCGTCCGTCTGTTCTATATATTTCAACACGTTTCTGTCCCGGTATGGTGTTTATTTTTATCGTTTTCTCAAGAGAATTATACGTTATATTACCATTTGCAGCCGGCTTGCTTCGAACTGTACCAAGAACTGCAGATGAGCTGTTAATAACATTATAGGTATTAAACCAGTTATTTCCAAGATATTCAGGTAGCGAAGCCAGACCAAAAAGCATGGTGGAGAAATCGATAGCCTGTATATAAGATGATCTCAGGGAAGTACTATTCTGACGGTATCTCCAGAGTACTTTTTTAGAGGGATCAGAAACTAAGCTGTAAACAGCAGGGCCCGTACCGTCATTATATAAACTCAGTAAATCAGCTTTACTTTGAGGGTTTACAGGAATAAAACCTGCTACAATATGAGGAGAGACGATTCTTTGTGGATTGTTCTCTACGGCATCGGCAGAATACCCTCCTCCTGGAATATCTCCCGCTCCCATGCCCCATTCATAAGCGCTGAATCCTATATTTTCGCTGTACAGTTTATCACTCTTTCTGGTACTGTCAAAATAATCCATATAGGCTGTATTGTTTTTATAGTAGTTACATAGGTAATAGCTGAACTGGGGAATAAAGCTGGATAGCCAGTATTGTCCGTCTGAAAGTGTAACATGTCCCCAATAATTGACATGAGGTACCGGTGCGGAAACAGGGTTAGCAAAATAAGTATTCCAAAAGGTCTGGGATGCGGCATAATTAGGATGAGAAGCAGGTGCATTTTTTGCAAGCCACGAAACCAGTATATATTCATTAAATGGACTGGTAGGCGCACTTCCGTTTCCATTCTGATCCAGAATCATATAAATATTATTTTGTCCGATAGCTTTGGTGTAGTCCATGGCGTTCAGAATGGTGTTAGCCTTGGCTACAATGGACGGATTGGAGGCAAAATAGTTTTTACAGAAAATAATTCCCATAGCAAAAATGGCGTTGTCTATGGTACTGTATTCACTGGACCATGCCTGATCACCTGTATTGTAGTCAAAATACCGGTAGAACAATCCTGCTGAATTTGTCTTTCCGGCATTTTTAAAATTAATAAATGTCTGGAGGGTCGTGTTAACCTGATCGGCAGCATTCGTCTCCCAATGGGCCTGGTCTCCGGTTTTCTGATACATGGCATCTGCTATGCAGAGCGAAATTAATCCTATTCCGTTCGCTACAATAGCAGCGGGTTTATCGCCTACACCATTCAGGGCCAACGCATCAAGATAGATCCCGTTGGGCTTTCGGATGTCTTTATACAAACGGTAAGAATTCTGAAACAGAGCGGTGATCGTAGGGTTTTCAGTAGTTTGCGCCTTCACTGATAAACTAAGTGTTCCGATGCAGTAAAGGATTAGAAATAAAAGCTTATTTCCGGATTTTAAGCATGTTGTTTTCATAATTGTGTGGTATTTGTAAATTAAATTTAAAATATTTTAAATTTTGAAAAGAAAAACTGGGAATCATTTTTCTTGACAATACAAATGTAAGTATTTTGAAAATAAATGAAATTTTCAGGAGGCCCTGATTAAAGGTTAAAATACTATGAATATGAATAAACGATTTAAATTTGTCGTTTAGCAATTATTAATTCAGTATATTTTTATAAATTATTAAAAATAAATTAAAATATTGTGTTATTTTGCAAAATATATATTATACGATTATTAATAATTGTAGTTTAGCAACTTTATTGGTTTATATGAAAAAAATAATTCTACCACTTTCAATTGCGGTCTTCGCAGTTTTACCATTAAATTTATTTTCTCAGGATAATCATACATTAATTAAGGAGTATATTTCTCAAAATAAAATTAAAGAATATAAAAAATCAGACCTTACCGATTTTATTATTGATAATGTAGATCCCTCAAAATCTTTGGATGGTGATATCGTAAAATTTCGGCAGGTTTACAAAGGGTTTCCTGTATATCATGCTGCTGGGACTGCTCTGATCAAAGATAAGAAAGTGACTTACTTTTCTGAGAATTTCGTGAAAAATTACCAGGAAGCAGGTCCGGATCATGCGGGATTATCCAGAAGTGATGCGCTCCAGAAAATAGCAGAAGCGCTCGGAAATACAGAGATTTCCGATTTTACCATTCTGAACTTTCTTGAAAAATCTGTAAATGACAATAAATCAGCAAAGCAAAGACTCGTTTATCATTATGATATTAATGATCAATTGCGTCTGGCTTATGAATATATTTTAAGAGAACCCAAATCTGCCAACTACTGGAATATGATTGTAGATGCTGGTGATGGGAAGATTCTTGAAAAAACCAATCTGACATCGTCATGTGATTTTACTGCCGATGCTTACTCTTCGGATCTCACTCATTATCGTGATACAGAAATGCATCAGTTGATAGGACCTGACAGTAAAGCTCATCAAAATTTTGTATTGTTTTCCCCTGACAATGCATCTTATAATGTATTTCCGCTGCCCCTTGAAGCAGCGACATTTGGATCAAGATCCATGATTTCAAACCCATGGCTTCTCAGTGCATCACCTGAAGGATGGCATTCTGACGGAACGACGCATTATACCAATACCAGAGGAAATAATGTATATGCTTATGAAGATACGGCCAATACCAATAATCCCGGTTTATCCCCGGATGGTGGAACTGCCAGAAACTTTAATTTTCCCTTCAGCATCAATGCAAACGCAGCCTTCAACCAAAATGCATCGATTACCAACCTGTTTTATTTAAATAATAGGATCCACGATGTGTTCTATCAGTTTGGGTTTACAGAATCGGCAAGAAACTTCCAGTGGAATAATTTTGGAAAAGGAGGACTGGATGACGACGGTGTTTTTGCAGAAGCTCAGGATGGGGGAGGAACCAATAATGCTAACTTCTCTTCTCCGCCAGATTATTATAACCCAACCATGCAGATGTATATGTGGTCCACGGTTAACAGGCTGTTCTTTTATAATGCTCCGGGTACAGCAGTAACACGCACTCCCGGTGCGGGAATCGCTCAGTACGGTATGGCCTTGAATGCAACGGGAGTAACCGGAAATATACAGCTGTCTTCCGTTTTAGACGGATGTACTGCTTTGCCAGCCGGGTCACTTACCGGAAAAATAGGTTTAGTTGAAAGGGGAACGTGCTCTTTTGTCGTAAAGACAAAGAATCTGCAGGATGCAGGGGCTGCAGCTGCGGTTATTTATAATAATGCTGCTAACGGATCTTCAATTGGAGGAATGGCCGGAGTGGACGCAACGGTTACCATCCCTTCACTACTGATTACCTACGGAGAAGGAAATTTTATCAAAAGCCAGCTTTCTGCAGGTACAACAGTAAATGTTACCCTGAAAAATGACCCTGCGACGAGTGTAACTCCCGATGGAAGCTTTGATAATGGTATTGTCACGCACGAATACGGACACGGAATTTCTAACCGCTTGACCGGAACCGGCTATGGATGTTTAAGTACGTCCGCAGATAAAGAGCAGATGGGTGAAGGGTGGTCAGATTTCTTTGCACTCATGCTAACCAATAAACCAGGCGATAATGCTTCTGTCGCCAGGGGGATGGGAACGTATGCTGCCGGGCAGGCAATAACAGGTGGCGGGATAAGGCCTGCAAAATATTCTCCTGATTTTGCCGTCAATAGTTTTACTTACGGCGATACCAACGGGATGGAGTACAATAACGGATCTGCTATTGTTCCGGATGTACATTCCATCGGCTTTGTATGGGCTACCATGTTGTGGGACCTGCACTGGAAGTACGTGGAAAAATATGGATATTCTTCTGATGTGACTGCTAATGCAGCAAGCGGGAGCTCCAGAGTTTTACAGCTAGTCACGGACGCTTTGAAACTTCAGGTCTGCAACCCCACATTTATAGACGGCAGAAATGCCATTATTGCTGCCGACCAGGCGACAACTGGCGGAGCAGACCGATGTATGATCTGGAATACGTTTGCCAGAAGAGGATTGGGAGTAAATGCTTCGGCAGGCGTTAAAACCAATATTAATGACCAGGTCGAAAGTTTCAGTGTTCCGGATGATTGTGCTGTACTTTCTGCAAATGAAGTAAAATCTGTAAAAAACCGTCTCTCCATCTATCCAAATCCTGCTAAAAATGAGTTCTTCATTCATTTTCCGGATAAAACCATGGGGAAAGTAAGTGTTGAAATTTACGATATGTCAGGAAAATTGGTTTCATCCGAAGATAAAATTTCTCCGGATGCTACAAAGGCGATTTCAACAGACAAATTGGTCAACGGAACGTATATGGTGAAAGTAAAGGGACTTGCTTTTGATGCAGACTCCAAAATTATTGTAAAAAAATAATAATCAAAAATTAAAATAATTAGAAATATATATAGTAATAAATTTAAATTATATAATCGCTTCATATGAAGTGGTTTTTTTATTGAATTTTTAACTAAATGCATTTTTTAGTTTTATTATTTGTAATTTTATTTATACAAAACATGAAAAAATGAAATTACCGATTCTGATGTCCGCATTTGCAGTTTTATCCTGTTCGGCGGTACTGTCGCAGGAAAATGAGCAACTCATTAAAGATTATATTTCTCGGAATAAAATACGAGAATATAAAAAACCAGACCTTATTAATTTTATTGTTGATAATATTGATTATTCCAAGTCCTTACATGGAGATATTATTAAATTTCAGCAGACTTATAATGATATTCCTGTATATAATTCCGTAGGCACAGCCTTAATCAGAGATCATAAAATAGTTTATTACTCCGATAATTTTATAAAGGATTACACGACTTCTGTCTCAAAGACTGTCGGAATTACGAAAAAAGAAGCCCTTCAAAAAATTGCTTCTGATTTAGGAAAGTCTGAAATCGCCGACCTTCCCATTATTTCACTGTTTCAGAAGTCTTCAGACCGAATGCAGCGTGCAATAGAGCGACTTGTTTATACAAATGATAAAAATAATAAACTCAGACTGGCTTATGAATATTTTATGAAAGTTCCACAATCTCCGGATTCCTGGAATTATCTGATCGACGCCCATACGGGTGAAATTATTAATAAGGTAAATCTGAATTTGTCCTGTAATTTTAAAGAGGGCGCCTATTCACACGACCATTCTGGTAAATTATTATTGCCGCAAAAAGAATTTTATCACCAGGATAATAACAGGATAAATCTTACTCCTCCCAGTATTGATAATGCTTCTTACAATGTATTTGCACTGCCTCTGGAAGCGCCCACTTTCGGAACAAGATCTATTGTGAATAATCCCTGGATCGTAGCTTCATCCCCTGAAGGATGGCATTCTGACGGTGTAAATCATTATACAATTACCCGGGGAAATAACGTATATGCTTACGAGGATAAGGATAATAATGAAAGTACTTACGGTATATCTCCTGATGGAGGAGCAGCAAGAAATTTTGATTTTCCATATGATGCCAATGCCCTAACATATCATAACCTTTCTGCCTCTACTACCAATTTGTTTTATATAAATAATAAAATCCATGATATCTTTTATCAATTCGGGTTTACTGAATCTGCGAGAAATTTTCAGCGTAATAACTTTGGAAAAGGGGGATTAGGTAATGATGAGGTCCTTGCTCAGTCCCAGGATGGCGGCGGATTTAACAATGCCAATTTTGCAACCTATCCGGATAATTACAATGGTATTATGCAAATGTATCTGTGGGTAAAATCTAATCGTGCAATATGGTATCATGCTCCTTCAGATGCTGTTTCAAGAATACCTAATTGGGCACCTGCCTTCTTCGGTCCGCTACCTAGTGATATTGAACTTACAAGAGAGGTAAAACTGGCAAGCATTATCGATGGTTGTACTGCTTTACCGGCAGGTGAGCTTACGGGTAAAATAGGATTGATCGAAAGTGGCTCATGCAATTCAGTAGTTAAGGTTAAAAATGCTCAGGCAGCAGGTGCTGATGCTGTTTTAGTATATAATGACGCGGCAACCGGTAACACAATAGGAGCGATGTTCGGCACTGATAATACCATTGCCATACCCTCATTATCCATATCCAATGATGAAGGTGAGTTTATAAAAGGAAAGCTTTCCGCCAATATTCCGGTAAGTCTTACCATCAGGGCTGATACAAAATATGACGGAAGCTTTGATAATGGTATCGTCACGCACGAATACGGGCACGGCATTTCAAACAGGCTGACAGGCGACGGTTATTCCTGCCTGAATCCATCAGAGGATTATGAGCAGATGGGAGAAGGCTGGTCGGACTTCTTTGCGCTGATGTTAACGAATAAACCGGGAGATAATGCTTCTGTTGCGAGAGGATTGGGAACTTATGCATTAGGGCAGCAGCCAAATGACCCGGGAATACGTAATGCTAAATATTCTCCTGATTTTGCCGTTAATAGTTTTACGTACGGTAATACCAACGGGATGGAATTTAATGCCGGATCGGTTAGTTTTCCTAATATGCATTCTATCGGTTCTGTATGGGCTACCATGCTATGGGATCTTCATTGGAAGTACGTGGAAAAATATGGATATTCTTCTGATGTGACCGCTAATGCAGCAAATGGGAGCGCCAGAGTTTTACAGCTGGTTACGGACGCTTTGAAACTTCAGGCCTGCAACCCGACTTTTATAGACGGCAGAAATGCCATTATTGCTGCCGACCAGTCCACTACCGGAGGAGCAGACCGATGTATGATCTGGAATACATTTGCGAGAAGAGGATTAGGAGTAAATGCTTCAGCAGGCGCTAAAAACAATATTAATGACCAGGTTGAAAGCTTTGATATTCCGGCTGATTGTGCTGTACTTTCCGCAGATGAAGTGAAAACAGTGAAAAGTACAATCTCCATGTATCCGAATCCTGCTAAAAATGAGTTCTTTATTAGTTTTCCGGATAAAACCCTGGGGAAAGTAAGTGTCGAAATCTACGATATGTCCGGAAGATTGGTCTCTTCGGAAGATAAAATTTCTCCGGATGCTAAAAAGGCGATCTCTACGGATAAATTGGGTAACGGAACATATATGGTGAAAGTAAAGGGACTTGCTTTTGATGCAGCTTCTACAATTATTGTAAAGAAATAATAAAATATTATTATACCGAACAGAATTAGCGCGGGCTCTGCCCGCGCCAATTCTATTTATCTATCACACCCATGCTGGTCAATATTTTAATGAATATATTGTACCTTTGCGGGCTGAAAAATAATTATGAAGAAGAAAAATATACTAAAAGGAGTTTTATTTGTAGGAATCGGTGCGAGCATCTACGGGATGTTGGCCACCTTTGTGAAGTTGGCCTACCAGGATGGTTATACGACCTCAGAAGTGACCACGTCGCAATTTGTACTGGGATTGGCAGGTCTTCTGATTCTGAATTTCATACAGACGGTTACCTCAAAGCAAAAACTGTCATCACCAACTGCAAAAGAAGTGAAAACACTGCTCATTGCCGGAACATCTTTAGGCTGTACCAGCTTATTTTATTACATTGCTGTTCAGTATATTAATGTTTCAATAGCAATTGTTCTTTTAATGCAGTCGGTATGGTTTAGCGTCGTTGTAGAAAGTTTTATCACCAAAAAATTACCGAATGCCAGAAAAGTAATTTCTGTCGTTATCGTTTTAATCGGAACTGTGCTGGCAACAAATCTTGTTAATGAAAGTATCGAAATAGACTGGCATGGGATCTTTTGGGGTTTAATGGCGGCGGCATCATATACCCTCACGATGTTTACTTCCAATACGCTGGCGACCCATCTGCCTGTTTTCAGGAAAAGTATCATTATGCTATGCGGGGGGTCAATTGTCGTATTTGCATTTTTATTTTTTGCACAGATCGGGCCTTTGTATTCTGACGGACTAAAATCACTGTATCTGAATTTTACAGAAAACACACAGCATATTCATGCCTTTAATTATTCCATTCTTTGGAAATACGGGTTGATTTTATCATTATTCGGAACCATTATTCCGCCCATTTTATTCAATGTAGGTTTTCCTAATGCGGGTCTGGGATTAGGAAGTATCGTTTCATCGCTGGAGCTGCCGGTTTCGGTAACCATGGCTTTTGTTTTATTAGGTGAGAAGGTTATTCTAATACAATGGGCAGGCATTGCTCTCATCCTTTTTGCCATTGTCTTAATGAATCTGCCCTCCAAAAAAGAATATGTATCAGCAGAAGTATCATAAAATATATCATTAAATTAAAAATAATAATGAATAGCCGTTTCTTTTGGAACGGTTTTTTTAATTTTAATATATAAAATAAATTTCATGAAATATTTTAACAATGCAGTTGCGGTTTTAATGCTGTCAACTGTTCCCAACCTGATGTTTTCACAGGCAAAACCTTTAGATGCGGAGCTTACCAATTATGAGTATCCTTACGACGTCCATTTTCTGAATTTTAAATCTCAGAATAATGATCTTAAAATGGCATATATGGATGTACAGCCGAAAAAGCCGAACGGAAAAGCCATCATGCTTCTTCATGGTAAAAACTTTAACGGAGCCTACTGGGAGAGAACAGCGAAAGACTTGTCTGATAAAGGATTCAGGGTGATCATTCCCGATCAGATCGGATTTGGAAAATCTTCAAAACCCCAGTCTTATCAGTTTTCCTTTTCTCAGCTGGCAGACAACACTAAAAATATTTTGGATGATTTGAAAATCGATAAATTAATCGTTCTGGGTCACTCAATGGGAGGTATGGTGGCTACGAGATTTACATTACTGTATCCCGAAAAGGTTGAGAAATTAATTCTGGAAAATCCTATAGGACTGGAAGACTATAAAACTTTCGCAGCATACCAGACCATTGACCAGGCCTATCAATCTGAACTAAAAAACACCTCGGAATCCTATAAAAATTACCAGTTAAAATTTTATTATGACAATAAATGGAAAGCGGAGTACCAGCCATGGCTGGACTTAATTGCGGGTTGGACCTTACATCCTGATTACCCAAAAGTGGCCTGGGATGCTGCTTTAACATCTGACATGATCTACAATCAGCCGGTTTGTTATGAATTTAAAAATATTAAAGCTCCGACCTTATTGATCATCGGGACCAGAGACCGGACTGCCATCGGAAAAGAAAGGGCTCCCAAAGAATTACAGCCGAAAATGGGACAGTATCAGGAGTTGGGAAAGAAAACACAGCAGCAGATTGCGGGCTCCAGATTAGTTGAAATTGAAAATACGGGGCATCTTCCGCACATCGAAGTCTATAATAAATTCTGGAATGCGTTGTACGAGTTTATAAAGTAACTGATGATGGAAGTTAAATGTTGAGAGGCCGTATATTATATGATGTAATTTCTGCTTTGAAGGAGTCTCGACAATTTTTAACGGTGTCAGTTTAAGGGCGCGCCCTTTTCCCAGTTCCGATTGCAGTGAAAATCCTTTTTGAAAAAAAGATGGCAACGGAAAGCGGGAAACAGCTCCAAATACAAGTAAGCTTTTAAAATAAAAAGAGACCGCTAAAAATAGCAGTCTCTTTTTGTATGTATTGTTGTCTGAATTATTTCTTCTTGTAAGCAGCGTCCTTAATTCTCGCTTTTTTACCTCTAAGATCTCTGAAGTAATAGATTCTTGATCTTCTAACTCTACCTCTTCTGTCAACTTCGATTTTCTGAAGAGCCGGCATGTTGATAGGAAATACTCTTTCTACACCTACATCACCAGACATTTTTCTGATAGTGAAAGTTTTTGTAGAACCTGTACCTCTTAACTGGATAACGGTTCCTTTGAAGAACTGAGTTCTTGTTTTTTGTCCTTCTTTAATTTCGTAATACACCGTGATGGTATCACCAGCTTTGAATTCAGGGAATTCTTTTTTTGTAATGTACTTGTCTTGTACGTACTTTAATAAATCCATTATTAATAAATAAAATGTTTAGGCTAAGCAACTTACACGGACTTCGTCAGAGGTTGAATAACAGGTTGCAAATATATGAAATAGTTTTCAAATATTCCAAACATATACTGTACTAAAAATAATAATTTTTTATCCGGTTTTAACCTTAAAACTTAACGCTTCCTTTACGTTGGCATCAGCTGCAGTTTATATCAGAAAGTTACTTTTGCCCGGTAATTAAAAGCAATCAAACAGTGCTTTTAGAAGGTTCATCATACAATTTTAAATACCACTTAAACTGTACTATTCATGAAACATGTATTATTTTTTTTATGTTTTGCCGTCCAGATGGCATTGGGGCAGACTCTGTTTCCCTATCTGCAGAATCCGACGCCAAGCTCCATGATCGTCAACTGGAAAACCTCTTCAAATAACGAGACAACGGTCACTTACGGAACAACACCCGGTAATCTGAATGTTACCGTGACGGGAACGACCAATATTTTTTCAGATACGGGATACAATAATAATTATTATTACCATACCGCTAAAATTACCAATTTACAGCCCAACACAAAATATTATTATAAAATAAAAACAGGTACAGGTGAATCTGCAGTGTATAATTTTAGGACACTTCCGTTACCCGGACAGCCGGTGACGGCAGATGGAAAAATCCGTTTTCTGATTATGGGCGACAATCAGATCAAGGCAGAGCCGAGATACGATACTTTAACCCTGAATGCCTACAAAAAACTGAAGGAAAAATTCGGACCTGCTTCTGATCCTTCTGATAATATAGCACTGACTTTCATGGTGGGAGACCAGGTGGATGTGGGAACATTGGATCATTACGAAAATGTGCATTTTAAAAAGAACATTAAACTGTCACCCTATCTTCCGATACAGACAACGGTAGGAAATCATGAAACCTATGGAAGCTTGGGAATGAATTCTTATTATGCCCATTTCTATATTGATGAAATTAAATATAAAAACATCTCTTCCGGAAATGAAAACTATTATGCGCAGCAGGCGGGGAATGTTCTGTTTGTAAGTTTAAGTTCGGAACACACAGGCTCTGCACAGCAGACCTGGCTTCAGCAGGTTTTAAATGAAGCCAATAATGATGCTACCGTAGACTGGATTATTTCTCTAAGCCACAGGCCGTATCAGGCAGAACAATATGTAGGTGATATTTCTACTTGGGTAAGAAACAATGCAGTTCCTCTTTTAACAGGCTCAGATAAGTATCTGATGCATGTGGGGGCACACCACCATTTGTATCACAGGGGACAGTTGAAAAACTCTCCCAACTATCAGATCATTTCCGGTGGAGTAGCATGGGATCAGTACTGGGGAATGTCGAATGAGCAGGATTTTGATGACGTTCAGAAAACATTGACGGACTGGACCTACCAGATCGTGGAAGTAGATGTAGCCACCGGAAAAGTAGATGTGGAATGTTACTCGATAGGAGGGGTTTATACTAAAAAAAATAATGAACTGATCGATAGTTTCCACAGGTACAAAAATCAGCCAAAACCTGCAAAACCATCCATTACCAACACTTTTTCAGCACCCGTTACGCTGCCGCTAACATTAAACGGAAGTTCTTTTTCCTCAACCAACGGCGAGCTGTTAAATACAACCCAGTTCCTGATCAGTAAGGCTTCCGATTTTTCAGTTATCGAAAAGGAACTTTATCGGGATTATGAAAACTGGTTCGGGAAAGACGGAAACGGAAATCCGGACAAGACCAAAAATTTAAATGCAGGAATTGATATTACAAAAGCTGTGATTGCTTCAAATTCAATAACCAACGGAGTTTATTATGTAAAAGTTCGTTACAGGGACAGAAATCTGGAATGGAGCGACTGGAGTGATGCCAAACAGTTTGATGTAACGGGGAGTATAGTATCAAATCCTGTATTTAACTTAAGTAAAACTGAATACAGTCAGAATGAACCTATCATAGCCACATTTACTGATGGTCCCGGAAATCAGCAGGATTGGATAGGAATTTATAAAAAAGGCCAGAACCCGGCTTCTGTAACTTCCCAGACTTTCCTCTATACCAATGCCCAGACATCCGGCACCGTAACTTTTCCAAACGGAATAGCCAATAAAGGACAGTATTTTGCAGGATTTTTTGCCAATAACGGATATACGGAAATTACCGCCAGAAAGAATTTTTATGTAGGACCGAAAGTCGTACTGAACACATCGGCGGATACGTATCCGGTGGGCGGCACAGTTGCGGTGAATTTCAGTAACGGACCCAATCTGGCCAAAGACTGGATCGGAATTTATAAAATGGGACAGGTACCCGGACCTACCCCTTCCGTTAAGTGGGACTATGTATCCGCTGCTGCCGGAACACTGAATTTTACAGGTCTTCCCAAAGGATATTATTATGCTCAGTACTTTTTGGAGGATGGGTATACTGCCGTGGGAGAAAAAGTATTTTTTAAAGTAGGAGATATTGTCACGGAACTCTGGATTAATAAACCTGTTTACGCATTAGGGGAAAATATTAGCGCATCCTGGACCGATTCACCGGGAATTATTAAGGACTGGCTGGGAATTTACCCTCAGAATATTCAGATTCCTGATGATAATTTTATTTCTTATACCTATTTTGATGGGATTGCACAGGGAACAAAAGCCATCACGGGTTCTGCAGTTCCCACGACGCCCGGAAATTATTATATGGTTATGTTTACCAACGATTCCTATACCGAGGTTTCAAACCGCGTCCAGTTTCAGGTACAGGGACAGACTTTGGGTACAGAGGAAGTGAAAAATACTGCCGAAAAAAATGTGATTTTATATCCGAATCCCACAAAACCCGGGCAGCCGACTTTCATTAAAAGTGATTATCCGATTGAAAAAATTGAACTGCTTTCTGCCAACGGTGATCTTTTGTATAAATCTGAAAATGTTCAAAATCAAAGATTCTCCCTGGTTAATGAAAATCTTCCTAAAGGAGTCTATTTTGTCAAAGTGCATGCTAGAAAATTATTTACCTTAAAATTGATTATCCACTAATAAAAAAGTCTGTATAAACGTATCAAAAATAGGAATGGTTCAGTCGATAACACTTTAACCGAGTCGAAACCAATATTTTCATAAAAAGCGGAAAAAACTTAATTTTTTCCGCTTTTTATGTTATTCATCTGTTGACTTTATAGCCCATGCGACAAGAGGTGCCTGCATAAAAAGTCTTGCAAATCTCGCATCATCCGTATTAAGACCAAAGGAGTCGCGCCTGTTTTTATATTGTGCTATATTTCCCGGAAGAACGGCTGCAAAAAAGCCGGCTACGATTCTGCCCATCGTTTTCCTGTACTTTTTCGGTGTCACAATTACTGCCGTACCCAATGCGATTTCGGCAAATCCTGAATAGACCACTGTATCATCCTTTGTCAGCGGAACCCATTCCGGAACCTGAGCCTGAAACTCTTTCCTTGCAAAAGTTAAGTGACCGATTCCTGCCGTAATAAGAAATGCCCCAAGAGCAATTCTTGAAATTTCTTTCGTTTCCATAATTTTAATATTTGTGATGGTGTTGTAATCATGAAACCAAAATCAGACCATGACGACAGAAATATTTTTTAATCTCACTGAATGTATTAAGATAACAGAGCTTTAAAATATATTTTAATCAATTTAATGGTCTCCTGTGATCCATTAGAGAAGAGATCCTGCAGGATTCTGCAGATCACCTGGATATCTGAACTTAGTTTTAATTTATAGACATTTATGAAAGGGTCACGTATTTTGAAATTTGTGATATTATTGTTTTGCAGCTGATCAGCAATCATAGAAGATCATAAATATATTCAAAAAATAGCTGAAGATCTTATCATATGAGAAAAATTATTAAATTTAGGCCAACAGAAAATCTAAGAGTTCATGATAGATAAAAGAGTAAAAAATGCAAAGGAAGCCATTGAAGGAGTAAGTGACGGAATGACATTGATGTTGGGTGGATTTGGTCTTTGTGGAATTCCCGAAAATTCAATTAATGCATTGGTAGAAAGTAATGTGAAGGATCTTACCTGTATTTCGAATAATGCAGGAGTTGACGATTTCGGGTTGGGATTATTGCTTCATAAGAGACAGATCAGAAAAATGATTTCCTCATATGTAGGTGAAAATGCTGAGTTCGAAAGACAGATGCTTTCCGGCGAATTGGAAGTTGAGCTTACTCCACAGGGAACATTAGCGGAAAAATGCAGGGCAGCACAGGCGGGAATTCCTGCTTTTTACACACCTGCAGGTTTTGGAACCGAAGTGGCAGAAGGAAAAGAGGTGAAAGATTTCAAAGGAAAACCTCACATCCTGGAGCATGCCTATGAAGCAGATTTCTCCATTGTAAAAGCATGGAAAGGAGACCACGCAGGAAATCTGGTTTTCAAAGGATCAGCAAGGAACTTTAACCATCCGATGGCCGGTGCAGGTAAAATTACTATTGCTGAAGTGGAAGAATTGGTGGAACCGGGAGAGTTGGATCCGAATCAGATTCATATTCCGGGAATTATGATTCAGCGAATTTTCCAGGGCGAAAAGTTTGAAAAAAGAATAGAGCAGCGAACTGTAAGAAAAAGAGACTGATTTTTACTTTCTCATAAAATAAACCCCGGACAATTTAATTGTCCGGGGTTTATTTTTAAGATGGTATCTAAACATTCTGATGCAGCATAACTTTGACCTTAAATCAGTGTTTCCGCAATTTTTCTTTCTCCAATCTGCTGTCTCCACATGGCGTAATACAATCCTTTCTCTTCGATCAACTGCAAATGAGAACCTGTTTCTACAATTTGTCCGCGCTCCAGAACATAAATTCTGTCGGCATGCATAATGGTGCTTAATCTGTGGGCGATAAGAACGGTGATTTGTTCCTTCTCCTTAGAAATCTCTTTTATTGTTGCTGTAATTTCTTCTTCGGTAATGCTGTCTAATGCAGAGGTAGCTTCATCAAAAATAAGAAGATGGGGTTTTCTCAACAGCGCTCTTGCAATGGCAATTCTCTGTTTTTCACCACCACTTAATTTCAGTCCGCCTTCACCGATCACGGTCTCTATTCCGTTCTCAGCACGTTCCAGAAGACCTGTACAGCTTGATTTTTTTAAAGCTAACTGTAAATCCTCTTCTGTTGCCGAAGGATTTACAAACAAAAGATTTTCTTTGATGGTCCCTGCGAAAAGCTGTGTATCCTGGGTTACAAATCCGATCTGATTTCTCAATTCATCGAAATCAAACTCTTTACCATTGATATTATTATAAAAAATAGCGCCCTCCTGAGGTCTGTACAAACCGACAAGCAGCTTAACCAATGTACTTTTACCGGAACCACTCGGACCGACAAAAGCAATTGTTTCGCCATTTTTTACTTTAAAAGAAATAGAACTGAGTGCCTTATAATGAGCGGTCTGATGCTGAAATGAGATGTCCTGAAATTCCAGTTCCTCAATAGCACCGATACTTTTCGGATTTTCCGGTTTAGGCTCTACTTCTTTTTTCATCACCCGGTCGAAGTTAAATAGAGAGGCCTGTGCTTCACGGTAGGAAATAATGATATTCCCTATTTCCTGCATCGGCCCGAAAATGAAAAATCCGTAAAACATCAGTGATAAATACTGTCCCGGGGTCACTATATTCTTAAAAATGAGCAGCAGTAATGTGAATGTAATGGTCTGTTGTAAAAAGTTAACCAGCGTTCCCTGCACAAAGCTCAGAGAACGGATACTCTTTACTTTTCTCAATTCCAGATTCAGAATTTTATACGTATTGTTATTCAGACGTTCCACTTCCTGGTTGGTAAGTCCGAGACTTTTGACAATCTCAATGTTCCGGAGGCTCTCTGTAGTGCTTCCTGCCAGATCAGTCGTCTCTTTTACAATATTTTTCTGAATGGTTTTTATTCTTTTGCTCAGCAAATTGGTGATTACAGCGATAAGTATAATACCTATCACATAAACAGGCATGATAGACCAATGCAGACGAATGGCATAAACCGAAACAAAAATGATGCTCACCAGAATCCCAAAAAATATATTAATGAAATTATTGATAAACTTCACCGAGTCTTCACGAACTTTGGTTAAAATTGAAAGTGTTTCCCCACTTCTCTGATCTTCAAATTCCTGAAAAGGCAGTCTCATAGAATGCTGAAGACCGTCTGTGAAAATTTTCGCCCCGAATTTCTGGATAATCACACTCACCACGTAATCCTGAAATGCCTTCGCAATCCGGCTCACCATTGCAGTTCCTACCAATAAGCCTAAAAAATAGAAAACACCGTGATAGAGATCGGTTCCATACAGATATTCATTCATGTTTCTCGGAAGCAGTTTTTCCTTATCGAAAAAGTTAGGATGAGTAACCAATCTGTCTAAAATATTCCCTGTAATGGCCGGAGCAAACAGAGAAAATACCTGATTGACAGAAGCTAATAGAAGAGAGATAAAAATCAGCCACTTATAAGGTTTTAAATAGGATAATAAAATTTTCATTGGTAAAATTAAAAGTCCACAAATCTACGATAAATAGAGAAGCAAAATTTTATCACACGATAAGAAAGAAAATATTTCGTAATTCTGAAAAAATGGCTAATTTGGCGGGATAAGATTAAGCTATGCTAACTAAAGAACAAATTGCACAGAGAATTTCCAGAGAAGTTAAAGACGGATATTATGTAAATTTAGGAATCGGAATTCCCACATTGGTGGCAAACTACGTTCCGGACAATCTTTCAGTGGAATTTCAGAGTGAAAACGGAGTCTTGGGGATGGGGCCGTTTCCTTTTGAAGGAGAGGAAGATGCGGATATCATCAATGCAGGAAAACAGACCATTACCTTATTGCAGGGAGGTTCATTCTTTGATTCTGCTTTTAGTTTCGGAATGATCAGAAGTCAGAAAGTGGATCTGACGATTCTGGGGGCTATGGAAGTTTCGGAAAACGGAGATATTGCCAACTGGAAGATTCCCGGTAAAATGGTAAAAGGAATGGGAGGTGCCATGGATCTGGTAGCTTCTGCAGAAAATATCATTGTTGCAATGATGCATGTCAACAAGGCGGGGGAAAGCAAAATTCTTAAAAAATGCTCACTTCCTTTAACGGGAGTGAATTGTGTGAAAAGGGTCGTTACCGAACTTGCGGTTTTAGAGGTTACTCCCAAAGGTTTCAGACTCATGGAAAGAGCCCCTGGAGTTTCAGTGGAACATATCATACAGTCTACGGAAGCAGACCTGATCATTGAAGGTGAAATTCCTGAAATGCAGTTTTAAAAAACCAAAACCTTGTCACTGACAAGGTTTATTTTTTTAATACGATGAAGATGATCACAAAATTCCGATGAGTTTATCCTCAGAAATCGGCCTGCAGTCCTTTTTTGTAATGATCTTAACCCTGAATTCTATATCCTTCGTATATTTTTTACAGCTTTCATCAATAAAATCGGAAGGTGATTTTTTAAAGTCAGAGATATACCTTTCGGCTTCCTCTTCTTTTGTAGGAATTATTAAACAGTAATAAAGACTTTTAGTGTAATTACTGGAATCGGTGATGAACTTTTTCTTGCATTTTAATGCTTCGTTGAATGTCATATATCTATTAGTTTATGCAAAAGTAAGTAATAAACCAGAATAAACTTACGGGAAACAGTAATTTTTGTCATTGGTTTTGTGGTTGTTAACTTATAAATGATAAAAAGATTTTATTCAGAAATTATTTGATGATTTACATTTATATAAATCATTATTCTCTTAAAATGATTAATTGATTGAATAGTATTCAATAATAAGTGAAATATTAATATGTTAAAGTTTATTAAACACTTGCGACACAGTACTTTTTTAAGACTTTTTTAACAGCCTTTTAAAATATCTTCCTGATCAATAGCTCAGTTTGAATATTTACAGACAGAGCCTGATCCTGTATTATAATATGCATCAAAACTTTTTAAGAATACCTGTCATTCACAGGGGCAATACTCTTAAGCTTAAACATCACAGCTCTGTATCAGACATCAGACATTATAATTTTACAAATTTTGTCCTTAAAATGATCTGTAACACTCATTTTATCTCTTCCGATACTTAGGATCAAAGTATCTTTACAGTCCGGATGTTAGCTCAAATAAACCGAGAGTTCTTGGCTTGTGGGAGAGCCGTGTCGGATTTTTGACAGCAGTATTGGCGGTTGACGGTTTTTAGAGTATACGGATCCATTCTTGCTCTATCTTTAGGGGTAGATGGAACGATCAGACGTTTGATTTATGCCGGTACGGATTTATAATTCGGCTGCAATAAAAGAGTTTTTCCTTGTCTGAGACTATAATTTCCACGTTTTACTTTTAATAAATCAATAATGACTCAGGTTTTCAGAAAATAATTATATTAGCTAAAACCTAATCAGCCCCAATGATACGACTCTTTTTACTGTTTTTTTCAATGGTTTCAACAGCAGCTTTTGCTCAGAAAATACTGAATTTGATTCCATATCCCCAAAAAGTTCAGATGAATGATGGAAATTATATGATTTTCGGCACCCTCATACTCAATGATAATTTACCTAAAGAAGAAACGGAATATTTTAAAAAGAAGATGGGTTCTGATCTTAAATTTCAGAATTCCGGGAAATCCGGCGCCCGGTTGGTATACACCCAGCTTCCCAAGGCTGGTGCTTCTGATCATCTTAAAGAGTTTTATTCTCTGAAAATTACATCTGAACAGATTTTAGTACAGTCTTATACGAAGCAGGGTTATTTTTTAGCTCTTCAGACACTGATCCAGTTGGTCCGCCAATATAAAGACAGCGGGAAAATTCCTGCAGTGACCATCGAAGACCAGCCCGAATTTGCCTGGCGGGGAATGCATCTGGATGTCTGCCGTCACTTCTTTACCGTGGAAGAAGTAAAAAAGTATATCGATTATTTAGCAATGTATAAACTGAATACTTTTCATTGGCATTTAACAGACGATCAGGGCTGGAGAATTGAAATTAAAAAATATCCTAAGCTTATCCAGGCAGGTGCGAAACGTAAAGAATCAATGACCGGAGCCTACGTGGACAATACTTTTGACGGAAAGCCGTATGGCCCTTATTTTTATACGCAGGATCAGATCAGAGACGTCGTAAAATACGCTGCGGGAAGACATATCACCGTGGTTCCGGAAATAGAAATGCCGGGGCATGCGCTGGCCGCATTAGCAGCTTATCCTGATCTTGCCTGCACCGCAGGTCCTTTTGAGCCTGCAACGAAATGGGGCGTTTTTGATGATGTTTTTTGTCCGAAAGAAGAGACGTTCAGATTTTTGCAAGATGTTCTGGATGAGGTTATTGGTTTGTTTCCTTCTCAATATATTCATATCGGGGGAGATGAGTGTCCGAAAACACGATGGAAAGAATGTGCTCATTGTCAGGAACTGATTAAAAAAAATAATTTAAAGGACGAACACGGATTGCAAAGCTATTTCATTCATCGAATTGAAAAATATGTAAACAGCAAAGGAAGAAAGATAATAGGCTGGGACGAAATTTTAGAGGGCGGCTTAGCGCCTAATGCTGCTGTCATGAGCTGGACGGGAATTAAAGGCGGCATAGAGGCTGCCAAATCAGGTCATTTTGCCGTAATGACGCCGGGGGCTTACTGTTATTTTGACCACTATCAGGGAGATCCTCAGACTGAACCCAATGCTTTCGGCGGATTTACCCCTTTGGATAAAGTATATTCTTATCATCCCATTCCTGAAGAATTAAATAAGGATCAATCAAAATATATTATGGGTGTTCAGGCAAATTTATGGACAGAATACATTCTGGATTTTAAACAGGTCGAGTATATGATTTTTCCAAGATTAATGGCCCTTTCCGAAGTAGCCTGGGGAACCGCAGATCCTACTCATTATAAAAAATTTGAAGGCCGTGTGATCAGCCACTTCAAAATATTGGATGAAATGGGGATAAATTATGCAAAAAGTATTTACAATGTGACCGGAAAGGTAATGTCACTAAATAACGGGATTTCTTATGAATTATCTACCTCGCAGAATCCAACGGGAATCCGTTATACCTTAGACGGAACCGTTCCCACAGCAAATTCCAAAAGGTACCAGAAAGTAATTCCGGTTTCAAAATCTACAACGGTAAAATCAGCCTATTTTGAGGGAGATGAACTAAAAAGTGCTATCTCTTCTCAGGAATTTACGATTTCAAAAACTACAGGAAAAAAAATTATATTAGAACATCAGCCGAGTGAGAATTATTCTTTCGGGGGAGCATTTACATTAGTTGACGGAATTATAGGAAATGGAAAACAATTGGGAAAGACATGGCTGGGGTTTCAGGGTAAAGATGTGGTAGCGACAATCGATTTAGGACAGACAACCCAGTTTAATGAGATCTATTTTAATACGCTGGAAAATAAAGGGAGCTGGATTCATTTGGCAAAATCTGCACATATTTTTGTTTCCGACGACCACAAAAATTTTAAATTGGTCAAAGAAATCGGAACAGAGGAAATAAAAAAAGCAGAAGGAAAAATTAAGCTCCATGTAGGAAATCAAAATTCAAAGTATATAAAAGTCAGGATCGAAAATGCAGGCATTATCCCGGCAGGAAATCCGGGGGCCGGCTCGAAAGCGTGGCTTTTTGTGGATGAAATCGGAGCAAATTAACTTTTAATCAAAACTTAAACTTACAACACATGTCATCACGCAGAAAATTTCTTAAAAATACCGCTTTAGCATCATCCGCATTATTATTGAACCCGCTGGATCTGATGATGGCTAACGGCTTACCTCAGAATGACACAAAAATAGTCAACAAACCCATTGTACTGTCAACATGGAATTTTGGTCTGAAAGCTAATGAAGAAGCCTGGACTGTTCTCGGAAAAGGAGGAAGGGCTTTAGACGCTGTAGAAAAAGGCGTACGTCTGGTGGAAAATGACCCGGAAGAAAGAAGTGTGGGCTACGGCGGACGTCCTGACAGGGATGGAAGAGTAACGTTAGACGCCTGTATTATGGATGAAAATTATAATATCGGATCTGTTGCCGCTCTTGAGAATATTAAAAACCCGATTTCTGTGGCCAGAGCCGTCATGGAGAAAACGCCACATGTGATGCTGGTTGGCGACGGAGCTTTACAGTTCGCCGTTTCCCAAGGCTTTAAAAAAGAAAATATCCTTACGCCGGAATCTGAAAAAGAATGGAAAGAATGGCTGAAAGACAGTAAATATCAACCGATTGTCAATATCGAAAACCATGATACCATCGGAATGATTGCTCTGGATGCCCAGGGAAATCTTTCCGGAGCATGTACTACCAGCGGAATGGCTTTTAAAATGCATGGCCGGGTGGGGGATTCTCCGATCATCGGAGCCGGTTTGTTTGTCGATAACGAAGTCGGCGCAGCTACCGCAACAGGTCATGGTGAAGAAGTCATCAGAACCGTGGGAACCCATCTGGTCGTCGAACTAATGCGACAGGGAAGAAAGCCACAACAGGCATGTAAAGAAGCAGTGGAAAGAATCGTGCAGATTACCAGGAAAAGAAATAAAAACCTGAAAGATATTCAGGTTGGCTTTATCGCGATCAATAAAAAGGGGGAATATGGTTCGTACTGCATTCAGGACGGATTTAATTTCGCGGTGTATGATCAGAAAGGAAACCGTCTGGAAAAACCTGAATTTGCGTTAAGATAATTCTGGATTTTTATCCGATGTGTTAAATCCTGACGAATCCGTTTGGATCATCAATAGGAACGGGCTTCAGCCCGTTTTTAAAAATATGAACGTTCAATTGGCTTCAGCCAAAACCTATAAATCAATATGTCAAAAATAGAAATAGCCTGCTTCAATCCTGAGTCCGCCATCATCGCTTCTGAAAACGGGGCCGACAGAATAGAACTCTGTGACGGGTTAAGCGAAGGCGGAACAACCCCGGATTTGGAAACTACAAAACTCAGCCTCATCATAGAGTCATCAATAGGAACGGGCCTTAGCCCTTTTTCAAAAATATAAACGTTCAATTGGCTTCAGCCAAAACCTATAAATCAATATGTCAAAAATAGAAATAGCCTGCTTCAATCCTGAGTCCGCCATCATCGCTTCTGAAAACGGGGCCGACAGAATAGAACTCTGTGACGGGTTAAGCGAAGGCGGAACTACGCCAGACTTTGAAACTGCAAAACTCAGCCTCATCATAGAGTCATCAATAGGAACGGGCTTCAGCCTGTTTTCAAAAATATAAACATTCAATCGGCTTCAGCCACAACCTATAAATCAATATGTCAAAAATAGAAATAGCCTGCTTCAATCCTGAGTCCGCCGTCATCGCTTCTGAAAACGGGGCCGACAGAATAGAACTCTGTGACGGGTTAAGCGAAGGCGGAACTACGCCAGACTTTGAAACTGCAAAACTCAGCCTCATCATAGAGTCATCAATAGGAACGGGCTTCAGCCCTTTTTCAAAAATATAAACATTCAATCGGCTTCAGCCACAACCTATAAATCAATATGTCAAAAATAGAAATAGCCTGCTTCAATCCTGAGTCCGCCATCATCGCTTCTGAAAACGGGGCCGACAGAATAGAACTCTGTGACGGGTTAAGCGAAGGCGGAACTACGCCAGACTTTGAAACTACAAAACAGCTTAGAGAAAAAATAAATATCCCGATCTTCGTAATGATCCGTCCTCGCGGTGGTGATTTTACCTACTCTGACGAAGAATTCGAACAGATGAAATCTGCAATGGCTAACCTGAAAACCTTACAGGTAGACGGTTTTGTTTTTGGGATTTTAAATGAAAATGATGAGGTGAATATCAAACAGAACACAGAGCTTGTGGAGTTGGCAAAACCTTATCCCTGTACGTTTCACCGTGCCTTCGACAGGGCAAGAGATTTAGAAAAGTCTTTGGAAAAAGTGATTCAGTGTGGTTTTAAAACCATCCTCACCTCAGGTCAGAAACCAAATGTTTCGGAGGGTAAAGAAAACCTTAAAAAGCTGGTTGAGCTATCCGGAGGAAGAATTGAAATCCTTGTCGGCGGAGGGCTGCGCTCTGCCAATATTGAAGAACTCAGGGATTATACCAAAGCAGAATACTTTCATTCATCCGCCATTACGGATAACGGCAATTTTTCAAATCCCAATGAAATTGCGGCTTTGAAAAATAAATAATACTGTGTCCGCTTCGTCAATCAATTTCAATTGATTCCCCTTTGCTTCTTATAATCTAACATCAGACAAAAAAACTTTGCAATAAAAAAAAGAAACAGATATATGTAACAGTAAATTGTAAATTTGAGAAATAAATAATCTAAACACAAAGCTTTAATAATACTCAAGCTAATAATGAAAATAACACAAATGACAGAAAATGATTCATCCTATAAAATTATAGGAGCAGCTTTAGAAGTACACCGGAATTTAGGAGTAGGCTTATTGGAAAGCGGTATGAAATAGCTCTGGCCTATGAACTTAAGAATCTTTATCTTGATATTCGGCAACAAATTTCATTACCCCTTAAATATAAAGATAAAACCATTAAAAATGCATATAAACTGGATTTAGTGGTCGAAAATAAAGTGATCGTAGAGATAAAATCTACCTTAGAATTACATCCGGTCTTTTATTCACAGCTATTAACCTATTTAAAACTAACCAATCTGAAGCTGAACTTCATATTAATTTTAATACCTCACTTATAAAACACCGAATACATCGAATTGTAAATAAACTATAATGAACAAAACTCTGATTCTTATTTTCTTCTCTATTCAGACAATCCTGATGGCTCAGTTTTCAGAGCGAAAATTATCCGTTGAAAAATGGCAATTCAAAAATTCAAAAGAAAACAGATGGCTTCCGGCAACTGTGCCCGGAACCGTTCATCTGGATCTGATGAATAACAAGATCATTCCGGATCCCTACAAAGATGAAAATGAGAAAAAAGTGCAGTGGGTCGAAAACGAAGACTGGGATTATCAGACCTCATTTACAATCTCAGCCACAGAGTTTAAAAATCAGAATATCGATCTGGTCTTTCACGGACTGGATACTTTTTCTGAAATTTATGTAAATGGTATCCTGTTGCAGTCGACCGATAATATGTTCAGAACATGGACCATTCCGGTGAAGAAAAACCTACATATCGGTGAAAATATCATACAAGTCAGGTTCAGATCTGCCATAAACATGGGAAAAGTACTGGCCGGAAAAGTTCCGTTTACAATGCCGGAGTCCCCGAGAAGTTTTGTAAGAAAAGCACAATATCAGTTCGGATGGGACTGGGGCCCGAGATTAGTAACATCGGGAATATGGAAAGAAGTACAATTGAAATTCTGGAATCAGGCAAAGCTGGAAAATCTTAAAATTGAACAGAAAATCATTACCCGGCAAACAGCAGATTTATTGGTTCATGCAGAAATTCTTGCGGACAGAGATGGGAAATATTCGGTTTTGATTAATGGTAGCTCCCGGAATGTATCTTTAAAATCAGGGATAAATAAAATTTCACTTCCTTATCAGATTAAAAATCCAAAACTGTGGCAGCCCAATGGATGGGGCGAGCCAAACTTATATACCCTGAAGATTTCCCTGGAGAAAGATTCGAAAATGATAAGTGAGAAAGATGAAAGAATAGGATTGAGAACCGTTGAGCTCGTTCATGAAAAAGATGCAAAAGGAAAATCGTTTTATTTTAAAATTAATGGAAATCCGATGTATGTGAGGGGAACCAACTGGATTCCTGCAGACAGCTTTTCGCCGAGAATTACGAAAGAAAAATACCATAAACTGATCAAAGATTCAAAAGATGCCCATATGAATATGATCCGGATCTGGGGCGGCGGAATTTATGAAGATGATGAATTTTATAAAGCCTGTGATGAAAACGGAATTTTAGTATGGCAGGATTTTATGTTTGCGGGAAGTTTTTATCCTGCCGATGAGCATTTTCTTAATAACATAGAAGAAGAAGTAAAAGATCAGGTCACCCGTCTCCAGAACCATCCTTGCCTTGCTCTGTGGTGCGGAAATAATGAAGTCGATGAAGCCATTGTCAACTGGGGATACCAAAAGCAGTTCAAATATTCAGAAAAAGATTCTTTACAGGTCTGGAAGGACTACAAAAAAGTCTTTCATGAAGTTATCCCGGATGCTATAAAAAAGTACGCGACCGGAGACAGGACCATTTACTGGCCCAGTTCACCATCGATCGGTTGGGGGCATACTGAAAGTCTTACCGAAGGAGATTCTCATTATTGGGGAGTCTGGTGGGGAGAGCAGCCGTTTGAAATATATAATGAAAAAGTAGGGCGTTTCATGTCCGAATACGGATTTCAGGGAATGCCGACGCTGGAAACTACGAAATCTATGTTTTCGGGAACACCGCAACTCAATTTACGGAACGCCACGGTAAAAGCTCACGAAAAGCACGCCCGGGGTTGGGAAATCATCGATAATTACATGGAAAGGGATTACAAAATTCCCCAAGATTTTGTGAAATACAATTATATTTCCCAGTTGCTGCAGGCGCGTGGAATGCAGATCGCCATTCAAGCGCACCGCCGCGCAAAACCTTACAATATGGGGACTTTATATTGGCAGCTGAATGACTGCTGGCCTGTGGTTTCCTGGTCTTCAGTGGATTATCTGGGTAACTGGAAAGCCTTGCATTACCAGTTGAAAAGGAGTTTTGCAAACCAGGTAGTTTTGGCAGAAGAGAAAGACGGGCTTTTAAACTTTTACTTGGTAAATGATGATTTGAAAAAAATAAATGACGTCTATTTAGATTTTGACATCATCGGTTTAAATGGAGAAAAATTAGGTTCAGCAGGAACCGCAGATCATAAAACCGTTCATGAGAACAGCAGTGTCAGATTTGATTCATTCTCACTTGAAGAAATCATTGGAAATTCAGATAGAAATGAGATTTTTCTGAAGATCACTGTTAAAGATCAATATCAGAAGATCATTGCCCAGAGCACGCATTTTTTTGTAAAGCCAAAAGATTTAAAGCTGACAAAACCTGATCTTAAAATCAGAAAGATCTCATCAACAGAAATTGAAGTTTCTACAGATGTCCTGGCAAAAGATGTTTACCTCATCGGAAATACCCATTTCAGTGATAATTTCTTTGACCTGCTTCCTAACACCTCAAAAAAAATTACCCTATCAAAACCCTTAGATAAAGTTGAAGTAATGAACCTTTGGGATGCGATGAATGAGTAAAGGGGTGATCATGCGGATACATTAATCCACGGGATTATTACTCGCGATAACCTCAACAAAATTTTGCAGTTCTCTGAAGAAAAATTTAATTTTACACTTTTAAAAATCTCCTTTGCAGTACGCTCAAATAATTTTACCGCTTAATTTAAAAGGTTCTTTTACGTATAAAGTTCCTGAAGAATTATTATCTGAAATTCAGCCCGGAATGCGTGTTTTGGTTCCGTTTGGAGGGAAAAAGATTTATACCGGAATTGTTTTTGAGCAGCATGACAACGCTCCCGAAAATTTTGTTGTAAAAGAGGTAATCAGCATTCTGGATGACAAGCCGATTGTTCCGCATGAGCAGCTTCAGTTCTGGAAGTGGCTTTCAGATTATTATTTGTGTGGTTTGGGTGAAATTTACCGTTTTGCATTTCCTTCTTCTTTAAAACTTGAAAGTGAGACCTACTTAAAGTTAAAACCCAATGTTACCATTAATTTCGAAAACCTGGATGTCAACGAAATGTATCTGGTGCAGGCTCTCGAAGTACGGCAGCTCATCAATTTAAGTGATATTGAGTCTTTTATTGCTAAAAAAGACATCATCAAAACGATAAACTCGCTGATAGATCTGCAGTATATCGAAATCGATGAAAAAATTGCTGAAAAATATAAAGCAAAAGAAGTGGCTTATGTTAAGATCAAAGAGGGTGTTTTAAATACTCAGAATCTTACAGAAATTCTGCTGAAATTAAATAGGTCCCGAAAACAGAAAGATCTTTTCCTTCATATTTTAGAAAAACAAACGGAACATCCGGACCAACACATTAAAAAGTCTGAACTGTTTGAGGACGGATATTTCGGAAGCTCGCATTTTAAATCCTTATCGGATAAAGATCTGGTGGAAGAATATTATATGCAGAAAGACAGGATCGAAAGCTACGAAGGGGAAATAGAAGAGATTGAAGAGCTTTCCGAAGCTCAGAAAACAGCAAAAATCGAAATCGATGAGGCCTTCGACGAAGGGAAAAATGTCCTTCTTCACGGGGTGACATCATCAGGAAAGACCCATTTGTATTTAGATAAAATCGAAGAATGTATCCAGGAAGGTAAAAATGTTCTTTTTCTGCTGCCTGAAATTTCATTAACGAAACAGATCACTCAGAGACTCGAAAAGAAGTATGGCCGCCAGCTGGGATTTTATCATCAGAAACTCACCGATTTTGAGCGTGTAGAGGTTTGGCGGAGAATCAGTCAGAATGATATTAAAATTCTTATCGGAACCCGGAATTCTCTCTTTCTGCCTTTTCAGAATTTAGGATTGATAATTGTGGATGAAGAGCATGATTCCGCGTACAGACCAAGAGAAGTTTCGCCTTATTTTAACGCTAAAGATGCTGCTTTGGTCCTGGCAGGTTTTTATAATGCAAGAGCTGTTTTAGGATCAGCAACACCATCTGTGGAAAGTTATTACAGCGCCCGGAAAGATAAAATGAAATATATTTTTCTTGAAGAGCGTTTTGGAAATGTTAATCTCCCTGAATATGAACTGATTAATTTTAAAGAAGCTCAGGATTCCAAAAAAGTTACGGGAAATTTCTCCTCACAGCTGATCGATGACATCAGGAAAACCCTGGAAGAAAAGAAACAGGTTATTGTACTGCACAACCGCAGGGGCTATGCCAATGTGATCGAATGTGAAACCTGCGGTTATGTGAATTACTGTTCCAACTGTGATGTGGTAATGACCTACCATAAAGCCGCTAATGAAATGAAATGTCATTACTGTGGCCAGAGAGCCTCAAAACCAAAGACCTGTCCGAAATGTTATTCTGAAAACCTGAACGAAAGAGGAGTAGGCGTAGAACAGATCCATGAGGAAGTTTCCAGATTGTTTCCGGATCATGAAGTAGACAGGATGGATGTAGATTCTATGCGTAAGAAATTTGCCTATGAGAAACTGTACGAAAAAATCGAAGATGGTGAAACGGATATTGTAGTAGGAACCCAGATGATTTCCAAAGGTCTGGATTTTGACCATATTGAACTGGTTACCATTCCTAAAGCAGATTCCTTATTGTATGTTCAGGATTTCAGAGCTGAGGAAAGAGCATATCAACTCATCACCCAGGTTTCCGGGAGAGCAGGAAGGGTTTCCGGAAAAGGGAAAATATTAATTCAGACCTTTAATCCCGATCACTCGGTGTTTCAGTTGATTAAAATGAATAATCCGGCTAAAATTTATAAATATATTTTAACGGAGCGCCAGAAGTTTCATTATCCGCCCTTTACGAAACTGATAATGATCGAGCTCAAGCACAGAAAGGAAGATAAAGTAAACCGTGCATCCCAGTTTCTGGGCTCGGTTTTAAGGAAATATCTTCCTGAAGACTGTGTCTTGGGTCCGGAAAAATCGCAGATCGCAAGACTGAATAATTTGTACCAGTTTCAGATTATGCTGAAGCTTCCGCGCGGTAAAAAGTATGAGGAATATAAGAAGCAGGTGTTGATAAGTCTAAAAGAATTTGAAGAAATTACTGCTTACCAGAGCGTTAAAAAGGACGTTTTTGTGGACTTTTAACAATTTTTAACAAACTTTATAGCCTTTTATAAGAGTGCATTGGACCTACTTATAGCAATATTTTCTACTTTTGACCGTTGATTATATGTTTGGATATTTAACTTTCAATTTAACCCATTGATTTTTAACTTATCCAAAGTATAAGAAAATGAAAAAATTAGATGGTAAATTTCAGAAAATATATTTCCAGCGCAGCGGTATTGGCTTCAGGATTATTCCTTGCACAGTCTACCGTATCTACAGTTTTATATTCTCAGGCGTATGACAATCAAAGAAATTCTTTAAACTTACCTTCTCCCATTACTTCAATGGCCGAGAAGACGGTTCTGTCTGCGAAAGAACTTGTAGATATCAATGTAAACACGATGATGAGCGACCCGGTACTGAAAAATGCAACCTGGGGGTTTGTCGTGTATGACCCTAAAACGAAGAAGGTCATTTCTTCGTATAACGAAAACACACCTTTGGTTCCGGCTTCTACCACCAAATTATTAACCACAGAAACGGCATTAAGCCTGCTGGGTGAAAATTATCGTTGGATGACTCAGCTGGAATACTCAGGTAGTATAGACGAGAACGGAATACTGAATGGTAACCTATATATCGTAGGAAGCGGAGATCCCTCTTTGGGAACCAATAAAGCAGGAGCAGCTTCTTACAGAGATATCATTTCAGATTTCGTAAGCGGAATTTCCCGTGAGGGAATCAAAAAGGTAAATGGTGATATTATCATTCAGACAGCGCTTTTCAAAGGTAATATTTCAAGGCTTCCGGAAAATGTTGTTTGGTTGGAGAATAATAATTACTATTTACCGGCAGGGACCACCCGTGAGATTAATCCGGCGAACGAAAAGCTGATTGTAAAGAAAGGAAACAATTTCTCAGGAGATAAGAAATTTTTCTATGTTTCTCCTTATATGAACCAGATGGTGTATGCCGAAAAATATGACGGTCCCGGAACGCTGACGACAAAACTACCGGACGCGCCTGCTTTTCTAGCCAATTCTTTCAGAACAACTCTGATAAAAAGCGGAATATCGGTTACCGGAAAAGTAACCCCTAAAATGACAGACGCAAGCCCGGAAAACAGAAAATTGCTTTCAGCATATAAATCTCCGACTCTGGGTGATATCATATTTTATACCAACCAGCACAGTGACAATTCCCTGGCAGAAGCGTTACTGAAAACAGTAGGTTTCCAGACTCTGGGTGATCAGACTTCAGAGTCGGGAAGAAAAGTGGTGACTGAGCACCTGAAGAACGAAGGTTTTGATATGTTGGGATTAAATTATATCGATGGCAGCGGATTATCAAGAGCTAATAATGTAACACCGATCTCTCAGGTAAAATTTTTGACCTCCCTGATGGATGAAAAATATTACAAATCATATTTTACTTCATTACCTGTTGGAGGACAGTCCGGAACACTGAAAAGAATGTTCATTGGAACAGGAAACGGACAGGTTTTTGCTAAAACAGGAACGTTGAATAAAGTAAAAACACTGGCGGGATATCTGAAAACAAATACAGGAAGAACTTTAGTATTTTCCTTAATGGTCAATAACTATGCAGGATCGGTAGATATGGTAAAAAAAAGAATGGAAAAGATTCTTGAGCCGGCATTAGACCTTTAAAAATTTTTATTTCAATATTATAAAAACCTTTTAATCAATGATTAGAAGGTTTTTTTTATCTTTGATTATAAATACTCATCATGAAAAAAAATTATATTTTAATTTTAAGTACCCTTTTTATACATCAATTCCACAGTCAGGACCAGAATATTGAAAAAAAAGGACTCATTACAAAGGAAATGAAATCTTTTGCCAAAAAGATGATCACCTATAATATTAATCCGAATACCCAGAACTATGACCTGCAGTATCAGAAGAATGGAGGTGAGCCTCGACCCGGCAGTCTACCATATTTCAGGATCGGTAACTTCTCATTTTAAGCCTAATCAGGGCATGAGCAGCATTTATTTTGATCTTGCCAACACCTTAACGGTTTCCCAGGTCGAGTACCACGGAGCTTCAATGGTTTTTCAGCAGCTTCCGACAAAAGAACTCAAGATCGATTTTCAGTCTGCTCTTCCGGCAAACGTTCTTGATTCTTTGACGATCCATTACTCCGGAGCACCGGCACTGGATAATAATGCATTTTCTACCGGATCTCAGAACGGAACAGCTATTCTTTCCACCCTTAATGAACCGTATGGTGCACAGGACTGGTTTCCCACCAAACAAAGCCTGAACGATAAAATCGACAGGTTTGATTTTAAAATTACCACCCCTGCACAGTATAGCGTAGCTGCCAATGGAAAACTGATGTCGGAAACAGCACTGCCTAACGGACAGAAGCTGACGTTCTGGAGAACAATGTATCCTACCACAGCATATTTAATTGCGCTTTCGGTTACGAATTTTGTAAAACTTAATGATACAATGGGAAATCCTCCTTTTCCTTTTGTGAATTATGTGTATCCTACAACCGTTAATAATGCTTCAGTCATGGCAGATATCGACTGGACCAAGCAGATCATGAATACATTTGAGACCTATTTCGGTCCGTATCCTTTCCGAAATGAAAAATATGGTCACATGGAGTTTCAGTATAACGGGGTCTGCATGGAACATCAGACGATGTCATCCATGAGTGGCTGGAGTAAGACCGTAATTGCCCATGAACTTGCGCATCAGTGGTTTGGTGACAAGGTAACCTGCGGCGCATGGAATGATATCTGGCTGAATGAGGGGTTTGCCACATTCGGGCAACATCTGGCTAATGAAAAACTATTAATGACCAACACTGAATTCCTGAATTATTTACTGTCCGAAAAAAATTATATCACCAGTGCGCCAGGAGGAAGCACTTATGTGGCAGATGCTCAGTTAGGAAATGTCGGAGCCATTTTCAGCGGCAGGTTATCGTACTCGAAAGGTGGATATATCGTCAGAATGATGAAGTGGATTTTGGGTGAAACGGCCTTTTACCAGGCCATCAAAGATTATCACTCAAGGCCCGGTTTAGCCTATAATTATGCCAGAACAGCCGATCTGAACGCTTCATTACTGCAGTCTACAGGCAAAGATTTTACTGAATTTTTTAATGACTGGGTGTATGGCGAAGGCTATCCTACTTATGACATAAGATGGCGGCAGGTGGGAAACCAGATTACCTTTAAAGCTTCTCAGACCCAGAGCAGCCCCAATGTAAGCTTTTTTGAAATGCCTTTACCGGTAAAAGTGAACGGAACCGGTGGTCAGGTAGCTTATTTTGCGTTAAACAATACCACAAATAACCAGTATTTCACAGAAACAGTGCCTTTTACAGTAGCAAATGTTGAATTTAACTATGAATATCAGCTGCTGGAAAAAAACTCAACGGTTACCCAGGACAACACGCTGTCTTCCACAGAATTCCACGCTGAAGAATTTGCTTTATATCCTAATCCTGCCAAAAATGAGCTGTATCTGAAAGGAATCGGCAGAACAGCAGAATTTACCATTCATTTTAGCGACGGTAAATTAGTGAGAAAAGAAACCTATAAGCCCGGAAAACCGATTGATATTTCAGAACTTATCCCGGGAACGTATATTTTCAGTATTAAAGACAAAAAAATTAAATTTTTAAAAAAATAAATGAGAACGGGCAACTTTTAGGTTGTCCGTTTTTTATGGGTACCGTAGAATTAGAGAGTGAAAATTCAGCAAAGAGTTGGAATAAAATAATTTCATAGTAGTCGGTTTGATGACTCTACTCATAATTAGATCTTAAAGTTTTTGTCTCTTAATAGCGCGGTTGGCCTTTCTTACGGCTTTTCCTACCTTAAAGCGGAACCATCTTTCTTTAAACACATTTCTCATCATATTATCAAAATGCCTGATCAGCACAAGATTTTTAAAACCTCTCCATTTTTCAAGCCAGCTTGAGGGTAATGCTCTTACAGACACAGAGTAGCCCTCGGTTTCATATTGGATATAATGCCACCAGCCGGATGGGATATAAAGCGTTTCCCCGGGTTTGATAACGGCTTCATACCCCTTCACATATTTCAGTCCCGGAAAGGCATCATAATCAGGTTCTTTAACATTGGTAATACTGTGAAAATTGTAAGGAAGTTTGTACAGTAAATCAGACTGTTCCCAGGGGAAAAGCCAGATTCTTTTAATCCCCTGGAATTGCGTGATAAAAACATGGGACATGTCTATATCTACATGATTTCGCGTTATAGAACCTTCGCCTCCGAAAAACATGAAGGGGAGCCATTTCAATATTTTTCCATCGGTAACATCCCGGTAATGGATATCATTTTTGAGTTCAGGTTTAATACTTAATAAATTAAATAAAAACAGGCGGTGTTCGGTAGGGGATGAGGTGATTAAATCCAGGTAATCTGCAAAGGTGCTCTGACCGATGGGCTTGCTGGCCACTCTGTCCAGCGACTCAATTTCACTTCCGTAAATATTGACTTTTTGTTCTCCTGCAATTACCTTAAAATAATCATAATTCCATTTTTTGAAGGCCGGGCTTTCAGGATCTGCAAAATCTTCTAAGATAATAGGTTTTGCAGGTTTCAGATAAGTCCTGAGAAATTCTTGTGATGATATATTTTTGATTTTCTGTACCGGTGATAAGATCATTCTTGTGATTTAAAGAAACAAATATAGTGATTAGTCTACTTGGATTATAGACTAATTGTTGAAAAATTTAGCTAATATCCGAAAATACCAGAATAAAAATCAGAAAAGAGGATACTTTACGGCGATTTTACTAAATTAGCACATCAAAAATTTATCTACAATGATCTCTAAAAAGTATCTTGAAAATTTACAGAACGAACTACACAATATCGATAACGACGGACTTTATAAAAGAGAAAGAATCATCACTTCTCAGCAGAGTGCAGAAATAGAAGCAAACGGAAAAAAGCTTTTGAACTTCTGTGCCAATAATTATCTGGGATTATCAAACCAACCTGAAGTAATGAAAGCTTCCCAGGATATGATCGCATCTCACGGATACGGAATGTCTTCAGTACGTTTTATCTGCGGAACACAGGATATTCACAAGCAGCTGGAACAAAAAATTGCTGACTTTTTAGGATTAGAGGATACCATTCTTTACGCCGCCTGTTTCGATGCGAACGGAGGGGTTTTTGAACCTTTATTTACAGAAGAGGATGCGATTATATCCGATGAGCTGAACCACGCTTCGATCATCGATGGGGTCCGTCTGTGTAAAGCAGCAAGATACCGATACAAAAATAATAATATGGAAGATTTGGAAGCTCAGTTAATTGCTGCTTCAGAAAAAACCACCGTTTTAAAATTATTGTAACAGACGGTGTTTTCTCAATGGACGGTATTGTTGCAGACCTGAAAGGGGTTTGTGACCTGGCTGATAAATATGACGCTTTGGTAATGGTCGACGATTCCCATGCTACAGGTTTCATCGGAAAAACAGGTCGCGGAACACATGAAGCGAATGAAGTGATGGGTAGGGTAGACATTATTACTTCTACTCTCGGAAAAGCATTGGGAGGAGCATTGGGAGGATTTACTTCCGGTAAGAAAGAGATCATCGATATGCTGAGACAACGCTCAAGACCTTATTTATTTTCTAATTCTCTGGCTCCCGGAATTGTAGGGGCAGCTCTGAAAGTGCTGGATATGATTTCCGGGGATACTTCTCTTCGGGATCAGGTAATGGAAAATGCTGAATACTTCAGAGCCGAAATGAAAGCTAAAGGTTTTGATATTCCTGATGGGGATGCGGCCATTGTTCCGGTAATGCTTTATGATGCACCTCTCGCTCAGAAAATGGCCGAGAAATTAATGGATGAAGGCATCTATGTTATCGGATTCTTCTATCCTGTTGTACCGAAAGGGAAAGCAAGAATCAGAGTTCAGCTTTCTGCAGCGCATACAAGAGAACATCTGGACAAAGCGATCGTTGCTTTTGAAAAAGTAGGAAAAGAATTAGGCGTTATTTCTTAATTTTTCAGCTCATTATAAATACAGATGCTTCTACAGATTCAGCATGGCAATTCTAATACGAACTGTTGTTTACGGATAACGGTATATTAGTAATGTAGTCTCGCTGAGCCTGTCGAAGCATTTTTTTCTATACATTGATATATTCTTTACAAAGAATTTTTATTTTTAAAGAATATATAAAAACTTATCTTTGTCAATAATTTTTTCTGAATGCTTTATACAATCATAAAAGCACTGCACATTATATTCATGGTAAGCTATTTTGCGGGGGTCTTTTATCTCGTGAGAATTTTTGTTTACTATAAAGACACCGACGAATTCGCGGAGGACAAAAAGAAAATTTTAAGAGAACAGTATACATTCATGGCCCGCAGGCTCTGGAATATCATTACCGTTCCTGCCGGGATCATCATGGCCGTTTGTGGCCTAGTCATGATTTTCTTAAATACAGGATTAATGAAAATGCCCTGGTTTCACCTAAAATTAACATTCCTGATCGGGTTGGCGGTATATCATTACTGGTGCTGGAAAAAAGTTTTACAGTTAAAAGAACTCAACGGCAATACCCTGGAAACCGCCAATATCAAGCTGAGACAGGCCAACGAAATCGCTACCTTTATCTTGTTTCTGGTCGTCTTCACGGTCATTTTAAAAACTCAGGTCATTGAATACTGGTGGCAATTAATTACCGGATTTTTCGTTCTTGTATTTCTGATCATGATGACCGTAAAACTGGTTAATAAGAATAAGAAAAATAAATAAAAGCTTTAGGCTGAAGGCTGTCAGCATTAAGCTTGGCCTGCCGCTTACAGCATATTGCTTACTGCAAATTTAAAAAACTATGATTGCAATTTTAAAAAAAGAACTCTGGAGCTATTTTGGGAATTGGAGCGCGTGGATCATCATCGCAGCCTTCAGTCTGATCGCAACACTGTTTTTATTTTTTTTCGAAAATGATTCCAATATTTTTGACATCGGGCTGGCTTCTTTACAGAGCTATTTTGTTTTGGTGCCCTGGCTGCTGATGTTCATCATTCCTGCTCTTTCTATGAAAACTTTTGCGGAAGAACAGCAAACAGGAACATTAAACTGGTTGTTTTCCCAACCCTTAAAAATCTCGGACCTGGTTCTGGGTAAATTTTTATCCGTCTGGGTGGTCGGAGTTTTGTGTCTTATTCCCTCATTAATTTATCTTTATACCGTTTATGTTTTGGGCGTTCCGGAAGGAAATATTGATCTTGGAATGACCTTCGGAAGCTATTTCGGATTAATTATTTTAATTGCATCGTTCGCAGGAGTAGGAATTTTGGCTTCTTCACTTTCTCAAAACCAGATTATGGCTTACCTGCTGGGGGTTTTTATGTGTTTCATCATGTATTTCGGGATCGAACAGCTGGCAAGCTATAAATTATTGGGTGGTGCTGATTTCATTTTGCAGAATCTTGGTTTTTACCAGCATTTCTTAGGTTTTACGAGAGGACTGATCGACTTCAGAGATGTTGCCTATTTTGTTTTAATCATCGGAGTTGCCTTAGTTTTGTCCAACCATTTTATCAATAAAAAGAAGTAGAATATGAAGAAGATATCCATAAAATCGCCATTCGGAATTTTACTGTTTGTTATTTTACCGTTGGTCGTTATTCTTGCTGTTTCTGGCATCAGATTAGACTTAACAAAAGAAAAAAGATACACACTTTCCGATAATACGGTGAAGGTTTTGGAATCCATTAAAAAACCGGTAACCGTAGATGTTTATCTGGATGGAGATTTTCCTGCAAGTTTTAAGCAGCTGCAGAGCGAAACGAAATTTATGCTGGAAGAATTCAGAAAAATCAATCCGAAAATCGATTTCAAATTCATCGATCCCATCAAAAGTAAAATATCCCAGGATACGCTGATGGCCATGGGAATGCAGCCTTCCGTTCTTCCGGATGTGAAAGACGGAAAAGTTTCGCAGATTTATTTGTTTCCATATGCGGTGGTGAAATACCGCGATAGAGGAGTATCCATTCCATTGGTTGTTCAGCAGACCGGAATCGACGCAGATCAGCAGTTAACGAAATCTATTGAAAATTTAGAATATAACCTGGTTTCCAACATCAAAAATATTGCGGTTGATCAAAGAAAGAAAATCGGAATTCTGGTAAATCATGATGAGCTGAGTCCGGAAGAATTCCAGGGATTTATGCATCTGGCTACAGAAAACTATGATGCAGGTCCTATTATTCCTAAAAATCAGACTGAACTGAGTATAGCAGATGTGCCGTTATTAAAGCAGATGAATGCGTTGGTCATTGCAAAACCGAGAAAAGCTTTTACAGATAATGAAAAAGTAATTCTTGATCAATACATTATGGGTGGAGGAAAAACACTCTGGATGATCGATGCTGTAAATGCTGAAATGGATACACTGACCAGATCTAAAAAAGTGATGCCTTTCCCGGTAGACATTAATATGACTGACTTTTTCTTTAACTACGGCATCAGAATCAATCCTGCACTGGTGAAAGATGTGAAAAAATTTGCTTTATTGAGACTGGTGACCGGGGAAGTGGGCGGTAACCCGCAATATACAAGCCTTCCGTGGCCTTATTTCCCTTTAGGCATTGCTGAAAAAAATGATCCGATTACAAAAAATATCAATCCTGTTAAATTTGAATTCCCGACTTCCATCGATACCTTAGGCGGGAGAAAAAACATAAAGACCAGGGTTCTCTTTGAATCGAGTGAAAGAACATTGCTGAAGCAGGTTCCGAACTATGTTGATCTTAAGGAAATCGCGAGTGTCGACAGTCTTGGCCAGATGGAAAAACCAAGCACACCGAAAATCTATGCCGTTGCTTTGGAAGGAAAGTTTAATTCTGCCTATGCGTCAAGAATTGAAAGAAAATCATACCCGGGTTTTAAAGGCACAAGCCCTGAAAATAAAATGATCGTCATCGCAGACGGAGATGTAGGAAGAAATAAAGTAATCAAAGGCGAACCTTTACCTTTAGGGGTAGATATGCTGACCAACGAACAATTCGGAAACGAGCAGTTTCTAAGAAATGCTCTCGACTATCTCCTGGATGACAGCAACCTGATGGAACTTCGAAACAGAAATATTGAAGAACGTCTTCTCGACCGACAGAGAATTACGGAAGAGAAAAATAACTGGCAATGGTTTAATTTGCTGTTTCCTTTAGCGATTATCGGTATTTTGGGCGGTTTGTTCTTCTGGTTAAGAAAGAAGAAATTTGGATAACAGAAAAAAAAGAGAAGTTTTGACTTCTCTTTTTTATTGTCTTTCGTGAATTTTAATGGGATTTTGTCTCGTATCGAAAACATCACTAATTTCAATTCGTTCTTTTGCTTCATTGAACCAATAAATGATTTTATAATTTTTATAAATCAGATATCTGAAATTTTCATTTCTTGAAAAAAGCAATTCTTCTTTTTGTCCTATTTCTTTCTGAAAATTAAGTGTATGTGTTTTTTCAACAATTCCAATAACTAAATTTTTTGCAATTCTGTGACTTGCTTTTAATTTATAATAGTCAAAAATATTTTTTAACTGGTCTTTTGCAAAATCTGTCCAAAATATCTTTATTGCCATTGTTCTATTTCAGAGAGTAAATTATTAGAATCAGTAACTCTGTTATTTTTTGAATCATTTAAGGATTGATCAATTCGTTTATTGAGTTCTTCAACTGACAATGGTTTAGTATGATCTTCTTTCTCCAGCTTAGATAAAATATACTCTTCAATTTTATCAAAAAAACGCTCATCCTGCAGTTGAGCAAGATAGGTGATAAGGTTTAATTTTCTTGTTTGAATATCCACGACCGATGTATTTTAAATCAAAATTACAAATTAATTTCTAATTGTTTCCCAAAGAGATAACAAATTAAAAAACATGTTATGGCTAAAGTTAAAACAAAAAACGGGAACCTTAAAGTCTCCCTGTGTTTCAGTTAAACAACTTCCTGAATTCCCCCGGCGACTGAGTCGTTTTCTGCTTAAACAACTTGCTGAAAGACTGCGGATGCTCAAAGCCCAGTTCATACGCGATTTCACTTATAGAAAGACTTGTTGTACTCAAACGTTCTTTTGCGGTGTCAATAATTTTATTCTGGATATGCTGTTGGGTATTCTGTTGGGTGTGAATGCGGAGCAGACTGCTTAAATAATTGGGAGAAATATTCATTTGTCCGGCGATGGTTTTCACAGAAGGAATTCCATTTTCGATGAGATAACCTTTTTCAAAATATCGGGAAAGAACTTCCTCGAATTTTACCAGCAATTCATGGCTGGACTTTTTTCTAGTTAGAAACTGGCGCTCATAAAACCGTTCGGCATAAATAAGGAAGAGGTCCAGCTGAGCAACAATCAGTTCCTGTGTAAATTTATCGATGTTGGTCTGATATTCTTTTTCGATATTTTTAAATAAATCAACGATAATCTGCTCTTCCTTATCCGAAAGAAAAAGAGCCTCATTAATCTGGTAGCTAAAAAAATCGTACGATTTTATTTTCTTAATTAAAGAAGTTCCCCAAAGAAAATCCGGATGGATCAGCAATAAATATCCCGTAGGCTCTACTTCAACATCGGGTTTCATCTCAAGACTTAAAAACTGGAGCGGAGAAACAAAACATAACACCCCGGAATCAAAATCATATTCCTGCTGTCCGTAGTTGAATTTCGCATTCACATTCCTTTTCAAACCTATTGAGTAGAAATTCTGGACCCATTTCAGCTCGGTGTCGTTTGTAGGATAGTTGACCTTGCTGTAATCAATAAGGCTGATCAAAGGATGTTCAGGATTCGGGAGATTACAGAAAGCATGAAATTCAGAAAGGGAATTAAAACGAAATGTCTTTTTCATAAGGACTAAGTTAAATTTTTTTTGTAAAAAGTACAATGTATTTAATTATAAGGGGACAGCTCCAATAGTCTTAGCCTGACACGATATAAATTTCGGGATATTATAACGTTTCGTATCAGTTTCTGTCATCCTGAGCAAGAAGCAGCCGAAGGATTGGTGATGATTAGAAATTCTTTTTAATAAAGTTGAATATAAAAAATAAAAAATCCTTCGACAGGCTCAGGATGACACATTGTAAACTTTGCGTGTAATTATAACGGGTCGTATTGGTTTCTGTCATCATGAGCGCGAAGAAGTCGAAGAATTTTTCGGTGGTGAAATTAAATCACTGTAGAAAACGTCAGATCACTCCATTTTTCAGCATCTCCTGTGATTGTCTTAATTTTATTGTTCAGGAATTCATCTGTTCCGCTTCCCAATAGGAAATGTACCGGTGGATTCTGCTCTTCGCTCATGGCGATCAGGGCTTCTGCTCCTTTGCCGGGATCGTTGGGTTGGTTCCCGTTAATCTCATCGAGGTGAGCCTGCTCAGAATTCCTTGCCGCTTCATATTCAGGAATAGAATTTTCCGGTGTTCTCGCAGATTCTTTAGATAAGAAATCCGTTCTGAAATATCCGGGATACACCACGGTAGCTTTCACTCCGAAATCTTTAATTTCCTCTGCCAGGGCTTCCGTTAATCCTGCCACAGCAAATTTTGTGGAACAGTAAATTCCCCAACCCGGAAAATTACCTGCATAACCGCCGATCGAAGAAATATTGAAAATATGTCCTGATCTTTGCTCACGGAGATAAGGCATCGCATTTCGGATTACGTTCAGCGTTCCGAAAACATTGATATCAAAATTGGCCCGGGCTTCTTTATCTGAAAGCTCTTCCAGGGTTCCAATTTGTCCGTAGCCCGCATTATTGACCACCACATCCAGCTGTCCGAAATGGCCGACTGTTTTGGCAATGGCTGATTTTACATTTTCATCATCCGTTAAACTTACTTCAAGCGGCAAAAAGATCTCCGATGCCTCTCCGATTTCGGAGATTAGCGCTTGTACGTTTCTGGTGGTAGCAGCCACGCGATAGTTCTTCTCCAGTAATTTTTTGATTAAGGCTAATCCCAGACCTTTTGAGGCTCCTGTTACAAACCATACTTTTGTTGTTTCCATTTTTAAATGTTTTATTGTTGTTAAATGATGGTACAAAGATGAGAAGTCAGGTAATTATAAAAGTAGCCCAATCAACGAATGATGTAACTGAATCGTGAATATGTAAATAAAAAGAAAAACCAGGAGGTTTCTCTACAGTTTGAATGTTGTTCTTTTAGTTTGGGATGAAGCAACAAACCTTAAAGGTTTAATAATAGATATCTGGATTTTAAATGCTGATGGCATTTAAAATGAAACCGAAAGTTTCTCAGTATGATTAATTTTCCAGAACAGGAATCAGATGCTCCCAATTGAGCTGCCTGGCAAAGTCCAAAGCTGTTTTTCCGTTATTGGTCTTTTGGTTTTTATCAGCTCCCGCCTTCAGAATAACTTCTACGGAACTTTGGTTGCCGGCAATCGTTTCTTTATGAAGTAACGTATAGCCATGATCATCGACATGAGTAAGCTCATCAGGATAATCTTTTAAAAACGTAATGAAATCTTCCCGCATATTTCTGCTCATCGGATGTTCTATAAGATTTTCTGGTTTTTCTTCTTGCTCGTGAACGACCTCAATATGATTAAAATCTCCAAAATCCAGTCCCCAATAAGAATCATGTTCTTTCCTTTCTGCATCAGTAGCCATATCGGCGCGCATCTTATGAATGGTAAATCCTCCGTAGGCCTTGGGAACAGGCTCTTTCGGAGAAGAAAATAATGAAGAGATACCTTTCTGTTTTTTTACGCTTGGAGTGATCGCAAAAAGCCAGTCGCTGATTTCATTAAGAGGAATTTCAAAATAATCATCCGCCTTGATACTGGTAAGGTTATTGGGTTCATTCATGAGGTATCCTTTAACCGTATCTCCGTCAAAATCTATGTCATTGATCCACATGTGTTCTACAATGTCATTGCCGGTTTCGGGGTCTTTTTCAGAAAAGGAGGCCTTTACACAGGCAAGGTTCAGTGCCGGAATGATTCTTCGGTATTCCCAGGAGACCTCTCTCCAGAAATATTTAAAGGTTTCCCGAGCTTTTCTGTAAGCTTCAATCATTTTGGGATCTGTTCCGTCTGTGAAGATGAAGGTGTTGTCTTCCATGAAATAATTTTTGTGATTTAAGTATTCAAAATATCAATGAGTATTTTACTGAAAGCATGATGAATACAAAGATGTTAATATTTTGATAGACCTAAAATACAAAAAATATTTAAACATAAGTTTAATTTTGTGAAAAACATACTCAGTTGATCAGATGTCTTTTATAAAATCTTCATATTCATAATAAAACCTTTCAAAGCCATCCATCTTCTCAACAAAGAATTCAAATATTTCCGACCATGTATTTTTATTAAAGATGGACACCCCATGTTTTTCAACCCAAATCCTGGCGATTACTTTTCCGTTTTCCAGAGTAAAATATTCGTCCTTGTGGAAGTCTCCTGTAAAGTCTTTCAGAATATCTTCCAGAGACCAGATCTTCTCATAATAAGCATTCCGGAAAACCTCATCTTTCATTTCGATATCTAAGGAAACTTCCGCCTTTTTATTGTCTGCATGAAACTTGAATGAAAAATCTTTCACTTTCGTATCATACAATAACCATTTTCTCGGAAAAGACTTTCCAAAAGCCGTCCAAAACTCCTTTTTTAACTGCTGTGCTTCTTGTTTACTGAACATAAAGCAAAAATAGGTATTTTGTTTGGAAGTCAGAATCCGGAGCAGAAAGCCGGTAGTGCGGTCTATACAGCTTCCAGTCCGGTCTTTCGGCCTATGAATCTAATATTTACGCATTTCAAACTATTTTCTTATTTTTGCTGTAATGCTGTCTAAAAAATCTCAATATGCGTTTAAGGCCCTTTCATATCTTGTAGAAAAAAGAAATGGAGGTCCTATTCTAATTTCCGAAATTGCGGAACACAAGAAAATTCCTTTAAAGTTTCTGGAAAATATTTTACTCGAACTCAAAAAAGCGGATATCCTTGATAGTAAAAAAGGAAAAGGAGGGGGATATTTTTTTAAAGAAAATCCTGAAAACGTAAAACTTGCTAAAATTATCCGCCTGGTGAACGGGCCGATTGCACTCTTACCCTGCGTAAGTCTTAACTTTTATGAAAAATGTGACGACTGCAACGAAGATCACTGCAGCTTACACGATGTTCTGATTGAAGTCCGCGATGCGTCACTTAAAATTCTGGAAGAAAAAACTTTAATGGATTTGATCGATTGATCAGGTCCCTTTTTTTTGAATAATTAGTCTACTCGTTTGGTAGGATAGTTATTTTATCTGATATTTGCAGTACTTCAAATGAATAAAATATGATTTCAAAAGAAGATGCAGAAATACTGAAACAGCTTTCAGCAGAGGGCGGATTGAAACTGATCTCGGCGAAGTTTCCGGAAGGAGCTGTTTTTTCAACATCGCTTGGCCAGGAAGACCAGGTGATTACCGATATGATTTTCAGAAACCAGCTTCCGGTCAAAGTCTTTACACTGGATACGGGCAGGCTTTTCTATGAACATTACGAATTGCTTTCTCAGAACAATTCAAGGTATAAAACCAAAATAGAGGTGTACGCCCCGGAATCTTCAGATGTGGAAAAATATGTGAATGAAAAGGGGATTAATGCCTTTTACCATTCTGTTGAGAACCGGAAAGAGTGCTGTTTTATCCGGAAAGTAAAACCCCTGAACCGTGCGTTGAACGGTGCCACAGTCTGGATCACAGGACTGCGGGCCGACCAGTCGGAAAACCGGGAAAATATGCCTGTCATCGAATGGGATGAATCCCGGAATCTGTACAAATACAATCCATTGATACACTGGAGCTACCAGAATGTTTTAGATTATCTGGAACAGCATCAGGTACAGGAACTGTCGCTGCACAGAAAAGGATTTATCAGTGTCGGATGCCAGCCCTGCACGAGGGCCATTTCTGATGGTGAAAATCCACGGGCAGGACGATGGTGGTGGGAGAGTTCACAAAAAGAATGCGGTCTGCATACCCATTAATTTAAAATTTTAAGCAGTAAAATGAATACCTATACATTAGACTATCTCGAGCAGTTGGAAGCAGAAAGTATCTATATCATGAGAGAATTAGCGGCTCAGTTTGAGAAACCGGCATTGCTTTTCAGTGGTGGTAAAGATTCTATCACGCTGGTGCACCTGGCAAAAAAAGCTTTTGCTCCCATGAAGATTCCGTTTCCGCTGGTTCATATTGATACGGGACACAATTTTCCCGAAGCCTTACAATTCAGGGATGATCTGGCGGAAAATATCGGCGCAGAACTTATCGTAAGAAAAGTTGAAGATACCATAAAAGCTAAAAAATTAACCGAGCCCAAAGGCAAATTTGCCTCCAGAAACTGGCTGCAGACCCACACTTTGCTGGATACTATTGAAGAGTTTCAGTTTGATGCCTGTATCGGAGGAGCGAGGAGAGATGAAGAAAAAGCAAGAGCAAAAGAACGGTTTTTTTCTGTACGTGATGAGTTTGGACAGTGGGACCCGAAATTGCAGCGTCCGGAACTGTGGAATATCTACAACGGAAGAATCAATAAGGGGGAAAATGTAAGGATTTTCCCAATTTCCAACTGGACGGAACTCGATGTGTGGAACTATATTAAAAAAGAAAATATTCAGCTTCCTCCGATTTACTTTGCCCATGACCGGGAGGTTATAGAATATGACGGACAGCTGATTGCGGTGTCGGACTTTATTCAGATCGACGAACATGATGCTGTGATGAATAAAAGAGTGCGCTACAGAACAGTTGGCGACATGACCTGTACCGCAGCCGTTGAAAGCTCAGCAGAAACATTGGAGGAGGTGATCAATGAAATTACGGCTTCCAGAATTTCCGAACGCGGCGAAACCCGGATTGATGATAAGGTCACGGAAGCCGCGATGGAAGACCGGAAAAAAGGAGGATATTTCTAGGATCACCTTAAAAAGCAACAGGCGATCAGCTATTTAAAGCTCATAACTCATCATTCATAACTTATAACTAAATAAACGTGGACATACTAAGATTTATCACCGCAGGAAGTGTAGACGACGGGAAAAGTACCCTGATCGGGAGGCTTCTGTATGACAGCAAAAATATATTGATCGACCAGCTTGAAGCGCTGGAAAAGCAGTCTAAAAATAAAAACGAAAACGGTGTTGACCTCGCGATCCTGACAGACGGTCTGAGAGCGGAAAGAGAGCAGGGAATAACAATTGACGTTGCCTACCGGTATTTTTCCACCCTCAAAAGAAAGTTTATTATTGCAGACGCACCGGGGCATATTCAGTATACCCGGAATATGATTACGGGCGCTTCCAACTCACAGCTGATGGTGATCCTGATTGATGCAAGACAGGGCGTCATTGAACAGACAAGAAGACATTCCATCATCGCATCTTTACTGAAAATGAAAAATGTGGTGGTGGCAATTAATAAGATGGATCTCGTAGATTATTCCGAAGAGGTATATAATGATATTAAAGCGCAGTATGAGTTGGTTGCTGAAAAATTAGGGCTGGAAAATGTAAGTTATTTCCCGATTTCAGCATTTCACGGGGATAATATCGTTGAAAAATCTGATAGAATGAATTGGTATGATGGTACGCCACTTCTAGAGTTTCTTGAAAATGTAGAGATTTCTGCAGATAAGAACTTTGAAAGCCCCCGATTTCAGGTACAGTACGTCATTCGCCCGCAAACCGATGATCTTCATGATTACAGAGGATATGCAGGGGAGGTGATCTCCGGGGTTTATAAAAAAGGAGATGAGATTACGGTGCTTCCTCAGAATATTCAGACCCGGATTTCAAAAATAGAGACAGGAGGAAAGGAAACGGACTTTGTTTTTGCCAATCAGCCTGCAGTCATTCACATTGAAGATGATATTGATATCAGCCGGGGTGATTTTTTAGTGAAAACCGAAAGTCTTCCTAAAGTCGATAATGAAATAGAAGCGGTGATCTGCTGGCTCGATAAAAAAGAATTAAGCGAAGGCAATAAGTATTTTATTCAGCATAAAAGCAGAATTGTAAAAGCGATTGTTAAAGAAATTGACTATAAAATTGATGTTAATACCTTGGAAAAAACACCTGTTTCTGAAAGTATTAAGCTGAACGAAGTGGTAAAAGTCCGGCTGAAAACAGCTTCACCACTGGTATTTGACAGTTTTGAAGAGAGTAATGCAACGGGGAATGCTGTTTTGATCGACGAAACGAGTAATTCTACGGTAGGTGCCGTAATGATCTTATAATATGGTAATTTCAAGGAAGGTCCAGCTCAGGCTCAATGTACTTTTTATCACGTTAGCAGTAGTGCTGATCGTGGTTCTTTCGATGTATGAATTGGGGTACCTCGATGAATTACTGACTACTTTAGCAAAAGATCATTATATTTTTTACTGGATGATGCTGGTTGGGTTTTTGGCAGAAATGGTGGCCGGATCCATGGGAATGGGCTATGGGGTGATCTGTACAACGACTCTTTTATTTCTGGGGATTCCTCCGCATGCGGTAAGTGCCAGCATCCATTCGGCAGAAAGTTTTACAACGGCAGCAGGAAGCATCAGTCATATAAAACTGAAAAACGTAAGCAAAGGCTTAGTGAAAAAGCTAGCCATTCCTGCCATTATCGGAGCCGTCCTCGGCGCAGTTTCGCTTACCTATCTTGGTGAATATTATTCTAAAATTACGAAGACCATTATTTCTTTTTACACCCTGTACCTGGGAATTCAGATTTTATCGAATGCTTTTAAGAAAAAACAGGATAAAAAACTGAAAAGAAAAACAAATTTAACAAGACTCGGTGTCATTGGCGGTTTTATCGATGCCTTTGCAGGAGGAGGTTGGGGACCGCTGGTCACAGGAACACTGATTAAAAACTCTTTTACCCCAAGGTTTGCGGTAGGAAGCTCTACAGTAGCTAAATTTATTTTAACCCTTACGGCAGCCATCACTTTTATTTTTACACTGGGAATCCAGCACTGGAATATTATCTTGGGTTTATTGATCGGAGGGATTGTTACTGCACCTTTTTCAGCGATGCTTACTGCAAAGCTTCCGGTGAAAAGCATGTTTGTCGTGATTGGGATTTTAGTGATTGTCATGAGCTCAATAACCATCTATAAATCTGTGTTCTAGTATAGCTTCTTAAATGTGAAAAAATAACATCGGTAAAATACTTTTGATTTTGAAAATATTCTACATTTGCACCATTAAAAAAAATATATGAAATTATATGTAGTTGCGCTTTTTAAGTTTAATGAAAACTATTTAATGGAAGCGGTGGAACTTTTTCAGACTCTGGTAAGAGAGACCCGGAAGGAAGAAGGCTGTCTGCAATACGATCTGATTGAAGATAAAGATAATAAAGGGACTTTCTTTATGACGGAATTATGGGAAAGTGAAGAACATCTGAACCGGCACAACGGACAGGATCATCTGCTGAATTTCAGAAGAGATGTTTCCAAAATGCTGGAAAGTTCTACCCAGGTCTATAAAGGATATAAAACATTGTAGATTTCACACCGAGACCTGATGTCGGAAAAAAGGAGCTTATCGCTTGAAATAACTTCCGTCTTCCGGTTTCATGAAAATTGAAAGGCTGTTCAGCAATCTGAACAGCCTTTCATTAGAAAAAATAGAAAGTATTAAAATTTAGAGGTTCATCATTTGCAATATTGCTGATGCAATTTTGTTATTTAATAATTAATTTTTTGGTTTCGGAGCTTCCTCCGAAATTGATTTTTACCAGATAATTTCCTGAAGAAAGCTGAGATAAATTCAGATCCTGTTTATAGAATCCTGCCTGATTGGTCAGTTCTGCAGAATATACTTTTTTACCGGACAGATCGTATACTTCAACACTTCCTCTGTTTCCTGTTTTTTCTTTAACGTCGAATAAAACAGTTACCTGTTTGTCAGCTGTTGCAGGATTCGGGTAGATCCCGAAAGACGCTTTTTTCCCGGCAATATCGGTAATGCCCAGTGATGAGGTAATATTTTTATATTTAAAATACATATTTCCCGTAGAAGTACCTTCATTTGAAATGAAGTACATTCTGTAGTAATCCGAGCCTTGTTTTACATAATACACCACATCGGAGATAGGAGCGCCGCTCGTAGGCTTCCAGGAATGTCCGATGGTTGTAATATTACTTGAGAAACTGGTTGCCGCCGGCAGCGTTGAAGTGGCTGTTGCCTGTGTTTCAGGCTGCACTCTTGCTACGGTAATATTTGAATTCTGAATCACGCCGGCCATTCTGTACATCATGATATTGCCGTAAAAAGTCCAGTATCTTGTAAACATTAAATCCCAGCTCGCTTTTGCGGGCTCAAGGTTAGCCACTTTATCACCGGTCGTAAATGAAAAATAATTGAAGTAGGCATCATCAGCTCCGTTAGCGATCGTTTTGGTCTGTGTAGCTCCCCAGGCAGAAGTTGCAGTATCCCAGAGGGCATATTTAAAGGTGTATCCTCCGAAATAATCATCGATCATGAATTTGACATATTGTCCTGAGGTCAGATATTTTAAAACAAAGATTACTTTTCCTTCTATGTGATGCGTTCCGCCGTTATACTCTCCCCATCCGTACGTTGCGGTTCCCTGTTCGAAAGCACCCTGCTGAAGAGAAGTGGTAATATCCGGATTGTACAAAGCCGCTCCGTAGGAAGAAACATTATTGGTTGTAATGCTGTCCCAGTCTGAAGGTGTGGCAGACGCCTGATATACTTCAATATTCTGCGCATCATTAATTCTGGTTCCGAAGTTCATGGCAGAATTTCTGTAGAATGCAACATCCCAGGTATTGGCAGGCTGGGAAACAATACTGTTTGAGCTCAGGTCAAAAAACACGCGGTTCTGGTAAGCAGGTCCCATAGTCAGGTTCACCGTACTATATCCGTTGGCATCTGTCTGAGCAAGCGCCTTCTGATGTACACCTAGTGCAAATAGCGAAGCAAAGAATAATTTTGTTTTCATAATATCTTCTGATATTTATATTGTTATTTAGAATTGTTCTACAAAAGTATAATAATTATTTTTAATCATTCTAAATAAAAACATGATATTTGTCGCGTGTCATTTAAATCTTGTAACGGACCAATCGTCAGGCGCATAAAAAAAGCTGATTAATCAATAGATTAGCCAGCTTTTGAAAATGCAAATTGCAGTCTGATAAATTTTATTTTTTAATAAATTTTGATTTTACGGCAGTACCTTCAGCAGTTTCAATCAGAATAAAATAAACACCAGCATGTAAGGTACTGATGTCAAATTTACGATCACTCAATTTGCCTTCAGCTACCTGTTGTCCTACAGCAGAATAAATCTGAATATTTCTGGGATCTTTTTTCGTGATAAACTGTAATGCAGTGTCATCGGAATTAACAGCGAATTTAATTTCTTCTTTAGACTTAGCGGCATCGGAAATTCCTAAAACAGAGGTTGTATCGTATACAACGTTGTCAATCTGAATAGCCGTGTGCGCGATAGTCGGTGTAAATTTAAAAACAAGATACGAACCGGTAGATGCCGGAATGGGAACGCTGATATTCTGAACGGTTCCCGGACCTGTAATTGTAACAGGACTTCCTACTGCCACGAAAGTCGACATATCTGCAGGGTTTGATGCTACTCCTACCTGAATGGTTGCCGGACTGGTATAAGGATCCACTGCGGTAGCAGCAAATGACAGGGTTTTATCTCCGGCCGGAGCAGCAATCTGCGGAGTCACCAGATAAGACGGGCTGGATGGGTTATTCCCGGCATAGGACTGAATGTATTTGTTGTTAGAATTTGAATCTGCGGCCACAATCATTCTTGGGGGAACCGGCGGAAATGAGTTGGTAGGGGAAGCTACCACCGCAGACCATCCGTTCTGAGGAAAAGTAGTGTTTCCTGCCGTAAAGTTGTCGAAGTTTTCATTAATCGTTGCTACTTGTGCATTAGCTGTAACAGCCGTTAACATTAAAGTTCCTAAAAGTAGTTTTACATTCATGACGTTATTTTTATTTAGAATTATTCTACAAAAATAAGTAATTATTTTTAATTGTTCTAAATAAAGTTCTATATTTGCGGAAAATTTTGTGTCTATGAAGAAGAAAGTGCTTTCCATTCTATCATTATCCGTATTCTTCTGGATGAATGCACAGGAAAAAGATTCTCTTAATCAAAATAAAATAGAAGAAGTTGTTGTTATAGGGCAGTACCGCCAGCAATCCATTAATAAATCTATTTATAGAGTAGAGGTTATCGATGCACAGGAAATTAAAAACATGGCGGTCACCAATGCAGCAGAAGTTCTTAACCAAAATCTAAATATTTTAGTTCAGCCCAATTCAGGGACCGGAGATTCCAATGCCAATATTCTGGGACTTAGCGGTCAATATACAAAGATTCTGATCGATAATATCCCCGTTGTCAGTGACCAGGGAATGGGAAATCTGGTGGACCTTACCAAAATCAACGTTAACAATATCGAAAGAATTGAGATCGTAAAAGGATCTATGGGTGTAGAGTATGGAAATAATGCGGTGGCAGGGGTTATCAATATTATCACCAAAAAAAACTATGCAAAAAAATTCAATGCCCAAATTTCTTTGCAGGAAGAAACCGTAGGTAAAAACTATGACTGGTTTAAGAAGGGAAACGGCAGACATGTCCAGTCCCTTAATCTAGGATACAGAATCAATGATCACTGGACGGTCACTGCTGATATCAACCATAACGACTTCCAGGGTTTCACAGGAAAATATAACGGGTATAAATATTTCAGCGAAGGGAATGACGGGAACAGGGGCTACGAATGGCTTCCCAAAGATCTGCTTATCACCAATGCTGCCATACGGTATGCCAAAGGAAAAACATCTTTATTTTATAAAGTAAACTATCTTAATGAAGAGATTAACAGCTATAACCAGATCATCACCCCTGATTACAGCTCGGGAGATAAAACTTTCATAGCAAAAGACCGGGATTATTTTACCAACAGGTGGCTCCACCAGTTTAATATTCAGACCCAGCTCGGAAGAATTAATTATACCGGGGATTTCTCTTACCAGACCCAGGAAAGAAAATATCAGGATTATGACTATGACGTTCCGAACAGGCAGATCATGTCAAGAGATCCCGAACTTACTTTCTACGAGTCCAAAGTCCTTTATTCAAGAGGAATGTTCAGTAATTTTCTGGATAGTGAAAAAATCAATTTCCAGTTAGGGTACGAATTAGACCGAACGGCCGGTTATGCCAATGCCGTAACATTTGAGTCCAATAATAACGGGAAAAGTATCGAAAGAACCATATTCAATTATGCCAATTTCCTTTCTGCGGAATGGAATGTCAATAAATGGTTATCCTTACGTCCCGGAGTAAGATTAGCATTGAGTGACAGGTTTGACTCTCAATATAACTATTCGGTAACAGCGAAATTCAATACCTCCGCGAAGTCAGATCTGCGGGCCGTATTCGGCTCTGCGAACCGATTTCCGACCTATGATGAATTATACACTTTTGTGGTAGACAACAACCATGATATCCGGGGAAATGAAAATCTGAAACCGGAAACCGGCTACTCGGCAGGATTATTCTGGGATTATAATACCATTTCTTCAGGAGCATGGAATTTTAACCTGAGCCTCTCGGGAATGTATTTAGATGTCAATGACCGAATTGAGAGTGTCATTGTAAACCAGCAACCCCTGAAATACACTTTTTTAAATGTAGATGATTATAAATCTATTTTATTTGGCGGAGGACTAAACGTGAGGAAAAATAACTTTGCTCTTAATACCGGTGTTTCGGTGATGGGAATTTCCCAGGCATTGAATACAGGGCAGATTACTTCGTCCGATGATTATAATTTCTATCTTGAAGCTAATCTGGGAGCGAACTATACATTGAATACTACGAAAACGCTTTTTGCACTGTATTATAAATATACCGGAAAAAGAAATCAATATACTCATATTCCGTCCGCAAGTCCGAGTACGGATCCGGGACAGTTTGTGTTAGGTGAAGTTCAGCCTTTCAATATGATGAATTTTACCGTTACCCAGCCCTTCTTTAACGATCATTTTGAGGTAAGCGTGGGGGTTAAAAATATTTTTGATGTTTCGACGATCAGAAATACAGCCCTTCCGGGCGGCGGGCATAATGCTGCTTCCGGAGATCAGAACCTGTTTTATGGCAGAAGCTATTTCGCCAGAGTGAACTATAATTTTTAAACGTATGACAATGAAAAAAATATTATTTTATTTCTTGATAGGAACATCAGTGGTAACCCAATCCTGTATAAATGACAATGAAGATCCTGTAGCAGTTTTACCTTCTGACGGTATTATTGTGGATGCCAATGTAGGCGGGCCCACACAGCCTAACCAGGTATGGTTTGATCTCAGTGATATTACCATTGCAGGAGGAAAAGAACAGCCCAGGCAGACCTTTACCAAAAGAACAGACTGGGATATGGGATTTTATTCGGGAAGTTCATTCAAAGTGATTATTAACTCTTCCGTGATGATGGCAGCAGGAAAAATTCCCAATGTTACCAATATAGACCTGGTGAAAGAGGCGGATGTAACCGCACTGAAAAACCAGGTGCAGGTCGCTAATTTTAATCCTGCCAACATCGCCTATATCGATGACGTTAACGGAAACTTTCCTACAGCAACTACTGCGATAGCAGATATCAGCCCGGTAGATTCTGAAAATGCCGTTTACCTGGTGAATATGGGAAAAGATCTGTATACAGGTTCCGTTCCCGTAGGATCTATTGCTACCGGAGGCGACAGCCGGGGATGGATGAAAGTGCAGGTAGTACGATCCGGAGACGGATATAAAATAAAATATGCAGAAGTAAATGCAACTTCTCATAAAGAATTAACCATTGCAAAAAATGCCGCATACAACTTTAATTTTGTAAGTCTGGTGAATCATAAAGAAGCACTGATCCAGCCGGAGAAAAAAAACTGGGATATCGGTTTTACCGTATTTACGAATACGATTACCGGAGCAGGATCCTATGTTTACGGTGATTTTGTAACGACCAATATTGTAGGCGGAGCTGCCTCCTATGAAGTGAAAGTAGCGGCAAATGTTGCAGCACAGACGTATAAAGATTTTAAGAAATCGGATGTGGATGCTTCTAAATTTATTTATAATGATCAGCGTTCTATTGGCTCTAACTGGAGAAATCCTGTAGGCGTCAATGGTCTTGAAGTCTTCGGAGACCGTTTTTATGTTATAAAAGATCCTGAAGGAAATTATTTCAAACTGAAGTTCTCCAGAATTACCGATAAAGACGGGATCAGAGGTTTTCCTCAATTCGAATATAATCCTTTGTAAAATAAATCAAATAAATAGTATATGAAAAAATTCATTTTGGCAGCATCAGTGCTTGTGGCAGTATATTCATGTAAAAAAGAAACAGGCACAAAGCAGGGAAATGCTGCAGAAACCACTTCAGAAACACCAAAATCTACCCATAAAATTGTAACGCTAAACGGTGGAATTACGGAAATCGTAGCTGCGTTAGGTCACGAAAAGGAAATCGTAGGAACAGACGTTACCAGTACATATCCTGAATCTTTAAAAGCTACTGCCAAAGATTTGGGTCATATGAGATCGATGACGATCGAGCCCATCATGGCGGTAAAGCCGAGTTTAATTTTAGCTTCCGATAAAGATATTAATCCTGAATTAATGGGGAAAATCAAGTCTTCAGGAATCCAGGCAGAGGTTTTCAGGCAGGAATTTACCGTTGACGGAACCAAAAAGTTAATTGCCGATGTGGCAAAAGCCATAGGAAGTGCCGATTATCAGAAACTGAATGATAAAATAGATGCCGATTTAAAACAAGTGCAGCCTATCGCTAAAAAACCAAAAGTACTGTTCATCTATGCAAGAGGAAACATGCTGATGGTCTCCGGGAAAAATACACCCATGGACGCATTGATTGGTCTTGCGGGCGGTCAGAATGCGGTTGTGGATTTCGAAGATTTCAAGCCATTGACTCCTGAAGCGGTGGTAAAAGCAAATCCGGATGTACTGTTCTTCTTCTCAAGCGGATTGGAAGGTGCAGGCGGAAACGAAGGTGCTTTAAAAATGCCTGGTGTAGCGCAGACCAATGCGGGTAAAAACAAAAAGATTATCGCCATGGACGGAGGCCTGGTTTCAAGTTTTGGGCCACGATTAGGAGAAGCTGCTGTAGGATTAAACAAACTTTTAATTGAAAACACAAAGTAAATTATACGGTTATATTACCATAAGTGCCATACTGCTTGTCATCATAGCAGTATGGTCTCTTAACACCGGGGTGTATGACTTCGGGGGGAAATCTGCGTTTGACGTTTTAGGAAAAGTAATACAGGGAGATAAAGGTTTGTCATTAAGTGATAAATATGTGGTCTGGGACGTAAGAGCAGCCAGGATTATCATGGCCATTCTTATCGGAAGCATGCTTGCCGTCTCGGGAACCGGATTGCAGGGATTGTTCAAAAATCCTCTGGCAACAGGTGATTTAATAGGGTTAACTTCGGGCGCTACATTACTTGCTGCTATTGCCATTGTTTTAGGAGGGCATTTTAAACAATACCTTCCTGAAGCCGTACAATTTTCACTGGTAGGGATCTCGGCATTCATTGGCTCTCTTTTATCGATGATGCTGGTGTACAGGATCTCGACAAGTGGTGGAAAGACAAATGTGGTCATGATGTTATTAAGCGGAGTAGCCATTACGGCCATCGGTTTTTCAATTACCGGTTTTCTGATTTACATTTCAAAAGACGACCAGCTGAGAGACCTTACTTTCTGGAATTTAGGAAGTTTAGCGGCTGCAACATGGACGAAGAATATCATCTTGGCTATTGTTTTAATTATTTCTTACTTCATTTTACTGCCCAAAGGAAAAGCTTTGAATGCCATGATGCTGGGTGAAAAAGATGCTCAGCATTTAGGAATTAATGTAGAAAGGCTGAAGAAACAGATTATTATCATCACGGCACTAATGGTGGGAAGCTGCGTGGCATTTTCAGGAACCATTGGTTTTGTAGGTCTTATTGTACCGTACATTTTAAGGTTTCTGTTTAAATCGAATTATGTTTTTATCCTGCCGCTGTCAGCCGTTTTCGGAAGCATTCTGCTGCTGCTGGCCGATACCTTCAGCAGAAGCATTGTGGAACCTTCGGAATTGCCAATCGGGATTCTGACCGCCTTGATGGGAGGGCCGATCTTTATTGCCATTTTAGTTAAATTCAAAAAATCACTGTCATGATAAAGGCCCGCGGGATCAGCTATAAACATAAAGAATTCCATATTCTCGACACCGTGGATGTCTCTTTGGAATATGGTGAATTTTTAGCAATTGTAGGTCCTAACGGCGCCGGAAAATCCAGCCTGCTGAGTGTCCTGGCCAATGAGGTGAAATCAAAACAGAAAATAGAATTTAAGGATAAAGATCTGAAAGAATGGGATATAAGGGAACTGTCAAAACATAAGGCTAAGTTCTCCCAACACAACAGCAATGATATCACGCTTGAAGTTAAAGATGTAGTGATGATGGGGCGGTATCCGTATTTTGACGCCCAGCCACGAGAAGAAGATTTTGATGCTGTTAACCACAGGATGCAGGAGACGGAAGTTTTACACCTTAAAGACAGGGAATACAACACTTTGTCGGGAGGCGAAAAACAGCGGGTACACCTTTCTAGAGTCATGGTACAGCTGGAGAATGATATCACCCGGAAACTGGTTTTTCTGGATGAACCGTTGAATAATCTGGATGTCAAACATCAGTATAAAGCACTTGAAATCATTAAGAAATTTACTGAGAATACAAACTCAGCACTGGTGGTCCTGCATGATCTCAATCTCGCGGCTCAGTTTGCAGATAAAATACTATTGATGAAATCAGGAAGGGTAGCCGCCTATGGAACACCGGAAGAGGTTTTCACAGCCGAAAATATCAGTGAAGCCTATAATTTTCCTTGCACCATCTGCGATCACCCGATCACGAATAACCCTATGATCATTTTTGGATAAAATATGGAAAAAAATGAACTGAAAATACTCGCTCAACATCTGGCTAATCCTCAGGGCGAAAAAGGACTTGAAATTGGCGAGATGATGCATGCCACCAATATCGGGATGACGCTGGAAAGCATTAAAACACTGCTAATAGAAGATGATGAGCATATTTTAGAAATAGGTCACGGCAACGCCGGGCATGTAAAAAGTATTCTGAACAAAGCTCAGAATCTACACTATACCGGTATTGATATTTCGGAAACCATGCATCATGAAGCGAAAAGATTAAATGAAAAATTTAAAGATCAGGCAGCTTTTGTTTTGTATGAAGGAACAAAATTACCTTTCAGAGATAAGACGTTTGATAAAATATTCACTGTAAATACCGTTTATTTCTGGCAGCAGCCGGTTGAATATCTGAATGAAGTTTACAGGGTATTGAAAGATAACGGAACTTTTGTGCTCACATTCGGGCAAAGAGATTTCATGGAAAAATTACCGTTTACCCAATTCGATTTTACATTGTACAATTCTGATGAAATGGAAGAAACGGTCTCTAAAAGTCATTTTAAAAGAATGAAAATTTCCGAAAAGGAAGAGGAAGTAAAAAGTAAAACAGGAAAAGACACCATAACAAGAAATTATACAGTTTTAACCATAAAAAAATAAAACAATGAGCACATTAGTGAATGATCTGAAAGAGAAATGGGAAGCTCTGAAAGCTGAAAATCCGCATTTAAGAATTAGAAATGCAGCGGCACAACTTGCTGTAAGTGAGGCTGAATTATTAGCAACAAGCATTGGTGAAGGGGTAACCCTCCTAAAACCTGAATTTAAAGATATTCTGACAGAAGCTGAGCAATTGGGAAAAGTGATGGCTCTTACGCGCAATGAAGAATGCGTTCATGAAAGAAAAGGAACCTACCTGAACGGAGACTTCAGCAGCCCCCACGCACAGCTTTTTGTAGGGGAAGACATCGATCTGAGAATTTTCCTTAATCACTGGAAATTTGCTTTCGGGGTAGTGGAAGGAGATAAAAAAAGCCTTCAGTTCTTCGGAAAAGACGGCCTGGCCTTACATAAGATTTACCTGACAAAAGACAGCAATGAGGCTGCTTTCGATGGTATTGTTGAGAAATTCAAAGCGGATGATCAAAATTCTGCGTTGCAATTAGAAAATATCGCTCCGAAAGCAGAAGAAAAAGCTGATGCTGATATTGATGTTGAAGGTTTCCAAAAATCCTGGACCGAATTAAAAGACACGCACGATTTCTTCATGATGACCAGAAAATTTGGGGTTTCAAGAACTCAGGCCTTAAGACTTGCGCCGGAAGGTTTTGCAAAGAAAATCGACAGTTCAAAAGTCGTAAATGTTTTGGAAGATGCTTCTGAGAAACAACTTCCCATCATGATTTTCGTCGGAAACAGAGGGATTATCCAGATTCATACCGGAAATGTGAAAAAGACAATGTGGCATCAGCAATGGTTTAATGTAATGGATCCTGACTTCAATCTGCACCTTGACGTAACGAAAATCGCTGAAGCGTGGATCGTAAAAAAACCAACTGAGGACGGTGAAGTTACAGCCATTGAAGTATTTAATAAAGAAGGGGATTTCATCGTTCAGTTCTTTGGAAAAAGAAAGCCGGGAATTCCTGAACTGCAGGAGTGGAAAGATCTTGTTTCAGATTTAGAAAAATAAATAATTAGATGATTTTCAGAAAAGGCCGTTTTGTATTTTTCAAGGCGGCTTTTTTTATCAATCCTGAAATTTACATCATCGAAAAATCAGATATCAAATTTTTTTATTAAAAATGCTTCGGCAGGCTCGGTAGGACAATCGAGGATATCTTCTGAAATATTACAACACATCAGGAATTTAAAAGATCGTTTCCGGCTGAGGTTCTCAAAGCTTTACCGAATTTCCTCAGACCGTGCTGAATATTTTAATGGAGTAAATTTCCGACCTTTACGTTAAATAAAAACTATAAAAAAATGAAAAATATTTTCATAGTCCTATTGCTTATAAGCTTCTGCCCATTAAATGCCCAAAACTTCAAAGCCTACCAATTTTATGACCAAAAAGGAAAAGAAATAGACACAGATAAATTGGTCAGAAAACTGGCAGATTATGACGTGGTTTTCTTTGGTGAAAATCATAACAGCTCGATCAACCACTGGCTTCAGCTGAAAATTACAGAAGCCCTGCATCTTCAGAAAAACGGTCAGATCATTCTGGGTGCTGAAATGTTTGAAAGAGATAACCAGCCCCAGTTAAATCAATATCTGAATGGAAAATTTGATGCTAAAACCCTGAAAGATTCAGCGCGCTTATGGAACAATTATGCAACCGACTATCAGCCGCTGGTGGATTTTGCCAAAATACAAAAGCTGAATTTTATCGCTACCAATGTTCCCAGAAGATATGCTTCCCGGACTGCAAAAGAAGGTTTTGAATCTTTGAACAATTTAACCGAAAAAGATAAGAGATACATGGCCCGGCTGCCGATAAAAGTCACCCTGGACACACCGGGATATCCTGAAATGAAAGCCATGATGGGCGATCATGCAGACGGAACAAAAGTGATGAATTTTATTTCTGCCCAGGCCATAAAAGACGCGACAATGGCAGAATCTATTCTGAAAAACATCCAGCCCGGAAAAACGTTCATCCATTACAACGGAAACTATCACACCAAAGAGTTCGGAGGAATTTACTGGTATGTAAAACAGAAAAGTCCAAACCTGAAAATGGCTGTAATTTCTGTTTCTGAATCCGAAAATCCTGAACTGAACTTTCCGGAAAAAGACTATATCCCAACGGATTTCAATCTGATTATCCCGGCCGATATGACGAAAACATATTAGATAAAATGCCGCAGTGAAAACCGGTTGCCAGTGGCGGGAACTGTCGGTTAAGGACTTTTTCGAGGAAGAAGATGCCGCAGAATTAAGTGTACATCAGAAGAAAATCAAAAGATTTTTAAGAAGACTTTAGTGTACTTCTTTTGCTTAAAGTATATACTTTAATTAGCTTAAGTGTTTAGAAATCTCCTGGATTTCCTTTGTGGTCTAGTACAGACAACCACACGAAGGGATTCGTGCGGTAGCGGTGATAATAGAAAAGTTTAACAGCTTTATTATAAAAAAACCAATGGTTTTAACCGAAAACTATTGACATTAATTATATTTGTAAAAACATCCGTCAGGAAATGAAAAAATTATACCTTCTTTTTATACTTTTCATAGGGGTAATCAATGCTCAAAAGCTGACTCCCAATGAAATTGCCATCATCAGTCAGGGTGACATCAACACCGCACTACCGATTTATCAGACGACCGATCAAAACCAGCATAAAACCTTACTGAATCTTTCCACAGACATTGATCCGTTAGACAGAAACACGGCAGTTTTAGTCAAAAGAATGAAAGAATCCCTCCTGTCCACCGATGGTGGAGTTGGTATAGCTGCTCCTCAGGTCGGTATCAACAGGAAAATCATCTGGGTTCAGCGTTTTGACAAACCGGGGGAACCTTTGGAATATTTTATTAATCCGGTAATCGTCTGGAGATCGGAACTACAGAATCTTGGCCCTGAGGGAGATCTGTCGATTCCGGAATTCAGGGACCAGTTTTACAGAAGCAAAGTCATTCAGCTGGAATATGTGGATTTAAAAGGTCAGCAATATTCTGAGATCGTCGAAGGATTTACAGCAGTTATTTTCCAGCACGAAATCGACCACCTTTTCGGGATCTTAATCTCCGATAAAAAAGAAAAAGAAAAAAAAGACTCTTATCAGAAAGTAGATGCTTTTAAGAAAAGTGATTCGATGACGAGGTGATGAATATCTAAAATAAAATTTCTTAAAAGACGGCAATTCTGTTTGATTTTACAAAAAAAAATCTGCTTCGGGATGAAGCAGATTGGGTATTTTACAGAAAAACTGAGTCTTAGTTATTGGTCACAGACAGCTTCACTTCAATATTATTTCTTGTTGCATTGGAATACGGGCAGACTTCATGTGCTTTTTCCGTCAGCGCCTGTGCCTCTTCTATGGATACTCCGGGAATATTAACGTCCAGTTCCACAGCCAGTCCAAACCCTCCGTTGTCGATCTGGCCGATACCTACCTTTGCTGTCACGGTAGTTTCCCCGGTTTCTTTTTTCGATAGGCTGATCACCCGGTTTAATGCACTGTCGAAACAGGCTGAATATCCTGCCGCGAAAAGCATTTCAGGATTTGCAAAATCATCATTGGCCCCACCAAGGGCTTTAGGCATTCTTACTTCCAGATCAAGAACTCCGTTTTCACTTTTTACTTTACCGTTTCTGCCTCCCTGTGCAGTTACCTGGGTTGTATATAATGTTTTCATTTATTTTTCTATTTTACTTAATATTTTTTGTACACTTTCTTTCAGTCCGATCCAGTCTTCCGGAGTGACATCTACTTTGCGGTGAATCTTCTCAGGAATTTCACAAGCTTTCTGCTGAAGCGCTTTCCCGGATTCTGTGATGAATACCTCAACGACTCTTTCATCTTCTTTTTTTCTTTTCCGCTGGATAAATCCTTTAGCTTCCAGTCTCTTTAAAAGAGGGGTCAGCGTACCACTGTCCAAATATAACTTTTCCCCGATATGGTTCACGGCAAGACCGTCATTTTCCCAAAGGACCATCAACACAAGATATTGGGGGTACGTAATGTCCAGTTCATCAAGGAACGGACGGTAAAGCCCCGTGATTTCCTTTGCAATCACATAAAGAGGAAAACAAATCTGATTTTCCAGTTTTAAAGATTTAAATTTTTCCATAAGATTGAAAATGAAAGTTGATGAAATTTTATTTTTTAATGACGAATTCCTCCATCGGAATGCGGACCTTTTTCATGGAAGCCATCCAGTCGTTGTCCTGATCTCTGTAGCCTAGATACAGCAAACTTACACTTTTTAAACCTAATTCCTTTAAACCGAGAATTTCATCCACCACTTCATTGCTGAAACCTTCGGCAGGGGTACTGTCGATTTTCAGTTCTGCAGCCTGTGCCAGCGCAAGTCCTAATGCAATATAGGTCTGTCTTGCAGTGTGTGCAAAATGCTGTTCCGGCGTCTGGGCATCATACATTTCCTTGATTTTATCGGTATAGCTTCCGAAGCGGCCTCTTGGTAAGTCCCTTTCGTCTGTTGTATAATCGTATACCTTATCTATTTTTTCGTCAGAATAGCGGTCCCACGCTGCAAAAACCAATACGTGAGAACAATCTCTCATTACTTCAGGATTTAATGCACCCTGAACCATTTTTTCTTTCAGTTCCTGGTTTTCCACTACAATAACGCGGAAAGGCTGAAGTCCTGATGAGGTAGGAGCAAGTCTGGCTGCTTCAAGAATTTTATTTAAATCCTGTTCCGAAACTTTTTTTGTGGGGTCATAAGCTTTTACGGCGTGTCTCCAGTTTAAATTTTCTATTAACGACATTCTGTTTTTATTTTAATGTTTAACAATTTATTACTAATGATGATGAGTATGATGCAAATTTATTGCCAAATTTAATTGTGTGCAATTTAATTTTGTTAAAATTATTATAAATCTCAATATTAGACTGATTTTCAATGTAATAATAAGTTTGGTATAAAATATTATATGTTAATTAATAAAAGAACCTGCCATAACAAATGACAGGTTTATTTCTTTTTTTCAGTTAATCGCTTTCCGATTTACGACGAAATCTGCTACAATACTTACTTATTTACTCACGAGTTCCGCTTCAAAAACATCCGCAAAATGTTTCCTGATTTTAGCCTTAATATCCTCCATTTCCTCAGGAGTCAGGTCTCTCTCCAGTTCTCTTTTTAATGAAGTCACCTGTTTATCTTTAATTCCACACGGAACAATATATTCAAAATAGCGCATATCGGTATTTACATTCAGCGCAAAACCGTGTAACGTCACCCAACGGGAAGCTTTTACCCCCATTGCACAGATTTTCCGGGCATAGGGTTTCCCTACATCGAGCCAGACACCTGTTTCTCCGGGAGAACGTTCTCCATTTAATCCGTATTCTGCGATCGTTCTGATGATCACTTCTTCCAGATTTCGCATATATTTATGAATATCCGTAAAGAAATTTTCAAGATCCAGGATAGGGTATCCTACGATCTGTCCGTATCCGTGATAGGTAATGTCACCACCCCTGTTTACTTTTACAAAAGTAGCTTCTATCTCCTTAAGCTTATCGATGCCCGCCAGCATATTTTCTTCATGCCCGCTTTTTCCTAAAGTGTACACATGCGGATGCTCCACCAAAAGGAAGTGATTGGACGTTCTATGATGTTGTTCTTCAGGTAAATCGCGGTTTTTTATTTTGGTATCAATAATATCTTTCATCAGTTTTTCCTGATAATCCCATGAGGGCTGATATTCTTTTACGCCTAAATCTTCAAATTCTACTACTTTATTCTGATGTGTATTCATACCGTTTTTTGACACACAAATTTAGTGATTTTTATGCTTTTATGGAATGGACAAAATCTATGGCTTTTGTCTTCCAATCTCTATGGTTCAGTAAAATATTCACAAATGCCGTCCCGATGATGCCCCCGGCCGCTTTTTCCGTGACATTTTCAAAATCTTCTTTTGACTGGATTCCAAAACCGATCATCACCGGATTCCTGAGTGGAAGCGCAGCCAATCTTGAAAGGTAGTCTTCGTTTTTTAAAACAACATTTTTGTTTCCGGTGGTTGATGATGAGCTTACGGCATACAAAAACCCGGAGCTTAAAGAATCGAGGTACACGATTCTTTCATCGGAAGTCTCGGGAGTCACCAGAAAAGTAAAATTAAGATGGTACTTTTCTAAAATCTTCTGATAGGTTTTTTCAAACTCAATGGGTGGCAAATCAGGAATAATCAATCCCGAAACGCCGCTTTCGGAACATTCGCGACAGAAATTTTCGAATCCGAAGCTCAGAACAGGATTAATGTATCCCATTAAAATAACAGGAATTCTGAGTTCATTTTTAATGGCCTTAATCTGTGAAAGAAGTTTTTCGATGGTCATGCCGTTTTTTAAAGCCCTTTCGTGAGCCTGCGAAATAACCGGCCCGTCAGCAACAGGATCAGAATAAGGCATTCCGATTTCCATCATATCGGCTCCTGAATCCTGTATGAGTTTTATGATATCACCGGTGTCTTCGGCTTGAGGAATTCCTGCGGTGAAATATATATTCAGTTTTTTCATTTTGAATTGGATTGTTTTAGTTCTTTGAATGATCATCGTTTTCTTTTGGTGACCGGTATGCGATCCGGCTTGAACGGAGCTCTTTTTACGGAGCAAAGCGCAGTAAAAAAGCGGGAGTGGAAGACGGAATTTATCGCCCTGGCCCTACAGGTTTTTTAAATACGTCTCCATATCTTTATCTCCGCGGCCGCTTAAACAGATGACGACAACATCATTTTTGTTAAATTTCTTTTTGTCCAGAACAGCCAGGGCATGAGCGCTTTCCAGTGCGGGAATAATCCCTTCAGATTTTGTCAGTTCAAAAGCAGCTTTCAGGGCTTCATCATCATTGATGCTGAAAAATTCTGCACGCTTTTCCCTGAATAAATGGGCGTGGAAAGGTCCGATTCCCGGATAATCCAGTCCTGCTGAAATAGAATGGGGCTCGATCACCTGCCCGTCTCCTGTCTGCATCACCAGGCTTTTACTGCCATGAAGGACACCCAGCGTTCCCAGGAAGGTAGTGGCTGCGGATTTTCCGGAATCGATTCCGAAACCTCCGGCTTCCGCCGCAATGATTTTAACGTCTTTTTCATCTACAAAGTGATAAAAAGTACCGGCCGCATTGCTTCCGCCACCTACGCAGGCAATTACATAATCGGGATTGGCTCTTCCGGTCTGCTCATGAAGCTGTTTTTTTATTTCCTTTGAAATGACACTCTGAAACCGGGTCACCAAATCAGGGAAAGGATGCGGGCCAACCACGCTGCCGATGACATAGTGCGTGGTCACGGGATGGTTGATCCAGTCTTTTAAAGCTTCATTTACAGCATCTTTCAACGTCCTGGAGCCTGATGTTGCGGCGATGACTTCTGCGCCGAGCATTTTCATTCTTGCCACGTTGGGAGCCTGGCGCTGAATATCAATTTCACCCATATACACAATGCATTTCATCCCAAGAAGGGCACATGCGGTGGCGGTGGCAACCCCGTGCTGGCCGGCTCCGGTTTCTGCAATGATTCTGTTTTTTCCCAACCGTTTCGCCAGCAGAACCTGTCCCAGGGCATTATTGATTTTATGAGCACCGGTATGGTTCAGGTCTTCTCTTTTGAGATAGATCCGGGCACCGTATTTTTCGCTCAGGTTTTTTGAAAAATAAAGGGGCGTGGCCCGGCCAACATAATTTTTCAGCAGCTCCTGATATTCCTGCTGAAAATCTTCAGATTCGATAATCTCAAGGTAGTTTTTTTGCAATTCTTCTACGTTCGGATAAAGCATTTCAGGAATAAAAGCTCCTCCAAATTCTCCATAGTATCCGTGTTCATCGGGATTTTTATAATTCATATTAGTTCTGTTTTAAATCAATATTCTGAGGGAACGTGCAATGCCGTATTTTCATTAGTTATTTTCATCTTCTGATCTATTCTTACACTGTTCTATAAATAATAAGCTGTGCTGAAGCTGCTGCCCGGTGATCTGTCTGTTCTGAAAAAGAAATTGTATTTTTCCTGTGAGTTCTTCTAACAGGAGAACATCCGGTTTGGAATGATACATATTGACGGCGATTTCAAGATTATCAATCAGATAATAGGAGTCAAACTTTTCGTACAGACAGAAAATTTTACAGTACAGGATTCCGAAATCATATTTTACATGGGCTCTGACATTCGTATCCAATAGTTTATCGGCAATAATCACAAGGTAATAACTGTTCCATAAATGGATGGTGTCAAAGAAATACTGTATATCTTTTTCCGTGAATTTTTTTATGATTTTTATAAATTCCATTAATAAGCCATCGATAGATGCATATTTTAGGTCACGGCCGTTCTTAGAGATAAACGTATGTAGATGATCAACGTTTTCATGATCAAATTTTACCGGAAAAAAAGCTTTACGGACTGATTTTCTGATCAGTTTCAGGCTCCGTTTTAATTTTAAAAGTTTAATTTTTTTAGAATAATATTTTTTCAAAGTGTTTGTTTTTATGTTTTTACTAATGTGTTTTCGTGGCAGTCCGGAAGAAACAGGTACATCAGATCTGTTCCTGTGAGTATCTTATTCTGATAATTTCTTTAAATTTTCTTATCTGGTTTATATTTTTATTTCCGGGAGAACTTTCAAATTTAGAATTGATGTCTAATCCCAGAGGTTTTTGAGTTAGTTTATCCATATCGGAAACATTTTCTTCCGAAATTCCACCGCTTAAAAAGTAGGGCAGAGGAATTTCAGCACTGTTCAGCATGTTCCAGTCAAACCGCTGTCCTGTTCCGCCAAAAGCTTTTGAATCTGTATCAAAAAGCAGATAATCGATGTTTTTTGTCATCATCATTTCCGTTTCTGGTTTTTGCTTTCCGATCCGGATTACTTTTATAATTCCGGTTTTGGGACTTAGTTTTTCTCTCAATTCAGCAATAAAGTCCTCATTTTCATCACCATGAAGCTGTATGTAATTCAGAACGGCTTTTTTTGCTGTTTCTATGATGAATCCGACGGTTTCATTGACAAAAACACCGACTTTTCCCTGATGGTCAATCCTTGAAATCTCTTCAAAACTTAAATGATTCAGTACATACCGCGGTGATTTTTCATAAAAAATAAATCCTAAAAGATCGACTTTCATCAGGATGAGTTCCTGAATCTGATCTAAGACTGTTAATCCGCAGACTTTAAGCAGTTGCTTATGAGTTGATGTTTTGTTACTCATGGTTACAGATCTATTGCTTTGATATTGAAATATTTGACATGAATTCTTTAAAAGCTTCTGCCGGGTTTTTATTTTTCATAAAATATTCTCCCATCAGGAAACCGTCAAATCCTTTTTCCTTTAAATAGTTAAAATCTTCAATGCTGTAAATACCGCTTTCGGCGACCGACAGCATATGCTCCGGAAGCTGATTTTTTAAACGGACCGAATGCTGCAGATCAACCCTGAAATCTTTGAGGTTTCTGTTATTGATTCCCACCAGGTCAATTTCCGAATTGATATGTTGCAATTCTTCTTCTGTGTGAATTTCCAGTAACACTTCAAGGCCTAATTCGTGTGACAGACCTGTGAATTCGGTCACCTGCTGCGGAGAAAGACACGCTGCAATTAAAAGAATTACATCAGCTCCTATGCTTTTAGCTTCATACAGCTGGTACTCATCAATCATAAAATCTTTTCTCAAAACAGGAATACTGATATGATTTCTTACTCCTGAGAGATCTTCAGGACCTCCGCCGAAAAAATCATGATCCGTAAGGATGGAGACCCCGCTTGCTCCGAAATTTTCATAGACTGAAACCACTTCTAAGGGCTGCATCTGATCGTTGATCACTCCTTTTGAAGGGGATTTTCTTTTGAACTCTGCAATGATTCCGGTCCCGTTCTTAACGGAATCTTTCAGGGAAAGACCTGCTCTGTCAAAAAAATCGGAATCCCTTAATTTCTGAACGGAAACTTTTGATTTTGAAATGGTAATTTCCTCCCTTTTTCTCTGTATAATCAGATCTAAAATTGTCATTATTCTACGTGTGTTTTATTGGTTTCTCATGCTTTGTGAAGTAGTGCAGGATATTCGTGTAACGTACCACTTACTCCAGGAGAAGGTCCAGGCTTTTTAATGCTTTTCCGCTTTCGAGGCTTTCCTGTGCCAGCAGAAGACAGTCATCATAACTGCCAAACTTATGGGTGTTATACAATGCTACAGAAGCGTTGGCCAGAACCACGGAATTCTGTTGTTTTGTTCCTTTTCCTTCCAGAATGTTTCTGAAAATTTTTGCAGACTCCTGCATGGTTGCTCCCGCTTTTATACTTTCCGGAGAAACCCGGTCGAAACCTAAATCTTCAGAGGAATAGATCTGTTCTCCGGTTTTCGTGATGACCTTAGTATCATGGGTTAAGCTGATCTCGTCATAGCCGTCCAGACCGTGAACGATAATAAACTCTTGATCGTCTCTCTGAAGAAGATACTGGTAAATGCGTGCAATGTCCAGGTTGTAAACGCCAATCACTGAAACACGGGGTTTCGCGGGATTCACCAGCGGACCCAAAAGATTGAAGAACGTTCTTAATCCCAGAGCTTTTCGCAACAGACCAACAGATTGAAGGGCAGGATGAAAATAAGGCGCATGGAGGAAGCAGATATTTGCTTTTTCAAGATCAGCATTTAATTTTTCTGAATCATTTTTAAACTCATAACCCAGCTCTTCAAGAATATTTGATGAGCCGGCAGCCGTGGATGCCCCGTAATTTCCATGTTTGGTAACCTTTTGCCCCGCTCCGGCTACAATGAAACTTGTTAAGGTAGAGATGTTAATCGTATTTTTACCGTCGCCTCCGGTACCTACGATATCTATAGCATCACCGGAGTCTATATTCACCGGAACTGCCATCTGCAGAAGAGCCTCTCTGAAACCTTCCAGTTCCTTTAAGGTGATATTCCGCATCAGGAAAACGCTGATAAAAGCTGTTATTTCCATAGCATTGAATTTATTCTGGGCAATTTCAATCATGATGGCTTTCGCTTCAGATTTTGAAAGCGTATGATGATTAAAGAGGTACTGAAGTATTTCTTTCATTTGGGAAGTCTTTACGGGTGAGATAAGGTCGGATGTTTTCAATTGAGCAGAAAATTTTTAATGATAATTTCTCCGTCGGGAGTCAGGATGCTTTCGGGGTGAAACTGTACGCCGTGTACATCATAGGTTTTATGCTGCAGCGCCATAATCATTCCGTCTTTATCAACGGCAGTGATCTCGAGTTCCTCCGGGAAATTTTCAGGATTTACTGCCCAGCTGTGATATCTTCCCACTTCCATTCCGCTCGAAAGGTTTCTGAAAAGCTTGGTGTCATCTTTTATAAGATCTGTAGAAGTTGCTACGCCGTGAAAAATTTCAGAGAGATTGATTAAACTTCCTCCAAAAGCCTCTGCAATGGCCTGTTGACCGAGGCAAACCCCCAAAATACTTTTCGTAGGAGCATATTCCCTGATCAGATCTATTAAAATTCCTGCTTCTTCGGGAATTCCCGGACCCGGTGAAAGGATGATCTTGTCATATTTCCCGATTTCTTCCAGAGTGATTTCATCATTTCTCACCACATCAACGCTGACGTTAAGAATTCTTTCGATCATCTGAACCAAATTATAAGTAAAGCTGTCGTAATTGTCAAAAACGAGAACTTTGGTTGATGGTTTTATCGTATTTTTCATTTTATATTTTTATTAGTTAGCAACCAGTTTATCTGCTTTCTCTACCGCTTTCTTCAGCGCATTCAGCTTGTTATTGACTTCCTGCAGTTCATTTTCAGGATTGGACTTTGCCACCAGACCGGCACCTGCCTGGTAATACAGGGTGTTATTTTTACTTAAAAACGTTCTGATCATAATGGCCTGGTTGCAGTTTCCGTTTAAGCCGATGATTCCGATGCATCCGCCATAATAGCCGCGGGAATCTTTTTCATAGGTATTGATCAGCTGTAATGCTTTGTGCTTGGGAGCACCACTTAAGGTCCCCTGCGGAAATGTGGCGGCCATCATTTCAAAAGGACTGGTGTTTTCTTGAAGATCGGCAGTGACTTCACTTACCATATGGATGACATGGGAGAAAAGCTGTATCTCCTTTAGTTTTGTAACAGTCACATTCTTTCCCCGCTTTCCCAGATCATTTCTGGCCAGGTCTACCAGCATCGTATGTTCAGCGTTTTCTTTAGGATCATTCTTCAGTTCCTCAATAGACTGCAGATCGGTTTCGAAATGGCCTGTTCTTTTAAATGTTCCCGCAATCGGATGAATAACAGCCTTGTTATCTTTTATGATGAGCTGACTCTCAGGACTGGAGCCGAATAATTTGTAATTTCCATAGTCAAAGAAAAACAGGTATGGGGACGGATTGATATTTCTTAGAGCACGATACACATTAAACTCATCTCCCCGGAATTTTTGTTCAAACCGTCTGCTCAGCACCAGTTGAAAAACGTCGCCGCGCATACAGTGTTTCTGAGCTGTTTTCACCAGCTCGATATACTCTTCATCTGTTATATTTGAAGTTTCCTCACCTGTTTTTTCAAACGGGTAGATCACTGAATTCTGGTTTTTTATAAGGCTTTCCAGCAAATAGAGTTCAGATTTCAGTCCTTCGATCTGATTTTCAATGATGTGCATTTCATCGTTATAATGGTTAATGGCAATCACATACTGGTATAATCTGTATCGCAAAAGCGGAATCTCCACTTCCGGGCTCTGTGCTTTGAATGAGATGTTTTCAAAAAACTGGACGGCTTCAAAGCTGGTATATCCGAAAAGGCTCTGGGCAGTCTGTTCTGCAAAGTCCTCTGTTTTCTCACATTCAAAAATGCCGGAGAAATCATCAAATATATCGGAGATTTTGTGTTCAATAATAAATTGCTTAACCGGTTCCGAATTAGGGAGTTTTATTTCAAACTCATTTAAATTTTTAATTTCAATTCCTGCCACGGCATTGATGGCAATAAAGGAAAAGTTATTATCAATATTCTTAGCATCTGAACTTTCAAGAAGAATGGTGTCTCTGAATTTATCCCGGAGCTGCAGGTAGATGCTCATCGGCGTGTGAAGATCTCCCAACGTTTTTTTTGAAACGGTTTTTATTTTTATTTTCTTGTTAAACATTTGTTGTTTATTTTTTTTAATGGTGATGTACATAAAAAAAGACTTCAACGGCATCCGTCAAAGTCTTTATATAGTATTTATATTATCTCGTCGTTCTCTACTTAACAACATGACAATAACTTCAGACCCGACGAAGAGTTTGAAAGCCACCACCAATTATTGTTGCTCATTGTAAACATGTGACAAATTTAGATATTTTTTTAATACAAAACACAAATTTGACGAAATTAAAAAAACTTAAGTGTAATTTATAATTTTGTCCTGCGAATTATTCTTGATTTCTTTTATAAGTCTTTGTGAATTTCCCGCCCGATTCTTATACGCCTGATCTTTCAGTATGTGAATATTTCTGAAAATATTGTAAAGTGAACATTTGTCATGAGTTTAAAAGTTTATTTTTTATATTTTTGTGACAAATTAGAAAACAATGAAAAAAGTATTAGCAATTGCATTTATCGGAGGCTTATTGGTAGCGAACTGTTCAAAAAAACCTGATCATGATTTACAGGACAGCAACACGATGTTACCTGAGCCGGATGCACCTACCATGGTAGATTCCGCAGCTAAAAAACCGGATTCTGCCGCTATCAATGCCACACCGGCTCCGCAGGCTCCTAAAACCGATTCTGCAGCTGCGAAATAATGAAAAAACTATTTTTGACAGGATGCTTAGGTTTGCTGATATGTTCCTGTTCCAAAAAAGAAAATACGGCTAATGACACTACTGAAACTCCATCGGTTTCAGAGCCTGCACAGTCCAGTCTTTCAGGAGATCAGCTCATTGAAACATTAGACTGTTCAGGCTGTCATTCGGTAAATGAGAGAATGATAGGACCTTCCTACCGGGAGATCGCAGGAAAATATTCCCAAAAGGATATTGAGCTGCTGGCTTCCAAGATCATAGAAGGCGGAAGTGGTGTCTGGGGGAGCGTCCCTATGTCTGCTCATCCTCAGGTATCTAAAGAAGATGCAAAGAAAATGGTAGAGTACATTTTAAGTCAGAAAAAATAAAAATGACTCCCGAAAAATCCAGTCTGCACACAAGAAATTTACATCGCAATCCATATGATTTTGATCGGCTTGTTTCTTGTGTGCCGGAACTGAAACATTACGTTTTTGAGAATGCTTACGGAACAACAACCATTAATTTCAGCATTCCGAAAGCCGTAAAACTGCTGAATAAAGCCTTATTACAACATTTTTACCATATTCAGGAATGGGATATCCCGGATTCTAATCTATGTCCGCCTATTCCGGGACGTGCAGATTATATTCATTATATAGCTGATCTTTTAGCAGATCAACCGAAAGAAATTCCTGTTGGATCATCCGTCCAGGGTCTGGATATAGGAGTGGGAGCCAATCTGGTGTATCCTCTGTTGGCTCACAGGTCTTATGGCTGGAAAATGCTGGGCTCGGACATTAATCTGGATTCTTTAGAAAATGCGCAAAGGATTCTAGATCATAACCCTGATCTGGAGTCTTTTGTACAATTGAAAAAGCAACCGGATTCTGATTTTATCTTCAGAAATATTATTGAGCCGGGAGATAAGTTCGCCTTTACCATGTGCAATCCCCCTTTTCATGATTCTGAACAATCTGCACTGAAAGGCAATATCAGGAAAACAAAAAATATTAATAAATCCAAAGTTCAGAAACCCCTGCTTAATTTTGGCGGTCAACAGTCTGAACTGTGGTGCGAAGGCGGTGAACTGGGTTTTATTTCAGGAATGATTAATGAGAGTGCTCTCTTTTCATCACAGGTTCTCTGGTTTACCTGCCTGGTTTCTAAAAAAGAGAATCTCTATAAATTAACCCAACTTTTGCAAAAAGCAAAAGCTCTGGAATTTAAAACTGTTGATATGGCTCAGGGCCAGAAAATCAGCAGGATGCTGGCCTGGACATTCATTCCCCAAAAAGACAGGAAATCCTGGTTGATATAAATTCCAAATATTTATTTCAGAAAAATTATTTTTCTTAAAAAAGTCATTGACCGTCAGTTCAAAATCACTAATTTTGCACGTTATTTTAAATAAATACGATGCAATTATCAGAACAAGAAATCATTAGAAGAGAAAAGCTGAACAAGCTTACTGAAATGGGGATTAATGCGTTCCCTGCGGATGAGTATACCCTTACAGATACTACAGAATCTATAAAACAGGACTTCACAGAAAGTAAACAGGTGAAGATCGCTGGTAGATTGATGTCCCGCAGAATTCAGGGAAAAGCTTCTTTTGCTGAATTGCAGGATTCTACAGGCAGAATCCAGGTGTATTTCAACAGAGATGAGATCTGTACAGGTGAAGACAAGACTTTATATAATGAAGTATACAAGCACCTTTTAGATATAGGAGATATTATCGGTATTGAAGGGGAACTCTTCACTACTCAGGTTGGTGAGAAGACCGTTTTGGTGAAAAACTTCACCCTATTAACGAAAGCTTTAAGACCTCTCCCTCAGGCAAAAACAGATGATAATGGTGTGGTACATGACGGTTTCAATGATCCTGAAATGAGATACAGACAGCGTTATGTAGATTTAACGGTAAACCCGCACGTAAAAGAAGTTTTTGTAAAGAGAACAAAACTGTTCAATGCAATGAGGACTTTCTTTAATGATGCAGGATATTTTGAGGTGGAAACACCGATCTTACAGTCGATTCCGGGAGGAGCCGCTGCAAGACCTTTTATCACGCATCACAATGCCCTGGATATCCCTTTGTATTTAAGAATCGCGAACGAATTATATCTGAAAAGACTGATCGTAGGTGGTTTTGACGGAGTTTATGAGTTCTCAAAAAATTTCAGAAATGAAGGAATGGACAGAACGCATAACCCTGAATTTACAGCCATGGAAATCTATGTCGCCTATAAAGATTACAACTGGATGATGGATTTCACAGAAAAATTACTGGAATTCTGTGCCATTCAGGTTAACGGAACGACAAAAGCGACCTTTGGTGAATATGAAGTTGATTTCAAAGCCCCTTACGAAAGAATCTCCATGACAGATGCCATCCTGAAATTTACAGGTTTTGATATCACAGGGAAGACAGAGCAGGAATTATTCGATTTTGCCAAATCCATCGGCATTGAGGTGAATGAAACGATGGGTAAAGGGAAATTAATTGATGAGATCTTCGGTGAAAAATGTGAAGGAAACTTTATTCAGCCGACTTTCATTACAGATTATCCCATCGAAATGTCACCGCTTACTAAAAAACACAGAAGCAAGGAAGGTCTTACAGAACGTTTTGAATTAATGGTATGTGGTAAAGAAATCGCCAATGCCTATTCCGAGCTTAATGATCCGATCGATCAGAGAGAGCGTTTTGAAGATCAGCTGAAGTTATCTGAAAAAGGAGATGATGAAGCAGGGCAATTTATCGATGAAGATTTCTTAAGAGCTCTTGAATACGGAATGCCGCCGACATCAGGTTTAGGCATAGGAATGGACCGACTGATCATGTTTTTAACGGATAATGCCTCCATTCAGGAAGTTTTATTCTTCCCGCAGATGAAGCCTGAAAAAGCGGTTCCTCAGATTGAACTGGGTGAAGATGAAAAAATAATCCTTGACATTCTGAAATCAGGAGATCAGGTTGCTTTGGCTGAAGTAAAAGACCAATCTAAACTTTCAGGTAAAAAATGGGACAAAGCTTCAAAAACTTTAACGAAGAATAATCTGGTTAAAGTAGAGAAAATTGAAGAGAACGTTTTTATGAAACTGGTTTAACTTAAACAAATCATATTACAGGACTGCCGGAAGGCAGTCTTTTTCTATTATCATTATCCAGTGATAAGATGCGATCCTATACTATTTACCCGGAATTTGAATATTAAATATTGAGAATGGTATGTGCTAAAACTATTCACAAATAAGAAAACTCGCAGAAGTATTAAAAAGGCCGTTCAACAACCAGTTGAACGGCCTTTTTTCATTAGATATCTATTTCCTCAGTTTACTGAACGACGCCATTAAATAAAACAGAAACGGAAGGATAAACAGTGATCCCAGCATAAGAGCCCACGCCAGCGCAGAAATTGTCTTAGGTGCCGCTACATGTTCCAGCAGTGATAGATGCTGTCCGTTGGCAAAAAGAATAATATTAGGATTATGCTGATAGGTTGCCGCAACAAGAATCATAATAATCTGAAATCCGGCCAGGGCTCTCACCGGAAGTAATTTCCGGGTATTCATCGCTTTTAAGATTAAAACTAAACAGACGGTGGCAAAGACCGTAGCCATTATTCCCAGCGGCTTTGAAAATACCCACATCAGTAAAGGAATATCCGAAATATAAGCAGTGAAAAATACCAGAATTCCGGTGATCACAACGAAGATCATCGTTTGTTTCGATTTTTTGATCATCAGGTTAAGTTCCAGGCGGTCTGTGGTTTCCCGTAATGCAAATACAGACGCCAGATAGGCACAGATAGACACTGTAAACAGTCCCACTGATACACCAAACCAATTCAGCCAGCTGAAAATATATAAATCTAAAAAACCGGTGGCATCCGGATCGATCGAATGTGAAATCGTTGCTGCAGCAATCAAACCCAAAAAAAATGGAGTCAGTAAACTTGAAAAATAAAAGATCTGTGTATACACCACCTGCCAGTCATCCTTTACAGCATCATAATGCCTGAACGTAAAAGCAGTTCCTCTCGCAATAATTCCGACAAGCATTAAAACCAGAGGGATATGAAGATAGGTTGACAGGGTAGTATAAATTTCGGGAAAACCGACAAAAAGAATAACAATAGCAATGATCAGCCACATATGATTAGCCTCCCAAACCGGAGCGATTGACTCATACATGATTTCTTTAGTTTTACCACGCGATTTTTTTTGCGTAAAAAGTTCTACAATTCCGGCTCCGAAATCCGCACCGCCCAATATCACATATAAGCATATCGACAGCCAGAGAAAGCCAATAACTACGTAAATCATGATTTTTTATTTTTGGAGTTAAACTGAGGATCGGTAGGGTCATACAATCTTGGAACCATCTGTATCTGCCGTGTCAATAAGAAAATGATAATAAGTGATAAAGAAATAAATACCGCCGTGAAGAAGTAAAATGAATACTGTATTCCGGGCATCGGGGTTACGGCATCAACAGTTCTCATAATCCCGTAGATGATCCAGGGCTGCCGTCCCACTTCCGTTACGGTCCATCCCGCTTCCAGAGCAATATATCCAAAAGGAGTAGCGATTAAAAAAGTTTTTAAAAGCCAGTTTTTGCTCAGCCATTCTTTTCTGAAAAAAGCAGCATAGACATAAACGGCCCCGATCATAATCATCACCACTCCAAAAAAGATCATAATCTGAAACGCATAATGCACAACAGGAACAGGAGGCCATTCATCTCGTGGAAACTCTTTCAGTCCTTTTACTTCATGATTAAAATCATTGGCCACCAAAAAACTGAGAACTTTCGGAATTTTGAGTGCGTAATTTATTTCTCCTTTTTCTACGTCTGGAATTCCTCCAATAACAAAAGAGGCGCCTTTCTCTGTTTCAAAATGCGCTTCCATGGCTGCCAGTTTGATCGGTTGTCTCTCTGCAACAGATTTTGCGGCAATATCACCGCTTAAAGGCGCTCCAAAAGCTCCGATTAAAGCAAATCCTGCGGCAATCCTGAATGCTTTGGTGTGAAATTCCACATTCTTTTTCCTCATAATTAAGTAGGCATGTACACCCGCTACGGCAAATCCCGTTGCACAAAAGGCCGCTACACTCATATGAAGAGCCTGGGGAAACCAGGCATCATTAAACATTGCTTTGATAGGATCTATATTTAAGTACTGTCCGTTTATATAATCAAAACCGGCCGGAGAATTCATCCATGCATTGGCTGCCACAACCAATATTCCTGAGGCCAGTCCGCTTAACCCCACCAGAAATCCGCAAAACCAGTGAAACCATTTATTAAATTTATCCCAGCCGTACAGGAAAAATCCGATGGCTATGGCTTCAATAAAAAAAGCAGTTCCTTCCAAAGAAAACGGCATTCCGAAAATAGGACCTGCATGTTTCATGAAGGCAGGCCACAGAAGCCCCAGCTCAAAAGAAAGCATGGTTCCGGAAACGGCCCCTACGGCAAAAAGGATCGCAACACCTTTGCTCCAGGCTTTCGTGAGCCCTTTGTAAATTTCGTTGTTGGTTTTAAGATATTTCCAGTGGGCAAATGCCATTAAAAAGGGCATCACCATACCCACACAGGAGAATATGATATGAAACCCGAGGGACATGGCCATTTGTGCCCGGGCAGCTAAAAAATCATCCATACTATTCACTTTTGAGTAATAAATTTACGTATAAATTATTCATGTCCGGTATGATTTACAACAGCAATGATTTAAATCTTAGGTTTTAACTTTGATATTTTTTAACTGTCTCAGAAAACAGGTCATTTATAATTTTGATTTTAGTAAAGTGTTTAATGAAGAGTTTTCTTATAAAAAGGATTGGTTGCCTACCGCGAGATCTTTGAAAAAAGATGCACTCCTCTTTCTGATAAGAATACAAGAAAATATAATAAGTATTTACCGGAACCACATTTTCTCCTAAAATGCATAAAAAATTCAGATAATCTGAGGCAAAATGCAAAAAAATTGAATATAAAAAAATAAGCTGATATAAAATTATTAATGTAAAATTCAGGCTGGCTGCTGTCTGTTTCATATGGTCAGAGCGATGTTTTTTGACATATTTTAACTTTCATATTTCGAAAAAAATCACGATATTTGTGGGTCTTTGCATATCGCAGGATTTTTAATATTTAATATGAGTCAGAAACAATATACAGCGAGTAGTATTCAGGCATTGGAAGGGATGGAGCACGTACGTATGCGTCCTTCAATGTACATTGGTGATGTAGGAGTCAGAGGTCTTCACCATTTGGTTTATGAAGTAGTAGATAACTCTATTGACGAAGCTTTGGCAGGTTACTGCGACACCATCTTCGTTGCTATTAAAGAAGGAAACGGGATCGAAGTTAGCGATAACGGTAGAGGGATTCCTGTTGACTTTCACGAAAAAGAACAAAAATCGGCTCTTGAGGTTGTTATGACCAAGATCGGGGCCGGAGGTAAATTCGATAAAGATTCTTATAAAGTTTCCGGAGGTCTTCACGGAGTTGGGGTATCGTGTGTGAATGCTTTGTCTAACGAAATGGTGACTACCGTTTACAGAGACGGAAATGTTTATCAGCAGGTATATTCCAAAGGGAAAGCACAGACCGAGGTAGAAGAAATAGGACACAGTGATAAAAGAGGAACCAAGCAGTTCTTCCAGCCGGACGATACTATTTTTACAGAACTGGTATACAACTATGATACGTTAGCAAGCCGTTTAAGAGAGCTTTCGTACCTTAATAAGGGAATTACTATTACCCTAACCGATAGAGAGAGAAGCTGGAAGACGACACTTTCAAAACCGAGGTTTTCCATTCGGAAGGCGGGTTAAAGGAATTTGTAGAATATATCGACGGAAGCCGTGAATCCATTATGGAACACGTGATTTTCATGGAAGGAGAGAGAGATGAAATTCCTGTAGAAGTTGCGATGCGTTATAATACTTCTTTCAACGAAAATCTCCATTCTTACGTAAATAATATCAATACCCATGAAGGGGGAACCCACCTTGCGGGTTTCAGACGTGCTTTAACGAGAACGCTGAAGAAGTACGCTGATGACCTGGGTATTCCACAGAAGGAAAAAGTAGACATCACGGGAGATGACTTCCGTGAAGGATTAACGGCCGTGATTTCCGTAAAAGTAATGGAACCTCAGTTTGAAGGGCAGACAAAAACAAAATTAGGAAACTCTGAAGTTTCCGGTGCTGTTGATAAAATTGTAGGTGAAATGCTGACCAATTTCCTGGAAGAAAATCCTAATGAAGCAAAAATTATTGTTCAGAAGGTTGTTCTGGCGGCAAAAGCGAGACAGGCAGCAAAAAAAGCCCGTGAAATGGTTCAGAGAAAATCTCCGATGGGAGGTTCCGGCCTTCCCGGGAAATTATCTGACTGTTCGTCCAAAGATCCGGCCGAATCAGAACTGTTCCTGGTAGAGGGTGATTCCGCAGGTGGAACGGCCAAACAGGGCCGCGACAGACATTTTCAGGCTATTCTTCCGTTAAGAGGTAAAATTCTGAATGTAGAGAAATCTATGCTTCATAAAGTTTATGATAACGAGGAAATTAAGAACATTTATACGGCTTTAGGCGTTTCCGTAGGAACGGAAGAAGACAGTAAAGCGTTGAATATGACTAAATTAAGATATCATAAAATCGTTATCATGACCGATGCCGATATCGATGGTTCCCACATTTCTACCCTGATTCTTACATTCTTCTTCAGATTTATGAAAGAACTCATTGAGAACGGATACATTTATATTGCACAGCCGCCTTTATATTTACTGAAAAGAGGAAATAAAAAGGTGTATGCCTATAACGAAAAAGAACGTGAAGAGTTTACTCTGGAGATGTCTCCGGACGGAAAAGGCGTAGAAATCCAGCGTTATAAAGGTCTTGGAGAGATGAATCCGGAGCAGCTTTGGGAAACAACCCTGAATCCTGAACACAGAATCCTGAAGCAGGTAACTATTGATAATGCCGTTGAGGCAGACAGTGTTTTCTCTATGCTGATGGGGGATGAAGTTCCACCAAGAAGAGAATTTATTGAGAAAAACGCAAAATATGCAAAAATTGATGCATAGTAATTAGCACGATTATAACGAAAGTCCCTTTTTTAAGGGACTTTTTTATTTACAAAATAAGATATGATCTTTTTTTATTGATTTTCACAAATAATTTTAACAGTTATTAAGATTTTGCTATTTTTGCTAAATTTTAATAACAATGATGAAAATACTTTGTATCGGGGCAATTTCATTTGCTTCTTTATATTATGCTCAAAGCTTTCCGGTTTCTTCAATTTCCGAAAATTTAAAAAAAAATGCCAATGCGGTAGTCAGAAAAGATTTTATGACCGTTCAGATCAATAAAATTGATGAAGTAAAATATCTGACCAATAAAGTAACCACTGTTTTAAATAAAGAAGGTGATGAAAAGGCACTGCTTTACATTCCGTATAAAAAAGGAAACAGTATCTCAAATGTTAAGGTAACGATTTATGATGCATCAGGAAAAAAGGTGAAATCATATTCGAAATCTGATTTTGGAGATTATGCCAATAACAGCCAGGGAGTATTCTATTCAAACAGCAGGATTATGGCATTGTCTTATACGCCCACGCAGTATCCTTACACGGTGGATTTCTCGTATGAGATTACCAATGAAAATACCATTTTTATTCCTGATTTTGTTCCTTTTTCCAGTACAAAGACCTCGCTGGAAGAAGCTGAATTCCGAGTGATCAATAAATCCGGAATCGATTTGAGGACTAAGATATATCCTTCAAAATACAACTATACATCTGTCGCCGAATCCGGTACTATGACGGACAAGATTTATTCTTACAAAAATGTGAAGGCAGTGGATGAAGCTGATCTCTTACCACAGCCTGAAGAAATCCTGCCTAAGGTAAGTTTTGCATTGACAAAATTCAATCTTGAAGGTAAGCAGGGAACCCTGAATACCTGGACAGATTTTGGAACCTGGTATTATAACAACCTCGTACAGCCCGTTTCCGTATCTACCCCATCGATAAAATCGGAAGTTGCCGCACTGCAGCTGCAGGGATCTACGGAAGAAAAGGTAAAAAAGCTCTATCAGTACATGCAGGCAAAGACCCGATATATTTTTGTGGGACTCGGGATCGGAGGATGGATGCCGATGTTGCCGGATGAGGTACATAAAAAAGGCTATGGAGACTGTAAAGGTCTGACAAATTATATGAAAACGCTGCTGGATGAAGCAGGAATACCTTCTTATTATTGTGTTATAAATTCAGGAATTTCTCATACTTCTTTTGATAAGGATTTTCCTGCAATGGGTGGTAACCATGCTATTTTAATGGTGCCTACGGAGAAAGGAAATATATGGCTGGAAAATACAAGCCAGCAGGTAGCTTATAATCACTTAAGTTACAGCACGACGGACAGAAATGTGCTATCCGTTAGAAAAGACGGGATTGAACTGATCAGTACACCGACCTACAGCGCAGAACAGAACAAAGAAAAACAGTCTCTGAAAATTATCCTGAACGAAGACAACAGTATTACAGGTGCAGGACAGTTTGCGTTTACCGGGAGCCAGTATGATATTAATCTGTCATATAATAATTTATCTCCTAAAGAAAGAAACGATTTGCTGAAGAATCGTATAGATGTTTTAAACTTTGATAAAGTTGAAATGAAAAACTATATCAATGACCGCGATCTGGCCATGGCAAAGTTCGAAATGGATTTTAAAGCTCTGAATTATTCCAAAAATGCGGGAAACAGCATGATTTTCAGGTCGGTACCTATTTTCTCGAATAATATTTATAAAACAGATGAAAACCGTGAACTTCCTTTTGAGTTGAGACAGGCCTTTGAAGATGATTTTGAGATCAGCTTTATCATTCCCAAAAATTATAAGATCGATGAAATACCGGATGACGTAACTGTTAATTCTGAATTCGGAAATTATAAACTCAGTTTCGTAAAAAATGGTGAAGAAATAAAAGTAAGCAGAAAAATACGCATTAACAAAGGTATTTATCCTAAAGAAAAATATAATGACTATGTCAATTTCAGAAAAAAAACAATAAATATTGACAATTCGAAAATTCTAATAACTAAGATTTAAAAATGAAAAAAATATTTTTAATTGTTTTGGGTTCGATGAACTTTATGCTCATCGATGCACAGAAACATGAATTTCTTAATCCTCCGAAATTTAATGATGCCGATTTATCCAAGACCAAATCAACCCTGGATGAAAATGCTCCCGCAGAAATTCTTTACAGATCACTGCATTTTATGGTAGATCATTCTACAGGATGGCTTCACAAAAAATACTTTTACAGGGTTAAAATTTATAATAAAGATAAGGCTGAAGACTGGTTGAATCTTGAAGTTCCTTTATACCAGAGCGGAAGTGATGTTGAAACGTTAAATAAAGTAAAAGCACTGACTTATAACCTTGAGAATGGCGTGGCTGTTTCGACTAGGGTTGAAAAAAACTCTAAATTTAAAAGTAAGGAAAGTAAATATATTACGATCACTAAGCTGGCTTTTCCAAACGTGAAAGACGGATCTGTCCTGGAATATCAGTATGAAGTAATCTCTCCCTTTTTATTTGCGATCCCTGAGATTATGATCGAATCTGATACGCCGTCACTCTATACGGAATATGTATTGGAAAACCCTTTAAATATTGCTTATAATATCAATTATACGGGGTCTATAACTCCAAAATACAGAGTGGTGGAAGAAAGAAACCTGTACGGGACCCAGTATAAGACCTATCGTTTCGGATATGAAAACATCAAAGGGTTTAAAACGGAAAAATTTGTAAAAAACGACAGGAATTACAGGACAAAGATCAGTGCCGAGCTGAACTCTACCAATTTCAGGGAATTAAAGCTGTACTCTTCATCCTGGGAGCAGATTAAAGAAAGGCTTTACCAAAACGAAGATTTCGGTGGAGAATTAAAAAAAACAAGGCTGGCAAAAGAGATTCTGCCGGCAGGAATTTCAGGTCTTGGCAGTGACATCGAGAAAGCAGATGCTGTTTTTAAATATGTTCAGAATACCTTTACATGGAACAAGGACAGGGGCATTTATACAGAACAGGGACTCAAAAAACTGGTAGAAACCAAAACGGGAAATGCCGCAGAAATCAATCTGCTTCTTATAGCCATGCTTCGTGAAGCTGGAATTAAAGCGGACCCGATTCTTATTTCCACGGTGAACAATGGGCTTATCAATCTGGCGTCCCCCAATGTTTCCAATCTTAACTTTGTAATTGCTGCCATAAAAGTAGATGATGTGTATCATCTGTATGATGCTACGTCAAAACAGTCGTCGATGGATCAGCTTCCGCCGAGAGACTGGAATGAGTACGGGATACTGTTGTCAAAAGATAAAGTGCAGCAGCTCTCAATGGTTAATGCAAAACCGAGTTTCACGTATTTGACAGCCACCGCAAAAATTAATGATAACGGCAGCATTTCAGGAACCTATTCAGATAAAGACACCGGGGCATTTGCGATGTTTGCAAAAGAAAATTATGATGACAATACGGATAAATATAAGAAACAGTACAAAGAGAATTTTGCCATCGATTTTACGAATATTGATTCAAAAGTTTTGAATAACGGAGATTTTGAAAGTACAATGAATTTCTCGTCCGATAATCTAATAGACAGGATCGGAAAGAAAATGATTATTAACCCCATGCTGTTTCTCAATAAAAACTCCAACGAATTTGACCAGACCGAAGCAAGAAGGTATACCATCGATTTCATATCACCCTATACCAGAGTAAAGAAAATACTTCTGGAAATTCCGGACGGATACGTCGTTGAGGAACTGCCGAAGAACAAGAAAATTGTGACGGAAGACAAAGAGATCGAATACAGCTATTCTGTAGCACAGAAAGGCAATACACTGGAAATAACTTCCACAACGAAAGTGGGCAGTGCCGATTATCCGAAAGAATATTATACTGCCTTCAAGCAGATTTGGGGCGTGGCTTCAAAGCAGGAAAATCAGGTGATCAGTCTGATTAAAAAATAAAAATTAATACTAATTTTTAAATATTTTCAAAACCATTCAATTTTTTGAATGGTTTTTGTATTCAGGATATAAAATTAAACTATGAAAAATACCATTGCTGTTGTTGCACTGTTTTCTGTATTTGCTGTCTCGTCATGCAATAAGAAGAAATCTGATCATCTGGCTGCCAATGTAACAGAGGTTGCTCAGCCTGAGAAATTTACGCTTGATTCTGTGGTTGTAAAAGACTCGGTTATGCTGACAGATTCTCTAAAAATAAAATTCAGCGCTCAAATGTTGGTCTTTCCCACTATAAAAGATAAAAAACTGCTGGACAGTATATATTATACCAGCAAAGATGTCCGGGACTTCTCTAAAGAGGGCATTAAAAAGCTGAATGAAAAAGAAAAGAATGATTATTTTATCAGTGTAAAGAAAGATTCCAAGGACTGGCTTCCTGATATCCGGTATTATCAGGAATGGTATTCGGATACTTCCATGAAAATGGTTTCCAATGTGAATGACTATATGCATATTGAATATTTCTGGGGTTCTTACGAAGGAGGAGCCCATGATAACTACGGATTCGCAGAAAGAGTTTTCGATCTTAAAAATAAAAAGAAACTACAGCTGGATGATATTACCTCAATGCCTAAAAATAAGCTGGAAGAACTTCTAAAAAATAATATCAATAAGCAGCCGGGAGGAACTACCGATGAAAACGGGACTGTCGATAACTCAGATATGCTCATCGTTGACAAGATTCCGGCTACCGGTAATTTTTATTTTGATCAAAAAAACCTGTACTTCCATTACAGTCCTTATGAAATCACTGCTTTTGCGGCAGGTGATCTACTGATTCCCATTTCATGGGAGGAACTGAAAGGTACGCTGAAGCCTGAATTTATGGAAAGAATGAAGATAAAATAACGGAGAGGCATCCGTACGGATGTTTTTTTATATGCCTTTGGAATGTTTTTTGACTGATGACATGAAACACTGTGTTATGAAAAATGGAAGTTACGCCTGGATCCTTGTTTTGCTTTTCTCAATATTCAGTTGTAAAGAATTTAAAGATGGGAACCAGGAGGTACAGAATGAGGATTTTTTTGATTTTCGTGTTGATTCTGTAATTGAAGAAGACTCTCTCACCGTTTTTGATTCAGTGACCATGAGATATTCGTCAAAACTTCTCGTATTTCCTGATCTGCACGATAAAAAAATTCTCGACAGCATTTATTCCCACAAAAAAAATATTAAAGATTTCTCCAAGACAGGATTACAGAAATACCTGAAAGATCAAAAGGAGGATGCTTATGCGCTTGTAAAATCTTTGCAGCTCACGCCTGTAAAAGGACAGAAAGGAAAATGGGAAAATACTTCTCAAATGAATCTCCGATCAAATAAAAACGGTTTTATTCATATTCAGTATTATGAAAATATCTCGGAAAACGGAGATTCCGACAATTATACCTATGCAGAAAAAGTGATCGATTTAAAAAACAGTAAGAAAGTACAGTTGTCTGATCTCACGGACATATCTGCTGGCAGAATGTCGGAAATCTTAAGAAAGAATATCTGTAATACAACGATGATGCAGCAGATGGCAAAATATGATCCCAGAGGATTCAATCTCTTAGCTTCCAGTAATTTTCCGGTGACAAACAATTTTTATTTTGATGAAAAAAATCTTTATTTTCATTATAATATCAATGAAATTACTACCCGGTATACCATTGGAGATCTTATTATCCCGGTTCCATGGAATGATTTAAAGGAAAGTATAAACTCTGATTTTCAGCAACGAATGAAAATCCGTTACTGATCAAACCCTGCTTTTCTTCATTAATGATTTTTTAATTTAATTAATCTTTAAATAAGCTCAAAATCAGCAATCAATTTTCTATTTTTGCGACAATGGAAAAAGTAGCTTTCATCATCAATCCTTTTTCGGCAAAAAAAAATTATCTGCCCTTTCTCAATGAGCTTACGAATAAGGTTGACAATCCTTTATACTATGTCTCAGAATCTATTCAGGGAACTGATGATTTCATTGAAAGATATTTTGATTCAGTTGATATTTTTGTTGCCATCGGAGGGGATGGTACTATTTCTACTGTGGCCAGAAACCTGATCAACACTGACAAAATTCTCGCTATCTTTCCTGCCGGATCAGGAAATGGGTTTTCCAGTGAAACACAGTTCGGCAAAAACCTGACGGAACTTTTAGAGAAAATTAAAGTTAAAAAATCCAGAAAGATTGATACTTTTACGGTTAATGAACGGCTGTCAATCAATGTCTCAGGAACGGGATTTGATGGGAAAGTTGTCAAAGAGTTTGAAAAGACAAACCGCGGATTTAAAAACTACATTAAAGTTTCTTTAAAAACATTTTTCAGTTACAAACCGATTAAACTTAAATTTTTAACAGAGGGTTATCAGCAGTACAATGGGAAATATTTAATGGTCAACATCGCGAATACCCGGCAGTTTGGCAATAACGCATACATTGCACCCAATGCCAGTAAAAGTGACGGGCTGGTGGATATGGTTCTGGTTAAAAAATTTCCGCTGACCTATTCTCCGCTCTTTGCATTCAGAATGTTTACAAAAAAACTGAAAGATGATGAGTATATCACCTACCTTCCGGTTTCAGAAATTGAATTTAAAGTAAACACCAAGAACTGGCATCTGGATGGTGAATTTAACAAAATAAAATCTCCGATTCATATCAAAGTACAGCCTTCAAGCCTGAATATACTGATCTGAAACTAGACTTTTGACAGGTAACGGTCGGTTTAATAGCCCCGATTGCAGCATCTGTCTGAGCTCATTTCCTGTATTTCCGCGGCGAGCCGGAGGCTCGCCGCGGAAATACAGGAAATAGCGAGTGCGGAAAGCGGGATCAGGCTCCAAACTTAATTCGATCTACAAAATGAAAGAACTGATACTAAGCTTCCAGTTTTTTTTCAACTTCGTTCGGATTCGCCAGACAATACTGTAACTGCGTCTTATCCAGCTGTTTTTCCCAGTTGGCAACCACAACGGTAGCCACAGAATTGCCGATTACATTCGTTAACGCTCTGCATTCACTCATAAACTTGTCGATTCCTAAAATCAAAGTCATTCCCGTAATCGGAATTTCAGGAACTACCGCCAAAGTAGCGGCTAAAGTTACAAATCCTGCACCTGTAACTCCGGCAGCACCTTTTGAGCTTAACATCGCGAATAATAGAAGCATCAGCTGCTTTTCAAGAGGAAGATGAATGTTCAGGGCCTGGGCAATAAATAATGAAGCCAGGGTCATATAAATATTGGTGCCATCCAGGTTAAATGAATAACCCGTAGGCACTACCAGGCCGACAATGGCTCTTGAACAGCCTGCCTTTTCAAGCTTTTCCATGATCCCGGGCAAGGCAGATTCTGAAGAACTGGTTCCCAGCACCAAAAGCAGTTCTTCCTTCAGATAATACATCAGTTTAAAAATATTAAAACCGTTGTACCAAGCAACAGCACCTAAAACAAGAATGATAAATAAGGCTGACGTTATATAAAATGTTCCGACCAGAAAGATGAGATTCAGCACAGAATGGAGACCATATTTTCCAATCGTAAATGCCATGGCTCCAAATGCCCCGATAGGAGCCAGCTTCATCAGCATATGCACAATTTTGAAAACCGGCGTTGAAAGATCCTGCAAAAATGCCGTTACTTTCTGACTTTTCTCCTTTGTTAAAACTAAAGCTACGCCCATCAGGATGGCTACCAGAAGCACCTGAAGGATATTTTCACCGACGAGTGGACTGAAAAGGGTTTCCGGGATGATATTCATGATAAAGCCCGTCAATGTTGAATCATGAGCTTTCTGCTGATACTGCGAGACGTCTCCTGAAAGTGTAGCCGGATCAATATTCAAACCATGCCCGGGCTGTAAGATATTGCCCACCACTAAACCGATAATTAATGCCAAAGTTGAAAAGGTGAAAAAATAAATCATTGCCTTTACCGCAATTCGCCCTACTTTTTTAAGATCGGTCATATGGGCAATTCCCAAAGTCAGTGTGATGAAAATCACCGGAGCAATAATCATTTTTACAAGTTTAATAAAGCCGTCTCCCAGGGGTTTCATTTTTTCGCCCAGGTCCGGATAGAATTTTCCCAGCAGGATACCTGCAATGATGGCTATAATCACCTGAAAGTAAAGCTGCTGATAGATTTTTTTTGCTTTCAATAGAAGTTTATTTGCTTTTTAAAAGCCGAAAAATAAGGAAATTTATTTTTAAATATGATAAAAATCATAAAAGTTTTGGCGGGCCGCAGGCCCGCCAAAACTTTATTTCAGAGTATAGGCTTCACTTACATCCATTATTCTACCGCTACAGAATCATCCCCACGTCCATCTGCAACGGCATGCACGGTTCCGTTATCATCTATCGTAATCATTTCTGTTTTTCCGATATGATCCCATCTTTCCGCTTTATAACCCAGCTTTTCCAAATCTTTAATAGTCGCTTCCGGGAAATTCTTTTCAAAAGCTACCGTGTCGGGAAGCCACTGATGGTGAAATTTCGGAGCGTTAACGGAAATGTTGGTATTCAGTTTAAAATCAACAATATCTACAATCGACTGATAAACAGAAGTCGGAATGGTTGTTCCACCCGGTGTTCCTACGACCATATAAGGTTTTCCGTTTTTCAGAACAACCGTAGGCGTCATGGATGATAACATTCTTTTATTAGGCTGGATGGCATTGGCTTCTCCGCCTACGGCTCCAAACATATTCGGAACTCCCGGTTTTACGGAAAAATCATCCATCTCATTATTCAGAAAGAATCCGGCTCCGGAAACGACCACTTTGCTTCCGTATAAACCGTTAAGCGTGGTAGTAACTGCTGCAGCATTTCCTTCTTTGTCGAGCACTGAAATATGAGTTGTTTCGGTCGATTCTTTAGGCTGATGAATAATTTTTCCTACTTCTGCACTTGGCGTTGCCTTACTGAAAGAGAAGCTTTTCCATCGGTTTTTTAAATATTCATCCGAAATCAGATAAGTGGTTTTATCTTTAATGAAATCGGGGTCACCCATATATTCTGCCCGGTCGGCATATGCTCTGCGTTCTGCTTCCACCATGATCTGAACAGCCTGGGTAGAGTTCTGCTGATACTTTTCAAGATTTTCATAGCCGGCCATCTTCAGCATTTGAGCGAGAAGGACACCTCCGCTGGAAGGCAATGGCATGGAAACCACATGGCTCCCTTTATAATCGAATTCCAGAGCTTTTCTTTCTGCAACCTTATAGTTCTTCAGATCCTCCAAAGTAATGATTCCGTTTCCTTTTTTCATTTCAGCGACGAGAAGATCAGCTGTTTTGCCTTCGTAGAAACCTTTTAGCCCTCGCTTCTGGATCAATTTTAAAGTTTCAGCCAGTTCTTTCTGAACGAGAATATCACCGGCTTTCCACGGAGTATCTTTTACAAAAACAATGGGCGACTGATTATGCTTCTGAAACTTTTCTTTTTGCGAATTTAGCATGTTGGCTTCCAGATCGGTAATAGCAAATCCCTTTTCTGCCAGATCAATGGCCGGCTGGATGAGCTGATCCATCGTAAGTCTGCCATATTTCTGAGTAGCAAAGAATCCTGCAATGCTGCCCGGAATGCCTGTTGCCAGCCTTCCGTTTTGCGATAAGTCTGTATTGGCTTTACCGTTTTTATCCAGATACATATCTCTGGATGCTTTTTTCGGCGCCGTTTCGCGGTAATCGATCGTAAATTTCTCACCGGTGCTTTTTACCCCGACCAGAAAACCGCCCCCGCCAATATTTCCTGCCTGAGGATATACAACTGCAAGCGCATATTGGGTTGCGGTAACTGCATCATAGGCATTTCCACCCATTTTAAGAATTTTAGCCCCGGCCTCACTGGCAAGCGGATGAGCAGAAACGACGACGCCCTTATTTTTTACCTTAACTTCTTTTACGATATTGATATCTGTGTATTGTGCTGAAAATGAATGTGAAGACAGAACCAGCAGAATAATAATCTTTTTCATATGCAAAATTTACACTCGAATTTACAATTTTGTTTTAATATGGGGTCTAAAATATTTATTTTTGCTTTTGATCATTTAATCAAGATAACATGGAATCTTATACGGAAAGAATACTCATTACAGGTGCTTTGGGACAAATAGGTACTGAACTTACCAACAGACTTGTTGAAATTCACGGAGCCGACAATGTAGTCGCTTCAGGGTTGGACAGATGGCAGAAGGGAATCACTTCTGCAGGACATTATGAAAGAATGGACGTTACCAATACCCAATTGGTAAGGCAGGTGATTAAAGATTATGAAATCACGACCGTGTACCACTTGGCTTCATTATTGTCGGGTACTTCAGAAAAGCAACCTGTTTTTGCATGGAAATTAAACCTTGAACCGCTGCTTCATTTTTGTGAAATGGCAAAAGAAGGGCTTCTTCAGAAGATCTTCTGGCCGAGTTCAATCGCTGTATTTGGAAAAGGAATTCCAAAAGAAAATGTACAGCAGGACGTCGTTTTAAATCCCACTACAGTCTACGGAATTTCTAAAATGGCAGGTGAAAAATGGTGTGAATATTATTTTGACAAGCATGGAGTAGACGTAAGGAGTATAAGATATCCGGGACTGATTTCATGGAAGACTCCTGCCGGTGGCGGAACAACAGACTATGCCGTAGAGATCTTTTACGAAGCCATTGAGGAAGGAAAATATACCAGTTTTATTTCTGAAAATACAGGAATGCCGATGCTGTATATGGATGATGCCATTAACGCAACATTGAAATTAATGGAAGCTCCGAAAGAAAGTCTGACGGTACGTTCTTCCTATAACCTGGGCGGAATGTCCTTTACCCCAAAAGAACTGGCGGCAGAAATCAAAAAGGAAATTCCGGAATTTGAAATCGACTATCAACCGGATTTCAGACAGCAGATCGCAGATTCATGGCCGGCATCTATCGATGATTCCGTAGCTAAAAAAGACTGGGGATTATCTTACGATTTCGGGATTTCCGAAATGACAAAAGACATGATCAAAAATCTGAAAGTGAAATTACATAAAAAATAATTTATTTAAAGTTAACTTTAACTAAAAATTTTATTAATATTTGGTTTTTAAGTAGCTAAACAATTTATCTTAAATTTAGTTTAAATGATTTTATTCACTTTCAACATTGTAAATATTGAAGCCGATACTAAGAATCAGTTTCAGATTTCCGTTGAAGAGAAACTGAAAATTACAGAAGATAATACAAAAGCTATTTTAAGAATTTTAGATATTCATGATATTAAAGGAAGCTTTTTTGTCGAAATCTCCATCGCTGCAAAACTTCAGAATATTATAAAAGCAATTTCATCCAAAGGGCATGAAATTGCTTTTTATAATGAACATTCAAACCTTAGCGAAACTGAAGACTCCAAGAAATTTGTTCAGGAATTATTAGAGAAGCCAATTAAGGGCATCCGCCAGAAAGAGCATAAACTTCCCCAGGAAGATCTTAAACTGCTTGAATTTAATTATATTTCAAATATTGACAATGCCGATATTCTCTTTCCTTTGAAGCGACTTAAAAGAGACACGGAAATTGCTGAAGAAAACGGGATGAGTATTATTCCGGAGAGCATTTCTCCATACAGTCAGCTGCCGTACAATGATCTCGTATTTCAGATTCTGCCGATGAAATTCTACAGGAATATGGTTTTTGAAACATTAAAGAATGATGATTTTGTGTTAATTTACCTCAACTCCTGGCAGTTCACAGATTTTACGAAGTACCCGTTCAGAATACCTTTCTACCGCAGGCTGAATTCGGGTAAGAAAATGGAGGACAAACTAGATGCCCTCCTCAGCTGGATCAACGAGAAGAAGATGGCTACTTCCCGTATGAAAGATTATATTTTTTAATGATGAAACCAACTTTGAATTACCAAAAACAATAAGACTTTTAAATAGAGACGAGATTCCCGGAAATCATCTTATCTTAAAAAGATGGGAAGAAAGTAAAACCGCGAATATTGTTCAGGGATATACTTTCAGACTGAATGAAAATAATGCTGAAAACAAATCAATCGGATTTAAATTTTTCTCAGAGATAAATATTGATAATTCTAATCTCTGGAATTTAATTATAGCTTTATCAGAGACATTACCCAATGTTACTGCTGTTTTATTCGGGCATATTGACTTTGATATTAATTATGGCAATTACGAGGAAAAAACAGCAATATTAGAGTTTATCACTCAATATAAAAAAGAGCTGACTCTAGACGCTTTTATTTGCTTCGGATTGATTTTTAATGATGATAAAAGCCTAGTCGAAATATTTATTGATGAAAGTAAATATATTAAATACTGGGGGGTAGATGAAAACTTTTTTAGAGAAACTATGAATGATTTTGGATTAAAAGAAACCGAAGATCTTGAATTTATAGATGAATATCCTAAAGTTCGTAATGTTTTAACGGGATTTGATGAAAATGTGATTGATTCAAAAACACTTATTGAAATATTTTCCGAAAAGTATCTGTAAATCAACCACATTTTTTTGAGAATTAAGCCAATTCAAAAAGCGTAATTTCCGGCAGTACACCCACTCTCCCCGGATACCCCAACACGCCAAACCCTCTGTTGACGTATAGCATTTTCCCCTCACTTTCATACAGATCCGCCCATTTTGGATATCTGTATTGCACGGGTGACCATTTTATATTCTTAAGATCGAGTCCGAACTGCATGCCATGAGTATGTCCTGAAAGCGTTAAATGAATGTTTCCCGGATGCTTCTTTACCACATAATCGAAGTGGGTCGGATCGTGGCTCATTAAGATTTTTGTTGCGTCTTCAGGAACTCCTTTCAGGGCATCATCCAATCTTCCAAATTGAGGAAAAGGTTTAAGACCCCAGTTTTCCACGCCTAAAATATAAAGTTTTTCTCCGTTTTTTTCTATAACCCTGTGCTCATTCCGAAGCATATCAAAACCGGCCTGTTTTTCATAATCGATCAGCGTATCAAGGTTTTTCTTTTTAGCATCTAATGACGGCCACGTTACATAATCAGCATAATCATGATTTCCCAGTACGGCAAATTTACCGTCCCTGGCTTTTATTTTTGAAAACAGAGGAATAAATGGTCTGAATTCATCTGCAATATTGTTTACCATATCTCCTGTAAATAAGACCAGGTCAGGATTTTGTTCATTGATCAGGTTAACTGCATGTTCCAGTTTGCCAGGATCTGAAAAACTGCCGCTGTGAACATCTGAGATCTGCACGATTTTATAGCCTTTGAAACTTTTTGGAAGATCTGCAAAATTGATTCTCACTCTTCTCACCTTGTGGCGGTATTTTCCAAAGGTAATACCATCCACAAAAAGAGCAGAAAGGACACCTCCGAGACCCAGCCCCACTAAGCTTAAAAATTTCCTCCTTTCCGGGAAAAAGTTTTCTGCAGGTCTTGTCAACCCGATCAGATAGCCTCCGGTTCTGAAGATATCATCAATGAGCAGGAATAATACAACAAAAATCTTCGGAAGTATAAAAACCAGAAATAATGAGATCATGATCTGTGCTCTCATCATGCTTTTGTCCGCTCTGTTAAAATGCATGACTTCATAGGCGAAAAAACCGTATATGATCACCGAAACCGTCCCGTAGCCGGCTCTGATCCATATGTTGTCTGTTAATGTCTTTATAGCCTGATAGATGTATATTTCTAAAAACAGAAAAATGACTGCAATAATTAAAAAATTTCTTTGCATAATGAGTGTAAAAAAGCACAAAGAATAGTTTCCCTGTGCTTTTATATTTTTAAATTAATATTTGATTAAGGAAATCTGTATACGATAGCATTGATGTTCATTCCGGCACCTACCGAAGTCATCACGATGTTACCTTTATCTTTAAACGAATGACCCTCCATTTTTCCTTTAAGTATTAAATCAAACATGGTAGGAATTGTAGCAACGGATGAATTTCCGAACATCTGGATCGTCATAGGAGAGATGGCATGATCATACTCTTTAATATGATAAAGTTTATGCAGCCTTTCGATCATCGCATAATCCATTTTGGCATTGGCCTGATGAATCAGTACTTTGTTAATATCCTGGATGGAGAGACCTGCATCATCAATCGTTTCTTTAATCGCAGCAGGAACATTTTTAAGAGCATACTCATAAATTTTTCTTCCCTGCATTCTCACAAATAAACGCGTTTGATCAGAATCTTTGTTGATGGATGGTCCGTTGGCAAGATAATCCAGTTCAGGGCCGTTATCACAAATGGTATTGTGCGCGATAATTCCTACATTTTCCTGTTCGGTAGCCTTCACGACTACAGCTCCGGCTCCGTCGGCAAAAATCATTCTGTTTCTGTCATAAGGGTCTGTTACCCGGCTCAGGGTTTCCCCTCCGATAACGAGAATAGTTTTGGCAGACCCGGCTTTGATTAAAGTATCTGCCAGGATCATCGCTTCCACCCAACCCGGGCACCCGAAAAGCATATCATACGTTACGCATTTCCTGTTTCTGATTCCCAGTTTGTTTTTTACTCTCGCAGCCATAGTTGGCATAAAATCAGCGTATCCGTTTACAGTAACCTCACCGAAATTACTTGCATAAATGATATAGTCTAATTCTTCCTGGTCTATTTTTGCATCTTCGATGGCCATCTTTGCAGCTTCGTAACCGATCTGTGAATTTGAAAGGTCGTCTTCTATGAATCTCCTGTTTTCTATCTCTGTAATTTCTACAAATTTTGCAATCGTTTCTTCGGCAGGTTTTTCAATCTTTATCCCGTCTTCTGAATAAAACTCTGAACCCAGGAAAAAGTCTCTACCAATAACCCTGTTGGGAAGATAAGATCCAGAACCAATTATGATCGTATTCGGCATTCGTTTAAATGATTTTTTTAAAGATGCAAAGTTAATAATTAATCTTAATAAGAAAGAATTAAAAATATTATTAAATTTGCAAAAATTGTACTTTACAGTCTTATGAAAAACAATCCTTCTTTAAAGGGCTTACTCATTGCAGTAGTGGCGTTTATCGTCGCTTTTGGGATTTACTTCTTTTTTTTAGCCAAAAAAAACTATTACGTAGTAGATAATCCTACGCCCAATACGTATTACTATAAAATTAATAATGGTTCGGAAGGCACGATCGCTGCGGGGCAGACCGTTTCGGTGGACCTGAATACCGGTAAAAATTCTATCAAAGTTTTTGACCAGAATAAAAAAATGCTTTTTGATTCGGCATTTGAAGTTAAAAAAGTCAGAGGGCTTATTAATATTGCCCATCAGGATTACTATATCAACGATCAGTATTATGGATACAATCTTAAAAAAGATTCATTACTTTTGGCATTAGATAAAACCATTATAGACGGGAAACCATATTTGGGCGGAGCCAGGCACTTCAACAGGCTGTATACAGATGATTTCTATTATAATGTAAATGAAGATTATGATAAAATGATCAAAAACATACAGCAGGTTGAATCAAGATCCAAGATCTTCAGAAAACAGGATTACCTTAATTATTATAAAGAATATTACAAGTTTTAAGTTTTGACAAAAGATATTACCAAAGTAACTCCCTACAATTCTGAGGCAACGAAGAAAAGTCAGGTCGAGGATATGTTCGACAATATTGCACCGAAATATGATCTTCTGAATCATGTTCTATCCATGAAAATAGATGTTTTATGGAGAAATACACTGGTGAAAATGATGAAAAATGATAACCCTCAGGAAGTGCTGGATGTGGCTACCGGAACGGGGGATCTTGCCATCACGATTGAAAAGGGAACCAACGCAAAAGTAATTGGTTTGGATTTATCGCAACAAATGTTAAATGTTGGCGTTATTAAAATAAAAAAACTTAAATTAGACGGCAAAATTTCCATGCAAAAGGGAGATGCAGAAAATTTACCTTTTGAGGACAATAGATTCGATGCTGTTTCCGTTGCATTTGGAGTAAGGAATTTTGAAAACCTTAAAAAAGGTTTAGCAGAGTTAAGAAGAGTAGTTAAAGATAACAAGAGTGTTTATATACTGGAGTTTTCAAAGGTTGAGGGGTTCTTGGGGCCATTTTATATGTTTTATTTCAAAAATATATTGCCTGCCATCGGCAGACTGGTTTCCAAAGATAATAGGGCATATACATACCTTCCGGATTCTGTAAATGCTTTTCCTTTCGGGGAAAAGATGAAGCAAATTCTTTTAGATACAGGATTTAAAAAAGTTGAATATAAAAAACTAAGTTTAGGTATAGCCACAATTTATAAAGCAACAAAGTAACCTATGAATAAATTTTTATTAAAAGCACTGGTTTTAGCCTCAGTAAATATTGCGTTTTTTGCAGATGCGCAATTCAGAACCCGAAACAGGATGGACAAGTTGGAGGAGTTTGATCAACAGACATTCAGTTGGGGTTTTTATTTGAACGGGAATAAACTAGACTACCGTATCGTTTTAGATCCGAGATACGGTATGGAAGGTAACCAAAACCTTGTTACGTCCAAAGAAAGTTACAGCTTCGGGGCCGGATTGATCGGTAAATGGAGACTGAACGATTATCTGGACTTAAGAATGGAACCAGGCTTACAATTTGCTCAGAGGCAGTTGACTTTTAACACCCAATCAAACGACCAGTATGCGGCAGGATCTCTTACGAATGATCCTTTTATCCCGATTCCACTGACAGAAAAAGATAAAGTGAGAGAGGTAAAATCTACCCTGGTAGATATTCCTGTATTGCTGGAATTCCATGGGCAGCGATGGTATAATTCAAGACCTTATATTGCGGGAGGGGTAAACTATATCGTAAACCTCCAGTCAAACTCAGATTCTACGGATGACAATCTGCAACAGGTATTCAGATCTACGACACACAATTTTGCATGGTCTGCCGAGATGGGTATTCAGTTTTATTTCAACAAATTTAAACTGACACCTGCGATAAGAGGAACATTCATTATGAATAATGAAAAAGTGGCCGATAATGCCAATACGCCTCCTTACTGGACCGCTGCGATGTCTACCTTACAGACAAGAGCTGTATTTTTTGTTTTAAAATTTGAATAAAAAATACTTTTTAAATATAAACGGGAGATGCTTTTGTATCTCCTTTTTCGTTCTCCTTTTAAAATATAGAGCGTTTTATTTTTGTTACTATTAATATTTTGTTATTTTTGCTAATAGTTAGAATATACAAACCTGAAATGCTTCAAGATTTAGAAAACAATTTTTCAGAATTAGAGAAAAAGATTTTACTGTTACAAAAAAATTATAAAAATCTTACTGAAAAATTCTCAGAATTAAATATTGAACATGAACAACTGAAGAAGAGATATGATGACGAAAGAAAAAGAACTCAGGTATTAGCAGAAGAACAAAAAAATATAAAACTTTATTCAGCAATATCAGGAAATCCTGAACACAACAGACTAATGAAAAACCATATCAACCGATTGGTAAAAGAAATAGATTTCTGTATTGCACAGCTTCAAAACAGTGGATTATAATGGAGGTAAGAAGAATAACCATCAACATTGCCGGGAGAGTATATCCGCTGAATGTGCCGGCAGCAGAGGAAGAAACGCTGCGTAAGGTGGGGAAGCAGATAGAGAATATGATTAAAGATTTTGAACAGAACTTCGATGTGAGAGACAAACAGGATGCTTTGGCCATGTGTGCCCTTAAATTGGGAACCAATGCTGAAGTAACGTCTATGAACTACGAAAAAAATATAAATTCTGCCAACGAAAGATTAATCCGGATTAATCAGTCGCTGAATGAAATTGGGAAATAGATTTTTTTTCCCAGAAAAACCTGCCTACAATAATTCTAACACATTAAAGGTAAACTCAACGCTAAACAATTACCGAACAAATGTCCACTGAATGGCGTGCCGGTTCTCCGGATTACAGACCGTGGAAATCAGTTCAAATCGTGTTGATTAGGAGTTTACTCTATATCACTGAATTGTTGTAGGCTTTTTTATTAACATTGTAAAGACAATTAAAACTCAATATAGATTATGACAACAGCCATTATAGTCGGCGTGATTTGCCTTGTCATCGGTGCAGTAATAGGGATTCTTTTCTCTAAAAGCTCACTGAACACCAAGGGTAAATTTATTATAGATGATGCAAAAAAGAATGCCGAAAACCTTATAGAAAAAGCTACCGTACAAGCTGAATCCATAAAAAAAGAAAAAAACCTTCAGGCCAAAGAAAAATTCCTGGAATTAAAGTCTCAGCATGATGCTGATATCCAGTCGAGAGAAAAGAAGATGCAGGAGGTCGAAAAAAGAATTAAAGACAAGGAGCATAAGCTGAATGACGAACTTAGCAAAGCCGGAAAGCTTGAAAAAGATCTTGATAAACAGATTGCTGATTATGCAAGAAAAACAGAGATCTTAGAGAAAAAACAACATGAGCTGGATACTGCCACTGCCAAGAAAGTTGAGATCCTGGAGAAAATCTCCAATTATACAGCTGAAGAAGCAAAAGCTGAATTGGTAGAAACCATGAGGGCAGAAGCTAAAACAAGAGCTCAGGCACATGTTCAGAGCATTATGGAAGAAGCTCAGCTGAATGCTAAAAGTGAGGCCAGAAAAATCGTAATCCAGACGATTCAGAGAATCGGAACAGAGCAGGCCATCGAAAACTCGGTTTCTGTTTTCAATATCGAATCTGATGAAGTAAAAGGAAGAATTATCGGTAGGGAAGGACGAAACATCCGTGCCCTGGAAGCAGTAACAGGAGTGGAAATCATCGTGGATGATACCCCTGAGGCTATTTTGCTTTCATGCTTTGATCCGGTAAGAAGAGAGATCGCAAGACTGTCACTTCACAGATTGGTTACGGACGGTAGAATTCACCCTGCCAGAATCGAAGAAGTGGTGGAAAAAACAAGAAAACAGATTGAGGAGGAAATCATTGAGGTGGGTAAAAGAACCATCATTGATTTAGGAATTCACGGTTTACATCCTGAACTTATTAAAATCGTAGGTAGAATGAAATACCGTTCTTCATACGGGCAGAATCTATTACAACACTCCAGAGAAGTCGCCAATATCGCTGCCACCATGGCTGCTGAATTAGGACTGAATGTGAAGTTGGCAAAAAGAGCAGGTCTGTTACACGATATTGGAAAAGTTCCTGAGCAGGAATCTGAACTTCCTCACGCTTTGCTGGGAATGCAGTGGGCTGAAAAATATGGTGAAAACCCTGAAGTGATTAATGCGATCGGAGCTCACCATGACGAAGTTGAAATGACATCATTACTGTCACCGATTATCCAGGTTGCGGATGCCATTTCAGGTGCCAGACCGGGAGCCAGAAGACAGGTATTGGAATCTTATATCCAGAGACTTAAAGATCTTGAGTCTGCAGCATTAAGTTTTGAAGGTGTTTCTTCAGCATATGCTATCCAGGCCGGAAGAGAATTAAGGGTTATGGTAGAAAGCGGAAGAGTAAATGACGAAGTCGCTTCCCAGTTATCGTATGACATTTCAGAGAAAATTCAGAACGAACTTACTTATCCGGGACAGGTAAAAGTAACCGTAATCAGAGAAACAAGAGCTGTAAATATTGCAAGATAACAGCGGATGTAATAATATCTTAAAACCTTTCAAGAAATTGGAAGGTTTTCTATTTTTAATAAATGGATGAAATTAAACTTTAAGATTTTAAATTTCTAATTTCTTCTTGTAATGCTTCTATTTGTTTTTTTAGCAGATTGATATATTCCTGTTGGTTTTGAAAAATAAATTCCGGAATGTTGTAAAAGTAATTATTACTTGCAGAATAGTTACTGGATTGATTATCGTAGTTATTAATCTGATGCACTACAGAATCATCTTCTTTAATGTCTTCAACTGTGGTGTCCAATGCTTTTGCAATACGTTCCCATTCTTCATCTGAAATCCTTATTTCCCCTTTTTCTCTTCTTTGGTATTGAGACTGTGTCATATGCAGTATTTTGGCCATATTTTCCTGCGTGTACTTTTCTTTACGGGCTTTAATCAGCTTATTTTTTATCATAGTTGTGTTTTTTTGATATCACAAATATATATTTTATGGCGGATATTCACATAAAATTCACATAAAAACCTTAATCTTATTTCAAGAGAGCTTGATATATTTGATAGGTCAATAAGACACAAAACAATTAAAAGGATCATTATGAAAAATTCAAAAAACAGAGATGCGTTAATGATGAAATTCCTAAATTCAAGAATTAACAGGACTAAACTTGATAGTATTAATGGTGGAAAATTGGTTCCAACTTCTCCAACAGATGTTCAGACGGGTTTGACTTCAAGTGGCAATCACGACAACAGGACCAGTAGACCAGATAAATATTACGATGGTACATTGTAATTCTATCCGATGATATGATTAAAAACTTGCATAGAGGATAGAATTATTTTTATCCTTTTTAATTTTATAAGATGGGTACAAAATTTAATAGCAATTACACATTACTAATTTTAATTCTTTGTTTTTCCGGATGTAAAAAAACAGAAAACTATTCTGAAGTCAGAAGAACTTTAGAACAGGTATTAGTAGATGATCAAAAATTCAGAACTCCGATTTTTGATTTTGCCAAGCAAGCTCCACTGGATAGGAAAAATACTGAAATTGTGACAAGGATTATTGATAGCTTAGGATGGTTAGGAAAAGATAAAATCGGAAAAGATGCAAATCTTGCTTTATTTACAGCCATTCAGCATGCCTGTAAATTATCAACAATGGAAAAATATCTGCCCCTGCTGAAAGAAGCCGCTTATAAAGGTAATGCTGAAAAAGGACAGGCAGCTTACCTTATTGACAGAGTTGAATTATTAAATAAAAGAAAACAGATCTACGGAACTCAATATTCAATAAGGGAAGATGGAACAGCTTTTATAGAAAATCTTATTGATTCTGCCCATGTAAATTCCAGAAGAAAGTCTATGGATTTATTTCCTATCGAAAGATATATTAAAATGATAGATTCCTCAAATAACATAGCAAATAACAGGAAATAGATGATAAGATGATAGTTATTTATACTGAAGACAATGATATCACCACAAACCTTGTCATGGATTGGCTTTCTGTTTTATATAAAGGAGAAATTAAAAGAATTAATACCGATTGTTTTCAAATACCGATACAGAACGAATATTTTATTGATATAAGTGAAAGTATTAACATAAAAGCGATCTGGTACCGGAGACCCGGAAGAAGGCCTTCTCCTATCCGAAGCATTCCACCGGATTTATTAAGAGAAAAAATAGATGATCAAAAATTAGAATCACTATTAATGTATTCTGCTAATAAAGAACTTGAAAATATTAATGCTTACGACATAGAAAATACATATAAGGCTAAGAATATCCTGGGAGGCCCTTTAAAATATGAAGTCAATAAATTTCAGGTGTTAAGGATTGCTCAAGATATTGGGATAGATATTCCTAAATCTGTTTTGACGAACAGTAAGTCCAAGCTAACAGATTTTTATGATGACTGTCAAGGCGAAATAATCTCTAAAATGCATGATATGCTGCTCTGTGATATTAATGAAACTCATTCTACCTACGCAACTTACACAGAAAAAATAGAATTAAACTTTATAAATTCCCTTCCTGAGTATTTTTTTATCGGTCATTTTCAGGAGAAATTAGAGAAAGAATACGAGATAAGAAGCTTTTATCTGGATGGTGAAATATTTTCAATGGCTATGTTTTCACAGCAGAATAGTCAGACAAGTATCGATTTCAGAAGGTATGACAGAGATAGTATGAACAGGCGTGTTACGTACAGGCTGCCTGCTGATTTGGAAGATCATATCCGTACGTTAATGAAAAAGCTGAATTTAAATTGTGGTTCTTTAGATATCGTAAAAACAAAGGACCAATATGTTTTTTTAGAAGTTAATCCCGTTGGCCAGTTTGGATTTGTAACTGGAGCCTGTAATTATCACCTGCATAAAAAAATCGCTGAATATTTAATACGATAAACAATGGAAAAAAAAGAATTTGTTTCTCTTTTTAAAGATGAAAGCTACAAAATACTTCCGGTTAATTACCATTTAATAAGAAATGTGTACTATACCAAAGAAGAAGTAAAGCGTTTTAATTTATATTACTCTGCACACAGTAACTTTCACCAAACTACGGTCTATGATATTTTTTATAATTATAAGCCAATACTTCTTCTCTAATGAATAGATTTTTTAATTTATATTCCAATTGTATTCCTGTAAAGGGAAGTGAAGAAAGTATTATTATAGATCTGCAGAATACTGAACATATCAATGTACCCAATCTATTATTTGACGTTCTCAGAAAAACACGTACTCATACAATAGATGAAATAAAAAATTTTTATAATAATAGTTTGGACGAGGGTATAGATCAGTATTTTAGTTATTTAAAGGATATCGGTTACGGTTTTTTCACAGATCATGTTGAAATGTTCCCGGAGCTTAATTTAGAATGGTATTCGCCACTTAAGGTTAACAGTGCTATCTTAGAAATTCATGAAGATTGTAAATATGATTTTAATTCTGCAATTAAAGAATTAAGTTCATTAGCCTGTTCAAGCATCCAAATAAGAATGAGTCATCCCGATGTTAATAATATATTATCCGGCATATTGGATGCAACACGAAAATCAAGAATCAGAAATGTTGAAATTTTCCTGCCTGAATCTTTGTATGAAGAACATTATTTAAAATATCTTGATGATATTGAAAATAGAATTAACACATTTGTCATTCATAGCGTTAAAGATGAAATCCTGACTCAGGATTTATATAAAAATTACAAGTACCATATAGATCATAAGCTAATTTTTAAATCAGAAACTATTAATAGTGCAACCACAGATCATATAAAAATGGAAAATTTTATTATCAATATGGAGTTTTTTACGGAGGCTCAACAGTGTAATGTTGCTCTAAACAGAAAGATATGTATTGATAATGAAGGAAATTTCAAAAATTTTCTGGCGCATAAAAGTATCTACGGTAATTTTAGAAACAAAAGTATTACTGAATTGATAGAAGATCGTGAGTTTACCAGAAAATGGTTTGTCAATAATGATAGTATTGAGATCTGCAAAGATTGTCAGTTCCGGTATATTTGCTTTAATAATTCTGATATTGAATTCAATGGTCACTCGTGGCAGAAAGTAAATGAATGTCCATTTGATCCCTATACCAATCTTTGGAAAACAGAATGATATTAAGAAAACTCCCACGAATGAACTGCCCCATAAAGCTAGAGACTTTTTAAAACATTTTTCAAAGAAATATCAAAAAATAATTTAGGTCTTAATTATGTCTAACAGCTCAATTCAATATCAGTTTCAACAGATTTGTACAAAACAGGCCAATGCATATCCGGCTCGCATCGAAAAATGCATAAAAAATACAAATCATAACTCACATTTTTCAGAATTTTAGTTTTAGTTTTGAATGACTGATTAATATGCATGCACCATTTAAAATCAATCAGCGGATTCCGAAAAGCTGACAGAGTAGGAGTAACCAAATAAACTTAATTATAAATAGGAATCATTAAGAAGATATAAGCAGAAAAATACAGTCGTTTGATGACATTAGGGAAAAATATCAAACGGTGGAGGGAGACCCATTGATTGATCCTAAAATCGTTTTCAATGTGCACAAGAAGGGATAAGATGAAAATGCGCTGGGACTGATGATACCGCTAATGAGTCTTACTGATATTTAAAAAAACTTAGTATTAATAATTTACAGTAACTGCCTCTGGCATTGAGGCAGTTATATATTGAATTGAATGAATAAAATGGGAAAATGCATTATAAGTGCGTTCATGCTTTTACTGTTATGGAACTGTGGAACTCATCATTACAGTCCATTAGCCATCTACAATTCTATGGCATTGGAAAAATTGGGAAATAATTCCTATGTCAGGCTGACCAATGATTCTGCGCAAGTGACGATGCTCTTACTTGGTGGCTTCGATATGGCTCAGAGTAAGAAGCAATTTGACAGTATTAGATATAAACTACGAAAACCGGTACATCGATACGGAAAAGACAAGCTGTTTTATCTTCAGAACTCTACTGCAAAAGTATATGACTGCGCTCTGATGGCTCACGATAAAAAAGTTCCTTCTATGAAAGAAACCCGGAGATTTATCACAAAAAGTATTGTTTGTAAAAATTCTTTTTTGTCGTTTAGAATATACAAAAAAACACATAAGGAAAATTTACAGTTATATCTGGATCATTTTAAATGTATCAATTAACATAAATGATTTTAATAATATCAAAATCAGGAGATCTATCTACGGAACAGGTAGCCGATTGGCTGACGGCGTATAAAGTACCTTTTTTTGTTTTAAACGATAATATTTATGAGGTATTAAAAATTGATTTTAATATAAATAATATATCTATTGGTGGGTATCCGATTGATGCATTCAAAGTGGTATGGTTTAGAAAGTACCCATACGCCTTGCGAGAAGACCAAAAGGCCGATATCAGAAATAAGCTTTATTTTTCACTTATAGAATACAATTTGATAGAATCCAGAGCTATAAGAGATTATTTATTATTTGAGCTGAAAAAAAGAAATGTTATCTGGCTTACTAATCCATTTTCTATAACAGAAAACAAGCTTGTACAGATGCAAATGGCAAAGAGTTGTGGACTCTATATTCCGGCGACCTACATTCTTAACAATAAGAAAGCTGTTGAGACTTTAATATATGAGAAAAAAGAACTTATCACAAAGCCTATGATAAGGGGAACAAACTTCAAATTCAGTAACCGAATTTTTACCATGCCCACAACTACAGTTAATAATAAAGTAGATAATATCCCGGAATTTTTTAAGCCGGCATTATTACAGGAGAAAATAGTTAGGAAATTTGAAATCAGATCTTTTTATCTTTTGGGAAAGTTCTTCTCAACAAAAGTTATTATGAATGATAATTCTATAGTAGATCATCGACTTTTAGCAGCTAAACATGAATGCAGATTTGAAGTCTATCAGTTACCTGAAAATATAGAAAAAAAATTGCACGATCTGATGAAATTACTCGACTTAAATTGCACATCTATAGATTTAATAGCGAATGAACAAAATGAATATTTTTTTTTGGAAGTTAATCCGGTGGGACAGTTTACATATCACTCTGTATTTAATAATACCTACCTTGAAATAGAAATAGCACTCTCTTTGAAAAAACTATTGAAAAATGCAACATAGAAGTTATATAACACTGATACATTTTATTCTGGATGATGAATTTGCGGTGATTCTGAAAAAATTCATCTCAGAAAAAGAACCTAGGAAAGTACGATCCGATAAATATTTTTCGATCAATTATAAAGTAAAAATATATGATAAAATTTGTACTCCTTTTATAGATTTAAAAACTTTCAAAAATGACTAAATATTTCGAATTATTTCAGGATTGTTTTATTGTTAAAGGTGCTAAAAATATTCTTCTATGTGATTTTCATTTCAATAAAATAATTAATGTTACAGGTGTCTATGAAGCATTTGTAGATGATTATTATTTTCCTGTTGAAGATCATCTCTCGGAAACCATTACTTTTTTAATTGCTGAAAAATTCGGAATCATTACGGAAAGTATTACCCCTAAAAAATTCCGTAAAAAGTTTAAATGGAGATCACCAACGAAAATAAATGAACTGATCATAGAACTTACTTCCGAACAATATTTTAAGCTTTATAGAGTTTACGATCTCATTGAAGATCTCATGGTAAGCTTTATCCAAATCCGATTTTTGGAATTTTCATTCTCAAGGTTGGAAGAGACTGTATCTCTAATGGAGCACTCTTGTATTAGAACAGCAGAATTGATGTTGCCTTATTCAGGCACACCTCGAAATAAAATGGTATCAAATCTCCTTAAAGAGAATCCGAGAATTAAAATAATATACTTTTATAATGCTCCGGAAAACAGATCGGTCGTTGATGATGATAACTTGTTTACTATTATCTACTGTAAAAAGAACCTGACAGATCCTAGATTCTGTGGGGTCGTTGGCGAAGAATATTTTTTAAATGATATTAGGAATATTTCCAAAAGTCTATCGGTTAACAACTGTCTGTATGGAAAATTATTTATTTCTTTTGATGGATATTTAAAAAACTGCCCTTCTTCTCAGAAAGTTTTGGATCACATAGACCAAATTTCAGTGCAGGAACTGATTTCAAAGGTATGCAAAGAAAAGGAGAGATACATTAAAAAAGATCAGGTTGAGGTGTGCAGGTGCTGTGAGTACAGGTATTTCTGTACAGATTGCCGGATGTACAGAGAAAATCCGTCAAATATCTTTTCAAAACCTCTAAAATGTGGGTATGATCCATACCATGGAATTTGGGAAGAGTGGAGTGTAAATCCTTTAAAGTCTAAAGCAATTCAATATTATGATCTTGCCAATATTAATTAGTATCGTCATTGGGATCAGTACTTTTACTGCTTTATCTGCTCAGAAAATCAGGGTTTTGTATGAAGTAAAGTCTAAACCTGATTCTAACCGACAGGATATACGAAAAAACATAATGCTTCTGGATATATATGGTAATGACATATCCCGTTTTTATGCAGAAAATCTATATAAAAGTGATTCTGTAAGAACTAAGGGCGTAAAGCCGAAATCATTTTCCATTAGTTTCAACAATGCAGTCGTTAAAAATGGCGAAAATCTGAAAAAATATAACCGTCTTCTGGTAGATGTATATGAGGTAAACGAAAAGACTCCTGTGCTGGCCTGGAAAATTATTCCTGAAAAAAAGAAAATCGGTAATTACGAATGTCAGAAGGCAACGTTAGCATATAAGGGCAGACAATGGACGGCCTGGTTTACCCAGGATATACCGATCCCGGAAGGTCCATTCATCTTTAAGGGGCTCCCCGGACTTATCATCCGGATACATGATGACAGAGAAAATTACGATTTCATGGTGCATCAGCTTCTTAATCACTTTTATGATCCCTATGACGGCGTTGATTTCAGAAATCACACCTTCGTAAAAGTTAATAAAGAACAGCTTAATTAAATATACATCAATAATTATCTTGATCCTTACAAAGAAGCGAAAATGGGAAAAATAAAAATGAATTTTGTGGATGAGAATGGTAATGAAGTGCAAAATATCAATTGGAATGAACTGGCAAAGAATAAGCAACAGGAAATAAAAAGAAATAATAATCCCATAGAATTAACGGATGCTGTAATGTTTCCCGATTAATATGATTAACAAAATTTAGTAGTTTTTTTAATTTTAATATGTTTTCATCAAAAGCTTTCGAGAAATTGAAAGCTTTTACTATTTTTATCAAAATTTAATAATGCAAAAAGAAGAATTGCCGCTGTCCTCAAAAATGAGACTTATCTTTTCTATTCCCGTCATCATCGCTGCGTTAGGTTACTTTGTGGATATCTACGATCTCCTTTTATTCGGTATTGTCAGAATTCCGAGTTTAAAAGCACTGGGACTCAATCCGGATATCGATGGAACATTTATCCTCAATGCCCAGATGGTGGGGTTGCTGCTGGGAGGAATTTTCTGGGGAATCTTCGGGGACAAAAAAGGAAGACTTTCGGTTTTATTCGGTTCTATTCTGGTATACTCAGTGGCCAATATAGCGTGTGGGTTTTTACCCTATTTTCCAAAGGAACACCTGGTATATCAGTATGCCGGTTTGAGGTTTATTGCAGGAATAGGGCTAGCCGGAGAACTGGGAGCAGGAATTACCCTGGTTTCTGAAAGCCTGCCAAGGAATTTACGGGCAATTGGAACTTCTGTTGTTGCCGGATTTGGTTTAATGGGTGCTGTGGTTGCCCAGTTAACGGTAGAACTTGCTGGCGGATGGAATATTTCTTACATTATAGGAGGTATTCTGGGAATTCTGTTGTTGTTTTTACGAATCAGTGTTTCAGAATCAGGAATTTATAAAAACATAGAAAATCAGTCGGTTTCAAAAGGGAATTTTCTTTCTTTTTTCACCCATAAAGATCGGTTGATACGGTATCTGAAGTGTATTGCCATTGGATTACCCACCTGGTACTGTATCGGAATTCTGGCCGTTTTAGCCAACCAGTTTGCTCCTGAACTGGGAATTAAAGAGATCAGTCCCGGAAAAGCGATCATGTGGGCCTATGTCGGGATCTCTGTCGGCGATCTGCTCAGCGGTTTTATTTCTCATGCCCTGAAATCCCGGAAGATGGCTATTTTTTATATGCTTGTTACCACAATTATCGGAGTTGCTTTCATGCTGTTCGGAAACACAGATACGGAGCATACCTATTATCTCTTCTGTGTCTGGCTCGGCTTGGGAACCGGCTATTGGGCCATGTTTGTAACCCTTGCTGCTGAACAGTTCGGAACCAATATCAGAAATACGGCTACCACCACTGTTCCGAATATGGTCCGCGGCCTGGTACCGGTAATGATTTTTGGTTTTGATTTTTTTAAGAATGATTTTTCGGTGATCATAAGTGCTGCTATTGTAGGAGCAGTGGTATTCGGACTGGCATTTTATTCTACCTTGACGATATCTGAGACGCACAACAAAGATCTTGAATTTACAGAATAATTATGATTTACTTAAGAAATATTTAAGCGTATTGGTCGTTTTGTAAGTATTAAGAGGACGTTAATAAATAAAATTATAAAATAGTAATAAATTATGTGTTGAATAATTAATATTTGTTTAACTTTGGAAAGTAACAAAACTATATCAATCTCAAAAACGAAAATCACATGCAAAATTTTTTAAAAAACGCGACAAAATTAAAGAAAGCTGATCTTAGAAATATCACAGGAGGAATCAGTGGTACTCCGGATTTATCTCTTTGCGGATGCAGCTGCTCTGGATCTGTGACAGGACCGAAATATTGTGGTCAGTATATCGGATGTCTACAGGTGTATACTTGCAACCAGGCTGTTTAAGAAATTATTTCAATCAGAAATAAACATTTCCACATTTAATAACGCAAAAGCCTTCTGGATCTTCCGGAAGGTTTTTGTAATTCACGGAAAATACAAATCAATATTCCCGGTCTCAAAAATAGCATCTCACAGATCGGAAAAACGCCGGTTATTGAGGCTGTTAAATCTTGTATTCTTTGCTTCTCCGATTTTCTGTTTCTTGTAAATGCTGTTATTTCCTGAAAACAGATAAGATACAATGCACGCCACGGCCACATAAATACCGCATTCCGCTCCGAATAATTCAATTCCCATCACCATACAGGCCAGAGGAGTATTGGTTGCCCCTGCAAAAACGGCTACAAATCCCATTCCCGCAAGTAAACCGAACGGTAATGGAATAAATAGAGACAATGCACTGCCGAGAGTGGCCCCGATAAAGAACAGGGGAGTCACTTCACCGCCTTTAAATCCTGTAGCCAGCGTGATGACCGTGAATATCATTTTCAGTATAAAATCATATAGAGGAAGCTGTTTTTCAAAAGATTCTGAGATTGCCGGAATTCCCAGGCCGATATAGCGTGTCGTGCCCATTATCAATACCAGTACAGCAATGATAATTCCCCCGATAACAGGGCGAAAAGGAGGATATTTTATGTAATATGTAAAAACGGAGCCCGCTCTGTGAATGATCCTGCTGAAAGCTGCTGCACAGATTCCAAAAATAATTCCTGCTATAATACAGTATACAAAAGGAAGAAAACCGGGTTTCGGAATAAAATCAATAAGGTAGTGCGTATGTTGTACGTGCCAAAGCTCAGTGACCCAATTTGCTAATACTGCTGAAGCAAAAGCCGGAAAGATGGCATTGTAACGGATTTTTCCGATCAGATACACTTCAAGTGCGAAAACAGCTCCCGCCAGAGGCGTTCCGAATACCGAACCAAAACCCGCAGCTATAGCGGAAATAAGTAAAATTCTTCTTTCGTTGTCATTAAGCTTGAAAGGTCCGGAAAACTGATCGGCGATCGCTCCAGCCATTTGAAGTGCAGTTCCTTCCCGTCCGGCAGAACCTCCAAAAAGGTGTGTGGCTATCGTGCCGAGATATACTAAAGGTGCCATTTTGAAAGGAATAATTTTCTCAGGCTGATGAATATTTTCAATCAGTATATTGTTTCCGGCTTCCACCTCTTTTCCGAAATAATGATATAAAAGTCCGATCAGAAAACCGGCAACAGGGAGCAGACCAACCAGCCAGATATGACTTTCCCTGAAATCAGTTACCCACTGTAAAGACTGTAAAAAGCCGGCAGAAGCAGTTCCTGTAAGTAATCCGATCACAAGACTGATGCAAAGCCATTTTACAATAAAAGGGAAAGCGGGAAATTTTCTGAAAAAAAAGCGAATGAAAAAAAATATTTTTTGCAGTAGTGTTCCTTGATTTTTTGACATGATTGTTCCTGATCAGTTATTGGTTAATAATCTCTTAATCAGGCGTCATCAGTCCCGTTTAAAACGGGGCGGTTGGGTAAGGAAGAACACCATTTCCTTTGTACTGCAAAGATAAAAATTATTTTAAAAATAGGGGTGCTTCACGATATATTTTTTGCTGATGCTGATGCTTTTGAAGATATCTTTATCACTCGCATCCTGCTCCAGAAACCAACAGTCAAGACCGGCTTTATCTCTGGCTTCGAAAATCCTTTTAAAATCGATTGTTCCGTTTCCGATTTCTGTAAATTCTTTTGTCCCCGCCTTCATATCTTTCACATGCCAGAGAGGAAATCTTCCGGGATATTCTTCGAAATAGACTAGCGGATCTAATCCTGTCTTTGAAATCCAATACAGATCCAATTCCATCTTCACCAGATCGGAGGATGAATTTTTTAATATAAAGTCATAAACCGTCAGCTGCTCATCAAATTTTTCGAATTCAAAATCATGATTGTGGTAAGCGAACTGTATTCCTGCTTTACTTGTCACTTCTCCTGCCTTATTTAACAGTTCCGGCAGTCTCCGATAGTTTTCAGCTGTTCTTTCTTCAGGGAAAAGATAGGAACAAACCATATATTTTGAACCGATGTAGTGCAGGTCCTCGACAGATTTTTCCCAATCAGTGATTAAAGTCCCTTTTTCCGGATGCAGAATTCCTGTCGTATGATGGGAACTGATAACCTTTAAACCTACATTATTTAAAATAGTTTTAAATTCATTTCTACTTTTTCCAAAGAAAGTGTCGTTGTACCCATAGATTTCCAATTGTGAAAAGCCTGATTCAGCCAGTCTCTCCAGTGCTTTTTCCAGATTTTCCGAAACCGCCTCCCGGATCGTGTACAGCTGAATGGCCAATGGTTTTTTTATTTTCATAGCGGAAACTCCACAGGAATACAAGCCCAAAAATCCCAGTAATGACAGTTTTATAAAATCTTCCCGGGTCATTATAAAAACGGTTTCATTTCATCTTCAATCTGTTTTCTGAGATCCATCAGGCGCTTGGCATACTGTTCCTGCTGTTTATCTTCTTCAGTTTCAGGGATCCATTTGGGAACAGGAAGCTTTTTGCCATTTTCATCCACAGCTACGAAAACAATAATACAGTGAGTCTTTTTATCGAAATTCGGCTGTTTCAGATTTCTTGAAAATACATTGATTGAAATATGCATACTTGAAGATCCGGTATAAATCACCTGAGCTTCCACCTTTACAATTTCCCCGATCTTAATAGGTTCATAGAAACGGATTCCTCCGACATAAACCGTTACGGAATAATTTCCACTCCATGTCGTGGCACAGGCATATCCTGCCTGATCAATCCATTTCATCACGCTTCCTCCATGTACATTCCCTCCGTAGTTCACATCTGAAGGCTCCGAAATAAACTGAAAAGTGATAGGGGTATTTTCCATTTTCACAAAATTTTTAATGGAATAAAGGTATTAATAATTTTCAGAATCTTAGATTAAATCCTACTTTTGAGTCCTGAAACGTCAATAATGTTGAATATGAATCAATACAATATTTAAATAATAATGAAGAAAGTATTTTATCTTAATACGTGTGATACGTGCAGAAAAATTTTAACACAGTTTGATCTTTCGGATTGGGAACTCCGTGAAATAAAAAAAGAACCGGTTACGGCAGAAGAGCTGGAGGAGATGTATAAAAAAACAAATTCTTACGAGGCATTGTTCAGTAGAAAATCTACCCAGATCAAATTGAGAGGTCTGGATCTAAAATCCCTTGAAGAAAAAGACTTTAAAGAATTGCTGCTGGATCATTATACCTTTTTGAAACGCCCCGTGTTTCTTACCGATAATGAGATTTTTGTAGGAAATGATAAGAAAAACATTGAAGAATTACAGAAGTTCTTCGGAGTTATATAAGGTATGGGATTAGGATTGGAGATCAGTTTTATTTTTGATGTAGAAGAACCTCTTTCCCTGTATTTGGAATTAAAAGACCGGTATTTTTTTGATCCTAGAAACGGACTGAACCTGATTATGACAGGAAACGGGGATGCAGGTGATAAAGATCGATTGTTAAGGCAGGTTGAAAAAGTGTTAAATATCGACCTGAAGTGGTTGGATTTTTGGGATTATACTGAAGATTATGAGGGTTTTATAAGTATAGAACATCTGTATGCGAAACTGGTTGATTTGGATAATGCATTAGTGAAAAATCCTGAGTTTTATCAAAAAGTAAGCTGGGGCCATGGTATAGAAGAAGGATATTTAAAAGACAATTTTTTAAAAGATATCCGTTTTTTAATTGAAAGACTGCATTTGAATATAGGAAACGGCGCTTCTCTTGTAAAATATGTTTCTGAGTGAAGGTAAAAATCAGCCGCTGTAGGAATGACGGGACTATTTTATATCTTATAATATTAAACCTGACGGGTTTTTGAAACCCGTCAGGTTTTTAACCAATCAAGAATATAACCGTTCAAAAGTCAGTCAAAAAATAAGGATCTCCGTCATTTTAGCCCGGATAGAAGCGACATCCTTTTTCGGAGCCGGACCGGACATGGCAAAAAGATATAGCGGATAGCCGGAATAAGCTCCCAAAAAATAACCGCCTCATCAGCAGTGATCAGGCGGTTTTTTATTTAGAGTAAGCTCATCTTTTAGACAAATGGAGCCTTTACAACTTTTGCAGGAATATTTTTGTTTCTTACCTGAATAAAGATTTCGGAACCCAGTTTAAAGTGAGGTTTATCCACGTAAGCAAGTCCCAAACCGACCTTTTTCATGGGAGACTGAGTCCCTGAAGTTACTTTTCCGATCACATTACCCTCAGCATCCACAACCGGATAATCATGTCTTGGAACACCTTTATCAGTCAGTTCAAATGCAACCAGTTTTCTGGTTACGCCCTCTTCTTTCTGTTTGGCAAAAGTATCTTTAGAAATAAATTCTTTGTCGAATTTTGTGATCCATCCCAAACCTGCTTCTATAGGAGAAGTGGTATCATCGATATCGTTTCCGTAAAGACAGAATCCCTTTTCAAGTCGCAAAGTATCTCTGGCAGCCAAACCACAAGGAATAATTCCTTCCTGCTGACCCGCTTCGATGATCGCATCCCAAAGATTTTCCGCCGATTCATTGTTAAAATAAATCTCGAAGCCTCCGCTTCCCGTATAACCTGTATTTGAAATAATAACCTGGTCAACTCCCGCCACAGATCCTATTGTGAAATGATAATAAGGAATTTCAGAAAGATTGGTTTCTGTAAGTTTCTGAAGAATTTCAGTAGCTTTCGGACCCTGAACCGCTAATAGGGACATATCGTCTGAAGCATCGGTTAAAGTAGCATCAAACTTATTGAATTTTACAATGTGATTCCAGTCTTTTTCAATGTTTGAGGCATTGACAACCACAAAATATTTATCGTCTTCCATTTTGTAAACAATAAGGTCGTCTACAATTCCCCCGTGTTCATTCGGAAGACAAGAATACTGAGCCTTACCGTTTTCCAGAGCATCTACATTATTGGTGGTTACCAGCTGTAAAAGATCTTTGGCACCGGGACCTTCCACAAAAAACTGCCCCATGTGCGAAACATCAAACAGTCCTGCTTTTTCTCTTACGGCAAAATGTTCTTCCGTTACTCCTGAATATTGTACAGGCATCTCAAAACCTGCGAAAGGTACGATTTTGGCTCCTAAAGAAACATGTTTATCGTACAATGCTGTTTTCTTCATATTTAATTTATTTCTTTATTTTAAAACTATTAAAGGTATCCTGAAAAAGGCTCATATAGTTCCCGTTCCAGTATTTCTGACCGCAGTTGATGGAAACCAGGTACAGCGCTTTGTCTTTCTGAAACACTTTGGTAACCCAGAATAATCGGTCTTTTTCGTCGAAATATTCGTAAAAATACTCGGTATATCCTTTTTTGCTTTTACTGCTTTTTATCTTATTTTCATCATCCGGAGACTTATAAAGAGCAAGGATGAATTTCTTTATTTCTTCTTTCGGAATCTCCAGGTCATGATATTCAGATATGGTAATGGCTCCGATTTCACTGGACGGAAACACATTGACAATATCGCTGTCATTGGTCGCTTTCCAGTTTTCAGGAACATTAATGGAGTAGTTAGGACTGTCATATATCCCTGCTTTTTGTGACAGAAATAGTGGTCCCGATAGAAAGATAAATGCCAGAATGATTTTTTTCATGACTCTAAAAGTGGTGTTTATATTCTTCAAGAATGATCTTGAACCATTCTGTAAAGTTTTCAGGATTTTCAGCCATTTCCCGGTCCAGGTCTTCAGGGGAGATGTATCGTACTTCAGCCACTTCATCATGATTGAATTGAAATTCATCTTCAAAAATTCCGGTGAAAACATGATCCAGTTCATGTTCCCAGAGTCCGCCTCCAACATTGGCTTTGTAAATAAAATGAAATTTTTCTGTAAGATCCGTTTGGATGCCCAGTTCCTCTTCTAATCTGCGCATGGCTCCCTGAAGATAGCTTTCCTCCTGTCTGGGGTGAGAGCAGACGGTGTTGGTCCATTTCATAGGCGAGTGGTATTTTCCTTCCGCTCTTTTCTGCAGCAGCATCTCTCCTTTGGTATTGAACAGAAATATGGAAAAAGCACGGTGTAATAAGCCGTTCACATGGGCCTGCTGCTTTTCCATCAGACCTAGAACATTGTCTTCAGGATCTACTAAAACTACAAATTCTTCCATTCTTACAAATGTAAGTGTAATAAATGTATTTTGGAAATTTTTTGTAAAACATCATGTTTTTTGATAAGGCATGAAGAAGTTAAATTAAAAATGAGTATAGGTATTTTCACAGATTTGTCGCGAACATCAACACCATCTGATAAAGTTTACAGCACTTCATACTGGAAATAAGTCATCAAATAAAAATCCAGACATTGGATCAGCATTATTACTATCATTTAATAATATGAATGAGAGAACGGACTGAAATTATTATGGGGAAAATGATTGTTCAGGCAGATAAAATATCAGAAGCTCATGTCTGCTGATGCGTGCCGCTGAGGTGAAGGAAACATTCAGTCAGTTAGCATCGTAATGGATATACTACAACTGTTGTTTATTAAATAACGTCTTTTTGAGTAATTTTTTAATATAAACTAAGTTTAAGAAGCCTTTTTAATGTAAAAGTCATAACTTTGCAATTCAAAATTTCATGATGGAACTAGAATACATTGAACACTTAAGTCCGGTACTGAAGGACGGCGTAAAAAACTACTTAATTGATATCGACGGAACCATAACGGAAGATGTTCCTAATGAAGAACCCGATAGAATGGTGACCTGTGAACCATTTCCTGACGCTCTTGAAACCATCAATAAATGGTATGATGAAGGTCACCAGATCTGTTTTTTTACCTCCAGAACAGAAAATCTGAAACAGATTACCATCGACTGGCTGGATAAACACGGGTTCAAATACCATAGCGTTTTGTGCGGAAAGCCAAGGGGCGGAAACTACCACTGGATCGATAATCATCTGGTAAGAGCTACAAGATATAAAGGCAAATTCACTGACTTGGTGGAAAAACAGGTAACCATTGAGGTTTTCAAAGAAGAAGATTAAAATGATAAAATAAAGATTAAACGATTAAATTATTTACAGCCCGTAAATTTTATTAATCTTTTAATCTTTAATTTTTTTTATATAATTATAACGTATTATGAAAGTTTTAGCAAACGACGGTCTGGATCAGTCTGGAATTGATGCACTGACAGAAAAAGGATTTGAGGTGATTACTACAAAAGTTCCCCAGGAACTTCTGGTAGATTATATTAATGAGCACAAAATCCGTACTATTTTAGTACGAAGTGCTACCCAGGTGAGAAAAGATATTATAGATCATTGTCCGTCGATAGAAATCATCGGAAGAGGCGGAGTCGGAATGGATAATATTGATGTAGCGTACGCAAGGGAAAAAGGAATTCACGTGATCAATACCCCTTCTGCCTCTTCAGAATCGGTTGCTGAGCTTGTTTTTGCCCACCTGTTTTCAGGAGCAAGATTTTTACAGGACTCTAACAGAAAAATGCCTTTGGTAGGAGATACGGAATTTGCCGATCTTAAAAAGGCATACGCAAAAGGTATAGAGCTGAAAGGTAAAACCATCGGTATCGTAGGAATGGGCAGAATAGGGCAGGAAGTGGCAAAAATTGCTCTCGGACTTGGAATGAGAGTCATTGCTGCAGATAATAATGTAGGAAAAGCAAGTATAAAAGTGACTTTTTACAATCATCAGTTCATCAATGTGGAAATCGAAACAGAACCGCTTCAGGAAGTGCTGAAACATTCGGATTTTATTACCCTCCACGTACCGGCTCAGAAAGATGGATATATGATCGGCAAAGATGAGTTTGCCATCATGAAAGACGGAGTAGCAATTGTAAACTGCTCAAGAGGCGGAGTAATCGATGAAGCTGCTCTGATTGAAGCTTTAGATTCAGGAAAAGTGAAGTTCGCCGGCCTTGATGTTTTCATTAATGAGCCTACTCCTTCAAAAGAAATTCTGAATCATTCTAAAATATCTTTAACTCCTCACACCGGGGCTTCTACCCTGGAAGCTCAGGACAGAATCGGATTATCTCTGGCAGAGCAGATTTCAAGCATCTTACAGATTCAGTAGTCAATACTAAATAAAAGGATAAAAATAAAACAGCACCTCATTAAGGTGCTGTTTATCTTATATATTGTTTTTGCTTCTGAGTAAATCTCTGATTTCCATTAATAATTTCTGGTCCTCCGTAATGACAGGTGCAGCTTCTTCCTTAGGCTTGGATACCCTGTTGATGGCTTTGATCATCAGGAAGAGCACAAATGCGATGCACAGGAAGTTTATCACTGCTGATAGAAAGTTTCCGTAGGTAACTCCGTTCCAGGACAGTTCTTTAATGTTTTCAACATGTGCAGCTTTCATGGCCGGATTCAGCAGAAGTGGCGTGACAACATCGTCTACCAATGAGGAAACAATTTTTCCGAATGCCCCGCCAATGATGACACCGACAGCAAGATCGATCACATTGCCTTTAACGGCAAACTCTTTGAATTCTTTTAAAAATCCCATAATTTATATTTTTTTAATAAATGTTTTTTCAAAAATAAAAGTATGAAAACTTTTAGTATTTTTAACGCTTTGGTACAAAAAAAATAGGAATAGTTTCGTAAATTGATGTACACACAATGTATAAAACGATAGATTGACAGGTATGAAAATTTTTACAGCAGAACAAATCAGACAGGGAGACCGGTATACTATTGAGAACGAACCTGTTTCTTCAATCCACCTGATGGAAAGGGCAGCCCATTCATGTGTGAAATGGATAACAGATAATTGTAAGAATCACAGGAATTTTGCCATATTCTGTGGCAACGGAAATAATGGCGGCGATGGTCTGGCCATTGCCAGAATGCTTTACCTCAAGGGTTTTGATATCGATGTATTTGTTAACCCCAAACTAAAGTTTTCGAAAGATGCCGCCGAAAATTTCAGAGAACTTAAAGAACTTTCAGGGATCATGATCAGAAATCTGAGCGAAGCGGAAAATTACCGTTTTGATAAAAGGACTATCATTATCGATGCGCTGTTCGGAACAGGTTTATCCGGAGAGGTAGAAGGTGATTTTAAAGATCTTATAGAGATTCTGAATAGAAAGCCTAATGTGAAAATATCCATCGATATGCCTTCGGGGCTTTTTCCGGATATCATTTCTACGGAAGCCTCTTCCGTACTCAAATCAGACTATACGCTTAGCTTTCAATTCTGGAAAAAGAGTTTTCTCCATCCTGAAACGGGAAAATATACAGGTAAGGTAAAGATTCTGAATATCGATTTAAGTGAAGAATACATTGCTCAAACCGATACAAAAAACTTTGTCACCGATGAGGAAATGATTAAAACCATCTTTAAACCGAGAGAGGATTTTTCACATAAAGGGACATATGGTAAAGCCTGTATTATAGGAGGAAGCTATGGGAAAATGGGCGCTGCTGTCCTATCTACACTGGCAGCACTGAAAACCGGATCCGGTTTAACGTTTACCGTAGCACCGAAATGCGGGTATGAAATTATTCAGACTTCTTGTCCTGAGGCGATGTTCATAGAAAGTGGTACAGAGCATGTACATCAGTTTGAATCTGATGATCAGTCAGTATATGGAATCGGTCCGGGCTTGGGAACACATGCTGAAACAGAGAAAAATGTACTTCAGTTTTTAAAAGATTACACCAGACCGCTGGTTCTGGATGCAGATGCGTTGAATATTATTTCGAATGATAAAAAGAACTTAAAAACAATACCGAAAAAATCAATCATTACTCCACATCCGAAAGAATTCGAGCGGTTATTCGGGCCTTCGGAAAACTCTTTTGAGAGAGTGGAACTTGCAAGAAGAAAAGCTGAAGAGCTCGATATTCATATTGTTTTAAAAGACCATCACACCCAGGTGGTTACTCCGGAGGGAAATGTCTTTTACAATATCACCGGAAACTCGGGGCTTGCGAAAGGAGGAAGCGGGGATATTCTTACCGGAATTCTTACCTCACTGCTGGCGCAGGGATATTCGGAAGAACAGGCTGCTGTTTTTGGAGTATGGCTACATGGGACCGCCGCTGAACGGGCAGCAGAAAAATATTCAAAAGAATCTATGCTTCCGACGGATGTTATTAATGAAATCGGGAATGTATTTAAAGCTTTAAATGATAAAGTTGAAATCGATTTGTAAATGACAACATGAAATCATCATTTCGCTGAAATAAAAAGCCGGACCTGTCGATCGACAGGCCCGGCTTTTTATTGTTGGCTTTAAATTATTCCGGCTTTCCGTTTTCAGCCTCCGTAATTTTAAATTTTTTAGAGTAAATCATAATCACCGCTCCGGCAATCATAAATGGAATAGAAAGAACCTGTCCGGTATTCAGTCCGGCAAATTCGATAAATTCTTCTCCCTGAGGCATTTTTAAAAATTCCACAAAGAATCTGATGGCCCAGAGAATGATGAAAAATAATCCAAACAGCCATCCCTGCTGATATTTCTTATTGGTTTTCCGGTATAAAATCCATAGCAGGACAAATAAACAAATGTATCCGAAAGCCTCAAACAGCTGGGTAGGATAACGTGGTACCGTTACTCCGTATTCGCTGCTCTGTTGTGGAAAAAGCAATGCAAACGGGGAATTGGGATCTACCGGCTTTCCAACGATCTCAGAGTTAAAAAAGTTACCCATTCTTACAAATGCGCCGCCGAGAGAAACTACGATACCAAGTCTGTCATACACCCAGAAAGGATTTTTTCTGATGATTTTGAATGAATAGTAAAGGGTCGTGAAAATTAAAGCAATGGTGGCTCCATGACTTGCCAATCCGGAAAAGCCTGTGAATTTTAAACCGTTCTTAGTACTGATCGGTAAAAAAACACTCCAGAAATCTTCCCTGAACAGTTCCGGCTGATAGAAGATTACATGTCCCATTCTTGCTCCGAGAATAGTACCTATCAGGGTCCAGGTGAAAAGAGGCTCTAAATATTTTTGATTAACATTATCAATTTTAAAAATTTTAGTCATTAAAATATACCCGAATCCAAAAGCAAAAATAAACATCAGGCTATAAAAATGAAGTGTTACAGGCCCTAAGTGAATACCTGTAGAAGGATCCCAGATTTTAAAAGGCGTTTCCAGCGCTACATTTTCAGCACCGCTGATCGGCTTATCCGATTTTACTGCATATTTAAAAGCCTGAATATTGTCCTGGGTAACCGGATTCTCGATCAGCTTAAAGTCTTTATCAAAGAACTGATAATTTTCTGCTTTAAATTTGTTTAAAATCATTGAGCTGCTACCATAAGTATCCTGTTCAAGATTTGATGCATTCAGAATAACAAGCGTATTCCCTCCTGTCTTTTTCTCCGAGAATTCATTCAGATCACCGAGATCTGTGGTAGAATAGATCTTTACAGGTACTGCTGTGGTTCCGATTTTTAAAGTTCCGTCCGACAGACCTTCCGGATATTCCTGCGCAAAAAAGCATTGGGAAAGAAATGCAAATACGACAAGGTAGATTCTGAAAAAAATATTATTCATTGCTATTTTTTAATTAGTTATTTAATTTGTTCTTGGGAGGCACAGGGTCATATCCGCTTCCTCCCCATGGATGACATCTTGAAATTCTTTTCACTCCAAGCCAGAACCCCTTAAAAATTCCATGAACCTGCAGTGCTTTTATCATATAGTGTGAACAGGTAGGCTCATAACGGCAGTTTTTGGGAAGTAGGGGCGAGATAAACCATTGGTAAAATCTGATTAAAATTACCAAAGGAAAAGTGATGATTTTGTTGAATGTTAATTTCAAAACAGTGCAAAAATAGGGTAAAAAATTGAAAATTAGTTTAAATTTGTTAGAAGTTTCAGACTTGTTAAAGCTGTCACTGCAACCATTAATAATACCAATTACTAGCAATCTAATTTAAAAATTTTGAGTGAAAATATTCCATTAGCTGAAAAACTGAGACCTAAAACCTTAGAAGATGTTCTGGGCCAGGAGCATCTTACCGGGGAAAAGGGGACCATACGGAAAATGATTGAAAACAACACCCTGAATTCTCTTATTTTGTGGGGACCTCCGGGAACCGGTAAAACAACGCTGGCCGAGATTATATCTGAAAAATCGGGACGGAAATTTTATAAACTTTCTGCTGTATCTTCCGGAGTGAAAGATGTGCGTGATGTTATTGAAGATGCCAAAAAACAAAATCTTTTTTCAGGAAAATCACCGATTTTATTTATTGATGAGATCCACCGTTTTAATAAATCCCAGCAGGACTCTCTGCTGCATGCCGTCGAAAAAGGGTATATTGTTTTAATCGGAGCGACTACAGAAAATCCAAGTTTTGAGGTCGTTTCCGCGCTGCTTTCCCGTAGCCAGGTCTATATTCTGAAAGCATTAAGCTACGAAAAATTAGAAGAACTGATCGATATTGCCTCTGCGAGATATAATAAAGATGAAAAAACGGATTTCTCGATTCTTGAAAAAGAAGCTTTTATTCAATATTCAGGAGGAGATGGACGGAAGCTTATTAATTCTGTGGAACTGGTGCTGAATCAGTATATCAATTCAGAAAAGAAAGAAATTACAAACGATGACGTTCTTGAGGTTTTACAGGAAACCATGGCGCTGTACGATAAAAACGGAGAGCAGCATTACGATATCATCTCCGCATTTATCAAATCGATGAGAGGAAGTGATCCGAACGGCGCGGTGTACTGGCTGGCAAGAATGATCGCGGGAGGAGAAGATATCAAGTTTATAGCACGGAGAATGCTGATTCTGGCAGCAGAAGATATCGGACTGGCCAATCCCAATGCGCTGGTCGTTGCCAATAATTGTTTTCAGGCAGTGAATGTCATCGGGAATCCTGAAGCAAGGATCATCCTGAGTGAAGCGGCGATCTATCTGGCCGTTTCTCCCAAAAGCAATTCTGCCTATATGGCAATAAACGAAGCACTGGCACTGGTTAAAAAGACAGGAAATCTCCCGGTACCGTTACATCTTAGAAATGCGCCCACTAAACTGATGAAAGATCTTGATTACGGGAAAGAGTATAAATATGCCCATTCTTATGAAGGAAGCTTTGTAAAACAGGATTTTCTTCCCGGAGAAATTAAGGATCTCAAATTATATGAACCTGGAAATAACGCTACGGAAAAGAAAATATATGAGGAATTAAAGAAAAAATGGAATCATAAATACGAATAAAGGATACTCGCAGAAGTATCCTTTATTGACAATATGTATTCAGAATTATTTCAGTTTGGAAGTGGCAAATACTGATTTTTTACCATTGTTGTCTTTCACCTCCACATTATTTAAAATTTCGGCATAAATCATCGTATCCGGATTGGAAAACTCATATCCGTCAACGAATACCGGAGAATCTTTTGATACTCCATGCCCTTCATTGATCTGTGCCAGGGACAGTCTGTCCTGTCCTTCATATCCCTTTTTCAGCTTATATTCCACTAAACCGTTATCAGCAATATACCCGAATTTTTTCAGATTTTGCGGGAGGCTGGCGGCTGTTTTATATACCTGCTTGCTTTGTATGATATTCTCCTTACCGGTAAACAGGTCTACGGTTCCGACAATGTCGTTAGCAACGGCAAATCTGGTTGCAGGATTCTTCTGGGCCAATAAACTTGCAGAAGAGAATATTAAAAAAGAGTAGAGTATTTTTTTCATAATTGATAGAATATATAACGATTAAAAACGCGATAAATATAGTTAAATTTTATAAAAAGTAAATGAATTTTTGAAAAAATTTGAATATTATCTATTAATAATGTCTTTTGTTAAGATATTAACTCTTATTTCCACTGTTTTCCTTCTTTTTATCTACCATATTGATAATAATATTTTTCAGTCTCTGGAATGCAAAAGAGCTTAACAACAGAATGATTCCTAAAATAATAAATGCGATGATTCTCGAAACATTGTCCATCTGCCAGACATCATACGCATAAAGTTTCAGGATCATGATCCCAATGAGTGAAAAACCGGCTTTGCTAAGTTCGGGTCTGTTGTGTTTTAACCCCGAATAAATAAATATACTGGCCATAACAGCCCAGATAATTGGAAGATATAATATACGGAAATGCTTTTGGTACACATAAAAATTAGACATGCTTTCAGTACTTCCAAGAATATAAAGATGGTAAAGCTCATTGCTTACCACTATGGTAAGTACGGCTGCGATTGCCCAGTACGAAATCCTGGTTCTGAAGAAGCCTGACGTTGTGAAGAACTTCCAGATCACAAAAGCAAAAGGAATCAGGTAAAGAAGATAAATAAAATAAAACGTAAGGTTTATATTTTGAAGAATAACATTTTCGGCAATTTCAGTTCCTGAAAATGCGACATGGTAAAAAATTAGAAGTAAAAACAGGTATACAATTCCCGATTCAAGACCAATATTGATATCCAGTTTTTTACGGAATATAATCAATGCCAGAATATAATACATGCTGAAAAGCAAGGCGTATGTGGTAATAAAAATAGATGATTCTTTAGAAATATGATAGATGATCTCGAGCAAAAATGAAATATAAATAACTCCGAAACATAATATTTTGAATATATTCTCATAAAAGTTGTTTTCCGGCTGGTTATTTTCCGGTATTTTTCTCAATAATATTAAGTTTGTAAATGTCGTTGCCACGGTGACCAGGCTCGTTAAGAAAACTGGATTAAAAATGACAGATAAATTTTTAGCATCGAAATACTCTGCCCAGGTCATCATTTGTGCGATAATGACGAGCGGGAAAAGCAGATAAAAACAGATTCTGAAAATCTTAAGATCCGTTTTTTTCCAGATAAATAACAATAATGTGGCTTCCACCGCCCAAACGCTTGTGATCAGGTGGGTTTTGAACTGAAGTGCAATAGCGATCGTCACTAAACTGATGCTGATTGCCGTAAATACAGAATAGGAATTTCCGAAGTTTTTCTTTCGGTATTCTCTGTATAACAAATAGATATTGATACAGGCAAAAACCAATGGAAAACTCATGACAGGCTGGTAATTTTCCTGATTGAAAATATAAACGATGCCGATAACGCTTGAAAAATTGATTAGTACCAACATTAAAATGCTGGAAGAGGCCAGTATATTTTTCCTGATATACTCCTGTAATGCCAATACGTAGAAAATAATATACGTGGCTATATAAAAATAAACCGTCAGGATTTCAGTTTTTTCAAGCGTCCAGGAGAACAGATAAGCTGTGGTAAAAATATAGCAGATCCAGCCTGCGCTTTTCCAGTTTTTAAGAAAAACAATGGCAAGCATTCCGCTATTTAATATCGTTAAGTAAATAAACAGAAAAAGATAGTTACTTTGCCCGGTGCTGATCATCAGCGGGGCCAGAAAACCACCAGCTAAAGAAAAAATAATTAAAATTTCACTTTTATAAAAATACGATAAGGCAATGGAAGCCAGGGTAATGAGACATGTAATCCCGAACGCTGCATTCTGTGAAAAAAAATGATATTCTCTGAAGGCTATAGTGACCGTAAAATAAAGGATACTGATCCCGCCGCCCATTATAATAGATGAAAATGTGCCGTAGCTTTTTCTTAAAAAATGGCCCGTTGCCATCAGTAAAGCACCTATGAAAAATCCTGTTGTCACTCTCGCCGATTCGCCGATCCAGTTTTTATCGACGGCATATTTTACGAAGTATCCTATCCCCAGTACCAGGGTAAAGATCCCAATGATCGTTAATGCATTTTGTTTCAAAAAATCAAACACGGAAGCAAGCCAGTCTTTCTGTTCATCAGCATGGAGGTTTTCCTGGGTGTGGTTTACTTCATCGTTGCCTTTCATTTTTTCAGGAATATCAGTTATATTTCGGGTGGATGTTACCGGACTGTCCTGTATTTCTTGCAGAACCTGATTTTTCTGATCTATCTTTCGGCTTAGTTCTGAAATTTTATGTTCCAGACTCCTGATCTTATGATAAAGGCTGGTGTAGATGAAGATGATGAGAACAATTAAAACAAAAATAATAATTGAATAGGTCATTCGTGATTTTATTTACAGTCAAATATAATTGATTTGTCTGAAATAGCTGCCAAATAAAAATCCACCTTATTTCTAAAGTGGATTATCTATAGTCAGTTTAATGTATTAATTTGATATTTTGTAAATGTAGAATGAAGCAACACTGGAACCCAGCAGTGCGGCAGAAAGTGCGTTTGATCCGGTGAGGCCGAAAGAAACTTTATCTCCCGCCTGAAAAGTATAAACTGAATTCAGACTTGTTTCTGAAATGGTCAAACTCAAAAGAACAAGATTGGCACCACTGAATGTCCGGCTGTCTATGAGGGTTCCGACTCCTGCTCTTGTTCTTACAATCCCGATTCCCGGAGAGTTGGATAAGATCTCTGCCTGGAGTCCTGATCCGTACCGGAAGGTGAATCCGGTGGCATAAACCCCTGAAGACGGAATCGTATAGCTGTTGTCCGTATCTGTAAATAATCCCGCTGCTCCTACGGTTCTTTCGCTGGTCAGGAAATTGACAGCTCTGAATCCCGTAGGGAAAAGTCCCAGACTCAATAAGTTCACTCCTGCTGTTTTTCTGGCGGCATACACACTTGTATTGGTGGTAGCTGCAGTAACAGCAGCATCTGTAAGTAACTGAGAGTCCACACGCGTAACCTGTGCATTTCCCAAATTTAATGCCATAACCTGATAACCGGGAAGTGTGGTTGTCTGAGGAATATCTCTTACTTTCAAGGTTCCGTTCACATCGAGGGTTGCAGTAGGGGTGGGGGTATTAATCCCAATCTGCGCCAAAGCGGTTATCCCGCTCACTGCTAAAAGTAGACTACAAATTCTGGTTTTCATGTTTAAAAAATTTAATTTAGTTAATGGTTTTTCTCAGTTAGTTAGTTTGACAGATAATCACAAAAATCATGCCTCTGGCCTGAATGAATTTAGCGATTAACTAAAATTAATAAAAATAATTTAATCAAATTTATTTTTTTGATTAATAAAATAACAATAAATTAGTTTATGTTATGAATATCGGAAATGAATTCCGGCATTTACATCCGTATAATGTATAAATACTCTCCGATTAGTGATTTTTATTCAATTGAAAAATCCCGTCATAAAAAGTGACAGGATTTATTTTACTATCAGGACATTTTTACCGCAAAATATATTTTATATAAAATCTTATCTATTCGACTCACCCGATTGTGACAAAATATCATCTAAAAGATCAATAATAGAGTCAGTATTAATAGAGTACATAAATTATATATCAGCTTTTTAGTAAAAATTCTCTGTAATTTCCAAGAAAATCTACCTTGGCATTTATTGTTTTCAGTTCCTCCAATGCATTTTCATAGAGGGTAGGAAGCCATTTTCCGGTAACGTTGATAAAAAAGAAGTAATTTCCCAGGCCTGTTTTTAAAGTTCTGGACTCTATCTTACTGAGATTCATTTTTCGCCACGCAAATACCGACAGGACCTGGTGAAGTCCCCCTGCATGATCTTCCGGCAGGGTAATTAACAAAGCTGATTTATTTCCTAAAGATTCCAGCCGGTTGTTGTCATAAGCAGACCCGGTTCCGGAAATAACAATAAACCTTGTATGATTCTGTTCAAAATCCTGAATATTCCGGTGGATAATTTTTAACCCGTATAAATGGGCGGCAAACTGGTTGGCCACAGCAGCTTTTTTCAGGTCAGGGTGTTCAGAAACGTATTTGGCAGCAGCGGCCGTAGAGGAAAACTCCTGTCTTTCAACGTCTTTATAGTGCGTGTCCAGAAAATGAAAACTTTGTGCTAAAGCCTGTGGATGAGAATAAATCTTTTCAATATCTTCCGCATGATGTTTTGGATGGATCATCAGGTGGTGAGCAATAGGCATTACTGCTTCTGCTTCAATTCTGATATTCTGCGTTTTATATAAATAGTCAAGGGTCATAGAAACTGTGCCTTCAATAGAATTTTCAAGGGGAACGACTGCTTTGTCGGCATCTCCTTTTTCTACAGCAGCAAAACAATCCAGAATATTAGTCACGGGTACAAGTTCATCGTCAGGAAAAAGTTGGGCGGCAGCGAGCTGGGTAAAGCTGGCCTGAGGCCCAAGGAATGCAATCTTCATATAACTTTATAGTATTTTAATTTAAATGTAGTGAAAAGTCATGAGGTCTCCAAGCTGAAGGCTTAAAGTTTCGGATCATCTGAATACGGTTTCATTCTAAATCTAGACCCCATAACTAAAGCTATTCTTTCCAGTTTTTCTCAATAAGCTGCATCAGAAAATCCGGACATTTAATGACTCTGTTTGTTTTGGCATCCAGAAAGAAAAGGGTAGTAGAAGCTTCTGTAATTTTTACGTGATCTTCATTATAAATTTCATATTCGAATTCTATTTTTACCCCGGGTATTTTTTTTATGTAGGTTCGGATTTCTAATTTCTGGTCATATAAAGCCGGCCTTAAATATTTAATTTTATAGTCGGAAACGGGCAGCCAAATTCCTTGATTTTCAATCTCATTATAGGACATTCCTATGCTCCGGAAAAGCTCAACTCGGGCCACTTCAAAGTATTGTGCATAGTTTCCGTAGTATACATATTTCATAGGATCTGTTTCTGCGTAACGTACTCGTAATGAGTGTGTTGTGTATATCATAGTAAGGTGTATTTTAGACATACAAATATATTTTTAAATAATCAATAGCCGCAATATTTTTTTTTGAAGAGAAAATATTGGACCTTTGTCATCCTTCTAAAAAAAGTACTAACCAAGAGTTAATCGGGGCATAATTTATGGATGAAAATTTAATGTTGATATGGCAGAAGTGCCTTCAGTTTATGCGAGATAATTTAAACGCGGCTGAAGACAATTCTGATTTAAAGAAACTTGAAAAATCTTTCGACCTGCTGTTTGATAAAGTTCAGCCAATTTCTTTGGTTCAGAATAATCTTACATTGATGGTTCCGAGTGATTTTTACAAGGAATATATTGAGGATAACTACCTGTCCTTACTTTCTGCTGCCCTGAAGAAAAATATTGGAAAAGGAGTTAAATTATGGTATTCTGTAATGGAAAATAAACCTTCAGGTTTAGAAAAACCCGTTACGATGAATATGAAGGGGAACACCGTTCCCACGCCAAAGATGCAGGAAACGATGCCGAAAGGTTTTTCGTCCAATATAGTAAACCCGTTTGTGGTTCCGGGAATCAGAAAAGTAAATATTGATTCCAACTTAAAAGCTGATTTTTCTTTTGATAATTATGTAGAAGGGGAAAGCAATAAATTTGCAGCTACCGTGGCGAGATCGATTGCCAAAAGACCTGGTGCGACTGCTTTCAACCCGCTGTTCTTATATGGGGGTTATGGAGTCGGTAAGACCCATCTTGGACAGGCTGTCGGTTTAGAGGTGAAAAGCCAGTTTCCGGATAAAGTCGTTCTTTATTTGTCTTCTGAAAAGTTTATCCAGCAGTTTATTTCAGCTGCAAAAGCTCATAAGCAGACCGAATTTGCCAATTTTTATCAGATGGTAGATGTTTTGATTATTGATGATATTCAGTTCTTATCTGGTAAATCGGCTACCCAGGACAGCTTCTTCCATATTTTTGATTATTTGCATCAGAACGGGAAGCAGATTATCTTAACTTCAGATAAGGCTCCTGCAGATATTATGGATATTCAGGACAGGATTGTTTCCCGGTTTAAGTGGGGACTTTCCGCAGAAATAAAATCGCCGGATCTGCAGACCCGAAGACAGATTATTGTAGACCGGTTAAGCAGAGACGGGATTGTGCTTCCGGATGATGTGCTGGATTTCTTAGCGACAGAAACCAAGACCAATGTCAGAGAACTTATAGGAGTGATTAATTCCGTGATTGCATATTCTACCATCTACAAACGAGATTTAAGTCTTGAATTATTAAAAGACACCATTAATAAAATTGCAGCTAACCAGAAAAAAATCATCAATATTCCTTATATCCAGGAAGTTGTCTGTGATTATTTCGGAATTAAAAAAGAGCAGCTTTTATCGAAGACAAGAAAAAGAGAAATTGCTTTACCAAGACAGCTGGCGATGTATTTCTCCAAAGAATTTACCAACTCTACATTTACTAAAATCGGTGAAGAAATGGGAGGTAAGGATCACTCAACGGTAATGTATGCCTGTGATACCATTAAAGATGTTTCTAAAATCGATAAAGAGATTAAGAAATATGTGAAGGATCTGACGGAAAAAATTAAACAGTAAAAATAATTTAATTTTATAATGAAAATGAAGAGTAAGGTTTATTCTTCATTTTTTTTAGTTTTGTTTAAATAAAAGATAACGATTTAAAAGATGGTACCATGTCAAAATTCCCAATCTGTATTGGGATAAGATGACAGATTATCAGCAGTTTCAATTTTTTATAAAAAGATTTGCTGCCATTGTATAACCAATAAATAACAATTAAAATGCTTTTTTTACTTCCGGCCTACCTTTCAGAAAATACCTCTATTACTCACTTTTCACCGGTAATCAAAGAGTATATTATGCAGACCGATTATTTCTTTGTGGAGAATGAGAAGACTGCCAGAAAAGTAGTGAAGTTTTTTGCTCCTGAAAAGAAGCAGGCTGATCTGAAGCTTTTTTTACTGGATAAATACACGGAAAATGCCGACATTAAAGAAGCTCAGGAACTGATGATGAAGGGACAGGATTTCGGATTGCTTTCGGAAGCCGGTCTTCCCTGTATTGCTGATCCCGGAAATCTTATTGTAAAATGGTGTCATGAAAAAAATATCAGAGTGATTCCTGTATCAGGGCCTTCTTCTATTATTTTAGCTTTAATTTCCAGCGGTTTTAACGGTCAGGAATTTACTTTTAACGGCTATCTTCCTATTGACAAAGGAGAAAAGAAAAAACAGATTTTACAGCTGGAAAGTACTGTTCAGAAGACGGGTTATTCTCAGATTTTCATGGAAACGCCTTACAGGAATAATGTACTTTTTGAAGATTTGATTAAATTTTTATCACCCAATAGCAAACTTTGTATTGCCGCAAATATCAACGATCCTGAACATGAGTTCATTAAAACAAAAACCATAAAAGACTGGCAGAAACAAAAACCGGAACTTCATAAAATTCCGGCTGTATTTGTATTAGGAAAGTGATAGAAGAATGAGTAATTTCAATTTTTTTTTATTCTCGCAGATAGGACAATCTATAGATATGGACTGCCGTTCCAACTCTTTAAGTTCGTAAACTAAAATTCTATGGTAAACGCTTTCCAGAAGAGCGGGACCAAGTTTATTACAGACATTAAAAATAAGTCTTCTTATGATGTAAGAAATTTCATTTTCATTCATTTATTTTTTTCTGCAAATGAAAGAAAATAAAAAATATACCTCAATTATTCATTTTGGTGTGGTTATCTGGCTTTACCGCTCTTCCATTTTTTCCAGAGATAAATCAGAACCGGAATCAGTAAAAAGAACGGCCACAGAGAAATCAAGCCCAGGAAAAATGCCACAAAGCTATTCCAGCCCTCAGTAAGGGAGTCTCCGAAGCGGCTTGCGAAGCCTATTTTGGAAGTTGTCGAACTTCTTACTTTTTCTTTAAACAAGCCTAAATTCAGGGTGCTGTAATTCACCCGGTCGTCAATAAAGCGCAGTTTTCCTTCTGAAACATCAATTTCATCTTCAAGCTCGCGGATGTTTTCCTGGATTTCGAGAATATCTTTGGTGGTTGATGCGCTTTTAAGCATATCTCTGTACTTCTCAAGATAAATTTTCTTATTGGTGAGCTTAATAGAAACATCAGTATATTCCTCCGTGACATCATCAGAAGAAATATTTTTTGAAGCCACTGATCCGATGCCGTCAGAAAATGTATTGATCAGCTGATCGAATTTCTGATGCGGAACACGAATCGTATAATTTAAATTTTCATTGGTGTCAGTATTATGAAATTCTTCTGTCTGGATATAGGCGTTATTGTTCTTAACGATATCATTGATCTGTCGCTGAGCCTTTTTTATGTCTCCTACCTGAATACTCATCTCCCCGTTTTTAATGATTTTTTTTGTGATTGTATCATCTTTAGAAGGCTGACTTCGCGTTGTTTTGTTATCGGGTAAAAGTTTTTCAGTAATTGCAGCAGGGGGTACAACTTTATCTTCTTGCACCATGTCGGTTAATTCTGCTTTTACTTCGTGTTGCCCTGAGGAGTCAGATTTATTACACTGAATAAGGAACAGGCAAAACAGTGGTACCCATAATTTTGTCATAAATGAATTTTTCTTAATCCTATCAAAAATCATGCTTATTCTGAATTTTTAATGGTTAATTTTAACTATTTGATAATAATTAATGTAATTATGAAGTGAATTGATATTTTTTAGCGGGTAGTCAAGGCTACAGAAGAAATATTTCCTATTTTTAAAGAATGAAAAAGAGTCTCTTAGCAATTATTTGTTTTCCTGTTTTATGGTATGCCCAGGAAAGTCTGAAGCTGACGGATGATATGGCAATTAAATTATCAGATAAGCCCCTGCACTGTATCAATCAGGAATATCCCAATAAAACAGCACATATTATTAACAGTGCCGGTGAAGTTGCATTAACCCCGAAAGATCTGCATCCCAGTTTCTACGGGTGTTTCGACTGGCACAGTTCGGTACACGGGCACTGGATGCTGGTTCGCTTGCTGAAAACAAAACCGAATCTGTCTATTGCAAAAGAGATTGAAAAAATTCTTGACAACTCGTTTAAAAAAGAAAATCTGCAGACAGAAGCCGATTACTTCACAAAATATCAGTTAACGGGAACTTTTGAAAGAACCTACGGCTGGGCATGGCTTTTAAAGCTGGATGAAGAATTAATGACTTGGGACAGTCCAAAGGCTAAAGGATGGCATCAGAATTTAAAACCCCTGACAGATAAAATTTTAGCTTCCTGGAAGATTTTTTTACCAAAACAGACTTATCCCAACAGAACGGGAGTTCATCCGAACACAGCATTTGCTATGGTTTTTGCCCTTGACTGGGCAAGAGCCGCGGGCGATAAAGTATTTGAAAATGAACTGATCGAAAAAGCTAAATATTTTTACTTAAACAACACGAAAACTCCGGCATATCTTGAGCCGGACGGTTCCGATTTCTTTTCGCCAAGTCTGGAAATTGCAGATCTGATGCGCAGGGTTCTGCCTCAAAAGGAATTTGTAAACTGGCTGGATAATTTTTACGAAAAGCGGAGCCTTGAAAATATTGAAAAAATCCCGGTAGTAAGTGATTTGTCTGATTACCAAACGGTTCATCTGGTTGGATTATCGTTTACAAAAGCCTGGTGCATGAAGGGAATAGCCCAATCTCTTCCCAATAATCATCCTTTAAAAAAGAAATTTCAAAAAACAGCGACCGTATTTTTAAATAACGGTCTGCCGCTTCTCTTTCAGGGAAATTATGGCGGTGACCACTGGCTGGCAAGTTTTGCCGTGTACGCTTTAGAGGATTAAAAAGGCTTAAACTGAATGCTGTAAGAGTAAACGTAATAAAGCAAATACCTTCTTTTCCGTCCTGATCGGTAATTATTAATATCTGATTCCCATTTTTTTAAGAATAAAACTTAAAAGCCAGACCGGTCCGATTAACAGAAATTGTAGGTCTTTCAGGAAAGATGGTTTTTTGCCTTCTATTTTATGTCCGACAAATTGCAGGATCCAGGTAATGATAAATACGACAAGGTAAATCATCCATGACCTTTTTCCAAAAGTAATATTAATCAAGGAGACAAAATGCTCCATTATAAGCATTATAAAAATCATGATCAAAGCGATTCTCCAGGATAATCTGCAGTAAAAAAGGGTCACCAGCATTATGGCAATACCACTGGCAATGCTCAGAAAGCCGAAATACTTCAGATACATATTCGGAGTCGGAATGTAAGAGATAAAGCCTAAAATCGTCCAGAAGATCAAAGGCACACAAATCCAGTGAATTAATTTGTTGGTTGCGTTTCTGTGGCTTTCACCATATTCAGCAAGAAGTAAATCTATCTTTCTCATATCATAATTTGGAAGTCACTAAAATAATAAATTTTTGCAATCGCTCAGGACTTTGCTTACATTTGTGTTATGTCTGCCTTAGAAAAATTCGGGGTTGAAATTTTCACCCAACATAATATTTTCGAGCGAATCGCTGTCGATAAGCCGTTCCGGCCTGATAATCCGGCATTTATATTCATTAAAAGCGGAACAATAAAGCTGAAGCAGCATTTCCGGGACCTGGAACTTTCTGCGAATATGTTTATGGTGACAGATCCCCAGACGATTTACGAAATGGTTTCTGTGAGTGACGATTTTCAGTCACGAATGGTCTCTTATAAACGCGAGTTTATTTCTGCATTGTCTTTGAAATTCAATAGATTAATTACATACCGGTATTTCAGGCAACAGATGAATATCGGTGTTCCTTTTCAGCAGGATGAAATGGATGTCGTCTGGAAAAGCGTGAATTTCCTCAAATATATCCTGGATTCTGAAACGGAGATGACCTACAAAAAAGAGATTGTAGAGCATTTATTTTCGGTCTTCTGTTACCAGATGGCAGGAATTATTGCTCAGGAAGACAGCAACTCAATGAGTCAGATGTCGAGACAGGAAGAAATCGTTTTTGTATTTTTAACAGATCTTGCAGCGCATCATCTTCAGGAACAAACAGTAGAGTTCTACGCCGAACGTCAATCAATTACAACCAGACATCTTTCTTCGGTGGTGAAGGCCATTACGGGGAGGTCTGCCAGCCAAATCATTGCTTTAATAGTAATGAATGAAGCAAAAGTACTTTTAAACTCTTCCAATAAGCCTGTTTCAGAGATTTCCGCTCTTCTAGGGTTTAGTGATCAATATTCGTTTTCACATTTTTTTAAGAAACACTTAGGAGAAAGTCCTACGCAGTACCGACGTCAGTTCGAAAACTAAAATCTTACATTTGAACATCTTTTTCCAATTCTCAAACATTTGTTTGAGTTTCTCATCGCCCTAACTTTGTACCCGTAAAACAAGGTAAAATGGTACATCATATAAAAACAGCACTATCACTCGTGATAGGATTATTTCCTGCGCTGTTTTTTTCACAGGAAATTAAACAACTGACTGCAACGGACGTCGCCGAACTGGCGGTAAAGAATCATCAGCAGCTGAAAGTATCAGCACAGAATATAGACATTGCGAAACAAAATACAAATGTTGTAAGACTTCAGAAATTACCTGCTATCACAGCTTCTGTGAGTCAGTTTTATCTGGGTGATGCGGTAGCGATCGATAAAGATTTTTCAAATTCAGCCCGTATTCCGATGCCGCATTACGGGAGCTCATACGGTGTTCAGGCCAGCCAGCTTATTTTCAAGGGAGGTCTGGTGAATAAGTCGATTGAACTGTCCGAACTTCGTGAGCAACTTTCGGAGCTGGATCTGGAAAAAAATAAGCAGGATGTGAAATTTCTGGTGATCTCTAATTATTTGGATATCTATAAAATTTTAAATCAGCAGGAAGTTTTTCAGAACAACAAAAAACTTGCTCAGGAACGTCTTAAAAATATTCAGAAGTTTTATCAGCAGGGAATGATCACCCGGAATGAGGTAATTCGTGCTGAATTGGCGATTAAAAACCTGGATCAGGGAATTCTGACCCTGGTCAACAATAAAAAAATTCTTAATTATAATTTAAGTATTGCTTTAGGATTATCTGCTGATACCGAGATTATTCCTGTAGAAAGCCTGGAGAGTAAAGAATCCGGAATCGGACCGGACTACTATATCAGTCTTGCCCACGAAAGCAATCCTTTAATGAAATCTGCGAAAACCAACATCGATGTGGCAGACAAGAATATTGAGATTATAAAAACCGATAAAATGCCTACAATAGGAGGTTTTGGAGGTTATACGGTACAACGGCCTGTCACCACGAGAAATCCGGTACTGGATATGTATTCCGGAGGTTGGCAGACCGGGATCTCTCTGAGCTACAATATTGACAATTTATATAAAACTAAGGAAAGAGTAAAAGCTGGTGAACTTCAGAAAAATCAGGCCGGGGAGGTGATGACACTCACACAGCAGAATATCGATATGGCAGTGAATGCAGCTTATGTTAAATACCAGGAGTCTATTCAGCAGGCTGATATTCTGAATGATGCTAAACAGTTAGCCGAAGAAAACTATAAAATTACTGAAGCCAAATATCTTAACCAGTTGGCTGTACAGGCAGAAATGATAGATGCCCAAAACCAGAAATTACAATCTGAGCTTGACTATGCCAATGCAGAAATTAATGTCCTGTATCAATATTATAATCTTCTGAAATCTACCGGAACTCTTTAAACTTAAAACTGAAAAACAAAACAATGGAAAACAAGGAACAAAATACTCAGCATACATCTCCTGCACCCGTACAGTCAGGCGCTGCAACGAAAAAGAAAGAAAATAAAAAGAATAAGATACGGGCCATCATTTCAAATATAATAGTGTTTCTGGTGATCGGTTGCGGGCTGTTCTGGTTGGTCCGCGAATATTTTCATGTGGGAGACAAAACCTATACGGAAGCAGCTCAGGTTGAAGAATTTATTAACCCGGTCAATACGAGGGTTTCCGCTTATATCAAAGAGATAAAATTCATAGAACACCAGCAGGTAAAAAAAGGGGATACCCTGGTGGTTCTGGATGACCGTGAAATTTTAACACAATTAGGCCAGGCAGAGGCTGCTTATCAGAATGCCCTGGCTCAGAAAACTGCTACAAGTTCATCCGTAAATACCGTTTCAAATAACGTAAGTGTTATGGAATCTAACATCGCAGGAGCAAAGGCAAGACTGTGGAATGCCGAACAAAACTTAAACCGATATAAAAACTTATTGGCTTCAGAAGCTGTTACAAGGCAGCAGTACGACCAGGTAAAAACAGAATATGATGCTCAGAAAGCGGCGTATCAGGCGTTGGCCAGTCAGAAGCAATCTGCGAATCTTTCTACAACGGAAGTGAGAAGCAAATTGGGAATCAATGATGCTGAAATCAAAAGAACAAAATCTGCACTGGATATGGCAAAAATTAATTTATCCTATACGGTCATCACTGCGCCTTATGATGGAGTAATGGGCAGAAGAACCATTTCCGAAGGACAACTCATTCAGCCGGGGCAACAGATCGCTACCATTGTTCTGAACGGCCAGAAATGGGTGACCGCCAACTTTCTGGAAAGCCAGATGCCCAATATCAAAATAGGCGAAAAAATGATGATGACCGTCGATGCTTTGAGCGGGCAGCAGTTTGAAGGAGTGGTAACGGCGGTTTCGGCAGCAACGGGCTCAAGATATTCAAGTGTTCCGACCGATAACTCTACCGGAAACTTTATTAAAGTTCAGCAGAGAATTCCTGTCAGAATTGAGTTTACCGCTTCTAATAAAAAAGAGGATGTGGCTAAGTTGAGCGCAGGAATGAATGTTAATGTGAGTATTGATATAAAGGATCGATAGATGTCGGATGTCAGATGTCAGACTTTTAGTGAAGACTTTATATGAGTGTTGGATATCTGATATCGTGTCTCGTGTCTGAGTCTCCTATCTAAACCCCTCACCTCTAAACTCAAAAAAAATGTACAATAAAGGATTATATCATAACTGGGTTCCGAAACCCATACAGCTCCTGTTCATCGTGTTACTTCTTGCAGTAGTAATGCCGCTGGGTGGGGTGTATACGGGAAATATAAGTTTTGTAGTGAGTGGCACCGGAGCGATGACAGAATATTTCATGTGGGCCAATTATGCGACGACCATCGGGATGGGAGCGTGTATGCCGATTGTTCTGAGAATGAAAATGCGGTTTAAAGTCCGTGATAAAATGACAGTTCTGCTCGTCCTTTTAGGACTGTTGAGCTACCTCAATTCAACCACTTATGATCCCATGATTTTCGTTTTTTCATCATTAATTATAGGATTTTTAAAAATGATGGTAACGATAGAATTGTTTTTACCGTTAATGGCGATGATCGGGAACAGGGGAATGTTTTATGGTGCGTTTTACACTTTTGTTCTGGTTCTGAACCAGGTTTCAGCCTATTATGCAGCAGAGATCTCCATTCAGTACAACTGGCAGCATTTTTACGTAATTATGTCTGTATTATGCTTTGTGCTTGCACTCTTACACTGGGTTTTCATGCATAATCAATATTTTGCGCTGAAAGTTCCGCTGCATTATATCGACTGGTTGAGTATTCTGCTGTTCATTTCTACTTTTATGTTTTCAGCCTATGTTTTCTCTTTTGGAAAACAGCAGGACTGGCTGAACTCAGAGAATATTATTCATGCGGGTATTGCTGCCTTTATAAGTTTTGCTTTGCTGGTCACCCGTCAGATGACTTTAAAAAGACCTTATCTATCATTCAGAATATTTTCGAAAAATAATGTTCAGCATGGCCTGTTTATGCTTTTATGCCTGGGAATGTTCTTAGGCACAACCTCTCTTCAGAACACTTTCGCAGTTGGAGTTTTAGGTTATGATCAGCTGACGAATGCAAGACTGAACTTATTGATGATTCCCGGATTGGTTTTAGCAGGTGGACTGGCGATCTTCTGGTTCAAAAAAGAAATTCCGCTAAAGATGTATATTTTCTCCGGGTTTTCGGCGATGATGGGGTATGCGATCATTATGTACTTTTCAATGGTGCTGGAATTCAGTTATGATCTGTGGTACTTACCCATGTTCCTGAAAGGTTTCGGGATGGGTTCGCTTTTTATCTCCGTCTGGTTTTATACGCTGGATAAGCTGGAAATGGATGACATGCTGGCTGCTATCGGACTGATACTGGTTTGGAGAACATTTTTGGTTGTCGGGCTTTTCTCCGCTGTATATTCCTGGTTCCAGTATCGCTTTCAGGTAGTAGCCATCGGAGATTTGGCAGTTTATATGGACGGACTGACCGTTTCTCCGCAAAATGTTGCTTCCAACCTGAAATCTATTCAGCTGAATGCTATTATAATCGCGACCAAAAAAATATTCGGATATATTATTTTAGCCGGAATTGGGGTATTGATCTACATTTTTACCCATCATTTCGGAAAAGAACGATTCGAATATGCCAGGTTTGTTAAAATATTAAGCGGAAAATCAGCTCTTGCGAGAAAAAGACTTCGCGAAAGAAAAAGATTATTAGAAGAAATAAAAGACGCGGCTGGTCCCGCTGCATAAGGATACCTTGTTTTTCACTTGTAAAACTCCATTTTATTGTAAAGTGGGGTTTTACTTTTTAGTGAAAGTCCGGTGACATACAATTAAACAGACATTTAAAATATGAAAAATTTCATGCATCGTTGTTTTTATTTAGAAGTAATAAAAATTAAATTTGCCGGAAATAGTAAACTTTTAATTAAAAGGATGAGAAAGCAGTATGTAGTAATCGCTTTATTAATTTCGGGAATCGCCTTTTCCCAAACTGTACAGGACTCGGTAAGCTCAAAAAACATTGATGATGTGGTGATCGTTGCCTCGAGAAAACCTACAAAGATTTCTGAAATTCCGGGAACGGTGTGGGTCGTGCAGAAAGAAAAAATCCAGGAGCAGGCCAAAAGTGGTGTTCCGATTAAAGAAATGCTGTCGATTCTTGTTCCGGGTATGGATATAGGTCCACAGGGAAGGACTAATTACGGGCAAAATATAAGAGGCCGTTCAGCCCTGGTGATGATCGACGGCGTTTCCCTGAACAGCATCCGTACCATCAGCAGGCAGCTGGATGCCATCGACCCTTTCAATATTGAAAGAATAGAAGTGCTTTCCGGAGCAAGTTCCATCTATGGAGGGAATGCTACCGGAGGAATCATTAATATCATTACTAAAACGCCATCGGAAAAAGGAATAAGCGGGGAAACGGAATTGGGGATCCGTACCGGTTTTATGGGAAGTGATGACCATGATTTCCGTGCAGCGCAGTCGGTTTCAGCCAAAGGAGAGAAACTCTCCGGAAGACTGGGAGTGGCATACCAGCAAAACGGCGGGGTGTACGGAGCTGATGGAGAGCAGGTAATCACCGATATTACCCAGACCGATTTACAGTATAATCAGTCGATTGATGTTTTGGCAACAGGAGGATACCAGTTTAATCATAAGCATAAAATTACAGCTTCTGTTCAGTATTACAATTCGAAATTTAACGGAGACAGAAGTCTTTATTTAGGGGAAAACCTCAGTGCCTTTACGACTAAAGACGCGACCCTGCTGGAAATGAGAGACGGGTTTTCTTCGGATAAAAATATCGGGACCGAACGTTATATGGGAACATTAACCTACAATGGAAATGATATTCTCGGAGGTCAGGATCTGTATGTCCAGCTGGCCACCCGTGGTGAGAAATTAGGATTTTATCCGTTTCCGGGCAGTGTGAAAATTCCGGTAACGACTTCTTATATGTCATCCTCTCAGCAGGATACTTATTATTCGGGTTTAAAAGCTTTATTATCAAAATCGTGGAAAGGGCTGAATATTACGTACGGAGTAGATGTTGACCTGGAAAAATTTGAAGGCAACCAGTCGGTCTATGATTTAGCGAAAACCATGTCGAGCGGCGGTCTGGTGAATGAAACAAAATACAGCTTGGGAAGATATCCTACCAATCATTCTGAAAGTTACGCGGGATATGTACAGGCCAGATATAACCTCCTTCCAAAGCTGCAGCTGAATGGAGGAATCCGCTATCAGAATCTCAATGTAAAAGTTGATGACTTTGTGGGTTCTCAGCAGCAGACTCAGGTGGCTATGGGCTATGGAAATTCAGCATCTGCTATTCCGGGAGGAGAAAGTTCCTACAATGTAACCTTATTCAATGGTGGATTATTATATAAATTTAATCAGCAGCATCAGGCGTGGGGAACTTTTTCTCAGGGAGTAAGCCTGGCGGATCCTTCAAAATATTACGGAATAGGAGTCTACAGCCTGAATGCGGCAACCGGAAACTGGAATGTTACCTCAAGCATCAATGTAAAAGAACAGCCTCTACAGGCAATAAAAACCAACCAGTTTGAGGTGGGATACCGTATTAATAAAGGAGGATTGAGAGGTCAGATCGCCGGATTTTTAAGCAATTCTGATAAAACGGTGACGGTTGACCGGACTACCTTCCAGATTCTTGTGAATGATCTTAAACTAAGAAATATGGGGATTGAAGCAGAGATTTCATATTCTTTAAACAACGGTGTTTATTTCGGAGCAAGCGGTTTACTGATCAAATCTGAGGTTGACAATAAGGGAGAATGGATCAGCCAGGAGATTTACAATGCTTCTCCTTCAAAATTAGTGACTTATATTGGATATCATGTTAAAAACTGGTCGTTCAGATTCCAGTCTCTCCAGAATTTTAAACTGAGAGACGACATCAATAATGAGATCGACGGATACAATACGTCTGACCTGATGGCAGGTTACCGGTTCAGCTGGGGCAAATTTAATGTAGGAATTCAGAATATATTCAATACGGATTATCAGACCATCTGGAGCAAGCGTTCCCAGGTATTGTACTCATCGTACGGACTGCCAGAACTGTTCAGCTATAAAGGTAGAGGAAGAATATATAATCTTTCTTACACATTTGATTTTTAATAACAGATAAAATAAAAACAGACTTCTAAATGCCAAGAAGTCTGTTTTTTATCAATGTTGGTTTCCCAGTTAAAATATTAAGACTGCTTTATTTGGAAACAACCTTTATGTTATAGATTTCTAATTACGGAACATCTGTCTTACATCCGCTGAATCGAAAGTGAAATCCGACTGATTTTCAGATTTATCCAGTTTTTTGCTGATCGTCAGTGCCCATAATATTAATTCTTTACAGAAATTTTTGTCTTCCGGGCTTAATTCCGGAGCATTTTCTTCGATAATGGTATTCAAAGGTTCTATCGCATTCAGTTTAGTGTAAAATTCTTCGTCTGTATCGGCGTAGTTCAGTTCCAGTCGATTGTTGTTAAACCATTTGATTACGTCGGTATAGGGTGTTCTGATGCTTTCTTTTTCGAGCTTGGAGATTCTCGGGAAAATGCTTTCAAACTGCATCATAACTGCTTTATCGATTAAGATTTGTGCCACATAATCAGCACCTTCCTGCTCGCCTTCGTATACCAGTTCTATTTTTCCTGTAATGGATGGAATAATAGATCCGAAATCAAGCAGACGAACAGTGGTGTTTTCAGCACCTGATTCTATTAAACGTAATTTTGCGGCAGCCACTAAATTTTCCATGGCACTGATGGTAAGTCTGGCGCTTACTCCGCTTTTTGCATCTACATATTCACTGTCCCGTGCTGCAAAAGCGACTTCCTCCAGAAGGTCTTTTGCCAGACCCGGGATCAGGATCTGTGCCTTATCTTCGGCTGAAATCAGAGCTTCCTGTTCCGTAATCTGTCTTGCTAATGCAATGGTTTTTGGGTAATGCGTAAAGATCTGAGAGCCGATTCTGTCTTTTAAAGGCGTTACAATGCTTCCTCTGTTCGTATAATCTTCCGGGTTTGCCGTAAACACAAACTGGATATCCAGCGGCATTCTCAGCTGAAATCCGCGAATCTGAATATCACCTTCCTGTAAAATATTGAACAGGGAAACCTGAATTCTGGCCTGTAAATCCGGCAATTCATTTAAAACAAATATCGAACGGTTGGCGCGGGGAATCATCCCGTAATGAAGAACACGCTCATCGGAATACGGCAGTTTCAATGTTGCTGCTTTTATCGGATCGATATCACCGATCAGGTCGGCGACATTTACATCCGGTGTTGCCAGCTTTTCGAAGAAGCGGCTGGAGCGGTGAACCCATGAGATCGGAGTTTCATCCCCCAGTTCGGCAATAAGATCGCGGGCATATTTTGAAATAGGCTGAAAAGGACTGTCATTAATCTCGGATCCTTTTACAATCGGCATGTATTCATCCAGTAGGCTTACCATACTTCTTGCAATCCTGGTTTTGGCCTGTCCGCGCAAGCCCAGCAGGTTAATGTGGTGTCCGGCAAGAAGCGCTTTTTTTAACTGGGGCACTACAGAGTCTTCATAGCCCCATAATCCTTCAAATACAGGCTGTTTAGCTTTAATTCTGGCAATTAAGTTAGCCTGAATCTCTTCACTGATCGTTTTATCGGTATATCCTGAATTTTTTAATTCTTTAAATGTAATATCGTTTTTCATTTTAAATTTTATTATTGATATGGGAGAAATCGGAGGGTTATCTGATGACCGTTCTGCTTCATATGCCGGGTTTGAAGACCCGGGCTGGTATTGTTGAACCACTTCGTGGTTCATTAGCCTTATTTACAAAAAATTGTCAGCCTCCGGTTTCGTCCTTAATTATATTCTTTTTATTCTGTTTTTTTCATAATCTTCAAAAATCATCTGTCCTAAGCCTGAAAGTCCGGTTAAGAAAGCTTTCCCTTTATTCTGTGCAGTAAATTCCTTGACAAACTGACGGAGATAAGGATCTTGCGCGATCATGAAGGTGGTAATGGGGATCTTCAGTTTTTTGGCCTGTGCTGCTTTGTTCAGGCACTGGGAAACAATCTTCTCATCCAGACCGACGCTGTTCATGTAAAATTCCCCGTTAGGCAGCCGGATACAGCTGGGTTTTCCATCAGTAATCATAAAAATCTGCTTGTTGGTGTTTCTTTTTCTGCGCAGAATATCCATGGCCAGTTCCAGACCGGCAACGGTATTGGTATGATAAGGACCGACCTGTAAATAGGGGAGGTCTTTGATTTTAATGGGCCATGCCTCGTTTCCGAAGACAATAATGTCAATAGAATCTTTAGGATATTTTCTGTTAATGAGTTCAACCAGAGCCATGGCCACCTTTTTGGCAGGGGTGATCCGGTCTTCACCGTATAAAATCATAGAATGGCTGATGTCGATCATCAACACGGTGCTCATTTGTGCTTTGTGCTTTGTTTCTTCTACGATGAGGTCATCTTCGGTCAGCCGGAGGTCTGCAATTCCGTTGTTGATCTGTGCATTTTTTAAGCTTTCGGTCATGTTCACGAGAGAAAGATCGTCTCCATACTGAAAATTTCTGTTTTCTCCGTCGCGTTCATCGCCTACACCTGTTTTTGTGGTGCGGTGGTTTCCCACACCGCTCTTTTTAAGTTTTCCGAAAATCTGTTCCAGAGCATATTCCCTTAAGGCAGCTTCCAGTTTGGCGGTCAATATATTCTTACCTTCTCCGGTTCCGGAATTTCCGTCTTCGGAATCATCTTCCCGTTTGATATACCCCCGCTTTCTCAGATCTTCCTCGAAATCGGCAAGGGTATACTCATCGCTAAAGATATCATATTCTTTATCCAGCATATCAAGCCAGTCAAAAGCTTCTTCGATATCACCGGAAGTATGCGTGAGGAGATCCTTGAAAACATCAAATACCCGGTCGAAATGCGAAATTTCTTCGGGAGTGTGTTTGGTAAATATATAGCCTTTATGAAAATTAAATTCTTTATTAGTCATAAGATGATGCTAGTGTTTAAACGATACAAGTTATGGAAATATTATGCAAACAGCCGCACCGGCAAATAGATAAAACTAATGGACGTGATATAAAATGAAGTATAACCGTAAAAAGAATGTGCTCATCTCTTTCTAAATAAATCTGATGGTAAGAGGGTTCAGCTGACAAAGTCAATCTGTTAGGAATAACTCAATAGGTCCAGCAATATACTCCCGGATGTAGTAAAGCGGTAAGATCATCCTGTATTTTAAAAATATTTATCTTTGTGCTTTAAAATAAGACATGAAAGACTTAATGGGCAAGGCCATCCACGATTATTTTCATAATGAAAATCCTGAAGATCTGCAGACTGAAACTTCAATTTCCGAACTGGATGAGCTTCCGGTACACTATCTCTTCAGAGAATTTTCAGAAATGAATGAAATCGAACAGAAAGCGTTGAGCTTATCTCAGGGAAAAGTTCTGGATATCGGCGCCGGTGCCGGTTCTCATTCCTTGTACCTTCAGAACGAAATGGGCCTGGATGTCACAGCACTGGATATTTCACCAAAATCTATAGAGGTTTGCAGGTCCAGAGGAGTCAAAAAAGCGGTTTCAGAAAATATGCTTCATTTTTCAGGAGAAACTTTCGATACTATTCTCTTATTAATGAACGGAACCGGTATATTTCAGAGTCTTACCGTGATCGATCTCTACCTTAGAAAGTTATCTTCTCTGCTGAATCCGAAAGGACAGATCCTGATCGACAGTACCGATATTTTATACATGTTTGACCGCGATGAAGACGGAGGGGTTTATATTCCGGCAGAAGGATATTATGGTGAACTGGATTATACCGTTCATTATAAAGGAGAATCGGAAGATCCGATCAAGTGGCTGTATCTGGATTACAATACGCTGAAAAATGCTGCTGAAAATAACGGTCTTGCCATTGAGAAGGTTTTGCAGGATGAAGATTCTTATTTGGCAAAACTGACTAAAAAATAAATGAATTGCCACCTGGGCTGCAAAGCAATCTTAAGTTCTGACCAAACTGTTTTATCCGAGATCTTATCAATACTTTCTATAACTAAGCATTGAGTCAGATTAGACGATAAGGATTTTGTGGAAGAAAAGAAATATAAAAGGAGAAAGACGCATAAATTTTATGCGTCTTTCTTATTTATCTATCATTAAAAATTATCCGATCTCAATACCGTTTTCCACAGTCTCATCAGGCGTAACAAATGATAATTTACCGTCTGCTTTTGTCGTTAGCAACAACATTCCCTGGGATTCAATTCCTCTGATCTTTCGAGGAGCAAGATTTAATAAAATCATAACCTGTTTTCCAATGACCTCTTCCGGAGTGAAACTTTCTGCGATCCCTGAAACAACGGTTCTTACATCTACTCCTGTGTCAACGGTAAGTTTCAGTAATTTATCAGCTTTTTCTACTTTTTCAGCTTCTGTGATGGTGGCTGTTCTTAAGTCGATTTTCGTAAAATCATCAAAAGTGATTTCGTCTTTCATAGGATTGGCGTTAGGATTTGTTTTTTTATTGTTTTGCTTAGTATCTTCTAATTTCTGAATCTGTGCCTCAATAACATCATCTTCAATTTTTGAGAAAAGAAGAGATGATTCATTGATTTGATGTCCGGTTTCAATAAGAACCGGTTTTGTTTCAATGTCGCTCCAGCTTGCTTTTTCAACATTAAACATATTCAAAAGTTTTTCAGAACTGAAAGGAAGGAATGGTTCACACAACTGGGCTAAAGCTACAGCGATCTGAGCTCCCACAAATAATGAATGGGCAGCTTTTTCAGGACTGTCTTTGATCGTCTTCCAAGGTTCCTCTGTCTGAAGGTATTGGTTTCCAAAACGGGCTAAATTCATTAAAGCAGTTAAAGAATTTCTGAATTCATAGTTTTCTAAGAACCCTGCAATTTCCTTTGCTGAATTATTGATTTCTTTCAGTTCCGGAGCATTTACATCGCCTTGAGGAACAACACCGTCATAATATTTATGAATCAGGACGGCAACTCTATTAATAAAGTTTCCGAAAATTCCAACCAATTCAGAGTTGTTTTTAGTCTGGAAATCCTTCCACGTAAAATTATTATCCTTAGTTTCCGGAGCAGATGAAAGGAGCGCATATCTCAGCACATCCTGCTGGCCCGGGAAATCTTCAACATATTCATGTGCCCAGACTGCCCAGTTTCTAGAAGTTGAAATTTTATCATTTTCAAGATTCAGGAATTCAAAAGCAGGAACATTTGTCGGCATGATGTAGTCTCCATGAGCTTTCATCATGGCAGGGAAGATAATACAGTGGAATACAATATTATCTTTTCCAATGAAGTGTACGAGGTCACTTTCTTCACTTTGCCAGTAGTCTTTCCAGTCTTTCCCATTTTTCTCTGCCCATTCTTTGGTGAAAGAAATATAGCCGATGGGTGCGTCAAACCATACATAAAGAACCTTTCCTTCTGCATCAGGAAGCGGCACGGGAACGCCCCAGTTCAGGTCTCGGGTCATGGCACGGGGTTTCAGACCATCGTTTAACCATGATTTAACCTGCCCGTAAACATTAGTTTTCCAGTCGTCTTTATGTCCTTCGATAATCCATTCGTTCAGGAAATCTTCATATTCATTAAGTGGCAGATACCAGTTTTTTGTTTCTTTTAAAATAGGAACATTTCCGCTCAGCATAGATTTTGGATTGATCAGTTCCGATGGAGAAAGGGTAGAACCACATTTTTCACACTGATCTCCGTACGCATTTTCATTTCCGCAATTCGGACACGTTCCAACGATGTAACGGTCAGCTAAAAACTCATTGGCCTGTTCGTCAAAATACTGTTCTGAAACTTCTTCCGTGAATTTTCCTTTTTCATAAAGAACTTTGAAAAAATCCTGGCTGGTTTCATAATGCTTTTTTGAGGTCGTTCTTGAATATTCATCAAACGAAATCCCCAAATCTGAAAAAGATTTTTTGATGATTCCATGGTATTTATCAACGATATCCTGAGGCGTAACGCCTTCTTTCTTAGCTCTTATGGTAATGGGAATTCCATGCTCATCCGAACCACAGATAAACGCTACCTCTTTTCCTGATCTTCTCTGAAATCTTGCGTAAACATCCGCAGGAATATAAACACCTGCCAAATGCCCTATATGAACCGGTCCGTTTGCATATGGCAAAGCTGCCGTAATCATCTTTCTGTTTGACATTTATAATAAAGTTTTGAAATACAAAGATACGGATAATCTCAGAAAGTTTTACGGATGCCTTATATAAAGCGATTTTGGAGATATGCAATCCATTGATATTATATTTAGTTAAACAAATGTTTAACTTTTTGTTAAAACTACCGTAATGCTATGTGTAGCATATTTTGTTGTAAATAAATGAAAAGCAATGATTTAGTTTAAAATAGTCGTTTAATGTACATAAAATTATCTTAATTTTAAATAAAATTATGTTAATTGTAATTTTTTAATAAATTGCGAGACTGGCTTTGTGTCAGAATTACTACGAAACGAAACTATATAAAAAATAATATTGTGAAGAATTTTACAACGGTATTAAAAATTGCGCCTGCATTCTTATTGGCCAGCACCATGATTCATGCGCAGACAGACACTCTACAGGAGAAAAAGATTGAAGAGGTGGTATTGATCGGGTATGGAAAGCAGAAGAAAACTGATTTGACGGGATCGATCTCATCCGTTTCTTCAAAGGATTTTAACGGAGGAGCATCTACTGCTGACCAATTAATTGTAGGAAAAACGCCAGGTGTGCAGATCACGGGAAATAGTGGTGCGCCGGGCGCAGGTTCTACCATTAGAGTAAGAGGAGGCTCTTCATTTATAAATAATGATCCTTTGATTGTGATAGACGGAGTACCGATAGACTTTAACAGTTTGAGTGGTGCAACAAATCCATTAGCATTAATCAATCCCAATGACATTGAGACATTTGATATCCTGAAAGATGCTTCTTCTGCAGCAATTTACGGTAACAGAGCTTCTAATGGAGTTATTTTAATTACTACCAAGAAAGGAACTTCAGGTAGATTTAGAGTGAATTTCAACACCAATTTCTCAGTTTCAACTAAAATGGATAATGTGGATGTTCTGAACGCTGACCAATTTAGAAATTTTGTCAATACTTTCGGAACTCCATTACAGAAAACTTATTTGGGAACTGCAAATACAAATTGGCAGGACCAGATTTATCAGCAAGCTTGGGGAACGGATAATAACGTGTCTTTTTCAGGTGGAATTAAAGGCTTACCCTATAGAGTCTCGATGGGATATAATGAACAAAATGGAATCGTAAGAACTAATGAATTCAGAAGGACTTCATTAGGTCTAAATTTATCCCCTAAATTTTTTGATAATCATTTAACTGTTAATGGTAATTTCAAGGGAACTTTTTCGGAAAACAGATTTCCTGATAACGGAGCCATCGGGGCCTCCATCTATTTTGATCCTACTCAGCCGGTTTATTCTGGAAATTCAAATTACGGAGGATATTATGAATGGCTGGATCCTGCTAATTCTGCCACAGGGCTGAATGTAAATGGAACAAGAAATCCATTGGGATTACTAAACAGTAAGAGGGATATTTCATCTGTATTCAGAATTATTCCAAGTCTACAATTAGACTACAAATTTCATTTTTTGCCTGATTTGAGATTAAATATTACAGGGTCTTATGATTATGCTAAGAGTGACGGTTCCACGGCAACGTATAATGAATATAATTTAACAGCTACCAATCCCGAAGCAATTAGAATTGGTACTTCTTATCGTCCGTACTCTCAGGAAATTAAAAGTAAATTGTTTGAGTCTTATTTAAATTACGTCAAAAAAATTGAAGTTATCAGTACAAACGTTGATATTATCGGAGGATACTCTTATCAGGATACCCGCTCTATAACGCCTGCTGCACCAACGTATTCTAATACCCGTGATACCAGTTTTTCTACCCCCGGAGATACGCGAAGAACACTAGTATCTTTTTATGCCAGAGGTATATTTACTATAGCTGACAGATATGTGATCAATGGTTCCATAAGAAGAGATGGTTCTTCAACGTTTTGGAACGGAAGTGACAAAGACCAATTGTGGGGCAATTTCCCGGCAGTATCTGTCGCGTGGAAAATAAACGAAGAAAGTTTTCTGAAAAATATTACGGTCATCAACTCTTTAAAAGCAAGAGCGGGTTGGGGTAAGACCGGCCAACAGGAAACAGGTACATTCTATCCTGCTTTCGGTTCTTACTCTTATAGCAATAGCAGTACTGCTCAATATCAGTTGGGTAATAATTTCTATACTTTATTACGTCCAGATGTTTATAACCCTAATTTGGTTTGGGAAACGACAACTACTAAAAATTTAGGTTTAGATTTCGGAATTCTAAACAACAGAATTAATGGATCCGTAGATTATTTTGATAAAAAATCTGAAAACCTAATTGCTAAAGTTCCGACCTGGGCAGGCGATTTAAGTAACTTCAATATTAAAAATGTTGGAATCATTGCCAATAAAGGTTTTGAGGCAAACTTGAATATAATCCCTGTACAGAAAGAAAATTTAACTTGGGAAGTTAATTTTAATGCTACTAAATTTGACCCGAAAGTAACAAGTCTTTCTCAGTATGTGGATTCATCTTATAAAATTCCGGCTGGAACTATCTCGGGAATTAATAATTACATCCAAGCTATTACAGTAGGACAGGCACTTAATGCATTTTACGTTTATCAGCAGATTTACGACAGCAACGGAAAACCTCTAGATGGGGCATATGTTGACAGAAACGGTGACGGAAAAATAACAGAAGATGATAAGTATTTTTACAAATCTCCTACGCCGGATGTTATTTTAGGTTTTTCAACCAAAGTAAAATTTAAGAACTGGGATTTCAGTACATCACTTAGAGCTGTTTTAGGGAATTATGTGTATAATAATTCTGCATCTAACAGTTCAATTGCCAATATTCAGAATAACAATTTCTTAAGCAATACTAACTCTAGTGTTTTAAACACACAGTTTACTACCACTCAATTATTCTCAGACATGTTTATAGAAGATGCATCGTTTTTGAGAATGGATAATCTTACAGTAGGCTATAATGCCGGGGAATTTATGGGTAAAGGAACTAATTTAAAAGTTAATGCGATGGCACAAAATGTATTTGTCATATCAAAATATAAAGGTGTGGATCCGGAAGTGTTTGGAGGAATTGATAACGGATTTTATCAAAGACCTAAAGTATATTCAGTTGGTTTTAACTTTCAATTTTAATTTATCATGAAAAACAAATATTTATATAAAAAACTAATTATAGGATCTATTACATTAGGAACTTTAATTTCAGCAGGGTCTTGTACAAGTGACCTGGAAAGAGAGCCTACCTTAGGCTTAACTTCTACAGTACTTTATAAAGATTTTAATAATTATAAACCTGCATTAGCTAAGATTTATGCCGGTCTTGCCATTGGAGGACAGGGTGACCAGAATAATGGTGACGGCGGAACTGATATTGGAGGTATTGACGGAGGGTTTTCAAACTATCTTCGCCAGATGTACAGCATGCAGGTACTGACAACGGATGAGGCGGTTATAGCCTGGGCAGATGCCGGCCTTCCGGAAATGCATAACATGACCTGGAATGCTTCTAATCCCTTTATAGCAGCAATTTATTACAGAATGTTTAACGTCATAGCAGTGAGTAACGAGTTTATTAAAAATACCACTGACGAAAAATTGTCTACCAATGGAATTACAGACGCTAATCTCACGGAAGCAAAATATATGCGAGCAGAAGCACGTTTTCTGAGAGCTCAGTCTTACTATCATGCGTTGGACTTATTTGGTAATGTTCCTTTTGTAACAGAAACTACTGATATTATTAATAACCCTCCTCCAAGAATTGCAAGAGCCGAACTCTTCAGTTTTGTGGAAAGTGAGTTATTAGCATGTGCTAATGAGTTAAAAGATGCCAAATCCAATGAATATGGGAGAGCTGATAAAGCTGCAGCCTGGGCACTGTTAGCCAGACTTTATCTTAATGCAAGAGTATATACAGGAACAGAAAGAAATACAGATTGTATTACCTATTGTAACAAAGTAATTGCAGCCGGATACTCTTTGAAGTCTAATTACGGTTCATTATTTATGGCTGATAATAATGTGAATAATCCTGAAGTTATTTTGTCCGTAAATTATGATGGTACCCATACAAGGACGTATGGAGGTTCTACTTTCATGGTACATGCAGCAGTAGGTGGATCAATGCCTGCTTCTCAATTTGGTATCAACGGAGGTTGGGGTGGTATGAGAACTACAAAATCTTTCGTAAATCTATTTAATGGGATGCCTAATGATAAAAGAGGGAATTTTTATACCGCTGGTCAAAATCTCGAAATTAATAATTTAAGCACATTCACAGACGGATATGCTTTCATTAAGTATAAAAATATTAAATTTTCAGATGGCACACAAGGATCTGATGCTACAGGTGATTTTGTTGATGCAGATATTCCTTTATACCGTTTGGCAGATATTTACCTTATGTATGGCGAAGCTGTTGCAAGAGGTGGAGCAGGTGGAGATTTGGCGACAGCAATTGGATATGTAAATGCTCTTAGAACAAGAGCAGGTGGCAATCCAGTAACAGCCGTTAATACAGACTTCTTTTTAGATGAAAGAGCCAGAGAATTATCTTGGGAAGCAACAAGGAGAACTGACTTGATCCGTTATGGTAAATTTACTTCGGGTACGTACCTGTGGCCTTGGAAAGGAGGAGTGAAAGAAGGTAAATCGGTGGAGGATTACAGAAGTTTATTTCCGATCCCTGCTAATGATATTGTAGCTAATCCTAATTTAGTTCAGAATCCAGGATATTAATTCAAAAAGATACTACTAAAATGAAACATTTATTTAAAATATTAATCATCGCTTTTGTGAGTTTTCTGGTTATTTCTTGCGAAAAAGACGAAGATCAGGCCATTATTACAGAAACGACAAAAGGTAAAATCTCTACGGATAAGACCACTCTTATTCTGGATAAAAACAATCCGGATGATGTAGCGCTTAATGTTACGTGGAGTAAATCAGCATTTGACGTACCTGTAGTTTTTACGCAACAAGTACAATTTGGAATTAAAGGAAAGAATTTTGAAGGTGCTTCCAACGTTGAAGCTATCAATTCCCCTATAACGTTTACAAATAAACAACTTAACAGTATTGCTTTAAGTTTAGGTGCAAACTCTAATGTTGTTGCAGAGATTGAAGTAAGATTAAAAACCCTGATCGGAGCAGCTCCATTCTATTCAGAAGTTGCTACCTTATCTGTAACGCCTTATCTTTTAGGACCGGTATACAATTTCACCGATTTATATCTGATTGGCGATGCAACATCAGCCGGATGGGATAATCTTAAAACAAATACAAAATTTGTCCCATTACAGAAATCAGCTACTGCCGGGGTGTATTCATATACAGGCTATTTTGCTGTTGGTGGATTTAAAATGATAAAAACACCTGGAGAATGGACCGTTCAATACGGTTTAGGATCTTCTTCAGGGATTCTAAGTACGGATAGTGGATCAGGCAATATCAGCGTTACTACAGCCGGATATTATAAATTAACAGTAAATACCACAACACTAACTTATACATTTGCTCCAGTAACCCCACCTACAGCTACTTATACTTCAATTTCGATGATCGGAACGGCGTCAGGTGATTGGAGCACAGATGTGGATCTTCAGCAGTCAACCTTTGATCCTCATATTTGGGTTAAGAAAAATGTACTATTAAATTCCGGAGAGTTTAAATTCAGAGCTAATCATGCATGGACAACAAGCTGGGGAGTAGCTGAAGAGTTTTTTGGAATAGCAACAACGAGCGGAGGAAATATTCCTTTAACTACTTCTTTTACTTACAATGTATATTTTAATGATATTACAGGCGGGTATACTGCAATTCCGTACTATCCTTAGTGAAGTAAATATATAGTTAATATAAATTTAATCTGAATTTACATAGCAAAGTGCTGCTTAACAACAGCACTTTTTTTATTTTTAAAGTTTATAAATAGTCATTATGAAGAAAATTACAGTTGGAGCAGTTTTGCTCTCAATGATGTTTGCGGGTGTTAATGCACAGTCTTTAAAATCGCCGGACGGAAAATTCGAAATGGATTTCCAGTTGAAAGGCGGCATTCCTTACTACGACCTTAAATATAACGGCAAAACGGTAGTCGAAGATTCCAAATTGGGACTGAGGCTATTTAAAGATACTTCCATAAAATTTGCTTCAGAGATTGCAAAACCGGAAGATGCTAAATTTGATCTGAACAGCGGATTTACTAAAACAGCAGAAAAAAGAGATTCTAAAAATGAATCCTGGCAGCCTGTTTTGGGAGAAAAGAAAAATTATATCAATCATTATAATGAACTGGCGGTAACCCTTAACCAGGCAACTACCGACAGAAGCATTATTGTAAAATTCAGATTGTTTAACGATGGGCTTGGATTCAGATACGAGTTTCCCCAGCAGAAAAATCTGAATTATTTTGTGATCAGGGAAGAAGATTCTGAAATAGATTTCCCGTCCGATATGAAAGCCTGGTGGATGGTGGCAGATTACGATTCTCAGGAATACCAGTATCAGGAAACAAAAGTTTCGGAAATTCCTGCAAGATGGCCGAAAGCGGCAGATGCCAACGCTTCCCAGACCCTAATTAAGAATGCCGTTCAGTCCCCTTTAATGCTTAAAAAAGAAGGAAAAGAACCATTATATATTAATGTTGCAGAAGCTGCTGTTTTAGATTATCCGGCTTCCCACCTGGAGGTGGATGCTCAGAACTTTAAGCTGAAAACCCATCTTACAGCAGACAGACAGGGAGCGAAAGGTTATATCCAGACGCCTTCTGTAACGCCTTGGAGAACTATTATTGTGGCACCCAAAGCGGAAGAGGTAATGGATTCGAAAATGATTTTCAATCTTAATGAGCCTACGAAGTATACAGATACTTCTTACATTCACCCGACGAAATATATGGGCGTATGGTGGGAAATGATCATCGGGAAATCCCAGTGGGCTTACGGACAGCCGGAATCCAATGTTCGTCTCGGACAGACTGATTTTGCAAAACTTACACCCAACGGAAAACATGCGGCCAACAATACCAAAGTTAAGGAATATATAGATTTTGCAGCAGAGAACGGATTTCAGGGATTACTGATCGAAGGCTGGAACGTCGGTTGGGAAGACTGGTTCGGTCATTCTAAAGAATTTGTTTTCGACTTTATCACGCCGTATCCGGATTTCGATATCAAAATGTTAAATGAATATGCGCATTCAAAAGGAATCAAACTGATCATGCACCACGAAACTTCCGGTTCCGCAACGAACTACGAAAGATGGGCAGACAAAGCATTCCAGCTGATGAATAAATACGGCTATGATGCTGTAAAAACAGGATATGTAGGGGACATCATCCCAAGAGGGGAGCACCATTATTCGCAGTGGACTATCAATCACTTCTACAGAATCGCAGAAAAGGCGAACGAGTACAAAATTATGATTAATTCTCACGAATCGGTTCGTCCTACAGGAGAAAGCCGTACCTACCCGAATTATATTTCAGCAGAGGCGGCCCGTGGAACAGAATACGAAGCGTTCGGAGGAAACAATCCCGATCACCAGACCATTCTTCCGTTTACCAGATGGATGGGAGGTTCGATGGACTATACACCGGGGATCTTCCAGACAAAACTGGATTACTACTTCCCGGGAGATACGCGTTTTGTGAAAACTACCCTTGCAAAACAGCTCGCACTTTATGTTACAATGTATATGCCCCTTCAGATGGCAGCCGATTTACCGGAAAACTATAAAAAGCATATGGATGCTTTCCAGTTTATCAAGGATGTAGCAGCCGATTGGGACGATACGAAAATTTTATCGGCAGAACCGGGAGATTATGTCATCACGGCAAGAAAAGCAAAAGGTACAGATACCTGGTTCGTTGGAGGGATTACCGATGAAAATAAACGTGAATATACCGTAGATTTTTCATTCCTGGATAAAGGTCAGAAATATGAAGCAACCATCTATGAAGACGGTAAAGATGCAGATTATATCAACAATCCGCAAAGCTATAACATCTACAAAAAGCAGATTACAAGCAAATCGAAAATCAATTTCAAAATGGTAAGAAGTGGTGGTTTTGCTGTAACGATCAAGAAAGTTAATAATTAAATTTTTAATAAAAAATGTTTTTTAGTGTGAATTTAATTTTCTATATTTGGTGAGATAAGTAAATTAATAACCCTTTAACTCATCTTTTATGAAAAAGAAATTTAAAATCACGAGTAATCTTGAACAAAAAGAAATTCTAAAAAAATCAATCCAGAACTCGGAAAATGAAAATGTAGATCTTTACAAATCCATTTTCGGAGGAATCAACAATTTAGGCCTTGTTCCCGGAACAGGAGGAGGTGGTGGAGTAATCATAGCGCCTCCGGGAGGAAGCTGTGATGTCGTAGCCATTTCAGGTGCATCAGCTGCTTATGACAGGCATGATACATTTTTAAGAGCTTAATTTACTGATTTTTAAAACTTTAGTTCTTCGCTGGTAAAATAGCGAAGAACTTTATTTATTTATAGAGATATGGTTACTTCTTTTGTTCTGAAGGTTGCAAGCAGATGCAACCTCAACTGTTCGTATTGTTACATGTATAATCTGGGAGATAAAACATATCTCAAACAACCCAAATTCATGTCGCTTGATACGATGACAACGTTCGCAGAAAAACTGTCACGCTACAGTGATCAATATGGCCTGAAATCCTTCCAGATTGTTTTTCATGGCGGTGAGCCCTTATTATATCCCAAAGAATTTTATAGGGAAAGCATAAAAATATTCAGAGAAAAACTCAGCGATTCCTATTTTGATTTTGTGCTTCAGACCAATGGTGTAGGTCTGGATGAAGAATGGTACCATCTGTTTAATGAATTAAGCATCCGGGTCGGTGTCAGCATAGACGGACCTAAAGAATATCACGATAAATACCGTGTTTTTCATAACGGGAAGGGATCTTACGATGAGGTTCGGACTGCCATACAGCTCGGTTTGGATAAAGGGATGCACGGCGTGTTATCCGTTGCCAACCTGAATATCAGCCCGAAGGAGCTGTACCAGGAATTTAAAGACCTCAATATTCTGAGTTTTAATCTTTTGCTTCCCGATGGGCATTTCGACAAACTGCCGGATGGTATCATCAGGGAAAAAGTTAATACCAGCGATTATACACCCTATGCCGATTGGCTGATCGAACTTTTTGCCATCTGGAAAAGTGATCCGGACCGGCCGAATATGAGGTTCTTCAAAACATTAATTCAGCTTATCGCAGGTGAAGAAGTGGGAGATCAGGTGCTCGGACTGAAAAAGAATGGGGTGGCCATCCTTGAGACCAATGGGAATCTGGAAGTGGCAGATTCTATAAGAGCCTGTTATGAGGGGATTACAAGAAATGACATTAACATCCATACCCACGAGATCGACGCTGTACTGGAAGATCCATTGTTTGATATATACATCAATTCCCACCAGATGGTTAACGAAAAATGCCTTAACTGTCCCATTTATGACATATGTGGAGGTGGCTTTCTTCTGAACAGGTATTCGAACGAGAATGGGTTTGATAATCCTACCATCTACTGTCACGATATGATAAAACTGGTAAGCTATATCCAGAATGACCTGATAAACAGTCTTCCTGAAGAGGTTTGCGAAGAAATGGATCTTACCAGGGTTTCTTATCACGAAATTGTAGAAGAGCTTGAAAATACAAGAGCGGTTTCCGTTCAGAAAAATATTAAAGATAAACTATTAGCCTACAGTTTAGCATGAGTTTAAAAAAAGGAATCAAAGTATATCCCTGCGGTATTCAGGACATTAAAGATCAGATTAGCATTAATTCGGGAGTAGGTCCTGTTACCAATTCCAATTCTGAAATCGAATATTACAGCAATGCCTATCTGCCTACGATGGATTGGCGTGGTCTTACGGATTCGGAATACAGAAAAATTTCTACGGCAGATGCCGGCAGTAAAATATTTAACACACTGGGCGTGGGTGCTATTCCGGAACAGTTGAAGGATCTATTTGAAAAATTAAATCTCAATGACTGTGAATCTCTTTTTGACGTCCCAAAGAAATTTCAGGAAAATGAAACACTCACAAAACAGATTAATGAATTAACCAATGTTTTTCTGGATGAGAAATCTTTACAGAGAAATTATAAGTTTCACCGCATCGCCAGATCTCTCCCCGATATGCAGAGTACGACCTTCCATCATTTGGGTCAGAACAAATTTAAATATACAGGACTGCATATTGATAAAAGCAGCTTTTTCACTCCTCATACTGCTTATAAGTCGGGGAACAGAATTTCAATCAATATAAGCACGGAATCACGCTATCTGTATTTTATTAATTTAACACTACGGCAGATCTATGGGGAAGTGCAGAAAAAATATGCGGAGAAAATAACGTCTGACAATATTGTTGAACAGTTTTTTAATCATTATCCCGGATATCCCGTGCTGAAGCTGGAAATAAAACCTTACCAATACTATATTGCTCCTACGGACAATTTCATCCATGACGGTACAACGCTCGGGAATAAAGGCTTTGACGTCACCATGGTCTATGTCGGAGTATTTGATAAATACTGAATCCCATGAAAAAACTAAAACCAGGAATTAAAATATACTCAGATCACAACGGCGGAACCCTGCAGATTAATTCAGGAGTTATTCATCATAGCCAGCAGGAGCCCAACGAATTTATTTTCAGAGGTGAAAGGTTTCTGCAGCAGTATGAACCCGAAGCCCATCTGCCCAAACGCGACTGGCGTACACCCGATCCGCAAGAATATAAAATCATTAAGGGTGATCATAAGAACAAAAAAGACTACAATTCCGTATTTACAGGAGAACTGCCTGAAAATATCCGTCGTCTTTTTACTGAACTGGATCTTGGGACAGCAACTTCCGAAGAAGAAGTCTTTGGTAAATTCAGACAGAATAAAGAACTCGTAGACCAGATCAATATCCATATCAATGAGTTTTTGCAGCAGATTTCTCTTGCCCCGTTCCGGTTTATGAGTCTTGCCACCAACTATGCCAACAGCGAAATCGTATCCCTGAACAGAAGAACACTGTCCGAAGGACAATCTATCGCTGATCTTCAATTTATAGGAGTTCATAAGGACAGCTCAAAAAATATGACCCTGCATACCGCTCATAGATTCGGAAACAGAATAACATTTAATTTAGGAAAGGAGTCGCGCTATTTACTCGTAACGAATCTCTCGATGCGGCAGGCATATCATATGATTAAAAGAGAAATAGACCTGAAAGAAAATGACGTAAATAATAAAAACATTACTTCGTATTTTATGAAGCTGTTTCCGGATTATCCTATGCTGAAAATAGAGCATAAACCTCATCATTTTTATATTGCGCCTACCGATAACTGTTTTCATGACGGGTCTACGCTTGGAAGTACATCCCTGGATATCGTCATGATCTATCTCGGTAAGTTTTTAATTTAATCTACTTTTTTTCACATGAAATATACTTTAGCTTTTTTACTCTTAACGATTTCGTACCTTCAGATTATGGCTCAGAAAAAACTTCCTGTCGTAAAAGCTAATTCATCCAAAGCCATCATTCTGGAAGAAGATACCGGGCTGAAAACCGACTGGAATATCGATCCTTCTGTAAAACCAGATGTATACACCGTCACCAAAATAAGCAAAGGCTCCAGAACGGTAAAGATAAAAACAGATATCGACTCCATCAGAATTACGGTGAAACAAGGCGAGAAAAAAGATTTTATCATTCTTCTTAAAGATAAAGATTCATGCCTTACACGAATCGAAAGCGCCGTTCCCAAAAATTTCAGTACGGTACGTCCTGCTTTTCACGACAGCATTCGTCTCGGAATCAATGAGCAGAATACCATGTTTGTAAAAACGCTGCTCAATAAAACAGATTCTCTGGTTCTTAATTTTGATACCGGAAGCAATAACCTTTCCCTGACCCGGGAAACGCTCAAAGATAAAATCAAAGAACAGCTCAAAGGAAGAGTCAATGTCCTGTCTATCGGAAACAAAAAATACGATGGCTTCAGAATCTATCAGGTTGAGCTATCGGGACATGGCACCGATGGGAGATTTGGCTGGGACCTGTTTGACGGAATGGTAGTAGAACTGAATTATGACAAAGGAATAATGGTGGTACATTCTGAACTTCCCGAATTTGTAAAAAAAGATAAGGCATATCAGCCGTTGGATATCATCTATTTTGATCAACTGTTCTTCGTTGAAACAACCATAAAACAGGGGAGAAAAACGCTGAAAGACTGGTTTCTGTTCGATACAGGATACCAGAGAACCGTAATGCTGGATGGTCCTCTGCTGAAGGAGCAGCAATTTCCGGCCGATCAGATGAAAATAATAAAAAAAGTAGTGATGAAGGGAGGACAGGGGAATGAAATCCCCGTTATCACAGCGAATCTGGAATCCCTGAGCCTCGGAAAATATCATCTTAAAAACATTCCTTCCCAGGTTCTTTCTGAAAGCAGACCGGTAAAAGATAAAAAAATGAATATCCTGGGCAACGAAATTTTGAAGAGATTTAATATCTTTCTTGATTTTCAGCATAATGTCATTTATCTGAAGCCCAATAAACTCTTTAATGATGCCTATATTGAAAAGCAGTAAAGAAGCGGTAAAATAAATATTCCTTAACTTTATCATCCTTAAAGCCTTCGTACCTTTAAGGATTTTTTTATTTATAAATATTTTATTCTTATTTAATGATGATGTTGACTAAAATTTTTAACAAGCAGAATCTCTTTCTTCTTCTGTTAATCGTAATGGTCTTGATGGCAAAACTGGTCCCGTTTCATGAATCCTACAACCGGTATTTCAACCTTTCTGCTTTTATAGACTGGGGTATCGCCGGGATTTTCTTGCTGTACGGACTTAAACTGAATCTGAAAGAAGTCATAAAAGATATTTCCAACTGGAAATTACATCTCCTGATTCAGTCCGGAACTTTTATCCTCTTTCCACTGCTTGTCCTGCTGTTTTACCCTTTGGTAAACGGTTCGCAATATGAGAATGTCTGGCTTTCGATATTTTTTCTCGCGTGTCTGCCATCCACGGTTTCATCATCCGTAGTGATGGTGTCCATTGCCAGAGGAAATGTAACTTCAGCTATTTTTAATGCCTCGATTTCAGGATTAATCGGTATTGTGATGACACCACTCCTGATGAGCTTTTTCCTTGAACCGGATTCAGGATCAGGAAATCATGGTGAAGTTGTACAGCAATTGCTGATGAAGGTCTTATTACCTATCGTACTGGGAATACTCTTAAACCCCGTTTTTAAAAAATGGGTCACAAAGTATTCTGCGGTGATCGCCGAATTCGACAGGCTGATCATATTATTAATTGTGTATGAAAGTTTTTCAACAGCATTCATAGAAAAAATATTCGTATCCGTACCTCCCATTGTATTTTTAATCCTGGCGCTGAGTGTGGTCTTCCTGTTTTTTGCCGTTTAACATATCCTGCAGTTTTTTGCCGGAAAAATGAAATTTAATACCGAAGATATCATCACCTTCACTTTCTGCGGATCAAAAAAATCCCTGGTTCACGGCAGTCTTTTCTTACTGGTATTAGGAATCCCCGACGACCGGAAGGTGCTGTTTCTGCTTCCGGTCATGATATATCACAGTTTCCAGTTATTTTATGTAAGCTGGCTGGCCAATAAAATTGCACATAGAGCTTCTTGAGTTTAAAATATATTTAATTATCTTTATTTCCATGAAAAAAATGAAGAGAGCAGTGCTGGTATTTTTGATGATGATAATGAGCGTAAGCTCCAATGCACAAAATATCATCCAGATCATAGGACAGAACGGGCCATTCAGAAAAGACACGGTTATAAATCTTAAAAATAACTCTGAACAGACCCACCTTCCGGTTTCCATTATCAAAGGAAAAGAAGCAGGACCAGTCTTCAGCATCGTAGCAGGAATTCATGGTTACGAATATCCACCTGTTATTGCGGTTCAGGAACTGTTGAAAGAAATAAAACCGGAAAATGTAAAGGGAACTTTAATCATCGTACCCATTGCCAATATGGAAGCTTTTCGGGAAAGAACCCCTTTCCTAAATCCAGTAGATCGTAAAAATTTAAATACTGCTTTTCCGGGATCACCTGCCGGAACGGTCACGGATCAGATTGCCGATGCTCTTACCAAAGAAATTATTTCCAATTCCTCGATCTTTTTAGATATTCACGGAGGTGACGCTAATGAAGACCTGCTGCCTTTCGTATGCTATTATGACCGGAAAGATACCCCTGAAAGTACTCATCTTGCTTATCAGCTGTCGGTACAGTCGCAAATCGGTTATCTGGTTTCGTATCCTTATCATTTAACCTCATCCGAGCCTGCAAAATATGCTTTTAAACAGGCAACTCAGCAGGGAATTACAGCATTGAGTATAGAAGCCGGAAAACTGGGAACCGTACAAAATGAAAATGTGAAACTCATTAAAACTGCGGTTTACCATATGCTGGAATATTCCGGAAATTACCAGGGAGGAAAATTAAAACGCTATAAGAAAAAAACGCCTGTTTATTTAAACCGGCAGGATTACGTTCGTGTTCCTGAAACCGGAATCTTTTACAGTAATTTAAAAAGCGGAGATACCGTAAAGAAAAATCAGATTTTAGGCGTCATTACCGATGAATTCGGAAATAAGAAGCAGGAGATCATTTCAGGTACAAACGGAATTATTTTATATAAAATAGGAACTCCGCCCGTAAATAAAGGCGAAACCCTGTTCTGTATCGGATATTCGGAAAAATAGTTTAGAAATTGATTTGGCCAAGCTGTATATAAGCTTCGTGTAGCAAATTGTATTCGCCATGCCCTCTTAAATCCGCAAATGTCATGTGACCTTAGCACTAAAACAAAAGTTAAAATAGTAAAAATGAAAAAAATATACACCATCATCGCTCTTTCAGGCGCCGTCGTTGCTTTTGCGCAAAAACCTATCGACAAAGTGGAACCCGCTTTCTGGTGGAAAGGAATGAAAAATCCCGAACTCCAGATTATGGTTTACGGGAAAGATATTGCGAACAGCGAAATAGAACTTTCAGACGGGGTTCGGGTGAAGGATATTCAGAAAACGGAAAATCCGAACTATGTTTTTATCACCGTGGATACCAATGAAATCAATGTTCAGAAATTTAAAATCAACAGTAAAAAGGGCAGAAAAAATACAGGTTCTTATACCTATGAATTAAAGCAGAGAAATCAGAATTCTGCCGACCGAGAATCATATACCTCAAAAGATGTCATGTATCTTATCATGCCGGACCGTTTTGCCAATGGTGATGAAAAGAACGATTCCAGCCCGGAACTGACGGAAAAAGCAAACCGGAGCCTTCCCAATGGGCGACATGGCGGAGATTTGCGCGGAATTATCAATCATCTTGATTATATTCAGGATTTAGGGGCAACGGCAGTATGGCTTACCCCGGTAAATGAAGATAACGAAAAAGTATATTCCTATCACGGATATGCGCAGACCGATTTATACAAAATAGATGCCCGATACGGAACCAATGAAGAATACAGGGAGCTTTCCCAAAAATTGAACAGGAGAAATATGAAACTGGTGATGGATTATGTCACCAATCACTGGGGAATTTCACACTGGATGATCAAAGATCTGCCGACAAAAGACTGGATTCACCGGTTTAATGACGGTGAAAACGGTTTTAAACGGTCAAACTATAAAACGACCACTCAGTTTGATCCCAATGCTTCTGAAATTGACCGGAAAGTAGCGTTGGACGGCTGGTTTGATACCACAATGCCTGATATCAATCAAAAAAATCCGTTGGTTTTAAAATATTTAACCCAGAATGCCATCTGGTGGATCGAATATGCCGAATTGGGAGGGTTCCGGGTCGATACCTATCCTTACAACGATAAAGAAGCCATGGCAAAATGGGCCAAAGCAATTACCGATGAATACCCGAAATTCAATATTGTCGGAGAAACCTGGTTAAATACAGCCGGACACATTTCGGCATGGCAGAAGGATTCAAAAACAGGAGAAGCAGCGAATTATAATTCCAACCTGCCGTCAGTCATGGATTTTATGCTGTACGGGGATATGCCGAAGGCATTGAAAGAAAAAGAGGGCTGGGATACCGGAATGAACCGTATTTACAACAGTCTGTCCAGTGATTTTCTGTATCCTGACATCAATAATGTGATGGTTTTCTTCGAAAATCACGACACCGAAAGATGGAACGAGATTTTTAACGGTGATCCGAAAGCTTATAAGCTGGGACTTACCCTGATTTCAACCGTTAGGGGAATTCCGCAGATCTACTATGGCTCAGAAATCGGGATGCGTGGCGACAAAAATAAAGGAGGAGATGCAGATATCCGCAGAGATTTTCCGGGCGGCTGGAAATCTGACCGTAAAAATGCCTTCCAGACATCCGGCCAGACTCCTGAGCAGAAGGACTTTCATCAGTTTACACAGAAACTGCTGACCTGGAGAAAAGGCAAAGAGGTCATCCACACCGGGAAAACTAAAAATTTCGTTCCGCAGAATGATGTTTTTGTGTATTTTAGATACAATGAAAAAGAAAGTGTCATGGTCGTTCTGAATAATAATGAGAAAGAACAGGTTTTAGATCTAAAACATTTTGCAGAATCTTTAAAGGGATTTTCAAAAGGAACAGACGTCATTTCGGATCAACAATTTTCATTGCAGAATACCTTAACCATCCCCGCGAAAACATCAATGGTTATTGAATTGAAGTAATCGGAAAGAACAAGTTAAATTACCTGGAACCTTTACTTCAAAAAAAAATAAAATAATAATCTCAAACCTGACAGGTTTCTGAAACCTGTCAGGTTTTATTTGAAAAAATAATTTCAATATGAAAAAAACAACAATATTCTTTACCTTCATCTTATGGGTCATGAGTTTTACAGCCGTCACGGCCCAGACAAAATCTGACATAGACAAAAAGGAAATCGGCACCATGCTGGATGGCTTTAATGTTGCCGCAGCAAAAGCAGACTATACAACGTATTTCAATTATTTTGCTGATGAATCGACATTTATCGGAACGGATGCCACCGAAGTCTGGGATAAAAAAGCATTTATGGCCTGGGCAAAACCTTATTTTGACAAAAAGAGCACCTGGAATTTTACGTCTTTAAAAAGAAATATTTATTTCAGCAAAGACGGAAAACTCGCCTGGTTTGATGAATTGCTGGATACGCAGATGAAAATCTGCCGTGGTTCAGGAGTGGTTGAAAAAATCAACGGATCCTGGAAAGTAAAGCAGTACGTGCTTTCTATGACGGTTCCGAATGAGGTGGTAGATCAGGTGGTGGCGGAAAAGACCCCGATTGAAGAGGCATTAATCCTAAAACTGAAAAAATAATGGCAGAGATGACAGGGAGGAGATACGGAATGGATATCTCAGGAAGAAAAAGAAACCCGATTTGTCCATGGCTCAAATTATCAATATGAGTATGGGGTTTTTGGGAATTCAGATGGCATTCGGTCTGCAGAATGGAAATGCAAGCAGAATTCTGGCCAATTTCGGGGCCGATGTGCATGAGTTATCATGGTTTTGGCTGGTCGCTCCGGTTACAGGGTTGATTGTTCAACCCATCATCGGACACATGGGCGACAATACCTGGAGCCCGCTGGGACGGCGGAAACCTTACTTTTTGATTGGGGCCGTTCTATGCGCCATCGGTCTGGTGATGCTTCCGAATGCGGCTTCGGCAACCCAGATGATGGCAGCGAATGTATTATTACTGGCCGTCATTTTCCTGGCGATGATGGATGCCTCCATCAATGTGGCTATGGAACCGTTCCGGGCACTGGTGGGAGATATGCTGCCAAAACATCAGGGCACCATCGGGTTTTCCGTGCAGACGATTTTAATAGGAATTGGCGCAGTGATCGGTTCGTATTTACCGGACTGGTTAACAAAACTGGGGATTTCAAACGAAGCTCAGCCAGGCTTTGTAGCCGATAATGTGATCTACTCGTTTTATGTAGGGGCAGGTTTCCTGTTATTGACGATACTTTACACCATATTTACTACGAAAGAATATTCCCCTCAGGAGTTCGCAGAATTTGAGGGCGGAAAAGAAGTGGTGGAACAGCCTTCAAAACTGACGGATATTTTTAAAGATTTTTCAAATATCCCTTCCCAGATGAAAAGACTGGGAGCAGTACAGTTTTTCTCATGGTTTGCCCTGTTTACGATGTGGGTGTTTACAACAAGTGCGCTGGCCACTCATCATTTCGGGCTCTCACCGGACGATACCCATTCAAAAGCATTCAATGATGCCGGGGATTTAACCGGGAATTTATTCGGTATGTATAATCTCTGGGCCATTCCTTTTGCATTCTTATTGACCCCGATTGCCAAATGGATCGGAAAAAAGCAGACTCATGCTTTGGCCTTAGCCTTTGGCGGTGTAGGATTGATCTCTATGTATTTTATTAAAGATATAAACTTTCTCTGGATTTCAATGATCGGATTAGGATTCGCCTGGGCCAGTATTTTAGCCATGCCTTACGCCATGCTTATCGAAGTCATTCCTCAAAAGAAAATGGGTGTGTATATGGGAATTTTCAACTTTTTTATTGTTATTCCCCAAATCATCAACGGTATTTTCGGCGGGCCTATCGTGAGTGGGATTTTCGGAAAACAGGCCATCGATTACGTTGTGGTCGGTGGAGTCTGCATGCTTTTAGGAGCGGTTTTAACGTTGATTTTCATTAAATCAGATGAGGAAACACCAAAAGAAATTGAAGAAGAAATCCGGCAGGTCCATTTTTAAAATAAATTTCAATAGTATAAAACGAACTTCGGTTCGTTTTTTTTATACCTTACAATGTTTATTTTAAACAAATGATAAACTCTTATTAAACAAGACAGACAAACATATCGAAAACAGGGTTCAGTTGAATACAGGGAAGATAATTCAAAGAGAAAACATCAGAATAAAAACAAATATGGGCGGTCTTAAACAGGAATGAATTTTAAAAAACACGATCTTTCAAAAGAAAATGCAGAATTTTCCGTTTAATTCTTAAATTTGGCTCATGCGAAAGAATCTTTATCTTATCATCATATCATTTTCCATGGTAAGTTGCTATACCTATCAGGTTAAAAAACCGAAACCTGTGGATACAGCAGTCAACAATCCATCAGGACCCAATAAGAATGCAGTCGTAGCTAATAATCCGGTGAAAGCAGAAAATGGTAATTCCCAAAATACGGGTTCACAGCCCGTTCCTGTTCCTGTCAATGTTCAGGAGAAACTTGCGCCTAATAAAAATGTGAAAATACAGGTTGATGGAAAGACTTATAAAGTAATCGTTGACAAGTGGGAGAGTGACAGCCTGGTGGCACACCCGGTTCATCACCCTGAAAAAATTCTGAAATTCCATAAAAATCAGATCAATGCTGAGAAAATTGCTGAAAAACGCTTCTCACAACCCATCGCTGATATCATTACCGTTGTAGCGTATGCCGGTATTGCGGCTTCGGTATGGCTTCTTGTACGATAAAAACCTGCGAAAGAAAATAAAGTCACGGTTATGAAAATTGGTTCGTTTTAATTCAAAACTTAAGTTCCGTCCTTTCTTACCTTACATCAACATTTGGCACCACCACAGTCCGTACATTTGTACCATAAATCATCAATATGAAAACAGTATATCATAAAGCCGATACAAGAGGTCACGCCAATCACGGTTGGTTAGACAGTTATCATACCTTCAGTTTTGCCAACTATCAGAATCAGGAAAGAACGCATTTCGGGGTTTTAAGAGTATTGAATGACGATACCGTTTCCCAGGGAATGGGATTCGGAACACACCCTCACAAAAATATGGAAATTATCTCCATCCCTTTGGAAGGCGATCTCGAACATAAAGATTCGATGGGAACCACTGCCGTTATCAAAAAAGGAGAAATCCAGGTAATGAGCGCAGGAACGGGAGTAATGCATAGTGAATACAACAAAAACAAAGATGAAGCCGTAAAATTCTTACAGATATGGGTTTTTCCCAAAGAAGAAAATGTAGAACCGAGATATGACCAGAAGAGTATTAAAGAAGGCCAGAAGATCAATGGATTCCAACAGATTTTATCCCCGGATAAAAATGACGACGGGGTCTGGATTCATCAGGATGCCTGGTTTAATTTAGCCAACTTTACCAAAGGAAACGGCAAAAATTATATGCTCAATAAAAAAAGGAAACGGAGTTTATGCCTTTGTATTAAAAGGAAGTGCCAGAATCGGGGACCGGATCTTAAGTGAAAGAGACGGAATGGGAATCTGGGATACCCAGAGTTTTAATATAGAAGCAGCTGAAGATACCGAAGTCCTTTTAATGGAAGTTCCGATGGAATTACCAGCCTATTTAAGATAAATATATTAAAAGACAAAAGGCAGAAAATTTACTTGAATCGTATAATAATAAATCTGAAACCAGATTAAAAGTTCATCAAAAAATAAAATCAAAGATTTTTTAAAAGTCCTAAGTGTGCTTTTTAGAAGCTCCGATTAAACTTGAAATAACTAAAGTTTAAAATCTTTTGGAACATTTAACTACGTCGGATTTTCGGTTTATGGTATAAAAAATATAAAAATCTTCACGACCTTTGCATCAACAATACAAAATAACTTTACTTTAAACAGATAATACAACAATGAAAATTTTAGCAGTAGCAGGAAGTAATTCTGATGTATCCATCAACAGACAGCTCGTAACCTATGCCACGACCTTATTCGAGAACGCAGAAGTGGAAATCGTTGATATGAATGATTTTGAAATGCCGATTTACAAACACCAGAGGGAAGTGGAAAGCGGAATCCCGCAGCAGGCCCAGGATTTTGCATCAAAAATCGACAGCGCAGATGTGCTTTTGGTTGCCCTTTCTGAGCACAACGGAACCTATTCCGCAGCATTTAAAAACGTGTTCGACTGGACTTCAAGAATAAAGCCAAGAGCCGTTTGGAACGAAGTACCGATGCTATTGATGGCTACAGCACCGGGAGCGCGGGGAGGACTGGGTGTTTTGGAGGCAGCAGAGAAAAGATTTCCTTTACACGGAGGAAATATCATTGATACCTTTAGCCTTCCGTTCTTTAACGATAATTTTGACAAATCGGAGCAGAAGATTTCCAACGAAGAGAAGGATAATGAACTGAAAGAAAAAGTTCAGAAAATTTCAGCCATCGAATCGATCCTGGAAAAATAGATTTGAATATTAATTTAAAATTAATATCTTTGCAAAAAGAAAGAAGATGAAAATTCAGACCTCCCATAAAGAATATTTTTCCAAGAAAGGGAAAATTGTGGGCTCTGAAATTCTGAGATAAAATACTGGCCGATAATCCACTGAGATTGTCGGCTTTTTTGTTTTCAAAATTTGAATTAAAAATAGAAATAAAACGTCCCATTTTATCAGGAAGCGATTTATTTATTGTTAGACTGTTAAACTGACACACTGTTACATTAATACTATGAGCAACACTTACAAATCCGCAGGAGTAGACAAAGAAGAAGGATACAAAACCGTAGATAAGATTAAAAAAGCGGTTGGGGAAACTCACAATTCCAATGTATTGAATCATTTGGGAAGTTTTGGAGCTTTCTATGAAATCGGAGGATACAAGAATCCTGTTTTGGTTTCCGGAACCGATGGAGTGGGAACAAAGCTGAAAGTAGCTTTAGACTCTAAAAAATATGATTCTATCGGAGTAGACTGTTTCGCGATGTGTGCGAATGATATCCTTTGTCACGGGGCAAAACCATTGTTCTTTTTGGATTATCTGGCCTGTGGGAAACTGGATTCTGAAATTGCTGCAGAAATTGTTCTGGGAATGGTGAAGGCCTGTAAAGATAACAATTGTGCTTTAATCGGGGGCGAAACTGCAGAAATGCCGGGGATATACCAGCCCGGAGATTACGACGTTGCAGGATTCTGCGTGGGAATCGTTGAAAAAGATCAGATTATCGATGGCTCGAAAATTAAAGCAGGGAATAAAATTATAGCATTGCCAAGCTCAGGATTTCATTCCAACGGATTCTCATTAGTAAGAAAAGTATTCCCGGATTTCAACGAAGAATTTGAAGGAAAACCATTGTATGAGACGCTCTTAGTTCCTACCAGACTATATTACAAAGATATTCATAAAGTACTTGAAGAAGTAGAGGTTTCCGGAATTGCGCACATTACAGGAGGAGGACTGTACGAAAACATTCCGAGAATTATCGGTGACGGGCTATGTGCGACCATCGATGCTTCAAAAATCCAGATTCCAAGCATTATGCTTGAGCTGGAAAAGAGAGGTGGCGTAGCGCGTGAAGAGATGTTCGGAACCTTTAATATGGGCGTCGGAATGATCATTGTGGTGGATCCGGAACATGCAGAAAAAGTACTGCACCTTCTGGACGATGCCTACGAAATAGGAGAAATCACTGAAGGAAGCGAGAAAATAAATCTATCATTTTAATGTACCAATATGGCAATGTAGCAGTTTACCAGTTATACGCATTGGTAGATTATTACATTGATACATTGTTAAACTGATACATTGTTACATTAATTTATGAAAAACCTAGTTATACTCGTTTCCGGTTCAGGCAGCAATCTCCAGAGAATCATCGATACCGTTGACAGCGGAGAAATCCCCGATGCACAAATATCTTTGGTAGTAGCCGACAGAGAATGTTACGGACTGGAAAGAGCAAGAAATCATAACATAGAAAACGTTCTGATCCCGAGAGGAAAAAACTTCAGCAGCGAACTGGGTAAAATCATTCCGGAAAATACAGATCTGATCGTATTGGCAGGATTTTTATCTATTCTCAAACCTGAGTTTTGTGAAAACTGGAACGGAAAAATAATCAATATTCATCCTGCCTTACTTCCAAAATATGGAGGAAAAGGAATGTGGGGGCATCATGTGCATCATGCCGTGATCGATGCTAAAGAAAAAGAAAGCGGCGCAACCGTACACTTTGTAACTTCAGGAATCGACGAAGGAGAAGCCATCCTTCAGAAATCATTCGAAGTCACTGAAAATGATACGGCGGAAACGCTGGCTGAAAAAGTTCATAAAATAGAATATGAAATTTTTCCGGAAGCTATAAATAAGGTATTAGGAAACTAATAAAATGTAACCAGTGAACATGACGACAGCTTACCGATAAGAATATATTATAAACTGTTACATTAATACATTGCTACATTGTTACATTGCTACATTGTTATATTAGTACATTGATACATTGCCAAGAATCTAAGTAAAATAAAAGTAAGTTCGGAGGTGAAAGACCCGGGCACAGTTTGAAATAGCTGTAAAAAGTAAAAAATTGAAAGTAAAATGAGTAAAAAGAGAGTTTTAATCAGTGTTTCTGACAAAAGCGGATTGATTGAATTCGCACAGTTTCTGGAAGCCCAAAACTATGAATTGATTTCTACAGGAGGAACATTCAAGCATTTGAAAGACGCTGGTTTAAATCCAATTCAGATCGATGAGGTTACGGATTTTCCGGAAATGTTGGATGGAAGAGTGAAAACATTACACCCGAAAGTTCATGGTGGATTATTGGCCGTACGTTCCAACGAAGAGCACATGAAAACCGTGCAGGAACACGGAATCGGTCTCATTGATATGGTGATTGTCAATCTTTATCCTTTCTTTGAAAATGTGAACAAAAACATTTCTCTTCACGAAAAGGTAGAATTTATTGACATCGGAGGTCCATCTATGCTTCGCTCTGCAGCTAAAAACTTTGATTCTGTAACCGTAATTACGGATGTAGAAGATTATACAACCGTGAAAATCGAAATGGAACAGAACGGGGATACTTATATCGAAACCCGTAAAAAGCTGGCAGGAAAAGTATTTAATCTTACTTCTGCTTATGACGGCGCGATCTCAAGAATGCTGTTGGAAGAAGATTACCCGACTTATCTAAATGCTTCTTATAAAAAAGTTTCTGACCTTAGATACGGGGAAAACCCGCACCAGACAGCGGCTTACTACGTTTCTACTTTTGAAAACGGAGCCATGAAAGATTTCGAGCAATTAGGAGGGAAAGAGCTGTCTTTCAATAACCTTCGCGATATGGATCTTTGCTGGAAGGTGGTTACCGAATTCAAAGAAGAAATGGCCTGTTGTGCTGTAAAACACTCTACCCCTTGTGGCGTGGCGATCGGGACCTCAGCCCTGGAAACCTATCAGAAAACATTCGAATGTGATCCGGTATCCATCTTTGGCGGAATTGTTGCTATGAACTACAAAATCGATGCAGCAACGGCGGAAGAATTAAATAAAACATTCCTTGAAATTGTAATGGCTCCTGAGTTTGACGAAGAAGCTCTTGAAGTTTTAAGAAAAAAGAAAAATTTAAGAATTATAAAGATTGCCAACCCTGTTTCCGATAAACAGACATGGGTAAAGATCGACGGCGGAATTTTAGTTCAGGATAACGACAGCATCTTCTCTGATGATATTAAAGTAGTAACTGAAACCCAGCCTACAGAAGAGCAGAGAAAAGCACTGTTATTCTCTCAGAGAGTGGTAAAATATGTGAAATCCAATGCGATTGTTGTTTCCAACGGGATTCAGGCCTTCGGAATCGGAGGAGGACAGGTAAACAGAATCTGGGCGACTCAGCAGGCGATCGAAAGAGCTAAAGAAAAATTCACAGGAGACCTCGTATTGGCTTCGGACGCATTTTTCCCTTTCCGTGATGTCGTAGATTTCTGCGCTCAGGAAGGAATCACAGCGATTATCCAGCCGGGAGGCAGTGTAAAAGACCAGGACAGCATCGAAGCAGCCAACGAGCACAAAATACCGATGATGTTTACGGCAATCAGACATTTTTTACATTAATGGTAAAGCAATTGGGCATCGGTTATTGGCAATTAGCTAAAATTATATTTTGAGATTGTATTTATAGCATTCAAAATTATATATTTGTAAAGTATAGACTAGATAATTAAATAAAGTATGAGAATATTAATCATAGGTGAAGGTGGAAGAGAGTCTGCTTTGGCTGCAAAGCTTCACAGCGATTCCAGAGTTTCTGAAATGTTTTTTGCAAACGGAAATGCGACTACCGATGTAATAGGGAAAAATGTTCATTTATCAGAGATTAAAGAACTTAGAGATTTTGCAATCAAGGAAAAAATAGATTTAACGATCGTAGGTCCGGAAGCACCGCTAGTTGCCGGTTTAAAGGACGAATTTAAAAAGCATGATCTGAAAGTTTTTGGTCCGAATCAAAAAGTAGCCAGCCTGGAAGGAAGTAAAGCTTTCTCTAAGAAATTTATGCAGACCTATGGTATCAAAACAGCCAAAGCGGTAGTATTTGACTCCTATAATGAAGCTAAAGACTATGTTCAGACTCAGGAGTTTCCATTGGTAATCAAGGCAAGCGGTTTAGCTGGCGGAAAAGGTGTTGTTATTTGTGATACCTTAGAAGAAGCTGAAGCAACGATCCATGATTTCATGATCAGAAGGATCTATGGAGATGCCGGAATCCGTTTAGTTATCGAAGAATTTTTACAGGGCTTTGAAGCTTCCATTATTGCTTTCTCAAACGGTGAGAAGATTTTTCCTTGTATCGCTGCTAAAGATTATAAAAAAGCCGGAAATGGTGATACAGGACCGAATACGGGAGGAATGGGATCTGTAGCGCCGAGTCCTGAATTTACTGAAGAGCATTACGCCGATTTCGACAAAAATATCCTGCAGCCTACCGTGGCAGGTCTTAAAGGAGAAGGATTCAGCTTTAAAGGAATCATTTTCTTTGGATTGATGGTGACCAAAAACGGAACCTACCTTTTAGAATATAATATGAGGTTCGGAGACCCTGAAACACAGGTATTAATGGCTTTGATGGAAAACAATCTTTTAGATGTCATCAATGATTGTATGGACGGTAAAGAAATCGAGCTTAAATTTAAAGACGAAAAAGCTGTTTGTCTGGTAATGTGTTCGGGAGGTTATCCAAGAAACATCGAAACCGGTTTCGAAATCACGGGTGAAGATAAAGTGAAACACAGCCAGCTGCTTCATGCCGGAGCTGTCAGAAGAGGCGATAAAGTAGTTTCCAACGGTGGCAGAGTGCTGAACATCGTAGCTACGGGAGCCACCTATGAAGATGCCCGCAAAAAAGTGTATGAAGATGCAAGTCATGTACATTTCGATTATGGCTTCTACAGAGAAGATATCGGAAAGTTTTAAAATAAAATCACGGAAAAAGATTTGGAGCAATCCAGGTCTTTTTTTGTAAGCAAGTTGAAATTTAGATTTCAGATAATAAGATTATAGATTCCGGACTAAAAGTCTCATGTCTCATATCTAAATCTGACGTCATTAAAAACAAATTAATTCAAAAATGAACAACGGTATTATCATATTAGATTTCGGATCACAGTACAATCAGCTTATCGGAAGAAGAATCCGTGAGATGGGAGTATACTCTGAAATCTTGCCTTTCAATACACCATTAGAAACAATTTTAGAAAAACAGCCGAGAGGAATTATCCTTTCCGGAGGACCAAGTTCTGTCAATGCAGAAAATGCCCACTTAGTAGAAAAAGAACTATACGAGCAGGGGATTCCGGTTTTGGGAATCTGCTACGGAATGCAGCTGACTGCACATCTTTTAGGCGGAAAAGTGCATAAAGGAGTAAAAGGAGAGTATGGAAAAGCTCACCTGGAGATTGTAAAAGAAAGTTCTTTACTGAAAGGGGTTACAGACAATTCTATCGTCTGGATGAGCCATTTTGATGAAGTGGGAGAATTGCCCGCCGGTTTTGAATTGAATGCAAAATCAGGTGTAATCGCTTCTATTTCAAATGAAGATAAAAAGATCTATTGCGTACAGTTTCACCCGGAAGTTTCACATACAGAAGAAGGAGGAAAGATGCTGGAGAATTTTGTTTTCGGAATCTGCGATGCTGAGAAAAACTGGAAACTGACCAATTATATTGAAAAAACAGTTGCCGAAATCAGGGAAAAAGTAGGAGATCAGAAAGTGATCCTCGGACTTTCTGGTGGAGTAGATTCTTCCGTAGCTGCCGTACTGATCCATAAAGCGATCGGTGATCAGCTGACCTGTATCTTTGTTGACACGGGATTGTTAAGAAAAGATGAAGACAAAAAAGTAATGGATAATTATGGAGAACATTTCCATATGAACATTAAGCTGGTGGATGCTTCTGAAAGATTTTTATCCAAATTAGCCGGTGTTGATGATCCGGAAGCCAAAAGAAAAATCATCGGAAACGAATTTATTCATGTTTTTGATGAAGAATCCCATAAAATCGAAGGGGCTAAATTCTTAGCGCAGGGAACCATTTATCCTGATGTGATCGAAAGCCAGTCCGTAAACGGACCGTCAGCGGTCATTAAATCGCACCATAATGTCGGCGGACTTCCCGAAGAAATGGATTTCGAATTACTGGAACCTTTAAGAGAATTATTTAAGGATGAAGTTAGAAAAGTAGGAGAAGAACTGGGAATTCCACATCATCTGGTTCACAGACATCCTTTTCCGGGCCCAGGTCTGGGAATCAGGATTTTGGGAGCAGTTGACGCTGAAAAAGTGAGAATTTTGCAGGAAGCAGATGATATCTTCATCGAAGAATTATATAAAAATGATCTTTACGAAAAAGTATCCCAGGCATTCGTCGTTTTACTTCCTGTAAAATCAGTAGGCGTAATGGGCGACGAAAGAACATATGAATATACTGCGGTCGTTCGTTCTGCCAACACCATCGACTTCATGACCGCAACCTGGAGCCGACTTCCTTACGAGTTTCTGGATACGGTTTCCAGCAGAATCATCAATGAAGTACGCGGGATCAACAGAGTTGCTTACGATATTTCAAGCAAACCGCCTGCAACCATCGAGTGGGAATAGTTTGACCTGAATTTACCTATAAATCCTGCCTTTTGGCGGGATTTTTTATTGAAATCAATTTAAATGTAGGATTTGATAGACAGAAAGTTTTATTAAAATCGGAATCTTCTTGACGCAAGTCTACTCTCTGTCAGATGATGATTTAATAAGGATTGCGGAAGAATTAACAAAATGATTGAGAAAGCTGTATACCATCTTCGCGAAGCAAATTTCATTTGCCTTTGCCTCTTAAAAACAGCGGTATGTTATAAAAACTTTGCGTTAAAATAATTGGACAGATTTCTGTCTGATAAAATATCTGCGATTTCATGACACTCACAATATTTCCAGTTTATATTTAAGTCTATGGCACTTTCGACAGTAGAGGTAATATTCATTATGAAAATTCATTAAATGATGCATTCATGCTTCTTACAAGTAATTGCATGTCGGAAATTTTCCCTAAATTTAAGTAAAATTACATCAATGCAAATAGAAACGAGGCCCCTGACCGTTCAGGATTATGAAGAATTGGTCGTAACGATGAAGCGTGCCTATCCACAAATGTCAGAATCGATATGGTCCAGGAAAAGTATCGAGAAACTTACCCGGATATTCCCGAAAGGACAGATTTGTATCACAGTAGACGGAAAATTGGCGGCCGTGGCGCTGTCTATCATTGTTAATTATAATGAATTCGGAGATGAGCATACCTATAGCGATATTACGGGAAATTATACATTCAATACCCATTTGTCGACAGGGGATGTCCTGTACGGAATAGAGATCTTTGTAGATCCTGAGTTCCGCGAACTGAGGTTAGGAAGACGCTTATATGATGCCAGAAAAGAATTATGTGAATTGCTGAATCTTAAGTCTATTGTTCTAGGGGGAAGAATTCCGAATTATCATAAATATAGTAATGAACTTTCAGCGAGGGATTATATCCGCAAAGTCCGCGACAAGGAAATTTACGATCCCGTTTTGTCTTTTCAGCTTTCCAATAACTTTTTACCGATAAGAGTCCTTAAAAAATATCTGCCTGAGGATGAATCTTCAAAGGAAAATGCGGTTCTTTTACAATGGAATAATGTCTACTACAGCAAAAAACCAAACACCATGCAGGACAGCATCATCCGTCTGGGGCTGGTGCAGTGGCAGATGAGGCATTTTAAAGACATTGATGCCTTTTACGAGCAGGTGGAGTTTTTTGTAAACGTAATGGGCGACTACAAATCGGACTTTGTGCTGTTCCCGGAATTATTCAATACTCCTTTGCTGGCACCGTTCAATAAGCTTTCCGAGAGAGACAGTATGATAGAATTGGCTAAGCTTACGGAAGATATAAAAAACAGGATTTCAGAATTGGCGATCAGTTACAACGTTAATATTATTTCCGGAAGCATGCCTGTTTTTGAGAATAATGATCTGTATAACGTGAGCTACCTGCTTCATCGTGACGGTCGCGTAGACGAATACCGCAAAATTCACATCACGCCTAATGAAAGAAAGTATTACGGAATGAAAGGAGGAAGTGAAATAAAAGTTTTCGATACGGATTGCGGAAAAATCGGTCTTGTGATCTGCTATGATGTGGAATTTCCGGAACTCCCGAGAATCCTGGCAGATCAGGGAATGAAAATTTTATTTGTCCCTTATCTTACCGATACCCAGAATGCCTACATCAGAGTGCGTCACTGTGCAGCGGCCAGAGCGATAGAAAATGAATGTTATGTAGCAATTGCGGGCTGCGTCGGGAATTTACCCGGAGTGAATAATATGGATATTCAGTTCGGCCAGGCAGCAGTATTTACCCCTTCCGACTTTGCGTTTCCTTCCAATGCCGTAAAAGGAGAAGCGACGCCGAATACCGAAATGACCTTAATTGTAGACGTTGATTTAAATCTCCTCAAAGATCTTCACTATCATGGCTCTGTCCAGGTCATGAAAGACCGGAGAAACGACCTCTATGAGACATATCTTAAATAAAAAGAAGACTGCACCTAAGATGCAGTCTTCTTTTTTCCATCGGACTATTTGTACTGCGGGCAGATCACAGCCGGACAAATCAACCTCGGACATCTTGGTCTTCCGTCGTCCGGACAACATTGATTAGAACAGTTGGTAATAATTATACCTCCTGCGATGCTTTGCATTTGTTGTCTTGATACTTTCTTTAAATTTTTCATTTTAATAATTTTTGAAGTTTAGTTTTTGTTATTTTGATTCCTGTAAAGTTAAAAAAATAATTGAATAAACAAATTTAAACTTGAAATATTACCATCTATAAAGGCAAAACAGGTAATGATTGCCATTCATCCATCACAAGATAAAGCAGATCAATAAAAATAACAGATTGCATTTTTAAAGGAACAATTTTTGAATTAAATTGCAACTACATTTCAAGATATGTTTGACAAGCAACAGAGAAAACTGAAAAGATCCGCAAAATTAATTTCCGTATTAAGCAAATACGGTTTTAAAGATATGCTCGCGAGAATGAACAGCGGAAACAAGCAGGTTGATATTCCCGGAAATTCCGATGAAATTATTTCAAAAGGAACGGTATACGAAAGAATCAGGCTGGTGCTGGAAGAACTGGGACCTACTTTTGTCAAGCTTGGACAGACCTTTAGCAACAGGGAAGATCTTCTGCCGGCAGAACTTATTCAGGAATTACAGAAACTTCAGGATAAAGTAGAGGTGGTAGAAATGAATGTTGAAGAAATTCTGGAGAATGAATTTAATATTTCCGTAGCAGAACATTTTCTGGAAATTCCTAAAGAACCCCTGGCCACAGCCTCTATTGCGCAGGTTTATAAAGCAGCTTTAATTGACGGCACAGAAGTTATACTGAAAATTAAGAAAGCCGATGTTCAGAGCGTTATTGAAGATGATCTGCTTTTAATCAAAGATCTTGAAAAACTGATTTCGTCCTATTCTGAAATTGGTGACAAACTTAATCTGAAACAAGCCATTTCAACGTTTGAAAAGTCACTGCTGGAAGAAGTTTCATTGATCAATGAGAAGGAAAATATCCTCCAGTTTGCAAGAAATTTTAAAAATAATAAAGAGACCTACGTTCCAAAAATTTACGAAGATTTTTCCAACAACAATATCCTCTGTATGGAATTTATCGACGGAATCAAAGTGACGGATAAAATTTCTTTATTAGCGCACGATATTAATCCTGTCAAGGTTTCGGAAGAAGGTTTAAGGCTTTTCGTATCCCAGATTTTAGACTACGGTTTCTTCCATGCAGACCCTCATGCAGGAAATATCCTGGTAAAAAGAGACGGAAAGGTTGTGTTCATTGATTTTGGAGCCGTGGGAAAAATTCCGCCCAATGATAAGGAGATCCTTGAAGATCTGATTGTAAGTTTCGTTGCCAAAAATCCTCATAAAATTGTAAGGTATCTCAAAAAAATGGCGATCAGCTACCAGATTCCTGATGAAAGAAGATTTGAAAATGATGTAGAAGATATTCTCAATTTTGTCCACAGTACCTCTTCTGAAAGAAATAAATCCCCAGGCCATCATCAATAAAATGAAAGATGTTTTAAAGGATAACCGACTGTATATGCCGGATTATTTTTATCTTCTGTTTAAAGGAATCGGCTTGATAGAAGGAGTAGGACGCACCATAAATCCTGACCTGGATGTCGTTAAAAGTCTACATCCGTACACCAAAAAAATATTCGCGAAAAAGATAAGTCCTAAGAATATTTTAAAAACGGGAATGGATAAAATGATGAATTTTACAGACAATGTGGATGAAATCCCTAAAGAATTACGTTCCGTTTTACAAAAACTCGACGACAATAAATTCACCATTGCCAGCGAAATTAAAAATATTGAAAAGACCAACAGGCTCATAAAATCGAGCATCATCAATCTGATCCTAACCATGATTTTAGGGGCCAATATCATTGCAACAGCTATCGTATTTGCTTCCGAGTCGGGCCCGAGGATAGGAGAACTTTCACTGGTTGCGGTACTGGGATTCATCTTTTCAGTTCTGTTGATCATCGTTATTTTATTAAGAATTACCAGAAAATAATTTTATCTGTATCCCACATGAAATAAGGGAATTTGTGAACAATCAGCTTGCTGTTAAAAGATTGTATGGAATAGCAACAAAGATCAAAAACAATATTAAATGACACCTATACCATGAAAATACTCATTTCTTCATTACTCACATTGTACAGTGTTATCATTTTTGCCCAACAGCAGGAAGGAATATCAGGAGACTTTAACGGCGACGGGAAAAAAGAATATGCCTATACAAAACTGAAAGACTGTAACGACGATTGTGACGGAGCATGTGAAACCGTGATTTATTTCAGTGATAAAAATATAAAGCCATTCACCATTTCACCATCCCGGGACGGAACTTTATATAACCTATCCGATTTAAATAACGACGGAAAAGATGACCTCGGCTTTTATCCCGACTGGTGTACAAGCTGCTGGCATCCGCTGTATGTCTATACCTTTACAAAAAATGGCTGGAAGCCTTTAGTATCGCCTATTTCCACCCATTGCTCACAGTGGGAAGAAGAAAAATTCCCGATCAGAAAAGATCCGAATAAGAAAGGGTTTGTAATTATTACCTCCAGCGTATGGAAAGATGATGATATAAAAATCGTGAGTAAAAGTGTGAAGGTTAACTGATGATATTGTAGCTGAAAACTGAAGTGTGAAAGTTTAAAACCATACATAGAAGTTGTTTAAACTTATTCAGGAAAAAATAGTTCCGAGAAAATTAGCATTTTTAGACACAATGTAAAAGACTAACGATCTGGAATTCATTAGCAAAAATAAAATAGAGAAATGGATTTCACCATTTAAGCAGAGGGAAAAGAGGATTTTCTACGAGGTTTAATTTGGTAAAAATAATTCAGATCATTATAAAACGGCTGAAAACCGGTTGCCAGTGGCCGAAACTTTCGTTAAAGGAGTATTATGGGGAAGAAAATACGGCAGAATTAATTGTGCCTCAGAAGAAAATCAAAGATTTTCAAAAAACTTACGTGTGCTTCTTCTGCGTAAAGTTATTACTTAAATCTACTTAATAAGTGTTTAGAAATCTCTTGGATTTCCTTTAGGGTTTACTACAGACAACCACACGAAGGGATTCGTGCGGTAGCGGTGTGTGGTTATTCTCCCACATTTAAATACATTTTAACATGTTTAAAACACACCGCAAAATTAAGTGTGCCTTAAAAGAAAATCAAAGATTTTCAAAAACTTACGTGTGCTTCTTTTGCGTAAAGTTATTACTTAAATCTACTTAAGTGTTTAGAAATCTCTTGGATTTCCTTTGTGGTTTATTACAGACAACCACACGAAGGGATTCGTACGGTAGCGGTGTGTGGTACTTACTGTCTCAAATTAAGTACACTTTAGAAAGTTTAAAAAAAATACCGCAGAATTAAGTTCACATCAGATCAAAGATTTTCAACAGGACTTTCGTATACTCTTTTCCGTAAAGTATATTACTCTAATTAACTTAAGTGTTTAGAAATCTTTCGGATCTACTTTGGCATAATAGAAAAGTTTAAACAGCTTTATAATATCAATGTCTTCACCGAATATCTGACACAGAAATATGAACCTGGGGCGATTATTTTTCAGCTTTAAAGTCAGGCTTCTATACTACAAAATTAATTGCCTATCTTTGCAAAATGGAAAAACTCACTTTTGCAGATTTTGACCTTCCGGTTAAAATTCTTGATGTTTTAGCAGATCTGAACTTATTTGAACCTACTCCGATTCAGGAGAAAAGCATCAAACCGATACTTTCGGGAAGAGATGTAATGGGCATTGCGCAGACCGGTACCGGAAAAACACTGGCCTATCTTCTGCCTGTTCTTAAAACCTGGAAATACAATAAAAACGGTAATCCTACAGTTGTTATTTTAGTTCCTACAAGAGAATTGGTCGTTCAGGTAGCCGAGATTGTTGAGAAATTGACGGAAAATATTACCGCAAGAGTGATTGGGATCTATGGAGGTAAGAATATTAATACCCAGAAGTTGCTGTTTAATGATGGTTGTGATATTTTGGTGGGAACACCCGGAAGGGTAATGGATCTTGCAATCGACAATGCCATTTCTCTGAAAGAAGTTCAGAAACTGATCATTGATGAGTTTGATGAAATGCTGAACCTGGGTTTCAGACCTCAGCTGACCCATATTTTCGAAATGATGAGGGAAAAAAGACAGAATATTCTTTTTTCTGCAACGATGACAGAAGCTGTGGATGAAATGCTGGAGCAATATTTTGCCGGTCCTGTAGAAATTTCACTGGCAAAATCCGGAACACCACTTGAAAAAATTGAACAGACGGCCTACAAAGTAGAAAATTTCAATACTAAAATTAACCTGTTGGAACATTTGCTGAAAACAGATGCCGATATGTCAAAAGTGTTGATCTTCACCAATAACAAAAAGAATTCAGATCTTCTATTTACGAAAATTGATGAGCTGTTCCCGGAACAGTTTGATGTTATTCACTCCAATAAGTCCCAGAATTACAGGCTAAAGGCGATGAAACGCTTTGAAAATGAAGAAATCCGGGGTCTTATTACGACTGATGTAATGGCGAGAGGTCTGGATATTTCAGATATTACCCATGTTATCAATTTTGAAACGCCGGATATTCCGGAACAGTACATTCACAGGATCGGTAGAACGGGTAGAGCCGATAAAGATGGTAAGGCAGTAACTTTTGTAACTAAAAAAGAAGAAATTTCAGCTCTTGATATCGAGTTGCTGATGGATAAGGAATTAAGATATATTGACTTCCCTGAAGGAGTGAAGATTAATCCTAAAAAGATTGCTTCAGAAGAAGAGGTCATCATCATGAAAAATCCTGCCCAGGTAAAATTAAATGACGGTGGAGGAGCCTTCCATGAAAAGAAAGACAAAAATAAAAAAGAAAACTGGGGGGGACCTTCAAAAAGAAAAGCACCAAAAAAATTCGGCGCCAACAGAGCCCAGCAGAAGGCGATTTCAAAGTCTAAAAAAAAGAAATAAACGAAACTCCCTCAATTTGAGGGAGTTTCTGTTTATAATAAGCTTTCTGTCTGTCGTTATTTCATATAAGGTTTCATCACAGAAGTCCAGAGTTTATAACCTTCCGGAGTCATGTGGAGCATATCTTCTACAAAAAGGTCTTTTCGTACGTTGCCATTCGCATCTTCCATCACTTTGGTAATATCAATATATCCTGCATTACGTTCTTTTTTCATAAAAGCAGCAATTTTCTCATTTGCTTCTCTCATTTGGGGCCAGAGCTTTTCGCGGCTCGGAGAATATTTTATGGAAATATAATCTACCGGGATCTTCGGGAATTTCTGACGGATCTTTTTATAGAACGTTTTAAAACGGTCTACCACAACATCCGCTTTTAACTGTTCATTATCGGCAAAATCATTTTCACCACAGTAGACAATAATCTGTTTAGGCTGATAGTTGAGAAGGTCTTTGGCGTAATAATTAAGATCGGTTAAACGCGATCCTCCAAAGCCCCTGTTGATGATTTTTTTATCCGGAAAATAATCAGCTACATCTTTCCACTTTGTGAAAGAGGAGCTTCCAACCAAAAGAATAGCATTTTTAGGAGGAGCATTTTCCTGATCTGCTTTTTTGAAATCCTGGATGTCCTGCCAGTACATCGGTTTTTTTTCCTGTGAAAAGAAAAGGGCAAAGGTCAGCAATAATAATGCTGATAACATCTTCTTCATTGTTCAATAATTTTAATACGTATAAAAAACTCCCGAAAAATTCGAGAGTCAGTTTTTATCTTTTGTAGGTCGTATAGGTGAAATCAATGATCTGATCACCATTCTGATCTACATTATCATTCAGCTGCTTGATTCTTAATTCTGTAGCGGTAAGGATAACGACCTCATATTTCATAGGTGGAGCATTGTCAAATCTGATCTCCATATTTTTATTTTCGGTATCGTACGTATATTTACCTTCTACGGTACCAGCCAGCTGACAATCGGATCCTACCCCTGAATACGTGGTATAGGATACGAAATAATCTGTTCTGAATAAGGTTATGTTTTTAGTATCACACCCGGTAATAACTTCAGTACCAACTAGAGTTTTGTCGTCTTTCCCGGAAATCACTTCTTTTTTTACGGTCTTCCATTCACCCTTCATCATATCCATTTCATATCCCTGGATATCATCATCTTCACAAGAAGTTAGCGCTAGCGCGGAAAAGGCAAATAAAAGTAATTGTTTTTTCATTTTCACAAATTTAAGAATATGCTAAAATATAAATAAATTTGAAATATCTCTAATGAAATCAAGGTTTTTTAAACGAATGTTTGTAGAAAAAATAATTAAAGAGGAAAGTCAGAAGATGATGTCGGAAGTTTACCAATAATGGCTACAATTTTATCATTCAAAGATAAATCTCCGTCACCACCCTCAGTCTTCGTCTCTATCAATAACTCATTTCCACGATTTTATATGCATCCTGCGGAGTCAGCTTTTTATATTCTCCAAGACCCAGCCAGTTTCTTTCTGTAAAAGCCCTTTCCACCTTCTCTGCAGTACCTCTGTAATCATCGGTATATTCTGAAAGTTTGGTCTTAATATCTAAACTGTGGAAAAATGCTTCCAGTTTCTGAATTCCGGCTTCGGCTTTTTTTTCAGTCGTTCCGTCTTTAATTCCCCAGACTCTCTCTGCATACTGAGCTAATTTCTCTTTCTTAGCCTCAAAATTATAACGGTAATGAGATGGGGCAATAACCGCTAACGTTCTAGCGTGATCTATTCCGTAATAGGCTGTTAGTTCATGTCCCATGGCATGAACCGCCCAGTCTGTTATCACGCCTTTCTGGATTAATCCGTTTAAGGCCATTGTACAGCACCACATGAAGTTTCCTGCAGCATCATAGTTGAATTCATCTGCCAATACTTTGGGAGCTGTTTCCTGTAAGCTGATTAAAATGCTTTCAGCAATTCTTTCCTGCAGATCCGCTGAAGAAGGAGAGGTCATATACTGTTCCAGAACATGCGTATAGGCATCGGTAAGTCCGTTTACAATTTGTCTTGGCGGAATTGATCTTACCACCTCAGGATCCAGCACTGAAAACTGAGGAAAAAGTCCGGGACCTCCTGACGACAGCTTTTCGTTGGTCTCTCTCCTGGAAATAACGTAGCCCGAATTCATTTCAGAACCAGTTGCCGGCAACGTCAATACACTTCCGAAAGGCATGCCTTCACCCTCAAAAGTCCGTACCGGTTTTTTCAGAATTTCCCATGGCTCACCGTCATAGTTTGCCGCTGCCGAAAGAAATTTAGTCCCGTCAATCACAGAACCGCCACCTACCGCCAGCAGATAGGTAATATTTTTCTCTTTGATTATCCGTATAGCATCCACCAGCACTTCATATTCAGGATTGGCAGGAATACCTCCGAATTCGTGCAGCTCATGATCTTTCAGGGCCTGATTTACCTGATCATAAACGCCGTTGTTCTTGATGCTTCCGCCCCCGTAGATCATCAGAACTCTGGCATCCTGAGGGATCTCCTTTGAAATTTTAGCGATTTCACCCTTCCCGAAAAGTATTTTTGTTGGATTTTTGAATTCAAAATTAAGCATTGTTCTTACATTTTTTGTCCTTCAAATCTACACATTGTACAACGAAATGTAAGTTAAAGAAGTTTTAAAATTCAAATGACAGATTTTTATTAAAACTATTGAAATCGGATGTATGAGAAAATTAGGAATTTTGGAGTTTACTTAAAAGTTTCTATATTTTTATAAGTCAATTTGTTTTTTTTCAAATATTCTATTACCGCTCAGGTAGACAAATCCTCGCTACCGCACGAATCACACAGCTACCGCACGAATCCTTTCCCATGCTACCGCACGAATCCGTTCCCATGCTACCGCACGAATCTTTCGTGCGGTACTTATTGAAACCACACGAAAGATTCGTGCGGTAGTGAGGAAGGATTCGTGCGGTAGCCAGGAAAAATCTACTTATTTGGCTTTCTCAGTTAAGTGTTTAAAATCTTTGGATCCTTTGGGGTTTAATAAAAAAGTTTAAACAGCTTTGAAGTCAAAAATTAGTAATTTACGTTACTTTTTACTTCCCATTTACCGGTTTTTCTGTTGATTTTTACAAAAAAAGATTCTTTCCGGGCATCATTCCTCGGTTTTAAAACATATATCGAGATATATTGATCATCAATTTTATAAGAACTTCCTAATGCATTACCGGTATCTACCTGAAAGCCATAAGTTGCCGCAACTAAAATGGCTTCCGGCAGATTGTCGACGAATCCGATGAAACTCCTCAATTGCTGTTCATCAGTAAAATATTTGGACCTGTCGTTTTCACAGGCTATAATGTATGAAAAACAGTTCTCTCCCAGGCATTTCTGGAAAAACCCTCTCTCCGGAGCAGGATCATTAATTGTAAGATAGGGCGGCATCTGGCTTTCATAAATGACAGCTTCGTCAGGATCCGGATTGTTGCGGAATACAGACCAGTATCCGTATTTTTTATCGGGGATGATAAAAGGATAGAGCAGTTCTGTATTGTCCAGGATTTCAGGAATTCTTTTAAAATCGGACGGGACGGTTCCCTGTCCTGAAACCCAACCGGATAATAACAGGATCACCGGGAATAATAATTTCATTCTGTTTTTTTGCAAAGGTACTAAAGTATGATTTTATTGCAGTACGATTTTATAATATCCGTTTTCGTCTGTTACGTCGATACCCACCCCGGTGAATGTTAATTTATTGATCTGATAACCGTCACAACCCCCTTTAAATTCTGATGAATGGATGGAGAAATTAAAAATCTTAATGGCAGAATAAAAGGTGTAATTTTTTATTCCGTTATAAGTCCCTACATTTTCTAAAATTACCATGTCTTCCGATGTTTTCGTAAGCTGAATGCCAACATGGTTTTCATCTTGAACGGAATACGTTGAAAGTGCTCCGTTCGTAATCAGATTGACGTCATTAGAATCAACAAATTTAAACGCGATTGTCTGAGGTGCATTATAGCAATCGTCACCACAAGCGGTAAAAAGAAAAGTGATTACTAGGAACAGGAATATTTTTTTCATGGGATCAATTTCTTGTAGATGAGTAATTATTAATGAATTGAATAAAATTATAACAAATCTGAAGTATTGTAGCGTTTTCTGAATATTTTCAAAACCTGCGCAAGCTGATAATCCGTAATATCAAAATCATCAATATTGACCTCTACTTTTTCGTCTCCATGAAAGAAATATAGATAGTTAACTTCTGGCTTATAATCATGCTTAGATTCGCGACTTACTAAACGTTTTACGATAATTTTTTCAAGTTGAATTTCATTCCAAAAGTACATTGGATTATTTTTTATTTGAATACCTTTTCTATCAATCGAAATAATTATTTTAGATGTTTTCTTAATTTCCAGAATAATTTTTACAATAAAATAAATCGTAAATGCTGCTAGCAATGCAACTATAAATATCGTTATGAAATTGAACTTCATAATAATACAAGAAAGAAAAAATATTCCTAAAATCACGAAGATACTATAAGTCGCAATAGCAATAATCCTGCCCGAAAGCGAATATTTGATAGTAACTTCATCAGGAAGTGTATTTTCATCATATTCAACAATATTATTTTTATGAATATTATATTCCTTATAAATAAAAACTCCGTTGATGAATGTTCCAATAAAAAAAATAATGGAAAGAAGAATAAAATATTGTAGTAAATAAACGCCTGCTATTAGAGTTAACATTCCTATAGTTGAATAAAAAATAATTCCAAATTTCATATGTCATTAATATTTTTGTAAATACATTATAAAGTAACGCATTAATTGAATTCAAAACTAAAAAACCTAAATTAGAGATTTTTATATCTAACGATCACTCTGGTTCTTTGCCCTTCATCAATCCCAAAAATAAAACTATAAACATGAACAGAATCGTTATCCCATCTTTCAATTCTTTGCCACCAACCGTCTTTCTTTTCAAATATTTCTGTCCCGCTTCCTAGTATTTTTGAAATTCTGTTTTTATTTAAACGATAAAGGCTATCAATAAATAGTTGTTGTTTTCTGTTTTGACTCCAACTGTATTCTATTAATCGTACAGTACTATCTTTTTTGGTGAAAAGTAAGAGGCTTGAGTGTTCAGATTCCCTGTATCCCTCCGATATATTAAGGGTTGATCGAAATTATAATGTTCAATACCCGGGAAATAGTCTTCTGATAAACTGATTCGATAAGGTTTAGTATATTGAATAGAGTTATTCTTATCCTCTATTTTTTTTTATGTCTGCTAATTGTATGGTGTCATAAATAAATTCTGTAGATTTTAGTTTTACATTTTTCTTTTGAGTATCTGAATCTTTTTTTTGATGGCAACTGAATAGTGTATACATTATCATGATTACAATAAAAGATTTTGTTGGATACATCAAATGAAAATTATATTATTTTGTAAAGATAATTTAAATTTTAAATTTATTGAAATACAATTAAAACGAAAATCCCCTACATTTGTTACATGATACACGACCAACGCGCAGAAAAATTCAGGCAGATCGTGGAAAATAAGTTCCAGATCTACAATTCATTATTTATGAGCCTTCCGTATGATAAAATGACCAACATCGGGATGCTGCTTCCGTTTCTTTGTGAAGAAAGCCGGATCGGTTACGAAGCCGGGAAAACCCCTGAAGAAATCGTTGAAGAATTTTTTAAAAGCCATACCGATTTACAGACCGAAGAGCAGAAAACTGAACTGCTTTTTAAAATCATACAATATATTGAACGGCAGGTTGTTCTCTTCGACAGTATCGAAGATGCCGCTTTCCCCAATATTCACTCCGAAAGTGACAACGGGACGGTGACCCATATGTACGAACGTTCATTACAGGATCACAAGCTGGAAAAAATTCGTGAAAAACTGAAGGATTTTTCAGTGAAAATTGTTTTTACGGCCCACCCGACCCAGTTTTATCCGAATTCGGTACAGAGAATCCTTCACGACCTCCGCAATGCCATTACGACAGACTCTATCACCAACATCGACATGTTATTGCAGCAGTTGGGAAAAACGCCGTTCGTTAATAAAGAAAAACCAACGCCTATCGATGAGGCTTTAAGCATTATATATTACCTGAGGTATGTTTATTATGATACCATTGGTGAACTTTTTACAAAGATAAAATCCACATTTGAGAATGATCATTTTCATCTGCATGAAGATCTCATCCAGCTGGGATTCTGGCCGGGAGGTGACCGTGACGGGAATCCTTTTGTAACAGCAGAAATTACAAAAAGAGTATCTGAAGAACTTCGTTCCGCCATTTTAAAAGCCTACTATAACAACCTTAAATCTGTACGGAGAAGATTAAGCTTCCGCGGCGTTTCGGATGTATTGACAAAACTGAGTAATGAACTGTACTCAGCCATCTTCAGAAGTGAAAAAATTACCTCAGAAGAGATCATCGGGAGATTGGAAAAAGCTGAAAAAATCCTGGTAGAGCAGCACAACTCATTATTCCTTGATTTGCTGGTGAATTTCAAAGACCGCGTGAAAATCTTCGGAACTCACTTTGCAACATTGGATGTACGCCAGGACAGCAGAATTCACCAGCAGGTGATCGATGAGGTTTTTGCTAAAGTGTCCGGGAATACAGAAGCTACTTACGAAGAAAAATTCAGTCAGCTGATTCAGATTTCGGAAAAAGTAAATGCTGACGATTTTGAAGACATTGTAAAAGATACTTTACTGACGGTTTCTCAGATCTCGGAAATTCAGGAATTGAACGGGTACAGAGGAATGAACCGTTATATCATTTCCAATTCTGACGCTGTAAAAGATGTGATGAATGTATATGCATTTTTCAAAATCTGCGGGTACCAGGATGGAGAAATCAATATGGATATCGTTCCGCTTTTCGAAACAATGGAAGGTCTTGCCAACGCAGAAAATGTAATGAACGAACTGTATCAGAATCCTGTCTATAAAAAGCATCTGTTAAAAAGAGGAAATCAGCAGACCATTATGCTTGGTTTCTCGGACGGAACGAAAGACGGCGGATACCTGAAGGCCAACTGGGAAATTTATAAGGCCAAAGAACTTTTAACAAAGCTTTCCGAGGATAATGGAATCAAAGTAGTATTCTTTGACGGACGAGGCGGTCCACCCGCGAGAGGAGGCGGCAAAACCCATGATTTTTATGCTTCCCAGGGGAAAACAATCGCCAATAATAAAATTGAATTGACCATACAGGGGCAAACGATCACCAGTATTTTCGGAAATAAGGAACAGGCAAAATATAATTTCGAACAGCTTTTAACAGCGGGAATTGAGAATGATGTCTTTAAAAATTCGAAGAAAGATTTAACGGAAAAAGAAAGAAGCCTGATCATCGAACTGGCAGATCTCAGTTATCAGAAATATTCAGATCTTAAGGCACATCCGATGTTTGTTCCCTATTTACAGGAAATGAGCACGCTGGAATATTATGGGAAAACCAATATCGGCAGCCGCCCGTCCAAAAGAGGTGGTGGAAACGAGCTGAAATTTGAAGACCTGAGGGCAATTCCTTTTGTAGGATCCTGGTCACAGCTTAAACAGAATGTTCCCGGGTTTTTCGGCTTCGGCTTTGCCATGCAGCAAATGAAAGAGCAGGGAAGGTTTGATGAGGTAAGAGAGCTATACAGAGGTTCGGATTTCTTTAAGACCCTGGTTTTAAATTCGATGATGAGTATGAATAAGTCTTATTTCCCTTTGACCTATTACATTAAAGACAATCCGAAATTCGGAGCGTTCTGGAATATACTTTTTGATGAGTTCAGTCTTTCAAAAAATATCATGCTGGAACTTACAGGCTTTAAAATGCTTCAGGAAGAAGATCCCTATCAAGAAAATCCGTAAAAATCCGTGAGAGGATCGTATTGCCACTGTTGAGTATTCAGCAGTATGCGTTAATGAAAATTCAGAAAGGAGAAGGAAATAAAGAAGCATATGAAAAGCTGGTAACCCGTTCTCTTTTCGGGAATATTAATGCCAGCAGGAACTCAGCTTAAACAGATCATCATTAATATGATAATTGTGTAAAATGTTAAAATAGACTTCAAAAATAAAATAAAAAATAATACTTTACCGTTACCAATGAAACTACCCGAATAGCGGTAGTTTTTTTATAAACTATAAGCGATCAGCAATGAACAAATTTGTGATTCCTTTTTTGATTTTTCTATTCATTAAAGCTTTTTCCCAGGATCCAGAAAAAATAACTTTCCCGGACACTAAAAATTTTTATTATAAAATTCTGCCGGAAGGCAAACCGGTGGGAATGATCATTATTTTACCCGGTGGTGGCGAAACTCCTGAAAGAGTGATGAATCAGATTTATCTTGATGAGCTGGCTTACGGTGAAAATTTGATTGTTCTGTTTCCAGGATTTGAAGAGGGAGATTTCAAAATGGATACTGAACAGAGATTTCTTGATAGGATAGCGAAAGATGTAGTGGAGAAACATCATATTTCTAAAGATAAAATAGCTATTGGTGGACTTTCTTATGGTGGAATGTTAGCGGTAAAATATGCAGAAATAGCAGTAAGGGATAGAAGCAGATATTTTATACCAAGTTCAGTTTTCGCATTGGATCCTCCGCTTGATTACGAAAAAATGTATGGTCAATTTAAGAGAGATATTGAAAGGAATTATTCTGAAGCAGCTGTGAATGAGGCAAAGAATTTTAGCAAAGAGATGACAGATGCTATAGGGCTTCCAGATAAAAACAGAGAAAACTACATCAGAGAATCCATGTTCTTGTACAGCGAGAAAGATGGTGGAAATGCTAAATATTTAATGAATATTCCGCTCTTGATCTATACAGAACCCGGAATTATGTGGCAGTTGAATAACAGAGGGAGAGATCTGTATGATACCAATAGTATAAGCATCACCGCAATGATAAACCTGTTAAGATTGAAGGGACACAAACAGGCAGATTTGAAGATTGTTAATGACAGAGGCATAAGACCTGAAGGCTTCAGGCATCCCCACTCCTGGAGCATTATGGACCCTGAGGAATGTTTGGAGTGGATTCTAATGCATTTTAATAAATAAAAAGAGCCATCTGAATAATCAAATAGCTCCATCTGTTATTCTTTAATAAACTTTTCGTAGTAAGTCTCAGCATCTGTCCGGATTTTCAGATAGTACACTCCTTTGGCAAAATCTTCAACTTTTACGGATTTCTGATGGCTGGATTTTGTAATGAGGCGCCCCAGATGATCATAAATTTCCAGTGATAAAACTTCACTTTCAGAGGCGATATTGAGAATGTTTTTAACCGGATTAGGAAAAATAGCAATGTCTTTTTTCTTAACCAGATCAGAAGTATTTAAAACATTATTATAAAAACTTCCGAAGTTTAAAATTCCGAATCCCATCTGATCGGTGTGGCCAGGTGAAAGAGAAGCAGTCTGCCTAAGCCGGGCCCGCATCTGATCCCTGTTCATTGTATTAAAAGCCTGAATCAGGCACGCAACGCCTCCCGCAGCAATAGGAGTAGCGATAGAAGTCCCACTCACGACGGACGTTGAATTGTTATTGACCGTAGTGGATAAGCTTCCTCTCGCACTTGCATCCGGTTTTACAATGCCGGCCGCATTCGGTCCGTAGGAAGAAAATCCTGAAGAGGCTCCCGCGGCATCTACGGAACCAATGGTGAATACTTTGGCATTATCGGCTGGAGTTGTAATGTAATGCCACGTCAGCTGTCCGGAGTTTCCGGCAGCTACGAGAACAAAGATTCCTTTATTAACCGCTATCTCAGCACCTCTTGCAATGAAGGACGTCGTGCCGTTCATGTCAGCGTAGGTATAATTGTATCGTGTATCGTCAAATGTATTGTATCCCAGTGAACTGGTAATAAGATCAACACCTTTCCGGTCGGCCTCTTCTGCGGCCTCGATCCAGTAGATTTCTTCCTCCGGTATTTCTGCAGCAGCATTTTCGCTTCTGTAAAGATAAAAATCGGCATCCGGTGCCGAACCGACAAAATTATCCTGGATATAACCGCCCATTGCCCCTAGAACAACAGTGCCGTGAGCATTTAAAGAAGAATTATAAATATCAGTCGTTTTGGTTACAAAATCATATCCTCCCTTAACCTGACCGTTGGTCCAAAGCCTGGAAAAGGCAGATCCGGTATTCACCGTAGGAAAACCCGTATCAATTACTGCCACGGAAACTCCGGTTCCGGTGTAACCGGCTAAATGAAGCGGACGGAGATTAATCTGGTCGATTTGTTCCGTGCCTGATCCGTAGTCAAAGGTGGTTAGAATTTTACTGCTGGTGTCAGAAACAGGACTCCATTTGCCGGATGCAACCTTTGTTCCTACAGCCGTATTTCTGGCGAAACTTTCAACGTTTTGTACAAAAGTCTGAGACTGCAGCACCGTGATTTGAGCAGGGGTAGCATTTACGGCAACACCATTCAGCCATTTCGAATAATCGGTGACTGTAAATCCTAAATTCTGGATGTTCTGTATATAAGAAGGTTCGATTGGGGCATCCTGATCATTCAGTGAAACTCCCAAAGCGATACGCCTGTTGAGGGACTTCTGACTCAGTTCCGAAAGGGGATTGGCATAGAAAGCAGCTTTATTGGGCTTGTCTTTAAAAAACACAAAAACCAGCTGTGTCTGTGCGGAAGCGACAGAGTAACCAGCTATCAGACAAAATAGTATCGTTTTTTTCATGCGTAATTTTGTATAAAGATAAAACAAAATCAATAAAATTTTTAAAAGGATATTAAATTCCTTATTTTTACAGAAATATTTGTTTATGAAAAAAATTCAAATGGTTGACTTACAAAGTCAGTATTACAAAATAAAAAATGACGTCGATAATGCAGTTTTAAATGTAATGGATTCGGCAGCCTTTATCAATGGCCCCGAGGTAAAGTCTTTCCAGAATGAATTGGAATCTTATTTAGATGTGAAACATGTAATCCCGTGCGGCAACGGTACAGATGCTTTACAGATCGCTCTGATGGCTCTGGACCTTCAGGAAGGGGATGAAGTGATCACCGCAGATTTTACTTTCGCTGCAACGGTGGAAGTGATTCATTTATTGAAACTGAAATCTGTTCTGGTAGATGTAGATTACGATACATTCACGATCTCTGCTGAAGCAATTAAAAAAGCCATCACTCCAAAAACAAAAGCAATCATTCCTGTCCATATTTTCGGACAATGTGCTAATATGGAAGAGATCCTTAAAATTGCTGAAGAACATAATTTATTTGTCATCGAAGATAATGCACAGGCGATCGGTGCCGAATATACTTTTGCGGACGGAACTGTAAAAAAATCAGGAACCATGTCTACTGTGGGAACGACGTCTTTCTTTCCGTCTAAAAACCTGGGCTGCTACGGAGACGGAGGCGCTATTTTTACCAATAATGACGATTTGGCTCACCGTTTAAGAGGAATCGTGAACCACGGAATGTACGAGAGGTATTATCATGATGAGGTAGGGGTAAATTCCAGACTGGACAGTGTTCAGGCAGCTGTACTGAGAAAAAAACTTCCTCATCTGGATGCGTATAATGATTCAAGGAGAAAAGCAGCAGACTTCTACGATGAAGCTTTTGCCGGAAATGAGCATATTCTCACGCCTAAAAGAGATGAAAATTCCACCCATGTCTTTCATCAGTATACTTTGAGAATTCTGAACGGAAAACGTAATGACCTGCAGAAATTCCTGACTGAGAAGGAAATTCCGGCAATGATTTACTATCCTGTAGCACTGAGAAAACAAAAAGCATACTATCAGGAAAGCAATGATGCAGACTTCGTTAATACCGATAAGCTTTTGGACCAGGTAATTTCTCTACCGATGCATACCGAACTGGATGATGAGCAGCTGAAGTATATTACAGAAGCCGTGCTGGAATTTATGAAATAGTACTTTGTCAAAGTTGAAAATCTTTGACAAAGTTCAACACACAATGAATGAAAATAAGAGAAAATCATTTACAAGCAGATCGGTTTTATCATATATTCAATAGGGGATTAATTCTGACCTTATCTTTTTTAACGATGAAAATTGCAATTATTTTCTTAAAAAAGCTAAATTGTACCTGATCCCATATTTTGAAGTGTATGCCTACTGTCTGATGTGTAATCATTTTCATTTTGTGCTGAAACAAAATGAGAAATAAGCACGTCTGATATTTTTAATGGTAAAGGCCTGCATTCGGAGCATGCTTCTTTAGCAAAGCAATGGGTAAACTGATCAGCAGTTATACCCAGTCCTTATAATAAAGTATATCAGTGAAGCGGACCTCTTTTGGAATTACCTTTCAAAAGAATTTTTATTGATTCTGAAGAATATCTTAAAAATCAGATTATTTATATTCATCAAAATCCGGAAAATTTTCAGAATTATAAATTTTCATCTTATCTTGCGGTCGTTTCCGGTTCTGAAATCCACGTGCAGCAAAATAAGATTCCCGATTTATTCGGTGACCGTGAGAATTTTATTGAAGCTCACAAAAGAGAAATAAACTTAAACTTTGTCAAAGATTGGTAATTTTGACAAAGTCATAAAAATTAAACAATGGCAATACTTGTAACAGGAGGTCTAGGATATATTGGTTCACACACCGTTGTTGAACTTTTAAATAACAATTTTGACGTTGTTATTGTAGATGATCTTTCCAATTCGGAACGGTTTATCTTAAAAAACATTGAGGAAATTACAGGGAAGAAACCTGCTTTTTATCCTTTCGATTTAAAAAGAAAAGAACTTCTGACACAGGTTTTTGATGCCCATGAAATTACGGGCTGTATCAACTTTGCAGCTTCGAAAGCAGTGGGAGAGAGTCAGCTGAAGCCCGTAGATTATTATGAGAATAATTTATTTTCACTAATCAATATTTTACAGGAGTTCAAAGAGAGGCAAATCTCCAATTTCATTTTCAGTTCTTCCTGTACGGTGTACGGTCAGGCAGACCAGATGCCTATTGATGAAAATACACCGTTAAAAATGCCGGAAAGCGTTTACGGAAAGACCAAACAGATGGGTGAAGAGATTTTAACTGATTTCGCAAAGGCTTACCATAGAAAAATTTCTTTGCTGAGGTATTTCAATCCTATCGGGGCACATCCATCAGCAAAATTAGGAGAATTACCTATTGGAATTCCTAATAATTTAGTACCTTACGTAATGCAGACGGCAGCCGGTGTTCGCGAAAAGTTAAGCGTATGGGGTGACGATTACCCTACAGAAGACGGAACAGCAGTTCGTGATTATATCTATGTGGTCGATCTGGCGAAAGCTCACGTAGCTGCCTTACAGAAGCTGATCAACGATCCGTCCGAAGAAACCCTTGTAGATATCTATAATTTAGGAACTGGAAAAGGATCATCTGTGCTGGAAGTGGTAAAGGCATTTGAAATTGCAAATAATGTAGAAGTTCCTTACCAGATCTGCAAAAGAAGAGAAGGTGATATTACCATTGCCTACGCCCATGTGGACAAAGCTGAAAAAGAACTTAGCTGGAAGGCTGGAACTCCATTGGAGGAAGCCTTAAGAACCGTATGGGAATGGCAGAAGTATCTGGAATCCAGAAATACTTAAAAAAACGGAAAAGAATGAGTTAATTATAAAAAAACAACTAAATATTTATCCATCGTCACCGAAATTATACTTTTGAATTTTGGTGATAGTTAACAAAATACGTATATGAAAACAGAAAGAATTGGCATTACATTTTCTTCATTTGACCTGCTTCATGCCGGTCATATTAAAATGCTGGAAGAGGCTAAAACCGTTTGTGACTATCTTATCGTAGGTTTACAGATCGATCCTTCTCATGACCGTCCTACAAAGAACAGACCTACTCAGACTATCGTAGAAAGATACATCCAGCTTAAGGCTGTAAACGCGGTAGATGAGATTATTCCTTATTACACGGAAGAAGATCTTCTGGATATCCTGAAGTCTTTTGTAATTGATGTAAGAATTATCGGTGATGATTATCTTGACAGAGATTTTACAGGAAAGAAATACTGTGAGGAAAAAGGAATTGATATCTTTTATAACAAGAGAGATCATCGGTTTTCTTCCAGTGATCTAAGAAAAAGAATCTACGAAGCCGAATTGGAAAAAGCTGCCAGAGCACAACAAGTAAAATAAAAAAATCCCGAAAATTTCGGGATTTTTTTATTTAAAAGGGCTTACATTGGTCCGCCTTGCTCATCTCCTCCTGTAGCATTGGAGTTAATATCCTTTTTCCTTTTAGGCTGTTCTATTTTCTCCCCCTGCTTGAATCTGTAGGTCAAAGAAACAGTAAACTGTCTCGGTTGCCACTGCATATAAGAATCCCTGATACTGTTGGCAGTATAGGTTGTAGATCTCATTGCTCTGGTGTTGAAAATATCCTGAACATTGAAAGCCAATGTGCCATTCCCTTTCCAGATTGTTTTTGATGCCCCGAAATTGATGGCATACATATCTTTTCGATCCTGATATGCTGATTTTTGCCCTCCTCTGTAAAATCCTTGTAGCTGGAAGCTGAAAGTTTTGTCGACCTTGAATGTAGAGGTAAGTCTTGCTCTTGTTGAGAATCCCTTACCTTCAAAATTGGCAACATCCTGTATAGGATTATTATCCCGGTCAAAAGTATCATATAAAATACTTCCCTTTGTATTATAGCCAAATACGTCTACGTTTCCTAAGAATTTCATCCAGCTGGTTGCATCCCAACTGAAGTTTAAATCTAAACCGAAACGATCATCTGTACCCAGGTTAATGGGTTTTGTATGAGACTCTATACGTTTGGGCTCAAGAACATCTCCATCAATGTCTGTCGCCAAAATGTTGTACACCAACATTTTTGTATCATCAGTCTGATGTCTGTAATATAATGTAGGATTAATCGTAAATTTCTTTTTGGAAATACTGTATCCTAATTCATAAGAATCTACATAAGATGGATTCAGATCAATATTTCCATCAAAAATATTCTGATTGTCATTGTAGTTAGGATTAGGGATCATAAAGAAAGATCTCGGCCGGTCAATTCTTCGGGTATAGTTTAATAAAAACTGGTTATCTTTTGCTATTTCGTAGCTTAAATAAACACTTGGGAAGAGATTGTTATAATTTTTAGTCTTGTTAAGCGCCGGCTCATTGGGAACAAGATTTTGATAATTAATATCAATGGTAGAAATCTCATCACGCAAGCCCAACTGATAATTCAGTTTTCCTATTTTACTCTTAAACTGAAGATAAAAAGCGTTGAAAGTTTCTTTGTAAAGAGCATCATAAGTGTAGGGTGCTAAATAAGATAATGTAGGATTCTCAACCAATTCACCTTCTAAAACATCATTACTGTACGTATTATTATTAATATCTAAACGGTAACCTGCCTCTAATTTTGAGTATTCTCCAACAGGCAATTCATAATCAGCTTTTGCAATAAATGATTTATTTAAGGTGTATTGATTAACAATATTCTTTAATGAAAACCCAGTATCTTCAATATCCGTGTCATTATATGATCTGTTTCTCTGTAAACTTAATGATAATGATAAATTTTGTCCCTTATCATCAAATTTATGATCTAAACCGAAATCACCCTGAAAGGCAAGGTTATTATTTCTTCCGGTTGTTTTTCTTGTAGACGTATAAAAAGGATTGGTTAAAGGAGTATAGCCGTAATCAATGTTACCAAAATTTTCATTTTCGAATGTTCTTACCGTACCAGATGCATTTACGGATGTCTTATCTGTTATATCGTAGATAATACCGGCAGATGCATTATAATTGTTGTTCTTACTTTTAGACTCCGAATTGGTATCTCTCTGTACCAAATCGTCAGCCAATACAGCATTATTGAAATAATCATTATTTCTGCTGGTGTTTTTAGACTCTCTGTATCCGCCGCCGCCGTTCAGAAACCAGGTGAAATTTCCTTTTCTCCAGTTAAGATTGGTATTCAGGTTCGTTTGAGGCAGATATCCCAAAGTTCCGATTACACTTCCGTTAAAACCGGTTTTTTTAGTTTTCTTTAATATAATATTTAAAATACCAGCAGTACCTGAAGCTTCAAATTTTGAAGAAGGATTGGTAATTACCTCAATTTTTTCGATCTGGTCAGCAGGAATACTCTGTAAAGCATTGGCTCCGTCATCAATCCCAAGAAGAGCAGAAGGCTTACCGTTAATCAAAAATCTTACATTGGAGCTTCCTCTCATCGAAACGGTACCGTCTGTATCTACAGAAACGGAAGGGACATTGGAAAGAACATCCTGAAGATTTCCACCCTTGCTTACAATATCCTGAGAAGGGTCGTAGGTTCTTTTATCAAGCTCTACCTTATAAGGTTTCGTGGAAGCTGCCGTAAGTACAATGCCCTGAATTTCCTGGGTCTTCTGATCTTTAGGAGCCGTGAGATTAGCCGTTTCATCAGGCTCTATCGTTAAAACCCCAATATTTCCGGGAGCTGTAATCTGTTTATTGACTAAGCTTTTTTTGTAGCCCACCGCTTCGATCGTAACGTCATAGATTCCCGGGACTAAATCGAGTTTGTATTGCCCTTTTTCATCTGCAAGAGCAGCATCGCTTAGTGCTTTGTTCTCCTTGTTGGTAAAGGTAACAGAAGCATAAGGGACTGTCTGGCTGCTGTCATTAACAACGGTTCCTGAAACATTTACTTTTTCCTGAGCAAAAGCAAATGCTGCTGCTGAAAGTACGAAAGTAAGTCCCAAGGCTTTTTTTGTGAAAATGTTGATAATTTCCGTCTGGTTCATAAGGTTATTTTATTGTGTAGAATCGTGAAAATATTCCTTCTAACATTTCGAAAATGTTAAAATAATGAGTTGAAGAAATATAATGATTAGTTTATTATTCTAAATGTATAGGTCGTATTACTCTTCTAAATGTTAATCGTTGCTTTGTTAAAATAAAGTTAAATTTATTTTTTACTTAATATTTTTCGAATTTAACCAGTCCTGATACGCTTTGGCATTCACTGCATGCTCTTCAGCACTTGCTGTAAACTTGTGAAAACCGAATCTCGCAGGGTCGGCACACATGAAAATATAGTTATTGCTTTCAGCATTCAGAACAGCATCTACCGAGTTTTTGTCTACAATACAGATCGGTCCCGGAGGAATTCCTGCATTGGCGTACGTATTATAGGGTGACGGCGTTGATAAATGTTTATAGAGAACTCTCTTGATCTGATCTTTAAAGTTAGTCTGTTTATTGATCGCATAAATGACCGTAGGATCAGACTGCAGTTTCATTCCTTTTCTGTAGCGGTTCAGATACAGTCCTGCTATCGTTCGCATCTCATCTTTTTTTCCACCTGATTCTTTATAGACGATGGATGCCAATGCATAAATCTGATCTCTCGTTAAACCGGATTTTTGTTCTTCTGATTTTCTTTCGGCATTCCAGAAATCATCATACTGACTTTCAAATTTTTTAAAAAACTCTTCAGGAGTTACCGTCCAGAAAAAGTTGTAGGTATCGATGAAAAAATATTTTTTTAATTCCTCCGCATTATTCAATCCTTTCTCGTTGGCAAGCGCATTAAGATCACTAACGAATTTCAAAGAATCCAGTTCAGTTTTTTTTGTCACTTTTCCTATCATCTGATAAATATCTCCAAAATCGCCGATTCTGAAGCTGTTTGCCGTTTGATTTCCGGCCTTGATCATATTGACGAGGTTAGAATTACCCATTCCTTTCTGAAAATAATAACGCCCGGCCTTAAAATATTTTTCAAGATCTTTTTCTTTCGCTACCTTTTCAAAAGATTCTTTATTATCTGTATATTTTGCAGCAGAATCCAGGATCTGCTTAAAACTGGCTTTATGAGGGATTAACACATACCCGTCTTTTTCTACGTTGCTTCCGTAATAGGTATTATAAAATCTCAAACCAAAAAATCCTGCAACCGCAATAAGCAACAGAACAATAATGAGAATTGTTTTTTTCATTATTAATTAAGTAAATTAAAAAGTTATTGATTACAGTAAGTCAACCTTACCTTTGAAAACCTGCTTTGCAGGGCCTTCCAGCCAGATATTCTGAAAAGAATCCCCATTCTTTTCTGCATGGACTTCAAGGTCACCTCCTAAAGTTTTAACTTTTACAGAGATTAGATTGTTATTTTGCAGAAAAGTTAAAGCGGCAGCAGTAACTCCCGTTCCGCAGCTGTAGGTTTCATCTTCAACGCCCCGTTCATAGGTTCTTACGAAAATTTCATCTTCTGAAACTTTTTCTACAAAGTTGACGTTAATTCCTTCTTTTTTGTAATTTTCAGAATTCCTGATGCTGCTTCCTTCAGCGAAAACTTTATAGTTTAAGATATCTTCCACATATTTTACATAATGGGGAGATCCGGTATTCATCACCGTATCTTCGCCGTCTTTAATAATAGCCGGAACATCGCTCATTTTTAACTTGACAATTCCGTTATGAATTTCGGCGTCATGCGCTCCGTCGATAGCAATAAATTTACATTTACCCTCAAAAATATCAAGGAAAAATGCAAATGCCACCGAGCAGCGTGCACCGTTTCCACAGAAACTTTTGGAACCGTCGGAATTGTAATAATCGACTTCAAAATCGAATCCTTCTGCCGCATTGATCTTAATAAGTCCGTCTGCGCCAATTCCAAAACGGCGGTCACACAACTTCTGAATATGGGCAATGGATAAGTCGTCCCATTCTCCGGAGCGGTTATCGATCATGACAAAATCGTTTCCGGTACCCTGATATTTATAAAAATCCATAATTTTTCTTTTTTACTGAAATAACAGGCAAAATTAACTTATTTAAAACAAAAAAACGAACAGTGTTTACTGCTCGTTTCCTTATTTATAATGGTTTTATCTAAATCCGCCGCCACTTCTCGTAGAATTGGAATTCTGTTGAGTATTATTTTGCTGGCTGCTGCTTGAATTATCCCTGAAACCGCTGTTGTTATTATTGTTAGCCGGAGGGGGCGTGTTATTTCTAAAACCGCTGTTGGCAGGTCGGTCAGTACTTTGTGGCTGTGTAGTTCTGAAGCCGCTGTTATTGTTTTGTCGCTGGCTGTTGTTCTGCTGTTGATTTCTGAATCCCCGTGAATTGCTGTTATTCGAATTTGAATTCCGGAAACTTCCGTTGTTGTTATTCCTGTTGTTATTATTATATCCGTTTCCTGTAGGTTCACCTCTGAAACCGTTATTAGGTCTCTGTGTTGAAGTTCCGTTAGCAGATCCGGATCTTCTCTCTACATATACTTTTCTTCTTGAATTATTATAGTTTTGGTAATAATAAGGGACACCGCTATCATAGTAGTAGTTGACATCATTCCTGTAATAATATCCGTCGTTTCCATAATATCCGCCGCCACCGTAATATCCCTGGGGTGCATAATAATATCCGTTGTCGTAATAAGGATCTCCGTATCCGCCTGCCGAGCCGTCGGAATACACTGCACAAGAAGTTACACTTGCCAGTGTTAAGATACTGAATGCTATTTTTAATAAATTTTTCATGACTTTTTAATACTTTTTTCTTTAATACTTTTTTTCCAGGTAGCGTATCCTAAGATCGCCATTACTGTAAATACCAAATATTGAACCGAAGTGATACCCAGCCCCTTATAAATCATCATCGGAATGCATATAAAATCTCCGATAATCCAGAAAACCCAGTTCTCAATGCGCTGTTTAGCCATAAACCACATCCCCACTAAGAATATAGAAGTGGTCACCACGTCGAGCCAGTTCCCCCAATCAAGATGATACAGACCCAGATCGGTTCCGGTCATTGAAAACTGATTGTCGATGTAAGGTTTGTAATAATAGATACCCGTAACAATAATGAGGCTTAAAATAAATAGCAGAATCCCATAGGTCCATTCCTTTTTTGTTGCCCACGAAACTTCGACATGAATATGATCTTTTGAGTTTCTATACCATAAAACCCAGCCATAAATACTCATTGCCGTATAGTAGATATTGATCATACAATCTCCCAACAATCCGAAATTAAAGAGAATATACACATAGATCAGGGTAGAAATAATTCCGGTAGGGTAGACCCAGATATTTTTTTTAATTGAAAAATAAACGCTGATAATTCCGAAGAATGTACCGCACGCTTCCAGGAGAATTTGTAGTGAAGTGTAGCTTTCGTAGGGTTTTACGAAGAGATCGTATAAATTCATGCGATCAAAAATACGCAAAAAACTGCAGATTTTAAAATGATTTAAATAATATGTAAATCAGGGTTTTAACCATTTGTATTTAAATTAATTAACGAAAGTTTGTCAATAAACATTCAGAGTTATAAAATTTTTATATTTTCGTAAATCTTAAAATAAAAAAGAAATATGTCTAAAATTTGGGTTAAAAAACCAATGAGCGCCTATGAAGCGGATATTAAAAAAAGCCAGCTGAAACGCGTTTTAGGAAAATGGAGCCTTACCGCTATCGGGATCGGAGCAATTATCGGAGGCGGAATATTCGTACTTACAGGAACGGGAGCTTATTATAATGCAGGACCTGCATTGGCTTTATCATTTGTCATTGCGGGGATTGCGTGTGTATTTGCTGCTTTGTGTTATGCAGAATTTGCTTCTATTCTTCCTGTGGAAGGATCTGCGTATGCCTATGCTTATGGAACGGTAGGAGAAATCTTTGCATGGATCATCGGTTGGGGTCTGATTTTGGAATACGCCATGGGATCGATGACGGTCGCCGTTTCCTGGTCGGGCTATTTCAGTAAATTACTCAAGATGTTCGGCCTTCATTTACCGGCTTATCTTACCACAGATCCGCAAACCTATCTGGCAGCAGGAAACTCAGGGTTCTCTATGAATTTACCCGCATTTCTGATCGTATTCTTTGTGATTTCTATCCTGATCAGAGGGACAAAAGGAGCTGCAAAAGCCAATAATTTTATTGTAATGCTTAAGGTTTCAGCGATTATCTTTGTTATTATTGCAGGAGCTTTCTTTATCAATCCGGCCAACTGGACTCCCTTTATTCCGGATCCTACCATCATTACGGAAAACGGCGTATCTCATTCGGCTTACGGTTTTGGGGGAGTGGTCGCAGGAGCATCTGCCATTTTCTTTGCTTATGTAGGTTTTGATGCTGTTTCGACACAGGCGGGAGAAGCGATTAATCCTAAAAAAGATGTGCCTTTTGCTATTATCACTTCACTTATCATCTGTACCCTTTTATATATTCTGGTATCTCTTGTTTTAACGGGAATGATGCATTATACAGATTTCAACCCGCTTGGAAAATATCCAGATGCGATCAAGGCTCCCGTAGCTTATGCTTTTGATATTGCAGGGCAGCAATGGGCAGGATATATTATCACGATTGCTGCAACAGTAGGTTTAATTTCGGTATTAATGGTTATGATTATGGGGCAGTCAAGAATTTTCCTTGGAATGTCTAAAGACGGATTGATTCCTGCCACTTTCTCAAAAGTAAACCCTAAAACAGGAGTTCCAACTAAAAATCTTATGATTTTATCGGTTGTTATTGCAGTTGTAGCTTCTCTGACTCCGATTAACGATCTTGCCCACATGACCAGTTTCGGAACATTGTTCGCATTTACCATGGTATGTGTTGCAGTCTGGGTATTGAGAGTAAAAGAGCCGAATCTCCAGAGAAACTTTAAAGTGCCGGCTTTGCCTTTGATTGCCTGTTTAGGTATTGCGATTAATGTATATCTGATCTTTAATCTGAGTCGCGAAGCTAAACTATATTCTTTTATTTGGCTGATTTTAGGTTTCATTATTTATTTCCTGTACAGTAAAAAACATTCGAAACTTCAGAACGGAGGTTTCGGTGAAACGTTCAAAGCTGAACAGGAGCCTTTGGAAAAACCCGATTTAGATTTATAATTAAAAATATAAGCCCGAAAATCCACAGAAAACTCTGTGGATTTTTTATTTTTGTTTCCTATGAAAAAAATATTTTCTCTTTTATGTTCAGTTTTGGGTTTATTCTTATTTTCCCAGCAGATTGAAAGTTTTGAAACGATCTTAAATGATAAAATTAACATCAGAGCATTGGAGATCGATGATCACAAAGTATGGTACAGCGGAACAGATTCAAAATTCGGATTTGTTAACCTGCAGGACTATAAAGATCAGAAGCAGCTTGTGCTTTCAGAAAAAAAACTCCAGTTCAGAACACTGGCGCAGGATAAAGAGTTTTTCTATACCATTAACATCGAAAGCCCTGCCGAATTTTTTAAGATCAGTAAAAAAGACTTAAAAGTTTTACCTATTTACTCTGATACCTTAAAAACAGCATTTTATGATGCCTTTATTTTTGCTAACGAAGACATGGCCTTAGCGTTAAGTGATCCGGACAAAAACAGGAATATGAAACTGTCTATGATCTTTCCCAAAACGAAACAGGTTTATGATTTCAATGAGACCAGTGTGAAGAATACAGATAAAAACAGATTTATAAAATTCAGCGAAGGAGAAGCTGCTTTTGCAGCGAGCAATACCAATATTGCTACGTATAAAACCCAGGCCTGGATCGCTACAGGCGGTAAGGTTTCAAGAATTATTAAAATTGATTTTGCCTCGCTGGAGTCAGATATTTATCCGACACCCTTCATTCAGGGGACGTCTTCCCAGGGCATATATTCAATAGACTTTTACAGAGATCAGTTTGGAATTGCAGTAGGGGGCGATTATACGAAGCAGGAAGCCAATGTAAACAATATAGCAACGACGACGGATGGTGGTAAGACCTGGCAGATCCAGGCTTCAGGACAAAATGCAGGATACACCACCTGTGTTAAGATCAAACCCGATTCTAAAGGCAAAGAAATCATCTCTGTGGGCGACCAGCATATCAGCTATTCCTCAGATTTCGGAAAAACATGGAAGAAAATTTCCGATGAAAAAGGATTTTATGTCTGCAGATGGATTGATGCCAATATGGTTGTGTTGGCAGGTAAAGACAGGATTTCCGTATTGAAACTAAAGTTTTAAATATCGAAGTTGTTTAAACTTATTCAGGAAAAAAAGAGTACCGAGAAAATTAGCAATTTTAGATTGCAATGTAAAACACTGGCAATCTGGAACTCATTAGCAAAAATAAAAGAGAGAAATGGATTTTATCATCTAAGCAGAGGGAAAAGAGGATTTTCTACGAAGTTTGACTTGGTAAAATAATTCAGTCCACTATAAACGGCCGAAAACCGGTTGCCAGTGGCGGGAACTTTCGCTAAAAGACTATTTCGGGAAGAAAATACCGCAGAATTAAGTGTTTAAAAAGCTTTGGATTTCCTTTGTGGTTTACTACAGACAACCACACGAAAGGATTCGTGCGGTAGCGGTGTGGATTCGTGCGGTAGCGGTGTGGATTCGTGCGGTAGCGGTGTGTGGTACTTACTGTCCCACACTTAAGTACACTTTAGAAAGTTTAAAAAAATACCGCAGAATTAAGTTCACATCAGGTGAAAATCAAAGATTGTCAAAAAACTTACGTGTACTTCTTTTGCGCAAAGTATATTACTTTAATTAACTTAAGTGATTCGAAATCTTTCGGATCTACTTTATGATAATAGAAAAGTTTAAACAGCTTTATCATTATCGGTCTTTGGCTGATTGTCTTTTTTTTAATTAATTTTCACTAAATTCTCAGCATGAAAAATTTGAAAATATTCTTCATTATATTAATTCCGTCTTTATTTTATTCTCAGAAAATTCGGGTTTTTATTTTAGCCGGGCAATCCAATATGAACGGTTTCGGGTATAATAAGGATCTGCCGGGTAATTTGAAAAATTTTAAAGATGTATATATTTTTCAGGGAAATTCTGTCCCGGACGGAGACGTAAATGGAGGAACAGGAAAATGGGAAATGTTGAAACCCGGACATGGAACAGGATTCAGAACGGATGGAATAATCAATACGCTTTCCGATCGTTTCGGACCTGAGCTGTCTTTTGCTAAAAGAATAAAAGAACGCTTTCCGAATGATAAAATTGCACTCATTAAATATGCAAGGGAAGGGACTTCTATCGACAGTCTTGCTGCTGCCGGTTTTGGCTGCTGGGATGCAGACTTCAATGGCAAAAACGGAATCAATCAGTATGATCACTTTTTAAAAACAGTAAAAAATGCTTTGGCGGAATCAGATATCGACGGCAATGGTAAGAAAGATGAAATCATCCCATCCGGAATACTCTGGATGCAGGGAGAAAGCGATGCAGGTCTTTCAGAAGAGATTGCCGCTCATTATTACAGCCACCTTAAAACGTTGATGAACCAGATGAGAGCAGCGATGCTTGCGGATGACCTGCCGGTTGTCATCGGGAAAATATCGGATTCCGGAAAAAATGAAAAGGGAAAAGTATGGCCCATGGGAGAGCTGGTGCAGTTTGCCCAGGAAAAATTTGTGAAGGAGGACCGGAAGGCAGCTATTGTCCGATCAACGGTAAAATATAATTACGGGAACGATCCGTGGCATTATGACAGTGCCGGGTACCTCGATTTGGGAAGCAATTTTGCTGAAGCCGTATTTAGACTCATTATAAAATAATTAGGATAGATAAAGCCTAATATAATTCATGATTTAAAATTCATAAGTTATAGTTAATTTTGCATGGTGAAATTCACCTTAGAATTTCTTTGAAAATTTAAAATTTTAATGAATTCTTTAATCGATAAATATAATATTCCAGGACCTCGTTACACTTCTTATCCCACTGTTCCGTACTGGGATGAAAGTACTTTTTCACCCGAAAAATGGAAAGAGAGTGTTATCAGGTCTTTTAATGAGAGCAATGCAGAAGAAGGAATTTCTATTTATATTCACTTACCTTTCTGCGAAGCTTTATGTACATTCTGTGCATGTCATAAGCGGATTACAAAGCAGCACAGCGTAGAAATACCGTATCTGGAAAGTGTTCTGAAAGAGTGGTATCTTTATCTCAGGCTTTTTAACGAAAAGCCGAAGTTAAAGGAACTTCATTTAGGAGGAGGTACACCTACTTTTTTCTCTCCGGCCAATTTAAAAACATTACTGCAGGGAATTTTCGACACCGTTGAAATTGCAGAGCATCCTGAATTTTCTTTTGAAGGACATCCGAATAATACCACGGTAGAACATCTTCAGACCCTGTATGATCTGGGCTTCAGAAGAGTGAGCTTCGGTGTTCAGGATTATGATCCTAAGGTTCAGAAGGCAATCAACAGGATTCAGCCTTTTGAAAACGTACAGCGGGTGACAGAATGGGCAAAGGAGATCGGTTACAGAGGAATAAGCCATGATTTGGTTTTCGGACTTCCGCATCAGACCTGGGAGGCAATGGAGCATACCATTCGTAAAACCTTAGAGTTAAAACCCGACAGGCTCGCCTTTTATTCTTATGCACATGTTCCCTGGGTAAAAGGAGTAGGGCAAAGAGGATTTGATGAAAATGACCTGCCAAGCGGAGAAGAAAAACGCCGTTTGTATGAAGATGGCAAAAAATTACTTGAAGAATTAGGATATATTGAAGTGGGAATGGATCATTTTTCCTTGGAACATGATGATCTATACCAGTCGCTGATTCAGAAAAAACTACACAGAAATTTTATGGGTTATACCTCTAGCAATACTCAACTGATGGTAGGCTTGGGAATGTCTGCGATTTCAGATTCGTGGTATGCATTTGCCCAGAATGTGAAGACGGTGGAAGAATATCAGAAAACGGTGGAAGAAGGCTTTATTCCTGTGGTGAAAGGCCACATTCTTAATGAAGAGGATCTGATTGTGAGAAGACACATTCTGAATTTGATGTGTCAGCTGGAAACGGTCTTTGATGCGCAGAATTCGTTCCCTGAACTGGATCATGCATTCGCTATGCTAAAAGAAATGGAAAATGATGATCTGGTGGAAATTCATGATCATCAGATAAAAATTACTGAAAAAGGACGGGCATTTACAAGAAATGTAGCCATGGTTTTTGATCTCAGGATGATGAGAAATAAACCAGAAACCCGGATTTTCTCAATGACCATATAAAAAAGGTGTTTCATAACTAAACGATGTGGGTTGAGAATTGTTTAAACGAAAACCCTTCTCGTATAAGGATAAAGGAAAATTTCATAAAAAAGGCCGTTTTCACGAATAGTGAGACGGCCTCTTTTCTATAATGATGAATAAAGTATTTTTATTTGATAATCAGTTTCTGACTGTAAGATCTCAGGTCTCCGGATGTTAAATTCAGGTAATAAACGCCGGCAGGAATTCCTGTAATATTAAGGCTGTTATCAACGTCTATTTTCGTAGCATCAAGAACTTTTCTTCCCTCAGACGTAAAGATCTCAGCCATGGTATTCCTGTCCCTTAATCCTTCTATGAAAACTTTTTCTGAAGCAGGATTAGGATAAACGACGATCTGGCTGAAAAGACCGTCTTCCTGTGTTGAAAGCGTCGTGTTGGTCTTTATTTTAAAAATTTTTCCGTTATTAATGGCTGCGATATACAGCTCTTTCTGGTAATCCTGTCCGAAAGTGGAAAAATTATTTCCTGAAAAAGACGGAGTCCAGGTAATAGAATTATCAGTGTTCAGCATTCCGATCTGTGGAACGCAGTAATCTGTAAAAAAATATTTTCCCTGGAGTGCAGGGTATTGGGTTCCGCGATATACGTAGCCTCCGGTAATGGAGCATCTTCCTGCGGAATGATCATAAACAGCAACCGGAAAAGTCATGGTGGATGCATTTGCACATCCTGCGGTATTGTAAGTGTTGTTTCCTTCATAACAGCGCCATCCGTAATTCACGGCAGCCTGCGAAACAGGAATGCGGTTGATTTCTTCGATCTGTCCCTGTCCTACATCGGCAATAAGAACAGTATTATCCGTCGTGTCAAAAGAGAACTTCCAGCCGTTTCTAAGACCGTAGGACCAAACCTCATCCGAGCCGTCAACTGTGCTCCCTGCAAAAGGATTTCCTGCAGGAATGTTGTAAGGGCCGGTCGTGTTCACATCGATTCTAAGCATTTTCCCTAACAGAGAATTTTTATTCTGAGCATTGTTATTGGGATCCCCGCCACTTCCGCCGTCACCGGTGATCGCCCAAAGATTTCCGTCAGGAGCAAAATGAATGCTTCCTCCGTTATGGTTATCAAAAGGTTTAGCCTGGTTCAGTAAGATCTTTTCAGAGGCCGGATCTGCGACATCGGGATTTCCGGCACTTACCGTGTACCGGGCGATGGTAATATTCCCGTCTGTGTCATTGTAATACACAAAAAAATACCCGTTGGTCGAGTATTGCGGGTGAAATGCCAGTCCTAAAAGTCCGCGTTCTCCTCCGTAAAGAACCTTAGAACTGATGTTCAGAAAATCGGCAGCATTAACGGTTCCGTTAGGCTGAACAATTTTAATAATTCCGTTCTGTTGGACGACAAACAACCGGCTGTCGTTGGCATTAGTAATCTCGACCGGAGCCGTGAAGCCGCTGGCAAATTCTTCCAAAACAATGCTCTGGGCATTAAGGAATAAGGAAGAAAAAATACCTGCTGTAAAAAGTAGTTTTTTCATAATATTTTGAGAATTAGGGTGTTGTTTAATGAATGAAAATTTCATACCAATTCACATTTAGAAAAATTATGAAAATATGTCCGGAAAATTGCTAAATCTTAAATAGAGGTAAAATTGTCAAAATCTCTGAAAATAAATGATTTCTGTTGTTAAAAATTCATAAAACTCAAGAAAATGATTATATTTGCCGACTTAATTTAACGTAGTTATAACAAAATGCAAGGAAAAGGACTTATTACAATTGTCGCTATTGTACTTGGGCTGATTTGCTTAAATGAGCTATTGCCAACGTGGTACGCAAGCAAAATTGAAAAAGAGGCAACTGCTGTCGCAGGAGACAATCCGGAAAAGTATCAGAAAGAAATCGCAAGACTGTCTAAGGATACTCTGAATCTGGGATTCACGAAACTTTATTACTCTAAAGCTAAAGACAAAGAAATGAAACTTGGTCTTGACCTGAAAGGGGGGATCAACGTTCTATTGGAGATCAACCAGAGAGATCTGGTAAATGATTTAACCAACTATTCTACGAACCCTGTCTTAATCGAAGCTTTAAACAAAACAGATGAAGTTCAGAAGAACTCTACAAAAGCTTACATCGATAATTTCTTCGAACAGTTTGATGCCATCAACAAAGCAAAAGGAACCAACCTTAAGCTGGCTGATCCTGAATTATTCGGAAATACCAATCTTTCTGAGATTAAGTATAATACTTCTGATGATCAGGTAAAAAGTATTATTAAAAGAAGAATCGATCTTTCCGTAGGTACTGCTTTTGAGGTCATCAGAACCAGAATCGATAAAATGGGTGCCGTGCAGCCTAACGTTCAGAGGGTACCGGGAACCGCAAGAATTTCTGTTGAAATGCCGGGTATGAAAGATATCGACAAGGTGAAGAAGATGCTTCAGACTTCTGCAAAACTTCAGTTCTGGGAAGTACAGCAAATCAATGAAGTTGCTCCTTATTTCCAGACATTAACTACGATGATCGCTGCCAAAGGAGATTCTATGGGTGTTGCCAAAAACATCAATTTTATGAATCTTATGCAGGGTGGAAAATCAATGAGTCAAAGTGCTGTGGGAAGTGTAAAATTAACGGATACCGCAGCGGTTAATAAGATTTTAAACAGCAAAGTAGGACAGGCTCTACGTCCTGCCAATCTTAAATATACTCAGTTTATGTGGGGGTACAAGCCCGAAGCTACAGACACTGAAAGTCTGGTATTGTATGCCATCAGAGGTAACATCAACCAAAAAGCTCCTGTAGACGGTGCTGTTGAAACGGCTAACATCAGCTATGATGAGCTGAGCAGAGTAATCGTAGACATGCAGATGGACTCTAAAGGGGCTAAAGAATGGAAAACATTAACGGAGAAAAACGTTGGTAGACCAGTTGCTGTAACATTAGACGGAAGAGTTTATACAGCGCCGAATGTGGTTAACGCCATTCCAAACGGTAGAACCCAGATCTCCGGTAACTTCTCTCAGGAAGAAGCTAAAGAACTGGTTGACGTTTTAGGAGCAGGAAAATTGCCTGCAGGTGCGAAAGTAGTTCAGGCTACGGTAGTAGGACCATCATTGGGTCAGGAGTCTATTAACGCAGGGGTAATTTCATTTGCGATCGCCTTCCTGATTATTATTGTTTATATCATTTTCTATTATGGTGGTGCGGGGGTATACGCTGTAATCGCAATGATTGTGAACTTATTCTATATTTTCGGAATAATGGATTCCGGAGACTTTACTTTAACGCTTCCTGGTATCGCAGGTATTGTTCTTACCATGGCCATGGCGGTGGATACGAACGTTATCATCTACGAAAGGACGAAGGAAGAATTATTTGCAGGAAAAAGTATTTTAGAAGCTTACAAAGACGGTTTCAAACATGCATTAAGCGCGATTGTTGATGGTCACTTAACGACGTTATTAACGGCTGGTGTACTGTTCTTATTCGGAACGGGTCCTATCAAAGGATTTGCTTTGACATTAGGGATCGGTATCTTAATGACGTTCTTTACTTCAGTATTACTTTCAAGAGTGATGATCTTCTCAAGACTGAACAAAGGGAAACACCTTTCTGTGTGGACACCGCCAACGAAAAACTTATTCAGAAATACGTGGATCGATTTCATCGGAAAAAGAAAATATGCCTACATCGTTTCCGCTGTATTAACAGTAATCAGTATCGCTTCAATTGCTATCCACGGATTCAAATACGGGATCGACTTTACAGGAGGTAGAAATTATGTGGTGAGATTTGATAAAGATGTGAATGCCGAAGATGTTGAGCAGAACCTGATCAAAGTTTTCAAAACTGAAGACGGAAAAAATTCTTCTGTAGAAGCTAAGACGTTCGGAAATGACAAGCAGCTAAAAATCTCTACCGATTACCTTATCGAAGATGAATCTTTAAAAGCTGACCAAACGGTAGAGCAGAAATTATATGAAGGTTTAAAATCAAGTTTACCATCCAATGTAACTCTTAATGACTTTAAATCTGCAGACAAAGGTCACGCAGGAATTATTTCTTCTGAAAAGGTAGGACCTACCGTGGCAGATGATATTAAAACACACGGTATTCTCGCAGTAGCGGCTGCTTTAGGAGGTATCTTCTTATACATCCTTTTAAGATTCAGAAAATGGCAATTCTCTCTGGGTGCTGTTGCAGCATTATTCCACGATGCGGTTATCATTCTGGGAGCCTACTCACTGCTTCATAAGTTTATGCCATTCAATATGGAGATCAACCAGGATTTTGTGGCTGCCATCCTTACGGTATTAGGATATTCAATCAATGATACGGTAATTATCTTCGACAGAATCAGAGAATATTTAAGAGAGAAAAAATCGTTAACATTAGCAGGATTGTTTGATGATTCTATCTCCAGTACATTAGGGAGAACATTCAACACTTCATTTACAACCATCCTTGTAATTCTGGCGATCTTCATTTTCGGTGGAGATAACTTAAGAGGATTTATGTTTGCGATGTTAATTGGTATCGCGTTCGGTACGTACTCATCCATCTTCATCGCGTCGGCTATTGCCTACGACTTCCTGAAAACAGGAAAAGAGGGTGAAGTACATGGTAGAACTACTTCTGAAAAAGAAGTACTTGCTTCAAAGTAAATATACACTACAATAAATAAGAAAAAGCCTTTCACTGCGAAAGGCTTTTTTCGTACCTGTTGTTGACGGTTATGTTAACTATTATAAAGCCTCTATCAACTGTTAACCTAAATCCGACAACTAATTAATACAATTTAGAATCATTATTTTTCCTGATTTCATTATTTTTGCAGCATTATGGAAAACTCGAAGAAAAAAGCGGCCATGAGTTTTATATTCATTACGCTGTTAATTGACATTACGGGGTGGGGAATTATCATTCCGGTAGTTCCAAAACTGATCGAGGAACTGATCCATGCGGATATAAGTGAGGCTGCCAAATACGGTGGATGGCTGGGTTTTGCCTATGCCTTTACGCAGTTTATTTTTTCTCCGGTGGTGGGAAACTTAAGTGATAAATATGGCAGGCGGCCCGTGATCCTGATTTCATTATTTGGCTTTGCGATAGACTATATTTTACTGGCTTTGGCACCGACGATTCTGTGGTTGTTTCTGGGAAGGGTGATTGCGGGAATTACAGGAGCAAGTGTTACCACGGCAAGTGCCTATATTGCGGATATTTCCACTGATGAAGACCGGGCCAAAAATTTCGGTTTAATAGGAGCTGCTTTCGGGCTTGGGTTTATTATCGGACCTGTTCTGGGAGGTGTTTTAGGACATTATGGCGCCAGGGTTCCGTTTTATGCAGCAGCAGGCTTATGTCTTGTGAATTTCCTTTACGGATACTTCATTCTTCCTGAAAGTTTAGATAAAGATAAGAGAAGAGAATTCAACTGGAAAAGGGCTAACCCGATAGGATCATTTAAATTTCTGGGAAAGCATCCTGAAATTTCAGGACTTATTGTTTCGTTAATTCTGATTTATATAGCCGGTCATGCTGTCCAGAGTAACTGGAGTTTCTTTACCATGTATAAATTCAACTGGAACGAGCGGATGGTAGGAATTTCCTTAGGCGTTGTCGGATTATTGGTAGGACTGGTTCAGGGCGGACTGATCCGGTGGACCACTCCCAAGCTGGGCGAGCAGAAAAGTATTTATTACGGATTGGCACTCTATGCATTGGGAATGTTGCTTTTTGCTTTTGCAACGGAAGGCTGGATGATGTTTGCATTCCTGATCCCTTACTGCCTGGGAGGAATCTGCGGGCCTGCGCTTCAGTCGGTCATTACGAAAAGTGTTCCTTCCAACGAACAGGGGGAGCTGCAGGGTGCATTAACGAGCCTGATGAGTGCTACTTCTATCATTGGACCTCCCATGATGACGAATTTATTCTATTTCTTTACCCATGATGAAGCACCGTTTAAATTCTCAGGAGCGCCGTTCTTTTTAGCATTTATATTAATGGCCGTCAGTGTGGTTTTTACTTATTATGCATTTCAGAAAAAGAGCATAAAAAAGTAATCAGATAAACATAAAAAAACAGGGAGCCGAATTTCGGCTCCCTGTTTCGTTGAAAGAATATAGTACTAAGGATATAATGATTTTGTTCCGTTGCTTACGATATTGCTTCCCAACCCTGAAAAGGATATCGAAAAATTATTTGAATTAAAGCTTAAAGAACCTGTAGGAGTGCATAGTCCGAGCGCATATCTGCACTGTCCGTAAGCGCCAGTTTTTTTAGTGACCTTACTTTCACTTTTTGCTTTGCCTAAGCTGATGCTTCCCCAGTCGCTTACGTCTACATTTGAAACGGAAGAACCTGAATAGTAAATGGTTATTTTGTATCCTATTTCGCCTCTTTTAGAACCCCAGAGCCAGTTGGCTGTCCACCATTGTTTATACCATTTGGACGATACTTTTGCCTGTGCTGCCGGTGATTCTTCCACATTTCCTCTTTGGCTGATCATCACCAGTCCTCCCAAAACATTATCCCAGATAATTCCGGAATCATTATAAAAGCATAATGTAGAAAATTTTTCGCCTTTATGGTTCCATGAAATTTCCATGACATGAGTATCAATTGTGATTTCTCTGCCGACCAGATTTTTCAGTTCGGTTTGAGCAGCGCTTAGTTCTTCTGCCGGATTCAGGTTAATGATGCTCCCGACTTTTACAGTCGCGGGATCAAGAATGTTTCCTGTGGCAATAAAAGAATTTTTTTGAGAAATTAAATCCTGGGTTATTTCCAATCCTCTGGCGGTTGATAATTTGCCGATAACAGAAATCCCTTCAATCTGCAGATCGTTCTCCAGATATTGTTCAAGATTAGCTTTTGAATCGTTAATCTGGGTCTGTACCATCTCTGGAATGATCTGGTTTGCAGGAGTGATTTCTTTTCTCAAGTCATTAACTGATGTTTTTACTTCGGTTATTTCCTGTCCGGAAATTTCAGGATCTTCACTCTGGCAGCTGCTTAATGCTAAAATCGTAGCCAATGCCAGCAGCCTGAAAGGAGTTAATAATTTTTTCATGATTAAATATTTAAATGGTTGGTGCATTAAAGGTAATCAAAATAATTATTTAAATCTACTGTATGTGAATTAATATTTCTTAATATTAAATATTTTGTTAAACCCTAAACCCTAAACCCTAAACCTTAAACCTTAACCACTTTCTTAAAATTTATTTAAAATAGTATATAACTGTCTCACATATGTATAATCTTTTGTAATTTTACAAAATGGAATTAAGTATTGGAGAGATGGCACTCATTGCCGTTGCAATCGTTGTATTATTTGGTCCGGATAAACTTCCTCAGATAGCGCGTGATTTAGGGTCAGGTGTAAGAAAAATGCGTGGTGCGGTGGAAGATATAAAAACTGAGATCATGAAAGAGACGGATAATCCTGTTTCTGAGATCAAGCGTGAGATTGAGAAAGTAAAGGATGCAGCTAAAGACTTCAATCCTATGAACGATATCGATAAAGATATTGTCAAAGATCCTGTAGCTACAAATGAACCTCCGAAACTAAAGCCTTCCGAAGATGATACTTACGAGGGCCCTGTCAGCAGATAATCCATGGAGGAAATCATTCAGGAAGATAAAAAGGTATTTTTATATCTTAATAATCTGGGCGATACAGCCTTCGATCAGTTCTGGATCTTGATTTCCAGTACATGGATCTGGGTTCCGCTTTATATCATTTTATGTTACTTTTTATATAAAAACTATAAGCTGAGATCATTAGCTTTTATTTTGATATTCATTGCACTGGGAGTAACGGTTTCTGATCAGCTTGCCGGTGTTTTCAAATATGGAGTCGCAAGGCTGAGACCGTGTCATGATCCTGCTCTGGAGCACCATATGAGGATTGTAAAGTGCGGAGGGCAATTCGGTTTTTATTCGGCACATGCGTCCAATACCTTTTTTTTAGCATCCTATTTAAGTATTTTACTGAAAAAGAAAATTTATTGGCTTCCTTATGCTATATTTGTATGGGCTGGGGTAGTAGCTTACAGCCGTATATATTTAGGAGTGCATTTCCCGATAGATATTTTGGTGGGGGCGTTTGTTGGATCTTTGTTGGGTGTTGTTTTTGGTGCACTCGCAAAAAAAGTGATCAACAAACAAAATATAACCATATGAAAAAACATTTATTACTGGGAGCATTAGCTTTTACATCATTGCATTATTACAGTCAGGATAAAAAAGTGGCTGAAGAATGTTTTAAAAAAGCTGATTATAAATGCGCAGAAGAGCAATACTCACAGTTAGCACAAAGTGAAAAAATCCAGCAGATTCAGTCCGAATATTATAATTATTTAGGAACCGCTCAGCGAAGGCTGGGGAAGACGAGCGCTGCATTCAAATCCTATGAGTCTGCCTTGAAATCCAATCCTATGTCAGCAGCAGTATACGCTAATTTAGGTTCTATTCACGGGCAAAAAGGCAACAAACAGGCAGCATTGGGTTATCTTAATAAGGGCCTTCAGATAGAGCCTGAAAATGCAGATATGTACCTTACACGAGCCAAAGTGTATGAAAATCTGGGGAAAAAAGATCTCGCCGCTAAAGATCTGAATCAGATTCTTACTTTCGCACCGGATAATATCTATGCCCGTACGGGTTTGGCCAATCTTAAAAAGAATAACGGGGACCTTGAAGGGGCTTTAAAAGATTACAATACTTTGATCTCCGAAAAACCGGAATCTCTTCTGTACAGCGGAAGGGGAGACGTGTACTTTAAATTAAAGAAAAATAAGGAAGCCCTGGCTGATGTCAACAAGGCAATTTCAATAGATCCCAAATTTTCGCAGGCATACGTCAATAAAGCATTAATCCTGTTTGAAACGGCAAAACCAAAGGAAGCCTGTGCAAGTCTGGATAAAGCAGTGAGTCTGGGATATGAAAAGCCTCTGCTTCTTACATATTATGAGAAATGTGAGGTGAAAAAATAATCTCAGAAAAGATTAGTTTAGTTTCGGGGCGGCGGAGCCGCCCCGAAACTAAACTAATCAATAAAAATCAAAATATCAACAGAAACGGGCTTCAGTCCGTTTTTTGCTGTTACAAAGAAACGAATTTAACCAAATCCCGATTTGTTTTAACTATTTTTGCAGCCATTAAAACGTCATCATGTTAAATATTGTTCTTGTAGAACCGGAAATTCCCAACAACACAGGAAATATCGGGAGATTGTGCGTAGGTACAGAGAGCCGGCTGCATCTGGTTCATCCCTTCGGATTTGTTATCAATGACAAAAACCTCAAACGTTCCGGCTTGGATTATTGGGTTCATCTTGAGGTTACGGAGTATGCTGATGTTGATGAATGGGTACGGGCAGTTCCGGATGTATCCCGGGTTTTTCTCATGAGCTCCCATGCTGAAAAATCATACCTGGAAACAGAATTTCAGGATGAAGACTGGCTGGTTTTCGGAAAAGAGAGTGCTGGCCTGAGTAAAGAGGTTCTGGACCGTTTTGAAAATCATCTGACCATTCCGATGTCTGGACTGATCCGGAGCTTTAATATTGCCAATTCCGTGGCTTTCGTGGTTGGAGAAGCAAAAAGGCAGATCGGTTTAAAACATTGATATTCCGGGTTAATAGTTAGCAGAAAAATGTAGTCTGATAACTGTCTGAAAATCTTTTATTAATCATTATGATATGGCTTTCCCTGCAGAATCTGATCGGCCCGGTACAGCTGTTCGACGATAAATAACCTGATCATCTGGTGGGTAAATGTCATTTTCGATAATGACATTTTCTCGTTGGTTCTGCTGTAAATTTCTTCTGAAAATCCATAGGCGCCCCCAATCAGCAGATGAATTTTTTTTACGGATACATTCATCCAGCTGTCTATTTTCTGTGCAAATTCACGGCTCGTAAACTGTTTGCCCTTTTCATCTAAAATAATCACCAGATCATTCTTATCGATATGATTCATAAACAGTTTGGCTTCTTCTTTTTTCAAAAGATCAGAAGAAAGGTTTTTGGCATTTTTCACATCCGCAATCTCAATGATTTCAAAATTCCAGTGTTTCGGAAGGCGCTTTAGATAATAGCTGATGAGCGAAGTGATTTCTTTATCGTCTGTTTTACCGATACAAAGTAAATTAATCTGCATTTCTTATATTTGCTGAGCGCAAATATACTTTATGGCCCTAAAAGTTCCTAGATTTATCTTAAAAATTCGAGAATTTCTTGATGATATCCATATTCCTTTATTAGGAATTTCACTGTGGCAGATGTTTCAGATCTATATTTCAGGCATATTCAAAGATAAGATCGGACGCAAGGCAGCAGCTATATCCTGGAGTTTTACCATCAGCTTATTTCCGTTTCTTCTTTTCCTGTTATCGGTTTTGCCCTATATGCCGCATTATGATAAGCTTCAGTTCTATATTTTTGATGTGCTGATGCAAAATGTATTTCCTGCCCATATGCAGCAAGATGTAAGAGAATATATTGAATCAAGCATAATCCCCAATATGAAAGGAATCAGCAGTTTTACGGTTGTCCTGGCATTGGTTTTTGCTACCAACGGAACATTTTCATTAATTAATGGATTTAACGAAAATACAGATGAAAAAATGACAGATGTAAAAGAATTCATTCTTTCATTTTTTATAACGATCGGATTTATTTTTATTGTTTTTTTAACCCTTTTCGGAGTCTATTATTCTGAGGTGGTCCTAAAATCATTTACTCCGGTATATGATGTTTCATGGCTTACGGAGAACCTTTCCAAAATCATCGGTTTTGTTTCTTTTCCCTTATTTTATTTCATATTGTTAGCGCTGTTTTACTGGTTGGGAACTGTGAAAATTGCAAGGTTCAGACAAGCTGTTCCGGGTGCCATTTTAACCACCGTCCTGTTTGTTGTAACCACTTATTTCTTCGCTTTATATGTGAAAAATATTGCCAGATATAATGTTCTGTACGGTTCCATTGGGAGTATGATCCTTCTCATGGTATGGGTAAACGTAAACGTTTATCTTCTTCTTTTTGGCAATGAGCTAAATATGGCACTGAGAAAATTGAGAATTGATAAGCTGCTCACTGATGAGCTTCAAAAGAAAGCGAAAAACGAACAGAAAGGATATTCAGAAAATATTCATAAAGAAAATATAACCATACAATCCAATGACCATGCTAAAAAAGATTAAATTTTTCACCTTGCTGATCAGTGTAATTTCACTTATTTCCTGTGAGGAAATTGAGCGGGACAGGGCAGAAAACAATTATGTGACTCCCTATAAAGGAAAATGGGTAGGAAGTTATACCGGAGACCAAACCGGAACATTGGTATTAAATGTTGGCGAAAAAGGAGGAATTGAAGGAACAAGAACTTCTATGACATTTCAGGAAACCTTTTATACATCAATGCAGGGTGGCGGAAGCGGTGCACTTTCCACCATGAGCCCTTCACCCTCCGGATTCATATTATACGGAAGTTTAGAAACTAAATCCGGAACATGGAAAATGGGTTCCCTGAAAGGAAACTGGACCGTCGTGAAAAACTAATCCTCTTCAATGTTATTTTTAGAGCTCATATTTAATAGGATATAGCCAAAGACTGCTGCTAAAAAAGAAGCGATCAGGATAGCAAATTTTGCTTCATCCTGGATTTCAATTTGTCCTTTAAAGGATAATAAAGCTATAAAAATCGACATGGTAAAACCAATTCCAGCCAGAAGTCCGACCCCTAACATCTGAAACCATGAACTGTTTTGCGGTAAGGTGCTGATTTTTAATTTTATGGCTAGAAATGAGAATAGATTGATCCCGATTAATTTTCCCAAAACTAAACCGCCGATAATGCCCAAACCTAAAGTGCTTGTTAATCCATCGATCATTGAGCTGTTGAACGTGATATTGGTATTGGTTAAGGCAAAAAGAGGCATGATGAGGAAGCTTACAGGAAAATGAAGCTGATGTTCCAGTTTTTCTAAAGTTGAAATTTCTACATGAGAAGCGTTCGTAGGAATTGAGAATGCCAGTAAAACTCCTGCGATAGTAGCATGGATGCCTGAGTGATGCAGAAAGTACCAAAGAAATAGTCCCGGAATGATATAGAAAATTATCTTAGTAACTTTTAAGAAATTCAGGATAAATAATAGACCGGTAACGCCCAGTGATAGAAAAAGATACGTCCAGTGGATCTGTTCGGTATAAAATATGGCAATCACCAGAATAGCACCCAGGTCGTCCACGATCGCCAATGCGGCAAGAAATATTTTAATAGAATTCGGAACTTTTTTTCCAAGCATGGAAATGATCGCCAGGGAAAATGCTATATCAGTGGCCATGGGAATTCCCCAGCCGTTTTCATACCCGGTGCCATGATTAAAAACGGTAAAAATAACTGCAGGAACAAGCATTCCGCCGATCGCCGCAAAAATAGGAAGGGAAGCATTTCTGAATGATGAAAGTTCGCCTTCCACCATTTCTCTTTTAATCTCCAGTCCTACCAAAAGAAAAAATACAGCCATAAGCCCATCGTTAATCCATATGCTTACAGGATAAGTAAGATGAAAAAGATCAGTACCGGTTTCCTGATTTAAAAATCGCTGGAACCCCTCAGATAATGAGGAATTGGCAATCAATAGAGAGACTAATACACAAAAAATGAGAATGATTCCGGAAGACTGACTGCTTTGGAAAAATTTTTTAAAATATACAGATAAGTTCATATTAAGAATTGAAGTTGGGTCTAAACTAAAAACGTTTTCTTGGTTGCCATACAATCTGAAAGGATCATTCTGATCTAGGATTGTAATCGTCTCACTCGTGAAACTCCATTGATATCCTTAAGTTTTTTAAACGTCTGCTCGAGTTGGTTTTTATTTTTAACTTCAAGGTTGATGCTTCCTGTGAAAACACCGTTATTGGATTCAATAGACATACTTTTCATATCCATTCCCATCGCACCGCTGATCACAGTTGTGATATCATTGATCATTCCCATGCGGTCCAGTCCTTCAATTTCAATTTTCACTCTGTTTTTGAAGCTTTCGGCATTCACCCATTTGGCAGGAATAACCCTGTAATCATACTGAGCACGTAAATTGATGGCGTTCGGGCAATTGTCACTGTGTACTTTTATTCCTTCTGAAATGGTAATAAACCCAAAAATTTTATCTCCCGGGATGACCGTACAGCATTTCGCATAGGTGTAGTTCAGCTTTTCTTCATCTTTCCCGAAGATGATCATATCAAGATTCTGCTCTTTCGGTTCTTCGTAATGTGTATTTTTACTGGGAGATTTTCTGAATCTGGAAAGCAGGTTATTGAATACGTTTTTACTTTCAATATACTTTCTCAGGCTGCTCGCGTCCAGTTCGTTCGTCTGGAATTTGAGAAATAGCTCCTGTGAAGATTTTAAGTTGAAGAATTTTTGCAGTTTATTGATCTCTTCGTCATTGAAATTAATCTTAGCGTGGCGCAGTTTTCTCTGCAAAATCTCTTTTCCTTCTTCAACGATCTGATTTTTTTGTGAATTCAGGAAGCTTTTGATCTTGGATTTTGCCTTTGAAGTGACTACAAATTCAAGCCAGTCGGATTTAGGTTTCTGGTTTTGGGAAGATAAAATATCTACCTGATCTCCGTTTTGGAGAACATAAGAAATCGGAACTAATTTCCCATTAATTTTTGCACCTAAACATTTCATTCCCAGATCCGAGTGAACTGAAAATGCAAAATCCAGAGCAGTGGCGTTGGTAGGCAGAATTTTAATTTCCCCCTTCGGAGTAAATACAAAAACTTCCTTTGAATATAAATTAAGTTTGATATTATCCAGTAATTCAGAGGTGGAAAGATTCTGCTGCTGTTCCAGAACCTCACGGATCTCGGTTACCCATTTTTCAAAATTCCTGTCATCAGAACTTTGTTTGTATCCTTCTTTATATTTGTAATGCGCGGCCACACCCTTTTCAGCGATCTCATCCATCCTTTCGGAACGGATCTGTACCTCAATCCATTTTTTGTCAGGACCCAGAACCGTTAAATGCAGACTTTCGTAGCCTGTGGAACGGGGTTGGGTAATCCAGTCACGCATTCTTGACGGGTTGCTGTGGTAGACATCGGTGACAATGGAATAAATTTTCCACGCCAGGAATTTTTCATTTTTGGCATCAGATTTATAAATAATCCTGATCGCATAGTTATCAAATACCTCTTCAAAAGTTACCCCCTGTTTCAGCATTTTCCTGTAAATTGAAGAAATAGCTTTCGCGCGGCCTTTAATTGTGAATGACAATCCTTCATCTTTCAGCTGCTCCGAAACCTCGTTTTTAAATTCTTCGATATACCGTTCTCTGTTTTCTTTGGCTAATTCCAGCTTTTCCGTGATTTCATTGTAAACCTCAGGATTATTATATTTTAGCGAAAGATCTTCCAGTTCCGATTTAATATTATATAAACCCAGACGGTGAGCCATCGGAGCATAAATATAAACCGTTTCAGATGCGATTTTCTTCTGTTTATCAGGGGTCATGCTCTGTAAAGTACGCATGTTGTGAAGACGGTCTGCAATCTTGATCAGGATTACCCTGAAATCCTCAGACAGCGTAAGCAGAAGCTTTCTGTAATTTTCAGATTGTACAGAGATATTCTGATGATTCATGATGGATATTTTGGTTAATCCATTCACGATATCAGCTATTTTTTCACCGAAAATCTTTTTAAGATCTTCATAACTGTAATCAGAATCCTCAATAACGTCATGCAACAGGGCGCAGGCAATGGATGTAGCCCCCAACCCGATTTCTGTAGCGACAATTTTAGCAACGGCTATAGGGTGATAGATATAGGGTTCTCCCGTTTTCCTTCTCTGATCTTTATGTGCATCCAGCGCAATATCAAAAGCTTTTCGGATGAGTTTATTATTTTCCTCATCCAAAGTTCTGTATGTATTAGATATCAGATCTTTATACCTTGCTAAAATTTCTTTATTCTCTTGTTCCAAATCGTAACTCATCTGCGCAAATACCTATATTTAAACGAAAATACGAAAATTTTCAGACATTTCAAACAGTAAAAACCCGCAAAAAAAATTTGCGGGTTTCGGGTTATCAGCTTTATATCTTTTAGAATTTCACTTCTGCGGAATCCATCCCATTATGAGATGATTTTATTTTTACTCCTGGGCTGGTGTGGATATCGGCTCTGTTTCTTGCATGAATCAGATCTTTTAATGTCTGGTAGGAAGTCTGCTCCAGGCTCATATTTTCAAAAAGAAAGGTTTTTAAAGCATTGTTCTGGTTGAAAATTCTGCGGGCATCATCAGCCTGTTCATGATCTTTAACGGCTACACTCGCCATGTATTGGGAGTTATGACTGCCGTCATTAAGATAAACAATATAATCTGAATTTCCGAAACCCGAATTTTCCAGATCGGTCTCCAGTTGTTTATAATCACTGTGATTTTCTAATATTCCGGCTAGTAGATTTGACATAAGAAATAATTTTTTGGTTTACACCTTAAAGATAATCATTAAATTTTATATAGATTGAATAAGCTTCAATAAAATTAATGTTATAATGTTTTATCTATCAAATATTATTGAAATTTATGAATATGTCTATTAAATGAGTGTTTAAATTTTATTAATTTGAAATTTTGATTCTCGTTTAGTTTAATTGATTCAATGCCAAAAAAACGGGCTAAAAGCCCGTTGATATTGGTATTCATAGAAGTTAAATTCTCTCATTTTTTATTTCCTCAACGATTTCAGGATTCAGCAAAGTAGAAATATCCCCGAAATTACTGAAATCACCTTCCGCGATTTTCCTCAGGATTCTGCGCATAATTTTTCCTGACCGGGTTTTCGGAAGCCCGGAAACAAACTGAATTTTATCCAGCTTGGCAATCGGTCCGATTTGATCTGAAATCAGCTGATTGATCTCTTTAACGAGATTTTCCTGCTTTCTGCCGGCTCCGGTATCCTTTAAAATTACAAATCCGTATAAGGCATTTCCCTTAATATCATGCGGGTAGCCTACAATCGCAGATTCTGCTACTGCAGGGTGCTCGTTTATACTGTCTTCAATCGGGGCCGTTCCTAAATTGTGCCCGGAAACGATCACTACATCATCTACGCGGCCCGTGATTCTGTAATAACCTACCTCATCTCTCAGAGCGCCGTCACCGGTAAAGTATTTTCCGGGAAAAGCTGAGAAATAGGTTTCTTTATACCGTTGATGGTCACCCCAGATCGTTCTTGCGATTCCCGGCCATGGAAAGCGGATACAAAGATTTCCGGTTACCTGATTTCCTGAAATCTCATTACGCTTATCATCCATTAAAACAGGCTGAATTCCGGGCAAGGGCAGGGTAGCATACGTTGGTTTTGTAGGGGTTACGAAGGGGAGCGGTGAAATCATAATTCCTCCTGTTTCGGTTTGCCACCAGGTATCTACGATCGGGCATTTTTTCTTTCCGACATGATCATTGAACCAATGCCAGGCTTCCTCATTAATAGGCTCCCCTACAGAGCCGATCACTTTTAATGAGCTCAGATCATGCCTGTCAACCCATTCCGTGCTTTCCTTTGCTAAGGAACGGATGGCCGTAGGTGCGGTATAAAATTGCGTGATTTTATGCTTTTCGATTACTTCCCAGAATCTGTCCGGCTCAGGATAGGTAGGAACTCCTTCAAAAATAACAGTCGTTGCTCCATTCAGCAAAGGTCCGTAAAGAATATAAGAGTGTCCTGTAATCCAGCCGATATCAGCAGTACACCAGTATATATCGTTTTCTTTATAATTAAATACATTTTTGAAGGTATATGCTGTATAGACCATATAACCTGCAGAAGTATGAAGCATTCCTTTAGGTTTTCCTGTAGATCCGGATGTATAAAGGATGAATAATGGGTCTTCAGCATCCATAATAATGGTAACAAAATCAGGAGAGGCTTTTTCGTACAGTTCAGCCATCCAGTGATCTCTCCCTTCCTTCATTTTGATTTCATTGTGCGTTCTTTTGACCACCAGTACTTTTTCAACGCTCGGTGTTTTTTCCAGTGCTTCATCAACGATACTTTTCAGGTCCAAAACTTTGCTTCCCCTGTAGCTTCCGTCGGAGGTGATCACCATTTTAGCTCCGCAGTCATTTACTCTTGAGGCAACGGCAGAAGCAGAAAACCCTGCAAAAATAACAGAATGCACAGCCCCTAATTTGGCACACGCCAGCATCGTAATTGCCAGTTCCGGAATCATCGGAAGATAAATACATACCCTGTCGCCTTTTTCGATTCCCATGTCTTTTAAAACATTGGCCGTTTTGTTGACACGGGTGTATAATTCACTGTAAGAAATATGCTGTGCTTTTTCTTTGGGATCATTGGGCTCCCAGATGATTGCCGTTTTTTCTCCACGGACAGAAAGATGCCTGTCCAGACAGTTCTTGGTGATATTTAATTTTGCGTTTTTAAACCAGGTGATTTTTGCTTCATTCATATCATACTTTACCACCTTGCTCCATCTCTGATACCAGACAAAATTCTGGTCGGCTATTTTGTCCCAGAACTTCTTGGGATTTTTAATAGATTTTTTATACTCTTCAAAATAATGCGGTAAATCTTCTATCAGGTAATTTCTCATATCCGGTTCGTTTTTAAAATTTGAATTTTATTTATTTTAAATTTATACTTAATTTCTTGTTTAAGCTCTATATTCCTCGATTTTTTGCTGGATCTCTTCAACGATTTTCTCATCGTCAATCGTAGACGGAATCTGAAATTCTTTTCCGTCTAATATAGTTCTGATTAATTTTCTTAAAATTTTTCCCGAACGTGTTTTGGGTAAGCGCTTTACCATCATTACATTTTTAAGACAGGCTACGGCACCGATTTTTTCACGGACGCTTTTTATAATATCCTCCTCCAGATCTTTTTCTGAAATCGCAGAACCGTTCTTCACAACCACTGAAGCGAAAGGAATCTGTCCTTTAAGGTCATCGTTAATTCCCACCACGGCACATTCTGCAACATCGGGATGTGATGAAACAATTTCTTCCATTTCCGAGGTTGAAAGCCGGTGGCCGGCAACATTAATGACATCATCAACCCGTCCTGTAATGAAAATATAGCCGTCTTCATCTTTTATGGCTCCGTCGCCGGAAAAATAATATCCGTTGTATTGTGATAAATAACTGTCGTGAAAACGTTTATCATCGTTCCAGATCCCGAGTAAAGCTCCCGGTGGAAGTGGAAGTTTTATTACCAGATAACCCTCCTGATGAGCATCAAGTTCGTAGCCGTTTTCATCGAAGATTTTAATATCATAGCCCGGAACCGGTTTTCCGGCTGATGCTCTTTTAATTTTATAATCTTCATTCAAGGTCATTAAGCCCAACATCGGCCAGCCCGATTCTGTCTGCCACCAATGATCGATCGCGGGAACGCCAATATGTTCTGCAAACCAATCGAGAGTCGCGACATCACATCTTTCCCCTGCTAAAAACTGTTTTTTAAAATGGCTTAAATCATATTTTTTTACCAGCTCCCCGTTGGGGTCTTCTTTTTTAATAGCCCGGATCGCAGTGGGTGCGGTAAACATCACCGAAACTCTATATTCAGAAATGATTCTCCAAAATGTTCCTGCATCAGGCGTCAGAATGGGTTTTCCTTCAAAAATTACGGTAGTATTTCTGTTAATTAGCGGTCCATATACTGAAAAGCTGTGTCCTACTGCCCAGCCGAAATCGGAAGCAGCCCAATAGGTTTCTTCCGGCTTAACACCGTATATATAGTTCATTGAAAATTTTAAAGCGGTGGCGTAGCCGCCCGTGTCACGGGTGATTCCTTTAGGTTTTCCTGTTGTTCCAGAAGTGTATAATAAGTAAAGTGGGTGCGTGGATTCTACAGAAACACAATCTGCAGGCTCTGATTGTTGAATCAGTTCTTCATAATCAATGAGTCCCTCAAACATTTCATGATGATTGTCTGCTAATTTTCTGTTGAAGACAATGATATGTTCCACTTTATTCTGGGTAAGCTCTATCGCTTTTTCCACCAGTGGCAGGTAAGGAATTCTTTTGGCTATTTCCACTCCGGCAGTCGCTGTAATAAGAGCTTTCGGCTTGCAGTCATCAATTCTCACCACCAATTCATGAGGCGCAAAACCACCGAAAACTACATTGTGAATCACTCCGATTCTGGCACAGGCTAACATCGAAAAAAGAGTCTGAGGAATCATCGGCATATAAATAACAGCAGTATCGCCCTTTTTTAAACCCAATGAAACCAAGCCTCCCGCCAGTTTTGAAATTTCTTCTTTCGCTTCATTGAAAGTATATTTTATCTTCTGATGGGTAACCGGAGAATCATAAATAATGGCAACCTGCTCTCCGAAGCCGTCATTGATATGTTTATCGATACACAGATAACACATATTAAGTTTGCCGTCTGAAAACCATTCGGTGTAATTATTATTATCTTCTGAAAGAATCTGTGCAGGAAACTGAAACCAGTCGATTTCCTGCGCCTGCTGTTTCCAGAAATGCTCTTTATCTTCTATACTCTGTTTGAATAAAATATCTGTATCCATATTAATTTTTTTTGTCTTACATCATTGCATTGTACGGCGTTGCCATGACGAGGAGTGAAATGACGAAGCAATCTCACAAACTATATTTTTATAACCTTATTTTATACATCCTGACATTTCAACAAGAAGAAACCTGTTTTAAGCAGATTATCATTTGAGATTGCTTCACTCCGTTCGCAATGACGATGCCTGCAGTCTTTTGTCGTTTCTCTATTATCTCAGCATCTATTCAAGCATTTCCTCAATCTGCTGCATCAGTTTTTTTATCGAATAAGGCTTTGTTACGTACGCATCAGCTCCCATTTTCAGGCCTCTCTCAATATCTCTCGGATTATTTTTAGCACTTAGGAAAATCACCTTCGTATCTTTCAGTTTTCCGTTCTGTTTTATGAGATCCAAGGTGCTGTATCCATCCAGGTTCGGCATCATAATATCCAGCAGAATCACATCCGGAACCATAGTCTTTAAAAATTCCAGAACCTCCGTTCCGTCCCTGGCAATGTACACATCATATCCGTTTTTTTTAAAACTGTATTCCAGAGACATTAATATTTTATGTTCATCATCTGCAATAATTATCTTTTTCATTGTCTGTTTTCTTTAAGATTCAACTTCATTATTTTTTTTCTTTTTTACTGAAGAACCCGAAGGGTTCAATTTTGATAGCCGTAGTGAAACCTATGGCATACGAAAGATTCGTATTAAATCAACCCGTAGGGTTGAATATTATTAATTAAACATTATTCTGGTTTAATGGCATGTTCTGCTAAAATATTTTTAAATTCATTTTCAAACGTTTCTTTTCTATGATGTTCTTTTTGATTTTTAATATAATTAATGACTTTTTCCTTGTCTCTTACTGAGCAGGTAAAAGCTCCGTAACCTTCCTGCCATCCAATAAATTCAGTAAACAGTCCCGATTCTTTCATCCACAGGTTTGTTGCTACTTTGATATCTTTAACCAAATTACTGAGAGTTATGCTTGGATGCAGGTCACATAGAATATGGATGTGATCCGGCATTCCGTTAATTCTGTATAATTTACAGTTTTTATTCTTTAATATTCCCCAAATATATTTGTAAAGCTCTGATTCATTTTTTTCATTAATTGTAGGTTTCCGATATTTTGTTGCGAAAACAATATGATAAAATATTTGCCGATATGTTCCCATTTTTCATTTGTGTTTTATTTTCGTAGGTTTTCACCTGCGGTTATTAAGATTGAACCCTATCGGGTTCTGTTTTGTGTTTTATTTCGGTAGGTTTTCACCTGCGGTTATTCAAATTAAACCCTATCGGGTTCTGTCTTCTGTTTTTATTTCCGTAGGTTTCACCTGCGGCTATTCAAATTGAACCCTATCGGGTTCTTCGTTATCAATACCATTCTTTGCTGGTAAGGTGATTGTAAAAGTTACGCCCAATCCGCTGTTTTCTGCTTTTATCGTTCCGCCCTGAGCCTGAACTATTTTTTTTGAAATTGCCAATCCCAGTCCGCTTCCGGTTGGTTTTATAATGTTCTGATTTTTCGACTGGTAAAATTTATCAAAAATCATTTCCAGGTCTTCTTCTGGGATGTGCTTTCCGGTGTTAAAGATTTTAATGACCAGGTTATTCTCTTTTTCAGATAACTTGGTCTGAATCGTACCCTGTTCATCGGTAAATTTTAAAGCATTCCCTAATATATTCTGAAATAGCTGAATCATCCGGACTTCATCATAGTCAAACAAAAAATTATTAAGAAGATTCACTTCACTTAAATGAATATTTTTCTGCTGAATAAGGTGGAGAAGTGGATTTAATGCCTTTTTATAGGTTTCAATAATATTGTTTCGCCGAATATGCAAAGCGATTTCACCGTGCTGAAGCTTGTCCAGATATAGGATGTCATTAATAATTTCGCTTAATCGGTCTGATTCTGTAATAATATTATTTAGAAATTCTTTTTTAATGTCCAAAGGAATATCATCATCTTCTGCCAGAATCTCTCCGGCTGAACGGATCGCTGTAATCGGAGTTCTCAGTTCATGGGCTACGGAATCAAGAAAATCGTCTTTCTGATGATCCTTGATGATCAGACTTTCATTGGCTTTCCGTAAATCATCCGACAGTTTCTGTAATTCTTCAGACTGCTCGGTCAGTTTTTTATTGAGGGTAATATTTTCTTTAGATTCTTCTAAAATATTTAAAACTTCTTTTAATGAAATTTTATCTTCTTTGGTAACGCCTTCAATCAAAATCTTCGCCGAGGCCGTGCCGATTCTTCCGGCCAAAAGATTTTCCGAAAATTTGATGAATCTTGAATCGGCGGTTTCGGTCTGAGAATCGATATTGTATTTTAAATTGAAGATTCTGAGGGCCTGTTCGGTTTTATTTTTGCCTAAAAACCGTTCAAGGATGTTTTTAATGTCTGATACGTATGCTGTTCCACGCCAGATGAAAGCATTTTCGTGGTTTTGAATGTATTTATCAATATCAACATACAATTCGGCAAAATTTCTTTCCCGGTAATTTCCCTTTACGCTCACAGAAATAATACTGAAAAGGGCAGTATTCACCAAAATCGACCAAAAGAAAATCTGTGGAATCCTCCCTAAAAAAGAAATTTTAAAGAAATCAAAAGCATGATAAAGATCTCTCAAAACCCCTTTGAATTCCTGGTTGTAGGAGAAATAATATTGTGGAATAATTAACCCGAAGTAGCAGATCGTTAATCCTGCCAATAATCCTATTACGGCACCTTTGTATGTACCTCTTCTCCAGAAAATAGCTCCGAAAAAAGCTGGCGCCAGCTGGCCGATCACGACAAATGAGATTAAGCCTACAGAATCCAATGAAGTTTTTAAAATAAAATATTTATAAAAAACAAACGCCATGATGATCAGGGCAAAAATGCTGAATTTTCTGATATTGGTGATGCTCCTTGTGTTCTGTATTTCATTTTCAGACTTAAATTTTCCCAATAATCCATAGGGAATAATAAGGTTATTGGAGAGCATGATCGATAATGTAATGGCAGAAATAATAATCATTGAAATGCAGGAGCTTAAGCCTCCCAGAAAAACAAAAACCGTAATCAGTGTATTGTCGAAATGCTGGGGAATTAAAATAGAGTAGAACTCAGGATTAACTTTCTGTCCGTCGAAAATCAATCTGCCGCCCCATGCAATTGGAAAGATAAATAGGGTAAATATCAATAAATAAAGCGGAAAAAACCAAATGGCCGTTTTGATGTGCTTTTCCTGTCTGTTTTCTACAATCGCCGTATGAAACTGTCTCGGAAGAATGCAGATGGCCGTTCCTGAAATCAGGCACAGAACCATCCAGTTTAGTGCCCCTTCGATTCCGTTAAAAGTATTTTTAGCTTTAAAATCTTTGAATTGACTTGCTTTTTGATAGATATCTGAAAATCCGTCAAACACAAAATAAATGACAAAAATCCCTAATATGATAATAAAAAAAAGTTTCAGAAAACTTTCCAGAGCAATGGCAGAAATAATTCCAAGACGCTTCTCCGAAGCATCTACATATTTTGTTCCGTAATATGAAGAAAATAAAGCAATCAGAATAACGACAAAAGTTGCATTGTCCGTCAGAATATTATTTGATATTGTAGTTTTTGTCACCAGGTGGAAGGTTTCGGAGATGGCTTTGATCTGTAAGCCTATGTATGGGACAATGGACAAAAGACAGACAATGGTAATGATGGCGCTGAAGCTTCTGCTGTTTCCGTATCTTAATGAAATAAAATCTGCGAGGCTGCTTATTTTATTGATTCTTGAGATGCGGACAATTCTTGTGTTAATGTAAATCCATGCCGGAATAATAATGATGGGACCTATGTAGATCGGAAGATAATTGAGTCCGCTTGTCGCTGCAACACCAATGCTTCCGTAGTAGGTCCAGGCTGTACAGTATACTGCCAGAGACAAAGCGTAGATGTAAGGATTGTTGATCCAGAGCTTGCTCTTTTTCTTCTCCGCTAAATGAGCAACTAAGAACAAAAGCGCCAGGTAAAACAAGACCACGGTAAATAATGCGAAGCTACTCATTATATTTTTTTACGATGACAAAAGAAATAATGATAGAAACCATCCAGATGGCGAAAATATAAATCAGTATTATCGGATAACCAAAAACCTCCTGCTCACTGTTAAACAACAAAGAGACAGGTATACTGAATGCTGTCACAAGCCCGATGCTTAAAATAATTAACTTTTGTTCGTGTCTTTTTTTCATGATATATAAAATAATTGACGGACAGGTCAGTATCCGCCAATTATCATTAAACTAATTTATTAAACATTGTCGTCAGAATATTCTCCTGTCAGCGAATAATAGCCAAAAATGGCCATTCCGCCGGAAATAATCGGCATCAGGACAAACAGGATGATGATTCCGAATACGAGATCTTCCTGTTTACCTGAAGAAATTTTTGGAATTCCCAATACTGTAATTCCGAAATACCCTACCACCAGCGCGATGGCAATCCATAGTATTCCTAATATTTTTTTTAGTCCGTTCATTTTCGTAGTTTTAAAATTAATAAATTTTTAAGTGATTCTGTGCTTAATCGTGAACATTATTGTTCTTGTTTTTAAGATAAAATAATCCGATCAGTAAACAGACGGCGGCAACTCCGATCGGGTACCAGAGTCCCTCGAGATACCAGGTGGCGTGTCCTGCTTCTTTTGCGGTTGTTACCAGATAAGTGGCTACTGCCGGAAGGAGACCTCCAAATACACCGTTTCCGATATGATAAGGCAGCGACATCGATGTATAGCGGATTCTCACCGGGAACATTTCCACTAAGAACGCTGCAATCGGACCGTAAACCATCGTTACGAAAATCACCTGGATGAACACGAGAAATACCAGATACCATTTAGTATTGTCAGCCAGTTTTACCGTCTGGGAAACTTTTGGTTCTTCGGCTTTTCCGTCTTTAATGACAGGTCCTGTAGGTGACCAGTGAACCACACTGTCTTTTTTGATCAGCGTTCCGTCTGTGTACAGTATTTCTTTATGGAAGGTCACGAGGCTGTCAGATAACACATCTTTATGGATTTTTGCCATTCTTTTTTCTGTAATTCCATTGGCAGCAATTGTTTTGGTTTCAAGATTTACGCTTTTAAACATGGCGTCGTAAATAGGTCTGTATGCTAAAATAGCAACGAGCATTCCTGTCAACATCACTGCTTTTCGACCGATCTTGTCAGAAAGCCATCCGAAGAAGACGAAGAAAGGAGTGCCTAAAAATAAAGCTGTCGCCATTAAAGAATCCACCTGTGCAGATTCTACGTTCATTACTTTTTGAAGGAAACTCATGGCGTAGAATTGTCCGGTATACCAGATTACCCCTTGTCCCATGGCAGCTCCGAATAAGGCCAGTAAGACAAACTTAAAATTAAACTTATTCCCGAAGCTTTCTTTTAAAGGGTTTTTAGAAGTCTTTCCTTCGCTTTTGGCTTTTGCAAAAAGCGGGGATTCTTTCATGTTTCTCCTGATGACGTAAGAAACCCCTACCATTAAAATGGAAATCCAGAAAGGAACTCTCCATCCCCAGCCGTCGAATTCTTCTGCAGAAAGAGAGGTTTTCGTTACTAAGATTACAATTAATGAAATGAAAAGTCCGGCTGTTGCGGTGGTCTGAATCCATGAGGTCCAGTAGCCTCTTCTGTGTGGCTGGGCATATTCCGCAACATAAGTCGCAGCTCCTCCATATTCTCCTCCAAGTGCCAGCCCCTGTAATAATCTTAAAATTAAAACTAAGACAGGTGCCATAAATCCAATGGTTTCATAGCTTGGGATACATCCTATAAGAAATGTCGAGAATCCCATGATTAATAAGGTAACTAAAAAAGTGTATTTTCTTCCGATAATATCTCCAAGTCTTCCAAAAAATAAGGCTCCGAAAGGTCTTACGACAAATCCTGCCGCAAAAGTGGCAAGCGTGGATAAAAATGCTGCAGTTGGATTATCTGCAGGGAAAAATTTCGTTGCTAAAACAATGGCTAGGCTTCCGAAGATGTAGAAGTCATACCATTCTATCAATGTACCGAGTGATGATGCGGTAATAACGCTCCAGATGGTGCGGTTCTTCTGCTTTTCGGTCATATTTTCATAGGCATCGTGATGATTTTCGCTCATATTGCTTGATTTAATGTTGTTAAAATTGATCTTGAGTTTTCTGATAATTAATATTTAATTATTTTAGCATGAGAACTTGAATAGTTTCCTTAGAAAAAGATTAAGACTTTGATAAGTCAATAATTTAGATTGGACACATAAAAACATCTTTAATGTTTTAGTGATTTATCCTAATTAAATCCATGATCTTAACTGTTTAAAATTCAACATTTTTTTATAGATAAATCTGGAACTGCACAATGAATTCTCCCTTTGATGAAGGCTTTTCCGTGGGGCTTGTATATATAGGTCTTGTAGAGTACTGGGTCGTAATTTTCGCATGATGGCCATCCAGCAGCCAATTGGCTCCGACATCAAATTGTGATGAAGACCGGTCAAAAGCCTCAAAGTTTTTGTGAGTGTACGCAGCAAATGGTTGAATTCTGATCTTTGGTTTTTCAGCCTGGCTTGGCAACAGTAACCCGGCCTGCGCGTAGATAATATTACCTGTTCCGATGGTAGGTTGTAAATTTCCTGGTCCTGCTATAGCTTTATTACCGATAAAATTAGGATCTGTCGAAGCAATATTCATGATGCCGATATTTCTGATATAATTGGGACCGAACTGATAGTTATAATAACCTGCATATGCTGAAACTGCCATTTTGTTTTTAGCATTTCCCAGAGGGATATCCGCAAAAGCATCTACTGCAACAAGGGTGATGTCGTGTTTTTCGATATTGGAATTGACAGAAGTTCGTGTTCCGTCTTTCTGATGGTAAAAACCTGCACCAACATTGAAAACCTTTTTCGTTCCCAAATAAGAACCTACTTTAAAAGGCAGTAAATTTGACTCTTCATCCAAAAACTGATATTCGACATACCCTGCTTTTGAGAAATTAGGATTTCCGTTATTGTCAACGGCTACAGCTTTTGAAGGATCTGTAACATTGGGTGGAACCAAATCTGTTGCAAATGGTTTGTTTAAGCTGAAACGATATTCGAACTTACCATATTTTCCTTTCGCAAACATGCCCAACTGTCTGGCAAACTGGTCGGAATTATCGATCAGCGGCCATGAAAAGATCGGAGAATCTACGGTAAGAAAATTTAAGGTGGAAGCCATCGTCATGCGGGAAAGCCCCATGTAGTAATGCAGCCCGGCCCCCAAAGATAAGCTTAATTTTCCTGCTTCGCCAGGCATGATCACTGCGTACTCATTCCAGGCATCATGGAAAAACATCTGCGGTTTTTTTCCGTTTCCATATCCTCCGGTTCCTGTTGTTCCTGATGCGCCGCCGTTGATGAAGGTCTGATTATTAATTCCGAAATGCAGTAAGATCATATACCTTTTGGAAATCTGGGCGTAAGCCAAAGCCCGCAATCGCCTGTTCCCCAGACTCCAGGAGTTGTCTGTGGGTTCTCCGCCCACCATACTTCCGGGATTCATCTGGGTATTCCTTAACCAAAACTGGTCCCACAAGATAAATCTGACGTATTTATCGCCCTGTTGGTTAATATTTATTTTTAATCCGCTCCCATAATCCGGCGATCCCTGAGAATATAAAGAATTGCTGATTAAAGCTAATCCAATAAAAGTGATTAATTTCTTCATAAATTATCAATTTTTGGCGTTGTTTTTTGTGAAAGCCAAATTGTAATTAATAATCTATTTATGAAAATTTAATATATATTACTGGTAAGAATATAGTTATAAGTTTTTAATGGGAAATTATAAGTTATCGAAACATGCAGTTTTTAATTTATATTGATATCTAATGTTATAGTTTATATTTATTTACAATCTTTCATTTTAATTTGAAACTCATAACTCATAACTCATAACTCATGATTCATAACTCCCAAAGCCTATTTTTTAAATCGCTCCCACTTTATCAGCATATACTTATCAGCAAACTGAGTAATAATTAATCCGGAATTTTTAAGATTTTCTTCTTTCGAAATATATTCAGTCAGTTCATTTTGTTTTAAGATTTTATATACGGGATGGAACTCTGAATGAGGAGGTCTCGTGATATTGTATTTTTTAATCCATGAACTTACGGTTACATGCGAAACGCCGATGATCCGCTCTATTTCACGGAAACTCAAGCCTTCAAGATAGAGTTGAAGGGCTTTCGTAACATAATAATCGTCAATTTGTTTACCTAATTTTTTTACGGTAAAATAATAATGACAGCTTTTGCAGAGAAAGCGTTGTTTTTCATTCACGATGCCGCTTTTTACAATTTTATTGCTCTGGCATTTTGGGCAACCATTTTCCATAACTATACCTTTTTAGCAAATATATAATAATTGAGCAAAATATTAATTTAACGTAAAGATAATTTTACCTGTATATTATTTCTAAACAAAAAAAATATCTTTTTTATTTGGCTATTAAAGATATTATGTTTTAAATTTGTCAAAAAATTCAGATAAATAAATGGAAATAGAAATTTCCTCATCCGTACATCTGATGTATGTGAGTGAAATACAACAGGAAATGTATGATTCTGCACAGCGGAGAGGGACGGGGATCGCCAAGCGTTCCATAGAATATTTAAGTAAAAAAATTTCAGAAGGCAATGCTGTAGTGGCTACTGAAAATGGAGCGTGGGTTGGGTTCTGCTATATAGAGACCTGGTCCCATGGTAAATTTGTGGCCAACTCCGGATTAATTGTTTCCCCGAATTTCAGAAACAGAGGAGTGGCTACTTTAATTAAAAATAAAGTTTTCCGGTTATCCAGAGATAAATATCCTGCTGCGAAAGTTTTTGGACTGACAACTGGTCTCGCCGTGATGAAAATCAACAGTGACTTAGGATATAAACCGGTGATTTATTCTGAATTGACACAAGATGAAGAATTTTGGAGTGGATGTAAAAACTGTGTTAATTATGAAATTCTAATGAAAAAAGAACGTAAAAACTGTCTTTGTACGGCAATGCTTTTCGTTCCCGATGAAAATAAAGTAAATGGTGTTGAAAACAATCAACCCGAAAATCAATATAAAAATGAGCAAGAAAGTAATCTTAGCGTTTAGCGGAGGTTTAGATACCTCGTACTGTGCCAAATACCTGAGTGAGACACTTGGATATGAGGTGTATGCTGTCACTGTAAATACCGGTGGTTTTTCTAAGAAGGAGGAAAAAGAACTGGAGAAAAAAGCCCTCAATCTCGGGGTAAAACAATACAGGTGCGTGGATGCTCAGGAGGATTACTACAATTCTTGCGTGAAATATCTGATCTTCGGAAACGTATTGAAAAATAATACCTATCCTTTATCTGTTAGCGCGGAACGTACCATTCAGGCACAGGAAATTGCAAAATTCGCTATTGAAATCGGGGCTGATGCCATTGCTCACGGAAGTACGGGGGCCGGAAATGATCAGGTTCGTTTTGATTTGATTTTTCAGGTGATGTGTCCGGACGTGGAAATCATTACGCCGATTCGGGATATGGCCTTGTCCCGTGAAGAAGAAATCGAGTTTTTGAAAAGTCATGGTTACGAAATGGAATTCCATAAAGCCCAATATTCTGTCAATAAGGGACTTTGGGGAACTTCAGTAGGTGGGAAAGAAACATTGACATCAAGAGATTATCTTCCGGAAGAAGCTTTTCCGTCACAAATTCAGGAAACCCAGCCTTCAGAAATGGAAATTGAGTTTAGAAACGGTGAAGTTGTTGCTGTAAACGGTGAAAATTTTGAACATCCGGTTTCTGCCATTCAGAAAATTGAAGAACTAGCTTCAGCTTATGGGGTGGGTCGTGATATTCATGTTGGGGATACAATTGTCGGAATTAAAGGACGAGTAGGATTTGAAGCAGCGGCGGCATCCGTGATCATCAAAGCGCATCATTTACTGGAAAAACACACCCTTTCAAAATATCAGCAGATGATGAAGTCCCAATTGTCAGACTGGTACGGAAACTGGCTTCATGAAGCGCTTTTCTTAGATCCAGTGATGAGAAATATAGAGTCTTTCCTGGATGATTCCCAAAAGACGGTCAGCGGAAAAGTTTTTGTAACCCTTTATCCATATCGGTTTATTCTAAACGGAATTGAATCTCAGCACGACCTGATGTCCGATAAATTCGGAAGCTATGGCGAAGCAAACAGAGCATGGACCGGCGAAGATGTAAAAGGCTATACGAAAATTGTAAGCAATTCCCTAAATATATACCATCAAATCAACTCGGGATTTTAACACAGAACCCGAAGGGTTCAATAACATTAGCCGTAGGTAAAATCTATGGAAAACAAATCAACAAATGGTTAGAACCCGAAGGGTTCAATAACAATAACCGTAGGTAAAACCTATGGAAAACAAATCAACAAACCATCAGAGAAGGGTTCAACCTATGGATAAATAAAATGATTGAGATTAATCAAAAAAAAACAAAAACAGCAGGAATTATCGGAGCCAACGGTTATACCGGAAGCGAACTGGTTCGTCTGCTGGCGTTTCATCCCCATGTATCATTGAGTTTTTTATATAGTCGTTCAAATTCGGGGACAAAAATTTCAGATTTGTACCCGGATTTAGCGACGGTTTGTGAAATGGTCCTGACGGATCAGCCACAGGAGGTGGATATTTTATTTCTATGTCTTCCTCACAAAGAAAGTTATAACTGGCTGAGTCAAAACCAGGTGAAGGATGACACTTTAGTTATTGATCTAGGAAATGATTTTCGTTTGGAAGGAAATTTTAAAAATAGAAATTTTATCTACGGTTTGCCTGAAATCAATAAAAAACAACTTTCAGGAGCGAAAAGTATTGCGAATCCTGGATGTTTTGCAACGGCGATTCAACTGGCTTTGCTTCCGTTGGCTGAAAAAGGTTCGTTGAATGAGGTATATACAACGGGAATTACAGGTTCTACAGGAGCAGGTCAGTCATTACAGGCGACAACGCATTTTACCTGGAGGAATGATAATATTTCAGCCTATAAAACTTTAACTCATCAGCATGTAGATGAGATTTTACAGCAGCTGGTTTCTTTTAATTCAAATGAAATTAATCTGAATTTTGTTCCATGGAGAGGGGATTTTGCGAGAGGGATTTTTACGAGTTCCACGGTGAAAACAGTTGTAGAACTTTCAGATATAGAGCAATTGTTTAAGGATTTTTATGCAGAGGAGCCTTTTGTAAAGGTAAGCGAAAAAGCAATTGATTTAAAACAGGTTGTCAATACCAATCGCTGTGTGATTCATATAGAAAAGAGTGGAAATGTTGCGGTGATTCACTCGGCGATTGACAATTTGTTAAAAGGAGCTTCCGGACAGGCGGTTCAGAACATGAATATTGCCATGGGTTGGGAAGAAAATGTAGGATTGAACTTAAAGCCTGTAGCTTTTTAATGTCAGTTTTCAATTTTAAAAACTCGAATCAAAACCGACTTAGGAAACGGAGGCGTTAAGAAATTTTGAAGAATTTCCGTTAAAAAACTTCTCATGTTTGAGTGGCGGGTCAAAAGATTCTTTAAGAAATGAACTTTTGTTTTCCGCCTGAGTTTAGAAATTTTAGGAAATTATTTAAAATTTTAGCCGCAGTTTCCAGTCTTGAACTTTTGTTTCTTTTGTTTGACTACGTCGAATCTTCGATTTCAAGACAAAAGAAAAATAATAAAGATGAAGTTGTAAAATCCAGCAACTATCAACCAAAAACAATCAACTAAGATGAATTTATTCAACGTATATCCATTATTCAACATAAATCCAATCAAAGCTCAGGGATCATTTCTCTGGGACGATAAAGGAGAAAAATATCTAGATTTTTACGGAGGTCATGCGGTAATTTCTATCGGGCACAACCATCCGCATTATCAGACCCAGTTAAAAAATCAGTTAGATAAAATATCTTTCTATTCAAACTCTGTTCAGAACGAATTGCAGACTGAATTGGCTGAAAAGTTAGGAAAGCTTTCAGGTTTGGAAGATTATCATTTATTTCTATGTAATTCAGGCGCTGAAGCGAATGAAAATGCTTTAAAACTGGCATCTTTCCATAACGGAAAAAGCAAAGTTCTCTATTTTTCAGGTTCTTTTCACGGGAGAACCTCTGCGGCAGTTTCAGTAACCGACAATCCGAAAATTGTAGCTCCGGTCAACTATGATGCAAGATTCATTAAATCCGGGTGGAATGATACCGAACAGCTTGAAACCGTTTTTGAAAAACAGGGAAATGAAATTTCATCTGTTATCATCGAAGGAATTCAGGGGGTTGGAGGAATTATGATTCCGACCGTTGAGTTTTTAACAAAAATCAAAGAATTGTGTGAAAAATACAATGCCGTTCTGATTTTGGATGAGGTTCAGTCCGGATACGGAAGAAGTGGGTATTTCTTTGCACATCAGGAATTCGGAATTGAAGCCGACATCATTACGACAGCAAAAGGAATGGGGAATGGTTTCCCGATTGGTGGCGTTTTGATTCACCCAAAATTTCAGGCAAGCAACGGTTTGTTGGGAACAACTTTCGGAGGAAATCATTTAGCTTGTGTTGCAGCGATCGCTGTACTGGATGTGATGAAAGAGGAGAATCTCATCGAAAATGCTCAGAAAATGGGCGAGTATATTGAAAATGAAATTAAAGATTTTCCACATATTAAAACCATCCGGAGGAAAGGCCTGATGATAGGGATTGAACTAGACAGGGACTGCTCGGAAGTAAGGAACAGCCTGTTGTACAATCATCATATTTTCACAGGAAACTCCAATGATAAAACCGTGTTAAGGATTCTTCCGGCACTTAATATTAAAAAAGAGGAAACCGATCTGTTTATCGGTGCTTTAAAAACTGTTTTAGAAAATCTTTAAATTTTAATTAACCAAAAAATTTTAAACACTTTAGTTTACTTAAGTCAAAAAATAAAGTTGAAGAAGTTCACCTAAGATTTTGAAAATCTTTGATTTTCAACTCATGTGTTCTAAATATTTTCGCTCATGTAAAACTTCTAAAGTCTGCTAATGTGTCAGAAGTATGGGATAAATAATAAATAGTACTTTAAGACAGTTTAGAAAATCTTTCAATTTTAATCAACCACAAAAATTTTAAACATATTAGTTTGATAGAGTTGAAATATGAAGCTGAATAAGTTCACTTAAGATTTTGAAAATCTTTGATTTTTAACTTATGTGTTCTAAATATTTTCGCTCATGTAAACTTCTAAAGTGTACTAATGTGTTAAAACTTTTTAGTTCAAAATCAATTCAAAATGAAAAAATTCACCTCTGTAAGTGATGTCGAAAACTTACAGGAAATCATACAAAAAACTTTACAAATTAAAGAAAATCCTCTTTCGGAAACCGCGAAAGGAAAAGGAAAAACAATCGGACTTGTATTTTTGAATTCAAGCTTGAGAACCCGCTTAAGCAGCCAGATTGCGGCACAGAATTTAGGATTAAATGTTTTAACTTTAAATGCCGCTCAGGAAGCCTGGAATCTGGAATTCGCAGACGGAGCCGTGATGAACGGTGATACGGTCGAGCATATTAAAGATGCTATTGAAGTACTCAATCAATATTGTGACATCATTGCGGTGCGTTGTTTTGCAGGAATGAAAGACAAGGAGGATGATGTTAACGAAAGTATTTTAAGTCAGTTCGAACAACATGCGAAAGTGCCGGTTATTTCATTGGAATCTGCGACACGTCACCCTTTACAAAGTTTGGCCGACTGCATCACGATTACCGAAAACTGGCACTTCAACAAACTCAGCGTAAATCGCAAGCCTAAAGTGGTACTTACCTGGGCACCCCACATAAAACCGATTGCTCATGCAGTAGGAAATTCTTTTGCAGAATGGATGCAGGAAATGGATGTTGAACTGGTCATTGCTAATCCTGAAGGCTATGATTTGGATAAAAAATTTACGAAGGATGTAAAAGTGATTCATAATCAGGATGAAGCATTGAAGGATGCAGATTTTATTTACGTAAAAAACTGGTCTTCATTTGATGAGTATGCATCAATGCCTGAAGTGAAAGAAAACTGGATGCTGACGAATGAAAAGTTAGCCAATACGAATCAGGGAAAAGTGATGCACTGTCTTCCTGTTCGTAGAAATGTAGAATTGAGTGATGAAGTAATGGACGGTGAAAATTCAATCATTTACCAACAGGCGAAAAACCGGATTTTTTCGGCTCAGGCGGTTTTTTCTGAAATTCTGGAAGAATTGAATTCTAAATAAATCAAACCTAACGGGTTTCTAAAACCCGTTAGGTTTTCACTCGCAAGCCTTGTCAAGGTTTTAAAGCTTGACAAGGCCCTCTAAAAAGAGATTTATAATGAAAGACAAATTATACATCATAAAAATCGGCGGAGCATTAATTGATGATGAAGAATTACTGAACGAATTTCTGCAGCAGTTTTCTGAAATTAAGGAAAAGAAAATTCTGGTTCACGGAGGGGGGAAGCTGGCAACCACACTGGCTGATAAATTAGGCGTTGAACAGAAAATGATCAACGGAAGAAGAATCACAGATAAAGATACCCTGGATATTGTGGCCATGGTATACGCGGGAGGAATTAATAAAAATATTGTAGCCAAGCTTCAGCAGAAAAAATGCAAAGCCATAGGTTTTTCCGGTGCCGATGCCAATTTAATTAAAGCCAAAAAAGAGAACACGCCGAGATCGATTTCGGATTTGTAGGAGATATTGAGAAAAAAAGTGTGAACAGGAAGCTGATTTCAAAATTAATTAAGCTTGAACTGGTTCCTGTATTTTCAGCCATTACCCACGACAAAAAAGGAAATCTTTTCAATACCAATGCAGATACGATTGCCTCGGTTATTGCTCAGGCGCTGTCGTCGAAATATGATGTTGAATTGTTGTACTGTTTTGATAAAGAAGGCGTTCTGGAAGATGTAGATAATCCTGAATCGGTGATCAGGACTATTTCTGAAGAGGAGTTTTCAGCATTGAAAAATGAGGGAAGGCTGCATAAAGGAATTCTGCCTAAACTTGAAAATGCTCTTGGAGCCATTAAAAATAATGTAAATAAGGTATTCTTAATAAAAGAAACCGAACTTAAAAACCATATCGAAAACCATCATGCAGGAACTGAGATCTGTTTATAGTAAAGAAGAATTAGTGGAGAATGCAGTGGAATTGCTGAAGAAACTGATTGAAATTCCGTCATTCAGCAAAGATGAATTCAATACATCTGTTGAGATTGAAAATTTTTTCAGAAATCATCAGATTCCGACCAAGCGTTTTAAAAATAACATCTGGGCGGTCAATAAAAACTTTGATGTTTTCAAACCTTCTATTTTGCTGAATACACATCATGACACCGTAAAACCGAACAAAGCATATACATTGGATCCGTTTTTACCAATCGAAAAAGACGGAAAATTGTTCGGATTGGGGAGTAACGACGCCGGTGCATCCCTGGTTTCGATGGCTCAGGTATTTTTACATTTTTATGCTCAGGAAGATTTAAAATATAATATCGTAATTGCTTTAACCGCTGAGGAGGAGATTTCAGGGTTTGATGGGATCGAAGCTTTATTTCCGCAGCTACCCAATGTGGAGCTCGCTATTGTAGGAGAACCGACGCAGATGAATCTGGCGATCGCGGAGAAAGGACTTTTGGTTATCGATGGAGAAATGAAAGGAACTCCTTCTCATGCCGCTCATCCTAATGACGATAACTCGATTGTGAAATGTATGGAAGATCTGCAGCAGATTTTAAACTTCAAATTTCCAAAAGTTTCAGACTATTTAGGTGAAGTTAAAGTTACACTTTCGGGAATTCATGCCGGAGTTCAGCACAATGTCGTTCCGGAATCCTGTGCTTTTACCTTAGATGTTAGGGTGACGGACGAATATTCAAACAAAGAGGTGTTCGAAATCATCCAATCGCAGATGAAATCAACTTTAACGGCCAGGTCTTTCAGGCTGAATTCTTCAAAAATTGAAACAGACCATCCGTTTGTGCAGGCAGGTCTGGAAATTGGAAGGACCACTTACGGTTCTCCCACATCATCCGATCAGGCCATTATTCCATGTACATCTGTCAAAATCGGTCCCGGAGACAGCAGGCGCTCGCACACGGCGGATGAATTTGTTTTCATCGAAGAAATTGCGGAAGGAATTGAGATTTACATCAAGATTTTAGAGAAAGTTTTATGGGCTTGAAGTAGGGAGATGGATGATGGAAGTTGATAAAGCGTAAAAATATCGACCTAGAAAAATGGAGCGTTAAGAAAAATATTTTATGAACGTTAAGAAAATCCCACTGTTTGAGTGCGACACAAATTTGGAATCGATGAACCAACGTTCAATTCGCACGGGTTTTGGGATTTTTAGAGAATAAAAATATTTTTTAGCGGAATTTTCCAGTCTTGAACTTTTGTTTCTTTTGTTTGACTACGTCGAATCTTTGATTTCAAGACAAAAGAAAATTTTAAACAAAAAAAGAATTTTATGAAAAAAATATGGCAAAAAGACGATAATGCCACCAATATATTAGTTAATAAGTTTACGGTAGGTAAAGATCTTGACTTTGATGAGCGTTTAGCAGAATATGATGTTAAAGGCTCGATAGCCCACTGTATCATGTTGGCAGAAGTAGGAATTATTTCAGGTGAAGAATCAAAGCAGATGGTATCTGTTTTGGAAGAAATCCTTAAAGATATCGCAAACGGAACTTTTACAATTGATAAAAGTGCGGAAGATATTCATTCACAGGTTGAATCGATCCTGATTGAAAAATTAGGTGATACAGGAAAAAAAATCCATACCGCCCGTTCCAGAAATGATCAGGTTTTACTGGATATTAAACTGTATCTGGTCGATGAAATCCGTGAAATTACAGCCTTGACCGATGAATTTTTTCAGATATTAATCGATTTGGCAGAACAGCATAAAGATGTTTTGCTCCCGGGATACACCCATTTGCAGATCGCCATGCCATCCTCTTTCGGATTGTGGTTTGGAGCTTATGCCGAAGCTTTGCTGGATGATGTTGAAATGCTTTTCTCGGTGAAGAATATCATCAATAAGAATCCTCTGGGTTCGGCGGCGGGGTACGGTTCATCTTTCCCGATTGACCGGGAGAGTACAACATATAAACTGGGCTTTCAGTCGATGAATTATAATTCAGTGTATGCTCAGATGACGCGTGGAAAGTCGGAGAAAATGCTGGCGATGGCGATGGCTACACTGGCGGGAACATTGGGGAAATTTGCCTATGATGTCTGCCTGTATTTAAGTCAGAACTTTGATTTTATCAGCTTTCCCAAAGAGTTTACGACAGGAAGCAGCATTATGCCTCATAAGAAAAACCCTGATATTTTTGAATTGGTTCGTGCCCGGTGCAACAGAATTCAGTCGTTACCGAATGAGTTTATTTTGCTGACGAATAATCTACCGTCAGGATATCACCGCGATATGCAGCTGACGAAAGAAATTCTTTTCCCGGCCATCGATTCATTGAAGGAGTGTCTGGAGATATTAAATTATACTTTGCCGAATATTCAGGTGAAAGACGGGATTTTGGAGAATGAAAAGTATCAATATCTTTTCAGCGTAGAGAAAATCAATGAAGAAGTAAAGAACGGAAGTTCATTCCGTGATGCTTATGTAAAAGTAGGGCAGGAGATTGAAAATGATGAGTTTCATTTTGAAGTAGATAACCTCAATCATACCCATCAGGGAAGCATAGGAAATCTTTGTCTGGATAAGATAGAATATCAGTTTAATAAACTGAAAAATAAATTATTGGGTTGATTTTAAACAGGAATTGTTTAGAATTAATAGTGCTCCGACATCACCCAGCATGGCAACGCCACAAATGAATCACTCATAAAACAGTTGTATCAGAGAAGTCATGCTGAGCTTGTCGAAGTGTATTTAATGAACGAAAGATTTAGATTACAGTAACAGTTAACCTAAATCAATTTTAAATTTAGTAGATTTTTTAACCTCATGAAGCACGATAGAACTGTGATATTGCCCGATATTGGGAATATTTGATATGATGTTTACCGCAAATTCGTTATAAGAGTTGATGTCTTTGGCAATGATCTTCAACATATAGTCATATTCACCGGAAAGACTGATGATTTCCTGAACTTCATCATATTTTCCGATATTTTTTTCGAAAGTTTCCAATACTTTCTGAGATTGTTCTTTCAAACGGACGTTGCAGTATACGACAATATTCAAACCCAGTTTTTCACGGTTTAAGAGCCCTACATATTTCTCAATTATTCCCTGTTTCTCCAGTTGTTTGATACGTTCATAGGTCGGAGTAAAGGTAAGGCCGATCTTTTCTGAAATTTCTTTCACCGAATAAGTAGAGTCTTCCTGAATAATACTGAGAATCATTTTGTCTTTTAAATCCATACAATAAAGTTGAGTTTTAACAAAAATAGTATTTTAAAAATGAAAATAAGGACAGATAAAGTTTTTTAATTTATTTGAAATTTTGGTTTTGGCGTTTTGTGAAATTTTTGTATCTTTGCACCTAATGAATAACACAGTATTTATATCATTAGAATTACCGGGCGTAGACGCCCTTTACGATATTTATTTATAGTAAGCGAAGATATTTTCTTCGCTTTTTTTTGTAAAAAATTTAAAATAGTATGTTTACGATTACAGAACTAAGTACCGAAAGAATCAACAGTATAGTAACAGAAGCACTGGCTTTTGCAAACGGAAAAACTGCCAGAATTGAAGGAGATGTTTTTTGCTCAAACCTTTTTTTCGAAGACAGTACGAGAACAAAAACAAGTTTTGATATTGCTGAAAGAAAATTGGGATTACAGGTGGTTCCTTTTGATGCCTCTCACAGTTCTGTAAATAAAGGAGAAAGTCTGTATGACACCGTAAAAACCATTGAAAGTTTGGGGGTGAACCTTGTCGTAATAAGAGATAAAAAAGACCGGTATTTTGACGAATTAAAAAATATAAAGATTCCTGTCATTAACGGGGGAGACGGTACCGGAAACCATCCTTCCCAATGTATGCTGGATCTGATGACGATTTATCAGGAATTCGGGAAATTCGAAGGATTGAAAGTGGGAATTGTGGGAGATGTAAAACACAGCCGTGTAGCCAATTCCAATGCGGAAGCTTTAAGAAGATTAGGCGCAAAAGTCTACTTCTCTGGACCGGAACAGTGGTTTGATGAAGGTGCTCTGATCAACGGAACCTACCTTTCAGTAGATGAAATGATAAAAGATGTTGATGTTTTAATGTTATTGCGGATTCAGCATGAAAGACACGATGCACAGATCAGTTTTTCAGCTTCAGATTACCATAGAAAATACGGACTGACAAAAGATAGGGAGAAAGCAATGAAAAAAGAGGCTATCATCATGCATCCGGCACCCATCAACAGGGGAGTGGAGATTGATACAGACCTTGTAGAATGCGAACGCTCCAGAGTCTTCAAGCAAATGCAGAATGGCGTTTTCGCAAGAATGGCAATTCTGAAAGAAGCCCTGGAAAAAGAAGGGTATACTTTTAAGTAATTGTAAAAACGTAAAATGTAAAAGTATTCATGAATACATAAATACGTGAATACATTGTACAAATAAATAGAAAATAAAAAGAAAATCTAAATAAAAAAATGAAGAAAAAATTAATACTGGAGTCCGGTGAAGTGTTTCATGGAGAAGGTTTCGGAGCAGAGTTGGAAACTGCAGGAGAAGTGGTTTTCAATACCGGAATGACAGGGTATCAGGAATTGATCTCTGACCCGTCTTATTGCGGGCAGATCGTTTGTATGACCTATCCGCTTATCGGAAACTATGGGATTAATAGAGATGATTATGAGAGTATTGAGCCGGCTATCAAAGGTCTTATCGTCAAAGAACTTTGTGATCTGCCGTCAAATTTCCGTACTCAGATTACTTTAGATGAATTATTTAAAAAGAAAAACCTTTCAGGAATCTCAGGAATCGATACAAGAAGACTGACAAGAATTCTTCGTAATTCGGGAGTGGTGAAGGGAAAAATTGTAAACGCGGATACTGAGGATCAGACGATCATTGCAGAACTGAAATCTACAACGTTTTCAACCAATCAGGTTGAACAGGTTTCCACAAAAACACCGTATGCAAATCCCGGAAGAGGGTTCAAAGTCGTGTTGGTAGATTTCGGTTCCAAGTTAGGAATTATCAGAGAATTATCTCAGAGAAACTGTGATATCATCGTGGTTTCGAATGATACGACAGCAGAAGAAATCCTGTTGATGAATCCGGATGGAATCATGTTGTCCAACGGTCCCGGTGATCCGGAAGATAATCCAATGGCTTTGGAAATGATCCGCGGATTATTGGGAAAAGTGCCCATCTTCGGAATCTGTCTGGGACATCAGCTGATCGGCTTGGCCTGCGGGGCCAAAACATTCAAGCTGAAATTCGGGCACCGCGGAGGAAATCACCCTGTTTTGGATCTGGAGAAAAACAAAGTAGCCATCACTTCTCAGAATCACGGGTATGCCGTAGATCAGGAAAGTTTAAGAGACACAGATTTAATTGAAACTCATATTGCGCTGAATGACAGAACCAATGAAGGTCTGAAGCACAAAATTCACCCATGTTTCTCTGTTCAGTATCACCCGGAAGCAAGTCCCGGCCCTGAAGATGCAAACTATCTATTCGATGATTTTATCCACATGATGGAGGACTTTAAGAATAAGAAGAATCAATAAGAAAGATTTCAGACATTAGACATCAGATAAAAGACTATTACATGCATCATTTTGAGAAATTAATTTTTTGGCAGAAATCTATAGAACTTGCAAAAGAAGTTTATATCATTTGTGCTGATTTACCGAAAGATGAAAAATTTGGTTTGATTTCTCAGATTATAATATTCAACCCATTTCATAGGTTGTCGTAATGATTTAATTATCCAATCCATAGGTCTTACCTAAGGTTATTAGGATTCAGCCACTTGGTGGCGAGGTAGACAAACAGAACCATGAAATGGTTCAACAATAATAGCCACGGATGAAATCCATGGAACAATAAAAAGAAAAAAATGAAAAGAAACGACATAAAAACAATTTTAGTAATCGGTTCGGGACCTATCATCATTGGTCAGGCGGCGGAATTTGATTACGCGGGAACGCAGGCTTGCCTGTCTTTGAAAGAAGAGGGATACAAGGTAATTTTGATTAATTCAAACCCTGCAACGATTATGACGGATGTGGAAATCGCGGACAAAGTATACATCGAGCCGATTTCACTTCAGTTTGTAAGTCATATCATCAGAAAAGAACGTCCGGATGCGCTTTTGCCTACTCTTGGAGGACAGACGGGTCTGAATATGGCGGTAGAGCTTGAAAAATCGGGAATTCTTGAGGAATGTAAAGTTGAAGTGTTGGGAACGAAGCTTTCAGCGATCAACAGAGCTGAGGACAGAGATTTGTTCCGTGAACTGATGAGAGAACTGAACGAACCAGTTCCGGAATCAGACATCGTTAATACGGTAGAAGGGGCACTAAGGTTTGCTGATGAAATCGGATATCCTGTCATTGTTCGTCCTGCCTTTACCATGGGTGGAACAGGAGGTGGAATCGCTTCCAATGAAACAGAATTGAAAGAAATTTCCGAGTTGGGGTTAAAATACAGCCCTGTGACCCAGTGTCTTATTGAAAAATCAATTGCAGGTTTCAAAGAAATTGAATATGAGGTAATGCGTGATGCAAACGACAACGCAATTGTGGTTTGTAACATGGAAAATATAGATCCGGTTGGCGTTCACACAGGAGATTCAATCGTTGTGGCCCCTTCTCAGACGCTTTCTGACAGAGAATATCAGTTGCTGAGAAATGCGTCACTGAAAATCATCAGAGCATTAGGAATCGAAGGCGGATGTAACGTACAGTTAGCCTTGGATCCTCACTCATTCGAATATTATATTATTGAGGTGAACCCAAGAGTTTCCCGTTCATCAGCTTTAGCATCAAAAGCCACAGGATATCCGATTGCGAAAATTGCTGCGAAAATTGCGGTTGGATTAACTCTTGATGAAATCATGAATCCGGTTACAGGAAAGACTTATGCCTGTTTCGAACCGGCCTTGGATTATGTGGTAACGAAATTCCCAAGATTCCCATTTGATAAATTCGAAACGGCGGACAGAAGATTATCAACGCAAATGAAAGCAACGGGTGAAGTAATGGCCATCGGAAGAAATTTCGAGGAATCTTTACAGAAGGCAATCCGTTCTTTGGAAACCGGAATTAAACATATCGGTTTAAAAACTAAGCAAGCTGCAGCTCTTACGGCAGAAGAAATCGAAAGAAGGATCAGAGTGTGTGATGACGAAAGGCTGTTCATCATTGGTGACGCTTTAAGAAGAGGTTACGATTGGGAGCAAATCGTGGAATGGAGTAAAATCGATAAATTTTTCATCTGGAAGATCAAAAAATTAATTGATTTTGAAAAAGTGATTGCTGAAAATAAGTTTAACAAAGAAACTTTACTGGAAGCTAAAAAATTAGGTTTTGCTGATGTCAATATTGCCGTTCTCTGGGACGTGACAGAACGCGAAATCTTCGATTTCAGAAAAGAAAACGGAGTGATGCCGGTGTACAAAATGGTAGATACCTGCGCTGCTGAATTCGAATCTGAAACACCCTATTTCTACGGAACCTATGAAGAAGAAAACGAAAGTGTTGCTTCTGATAAAGAAAAAATCATTGTTTTAGGTTCCGGGCCAATCAGAATTGGACAGGGAGTAGAGTTTGATTATGCGACCGTTCACTCGGTTTGGGCCATCAAAGAAATGGGTTATGAAGCGATTATCATCAACAATAATCCTGAAACGGTGTCTACAGACTTCTCGATTTCAGATAAATTATACTTTGAGCCGTTAACGGAAGAAGATGTAATGAACATCATCGATCTCGAAAAACCAAAAGGGGTTGTCGTTCAGTTCGGAGGTCAGACAGCGATTAACTTAGCGGATAAACTGGCTTCTCACGGCGTTCAGATTTTAGGAACAACGCTGGAAGATTTAGACAGAGCTGAAAACCGGGATAAATTTGAAAAAGCCCTTCAGGAAATGGGAATTCCTCAGCCTTTAGGAAAAACTTCTACCTCAAAAGAGGAAGCGATTGTAATTGCCAACGAAATTGGGTATCCGGTTTTAGTCCGTCCAAGTTACGTTTTGGGAGGCAGAGCCATGGAAATTGTTTATACAGAAGCGGAATTGGCCCATTATATGGAGTTCGCGGTAGAGGCAAGTCCTGATCAGCCGATTTTAGTGGATAAATATATGGTCGGAAAAGAGATCGAAGTTGATGCCATCTGTGATGGTGAAACCGTGATCATTCCGGGAATTATGGAACACATCGAAAGAGCGGGAGTTCACTCCGGAGACTCCATTGCAGTATATCCTCCTCAGAATATCTCACAAAGCGAAATCGAAACGTTGGTAGATTATACCCAAAGACTGGCTAAGGGATTGAATGTTATCGGTCTGATGAATATTCAGTACGTTCTTTTCGAAGGAAACGTATATGTGATCGAGGTAAATCCACGTTCGTCAAGAACCGTTCCTTTCTTATCGAAAATCACAGAAGTTCCGATGGCGAACCTGGCTACGAAAGCCATTTTAGGTAAAAAACTGACCGATCTGGGCTATAAAAACGGATTAGTACCTAACAAAGAAGGTGTTTTTGTAAAAGTTCCTGTATTCTCTTTCTCAAAATTAACGAAAGTTGACATCTCTCTAGGCCCTGAAATGAAGTCTACAGGAGAAGTAATGGGGAAAGACACGACTTTAGAAAAAGCTTTATACAAAGGATTGGTTGCCGCAGGAAGAAAAGTTCCGATGCACGGATCAATTTTATTCACGGTAGCGGATAAACACAAGCAGGAAGCGGCTGACTTAGCGGCAAGATTCCATGAAGTTGGTTTCAGGATCTGGGCTACGGAAGGAACAGCAAAGTTCTTCGAAGAAAAAGGTATTCCTTGTAAAATCGGATACAAAATAGGAGAGGAGAGTGTCAACCTGATCGACCTGATTCAGAAAGGAAAGGTTCAGTATGTTGTGAATACGACGACCAAAGGAAAACAGGCGGAAAGAGACGGCTTCCAGATCAGAAGAATGAGTGTGGAAAACGGTGTTCCTTGTTTAACCTCGATGGATACTGTTGAAGCTATCCTGAAAGTTATCGAAAGCATGAGCTTCAAGATGGAGACGATGTAATTTCCGGATTAAAATATTTTTAAACCTCGTAAGTATCTTACGGGGTTTTTTTGTAAGTTTAAGGTATTTATAAATAGGTAATTACCTATTTTTTAGCATGTTAGTAATTGAAGAATCGCTTGCTAGTTAAAGATCATTGTATTTTTAAATAAATAATATTAAGTAATAAATGGAAAATATCGGAAACTTAGATAAAGCAAAAATACTTGTCCATTTTTCGGTTGTATACAGAAGGCTATAAATATTAGTTTTGTAAAAAAAAGAATGACAAATAGTAAGCTTTTCAGAGAACTCCATAAAAATGCCGACCCGTTATTACTGGGCAACGTATGGAATCCGCAGAGTGCCGGGATCTATGAGAAACTGGGATATCAGGCCGTGGCAACTTCCAGTTCGGCTGTTGCCCACAGTTTAGGATATGAAGATGGTGAAAATATGACATTTGATGAATATTTTTATATGATTGATCGGATTTTAAAATCAGTATCAATACCCCTGACTGTAGACCTTGAAGGAGGTTATGGAACTAATGCTGATGACATTGCTTCCAATATTCTGAAGCTTGCAGAATCGGGGGGTGGGAATTAATATTGAAGACAGCATCATGGCCAATGGAGTTAGAAATATGGCAGATAAAGAGGTTTTTTATGAAAAGCTGTCAGCGGTCATGCTGAAAATAAACGAAAAAGCGGTGGATATTTTTATCAACCTGAGAACTGATCCGTTTTTATTAGGAGTAAAAGATCCTGTAAAAGAGACTCTTGAAAGAATAAAATTATTTGAAAAAACAGGAATTGATGGTGTTTTTGTTCCCTGCATTACGGCTGAAGAAGATATTAAAACCATCGTCAAAGCAACGAAACTTCCGGTTAACGTAATGGCTATGCCCGAATTGCCGGATTTCAGTACATTGAAAAAATTGGGAGTTAAAAGAATTTCTTCCGGTAATTTTGCGAATGAATATATGTATAAAAAATTAGAGGAAAAAGGACGGGAAATTATAGAGAAGAACAACTTTTCACCCATTTTTGTATCATCATGAAACTGACAGCAGACAGAATGTATCAGGCATCTTTGGATAAGGATTCTTCATTTGAAGGAACCTACTGGATGGCTGTAAAAACCACCGGAATATTTTGCCGCCCGACTTGTACGGCCAGAAAGCCGAAGAGAGAAAACGTAGAATTTTTTCTTAGCGTACAGGAAGCACTTGATAAAGGGTACAGAGCCTGTAAAGTATGTAAACCTCTGGAAAAACTGAACGAAACGCCTCCCTATATTCAGAAACTATTATCGGAGCTGGCCGAGGATCTGTCGCTGAAAATAAAAGATGCAGATCTTTCAGAAAGAAATATAGAACCCGTAACCCTTCGCCGTTGGTTCCTGAAAAATCATGGCATGACGTTTCAGGCATTTCAGAGAGAATTCCGGATGAGTGCAGCTTTTAAGAAGATAAAAAAGGGCGAAAGCATATTGGAAACGGCTTTAGATTCAGGATATGAAAGTTTAAGCGGTTTTAATGAACGATTTAAAAATGTCCTTGGAGCTTCGCCCAAAAACAGTAAAATACAGACAGTTATTGACCTTAAAAGAATAGAGACGCCTCTCGGAACCATGTACGCCTGTGCCGTAGAAGAGGGAATCTGCCTGCTTGAATTTACAGACCGGAAGAATATGGACAAACAGTTCAGGTCCTTATCCACAGCTCTGAATGCGGAGATCATACAGGGAGAAAACAGACATTTCGGACAGCTTGAAGAGGAATTAAAAGAATACTTTGAAGGCAGAAGAGAAAAATTTGATGTTCCTTTATATATTACGGGAACAGAATTTCAGAAAAAAACCTGGCAGTTATTAAGAGAAATCCCGATAGGGGAAACACGGACTTACAGACAGCAGTCCGAATTTTTAGGAAATCCGAAAGCAATCCGTGCTGTCGGGACAGCCAATGGGATCAATAAGATGGCCATTTTAATTCCCTGCCACCGGGTCATCGGTTCGAATGGTGAACTGGTAGGTTATGCAGGGGGCATCTGGAGAAAACAAAAATTATTGGAATTGGAGAAGGCTGTTTTATTTTGATTTCGTAATTTTAAACAAAAATTACACGTGAAAAAGTTACTATTTGCACTTTGCCTATCAGCTTCAGCCTTCAGTTTTGCCCAGGATTATTCTGTACCGGCAGCGAGCCCGCGTCAGAAAGTAGAACAGCAGTTCTCGATGTCTAAAATTTCTGTAGATTACGGAAGACCGGGAGTAAAGGGGCGTAAAATCTTTGGGGAACTGGTTCCTTACGGACAGGTTTGGAGAGCGGGTGCTAACTCATCTACAAAAATTACGTTCGGACAGTCTGTGAACTTCGGCGGAAAAGTGGTGCCTGCAGGAACGTACGGATTATTTATTGTTCCGACAGAAAAAGAATGGAAAGTGATCTTAAACAAAGATTTCCAGCAGTGGGGTGCGTATACGTACGATCCGAAGCAGGATGTAGTGGATGTTACAGTGCCTGTTAATAAGCTGGCAGACAAACAGGAATGGTTTGAAATTACTTTAAATCCAACCGGCGAAAACACCGGGAATCTTGTCATTAAATGGGATATGGCTCAGGCAGAGATCGCTTTAAAACCTTCAAGTCCGGAAGCGGTGACGAAGATTGCCGATAAACTGAAAGAAATTAAAAAAATAGAGTCTGATGCTGCGAAAGCAAAAAGCTAAAACATAGGCATCGTACATCTTATTCTGAATAAAATATACTGAAAATGAATTTTTCTGTTCAACCTGTTCTGGAAAATGAAGAATATCAATTGATCCCCTTACAGCAAGGGGATTTTGAATCTTTATATGCAGTGGCCTCCGATCCTGAAGTTTGGGAACAGCATCCCAATAAAGACCGTTATCAGCAGGAAGTTTTTAAAAACTTTTTTAAAGGCGCTATGGAAAGCAAAGGCGCTTTTAAGATTGTCGAAAAATCAACCGGGGATGTATTGGGAAGCACCCGTTTTTATGACTATGATGAAAGCGGAAACCGTATTTTTATAGGATATACTTTCTATGGAAAAAAATCCTGGGGCAAAGGAATCAATCCTCAGATTAAAAAACTTATGCTCGACTACATTTTTCAGTTTGTGGATAAAGTGCATTTCCATATCGGGAAAGAAAATTTCCGATCCCAGACTGCACTGGAAAGATTGGGCGGACAAAAAGTGGCAGAAGAGGAAGTAGCCTACTTTGGCGAGCCTACGAGAACCAATTTTGTTTATGAAATCAAAAAATAAACCTTCCTGAAATGAAAAAATATAAAATTCAGAAATCTCCATTCATTGTTCCCACCACAGACGGAAAGCTGATCGAAGAGCATTGGGGAAACTCTACCCGTAATTCCGATATCTCAATCGCTCATATGGTTGCCCCTCCGGGGTGGAGTGAGCCGCACCAGACCCCTCAGTTTGATGAATATACCCTGATCATTTCAGGTAAAAAACAATTTGAAATTGATGGAGAAGTTGTGATTTTGGAAAAGGGGCAAAGTATTTTGGTAGAAAAAGGTGCCCGGGTGCGTTACAGCAATCCGTTCTCTGAATCTTGCGAATATGTTGCCATTTGTCTTCCTGCGTTCTCGATGGATTTGGTGAATAGAGAAGAAGGAAATTAATAATAGCAACCCAAATTTGTCCAAAATGTAAAAATGACTCTTTTACTTGGAGTATGGACGATGATTCAAAATTAACAAATTGGGGTTGTTACCATTGTCGTTATCATGCAAAGGAAAATGAACTTGATGAAAGTAACTGCGAGAGTTGTGGCAACAAAACAAAAATCAAACTGAAAGACAGCGAAACTGAATATGGGTGGGTTGCCGTTGTAATAAAATTACTCTAATTGAAATATACTGAAATAGCATTTTTGTCATTTTGGAAGCACCGAAGCTAATTGAAGAATCTACACAATATTTTATAAAGATGCTTCGACGAGCTCAGCATGACATCGCTGAAAATGAACTTTCAAATAAGATTTCAGTATTAGAAATGTCATGCTGAGCCTGTCGAAGCATCCACGTTAATTCAAAAATTTATTTCAAAATTTCCTTCAGAAACATCAGCGTATGATTCCAGGCCCTTTTAGCCATCACAGCATTATAATCCGGTGATTTTGGATCTGTAAACGTATGTTTGGAATGCGCGTAAGTAATAATTTGCCAGTCTGCATTTCCTTCATTCATCTCTTTGATCAGATTATGGTAATCCTCCGGTGTTACGCTCTGGTCATCCGCGGGATTTTCAACTAAGATTTTGGTAGAAATAGCTCCGTTTTTTCTCGCCTGATCTTTCCCAATGCTGCCGTGAATGGAAACTACTCCCACTACAGGAAGACTTCCACGCGCAGATTCCAGTGCACCGGTTCCTCCGAAACAATACCCGATTACTGCGATTTTATCAGAAACGGCACCATTTTTCTTAAGCTGTTCCAGGGCAAGAGAAATCCTCTTCTGGTACGCTTCAAAGTTCTGTTTGTAATAGCCTGCCGCTTTACCTGCCGCTGCATTATCAGAAGGAATATTTCCTTCGCCGTAGATGTCTGCAACAAAAGCAATGTAGCCCTGTTTTTCAAGTTCGGCAGCAGCGGTTTTCGCTTCGTCATCAATACCTTTCCACGCCGGCAAAATTAAAACTCCCGGAAGTTTTTTTCCCGCATTGGAAGTTAACAGACCATTAAGCTTTTGGTCACCGTCCTGGTAAGAAACCGACTTAAGCTTCTGACTGAACAATGATCCCGACGCCATAAAAAATGCAGATAATACTATTGTACGTATCATATATTTTGTAATTTAAGTTATTATAAGGAGCTTCTTCCCGCTTTCCGTTCCAATCTTTTTTTTACAAAAAAAGGATTTCCTCTTCAATCGGGGCTAGGGTTTCTGACCTATAAACAAGCCTTTCCATCCCGAAGTCATGTAAGTTTATTTTAAAGGATCTGACCGTGAAATGCTATATCGCGTCTCAACCGTCTTTTTGATCATCAATCTGTTCGCTGTGAACGATAAATCCGGTATCTAAATTAATAAAAATAACTTATAATCGTTATGAATACAGCAGTATAATTTAAGGTTTATAAAACTGGTACTGCTCATTTTCATAGTACGCATTGATATGCTGCAAACCATTTGTTAAAATAATCTCTTTTGCCCCGATCACGGAATTATACCTCGCCGTCTGCTCAAAGGTTTTTTCTGTTAATTTAATATGCGGTGCTTTGCATTCGATCAGAACAACGGGCTCTGTTTTCTCTGTGATCAACAGGTCGATCCGTTTGGTTAAACCGTTCAGGACAATTTTTTTTTCTGTAATTAATGCAGAAGCCGAGTAGCACTTTACGGTAAGATAATATTGAATCCAATGCTGGCGCACCCATTCCTCCGGGGTCAGCAAAAGGTAAGTTTTACGAACTAAATCATAAATAAAAAACTTATCTTTGTCTTTCTTGAATTTAAAATCAAAAGTTTCCTGAAAATTCAGTTTGGGAAGTTCCATTTATAAGATGAAAGAATTAGATTTAATCCTCAAAAATATTAAAAATAAAGAAGTTTTACCGATTTATTTTTTCCATGGAGAAGAACCTTACTTTATCGATCTTGCTGTAAAAGCTCTTGAACACGATTTTTTGAATGAAGATGAAAAAGCTTTTAACCAGACCGTCGTGTATGGAAAAGATACCACCTACCACGAAATTCTTTCTTTAGCGAGGCAGTTCCCGATGATGGGAGACAAACAGGTGATCATCGTGAAGGAAGCACAGGATTTAAGATTGGCAGAAAGTGAAAATACTGCTTTAGAAACCTATATTCAGAATCCTGTAGCCTCTACGGTTTTGGTATTTGCCCATAAACATAAAAAACTGGACAGCCGGAAAAAGGTTACCAAATCACTGGATAAGGCCAACGCTCTATTTTTAAGTGAACCCGTAAGAGAAGCGCATCTTCCGAAATGGATTGCAGACGAATGTATTTCTTTAAAAATAAAAACAGCTCCCAATATTTCTCATTTGCTGGCCGAATATCTTGGAAACGACCTTTCCAGGATCGCTAACGAACTTAATAAACTGAAAATTATCCTTAAAGAAGGAGAAATTCTGGACGGCAGCATGGTGGAAAACCATATCGGAATCAGTAAAGAATATAACGTATTCGAACTGCAGAAGGCATTAGGAACAAAAAACAGCAATGCTGCTTTCAAAATTGCTCATTTTATGGGGAAAAATCCTAAAAACAATCCGTTTGTGATGTTGTTGGCCAGTCTTTACAACTATTTCTCAAACGTTATCATCTACAATACCATGATGGGCCAGCCACCCCAGGTAATCGCCTCCCAGATGGGAGTCAATCCCTATTTTATAAAAGATTATGCAGAATCTGCCAGACTTTATCCTTTGAAGCATGCTACAAGGGTCATTTCGATATTAAGGGAATTCGATATGAAAGGGAAAGGCCTTGGCGCTGTCAATATGGGTGAAGCTGAACTGATTAAGGAACTGGTGTATAAAATCATTAACGTAGATAAAATTAAGATGAAAGTTTAGTAAAAGATTTTATCTATTAATTTTAAAATTATCATTGACAATTGACATAGTTGATATTGACAAGTATCATTAAAATAACTTTAATTACGTGTTAAAAATGACGAAATTAGCAGTCGTAAATTTTTAAATCTTTTGAAAAGCAAATTATGGAGCAAAACATTTTAGATTGTGTGATCGTTGGATCCGGACCTTCTGGTTTCACAGCAGCAATTTATGCTGCAAGAGCAGACTTAAAACCTGAGTTATACACAGGATTGGAGCCGGGCGGACAATTGACTACCACTACTGAAGTCGATAACTTTCCGGGATATCCTGCAGGAATTACAGGTCCTGAAATGATGATGGATTTGCAAAAGCAGGCAGAAAGATTCGATACCAAAGTGCATTATGAAATGATCACCAGAGCGGAATTTTCTAAAGAAATAGGCGGCATTCATAAATTATATGCCGGAAGTAAGGAAATTCTGGCCAGAACAGTAATTATTTCTACCGGAGCTACAGCAAAGTATTTAGGTCTTGATGACGAAAAGAAATATAACGGAGGCGGAGTTTCTGCCTGTGCTACTTGTGACGGATTTTTCTACAGAGGAAAAGATGTCGTGGTAGTAGGAGCAGGGGACACGGCTGCGGAAGAAGCAACCTACCTGGCAAAACTGGTGAATAAAGTAACCATGTTGGTACGAAAAGATGAATTCAGAGCTTCGAAAGCAATGATTCACAGGGTTCGGAATACCCCTAATATTGAAGTGAAATTTCATCATGAGCTGATCGGTATAGAAGGGGAAAACAACTTAGTGGAAAGAGCAGTGGTGATCAATAACCAGACTCAGGAAAAATCTACGGTCGATGTTCACGGAATCTTCATCGCGATCGGCCATAAACCGAATACCGATATTTTTGTAGGGCAAATTGACCTGGATGAAAACGGATATATCGAAACTGAAAAAGGATCTGCAAGAACAAATCTTCCGGGAGTTTTCGCAGCAGGTGATGTTCAGGATCATATCTACAGACAGGCGATAACAGCAGCAGGAAGCGGTTGTATGGCGGCGATGGATGCCGAGAAATACCTGGCAGAATTACGTTAGATTATTTTAAATAAAAATAGAAGGCGCATCCTGTGGGATGCGTTTTTTTTATTCTAATCCTCAGCTTTTATGATTCATCAGTATTTAGTGAAATTAATAACGCTGATTTTTAGTTGCTTATTCAGTTTATTAAAATTTATTTTAGAAATGTTTTGTCAGAATTGAAAAACATTATATATTTGCACCACTGAAAACAACGATAACATCGGGGTTTAAGGAGAGTTGGCAGAGTGGTCGATTGCGGCAGTCTTGAAAACTGTTGACTGTAACAGGTCCGGGGGTTCGAATCCCTCACTCTCCGCCAGGTTAGAAACCAAAATAAGCTAAAACGCTGTAAACATCAATGTTTACAGCGTTTTTTGTTTTTGTGCTTATATTAAAAAAAGATCATGGATCGGATCATGGATCATGAACAAAAGTTGGGGACTATGCAAAAAGTTGAGCGAGTCTGAACAGGAAAAATGGGATCATGAACAAAAGTTGGGGACTATGCAAAAAGTTGAGAGAGTCTGAACAGGAAAAATGCTTTGTCTTTTACTCCCCGAAGCTGTAATCTGAAGTTTTTAATTTTAGCATTAAAAGATTCTGCCGAAGCGTTGGTACTTCTTCTGTCGAAAAAGTTTAAGATGCCGCTGTAATGATTCATTATTGTTTTTCTTAAAACTGAGAATGATTTAAAACCTGATGTTTCAACATCCCTGAACCAATGCGCTAACTTTGTCATGGCAATAGATTTGGGAATATTCTGATTGTAAATCTTTCTTAATCCATCCGATAACCCATATGCCTTCTTTAAATCAGGATATTCTGTAAATAAAATTTCAGCTCTCTGCATTTGAGAAGGCGTCCACTTTTCCCTGCTTTTGTAGAGTAAATACCTGCTTCTTGCCAGAAGCTGTTTGCGGGTATCACCGTTTTCAAACGTTTCTATCTCAATAGGCTCCCTGTTTTTCTTTGCTTCATCGAGCAGGCTATTTTCCCATTCTATAGCTTCCCAACGGTAGTTGATCCTTAATTCCTGAAGGGCTTCAGTGGCGAGCTTCTGAACATGGAACCGGTCTATGACCTTAATAGCATCAGGGAAACAGCGTTTGGCAATAAGCTTCATAGACCCGGCCATATCAAGGGTAATTTCCTTTACATTTTTGCGAAGCTTCCTGTTTATTTTCAGAAGCTGCTCAATGACCTCTTCACTCTGTGTACCTTTGATAATGGCAACAATACTGCCTTTCCTGCCTTTTGCTTTTTTGGAAGTAAGAACCGTGTATAATTCTCCCTGGGAAAGAGCAACTTCATCCAGAGACAGAGAAGAGGAGCAATTTTCCGGATAAAGAATCCAATCTTCCGCATGGGGCTTTTGGAGCCAGTCTTTGAACCCGCTTAATGATTTTTTGTATTGCCTGCGGAATGTCTTTCCCTGTACCCCATACATCTCACCGATGGTTTCTAAGGGAAGGGCTTTAGTATCGGCTGATTTTTTTTAAGAACTCCGCAAAGTCCTTTGTCATGCGGGTTCCAACGGCAATGAGATTCCAGTCTCTCTGCAGGATCTTACCAGATTTTATATCGGTCCATCTTCTTCGTCTGATGTGAAGTTTTACAGGTTTTCCACGGAGAGGAAAGTCATTAACCGTGATTTCTTCATGAAAGCCTTTGGATTGTAGATGCAAAGAGGAAAGCTCTTTGGGAACAGTATTTTTTTCCTCAAAATAAAGATGAAGCAATCCTTCTTTTTCTTCAAAATGGGTAATATCAAAGTATTCAACCAGATATTCCGGTAACAGTAATTTTAATAATTCTTTCTCAGATGACATCTGGTAAAATTACATTTATTAATTTTTCTCCCCAACTTTTTATACTGATCCGAAAAATGCTTTGTCTTTTACTCCTCGAAGCTGTAATCTGGGATCATGAATAAAGGTTGGCAACTATGCAAGAAGTGGAGCTAATCTGAACGCTTTGTCTTTTACCTCTCGAAGCTACAACCTGAAGCTTTTACATAATTAATATATCTATTTCGTACTGCGATTTTAAAATCTTACTACGTAATCCCAATACCAATTGGCTTTAGCCGAAGGATAGGTCATCATGGAAATCTCTGAGGATGGACTAAAATTTGTATGGTATGACCGGTCAGGTCTTTTCAGTTTAGATTGCATTTATAAGATTTTCACTAGCAAGATCTTAGCGTCTTTCACAATAAAGAAATCCTATGACATTAAAATGGTTTTCATTTGTCTGTGTATCAAAAAAGTGTGATCCGTATCACACTAAAATAGTGATTTAGATCCTGTGTTTAAACACAGATAAATTCCAAATTTGTAGTAAACAATTAAATAAATATAAAAATGAGCAAAAAAGTTTTATTCGTACTGACGAGTCACGATGAATTAGGAAATACAGGTTTAAAAACCGGATTCTGGACTGAAGAATTAGCAGCTCCTTATTACGCATTATCTGATCAGAATGTGGAAATAACACTCGCATCTCCTAAGGGCGGTCAACCGCCGATTGATCCAAAAAGTGAAGATCCCTCATCTCAAACGGATGCTACACGCAGAATGGACAATGATGAGGTTTTAAAGGAAAAATTAAAAAATACCCATACACTATCCGAAGTCAGAAGTGAAGATTTCGATGCCGTATTTTATCCTGGCGGCCACGGCCCGTTGTGGGATCTGGCTGAAGATAAAGTATCACAACAACTTATCGTTGATTTTTATAGCAACGGCAAGCCTGTCGCATTTGTGTGCCACGCACCCGGCGTGTTAAAGGACGTGAAGATAGACGGTGAATATCTGGTTAAGGACAAGCATGTCACGGGATTTACAAATACCGAAGAAGACGCGGTGCAGCTGACCGACATTGTCCCTTTTTTAGTGGAAGATACTCTGAAAAAGAATGGCGGGTTATATACCAAAGTCGAAGACTGGGCTCCCTATGCAGTAGTTGACGGAAGGTTGGTTACAGGACAAAATCCTGCTTCTTCTGAGAAGGTAGCCGAGGAACTTCTGAAGCTGATTTAGTTTTTACGGAGGTCCAGGTATTTAATCTTCGACTGTAAAATATTTATTCTTTTGAAAAATAGGATAACACCATTGATCAAATTCAAATGTTTTTGGTTGCCATTATTTTGCAGAGGAATTACTTTATAAAGATTTCATGGTTATTAGCTTTATCCCCAAATTATTGGGGATTTTTTTATTTTGCAGTAATGATATATTACGATAGTAGAGGAGGATTGTATGTTTCTCAAAAATAGCTTAAACTAATAAATTATAACTGATCATCTATAACAACTTTTTCAATAGCTTTTAGCAGAGCATTTTCAAATCCAAAAATGGCTTGTCCTTCTACACGAAAAATATTTACAATCTCTATACCTAAAAGATTCAGAAAGAAACGGACATAATTTGTTGTGAAATCATACGGTAGCAGCTCACCCTCAGAATAGATCCCGCCGGATGAAGTAACGATGATTGCTTTTTTATCTTTTATTAAGCCTTTCGGTAATGCCCCTTCACCAACATATTGAAAAGTGATCTGCGCCCGTGCAATCTGATCAAAGTAGGCCTTTAACGTACTGGGAATATTCCAGTTATACATTGGGGCTTCAATCACAAGAATATCTGATTTCAGTAGATCCTGAATCGCCTGGTCTGACTCTACTAAAGAATGCTTTTGCTCTTCCGTCTGAATTTCTACAGGTGTAAAAAATGCTTCTATACGGTCTTCATCCAAATGTGTTGTCTTATTCTCTGCAAGATCATACGCTGTAATCTTTGAATCAGGATATTTTTCTTTAATCTTTTCAATCACAATCTGTCCCAATTTTCGGCTCGCAGAATTTTTAGTTTTTGGACTGGACATGATGTGTAGCAGTTGCTTCATTTTTAAATAATTTTATTTCACAAATTTATTTTATATTTACTATTATTTTATTAGTAGTATACAAAACGATAGTAGTAATATTAAGGATAGTCATGAAGGAAAATAATAAAACGCAGACTTTTACAAAAGTTGAATGTGCAGACCGTCTTTCGGCAGTTGAAGATGCGATCTATGTACTGGGAGGAAAATGGAAGCTTAGAATTATCGTTGCTTTGGTAAGTGGCTATCATAGATTTAATGAGATTCAGCGCTCTGTTAAAGGAATTTCTCCCAGAGTCCTGTCAAACGAGCTGAAGATATTGGAACTCAACGGTCTGGTAAAAAGAACTGTTGATTCAGAAAGTTTCCCTGTCCTGGTGGAATATATACCCACTGACTATGCAGAAACATTAAAAGAGTTGGTATCTATGCTGGGCAATTGGGGAGTTAATCATAAAAAAAGAATATCATCAGAGATTGATCTATAGAAAATCTATACGCAGCTGATGTATATAGATTCCGGAAAAAATGCATCATTATGTCTGAAATTTTTGAAAAATATCTGCGGACCTGGATTGATATACCTGATGAAGAACTGAATTCTATTCGCAAAGTTTATGGATTGTAGTATCTATTTTTTATTCTTTATTGATTGGCAATTATTATTGATTGCCTGAACAAAATTGGTAAAAAAGGGGCTTCTTGTACAAAGTCATATGACCCCTAATTTTTTGTGACAATTGTCAATATCATCTTTTACTGAAAATATTTGGATATACATTTAAATGCTATGTCGATCTGAATAAATTGTCCACTTTTTTCCTGACCTCTTCATTAGGAGCTACCTTATAAAACTCTTTCAGCAGATCCAAACTTGTAGGTTTTTTAGGATATTGATTATGTAAAAGGAAATTTTTAAGGGCTTTGTTTACCTTGTCCTCTCCAATCAGTTCGCTTACTTTTACCATAACAACAGCACCTTTTGAATAAGAAATATGAGTATTCTCACCGCTCACTTTATAGAGTGGCTGATTCTCAGATAAGCCTTTTTCATTATCAAAGATCTGCTGATGCGCCTTTAATTTTTCCAGCATTTTTTCTTTACCGTGCATCTTTTTGTAAAGCATCATTTCGGTATACATAGCTAAGGTTTCAGTTAACATTGTTGCACCTTCTCTGTTATCGGGATCGATCTGGCTGTTTCCCCACCAGAGATGCGAAAGTTCGTGTCCGGCAAGCTCATTGATGACATCCTGATTTTGATCAGCATGAATATTGGCGTGGAAAAGAACATCTTCCGTCATAAAAATAGATGATGGATAAGCGGTAGCCGCGAAACCTTTTGTAAAAGAAGAAACTTCCGCAAAACTGATGGTTTTGAATGGATATTTTCTAAAATTTTGTGTACAGTAATCCAACGTAATTTTTGCATTTTCAAGTAAATGATCTACGTTCTCCGGATGTTTTTTGTTATAGAAAATATTGAACGTTATCCCTTTATAAACGATGCTTTTTAACCGATATCGGGCAGAAGAAACCGCAAAACGAAACGGAATTCCATTTGATTTGTAATGAAAATAGTTCCTGTTATCTTTACGGTAATGGTGAATTAAATCTCCGGTTCCTACAGCAGTTTGGTCTTTTTCTGTGGAAACGGTCATATCCAGATTAATGAAATCTTTTTTGAATACTCCAGGAGTTTCTAATTTTTTTAATTCCGATTGTTTTCCCAGCTTAAATTCTGTTCGTTTTTCTTCATCTTCAATTTCACGACCTACCTGATATCCAAAAGCAGGATAATATCGGCTGATCCTTAAAAAGGATCCATCTTCTATAATAGAATTGAAAGAATCGTGACCATTCACAGCTGACCAATGATAAAAAAATTTAAAATCTAAACTGGCTTTTTCTCCCGGCTTTAAAGGTTGTTTTAAATTAATTTCAGTCACTTGCTGATCGATTTTTTTTACTTCAGAATCTGTGGTGAAATTCGCTGATTCTATTTGGAGACCGGGATTGAAATTAATCAGGACCTTTTCTATGGGTCTGTCAGTTTGATTGATCAGTTGATAGGCTCCATTTATCATGTAAGAACTTTCAGATGGATAAAGGTGTATTTCAGTGATCACATCTGTAACCGTCGGTTGTGCAAGATTTTTATAGTGCTTATAATTCTGTTCGTATTGGACTGATTGCATCATTTTTTCGTCCTCATTTTGAGGAATATGGCCTTCCATAAAAATATTCCCGGCAAAAAAACCAACAGATAATATAATGACGGTGAAAATGAGTTGTCGGGTATCCCATTTTTTTGTTTTGAGACAATTATTGATCAGCCAAAAACAAGCAATCATACTTAATCCGAATAACAATCTTTCTGCAAAAGCTAAGGCATAAGTTCCATATCCGTTAAAGTCACTGTAAACGCCCTTATAATCCGAAAATATTCCCAATAATGGATTGGAGATGATCTTTTTTGAAAGCGGGCCGGCGAGTGTAAAGCCTGCAAACACAGAAACTCCCAGCGCTATAAATCGATTTTTTATATTGTCATTGATCAACAGAATAAAGGTTGAGAAAAGGATCAGCGGAAAGGTGTTAAAAAGAACTGTTCCCAAATACGCATTCCAATCGATGTGAAAATAATTGTAAACAAACTGAAATATCAATCCTTCTGCAATTAAAATGGCAGTAAGAAAGAAAAATAACATACTGCTGGAAAGAAAATGTCCGTTCAGTTTGTTTTTAGAAAAACAGGTGCTTTTCTCGATCAGTAAAAATCCTGATGAATGGCTTCTCCAATACATATCATTAATAAAATAACTGGCAATCAGCATTCCCAGCAGATGAAAATTTTCCGAAATGGCGGTAGACATCAATCCTGAGCTTGCATATTGCTGGGGAAGACGAATTCCCTTTTCTATTTCAGCGTACATTTCCATTCCTACAAAAAATAAGAGCAATATTGAAACGGCTACAATCGTAATACTTTTAAAAAGATAAATAAGGTCGGTCTTTGCAAAAGATAAGACGGATTTTATATCAGAAATAAATCCAAAAGAAGATCTCGTGGTTGTAAAAGGTTCTGAATTTTTAGTAAAAGAAATACTCGGCACCTGGTTTTTGCTTTTACCTTTATTTTTCTTTTCGGAAAGCGGAGAAAATGAAAATATCCTGTAAGTTAATACCAAAAAGACGATCGGAATAATCATAAAAACGATTCTGTTCATCAGTAAGTATCCAGAAAATGGTACAGTCAATTCATTCTTTTGTTGAAATGTTAATGTTCTTGCTTCAAAAAAATAGGATGAAATACCAAATGGATCGATCAAGGCCGATAATTGCTGTGTTTCCAGTGATTGCGGTAAACTTCCTGTCACAAACGGAGAATTGGAAAATATCAGGATGATCATATAAAGAACATAAAGAAACAGGCCACCTACCACGACCAAAAGCTTTTTCTTCGTGCTGAACGAGAGGCAAAATAAAAAACTGCACACAAAAAAACAATTAATACCTCCGAAAATCAGAAGGGGATAGAGGTAATGCCAACAATGAAAACAGGTTTGAATTTCACTTCCCGTTCTTAGGTTCTGTCCGATTACAAATCCGATCATCAAAAATATGAAACTGATAAAAGTCTGCAGGAAAAATATAAGGAACTTCCCGTATAAATACGTTCGTTTTGAAAACGGATACGAAAAAATGAGAATATCAAATTTTGAATCCCAATCTTTAAAAAGCACCTGGAGGGCAAAAATGATGGCAAAAAAGATGATGACCAAACTCAATAACCCGGTCATAAAACCAATGGTGTAAGGTGAATTTAAATAAATTCCTTCTCCGACTGTCAGATTGAACTGGTTTCCACAGAAAATGCCGATCGACAGTAGAATTAAGGCAATAAGATATGCAGGCCAACGCTGGATTGTACGTTTGACCTCAAATAAAAATAAAACATTCATAACTATGAGTTTTGGCTAAGCGTGTTGAAATAGACGTGTTCCAACAATGGATGTACTGACGTAAAATCGGGAAGCGACCGTTCCGAGAAAGCAGTGATATATAATTCTCTTTCGATCAGTTGCTGGCTGATGATCCTGTAATTGGACTGGAAATGTTCCAACTGATCATTTTGGATGGGTCTCGACCAGATTTTATTTTCCAGCCCGGCGATCAGTTTGTTTGGATTTCCCTTTGTGAGGAGCCTTCCGTTGTTAATAATGGCTACTTCTGAACACAGATTCCGGACATCCTCAACCAAATGCGTAGAAAGGATTACGATCACATCATTGCTGATTTCGTTAAGTAAAGAATTAAACCGGTTTCGTTCTTCGGGGTCTAAACCTGCGGTCGGTTCGTCAACAATAATGATCTTAGGATTTCCCAGCAATGCCTGGGCAATACCGAAACGCTGCCGCATTCCGCCGGAAAAGGTATGGACTTCCTTATTTTTGAAATCAGAAAGATTAATTTTTTCCAACAGGTTCAAAATCTGGCTTTTCCGTTCGGAACTGTCTGTAATTCCTTTCAAAATAGCGATATGCTGCAAGAGATCGTATGCAGATACTCTGGGATAAACGCCGAAATCCTGAGGCAGAAATCCGAGATTCTGTTTGATATGATCAGGATTTTCAGAAACATCCATACCGTTGAACATAATCTTTCCTGAAGTTGGTTTCTGCAGTCCCACTATGATTTTCATTAATGATGATTTTCCGGCTCCATTGGGTCCCAATAAACCGAATATACCGTTTTCTATGTTCAAGGAAATATCCTTAATGGCCTGAAAACCATTTTTGTAGATGAGGCTAAGATTGTTAATTGTTAAAATGTTCATAGGATTGATTTAGGTCATAGAAATCCTGGCAACGTTACCGTTGCTTTTCAAATTGTGCGTAAAACTGTCATTGGTAAAGCTTAATAACTAAAGGTCAAAAAAGCTTTTTGATATATTACTTATTCTTCTTTATACTCAAGAATATCTCCAGGCTGACATTCCAAAGCTTTGCAGATGGCTTCCAGCGTATCGAAACGAACACCCTTTGCCTTTCCCGTTTTGAGTACAGAAAGGTTGACCGTGCTGATGCCCAGCTTCTCTGCCAATTCTTTACTTTGCATTTTTCGTTTGGCAAGCATGACGTCTAAGTTGATGATAATTGGCATTTTTATATAAATAGATCTTGTTCGTTTTGTAAATGTAATCCCTGTTTAAAAATATTAGCAAGGAAATAACAGAAAATTCCCAGCATGAAATGAATAAAGACCAGTCCCCAGATAAAACTTTCCACTTCCACAAAGAAGGTTGCTATAATGACCAGCGGTAAAGGAAAGAAAATGTTATAGATATAAAATCTTTTAAGGTGAATGATGTTTCCTTCTGTAAATAATTTTGACTGAAAGAAAACCCTGAACACTTTTGCTGACAACCAGAAAAAGATTCCATAGGTTAATAGAACCAATAAAAAAGACAGGATGATATAGGGAAAGTTATTTTCGATGTTCAGAAAAGGCTTCCCGGTAAGCGGATAATTAATATGCAGATAATGATCTTTTTTATAGGGAATAACAGCAAAACCTGTCAACAGGCAAAATACCGAATAGAGAAATGTGGTAAGATAGCCCGCAGATAATAAGGTACAAAGGTAAAACAGGATCTGTGAAATGTTTTTACTCTGATTCATAAGATGATCAATAAATTTGTTAATGCAAATATATAATTAATTATCGTAAAACATTAATTAATTAAAATTTATTTTAATATAAAGTTGGTTGACGATTGGTTCATATCAGATTTTGGTTAGAGGATAGGTAAAATCTGACTAAACACGTCAATCAGGCTCATTTTTATAAAACTACAATTTGCAGTTTTGTAACGGACCAAGGTCAGTATTAAAAACAATGATGCAAAAGAAATTAGGAAATAGCAGACTGGAATTTTCTGCATTGGTTATATAGGGCTGAACTTTTTTGATGGCAATTCCTGAACCGGACAAAATTGCACAACAACGCATCCGGAATAAAATTATTGAAAAAGCAAAAGAAAAATGATCTGCTTCTGATTATCAATTTCAGAAACAGCTTATGAATTAGGTTCTGAATATCCGCGATCTTTCGGTCACAAGCCCGGATATTTGTAGAGATTGTTGCTTGGTAGACCAAAACAGTAGGTATAAACATTATATGCATCATTTGCATGTCATCTGTTCTCAAATCAGAAGAGGTTCGTCGGTAGAATAAGTCATTTTCCGTAAGAATATACAGCACGGAATTAAGTTTTTGTAATGCTATCTGGTTGATCTGATAATAAAAATTTGGAAACAACCAGCCGTGAAATGGAAACATTTGTTTGTTGGAAGTTGGCGAATTTTGCATAGTAAACAAAAAATAAGAAATAATGCAAAAAACGATTTTCATTACCGGAGCATCTTCAGGACTAGGTAAAGCTACTGCCCAATTATTTCAGTCAAAAGGCTGGAACGTTATTGCTACGATGCGGAAACCTGAAAAGGATACAGAATTAGCAACATTAGAAAATGTTACGCTTTTACCACTAGACGTTACCGACTTGGAGCAGATCAAAGAGATTGCTGCCAAAGCGATTTCGTTACACGATATCGACGTGGTTTTTAACAACGCAGGTTACGGATTGATGGGATCATTGGAAGCCTGTACCGATGATCAGATCGTACAGCAGCTGAATACCAATCTTTTAGGAGTAATAAGGGTTACCCAGGCATTTGTACCTAATTTTAGAGAAAATAAGAAAGGTCTGTTCATCAGCACAACATCCATGGGAGGATTCTTTGGATTTCCTTTGCATTCTATTTATCATGCTGCAAAATTCGGAATAGAAGGCTGGTCAGAAAGTATGTCTTTTGAACTCAGTCTGCATAATATCGGTATCAAAACAATTGCACCCGGAGCTACGGCCACAGATTTTTTAGACCGCTCACTTGCAAAAAGTTTACATCCGGCCTATCAAAATCTGGAGGATAAGTTATTCGGTGCCAGCACCGAGATGATGAATAATGCCATACCGGCCAAACAGGTTGCTGAAATTGTTTATGAAGCCGCTACTGACGGTAAGGACCAAATTCGTTACTTTGCAGGTGAAGACACAATATCGATGTATGAGAGACGGCTTAAAATAGGTTCTGAGGAATTCAGAAAAGAGATCAGAAAACAATTTTTCTGATCAGTCAATCAGCAACCTCTTTAACAGGCAAGAAACATATATCAAAGTTAAGAACTTTAAAAAAATAGATATGAAAACCATTTTCGATAACAGTCTGAATGCCTGTAATATTACGCATACAGATACCGGGGTTCTTCTTAAAGCAAATCCAAAGACTGATTTTATTTGTAAGTACAAAGAATATATCAAAGATGAAGCTGCTTTTTTTTACATCGAGAAGAATGGCGATTTTACCATCAAAGCAGAAGTTGAGACAAAAGGAAATTCAGCCTACGATGCAGCTTTTTTGATGGTAAGAGAAACTGAAACCCGATGGATAAAATTAGCGGTTGAACTCGGAGTGGATACCACCTACAATGTTGTCTCAGTAATTACAGACAATTGGTCCGACGATGCGAATGGTGAATCACTAGCTTCAAATAAATGTTGGTTGCGAATAACGCGTAAAGGTGATTTTTGGGGACTCCATTATTCTGTTAACGGTAACAAATGGAGGTTTGTACGGTGTTTTGGTTTAGATCTTCCTTCTACCGTAAAAGTTGGATTTGGAATACAGGCACCATTAGGAGACCGGAGCGAAGGAAAACTGGATTTTATAACCCTGACAGATGAAAGTGTCAGCAATTTTAGGGATGGCAGTTAATAAAATTTGATTGTGCTATGAATTTTGTATTGAAAATTTTAGGTGTCATTATATTGATTATAGGTTTTAGTTTAACCTTCAAACCCGATTTATTCAGCAAATTGCCTACTCCAATAGATGGTTATCAGATGATAGAGAAAAGAGTAAAATGGGGTGCTTTGATTGGATTTGGACTGTTTTTAATATTTTTCACGGACTGGACATCCTGGAGACTAATTGTATCAGGACTGCTTTTTGGCTTAACTGCAGGTATCATCATTGCACGGTTGACAGGTTTCGTTCTGGACGGATTTTTCACAAGGCAATTGTGGTGGCTGTTGATAGAATGTGCAGCGCTTATCCTGTTGGGTTATATATACTTCAAACAAAAATGATAAAGTCTGAGTTTAGTTTTAAAATCTGAAAAATAATGCATAATATAAAATCCCTCTCCGAGTTTCACCGGTTATTATCTGTTGCGCCGCCTCTCCATCCTTTGGTAAGTGTGGTAAACGTGTCGGAACTGCACGCTGTTAGTTCAGAGGTATGGCAAAAATTTACCACCTCTTTTTATACCATATCGTTTAAAAATAATATCCAGTCGAAAATAAAATACGGACAGAATTATTATGATTTCGATAATGGTACAATGACTTTTACCGCTCCCAATCAGATTCAATCGGTTGAGGCCGCACCGACCGATATGTATAATGAAACAATGGGAACCGGTTACGTGCTTACGTTTCATCCTGATTTTTTAGCAGGCCATCCGTTAAAGGAAAACATCAGAAATTACAGCTTCTTTTCCTATGCAGTCAATGAAGCTTTGCATCTTTCAGAAAGAGAAGAGCATAACGTGATTGGCATTTTCGATAAAATAGAAGAAGAATACCAGCATGTCGATCATCATACGCAAAGTGTGATTCTATCTCAGATTGAACTGTTACTGAACTATTGCATGCGCTTTTACGAAAGGCAGTTTATAACGCGAAAAGCTGTAAATAATGATTTACTGACCAAAACAGAACAGATTATTCACACGTATTTTGATACGGAAAAAGGTCTGCAAAAAGGTATCCTGACAGTAGAGTATCTGGCCGGGCAACTTCATCTGACTCCGAATTATCTAAGCGATGCCCTGCGCTCGCTCACCGGTATGGGTGCGCAACAGCACATCCACTCGATACTGATCGAAAAAGCAAAGGAATATCTTAGCTCGACCAATCTGAGCGTTTCAGAGATTGCCTATCATCTTGGTTTCGAACGTTCTCAATCATTCAATAAATTATTCAAAATTAAGATGAATTTATCGCCTCTCCAATATCGGGCATCTTTTAACTGATGAAAAATAGGATTTTAGCATTAAAAGATTCGTCCGAAGTCTTGGTACTTGTGTTATAAAGTCTAACGTATCCTAACGGTTCGGAATAGTTCACAGATGGAAGTTAATTTAAATGTTAGAGTTACACTTACCGATGTGAATATTTTATAATTTTTATTAACAGTTCTAAATCCAATAGATATAAATTCAGCCTGAAGTATGGAATTGTCCGAAGGAAAATAATTACTTATTACCCTTATGATTATGAATAATTTACGCTAACAAATCATAAAAAACCATGAAAGAGTATACCTTTTGCATTTCTCAGTCATAATATTTGGATTTAAATATATCATGATATACATTAGCCAAAGTAAAAACATAGGTGCACAATGTTTTTAAAATTAAATAAATATTAATTTATCGAAATTAAATGTACAGGAATTAAGTACAACCGAAATGAAAAAAACAGAAGGTGGTTTTTCGGTCCATTCAGAGCAGGATTAACACTGGCTTATAGAAATTGATTACTTCAGCATGGAGGTTCAGGTTCAAATATTCCTGATTGGGCTTGGAGCTAATTAAAATCGAATTATTATGGATGATATTATCATTAATCTGGCAATTGGTATCGCATTTATAACGACTGATATAATCTTATATATTCATATAGCGAAAAAATATAAAACTTATAATCTTTTCAAAATCACTAAGTTTTGGATAAATGAATATATGTAGATTAATGAGCTATAATAATCATCTCAGGATATCGGTTACAACTAAAAGATAAAGTTTACAATGTTAGATCAATACAATGGATTATTCAATTAAATAAAATCTTGTAAAAATATTTAAAGATGATATAAAGACATAAGCAGGATATATCACTTGACTTGTTATAAGTCTGGCTATATGTCTACGACACATTACATTAGCAAAGATAACTACTATTGATCCAAATCCTTTATTGTATGAATAATAAATATGAAGATAAGGGCTTATTTGCTCCAGTACTTATTTTATCTATTTTGGCAATTGCAGCATTTTGGCATTATCTGTACAAATAGATTTTCTGTTAATCATAATATGGAATATTTGTAAGGGAAAGTAATATTACAAAAATTCCAGAGTGCTTGCTCAAAGCAGGATGACCACCTATTTTTGGCAGAAAAACTGAAGTGTCCAACATACTATGTTAGTCATCACCACTTAATTTCCTATTCTTTTTTGTGGTAATGTTTATCCATATACATACGCCAGATGATCACTATAACAGCCATAATCCCAAATATAATCCCTACCCAGGGGGTAACCGAGATCCCATACCGGTAGATAAAAAAACCGCCCACCGATGTTCCTAATGAAACTCCAAGATTTCCAAATGAAGTCTGAAGGCTGTTGGCAAATTCCTTAGCATGGGGTGCAGCTGAGATCATATAACCGACACCGATCAGAAAACACGGTCCGTACATAATTCCCCAGAGACCGGTCACCAGGATAACCTGTAAAAATGAATCACCGGTATACTGAAATGCGAAAGGAACGATAAATAAGCCTGCCGTGAATAATAAAGCGGTCCGGAACATGTTCTTTCCTAAAAGCTTACCGGCAGCATAATTGGAAACGACACCCATGGCACCGAATACCAGCAACAAAATACTTATTTCCCTTTCGCTCATATTTTTTTCTTTGCTGAGGTAATCTGCAAAGTAGCTGTAGGAACAAAACCAGGCCGTGATCAAAAACAGATTCAGAAGCGTACCTGAAATAAACCTGGACCGGGTAAGTATAGAAAGCTGACTTTTAAAAGACGCAGGCTGCTCATTGGGCATAGGCGGAAGATACCTGATAATAATAAGGATCGTGAGCAGGATTATGAATCCCTGGATGATATAGGTCGACTGCCAGGAATAGAAGCTGGCGATAAACGTGCTTAAGGGAATTACTGTTACCTGGGCCAAGGCAATTCCCCCGATGATGACAGCTGTGAGTTTCATTTGTTCCTTTTGTGATGTTCCTTTTACCGCTGCGGCGATGGCCATCGAGAAAAAAGCGGGGTGCAGAAAAGTAGGCAATATCCTGAGGATCATTAAGATTAGAAAAGGCGGACTGAAGATCGAAAATACATTTGAAATTAAAAATAATCCCATGGCAGAGAGCATGATCGTTTTCTTATCGAACCTGGAAGCAAGTAACACCGTAAATGGTCCTGTGACAGCGATGAATAAAGCAAAAATACTCAGAAGGTATCCGGCTGTTGCGATGTTAATATGATAATACTGAGCAATTTGGGGCAAAATACCAATAACTCCGAATTCGGTGCTGATAATTCCGACAACACCCAGACATCCGATGTAGGCTGCCCTTTTATTTAAGTTTGTTTTCATAATAAACTGAACGGTTTAAAATAGGATAAAAAAATATAGATTCGTAACCGGAGAAGAGCTTCTGACAGATTACGCTATTTAATAATGACTGATCTGTCATCTGATCATTTGGATCCATAGACTGATCATTGCATCAACTTGTGCTTTGTTATTATAAAGGACAAAATTTTTGAGTAGAGTAGTAGAAGAACTTGAAAAAAATGAGGCAGCCGTTTTTATATCCAGTTCCTTTTTAATCAGTCTTTGCTCTATACCGCGCTGCAAAATGGCCAGATAAACCTTTTCAATTTTCTTCTCATTTTCAGCCAGCATGGCATTAATCTCCTGGTCCACCATCGCAATTTCAAAGATCATTCTTACAGCCAGGCATACTTTATGATCGCGGATGCTCTGTTGTACGGACATGTCCAGTATTTTCACGAGATCTTCCAAGGCATTTTCACTGCTGGTTGTGAGAAAAGATTGATATTCTGTCAGCTTAGACTTCTGATATTTATCGAGACATTTCAGTAAAAGTTCTTTTTTGTCACCATAAGTGGGATAAATGCTGCTTCTGTTGATCTTCATATGATTCTCGAGATCACTGAGCGATGTTACATGATATCCCTGCTCCCAAAAGAGATTCATAGCCACATCTAGCTTTTCTTCGTATTCAAATTCTTTCTTTCTTGCCATTATGCTGCAAATATAGCATTTTAAACTGTTCGGTTTATAATTTTAAATTTATTTTTAATTGTTAACCATTGTTATACCCTGTTGTAATTATTATTTTCAATCTAAAAATAGAGTATACCTCGGATGTGCAATTCGTAATCAGACCAGGAATGCCGGCAGTTGAAAAATGTACTGAGCATAGATTGTAATAACGATAAAATAACTGGTCCTATTGTACGATTAATTTTAATAATATTCTAATAAATTAACGCTGGTTTTTTTTTAAATGGTCACAGTTTTGATGTAAAAGCTACCATAAAAGGATTACTGTTAAAAACATCATTAAAAGATCTTTCAACTCCTTTTGAACCAGATAACAAGCGGTGATTTCAGTAAAAAGTATTAGCAGGAAATGTCCGTCAGTTTTTAAAATTGTACGTAAATAAATATTGAATTGATAAATATTGTCTCCTTTTGAAATTATGTAAAAGGTTTAGCCGGTAGTTTATAATACAACCCAGTAAGAATAGAAAATGGAAAATAAAAATTTAATTCAGAAATGCATTGATACGGTAAGGATTTTAGCCGCTGATGCCGTACAGAAAGCAAACTCCGGACATCCCGGCACGCCTATGGCCTTAGCTCCGCTTGGGCATATTTTATGGTCGGGAGTTATGAATTACAATCCTGAAAATCCGGACTGGGCCAATCGTGACCGGTTTGTACTATCCTGTGGACATGCGTGCATGCTGCAGTACAGTTATCTGTATCTGACCGGATATCGAATTACCCTTGACGATATCAAAAAATTCAGGCAATTGCACAGCATTACTGCCGGGCATCCGGAGTATCGGCTGACGCCCGGAATAGAAGTGACAACAGGTCCTCTTGGACAGGGATTTGCCAATGGTGTAGGAATGGCCATTGCCCAGCAGTATATGGCTGAACGGTATAATCGTCCGGATTTTAATATTTTCGATTATAAAATTTATGCCATTTGCAGTGATGGTGACCTTATGGAAGGGGTTTCTGCCGAAGCCGCATCACTTGCAGGACACCTGGGATTGGGAAATATGATTTATTTTTATGACAGCAACCATATTACGATAGAAGGAGCGACTGATCTCGCTTTTGATGAAGAGGTATCCAAAAGGTTTCAGGCGTATGGATGGCATGTGCAGGAGGTGCAGGATATCAATGATCTGGAAGCATTATCTGCTGCGATCAGGAATGCGCAGGAGGAAACCGGGCGTCCGTCGCTCATAAAAGTCCACAGCCAAATTGGTTACGGAAGTCCCAACAAGCGCGATTCTGCGGCTGCCCATGGCTCGCCTCTGGGAATAGATGAGGTTCGCCTGGTTAAAAAGAATTTTGGATTCGATCAGGAAAAAGACTTTAACGTCCCTCCCGATGTTTTGGATTTTTACCATAAAGCAGGCAGAGATTCTTCGGAAAATGAAAAGCAGTGGAACAAGCTGTATGAAAATTATAAAAAAACATATCCTGACCTTGCCGAAGAATATGAAGCCGTTATTTCCGGTCAGTTGCCAAAAGATTGGCAAGATAAACTGCCCGTTTTTGAAACCGGTAAACCCATCGCAACCCGTAAGGCTTCGGGTCAGACCTTAAATGCCATTGCGGAAGACCTGCCTCAGCTGATCGGCGGTTCAGCAGATCTGTCCCCTTCTACCAATACAATGCTGGACGGTTATCCGTCCTTTGCCGTTAAGCAGCGGGATGGGCGTAACTTCCACTATGGAATCCGTGAACATGCCATGGGTGCTGTCCTTAACGGGATGGCTCTAAGTAATTATCTCATTCCTTATGGCGCCACATTTTTAATATTCTCAGACTATATGCGTCCGCCGCTGCGACTCGCTGCGATGATGAAAATACGTCCAATCATGGTTTTTACCCATGACAGCATCGGTCTCGGTGAAGACGGAACAACCCACCAGCCGGTAGAGCAACTCATCGGATTGCGGACCGTTCCCAATATGACTGTTATCCGGCCGGCAGATGCCAATGAAACGGCACAGGCCTGGCGGGTAGCGATTCAGCATACAGACGGACCGGTAGCACTTGCATTGACCCGGCAGGAAATTCCGGTCATCGATCAGAATAAATATACAACAGCGAAAGATCTTGAAAAAGGGGCGTACATTCTTTCAGATTCTGAAGGAACACCTGATGTCATTCTTATCGCCAGCGGATCGGAAGTTCATTTAATTTTAAAAGCACAGGAGGAGCTGGAGAAAGACCATATTAACGCACGGGTGGTCAGCATGCCTTCCTGGAATCTATTTGATAAACAAAGTAATGAATACAAAGAACGGGTGCTACCGCGAAGTATTCGAAAAAGATTAGCTGTGGAAGCGGGTTCACCGGTTGGCTGGATGAAATATACGACTGACGATGGAGAGGTTATTGGAATCGATAGGTTTGGTGAGTCTGCACCGGCTGAAGAAATCATGAAAGAATATGGTTTTACGGTAGAAAATGTGATAAAAACAGCAAAAGCTCTAATTTTGAAAAAGTAACAGGATTTTTCACGAACTTAGTATAGCAACTTTCATAAAAAATCAGCTTAATTAAAAACAAAAGGAAAATGCTTGTAGCAATGAGAAAAGTAGGAATCTGTGCAGATCATGGAGGGTTTGAACTTAAAGAGAGAATAAAATCTTTTCTGATGGAAAAACAGTTGGAACCCGTGGATTACGGTGCCACAGAACTCGATAACAGCGATGACTTTCCCGATTATGTCATTCCCTTGGCAAAGGCTGTTGCTTCGGGAGACGTTTGGCGGGGAATAGCAATTTGTGGCAGCGGTGTGGGTGCCTGTATTGCGGCTAATAAGATTTCCGGCATCCGTGCAGCCCTTGTTTCAGATCATTTTTCAGCACACCAGGGCGTGGAGGATGATGATATGAACTTACTCTGTCTCGGAGGACGTGTAACAGGACATGCAGCTGCAGAAGAACTGGTTTCAGCTTTTTTAAATGCCCGGTTTATCGGTGCTGAAAGACATTTGCGACGGCTTGGGAAAATCCAGGCCCTGGAAAATGGCATATAATAGAAATAATTCAAGACCTGTTCTAAATTTAATTTTAAAGCAGGAAAAGGTAGAAAAAAAATAAAAGAATTTGAAATCATTAACGAATATAATAGCAATGAATTATCCGGACAATCCCAACAGGAATTTTCAGGCTTTCGATATTCTAAGTATTTCTCAATGATTTAGTATAGAAGACTAAGCGTATACATCAAACATTGAAATAAATAAAAAAGATAATGCAAAATTTACAGGAAGATATTATTATGAAACAAGAAAATAAAAATGCATTCGGCATGATCGGTTTGGGAACCATGGGCTCCAACCTTTTACAAAATATCGCAGACCACGGCTACCCTTGTGCAGGATACGACAACAGCCCTGAAAAAGTAAATGCCCTTAATGCTTTGGATAATGAAAATATTGAAGGATTTTCAGACTTGAAAAAATTTACAGACAGTCTTGCAAGGCCGAGGATCGTTATGATGCTGGTACCTGCCGGTGAGATCGTAGATCATGTTATAGATGAATTGCTGGGTGTTCTGGATAAAGGTGACATTATTATCGATGGTGGAAACTCGCATTATACGGATACCGAAAGAAGATATCAGGAATTGGAAGGCAAAGGTCTTCATTTTGTGGGAATGGGGGTATCAGGAGGAGAAGAAGGAGCCCGCCGCGGTCCGAGTATGATGCCGGGAGGAGATAAAGAAGCCTACGAAATGATAAAACCTGTTCTGGAAAAAATTGCTGCCCAGGTTAATAACGAACCTACCGTAGCTTTCATGGGAAACCGTTCGGCAGGACACTTTGTGAAAATGGTACACAATGGTATTGAGTATGCCATCATGCAGTTAATCTCCGAATCCTATGAGATCATGAAAAAGGGGCTTGGAATGGATAACGGACAGATCCATGAGGTATATAAGAAATGGAACCAGGGTCGTCTGAAATCTTATCTGCTGGAAATTACAACCGATATCTTTGCCTTCAAAAATGAGGGTGAAAATGACTTTCTGCTTGATAATATTCGGGATGAAGCCAAGGCAAAGGGTACCGGAAAATGGACCTCCCAGGCAGCCATGGATTTGCACCTTCCCACACCCGTCATCGATATTGCAGTTTCCATGAGAGATCTTTCTACATTAAAATCGCTGAGAGTACAGGCGTCAGAAATGTATCCTGATGAGACCGAAATGAAGTATGAGGACCGTGGTGCCGACTATTGTGACCAGCTTGAAGAGGCCTTTTATTTTGCCATGGTTTCAGCGTATGCCCAGGGCATGCACTTGCTGTATCAGGCGAATGAAGAATTTAAATATGACCTAAACTTAGACCTTATTGCCAAAATATGGCGCGGAGGATGCATCATAAGATCCGAATTTCTGGAGGATATTTATGCTGCTTTCAATCAGGATCCTAAGTTGCAGCATCTGCTCCTCGACAAATCGGTTTCTGAAGATCTCAAGAGAAGCATTACCGGCATCCGGACGGTGGTTTCAGATGCTGTCCTGCACGGTATCGCGACTCCTGCGTTTTCCGCATCCTTAACTTATTTTGATGATTTCCGCTGCGAAAATATGCCGACTAACCTTATTCAGGCACAACGAGATTATTTCGGATCCCATACCTACGAACTGAAAGCCAAGGAAGGCGTATTTCATACCAAATGGGTCATGGAAAATATTAAGGAATAATCAGTTTAACAATATTTTAAAATTTAACTATGCCACGCACGTCAGATATAACAATACATCCCACTGTTTTAATTATTTTCGGGGCCAACGGAGATCTCACCAAGAGAAAGATCATCCCTGCCCTGTATAATCTGTTTCTTGAAAAACGTCTTCCTGAAAAATTTGCCATAATAGGAACTTCCAGAACGAAATTCAGTGATGAGAAATACCGTGATTCCCTGTTGGAGGGAATCAATGAATTTTCCAGAAAAGGTAAAGCTAAAGAGGAGGAATGGGCTGAGTTTTCTTCACATATCTCATATCAGGCAGCGGATATTAACAATGTGGATTCTTACAATGAATTTTACTCAAAAATAAAAACATTACAGGAAGAATGGAAGCAGAATGCTTCAGTATTGTACTACTGTGCCGTATCTCCTGATCTGTTCTGTACCATCGCCGAAAATATTTCCAAAAGCAAACTGGAAAATGATAAAGACAGAACGCGTATCATTATTGAGAAACCGTTTGGCAGGGATCTCGAATCCGCAAAAGCTTTAAATGCTAATCTGCTGACTATTTTTAATGAGCAGCAGATTTACAGGATAGATCATTATTTAGGAAAAGAGGTCGTTCAGAATGTAATGGCATTCCGTTTTGCCAATACGATTATGGAGCCTTTATGGAACCGGACTTATATTGAGCATGTCCAGATTTCTGTAACAGAACAGATCGGTGTGGAAAACCGGGGAAGTTATTTCGACAATGCCGGGATCCTGCGGGATATGATCCAGAATCACCTGCTGCAGTTATTATGCATTGTTGCGATGGAACCTCCTGTAAATTTTGACGCTGATCTTGTGCGTGACCGGAAAGTTGAGGTGCTGAAGGCGATACGGAAAATCGCACCCGGAATGATAGATAATATTGCAGTGAGAGGCCAGTATGGTTCCGGCTGGGTAGAGGGAAAAGAAGTTTCCGGCTACCGTGAGGAATCAGATGTTTCTGCAGATTCTAATACGGAAACCTATGCGGCCATGAAATTTCATATTGATAACTGGCGCTGGCAGGGAGTACCCTTTTACCTGCGCACCGGCAAAAGACTTTTCGAATCGGCTTCGCATATCATTGTACAGTTCCGGGAAGTCCCGCATAACATTTTCAGCAATGACGAAAGAAATCTTCCGAAAGCAAACAGGCTCATCATCAGTATCCAGCCCGATATGGCGATCAGGTTTCAGCTTGAAAGTAAAACGCCGGGTCTTGAAATGACCCTGAATACGGTAAATATGACCTTCGATTATTCAGGAAAAACCAAAACAGATTCACCGGAAGCCTACGAAACGCTTTTATTGGATGTGATTTCAGGAGATCAGACTTTATTCATGCGTGCAGATCAGGTAGAGGCAGCCTGGGAGGTTGTCATGCCGATCCTTGATTACTGGGAGAATAATAAAATGACCAATTTTCCCAATTACCCTGCCAATTCCTGGGGTCCTGAAAATGCAGAAGCACTCATTGCAAAAGATGGATTTCATTGGATCAATTTACCACACAAAAACAAGAGCAAACAATGACGGATTTAAAGATATTTAAAGAGGTTGACGACTTATTGGACCAGTTGGCGGAAATGATATGCGAGGCTTCGGAAAAAGCCATCGGGGAACGGGGACAATTTAACTTCGTACTTTCCGGCGGAAGTTCACCACAGAAGCTATACGAACTGCTGGCCTCCGAAAGATTTAAACACAAGATCAATTGGGACAAAGTCTGTTTTTTCTTCGGTGATGAAAGATTCGTACCCGCAGATGATGGCAGAAGAAACTCTCTAATGGCTGAACAGGCGCTGTTTAACCCACTGAAAATTAAAAAAACGAACATTTTCGAAGTTGATACTTCAGGTACACCGGAGGAATCGGCTCAGAAATACTGGAATGCTGTTACAAAACATTTTTCAGGAAAACCGGTTGAGTTTGATTTTATTCTTCTGGGACTCGGTGATAATTCACATACCGCTTCGCTATTTCCTGATACTCCCGTATTGGAAGAGAAGGAGGCCACGATAAAATCAGTTTTTGTTGCTGAGGTTGAAATATTTCGCATTACAATGACCGCTCCATTAATTAATAAGGCAAGACATATCGCATTTTTGGTTTTCGGAAAGGAAAAATCTGAAGCTGTTTTTCATGTGCTGGAGGACAAATCAGGTTCAGCCTGTCAATATCCCGGACGGCTGATCAATTCAGATGAGAAAAAGGTGTTTTGGTTTCTGGATTCTTCCGCAGCTTCAAAATTGTGATGGTTGTGCTTATGAGATATATTATCACTAAATGAAGATGTATTACAACTAAACGATGTGGGTTGAGAATCGTTCAAACGAAATCTTTCTCGTATAGGGATACAGGAAAACTTCATGAAAAAGGCCGTTTACACGAGTTGCGAGACGGCCTCATCTAATTTTTAATTGAGTATAGAAAACAGGTATAAATATAAACAGAAATTTCAGCAGGGTTGGATATATCCATGAGACTTTTTTGTTATTCTGCTTTTCCGGATGAGTAATACAAAGGTTTTACCTATTCTTAAGCAAAATCCATCCTGATCTTTTGATCTTAGTTTTCGATTTCGGATATTTAAAACTGAACTGATACCAATAGGTGGCTGTGGGAAGTTTTCTGCCGCTTATAGTTCCGTCCCAGACAGGGCGTTCCTTTGAAAACCTGAACATTTCCGTACCATATCTGTCGTAAACAGAACCTGTAAAGTCTGTAAAGTTTACAAGCGATGAAAGATTCAGGACATCGTTGATGCCATCACTATTAGGAGTAATAACATTGTTGATCTGCAGGGTGAAGAAATCAAGTGATCCCATGCAGTGTGTTCCTGCTCTTCTTACCGATACGACGTAATTGGTGTTATCTGAAAGATTTGTAAATATATTGGAAGTCTGCCAGCTGATTCCCTGATCAATGGAATATTCTAAAGTTGCGGAGATCATATTCATGACCGGATTTTGTGCAGTAACCGTTATCGTCTTTTTCATACCGTCATAGTCCAGAGCAGTTATAAAGGGGATGACCGCTCCCATTACTTTCGCCTGGAATACTTTTTTACAGACACCGTTATCGATTTCTACGGAATAGATTCCCCACTGGTCTGTCTCAATTTTTTGTGTGGTTGCTCCTGTGCTCCAGAGGAATTTAAAGCCTTCTCCTTCGCCGGCATCAAGCGTTACTTTATCTCCGATACACATTTCAATATCTTTTAGCGGGGAGGAGATGGCGGGTACAACTTCAATCCGTATGGTTGCAGGGTTCACGGACTTACATCCTTTTGGTCCAAGCGCATATACTGTAAAAGTTGTGGTCTGGTACAAAGTGACCGTCTGTATGTTTCCTGTTCCCGTAAAATTGTTCCACAGGTATGAATACCCACCTTCAGCGGTAAACGTCACCGATTCTCCCGGACATATTTTTATTTTTGATGCTTTTATTCTGGCAGTAGGAGTTGCTTCTTTCTGTAATGTAAGCTGAACGGTCTTATAACAGAACCCATTTGAGACGACCACGTAGAGTATTTGCCCGTCGTTGCCGTTATAGTCCAGAATATTCTGGATGTTATTGTTATTCTGTGCTATGGCATCAGCCTGATTTTCGTAGAATCTAAAGATTGCTCCGGGCGTCTGGCTTATGGCAGACGTAATGGTACTCAAATCGAAAGTGGTACGATCCGGTGTAGTACAGAGCAGTAATGTGGTATCATGAGCGACCGGAGTTATTCCTCCATGAATCTGTACTGTAGCTTTCCCTTTACACGGGTTTCCCGGAACCGTTACTTCAATAGTATAAGTACCCGGATCTGTTGCCGTAATAGTATTGGTGGTTGCATTGGGAATAGGAGCATTGTTATGATACCATTGGTAAGCAAAATTAGGATCATTTACTGATGCCTGCAGCACCTGAGAACTCTGGTCACATATATTAAGATCCGGGGGCAGAACATTTCCAAACTGATCCAATATCTGAGCACCAATATCAAAGGATCTTCCGTCTAAAAATACGGCAGTATCATATGATGTGTCTCCAGAATCTGCCAATGCCATTTTAAAATGATAGACCTGTCCGGGCACTACGCTGGCTATTGCGGTGAGAGGAACCGTCCGGCCGTTAAAATTCGTTTCAATATTAGCCGTATTATATCCTGCAAAATACTGTTGGTTGATAGCTGAGCACGCTCCCTGACTTATAGTTACTGCAGTTATTTCAGGGTGAATATTGGTTACACTTACCGGCCCGGCTCCTCCCGGAAGGACAGCAACATTTACATAAGGACCTCCTGCAGCAGGCTTTATAAGCAAAGCAAAGGCATCCGAATAACTGCAGGGATAATCGCCAACATATTCTTCAGAAGCTAATAAATAGTTAAATTTAACCTGAGTTGAATAGGGTATAAAGTCAAATTCCAAAACAACGGCATTTATTAGCCCCCTTTGAGGGTTGGTTGCTGTGAAAAGATCAGGATCACTCCCGGATCCAATATCATCATGTAGATGATTATTTATAGCAGAATTTCCCGCCTTTTTTACGTATCCTGTAGATAATACAATCCCATCTTTAAAAGGGAAGGCGGTAGCAGCTCGGTGAAAATATCCCCATGCTCTGGTAGAATCTGCTACTGCAGTATTAGGGCTTATCTGCACATTAAAAACATTGGGGGTGCCGCAGGAATTATTTACGGAAGGGGACAGCAAAACATCTCTCACCAGCTGGGTAATATCAAAGCCGGATTCGTTATAGCCGGCATCGTTTACATCAATAAAGGCTCCTGCTTTCAGAGATAGGGAAGAAAGTTTTTTCTTTTGCGGATCTCTGGGCTTGATATCCTGGGAATGAAAAAAATGTGATGATGCTAAAAGAATAAATAGCCAAAGGGTATAAACCTTCATAATATTTTTGTTTAAACAGGTTTAATAAATTATTCAAAGTTTTTCAGTAAGATCCATCCGGTTTTTACGATCTTTTCTTTACCGACAGGGCTTTCAAAAGCTACCTGATACCAGTAGGAAGCAGTGGGTAAACGCTTGCCCTGAAAGTAGCCGTCCCAGTACGGTTTTGTTTTTTCAGCTTTATAGACTTCTTTTCCGTATCGGTCAAAAATACTGGCACTGAAATTTTCATACTTATTGAGTCCTCTGAAATCAATAATATCGTTTAGATGATCTCCATTAGGAGTAATGACGTTTTGCATGATGAAGGTGAAATATTCCAGGAAGCTGACGCAGCTTGTATTTTTCACCCGTATTCGGATCGGGATGATTTTATTTCGTGGAACATTATGGAATATATTTGAAGACTGCCAGGTCATTCCGTTGTCTATCGAATATTCCAGAGTACTGTTGCTAGGATTGTCTGCCTTAAGCATCATCGTTCCGTTTTCGTTATAATCTGCTTTCTTAATTTCAGGAATTGTAGCTCTAATAACCTGTGCCTTAAATTCTTCTGAACATACTCCGTTACTGATCTTTACCGAATATTCTCCCGGAATGGCGGTTGTAATGGTTTGAGTGGTTTCACCGGAACTCCACTGATAGGTATATTCCGGTCCTGAACCTGCATCCAGGGTTATCATATCTCTGTCACAAATAGGCCCGCCTTTTAACGTTGAAACGATAGCAGGAACCACCTCAATGGTAAGGCGTGCCGGCACAGGAGACTTACATCCCTGGGCACCGATGGCATGTACAGAATAGGTGGTAGTCTGGGTAGGATTTACCGTTCTTATCCCTGAAGTGGTACCCGTAGAATCACTCCACAGATAGGTGGCTCCACCGGAAGCTGTTACCAATACAGATTCACCCGCGCATATTTTTAGCCTGGAAGCGGTAAGCAGTGCTGTCGGTGTTTCCTCTTTTTTTAAAGTTAGAGTTGCGATCTTGCTGCAGAAAGCTCCGTTGGACACAAGTACATATAAGATCTGCCCGTCTGTTCCGTTATAATTTGTCAGGTTGGTGATATGATTATTATTCTGTGCGACAGCATCTGCCTGATTCTCATAAAAACGAAATACGGCACCGACAGTTGTACTGATCATGGAAATTGCAGTATTTAAATTAAATGTAGCAGCATCTGTAGTGGTACACATCTTGAGTACAGCATTCTGTACAGTAGGGGATAAACCTCCTATTATAGTGATCTTAGCTGATCCCGGGCATTGATTTCCCGGGACAGACACTTTAACCTCATATATTCCGGGTACTGTTGCAGTATAAGCTATATTGGTAGCACCGGAAACAGGGATTCCGTCTTTAAACCACTGAAATGTCATTCCGGACGTTGGGGCGACCGATGCTTTTAATATTTGTGGCTGATGGTCACACAAGTAAATAGTGTCGGGTAGGATCATATTTGCCCCATCTACAATTTTAACCCCTATATCAAAAGATCCTCCTTCTAAGAAAACAGCAGTGTCTAGCTTTTGATCCTTATAATCGCATAAAACCATTTTAAAATGATAAGCAACACCGGGAGTTACATCCGCTAATGCCGTTAAAGGGATCGTTCGGCCTTTAAAGTTTGTTTCTACATTAGCAGTGTTATACCCCGCAAAATAGGATTCGTTAGAAGCAGCACAGGCAAAGTTTGCAGGATGAATATTGGTTACACTGATAGGGCCGGCTCCCCCCGGAAGTACCGCAACATTTACATAAGGCCCGCCCGCGACCGGTTTTATAAGTATGGCAAAAGCGTCGGAATAGCTACAGGGGTAAATGCCTGTATATTCTTCAGAGGCAAATAAGTAATTGAATTTTATTTTGTTAGAATAAGGAACGAAGTCGAATTCAAGGGCTACGGCATCATAGTGTTCGGCAATATTTGTATTGGTGGCAGCTGCCAGATCTGCATCCCCCTGCAAAGAGATCTTTGCTTCCAGGGGCGAAGATATAACGGAATTTCCAGCCTGTCTGGCAAACCCCGTAGTCAGGACCAGGCCATCCCGGAATGGGAAATTGGTAGCTGCTTTATGAAAGTAACCCCAAAACCTGTTGTCATCGGTCGCAGTATGGCCGGGGCTCACTTTTACATTCGTTACGTTAGGAGCTGAACAATGCGTTCCCCCTTTAATCAGAATATCGTTGACAAGTTGAGGAGGAGCATACGAAGAGGGAGCATAAGAACTTACGTTTACATCAATAAATGCTCCGGCTTTCATACTCTCAGCTGTAGCATTCTCCTTCGGCAGTATGCGCCGGGGTATCTGCTGTTTATTCTGAGGAAAAGAATATACAGATATTAACAGCACTATTAAAAATGAAAAATTGGGTTTTACAATTGTACGGCGATGACAGGATTTGTTTCCGGCGTTTATCATTTTTGTGGATTTCATATTTGTGTCAGTTTTAATGCTTTCTTAAAAAGGAGTTGCGGTTACAGATTGATCCTGGATTTCTACTTTTTGGACACCTTTTAGTTTCGTGGATAAATATTTTTCATTAATTTTCACCAACTTTATCCTTTGCTTTTTAAGGGAATTAAAATCGAGGGTAAGTTCAGAGACCCGGGAGGTCTTAATCGTCATTTCCCTGTTTTTGGTTACGATGACAATTTTTCCCATCTTAAGATCTTGCGGAAAAACTTCATAATAATATCCTGGATTAAATTTTCCGGAAAGAATCAATGCTTTGTTTTCTCTTAGTATTTTCACATAAGTGCTGTCACCGGCTTTCTTCTTTATAAGATAGAAAAAAGGATCATAGGCATTTTTTATGATGTCATCTTCCATTTGTAAAATGACATCACCTTTCTTTATTCCCATTTTTCCGGCTGTTGTACTGTCATTTTTTATAGAGCTGACTTTAAGTCCTTTTCCTTTAAATGAATAGTCATATGATATTCCGAAATCTGCTTTATCATTAAAAATTTTCAGGCTGTATTTTTTATGCCATTCCTGTGATGAGGACTCTGTATCGATTTTTGTAATAGAAATAAAGGAAAACCGGGCTGGTACCGCTGTTTCTACAGATGCATTAAAAGGAGAGATGCGGCTGTTTTTACGGATAAAGGTCAGGAGACTGTCTTTTTCGCCATCAAAATAAGCCATCTCATGTCCGCCTTTTGGGGTTTTGTAAATAATATTACGGTTAAATTGTTTCAGATACCCGGTCACCGGTGTCATCTGATTAATGGGGTAAAGCGGATCTTCGGTAGTGTTAATCACATAAATGGGAATATTATTGCTGTTCTGGGGAAATATTCCGTTTTTACCCAATTTTGCGGCCACAGGTAAGCTTCCGTTCATGGCAATAAAACCAGCGAAGAGAAACGGATTGGTCATGGCAGTGTATAAAACCCCTGAGCCCCCGTCTGAGAAACCACTCAGGAATACTTTGTCAGCATCGATATTAAATTCCTCTTTTGTCACTTCGATTTCTTTAAATATCATATCCTGTCCGACCTCATCAAACCAGGTGGCTCCCTGTTGTCCGTAACAGAAAAGCAGAAAAAAGCCGCCCCGATCAGCCAGACCGACCCATTTTGATTTTTTTATATAATCCAGCGGGTCTTTTTTTAGTTGCGGACTCGAAACTGAGCCATGAAGAAAAACGATCAGCGGTTTTTTTTTATTTACGGGGAAGTTTTTTGGAGTATACACAATGTAAGGCCGGATTTTACCGTCAGTACACCTGTAATTGAATGTATCGAATTTCCCTTCCTGCGCACAGGTAATTGAAAAAATGAAGAAAAAAATAATAATACTTTTCATGAATGTAAGCCGAGATTTAAGTGATTTATGACTTTGACTGTTTGATAAAGACGCTTTTAAAAAATTATTTCTAATGACGGGTCGTCGCTTCCTTAACACCCGCTGCAGTATTCATACATGTTACACCCCTGAAACTCTGATCATGCTGATGTATTTTAATTTTTTGACATTAAACAGGTGAAATAACCGTTATTATCATTCCCTTGATGGTCATATTAAAATCGTGCTCGACCAACTATTCTTAAGGTTGAAGTTGCCTACGTTATCCTGTGATGATCAGGAAAATGATTTCCCTGTGTAGATACCGGAAAACGCTGTAACTGATGTCTGCATTTACGCCAAGCCGTCTTCCGTTACAATAAAATTTTCACAAATATATTTATTTTATTTAGAATAATTAAAAATAAATTTTATAATTTTATCGACAATAAATAACATACTTATGAATGGAAAATTAATTTTATTAACCTTATTTATTGTGAATATTATAATTAAGGCTCAGCTATCATCTTTCAGTGAAAATTTTGATACATTTACAACAACAGGCGGAAATTCATTACCTCAAAATGGTTGGAATAAATACATCGTTTCAAGCGGAGGATCAGCCCCTCTGCTTTCTGTGAAGGAGACAGGAAGTGGCAATAAGTATATCCAGGCTTATTCGCTGTTTTCGGCAAATACCCCTTTTTATTTAATAAGTCCCCAGATTACCGCGCCGTCCGGTAACCAGACCATTACTGTAACGACACTACGAATAGGAGGGACCCCGGGATCGGGAAGTCTCGAAATAGGACTGGTTGCAAGTCCTTCTGATCTGTCAGGTTTTACTTCATTGGGAAATCCTATACCCATAGACACCAGTACACCTACTGTGACAACACTCAATGTACCGGCATCTTCCTACCAGTACATTGCCTTTAAATTTTGGCAACTGCAAACCACCAGGCTTTATTTTTAGATAATATTATACTTATTGCAGGAAATCTGGCTGTCTCGGACCAGCAAAAGAAAGAAGATAGAATCCGGATGTGGGTGAACGCAGAAAGTACCGTATTGGAACTGATAACAAAAAGGAATCTGAAAAAAATACAAATTTATGCTGCTAGTGGAAGAAAAGTGATAGAAAATATACGTCCAAAAACTAAAATTGATATCAGTACGTTATCCCCTGGAATGTATTTTACCAGCATAGAGACAGATGACGGAAAAACTGTCACATCCAAATTCGTAAAAAAATAAATCTTAAACAGTATCGACAGAATTCGGACAGCGGACATCGACTTCAATCTTTTTAGAGAAAGACAGGCTATTCCGTACTGCTGGTCCATCCAGATCATCATAATTCAATTTAAAATATAAAAACATGAGAAAAAAAATAATAATGCTTACTTTATTGGGCTTTATTCAATCCTTCGCCCAGAATTTCCAGTTCGGTTTTACCAATATATCAAGTGGTGCCAGCCATTTTGCATCAGATCTGTATTCGATGAATATATATAACGGAACATTATATGTCGGCGGCTGGATTAAATTGGCGAAACTTACGGGTTCCGGTTATACTCAGGTTCCCGAAATAAGCGCTAACGGTGTCATCAAAAAAATAAAAAATATCGGACAGGATATGTATGTCGCAGGACAAAGTTTTATCATTAACGGTATAACTACCAATATTGCAAAATATAATGGCAGTTTGTGGCAGCCCATAACTGCATTTCCTGCTGTAGGCGGGCTGAATGATATTATTGAATTTCAGGGAGAGATCTACGGAATCGGAAATGTTGCCGACGGTGAGGGTATGGTTGCTAAACTGACTGGAGGAAACTGGGTATCTGTGCCGGGGCGTCCTTATGGAGGTAACAATTATATGGGATTTGAGGTTTTTAACGATGAGTTATATGTTTTTGGTCATTTTACTCATGTCAGATCCCCTCTCGGCGACCCTATTCAATGTAATAATATAGCAAAATTTAACGGTACACAATGGTTCTCTTTAGGGGGAGCGCAACAACCTGGCAGCTCCTATATAAGAACAGCCTATCGCTGGGGACAAAAACTCATAACTTCCAATTACGATATTTGGGACGGGGTACAATGGAGCATAATTCCGGCACCCGCAGACCATTCTGATGCCTCAAAATTTATTACCTATAAAAATTATCTGATGGGAGCTACCTACAGCGGGATTAATATTTTCAACCCTACTGATCAGGAATGGAAAACAGTGATCCCGGGTAATGTGGTCCTGTCTGTTCCTGCAGCTCTGGAGATGATCGATGCGGCCCCTGTTGAGGATAATGCTGTTTATACGTCCTATAGTGCGGATGGTAACCCTGAACCCCATAAACTCAGTGAATTATTTCTATCCGTAAATGATGAAACCCTAAACAAAAAAACATTAGTTTTTCCGAATCCAGCAGAAGATCTGGTTTATGTAGAAAACGCTAAAAATCCGATCATTTCTATTGAGGTATATAATGCAACAGGTCGGTTACTTTCTGCGTATCTTAAAAGTCCCGCAAGTCTGGCTTCTTATCCCGCAGGTCATTATACTTTGAAAATTAAATATAAAGCAGGAAACGCGGAAACAAGAAAAATAATAAAAAAATAAGAAGAATAATTCATACGAATAATATATTTAAGCGTACTGCAGTGTAACGCTCTATAAAAACTCATAGCGGCTATCTCCAAAAGACAGCCTCCTTTTATTTTTTTTTAATCATTAAATTTTTTATTCCATTATCAATCTTTACCATTTAGAGGCCGTCTCACAACTCGTGAAAACGGCCTTTTTTATAAAATTTTCCTGTATCCCGATACGATAAGGATCTTCGTTTAAACGATTCCCAACCCACATCGTTTAGTTGTGATACATCTTCTTTGTTAGCAGTCATTCATCTCATAATTTACCTGATCGTATTTTTCTTCGAAAGGCTGTAACGTCTTGCTGTTAGCAGGAACTTTCTGAAGATTGACCTTCAGTTTTTTATTGCCGTCCTGTGATATCCAGAAGCCGGTGAGGCTTTCACCGTTTCTTATAACGCTGATTATTCCGGTAATACCGCCCTCTACCATCACCAGTTTATTTTCTTCATCATCCGAAATGTCGAGGTACAGCCATTTGCTTACCTGATCATACTTATACATTCCGGTGTAATGGGTAGTGGGACATCCTGAAATTTCTTCAACAAGATATAAGGTTACAGGGTATTTGTCAATCTTTCCTTTGTAAAGATATTTTTTTATTTCCTGAGCTGAAATAGTACCGAATAAAAAAATCATCATTAAAGATGCCGTAATTTTAATTTTCATGTTTTAATTATCAGGTAGTAAAATTATAAAGAACCTGGATTTAAACGACATCCTGTTCCATTAAAATTTTGTGGTAAAATATTCTTTAGTAATTTAAGTTCAGGTCGCAATTGATGGTATTTTTATGTTTAATGGCATAATAATAGGTGGAATTTGTGTATTAAACAAAACAATTACAAAATGAAATCAGAAGATCATTTACAGAAAAGCCTGAAAGGAAAAACAGTCGTCATTACCGGAGGAAGCAGTGGAGTAGGAAGGGCTGTGGCTGAAGCTTTCGCACTCGAAGGATGCAATATTGTTGTTGCTGCCCGCGGAAAAGAGGCTCTGGAGGAGACCGTCAGGTTATGCAGAGACCTGGAAGTGGCTGCCATGGCTGTGCCGACTGATGTATCAATTGCCTCGGACGTTCAGAATCTTGCGAATAAAGCGTTGGAGTTTAACGGAAGAATTGATATCTGGATCAATAATGCCGGAGTAATGGCAAGCGGTAAATTTGAAGAAATCCCGATGGAGCTGAATGAGCAGGTAATCAAGACCAATCTTTTCGGTTATATGCACGGCGCTTATAGCGTACTGCCTATTTTTAAAAAACAGAATGAAGGTATTTTAATTAATAATATTTCAATCGGCGGTTTTATGCCGGCCCCGTACAGTGCGGTATATTCGTCTACCAAATTCGGAATCCGGGGGATGATGGAGTGTCTTCACGGTGAAATCTCAGATTTTCCGGAGGTTCATATCTGTAATATTTATCCCCAGATTCAAAGATCGACAGGGAACATGCATTCCGCAAAATATTCAGGGTTGGATTTTAAAATTCCTCCTTTTGCAGCAGATCCCAGAGATACGGCCGCCAAAATGGTTGAACTGGCAAAGAATCCGCAAAAAGATATGTTCCCGGATTTCACTTCGTTGCTTCTGAAAAGTATGTACGGATTATTTCCGAAACCCATTATTAATACTGCTTCTGCGGCGATGAGGTTGCTTATGAAGGTTAAAAATGCGCCTTCCGATTCAGGAAATATATTGCTTCCTTCTTCTGATCCTCACCGGATTTATGGGGAAACCATTCTTCCTGTTCCTTCCCGGAAAACAAAATTGGCAATGCTGGCAGGGCTCGGCCTCGGGCTGGCCTTTATGTTGGTTAAAATAAAATCATCAGATAAAAATGAGATATCATAATTTTCGGGCAAATCTTTGATTTGCCCGAAACTTTTTTATTAATTAAACCTTGAAGACGGCTTGGTGTAGTTTATGCATTTGACCGGTCTTCTGGTTCTTCGGGAGGTTCAGGTCTGATGTAACGCCTAATGATGCGATGTTGACTTTTGTAAGTCCGTAACCGGATTAATAATTTACCTGTCCTGTTATTTCATATGGGCTTTAATTTTTTCTTCAATAATGCGCCAGTCATATAAGTGGAAAACTCTTCCGTTGCTCATCGCTACAAATACGCCTTTCGGAAATTTCGGACCTAAATTTACATTTGTTACTTCGGAGCCGTCACTTTCACTCGTTGAAACAGGAATTTCAGCGATTAACCCTTTGGCGGGATTTTCGCGTGCGTAAATGTTAAAGGTATCTTTCTGTTGATTTGAAACTAATATATATCCTGTACTTGCAGACGTCGGATAGATCGAAATTCCTTCTACATCAGATTTAAAATCACCTTTTCCGAAAACGGCAATTTCTTCATTTCCTTTTGCCGGATCTGCAAAGTATTGATGGACTCCAAACTGTTCGTCTGAATAATAGATATAGCCCATCTCATCATCTACAGCGATGCTTTCGATCTCTTTTAATCCGCTGTACTTTCCAAATTTCCTAACCACTTCTCCGGAAATTTTACCCTCTTTTTCGGTTAACTTATATTGCCACAGATAGCCGTCAGCAGGGCCTGATTTTCTGCCGACAACAGCGTAGATTTCTCCGGTATCAGGATTTCTGTACATCGAAATTCCCATCGGTCCGCGCTCTGCCTCCCCATCGAAAACCGAAAATTCACCCACTTCTTTCAGGTCAGGAAGAGTGTATAATTTTACTTTATTGGTTTCTCTTTCGGTGACTGCCGCAATATCGATTTTTTTACCATTTAAGGTAAAACCATATTCGATATCAACATTGTTCGGACGTTTTAAGCCTAATACTTTATTAATGATCTTTCCATCCAGATCGAAAGCATACAATCCGCCGTCGGTATCCTTGTCTGTTCCGATAATGATGCTTTTTGAAGCGTCCTCCGGATCGATCCAGAGAGCAGGATCATCCGTATCATGTAAAACAGTTTCTGTAACGGTAGTTGGCTGTAATTTTATTCCTAATTGGCCTTGCCCTGCACAATTCACCAAGAATGGCAAAATGGATAAGGTGATGATCGTATTTGACTTTTTCATTGACTTTAAAATTATTTCTCTTTTTTCCAATCTTTTCTGATTGGAAGGTGTATTAATGGATGACTTGCTTCAATAATTTTTATTAAAAATCAAATTTTAAGCCCATCGTAAATCTAGGTCTGTAGTATTCTGCCTGAGCAGTTCTGTTTTCGATACCCTGATAATATCTCAACGGCTGATTGGTCAAATTATTAGCTTCAGCGAAAATTCTCAGCTGACCGGTAATTTTATAAGAAGCATTGGCATCAAGAAACAGCTGATTATCGTAATACCGGTCTTCAAAGGCATTTCCTCCCAGTTCATCAATATATCGTGCTGCATAATTCATGGATACCCGTGCCGAAAAGCGTTTGTTTTCCCATGAAAGCGATCCGTTGAACATATGCGGAGCGGTACCCGGGAGCCCTACATCGGTTCTTTCAATCCCGTCTTCATTGGTGATTCCTTTTGCTTTGGACTTCGTATAAGTGTAATTTACATAAACACCCAGGCCTTTCCAGAATGCTCCCGGAATAAAATCCAGCTGTCTCTGCAAAGCAACCTCAAAACCGTAAATGTTTACATGATCTCCATTCCGTTGTTGGGTAAACCTCCAATTGTTTTCTCCGTTAGGAATCGGGTTGGCCTGTCCTGCAAAATCATTGGCAAAATCTGCGGTGGAGTAATTTCTCCTGGAATAGGTATAAATAAAATCTTTTAAATTTTTATAAAACAATCCTCCGGAAAGGATCCCTACCGATTTGAAATATTTTTCCGCCATAAAATCGAAATTGTAAGCATACGTAGCCTTAAGGTCAGGATTTCCGGCGGAAACGATCTCATCTGCAGAAATAACATTGAGATAAGGAACCAGCGCATAGTAATTCGGACGGGCCAAAGCCGTCGTAAAGGCTGCTCTAAGGACCAGGTTCTGAACAGGAATATATTTAAATGAGATATTCGGAAGGATATTGGTGTAGGTATTGGTATTGTTGATTTTTCCTACGAGATCCTCTTCATCCATCACATAATTTCCGGTATAATCAATTTTTGTAGTTTCAATACGGGCTCCTGCGATCATCGACAGTTTAGCACTGAAATCCTGGTCCCAGCGGATATATCCGGCATAAATATGTTCTTTTGCACTGTAATTGCCCGATAGAAATTCCTCAGGTTTAGATTCTGAATCAAACAGATTCGGATTGTATAAATCCAATCCTCCCAGATAAGAGGCACTTGCAAAAGTTCCGGGGACATAATTTCCGGGCTGGAAATGGTGGCCGTCAAAATACGTTGTCGGAACAGATACGAGGCTTCCCATATCATTAACCGGCTCAAAGGCGAAATAATCATTTTCCCTTTCTTTTGTTTTAAGGCGTATTCTCGCACCCGTGCGAATCCTCCCTTTCTGATCCCGGATGACTGAAAACGGAAAGCGTACGTTGACTTTTCCCCCAAATTCTTTTTCCTGAGTAAAATTATTAGAATCTGAAAGATCACTTAACTGATAGTTTCCCAAATTGTCGTTACCTATGGTAGAAACCATTGGCTTTTTGGGGTTAGTGAAGTCGGTGGCGAAATTTAAATCATCACTCTCAAATTCAATATATCTTTCATGAGGCTTTTTCTCACTTGCGGTTGCATAGTTCATTGCCCAGTCGAGGTCGATCTTGGAACCCAGCAGATGTTCGCCTCTTAGTGCGTAATTCTGAACTTTTTGTCTTTCCAGACGCGTATTATCATTATTGAAATCGCCGCCTTTATTCTGCCTTGTCATGCTGCCTTCCCAATCTGTGATCTGTGTTCCGTCATCGTTGTAAACAGGTTTTATTTTATATCCTAAAGCATAACGGTTTTCTTTATCGTTTCTGAAATTATACATGGCAGAAGCGTAGATTTTGTTTTTCGGATTGAACTCATAATCCAGATTAAGATCAAAGCTGTGCCGGATGCGGTGCTCATTATAATACCGGATTCCCATTTTGCTGACGTAAGCAGTCTGAGCGGCATCTTTCGCTACGCTCCAGGTCGGCTCGATATTATCAGAGCCGAAATTATTGTTGTTATAAGAAAAACTGAAAACGGCACCCAGTTTTTTATTTAAAAAACGGTTTCCATAGACCAGTCCAGCCGTATAATTTCCCTTTTCACGGATCGGATTGTAGCCTCCGGCTAATGTTGCAGAAATTCGCTGTCCGTTCGGCGACGCTCTTGTAATCAGATTGACGGATCCGCCAATAGCATCAGCATCCATATCCGGGGTCAGCGTTTTGTTAACTTCAATGGTTGAGATCATATCCGAAGGAATCAGGTCCATCTGGACATTCCGGTTGTCCCCTTCAGCAGAAGGAATTCTATCACCATTTAAAGTAACTGAATTCAGATTGGGTGCCAATCCCCTGATAATAAGATTTCGGGCTTCACCCTGATCGTTTTGGATGGTAATTCCGGGAACCCGTTTAAGCGCGTCACCGATATTGGCATCAGGAAAACGGCCGATCTGATCAGACGATATAACATTGGTAATATTGGCATTGCTCTTCTGTTTATTCAAAGCTCTTGCCTGGTTTTTTAAAGCCGGACCTGCAACAACGACCTCCTGAATGGTCGTTTCTTTTCTGGCAAAAAGAATATTCTGTCTGGTATTTTTATCGGATTCTACGGCAACCTGGTATTCATTACTTCCATATCCGATATAGTCAATTTTCATCGTGTACTTTCCTGCCGGTACATTCAGGAAAACAAAATTTCCGTGATCATCAGAGGTGGTATAGATATTTCCGGGCATCAGGGTAATTTTGGCTCCGGGTAATGCAATCCGGGAATCATCATTGATATTTCCGGAAACGGTACCGGTCTGAGCATAAAAATAAATGGATGCACAAAACAAAACAGACGTAAAAATTTTCTTCACTTTTCTTATTAGATTTAAATTCCTGCAAAATTAAATGCTTGTGTAGGAAATGACCTGAAATGAAGATTAAGCTTAGTTTAAAGATTTGTTAACGATTGTCCTCTGAATGCGCCATGCTATTTAGAAAAGCTGTTTAAGCTTCTATTATCAAAAAGTAGATCCGAAATATTTTAAACACTTAAGTTAATTAAAGTAATATACTTTACGCTAAAGAAGTACACGTAAGTTTTTTGAAAATCTTTGATTTTCACCTGATGTGAACTTAATTCTGCGGTATTTTTTTAAACTTTCTAAAGTATACTTAAGTGAGAGGCAGTAAGTACCACACACCGCTACCTCACTGCTACCCCACGAATCCCTTCACCGCTACCGCACGAATCCTTTCGTGTGGTTGTCTGAAATCACAGATTTCTAAGCACTTAAGTTAATTTAAGTAATACTTTGCGCAGAAGAAGTACACTGAAGTCTTGTTAAAAATCTTTTGATTTTCTTCTGAAGCACACTTAATTCTGCGGTATTTTCTTCCCCGAAATAGTCCTTTAACGAAGTTTCCGCCACTGGCAACCGATTTTCAGCCATTTTATAATGATCTGAATTATTTTACCAAGTCAAACTTCGTAGAAAATTTTCTTTTCCCTCTTCTTAAATGGTAAAATCCATTTCTCTATTTTTTCTTTGCTGATGATTTCCAGATTGTTAGTGTTTTACATTGCAATCCAAAATTGCTAATTTTCTCGGAACTCTTTTTTCCTGAATAAGTTTAAACAACTTTAGAAATAATGAACTTAATCTTAACCATAATGATCATTAAATTGTTGTTATTTTTTACGGAATTAAAATGATTAACACTGATCTTTAGTTTTTTACAGTTAACCGTAAAAATCAGCACTAAAATAATTCGAAAATAATTTTGCCGGAAATAGAAATATTTCTATATTTGCACCACTGAAAACAACGATAACATCGGGGTTTAAGGAGAGTTGGCAGAGTGGTCGATTGCGGCAGTCTTGAAAACTGTTGACTGTAACAGGTCCGGGGGTTCGAATCCCTCACTCTCCGCTAGGTTAGAAACCAAAATAAGCTTAAACGCTGTAAATATCGATGTTTACAGCGTTTTTTGTTTGAGAGCAGGTGTCAAAAAAAACCAAAATAGGTCACGATTTATATGTCCTATTTCATGTCCCACTTAAAAAATCACAAAAATGGGTCACGAAAAATCAAGGAAAACCCGACCAATAGGCAGTCTAACGATTGTACATCTTGCAAAAAGTGGTAACAAAAGGTAAATTATTAATCAATTAAAGTTATCACACTATGAACAAAACATTCAATCTGCTATTCTTTATAAAAAAGAATAAAATCAGAACAAACGGAACCGCTCCCATCTACCTACGAATTACGATAGACGGCAAGGCAACAGATATTGCTGCCAAAAGGTATATCGATCCGAAGAAATGGAATGTTAAAGCACACAAGGCATTGGGGAATACGCAAGAAGCTAAAACACTAAATCTCTATCTTAAAACTTTGGAACAGAAAGTTTACGATTTCCACTACTTGATGCTGAAAGAAGAAAACTTTGTAACAACAGAGAGTTTAAAATCTAAACTGCTTGGAACGGATATTAAGAAAAGGATGCTTATCCCCATCTTTCAAGAACATAATGACAAAGTGGAAGCACTGGTCGGTCAGGATTTTGCTCCCGGGACATTGGAGCGTTATAAAACATCTTTAAAACATACGCAGGAATTCATCAATTGGAAATACAAAACTTCTGATATTGACATTACGGAAATTGATCACGGTTTCGTCAGCGATTATGACTTCTGGCTGCGCAGTGTAAGAAAGTGCGGGAACAATACTGCTGTGAAGTATCTCAAGAATTTCAAGAAGATCATTCGGTTGTGTATGGCCCACGGATGGATCTCCAAAGATCCCTTTCTGGGCTATAAGGCAAAAATAAAGGCTGTGGAGCGCCCATATCTTACCAAAGAAGAAATTCGGATGATCTATGAAAAAGAATTTACATCAGAACGATTGACCCAAGTTCGGGATATTTTTCTTTTCAGCTGTTACACTGGCCTGGCTTATGTGGATGTCAAACAATTGTCTAAATCTAACATCAATGTCGGCATTGATGGTGATCAATGGATTTTTACTCATCGTCAAAAGACAGATACCTCAACCAGAGTTCCATTATTACCTTTAGCACAGGAATTGATTTTAAAATATGAAGACCACCCAGAATGTGTAAATTCAAATGTCTTGTTTCCCGTTCTCAGTAATCAAAAAATGAATTCGTATCTGAAAGAAATTGCGAGTGTCTGTGGAATAAATAAAGATTTGACGTTTCATGTCGCTAGGCACACATTCGCTACTACTGTAACTTTATCAAATGGTGTTCCTATTGAAAGTGTCAGCAAAATGCTAGGTCATACCAATATAAAAACTACACAACAGTATGCTAAGATTTTGGATAAGAAAGTGAGTCAGGATATGTTGAGCCTACGAAGTAAACTTCAAGAAGAAAATGATGAAGGTGTTTCACAACTAAACGATGTAGGTTGAGAATCACTTAAACAAAAACCTTTTTCGTACAGAGATACAGGAAAATTTCATAAAAAATGCCGTTTTCACGAGTAGTGAGACGGCCTCGCTCAAATACTAAATTAACCTGAGTTCGGTTTAAGCGAATTGTAAAAACAATTGGCCGTCATTTACTTTATTGAGGTTTAGTGAGGGGTTTTTTAGGGAAGAAGCAATATGCGGTTAATCCTCCCAAAATATTGATTATAAAATTGTTCACACTTCTATGTCTGGTATGTTCTATCTGGCAATGATTTTTAAGTTCATCATTTATAGTCTCAATTATTGCTCTTTTTTTTAATAAAATTTTGTCTTCCATCTTCATAATATGATTTTTCATATTTTTTCGGAGTTTGGTAAAAAGCTGAATGCCATCAGCGAAAAGCATTTCCCATAGAGCTTTTGAAAGATATCCTTTATCTGCAAATAATTTTCCAAACAGCTGCTGAGTCATTTTTTTTATATGTTTTGGATTTCGGTCATCTACATTTCCTTTTGTTAAATAGAAGGATAAGAGTTCTCCTTTTTCATTACAAACCAAATGAAGCTTAAAGCCATAAAACCAACCCATTGAAGATTTTCCACGTTCTGCCAAACCTTTGAAAACTTTATGATTGTGTATTCTTTGATTTCTGCAAACTCTCAGAGCTGTACTATCCATAAAACTTATTCCGGTGCATTTTCCCAAACATTTTTCTTTCAGAAACAAGGCCAAAACCACAAAGTTTCTTTGCTGAAGTTCAATAAACCGATTGTATGAAAGACTGGTGGGAAATAAATCTTTCCAATACCCACAAACTATTTCTTTGTAATAATGCTTAAATGTTTTGTGGGCACCTAAGTGAAATCCTATCATGATGGTGATAATTTCAGAATCAGACATTCTGGATGTTCTGTTTCTTCTTTTCTTGCTATCCCCAAGGGCCTGTTTTTTCATTTTTTTAATTTGAGCAGCAAACTCTTTACAAAAATCATCAATTTGTACAAAAATATTTGTAATTTGGTCTTTCAAAATCATAAGTAATAATTCGTTTAAACATTTGAACATCAATAACTTAAATATACGAATTATTACTTTTTCATACAAATTTTATTTCATTTCCTTATCCCGAACTCAGGTTAAATTAAATAATTGTTTTTAAAAGTGTAGAACTATTCCTTTCAAGGGATCTTGACGAGCGTATCTTCAAATACTTCTATCGACGATTTAATAAGATTAAGTCAAATTAAGCAGATATTTTATCCCTCAATTTTATCAAAAAAATTATTACAGCATTTTGTTTAATACAATTTAATTCTTAAACCTGTAAAAATTAAGGTTGGAATATCGAGTGTTTAATTTTCTGCTGCAGTCTTGTACCAATAACTGAAAATATGTCAAAACATTAATTGAAGATTTGGAAAGAATTTAGCAAATTTCAAATCTAGATGTTGATTCTCTTTTTTAAAAATTTATTATTGGAAATTTCGGTCGTTTTGTGAGATTTTTAAAGTGATCGGATTGATCACTTTATTTTTTCAGAATATTTTCTCAAAATGTCGTATCAGTAAACAAAGTTTCATAAATTTACAAGATATGAGTTTAATGTAACAAATTATGAAAATAGGATATGCCCGGGTTTCAACCAAAGACCAAAATTTAAATTTACAGATTGAAGCGCTTGAAAAAGCTGGCTGCGAAAAAACTTACATGGAGAAAATTTCCGGTACAACAAAAAATCGTCCGGAGCTTGATAAGATGATCGAACAGTTTAGAGAAGGTGATGAACTTTATGTATGGAGACTGGACCGATTAGGAAGAAGCTTAAAAAATATCATTGATTTGGTTTTAAGTTTAAGTGATAAAGGTATTATCATAAAAGGTATAACCGATGGAGTGGATACTTCCACCGTGAACGGTAGACTCTTTTTAAATATAATGGCATCCTTATCTGAATATGAGCGCGAGCTAATCCGGGAGAGAACCAATGCCGGTTTACAATCTGCCAGAGCAAGAGGTAGATTGGGTGGTAGACCGAAGGGCTATACTAAGGAAACAATTTCAAAACTTTTACTTTTACGTAATATATATAAGGATATCACTAAAAGTCCGGAAGAAATTTATAAACCGTTTGGATTGACAAGAGCAACTTTTTATAGGTATGCTAAAATTCTGGATAATCATACGGATGAAGAAATAAAGAAAATGGCAATTAAAAAATAATAAGATACGCCAATAGATTGCGTAGTAAGAATATATTTTTGAAAACTATATATCAAAATTAAATTGTAAAATGTCAATTAATTGGAACAGTATAAATGATGGGCTTCGACCTGAAGTAGAAGAACCCGTTTTACTTGCTAAAGAACCTACTGAAGATTTAATTAATAATTGTAGAGTCGGTTCATTGATAATACATGAAGATTCAGGGGAAGTAGGATGGTTTGTAGGAAATGATTGTCATGTAATTACATTATCTTCTAGAGCATATTGGACATATTTAAATGAAAAGATACTTTCTATTCCAGATACGGATGATGAAAAGATACTTATAAACTGTCTAGAGGAGTATATGTTAAAACTTCAATATTTTGAAAAGAAATTTCAAAAACTAAGTGAGTGTATGATGACAAGTGGTAAAGGCATATATCCACTAGACTACTTTGTTGCAGGAATTTTAAATAGGAGCCTTTCTCTCATTTATGGCTTTGACACTTTACTTAGGTGTGCAAACTTTATTGGCGCCCTGCATTTGGTTAGACCACATCTTGACAATTATTTAAGACTTTCAGCTTCGTGGTTAGTAGAAAGTCCACATGATTTTGCCAAAGATGTTTGGGGAGGCGTTTCCGTTAGAAATATTAAAGATAGAGATGGAAGAAAAATGACTGATGTATATCTTAAGGAAAAGGCTGCAGCAGAATTTCCATGGATAGAGAGTGTATATAATGAGACATCAGGATTTATTCATTTCAGTAACAAACATATAATTGTACGTCTTCAAACCAACTTAGACATTTTAGTTTAAATCCTTAAGGAGGATTTTCGATTTATAAACTTACTAATTTTTGTTGGTTATATATTTGTCTTCTTTTTCGGATGGATTCCGCTTTTGTTTGCTTTCTTTTTTCCAAAATCTGTTCTGATCTTCCGAAGTACACATCTGCTGGAGTGAGGTTATTTATCGACTCGTGATAGCGCTTGTTATTGTAGTTTTCTACAAACTTCTCCAGTGCCTGGATGAGTTCCTCGGGATGATAAAAATGATTTAGTTTCACTACATTTTTCATCGTTCTGTGATAACGTTCAATCTTGCCCTGGGTCTGCGGATGCATTGGTTTTCCGTGAACCTGTTTCATCCTTAAATCGTCTTTCAGATAGCTTTTCAACTCATTGGAGACGTAGCAGGAACCGTTGTCCGAGAGCAGTTTCGGTTTGGCTTTGGTCTTTAATTTTGCTTTTTTAATGGCTGTGTCCACCGTTCGTTTCACATCTTCGGCTTTCATTGAGTCGCATAGCTCCCAGTGAATGATGTAGCGGCTGTAATCGTCCAAGATCGTGCTCAGATAGTACCATCCCCAGCCTATGATCTTGAAATAAGTAAAATCTGTCTGCCACATTTGATGCACAAATTCCGTTTTGTCTTTGAACTCATTTGCTGCCGAAAGAAGAAAATGATTCGGTGCCGGGATTAAGTCTCTTTGCTTCAAAATCCGGTAAACACTAGATTCTGAAATAAAAACACTTTGCTCATCGGTAATTTTGTAGGCCAGTTCCCTTGCAGATAATTCGGTGTGTTCCAAAGCGATCTCTACTACCAGATCTTTCTGTCTTTCAGGAATGCTGTTCCATTGCCTATGGTTTGTTCTTTTCGTAGTTTCCAAGCCATCATAGCCGTTTTCCAAGTAGCTTTGATACCATTTGTAAAAGCTGCTTCTAGCAATTCCAAAACTTTCCAAGGTTCGTTTCACGCCGAGTTCACTTGTGGTTACCGTTTGAATGATCTCGTATTTCTCAGCTGCCGATAATCTCATATATTTCCTGTATTTATCGATTAATCCAGCCTGTCTAAACTTTTTTTTACAATGTCATAGCGAACGACCAGATCAGCTACGATCTCTTTCAAACGTGCATTTTCCTTCTTCAGATCTGATACTTCATCACTCGTAGCCTCGCGAGCGACATCTCCATTTAAGCGCTTCTTTCCTGCTTCCATAAACTCCTTGTTCCAGGCATAAAACTGCGACTGTGCAATATTATGGTTCCTGCAAAGTTCGGCTACGGAAGTCTCCGCTCGAAGACCTTCCATCACGATTAAAATCTTTTGCTCTGCAGTGAATATTCTGCGGGTGTTCTGCCGAATATCTTTTACGAATTTCTCGGTCGGTTTCTTTTTCGGTGTTGCCATAATTAAAATTACTCTTTTTATGAAAACACTCCTTAAATTTTTAATGTCTAATGTCCACTTTTTGCTGACGATTTACAACTAACAAATTATAATTTAAAAATATCAAGACTTTAATTTTTAATTATTGACAAGTCTCAAAAAACGATAATTCTTCTAGATACTAATTTAAATTCATCTTCTGCTTCAAAAAAAATCTTAAATATTTTTTTTCTACAATTGTTGAATAATTATTACAGTCACTTACTCGTATTTCAAAATATTTACTGAACCTCTATCATTCCATAAAAAAATCTACAGATTTTTAAAAACTTTAAATCTTTAAGAATAAAAAGAAGCGAGAGCAAAGAATGGAAAATAATAAATTGAAAATATAATAAAACGATAACTATGGCAGAAATTCAAAGAAGTAGCACAGGTCTTTCAGGAGAATATTTTGTAGCAGCAGAATTCCTTAGAAGAGGATTTAGTGTAGGAATTACAATGGGAAATGCAAAATCAATCGATATTCTTGCAGAAAGAGATAATAAACAATTTATTATTCAAGTTAAAGCTATTTACAAAAGGAAGAATATAGGATGGCCATTGATGAAGGATAAAATTAATTTAAATCACTATTATATATTTGTAAATCTTAATGCAGATCAAATGGTATCTCCAGATTTTTATATTGCTACAGGTAAAGGTGAATCTGTAGAAATGGGAAGTTTTAACATCATATACTTATGATAAGAATAATAACCCATACTTGAATATTATGGGTTACGATAAAATTATGCCGTATATTTTGGAATCATATGATGAATTTATGACCGGTAAAAATAATATGACCCATTATAAGCTCTTTCAGCGTAAACAATCGCCAGATCTAGGGCTTACTACAAATTTTGAGATACTATATAATAAAAAATAATCTTCCAGAAAAAATTGTTTCAAAATATTATAACAAAGATGGTATTCTCTATGATAATATCACCTATACTTATAACCAGTAAAAAATGCTATAACCTATATTATGAAACAGTTACCTGTGTTATGAAGAGAGCAAAACATACTCACAAACTCTTACAGCAATAGTTAATTACCATCACAAATAATATGAAATAAATCTCAAAAACGATATTAATTTTACATGTATCTAACTGGTATACATGTTTGAAGCTCTTTAATTGAAAATTTAAAGAGTTTTTTCTTCCGTATAAGCTAAACTTGAGTTAAAATTTTTGATTTAGCGCTTTATGATCCAAATCATAATATATCTAGAGTTTCGTCTTTAATTTTAGATAGATTTCATATAATCGTTTTATTTACAAGTGCGTTAAATCCTTTCTATAATGGAAAGGATTTTATTTCATTTAATAACATGAAGACATATTCTTGCTATTATTTTGTAAAAGTGATGAAATCATGTATTAAATCACCCTATTATTTATCTTTATACCACATTTTTCCTAGATTGCGGCTCCTAAAAACTTATTTTGGTAAGTGATTTTTTATAAGCAGAACTCTTTCTATAGGAAGGAGTTTTTCTATTTTCTGAAAAGGACAATGCTGACCTTTCTATATCTATAATTGTGTAAATTTGACAACATAATGACATTTGAATTGTCAATTGTGAAGGATTTTATAGTCCTTTAATTCCGTCATAAATATAATAAAACAAATTAACATATTAGTTATAAGTTGATGTCTAATAGATCTCAGAAAACATAAATATTTTTTATTCTTAAAAAAATAAAATCCCCTGCTTTTAGGGGATTTCTTCTCCTCTTTGCAATCAATATCTTTTATTACTTTGCAAAAACAGATGTTTATATCTGATAGTTTATAATAAATATCAGTTATTCTTTAATTATTTTGTGAGCTTCTGAAGCTGATTTTAGAATGTATATGCCTTTTGGGAGATCTGAAATATCTGCCTGGCTCGCCCCCTTAACTGCATTGAAAGTTTTCACTAACTCTCCGGCGTGGCTATATATTTCAAACCTTGTATTTTCAATAGTGTTAATAGTGATAGGTCCGCTTGTAGGATTAGGATAAATCCTTGTTTCTTTTTTGAAAGTTTTGACATCATTAGCAGCCAGTACTATACTGCTGTCTTTTACCCAGGTAAATGCATCCAGTTTCATATACCTGAAATTTCCACCTATGGTAATTCTAAGTTCATCAATTACAATGTTGGAATAGTTTTGACCATTTAGATTTGTCATATCAATCAAAGTATACCCATTAGTAGATCCTGTGGATGCAGTAAATCCCGTGGTTTTGGTTTGGGTAAACTTAGTAACTCCTGATAGCCTTCCTGTTATAGTAACTGTTCCTGCACTACCCAGGTTTCCGTTGGCATCACCCAAATAGGCCCAGAATCTGTTTACCTTAAACAAGTTTGATGTGGTTTTAATGGCCAGCGATGAATTAGCATTTTGTGACGTCGCTGTCCCGGTATTATCAATAAAACGGTTGTCCGCTGCTATACCATTCCATCCACCTGCTTGTATAACATTAACCTTATAGGTTGCTACTGTTGAAAGAGTATTAAAAATAACTCCGTTATCCGTAAAGTTTGTAGAACCCACAGATTCAGTTTCAAACTGCTCGGTACTCGTTTGTGCAGATGCGAAGCTGGAAATCATTAGACTCCAGATAAAAAGTAGAGTTGTTTTTCTCATAATTTTAAAGTATTAAGATTAAATTATTTAAGTTGTTGTAAAAAAGACAAATGTATTGCTTATAAATGTGTTGTCTGACTATTCTTATCCGTAAATTTTCACTATTTGCATCTCAGTAAATCTTCTTTTCAGGTAAGATTCTCTTTCGTAACCTAAGGCTCTATCCATAAAAATCTTTAGTGCCGCCAGAAATGATAATTAGGAGGGAATTTTCTTACCTGTGCTAAATTTATTGTTAACGGCGGCTAATGTGTATCAGTTATTTGAATTTGCGGATAAAAATTACCTTGTAAATTGCTGCTTTTATAGTTTTTAAGAAACTGTGATTAATAGGTATTTAATATTTTTTTAATTTTTCAAAGTAACGGGAAATATTTATAATGCACAATAGTAGAATTAATAAAATACAAGCAAAGTTTCGCTTTTTTTGCCTGCTAAAATATCTGATTGCCCATTTTGATATTATCCTTTTTTTACGAGCAAGATATTTAGATATTGCTCTCAAATCATTAAGATGACATAGCCATTAAAATGAATAGTACAGTCAACTAATCACCGAGTTTTATCAAGCCTATCCGATTGAGAGAAATTCCTATAAGGTGCTATATCTAATAACTTCTTTTATTATATTTGAACTTACATTAATGTGATTTTAATAAAATGATTTTTCCAGAGGTATTAAGTTAAAAATCAAAAATAAATATCACAAAACGATCAAAATAAACTATCGAATAGTTTTAGTTTAAAGTGAGTGTTGAAACTACTTGTACTTAGATGGATTACTATTTGTACTTAGATGGATTACTATATAATTACATATGAAATACTTGATTTCCTCATTTTTAATCCCTTTACTCTTATCTTGTCAATCTGGAGAAGCCCGCAGTTTTGAGAGACTTCTTGACTCTACAGAGCAGAAAAGCTTACGTATACTGATTTCAGACGGCCAGGAAAAGAAACGTCTGGAAGCTTTAGTAAGGAATAGACCTGATATAGCACTTTCTATCGGGAAACAGCAGACTACAGAACTAGCTGGATTAATTCATGAAATTGAAAAAGCGGATGTGAGTGGAGTACAGAATGCGGATATGTTAAAAAAAAATATATTAGACTATTATAAAGGGTTACTTCAATTAAAGAATTTAGATCTGGCAGAAGCAGAGCTTATGGTTATATCGCTGGGAAAGGATACTGCAATAGCACGTAAGGCCACAATAAATATTTCAAATCTGCCAGCTAAACGATTACAGGTGTATAAGGGCATCAGCGAAAGTGATCTGGCTATACAGAAGGCCAGGAAGAAATTCATGGATTCTAACCCAAGACGCTAGCAAACCAATACAACTGTGACTGAATAACTTGGAATTGATAGAGTAATGTAAAAGTTTGAGACTTTGCATTATATTTACAAACATAACTGTTCTAAAAACCTATAAGACCTTACCGAGCCAGATGACAACTACCAGTATTGAGTTGATTAATTGTTCAAATTAGTAAATTAGAGATAATTATCTCCACTTCATAAATGATCTACAACTTTTACAATTAAATTGTCAACAATATTGGAAGTAAAAAAACTGGAAAAGGTTTTGTGCAATAGTTAGACGAAGGTTAAAAATTGCAGTTTTGTGGCTCTATTTACTCAACTACCGCAAAGTTTCAAAATACGAATAATAGATATAAATGAATCTAAAAAAACGATTAATAACTGCGTGCCACTAAATTATCAACGTCCTTTTTTTCATGCGCTCACAATAAAGCAAAACAGATAATAATAGTGGTGAGCATGATAACACCCATAATACTATAGGTGAAGATCTCTATCATCCGTATAAATTTATTCCGTTGTGCAGATGCAACTGATATATCATTATAATACATCTTGGTGAGTAAAATGGATGCTGATCCCACTGCAAAAAGATAGCCTCCCGTTCCCATTAATGCAATAGGGTAAGCAATAAATATATTAGGCTTACTCACTATTAAAACAACCCCTGCCATAAGAAGAAGCAAGCCCAATATAATCGAAATAATTTTAATCTGTTTATTGTTTATCATAATATGTAACTTAACAATAAATGATAATTTTAAGGTTGTAATTTTAATTAATTAAGAAGACTTTCAATTTTTCCCACAACATTACTAATATCAAATGGTTTAGATATAAAATCGTCAGGCTGGTAGGTAGCTTTTATATTGCTTAAGTTTGCATGAGCACTCATCATAATTACAGGTAATTGACCAGTATTTATATCCTGCTTAATTTGCTGACAGAGGTCAATTCCCGATCCATCCGGCAGCATAACATCAAATAAATAAAGATCTGGTTTGAATGCATTATCCCGACTGGCAAATTCCCCAACAGATCCAAAAGACATCACCTCATAATTCTCAGAAACCAGCAAAATTTCTAAAATATCTCTAATGTCTTCATTATCTTCAACTATTTGTATCTTTTTCATACTTACTTTTATCAATTTTCACACCAAATGAGATTCTTTCATATCCTTATTGATAAATATGATACAATATTTATTTTAGTTATAAGACCAATATGATTTTAAAAATATTTTTACGCTACCGATATTAACTATTGAATAGCATTTACGATTACTTTTAAAATAAAAATAAATCTCTAGACGATTAATAAAATCAATAACTGTTTTCAGGAGACAATTTATTCATAGAGAATACTATTTTTGTAACCGAATATATTTTAATTAAAGACATACTTAGCAAAAAACCTCAAATTCCAATATTTTGAACGAAAATGAATGAAGATGCTTTAGATCTGTGCAGCAGAGAACCTATCCATATTCCGGGATTTATCCAGTCCCATGGTTATCTTGTAATTCTAAATCCTGAACTTAACATAATTTATTGTAGCGATAATTTATACCAGCTTCATGATCATTTGCCTCAGGAATTATGCGGTATGCCTGTTTTGTCGATTAACATCCTTTTTGATAAAGGCGAAAATGATAATTTTATACATGATTTTATCAAATTATCATGGCAGGGAAGATATTTTAAACCACTGAACCCTTATGTAGTGATGATTGAAGGTCAAAATTATAACATGGTTATCTCTTTATCAGGGGAAAATTATATTCTGGATTTTGAGCCTGAATTATCAGATCTATATTCCGATCCTCAAAATTTGATTGGGGCTAGCTTGTCCCAGATGCTTGCTGATAAAAATATCAATGCTATTTTAGCAAATACGGTGACGCAAATAAAAAATATAATTGGGTATGACCGGATTATGATTTATAAATTCCATGAAGATGGGCATGGTGAGGTGGTTGCGGAAGAAAAGGAAGAAATGTTTGACACGTGGCTTGGCCTGCATTATCCTGCATCGGATATTCCTAAGCAGGCACGGGAGCTGTATATCAAAAATCTTATCCGGTTAATTGCAGATGTAAATCAAACTCCTATAAGTATATCAGGTATAGAGAATATCCCTGCTGATCTAACCAACAGTACCTTAAGAGCAGTGTCACCTGTTCACATCCGTTACTTAAAAAACATGGGCGTAAGCTCCAGCTTCAGTGTATCCATTGTCGTTGATGATCAGTTATGGGGGCTTATTGCATGTCATAATTATACACCGCGGTTCATCAATTACAGACAACGAGAAACCGCTAAGCTTATCGGGCAGGTACTAAGTTCATGCGTAGGTCTGCGAAGCCAGGAAAAAATACAGAAGGAAAGTATGGAACTCCAGGTAGCAGTGATGGAAGTAACACGTAACCTCTTAAGCAGTTCGAAGATAGAAAGTTTTATAGAAGATAGTGCCGATGTGATCCTTCCATGTTATAAAGCTTCAGGCATTGCTTTTATTTTTGAGGGTAAAGTTTATGCATCCGGTAATGTTCCTGATGATGATAGAATAATGAAAATCGGAGCGTTTCTGGAAAATAGCCAGCAAGATGTTATTGTTTCAACTGACTGCAAATCAGACTTTCCCAATATAGATATGTGTAGCAGTAATTTTGCGGGTCTTCTGGCTTGTCGTCTTACTGCCGACCTTAAAGATTGCTTGATCCTGTTCAGAACCGAAATTTCACTCACCGTACGGTGGGCTGGTGATCCTGCAAAAATTGTCCATTATGACAAAACGGGCCAACCTTTTATATCACCCAGAAATTCTTTTGAGCAGTGGTCTCAGGAGGTTCAGGGCAGAGCAGAAGACTGGTCGGAAAATGAGAAAAGGACCCTGCTGGAGATTAGGGACGAGATCAATTTTGCTATAGGAAGAAAAATTTCCGAGTTAAGAATACTCAATGAAAAGCTTAGGGATGCTTATGCGGAACTAGACACTTTTGCCTACACGGTTTCGCACGATCTGAAAACGCCTCTGACGGCTATCAAAGCTTTTGCAGAGTTAATCGGCAGAAAAACATCAGAAATGGATATTCTGAGAATGTCCGATAAAATCGTAGATAATTCCGACAGGCTTCACCAGATGATTACAACGGTTCTGGAATATTCCAAAGTCGGGCAGCAGTATATCAAGAAGCAGACCATTGATATGACATTACTGATTGATGAAATCAAAGGGCAGCTTATCATTAATCCTATTAATGAAAAACTCCAGCTGAATGTTTTTTCAACGCCGGATATTGAAGGGGATCCTGTTCTAATCTTTCAGGTTTTTCTAAATGTGATTGAAAATGCAGTTAAGTATTCTCATTTAACGGAAGCTCCTAAAGTATCGGTAAAAGGTTATGCTCAAAATAATGAAATTGTATATGAAATCACAGACAATGGAATTGGAATGAATGAGGAGCAGCAGTCAAAAATTTTTGGACTTTTCAGCCGCGCCAATAACGTTTCAGAATTTGAAGGCAGTGGAGTAGGGCTTGCTACAGTAAAAAAAATCATGAACAGACATGATGCAACGATTAATGTAAAGAGTGTAGAGCGACAAGGAAGTAATTTTATTTTGAAATTTCCTTTTGAGTAGTTTTTTAAAAATTAATCGTATCTAAACAAATCTCAAAAAAACGATTGTTTATAAAATGTCAAATGTTCGAGTAACTATCCTTTGCTTTGGAATTAAAATCTATCGGATATTGTTGTATAATTGTAAATACTCTATTTATTTTCTGAATCTGCTGATGATGATCCAGGCGAGCGAACATATTAGGATGCCCGGAAGGACTGCGTAGATGGGGAGCCAAACTAAAAGTAAGCCGCTGGTAGATGATTTTGAAGCCAGATTGCTAATGTCAAAATACCACATAATTTGTGCTATAAGCGGAAATAGCAACAATATCAATATTGCGAGAATATAGCAGATAAATGCTGCAGTATCAGATGGCTTTATGTTCTTAAAAACTGTAAGTTGAAAGATGTAAAAAATAGCTATCGGAAACAATTGATACAAGGCAAAATAATTGAAACCCAAGACCAGAAAAGCCACAGCGGCACATGATAGACATAGTATAAGTGCAGTGATATTATTCATTATCAAATATAAGTATATATTTTTTTTACGTACTATTCAACCAATCTTAAATTCAGGTATGCATATCCAATTGCAATATGGATGGAAAGCAGGCAAAGGTTTAGGAGGAATGGTGATATTGTTAAGATTGCATTACAGCAAAAAAAGAAAGTCTATCATATAGATCCAGAAAATTCTATAGGACTTTATATCAGATTAATATGTTGTATGATTTTAATATTTCTATAAAAATTTTAGTTAATTTTACGGATACAAATCATAATAATAATTACATATGAAAAAATATTTATTACCAGCCTTTTTGTTGTTGGCCTTATACTCAAATGCTCAGGTGGGAATTAACAATGTAGTTCCAAAAGCTACGTTAGACATCTCTGTCATTAACAGCAATACGCCGGCCAATACAGACGGACTGCTCATTCCCCGGATTAATTCGTTTCCGGTGACTAATCCAACGGCGGATCAAAACAGCATGTTGGTGTATTTAAGCTTACCGACACCCGCGGGATCACCATTCGGTGCAAATTCTCCGGGATATTACTACTGGAACTTCCCTCAGTTAACCTGGGTTCCGTTAAATAATTCCGGATCGGTCTGGCTCATCAATGGCAACAGTTCCACAGTAGACGGTACGAACTTTTTAGGGACCATTGACAATACTCCGCTGAACTTCAGAATCAATAACGAACGGTCCGGAAGAATAAGTACGATACAGACTTTCTTCGGATACAGATCCGGCAATAGTGACACCGGCAATAATAATGCAGGAATCGGCGACAATGCCTTATATGCTAATATTACGGGAAATAATAATGCTGCTTTCGGTTCAAGCACATTATCCAATAATACTACCGGAAGCGAAAATGTGGCGGTCGGAAGGAATGCTTTGAGCCAAAATACAACAGCTTCCGGAAATACGGCAGTCGGGTTTGAAGCCTCCTATTCCAATGCTGTTACCGGCGGAAATGTATCCGTAGGCTATCAGGCTCTGAGAAACAACACAACCGATTCCAATACGGCTATAGGATACCAGGCTTTAACCGGAAATGTATCCGGCAGCGCCAATACGGCCATCGGGCGAGGGACTTTAAGTGCTAGCGGTAACGGGAGCTCCAATACGGCCGTCGGCAAGGAATCCATGCAGAATAATACCTCCGGAGAGAATAACAGTGCGGTAGGCATCCAGTCTCTGCGAAGCAATACTACCGGAAATGACAATACAGCAACCGGCGCTTTTGCGCTCTACTCCAATACGAGTGGTACCAACAACTCGTCTTATGGAATCAATTCCATGAGATCTACCATTACCGGAGGCAGCAATACAGGGATGGGTAAAGAAGCCATGTATAATAATACCACAGGAAATGGCAATGTAGCCCTGGGGTTTGCCTCTATGTATGCCAATATTGATGGTAACGATAATGTAGCTGTAGGTACAGATGCCGGAAGAGACAACTCATCAGGATCAGGGAACGTGGCAATAGGCCATGACGCTTCCCGCATCAATACTTTAGGCAGCTGGAATGTGGCCGTAGGTAATCTGGCCCTTTACAATAATATAAATGGCAACAATAATACCGCGCTGGGTAATAGTGCCGATGTTACAGCTGCCAATATCAGCAATGCCACTGCGATCGGGAACGGAGCGAAGGTCAACATTTCCAATAAAGTAAGAATCGGTAATGAGAATGTCACGGTGATTGAAGGTCAGGTAGCGATGTCGGTGGCCTCAGACAGAAGATATAAAGAAAAAATAGCTCCGATACCATTGGGGTTAGACTTCATCAACCAGCTTGAACCTGTAGAATATATTAAAAAAAATGATCCCGAAAAGCGGATGGAATGGGGACTGATTGCCCAGGACCTTGAAAATATACTGGGTAAGAATAATTACAAAAACGCAGCCATTATCAATAACGGACGATCGGATAATGATTTTCTTTCGGTACGGTATAATGATCTTTTTGCCCCGATTATCAGAAGTATTCAGGAATTATCTGAATCAGACAAAAAAAATGAAAAACTGGAAAAAATTATTAATGAGCAGGAGTTAAAAATCAGGGACCTAAATTTAAAACTTGATCTTTTAGAGAAAAAAATTAATCAGATGACTTCTTCTGGAGTTCTTTAATAAAATATCAAAAGATTAATTATAACCTTTAAAAATGATTAAAATTGACAATTTGTGAAAAAGGAAGCTCTATATTTTAGCAATAGTATAAATATTTATACTATTGCTAGCTTTCTTTTCTAAACATGAAAAGGAGTCAAAGTTGGAATCTTGGAAGTAAATAGATCGATAACCTGTGGATACAACTATAATTTCTTATGGTAATTAAAAATCTCACAAAACGATGCAAATTGTTAGTTTGAGATGAAATGTATCCAATTTTATAATATGAAACATAAAATTACAATAGTCGAAGAGATTTCATCATATTACGCTTTGAGATGATACAAACCAGCAGCATTTTGAAGTGAGGATGTTCTTTTAATCCCCATGAACATAGGTTTAGAAGTGCGATTATGTGATCTTTTTGGATAAGATGGGAAAGCGAGATATTCAAAGATTCTAAAACGGGTGTAAAATCTTATTTTACTCATTAATATGTGATAAAGCAGTTGAGATAAGCACCCCACAAGGTGAAAAATAAAAACCTCTCAGAGGCGAGAGGTTAACACGAATGATGAATTAGGTTTATTTAGCATAGAAGAATATACCTTCGTATACCCATCCGTTACCACCTGCCCCTAATTCATTCCAATTAGTTGTATACAAATGTCCATGTTTTGAAGGTCTATAATACCTATAAACTGGTGTAGCATCGGAACCATAAGCATATCCTATTAATTCCGTTTGCTGATAGCCCTGTGCCACAACCGCAGGAATGTCATGGGCGAAAATTATAATATTATCTCCATTTCCTGGATGAGTCATGCTATAAAGAGGATCTATATGACCTAATCCAGACTCTCCTGCCAAAATAAACGCAGTTCCTTCATCTCTCCATCCAAGCGACGGAAATCCAGGCGGCAAGTGATTAGGTGAGCCAAAGTAATGCTTCATCAATTTATTGCTGTAATAACGTGTGATAACTTTTTCCCAAGTTTTAGATGCTTCACCTCCTTTATCAGATTTATTGTTAAGTTTTGTCTCATTTTGAACTTGGATTTCAGAATTATCTCTATCACAAGAATAAATAGTTAAAGCACATATTGAAGCGAAAAGTAGTTTTTCATAGTTATAATAGTTTTTAGTTCGATGCAATTATACGAAAATGATAATAATATATCCAAATTTATTTATAGGCTGTCTAAAAATTAAATTGAGACTAAAATACTAAAGCGGACAATACCTAAGGTTTAGTTCAACACGGTATTGCCGAAGTTTTTGTCTTTAGCTTTTGTTATATTAGAACTGAGGTATTTCTTTTAAGCTTAGTGCTAAAAAGTCCACCTTCGGCAATAACCAAACCATTATCCATAGATATAACTCATCTTAAAAAACGATTACAGAATAAATAATTTATGAAAAAAAGAAGCTTTATATTCTCGCAATAATCGCAGTAATCATCATATTTCTGACTTTTGTTACTAAGTATGAAAAGAGAAAGGTGGTGGGAACCTGGGGAATGAATAGGTCTATTGAACAGGGATGTAACTTTGGCTTCTAATGAAATTATTTCGCTAATTATCCCAAAGAACGATATTTTCGCAAAAAAAATTCTCAACTGATGCAACTACCTCTAGAATTGGAAGACCAATACGTGAAAGAAATCCTATATAATACTGACCTGGATGATCTTCCGGGTGAAGAATGGAAAGTAATTCAGGATATTGAAAACTATGCAATCTCTAATCTTGGAAGGGTAAAAAGCCTGGAGCGGCTGACTCCAATGGCCAATGGAGGCTTTCGTAAGGATGGGGAAAGAATTATCAGACTAAGTTTTGTAAAATACTTTAACGGTTATCTTCAGCGTACTTTCTATCATGTGTTTTGTGGATTTTCCCTTGAAGGTAAGAAGTTTCGTAGGTCGGTTGCCCGCCTTGTTTATTATTATTTTGTTGAGAAATTTAATATGAATGATCAGCATATAGCTATTTCCTATGGTGATACTAATTCTCTTCATCTGAACTATAATAATTTAGAACTACTTTCCATTAGTGAATTAAACCGTAAGAAATTTCGTGAAAAAAGGGCTAGTCATGTTAAGCGGGCTGTTAATCAATATACCGTGTATGGTGAACAACTTTCTAATTTTAAAAGCATTAGTGCTGCCAGTAAAGCCATAGGAACCAGTGCAGGCGGTATACTGTCTGTGTTGAAAAAAAGAAGTTTTACAGCAGGAGGTTTCCGGTGGTTTCATGATGATTATATACCTGAGAAAAAAGATTTTTTAACGTTCAAAAAAAATAAAACTTTACATAGTAAAGAAATTCTTAATTTTTCCTTATGGGAAAAATTAGGCAAACCTGATATCGATTCAATGCATCCCCCTGCCTGTATAAATTTATCCCTTATCAATCTTCCAGGGGAGCAATGGAAGAAATACCGGATTTTAAAGGTCAGTATATCATCTCTAATAGAGGGAGGGTTAAGCGCATAAATGGTTGGGCATATATCAGCAGGAGTAAAATCTTTGTAGAAGAAAAGATGATGCCTCTTAAAATAGTAAATTCTTTAAGTAAAAATCTCCATTTGAGTGTCAATCTAAGGAAAAACGGCCGCAATGTCAATATGTCAGTCTCCCGTTTAATGTATTATTGTTTTATTCAGGAATTTGATCTTAATGACAGAAGTCTTGTCATTAACAACTTTAATGAGCCAAAATGGGATATCAACCCTATAAAACTCTCACTTATTACAATTTATTCTTCAACTCATCCAGAATTGCAGGGTAAATAATTAAATTTAATTAATCCTGTTTTTGAAATGGTCTAAATGCCTTTCTATTTATTTTAAAAAAAAGATGTATTTGATGTAAAAATACTGGTCACTTTGGATTGAAACTCGGTTGTTAGTATTATTGCAATTTTTACAGTTACCCAGGAAAGGGCATACAAGGTTTTAAGCGGTCTAATTCGCAAGATAAAAGCATAGCAATTTCATTATTTCAAATTTATTTACTCTGAGAATTCCAGAGATTTTTATTTTGAATTCTTGTATTAATCAAATTATTTGTTTAAATTCACTCTATTATAAAATACTAATAATCAATATTATGGAAAATTTACGAAAAATTACGAGATCTGGATTAAGAGAAATTCAGGGAGGAGTTGAAACATGTATTCAAAATTGTCTTCAAGAAGGATATAGAAAATGTTGTTTAAAAGGAAAGCCTTATATATGCATATCGGATAATCAAGTGTGCGCATAAAATAAGTTGAATAAAAAAGATCATCAGTCCAATCTGATGGTTTTTTTATGAAAAAATTTCAGTCTTGCAGCAATGTTCATTTTCATTAAATCCTCTATAACAATTCTCATCATCAAGAGCTAATACTAATAATTGATTACTTCTAAATTGTGAATGTATAAATAGCAGTTTGCTGGATGTTTGGAGTATTATACAATTTTAAATATTCTTTTGCAAATTGGAATCACATTTTATTGAAGTTGCTAACTTTGTTAGGGGATAATTCTCTTTATCTTTAAGAGTATGAAAAGATTAGAAAAAATTACAGTTTAGAGTTTAAGATCCAAGCAATACAGGCGACATGCATTTACTTTAAAAGACGTGAGCACAACGTTGATTACTCTGACAGCAGTGGTGGTGTTGATATGAATACTGCCAAATTATGCGGTAAGGGAATTGCTTTGGCCGGCATCTTTCTGATTTACCTCGCCACATCCATTTTGCCTTAGAATTAACGTAATTTTCATGAGGTTTGTTTTTTATGACGCCAATCATAAAGCAGTATGGTCAATATTAATTATCTTCATCATATGTTAAAGGATGAGAAAGATGATTAATGATAAATATTTAAGATTTCATGGCGCTGTCGAGAAGACTTTCAGCAAAGGATCGTATATTTTTAGCAATGGAAACTTTCAAAATCATTATTATCAGATAACTGATGGCGTTGTGAAACTGTTTTCCACAGGATTAAATACCTTAGGTATGACTTTTCAATTGATAAGAAAAGGCGAACAAATAAGTCTTTACTCAATGTTTGCTGAAATGCCTTTACTTCATGATGCATTGGCACTTACAGACTGTCGTATTCTTGTGATGCCCAAAGAGTGCTTTAATAAGATTATAGAACATGATAAAGTTTTGATGTTAAAGATTATCAAACATCTTTCGACTGAATCTTTTTCTCAGCCGCTGATGGACTCCTTTTCAATCACAGATAGTCCAAGAGTCAAAATTCAGCAGCTATTTCACAACTTGAAATATGAGAAGGTTGATCAGGAGAAATTCTCTTATGAGGTTAGGCTGAAGTTAAAGCAAATCGCCGATTTAACAAATGTTGATATCGAACAAATAATGCCATGTATCAAATCCCTTGAAGAGCAGGGTTTATTGAAAATCGTTAATGATAAAATTTATTTTTAATGTGAAGGAATTTCAAATTTGAATGGGAAATAGTAACACACAAAAAATTCATCAAATATAATATTGCGAAGCCTTTAGACTAATGTTAGTCAGAACAAATAAACAGTTTCAAAAAATTTTAGGATCAGTAAACCACTATCAGATAAGTTACTTGAATTAAATATACATCTTTAAAACAAATATAAGTTCTACTTAATTCATTAAAACTTTAAGAATATTTCTCCTCATTCTCTCATCAATTATTTAGGATATAAACAAACTTTTATATACTTTTTGTTATCGTATTGCGTAAATTTACATGTCACGTATAATAACATCAAAATTTAACATACAGACATTGAGGAAAAATTTAAAAGATATATTTTTAATAATTTTAGCTGTTTCAATTCTTGCAATTGTCTATTTTTTTTCAAAATGGAATAAGATAGATATTGATGAAAATATTGGAAAATCACGGGAAATCAATGATCTTAATTCCAAAGTTTTTGACCCAGCTTTTCTCATGTTTGACTCTGCAAAAATACGAACTGATTTTGAAATTTTTGAAAAAGAAGATGACACTGTATCTTTCAACTTAAAAATTAATAAAAGTCTGAGATCTGAAAATATTTATTCTTTGACTTTTAAAAGTGGTGATGGGTTTTCAGGAATTAATATAGATGTATTGAAATACAGAAATTTCTCTTACACATCAGCAGAATTTTATACTGATGATAAAAGTATGTTTGATTTTATCAATTCAGGGAGATACACTTTAAAAAAACAAAAATTAACATTAAATAAATCTCAATATAAAAAAGGAGATAGCATTTTTGGAAAAATCGAATTGCAAATAAAATTCAATCCAACTGATTCGATAGTGAACTCCAGAGGTTACTTCAGAAGTATTATTGAATAATTAATTTTAATATAGTCTATTATAACATGCAAAAGCAAATAGAAGTTATTAATCCTAATCCCTTAGCCGGCAAAATTTTCAATATCAACTTTTAGCTTTATTGAAAATTTTGCTATATTCAATCTTTTATATTTTAATGAAATATATCCTTCACTTTGGCAATACTTTTTTTTACTGATAAAAGATAAACTAAGTCTCAAAAAATGATAATAATGGAAATAAAAAGGATTGGCTTTATCATTAAAGATCTATTAGAATTAATAAAATTATCTTCCTTAAATATTGGTTTATATCAAACTACAAGTTCGTGCCATTTATATAAAATGAAACTTACATTTGAAGAATTTATTGATGATAATGGTTATAGTTATGAAGAAATTTTGCATGTTTTTAAGAACTTAAATATTCAAACATCTGAAGTGATTAGATATTCGGAAAATGGTAGAGATTATTTAGAAATAGCACCTTTCTCTACCGGAGTGAAATTTAATCATAAAGATTGTTTAATAGAATTTGAAATAAGAGATTATTGGTTAAGAAAATTATTAAAAGGTGAGTTAATAATTGATTATCATAAATTAATAATATAACAGAACGATGCCTTCTGCTTGGAAGTATTGAATAAAGCGATAGTCTTCCTTAGTATTCTTGTAAGCATTATTTACAATATGCCTGATTATTTAGGAAATAAAAGCTCCAGCTGAAAGCTGAAGCTTAATACAAATGATGAAAAATAATTTATTACTAAGAATAAATACATAGTAATTAATTCATTATAAATATAATAAAACAAATTAACATATTAGTTATAAGTTGATGTCTAATAGATCTAATAAAACATACATTTTGATAGCGATTCCTAGTCCTCGTTAGACTTCTGATATATTGGTTCGCTCATTGCTCAGTTGAACGGCTTTGGTCTTAAGAGCTGGATCATAAACTGTGGTATCCGAATGGATTACTAAATCATTGTATCGTTCGCGGTTGTATTTTCTGTTTTATACAAGGGTTCAGCACCAGATACTACCTCTTTCGCATCTTCTTGCGCAACAGTCTGAGGGCTCCATCTTGCATGTTTTGAAGGCTTAAGTTTATGGCCCATTGTTTTGGTGTATACTTTGGTGATTCTGCACCGAAAAAGATAATCTGAAAGCTGTAATTGATCCAGAGAAGCAGTAAAATAATGGTTCCTGCCGTACCGAAAGACGAGCTGGGATTGAACTTATCGAAATAAAATGTCAGGATATATTTTCCCAGCGTAAAAAGTGCTGCTGTTACCACTGCTCCTACCCAGACTGATTTCCACTGTAGCTCAACATCCGGGAGGATTTTGAACATGGCTGCAAAAAGGAAAAGTGTAACTAGCAGGCCCACCACAATGTTGATGATGTTTACAAAAATCAGGGTTTCAAGGCCGAAACGGCGGATAACCCAATCATTGGCGAGGCCAATAAAAGAACTTAAAAGCAGGGTAATCAGCAGAAGAAATGCAATGACAACGATCATTCCCAGCGAATTTGCGCGATCGAGAAGGTATTTTTCCCACGCTTTTTTAGGAGCCGCCGTCACATCCCACAGCTTATTGAGGGATTTCTGAAACTGAAAAAACAATGAGGTGGCACCAAAGACCAATGTAACGACCCCGATAATTTTCATGACCACGTTCTTTTTATCTACCATTCCTCCTATAACCATCTCTTCCATGCTCTTTCCGACATCTTTGCCCATCATGCTTCCTATGAGTTTTGTAATTTCGCCACGTACGGCCTCCTCGCCGAAAAAAATCCCTGTAATCCAGATCACGATAATCAGAAGACCCGGGATTGAAAAAATTGCGCTGTATGCCAGGCTGGCTGCTTCTGTTCCTAAATCCCTTGCACTCCAGTCTTTATAGGTTCCTTTAAGTATTCCCCAAAAATTGTTTAATATTTTCATAATTTATTTTTTGATTATGTAGCCGGCAACAGTTTAATATGACAGGCTGCCGCCAGTATTTTTTAACAACTTCAAATTCCGTACCCGCATAAGGAAAGCACAGGATGATTTTTGGCGCAGTCCTAAAAAAGCAGTTAAAAATCAACTTTCCAAAATAGTTGTATCGTTGTAAAGAGATTATTGAACTTCATGGCGGTATAATTGAGATAGAAAGTTCCGAGAATAAAGAAGCTACATGTTCATTTGTTTACCACTGGATGGGCAGAAGCTTAGCAATTGAATATCAGAAATAAAATGAAAAATATAAATATATTAATTTGTCATGATGATCAAGGGAATCTAGATATCTTGGCTCTTCTGTTTGAATTAGAAGAATATACTGTCAGCAAAGAAAATGAAAGTACAAAGCTTATGGAAAAATTAAAGTAGACTGCCCTGATATCCTTATCTTGGACATGTGGATGCCCAAACTATATGGTGATGAAATTATAAGGATTGGATATACTAACTTAGCGTCCAGTAGAAGTTAAGCATAAAACCTTAATTTTAACGTATGAAAAAAGAGCGAAAAATTTATGATCCAGCTCTTAAGACCAAAGCCGTTCAACTAAGCAATGAGCGAACTAATATCTCAGAACTCGCACGAGAACTCGGAATCGCAGTTACACTACTCTACAAATGGCGTAAGGAGTACGAAGAATTTGGACAAGGCAGCTTTCCGGGGAATGGGAATTTAAAACTAACACCCGAACAGGAAAAAATCCACGAATTGGAGAAAAAGCTTAAGGATGCAGAACTGGAACGTGATATATTAAAAAAAGCAATCGGCATCTTCTCCCAGAGCGGTCGATGAAATATGAATTTATAAAAAATAATGAATCCATATTCCCGATTGAAAAGATGTGTTATGTTTTAAAATTGAGTTCCAGCGGTTATTATAAATGGAAAAACAGATCTTTTAGCAAGAAATTGCTTTTGAAAGAAAAAATAAAAGAGCAGATAACTTCAATTTATTTTTCATCAAAACAACGCTACCGTAGTCCCAGAATTAGGTTTGAATTAAATTCATTAGGATATAAAATATCCCGAATCACTGTTGCAAAATATATGAAGGAGCTGGGTTTGAGAAGTAAGCTAAGTAAGAAATTTAAAGTGACAACCAATTTAAAACACAATTATTTAGTAGTAGAAAACCTGTTGAACCGGAATTTCATTGCAGAGAAACCTGTGCAGGCTTGGGTTTCAGACATTACTTATATTCAGACCAAGGAAGGATTTTTATACCTCACAACAGTCATTGATTTATATGACCAAAAAATAATCGGATGGAGTTTGAGTAATGGGATGAGCACCGAAGAAACAAGCCTTGCAGCTTGGAAAATGGCTGTTGGAAATAGAAAAATAGCAGATGGATTAATTTTCCATTCTGACCGGGGCATCCAGTATGCGAGCAGGAAATTTACAAATACTTTGAAATTTTATGAAGTAACAAGAAGTATGAGTCGCAAAGGAAATTGCTGGGATAATGCGGTAGCTGAGAGCTTTTTCAAATCGCTAAAAACAGAACTTATTTATGGAAACAAGCTTATTACAAAAGAAAAGATGAAACTGGAAATCTTTGAATACATCGAAGTCTGGTACAATAAAAAAAGACGTCACAGCACTCTGAATTACCAAACAATAGAAGAATTTAACAATCAAAACAAAATGTAGCTTAACTGATACTGGAATTTTTATTTGCATATCCAGTGATATCAAAATAAATTCGTGCGATATATCGGTAATAGACATAAAATATAGTTAATGGTTCAACTGTTCCAACTGTTGGTGATTTATATTTATAAGGTAATAAACCACATGGCATATAATTAGATGGGAATGATATAATTATTTTAATTCTTGAATTTTATGAATTAATATTTAAGAATACTGAAATAGCAATCACTTACATAATATTTCAATATGAAAAACAAAATTTTTACATGGTCTATTGCTATGTGTGCATTAACAATCACAGCATCTTGCAATAACAAAAACGAATCTAAACAAACCTCAGATTCTTCAGGCGCAGATTCTTCAAAAGTATCTTTTGTAAAGCCTGTAGGAACTGCACCGAATTGGGGGAAAACTATGACACCTGAAATGCTGGCAGTAATAGAGAAACTATCAAGTTATGGCGATAAACCAATTGAAAACTTAACCCCTGCAGAAGCGAGAAAGAACCATACACCGACGGATGCAGTAATGGATATTGTTAAAGAAAACAAAATTAATATGCCAGCGCCTAAGGTAGATACCACCGGTACTAATATAAACGTGGCAGGAGGAAAAATCCATCTTAGGATCTATACACCAAAAACAGGCAATGGACCATTTCCTGTGATTGTCTATTATCACGGTGGAGGATTTGTAATAGCAGACCTTGATGTATACAACGCGTCTGCACAAGGACTCTCAGAAAAGACTGGTGCTATTGTTGTTTCCGTTGCCTATCGTTTAGCTCCGGAAAATAAATTTCCTACAGCACATAATGATGCTTTTGCTGCTTATCAGTGGGTATTAAATAATATTGCAGGCAAAAAAGGTAATCCGAAAAAAATTGCTGTCGTAGGGGAGAGTGCCGGTGGTAACCTTGCAGCTAATGTTTCGATTATGGCAAGAGATAGAAAGATTATCGTTCCTTTACATCAGATATTGGTTTATCCAATAGCTCAATCTGATATGAGTACAAAGTCGTATCAACAGTATGCTGCTTCGAAGCCATTGAATAAGCCCATGATGGAATGGTTCACAAAGCATTATCTCAATAACATGGATGAAGCGAAAGATCCACGTATTTCACTCATTAATGCTAATCTTAAAGGTTTACCTGCTACAACCATCATTACTGCTGAAATTGATCCTTTAAATGAAGATGGTAAAATGCTTGCCGCCAAATTATCTGCTGCAGGTGTAAAGGTAGAGAGTAAGAATTATGCAGGCGTTACGCATGAATTCTTTGGTATGGCAATTATAGTTCCTGAAGCTATGGACGCGCAGTTTTTTGCCGCTGATAAATTAAGATCTGCTTTTAAATAGATCAATCATATTGTTAAAAAAACGGATCGTAGAATACTTACGATCCGTTTTTATGTAACTATCGATTCTCTAGATGGTGTAAGAAGATGGACCAAGGCTTTATATGAGAATATACAAGATTAAAATATCTCTACATTTGGGATAAATCTTCAAAGTTATATTCAGCTTTTCTTTTGCTGAAGAGACACTTGTAAATACTACTTTCCCGACTAATAAGTTATATCCTTAAATTCAAATTATGAAAGCTCTAAAAATAATATCTATCCTATCTTTTTTATTTACAATGGGACTTCACCAACACACTTCATACATATTAATAATGTTGTCGCTAAATATATATTCCTTTATTGAAAGTGTAACCGTGTTTTCATCTATATTAAATTGGGACGGATTTTTATTTTCAGTATTAACTATCTTAACATTTATTATTTTTATTAAATGCAGAGGATTTCAAGAACGATACCTCCAACTATTTTGTTTTTTTGCTTTAATCGTTGCCGGTTTATTATTAACGGGAACTGAAAATTCTGAGAATTTCAAAAGGATTGATATCTACTTTCTTTTACCATTTTCATTCTTTATTATCAGTTCAATAATTATAATTTTAGCAAACTTTAGGCTAATTTTAACCCGTATGAAAAAGAATTGAAGGGCACTTTAATGGTTGGCTGCAGATAGTATTTACAAAACAGTTGAAGGTGCAATATGGCAACAAATCGAAGATATTCAAGTTTCTTACATTGAACAATCACCTAAAGTCTTTATTTATGAAAATGATTGTGTAATTTTTATGAGAGTAAATGGAGTAAAACGTTACGTAAAAGTGAGACGCTTAAAGTAATTAAGTTCAAAAAACAATTTATTTAGTGGTAGGTCTGAATCGTGAAGGAAATAAAGAAGTTCTCGTGATGTGGCTGGGCAAGAACGAAAGTTCGAGTTTCTGGATGGATGTTTTAACGGATCTTAAAGCGCGTGGTGTGGAAGGTATACTCATTACAGCAACGGATAATTTAAATGGATTTACCCAAACTATACGCAGTGTTCTTTCTAAGGCTCAGACGCAAATCTATATAGTTCATCAAATCAGAAATGCCTGCAAATATGTGTGGTTTGGAAGGACAGAAAAGAGTTTTCTGCCGATATAGAACAGATTTATACATCTCCCACAAAACAGGCAGCAGAAGCTACTTTGGGGGATTTTGCAGAAAAATGGGAGTAAAAATAATCATACGCTATCAAATCATGGAGGATAATTGGGATGAATTGACTGTATTTTTTGACTTTCAATTAGAAATCCGCAAAATATTTTACACCCCAATTTAGTTGAAAATCTAAACGCCAAAATTCGAAAATACACCAAAAACAAAATGTCTTTTCCTATTGGTGATGCTGTTTTGAAATCTGTTTACCTTGCTTTAAAAGAAGCTATAAAAAAATGATTAATGCCTATCCGAAATTGTGGGATTGTTCTCACCAATTTATGCTTATTTTTGAAGAAAGGCTCGGATTATAAATCCAAGCCGTAACTTTTAACTTACACACTTTCTGGGAGAGTGTCTAATTTTTTTTATGGAAGAATTATTTTTCAAAGATTGGGAAAGTTTAGGACATGTAGCAATCTCAACATTAGCAGCCTTTGTAACTTTATTCCTTTTTGTAAGAGTTTCAGGAAAGCGTACTTTAGCTAAACTTAACGCATTTGACTTTGTTGTTACTGTTGCACTCGGTTCTACTTTAGCTTATATGATGTTAGGCATGGTTCCGCTTCTTGAAGGAGTAGAAGTGCTTTTTCTAATTATCGCCATGCAATATGTTTTTGCCTGGACCGCCCGATCATCCTGGGGTATTGAGAAACTTGTCAACTCAGTTCCAACAATGCTTTTCTATGATGGACAATTTTTGGATAAATTTATGTCTCGCGAGGCAGTAACACGCGAGGAAATTTTTGCTGCCATCAGAAGTTCAGGAATTGAACACATCAATGACGTTAAAGCAGTTGTAATTGAAATTAACGGACAAATGACTGTAGTTAAAAAATCAGAAGGTATTGGACAGAGCTCATTGGAAAAAATGCCTTTGCATCAGCAAGTCGGAGATTAATTTTTGAATTTCACAATTATCTACGAAAAAATCTGAAAGGAAAATTTTTATTACAAAAAAGAATCCGGATAAGATTATTATTAGTATAATATTTTAAACTTCATTATTTAGTTATGAATTTTTATAACCATAAACCAAATCTAGGCCATCATAAGATATTACAAATAAGAATAACTAAATGTGGATATACGTATAACATTCCAGAATCAGTTAAGCTAACAAAATTATTTCTGCAATAATAAAAAATAATATATGAAAATACCTACACTGCAATCTTAAGGAATTATTATATATCAAAACTAAAATCCGTCTTGATGGCTGGTCTCCAGACGTAGCTTTTTTTATGGGTCAGACATAGAGTTTAATTTTTAATAAGCCTACCATATTCACTTTGGCTAAGAGCTTCCATAAATTTAATATATTCTTTAAAGTTACTTATTTTTACATGCGTAATTGTTAAATATTCTTCATCACCCGTCGCAATATAGCTCAAATCCATTGAACTAAAGGACTGGTTTGAAATAGACATCATATATTCAATGACTTTTAATATTTTCACTCCTTGGCAGTGTTGCAATTCAGATTTTTCTTTACCGATGACTACAGGAATTGCTTTTACATTAATTATATTCATATTACCATTATTAAAGATGAAAAGTAAACGTTGATTAGTACAAAATAATAATTATAAAAGCCACTTCAATCGAAATGGCTTCTTAAAATTTGAATAAGTTATTTTTTGCTCTAAATATATTTTTCAAAAATTGTACCATTCATTGCAATTTAAATAATCTCAAAAAACGATAACTATGGCAGAAATTCAAAGAAATAGTATTGGTCTTTCAAGAGAATATTTTGTAGCAGCAGAACTGCTTTGAAGAGGATTTAGTGTAGGAATTGCAATGGGAAATGCAAAATCAATCGATATTCTTTCAGAAAAAGATAAAAAACAATTTCTTATTCAAGTTAAAGCTATTTTCAAAAGGACAAATATAGAATGCCCATTAATGAAGGATAAAATTAACTTGGGCCACTAATATATTTGTAAATCTTAATGGAGATGGCACCTGCGGATTTTTATATTGCTACAGGTAGAGAAGTATATGACAAATGCAAGCAGTATTCAACGAGAGGCATTGTGGATCTTTCATCATTAAATGGTGATGAATTCCTAAGTAATTGGAAAAAACTTGAAGTAGACTCTTTCTAAAATCTAAAAACCATGGAAAATTTAATTAAGGCATTACAAATATTTCTAAAATATAAAAACTACTTATTGTGACCATGATACCGTGATTATATATGATATTGATTTTGATGAAGTTACTTTAGCAGATCGAGAACAACTAATTAAATTAGGTATTTCGGTCTGAAGATGAATGTTGGATGTCATATAGATTTTGAAATTAATCTCACAAGACAATATTTAAAAAAGTTTGCAGCTTAGTTCCCGAATAACATAATTAGATATAGCTTACCATGGATCCGGGGAAGCTATCCAGCTGAGATTATTTTCTATAAAATAAACAGAATAAGTATTCTACTTGTAATTATTTTTGTGAAGTTTCATGATGCGCCGATTCTCGTATTAGATAGATTTTATGAGTTGTCAAGCTGCCAATCCTGCAGAAAATATCATCTTGTAAAAATTAACCGGGTTAAAACTAATTATCTGATCAGATCCTAATAGTTTGCTCCAGAGATTTGTATGTCATAAAAAAAATCGGATTCAAAATTCATACCTTAAACTTATGCTATGTAAATACAAATAAATTATGGCTAATGAATAATTTAAGAATGGAAAAAAATCTACTTTTATGTAATTTTCTAACCTTTTTAAACTCATAAGACAGAGATTATCAGAATTGTGTACTAACAAAGTTAGCAACTCTTGTTGATTTTAAATTACTGAAATATCTCGAAATGCTTAAATATTTTAAGTCATCAGAATAGCATTTAATTTTAATAGTAACCCCTGGTGTAATAACTCTGATTCTTCGGGATAATCATAAGCAATATTTCAGTTATTACCTGGCACATTAATTGTTTAATTTGACTTAAAAATTTTAGAAAAATGAAAAAAATTTACACGCTTATCTTTATCACTATTAATGCATTATTATTTTCCCAACTTATCAATCCTCAGCAACTGTTGAATAAAGACTGGCGTCTGGAGAAAATCGTAAAATCCGGTGTAGAAATGTTGCCACCCCCGCCGATAACAGTCCTAACATCAAACCTGAGCTATATTAGCTCACTGGATAAATACAGTTTCAATCCCAGATATTATAATTCCGGCAACTGCCTGCTCACTTTTACATCGGGCGAGAATGCTTTTACCTTTAGTTATTCACAAGTACCTTTTGTCTATTCTGGGGACAATGCAGATGCTGTTAATAATTATGATGAGATGATGTTAGATTTTTTCCTTGATTACAGTATGCAGAAGTACTTCTATGACTATGGTGAAGCTGCGGGCATCTATTTTCTGACCATCACCAATCCAGCGGGAGACAAAATGTATTTTAAAAGTCTGCTATCACTTTCCACGACAGAACTGACAGTTGAACAGCTGAAGTTGTATCCTAATCCAGTAACTGACTTTATAGCAATTAATGCTCAACAAAAAATTATGTCTGTCCAAATTACTGATGTTTCTGGAAAAGTTATCTTGACCGATTACCCGATGAAAAAGCAGGTAAGACTCAACGTACAGGAATTGCTGGTTGGAGTCTACTACATTTCGATTAATAATGAGAAGACATATCGTTTTATCAAAAAATAAGTTAAAGTTAGCTTACGATAAAAAGATTTAGTTATTTGATTTTTTATAAAAAACAGGATAAATTGGAAAAAACCTACAAATTTAACGATAGTCTTCCTTAATATTCTTGTAAGCATTATTTACAATATGCCTGGTTATTTAGAAAATAAAAGCTCCAGCTCAAAACTGGAGCTTAATACAAATGATGAAAAATAATTTATTACTAAGAATAAATACATAGTAATTAATTCATTATAAATATAGTAAAACAAATTAATATAGGCTCAGTGCATTCAAATAATTGCAGGAAAATTATTTCAAGTGTTTTTTTTGTTTATCTGGGACTTTTCCTCTTATTGTCAATTTTTAAAGAGGTTTGAGATTACTTTAATGCAGTTATAATAACCTGTCGTATCCATAAGTTATTTTTTTCTTTATTTGCTTTAACTCGTTCTATGAAAACTTATAAATTTTTCTATTATTTTTTTATTACTTATAATAAGGAGTTAAAGTTAAAACTTAGGTAACGAAAAGATTAATTAACTGGAAATAGTATAAAATCGCAAAAAATGATCATCATTAATAGATGCTTGCAAAGCTTTTATATTAAAAGATCGACGATATAGTTGTTACTTACAAATTGAAAAATAAATATACTCGAGATTTAAGGTTTTTTATACTAATCCTAGTATTTTTTGCAATGGTTGTTTATTTAATATCAATTGGCACGAAAGAATATAATAGCAAAAATAAAGTTTTAGACTACGAATTGAATTTCGAAGGTAATGTGATTGACATTAGTGAGCCAAATAACGATGCATTTGGCATAATAACCTTACGCCTCACTAAAAGTAGTGCTTAAAATTTCAATAAAATTTTAAACGAAGGAATTTATCCCTATGGATATGCAAATAGATATTCCAGTATCAGTTAAGCTACATTTTGATAGCAATTCCGAGTTCTTGTGCGAGTTCTGAGATATTAGTTCGCTCATTGCTCAGTTGAACGGCTTTGATTTTAAAAGCTGGATCGTATATTTTTCGCTCTCGTTCCATAGTTAAATTAAGGTTTTATGCTTAATTTTTACTGGACGCTAAGTTAGTATATCCATAATATTTATAACTACAGCTATTGTTAAAATGATAGTAAACATTTTAATACATCTTTTATTATCCAAAGAGAATTTTTTATTATTAATCATATTTTTTTTGAAATATAATTACTGTTTTTTAATAATTCAAAGATATTAATTTAATTTTCAGTAAAACTGAAGATTTTGAAATAGTTTTTGGGGAAGATTACAAAGGAGTTCAAGTATTCACAGGTTTTCTATATTAATTAATCAAATTAATTTCCATAGCCTGATGAGGTTTTGGGTTGTAATAAATAAGAGTATACTGATGTTTATTTAAAAAAGAGAAAATCTCCAGTTTTGAACTGGAGATTAAAAACACAAATGATGAAAAAAAATTATTAACAGATATTGACTATCTATTAATTTTATTCATGTCAAAGATAATAAAATGAATTGTAATTTAAAACAATTACTTTTATTATTAAGATTTATTTAATGATCGTCTGCATAATGCTAGAGAGACAAACTTATATAGATGTAAGATTGATATATACAATATCTGTAGTCACTATAGTTGATACATTACATTAATTCAATAAAAAGCAGCTACCACTGGAAGCCGTTTGTAAGGCCAATACAAAGATTAATCTTTTAAAATCTTTTGAGAAATAATTTTATTGTTGATAACTCCTGTCACGATACAATTCCTTTTTGCAGTTCTGTAATATCAAGTTTGCCATTGTTGCTTACTAAATTAATTTGTTCTTATAAGCTGTCCTGAATGAGTATAAATTTTTCACATCTTTTACCTCAGTATGAAAAATAATTTCATTATTTTTTACGAGCGAATTTTTTATGAAATTACTAGAGACAGAGCTGTGTGATATCATTTATATTCAATGAGCCTGATGATGACTGGGGGTGGGCGGGGTTTATGTAAAATCGACTGAATTATTGTTTGTATCTTCATCCGTCCTACTGATTAAATTCAAAATGGTATATGAGGAGCAGTTCCTGAACCTTCGTGCTGACCAGCAAGTCCGTATCCTACGAAATCTAAAACATTGGATGCCGTAGGTTCTATAACCATTGTTGCATTACTCGCTAAAGCAACTTTGCCTGAAGTAAGTGCAAGACCTAATCCAACTCCGACGTCAGTCGAGCCATCGAATCCTAAAACAACAGTAACAATAAGATTTGGATTAATTAAATTAATAAGGCCACCAAGACCTTCACCACCTTGCTGAATTAAGTAAGTTTGCTCAGGAGTGAGTGTTATTGATGGAATGTAATAATATTGTGTAAAACTGCCATTCGCAGAACCATTTAGTAATATTACGCCTATTAACGGAGGCAGTAGCAGTTCCTATGTTTTTTAGTTGTATAAATCATTTTTCATGGCCGCACCTAAAATATAACCACCTGTGTGGATTTCATTAATAACGATCTGAGCATTTGTAAATGCTATTATCAAGACAAGTCCGATAAGGGTAAAAATTTTTTTCGTGATAATATAATTTTTTTTGGCTATTGTAATTTATACAAAATAAATACCATATATATAATAATTGGTAGATTTTTGTGTCAATTTTGCACTTAATACAGTTTTAATTTAACTAAATCATGATCACGCTATCAAAGTAAATCTGTGAAAATTACGGAATATTTCATGATACAAGAGAACTGTATAACGATCTTGGAAAAGTACAGCCGAGTTACTGTAATTGTCAATTCTCCAGCAGGTACTAATGAAAATTTAATGTTGAAAATCATCTTCCTGATGCCCCTCATTCCTATGTCGGCTTTTATCCGATAATTGAGAAATTGAAATTTATGATTATTTTAATCGATTATACTTCGGAGACTTCATTTGCAACTTCGTACAAAGTAAATTGTTAAAAGCTATGGTGAAATAACTCAAATAAAGTTAATAGAATAATTCAGGCCAGATGAAAAATTATTATCATACATATATATATCATACTTCCTTATTATCAATTCAATACATTGTATAAAAAGTGTGATTGAATTTGAAGCAATTACCTCTGCACCGATTCAATGGGTTTTAATATAAAAAAACATACAGCCATCTCAAATGAGATGGCTGAACGAAATTTGAATTACTATTATTTGTGTTGTATTGATATGTTTTAGTGAATCAAAAAATGTACCAAATTCATAAATTATTGAATATTATTTAAATTAGATGTATGTATTGCTCCTGATATGATTCTTTAGGAAAATTTTCGAGCTGTCCAGATAAATAACAACTAATCTCTACATATATTTACGGTAGAATAGACCATTGTTGATCTATAAATTAAAATACTTACGAATTTGTAATAAGGGAAATATAGATCTGATATAAACTGGAAAAAAAAAGATAGGATAGGAACATACCGTGAAAATAGATAATGTTATGGTTGATTTATACGGTAATTTAATTAATGTAGAATCCGTTTGGCGATTAATTCTTTTGAAATATAAAGTCGACTATAGTCAGCAACTATATTTCTTACGACCTGTATCCAGAGATTCTGGTACTGATCATAATTCTGAATACAATTGATCAATTTAAATCTCTCATTTCTACGCCAAAATTCGGCCTGTCCAATAAAAGGATCGAATGACATCGAGATTACCAACCAACAGGGATTACTGATTACTACTAAAATACTATCTGCAATCACCGCAACTGAGAAAGCCGTTTATGATAATGATTGTCTGTAATTTATAAATATAAGTCAGAACATTGCTCCTGACAGGTTGTCCATCTTACACTCAAAGATACCCTAATTAATTCAGCATCAAAAATACTGATCTGGGGCTGGAGAGCAGTCAGCGGAATTTTTTCAGACCAAAACAGCAATAAATAATAAGAGTCATATCGATAATAAATTGAAAGAAACTTTTATTGATCTACCTGAATTAAAATAGAAGAGGAACTTGAGATTTCATATTGGAATCTTCAGGAAGAGATAGCCCAGCCACCAAAATTATAAAGTGACGCTGATCTCATATCAGCAAAGGACAGGCAGGAAGATCGATGAGTCAGGAATGTAAGAGAGCCATTTCAAATATTGGTTTTTGGCACCTCAGCTAACCATATCTTCCATCATTGAAATCAGATTGTTCATATTTTTTCATTGTATTTGAAATCAACAATTATTCTGACCAACAATACATTAACGGAACAAATGGTCCCGTTCTTTCAATCAAGATTTTTGATTCATCATTTTTGTCAGGAAATGCAGAACCTATCAGTAGCGTATCTCCATAATCGCCCCAAAACATTTTTTTGTTTTAAATGATATAAAAGTTCATTCTTATAATTACTCTTTAATTTAGAATATTTCTTGTAAATTTCAAATTGTAAAATGTTGGCTTGCTGATGCTGTGTTCCCGGCAAATCTCATTCACTGTTTTAATAGATTTTAGTTTAGAAAGAATCTTTAAATCTGGCGTTCTGAAAATTTACTGTTTTTTCATTGTCCTCCAAATTTAAAAACTATCTCCTTAAATGTTCAGCTTTTGTGGGAAAATTAAAGATTGTCTTTTGTAGACCATATAATTTCAGACTTTTATATCTTAAACTCATTTTGTATCATGAATCTTGTAGACTAAAAAGAATTTCCAACATTTTTCTTTTCATTTTGGTATTTTTTTTAACTTGTAAAAAAATAAATAATGATTACAATCGGAATTATCGTTGCCATTTTGGCTATTGCTATCATTTGGGCAATCTCGGTTTACAACGGATTGGTAAATAAAAGAGTCAATGTGCAGGAGGGGTGGAGCTCTATAGACGTGTTTCTGAAAAAGAGAAATGATTTGGTTCCCAATCTTGTAGAGACGGTGAAAGGTTATGCTTCACACGAATCGTCTGTTTTGCAAAATGTTGTGGAAGCCAGAAATCTTTCCGGCAAAGCGCAAAGCGCAAAAGAACAGGGTGTAGCGGAATCTACGATGCAAAATGCAATGATGAATCTATTTGCGGTGGCAGAAAACTATCCGGACTTGAAAGCCAACAGTAATTTCATCTCTCTTCAGCAGGATTTGAACGCCCTTGAAGATGATATCGAAATGGCGAGAAGATATTACAACGGAACAGTAAAGGAAAATAATGTTGCGATCGAGGTTTTCCCTTCCAACATGATTGCAAATACCTTCAAATTTGAGAAAGCGGAATTTTTTGAAATTCAAAATGTGAGCGAACGCGAGGTGGCCCAAGTTAAGTTCTAACTTCTGATAATGAGATCCTATTATGCCAGTTTTGATGCTTTCCCTACCAGCAAGGGTGCATCTACGCACATTGATCACAGTTTGCAGGCGCTCTCCGAAATTGCGGATAAAGTAGATGTATTTTGTCTACAAGGTAACTCTGCTATAGATCCCAAACTTGCGGATGATGTAGAAATTCATCCTTTTTTCTACGAAAACGAATCTCAGAATTACCTCGAAAGAGCCCAGCTTTTTTCTGAAAAAGTCTACAGTTGTACGGCACTTTTCAATGAAAAAGGAATCGGGCAGTTTCGTGATATCTGGAGCGGACTAGGAATGATAAAGCAAGCTCATCTTAAAACGGTTTTTGAAGTCAATGCACTGACATCCATAGAATTGCCGGTAAGATTCCCCCTTTTAACGCCTTCTCTAATTGCTGAAATCCAGAACATTGAATTAACCTGTCTTGAAGCCTGCGATCATATTGTTACCCCGTCTGCAGTCACAAAAAAATATCTGATAGAAAAATTTTCTATTGCTAATGACAAAATCTCGGTTATTACAAATGGTGCGGAGGCAGTTTCGCAAACCGAAAAACCGATTGACCTTCCGGCAGAGTATATTGTTTACTTCGGAGCGTTGCAACCTTGGCAGGGATTAGACGTCTTGCTGAAATCTTTCCGCTATCTGAGAGATTACGAACATCTTAAATTGGTCATTTGCTCTTCAGTAAAAGAAAAGGCAACTAGAGCTTATCATAAATTAATTGAAAATCTTGGAATTCAGGACCAGGTTATTTTTAGATATGAACTGGAAAAAGAAGAGCTTTTTGCCATCATCCAACACGCCAAAGCATCTATTGTTCCACTAAAATTTGGAGATAGAAATGTGATCCAGGGCTGTTGCCCTATCAAAATCATAGAATCTATGGCTTGTAAAACGCCCATTATTGTATCAGAACTGCCCGTAACCCAAGAATTGCTGACAGAAGACGAAGCCTACTTTTTCTGGCCGGAAGATGAGCAGGATCTAAGCCGATGCATCCGTTTTGTTTTGGATAATCTGGAATCAGCAAGTACGAAAGCTGAAAAAGCATTCAACAGATTCCAGCAGCAGTTTACCTGGCATCATCACAATGAAAAGTTACAAAAAGTATATCAAAATCTAATGTAAAACTATGGCAGAATATTATAATATCCAGTTGACGACAGAAGATATGGCGCCTATTGAAAGAGCTCATCTGCACCGTGGTTTCAGTTCAAAAAAAACACCTCTGAAATGGATTCGGTTTTTCAGAATGTGTGTTTTACAACGTGAGCTGTCCCTAAAAAAGAGAAAGAAAAAAACCAACACACTTTGGATTTCCTATTTTATTATTGCTGTCGTAATGATCTTTCTGGTTCCAGGATACTGGATTGCCGTGAATATCATTTTATTTGTGGTGGTTTTGGTAATGGATTCCAAAAACCGAAGAGAGTTCAAAAAGAACTATACAGATGGCTATGACTTTTTCTCGGATTACTTTTCCGCTTTGTTTACATTGATAGAAGAAGAGCTTCCACAATTGGGAACGATCCAATTTACAGCGAATGTCAAAGAAACATTGGCAGGAGTAGAACATTTGAAATCAGCTGAGGACGCTATCTTTGAAACACCAGGTTTTATCTCCGGTAAGGAGGAGTTTTATGAAAAAGAAATCGGAAAAGGATATTGTACATTAAAAGATGGCGCAGAAATAAGCTTTAGTTTTGTGGAGAAAGTGAGAAGACGCATTATTAAGAAGAAAGGACTCAGCGGGAAAAGAAAAACGAAAGAGAAATACAAATCTGTCTATCCTTTTATTCTGAAGTTGAAACTTCCGAAATCTATTTATCAGCTAAAAACCAATGTTGATAAAGCTGATATCCAAATAAAAGAAGATGAGTCATTTTATTATATGAAAGCACGTCGGAAGTTTGATGTAAAAGATGAAAATCCGGATGATTACAGTGCTTATCAATACAAGTCCACGCCGTTATTCTCCGTAGAATATTTTTCTTTGGAAGTGGTAAATCTTTTTAATATATGCTACGGCTGCTTTACCTTAAAATAAAACTGAGAGTATGGATCAAAATATAAATTGTCAGGAAAAATTAGGTCTGTTTCTGGTGGACGATTGTCCTGCTGTTGCCATAGAACAATGCGCAAACTGCAACAAAAAAGTATGTAAAAATCATATCTTCCTTCAGAATGAAAATAATAAAAGCCAAAAACTTTGTTTGACGTGTAAAGCCGTTCTGGATCCAAGGCTGACTTCCAAGATTGAATTATACTCGCCGGATCGGCCTGTATGGAGAAAAAAAATGATGAACCGGTTTCATACAGAATATCCATTTCTGGTAACGATGGTAAGCCAGTACGGCGCCTTGTTTGACACGGTTTTGTTCACCGACTTTTCCGATCACTCGGACGATTCATCACCTTTTGACAGTTAAATTTTTATGAAACTGTTGCTGGTTACCCAAAATTATCCGCCGTCCAGAGGCGGTATGGCAGAATCCTGCGGAAGAATTGTCCGGAATCTGAAAAGGAAAGGTTGTGAAATCCACGTCTTACACTTTTCCAACTGGCAGAAACCTTATGTGATAAAGACGGAGACGGGTGGGAACTACAGCGCGCTTGGGATCTATGATACAGAAGAATATACGCTGAATCTGGCGACATTATTCCTGGAAAAGAAAAAGGAGTTTTTGGATGTGGATGCCATTATTGCTTTTGGCGGCTATCTGCCGATGATGTGGACGCCTGTCATCAGTCAGTTTTTTGAGAAACCGCTGTACACCTGTATTCGGGGAAATGATTTTGACGAAGGCTTATTTTCCAAGAAAAGAAACTCACTTCTCTATGCCCTGGAACATTCGGAAGCGATATTGTCTGTCTGTACAGAGAAACAGGAAAAAATGGCCAAACTTTTCCCTTTTAAAAAAGTGTTTTACACGCCCAACGGAATTGATGTTGTTTTCTGGAATCTTAATGACAATGAGAAAAAGAAGGTTGATGAAAGAAGGAAGGTCTTAACGGATAAAAAAGTTATTCTCATTGCAGGACAACTTAAATTCAAGAAAGGAATCCGCCATTTCATCGAGTCTTTTGATCAATTTCATTTCAAAAGTGAATACGAACTCTGGATGATTGGTGATCTGCCCGAAGAAGTTAAACTTTTTATCAATAATTTTGATTTAAATGTTAAACTCTTTCCGTTTGCCTCCAAATATGAGATGCGCAGTTTTTATGCGATGGCAGATGTGGTATGTATCCCGTCTTTGTATGACGGGATGCCTAATGTGTTATTAGAAGCCGGCGCGTCAAAAAAACTGATTATCGCTTCAGAAGTTGGGGGGATTCCGGATGTAATCATGCATAGAAAATCGGGGCTTTTATATCATCCTTTGGAAGCCAATGCACTGCTGGATGTTCTGATTCATTATCATCATCTATCTGAGGATCAAAAGGAATTAATGAAAAACGAAATTTACAACACTATTAATCAAGATTTTACAGAACAAAAAGAAATACAAAACTATTTAAACCTATTCCCATTATGAAAAAAATTACAATCCTGTTTTTAGTGTCTTTTTTAAGTTTAAATTCCTGCAAGAAGGAAGCTCAAACCAGCAATTCTCCAACTACAGAAAAAACAGAAACCAAAGCCGGAAACTACTCTGCGGACTATATTATTTCTAATAAAGAGGGAAAAGAAATCGCTGGTTTTACGGCAAATCCTCCGAAAGTTCAGTTGGGGTCAGAAACCTATACTGCAAAAGAAAAAGAAGATAAAAGAAAATATTACAGCAATGGTACACAACGCTACGAAGTGAAACTGAAAGATGATACATACAAGCTGAGAGATGCCAGTTCCAAACTTCTCTGGAAAGTAAAAACCTATCCGGACAAAATCAAAATTGCTGATAACGAAGAGAACCTGAATCCTTATGAAGTCAAAAATAACAACGGCGTGATCGAAGTTTCTAAAGACGGAAAAGTTATTAATACAATGAAAGTTACTGGCAATCAAATCTCTGTAAACGGACAACCTGCTTACAAAATTTCTAAAACGTCTGATAGTTTTGCATTGGGAATATTAAGTATAGATCAGATTCCGATGGATCAAAGAATATTGCTTCTTACTGAATTTCTTTATCAGAAAAATTGATACTGATTTATGCATATGGTTCAGGATTAGGTCATCTTAAAAGGGTGATCTCTTTTCTGAAACGTCAAAAGTATAATCCGGAAAACTGTATTTTGCTGACCAATGCGAAATTTTCAGATTTTTGGGAATTGGGATGGAATATAATGCAGAAAGAAGATTTGTTTTTTTCTTCTGAAGAATTTTTGTCTTTTATAGAAAATGTAATTTCTGAAAATAATGTCCACACTTTTATGGTAGATGTTTTTCCTACCGGGTTTTATGGTGAATTATCAACATCATTAATCCATTTTCAAGGAGAAAAGATATTGTTATCTAGGATTTTATCAAATTGTTATTTTGAAAAAAATCCTAATATTCTTTATTTTGATCAGATTTTCGTAATGGAAGAGGGAGTAAATCTTTCTCAACTTCACTACGGAAGAATCCGATATCTAGATTATCAGGAAAATATTTCAGAAGAAATTTCTATAACGATTGAACCGTCTTACTTTCTTATTATTCACAGTCAGCCGTTGTCGGAAGTGCTTCATCTTTACAGGCTTGCGAAGATGTACAGAACCAATCAGAAAGTTGTGATTTTGACTGCCACTGTCATTTCGCAAGAAAATATCAAACCTAAAGATTTGGTTTTGTATCAACAAAAACCGTCTCAATCCCTGTTGGATAAAGCAGAGAAAATATTTTCCGGTGCAGGTTTTAATACCTTTCATATGCTCATTCCTTATCACAAAAAGTGGATTTGTAATCCTTTTCCAAGAACATTTGATGACCAATTTCTTAGAAAGGACATTTATTATAAAAAGGTTAAATATTTGCATAAAGATTGAAAAGAACCTCTACTCATCTTCGATAATAACAGAATCTAATGAAATTTGGAAATATACTAAATAGAGAGTTTGACTGTTCCCAGAAGCCGAAAACTTATTGCTTCCAAAATCTCCAGAATACCATATGATTCTTTCGTAGGTTCTATGATATATTGAATCTTGCTTTATTTTCAGAACAAATTAATCGTTTCAAAAGAAGTTATTTTAGATCTTTGGATGAGATGTATAATAGGATTTTTCATGGATCGGACATCAAAATTGCGGATACCATAAAGTTTATAATCATGATTATGAAGAAGTTTTCAAAATCCGGATCAAGCGCTAAACATCTGAAATAAGAAATAAAAATTAATATTAATTTATCCTGGAGAATTGCCCGTGATTAAGATATTCAACAACAGCATTTTAACACCATGGTCATGTGTTTGAACGATGGTGTATCTAGTTTGTTATTGAGAAGGTCTGCCCATTGATATATATTCTAAGTAAAGATTTAGTATTTTAAACCATCAAGCAAGTATAGCGTTTGACCTATTCCCAAAAAACAGGATCACTTAAAAGTGGAGATTTTTCGAGAAATAATTAATTTTAAATAAAGAAAAATCTAATGAAAAAAAGCAGATTTACAGAAAGTCAGATCATTTTTGCATTGAAACAGTCTGAAACGGGAGTAAAAGTTGAAGAAGTTTGTCGTAAAATGGGCATAAGTGAGGCAACTTTTTACAATTGGAAAAAGAAATTCGGAGGTTTAGGTGTTACAGAACTTCGCCGATTACGCCAATTAGAGGAAGAAAATAGTCAACTCAAGAAGTTGGTAGCAGATTTAAGTTTGGATAAGCAGATTCTTCAGGATGTTCTGAAAAAAAAGTTCTAAAGCCAGCTTAAGAAGCGTGAACTGGCGAGAGTTATACAAAATGATTACAGAATTTCTCAGAGACGAAGCTGTCGCTTGATATTTTTACACTCCAGCGTTTATTATTATCACCCACACCGAAGGGATGATACAGCGCTTCGAATGCGACTGATAGAATTATCAAACATTCGTGTTCGCTATGGTATTGAGCGTCTACATGTTTTACTCAGACGTGAGGGCTGGAAAGATAATCAAAAACGTGTTTACAGAATTTATTGTGAAGAAGGGTTAAATCTGAGGCGAAAACTAAACAAAAGAATAAAATCATCAAGATCCCGAGTGCCTACCGATGGTAAAGCCTCTACTTTACATGAATGCTGGAGCATGGACTTTATGAGTGATGCCCTTTTTGACGGGAAGAAGTTCAGGGTTTTAACTTTAGTGGATAATTATAGTCGAAGATCTTTAGAAATCCGCTGTGGAATTTCCATCAAGGGTGAAAATGTTGCAGAGATATTAAAAAGTGTTACCTTTGAACAAGAGGCTTCTCCTAAGCGGATTAAGATTGACAATGGCCCTGAGTTTATTAGTAAAGCATTAGACCGATGGGCTTATGAAAAGAAAATAGAGCTGGAGTTCTCCAGACCGGGAAAACATACTGACAATGCATTTATTGAGAGTTTTAACGGATCATTACGGGATGAGTGTCTTAATGTTAATTGGTTTCTCTCCTTAGAAGATGCGCAGCAAAAATTGGATGCCTGGAGAGAGGATTACAACAGCTACAGACCTCATAGTTCGCTAGGGTATTTAACGCCAAATGAATTCATCAATAACAGTCAGAAAAAACAACTTTCTCTACTTTAGACTGTTCCATATATTGGGGGTAGGTCAATCTCACAAATAGGTGCTTTTGATTTGAAACCTCTTTTTCCAATTGGAATATAAGGTGCAATTTCTAATTCTATTGTATCTTTGCTGAGTACTTGGTACAAGGGATAGGATTTTTTTTGTTTAGCGGCACTAATTTCCTAATCCCTTTTTTTATAGCAAACAACTAATCTATTTTTTTAATAAGTCAAGATCAATTCAATATATATTTTTATTGTAATATCTAGGATTTAACTTTATATTCATTCGATTAAAAACTTAATTTTTAAGATCGATTAAAGCTACATTTAATACAATAAAGTCCGTTTCCAACTGGTAGAAACGGACATTTTATTATTTTTCTGCATCCTTTCAAATATACTCTTCAAGTAAGAATTATCAAAATATATCATTGGATTGTGAGAGCTCCTCTATTTTTTCCGTTTGATAATAGGTATTGTATATCTACTGCTGAAATTCAACGACAAAACCGGTTACACCACCATTATTGGCAGGTAGGTCATTCCAGGGATGTGTAGAGGTATAACCATTTTTAGTGACAGTAACATTATCATTTTTTCCATAAGCATGTACAAATCCTTCACCGGAATTCGTATTATTAGGTTCATTGGTATAAAACCAATTGATTTTCCTCACAGCTGAGAGGCCTGCGGCACTGTAATCATGTAAGGGCTGTTCACCGGTAATCCATTTTTCTTCCGGATCTGGAGTAAGAGCAACGCCTGCTTGCCATGAAAATTTCACAAATCCCATCCACGTCCTCTGGGTATCGAAAACCACATGATTCGTAAGCAAATTCTCTTCTATATATTGCCATTCAGCGTCCGTAGTATATGTAGCCAAATAACCACCTATGTTTTTTGCGGCAGTATAAGCATCAAACCAACTCAGAGTTCCAGTTCCGGAATAAGCAGCATATGTATGTCCATTTATGACATAATTAACGGCTCCCTCTTTTGTATAAGTGTTGCTTCCTACCGTAATGGTCGCAGGAGCTGAATACGCTGTTGTTATCTTGTCCGGAATATAACCCAGAATATTGGAATCTACCGAGGTTGAATAGCTGATTACAGTCGTATTGGTTACTTTACCCAAACTTCGCCAAATGCTGCCGTCAAAATAGTAACATCCTGCAGAAGTGATGTTGGCTGTTTTTGTGTCAGCAGTAGTAGGAATCAAAGTAATGTACACAATTGTACCGGTCTGTGCTACAGTATATTTTGATCCGGCATTCTTGAGCTGATCCCCGGTTAGTCTTGGCATCGCGATACCTTCCGCTGTTGTTCCGTCGGTTTTAATGGCGTCTACTTCAAGTGTAGAAATAACATTCATGGTAGAAATACCCATTTGTGAGTACGCAGGTAAGCTGCATGCTATATGTGACAGTAGCAATAAACGTTTTTTCATGTCAGTTGGTTACTGTTGGAATTCTACGATAAATCCTGTTGTGCTTGCTGTATTTGCTACTACGTCGTTCCAAGCATGAGTAGAAGTGTATCCGCCGTAGGTCTGGGTTCCACTGTTTTTGGGCAGGGTAATGACAAATCCTTCTGTTCCACCGGAATTATTGGGCTCCCCGGTATTGAACCAATTTGATTTCCTTACGGCACTGGTACCGCCGGCACTGTAATCATGCAAGGGCTGTTCTCCTGTAATCCATTTTTCTTCCGGGTCAGGAGTGAGCGCAACTCCGGCAAACCAGGAAAACTTTGCAAAACCTATCCATGCCTGCTGTGTATCATATGCAGAGGCACTGAGAAGAGCGGTTTCAACTTGCTGCCATTCTGCATCTGTAGTAAAAGTAGCAAGGTAGCCGCCCATATTTTTGGCAGCGTTGTAAGCATTATACCACGTAATACCGGCTGCAGAAGCAGAGTAAGCAGCATAACTATGGCCATTAAAAGTAAGAACGCCTGTGCGCATCGCTGTAATTCCATTCACCGTAAGAGTCGCTGGAGCATCACTACCGGCCGTGGCAGTATTGCTTGGTACATACCCAAGAATATTTGGATCAATTACAGAGCTTATGCTAAGTGTGGTGGTAGTATTCTGTGCACCCATTCCATGCCAGATATTACCATCAAAATAATAATAACCAGGGGCAGTAATATTCAAGGTTTTATTTGTAAGAGGTGATGGCGCTGAGGTGGCATATATAATAACCCCTGCATGCGCAGAAGTGTACTTCGAATCAGCGGCTGAAAGCTGGTTTCCGCTAAGTCTTGGAGCGATCACTCCTTCAGCAGTAGTTCCGTCTGTATTTCTTGGTGCTACATCAAGAGTAGCTCTTGGAGCAGTTGTATTTATCCCCACTTGGGCGCTGACAAATTGTGCTGAAAGGAGAACGGCAGCCAGTAAATATTTTTTCATTATAGCAATTTTAACAGATATTTTTTTCAAAAGTATGTAAAAAAATATGACTTATTATGCCATAGAACGTAAATAAATACCGTCATAATTAAACTTTACCACATTAAAAAAATTAGTAAATATTTAAATTCCTGAGTATGAACGTCAAAATAACCTTCCGAACTATTTAATTCATAAAACAGTGATTATTAAAGTTTTATAAATGTATTGTTACAAATCAATTTCAGTCTGGTATATTGTAGAAGATTATAGGATACGGACCAGAAAATTGATTCATGATGCGCAGAATTTGATGGCGGTAGTAGCTAGGTTTGACAGCGTAATGATAAATAAAATTCAAAAATAAAAAATGAATATCTGAAAATTTTATTATCATAGACTTATCATCCTGGTACTTTTCAAGATACAAATCAGTATATTTTTATTTTAATTAAAACTATTATTAATATTATCTCGTATATATTTACAACTCATTTTTAATCTGAGTTTTCATGGTTATTAGTTTTTAATCCTTGACTTTGGTCAAGGATTTTGTGATTTACTATCTGCCGGATGAATTTATTAAACTTTTTCACAATAATCCGTATTAGTTCTGTTCGCCCGTAAATTAAAAGCAGGGGTTTACGGTATATATAAAAGATTTGCATTGGAATTGCCAAAAAAACTATTGACCTAATCTTGCTTTTTATCCCAAGCTTTCGTCTTCACTTAACGATTATTATAATATTATATACGATTGAGATAATGGAATTACTTTTAATAAAATTGCTTGCTATGGAAACTGAAAGTAAATCCCAAGGCCGGCAAAATTTTAATAAAAGACAAACAGGGATTGTGATTTGAATACACCAAACAACTGCAATAAATTATTTACAGCTAATAATAAGCGTTTTTGTATAATGATAACGAGAAAATAAATAATTGGCAAAAAATTCCACTATTAGAATTCAATCTTTATAATTTAGCCTGATGATTCTGATTATTTTTTAGATATACTGCATATCTGGGACAATTTTTTTTAATGAAGCCTCTAAAATTCTTTAGAGTTTTACATCAGCAAGTGAGATGGGCGAGTATTTTGCTAGATAGTTACTAGGGAAATAAAGGAAGTATTAATAATTTGAAGTTTAAATCATAATATTTTGAGAACCATATTAAGATACACACTAGTATTCTTTTTTTCGGTTTCCGGCTTAAGTTGTGGGAAGAATGAAAAAAATAATAGTTCGAAGGAAAGTGGACTGAATTCACCGTATACAGATACTCAAAAAGCCCGTTCTAAACGGCAAAGATCTGAGTTTAAGGCAACAGATTTGGATATAGCCCGATTAAAAGTGATCAGGGAGAATTACAGACGTATCAACTCAATTACAAATTGGTCAGGAATTAAGGTTGAAGAATTGCTGGAAACGACCGAGGGCGGTGAAGCCTCATTTTACTATCAAAAAGGAAATCTTGAGAAAATTACAACACGAAATTATGGTGAGACTTTCCAGTTGATTACTGAATACTTCTTATTGAAGAAACAACTTTGTTTTGTTTATGAAAAGTCATTTCAATATAATCGACCAATGTACTATGATATAGCAGCCATGAAGGAAAATAATGACACAGAGGCGTTTGATTTCGAAAAATCCAAGGTGACTGAAAGCCGAAGCTATTTTGAAAACGGACAGTTATTTCTTCAAACGCGAAGTACAGGTTCTTCTTCTTCGGATAAACATAACTCTTTAAAAAACGAACAACAAAGAATTCTGAGCGACTTTAAGATGCTTTTGGGAAAAGTTAAACAACCATAGACTTTTTGCCACATTAGGTTTAGTAAAAAAAGAATGCGATTGTCAATGATTAGTGACGTTTAATAAGATGATACGTGTTTGAGCTTTTATGAAAAATGGATAAAACGCTATAAGCTCATATTGTGAATCAACTGATATTTATCACTTTAGCTACCATGCAATGCTTTAAATTTATACTGCCTTTAAAATTATCATATTTAAGTATTAAATGCATAATCAGCAGGATATATTGGCGTTAAAAAGCAGAATGAAAAGGATATTTTTTTATCTTCGCAACAGGTATACAATAGTTTGTAAAATGAACAAATGGAACAGATCCGAAAATATTTTGACAAGACATTTAAGTTGACTGAACAGGATTGGCATATTTTTTCTTCAAAGCTTACAAAACAGGATTTTCCTAAAAGGCATATTATGCTAAGAACAGGCCAGGTCGAAAATTACCTTTCATTTATTGAAGTTGGGATTGTACGTTTTTACATTCCTAAAGCAGACAATGACCTTACCTTTTCCTTTTCTTTCAACAACAACTTTGTAAGTGGATACACTTCATTTTTGACCAGAAGGCCATCAACCTACTGCATAGAAACTTTAACAAAAACAACACTTTGGCAACTAACTTATGCAGATCTGCAAGAGATTTATACAGAGACTGAGATCGGCAACGCCATAGGACGAAAGGCAAGCGAAGAACTGTTTTTAAAAAAATCAAAAAGAGAGCTTTCTTTACTGAATGAAACGGCAGAAGAGCGCTATCTCAATCTGTTGACGGAACAGCCTGAATTAATAAAAAAAATACCGTTGAAATATATTTCTTCTTACATTGGCATTACTCCACAGGCACTAAGCAGAATTCGCAGACGTATTTTTTAACCTAGGTTCATTGTTTTGCTTTGATGATCGAACGATCTTTGTAGAAAAAAAGATGAAACCCTTAATTGTTTTGCTTACTGTATTTACTGTTTGTGTATTGGTTGTGAAAATATTTCGTGGCACCTACGAGCTTGCCTTGTCAGGTCGAATAGCAATGTCTGCAATGTTGATATTTTCTGCAACTGGTCATTTTGTATTTACCAATGGAATGTCATTGATGCTTCCTGAGTTTATACCATTTAAAACAGAAACTGTTTATTTAACAGGAGTTGCAGAAATTATTTTTGCTATCGGACTTGCCAAGTTATAGGGTATTAACAGCTTGGTTACTCATCATCTTTCTATTATTAATACTTCCTGCCAATATAAATGCTTCAATAAAGCAAGTTGATTATCAAAAAGCCACATTCGATGGCAGTGGATTGTCTTATTTATGGTTTAGAATACCGTTGCAAATGCTTTTCATTATTTGTACCTATCTATCAGCAATCAGTAAATATTGAGGATCACCATTCGTGAAAGATCGAAATCATGGAATAAATAAAAATTAGAGAGAAGTTTCAAAAGAAGATCAGAATATTTCGGATATTCAGAAGCTTCCAGCATCTGCTCAATGCTTTTAGGAATGTGTATGAATCAGAACTTTCAATCAAATAATACATTGTCGATTACTGATAAACCAGTGATAACCAACCATCTCTAAGGCTAATAGCGCGAATGTAGTCCTAAAAGCCCAAATACTTAGAATAAAATTAAATCAAAGTGCTGTAAAATACAACCAATTCAGTGTGACACTTGCAGAAGATAAATTAAAAATGCCGGAAATCGAAAATGAGAACAAATACAAAACTTTTTAAGAAAAAGTTAGCCTCTATTTATAAGTATATCTAATGGGACGGAAAGAAAATTAGTTAGGCGAAAGATAGTTTGGCAAATATAGTACTTAATTTCTATAGTCCTACAATACTTCTTGACGCTGCTCACTCAACGCGTTCAAAGTTTTGGTTGGACAGAGTAAGTTAGCTTTCACAGGATAGCTGGTCAAGTTATTACAGAAGGCTTTAGAAGATGGTAGATTAATTTTAAGAGTTGTTGCTCAATATGATAATGTATTAGACAGTTCTCAACATGATGAAACACATTATAATTACTTAACAAGGATGCAGAAGCATATGGTAAACAGTTTTATCTACAAGGGAGAAGTACTGGATTTTTGACACTCTCTCTTCTTATGATATTAAGAAATTAATAATTCCTATGGCAAGTCTGACAGCCTATTTAATCTATACTGTAAATTTGAAACGTCATTTTTGTTATAAATTTCTGTCTGCGGTAAATAATTCAGATAATAAACTATGGTATCAATCTGTGTTCTTGAAAGTAAAATATTTATTTTAAGCATTTCTTCTTCAATATCGTTCAAAAATTCCACATGTCCCGAATCACTTTCCATGAGAGATTTTTTTGCATATTTTAATGCATCGCTAATAAGATTTTTTTCTTTTATATTAAAATTTATCATAACGAATTTTGGTGAAGATAAATCAAATAGATGTTTTTTTTTATGATTTGATGCATATTTCTGTAAAGATGAAATTTCTTGTAATATTTTATTTAAAGATGATATTAATATCAGCGAAACTTATTGGATTATTGATCAATTACATAGTATTACATTTTGCTGATTTTTTTGAAGTCTTTTTAAAAATACCGGAAATGTTTCTAAAGAATATTTGTGAGTTGGTACCAATAATGTTCAGCAATATCTTATCAGAGTTGATTGCAGGACTGAGATGAATTTCGTACTTGATTATTGATTCTGAAAATTTGATAGATAAAATAGCAAAGAAATATTGTTAAGAGTCTTGAATCATGCCATCAGTGTTTGGTAGTTCAACTTGATTCCTATTCTAATTACCAGCTGAGATAAAATATTTATTCTTAAATCTGGTATTGCTAAGATTGATTTATAAAAATATCAACAATATTGCCTAAGAAATATATAATTCCTGCTTGATCACTTAAAAAGTGGAAAAGCCCTTTTCCATTTTGTCACAGTGTTGCGACTAAGCTTAAATTTCAATGCTGTTTGAACGTTGGTCAAATTATGTAATTTTTGATATTTCAGGATTTTCAGTATATCATTTTTCATGTAGGACTTACGTTTTTGGTTTAAGCGCTCTTCCTGCGGTGATTGTTTTGGAAATAATAAGTTATGGAGTTCAATGGCATCCAAAATTGATAATTTTTCTTTCTTTAAAATATTTTGGCATAATACCATTTTTTCAGGAAACTTCTTATTTATCAGATCTGTATATAACTCTTTGTAATTAACTTCTTTAAATCCATATCTATTTATAATTTCTTGTTTTTTGCGATCCACTTATAAATGGTTGTTCTGGAAATGTTGTATTTTTCAGTGATTTCTGGAATCGTCATTTCTTTATTTTGAATTAATTCAAGTATAAACATTACGATTTCATTACTATACATATTTTTACGAAACTGAGGAAGTTTTGATTTACTTGTTCCACTCTGTCCATTATTTCTGGGAAATGAAGAATAAAGTAAAAGGTGTTGGGTGTACAAGCGAAAGAAATCATACTCCAAAAGTTTGCTCCATTTTAGTAGAACTTTTGCAGAAAGATCTTCCGATTCATACACTTGATAAATTTCCGTCTCGGTACAATTAATGAAATTACATATTCTATCTAAATCTATCTCTTTCTCAAGCGCTGCCTGCTTTATGAGACTGCCGATGTGTATCTCTTTTAAGTATTCGTCAATCATATTGAAATTCATTTTCTTAAAAATAGTAATAATAGCATTGAAGACTTCCGTTTTTTCAAACAGTTAACGAATATAAACAATTCTTTTCCTATTACAGCTCCTAAATACTTAATTTCCATAGGATAATTTTTTATTAGTTAAACTCTCTATTAGGAAGAAGTTTTTTAACTGTAGATTTTTCTCATAAGTAGCTTCCTTGTCTTTATTTTGGACTGCTCTCAGAGGGATTTTATGAACACTCTTTCTGTAAAAATTTTAAACAAACTCTCTATATAAAATTATCGCGGTTTACTTTATCAGGTATTTAGATAAAGTAATTAATTTATAATTACGCTTCTTCAAATTTTAACTATTTCTAATCCTATTTTTATTCCCGGGTATATTTCATTATCTATCGAATCAAAGTCCATTTCATTTTCCGTCATTTTGTCCAATTTCAGAGCACACTGCGAAAGTTTAAAAAGTTTTTCACTCCCTGCTGTACCTTTTAGTTTGTGAGGAATGATTTTCATTTATACAATATTTTTTTTTCAGTAGCTTTTTCTATATTTTTTGCCTTCACAAGTTTCTGGATAAGCAGATTGAGAAATACTTCTTAGAAATCGTCATCACTCCCAATCTGTTCGTGCAGCATATTCCATATCGATGTATTTTCCAACTTTATTTCTGCTTGCTCGTGAGCATAACCGGTATCGACATTTTTGTTATTAAACATTAACGCCAATATGTTTTTTAAGCATTTCCGTAAGATCTGTCTGCCTGAGAGGTTTTGGTAGGAAATCAGTCATGCCGGATTCCAGGCATTTTTCTTTTTCGCCCAATACATTTCCGGCAGTAACGCCTATGATGGGGGTAAGTTCGTATCCAGGCAGCATACGGATCTGTTGTGTTGCTTCTATACCGTTCATTACCGGCATCTGAACATCCATAAGAATAATAGAAAATTGTTTTTCACGGCACGCTCCCAAAGCTTCCAAGCCATTGACAGCTTCTGTTAATTGTGCATCGGAAGCAAGGGATTTCATCATTTTATTATTGAGAACCATATTTACCGGATTATCATCCACTAAAAGGACCTGAATTTCCTGAGCAAATGAGTAAGAATCCTTTTCAGACCGATGACGATTTAATTTTAATTCAGTATTTTGAGCTAATCTTCTCAGAATCTTATACAAATCATCGGATTTGATAGGTTTTAACAGCAAATGTGCATTTTCTTTTTCACGAATTGACGCAATGACATCTAAATCTTCCGAAGAAGAAGACAGTATCATAGTAGGAGGATTGACTTTTCGCTGGTCAAACAGCTCCCTGATTTTATTGATTGTTTCCAATCCGGACATTACCGGCATGTGATAATCCATCAGGATCACATCAAACAGCTCTCCTTTAAACAGAATCTCCAGAGCTTCCATTCCATTGGCAGCCAGTGTGCATTCTATATTCTTATAGGCAAGCATATGCTGGAGAATAATCCTGTTGTTTTCATTATCATCAACTACCAGAGCTTTCTTGGCAGTCATAAGATCATCATCCCTCAATTCAGAAATTTCGTAAGGAATCTCAATATCAAAGAAAAATACGGAACCTTTTTCCGGTGCGCTTGTCAGAGATAGATGGCTTCCCATATAAATGAGGATATTGTTTGAGATGGTTAGGCCAAGACCTGTTCCGCCATATCTTTTACTGATTGAACTGTTTTCCTGAGTAAAAGCATTAAAAATATCCTTCTGTTTTTCAACAGGAATACCTATTCCCGTATCTCTTACAGAGAAACGCAGGGAAATATTTTTCTCATCCATATGTAGCTTTTCCACTTTCAGTTCGATCTCCCCCTTTTCTGTAAATTTCACAGCATTACCCAGAAGGTTGATCAGGATTTGTTTTAATCTTGATTCATCAATAAGAATCGTTTTTGGAAGCCCCGGCTCAATATTCAGAAGAAGCTCAATATCTTTTTTCTGTGACTGATAGAGAATTGCATTAATAACCTGGTTCAGCATATCATAAAGGTCGCTTTTTTCAATCAGAAGCTCCATTTTTCCGGATTCTATTTTAGAAAAATCCAATATATCGCTAATGATGTTGAGCAGGTTCTCCCCAGATTCATTGATATATTTCAGATATTGCATCTGTATTTCATCCAGCGGAGTCCTAAGGAGTAGATCCGAAAACCCTATGACTCCATTCAAAGGAGTTCGAATTTCATGGCTCATATTGGCCAGAAACTCTGATTTTGCCTTGCTTGCCATATCTGCTGTTTCCTTAGCATTTTTCAATTCCTCATTTACATGTACGGCATTTGTAATATTCTGTGCAGAAATAATTACACCTCCTATTTCATCTTCTGTGAGGTACCATGGTCCAACTCTAAGGTCGTAATGTTGAATTTCTTCTTTACCTCTCACTTTCAAAGCAAAGTCTTCATTTATATATGTTTTTCCCAGAAGAGCATTATTATAAATCTCTTTTCTTTCTTCAGGAATATCAGGAGATATGATGAACAGATTATTTCCAATAAGATCCACATCATTCATATTGAATTCCTTTTTCCATTTGGTGCTTACAGAAACATACTCGAGATCTCTGTCAAACATGGCCAGTGGAATAGGCACGTCGGTTACAAAGGACTGCATCATGGCTTCCTTCCTGGTAACTTCCAGAAACATTTTTTTGAAGGCATCAATATCTTGGATGATACCGAAAACCCTTGTGCAGACCCCATCTTCAAATTCAGGAAACCCTTTCACCCTTACCCAGATCGTAACGCCGTCAGCACGCACAAGCCGGAGTTCTTCATCAAAAGAAATCCCTTCAGTTACGGCTCTATTGAAGAGATGTTTCATTCTGTCACCGCTTTCTTTTTTATAGAAATCGACTGTATTTTCAAAATCAGGCTGGAAATTATTTTTTATTTTATGGATGTCTCTGGTAGTCTGGGACCAGAAGAGGTTGCCAGTCTTCATGTTTGCTTCCCAGCCTCCAACCTGTGCTACGGAATTTGTCTGCTCCAGCATTTCTTTAGTATATACAAGATCTTTTTCTAATCTATGTATCCGAATAAGATCTGATTTCAATTTTATATAAAAGAAAACGATCACGGCAATGGCTGCAATGAAAGAGAAAATAATAAACAGAACGGTCCACATAGAAGATCTGTCTAGATCCTGATTTTTTACAGCAAGCTGAATTTCCCCATATTTTACAAATTCCTGAACCAGCATACGACATTTGTCCATATCGGCTTTATTATGTTCAAGTTCTTTTGGGGTCATTAATATGCCCTTTCTACGCTTCTCAATGAGCAAGACATCTCGGTCCATCATCATTTGAGAAGTATGCATAAGTTCGTTTAGAAGCTTGATTTGATTTTTATCTTTAAGATTCAACGAATTTATATTAGAAATAAACCTGGGATATCTTTTTGTACTTTTATTGAACGGCTCGAGAAAACTTTCCTGACCTGTAAGCTGAAATCCCCGGCTTGCGGTTTCAGCATCTAACAAAGTGTTAAAAACATCTTTTATTAAACTTATAGATTCTTTGCTGTTCAGAAGGCTTTCCCTATTATCCATCTGTTTCTGTAAGCTGATATAGGATGCTATAGAACCCGCAATTAGTAGTACTAAAGAAAGGACTACTCCCATCTGAAGATCTTTTATAGTTTTTTTCGGCATTGAAAATTAGTTTAATGATAGTAATCTCCTGGGAGTAGTTAACGTAACAATTTAATTGTGATATACATCAAATATAAGGAAATATTGAAGAAAACGTAATATTTAATTATTTTTTATATTATTTGATATTTTACCAGAAGAATCAAGTGATTAAATCCAATCTTTCTGTGAAATCTGTTTCTGAATTATATAACAGTTAAGTGAAAAAATCTCGGAAAGGATACCTGGTCATTAACTTTTATTTTTGATCTTTTGTACAGATTTATTCCAGACTGTTGAAGGAGTTTTTGTGAAGGCAGCGGTTTAGGGGTAGATGAGCTGATACCATTAGCAAGTAGATAATAAGTGTTTCGTAATGCAGGGAAGTGGGTGCATTCTACAAAGAGGTTATAGTTGTTGTCTAAAATTTTTGGAAGTACAGAACTCAGTGATCAATAATTTTATGTTTATCCTCCGTTGTCATGGTTCTGACAGACGTCCGTAGATATGATTCCGGATTGAAAAAGAATAAAAGGCAATATTTATGACAATACCGAATTGACAGTAATTGCTGTTACCGGCTTCGCTAAAGTGATGTCACAGTAGATTAGGGGGCAGCTATTACTCCTGTTACAGGATCTGCAAATATAGCCTCCAGCAATCCGAATTGGGGAAGCTGCCGTTATAATCTTGCTTTTTGCGAATTAAAAGCCAATATTAAACACATTTGTATAAATTCTACAGGAGCTATTCAGGCTGAATTGCTGGCAATTGACGTATTATCCGGATTCGGTGGGCATCATATAGATTTATGACGGCCTCCAATATCACTTTAATTGTTGCAGGAAGCACTTTACCTTAAAATCTTATGTGTGATATCTGAAAAATATTAGTTGAAAACAGAAATCTGGATTTTAAAAAAAATCTGATAAAACGAGAACTAGAGCATATTCCTTATAATGACATATAAAGACAGATACAGGCGTTATATCATAACGCCCGTATCAATGGTTTGTAATAAATTAATCAGTTATTTTCAAAAACAACAGCTGACTCTTTCGCTGCGGCCACCATTGAAATTAAAGCTTTTTTTGTTTCATCCCAATGCCTGGTTTTTAATCCACAATCAGGATTTACCCACAATTGATCAGCAGGAATTACACTTTTGGCCTTTTGTAAGAGTTCAATCATTTCTTCTTTTGATGGAATCCTTGGTGAATGAATATCATAAACCCCAGGACCAATCTCATTCGGATACTTGAAATCTGCAAAGGCATTGAGTAGCTCCATTTGTGACCGGGAACATTCTATAGTAATTACATCGGCATCCATATCAGCAATATTTTTAATAATATCGTTAAATTCTGAATAGCACATATGAGTATGGATCTGGGTGGTATCTTCAACTCCGCTCGATGAAATTTTGAAGGCCTCCACCGCCCATTTCAAATAGTTTTCCCAGTCATTTTTTCTTAGTGGTAAACCTTCACGAATTGCTGGTTCATCAATTTGAATGATTTTTATTCCTGCTTTTTCCAGGTCTGCAACTTCATCACGAATAGCCAAAGCAATCTGTTTACAGGTTTCAGAACGAGGTTGGTCATTACGGACAAAAGACCATTGTAGAATAGTTACTGGACCTGTCAACATTCCTTTGACCCACTTTTCTGTCTGGGACTGCGCATAGTGTGACCAATAAACTGTCATTGGATTCGGGCGTGATATATCTCCAAAAATAATAGGAGGTTTTACACAGCGGCTTCCATAGCTTTGTACCCACCCATTTTTGCTAAATAAAAATCCATCCATTTGTTCTCCAAAATATTCAACCATATCATTGCGTTCAAATTCTCCATGAACCAATACGTCAATTCCTATTTCCTCCTGCCAGCGGATCGTTCTTTGGGTTTCCTTTTTCAATAGGGCATCATATTGTTGTGCGGTAAGTTCTCCTTTTTTGAATTTGGCTCTCCAAGCTCTTACCTCTGTTGTCTGCGGAAATGAACCTATAGTGGTGGTAGGAAATAATGGTAGTTGTAAAACTTTCTGCTGTGCTGCTTTACGGAGTCTGAATGAATTTTTTCTTTTTGCATCTGTCTCTGTTACTGCATTTACCCTTTGCTTTACTACTTCATTATGAATTAAGGGAGACATTTTTCTGCTGGAAAGGGATTCTTTATTTTCTGCAAATTCCATCAGTGATTTATTGGTGGGATTTTCATTTGCCAATTCCTTTAATTTTACCACTTCGTCCACTTTTTGTTTAGCAAAAGCCAACCAATTTTTAATTTCGGGATTTAGATTGGTTTCAAAGTCCAAATCACAAGGGGAGTGAAGTAAAGAGCATGATGGCGCTATAAAAACTCTTTCGGAACCTAATTTTTCAATACACTTTTTGATGTAATACAGTGACTTTTCATAATCGCTTTTCCATATGTTTCTTCCATCGACAATTCCCAGTGAAAGGTCTAATGTTTCAGGAATTGTGTTTAATATTTCATCCAACTGCTTCGGGTTTCTAACTAAATCTACGTGCAGAACATTTACAGGAAGTGAAACAGCAAGAGAAAGATTATCTTTCAATCCGTCAAAATAAGTTGCAATAATGAATTTCAACTTCGGGAATTTCTTTCTGATTTCACCATAAACCCATTTGTATTTTTCTTTTGTTTTTTCAGTTAAATCCAAAACTAAAAACGGTTCGTCAAACTGAATACATTTAGCTTCCTGCTCCTGAAGTTTTTCCAAAATTTCTATATAAACAGGTAGAAGATTTTCTGCCAGATCCAGTTTATCAAATCCCGGCTCTTTTTCTTTACCTAAAAGAAGATAGGAAATTGGCCCTATAATCACTGGCTTAGCGATGATTCCTGCCTGTTTTGCATCAGCAAATTCATTGAATATCTTATTTGAATTTAGTCTGAATTTTTGATTTTTAATGAATTCCGGAACAATATAATGGTAATTCGTATCAAACCACTTTGTCATTTCCATGGCGGTGATATCCAGTCCTTCTTTTTGGTAACCTCTTGCCATTGCAAAGTAAAGGTCCAATTCCGTACTATTCTCCTTCATGATAACTTCGTGATAACGTATAGGAATAGCCCCAACCGTCAAAGTCATATCCAGAACATGATCATAATAAGAAAAATCGTTACATGGGATCAAATCAATTCCAGCTTCTTTTTGGATATTCCAGTTTTGATTACGGAGGTTGCTTCCGGTTTGAAGAAGTTCCTCTAGAAGAATTTTGCCTGACCAATACTGTTCACAGGCTTTTTTGAGTTCTCTTTTGCTGCCAATTCGCGGGTAGCCCAGAATGTGTGTTTGCATTTTTTGCTTTTTAAATTAAACTTAATTTTAAAGCTCTTTGAATGCTTCGTATTGCCTGCGAATATTAAATTTCCGGAAAAATAATGACATATGTAAATTGCACAACTCCGATCATAGAATTGTACTATAAAAATATATCATCTGTCTGACCAAAAACTTCAGATCGCGAAAGCATTGTCAATTTAGTAAAGGCAGGTCTCCTGACTTGTAACAATTTCTGTGATCCTTCCCGCTTTGGCAGTGGATATATAAAGACAGAAACTTCTGGTGTGTTACTTACAGTTGCGCGACAGCTCGTGATTTCCACACGATTCCCTATTAATTTACCTTAAGTAAAACCTTTTACCGTTTGATGAAGTATATAAAGAACTAACAACTTAAAATAATCGATAACATTGCTGTTGTTACTTAGATTATATTTTGGGACAAAAATAAATATAAAGAATAAAAATAGGGTAGTGTTTAACTAAATAGAAAAAAAATACTTTATATATTGTCACTATACAGAAATAATTACTGTATATTTGGATGGGTTTTACTTTTTAAAGAAAAATATACTGTGGAAAATATTGATGACAAAGATCTTAAGCTGCTTAAGCTGTTACAGAACAATGCTAAATTAACAGTTAAAGAGCTCGCGAGAGAAATCAGTCTTTCCTTATCTCCTGCTTTTGAGAGAGTAAAAAGGCTGGAAAATGAAGGATATATAAAGAAATATGCTGCTATTCTCAATGCTGAGAAGCTTAACCGTGGTTTTACGGTTCTTTGTCAAATCAAATTAAAAATTCATGATAAATCTGTTGGAAATGATTTTGTAAAGCAAATTTTGAAAATTGATGAAATAGTAGAATGCTACAATATTTCGGGTGATTATGACTTCTTTTTAAAAGTGCAGGCTAAAGATATGAAACACTATCAGGACTTTGTATTCAATACATTAGGTTGTGTAGATGCTATTGGAAGTACACACAGTACATTTGTTATGGCCGAAGTGAAAAATTCACATGGTCTGAATATGTGATATCTTCAGGTAGTAATATATTGAAACAAGTTTCAAAGAATGATCAAAAAATAGATTTGGATTGTTGATTTGCTAAACGCGGCTTTTTAAGTTTCACTCGGTATATCGGCATAATAGAATATTTTTTATCACTTCCAGCAAATACTTTTACAATAAAAATCTCAAGAAAAAGTATTTACTATAAAAATAGAATTGCGTTCAATGGTCTAAATAATCAGGGATTGAATAGAAATTACACAGGAGAAAAAAATAATCAGGACCATATTAAATATAAGATGTTAAAAAATGGAATACTGGTGAAATATTTGTTTATCATATACTAGTTCTATATAAATTGTAGTGGCGAAACTACATTTAATCCTTATATAAAAAGAAAAATACCTACACTTATAATATGTTCTAATAGAAAAATATTGGAAAACTAAATTTGATTTTAATGAAAAAAAAGGAATTTTTTGATTATCAGGATTGAACTAAAATTCTACAAGAAAAATATGTTAATCGAAAAAAGAATAATATTTGATTCCATTTAAATGGCGATGGAATTAAATGCGAAATGGAATATGGATTCGGTAAGAAAATAAAAAATACTGATAACAATGTAATTCTGTGCGGAATCAAAGATTCCATTAAATATTAAGCAATTTTTTATTTAATAAAAAGTTTTATACTTTGGCTCGCCTACAGAATTACTAAATTTTAAACAACAACGGTTTATATCGCTTAGTGTTAAAAAACAATTTGCTAGAATTGACATTTAGTCAGGGCCTTATGCAACAGCAATTAAAATTTCAAAACGAGCCAGTTGGCGTAGAGAAATTTATTAAGTATATATTAATGAAAATAGTTCCCTAGTTAAAAATCAATGAGGGATATTAAAGAATGTTATGTATTATAATGTTTGTAATCCAAAAAAACAAATTAATTTGGATTAAAAGCCTATATTTATTCTTTAAATTGGGTAAATTAATTTATATACATGAAAATTTCTAAAAAAGATATTAATGCCGTTAGAAGGTCTGTAATGAAACGTCTTACAAAAAATGTCGGGAAATCACAGCCGGTAACAGGCAATAAAAAAGATTTGATTGTAAGAAAAGTATTGATTACCAGACCTAACCACCGCTTAGGAAATCTATTAATTATCACACCTTTAATTTGTGAGGTTCATTCTCTTTTTCCGGATAGTAAAATTGATCTTTTTGTAAAAGGTAATATAGCACCTTCGATTTTTAAAAACTACACTTATATCGATAGGATTATCCAGCTTCCTAAAAAACCTTTCAGTAACTTATTTCAATATTTAAAGGGCTGGGCTTTATTAAAAACCAGAAAATATGATCTTGTTATTAACTCAGCAACAGGATCTTCGTCAGGAAGATTATCAACATTGTTTGCGCGCTCCCAACATAAAGTTTTTGGTGATTTTAATGAAGCATTAAATGTGAAATATTCTGACTACAGGCATTTAGCCAAAAATTCGATATATAATCTGAGAGATTATTTATCAAAACTGGGGTTTGACGAAATTACAACAACGATTCCTGACTTATATTTAAATTTGGATCAAAGTGAGATCTCGGCTGGAAAGGATAAATTAAAGAATTTGGTCCAAAACAGCAAAGATACAATTTGTCTTTTTACTAATGCTACAGGTGAAAAGTGCTATTCTCAAGAATGGTGGGAAGAGTTTTATGATAAGTTAAAAAAGAATTTTTCTGAATATAATATTATTGAGCTCTTACCTGTGGAAAATATATCAAAACTTAATTTTACAATTCCTCATTTTTACAGCCGGGATATTCGTGAAATGAGCGGTTTTCTTAAAAATGTCACTCTTTTCATCGCAGCCGATAATGGGGTGATGCACTTAGCAAGTGCAACCGGAATTCCTACAATTGGGTTATTTTCTGTGAGTGCTGAAGAAGAGTACGCACCATATAATGCAAAGAGTTGTTCCGTAAATACCAATCATACTGATACTGATAAAATGATGCAGTTAATTCACATGATTCTAGAAAAGAGATAATTAAGATTAATAAATTAAAGATGAAGGTATTTTTTGCAAATGAATTTTCTCGGTATTATGAAGAAATTATTCTTACAATAAGAAAATTTAAGAATGGCGGAACGATGATAGGTGATGGTCATAGGAATGTAATTAAAGTTTTTAAAATTGGTGACCGTTTAATTAACTTTAAATCCTTCAAACAGCATAATATAATCAACAGACATGTTTATAAATTTTATAGAAAATCTAAGGCAAGAAGGTCTTTTGAGTACGCATTATTTCTGTTAGATAAAAAATTTTATACTCCAACCCCGATAGCCTACATCGAAAATCATGATATTATCGGTCTGACGTCAAGTTACTATATGAGTGAGCAACTTGAAAATTCCTTGATGTTGAACGAAATTCTTACCAATAAGGATTTTCCTGACAGAGAAGAAATTATTAAAGGATATGCAGCACTCATGTATACTTTACATGAAAACGGTATTGAATTTATCGATAATTCTGCAGGAAACTTTTTAATAAGAAAAGAGGAAGGAGTCTATCGTTTTTACATTGTTGATTTAAACAGAATGAATTTTTATGATCATATTGAAATAAATAAAAGACTTAAAAATTTCGCAAGGTTCACACTTGATAATGAAATTATGAATATAATAAGCAAGGAATATGCATTGTTATCAGGAGCGTCAGCAGAATACTGTCTAAAGAAAATAAGTGATGCATCAAATAAAATGCTTTTTAAAAGGAAGGTAAAAAAAGTTTTAAAATTCTATAAATATATTATCAGGATTTAAATAGAAACAGCCGGTATTATACTATTAAATATAATTATCATAGAATGAAATCAATTTCAGAAATTGCATAAAAACTTTCATCATATGAAATCAACTCTTGAATACTTGAATCGCATTGATACAGAATTATTTTTAGTGATCAATGGAAAACATAATGCTTTCTTTGATACCATAATGTTTTGGGCGAGTGATAAATTGTTTTGGTTTCCCTTTTATGCGATATTATTAATCTTTTTAATTAGACTATATAAAAAATTTACAATTTATATTCTGCTGGCAATTGCGGCTACCATAACTTTGTGTGACCAAACAGCCTCGGGGCTTCTGAAAAATTTGATTAAGCGGTTGCGGCCTTCTCATGAACCTGCCTTGGTTCCATTTATCCACTTAAGCGATGCTGGTCCAGGTGGAAATTATGGTTTTGTATCATCTCATAGTGCCAATGCATTTGGACTTTTAACATTTCTTTTCTTCTTACTACCCGCAAGGTATAATTGGCTCAAAATTATTTTACTTTTTTGGGCTTTGCTAGTTTCTTACAGTAGAATCTACAATGGTGTGCATTATCCATTTGATATCCTTGGTGGCGCGCTTGTAGGTATTCTTGCAGGCTGTCTTATCTGGATCATATTTAAATCTATATTTAAAACTAAAAATTTTAATAAAATAAATTATTACATTTAATCGAACGGTACAATGATTAGCAATTATTGAAAAATTAGTGATGAATTTGAAGAATATTACTTTTATAGTTATAGACTTAAGAAATGATTTATTTGAATCTATAAACAAATGGTGTTTTAATAGTCAGACTTGTATCAGGACATTATTTAAAAAAATTAAACGTATTATAAACTATGGTAATATGTGAGAATTATTTTTTTTCTGCTGGTATTGTAATATATTCTTATGATCCTGGAGAATATAGGAATGTAAGCTAGTTAAGTATTTTTTATTTTAAAACAAATAATATGAATCCTGCACTGTTGAATGTAAGTTGAAGATTTATCTTTAAGTTTTCCATGGTTCTTGACTCTTTAAATATAATTAGTATATTGCATCTGATAATCCACTAAAACAAAAAATCATGAAAAATTTACTTAGTATCAACATTATTTTTCTTATGCTTTTAATAAGTTTTAATGCAAAAGCTCAAGTCGAAATGGGAAGAGTGTGCAAAACATTTAAAGGCGAAGAAGGTATTATTGTAACAACGGCCCGATATGGCCCCGAAAAAAACAATGAAGCACTGATCGCTGTTTATGATATCGATCATTCTTGGGCGGGGAAGATATTTAAAGCCAAAGTTGAAAGTTATAATGGTAAAGCAGATTATGAAATAACTTATAAGGGTAAATCTTATATAATTATGACTTTAAGAAATAATAACTACGAAATCTATCTGCCGAAAGAAAGCAATATGCAAAAATCACCAATTTATGTATACTATTCGGATTACTTATCTGAAAATTGTACCCCTAATAGGTTTTTGCAGGAATTCAAGGATCAAAATGCCAATAATAAGTAAAATTATGATAGAATATTAACTTATTTTATCCCTTAATATTTTGAAATCTAGATGAATTCTACTTGGTAGTTTTTTGTATTGGAAATAATTCTACTTTTATTGCTCAAATGAAGTAAGTAAAATTTCACATTATGAACTGTTCAAACATTAAATAAATCTCTTTGTATTTGGTATAATTATTGCAAAGATTAAATAACCATATCACGAAATATTGTTTTAATGCGAATATCGTCCTCATAATAAATATTCGATTTTGAAAATCTTCTTAATTTAAGGGGATTTTTTTATTTGATAATTGACCTATTCCCAAAACCAGGATCATTTAAAAGTAGAGATTTTCAAGAATCACCTGACCGCCTGGTCGTCTGTTTGATACTAACAGACAAATAAAAAGGGTTGGTCGATAATCCACTGATGAGAACATAATGAGTAATACAGTTAAATATCTGTGTTGGGAAGAAACAGATTGAATAAATGATTTTCTTCTGAAAATTTGTGAGTATTTTTGCTAGCTTAATATAAATTTAAACTTTTAACAAGTCAAGAGTATTCTATGATCTTAATTGTTGATGATAATGAAAACAATATCTATTTTCTCAAGAAATTGCTGGAGTCCAAAGGTGTCCAGATAGATACTGCAAATAATGGTGAAGTTGCTTTGGAAAAAGCACTAAAAAACGACTATTCACTAATTATCTTGGATGTTCAGATGCCGGGAATGAGTGGATTTGAAATTGCGGAGACTTTAGAGGGATACAGCCAGACCAAGGAAATTCCGATATTATTTTTGTCAACAGTCAGTGCAGACAAAAGATTTATTACCAAAGGATACAGGTCAGGGGGAATCGATTATGTCACAAAGCCTATCGATCCGGAGATCCTCATGTTGAAGATTGAGATATTCTACCTTCTTCAGAAAACCAGCCTTGCGATGAAGATAACACAACAAAATCTGGAATTAGAGGTCAAAAGAAGAAAAGAAACGCAACTCTTGATGAAATCGGAGATCGATCATTTTCATCTGATGCTGAAAGCCCTGTTACAAATAGCATTTATTTTAGATGAGAATAATATGATCAATTTCGTCAATAGCAAATGGTTTGAATATTCTGATTCCGCTCAGAAGTTTCCTAAGACCCATACAGCTGATCTGAATATTGATAAAGAATTTCAGCGATGCAAAGCAGAGGGAGAATCACTAGAGCTGGAAGTTCGTATAAAAAATAGGATTACAGAGGATTACAGATATCATCTGTTAAGGATTTCACCAGTCTATCAAAACGGTGCCTTAAAAAACTGCGTAGGGACCTTCACTGACATTGATGACCAGAAAAAGGTAGAGCGGGAGAAAGATGAATTTCTGAGCATTGCCAGCCACGAACTGAAAACGCCTCTGACAAGAATCAAAGCCTATATGCAGTTGGTCTTTCGTAAACTAGGGGGAAATCCGCACAATAGTGAGAAAGATTTCGTCGGAAAAGCTTTGGATCAGATCGAAAAACTAAATAGTTTAATCACAGACCTTTTGGATATTTCCAAAATCGAAAATGGAAAACTTAAGATCAATAAAAAGCTGGAAGATCTGGAAGAACTGATTAACAGCACGATTAATACCATTATGCAGACCTACGATAATTCAAACGTCAGAATCAATTGCGACTTTATCAATATCACTCACTTAATTTATTTTGATCCCTTACGTATAGAGCAAATACTGATCAATTTATTGACAAATGCCATGAAGTATTCTCCTAAAAGCAACCAGGTGATTGTTAGAACGAGGATAGAAAACAACGAAGTAAAAGTAAGGGTCACCGATTTTGGAATTGGAATTCCTGAATTTAAACAGACTGATGTTTTTCGTAAATTTTATCGTGTTGAAGAGTCTTCTGAGAGTTACAGGGAGGAATCGGTCTATATATCTGTTCGGAACTCATTAAGCAACATAAAGGAACCATCGGTGTTGCGAGTAAAGAAAACGAAGAATCAACATTTTACCTTACCGTTAAATTAATTGTATGCCGAAAAAAACTAAAAGAAATCTTCAATTCGGAATTGGATTTTCCCTGCTTGTATTAATTGCAAGTTCAGTCGCATCATATTTGAGCATCCGCAACCAGATGGAGCATCGGGAAAGTGTGACCAAGAGCCGCATATCAATGATCGCTGTAAAAGATATTCTTATTGCGCTCATCGATGCAGAGACAGGTAATCGAGGGTATCAGCTTACAGGAAAAGAGAATTTCCTTGAGCCCTACAATCGAAGCTTACAAGAATATCCAAAAGCATTGGTACGTGCAAAATCTGTGAATTTAAATGATAATAAACAACATGACAGATTAGACTTACTGCAAAAAAATGCTGATAAAGATATAAATACCATAAAAATCTTTGTTGAAAAGAGACGCAAAGGCATTTTGATCACCCAAAATGAAATGTTGTTGGGTAAAAACTACATGGACAACTGTAGAACTATAGTCAGAGATTTTGTTCAATATGAAGAAAAACGACTTGAGAAAAGAAACAAGGATCTTGACAGCTCGTCTCTTACCACCATCCTGTTCATTGTCTTTTCATCTTTGGCAGCCATCATCGTTACGCTGTTTTTCTATTTCAAACTGCGTAATGACCTGATCCGTAGAGATAAATTAGAGAAAGAATTAAAAGCGAAAGATCTTGAGATTTCAAGACGAGTCAATGTTATTCAGCAGGTGGCAGGTCGGGTTTCCAATGGGGACTATAGTCAAAAAATTGCAGATGAATACGACGGAGACCTTGGAGATCTTGTTGATTCTTTAAACCATATGACCGATTCTCTTAAAGCTGCTTTTGATAAGATCAATAAAAGTGATTGGATACAAACAGGCCTGGTTAAGTTAAATGAGTCTCTGGTGGGCAATAAATCTGTAAAAGAGCTCAGCTCAGATTCGCTAAATCAACTCATCGATTATGCCAACTGCATCAACGGTGCGATCTATCTAATGGATGACGGAAAATTAAGACTAAGCAGCTATTCCGGTCTTGAAAAAAATATGAAGCAGACCTTCGATCCCGGGGAAGGAATGGTCGGACAGGCATTTGTCCAGAAGCAAGCCAAAGCCTATAACCATCTTGATCACAAAGATTTTGTAGCCACCTTTGCGAGCAGTACAATAAAGGTCCACGCCATTCTACTGATCCCAATCATAATGGATAGGCTCACCTTTGGCGTAATAGAGGTCAGTGCGAACAAACATTTTGATCAGGATAAGATTGATTATTTTGTTGAATGTTCAAGAAATATCGCCATCGCTTTGCGCGCGGCAAGAGGGCGTGCAAAAGAGCAGCGCCTCTTGGAGGAGACCCAGGCGCAATCAGAGGAACTTCAGGTTCAGCACTCTGAGCTTGAGAACCTCAATACAGAACTTGAGGCACAGACCCAAAAACTTCAGGCTTCGGAGGAAGAATTGCGGGTACAGCAAGAAGAGCTAATGCAGACCAATACGGAATTGGAGGAGCGTTCTAAATTACTGGAAGAGAAAAATCAGCTTATTGCCGAGCGTAATATTGAAATCCAGAGAAAGGCCGAGGAACTGGCCCTGAGCACACAGTACAAATCCGAGTTTCTGGCCAATATGTCCCATGAATTGCGCACACCATTAAATTCAATCCTATTGTTGTCCCGTCTGATGGCTGAAAATCCCGAAGAAAACCTCAATGATGATCAGATCGAGTCGGCAAAGGTAATTCAGAGTGCAGGAAGCAGTTTACTGACCTTGATCGACGAGATCTTAGATCTGGCTAAAATTGAATCAGGAAAGATGTCTCTGGAATATGAAGCAGTGCAGATCAGTGAGGTTGTCAAAGATCTGAAAAATTTAATGGATCCGTTGGTTAACAATAAAGGGATTAAATTCAATGTCAGCATCGAGGATGCACTGGAAAAAAATCTTGAAACAGACCGTTTACGTTTGGACCAGGTCTTAAGGAATCTTCTGTCCAATGCCTTAAAATTCACAAAACAAGGAAGCGTTGCATTAGCCATTAGAAGAGATACTGCAAATAAAGATTTTATTGTTTTCTCTGTAAAAGACACGGGAATCGGAATTCCGGAAGACAAACAGAAAATTATCTTTGAGGCATTCCAACAGGCCGACGGTTCAACGCAGCGCAAGTTTGGCGGAACTGGTTTGGGATTGTCGATCAGCCGCGAAATTGCCAAATTATTAGGAGGACGTTTAGATCTGACAAGCAAAGTCGATGAAGGAAGTGAGTTTAGCCTGACCATTCCCATCAGTGAAAGTGTAAAAGAAAGTCAGACCGGTTTACTCATGAACTCGGATCAGGATCTAATCGATGTTATTGTAGAAAATGTAGAAGAGATCAAAAATACTATTAATTATGATGAAAGTAATGTGACATCGTTTTTCAATCATTTGGAAATACCGGAAGATGTGGAAGATGACAGAAACAGTATTTCAAAAGATGACAAAGTAATTCTTATCGTTGAGGATGATACGAATTTTGCCAGGGCATTATTAAAATTTGCCAGAATGCAAAACTATAAAGGCGTAGTGGTAGTAAGAGGTGATCAGGCACTGTCAGCCGCAATGGAATACCATCCAAATGCTATTTTACTTGATATTCAGCTTCCTGTAAAGGATGGGTGGCAAGTGATGGAAGAATTTAAATCTAATCCTAAAACCAGATCAATTCCGGTGCATATGATGTCGTCACTTCACGTAAAGAAGGAGAGCCTGATGAAAGGTGCCATTGATTTTATCAACAAACCTGTGGCCATGGAACAGATGACCGATGTTTTCAGAAAGATCGAAGACGCTTTAAAAAAATCTCCACGAAAGGTCCTTATTGTTGAAGAAAATGCGAAGCATGCCAGTGCGCTGTCTTATTTTCTGAGCAATTTTGATATCATGTTATCGGTCGAGGATACGGTCAAAGACAGCGTTAATGCTTTTAATGAGGATAGGGTGGACTGCGTGATCTTCGACATCGGGGATAACAGGAGGAATGCCTATAAAATTATTGAATCTATAAAAAGCTATGACGGTTTGGAAAATCTTCCGATCATAATTTTCACCGAGCAAAATTTAACGAATTCCGAAGAATTAAAGATCAGGCAATATGCTGATTCCATTGTCGTCAAGACCGCACATTCATATCAGAGGATCTTAGATGAGGTGGGTCTGTTCCTGCACTTGGTGGAAGAAAAGAGCAGTTCGTCAGAGGACATACGGGATAAAACCTTGGGATCACTGACGGAAGTCCTGAGTGGCAAAAAAATTCTGGTGACGGATGACGATGTTCGAAATATTTTCTCCCTGACCAAAGCCCTGGAGAAATATAAAGTGGAGGTGATTGTGGCGATGGACGGTATTCAGGCATTGAAAAAGATTGAAGAACATCCCGATGTGGATGTGATCCTAATGGATATGATGATGCCTAATATGGACGGTTACGAAACGATTGAGAAGATCAGAAAGATAGAGAAATTCAGAAGGCTTCCTATTATTTCCGTTACGGCGAAATCGATGATCGGAGACCGCCAGAAATGTATTGATGCAGGTGCTTCAGATTATATCACAAAACCGGTAGATATGGATCAGCTGCTATCGCTGCTGCGAGTGTGGTTATACCAAAGTTAAGGTACCGATCCATCGATATAGTCGTCTCCCTGCGTGTTCCTAACACGCCGCTTTGACATGGACCAGGTCATCTGGCATAAAAAAATAAATAATAAGAATCTAATAATGAAAAAGAAGATTTTGATCGTGGATGACGATCCTCGCAATATATTTGCACTCAGACTCACATTGAAGGCCCGGGGATTTCAAATGGAAACTTCCACCATGGCCAGGGAAGCGATTGAAATCTTAAAAAAAGATCCGGAGGTCGGCGTAGTATTACTGGATATGATGATGCCCGATATGGATGGTTATGCAGCATTGAAAATCATTCGTCAAACACCATCTATCCGACATATCCCGATCATTGCTGTTACAGCTCAGGCGATGCCGGAAGACCGCCAGAAATGTCTGGATGCAGGTGCGCAGGATTATGTCAAAAAGCCGATTGATGTAGATCTGCTTTTAAGAGCCATAGAAAATTTGTTTTAAATGTTACATCCCGATATCGTAAAAGATGAGGAAATTGAATTTCTGATCAAAGATGTACATGACCTCTACGGCTATGATTTTTCGTTGTACAGCAGGCCATCTTTTAAAAGAAGGGTCAATCGTATTTGTCTATATGACCATCTTGCAAGTTTTGCAGAATTGCGGTATACCATTCTTAACGATCCTAATTATCTCAAACATTTTATCGAGGAGATTACGGTCAATGTCACGGAGATGTTCCGTGACCCTGACTTCTTCCAAGTATTAAGGAATGAAATTCTACCCCAGTTGGAAACATATCCCCTCATCAGAATCTGGGTGGCAGGGTGCTCTACCGGCGAGGAAGTTTATTCGTTAGCGATCCTGCTGAAAGAAGCAGGGCTGTACCCTAAATGCCTTATCTATGGTACGGATCTCAACCCGTCGGTGCTTCAGACGGCCAGAATGGGAATTTTTCCGCTTAGTAAGATGAAATTATACTCTGAAAACTATATTCTATCCGGTGGTAGAGAAGATTTTTCAAACTATTATACGGCCAATTATGAAGGCGTAAGATTTGATAAAGATCTACAGGAAAAACTTATCTTATCGACACACAACCTGGTATCAGACAGCTCATTCAACAGCTTTCAGCTGATCATCTGCAGAAATGTAATGATCTATTTTGAAAAAGATCTGCAGGAAAATGTTTTTCAGCTCTTCGACGCAAGTTTAGAGAATTTAGGATACCTGGCCTTAGGTTCAAAAGAAACCTTGCGCTTTTCTACATTGGGTAAATTCTACCAACAGGTCGGAGATCAGAAGATATGGAGAAAAGTAGACCGTCAAAAGGGACCGGTGAAATAATTCTGACCATCTCCATAAAAATTCTACTTTTATAACGCATCTAATTCGGGGGATTATAACGAACTGCTCAGATTCGAGACACTAACTTCTGAAGGGTAAACTTTAGATTATATCCTGAAATTCCGACATAGAATCAATTTGTCACTGAACTCATCTTCGATTTTGATAGGTTATCAATCTATCCAAATGACAAAGTGTCATAAATCGATATTGCTTAATGTTTCCCGATATATCACTTATCCAGTAAGTGTGGAATTTCATTAAAATGTCAGATAAGTTCGGAGATCTCTTTCTTTACAAAACTTATCTCACCAGAACGTTCGATGAAATATTTTTTAAATCTCTCAGATTGTCGGTTTGGGTACTCTTTCTTAATTCCTGAATAATGTCCTCCTTATGCAGCAAGGCTCTATCCAGATTTTTTTTGTATAAAACGGCCATTTTCAAAGATTATAATTCTTCTGCTCTTTAAAAGACTGTTGAGGTAATTGCTTTTCATCTTATACTAACTTAGGAAGCAGCGCAGCAAGACAATCGCAGTAAATGTAGTCATAATTGCAAGAAATGGGGGCTCCAACTACAGAACGACTTGGGATCGTATCGAGGAGAATCACAATAATATTGTCAATAGGTGAACCTATAACAAATGACCACCTTCCTGCAATTCGGATCAGGATAAGAGCTATTAAAAAGATGATAATACTACGAATTAGTCATCTGAACAACTTTCAAAAATGTTCCGCTCCCCATAGCGCTAAAAGTTTTTGCATAAGCTTATTTATAACAAAAATAAAAACTTCTAAGTTAGTTGTGTTTGCATAGAAAAATCAAGCAATAAGGTTTAAATAGTTCAAACCTGTTTATGACCTCAGTCATAAAGAGATTTTAAAAAATGATATAGTTTTACTCAATGGTTCAGACATCAAATAAAACAATAATGTTGGAAATTCCCCGACAGCAGTTTGGTGGCTGCCATGATACGGAGAATATACAGGTCTTTGATTCTGAAGAAAAATCAGAAATTGCTTTTTCACTGGTCAAAGAACGATTATTTTCAATCAACAGGTGGAAGGAATTCTCTGGATTTATGACTGCGGAATTTGTTCATATGGATTCATTGGGGAATCGTGTCGACCGAATACCTTTAAACGGAGACCTAATCAGAATAAAACTGCCGCTGATACCCAATTTTGATTGGGTTGTGATTACTAGACTTAGTCTAAACGAGTATGAGAACACATCATCAGTTCTTATGAGGTGCAGACCTTGTGGAGCTCCCAATAGTAACAATTCCCATATAGCCCATTTTTACAGTAAAAGGGCTACATCAAATTTCATTCTTGAGAAAAAAGGAAGACAGGTACGCGTAGGGGTTTTTGGACGAAATGAGACGATCAATTATAATGCTGCATTTTTGAGCAAAATAAGAAATTTCCTAACTGCCTCAGGTGGCTTGGCAGGAATGGCAAAACTACAATGGTATTTTCTTATTAAGGGGCTTACAGATGTTCACCAATAGTTTACCTTCATTCACTAACCCATCACTCGGCTAATTATTTAACCATTAATTATAAAATTGAAAGTATGAATATTTCAGATGAAATGAAAAAGGACGGTTTTTTACTTTTAGAAAAATTTGAGAAGGAAGATCATCTATTTGACACAGTGTTGTGGATGGACAGTAATTATGAGCCACAACTTGTATTTGGTATTAAAAGTTTGACCTTGCCATTATTAGAATCTTACGAAAAACTTCTCGAAATCATTTTCCAGCAGGACAACTACAGTTTCGATAAGGATAATGTGGTTTTTGTCAGCAGCGATAATCATCCGGTCGTCCAAATTATTAACGAGAGAATATCTACAGAAGGTATAGGACCCATCGCTTTACATGGAACTACTTTCAATGATATCATAGTACCAAATGCGTTCATCTATAAAATATAACGGCAGACTCGGTTGAGGATGGGTACAGCCTATATAGATTTTTAATTCCAGCATTGGTTATCTATTAAAAACTGCTAAGTAAATAGGCTTAAATCCTTTACTTTGGTGAAATCATTGATATTATTTCATGCTCCGGTCATGATAATTGCATCTGGCACTGAACACTTGGCATTGTGGATTTAATCATATCCGAGACGGATATGTAAACTTGCATATATCTTTTCGCGTGTAACCTTAATATTTACTGAACCACTGGATATACTAACTTAGCGTCCAGTAAAAGTTAAGCATAAAACCTTAATTTTAACGTATGAAAAAAGAGCGAAAAATATACGATCCAGCTTTTAAAACCAAAGCCGCTCAACTGAGCAATGAGCGAACTAACATCTCATAACTCGCACGAGAACTCGGAATTGCAGTTACACTACTCTATAAATGGCGTAAAGAGTATGAAGAGTTTGGAGAAGGCAGTTTTCCGGGAAATGGGAATTTAAAACTAACACCCGAACAGGAAAAAATCCACGAATTAGAGAAAAAGCTTAAGGATGCAGAACTGGAACGTGATATATTAAAAAAAGCAATCGGCATCTTCTCCAAGAGCGGTCGATGAAATATGAATTTATAATAATAATGAATCCATATTCCCGATTGAAAAGATGTGTCATGTTTTAAAATTGAGTTCCAGTGGTTATTATAAATGGAAAAACAGGTCCTTTAGCAAGAAATTGCTTTTGAAAGAAAAAATAAAAGAGCAGATAACTTCAATTTATTTTTCATCAAAACAACGCTATGGAAGCCCCAGAATTAGGTTTGAATTAAATTCATTAGGATATAAAATATCCCGAATCACTGTTGCAAAATATATGAAGGAGCTGGGTTTGAGAAGTAAGCTAAGTAAGAAATTTAAAGTGACAACCAATTCAAAACACAATTATTTGGTAGTAGAAAACCTGTTGAACCGGAATTTCATTGCAGAGAAACCTGTGCAGGCTTGGGTTTCAGACATTACTTATATTCAGACCAAGGAAGGATTTTTATACCTCACAACAGTCATTGATTTATATGACCGAAAAATAATCGGATGGAGTTTGAGTAATGGGATGAGCACCGAAGAAACAAGCCTTGCAGCTTGGAAAATGGCTGTTGGAAATAGGAAAATAGCAGATGTATTAATTTTCCATTCTGACCGGGGCATTCAATATGCGAGCAGGAAATTTACAAATACTTTGAAATTTTATGAAGTAACAAGAAGTATGAGTCGCAAAGGAAATTGCTGGGATAATGCGGTAGCTGAGAGCTTTTTCAAATCGCTAAAAACAGAACTCATCTATGGAAACAAGCTTATTACAAAAGAAAAGATGAAACTGGAAATCTTCGAATACATCGAAGTCTGGTACAATAAAAAAAGACGTCACAGCACCCTGAATTACCAAACAATAGAAGAATTTAACAATCAAAACAAAACCTATCAAAATGTAGCTTAACTGATACTGGAATTTTTATTTGCATATCCAATCTAGATAAATCATAAATAGAGTCCGTTTTAACTAGTCATGAGACGGACTCTTTTAATTTAGAACTTAACTCTGATATCTTGAGGATTTTTCATCTTAATAGTAATTTTGTTTACTTCATCAAGAATTTCACAATCTGTTTTGGAGTAAGTTTCATCATTCTGTTTTTCTAAAACTTCAATATCAAAGGATCCTATTTCTTCTTTTGAAATTTGAATGAAATAACTTTCTGTTTTTTCATTGTGATTAAAATGTTCTTTTTTAAAATCAATAAAATGCATATTTATTATGTATTTGGTTGATGAAAATATAGCAAATATTGTACATAAATTGTAATTAATCATCATTTAAATATTCTCATCTCTAGGAAATACATCGTCATTTATTAATATAGCTAATCATTTAAACCAAAAAAAAGTTGAATGAGGTATATTGAAAATTATTGTACACTGTTTTTCTAAATGATTATAGAGGACCTGCATTTGTCCAGATGGGTTCATGTTACTTGTCCTACTACACCAATGGGAATTACTGGTTTATCTTTAAATTTTATAATATCCGGGATGTAATTTTTTGGAACAATCTAGCAATAATGCTTCCGCCAGATACTCCATGATCATCATAAAACGTCAATTTATCATTCTTGATAAATGATCGTGTTTCTGCTTCGGGATTTCTTTTTAGATAGCGTATTTAAAAAATCCTGTGGAACCCAGAATTATTCTTCCTCTTTTTATCCTTACGGTTGCAAGTCTTCAAATCCACATTGTTGAAGAATATCTCATGGGGTTTGCATCGGCCATGAGCACTCATTGATATTCCATGGAGTGAGAAAATCTTCCTGATGGTCTTTACGCTTATCGGCCCCGTCAATTAACCATGTTACCCAGTGGCCGGCATAACAGGTACAAAAGATTTGCTTGATTTGACCAGAAGTTGAAATCACTAGACAAATGAACGGTAAATTTTTATACCTTTGCTACACTATTTTAACTAGAGATAGTATTATCCCAAGCATAATTATGGCTGATGCAAATTCTGTAGAAGAACAGAAAAGATTGGCTGCTCTCCGTTCCTACCACATCTTAGATACAGCTGAGGAAAAGGATTATGATGACCTAACTGAACTGGCATCTGCTATCTGCGACACTCCTATTGCCCTGATCAGTTTTGTAGATAAAGATCGGCAGTGGTTCAAGTCTCATTATGGTCTTGAAGCAAATCAGACTGAACGATGCCATTCCTTTTGTTCCTATGCCATACAGAATCCTGAAAACCTGATGCAGGTTGAGGATGCCCGGCATGATCCGCGGTTTCAGGATAACCCGCTGGTTACTGGCAGCCCCGACATCAGGTTTTATGCCGGTATGCCGCTTTTGGATGAAAAAGGTTATGCCCTTGGTTCTTTATGTGTAATTGATCACAGGCCCAGGCTTTTAAATGATATTCAGCAGAAAGCACTTCGCACGCTCACACGTCAGGTGATGAATAAGTTATGCCTCAGGAAAAACAATGCGGACTTACTAAAGGCTAATCAGCAAATTATACAGACCAACCTTAACCTTCAGACAGCGATTTCTGCTGCTAATCTGGGAATCTGGTATATTAATGCGCGGACAAGAGAGTTTTTACCATCTCCAAGGCTAAAGGAGTTGTTCGGGTTTTATCCTGATGAAGAAATGACATATGATGCGGCGGTAAGCCAGATTGCAGACTCCCATCGTCAGCAAGCCACTAATGCAGTGGAGAAATCTATTACAAATGGGGATCCCTATGAAATGGAATACCCGATCATAGGTTACCACGATAAGATACTTCGCTGGGTAAATGCTACCGGCCATCTTTATACAAATCCCGAAAATCCGGATCTTTCCCATTTTTCCGGAACGACTACTGATATCACCGAAAGGAAGCTGGATGAGCAGCGCCGGAGTGATTTTATCGGTATGGTTAGCCATGAATTACGGAATCCATTGACAGCCATCAAGGCGTACGCTTATATACTGAAAAGAGCTGCTAACAAGAACAATGATGAAATGCTGGCTGACAATGTGGTTAAAATTGACAATCAGATAAAACGAATGGAGGCTTTAATTAACGGCTTTTTGGATGTAGCACGCTTGGGTGAAGGTAAAATACGTCTCAACAAAACCCGGTTCGATATGGCATATCTGGTCCGTATCGCTAAAGAAGAATCGCTGGCTACCATTACTTCTCACCAAGTGGTATTTGCTCCGGTAGAATTCACTCCGGTGGAAGCCGATCAGGACAAGATCGAACAGGTCCTTCTTAATTTTATTAATAATGCCGTAAAATATTCTCCAAATGGTTCTATGATCAATGTGGCCTGTATAACGAAGGATAGTATGGCGTATGTGTATGTTAAAGACCAGGGAATGGGCATTCCTCTAAAAGACCAACCTTTTATCTTTGACCGTTTTTACAGGGTAGAAAGTGAGGCCATGAAAAATAAAAAGGGGTTAGGGATAGGCTTATATATCTGTAAGGAAATTATTGAAAGACACAATGGACAGATCGGAGTAGAAAGTATTGAAGGCCAAGGAAGCACATTCTGGTTTACTCTACCTATTTTCACGGAATAATCCTTATTTCTAAAACTACGACTTGATCATATTCGTCAAGAAAAGGGGTTTGATGAACTTGAAAGTTCTGTTGTGGAAAGTATTTACTAAATCTGCAAACTTCCGAATTTCCGATTAACAGAATCGTAGGCCAGCATTCTTCTAAATTGCTATATGGTCAAAGATTCGAGATATATATAATAGAATTAAATGTTGAAATAGAGTATAATAGGATTCAACATTTGGAACCGATAAATCTTTTTGGAGGAAAAGAAGGCTTAGCAAAACACAATTTTAGATAATCAAAAACGTGAAATCTGTAAAAAAAGGAGTAAAAATATTTGATATAGACAATAATCAAAACTTTGATTATAGTTTCTCAGAGCTACAGTTTTACTTAAAGAACTTCAAAACGAAAACCGATTCGACCGTTAAATCTCAAAAAATAATATAATTTGTCAGTAATTTTTAGCTTGATTAATACAGTTTTATTTTAGTATAAATCTGCCCTTTCCAAAACATTTTTTTATTATTTTTTTCGAAAGTACCAAAATCAAAATTAAAGTTTGCTTTTATGATGTTTTTTTTAAAAGCCCTTTCATCTATCTCGAAAAAACCCTTTTTAACTAAAAATGTTTTTTTATTACCAAGTACAATACTGTTAACCTCTATTTTAGGATCAATGATATAGTCACCTTTAAGAGTAAATATAAGGACAGAATGTGTTGACGCATTTGGAACGGTTTCAAAGTGGATAATATTGCCTTTACGTGTAACAATAATTTTTTCGCATTTAAAGTATTCATATGCTGAAGCTTCACCTCTTAAGGTTTTGTCTTTTGATGCAAAGCGAAAACTGCCTCTAATTTTTTGAGACCAGTTAACTTTAATTTTTTGAGAGTATAAATTTTGTGGTGTCAGTAGAAAGAAAACGATAATTGTTAAATACTTATATCTCATAAGATTAGGATTTGCAAGCGAACAGTTTACGGTCACTAAGGAATTTCAAAACTTAAAAATAGCATATTTTGCGCAAATTTTATTGATTTTCCCTATGAGCTTGACCTAGTATAGAAATAATAATTTATAAGCATTTAGAATATGTTAAGATCTCAATTTAGTTGAAAAACCTAAAATCACTAAGGTAATATAAATTTGGTATTTAAGTTGTTATGACAAACATATAAATCAATTTATAATAAAATGAAACAAATATATTTATTAGCTACCTTAGGTCTGTTATTAGTCTCATGCAAAAATGATGATAAGGAAAATAATATAACCTATAGTATCAAATTGGAAAATATCTAAAGTCGAAGTGGTTTCAGGGAGCAAAATTAATACTATTCTATATTCTGAAACACTAGTAGGCTGTGATGCCAACATAACTTTTGAATTCAATAATGACGGAAAGTATGCAATTAGATACTTTCTGGAGCAAAATAATCAATGCCTGTTTGATTATGAAGATGCCGGCCTTTATAATTACGACCAGACAGCGCAGACGGTAGTAACCAAAAGATCCAATTCATCGCATACCGAGATTTATAAGGTCGAAAGATTGAATAATAACGAATTGGTCATGTCTTTATATGATAATTAAGATCAAAATGTTGATGGTGTTGAAGATAAAACAGTATACTATTTGCGTAAATAACTATCATCAACACCCTATATAATACTTCCCAACTGATAAGTGGAATTTATATTTTATCTTTGTTAAATACCTATGTTGTATTTTGAATACTAAAATAATCTGAAATGTTTGATATAATCGTGGCTAGCCATTTTTAAATCAAAAAGAAACTCAGAAAATAAATGATATTAAAATTTAAAAAGGGTGAATATACGAGATGGAAAAAATACCTAGAAGAACACTGATATACCTTCTCGATAATAAAATTGCAAGTAGGAGATAAGGTTTTCGAATGACAACTAATTCTGTCAACATTTTGTTTTATGAAAAATCAAAAACTATATAAAATACTGATATTTATCCTCATAGTATCCTTTGTAATTACAACCTGCCAAGGCAAACAAGAAAAAAAGCCTGCTTTACTTACAGTGAATTATACAGAGACCGATACACTCACTTTTCAGACCTATGGGTTGCCACTGGAAATTTATTATTCAGAAGCAGAAACCCATATTTATGCTAAGTATGGGGTTAGAGTACATGCAGTGGCAGGCTGCGAAATAACAGAGGGACTGCAAAAATCTGTAGCCAGACATAACGACAGTCTGTTTACTGTGTTGGCTAAAAAGTACCATAAAGTTACTCCTGAAAGCATAATTCTGGAAATACAGACTTTTGCTGCACGGTCAAAAAGTATTGAAGAAAGCCTGAAAAAATTCAGTAAAGACCAAGCGCCCCTGTTGGGTAAAGACAATTATCCCAGAATAAAATGGGTGCCCGATACAGAAAACGATTACTTCCTGGTAGATTATTTTGCCAACCGCACGACAAATCATAAACGGGATACCCTGCTCTGGAAACTGAAAGTGAATCCGAACACCGGCAAAATTTTAGTAAAAGATGATATACAGGGAAAGTGGTCTGAATACACCAAAACGACAAAATAACGTTATTTAAAACAGATGGGAGTACCCGCATTATTGTTTTTTTTATCCGTATTAAATTTCACAGCCGATGTAAAACGTTCTCATCTGCATTTTTATTTCTATAATTAGCATTACGCTAGCTTGCAATAAAAAAGAAGGTTTAAAAAATGAATCGGTCAAAATTAATTCTAATAAATTATCAACCTGTTTAAACTTTTATTTTCTTAAGAAACAAAATAGAGAAAGCCAGATAATGTAGATTTTTCTAAGTCACATTTAAAGTTTAAAGCCTCACTGACAGGGCTTTGAAACGATTAAGTTAGGCATTTGCTTTTTCTATTTTGAATCTTCTTTTTTATCCCAGAATGTCTCTGAGTTTTTACCGTCAAAACCGGAGTCTGCATTAAGAAATAATCCTTTACACTCTAATATCAGCATCATTTAGAAGACCCAGAATCTCATCTAAATTTTCTTTAATATTATATAAATCATGATGCTCCCCGCTTATTGGATCTCCCATTGAAATCATCTGCCCTTGGTTATCACAAAGGAAAATACAGTTACTGGTCCTGGATGATTTTCTTCCCTAATAGCCTACTGATTCTCCTCCCTGTTTGCTTCGGGTTTGACTTCTATTGAGTTGAACACTCGAAAGGTCAAGTTTCCTTTTATTGTGATAAAGCAGAGAAACAAAGATTCGCCTGAAAGAACCATCCTTGCTTCATTTATTAAAGTATTAATAAACCAATTGCCAGCATATCTTCTTTTGGAAAAATATTCTTTGACACTCAATTCGCGCCATTGGCAGCCTGTCTTCAATCGTTTGATAATGAGCTTAAGATTTTTCCTAAATCAAATCTCGTAGAAAATCCTCGTTTGTCTGTGCTTAAATAAGATAAAGTGCATTTTTCCAATTTATCTTTGCTAATGAGTTCCAGAATTTTAATTGTTTTTTTTTGCAACTCTAAATTGCTAATTTTTCAGGAATTCTTTCCTTAAAAAAGTTTAAACAGGTTTATGATTAAAGAAAAAAGATTTGATCTTAATTCTCATTCATCAAAATAGTTTTCTCCATTGTTCGACAGAGATTAGGGAATCCTGTAACGGATCATAATATTCAATATGAAGATCCCTATTATCTACAGCGAATGTATAATAGGTAACATAGCTATCGCCATTATCTTCTACAATATTCACCCGGTAATATGGATCTTTAGGGGTTGGTAAGGTATCCACATAGCCTGATAGGTGCCTTTTATCTTCACTGTCTTTTTCCACCTCAGCATTTTCCTGTTTTATTTCAGGGAGTGACATTACCTGGTCAATTGCGATATCTTCGTTGTTTTTAGACGATTTTTCTTTTTTCTGTGAGATTGCAGGTGTTTTTTTATCAGTTGGCTGGCAGGATGATACTAAGAAAATCATTCCAACATACAAAAAATAAAAATATATACGATTTGTTTTCATATAAATAAAATTAGGAAAATTTTGTTATATCCTTAGTTCACCTTAATATTTATATTCACATTCTCTGTAGGGTTGATAAGGGCTATCGGAAAGAGCTTGTTTAGCTCTGAAGGAATGCCTGTTCGTATTATCGGCTCCATATTGATATTACTGAGCAAAAGATGGAAAAGCAGCGCTGGATTGACTGTATTGGCATTGTCAGCCACGAGGTGCGTTCGCCGCTAAATTTAATGAACGGTTACCTGCAGTTACTGGAAAGAAAAGTTAAGAAGAAAATAATGATTTCATGTATAATATTGTATAAAAAGCCAGACGCCAGGCAGATAGATTTGGCGAACTTTGGTAAAGTAAAAATAGAGATTGATTACAAGCTGTTTGATATGGCGGATTTGGTCAATGCCGCAGAATCGGAATCACTATCTACAATAGGCACATATACCATAATTTATCATCAGGTTAGAACCATACCCCTGTTCACGTGGATAAAGATAAAATTGATCAGCTAATAATTGATTTCATTGATAATGCTGTGAAATATTCAGCAAATAAGCAATATTCATGTTTCCGTAATGACCTTTAATAAACAGATACACGCCTGCTTGAAGGCATGGTTGTCCGGCCAAAGATCTTCCGTATGTATTCTACCGGTTGTATGCGCTAAAGGCACATATGATAAACACAAAAGGCTTTGGTACAGGCTTATACTTATGCCGGGATGATCAAAGCTTCATGGTGGGAAAATCGGGGAGAAATTAGAAAGTATGTTGGGAGAAGGAAGTAATTTCTAATTGGAGATCCTGTTGAAAATTGATCTGAAGGCATACTTATTGCTTCAAAATTCTTATGAATAGTGGCCTTTATAAAGTTTTAGTTTGTGATGATGATTACGATATATTGGATATAACCAGCATGCTTTTAGAGTATGAAGGCTTTAAAGTGATTACTCAAATTGATAGTAACAAACTAATTGATCAGGCTCTTAAGGAGCAGCCGGATGTAATGCTTGTGGATATCAGGATGCCCTTGCCGGGAAATGTAATTGCTAAACAAATGAAACAAATGCCTCAACTGGCACATATACCAATTGTGCTGTTTCCTGCTGAAATAGATGCACATAAAATTGCTTTTAAGTCCGGAGCAGATGGTTTTATAGAAAAACCCTTTGATGCTGATAATCTTGCTTCTGTGATTCGATCATTGATAAGAATAAACAGATCTGAATCAATTTAGGATTAAATAAAATAATTTCATTTCATCATACTGATACTTGCTGAATGTTCAGTAGGTGATACTACCTTACATTAAGATAATGCTAAATTTGAAAGCGTCGGTTAAGAACGGTCTCAAAAAACGACGTATAATGTTAAAATTGAATTAGTTTTCAATCACATTGATCCTTGGAATGAAGATAATAAAATATTAGCTAGTAAATTATCTGCTGCAGGTGTAAAGGTAGAAAGTAATAATTATATAAGAGATACTCATGAATTCTTTTCAATTGCAATTATAGTGCATCAGGCAAAGGATCCGTAAGCGTATGCCCCTCAACAAATTTTAGATAATTCACTGTTTTATTAATAGATAACAGATCGTAGTTTATTTTACGATCCCTGTTTTTTAATTATCAGTTGAAGTGGATTATATAAAAAGAAAGAAAGGATCTAAAATTAGAAGTTATCCGGAAAATTGAAATCTTATCGTCTGTTCATTTTATGAACAAGGTGCGGGACAGAACCTTAGAGTTTGAAGAGAAATAAGTTTAACGTAATAATTTAGATTATAAACACTGTAACTGTGGGTGGAACTCTAACGAGAACCCTGAATGAGGTTGATTTATCTAACGCTGATCCATTACTGGTAGTAATGCAAGTTCAGGAGAAAAACAATCTTAAATATCGCCTATTCTATTTTGTCTGAAAAGGATTATACTCAAAAATACCTTATACTGCCACAGCATCGTACGTAAACACTAATTTTTAAATAAGTCCTTAATACTTAGAAAGTGTTGAGGACTTTTCCATTATTAATCCGTGTAGTTATTTTACTACATGAACTTCCATTTTCTACTACAAAGAAAATTTTATCACCGCTGTAGCTTTGTAGTGTTCAAAAAGAGGATAATTAGATAAGAATAAAAATCAAATATTAATGTCATGAGAAATCAAATCGCCATCGCAGCCTTAACTATTGTAGCAATCATATTAGGGACTAATAATATTCAGGCTCAGAATACGACCGCAACCACCACCGTAAGCATTACCCTGAATGATGTAATCTCTATCGACGCTGGCAGTACTGCAAGTGGTGGTGCAGTTGCCTTTAACTATGCTACTGCTGCGGATTATAACTCGGAAAAAACAGTGGCCCAAGCCAATGCTTTGAAAGTTACTTCAACAAAGAATTTTAATGTAAAAGTAAAAGCAGGCGGGGCAAACTTCGTAAACGGAACCAACTCAATCCCGGTAGATGTTTTGACCATCAAAGCTTCAGCAGCTGCCGGAACTATGGGCGGAACAAAAAACGTTGTTGTTTTATCAGCAACAGATAAGACTTTAGTGGCCAATGCTCCCCTTGGAAGCGCCTTAACCCTGAATCTGGATTATACCATCCCGGCTGCGAAATCATCTTCTTCTGATATTTTAGGAAAACCGGCCGGAACATATACACAAACGGTAACGTATACTGCGACTGCCTTATAATAAAAATAACCAGCAATTTTATAGAATCCCTTAATATGTAGAAAGTGTTGAGGGCTATTTTGATGTGATTAACTTTGAATGATACCTGTTTGTAACCTGACTTTACATGTCTAAAAAAATCTTAAAAACAATCACTACCATAATGAATACGGGTATTAGATAATTCTATCGGTTTGTATCGTAGCATTGTATCATTTTTCATTGTGGATGCTAACTATACAATATTGTTGCAAATTCCTACAGATGAACATATAATAAATCCAAATTTTTTAAAAAATCACTGTCAACTATGGTTTTCCATATTTATGTGAATCTTTAATTGAATACTTTTACAGAAATAATATTTTCTTGCTTTCTCTGAATTCATATGGACAAGATGTGAAAAGAGAAAGTGAGGCAACAAAAACCAAATGGATGTTTTTGCTTCAAAAACAGGAAGCATTACTAAATTTGTTGACACTCAACTTCCAAGTCTGAAAGCTTCTTTTGTATCTCCAGAAAAAAGAATTAGAAAAATTTCAAACGGTTGATCAACTGATTATTTTTATCAAATTGGAAAAGAAGGAAAATATAGTAATACGGCTGCATCAATCGAATATAATGATTTAATTGAAGTTTTAAAAGCTATCATAGTTTTTAAAAATGATGTAAACAATGATATTGTTTCGAACCCAGCTTATATGTACAATAAGTTTATAACTGTTGATGGCTTTTAAGTTGGATATAACAGCTATTTGAAGAGATTATAAATTTTATGGTAGATTCACGTATACTTTTCGCAAGAAATTTATCTGATAAAGACTATTTCTGATTAACTTTACTTCCAAAGTGAAAAAGATATTTAATAATTTTATCCTGATTGTCTTATTGTTAATGATTCCCGTGATTTCATCACCGGATTTTGACGGTATGCTTTCGGTATTTAATTCTGAACCTTTTCAAAGAGATTTTCTGAGATTTGTTTTAACTATCGGATTCTTTTACCTGAATTCTCTGGTTTTGCTTCCGAATTTATTCAGCAGGAAAAAGATTGTTGTTTTTTCTGCCATAGTTATTTTGAGTTATGCAGTGGTGATATTTCTCCCATTTTCACTACTTCCGAATCGTCAGGGAGCCAATATGAGTAATCCGAAAAATGACATGGGAATGAGTAGACCTACAGACAATGATAGGTTCAGAGAAAATAATTCTCCACGATTTTCTGAGAACAGATTGCATCCCGAAGAAATGGGAGCGAAAAAAGACAATACTTTGCCGAAGAAAATTTTCACTTCGATTCTGCCATTTCTGTTTTCGTTTTTAAGTTCGCTTTTTATTTACAAATCGAATGAACAACGCGAACTGGAAAGGTCAAAAGCCAAATCGGATCTTCTCAATCTGAAATACCAGTTGCAGCCACATTTTCTGTTTAATATTCTCAATTCGATCTATTCACTGGCATTATTGAAATCTGATGACACACCTGACGGAATTCTGAAACTTTCAAACGTGATGCGTTATGTAGTTCAGGAAAGCAGCAAAGATTTTGTTGAACTGACAAAAGAAACTGATTATATAAAAGATTATATTGCACTTCAACTCATAAGGACAGACTTAAGTCTGGATTTTTCTTATATTGAGATCGGTGATTTGAAAAATCTGAAAATAGCGCCTTTTATTTTAATTAATTTTATTGAAAATGCTTTCAAATATGGTTTCAATGCCGAAGAAAACTCTAAAATAGAAGTCAAATTACTTGTACAGGAAACTGTCCTGAATCTAATTGTTTTTAATAAGATTGTTACCGCAGATATTACCAATGAAGAAAGTCTGAAAATAGGTTTGAAAAATACTTTTGAGCAACTGAATCATGTTTATCCAAATAAACATACCATCAACATCCATAAAACTGCAACAACTTACCAAGTGGATTTAACAATAAACTTAAATTAAATGATAATTAGAGCCATTGCTTTGGACGATGAGATTCTTGCGTTGAAAATTATAGAGAATTACGCAGAAAAAATTGACAATCTATCTCTGGAAAAGATATTCAATAAACAAAGTGATGCCCAAAAATATCTGAATAAATTCCCGGTGGATCTGATATTTCTCGATATAGAAATGCCTGCGAAAAACGGGTTAGACTTCTATACAAATATTTCCCAGAATACCAAAGTGATTTTCACGACGGCCTTTTCAGAATATGCTGTCGATGCTTTCAGTGTGAATGCTGTAGATTATCTTCTGAAACCTTTTTCGTTTGAAAGATTCAGGGCTGCGGTTGAAAAAATCAAAATCAATATTGATGCTACTGATGCAAAATATCTATCAATCCGTGCAGATTATAAACTTCACAAAATCAATTTTCAGGACATTCAACTGATCGAAGGTCTGGATGATTATATTCAGATTCATCTCAAAGATTCTACAAAAATTACAGCCCGCTCGTCAATGAAAAGTATTCTGGAAAAACTTTCTGAGAAAGATTTCATGCGCGTACACCGTTCCTTTATTGTTCCTGTAAATGACATCAAGACCATTGTCAATAAAAACATTCATGTTTCAGATTTTATTATACCGATTGGAGAAACGTATAAGGATGTGGTTATGCGGATTGTGAATGGATAATTTTTTAGGAAGCTTTCTCCTTGCTTTCATTTATAAACTTAACGAAGCGTTCAATAAAGTTAATCTTTTTTTCAAAAAGGGTTTCCACAATCAGGATTTTGAAACTAACCCTTCAAATATCCAATATCTTTTGACACCAGAGCTCCAGTCTTGCTTCTTTCTCATTGATTCAGCTAATCTTGTTACTCGATTTTAAAAAGATGGGAATTTTTATGTTAGTTTTTTTTAAACAAATTATCGCTCGACTTTCAATGATCCTCCAAAACACTTGCGCATCGAACTTTTAAAAATATTCTTAAAGTTTCATAAAAAACATGCGTTCTCCGACACATTTTTTTTGTTTACCTCATTAATTTTAATGTAAGTCAATTGGGAAATACCTTTGGCGTAAGAAAAATGAGAGAGATGAAAACAATCGACAGAAAAGGTTTTTTAAGAACCTTAGGAATTGCAGGTGTCGCGGCAGTTGCCGCACCGGTTTTGATGCATTGCGGAAAGGATGATGAAGATTCTGAAACAGGGGTAATTGACAATACAATTTCTAATGCCTGTGCCGCAACAAACTCCGAAACTGAAGGTCCATTTCCCACTAAGACGCCTTCAAGTTTGGTGCAGACCAACATTGTAAATGACAGAACGGGAGTTCCGTTGACCATTGCGCTGACGATTCAGAACGTAAAGGCTAACTGTGTCAGGCTGCAGGGCGTCATTGTAGACATCTGGCACTGTGATAAAGACGGAAACTACTCTGAATATGGCGGAACGGGAATGCAGTCGGCCAATTACACTTCTGTTCATTTTTTAAGAGGCAGACAAACCACTGACGCCAATGGAGAGGTGAATTTCACATCCATATTTCCGGGCTGGTACAACGGTAGGGCGACTCACATTCATGTTCATGTTTACAGTGCGGCAGGACAGTCGCTTTTGGTAACGCAGATTGCATTTCCGGAGGGAAGCAGCAGCGCTGTCGTTCAGGTAGCCGCGAGTTCCGGATACAAAGGAATGAGCGGATATACCTACAATTCGAATGACAATGTTTTCAGTGACGGAACTTCCAGTGAGATGTCTGCAATTACGGGAAGTTTAAGCGGAGGTTTTGCACTGACTCATACGATAAAAGTATCGGTTTAGGTTTGGTCTTAATTCATTTTACAAGCGGTAAATGAGCATGAAAGCACTTTCTAATGAAGATGAAATTCATTGATCGCTTTTAATTTTTAAAATTATGTTAGTTCAGACACCATCAAAAATATTCAAATCAGATTTTGCTGTTTGGAAAGATGAAAATTCCTGCCGGATCAGGAAAATATTGACTGAAGAGAAAGATTTAAATCTCAGAAAAGTAACTGAGATTGTTTTTGATCAAGGAGGAAAATACCGTTTTGAATATAAGGCAAATTGCAATCTGATGATTTTGGTTTTATATGGTGAAATATTAATTAATGATTTCAACAAGCAGATTTCGGCGCACGAGGTTTTCACTTTAAAATCTACAGAAACCGATTTTTTAAGCTTAAAAAATAATCTTGAAGAGGAAAAGGCCGATGTTTTAATTGTTGAGCTGGAATCTAAAAACAATGACAATTCTTTTCTGATCAAAGATCTGAATATTGATTTGAGAAATTCATTGATCCAGATTGCTGAAGATTTTGATTATCCCAATTTTATAGGATTGTATGATGGCAGAAAAGAAGATACTTATATTTTTTATAAGTCACAAAAATCAGTCTTCGGAATGGTCATCAATGGTGCGTTTGAATTTCAGAACAGAATGTTGGAAACCAGAGATGCTATTTTGCTGAGTGAAATCGAAACTCTTGAATTTGAAGCTTTGAGTGAAAATGCCTTGATTTTACTTCTCGAAATCTGAAAAAAAAGACATTGTGAAAAACAGTCAACTCAATGCTTTCCGCAAAGAAACCATTTTCCCAATTAATCTGGATGAGAAATCGGCGGTGAGTATTGATCTTTTTGAAAATGACGGCCGCAAAATCTTCTCCGTTATCAAGCATCAGTATCTTTCAACAGGAGAACAGAAGGTCAAAATCTCCGGGAACCAATTGCATTCAGGGAAATACACCGCAAAAATTAAAATTGAAAACTCTAAAGGAGAATTTATAGAAATTATGGAAGTTATAGTTAATTAATAATACTCGAAATAGATTATTTTGTCATTTAAGTGGTGTTTAGGATCAGGGTGGTGTAAAAGCTACCTTTTTTTTTCGCTAAACTCAATCAACAGTTAACAAATATCAACGATGAAAAGAAAAATAAGATTGGCATTTCGTATCGTTATCGATCAAAAATCAGAAATGATCTGGGATAAATATATTTTCAGAGACACCTATTTTGAATATAAAATTCAGCATCAGGTTTTCGACAGCCAAGAAAATCCTGTAAAAAACTACTGGGAACTTATGGCTAAAAACCCCAATGCAGCTCAAATTTCTTTTCTGCTGAGTTCTGCTGTCAGCAACTATGTTCTGCAATTAAACGGCGAGATCAAAAGCCTTCCGGACGTTCTGGGAAATACCTTTTTCCCGATTGAGAATTTCAAACTGGATTTAGTCAGTTCAAACACAGAAGATCCATCAAAACATAAAATCGGACTGACATTTTTCACACCCGAGTTTCTGCTCATCGATATCATCGACAATAAATATCTTCTGAGCAAGGACGTTGAAAGCGAAAATAGTTTTGAAACTTTTATGTTTGCTTTTCATCCAGCGGTTGGCATTTCTCATTATACAGTGCTCTGATTCGTAATCATAAAGGTATAGCTCAGAGTTTAATTAAAACAAAACCTCGCAGCTTATGAACTGCGAGGTTTTTAAACAGGTTTTAAAATACTTTTTTAAAATGAAACTGTATTTACTTTTGCTGTGGTTGAGGTGGTAAAAGTACTTTTTAAAGTACCTCCTGTCGTAGAATACGTTCCTCCGGTGTACAAGCCCCATCCTAAAGTTCCTCCGATGTAGCTTCCGCCGGTGTAAGTTCCTCCGAAATAAACTTTGTAGCCCGTTCCCTGAGTAAGATTCGGGCTTGAAAAATGGAAATAATAAACCCCGTTTTTAGGTTTAAAAGTAACCATTTCAGTTCCTGCAGCATTTTCTATATGAAAAACAGAAGTTGCTGCCAGCTGGGCACTTGATTTCAGATACATGCCAACCTGTGTGGAAAGGGTGCTCATGGCTTTGGTCATGTTTGCATTGGAACCTCCTGAGATCAGCAGTCCACCATTCATAAGAAAAGTTCCGTTGAAATCGATTCCTTCTTCCGGCTGGCTTGTCGGGCCATTGACAATGGTAGTTCCGCCTGTGATGGTAATGTTTCCGTTGCTGTCGATGGCATCGCTTCCGGTAACCACCACAATTCCTCCGCTGATATACAGATGGCTGTTGTCGTTGGCTTCGGTTCCCCCGGAAACGGTTCCGTAGGTCGCGTTAATGCCGTCATTAGAGGCAGTGATATTGTTCACACCACCTGTAAATGTAATGATTGGGGCTTCTACACCTTCACCCACACCAGAGGTTGCTGAGATTGCTGAGACGGTATTGGTGCCACCGTTTACGGTGATTGATGCATCAGAATGGATGCCGTCATCAGTTGACGTGAATTTATTTAATCCATTATTGATGATAATCGCACCTGCTGCTACCAAAGTTTTAGGATGACTGTAATCGGTTCCTGAGACCAAAAATCTGGTTCCTGTTGTCGTGATATTCAACTCAGGAATCCCCACAGCACTTCCAATGGTTACTGTTCCGTCTGCTTTTAAGCCTTTTCCCCCTGTTCCTGAACTTGTTGTAGTGACGGTACCTGCGCTAATCAACAGATTTCCGTCGGCAGAAACAGCAGAAGAAGAATAGGAATCTAAAACACCTGTGGTATTCATGTAGGTAGCTCCGTTTCCGGCAGTAGTAACAGTTATGGAACCGCCGTTGACGGTAATGTTCTGACCTGCCGAAATTCCCTTTCCGCCATTGGCTGTAGATGCCAGATTTAAATTTAAAGTTCCGCTGTTGATGATAACGTTCGTGTCTGTTTTGATTGCAGTAGAGTAGGATGGATCAAAACCATTTCCTGAAGCAGTAAGAACAGCTGCGCCGGAAAGGGTGGCTGTCACGGTTCCACCTCCAAAAGTAATGTTTCCTTTTGCACTGATGGCTTTAGACTGGGCTCCGGTTAAACTGAGATTAATGTTGCCTCCTGAAATCGTAATTGTGGAAGTCCCTGTTTTTATGGCTTTCACGTCTGGTGAAGTCAAAGTTGCCGTGATGCTTCCTCCTGTTACGGAAACTGCATTGTCGCCTGCATCAATTGCATCGGCAGTGGCGGTGATACTTACTGTTCCGTTGTCCATGGTAAATCCCTCGGAATGAAATCCGTCTGATGCTGCTGCAATAACCTTTACTGTCCCGCTTTGTACCTCTATCCCTGCCGGGGTGGATACGCCGTGTTTTTTAATTCCGGTGATATCCAGAATCCCTGAGCCCGAGAAAATAATTTTTCCGTCTGTTTGAAGTGCTCCATTTTTGGTGCTTCCTGAACCATCGATAAGGGAATTATTGGTTCCTGACTGTGATGAAAAGGTATGAACCTGTCCTCCCGTTATATTGATTGCCGGCCCCGCAGAATTGGTAATATTGACATTATTTAAGACAAAATGGGAAGGCAGTGTAGAACTCATTGTCAGACTTCCCATGGTGCTGGTTCCCAGTAAATTGTATTCCAGATTGCTGATGGTGGCAGTTGAAACCACATTAACAGTTCCAGCAGTTGCCGTAATATTAACACCCTGGCTGGCATAAGGATTGATGATGGTTGCATTCTCTGTTCCCTTATAAATAATGTATATTTTGGTAAGATTTACAGGATTGGAAGTGAATGTCAGACTGTCAATCGCGGTTTTCGGGATGTCTAAAACGGTTGTGTTTCCTGATAATTTAAACTTGGAATAACTGGCATCAAGTTTAATGCTATCCACAACCGAAGTGGAGCTGGCAAACATATTGTTACCCGAATTATGTACAACGATAGTCTGCTGTGCCTTCACGATTAATCCAAGAAGGATAGCGATGATAAGGTAAAACTGTTTTTTCATTTCTTGATCATTTTAAGTGTTGTCTGACCTGCCTGTAATAAATAAAAGCCTGCGCTCAGGCTGCTGATATTGATCTCTTCGTCCGGTTGAAAAATTCCTTTTAAAACCAAAATTCCCGATGAAGAATAGATCTTTACATTCATTCTTTCCTTCTTGTCAGAAGAAATTTTTATAAAATCTGTGCAAGGATTTGGGTAAAGCCGAAGTTTGGATTTATTCTGTCCGATTTCCTGTGTTGCCAGATTTAAACTGGTAAAGGTGATTTTCCTGATAATGTTTGTTGGAATGGAAACATTGGCTGCCGCGTAGGTCGTACTCACGAGAAGATTGGTTCCTGAGAAATATAATTTCCCGCTGTTATCAACCGTGTAATCCTGTGTTGCTCCGGTGTAGTAGGTAACTTTAATAGTGGTCTGGCCGAAAGTTGAAATACCCAGGGACACCATACCAACCAAGAAAAGTTTGTTTAGAATGTTAAAATTCTTCATTGTTATGCTATTTTACAGAACAAAAGTAAATCCTGCTTAATAATGAAAAAATATTTTGAGGTAAACGGATGAAATGTGTCGGTAAAAATAATTTAGGAAAATTATTATGTTTAGTTTTTGGCATTAAATATATTGTCTGTAATAAAAAATAATAGATCGTCCGGATATAATTGGAAATACTATCTTAGCGTCCAGCAAAAATTAAGCTTGAAACCTTATTTTGAAAGTATGAAACGACAGCGAAATATATACGATCCAGCTTTTAGGACCAAAGCCGTTCAACTAAGCAATGAGCGAACTAATATCTCGCAACTCGCACGAAAACTAGGAATCGCAGTTACACTAGTCTACAAATAGCGCAAAGAGTACGAAGAATTTGGGCAGGTGTAGATATTCCCCTTTTTGAAATATCTAAGAAATATAATTACAGTTTTATTTGTAAAATTATTAAATTAGTTTAATCTTAAAAGATCGTTATGCGTCCAAATTATAAAAAGATATATACTGATTTACTTTTAGAGAAACAGCCTGAAAAATTAAAGGATGAAAAAATAAAATCCTTGATTTCTGATTTGACTACAGCTGAGAAGGTTCTTAAATTTAATGAATTGATATTTGGTCTACAAGGTGAAGACACCGTTAATAATCATAAGCTTAGAAGTTACGATAAACAGACCATTATCAAAATATTGCAATACCAAAAGAAACACAATTTATCTAAAAGATTTACAGCAATGAAATATGGAATTAGCCGTACCACAATTCAAAAATGGCACAAAGATTTTGGACATGAAATTGAATAAACATTAGTTGTAAAGTTCTCGGAGCAGTATTCCTTTAATGAGATGAAATTTTATATATTCATTTATCACTAGAATAATTATTAACTTTTAAATTATTAAAAATTCTTATTGATACCTAAAACAATATGAAGGGGAATTAATTTTTGAGTATACAGACTTTCACTGATGTTATCAATCGAATATCTGGTGATACTATCTGAATTCAACAGATTGTTGCCTTGCAGATAAATATTAGTATTATACTTCTTATAGTTATAATTTACTTTCATATCCCAGAACTGAGTTGATTTCTGGCCTGTATTTCCAAATTTATAATATTCAAAAGATGATTCTATTCTAAATTGTAATCTTCCCCAAAAACAGTATCATTTAAAAATATAGTTTTTAAATTTGGTGACCTACCCCCAATATATGGAACAGTCTAAAGTAGAGAAAGTTGTTTTTTCTGACTGTTATTGATGAATTCATTTGGCGTTAAATACCCTAGCGAACTATGAGGTCTGTAGCAGTTGTAATCCTCTCTCCAGGCATCCAATTTTTGCTGTGCATCTTCTAAGGAGAGAAACCAATTAACATTAAGACATTCATCCCGTAGTGATCCGTTAAAACTCTCAATAAATGCATTGTCAGTAGGTTTTCCCGGTCTGGAGAACTCCAGCTCTATTTTCTTTTCATAAGCCCATCGGTCTAATGCTTTACTAATAAACTCAGGCCCATTGTCAATCTTAATCCGCTTAGGAGAAGCCTCTTGTTCAAAGGTAACATTTTTTAATATCTCTGCAACATTTTCACCCTTGATGGAAATTCCACAGCGGATTTCTAAAGATCTTCGACTATAATTATCCACTAAAGTTAAAACCCTGAACTTCTTCCCGTCAAAAAGGGCATCACTCATAAAGTCCATGCTCCAGCATTCATGTAAAGTAGAGGCTTTACCATCGGTAGGCACTCGGGATCTTGATGATTTTATTCTTTTGTTTAGTTTTCGCCTCAGATTTAACCCTTCTTCACAATAAATTCTGTAAACACGTTTTTGATTATCTTTCCAGCCCTCACGTCTGAGTAAAACATGTAGACGCTCAATACCATAGCGAACACGAATGTTTGATAATTCTATCAGTCGCATTCGAAGCGCTGTATCATCCCTTCGGTGTGGGTGATAATAATAAACGCTGGAGTGTAAAAATATTAAGCGACAGCTTCGTCTCTGAGAAATTCTGTAATCATTTTGTATAACTCTCGCCAGTTCACGCTTCTGAACCGGCTTTAGAACTTTTTTTTCAGAACATCCTGAAGAATCTGCTTATCCAAACTTAAATCTGCTACCAACTTCTTGAGTTGACTATTTTCTTCCTCTAATTGGCGTAATCGGCGAAGTTCTGTAACACCTAAACCTCCGAATTTCTTTTTCCAATTGTAAAAAGTTGCCTCACTTATGCCCATTTTACGACAAACTTCTTCAACTTTTACTCCCGTTTCAGACTGTTTCAATGCAAAAATGATCTGACTTTCTGTAAATCTGCTTTTTTTCATTAGATTTTTCTTTATTTAAAATTAATTATTTCTCGAAAAATCTCCACTTTTAAGTGATCCTGTTTTTTGGGAATAGGTCAATCATACTTCCATTGGTCTTCGGATCTCTTCATTATTGCGAAGCAAAATGATCAATAATGAGATCTATACCTTAAGAGGCTTTATTGAAAAAAGTATTAAAAATTCTTCTATTGAATTGCGCTTTGTTGTCGATGAGATTATTCAGCAGGAAGAAAAATCCATTTCAGAAGAAGAACTTCATAAGTATGAACTGGTAAAGAAGAAGTTGGAAAAAGGCGCAAAGGATCTGGAAGCCTTCATCAGAGAGAAGATGCTCAAGGATGAAAAAGTCAGAATTGCCAATATCTACGGAAATAATGCTATTGTTCAAAACGATTTTACAGAAGGTTTACATGTGTCTTCTTCGTATTTTGAGATCAGCAATTATAATTGCAATATCACTTCTTCCACAGCAATCTTATCAATACTTAAGCAGCTTTCTTTAAAAAACTACGAAATTATCGGCTTGGTTAGAGGTGGTGGAGATCGCCAAAGTATGGAGACCTTTAATAATCTAGTCCTTTCAGAATATTTCATCGGCCTGGAAACTATTATGGTGACTGCCATTGGGCACACCGTAGACGAAACACTGCTGGACCGATTGGCGGATAAGCGCTTTCATCTGCCATATGACTACGGAGCTGGACTTCACAGTATTGCCGAAAAGCTTTCACAAGAAAGATTAAATTCACGGGCACTTCTCATTGATGAAGTGAAGAAAGATGTCAAAAGGCAATTTTCAGAACAGGTTGAAACACTGGAGAAACAGCTGAAAACAAAGAATGAAGAATTTACGGAGGCTCAAAAAACCTACAAAGAGCAAATAGAGACACATTCCAAAACTTTTGCTCATCAGTTGAAAATGCGCAATGAGGAATTTCAGAAATCGCAAGCCAATTCGATTAAGCTACTGGAGGACCTGCAGAAAAACTTTCAGCAGCAGCAGAGGCAACAACCAAACGAATTGGAGAATTACAAAAAGGAAATTGCCGCACTGCATGAGAACAACATCCGATCAGCAGTTAATGAAAAGACAGCATCTTTGCAAGCCAATCTAGAAACTGCAAAACAGGATAATATTCTTTTAAAAGATGAAGTACAAAAGGGGAAATTTAATTATACTACTGTTCTTATTGCCTTTATTATTGCTTTGATAATCGGCTTTATTTTAGCTAAATACTTTAGATAACTGAAGATGAATCTTCCTTGTGATATGATTTGTTGTGATTACTTAAATTTACCAATGTAAATAAAAAATCTCTTAAAATGATAAAAAATTATATAATAAAGCGCAGAGTTATAGAAATAATGCCACTTATGCTTTGAAGTAATCAGACACGAGAGTAAGTTTAAACGGTTTTATTTGTAAGTGACAAACCACTGCAGTATTACAGTGGTTTGCTTTAACATTACTTAAAGAATAATTTATTATCTATTCGTAAGAAATATCAGACATTTCTAGTTTTTTAACTTCGGGTTTATGCATCAATATCTCATATATCAATGTACTAATGTGATTAAATTTCTTACCCTTTAGACAAAATAAACCCTGATCAACGTTATGAATATATTTCACAGCATGATTATTCAAAATAAGTTCATCATAAATTTTCGGATTTCTTCCCCAACTTGAACAATCTATTTCACTAGGAAAATTTTGGAAATTATTTTGCGAAAACAGCAATAAGATCTGCTTTTTTTCCTCCTGGTTAAGTAATACTTTAATCCTAATGGTATCATCAGCATATCTTCTGGAAAATGTAGCCGTATTTGAGTCATAACTATCCGTAAGATTTTCAAATCTGAATGAAGAGTTTGACTCTAATTGTTTTTCTTTACTACATGATGTGAGAAAAAACATCCCCGCAATACTAATTATTATTTTATAAGATTTTCGATTTACCATGTGAGTCCCTGATATGTAACTTTTCTGTTAAAAACTTCAAATAACTTTTCAGTCCAAGACTGCACCTGTGCCTGCATTGTAGGCGATAGTCCTTTTATGACTTTATCTATTTCTTTTAATGGAATAATATTGAGCTTACCCATATCCATCCCCGGAAGATTAAGATTATAGTATGTATTTTCCAGTTTCTTAATGGCTATATGTTCTACTGTATCTAATCGCCCTTCTTTCAACCCTGAACCAATTCGGTTTCCTGAACCAGGTATTAATCTGGTTATTTTATTTACATAGGCATGTGCAGTTTCATGGGCCATAGTCTTTCCTAGAAGATACGAATTATTTGCTGCACGAGCAGAATACGTAATATCAGAAGTATTTTTTATGAAATTAAAATTCAATCTCGTTTCTGCAATAAAACCGCCATCCATATACTGCCCGGTATTATTTATGCTTGATTCATCAAGTTTATCTGCAGCTACACCATACCTTTTAATTTGTTCATCTGAATAATTATTTTTTCTAAAAGTTTTAATTCTGTCATTTAAAACATCTGGATCGGTTGACGTTGTTGTATTTGCTATTTCAGTTGAACTTTGACTGTCTGATAGATCGAGATCAGACTCTTTAATTTTCTCTGTTTTAGCGCTACATAAAAAGTTAACTGTATAACTTACCGCAGCTACAGCTCCGCCAATTACCGCCCCTTTTACTAATCCTTTTAAAAAGTTATCTCCGTTGATCAAAGCCATCACACCACCACTTGCAGCACCTGAAACAGCTCCGTTTCCGACTGTGGCTATAAAAGTTCCGGCACTGAATATCTGCCCTGCTCCAGCGGAGACAGCTCCGGTCACAGCTCCTGTTACAATAGCTTTGGCAAATCCACCTAAGGTCCAATTGTTATTTATCGTGGCCTGGATCGTATACATCGCTACACTTAATGCCGCTCCTATTAATGCTCCTGTACCAATTGCAGCAGCATTTACCACCACCCAAGCAATTACCGGTGCTAAAAAGAAAAATTCTCCTGTAGGATCACTAAATATCAATGGATTATTTAGCACATAACCATACTTATTATAGTTTTGGGTATTAAATGGCTCCTGAATGTTTTCATCTGCATTTAAGAATCTTCTCAAAAGTGGATCGTACAATCTTCCGTTCATGTGGATAATTCCTACTTCTGTAAAATGTTCGTGACTGGTATATCCTCTGTCTAATAATAATGCAGTATTATCAATAGTATTCTTATCTGTAATTATCGCTCCGTTCCCTATCTGCAAATGGGTAAAATTACCCCACGCATCAAAGTGCCTTTGCTCAAGTTTGTTTCCTGATTCATCACTGATAGCTAATATGCTTCCGATATAATCTTTATGTAAGAATTTATAAGATCCGTTGGCCTCGTCAAAGTTTCTTAAAAATACGATATTACTTTCATATGGGCTTCCTCCAATATAAAGAATATGTTTTTCTTTTCCTGTAGTATTGTTTACCTGTACTTCAAAACTTCCGTCTTCGTTATAATATTTGGTAAATTTACCATCAGTATCATCTGTAAAGTTTCCACCATAGGTCACTCTCTGTCTCATGGCGGTAAGCCCGTACTGGAATGCGACATCCCCTTTCATTCCATCGATGAATACAGGATCATTGTTTTCATTATAAGTAATGTTCTGTATTAAATCATTGTTATAATTCTGAGTTCCTGTTGCATTCAGAGTCATGCCTGTAGGCTGATAAATCTTGGCAGAATTTTCGTACTTCATAGTTCCTACCTGATCGTTTTCAATGATCCTACCTTTTATATCATAAACGTTTCTGTTTAACGAAGGCTTAACCCCTGTTACCGGATTTGTCCAGTTTACCAAACGGTTATTATCATCGTAATCAAATGATTCTACAATATTGAAATCCCCGCCTGTTGTTCTACTTTTTAGTTCATTCTTTATAGCATCAAAAGAGTAGGAAAGTTGTAAAATGCCAGGCTTTACTGCTGATGAATGATTGACATTCGTTAAGAAACCGTTGTTATCATAGGTATTAGTAACATTTGCTGATCCTAACTTAGATCTTACGATTTTACCTTTTGCATTAGTTTCCTGAAGTTCCCAAAGGATTCTCCCTGTTACTTTGTCTTTTACCTGATATAATTCGCCATTCCATGCATCATAGATGTTTTCAATCTGTATTTTCGTTAACATTCCTGAGGAGAAGAGCTGTTTTTCATAAGAAATAACTCTTCCCTTATCATCATAAGTAATTCCCTTTTGAATAAAAAATTTACCATTACTACTTTCAGAAGCAGATAATAATCTTCCTTGAGAATCGTAAGAAATATTTGAGCTATATGCTTTTCCTTTGGATGTCCCACCTTTAGATATTATCCTTCCTTTGTTATCGTACGTATAGGAAATTATCTTATTGGTTGCCAGACCTGCATCCGAAGTAGATATTTCTTTTTGCGTAATAAGTTTTCCTAAATTATTATAGATATATTCTTTGGTTCCTTTCGGGCTTATAATTTTTTTAGGCTGCCCAAATATATCATATTCATATTTATACAGACCATTAGACGGATCGTTCAATTCCGATTTTCTTCCCCAGGCATCGTACTTGGTCGTCACAATATTTTCAGCATACTGAGCTCTAATTTGCTCGCCTGCGGCATTGTATGAGAACAGGATTGTACCCCCCTTATCAGCAGAGGAAATCATATTTCCTAAAGCATCCGAGGTTTTTGATGTTATCCTATTGTACCCGTTAAGTTCTTTAACAGTTGTTGTAAGTCCGGAAACAATTGTTTCTATCTGCTTACCACTAGATGAAGTTGCGGTTACTTTTGCAGGATAAATAGAATCATCATAATTTATAGTATTCCATTGAGTTGCTGCCTGGCCTTCAAAATACGATTCACTTTCATTAATCTTTCTTCCCAATAAATCGTACTGAATTTCTTTTGAAACAAATTGTCCCTGGCCAAAAGATTTTGTGGATACTTTAAATTCTTGTCCTAATCTATTGGTATATATTTTGGTAATATTACCGTCAGGATGATATTGTGTGGAGATAATATTTGAAGAATTATCTTTTTCATACTGATATTTGGTAGTGCCTGATAAATTACTTTTAACAGAGATCAGTTTACCCCAAATATCATATGTATTGATTTTAGAATTACCGGATGGATCCGTTGTCTTCTTTATTTGCCCAAAATCATTATATTCAATATTGGTTTCTAAACCTAAATTATCTATTGATTTTAAAACAAACCTCCCTTTTGTATCATATTCCGAAAAAGCTGTATGGATTTGACTATCTACATTATTTGAAGTGACTTCCTGAATAACATTTCCAAAATCGTCATAAAAATATGTTTCCTGTAGATATTCTGAATTAATCCTATTCCAATTTTTTAAGGTCTTTAAAAGATTATTTTCATAGGTGTATTCTTTTTTCGCTGATTTTGTATCTCCGTAAGCCTGTACTATATCTGTTTTAGACTTTGGACGACCTATGTAATAATCTGCACCGGTACCTGATGGATTATGAACATATTCAAATGTAGAATTAGCGGTTCCATATCCATTATTTACATTAGAAGTACTTTGAATCGGAAGATAATAATCCCCATAGGTTATAGTACCCGTTGTCACTGTTCCTGTCAGAAAGTTCTTTTCAACAGTACTCTTAGGAATAATTACTGTTACTACTTTTGGCTTGTCCGCATCAGTTACAGTAGTAACTAAACTTCCGTTTATCAATTGATCTTTTTGATGAACAGTAGATTTAAAAGAAAGTAGCTGTGTATTATTTACTGAGATATCTGCCGGAAAAATTTTGCTTTCATCATTTGTTTTTATTGACCATTCTTTCTCAGGAGCCGCATCCAAAAAAGGATTGATCTCTATCCCAGACCATATTTTCGTATTTTCATATCCCTCTGCATACCAGGAAGAACGAGCAGTTTGATGATACCCTATGACTCCTCTTCCCTGCATATGGGTTGTCATTCCTCTATATCTGAAATCTTGCTTTCTATTTCCTTGTAGCAACTGAGATACAGCATAGGAATTATCTGCACGGATTAATGAAAAATACGGATAATATTCCTTTTTAACTTTAGCATAAAAAGACGGATTTATATCCGGATTCAATTCTTTGTAATCAATTATTGTTGTAATCCCAGCCTGAGTAATTGATTTAACTCTTGATAATTCAGCTAAAGAAGTCTGTGCTTTATACTTATGTACCCTGGTATTTTTAAAAACAAAGATATCATAGTAATTATTATTAGATTTAATCGGATTTGTCATAGGCTGAAATAATCCATATTCTCCACCTCCCACAGAGTATGACGGGCTTGCAGAACTCAAGCCTGGAATAAAATCTGTTCCTCCATTAGCCTGTAATGTATTTACGTCATATTGCAAGCTCCTCCAAAGTGCATTTCCGCTGTTATTTACAGCACCAACCTTATTTTTAGAATGAATAAAAACAATATCCGACTTCCCGTCTTTGTTGATATCTGAAATGGAGTAGAAGTGATGATCAATCAGAGATAGATTTGATGGCTGCGTAGGCTTTCTATATTTAAGAAAATTTTGTTTTAAAACGTTCTGGAAACCGTTTTCCATTCCCATGTAAAACCTCCAGTTATCAGCACCCTGATTCGCTGTCACAGGAATGGTGAAATCTAAATTCCCATCACCATTAAAATCTCCGAAAAGCACAGGGTAATCCGAATCTTTTGTCTCTGCCAGATTACCGGAATACTTGATTTTTTTCACATATTGCGTAGGAGATGTCTTGACAAACTCAAACACGGTATAAGCTGTATTAGAAACATCTATGATATCTATTTTTCCGTCACCATCAACATCAAGATATCTTTGGTTAGGATAATCACTTTCGTTAAATCCACGAAGTACACTGTATGTGGAAACAGGAATACTTGAATTTTTCAGATCTACAATATATTTATCCACAATACCAAATCCGGATTGGGGTGACAAAGTGATAAAAACATCAGATATCCCATCTCCGTTGATGTCACCTTCATTAAGGCTTACATTACATGAAGTACAGGGTGTCTGAGAGAGAGCTTTTTCAAAAACCTTAACAAAACCATTGTTTCTAAAAATATAACCTACTACTTTACCGCTTTCATACTGAACAATCCCGTTTCCGTTATACACCTGCCCGTCTTCATCCAGCAGGACATTCACTATTTTGGCTTCAGCATTAAAAACTTTACCTGTAGAGACATCCTGATAAGCATCATTGAAAGCACCAAGCTTTACGACACCGTTACTCATGACAAAGTCTAGATAAGAATCCCCGTTAAAGTCGCCGGTAAGCCTGACATTTTCAAAAGAGTCACTATTATATGGCAAAACACCATAATAATCTACACTCGCCGGAACTAAATTCGGATAGGTAAATACTACGGGATTAGCAGCCTCTCCCTGAGAATTATATTCGGTAATTTTATTTACAAATTTATAATTCGTGCCATTTTGCACATAGTCAATAATATACTTTCTATAAGGATTACCATTAGATTTTACAGTTATATCAGTTAAAAGTTTATTCTGAACGAATTTATATCCGGCAACGTAAGATTCTTCAACCAGATTTCTATCTGTATAGTTGAAATCTATTCTGTTGAAATGAGGTTTATTTAACGCTTCATTTCCTCCCCATTGTACAGAAGATATTCTACTCACAGATTCCTGCATCTGTCCAGTAGTATATTCATAAGAATAACTGATGTAGTTTCCTTGGGCATCTTTCCATTTTACGAGATTATATTCAAGCGAAGTCCTACCATTAAACGTATTTAATTGCGGATTATCAGACTGAATATCCCCATACCAAGCCTGTGAACCGTCTTCAAAGGTTACCTGAAAATACATTGGCTGGGAGGTAGACCCTTGCGCTGTTCCAATTGATTTAATTTTCATATTGGAATATCTTGCCGTAATATATTCAGCGTCCTTTCCATATTCTCCCGACTTTAAAATCAATCTTTGTCCGTTGAAACTATAATAATCAGAATAATCCAGCTGCAGCCCTTTAGCTTCTCCATCGACCTCTACAGATTTCCCCATTCTTGTAATCGCTGTAATTCCTGAAAGATTCCAACCGTACCCAGCAATTCCATTTCCTGAACCACTGGTATAAGCAAGATCAATTTGAGGAGCGACGCTCTTCACGCCAGGAGGGAGGGCAACTGATAAAGTATATTGTAACTGCCCTGATCCGGTAACCCCAAGACTCCCTTTGGTATCATAAAAGCTTTGTCCTGAAGGAGCATTTGTCCCTGATGGATTATTCACTCCTGCATTAGAATCTGTCGGCCCTCCTCCCGGGTTTTCCGTAGCAGGACCAATCTTACCTACAAAAGGATTTGAAACACTCCCTGATGCCTTGAATCCCTGCGCTAATACCACTGCCTGCGGATCCTGAACTGTGCGAGAGCTGTTTTCTGCTTGGTAAAGGATGGTCTGCGAAAAGCCCATGACTGCACACAAGGACAGTATAAATGATGAAAATAATCTCATTTTCATTTTGTTAATCATTATTAGTTAAAGTTTTATCTCTTAGTTATGTTTTTACTCAACACTCTGCCGTCTTTTAAAGTAAAGCGAACCACATAAACACCCCAATCATAACCGGTCATGTTAATTTTTACTTTTTTGTTAAGCCCAGGGATGTTCTGCTGTTGGAACTTCCAGTGCAACGTGCTGTGCTGGTATAATGAAACGGATTCGATAAGCCCATCTACTTCCTCTGTCCAGTCGATGGTCAGGTAATCATTAACAGGAACAGGATATAATCTGATTTGTTTGAAAAAAGCCTTTTCATCCATGACAGGGCTTTGCTGTACAGAAGCTATAGCTTTTATTTCTTCTGTTTTTTTTACTTCTTTAATTTCTTCAGGAGCCTGTCTGCCGGCTGAATTCGTTCCTCGGTATCTCTGGTTTCCGGCTTCGTCATATTTAAAATAGACTTCTGTCTGGGAAAAGCCTAAGAAACCGATCAATAAAGAAGAAAGCGATAGTATTTTTCTTTTCATGGTTATTTATTTTGCTCAGAAATGAATTGACTGACTTTGATTTTTAATTCTTCAAACTCTGCTGATTTGATTTTTAAAGATTCATTTTCAGCTTCCAGTTTTTTAATTCTTTTATTCTGTTGAATAGAGTATAGAGTTAATTCTTCGATCTTTTCCATAAGTTTTGCATCCATTTCTGCGACATTTATTCCTTTTACAATTACTTCAGATGCTGATGGCATATTTGGCAGATGCCCCTTCTCTGCAATGTGCTTTTCAACTTCTTCTAATGAGTCTAATTTGTAATCTTTATTAAAAACGTAATCAGCCCAAACATTAGCTTTAACTTCCACTTCTTTAACAAATATTTTCCCATTAAATCTTGCAGTTGCATTGTTGAAAAATTTGGCCCACACTCCATTATGATTATCTTCGAAACCAACATAAGAACCCCCGTCATTCCCATTATTAGGAATTGAAAATAATAAATTTTGGGAGCCTCCTGATCCGGTAGCTAAAGTCCTGAATATTGTATCTCCTGTACGTGCACCGGTTGCCCAGCAATCATTACATACAGATCTTGCTATTTGAAACGTTCCCAATGAATTAGCAATTTCAACATAGGTTCCGTCAGATTTAAATACTCTCAAACTGGCTTCAGAATTGGAGGCATCATTTTTTCCGATTTTCACATTCCCAGAAGGATCTTCCAAAACCGCTCTCATCCATGGTTGAGATGCATTATTATTAGTTTTTCTAAAATACAGGTCCTGGTTAAAAAAACTTCCCGCAAATTGCATCCCGAAATTATTATTTGCATTAGAATGCCTAACATCTAATAAATGCCACCAATCAGATGCTCCTGCCGGATAATTAACCGGTACATTAGCTTCATAAAAACCGCTTGCTGTAGTTGGAGCTCCGGCATCGTTTCTTGTTTGAGTACTTAACACTTGTGAGAATACCATTGGGCTTAAGATAAATCCTGCCAATAATAGAGTTCTTTTCATTTCTTTATTATTTAATTATTATATTATTTATATTTAAAAAAGGATCGTACGAATAAAAATAATTCTATGTACATCAAATATTATTTTGAATTTGTTACTATTACTTTAATAGTATTAGATCTGATTGGAGAAGGTTAACTTCAAAGGCAACAAGTATTGTCGATTTGTTTAGAGGATGGATGATGGATAAATATCACAATAAGAGGTAATTATTACAATATATGTACTTTATTCGTTAATGTTCTACTTGATAAAAATTATATATAACTTTCTCAATGCATTTATCTAAAATGTAAAAGCATAAGTTAATTTCTGATTAGATTGAATGATTACCTTCTATCATTTCCGATTATGCACATGGCAGTATTTAATGATAAATGTTAATGTTGAATATTGGGTTCAAACTTATCACTTAACTTCGAAATGCTAAAATAGTTATTGTCCCTATTTATAAATTACGACATTTAACTTAAAAGCCATTGTAATCTTCCCCAAAAACAGTATCATTTAAAAATATAGTTTTTAAATTTGGAATACTATGAAAAACAGTAAATTTTCAGAAGTTCAGATTATTAAGATTTTAGCTGAACAAAATCAAGGAAGAACCGTGAATGAGATTTGCCGTGAACACGGGATCAGCCAGCCGACATTTTACAAATGGAAGAGTAAATATGGTGGTTTGGATGTGCAGCAACTCTCTAAAATGAAGGAATTGGAAAAGGAACTCTCACAATATAAAAAGATCGTGGCTGAACTTACGCTGGAAAACGTGGTAATGAAAGATGTGATTGCAAAAAAGCTTTAACACCTTCCGAGAAGCGGGAACTGGTCGTTTATTCCGGATCGGAACACGGAATAAGCATTCGGAATGCGTGTAGACTTTTTATCATAAACAGTTCGGTATTTTATTATAAAAGAAAGAAAAATAATGAGGATGATAAGATTCGGGAGGAGTTGATTTTGCTCGCAGAACAGCATCAGACCTGGGGATTTTGGACAATGCACCACCGTTTGAGAAATTTGGGTTTCGGGTGGAATCACAAACGGGTTTACAGGATTTACAAATCGATGAAACTGAATCTAAGAAGTAAACGAAAGAAACGGCTTCCGGCAAGGGTGAAAGAGCCTTTGCTTCGTCCTGTTTATCCTAACGTAACGTGGAGTATGGATTTTATGCACGATACTCTGGAGAATGGTAAAAGCGTTAGAAGCCTTAATATCATTGATGATTTTAACAGAGAAATTTTGAATATTACCATCGACACCAGTTTACCATCAGCAAGAGTTGTTTCTGAGCTGGAACAACTAATCGACTGGCGTGGGAAACCTGAAACGATAAGAGTTGACAATGGTCCAGAGTTTATTGCTGAAAAACTAAAAGACTGGTGCAATAAAAATGAAGTCGCGCTTCATTATATTCAGCCTGGAAAACCAACGCAAAACTCTTTGGTAGAAAGATTCAACAGAACTTTTCGGACAGAATTCTTAGATGTTTATTTATTTGAGAACATCAGTCAGATGAGACATTATTCGGAAATTTGGATGTGGATGTATAATAATGAGCGGCCTCACAAATCATTGCAATACCTCACGCCGAGGGATTTTTTATTGAAATATGGAAAACTAACCCAAACTAAGGCCAACGAGTTTCCCACATTCCAACAAAATTTTAACAACGACAACAATAAATTATTAACTAAAAGCTCTACTTTTAAGTGTACTTAAGATGGGTGAGATTACACCATGCTTATATAAAATGTTGCTAATTAGATATTTATTTTATTAAAATAGAAATAACTCAATTGATAATATTAAAAAAAAATTCTTTAATAAATCATTCTTATTCCACTATTTAAAATTTATATAAAGTATAAAATAGCTCATTAATGGTTAAGTGGATGAATATAAATGATACAATTTGAAAATTTAATTCAACTGTTTTTTAGATTTGATTATTATTATTATTATTATTATCCAGATGTATAAATGTAGATTACAAGTCATATTGACCACCATTTTAAGTCAAAGTGACCATGTGCGTTCGGTTTAAATCGGCTATCAGTTATCGAAGCAGTTTATCCGACCAGTCCTTATACTTGTGTAGCCAATAATCCTTTTTCAAGGGTAAATTTTGACGGAAGATCGTTTAATGATGATGATACTATTGATGTTTCCGGAGATAGACTTGTTTTTCTTACAGGTAAGAGCATCAGCAGTCGTTTCGTGGAGAAGTCCTGTGATGGCAACGGTGGTGGATATACCTTTTCTGGAAAGGATGCCGGCCTATGTAGATTATTTTGCAAACGGAAAAATTAATGAATCTTGTTCTTTTAAAAATGGAGAGGCTATGTGATGGACAATAATGAGCAGACAAACTACTTATTGAGGTATATTATGATTGCTTTCAGAAAGCAGTCTGAAAATTTTGGCTTTCGCTATTTTGTTTCTTTGGAATAAAGATAAAAGGGTTTATTATTACAGTATTTTAATTGTAGTACCAGTTTTTAGCTGAATAATATTTAACAAAAAATTTTTTTTTTTGTTAAATATTTCTGTTTATGATATCATTCATATTTGGGGAAATTACCATTGTTTATTATCAATTCATTAAACTATTACACTAAATTTGCCGGCGAAACTAATTTTCATGAAGAAGTACCTCTTAGTTTTGATCGGATTGATCATTTCCTCATTCTCATTTGCTCAAAAACCAGTGTCACGAATCTATTCTGATTATGCAGGATACTGGAACAGTAGTATGAGCGCGACTATAAAGCCCGACAACAGTCATAACCTACTTGCCTTTACCTGGGATCCTGACGGAACAGGCCCATTACCCGAAAAAACATTTAGTACTGGTGTTAATAATGCATTACTAACCAACAAAGGAGTGTCTTATACTGCAGGAAGTTATATAGCATTGCCTGTATATACAATACCTACCCCTAATAGTGAGACTTATATTGGGGTTGGCCAATTATATGGCGGAGCGGGTAATGTCTCGCCTCTTCCTGTGAATAATAATCTGGTGCAATATCTTTCAGATGGAATTCAGGGGCTCGACTTAGGAACAGCGTTATTTAATATAACCTCAGGATCCAGCATAAGCTTGAATACTTTAGGAATTGTACCTTCATCGATCGGTGATAATGTTCCTGATTTAATTTTTACGCAGGTAGGTACAATCAATGATACTACATTACCTGATACTTTTAGGTTTGTGAATCAATCGGGTCAGACTGTAGGGACGCAGTACGTAGTTTCTTTCAGTACAGTTCCTGTTATTGGAAGTGCGTGTTGGAAATTTTATCATGCAAATACAAATCCTCCTACATACAGTGCGAGTACTTCAAGTTCCTGTACTAGAGTTATCCGTGTACTGGCGGCTGACTGGTCCGAATTTGGCATTAATTCTACAAACTATTCTCAGGCAGTTCAGCTAATTCAGACATTTTCCGGTTCATCAGATTTAGCATTTATCGGAGCCTATAATGAACAGTCTATTACATTTGCGGCAAGTTTCAACGGTTCTGTTTTTAATGATAATAACGCCGGTACTCCCGACGGTATTGGATATAATGGTATATCAATGACTTTGCGCAGTAACGGAACATTTGTAAAAAATACTGTTACCAACAGCAATGGATTTTATTTCTTTGATAATATCAATACCAATACTTTTCCAGGACCATATACTATCGAAATGACTGTTCCAGCAGGTTTTTCTGTTGTTGGAAATCGCGTTGGAACAACTTCTAATATAATATCTGCTGTACTTTCTACAGGATCTTCGCAAGGTAATAATTTTGGAATAAACCGACCACCCGTTGCGGCAAATGATACTTTTTCAGCACCTAAAAATAATCTGAAGACATTTAACTTAATAGCAAATGACAATGATTTTGATGGAGGCGTTTTAATTCCTGCAAGTATAAATCTTATTGCTCCCACTAATTCTATTAACAGAATCAGCAGCGGTGGAAACGTAAAAGGTTTTGATATTAGCAGTCAAGGCAACTGGAAAGTTGATGATTTTGGAATTCTGACTTTTACTCCAGCGACAAATTTCTACAATACAGCCACAACGATCCAGTATACCATTAAAGATAACGCAGGACTGATCAGCAATACCGCAAATATTAATATTGATGTTAACTACTGTTACAAACCTGGGGCTGGCGGTAATCCTGCTTCATACACGAAACTGGGCATATCGACATTGTCTGAACGTTATAGAAACTGGCCTGAAGGACCAGATATCTCTCAAGGCGGTATACCCAATGGTTTTATTGCTTTGAATTCTACCGATAAAGGGATGGTTATCAGCCGAGTTTTAAATTCATCAGTTGTGCCTGATCCTAAAAAAGGTATGATTGTCTATGATATAGCTTCTCAATGTATAAAATTATATAATGGTTCAGTCTGGAATTGCATTAAGAGAACCTGTAACGAATCTAACTAATAATGAAAAAAGCAATTACTTTACCATTTATTCTACTTTTAGCAATAGCTCATGCACAGGTTGCAATTGGCAAAACCAGTCTTTCAGGAAGCGGCTCATTACTGGAATTTTCCGGTAATACCGCCAGCAATCAGCTTACTGATATTGAAACCATAAATACCAAAGGTCTTATTTTACCTGCAGTAAATTCCATGCCGTCTGCAGCAAATTCACAAAACGGAACATTTGTTTTTGACAGACAGAGCGGGAAAAACAAATTTTATGAAAATAACTTGTGGAAAGATATGTCGGATGAAGGAAGCAGCAGTGGTATGGTGCCTATGACAGGAAGTGAAGTAGGTGACGGTGTAATCATTGGGTCGGGATCAAGCTCTGCGAAAGGTGTTTTGATTTTTGAATCACCAGATAAAGCGCTTGTACTGCCTCATATTAAAAATCCTCATTTGTCTGTACAAAAACCTTATCCGGGAATGATATGCTACGATACTGTAAGCAATTCAATCGCTGTTTATGATGGTGTCAACTGGAATTATTGGAAGTAATATTACAGGCATTAATTAATATATAAAGACTATTTGGTTGACGCTCTTTCGAGTGCACTTACAATTCAGCGTATCCACGAGTCCTTCTTCGCGTGAATTACCTGACTTCAATATTTGTAGGATAGGAGCCAATTCATTTTAATAGGACCCGAAATGAAATTCGAAAATGAAAATAAAATACAGACAGAAAATGCGAATGTTTTATTCTATAATCCTGTGATCAATCAAAAATTTAGACTTTAAATCAAGTAGTCTAAGAACTGACACTATTTAAATCTTAAAAACTGATTTTACTTTAATTATAGAACTTAATATTGAAACAAGTTTATACAATAAACAAGCCTTCAACACTTAGAAAGTCATGAAGGCTTTCTATTATGACTCCGTGTAGTTATTTTACTACATGAACTTCCATTTTCCACTACAGAGAAAATTTTATCGCCGCCGTAGATTTGTCATGTTCAAGAGAGAACAATTAAACAAAAATAAAAATTAAATACTACTGTCATGATAAAACAAATCGCCATCGCAGCCTTAAGTATCGGAGCATTCATACTGGGAACTAATAATGTTCAGGCTCAGAATACTACCGCAACCACTACGGTAAGCATCACGCTGAATGATGTCATCTCTATTGATGCGGGAAGTACTGCCATTGCCGGTGCTGTTGCCTTTAACTATGCTACTGCTGCGGATTATAATTCGGAGAAAACAGTGGCCCAGGCCAACGCCCTGAAAGTAACCTCAACAAAGAATTTTAATGTAAAGGTAAAAGCAGGCGGTGCGAGCTTCGTGAACGGAACCAACCTGATCCCGGTAGATGTTTTAACCATCAAAGCTTCAGCAGCTGCAGGAACTATGGGTGGAACAAAAAGTGCTGTAGTTTTATCGGCAACAGATCAGACTTTAGTAGCCAATGCTCCTCTTGGAAGCGCCTTGACCCTGAATCTGGACTATACCATTCCAGCGGCGAAATCATCATCTTCTGATATTTTAGGAAAACCGGCCGGAACGTATACTCAAACAGTAACTTATACGGCAACAGCTTTATAAGTGAATTTTTTCATATTAATATTTTGTGATTTGGTGTATCGAAGGCTTCCTACAGGAGGCCTTTGATTTTGTATGTATTGATACCGATATAAATAAAATTCAAATCCGGGAATAAGTATCTATCAGCTGTAAGGTAGAATCTATGTTTTGGACATTTAAATCTAATTAATACAGCACCCCAAACATTCCGTAAATTTATTAAGCTGTCTTATATATTTTTTAAAGTTATTAAATCTCAAAAAACCATTGTCTTCCTAATTATTCTTTTAAATATATCTGGTTATTTAGAAAATAAAAGCTCCAGCTGAAAACTGGAGCTTAATACAAATGATGAAAAATAATTTATTACTAAGAATAAATACATAGTAATTAATTCATCATAAATATAATAAAACAAATTAACATACACTCAGTACATTCAAATAATAGCAGGAAAAATTATTTCAGGTCTTTTTTTGCTTTTCTGGACCTTTCCTCTTATGTGTCAATTTTTAAAAGAGGTTTGAGATTACTTTAATGCAGTTATAGTAACCTGTCGTATCCATAAGTTATTTTTCTTTATTTGCTGTCACGCATTCTTCGAAAACTTATAAATTTGTCCAGCTTTTTTACTACCTATGATAAGGAGTTAAGTTAAAATTTAGGTAACGAAAAGATTAATTAACTGGAAATAGAATTAAATCGCAAAAAACGATATTTCACAACAAAATTTCTCAAGTGATGCAACTACCTCTAGAATTGGAAGACCAGTACGTGAAAAATGTCTTATATAATACTAATCTGGATGATCTTCCGGGTGAAGAATGGAAAATAATCGAGGATCTTGAAAACTATGCCATCTCTAATATGGGAAGGGTGAAAAGTCTGGAGCGGCTAACTCCAATGGCCAATGGGGGATATCGTAAGGATGGGGAGAGAATTATCAAATTGAGTTTTGTAAAATATTTTAACCGTTATCTCCAGCGCACTTTTTATCATGTGTTTTGTGGATTTTCCCTTGAAGGAAAGAAGTTTCGACGATCGGTTGCTCGCCTTGTTTATTATTATTTTATTGAGAAATTTAGCATGGATGATCAGCATATAGCCATTTCTTATCGTGATACTAATTCTCTTCATCTGAACTATAATAATTTGGAACTGCTTTCCATTAGTGAAATACACCTTAAAAAATTTCGTAAAAAAAGGGCCAGTCAAGCTAAGCAGGCGGTTAGCCAATATACCGTGTATGGTGAACATATTTCTAATTTTAAAAGTATTGTTGCTGCCAGTAAAGCTTCAGGAACCAGTCCGGGTGGTATATTCTCTGTGTTGAAGAAGATTAGTTTTACGGCAGGAGGTTTTCGGTGGTTTCCCGATGATTATATACCTCAGGAAAATGATTTTTTGACAACCAAAAAAAATAAAGCTTTAGGCAGTAAAGAAACTCTTAATGTTTCCTTATGGGAAAAATTAGGCAAACCTGATATTGACCAAAACCATCCGCCTGCCTGCGTCAATTTATCCCTTTTAAACCTTCCGGAAGAGCTATGGAAAGAAATACCGGATTTCGAAGGGCAGTATATCATCTCTAATAAAGGAAGGGTTAAACGCAGAAGTGGATGGGTGCATGTCACCAGGAGTAAAATCTTTGCAAGAGAAAAAATGATGCCTCTCAGAATGGTAAATTCTATAAGTAAAAATCCGCATCTAAGTGTAAATCTCAGAAAAAACGGCCGTAATGTTAATATGTCAATCTCCCGTTTAATGTATTATTGTTTTGTGCAGGAATTTGATCTTAATGACAGAAGTCTTGTCATCAAGAATTTAAACGAGCCAAAATGGGATATAGACCCTTTAAAGCTCTCGCTTATTACAATTTATTCTTTAACTCATCCAGAATTACCGGATGAATAAGTGGCTTTTAATGATTGTTTAGAAAAGGAAAATCTCCAGCTTGTAGCTGGAGATTAAAAACACAAATGATGAAAAAAAATATTACTAAATATTGAATATATAGTAATTAATCTGTGGTAAATATAATAAAAGGGAATGGTAAACTTCTCTTTTTTTTCAGGCGAATTAAATTTATTTCATTTAGTTTGTAAAACATTATGAAAAAGATGAAATTTAAGAAGTTTCGATTAAAAATATTCGTAATACAAGCTGAATGATTTATAATCTAGATTTTTCAAGATTTATGATTACTACAAATTAATTTTACAAAGATAATTATGCGGCCAAATTATACTAAGATATATTATGATTTGCTTCTAGAAAAGCAGCCTGAAAAATTAAAAGATAAAAAAATTAAATCCCTGATTTCTGATTTGACTACAGCTGAAAAGGTACTAAAATTTAATGAATTGATATTTGGTCCCCAGGGTGAAGACAGCATTAATAATCATAAGCTTAGAAGTTACAATAAAGAAACAATTATCAAAATACTGCAATACCAAAAGAAACACAATTTATCTAAAAGATTTACGGCAAAGATATATGGATTAAGTCGCACCACAATTCAAAAATGGCATAAAGATTTTGGATATGAAGTTGAATAAACATTAGTTGTAAAGTTCTCGGAGCAGTATTCCTTTAATGAGATGAAATTTATATATTTATTTATCATTAAAATAATTATTAACTTTTAAATATGCTTAAAAAAAATATTAATTATTTGCTGCAAAAAAACATTAGGAAATTAGTGTTACTAAACTAGAAAATACCCTCCCTTATACAAAAGCATTAAGCAAAGATCCAATAGAATTAGAAATTTACATTCTTTATTCTAATTAGAAAAGATGCTTTAAAAATATCATTTTTATATAGTAGCATACACAGAAAATAACTTCATCAGTTAGGCAGTGTTATCAATTTCTTTATTTGGCTTTTTCCTTATACCATATTTGATGAGGAATTCCATAATGCAAAGAAATTATATTTTCATTTTTATTTCCAACCTTACAATAGAATGATGCATAATTCTATTATATTAC